>NZ_CP018786.1 GCF_002025665.1 Chryseobacterium indologenes | reverse complement strand
TCAGGAAAGCCGTTTTTCAATCACTGGATGACAGTTTCCAATCACAGACCGTTTACATATCCTGACGGAAGAATCGATATTCCTGGGACAGCAAAATCCCGTGAAGGCGGTGTAAAATATACGGATTACTCGCTTAAATTGTTCTTCGATATGGCTAAGAAACAAGACTGGTATAAAAACACAGTTTTTGTTATCATTGCAGACCACTGTGCATCCAGTGCCGGGAAAAACAGAGCTTCCGATGGATAATACAGAATTCCTGCTATGATTTTCTCTGAAGGATTTATTCAGCCGCAGAAATTCAATGCATTGATGTCTCAGATAGATGTTATGCCTACACTTATGGGATTATTAAATTTCAACTATCAGTCTAAATTTTTGGGCCAGGATGTCTTCAGACAGGAATTCCAACCTAAAGCATATGTGGCAACCTATCAGGATCTAGGATTTATCAAAGGAGAGCGTTTAACTATTATTTCGCCAGTAAAAAAAGTAAAACAATACTCCTTAGAACTGGAAAAAAGTGACCTGAAACCGGAATTCAAGCTGTATTACGACGAAAAATTATTAAAAAAGATCCAGATCAGAAACTGGTAGATGATGCTGTATCAGCTTATCAGTCTACGTCTTACTGGCTCAAAACAAAACAACTCAACAGATAAATATCTAGATATTTTCGCTTATAATCTGGTGTAAAATATTTAAATTAACCCATAAATTTATTGATATGAAATGGACAGACGACAGAGGCGGAAACGTTGATGACCGCCGTGGTTCAGGAGGCGGAAGTGGAGGTATGATTGTAGGAGGCGGACTCGGAACCTTAATTATAGCAGCCATCGTATTCTTTTTGGGAGGTGATCCGTCCGGTATTTTGAATTCCGGAGGAATACAGCCTTCAGGCAATACAGGAGAACAAAGAGAACTGACTGCCGAAGAAAAACAAATTGGAGAAATGGTTGATATGATGGCCAAATGGAATATTCTTACCTGGGATCAGATTTTTAAGGAAAACGGAATGACTTACAGTGCTCCTGAAGTGGTTCTTTTTGAAAATACAACTTCTTCAGCATGTGGTACAGCGCAATCTGCCATGGGCCCGTTCTATTGTCCGGCAGATCAGAAAGTTTATATGGATATGAGCTTTTTTGGTGAACTTCAGCAAAAATTCGGAGCTAAAGTAACAGAATTTACAGTAGCTTATGTTCTTGCCCACGAAGTAGGACATCATGTACAAACTCTTTTGGGAACTACTCAGAAAGTGGATGCGCTAAGAAGAAGCGGAAGATATTCCGAAGAACAGATGAACAGAGTATCCGTTGCTACAGAGTTACAGGCTGATTTCTATGCCGGAGTCTGGGCAAAAAGAACCAATGACAGCAAACATATTCTTGAACCCGGAGATATAGAATCTGCCATAGATGCTGCAGAAGCCGTTGGAGATGATAATATTCAGAAAAGAGCACAGGGATATGTGAATCAGGAAAGCTTTACCCATGGATCATCTGCACAACGTAAAGAATGGTTTATGAAAGGTTACAACACTGGTGATATCAGACAAGGTGATACTTTCAACCAACTATTAAAATAGTTTTATCACAATTATTGTGATGATATAAAATAAAATGCGGTCTTAGCTTAAGACCGCATTTTTTATTTATTGCAATTCGATTGGATTGGAATTTTTCTTGGCTTCTTCTTTTACCCTTTCTTCCATTCTCTTTCTCATATCGGAAGGATTCTGGTTTCCACCACCTCCGGGGCCTCTTCCACCTCCGCCTACTCTCATCGGAGCACTGATCCCTCCGCACCCTGACTCATGAATGACATTGGATCAGTTTTAAACTTTTGCTGCTGCTTTAAATAATCTGTTCTTTTTACTTTTAAAGTATTTCCAAACTGGTTCAATGTTGGAAACTCAGCAATTTTATAGTTTTTCATTAAATCAAAAGAATAATCTCCTTTATCATCTTCCACTTTTACAATCAGTCCAGGAAGCCCTCCGAACTTATAAGGTCCGTCCTGATAAGGAAGATCTGTCGTAAACCATGCAGTCCATTTTCTTCCTCCAAACTCGGTTTCAGCTTTCTGAACTTTGTAATCGCCAATTTTTCTGGTTTCTGATCCAATTTTCCAGTTCAGAGGTCTGTCTTCTTCATAAGAATAGAGATCACGTCCTATTCTGTCTTTAAAATATGTTTTTTGGTTCGTCTTATCCTTTTCTACAGAATAGTTGATATTCGTTCTCAAACCTTCCATCTGATCTCTGTTGATACTTCCTCTTCCGCCCCCACCTTGAAATGCTTTTTGCATAATGGAGTCTCTTTTGATTCTGTTTTCAGAATAAAACACTGATTTTTCCGGAGAAATATCCAGATAAGCATTTTCAGTTTTGATATCTGTTTTATTTTCAGCATCAGGCTTCATAGTCACCTGATACACAAACCTGTTTGTCTGTGCAGAAACATTCTGTATGAACAGTGCCAATGCGATAATACCTAATTTTTTCATTTATATTTTTATTTATTTTAATTCAATTGGATTCTGTGCTATATTGGTAAAAGAAGGTATTTCTACAGATGAGCCTTGTGACATGGGTATTCCCTGATTGTCTCCACCCATTCCGCCTCTGTGCATTCCACCACTTCCGTTGCCGCCTCCTTCATTCCACCACCATTCATTCCGCCGCCATGTTTTTCCACCTCCGAAATTCATATTTCCACCAGTATTATTCCCGGCCATCGCTTTTTTTGTTTTTACCGAATTCCAGTTCAAGAGCAGCTTTATCACCATGGAAATTAATTCTTGTACTTTGCTTAGCATCAGCATTTATCTGTTCTTCAAAAGCATTTTTAAGCGTAAGCTTTTTCACAAGATCAAATTTATAATCTCCTTTGTCATCCTCCAGTTTTACAATCAGTCCTGGCAATCCTGAAAACTTGTAAGGACCGTCAGACAGTGGAATTTCTTTAGTAAACCAAGCTGTCCAGACTCTTCCTCCAAACTCGGCAACTGCTTTTTGGGCAGAATATCCATTCTGTTTCTCAATCATATTAGTGATTTCCCATTTTACAGGTCTGTCTTCCTGATAATAAATTTGTTTTCCGGAAGCCTTCTCATAATAATACACTTTCTGATCCGGAATTGTCTTGGTAATGAAATATTCAAAAAAATGTAGGTTCAAAATGTTTTTTTCCTTCCATTTTTGAAAAATCTTTTTCCTCTTTCTTGTTTTCCTTTATTTCTGACCTTAGTTCTGCAAAAAGAGAGTCTCTTTTCAATTTATTTTCACTGATGAATAAGGAACGATCTCCTTTAACATCCAGAAAAGTTCTCTCACTTTTCATACTTACCAGATTGATTGAATCCGGATTTACCAAGGTTTCATAAACAAATCTGGTGGTCTGTCCATAGGATACAATGGTGAAAAACAATACAAAAAAACTATTATTTTTTGTTTCATGACCAATTTTCTTTATAGATAGAAAATAAGATTCAAGGTTAAATCCTTAATGAAATCTTCACATTGAAAGGCTAAATTTATTATTTTTTAACATAATTTATCCTCTCAGAATTGCTATTAATAACAGAATCATTAAAATAGATATCTTCGATTTGAGATTGCGAAAATTAGTTCGTATTTTTGCATCATTAAATCATTCTAAATAAATACAATGATAAAAGTATCAGACTATGCAAAGGAGAAAGCCATCCAGTTAATGACGGAAGATGGTTTTAACCCTGCTGAAGATTATATAAGAGTAGGGGTGAAAAGCGGCGGATGCTCTGGTTTAGAGTATGTTTTAAAGTTTGATAACCAAAAAACAGACACAGATCAGATTTTTGAAGATAATAACATTAAAATTATTATAGATAAAAAATCCATCCTTTATTTAGCAGGAACAACTCTTGAGTATTCAGGAGGATTGAACGGAAAAGGGTTGTTTTTAACAACCCGAATGCATCCAGAACATGTGGGTGTGGGAATCATTTAGTCTTTAGAGAAAAGACATTAGATCCTAGATTTCAGACCTCAGATCTACTCTGAATTCTGAAATCTAAAAATCTGAAATCTAAAAAAAAGTAATGAGTAAATATACAGAAGACGATTTAAGAGTCGATCTAGAAATAAAAAATATGAATTCGGTTGGGAAACGAAGATTGATTATGAAGATTTCCCGATTGGTTTAAATGAGGACATCATCCGTGCCATCTCTGCTAAAAAAGAAGAACCGGAATGGATGACTGAATGGCGATTGAATCTTTCAAAATCTGGCAGAAAATGGTAGAGCCTGAATGGGCCAATATCAAATATGAAAAAACCAGATTTTCAGGCAATCCGTTATTACGCTGCTCCTAAAGTAAAGCCAGAACTGGCAAGTCTTGACGAAGTAGATCCTGAGTTGTTGAAGACATTCGCAAAGCTAGGGATTAATATCGAAGAGCAAAAAAGACTTTCCGGAGTTGCCGTAGATATTGTAATGGACTCAGTTTCTGTGAAAACCACTTTCCAGGATACATTGGCAGAGAAAGGAATTATTTTCTGCTCCATCTCTGAGGCTATTAAAAACCACCCTGATTTAGTAAGAAAATATCTTGGAAAAGTTGTTCCGAGAGGAGATAACTTTTATGCAGCATTGAATTCCGCAGTATTTTCTGACGGAAGTTTCTGTTATATTCCTAAAGGGGTAAAATGCCCTATGGAACTTTCTACTTATTTCCGTATCAACCAGGCAGGAACAGGACAGTTTGAAAGAACGCTTCTTGTAGCTGATGAAGGAAGTTATGTTTCTTATCTTGAAGGATGTACAGCTCCATCAAGAGATGAAAACCAGCTTCACGCAGCAGTTGTAGAGCTTATTGCTTTAGACAATGCCGAGATCAAATATTCAACGGTACAGAACTGGTATCCTGGTAACGAAGAAGGAAAAGGAGGTGTATTCAACTTTGTAACGAAAAAGAGGACTTTGCGAAAGAAATGCAAAAATCTCATGGACACAGGTAGAAACAGGTTCTGCAGTAACATGGAAATATCCGTCTTGTATCCTTAAAGGAGACAATTCTATCGGAGAATTCTACTCTATTGCAGTTACTAACAACCACCAGTATGCAGATACAGGAACAAAAATGATCCACATCGGAAAGAATACCAAATCAACGATTATTTCAAAAGGTATTTCTGCCGGGAAATCACAAAACTCATACAGAGGACAGGTGAAAGTAATGCCTTCAGCAAAAGGAGCAAGAAACTTCTCACAATGTGACTCTTTATTGATGGGTAATGAATGTGGAGCTCATACTTTCCCTTATATTGAAATCAAAGATCCTACAGCACAGTTAGAGCACGAGGCAACGACTTCAAAGATTGGGGAAGATCAGATTTTCTACTGTAACCAGAGAGGTATTGATACAGAAAGAGCCATTGCTCTGATTGTGAATGGTTTCAGCAAAGAAGTTTTGAACAAGCTTCCAATGGAATTTGCTATTGAAGCTCAGAAATTACTTGAGATTTCATTAGAAGGTTCAGTAGGATAATATGATCAAAAAAGAACCCTTCAGATAAAAACAAACTGATTTTAAAGGCAAGGTTTTCAGAGTTTTTATCTGATGATCAACCGTTATAAACGGAAATATAAGTTATAATCTTCGTTGAAGATTATTATAAACATAAAATATAAAAAGCTTCTGTCCGTCTATTGAGGAGATATCCTAATACAAAGACGATGTGTACCTAAAGGAAAGAAGCTCATACAATTATAAAAAGCAAAAGTTAGCAAGAATGTTACAAATTAAAGACCTTCACGCCAAAATTGAAGATGGCGCAGAAATATTAAAAGGTATTAATCTTGAAATAAAGCCGGGCGAAGTTCACGCGATCATGGGACCCAACGGAGCTGGTAAATCTACCCTTTCTTCTGTAATCGCAGGAAAAGAAGATTACGAAGTGACTGGTGGAGAAATTCTTTTCGAAGGACAAGACATCAGTGAAGAAGCTCCTGAAGATAGAGCTCACAAAGGGATTTTCCTTTCTTTCCAGTATCCAGTGGAAATTCCGGGAGTTTCTGTAACGAACTTTATCAAAGCTGCTTTGAACGAGACGAGAAAAGCAAACGGACTGGAAGAAATGCCGGCAAAAGAAATGCTTGCATTAATCCGCGAGAAATCTGAAAATTAGGAATTAAAAAAGATTTCCTTTCAAGATCATTGAACGAGGGATTCTCCGGAGGTGAGAAGAAAAGAAATGAAATTTTCCAGATGATGATGCTTAATCCTAAGCTGGCTATTCTTGATGAAACAGATTCAGGATTGGATATCGATGCTTTAAGAATCGTGGCAGATGGAGTAAATCATTTTAAAAATGAAGGGAATGCAGTTCTTTTGATTACGCACTATCAGAGATTGCTAAACTATATTCAGCCTGATTTCGTTCACGTTTTAGCAGATGGAAAAATCATCAAAACAGGTGACAAGTCTTTAGCATTAGAACTTGAAGAAAAAGGTTACGACTGGCTTCTTAACTAAGAAGAATATATATTATTTCAGAGATAACCTTTTTTCACAATCATTCATACAATGTAGCAAAAAAGAGTCTCTACTATTAAAAATTGGGTTTCCTATTCCTCGGAATAACAATATTTTAGTTAATAAAAAAAGAAAAAATGGTGCAAACCACAGATATACCAGTAATGGCATTAAAAGAACAAATTATAGAGAACCATAATGAATTTTTGGAGAGTCTTCGTCACAGGTTTCTGGACGACAGCAGAAAAGCTGCTCTTCAAAGATTTGCAAACCTTGGTTTTCCGACAAAAAAAGACGAAGAATATAAATATACCAATCTAAAGGAAATCACGGAAAAAAGCTACAACTTCTTCCCGAAAGAGAGCCACAATATCACTAAAGAGCAGTTTGATGAACTGCACCTTGGAGAAGAAAATTTTGATTGGATTGTTTTTGTAAACGGTAAGCTTCACAAGGAGCTATCTAAAGTTTCTATTGAGAATGTAGAATTCCTTTCATTCAATTATGCATTGAATGATGAGAAGCATAAAGAGGTTTTTGAAAAGTATTTCAATACGATTGCTTCCAAAGAACAGGCTTTTACGAACCTGAACCTTGCTTACTGCAAATATGGTTTCTTCCTTAAAGTTCCTAAAAATGTAGTGATTGAAAAGCCAATCCACGTTTTTTATATTTCTCAGAATCAGGAGGAAAACACGTTTTACAATACAAGAAACCTTTTGATCGTAGAAGAAGGAGCTAAAGTAGAGGTCATTGAAAGCCATCACAATTTTGACAGCACTTACGTATTAACAAACTCTGTAACGGAGATCTTTACATACCCTAATGCAAAGGCTGACTGGCACAAACTTCAGAACGATAACAACACAACCTATCTTATCGACAATACTTTTGCAAGACAGGAGAAAGACAGTTTAACAACGGTAAACACATTCTCTTTCGGAGGTAAACTGGTAAGAAACAACCTTGATTTTATTCATAATGGATCTAATATCAATTCATTCATGAACGGAATCACCATTATCGGGAAAGATCAGTTGGTAGATCACCATACGGCGGTTCACCATAACTTCCCGAACTGTGAAAGTTACCAGAACTACAAAGGAATCTTTGATGGGAATGCTCACGGAGTTTTCAACGGAAAAGTTTTTGTGGACAAAATTGCTCAGAAAACAAATGCTTATCAGCAGAATAACAACGTATTGCTAAGCGAAGGGGCAAGTATTGATACCAAACCTCAGTTAGAAATCTTTGCAGACGATGTAAAATGTTCTCACGGTTGTACAGTAGGTCAATTGAATGAAGATGCTTTATTCTATCTGAGAGCAAGAGGAATTTCTAAAAAAGAAGCTCAGGCATTACTTTTATATGCTTTCGCTAATGATGCAATGCAAAACATTGATATAGAACCTCTAAAAGATAAAATTTCCAAGCTATTAGCTGAAAAATTAGGAGTTGATATAGAATTCTAAGACTTATATATATTGATACAAAAAGCACTTCTTTTCGAAGTGCTTTTTTATTTTTATTACAGATTATCTTTCTGTTTTATTTCTTTAACCAACCTTGGTTATCTTTATTATCCGAACGTTTCTTACCATTATCAAAATTATAAGCCAATCCTACACCTAAAGTCTGCTTCAACTGGGTCTTCCATATCTGATTATGATCATACAAAAGATCCAGGGTAACATTGGTAGAAATATATTTATTGATTTTCATGCTTAAAACTCCGCTGTATCCAAGAACCAGTCTTTCCGGATGATCAAGATAATTTGAAAATACAGAAGCCGTATTCAGCAAGGTAATGTTCTCCATAATCTTCAGCTTATACATTGCTGTTCCCAGGAAACCGAATTGGAAAAGAGAAGAATCTCCATCATTTTTAAGACCATAAGTTCCCGCTTTCTGAAGATCTTCGTCTAAAACAAAAGTCCATCTTGCATTTGCCGGGCGTAAAGTCACGGTAAGATTGTCATTAGGACGATAAGTAACCCCAGCTCCTACACTCAGATATCCGGGAGCCATAAAATTAGAAATCTTTTTAGCATCAGGATTATTTCCATCTTCATAACCCGGAGCAAACTGAGTCTGAAGCCCTGCGCCTGCAGACAAATACCAATGCTTGGCAAATTCTCTACCATAGTTTGTAGACAGGTTAATAACATCCTGAGTCTTTCTTACTCCAGTTCCCTGCGTGTTATTTTGTCCGTAACCCAGAATAATAATATTTTCCCAAAGATCTTTCCCTTTTTCATACGTCAGGTTGTAATTAACACCAGCAAGCCACCCAACATTGTTGGCTCCACCTCCTACCCAGTTTGAAAAGGCAGCCTGATTAAGCATTAATGTATTTTGTCCCTGAATAGACCATGCTTTAACGGTGTCTGATGCCGGAGTTTCTGTCTTAGCCTCCTGAGCGAACGCTACAACCCCAAAAGAGATAGAACTGATCAATAAAAGTTTTTTCATAATGTTGATTTATTACAAATGTATAAATAATAATTTACGCCATCATAAAATTCACTTTAAAATGAATTTAACATAATCGAAAAACAACATTACAAACAACTGAAAACAAGGTATTTACAACCAAAACCATTAACTATCAAACTTAAATCAACTTAAAACTACAGTATTTTAAAAAGAAAAAACACCTCATTTTTGAAGTGTTTTTAATTATAAAATAAGTTTTCTAAACTATTTTTTGATCCACCACTGGCTATCTTTACGATCAGAACGTTTTACCCCATTTTCCAGTGTATACGCAAATCCGATTCCAAGAGTCTGCTTCAGCTGTGTTTTTTCTATCTGATTATGATCGTAGAGTAAATCTACTGTTACATTGGATGAAATATATTTATTTACCTTCAGGTTTAATAGAGCTCCATAGGCAAGAACCAGCCTTTCCGGATGATCAAGATAATTTGAAAAGACAGAAGCTGTATTGGTTAAATAAATATCTTCCATTATTTTTAGTTTATACATGGCTGTACCCAGAAAACCGAATTGTAATAAAGAAGTATCTCCATCATTTTTTAAACCATAGCTCCCTGCTGTCTGAAGGTCTTTATCCAATACAAACGTCCATCTGGCGTTGGTAGGACGCAAAGTTACCGTAAGATCATCATTGGGCCTGTACGTGATACCCATCCCGACGTTTACATAGCCAGGAGCCATAAAGTTTGAGATTTTTTTGGCTTCAGGGTTATTTCCATCTTCATATCCTGCCGCAAACTGTGATTGCAAACCAGCTCCTAAAGAGAAGTACCAGCTTTTCGAAAATTTTCTCCCATAATTGGTAGAAACATTGATAACATCCTGTGTCTTTCTTATTCCAAGTCCTTTTGTATCATTCTGACCATACCCAAGAACAATGATATTTTCCCAGAGATCTTTGTCTTTTTCATAGGTGAGGTTATAATTGGTACCGGCTAGCCATCCGACGTTGTTGGCTCCACCTCCAACCCAGTTTGAAAAGGCAGCCTGGTTAATCATTAATGTATTTTTTCCTAAAACCGACCAGTATTTAACAGTGTCTACTACTACGGAATCTTTTTTCAATTCTTCTTGTGCACTAGCATATATTCCTATAAAACAGGAAAGAATCAATAAAAACTTCTTCATTACTCTAAATAATTTTCAATGCAAAAATATTAATATAATTTTTTTTAAAGGTAAATTCAGCTGTAAAAGAATCGAATTTCAATAAAGTTTAATCTCCTCATAACAAGATATTTCTATAAAATCAATGCCAAAATAATAAGTTCAAAAGTTAAATTTAATACCTTTTGTCTTAAAATCAGATCGGTAGGAACGAATTCATCGACAAATTTTCCGAAATTTATTATTGGCTTTTGATTTGACGTAAAATCCACATGTTCAAAAATGTAATTTCCAAAAGAGCGGTTATATACCCATTACTGATGCTTTCAGCGATGTGGTTCGGGTATTTTTTACAAATGCAGGGCTTTTTTCAAAGCTGTTTTGGAGCCATTATTCCTCTCTTACCTGAGGGATTGCTTGGCGTGGTTACTTCTCCCCTTTTACATGGAAATATTGATCATATTATAGGAAATTCTATTCCCATAGCAGCACTTATGTTTTTGCTGTATCAGTTTTATCCATTGGTTGCCAACAAAGTCTTTATCATCGGCTGGCTGGCAACGGGACTTTTGGTATGGCTTCTTCCTCCCATTGATATTCTTACAGGTGAATATATGTACACTTGTACCATCGGAGCCAGTGGTGTAGTTTATGTACTCGCTTTTTTCCTATTCTTCAGCGGGGTATTTAAATGGAATACGAAACTTCTCACTATTTCAATGCTTGTTGTGCTTTATTATGGCAGTTTGATTTGGGGGATGCTTCCCGAAGAATTGTTTTACAATATGCAGGAACCGAGTAAAATTTCATGGCAGGCCCATCTTTCCGGAGCTGTAGTAGGCAGTATTATTGCATTTGCCTTTAAAAATGTCGGCGAAAAGAAGAAAAAGTTCATCTGGGAGTTTCCGAATTATTACAGCGAAAAGGATGATAAATTGTGGCAGGAATACAAAGAAAATCATCCTGAAGACTTTATGGAACTTCCTTACAAGAAAAAGGATGATATATGGGATCATTTGGATGAATTGAGAAAAAGATAAAACTTATTTCATTACATTTGAAAAAAAACACACATGATCTCCGAAGAATACTTTTATGCCATCGCCCTCCACGAATGCAGCCAGATTGGTGATATTCATTTTCATAAACTTGTCCGTACTTTTGGAAGCGCTCAGGAAGCCTGGAAAAGAGCAAAAAAAGAATATAAAAGACTGGAAGGAATAGGACAAAGAACAGTCTCGGATATTGGAAATAAGTCTCATTTGAAATTCGCAGAAGAAGAATTAAATTTTTGCGAAAAAAATAATATTCAAATCAGGTTAAAACATCTCAAAGAAATCCCTTCTCTACTTAATGAATGTAATGATGCTCCGGCTATTCTTTATCAAAAAGGGAATATTGAGAATGCACTGCCCAAGGTAAGTATTGTAGGAACTCGAAATATGACAACTTATGGAAAACAGTTTATTGAAGACTTCTTCAAAGCAACACAATCTTCAAAATATACATCTGTAAGCGGTCTTGCTTTAGGCATCGACAAAGAAGTTCACGAACAGTCTATTTGTCATCAAAAACCCACTGTAGCAGTTCTTGCACATGGTTTTCAATATTTATATCCGGCAACAAACAGAAAACTTTCTGAGAAAATTTTACAGGAAGGAGGTGCATTAATAACGGAGTTCAGCTCTTCCAGAAAGCCAGATCGGGAAAACTTCATCCAAAGAAACAGAATCGTGGCAGGAATATCTCCGGCAACTATTGTAGTGGAAACAGGTTTTGGAGGAGGTTCTGTGAGCACAGCAACATTTGCTAATGATTATAACCGTGATGTTTTTGCTCTGCCTGGAAAAATTACGGAAAGCAATAGCCAGGGATGTAATCAGCTGATTTTCCATAATAAAGCAACCGCTATTTCTACCATAAAAGATCTTATTGGACTCCTTGGATTAAATGATCCTAAAGAAAAAATAGAAGAGTTATTTCCTTATAGCGAGACAAAACCACAATTATCTGACAATCAGAAATTAATATATCAATCTATTCAATCTTATCCTCAAATTTGTTTAGACGATCTCTCACTGAGAATTGATCTCCCTACCCATAAAATCTTACCAATAATTTTAGAATTGGAACTTTTAGGGAAAGTAAAATCATTTTCCGGGAGGCAATTCATCGCAATTTAAGATTTAACGATTTCTTAATATTGCATTATTTCACATATAACATTTCATTTTTAATAAAATTTGAACATAAATTATCAATTTAATAATATTACGGAACATTATTATTTAATTTTTAACAATGTTAAAATATAGTGTTGTGAATCTTGAAAAAAAAATTAAATTTGTTGACAATAATATTCAACCTTAATATATGGAACAATATAATATTGACCAGAAAATCCAAGAGTTTATTGCAAAAATTGAAGCAAAAAATCCTAACGAACCGGAATTTTTACAGGCTGTAAAAGAAGTTGCCGTAACCGTAATTCCATTCATTGCTACTAAAAAAGAATATACCGGAATGAAGCTGCTTGAAAGAATGGCTGAAGCTGAAAGAATTATTATTTTCAGAGTTCCATGGGTTGATGACAAAGGAGAAATTCAGGTTAACAGAGGTTTCAGAATTCAAATGAACTCTGCTATTGGACCATACAAAGGAGGAATCCGTTTCCACCCTACTGTAAACTTATCTGTTCTTAAATTCTTAGCGTTCGAACAAGTATTCAAAAATTCTTTGACAACTCTTCCAATGGGAGGTGGTAAAGGAGGTTCAGATTTCGATCCACAAGGAAAATCTGATATGGAAGTAATGCGTTTCTGCCAGGCTTTCATGACCGAATTATGTAAGCACATCGGCCCTGAAACAGACGTACCTGCTGGAGATATCGGTGTTGGAGCAAGAGAAATCGGATATTTATTCGGTCAGTACAAGAAAATCAGAAATGAGTTTACCGGAGTTCTTACAGGAAAAGGTCTTGCTTATGGAGGTTCATTAATCCGTCCTGAAGCTACAGGATACGGTGTAGTATACTTCGCAGAGCAGATGCTTAAAACGATCGGACAGAATTTCCAGGATAAAATCGTAACAGTATCAGGTTTCGGAAACGTAGCTTGGGGAGTTATCAAAAAAGCAACTGAACTAGGAGCTAAAGTAGTAACAATCTCTGGACCAGACGGATACATCTATGATAAAGACGGTATCAGCGGAGAAAAGATCGATTATTTATTGGAGCTTAGATCTTCAGGAAATAACAGAGCTGAAGACTATGCTAAAAAATATCCTTCAGCTGAGTTCCATGCTGGAAAACGTCCTTGGGATGTGAAGTGTGATGTTGCTTTCCCTTCTGCAACTCAAAACGAACTAGATTTAGATGATGCAAGAAAATTAGTTGAAAACGGATGTGTTTGTGTAACTGAAGCGGCTAATATGCCTTCTACACTAGATGCCATCAACTATTTCTTAGACAATAAAGTATTATTCTCTCCTGGTAAGGCTTCCAACGCTGGAGGTGTTGCTACATCAGGATTAGAAATGACTCAGAACTCTATCCGTCTTAACTGGACTTCTGAAGAAGTTGATGCAAGATTAAAGGAAATCATGATCGGTATCCACAAAGCTTGTAGAGACTACGGAAAAGACGAAGACGGTTATGTAAACTACGTAAAAGGTGCAAATATTGCCGGCTTCGTAAAAGTAGCAGAAGCAATGTTGGCTCAAGGAGTTGTGTAACAAAAAAAACAAAGGTTGGGAAAAACTCCCGACCTTTTTTGATATAGCCTGTTCCCGGGATAATGGGAAAAAAGTAAAAAGTGAAAGGAGAAAGCGCTGCTATATGCAGTGCTTTTTTTATTTTTATATCATGCAAAACACCTTTAAAAATATTGATGAATACATTCTTCTGTTCCCGATAGAAGTACAGAAAAAATTGATTGAACTCAGAAAAGCCATCCATTTACAGATTCCGGATTTGGAAGAATATATTGGATATCAGATGCCTGCTTTTCGATACAAAGGAAAACCATTAATTTATTTTGCGGGATATAAAAAACATATCGGATTCTATCCCGGAGCTGAAGGTATCCGTAATTTTGAAAAAGATTTTAAAGAAAGAAAATATAAATTTTCAAAAGGGGCCGTTCAATTTCCAATCACTGAAAATCTGCCACTGGATCTGATCACTAAGATCCTCCGGTTCAAAACAAAAGAAATCGAACAAAAAAAATCCTGAAATACAAGATTTCAGGATTCCGACTAGTGTTTGCTAAAGTGCTTTTACTTTTTCTTCTTTTTGTCTTTCTTCTCTTCTTTAGGAGCATCTGCAGGTTTAGTGGCATCAGTAGGCGTTGTACTTACTGATGGATCCGTTGCAGGTGCAGTTTCCATTGTAGTTGCAGGTGATTTTTCCTGTTGATTCTTCTGATCCGAAGGACTTGTAGTCTGTGTATTCGGTTGTTGAGTTTGAGTTGTCGTAGTGTTATTAGTAGAAGTATCGGCCGGCTTTTGTGGTGTTGATTGTGCTGATACTGCGATTACTCCGACTAATGTAAACGCTGCCGTTAAAAATAACTTTTTCATAATGTAATATTTAAATGATTGTTTAACTTAAACGAGGCATCATTTATAAAATTATGTGTAAAAGACTTATTTAACGTACTTTATAATTATTTAAGAGGAATTTGCAAAAATCAGTTCAGATGATTGGACTGGAAGCGAGATGCTGGAAACTGGAAGTTTATTTCAGTGAAAATATTAGCTGAAATGGTCTATTATCAAGACTTCCTGCTTCCAGCATCCAGCTCCCCGCCTTAGGTTTACTTCGTCACATTCTTCATCATTTTTTCTACGAATTCAAATGCTGCAGGACAGATAACAGTATTTTTCAGCATCAAATTATTGATCTGATAAATCTTTTTACGGTCTGTATGAGGATATTCACGACAGGCTTTTGGTCTTACATCGTAGATAGAACATGTATTATCGTTGTTCAGAAAAAAACAGGGAAGATTCTGTAATACTTTATCATTATCTTCATCTACTCTTAAAAACTTTGCTTCAAAGTCTGCAGACTTCATTCGAAGATGTTTGGAAATTCTCTCAATATCTTTTTCGGTATAGAGAGGTCCCGTTGTTTTGCAGCAATTGGCACACTGCAAACAGTCTATTTCTTCAAAAACTTCATCATGTGTTTCCTGCACTATATAATCGAGATTTTTGGGCGGTTTTTTCTTTAATCCGTCCAGAAATTTCTTGTGTTCTTTCTGCTTTTGTATCGCCTGTTTTTTATAAAAATCTAAATCCATTTATTCTTTGTTTCTCACGGACTCCGGAAGTTCTTCTTTTTTATACTCGTTAATTTTATCCAGATCCAGTACCGTTGAAAGATTTTCTTTGTTTGGATAATACATCGGAACAAATTTAGCTCCGTATACAATTTCTCCTGTAGTATAAGACGATCTTTGAACCACCGTATTTGAAAAGACTTCGTCAAATGCGCGTACCTGTACGATAAGCTCAATATCTGTATTTTTAAAATCTTCTTCAGAAAAACCGTAAAACGGAGAGTTTTCATCAATTTTATGCACTACAGTCCAGTTGAGAGCCAAAGTATTGATCTTACTCATCTGCGTGGTAAGTCTGTAAAAATTACTTTTGGCAACTCCATTTTCCATAACCTCAATGGCTACAGAAACAATTACGTCTGCATCCGTCAATGCATTATTTTTATAGGGAGCAAGCCTGAACATCAATGCTGAAGATTCCTGAAAAGGAGCAATAACTGCAATATCAGAAAATCTAAGGTATGCCCGCGGTCTTGAAAATCTTCCATAAAAAAGTCCTGTTGCAATGGCAAAGGTAAGCAATCCCAGAAAAGCTTCAAAAGTTGCTACAAGACTTGCCAAAAATCCTACCGGAGCGATTCTCCCATATCCAACCGTTGTGAATGTCTGAGAACTGAAGAAAAAGACATCAATAAATTCATTGAGTGGATCACTCTTATCTATTCCTGTAAGGTGCTCTACCCCAATCAGGTAATAGATCATGGCAAACAGTAGATTAATGAGAATATAAGCGATAACCAAATAAGAAATAAATCGAAATGAGGATAAATTCAGCATGGTGTGATACCAGCTTAACCTGTTGAACACATTCACACCCCTTCTCTGAACATTCGGGAGACCATCTTTATTGATGAACCTTCCTGAGGCATTGGTTCCGAAACCACTGTTCTCCGCATTTTTCTGACGGATCTTTTTTCTGAATCCTCCTGTCATTTTTTAATCATTTTGACTTTGTTATATTATGATTTTCCTCTACCAATAAGCCAGTTGATGATCAGCTCTTTCTTTCAGCATACAGATATTTTAAAAGGTAAAGGTAAGAATAGAACGCATTATGATGCTTAATTTTTTAAGTAATCATTTTTTAAAATTACTTGTTAGATGATAGATGATTTACTATGGACTTTCTATAAAATTTTTACTCAAAATGAATAAAAAAACAGCAGAAATTCAAAATTTCCTGCTGTTTATATCATCTTAATTAAATCTCAATTACGTAATAGTTTTTAATGTGCGTCCAATTGGATAATATCAAATTTCGGCAAATTAATTACAAATATTATTCTTTAATAATCTTAGAGTTATATTTATTGGTTTCATCATTTATTGAAATAACATAAATTCCAGTTTTCAAATCTTTTATTTTATCATTAATTTCCTTATTTATTTCACTTAAAGAACCTTTTGCTGAAATCAATAATGTTCCTGCCATATCATATAATTCTGCATTCAAATTTTCTCTTGAATTTTTAATATGAATAACCAGTTTTTGTCCATTTTTTAAAGGATTCGGATAAACAATAAATTCATTATTATTTGTCTTACTATCCTTAACAGCTAAAGTATTTGCCGGATACACAAGAATTTTTTGTCCGTTATATCCTACTGCATAAACTTTCAAAGCATTAGAAGGGAAATCAACATATGTATTTGCCAATGTAGTATCTCCCGTTCCCACAATAGAAACACTGATGAGCTGGTTACCTGCATCATAAGTTTCAAATGCAACCGCATTATTCCACTTAGAATTATTTACCAATAAAAATTGACCTTGTGCATTGTTTACAACCTGAGCCCCAATTCCTGTAATTCCTGAAACAGGCAGAAGATTCTTATATGCATTCACGCTATTTGCCGAAAGATAATTAATTACAGGAGATACCGGTTTTGCATATTCCTTCATTAAAACATAGGTTTTCACATCATCAATCATACTTTGTGTAATCGTAAGCTGACCGTTTGAGTAATCTGAAATTGTGGCATTAATAGGCTTTAAAAACCCTGTATTGGTAAAGAAATCTGTAAGGTCTTCCTGCACAGCGTCACAGGTATTTTTCACAAAATTCATAACCATTTGCCCTTGGGTAAGCTGGGTTTCGTTTGTATTTCTTACTTTCTCGGCTACTATAGCAAACCAATGTGCATAATCTACTCCGGGAACGGCAGGTGTAACCGTAGGTGTCTCTTCATCCGACATATCTGAATCAAATGCAAGCGTGGAAGCACTTTTTGAGGCACCCGCCAATTGATAATATAATTCTAATTGCCAAAACGGAATAAGGCTTCTGAAATTTGCGTCAGCAGGATTCACATAATCTGTTCTGAACTGATCCATAATACTCTTCCCGTTAATTTGGGTTTGAATAATAATTTCTCCAAATCTGTTTCCTACCACTTTAGGAAAGGCCGTTTTATCAGCAATTTCACCTTCTAATCTAGTAAATCTGTTGGCTCCTGTTGGTGAATACAAATTGTAATATGCCCATAGTGAATATATATTATTTGTGATTTCTGTTGTTCCAACCCATTTTAAGCCGGGTCTTACCTGATTGATATGGCCTAATTCATGAGCTACACCCCAAAAATCCAGTCCGGTTGCTGAAGTAGAGTTTGAAAGTCCCCAAGTAAGATCTAGATGAGCTCCTAAGCCTCCTGCATACCATCCTCCTAAAGATTCTGTATAAACAAGCTGTCTGTTTTTAAGATTTTTATTGAATTTAAAAAAGCCCATCATTTCTCTCTCAGATTTAACAATTGCATCGTATTTATCGATTAAAGGCTGAGCTGTGGTGAAATGGAAATTGCTTACGACAGACTTATCAATTAGCAGTTTCGTATAATACCCTTCTATATCAATTTTTGGATATACATCATTAGTTAGCATTTCAATCCATTCTGCAGACGTTGTACCTTTTTTATATATGCCATTTACAATCCCTGCTGTGATATTTACCGATATGGGCAATGCATTTACATCATCCGTATAATATGAAATGTACCCGAGTCCGGCATTTATAATATTAATAATGTTCAGCCCATTTTTCAATTCATAAGATTTTTCAGGAGAAGAACCTTCAGTAGCAAAATCTCTTACTTTTAAATAAACTTTGTTTGTAGTTGTAATATCTTTTGCAAAAATAATGGCTGTTGTATTTTTCTGAAACGTAATTCCTGTTGGGTTTTCATAGCCGTTGTAATTTGCTATTTTGTACTGATTGTTTATTGATTCAATTGTTTTATATGCGCTAAAAGTCTGAACTCTGTATTTTCTATTGTAGGTATTATTAAATAAGCACTGCGCTAACCTTTTAATGAAAGGTGAGGAAATTGCATCAATATCCTGTTGGGTTACAGTTGGTTTTAAAGTACTGAAAATAGTATCATTAAAAATATTTGAATAAGCTGAAGGATTAAAACTATTAGGACTGGCCTGAAAAAACTCCATTTCAGCACAGCTGGCAAAATCGTTTTTGCCATCCAGAACCTCAATTTTTATATTTAAAGGAGTAATTGCAGAAGGAAAAACTACAGTTTTAATGGTACTCGTTTGTCCAAAATTTTGAGTAGCAATATCAACATAAGCAGGATTAGAAATGGTATTATAACTTATTTTTATATTTCCGAAAAGGCCATTTGGCCCGCCATCTTGTCTTGGGGTGTACCTTAAATAATTCATAGATGTCAGCCCATCAAACTTATAAATCAGAGAAATAGGAAAAGTGGCTGCTGTTGCACTCCAGCTACAATGATAAAGCGTATTGACGTCACCATCAAAGGATTTCTCTATATTTTCTCCCGATTGGAAACTTGAAGCCGAAGACCCTGCCACTTGCGGCAACACAGGGATATCCGCATACGCTGAAAACTCATTGGTTGGAAGTGTACATTCTGTTTGTATAGGATCCATCTGTTCTTCAGAATAAAACTCCATCTCTGCACAACTTGAAAAATTATTTTGAGCACTTAGAACATCAATCCTAATAACATCTGGATGAACAATTGCTGTTGGCAAATCTATTGTTTTTGCCATATTATCAGATGCCCAGGAAATAACTCCGGTTGCTGTTATAAAAACAGAAGGATTGGATTGCGTAGAATAGGAAATCTTCACACTGGTCCATATTCCATTAGGGCCTGTTGTTCTGGGTTTGTATACCAACCTTTTTACACTTTTTACCCGACTGGAAAATTTGAAATTTAACTGATCCGGCAGTGCTGTACTCAAATTATACCGGGAATGATAAAGTGTATTTACATTATTATCATTACACATTCCTGCTTCCTGTCCAGGTTCTGCTGGTTGTAATGAACTTGCATAAACTACTGGCATTTTATATTGCTGAGCAAAAACTATCTGTAAAAAGAATAGAAATAAAAGAGTAAAAGAATTTTTTTTCATCTTGTTGTAATTTTGATTAATAAAATTTATTCAAAGCTAATTACCATAAAAGCCATGTAATAGAAAGATTTCCAACGTGATATTGCTGTGTCAAAATGATTGAGTAAAGAACGAAAGCTGTCGCGTCTTTCTATAGCCTATCCTATTCTATTTCTATAAAAAATTTCATCAAAAAACTCTCGGTGAAAATCATCTTGAGGGCAAATATTAGCTGCCAGATCATTTTTCTATTATAGCTTTACCAAATACTTATACATCATACTAAAAGTTTTATTTCTAAAATTAAGAATTAAAATAATTGCAAAAATTTATACCTACCTGTTTTTAATTATACACCACCAGTTGAATTATTCTGTCCCGAATCCGCTATACATTAAGCTGCTAAAATGACAAAAAATAAAAGTAACACTCTACTTTTCCTTTTTTGATAAGAGTAATTCTATATCTTTTGTGCCGGTGATTCCAGTACAGTAACACTTACATTGCTGACAGATTTTACTACTCCTGATTCTCCATGTATATTAGAAAGAAAATTAGGGAAGCTTTCAATAGGAAAAGCCCAATAATAATGTCCATCTACCGGAGAAGGAAAATTGGCCTGCAATCTTCCCTTTAATTTCATAGGTACAAAGTATTCAACAGATGATCCTTTTAACTTCGTCAGGACAGAAATTGATTTTTTAGAATGAGCAGGAACAATGGTTTTGTAGCTGCTGGTCTCAGTAATTTCTTCAGAATTTTCTGTACCTTCCGTTGTATCTCCTCCCACAACTACTTTTGTACTTGCAGAAGCTTTTGCCACTAACGGAATATCAACGGATACTGATGCTGCCACTTCAAATGAACCTGAAACAGTCCGCTTCCAGGAAGTAGAATATCCTTTTTTATAAGAATAGGTTACTGTAATTTCACTTTCTCTGTCCCCATTATTAATGGCTTCTGTAGTATAAGCATTATCCGGTAAATCTACTCCGTCAGTTTTTATGGATACCTCAGGAGTTCCTAAAACAATGGAAACATCAGGATTAGGAGCCGTGTTCCGTACATCTCCGTCTACAGAAAGGTCAGGATTAAATATAATTCCGTCCGGAACCTGACCAGAATAAGCAAAAACATTTTTCAATCTCGTCCTTTCACCGGAATAACTAATATCATATCCCATATCCTTCAGATGATTGGATTTGAAAGGGATTTCGCGCTCTTCATTAGATGAACTGTAATTGGTCCTAAAACTATTATTACATGGCAATTGAAAGTCATTTACGATTTTCCAGCCTTGCTGAAGCATCTCTGTCTCAGTAAACTGTGATTTCTTTACTTCAGAATAATTTACTTTTTCTGAATCATCATTCATAGCACTCACTTCATCCCTTGAACATGATACTGAAAACATCAGTAAGAGAATACAAATAGAATTGATTTTTTTGATCATTTTAATAATTTTTTTAGTGTTTAATAATTAAATTTACAAAAAATGAATTCCTTTGAGGTATTTTTTTGCGAATTAATCAAATTTTAATCTTTCCCAATTTTCCATTATTTTATAATACGTTGTACTCTAAAATACTGTTTACATGAAATTTATCAATTTCGCGACTGGAATTTTTAATACGAATTGTACTAACTTTGAACTATGAAAAAGCTTGAATCAAGAGAAGATATTGAACACCTTGTCAATTCATTTTACAACAAAGTTGTTAAAGATGAAACCATTGGATTCTTTTTTAATGATATTGCTAAAGTAGATTGGGACAAACATCTTCCTAAAATGTATTCTTTCTGGGAATCTATTCTTTTTGGGCAGATGAGCTATAAAGGAAATCCAATTGGTGTCCACTTCCCGATTAATGAGATACAGGCTATGGAGCAGAAACACTTTGACAGATGGCTGCTGCTTTGGCGTACTACTATTGAGGAAAATTTCGTAGGAGAAAATGCCGATATGGCAATCTATAAATCCGAGAATATAGCCAAACTGATGGCTTTCAAAATGGAGTTGGCGAGAAGATTATAATGCAATGTGGGGAGTGGGGATACGAGTTAAAAAATTCCAGAATTGATCAAATAATAATTGCTTTTTTAAGGAACGATTACCGTAAAGATATAGGCTGCCAAATTCACCAACAGAACAGTCCCGTACAGGATATTTGTTTTTCCACGACTTAAAGATAGCATCACAATAAATACGGATAAAGAAAGCAGGATAATGTCTTTTTTATCCAATCCTAATACAAGTGGGATATCATACATAATGCATACCGCTGAAACCGCAGGAATAGTGAGACCGATACTTGCCAGAGCTGAACCCAATGCCAGATTCAAACTGGATTGAATTTGATTGGCTCTTGCTGCACGGATCGCTGCTACGCCTTCAGGAAGAAGAACTACAGCAGCAATAATTACACCAACCAGAGATTTTGGAGCTCCAAGACTTTGCACCATTCCTTCTATTGTATCAGACAATCCTTTGGCCATAAGTACAACAATAACAAGGCAAATCACCAAAAAGACAAAGCTGATAAGTGTTTTAGGTAATGAAGGAATATAATGCTCTTCAGGATGCTCATCAGGAACAATAAAATAACTTCTGTGGCGCACAGTCTGCACCATCAGGAAAACCCCATAAATGGCAAGACATGCAATGGATATAAAAATAAGCTGAGCTTCGTTGTAGAATGGTCCGTTGACACTTGAAGTAAAATTGGGAAGAACTAGGGTAAGTACCAGAATGGAAACAATACTCACCAGATAAGTAGTTGCTGAAGTTCTTGCAAAGAACTGTTCATGATATTTAACGCCACCTACCAAAATACATATTCCCAAAATTCCGTTAAGAATAAGCATTACGGCAGCAAAAACGGTATCTCTGGCCAGCGTGATCGCCTGATCTCCGCCGGCAACCATCAGCGAGATGATAAGTGCCACTTCAATAATGGTGATACAAAGTGCCAGAATAATGGTTCCAAAAGGCTCCCCTACTTTATGAGCTACAACTTCAGCATGATGCACTGCTGACAAAACGCTTCCGATTAATAAAATACCGGCAATGATATCATAAAGAACACCACTTCCCATCAATCCGGAAAAGTAGTATCCTACCGCCAGAATAGGAAAAATATAGGTATAATGTAAAAGTTCTTTTAGTCTCATATCTTGACTACAAAATACAAAAAATCTATAATAATTTCAATATTAAAAGAAAATATTAATGATATTTTAATGAGGCCAGAAGTTAAAGTCCTGATAATCTGTAAACATATGAAACAGAATCCCAATTCCTATAATCCTTATATTTCCTTTAAAGAACAGCAGCAAAAAATACACCGCAATGGCATAATAAGAATGTAAAAAATGAAAACCTATGCTTCCTCTTGACGGATCAAAAATAGGATTGGCAAAAAGATGGTCCAGATCTACCAGCATGGTAGCAAGAAGAATAAAATATGCCTTTTTCCAATTTTTACGATAAAAAACCAATGCAATAAAGACCGGAAAAACGAGATGTAAAAAATAATGAGTAAAAGTTTTGAGCAATGCAATGTCTGATGGAGCCATTAATGAAAATTTTATTCGGTTTCTATGCTTACCACCGTAAAATTAATGGTAATTCTCCTTTCTTCGCTTTTATTTTTATCCAATAATTCTGAGCCTTGTTCCCATACAATACGTAATCGATGTCAGAAATGATCCTTTTCTCAGTGTTACTCAATGTTTTCAAAGAGGAATATAACAAAGCATTATTTCTGATTAGCAGGTAATTTTCTTTGAGCTGGGGAGATAATGATACGGATTTTCGGGTTGACTTTATGATAACCCCTTTATTATTCTTTTTGATTTCGTTGGGTTGAAAAGGAATTGCCGTGAATTGATTATCTTCATTGATCCACTTTTTAGACTGAAAGTATTCCCAGGTCTTTTCGGGATCACTACTTACAATATCAATGGTATAATTCGGTTGGGTAATTTTTTGGAAAGTCTTCTTTTCAACTTCATTGAAATTATCATCATATTCATAACTGATAATAGTATCATTGGCCTGCTCTAGATTTGCAGTGGCTTTTAAGGAAACAGCCTGTGATGAATCTGCGATACTCTTATTGAAAAAACGGGTAAAGTTTCTGATGTTTTCCCTGTCCAGCTCCAGTTCCAGAAATTGATTTCCTTTCTGAAGCTTAGAAGCAATTATATTAAAAGTCTCAAGATCTGAGTTATTTCTGATCTCAATTTCGTCATCATTTAACTCAATAGAAAAGCTGTGAATTTTCTTGCCTGAAATGAATGAAATACTTCCCGATGTATTTTGAATAAAACGGTCTGCCTCCCAAACATGGTGTACAGAATTCTGAAGAAGCTTTTTTTGAAGGTTTTCAAAAGCATGATCTGAAGTTCCTACAATACAATAATTTCCTTCTATCATAAAGAAAAACTGCTCCTTCTGAAAACGGTTATTTCCTTTAGCAACAAAACTTTGTTTCTTTAAATAGGTGATGAATTTTTGCGAATCTTTAAGCTCTAAAACGCTGTACCATTCTGAAAATTCAGTGTCTTTAACGTGGAATATCTGCAGAAAATCCGGAATTCTGATCCCTGAATTTTTCAATGAACCGGAGGTTTTACTTTTTGCTTTGCTTCCGGACCATTTTGAAGGATGGGTTACTAAGCTGAAGAGGTATTGCCCCGTTAATTTCTTTGTGTCGATTAAGACGACTGCATCTGCATTATCAGGAATATATTGAAGGCTTTTATCTTTGTGAAAAGCTACAAAATATACTGCAACAGCCAGTAATAAAAATAACGGGACAATAATCTTCTTTTTGTTCATCTATAAAATTTGAGGCTTCTTTTCTGTTTCTTTAGCTTTAAAAACCTGATCGAATATATCAAAGAAATACATTAAGCTGTTTTCTGAAGAATCTTTGATGTTATAGTTCATCTCAGTCTGGATACTTTCTCCTTTTACTTCAGTTTTATAATACAACTCTCCTACATTTTTTTTGATCGCTTCTAATGTTTTTCTTTCTTTCGGACTTTTGAATTCTTTATCTAATCCTGTTAAAAGCTTCTGGATATCCAGTCTGCCGGACAATGGATATTTAGCGGAATCTTTGGCCCATTTTCTGGAAATATCAGATTGGTTTACCGGCAAATTATTATCTGCTGCACTCATCAGATACACTACTCCATCCTTCACAGTAAAAAACAACTGATCTACATATCCTCCGTTTTTCTCTTCTTTAAAGGTGTAAAGGTTTCCTTTTTTAGAGAATCTCTTAGACAGTTTTTTGTTGGTTGTCAGCAAATCAAAAATACGATTCCAGTACCCTTCATTCTCTGTTGCAAAAGCGAAAGTGAAGTTAGGAACAGCGATTTCTTTTGTTTTCTTTACTTCTTTTTCATTGAAATCAGCATCGTATTCGTAATCGGTGTATTCTACGGTTTTGGATTTCAATTCATTCAAAACAAAGATTCCGTTTCCTGGTGCAATTTTGGCAATTGCTTCTTCATCCAGTACAATTTTCATGGTTTCCATAATCAGCTCCATTTCTTTTTTGTACTCATTTTCTCCAGAGTTCTGAAGAAGACTGTACATCATATCAAAACATTTTGCCCCATTTACATTCATGGCATAGTAACCAACACTTTTCTCATTGATCAGCTCCAGCAGCTTTTTGTTTTTCTTACCTTTATAAATGGCGGAAATATTCTTTTGAATGTCAGCATTTTTATGCTGATAATTGTTAACCAGTCTTACTTTATCTTTGTCAAAGTACAGATTGTATGCATAGTTGGAATTGTACATGTTTTTGAAAAACTGTCCGTAGCCGTAGTACTTCGTCATCTTTCCGTAGATTCCTTCGTTTACAATCCTTCCATAGTCTGTGTATACAAAAACATCGGAATTGGCATCTCGGAATGACAGCATTTCTTTAGGCACTTCAATTTCTAAATTTGAACTGAAATATTGGTCAAAACGATCTTCTGCGTTCTTTTTAACAACCCTGAAGTTTTCTCTGCGGATAGAATCCTGTTCTTTCTGAAAAGCTTTTTCTTCTTCCTCATCATAAGCGTCTTCAGGCATTTCTTCTCCGTTTTCAGAATTTTCAGCAGTTTCTTTCTCTGCAGGATATTTATGATGTTTCTCCAGGTATTTGATATCTTTCTGGATTCTTGCAATCTCGTTGTTGTTATCTTTTATACTTTCTTTCAGATACTTGATATCATCCTTCAGACTTTTGATTTCTTCTTTATAATCAAAAGGTTTTTCCGGTTCTTCTGTATACACTGTATCTCCCGGCTCTGCATAAGCGGAGTCAACCACTGCAACAGCAGTACTGTCTGCAACTGCTTCCTCTGCCCAAAGATTCTTATAAGGTTTTGTATAGCTGATCATGCTCAGAACAGCACGGCTTCCGTTCCACGCTACAAAAATATCATCGTTGATATCTACATAAGAATAGTTCTTTCTGCTGGAAACTTCCTGTCCTTTTTTCTTTACAGAATTAATGAATTCCTGAAACTTTTCCTTATTGTCAATGATAAAATGGGTATTATAGGCTTTAATAGAGTCATTAAAACTTGCATAATGGTATTGAACAGCATCGTATTTGATTCCTGTTTTGGAATAATCTGTCCATGAAAGATTTTCTTTGCTCTTTTTGCTGAGCTCATGCAGCAAAGGATTCAGTTTATTCCAGTTGATTTTATTATTAAGTTGTTTTCCGTTAACTTCCATATAAAATACGGCATCGGAAGGAATTTTCATGCTGTTTTGGGCTAAAATCAATGTAAAGCCAAAGAGAACGAAAATAATTGTTTGCGTTTTTAAAAAGATAGATTTCATGACTATAGTTTAGAAATTTATTGAAAAAGAATGGTGTTTTGTATTTGTTTTTTCTGAAGGATTACATCCAGGATATCTGCTTCCAGTTTAAGAGCCTTTTTGTTGGGAGAAAGCACGTAATTAGTATTAGTTTGTGATTTCACTGGATTTTCAAACTGCATGATGGAAGTATACCGAGCATCGTTAAAAACTTCTTTATCACCCTTACTCATCTTGTCATAATCAGCCTTGAAAGTATTGACTTTATTCCTTGTCAAGGTCTTTTTCTCAAGATTTTGGCTGTACACCTGAGTTGGAACCATTTTACCCAATATTTTCTGGGTTTTCAGTTTTTCCAGGCCTGCATTGATGTTTTCAATTTTTTTGAAATTACAGCTCAGCTTGATGATGTAATTATCAAAATCCATAGATGTTTTCACATTACTGATTCCTGGTGTTGCTTTAAAAATTTTGGCAGCTTCATTGATTTTATTTTCAATTTCTGCCTTTTTAGGAACTTTTTTTCCGTTGATGGTTTCCATCTTAGAGATAGAGGCCAGTCTTGTTTTGCTCTTGCTGGCGTTAAGGATAATAGTATATTCTCCTGTTCCGTCAGCTTTTATATTCACTTTATCAAGAATATCAAAACAGCTTGTCAGAAACAGTAAAGGAATACATAGAAGAAATAATCTGAGATTTTTTTTCATGATTAGGTTTAAAAGCACAAAATTACTCAATTCTGACCTTAAATCCTTATAATCTTTGATTTTTTGGGCATAAATAGCTGTTTCCCGGTACTTTTTCAGGGGAAAATACGGTGCTATTCCGTATATTATTTTTTATACTCGTCCTTTAAGATAATCCTGACGAAGATCTTCATCCAGTTTTTCAATAGCATACCGAAGACAGGTTCTCGGCATTTCTTTGTAATACTGATTCAGAAAGCTGATCAGCTCGCCTTCATTTTTATTTCCCATTTCCCTTAGCAACCAACCGTTTGCCTTGTGCATCAAATCATGGGGATGTTTAAGATTTCTGGTTACGAATTCTTTGGTCAGATTAAATGAACCCTTTTTTATATAGTGCATAGTTCCCACTACAGCAATTCTCTTATGCCACATTTCCTCAGATTCCGAAAGTTCCACAAGAAGGCTTTCTTTCTGATTTTCAAAAGCATACCTTCCTAAAATCTTATAACAGGTAGAATCTACCAGATCCCAGTTGTTCACATAAGGAAGATGATCCAGGTAAAAAGTGACCACTTTTTCTTTTACCGCCTTATCTTTTGTTTTCTCAAACTTTGAAATCAGCATAAAAAGAGCCGTCAGCCTATGCTCATGGTATTCTGAAGAAAGTAATGTACTGAGTTCTTTTAAATCTATTTTCGAATAATATTCTTTGGCAACAGAGCGCTGATCCGGAACTTTCACTCCCAGAAACAAGTCGCCTTCACCATATTCACCTTTTCCTGTTTTGAAGAATCTTGGAAAAAATTCAGCCTTTTCAGGAATGGATAAAACAGCGAGTGCTTCCTGTATTTCTTTAACGATGCTCATATGACAATTTAAGCGTTTTCTTCTACAACAATATTTTCCTGCTCTTCCTCTTCTTTGGCAATCTTATTAGGGTTCGCCACTTTAGCAATGGTAAGTCCCTGAACAATGATCGAGAATACTACAACGCAATAGGTAATACTTAAAATAATTTCACTGTATTCACTTTTAGGAATAGACATCGCCAATGCAATGGAAACTCCTCCTCGAATTCCTCCCCAAACCAGAACTTTTACCGTCTGTGGACTGAAACTTCTTCTCAGGGAAGTAAATTTTGTAGGCCCCCAGATAGAAATAAATCTTGCAAACAGAACGACCACAATGGCAACTACGCCCGGAATCATGAAATGTCTGAGATCTTTAATCATCAAAAGTTCAAATCCGATGAACAGGAATAATACTGCATTCAGAATTTCATCAATCAATTCCCAGAATTTAATCAGATAGTCCTGAGTAACTGATTTCATTTTGAAACTTCTGTTGAAGTTTCCCATAAACAATCCTGCAGCAACCATCGTCAATGGCCCTGAAATATGCATTTGACGGGCAATAAGATACCCTCCCATTACAACAGAAAGTGTTACTAATACGGAAATAATATAATCATCCACTTCACGCATCAATCTTGAAGTAACCCATCCTAACAGAACTCCAAGTAAAAGACCTCCTCCGGCTTCTT
The DNA here is from genome assembly GCF_002025665.1 of Chryseobacterium indologenes. GTDB lineage: Bacteria > Bacteroidota > Bacteroidia > Flavobacteriales > Weeksellaceae > Chryseobacterium > Chryseobacterium metallicongregator. The sequence continues at coordinate 5,285,827 of NZ_CP018786.1, read as the reverse complement.
TAAGCAGAAGCAATCCGATTGTTTCAACACTCAGATCCACTTCTTTTCCGATCGCCAGCTGTAAAATCACCGTAAAGACCACAACTGCCATACCGTCATTGAAAAGAGACTCTCCAGCTACTTTTGTTTCCAGTGATTTGGATACCTTAGCTTGTTTCAGTACACTCAGAACTGCTACCGGATCGGTAGGTGAAATCAAAGCTCCAAAAACAAGACAATAGATAAAAGGAAGTTTTACCCCTACATAAGGAAGCAGATAAAACATTCCGAATCCTACCACAAAAGTAGAAATCACAACACCTACTGTGGAAAATATCACTACAGGTCTGAACTGTTCTTTCAGATCATTAATATTAATATGGATTCCCCCTGCAAAGAGTAGAAAATTAAGCATAGCACCCATCAACACTTCCGTAAAGTCTATACCATTCATGAGGTTGTGAAGATGTCCGAAAGTTCTCGGAAGAACCGTTTCTCCAAACAGTACCAGAAAAATTGATACTACAATGGCGATTACCATAATTCCGATGGTACTTGGAAGTTTTAAAAACCTATAGTTAAGATAGGCAAATATTGATGCTAATACGATTAATGCTGAAAATGAATAATATAATTCCACTAAGTGTTTTTATTTTAAGATTAATTGGTTAGTTCCAAATAGAGTATTTTGATATAAATTTGATTCCCATCCTTTTCCCAGATGTCAAACATGGCATCTTTAGAAGTTTTCGAACGTCTTGTGTAGTCTTGTCCTATATTCAGAATATTCAGCAGAATGTATTCATCTCCTACAGAATTGACGACATAAGCTGTTTTTTCTGACTTTCCGTCTCCTGAACTTCTTATCCCTTCAGTAAGGGTACGGAATTGGTTCAGATGATGGATAAAGTTATTTCCATCCTTTACAGAATCGTAAGCCCTGAGAAGAATCAGCAGTACATCCAGGTTGGTAGGATCTTTATCATACAAAGCTTTTCCCTGTTTGATACAATCCGCAAAATTGTTTTGTTTAAAGGCTTCTACCAGACTTTTAAAGCGATCATCTGATGTACTTATTTTATCGTTTCTAAAATTTCTTCCGTAGTACAGATATTGAGATTCTATACTGTCCAGAGCTTTAGGATATCCTTTAAATTTGAAAATAAGCTTGTCGTAATTGTACGGAGAGTCGGAAGTCCTGAGACTTTTCTCAATAGCTTTTAAATCAATTTTGGATTTCTGGCTGAATCCAAAAACCGAAAACAGGATGACTAAAAGAAAAAAATGGTATTTCATTAATCGTTGCTTTCTTCTTCGTCGTTGTCGAAATATTCGAAAAGGAAATCGTTGTATGGGAATCTGGAAATATGAATTTTCATCACCTCATCATAGATCATTTTCTTCATTTCCGGGAAGTTTTCCTTCGTTAATGCAGAGATGAAAACTGTTGGATACTTAGATTTTGCCATCCAGGTCTTTTTCCACTCTTCCAGAGAAATATTTTTACGGGTAGAAGGCGTAAGATCATCTTCATCCTTTTTCTCATAGCTGAAATCATCAATTTTGTTGAAAATCATAATCATTGGTTTCTGATGAGCATTGATCTCCATCAGGATATGATTTACGGATTCTATGTGGTCTTCAAAGCTTTCGTGAGAAATATCCACCACATGAATCAAAAGATCAGCTTCACGAACCTCATCCAACGTAGATTTAAATGATTCTACCAGCTGAGTAGGTAGTTTTCTGATGAATCCTACTGTGTCTGTCAACAAAAACGGAAGATTTCCAATCACCACTTTTCTTACGGTGGTATCAAGGGTTGCGAATAATTTATTTTCAGCAAAAACCTCAGATTTTGAAATAGAATTCATCAAAGTAGACTTCCCTACGTTGGTATATCCTACCAAAGCGGCACGAACCACTTTTCCACGGTTGTTACGCTGAGTAGCCATTTGCTTGTCAATCGTCTTCAGTTTCTCTTTCAACAAGGTAATTCTGTCACGGATAATACGACGGTCAGTCTCAATTTCCGTTTCTCCGGGACCTCTCATCCCAATTCCCCCTTTCTGACGCTCAAGGTGGGTCCACATTCTTGTCAATCGTGGTAAAAGATACTGATATTGTGCCAATTCCACCTGAGTTCTTGCATAAGAAGTCTGTGCTCTTTGGGCAAAAATATCAAGAATAAGATTGGTACGGTCCAGGATCTTAACTTCCATATCTCTTTCCAGGTTTTTAAGCTGTGAAGGAGAGAGTTCATCATCGAAAATTACAGTTCCGATCTCATTTTCTTTTACATATTCTTTTATCTCAATGGCTTTTCCGCTTCCGATAAAGGTTTTGGAATCAGGCTGAGTTAATTTTTGGGTAAAACGCTTTTGTACGGTTGCTCCGGCTGTGAAAGCTAAAAACTCCAGTTCATCTAAATACTCCGTCAGTTTTTCTTCGTCCTGATTTTGGGTAATAACACCCACCAAGACTGCTTTCTCATAGTTATGTTCTTTCTTTTCTAACATTAAGTTCTGTCTATGTTTATGATTTTTACAAGTTAATATTTTTCAGAAAAAAAACAAAATCAATTTTTATTTAATAACATATTTTAATATAAATTTAAGTTTACTGGCGAATGATATATAAAAAATCAATAACTTTATGTAATAAAATTCTGATTTTTAAATATTTAAATTAAAAACTAATCTCCGGAATATCATGATTACGCATATCAGATGTATGATTATTGATGATGATGAACTGGACAGGCTGGTTCTTCAGCATTATATCAGGCAATATCAAAACATTGAAATTGTTGCCACTTTTGACTCTGCAGAAAAGGCGGTTTCCTATCTTGACCTTCCTGTTGATCTCCTGATTACTGAAACCAATTTAAAGGGTATGAGTGGTCTTGAACTCCGCACGTTAGCCCATAAGATCCCTGCCTGTATTTTCGTAAGCTCACATCCTGAGCTGGCTGCCGGAGCTTTTGAGATTAATACTTTAGATTTTATTACCAAACCTCTTACAGCAGAACGCTTTCATCATTCCATGGAAAAGCTTTTGGATTTTTTTGAAGTAAAGGAAAAATGTGAATGTTATGATGCTATGGTGGGAGAAAACTGTATCAAAATAAAAGAAGGAGGCCATATTCATCAGATTAAAATGAAAGATATTCTCTATCTGGAAGCTCTGAAAGATTATACAAGAATTATCACTCTTGAAAAAAATCACTGTATTTTAAACTCTCTGGGAAATCTTCTGCAAAAAAACTTTTTTGATTCTTTTGTAAGAATACACAGAAGCTATGCCGTTCCGCGCCATCTTATCCGAGGGAAAAGCTGTCATGAAATAGAGCTTACACACCACATAAAACTCCCTATTGGCCGTACTTACAAAGACAATCTGTCTTTTTTTAATCCTTAAAAAACCTAACTATAATTCACAAAATGCCATTGGTCGATTATTTCTGCCGTTGGTCTATTTTCTTTCCAATTGATTGAGATAGGTGGTAATTTAGTCTTCCCAAATTCCCCAAGAAAAACACATATCTATTAATCACCAAAACTGTTATCCATGGAAAGAATATCTATTTATTGTATTATTCTGTCTGTCTTCTCCATCCCCATACTACACGCTCAATCTGCAGTTTTAGCAGCGGGATTGGATGCATCAGCAGTTAATGGTTTTGTTTCGTACAGTGTAGGTCAGACCACCTATCTGGAAAAAGGAACAGGACAAGTTCTGGAAGGCGTTCAGCAGCCTTACGAAATCATCACCCTTACCACTATTGAAAACCCTTCTGAACAGAATGGCATTTTGCTCTATCCTAATCCTTTCAGAGATTATTTGTATTTAGATTTTACGTCAAATAGTTTCAAAGGATCAGAATACCAGTTATTCGATTCCCAAGGCAAACTGGTAAAAAAAGATAAGATCTCACAATCAAAATCTGAACTTAATTTCTCCTCACTTCCTTCTGCTATGTACATCATCAGGATTACCCAAAATGGAGAAAATATTAAAACTTTTAAAATCATTAAAAAATAAAATGCCATGAAAAAAATATTATCACTGTTTTGGATCCTGACAGGTTTCTTTATGGGGCTTTCTCAGGCTCCGGAAAAAATGAGCTATCAGGCTGTCATGAGAAATGGTTCCGGACAACTCCTAGTCAATCAAGGAATTGCCGTGAGAGCAAGCATATTACAGGGATCTCCTGCCGGAGCCGCAGTCTATTCTGAAAGACTTACCGGAAACACCAATGCCAACGGACTTATCAGCCTTGAAATAGGAACAGGAACTGTACTCACCGGAACATTTGCCACCATCGACTGGCCTGCAGGAAGCTATTACTTAAAAACAGAAACTGACCCTGCAGGAGGAACCAGCTACACCATAGTAGGAACCAGCCAGTTGCTAAGTGTTCCTTATGCGATGTATGCCAAATCCGCTGGTGGTGGAGGCGGAAGTTTTACAATTCCCTATACTAACACCGTTAATAATGCTTCTACTTTATTTTCATTAACCAACGATGGCGATGGAACATCATTAGAAGGTAATAACAACACAACAACCTCCAATATTGCAGCAGTAAGAGGAGTTGTTACCAATGTAGCTCCCGGAGGATTTTCTTCAGCGGTTCGTGGTATTAATAACGGAACCGGCGGACTTGGAGTAGGTGTATACGGAAGCCAGGCCGGAAGCGGATGGGGTGTTTATGGTACAACACCTAATGGCTTAGGAGTTTATGGAAACGCCACCGGAAATGGTTTTGGAGTATATGCAAACAGCAATACAGGAACAGGTCTTAATGCTACCAGTAATAACGGAATCCCTGCGAGCATTTCAATCCTCAATAACGCGAATAATAATGTTGCTCTTAGTGCATCAAGTGTAGGAAATGGTACGGTTGTAAATGTTACTACCACCGGAAACGGAGCCGGAGTAAGAAGTTCTACCGGAGCAGGATTTGGGGTACACGGAATAACTTCTGCACAGACATCCGCGGGTGTTATAGGTGACAACAACGGCGGTGGTGAAGCAGTAGTGGGTAGAACTACCAGTGATATCGCCGGAGCTGTAGTAGGCCGTAATGACGGAGGCGGATATGGAGTCAGAGGTTTTGTTGCTACCAATACATCCGGAACTGGTATCGGTGTTTACGGGCAGGTAGGCTTAAATAACAGTACTGGTCGTGCCGGAAGATTTGAAAATTTTAACCAAACAAATACTACAGGGAATACTTTTGAGGTAGAAACGAATGGAAATGGAAATATTCCGGACAATACCCAGGGAAATGCAGCCTCTTTTCTAGTTGACAATACCAATAGCGTTGGTGCAGCAGTAAGAGGAGAAGTAAATACTATTTTCGGAAACTTTGGTGCCGCCGCAATTTTTGGAATTTCTTCAGGAACGGGAGGACGCGCAGGTTTATTTTATGCCTCAAATCCTTCAGGAAACGGAGCTTCATTGATTGCCCTTACTGATGGTAACGGAAATGCTATCACCGCCAATGCAGGAAAAGACGGAAATGGTGTTGAAACCAATATTGACGGAGCAGGAAATGCTCTCTATGCATGGGTTCCTTCTTTTTCTACCGGACGAGCTGGAAGATTTGAAATCTTCAATGAGAATAATACCAGTGATGTTATAACAGTAAACACAATTGGAAATGGTATTGCAGGGAATTTTAAAGTAGACCGAACCACAGGAACTTCAGCAGCAGTGAGGGGAGAAGTAAATTCACAGTTTGCCAACTTCGGTACTGCAGGGATTTATGGAATATCTTCCGGTACAGGAGGATATGCAGGTTTATTTCATGCCAGTAATCCTGCCGGAAACGGCCCTGCTCTGATTGCTATTGCAGATGGTAACGGGAATGGTATAACAGCCAACGCATCCAATACCGGAGATGGTGTAGAAACCACTGCAGATGGAACAGGAAGTGCGATCTACGCATGGGTTCCTAATTTCGGAGAAGGACGCGCTGCAAGATTTGTGAATTACAATACTGCCAATACCAACCCTCCTCTTACAGTAGAAACCCGCAGTAACGGCTCTATTGCTGTATTTAGATCCGGAAATCCGGGTGCAGTGAATGTGGCAAGAATCAATTCTGCGGGACGTGGATTTTTTAATGGAGGAACTCAAAACAGTGGTGCTGACGTTGCTGAAGCATTTGATGTCAATGGTCATATTTCTGAATATGAGCCTGGTGATATTCTTGTCATCTCAACGAAAGCAGACAGAACTGTTGAAAAATCTTCAACTCCTTATTCCACTCTTGTTGCAGGTGTATATGCCACTAAACCGGGTGTACTGCTTACAGAAGAGCATATTGACACTGACATTTCAGATAAAGCTCCAATGGGAGTCATTGGGGTAATCCCTACCAAAGTATGCCTTGAGAATGGAAAAATAAAAAGAGGTGACCTGTTGGTAACTTCATCCAAACCAGGTGTTGCAATGAAAGCCAATATCAAAATGGTAAAAATTGGACAGGTAATCGGAAAAGCGCTTCAGGATTATGACCAAAAAGAGATTGGAAAAATTCAAGTATTAGTCAACATAAAATAAACCGTCATGAAAATAGCATATATTATCCCATTATTATTTCTAAGCACTTTTATTTATGCTCAGGAAAGTAAAAAAACGGTTCCTGTAGAAGAAGATCAGGCTCTGGTTGTAAAACAGGCAAAAGAACAACAGGCTGCCCAAATTCAGGCCGCTAAGGAAAGAGCTGAAAAAAATGCAGGAAGTACAGGTTTGGCTTCTGATCAAGGTCTGGAGGTAAAAAAACAGGAATCCAAGCCTAAAGCAGCTGCAGATAATTCAGGAAAGCTTCTCCCCAATACAGCAAGTCTTGAAGACATTAAAAAAACAATCCCCAACAGACAGGCATATCACAATACTATAAATTCTAGGAACACAAAAATGACAGTTACCGGGCTGCCTAACACAGCAACCCTGGAAGAAATAAAAAAAACGATTCCAAAAAACTAATGACTCTCAAAAGCTAATAACCGCAAAAAGCTGATAACCAAACTAGATTTTTCAAACAAAGAAGTCCGCTGCAATGCGGACTTTTTATATGATAATAGGCCATTATTAATCCCAGTCAGCAGCTACAAATTTCATTGAATTCCCCTGATCATCGGATAACGTAAGAAAATGTCCCTCGATAGAATAATGAGTCATGGTCTCAATCTTTTTCTGAAAATAGCTTTCAAGATTCATATCCTGACAGGCTTTCATTGTACTTACTCCTTTTGAAAACTTTACTTTTCCTCCTTTTTTAAATTCAGAAACAAAAGACATCCGGTTACATCCCATGTAAGCATTTGCCTGAATTTTACCCTTCATCATATTACCTGTAAGATTCATTTCGGCTTTATTGGCGATCAGTTGATCTCTTGAAAAACCATCCAGTGAAACCAGCATCCATTGTCTTTGAAGGGCAGGATTTTTATCCGACATTACAGAGCAATTCAAAACAACACCTAAAAGTAAAACTGCAAAAAGTGAGAATAGTATCTTTTTCATTCGGATTATCATCCCATTTTCATACCATTCGGGGACAGAATCTCGTAAAAATTAGTAAATTAGCGACACAAAAATTATTTTATAAAATGAAAAGACTATTTCTACTATTCACTTTCTTACTGGGCTTTGCTCAGATGAGGGCGGATGAGGGGATGTGGCTGCTAATGCTCATCAAAAGACTTAACGGTGTTGATATGCAAAAAGAGGGTCTACACCTTACGCCTGAAGAAATTTATTCTGTAAACAATTCAAGTTTAAAGGATGCTATCGTAAGTTTCGGTGGATTCTGTACAGGTGAAATTGTTTCTGATAAAGGACTTATATTTACCAACCACCACTGTGGTTATGGTGCAGTTGCTGCGGCTTCTACACCAGAAAAAGATTATTTGAAGAACGGTTTCTGGGCAATGAAACAGAAAGACGAATTCAATGCAAAGGATCTTTATGTAAGATTTTTAGTGAGAATGGATGATGCTACGCAAAGAATCAATTCTAAACTAAACAACAATATGACCGGAGCAGAGAGAAAAGCTGTTATTGATGCTGAAACAAAAGCAATCCAGACAGAAAACTCTGAAAACGGGAAATATACTGTAGTAGTAAGAGATTTCTTCAATGGAAATGAATTCTACTATTTCGTATATCAGGATTATAAAGATATCAGATTAGTAGGTGCTCCACCTTCATCATTAGGAAAATTCGGGGGAGATACAGACAACTGGGAATGGCCAAGACACACTGCTGACTTTACAGTTTTCAGAGTATATGCTGATGCTGCAGGAAACCCTGCTGAATATTCTCCAAGCAATACTCCTTTGAAGCCTAAGCATTTCCTTCCGGTTTCTCTTAAAGGAATTAAGCCTGGTGACTTCTCGATGATCTTAGGATACCCTGGAAGAACAAACCGTTACCTGACTTCTTACGGAATTCAGCAAATGGTAACTAAAGATTACCCGGCATGGGTTGAAGCTTCTAAATTGGCTATGGATGTAATGAAAAAGTACATGGACAAGGATAAAGCAACTCAGCTTAACTATGCTTCTCAATATGCTTCTGTAGCTAACTACTGGAAAAACAGACAAGGAACTATCGACGCAGTAGAGAAAAACGGAACAATTTCAGACAAGCAAAAGATCGAAGAAACTTACAATAAGTGGGCTGCAATGCCAGGAAACGATCAATACAATGGCGTTTTAGAAGATATTGGCACTTATTATAAGCAAGTATCTGATAGAAATGTTGAAAGAAACTATGCTTCTCAGTTTTCAAGAAATGCAAAATATATTACCCTTGCATTACAAGTAGGTTCTGCACTTAAAGCTTATGCTGCACAGGATATGCAGGGAAGATTAGCAATGAAAGCTAAAACTGAAGCGGCCATCAAAGCTGCTTATGAAAACTTCAATCCATCTTTGGAAGGAGAAATGCTTGCTGCTATGACCAGTCTTTATCAGGCGAGAGTTAAAAACCCTGACGTTGCTTCTGCTACTATTTTAGGGTTAGATGCTAAAACAGTTTCAAATTTAGCTTACTCTTCAATCTTTGCTAATAAGACTTCTGCTACAAACTTCTTATTGAACCCGGATGCTTTGAAACTTGATGCTGATCCACTTTGGAAAGCAGCTAACGGAATTGTTGCTGATCAAAAAATAAGCATGGAAAGATTTGTTAAAATAGATGATAATTTTGCAAAAAACAACCGTATGTTCTTAGCAGGTCTAATGAAGGCTATGCCTGAGAAAAAATTCTATCCGGATGCTAACTCTACTATGAGATTAACTTACGGTACAGTAGATAAATTACCTATCAGAAATGACAGAAACTATTTCGGTATTACGGATAACTACTATACGGATATGACTGGTCTTGTTGGAAAATACAAGAAAGGTGACGAAGAATTCGATCTTCCTCAAAGAGTGATTGATCTTTACAACCTTAAAGATTTCGGACAGTATGCTGATGCTGCAGGATATATGCCTGTAAACTTCCTTTCTAACAACGATATTACAGGAGGTAACTCTGGTTCTCCGGTAATTGATGGAGACGGAAACCTTATCGGTATTGCTTTCGATGGTAACAGTGAAGCATTAAGCGGTGATATTGTATTCGAGCCTGAATGGCAGAAAACCATCAACGTAGACGTTCGTTTTGTTCTTTGGACAATCGATAAATATGCTGGTGCAAGAAGATTAGTTGACGAATTGAAGCTTGTAAGAGATGCAAACACTCCAGCTGATACAAAAACTAAAAACTCAGGTACTACAACAACACCTAAAAAAGTTAAAAAATAATTATCTCATTTGATATATTTTTGAAACCGTGAAATTTACTTTCACGGTTTTTTTATTTTTGATTCTTAAAATATTTCATCATGAAGCTTAACCCTATTGAATTCATAGCCATTATTCAGCAGAACGGAGAAATGAATGCTGCATTTGTAGAATTTCCATTTTCTACAGAGGAATTGTTTCATACAAAAGGACAGGTAAAAATTAAAGCCCTGTTTGATGATAAGATTGAATACCGCGGAAGCCTTGTCAAAATGAAATCCGACTGTCATATTTTAGGACTGACTCAGAAAGTAAGAAAGATGTTGGGTAAGACTTTCGGAGATAAAGTCTCTGTTGCTCTTACTGAAGATAAGGAGGAAAGAGTGGTTGAAATTGCAGATGATATCGCTTCTGTTTTTAATGAAAATCCGGAAGCAAAAGCCTTATTTGACAAGATGAGCTATACTCACAAAAAAGAATACATCCGCTGGATTGAAGAAGCCAAGAAAACGGAAACAAGAGAGAACAGAAAAATAAAAATGATCCAGATGATTCTGGATGGGAAAAAGGGGATATAGACCGCTTTACTTTTCCCTCTCAAAACGATACATTTAAAAAAAATTGAATTAAGAAAATATTTTTTGTCAGGATCTCAAAAAGTAGCCGACTATAGTTACAGATATCAATTGTAACTATAAAAATTTACTTTTATGAACAAATTTATTTTCAGAACATCAATTTTAGCTGCAGCTACTCTAGCTGCATTTTCCTTAACTTCATGCAGTGATTCTAATAACGACATGATGATGGACATCGGTTTTCAAAGATCCATTACTTTTGAAAACGTTGTAACTCCCAAAGATTTTGTAGAAAGCGGAAGTTTTCAGGGAACAGGAACGCCTCCTATTATTTTACCCGGTCAATCTGTTTCTATTAAATTCAGTGCAGGAAAAGCACAGGCTTTAATGTTTGCAACGATGTATGGAGCTTCAAAAGACTGGTTTTTTGCATCCCAGCAGCCGGGTATCAAATTGTTTGATGCTAATGGAAATGCTATTACCGGAGATGTTTCTTCAAGTGTCCGATTGTGGGATAACGGAAGTAAAGATGACACCACAGGGCAGGTTGAAAGCAAGCCCATTATGCAGGTTCCTAATGTCAATGCTTCACAACTTATGAAGCTTAATCTTACTTACAATGACGTAACTTCAGAATTTACCCTGACAATTACCAATACCTCCGGCGGAACAGCCAACGAAACTCCTTTTTCTCCCGGTGTATGGGCAGTTTCCAATTATAATGGATCTCAACTGCTGAACAACGCTCCGTTTTTTACACCTAACGCTTTATCCAATCCTGAAATCACAGATATTGCTCAAATGGGAAATATCAGTAAAATGATGACAAAACTGAATGCCAATACAGGAATTATGACGGGGCTTTCTCCTGCTCTGGTGGTTGTTTATCGTGGTGATAAAAATCCAATTTATGAATTAGGCAAATTAGACAGTGGAATGGGACTGAAAGATATTGCCCAGTTTGGAAATGTAGCCAAACTTCAAAACAGTTTAAAATCTTTACCTAATGTAAAAGGAGTATATGTTGCAGGAAATGCGCCTGTAACTCCTGGAAGTAAGGTAACCACCAACTTTAATGCTGAGCCAGGTGATAAAATTGCCTATGCAACCATGTTTGGCTTTTCCAATGACTGGTTCTATGCCAATGAACAAAGTATTGATGCTAATACTAAAGGAGACCTCAGCTTAAAAACTTCATTATTTGATTCCGGGACTGGTATTGACCAATATCCGGGTGCGGGAAATCATCAGGCATTGTTTGGTGGAACCCCACAAAGTGAAAATAAGACTATTTCCAAGGTAGGAAACTTTTATCCTGTTCCTGCGGTACAGAATGTGATTAAAGTAACAATCAATTAATCTGCAGATAAATAAAAGATCAGACCTTATTGTCTGATCTTTTTTCTTTATAGAAACCTATACCTGATTATAGCTTTAGCTGGCCTTCCAAATATTGTTCTCCTCCTCCATTGGTAACCGTTATAAAACCTTCATATTGGCTTACCTTCACACCCAGATCATTGTTTATTTCCTTAAAATATCCAGCTTTTTCTTTGTTATAGATTGTATCTCCCTGCCAAAGAAATTTTGCAGACTGTCCTGTTTTATTGTGAAATGTAAGAGCTTTCAATGAGTTTGTAAATCCCTCGGATCTAAGATCTACCACTGCACTTTCATTTGCTGCAAAATCTTTAGACAATACAATAATATTATTCATTTATTTTTCTCAGGTTTTCGGTTAATTAAAAGCTGAGCAATACTTTCTCATTGCCCTGATACAAATGTCATTCTCCACTACGACAAAACTTGACGTATTTGCTCGCCAAAAATTAAAAGCCCAAACATATTCTGCCTGAGCTTTTCAATTATTAAAATACTATTCAACCGGAATTCCCAGATATTGTAAATAGGAATCCAACAGTTTTTTATCAAATACCGGTTCCTGAATGCCTGAACCCTTCAAATATTGAATAACATTGGAGCAATCCCATACGTAAGTGTTCTGGTAAAGCTCTACAGTAGATAATCCTTCATGCATATTGTCTCTGAAAAGACTGGTCAACGGATACAAACGGTTTTTACTGTCATCTTCCCATTGTTTTCTCCATTCTTTATAAGGAAGGTCTTTGAGTGTGAAAGGATAATATTTTTTCATGAGTCCAAAGAAGTCTTCCAAAGTAAGATTGGTTTCAGGACGGGCAATCAGGTTGAATTTCTTCCCTATTGCTTCTTTATTTTTCGTGATATGAGCCATGGCTTTCGTCATATAATCTACGGTAATAAGACCTTCTCTAAGCTCAGTGAGCGCGGGATAAGATTTGAATTCTATACAATTTTTCACCAATCCGGACCACCATTGATAAGATGCACTTGCGCCTGTTTTACTGTGACACATGGCATATCCGAGACGGTAAGTAATCAATGGCAGTCCTTCTTTTGCGGCTAAATCAGCAACGGCTTCCATCACCCATTTACTTCTTACATAACCAATATCTTTACTTACAGACATCAGGTTTTGTTCAATATCATCAGATTCCAACATTACTGTTTTTCCTGTAAATACATGCCCCCAGCTGTACACGGAAATGGTTGACAGCAAAGCGAGACATTTTGTTCTTTCTGCTCCTGCCAGTTTGATGATTTCCCTTAGTCCTTCTACATTCGGTGCTTTCATATAAGAATAGGGTTCGATGAAGTTAACTGAGCTTCCGGAGTGGTAAATCAGATCAGTTTGTTGAGCCAGTTTTGTAAATGTTTCTTCTGAAAGCCCTAAAGATGGTAAAGCCAGATCTCCAATAACAGGAATAATTCTTGATTTCTGTTCTACATGTTGAGGAATATGATATTGTTTAAAACACCTGTCAATTTTTTCCATTGCATAAAACTCATCCTGAGCCCTTACGAGACAATAAATATCAGCATTTGTCGTATCAAGAAGCTCCTGTAACAGGTGAATTCCTACAAAACCTGTGACACCTGTTAAAAATATTGTTGCTGGATTTTCCACCTGCTGAGGATCAAATCCACCTGCAAAAACAGTTCCTGGAGCAAGATAAACATCTTTCTGGAGCTCAACATATGGTTCTACATCTTCCATGGGGATTGATTCCCTTGTCTCTTTGGACCTGTTAATAAGAACTTCTGACAGTTGCTGCAATACGGAATACTGATATATATCCCGCAGATACACTTTTACATCCAGCTTTCTTTGTAAAGCAACCGCTACCGTTGCAACCAACAGAGAGTTTCCTCCAATGTCAAAGAAATTATCTGTGATATTGATGACAGGGCGTTCCAATGCAGACGACCAGACATCTGCAATAATTCTTTCGGTTTCGTTGGTTGGTGGCTCAAATGAAATCAATTCTTTAGCTTCTTTGTCGGCCAGATCTTTTAAGACCTGCGTATCTGTTTTTCCATTTGCTGTTAACGGAATTTTATCTATAAAAATAATTTGTGCGGGAATCATGTAGCCCGGAAGCTCTTCTTTCAACGCATTTCGGACTGATGAAATATCTGCTATTGCTCCAGGAGCCAATACAATAAAGGCAATCAGATATTTGGTACTTCCTTCCGTTTCTTTACCAATAACCATAGCTTCTTTAATGTTTTCATGCTGGATCAATGAACGTTCTATCTCTCCGAGTTCCACTCTGAAGCCACGAATTTTTACCTGATTATCAATCCTTCCCAAGAATTCAATATCACCATCCGGATTCCATTTGGCCAAGTCTCCTGTACGGTAGATTTTCTCTGCTTCATTGAATGGGTTAGTTATGAATTTAGCATCAGTAAGTTCTTTATTATTAAGATATCCTTTTGCTAAAAGATTTCCTCCAATACAGAGTTCTCCTACAGCTCCTACAGGCAGCAATTCCTTATTTTCTCCCAAAATAAATGCTTTTGCATTGGCAATCGGCCTGCCTATAGATGAAACATATTTCCCACTAATATCTTTCACTTTTTTATAAGTAGCATATACAGTACATTCTGTGGGACCATAATAATCTACCAGCTCGTAGCTTAATTCTGAAGTAAGCACTGGTTTTAGCTTTTCTCCTCCAGTAAAGAGATATTTCAGTTTCAGATCATAATAATTACCGGAATAATTAACGACAGACGGAGCCAGAACAGAGGGTACAAAACCATGGGTAATCTGATTTCTTCTATAATAATCAAGTAAAGCAAGTGCATCCGTTCTGTCTTCATTATCAGCAATAAAAATAGTGGCTCCGGAAGCAAGAGCAGACCACATTTCCCATACAGAGATATCAAATGCTAACCCTGCAACAAGAGTTAATTTTGAGCTATGATCCACATGAAAATGATGATTATGCCATGTTACCAGATGTTGTATAGCCTGATGGTCCACCATCACACCTTTGGGCTTACCCGTTGAGCCTGAAGTATAAATTGTGTATGCCAGGGCATTCTGATGAATATTAATTCCTGGATATTCTGATGATAAATGATTAAGATTCTCCATATTACTTAGATCAAATACTTTTATCTTTTCAGTTTCTGATAAAAGTTCTCCAAGAATTTGATTGGTAATAATAAGTTCAGCAGAGGTATCAGAAAGAATATATTCTACTCTTTTCACAGGATAAGCAGGGTCTATCGGAACATAGGCTGCACCTGTTTTGATAACTCCAAGTATCGCAATGGCCCATTCCAAAGAACGGTCCAGCCAGATGGGAACATATTTTCCTTCTTTGATACCACGACTCAATAACAGGTTGGCGAGCTGATTGCTTCTATGATCCAACTCTCCGTAAGTAATCTCTTGATCCTGGTAAACCACGGCAGTCTTATCAGGATGGAAGATAGCCTGTTTCCGGAAAAGAGATTCCAAAGTATCTTCATGATGATAATCCCAACCGGTTTTATTGAACCTGTTGAGTAATTTTTCTCTGTCTTCAGAGGACAATAATACTGTTGAACCTGATGACAGACTTTCTAATGAGGGAATGGTGTTTGCCATAATAATTTGATTTGGTTTGGGTTAAAAATTTGTAAAGTGGGATTTCAATTATAGAAAACATCTAAAAAAATAAAGACATGAGGGATAACCACCGTTTATTTACTAAATGTGTTTCTTGTTAGTTTATCAAAACTGAATGATATAGGGTATAAACCTACCTCTCTATGAGAGGGACGGCAGGCCGTATTCAAACGTTATGTATCTATTCGAAAAAGAAGGAAGAGTTTGTTTCATCTATCCTTTATAAGTGGGATACACTTCCTACGTAGTATTTATGAATTTGATTTCCATAATATAATATTTTAAATAATTTGGTAATCAAACTTAACATAATATTTTAACTTATGCGTTACATAATTACTATGTTAACTTCACATATAAGAATTAAACTTATGAAAATAAAACTGAGTATTTAGTTTTAAATCAATTAAATAGAACAAAAATCAAGCGTTCCAGAATTCACGATCCAAACTTCTGTATTGTATGGCTTCGGAAATATGATGGGACAGAATATTTTCGGATTCTTCAAGGTCTGCTATTGTTCGGGCTACTTTAAGGATCCTGTCATAAGCTCTTGCTGAAAGATTGAGTTTCTCCATCGCTAATTTGATGAGGCTGAAAGAGGTTTCATCCAGTTCACAATAGGCTTCAATTTCCTTAGGTCCTATTTGGGCATTACTGCTGATATTGAGGCTTTGATATCTTTTATTCTGAATATCCCTTGCTTTCAAAACCCGCTCTCTGATATCTTTGCTCTTCTCTCCTTTTCTTTTCTCGGAAAGTTGCTCAAATTCTACTTTCTGAACTTCGATATGGATGTCTATTCTATCTAAAAGCGGCCCTGAAAGTTTGTTCATATACCGCTGCATTTCATAAACAGATGAGGTATTATTAGGATCATCGGGAAAGAATCCGCTTGGACTGGGATTCATAGAAGCTACCAACATAAAACTTGCGGGATAGTTTACCGTAAATCTGGCTCTTGAAATCGTTACTTCCCGATCTTCCAAAGGCTGTCTCATGACTTCCAGCACTGTTCTCTTAAATTCGGGCATCTCGTCCAGAAACAAAACCCCGTTATGAGCAAGAGAGATTTCTCCTGGTTGCGGATAACTTCCTCCTCCCACCAGTGCAACATCCGATATGGTATGATGTGGAGATCTGAAAGGACGAACTGTCATCAATGATGTTTCTGTTCCTATTTTCCCGGCTACAGAATGAATTTTTGTTGTTTCCAAAGCTTCTTTCAATGTCAATGGAGGCAAAATACTGGGAACTCTTTTGGCCAGCATTGTCTTTCCGCTTCCGGGTGGACCGATCAGAATAATATTGTGTCCACCAGCTGCAGCCACTTCCATTGCTCTTTTGGCTGTTTCCTGACCTTTAACTTCGGAGAAGTCGAAAGGAAAATCATTAATCCTTTCATGAAATTCTTTTCTGGTATCCAAAATCATTTTCTCAAGAGGCTTTCCTTCGTTAAAAAAATCAATAACCTCTCTGATATTTTCAACTCCGTACACTTCAAGTTCATTGACAATAGCTGCTTCCCTTGCATTTTGTTTGGGCAGGATGATTCCTTTAAAGCCTTCTTCTCTGGATTGGATCGCAATGGGTAAAACACCTTTAATAGGTTGTAAACTTCCGTCCAGTGAAAGCTCTCCCATAATAATATAGTCTTTAACATTCTCAGCGAGTATTTGATCTGAAGCAGTTAAAATACCAATAGCAATACTGAGATCGTAGGCAGAGCCTTCTTTTCTAAGGTCTGCAGGAGCCATATTAATGGTAATTTTCTTTCCAGGAATTTTAAATCCTACATTTTTCAGGGCTGCAGAAATTCTATAACTGCTTTCCTTAATAGCGTTATCAGGAAGCCCTACGAGATGATATCCTACTCCTCCGGTATCTACATTCACTTCAATAGTAATGGTCTGTGCAGCCACTCCATGAATGGCACTTCCATAAATTTTGATCAGCATGGTGTGTTTTTGAAGTAAAAATAAACAATATAATATTTTGAAAATCTGAAAGTTACAAGAATTATTTTCTATAAGAATAAGCATATTTAAAAACATATTAATAAAAGAGCATTGAGGTATCTTCTTCAAAGCTATTAGGATGTCTATGTTGTTCAGATAGCATACATCCTAATAAAAATCAGGTTTTAAGGGAGAAATAAAGTTATCTCTCTGTTTAGAATTAATATAAATAAAGTTATATTTGTGGCTTATTTATTTTTAATAAGACTAAATAGACATAAAATGCAGCAGATCGGTCATAAAAAAACCAAAGGAACCTTCAAAAAATATATTCTGAAAGCTCATTTATGGCTCGGATTATTATCAGGTATCATTGTACTAATAGTTTCGCTGTCAGGTGCATTTTTTGTTTTCAATGAAGATATTACCGCTGCCTTGCGCAAGAAAACGACCTTTCATGGAGAAAAAGATATTCAGCATAAGAAGCCAATTCCTATACGCGAGTTAAAAGATATTGTGAATGCCCAGCTGAAAAATGAAATCGTAAAAACAGATGAAGTCACCATTCCTATAGATCCTGCCCGTTCTTATCAGTTCGGACTGATTAAAGTCAATGAAGAAGGTTGGAATCACTTTAATACCTTTATTGTTTATAAAAACGTTTATGTAAATCAATACACAGGAAAGGTGCTCGCCATATATGATGTAAAAAATAATCCTTTCTTCATATGCATGACTCTGCACCGCTCATTGCTGCTAAGCAATAAAATTGGCGGTACTATCGTGGGAATATCTACTATCATCTTTGTCATAATGCTGATTACGGGAATTATCCTATGGTGGCCGAAGAATAAAAAAATGCGTCAACAGCGTTTATGGTTCCGTTGGGAGAAGGTAAAAGGCTGGCGACGTAAAAATTACGATGTACACAATATCCTTGGGTTTTATGCCTCTTTTCTTGCGATTGTTGTAGCTATCACGGGCATTATGTATTCATTTCGTATTACGCAAGTTTGGGTATATGCATTACTGAATGGCTTTTCCACTGCTACCCCAGATTACAGTCAATATAAAACAACCGCTCCGGAATCTGTGGAGACTGCAACAACTATAGACCGTATTATAGAACAGGTAAAAACTCATTATCCTCAAGCTTATTCTTTTGGAATTGATCTGGAAGACCATGCTGAAGCAGATCACAAACACGATAATTTAAGTATCTGGATCAAGGATAGAGAGTTTACTTATGCCGAGTCTTCGATGATGATTTTCGATGAGCATTCCGGGAAGCTTTTATTTAACCATCCCCACGAAGACAAACCTATGGCTGAAAGAGCTACAGATGCTACGTATGATCTTCATGTAGGAGCTTTTTTCGGAATGCCCGGAAAAATTCTGGCCTTTATCATGAGTTTATTCTGTGCCTCATTGCCCATAACCGGATTTATGATCTGGTGGGGAAGAAAAAATAAAAAAAAACCAACAACCTAAATCTATTATCATGAAGAAACACTATATATGGCTCCCTTTAATGGCGAGCCTGAATGCTTACGGACAGACAGAAAGTCAAAACGATTCTTTACAGACAGATAAAATCTCAGAGATTAGTGGCATTGTAGTAAAAGGAAGTAAAGCCGTTTTTCAGCAAAAAGCTGATAAAATGATTTTTAATGTAGAGAATAGTGTATTGTCTGATGGTACAACAGTTTTGGAGTTGCTTGGAAAAACCCCTGGTGTGGTAGTTTCGCAAGAAGGTGAACTGTCATTACGGGGCAAAAAAGGAGTAAGTGTAATGATTAATGGTAAGCTGAGCTCGCTCTCTGCAAAGGAACTTGCTAACCTGTTGCGTTCTACCAATTCCACACTGGTAAAAAATATTGAAATAATTGCCAATCCTTCCTCTAAATATGATGCTGCGGGAAATGCCGGCATCATTAATATTGTACTGAAAAAAAGCTCATCAGAAGGACTGAGCGGCAACTATTATCTGAACGGAGGAAGAGGCCGTAAAAACAGGATAAATACCGGATTAAGTCTGAACTATACTCACAATAAACTCTCTCTGCACGGAGATTACAGCTATACTTTTCGTGGGGAAGAAGAAAAACGGGACTTTAGTCAGATTTTCTTCGATGAAAAACAACCTCAGCAAATGACCCGGAGAACAGATCAGAACTCCATGACCAATGAGCCTTTAACTTCTAATAACTTTAAGTTTGGTGCTGATTATGCTTTTAGTGACAAAACAACTATTGGGGCTTTATTTGATGCTAAGATAGGACGATATGAAGATTTTTCGAAGGGAGAAAACAGAATATTTCAGCCAACAGATAACCTGTTTGCTCATATACTTTCAGATAATAAAAGCAAGGAAAACTGGTACGATTATACCTATAATTTAAAAGGTACGCATATCTTCAATGACAAGGATTATAAGGTAGATGTGGATCTTGAATACGAAACTTCACGTTTTTCTTCCCGTCAGAATCAGATTTCAGATGTATTGGTGAATCTGGGAACAGAGAAATTCAACAACAGAAGAGGCAACATTGCTTCCCGCCTGAAAGTTTTCAATGCTAAGGTAGATTTTACGTTGCCTTTCAGCGAAATGCATAATCTGGAAACAGGATTAAAGTCAACTATAAAGTCTAATAATAATCCTTCGGAGTATTTTATACAACAGGATAATGAATGGATTAATGATGATAAAGCAAGTAATGAATATGCATACAAAGAGCAGATACATGCATTGTATGCCAACTACAAACTTAATCTGACGAAATGGACATTTCAGCTGGGGTTGAGAACAGAAATAACCCATACAGATATCAACCAGAAAACTTCCCAGGAACAACGAAAAAGAGATTATACCAACCTTTTCCCAAGCGCATCCATCAAATACCAGATGAATGATCAACATGGATTTTATGCCTCATACAGTAAAAGAATCAACAGACCAAGCCACTTCGATTTGAATCCGTTTCGTTTTTATGATGATCCTTTCAACTACTGGCAAGGAAACCCGAATCTGAATCCGGAATTTACCCACGCAACAGAATTGGGATATACCTGGGGCAAATACATTATTGCATCAGCTTATTTTAGTGTTACAAATGATGTCATGACGGAAGTATACAATTATCAGCCAGACACAGGAATCCTTGTAAAAACACAGGACAATCTAAACAAGTCTTATGTGTATGGTGCCAATATTACAGCCACTACAAAGCTTTTTAAATGGTGGTCGCTTACTTCTATGCTGAATGTATTCAATAGTGAATATAAGGGTAATTATCAGAATTACTCTGTCAACAGTTCACAACTGGCATTTACGTTGAACGCACAAAATAGCTTCAGCATTGCAAAAGGATTGAAAGCAGAGGCTAATGGACAGTATTTTTCAAAATCTAATATTGGCCTGTTTATCCGTGATGCTTATTTTGACCTGACACTAGGGGTTTCTAAAACATTATTAAAGGATAAAGCAACCGTAAAACTTGCAGTAACGGATTTATTAAAGACCAATAATTACCGTGTAACAGGAAATAACTTCAGCTCTACCATCCGACAAAAATACAATCTGGACAGCCGGGTGGTAACGCTGTCATTCAATTATAAGCTTTAAAAGAAATAAAACCTCTTAGACGGCTTAGAATAATCGGTAATCATTTAACAAAAAGCCGGTTCTCAAAAATTTTGAGAACCGGCTTTTAATCAAATCAATATTCTATATTTTCTACGAAATTTATATGCTATAATCAGTCATATAATTTATCGAAACGGGCAAATCCGGAAATACTGTTGGGAAGCTTCATTCCTTTAGTTATTTTATCCGTTTGCTGATCATAAATCCAGACATAGTTTCCTCCTTTACTGGCATTTACAGCGATGTATAATTTGTTATTCTGAACAAACATCCCTTGTTCGTAAGGTTCGTCTCCCGGCAATTCGTCCAGAACCCTTACCAACTGCTTCGTTTCGATATCTATAATAGCATACCGACCATTGTAGCTGCCTCCTAATGCAGGATCACGATACAGCACTACCATTTTATTGTTCCCAATGTAATCGATAACTGTTTCCAGGGGCTTGTTCCCTACAAGATTGGTAAGATTAATCTGATATCCTGCATCCGGCGAAGTTGCGCCTTTGAGAGCCCTGAAAAGGAAAATATCACTTGTCCCAGCTCCTGCACGAGGAAAACATGTATAATAAAAAGCTTCCTTATCTTTTGTAAAAGTTGTTTTGAAATAAGGAGAACCATTGGCTACTCCAGAACTTCGGTTATCCGTTATGGAATTTTTTACTTTGAAGGTGTTATAATCTATTACAGCAAAATTGTAATATTCAGGAGTGAGCCATTTGCCATCGCGGAAGCTGTATTGCAAATAGATCTGTCCATCCATATAGGTCATAGCGCCCAGTGAATAAAAGTTATAAGCATTTGGGAAAGGCTGAAATCCTTCAATCTCACCCTGACGGATAATACTAAGGTCAGCAGCATTGAAAACGGTATATCGTATATGCTGACCATCTCCTGTATCTCCAACAATAACCAAAGTATTATTATCTATCCAAACATAGCTGGTAATGTCACTGATATAGGTATAAGGCACTTCTTTTACAGTTGTCAGCCTATCCTGTGTATATTTAAATTTTTTGAAGATCCCCTGATCGGTTTTATAGTTGTAGATAAAGCCATTTTTTACAATATAGGAGTAAGTTCCTTTGGAGTTAATTTCATCTCCTTCTTTGGTAATATCCATTTCACCTTTTGTCAGGTCATTGGTAGCTGTCATGTAATGTACAGTATTGGGCCAGCTTCCGAGAGCGGAAAGTAAAAAATATTTATAGTCTTTTTCGCCACTTTCAGAGTCACCGAAACCAGGTTCGCGTTCGCAGCTAAAAATGGTTAAACATGCAAGCATTAAAAGTATACTGTTTTTGAAATATTTTGTCATGATCTTTTACTTAAGTAGGTATCTGAATTTTAAATAGAAAGCACGTCCCTGCTTCTGAAGTTTGAAGTTGTCATATGCCAGTGCATCCCCAACGTTGCTTACATCGAACGCCAGATTATACCTCCCGTTCTTCATGGAATAGCTTATCCCTATGTTATGAAGCGTTTGTCTTGGAATAATCGGAATGTTGCGTGGATTTCCATAAGATTTCCAGTTTTTGTAGAACCATTCTGTCATCTGCAGTCCGTAGTAAAGCTCTATCCTGCTGTCTTTCTGAAACCAGTCGTCTTTACCCACGCTTACATTTACATTTCCAAATAACCAGGGCTGGTTGGGAACATCTTTTTTATAAGTAGCCGAAACGACATCTTCACTATTGTTGGCAAATTTTGTATTGTCATAAGCTTTGTTGTAACTCACATTCATTAACACGTTCAGGAGTCTTTTATATTGGTAACTGATCTCTCCTTCAAGCCCTCGTGTAAAGATATTAGACAGGTTTTCATATTTGAAAGTACTGTTATATAAATTGGGAACGGTATAAATAAAATCCTTTGTATCCCGAATATACCCTGCCCCTTCTATACGAAACGCATGCTGCCCCCAATGGTGGCCATAGTACAAACCCACGTTTACATTATTACTGGTTTCAGGCTTCAGATCCATATTACTGGTTACAGCAACCCCGTCTCCGAAAATTTCCTGTGGTTCTACCAAACGATAAGAACGTTCAAAAGATCCTTTTATTCCTAATCCTTTTGTAATTTTCACAGTGGTAGCAAAACCATAGCCCCAGCTGCTAAAATTGTCTTTTGCCGGATTATCTGTTCTGGTTACCGGATCGAAAATCATTTTCTGAAGTCCTACCTGATAGTATTTAGCAAAGAAAATATTAGTCCAATGCTTATTGAAAAACTCCTGTTGATAAGCCATAGACAAGATCTGTTTGGTCATCTTTGCCGGAGGTACATTCTTTTTTTCCTCTTCAAGTTGATTGAATGTGGTATTCTTAAGATAGTCTAGTACATAATTGAAAATGAGCTTGTGATGCTCAACTACTTTGTAAGTAGCTCCTACCTGTGAGTAAAGACGGTCTTCATGCTGCATGATGATCGTTCTTCCTCCTTTTTCACTTGTAGCTGAAGGTTCAAAAGTGTTATCCCAGCTGTATTTACGCATAAGCGTATCTGTTGCTTTCTGAACACTTTTTGAGAAACCGGCATACACATTCACATCCAGATGATCATTGAACAGACCTGTTTTTTTATACTTCATAAAGTAATTATGAGCCTGTCCGTTTTGCTTTACCCCACCATATACTACTTCCTGATTGGAACCGGTCTGAATCTGTTTATCAAAAACGGATTGTGACATTCCTACAAAGAAAGAATCTGCCCAGCTTTTGTTTTCCAACCCTACTTCAGCCATCCCAAAAACAGATTGATATCTGTCATTAAAACGTTTCAGGTCTTTTAACTCATATTCGTTTTTAGCAGCATTCCAGATTTTCATATCTTTCATCAGATAGTTGTTATCCGAATGGTTATAAAAACTGTTGATACGCATGATAATTCCGGTTTTGTCATCTTTAAACTGTCCATTCAGATTGATACGCTGTGTATTAAAAGAACCAAGACTTATACTTGCATCCAGGTAATTTTTGCTGCTTGACGGCGTAATGATATTGACCGCTCCACCCATAGCATCTGTACTTAAATGGATAGGAACTACGCCTTTATAGATCTCTACACGATCAGCCATATTTACAGGTAACGTACTCAGATCCACTCCTTTTCCAAGCATTTCCAAAGGAACACCATCGATAAAAAATTTCACAGCTTTACCAGACATTCCATTGATAGAGAAGTTATAATCGGAACCTATACCACCCTGTTGGCGAACTTTAATCCCTGTTGTTCTGTTCAGAACCTGGTTAAGATCTGCCGTGGTATTGGCCAATTTGGCAACATCTATAGCATTAACCGTAAAAGCACCGTCTTGCAGTGCTTTTACTTTACCTTTGCCGTGTACTACAACTTCTTGCACAGCCGCATGATCATCAGCTAACTGAATAATTACCGGAGATACTTTGCTACCGAAGTTTATTTTCTTTTTGAGTTTTTTGTAGCCATCCAGGCTGAAGACCAATGTAGCTTCTCCTTTTTTGTAACTCAACTTGAAATTTCCGTCTTGATCGGTTTTTGTATTTATTTTTGTGTTTTCAACAAAAATGTTTACTCCATTTAATCCCTGCATTGCGTGATTCTGTACAGCTCCCTGAACTGTAAAATCAGCATCCTGTGCTTTAATGAGGGAAATTGTAAGGGTAAAAATGAGAAAGATAAAAATACGCTGATACAATTTCATTATTTATAATTATTATAAATAGCAAAATTAAAGGTTCACTTGTAAACTCCCAAAGGAAAAAGGATTTTATTTTTAATTGTTCTAATTATAATTAATATCATTTTACTTATAAATCCTTTTTAAAATTGTAACAGGCTTACATTCAGATATAAATATAAAAGCATTCTATAATTTATTTTTGTCTGCATGAAAAAAGTCATGTGGAAAGCAAAACATTCCGCTAAAGCATATTCGTCCTATAGATCTAAAAGAAAGAATCAGCTATTAAATAGCTGATTCTTGTAATTGAGTAATTATTAATCTTTCTTTTCCTCTATCATTTAATAAGCTAAAGAAATTCCTGCTCCCCATCCCATATCACTGTCATAGTGGGTACGAATACTTACATTTTTATTAAGAATATACTTCAATTCGGTCATGTATTCTTTGTCGGTATTGACCATAAAACCTCCTCTCAAACGTTTTGAGATTGGAATGTCTTCCCTCATCAACTGTAAACGAACAATACCGTCATGATATACTTCTGCCTGAAAGTTCACAAGCATCGGAAGAGTATACACAAAACCTAAGCTGACCGCTCTTCGGGTATCTTTTTCGTTCTTTTGTCCAAAGATATTTTTCTCCTGTTCATCAATTCCCATTTTTCTATAACGGAAGTCGAATCCTACAAATGGCATAAACCACTGCATCTTCCCGATGTATCTTCCCAAATGCGTTTCCACTTCATATCCGTGCATATCATTATAACCTAAACGCCATTCTGTAGAGAGGTTCCATCTTGCGGTCTGAAGCATTGCATCCCCGTCATTTCCATTGGTTGCAAAGTCATTCTGAATCATAAAATGAGGCATATTGCTTTCTCTCTGAAGCATGTTATAGGCTTCTTTTTTGTCTGGTAAATAAGGATTTTTATAATCATCTACCGCAAAAACCCTGTTCATTCCTGCCATCATATGATAAAGGATATGGCAGTGGAAGAACCAGTCTCCTTCTTCATTAGCCTGAAATTCAATTGTATCGGTTTCCATTGGCATAACGTCCAGTACATTTTTCAGAGGAGACTTTTCTCCTTTGCCATTAATTACCCTGAAGTCAAAACCATGTAAATGCATCGGATGCCTCATCATGGAATTATTATAGATAGTGATCCGTAATATCTCTCCTTTTTTTACAGGAATTTTATCGGTTTCAGATAAGATTTTATTATCCATACTCCACACATAGCGGTTCATGTTTCCGGTGAGGGTAAATTTTAATTCCTTTACGGGAGCATCTTTAGGAAGTTCTGTGTTATAAGGAGATTGCAGCATGGCATAATTTAGGGTTTTAATACTACCTAAAGCATTGGCATTATACCTGTTGCTATCCATATTCATTTCCTTATCCATTCCTTTATCTGCACTCATATTGTGCTGGCTGTGATCCTGTTTCTTCTTCCCTTCACCTGTGATCTCAGGGTACATCACCACATTCATATCCATTTGATTAAGGCTCATTTTCATACCCATATCATTCAGGTCTCCATTCATTTTCATCATGTCATTCATCATTTTCATTGCTTCAAAGTATTTAAGTTTGGGAAGAGGAGAAATGAGTTGTTTGATTCCATTACCAACGAAGTAACTTGCAGATTGGGTTCTGTCTTCTGTAGTGGCTAAAAATTCATAGGCAACACCATCCTGAGGAATAGTTACTACGACATCATAGGTTTCAGAAACAGCAATAATCAGTCTGTCTACTTCTACCGGTTCCACATCGTTACCATCATTGGCCACAACGGTAATTTTACCTCCTGCATAACGTAACCAAAAATAGGAAGAGGCTCCTCCGTTTGAGATTCTTAAACGTACTTTATCTCCTGCTTTTAGTTTTTTGCCGTGTACAGTTTTTAAATCTGTACTGTTATTTCCATTGATTAACACTTTATCATAATACACATCACTTACATCCATGGCCAGCATGCGTTTCCATTCATTAGTCAATTTTGTTTTAAAGTGACCTTCCTTAATGGCTTCCACGTAAGACTGTGTAGCGTTTTTTTTAATGGCCGCCCAGTCATTTGCGTTATGCAGCATTCTGTTGATATTATCCGGATTCAGGTTCGTCCATTCGCTTAGAATAATAGGAACGGTCGGCAGATCATCAATCCCTTTTCTGAAGGTCTTGTCATCTTCTCTTTTTTTCATGATGAAGCTTCCATACATTCCAATCTGCTCCTGAAGCCCGGAATGGGAATGATACCAGTGTGTTCCGTGTTGAATAATCGGGAAACGATAGGTATAAGTAGCTCCTGGCTTTATAGGTTTTTGCGTCAGCCAAGGCACTCCATCTTCTTTATTGGGTAAAAATACTCCATGCCAATGCAGTGATGTACTTTCTTTCAGCTGATTGTGGACTACAACTTCTGCGGTATCTCCTTCTGTAAAGGTAAGCGTAGGCATTGGTATCTGTCCGTTAACAGCGATGGCTCTTTTTTCTTTTCCGGCGTAGCTGACCAGTGTATCTTTTACATACAACTCATATCGTACTACTTTCTGTGCTAAAATCCCTTGCCAGCAAAAGAAAATCAAAACCGCCTGAAGTAATCTTATGGTGATATTCTGAGGTATATTCATTGTATTATTTTTATTCATAAACTTTGCTCTGCTCTTTTAACCATTCGGTCATTATTTTAATTTCGTTATCACTCAGTTTTGCTTTTCTGTGCATTAGAGTGTAAGACGACAATGGCATTTGTCTGTTTATAATCTGTTCTTTTATTGAATTCAACAATCTTTCCTGCTTCCGGTTGGAATAGGTTTCCCATTCACTGAAATTCAGGTCATTTTTCGCCTCTTTAATATGGTTTTCTACAAGTAATCTTGCAGGCTGTATATAATCGTACCAGACATAATCGGTGTTATTACTATGACAGTCATAACAGGAATTCCGAAACAACGTTTGTACTTCAGCCGGCATTTTATATACTCTTGTAAAATCTTTTGTAACAGCCTTTCCTTTATCCATATTAAAGGCGGGCTGATACAGTTGTATTGCAATAAAAAGAGACAGAACAAATACCAAAACTCTTTTCAGTATTTGTTTCATTCTCAGAACTCTTTTTTCACAGAACCACAGCTCAACATCTGATTTCCATAATAAGGATTTTTGATGGCTTTGGTTTCACTGATCCATACCGCTCCTTTCCCGTCATTATACATTGGGCAATAATCCTGATACAGTTTTTGTGAACTGCCAAATAAGGCAATAAGATCCGAAACATCCTTACTTAATGAAGCCAGATGCTCACGCTGATGATCAATTTTTCCGGCATTATCACCGATATGTTCAGCGTTTTCCTTTGCGTTGTCTGCTATTTCCTGATATTCTTTCTGCTTCCCGGAAGGAATACTTTTCACATCCACATTCTTGATAGTCGCCAGCAATTTTTTTCCTGCATTGGCAGCTCCTTTGTCATTGTCTGCAACAAGTGCATTTTTAAGGGCTAAATAATCTTTAACAATAGGTTCAATGCTAAAGTTTTGGGTTTGAGTCTCTGTTTTAACCGGTTCAGTTTTCTGAGACTGAGCACTTACCGGTTTAGCAGAAACAACTGAATCCTGTAATGATGATGTCTTTGTTTCAGATACGGATGCGCTGTCCTGTGTTTTTAGCTCAGTGTTTTTATTTGGAGATCTTTTGCAGGAAATTACGGCTGTTAATATGATGATTGATACTATTATATGTTTCATTGTTTTGATACTTACTTATTAAAAATTTTATTATTTATTGTTAATCGTTTCCTGAACACTGCCACAGGTAAGCATTTTGGACCCGTAAAACGGATTTTTGATAGCTTCTTCTTTGCTAAGCCAGTTTGCTCCTTTTCCATTATTAAACATTGGGCAATGCTGGTAATACACCGTTTCGCTCTGTTTTGAAATTTTGGTAAGGGCATACATATTTTCGGACAGAAGTGCAAAAGTGCCTCTTTGTTTTTCAATGTCTTTAGTAGTTGCTATCTTTTCTGCCTGTGCTGTCAGTTCTTTTAAAACTTTCATCCAAACGGTATGTTCTTCATTGGAAAGTTTTCCCATTTCAACATTCTGAATGGACTTTACCAGAGAGGAAGCTTTAGCAGATGAGGTTCCTGCATCAGTATTTACCAGTGCATCTTTTAAAGAAAAATAATTGTCAAAAACTGCTTTAAGCTGAGATTCGTTTTTATTTTCAGAAGTGTTGGCCTGAATCATTTTGCTGTGATCATGATTGGCGTGTTCATTATTCATATTCATTCCCTGATCTTTATTCATGCTGGCAGGTTTTAGCTCTCTTTTGTATTGGCAGCAGCCTGGTAGCTTACTGTAAGCATCGTCCGGAGCTAAGAATTTTTCACTGTCATAACCAGCTAATGCAATTCGCTTTAGTATTTCTTCCTGATTTGTTTTTTGGGCATCATAATTCAGGGTAGCCATTTTTGTATCTTCATTCCATTCTACAGATGAAATATTTTTTAGATTCCCGGCTTTTTCGATATTGGTTTTACACATATCGCAGTTGCCGTATATTTTTACCGTCTCTGTCTTTGCATTTTTTATCTGTGCAAAGCCTATGGTGTATGATAGTAATGCAGTGATTACCATCAATATTTTTGATAATGATTTCATTTTTTGATTTTTAAAAATTGATAATTGGAATACAACAGATTGTCCGAAAACAAAAGTTTGCTTTCGACAAGACCTATTTCTGGCTGTACGGCCAGGTAATTATCCTATTTTGGGAGGTTGCCAGATAGAAGAAAACCCTGAAGAATAATAGGTTTGAGTAAAACTAAATTTAAGTTTCATTTCTTCTCTGAAATGATTTTTGATTTTCAGATCGGCCATAACAGGAAGTCCTGTTAATGAGATCACAGTTCCGCATCGGCAGGAATTATGTTTGCATTTGCCATTGCAGTCATTATGGTTTTTATCTTTTTTACAAAAACCGGGTTTACAGCAGAATTTATCTGATAAGCTGCTGGTCTGACACTTATAACCTAAGGTTTGATCCTTTTTGATATCTTTCTTTGTGCACGCAAAGCCTAAGTTCGGTACTAAGAAAAGCACCAGACACAGGATAAGAATGTGGCCGATATGTTTGTTATAAGGTTTCAACCAAACAAAGTTACAACATTTATGATTTATATCTTTTTTTATGAAATAATTTTTATAAAATTTTCTGCAAGTTTATATTATTTATAAGAAACACAATGTATCCCTGAAAAGAAAATTCCTCAGGGAAAGCTTGCAACAAAGGAATTTATCTCATCATAGAATAAAAAAAACCGGTACAAAAAAAATTGTACCGACTCAACCATTATTAAAAACTAACGAAAAAGATTATTGGTCTGAATACTGAAAAAAATAAGTGTGAGTCAGGAAGCCGGATGCCAGAAAGAGAAAGCTCCTTTTGGGGGTAATTATGACCGTCATTAGATTAACAAGGATGAAATGTATCTATGAGCGTAAAGTATTAAAATAAATCACTTCAGTTCTTCTTCAATACAAGGAACATCCCTCCTCTGATATCCATTCTTCCTTCCCACAATCAATTTTTAACCTCTTCAGATTGTATAATCCTATTATTTCTTTATAAATCTATTTTTATATTCTGTTCCATCTGTGCTTTTAGAAACAATGATATAATTTCCTGGTACCAGACCACTTACATCAATCGCCTGGTTATATCTGTGATCCGCTTTCTTCAGGACAAGTTTTCCAGACATATCAATGATGATAACTTCCTTATAGACTTTATCCGATTCTTTCCCAATGTAAAGATGCTGCGCCGTAGGATTAGGATAAATTTTCAGATTATTATCTTTTATTTTTGTCTCTCCTGTTCCCAAATTGCTGCAGAATTCCCAATCTCCGAAATTCAGTTCTACAAATGCAAACGGGTCTAACATCTCACACTGATCCGGACAATATTCCGTACAGGCATAAAATCCGTATTTGCCTGAGCTGGTTGCCACATAAGTATCTCCTACTACTCCCGGGATAATGCAAGGATCCCCCACTACCGGCGGATTACTGCTCGGCACACATCTGAACCAGGTATGTTTACCATATACAACAGGAAAAATATTATCAAACTGTACAGAAGCTCCGTTGCAGACATTCACTGTTCCCGCATTTTCCTGATATGTTCCAGGCGTATAAGTGGTCATCATAGCCGGCAGACCATATACAAAACCATCTGCAAATGCCGTAGGACTTTCTGCTGTACAGTCGCCCTCAGAAACCACTACTTTAAAATAATTCAACTGATCGTTCCCACTAATAGTTAACTGTTGAGATGTTGCTCCCGGAATAGCTACCCATGGGTTATTATTAGGTGTCTGCCATGTCCATTCCTGTTTGTACCACTGATACGTTGTATACATCTGTGTCGTGGAAAGAACCTCATCTTCAGTACTACAGAATAAAATCGTTCCCGGATACTTTTGTCCAAGTCTTGCACTGGTAATTGTGGGTGTACATTGTGCTTTAATATTCAGAATGCTGAATAGTACAGCCACTAAAAAAATTAGTTTTGTTTTCATATATATAGATTATTAAGTTTGGTGTTGTAAAAATGGTGTGCCTTAATCCAGCAGCACTCTGATTCCGAATTTCATATTAAATTGAAGAGGTTTTTCTTTGTAAATGGTATTGGGAGCATTTTCTTCTTTAAAATGGTACCCTATTCCCGGTTCTGCATAAATTCCGACTTTATCAATAAGTTTTAACTGAAATCCTACAGCTGTATTGACAGAAAATTGCAAAGGTTTGGGCTCCACACGTTCTTTTGAGGACTCCTTAATTTGATCATCGACAACATAAGTTGTTGTAATATTACCTGCTATTGGTTTTTCTACCAGCGCTCCAGCTGTAATATATCCTGTGAATTTCCCTTTTTGAATGACGTTATAATTAACCTGAACAGGAATTCCTATATAATGAACTGTCTGATCTCCTTTAATATAATTATTGTCACTTCCCGAATGCAGTTCTGAAGACAGCTTGGTATAATTCAGCCCTGTTCCTATTCCCCATCTTTTTCCCCAATTATAGTAAACAGAAAGTCCGAACGTCACCGGTACTTTATGTCTGATTCTCGCTTCTACCGGCTGACTTTGATTGGCCAGTAATATGGCCGTCAAAGGATCATCATGATATTCAGAAGTAGCCCATACCTGATCAACATTCATTGCTTTTCCAGTGATTGAAGCATAGCCGGGAAACTGCTGTTCTGCAGAATTGGAACCCATATTTCCTGTAAGCATACCTAACATCCAGGACTTTTTATCCCTGGATTTTGTGGCTTTACGCTGTGTATTTTCTGCATAGGCTTCCTTTACTTTTTCCTGATTAAAGAGAACCTCATCAGAAACCTTTTCTTTTATAGTTTCTTTCACGGTATCATCAATAACTGATGTTTTCTGGGCGATCTTACTTTCCTGCTCAAAAGACTCCGATGCTGTCGGAAGCTTGAAGACATCCTGGATCTTCTGATTGCTTCCAGCCTGATTTTCTGCTCCATTATCAGCATATCTTTGTGTCAACGTTTTCTCCGAAGCACTGGTGTTCAATATATTTTCAGCTAAAAAATCATCTATTTTTGATTTTATTTCACTGCCTGAAATATTCTCATTTTCTGTAGTTTTTACATAACTTTTTCCCTTTTCTCCTTTCACATCTGCCGGTTTCTGAGACAGAGTTTTTCCGGTATCATTCTGGGGTAGTATTTTGGTCAGCAAAAACAATAATGCAATGGCCGCTGCAATCCCTCCAACGCGATAAAATATGGATCTGTTTCCTGCATTTGTTCTCATTTCTTTCTTTGCTCCCTCTTCATGAACCTCAGGAATAAATCCGGGAATACTGTTATTTTCTTCTCCGGAAAATAATTCATCTTTAATGTCATCCCACAACCCTTCCGGAACGTCCTCTTCATGGTCATCCATTCTGCTTCGCAGATTATTTAGCCATTCGTTATTCATATTGTGCTTTTCTTGACATTTTAAATTCTTTTACTTTCTGAGCAAGCATTCCTTTTGCCCTGTGAAACTGAGATGCAGAAGAGTTTTCTGCAATCCCCAGCAGTACGGCAATTTCTTTATGGCTTTTTTTCTCAAACACATACAGATTAAAAACAGCTCTGTAGCCATCAGGAAGTGCTCTGATCATCATCATAATATCTTCACGGGGAATCTCTTCAAAATCCGGTTCTTCTTCATTAGAAATATCTGGAAGGTCATTTACTTCTACAGCAGATTTAAAGTTTCCTTTCTGCTTTATATGCTTCAACGATTCATTGACTGTGATACGGGTCATCCAGGCTTTTAGAGAACCGTTTCCTCTGTACTCAAAAGATTCTATCGAACGGAACATTTTAATAAAACTGTTTTGGAGCACATCATGAACATCTTCTTTTTCTGTCAGATAACGAGAGCATACATAGGACAGATTTCTGGAATAAGCTCCAAAAAGCTCTTTCCAGGCAGCTTCCTCCTTCATCAGAAGGTGCTTTACCAAAATCTGTTCTTTACTTTCTTCCATATAATGCTGCTGCCTCCGTATCCACTGGGATGTTAAACTGTCAAGCAAAAATAGATTGCATCTTTTTAATAAGGCGCAATCCATTGATGATAATATCTATTAATTAATTTTTTATACAGAATGGAAAATTATAATCAATCACCTCATAAGGAGTAATCAATGTACCATCTACTGTAATTTTTTCTGCTGTGAGAGCATATCTAAGCGTTTGATCCAACCCTACATAATATCCTTTCTGCTTAGAAACAAATTCTACCACTGTCTTTTTATTCACACCGTCTACAGGAATCTGAAGTTCCATTGCTTTTGGGGTCAAAGTAAGCTCTATCACATTATTCGAAGTATTGATTACTGCAGCATATTTAACCTCATATTTCACTTTTCCAAGTGTTTTTATGGCATTTTCTGCTTTTACAGGATCTTTCACCACAGTCTTTACAATTTCACTTATTGGAAATTCTGCAAATGAGATGGTGTCTTTCTTTACTTTGAACTCTTTTACTCCTTCTCTTTTGATATTTCCCTGTACAATAATCAGTTTTCCTTTATAGTTACCTGGTAAGTTTTCTATTTTTACAGGTGGAATATCCGGTCCTTCATTATCATTACATGAGTATAGGGTAAATCCTACTAAAACCATTAAAACTGTTATAAAAAATCGGGGTACTGTCAATTTTTTCATTGCATTACATTTTCGTTAAACATTAATTATTTTCGAGTACTCATCTATATAAATCCTGTTTTCTGAAAATCTTGCGTACTTTTTTTAAAAAAGAATAAAAAAAATCATAACACCTTGATTTTGTGAATATAAAATTTCATCATCTCATTGCAAATTCCGTACCTGTTATAAAAATGAAGCTCTATCTGTCTTTTATAAACAGCAAAAAAGGAAACTATATGATATAGCTTCCTTTTCGTTATTTACCTGTTGTATTTTATTGTACTCCACCGCCAAGTGCTCTGTAAAGATCTACCTCAGCATTTAATTTTTCAAGGGTGACGTTGATGGCTTCCAGATCATTCTGAAGTTTATTATTCTGGGCAGTAATGACTTCAAGATAGGTTGCCATTCCACTTTTATACAGCTTCAGCGCATCATTGATTCCTTTGTCAAGAATAGCTGTTCTCTGTTCTAAAAGGTGTAATCTTTCTGAAGAACCTTTAGATTTCGCCATAGCATCGGAAACTTCTCCCACCGCATTCATTACTGACTGTTTAAAGTTGATGCCCGCTTTTTCCTGTTCAATTAAAGCAGTATCATAAGCTGTTTTCAACTGTTTTTTCTGAAAAATCGGGGCAGCAAGATTGGCAGCAATTGCTTTGGTAATAGATCCGGGAATATCAAACCACGAGCTGAATTTATTGGAATTCACTCCTATCTGCGGGCTCAGGCTGATACTTGGATACATTGCGGCTTTTGCCAATCCGGTTTTTGAGTTGAGGCTAATTACGTTAAACTCTGCCATTTTTAAATCTGGTCTACGGCTTAGCAATTGTGCAGGTAATCCTTCTGACAATTTGTTTTCAGGAATCATTGTTTTCAGATCTCCTTCTCTTTCTATTCCGGTAGGATATTCTCCACAAAGAATACTCAAAGCATTTTCCTGGATAGAAATATTCTGTTTTGCTAAAGGAATCAGCAATTCGGCTGTTTTTTTCTGCGCTTCCGATTGCTGAACAGCTAATGAATTAATCTGCCCTGCTTTAAACTGAAGATTCATCATTTTAAGTGTATTGTCACTCAATTCAATATTCTGTTCGGCTATTTTCAGCTGTTCATCAAGACTGATCAGATTATAATAAGCCTGAGCTACCTGGACTACGATTCTGCTTTTGATGGCATTTAAATTTTCTTTTTGTCCAAAATATTCTGCTGCTGCAGATTCTTTCTGCATTTTAGCTTTACCCCAAATGTCTACTTCCCAGGAAAGCCTCAGGGCAGCGCTGAAATCATCCATATATTTTGTACCGACAAACTGTTCGTTCAAAGAGCCGTTAAGCGTATTGGTGGAAGCCCAGCTTCTGTTGGCTCCTGCTGTAAGATCTAATGTTGGCATCAGCCCCAGCTTAGCTTGTTTATAAATCAGATCCAGCTGTTCTATATTTTTCAAAGCGACATTTACTTCATTATTTCTTGAAAGGGCTTTATCTATTAAGCCTATCAATTTTGGGTCTTTGAAGAATGTCTTCCACGGCAGTACCACAGTATCTCCCGTTACCTGCACATGTTCTTTGTAAGTTTCAGGAAGCTGAAGATCTGTTCTTGTATATTTTTTCCCTACGGCACATGACATCAGTAGTGATACCATTGCGCCTGAAATAAGGAAATTCTTTATATTAAATATTCTCATTTGTCAATTGATTTTCTATTGTATTATACTTCTTTTTGGTAGAGAATTTCTCATCCAGATACTGAAAGAACATGTATAGTACAGGAATTACAAAAACTCCTAAAACCACTCCGCTCAGCATTCCCATGGCTGCACTTGTACTGATGGATTTGTTTCCGGAAGCCATTCCTCCTGTGGAAATCATCAGTGGAATCATCCCTACAATAAATGCTAATGAAGTCATGATGATCGGACGTAATCTCGCCTTTGCTCCTTCCAATGCAGAATCCAGAATCGAAAGACCTGCTTTTCTTCTTTGTATGGCAAACTCTACAATAAGAATCGCATTTTTAGCCAGCAAACCAATAAGCATAATCAATCCTACCTGCACATAGATATTATTATCCAGTCCGATTGCTTTTATTCCTAAGAATGCTCCTACAATACCCGTTGGGATAGAAAGCATTACCGCAAGAGGAAGAATATAACTTTCATATTGAGCTGCCAGTAGCAGATATACAAAAAGTAAACACAGCCCGAAGATGGCAATTGTTTGATTTCCTGCGGACTTTTCTTCCAGACTCAATCCTGTCCATTCATAACTGTAATCAGATGGTAATTTGCTTAAAGTCTGTTCCAGTTTACCCATCAATTCTCCGTTACTTACTCCAGGTTTTGGAGACACGTTGATATTTAATGAATTGTAAAGGTTGTATCGCTGAACGGATTCCGGACCGTAGACTTTTTTCAAAGTAATCAATGTATTCACCGGAACCATATCTCCCTTTTCATTCTTTACGAAAATATCATTGAACGCCTGCTCGTCCATTCTGAAAACTCCATCTGCTTTAATATTCACTCTGTAGAACTTCCCGAATCTTGAGAAATTCTGAGACTGGTCTCCTGAGAAATAGGTCTGAACAGTTCCCAACAGATTTGAAATGCTTACTCCCAGTTGTTTTGCTTTGTCTTCATTCACTTCAAGCTCCATCTGGGGATAATCTGCTCTGAACATCGTGTAGGCAAATGCTACTTCCGGAACCTGCATCAGCTGACCGATCAGTTCATCTGCTTTGGCTTTAAGAACCTGAGGATCTCTTCCCATGCGGTCCTGAAGCACGATTTCGGCATCATTCGTCATTCCGTATCCTTCTACCGGAGGCATTCTGAAGGTCATTACACTTCCTTCTTTGATCACTCCCAGTTTTGCATTCGCCATGTCAACCACTTCCTGAATATCCTGAATCTCACCTCTTTCTTTCTTGGGTTTCAGTTTAACGAATCCCATTGCATAAGCAGGTCCCGCACTGTTACTAAGCAGGTTATATCCGGTAATGGAAGTATTTTCCTGCACGGCTTCTACTCCTTTTAAGATTTCATTGATCTTGTTGGAAACTTCGGTCGTTTTGGTTAATGCTGTCCCAGGAGGCATGCTTAAAGTGTACATGAAGAATCCGTCGTCTTCCATTGGTACAAAACTCTTAGGCGTGCTTGACATCAGCCATCCTGCAACACCAATAACGGCTACAATTAATCCTCCTGCAATCCATTTTCTTCCTATTAAAAAGCGTACTCCTTTTGCATAACGGTTAGTCATATTATTGAATCCAGCATTGAATGCTACCGCAAATCTTTGCCCGAATCCCTTTGTTTTTTTACCTTCTCCTGAGTGATTGTTTTTCAAAAACACGGCACACAAAGCCGGAGTTAAAGTCAAGGCATTAACTGCAGAAATAATAATTGCTATGGCTAATGTATAGGCAAACTGCTTATAAAACAATCCTGCAGAACCGGACATAAACCCGATGGGAATGAATACTGCCGACATCACCAATGTAATAGAAATAACCGCTCCTGTAATTTCACTCATCGCTTTGTGGGTAGCTTCTCTTCCTGAAAGGTCTGTTCCTTCCATATTGCTATGAACGGCTTCCACCACTACAATGGCATCATCTACTACAATACCGATGGCCAGTACAAGGGCAAAAAGGGTCAGTACGTTGATCGTAAATCCTAAAACCAGAAGGAAGAAGAAGGTACCAATAGTCGCTACCGGAACTGCTACTGCCGGAATAATTGTTGATCTGAAATCCTGCAAGAAAATAAATACCACGATAAATACCAGAATAAATGCTTCTATCAAAGTAGATTTCACCTGTCCTGTAGCCTCATCCAATCTTTCTTTGGTACTCATTACCTTTGTGTATTTGATACCAGGAGGGAATGATTTTGATAGTTGATCAAGCGCTTTGTTTACCCCAATTTCAATCTGATTGGCATTGGATCCTGTGGTTTGCATGATGGCTACAGTAACCGCATTTTTCCCATTGGAAAGGTTGTCTCCCGTATTTGAAATGGCTCCGAATTCTACACGGGCTACATCTTTTAACCTAATAACCTGGCTTCCTGTATTTTTAACGATAATACTTTCATATTGTTCAGGCTTGTTCTTTTTTCCTTTGTATCTGATTACATATTCTAAAGCAGCATCAGATTCTTCTCCCAGTTTACCCGGAGCAGATTCCAAACTGTGGTCTGCAATGGCTCTGGAAACATCCGCCGGTTCAAGTCCGTACGAGGACATTTTCTGAGGGTTAAGCCATATTCTCATGGAATAATCTTTCAATCCGAATACCATGGCCTGTCCTACTCCTTTTACTCTTTTAACCTGCGGGATAAGGTTGATATTCGCATAGTTCTGAAGGAAAGTTTCATCGTACTGTTTATTATCTTCAGTATAAATATTGAAAATCAATACCATACTGTTCTGCTGCTTTGAAGTGGTCAATCCCATTCTTACGACCTCCTGCGGAAGGATCGGAGTGGCCTGCTGCACTCTGTTTTGTACATTCACAGCAGCCTGATCGGCATTCACTCCCTGTTTGAATATAATGGAGATGGAAAATGTACCGTCATTACTTGCGGTAGACTTCATGTACTCCATATCTTCCACTCCATTGATCTGTTCTTCCAGCGGAGTTACCACGGAACGAATCACGGTTTCACTGTTTCCTCCGGGATACGATCCTGAAACGGTAATCGTAGGCGGAGAAATGTCCGGGAATCTGGTCACCGCCAACTGGTTTAATCCTATAATCCCTAAAATGACGATGATCAGGGATATTACCGTCGCCAGTACCGGACGGTCTATTATCTTTTTTAACATTTTTGAATTTTCTAAGAATGGTTATACAACTATTTCAAAGGAACTGTGTGTGCCACCACCTGTGCTCCGTCTGTAAGGGCATCAATTCTGTTGATGGCAATCTTATCTCCTGCATTCACTCCTTCTTTGATAAAGTAATCCTGAGAAGTACTTCCTGAAACGGTAATCTGTGTCATTTTTACTTTATCCTTACCATTCAGTTTATAGACAAAGAATCTGTCCTGAATATCTTTTACAGATGTTTTCGGAAGTTTAATCACTCCATTCAGAGCATTGTGAATCATAACTTTTGCAGTTCCTCCTGCTCTTAATAATTTATCAGGATTCTGAAAAACAGCTTTCATCTGAATACTTCCGGTGTTTCTGTCAAAGTTTCCACTGGCATTCTCCAGTTTCCCTTGAAGAGAATAAGTGGAGCCGTCTGCCAGAATAAGCTCAACATTTTCTGCAGTATTTCCTGATGCCGATGCTCTGCTGTGGGCAATAAAATCCGCTTCATTCATTGAAAAGTATACATTCACGCTGTTGATGCTTGAAAGGGTTGTCAACGGAGAGGCATCTGACGGGCTGATAAGGTTTCCTGCCCTATTCGGAATTCGCCCAATATATCCGCTAACCGGAGCTTTGATGTAGGTAAAATTGGCATTGATCTTTGATGATCCTAATGATGATTGTGCCTGTGCTACCTGTGCTGATGCTGCTTTATAACTTGCCTGTGCTGTTTTCAGCTGCATATCTGAAACTACTTTCCCTTCCACAAGGGGTTTTAGTTTTTCCACTTCAAGTCTTGCTGTTTCCTGTGCTGCAATAGCAGATTTCAAGGCGGCTTCATTGGTATTTACCTGCTCATTATACACGGATGGATTTATTCTGAAAAGGGTCTGTCCTTTGCTTACATACTGTCCTTCTTTGATATATACTGCTTCCAGATATCCTGTTACCTGTGCTTTAATATCTACATTATCCTGTCCTTCTATGCTTCCGGGATATCCTGTAGACACGTCTGCATCTCCGGACTTCACCTGGATAAAATCTGTAGGCAATGCCTGCTGCATCTGCTGAGCATTTTCCTGGCCGTTACCGGAGCCACACGAATAAAGTATCGCTGCAGCTGTAAGTGAAAGTACCAGATATCCTTTTCTGTAATTCATAACATTGGTTTTTAAATTTTACAGGAGCAAAATAACTTCATCTTATAGGGATATTCATTCAGAAGTTGGGTGAAGTGTCATTAATTGCAGGTGAAACGTATGATAGCAAAAATGAAAGGAAAACCGTTATTTTCCTTTATAATTGTGACAAAAAAGAGATTTTCATGTGGAAATAAGAGTGGAATCATTAAGGATAAACTAATGTATTTCACAAGTAAAAAGAAAAAGAGATTGCTCTTTGTAAAAGCAATCTCCTCTGTATTTTTTTAGAATTAATAATCCATCCAGGATTTAAAAATGGAAGCTTTTTCCCGGCTTACAATGACTTCCATATCAGGTTGTTTCCTCAGTTCCAGCTTTAATTTTCCATTAAAATGATTAAAGATCTGTTTTACGGAATTGATGTGAATGATAAATTGTCTGTTGGCACGGAAAAAGAATTTGGGATCTAACTGTTTTTCAAGCTCTTCCAGGGTTTGCGGAACATTTTCTACCACTCCGGTATTCAGCATGGCTTTGCTGATTCCCAATTCGGTATAAAAGTATAGGATATCTTCTGCCAGAACGGTTTTATATCCATCTCTGTGAGCGATGAGAAAACGTTTTCTGTAATCTTTTGGCTGTATGTAATTCAAGAGTCCTTCGATGGCTGTTCCTACTACCGGAACGGATTCCATAAAGGTTTCATAGCGTTTTAAGGCGGCATCAAGTTCTTCCTCTTCAATAGGCTTCAGAAGGTAATCTACACTGTTATACTTGAATGCCTGTACTGCATATTCATCATAGGCTGTAGTGAAAATAACAGCACTTTTAATTTCATGTTTGTTAAATATTTCAAAGCTGAGCCCATCCGCAAGCCGCACATCCATCATAATAACATCCGGAACCACATTATTTTCCAGCCAGTGTACCGTTGAAGTAATCGAGTCTTCTACAGACAGAATTTCGATATGGGGTCTTAACTTCAACAACAGTCTTTTTAATCTGTCGGCATTCGGTCTTTCGTCTTCAACGATTAAAACTTTATTAATCT
Organism: Chryseobacterium indologenes; assembly: GCF_002025665.1. Taxonomy (GTDB): domain Bacteria; phylum Bacteroidota; class Bacteroidia; order Flavobacteriales; family Weeksellaceae; genus Chryseobacterium; species Chryseobacterium metallicongregator. The sequence continues at coordinate 5,244,923 of NZ_CP018786.1, read as the reverse complement.
TCATATCAATGGGAGTTTTACAATAAATTTATCTTCTGTTTTTTCAATCACGGGTTTAGGGTATCCTAAGATTTCGTACCGTGCAATAATATTGGTAAGCCCTACTCCTGAGGAATCCGGCTTATTGATTAAAGGCAGAATAGTATTAGAAACAACCAATTCTCCTTCCTCATTTGTATAAACATGGATTTCCAGTGGACTTACTTTGGATGTCTGATTGTGTTTAATGGCATTTTCAACCAATAACTGTAAAGACAGCGGAAGGGTGAATCTGGATCTGTATTCTTCTTCAATATCTATTTTGAATACCACTCCTTCACCAATTCTTTTTTCAATCAGAAAGATGTAGGATTCTAAAAATTTGAGTTCTTCTTCTACTGCGATAATGTCTTTTTTGGAATTGACCAACAGGTATCTGTATACTCTCGCAAACTTCTCGGAATAATCATACCCTAGCTGCTGGTCTTCCAGAATAAGTTCTGACAACACACTTAAGTTATTAAAAATAAAATGAGGATCTATCTGAAGCTTAAGAGCCTGAAGCTCTGCAGCCATTGCAGCCTGCTTATGTTTGGAAGCCCTCAGTTTATGCTGAGCTGCTTCTACTGCTGTTTTTTTCCAGTTTTCCAATAAATAATCTACGGTATTAAATGCACTGATAATCAATGATATTACAATATTGGTTGCGATCCATTGTCCAAGAAGTGTATATTCTTTGCGGGAATCCATTTCGGGCAACGTGACTGAGGTACAGTCTACAATGGCATTAATAATGATCACAATCATCACACTTCCCACGATCTGAAGCAAACACTGGATAAACAGTCGTTTTACCGTTCTGTTTCTCCAGGGAAGCCACTTATTGAGTGTTCTGTCAATAAATATACTTACCTCTGAAATGATGATGGAAAAAAAGACAATCCATGTGGCATCTTCCAGAATCATCTTCAGTGGAGCGTCCAGATATCCTTTCCAAACAGGATCAAAGGGATCAATAAGGTAGGAGAAAACACAGAAAGTAACAACTGCCAATGCCCAGATTACGAGCCTTCTTTTCATAGTGGAAAGAATCTTCTTATTCCGTACTAAATTTTTCCTGATGGTAGAAATCCTATTCATATCCGGGACTTTATGAATGTAAATATAGAAATAGATTTTATATGAGTATCCTCCATTTTAGACGAGACCGCCAAAACAGGACATGAAACGTAAAATAACAGTGTTCAAATGGATGTGACGGTTCATCACCTGAAAAAGACATTTCATCATCATTTTATGCAACATCACATTATTTTTAGAGTAAGGGAACAAGTGTCTATCATAGTTTTGCAGTATTAAATCCGGTACAATGAAAACAATAATTGTCTGCACAGATTTTTCTCACGAAGCTGAAAATGCCACGCATTACGCAGCATCTATGGCAAAAGAAAATAAATACAGGATTATACTTTTTAATCTTCAAACGGTTTCTGTTCATGCTTTGAATGCACAGGCTTCGGCCGATTTTTTCTATAACCAAACGCTTAAAAATCAGAAACACCTGGAGGATAAGGCGGCTGAGCTTAAAAGATTATATGCTGTCGAAACCCAACATCATCTAGCTTCCGGCAATTTTATTGAAGAGCTTGAAAACTGTATGCAAGTCCACGAATGTGATTTTGTGGTGATGGGAATGGCGGAGAAAACCCTTGAACAAAAGCTTTTAGGAAACAGTGTAACAAGGGCGATTCACAGAATTAAAAAACCGATACTCATTGTTCCTGCCCACATAGAATATACTGGAATCCAAAAAATACTTTTTGCTTATGACACGCACAAAAGCATGACCTGGTCTGCCATGAATGATATTTACCACTTTATTAATGAATTCAATGCTGAGATTGAGGTTTTCAATGTAAGTGAAAGATTAGAAGATTTTGCTGAGGTTATTCATGATATTGATCTGAATTCCGGATATGATCTGGATGATATTAAGTATAGCTTTAAAATGATTCAATCTATTGAGATTATCAAAGCTATTGAAGAGGAAATAAGACTAACGGGGCCAGACCTTTTAACTATGGTTCCTTATAAATACAATCTTGTGGAATCCCTGTTTCATAGAAGTAAAACAGCTATAATGGCTTATAAGAATAAAATACCATTACTATCAATTCCCCTAAACATAGATTAAGAATCAATAAAAATCTGTTCACATTTGAATTATCCTTTTTGCCTTTAAAGGCTAAATTTTACACTTAATCTTGTTTGACAGGACCGGGAATAGATTTCGGGTCCTGTTTTTATTTTAATTTTAAAAATTATTTACTCTAAATTATTTTGTCAGAACCATAAGTGCTTCATAATAGTTTTCCAGTAAATCAGGATCTCCATTCAAAAACAAATAAGGTTCTATGAGTTCCAGCTCCATTAGATGAAATGAATTATTAATTAAAACACCATCCACTCTTGCATAAAGAGTTTCCTCCGGCAGACTTTTCAAATACAATCCCGCTTGCTCTATGTGCAATGGATTTGGTGTAGGATAGCTAATACTTCCCCCATGATAATGCTGTACTCTGAAATCTCCCTGTTTAGGTGTTTTTAATGAACAATGACTGTATTTTCCATTAAAAAATAGGAATGACCATTCTCCGTTTTTAATCTCCTCTACAAAAGGCTGCACCATATAATCCTGCTCTTTCAGAAGAGTTTCAATTTCTGCAGAACGCTCGTTGAAATTATCTTTGCTTACAGTAATTGTATTTTGTGCTCCAGCGCTTACACAGGGTTTTACCACCAGTTTTTCAGTATTAAAATGATCAAAAAAACGTCTTTCCAATACAAATCCTTTTTCAAGATATTCTGCGGGAATGACGGGAAGTCCCTTTTCTTCAAGATCTTTCAGATAATGCTTATCACTGTTCCATTGCATGATTTCTACAGGATTCAGTACTTTTACTCCTAATTTTTCAAGACTGTTCAGCCAGCCCAGGAATTCACTTAAATGATTGTGATAATCCCAGGGAGATTTGATGACAACAACATCATAACTGCTCCAGTCTACATTTGGATCATTCCAGATGGTGGGAACGATGTTTAATCCTTTATTGATTAAAAAATTAATCAGTTCCGTATCCTCATCATTGGTTACTCCCTGTAAAAATCTTTCTTCTTTTCTATACCCCGTGATTGTGATTTTCATGCTTCTTTTTGAGTTTTATTTCCGATTCAATTTCGGGATACCTTATGGATAAACAGAGACACAGATTTTTCTATTTTGAAGGGTACAATTGGAATATTATTTTGAGAACAAAAACAAACTAACACATTCTATTCATCTGAATATCAAAAAGTCGTAAATTTATTAAAGGATAAAAACAGTGTTTTCCCCCTTTTTTATAGTTGTGCCGTTAGCTAATTTTGTTCCATAAAATTAAAACCATAAAAATGAAAACTTCCTTTTTTACTAAGATTTTAAATCTGATTTGTGCAGCATTTCTTTTGACTTTTTGTCTGATTAGCTGCTCCGAACCTCCTAAAGAACCCGTTAGCAACAGTTATAAAAAGAAACTGATCAGCTATCGTGAAGGCAGGGTTCTTTTTGATGAATACACCAGAACCAATCATGAAATTCTCATGAAGTACAGAAATGGGGAACCCGATTCCCGATGGTACTGGTTTTCGCTGGAAGATATGGAAGGATATATTAAATACGTAAAAGAAAACGCCAAAAAACAAAAATTAAAAAATCCGGGTATCAGGATTTACATGGGAAAATATCCCATGAATCATCCTAAAAACAGAATGGCCAAACCTGAATATGCAGGTTACCAGACTATATTTTTAGTACCTACTGCCCAAAAAAGAGAACGAGAGAAGGCAATGTCCAGATCAGCCACCACCGAAGAAAACACAGACGTTACTTCAATAGAATCTATGAACATGACCAATCTGGCACCTCCACCAAAAGCATTATCAGAAACAATGCCTTAAAAAAACACAAAATTATGAACTGGAATATTGAAACAGGGAAACAGATATCGATGATCATTTCCATTATAGTGATGACTTTAATGATCATAAAATATAGAAAAACCGGAAAGGAAAATTTATTTTTTATCATTGGATATCTGTTGTTTTCCCTGATTGATATTTCCTGTTATTTCTATTTCAAGCTGACAAGTCTGCCTACGGATATATTTTATGTGATTGGTTTTTTAATGATCGTATTCTTTCTATACTTATTCTATTATTACCAATTACTGTATGTTCCGATGCTCAAAAAGATACAGGTAATCATCCTGATTCTTTTTGTCCTCAATATTGTGATTATGTTTTACACGGAAGACGATCTGCTTCATCATTTTTCTTTTAATATGCTGTATGTAGATATTCTTCTGTTGCTATTTTCAATTATTTTGTTCCTGTACCAAACCTTTAATTCTGATAAAATACTGGAAATTAAAAACTATCTACCATTCTGGATTTCAGTTGCTCTACTGATTTTTTTCATTGGAAGTATTCCAATTCTATTTTTTAGAACTACTGTTTCAGAAAGTATTTATTTCTTCATTTTATTTATGCTGAATCTGATCAGTAACGGAATACTCATATTGGGTTTAGTTTGGAACAAGCAAGAAAGAATCAGATAAATCCTTTTCAGATATGGAAGAGAATAATTTGGTCATCATCTTTACGATTACTTTATTCATCGTTGTATTGACAATGATCTTCATTTATGCGGTCTTTATCAAGAAAAAAACGACCCTGCTGATCGCGCAAAAAGAAAAAGATCTTCGGTTTGAAAAGGAACTCGCCACTTCCCAGGTAGAAATGAAGGAGCAGACCCTTAATTATATCGGACAGGAACTGCATGATGATCTGGGGCAGAAACTTTCTGTCGTCCGCTTACGCCAGAACCAATTGATTACCAAACTCAAAAGTACAGAAAAAGAAGACCTGATTGAGCTTAATGAACTATTGGGAGAGTGCATACAGGATATAAGAAACCTGTCTAAAACTTTAATCACAGAACAGATCATTCATTTCGGACTGGCAGAATCCATTGAAAGAGAAGTGAAAAGGATCAAAAAACTGAAATTATTAAAAATAGAATTTATTACTCAAAAGCAGGATATTGATATTTCTCCCAAACATGGCCTGATCCTCTTCAGGATTATTCAGGAAAGTATCAATAATATACTGAAACACTCCAAAGCCAAAAATGTTTCCATACAGATGGAAGATGACTGTGAGAAACTACACATCAGCATCTCCGATAACGGAAGAGGCTTTGATACCAGCAGTATTCAGGACGGTTCAGGATTAAAAAACATGGAACTGAGAGCCAAACTGATTCATGCTGAACTGTCTATACATTCAGAACTTAATAAAGGAACACAAACATTGATAACCTATCATAAAAATTTATTATGAAAACTATTCCCATAGCGATCGTTGATGATCATACTCTAATCTCCAAAGCACTGGAGAATATGATCACAGAAAACACTCAATATCGGGTAATTATGAATCATCCCAACGGAGAAGAATTTATTGCAGGTGTGGAACAGGCTTCAGAATTACCCGCCGTAGTCCTGATGGATGTTAATATGCCATATAAAAATGGTATAGAAACCACAGAATGGCTTACCGAGCATTATCCCGATATCAAAGTCATTGCCCTTACCATGGATGATGATGAAAGAATTTTGATTAAAATGCTGAAGGCCGGAGCAAAAGGATATTTACTCAAAGATATGCAGCCCTCTATTCTCTTTCAGGCCATTGATACGGTATTTGAAAAAGGCAGCTTTTATACTGATTTTGTGGCTCAAAAACTATTGAAGGTAAAAACAGAAGAGGCCAAAAATGCTTCTTTGCTTTCAGAACTGAAAGACCGGGAAAAGGAATTTATAAAATGGGCATGCAGTGAACTTACCTACAAGGAAATTGCTGATAAAATGTGCCTTAGCCCCAAAACCATTGATGGCTACAGAGATTCTGTTTTTGTAAAACTGGATATAAAAAACAGAGCCGGATTGGTGCTTTTTGCCTTAAAACATGATCTGTGCTGATTGAATATTCTCATTATTAATCTTATTTCAATACTATAAAACAAACATCTTTACATTCTATTTACGTATCCGGCAGCTTTTCAAGCTGCCGGATCTTTATTTTATAACACTCTCATATACAGCTAAAAAGGTGTTTTCCCTTTTCCAAAATACGGTTTTCTCCTCTGTTTTTGTCTTTCGGAATAGCGGAATTTTGTGATAGAAAAAAACACAGAAAGGCAGAACCCGAAAAGCCGAAACAGAGTAGGGAATATTTTTAAAACTAATACAATGAAAAAAGCACTTATCGTAGGTATTAATGATTATGCACCCATCGGATACGGAGGTCCGGACCTTAATGGCTGCGTAAATGATGCGAGGGATATGGCAAATACATTGGTTATCTGTGGCTTTAGTCCGGCAAAGATTAAAATCCTGACCAACCAAAATGCCACAAGAGCGAATATATTGAACTATCTGAAATCCATGATCAGCACAAGTGTAAAAGGAGATTCTCTTGTTTTTTATTATTCCGGCCACGGAACAAGAGTCGCCAATATCGGAGCAGATCTGGAATTGGATGGTCTGGATGAAGCTATTTGCCCACATGATTATGCCAATAACGGAGTCATTCGTGATGATGATTTTAAGACCGTTCTCAGCAAACTAAAAGCCGGAGTTAATATGGAAGTGATCTTCGATTGCTGTTATTCCGGAACAGGAACCAGAAAAATGGATCTGGGACTGGAAGCAGATTTTCTGAACGAAACTGCCCGTTACATTCCTCCTATGCTTGAGGATGAATTCTATCTTACCTATGCCAGTGAAATGGAATCATCTAAGAATTCAAAAAAATCAACTGTTCTTGCGAAAGCACTTGTCCCTGTTGCAGGAATGAACCATACGTTGTGGGCCGCAGCAAAAGACAATCAGGTTTCCATGGAAGGCAGTATCAGCGGACAAATACGAGGATATTTTACTTATCATTTCTGTAAGGCATTACGTGCTACCAATGGAAATATCGTCCGAAAAACACTTGATAAGCAGGTGGCTATTGCACTGGCTGCTATGGGAGCCGCACAAATTAACCAGACAGAAAGCATGACTGCAGAATTTTCTCAAAAAATATTCACTTAACCAATAACCATTACGGCGGAATCCGAAAAGCCATCAAAAGAGTAGGAATATACCAGATTAAAAATAATAATCATGTCTAAAATTGAAAACAACAACCCAATGACAACTGAAGAGGTGTCAAGACTTAGAACTGTTAAAGCAAAATTAACTGAAAAACCGGCCGCAATTGAAAAATTATTCAGCCAGGCTCCTGCTATGGAAACCATTAACGGAAGAACTTTTCCAAAAGGAATGAAAACCATAGGAATGCCTATGGATGAAAAAACAGCAGAAAACCGATCGTTGGAAACTGATCATTTCTATCCTACCCATGCTGATTTTGAATACAACCCAAAACTGGAACCTAAAAAAGACAGAAAACCTAAATTCATTGAAAGAGATTCTTTCCTGACTCCTGAAAATGCAAGAACTATTTTCGGAGCAGATCAAAGAAAAGTATATAATTCTACCGCCTATCCATGGAGATGTGTGGGAAGAGTAGAAAGCTCTTTAGGTTCAGGAAGCGGTGTAATGATTGGCCCAAGACACCTTCTTACCTGCTCTCATATTGTTGACTGGCAGCCTAATAACACAACCGGATGGCTGAAATTCACTCCAATGTATTATAACGGAAGCGCTCCTTACGGAACGGCTTGGGGTACATTAACTTATTATAAGTACAAAGTAGCAGGTCCTTCTATTGATTCAACAGAAATCCAATACGATTATGTAGTGATTGTATTAGACAGACCTATCGGAAACAGCACAGGATGGCTAGGTTCAAAATCCTACTCTGACTCATGGGATGGAGGTGCTTACTGGACTCACGCCGGATATCCGGGAGACCTTACAGGAACTCAAAGACCAACATACCAAACAGGAATCGCTCTGGATGGAGATTTCTGGAGTGCTGATGACAACGAAAGCATGAGCCATAAAGCAGATATATGGCCTGGACAAAGCGGAGGCCCTTTCTGGGGATATTGGGACGGCTCTCCGTATGCTGTGGCTACTCAAAGTGCCCACAACCCAAGCGATAATTTTGCAAGTGGCGGCTCAGATTTAGTAAATCTGGTCATCAGAGCAAGAAATGAACATCCTTAATTTTTTTTAGTTTCAAAAACCCGCCCGCCTTTTAAAGACGGGCGGATTTTATGTTAAAGATGATATTTTAGCATATCCAATAGTATGTTTCGAAGCATTTTTAAGTAATCCCTCTCAGTATTCTCAATATTTTAATACATTTGTTTAAAACATATTTCAGATGAATTTCGAGCAGATCAATTTACACCTTGAGGCTTACAAAGAACACAACCAGATTCTGGATGCAGCAAAATATCTGCTCCATTCCTTTGATCTGGAACATGAAAACTTTGCGGGGTTCGGATTCAGGGAAGAACTCTCTCCTACTTCGATGCTTCTTACAGCAGAAGGAGAGCTCGGAGGCCCTCAGACCGTAATGATCCCACGAAATTTATTTGATTTTGATCTGAACCTTGTTCTGAATATGGTTGCCCATGAAATGCTTCATGTAAGGCAGAAGGCTCCCGGACAGGTCATTGAAGACAAGAATGAAAGAGAATTTCAGGCCTATTATGAGATGCTTTTTCACAAAGTTTTTCCGCAGATCCCTGAGGTTTCGGATTTTCATAAAAAATTCTTCGGCGGGAAAGCGTTGGAATATTATAAAAGAATGGGCGAAGGATCAGTATTACAACAAAAATATGCAGATCAGAAAACAGAAGTAGAACATCTAATTAACAAATTACCATGACAGTAAAACCAGATATCACCTGGGCAGATTTTGAAAAAATAGACATCAGATGTGGAACCATTCTTTCAGTGAATGATTTTGAAAAAGCAAGAAACCCATCTTATCAGCTGGAAATAGATTTCGGAGATTTAGGAATCCGAAAATCATCTGCACAAATTACTTCTCTTTACGAAAAAGAAGAACTTGTGGGAAAGCAGATTTTAGCAGTGGTCAATTTCCCTAAAAAGCAGATTGCCAACTTCTTCAGTGAATGCCTTGTATTAGGATTATATGGTGAGGACAAAAAAGATGTCACTCTTTTAGCACCTTCGTTACCCACAAAAAATGGAATGCAGGTAGGATAGACACCCAACAAAAACACATATGATACAGAACATACCCTTAGAAAGAGTTTTATTCCTTGATATTGAGACCGTTCCACAAGCTGAATCATGGGACGATTTATCCGAAACCGATCAGTATCTGTGGGATAAAAAAACAAAATTTCAGAGAAAAGAAGAGGTCTCTGCAGAAGAATTTTATGACCGGGCCGGTATTATGGCCGAGTTTGGGAAAATCATCTGCATCACCATCGGAATGGTTGAAAAGAATGAAACCTTAAAAATAAAAAGCTTTTCCGGGCATGATGAAAAGAAAATGCTTCAGGAATTTGGAGAAATCTTCAACAGTCCAAGGCTTTACAATGTCATTCTTTGTGCGCATAACGGAAAGGAATTTGATTTTCCATGGATTGCCAGACGATATCTTATCAATGGAATGCTCCCTCCTGCTCCGTTTCAGATGTTTGGAAAGAAACCCTGGGAGGTTCCTCACATAGATACTATGGAACTGTGGAAGTTCGGGGATTATAAGAGTTTTGTATCGCTGGAACTACTGGCTCATGTCTTTGGTATTCCTACTCCGAAAGATGATATTGACGGCTCAATGGTTTCATCAATTTACTACATAGAAAAAGACTTGCAGAGAATTGTTGACTATTGTGAAAAAGATGTCTTAACTTTGGCAAATATTTTCCGGCGCATGCGTCAGGAAGATTTGTTGAAAAGGAATATCAATCTAGATTAAAAAATGAAATTTACAGACGATCAAATTGCTGACATTGGTGAGGAAATCATCGGTGTACTAAAAACCGTATATGACCCTGAAATTCCGGTAGACATCTACGAATTAGGGCTGATTTACGATGTCCAGATCTCCGATGATGCTGACGTAAAAATTATAATGACACTGACAACTCCCAACTGCCCTGTTGCAGAAACTCTTCCACAGGAAGTAAAGGATAAAGTGGCAGAAGTAGAGCATGTAAAAAGTGTAGATTTAGAGCTTACTTTCGAACCAAGCTGGAATAAGGATATGATGAGTGAAGAAGCAAAGTTTGAATTAGGAATGCTTTAAATACTCTTAACAATATAAAACCCCGAAGAATTATTTTCGGGGTTTTTGTTTTTAGATATCTTTTGCAATTTCTTTTCCTTCTCTCCTGCTCCATTCGCTCCATGAACCGACATACAGATCAGGAATGGGAAATCCCGCATAATCCAGCGCTAAAATAGTATGACAGGCAGTAACTCCCGATCCACAGTGAATAATCAGATGATCAGGCTTATTTTGTAATAACTTACTGTATTTTTTTTTTAAGCTTTCCGGACTTAGAAAGTTTCCGTTTTCATCCAGATTTTCAGAAAAAGGAATATTAATTGCTCCCGGAATATGCCCCGCAACCAGATCAATAGGCTCAGATTCACCTTTATAACGATAGGCATCTCTCACATCAACAACTGTAGAAGAATTGTTTTTCAATTCATTTTCAACCACTTCCAAGCTTGAAACAGGAAGAACCCATTCATTTTTTTTGATTAAAGAAGCTTTATCAAATATCTCTTCTCCAGAAGAAAATTCTAAACCAGCTTTTTCCGCCGCCTGCATTCCACCATCGAGAACCTGAACTTTTTCCAATCCAAAAGATCTTAGCATCCACCATGCACGCGCTGCTGCATTCGAAGCATTTTTATCGTCATAAACAACAATATGAAAATCATCTGATATCCCAAGATCCGAAAGGGTTTCAGCAAACTTTTCTACAGAAGGAAGCGGATGTCTGCCTCCGAAAGCTGCATTTTCTCCTATCTCAGCAAGATCTTTATCCAGATCAATGAATCTTGCTCCTTTTATGTGCTTTTCAAGGTAATTTTGCTTTACATCTTTTCCGGTTCTTGCATCAAGAATGATGAGATTTTCTGTTGGAATATTCTTTAATTCGGAAGGGAAAATTATTGAAGACATTTTGTTGGTTTTGGGGTTAAAACTAGATATGACTATGGACACATTAAGACAAATAGTTCAGTTGTATTTTTGTCATTCCGTAGGAATCTTAATTTCGTTATTGAAAAAGATAATCTGGATTCCTACGGAATGACAAATTTAGGATCATACTATCCAAGATCTGTATAAGTTGTTAGATCTGTGAAATTTATAATGTATTCTTTTAAAAATGAAAAATATCCTTCGCTTTGTTATAAGAGCTTTCAAAGTTCAGTAAGTTCAGTTTATGTTCTGCCTTTTCAATACTCATAAAGTTGATAACCTGCTCTGTAGGCATGTTTCCTACAAGATCATCTTTAGCCATAGGACATCCTCCAATTCCTTTAATAGCACTGTCAAATCTTCGACAGCCTTGATCATAAGCGGCTTTTAATTTTGAATAAGAATCTTCATAACGGTTATGAAAATGTCCTCCGAAGTTGATTTCAGGATATTTTGAAGGTATTTTTTCAAACAAAAGAGCAATCGTTTCAGGAGTTGCTACTCCGGTAGTATCTGATAATAAGATATCTTTCACTCCGATGTCTGAGAATTTTTGTGCCCATTGGTCAACATCTTCCCATTTCCACATCTCACCATATGGATTTCCAAAGGCCATAGAGAAATAGATATTAAGTTGTTTCCCTTCACTTTTTACCAGCTCAAGCATTTTAATGATTTCATCGAAAGCTTCCTCCTGACTTTTATTGGTATTTCTATGTTGAAAAGTTTCGGAAATAGAGAACGGAAAACCAAGAATATCAACAGATTGATGTTTCAATGCTTTTTCGGCTCCTCTATAATTACCGATAATCGCGGAAACTTTTGTCTTTGAACGTGATTTATCGATATTTTCAGCCACCTCATCAGAGTCAGCCATCTGTGGAATTGCTTTCGGAGAAACAAAACTCAGACAATCCAATACATCAAAGCCAACATCCATCAAGGAGTTGATATAATCTATTTTTTTATCGGTAGGGATAAATTCTCCCCATCCCTGCATAGCATCTCTAGGACATTCGGTAAGAAACATTGTTACTTTTTGATTTTCTCAAATATAATAAAACTAAACTACTTAGTATACTGTACATACAAAGCTAACACTATTTTGATTTTCAAAGATTTATATCTGATTAATAATTTCAATAACTGATATTAAATCGCAAATAACGTATTCTCAGCATCAAATTTGCTAACTTTGTTAAAATTTATGATATCTGATGAGTACAATAGAATTCAACCCATTGTGGAAAGAAAAGTTACTGAACCGTTTTCTTAGCTATGTAAAAATATATTCAACCAGCGATGCAGAAAGTGAAACAACGCCTTCTACTCCTCGCCAGTGGGATATTGCCAACTATATTACTGAAGAACTGAAGACCATCGGTCTTGAAAATGTTTCTATAGACAGCAACGGTTATATCATGGGCTATGTTCCTTCTAACCTTGAAAATGATGACAGACCTACCATCGGATTTATTTCACACTATGATACTTCACCAGACTTCAGCGGAGAAAATGTAAAACCTCAGGTTTGGGAAAATTATGACGGAAACGATCTTCTTTTGAACCAGGCAACAGGATTCACATTGTCTCCTTCAAGATTTGAAAGCTTAAAAAAATATATCGGTCAGACATTAATTACTACTGACGGAACCACTCTTTTGGGAGCTGATGATAAAGCAGGCTGTGCAGAAATTGTAACAGCGGCTGAATATCTTATCGCTCATCCGGAGATCAAGCACGGAAGAATTGCTATAGGATTTACTCCGGATGAAGAAATCGGAAGGGGTGCTCATAAGTTTGATGTGGCTAAATTCGGTGCAGAATGGGCTTATACAATGGATGGTGGAGAAGTTGGAGAACTTGAATATGAGAACTTTAACGCTGCCGGAGCAGTAGTAAAAATCCATGGATTAAGCGTTCACCCTGGTTATGCTTACGGAAAAATGATCAATGCTGCTCTTTTAGCCGCTGAATTTGCTCAAATGCTTCCTGCTAACGAAACTCCTTCAACCACAAAAGGGTTTGACGGATTTTACCATTTAATGGATATCACTGCTGATATTTCTGAAGCAAAACTTCAATACATCATCCGTGATCATGATGCAGATAAATTTGAAGCCAGAAAGAAATTCATGGAGGAAAAAGTAGCAGAATTCAACCAAAAACATGGTGAAGGAACTGCTGAAGTGGAAATCAAAGAGCAATACAGAAATATGAAGCAGCAGTTTGAAGGTAAAATGCACATCGTAGATCTTGCTGCAAAGGCAATGACTGAAGCTGGAATTGAGCCTAAGATCAAGGCAATCAGAGGAGGTACAGACGGTGCGCAACTTTCTTATATGGGACTTCCTTGCCCGAATATCTTTGCGGGAGGAATCAACTTCCATGGACCCTACGAATATGTAGCTTTGGAAAGCATGGAAAAAGCAACTGAAGTCATTATTAATATTGTTAAAGCATAATAAATCATGAAAAAGGTCTTAGCATCAGCATTCATTTTCACTTTTATTTTCAGCAGTGCCCAGGTTTCGGAATTTGAGAGGGCAGATTCACGCTATGAAAGAAAGAAAACGGCTCTGTATAATAAATATCCTAAGCCTAATGATTTAAGAACCAAGAAAGAATGGCTTTTGACAGAGGATAAAATAACAGCATACAAGACGGCTTTAGATAAAGCCACTCTTGAGGATCAGAAAATGATCACTGCAGATCCTCCTACAAAAACAAAAGTCACTAAAGATGCTGAATATGATAAAGGAAAAACAGGTTTTCAAAAGCTTTTATATGAAGCTGTAGACCTTGATTTTTTAAATTTTTCTTCGGATTCTTACAAAGCAACATTAACTTTTGTTGTTGATTCTAAAGGAAATCCTCTTAACCCTAATGTAAAAGGAAATAATGAAGATGTAAACGCATTCATTGAAGCCGCTTTTTACAGGATTAAAGAGAAAGGCAAATGGAAACCGGCAGAAGACAAAGGAAAACCCGTCTCCTCCAATGTTACCATTCCTTTAGTAATGTCTTTTAAAAAATAATATACAAAACCCGCTATTCTGATAGCGGGTTTTTATTTTTCATATACCGAAAACATAATCGAAGATCATTATGTTGTTGATATTAATTTAACACAATTCTTTTGTAAGTTTTAAATAATTCACTTAATTTTGATTAAACCTTAAAATCACTTTATATGAAAATGAAATCCACCCATTTCAAAATCAACAGAAATTTTTACTTTTCATTTCTTTTTTCTATTTTCTGTTTGTTTCTTTTAACGTCTTGTTCTCAGGATGATCCGGCGGATGATCCTGCTGAAAAACCTTCAGAGTCTACTCCTATGAAGACTTTGGGAAATCTGACTTTACAGAAGAATGTTATTATTCTAAATGATGAATCAGTAAATGCCATTTCTACTCATAATGAAGGAGAAATTACATTCAGCCGTATGACTCCACAAACTGACAGTATTTCCGTAGGAACTGTTATTGTAGGGACTAAGATAGAAGGTGATCAGGTGAACACCATTCTTTCGAAAGTAAGTTCTGTTTCAAAATTGAATAACCAATTTAAAGTACAAACGTCAAGTGCCAAGCTTGAAGAATTTATCTATAGCGGAACATTGAGCGGTGTGTATGATCCATCCGGGAAAGCTCCTGTTAATATTGATGGAAAAATGGTTAACTACGTTCCTGTAGAAGGGATGGTTTCTGAGCAGATCAACCAAAGAATACATTCTATCGAAGCGAAAAACCTTCAAAACCAGAAATTAATTACGTTTAACCGTTTTGATTTTAATAGAACCTTTTCATTTCCTTTATCTTCAGCAGGAACATCAAGTGTCAATGTAAAAGGAGGATTTACTCCAAAAATTGATTATAATATCACATTCTCATGGGGGCATTTGTCCAACTTCTATGTTAACCTCATCATGGATGATATCAAACTTAAGAGCTCCGTAACTATCGCAGGAAGTCTGGGCTACACCGCAAGCACAACAGATTACCTGAATATTCCTATCGTTCCTATCGTTCTGGGACCTACAGGGCTGATCTTAAGCCCTACTCTTTCTGCAGGTCCTTTCCTGGGAGTACAGGCTACTGGAAAAGTACAGGCCCAGCTTTTGGATCTTGAGGGGAATGCAAACTTTTTAGTAAGCAAAAATCCAGAGATTAACATTAATCTTCATAAGAAATCAGAACCAGCCATCACTGTTGCAGAGGGAAATTTATCTGCTGAAGGTGGTTTAGAAGCAAAAGGTGCAGTAGGGCTGATGTTTCTTACCATTCCTATCGCTAATTCAGGAGTAAAAGGAAGAGCTTCTGCTCTTTCGTCTTTAGGATTAACATTGATTCCTCAAAGAAAAGGAGTGATTACTGTAAAAGGTAAAATCCAGGCTGATATGTTCTACGGTTTTGGAATCGCTCCTTTACGATATGAAGGAACTATTCCTCTTTTTACAAAAGAACGTCTGCTGTATCAGAAGGAATTCAGTTTCTAATACAAAAAGTTTGTATCTATTATAAGAAAGCCACTCTAAGAGTGGCTTTCACTACTATATAACACTACATTCAATTCATTTACAATTCTTTAAGGCAATTTTATTATATTTACCAGAATGTACAATTTTAAACAATAACATTTAATACCAAATTATCATGAAAACAATGAAAAAACTTTTGAGAAAAGACTTATCTGAAATTTTAGGAAGCGGAAATGGAGGCTGTCATATGGGAGGAAACTCTTATAATTGTCAGGACGATTGCCAATGTGCCTGGGGATATGCCTGTGAAATGTATGAAGACGGAAATCCGGGACAATGCATCGCTGTAGGAGGCGGTGGAAATCCGGGCGGTGGCGCATGTGTTCCTCCTTCCATCTGTGAAGAACAACCTTTTTAGTAATAGAAAACCGGAAGTAGTAATGCTTCCGGTTTTTATTTTCATCCTAAAACAGATCCTTGTCAAAGTGTTTCTGCCATTCATCAAATAAAATTTCATTTCATGCTTCATCGTTGTTGTTTTGCATTAGATTTTTAACAATAATTAATTTATGAAGCAGCAATTTTTCGCTTTAAGTGCATTGTTATTATGTATTTTTTGCGGTATAGAAACAAAAGCACAACAAACTCCGGCTTTTCACATTGGAGTAAAGGGAGGGGCAAACTTTACAAAAACCTCCACGGAATCTTCTCTGGAAGGGAAATACGGATTCGGTTATCAGGCAGGTGTAATGACAAGATTAGATATCGGAAAACTGTACGTACAGGGAGAAGCTCTGTTCAACAAAAGAAAAACATCATACCAATCCCAAGACGGAAGCTCTTCAAAACTTTCCTGGAACGCTATTGATATTCCTGTGGTAGTAGGATATAAACTGATTAAAGCAGATGACTTTAATGTGAGAGTATTTGCCGGAGGTGTTTACAGCTACACCTTCAACAATAAATTTTCTGCTTTGCAAGCTCTTCAGGAGGGTTTTAAAAAGTTTGACAAATCCAATATTGGCATTACAGGTGGTGTAGGATTAGATTATAAGAACTTCACGGTAGATTTGAGGTATGAGACCGGTCTTACAAGCATCAGTAAAGAATTTAAGTCCAAACCACATAGTTTTTCCCTCGGAATAGGGTATTTCCTGTTTTAAGAAACTTAAATTATCTTTACCATTAGAAACTGTTTTTCCCTGCAGTTTCTAATTTTTTATAATCCATTTCCAGTTCCATGACAAAATCTTTTGTTTTAAAAGAATACATATTTACTTTTATTTTCTGGCTTGTTCTCGCTATTGTACTATGGTGCAATTTTCAGATCACCACAGAAAAATACCTTGCAATGATTCAGGCAGCCATCATTGCAGTATCCTCTTTTACCTTCACCCATTTTTTAACCAATAAACTTCTTCCGAAAGCTTTACGTGAAAAAAAGATGAAACGGTTTCTGATGCAGGTTGTGATGGTTATTTTCATATTGAGCCTCATCTTCGCTGTTATTTTCACTTATCTCGAAGTAGCTCCAAAAGATGAGCTTCCAAAAAATTTCTCAGACCATCTCCCTTTTTTATGGAAAGGCTTTTATATGTCCTTACCTGCCTCATTTTTGATCAACGGAGCAGCATGTGGCATTAAATTTTATAAAGAGCATGGCAGAATAGAACGGGACCATATTCTCCTGCAGCAGGCTCATCTGGAAAACCAGCTCAAACTTTTACAGGATCAGATCAATCCTCATGTGGTATTTAATATCCTGAATCATATTCATATTCTGATGAAAACGGATACCCAGCTGGCCGATTTTTTACTGATGAAATTTTCGGATATGCTCAGGTATCAGTTGTATCATTGCAATCAGGCTATGGTTCCTTTGGATAAGGATATTGAGTATCTCCAAAACCTTGTTGAGGTAGAAAAACTGAGATGGGGAAATGAACTGGACGTAAAAGCCTCATGGGACATTGATAACAGAAAAGCCTATATAGCACCTTTACTTCTCGTTCCTTTTATAGAAAATGCATTTAAGTATGTCTGCAGGCTTCCCGGACATAATGGCTATGTAAAAATCTCCTGTAAAGAAAAAGACAATCATCTCTATTTTTATGTTGAAAATTCTTATTCGGATATGGTAACCTATAAAAAGAAAGACGGAGCAGGTGGAATTGGTCTTCAAAATGTAAAAAAACGGTTAAAATTACAATATATGGATTCCCACGACTTAAAAATTGAAACAGATCAACATATCTTTAGAATAACTTTAACGCTAACACTTTCAGACCATCATGAGCAATACAATTCCTAAAATGAAATGCCTGATCATCGATGATGAGCCTCTGGCAAGATTCCATCTTAAAGAACTGGCAGACCAGATTGACTTTTTATCGGTGGAAGGAACATGCGCTACCGCTCTGGAAGCCAATACCAAAGTAAAGGAGAGTGAAATAGACCTCCTTTTTCTGGATATCAATATGCCTTATCTCACAGGATTGGAATTTTTGGAACAGCTTGAAAATCCCCCTTTATGTATTCTTACCACAGCTTATTCCGAATATGCTTTGGAAGGATTCCGTCTGCAGGTTGTGGATTACCTTTTAAAGCCCATTGCTTTTAACCGTTTTTATCAGGCAGTTAATAAGGCACAGCAGCAGTTTATCATTGGTGAGAAATTAAAAAACAACACTACTCTCGATGATCCTTTTCTCTATGTAAGGCAGTCTGATACTTTCATTAAAATTTCATGGGTAGACATTCTGTACATTGAAAGTATGCAAAACTACACCAAGCTTCATTTTAAAGATAAATCACTGATTATTCATCAGACTATGAAAGCTATTGAAGAATCTCTTCCCTCAGACCATTTTTTCAGAATTCATAAATCCTACCTCATCAATATTACCCATATTGATATGATTTCAGGAGGACGCCTTTTCATTAATAAAATTGAGCTTCCCATATCCCGTACCCGAAAGGAAGAGCTGCTTAATCAGGTTGTTTATAAGAAATTAATCAGTAAATAGAAGAAAGAATCCGGAAGCAGGGAATTTAATAACTCCAGGCTTCCGGCATTTTTTTATGGTAGATTCCAGCGTAATGATACTGCTGCATAAAATGTGCTTGAAAATCTTGGATCTGCTATTTTTTTGTCTCTGAAAATACTGCTGATTTTCCGGTCATTTTCGCTGAAGCTCCTCAATATGGCAGTTCCTCCTGTAAGACGTAAAGTAAGCCTGTCATTAATTTTTATTTCCGGTCTGAGCCCTGCAGTGATCTGCTGATACCCCAGCAACATCGATTTCCCGTTTATATTTCTCTCTGCAGTCATTCCGTTCAGTTCTACAACAGCCTTTAAAGTAAATTTATCTGAGAAAAGATATCCGGCTTCCATCCCTTCCGGGAAATTGATCTTCAATTTAATTTTTCCGTTTGTTTTCCAGTCGAAATAAATCCAGGGTAAAATCATGGGAACTCCAAAAGCCGTCGTAAGCACTGGACCTCCACCTAAAGAAATATTAGAATTAAAATGTCTGATAAATAAAAGTCCACCCTGACCCAACACATCATCAAAATCTATTTTTTCAAGGTCTGTATACACTCCTACGGATGCCATCATCATCATACTCCACTTTTTGCCTAAAGGTCTCATATGCTGTATTCCGACCTGTGCATTCAGCATCTGATCAGGAAACAACTGAGTTTCGTAATTTTTATGTGTCATCTTTGCATAAGAGCCACTCAATAGCATAGACCACAACCTTACTTTCCCGTCAGTATCTTTCTTTACCGATAACGGAATACTGAGATTCAGGTCTACTCTTTTAAAATCACTTTTAGAATTGGTCTTTGTGCTGTCCTCAGGCCGGATGTAGTTGGAAGCAGGAATATACTCTGTTTTAAGTTCTGCAGAGAGCCCGGACTGTGCACTTACCCAATATCCCAATGGCAATATACAGCATAGAGCTGTCGAAAGGGTTCTTTTCATATTTTAAATTTTATGCAAAGAGAACCCTTTGACTATTTTTTACAAAAAATACTTGATTAAGTGCCCGGATTGTATGACAACCGGATTAAATAACAGGATCAATTTCTGGATTAGAACTGGTATCTAAGCTTTCTCTTTTTTGAGTTTTAAAAATTCGGTATCCGAACCACACTGCAATCAATGCCATTGCAGAACGTGTTACAACCATAGGAATAATAGAGTCTGCTTCTAAGAAACCTATCAATCCTGATATTAAGAAGGTTACCATCAACTGCATAAAGCCCAGCAGTGCCGCCGCAGTTCCTCTTCCTTCTTTGAATGGAGACAAAGCATGAGCTGATGTAATAGGAAACAAAATTCCGATAGCCAGTAATGACAGATACAACATGGCAATTTCTAAGGCTACAGACAGATTTTCAGCTGCAATCAGAATATGAAGTGTACATACCACCAACAGAACAATTGTAGCAGCAAATAAAAGTGTTGAATTGCTTATTCTTTTAATCAGTTTAGGCGTAATATAAGCGGCTGTTATCAACGCCAGTGAGTTAAAAGCAAAAATAAAACTGAATGTACTGCTCGAAAACCCATGGATCTCCATGAATAAAAATGGTGCATTGGAGATATAAATAATCAAAGAAGCAAAGGCAATACTTCCTACCATGGTGCTGTTGATAAAATCTTTGTTGGAAATGATCATTTTCAATTGGTCTTTCAATCCTTTTTCATTCAACATCTCATCATCGGAAAGATGGATTCTGGTATTGGTTTCGGGTACAAATTTGTACACCATAAAAAAGGTAATCAGTCCCATAATGCATAAAAATGCAAAAGAACTGTTCCAGCCCCAGAATTTAAGGAATACACTTCCCAGTAACGGAGCTACAATCGGAGCAATACCGCTGATCTGTGACTGTTGTGAAAAGATGGTAACGGCTTTATGTTTATCATAGAGATCAATAATAATCGCCCTTCCAATAACAATTCCTGCACTTCCTCCGAACGCCTGCAGAAAACGCATAGCCCATAATACATAAATATCAGATGTGAAGTAAATGGCCGTAGCTCCTATAATAAAAAGCAAAAGTCCGCAGTACAACATGGGTTTTCTTCCTTTTTTATCAGATAAAGGTCCCCATAACAACTGCCCGAAAGCAAATCCGGCAAAAAATACAGAAATGGATACCTGAATGTGTCCGATATCAGTATTAAAAATCTTCGCCATACTTGGGAAAGCGGGAAGATAAAGATCTATACTTAGCGACTCTAATGTGTTGAGTAGTGCGAGAATAAACACTACAATATTCAAATTCTTCTTCATAAATAACAATAAGCCTTCGCAGGCGATTTTTTCAACTGCAAAATTGCTGTAAAAAGTATCGTTTTTCAATAAAAGAACTGAAGGAAGGACAGCACAAACTGAGGATTATCCGGTCTGATTATGCCCGAATTATTAAATTAAAACAAATAATAAAGGAACATTCTGAGGATTAGCCTTTTGCAGGTCTGAATCCATCGGGATTCTGCCGGGTATGTTTTTTAAAAAACCGGGAAAAGTAAGAAGCATCGCTAAAACCTAATTTAAATGCAATCTCTTTTACCGTTAAAGCACCAAAACTGAGCTCTCTTTTGGCTTCCAGAATAAGTCTCTGGGCAATCATTTTTTTCACTGTTGTTCCTCTGGAAAGACGGACAATGTCATTAAGGTGATGAGCACTTATTTTGAGCTGTTCGGCATAAAAGTCTGTATTTTTCTCTGTGACATAATACTCTTCTATCAACGCTGCGAGTTGCTGAATTCTCGGTTTATCATCTTCTGATGTATTCTGCATCGCGATCTGATCTGTAATGATGAGGCAGAAAGCTCTCAGATAAGCTTTTAAAACTTCAACGCGGCCGGATCCTAGATATTCTCTTTTAATCATTGAAATAAGCATATTTCCGGTTTCACTGCTTTCTGCATCCAAAAAGAAAGGTCTTGCTCCGTTGGACAAAACCACTTCCGTATCACAGGCTTCTTTGAAAATTTCTTTGCTGATGGCCAGCACATAGCCTTTTTCATCACGGAGTTTCATATTAAAAACCTGGCCGGGAACGATAATACAGAGCTGGTTGTTTTTTACGGTATAGCTCTCAAAATCAAGTTCAAGACGGCTGTCTGTATGCACTTCTTTGAACCAGATAATTTCAAAAAAATTATGCCGGTGAATATCCTCGAAGTTCTCCGGATGTCCATTTTCTAAAGTGTTAACCTGAAATTCTTCAGACACCAGATTATGAACAGGAATATTTTTTTCAGATGAATTCATTGCGAATGTATTTGATCAGAGAAAGCGAAAACCGCAGCAAAAGATACTACGGTTTTCTTACAATATTTAAAATTAAATATAATTTTTCAGTTTTATTGGCTTAAAAAAGCATCCCATCCTTGAGCAGTAAGTGCTACCAGTTGGTTTGATCCTCTTGCTACCATAAAGTTTCCTTCTTCTTTTTCTACGGCATGCCCGATAATGGTAAAATCAGGGTGGTTTTTAATTTTATCAAAATCTTCTGATGAAATGGTGAATAAAAGTTCATAATCTTCACCACCACTTAAAGCCGTCATTACAGGATTTAAGTTCATTTCATCTGCTGTAGAGATCGTAAGATTGTCTAACGGAACTTTTTCCTCGTACAATCTGAATCCTACCTTGGACTGATCCGAAAGGTGAAGGATTTCAGAAGCCAGACCGTCTGAAATATCAATCATAGAAGTTGGTTTAATATCCAACTCTTCCAGAATCTTTTTAACGTCTGTTCTAGCTTCAGGTTTCAGCTGTCTTTCAAGGATATAGTCATAGCCTTCCATTTCCGGCTGCATATTAGGATCAGCAAGATAAACCGCATGTTCTCTTTCAAGAATCTGTAATCCCATATAGGCTCCGCCTAAATCTCCTGTTACAACAAGAAGATCATTTGGTTTTGCACCACTTCTTTTTACGATGTTTTCTTCATTTTCAATTCCTACAGCGGTAATGCTCATCACCAGACCTGAATTGGAACTTGTTGTATCTCCTCCGATAAGGTCAACCTTGTATCTTCCACATGCTGCCTGAATTCCTGAATAGATTTCTTCCAATGCTTCCACAGGAAAACGGTTAGACACTGCAAGGGAAACCAATATCTGTGTAGGCGTTGCATTCATTGCCGCAATATCGCTCAGGTTTACTACTACCGCTTTATAACCTAAATGCTTTAAAGGAACGTACCCTAAATTAAAGTGTACACCTTCCGCCAATACATCTGTTGTAAGAACTACTTTTTTGTTGTCAGGATTAATAACTGCCGCATCATCTCCTACTCCAAGCTCCGAAGATTCATTGGATAGTGGAAAATGCTCTGTCAAATGTTTAATAAGACCGAATTCTCCTAATTTCGAAATGGGCGTCAGCTCCTGTGATTTATCTTCAAACATGATTTTTTGTATTAATGTCCAATGTAAAAAGTATGAATGATCTTAAAATTGCTTCTCCAACTTTAAACATTAAACCTTGAATTTTAAACTTTGAATTATTGAGTAAGTTCTGCCGGGTCAATATTGTGCGGGTGGAAAGGAAACTTTTTGAAGTCTTCTTTCGATAATACAACAGTGTCCGGGGTTTTATACTTATTCATTGCTTCCACTACATCATCCGGTGGCGTGGTCATTTTTCTAAGCATCATATCAATCCATACGCCTGTAGCTTCTGCAGTAGCACAGTGCATTCCGTCCGGAGTATAGAACTTGTGTACGAAACGGTAGATGGAAGAATCTTCTGCACATCCGTCTATTTCTACACTTACGATGACGATCTGATCTGCATAGATTTCTTTGAAGAAAGAATATCTTTCATGCAGGATCACCGGGCCGATTCCCCATCTGCTCAGCTGGGTAACTCCCATTTTCTCTTTAGTCATAAAAGCCATTCTGGCCTGTGCACAATATTGTACATACGATGAATTGGCCAAGTGCTTGTTGGCATCAAGATCGCTCCATCTTACTTCAAATTTATGGTAGAAAATCATATGAAAATCGTTTTTGATATAATTAAAATTATAATCTTCAAAAATACTCAAATAAGATGGTTTATAAAAATTGTACTTTTGAAAAAATAATCTTCCGCATAGGATTACCCATACATGAAACAGATCATTATTATCGGAGGCGGTGCTGCAGGCTTTTTCTGTGCATCTAATCTTGACGAAAAGAAATATACAATTACGATTTTAGAACAGAACTCAGATGTCCTTCAGAAGGTTAAAATTTCCGGAGGCGGACGCTGCAATGTCACTCACGCGTGCTTTGATCCAAGAGAATTGGTTCAGTTTTATCCCCGTGGAAACAAGGAATTATTAAGTGTCTTTACTAAATTTCAGCCTGGCGATACGATGGAATGGTTTGACCAGCGTAATGTTCCGTTGAAAATTGAGAACGATAACAGAACTTTTCCTGAAAGTAACTCTTCTCAGACCATCATCAATACTTTTCTGAACGAAACTCAAAAGAAAAACGTCAAAGTGCAGACAAAATGTGCGGTAAAAGAGATTGAAAAACAGGACGAAAAATATATTGTAAAAACCAATTCAGGGGATTTTGAAGCAGATTATATCGTTTATACGACCGGAAGTTCTCCAAAATCACTGAAAATTGTAGAAAATCTGGGTCATAAGATTGTGGATCTTGTTCCTTCCCTTTTCACATTCAATATTAAAGATGAATTGCTGAAAGATCTTCCGGGAACAAGCTTTGAAAATGCAGGAATTTCAATTCCAAAACTGAAAACGGAAGAAAGCGGACCATTACTAATTACCCATTGGGGACTTTCCGGACCTGCTGTATTGAAAATTTCAGCATGGGAAGCCATCAGTCTGGCAAAGCTTAAATATAACTTTGAAATTGAAGTGAATTTCGTTTCCATAGAAATGGATGAAGCGGAAGAAATGTTCCATAATTTCAAGCAAAGCAATCCTAAGAAGACCATCGGACAGTCAAAGATCTTCGATATTACCAACAGGTTCTGGCAGAAAATTTTAGAGAGTTCAAAAGTTGATCTTAATAAACAGGTGGCCAATATTTCAGGAAAAGAGATGCAGAAAATACTGGAAAATCTTTGCCAAAAGAAGTTTCAGGTAACCGGAAAATCTACTTTCAAAGATGAGTTCGTAACAGCCGGAGGTGTTGATTTAAAGGAAATTAACTTCAAAAACATGTCTTCCAAATTACTTCCTAATTTCTATATTGCCGGAGAAGTTCTGAATATAGATGCTGTGACCGGAGGATTCAATTTCCAGGCATGCTGGAGTGAAGGATGGCTGATTGCACAGGATCTCAACAACTTGTAAAAAATATTACTTTTAATAAAAACTAAACACATGAAAAAACAATTCGGGTTCTTTCTTATACTCTGCTTCTTTTTAGGATACAGCCAGGAAAAAACGATCGTCTCTGACTGGACTTCATTCACGCAAGCTGTCAATATAGAGCATAAACAGAATTGGAACTTCCGTATAACGGCAAAAATCAGAAAAGATAATGAGGATAATGGTTCCAATTGTGGGTTATGGTGCAGAATAGATAACAAAGATGAATCTACCAGTTTCTTTGAAAATCAATATTATGGAATCCAAGTAACCCATGAATGGAAAACCTACGAAATAAAAGGAACCATCAATCCTTCTGCGAAGACCATGAATATCGGAGCTTTTGCACAAAGCAACGGGGATTTTTATTTTGACGATTTTAAGTTGGAAGTCAATGATGGAAAATCAAAAAAATGGACTGAAGTTCCACTGGAAAACTCAGGTTTTGAAAAAGATATTGCCTCTTCGAATGGTTGGTTTGAAGGAATCCGTTCTCAGAAAATAAAGCACGTAAAACATTTTACAATTGAAACTTCAGATTACAAACCATTCAGTGGCAGAAAATCATTGTTGATCAAAGGTCGTGGTATTATCGGAGCAATGCCGGAAGGAAAATTTATGGATGTTAACGGCATCAAATTATACTATGAAGTCTATGGAGAAGGTGAGCCGGTTCTTATGCTTCATGGCAATGGCCAATCCATCAGTGCTTTTATGAACCAAAAAGATACATTTGCCAAAAAATATAAGGTGATCATTGTCGATTGCCGTGAACGGGGAAGATCTACGTATGACAAAACGAAAGAACTTACTTTTGATATTCAGACAGAGGATCTTAAGCAGTTTTTAGAGAAGCTGAACATCAAAAAAACAAAGATTTTGGGTTGGAGTGACGGAGGAATTCTCGCACTTTCTATGGCAATGAAATATCCGGAGATGGTAGACAAAATAGCATGCTCAGGAGCCAATATTTTTCCGGAAGGAGTCAAAGATAATGATTTAAAATCCATGAAAGAAATGCTCGTGAACCTTATTAAAGAGAATAAAGACCACAAAAATGATATCTTTATTGATCTTTTGAATCTGGATTTGAAGTATCCCCAATGGAAGTATGAAGACCTGAATAAAATTCAGTGCCCATCATTGATTATTGCTGGTGATAATGATCTTATAAAAACAGAACATACGGTAAAAATCGCAGAATCTATCCCAAAGGGACAATTAGCTATTATCCCCAATGCCAATCATTATGTTCCCGAAGAAAAACCGGAGTTATTCAATGAATTAGTCATTGATTTCTTTGAAAATAAATAATCTGAATACAAAATAAACCATGAAAAAAATAGTAACCTTCACTTTGTGCCTTGGATTTGGACTCGCATTTTCTCAGAAATATACTCTTCCCGACCATGGCATTTTTAAAGAAAAAACTACAGAACGTAAACCTGCACAATATCCGGGTGGAATCTCTATGTTTATAAATGATGTTACCAAGGAAATTAAAACAAATAAGATAAGAAATTCTAAAAATGAAAAAGTACGGTCCAATGCACAATTCATTATTAATACTCAAGGAGAAATAGAAAAAATCGTTATAACGGGAAATAATAAAGATCTTAATAAGGAAGTCGAAAGAGTATTGAAATCTATGAAAACAAAATGGGTTCCTGGGGAACTTGATGGAAAACCTGTATCAGTTCCATATAACCTCCCCTTCATTGTTAATTTTGAATAATTAAAATGCTATCAGTCAAAAGAAATACTGCAGTTTTCTTTAAAATCCTTTTAGTTCTTGGATTTGCATATTTCTTTTGGCTGATGCTAAAGATTACCTTAGAATATATTCCTTTTAATCCTGAGGTGAGCTTTCTGATGATCAAACAGACAGAAGTAACAGAAAGGCCGGAATATCTTCCGTTTTTCTATACCCATGTTTATACAAGCATTTTTGTACTTCTTTCGGGTTTTCTTGCTTTGCTCAGAAAGGATTTTGGATTCAAAAATTTCCACAGGAACATGGGAAAAATCTATATTTTTCTCATCCTGATCTGTGCGGCACCTTCAGGAATTTATATGGGACTTTTTGCCAATGGAGGCATTTTATCGAAGATTTCTTTTATTATTTTAGGCTTTTTATGGTGGTTTTCAACGTTGAAAGCCTATCAGCTGGCAAGACAGAAAAGGTTTAAAGAACACAAGCAATGGATGTGGCGGAGTTTTGCTTTTACTTTATCTGCTATTACCCTGAGAATGTGGAAGGTAATTATTGTATATTTATTTCATCCCAATCCTATGGAGGTCTATCAGATCATTGCATGGCTGGGCTGGATTCCCAACATCCTTATTATTGAATATTTAATCACAAAAAAACATCTATGAAAATTGTAAATTACACACTGATTTCCTTGCTGACAGTTGCTCTGTTAAGCTGCAAAAAAGAAGGAAAGACTACCGAATCAGGAAAAGATTCTCTGACCGCAAAAAAGGACTCTGTGGTAATCCCTGAAGTCCACCAGGAATATTACGGAATTTATACCGGGGAATTTGCCGGAATGGAAAAGGTAGTTGACCAGACAGATGGCTCTGAATATGATGTCAGTAACTATAAAAGAATTTCTTTAAAAATCAACAGAATCACCAAAGACAGCGTTTACGGACAAAGTATCGTTAATGGAAATCAGCGGCCGTTCAGAGGTGTTTTTAATGAATCTACGGCATCTTTTGTATTGGACGAACCCGGCAATGATAAAACAGATGGAAGATTTGAAGTAAAATTAAAAGGAGACAGCTTAACCGGAAAGTGGAATGCTTTTGATAAAACAAGCGTTAAAGCTCCTTCAAAAATGCTTAAACTGACTAAAAAAGAGTTCGTTTATAACCCGAATTTTATGCTGGATAAGGATTCTGATCTGGTAGACTGGTCAAACCCAAAAGAGTTTACTGAAAAATACACCGATGAAGAAACCGGAAAAACAGAAAGCTATAAAACCTCTAAAAACCGTATAGCATCTGAAGCAATTTTCAAACTGAATGCTTCCAAACAGAAACTGTCAGAAAAGGATCTTAAAAACTTAAGAAAGCTGGATCTTGAGATCATCAAAAACTCTGTATTTGCAAGACATGGTTATTCCTTTAAAAAAGAAACCTACAGAAATTTCTTTGAACAAACAGACTGGTATATTCCTGTTTCCAGCAATGTAGACAATGATCTTTCGCCTATGGAAAAGGAAAATGTGGCTTTACTGAACCGTTTTACCAAATATGCGGAGGATAAGTATGACAGTTTTGGAAGATAGAGAAAAGGTTTTAGGTAGCAGGAGTTAGGGATTAGGGGTTGAGGTTAAGCCATCACTGTTTGTCATTCTTACGATAAGATAGAGAATCAGGCAGCCTACCGCATAGCAAAGATTATCTATCCATGAGAAAGAATTTCCAATAACAATATACATCAGGCTTCCAGGACGGAAGCCTAGTTTTTCTGCAATATTGAAATACTGTGCAAATTCTATCATCAATGAAAAAATCAGAATTCCCAGAATAAGTTTCTGATCATTTATTTTTACAAAGCTCTTTACAAACGTGTAAAGAAGCATTACCACAATCACATCCCCAAGATAAGCTCTCACGAAGAAAATATCACTTAGTTTGGTGGCAATCAATACTTCTACAAGAAAAACAAATACGGTGAGAAGCAGATACTTCAGGCTGAACTGGAATTTCATTTCAAATTGAGTTTAAGGCATAAAAAAACGGTATTCTAAGAACACCGATCTTATTTTATACAGGCAAATATATTATTTCTTTACTTTGATTGTACATCCAATGGCTACTGTTTTTGTCATTTTCACCGGTTCACCTTTGATCAGAGCATTTACGGCATCCTGAGCATAATATTCTGAGACATCATTCGGATTATCATAATTGTTGTCGATAGCACCAATGTACTTTACAACATTCTTTCCGTTTTCTTTTTTCAGTACAAAAACATGTGGTGTTTTTGTTGCTCCGTACTGCGGATAAATTTTTTGCCCTTCATCTACCAGATAAGGAAAAGTAAATCCTTTCTGCTTTGCTCTTTCAATCATTTGCTGATAGCCATCTTCCGGCTGTACATTCGGATCATTAGGATTAATGGCAATGACCGGATAGCCCTGAGCCTTATATTTTTTATCCAGCTCAATGATTCTGTCCTCATATTTTTTTGCATAAGGACAATGATTACAGGTAAATACTACAATGAATCCCTTTGCGCTTTTAAAATCACTTAGGGAAACCATTTTCCCGTCAATATTTTTAAGCTTAAAATCGGCGGCTTCGTCTCCTATTTCATAGCCTTTTACAGATGAAACATTCATTTTCTGACTAATATTTCCATCATGATCTTTCGCTGTAAAGCTTAGTAATCCCAGCCCAACGATGCATGCGGTCATTAAAATTTTCAGGTTTTTCATAATTTAATTATTTATTGGAGGTTTTCTTTAATTGTTTTTTCCAGATCTTCTTTGCTCATTTCACCGTCATTGAAATGGATTTTTAATCCGTTTTTGTAGAATAACGTTACCGGAATATTTCCGTCCCAGTCTTTTTCAAATCTTGGAATCCAGGTGTTCATCCTTTTGATATCATCTAACAAAAGTACTTCAGCGGTTAGATTTTTATTTTTAATGAATTTCAGGACTCTTTCTTTATCAGCCAATCTGTCCAGTGAAACCAAAATCATCTTATACTTCTGATTATCTGTATATTTTGCATTAACATCCATAAAATGTGGCAGCTCTTTTACACACGGACCACAGGTTGTAGACCAGAAGTTGACCACAAGCAATTTATCTTTTTCCTGTTGAATTCTCTTCTCCAGATCTTCATATTTTAGTACAGAAACACTTGTTTGTTGGGCTTTAAAAACCGTACAGAATAAAAACAGTGTTAATATTTTTATTATATTTTTCATTATCAAGATATAAACAACTACAATCCAACAATATACAAAAATAAAATTCATCAATTCTGTAAATCTTTTACAAATAAACATTTTTTTGGTCACTGATTCATTTTTTTGATATTTTTACAGCCTTAAATGAAAACCATGAAAAAAACTTATTTACTTCTGCCAATTTTCTTTTTGGCATCATGCACAAGCAGCAATGACGATGATACTTCAACAGGTAATAACGGAAACAATAACAACAATGATCCAGTTTTGGTAACCAAAATGACTATGGATGGAGATGTTTTAACGTTTACCTATAACGGATCAAAAATTTCTCAGATCAAGAATATCACAGAAGGAAGCGTAACTACATTTCTCTATTCAGGTGATCTGATAACACAATCTGTAGTGAACGGTTCAAACACTTCTCTTAATACTAAATTTACTTATGACAGCAATAACAGGCTCATCAAAAAAACAATCTCAGGAACTGATTTCGGAGGAGCTTGGAATTCAGAGTCCAACTATACCTATCAGGCCAATAACAATGTAAAAATTGTATATACAGCCACTACTTCATCATCAACAAGAAGTGAAACCAGAAATGCAATTTTGAATGCTGATGGTTCGATGAGCAGCTGGACTGGTACTCTTTCAAGAACTCAGAATAATACTACTGAGACTGCATCCTCTACCTTAAAAACAGTAGTATATGACTCCAAAAATGCTCCTTTAAAAAATATAACAGGGTATTTAAAAATTATTGATAATGAAGATGAAAGTGGATCTGCCCACAATACATTAAGCTACAACCACATCATCAGCTATAATAACGGAACTGGAACTGAATGGACCATATTCAAATCTAATTTCGAATATAATTCCAGCGGTTATCCTACCAAAGAAATCCGAAGCTATTATGATAAAAACGGGACCACAACTACAGGTTCCACAGACGTTAATACTTACGAATACAATCATTTATAATACAAAAGAGCCGCTGAGGCTCTTTTTTTTACAGACATGTTAATTTTTTCACAAGTAATAGAATTATATAGATGATTTTTATATATTTGAGTTGAATCAAACTAAAAATACCATGAAAAAATTAAACCATCAGAAAAAACTGACTAAAAAAGCATTGAAAAATATCACAGGAGGAAATGGACCTGGGATATGCTGGGAAGGTCTTTGCAGGGTAAGAGGAACAGATGATGAATATACTATAGGACCTTTAGACAGCACCGGATTTTGCTGCTAATCCAACACACTTAAAACTAAAAACAATAACCAAAACAAATCATCATGAAAAAATCAAATATTCAAAAAAGAAAACTGACAAAAAGTGAGTTAAAAGAAATTACAGGAAATGGCAGAGTATGCTGGGACGGATTCTGCCGCAGAGGAGAATTTGAAGAATGGCAGCTTGGAGCTGGTGACAAAAACGGCTATTGCTGTTAGGATCCCATACACTTTGTTAGATAAATAAGGATTGAGGCCGCCCTCAATCTTTTTTTATAAAACAGATTCTCTTCTAAAAAAGTTAACAATTTGACTCACAATATTTTGAACATAATAAAATATCTTGTAAATTAGCTTTTACCAAATTAAAATTATTATGAAAAATTTAAAAAATCAGAAAAGAAAATTGAGTAAAATTGAGCTGAAAGAGATCAGCGGTGGAGCAAACAGACCTGTATGCCCAAGAGTAATAAGCTGTACAGATCCTCATACCGGAGAAGAACGATATGGTGTTCCGGGGATGCAGGATGGATTCTGCTGCTAATTAATATAGAATAATAGTAAAAAAAATGATTGGATTACCCTCCAATCATTTTTTTTATCGAGTTCAATTTCATTAAAGCTTCAATTGGTGTCAATGTATTGATATCTATTTTCGTCAATTCTTCACGGATATTCTCCAGGACTGGATCATCCAGCTGGAAAAATGAAAGCTGCATGTTTTCTTCTGTGACTCTTTTAATACTCTCAGAAGTACTTCCGCTTCCCTGCGTTCTGCTTGCTTCAAGAGTTTTAAGAATCTCATTCGCTCTGTTGACCACTTTGGCAGGCATTCCGGCCAGTTTTGCAACGTGGATACCAAAACTGTGTTCACTTCCTCCCGGAACCAGTTTTCTCAGGAAAATAATATTCCCTTTGTTTTCCTGAATAGAAACATGGAAGTTTTTCACCCTTTCGAAATTGACCGTCATTTCATTCAGCTCATGATAATGCGTTGCAAATAACGTCTTCGCTTGTGTAGGATGCTGATGAAGATATTCTGCAATAGCCCATGCAATAGAAACCCCGTCATACGTAGAAGTTCCACGCCCGATTTCATCTAATAAAATAAGGCTTCGTTCTGAAATATTGTTCAAAATATTGGCTGCCTCATTCATCTCTACCATGAAAGTAGATTCTCCTGCAGAAATATTATCGGTAGCTCCTACCCTTGTAAAAATCTTATCCAGCAATCCGATTTCAGCATGTTTTGCAGGTACAAAACTTCCAATTTGAGCCAAAAGACATACAATAGCCGTCTGACGCAGGATTGCCGATTTACCGGCCATGTTGGGTCCTGTTACCATGATAATCTGCTGGGAATCCTTATCCAGGAAGATATCATTCGGAATATATTTTTCTCCTAGCGGAAGCGCATTTTCAATAATCGGGTGTCTGGCTTCTTTTAAATCAATGGTATAGCCGTCATTCAAAACAGGCTTTGTATAACTCTCAGAAACAGCCAGTTCAGATAATCCCGCAGCCACATCAAGTTGGGCAATAATATTGGAATTTCCCTGAATCTGATCTATATAAATCATCGTTTCCCCACATACATTTCTGTACAGTGATGTTTCCAGGACACCTATTTTTTCTTCAGCACCAAGGATCTGGTTTTCATATTCTTTCAGTTCTTCGGTAATATATCTTTCAGCATTCACTAAGGTTTGCTTTCTTACCCAGTCATCCGGAACTTTATCTTTATGGGTATTTCGGACTTCAATATAGTATCCGAAAACATTGTTAAAATCAATTTTAAGACTGGTAATCCCTGTTCTTTCAATCTCTCTCTGACACATTTCATCCAGGAAACCTCTTCCTTTACTCTGAAGATGTCTCAGTCTGTCCAACTCTTCAGAAACCCCTTCTTTAATGATATTCCCTTTCGCAATACTTACCGGAAGCTCTTCATTAAGATGGTTCTGCAGAAATTTAATCAACTCTTCAAGATCAAATAAAGGCTCTAACCACGCCAACACATCTGCATGAGGATGCAATAAAGCTTTGATTTTATGAATATTAATTAAACTCTGGCGTAAATATCCAAGTTCTTTAGGTGAAATTTTCTCTGCAGCCAGTTTTCCCATTAATCGGTCAAGATCAGAAATGGATTTCAGAAGCTGACAGATTTCATATTTCAGCGCATCATTTTCGTTTAAGAAATCAATCAGAGATAATCTTCTCATGATCTCATCTACCGATTTTAAAGGAAGGATAATTCTTCTTCTCAATAATCTTCCTCCCATCGGAGTAGATGTTTTATCAATGATATCCAACAGTGATTTCCCCTGTGGATTGCTTGGATAAACAATTTCCAGGTTTCTAAGGGTAAAATTATCCATCATCAGATAATCTTCCTGAGGAATGATCTGAAGCTTTGTAATATGGGCAAGCAGATTATGATGGGTATCTTCTACCAGATACGCAAAAATAGCTCCCGCTGCTGTAATCGCCAATGGAAGGTTTTCTATTCCAAATCCCTTCAAAGAATTGGTTTTGAAATGATTTGTGAGTTTTTCGTAGGCAAAATTATATTGGAAAGCCCAGTCTTCAAGCTTAAAGGCATTTTTATTTTTGATCTGTTCCGGAATCTGTGTGCTTCTCTGGAAAATAATCTCACTCGGATCAAAGGTATTGATGATGTGTAAAAGCTTTTCCAGGTTTCCTTCACTTACCAGAAACTCTCCGGTAGAAATATCCACTAAGGCAATTCCGTATTTCTCTTTTTCTTTGTGTAATGAAAGCAGGAAGTTATTCTTTTTGGAATTCAAAACCTGATCATTAAAGGTAACACCAGGCGTAACCAACTCAGTAACACCACGTTTTACAATCCCTTTCACCATTTTCGGATCTTCCAACTGATCACAGATCGCAACCCTCATTCCTGCTCTTACCAGTTTTGGAAGATAAGAATCTACAGAATGATGTGGAAACCCAGCAAGTTCTATATGCCCCTCACCATTGGCTCTTTTGGTAAGCACAATACCCAGAATCTGAGAAGTTCTGACAGCATCCTGACCAAAAGTTTCATAAAAATCCCCAACCCTGAACAATAATAGAGCATCAGGGTATTTCGCCTTGATGGTATTGTACTGCGTCATTAACGGGGTTTCTTTCTTCGCTGCTTTTGCCATAGTAAAAAATGAGCCCCAAATTTAAAAAAATAAATTCAGGGTAAGAGAATTGTTTAGGGGTTAATCTTCTATACTTTTCTTTATCAGTAATTAATCGTATTTTTCAGCCATCAAATCACATTATTCATGGAATTTCCTGTTTTAGAAACTGAAAGGCTTATTTTGCGTCAGCTTACTTTTAATGATACCCAAGATCTTTTTGAATACTTTTCTTTAGATGAAGTTATGGAATATTATGATCTGGATACCTTCAAGACGGAAGACGACTCCCGCCGCATCATCCAGCATTTTAACAGTGAATTTGAAAAAGGAAAAGGCTTCAGATGGGCTCTGGAACTGAAATCCACCGGAAAAGTTATTGGTACCTGTGGCTATCACAACTGGTACAGAGAACATTTCAGAGCAGAGGTCGGTTATGAGCTCAATCCCAAATTCTGGCAACAATCCTATATGAAAGAGGCCATTCTTCCTATTTTAACCTATGGATTTGAAACGATGAGGCTTCACCGTGTGGATGCTTTCATAGATCCATCCAATATTTCTTCCGAAAGGCTGTTGACTTCTTTAAATTTCAGCAAAGAAGGAACGTTGAAAGATTATTTTTTTGAAAAAGGAAAATTCGTAGATGCAACCATCTTCGGGCTTATCAATAAATAAACTGATCTAAATCTAACGCTAAAAAGCAAAGAAAATTGATATTGATGCTTCTTATTTTCGTTCGCAAAGGTATTTCATTTAGCAATTGACGAATTTTCTTCGCTGAGTGAAACGCCTTTGCGAACCCTTATCAGCAAATAAAATTTGCGTTCCTTGCGTTAAAATAATCTAAGGTATACAGCCTATTGTCCGGACTTCATGTGTTTTCCCAGTGCTTCCGAACTCTTTTTATAAGCCCATTTCTGTTTATAACTCACCCATTTGGCCTTGAAAATTTTTCGCATAAGTTTATCTGTGTACCTCATAATGAAAACATGATACAGCATATTGGCAAAAACATTCGGCTTATTGGGAAGTGCCCGTAGTGAAAGTGAAAAACCAGGCTCCAGATATCTGTTGAAATGCCAGAAAGCACCCGGAATAAAGAGTGCATCGCCATGTTCCATAAATATTTCATATCCTTTTGCATATTTCAGCGCCGGAAACTTTTCATAATCCGGATTTTCATAATCCACATCATAAATGGTATGAACGGATAAAGGGACTTTATATAAAAACGGAGACTGTTTCTGATCAAACAACAGGATTCTTTTCTTTCCTTCAAAATGGATATGCATAAAATCCCCAAGATCAACATCATAATGCATTAAAACATGGGCTTCACTTCCTCCGAAAAATAAAGTCGGAAGTCTTTTAAAAAACTTTATTCCAAGATCCGGATAGGTAAAGTTTTTCAGCAGCTCAGGAAGCCTGTCTGTGATGATATAGAAAAAGATTCGCAGATCTGAAGGTTTGCTTTTTATCGTATCAATATACTCCTTCATTTTCATATGGGTAACCGGAGCATCGGAACTTTTCGCAGCATCAGCCGGTTTATTGTCATATAACGGAACTTCCTGATCTCCTGCTTTTTCTTTGATATAGGCAAGATTCCATTTGTCAAAAGCGTCCCATCGGCTGGCAAAATTCTTAATCAAAAGAGGTTTCTGCTTTTTAAAATAATTTTTCTGAAAATCTTCTTTACTGATATCATTTACAATATCTACGTTTTCGAGGATCATGTATTTTGTATTTAATGCGAACTAAAAATAGTGTTTTTTTGAAACCTGAGAAAATTAAGATTAAAATGGCTGGAAGCTGGAAGAGGGATGCTAGAAGTTAAGATTTGTCTTGCAAATGTCTATACATCATTCTATAAAAAGATTTTTATGAAAAACTTAGAGCTCTTATTCAGCGTCAATAACTTCCCGCTCCCAGCTTCAGACTTCCTTACTTAATTAGCAGAGCTCACATGAAAAATTTATATTTGTAGTAATAAGTGAATTTATGAGAGTCTACAATACCAAACATTTCATTAAAATCCTTTTCAGTTTACACAAAAGTGATACCTTAAAAATTCTTTTTCCGAGTATGATTCTTGTAGGATTATATTCCTGGGGAATTCAGTATCTGGAAGTTGAATATTTGCATCTTACCACAAAATCAGGAGTGAGCAATGTAGGTATGATTCATTCTCTACTCGGATTTGTACTTTCTCTTTTACTGGTTTTCAGAACCAATACGGCTTATGACAGATGGTGGGAAGGCAGAAAACTTTGGGGAAAACTAGTCAACGACACCAGAAACTTTGCCATAAAAATCAATACTATTCTTGGTGATAATCGTCAGGATGCTGAGCAGATTGCAAGATATTTAAAATACTTTCCTCACTTTTTAGCCAAACACCTTTCCAAGGAATCCACAAGGCTGGCTTTGGATGAAGATTATTCTGAAATTGAAAATTCTTTGAAAAATCATGGACCAAGCGAAATAGTGATTCTGCTGAGTCATAAATTGAACCAGTTAAAAAAAGAAGGAAAAATTTCAGAAGTTGAAATGCTGTACTTAGATACACAACTTTCAGGATTTCTGGATGTATGTGGAGGTTGTGAAAGAATCAAAAACACTCCGATTCCTTATTCTTATTCTTCTTTTATCAAGAAATTCATCATTCTGTATGTTTTTGCTTTACCTATTGCATACGTTATTACGATAGGTCTTTTTATGATTCCTCTGACGGTTTTTGTATATTATGTTCTGATGAGCCTGGAGCTTATTGCGGAAGAAATTGAAGATCCTTTTAATAATGACGAAAATGATATTCCAATGGAGACTTTA
This sequence comes from Chryseobacterium indologenes, assembly GCF_002025665.1. GTDB lineage: Bacteria > Bacteroidota > Bacteroidia > Flavobacteriales > Weeksellaceae > Chryseobacterium > Chryseobacterium metallicongregator. Next base: position 5,207,682 of record NZ_CP018786.1, on the reverse strand, counting down.
GCTCAGAATATTGAGAAGAATGTGCATCAGATTATGAGTAGAAAATAAAAAATCAAGCTTTTAAAGCTTGATTTCTTTCAGTTCACCATCCTGTTTTATTTCCACAAATTTGCTTTCCCTGTTGGCTGCAGAATATCCGTAGAAAAATGTACTGTATATGGGTGTTGAATACAAATAGGCTCCATATCCGTTATAAGCATTTGAAGTTCCGGTTTGCTGCTGATAGCTTGCCGTCGCTGTAAAATTGACGATGGTTTCAAGGTAATATTTCCCGGGTTTTAATTTTTCAAATTTAAACCTCCCGTGATCATCTGTTAGAGCTTCCACTCTGTATTTAAAGGCTTCTTCAGACATATATACTGTTGTTTTTTTATTTTCATATTTCTTTCTCATGTTATAAAATTCCTCAAAATAAGGTGTAACAGGAAAAAGCATAACAACGGTTCCTTTGGGAGCATAATGTTTTTCTCCAAGCAATGGCTTGATGCCCCAGTTATTTTTTTGTTTTGTGGAAGCTACTCCTTCAATGGTAGAATTCCCGAATCCAAGCATATCTCTCGCCAGTTTTTTATCAAAAAAAGCTTGCGGATAATACGTGTTTTGTGCACCCAGGTACATAAATCCCCATATTAATATGAATAAAGTGAATAATTTTTTCATAGTATATTTTTGAGTCAAATATAAGTATTTTACTATTTTTGAAATAAAAATAGCTATGAAGTACATGTTTCTATTGTTTTTTTCCACTTCTGTTCTAATCACAGCACAGAAACCTTGTGGATATAAGGATGGGCTGCAGGAAGGCTCATGCAAAGAATTTTATGACAACGGCCAGGTAAAAAATATGGTAGAATGGAAAAAAGGGAAACTGGATGGTGATGCTGTTTTTTATCACGATAACGGAAAAGTGCAGTCAAAAGGAGAATATAAAAAAGGATACAAAGTAAAAGAATGGTCCTATTTCGATAAGACCGGAGTGCTGACTTCCAAAGAAGCTTTCAGAAACGGAGAAAAGAACATTTATGATAATAGTCTTACTGCCACGTTCTATTCTCCTGTAGGTAAAATAGTTGAAATTTCTAATTATAAATTCAATAAATTACAAGGAGAAAGCAAAACCTTCCATGAAGACGGAAAATCAATAAAAGATATCGGCCAATACGATAACGGGCTTGCTACCGGGAAATGGAAAGTGTTTTATCCATCAGGAAAATTACAGCGTGAAACAGAGCTTGCCAATGATAAAAGAAACGGCAACAGAGTTCATTACCGTGAAGACGGAAGCATAGAAAAAACAGAGGTCTATAAAGACGGAAAATTAATCTCAACAAAATAATACAATTGGTACAGAAACTAAAACTGGAAGAACTAAACAGAATAGATGTAGAAACATTTAAGAAGGTTGAAAAAATTCCGTTGGTCATCATTTTAGATAATATCAGAAGCATGCACAATGTAGGTGCAGCCTTCAGAACGGCGGATGCCTTTTTAATTGAAAAAATTATTCTTTGCGGAATCACTCCACAGCCACCTCATCGTGAGATTCATAAAGCGGCATTGGGGGCAACGGAAAGTGTAGACTGGTCTCATGAAGCAGAAACAAATACAGCTATTGCAGACCTGAAAAGCAAAGGATACGAAATCATCGGGATTGAGCAGACTACCGGAAGCCAGCTAATCACTGATTTCACCATTGACAGATCAAAAAAATATGCATTGATTTTAGGAAATGAAGTAGAAGGAATCAGCGATGAAGTACTTCCCAATATTGATGTGTTTTTAGAAATTCCACAGCTTGGGACGAAACATTCTCTTAATGTAAGTGTGTGCGCCGGAATTGTGATGTGGGAATTTGCAAAAGCATTAAAATAAAAAAACTGCATATGTCCTTAATAGACAGTGCAGTTTGAAATAAATCTAATAAAAAGTAAAAATGAAAGGCGACAAAGGTACTTTATTTTTTTTTACAAACAAATTTTGACGGCATTTTTTTTGTTTCATCTTAAAAAAAGTCGGCTTTTCAGAAAAAGTTTCGTTTAATTTTTTATAAATTAGCACAATGTTTATCAAGGACTATATCTCAAAAGACTTTCCATGTTTTAGCCTGTCTGACTCCATAGAGTCGGCCAGAAACCTGTTGGAAGACTTTGGATATTCCCATATTTTCATCAAAAAATCTCATCACTTCTTCGGAGCCATTGCCATGGATTTTCTGTATGAAGAAGATGGGGGAACACTAAAGGACCTGGAACACCAGATTGAACGGTTTGCAATTCTGGAGGATAACAATGTTATGGACAGCATCCGTCTGTTTTATACTTTCAGCTCCAATGTGATTCCGGTGATTAATAAAAATGAAAAATATCTCGGGTATATTACCTGTGAAGATGTTTTTCAGGACCTTTCCCGTTATCCTTTATTTTCAGAAACAGGAGCTATTCTTACCGTAGAAACTCCGGCCAGAAAATATTCAATGACGGAAATTACCAATATTGTAGAAAGTAACAATTCGAAGTTTTACGGAGGATTTATAAGCTTTATGTCTGAAGAGGTAGTCCAGGTCACAATAAAGATCAGTAATGAAAACCTGGCCTCGATAGATGCTACATTTGACCGGTACGACTACAGAATTGTTGAAAAATACTATTCTGATGAGAAATCCGATCTGTTTAAAGACCGTTATGGTTTTTTACAAAAATTCATAGAAATATAACATGAAGGCAGCCATATATTCTCAGAAAAAAGATCTTGATACTTTTTTATATTTAAGCAAGTTTATCTCTGAACTTGAAGCAAGAGGTGTAAAATCTGTTCTGTATGATGAAATGGCTGAAGCTCTTCAGTTTTCAAAAATATTCGAAACTTTCAACTCCAAACAGGATCTTCTTGATAAACAAGTAGATTTGTTTTTCACTTTTGGTGGAGACGGAACGATTGTAAATTCTTTAACCTTTATTGAGGATCTTGAAATTCCCGTGGTAGGAGTTAATACAGGAAGACTTGGGTTTTTAGCCTTTTTCACAAAAGAAGAAGCCTTTAAAGAACTGGATTCCATTTTAAAGGGAGATGTAAAAACAAGTCGCCGTTCCGTAATTGAGGTAGTTTCTCCCAAACTGGAAGGAGCCTTCCCTTATGCATTAAACGATGTTACCGTCTCCCGAAAAGAAACGACATCGATGATTACCGTGGATTCTTATATCAATGATGAGTTTCTGAATGTATTCTGGGGCGATGGTGTCATTATTTCAACACCTACCGGTTCTACCGCTTACTCTCTGAGCTGTGGCGGACCAATTATTTCTCCCAATAACGAAAATTTTGTTATTACTCCTATCGCTCCTCACAATCTGAATGTGAGACCTTTAGTAGTGAATGATAAAGTAGAAATAAAATTCAGAGTGGAAAGCCGTGTACCTCAATACTCTCTTTCCTTAGATTCCCGACTGATACATATAGAAACCGATAAGGAAATCATTATCAAAAAGGCAAAATTCCAGCTTCTTCTGGTGCAGCCCAACGGTTTGAGTTTTTACGAAACCATCCGTCAGAAGCTCCTTTGGGGCCGAGATAAAAGAAACTAGTAATTTCTTAAAAATGATTACCTTTACATGAAATTAAAACACCTAATAAATTTATAATAAAAAGTAAAACATGAGCAGAATTTTTCCGGCAGGAGTTGCCACAGGTCAGTTAGTTACTGATATCTTTCAGTATGCTAAAGAAAACAAATTTGCATTACCTGCAGTAAACGTAATTGGATCAAGCAACGTCAATGCTGTAATGGAAACTGCAGCGAAATTGAACTCTCCTGTAATTATCCAGTTTTCTAATGGTGGAGCCGCATTCAACGCAGGAAAAGGATTAAACAATGACGGACAAAGAGCTGCTATCCTGGGATCTATCGCTGGAGCAAAACATATTCATACTCTTGCTGAAGCTTACGGAGCAACGGTAATTCTACACACAGACCACTGTGCAAAGAAATTACTTCCTTGGATTGACGGATTAATGGATGCTAACGAAGATTTCTTCAAGCAGACAGGAAAATCTCTTTATTCTTCTCACATGCTGGACCTTTCTGAAGAATCTTTAGAAGAAAACCTTGAGATTTCAGCTCAGTATTTCGAAAGAATGGCTAAGCTTCAGATGACTCTGGAAGTAGAAATCGGAGTAACAGGGGGTGAAGAAGATGGTGTAGATAACTCAGATGTTGACAACTCTAAATTATATACTCAACCTGAAGATATCGCTTATACTTATGAAAAATTAAAAGCTATTTCTGATAACTTCACTATCGCTGCTGCTTTCGGTAACGTACATGGAGTTTATAAGCCAGGAAACGTAGTTCTTACGCCGAAAATCCTTGACAATTCTCAGAAATATGTTCAGGAAAAATTCGGAACAGCGGCTAAACCTATCAACTTTGTATTCCACGGAGGTTCAGGATCTACTTTAGAGGAGATCAGAGAAGCTATCGACTATGGAGTAATCAAAATGAACATCGATACTGACCTTCAGTTTGCATATACAGAAGGCGTGAGAGATTATATGGTAAACAATATTGAGTATTTAAGAGCTCAAATCGGAAACCCTGAAGGAGAAGAAAAACCTAACAAAAAGTTCTATGACCCAAGAGTTTGGGTAAGAAAAGGTGAGGAAACATTCTCTACAAGATTGGTAAAAGCATTTGAAGATTTAAATAACGTAAATACTTTAAAATAAGAACTGTAAATTTGTACCAATGTAAAAAGTATTCATAAGAAATGCATTTACATTGGTACATTTTACATTTATACATTAATACAAACAAAAATGGCATTCGACTGGTTTAAAAGAAAAGCAAAAAACATTACCACTTCTACTGATGAGAAAAAGGACGTTCCCAAAGGCCTTTGGCATCAGACTCCATCCGGAAAAGTAGTGGAACATGATGAACTAAAGAGAAATAACTATGTTTCTCCTGAAGATGGATTTCATGTAAGAATAGGAAGTGCAGAATTTTTTGACATCCTTTTTGACGGTGGTAAATTTACCGAACTGGATGCCAATGTTGAAAGTATTGATATCTTAAACTTCAAAGATACAAAACCTTACAAAGATCGTTTGAAAGAAGTAAAAGCTAAAACTAAGCTTACAGATTCTATCAGAAATGCTGTAGGAACTGTAAAAGGAACTGAAATGGTAGTTTCTTGTATGGATTTTGCTTTCATCGGTGGATCTTTGGGTTCTGTAATGGGAGAAAAAATCAGAAGAGCAATAGACTATTGTATTGCACACAAACTTCCATACATGATTATCTGTCAGTCCGGAGGAGCAAGAATGCAGGAGGCTACTTACTCTTTGATGCAGCTGGCAAAAGTTCAGGCTAAATTGGCTCAGCTTTCTGAAGCAGGACTTTTATACATCGCTTACCTTTGTGACCCTACATTCGGAGGAATTACCGCTTCTTTTGCAATGACTGCTGATATCATTATGGCAGAGCCGGGAGCATTGATCGGTTTCGCAGGACCAAGAGTAATCCGTGAAACAATCGGTAGAGACTTACCGGAAGGATTCCAGACATCAGAATTCTTACAGGAAAAAGGATTTGTAGATTTCATCGTAAAAAGAACTGAAATTCAGGATACTGTTGCCAAAACAGTTAATTTATTAGCTGTAAAAGCATAGTTTCTGTAACAAAAACAATACAATCTCTCTCTAATTAGGGAGAGATTTTTATTTATGAGGACTTTTAAGATATTTTTCAATACCATCAGAAGTATGAGTTTTAAAAAGATTATACGTCTTTTATCACTTGTTCTTCCCCATCCTCTTTTCGCTTTACTCAGTTTTCATGCCACGATAAAAGCATTTACCATTGCACAGAAGAAGTTTCCTAAGACAGCTTCCACTAATGGAAGCGGAAATGCCTTCAGACATGCCCTGTGGTGCTGCTTCATCATGATGTACTGCTGTAAAATTTCTTCTCCTAAAAAAGCACTGGATTTCTGCAAGAGAATAACAGATATGCATGAAGAACTCTTCCCCAATGAGCCTTTAGAAACTAAAATGGATCTCCATAACAACAAAATCGGAATGGATTATTTCATGGAAATTTTACCCGGAATTCACCGTCAGTTTTTTGAAAAAAGCTTCTTTGTAGATGTATTAATCAAAAAAATGGATGATGCTAAAGTTCTGAAAAATCTGGATGATGATTTTGAAGGGCACCTTGTTTATCTGGAAGAGTAAATTATTTTTATTTTAAACGCTAAAGATCGCAAGGAAAATATAAAACTTTATGCATATTTTCGTCCGCAAGGGCATTTCATTAGGCTATGTTCACTAATTTAAATTCTCTTTGCTTAGTGCTAACGCCTTCGTGAACGAAAAAATATTTCATTACATAAAACCTTTGCGAACACTGCGTTAAAATTGGATTAAACTGGCAAACCATCATTAGCCCTCTTTCATACCGGAATAACAAAAGACTTTAGTTACTTTTGTGGTTTAAAGTATTTTTGATAAGTTTAAACAATTAAATCAATCAGATGGTTCTCAGCAGAATTTGGTCGGCTTTCATTATCATTGCCATTGCCATTGCCAGTATAAAATACGTTTCGTCAGGTAACTACAAAACCATTTTCAATGATATGGTGGTGGGAAAAGGAGGTGATACAGTGAAGATTGCTTCCCAGCCTATGAACAGCCTCTCTCCTATTGTTCGGGACAGTCTGATGAAAAAAAATGATTTTGCAGACAGCAGAATTCATTATAAAACAGATTCTTTAAAACAGAATGCAACCGTTTACCGTGTTCAGGAAGCCGACGGAGTTATCGGAACTTCAGAAACTGCAGTGAAGATCTGTCTTGGTCTTATCGGAATTATGACCCTGTTTATGGGGTTCATGAGTATTGCTGAAAAAGCAGGAGGAATCAACCTTCTAAGCCGTTTGATCCAACCTTTTTTCTCCAAATTATTTCCGGAAATTCCGAAAAACCATCCTGCATTTGGGCATATGCTGATGAATTTCAGTGCCAATCTATTGGGATTGGATAATGCCGCCACTCCTTTTGGTTTAAAGGCTATGGAAAGTCTCCAGACTTTAAATCCTAATAAAGATACTGCCAGTAATTCACAGATCATGTTTCTGTGTCTTCATGCCGGAGGTATGACTTTAATTCCGGTTTCCATTATTGCAATCAGAGCATCTATGGGATCCAAAACGCCTACAGATATTTTCCTACCGTGTATGATTGCTACTTTTGCGGCTACACTGGCTGCAATGATTATTGTTTCTTTATATCAGAAAATCAATCTTCTTCGTCCGGTAGTTATAGCTTATGTAGGAGGAATTTCAGCGATTATTGCTTTATTAGTTCTATACCTTGTACAATTGAGTAAAGATGAGCTGGATGACTTCAGTAAAGTACTAAGCAATGGTTTAATTCTATTTATCTTCCTTGCGATTGTATTAGGAGCCGTTTATAAAAAAATCAACGTTTTCGATGCCTTTATTGAAGGTGCAAAAGAAGGTTTCACTACCTGTGTTAAGATTATTCCTTATCTGGTTGGGATGTTGATTGCGATTTCTTTATTAAGAACTTCCGGTGTTTTTGATGTCATCATTGATGGGATGAAATGGGTTGCTAACGTTGCCAATATGGATCCAAGATTTGTAGACGGACTTCCGACAGCGTTAATCAAACCTTTATCCGGTTCAGGAGCCAGAGGAATGATGGTGGATACGATGACCACATTCGGGGCTGATAGTTTCCAGGGAAAACTGGCCGCTGTACTTCAGGGAAGCTCAGATACGACGTTCTACGTAATTGCAGTATATTTCGGTGCCGTTGCCGTTAAGAATACAAGATATACGGTAATTGCTATGCTTCTGGCCGATTTAGTAGGTGTTATTACAGCAATTGCATTGGCATATTTGTTCTTTGCTTAATAAAACAGTTGCTGGTTGGGTAGTTGCTAGTTTTTTACCGTTAAAAATGTATTAATGAGTTACGAAAAACTTGATATTTATAATATTGCTTTTGAGTTGTTTATTGAAACACATAAATTATCGCTCAAACTACCCAACTATGAATTATACGAACTAGGTAGCCAATTGAGACGATCAGCTGATTCAATTGTTACAAATATTGCAGAGGGATATGGAAGAAACTGTTACAAAGGTGATTTCATTAGGTTTCTCACCTACTCTCAGGCAAGTTGACGAAACAATTTGTCATCTATCGAAAATAACCAGACTTTATCCGGAATTACACTCAGACTTTAAAGAAAAATCAGAACAATACAAACTCTTAGGAGGAAAAATCAATAACTTTATAAAATACGTGCAGTTAAACTGGAGAACCTAACCCCAAACTAGCAACTAGCAACTAGCAACTAGCAACTAGCAACTAGCAACTAGCAACTAGCAACAAAATACCCTATTATGATTACAGATAAAGAATTTACCCTAAGACTTATTCGTCAATTAACCCAGGCATTAGAAAAACTGATTCTGGACAAACCTGAAGAAAGTTTAATGCAGAAAGAACTGGATTTTGATACGTTGATGAGGGACATCTTCAAGATGAGCTTTACAGAAGTTGCTTCTAAAACCAAAGAAGAAATGATCGCCATTGTCAATGAAAGACAGGAAAGAGATCACAAAGATTATTATGAAATGCTGGGAAATTTATTCTATTTCAACAGCAGACATGATCAGAATAAAGATTTTCAGGATAAAGCAAAGACATTCTACGAACTGTATCTTCAGACCAGTGGTATTTTTGCACTCCCAATTATCAACAGAATAAATGAATTAAAAAAAGCACTTGAATAAAGTGCTTTTGTATTTTTAGAATGTAATTTTATAAGTTCCGGTAGAAGAAGTATTGGCTTTTTCTGCTTTTACATATTTCTTAACCCAGGCTACAGATGTAGAGGCTACACAAGGATCTGAAACGCCTCCGGCTCTTCTTGCAGACACTACATTTCCTGCTTTATCTACGGTGTAAGCAATAGTAATTGATCCGCTTGCTGTACAACTGTGAGAGGGCTGTGCACCTCCTCTTCCCATTGTTCCGGGAATATAGCCTACCAGTTTTCTGTCGATCCCTACTTTACTATCTCCGTTTCCATCTCCTCCTAAAGGATCTCCTGCATTTCCAATGCCTTCACCAGTTCCCTGGCTTCCGGCTTTGGTTCCTCTTCCTTTGATCAGGTTTCCGATAGCTGCAGTTCCTTTTCCGTCTCCATTTCCCGTTTTTGAGTTAGCCGTAGCTGCCCCTGATTTTTTGGTATTTTTTGAAGCACTCGTGCTCGTGGCTTCTTTTTTCTCAGCTTTTTTGGATTCCTCTTTTTTAGGAACACTAGCTTTTGAATTATTTCCTGTAATGACTTTCTCCTTAACCTCAGTTTTCTTTGGTTCGGGAGTAGGAACCGGTTCTGGTTTTATAACTGTTTTTGTTTCCGGAACGGGAGTTTCTGCAGGCTCTGGAGTTACTTCTTCTGTTGCAGCGGCAAGACTTCCAGGCTGTTCAGCGGGTTCTTCAATCCCTTTTCCGTTTCTGTTGTCACCAAAGTTCACCAGCATGGTAGTAACGACTTCAGGGTCTTTATCCAGTTCAGGTTTTAATTTATACAAAAAAACAAAAAGCAGAATAGCAGCCCAGATGAGAATAGAAAGCAGTGCGCTCTTTACTCTATCTTTATTTTCTTCGTTTCTGTTTGCTGTATAGCTTTTCATCTTAAAACGTAATTCTTTCCGGAAATCCGGGTGTGTTATTTATCTTTAACGGTTGCAATGGCAATGTTAAATTTATATTTCTCAGCAATTTCCATTACAAAAACAACATCTTTGTGCAATGTGTTTTCATCAGCTCTGATCGTAAATGATTTATTGGGCTGGCTGGCTAATTTATCTACAATAATTTTCTCCAGTTCTCCTCTATTTGCAGGATTATCATCCACAAAGAATGAGCCATCCGGCTTGATGCTTACCGTCACAGGATTCGGAATATTATCGTCAACGGCTCCGGCTTTCGGCAGATTCACATCAATAGCGCTTTGATTGGCAGCTGATGAAGTAATCATAAAGAAAATCAGCATCAACAGGATAACGTCTGTCATCGCTGCTAAACTGAATTCCGGGTTTGCTTTATTTCTTCTTTGAATTTTCATCGTAAGAAAGATTTATAAAGGTTTGTTGATAAGGTCTAAAAATTCTCCTGACATATTCTGAGCTTTCAGGACAAATTTATCAATCCTTGTCAATAGAATATTATAACAGAAGTTAGCAGGAATCGCTACGGCTAAACCTACAGCGGTCTGTCCTAAAGCAGTATAGATCCCTTCTGAAAGTGTTTTCGGAGAGAAAGACCCTGTTGCGTGGGAAAGATTAAAGAAAGCAATAATCATCCCGATTACTGTACCTAAAAGTCCCAACATGGGTGCGATACTTGGTACTACAGCCAAAAGGTTCAGGTTTTTTTCCATATTGGCAACCTCTACCTGTGCCTGCGATTCCATAGCACTCACAATATCAGAAACTGGACGTCCTAATCTTGAAATTCCCTTTTCTAAAATTCTTCCTTCAGGAGAGTTTTGCGTTTTGCAATAATCGGCTGCTGCCTCTATTTTTCCGGCCTTGATGAAGTCTTCGATATTGTTCATAAAGTTGGAATCTGTTTTTGAGGTCAGCCTTTTGATAAAGAAAAATCTTTCAAAAAACAGATATAGAGAAAACACTCCCAATAGTAATACAGTGACCATCACTATTTTAGCGAAAGCTCCTCCGTGGAACATAATTTTCCAGAAGGAGAACTCTAAGTTGTCTGCAGCAACTGCAGGAGTAGCGATTTGTGCAAATAAAATCTGAGAAAGTTCCGTTAACAGCATTAAATGTAAATTTTATTAAATTTCAACGACAAATGTAGGAGAATATTATGAATTGAACTCTTAAAAATTGCTTAAAAACAACTTAAAATTTGTTACAATTTTGTAAACAGCAAATTTCTTTCCAAAAATAATTTTGAAAAGAAATTGGATAATAAAAGAATGATGGCAGTGACTAATCTTCGTCTACCTCAATATCATCCTGCCCGAACTCACATTTTAATCTAAAAGGAATCGGAGTATCTGATCCGGTATAGAAATCATCAATGGTCCCTTTCCAGATGACCTGAAGCTCCCCTTCTTCATTTCTTTCAAAAAGAAGCTCATTGTCATAGATATAGGCCTCTTCATCATCGAAAAGATCTACTTCTGTATAAGTTTCTTCATCAGAATCATTGATTTTGATTGTTTTTCCTTCAATTTCCGTCGACTCGATAGGGAAATCGAACACTTCAAGTGAAAGCTGTGGAAAGTTGTACTGTAATGAATCATCATCTACGTGATCCAAACTGTCATCCGTAATCACTTCAACCTCTAAAAAGTGTTGCTGGTTGCTGTAAATTGCCTTACAATAAGTATTTCTGATATTGTATTTTAGCGTCTCCTCCGGATGGTAAATTTTTAAAATCCCTTTCATTTTTTCTTAAAAAAGAACTGTAATAATATGATTGTTAAACGTTTTAGACAAAGATAAAAAATTGATTCAAAGTTAAAAGGATTTTGAAAATAATTTTTTTAAATCAATGCAAACAATAAGTCTGGATCTCCCAATAATACTTATTTTTGTTTTCATAAAGATTCTGAAAATGAAAAACATTTTATCGAAAAGTATTCTTGGATTAGGATTGATGATCGGTCTTGCTTCCTGCAAAAAATCGGATTCTCCCCTTACAAAAGTAACGCCCAGCAACCTGGATTCTATCGCTTCAAACTATTATGAGCAGTATCTTAAACTATATCCTTTAGATGCTACCGCACAAGGAGATACAAGATATAACGATCAGCTTCCTATCAATATTGATAAAGATTTTATCTCAGGAGAAATAGCATTCTACAATTCTGTGCAGAAACAGCTGGAACATGTAGATTATAAAACTCTTTCTGATGAAGATAAAGTAGTGTATGATGTGTTGGATTATACTTTGAAAGATAAAACTGAGGCCTATGCCTATCATCCGGAATATATTCCTTTTACCCAATTTGGAGGACTGCCGCTTACGTTCCCATTGTATGGAAGCGGAGAAGGAAATCAGCCTTTTAAAACAGAAAAAGACTACAGCGACTGGCTGAAAAGAATGGAAAAATTCCCTGACTGGATGAATGCAGCTACAGATAACTTCCGTGAGGGAATCAACAATAAAGTAGTGCTTCCTAAAAAACTGGTTGTCAAGATGATTCCTCAGATGAGAGCAGAGGAAATCACTACTTCCGATATGGAAAAGAATATTTTCTATGGCCCTATAAGAAAATTCCCCAAAAGCTTAACTCAAGCTCAGAAAGATAAATTTTCAGCTCTTTACAAAGATATTATCATCAAAAAAATCATTCCCGCTTATACTAAAATGGGAACATTTTTAGAAAAAGAATACCTTCCGAAAGCAAGGGATACAGATGGATACAACAATCTTCCTAACGGAAATGAGATTTACAATTATTATGTAAAAAGCTGGACAACCACTAAGAAATCTCCTGAAGAAATTAATAAAATCGGACTTCAGCAGGTAGCTATGCTTCGTGCAGAAATGGAAAAAGTAAAACAACAGGTAGGCTTTACAGGAACTCTTGAAGAGTTTATCACTTTTGTAAAAACGGATCCAAAGGCAATGACTTATAAAACGTCTAAAGAGGTTTTAAATGCATTCAACGGAATCTTAACGAAAATCACTCCGAAGCTGAAAACAATGTTTAATGTAACGCCAAAAACAAAGTTTGAGATCAGACAGACAGAGAAATTCAGAGAGGCAAGTGCCAGTGCCGAATATATGCCGGGAACTCCGGATGGGAAAAGAGCAGGGATATTTTATGTTCCGCTTCCGGATCCTACAAAATTCAATGTTACTTCAGGAATGGAATCTCTTTTCCTTCATGAAGCCATTCCAGGGCACCACTATCAGGTTTCTCTTCAGCAGGAAAACACAAAGCTTCCTAAGTTCATGAGATTTGGATGGTTTGGTGCATACGGCGAAGGATGGGCACATTATTGTGAGACATTAGGCCCTGAATTCGGTTTATACACAGATCCTTACCAGAAAATGGGTTACCTGAGTGATCAGATGCTGAGAGCGGTAAGACTTGTTGTAGATACAGGACTTCATACCGGAAAAATGTCAAGAGAAGAGGCGATCAAGTATTTCCTAAGCAATATTTCTTATGATGAAGGAGCAGCTGTAGCAGAAGTTGAACGTTATATGGCAATGCCGGGACAAGCTCTGGGCTACAAAATAGGGTCTTTAAGAATCCGTGAACTGAGAGAAAAATACCAAAAAGAACTGGGAAGCAAATTCAATCTGGCAAGCTTTCATGATGAAGTATTGAGCCAGGGATGTCTTCCTTTGGATGTTTTGAACAGAAAGATGGAGCTTTGGGCTAAAAAACAAAAATAAAATTATATTAATAAAAAAGGGTACCGATTGAACGAAGTACCCTTCTTTTTTATTTCATTCTTCTAAATAAACAAAATTGATATGATCACAGAAAGCCTCAGATCTCTTTTCAACAGAGATTTAAATAAATTAAAAACAGAGATAGAAGCCTATCAAAATGAAGAAAATCTTTGGAAAACTGATAAAAACATTTCCAATTCTGCTGGTAACCTAACCCTTCATCTGGTTGGAAATATCAATCATTTTATAGGAGCACAGCTTGGAAACACGGGCTACATCAGACATCGTGAGCTGGAATTTTCTTTAAAAGATGTTCCAAGAGCTGAACTTATTGAAAAAGTACAAGCCACCATAGCAATGATAGATTCTGTTCTGCCCCAATTGTCTGAAGAAGATCTTAAAAAAGAATATCCTTTGATTGTCTTTGAAAGCAAAATGACCACAGATTACTTTCTTATTCATCTGGTTGCTCATCTGGATTATCATTTGGGGCAGATCAATTACCATAGAAGGTTACTGGACATTTAATCCATCAATAAAAATTAACGCAACGATCACAAAGTAATTGTTGCGTTTTCTTTTTCGTTCGCAAGGACGTTTCACTCAGCTAGGGAAATATTGCCTTTGCTAAAAGAAGTGCCTTTGCGAGCTATTTCAACGTAATTTTTTACAAAACCCTTACGAGCATAGCGCTAAAATCAATGAATTATTTCTCAAACAGCATTTTCGTAATAAAATCCTTCTCTCCTTTTCCTCTTGCCGGAGAATATTCTCTTCCATAGAAAATGATCTGGAGGTGAAGTTTGTTCCATACTTCTTCAGGGAATAAATTTTTAGCATCACGCTCTGTTTCCACCACATTTTTTCCGGAAGTAAGTTTCCATTGTGTCATCAGACGATGAATGTGTGTATCTACCGGAAAAGCAGGAAATCCAAATCCCTGGCTCATAACAACAGAAGCTGTCTTGTGCCCTACTCCAGGAAGTGCTTCTAATTCCTCATAAGTCTGTGGAACAATACCATTATGCCTTTCTAACAGAAGCTCAGCCATTCTCTTCAGGTTTTTAGCTTTTGTATTGGAAAGTCCGATTTCTTTGATCAGTTCTTTGATTTCAAATTCTTCAAGCTTAGCCATTCTTTGAGGAGTTCCTGCCACGGTAAAAAGATCAGGCGTAACCTGGTTAACTTTTTTATCCGTAGTCTGCGCAGAAAGTGCTACAGCAACCATTAATGTATAAGGATCGGTATGATCTAACGGAATAGGTGTAGTGGGATATAATTTTTCCAGTTCTATCTGAACGAGCTCAGCTCTTTGTTTTTTTGTCATGTATGCCTTAAATTTGAACAAAATTAAATCATTATGCTGAAAGTTGGAGATAAATTACCTGAATTTGAAGGATTCAATCAAGACGGAGAAACAGTAACCTCATCAAAATTAATTGGAAAAAAACTGGTCGTTTTCTTCTATCCGCAAGCGAATACACCAACCTGTACAGTGGAAGCCTGTAACCTGAGCGATAATTATTCTAAGCTTGAAAAAGCAGGGTTTCAATTACTGGGAGTAAGCGGTGACACAGTAAAGAAACAGAAAAATTTCCATAGCAAATTTGCATTCCCATATGATCTTATCGCAGATGAAAAACGAGATATTATCGAAAAATTCGGGGTATGGCAGGAGAAAAAAACGTTTGGAAAAACGTATATGGGAATTGTAAGAACCACTTTTATTTTTGATGAAAATGGAGTTTGTACAAGAGTGATTGAAAAAGTAACTTCAAAGACTGCTGCTGAGCAGATTCTGGAAGGTTAATTCTTTTTTGAAACACCAATGTCACAAATGCTTTCACAAATAACACGATTTATATCACTGTGTTATTTGTGAAAGTATTTTTTTGTCTTTATTATTCCGTTTCGTAGTAATTTAATTCTTCTGTTTCACCGGGAAGTGTAACGTGCTTTTTAAACCTTAACCCCAGCTTTTCGATCAGTTTTTGGGAAGAAATATTATCTTTTGAAATGATGGCAGATATTTTTGTTAATCCAAAGTCATCCATGCCAATAGATTTAACCTTCTGAGCAGCTTCATAAGCATATCCCTTACCTTCGAACTCTTCCAGAAGAGAATATCCTATATCGACGATATCCAGCCCTTCCCTTTCGAAGATTCCCACTGCACCTACTTTTTCATTTCCGTCTTTTGTTACTAAAAGATAGTTTCCAAATCCCAGTCTTTCAATCTGTGGAGCAAATCTGTTGAGAATATAATTTTCAGCATCTTCAATGGAATTTACATTGCGGTTGCCGATATGTTGAATGAATTTTGGTCTGTTATAAAGTTCAAAGACAAAATCTTTGTCTTCACGGGACATAGGGCGAAGGATTAATCGCTCAGTCTCATAGGTATTATTTGCGCTTGGGTGTTTTTTTGGGCTCATCTTTCTTTGGTTCTTCTTTTTTTTCGATTTTTAAAAGTCTCGGGTTATTAGCACATTTTTTATTGTAAAGCTCAATATAAGTTCCATTGTCTTTGACATTGCTTACAGCACCTGTAGATTTATTGACTGTGACTGTATAATGTGTTTTCTGGTATGGACATTCTTTTGAGGTTAGTTTTCCAAGGTCCAAATAGTAATTCGACTTATCTTCATGATAATTACCAGCAAGGTCCTTAAACTCCTCATCTACCATATATCCGTCAGCAGCTAATACAATAGCTGCTTCCTGAGCATTATCAATTCTATCTACAAATTTCTTCAATCCTTCGACATCCGTAATGTAATTTACTTTACCTCCTTCCGAATAAGCGATATAATAAAAGCTGTCTTCACTAGGGAAAAGATTGAATCCTGAGAATTGAGGAGTATAGTCTACCTTACCCGAAATCTTTATTTCCTGTCCTTTCCCATAGCTGTTGTATACCAACACCCATGAATCTGCCCTATTACCAGGGTTGATCTGCTGCAAAATAGCAGGAATGCTTGAAAACTTTTTCTTCTCCTGGGCAAATCCCAAGACTCCCAAAAGTAAAAATGTAAGAATTGTAAATCGGGTTGCAGTTTTAATCATAATTTAAAAATCAGCAGAAAATATACCAAATATTACATAAACTTCTCGCCTTTCTTAAAGTTTTTTAAGTCAAGAACATAATCTTTAATGAGCTGATCATTATCTCGAGGGCAGATAAGAAGCGCTTTATCTGTATCTACAACAATGTAGTTTTCAAGACCGTCAATGATCACTGCCTTGTTATTGTTCTTTAAACGGATGATATTCCCTTTTGAATTATAAGAAAGTAAATGTTTCAGTTTTACAGCATTTCCGTCTTTATCTTTTTCTGTATTTTCATATACGGAAGTCCATGTACCAAGATCACTCCAGCCTAAGTCTGAAGGAATCACGTAAACATTCTTTGCCTTCTCTAAAATCCCGTTATCAATGGAGATTTTCTGAACCTTTGGATAGATTGTTTCAATGCAGTTGTTTTCTTTTTCGGAGTTGTACTCACAAGCCATAAAATGCTGCATCATCTCAGGAAGATAGAGATCAAAAGCATGGTGGATACTTTTCACATTCCATACAAAAATTCCTGCATTCCAAAGGAAATCACCACTTTCCAAAAAGCTTTGGGCAATTTCAAGAATAGGTTTTTCTGTGAATGTTTTTACTTTAAAATATTCTGATCCTTTTTTTTCTACAAACTGAATATAGCCATAACCCGTGTCGGGTCTTGTTGGAGTTATCCCTAATGTTACCAGATAATCATGCTGTGAAGCCACCTCAAATGCCAGCTCCACTTTTTCCAGAAATACGTCCTCTTTAAGGATCAGATGATCTGCCGGCAATACAATCATTGTGGCATCCGGATTAATCTCAGCAATTTTGTTAGCCATATACAGATTACAAGCTGCTGTATTCTTCATCAACGGCTCACCCACAATATTCTCTTCAGGAATTTCCGGAAGCTGCTGATGGGAAACAGGAACATATTCTTTATTCGTGATCACGAATATCTGCTCTTTAGGAATTACCTTGCTGATTCGGTCATAGGTCTGCTGAATCATAGTACGCCCGGTTCCTAAAATATCCTGAAACTGTTTTGGAAATTTCTGCGTGCTCATAGGCCAGAACCGGCTTCCGATTCCCCCCGCCATTATAACGCAGTATCTATCTGATTTTAACATTCTTAGCTACATTTTTCTACCCTCGCTAAAGGCTTGAAAGAATACTTCCTTCCAGTAGCCAGGTTCTTACAAAGATAGTTTTTTTTAACCAGACCTTCTAATAAATACTTTTCGTTGCGATAGATAAAAAATTCTCCCTTTTTAAGTTCCTCGATAAATTGAAGAGTATCATCCTGTTTCTCAGTATGGAAATATCTTACCAGATCAGGGCTTGCCATGAAATTGGCTTTGGGTGATTTTGAAAATTTTATGATGATAGGTTTGAGTTCTTCATCATAAATCTCAAGACTTTCCAGGAGCATATTTCTGAAAGTTTCTTTCCATTCGTTGCCATGGGGAGAAATTCTTCGTCCATATTTTTCGAAAGCAATCAGATGGGCAAGCTCATGAGTGAGTACAAAGAAAAAAAGCTGCGGGGTAAGGGTAGAGTTTACCGTAATTTCATGAGAATTGTCCGGAAGTTTTCTGTAATCTCCCAGCTTTGAATTTCTGTTTCTTGTGACCTTTATATGTATATAGTAATCTGAAAACCAGAGTCTTAAATATTTAAGAGTATTTTGAGGTAAGTATTTTTCTAATGATTTGATTGGCATTTTACAAACTTAATGGAATTCCTGCATAGAAATTCAATAGTTTAAGACTAAAAAGATAATTATATTTTGCCTGCGCTACTGATCCCTGTGCATTTGCATAATTATTTCTCGCCACATTGACGTCATAGATGGTTGTTCTTCCCGCAGTATAACTTTTATCAGCAAAATCAAGAGCCAGTTTCGAGCTTTTTTCTGCTTCTACTGCTGACAGGTAGGTTTCATAATTGGCATCAGCATCAAACTGTGCTTTCTGTACGTTTTGTCTTACAGTCTGTTTCTGTTGTTCCAGGGAATTCTTAGCTAAACTTTCATTTATTTTAGACTGTTCTACCTGAAGTTTTGTTTTTCCTTTATTGAAGATAGGAATATTAAGTGATAATCCTACATTTTGTCCAAACTGATCTTTGTATTGTTCAAAAAAAGTTCCCTGAATAGTACCTGGCATAGGATCAAACTGCCTGTTATAGAAAGTATTAAGACCTGCACTGGCTGTTAACGTTGGCCAGAATGCTGTTTTGGTTACCTCAGTTTGTGCTTCGGCAGATCTTATGCGGCTTTCCGCTGCTTTGATCTGCGGTTGTATCTCATACGCCGTTGTAAGCACTTCATCTGCGGTAGTAAGCTGCAACTCAAGTTTTTCCGGAATATTCACATCTTCCACATCAAAACCCTTATAATCCGAAAGCTGTAAAAGCTGAACGATGGCAAACAAAGCACGGCCTACATTTACTTCTGCTGTTTTAAGATTTTGTTTTTCTCTTGCCAATGCAGCTTCAGCCTCTGCAAGAACCGTTTGGGAAGTTGTTCCAACCTGAGTTGTAATTTTAGCTCTGTCAAATTGTTTCTGCGCATTATCCACGGCACTCTGAGAGATTTTAACAATCTCTTTATTCAACAAAGTGGTCAGATATTGCTGAGCAATCTGAAGAGAAATATCATTTTTAATGGTTTCAATGTCATATTGACTTGCTTCTACATCAAACTGAGCCTTCCTTATATTCTTCTCTAGTCTTCCATTATTATAAACCAGGATATCGGCTCCCAGCCCCACACTGTTATTGAATCTATCGTTTCTAAAGCTTCCGGCTCCTAATGATCCTTGCCCGAAACTCACTCCAGTCGTAACACTCCCAGATAGGGAAGGTAAATATTCTTTTTGGGCTGCTTTAAGGTTGTATTCTTGGTTTTGTTTGTTATACTGATTTTGGATAACCTGAAGATTATGCTCAACTGCATAGCTTACACATTCTTTTAAGGACCATTTCTTCTGAGCGCTTAAACCCAGATAACCTAATCCAAAAACGATGATCCAAACTTTTTTCATATTGTATATGTTTATTTGTTTTTAATGGTCATATGGAATCGTGTTATCTTCATGAGTAGTATACCATGTAAATCACAGCGATTTCATATTAAGATTTTTCAATATTAGACGAATTAAATATAAAAAAGTTACAGATTGAAAAATTATATTTTATTTTAAAAAAACTTTTGGGAATTTTGCACTATGACAAATGAACAATATCAGGAAGCTATCGACTGGCTTTTCGTACAGATGCCCAACTATCAAATAGATGGACAGAAGGCTTATAAACCTGGGCTTGATAACATTACAAAGCTTTGTGCTTTCTTTGGAAATCCTCAGGATAAAATAAAATGTATTCACATTGGCGGTACTAATGGAAAAGGTTCTTCAAGCAATATGCTGGCATCGGTTCTTCAGGAAGCTGGTTATAAAACCGGATTATACAATTCTCCGCACCTTATAGACTTCACGGAGCGAATAAAGGTGAATGGAAAAAACTGTAATAAAGAATTTGTCTTTGATTTTATTCAAAAATTAAAAACGATTCCGGAAGATATCCGTCCCTCTTTCTTCGAGTTTACAACCATCATGGCTTTTGAATATTTTTATCAGCAGCAGGTAGATTTTGCCATTATTGAAGTAGGATTGGGAGGAAGACTGGATTCCACAAATATTATCAATCCATTGATTTCGGCTATTACTAATGTTCAGCTGGATCATCAGAATATTCTTGGAGATACCATCGAAGAAATTGCCACCGAGAAAGCTGGAATTATTAAAAGCAATATCCCTATTATTTCCGGTGACGAGAATGAAGCCGTTAGAAATATCATTCAGGAGAAAGCAACGAAAGAAAATGCACCGTTTATAGATGCTACTCTTATAAATACCAACCTTGAATCTGATCTGAAAGGAAATTACCAGAAAAAGAATATCAGGGTTGTCTTAGCTGCGGTAGAAGAATTAAAAAAACTGGGAGTCCTTATTTCTGATGAAGATCTTGAAAACGGATTGCTTCATGTTCATCAGAATACAGGATTTATTGGCCGTTGGTTTGAGTTTTCACAAAATCCGCTTACGATTTGTGATACGGGGCACAATCAGGCAGGTTTGGAGTATGTTTTTTCACAATTAAATTCAATTAACAAACACAAGCATGTTATTTTGGGGTTTGTGAACGACAAAAAAATAGATGATGTGATGAAACTACTTCCTGAAAATTCTGAGTTCTATTTTGCAAAACCATCCATTAACAGGGGAAGACATCCCGAAGATTACGAAAACCTGCTTAAGGAGGCGAAAATTTTTTATAAAATTTTTGACTCCGTACAGGAAGCGTATCTGTCTGCAAAAGAACGATGTACAAACGAAGAAATGATTTTTATTGGCGGAAGCAACTTTGTAGTGGGAGATTTTTTGGGAAAAAATTTGGAGATTAAAGAATAAGTCGTATATTTGCACCACTCTAAACAAGAGAACAAGTCTAGAGGGTTCTTAGCTCAGTTGGTTCAGAGCATCTGGTTTACACCCAGAGGGTCGGGGGTTCGAATCCCTCAGGACCCACAGAAAAGGAAACGAAACCTTTCAAAAAAATTCGGGTTCTTAGCTCAGTTGGTTCAGAGCATCTGGTTTACACCCAGAGGGTCGGGGGTTCGAATCCCTCAGGACCCACAAAAAATCTCTCAGATTTCTGGGAGATTTTTTTATTTTTATCCTGATCAATATTTCTGCGATGAAACCAATATTTGTATTTCTAATTTTTCTTTTATTTTTTTCAAAAAACTATTCTCAAATAATTATTGAAAGAGCAGTGATTACAAAAAACTCAGGCAATGCAGATCCAAATTTTGATAACGCCAGAAGATTTGAAAGCTCCTTAGATATTAAAAATATGGATTATATTAATCCGGAACAGGTATATTCAAAGATTTTTATTTTTATTGGTGATAATAAAGTTTTCTATCAGGAGTGCTATCCTTCCGAAAAAGTTAAGTTAATCAACCATTCAATAAGAGATTCTAATTTCGAGAGAATATTAAAAAAAGAAACTTTTACATTTAAAATCCAAAAAAAATCTCTCATTCTCAAAAACACTAAAAATAACTCCGAATTAATTCTGAGAATAGATAAATCTGGAGAATATGTAAAGTTAATTAATGAAAAAACAAAAGATATCTATATAGCATTAGAGAAAAAAATACCTGAAAAATAAAAATCTGAGATTAGTAATCCTTTAGTGATATTCTTACCTTTGTCACTTTGGTATTAAACATCCGTTTTTTTGAATAAATTCCATATCATATCATTCAATTATCCCTACCCTCCTTCTTATGGTGGAATCATTGATGTGTATTATAAAATCAAGGCTTTATCTGATCTTGGAATAAAAATTCACCTACATTGTTTTGTAGACCAGATCCCTGATAAGATTGATCCGGAAGTCAAAGAGATTACGGAAAATGTGTCTTTTTATCAAAAGAAAAAGAACCCTTTGCTTTATTTCTCGTCAACTCCTTTCGCAGCTGCTATCAGAAATTCTGAAGAACTCATTAAAAATCTGGAAAGGAATAAAGCACCTATCCTGTTCGAAGGCCTACAGACAACCTCTATAATACGGTTTCTGAGAAATAATGACCACCAATTCTATCTTCGCTACCATAATAACGAAACAGAGTATTATAAAGGTCTTTCTGTGTCAGAGAAAAACATATTCAAAAAGCTCATCTACAAAATTGAATCTTTAAAGCATACCAGATATCAGAAAAAACTTTTAAAGAAATTTGAAGCCGTATTCTGCCTGTCTGAAAAGGAATATAATGAAGTAGAAACTTATTCGGGAAATGCCCATCTGATTCATATCTTTCATGGTAATGAATCGGTAAAGGAATTGGATACAAAAGGAAAGTATTTTCTTTTTCATGGAGACCTTAGTACCGCTGACAACAAAAGAGCATTGAATGAGACTATTGACTTATTTAAAACCCTTCCACAATATCAATTAATTGTAGCCTCAGATCGTGCCACTGAAGATATTAAAAGAAAGATTTCCACAGTTGAAAACATCAGCCTCACTCCTATTCAGACCACTGAAAATCTTCTTAGGCTTCTGAAAGATGCTCATGGCAATATCTTGATTTCTTATCAGAATTCGGGCACAAAAGTGAAGCTTTTTAATACGCTTTACAACAGCCGTTTTGTCATCATCAGTGAAAATATTACAGATGATCCTATTTTGAAGAGTGTATGCCTGTTTGGATCTGATATGAATGAAATTCGCCAACGAATTATCACCTCAGCTGAAAAAGAGTATCACGACACCGAAAAGAGAAAGGAAGTCTTAGAAAAAAAACATTCCGATAAAGCTAAGGCTCATGAGATGCTAAAGATTATTTTTAAAAATTAATCCTGTCCACCACTTTCTGAATATTGAATTCTTCAAGGCAGGCCCAGTCGCCTCTGTAACATTCTTTATCTCCAAAAACCGAACATGGTCTGCAGCTCAGATCTTTCACCTGAACAACATCTTCTTCACTCTGCCCAAATCCTAAAAATCCTGCATATGGATGAGTCGCTCCCCAAATAGAAACACATCTCGTTCCTACAAGACTTGCAAGATGCATATTGGCAGAATCCATAGATATCATCAGTTTGAGCCCGGCAATATAATTGAGTTCTTCTGTAAGGTTTAATTTTCCGGCAAGGTTTTTTGTATTAGGAATCTCTTCTTCCCATTTTTCAAGAGTTTCCGTTTCTTTTTTACCTCCTCCAAAGAAATATACTGTATGTTTCTGAGCCAGAATCCTAACCAGTTCATAGGATTTCTCCAAAGGAAGCATTTTTCCTTTATGCTGAGCAAAAGGAGCAAACCCAATTCCTGATTTTTGTTCTGAAACCGGTCTTAATTGATGAGAGAGTTCAACTTTGAATCCCATTTCACGGAAAACGTCAGCGTAGCGTTCTACGGTTTTTTTCAGTTGCACTTTTTCCAGGTTCCAGACATCCGTAAGATGTTCTTTCTCCTCTTTACCTTTGTTTATCTTAAAAACCTTAAGTCCTTTTCTTCTGTATATCCTGTCTAAAATCTTCGTTCGGATTACATCATGAAGGTTAGCAATACAATCCGGATTAAATTCACGGATCAGTTCATTGCTAAGTTTCCTTAATCCAAAAAAGCCTTTGTAATCATCCAGATCAATCCCCTTAAAAGTTACATTAGGAACTCCCGCAAAAAGAGCCTCAAAATTTTTCCTGGAAACCATAATAATTTCCACACCGGGGTTCTGCTCCAGAAATTCTCTGAAAACAGGCACAGTCATCGCAACATCTCCGAATGCGGAAAAACGATATGCTAAAATTCTGGTCACGGCTATGATTTCAGTTGGTAAGCAACTGCATAAAACTTGATCTGCTTTGTCATCGCCATCAGTCCGTTCGCTCTGGAAGGTGAAAGAAATTCCTGTAATCCTATTTCTGCAATAAAATCAAAATCAGAATCCAGAATTTCCTGAGTGGAATGTCCACTGTAAATACTTACTAAAAGAGAAACGATCCCTTTTGGTAGAATACCATCAGAATCTGCATTAAAGAAAAGTTTCCCGTCTTTAAATTCAGCATCAATCCAAACTTTGCTCTGGCAGCCCTTAATCAGATTTTCTTCGGTTTTCTTATCTTCAGCTAAGCCTTTCAGTTCTTTTCCAAGATCAATGATATACTCATACTTTTGCTCCCAATCGTCAAGAAAAGCGAATTCGTCTATTATTTCCTGCTGTTTTTCTTTAATGGTCATTTTAAATCAAATTTCTTTTGCAAAGATAACCAATTTTGTAAAAATTATTTACGTGATGCTTTTTCAAAAAGTTGCAGGATTTTTGTTTCTTCATTCTCCCAGCAAAAAACATCTGCTGCCTTATTTAATTCGCTTTGATAACGCTGTCTTCCTCTCTGAAGAACAAGATTAATTGCTTTCTCAATGGTTTCAGGCTGATGATCCGGAATAATTTCTCCTACATCAAATTGATTTTTTATCCTTTGCATCTCCGGAAAATTAATCATCACAAGCGGCACTCTCGATTGGATATAGTCACAAACCTTATTAGGAAGTGAATAATAGTAACTTACTCCATTGTTTTCTTCAAGACTGAATCCTGCATCAGCTGTTCTGGTTATTTCCCTGAGGTTTTCCGGTTTCAGCTTGCCCAGGAAAAATACTTTATCCTGCAGTTTTTCCTGAATAACAAGTTCCTCATATTCTTTTTTCTTCGGCCCATCCCCTGCAATTTTCAGAACAGCATCTTTAATGTGATGCATGGCGACAATCATTTTTTCTATACCTCTGGATTGATTAATCGCTCCCTGATATAAAATAATTTTTGGATGATTCTCAGGAATTTCCGGTACAGAAAGAATTTTTCTCGGAATATTTCTAACCACTACAGGATTCACATTGTATTGCTCATGAAACCATTCGGCATAGCTTTCACTTTCTGTCATCATCAGTTTCATATGAGGAACCAGCTTTCTTTCAAGCACTCTCCAGAATTTCTGAGAAAATCTGTTTTGAACGGATGGCATTTCTGTGAAAATTTCATGACTGTCAAAGACTAAAGGAATGTTCAGTTTTCTGGCAATGAGATAATTTGGCAGAAGTGCATCTATGTCATTAGCATGAAGGATAGTATCTTTGTCCGCTTTTTTCTTTAATTCTTTATAGAGTTTCCAGTTGAATTCAAAATAAGCAGTCTTCAGGCTTTTTGATTTCAATCTAATCCTTGAAAAGGAATAAGGACGCTCCATTTTTTCATTCCCTTCCCAGTCATTACCGATCAGATCTATGGAATAACCGTTATCAAAAAGGGTTTTGCACACCTTTTCTATCCGTTGGTCAGTATACAGATTACTAAAAGCAGAAGTAATTATTTTTTTCCTCATCAACTCTTCTTACCTAGTATTAAATGATAGATCTGAATGAAGCAGATTAATCCGTTTGGTATAATTACTGGCCAAAGCGGTCCGCTAAAGAAGCCATAAATGACAAAACAAATGCAGCCAATCATATTGACAATTCTGATTTTTCTTACATCTTTCAGTATGAAACTCAATACGATAAAAAGAGAAGCAGAATAGCCGATGTAAGTGGTAAGTTCAGGATTCATGGGGAAAATTTAAGGATAACAAACTTAATCATTTTCAATAAGATAATAAAATTTTTTCTGCCATAAAGTCATTAATTGATTTTTGGTAAAATATTTGTAATTTAGATAATGAATAAAAGGTAATGTTGCCTTTGTTCTAATGAGATATATTATGGATTATAAGTTTTCACAAGGTTTGAGCCAGGTGTTCAAACAAAGCAAAAGCGAAGCTAAAAGGCTGAAAAGTGAATTTCTTAATACAGAACATCTACTTTTAGGTATTATAAAAACGGAAAACTCTGCAAAAGAAATCCTTCAAAACCTTAATGCGGATTTAACACAAATCAGAAGAAAAATTGAAACTTTAAATACAGCAAGTCTTAATCCTATTTCTGAAGAGGTTACCAATATTTCTTTCACTAAGATGGCAGACCATGCCATTAAACGTGCAGAGTTAGAATGCCGTCAATATAAAAGCAATGAAATTAATACCGTTCACCTGCTTTTAGGTATTCTTTATAAATATGAAGATCCTACTTCAAATATTCTGGGAGCTTATGACATCGACTACGAAGGAGTTTCAAGAGAATACCAGACTATGCTTAAAAATTCAGGGCAGTCTCCTCAGATGAGTGCTTACGATGACGATGACGAGAGAGAAGAATTTGAGCAAATGAGAAAGCCTACAGGAAATCTAGGTTCTGCAAAAAGTAAAACGCCTACATTGGATAACTTTGGTAGAGACCTTACTTCTTTGGCAAGAGATGGAAAACTAGACCCAGTAATCGGGCGTGAAAAAGAAATTGAGAGAGTTTCTCAGATCTTATCGCGTAGAAAGAAAAACAACCCACTTCTTATCGGGGAGCCGGGAGTTGGTAAGTCTGCCATTGCTGAAGGTTTAGCACTAAGAATTCAACAGAAAAAAGTGTCGAGGGTTCTTTACGGAAAACGTGTGATCACTTTAGACCTGGCAAGTTTAGTTGCCGGAACTAAATACCGTGGTCAGTTTGAAGAAAGAATGAAGGCGATTATGACGGAACTGGAGAAAAACAGAGATGTCATCTTATTCATTGATGAGCTTCATACGATTGTAGGAGCTGGAAGTTCTACGGGAAGTTTAGATGCTTCCAATATGTTCAAACCGGCTTTGGCAAGAGGTGAAATTCAATGCATCGGGGCAACTACCCTGGATGAATACCGTCAGTATATTGAAAAAGACGGAGCTTTAGAAAGAAGATTCCAGAAAGTAATGGTGGAACCTACTTCTATTGATGAAACCGTTCAGATCTTGAATCAGATCAAAGATAAATATGAGGAACATCATAATGTAATCTATACTCCGGAAGCAATTCTGGCTTGTGTCAATTTGACCTCAAGATATATTACAGACCGTTTCTTACCGGACAAAGCAATCGATGCCATGGACGAAGCCGGATCCCGCGTTTATATTAAAAACATGAAAGTTCCTACAGAAATCATTGATTTTGAAAAGAAAATCGAAGATATCAAAGAACTGAAACAGAAGGCTGTAAAAGCTCAGGACTATCTTGAAGCAAGAAAGCTGAAAGATGAAGAGGAACGTCTTCAAATGGAACTGAATGCTGCTCAGGAAAAATGGGACAAAGATGTAAAAGAGAAAAAAGAAACCGTAACGGAAGAAAATGTAGCGGAAGTGGTTTCTATGATGAGTGGTGTTCCGGTAACGAAAGTTGGTAAGAACGAGCTTGACAAATTGGCCCAAATGGATGAGAAGCTGAACGGAAAAGTAATCGGTCAGGAAGATGCTGTGAAAAAAGTAGTGAAAGCTATTCAAAGAAACAGAGCTGGTCTTAAAGATCCTAACCGCCCTATTGGTACCTTTATTTTCCTTGGAACAACCGGGGTTGGTAAAACCGAATTGGCAAAGGTAATGGCAAGAGAACTTTTCGAATCTGATGAATCTCTGATCAGAATTGACATGAGTGAATACATGGAGAAATTTGCGGTTTCAAGATTGGTTGGTGCGCCTCCGGGATACGTAGGATACGAAGAAGGTGGTCAGCTTACAGAAGCGGTAAGAAGAAAGCCTTATGCGGTGGTTCTTTTGGATGAGATTGAAAAAGCTCACCCGGATGTATTCAATATTCTGTTACAGATTTTGGATGAAGGACACGTTACAGACAGCTTAGGAAGAAAAATTGACTTTAGAAATACTATCATTATTCTTACCTCAAACATCGGAACCAGAGATCTTAAAGACTTTGGAGATGGTGTAGGATTCGGAACTTCTGCGAAGAAAACCACTTCAGATTCAAGAGCAAGAAGTACCATTGAAAGTGCTCTTAAAAAAGCATTTGCTCCAGAATTCTTAAACAGAATTGATGATATTGTAATCTTCAACTCTCTTGTACAGGATGATATCAAGAAAATTATCGATATTGAACTGAACAAACTGTATGGCAGACTTGAAAAACTAGGATATAAAGTAGATCTTACTGAAGAAGCAAAAGACTTTATTTCTGAAAAAGGATGGGATAAAGATTTCGGAGCAAGACCATTGAAACGTGCCATCCAGAAGTATATTGAAGACTTATTGGCAGAAATGCTGGTAAACAAGCAATTGAATGAAGGAGAAACCGTGGTTCTTGACCTTAATGAAGCAAAAGACGGATTGATCGGAAAAACACAGAAAGCTAAAAAATCTGCTGAAAAGTCTTCTCAATCTTAATTAAATAAGAAATTAAATTTCAATAAAAAATCCCCGGGAAGTTTCCCGGGGATTTTTATTTTTATATGTTTTGGCTAAAGCCGAATGAATTTTGTTTTCTAATTATTAAACGGGCTAAAGCACATTTCTATTGATAAATCAAACATTAAAGTCCCACCACAAAGCCGATATTCGGGATCAGACCACTGGAAAATACACTGGAGTTCTGTTTCCAAAGCACATTATACATTAATCCCAGCTGCATAAAGGAGTTATTTCCAATTCGCTGCATATAACCTCCTCCAAGATACAGAGCATTTTCTTCTGTATTGTATTTATAATCGTAGTATTTATCCTTGTAATCCACAAAATAATGCTGGTAGTTAGCTCCCACATAAAATGATCTGGCAAAATAATAATTGACAAAAGGGCCTACTCCAAACATGGTAGATTTATAATAATCAGAAGTCTGCCACGAAACACTTCCTATTACCCCGCCTTCAAAATCATTAGTAAACCTGTAGCCTACTCTTGGTGATGCAGATAGGTTAAAAGCGCTGTTACTTCCAAATCCTAATCCAATGCCTCCTCCAAAAGTCCACTTGCTGTTTTCCTGTACGGGTGCACCCACTGAAATTTGGGAAAAAACTGATCCTGAAGATATCAGCATCATTGAAATAATAAACTTTTTCATATTTTATATTTTTGGTCTTACAATTATATGCTCATCTGTTTCCATCTGCAGAGAGGTTGATAAAAAGATGACATATAGCTCTATCGTTTTTATCAATGTTTAAAATTATGTTTTTTTTACGAATTTATTTAGTTGTATTTTTGCCGCATCAAACTAAGAACTCCCGTTAAGAGTTTCGTAAAATTGAAATACAATGAAAATAGTAGTAGGCCTCTCCGGAGGTGTAGATTCTAGTGTTACAGCGTATTTGCTGCAACAGCAAGGCCATGAGGTAGTGGCTTTATTCATGAGAAACTGGAACGATGCTTCCGTAACACTTGAAGATGAATGTCCCTGGATTGAGGACAGTAATGATGCCCTTATGGTGGCACAAAAGCTTGGAATTCCTTTCCAGGTGATAGACATGAGTGAACTTTACAAAGAACGCATCGTTGACTATATGTTTGCCGAATACGAAAAAGGCAGAACTCCCAACCCTGATGTATTGTGTAACAGAGAAGTAAAATTCGATGTTTTTATGAAGACTGCCATGTCTTTAGGTGCAGATAAAGTAGCAACAGGACATTATGCAAGGGTAAATTCTACTTTTGACGAAAACGGTAAAGAAATTTTCCATCTTCTGGCCGGGAAAGATAATAATAAAGATCAGTCTTATTTCCTTTGTCAGCTCAGTCAGGATCAGCTTTCAAAAGCTTTGTTTCCTATCGGAGAACTTACAAAGCCTCAGGTAAGAGAAATTGCGAAAGAAATCGGACTGGTAACGGCAGATAAAAAAGATTCTCAGGGATTATGTTTTATCGGGAAAGTAAGCCTTCCACAGTTTTTACAACAGCAATTAAAACCTAACGAAGGTGAAATCGTAGAAATTTTCAAAGATTCTCCTTTATTTTCGGAAGAAAAACCTGAATTCTCCTCCAAAGAAGAGGAACTTGAGTTTTTATCCAAAAAAATCCATTATAAAAAATCTGACGGAAAAGTAATCGGGAAACATCAGGGAGCCCAGTTTTTCACGATCGGACAAAGCAAAGGACTTGGTATAGGCGGCCACAAAGAAAGCTGTTTTATCATCTCCAGAGATATGGAAAACAACATCCTTTTCGTAGGAGAAGGAAGCCATTTCCCGGGACTTCACAAAAAAGCTTTGAAAATAGACAATTCTGAACTGCACTGGGTGCGTGAGGATTTGAGACTTCAGAACGGAGGATCTATGGAAGTAATGGCAAGATTCAGATACAGGCAGCCTTTGCAGAAAGCAACCCTGTATCAGTTTGAGAATGCTTTTTATATTGAATTTGATGAGCTTCAGTCCGCTATTGCCGAAGGACAGTTTGCTTCATGGTATATCGATGAGGAACTGATCGGTAGCGGTGTGATTTCGTAAGAGATTCGGGGTACGGGATTCGGGTCATTGAGATTGTTTTTTTAAGAAAATATTTTTTTGAAATTTTTCTGTAACGTTTTTTAAGTTATAATACTTACTGAGTAAATAACAATAAAAAATACTACTATGAAAACATCTACAAAAAACCAGTATGCTTATGTAAACAATATTCTGATTGCAGTTGTATCCTCTATTTTCGGTTATAATCTTTATCAGGCCATTGTACATCCGGAAAACTCCAATATCGCGATCAGTCTTATTTTAGTCGTCCTGACTTCCGTTATGGTTCGAAAATATGGCTATCAGCCCGTAAAAGAAAAAAAGAAAGATATTTAATATCAACAACACATGATAAAGCCCGGAACATTTCTGTTTCGGGTTTGTTTTTAACAATAGATTCTACTTTATCTTTTCATTGACATGACCTGAGATAAAAATCAATGTAACAATACATTCTGCTATTAAGATCATAACCAGAAATCCAACTGGTTTTCCCAATATGATGCCTCTGACAAACTTGATAATTCCCAATAAGAAAATTAATCCCACAAAATAAAATGTCGTTCCCGAAATGGTTTCTTTCAAAGAATTTAGAATGAAAAGCGAAGCATAAAATCCAAAAACCAGGATAAGATAGAACCTCAGAAAGTCTGGACCTTTAAGAATAATCGGATTAAATGTCTGCGTTACTGCCATAAGCCATATAAAGCTTATCACAACCGGAACTGAATGAATGATGAGTTTTTTCATAATAATTAGTTTTATTATCCTCCACAGCCCCCACAACCACCGCAGCCGCCTCCACAACCACCTCCGCCGCTGCAGCTTGATCCGCCACAACTTCCTCCGTCATTGTTTTGCTTATCTTTTCTGTTAGGATCAGAAACCTCCTGATCTCCTATAATTGAAACGATTGTTCCCAGAATGAAAATAATCCCAAATACGACTCCAGTAACCATTAATCCTGAAAAATTATCTCCTTCTGTACACGAAAATAGAAGCAGTAACACAAATATGGGAGCAAAGAAGGCCATTCTTCTCAGCCAGGATTGTACTTTTGACTTTTTCTTACTCTCTCTCCAGATTTCGTCTGGTGCTTCTTGCTGAAAAATCTGCCGATAACCTGTTAAAGTATCTTCAAACCAGTTCTGATGTTTTTCTTTTTCCGCATAGCCACCTTTCGAAGGATGATGATGAAGTGTTTTTTTTAAAATATGCGGACAGAATTCTTCCCAATAATTCTGGGTATAGATAAGATGCATATGCCAAACCTTATCAACTATCTTACTGGGAGAAGCTCCATGGGGAAGAGTACAACAGAGATAAACAAACTTTTTGTATTCTTCAATTGCTTTTCGTGTGAAATCAAGACTCCAGCGTTCTTCCTTTGCTAGTTTTTTTGAGAAAGGGAACTCGACACCGGGAACATCCAGAGAAAATTCCTGTATGCGGCTCCAAAGAGATTCGTCTTTTACTATCATTTTTGTTTCCATTGTTTTGATTTTTGTTTTCTATTCAAATATCAATGGATTATACAATATAAAAGTCTTTCAAAAATCTTTTTTAGTTTGATAAAAATCTTAAATTAGTCTTACAAATAAACACCATGAAAAAGGAAGATATTCTGCATCTTGAAAAGCTTATGAATTTCTTAAGCAGGCAATTTTTAAAGAAAAATCATTGGGAAGACGTTACCAAAACTGAATGGTCTTATATAAGTGCTGAACTGAATGAACTGATTATCAATGATCATTCAGAAAAAGAGATCAAAAAAAAGCCAGATCTTTTGGGTACTAATTATCTCTATGAGCATCTGATTATCAATAAGCTGAAGAAATTCAGACAGAATGAAAATGCAGTTCTGAGCAGACCCAACCTTGCTAAACTGAGTTTAATTGTCAAGGTTTTGGGTTATTCAAATTACATAGATTTTATTAACTCCAATACGGAAGCATTTAATTTCAATGATCTGAGGATTGATATGAATAATGCCAATATGAATACCGCGCTTTTAGACCGTTTAATAGGCTGCTGGTATTCTTACAACAGAAATCTGCCCGATAATCCTTTGATGGCAAAAGAAGACCGCATATGGCGTTCTGCCATGGAAATTTACAAGTCTGAAACCACCGGAGAATATTTTATTGAAAGAAGCGGTGGCGATCACCATAAATATTTCGGAAAGGTAACCGCTTATTCGGATTATGTGTTTATCATCATGAACAGCAATACATTTATTCGTCAAAGGCATTTCATTTCAAGGATAAAGGACATTAAAGAAAAACTTAAGAATCCGGACTATAAACTCCACGAAATCCACTTCATAAGTACCTGCATCAGTTTCAACCAGGAGCCTATTGCTTTGTTTGAAATTTTCAGAAAAGCGGACAGAAAAAACTTTATTTCTGATTCTATCAGTTTTCCCATTGACAGTGATGAGATCCCAGAATCAATTGTAAAACAACTTGAAGACACAGAATCTAACAGGATTGATTACAGATAGTTAAACAATAAAAGAGTGAAATTTTTAGAGATATTGAAAAATTATTGTAACGTTTTTAAAGTTGATATACTTACTGATTAAACAACAATATACCATCACTATGAAAACAACAATCAAACCCCCATATACATCTGCCAATAATGCACTTATTTTCTTCGTGTCCATGCTCGTTGGATACAATATCTATCAGGAAATTTTTCGCCCTGAGAAAGCTGACCTTATGTTATGTATCGTTATGATGGCTATCACTGCTATCACTGTACAGAAATATGGTGTTAAAACCAATGGAAAGCTATAAAAATAAACATCATTATCAATCTATATATCAAGACCCCGGAATAAAACTGTTTCGGGGTTTATTGTAATTCTTCTATGCTTAGAATACATTTAGATCCTAAAAATCAATTCATTACCACAATATTTATCTAACTTGATAGTTCTAAACATGAACCTTTCAATCGCTATGCTATGGAATATTATGAATTGTATGAAGTTTTGAAAAATCATTTTGATTCCGGAAAAAACAGGGCTGAACTTAAAGAACTGAATCTAAGCATTGAATCAATTTCATTTGAATCTAAGGTTTGCGACCTGCTTTACGGTTCAGAAAATCAACATTGCCACAAGCATCAGCAAACACTTGAAATCAACAAAAACGGCTATCTCTTTTATAGCCAGCCTGCAGTAGATATCAAAGATTTTGATATTGAATGCAATAAAAAGTTTGAATATCATATCCTGAAGAGAGCAGATATAGAAACAGCTAAAGAAGTTATCCTTTTCTTTCATGGCCTAAATGAAAAGAAATGGGATAAGTATCTTCCTTGGGCATATGAACTGGCCCAAAGAACACAAAAAGCCATCATATTATTTCCTATTGCTTTTCATATGGATCGTGCAGAACCGATATGGAGTGACCGCCATCACATGATGGAAGTGGTAAATTTCAGGAAGAAAAAGTATCCGGAAAACATGAATTACTCTTATGTGAATGCTGCCATAAGTTCCAGACTGGAAGCTCATCCTCAAAGAATGTTCTGGTCCGGTCTGCAGACCTATTCTGATATTACGGAAGTGGTAAAAAGTGTTAAAAACGGTCATCTTAAAAGTATTGCTCCGGATGCAAAACTGGATTTATTTGGATATTCGATAGGATCATTTCTGGCTCTGATTATCAAAATGGCAGATCCCCATCATTATTTTACCCGATCAAAAGTGTTTTGTTTTTGTGGAGGAATGACGATCGACAGGATGTTTCCTATATCCAAATATATCATGGATACTCAGGCAACCGTTAAAATGCAATCTGTTTTTACTGAATTATTAAGCTCTGATTTTAAATCGGATCCACGTTTGAAACATTATCAGACTGAAGCTTTACATCCACAGGAAAGCTGGTTCAAAAAAATGCTTCGCTACAATTATTTTCAGAAGGAAAGGGAGGAAAGAATTCAGGAAATCCAATCCCAGATCAAAGCCTATGTTTTGGAAAAAGACAGTGTTGCCCCTCCGATAGAAGCTTTAAATACATTGAAGGGCGGCTACAGGAATATCAATGTAGACATTGAAATCAAGGATTTCCCGTTTGAATATTCCCATATGGTTCCTTTTCCTCTTACCCATAAACATAAGAAAGAAGTTACGGAAGCCTTTCATCAGTTTGTAAAATCTGCCAGTGATTTTTATATGAATTAATTAGGTCACCATTTCAGGGATAAAATAGCGAAAGGAATAGTTTAAAAAATAATAATATAAGATCCATGGTGTTTGTTTTAGGTTAATTTTTATCAACTGACCAGCCAGTCTTTAAAATCTTTTACACGGTCTCTGCTGACAGTTATTTCCTCTTCAGGCTGAAACTCAAGGTCCACTTTGTAGTAAGGTGAAGTATGGATATTTTTAATATAATCTGAACTGATAATAAACTGCCTATTGACACGGAAAAACTTTTTTGTATCCAGAACATCTTCCAGCTCATCAAGGGTAAAATCTGATGGATAAGTACGGTCTTCCGTCTGAAGATAAACGATTTTATTCTCACTGAAAAAACAGCTTATCTCATGGGTTTGTATAATCTTAAGGTTATAGCCTATTTTAACCAGAACTCTAGAAAGGGTAGATTTTTCTTTTCTCATTAACTGTTTGATATCCTGAGAACCATTGGTGTCATTGGCAGGAATAAAGGATTTAAATTTCTCCACGGCTCCTTCCAGGTCTTCATCAAGAATAGGTTTTAAAAGATAATCAATGCTGTTCAGCTTAAAGGCTTTCAAGGTATATTGGTCAAAGGCTGTCGTATAAATAATGAAACCTTTGGTAGGTGCTTTTTCAAAGATATCAAAAGACAGTCCGTCACCCAAAACAATATCTGAAAAAATCAGCTGCGGATGTTCGTTTTCAGAAAACCAGGCAACTCCTTCTTCCACCGATTCTATTTTGGCAACTATCTCTATTTCAGGAAAATTATTCAACATTCTCTCTAATTTCCTTGAAGCAGGTTTTTCGTCTTCTATGATGACAGTTTTGATCATTGAGTTTTAATTTTGGTTTTCAGATTTTGGGAAATAAAGTTAGATAAAAGTGGACAGATTTTAATAGTTTATTGGCTTTTTCTCTTTTTTAAGCTCTTTTTCAATCATGTCTTTTTCCCATTCGGAATCAAAAAGAAACAGTTTTGCAGCTTTTACAAGAATGATAAATGCCCAAATTCCAAGGAGGGTATATCTGTCAAACCAATGAAAGCTAATCATCTTTTCGCCAAAAATATCATCAGGAATGAGAAGAAGAGCGAAGATGGCAAATATAAAAATGCTTTTATAGAATTTTCTAATGTTGTTCGTTTTTGTACTAGCAGTTTCGTAATCCATGATCGTGTAAGTTTTTAGTTATGATTATTGTTAGAATTTTTTTATTTTCTCTTTTTCCTCTTTCTCCATCAGTTCTTTTATTTTTCTTTCTTCCCAGCTTTTTCCGATTCCAAATACGCTGATGGCATGAAATGCAATTCCTATTCCCCATCCCAGTGCAGGCCATAAAAACCATAAGTATCCGGGAGCTGTCATAAGGTTCAGTATTGCTAGAAATGGAATCACAATACAATAAGAAGTAAGGTTTCCGTAAAACTCTTTTAATTCTTTTACTCTTCTGGATGCTTTTCTGTAAGCAATCGTCTCTTTATTTGGTAAAATTTCCATAATGTTTTGTTTTTAAAAGGTTAATTTGTTTTTTCTTGAATCAAAGGTAGTTCAGGAAAAGGGCACAAATCAATTTTACATTACCGAATGGTAGATTATGCTAGCCGAATCGTAAAAACCTGTCATTAATAGATAAAAGGGATCAGTTTCTTTGTGCTTTTTCTGTATTCAAGATACTCATCGCCAAACTGTTCTACCAAAGCCTGCTCTTCGATCTTAATCCTGTAGGCAAAAGCCAAAAACGGAGGTACAAAAGCAAAGAGTAATGACAGCCAGTTATTCAAATACAAACCTAGCCCAAGAGAGGTCAGCAGAGAAAAAGCATAGGAAGGATGTCTCAGATATTTATAAAATCCTTCTTTTTTGATTCTATGATCCTGTCTTATGGTAACATCTACAGTAAAATATTTTCCCAGAGATCTGATGATTACATATCTGACAATAATCCCGATAAGAATAAAAAACTCACCAAGATATAGAATCCAACTACCGCCAGCCATCGGAAAATGAGTATTATAGGACATGAATATTGAACTTGCAATAGAAAATGGAATGGCCAGCCATAAGATATTCAAGGTTGATTTATCTTTGTTCTTTTGATCTTCTTTACCGGATTTCAGCATATTCTTGTACAGAAATTCCGAGAGAAACCAAGCGGCCATTGAAATATAAAACAGAGTTGACAAAGTATTCATCTTCAATAAATTTAAAGTTAAAAGTATTTTGAAAAAGACAATTTCTTTAGTGATCTTTCTGTTTATCCATCAGTTCCTTGATCTTCTTATCTTCCCATTTTCTGATAAAATTAACCTGGGGCAGAAAAACGGTAACCGCATGGGCTGCAAGCCCTATTCCCCAGAAAGTTGCTGTGAAAAAGTTTTTGAACTGAAAATAACTTTCACCAGATTTCAGGTGCATACAATTATAGACAACAATCAGAGCATTCACTGCGATATAAGCAAATAAATGTCCGTAAAATCCACGCAGTCTTTCTACTTGCCTTCTTGCCCGTTGATATTCAATATCGTTTTCGTTAAATGTTCCCATGGTTCTATTTTTTTTGTTTGTTCATAATTTCACGAATCTTCTTTTCCTGCCAGGATTCTCCTACTCCAAACACCTGAAATGCGTGGGAAGCAACGCCTATTCCCCATCCCAATACAGGAAACCAGAACCAATGATTTCTGTTGCTCGTAAAAAGATTAATAAAGATTAAAAAGGCACTTATGGTACAGTAAGAAATAAGGTTCATATAAAAACTCTTAATCTCTTTTACTCTCTTTTGCGCCCGTTGATAAGCCGCAGAATCATCTTCAGGTTTCGAGGTGGAAACTTGTGGTTTAGCCATCAGCATTGGAAGTCTTACTTTAAAATGATCTTCGGATTTTTCTATGAATACATTTCGTTCTGTAAGAAGGGAATAACGCTGTACAATGTTAGCAAGACCAATTCCCGAGCTTTCTTTGATCTGTTCTCTCACCTGCAGATTATTTTCAATG
Organism: Chryseobacterium indologenes; assembly: GCF_002025665.1. Classification (GTDB taxonomy): domain Bacteria; phylum Bacteroidota; class Bacteroidia; order Flavobacteriales; family Weeksellaceae; genus Chryseobacterium; species Chryseobacterium metallicongregator. The sequence goes on along the minus strand of NZ_CP018786.1, from coordinate 5,170,035 downwards.
CAAAGCGTATTTCCGTCTGAAAAAATTCTGATGGTCAAAGGTTTTGATGATGTCGCAAAATTGTGCTTGATACAGTTTTCCAACAGTAACTGCAACGCCAATGGAACTACATATTTCTGATAGTCTTCCTTGGGAACATCAAAAGTGAAATCTACACTGTCTTCAAACCTTGTTTTTAAAAGTTCACAATAGGTTTTGGCAAATTCTATTTCATCTTCTACTGTTACCAGCTCTTTATCTTTCTGTTCAAGTACATACCGGTAAATCTTTGACATTGAAGCAGTAAACTTCTGAGCCTGGCGCGGATTTTCATCGATTAGTGAGCTTAAAACATTCAGAGAATTGAATAGAAAGTGAGGATCCAGCTGATTTTTTAAACTTTCAAACTGGGCATTTGCTGATTTGGCAATAAGCTTCTGCTCTACGACTTCTTTTCTGGAATTCTTTTTAAGCTCTTCCATAAAGCTCTTAGCATGAAGAAAAGCAGAGATCAGAAGAGCAATATTAATCATGAACCAATTGGTTACCCCATACTTTGAAGAGAAAAACTCTTGTATAGTAGCCGTTTTCTGAATCACCACATAGTTCATGTAATTGCAGAAATAGACCAAAATAAAGTTCCCGATGATGATAGAAATAATACTTAGAACAGCTCTCGTTCGGGTCGCTTCTGACCAGGGAAACTTTTTGTTGAGGAATTCATTGATAAATCCGTTTCCAAATCCCAATACAAAAGAATACATGGTTGAAAGAAGCAGCGTGATCAGAAAAGTCTGCAAAGTCTTTTCATTATTAAAAAATAAAAAGAAAAACAAAGTGGTTCCTAATGACGTCCAAAGTAATATTTTAAAGTATTTACGCTTCATGATCTGTTTTCTTGACTCAAAATTAGTTTTTATTAAAGGTATCAAAAATTAATTGTTACCGAAGGGCTGATTTTCTTCTCTGAACGGTATAAAAAAACCTTCACGAATGAAGGTTAATGGATATAAATACAGTGAAAACTATTTTGCTTTTTCAACAGGTAAGCTTAAGAAATAATCTGCTTCTCCTTTTCCCCAGCTGGGATCTAAAGCCGTCTTAGGTTTGTATGCTTTAAATTTTGCCTGAGCATCTTTAAACATTTCCAATCCTTTGGTTTTGCTTCCTCCGTACTGTTCCGGTGTAAAATACACATCTTCTGCCTTGATAAGAGCAATTCTCGGATTTGAAGGATCTAATTTCTCTGCAATGCTCATTTCCTCAGCAGCTCTGGCACCATCTGTCATATAACGTTGTGCAGGGTTCACCATCATTCTCAGGGAATAAGACATTTTTCTCAGTAAGTGTATTTCCGCATTATCAGTTCCGGCAAGATTCTGAGCCATAGAAAGGTGTTTTTCAGCCTGATCTGCGATACCATCCAATTCCTGCATTTTGCCGTCTCTCATCAGGGTTCTTCCTTTTTGGATATAAGAAAATGCAGCATAGTAAGCAGGAAGCCATTTTGTGCTTTCTTTACTTCCTATTCTCTGGAAATCATTTGCCAGAGTCTGGAAATCTTCTGAGGTTTTGCAGGTCTCTATTCTGGCTATTTTTTCAGACATAATTTTGTCATAATCTGCCTGTGCAAAAGCTGTTAAGCTCACAAAAGCTAAAGCAAAACTTAAAAGGTATTTTTTCATGATATCAAATTTTAAAAGTGAGTTATGTTTGTTTGTTCTAAGATATGTTTTTATAAATTATTATTGATGGCATCATCTGTTTTGTCTACTCCAAAACTTATAAATGCTCCGATGAATACAAAAGTGTTGACTGGCGGAACGATGGCTGAGCTTCTGGATCCATTAGCAGAGAAATTGTAACCATATACATTTTTTGACCCTAAAATATTACTGATACTCAATACAAATACCGGAAATGCTTTTGCATCTTTTTTACCGATATTGGGAAGATAATTAATACTGAAATTCAAAGCGTTGTAATCTTTTAATCTTCCTTCTGTTCGGGTATAGTTAACAGTCTGTCCGTTTTCAAATTTGGAAGCGATATCGTAGTAAGGACGTCCTTTTGCATACGTATAAGATAAATTCACTCCAAGTTTCCATTCCGGAATAAATCTTTTAGCCACTGCCGAAAGGGTATGTTCAGCGGCAAAACTTGGCTGCAGGCTTACCGGATAATTAAGAAAATCTCTTTTTGAATCCAGGTATGAGTAACTGATCCAATAATCAATATTTTCAAATGTTTTTTTATTATCTCTCCAGAAGAATTCCACTCCTTTTGCATATCCGTATCCACTGTTGTTTAAAGCAGACTGAGTTTGCTGATTTTGCTCCTTATCCGGGTTAATATTAAAAGTTTTGATCAACTGATCGTATTTTTTGTAAAACGCTTCAAAACGTAGAGTTCTGCCCTCTGAAGCTCTCTGAACCTGAAAAATATAATGTTGAGATTGCTGAAAGCCAAGATTTGCAGGACCATTGATGTACTTGCTTTCCGGGTTTTGGTAGAAAAGTCCGTACGCTAATGAGGTTGTCCAATCTTTTGCAAGGCGGTATGCGATCGCAAAACGAGGAGCAATATTGTTCTTTCCTAAAAATGAGGAATGCTCTGCTCTTACTCCTATCTTCGCTGACAATGCATTACTGAATCCAAGATCCGTTTCCACGAAGGCCGCAGAGATTAAATCTGTATAATGTTTCTGTACAGCTTCAAAATTCAGATTTTCATCGGTATTATTCAGTTCAATTCCTCCTCTTACTGCACTGATTCTGTTGATTTTTCTTTCAAGAACAGCTTTGAAATTCAGATAATTTCCATCGGTAAGAAGTTGGCTTCTGTTGGATTCAACGTCATTGGTTTCTGTAGAAAAATGAAGATCTGATCTGTTGTAAGAGTAAGAACCGCCTACATTCAAAAGGTATTTTCCGAATTTCTGCTTAAAAGAGAGGTTGTGAAATGTATTTTTACCATTAAGTTTTACCAGACTGAAATCATATCCGGGTTCAAGACTTTCTGATCTTACCCCCATTTTATTGGAATTGAACATTCCGTAATATTTAAAAAAGCCTCCTGACTTTGTTTTAAATCTGAAATTCATATCTCCGTTAAGACCTTGTGGCGCTTCTACAAAATCAGTATTAAAATTAAAGACCTTCTGCATCAGGCTTAAAAGAGAATATCCTGCTGTAGCGCCATAGGAATAGTTTTTATTGTCTCCTAACTTTTGAAATCCTGCGCTCAGGAAAATAGGAGAAATACCAAAATTAAAGGAAGTTTCATCCGGAAGATCGACACTTTCCAGCATCAATGCCCCGGAAAGAGCCTGCCCGTACAGCGCAGAATAGCCACCACTTGAGAAGATATTTCCTTTAAAAAGAGAAGTATTGAACTGATCTCTTCCAGCAATCCCCGGAACAGAGTTGGAAAAATAATTGTTGATAAGACTACCGTCCATAAAAATTTTAGATTCCGTTCCTGTACCTCCACGGATAAACAGTCCTTCCGTCCCTCCTACTTTCTGCACTCCCGGAAGATAGGTCAATGCTGAAGAAATCTGTCCGTCTGCTCCTGCCGTTGTATAAATATCAATGGGAGTAAGCAGCGCTGTTGCTCTTTTCTTATCGCTGGCTTCAATAGATCCGGCAGAAACCACTACTGCATCAATCTCGCTGATCTGCTCTTTAAGATCAATATTCAGCGAAACATCTTGGTTTTCAATAGAAATATCTCTTTCTACATTTTCATATTTAGGATGGGCAAACGTTATTTTGTGAGGTCCTTTTTCCGAAGTTTCAAAGGTAAAATTACCCTGAGCATCTGTGGTAGCACCGTCATAGGTATCTTTTAAAGTCACGTTTACTTCACTTATTCCTTTATTTTTGAAGGATACTTTTCCTGATATTTTCACCTGGGAATATCCCATAATGGAGGTGAGAAGGAGAATCAGAAACAGGATGTTTTGTCCTTGTGTTTTCATTTTTATTGTTTTCTGGATCAAAAATAGGATGAGAAATACCTTTTTGTAAAAAAATTATTACCGAAAGGCATTCTTTTGCTTCCGAATGGTAATTACTGAACCGGAATACAAAAATCCACGATCATCTTTCCCTCCGGATGTTCTTTAAAATTGGTGTGATAGATTTCATAGGGAAAGGTTCTTCTTGTAGAATAATTGTTTTCATTCATCCATAAAAACAAAGAAACCCAGCACTGCTCAAAGTCGGCGAGAGTAACTTCACCGCTTCCCACAATGTATTTTCCGCCATGTATTGTTTCGGGAAATATTTCGCCCTCGTGTTTTGAGAGTCTTTCATCCAAAAGCATACAGGCATGGATTCTGACTTTATCGAGAGGTGTTATTTTGCAGCTGTCATGATACACAGAAATCATTTTCAGATTCTCCCGTGGAAAAAGGTTTTTGCTTTTTGCCCATTCTATTAAATGGTTGAAAGAAGGCTCTACGTTACCTATTCCAAAGCTCATCACGGATGCCAGATTCATTTCAGGCATTTGTTTTACTTCGATTTTTAAATTCATTTTAGTCCAGTTTAACAGGTTTTCAATATTACAAATGTATTGGCTGAAAACTGTATCCACTTGTCCATTCTTGCTTTGTTTTTGTATAATCTTACAAAAATTCTCAGGAGCTGATTGGCGGAATTTTGTTGGAGCAAGACCATAATATTTTTTAAATGTCTTGCAAAAAACTGAATGGTTAGAGAAACCCAGATCCCAATAGATATCTTTGATTTCCCTATTTTTATGAACCGCCAGATGAAGGGCACTTTTTTCTATTTTCTTTCTGGTAATATAATTCTGAAGGGTTTCCCCTGTAACCAGCTTAAATATTCTGTGAAAATGAAACGGTGAATAGGCACTTACCTCTGAAACTTTTTCCAGAGACAGATTCGCATCAATATGACTATCAATATATTGAATTATTTTTACAATCCGTATTTTATATTCTTCCACTTCAAAGTTGTTAGTTCACAAAGATATTTTTCCATAGCGGAATTAAGTTGTCTTTTATTGCTATTATCAGAGCCCTGTTTCATTTTTTATAGTAAAATATCTTCTTCAATGCATTTAATAATCGGCATCACTTCTTTAATTTTCTGATCTGAAGAGGCAATACAGCTATGATACTCTTCATGAATGAAAATCTCTTTGGTAAAGAACTTTTCATCCATAATACGGCATTCATTATTTATTATTTCAAAAGAATCCAGAGGAAGCATCATTCCGGCTCCGTGGGCCTTTATTACGGCTTCTTTTCGTGTCCAATACATGAAAAATTGTTTCATCTTATCCTCAGAATTTTGGATTTCCTGAAGCTCTTTGTCGGTCATTTGAAATATAAAATCCTGATAGCTAATTTTCTGATCATTAAATTCAACATCTATTCCCAAGGGATATTCTGCAATAGCACAGGCAACAAGGTCTTTGGAATGGGATATATTAAAATGAAGATCATTTCCTTTTAAATAAGGTTTTTTGTTAGTGAGAACACCTGTTTCAATATCAGAAATGTTATAAAAAGTCTTTAATCCATATTGTAAAAGGATTTTTCCCAGCAAGGAAAGCTGAGCATCCTGCCATCTCCTGTATCTCAGAATATTCTGTTTACTTTCCTGAGAAAAAACAGGCAGATATCTGTCAAGAAGAGACTGGTGATTTGCTTCACTAATGAATGTATACAGAATAATCATGCTCTATTTTTTCTTACTGCAGATACTGGATTAATAGGTTACTTTCTAAAGACTAAAAATAAGCTTTTTTTCGCCTCTTTTTAAAGAAGTTACCCTTCAGACAACCTTTCAGAATTTAAGGACAAAACAGGCTGTATTAAAGCAATCATTCAAACTAAGTTTTTCAAAAAAGAGTGAGATCATAAAGCCTTTTGGAAAATCTTTTTTAAATTTATCGTAAAATCACTATAAATCATTTAACAAATGAAAGTACAAACATTAGCATTATTGGCGGGATTTGCAGTTTTTGCCGTTTCGTGCGGAACAACAAAAACATACTCGGTAAATGCCAAAAGCGGAACACAGACAGGAGGAACAGCGAAGTTTACTCAAAATGGAAATGAAGTAACAATGAAGCTGGATATTACCAACCTTACTCCTGGAATCCATGCAGTACACATTCATGAAAAAGGAGACTGCTCTGCAGCAGACGGAACGTCTACCGGTGGACACTGGAATCCTTCCAAGAATGATCATGGTAAATGGGGAGCTGAACACTTCCATATGGGAGATATAGGAAACCTGGTTGCTGATCAGAACGGAACAGCAACATTAACTTTCAAGACAGACAAGTGGTGTCTTGGCTGTACTGATGAATCTAAAAACATCATCGGAAAAGGTCTTATTGTACATGCAGCAGCGGATGATTTCCATACCCAGCCTACCGGAAATGCCGGAGGAAGAGTGGGATGTGTAGAAATTAAGTAATCTACTGTATTCAATAAAAAACCGCTAATTTTTCATTAGCGGTTTTTTTATGTTTAGGATTTAGCTCCCATATCTGATACAATATTCATTGCTTCCTGCAGGTAAAGATCTTTTTTCAGATTCTTGATCCACATTTCAGATTTTTTCTTGAAAGCTTCGTCTTTTTTCTCTCTTTCAATTTCACTTGGATACATCATAAACTGAAGTCCGTTTTCAAATTTTGTCAGAGCTTTGAACTTTTCAATCTGAGATTTTCTGTTCTTCATCAGCTCGTTGAACTTGGTGATATTCAAAGTGATATTTTCTTCTTTATCCAGTTTTTCTCTCCATTGAGCAGATTCTAGTAACAACTGATAATTGCTGTTTTTAGCCATTCTGTCTGCACTTGCTTTCTCCAGCGCCTGGATGTTGAAATAATTCAGTTTCTGGAATTTTGTAGGTGGAATTTTATCCCAAGCCAGTGCATAATCATCATATCGTTCTCCTACTTCAGCATACGTAAAGAAGTCTTTCATCTGGATATCAGACACGATTCCTTTTCTCTGTGTAGATTCTCCGGTAATTCTGTAGAACTTCTGAATTGTCAGTTTTAGAGATCCGAAATCATCTTCAGTGTTCAGGAATCTGTTCAGGTCAACAAAAGTCTGAACGGTACCTTTTCCGAATGACTGCGGAGATCCGATAATCATCGCTCTACCATAATCCTGCATTACTCCTGCAAGGATTTCTGAAGCTGAAGCGGAAAGTTCATTTTGCATGATAACCAACGGACCTGTCCAGATTGGAGTTTCATTTTTGTTCTTAAGCGTCTGTATTTTACCGTTTCCGTCTTTCACCTGAACGTAAGGACCTGCTTCCATGAAAAGTCCCATGATATCTCCTACTTCCGTTAAGGAACCTCCTCCATTATTTCTAAGGTCAAGAATAATTCCCTGAATGTTCTGTTCTTTAAGCTTAATGATTTCATTTTTGATATCATCAGAAGCATTTCTTCCTTTGGCATTTTCAAAATCAGCATTAAAGCTTGGCAGATTGATGAAGCCGTATTTTTTTCCAGTTGGAGTATTCACCACAATACTTCTTGCAAAAGTATCTTCAATAGCAACCTCTTCACGGATCATGGTTACATCTTTAATGGTACCGTCTTTTTTCTGAACAGTTAATGTTACCGGAGTTCCTTTCTCTCCTCTGATTAATCTTACCGCTTCATCAGAAAGCATTCCTACCACATTTACAGCATCTTCTTTCGGTTTTGATCTTACTTTCAGGATTTTATCTCCTTCTGAAAGCTGCTTTGATTTCCATGCCGGTGCACCAATGGTAAGTGCTCCTAAGTAAAGATTTCCTTTTTTCTCCTGAATCAGAGCTCCTATACCAATTACTTTTCCTGTAAACTGAGTATCAAAATCTTCTTTATCTTTTGGAGAATAATAGTTTGTATGTGGATCGAATACTTCTGTATACGCATTCATATACACGGTAAACCAATCCATTTTCTTTCTCTTTTTGAATCTTGTGAAAGTATCTTTTACAAGGTCTTTTACTTCATCAGTCGCTTTTTTGATCTTTTCGTCCTGAGTAAGTGGCTTAAACTTGATAGTATCTTTCAGTTTGTATTTCTGAACAGAATCTTTCTTTTCTTTCTGAGCCTCTTCTTTGCTGTTCATCGACTCAACTTCCTGAAGGATGTTGTATTTGATGAATTTTTTCCACTCATTATACTGTTCCTGTTTGTTGGCAGGTACTTTTTTTAGTTTGGGCTCAAGAGTAAGCGTTTCATCTTCCTGAAGATTGATGGGTTTGCTGAAAATATCCTGCGTGATTTTATCAATCTCATCTACTCTTTGGTAGAGTCTGTCAATCGTAAGCTTATAGAATGTAAGATCACCTTGTCCGATATAGTCATCAAGCTTGGTTTCATGCTTGCTGAATTCATCCATATCAGATTGCAGAAAATATCTTTTCGCTGGATCTACCAATTCGAAATAATGCTTATAAACGTCCTTCGAATAGGCATCATTGATAGATTTCGGGCTATAATGCAGATAAGAAAGTGTGTTTTTTACGCTCACCATTATCGTCTGCATCTTTTCATCGTCATTCTGTGGCGAGTTGAAACAAAACATTAGACTGGTTAATGGAATCAGGAGTAAAAATTTATTCAGTTTGAAATTTTTCCACATAAACTGTCTTTATTTATTAATTTTTTTAAAATAAGTATAATAATTAGTAGCAGTAAGTTTGGTACTGTTACAAATGATCAAATTTAATACCTTATTTACAAATATCGACAGTTTTGATCATTTTTATTTAAAGAGATTTGCAAATAATCAAGACAGTATGAGTCATTTCCTATTATCAGACAGTTTCATTATAAAATGATACTGACCATTCCTTTTGTCAGGCATATCCAGATTTTAATTTTTTAATCAAAAAACAAAAAACACATACCACAAAAATCAATTTTAACCCATAAAGGCATAAAATATGCAGAGAATTTACCATACAAATTCAAAATATTAAGTCATGAAAAGTTTATTATGGTTAGTAGCAGTCATCTGCATCGTTGTTTGGCTATTGGGAATGTTAGGAGTCGTTCCTGGAATGAGCACAGGTTATTTAATTCACGTTTTACTGGTCATTGCCATTATTGTTATTCTTTATAATATCATTTCCGGCAGAAAACCTCTCGACTAGTTTATTATTTTGTATAACCACTTAAATTAAAACTGAAATGAAATTCATATTAAATTTCCTTCATTTCAGTTTTATTTTCTGCACTAGTTGTTTTTCTTTATCTATGCTTTGTTCTTCATTCTATTAGTCAAAGTATGAGAATTTTATTTCTCTTCTTGCTACAGCCATTCCCAATCCGGTATTTTATTGCGTCTGATTTTTACCTACATTTGATGTGTTGAAAATCTATTTGTTCAATTCTGAAAATGAACAAACTCATTCTATTTAAATAAAAAATTAAAGATAATTTATGGAAAGACCACTTATTCTGGTGACTAATGATGACGGAATTACAGCTCCTGGTATCAGAAATCTTATCAGTTTTATGAATGAAATCGGAGAAGTAGTGGTTGTAGCACCCAACTCTCCTCAAAGTGGAAAAGGCCACGCTATTACTATCAATTCTACCCTAAGTTACGAAGAAGTTACCCTGGATGGCCCGCAGACAGATTTTTCTTGCAGCGGAACTCCTGTAGACTGTGTAAAAATGGCTCTTGATAAAATTCTGACCAGAAGACCTGATATTGTAGTTTCAGGGATCAATCACGGAGCAAATTCTTCTATCAATGTAATCTATTCCGGAACAATGTCTGCTGCGGTAGAAGCTGGTGTAGAGGGAATTCCTGCTATTGGATTCTCATTACTGGATTTCAGCTGGGAAGCGGATTTTAGTCAGGCTAAGGAATTTATTCAGAATATTGTAAGAAGAACATTGGAAAACCCAATGCCCAAAGGAGTTGTACTGAACGTAAATATTCCTAAACTTCCAGCAGAAGAGATTAAGGGAGTAAAAGTCTGTAAACAGGCCAATGCCAAATGGGAAGAAAGCTTTGACGAAAGAATCAATCCGCACGGTAAAAAATATTACTGGCTAACCGGTTATTTCAACAATATGGATGACTCTGAAGATGCTGATGAAACAGCATTGGCTAACGGATATATTTCTATTGTTCCGGTAAAGTTTGACCTGACAGCTTATGAGTATATGAAAACATTGGAAGAAGTGATGACTTTTGAAAATGTAAAAGAAGTAAAATAACCAAAGAGATATAAAAGCGTGAAATTGGATTTCACGCTTTGTTTTTGTATTGTTAAAATAATACTTTATCTTCTTTCCTGAGCTCTTCCAGATAAGCCTTTTTTTCATCTCTGTAAAAAAGGTTCATGGTTTCAAAAGGGATTAACTTCAGGTCTTTATTGACAATATGTACGCAAGACTTCTTCACCGCTCTTACATCAAAATCATGAGCATCCATAAAGTTCATGATAATTATTCTGAAAAGGTTATCATAGTCAAGATCCGGAGCACAAACATCCGGCAGACAGCACAGTAACTGATTGATTTTAGGCTGAACTTTATCTACGGAAATTCCGGTACTGAAAATATCCAGCAGCTGCATATGCAACCCCTTATCCTGTTCGTAAACAATGGTATTCCTTGACTCATTATTCAGAAGATCTGCAGGATTGATATATCGGGTTAAAGGAATTGTTTCGCCCTGAAGTTTCAAGATATATCCCATAGCAAGCGCGTCCGGATTACATGGAACGGGAATAATATCATCAGAATTTAATAATGGAAACTGATTGATAATTTCCTGTCTTACCTCCGTTAAGGTAATTTTTTCATGAGCAGAGTCTTCCCGGTTTCTTCCGGCAATTTCAACAGGCTGGAAGGTAATTCCTCTTACGCACTTCTGTTTCAGGGCAAATTCTATAATTTTTCCTATTTCATCAATATTTTTACCTTTTTGAAGGACAATCACCAATGTGGTAGAAAGGTTAAGTTCATTGAGTTTTTCCAGCGCCTTCATTCTGACTACAGTAAGATCCTTTCCTCTGAAATCTTCCAGAACTTCAGGTTTGAATGAATCAAACTGAAGGTAAACTTCAAACTCAGGAGCATACGTCGCCAATTGTTCTGCAAATCCCGGATCATTGGCTATTCTGATTCCGTTGGTGTTCAGCATCAGATGTTTGATCGGTTTTGATTTGGCAATATCCATAATTTTGAAAAATTCCGGATGGATTGTAGGTTCTCCTCCACTGATCTGCACCACGTCCGGTTCCCCTTCATTTTTTACAATAACATCAAACATAGCCTCAATTTCTTCCAGACTTCTGTGACTTCCATAATGGGGTGAGGACATCGCATAACAGGTGGGACAGGTCAGATTACAACGATCTGTAACTTCTACGATAGAAAGACAGCTATGCTGTTCATGATCTACACATAGTCCACAATCATAGGGACAGCCATATTCCACATCGGTTCCGAAATGAAGGGGCATTTCAGAGGCTTTATTATAGTTTCTTATATTTTTATAATACTGTACATCAGAAGCTATTTTTGTTTTAAAAAATCCATGATCCGGACATCTTTTGGTCATAAAAACAGTTTCATCCTCAATAATGATTTTGGCACCTACCCTTTTAAGACATTCCGGGCAAAGACTGATTGTATAATCGTAATAAGTATAATTTCTTACTGGCATAGCAAATTTTTTAAAGTCCTCCGCAAATATAACCGCTGATCAATCCACAGATCAGAAGGGAGATAAGCATAGTCTGGATAAATTGTTTCCTGGTGAATTTCCGGTCTTCTTTTCTTTCATAAATAAGTTTTGTAATAAAAGCGACGATGAGGGAAAAAACCAGTGCTATCAAAATAATTGCACCAATAATCATTATCACTACCCCAGCCAGATTGAGATTCCCTTCTAAAATAGTTAATGTTTTCATCTTGAATATTTTAAATATAAAGATCCGGTATTTTTAATTTTATAAATGTAGTAAATAATTACACAGATACACACCATTTGAATCGTACCCATATTTCCAATGATTTCTACCCTTGGTTTTATAAAATCCAAAAGGAATCTGAATGTAAAATAGCTGAGCATAAACAGCTTAAATATAAAACCGGAAGGGTATTTTTTACTACTCTGAATATACTTTAATCCAATCCAAAGAAGAATTAAAAAGGCTATTTCATACAAGGCAACAGGATGTCTGAGATATTGGTCCCCCAAATGCATTCCAAAAACAGAATCAGTAGGAATACCATATGTTTCTTCATAAACCCCTGTAAGAAAACACCCTATTCTGCCTATAATCATGGCCAATATCAGGGGAAAAACAATAAGATCTCCCGTACTTTCTTTATGATGTACAATCTTTTTTGCCAGCTCTACTCCCATTAAACCAAAATCCAGTCCGCCTACAATAGTATTGTTTGACCAAAACTTTCTGATAGAAAAATTTTCAAATAATGCATAAGGGTTTTCAAGATTACCAATCAGCTTGGAACCTATCAAAGCTCCGGCAGTAGCACCAATTAAAACTGCAGCAGAAGTATTGAAAGAAAGTTTTTCCTTAGACTTACGTTTCAGATAAAAATAATATCTCATGCCCAGAAACATTCCGGCAGCCTCAAAAAGCGGATGTGCAAGGATTGTTTTGCCGAAAATATGAAATGTTACAGGAAAATCCATTATTTCAAAAATACACTATTTCATATTATTCACTACCTTTATTCTGACAAATAATTACAAAATGCGTATAGAATATGACATAAAACTGGGGTTCAAGGATGTAATGTTCCGCCCTAAACGTTCTACTTTAAAATCCCGTTCAGAAGTTGATTTACAAAGAGAATTTACCTTTAAGCATACGAAGAAAAAATGGACAGGAGTTCCCGTAATTGCTGCCAATATGGATACGGTAGGAACTTTTGAAATGGCCGTAGAGCTGGCAAAAGAGAAAATTATTACTGCAGTTCATAAACATTATACTCCTGCTGAATGGAGCCAGTTTCTGGACAGCCAGCCTGAAAGTATTCATCAGTATATTGCTTTGAGTACCGGAACAGGAAAAGCAGATGAGGAGAAAATAAAGCAGATCCTCGAAAAGCACCCAAAAATTGAGTTTCTCTGTATAGATGTAGCCAATGGATATTCTGAGCATTTCGTTGAATTTGTGAAGAAAGCAAGGGCCAATTTCCCGGAGAAAATTATTATGGCCGGAAATGTGGTTACCGGAGAAATGGTGGAAGAGCTTCTATTGGTAGGTGCAGACATCATCAAAGTAGGCATTGGCCCCGGATCAGTATGTACTACCAGAGTAAAAACCGGAGTTGGATATCCTCAGCTTTCTGCAATCATAGAATGTGCTGATGCGGCTCATGGACTGGGCGGACATATCATCGCTGATGGCGGATGTAAAGTTCCCGGTGATGTAGCAAAAGCCTTTGGTGGAGGTGCAGATTTCGTCATGCTGGGCGGAATGTTTGCCGGACATGATGAAAGTGGCGGAGAAATGATTGAAGAAAACGGTAAAAAATATCGTTCTTTCTATGGAATGAGTTCTAAAACAGCCATGGACAAACATTCCGGAGGCGTAGCAGAATACCGTGCTTCTGAAGGAAAAACTGTGAAAGTAGCCTATAAAGGGCCGGTTTCAGACACTGTAAAGGATATTTTAGGAGGTGTAAGATCCACATGTACTTATGTAGGTGCTTCGAAGCTTAAGGAACTGTCCAAAAGAACAACTTTTATAAGGGTTCAGGAACAGGAAAACCAGGTTTTTAAGGACTAGAAATAAAATAAAAGGCTTTAGATAAATTTTCTAAAGCCTTTTATTATTCTTTTGTTCTGATGTATTTTTTATTGAAATATTTTTCAAGCTGATCATTTACATAGGTTTTTTCCTCTTTTACAGAAGCCATTTCATCCATATGTAAAATTCTTGGAACTTCTTTTATTTTGTCTACCACCACAGAATCCTGAGAAGAGTTTTTAATCATATCAACTCTTTCATTCATCTCTCTTTCATATTCCTTAAGATCTGTAGCCAAAAGCTCCATGACTATATTTTCACCATTAAGATCAATATTAAAATAAGAATATTTCTCCGGGAAAACTTTGAGCTCAGGAAGGAAAATAATGAAAAGGGAAATCCACCAAAGTTTTTTAATTTTTTCAAATTTAAAAAAGACAATCAGTGAAAAGGTAATTAAGAAATAGAAGATAATACTTTCAAACTGCCTCGCGATAGAGGTGAGAATATACCCTGTAAATAACAAAGGAATCAATGAAACCATCCAGAATAAAACAGCTTTTTTAAAGGTTATCTGACTGGTTATTTTTTTGAGTTCTTCTTCAAAAACCATCATCAATAAAGGGAGTATTAAAAGAACTTTAGCTGTAACATAGAGTGTATTGGCTCCAAAAAGGCCTATTCTTTTTTCCCATTTTATAATTCCTTGTTCGGTTTCACCCATCCTGTTGAAGTTCCCTGGTGCAAGAAAACTTACCATTAAAAAGACGCTTGCAGTCAATACCAAAGTCAGATTTTTTTTATTACGTTTCTGATAATAAGACACCAACAGAATTCCCCATATAATCAATGCCAGAATTTCATTAGAACCCATCAGCATTACGACAAGCAATATGGAAAGATAAAACCATATATATTCTCCTGTATCTTTATTTTTTTTAATAAAATAGAGTAAAATACCCGCTAAAATTGCAGGAACGAAGTAGATATTGGAACCTGTGATCCAGAAGTAATGTTCAGGCAGGCTTACCAGAAGTATGGTATAAAAGAAAAATAGAAGAAAGCCTTTTTTAATAGACTCTTTGAAAGAATAGTTGAAATATTCTTTCAAGTTTAGTGCAGAAACTCCAATAAAGGAAAGCATTAAAAAAACAGGATAGATTTTCGGAACAATATTTTTACTGTCATAAAAGACAGGATTAAACATATTAATAGAATATCCGAAGTACCTTCCGCCCCATGTTGTATAGGTATCTATAAAACATTGCAGCAATCCTAATTTTCTGGTAGCATAGGAGCAAAAATAATCATCGGTCTGATATACATTAAAGAAACTAATGTATGCCAGACCGATACCTATTAAAACTGACAAGAATAATACTATATTCTGTGCTTTTTTCATTTTTTAAGTTAACATTCCACCGTCAACGTTTAATGTCTGTCCGGTAATGTATGCTGACATTTCGCTGCCTAAGAATACGCAAGCATTGGCGATATCTGCTGGCTGTCCTCCTCTCTTCATTGGAATTTCTTCTCTCCATCCCTGAACTGTTTTTTCATCCAGAACAGCAGTCATTTCTGTTTCAATAAATCCGGGTGCAATCGCATTACATCTGATATTTCTTGATCCTAACTCCAGTGCCACAGATTTTGTAAATCCGATTACCCCAGCTTTAGAAGCTGCATAGTTGGCTTGTCCGGCATTACCTTTCACACCTACTACAGAAGTCATATTGATGATAGATCCTGATCTTGCCTTCATCATCGGCTTGATTACCGCTTTTGTAAGGTTGAAAACTGAATCTAAGTTTACTTTGATTACTTTATCCCAATCTTCTTTGGACATTCTCAATAACAGGTTATCTTTTGTAATCCCTGCATTGTTTACCAAAATATCAATCTGTCCGAACTCTGCCATTACATCTTCCACCAATTTCTGTGCTGCATCATAATCTGATGCGTCAGACTGATATCCCTTAATTTGGGTTACAGAACTTAAAGCTGCTTCTAATTCTTTTGCTTTGTCTACAGAGCCAGCGTAGGTAAATGCCACTTTTGCTCCTTGTTGAGCAAACATTTCAGCGATACCTTTACCGATTCCTCTTGTAGCTCCGGTAATTAGTGCTACTTTTCCTTCTAATATTTTCATATCTATTGACAATTATTTTCTTTTATAACTCGTTCAGCTTGTGACAGCTGCCTCTTCATGTTTCTACAATTCCTTTCTGGAATTAAACGGTTTGCAAAGATATTATAAAATGTTATTCAACCCATTTAAATTGTCAAAATACTACTATTTTTTTTGATGATTATCAGGATTTTCATTAAAGTTGACCAGGATTATTTCTAAATCTGGTGAAGTAAATAAAGTCTGTTTTTTTACTCTTATCCAGTCTTAATACCTCTTTTTGCCAGAAATATTTATCATAAATAATTTCTTTCAAAGGCTCATTCTGAAAATTGGAAACTCCGAATTTTCCTTCTTTTTTAACGACAATTTCGTTTTCAGCATTTCCGAATGTGATAATATCTTCGTAAACAAAGGGTACAATTTCTTTTCCTTTCCCATCCAGAATTCCATATAAATTGCCTGTATTTCTGCAGACCAAAGGTTTTGAATACTGATTAAGAGGATTAAAATATTCAACATCTTCATTTTTTATCTGGCTGATATTCTTCAATTCAGATAATGACTGATCTTTCACAGAAAACCTGTAGTACCGATTCTCTTTTCCAACAATAAGATTATCAGGATAAAAGCCCAAAATCTGAACTCCGGTTTCTACCATATTTTTAAGATTTTTATCAAGAAATTTCTCTTCATTTCCTTTTTTAAGGTAAATAAAGTCTTTTCCTGAAATGGTAAAACTTCTGATAAAATCATATTCCAGAGGAAGAATAATATTTCCTTCCAGGTCTATAATTCCAGATTTCTTTATCTTATCATTGTAGACACTGAAATAATTATTCAATAAAGGATTTAAATATTTAAAAGCCTGTGCATACAGCTTCTTGTCTTTTTTACTGAAAACTGTTGTTTTTCCTTTTTTTGTAAGATAGATATACTCTTTTTTACCAAAGTATTCAGGGGTGATATCGTTATAGATTTCGTCAGCAATTGTATTTCCATCAGCATCAATCAAGCCATATTTTCCTGTAGCCTTATTTTGGGTAATCAGATAAGGATAGGCATTGATATCGACCACTTGTTTTGAAAATTTGTGCAGAGTCTGGCCATTACTTCCAACAATTTCTTTTTCGTTGTCTTCATTGATGATTAGTGCTCTACCCTCATCAAAGCTATAATCTTCTTTAAATTCACGATTGCTGAGCTGTTTTCCATTAAGGTCATACAAAAACCATTTTTTATCTTTTAAAACAAAAAGTCTGTTCTTACCTGAAAAACGGATTTTTTCAGAATAAGGAATGATTTCCTTTCCGTTAAAATCATAGACCGCTTCTGTATTCTTTTTTGATGAAATAATACAATCTTCACTCCACCACGGTGTATTAAACTCCTGATCGTTCAGGGGAATAAGTTCTGTCCCTTTTTCGTCAATAACAGCTGATTTTCTACTATTTCCTTCTTCAGAATAAAGGATAAACCGGTTTTTGAAAACATGCAGAATACTTCCTTTGTAAGGAGATTCAAATGTTATAGTTCCTAAAGAATCAACAATTCCCTGTTTCTTGTAACCAGTATCATAGAATGTTCCATATCCCTCCGAATAAGAACTGATTTCTTTCCCTGTTTTTTTCGACAGGATTACCTTCATATATTGGTTAGTCTGTGCTGTACAGACTACAGAACACAATACAAAAACTAATTTTTTCAAAGAAAATTAAATAGAATTATTGACAATAAGAACGATCTCTCCTTTTAAAGTTTTACTCTTGGAAAACTCAATTAATTCATTGATTGTTCCTCGTTTGGTTTCTTCAAATTTTTTAGAAATCTCTCTGCTTAAGCTTACTTTGGTTTCTTCTCCGAAGAATTCTTTGATCTGCTCCAGTGTAGTATTGATTTTATGAGGACTTTCGTACAAAACAATGGTCTTTTTTTCTTCAGCAAGCTGTTTCAGTTTGGTTTGTCTTCCTTTTTTCTGCGGCAGAAATCCTGCGAATAAAAATTCATTATTAGGAAGTCCCGAAACCACAAGTGCCGGAATCAGAGCGGTTGCTCCGGGAAGGCAAATCATGTCAATATTATTATCTGCTCCTGCTTTTGCCAGCAAATATCCGGGATCTGAGATACCAGGTGTTCCCGCATCGGTAATAATAGCAATATTCTGCCCGTTTTTAAGATCTGTAATCACTTTCTCCGTTGCCTGATGCTCATTGTGTAAATGATAGGACTTTAAAGGCTTGGAGATCTCAAAATGTTTTAAAAGTACTCCTGAAGTTCTGGTGTCTTCACATAAAATATAATCTACTTCTTTCAGCACATTTACTGCCCTGAATGTCATATCTTCCAGGTTCCCAACGGGTGTGGGAACAAAATATAGGATTCCGCTCAAAATTATAAGAATTTATTTTCCACCAATATCCAAAGTCTCTGTGCATATTCATCCACCTTATTCCATTTTCTGTCGTAGTACAGATCGCTGAGATATTCTTTGGCTTCTTCCAGCGTTCTGAATTGATTCAACTGATAAACAGTATCGTTCAGATCTGCCTGGCTTCCTTCAAAAAGCATCTTCGTGAAGGCAAGCCTGTCATTCAGATCCAGCTTAAATTCAGGTTTTAGCTTGTCTGCTTCCATGAAATTGGTCGGAATATTGGATTTCAGAATACTTCCTGAGTCTTCTTTTACAACAGGAGAAGTTTTCTCTTCTTTGGGAAGCTCCAGGTGGTCGTCATCAAAAAGTGACTGAACAGCCTTCATTCCTTTGATATTGGCTAATTTTATTTTTTTCTCCCGATGATATTCTTCTAAATTTTCGAAGCTTTCATCAGAAGGATGTTTATCTGTTTCTTCGGGAACAGGTTTATCGATTTCAACAATTTTTCTTCGGTCATAGACTTCAGCAAGGATGCTTTCTTCTTTTATAGGTTCTTCTGAATGGTCATTTTTAATCTCACTCAGAATATTTTCCACATTGGAAGTTTCTGTAGCCATTTCTCCCTGCTCTATGGAAACATTTGAAGCTACAAACTGTTCTTCGTTTTCTTCAATCAGGATTTCATCATCCAGCGTTTCCGTATCAAAAATACTCGGAATTGTTTCCGTTACTGGAGGTTTTACATCATTTACAACAGCAAAATCCGTTTCTTTTTCAGACTCCGACTTGGCAATTTCTTCTTCCTCCTGCTCTTCTATTTCATTAAGCTGATTATTGAAAATAGCTTCTTCTTCTGTGACTTCATTATGAAACAGATCTTCATTAAGATCTTCATCCGAATCCGGTGTAGAATCCGCAAGAATTTTATCTTCATCTACAAAGCTCAGAACCGCTCTCTGTTCTTCTGAAATTTCATTTTCATCAATTTCGTTCAGCTGATTATTGAAAACGGCTTCTTCTTCCAGATTTTCATATTCAGGAGTCTCTTCCTGAATATTTTCAGCTAATTTTTCTTCATTATTTTCTTCTACAAAGCTTACGATATTTTCATGGAATTCATTTTCAACAATTTCATTCAACTGATTGTTGAAAACAGCCTCTTCTTCTTCAGATTCGTCTGAAAAAACTTCATTTTCATCAATTTCGTTCAGTTCATTATTGAAAATAGCTTCTTCTTCCATCACTTCATTTCCGGTATCATGATGTTCTGTTTCACCTGAAACAAAAGAGGTATACTGATAGTCCGGATTCTGTGTCGTATTGTCTGCTACGAAGTATTCAATATTTTTTTCCAGCAGTTTCAAAAAAGAAATCCTGTTAGCAAGCTCATCTACAAGATCTTGCTTGGAAAGTAATTCGTCTATATTGCTTATTTTGTCCAGATTATCAATGATATTCATGGATTCAAAAAAAATCTTTTCCTTTAAATCTTGGATATTCTGCATAATAAGATTCTTATTAAAATTGCTTACTTTTGATGTTAAAAATATACGGCTAATTTAACAAATGTTTTTAGAAAATACAATTAATCATTCCAAACAAAGTGGTTGGATGGAAGTAATTTGTGGCTCTATGTTTTCCGGTAAAACCGAGGAACTTATCCGCAGATTACGAAGAGCGGAAATGGCAGGACAGAATGTGGAAATTTTTAAACCTAAAATGGATATACGGTATTCTGAAGAGGATGTAGTCTCTCATAATCAGAATAAAATCCGTAGTACAGCAGTAGAAAACCCTAATGAAATTCTTCTGTTGGCTTCCAATTGTGATGTAGTAGCCATTGATGAAGCTCAGTTTTTTGATGAAAGCATTGTGGATGTTGCCAATCAGCTTGCCAATAGTGGTATCAGAGTAGTTATTGCAGGATTGGATATGGATTTTTTGGGCCGTCCGTTCGGACCAATGCCTAATTTGATGGCGACTGCCGAATATGTTACAAAAGTGCATGCTATTTGTAAGAGAACAGGTAATCTGGCCAACTATTCCATGAGAACTTCTCAGGGAGATAATCTGGTAGAATTAGGAGAAACAGAAAGCTATGAAGCAGTAAGCCGCCGTGTTTTTATTGACGAAGTACTTTCAAAAAGAAAATAATAAATGGATAAAGGCAAAACAGAGAAAAATGCTGTTTGCATCAAACCATACAATATATTCACTTAATATTAAAATGAAAAGCGAAAAAGCTTTATTGTAAAATATTAAAAAAGGAAAGAAGATGATAAAACGGTCTTTATTTCTTTTGCAATTTTACCTTTTTGCAGTTTCGCTCTAAATAAAGCAGAAAGGGTACCAATGAATTATACAGTACAACACATTGCAGAGATCACCAATGCACAAATCATTGGAGACGGAAATTTATTGATCAAAAATATAGCTTACGACAGCAGAATTATTTATTCTACCAAAAATACAGCCTTTATTGCGATCAATACTCAGAAAAATTCCGGAGAAAAGTTTATTGAATCTGCAATGGACAGAGGTATCAATGTCATTATTTCTGAACATCACTATCCGGAGTTTGAAAATATTACCTGGATTATTGTTGAAAATTCCGTAGAGTTTCTTCAAAAATTAGCAAAGTATCATTTCGAAAATTCTCATTTACAATCGATCGGAATTACAGGAAGTAATGGTAAGACTATTTTAAAAGAATGGTTATATCAATGTGTATGGAACGAGTTTCCTACTGTAAAAAGCCCTAAAAGTTTTAATTCTCAGATCGGTCTTCCATTGTCTCTTCTTCAGATCAACAACTCCCATCAGCTGGGGATTTTTGAGGTAGGGATTTCAAAACCGCATGAAATGGAAAAACTTGAAAATATTTTCCATCCTCAGATCGGACTGCTTACCCACATCGGAACTGCCCATGCTGCCAACTTTTCTTCTGACGAAGAATTGATAGATGAAAAGATCAGTCTTTTTAATAATTCTGAAGTCATCATTTATAATGGAGATAATTCTCTGGTGGATCAAAAAATTAAAAATTCCTATTCCGATAAAAAATTAATTTCTTACGGTTTTAAAAAAGACAATCAGGTTTTCATCAAAAACAATATTTCCAAAGATGAAAACATCATTGTTGAATATTTGGGTGAAGAAATCAGTTTTCCTGTTCATCAGAGAGACGAAGCTACATTAACCAATGCTATGGCGCTTATCTCCGTACTCAAGGAACTGAATATCGAAAATAAAAAGATCGTTGAAAAAATCAACCTTTTAAAAGCCGTTGAAATGAGGCTTGAAGCGATTGAAGGAATTAAGGGCAATATTGTCATTAATGATTCTTTTAATCTAGACCTCGATTCTTTGAAGACTGCTCTGCAATTTTTGAATGAATACAACAAATCTAAAAAATCTCTGGTCTTAACAGATATTGTAGGAGTGAATTCCAACGCCAAAGAATTGTATGAAGAAGTTTCTGAGCTGGTGAATGAGCAGCATTTTGATTCTGTATTCTTAATCGGAGATGAAATATCAAACTTTAGTGAATTATTTAAAGCTAAAACATATACTTTTATTGACACCAAAGAGCTCATTGAAAGTAAACATCTTACTGAACTAGAAAATCAGATTATTCTGCTTAAAGGAGCCAGAAAATTTGAAATCGAAAAGCTGAAAGATATTCTTGAACTAAGAAAACATGATACGGTACTGGAAGTGAATCTTAATGCAATTCTTCATAATATCAACTATCATAAATCGCTCCTGAAACCGGGAACTAAAATGATGGCTATGGTAAAAGCCAATGCTTACGGACTGGGAAGCTTTGAAGTTTCAGAATTTCTTCAGCATCATCATATAGATTATCTTGGGGTAGCCTATGCAGATGAAGGGGTAGAACTTCGTAAAAAAGGGATCACCACTCCTATTATTGTTATGAATCCTGAGCAGCACAGCTATCAGACTATAATAGAATACAACCTTGAGCCTGAAATTTACAGTTTCAGAGTTCTGGAATTATTCTATGAAGCAGTTCAGAGATCCGGATATGATAAGAAATATCCAATCCATATTAAGCTGGAAACAGGAATGCACCGTCTTGGTTTCAAAGATTTTGAGCTGGATCAGTTAAGCGAAACTTTAAGTCAGAAAAACGTAAAGGTTCAAAGTATGTTCAGTCATTTATCATCTTCTGATATGCCTGAAGAAAAAGAATTCACTTTGAAACAACTTGATGTATTCGAAAAAAATTCAAGTTATCTTATTGAAAAACTAGGCTACACCCCTATCCGTCATATTCTGAATTCGGCAGGAATTACAAGCTATAAAGATCATCAGCATGACATGGTGAGAATCGGTATTGGTATGCTGGGAGAATCTGCAGATCCTGAAATACAGAAACAATTACGATCTGTGGTAAGCTTTAAAACCGTAATTTCACAGATATCAACTGTTGAAAATGGTGAATCAGTAGGCTACAGCAGAAGATATAAAGCAGATCATTCTACGAGAATTGCAACGATTCCTGTAGGATATGCAGACGGAATTCCGAGACTCATTGGAAATCAGGTAGGAAATGTAGGGGTAAATAAGACTCTTGCACCTATTGTCGGAAATATCTGTATGGATATGATGATGATTAATGTAGACCATATTCCTAGCATAAAAGAAGGCGATACGGTAACTGTTTTCAATGCCAAACCAAGCTTAAAAGAATTCGCAGGATACTGCAAAACGATAACCTATGAAGTATTAACCTCCATTTCACCCCGGGTGAAACGGATTTATATAAAAGATTAACTATGAGAAAACTCCTGATTCTGCTTTCCATATTCCAATTATTATTGATCCATTCTCAGGTAAAAAAAAATTTGGTAATTCCGAAAAATCCAAAAATAGGGTTATCACTTGCAGGTGGTGGTGCCAAGGGTTTTTCACATGTCGGAGTTCTTAAAGTATTAGATTCTTTGGGAGTGAAAGTAGACTATATTTCCGGAACCAGCATGGGAGCTATTGTAGGTGGATTGTATGCCGCCGGCTATTCCGGGAAAGAAATAGAAAAAATAGTCATGGATACGGATTTCTATTCTCTGATTATGGATCCAAAGTCCCGGCAGGAAGCCAGCTTTTTTAATAAATCTGTAGACAAATATCTTTTATCCATTCCGCTTAAAAACGGAAAAATCACACTTCCCTCCTCCATCAGTACCGGCCAGAGAAATGTTTATCTTCTGAAAGAACTTTTTAAAAACGTTTCCAATATTGAGGACTTTTCCAAAATGCCTATTCCATTCCTTTGCGTCGCTACCAATCTTGAAAGTGGTAATATGCAGATCTTTGAAAAGGGAGATCTGGTACAGTCCATTATGGCAAGTTCCGCATTCCCTTCTTTAATGGATCCTGTAAAAATTGGGGATAGCATTTATATTGACGGAGCTATGACGGTAAACTATCCTTCAAAGCCTTTAAAGGACAAAGGAATTGATATCGTCATCGGTGTGGACCTTAATCAGGATCTATCCAAAAGAGAGGATTTAAACAATATTATTGCCATTCTGAACCAGGTTATTGATTTCGGAATCAAAAAAGATACCCGAAAACAATATAAATATACAGACATTAATATCAAACCTAACCTGAAAGGGATGTCCGCAACAAGCTATGATGATAAAAAGAAAATTCTGGATAGCGGATATGTGGAAGGATTAAAATATTCCCAGATCCTGGACCAACTTCCAAAGAAACCATTTGATCGCCTCAGACAACGTGTAAATCCGATATATTCCAATGTTTATAAGATCGATAGCATTTCTATTGAAGGAAGTAAAATTTACGGTAAAAACTATACCCTTGGTAAAATGGGATTACGCCTCCCCTCTTTGCAGACCTATGGAAGTATCAATAAAATGATCGATAAACTGGTTGCCACCAACAACTACAAATTTATTAATTATGATATCGTTCAGGAAAATGACGCCAACTACCTGAAGCTTTACGTCACTGAAGATGATGCCCGCCATTTTTTAAAATTCGGACTCCATTATGACGAAGTTTTTAAAACAGGACTTCTTTTAAATTATTCTGCAAAAAGACTTTTATTCAAAAATTCTAACCTTTCCCTGGATGTCGTTGTAGGAGATCGCATGAGATATTACCTGAATTATTTTATAGATAACGGATACATTCCGGGAGTTGGCCTTTATTCATCCGGGATGAGTTTTGATATAAAGAATGTAGACAATTACGTAGTAGACCGTTGGGAATGGATCAGAAATGAAGCCTATATACAGTCCATATGGAAGGACAAATTCGCCATTGGTGGTGGTATAAGCCATGACTATTTTAAAGCAGAAAACAGCAATGGAGATAACAGACGATACAGCCGTTTTTTAAATCCTTATATTTTCATAAAAACCGACACACAGGATGATAAGGAATTCCCGACCAAAGGGGTTTATTTTGCTGCTGAAGGAAAGGTTGTAGATCTATTAAAGTCTGAAGTTGATAAAAGAATCATTCAGATTAAAGCAGACCTAAGGCTTAACATTCCACTTGGCAAACAATTCAGTTATCGTCTGAATTTATTTGGAGGGGTTACACTTGGTGAAAATCTTCCTGCCTATTACCAATATAGATTAGGAGGAATTTTTGAGCAGAATCTTATGAATTTTAAAAGTTTCGGAGGATTCTATTTTGCTCAGCTTTATACAAACAATGTAATACTGGCTTCTAATGATGTACAGTTTAAGTTTAATAAAAACTATTTTATCAGCGGAAACTTTACCTTTGCTAACTTATCAAACGATATCAAGTTTGAGGATGCAGTTAAAGTAAATTATAGTTCACTGGGAATTACGGCAGGTTACAAATCTCCTTTCGGGCAGATAAAAGTAAACTTTAGCCACTCCCTAAAAAATAACCAAAAAGGTATATTCAGTGTTATATTAGGACACTGGTTTTAAAAAAATGATACAGTTCTTTTATGAAAACTTACCAGAGTCGGTAAGTACAGATTACAAAAAATGGCTGGAAGATCTTATTCTTTCAGAAGGAAAAAAAACAGGAGAAATCAATTACATTTTCTGTGATGATGAATATCTTCTTAAGATCAATCAGGATTATTTGCAGCATGATTATTATACAGATATTATCACTTTTGATTATGTAAAAGGCAAGACAATAAGCGCTGAGATTTTCGTATCTTTGCAGCGCATTTCTGATAACGCCTCTACCCTTTCCCGAGATTATGAAGAAGAATTAAGAAGGGTTTTAGCCCATGGTATTTTACACCTTGCAGGCTATAAAGATAAGACGGAAGAGGAAGAAAAAGAGATGCGGAGAATGGAAGATCTGTACCTGGATAAATACAGGGATTTAAAGTTTTAGAATTGAACAATCACTTAAAGTCCCATATCTAAAGTACTCTATTCTAGCAACAATATAAGTTTATCTAGAGTGCATTCTTCAAAATGTTTCACGTGAAACATTGGTTATAAAGATAAGGTTTAAAGCTTAAAACAAGCGAGATAAAAATGATTTCAGAAATATATGATGTGATAGTAGTAGGTGCCGGACACGCAGGTTGTGAAGCCGCTGCCGCAGCAGCTAACCTCGGTTCAAAAACCCTACTTATTACAATGAATATGCAGACCATCGGACAGATGAGTTGCAACCCGGCAATGGGCGGAATCGCAAAAGGACAGATCGTAAGAGAGATTGATGCAATGGGAGGATATTCCGGAATTGTGGCAGACAAATCTGCTATCCAATTCAAGATGCTGAATCTTTCAAAAGGTCCTGCGATGTGGTCTCCGAGAACCCAAAATGACAGAATGCTTTTTGCTGAAGAATGGCGCTTAGCATTAGAGAATACTCCCAATCTTGATTTCTTTCAGGATATGGTAAAACAACTGATTGTTGAAAATAATAAAGTAGCAGGAGTTGTTACTTCTTTAGGAATTGAGATCAAAGCAAAATCTGTAGTACTTACTAACGGAACTTTTCTTAACGGGTTAATTCACGTTGGAGATAAACAATTAGGCGGAGGAAGGATGGGTGAACCAAGAGCTTTTGGAATTACAGAACAATTGGTCACTTTAGGTTTTGAAGCAGGAAGAATGAAAACCGGAACTCCACCAAGAGTAGATGGAAGAAGTTTGGATTATTCAAAAATGGAAGAACAGAAAGGAGATCAAAATCCTCAAAAATTCAGCTACCTTGATACTCCGAAACTGACAAAACAATTAAGCTGTCATATCGTATACACTAACGAAACAGTACACGATATTTTAAGAGAAGGTTTTGACAGAAGTCCAATGTTTAATGGAACTATTCAAAGTTTAGGTCCAAGATACTGCCCAAGTATTGAAGATAAAATTAATCGTTTTGCAGAAAGAAACAGACATCAGCTTTTCGTAGAACCTGAAGGATGGAAAACTGTAGAAATCTATGTAAACGGATTCAGTTCTTCTCTTCCTGAGGATGTACAGATCAAAGCAATGAAACATATTCCAGGATTTGAAAATGTAAAAGTTTTCCGTCCCGGTTATGCTATTGAATACGACTACTTCCCTCCTACCCAATTAAAGCATACACTCGAAACTAAACTAATTGACAATTTATATTTCGCAGGACAGATCAATGGAACAACCGGATATGAAGAAGCAGCAGGTCAAGGATTAATTGCCGGAATCAATGCACACAATAAAGTTCATGAAAAAGGAGATTTTATCTTAAACAGAGACGAAGCTTATATTGGAGTATTAATTGATGACCTGATTACAAAAGGAACTGAAGAACCTTACAGAATGTTTACTTCACGTGCAGAATACAGACTTCTTTTAAGACAGGATAATGCCGATATCAGATTAACAGAAAAAGCATATCAGTTAGGATTAGCAAAAGAAGACAGATTAAGACGAGTTGAAACCAAAATATCTGAAAGTCAGTCACTTGAAGAGTTTCTTCGTGAAACTTCTTTAAAACCAGGCATTATCAATCCAGTTCTGGAATCTATTGAAAGTAGTCCTGTAGATCAGGCCTACAGAGCAGCTCAAATTCTTACCAGACCTAATATGACATTAGAAAAACTGGATGAAATTGATTTTATCAAAGAAGTTTCTACTCAATATAATGATGAAGTAAGAGAACAGGCAGAGATTAATATCAAGTATAAAGGATATATTGAGAAAGAAAAAGAAAATGTTGCTAAGTTAAATCGTCTGGAAAACATTAAAATTCCTGAAGATTTTGATTACACAAAGCTTTCCAGCCTTTCTGCAGAAGCAAAGCAGAAGATGTCTAACGTTCGTCCGAAGACTATTGCACAAGCAGGAAGAATAAGTGGTGTTTCTCCAGCTGATATCAACGTTTTATTAGTTTACCTAGGGCGCTAAAAAAAATGTTTCACGTGAAACATTAGAAAATAAAAACAAAAATTAAGGTATTTATAAGCGTAAAACACTTCTGAATATCTTAATTTTTTTACCATATAAAAGATATTTACTTCAATGAAAATAAAAGATCATTTTCTTTCACAGGAAATATTTGAGATTAAAGAGACTGAAACAAAAGGAGTCTTTAAAACCACTCCTATTCCATCCAATATTTCCAGATATTATGAAAGTGAAGATTACATTTCTCATCACCAGGATTCCGGAAGTTTAAAAGAAAAACTTTATAAATTCCTACAGTCTTTTAATCTGCAGTATAAAAAAAACATACTGGTAGACAGAATAAAAAAGGGATCAAAAGTTCTTGACTACGGATGCGGTGCCGGAGAGTTTGTAAAATATATAGAAAATGATTTTGAAACCTTCGGCTTTGAACCGGATGCTGATGCCAGAAAAGCAGCACAGGGAAAAATAGCAAAAGCTTCAATTTTAGATGATATTCATAAAATTGAAGATAACACTTTAGATGCTATTACACTCTGGCATGTATTTGAACATATCGAAAACCAGGATGAAATGCTCCGCAAATTTCATGGAAAATTAAAAGAAAAAGGAATACTTATTATCGCAGTTCCCAACCCTACTTCTTATGACGCCAAACATTATAAAGAATATTGGGCTGCTTATGATGTGCCAAGACATGTCTACCATTTTTCTAAAAACGGAATGGAAAATTTATTTTCTAAAAATCCAGACTGGAAAATGAGAAAGATCAAACCTTTGGTACTTGATTCCTACTACATCTCGATGTTGAGCGAAAAATACAAAAAATCACCCCTATTTTGGGTAAAAGCTGTTGTTTACGGAACGATTTCGAACGTAAAAGCGTTGTTTTCCAACGAATTTTCGAGTTTGATATATATTATTGAAAAAAGATAGAAAATCGATTTTTGACCCATTTATGAAAGCCGATTTTCAGCATTTTTAACTTAAAAATAAAAACTCAGGATTTATTTCTCCTGAGTTTTCTTTTTCTCTATCATATCCAAAATAATAATTCTTCCTCAATTTTATCAAATCAAAAAATAAGATTGAAATTTACCTTCCTTACCGATCAATAAAAAATATCTCCCCTACTCCATTTAAAAAATAGAGAGAAATACAAATTACCTATCCCTTGATTTATCTTCTTAAAGTATTCCTTGAACTTTTTAACTCAAATTTTAACAAAAGCATAAAAACAGCGAAAAAAAAGAAGAAATTTAGTTTTTACAATACAAATTACCACAAAAACAATTTAAAATTAACTTCAAAATAAAATAAGATACAAATACTCTAAAAAAGTTAGAAAATCGATTTTTAGGCTATTTATGAAGGTCGTTTTTCGACGATTTTATTGAAATGAAAAAATTAAAGCTGTTCTGCCAAATATATTACTGACGATAAAGAAATAGAAAATCAAATTTCGTTCTAAAGTAATTCTTCTATGATAAAAAAAACCTACCCTACTCCACTCCATCATTTTTGATGAAAAATAATTTTACTCTATTTCAAAAAAAATAAAATTGATAAAAATTGACAGTTTCTGTTTTTTATGAAAACTGGAAAAAAGTAAAAATTAATAATTGCAGAGAATTTCAAAAATCAATACTCAATAAAAAAATTTAAAAATTGAAAACACCTAAACGATTTTAAACTTCATGGAAAATTTTTAAGTCTAAGAAATAAAAAATTAAAACTCATTTAAATTTATCCTGGAAAGAGGTCTTAAAAATTCTAAAAGTAAATAACTTATTCATTTTGTTGTAGTTACCTATTGATTTCTGTTATTGCAGTAAGAATATCAAATGAAAATAATAAAGGATAAGATAGTTAATAAATTAGTTTAATTATTAATAATCAATAAGATACAACACTATCACTGATATGTGAAATAAATAAATCATTGAATATAAATATTTAAAATTTCCAAAAATTTATATCTTCCTTTTTCTAATAGAAATTTAAAAATTAAAACAATATAAAATACTATTCCAAGAAACCGGTAATTTTAATACCACTCTCTCAAGTTCTTATTCAAAAAGGTAAAAAAAGCCTTATTATAATTGGAAAAAAAATCACAACTCTCTCCTACCAATCCTCTAATACTTTTCATAAAATCATATCAATTACTTCTTTATACATTTCGAAATACAAAGTATAATTCATAGAAAAAATCTTTTTTATATATCAATAGTACTGCAAAAATCATGGTCATTTACCAAAGCAAAAAGAGAATAAAACAAGAATTAAAAACACTTAAATTGATAAATTTTATAAGAATATCCTGATCATAAATTTCCTGAAAAACATAAGTACCTGAAAGAGAATTCAACCCCTCTATATATAACTATAAGTTATATCTAAAATATTATTAAAACTACGATCAATAAAGGATTTTCTTTAAGTTTAAGAAATAAAAAAGCCTGCTAATATAATTAGCAGGCTTTTTTATTTTCTATTAATTATTGATTGCTGCTACTCCTGGTAATTCAAGTCCTTCAAGACTTTCAAGCATTGCTCCACCTCCGGTAGAAACGTAGCTTACCTGATCAGCATATCCGAATTGCTTTACGAAAGCAACACTGTCTCCTCCTCCTACTAAAGAGAAAGCTCCTAATCTTGTTGCTTCAGCAATACTCTCACCTAATGCAACTGTTCCACCCGCAAAATTTGACATTTCAAAAACACCGATTGGCCCATTCCAAAGGATCGTTCTTGAATTTAACAGTACATCATTGAACTGATCTCTTGATTTGTGGCCAGCATCAAGTCCCATCCATCCTTCAGGAATTGTATAAATATCAACTTCTTTTCTCTCCACATCATTACTAAAGCTTTCAGCGATGATGGCATCAGACGGAAGATATACTTTTACTTTGTGCTCTTTAGCTTTTCCTAAAATTTCAAGGGCCAAAGGAAGTTTATCTTCTTCTACAAGAGAATTCCCGATTTTACCTCCAAGCGCCTTAATAAAAGTAAATGCCATACCACCTCCAATGATCAGATTATCTACTGCAGGAAGAATATTTTCTATAATGGTAATTTTAGTTGAAACCTTCGAACCTCCCAGGATAGCAGTAACAGGTTTCTCTCCACTTTTTAATACTTTATCGATTGCCTGAAGCTCTTTAGCCATCAATAAACCGAAATATTTAGTTGATGGAAAATACTGAGCAATTACTGCTGTGGAAGCGTGAGCTCTGTGTGCCGTTCCAAATGCATCATTTACATAAGCATCTCCTAATTTTGAAAGCTTCTCTGCAAAAGCAGTATCTCCTTTTTCCTCTTCATTATGAAAACGTACATTTTCCAATAGTAAGATTTCTCCTGGTTTTAAATCTGCAGCTGCTTGCTCTGCCTTTTCTCCAATGCATTCATCAACAAATTTCACTTCCTGTCCTAAAACTGCAGAAACTTCGCCAACAATATGTTTAAGGGAAAATTCATCTTTAACCTCTCCCTTAGGTCTTCCAAGGTGTGTGATTAAGATGACAGAACCACCATCATTAAGGATCTTTTCCACCGTTGGTTTCACAGCAACAATTCTTGTGTTGTCTGTCACCTTCAGTTGATCGTCCTGTGGAACATTGAAGTCCACTCTTACCAGAGCCTTCTTATCTTTAAAATTAAGATCATTGATTGTTTTCATAAGTAGATTTATTTTTTGCTAAGCCCTATGAAACCGCCGTGCTCAAAATCCGTTTTAGCTTTCGGTAAAATCTCGCAAGAACAATTTCATAAATCTCATTGAATTTTTGTTTCACAAATGTAAGGTTTTAAACTTTTTCAACAGTTTGATTAAAATAAAAGTTTTCAAAAACTTTCCCCGAACCCAATCACCCATTAATCAACAATTTTTTCTCTTTTAAAAAAAAGAATAATGTAGTTGTTGTTGAGTGTTGTTAGTTTCGGGGATAAGTTTTAGGCTAAAAATTGATAACATTCAACTTTTATTCAACTCATATTTAATTCACAATATAAATCTCTGTAAACCCGCTATTTCACATACTTATTAACAAATGTTGATAACTTTGAAATGAAACCATTATTAGTTATTTTATTATGGAAAAATCTGGGGATAGCTGAAGAAAACATCTGGAAAGTTGTGGTAAAAGTTTGAGAAAAGATTTTCTATTACGAAATAAATTCATCTTTAAAAATAGAAAGTTGATAAAAGTTTTCCACAGTTATTCACATACCTTTTCACAATTAACTCAGGGTTTACTAACACGAATTGTTATTATTCTTACCTTTGTAAGGAAATAGAATCTAATAAAGCTTAATAAGAGTATTATGAAAAGAAAAATTGCTATCGCAGCGGACCATGCAGGCTATGAATATAAGGAGATTGTTAAGAACTACCTTTCAGAACGTTTTGAAGTTCAGGATTTTGGAACGTTTTCCACAAACAGTGTGGATTATCCGGACTTTGTACACCCTGCTGCAACCTCTGTGGAAAACGGAGAAAATGAGCTGGGAATTCTGATCTGTGGAAGCGGAAACGGAGTTCAGATCACTGCGAACAAACACCAGAAAATAAGATGTGCTTTATGCTGGATGCCGGAGATTGCAACACTGGCAAGACAACATAATGATGCTAACATGATTTCAATGCCGGCAAGATTTATATCTAAAGAACTGGCGATTGAAATTATAGATAAATTTCTTTCAACAGACTTCGAAGGTGGAAGACACCAGAACAGAGTTGACAAAATTGCAGTTTGCTAATTATAAATAAGGCTTGTAAATCACTTTACAAGCCTTATTTATTTTTTATTTGTACATTTGCAGTGTCCAATAGAAATTACACTCTATTATTCTCCAAAGCCTTTCTTATATTTGAAACATATTTAATAAAAGGTTTTTCTCTTTTCTTCTCCAGAATTGTATTAAATTTATACAAAACTAAAGCTCCCGTTGTAAGCAAAATGAAAGATAATTTCTGATGATTTACGGAAAGATTCTAATGATGAAATTGAATAACCTTATACAAAGGAACGAATAAGGAAGATTTAGAAAAAGGTCTTAGTTGGGAAAGACCAAAACAATTAAAAGAAAATTAAAATGCCAAAAAAAAGAAAATATATAAGTCATAAAAATGATTTAAAAATGATGGAAATCGGAAGAATGATCCTCCGTTTTATGAATGCAAATTCATCCAAAATTTATAATTATAAGCAGATCGCTGACGGAATAGATTACAAAAATCCAAGACAAAGAGAACTTGTAATCCAGGCACTGCACAAACTTCAGGGATCTGAAAAGATCAAAGAAGTAGAAAAAGGAAAATATATAGTGAACCTGAAAATCGCAGGAACGCTTACCGGAACTATTGACTTTAACCAAAGTGGAAATGCTTACGTAAGTGTGGAAGGTTTGGAAGATGATGTCTTCGTTCACGCCAAAAATGTGAAGGATGCATTGCAGGGAGATAAGGTTCTTATTATAACTTATCATTATAAAGGAAAGAAACTGGAAGGCTCTGTTTTGGAAGTTTTGGAACGTACCAGAACAGAATTTGTAGGGACGTTTCAGAAGGTTGCTCACAAGGAATTTGGGTTTGTGGTTTGCGATAAAAAATCAATTAATACAGATATCTTCATTCCAAAAGGAAAGTTCAACAACGCTGAAGATGGTGATAAGGTCATTGTAAAAATGACAGAATGGAGACCTGGTGATAAAAATCCGGAAGGTGAAATCATTCAGGTGCTGGGTGCTCCGGGAGAACATGAAACGGAAATCCACTCTATTCTTGCAGAATATGGTCTTCCATATGAATTTCCATCGGAAGTTGAAGCTGATGCAGATAAAATAGACAGAAGTATTACGGATGAAGAGGTTACAAAGCGATGGGATATGCGTAATATCTGTACATTTACCATTGACCCTAAGGATGCGAAGGACTTTGATGATGCTTTGTCCATAAGAAAACTGGAAAACGGAAACTGGGAAATCGGAGTTCATATTGCTGACGTATCTCATTATGTAGTGCCGGGAACAATTCTGGATGATGAAGCCTACCAGAGAGCTACTTCGGTATATCTTGTTGACAGGGTTGTGCCGATGCTACCAGAAGTTTTGAGTAATGATGTTTGTTCACTTCGTCCACACGAAGATAAGTATACCTTCTCAGCTGTTTTTGAACTGAATGACAATGCTGAAATTCAGAAACAGTGGTTTGGAAGAACGGTTATTCATTCAGACAGAAGATTTACTTATGAGGAAGCACAGGAACGTATTGAAACCGGACAGGGAGATCTGGCGGAAGAAATCAATACGCTTGATAAACTAGCGAAAATAATGCGTCATGAACGTATCAGAAAAGGAGCGATTACTTTTGACAGAAGTGAAGTAAGATTCAATCTTGATGAAAATAATGAACCGGTTGGTGTTTACTTTAAAATCAGTAAAGACTCCAATCACCTGATCGAGGAATTCATGCTTTTAGCCAATAAAAAAGTATCAGAATTTGTATCTCTTTCAAGAAAAGGTGAGATCACCAATAATACATTTATTTATAGGGTTCACGACGATCCGGATCCTGCAAAATTGGAATCGTTGAGAGACTTCGTTGCTACTTTCGGATATAAAATGGATTTAGCCAATACCAAAAAAGTGGCTGCATCTCTGAATAAACTTCTTCATGATGTAAAAGGAAAAGGGGAAGAAAATATGATTGAAACGCTTGCGATGAGAAGTATGAGTAAAGCGGTATATTCTACAGAACCTATTGGCCACTACGGTCTGGGGTTTGAGTATTACAGCCACTTCACCTCTCCTATCCGTCGTTACCCGGATTTGTTGGCACACCGTCTTCTTCAGCATTATCTGGATGGAGGAAAATCTCCGAACAGAGGTGATCTTGAAGAAAAAGCAAAACACTGCAGTGCAATGGAAAGATTGGCAGCAGATGCGGAAAGAGACTCTATCAAATTCATGCAGGTGAAATTCATGGAAAAACATTTGGGAGAAACTTTCAAAGGAGTGATTTCCGGAGTAGCAGAATTTGGTTTCTGGGTTGAGATTCCTGAGAACGGTGCTGAAGGTCTTATCAAGCTGAGAGATCTTGTGGATGATTCTTATATGTATGATGCGAAAACCCATGCCGTATACGGAATCAGACACGGAAATAAATATCAGCTGGGGGATGAAGTTCAGATCAAAGTGGTAAAAGCCAATCTGATTCAGAAGCAGCTTGATTTCCAGATTGTGAAGTAATGACGAGAATAGATAAATACATTGTATTTAGTATTTTAAACGTAATATTATTGATAACAGTTATTTTTAACACTGTTATCAATTTTTATCTTTTTGTACTCGCTATAATCGTCCTTGTATTCATATGTAATATTTTAATCAAAAGAAATATTATTAATATTGATAAACAAGGAAAAAAATACTTTTTTGCAGTTACATTTCCACAGATAGTCAATGCATTTTTTTTGATCAATTATGTTACAGGAATGAATCCGACTAAAGAAACATACTGTTTCAGATGTATGGTTTCGGAGGTTGGGAGTGTACGCAGTCATCAGAAAGGTAAAACTACTTACGTTTATTTGAGTGGAAACGCCTACGAATATTCTTATATGACAAGAAGCTTTTTGATTGATTATAAAAGAATGCTGTTTAAGAATCAGGTTATCTATACCTTTGAAAGAGGTATTTTTGGTCTTAAAATCAGAAAAGATTTCGAATTTGTTTTTAATGAAAACTGTTTGGAAAAATAAAAAAAGATTGCTGAACGTATTCAGTAAAATTATAATAAAAAAGAGGTTGTTTCGAAATGGAACGACCTCTTTTTTTTTAGAAAAAAACGTATAATAAACGCTCCTCTCCTATTTCTTAAAATTTTTACATTAAAGTCTGATTAAAATCTACTTGATATATCACAACTTTATTGAATAATTAAATCATAAAGTCTAACTTTGTATTAAACGAAATGAATTTTTATTCATTTTAAAACACCACTTAATGCTAGAACTTGTACTATCTGCCATCATATTAGGATTTATGCTGAGCCTGGTTTTCATAGGACCTATTTTTTTCCTGTTAATTGAAACCAGCTTTTCCAGAGGCCCCAGACATGCCTTATCACTGGATCTTGGTGTGATTACTGCAGATTTATTATGCATTGTAGCGGCGTATTATGCCAGTACAGATATTGTTTCTTTAATTGATAAACATCCGGGTTTCTACAGGATCACCTCTATTCTTATTTTCATCTATGGAATTGTGATGCTGGTGACCAAAACCAAAATGCACATGCCGGGAGAAGAAAAGATCATTGGCCAAAATTATATTAAGACCTTTTTCAATGGTTTTTTCTTTAATCTTTTGAATGTTGGAGTCATCCTTTTCTGGCTGGTAACGGTAATTTCCGTAAGGAATCAATATCCGGACACCAGCAGTTTTATTTTATACATCAGCATAGTACTGGCCACTTACCTGTCTATAGATCTTGCCAAGATATTTCTTGCCAAGCAATTTCATGATAAATTAACACAAAAACTAGCCAACCAAATCAGAAGAGTTGTTGGCTGTATTCTTATTATCTTCAGTTTCTTTATTTTCCTGCAGAGTTTCAAAAAGTTCAACCAATTTGAAAAACAACTGGAGGAAGCAGAAAAGAAAGAAGTAAAATATCAAAAAACAAAATGAAAAAAATGATCTTTCCAAAGTCTCTTAAAAAAGGAGACAAAATAGCTGTTATTTCCCCTGCAGGAGCAGTAGATGCTACTCAACTGGAAAAGGGAATAGAAATGATTAAAAGCAGAGGTTTTGAACCCGTTCTCGGAGAACATCTCTACACTAAATTTTCAAACGGATATAATTATGCCGGAACAGAAAAGGAAAGAACAAAAGATATCAACTGGGCCTTAAACGATACGGAAATAAGAGCTGTATGGGCTTCGAGAGGTGGATATGGTTGCCAGCATCTGATCCAGCACCTGACACTGAAAAATTTTACAGAAAACCCGAAATGGTACATTGGATATTCCGATAATACAGTGATCCAGAGTTATCTGATGAAAAAAGGTTTTGTTTCCATCCATGGGCAAACCATCAAAACATCCAGCTTTGGAGTTACAGATGAAAGCTATGATCTGATCTTTGATATCCTTAAAGGCAAAAAGCCTAAATACAGCCTTAAATCTCACCCTTTGAACAAAAAAGGGAATATTCAGGGAGAATTGGTTGGAGGAAATTTAGCCCTTATCTATGCCCTTCTGGGAACCAAATATTCTTTTGACTTTAAAGACAAGATTCTGTTTATCGAAGATATCGGAGAAAACTTCTATGCACTGGACCGTATGATCATGAGTCTGGAGCTGGCAGGTGTCTTCAATAAAATCAAAGGACTCATCGTTGGCGGAATGACCAATATGGGAGATGAAAAGGAAAATAACAGCTATGAAGAAAGTTTTGATGAGTTTGTTTATAAACTGATCTCGGACAGAATTTCAAAGTATAATTTCCCGGTAGTATTTGCCTTCCCGAATGGACATATTAAAGACAACAGGCCACTTTTAATCGGTGCAATCGTGAAAATGAAAGTGGATACTAAAGTAAAAATAGATTTTTAAAGTAGCACTACTCTCCTATCCTATCTCCAAACTCTTAACTATACAATATGGCTCATCATAATGATTTTGGAAAAATAGCAGAGAATCTTGCTGCTGATTATCTTCAGAAAAATGGCTATAAAATCCTTATCAGAAACTATCGTTTTAAACAAAACGAAATTGATATCATTGCTGAAAAAGATAATCTGATTATTATCGTGGAAGTGAAAGCAAGATCTACCGATGCTTTTATGCTTCCTCAGGAGGCTGTAACAAAAACAAAGATAAAATCTATTGTCTCTGCAGCCGATCATTATATGGAGGAATTTAATAAAGATCAGGAAGTCAGATTTGATATTATTTCCGTTCTTCCTGATGATAACAAAAACTTAATCATTGACCATATCAAAGATGCTTTTCAGGCCTTTGATGCAAATTAATAAATCAATACAACAATGTTTGAATGTAACAGAATCATGACACTGATAGAGGAGTGCATTCAGACATTTAACAACCAATTTTATGAAGACAATATTGATCACCGGAGCCACTTCTGGCATAGGTAAAGCCACTGCAGAACTTTTTGCAAAACAAGGAAACAGAATTATTATTTGTGGAAGGAGAAATGAGGTGCTGGAATCTGTAAAAACAGAGCTTTCTCAATTTACCGAAATATTTAGTTTAATGTTTGATGTAAGAAATCTTGAAGAAGTGGAAGCAGCCATTAATTCCCTTCCTGAAAACTGGAAAGAGATTGATGTTCTGATTAATAACGCAGGGAATGCTCACGGGTTAGATCCTCTATCAGCAGGTAAAACAGATGACTGGGATTCTATGATTGACGGAAATGTAAAGGGATTACTCTATGTTTCTAAAATGATTATTCCAATTATGAAAACTAAAAATTTAGGTCATATTGTAAATATCAGTTCTGTTGCAGCAAGACAAACCTATGCGAATGGAGTAGTGTACTGTGCAACGAAGAAAGCAGTAGACGTTATTTCGGAAGGAATGAGATTGGAGCTTACCGAATTTGGAATCAAAGTAACCAACATCCAGCCTGGTGCTGTAGAAACAGATTTCTCTTTGATAAGATTCAAAGGTGACAGTGAGAAGGCTTCAACTGTATATGCAGGTTATGAACCTTTGAAGGCAGAAGATATTGCTGATGCTATTGCTTACTGTGTGAATGCACCGAAACACGTTACCATTTCAGATATGACCATCTATCCAAGCGCTCAGGCTGAACCAAGAACGATTTATAGAAAATAGTCCAAAATAATGGAGTAAATTTGCAGAATATTAAATGCGATTTTGCTTTTGCAATATTGCTGTTTAGCTTAAAACAAAAAAATGAAAATTCTATATCTGGAAACATCATCCAAGAACTGTTCAGTAGCCATATCAGACAATGAGAAGCTATTATGCCTTTGTGAAGAAGTTTCTGAAAACTATAAACAATCCGAAAGTCTTCACACCTATGTAGAATGGGCATTGGAAGGAGCGGGTATTTCGCTTAAAGATATTGAAGCCGTTTCTTTAGGAAAAGGTCCCGGATCTTATACCGGCTTAAGAATCGGAGCAGCCTCAGCAAAAGGATTTTGTTATGGACTGAAAGTTCCTCTGGTAGCAGTAAACTCTCTTGAAAGCATCATAGAGCCTTTTTTAGGCGATAACTATGACTTTATAGCGCCATTGGTGGATGCAAGGAGAATGGAAGTGTATACGGCCGTTTACGACGGTAAAACAGGGGAGGAGTTATCAAAGACCGAAGCTAAGATTTTAGATGAAACTTCTTTTGAAGAATTTAAAGATAAAAAAGTTCTGTTTGTAGGGGATGGTGCTAAAAAAGCAAAAGAGATTCTGAATCTCCCTGATGCTGTTTTTAAAGAAGATGTTTATCCTTCTGCACAATATCTCATCAGAAAGACTCTGGAGAAAATACGAAACAAAGAATTTGAAGATATGGCTTATTTTGAGCCTTTTTATCTCAAAGATTTCCATGGAGTAAAGAAAAAGAAAAGCGAAGAATAAATCTTCGCTTTTTTATTTTATTGAGGTCTTGGCGGGATCTTCGATCCTGATTTTGTGTCATTAGGTTTTTTAGGATTTTGTGGTTGCCCCGGACTTGCCTGTTGAACCGTATTTATATTATCCAGCTTCTGTATTTTTCCACTGTTCATTTGTGGAACTCCTGTATTTTGGGTGTTAGGTTGTGCAGGTGCTCCTGATGGTTGTTGAGGAATAGTATTTCCTTTATTGTCCGTTGCCTGGAAGCTAAGGTCACTTCTCAGATAATTCAGCATTTCTTTAGCTCTTATCCCTTCAGGTGTTTTGGAATAATTCAGGGCAATCTGTTCCAGCTGCAGAATCATAACTTCCTTTCCACTTGATTTTCCTGCATTGAAAGCATTTAATAAATACAGCTTAGGAACAAGAGCATCTTTCGGAAACTTCTGAATCGTCTGATCTATAATATCTTTACTTTCTGCAAACTTTTCGGATTCAAATAGTGCATAAGCCTTTTTGTATTCGTTTTCAACTTCTTCGGTTGATTTTACAAATGACTTGTTCTTAGGATTTCTGGCAAATTCTGCGTAAGAAGTATAAGGGTAATCAGCCAAGAGAATTTGTTTCGCTCTTTCAGAAGCCTGTGGATTTTTCTCATAATTCATGGCAAAAATCTCATACAGTGCCTGTAGCATTACTTTTTCTTCCGGTTTTACATCTACAAGATCATAAAGCGTTTTCGTAGCCAGTGGAGTATTGGTAAAATAATTCTGATACATAATTCCCAGACCTAATGAAGCAGTATCTCTGTCCTTTTTTAACTGAGATAATTTTCCCTGATCTGTAGGAATCTGTTCAATATAATACGCAGGCTCAAAACGTCTTGGATTAGGCGCAGAGGTTACTCCTAACGCTTCGTTTTTCATATCTTCAATAGAGGCCATTTTTTTGGAAGAACGCCAGTTATCAGCAAGAGCACGGTCTCCCCAGATTTGCTTAAATGAAGAGGTACCTTTGCTTACCGTTCCTGAATTGCTGAAATAAAAACCTTTTGTAGTTATTCCAAAATCCTCAAAAGAATTGCCGCTATTGGCAAAAATAGAATTGGCACTATAATCTCCGGTATCAAAACCTTTACTTCTTTCTGCACGTCTTCTTTCCTGTTCTTCTTTCTCTTCTTTGATCTTTAGTTTGGCAATATATTTTGTGAAATAATCTGTTTTTTGGCCATCATTCATCTTTGCCAGAGAAAGAATACTGTCATTCTTTTTAATAAGATAGTAGTTTTTGGAAATCTTTTTAATATACTCAGATTGATCCTTTAACAGAATTTTTGAAGGTTCATAAGTCATGACAGCAAGCGCAGAATCATAATAACTTCCGGCTCCGATATAATCATTCTTATCAAGGTAGCTTTTTCCTATTTCATAATAAGCCAATCCGCGGATCTGAGGATCAGAAACCTTTTCAAAAAGAGATTTTCTGAAGAATTGCTGAGCTTCATCTTTTTTACCAGCTTTATTGGCCATTAACCCTAAAGCATAGTAAAATTCATTTTTTCTTGAGCCATACATTCCTTTTTTACTGATTCCTTCCAGATAATTTTTTGCGCCGGCATAGTCACCTTTACCGTTAAAAGTTTTTGCAATGGCAACCTGAGATTTTACTTCAAATTCGAAATCACTGGCATATTTATACGCTGCAGCATAGCTTTCTCTTGCTTTATCATTCTGGTTCAGATTTTCCAGAACCTGACCTCTCAGATAAGCGATTCTACTCTTCAGTTTTCTGTTGCTATTCAGTTCAAAAGCATTATCAAGTTCTTTGGCTGCCTCTTCTTTCTTACCGGCATCAAGCAAAGATTCAGAATAATAAATGCTGAGTAATTTTGCATAGCTTTTACTGATATCTTCACTTTTCAGTTTGGCAAAAGTTTCATGGGCCCTGTGATAATCTTTGATTTTATCATAAGCAAGACCCTGATAAATTCTTGCGAGTGCAATCCTTTTATCATCTTTCATACGGGTGAAAACATAATTCAGAGCATCAAGTGCCTCAAGAGATTTACCCCGATAAATTCTTGCCTGAGCAAGGATCATGTAGGCATCAAAAATCTGTTTATTTTTCTCTTCACCATTTCTGGTTACAGAATATTTATTGATTGCTTTTAAAGCTTTTGCTTCTGCAATTTCCAGCGTAGTAGCTCCTTTAGCCTGTTCTCCGTCAGGTCTTGAAGGGCCGCCTCCCGGAGGTCCTCCAGGGATATTCGGAACTCCTGAATTACCTCTTCCTGAAGGTTTGTTGGCTACTTCAGCCATCTTCATAGAATTTTCGGCAAAAGCCTCAGTCTGTCCAAGATCACTTCCCAAAGGCTGTTCTTCGTAAGTCAGAATAGGAATATAGGGAGCATAAAAGTTGTCCTTATGCCCTTTGTCTCTGGTGGTAAACTCACTGTTTAATGCATCTTTTGCATTAAATAATGTGTTATAATATGTGGAAAATCCTTTCAATACTCTTGAACGCTGCTCCGGCTTTTTTGTTTTGGTAGCACATGAAGCAACAAGACATATGACTAAAAGGAATAATATATTCTTTTTCATTATTCAATATAACTCGCTAATCTGCTTTTTATTATCAGCAGTTTGATGATTTTGTAAAAATAATAAAATTTTATAATGAATAATATTTATATTTCTTCAGGAAGTATTTTATTTCTTCTTTAATGAGCGTTTTGAACCAAATAATCTTTTAAATAAGAGAAGATTCTTTCAGAATTTTATAAACAAGATGGGTAGGAAGTCCCATAATAGTATAATAGCTTCCTGTAAGGCTTGTGATCTTTGCCATTCCCAGCCATTCCTGAACACCATAACTGCCGGCTTTATCAAAAGGCTTATAATTCTGAATATAATAGTTTATTTCTTCATCTGAAAGTTTGTCCAGAGTAACATCCGCTACATCTGTTTCTGTGAAAGACTTATTGGCTGTTTTGATGGTAATTCCCGTGTAGACCTGATGCGTTCTTCCCGAAAGACTTTGAAGCATGGTAAAAGCGTTTTCTTCATCTTTAGGTTTTCCCAGAATCTGATTATCGATGGCAACTATGGTATCAGCAGTCAGGAGCACTTCATCAGTCTCCAGATTTCTGAAAGCCGATGCTTTTAAGTCAGAAAGATAAGCTGCAGCTTCTTCTATTTTGATATTTTCCGGAATAATTTCTTCGCAGTCTATTTTTACGACCTCAAATTCAAAACCAAGGCTGGAAAGAAGTTCTTTTCTCCTTGGGGATTGTGATGCTAAAAGTAATTTCATACAGATACTTATACAGATTGAGTATTATCGTCGTGCCAGTTTCCCTGAACTTTCATTACCTGTTCAATTACATCACGAACTGCACCCGTTCCTCCTTTTTTAGGGGAAATATAATCGGAAATTCCTTTTACTTCCGGAACCGCATTTTCAGGACATGCTGCAATGGCTGAACTTTCCATGATATGAATATCCGGAAGATCATCACCCATGGTAAGAATTTCTTCATTTTTAAGATTATATTTTTTCTTAAAGTCTTCGAAATCATCTATTTTATTGTGAGACTTCGGATAGTAATCCTGAATACCCAGATAATTGATTCTGTGTTTTACCATTTCATCATTTCCTCCTGTAATAACACCGATTAAATAATTGTTTTTTAAAGCTTTTACTACCGCATATCCGTCCAGAACATTCATTACCCTGCACATATTTCCTCCCGGAAGAAGATAAACACTTCCGTCTGTGAAAACTCCGTCAACATCAAATACAAATGCTTTAATATCTTTTAATTTCTCTTTATAGCTCATACATTTTCTGAATAGAATGATTCATTGTTTTATAAATTTCAAGACTTTCGTCTTTTAATAATTGTTCATGCAGCTGTAAAATCCTTATATCATTTCTTACTGCCGGACCTGTTTGTGCCGTTTTGGGCTCAATTTCATGAATTTTCTGAACCGTTTCATCAATGAGCGGTAAGAAATAATCAAACGGAATATCCTGGGAATCTGAAATTTCTTTAGCTCTTGAAAAAAGATGATTCACAAAATTACAGGCAAAAACAGCTGTCAGGTGAATATATTTTCTTTTTTCATGATTGCTTTCCATTACTCTTTCCGAAATCTTTGAAGCGAGATCAAACAATATTTTTTGATCTTTTTCATTTTCCCCTTCTATAAAAAAAGGAATTTTTTCATATTCCAGTTCTTTGGATTTTGAAAACGTCTGTAAAGGGTAGAAGCAGGATTTTCTATACTCACCAGCAAGAACTTCTTTTGGCAGAGATCCAGAGGTATGGGCAACCAGACAATCTTTTTTGGTAATAATTTTCGAGACTTCTTCTACAGAATGATCACTTACACAAAGAATATAAAGATCTGCTTCTTCCAGATGATCTGTGGAATAAGGAATATTTAATTCTTCAGAAATTTTACCTAATTCTTTTTCGTTCCTCCCAAAAACCTGAGCCAGAGGAATACCTTTCAAAGTGAAAGCTTTTGCCATATGATAAGCTACATTCCCGGAACCGATGATTACAATTTGCATATAACAAATATAAGATTTTAAGCTGAGCCGGGAAAGGAAGAGACTTCAGAAATCCTGTACTTCAATATAGGCACGTTTATTGCGTAAGTGTCTCATATTATTTTTAATATTTACATTGAAAATTGAATTTTTAATTTAACTTTCAGCTATTTTTGTAATCCAAAACAATGAAGGCATCTTATGAAGATTAAGGACGCGGAAATTATTTCGTTGATGCAGAATCCACGGACCCAGGATAAAGGGGTTCGTGCCTTGATGGACGCCTATCAAAGCAGATTGTACTGGCACATAAGAAGAATTATTGTGGACGGAGATCTTGCACAGGATACTCTGCAGGAAACTTTTATTAAAGCATATCAGAATTTTCATCAGTTCAAAAATGATAGCCAGTTGTATACCTGGTTGTACAGAATCGCTACCAACGAAGCGTTACAGCAGGTCAACAAAATGAAAAAAATGCAGAAAACTGATGAGGATCCGGAGTATCATATGCAGAATCTTGTTGCAGATAATACAGAAGGTGATGCTGAAGAAATACAGATTTTACTGCAGAACGCTATACAGAGCCTGCCCGAAAAGCAGAAACTGGTATTTATGATGCGGTATTATGATGACTTACCTTACGAAGAAATATCAAAAATTGTAGATATGTCGGTAGGGACGTTGAAAACGAATTATCATTATGCCAAACAGAAAATAGAAGATTATATTAAAGAAAATTACGAAAAATAATTTTTGACCAACAAAGATGAAAGAGTTCGACATAGAAAAATTAGAGCGTAAAAACATTTACACAGTTCCTGATAATATGTTTGAAAATATTCAGGAGAGCGTTATGAATGATATAAAGACAAGTAAAAAAGCACCTGTCTTTAAGCTGAATTGGATGTATGCAGCAGCTGCATCGCTGGCTTTGATTTTTGGAGCAACTTATGTTTTTAATTCAGATAAA
Organism: Chryseobacterium indologenes; assembly: GCF_002025665.1. Classification (GTDB taxonomy): domain Bacteria; phylum Bacteroidota; class Bacteroidia; order Flavobacteriales; family Weeksellaceae; genus Chryseobacterium; species Chryseobacterium metallicongregator. The sequence continues at coordinate 5,125,260 of NZ_CP018786.1, read as the reverse complement.
GATTCCACAGAACAAATCCTGAACTCTAAAACAACCTATGTTGCCAATAACGGAGAGCCCAAAACAGAAAGCGAGCTGGCTTATGAAACTTTAAAATCTGATTTAACTTCTGTTGAAAATAATAATCAAACAGTTGAAAATCAAAAAAATAGCAATGTTTACGCTTCTAAAGGGGTAATTGAAACTAAAAAAACAACAGAGAGCCCTAAACCGGTGAAAACTGTAAAGAAAAAAGAAGAAACACGAATGAATGAATATCTGGACTCGTTTTCTAATTCTGAAATTGCAGAGTTAGCAAGTAATTCGACTCAGGACGTTTATTTGGATATTTATAATTAAAAGAAAATGAAAAAGATATTATTGACTTTTTTGATTATTTATGGCTTTGGATTAAATGCCCAAAGAACAGATTATGATTGGAAAAAGATGGATCCTAAACAAAGGAAAGAAGTCATCAATAATCTTTCTCCGGAAGAGAGAAAAGATCTCCTGAAGAAATTCAGGAACAATATGATCATGGATAATCTGAATGTTGATCCGGATGATAAAGCAGAATTTACACAATTGTATAACGAATATCTGGATAGCCAGAAGCAGATAAAAAGTCAGTTTAATTCCAACTTTGATCCCGAAACTTTATCAGATGACGAAGCGAAAGCTAAACTGCAGCAAAGTTTTGAAGTAGGGCAGAAGCTATTGGATAACAGGAAAAAATATGCAGATAAAATGCAGCAGGTAATTCCCTGTCAAAAAGTTCTGAAATTATTTCAATCCGAAAAGATGATGAAGGATAAAATGGATGAAAGAAAACCTCACGGAAATAATAACAATGCTTCCGGAACTAAACAGAACCCATAATAGTTTATTTTTTTAATGTTGGACGGCTCTTCCAGATTTTTTCTGTGAGAGCCGTTTAATTTTACAACAAAAAAAATTATTTTTACCCCAAAGTTTATCTATGAAAAAAGTACTTTTCTTTTTATTGTTTTCGATCGTATTATGGGGTCAGAAAATAGAAACAATTGATCTTTCAAAATCTATTAAAGACAGCAAAAACTCTATCAAAAGTTTTACGGTGATAGATCAAAGAGCCATTCAGGAAATCGGAATGGTCATGTATCATAAGGATGAAGTGAAAGTTGTTTTCGAAAATAATGCAGGCAAAGACATACAGGATTGGTTTTATAAGTACAATCCGACACGAGGAAATAATGATATGGTTTTTTTGCTTGAAAATTTAAGTATTTCAGAAGATAAGAAGGAAAAGTACTCTATCGGAAAGCTTGAACTAAAGGCAAGTACATTTATTAAGAAAGAAGACGGATATCATTTTATAGATAGAATAGACACTATCGCAACCGTCTCATCACGTACAACACCTTATCTGGCACAAAGCCTTGCAAGAAAAGTGACTTTAATTCTTACTGATCTTTTTAAAGACTCCTATAAAGCAAGCCCTTGGGAACTTAGCATTTCAGAAAATGATTTTCCTGATTATGTCTCTGTATTAAAAGAAAAACTGAGTATTCTAAAAGCAAATGAACTTAAAGAAGGGGTTTACAAAGACTATTACAGCTTTTTTACTCACAATCCTGAACCTGGATTTACTTTGCAGGCTAATGATAAGGGAATCGTTACAAAGGCCTTAAAAGGAGATGAAAAAACAGCAATAAGACATTTCTATGCTTTTGTCTATAAGGGCATAGCGTACAAAAATATTCCTGTAGGTTACACTGAGATTTTCAAAGATGATCATGGAGTTTTTATAGAGGTAACAAAAGCAGAATTATTTCCTGAAACGGCTACAACCGGCGTTACAATTGGTGCTGCTGCAGGTGGTTTGATTGGTGGCGTTATTGGTGCAGTGATAGATGTCAGTTTATCAGGCAAAAGAAAGAATACTATAGGACCTAAAGTTTATCTTGATCCTTTTACTGGAAATTACCTGTTACCGGAAGACTTTGGCAAAACAAAATAATATTTGAAAAGAGGGAAAATTTTTCCTCTTTTCTTATTGTTATCTGTGTTTCAGTTAAAAGAAAGAATTAAGAATGAAAAATTCTCCTGCATTTTCTTATCTTTGCAAACTACAAGATTCTTAAATGAAAAACATACGAAATTTTTGCATAATCGCTCATATCGACCATGGTAAAAGTACCCTGGCAGACCGTCTATTGGAGTATACGAATACCGTTACCCAAAGAGAATTACAGTCTCAGACGCTGGATGATATGGATTTGGAGAAAGAACGTGGGATTACGATTAAGTCACACGCGATCCAAATGGATTATGAGTATAAAGGAGAAAAATATATTTTAAACCTTATTGATACCCCGGGACACGTAGACTTCTCTTATGAAGTTTCCCGTTCTATTGCTGCCTGTGAAGGTGCACTTCTTATTGTAGATGCTGCACAGAGTATTCAGGCTCAAACCATTAGCAACCTGTATCTTGCATTGGAAAATGATTTAACGATCATTCCGATTTTGAATAAAATTGACCTTCCATCTGCCAACCCTGAAGAAGTAACCGATGAGATCATGAACCTTATCGGATGCGAATATGAAGATGTATTGAGAGTTTCCGGTAAAACAGGAGAAGGTGTTCATAACCTTTTAGAACAGATTGTTGAAAGAATTCCTGCACCGGTAGGAGATCCTGAAGGACCACTTCAGGCTTTGATCTTTGACTCTGTATACAATCCGTTCAGAGGTATTGAAGCTTATTTCAAAGTAGTGAACGGAAGCATCACTAAAAATGAAAAGATTAAGTTCTTCGCTACAGGAAAAGAATATGGAGCTGATGAAGTAGGTACATTAAAACTAAAGCAGGTTCCAAAGAAAACAATCCATTGTGGTGACGTAGGATATCTTGTATCGGGTATTAAAGATGCCCGTGAAGTAAAAGTAGGAGATACCATCACTTCATTTGAAAAGCCAGCTGACGGACCAATTGATGGATTCGAGGAAGTAAAACCAATGGTATTTGCCGGGATTTATCCAATTGATTCTGAAGATTTTGAAGAATTAAGATTCTCTCTTGAAAAATTAAGACTGAATGATGCTTCTCTTGTTTTCGAGCCGGAAAGTTCTGCAGCACTTGGATTTGGTTTCCGTTGCGGATTCCTGGGAATGCTACACATGGAAATCGTTCAGGAACGTCTAGACAGAGAGTTCAATATGAACGTAATCACAACGGTACCGAACGTTTCTTATTTTGGATATACTAAAAAAGAACCTGAAGTTCCGATTTTGATCAACAACCCGTCTGAAATGATGGATCCTTCAACGATGGACAGAGTAGAAGAACCTTTCATCAAGGCTTCTATCATTACAAAATCTGATTTCGTAGGAGCTGTAATGACTTTATGTATCGAAAAAAGAGGAGAAATCGTTAACCAGAGTTATCTGACATCAGAAAGAGTAGAGTTAATTTTCAATATGCCGCTTGCTGAGGTTGTGTTCGACTTCTATGACAGATTAAAATCTATCTCTAAAGGATACGCTTCATTCGATTATCATCCAATCGGATTCAGAGCTTCCAAGCTGGTAAAAATGGATATCCTGATCAATGGGGATATGGTAGATGCCTTATCATCTTTGATTCACGATTCTAACGCTTATTATATTGGTAAAAGAATGTGTGAAAAGCTTCGTGAGCTGATTCCTAGACAGCAGTTTGATATTGCTGTTCAGGCTGCATTAGGGACGAAAGTAATTGCCAGAGAAACGATTAAAGCCTTAAGAAAAGACGTTACTGCAAAATGTTACGGAGGAGATATCTCCAGAAAACGTAAACTATTGGAGAAACAGAAAGAAGGGAAGAAGAAAATGAAGCAGATTGGTAGAGTAGAAGTACCACAATCGGCATTCATGGCTGTATTAAAACTGAATGACTAATTCATTATAAAAATAAAAAACCGCTTCACACGAAGCGGTTTTTTTGATTTATTTTTTACGGGTATATTTTATTTCCATCGTTTTGTACTCTTTTCCTGTCTTAGAATCAGGGCCGTACATTTCAAGTTTTTGAGTGTTATCATCCACAAAGGTGAATACTTCTCTGAAATCACAATCCTTTCCGGGTCTTGAAGGATCGGTCATTTTTCCTTTAAATTCAACAGATTTTGTAGAAGGATTCCAGTCTCCTTCGCTATGCATGATTCCAGTTCCCATATTGTCTATCCAGGTACTGACAAACTTCTTTTTTGAATTGTCATATCCTACAATGCTCATCCCTTCAAAAGGCATTCCCATAAAGTCACCTTTGTGATTAGTAATCTGATAACGTCCGCCAAACATCATTTTATTGGTAGCCTCGGATTTACTCATCATAGGTTTTGCTCCGTTTTCCATCCACATGGTAGTTTCTCCGTTCCAGGTTCCATCAGATTTTGCAAGCATTTTTTGCATTTCTCCCGGAGTTGAGTATGCCATCCAGTCTTTCATGGCGGTTGCTGAATCTACAGGTTTCCATTCAGAGGTAGATGCTGAATCTGTTTTGTCAGAGCCAGTGGCAGCTGTTGTTTTTCCTTTCTCACAAGCTATTAATAATAAAACTGCAGAAAGAATTGTTAATAAATTTTTCATAATAATTTAGTTTTAAGATGGTTAGAAAGATAACTTAAAGATAAGAACTTTTATTATAACGGAAATTATTTTTTAATACAGGCATAAATCGTAGCTTTGTGTATTCGTAACGCAAATCAATGTATGGAGTCTCCTAAAAAATTACAGGATATAAAAGTGGCTGTAGATGCCGTTATTTTCGGATATTTTGATAAGAAAGATCTTCAGATTCTTCTGATTAAAAGAAATATTGACCCTTTTAAAGGTGGATGGGCTCTTCCGGGAGGGCTTGTTCTTGATGATGAAAGTGTAGATGATGCGGTAAAAAGAGAACTCTATGAAGAAGCCGGCATAAAACCCGATTTTTTGGAGCAATTGTATACTTTTGGTAATCTGGGTCGTGATCCGAGAAACAGAGTGGTTTCTGTTGCTTATTTAGGGCTTGTCAACCCTTCTTATCATGAGCTGTTTGCTGACTCAGATGCCGAAGACGCGCAATGGTTCAGTATCAATAAACTTCCTTCAGTTGCTTTTGATCATAAAACAATCATTGAGACTGCTCTAAAAAGACTTCGCACAAAAATTCAATACCAGCCAATCGGCTTCAATCTTCTCAACGAAGAATTCCCTTTTTCAGATCTTGAAAACCTTTATAAAACAATTGTAGGACAGGAAATTGACAGAAGAAATTTCCGTAAGAAAATCATGAGCTACGGACTGCTTAACGAAACCAACAACGTCAAAAAAGAAGGCAGCGGCAGGCCCGGAAAACTTTTTACTTTCAATAAAGAAAAGTATAAAGAGCTGGAAGAGCAGGGGTTTTATTTTGAAATAAAATAGGATCTCTAACCACAAAGTTCACAAATGAATTCACACTAATGCTCACTAATAGATAGGAGTGAGAAAAAGAAGATCACTCAAAGTAAATTCAATAAAAAATGCCTGTCACAAAGGTCATCCTGTTTGTCTTTTGTCATTCTGACGAAGGAATAATCTCCATTTTGTCATCCTGTTTAAATTCTTCAAATTCTTTCGCTTTAGCCTAAGCATATTCAACATTTGTGTCATTCGTGATTAAAATTTGCGCTATTCGTGTTTATCGAAATTAAATTTTTATCACTGTAAATCAAGTAATTATGTTTATTAGCGTAAAATTAACACAAATAAATTTGGTGCAAAGACTGATAATATTTTAAATTTGTGTCAAAATAACGCAATCATGAAATACACCATACAAAATATTACAGAACGCTTTCAAAAAAAGGAAAGGATAAAATTTCTCTTTTTCTGGGGACATTCAGCAAAAGATATTATTACCAAATCATGTTTCAGTCAATGGTTTCCGGGAAGATTTGAAGAAAACGGAATCATTTATAAAACTGCAGAACATTATATGATGGCTGGAAAAGCCAGATTGTTTAATGATCCTGAAACCGAAGCGGAAATTTTAAAGGCAGATACTCCTAACCAGGCAAAAGCGCTGGGAAGAAAAGTAAAGAACTTTGATCCGAAACGTTGGGATGAGCATAAATATGAACTGGTAACCCAAGGAAACCTTTTGAAATTCTCTCAGAATCAGAAATTTAAAGATTTTCTTTTGTCAACAGGAGATAAAATTCTGGTAGAAGCCAGTCCCTATGACAGAATCTGGGGTATCGGAATGCTGGAAACAGATAACAGAGCTGAGAATCCTTTATTATGGAACGGAGAAAACCTCTTAGGATTTGCTTTGATGGAAGTAAGAGATCAATTAAGAAGGTAAAAACACACACAACACCAACACAAAATAGGAATTATGGAAAAAATAGAATTACACCCACAGATATTTCTGATAGAAGATTTTCTTACTGAAACCGAATGTGATCAGTACATCAGCCTTTCACAGGAAAAGGTTTTTGAAGAAGCAAAGATCAATGTATTTGGGCGTCAGCAAATGAATAAAGGAATCAGAAATAATGACCGATTGATGATTTTTGATATTGCAATTGCTCAAGATCTTTTTGACAAGGCAAACCAACTCTTACCTCAGGAATGTGATGGATATCAGCTGTTTAACTTTAATGAAATGCTCAGAGTCTATAAGTACGCTCCGGGACAGCAATTTAAGATGCACAGAGACGGAAGCTATATCCGAAATGAAAAAGAGAAAAGCTTTTACACCTTTATGATCTATCTGAATGATGATTTTGAAGGAGGAGAAACAGAGTTTGAGAACCTATTTACAGTAGCTCCCAAAAAAGGAACAGCCCTTATCTTTCATCACCCTTTAAGACATGAAGGAAAGACTTTAATCAGCGGATTAAAATATGTATTGAGAACAGATGTAATGTATTCAAAAGTATAAATTATCCGTAAAAAAGGAAGGCATTCCTATGTCTAGTTTAATTAGTGTATTATTAACACAAATAAAAATATTTGATCATGGAAGATGAGTTTAAACCCAGATTTATCGAATCATTACAAAGAAATAATGATCAGATCAGAGAAGACCGTGCAAAGATCATTGGAGCAGATTCCGAATTGATCTACAGACGCAGAGTTGAAGATATCGAATTAAAAATCAAAAGACTTGAGCGCGAACAAGAAGGGCTTATTGATATCAGTCCTTTAGACAGAAACAGTCTGACTTTTGCGGATTTCAATCCCGAAGCATTCGTTCAGAAAGACATGGAATTATCATTAACAATCAGAAATCTGAATATTCAGCTTGAAGTAACCCAGAAGAGATTTGAATATTTATTTGGAAAAAAATTATAATCATGGGAAGTACAAGATACGATTTAGACGCTCGTTATGACAGAGCAAGCAAAGCAGGTTACGGAACAAAATCAGCAGGGGAAATTTTCACCCAAAATGCCAAAAGAATGGCCCATGAATCGATGAATCCCCATGGAATTTCTTTCAGAGAATCCAGAGATTCAGAAGTTCACCCTCACTCAGTTCCGATTATTTTAGGGTTAGATGTTACCGGAAGTATGGGACATATTCCCCATGAACTGATCAGAGAGGGATTACCAAAACTAATGGGAGGAATTATTCAGGGTGGAGTTCCGGATCCAGCCTTATTATTCCTGGGAATTGGAGATCATGAATATGATGGCTATCCGCTTCAGGCTGGGCAGTTTGAGTCAGGCGATGAAGAACTGGATATGTGGCTGACAAGAACCTATATTGAATCCGGAGGCGGCGGAAATGCCGGTGAAAGTTATCTTTTAGCATGGTATTTTGCGGCATTCCACACCAGAACAGATGCTTTTGAAAAAAGAGGACAAAAAGGATTACTGTTTACCATTGGCGATGAACCTTGCTTGAAAACACTTCCTGCCTCAGCCATCAGGGAAATTATGGGGAAAGGACAGCAAACCTATACCCATATTGAATTATTGGAAGAAGCAAAGAAAAAATATGAAGTATACCATATCAGTGTTTTGCATTCTGATCAGGCACTCAGAGCAGACCGGGGATGGAGAGAATTGTTAGGTCAAAACTGTATATCCATTGAAGATCACAGAGAAATCCCCAATGTTATCAAAGGAATTATCTGTGATAAGTTTAAAAATAAAACCTTAGGAACAACAGGTTTAGATCAGTTTCAGATGCTTTAGAACAAGGCAATTGACATTTAAAATAAAAGGACATGAAAAAGGCGCAAATCGTAATAGGACTAAGTTTTGGAGATGAAGGAAAAGGGATTACCACAGATTTTCTGGCTTCTCAGCATCCTGAGGCAGTTGTAATCCGGTTTTCAGGAGGTCAGCAGGCAGCACATACCGTAATGATGGATGAAAGAAAACATGTACATTCCAGTTTTGCAAGCGGAGCACTCAGAGGGCTGCCTTCTTACTTTACCGAGCACTGTACGATACACCCTGTTTTTCTGTTCAATGAAAGAGAAGAACTAAAATCAAAGAATGGAAATATTGAACTGCATATTCATCCATTGGCAAAAGTGACCACTCCTTTTGATGTATGGCAGAACAGAACCAATACCAGAAATCTGGAACATGGAACCTGCGGAAAAGGAATAGGAGCAACCATGAAAAGACACGAAAGTCCTTATAAACTGTTTGCGATAGATCTTATTGGACCAAGAGAAATGCTCATGGAAAAACTAAAAGGGATTGCTTATTATTATGGCTTTGTCGAAGAGAATGAGATCAGCGAACTCTTGAACCCTTTTTTAGAGGCTATTGATAAAATTGATTGGAAAATAAATGATTATACCTGGCTGGCTTCATTCAACCACCTTATTTTTGAAGGAAGCCAGGGTATTTTACTCGATATGGATCATGGCGTTTTTCCCAATGTGACCTATGCTCATACCACTTCAAAAAATGCATACGAAATCTGTAAGCTTTTAAAAATTGAAGACATTGAAATGTATTATGTCACCAGAAGCTATGCAACCCGTCACGGAAACGGCTGGATGAGCAATGAAAAACAAATGAATCTGAAAAATAATGAAGAAGAAACCTGTACATTTAATGAATATCAGAAGGAGTTAAGAACAGGAGAAATAGATTACAGCCTCTTGAATTATGCTTTGAAGTTAGATGGAGCTTATGTATTTCCGGCTAAAAAGAACCTTGTGATTACCTGTTTGGATCAGATGGATGAGCAATTTAAGCTGGAAAATCTGGATATAGAATTTGATGCTGTCTACGGATCTTATTCTCCCTATTCAAAAGATTTTAAACAGATTTTTTAATTTCTAAAGAAGTAAGAAACAGAAGGATAAAAGCATTAATTTTATAGTTAATGACAGAATAGAAGAATGATTTAATGATTGAAAAATAATGACCATGAAAACAATACAATATATAAAAGGAGACGCTATCCGACCAAATGTTGAAGGAAACAAAATAATTTCTCATATCTGCAATGATATAGGAGGTTGGGGAAAAGGTTTTGTAACTACCATTTCCAAAAGATGGAAGCAGCCGGAACAAGCGTACCGTGAATGGTTTAAGAGCAAAGAAAACTTTATCCTAGGCGAAATTCAGATGGTTCAGACAGAAAAAGATATCTGGATTTGCAATATGATTGCTCAACATAACATTATTACTCATTCGGATATTCCTCCTATTAGATATAATGCTCTGGAAGAATGTTTATTGAAGCTTTCTTATGAGGCTCAGGAACAGTGTGCTTCAGTACATATGCCGAGAATAGGATGTGGTCTGGCTGGAGGAAAATGGGAAGAAATAGAACCCATTATTGGAAGAACACTGCTTGCAAAAGATGTGGAAGTGTATGTATATGATTTTGAATAAAAACTAAAGTTATGAAAACAATTACATTATACAGACCAGTAGGAGAAAAAGAAATGATCTTGATTATAGAAAGTGGATTTGAAAAATTTCCTCCAAGATTGGATTGGCAGCCCATTTTTTATCCTGTACTTAATGAAGAGTATGCTTCTGAGATTGCTGAAAAATGGAATACCAGAGATGAAGCTGGAAACTATCTTGGTATTTGATGTACTGGAAGAAGTGGCAGCTCAATATCCTGCTCAGAATGTAGGAGCAAGAAACCACAACGAACTATGGATTCCATCAGAAGAGCTGGAGAGTTTTAATAAAGCCATTGTAGGAAACATCAAAGTAACCCAAGTATTTATAGGAGATCAGTTTGAAAAAGCAGGAAATATGGAGTTGGGAGACCTGATTTCTAATATAAAAGAATTAACTATTACCAATAATGGAATGGCAAAAGATACATCTCCTGACAAAATATAAAAATAAATTTAAGAGAGAGGTTTTTGCAGTACTTACCAAGAAAGAAGAAATGCTGAAACCATTTGAAGAAATACAATGAAAATCAAATTAAAAGAATATAAAGAACAACTGCAGGATTGGCCTGAACAAGGATATCACATCATGGCTCAATATGATGATGAGAAAATTATAGTGTATCAGTCTTATAGAAAAGAAATTGGAGAATTTGCTGTTAAGAACCAATTCTTCGGTGGAGGTTTCAGCCTCGAAAGAATGACTTGGATAAAGCCAAATTTTCTTTGGATGATGTACAGAAACGGATGGGGTAGAAAAGAAGGTCAGGAAAGTGTTTTAGCACTTCATTTGAAGAAAGAAGCTTTTATAAAATATCTGGAAAATTCTGTATATTCTTCTTACAATAAAGGTTTGGGGATTGCAAGAGATGAATGGCAGAAGCAGATAAAAGAATCTTCAGTGAGATTGCAGTGGGATCCGGATCATGATCCTTTTGGAAATAAACTGGAAAGAAGAGCCATACAGATTGGTTTACGGAATGAATTTATTAAGTCTTTTGCTAAGGATGATATTCTTTTGATCGAAAATATTTCAGATTTTGTAACAGAACAATATCAGTTTGTACTGAATGATAATTTAGATAATCTGATCATCCCTGAAGAAAAACCTTTATTATTTGATGATGAGGTTTTAAATAGAAAACTCAATTTAAGATGAAAATTGAATTAATAAAAGGAGACATCACAAAGATCCAAGCTGATGCAATTGTCAACGCTGCCAATTCATCCTTACTTGGTGGAGGCGGTGTAGATGGAGCTATTCACAGAATGGGAGGGCCACAGATATTGGAAGAATGTATTGCGATCAGAAATAGACAAGGAAAATGCAAAACGGGAGAAGCGGTAGTAACAAATGCAGGAAATCTCCCTGCAAAATATGTTATTCATACCGTAGGTCCTGTTTGGAACGGTAACGAGGAAAAGGAATCAACTCTTCTGGCAAACTGTTATCGCAATTCTTTGAATTTAGCAGAAAGCCTTGATGTGAAGACGATTGTTTTTCCTAATATTAGTACAGGAGTTTATAGATTTCCAAAAGAACAGGCAGGAAAAATTGCGGTAGATGAAGTAAGAAAATTTCATTCAGATATTATTGAGAAAGTTATTTTTGTCTGTTTTGATGATGAAAATGAAATGATTTATAAAGACCTTTTACAACTGTGAAAAAAAATAATTTCAGATTCGTAGATCAACCTGAAGATCCTAATATTGGACTGACAAATGAAGAAATTGCATTTCTTCAAAAAGAATTGAATCTGCAGTTTCCTGAAAATTATATTTATTATCTTCAACATGCTGGAAAAAAATCAAATGTTTTCCCAGTGGAAAATAATATTGTAAAGCTGAAAAAATACCAAAGTCAATTGAAAGAAGTTTTGAAGCAAAGGGACTTATTGAGCACTGAAAGTCTTTTTTGTTTTCAGTATAATATCGAATATGAACCTCTGGTGGGACAGGATTTTGAAACCTTTTATTTTTTTAATTTATCTGATTCTAAATCTCCCAATCTGTATATTTTTGGTGATTTTATCACAAATTTTGACTGGTTGGGGTATGATAAAGAGCTTACGAATAAAGAAAATTTTGTAGATTTTATTAACTATAAAACGAAAGAAAAATTCAGAATAAAAGAAGTCATAGGAGTAATAGATATTTTAGTATGGATATTACTAATTCCTGTTTTTATCATCATTTTGATCATTATTATTTTTCAGAATGTAAAAGAAAAAATTAAAAAACCATGAAAAAACTAACCATATTAAGCGGCGCAGGAATCAGTGCCGAAAGCGGAATAAAAACTTTCAGAGACGGAGACGGTCTTTGGGAAAATCATAATGTAACAGATGTGGCAAGTCCGGAAGGATGGCGAAAAGACAGAGCTTTGGTGCTGGAATTTTACAACCAGAGAAGACGTCAGCTGCATGAAGTACAGCCCAACGAAGCGCATCAATTGCTGGCAGAGCTGGAGAAATATTTTGATGTTCAGATCATTACACAGAATATTGATGACCTTCATGAAAGAGCAGGATCTACTAAGATTCTTCATATTCACGGAGAATTGTTCAAATCATGCTCATGCAACAATAAAAGTCTGATTTATGAACAAAAAGAAGATATCAAAATTGGGGACAAAGCTGAAGATGGAGCACAATTAAGACCATATATCGTTTGGTTCGGAGAAGATGTTCCTTTGTATCAGAATGCAAGAGAAATCGTGAAAGATTCAGATATTTTACTGGTTATCGGGACATCTTTACAGGTATATCCTGCAGCCGGACTGATTCATGATATCAAGGATGACTGCCTTTTAATCGTTATCAATCCCAATGAAACTGGATTTGGTTACGGGCAGAGAGCGGTTGTAATGAAAGAAACAGCAACCCAGGGAATGAAATTATTATTTGATAAACTGGTGAATCTTGCCTGATGGAAAGCAAAGTAAAAGCGGGAATTATGGGTGCCTGCATTGGAGATGCACTGGGTGTTCCGGTAGAATTTAAAAAAAGGGAAGATCTGAAAAGAAATCCGGTAACAAAAATGCTGGAATATATGTCCTGGAATCAACCCAAAGGAACGTGGAGTGATGACAGTTCTCTTACACTTTGCCTTGCAGAAGAGCTTACCAAAGGCTACGATCTTGAAAAAATCGGACAAAGTTTTGTGAAGTGGAACAAATATGGTCACTGGACTGCCCATGGAAGGCTTTTCGATATCGGAGGAACTACAAGACATGCTCTGGCAAGATTAATCAAAGGTGAAAGTGCAAAATTTTCAGGAAATATTTTTGAAGAAGACAATGGGAATGGTTCTTTAATGAGGATTCTCCCCCTTGCCTTTTATCTTGAAAATGAAGAGGATATTCAGAAAATTTATTTTACAATAAAAGAGGTTTCGGCAATAACTCACGGTCATTTCCGCTCTGTTTTTGCCTGTTTCATCTATGTTATTTTTTCCATTCAATTGTTGAAAAGAAAGGATAAAAGAGAGGCATATACGCATACACAGAAAGTGTCTTTGGAATATGCTGAAAAACAAGGTTTTAATCCAAATGAAGTTGAACTTTTCAATAGAATTTTAAAGAATGATATTTCCGGATATCCTGAAGATGAAATTAAGAGTGGCGGGTACGTTCTTCACAGCCTGGAAGCTTCTTTATGGTGCTTCGTCAACTCAGAAAGTTATTCTGAAGCAGTTTTAAAAGCTGTCAATCTGGGGGAAGATACCGATACTACAGGAGCGATCACCGGAGGAATTGCCGGAATTTATTATGGATTTGAAAATATTCCTGAGGAATGGATTGCAGAGCTCGTGAGAAAGGATGATATTGAGAAATTGTGTGAGAAATTACACCAAAAATTAATGAATTAAAACACAAACCATGAACGAAATAGAAAAGAAAAAAATAAGTAAATTTTTAAGCCTGATCCTGCGGCATCAGCCGGAAAGTATAGGACTTACACTGGATGAAAAAGGTTGGGCAGATGTAGAAGAGCTAAGAGCAAAATCAGCCCAAAAGAGAATGCTTTTTACTCCCGAAGAATTAGATGAGGTAGTAGAAACCAACAATAAAAAGCGTTTTGCTTTTAACGAAGATAAAACCATGATCAGAGCAAGCCAGGGACACTCTATTGATATCGATCTGGCGTTGGAAGCCAAGCAGCCTCCGGAATTTCTGTACCATGGAACAGCAGAAGCCAATATTTCTTCCATTTTAGAAAAAGGAATTGAAAAAAGAACACGTCAGCATGTACACTTAAGTGCTGATAAAGAGACCGCTGCAAAGGTCGGGATGAGACACGGCAAACCTGTGATTCTGACCATCAGAACCGGAACAATGCATCAGGAAGGATTATCTTTCTATCAGTCTGCAAATGGAGTTTGGCTTACAGATTTCGTGGATGCAAAATATATCTCGAAGTAAAATGAGCAAAACATTAGTCATAGGAGACATCCACGGAGGATTTAAAGCCTTGTTGCAGGTTCTTGAAAGAGCAGGAGTGACCGAAAATGATCGGCTGATCTTCCTCGGCGATTATGTGGACGGATGGAGCGAGTCTTCACAAATCATACAGTTCTTACTGGAACTTTCCGAAAAACAGGAATGTATCTTCATCAAAGGAAATCATGATGCCTGGTGTGAAGATTGGCTGAGTTTGGGACAAAACCCCAATGTTTGGCTTTTCAATGGAGGGAAAAGTACAGTAGAAAGTTATGCTGATTATTCCCTTGAAGATTTGGATATTCATCTCGAATTCTTTCAAAGGATGAAAAATTATCACATTGATGATCAGAACCGACTGTTTATTCATGCCGGATATGCTTCTATGCACGGTCCTGAAAAAGAAGTCTATTCCAGCAATTACCACTGGGACAGAACGCTCTGGGAAACGGCTGTAGCCATGGATAAAAAACTAGAAAAGAATTCAGAATTATATCCTAAAAGACTGCTTTTGTATAAAGAAATATTCATCGGACATACGCCTACTCTTGATATTGGGATCAAAATACCCGCCAATAAAGCCAATATCTGGAATATGGATACCGGAGCAGCCTATACCGGATCTTTATCCATCATGGATATTGATACCAAACAATTCTGGCAAAGTGATCCGCTTCCCTCCTTATATCCTGAAGAAAATGGCAGAAATTGATACTATCGGAAACAAACCTCACAGGTTTTCAAAACCTGTGAGGTTTCTATTTTTAAAACATTTTACCCATCAACATGTTCTCATTTCTCCCAAAAGATAACTACTTTTAAAGTCTGAAAATACGACTTCAATGAAACTGAAATATCTTTTATTTACCCTGAGTTCTACCTTATTTTTAGCTCAAAAATCATTTCAGACTCCCTTTGAAAAAGGAAATGGAAACCAAACGGTTACCTACGACGAAATGAACAGCTATTATCAGGATCTGGCTAAAAACTTCAATACCATTCAGTACTTTAAAAAAGGAGACGACGACAACGGAAAGCCTATTTATGTGGTAGTTTACAATCCTTTTCCTGAAAAAGATCTTGAAAAATTAAGAAAAGACAAAGCCATTCTCTTCGTCAACAACGGCATTCACCCGGGAGAACCGGACGGAATTGATGCTACGATGATGCTGATGAGAGATCTTGCCGTTAAAAAGATTAAAACTCCTCAAAACTTTATTATTGCTGCCATTTCTGCGTACAATGTAAGCGGAATGCTGAACAGGGGATCTTACTCCAGAGCCAATCAAAATGGTCCGGAACAGTATGGTTTCAGAGGAAATGCAAGGAATTACGACCTGAACAGGGATTTTATCAAGGCAGATTCCAAAAATGCAAGAAGTTTTCAGGAAATCTATCAGTGGCTGAAACCTGATGTTTTTATTGATAATCACGTGAGCAACGGAGCAGATTATCAATATACGTTCACCTATATTTCTACGTTTAAAGAACGTCTGGGAAATGCTCTCGGAAACTATTTCTACAATGATTATCAGGCTAAAAATCTTGAAGATATGAAAAAGCTGGGGTATGAAAGTACTCCCTACGTCAACATTCACGGAGATGTTCCTGAAGTAGGATTTGCCTCATTTGAAGATTCTCCCCGATACTCTACAGGATATACTTCCCTTTTTAATTCTTTAGGAACCGTTCCTGAAACCCATATGCTGAAATCGTATGATAAAAGGGTAGATGCTACTTACAAATATATGCTGGTTAACTTGCAGAATTTAGATAAAGATTATCATAAAATAAAACTGCTTCGTATAGAAAATCTGAAACAATATCAGGCCGGAAAACAATACGGAATCCGTTGGAAAATAGACTCTACAAAGTTCTCTACCATGGACTTTAAAGGCTATGAAGGAAGATACAAACCCAGTGAGGTTTCCGGGAAACCAAGACTGTATTATGACAGAAACAAGCCGTTTACAAAGAACATAAAACTCTTTACTACAGCTGTTCCAACGGGATATATTACCATTCCAAAATATTATGTGATTCCGCAGTCACAGTACCGGGTGATTGATGAGTTTAAAAGAAATAATATTCAGATGAAACCAATACAGAAGGACAGTACTTTAATGGTGGAGTCTTATAAAATTAAAGATTTTAAAACCGTTAAAAACCCTTACGAAGGACATTATCTGCATTTTGAAACTACAGTTGATGCTACACAGAAAAATTGGGCATTTACAGCCGGAGATTATCTGGTTTCAACCAATCAGCCTGGTGTAAAATATATTATAGAAACCCTTGAACCTGAAGCATTAGACTCATTTTTCAACTGGAATTTTTTTGATGGAATTCTGGCTCAGAAAGAATACTATTCTGCCTATATCTTCGAAGATACTGCTGCTGAACTTCTGAAAAAGGATAAAAAACTGAAAGAAGCGTTTGAAGCTGCCAAAGCATCGGATAAAAAGCTGTCTGAAGATGGAGATGCACAGCTAGATTGGGTGTACAGACATTCTCCTTATTTTGAGGAAAAAACATTCAGACAGTATCCCGTTTACAGAGTGTTATAAAAGTTTTTTCACAAAAATTCTAATGATTTTTTTGTTTTTTATAGTAATTTGTTAATCAATGTTTTAGTTTTTTATTAAATTAGTATCAAAAACAAACACTATGAAACAAATTTATCAATTCGTAACATTGCTGTGCTTTATGCCAGTAGGTTTACTGGCACAGTATTCTCAAAGTTTTGATTCGGCAACAATGCCTGCCGACTGGACAATAATTAATGGTGGAGATCCCGGAACCTGGGAAACCTTTAGTTCTTATGATTCTTCCTTCAATGCTCCTCATTCGGGAACCCACTTCCTTGGATTGGAATATGGTAGTACTTCCCATGATGATTATGCCATAAGCCCTGCTATAGTGGTCACTGCGGGAGTATCTGATAAGCTTACTTTCTGGGCAAGAAACAGAGGAGCAGGGCTTGCTGAGACAGTGGATATAAAAGTGTCAACAACAACTCCTACCATTGCAGGCCTTACCAACACGCTTGCAGCAGCAGTAAAACCTCCTACTTCGTGGAATCAGTATACGTACGACCTGACTCCTTTTATAGGACAAACAATTTATATTGCTTTTCATTCCACTACAGAAGATGTCTGGTTTATTGGGATAGACGATTTCCAGATTTCAGCAAACAGTTTATCGGTTTCTGATGCAAAAGCGGATAAGAACCGTGCATCTATCTATCCAAACCCGGCACAAGATGTTTTACACATCAAAAATAAAACTAAGATCTCTGAAATTAACATCTATGATCTTAACGGAAAGCTAGTGAAAAAAGAAACGATGGATACAGAAAACGGAACTGTAAATGTAAGTGAACTGGCAGCAGGAAATTACATAGTGAAGGTCAAAGATAAAGAGACTGAAAAAGGCTATAAAATGATTAAGAAATAACATTTTTATAATAGAATGAAAAAGAAAAGACGTTTCAAGTGAAACGTCTTTTTTATTATCTTGGTAAGCCTCTTTTCAAGGCCATTTCTGCTCTTTTAACTGCCATCTTCTCTTTCCAGTCCATGTAGCTCTTTTTGAAGTTCGACTTCATAATGTCGTCAAATTTGCGCTGTACAGTAAGATTCCACAGAGAATGTGCTTTTACTGCCCATGATTTGTCCCATGCTCTTAAGGAAATTGAGAAACTTCCGTCCAGGTATTTCATCCAGTGCCACCATCCGGTAGGCATAAATAAAGTATCACCATGCTCAAGATAGCATTCAATGCCTTCTACACCATCCAGCGCCGGGAATTTTGTGAAATCCGGATTTTCGATATCATAATCTTCCAGGGCATAGGTTGCATAAGGTATCTGATAAAGTCTTTCTCGCCATTTATAATCAAAAAGAAGAATATGTTTTCTTCCGTTGAAATGGGTATGGAAAATATGAGCCATATCAATATCGAAGTGCAGGAAGGTAACAGAGCCTTTTCCTCCAAAGAACATATTCGGGTATTTATCAAGGAAGCCTCCCATTAATTCTTTAGGAGAAATATAATCTTCCAAAAGTTTAGGAGCATATTTTATGGGGTCGAATAGGAAAATTCTAAGATCAGTAGGCTCTCGCTGGATAAGATCTATATAATCTCCAAACTTCATTTTTGCTGCTGATGCATTGATGGGAGCAGAAGGATCTGCCTTTGAGCTGTCATATAGCGGGACCTCTACATCTCCTACAACCTCCTTCATATATTCCATCGTCCATTTTTGGTAAGCAGGCCATTTTTTTGCCATATTCTTGATGACAACGGGCCTTCTTGGCTTCAGATATCTTTCGTAGAATTCTTCTTTCGAAATGTCATCTACAACATCTATAGGCTTTAAAATTATTCCCATTTTATAAATTTTATGTTACAAAATTATTAAATATATATTTATGAGATAGCGTTTAATTTTTTTTTAATCTATGATTCAAATCAGATTTTCCTATTTAGAATACGTAAGAATATTAATTTCTATGCTTCCTTTTAAAATTGTTCATTATATACTACAAGAAGACAAAATATATCCTGATAATGTTGCATAAATCATAAAAATAAATGGCTCTCTTCTTTTGCAAATTTTTTATGCCAAACATGATCTTATGATATAATAAATATTTGAAAACAAATGGGTAAATTGTTTATCACTTTGTTTAAGAAAAACTTCTTTTTTTAAAAGAATAAAAAGCTTAAAAATTATAACTATGCTTGTAGTGATAATGATTTAACCTTTGATGATAAAATTCATCTTTATAAAAAGTGTAACAAAAAACGACAATGATTAACTAATTGAGCAAATAATAAGTATGAAAAAAAATATTTCTTTATTTCTGATGCTTTTCTTTACTGTGCTTACTTTCGCGCAGAAAACGGTTTCAGGAAAAATTACTGATGATGACGGGGTTGCAATACCAAGTGCCAGCGTAACCATAGAGGAACCTGGTAAAGATGCTATTCTTGCTTATGCCATTACAAATTCCAAAGGTGAATATAAAGTAACTTTTACCTCTGCCGAATCTAACGTAGATCTAAAAGTGAAAGCTTTCAATCAAAAACCTCTTACAAAGCAAATCAATAACAGCGATCAGACACTGAACTTTAAAATGCAGTCTGAAGCCACAGAAATTAAGGAAGTACAGTTGAAAACCAAGATGATTACCGCAAGAGGAGATACCATATCTTATGATCTTAAAGCATTCAATAATAAAAACGACAGAACACTTGCGGATGTAATGAAAAAGATTCCAGGAATTGAGGTCAACAAAGACGGAACGATTTTATACCAGGGAAATGCCATCAATAAATTCTATGTAAACGGAAAAGACCTGATGGAAGGTGGCTATGGAACCATCAACAACTCACTTCCTAAAGATGCTGTACAGAAAGTAGAAGTTCTGGAGAACCACCAGCCGGTAAAAATCCTTCAGGACAAAGTACCTTCAGATCAGGCAGCCATCAATATCAAACTGAAAAATTCTGTTACCATGACCGGGAGAGGAGAAGTAGGAACCGGCTTCGGTGATTCATGGCTTTGGAATGTAAAACTGACTCCCATGTTTTTCGGACAGAAAAGCCAATGGGTAGTCAATTATAAAACCAATAACATGGGCGAGCAGGTGGAAAATGAAGGGAATATTCTGGCATTTGGAAGTTCATGGGAAGGAAGAAGAAGTAATATCTCGCAAAATAATTGGTTAAGTGTAGAGAATGCATCTGTGCCTGATCTACCGGTAAAAAGATATTTGATGAACAGTGTTCATTATTTGTCAGCCAATTATCTCACTAATATTGATAAGAAAAAAGAATGGGAACTTAAGGCCAATGCCAACTATACCAATAATGCAGTAGAAAGAGAATCAAATAGTGTTACCAGAGATATCCAGCAAGGAACACAATACACGACCAGATTCTTAAACAATTTTTATACAGACAAACTGAAAGGTGAATTGATCTTTACAAAAAATGCCAAAAAGGGATTTTTTAAGAATACAACTACATTTTCTCAATTCTGGAATGCAGACAGAGCTTTCGCAGAAAGAAATGATAAACAAGGTTACAGGATAGGAAATGAAGCTTTAGAATCACCTACAACATCTTTCCAAAACTCTTTAAGTACAATTATTCCTTGGAAAGAAAAAATGGTAAATTTCAAATCCTATCTTAGTTATCAGAATGATAAACAGATTTTAGAAATTTCTCCTGCCAATTATTTACAGTTTCCATATAAAGAACCTGGAAGCACTGATTTGACAACCATAAAATTCACACCAGGCAGTACCGCTTTACAATATTTCAGGATTAAATCTTTAGATACATCACATTCTGCAAATATCAGTTTCTCTTCAAAAGGATGGACATTCACACCACAGGCAGGATTTGATTTTTCAACTGATAACCTGACAACAAATTTTGATGGAAGTACAGTAGATAATAAACCGGATTTTGCAAATTTAGCTTATGAAAATGATCTGAAATTTACGAGAGTTAATCCATCAGCTTCCGTAGGAATCAACTATAAATCTGAGTCATGGAGTTTATTTTCAAGCTTCCCTGTAAACTTCAATAATATTAAAGCTGAAGATGCATTTAGAAATGTTTCAAAATCTTTAAGTAAAGTAACATTTACTCCTAATGTTTTTGCTCAATATTCATTTGCTTCGTTCTTCAAAGCGAGTGTGAATGGAGGGATTAATAACAATTTCGGAGATATTCAGACAGCTTACGCAGGATATATTCTCACAAGCCCGGGAGGATTTAATGTGATGAATCCTAAAAACCCGATCCCTCAGACTACTACTAAAAATGCAGGAACAAGATTGGAGTACAGAAATCCATTAAATAACCTTTTCTTTAACGTTGGATATAGAATAAGTGATGCAAAAAATAATCTTATTGCTTCAAGTACCGTTAATGAATCAGGTTTCAGAGTAACCGAATATTTAGAGAGAGAAAATAAAAGGACCAGCAATACCTATTATGCAGAAATAGGAAAATATTTTCCAAAATTTAAAACCAATGCATCATTGAGTTATAACAATACCATTTCCAAATCTCAATCCATCAGAAATACTGATAACATAGATAATAAAACGAATGGAAATACTCTAGGAATTAAATTTAATAATACTTATTTCTCATGGATGAGTGTAGATTTTAACGCATCTAAAACATGGAACAAGACATCCAATATTTTCCTTACAGATAATAAAGGAAAGTCAGAAGGATACAGCCACAATCTTAACGTATTTTTCTATCCATTAGAAAACCATACCATAGGATTTTATTGGGATCAGATCAATTCAAAGTCTGCGGATATAAAATATAATAATGGTTTCTACGACGTTTCATATCAGTTCTCATGGGCTAAAAAGAAAATTGATTTTGAGCTAAAATGGATGAATATAGCGAATAAGAGAGTATTTGAAAGAATCGATATTGATAATACGAATATCACACAAACGAGTATGCAACTCCGCCCAAGCCAGGTGATGCTAAGTGTAAAATTCAACTTTAAATAAAATAAAAACCAATCCATCCGGATTGGTTTTTTTATTGAGATATATTGAATTTAAAAGCTTTGCTGGTCTGCTGAAGGCCCATAGCTTCCCGGCAAAGGAATATTGTTCAGTCTGTAATAAACACCCAGTTGAGCCCTGTGATGTGTGATCTGGTTTAAAGCATGGCGTATTGCTCCGTATTTGCTCCAGCTTGCCAGTTCATGGCCGTCATTTTTAATCGTCCAGCTGGGGTTCAGATCGTCTTCTGTACTATTTTCCAATGCTTTTTTGCCAGCCTGATAATCTTCTTCCAGCTTTTTCAGAAGGTCTTCTTTTGTAGAAAGCACAGTAGGTTTGTAATCTCCTTTTCCAAAATCAAGTTCAGAAGTGTTTAAAATGGTATTCGGCCATTCAAAAACTTCTACAAGATGAGTGGCAAGTGGCATCATTTTCATACTTTTTTCATGCGGAGCATAATCGTTTTTTCCTTCAGGGAATAGTTCAATAAATTTTTTTGTGGTTTGGAACTCTCCCTCCAGTTCAGATTTTAATTGAGATAAGGTATCCATAATATTTTGTTTTTTAGAAACTTAAAGGTAAGCGTTTTAAAAATGAAACTGTTTTAAGAGAATCATAATTTTTTAATTAGTAAAGAGTTGAAACGGTGAATATTTTTTACCGAAAAATAAAATTTCAGAAAAACTGTAACAAAAGAAGACAAGTGATTACTAATTATATAAAACTTGCTACAATGAAAAAGTTATTCTCCGTATTTCTTATTGCTCTTTTTGCATTTGCAGGAGCTCAGGAATCTAAAGAAACAGCAAACCGTTTCTTTTATGAACTGACTTTTAAGCCGAAGAAAGATTCGGCAAGAATGGATAAGATCATTACTATTCTTGATATTACCCCAAAGAAATCAATCTATCAGGATTATACAATGCCGGCTCAGGATTCTATCATTAAAGTTCAGATAGAAGAAATGGAGAAAACGAAGTCTTTCAAGGATATGACCAAATTTATAAAGTGGCCAAAATTCTCTTATAAAATTATCAAAAGCTATCCGGACATGAAGGTTCAGTATGTAGATAGAATCAGTAGAAACCTATTCTCATACGAGGACGAACCGAAATTACAATGGAGTATTTTACCTGATAAAGAAAAAGTAGGCGCATACAATGCTCAGAAAGCAACCACGGAATTTGGAGGAAGAAAGTGGACAGCTTGGTTTAGTTCTGAAATTCCTTTTCAGGATGGCCCTTATAAATTTAAAGGACTTCCTGGTCTGATTGTAAAAATAGAAGACGCAGATAAAAACTATTCTTGGCAATTGAGCGGGAATAAAAAGATCGAAAACTATGATGAACTATCATATGCCGATAAGATCAATGCTAAGATGGGAATGATGAGCAATACTATAACACCTACATCCAAAGAAAAATTCCTGAAGTCTTACGAAGGATACAAAGCAGATCCATTCGCAGAGTCTCGTCCTTACATGACCGCAGAAAATATGAGCAGACCCATGCCGGGAACAGATGGGACAGTTGGAGATTTCATGAAAAGACTGGAAAAGCAGGTGAAAGATTTCTTCGGATCCAATGATAATCCCATAGAAAAAGAACAGGCTTCTGACAAGAAGAAAAAATAAGCATTCATATCAACTAAATTATATTTTGAATCAACCCAGATACAGCAATGTGTTTGGGTTGATTTCTTTTATCCCAAAACGTTATTTAGATTAAATTTAAATAGCGTATATTTGCAGGACTAAAAATTAGGCTTTGAAAGAGAAAGGATTACATAAATTAAGTGGATTCCCTAAAAACAAAATGGGGAAGATATTGGGGTATGATAATGACAATCTGAAAATGCCCAATAAAATCATTGAAATGGGGCTTCTTCCGGAAACCTCTTTCAGAATTTTGTATCAGGCACCATTCAATGGGCCTATGTATGTGGAGTTTGGAGCAGAAAAAAGCCGGATTGCTCTTCGTGAGGAAGAAGGAGATTACATCATTGTTGAAGAATTGAATTAATGCAGGAAAACAAGAAAAAACAGATACTTTTAGTCGGAAATCCTAATGTAGGAAAGTCAACAGTTTTTAATACGCTTTGCAACAAAAAGCAAAAGACTGGAAACTATGCCGGCGTTACCGTAGCAAGTCATTCGGGAAACTATACCTATAAAGATCAGGATGTTGAGGTTATTGACCTTCCAGGTTCTTACAGCGTATATCCCAGCTCAGAAGATGAGGCTATTTTTTCCAAATACCTTATTGATGAGCAGAAAA
Source organism: Chryseobacterium indologenes (assembly GCF_002025665.1). GTDB lineage: Bacteria > Bacteroidota > Bacteroidia > Flavobacteriales > Weeksellaceae > Chryseobacterium > Chryseobacterium metallicongregator. Next base: position 5,101,132 of record NZ_CP018786.1, on the reverse strand, counting down.
ACTACGCAGGAGTTGTTTATATTCTTGAAGCATTAAGCTTAAAAAGAGGATTGCTGTTGTTTCAGCAGATTCAGGATCTCGGAATCCCAATGATTCTGATTGTCAATCAGATTGACCAGGCAGAAAGAAGAGGAATTACTATTGATATTCAAAAATTTTCCGAAGCACTAGGCATTAAAATTATTCAAACCAATGCCAAAGAACAAATCGGGATTGATGCAGTAAGAGAAGCTGTTTACAACAACGAATTTGTAAAAACAAATACCCTTTCTTTTGAAACCCCTAATGAGCACAGGGATTTTATTCAGAAACTGGCAGCACATAAAGGTTTCGACAATGAATATAAAGCATGGATGAGCCTCTCACTGGGAACAGATTTTGGAAGAATTGGCTCAGTAATGGAACAACTCAATGAATCTGATTCTAAAAGTTTAGTGCCGAAAAGACTTCAGGTTCAGGAAACCGTAAGAAGATATCAGAAAGTAGACAAAATATTGGCTGATGTCATTTCTAAAAAAGCTCAGTTCAAAGAATTATTAACGGAAAAATTGGATAAAGTTTTAGTTCATAAATTCTGGGGTTATGTAGTCTTTTTAGCGATCTTATTAGTAATATTCCAAAGTGTTTTCTTTCTTGCGGAATACCCTATGAACTGGATCGAAGAGACCTTCTCATGGCTGGCAGCATTCTCCAACGAACATCTTCCGGAAGGACCAATTAATTCATTGATTTCAAACGGAATTGTTCCGGGAATTGGAGGAATTGTGGTGTTTGCACCACAGATCGGAATTCTGTTGTATTTCCTTTATTTATTAGAAGATTCAGGATATATGGCAAGAGTGGTATTCCTGATGGACAGATTGCTTCGTCCTTTCGGGCTTAATGGAAAAAGTATCGTTCCCCTTGTATCAGGAACTGCCTGTGCTATCCCGGCGGTGATTTCCACAAGAAATATTGAGAATGTAAAAGAAAGATTGCTTACCATATTGGTAACACCATTTATGACATGTTCTGCGAGACTTCCGGTTTACAGTATCATTATCGGACTGATTATTTCAGAAGGGACATTTCTAGGAATCAAATATAAAGCACTGGTCTTGATGGGAATGTATCTCCTTGGCTTCTTAGTCGCTTTATTCTCTGCAGCAATACTTAAAAGATTTATTAAAAGTAAAGGAAAAACGTATCTCGTAATGGATCTTCCAGCCTATAAAAAACCACTTTTCGGATATGACTTTAAAATGGTTTTGGGGAAAGTATGGGACTTCATTACCGGAGCCGGAAAAATAATTTTCATCGTAAGTATCATCATCTGGTTTTTAAGCTATTTCGGGCCAAGCCAGAAAACAAACGAATTTGTGGCTACAGATGTTCACTTAGACCATTCTTACCTTGCTAAAATGGGTAAAGGAATAGAACCTGTAATTGCTCCGCTGGGTTACGACTGGAAAATGGGAGTAGGAATTCTTACCAGTTTCGTAGCAAGAGAAGTTTTTGTAGGAACAATGTCTACCCTTTACAGTTTGGAAGATGATGCTCCCGAAGTGAAAGTAATTGATAAAATGAGAAGAGACGTAAAACCCAACGGAGAAAAAGTCTTCAGTTTTGCAACCGGAATTTCGGTTCTTCTTTTCTACGCATTTGCAATGCAGTGTGTTTCTACACTTGCAGTAGTCTACAGAGAAACCAAAAGCTGGAAATGGACCGGCTTTCAGGTAGTCATGATGACAGGTTTGGCATATTTTGTGTCGATGATAGTATATCAGATTCTAAAGTAATGGACTCATCATTAATTATTCAGTACGTACTTATTGCCTTAATTGTAACATTTGCCTGTTACTCTTTATTTAAAGTACTCAAAAAGAATTTCGCGCCAAAGAAATTCAGCTCCAAAAGAACCAACTGCGATAAAGATTGCGGCTGTTCTTAATATTGGGTTTATCGGATAATTGAAAAAAATGTAGTAATTTCATTTTTCTAATGTAAATTATTCGATTTGAATTTTTTAAAGGCAGGATTATTCGTATTATTTTCTTTATCAGCTCTTCAGGTAAAAGCACAGTCAGATACCGCAAATACCAAGTCTTATGCAGACCAGGTGATGATTCGTGTGAATCTTGATACCAACATCGAAAGCTATGTTTTTTCAGAAGGAGAGGGGAAGAACACCAACGAGACAATTCTGTCCATCAACAACAAAACGAAAACTTCCTTTTCCATAGATTATAGAATAATAAGTGCAACAATATCATTTGCTCCCCGATTTTTAGATGGAAATAATGATGATGTAATGAAAGGGAAAAGTTCTTATACCGATTTAAGTTTCAGATTTTTTCCTGGAAGATTCATTCAGAATGTCTATTATAAAAATGTAAAAGGCTTTTATGTGGAAAACATGAAAGATCTGTCCCCCGAATGGCAGGAAGGAAGAGACCCCTACATCCAGTTTCCGGATTTAAGAGTGCAGACTTTTGGTGGATCTACGTCTTATGTTCTCAATAAAAATTTTTCAGCACGAAGTATCTATACCCAAGGCGAATGGCAATATAAAAGTAGTGGAAGCTGGGTACCTTTTTTGGATTATGACCTTACCATTTTCAGAAATACAATTGACGGAGTAAAAAGCAAAGAAACACAATATAATATCGGAGGGAATATGGGATATTTCTATAATTGGGTTATTGGGAAAAATGTCAATATTTCCCCTTACCTGGCCCTCGGAATTGGAGGGAAATTCTCCAGTTACAGAGACTTTGAGAACGGAGGATCAAAAGAAAATGCCCAGTATGCTACCATAAGAATGCAGGGCGGGCTTCATATAGGTTATAATACGGACCGGTTTTTATTCGGAGGAAAAATGAATTTTAAAACCTATGCCTATGATCAGAAAAACAATCAGACTGTAGAAAATAATAATCTCTATGGACTGTTATATATTGGGTATCGTTTTGCTCCTCCGAAAGTTGTGAAAAATACCTATGATAAAATTCAAAAAAAGATTCCCGTTCTATAAGTTGAAGGGTCTTTTAAGTATCTTTGTGTTGGAAAATTTAGAAAGAACAAAATAAAAGTAAAAACATCATGTCATTAATAAAATCTATTTCCGGAATTCGCGGAACCATTGGTGGAAAAGTAAATGATAACTTAACACCACTGGATGTAGTAAAATTTGCATCTGCATTCGGAACTTGGCTTCAAAATAATAAAAACAAAAAAGATCTTACCCTAATTATCGGAAGAGACGCCAGAATTTCTGGTGAGATGGTTTCTTCTTTAGTAACGGCTACATTGCAGGGATTGGGAATTAATGTAGTTGACCTTGGGCTTTCTACAACCCCTACCGTTGAGGTAATGGTTCCTGAGCTGAATGCAGACGGAGGAATTATTCTTACTGCTTCTCATAATCCAAAACAATGGAATGCCCTTAAACTCTTAAACGAAAAAGGAGAATTCATCACAGGTGAAAATGGTGCTGAAGTATTGGCTTTGGCAGAAAGTGAAGATTTCAATTATGCAGAAGTAGATGACCTTGGAAAATATGAAACAAGAGACGATGCTTTTGATATCCATATTCAGCAGATCCTGGATTTACCAATGGTAGATGTAGAAGCAATCAAAGCGAAGAATTTTAAAGTAGTTCTTGATGCTGTAAACTCTACAGGAGGAATTGCTATCCCAATGCTTTTAGATAAATTAGGTTGTGAAACCATCAAACTATATTGTGAACCTACAGGACATTTCCCACACAATCCTGAACCTTTGAAAGAACATTTGGGAGATATCTGTGACCTGGTGAAAAAAGAAAATGCTGACTTAGGAGTTGTAGTAGATCCGGATGTAGACAGATTAGCCCTTATTGATGAAAAAGGAGAAATGTTCGGGGAGGAATATACACTGGTAGCTGTTGCTGATTACCTGCTAAAACACCAGAATGGAGTAGCAATTTCCAATCTTTCTTCAAGCCGTGCCTTGAGAGATGTAGCACAGACTCACAATTCAGAATACTTTGCAAGCGCTGTAGGAGAAGTAAACGTAGTTACTTTGATGAAAGAGAAAAATGCTGTCATCGGAGGAGAAGGAAACGGAGGAATTATCTATCCTGAATTACATTACGGAAGAGATTCTTTAGTAGGAGTTGCATTGTTTTTAACACATTTAGCTAAAGAAAACAAGACCGTTTCTGAATTAAGAGCCGGATATCCAAGCTATTTCATGGGTAAAAAGAAAATAGAGCTTACACCGGAGATTGATGTAGACGCTATCTTAAGCAAAATGGAGCAGGAATATCAGAATGAAGAAGTTTCTACAGTAGATGGTGTTAAAATAGACTTTGAAAACAATTGGGTTCACCTTAGAAAATCCAATACAGAGCCAATCATCAGAATTTATACTGAAGCTAAATCTCAGGAAGAGGCAGATCAGTTAGGAGATGATATCATTGCTAAAATCAAGAGTTTAATCTAAAAATACAGGAAGAACGGACAAACAGTCCGTTCTTTTTTTATCCCAGAAATGTTTGAACATATTAAAAACAGGTTTCCCTTTCCCAAAGAAAAATGGAGAAAATTTCTGTGCAGTTTCCAGCGTATGGAAGTCTCTGCCAAAACTTTGCTTTTAAAAGAAGGTGAGGTTTCCTATAATGCTTTCTATATTGAAAAAGGCATCGTTAGAGCCTGGTATAATAATGACGGGAAAGACGTTACCTTCCAGTTTTTTCTTGAAAATACAATGTTTTCTTCCCTTGAAAGCTTTAAAAAGGGGCTTCCAAGTATGGTTTCGTTTGAGACTATAGAACCCTGTATTTTATACAAAATCAATAAACCTGATGTGGATGCCTTCCTGAAAGAAGTCTACGAAAACTCCGAACTCAGAAATCTTTTTATGGATGCTCTTTTTGAAAGGGTATTCGACTATATGAAACACTTCTTTTCATTCATTAAAGACACCCCGCAGCAGCGATATCTGAATCTGGTTAAACAAAAGCCCGAAATTATTAAAAGAGTTCCCCAGCATTACATCGCTTCCTATCTTGGTATTACTACTGTACATCTCAGCAGGATCAAAAGCAAAATATTGAAAGAAGGACTTTAAGAGGCTGGAAGATGTAAGCCGGAAGTTTAAAAAGAAACTGCATAAATTCTCATATTAAACGCAACGTTCGCAAAGAATAATAACAATATCATGTTTCCTAGTGATCGCTGCGTTTGTTAACTCTATTACCGGCTTTATAAACTCCCAGCCTCCCACTCCAGTTCCCTTTCCCCAAACTGATAACAAATGTTATCGCTTCACGGCCTTCTACCCTCCTAATTTTGTATAAAAATTAAAAGAATGAAAGCAGCCATAGTATTTGAAAAAGGAAGCATACCTCAATATGCAGATTTCCAAGAGCCGAAAGTGCAGGAAAATGAAATTTTGATTTCAGTAAAAGCCGCCTCAATTAAAAACCTCGACAGAGCCAGAGCTGGAGGAAATCATTATTCGACTGAAAACCAGGAACATCAACCAACGGTTATCGGAACAGACGGAGCAGGGTATCTTGAAAACGGAAATAAAGTCTATTTTTTCAGTAAAAAAGGAACAGTAGCTGAAAAAGCTGTTGCTGATCAAAAAATGATTATACCAATTCCTGAAGAACTGGATTTTTCTCTGGCAGCCGCATTACCCAACGCTGTTATGGGCTCTGCAATGGCATTAAAGTTCAAGGCCGGAATTCAGCAGGGCAATACCGTTCTGATCAACGGAGCAACAGGAATTACAGGCAGAATTGCTGTTCAGATCGCCAGATTATATGGAGCAGAGAAGATTATTGTTACCGGAAGAAATGAAGAGTCCCTGCAGGCTTTACTTGAGCTTGGCGCTGATGAAGTAGTTTCTCTAACACTGAGCGATCAAGATTTTAAGCAAAAAATAAAAGAAATTCATCAGGAAACTCCGATAGATATTATCATAGATTATATCTGGGGACATTCTGTAGAAATGATCTTGTCTGCTTTCAAAGGAGACGGAACCTTTTCTCATCAAACAAAGCTGGTAACTATAGGAGGAATGAGCGGTGATACCATTCAGCTGTCTTCACAGATCCTCCGAGGAACTGATATTCAGATTTCAGGATCAGGGTTGGGAAGCTGGACAAAAGAAGAATCAGCTCTTCTGTTTTCAGAAATTATCCCTGAAATGTTTCAGGCAGCAGTTGAAGGAAAAATTAAAATGGAAACACAAGAAGTGGATATAAAAAATATCGAAACGATATGGAACGCTGAGATAGAAAGTGGAAAACGCCTTGTCATAAGAATTTAACCCCAATTTCCGTTTTTTTATCCACAATCCTTTTATCGGTTTTCTTTTTTTACTATTTTTATAATAGAAATTTATGAAATGGAATATTCAAAAAAAAGTTGCAACTTTGCATAAATATTTGAATATCAGTTTCAGATGTATTATTAACTAAACGTTTGCCGAGGTTTGTAAGCAAATTCAAGCGTTGGGCCGACAAAGAGGACACTATTGGAAGAGTATTTTGGAAATGAACTTGTAAAAAAGTTCGAGGAAATGATGGAAAACAATGACGAATTCTACTTCGATACCGAAGAGCTAGAAGACATTATTGTTTATTATTTGGAGCTTGGTGATTTTAATTACGCTGACATGGCTGTTAATTACGGACTCAAGCTTCACCCTAATTCGTTGGATATTAAGATCAAAAGACTTGAAATCCTTCTGGAGTGGGAAGAGTATAATACGGCGAGAGAACTTATTGACGAACTGAAAGGCGCTTCTATGGAGCATACAGACTTTTTGGTTTGTTACGCCAAGTATTATTCGAACTTAGGAAATCCCAGAAAATCCATTGAAATCTGCAAAAAAGCTTTAACATTAGAGGAAGAAGAAAACTTTCTCCACAACTTTATTGCGGATGAATATGTGAATCTCGGAGATCCTTTTAACGCTCTTAAACATTACAGAAAAGCACTGAAGGAAGATCCTACGGATGAATATTCGTTGGAAAACTGTATGGTGTGCTTCAGTGACCTGAATAAGAGTGAGGAGGCTATTGCCTTTCTTAATGAATATTTAGATGAATTCCCTTATTCTGAAACCGCATGGTTTGAATACGGACAATTCTACTTCAACAGAAAAAATTATGATGAAGCGATAAGAGGCTACGATTATTTATTGGCAATCAATTCAAACTCTGTAGGAGTATATGCCAATAAAGCAGCTTGTTATGAAGCTTTGGGACAATACCAGAAGGCCATCGAAACTTATGAAGAAATGTTGGAGCTGGAATATACAAAAGCATTTACTTTTTATAAGATCGGATTATGCAACAAGGCTTTAAAACAGCCTATTTTAGCTTTAAACTCATTTCAGAAATCATTGAGAGAAGACCCTCAGTTTTATCTTGCAATGATGGAGCAGTCTTATCTTTATGAAGAAATGGGAGGAATGTCTGAAGCATTGCATTTTGCCAAAGAAGCTACCCAGCTGAATGAAAATAATCTTGACTATCAGAAGAGATTGGCATTTTTGTTCATTGATTCAGGGAAGTTTGAAGAAAGTCTTTCCTGTCTTAAAAAACTGGTGGATGCAGAGCCCTCAAGGTTCTACAACTGGTATGCCTATTCAGAAGTTTTAATGTTGGTAGGAGAGTATGAAGATGCAGTAACCGTATTAGACAGAGCGATAAAAAAACATTACAGAGCAGAGTTGTTTTATCAGCTGAGCAATTGTTTTTACAATCTGAAAGACCAGGATAAAGGAATGGAATCTCTTCAGAAAGCATTGGAACTTGATCCTTCTTTAGCTAAGGATATGCAAAAAAAATATCCTTTCATTAAAGACGAAGTGAAAAAGGTCAAAGCCAGCAAAGTGAAGAAAAAGAACTAAATTTCTCTAACAGATAACAGAAAACCTGCAGAAATGCAGGTTTTTTTTATTGATAATTGTATTCGTAGAAAAATTTATCCGGAGCGCTGGTGTTTGCATTTCCGTTCATATCAAGAGACTGTCTGCTTTCTTCAGAAGGATAACCAGCAGTATTAAAAGTGGTTGTATATTTGTGAGATGTTGTTCCGGTTGCTGTTCCACCTCCGGCAGTCGTATTGGTAAACTCTCCTTTATAAGTGCTTAAGCTATTCTTAATATTCGAAAATAACATGCTTATCCCATCGCTGCTTTCATTTCCGTTAAATATAATTTTGTCAAAACCTTTGACATTTTTGAAAGAATAGTTCTTATCAGTATAGGTATAAGTCTCTTTTTCCGTGTAATTAACTGTATTTCCATTGACGATTCCTGTTCCTGATCCTACGTTACTTACCATATTTCCATTGTTATAGGTAAATACACTGTTGATCGTAGAAGAACCGGCAGTTCCTGAGTTCGTCTGTCTTTTTACATTGATTTCCGTATTACTGGTATAGTTATAAGTAAATGTAACCGTATTCTGTACAGTTCCGGTAGTGGAATATTCCTTTATAATAGCTGAAGCCATGCGCCCATTAGAATATCCATATTCTACAGCGCTTTCAAGAACATTATTTTCGTAATGTTTAATACCGGAAACATAATCTTCGGTATAGGAGAACTCCACTCTTTGTCCATGATTAATGCTGTTAATCATACTGATGATTTTAGTTCCGTTGTAATTGACTTTCATTACAATACCGTCCATAGTCATCTTCGTGGGAAGAATTACGCTTTGATTAGACGGATCACTGTTGTCGAAAGGGGTGTCATCAGAGCTGGAGCAAGAAAGTGTAGATAAGGCTATAGCCCCCAAAAGTAGAATTTTTTTCATAGTTATAAGTTAAATCATCCAAATATAATTTAATTTATAATATGATTTTATTTTTTTGGATTTGTTCTTAAAAATATGAGTCCGGCAATAATAATTCCAGCTCCTATAAATTGTAAATAAGAGAGTTTTTCACCATCAATAATTCCCCAGATAATTGCAACGATTGGCATTACCAAAGTAACCGTTGAAGCAAAAAGAGGAGAGGAAACTTTCAATAAACGATAATTCATCATCATTGCCAATCCGGTTCCGAAAACAGATAAAAGGCTGACAAACATAAGTCCCATCAGATTATCCTTTGAAAAACTGAATTCTGAAAAGAATCCTGTACCTGTTAAGGCAATAATGGAAGGCAGTAATAAAACAAATGAGAAAACAAAAGCAGATAAAACGGTAGAAGATACCTCCATCAGCTTAGACTTCACGGTCGTTGTGCTCATTGCGTAACATAAAGTAGCCAATAAAAGCAACAGAATTGGGATCATTTTAAATTCTCCACTGTCTCCACCACCAAATGCCAGAATACAGACTCCTGTGAAGCTTATTAACGTGCCCACAATTTGTTTTTTTGTTGTTTCGAACTTCCATACCAAAGCTCCAACAATAATGACAAAAATAGGCATCATAGAGTTGATAATCCCTGCAATGCTGCTGCTTATTTCGGTTTCAGCGATCGGAAACAGAAACATCGGAATGAAATTCCCGGTAAAAGCAGCCAGAATTAACCATTTCAAATGTTTTTTAGGGAAAAGCTTGTAATTGGAAATAGCAACCGGAAGCAGAATAATACCGGCAATAAGAACCCTTAAAGATCCAACCTGAAACGGATTGAAATGTTCCAGCGATTTTTTGATTAAAATAAAGGATGATCCCCAGATAATGCTCAGGATAACCAGAAGAACCCACTTTTCTTTATCTGCGTTCATTATTTTCGTGTAAGATTTTTAGAAATTCTTTTTTGGTAATCATTTTTGCTCCCAGACTCTCCAGATGTTCAGTATGTGATTGACAGTCAATTAATTCAATATTGTCCTTGTTACTTTCTACAAAGTTGATAAATCCTGCTTTTGAAGCATTACTTACCTTAGCAAACATACTTTCTCCGCAGAATACATTTCCAATCTGCAATCCGTAAAAACCACCTACAAGTTCTTCATCCTGCCACACTTCAATGCTTTTGGCTAAGCCATATTCATGGAGTTGAACAAAAGACTCCATCAATTCATCAGAGAGCCATGTGCCTGACTGTCCTTTTCGGGTAGCCTGCTGGCAATTCCTGATTACCTCTCTGAAGTTTTTATTCTCAGAAAAAGTAAAAACATTTCTGTTGAGTACCTTTCTCATAGATTTTGAAACCTTTAAATCTTCAGGAACAAGAACAAACCTTGGATCAGGACACCACCAAAGGATTTCCTCTCCGGGATTGTACCATGGAAAAATGCCCAGCTGATAAGCAAACCAAATACGTTCTACGGACAAATCGCCCCCAAAAGCAATTACTCCCTCATGGCCATCATACAGCTCTGGGTCGGGGAATGAAATCTCGTTTTCGTCTAATCGGACCATGTTTAGAAAAAAATCCCACTTCAAAAAGCAGGATTTATATTTGATCTTTATTCTTTAATTAGAAAGGTAAATCATCATCGTCGTCTCCGGCAAACGGATTCTCATTAGAAACTGGAGATGCAGATTGCTGAGGCATAGCCTGAGTAGGTTCTGAAGCATTATCAAAAACTTTCTCTACTCTCCACCCTGTAATAGAGTTGAAGTATTTAGTTTCACCTTGAGGAGAAACCCATTCTCTCCCTCTGATGTTGATTCCTACTTTTACGTTTTCTCCTTCTTTAAGGTTATCTAATAAACTGATTTTATCAGATAAAAATTCTATGTTTATCGGCTGTGGATACTGTTCCTGGGTCAAAATAACCATTTCTCTTTTTTGAAACCCGCTCGCAAATGTTTGAGCATCAAAAAGTTTCTTTACCGTTCCTTGTAATTCCATATCGTAAATATTAACGATGTAAAAGTAAGAAAATGAAATGTAATAAAAGAAGCCGTGAAAAAAAAATATGGAAATTTTATTTTTTTTTCCTGAAAAGTTTGGTAGTAAAGGAAATTGTCCTATATTTGCACTCACAAAAACGAAGCAAGCTCTTTAAAACTTACAATATAAAAAACCAGCGGATGTGGTGTAATTGGTAGCCACGCCAGACTTAGGATCTGGTGCCGTGAGGCGTGGGGGTTCGAGTCCCTTCATCCGCACTATGCGAAAATAGCTCAGCTGGTAGAGCACAACCTTGCCAAGGTTGGGGTCGCGGGTTCGAATCCCGTTTTTCGCTCCACACCATGCCCTGGTGGTGGAACTGGTAGACACGCAGGACTTAAAATCCTGTGTCCGCAAGGACGTACGGGTTCAAGTCCCGTCTGGGGTACAAGACCCTCTGTAATATCTTACGGAGGGTTTTTTGTTTTAATAGAGAGTGTTCTTTAAATAAAAATCTTATATTTGTAAGAAATCAGGTTGAATCTGAATATTCAGATCAACAAAACCAGCGGATGTGGTGTAATTGGTAGCCACGCCAGACTTAGGATCTGGTGCTGTGAGGCGTGGGGGTTCGAGTCCCTTCATCCGCACTATTCTAAAAGTTCTCTTTTAGAGTCGTTAAAAAGGTTGGAACCTCTGGTTCGAATCTTTTTTTTTGCCCACACCATGCCCTGGTGGTGGAACTGGTAGACACGCAGGACTTAAAATCCTGTGTCCGCAAGGACGTACGGGTTCAAGTCCCGTCTGGGGTACAAAGCCCTCTGTAATGTATTACGGAGGGCTTTTTTATTTCCGTTGAATTTCTATTTCAATATTTTCAGAAAGAATATTTCCTCATTTTCTTCTTTTTTTTTGTCGGCTTTTTTGTCAGTTCTGTCAGTCTAAAACAAAATAAATTTACCATGCCATATTAGAACAGATACCGTTTAACAATAAAAAAAAAATTATGAATTTAATCAAAGACGAGGAAATTTTACAGTCTGTTGTAAAAAAAGCATGGAAAGATCCTGTATTTAAAAACAGTTTAATCCAGAATCCGGTAGCTACTATGGAGAATTTTTTGGGAAGTCCTATTAATTTGCCCGCAGGAAAGAATCTTGCGTTTGTGGATCAAACAGACTCTTCTACCATTTTTGTAAATATTCCGGCAGAGCCGAATATGGAAGATATGGAACTAGACGAGGAACAGTTGGATATCATATCTGGCGGTGCTAATGAAGGAGACCCACCCATCTACATTAAACCAGTTAATTCTGATGGCAGTATTTTTGGTGGAGGGTAGATTGTAAAGGTTCTATAAATCGTGTATAATTCATGTTTTTCAAGAATTATATACGATTTTTTAATGAACCTAAAACGTTGTCTGAGATTCATTTGATATACCCTATACTTAATTTATACCAATGCTATAAATCCTTTTCGCTATGATAAATTATAAATACATATTGTTTTTTTGTTTTTTATTTATCGGAAATCACCCTAGAGCTTTTTCTCAGACCCATGTTAAAAAAGAGAATCAATCTACAATCACTAAAAACAAAGCAGACAGTCTTTTGAATATTGGTATAAAGAAACAGGAATCAGGGAATTTTGCGGAATCTGTAATATACTTTAATAAGAGTCTGGAGAGTTACTACGAAAATAAAGACTTTAAAAAAGCGGGAGATTGTTACAGCTATTTGGCGATTTCCTACTCTCTTCAGGGAAATTATGTTCAGTCTCTTTCATATTTTGAAAAAAGTATCTCTGAATATAAGAAATCCGGATATAAATTAGGAATATCTTCAGTTACCAATAACATGGGCGGAACTTATTATTACTTAGGTAAACTGCCTCAGGCCCTAAGCTGCTACCAGAAAGTATTGGAGCTACAGAAGGAAATTAAAGATCCGAAGACAATAGCAATAACCACTCAAAATATAGGTGGTATTTATTCTAAGCTTGAAGATTATACCAGCGCTTTGAAATATTATAAAAGAGCATATGATGTCTATAAAAAAGTGAATGATGTAAAGGCTATTGCTCAGAACTTAAATTCAACCGGATCTATTCAGGTTAGGATGAAAGATTTTGATCTTGCTTATAAAAACCTAAATAAAGCCCTTAGTATTGCGAACGAACAAAATGATAAGCAGATTAAAATAGAAGTACTTAATAATCTAGGAACTTTATTTTATAAAAAGCTGGACTATTCTAACGCTCTGGCATATTTCAATAATACATTACAACTGGCAAAAGAAATGAACAGCCAGCAATATATAGGTGATTCTCAAATTGCTATCGGTAATATTTATATAGAGCAAGGAAAAAATAATGAAGCGGTAAAGCTATGTAATAAGGGATTTGCTATTGCTCAAAAAATTGGATCTCTCAGCTTAAAAAAAGATGCTTGCGACTGTCTGTACCAGTCTTATAAAAAACTGAACGATGATAAGAGAGCTCTTAGCTATTATGAAAAATCAAATATTTTTGAAGATAGTTTAAACTCTAAAGAAACTTCCAACAGGATGATGAATATGGAGTTTCAGAAACAGCAGTTAACGGATAGTATCGCCTATGTAAAGAGAGAACATACCATTCAGATAAAACATAAGGAAGAGGTACAAGAACAAGAAAAACAAAGGAATATTGTCATTGTTTCTTTATGCTTTATCCTTGTTGTAGCCGGTGGTTTATGGAACAGGCTCAATTTTGTAAGAAAATCCAGAGAAGCTCTGAGAGTAGAGAAAGATCGTTCAGAAGAGCTTTTGCTGAATATTCTTCCGGAAGAGATTGCTGAAGAGCTAAAACAAAAAGGAAGCGTAAATGCCAGAGATTTTAATTTGGTATCCATTCTGTTTACAGATTTTAAATCTTTTACACAAACGGCAGAAAAAATGTCTCCTCAGAGTTTGGTAGAAGAAATAAATGTATGTTTTAGGGCCTTTGATCTTATCTCTGAAAAATATCAAATTGAAAAAATAAAAACAATAGGGGATTCCTATATGGCTGCGGGAGGAATTCCGAAGCCTGATCAGAATTCATTGAAGAATATTGTTTTAGCCGGACTTGAAATGCAAGGGTTTATGGCGGAAAGAAAAACTGAAAACATACAAACAAATAAGCCTGCTTTTGAAATGCGATTAGGAATTCATGCAGGACCTATTGTCGCAGGAATTGTTGGCGTGAAAAAGTTTCAGTACGATGTGTGGGGAGATACTGTCAATACAGCCAGCAGAATAGAAAGTAATGGGATGGTAGGAAAAGTAAATATAAGCGAATCGCTTTATCACCTTATTAAAAATGAAGACTGCTTTGTTTTTGAATACCGCGGAAATATCCAGGCAAAAGGAAAAGGAGAGCTTAAGATGTACTTTGTAGAAGTCAATTCGGAAAGAATGTAACAGATAGTAATCATTGACAGTTTTGAAGTAAAAGCTGGCAAATTTATAGAGAAACAACTTTCTACCTTTACCTTATTGAAAAAGAAAGTTATCAGGAGCAGATGCTAAAAGTGATAACTGAACGAAAAGAAAAAGAGCTGACAGTTTTGAAGTAAAACTTGGCAAATCTATAGAGAAACAACTTTCTATCTTTACTTTATTGAAAAAGGAAGTTATCAGGAGCAGATACTGAAAATGATAACAGAAAGAAAAGAAAAAGAGCTGACAGTTTTGAAGTAAAACTTGGCAAATCTATAGAGAAACAACTTTCTATTTTTACCTTATTGAAAAAGGAAGTTATCAGGAGCAGATGCTGAAAATGATAACTGAATGAAAAGAAAAAGAGCTGACAGTTTTGAAGTAAAACTTGGCAAATCTATAGAGAAAATACTTTCTACTTTTACCTTATTAAAAAAGGAAGTTATCAGGAGCAGATGCTAAAAATGATAACTGAAGGAAAAGAAAAAGAGCTGACAGTTTTGAAGTAAAACTTGGCAAATCTATAGAGAAAATACTTTCTACTTTTACCTTATTAAAAATGGAAATTATCAGGAGCAGATGTTAAAAAAAGATAATTAACGAAAAGAAATAGAACTGACAGTTTTGAAGTAAAACTTGGCAAATCTATAGAGAAAATACTTTCTACTTTTACCTTATTAAAAATGGAAATTATCAGGAGCAGATGTTAAAAAAAGATAATTAACGAAAAGAAATAGAACTGACAGTTTTGAAGTAAAACTTGGCAAATCTATAAAAAGAAAGCATTTTACCTTTACATCAACAAAATGGCAATGTTATGGAAGACAAAAAAGAACAAATTATACAGGCAGTTATATCTAAAGCTTGGGAGGATGCGGAATTTAGAAAAGAACTACTCTCAAACCCAATAGAAGCAATAGAAAAACTGACAGGTGTAGTAGTGGTTTTGCCTGAGGGAAAAGAGCTGGTTGTTGTTGATCAGACAGATAAATCTAAAGTGTATTTGAATATACCAGCAGAGCCGGAGTTAGAGAATACAGAACTGACAGAAGAACAATTAGAAATAATCGCAGGAGGAGGACAAATGATTTGGAAAGATTTAACAGACTCTTTATTTCCTGCTTTTAAAAATTGTATTAAAATATAAAAAGCAATATCATGGAATGTAGAAGCCATACAAAAAGAATTGTTATCCATGACTGCTCAGAATAAATAATAGTGAGAACTTAAAAAAAAATAATTTAACATGTAATTTTAATAGTATGATGGTTAGTCAGAATTTAGGAAACACTTTGGAGAGACCAATGCATTCAAAGTACTCTATGCAAACAATAAATAGTTTTCTCAAAATTATGTTTCAAAATGAAGACATGCCACTTTTAAAATTGGAAAAATTAACAAGAGAAAAATTAACTGAACTTATTGATCAAGAGGTAAGAACAGAGAATGTTGAGATTACTAATGAACTATTTTTATTATTCTCTAACCTTGCTATCGAATTACAAAAAAAAGATATAAGATCTGAAGAGACATGTATGACGATTAACGAATGCATGATGACAGTAGATCTAAATGAGAATGAAAAGGCTATTTTATATATGGGTTATTATCCAATAATGGCACTTTATCATTATAAATTGAATCATTATGAAAAATCAGTTCAATACTCTCATCTAGCCATTCAAAATGATGATTATCTTTTGGGAAAATATCCTGAGTTATTCACCCATAAGACGCTGCAGATACAAAATATAATTAAAACACATCTTTTATTTAATGAAGTAGATAGAGCATTTAGTTTGTGTAATGATATGTTAAAATATTTAATTGATGGAGATCAATTTGCCTATCCTGTAGGTCATTGGACACATAATTTTAACATTGAAAAAGAAAGTGAAGTGATTAATGTTTGTCAAACGGTTACAATCGTTGTGAAAGCTATCATCACCTTGACGAAAAATAATGAAGACGAACAAAGGCTTTTTTCATTGGCATTTGCTGGAATTGAAGGAAAAAAAATAAAAAATCCGGAGATAAAATTAATATTACAATTCTTTGACATGAAATTTTCCCTTTACTCATTCCAAAAATTTGATGAATTACAAATTAATGAATGGAAAGATAAAGTCATGGATTCAAAATATATCTCTATCCTTAAACCCCTTTTCTCCAGTTTATTCCTATCCATGGAAACAAACTCTAGGGGGATTATTAAAAGATATCTCTTTAGTTTCTAACTAAAAGATCACCCGCCATATAAGTCATAATTGTTGTCTGGAAGGCGCTTCAAAAAGCCTTCTCTGGAGCAGTGTGCGCCTGAAATAAAGAATATAAAAATAAAATAAACATTAAAACTTAAAAATTTAGAAATTATGAGTTATCAAGCCATCTCGGAAGAGAAAAAAGAACTAGTTAGAGACGTTATGTTCAAAGCTTTAAATGATGCAGCTTATAAAGCAAGATTAGTAAGTAACCCTATTGAGGCAATCAAAGAATTGCACCCGGACTTTACTCTTGGAGGAAACAAAAAAATCGCTGTTGTAGATCAAGTAGATAATGATACATACTACATCAACCTATCATATCTTTCATTTGCTTTATTTGGAGGAGATATTGAAGAATTTGAATTATCAGAAGAAGAATTAGGAATGGTTGCCGGAGGTAAAACAGTTCCAATTGGAAGCTGCCAGTTCTTAAGCTGCTTTGGTGGTAGTATAACAGAACCATCTGCAGAAATAGTATAAATCTAGATACAATAAATAAAAACAAAAAAATTAATTAACATTTAAAAATTCAAAAATTATGAGTTATCAAGCAATTTCAGAAGAGAAAAAAGAACTAGTTAGAGAAGTAATGTTTAAAGCTTTAAACGATGCAGATTACAAAGCAAGATTAGTAAACAACCCTGTTGAGGCAATTAAAGAACTTCATTCAGATTTTACTCTTGGAGGAAACAAAAAAATCGTAGTAGTAGATCAAGTAGATAATGATACATACTACATCAACCTATCATATCTTTCATATGCTTTATTTGGTGGTGATATTGAAGAATTTGAATTATCAGAAGAAGAATTAGGAATGGTTGCAGGTGGTAAAACAGTTCCAATCGGAAGCTGCCAGTTCTTAAGCTGCTTTGGAAACGGTTTGACTGAAGATACTGCTACTACTGTAGGATAGTATTATTCATAAAAACTGAATACATAAATAAAAAGAGAATGCACATTCTCTTTTTATTTATTTTAAATCATATCTTCCTGTTAAAACGATTGACTTTCAATTAAATATATTAAGTGTCGGGCTGGATGAATGAAATGCATTTAATCAAAATGGTAAAAATTTTGTCAGAGATAATAACCTTGAATCCATTTATAGAAAAGAAAAGTCTTTAAGATAAGAACGTTATAAATATTAAAAAACTAATAGAAAATGACCAATTCCACTTTAAAAGAACCAACCTTTGTTGAAGAAAGAATGACTTCTTATCTGTGCTCTATTTATGAGAGAAATATCACAAGGATGCTGCCAGAATTTATTAGAAATAATAATGAATTAACTTTTGAAGATTTCTTTGAATATTTAATAAAAGATAACTGGCAAAACGTTCGTCGTCAATTTCCTGTTTTAGATGAGTATTTGCCTCTGCAGAAAAATAAAATTCAGAATCAATACACCAAGATCATTGAATCATATAAAGATTGTTCTGCAGAACTATTTGACAATATGTTAATTGAAAACAAATCTATTGCAGTTCAGGATATCAAAATAGGAGAAGGTGATTTTCATAATGGTTTTTCAACCTCTATGGTTTTTTTAGAAAATGGGAATAAATTGGTTTTCAAGCCTACCAATGCATCAATTTCTCATTCTCTTTTTCAGTTCCTAGACTGGATTAATGATTATCTCTCTCTCGGGGATTACAAATATCAAATACTCAATAAAAAAGATTATCATTGGCAGGAATTTGTACTGGGAAAACCATGCAATTCAGAAAATGAAATAAAGAGTTATTATGAAAGAGCGGGATACTTATTATGTATTCTTTATCTTTTAAATTCTACTGATTTTCATGCTGAAAACCTTATTGCGAATGGCGATACACCTGTAGTGATTGATCATGAAACTTCGATACAGCCTCAGATTTCAGAACATCTAAGAGATAATTTCAAATCGTTTGATACTCTTAATTTAGAAAATATAGATAAACAGGATACTGTAATTAATTGTGCGCTTTTACCTTTTGGGAATGATGCGAAATTTATTCCGGCAGGGATGTGTGGTTTGGGATATTCGAAAAATACGCATGCCTTTGTGACCAAAAAGGAAGGAGTCAATAAGTTTACTAAAGACTGGAAAATGGAATACAAATCTGTCAAAGTAGATTATATTCAGAATAATATTCCCACCTTTAATGGTAAGAATGTTTTCGTGGATGAATATTCCGATCAGTTTATATCAGGCTTTGAAAAATGTTATAACCTGTTTCTAAGTGAAAAAGCATTTTTACTATCTGATAGTTCACCCATTCAAAAATTTAATAACCTTCCTGTGAGGTATATATGGCGTTCAACCAATGTATATGGTAAAATTTTAAATGTCATGAATTTACCTAACAATCAAAAGGACAGAAAAAAATACACACAAAGAATTGAAGATTATCTTTCCATTGCTTTTAAAGATATTCCTGAAGGTTCTGATTTACGTTTTATTCTGCAACATGAAATCGCTCAAATGTTAAGAGGAGATATTCCTTATTTTGAGGTGAATACATCATCCAGAGACTTACACACAGAATTTGGGATCGTAAAAGATTTTTTTGAGCTTAGTGCGGTAGAAAACATCGAAAGAAAATTAAACAAGCTTTCTCAAGAGGATTTAGAGTTCCAGAAGAAAGTAATATTTGAACAGCTTAGGTAGATATTTATAGTTATAAGATCATTTAAAGTTATGAAAATAAGAAAGTTTATATTATTAATCATAGTATTAGGTTGGTTTAATCTATTTGGACAAAAATCTAAAGTTTTGAACTTAGGTGTTTTCCATATGGGAAATACTACTGATGCCAATAAGGTAAAATACGATTCAGATAAAAATAGTGTTGAGATTGATGCTATAATTAATATGTTGGCAGATTTTAAACCGACAATGATTTGTGTGGAAATCATTCCAAATAATAACGAAGAACTTAAGAAAGATTATTCTAACTTTTTACATGACGGAAAATATAATACTAAATATAAGGGAGAAGTAGAAGCATTAGCCTATCAAGTAGCCAAAGTTTCAGGGGTAAAAAATATCTATGGAATTGATGATAAAGAAACAGCAATGTACAACTATAATATTGCAGATGAGTTGAAAGATCCGGTAGACAGTATGACTTCAAAGAATTATAAACTTAACCTTTTTAAAAAATTTGCTAAAGTGGAGAGTTTGTCAACGTTAGAAAAATTAATTTTCTTCAATTCAAAAGAGACTTTAGAAGGTTTGATTAACATTAATGCAGATATTTTAACGTACAGCAGTACTAAAGGAAATTTTGAAGGAGCGGATGAAGCGAGTAAATTTTATAAAAGAAATTTAAGAATATTTTCAAACTTAAACCAACTTCCTGTTACAAAAGATGACCGGGTTCTGATAATTATGGGAGCTACTCATACAGCATTTCTTAATGAGTTCCTGAAAAGAAGTCCTAAATATGAACTTGTAGATGTTTCACAATATTTGAAAAAGAAATAGCTTTTTATTAGAACGTTTTCCCTTTCAACAGAAGATAATTCTTACTCTGTTAATAACCCAAGCAATTCTGTCCACAGGTTTTCTTTGAAACCATGGAGTATTCATTTTAAATAAGAGATTTCTATTTACTCTTAAAGAATTTTTCACCGGACTGATTGCTTAACATCAGAGCATATATCCAGAGAAGAAGAGCTTATATTATATTTTATTGTCGCTGTTTATCAATGAGATTGTTAAATCTATGGGAGACATTCTTACACTAAATCAATTTATTATTTGTAGCGTATGCAATTGCCTCTGTAATACTGCTTACCTCTAATCTTTCAAATAATTTTCTTCGATGAAACTTTACTGTATCCGGAGAAATAAATATGGCTTTTGCTATATCATTAATCGTGAATCCTCTTGCACAAAGCTGTAATATTTCAAGTTCTCGTTTGGATAATACTGCTTTTTTTTCCGCTTCCCATATATCTTGATCCAGTCTGTAATGATAGACTTTATTTTCTCCATTTTGATATATTTTAATATTCCCGGAATCCCTCTCTGAAGAAATAGAAATAAGACATACTGCCTTCCATATTTTTCCGTCTTTATTAAGAAATAAAGGCGTTAATTTTTGATTAACTAATATCTTTTTATTCTCCTTGTTTATAATGTGAAAATCATAAGAAATGGTGTAATCCAGCCTTTTTTCAAGAGGAATCTTATCATAAAAATCAAATCCTACAGAATTGATCTTTAACAAAAGTTCCAGGTCCTTTTGAGGAACATATTTAAAATAAAAAGCATATCCCATCTCCAATACTTGCTCCGGAGTATTGCCACAAAGAAAAAGCGGGTTGTCTGAAACATATTCAAACCCCTGCTTCATATAATCAATTACATAAATGCTAGTGTATGTGGCTCTTGCAAATGCCTTAATCGATTCCAGATAACTGAATTGTTGTTCCTTCTCCTCTTCAGTTACGCTGCTTATTGTATTTCTATGATTAAAGAAAGAATCTTTTTCATCCATGCTTATTTTGTCAGTTTTATACAAAAATAATATAAAATGAACATAATAAATGATATTGCGGAGTAAAATTTTTCTTTTTCACATTAAATCATGGTTATTTATTTAAATCCCTAAATAGGGATTAAGTTTTTGCAAAGAAAAATCAAATTACTACACCAAAGTGTAGTTGTTTGGCTTTCAGTTGAATACTACAATATGGTGTAGTGGAATTGACATCCCTGCCAAGTAGATTTGTTAAAAACAACTAAGCCATGAGAATCACACAAAATTACTTGAATCAATTAGAGCTGGAACAGCTCGCAGAGCTAGCCCAATTTGTAGTAGAAGAAAACTTCAATCATCATTCTGATAATGTGATACCAGAAATGGAAATTCAAAATGATGTGAAAGACGTATATAATGAAGAACTAAGCTATTTCAAAAATTCTGAAATTTTTGTTGTAAAAGATACAATGGGAAGCATCCAGGGTTCTATAAGAGTAATTAAGTGGGATTACAAAACAACACTTCCTATTCAAAAGTTATTCAATATCAATCCTTTAGATATTGGTTGTTCTCAAAACGCCTCTTCAGTATGGCATATTGGAAGATTTGCAACAAACAAAACCAATCAGGACCGTACATTGTTTAAGAGATTAATGGTCTCTGCCATTACCCCAATTTGTAATGATAAAAATAGTATTGCCTTTGCAGAATGCGACAGCAAGCTTTTAAGAGTAATGAATCTGATGGGCATAAAAGCAGATGTAATAGGTGATTCTATTAATTATCTGGGATCAGAAACAATTCCTGTATCCATGAACTATGAAGGGCTTAAAGGTTTTTATGATGCTAATAGATATCTGGTTAGCTAAAAATGAAATTACAAAACTGTTTAATAAAATCCCCCTTTTAAAATGAATACAGCAAAAACTATAGATTGGAACTCTCCTGATGTTTTGGAACAGATTATCCTGAATATTAGAAACCCGTTAGAGAATATCATTACCGTAAGCAAGAGCACAGCATTACATCATAAAGAAAAAAAGGATGAAATCATATTTTCAAGTAGCAAAGAAATAAGTGATATCATTGAAGAAATGATGCTGAAAACAAAAGCAAAAACATTGAACCTAACATTTCGTGGGCGACCGGAAATTTTTGATATCTATGAGTCTAATGAAAATGTACGTGGGTTGTGCTCTGATGAGATTAATCCCCAGAAAATAGCAAAAGTAGATCAGGATTGGCTTGTAAACTTAGAAAAAGAAATTTTTGGTTCTTTGAACCAGAATGAATTAAACCTTTATGAGCTTTCCTATAAAATGGCCGTGAGTGAAAGGCAGTTACACAGAAAAGTGGCTAACCTGGTGTATCTGACGCCTAATAAATATATAAGAGTCTTGCGACTTCATAAAGCTAAACAGATGATAGACGACTATATACAAAAATCTATCTCTCAAATCGCATATGCAGTAGGGTATAATGATGTGCATTACTTTTCCAGATTATTTGCAGATCAATATAATATTACCCCTAAAGAACTCATAAACTCTTTAGAATAACAGGTATAAAACAAAAATATGAACTTAACAGAAGAACAAAAGAGAGGACAAGAAGCATTTTTTAGAATTATTTCTGAAGCTTGGGAAAATGAAGATTTCAAAAAATATTTAATAGAAAATCCAGAAGAAGCTTTAGAAAAATTCTTTGGAAAAAAAACTCCTATGGGTAAGAAAATTAAAGTAACCGATCAATCAGATCCGGATTATTTGTATATCAATATCCCTGTAAAACCCCAGAAGATGAATAAGGAGGAAAAGCTTAAACCGGCAGATGAGAATAATAATCGTGTGATAACAGATTATAAGGGATTGTATAATTCGTTGAGAAAAATAAATAAACGTCAGGAATAGCAGTTTTTTTGGCGAAACTATCAACGTAAAACAAAATACTTTAGCATAACCTTAAAAGAAATATAATTATGAAAAGAGTACTTTTTTTCTTAGGTCAATTAAATGACAGAGATGTGGAATGGATGATTCATAATGGAAGTAAATTAGAACTACCCATTGGATATACGCTGATAAATAAAGGTGAATCAATAGATAGTTTATTTATTGTTTTATCTGGGCAATTATCCATATATGCAGATAATAGCAATGGAGACAGTATTGCAACACTAGAAGCAGGAGAAATTGTAGGAGAAATGTCTTTCCTGGAATCAAGGCCGCCATCAGTTTCTGTAGTTGTAACCAGACCATCAGTAATCTATCAGATTTCTCGTGATACAATAAGTTCCAGAATGGCAGAAAACCCTGAATTCAGATCCAATTTCTATTATGCTCTGGCATTATTTCTTTCAAACAGATTACGTAAAACAACAGACCAGCTAGGATATGGAAATCCTGAGGAAGAAGATCTTATAGATATGAATGTATTGGATGGTGTTGCCAATGCAGGAGCTCGCTTTGGACAGATACTTCACAGATTTTCAGAAGTTTAATCCCGGAAATATTCATTGGTAAAATGAGACTTTATAAATTTATCTATTTATTTTTTACAGGGATCGGTATCACTAATTTCTATGGACAGTCAAAGATAAGTAGCGATTTGGTAACAATTTCGAATATCGCATTTGAAAAAAACCCGGACATCGTAAGAAGTGGTTATACAATCCAGGATGCTGAGGGTGATTTTCAGATCCAGAGAAGTGCATTTGATATCAATTTATTTTCTGAACTTTCTGTGAAACATAACCGGTACACGCTTTTCGATGCTGATACAAGAAATCAATATATAGATAAATTTTTGAAGACAAACACCCTGGACTTTTCAGCCGGAGTACGTAAAAAATTAAGAACAGGACAAATAACAGACATAAGTCTTAAATATGGTTTTAATAATAATAACTTTCCTTATGACAGCTTTAACCAACTTGTTGGGCCTTTCTGGGGAAATCATCTGGGATCTGTCAATTTTTCATTGACACAACCTTTATTAAGAGGAAGGGGAAGAGAGGTTACTACTTTATCAGAAAGAGTCTCTCAGCTTTATATAGAAAATACTAAAAGCAATAATGAGTTTAATAATTCATATACCATTCTGCAAATAGGTAAAGCATACTGGAATTATTATCTGGCTTATAGAAGTTTAGAAATTTATAAAGAAAATGAAAGCCGGGTAAGAAATGTAATGGAAGTTACAAGAGAGCTTATAAAAGCAGATAAAAAACCGGCCGGAGATTTGGCCCAGGTTAATGCAGACCTCTCTAATCAGGAAAAACTGACAGCTCTTGCAGAACAAAATTTGTATACAGCAAGAATAAATCTGGGAAGAGTAATAGGACTAAGTAATGAAGAAAGCCTCCAATTGGATACTCCTTCCAATGAGTTTCCAGCTATTACTGAATCTCAATACAGAGAAGGACTTGATAGAAATACTCTGATTAAAATAGCTAAAGAAAAAAGAGGTGATCTGAAAGCGGTTGAAAAAATTTCTGATGCCTTGGAAATGCAGTATAAACTTGCAGAAAACAATACAAAACCTCAATTAGATCTTACTGGTTTTGTTTTCTATGGAAGTGCCATTGCAGGAAATGGAATAGACAAAACATTTTCTTCATTTACTAATAATGAAGGAAGGAATTTAGGCGCAGGTGCTAAGCTGACATTTACTTTCCCTGTTAATAATAATCTTGCGAAAGGAAACTATGCCAAAAGCCTCGTTGCCTTAAATGATCAGAAAATCTCAAATGATAATCTACAAAGGAACATAGAGCTGAATATCAGTAATGCCATCAATACTCTGGATAATAGTGTTGTTGTTTTAGAAAAAGCAAAAGAAGCTCTTAATTCATACAAAGATGCTTTTAATAACGAACAGGTAAAATTACAAGCGGGGCTAACAACTATTCTTAATGTAATCTTATTTCAGGAAAGGCTTACATCCTCAGAATTGGAATACCTTCAGGCATACCAGCAATTTGCCAATGCCATTATTAATCTGAGACATGAAACAGGAACATTAATATCTCAGGGAGATAAAGGATTTACTTTAAATCAGAATGTTTTTTACACGATACCAAACATCTCTAATTATTAAATATTAAAATTATGTCAGCAGGGTTTTTTAGAAAGTCAGCATTAGAAAAACTGTCTACTCCGGAGAAATTAGATCAGCTCATAAAAGTTACGGGGCCCAAAGCTTGGATTGCCCTTTTTACGGTTTTTATTGCATTGGTAACAGGAATTTGCTGGTCAGTAATGGGTACGGTAAAAACAAAATTGAATGCTACAGGAGTGGTACTTGGAGGAGAAGTACATGAAGTAGTTGCTACCTCTCAAGGTCAGCTTGTTAAGCTTCATGTCTCTATTGGAGATGATGTGAAAAAAGGAGATATTATTGCTACTATTCAACAGCCCGAACTTTATCAGCAAATCGAAGATGCAAAGGCTGTACTCTCAGATAGAAAATTTGAGATGGGAAAACTAATGGCCTATGGCAGTCAAGGAAATCAGCTTGAAGGAAAATTAATTAACCAGAACAGGGTCAGTATTCAGGGAGAAATAGAAGCTGAAAAGAAAAAGCTGGCATTCCTTTACAGCCAACTCGAATCAGAGAATAATCTACTGAATAAAGGACTCATTATAAAGTCTCAGGTAGCAGGAACGAAACAACAGATAGATGCCTCAAAAAACACAATAGAAAGATTAAAAGGACAAATGGCGGAAGCATCAAGCCAACAGCATAACCTGGGTTTTGATTTACAACAAAAAATTACGTTGCAAAATCAGCGTATTTCAGAAGCAGAAAGAAATCTTCAGTTTTTATCAGAAAGATATGAAACTCAGAATAAAATTAAAAGCCCTTATGATGGAGAAGTTGTAGAAGTTTTAACGGATGCCGGAGGAGTTGTAGGAGCAGGAACACCATTATTTAAATTAAAAAATAAAGGGACAGAAAACTTTGCCGTACTCAAAGGAGTTTTGTATATCCCTTCTCAGGATGGAAAAAAAATTAGGAAAGGGATGGAAGCTCTTGTTGTCCCGTCTACTGTACAACCTCAGGAATATGGGTTTATGGAAGGAAAAGTTACCTATGTTTCTGATTTTCCTATTACTGAACGAGGAATGATGACTTCAGTAAAAAACGATCAGCTGGCTAAAGGGTTATTATCCTCAGGCCCTCTGTTTGAAGTGCATGTAGAATTTGAGAAAGATCCTAAATCTTATAGCGGTTTCAAATGGACCTCTGCCAAGGGTCCCAATATTTCAATAAAGGAAGGAACGTCATGTAACGGGAAAATCACAATAAAACAAGAACCTCCTGCTACCATTGTAGTT
Organism: Chryseobacterium indologenes; assembly: GCF_002025665.1. GTDB lineage: Bacteria > Bacteroidota > Bacteroidia > Flavobacteriales > Weeksellaceae > Chryseobacterium > Chryseobacterium metallicongregator. The sequence continues at coordinate 5,074,809 of NZ_CP018786.1, read as the reverse complement.
CCTGCATTTAAGAAATTTTTTGATCTATACTAATAATTGAGTTTTACGGATGGAAAAGAATACAAATTTTGTGATAGGAAAGCTGGCGAGGCCTGTAAAAGTTCCTACAGTTTTGCAGATGGAAAGTGTAGAGTGCGGAGCTGCGGCATTAAGTATTATTTTAGGACATCATGGAAAATTTGTGCCGCTGGAAAAATTAAGAATTGCCTGCGGAGTATCCAGAGACGGATTAAAGGCTACCAATATTATAAAAGCCGCCAAAGAATTTGGGCTGGAAGCAAAAGGATATTCGAAATCCATCGAAAAACTTATGCAAATTCAAACGCCTTCTATTATCTTTTGGAATTTTAACCACTTTTTGGTTTTAGAAGGATTTACAAAGAAAAAAGTATATTTAAGTGATCCTGCACAAGGAAGATATCAGGTGACTCATGATGAGTTTGATGAAGCTTATACAGGGGTAGTGCTTACCTTTAATCCAGGTGATAAATTTGAAAAAGGAAACGAAAAAAGAGGGTTAATGTCTTCTTTAGCAGCCAGAATATCTAATTCTAAGCTGAGTATTATCTATCTTATATTAGCCAGTTTATTCTTAGTTATTCCCGGGCTGGTGATCCCATCCTTTATCAAAATATTTATAGATAAATATCTGATCAATGGATATTCAGGATTTGTAATGCCATTACTTCTTATAATGGGAGCCGTTTTAATAGTTAACTCGGTATTGGTATATATCCAGCAATATTATCTATTGAAATTAGAAACAAAGCTCGCCCTTACTACTTCCAGCAAATTTTTGTGGCATGTATTTCATTTACCAATCGTCTTTTTTACCCAACGTTACAGCGGAGAAATTGGAAATAGAGTTTCTCTTAATGATAAAGTAGCCAAATTATTAAGTGGAGATCTTGCCAACGCCGCACTTAATATAATTGTAGTCGTTTTTTATGCCTTTTTGATGTTTTCCTATGATATTCCTTTGACCTTGATAGGGATATTTATGGCAGGTATCAATGTAATGGTCTTAAGATATGTCTCTACCGCAAGAAAAGATGGCAACAGACGTCTGAGTAATGAAAATGGTAAGCTTCTGGGAACGACAACATCTGGAATCAGTATGATTGAAACCCTGAAAGCATCAGGAAGAGAAAATGATTTTTTTACCAATTGGGTAGGATATCTTGCAAAGGTAACGAACGCACAGCAAGAACTTGGATGGCTTACGATCAGGCTTAATGCAATTCCTCCTCTTGTTACCTCTCTTACCACTACATTCATTTTAGGAGTAGGAGCATTAAGAATTATGGATGGCGAGATGACTCTTGGTGCACTGGTAGCTTTCACCTATTTGATGGGCAATTTTATATCACCTGTTAATCAACTGATTTCTGTAGGAGCGATGTTACATGAAACAGAAAGTGATATGAACAGAATAGACGATGTTATCAATTATGAAGTGGATGATCAATTTAAGGAATTTCAAGATGGAACACCTATAGTTAAAGCTGAAATGGACAATAAACTGGTAGGCTATTTTGAAATGAAGAATGTTACCTTCGGTTATAATACAACATTACCCGCTCTTATAGAAAATTTCAACTTAAAGTTAAAGCCCGGAAACAGAGTGGCCCTGGTGGGAGGATCAGGAAGTGGAAAATCAACCGTCGCTAAAATAGCCTCCGGATTACACAAACCCTGGACCGGCGAAATTTTACTTGATGGAAAAAACAGAGAAGAAATACCAAGAAATATTATTACAGAATCATTAGCCGTAATAGATCAGGACGTCCTGATATTCAACGGAACTATCAAAGAAAATATTTCTTTTTGGGATACCACTATTTCTGATAAAAGTATTATTCAATCTGCCAGAGATGCTGCTATTCATGACGTAATTGCATCCCGAAATGATGCTTATGACAGCTCTGTTTTAGAAGGTGGATCCAATTTTAGCGGAGGACAGCGACAACGGTTAGAAATTGCAAGAGCTTTAGCTACAAACCCCTCAATTCTGGTAATGGATGAGGCTACCAGCGCATTAGACCCAACTGCAGAAAAGATCGTTATGGATAATATAAAAAAAAGAGGTTGTACCTGTCTGATTGTAGCGCATAGGCTGAGTACAATTATTGATTGTGATGAGATTATCGTAATGGAATATGGAAAAATAGTAGAAAGAGGAACACACCATGAATTGATGAAAAAAAATGGAGCTTACTCCAAATTAATCGAAACGAAATAAAATCTAATACCATGCCCGTAAAAGAAAAGATATATATAAATGTTGAAAATCCTTTTACCCTAAATGATATCAACAAATTTTGGATGGTACTTTCAGGTGAGGTAAATGTATTCTATACTAAAGTTGATGAAGAAGGCAATTATCTTATCCCGTTAAAGCACTTTTATACAGTGCAGAAAGGAGAAATCATATTCAGCTTATTAACAGAAAACAATGCTGGAAATAACACAAGGCTTATTGCTTTTTCAAATGAAGCCAAGCTACTGCCTATTGATAAGAGCAACCTTCTGGAGATGGATCATTTCTTTTTAAAGAATATGATGAATAAGTGGATTTCAAAGACAACCTCTATCGTATGCAATAGCAATAGTCCCAGAGTTTACAAGGCATTAGATGATTATAAAATAACACAATTAGAGAAAAATAGTATCGCCTTCCCGTCAAGTGGAATCAATTGGATACATATTTTAAAGGGAGAGGTCAACATATATGCGGAAAGTACAAATATTAGCTATGATAAACTTCCTGGGTTTCTCACTCCGGTATCTAATAAGTTGTGGATCAGGTCGCTAACTGATGGAACTGAAGTGAAGGTATTAAGTACAAGAGAAGTCCTTCAGGATGAAATTTACTTTTTGCTTTCATTAACAAAGCTGGAAGAACATTTTTATAACCAGCTTAATACGATTATAGAGACCCAGAAACAGGAAGAAAGTAAACATTTTCAGGAGAAACTTTTAATAGAAGAAGAGGGAATCAGGGCTACATTACAGAAAATAAGGTCTATTGTAGCGGGTAATGAGGAGCATGTTCATATCCAAAACTCAACCCTATTTAATAAAAAAAATATTCTTTTTTCTACCTGCCGCTTAATAGGAGAGCAGTCCGGATTTAAAATGGACGAGCCCAGGCATATAGAATCCTATGAAAATAGTGTTACGAATCAATTATATGCCATAGCCAAAAGTTCTAAAATAAGAATAAGAAAAATTATACTGAGGGGAGTCTGGTGGAAAGATGAAAACGGACATCTCTTAGCATTTACAAAAAAAGACAAAACACCTGTAGCTTTATTACAGGCAACATCCAATAGCTATATTATAAAAAATTTATCTACTGGTATAGAATCAACCGTTAATAATGAGATTGCAGAAACATTAGAGCCAATTGGTTATATGTTCTTCTCTGGATTTGACGGAAAAATGAATTCTATAAGGAAAGTAGCCCGTTTTGCTACAAAAGGAGTAAGAAAAGATGCAAAATTATTGATTTTTGCCGCCTTAGCAGGAAGTATGATGGGGTTATTAGTACCCATCTTATCTGGAATAATGTATGATGATGTAATTCCTACAGCAGACAGGTCTCTCCATATTGAGATCTTTTCCATTATGATTATGATGGCTCTGGTAACAGCAGGATTAAATCTTGCGAAAGGTGTTCTGCAGCAAAGACTGGAAACCAAATCCAGTATTAATTTACAGGCAGGCGTTATGGATCATATGCTAAGATTGCCTGTTACTTTTTATAAAAATTTTAGTGCAGGAGATCTTACAAACAGAGTTTTAAGTATTAATGCTATACGTCAGATTGTTTCAAGCACGCTGATGACAGCGGTATTGAGTGGAGCATTTTCTTTTGTGAATCTCGCACTTCTCTTTTATTATGATTCAAAACTAGCTTTGATAGGTGTAATACTAGGCCTTATTGCAGTTATTTTTATGATTACTATTGGTTGCTTGAAATTGAAATATGATAGAGAAGTTTCCAAATATCAGGGAGAAATACAAGGGTTTCTGTTTGAGTTTTTATCAGGTATTTCTAAAATTAGAATAACAGGTGGAGAAAAAAGGGTTTTCGCTCTTTGGGCAGATAAGTTTTCAAAGCTAAAAAAATTAGGATTTGTTTCAGGAAGTTATCAGAACTTTGTGGAGACATTTAATGCCTCCTATCCGCTTCTTACAAGTATTTTCTTTTTCTCTTTCCTGTATTATACAGTACTTAATTCTGATACCGCAACGGCAATGTTAACAGTTGGGGCATTTATGGCATTCATTACAGCATTTAATCAATTTCTGAATGATAGTCTAAAGCTGAGCATGGCTTTAATAACATCTCTCAATGTGGTCACTCTGTATGAAAGAGTAAAACCTATTTTGGAAGAGGAGACAGAATCTGCAGAACAAAGCGTGGATCCGGGTGAACTAGCCGGGGATATAGAAATGAATTCCGTTTCCTTCAGATATAATCAAGATCAGCCTCTGGTCTTGAATAATGTCACTTTTAAAATTAAACCAGGAGAAATGGTTGCCTTTGTAGGTGCTTCAGGCTCAGGAAAATCTACCATTATGAGATTGCTTTTAGGATTTGAGTATCCTGAACTGGGATCTATTTATTTTGATGGTGATTCTTTTGATTCAATGAATAAAGAATTGGTTAGAAGACAAATCGGAGTCGTACTGCAAAATGGATCTTTGATGTCAGGAAGTATCTATCAAAACATTGTCGGAAATTCAGAATTGACATTAGATGATGCATGGGAAGCAGCACGAATGGCCGGAATGGAAGAAGACATCAAAAAAATGCCTATGGAAATGCATACAGTTGTAAGTGAAGGAGCAGGAACCTTCTCAGGAGGACAAAGACAGCGTCTTATGATTGCGAGAGCAATTGTTCATAAACCAAGGTTGTTATTTATGGATGAAGCTACCAGTGCACTGGATAACAGAACCCAGAATATTGTCTCAGAAAGCCTTGATAAACTTCAGGCAACCCGTATTATCATCGCGCACAGACTAAGCACTATTAAAAATGCAGATCGTATTTATGTGATGGATAAAGGAACGATTGTTGAAACAGGAACTTATGATGAACTGATGGAGCTTGAAGGACTTTTCTCTCAATTGGCAAAAAGACAGATTGCTTAATGTACAAATAGAATAGATGTCCGTACTTAGAAATATAGAAAAACTTGAGACCTATCTGCAGAACAAATTTTCTTCAGAGAGATTGAAAACAGTAGCTTCTGAAGAAAATGCCTGTGTGGAATTCTGGAAATATTACCTTCAAAAAACAGATGAGTCCCATTTTCAGATCTTAAAAGACTTTTATCCTCAATTATACTTCCCGATAGAGACAGAAATAAATAAAACAGAAGATTATATCAATGCTGTTTTGAAAGGAAAAGATTCTTTTAAAAATTTACAAGCACATTTATTTTTGAATCATGCTGAAGGAATATCAATTCAACTACACAAGGACATTTCAGGGACTATTCCGGTGATTTCGATAAACGACAGTCAGGATTTTGTTGTCATTGCCCAAAGCCTTCTTTACAAGAATAATCCAAAGCCAATTCCTTCCTCTATGGGAGCATTTCTTGCAAACGGAATCAATAACTGGGAGAGAATTCATGCTTTAAAAAAAGAATGGATAGAAAATCGTCCGTCAAACAACTGGAATAATGAGTTTTCCAAAAATATTCTACCCATTCCGGAGCTTTATAAAGACAAAATAATAGTAGTAAGCACAAAACCTTACAGTAATATTCAGGCAACTCATCTGGGGCTTTCAGAAGATGAATGGAAAGCATATTCCTATTCCATAAGACTTGAGCATGAATGTACTCATTTGTACACCTTACAAAGGTATGGCTGTGCTTCTAATAACCTTCATGATGAACTTATTGCTGATTATATTGGGATAGCCAAAACTTTAGGAAATTATAATAAAGAATGGATGCTTGCATTCATGGGACTGGAAAACTATCCTCAATACAGGGAAGGAAGCAGACTGGAAAATTATATAGATCGGATTGATATTTCCGGAGATCGCTTTCAAGACCTTACTAAGATTATCAAAAATGCTATTGAAACCATTGCAGGGTTTGACGAAGAGTTAGGGAGTATACAATCAATACAAGATCAGATAGTAAGGATTGAAGCCCTTTGTGAAACCGATCTTATCGATATAGCCTCCAAAAGAGGAGGCCATATGCTAATGATAAAGTATAATGAAAAGGTTGCGTATAGCTGCTAATTAGTTAATTGACAGTCGTTAAATAAAATTCAGGGAATTTTTTTACAGGTTGATTTGTTGCAATATTGAACGCTATTTTTACACAACTTGCTGCTGCAAGAAATGAAGCGATTGATAATTGCGGCGGAGGAAGTTGTTTGTTTTCTTTAATGTAACTTTCTACAACATCTTCAAGCCATTGCTGAGGGTTTCCCCAATATCTCATGTGGCTGGAAACGTACTGAACAACATTTAGTTCATTAAAAGTTTCATCATCTTTCTGCAAAGATTCTAATCCCATACTTTCGCTGATTACCATAACCAACGCTCCCCAGCCCAGATTATAAGGATGCAGAACAGGGATGTTCTTCTCCTGACACATCTTATCGAAAATAATTGGGATTTCTGTTGAAAAGTCAAGGGCATTGATAGCTATATTATGGTTTCCAATGATTTTCTCAGCATTGTCTTTAGTAATAAACTCACTGTGGAAGCGGATATTGGCATTTGGATTAATGCTTTTCAACCGATGATATAAAGTTTCTGCTTTATAAGAAGAAATATCCTGGTAGGTATAATTCTGCCTGTTCAGATTAGACAATTCAATGGTGTCGCCATCCACAAGTGTAATGTTCTCAAAACCAAAACGTAAGGCACATTCTGCTATATTACTTCCAATACCGCATCCGGCTAGTAAAATAGAAAAATCTTTGATAGTCTTCTGCTCCTCTTCTTTTACATATAGCCTGTTTCGGGAGTATTGCTCTTCCATTATTTATATTTTAAGAACAAAAATATAGGTATGGGAGAGAATTACTACTACACAAAAGTTTAGTTTTTGCGTTTTTTACAATAAAAAGAATAAAGGAATAATTTTAATTTTTACAAGAATAATCTGGCCATGCACTTGTTTATTTTATCTGCTCCCGGCTTTCTTTTCAAGGTTTTCCAGTCTTTCAAAAATGCTGGTGAAAATATTTTTCTCACCCATAGAAACGTATCCTACAATTTTATAATAGCCAGGATGAGGTTTGTTTATTGTTTGCTTATCAATGTCATATGAAAGATTTCCATCCTGATAAATGAGAAGGCTATTGACAGATTCTGTTTTCTGATCTGCTTTGTTCAAAAATAAAATATCGCCATATTGATATTGTGGTAGTAATGCTTTTTCAGAGGTAAATTCATAAATCAGATCAACAGATGCTAATATTTTTTGCACAATAGATTCGTTTGGGCTGGTTTTTTCTGTTGCGATCTGTGCTTCTTTACTATTTTGAATAGCTAATTCCGGGAAAAGCATGAGCTGATCAATGTCTGAAACACTTACTAATTGGTTTACCTGTAAGGTTTCGGTGAGTAATTTATCAAGATTAAGGTTAAAATGATTAGCGACCTTTAATATAGTTTCTATCTTAGGTTCTGCGCGCCCTTCTTCATAAGAGCTTATCACTCCTCTGTTTAAATCAAATAAATCGGCAAAAGCCTTTTGGCTCAGTCCTTTAACCTGTCTTATTTTTTTAATATTAGTTCCAAAGAAGCTCATCTTGTCTAATCTTTTTTGCAAAGATAGAGAATCTGAAATAAATAATTGCTAATAATATTTGCATTTTGGAATTTTTATTTTATATTTGTGTAGACGAAAAATAAAACACTAAACCAGCCATCATGAGAAATCAAATATTCAGAACGGTCAAAGAGTGGTTGTTAGATTATGAGTTTACCATCACGTTGGAAGATGAGGCTCAGAGAATCTTAATCATCGAAAAAGAATCCAACGGGATAAAAAACATGATCCTTATAATATCAGATTCTATTCTGATCATGGAGCAGTTTCTTTTTGAAATCAAAAACCCATCCGAAAAAATATTTTTGAGACTCCTTCAGAAAAACAGAGACATCGTTCACGGAGCATTTGTACTGGACGGAACCGGAAGGAGGGTGATTTTCAGAGATACACTCCCAACCGATAATATGGCACAAAACGAAGTGATGGCTTCCATCAACTCTTTAGGAATCCTTGTGGGGGAATTTACAACAGAAATGCTTGAAATGAGTAAGTAATTCACAAAAGATATTTAAAATGAACATTTTTAAAAGATTGTTAACGATAGGAAAAGCAGAGATCCATTCTGTGATCGACAGCTTTGAAGACCCAATCAATTTAACGGAACAGGGAATCCGTGAAATGAAAGAACAGCTTGGGAAAAGTATAGAAGCACTTGCTCAGTTGAAAGCGCTTGCCATACGTAAAAAGAATGAAGCAGAAACAGAACAGCAGACCGCCAATGATTACTATAATAAAGCCATAGTCATTGTTCAGAAAGCAGAAAAAGGAGAAGTGGAAGCTCTAGAAGCAGATCGTCTGGCTAAAGAAGCACTGAAAAAACAGACCTCTTCTTTGGAAAATGCAACAGCTCTTCAGAAAGAGCATGAGAAACTGTATGATGACTGCGAAAAGTTACAGGGTAATATTAACCATCTGAAATCAGGTATTGCCAAATGGGAAAATGAATTGAAAACCCTGAAAGCAAGAGTTCAGGTGAGTGAAGCCACAAAAGATATCAATCAGAAGATGACCCAGATGGACACCGGAAGTGCGGTAAGCATGCTGGAAAAACTGAAGGATCGTGTTGTACAGCAGGAAGCCCTTGCGGAAGCTTATTCTGATCTTTCAAAATCAGGAAAAAGCATTGATGAAGAGATAGATGCCATGGTAAACAGTAATGATACAAAAGCTGAAGAAGCTTTAAACAGATTAAAAGAAACCCTTAAAAAAGGCTAATATATGACCTTTCAGGAATTTTTAAATGTAGCATTTTCTCCGGTGAATACGGTGCTGTCCGTCCTTCTTGGGCTTTCAGTGGTCTATTGGCTTTTTACCATTCTTACAGGGTTGGATATCGATGTAGGAATTCATTCCGATCTGGATGCAGATGCAGATATAGACGTTCCGGATGGCCATCTTCACGCACCTGATCATGATCCTTCGGCATGGATGCATTTCCTGAAGTTTCTGAATCTGGATATCGTTCCGGTAACATACTTTCTAACACTTTCATTGCTGATTACCTGGCTGGGCTCATTTTATCTGAATTATTTCATTCCACTTCCCACATGGGCAGGAATACTGAGTCTCTTTCCAATGATGATTGGAGGAATGCTATTAACCAAAATAATTCTAAAACCCCTGAATCCCTTTTTTAAAGAGATCAATCATAAAGGAGAATTGTCCTATGCCTTTTTAGGGAGAGAAGGACGCTTAAAGTCAAGCATTCAGGATGATAAAATAGGAATGATGGAGGTCTTCATCGGAAGCGATCCTATGACGCTGATGGTGAGAAGCAATGACGGAAGTAAACTTGAACATGGAACCCGAGTTATGATTGTAGATGAGGACCCCGAAAAAAGGATTTACTATGTACAGAAATCAATAAGATATTAAAATAAAAAACTAATAACCATGCTAACTATTTTTTTGATCTTGCTGAATTATATCCTGGATATCATCTTCCAATTCTTATAAAACAAAAAAACACATCTATATAAACTATAAACTTATAAAACTATGAACTTACCTTTAATTGCTGGAATTATTGTTGCCGTCGTAGCAACAATCGGATTGATTTTCTGGATTTTATCGATGTATAAAAAAACTGTTCAGGGAATCGTTATTTTAAGAACTGGTTATGGAGGTACAAAAGTCTTCTTTAATGCCGGTATTGTCATTCCCATTATCCATCGTATGGAATCTATGGATATCTCCGTAAAAAAACTGGAGATTTCAAGAGAAGGAAGAGCAGGATTAATCTGTAAAGACAATATGAGAGCAGATATTCAGGTAGCATTTTTTATCCGTGTCAATAAATCAGTAGATGATATTGTGAATGTAGGTCAAACCATTGGTTGCCAGCGTGCTTCAGATGCCCAGACACTAAGAGAATTGTTTGAAGCTAAATTTTCAGAAGCTCTTAAAACAGTAGGAAAGAAATTTGATTTTACAGAACTATATGAAGCAAGAAGCGAATTCCGTCAGGAAATTCTTGATATCATCGGAACAGACCTTAACGGATATGTGCTGGATGACTGTGCAATAGACTACCTTGAACAGACTTCTATTGATAAACTGGATAAAGACAATATCCTTGATTCTGAAGGGATTAAAAAGATCACCGAACTTACAGCTACCCAAAATATTAAAGCCAATCAGGTTCGTCGTGATGAAGAAAAAACCATTACAAAACAAAATGTAGAAGCCAGAGAAGCCATTCTGGAACTTGAAAAACAGCTGGCAGAAAAAGAAGAATCTCAAAAAAGAGAAGTAGCCAATATCAAAGCGCGTGAAAATGCAGAAATTCTGAAAGTAGAAGAAGAAGAACGTCTGAGATATGAAACAGTGCGTATTGCTACAGAAGAAAAATTACAGATTGCAGAAGAAAATAAACTTCGTCAGGTGGTTATTGCTGCTAAAAATAAAGAACGTGCAGATTTGGTAGAAACCGAAAGAGTATTAAAAGATAAAGCCCTTGAAGCAACAGAAAGAGAAAGAATAGTTTCCCTGGCTCAGATTGAAAAGGAGAAAGCAATAGAACTGGAGAAGAAAAGTATTCAGGATGCGATCCGCGAGCGTTTAACCATGGAAAAAACCGTAGTGGAAGAGCAGCAGGGAATCAAAGATCTTGAAGCTTTCAAAACGGCAGAAAGAAATAAGCAGGTAGAAATTACTGTTGCCACTCAGGAAGCAGAGAAAAAACTCATTGAAGAAACAAGAGCTGCAGAATCCCGCAGATTAGCGGCTGAAAAAGATGCTCAGAAATATGTAATTGAAGCACAGGCGAAAAGAGATGCTGCAGAAAAAGAAGCTGAAGCGCGTAAAATTATTGCAGATGCAAAAGCAAAAGAAGAAGCAACAGTAGGATTATCAGAAGCTCAGGTAATGCATGCGAAAGCAGATGCTGCGGAAAGACAAGGGGTTGCAGAAGCTACAGTGATTGAGAAAAAAGCAGATGCTAACAAAAAAGAAGGAATTGCTCAGGCAGAAGTTATCAAAGAAAAAGCATTGGCAGAAGCAGCAGGAATTACAGAGAAAGCAGAAGCGATGAAGAAACTGAATGATGCCGGAAAAGATCACGAAGAATTCCGTCTTCAGCTTGCCAAAGAAAAAGATGTTGAATTGGCTCAGATTGCTATTCAGAAAGATATTGCAGAAGCACAGTCTATGGTACTCGCAGAAGCCTTCAAATCTGCAAAAATTGATATCGTAGGAGGTGATAATACATTCTTCGATAACGTTATCAGACAAGTTTCTGCTGGAAAAGGATTAGATAAATTCATCAGCCACAGTGAAAACGCACAGATTGTAAAAGAAAACCTTCTGGGTGACGGAGAAAATATCATTGGAAAAGTGATGGGAATGGTGGATAAATATAAAATCTCTTCTGACGACATCAAAAATATGAGCATTGCTTCCCTGATCTTTAAACTGAACGGCGTTGCCAATCAACAGGAAAAAGGAATTCTGGAAAGAGCACTTGACATGGCTAAACACCTGGGAGTGGAGCACAAACCGGTGAATAACAACCATGTTTAATGCAGGAATGCTTTAGATGCTTTAAGAAACTCTAAGCTTCAAACCTTATAGGTTTCCAAAGCCTATAAGGTTTATATCAAAAAAATTTTCAAAGTACCACAAGTTATACAAAGACCAGCTGTTCTACAGCAGTCATGACAACCTAAATAAAAACGATGTCAGAACAACTTAATTCCGGAACTTACGAAATTATTCAGAACCGTTTAAATGAGCAGAAGAATGACTTAGTTCAGAGACTTCAGCAGCTTAATGAAAGCCGTAAAAATATATTTGGCGGAGTAGATTTCTCTCTCATTGCCAATGAAAGAATTTCGACGGATCACAGCTGTATTGCCAAAGATATCTATTCACTGGGTGATCTTCTGATTTTTGGATCTAATGCACACCTGGGACTTCAGACGGAAATCAATATTTCGGACGTTTTTTCAATATATAAAATCAATAATGACCGGTTTGAACCTCAGGATCAGACCCTCATCAATGATGACGTTTTCATCGATGAGTTCAGAAATCTTTACAAATATTACAGAAATACTTTCTTTGCCAGATTTACCTTCACGGAAAACTATCTTTATATGGTTTTTCAGCTGTCAGAAAGTACCACAGATATCAAAGCTTTTAAATGGTTGATCAAAGAGAATCAACTGGTCTATGTAGACTCAAGAAGTGCCTCCGAAACCTCATATCCTCAGCAGCATGGCTTTGTATGGACAAAGGCAACCAGAGATATGCAAAGGTCGGGAAAACATCCTCATATTTCTTTAGCAGATAAAGTTTTTGTAGAAAGCATCGGTGGAGATATCACCATCAAAGTAGAAGACAATACAGATAGTGGAAAAGGAATTTACTCTGAAGATGTAATTCATAAAGATCAGAATCTGGATGATGCAGAGATTCATTTCTGTGATCTGGATAATCTTGTTTTGTTTAAAATAAAGCCTTACCAGGAAACGGAACGCTATTTCATTTATAATCACAAAGAAAAAACCGTTTCCAGGGCAGATGCCCTTAAATATTCAGGACTTTTGCTTCCCGAAAATCAAGGTGTATTATTTTCAAACGGATATGCTCTTCAGACCGGAGGATTAAAAGTGATTTCTCAGGATCAGAACAGGCTTTATTACCTGAAAACTATTGCAGAACCCAACGGAGAGAATTTTTTATACGTTTTCTACGATGATAAGACCAACAATTATCAGCTGATCTCCTATAATATCATCACTCAGACTATAGAAACCCCGATACGATGCAGCGGTTTTACATTTCTTAATGACGGGAAACTCATTTATCTCAGAGAAAGCATCGAAACCACAAAACATCATCTGTCTCAGATCTGGCAGACTCCTTTTTCCAAAGAATTGTTGCCCAATATGGAAAAAGCAGACAGTTTACTTTACAAAATAGGAAATAAGGATATTGTAAGAGTAATGGCTGAGAGTCAGGAGCTGATAACCCTTCTGAATAAAAAAGATTCTTACAGTGGTTTGTATGATGATATTGTAAAGCTCTCAACCTTTATTCTTGATACTTACTATTTTCTTGGGGAAGAAGAAGTTCAGAAGCTGGATATGCCATTAAAAGAGATCAGAGCGATTGCGCATTCGGCCATCAATGAGTACGAAAAAGTAGTAGAACAAAGGAAGAATACAGAGGAAACTTTAGAAAAAATAAAATTATCCTGTGATAAAATTCTTGATGATACCAAAAGGCTTCACTATTCTCAGCTTACAGAATATATTGATGCTCTTTCTCAGATCAGAACATTAAGAGGAGAAGTGACAGGAGCAAGAGAGCTTAAATATGCAGACACAGCTTTGCTGGATAGATTGGAAAAATCTCTTGCAGGTCGTTATACAGAACTTTCAAATGCCTGTGTGGAATTTCTGCTTCAGGAAGGGGCATTATTGCCATACGAAGAAAGAGCACAGCAGATTTCCGAAGATATTATTGGACTCCAGAAAGCTATCGATGCCAAAACAATTGAAGAAAATATCAATACTCTTTCAGGACAACTGGAATTGTTGGTGGATATTGTCAATAACCTTAAAATTGAAGACACCTCCCAGTCTACCCAGATTATTGAAAACATCTCTTTAATCTTTGCAAGACTGAATCAGGAAAGGCTTGAGCTCAGCAAAAGAAAAAGAGAAATTTCAGGAAAAGAACTGGCTTCAGATTTTCAGGCTCAGATTACCCTATTTGACCAGTCTGTGATTAATTTTCTGGAACTTTCACAAACTCCTGAGAAATGTGATGAATATCTGACCAAACTCTCTATTCAGTTGGAAGAAATGGAAACGAAATTTATTGATTTCGAAGAGTTTATTCAGCAGATAGGAACCAAAAGAGAAGAGGTTTACGGACATTTCCAGAATAAAAGGGTACAGCTTACCGAAGCAAGAAATAAAAGAACTCAGAATCTTTTTGATGCTGCGCAGAGAATCCTGAAATCGGTACAGACCAAAGCAGAATCTTTTGACTCAGAAAATGAGATTAATGGCTATTTTGCTGCAGATCTGATGGTTGAAAAATTGAGAGATCTCTCCAGACAACTTGCAGAATGGGAAGATTCAGCAAAATCGGAAGAGATTCAGACTCTGCTAAAAACATTGCAACAGGAAACCGTAAGGAAACTGAAAGATAAGAAAGAGATCTATGCAGACGGAGAAAGCGTCATTGCATTGGGGGATTATAAATTTGCAGTCAATCAGCAGAAGCTGGATCTTACGCTGGTACTGAGAAATGCTCAATATTATTATCACCTTACCGGAACAAGTTTTTATGAACCATTGAACTTTACGGCAGACGAATTCAAAGAAGTCTGGAACCAGGAATTTGTTTCAGAAAACAACAAGGTAAAAAGATTTGAATACCTTGCCTGGAATGTATTTTCAGCTCACAAGGAAATAACCTCAGAGATTGAAAACGAAATGGCAGTGCAGCAGTTTACAGCAGAGCATTTCGGAGAAGGACTGGTAAAAGGAATTCATGATAAAGATGCTGAAACTATTGTTTTGAAACTTCAGCAAGTCCATAATGAACTGGGACTGATGAGGTTTACAGCACGGGAGAGAGCTTTAGCCCAGATTTTCTGGTTTTTCCTTGAAAGTGAAAGAAAAGAATACTATACCAAACAGTTTGAGGCAGCAGCTATTATTGCTCAATCATTCACTGTAAAACAGGGATTTGAATATCTGAGCAGAGAACTTTCGGAAGAAATGAAATCTTTTGCATCAGCGCATGGTATTTTTCTGGAGACGGATTATATCAATGCTGCCATATATCTTAAAAAAGAAGATAAAGAAAGCCCGCTGATCTCAGAAAAAGCTGCTGCTTTGTATGAATTGTTCATGAAAGAACTGAAAGAAAAAGGAAAAGACCTGGAGTTTATTACTCAGATACAGGTTATGTATCAGTATCCTTCAGCATGTTATTACATTGCCGAAAGCGCATTACAGGCATTTGATCCGGAGGCTGATGAAAATATCATACAGGAAGCTGCAGCATTTATCATTACTCAAAAGTTTGATCCGAAAAATATCAAACATATTGCTTATGAAGTCGCCATAAAAGAGCTGAAGTCTCTTGAAAAAGACACGGAATATTATCTTAACTACTTTGAATTTGTATCCCGACTGAGTCACTTTAATACCGTTACCGTTCCGAAATACAAACGTCTTCAGGAATTGAAATATAGTTGGGTAGATGAAAAGAAAAAAGCACTGAAATTAGATACTTTCAAACCTCAGATTTTAAGCTCATTTGTAAGAAATAAACTGATCAATGATGTCTATTTTCCTCTCATCGGAGCCAACCTTTCGAAACAATTGGGAACAGCAGGTTCAGATAAAAGAACAGACAGAATGGGAATGCTGCTTCTGGTATCTCCACCCGGATACGGAAAAACAACCCTGATGGAATATATGGCAGAAAGAATGGGGTTGGTATTTATGAAGATTAACGGACCATCTTTAGGATACGATATTGTATCAACGGACCCTTCTGAAGCCAGAAATGCAGGGGCCAGACAGGAGCTTGAAAAACTGAATCTTGCTCTGGAAATGGGAGACAATGTTATGCTTTATCTTGATGATATTCAGCATTGTAATCCGGAATTTTTACAGAAATTCATCTCTCTTGCAGACGGACAGAGAAAGATTGAAGGAATCTACAATGGAGAAAGTAAAACTTATGATCTACGATCCAAGAGATTTTGCCTTGTCATGGCCGGAAATCCATACACGGAGAGTGGAGAAAAGTTTAAAATCCCGGACATGTTGGCCAACCGTTCAGATACTTACAATCTGGGAGAAATATCCGGATCGAAAACAGACCTTTTTGACCTGAGTCTTATTGAAAATGCTTTAATGTCTAATGAATACCTGACCAGGCTGACCAATCCGGGAATGGAAAATCTATATGAACTCTATGATTGTGTAATTACAGATAATCCTGCCGATAACCTGAAAGGAAATTTTAGCTCCAGTGAAATATCAGATTTCAGAACAGTACTGAAAAACACAATCAGAGTGAGAAATATGGTGTTGAAGGTGAATAAAGAATATATCGCATCCGCAGCCATGTCAGACGATTACCGAAATGAACCACCATTCAAGCTGCAGGGATCTTACCGTAATATGAATAAGCTGATTGCACAGATACAACCGATCCTGAAAGATAATGAAGTCATTCAGATTGTGCTGAATCATTATCAAAATGAATCTCAGACGCTGACAACCGGAGCAGAAGCCAATATGTTGAAAATGAAAGAACTGATAGGGGTTCTTTCAGAAGAAGAAACCGAACGCTGGAATGAGATAAAGAAAACCTTTGTTAAAAATAAAACCCTGAAAGGACTGGGTGAGAGTGATAGAATGTCGCAGATTGTAGCACTGCTTGCCCAATTTGGAGACGGACTGGAAGGAATCAAAGAAGCCCTTAAAAAAGCAGAACAATAACCATGAAACTTTAAATAGTTGCAAACAGGCTGTTTCGGAAGAAGCAGCCTGTTTTTTATTTCTATGCTTATCAATTGTATGAAGAGAAAATCTGCGAAATCTGCTTTATCAGCGAGGGTAAAAAGACCAAATAAAAAAACCTGTATCCATAATATTGTATAGTTCTGTATCTGTATCCAAAATTAAATACTCCATAATTTTGTTTAGCTAAAGAAGAAAATATGGACACAATCACTCAACATCAGAAACAGTTTCAATATGCTGAGGCTTATGTATCAGATATGTTGGAGCTGAAAAACATTTTTCTGCAAACGCAGAATTTGAAGCAAGCAGATCAGAATTTCGGACTTCCTTTTCTTTTGGCTAAAAACGGAAAAGAAACTGTTGCTTTTGCCAGTCTTATCATCAATGAAAAGGATGAAATATCTTTTAAAATCTATGATAAAAACAGAATGACGGAATCAGAAAAAAGGAATTTTTATTCCCGTGCTGAAAGATATTGCAAAAATAATAATACACCCAATTTTAAGGATCCGGAACAATTAAAAAGCAGTATCAACAGTATGATCAGTTGGTTGAATCCTGAATAAAAACAGGATAAAATTGTACATTTACTTAAAACCCAGATCCTATGTCTAAAGATGTTCTGTACCTTAAAATAGCCAATTCTGTCACAGAGCAGATTAAAAGCGAAACCCTGCAGTTTGGAGACAGGCTGCCTTCATTGAGAAGTGCCCAGAAATTATACAATGTAAGTCTGAATACCATAAAACAAGCGTATATGGAACTCGAAAGCCGTTCGCTGGTAGAATCACGCCCGAAATATGGATATTATGTAAGCCAGACCTCCCAGCGAAAACTGGCGCTTCCTTCTGTGACACAGATAAAGGTTTCAGAAGGTAAAAATACCCCTCAGGATTTGATTGACAAGGTGTTCGGGAGTATCGGAGGGACAGATGTCACACAGTTTGCCCTTGGAATTCCCGGGAAAAGTCTCCTTCCGGTTGCCAAAATGAAGAAATGTATGATTGATGTGATGAAAAGGAAAAGTGACAGCGGTACCAATTACGAACCTGTGCAGGGAAGCGAAGTGCTGCGCCGGGAAATAGCCAAGTGGTCCATGGTTATGGAGGGGAAAATTACAGAAGATGATCTGGTCATTACTTCCGGAGCGATGAATGCTGTTTATAATTGTTTAATGGCCGTGACACAACCAGGAGATTCAGTAGCAGTAGAAAGCCCTGTGTATTTCGGAATTCTTCAGGCCATTCAATTATTGGGACTGAAGGCAGTTGAAATTCCTACGCATCCTATTACAGGAGTGGATCTGGATGCTCTGAAGAAAGTGCTTCCCAAGCTGTCTGCATGTTGTTTTGTGGTAAATTATAATAATCCGTTGGGATTTCAGATGCCGGACGAGAACAAAAAAGAGCTGGTTAAAATGCTTACCGAACACAATGTTCCTTTGGTGGAAGATGATGTCTACGGAAACATTTATTTCGGAGCAGGAAGACCGAAGCCTTGTAAGTTTTATGATGAAGCAGGAATTGTGATGTGGGTAGGCTCGGTTTCCAAAACGCTGGCTCCAGGATTTAGAGTAGGATGGGTAGCACCGGGAAAATTTAAAGAGAAAATTATTCGCCAAAAATTGGTTCAGACGGTGAGCGGACCTTCTTTATTTTCAGATGTGATTGCGGATTTCCTTGCTCATGGACGTTATGATCATCACCTGAGAATGTTCAGAAAGAAATTGTATGCCAACTACCTTCAGATCCAGAAATCGGTGATTGAATATTTTCCGGATAATACAAAAATATCAGAACCCAAAGGCGGTTTTATGCTCTGGCTGGAACTGGATAAGAGAATCTGTACGGAAGATCTTTATGATTTGGCTGTCAGTCAGAAAGTAAACTTTGCCCCGGGAAGAATCTTTTCACAATATAATCAGTATCAGAACTGTATGCGCTTAAATTATGCATTAGAATGGACAGACAGAGTGGAAAGTGACCTGGAAAAGCTGGGAAAAATGATAAAAAACAGAATTTAATAAACCTTATAGCGATGAATGATAGTAAGAATGAAGTAAAAATTGTAACCTATGAACCTCAGTATAAAGAAGCTTTCAAAGCTTTGAATGAGGAATGGATCAAAACGTTTTTTGTGATGGAAGCAGGAGATTACAAGCTTCTGGATCATCCCGAAGAGGAAATTTTAAATAAAGGCGGACATATAGCCTTTGCTTTGCTGGATGGAGAAGTTGTAGGAACCTGCGCATTGGTAAAAACGGAGGATAACCCTCTTACTTTTGAGCTGTCAAAGATGGCGGTAAGTCCTAAAGCACAAGGAAAAAAATTAGGATATCTGCTGGGAGATGCTTTAGTGGAAAAAGCGAAAGAATTAAATGCAGAAAAAGTGTTTTTAGTTACCAATTCTATTTTGGTTCCGGCTATTAAGTTGTATGAAAAGCTTGGCTTTATCCATACACCTATCGGTCATGCTGATTACGACCGTGCAGATGTCAGAATGGAGTTGATTTTCAGTATATAAACAAAAAAAAATATTAGAACTCGGATAGGAATATCCTTGTTCTAATATCAAATTTAAATCTAATTGCTTTACTGTTTTATTTCTTGATGAATGTCTTGGTCAGTGCTTTTTTGCTTCCGTTGATTTTAATGAAATACACACCAGCCGGAAGATTTCCGATATTGATTTTTTCATCGTAAAAACCTCTTGAAGACTTTAGATGTGTTGTTAAAACATTTGATCCTTTACTGTCTGTGATTTCTGCTTTAATTTCCTTATCCTCAGATTGATACTGGATTCCAATGAATGTTGAAACAGGATTCGGATACATTTTAAAATCTTCAGCGATTACCTTCGTCTCTTTTGCTGATAATATTTCTTTGGAACATGCCGGAATTCTATTCACTCCATCTATTCCCCATGAAGACTGCACCGGAATACAAAGCCAGTTCAGTACCGTAGGGAAGTGGTCTGTTTCTCTCGTTGTTGAGGTATAATCATAGATCCTAAAATTATTAACTGTACCTGCATTATAAGTAGGAGATCCTGTCACAGTCATATTGTTGGCGTTTGGACCAGAGTCTGTCACCATATTGCCTGAAGTTCCATTACATTTCCAATTGGCTAATAATTGAGAATAATAAGGATGCGAAGTTGTAATATCCTGGTTCGCCCAATTCACGATGACATCATTGGGAAGAGCCGATTTCCAGATTCTTACATCTTTATAAGAAGCCGCCAGATTAATTCCGTAAGCATTGGTTCCATCCTGGTTTAAGCTCAAAGGAAGACCGGAATCAATATTTCCGATCGTATTCATTTTAGCAAAAGTTACCGGAACACCATCTTCGTACAGGGTTACAAGACCATCTCTGTCAAAGCTTGCCGCAATATGTTTCCACTTATTCGTTTCCACTTTTCCGCCTACAAGGTCAATCCTGTTCGTTCCGTCTCCAATATTCATCTTGAAAGTCTGGCCGGAATATCCTGAGAATACAAATCCTTTATTTTTCCCATTAACCCAGTTTTTATTACTGATCATCACCGGATCACTGGAGTAAGCAGCATTCGGTTTCACCCAAAATTCAATGGTAAAATCCTGATTCGCTCCAAAATTAAAAGAAGTCTGATTGGCTGGTTTTGCATAAGTTCCGGCAGGGAAATTCAGCTGATTGAATGTTTTATTGGATTCCAGAATGGTTTTACTGATCTGTTGTGGGGTAAATCCAGGATTGGAGTACACCGTAAAAATATTTCTTTCTGTAAGATTTCCGCCTCCATGAGAACTTTCAATAGCTCCGTGATCTGTAGTCAATACTACCAGCCAGTCTTCATTATTATAAGAAGGTCTGTTTTTCATAGCAGTCACAATTTCTCCGATATAAGAATCTGTAGTCTTAATAGAATTTACATATTGAGAAACAGTAGATGAGAACCCATAAGAATGTCCGGCATGGTCTACATCATCGAAATCTACGAAGAGAATATCCGGATTATCATTTTGTAAAGCCGTAACAGCTGCATTTTTTACAGCAAGATCCGTTGCCAGATTGGTTTTTACATCCGCGGTTTGGATGATTTTATCGTTGATCGGCGACCAATGAGCCAGAGAAATAGTTCTTAGAGCTGGATTATAAGTCTCTGCTCTTGTTAAAAAATCCGGATAATTAACATAGTTCGGACTGGTGAAATTATTGTCCTGAACATTGTGTTTGGTGTGCCATACACCCGTCAGCATGGTGCTCCATCCGTTTCCGCTCCAGGTAGTGGCGGCGCAAAGCCCGTCAATAGAGTAAATTGACTGACTGATAAGGTTTTGGATGTTAGGAGTTGGGGTAGACATCATAACATCTGCACGGCATCCGTCAATACCAATAAAAAGGACTTTTTTGGTCTGAGCTCCAAGGAAACAGCTCATTACAACAGCCATTGAGAATAGTTTTGTTTTCATGGGGAAATAAGGTTTTAGAATTACAAAAGTTTACAAATAGTAATTTATTTTTAACTATTGTAAAATTAGTTTACTATTTGTAAATTTTTATGAACAGAAAGTTAATTAATTGATAATTAAAAAGTTCACAAAAAAAGCTGAATACTAACCACAAAAGTCACAAAAGAAAATGACTCTATTTATTTTAAGTTCTAGGCTTTGCGAATATAAATAAAGCTCACAAAAGCATCCGAAAATCTCCGGTTTTGACAAATATTAAATCGAACGTACGATATTCCCGGGTGTCAAATTGAAAATTTGACGGGATGGTAAAAACACAAACATTTCCAATGGAAAAACCATGAAAACATTTGTGTCAAGAAGTATTTAAAAATAATCTGAAAAAATGGATTAAAGAATACCTTCAGCTTCAGAAATGGTATTCAGAATATAATCCGGAGATGCTTTTTCAAGCGCTGACTGGGTTTGAGCTCCGGAAAGTACGGCTACTGTTAATCCGCAACCTGCATTTTTTCCCTCTTCAATATCAATAACAGAATCACCAGCCTTTAAAACTTTACTTGCTTCAGTAATATTGAATTTCTTCATCGCAAGTTGGATCATTTCAGGGCTTGGGCGGCTTTCTGAAACATCATCAGCAGTAATCAAAGCATCAAAATGAATATTTTCTTTCCAGTTGAGTTTATTGAGAAGCTGATGGGCGATTTCTGAGGTATAGCCTGTATTCAAAACGATTTTCTTGTTTTGAGCTTTCATATTCAATAAGAAATCTTCTGCTCCGTTAATAGGTTTTACATCCAGATTTTGATAAGATTCTTTCAGTTGATCAGAAAAATTCTCAAAAATAGCAGGAGCATCTTCTTCGTTCCCATTGATTTCCTTTAAAAGACTGGTAATGGCTTCCAGTTTTTCCATTCCGGCACAGCTGGATAATACTTTTTCCAGGCTTACATTGTAGCCATAATCATTCACGGCACTAGTAAGCGTTTTGTAAACTACATTATCCTCATCAATTGTTGTTCCGGCCATATCCAGAACGAGTAATTCTATATTTTTCATGTCAATGTTATGCGTATATTTTTTCAATATTAAATTTGGAAAAGCCACCGCTTCCGGTCATCCCTTTTCCTCCGATCCCTGTTACAATATGAATATTGGCAGATGGGCTGTGCTCAAAAATATCTTTCGTTTTGCATTGAGAATAGATTCCGAACCATCGTCTCTGAATTTCATAGGTGGGAAGATCAATAATTTTTTTTGCCTCATGAATCATGAATTCATCAATCTCCATATTAAGATCATATCCCAAATCATCTGCGTTTTTAGCATCTGCATATTCGTGAGAATCTCCTATGATGATAGAACCATCAAGAGCCTGTTTGAATAAAATATGAACTCCGTATTTCTTTTCAAATGAGTTGGGGTCTTCTAAAGCCTTGATTTTCTGAAAAGAAGGACATTCGCTGAAAGATTCATACCTTCTCACAGAAAGCCCTGTAAGGATATTTCCCTGAAGAGAATAGATTCCTTGAGGTTTGGTCTGAAGCATCTGAAGTTTACTCACCTCAAGATCGCTGTCATTGAATACTTTAGGATATAAAGTTTTAAACTCGTGTCCACCGCAGATGATGATTTTGGAAGCATTGAATTCTGTTCCATCTGCAGTAATAGCTATACATTTCAGATCATCTTCATGGGTTTCAAGAACCGTTGTATTGTAGAAAATCTGCAGTCCCATTTTTTCCTGAAGCAGCTTGTGAAGCTTTACAATCATATCTGCAGAATCTACGGAAAGTTCCTGTGGAAAAAACAAACCTCCTTTGCAATAGTCTGAACGAAGTCCATCAAATTTCTTGATGCAGTCATTTTTGGATAATAAAACAGATTCATAATCATTGTTTCTGTTGATTTCATAAAGTTCTTCAATCAACTGAAGCTCTTCATCATTGGAAGCAATATATACCGAACCGTTTTGTCTGATAGTAAGATCTGCCTGATCATGAAGTTCATTGTATATGGCCAGACTTTCTCTTCCGAAATTCTGCCACTTAAGATCCATTCCGGAAGGTACCACCTGTCCGAAATTTCTTACCGTAGCACCTTGAGGAACCGAGTTTCTTTCCAGTAAAGCTACTTTAAGATTTTTCTTCAGCGCATGATAAGCATGGAATGTTCCTAAAATTCCACCTCCTACAACGAGTAAATCAAATTTTGTTGTCATTGTACTATAATTTATAAAATTTTCGACGTATCGAAATTGATGAATTGATTAGAGTTTGAGTTTGATTTCGGCTTTGATTTGTTCCTGAAAGCCAGAAAAGCAACCACAGAAAGAATAAAAACCGTTATTGTTATAATGTAATTTAAATTGATATAAAAAGTAAGCCACGAGGTCTGAGCTGATCCGAAGTTTTTGTACAATAGAACCAGAACGCTTCCCAGATACCCGAAAGAATCCACAATATAGATCAGAAAACCTACATTTCCTTTGATCTCAAAAGCGGCAATCATCCGATCAAAATAAATTCCATTAAAAGGAATATAACAGATGTACATTCCGAAGCCGGAAATTGTCATCCATAAAAAAGGCGATAGAGAACCTTGCTGAAACAGATACGTAGAAAGTCCTACCGTAAGAATGCCTGCAAAAAGGATATAATGATAATAGGCAAATGCCTTTTTATTGTTTTTTACTTTTACCATAAAGCTTAAAATCACCAGAACCATTACGGCGATAGGTATTTCCGTTAAGGTGAAAATAGAGCTGTCGAAACTAAAATGCAGTCCATCCCAGATCTCTCGGTTGAAATTATCTCTGAAGTCTCTTAAAACCGTTAAACTGATATATAAAAAGATGATACATACGATCGGAACAAAAAACTGCTGAATCAAAGCTTTTCTTTCTGATCCATTCAACGGTTGTCTCTTGTTTTTAAGTAAAATATCTTCGTCCGAAGGTTGGGGGATTCTTTCAAGCAATAGCCCGAAAAGAATCAATGGAATTATGAAAATAAGTCCGGCTGAAAAAGGCATCCAGAATTCTGAAACCGAGAAAGTATCCATCAGAAATTTTCCTGCCGATTTTGTAAAACCTGAAGACACTACAAAGCTTGAACATAAAAATAGTCCGATGATTTCTGTGGTTTTTCGTCCTTCAATATAAGAGAAAACAATTCCCCAGATCATTCCCAACGGAATACCATTGATCAACATAAACAGAATATTATAAGGAGCAGGAACAGCTGCAAATCCTAATAATGCAAGTTCTGCAATGCCAATGAAAACAAACAGATAAGTGAGTCTTTTCTGAGGTTTCAGTTCGGAAATAAATTTGATCCCAATGAATTTTGAAATAAAATAGCCTACAGCCTGGGCAATGATAATCAGAATTTTATAATCTACCCCAAAATAAGAAAGTTCCTCGAAAGAAGCTACGGTAAAAGGTTTTCTGAAACCATACATGCAGAAGTAAACACCGAAAGCAGCAAAAGCGGCTTTCAGTGTTACTAATGTTTTTTTATTGATTGTTCTGGCCATGGTAATGGTTTAGAAGTTCAGTTTTATTCCAAGATTGAATCGGACTCCATAATATTCCACCTGTTCCGGACGATCTTCGCTTTTTCCGAAGTGATAGATCAGCGGTTTGTTCAGAATATTGTTCACATCCGCATACAAAGTCAGGTATTTGGTAAATTGATAAGAACCTCCGAAATCCAGATTGCTGTATTTACCATAATAAGAATCATTGATATCTTCTTCTGCATATTCTACGGCATACTTTCCTTTGTAGTTGTAAGCCAGTCTTGCATTGAATCCTTTTTTCTCAAAGAAAAGTTGCGCATTATACAACTCTTTGGCCTGGTAGGGAAGGGCTACCGTTCTTCCGCTTGGTTTTTCCATTTCGGAAGTCATGAAGGTGGCATTCAATTGTACTCCAAAGTATTGTAAAAACCCCGGAAGGAAGTCAAATCTTTTATTAATTCCCAACTCAATTCCTCCCAGCCATGCTGCTTTTCCGTTATTAGGAGCTGTAAATTGTACCCCGTTGATTCCATTGTAATCTCCGATAAAAGAATCCTGGAAAATAGGATCAGTAATTGATTTATAGAAAACACCGCCACTCAGAATTCCGACATTGGAAAAATAGTATTCTCCCATCAGGTCAAAATTCAAAGAATACGTAGGATTAAGATTAGGGTTTCCACCTTTGAACTCGTTGTCTGCTTCAATATAAGTTCCTCCCGGAGTCAGATCACCAAAATTCGGTCTGGAAAAAGTTCTTGTCGCAGCGAAACGAAGATTGGTTTTATCGTTCAACGTATATTTAAAATGAATCATCGGAAGAACAGCCAGATAGTTTTTGGTATTTTCTACCGGTGTCAGAACGTTATCATTCACACTGTATCCCCTTACTTTGGTATGGGTATTTGATAATCTGATTCCTCCTAAAATGATGATTTTATCATTCAGTTTATAGGTTGCCATTCCGTAAGCATCTGCATGTTTTTCAAACACATCAAAGTTTCTCCCTAATGCTTTATTATATTCCAATGCTTCAGAATCAGCTGTATTAATTTTCAGATTTCCCTGCTGATCATACCAAAACTGGTTCATTCCTGCGGTAGAAAGTACAGGCCCGAAAGTGTTTCCGATGTGGGCATTCATTTCACTTAAATATTTCGGTCCGTTGGGCTGTGTTGTGATATATTGAGAATAATCAGACAAAAGAGGTGCTGTACCACTGCCCCAGTTGTAGAAAATGTCTGAAAATCTTGCATTACGTTCTTTATCTCGGTATTTAAAACCATATTTTAAGGTCAGTTGATCAGAAGCATTGATCTCATGGTTGAAAGCCGCTACGATTTTATCCTTTTCCTCTACAAAAACCTTATAAAATTCAAGATCTGTAAATCTCATCTGCGAAGCATCCATTTTAAAGTTTGGATCACTGTAAAAACCAAACAATGCATCAGGATTTTTATAATCTAATTTACCACCGTCAGCTTTCCAATAGGCTCTGGGACCATTTCCATGATTGGAAATATAATCAGGATTAATACCTACACCAGACTGAGTGTACTTGATGACATAGTAAGAGTTGTTCTGCTTATCAGGAATATTTCCATACTTGAATTTGTTGTCGTAGTAAGATAAATCCCAGTCAATTTTTCCTTTATTTAAGTTATGAACTGCTCCCAAAGAAACAGAAGTAAGCTCTGTAATCAGTAAGTTATGGATATTCTGAAGCTCCACTCTTGCTGTATTATTAGCACTGCTGAATTTATCAAAACGGATTCTGTGTTTATAGTGGGTTTCATCATCCGATAAAGTACCATACATTCCTTTTAAATAGAAGGTTGTTTTTGGAGACAACACATATTCAAAAGCTGTATTGATCCCGGTTGTTTTTCTCACCCCGTTATAATCACGAAGTTCCAGCCTGAAAACGCCTTCGTCACCACTTCTTCGTGCTTCAAAATTATCTGTAGACCAATTTCTGATGAAATGAGCAAAGTTGAATAAATACCCGAATTTTTTATCTTTCGTTCTTCCTCCGTACAAAAATCCAAGGTTGTAAACCCCTTTGTCAGACTTTGCATTATAGCCGGTTCCCACAGTGGCTTTAAATTCTGTTTTCATCGGTGGGATTTTGGTGATGAAATTGACACCACCGCCTATTCCGTCAGCTTCAATATCTGGGGTAAAAGATTTGTTTACATGTACATAGGAGATCAGTTCTGTAGGAAAAAAATCGAATGCTGTTGCTCTGGAAGTCGTTTCTTCCTCTGCAGTGGGAAGTCTGTTTCCATTGATGGTTGTGGATGCCCAGAATGGCGGAAGTCCTCTCAGGGAAACAAATCTTCCTTCTCCCTGGTCTCTTTCAATAGAAACTCCCTGCACACGCTGTACGGTTTCTGCTGCATTTCTGTCCGGTAGCTTTCCAATTCCGTCTGAGGCAATCACATTGGTAATATTGATGGCATTTTTCTGAAGGTTTAAAGCTCTCGCTTCTGTATTTTTCAACGTTCCGGTAACGACAATTTCATCAATATTTTTTCTAGGTTGTGAAAGTTTAATAATTCCTAAGTCAACCGTTTGTTCTGGTTTCAGATCAATAGTAATATCTGAAGATTCATAACCTATATAGCTGATTTGTAATGTGTATTGGCCTTCTTTAATATCGTTGATGGTAAATTTTCCTTCGATATCAGTAGTTATATTTTTAGATAAGCCTTTTATTTTGATGGTAGCCCCGGGGAGAGGCTGGCTGCCGTCAAGAACAGTTCCTATAATTAACTGTTTTTGCGCTGAAACAAAGACAATGAAACAGACAAAAACAAGGGTAAGTAATTTCTCTAATTTTGTTTTCATTTTTACATATATTAAATTTTTTATGCAAATCACGCTAATAATTTTAATATATATAAATATTTTATATTAAGTATTATTTAACAAATAAACCCGATTTATTACGTCTTTTTTACTTTACAATCAATTGAAGTTACCTTTTGAAAATTCTACAAAATAGGGTTTAAAGTGACTATTTCAACGTTTTTAGTAAATGTTTTCCCAAAATATCAGGAATAGAAACATGCTGAAAAAAGGCTTGTTTTAGTTCATATTTCGTTCATCTTAGAAGAAAAGAGAAAATCAAAAGTTGCATATTTGTAAACTTTTGTAATGGTTTGGAAATCGGAATTTGAGGAATGATATAGAAAATAGCTGAATAAAGCGATTATAATTTGATGCATTGCTGAATGAAATGCCCTTGCGAACAAGAAATATACGCTAAGTTTTATATTTTCCTTGCGTATTCTTTTGCGTTAAAAAAAGTATTTAAGCCGTATAAAAATAAAGAACAAGCATCACACAGCTTTCATCACTAATACTTACCGGAACGTGAGGAAATTTTCCGTTGAAATAAAGCGAATCTCCTTCTTTAAGGATGATTTCCTCATTATCAATTACATATTTTACTTCGCCTTTTAGAATATATTTGAATTCCCAGGCATCGGTAATGACCTTTTCTCTTTTAGAATTGGGTTCAAGAGTCAGCAATACGGCTTCAAAGCCTAAAGAATGAAGACTCTTGCTGAAGATATGCATGTATTTGAATCCCTCAGCTTCTACTTCTTTTTCAATGACTTGCTGGCTTTCCTTTGGAACATAGATGAATTTGGCGTTGGACTTTTTTTCAACCCCTTCAAAAAAATAACTGGCATCAATCTCCAGCGATTGGATCAGATCTAAGAGAACAGGAAGGGAAGGGATCGTTCTTCCGTTTTCAATCCTGGAAACAAGGCCGTTGCTCACATTAGCTTTGAAAGCCAATTCATTAATGGTTAAATTATTCTTTTTTCTAATATCCTTTAGTCTCTTGCCGATACCTATTAAAAAGTCATTCATACTGTGTGCAATTTAACCTGATTATTTTTTCATCATTATATTCAAAACAAAGGTAATATTATTCTATAGAGTTTGGATATGGGAAAGAATCAATTCATTGAAAATTATTATTTGCCTTTGGCTTTCTCAGATCTTTTCGCCTTTTCTCCCCAAGAAAATTTCCCTATTTTTGTAAAACTCCTTATTTCATCTATGAAAAAAATTATTCTTATCGAAGACGAAACCAGTGTAGTTTCCTTTATTAAAAAGGGACTTCAGGAAAATGGATATGAAATTTCTGTTGCCTTTGACGGGCGTACAGGAGTGCAGCTGGTGCAGGCTAATGATTTCGATCTGGTAATTTTAGATATTATGCTTCCGGAAATGAATGGTCTGGACGTATGTAAAGAAATAAGAAAAACCAATCAGAGCGTTCCGATTTTATTTCTAACTGCTTTGGGAACTTCTGAAAACATTGTTCTCGGATTGGAAAGTGGCGGAGATGATTATCTGGTGAAACCTTTTAAATTCATTGAACTGGTAGCCCGTGTAAAGTCTTTACTAAGGAGAAGCAATAACAACGGTCCAATGGAAATCACTGAACCTGAACCGGATAATGAACATGTTTTTCAGTTTTCGGATCTGATGGTGAATGACTACACCAAGAAAGTAACCCGTGCCGGTGAAGATATTTCCCTTACTTCCACAGAATATAAACTCTTGCTGTATTTCCTGAATAACCCGGAAAAAGTAATTTCAAGAGCCGAAATTCTGGATGCAGTTTGGGGTGTAAATTACGAGCTGGGAACCAATGTGGTAGATGTGTATGTAAATTATTTAAGAAAGAAACTGGATAGCCAGGATGATAATAAGTTGATTCATACTGTGATAGGAATGGGATATGTGTTGAAAAAGACATAATGAATGTTTAATAAAGTTATTACAAATCAGACCAAAACGATGGTACTTTTGATGTTGGTTTTTACCGCCATCATTTTGTTGTTCAGTGGTTTGGTGTACTTTTCAATTGTTAATTTTTCGCACCAGAGGTTTTATGAGTTGCTGAAGATCAGAACAGCAACAATTGTTCAGATCGAAAAAAGCAAAGATCATCTCGACCTTCCGGAAAATTATGTTCTCAGCAGCCTGAATGATGAAGAGCTTCCGATGGAAAAAGACTATGTTTTTGCCGTTCCTACAGATTCCAATTTCAAAAAAATATCTCAGGAAGTTCATATTCCTGCCTATTTCTTTAAAAATATCATCAAAGAAGGAGAGTCCAATTATAATGATGAAGAATTTTATTATATAGGACAGAGTTTCAGATATGATGATAAAGATTATATTGCTATTGCTTCTGCTAAAAACCATTATGTCGTTTATTATCTGGGTTTTTTAAAGCGAACACTGCTTACCTGTATCGTACTGTCTCTGTTCTTTAGTATGATTTTCTCTTTTTATTTATCTAAAACTTTATTCAGACCGATCTTAAAAATCACTGGAAAAGTAAAGGAGATCAGTTCTGAAAATCTTCACTTAAGACTTGAGTCTCAGCCTGATAATAAAGAACTTAACGAGCTGGTGGATACCTTTAATGATATGCTCAACCGTATTGAAACTTCTTTCGAAACCCAGAATCACCTTATTGGAAATGTTTCCCACGAGCTAAGAACTCCTCTTACGTCTATTATGGGAGAAGCTGATGTTGCCCTTTCTATCAGCAGAACAGCGGACGAATATAAAGAAACCCTGGGAATCATTCTGGATGAAGCCGAAAAGCTGGATAAAAAGATCAAAGCCTTATTAATGATTGCCCAAACCGGATTTGACGGAAAGGTTCAGAAAATGGATAAGGTAAGAATTGATCAGCTGCTTTGGGACGTTATTGAAACCCTAAGAAGAATTGATTCCCGAAATAATATCTATCTCGATATCAGTATGCTTCCTGATAATCCGAAGAAACTAAAAGTACAGGGGAATGAGCAGTTATTGCATCTTGCGGTAGCTAATATTATCAGTAATGGCTGTAAATATTCTAATTTCCAGCAGGTTAAAGTATCTCTGGGAGCGACCAATTCGGATGTGTACATTATTGTAAAAGATAATGGTATTGGAATTCCTGAAGTGGAAATGAACAAAATCTATGATCCGTTCTTCAGAGCTTCTAATACAAATAACTATGAAGGCTACGGAATCGGACTTCCATTGGCGCGAAACATCGTAAGAATGCATCACGGAGAACTAATTGTAAGCTCGCACGAGAATCAGGGGACAACGGTACAGATGAAGTTCCCGAATTTCTATAGCATGATGCAGAAAGGCGAAGTAATGGACAAATAAGAATCACTATTTTAGCATTTCTCTATCTGTTTTAGTTTGTTTGGTTCTGAAAAACAAGCTGTTATTTCCTGTTTTTGATTTTTGATTTTTCCAATATTAATTCCCCTTAACAATTTTCTAATCTCATTTTAATCTCTTTAATCACATTTTAATTCCATTCCAAAGATCTTCTAATATGGTCGTTCTAGTTTTGTATCATCAAAAAAGATAAACACAATACAAAATAATAAGAACATGACTAAAACAATTTTAATTGCAACAGATTACTCTCTTGAGTCATTGAATATATTGAAAAAAGTACTTAAAGAGAAAGATGCAGCAGAAGATCAGAACCAATATAATATTCTTTTGACTTCCGGGTATGATTCCGGAGATTCTATCAGAGATCTTTTGTTCAGCACCAAAACATCTGTTTTCAATAAAATCAGGCCAACAGAATTTTGTGATGCCTTTGGAATTATCAGTAATAAATATCCTCATCTGGTTAATAAAATCATCTGTGATGTCTTTACAGGAAGTTTTCAAAGAACATTCAACCAGTATGTAAAGGCGGAAAATATTGAGGAAGCTTATTATTCTCCATCCATCAAAAGCAAGGGAAAAGGCAAATTTGATCTGATTCCTTATATCAAAAAATGCAAAGAGCTGAAGTCTCATGAAATTACTGTTGAAGTAAGAGAAAAACTTCCGGAAAGAGGAAGGCTGGCAGAGATCTTTGTAGAGGTCTAAAGATTAAACACAATTTAAAAACGATTAAAAATGTTAAGAAATTATAGTAACAGCAGGACACTGGGAGACAATATCAGGTTGGGGACGCTGACTGCCTTTACGGCAGGTACTATAAATATCGCATCCCTATTAATATTTCTCTCTTTTACGTCAAACGTAACGGGACACTACGCAATTTTGGCGGCAGAAATCAGTAAAGGAAACTGGACGCAGGTAGGAGTTGTGGGAGGATGGATCTTTTTGTTCTTCTTCGGAAGCTTTCTATCCAACTTCATTGTCATCAATTTTAATAAAAAAAGTAAATATTTTGCCCATTCTATGCCCATTGTGCTGGAAATTATATGTCTTCTTTTTGTAGGAATATACGGGCAGTTTTATTATCAGAAAACATTAGAAGAAACAGAATATTTAGTCGCATTGATGCTTTTCGCAACCGGACTTCAAAACGGGTTAACGGCAAGTATCTCCAACTTCTCTGTAAAAACAACCCACCTTACGGGAACAACTACCGATCTGGGAATTCTGGTATCCATGTTTACCCAGAAAAAATACAGAAAAAACGGAGAGTTGATTGGCAGAGCCAAACTATTGATGAGTATTATGCTTGCTTATGTAATGGGAGCTGTATTTTCAGGGTTGACTTACTATTATCTGGAATTCAGAGTCTTCTATGTCATCAGTATATGTCTTCTGATTGTCATCGGCTACGATGCTTATAAAATTCATATCCGTCACTTCAACACGAAGTACAGATACAACAGGATTTACAGAAAGCCCAATATTTTTGCTTATCTGTATGAGAAAATCCATGGAATTCCTAAAAGAGAGAAGAAAAGAAAACTTGTCTTTGAGGATTAAAATAGAAAACACACTATTAATTTTTTGTATAAACTAGCTGTAAATGCCCTTATTTTGTGATGAAATAGGGGTGTTTTTATGAAAATTGGTCTTTAGTATAAGCGTTTCTGTTATTTTTTACCATATTTTTCTGACGGTTGAAATGAAAGTTTTCTGATCTGACTTATCGACTTGCTAACGCCCTTCATTACAAACATTAAAAAAATCAGTTGGGGATAAATAGGTAAAAATGTTGATAATTAAATATTAAATCACGATTTTAGTATTTTAATTCCCGTTTTCATTAACTATTTTTGTAAGTTGATTTACGTTTTTATGTCAGATATTATTCAGCTTTTACCGGATCATGTAGCCAACCAAATTGCAGCAGGAGAGGTGGTGCAGCGGCCTGCATCCATCGTGAAAGAACTTTTGGAAAATGCTATTGATGCCGATGCAACGAAAATTGAATTGATCATCAGAGATGCCGGAAAAAACCTTATCCAGGTGGTAGACGACGGAAAAGGAATGTCTGAAACAGATGCCCGCATGGCGTTTGAAAGACATGCTACCTCCAAAATCAAAGGAACAGAAGATATCTTTAAGATTGCCACAAAAGGCTTCCGTGGTGAAGCTCTGGCTTCTATTGCAGCAGTTTCCCAGGTGGAGCTCAGAACCAAACAGAAAGATACTTCCATCGGGACCAATATCTATATTGAAGGAGGAGTTTTCCAGTTTCAGGACCCGGTTCAGACAGCAGACGGATCAAACTTTTTGGTAAAAAACCTTTTCTATAACGTTCCTGCAAGAAGGAAGTTTTTGAAAAATAATAATATTGAATTCAGACACGTAATTGATGAATTTCAGCGTGTTGCATTAGCTCATGAAAACCTTGAGTTTTCCCTGTTCCATGATGATGAAGCGGTTTTCAGACTAAGAAAAGGAAGTCAGATGCAGCGTATTGTGGATGTTTTCGGAAGAAAATTACAGCCACTGTTGATTCCCATTAAAGAAGATATTATCTGGTGTAAACTTCATGGTTTTGTTGCCAAGCCTGAAGGCGCTAAGAAAGCAAGAGGTGAGCAGTTTCTTTTCGTAAACGGAAGATATTTCAGAAGTCCATACTTTAATAAAGCAGTACAGGAAGCTTTTGAAGGGCTTCTTCAACCTGGATATGTACCGTCTTTTTTCCTTTTCCTGGAGCTTGATCCGGAGAAGATAGATGTCAACATTCATCCACAGAAAACAGAAGTGAAATTTGAGGACGAGCATCTTATTTTTGCTCTGCTTCGTTCAACCATAAAAAGATCTTTAGGAATTTATAATGTTTCTCCAAGCCTGGATTTCGATAGAGATCCGGAACTGGATGAAATGATGAATAAACCTATTCCGAGCAAAAGCAATGGAGGCGGAACCGGTGGAGGTGTTTTCAAAATGCCGGAAATCATTGTAGATAAAGACTATAATCCGTTTCTGGAAGAAAAAAATGTAGTTCATCCGGAGGAAATTCAGAACCTTACAGAAATGTACCATCAGAATATAACGGCAGAACCTTCAAAGATTAATCTCTTTGAAGATGAAGATTTTGATGAAGATCTGATGAGACTTCCCAATGGATACTGGCTTTTCAATAAAGGAGATGTTACATTAATGCTGGATTTGGGAAGAATGCACAGACTGTTGGTTTCTGAAGGAAATAAATCCACCAGAAAATCCAATACAAATAGCCATGCTCTTCTTTTTTCTCTGGAGTATCATATGAATGAAATCGAAAAGACAAAATACAATTCGATAAAAAAATATCTTCCGGAATTAGGGTTTGACATGAAAATTGCTCATGAAAGTGTACTTCGAATAGATTCACTTCCAGAAGGACTGAAAGAAACGCAGGCTATGAAGTTCCTTGAAAACCTTTTTGAGATCCTGGACTACAAGACGGAAGAAGAATTTTTGCAGTATTACCATAACCAATGGAATAAAATGCAGTCGAAGTCAAGATTTGACTTTATTTATAAAAAAGATGCGGAACAGTTGATTAAAGACTTTACAGCATTAGGCTTCCCGGAATTTTTACCGGACGGCAAAAGATGCTTTTATGAAGTTCCGTTTAACGACTTTAAAAACAAATTTTAAAAAACATGTTTAACAATATACCGCCAATTACAAGGAATATTATTATAATCAATGTTATAGTATTTATTGTTACTTACTTTATGGGAAACCAGATTATTGGTTATCTCGCCGGATTTTATCCGTTCTCTCCCTTTTTCCATTCATGGCAGGTTATTACCCATATGTTTATGCACGGAAGTATTATGCATATTTTATTTAATATGATGACACTCTTTAGTTTTGGTCCTATTCTGGAACAGACTTTAGGTGACAAAAAGTATTTGATTCTATACTTTGCAAGTGGCTTGGGAGCATTTTTCCTTTTTAATTTATGGAACTTTGTAGAAGTTCAGCAACTTTCCCGCGAATTGGAGCAACTGGGATTTAATGTCAATGCCTATTTATCCGGTGCAAGCGTTGAATTTGCAGGAAATACAACTTCCATTCTTAAACAGAAAGAGTTACTTGAAAGTTTAAAAGGTATTGTGGCAACACCAATGGTAGGTGCCTCCGGAGCTATTTTTGGAGTAGTAGCGGCATTTGCAACATTATATCCGGATTCTAAAATCGGAATTATGTTTATTCCGGTTCCGATTAAAGTAAAATATTTGTTACCCATTATTGTGGTAATTTCAATATATCTTGGATTATCAGGAAATGGAGGAGGAATAGCTCACTTGGCTCACGTAGGTGGAGCTTTGGTGGGATGGCTGTTGGCAAGAATTTGGAAAAAACATTTGTACAGATTCAACTAAAATAGTATTGTGAAGATTTTCCGACTTATAGTATTGATTGTCCATCTGGGAATTTTATTTCTGCTGTTGGGTACTTTATTGAACGCTTATGTTCCACCAAAAGTTTTTCCTTGGTTTAATCTGCTTTCCTTAGGCTTTCCTATGCTTATTATAGTATATGTGATTCTAACGGTTTTCTGGGTATTTAGCTGGAAAAAAAGAGCATTTGTGTTTATGTTTGCAGGGTTAGCGTTTATAAATCCTGTAAAACGTTGGGTTAACTATTCTGATAAGAAAGGAAGTTCCGAAATAAAAGTGGTTTCTTTCAATACAAGAGCTGGAAGAATAGGAAACAAAGAGCTCGAACCCTTCCTGAAATCTCAGGACGCAGATGTTCTTCTTTTACAGGAGGATGCGGGTATTAAATATCAATTTGAAGGCTATCAAAAAGCAAATCCCGGGGGAGGCTTAACAATTCTGACCAGGCATAAAATCATTAAACAGCAGATTATAGATCCACAAGATGAAGAGGTAAGAATTCCTGGTGTGCTGGCTGATATAGAAATTAAAGGCAGGACCTACAGGTTCATTGATGTCTATCTCAATCCTTTTCGCTTTCAAAAAGATATGGTGAGACTTAATGGAAATACCGATACAGATGAACAAAAAATAAAAGATGTTGTTAAAAGGCTGATTCCCACTTTTAAAAAACATCAGGATCAGGTGGCGCTCATTCGTGAGGCAATTGATAATTCTCCTTATCCTGTAATTCTAGCGGGCGATTTTAATTCTGTACCCAATTCTTACGAATATTATCATTTATCAGACGGGCTTGAAGATGCATTTCTGACTGCAGGAAAAGGAAGTGCAACCAGTTTTCACGACTATAAATTCCCCATTAGAATCGACTATATTTTTTCTTCAAAAACTTTAAAGGCAATATCTTATAAAGTTGACCGTTCTGTAAGTATTTCAGATCATTATCCTGTCACAGTTAAGTTTTCTACGGAGAGCAAATAATCATAAAAATAGTTAAAATTATCTGCTTGGTAGGATTTTTGTTGAAAGAAAACCGTACCAAGACCGTTTTTTCATGAAGTCGAACCAGATATTACTATTTATACATATCGTTGTTGCTGTTTTGCTGTTATGCACATTGGGGAATGCATGGATTCCACCCAATATTTTAGGCAATCTGAATCTTCTGTCTCTTGGTTTTCCTTATCTGATTCTGTCACACTTGATTCTTACACTGATCTGGATCTTAAAAAAAGAAAAAATTGCTATTGCTTTTGCATTGGGTACACTTATTTTCTATAATCCAATCAGACGATGGGTTAACTTTTCTCCCAAAACAGAAAATTTAAAAACAATACGGGATATTAAGGTACTGACTTTTAATGTGAAATATGGAGAATATGGTTGGGATAAAGTAAAAGATTATATTAAAGCACAGGATGCAGATATTATTCTGGTACAGGAAAAAGATACAAATCGTGTTATAAAACGTGATCTGATAAAATATCCGTCGGTTATTCTTAAAACTAAGCATAAAATTGTAAGACAGGCAGAACTTATTGATGAGAAAGCCCGTGGAAATTCATTTTATGCTGATATAGACATTAATGGAAAAGTAATAAGAATTATTAATGTGTATCTTGAACCCTTCAGGCTTCATAAATCGATGTTTACGAAACTTGATAAATTAGGTTTAGGAAATGTTTCAACATTACTTACTCATATGACTCCTACATTCCAAGCTCATGAAGATCAGGTAAAAAGAATCAGAAAAATGATAGATTTATCTCCTTATCCTGTTATTCTGGCAGGAGATTTTAACTCTGTTCCGAATTCATACGAGTATTATAATCTTGGAAAAGATCTTCAGGATGCATTCTTAGTAGCAGGAAAGGGTAGTGCGAGCAGTTTTCATGATTATAAAGTCCCTTTAAGAATTGATTATATCTTCACTTCAAAATCAATCATTCCTTTAAGCTATAAAGTAGACCAGTCTGTGAAATTATCGGATCATTATCCTGTAATTGCAGAATTTCTGCTAAATTAGTTCCATGAAAAATTTACTGGCTGCGATTTTTGTTTTTACTATTCTTTTTACTGCGTGTTCCAAGAAAGAATCTCCGGGTTTTGGGACTGAACAGGAAGTGAGAGTACGTTATGATACAACTGCTATTGACTCCTTTTCTACAGGAGCTGTTTCAGTAGATATCGCACGAAAAATAAGAATGTCTTCTCCTCAGTATCTTGATTCTGTAAAACAGGCTAAAAAGCTTCAGGAGGAAGAAAATAAGCTTAAAGCAGAACTTGAAAAGGAAAACAAAGCAAAACAGGAAGAGGAAAAGAAAAAAGCAGATGCAGAAAAGAAGCTGAAGACAGCAGAAAAACCAGTTACTCAGGAAACGAAAACAGAATAATTTTAAATTACCATTAAACAATATACAATATGAAAAAGCAAATTATTGCCGCAATAGTGATCTCTGTGTTCACTGTAGCATGTACAAAATCAACTACAAAAACAGAACAGGTAGAAAACCCTGACGGATCTACTACCACAACCACAACTACCACTACAGAAACCCCTAATGTTGTGGATACTGCAAAAATCAACAATGCAAAAGAAGATGTGAAAGCTAAAGTAGATGAAGCTGGTAATAAGATTGACAATGCTGCTCAGAAAGCAAAAGATAAGATTGATGCCACTGCAGATAAGACAAAACAAGATCTTAATAAAGCAGGTCAGGATATCAAAGCTGAAGCTAACAAAGTAGGGCAAGATGCAAAAGAAGCTGCGAAAAAAGGAGCTTCGAAAGTAGAAGAAGCTGCAAAAAAAGTGAAAGAAGATTTAAGCAAATAAATAAAAAAGCCGTAGTTCAATAGAATTACGGCTTTTTAATATGCAATGAGAGTTAGGAATCTTTCTCTCTTATTTATTCATTTCCAGCAATGGATCAATATATTCTCTGTCATTGCTTAACCTTGGTACTTTATTTTGTCCGCCTAGCTTTCCTTTTGCTTCCAGCCAGTGATAGAACAAGTTTTCTTTGGCGATATGCACAATCGGCCTTTTAAGAGTCATATTGTTGTATCTTTTCGCTTCATAGTCTGAATTGATGGTCTTTAAATGTTTATCAAAAGCATCAATAAAATGATCCAGATTATCAGGGTGCTGACTGAATTCAAAAATCCATTCGTGGGCACCTCCTTTATTTCCTTTCATAAAAACCGGAGCTCCTGTAAAATCTGTGATCTGTGCTCCTGTTAACTCGCAGGCTTT
Source organism: Chryseobacterium indologenes (assembly GCF_002025665.1). Classification (GTDB taxonomy): domain Bacteria; phylum Bacteroidota; class Bacteroidia; order Flavobacteriales; family Weeksellaceae; genus Chryseobacterium; species Chryseobacterium metallicongregator. The sequence continues at coordinate 5,036,098 of NZ_CP018786.1, read as the reverse complement.
GGAAAGGGCGGATTCCACATTGGTGATCATTAGTTCTTCCCCAAAAGCATTGATATAGTGTTTTGTTCTTCCTGTTATTTTTATTCTGAAAGGATTGATCGAGGTAAAGACAACGGTATCGCCAATCAGATATCTCCACAGTCCTCCATTGGTGGTAATCACCATTGCGTAGTTTTTCCCTGTTTCCACATCTTCCAGATTTACGACTTTCGGATTTGAAAAATGGAACTGATCCATTGGGATGAATTCATAAAATATTCCGTAATCCAGCATCAGCAACATCTCATCACTGTCTGATCTGTCCTGAATACCGAAGAAACCTTCGGAAGCGTTGTAAATTTCGTAGTAATTGATGTTTTTTCCGATGATCTGTCTGAATTGCTCCCTGTAAGGCTTAAAGCTGATTCCACCGTGAAAAAACACCTCTAAATTTGGCCACAGCTCAGAAATACTTTCTACATGAGTTTCCTTTAATACCCTTTGCAGAAGAACCATCATCCAACTCGGTACTCCAAGGATACTTCCTACATCTTCATTTTTTACTTCGGAAGTGATTGCTTTAAGCTTGCTTTCCCATTCTCCCATCAAAGAAACTTTCTTACTCGGAGTGGTGGTGATTTCTACCCAAAAGGGAAGATTATCAATGAGAATAGCAGATAGATCGCCAAATTTTGTATTGAAATCAGCGTACAGCTCAGAGCTTCCGCCTAAACGTAAGTTTTTATAATTAAAAAGCTGGTTTTCGGGATGGTTGTTAGCATAAATGGAAACCATGTCTTTTCCGGCTTTCATATGGCAGTATTCAAGGCTTTCTGCAGAGATCGGAATGAATTTGCTTTTAGCATTGGTGGTACCCGATGATTTGGCAAAATGTTTAATGAGACCTGGCCAGCTTACATCTTTATATCCCTGTCTTGCTTTTTCAATAAAAGGTTCCATTTCTTCATAGGTAACAATAGGAACTTTGTTTTTAAAATCCTGATAACTCGAAATAGAATTGAATCCGTATAACTTGCCATATTCTGTATCCTCCGCATGAAACAGCTGAGAAAAGAGTATACCTTTCTGGGTTTCAATAGGATGGTCCATAAAATTCTGTATCTGGTCAATCCTTTGACGGATGAACCAGTTCACTACGGTATTGAAAAGTGCTTTGGTTGCCATTTCAACAAATATAATGATATTTGAATTTTCAGAAAATTTTTTACGTGATTAAATAAAAAAACCGTTACAAAATTTGTAACGGTTTGATATTTAGTTGGTTGCTTCTTAGCAATATTCGTCGTATGCTGCTTGAAGGTTAGCCGCGATAGCTCCTGCAGGGTTTCCTTCAATGTGGTGTCTTTCCAGCATGTGAACTAACTCACCATCTTTGAAAAGTGCTACACATGGAGAACTTGGAGGGAATGGAGCAAGATGTTTTCTTGCTTCTACTACAGCCTCAGTATCAAATCCTGCAAATACAGTAGTTAAATGATCTGGTTTTTTGTCTCCTGTTAAAGAGTATACTACTCCTGGTCTTGCGGCACCTGCGGCACAACCACATACAGAGTTGATGACCAATAATGTAGTTCCGGATTGTTTTAACGCATCTTCTACCTGAGTAGGAGTTGTTAAATCCTGAAAACCTTTATCTGTAAGCTCTGCCTTCATAGGCATTACTAAATCTGTTGGATACATATATTTTGTTTTTTATCTCGACAAAGTTAAGCAATTCTTTGCGTTTGTTCAATATATAAAAACTATCAATTGATTAGTCATATAAAATTAACCAAGTATTAATATTGTAATAATATTCTAAAAAAAGTGAATTAACGCTAGGAATAATAAAATATTATTATTAAATTTGAAATGATTCTGAAAAACAAACGACCGTGAAAAAAACATTTGAAGCTTTCCCTCAAGCAATCAATCACTTAAATACTCTCTGAAATATGGTAGTAGCTTAATTCTCTTTCAGTTTAGAATCAAACTGATTAACAAACTTTAATATCCAAAGAAAGTGAAGCCCGGAACTGAACAGTTCCGGGCTTCTAATCAAATCGATATGCAAAGGTTGTATATCCTATAGTTATGGAGTGAGAAGCGTTTTTAAACTTTGCAATAAATCTAAGTTTAAACGCATATCACCATTAAGAAAGGAGCTTTTTAGCCATCTCGGAAATACTTTTTCCGTCTGATTTTCCGGCTAATGCTTTTGAGGCAACTCCCATTACCTTCCCTAAATCTTTAGCAGATTCAGCTCCGGTTTCAGAAATAATATTTTTAATTTCTGTTTCTAATTCTTCAGCAGAAAGCTGTTTAGGTAAGAATTGCTCAATAACTTTCATTTGAGCGTCTTCTACTTCTGCAAGATCATTTCTTCCCTGTGCAGTAAATTGGTCGTAAGAATCCTTACGTTGTTTTACCATTCTCTGAAGAATAGCAATTTCCTGTTCTGCTGTTACTTCAGCTCCGATGGCTTCCGTTTTAAGCAGTAATATCTGAGACTTCACAGCACGCAAAGAATCCAAAGCCACCTTGTCTTTGGCTCTCATTGCTGTTTTTATAGCTTCGTTTATTGTATTTTCTAAACTCATTTTTATATGCTTTAGGCTTTAGGCAATAAGCAGTAAGCTTTTTGATTCGGCCAGAATAGCCTATAGCTTACTGCGTATAGCTTATAGCGTTTAATCTACATCTTTATTTAAAAATCTGTTTTCTCTGATCTGCATAGATCCGTTGTTATCAGACAGGTAAGTGTTGATATTCTGGTCTGATGCATTGTTTCCGTCGATAGAAATATTTTTTCTTTTAAAAGCAGGAATAGATTCGAATTCACTTGTGCTATCAAAATTTTGGTAACGGGAGTTGAATTCTTTTAATTTATTTCTTCTTTCAATTACTCTGTCCTGATCAATCGTTTTATTCACGAAAGTGAATTCTGATTCTTCAGTTTTCGGCGTTTCAATTTCTGTTTTGTTTTCAAAAGTTGATCTTGTTTCAACCTTTGGTTCTTCCTGTTTCTGGTAGAATGTTTCAATCTTTTGAGCTGGTTCAGCTACCGCAGCATTGGTAGGAGTGTTAAATTCTGCTTTAGGCTGTCCAAAATCGCTATTAGGCTCATTTCTGATAGGCTCATTTACAAAGAAACTGAATTCAACAGGTTTTTCATTTGAAAATGAATTGTTGAATGGAGTTCCGGATTGTGGTTCCTCTTTCTTATTTTCAAAATCAAATGAGAAAGACTGGATCTCAAGATCGTTAGGGTCGTCATGTTCTTCATCAATAGCTAATAAGCTGTATTCTTCTTCTCCTTCTTCTTCATTTCTCCAGTTTTGTTCCGGTGCATTTACCGTATCTTCCTCTTTATCAAAGAATTTTATTTCAGTTCTTGGCTGTTCTTCTTCAATAATCATTTTTTTTTCAGTAGACGTCACATTGAACGGAGTATCATGGTCTTCGTCATCCAGTCTGAAAAGGTTTTTTCCTCCAAAATCATGAGTTGTCTCAGGAGCTGATTCTCTTTCTTCTCTTGTTTTGAAAGGAGAGTTTTTTGGAGCTTCAAAACTGTCGTTAAGACTGATTCTGATTTTTTCTGTAGGTCCTGCAAATTTCTTATTATCGTTAGAGAATCCTGTTGCAATCACAAGAACGCTTACAGCATCTCCTAATTCTTCATCAGCACCCACCCCGAAAATGATATCTGCTGTGTTTCCTGCTTCTTTCTGGATATGGTCCATGATGATACCGATCTCATCCATGGTAACTTCTTCAGCCCCACTTCTGATCAATAACAATACGTTTTTAGCACCTGTGATCTTGTTATCATTCAATAACGGAGAATCAAGGGCTTTTCTTACGGCTTCTTCGGCTTTATTTTCACCTGAAGCAGTTCCAGTAGACATCAATGCTGTACCGGAATTCTGAAGTACAGATTTAGCATCTCTAAAGTCAATGTTTACATCAAAGTAACCTGTAATAACTTCTGCCATACCTTTAGCAGCATTGGCTAAAACTTCATCAGCTTTTGAAAACCCTTGTTTGAACCCAAGGTTTCCAAACTGTTGTCTTAGCTTGTCATTGTTGATCACAATTAATGAATCAACATTATTTTTTAGTTTATCAAGGCCATTTTCAGCCTGATCCAGTCTTCTTTTACCTTCAAAACTAAAAGGAACGGTAACAATACCTACAGTAAGAATTCCCATGTCTTTTGCTACTTTTGCAATGACAGGAGCGGCTCCGGTACCTGTACCACCACCCATTCCGGCAGTGATGAACACCATCTTGGTGTTTTGGCCCATAGCAGCCTTGATATCTTCAATACTTTCGATGGCTGATTTTTCTCCTACTTCAGGATCGGCTCCAGCTCCAAGACCTTCTGTGATAGAAGTTCCCAACTGAACTTTATTGGCTACCGGGTTATTATCTAACGTTTGAGCATCTGTATTACAAATCACGAAATCAACTCCGTGAATTCCTTTCTCGTACATGTGTTTCAGAGCGTTGTTTCCACCGCCTCCTACACCGATTACTTTTATGATGGATGAATTTCCTTTGGGCAAATCAAATGAAAATCCTTGTGTACCTATATTTTCCATAACTATACTTTTAATAATTGATAAGTGATAGATGATTACTGATGAATGATATTCGTTATTAAATTAATAAATATTAAATTATTTCCAACTATCATTAACCATTAATCTTGTATCATTTATATTTATTCTACTTCTTCAAAGAATTTTTTTACTTTTTCCATAAGCGATTGTCCAAAGGTCAATTTCGCTTTTCTGTTCTCTTGCTTTTCATTTTCAAAAGACTGCTGCTCCTGAACGGGTACTGCCTGTTGAATAGGCTGAACCGTTTCCGGCTGTACTGCAGCTGTTTCTTGTTTAGGCTGCTCAGCAACAACTTCTATCTCTTCATCAGTATTCTGTTTTTTGTCTCTGATCTTTAAACTTTCCATCAGTAATCCGATAGAGGTAGCAAATTCAGGGCCTTTCAGATATTGATTTTTATCATTGGCGATATATTCATTCGCAAAACCGATTCTGCTATCAAAACCTGTTGTGTAATTGGCCAGCTGACGAAGGTGTTTAAGGTTTGAACCACCACCTGTAAGAACGATTCCGGCAATCAGTTTTTTCTTTTGTTCAAAAGCACCGTAAGCTTTCAGTTCTGTATTTACCATTTCCAAAACTTCTTCTACTCTTGCGTTGATGATTTGCGCTAATGTTTTTAAAGAAATCTCTTTATCCGGTCTTCCGTGAAGCCCGGGAATGGTTACAAAAGTACTGTCTTTTTCTAATTCGGGAACTGCCGAACCAAACTTTACTTTCAGTTGTTCTGCATGTTTCTCTATGATGGAACAGCCTTCTTTGATATCTTCGGTAATAATTCCGCCTCCGTATGGAATCACACAGGTATGACGGATGATATTATCTTTGAAGATTGCAATATCTGTGGTACCACCACCAATGTCAACAATGGCTACACCGGCTTCTTTTTCTTCTTTTGTAAGGACAGCTTCTGAAGATGCCAATGGCTCTAAAGTAAGGGCTTCCATTTCTAGTCCGGCTTCACGAACGCATCTTGCAATATTTCTGATGCTGCCCATTTGCCCTACTACAACATGGAAGTTGGCTTCTAAACGTTTTCCATGCATTCCGACAGGTTCCTGAATTTCCCCCTCGGAATCCACTTTGTATTCTTGAGGAAGTACGTGGATAATTTCTTCTCCAGGAAGCATAACCAGCTTTTTTACCTGATCTTTTAATGCTTCGATGTCATCGTCTGTAATAAATTTATCAGGATGTTCACGCATAATATAATCGGAGTGCTGCAGAGAACGGATGTGTTTTCCTGCAATACCTACCGTAACTTTGCGGATAGGAACTCCAGCACTGGATTGTGCTTCGGATACTGCAGCCTTGATTGAATTAATAGTTTGTGAAATATTATTCACAATACCTTTATGAACACCAAGACTTTTAGCTTTTCCTACACCGAGAACTTCTATTTTCCCGTGTGCATTCCTTCTTCCGACAATCGCGACTATCTTCGTTGTCCCGATGTCCAGACCTACTGAATACTCTTGATTTTCCATTTTATATCGATTTGATTTTTTCTACTTTTTTATCTATAAGGATAGGCTCCTATTTGTGTATTAAATGCCCTGAGGGACTTATTCTATTTTTACTTTTGCCTTAGGCTTGGACTGCGCCTTGACGGGTGGCTTTTTCTCTACTTTTTTAGTTTCTTTTGTTGGTCCTTTCGGTTTGGTACTCTCTTTCGGTTTTACTGAAGTGGAGTTACTTTTTTTTACCTCTGCTATTTTGGGTTTAGCTTCCGTCTTTTTAGCGGCTGTTGGGGAAGGAACTTTTGCCAATTCCATCTTTCCTGCCTTTAAAATACTGTCATTTTCTTTAAAATAGGGGTTTAAAGTAGTGACAATCTGATTCTGATATTTTACAGAAACCATGCTGTATTTCTGAGGGTCTTGATACACAAGGTATTTTTCTACAAAGGTTTTAAATCCTTTTACTTTAAAATCAATATTATCAAGGTCTCCAATTTCTACTCTGTAGTTTCCTTCACTTGTCAGAAGGCTATAGCTATCTTTACTTTTAGAGATTCCGATAAAATATTTCTTACTGAAATCATCTTTGTCTATCTTTTCTACCAGTTCCGCCAGCTTTTCATATTCATCCGGATGTACGTTTCCGGTTACCAGCATACATGGGTGTGAATAGGTTCTTGAAATAGGAAATTCAATTCCTTTTTCATCCACATAAAAGTCTTTTCCGTCTTTATTTAATCTGAAAACAGGGACTCTCTGTTTGATATCCAGATTGAGTTTTCCGTTCAGGTTCAGATAAACATTGGCACTGTCTACTGCTGGCAGGGAATTGATCTTTTTTTCCAAAGAAGGAATGTTAAGATCTCCCACTTTTCCTGAAGGATTTTCCTTTTTCACAATTTCCCTGATGTCTTTTTCGTCAACAAAATATACCGGAGTTTTCTCGCTCATTTTTACAGAAATCTTATTGTCCGTAATCTGCTCACGACTGAATCTGCGCAATGAGAAGCTTAGTAACAATCCTAAGATAATTACAGTGACAACAATTTTTAATATTCTGTATTTATTTTTCATATTTTTCTTTAGCCACTAAAGGACGTAAAGCAATTTTATTTTCTTTATAATTTATTTACAACTCGTTTTACCCCATTTTTAAATAACATTGAATGAAAATTTAAAATCATTCCAAGTTTTATATCTGTTATTCTTAAATAACTTAAAAGCTGAAAAAAATGATAGTCATTAATTTCCTGAACTGCCTTTATTTCAATTATTACCTTGTTTTCAATTAATAAATCTACTCTGAACGCTTTAGAAATTTTCAACTCTTCATATTCAATGTCAATATTTTTTTGACTTTCTACATTTAATCCTCTATTTTTTAGCTCATAAACTAAACATTCTTCATATACATTTTCATAAAGTCCAATTCCAAGCGTACGATGTATTTTCATTCCAGCATTGAAAACAATTTCTGAAATTTCATTTTCTATCATACATTTTGTGTTTTTATTTTAACGCTATGATCGCAAAGCAATCTTATTATTTTATCCGTTCGCTAAGGCGTTTCACTCAGCTGTGGCTATATATTATAATTTTTTTAGCAAAAAGTATTGTTTTATCATTTTGCTAAGTGAAACGCCCTTGCGAACAAATTCTTATTCTTTCTTTGCGTGCATTGCGTTTATACTTATTATATTCAAATTTTGTCTATCCACTCACAAATAGGATCATACAGGGTATCTATATTTCCTGCTCCTACGGTAAGAAGGATGTCAAAATCTTTTTCTTTTATTTTTTCAAAAGCATCAGTTAATGTTGATACTTCTTTTTTATCTAATGTTACTTTTTCCAACAGCCAGCTTGAGGTAACCCCTTCAAAGTTCTCCTGAAGTTCTCTTGCAGGGTAAATATCAAGAAGGATCAGTTCATCAGCCTTGCTTAAACTTTCTGCAAAACCATCTGCGAAATCTCTTGTTCTGCTGAAAAGATGGGGCTGGAAAGCTACCAATAGTTTTTTATCAGGATAAAATGTTTTGATTGAGCCCATTACAGCATTAATTTCTGTAGGGTGGTGAGCATAATCATCAATGTAAATTTTACCGTTTTGATAAATATGTTTGGTATATCTTCTTTTAATTCCTTTAAAATTGGCAATTGCTTTTTTCAGCGTATCAAAATCTGCGCCTAAATTATGCAGAATAGCCAGTGCCACAGTAGCATTTTCTACATTATGAATTCCCGGAATTTCCCAGACAAAATCTTTTATTGTTTCCGTTGGAGTATGGAAGTCAAAATAGATTTTATCATGATCCATACGGAGATTATCCGAATAGTAGTCTGCGGGCTCATTTACGGCATAAGTCTGATGTCCTCTGCCGATTTCCAGTCCTTTTCTTACAAAAAGTTGTTTGTCCTGAGGTACTAAAGCTGCAAACTGTCTGAATCCTTCTTCAATATGGCTTTTATCTCCATAAATGTCCAGGTGGTCAGCATCTGTAGAAGTCACAACTGCCCAGTCCGGAGACAGGTTCAGGAAGCTTCTGTCATATTCATCAGCTTCTACTACGGAATAAGTGGAGCCATTGTAAAGAAAGTTGGATTTAAAGTTTTCAGAAATCCCTCCTAAAAAGCATGAGAAAGGAAGATCTGCTTCTTTGCATAGGTGAGCCACGAGAGTAGATGTTGTTGTCTTCCCATGGGTTCCTGCAATAGCGATGCAGTCTGTATTTTCTGTAATTAATCCTAAAACTTTAGCTCTCTTTAGAACTTCAAACTGATTTTGATTGAAATAGTCTAAAATTCCAAGCGTTTTAATAGCCGGGGTATAGATTACCAATGTATTTTCTTTCTGAAGGGAAGTTATCCTTTCATCAATAAGGTCTTCAAAAACAATATCAATACCTTCATTCATCAGATTCTGAGTCAATTTTGTATTGGTTTTATCGTAGCCCAATACTTTTTTTCCGGATGCATTGAAATAGCGCGCTAATGCACTCATTCCGATACCTCCGATTCCAACGAAGTAAAAAGTCTGATATGTTTGTAAATTATTCATTTATTTAAAAATTGAAAGATTAAATGATTAAAAGATTTCCTCTTATTCAAATTATCTCGTTACTACTTTAAAAATCTCGTCTACGATCTCTTTTGCGGCATTCGGCTTGGCAAAATAGTTAAGATTGTCAGACATCTCTTTTCTTACACTTTCGTTATCGCAGATTTCTGATAATGTATTCCAGAATTTTTCCTGCATTTCAGAGTCTTTCACCATTCTGGCTGCATTCTTTTCCACCAGATTCATGGCATTTTTGGTTTGGTGGTCTTCCGCTGCAAAAGGGAAAGGAACCAAAAGCACCGGTTTTTGTGCTACAGCCAACTCTGAAATGGCAATAGCTCCAGCTCTGGAAACAATGATATCTGCAGATGAATAAGCCAGTTCCATATCTTTAATAAATTCAAGGATCTGAATATTTCTGGTGCCTATATTTTTTGTTTCGTTTACAATATCTTTATAATCAAGCTTTCCTGTCTGCCAGATCAGCTGATAATCTTTATCTGCGATTTCTTTTAAATGTGATTTCCAGGCATTATTCAATGTTCTGGAGCCTAAAGAACCTCCTACAGAAAGGATTGTAAGTTTGTCTTTATTTAATCCCATTTTTTCTTTTGCCTGAGCGGTATCCTGCATTCCTGAAATAATATTTTCACGAATCGGATTTCCCAGAAATTTTATTTTTTCTGCCGGAAAACCTTCTACTTTTGGGTAAGCGGTGAAGACAGCTTTCGCTTTTTTGCTTAAAATTTTATTCGTTACTCCTGCATGGGCATTTTGTTCCTGTATGAAAATAGGAATTCCCATTTTGCTTGCTTCATAAAGAGCGGGTCCACTGGCAAATCCTCCTGTTCCTACTGCAAAATCGGGAGCGAAGTTTTTAATAATCCTTTTGGATTTTGATAAGCTTTTCAGAATCTTGAAAGGCAGTCCCAGATTGGATAAAAGATTTCCTCTATCGATTCCGGCAATATCAATTCCTTCAATCTTATAGCCTGCCTGTGGAACTTTTTCCATTTCCATTTTCCCGTTGGCACCAATGAACAAAAATTCTGCATCAGGAAATCTTTTTCTGATCTCATCAGCAATGGCGATGGCCGGGAAGATATGTCCTCCTGTTCCTCCGCCTGATAATAGTATTTTCAATTTTTTGTCCATTTTAAGCGATATCGTTTATTTCTGCTATACTTTGTTTTTTGCCCATTCCTTCTTCATCATAAATCTGAATCCTTGAGCTTATATTTAAAATAATACCTAACTGCAAATAGGTCACCAGCATTGAGGTTCCTCCATAACTGATCAAAGGCAGGGGCTGTCCGGTTACCGGGATCAGATTTACAGCAACAGCAATATTTACCGAAAGTTGAATGAATATCATCACCCCGAGACTGAGTACGAGCAACGATCCGAAGAACGCCGGCATTTTACTGGCAATCATTACAATCCTTATCATCATGATCAGGTATAAACTGATCAGGAAAGCGGCTCCTATCACTCCGTATTCTTCTACGATCACTGCGAAAATAAAATCGGAGGCAGATTGAGGAAGCATTTGTTTCAAGGCACTTTTTCCTGGTCCCATTCCGGTAATCCCGCCGTGAACAATGGCTGCTTTGGCTTGCATTACCTGATAATTTTTTGCTTTTACGCTTTCATCATCTACATCGGCTGATTTTGCTTTGCTTGAGGTAAATGTTTCTACACGGCTCATCCATGTGTGAACACGGTTTCCGCCAATCATATTCGTATTCAGAGCTATTAATAAAAATAATACAATGGCTACAAATGAGGCTGAAATAAATCCTGCAATGTATTTCCAGTGGAGCTGTCCAATGATAAGAACAACTACGGAAACCATTAAAATCATTAATGCTGTGGAACCGTTATCTTTGGCTACCAATACAAAAACAAGCAGGATAGGCCCAAAAATATACATGATATTCTCTATCGGAAGCCTTTCTCTGGTGATTTTTTTGGTCAAATATCTGCACAGATAAATGATGAGCATTAAAAAGGCAAATGAGGAAGGTTGGAAAGAGATTGGCGTTCCCGGAATTTTCAGCCATCTGGAAGCACTGGCTCCATCAATGGTTTGCCCGGTAAACATGGTAACAATCAACAGAACTATCATAAGGCCGAGCAGAATACTGCTGAGCTTTCCGATGTATTCATATTTTATAGTTCCCACTAGTCTCATAATTGCTAATCCCAAGACTACAAAGAACATATGTTTGATAACGTGACCTGTTGTGGTCCCGTTATTAACAATGTATTCAAGATTTGAACTTGCAGAGTATACAGGGAAAATAGAAAAAATGGAGATCACAAGGATGACCATCCAAAGTACTTTATCGCCCTTTAGAAATTCAAATCTGCTTTCTGTGTTCTGTTCGTCCATAATTTTGTATTGATGTATGATGTACAAAGTAAAATGTACTTTTTACATCTGACATTTTACATTTTTACTTTAATACCTGTTCTTTAAACTGGCGTCCTCTGTCTTCATAGCTTTTGAACAGGTCAAAGCTTGCGCAGCATGGAGATAATAAAACAGTATCCCCTTTTTTAGCCAGTGATTTTGAAATTCTCACGGCTTCTTCCATGCTTGAAGTATCATAAATAACTTCTTTTTTGTCTTTAAAGAAATCGATGATCTTCTTATTATCTACTCCAAGGCAAACGATTGCCTTTACTTTTCTTTTGACTAAATCTTCAATTTCGGTATAGTCATTTCCTTTATCTAATCCACCAACAATCCAAACGGTTGGTGTTTTCATACTTTCTAAGGCATAGTAAGTAGCATTTACATTGGTTGCTTTACTGTCGTTGATATATTTTACACTATCAATTTCAGCTACAAATTCCAATCTGTGTTCTACGGCCTGGAATGTCATCAATGAATGTCTGATGCTTTCATTGTTGATTTTTAATATCTTACCGGCAATAGAAGCGGCTAAGCTGTTCGCTACATTGTGGTTTCCTAAAAGAGACAATTCATCAACTTTCATTGCGAATTCGTCTTTCATTTTTACTATAATCTCATCCGCGTTCACAAAACCTCCTTCAGGTAACTTTTCTTTGGTTGAGAAAGGAATCATTTTAGCTTTTATTTCAAGCTTTTCAAGAAGATTCTTACTCATTTCATCATCTTTATTGTAGATGAAGAAGTTATCGTTCTCCTGGTTTTCTGTTATTCTGAATTTAGCTAAAGCATATTCCTCATAATTGTAGTTGTACTGATCCAGGTGATCCTGAGACAGGTTTAACAATAAAGAGATATAGGGTCTGAAATTTTGAATATCATCCAGCTGGAAAGAGCTTACTTCCAGTACATAATATTCATGGTTTTCATCTGCAACCTGCTTGGCAAAGCTATATCCTATATTTCCTCCTAAACCTACATTCAATCCGTCATTTTTCAGGATGTAATAGATCAGGGAAGTAGTGGTTGTTTTTCCGTTGCTTCCGGTAATGGCAATGATCTTTGCATCTGTAAATTCAGAGGCAAATTCAATTTCAGAGGAAAGTCTGATTCCTTTGTCATGAATTTTGTTGATGATGTCTGCCTTTTTCGGAATTCCCGGGCTTTTTACGATCCAGTCAGCATTTAAAATCCTTTCTTCATCGTGATTTCCTTCTTCAAATTCAATTTCATTATCGGTAAGAAACTGCTTATAGTTATCCTTAATAGCTCCTTTATCTGAAAGAAATACTTCCAGACCTTTCTTTTTAGCCAAATAAGCAGCGCCGCATCCGCTTTCTCCACCTCCTAAAACAACTATTTTCATATTATAAAAGCTTTGTGCTATAGACTTTAAGCTTTACGCTTATTGCTTACAGCTTTTAATTTTTATCTCATTTTTAGTGTGATCAGACATACAATAGCCAATATTACTCCGATGATGATCATTCTGTTCACGATTTTACTTTCGTGAAATCCTTCTTTTTGATAATGATGGTGTAATGGTGACATTTTGAATAGTCTATTGTTTTGGGCATATTCCAGCCCGTATTTTCTTTTTCTGTATTTGAAAACAACTACCTGAAGCATTACAGACAGGTTTTCAATTAAGAAGATTCCACATAATACAGGAATCAGCAATTCTTTTCTTAAAATAATGGCTAAAACGGCAATCACTCCTCCCAGCATTAAACTTCCGGTATCTCCCATGAAAACCTGTGCAGGATAAGTATTGTACCAGAAGAATCCGATCACAGCACCTACCATTGCCACAGCAAAAATGGTGGTTTCTCCCATGTTGGGAAGGAACATGATGTTGAGATAGTCTGCAAAAATGATGTTCCCTGAAAGGTAGGCGAAAAGAGCCAGCGTGAGCAGTATAATGGCACTTGTTCCCGCTGCCAGACCGTCAATTCCATCTGTAATATTGGCTCCGTTTGAAACGGCTGTTACAATGAAGATGACGATCGGAATAAAGACCATCCATGCCCACTCATGGGCATCTTTATCATTCATCCAGAATAAAATTCCGCTATAGTCGAACTCATTATTTTTTGCAAATGGAACGGTAGAAACGGTAATTTTTTCTGTAGGCATAAAGTTTTGCTCTACATTGTTTCTGTTGACCACTTTAGCATCTGCATATTTTCTTTTTACGGTAATGTCCGGGTGGAAATACATGGTAATTCCTACAATTAGTCCTAAACCAACCTGGCCTACAATTTTGAATTTACCACTTAAACCGTCTTTATTTTTTTTAATTTTCTTTAAATAATCATCCAGGAAACCAATGGCACCCATCCAGAACATTGAAACTAACAACAATACAATGTACACGTTGGTGATTCTTGTAAACAACAATACCGGAATGATGGTTGCCAAAATAATAATAAGCCCTCCCATGGTAGGAGTTCCTTCTTTTTGTTTCTGCCCATCCAATCCAAGATCACGCACCAATTCTCCCATCTGTTTTGTTCTCAGATAATTGATTACTCTTTTTCCGTAGACAAGAGCAATGATAAGCGAGAATAATACAGCCATTCCGGCACGGAAGGAAATGTATTTCAACAATCCTAATCCCGGAACGTGAATTCCATGGTTGGTTAGATATTCGTATAGATAGTATAGCATGTTTCTATTTTTTTATTATTTAAAAATTTAATTTATTTAAAGATTTAAAGATTGGGTTTCTCAATATTTTCACTTAAATACTTAATAAAGTTTGATATGTTTGAAGAAATTTCTCTTGAAAGGGTAATGATTTCTTCCGCTTTATTTTCGTTACCTAATTTTAATCTTCTACTTACAATCAGCATACTTCTTACTTCAGCACAGCTGCCTTTTGCAATTTTTAAATATCTAATAAATTGTCTGTTATTGTTATATTCTGAGCCTTCTGCAATATTGTTGCTAATTGAAAAGCTCGCTCTTTTTATCTGGTTATTAATTCAAATTCTTTTTCAAAACTTTGACTCTGAAGAAATGAATAAACTTTTTCAATAAGATCTAAACTTTTGATATATACTGGGAAATTTTCAAAATTCTTTGTCATTATCAAATTTTTAAATCTTTCAATGAATTCAATCTTTCAATTTATTTGGACATTAATTTCCAAAGGTCATTAATTACTTCTTTGTCATCAAAATGATGTTTCACACCATTGATCTCCTGATAGGTTTCGTGGCCTTTTCCGGCAACTAAAACAATATCTTTAGGTTCTGCAAACTTTATGGCCATTTTTATGGCTTCTTTTCTGTCCGGAATTGAAGTGTATTTGCTGAAGTTCTGAGGTTCAACACCTGCTTCAATTTCTTTGATGATCTGTGTGGGATCTTCTGTTCTCGGATTATCTGAAGTGATGATTGCCAGTGTTGATTTTTTGGTGGCAATATTTCCCATTTCAGGTCTTTTGGAGTGATCTCTGTCTCCTCCGCATCCGAATACGGTGATTAATCTTTCGTTTTTGGTTCTGATATCGTTGATGCTGTCCAGAATGTTTTCCAAAGCATCCGGCGTGTGCGCATAGTCTACGATAAAGAAAATTCCACCATCGGATTTGAAGGTTTCAAATCTTCCGGAAACTCTTTTTAATTTGCTGATGGCCTGAAGAATCTCATCTTGTTCAAAACCAAGTTCTTCAGCAATTCCGAATACAAGCAGTAAGTTGTATACATTGAATTTCCCGGTTAATGTCGTCCAGAATTCTTTTCCGTTGAAATTCAACAGCATTCCGTTGAAATCTACTTCCAATAATTTCCCGTGATAGTCTGCCATGGTTTTCAATGCATAAGACTTCTTTTTAGCCTTAGTGTTCTGAAGCATGACGTTTCCATTTTTATCATCTACATTGGTGATGGCAATGGCTGTATCTTCTAATTGGTCGAAGAATCTTTTCTTTGTTTTTAAATATTCATCGAAGGTTTTATGATAGTCTAAATGATCATGAGTAAGATTGGTAAAGCCTGCTATTTTGAAGTGTAATCCTTCAATTCTGTTTTGGGCAATTCCGTGAGAGCTTACTTCCATGAAAGCAAATTCACATCCTTTTTCTACAGCCTCGGCTAGAATCCTGTTGATGGTAATCACATCAGGAGTGGTGTGGGTAGCCGGAATAATCTCTTCACCAATTCTGATTTCTACAGTGGAAAGTAAAGCGGCCGGATATCCAAGGTTTTTGAAAACATCAAAAAGAAGGGTAGAAACAGATGTTTTTCCATTAGTTCCTGTAACGCCTATCAGCTTCAGTTTCTGTGAAGGATTTCCATAGAAGTTAGAGGCAAGATGGCCTAAAGCTTTAGATGAGTCTTTTACCTGAACATAGGTTACATTATCCGCCAATGTCTCAGGGAATTCTTCGCAAACGATTGCGGCAGCTCCTTTTTCAATAGCAGATGCAATGAATGAGTGACCATCCACCACTGTTCCTCTCATGGCAATGTAAAGAGAGTTTTCTATAACCTTTCTGCTGTCGATCACCAATTCAGTCACCTCACGGTTGTTATCACCGTGAATTTCGATTACTGGGATTCTGTTTACTAATTCTGTTATAATCATCTTTATCAATAAGGCTTTGCCTTATTTTGTTTTAAATCTTTATTTTAATTCTGCAGAGACAAATAAATTCTCTGGTTCTTACTGATTGTTGTGCCTTCCATAGGGAATTGTTCTTTAATTCTTCCTACTCCTTTATAATCGACACGGTAGCCTAAGTTTTCCAATTGTGGGATTACATTTTTACCGATTAATCCTACTACATTGGGCATTTGCTTATCATTGACTGCTACTTTAACATTCGGTTCCACCATTTTGCTCAGGTTTACCTTTTTGTCTACCAGCATTTCTTTTTCAATATTCTGAGGTGTTTTCAGGAATGTTTTTCCTGCAATTTCTTTAAACACCGGAGCTGAAACGGAACCTCCATAAAATCCTTTTGCGGTGTTGGGTTCACTAATCATGACATAGCATGTATATTTTGGAGCATCAGCCGGATAGAACCCTGCAAATGATGCACGATATTTCATTGGACCAGGCAGCCAGTATTCAAATCTTGCAGTACCTGTTTTTCCAGCCATTTTCAGGTTGGGAGTAAAGATGCTTCGTCCTGTTCCTTTTTCTACCGCTTTGGTTAAAGCACTTGTCATCATTTTAATGGCTTTTTCAGAAGCCATTTTGTTCACCATTACTTCAGGTTTCGCATTGTACATTACTTTACCATCTTTCATGATTTTATCAATGAATAAAGGCTTAAGCATTTTACCTCCGTTGGCCACTCCGTTGTAGAAGGTTGTCAACTGTAGCAGGTTGATGTTGGAAGAGTATCCATAAGAGATAGAAGCCAGTGTAGCGGCATTCCATCTTTTATTTTGTGGAGTTACAATTTTCGGTTTTGTGATTCCCGGAAGTTCTATATCCATCTTGTCGAATAATTTCCAACGTTTCAGGTGGTCAAGGAAGATCTGTGGTTTTTCTGCATAATACTTTGTGATCAGCTTTGAAGTTCCTACGTTACTGGATTTTGCCAATACATCACTGATATCATATGTTCCTCCTCCGTGGCCGTCAGAGATTCTCTGTTTTGCATATACCCAGACTCCGTTTCCTACGTTCACCGTTGTGTTTTCATCGATGAATCCGTCGTCCATTGCTGCTAAAAGCGAAATGGTTTTAAAGGTAGATCCAGGTTCGATATTATCTTTCAGAGCATAGTTATAAGAGTCTTCGTATTCTCCTTCTTCTGTTCTTCTTAAATTAACAAGAGCACGTACTTTTCCGGTTTCCACTTCCATCACAATGACAGTTCCGTGTTTAGCTTCGAAATTAATCAGCTGCTTCTCCAGTGCGGAGTGCGCAATGTCTTGAATTCTAAGGTCTAAAGTTGTATAAACATCTTCTCCGTCTACCGGTTCCTGAACTTTCCAGAAGTCGATAGGCTTCCATTGGGAAGAGTTGATTCTTTGCTCCAGTCTTTTTCCGTCTGTTCCTGTTAAATATTTTGAGAAAGCTCCTTCCAGTCCTGATCTAAGCTCTCCGTTATCCATACCGATGGTTCCGGCTCCGATTTCTGAAGTGGCTAATTCTCTTTTATAATTTCTGTCAACGATAAATCCTCCCTTATTTTTTCCTCTTTTGAAGATCGGAAACTTTCGGATTCTGTCGTATTGATCGAAATCCAGTCCTTTTACCAGAGTATAGTACTGGTTTTTCTTTTTCTTCTGTTCGTCAAACTTCTGTCTGAATTCTCCTCTGGATTTTCCGAACATTTTGCTCAAAGAATCCGTCAGTGCTCCAATGTTGTTGGAATACACCGTATCTTTCATTGTTTTGAAATCAAGATAGATGTCATATCTCATCACCGTTGTTGCAAGGATAGAACCGTCAGAAGCAAACAAGTTACCTCGGGCAGCTTTTAAAGTGGCTTCACGATAATTTTTATTAATGTAATCGTCTTTTATTTCCTGGACATTGGTGTTCTGTAGGATGACAATTCTTGCCAGGAACATGACAAACACGCACAAAGCTACCACTGCAAAGAGGTAGCCCCATCGTAACGTTTTCTTACGTTTATTGTCGTATTCATTTTGCTTTTGCATCTGTACTGTCCAGTTTTATTAGCAATTTATGAGGGTGGTTTTCCAGGGTCATCAATGAATCCCGGGCGACCTCTTTCCCCAGCTCTGATTCCATTTTTACTTTGATCAGCTTACTCTGGGCGTAAGCGTTTCGTGATTTGTATTCTTCTGTTTCTTCCTTTAAGGCGTTTACAATTTTTATTTTTTTATTGACGAGATGGTTGGTATAAATCATGGCCATCATCAGAACAAACAAGAGGAGAAAATACTTGTAATGTATTTTGATCTCATCACGATTCAGAAAGTTTCCTTTTATAATGTCTATAAAAGTGAGTCTTTTCTGGGGGCGATTTGTTGTTCTTTTAGCCAATTTATTATGTCAATTTGCTTTGTAGTGAATTTACTTCATGTCAATGGTCAATTTTATTTTGTTAAATGATTCACTATTGACGATTCACCCATTCACATTTTATACTTTTATTCCTGTTCTCATCTTGGCACTTCTTGCTCTTGAGTTTTCTTCGATTTCCTGATCATCAGGAATGATTGCTTTACTCTTTATCAATTCGAATGCCTTTTTATAATTTCCGTAGATATCTCTTTCCGGTTCTCCTTCGAACATTCCATTTTTCAGGAATCTTTTTACCAAACGGTCTTCCAGAGAATGGTAAGAAATAACGACTAATCTTCCTTCCGGTTTTAAAACATTATAAGCCTGAACCAGCATTTCTTTCAATACTTCAAGTTCCTGGTTTACTTCAATTCTTATCGCCTGAAAAAGCTGAGCATAGAATTTATTAACCTTATGAGGCGGAATGTAGCTGAACAATTTTTTCAGATCTTCCGTAGTATCTATACTTTTAGTTTTTCTGTGGTGAACAATTTCTCTCGCCAGCTTTCTTGCTTCTCTTAATTCTCCATAATGATAGAAAAGGTCTGCAAGTTCGCTTTCTTCATATTCATTAATCACTCTTTTGGCATCCAGATTCTGCATCACATTCATTCTCATATCCAAAGGAGCATTGCTTCTTGTGGAGAAACCTCTGTCTGCTTCATCAAACTGGTGAGAAGACACACCTAAGTCTGCCAAAACACCATCCACTTGTGAAATGCCATACATCAGTAATGAGTTTTCCAGAAACCTGAAATTCTGATTAACCAATGTAAATCTGGAATCATCAATTGTATTTTTAAGTGCATCTAGGTCCTGATCAAAACTGAACAATCTCCCTTTATCGGAAAGTCTGCTCAAGATTTCTCTTGAATGGCCTCCGCCTCCAAAGGTGCAGTCCACATATATTCCGTCAGGATTCGTCACCAAATCATCAACACTCTGCTTCAACAAAACGGGGTTATGATACATGCTTAATTGTGTTTTTTATTTAATACTATAATCAATTAATAACCTACAGTTATTCTTCATCGAAAGAGCCCATTACATCTTCGGCAAGGCTTGCAAAATCAGCTTCATTGGTGGAAATTACCTTTTCATAGGCATCTTTATCCCAAATTTCGAAGAGCTCTCCTGCGCTGGTAATCACAATATCTTTTTGGAGATTTGCGAAAACCGTAAGGTCTTTAGAGATCTGTAGCCTTCCTGCATTATCCAATTCTACTGTTTTTACTCCTGCCGTAAACATTCGTATGAAATCAGCATTCTTTTTTATGAACCTGTTCAGTTTATTAATTTTGCCCATCAGTTTGTCCCATGCATTCATAGGATAGACTTCCAGACAAGGTTGGAACACAGATCTTTTGACTACAAACGCCTTATCGTCGAAGTTTTCCATCTGTTTGATTAAAGATGAAGGAACTTTTAAGCGGCCTTTGTCGTCAATTTTACACTCATATGTCCCAATGAAATTTTTCATTTGGGACAAATTTATATAATAATTTCCAAAATTTCCCACTTTTTCCCACTTTTTGACTCAATGTTAATAAGTTTTATTAAAGATTGAATTTCAATAATGTAAAATGCTGATATGAAGAGACTTGTTGGAAGTGCTATTTAAGCCATAATAAAGCCGTTTTGAAAAAAAAAGTTAAAAAGGAGAATATTATATTATTTTTATCTTAAATTAGGATAATCAAAATTTTTTTGAGGTTTAATTTGTATTTTTGCAGGGCTTTATTAAGGCGTTTTATGATATTTAGTACAAAAAAAGAAAAGAAATATTCCTATGTAGAAGCGGGAGAAGGACATCCATTAGTGCTGTTGCACGGGTTAATGGGTGGTTTGAGTAATTTCGATAAAATGGTAGATTTTTTTTCGGATAGAGGCTTCAAAGTATATGTTCCTCAGTTGCCGATCTATGATCTGCCGGTACTCAATACGAATCTTACCACTATCGCAAAATATATTATCAAGTTTATAGAGAGCCATATTTCCGGTCCTGTTACTATTGTAGGAAACTCAATGGGAGGGCATGTAGGGCTTATTCTGACTTTGGCAAGACCTGATCTGGTAAAAAATCTGGTTCTTACAGGAAGCTCCGGACTATATGAAAGAACTTTCGGGGACAGTTTTCCGAGAAAGAACGACCGTTCTTACATCAGAAAGAAGACGGAAGAAGTTTTCTATGATCCTAAGGTGGCCACAGAAGATCTTGTAGATGAAGTTTTTGCAGTAGTGAATGACAGAATGAAAGGAATCAAGACCGTAATGCTGGCAAGAAGTGCCATCAAACACAATATGCTGAATGATCTTCCGAAGATTGTGACACCTACCTGTCTGATCTGGGGTAAACAGGATAATGTTACTCCTCCTGAAGTGGCAGAAGATATGCACAAGTTTATTCCTAATTCCGACTTATTCTGGATTGATAAATGCGGCCATGCTGCCATGATGGAAAAACCGGATGAATTCAATGAGATCCTGTATAACTGGATAAAAGATAAAGTTTAAAACATATAAATGACCATTAAGAGCTTTTCTTAATGGTTTATTTTTCTAAAATACATTCAAAAATGATTATCAAGACAGCAGAGTTTGTAAAGAGTAGTGGAAAATGGCAGGAATGCCCTGAACCAAATATTCCCGAATATGCTTTTATCGGAAGGTCGAACGTAGGAAAGTCATCACTGATCAATGCAATGATGAATCACAAAGATCTTGCTAAAACATCACAGACCCCAGGAAAAACCCAGCTGATCAATCATTTTTTGGTAAATGAAAACTGGTATCTTACCGATTTACCAGGATATGGCTATGCAAAGGTTTCAAAGGTTCAGCGAAAAGATTTTGAAAAGCTGATCACCAATTACATTCTGAACAGAAGAAATCTGGTTAACCTTTTTGTGCTGGTAGATGTAAGACATACTCCGCAAAAGATTGATCTGGAATTCATCCAATGGTGTGGAGAAAGTGGAATCCCGTTCTCGATTGTTTTTACCAAGGCAGACAAACTAAAACCGAACGCAGTGGTCAAAAATGTTGAAGATTATAAAACTGAGCTTCATAAGAGCTGGGAAGATCTTCCTGAACTGTACGTTACCTCAGCAGAAAAGAAAGAAGGAGGAGACAACATTCTTAATTTTATACAAAAGACCAATGAATTTCTAACGAATAATAATATAAGTTTCGATGAGTAATATGGTCTGGAAAATCAAAACGTTTGATGAGTTCACTGTTCCGGAATTGTATTCGGTACTGAAGGCGCGTATTGATGTTTTCGTTATTGAGCAGAACTGTCCTTATCCTGATCTGGATAACTATGATCAGAAAGCGGTTCATATCTGGGCAGAAGAAGGCGGACAGGTACTGGCATACTGCCGTGTCTTTGACAAAGGGATAAAGTATGATGAAACTTCTTTCGGCAGGGTGCTGACTACAGAGCAGGCAAGAGGAAAAAGCCTGGGAAAACAGTTAATACAATATGCTGTGGAAACTATAGAAAACCGTTTTCATACTTCTGAAATCAAAATATCTGCACAGGATTATCTGTTAAGATTTTATAGTGGATTCGGATTTGTAGATACAGGAAAAAAATATCTGGAAGATGATATTCCCCATACGGAAATGATAAGAAAATAAAAAAAGCGAGGAAATTTAATTCTTCGCTTTTTTATAGTTAAATATATTGGAGTGTGTTTTTTATTTCCCTGAAATAGATTTTAATATAATTGGCTCCAGATTGGATGGGAGATCAGCAGATTTGATCTGGTACTTTTTAATTTTCATTTCTTTAAACCAATTTTCCCAATATTGCTTAATGACAGCTTCTTCAAAAGGATTACCTTTTTCCGGATTGATTCCTAAAACAATGACTTCGAGATTACTCAGGTTTTCATTTGCTTTTACAAATCCATAGCCGTTTTTTTCAATAGCATCTTTAAAACCAGATGTTGTTAGGTTGTTGGCTTTTATAAGTTTGGTTGTTAAATAGGAAGTTTTATATGAATTTTCTTTTTTTTCTTCAAACTTGGTATTTTGATGATACATATAACCATCTGTCAGAATGAACAGAATGTTTCTTTTATCTTGTTTGATACAATAATCATTAACTTTGTTTTTAAAGAATTCCCAGATATCCGAACCGACATATTTGCCGTCTTTTATAGCTGACTGATAAATGTTTATAGGTAATTCTGAGTATTTTTTATCAACAGAATCAAAATAGCTCTTTGGAATATCTTTATTAAAAGAAATTTTCAACTCTTTTGTGAAATCATTTATTTTTGGGTCTGAAGGCTCAGGGTTAAAGAAAACCTGCATCTGATCGTCATAAGTGATGATCTTTTTTGATTTAACATGATTTAAAAATCCTTTTTCAATGGCTTTAATATACTCTGTATCCCGTTGAAAGTATTGCATTGTAGGATTAGGGTTGGTTGCCGGATCAATTCTGTCTGAAAGATCAATCAGGATACTGAGGTTGATATTGTTTGAATCAACAACAATAGTATTTTTCTTTTCTATCTCTGTTCCGTCATCTTTACCTTTACAGCAAGAAGCCAAAGAAATAATGAATAATAAATAGAATATCTTTTTCATAATTTTCAGTTATAAAGATGATAAATACACTAAATTCTGATTGTCGGAATTAGCACCTACGGTTTCTAAATTGGTATTGTAGGTGACAATACAGTCATCGATCATTGTTTGTTTTTCCGTTCTTGAAACGGCTATTTTTTCACCAATAAAAGTAATCCAGCCCTGAACATATTCCGAAGCATACAGTTTGTAATCTTTGGTTGGAATGATGACTCCGTCGATAATATTCTGAAGCTCTTCGATTCTTCCTCGTGTCTTGATAACGGTTTCTTTTATCGTTCCGATACTGGCAAGGATTTCTTCAATTTCTTTTTTCAAAACATTAATCTTTTCCTGAAAGAATTCGACTTTTTTCTGTCTGATTTCCTGTTCGTTTTTAATCTTATCCTTTTCACGATGTTCTTTCATTACAAAATCAAAAACCAGCCCCCAAATAATGTAAACAATAAATCCGGCAAAAATAATTCCCCAAAACTGAATTTTGGTAAAAGCAATCTTAAGATCAAAAGATGGAGAATTAAAGGTTCTGTTTAATTCATATAATTTTGATTCAATTTCGTAGGCTAAAATGCAATCAAAAATAAATGTTACAATAAATAATAATCCAAGCTTGATATAGTTGGCTCTCGTTTTATTCTCCCAGAACATATGAATTAAATAACCTAATCCAAGAAATACAAACGGAATAAGGGTAACGAAAGCACCTTCAATAACTCCTTCGTTCCATGCCTTACTGAAAGCTTGAGCATCTAAAACACTTTGAATTATAGTACTTTTAGCATCGAAGCTTTTAAAGAAAGCTGAATATGATGTTGATATATAAAATGTTGTTAAATATAGAGTAATGGGAATCAAAAGAATCAGGCCGATCCAGAATTTTGCAGATGCACCTCTTGTAGCTTTTATATTATATTTTTCCGGGTTCCTGGGAAGATCAAGGATCTCAGCTTTTAATGTTTCAATGGTATGCTGATGATTCTCAATTTCTGTGCTTTTGTTTTTTAATTGTTCCTCTTTGGTCTCTTGTGAAACGAATAAAGCTTTAATTTCAGTTTCCCGGTTCTTTTGTTCATTTACATAGGATTCTTTTAGATTTTTTTGTTTTTCAACCATTTCTTTTTCTTCATTCTGAAATTTTGAATAAACAGCATCCAGACAGATAGATAGGGTAGAATGATTTCCGTTGGTTCGCGAGCTGTCTCTGTACCCTGATTCATGATAGGTTCTTTTCCGGGTTTCTTCCAGAGATTCATTGTCCGGATTGTTATTGTTTTGAGGAAACGGTTCCGATGTTGGTTCTATCGGAACGGATTTGAGTTTGAATAAATTTTTTATACTGGTGGTATCCATGATGTGTTAGTTTTTTAATTCATATAAAATTTCGCTTTTATTCTTGCCAATTTTTATGGCTTCAATGAGGTAATCTACAATAGCTGTTGTATTTTCTTCCAGAAATCCAAACATCAGAACATATTTTTGCATGGCAGAATATTCATTCGGAGAAACAACTCCGTCGGCCCAGATCATGGCGGTGAGGTCATACAGATAATCAACCTTTTCTTCGATCGTTTTGGGTATCAATGACTTTAAATTGATAGGATTTAAGAGTATGTCGTCTAAATTTTTTGATGAAATACCTCTTTCTTCTGCACATTTATAAAGCATTTTCAGCTCTAATGCACTGAAATCGTCATCACAGATTGCCATTTGATAGAGTCTTAGAAAGTGAGCTTTGAGGCATTCTGTTATTTGATTGTTTTCCATGATGGTTATTCTTGTCTTATTTTTTAGGATTAATAATTCTGTCTCTGGAAACAGTTCTTTGGTGTATGGGAGGTAAGTGCTCTGAGGTTTCTTCGATAATTTCTTCTTCTTCTTTTTTTTGTTCTTTTCTTTCTATGAAATTGATCAGCAGAAATAAAATTCCCGTTATAATATCAATTGGGATCCAAATGTTTTTCCGATACAGATAAATCGGGAAAACGGGATTGAAAAGAATGAGAATGATTAGAAATAGTATACTGAAATAATGTTGTTTAGAGCTCAGCGTATTGTATAAAACCAATAAAGCTCCAATGGAAATAATAATTCTAAGAAAAGTATAATATTCTATAGGAAGTTTGAAAATACCAGCGAAACAACATAACGCACAGAAGGTGAGAAATGGTTTCATGATGCTGTTTAAAATCCTGTATTAAAATTATATTTACAATTAAAACGGTTTTCAGACATAAAAATAAGTACGAAGAAATCAAAAAATGCAACTAATGCGGGAATGAATGTCCAGCAAAATACAAGATAAAGTATTCCCATACCATTCTGATTTAAGTAGAATCTGTGAATGCCTAATCCTCCCAGGAAAAAAGCAAGTAATGCGGCGGTAGATTTTGATTTCATAATTTAAACTCTGGATAAAATTTCGTTCTTTTTTATTTCAAATTCTTCGGGAGAGATTATTCCGTTCTCTTTTAAGTCTTTCAACTTCTGCAATAAGGCAAAAGGATCTTCATTTTCTATTAGCAGTGGCTTTTTTTCTTCCTGAAATTGTTGAGGTTGCGTGATAATAGGGGTCGCATTGTTTACAGTAACCCCTCCTGCGGAAGCTCTCAAAGTTTCAAGATTTTTTTCTCTTCTTACACCACGCATTCTTTCTTCTACTTCCTGTGCAAACTGATATAGCTTTCTGGCTTGGTTTTTAGGAAGATAATCCATCATATTGGTAAAGTTGTTTGTTGTTCTCATAATAAAGGTAGCACCAACAATTCCTTCCTTAATGTGGCAATCAGCTATATCTACCCAGTTGTAATCCTGAAAATCCATGGATAAGCCAAAGGTTTTGGGCCTGCAGAAAATAATTCTTCTATTGGTTAGAGCAATACAATCAGGAGATAAATTGATCACAGGTTTCTTCTGAACAGCTATATATTCTACAAATTCTTGTGAGGTAAGTAAACTGTTGATTCTTCCTAACAGCTTTTCAACAGCTTGAGGATCCTGTTCTTCATTTAAAAATTTTTTTAAGTTCATGTTATTTTGTTTTTTGATTATTTGACATCTTTATTGAAAACATATCCTACTTTTCTACTTGATTTAACCTGTACTTTATACCATGATCCTTCCTTTGAGAGCTGTGTTAGTCTGGTATCTTTAGGAACTGTTGTTATTACTTTAGATTTAAAAGTCGGTTTTTCATAAACATTTGTTTTTGCAGTGCCTGCAATGTATCTGTTGTTAAGATTGATGTTTACCTTATCAATAAATACTTTTGGAGGTTTACCAGTGTGGGGCTTTGAAGATTTGTAGGAATCCGAAGATTTATCTTTTTTAGACTTGCTTTTTGAAGAGCTCCTCCCGGAAGATCCACCACGGCAGACTCCACAGGCTCCTCCGCTGCTGCAGTGTCCACAGCCTGAGCAATTTGAACAGGCCGTACAATTGGCGGAACCGGTGCATCTCCCACCGTATCCTACATTGTCATTGGCTTTAAAACAAGAAATTAATGGAAATAAAGTGAAGATGAGTAATATGAATGGAATTAGTTTTTTCATGGCTATTAATTTTTATCCATAGTTTTCCAGCGTCAGATGAAGCTGATTTCTGTAATTATAGATTTCATCAAGGGTATTCAATAAAATCTTTTCTCCTGCTTCTTTTCCGTTGTGGAAAGTTTCCAGATATTTATTTGTTGTATTGAAGTGTAATCTGCAAAGTGGTTTTCTGTTATTGTCATCTAATAAAATCCCGAAATAGGATAAAGTATCCCGATAGGCAATTCTCGAAGAAGGAATTTTCTCTCTCAGAATGGCTTTTACAATCTGAAAACCTTCCAACTCTTCTTCTGTGGTGATAATTCTAGAATCGTTATTTTGATCAATAGACTGTGATGTTTTCACATCGTCTTCCTTTTTTTCTATTTGTTCATTGATGCTCAATGCGGACTTTAACCGGAAACTGATCGATTCATTAATAGAAGTAGTTAATGCTTTTTTAGCATACTCTTTAAAAGAAATCATTCTATTAGCCGTTAAAGGCTTTTCAAAGAAACGGCTTACTAAAAGTTTTACTAATTCATCAGATGGATTTTCAATTTCCTTTTCGAATTCTTTTCTGATAGCTTTGATATACTTTAATGCTTCTGCAGAATCAAGAATGCTTTCCAGGTTATAATCTTTCTTGGTGAAGCTTTCCAGAATTTTAATGGAACTGTCTTTTAAATCCTCAATATTAATAGTGAAGAATGGTTTCTCATCCATAATATTAGGCTTTTCCAGATCTGTATAAAAGTTATACACGATACCATTAGTCAAAACACCAAATCTCGTTTTCGAAACATGATAATATCTGTGAAGCTGTGAATTATGGGCATCTGCACTTTCCTTCCAGTGTTTGCATTCGATAATGAAGATAGGTTCATCATTATTTTTGATCACATAATCTACCTTTTCTCCTTTTTTTGTTCCGATATCACAAACGTGCTCGGGAACCACTTCTGTGGGATTAAAAATATCATATCCCAGAATTTGTATAAAAGGCATTACGAAGGCATTCTTTGTGGCTTCTTCAGTTCCGATCTGGTCTTTAAGCCCCATTACTTTCTGCTGCAATTGCTCCAGTTTAATTTTAAGATCCATAGTGTTTAGTTTTTTAAAGTTTCGTCAATGATTGCAGCTGTCGGGGCATTTGATTTTACAGAAGCAATACCGTTTTCCATTCCAGATTTTGTACTATACATCTGGCTGTTCCCGATAATTTCACCGTTTCTTGCTTTTAGAACGAAATAGTCTTTTCCATTTTTTGCAAGTCTTCTGTCGTACCTTGAAAGATCCTGAGAATTGACTTTTACAGATTCGATACCTTTATGGCATGATGCTTTCTGAACATACCCTTCACTAGTTAAAATAATTTCACCATTTCCGGCTTTCAGATTAAACTGATACTCTTTGTTGATTCTTTGTGTGATGATAAATTTTCCCATGATTATTTTTTTTAATTAAAATCCAGCGATATTTTTATTAATAATCGCTGGAAATAAAGACTTAGTTAAGCGTACCGAATTAATTCCCAGGTAACTGCTTTTGCATCATAAGGAGGCATTCTATTTCCTTTTGAAATTGGGGCTGTAGTAGACGGGTTTCCAACGACTTTCCAAACTCCAGATTCAGGACAGTTTTCTCCTGTCTTTGCTTTTGTTCCTAATGGTTTTTTTTCCATTGCAAAAATTTTTATTGGTTTAACACTTCAAAATTATGAGCATTAAATCTTGATTCATTACGGAAAACCGTAAACTGCAATTACTTCATAAAAAAACCTTTCAAAAATGAAAGGTTTGTATATCACAGGATTAATAGGAGAGGCTTAAATAATCCCTAAATCTTTACAAAAAGCAACAAGCTGCTCATTACTAGTGATCTGAAGATCTTCTTTTAGGTTGTTGAGCTTTTTCTCTACACTGCTCAGGCTGTTGGGTTTGATATCATTATTTTGAAGATACACAGGAATATTCTTCTGAAGAACTCCCTGAGACAAAAGAGAGACCAGCGTAATGTCATAGGTTGAAAACTCATAGCTGTTCAGCTTCTTTACTTCTTGTTTGAGATCAAGAGAAAGATAGTTTTCATTAACGTATACAGAAGCGATTGCTTTTTTCAGCTCTCTGGAATCATTTCGGGCTTTACGAACAAAGCCATTGACTCCATATTCTGAGAAAAGAGAATCTATAATCCCGGATCTGTGTTCTGCTGAAAAGACAATGACTTTCAGTGAAGGATGTAGCTCTTTGGTAGCACTGATAAGCTCCTTACCATCTTTAATTTTTTGTTCACGGTGATCCTCTTCAAAGGAAAGATCAGTAATCAACAAATCGTATAGATCATTTTCCCGGATAGATTTTTGAATTTTGGCTAGGGCATCATCACAATAATACACATAGTCTGCATTGATAATGTTGAGATCTTCTAATGTTTTCTGTACAGAGATACTGCTGCTTTCGTGGTCTTCGGCTATTAAAATTTTTTTGAACATTCTTTTTGTTTTTTTACGATGCAGGGAATGAAATATAAATCTTCAACCCTTTTTCTGTTGTGTTGTCAAAAGTAATTTCTCCGTCGATGTTTTCAATACGGGAAACCGTATTCCTCAATCCATTTTTGTAGGAAAGATCTCCGGGGATACCTATTCCATTGTCTGTGTATTGAATTTTGATAAGGTTACTATTTCTTTCAAATTTAAAAGCAACAAGGCTTGCATGGCTGTGTTTTTTCATATTCACCAAAAGCTCACGGATTACCTGGTAGACATTATCTTTCGCTGAATCATTCACTCCGTTCCAGATATTTTTTTCATTTCCAGCCAGAAAGGTATTCACATCCTCGTTTTTGAAAGAACCAATAAGTCCGGATATTTTTTCATCAAACTCTACAATGTCTTTAGCATCAGGTTTTTCATAGGAAATGTCTCTGGATTTTTCGTAAACAAATTCAAGTTCGTCAAGTGCTTTATCCCTATCAAAATGTTCCTGATTTTCAATTTTTGTCATCACCTGATAAATCCCATTGGCAACTACGTCGTGAACCTTTTTGGACATTTTAAGCTGGGTATTTTTTACTTCAATTTCTTTTTCTTGTTGAAGTTTTTTTTGCCTTTTTTTATATAAAATGATAATAATGATTATTAGAGCAACAAGTAGCCCTGAAAGAAAATATTGCCAAAGTAATTGAAATTCTTTTTCAACCTTTTCAGCCTTTAATCTTTGATTTTCTATTTCCTTCTTTTCTCCATCATATTTTATATAAGCAAACCTGTTTCTATTGTCATTTTTATAACTTTGAATACTGTCTGATAGATGCTTGTATTGTTTAAAGTTTTTAATAGCATTAGAAGGATTGTCAACTAATGATATTTTTTCTATTGCTTCTAGTCTATCGTCAGGACTTTTTATTTTTTCAGCTGTATTGAGCATTTGGTGT
The DNA here is from genome assembly GCF_002025665.1 of Chryseobacterium indologenes. GTDB lineage: Bacteria > Bacteroidota > Bacteroidia > Flavobacteriales > Weeksellaceae > Chryseobacterium > Chryseobacterium metallicongregator. The sequence continues at coordinate 5,005,991 of NZ_CP018786.1, read as the reverse complement.
GCATAATATAAAGAGATGTTAGGATTGCTATCTTGATTTATTTCAGCTAGATGCGAATAGCTAGAATTTGCTCCCCAATTGTCATTGTTTTTTAACTTAAGTTTTAGGAGTTCTTCAAATTCTGATTGAGCAGGATAATTTTTATCTTGAAGCCATTGAGTATATACAATATTTTCTTTTATTCTATTTTTTAGATTGATATCATTTACATTTTTAGGGTCTATACTTCTTAATGTTTTTAAAGCCTCTGAATATTTCTTTTGTCTGTATTCAGCCGCTCCTTTATTATTAAGCATATCAAATTTGTCCTTTTCAGAAGTGTTTTTTTCAGAAAGACCTTTGGCGTACCATTCTTCCGCAGATGCATATTCTTTTTGTGCATATTTTATATCTCCAAGCGTACTATATGCAGAATAAAGACTTTCATCTCCTTCTTTCATAAAAGTGAGGGCATCTACTAAAGTAGCTTCTGCCCCAAATATATCACCAGTATATTTTTGAGCTATTGCTTGGCATATCAAACTTTTAGAAATATTAGAAGAATCTCTTGTTTTATAATAATAATTTAAAGCTTCCTGAAGCTTTTTATAGGCTTCAATATTATCTTTGAGGAGAAGACTGGTTCCTTCATCATATAATTTATCTGCTTCTGGAGCATTATGAATGACTATTTTCTTTTCACAAGCAATAAAAAATAACAGAATAAAAAATAAATATCGTATCATCTCACTAAAATAAAAAAAACCGCTCTAATAAAGAACGGTTTGTTTTTTTATTTTTTAGGTGGTAGAACTGGACCTGTATCTCCTCCCGTATCGCTACCTCCCGTATCCGGGTCTTCTCCCATTCCTAAATTCTGAGTTGTTACAGTTATTGGGTCATTATCATTTGTTGTTGTTGTATTGGCAGTATTGTTTGAGAATGCTAAACCGAATAGCATCAATATAATTTCTAACATTTTTCAAAAAATTTATTGTTAAAGCATTCGTATTCTTCCCTGCGAAGCAGATCGCAGATAGTTTTATACGTTTAAAAAAAATTGAAGCGCTTCTAAATTTTTTGGGAAGTGAACCTTCAAAAACGGAGGAGAAACATCTGCTTCCCAACCCGGAGTTTTTCCTCCGTTTTATCTGGTGATTTTCGAAATCAGTTTTGTAAATTTGTTTTTGTAATGTTTTGTTTGTCACTGATTTCTGAAGCAAAGATGCAACAAAACATGACGCAGGTGTTAGACACGTTCTGGACATCTATGGACACGAAATGGACAACGAATTCTTTATGGGAATCCGTAATGTGGTATGAGAGATAATCACCTATTTTGTAAAGACTGAAAAAACTATATATGTCCAAGAAAAAACTACTAATTCATGAGGTATTTGAGAAGGCAAGAAAAGATTTTCCCGCTGAAAGCACTAAGAATGGTTGGTGTAAAGAACTTGTTGACCATTTTGAAAAAAAATGGAAATTTATAATTAATGAAAAGACATTTGTTCGATATTATAATGCTTGCATTCGAGATAATAATGAGCCCAACATAAAAGATCTAAAAATTCTGAATAAGCTTAGTGAATATGTAGGTTATAGAGACTTTACCCATTTTTCCAATGCATTTATTAAAAAAGAGGAAAAAGAGAAGTCAACTACTGTAAGAATTGATGTAGATGAAAATGATGAGCTGTTTGGAAAAGGTATAAGAATTTTTATTACTCAACATTTCAATCTACCAGAATTCATGAAACAAAATGGATTGGGTGTTGTCGGAATACTTCTTATATGTAGCGTTTTATTAGGAAACTACAATTTGCCTAAAAGAAAGGATAAGGTGGAGAATGTTATTGGATTAAGTTTATTCAATGATCTGGTAGTAGAGAGAAACTGTATGTATTGGGATGGGACTGAATATAAGATAACATCCTGTGAGGATAAAAATCCTCATCATCAAGTTATCCCTATAGATACTGTAAAACTTAAGTATTTTAAGAAGATCACCAGACCTGATACATTAACTGTGAAAAACGCTTTTGGAAAAGTTTGGTATTCAAAATCTGATAATATAGTAGAATTTTTCACAATAGATGGAACTAATCCGGATAATGGAAAAGATCTGGACAATGCATCAAAACATATGCTTACTAAATATGCCGGAGACAGTGCTAAAAAATATATGAATATTTCATATCCATAAAAAAAGCGAAGATTTCTCTTCGCTCTGTATTACTCTGCATTCAGCATTCCCAGTTCCCCGAAATGCTTTTTAAACTTCTGGATTTTAGGACCTACCACAGCGCTGCAATAAGGTTGTGTTGGGTTCTCATTATAATATCCCTGATGATATTGCTCTGCCGGCCAGAATTTGTCGAATTGGGTTAATTCTGTTACATACGTTCCAGTCCATCTTCCTGATTCCTGAGACACTTTGATGGCTTCCTCAGCTTTTGCTTTCTCAGCAGCATCTTTATAATAAATTACAGAACGGTATTGGGTTCCGATATCATTTCCCTGTCTGTTAAGTTGAGTAGGATCATGAAGAAAGAAAAATACATCCATTAACTGCTCGTAAGAAATAACAGCAGGATCATAAGTGATCTGAACCACTTCTGCATGTCCTGTCTCTCCAGTGCAAACTTCCTGATACGTCGGGTTATCTTTATGTCCGCCGGAATATCCTGAAATAGCAGATTGTACTCCTTTAAGCATATTGAAGCAGCTTTCCACACACCAGAAACATCCACCTCCGAAAGTAATCTGTTCTAAATTATTGTTATCCATTTTGGGTAATTATATTGTTTTATTATCCTTTCCTAATCCGGAAAAGGCCAATCAAAAATATGAAAAACTTTTTCATTTGAACGTGCTTTTGCGTCTTAAACTCAAATTACAATGATAGATGTGACAAATGATTTTAAACACAAATAACACCAATGTTTTCACAAATAGCACAAGGAAAAGAGAATGCAAATACTCTCGTTTACTCTCCGCAAAATATTTTAAAGAGGTTAGTATTAGCATTGTCATGCTGAGCGGGGTCGAAGCACTTTAATTTTAAACACGAATAGCACTAATGCTTTCACAAATAAACACAATAAAAATACAGCCCAATCCTCTGTGAAAATCTGCGTAATCTGCGGGAAAAAAGAAAGCACCCTAAAAAGGATGCTCTATATTATTTAAAAGGCTTTCAGTTATTTTTCCCAAACCAAAGCACTCGCTCCAAGAATGGCAGCATCTGCTTCGTCAAGTTCACTGAATACCAGTTTCACTTTATTTCTGAAAATTGGAAGAAGGTTTCTTTCCATATGAAGCTTGGCAGGCTTTAAAATAAAATCTCCAGCTTTGATTACTCCTCCGAATAAAAGAATAGCTTCTGGTGAAGAGAACATTACAAAATTAGCTATTGCTTCACCCAGCTTCTGACCTGTATATCTGAAAACCTCTATAGCAATTGGGTCTTCTTTGATAGCACATTCGTATACTGTTTTAGAATTGATCTCATCTTCAGGATATTGGTTCAACATAGATTCCGGGAACTCCGCTCTCATTTTCTTTGCTGTAATGGTAATTCCTGTAGCAGAAGCATAGGCTTCCAGGCTTCCTTCAGAACCTGTGCTCCAGTGTTTTCTTCCGCCTGGTTTTACAATCGTATGTCCTAATTCTCCGGCAAACCCGTCATGTCCATAGATTAAGCTTCCATTAGCGATAATTCCACTTCCTACTCCTGTTCCCAGGGTAATCATGATAAAATCCTTCATTCCTCTTGCAGCTCCGAAAAGCATTTCTCCCAGTGCTGCAGCATTGGCATCATTGGTTACTGTACAAGGAAGACCGAATTTTGCCGTCATCAGCTCAGCGAAAGGAATAACACCTTTCCATGGAAGATTAGGGGCCAGTTCTATGGTTCCTTTGTAATAGTTCGCGTTTGGTGCGCCTACTCCGATTCCGTCAAAGTGTGCTTCAGTACCATACTTTTCCATCATTGGACGAACATGTTCATATAAAGCATCGATGAAATCTTCCACTTTGTCATAGGCATCAGTTCTCAGATTTCCTTTATCCAGAACTTCACCACGGTGATTTACGATTCCGAATTTAGTATTGGTTCCGCCGATGTCAACTCCAAGGGCAACTTGTTTTGATAAATCTATTAATGACATTTCTATTATTAAATTCTAAGGGCTAAAATTATAAAAAAGATTGTATTAATGGATTATTAAGTAGGTTTTATTTAATACTTTAAGCTGTTTTTATTGGTTTTTTCTTTTTTCTTCCCCACCAGATCATAAATCCGGTAACCGGAAGAGAAGCACAGATAATACTTACAATAAAAGCAATAATCTTAGTAGGAAGTCCTAAAATAGCTCCTACGTGAATATCATAATTGGCACTCACAACCTTTTCTCCAAAGTTTTTATCTTTTGGATCATGAGTGTGTAGCAATTCTCCAGAGTTTTCATCAAAGATTAAGCTGCTGCTTTTATGGTAAGAATAAGAAAGGTGTTTCACATACACCTCAAAGTTGGGATGTTCGTGGTCATCCATATGCGGATGTCCCAAATCTATAGCAAAACCATAAGAATCCGGATATTTTGTCTGTACAGTATTAATGATTTTATCCAGTGTTCCTTCTGTTCTCAGCTCAATAGGAGCTTTTGTTTTAATGTGTGAGAAGTCGGGATACTTGGTTTCTCCACCGGAAAATATCACATAGATCATTGCCTGCACCACAAAGAATGCATAGAATAATCCGGTAATAGAAAAGATTAAAGCAAATATAGATGCGTAAAATCCTAAGACATTATGAAGATCATAATTCTTTCGTTTCCAGCTTTTAATATTTTTCCATTTGAAGGCAAAACGTTGTTTTCTTGCTGCTTTGTTCTTTGGCCACCATAGGATAATCCCGGAGATCAGCATAATGATAAAAATGATAACAGGAATTCCTACTACATAAGTTCCCCAGTCCTGTTTCAAAAGGTAGCTCCAGTGGATCATTTTTACAATATTGAAGAATCCGTTTTTCTCATCATAAACTCTTAGTACTTTCCCGGTGTACGGGTTTACATAAGCTTGTTTATAGATAGGAAATTCATCAAAATAATTCCAGGCATCTGTATTATGCTCATACCAGAAGAACATATAAGATTGCGTTTTGTCAATAGGAACATTTACCCAGTGGATAGGATATTTCTCTTTTACCTGTTGTGCGACAGCCTTTTCCATCACTCTGATAGGAAGAACCTGTTTCTGTTCAATATTTTGCTCATGGTGGTAGATGACATCTTTTCGGGTGATGTTTTCCACCTCATCCTTAAATACATATAATGCTCCGGTAATAGAGATAATAAAGATCAGAAATCCTATTCCCAATCCGAACCAAAGGTGCAGCTTAGCTGACCATTTTTTGAAAAAGCCCGGTTTCTTTTTATGATGATGGTTTTTCTTCATATAACAGTAAAAAGTAAAGCAAAGATATGCTTTACTTTTTATTTAGATTAATTAAAATTTATATTCGATCATGAATGTCCCTCTTAGTCCAAGAGCATTCGTGAAGTCACTGTCTCTTGCTGTCCACCATGAAATAGCGGGTTGATATACTTTGTTAAAAATGTTTTCAACACCTAATGACAGTCTCCAGTTGTTGTTAACTTCATAACTTGATTTGAAGTTAAAGACAGTATATTCAGGAACATATCCTTCACCATAAGCATACAATCCCGTTTTAGCATTAGGCTCGAATCTGTTTTGTTGGAAAGAGTGAAGCATATCAAGACCAACGGATAGAGCAGGAACAGGTCTTGCTTGAACATAAGCCAATACTTTAGGTGCAGAAATTCTGCTGTTGTTAATCTTGGTTGAATAATCGCCGTCGTCTTTTACAGAGGTAATTCCTTCCATCCAGCTGTAACTTCCACCAAACTGAATCCATTTTGTAGGCGTAAAGTGTAAAAATCCTTCTACCCCGTATACAATCTCGGGAGATCTCTGAATCATTAATGCTCTGTCCGGACTTTGTACGAATGATGCTCCCAGTTTAGAGGTACTCACGTAAGAAGTTAATTCATAGTTCAGCCAGCTGGAAAGTTGTCCTGTAGCTCCCAATTCGTAGTTGTTGACAATGATTGGTTTTGTCTCCAGACTTTTGATAGTTTCGGAAGTTGAGGTTCTTAAGATTCTTCCTAATTCATTGATAGAGTAGGCCTGAGAGAAGCTTCCGAAAAGATTGATATAAGGTTCAATATTGTAACGGACACCAATATTTCCTACCAGTGCATTGTAGTTCAGTTTTCCACCTGCAACAGGAATGCTTTTCGTGAAAGTTCCGTCACTTTTAAGGGTAGAAAGTGTATTGAAGTCATCTACATTTACTTTGATGTTTTCGTAACGAAGTCCTCCTTTGATGGTGAACTTTTTAAACAGATCAATTTTTGCCAATACGAAAGGTGCAATATTAGTCATGTTCATATTCGGAGTCCAGAAACGTCCGTCTTCAAGCTTTTGTACCGTTTCATCATTCAGAATATCAGCTCCATATATGATTTCTGCCTGAGAATTGGCTGAATTCCAAAGTTGAGTATCAAAATTGAATCTTGCTCCTGCTTTTTTTGAAATTACATTAGACTGTCCACCATTGAAAAAGGTATCGCTGTATCCGTAAACTGTTTTGAAATCCTGATAGTAAAGGTTAATATTCAAAGAAGTTCCTGCAAAGAGGTTCTTATTGTCATAGCTCACTCGGATGTTGTGATTTTTTGGAGTTCCCTGAGGGGTTGTTTCCAATCCTTTTCCAATTCCTTCACCAATGGTAGGCGTGGTACCGTATTTTCCGGTTTTTAATCCTACATTCAGATCTGATCTTGAAGAATAACCAATGTAAGACGCTTCAATTCTTTGATTTTCATTAATGTCATACCCTACCTTCAGCAAGCCGTTGTAGTTGTCCATCTTGGCAATACTATAAGTAGGGCTTATTAAAACGCCATCTCCGTCCTTTGTATATCCAGTTCTTTCGTAGGCTAATGAAAGGGTATAATCAAACTTCTTAATCTTTCCGGTTAAAAGCTGGCTGGCTCTTACTCCTAAAGTACCACCATAAGGCTGTCCTGTAAGACCAATCTGTGAAATTCCGGAAATCTTTTTATCTGTTTTGTTTCTCTTTGTAATATAATTGATGATCCCTCCATCTGCTCCGTTACCATAGATGGAAGAAGCTCCTTTGATCACCTCAATTCTTTCGATGGCTGAAGGGTCAATAGTCCTTAAATCTCTTGCACCGTTACGAAGTGGGGTAGACTGTGGAATTCCATCAATCAAAACCAAAACCTGGCGACCTCTTAATGTCTGTCCCGAATTGGAAGTCTGCCCTGAATTGGTTCCTAAACTGGGAACAGTGTATTGCAGAATGCTTGTAATGTCTGAGTTCACAGTCAGCTGAGACTGAATCTGCTTTTCTCCCACTACGGTAATGGAGCTTGGAACTTCTTTAATGTTTTCCTTTTTTCTGGAGGCCGTCATGACAACCTCGTCTACATTTTTAGTTTGTAAACTATCTTTTACCTGGGCAAAAACGGTAGTAGTTCCTAAGCAGGCAGCTGATAAAAGCACTTTTTTCATTATATTTTCTTTCCTTTTTTCTTTCTTTTTCCCCACCAAACCAGGAATCCGGTTACAGGGAGTGATGTACATGTGAGGCCGGCCATAAACCAGATGATCTTTCCAATGATTCCGAAGTAGGATCCGGTATGGATGTCATAATTGGCGTTGGAGTATTTCTCGGCAGTAGTAAGTTTGTGATGAGGTTTGTTGGCCAGTAGTTTTCCAGAGTATTTGTCGAATGTCAGGATGTTTCTTTCACTGTATCTTCCATCCATTCCGTAAACTGTTACCGGAAGATTTTTCAGTTCTTTTCCTTTCTTATTCTTTCCGTTTAGGGTAATTCTGAAGCTGGATGATTTTGCATACAGTTTTTCAGTCTGTGCTGCAGCGAGATCAAAAACAGCTTCATTCTTTGCCATCAATGAGTCTGGGGATTTTCTTTCCTTTTCTTTTGGAAGTTCCCATGAACCAGATAAAGCAAAAGTAAAGGTGTTTTTTACATAAGGATACGCAAAATAAAGCCCTGTAACACTTAATAGCAATGCAATAAATGATGCATAGAATCCTAAGATATTATGAAGATCGTAGTTTTTACGCTTCCAGTTTTTTACATTTTCCCAGTTGAACCAAAAGCGTCCTTTTCTGGCATTTTTATTTTTAGGCCACCATAAAATAATTCCTGTTATCAGCATAACGATGAAAAGCACGGTTGGAATTCCTACAGTATACGGTCCCCATTCTGAATTAAGCAAAAGTCCCCAGTGGATATATTTCAAAATATTGAATACATCATATTTCTCATTATAAACAGCAAGGATTTGCCCGTTATACGGATTCACATAAGCTTTCTTATTGATACGTACCTGCTGGAAATAGTTCCATCCCTTTTTGCTTTTTTCATAGTACTCAAACTGGTAGGATTTATTTTTATCCAAAGGAATTTCTACAGCACTTACAGGATATTTTTCATTAAGTTCCAATGATACTTTTTCACGAAGCAGATGAATAGGTAAAGGGTTTGTCCCGATATCCTCTTTTTTCAGATCAATGGCTTCTTTACGTAAGCTATTCTGTATTTCATCCTTAAAAACATATAATGTCCCTGAAAGAGAGACTATAAATACAATGAAACCAACAGACAAACCCAACCACAAATGCAGCTTGGCAGACCATTTTTTTGAAGGAGCTTTCTTTTTATGGTGATGCTTTTTTCTCATAGCAAAAAGTTAACCCCATGAGGGGCTAACCTCTGATTTTTTAAAATTTATATCCTATTGATAATCTGAAATTTCTTGGAGCATCTGCCTGATAGTAGTAATATCCTGCATACGGTGAACCAGAATATAAATACCTGTTAAAGATATTAAATACATTGAAGTTCACTCTGAATTTTGAATTTTCCCAAGAAGCCCCTGCATCAAATTTTACATAATCATCCATTTGTAAGGTGTTTTTACTTCCCCAATCCCAGCTGCTTCTATCAGCCATATAGGTTCCTCCGAAGCTTAAACCGAAACCTTCAAGAATATTATTACTGAAAGTATAGTTTAGCCAGCCATTTGCTGTATGTTTAGCATATCCGGGAACTCTGTCTCCTTCTTTTCTTGTAGCTGTTGTTTCTGTAAATTTATTCTCTGTAAAGGCATAATTGAAGATCGCATTGAATCCTTTTACAATTTCTCCCTTAAGATCAAATTCTACTCCCTGTACTCTTGTTTTTCCAAGAAGAATAGAATATTTGCCATTCGGATTATTTGTGAGGTCCGGATCACCTGTGATTTCATTATTTTTATTAATGTTATATAATGAAAGGACAGTATTCCATTTACCGGCAAACCAATCTTTCTTGAACCCTACCTCAATATTATTCCCGGTTAGTGGTGACGCTGTTGTTCCATCTCTGAACAAACCTGCTTGTGGTACAAATGACTGATCATATAATGCATAAGCAGACATATTTTCGTCTATAGAGTAGCTTAATCCAATACGAGGAGTAATTCTGTTGGCTTCTGACTTTGTTCCGTAGTTTACTTCTTTTACATTGGTGTAACGAGCTGCTAATGTAAGTCTTAATGCATCATTGAAGAAACCTAGTTCATCTTGTAAGTATAATCCTGTATATTTCTGATCGATTGTACTACCAGCACCTGCTCTTACTGAAAGTGGAGTAGATTTGTTGAATGTTTTATAAGCTGCAGTATTGTTTGGCCCATAATAAGAACCTTCTCCATTACTATCGTAATTATTGGTATCAATGTTATACCAATAGCTGTGATCAGCCACATTATTATTGATGGCATCAAAATCTCCATTCGCATTAAACTTATCCAAATTATATCCCTGTGACCAGTCCGCCATATATTTTTTGCTTCCAAGGTCAAGTCCAGCTAATATTTTGTGTGAAACAGGTCCGGTTTTTACAAGACCATTTAAGAAAACCTGCCCAAATTTCATTGTATTATCAGCTTCCCAATAATTTAAACGACGAATCATATAGTTTCCTTCAAACATACTTGGCCAAAGGTCGCTTCCCATCGTATATTCGTTTACATACGTTAACTGGGAAGTTAATTTCCAGTTTTCATTAAAATTATGCTGTAAATTGACATTTACTGTATTGTTATCAACTTTAGTTGGGTCAATGCCGGGATCTGTAAGAGTATATTCAACAGGCTTTGCTTTATATCCCTGATAACTGAATACATATGCTGAACCTACCTCAGACATTTTCGCTTTCTGATAAATATATTCAGCCGTTAAAGTTGTTTTATCACTTAGCTTTACTTTTAATGAAGGATTGATAATATATCTGTCATTGAATTCATAGTCTCTGAAACTGTTTTTATTCTGAGCCATTAAATTCAACCTAAAAGCTACTTTATCGGTAATTTTAGTATCAACATCTGCCTCTCCGCGGTACATATTAAAGCTTCCTAATGTTACTCTTGCGGTACCATTCAAAGCATTTCCTGTTGGCTTTTTAGTCACAATATTATAAATACCGCTTGGTTCACCGTTTGACATTAAGAATCCTGAAGGCCCTTTGATAAATTCAATGTGATCCACATAACTCATGTCTTCACTTAGAGGTCCCCAATTTGAAGTTACATTTACTCCATTCATGAAAGCTGCTGCTCTAGCACCTCTCATATTGACTCTTGTATACATATCTCCCCAGTGTTCTAATCTCTGAGCTCCGGCAACGTTTCTTAGAACTCCATCGCTTAAAGTCGTTACCTGTTGATCCTCTAAAGCTTTGTTAGTAATAATTGAAATGTTTTGAGGTATTTTGATAAGAGCTTCATCCAGTCGAAGAGAAGAAGAACCTTGTTTTTCTACATATTTTTTATAATATCTTCCGTTAACAACTACTTCTTCAATATCGTTGGATTTGATGGTGTCTTTTTTTTCCTGTGCAAAACTTAACATGGAAGTTAATAATACAGCTCCTATTGTTATTCTTTTCATTGTTTATAAGGGGAATAATTTATTCTAACAGTTTTAAAATTTATAAGTGAAACTACCTAATACATTGGCAAGAGCCTGAGCATTAGCAGTTGTATATCCGCTCCAGTAGTGTTCGTTCGTAAAGTTGTCTACTTTTACCCCGATTCTGAATTTTTTAGTATCATAAAATGCGTTAGCATTCAATACCAGATATTTTGGAAGGATGAAAGTACCCATCGTTGTAGAGTTAACAATTTTATTGTCGCTCGCATAGTTTCCTCCAACTCCGAATCCTAATCCTTTTAATTTTCCGTCAAGGAACTGGTAGCTTGCATTGAAGTTAACTAGCCATGGAGATGATGCCGTAGCAGGTCTTCTTCCGATTACTGTTTCATCAGCTTCCGTATATTTCATATCATTGTAGCTTACTCCGGCGATAACGGAGAATCCTTTGATCAGATAAGCATTTGCTTCCAATTCTACTCCTTGGCTGGTAAGTGAACCTGCTTGTCTTTGAATTGCTCTTCCTTGTGATGTGTAACCAACATTAAGAAGAGTATTTTTTACTTTGATATTATAATAACTTAATGTTGTACTGATTCTTCCTTTGATCAGGCTTGCTTTGAACCCTCCTTCAAACTGGTTAGCGGTTTCCGGATCAGACAATGTCACATTAGAATCTGCATCTGAAATATAATATCCATTGCTCGTAAAGCTGTTCTGATAATTTCCAAAAACAGATACTTTATCCTGAATGATCTGGTAAACAATTCCCAATTTAGGTGACCAAGCTCCTTGATTATATGCCTTAGTTGGAATTTGTCCGGTTTGTCCTCCTTTGAAATCTATACTTTCGTATCTTACAGAAGCAAGAATATTAAGACCGGTTATTGGTGTTATAACGTTAGAAATATAACCGCTATAGGTATCTTTTTTACCAGTATTTATATAAGTATTGTTTTTCTCAAAATCAGATCCGCTTTGTAGTGCAGTGTATTTTGCTCCCAATGTCTGGCCATTCATATTAGAATAATCTGTGGCATTAAATGGTACCCAGTCAAAATCTGTAAATAGAAAATACTGATTATCATTCATTCTCATATAATCAAAACCTGCTACCGTTCTGTTTCTTACATTTCCGATATTGAAATCAAAATTGAAGTTCTGCTGAACCTGGAAATACGTTCTTTTGCTGTCTTTGGTCGACTGGTCAGCTCTTGCTACTCCAATTTCTGAACTGTTTGCAGGGTTTGGAGCAAAATAGAAATAGGGGTTAAATCCGTCTGAGTAAGAATAAGAAGTACTTACATTCGTAGAGGATTTGATATGCTCATTAATCTTATAGTTAACCTGTCCAAAGAAGTTTCTTGCTTTACCAACAGTTTTAAGACCTTCTCCGGTATAAGACTGCTTATAGTTATAACCCAATTTCTCCAGTTTGTCCATACTGTCTGCTCCAAGTTGTGAGCTCGGATAATAAAAGAAGAAAGCGGTTTCAGGATATGAATTGGTTTCAAACATTTCCAGCTCAGCATTAATCTCTAAATTATCTGTAGGACGGTAAGTAAGGGATGGAGTGAATGCATAGAAAGAGTTCTTTGCATTGGTTCTCTGAAAGGTTCCCTGGTTGGTATAGGCTGTATTTAATCTGAATAATAATTTTTTATCTTTCGTAAGAGGAGCATTTACATCTGCCTGCACTCTGTAGTAGTTATAGCTTCCACCTGCCAGAGAAACAGCACCTGCAAAAGTTTCAAATGGTTTTTTAGTCACTCTGTTCACGACTCCTCCGTAAGAGGTCACATTACTTCCGAATAAGGTAGCAGAAGGTCCTTTTAAAACTTCAATTCGCTCTACATTAATAGCATCCATAGAAGTAGTAATAGGAGCTACCATACCATTTCTGATAGAGTTTCCGGCTACAAAACCTCTTAAATTAAGATAGATCCCTCCATCTCCTGCTCTGTTTGTAGCACTCCACATTTTCTGGGCACCTGCTACATTTCTGAAAGCATCATCTACGGTAAATAATAATTGGTTTTCCAGTATTCCTTTATCAATGGAAGAATATACCTGAGGATCCTCTATAGCTTTTAAAGGCATCTTATTAGAGTATTCACTATCTTTCTTTACATATGTATTGATGATTACCTCGTCAATGCTTTTAGTGGTTAATGTATCTTTTTTTTGGGCAGAAACCAGCATTGTTCCCAGTGCGGAAGCACAGATCAGTACATTTTTCATGAAAGTCAAATTTTCTGCAAATATATTATTTTTAACTGTTCTAAATAAATAATGAGATTGATATTTATCATAAAATTATTATATACTGAATAACAAAAAACCGCTATGGCCAATGCCAGAGCGGTTTTTGTATGATATTATTAAATTTTTCTTAAGCCGGAATTTCTCCTTTATATAAGAAAGAAATAATTTCTTTGTTTAATTTATCGATCATTTCACTGAATAAGTGGAAAGATTCCTGCTTATAAATTACCAGTGGATCTTTCTGCTCGTATACAGCTCCCTGAGAAGATCTTCTTAAGTCGTCCATCTCACGAAGGTGAAGCTTCCAGTTTTCATCAATAATTGATAAAGTGATATTCTTTTCAAAATCATTCACTAAGCTTTCACACTGAGTATCGTAAGCTTCTTTAAGATCAGCTACAATTGTCATTGTTTTGTGTCCGTCTGTGAAAGGAACCTGGATCATTTTGAACATTGAACCTTGATTTTGGTATACATTCTCAATGATTGGGAATGATTTTTCTTTCAATAGGTTCAGCTTCATTTTGTAGTCTTCCTGAGCTGCTTTGAATAAGATATTCGTCAGATCCTGAACATTTTTATTATTAAAATCACTTTGAGAAACCGGAGATTCCATAGTAAATGTTTTAATAATTTCATATTCAAAATCTTTATAATTTCCTGAAGCTTTTCCTTTCGCAGCGATAGAATTAGCAACATCGAAAATCATATTCGTGATATCATATTTCAAGTGGTCTCCGAATAGAGCATTTTTTCTTCTCTTGTAGATTACGTCACGTTGTTTGTTCATTACGTCATCGTACTCAAGAAGTCTCTTTCTTGTTCCGAAGTTATTTTCTTCCACTTTCTTCTGAGCTCTTTCAATAGACTTACTGATCATAGAGTGCTGAATTACTTCTCCTTCTTTATGACCCATTCTGTCCATCATTTTAGCGATTCTCTCAGAACCGAACAAACGCATTAAGTTATCTTCAAGAGATACATAGAACTGAGAACTTCCAGGATCTCCCTGACGTCCCGCTCTACCTCTTAACTGTCTGTCAACACGTCTTGAATCATGTCTTTCTGTACCGATGATCGCTAAACCTCCTGCATCTTTTACTTCTTTAGAAAGCTTGATATCCGTACCACGACCTGCCATGTTGGTTGCAATGGTTACAACTCCCGGCTGTCCTGCTCCAGCTACAATCTCTGCTTCTTTCTTGTGAAGCTTCGCGTTCAATACCTGGTGTGGAATCTTTCTTAATTGAAGTGCTTTTGATAGTAATTGAGAAATTTCAACAGAAGTAGTACCTACCAATACTGGTCTTTTCTGTGCTGTTAATTTTTCAATTTCCTCTATTACAGCATTATATTTTTCTCTGTTAGTTTTGAAAACCAAGTCTTGCTTGTCATTTCTTAAAATAGGACGGTTGGTAGGAATTACCACCACATCTAATTTATAGATTTCCCAAAGCTCTCCAGCTTCAGTTTCAGCAGTACCTGTCATTCCCGCAAGCTTGTTGTACATACGAAAATAGTTCTGAAGCGTAACCGTTGCAAAAGTTTGAGTAGCTGCCTCAATTTTTACATTTTCTTTCGCTTCGATTGCCTGGTGAAGACCGTCAGAATAACGACGTCCCTCCATGATACGACCTGTCTGTTCATCAACGATTTTTACTTCACCATCAATGACTACATACTCATCATCTTTTTCAAATAATGTGTATGCTTTTAATAGCTGGCTCATTGTGTGAACACGCTCAGATTTTTCAGCAAAATCAGAGAAAAGTCTTTCTTTTGCTTCAAACTCTTCTTCTTTAGAAAGGTTTTTAGCTTCTACTTCAGCAATCTCAGTTCCGATATCCGGAAGTACGAAGAAGTTTGGATCAGAGTTACCCTGAGACATGTATTCAACACCTTTGTCTGTAAGGTCTACCTGATTGTTTTTCTCCTCGATGACGAAGTAAAGATCTTTATCCACGATCGGCATATCACGGTTGTTGTCCTGCATGTATTGTGCTTCAACTTTCTGAAGCAATGCTCTGTTTCCGCTTTCCGATAAGAATTTGATTAATTGTCTGTTTTTTGGAAGACCTCTGTATGCCTGAAGTAATTTGAATCCACCTTCTTTTGTATTTCCTGCAGCGATTAATTTTTTCGCTTCATTGAAAATGGTAGAAACGGTTTTCTTTTGTACTTCAACAATTCTGTCGATAGAAGGTTTAAGAACATCGAACTCCTGTCTGTCTCCCTGAGGAACCGGACCGGAAATGATCAATGGTGTTCTTGCGTCATCTACCAATACAGAGTCAACTTCATCCACGATAGCAAAGTTCAGTTCTCTTTGTACCAGTTCTGAAGGTGATGTCACCATGTTGTCTCTCAAATAATCGAAACCGAATTCGTTGTTGGTTCCATAAGTAATATCTGAGTTGTATGCTTTTCTTCTTCCGTCAGAGTTTGGCTGGTGGTTATCGATACAATCGATAGACATTCCGTGGAACTGATAAAGAGGTCCCATCCATGCGGAGTCTCTTTTTGCAAGATAGTCGTTCACGGTTACAACGTGTACTCCTCTTTCCGGAAGTGAATTTAAATAAATAGGTAATGTTCCTACCAAAGTTTTACCTTCACCGGTTGCCATCTCGGCAATTTTACCACTGTGAAGAATAACCCCTCCGATAAACTGAACATCATAGTGGACCATATCCCAAACTACAGGAGTTCCGGCAGCGTCCCATGAGTTTTTCCAAACAGCTGTGTCTCCCTGAATGCTAACGAAATCTTTTCCTGTAGCAGCAAGTTCTCTATCCCAGTCACTAGCTGTTACACGAATTTCTCCATTCTGAGCCCATCTTCTTGCCGTTTCTTTAATCAATGCAAAAGCTTCGGGAAGAACCTGAACCAGAACTTTCTCTTCAATTTCGTATGATTCTTTCTTTAGAGCCTCAATTTTTGTGAAAAGAGCTTCTTTTTCATCAACATTGGTTGAAGTTTTTATCTGCTCTCTTATCTGTTCTATTTGAGCTGTGATCTTACTGGTTGCAGATTTTATATTCTCTTTAAACTCAGCAGTTTTTTGTCTCAACCCATCATCCGACAATTGTTGAATGTTAGGTTCTACAGCTCTGATTTTTGTTACAACTTTTTTTACTTCTTTTAGGTCCTGCGCTTTCTTGTCTCCCAAAAACCCTTTAAGAACTTTGTTTAAAAAACTCATAAATTTTTTGCTTTATGCTTAATGCAAAATGCTTTAAGCGTTTTAAATAACACTTATCGTGTAAATTAATATATAAAAAGGGCAAAAAAGCTCTAAGCAAGCAGCCTAAAGCTTATCGCTTTATTAATATTCGTCCTCGTTCCAAAGGAAATCCTCGTCAGTAGGATAATCACTCCATACTTCTTCGATAGATTCATAAATTTCTCCTTCGTCCTCGATTGCCTGAAGGTTTTCTACTACTTCCATTGGTGCACCAGTTCTGATTGCGTAGTCAATAAGCTCTGCTTTTGTCATTGGCCAAGGTGCGTCACTTAAATATGAAGCTAATTCTAATGTCCAGTACATAATTTTCTAATTTTTTGCAAAAGTATAAAAATAGGTTGTATAATAAACTTTTTTATACTTGATTTTCAATTCTTTTTATAATATTTTCTTATAAATGACTGTCACAAACTGGCTGGCAGCTGTGTCAGCAATTTACTTATTGTCGTTTTCTCAAAAACCATTCCACAAATTTTTTTATGCCATTTTGGAAGTCTGTGGCAGGTTTATACCCTATTAAATCCTTTGCTTTGGTAATATCGGCATTCGTTTTTGTGACATCACCAGGTTGCATTGGCAGAATTTTTCTGATAGCACTTTTTCCAAGTGCCATTTCTATAGTGGTCACCATCTCAGATAAAGTAATTACCTGGTTTTCTCCCAGATTTAGGATTTCATAAACCCCGGAATTGTTTTCCAGATAAAGGATAGATTTGGTAATTCCATCAATGATGTCATCTATATACGTATAGTCTCTTGCCGTATTTCCGTCACCATAAAAAGGGATTTCCTTATTCTCGGAAATAAGCTTGGCAAACTTGTGGATTGCAAGATCGGGTCTTTGTCTTGGTCCGTATACCGTAAAGAACCTGAGTTGGATCATATCTATATGGTATAGATTATGGTAAACATGCCCTATAACCTCTCCACTTTTCTTGGTTGCTGCATAGGGTGAGATAGGATTGTCTACATTGTCTGTTTCTGCAAAAGGAACTTTTTCATTATTTCCGTAAACACTTGAAGAAGATGCGCAAATGAATTTTTTAATATTAAAATCCTTACACAGTTCCCAAAGATTCATAGTACCCCGTACATTTACTTCTTCGTATTCAAGAGGGCGTTCAATAGAGGGACGCACTCCGGCAAGTGCTGCCAGATGAATTACCATATCAATATGATGATTCTTAAAGATGTTTTCAAGACCTTTTTTATCACGGATGTCCTGCCAATAGAGGAAATATTGGTCAGAATGAGTGAGGGAAACCAAACGCGGAATATCCGTCTCTTTATCCGAGAATTCAAAATCCGAATTTTTACCGATTGACTCTAAAGTATTTTTAATTTTTACCTGATAGTCATAGAAATCATCAAAATTGTCAATGTTTATGACAGAATGTCCATTTCTTAATAATCGTTCAACTAAATGGGAACCGATGAACCCACTACCGCCTGTTACAAGATAAACCATTTGTATTTTTTATTAGTACAAAAATATAAATTTTACTTTTTGAAAAATATAATCATTAAATTTACTTAAAAAAGTAATATAAATATAATATGCAGTTTCAAGGGCAAATTTTAAAGATGACAAGCGTCGATGCTAAGCCAATTCAATACTACCTCAATCTTTCTGGAGATCTGATCCATATGAATGAGCTGTTTGGAAAAGAGTTAAGTATCAAACATACCGGATTTCAATGTGTAAATTGCGGACTGAATAAGCCTATTTACAGAATGGGATTCTGCAAAAGCTGCTTTTTTGAAAGCCCATATGCCAGTGATACCATTATTCGTCCTGAACTTTCTACAGCTCATTTAGGAGTTGCAGAGCGAGATCTGGAAGTTGAAAAACAAATTCAGCTGCAACCACACACTGTTTATCTTGCTTATACAGGAGATGTAAAAGTAGGAGTGACCAGAAATACACAGATTCCTACAAGATGGATTGACCAGGGTGCAACTTTTGCATTGCCTATCGCAAGAACGGAAAACCGTTATGAAGCAGGAATGATAGAGGTGGCTTTAAAAGAACATCTGGCGGATAAAACCAATTGGAGGAAAATGCTGCAGGACGATTTTGAAGGAGAAGTAGATCTAGCTGATTTCCGACAAAAAATAAAAGAATATTTTCCTGAAGACTTTCAGAAATTTTATAGCGAAGGAGAAGAACTGTGGATGTTTGACTATCCTTTTGAAAAACCGGAAAAAGTTTCATCATTTACATTAGATAAAAAACCTGAGTTTACAGGAAAGCTTACTGGAATTAAAGGTCAGTATCTTGGATTTGAAGGAGGCAATTTTATCAATGTAAGAGGACATGAAGGGTATGTAATAGAGCTGGAAATAAAGAACTGATCTATATAACTGTATAATAGGAAAGAATCAAATCACAAAATATGAAAAAATGGGTTAAAAGACTATTGATAAGTTTCGGAATACTGGCAGGAATTCTTCTTGCTGCGAATTTCGGACTGAATCTATGGCTCAAAACCCAACTTCCGGAATACATCAAAAAAAATACAAACTATAAAGTTTCTTACAAAACGCTGGATGTTGATCTGGGAACAGGAAATATTTTGGCGACAGGAATCTCGGTTAACAGTAAAGATCCGCAAAATACAGACGTTATTGGTTTACAGGGAACTGTTGACACTTTGAAGATAAACCGTTTTGGAATTTATGATGCTGTTTTTAATAAAAGAATCAGCTCGTCAGATCTGTTGCTGGCAAAACCTGTTTTAAACATCATTCTTGCAAAACCTATTGATCGTAAAACCGGAAAGAAAAGGAATCCGGTTTCATTTGAAAATATAAGGATCAACGAAGGTAAAATTGCTGTTTTCAAACATACAAAGCAAAAATTTCTCTCTGTACAACAGTTGGATCTGTTTGTAGAAAATTTACAGATGACGGAAGAATCTGTAGAAAATAAACTACCCATCGTTTTTGACAGATACAGCATCAAAGGGGATAATTTTTTTTTCCGCCCAGAGAAAACCTATGCAATTACCATCAGTAGTATCAATACAAGTAATGGACAGATGACTGTTGAGAATTTCAGGCTGACTCCGCTGCTCTCTTTTGCTCAGTTTAAAAAGTTTTATCCTGCGAAGGCTCAGTTATTTGAATTTGCCGTTCCAAAAATGGACTTTACGGATGTTATTTTAAACAAAAACAAAGTTTCACTTACGAATGCAGACTTTGAGAATCCTGTTCTGAAAGTCTACAATACAGGAGTTAAGACTAAGAAAGCTGAAAAAAAATCAAATTTTGAAGTTGATTTAAAAAATATAAAGCTGAATAATGCCATAGTAAAGGTCACAAAACCGGATGGAAATAATCTTCTGTCAGTCGGGAGCCTTGCTGTAAATATCAATCAGTTGATGTTTAATAAAGAAACTTCTGAACAGGTCATTCCTATAGGATATAAAGATTTTACCATTGCAGGAAAGAATATTGAATACTCCAATGCTCAGAATATTACAGTAAGAAGCTTAGCGTTGAAGCCGACAAATGGGGAAATCTGGGATGTTGTATTGACGCCTGGCCATCCAGCAACAGGAAAAGCAGCAGCAGAGTTAAAAACAAATCATATTGCTTTTAATATCAATAAACTGGAATTCGTTGATAAAAAACTGAACGTGGATGTTAAAGATCTTCTTGTAGAAAATGTTAACGGAACCTTTAAAGCAGGTGAAAAAACAACCAATAAATCTGCAGGACCAGGGATTATTAATTCCGTTATCATAAGAAAAACATCCTTAAAAAACTCAAACATTACTTATGATAAAGGAAAACAGCCTTTGACTTTCCATGATCTTAATGCAACGGTAAATGATATTGAATTATCACCTAAACCCAATCAGCCAGGGTTGTCCTTCAAAGTAAAAGATTATTATATCACTACCAGAAACCTGGTTTATAAAACGCAGTTTTACAATATGAGCCTTGGGCTTTTGAAGTTGAATAAAAATAAGGTACAGATTAACAATTTTGCCATGAAACCTCTCGTTTCGAGAGCACAGTTTATCAAAATGATACCAGTTGAGAGAGATCTGTATGATTTAAAAGCCGGACAAATTACTGCAAAAGGAGAGTGGGATCTTTTTTCTCACAACAAAATGGTAAACGCTTCCCAGGTAGACATTGAGTTTGCAAATGCCAATATTTTCAGAAGCAAAATTCCCAAGGACGATCCAAAAATAAAAGCATTATATTCTAAAATGCTGCGTTCTATTAAAATTCCGATGACAATTCATAATCTTGATCTCAAAAATTCTATCCTGGTATACGAAGAAGATACTCCGGAAAGTATGGGGCCCGGAAAACTGACCTTCAGTAATTTTAATATGAACGTTAAAAATCTGAACTCTGCCAAAAGAAAAGGAAAACCAACAAAAGTGGACATTAAAATCAATTGTTCTTTCATGAACCTCTCACCACTTTCCGTCAACTGGAACTTTGATGTAGCTGATCAGAATGATAGATTTGCAATCTCCGGGAAAACGTCCAATCTTCCCGCTAGTGGAATCAATCCCTTTATCAGGCCTTATCTTCATGTGACTGCTACTGCAGGAACTATTCAGGAAATGCTTTTTAGCTTCAAAGGAAACCCTGCCGGATTACACGGAACTTTTAATCTTAAACATAAAGACTTAAAAATTGCAGTATTAAATAAAAATAACCATGAGAAAAAAGGGTTTCTAACAGCCGTTGCTAATGTTTTTCTGAAATCAAACTCAGGAAATTTCCCTGATGCAGTTACTGTAGAAAATGTAGAACGTGATCCTACAAAGTCTTTCTTTAATCTTTTCTGGAGAGGAATTGAACAGGGATTAAAGAAAACCCTTATTGGTAAAAATGTAGAAAAGACGGAGAAAAAGGTGAAAGAGGCTGTTTCTTCTGTGAAAGATATGAAGCAGTCGGTAAAAGAAATAAAACAGGAAATAAAAAATAAAAAAGAAACTCCCCAGCGGGAAGAAGAAAAAAAAGAAAAAAAGGGTTTTCTGAATAATTTATTCAAGAAAAAAGAAAAGGCCGAAGAATAATTCTTTAAACCATTACGTCTGCTTATTCATTACCATTTATATAAAGAAGGCAATGTGTTAATAAAAACGAACTTAATGGTTTAAAAAATCAATATAAGAAAAGATGGATTTGATTAGAAATTGAATTCATCACTTTCCAAAATAGGAATATCTCTTAAAAATTTATCAAACTCTTCTCCCGGATAATTGCTGTCTGCTCCGTAAGAATCTATAATCATTCCCCGATTGCCTGCATTATCCTTTACCACATAAAGTACTGCATTATCATCTGGATTGCTGTCTCCTTCGAAACGATATGTTTTTAGAATGACCAACTCAGCAGGCTGATAAATTTTGTCCGAATTTTCAAACTTCATTTCACAGTTTTCATTCATCCTGAATTCCCTTTGTATTCCTCTTTCAGAAAGCGTTTTCATAACTTCGCTTAAAGTTGTCATTCTATCAAAATTCTCTGAATTTTCCATAATAATATTTTTATTTTTAAGTACAATAATTAAACCATTGCAACTTCTAAATATAAGAAAAATAACAGATTGTGATTTTTCTAAAAATAAACTTTAATGTTAACAAAATTTATAATTTGAAAAAATAAAATAGGTATGCTTTTTGCAATGGTATCAATAATAAATCAAAGAAAATATGAAAAAAGAAGTTGGAGTTTTACTGGCAGGGGGAGTTGGTCTTTTGGCAGTATTAAGTTTAATTAGTATTAAAAAAATTTTGACAAAAAAAGATAAAAAATATAGTGATTCCTATTCGGACTATCACAGACACTTTGATGAAAAGAACCACGACGACGAAACACACGGAGTGGAATTTTACGCAGTGAAGTAGTAAAAAAATATATTTAATTATGTTTAAATCCAACGCTTTTGAAAGTGTTGGATTTTCTTTGTGGAAAACTTTATTGTTAAAACTCATTATTTTATAAAAATTCCATTCTAATTTTACATCAGAATGCAAAACGAAAATTTCATAAAAGGTCAGGGAGCTCAGCGAAACGTTGTTAATCGTTTCGACAGGTATACCTATGAGCCTGAAGATGAAGATTTCGAGACTGTGAAGACTTCTTTCACGGAAGTATTTCCCAAAACTATTGTCAATCAGGTTAAAAGCGAAGATCTTCCAATGGAATATTCCATGAATCCTTATCAGGGATGTGAACATGGCTGCTCTTACTGCTTTGCAAGACCTACCCATGAATATTGGGGATATAGTGCCGGGGTTGACTTTGAAAGAAAAATCATGGTAAAGAAAAATGCACCCGAATTACTGGAAAAATTTTTTCATAAAAGAGGCTATAAAGCCGCCCCGATTCTATTGTCTGGAAATACCGACTGCTATCAGCCGGCCGAAAGACAATTTGAAATTACCCGAAAATTACTGCAGCTCTGTCTTGATTACAGACATCCTGTCAATATTCTGACAAAAAACGCTTTGGTGCTGAGAGATCTCGATATTTTAAAACCCATGGCAGAACAGAATCTGGTATCTGTTTCTCTAAGCATTCCAACAATCAATGAAGAACTGAGACGAAAGATGGAGCCGAGAACAAGCTCAGCAAAAAATAAATTAAAAGCTGTGGAAATTCTTTCTGAAAACAATATTCCCGTACATGTAATGGTAGCGCCCATTATCCCAGGGCTCAATAGTGATGAACCTTTAAACATATTGAAAGCTATTTCGGATGCCGGTGCTTTAGGATTCGGATATACCCTCGTAAGGCTAAATGATACCGTCGAGCCGGTTTTTGTGAACTGGATTGAAACCCATTTTCCGGACAGGGCACAAAAAGTTTTAAATCTTATCCGCTCCATGAGAGGTGGAAAACTTGGCGATAAAAGATATTTTGAACGACAAAAAGGAGAAGGAAATATTGCAGAAATGATTCACGCTACTTTTAAGATCGGCAAAAAGAAGTTTTTTGAAGGCAAAGAATTTCCAAAGCTTTCAACATCTAATTTTACAGGAACTCGCGATCAGCAGCTGAAACTGTTTGATTAAGCTTATCTTATATAGTATAATCTTGTTGACATTTCTTCAAGCCCTATTACTCAAACCCTCCCACACTTCAACTCTCAAACTCTCAAACTCTCCAATCCAATTAGGAGCTTCATCCTGCTATCCATTTCTACTCCTCGCGCCCGCGCATTCCCACACCCAAACCTACCCACACTCCAACCAAGCTGCGGGGTAACCATTACTATCAGGGCTAGGGTAGGAGTTGTAAATTATGAATAATGAATGATGAGTTTCGGGTTTCCAGGTATAAAAGGAACATTGGTGATGAATTTTCATCTTGCTGATTTCTATGGAAGCGGGTTATAGAGTATCCATCTCTATTTCCATTGCGTCATTCCGCAGAAATCCCAACTTCTTTACAAGAGCCTTAAAGGAAGTAAAATGACAGTATAATATCTAAGGCCTTTCAGCAGTTAGTATTAGCAATCATGCTGAGCAGAGTCGAAACATTTTAATTAATTACGGGTATAGGAGTTAAATCCTATTAATTATATATAATGTACTCTTTCATATTTTCCATTCTATATATAATATAAAAGCAAACATTTTATCTGTGTCAATCTGTGCCATCTGTGGTTCATTATAACTATTCAATAGGAGCGGGCTTTAGCCCGTTTAGTAAAAAAATAATTCCTTAGTTTGGCTTTAGCCAAAGCTTATATATAGGTTATTAATTTAAAAAAGCCATTCTAATATAATTCTATATACCTCATTTTGATCCTTCGACCCCAAAAGCCCGCATCCCGCTCCCCGAAACATGCCTCTCACCCTCTCCAACGCTCAAACTCTCTAACCCTCCGACACTCTCACCTGATCCTCCAAACAAATGTTTAAAATTTTTCACCCTGCTATCCAGTTGTTTAGGCCTAAATATTAATAAAAGGTAAAATTTAAGTTAAATAAAGTTGCGTAGTGTATGGGAAGTTTCTATCTTTGCCCCACTGAAAAACGAAATACATTCAGTAGCGCAGAAGCGCCTTTAGAAAGGCAGAAACATAAACTACTTCATAAGATAAGGACGAAAAAAAACTTTAATTTTTTTTACAAAAAAAGTTGTCAGTTAAAAAATAGTTATTATCTTTGCAGTCCCAATTAGAGGGAGCGCAGGAGTAGATGGATTGAGGGTTTTGGAAGGATTAAGGTTACTTAAAAAACTTTAAAATTTTCTTCAAAAACATTTGGTCAATTAAAAATAAAGTTTTACTTTTGCACTCGCAAATACGGAGCAACACTGACAGAAAGATTGCTGCGTTAAAAAGCGAAAGATATAAAGATCATTGACATACAATATAACAACCAAGTAAGGAAAAACTAAAGCGTTAAAAACTTTGAGTGAGTCAGACAAACATACAATGGAGAGTTTGATCCTGGCTCAGGATGAACGCTAGCGGGAGGCCTAACACATGCAAGCCGAGCGGTAGAGATTCTTCGGAATCTTGAGAGCGGCGTACGGGTGCGGAACACGTGTGCAACCTGCCTTTATCAGGGGGATAGCCTTTCGAAAGGAAGATTAATACCCCATAATATATTGAATGGCATCATTTAATATTGAAAACTCCGGTGGATAGAGATGGGCACGCGCAAGATTAGATAGTTGGTGAGGTAACGGCTCACCAAGTCTACGATCTTTAGGGGGCCTGAGAGGGTGATCCCCCACACTGGTACTGAGACACGGACCAGACTCCTACGGGAGGCAGCAGTGAGGAATATTGGACAATGGGTGAGAGCCTGATCCAGCCATCCCGCGTGAAGGACGACGGCCCTATGGGTTGTAAACTTCTTTTGTATAGGGATAAACCTAGATACGTGTATCTAGCTGAAGGTACTATACGAATAAGCACCGGCTAACTCCGTGCCAGCAGCCGCGGTAATACGGAGGGTGCAAGCGTTATCCGGATTTATTGGGTTTAAAGGGTCCGTAGGCGGATTTGTAAGTCAGTGGTGAAATCTCACAGCTTAACTGTGAAACTGCCATTGATACTGCAAGTCTTGAGTGTTGTTGAAGTAGCTGGAATAAGTAGTGTAGCGGTGAAATGCATAGATATTACTTAGAACACCAATTGCGAAGGCAGGTTACTAAGCAACAACTGACGCTGATGGACGAAAGCGTGGGGAGCGAACAGGATTAGATACCCTGGTAGTCCACGCCGTAAACGATGCTAACTCGTTTTTGGAGCGCAAGCTTCAGAGACTAAGCGAAAGTGATAAGTTAGCCACCTGGGGAGTACGAACGCAAGTTTGAAACTCAAAGGAATTGACGGGGGCCCGCACAAGCGGTGGATTATGTGGTTTAATTCGATGATACGCGAGGAACCTTACCAAGGCTTAAATGGGAAATGACAGGTTTAGAAATAGACTTTTCTTCGGACATTTTTCAAGGTGCTGCATGGTTGTCGTCAGCTCGTGCCGTGAGGTGTTAGGTTAAGTCCTGCAACGAGCGCAACCCCTGTCACTAGTTGCCATCATTAAGTTGGGGACTCTAGTGAGACTGCCTACGCAAGTAGAGAGGAAGGTGGGGATGACGTCAAATCATCACGGCCCTTACGCCTTGGGCCACACACGTAATACAATGGCCGGTACAGAGGGCAGCTACACTGCGAAGTGATGCAAATCTCGAAAGCCGGTCTCAGTTCGGATTGGAGTCTGCAACTCGACTCTATGAAGCTGGAATCGCTAGTAATCGCGCATCAGCCATGGCGCGGTGAATACGTTCCCGGGCCTTGTACACACCGCCCGTCAAGCCATGGAAGTCTGGGGTACCTGAAGTCGGTGACCGTAACAGGAGCTGCCTAGGGTAAAACAGGTAACTAGGGCTAAGTCGTAACAAGGTAGCCGTACCGGAAGGTGCGGCTGGAACATCTCATTTTAGAGCGTCTTAAGACGTTAAACAAAATCAGTATCGTAAGATACATTATACTTACTTAAAGTATAGCTTTAGTTTTTTGTTTGGTTGATATATAAAAATACAAAACCCACTAGAAATTAGTATAGGGAAGAGATTGAGAAATGAAGAAGAGGAAAAGTATTACTTATTACTCATCACCCATTACTCATAAAAAGTCTCGTAGCTCAGCTGGTTAGAGCGCTACACTGATAATGTAGAGGTCGGCAGTTCGAGCCTGCCCGAGACTACTAATTAAAGCGGATAGCAAATAGCTTATAGCTAGAGGCATTAAGCCAAAAGCAACAAGCCAAAAGCTAGCAGCAACTAGAGGGGGAATTAGCTCAGCTGGCTAGAGCGCCTGCCTTGCACGCAGGAGGTCAAGGGTTCGACTCCCTTATTCTCCACAGTTTTGGACGACTGATTTAAAAGTTACGAATGGAGCCAAAAACAACATTTGTTCATCAGTTTGAAAGAAAGAAATTAAGATCATTGACATTAACGGTAAAGACATCACAAAGAGAAAACCGAGCGCATAAAGCGCTTGAGTAACCAATAGGAAAGAAATCGTTAAGGGCGTATGGCGGATGCCTAGGCTTTCAGAGGCGACGAAGGACGTGGTAAGCTGCGAAAAGCTGCGGGGATTGGCACACACGAATTGATCCGCAGATATCCGAATGGGGCAACCCGGCATGTTGAAGACATGTCACCTCGTAAGAGGAGCAAACCCGGAGAACTGAAACATCTAAGTACCCGGAGGAAAAGAAATCGAAGAGATTCCGTAAGTAGTGGCGAGCGAAAGCGGATTAGCCCAAAAGTCTTTTTATGTTTAATAGAATGTTCTGGAAAGAACAGCCGTAGAGGGTGATAGCCCCGTATATGAAAGGCATATTAAGATGATAAATGAGTAGGGCGGGACACGTGAAATCCTGTCTGAATATGGGGGGACCATCCTCCAAGGCTAAATACTCCTGAAAGACCGATAGTGAACAAGTACTGTGAAGGAAAGGTGAAAAGCACTTCGAATAGAAGGGTGAAATAGAACCTGAAACCGTACGCCTACAAGCGGTCGGAGCAGCATACAGCTGTGACGGCGTGCCTTTTGCATAATGAGCCTACGAGTTAATTTTACTAGCGAGGTTAAGGTATTAAGTACCGGAGCCGGAGCGAAAGCGAGTCTGAATAGGGCGCATAGTTAGTAGGATTAGACGCGAAACCTTGTGATCTACCCATGGGCAGGTTGAAGCTCTGGTAACACAGAGTGGAGGACCGAACCGGTTGACGTTGAAAAGTCTTCGGATGACCTGTGGGTAGGGGTGAAAGGCCAATCAAACTGGGAGATAGCTCGTACTCTCCGAAATGCATTTAGGTGCAGCGTCGTATATAAGTTTATTAGAGGTAGAGCTACTGATTGGATGCGGGGGTTTCATCGCCTACCAATTCCTGACAAACTCCGAATGCTAATAAATGTTCTACGGCAGTGAGGGCATGGGTGCTAAGGTCCATGTCCGAGAGGGAAAGAACCCAGACCAACAGCTAAGGTCCCAAAATATATGTTAAGTTGAAACAACGCGGTTGGACTGCATTGACAGCTAGGATGTTGGCTTGGAAGCAGCCATTCATTTAAAGAGTGCGTAACAGCTCACTAGTCGAGCGGTCCGGCATGGATAATAATCGGGCATAAACATATTACCGAAGCTATGGATTTGTATTTTAGATACATCTGGTAGGAGAGCATTCTATTTGCGCCGAAGCAGTACTGTGAGGTATTGTGGAGCGGATAGAAAAGAAAATGTAGGCATAAGTAACGATAAAGCAGGCGAGAAACCTGCTCACCGAAAGACCAAGGCTTCCTCAGCCATGCTAATCAGCTGAGGGTTAGTCGGGACCTAACGCGAACCCGAAAGGGGTAGTGGATGGACAATGGGTTAATATTCCCATACTTGCTCACGAATAAAGGGGACGGTTGGATGTAGCTGCTGGAGACTGACGGAATAGTCAAGGCCTAGCCTTCGGGCGAAGCTGCTGTAGTGTAATCTGATCCAAGAAAAGCCGAAGTGAAGCAACCCGTACCAAAACCGACACAGGTGGTCGAGGAGAGAATCCTAAGGTGCTCGAGTGAGTCGTGGCTAAGGAACTAGGCAAAATAGTCTCGTAACTTCGGAAGAAGAGACGCCAACAGCAATGTTGGCCGCAGTGAAGAGGCCCAGGCGACTGTTTATCAAAAACACAGGACTCTGCTAAATCGAAAGATGCTGTATAGGGTCTGACACCTGCCCGGTGCTGGAAGGTTAAGGAAGGTGCTTAGAGTTAAATCGAAGGCATTAACTGAAGCCCCAGTAAACGGCGGCCGTAACTATAACGGTCCTAAGGTAGCGAAATTCCTTGTCGGGTAAGTTCCGACCTGCACGAATGGTGTAACGATCTGGGCACTGTCTCAGCCACGAGCTCGGTGAAATTGTAGTATCGGTGAAGATGCCGATTACCCGCAATGGGACGAAAAGACCCTGTGAACCTTTACTATAACTTCGTATTG
The DNA here is from genome assembly GCF_002025665.1 of Chryseobacterium indologenes. Classification (GTDB taxonomy): domain Bacteria; phylum Bacteroidota; class Bacteroidia; order Flavobacteriales; family Weeksellaceae; genus Chryseobacterium; species Chryseobacterium metallicongregator. The sequence continues at coordinate 4,976,955 of NZ_CP018786.1, read as the reverse complement.
ACTTTGAGTAAGTAATGTGTAGGATAGGTGGGAGGCTTTGAAGCAGGCACGCTAGTGTTTGTGGAGCCAACGTTGAAATACCACCCTTTACTTACTTGGAGCCTAACTTCTTTTAGAAGGACATTGCGTGGTGGGTAGTTTGACTGGGGTGGTCGCCTCCAAAAGAGTAACGGAGGCTTTCAAAGGTACCCTCAGCACGCTTGGTAACCGTGCGTAGAGTGTAATGGCATAAGGGTGCTTGACTGTGAGACCTACAAGTCGATCAGGTGCGAAAGCAGGACATAGTGATCCGGTGGTTCCGTATGGAAGGGCCATCGCTCATAGGATAAAAGGTACTCCGGGGATAACAGGCTAGTCTCCCCCAAGAGCTCACATCGACGGGGAGGTTCGGCACCTCGATGTCGGCTCGTCACATCCTGGGGCTGGAGAAGGTCCCAAGGGTTGGGCTGTTCGCCCATTAAAGTGGCACGCGAGCTGGGTTCAGAACGTCGTGAGACAGTTCGGTCTCTATCTATTGCGGGCGTTAGATGTTTGAGAGGGCTTGATTCTAGTACGAGAGGACCGAATTGAACAAACCTCTGGTGTATCAGTTGTACCGCCAGGTGCACCGCTGAGTAGCTACGTTTGGAAGAGATAAGCACTGAAAGCATATAAGTGCGAAACTCGCCTCAAGATGAGACATCTTTTAAGGGTCGTTGTAGATGACGACGTTGATAGGCTATAGGTGTAAAGACAGTAATGTCATAGCCAAGTAGTACTAATTACCCGTAGATTTATAGTCTATGGTTACTAATAAACCAAGTGCTTTATGCGCAGTGAAGGTTTTGTCTTTGTGAAAGTTTTTATCGCTTAAAAACGCAATAAGCTTCAGGCTTCAGTCCTAATGCTTAAAGCTATATACAACCTTTAGGGTGGTTTTAGCGGTGGGGCTCACCTGTTCCCATTCCGAACACAGAAGTTAAGCCCACCAGCGCCGATGGTACTGCTAACGCGGGAGAGTAGGCCGCCGCCAGTTTTTATTTTATTTTTAAAAAACCTTTATCTTTACGATAAAGGTTTTTTTGTTGTATACCTACACCAACAGACACATAAGTAATCAGCAATGAGCAATGAGTAATAGATAATAAGTCACTATGACTAATCTCCGTTGTCTTTATGCCTCCAGCTTCCTGCTTCCAGCCCTCTTTTTTCTATTCTTTAACTAACAATTGGTCTTTACCTTCAATACTATTCTTTATTCCAGCCAAATCCTGTCACTCCGTAGGAGTCTAAACAAAGTTCTTCGGTAGAATTAAAATAACAGAAATATAATTTTTTCTTAATTAAGATGCTTCGACTCAGCTCTGCATGACACTGCTAATACTAACTCCTGAAAAACTTACACATTATCCTGTCATCTTACTTCCTTTAAACCTCTCATACATCAACCTTGATTCTTAGGGAATGACAAAATTAGAATAAAGATGTATTCTCACATTTGCAACTCTGACGTCTAATCTCTGTAACTCGAACCCCGTACCCGGAAATTAAGCCCTCTATCATTTTAAGCTCATAAATCGCTTATTGTATTTGAATGTTAATTCAGGTATATAAAGGAGATTTAATCCCTCAAAATTCACCTTATTTTAAGTCAAAAGAAATAAAAAACCGCTTCTATAAAGAAACGGTTTAGTTTTATGACATTGTGATTGTAAAAATTACATATCATTGTTGGTATCCGGGCATTTGAAATCATCGCTGCAGGTTGCACAAACAATTGTTCCATTGCAATAATACATACAGAAATCTGTTTCAGGAAGGTTAGCACCTCCAGAAATGTTTTTTAATTGGTCTTTTTTTAGTTTTTTTAGATTTTTCATATTGTTTTAATTGAAAATTTGTAAGTAAAGTAAAAATAGTTAAAATATTTTTAATTAATAACGTTTATTAGATTAAAAATAAAAAATTAATATAATAAACAGTTTTGAGAGCTATATGATCAATGATTTTTACCTAAATATTTGATTGTTAGTAAAATAAATGCTATTTTTAAGTTAGCGTTATCCGAAAAGCTTATAGAGTAGGAAAATTAAAACTATAACTATGAAAAATTTTAAAAAACTTTCAAGAGACGACAAGAGAAGTATTGTTGCGGGGGTCAATTTTCCAGCCTATTGCTTAGAAGGCGGTGGACCGGGAGAAGGAGGCTGTTCTGCAGGACAAATCTGCTCAGGGGGAAAATGTGTTCCTTACGAAAATCCTGGAGGTGGAGAAAATCCTGGTGGCGGTGGAGATACATACACCTGCATCTGTCCGTGGGGTACTTTTACACAACCTACACCATGTCCTGAATTTTATTGTATAACAGGATAGTATAATGAAAACGGCTGCCTCAAATAGAGACAGCCGTTTCTTTTTATTTTTTAATCAATCCCAGTTCGATCAATCTTTCGTGCAGGAATTCTCCGGCAGTGGTATCTTCGTATAATTTTGGATTGTTTTCATCTATACAGTTTTCAAGTGCATTTAAAGACATGGCACTGACAGGATGCATAAAGAAAGGAATTGAATATCTTGAAGTGCTCCACATTTCTCTTGGTGGGTTTACCACTCTGTGGATGGTAGATTTCAATTTGTTGTTGGTATGTCTTGAAAGCATATCTCCAACGTTGATCATCAGTTCATCTGGTTCTGCAATAGCATCAATCCATTCTCCGTTGTGGTTCTGAACCTGAAGACCTTTACCCTGTGCTCCCATTAAAAGAGTAATTAGGTTGATATCTCCATGAGCAGCAGCTCTTACCGCATCATCCGGTTCTTCTGTGATTGGTGGGTAATGAATAGGTCTTAAAATAGAATTTCCTTCTGCGATTTTGTCATCAAAATAAAATTCATCCAAACCAAGGTGTAATGCTAAGGCTCTTAACACATACTGTCCTGTTTTCTCAAGCATTTGGAATGCTTCTTTACCAACTTCGTTGAACTTTGGAAGCTCATCAACGATTACGTTGTCCGGATACTCAGTTCTGTATTTTGAATCATCAGACAGATACTGCCCAAAATGCCAAAATTCTTTTAAGTCTCCTTTTTTGAAACCTTTAGCAGTTTCTTTACCGAATCCTACATAACCTCTCTGGCCACCAATTCCTGGAATCTCATACTTTTGTTTCGTTTCCACTGGTTGTTCAAAAAAGTTTTTCACCTCTCCATACAAATCTTCTACCAGGTTGTCATCAAGAAAGTGGCCTTTTAAGGCTACAAAACCAATTTCTTCATAAGCTTTTCCGATTTCATTTACAAATTTCTGTTTGCGTTCCGGGTTGCCCGAAAGGAAATCACGCAGGTCTACACTAGGTATTTTATCCATTTTTAGAAATTTACGAACAGCAAAATTACATTTTTTTTAATTTAAATGATTTTAAAATCATTATTTATAAGTTAAATTTGCTGTATGAAAAAATATTCTTCTAAGAGAAGTATCCAAATACTTGCACATCTTCTTCAGCAGTACGGAATTGCAGATATCGTAATTTCTCCGGGGTCAAGAAATGCTCCTTTGGCCATCCATTTTTCAGAGGTAGATAGTTTCAACTGTTATAGCATTGTAGACGAAAGAAGTGCTGCTTTCGTGGCAATGGGAATGGCAAAAAGTGAGAAAAAGCCTGCAGCGATTACCTGTACGAGCGGATCAGCAGTTGTTAATTATTATCCGGCGATTACCGAAGCTTTCTATCAGAATGTTCCCCTTTTGGTACTGACAGCAGATCGGCCGACCGATTTTGTGGATATATTCGATGGGCAGACGATAAGGCAGAAGGATGTTTTTCATCAGCATTCCTATGGGGATTTCCAGCTTTTGGAAGACAGCAAGGAGAATGCAGAAGATATTAATTTTGATATCATTAAAAAAGCTATTGAACTTTGTTTTGAAAAACAAGGTCCGGTACATATTAATATTCCTTTGGAAGAGCCTTTATATGATTTGGTGTCAGAGCTTCCTACTTTTCCAACTGTGGAGAAAACAATCAAGCATAAAGAGTATGAAATCCCATCCAATCTGATTGCGGAATGGCATACTTCACAAAGAATTATGCTGTTGGTAGGAACAAGAGATTATAGTCCGGAACTGGAAAACCAGCTGACTCAGTTGGTGAAAAACCATTCCGTGGTAGTATTGAGTGAAGCCAATTCAAATTTACATCATGAGAAGTTCTTCAAACATATAGACCGTTATATCTTCAATTTTACGGAAGAGGATTATAAAACATATGCTCCAGACCTGTTGATTACGATAGGGCAGAATGTGGTTTCCAAGAAAGTAAAACAATTTCTGAGAAGTGCCCGCCCAAAACAACATTGGCATTTGGATGAAGTTTGGCAGCCTGATACTTATTTCTCACTGACAGAAAAAATAGAAGTGAAACCGGAAGTTTTCTTCTCAAAGCTACTGAAATTTATCAATCTGGAACCAAGACCTTATTTTAATCTTTGGGATGTTTTAAGGGATAAAAAAGATGCTAAGCACGAGCAGTTTCTGAATACAATTGATTTTTCGGATTTTTATTTCTTCAATAAAGCATCACAGACGATTCCTGAAAACTATAACATCCACTTCAGTAATTCATCTGGGATCAGATATGCTCAGCTGTTTGATTTCGGAAAGAGAAAAATGTATTGTAACAGAGGAACAAGTGGTATTGATGGATCTACTTCTACAGCAATGGGATTTGCCATCAAAAATGAAAATCCAACTTTATTGATCACAGGAGACCTGAGTTTCTTCTATGATATCAATGGTCTTTGGAATCAATATATTCCTCCATTTGTAAGAATTATGATCTTCAATAATGGTGAAGGAAATATCTTTAAAATCATTCCGGGACCTGGAAATGCCAACCCGAATACTTTAGACGAATTTATTGCCACCAAACACCGCAAGAATGCCGAATCTCTGGCGAAACATTTCGGATTTTCCTATATCAGAGTAGAGGATGAGCTTACTCTGGACAGAGTTCTTGAGAATTTTTTTAAACCTGATGCACAGCCAAAAATCCTGGAAGTAAATACTCACGGGAAAAATAGTGCAGATGTACTGAAGTCGTATTTTGAGTTTATGAAATAGATTTAAAGATCAAGATATTCTTCATTCCCCGGCAGATTGATAATTCTGTCGATAGGATAGATAAACATATCATCAAAGTCATTCAACGCATTAATGATCTGGAAATGGGTGAATTGCTTTATATTCTGTAAAGTAATTTCCATTTCTTTGATCTTTTTTTGCTTTAAAAGATACTGTCTTTGTACTCCGTTCAACAGATAAGTAGAAGGAGTAAACCAGTCTTTTCCTTTCAGAAACAAAAGATTGGAAAAAGAAGTATCGGTGATATGGTTGTTTTTAACGATGATAATTTCTTCAGCTTTGGCCTTAGCTTTCATTTTATCGAGCTCTTTACGATCTTCGAACTTGAATGAATAATCGAAGCTGTTATTTTCTACCAGTTTGAAATCCTGTATTTCCGGAATTGCATAAGGAATCATCTGTGTTCTGATTTTTTTGTCAAGGTCATAAGCAATTCTTAACTTGAAAAGACCATCCTCATCATGCTGCAGATTTTTATAGATTTTGGCCAGATCAATAGAGTCTTCCTTCCCGAAATGGGAAAATGTTTGATTGACACGTTTCTGATGTAGATCCAATAGAAAAATCTCCTGATCTTCTACTTTAATGCTTTCAATGAATTGGGACATAGATTTTATTTTTCATTTCCTGATACTCGTCTTCTAATTTACTCATGTGCGTTATACCGCCTCCGCTTTTGAAATAAAGTTGGTCTTCCTCTTTTTCTATAAAGCGTATCATTACACAACTGTCTACATTTTGGCCGTCAAACCAGCCGCAAACTCCCGTGTAATATCCTCTGTCATATCCTTCCGCATCCAGAATTATTTCCAGTGTTTTAGGTTTGGGAGCTCCTAAAATAGAGCCCGCAGGAAGAAGTTTCTGCATAATACTTCCTACTTTTCCTTCATATTCAGGTTTTATCATTCCTGAAATTTCAGAACTCATTGCATATAGATCCTTTTGTTGGGTTTTGATAAAGTCAATATGCTGGAACTGGTCCACCTTTACTTCATCAGCTACCATACTCAGATCATTCCGGAGAAGATCTACTACGGTATAATGTTCTGCCTTCTCCTTTCTGTCATTTTTCAGAATTTCTGCTGCATTTTCAATAGATGCGTCAATTGTTCCTTTCATAGGATAGGTGAAAATTTTTCCGTCGATGATCTTTACAAAAGTTTCAGGAGAAAAAAATACAAAAAAATCTTTATAAAAAACTTTGTACTTAGCATTTGAGTGGTAAAAAATTTCTTCTAAGGTTAAATTGGTCTCTATCTTCGTTTTTCTAGTATAATTTACTAAGTAAGAGTTTCCCAGACGAATATTTTTCTGAACCTTACCAAAACCAATTTGAAAGCTCTCCAATGTTTCAGGAAAGGATTTCCAGACTATTTTTTTGTCCAGTTTATGTGTCTCTCTGGCGTTTGAAAACTCTTGAAAATCAATGATTAAACCTTCTTTTTCAATTTCATGCTCCTGATAGATTTCAACATTCTCCGAAAGAAAGTCGATTACGAAAAAATAGGGAACCTTCTGAAGAGAAAGTTCGTCCATTTCCATAAATTTTTGATGATTCACTGAAAACATTCTGCAAAAGTACTTATTGATGTTTACTTTTGCATAAATTTTTTTTATGATGCAGAATAAATATCCTCAGAAACCGGGAATAGATTTTATATTGAAGCAGGCATTTTTTTATTGGAATAAGACACTCGTTTTTCAGTTGATGTTTTCCATCGTATTTTTTGGAATATTGCTTACCGGAGTGATGCTTTTCGGAGAGAAGTATGATATTTTTTCTTATAATAAAGAATTGCAGGAAGCTTTTATGCAAGGCACTCAGGTTTATCTGAAAAAAATGGAGCAAATAACAGCTACCGAAAATTATCAGATGTTTACATTGGCAATCTGGGGAACGACGGCTTTTCTGTATCCCTTGAATCTTGGAATGTTCCAGATCTTCCGTAAGCTTGATCTTAAAGAGAATATTGTGATAGGAGATTTGTTTGCAGGGTATAACGGGCTTAACTTTTTTAAGTATGTGGGATATTTTCTTTTTTGGTTCTTCATTTACAGATTTACCATTCCTACCGTTGTATTGGCAGTAATTTGGGTTGCTGTAACCATCTTTGTTGCTCCATTGATGTTCTTTACCAATAAAAGAATTTTTGAAGCCATTTCCCTGAATTTTAAAGCTCTTAAAATGTATTTCGTTGAAATCATGGTGTGTGTGATCGTAGCTTTTCTATTTAAGTATTTAGGTTTTGCCTTGTTTCTGATAGGTGGACTTTTCACTTTTCCTTTTTGGAATGCAATGATTTACTCACTTTATAAAACTGTCTTTTCGGAGAAAAGTTAAAATTCATTCGTGTTTAATGTGATGTTTTTACTAAAAAAAAGTAAATTTGGTAAAATCATTAAATATTTAAACTATGTCTGAATTTAACGAATTTGATCAGCAAGGCTCTGTACCTAATAGAGATACGGGATCAATTATTTCTCATGCTTTTGAAATGTACAAAGGCGTTTTCGGTTACGGAATTGTAGCTATGATTATTTATCTAATTGGAGGATCTGTTATTCAGATGCTTACGGGGTTTGATTCTGCTTCTATGGTAGAAGAGATGAAATCTTCAGGAGGTGATTTTAATTATTGGAGTGCTCCGGGGCTTCCTTTATATATGGGGGCTTCCAGCCTTTTCGGCCTTTTATTATCTCCTTTGTATGTAGGATTGATCTACATGGTCAATAAATACAATACCAAAAGCCCGATTGAATTTTCTGATCTTTTTATCGGATACCGCCAGAATTTTGTAAACATTTTGATTTACAGTCTTCTTGCCTGGATTATTTCCTCAATTGCTCTGGCATTGTGCGTTTTACCTATCATTTTTGTATATCCTTTCCTTTTAATAGGATATCCGATTCTGTTATTTGAAAATGCTTCAGCTACAGAAGCTTTATCAAAGTCGTTCAACATTGCTAAAGAAAACTATGGAACTTTCTTATTGACAGGATTTTTAGGATTTTTGATTTCTATTGCAGGGGTTATTCTTTGTGGTATAGGAGTTATCCTGACAGCTCCGTTTATTATGATTGTAATGTACTCTACTTATTGTGCTTTCTTAGGAAAACCAAGACAAATTATGTACAGCAAATAAAATAAAAATACATGATGAATAAGGACAAACAAATAAGCAGTGTTGCGATAAAGCAGATGTCATTGCTGGCAATCATTCTGGTATTGGCAGGATTGATCTGTTTTAATCTGGCATTGTTTATTCCCTCGGTTTTGGGAGCAATTACCATTTATGTAGTCTGCAGGAAGTATAATTTTTATCTGCAGGAAGAAAAAAAATGGAAACCGTCACTTGCGGCTTTTGCATTGATGTTTGCAAGTCTTATTGTTCTTATTCTTCCGATTTATTTTATTGCTGATCTGATTATTGATAAGCTGGGAAATGCACAGGCTTATATGGCCAAGTTCAATATCTTCCTGGATAAAATTCATTCTTATATTTTCTCTAAAACAGGATTTGATATTCTGAGTAAAGAAAATATGACCAAGCTGAAAGATAATGTAGGAAAAGTTTCTACTTCTGCTGTCAGCGGTACATTCAATACTCTTACAGTAGTGATGTCCATGTATTTTATTCTCTATTTTATGCTGGAAAGACCAAGGCTTTTTGAAAAGATCCTTACTTCTTCAGCACCGTTGAAGAGATCCAACATTTCTTTGATAGGCGATAAAATGAGAAAACTGATCATGGCCAATGCTATCGGGATTCCGGTTGTAGCTATAGGACAGGGTATTGTTGCTCTCATCGGTTATCTGATTTTTGGAGCACCGGGAGCAGCATTGCTTTTTGCATTAACGGCTGCCGCTTCTGTGATTCCTGTAGTAGGAACAGCTATTATCTATGTTCCGGTGTGTATCTTTATGATCGCGGAAGGCAATACCGGACAAGGAATTGGTTTGGCAATCTACTGTCTTGTGGTGGTAGGGCTTACAGATAATCTGCTTCGCTTTACCCTTTTAAAGAAGCTGGAAAATATTCACCCATTGAATACCGTATTCGGAATCATCATGGGAATGAATCTTTTTGGCTTCATGGGGCTTATTTTTGGTCCTATTCTGATCTCCCTGACCCTTCTTTTGGTTCAGGTATACAGAAATGAATTTTCGGATGAAGAAACCCCTCCGGATCTTGAATTACCCGGTGAGGATGATATTAAAGAAAAATTAATTTAATTATATAAAAGTGGAAGGACTGAATCCCGAAATATTAAAAGAAATCTGTGTAATGAAAATGCCTTTTGGTAAGTATGAAGGAACGGTTCTTATTGATCTTCCGATCAGCTATCTTGAATGGTTCAATAAAAACGGAATGCCAAAGGGAAAACTGGGAATGCAGCTTTCAACAGTTTATGAGATCAAATTAAACGGGTTGATGGATCTTTTGGCTCCCATCAGGGCATCGGTGAGAAATGGATAGTAAAAATTAAAGTATACCCATTTTAGTATATAATTTCGGCGGCATCGAAGATGCCGCCGAAATTATTTTATCATTAATCCTTTTAAGCTTTCAAAGCTGCAATTTCATCTCTCAGCTTGGCTGCTTTAATAAAGTCAAGATTTTTTGCTGCAGATTCCATTTCTTTTTGTTTCTGAGCAATCATTTTCTCAATATCTTCACTGGCATAAGTTGCTTTTGTTTCCGCTACTTTTTGGAGAATCTCTTTTTGGGTATATTTTTCATCAGGGAAGTCTTTGCTTCTTCCCACAAGATTTTCAGAAATCTTTTTATTTAAAGCTGTTGGCTTCAGACCATGTTCATCATTGTACTGCATTTGTTTAGCACGACGGTATTCGGTTTCATCCAGAGTGGCCTGCATGGATTTTGTAATCTTATCAGCGTACATAATTGCTTTTCCATTCACGTTTCTTGCGGCACGTCCCACAGTTTGTATCATTGATCTTCTGCTTCTCAACATTCCTTCTTTATCAGCATCCAGAATGGCAACCAGAGAAACTTCAGGTAAATCCAAACCTTCTCTCAATAAATTAACCCCAATCAATACATCAAAAAGTCCTAAACGAAGATCCTGCATGATCTGAATACGTTCCAGTGTTTCAACATCCGAGTGAATATATCTTGTTCTGATTCCGAATTTGGTAAAGTATTTTGTAAGTTCTTCTGCCATTTTCTTTGTTAGAGTAGTCACCAGAACCCTTTCATCTGCATCGGATCTTTTTTGGATTTCTTCCATCAGGTCATCAATCTGATTTAATGAGGGTCTTACTTCAATAATCGGGTCAAGAAGCCCGGTAGGTCGGATGATTTGTTCAATATAAGCTCCTCCGGTTTTTTCCAGTTCATAATCAGCCGGCGTTGCAGAAACATAAATTACCTGATTCTGAATGGCTTCAAATTCTTCAAACTTTAAAGGTCTGTTGTCCATTGCTGCCGGAAGTCTGAAACCATATTCCACCAATGCTTCTTTTCTGCTTCGGTCTCCTCCGTACATAGCATGAACTTGCGGAACAGTAACGTGGCTTTCATCAATAACCATTAAAAAATCTTTAGGAAAATAATCAATCAAACAGAACGGTCTTGTTCCCGGAAGACGGCCATCCAGATACCTAGAGTAGTTCTCAATTCCTGAGCAATAGCCCAGTTCTTTAATCATTTCAAGATCCAGTTCCGTTCTTTCCTGAAGTCGTTTTGCTTCTAATGGCTTTCCGACAGAACTAAAGAAATCAACCTGTTTTACCATGTCATCCTGAATGTCTTTAATCGCTCCATTTAAAGTCTCCTTCGACGTTACGAAAAGATTGGCAGGGTAAATCTGTATCTGATCAAAATTATCCTCTACATTGCCTGTAACAGGATCAAAACTTTGAATTTTTTCAATTTCATCTCCAAAAAACTGAATTCTGATCGCATTATCCGTGTAGGCAGGGAAAACATCAATCACATCTCCTTTTACACGAAATGTTCCTCTTTGAAACTCATTGAGGGTTCTGGCATACAATGCATTAACTAATGAATGGAGAAGAGCTGTTCTCGTCACCTTTTCACCAATCGCTATAGAAATTAATGATTTATGAAATTCCGTAGGGTTCCCGATACCATAAATACATGAAACAGAAGCTACAATCAAAACGTCTCTCCTTCCTGAAAGAAGACTGGCAGTTGCAGAAAGACGCAACTTTTCAACTTCTTCATTGATGCTCAGGTCTTTTTCAATATAAGTTCCTGTAGTGGCAATATAGGCCTCGGGTTGGTAGTAGTCATAGTAGCTGACAAAGTATTCCACTGCATTCTCCGGGAAAAATTCTTTAAATTCCATAAAAAGCTGTGCCGCAAGAGTCTTATTATGTGCCAATACTAAAGTGGGACGTTGTACCTTTTGTATTACATTTGCAACGGTAAAGGTTTTTCCGGAACCTGTTACCCCAAGAAGCGTTTGATATTTCTCACCGATCTCTATTCCTTCGGTAAGTTTTTCAATAGCTTGAGGCTGATCTCCTGTAGGTTTATATTCTGATTGAAGCTTAAAATCCATAGAAAAGAATGTATACAACAAAAATACGAAAGAAATTATTAGACCGTATAATGTTTTGTGGCATTATTTTTCCATTCATAGCCTACAATCACCTAATCATAATGCTATGAAAATCAATCAATTTTACATCCCTGTAGTAAGCCTTTTACTTTTTTTATCTTCATGCAAAGAGAATCATGCTAATGCTCAAAGGACAGGAAATGACGGAAGTGTGGAAACTGATAATCCTAATTCTGACTATAAGCCGGCATTTAAAGGGCAGACAAGAATTAAAGCTGTAAAGACAACCACAGCCTATAATGTTGAAATATTGAATAAAGATTTAGGAAGACCTTGGGGGATTGTCAATCTACCTGATGGAAAATTTCTCATCACAGATAAGAAAGGTTATATGAATGTTGTTTCAACAGATGGTAAACAAGTGTCTAAAATAGAAGGTTTTCCAAAGGTAGATTCAAAAGGGCAGGGTGGAATGCTGGATGTAGCGCTTGATCCTGATTTTAAAACCAACAATATTATTTACTTCAGTTTTTCGGAACCTTTTGGAAAAGGAAACTTAACATCTGTAGCAAAAGGTAAACTATCTGCAGATCTTAAAAATATTTCAGAAGTAAAAGTTATTTTCCGTGCTGAACCTTCTTATGACGGAGATAAGCACTACGGAAGCCGTCTGGCTTTTGATAAAGATGGAAATTTATTTGTCAGTACGGGAGAAAGATCAGACAAAGTTACCCGTGTATATGCGCAGAAAACAGATAATTATCTTGGAAAAATTTTAAAGATTACCAAAGATGGTAAACCTGCACCAGGAAATCCTTTTATTGGAAAATCTGGTTATAAACCTGAAATATATGCATATGGAATCCGAAATCCGCAGGGAATGGCTATAGATCCCAACGGAAATTTGTGGGATGTGGAAATGGGACCACGAGGTGGTGATGAAATCAATCTGATCCAGCCGGGAAAAAATTACGGCTGGGGAGATGTAACTTATGGGATTGAATATTCAGGAGATAAAGTAGGGCAGGGAATCACCCAAAAAGAAGGAACTGAGCAACCTGTCTATTATTGGGATCCTGTGATTTCACCAAGTGGTATTACCTTTTACACGGGGAATATTGATGAATGGAAAGGAAATCTTATTATCGGATGTCTGAGTGGTGAGCATATCAACAGAATCGTAATGAAAGATAATAAAGTAGTAGGAGAAGAACGCCTTCTTGCTGATCAGAAAGAACGTTTCCGTGATGTACTGAATGGGATGGACGGAAATCTGTATGCTGTAACAGACAGTGGTAAGCTTTATAAAATTTCAAAAAAATAAAAAAGCCTACAGAGATTTTCTGTAGGCTTTTGTAAGGAAGCTGGAGGCTGGAAGTTATAGTGGTTTAAAATGAATTTCTCCCTGATGTAACTTCCATCATCTGGCTTCCCTCATTTCTTAAAACTTAAAATTAAGTCTGGCAAAAACCTGTCTTCCGGCAAATCCCATCTGTACAGGATCAAAAATACCTCCGGCTTCCGTATTTCCGTCGGATACATGAGTGGTCTGTAAAGTAGGGTATCTGTTGAATAGGTTTTTACTACCTAAAGTCAGATTCAGGTTCTTACAGAATTCATATCCGAAAGAAAGATCGGTGGTAACTTTTGGATTATATACCTGTTCTGAGTCGTCATAGCCAATCAGCGTTACTTTATCAAACCTTACCATCTGAAGGTTTACATTGAATTTGTTGAGTCTGTAATTAAGGTTTAAATTCACTTTTGTCTTCGGAGCAGAAGCAAGAATGAATGCTTTTTCTCTTGAGCTCAGGTAAATGTCTTCTTTCCCTGCCAGTTGTTCTGAGGTATTCACTTTTGTGATTTCCATATCATTATAGTTTCCGGCTAGGGTAGCGGTCAGTTTTCCTGAACCGATATTTTCTGTATAGCTTAAGATCACATCAACTCCTTTTGTTTTCGTGTCGATGGCATTAGAGAAGAACTGTACCTGGTCAATAAATGGGTTCTCTGCCTGAACATCTGCCGGCAAGTCTGCTTGTGCAAAATATCCGGTCAGAACGATTCTGTTTTTTACCTGAATATAATATCCATCAACAGTTGCTGTAAATTTTCCTTTATTGAACGTAAATCCAGCACTCCCGTTTACAGAGGTTTCCTGTTTCAATTGAATTCCCAAACTGCTTGCAAGCTTGCTGTCATTAGCAGCAAGCTGAACAGTAACCAATTGACCACCTTGAAAATTGGTAAACTGCTGGCTGTAGTATTTCTGAGCCAGAGAAGGCGCTCTGAATCCTGTAGAAATGGAACCTCTGAAGGCAAACTGCGGAGTAATGGCATATCTTGTGGCAAATTTACCATTTAAAGTACTTCCGAAATCATTATAATTTTCAAACCTTCCGGCAATGCTTATCATCCAGTTTTTAGTCACATCCAATTCGGTGTCTACATAGGCGGCAAAATTATTTCTGCTTTTGCCAATATCAGTAGAATAGCCGGGAAACCCTTGTGAACCCCCTGGACGATAACGTTCAGGGTTAGAACCAGGAACTGTTACCCATAAATTTTTAGGAGTATCTTTTGTAACTACATTTCCATTGATATCATACATTGCGTAGGAGGCTTCTTCACCTTTGATAATGTCAAATTTTTCATGTCTGAATTCTGATCCAAAAGCAACGTTTAGCCCCTCCAGTACTTTAAACTGTTTTACAGCATTAAAACCAGTTGTATTTTGCAGCAATGAATGCCCTCCGGCATTAAAGCTTGTAGGTGATTTGACTCCTAAAGTTGCATTAATGGTATTATCTATCTGGTAGGTAAATCTGTTGTTGCCAAAAGCATTGTAAACATCTACATCCCAATCGGCAACCTTGAATTTTAAGCCATTGTCAAACGTGAAATCTGTAATACTAGTGTCTTCAATCGGGTTAAATCCTGTAGGATAAACTTCAGGAATATTACCATCTGCATCCGGTGTTCTGGTCCAGGCATAAGCCTTGGTATTTCTATGCGAAAATCCTTGGCGGGAATAGAATTTCAGTCCGTCTGATAAAGGAACTTCAATATTTCCGAAAAAGTAAATATTTTGAGCTTTTGCATCTCCGAAACGTTGTCTTGGTGCGGTATACATGTCAGGATTTGCGTTTCGTATCGCATAATCTTTGTTCATAAATTCTACCGTAAAGTTTCCAAAGCCTCCTTTTGAACCTATTTTAGTTCCCAGGTTTCCACTGAAATCAAAGGTATTTCCATCCACTTTATGGTCTGATACAACATCATTGTTTCCGGGGCTTTTGAAAAGATTCATTCCATAAAAAGCATTTCCTTCAAAACCTTTGTCTCTGTCATTCAAAATAACATTGATAACTCCTGCGATAGCATCAGAGCCGTACTGAGCTGATGCTCCGTCACGAAGAACTTCCACTCTTTTTATCGCGCCAATCGGAATGGTATTCATATCATATCCGGTGTTTCCTCTTCCTTTAGTTCCGAAAAGATTGATCAATGAAGACTGGTGATATCTTTTTCCATTTAACAAAAGTAAGGTCTGGTCAGGGCCAAGACCTCTTAACGTCGCGGGATCTACAGCATCAGCACCGTCGGATCCTGATTGTTTATTGGAGTTGAAAGAAGGTGCAGAAAACTGTAAAAGCTGGTTGATTTCCACCTGTCCCGTTGACTGGCTTACCTGTTTAATGTCTATAATATCAATAGGAACAGGCGTGTTTACAACTGTTCTTTTCTTGTTTCGGCTCCCGGTAATGGCAACTTCGTCAATTTTTGATTCTTTCAAAGTATCTTTTACCTGCTGGGCATAGGAGAAGGCAGAAACTCCAAGGAAAATAATGCTGATGTATTTTATTTTCATATTAATAATTTTGAGTGATGATTTAATCAAAATTATCAATATTTATTTTTAAATCAACACGAAAATAAAATATTTAGTATGGATATCTTAATTTTGTTTTGATTTGTGATAAATTCGGAAAAATAATAATCTATTATGTTAATTTAATTAAAATTTTTAATGTTAAAAGCTGGTAATGATTCTGTTAATTCCTTCTTCTAAAATTTCCTGGGATGTAGAAAAGCAAATTCTGATATGTCCCTCTGCTCCTTTTCCGAACCATCTTTCTGATCCGGGAACAATCGCTACTTTTCCATGTTTTAAGACGTGCTGGGCAAATTCATCACTGGACATTCCGTTTTCTATCTTTGGAAACAGTACAAAAGTGGCTTCAGGCAGATTAGAGGTTACAATTTCTGAACGGTTTAATAATCTGAAAGCAAGATCTCTGTTGCTCTGTAAGTGAGTCAAAAATTCTTTGTACCATGGTTTTGCTTTCTCCAGTGCTACACTTCCGGCAATCTGAGACAGCGTAGAAACCCCTTCTATTGTGGAGTTGAAATTGGATTTTTCTGTGAAGTCTTCAAGAATGTCCTGATCATTGCAGAGTACAGCCCCAATTCTTAATCCTGCTATTCCGAATGATTTTGAAAACCCATACACGGTAAAACTCTTTCTCTTTGCCTTCTCCGAAACGGAAGAATACGTATAAAAGTCTTTATGATCATAAATAATATCACTCCAGATTTCATCACTCATTACCCAAAGGTCATGAGAGGATGCAATTTCTGCTACTTTTATCAATACTTCTTTAGAATAAACTTTTCCAAGCGGATTGTGAGGATTGCATATGCTGATAAGTTTAGTCTTTGGATTGATTAATGAAACCAGTTTTTCAAAATCAATTTCTCCTGTTATCGTATCCACAGGGCAGAGCATTACCTTACCACCAGCAATTTCTACTGATTTTTTGAAAAGAAAATCTACAGGATCCAGAATAATGGCTTCATCTCCGGGATTGAGAACATAAGATGCAATAAGGAACATTCCCTGGGCAGCACTGTTGACAGCCAGAACATTCTCCGGTGAGAAACTTCCATGTTTTTCCATGTTAAAATGATCCGCAACGCTTTTCTTAAACTCAGGAAGTCCGGAAAACGGGCCATAGCTGAGGTAACCGTCTTTCAGGTATTCAATAATTCCCTGTTCTATTTCAGGTGCTGTTCTGAAGTCGGGATCAGCTGCCGTAAGAGGAATGATTCCGTCTTCGAGCGTAGCCCATCTTCCGTTATACGCCTTTCTTTTCAGGGCTTCAAAATTGATATCGTTATTGGTGAACATCATTATTTATAAGATATGGGTAAAATATTTTCTGTTTGTTGACTTAGCGGGAGCAGAAACTGATTGAGTAATATCCTTCCGTTGTTGATATGAACCTCGATTTCAGGTTTTCTCTCTACTTCGTACTTACTGAAAGCGGTCTGTATATTTTCTTCTTCAACTAAATGCCTAGTTAATAAGAGCGAATCTTTCAAAGCAGAGGTGACTCCCTGACTGGTAAATGGAATCAGTGGGTGCGCTGCATCGCCTATGAATACTGTGTTTTCCTGATAAAATGGATTGAGTTTTTCAAGTTCATAAACATTCCATAAATGTACATTTTTATAGTCTGATTTTTGGATGATTTCCGGGACTAGAGGATGCCAGCTTTCAAAAACTTCAACCATGTATTTTCTTAAGTTCTCCACAGAACATTCATTGATCATATATTTTTGGTTGTCAAACTGTGAATACCAAAGAACAATATCATCAGAAAGTTTAAGAATCCCGAAAGTAAGGCCTCCGTCTTCATGGTGAAACTTCATAAAATCATTTTCAACAGAATCTGCAATTTCTTTGTTTTGAATGATATTCACTACTTCACTTTCTCTTACTGCTCTCATTATTTCATCTTTAAAAAGATGTTTTCTGATCCGGCTTCTGGAGCCGTCAGAGATGACAGCAATGTCGGCATCAATAATAGTTCCGCCAGAAAGCTTCAGTTTGCCGTTCTGTAGATCATCAATAATGATGGTTTCTTCGTAGGTTATCTTTTCCGGAGCAATGTTTTGGGCTAATAAATTGATTAATGAGTGTCTTGAAATAGCGAAAACATGATCCAGTTCCTTTTCAGCCAAAACTTTTCCGGTATGAGAATACTTAATGTATTTTTTTAGAAAGTTTCCATGCTTGAGAAGCTGTTCAGGGTTAATAATCTGGTAAAGATAATCCATTCCTTCCTGTGGAATGAGAAAACCGTGACCTGCCAGATCTTCTTTTTTTCTCCTTTCGTAAATGTGGTAGTCGATCTTGTGCTTTTCTAAGTAATTCGCCATGCTCAAGCCAGAAATACCGGCGCCCACGACAGCAATTTTCTTCATTTTCGGAATAAAGTGTTTTTCAGGTTGGTTTTTTAAGTATTTTTTTAATCACTCTTAGGTAAGTGCAAAATTAAAATTAAAAACCTTCACTATTTCAAAAAATAAGTCAATTTGATTTTGATTTCATGAAAAATAAAACGAAAAGCATAAGATATACTGTGTAATAAAAATATATAATTGATTTATATGTGTTTATAAAAGGTGTTTGATCTCAATATCACAATGGTTTTTAGTTGGTTAAGTGATGAATTGTTTTGAGGGGATTAAGAAATAAGATTGTTTTTTGCAAACAAACTTTGAGTTTTTAGGCATAAAAAAAACCGGAAAAAATTCCGGTTCTATCATTAAGCTTTTTCAAGCTGAACAGTAAAGTGTCTTAAGATTTCCGGTTCCCACGTAATCTTGTATCCTTTTGCTATTTCGTCACGTCTTTCGTATACGTTTTTGATGGCGGCAGCAATATAATCCATATGGTTGTTGGTATACGTTCTTCTAGGGATTGCCAGACGTACCAGTTCTAACTTCGGATAACGGTTTTCTCTTGTTGCAGGATCTCTGTCGGCTAACAAAGTTCCGATTTCCACAGTTCTGATTCCTGCTTCCTTATAAATTTCAAGTCCTAAGGTCTGTGCCGGATATTCTTCACGGGAAACATTGGGAAGGAAGTTTAATGAATCGATGAATACAGCGTGTCCTCCGATAGGTTTCTGAACAGGAATTCCATATTCAATCAGCTTATTTCCAAGATATTCAACCTGAGAAATTCTGCTTTCAAGGTAAGCGAATTCAGTAGCTTCATCAAGACCTACCGCCAATGCTGCCATATCTCTTCCGGCCATTCCTCCATAGGTAATGAAACCTTCGTAAATGATCGTGAAGTTGGATGCTTTTCTGAAGACTTCTTCATTATTCAAAGCAATGAATCCTCCGATATTTACTAAACCATCTTTTTTGGAACTCATTGTCATTCCGTCTCCGTAAGAGAAAATCTCTTTACAGATGTCCTTAATGCTTCTGTTTTCCTGTCCTGCTTCTCTTTTTTTGATAAAGTAAGCATTCTCTGCAAATCTCGCCGAGTCAAAGAATACCGGGATTCCGTATTGGTCAGAAAGAGCTTTTACTGCTTTCATATTTTCCAAAGAAACAGGTTGTCCACCAGAAGAGTTACAAGTAATGGTAATTAAACAGAATGGAATGTTTTCTTTAGGGTGACTTTTATAAACTTCTTCAAGTTTTTCAAGGTTGATATTTCCTTTGAAAGGATGAAGATCATTAATGTCAAAAGCTTCGTCTATCGTACAATCAATAGCATGTGCCTTTCTGATTTCGATATGCCCTTTTGTCGTGTCAAAATGTGAGTTCCCCGGAACTACGTCACCTTCTTTTACCAATACTGAGAAAAGAACGTTTTCTGCAGCTCTTCCCTGGTGCGTTGGTAATAAATATTTGAATCCTGTGATTTTTTCAACGGTTTTTTGTAATTGTTCAAAAGAACGTGATCCGGCATAGCTTTCGTCTCCGGTCATCAAAGCAGACCATTGTTTATCAGACATGGCTCCTGTTCCGGAATCGGTAAGCAGGTCAATATAAACATGTGAAGATCTTAGGTTGAAAAGGTTATAATTAGCTTCTTTAAGCCATTGCTCTCTTTCTTCTCTGGTGGATTGATAGATTTCTTCCACCATTTTAATGCGGAAAGGTTCCGCGTACGGTAAATTCATGAGTTAAATTATGTTTTAAATTGTTTGTAAAGAAAATGTGCTTGAAAATAATTTTTCAAAATTCATCAATGTTATAAATAAGGAAGGAAAAGAGATTATTCCGGAGCCTTAAATATATTTTCATCAGAATGGAATCCGGCTACACCGCCGCTCACTGCAAACTTCATGGCAGAAGCTGCTGTCATTCCCACTACAGGTTTGATGTTTTTTTCTTCAGTAACAATTACCCAGCCCGAGATGGCGTACGAGTGGGGAAGGTATACCGCAACGTAATTATGCTTGTCAACGTCCGACATTTCTTTTTGAGTTAAAAATCCGATTCTCCAGATTTCCGGATTCTCGTTGGTTTTTACCCATACAGGATCGTTGAATTTTTTCTTGTCGCCTACGAATGAAGACATGACATCTTTCGTAGGAGTGTAGATGTGTTTTACTCCCGGAGTTTTCTCCAGTAAGCTGTCCATGGTATCGAAAAAGAATCTTCCAACCACGAACTTATTTCCTAAATATCCTAAAATAGCGGTAAAAAGTATAATAGATACGAATACAAGCCCAGGAATCTGCTTTGCCAGAGAAGGAACAAGATTGTCAATCGCGCTTACAATATACCAGATCACAAAAATGGTAAGCCCGATAGGTCCAATGATAACCAATCCCTGAAAAAAGTTTTTCAGGAACATATTGGCGATATTTTCAAAGCTTGGCTTCTTCAAGGTGTATTCTTTACTATTCTTATTTTAACCGTGGATGGTTTCTTTATTTCCGTAGGATTTAATAATATTGGCTTCATATTCCAGCCATTCTTCCCAACGTTTGTTTACTTTTTCCGGATCTCCGAGCTGTCTTGCAAATCCGATGAAAGTAGTATAATGATTGGCCTCAGAAATCATCAGTTCTTTGTAGAAAACCTTAAGTTCTTCGTCTTTGATATTTTCCGTAAGAACCTTGAATCTTTCACAGCTTCTGGCTTCAATCATAGCGGCAAAAAGCATTTTGTCTACGATGAGGTCTTCTCTGCTTCCCTGTATAATAAATTTTGCCAGTTCATTCACGTAATCATCTTTTCTTGCTCTTCCAAAAGTAAAACCTCTTTTTTTGATGATCTCGTGTACCTGGTTGAAGTGATCGAGTTCCTCTTGTGCAATGGCAAGAAGTTCGGTTACAATCTCAGGATATTCCGGAAGCATCGTGATCAGGCCTATAGCATTGGTAGCTGCTTTTTGCTCGCACCAGGCATGATCCGTTAAAATTTCTCCAATGTTTCCTTCTGCAATATTTGCCCACCTTGGATCGGTGGGTAGTTTCAACTTAAACATGTTGTAAAATTTTTGTAAATTTAAACAAATTGAGATAAGAAATGTGACTTTAATTTCAATTTGATCCTTAAAGTCTTAAGATGCGGTCTTTTTTCTTAAGAATTCCAGAATATTCCAACCCGTGGCATCTACTTTTTTCAATCCTGCAGAAATAATAAAAGCTAAAATGATATTAATTCCATAAATAATGAGCATCAAAAGCCACCAAGGCATATTTTCTTTTAATGGAACGACCAGAAAATAGACAATCGAAGAGCTGATTCCCTGCGCAAAATAGAAGAAAATAGCGTTCTTTCCGATATAGGTAATGAAGTTTTCTTTTGTTATTTTCAATCGGTTGTAAAGAACAAATAAGGTCGCCAGAGAGAATAATGCCCAGATGATGTAAGGGATTTTTGGCGGAAATTTATTTTTGTTGATTTTATAGAAGATGTCTCCTCCATAGTACCAGAACATCCATATAAGTGCTACTCCTATAAGTCCATATAATACAGGTATTGCTTTGGCAGGGATCTTTTTTCCCCGCATTTTGTGGCCGATTAAAAATACAGCAAAATAGAAAGCAACGTATCCCACCTGTCCTGTCGGATAATATTCCGGGAAAATGTTGAATAATAAGGTTAAAGCAATACAAAGTCCAATGAACCAATTGATATGTTTTGGAAAAAATCTTAGGATAAGCACTCCGAAAACGGTGAGTACATAATATACTTTAAGATACCAGAAACTTCCCATTACTACAGGAAAAGTATCAGCATTGGTGTACTGATGAAGATACCAGTTTCCCAGATTTTCCCATTGAGGGTATATAGAAATGCTGGTTGTAGAATATTTTGAGCCAAATGTAGAGTAAAAGCTCTGAAGCCATTCCGTAGAAAAGAAACTCAGGCCAAACACTTTAAAAAAGTAATCTAAAAAGAACAGAAAAGTCACAAAAATCATATAGGTAATCTGAAGCTTCAGAAGACGGTATAATGTTTTTTCAATATTGGCTCCCGAAGTAATACCGCTGAGTGCATAAAAAAGGGCTACATCGAAAACGAGAGAGAAAACTCTTACCTCTGCGGGAATATAAAATTGCCCAGACCAAAATGCTGTATGGATAAATATGATGGAGAGTGTTGCCAGTCCCTTGGCAAAATCAATGTAGAGATCTCTGTTCATTATAGTTATTTGGGTGTTTTTTTGCTGTTTCAAAAATACAAAGAAATTGATTGGTTAAAATATAAAAGCTTTTAAAAACAAAAAAAGGGGCGGTACATACTGCCCGCCTCCTTTCTTAAATATGCTAAAAATGAATGTTCTCGTTTATTGAAGATGTTTAAATTCTTCTGCAGAAATTTCTCCTGACTGAATTTTTCTAAGCTCATCAATATATTGACTCATGTATGCGTCAATTTCTGGATTTACAGTGTTTTTAGCCATCTTGTAAGTACCATTTAATACTCCCTGATAGTAATAGAAAAAGTTGTAATCGAAATTGGATGCATTAAGATCATACTGTCCTAAAAGGAATCCTAAACGAACTGCTGATCTTCTCTGTGCAGGTGTTCCGTGATGGTTTACATTGGTTGTCTGATAGTCGCCAATGCTTTGAGCAAATTCATAAGCTGCTGCAATTTCTGCGAAGCTGGTTTTATTGTATCCATTAGGTCTTCTCAAATAGTATCCGGCAAAACCGTCGGCTTCAAGCTCGTTTGGTCTGTACGTTGATTCTGATACAGAAGGGAGATTGAAGATGTACTGCAGTTGATGCCCGTACTCATGGGCAAGGATCATTGCGTTTACAATATCACCGCCTTTAGCTTTTGCATCATAATAGATAGCATAGCCGTAATAAATTCTTCCATTGCCATAAGATATAGCATTGTAGGTAGAATTAAAATTAGTAGGGTCATTTACAAATCTCAGAAGAGGATTGCTTCTTCCCCACATACTTGCAATTTTAGTCATTTGTGTATTCATAAAATTGGTGTCTGTGGAGTTTTGAAGCCCTGTCAGTAAAACTGAATTAGTACTCCAGTTGTTGTCTACATAAGAACAGATTTTTTCAAGATCCCCGGGCTGATCAATTTTTGCACTGAGTGCTTCTTGCTGAGGTTGAACATTGTTGTCCATTTGGTCATCACTACATGCTGTTAATGAAGTAACAGCAATGGCGCCTGCTAGTAAGCAGAGATTAAAGTTTCTTTTCATATATAAATTCAATTTGGTAAAACGAAGGTATGAAATTATCTCTTAAGTGTGAGTACATTATTGAAAAAAATTATTCAAAACATAGTGAATAGGATTTTAATTAAAAAAACATTGCTTTGATTGTAAGCTAATTAGAAATTTATATGTATATTTGCACCTCGAAATAACTAAAAATTTATAAACAATGTTTGCAATTGTAGAAATAGCAGGGCTTCAATACAAAGTTGAGCAAGACCAGAAGTTGTTTGTAAACCGTTTAAAAGGAGATAAAGGAGGAAAAGTTTCTTTCGATAAAGTTCTTCTTACTGTAAACGGTGCAATCACTGTAGGCGCCCCAGCTGTAAACGGAATCACTGTAGAAGCAGAGATCCTTGACCACGTTAAAGCTGATAAAGTAATCGTTTTCAAAAAGAAAAGAAGAAAAGGTTACAAAGTGAAAAACGGTCACAGACAATCTTTAACTCAAATCGTAATCACTGGTATTACAGGTTTTGAAGGTGTAGCTAAAAAAGCTGCTGCTAAAAAAGAAACTGTGAAAGGTGAAGTTCTTTCAGACAACGCAACTGTTAACTTTGGTGAAGATCATGAATTGAACTATCACTTAAAGAAAAACAACTTGTCTCAGTCTAAGGAGAACAGAGAAACTTTAATTACTTTAGGTAAAGCAGTTAAAGTTGAATTAGAAAAGAATATTCTTACTCACGAAGAAGTAGATGCTGCTATCATTAAGAATATCGATCAATTTAAAGCACTTAATAAATAATCCAGTAATAAAATGGCACACAAGAAAGGAGTCGGTAGTTCCAAGAACGGTAGAGAGTCTCACTCTAAAAGATTAGGTGTGAAGATTTTCGGAGGACAAGAAGCTATTGCCGGAAATATTATTGTTAGACAAAGAGGTACTCAGCACCACCCAGGTGATAACGTGGGAATCGGTAAAGATCACACTTTGTTTGCATTAGTAGATGGTAAAGTAGTTTTCAGAAAGAAAGCAAACAACAGATCTTTCGTATCTGTAGAGCCAAACGCATAATTTAAGCGTTTTATAAAAATTAAAACCTCAGTTTTTACTGAGGTTTTTTTATTGGCTGGTTTTCAAAGTCTTCATTTATTCGTGAAATATTTTATATTTGTTAACTGTTCAGTTTTGAATCAGTTGCAATAGCCGAAAAGCAAAAGAGTAGGCCTATATTAAAACGAAATATCCATGAAAAATGTAAGAAAATTAACCAGAAAGAATTTAAAAGAAGTAACCGGAGGTGTTGCAGCAGAGTGTCCTTCCATGTTTCAGTCCTGTGATGAATGGTGCAGATGGTCTCCATGGCAGAAATCACACTGCATGCTTTCTCAGCCATGTGCAGAATGTTTTGAATAGTATCAGAAATTATAAAAAGAATCTTAACAAGTAGAGCTGAACCTGTAAATAGTGTTCAGCTTTTTTATAATTAAAAAACGTTAAATGATATCTCCATTAAGTGAAATATTGATATATTTGTCCGTAAACCAATAAGGAATCATTGCGGAAGCCGAAAAGCAAAGAGAGTAGGCGACAAATAAAACTAAACAATCATGAAAAATTTGAAAAAATTAACGAAAAAGAGTCTTAAAGAAATCAATGGAGGAACGGCTTTAGCTCTATGTCCACCAAAGCCAATAAGATCTTGTGACATCTGGTGTGGGATGACTCCAGAGCAAAAAATGCGTTGCCTTCTTGATGTAGAAGAGCCTTGCGAATGCTTTTAATCTTCATTTCAGATTTTTATAAAGCTGAAAATAAAAGTTCGGCGGCTTCAAAGAAGCCGCCGAACCTGTTTTATATTATGTTCCGTTTAAAATCCTACCTGGAATCCTGCTTTAACCCCGAATTTAGAAATATCAGGTCTGTCCAGATAATTTCCTCTCCAGTTGAAATCCACTCTGAAGATTCTAAGGTTTCCAATTCCTATATTTTCAATCCCGAATCCATATTCATAATAGATATGTTCGCTTGGTGCAGAATATTTAAAACCTTCTACATTAATTGCTTTGGAAGCATCACTTAATGTACCATAGGCTCCTCTGATAAATGCAACTTCTCTCAGTTTCAGTTTTTTAATCAAAGGAATGTAAGAAAGGATCTTACCGTTAAAATGATGTTCTAATTGAAGAGTCGTATACGCATCCGTCACAAACTCATAATAATTAAGCTGAGAGAAAGTATTCGGTACCAAACCATAGGAAAGGTTTGCCGGAATAATATTCTGTAATGCCAAAGGAACTGTATTGAAGTTCTTTCCAGCTTCGAAATTAACCACTAATTTTCCCATACTTCCAATTAAAAACGGCTTATAAAGCATGAATTGAAGTTTGTCATAATTGAAATCGGCATTAAATAATCCTTCAATTCCTCGTGTATATCTTAAAACAATAGTTGGAGCTAAGTTTCTGGCTTGGTAACGGTCAATACCAGTTTGTGAGAATTTTGCACCAGGTTTGGCTATTAAACTGATGGTAACGTGCGAGTCATTAACTGTTTGTCTCAACTGCCCGTCTTTATAATACATCAGATTGAATTTCTCAGGAATAGCAGACTTAATACTCTGCATCACTCCATCTACTCTTATCTGGAAGTTCTTCCATGGTTCAATAGCTGCAAAAACGCTTGTTTTGTTTACGGAACTTAAAGAAATGTTTTCTCCTCTTGCAAAAAAGGTACTGGTAGATGAAGATTGCGGCGTAACACCATCACCTGCTGTAAGCTGTCCCCCAAGCTGAACAATATCTCTGCTGGTGCCTGCTCCAATCATAAAGCGGTTAAGCTTATTGAACATATATCTTGCTTCCACTCCATATTTAAACTGTTGATCTTTGAACCCATACGCTGTATAAAACTGAGCTCTCCAGGTATCATTCAATCCGAAATAGGTTCTTGCTCCTAATCTTATCCTGTCCCCTTCTACTTCATTTCTTCCGTAAATTGAGAAAATAGGACCAATATCTATTCCTTTAAAGGCATTATAATACCTTGAACCAAGTGTTTCAAACAGTTTTACCATTCGGTTGAATTTCGGAGTCTGCTGAAGCTGGTCAAGCATATTATAAACACCCTGTTCGGCTTTAGATAAAGTGTCAGGTCTGGCTTTAGTCCAATATGCATCGTCTTTATTGGTGAACTTGTCTTCGTATTCTTCTTCGGTACGTTTGAATACTTTAGGATCAAGAGGCTTGTTGAATTGATACTCGGAATAATCTACCGATCTTTTGGCTATGATACTCTTGGCGCCTTTCTTTTTTGAAAAAGGGCTCATTTCAAATTCAGTAATCAGTTTTTTAGGAAGAAATGTAGCGTCATCAGGGTTGTCGTATTCCACCTGAGTATACACGCTGTTGACAAAGTTGACATTGATTTTTTGTGTTGACTTCAATGTTGCTCCTAAAACAGCATAGGTATCTGTATCAATATAAAGATTTCCCTGGAATGCAAGGATATCTTTTCTCTTAGGCTGATACCTTATCTGGAAGGCTTTTTCCCCACGAATCGTAATGGTGTCCATAAGACTATAATCATAGGTGCTGAAGCCATCTGTTCCCACGGGACTCTGGAAGCCAATATCGAAATAATTTAAAGTATTGTCGTAGATATTAATATCACGATATAAGTTTTTAGCAGAAACCGTAATCACCTGATTGTCCTGAAAACCTGAGGTCTTTTGAGCAACTAATGTTCTTTTGCTATCCTTATCAGGTCTGTTTTTACCAAAGTTCTCATAAACGGCTTCATTGATGAAAATAGGGAGGCCTAATCTTCCGCTTGCTGTAGAATCTGCATAGTCAAAAATAAAATCCAGTTTGTTGAAAATCTTTTTCTTCATGAACGCACTGTCAAGATTGTTCAGATCAAACTGTGTTTTTTCGTATTCTTTATACGAATAGGTATCGAACTTCTCAAGTCCGTTATTCCTTTTTTGAGCCCAGACTTTCTGCATAATCGCATAGGCCGGGTTTTCTTTCTTGTTCTTATATTTTGTTTTACCACTTTGAAGAACAATTTCCTGAATATCACTTACTTTGGCCTGCGAAAGCTGTACGAAAATATTGTCAGCATTTTCGGGAGTGATATCAAGGGTTTCTGTAGTGTAATTTTTTCTGGAAAATTTTAACTGATGAATGATGCTATCAGACTGAATGATGAAACTGCCTGAAGTTGTCGTCAGGACAGGTGTTTTACTGTCGTTGATAAAGATATCAACTTTATTGAGTTCTTTACTGTTCTTTTCGTCAACTACCTTACCGCTCGCTTTGTTTTGAGCGCATACGGAACCGGTGAGAATCAGAAAGAAAAATAAAAGATAGTGTTTTTGGGAATTATTGTTTAACATCATTCGTTTCTTCAGGCAATTATCATAAACAAAAAGCATGCAGTTTATTTAAAAAATAGGTAAAAAAATAAAATATTTTTATTCTATCCTATAAAACGACAAAAGTAACGAAAATAATATATGTACAGGTTAAAAATTAATCGGAAAGTTTTAATGCTTAAAATATAATAATCAGGGAATTAAAAGAGAGCATAAGCCGCTATCTCTATAGCATATTCAGATGCTGTTTTAAGATTTATAAAATAAAAAAAGACTTACATTTCTGTAAGTCTTTTTTGCTCCTCCTGCTGGGCTCGAACCAGCGACCCTCTGATTAACAGTCAGATGCTCTAACCAACTGAGCTAAGGAGGAATTTCCTTTGTTTTAAGTGGTGCAAATATAATAGGAATATCCGTACCAAGCAAGTTTTATCCTTTATTCTTAATAGTTTTTAACTAAATGTATTGAAATTCAATAAGAAATATTTTCAGAAAATTTCAGGTAAAGCTAGATGTCTTCAAATAAATGTTGAAAATAGCGTTCTGGTGATTCCAAAAAATTCTTTGTGAGCTGATAGTGCTCTGTTTCTTTATAGTGTGTTTTTTGAATTTTATTATCAAGCAGATAAATTTCTGCAGTCGGATAACTCATTAAGATCGGAGAATGGCTTGAAATTATAAACTGAGCCTTCCCTGTTTTTTCTAATTTGTGAATAATAGAGAGTAAGGAAAGTTGCCTTTGTGGTGATAAAGCGGCTTCCGGTTCATCAAGAAGATAAATTCCGTGTTGAAAATGGTTATGGAATAATGATAAAAATGCTTCACCATGGGACTGTTGGTGTAAAGATTTCCCTCCATAGGCTTCCAGAACTCTTTGGTCCTCTTCAGCAACTTCATCAATATAGGTCGCAAAGTTGAAAAAACTTTCAGCCCTCATGAAAAAACCTTGAGAAGTTTTATGATGCCAGGAAAGAGTAAGATATTCCGACAGCATCGATTCTGTTTTATGAAAGTTGTAATTATGATTGCGATTTCCTCCGGCAACATTGAAATTACACTTGTCTGCAATGGCTTCAAGCAGAGTGGATTTTCCAATTCCATTTTCGCCAACAAAAAAAGTAACATTGCTTTTTAGCCTTATATCTAGACCCTTGCGCAAAAAAGGCAGGGTGAAGGGGAAGTCTTGTGGACAATTATCTTTTAAATAAATTCTGGATAAATAAGGCATTTTGCTTGATAAAAATTATTACCCTTATCAAGCAAAATATGTGCAAAAAATAGGAACTAGTCTTTATTTCTTCAAATCCTTAAGTATTTCCTGAACAGCTCTTTCCAGTTGTGGATCATTGTTCTGAAGACGGTCCATAAAGGTGTTTTTAACATAAATATCAGGTTTTACACCTGTTTTTTCAAGATTCTGTCCGTCTAATGTGTAAGTTCCCCATGAAGGAAGTCTATAAGAAGATCCGTCTACCAAGCCTTTTGCTGAAGTGAAAATAATCCATCGATAAGTATCCTGACCGATAATTTTACCCAACTTTAGAGCTTTGAATCCGGCTGCTGTCATTTCAGCGTCACTTAATGAAGCTTCATTAATCAAAAGAACAACAGGTTTTCCGGAAGGAGCGAAGTTCGGTTGTGTTGTTATTTTCCCTTCACGGTATTTCCATTGCAGATAAGGTCTCTGAGAAAGGAAATTTAATACTTTGTCATGAACATTTCCACCGGTGTTGTAGCGTAAATCGAGAATAACAGCGTCCTTTCTGTTCTCCTGTTCTACCATATCCAGAAGGAATCGGTCCAGCTCGTCAGTGGACATGTTTTTCATGCAAGAGTAGGCAATACGGTTGTTGCTAAGCTTGTCAACACGCTGATGATTGTTATAGATCCAATCATCGTAAAGCAATCCTTTTAATTCTCCATTAGAAATCGGATGTACTTTGGTTGTTACAATTTTACCATCACGATTAAAGGTAAGAACAAGTTCATCTTGTTTTTTAGGGCTTGTGAAATAGGTTTCGATATTTTCGTTTTGATCAATCTTCTTTCCGTTGACAGAAGTCAGTTGATCGCCAGGTTTGATGTCAACTCCTGAACGGTAAGCGGGAGATTTTCTCACAATGCTTTCTACCGTGTAAGGCTGGTCTTTTTTGAAGATAATTCCGGTTTCGTTGGTGAAATAGTTCAGGAATACGGTTTCCTCTTTTCCAGTAGATGAAAATCCGGTATGTGAAGAATTAAGCTCGCCCAGAAGATCATTCAATAAAATTCGCAGATCATTTCTGTTATTTACATACGGAAGGTACTTTGCATACTGCTCCTTTTTGGCTTTCCAGTCGATACCATGGAATTTTTCATCGTAGAAGTTTTCTTCCACACCTGTCCATGCTTCAGCATACATCTGCGTAAATTCTGATGCCAGATCTTTATCAAAGCTATATTGGATATTGATTTTCTCAGGCTTTAATGCAGCTACAGTTGTTTTGTAGATATTACCTTCTATCAGAGCGAATAGGTTTTTCTCATTTTTGGTTAAATAATAAGCTGCTTTATCGAAAACTTTTTCAGATTTGGCGGGCTCAAAATCAGTGAACACCTTTTTATACAATTGTCTTTTTCCATTATCCTGATTAGAATTAAATAATAGAATCTCTTTTTTGTCATCAGCAAAAACGGTCGGATCATCCTGATATCCATATCGGTCGGTAACCAGCTCAATTCTGTCCAGAGTATCTTCAGGATTTACTTTCAGCTCTTTGATTACCGGTTCTTTTTCTTCTTTTTTCTCTTTGTTCTTGTCTTCCCCTTTTTTGTCCTTCTTATCTTTATCCTTTTCTTTATCCGAAGATTTTGTTTCCTTCTTTTCTTCAGTGAAAAGATTGTCGAATTTTTCAGATTTAAAAGGTTCATCAAACCAATCCAGGGCCATGCGGTAAATGTTAGATTTCTGCATGCCTAGAGGGTAAGACGGATTGGTTCTGTCACTCGTGAAATAAATATACTTGCCGTTTGGAGACCATACAGGATCTTCTTCTGAAACTCCAGTGTTGGTAAGGTTTAAAGTCTGTGCTTTTTTAATATTGTAGATGAAGATATCGAGTTCGAAGTTTCTTTTTGCAGAGAATAATACATATTCGTCATTAGGAGAAAAGGAAGGTCTTGAGTTTTGGAAAGCCCATATTTCATCCTTCACAATGGTTGTAGATTTTAAGTTTTTTAAATCCAACAATCTTACTTCATCTCTCCCGCTTAAGTAAACGGCTTTTGAAAGGTCGCTGTTCAGGGTGATGCTGCGGTTATTTCGTAAATCTTCTGTTAATTGCTTTGGCTGTCCTTTTCCGTCTGCCTGAATCGTAAACCAGTTTTGATAGCCGTTATAAGTCTGATTGTAAAGTAAAGTACGGTTGTCTTTCAGCCATTTTACTTCCATAGCACGTTCTTTACCGTCAGAAACTTGTTGGGCAAACTTTCCTTCAATATCAGAAACGAATATGATACCACGGCTTATGAACGCCATTTTTTTACCGTCCGGAGATACATCATAATAGGAAATATTATTTTCCACATTGAAATTCTGAGCTTTTTCCAGGGTTTTATTAGTATTCAGGCTGATGTTGAGTGGAGTTGTTTTTTTTGAGGTTACATCATAAGTATAAAGCTGATAATCTTTTTCAAAAATAACTTTGGATCCGTCGGCTGAAACAAAAGGTTTTTTAATAGAAGTATCGAATTGGGTTAAAGCAGTTTTTTTACCATTTTCGATTTTATAAAGATTGTATTCGCCATTATTTTCATCAGAAATGAAATAGATAATGCCGTTTTTATCTACACTTGGATTGAAGTCTTTTCCTTCATAATTGGTGTACTGTTTGAAAGAATTGCTTTTTGGATTGTATCCGAGAATATCAGGATTATTTTCTCCCTTATAACGCTTTCTCTGTACCTGGTGGGCGCTTTCAGATGAGCTTGTGAAAAGATATTCTCCTGCAGGAGTTTCCACAAGTCCATTGGTATAGTTAAAGTAATTATTGAAAAGTTTTTCTGGAGTTTTTCCTTCAATAGTCGTTTTAAAACTTCCGAAATTATTATTTCTGGTGGAAGTAAAATAAATCGTTTTACTGTCCCATGCCCAGCTTTCCATTTCGTCTCTTCCGGTATGGAAAGTCAGCTGCTTGATGGTTCCGCCTCCCGCGGGCATTACATAAACATCATAATTTCCGTATTGGTTAGAACTGAATGCAAGCCATTTTCCATCCGGAGAAAGGCGGGGATTGATTTCTTCCCCGTCCAGTGCGGTAATTCTTGAAGCATTTCCTCCATTGGAATCTGCTTTCCAGATATCACCGTCATAAGAGAAGTAAGCTGTTTTTCCATCAGGACTCAATGACGGGCTTGATAAAAAATAAGACTTTTCCTGCGCCGAAATCCCTATAATAGAAAATGCTGTGAATAACGAAATAATAGTTTTCTTCATGGTACAATTGGGTATTTATTCAATACTATATATTGGTTTTTATTATTCTTTGTCGTTTTAGAGCGTATTTGTGAGGATTTTCTTAATACCGATTACCCTAAAAAGAATAGTCGGATGATTGGGGAAATCGTTACATGAAAAATACTTGAAAGGGCAGATGATATTCAATACAATAGGTCAATATTTCATAAAAACTTAAGATAAGTTGCAAATATCTGTCTTTTTATGGTTATTACAGTGCCTGTTCAGATGAAAGCACAAAAAAAGACTTACATTTCTGTAAGTCTTTTTGCTCCTCCTGCTGGGCTCGAACCAGCGACCCTCTGATTAACAGTCAGATGCTCTAACCAACTGAGCTAAGGAGGAATGTCCTTTGTTTTAAGTGGTGCAAATATAGGACGAATATTTATACCCTACAAATATTTTTAAGAAAAATTTTAAAAAAATTATAATTTACCCATAAATACTTTGAAGATGTCACTTCCAAAGATCAGTAACATCAATCCTAACAGGAAGATAACTCCAATCATCTGTGCGTTTTCCAAAACTTTCTGTGGAACAGGTTTCCCTACAATAATTTCATATAAAGTAAATAAAACGTGTCCACCATCAAGTCCCGGAATAGGAATAAGGTTCAGGAATGCCAACCATACAGAGAACATTGCTGTAAAGCTCCAGAAAGCAACCCAGTTGATCTTAACGCTTCCATCCGCATCTTTATCCACAGGCATATTCTTTACAATAGCAATAGGACCTCCAACGTTCTTATAACCCTGAACTTTAGAGTTGAACATAATTTTAAACTGCTTAACCTGAGTAGTTAATGCTTCAATAGTTCTTGTAAATCCTCTTGGAATAGCTTCTCCGAAAGAATATTTTTTATTCGTTACAATATCTTTTGCAATACTTTTTGTATCAATTGCAATCCCCAGTTTTCCGTTTTTATCTACAGAAACTGCCGGTAATGTCTGTACAGCTCCATTTCTTTCAACGTCTACAGAAATTGTTTTTCCTTTATTTTCACTTAAAAGAGCACTTACTTCATCAAAGAATGCTGCTTTCTTACCGTTGATTCCTACAATTTTATCACCTTTCGCAAGACCAGATGCCTGAGAAGAAGGAGTTGCTAATGAATCAACAACCATAGAAACTCTTGGAGTGATATATAGTCTGGCTTCTTTCTGTTTAAGAACATCTGCTACACCATCTGCATTCACTGGGAAAGTAACTTCCTGCCCGTTTCTGTTTACGGTAACATGATCTCCTAATAGAATATTGATTGAAGTATTTTCAAGTCTTTCCGCAGGTTTTCCGTCTACGCTGATGATTTTGTCACCATTCTGGAATCCCATTTTCTTTCCTGCTGAAGTAGCTTCAATACCGTTGTTGAATTTTGTGATATCCGTATAGGTTTCTCCGTTAAAGAAAGAAAGACAGCTGTAGATTAACCATGCAAGGAAAAAGTTAACAGTAACCCCTCCCAACATAATGATCAGTCTCTGCCAGGCTGGTTTTGATCTGAATTCCCATGGCTCTGCCGGTTTTTTCATTTGGGCAGTATCCATACTTTCGTCCACCATTCCTGCAATCTTCACATACCCTCCGAAAGGAAGCCATCCGATACCATATTTGGTTTGCTCAGGGTGTTTTCTCCAGTCGTTGTCCGGAAGTTTTGATATATCGATAGGAACTTCTTCCTTCTTTCCATTAACCTCTATTACTTCAGAATCCGGTAAGTTTTTTGATAAAAATTTATACTGCCATTTTCCGTTGATTTTCTTCATGGAGAATATGGAGAAATAAGGATCAAAAAACAGGAAAAACTTCTCTGCTCTGGTCTTGAACCATATTGCCGGTAAAAAATGGCCAAGCTCATGAAGAAGCACAAGTATAGAGATGCTCAGAATGAACTGAAAAAGTTTAATTGCTATTTCCATTAATAAATTTTAGATTTTAATTTGCAAAGGTAACAATTATCAAAACTATGCCAAATAAAAAAGCTCCCCGAAACAAGAAGCTTTGTCATATTTAAAGACGATTTGATGATAAGATTATAAATTGAAAGAAACACCAAGGCTGCCATTATTACCAACCTCTGCAAAGACTCCGATTTTCTCTGTGAAGAAATAACGGGCTCCAATGTGAGCTCCCACTCCAAAGTCTCTCCCTAGAACTCCAAGGTCTACTCCAGGATAGATGTCCCATTTGGAAGGAAGATTTAACGCTTCCTGCAAGTGAAAGTTCAGTCTTCCGAAAACAAAAACACGATTATCCTTATCGTTGTTTTTATAATTGTCGAAGTAGCCATTGATCCCGGCTCCTACTGAAATAAGTTTGTTGAGTCCATAGTCGTAAGTTCCCGTGATCCCGGTTCCATATCCCCACGCGCTCAGTCCCAGTTGTATTTTCTGATCTCCCTTTCCTGTCCAGGCCTGAGCATTAGCCATAGCGCCAAAAAAGAAGATCGCCACCATAAAAAACAATTTCTTCATAAATTTTTAATTTTAAGGGTAATAATAAAAAATATCTCTATCAAAAATGAAACCGAAAGAATGGCAGTAGTATAAAAATGATTGACTTTAATAAATTATTAAGAAATAGTGCCCGGTTTTTGTATGAAAAACCATCTTTTCAACCATTTAATTCTCCTTTTGTAAAGATAAAAGCTGTATTTTTATACTTCACATTTGAATAATTTAAAAAGAATAAAAGATGAAAGTTGTAGGGCTTAATTTAGATATCATCTGGAAAAATAAGACTGATAATTTTAAACTTATAGAAAACGAACTGCAAAATGTAGAGGCAGATCTGTTTCTTCTTCCTGAAATGTTTTCAACAGGCTTCTGTATGGATGCTTCAGAAGTTTCGGACAGAAATAATGAGTCACTGGAGTTTTTGAAAAAGATCTCGAAAGAGAAAAATGCAGCATTCTGCGGAAGTGCTCCGGTAGAACAGGACGGAAGTTTTTACAACAGGATGTTCTTTGTAAAGCCTTATGGTGAAACATTTTTTTATGATAAAAGACACCTGTTTTCTTTTTCCGGAGAAGATAAAGTGTACACGCCAGGAAAAGAAAGAGTAATTGTTGAATATAAAGGAATACGTTTCCTGCTTCAGGTATGTTATGATCTGCGGTTTCCTGTATTTGCAAGGAATAATGATGATTATGATGCTATTTTATATGTTGCCAACTGGCCCGAGAAAAGGGTAGGAGCATGGGAACATTTGTTAAAAGCCAGAGCTATTGAAAACTTATCTTTTGTATTTGGTTTAAACAGAATCGGGACCGATGGAAATGATCTGTTTTATCAGGAAAGCTCTCACTGCTTCTTTGGGGATGGAAAAGAAATTTCTCATAAACAGGGAAATCTTGTATCTGCAGAACTATATATGGAAGAATTGAACGATTTTAGAAAGCATTTCCAGTTTTTGAATGATAGAGATTCTTTTTCTATTGAATTTTAGGATTTTACCACAGGTTTCGCAGATCTTCACAGATTTTTAATTTCTATATAAAGAAAAATAAGCATAATTATCTGTGGAAATCTGTGGGAATTATAAAAAGCAAAAACTGTGAAAAATCACAGTTTAAGCATATTCTTGTAAAAGTTGTGTGAGGGTATTCACATCATGAACACCACTTTCCTTCCATAGCATTTCTCCTTTTTTGAAAATGGCCAGTGTAGGGACTCCACGCACGCCATACTGAGCTGCCAGTGCAGGATATTGATCTACATCTACCTTTATAATTCTGGCTCCTTCGCCAATATTTTCCTTTACTGTATTTAATACCGAAGACTGTACTTTACAAGGCTGACACCATGTTGCAAAAAAATCGATAAGTACTGGTCTTTCTGAATCTATTATTTCTTGAAATTTTTGTGACATAATTTTGGTTTTATTAGTTTGCTTCTTTGATTGTTTCATCCTGGATCGCTTTTACATTCTTCCAGGTTGTACCGTCATAAGCTTCCACTCCATTTTTCTTCAGAATTTCCATTGCCTGATCTGCCTGGATTCCTTTATTGCAAAACACAACAACTTTCTTACCTTTTAGAGTTTCTATATTGTTTTGAATATCTGCTAATGGAATATTGATAGCATTTTTTGCCGTTCCTGCAGTATATTGCTCTGGAATTCGGACATCTACCAATAGTACATCAGAACTGTTGACTACTTCTTTGATGTTGGCTGTAGGACCTGTAGCTGTAGGCTTTGTTTTACAGGCACTTAATGTAAATGCTAACGCTAAGAATAATCCAAAAAACTGAATTTTCATGATCTTATAGGGTCTTAGATTGACATACAAAATCTGTAGTTGGAAGTTTTTCCGTTTTTTTGATTCCGTTAAATCCTCCTTCTATTTCAGTAAAGTTTCTGATTCCGTGTGAGTTAAGAATGCTTGCTGCAATCATACTTCTATATCCGCCGGCACAGTGAAGGAAGAAGTGTTCAGAGTCATCAATGGTACGTGCCCAGTCGCTGATGGTATCTAATGGTTTGTTGTAAGCGTTGTCAATGTGTTCTGCAGAGTATTCAGTCAGTTTTCTTACATCAATTACAGTAGCGTCTGCTGTAAACTGCTCTGCAAATTCAGACGGAGTAATTCTTTTAACTTCGTCAATTTCCTTACCAGCATTTTTCCATGCTTCAAAACTTCCTTTCAGGTAACCAATCACATTATCAAAGCCTACTCGGCTCAGTCTTGTGATCACTTCCTCTTCAGTCCCTTCATCAGTAACTAATAATAAAGGATGCTTTACATCTACAATAAGGGTTCCTACCCATGGGGCAAAATCTCCTTTCAGTCCTATATTGATAGAGTTTGGAACAAATCCTTTATGGAAGTCCGCAGCTCCTCTTGTATCTAAAATTAAAGCTCCTGTTTCCTCTGCCAGCACTTCGAAATCTTCAGGTGCAACAGGCTGCAATCCTTTGTTCATTACAACGTCAAGACTTTCATAGCCGCCTTTATTTAAAGCTACATTCATTCCGAAATATTTCGGGGGAGCTGTTAAACCATCAAGAACTTCTCTGATGAAAGACTCTTTATCCGGTTGATTAAGTGCATAATTTGTCTTCTTTTGATTTCCTAAAATGTCTACTGTTTCCTTCTGCATATTCTTCCCACAGGCAGATCCTGCTCCATGAGCTGGATAAACTGTGATACTGTCATCCAACGGCATAATTTTGTTCTGAAGACTGTCGTAAAGAATTCCTGCAAGGTCTTCCTGAGTAAGGTTAGTCGCCTTCTGGGCAAGATCTGGTCTTCCCACATCTCCTAAAAACAGGGTGTCGCCTGTGAAAATTGCAGTTTCAACACCATTTTCATCGATTAAAAGGTAAGTACTGCTTTCCATCGTATGTCCAGGAGTGTGCATAACCTTTATTTTCACTTTCCCGATCTCAAAAATCTGATTGTCTTCAGCAATGATGGCATCAAATTCAGGAGCAGCAGTAGGTCCGTATACAATAGGGGCACCTGTTTTTTTGCTTAAATCCAAATGTCCTGATACAAAATCTGCATGGAAGTGAGTTTCAAAAATATATTTTAAAGTGACATTGTCTTTTTCCAGACGATCCAGATAAGGTTTTACTTCTCTTAGAGGATCAATAATGACAGCTTCATTCTCTGATACAATATAATAGGCACCCTGAGCCAGACAGCCCGTATATATTTGTTCAATTTTCATTGGGGTCTTTTTTTAATGAGTTAAAGATACGAAGTATTAGATAAATTCTAAATGAAATGTTAAATCCCATTGATAGTTTCTTTCAATACTTTGTTAAACGTGTGTTTAGTATGTGTTCTTTTTTTTAGCAAAAAGAATGCCTTACATAATGTCAATTAGTGAATACTGTTTTATATCATGTTCTTCCCATCGAACAAAATTTTTGAATATCGTGTTTACTCTAGCTTATAATATATTTTGTAAAGGATTTCATTGGTGTTTTCCGTAATGTTTTTATCTGTTTTGAATTGGAGATATTCATCTTTTTTAGCTTCTCCTTCATCATAATGGATCAGCCTGTTGTACCTGTCATAGAGGTAATCTTTAATTTTTCCGTTGTCTGCTAATCTAATAATTTCATCAAAATATTTTTTAGTGTCTTCTTGCATCGGCCAGTCTTTTTCATGGGTTTTATAGAATTCTATCATTTTGTCTATAGCATATACTTCAGACTCGATATTCATATCATTGAAGCCTGTCAGAAGTTCTTTTTTGTCTGCATTTTCTCCCAGCCATTTTATTTTTGCATACGCCGAAGCAATCACAGCATTGGTCATCATAGAATCTCTTTTGAGAACTGGAGATAAGATGATATCCGGAGTATGGCTGGTAGGAAGAGGCTTTTTAGCAGCTATATCCAATACACCAAAATAAGTCTCCGCTTTGGTTTTGAGTTCAGACAGCTGATCATGGGTCATTTCATCACTTGAGCTTCTGATTTTAAAACCCCATCCTCCACATTCATAAATAGAAAGAAGTGATTTCTTATGAGTATATTTTACGCCTTTGAAAAAATCACGCTCACCCATTGCATGATCAAATATGGAATAAATATAATGTACTTTTACCTGATCATTGGATATATTTCCAAACATAGGTTTTAAATCTACACTTTTATTAGAGTTTTGATTAAGAACAGTTTCATATATAGCAAACTCATCTCTCAAAAGCTGGTTGTCTACATATTTTTTAGGATAGATATATAAGGTGAGTACCGTTTTACTTTTTTTACTGTGTTGTTGTATATAACTTACCACAATATGCTTATTTTGTACATCATAAGATGTTATTTCTTCTCTTTGAAAACCAGACCATAAGAGTGGGAAAGTTACTGAGGTGGGAAGGTGTGTGTAATCGCCTTTAATCTGTAAATTGACAGGTTCGTTTCTTTTCTGAGAAAGGAACAAGGAGGAGTAAAAAGCGAAGATAATGAGTAGAGTTTTTTTTAATGAAATCATGTATGGTATATATGTTGTTCTCAAGGCTAAATTAAATAATAAATTTAGAGAACTAAGAATATAATTTAATCAATAATATTATTTTATTTACTCAAATTTTTACAAAAAATTTTATATTTATAAGTTAAAAAAGCGATCAAATGGCAGACAAAACACAATTTATTGAAGAACTTAACACTAGATACACTCCCAAAGGAGAGCATATAATATTAGGAAAAGGAATGTTGGACGGAGAAGTAGTCACAGAAGTGAACGTAACCATTCCCCTGAAAACCATAAACCGTCACGGTCTTATTGCCGGAGCTACGGGAACAGGAAAGACAAAAACATTACAGGTATTTGCAGAACAGCTTTCTCATGCAGGAATTCCCTCTTTGGTTCTTGATATTAAAGGAGATTTCTCCGGGATTGCAGAAGCCGGCCAGATGAATGCTATCATAGAAGAAAGATATGCCAAAACACAGCTTCCCTATAATCCGCAAGGTTTTCCGGTAGAACTCATGAGCATTTCCGGAGGAAAAGGTGTAAAATTGAGAGCTACTGTTACAGAATTCGGACCTGTTTTATTAAGTAAAATCCTTGAATTGAATGATACGCAGCAAAGCATCATGTCTATTGTCTTCAAATATTGTGATGATAAAGGCCTTCCATTGATCGATCTTAACGATTTGAAGAAAGTATTGCAGTATGTGACAGATAACGCACAAGGAAAAGCCGAGCTTGCGGCCAATTACGGATCTATTGCCCCAGCGTCTCTCGGAGCTATTTTAAGATCTATTGTAGCCCTGGAGCAACAGGGAGCAGCAGGATTTTTCGGTGAATTAAGCTTTGATGTTCATGACTTACTGGAAACAAGAGACGGAAAAGGAGTAGTTAATATCTTAAGAGTGGCGGATATCCAGAACAAGCCACAGCTTTTCTCCACGTTTATGCTTTCTCTTTTTGCGGAAATTTATATGACATTTCCGGAAGAAGGAGATAGCGGAAAGCCGAAATTGGTATTATTCATTGATGAAGCCCACCTGATTTTTGATGAAGCTTCGAAAGCGCTTCTTTCACAGATCGAAACAATGGTGAAACTGATCCGTTCCAAAGGAGTTGGGATCTACTTTATTACACAGATTCCCGGTGATGTTCCTGAAAATGTTCTTTCCCAATTAGGATTGAAAATACAGCATGCACTGAGAGGATTTACCGCGAAAGATAAAAAAGAAATTACCAAAGCCGTTGAAAATTATCCTACCACAGAATACTATAATGCTTCCAGTCTGATCCAGAATTTAGGAATTGGAGAAGCATTTGTTACAGCTCTTGATGAAAAAGGAATTCCAACCCCATTAGTACATACTTATCTGATCTCTCCGGAATCAAGAATGGATGTTTTGAACGAGGCAGAAATTTCTGATCTGACTTCAAGATCAGCACTTGTTGCAAAATATGAGCAGGCAATTGACAGAGAATCTGCTTACGAAATGCTTACTAACAGGATGGAACAGGCTGCACAAAACCCGTCACCTACACAAAAGACAAGACCGGTAAAGGAAGAACCCGGAATGTTTGAACAGGTATTGCAGAGTAAAGCTGGCCGTACTTTTACCTCTACATTAATGAGAGAAGGAGCAAAAGCTATTCTCGGAATGTTCGGTTTGGGAGGCAGAAGAAGATAATTTTGAAAGACAACCTGCTGTATTTTGATATATTTTTTGTTATTTTAGCAGGTTATCTTTACTTAACAAAGAAAAATAAGGCCGTATTTTATTGGGGAATAAGAGACCGGTTTTAAATATTAAACTAGAAAAACAGCAGTTAACACACATTCATGTATTCAATTATAGATATAGAAAGTAATGGTGCAGGTTATAGAAATGAATGCATTATAGATATCGCCATTTACAGATATGACGGTCAGAAAATTATAGACCAGTTTATATCTCTGGTAAACCCAGAAGGTGATATTACTCCTTTTGTACAAAAACTGACCAGTATTACCCCGAAAATGGTCAAAACTGCTCCAAAATTTCATGAAATTGCCAAAAGAGTGATAGAAATTACTCAAAATACAACTTTGGTAGGGCATAATATTGATTTTGATTACAGGATGCTTCGCCAGTCATTCAAAAGGCTTGGTTATGATTTTAAAATCAATACTTTAGATACAATTCCGTTAGCGAAAAAACTGATTCCAGATGAGGTAAGTTATTCGTTGGGAAAACTGGTGAAATCATTGGGTATTCCTTTGACCAATCATCACAGGGCGGAAGGTGATGCAAGAGCTACCTTAGAACTTTTCAAACTTCTGATTTCGAAAGATACCGAAAATGAAATCATTCAGAAGCAGCACGATGAGTCTAACGCCAAAACGTATATCAATAAGATCAAAGAACTGACCCAGGATCTTCCTAATGATAAGGGATTTGTATACTTTCAGGATGAAGCTGGGCGTATCATGTTCTCTGATTATGTTCAGGACATTAACAAGTTTTCGAAAAAAGTATTCAATTCCAAATCAAAAAAATGGGAACAGATTCAGAAAGATGTTGAGCAGATTAATTTTGAGCTTACCGGAACAGATATTATTGCCAAACTGATCCTGAATTCCAAGAATATTAAAAAGAAAGAAGTTTTACCTTTCGGCTTATATTTCAGGAATAATAAATATGTGGTTGAGAAAAATAAACTTAATAAAACTGAGAAACCGGTTTTGAAATTCAGATCATTTACTCAGGGGACAAAAGCTGTTCAGTTTATTGGTTCTCAGGAAGAATTTAAAGATTTTTCTGTTTTGAAACAAAAAATTGAATTCAGAAAAAGAAATGAACTTTGGCTTGGGCCTGGAAGAAAATTAGGAGAAAAGTTATTTTTAATCATAGAAAACGGGAAGGTGGTTTCCTTTGGATTCTATGAGCTGTTTACGCAGATTCAGACACTGAGTAAGCTGGCTAAGTTGAAAATTGATCTTCCGCTATCTTCCACAGATCTGAATAACGAATTGCAGTTGGCGCTTCTTCGCGGGGATTTTGAGACATTACCGTTACCGAAGTAAAAGAGTGTCTATACGTTACAAGTTGTCTTCTGAAGACAATACTTG
This sequence comes from Chryseobacterium indologenes, assembly GCF_002025665.1. GTDB lineage: Bacteria > Bacteroidota > Bacteroidia > Flavobacteriales > Weeksellaceae > Chryseobacterium > Chryseobacterium metallicongregator. The sequence goes on along the minus strand of NZ_CP018786.1, from coordinate 4,934,909 downwards.
TAAAATCAATTTTTAAAAAGTAAAAAATAAATAGTATTTTTGCAAAAAATAAATACAAGCAATGCAAAATTTTAAACAAAATAAAACTGGAAAAAAGGGAGCTGTAAAGTTCTCTAAGGTTTGGAATATTTAAAAGAGTTGTCTTGCATAAAAAATAATCAATGTGGCAGGCTCTTTTCTGAAGAATCTGCCTTTTTTTATGTTAAAATGAAATTATGAATTCAAAAGAATTATTAAAAATTGCCAATGAGTTTGGTACACCAGTGTATGTTTATGATGCGGAGTCCATCAAAGTTCAATACGAAAAACTTACCTCTTCATTTTTAAAACATACGAAGTTCTTCTACGCAGCGAAGGCTTTAACGAATATCAATATTCTTAAATATGTCAAGAACCTGGGTGCATCTTTGGATTGTGTATCTATTAACGAAGTTAAACTAGGATTGAAGGCAGGATTTTCGAAAGAAAAGATATTGTTTACTCCCAATTGTGTTGACCTGGCTGAAATAGAAGAAGCAATGACTTTTGGAGTTCATATTAACATTGATAACATTTCTATTCTTGAACAATTCGGGAATAAATACGGAAATACTTATCCGATTTTAGTAAGAATTAACCCACATATTTTTGCCGGCGGTAACTATAAGATTTCAACAGGGCATATCGACAGTAAATTCGGTATTTCCATTCACCAGGTTCGTCACATCGAAAGAGTGATGAAAAGTACCAACCTGAATGTTGAAGGACTTCACATGCATACAGGAAGCGAAATTAAGGATCCGGATGTATTTCTTCAGGCTTTGGAGATTATGCTGGAGCTTTCTGAGCATTTTCCGAACCTGAAATATCTGGATATGGGAAGTGGTTTCAAAATCCCTTACCAGGACAGTGAAGAAGAAACTGATGTAAGAACATTAGGTAAAAAAGTAGAAAAAGTAATTTCTGAATTTTCAAAATCTACAGGGAAGAAATTCGAATTATGGTTTGAACCCGGGAAATTCTTAGTTGGGAAAAGCGGATATTTATTGGTGAAAGCTAATGTAATCAAGCAGACGACGGCTACTGTTTTTGTTGGTGTGAATTCAGGATTTAATCACCTGATCCGACCAATGTTCTATGATTCTTACCATATGATTGAGAACCTATCTAATCCGAAAGGAGCAGAAAGAATTTACACGGTAGTAGGAAACATCTGTGAAACGGATACATTCGCATGGGACAGAAAACTGAATGAAGTGAGAGAAGGAGATATCCTTGCTTTCCACAATGCAGGAGCTTATGGTTTTGAAATGAGTTCAAACTTCAATTCAAGATTAAAACCTGCTGAAGTGTTGTTCTTAGACGGAAAAGCACACCTTATCCGTAAGAGAGACGAATTTGAAGATCTGTTGAGAAATCAGATAGAAATAGTGATGTAAAATCCGAAACATATGATATAAACAGCCGCCTTTTTTGGGTGGCTGTTTTGTTTTAAAGTAAACATTCAATCTGTAAGGTTTCATCATAAATTCACAAAGTTTTAACATGGTAATAACGGGAAAATTTAAATTTAATTAGCTAAATTTGATAGAGATAGGATGGGAATTATCTTTCTCAATTACTATTTTTCACCCAAAAACAACCACCAAAACAGAGTAATTATGGCAAAAAACATCGCAGAGCAGATTGTTGAAATGCTCGAAAATGCCAATGTGAAAAGAATTTATGCAGTAACCGGCGATAGTCTCAACCATTTGAATATTGCGGTCAAAAAAAGCAATATTCAGTGGATTCATGTAAGGCATGAAGAAGTAGGAGCTTATGCTGCTGCTGCAGAAGCTGAGCTTGATGGTTTGGCAGTGTGTGCCGGAAGTTGTGGTCCAGGACATGTTCATTTGATTAACGGAGTTTATGAAGCACATCGTTCCCATGTCCCCATGTTGGTGATTGCTTCCACGATTCCCAGTGATGAAATGGGAATGGATTACTTTCAGGAAACGAACACAATAAAACTTTTTGATGACTGTAGCTACTACAACCAGATGATTACCCGGCCGGAGCAGGTACAAAGAACGGTACAGACTGCTATTCAACATGCAATTTCCAAAAAAGGAGTTGCTGTGATAGGACTTCCGGGAGACGTTTCTGAACTGGATGCTGAAGAAGGTTCTACTTCCACCCAAATCTTTAAAACCAATCCTATGATAAGACCATGTGATAATGAACTAAAAAGCTTATCGGGACTTATAAATAAAAGCAAAAAAGTAACATTATATTGTGGAATAGGTGCTGCTGAAGCCCGTGATGAAGTGATTGCTTTGTCTAATCTGTTAAAAGCGCCCGTAGGATATTCATTTAGAGGAAAAATGGCTATCCAGCCCAATAACCCTAATGAAGTGGGACTTACAGGATTGTTAGGATTTCCTTCAGCGTATCACGCCATTCACGAAGCTGATCTCGTTATTCTTCTTGGGACGGATTTTCCCTATCAGAAATTCATGCCTGTAAAAAATAAAATCGTTCAGATTGATGAAAGTCCTGAAAGATTAGGAAGAAGAGCAAAACTGGAGTTGGGACTTACAGGAGATGTCAAAGAAACCATTAAAGCCTTACTGCCTTTACTTGACGAAAAAACTGATGTTCATTTCCTGAACGAGCAGCTGGCATTTTATGATAAAGTGAAAGAAAACCAATTGGAGTATGTCAAAGATTCTGGAAAAGAGAATGCTATTCAGCCGGAATATGTGGCGCATACTTTAAACAAACTTGCTAAACATGATGCTATTTTTACGGTAGATACCGGAATGTGCTGTGTTTGGGGAGCAAGATTTATTACAGGAACCGGAGAAAGGAAAATGCTGGGTTCATTCAATCACGGATCAATGGCGAATGCAATGCCAATGGCTATCGGAGCTGCTTTAGCACATCCTGGAAAACAGGTGATTGCCATGTGTGGAGACGGAGGATTATCTATGCTTTTAGGTGATATGGCCACTATTTTTCAGTATAAACTCCCTATAAAATTAATTGTTTTCAATAACAGAACCTTGGGAATGGTAAAGCTGGAAATGGAAGTTGGCGGAATGCCGGATAATGAAACAGATATGATTAACCCGGATTTTGCAATGGTGGCACACGCAATGGGCTATCCCGGAAAGAATGTTCATCATCCCGAAGAAGTAGAAAATGCTATCAAAGAATGTCTGGATCACAACGGACCTTATCTTCTGAATATTTTCACCAATCCTAATGCGTTGGCTCTTCCTCCTAAGATTGAATTTGACCAGATTATGGGAATGACGAAATCTATGGCTCAGCTGATGCTTGGCGGTAAAATGGATGAGGTTTTTGAAACCGTAAAAAGCAATTATAAACATATTAAAGGTCTGCTATAAGATTAAAAAGCAGTGAATTCAAAACTTGTTTTGAATTCACAATATTTAAACTCTAAAACTTCATGCTTTGCGTGAAGTTTTGTTTTTTATAAATAAGCTAAATATTTACCTTTGTTTATTATTTGTAAACAAAATTATGAGAGCAATACTTTTATTTTTGGCTTTATGTGCAGTTAATTTTTCGTTTGCACAGGATCAGGAAGAACGGGATGATTCTTTTATCAGGGAGAGTAATAAAAATGTTCTGAAAATAGATATCAAAGAACCTTTTATGCAGGTGGCTGTAAAATGTAATGATTTTAAACCTGCAGCCTATGAAGGAGGTGTTGCGGCTTATAAAGAAATCCTACACAAATATATGTACGCATACCTGAATTCTGATTTCTATGCTCTTACAGGTGATTTTACATTTACCTTAGTGCTTGATGCTAAAGGAAAAGTAGTAGATGTGAAAGGAATGCCCAAAGTACAGAATAGTGAAGTTTTTTTTGATGATATGCAATATGTAGTAAGAAGAATAAAGAAAAACTGGACTCCGGCATCTTGTGGCGGGCAACCTGTAGCTTCCCAGATTAAAGTTAAAATGAACTTCTCTTCAATGTCTGTGGATATTGATTAGATGCAAAGGTTTTCTTTTCAAAATTTAAACGCAGGGAGGTATTTATTAAAGGGATAAAATAAGCTCTGGAAAGAATAAAAATCAAATGGAAACCATTATCAAAAAAAAAAAAGAGTTTCAGCTGATTCTACAACAATAAATAACAATCAGTTCTATTAATAATACCCTATAATCATGATTAAGAAATTTTTGTTGCTCATCACTTTCTTTATAACAAAATTAATTTTTGCTCAAAATGAAGTTTTGGATAAATATCCTTATGGCCAAGATTTTTATGCGGGTGGGTTGAATCAATTAAATAAGGAAATGGTAAAGGTTGTTAAAGAACAAAAATTGCTGCCTTGTGAAAAAAGTGAAGAACGGTATAATGTACAGATTCTTGTGCATGAAAATTCAACCATCCATTATGTTAAAGATTTTGACACTGTAGATATTCAAAAAAATAAATGTGCATTTGATTTCAGCCGTAAAATTATTCCCCATCTCAAAAAATGGATGCCGGCAAAAGTGAACGGGAAATTTGTGGGAGCAATTGCCAAAATTGAAATAAATCCTTTTTATTTAGTTAATTCCAAAGATGATCCAAGTAAAAACGAAAAGAAAGGCCCAACTTTTAAAAAAGGAATAAAAGCTTTTGGATTTGAGGTTAAGTCCATTTTTGAAAGATTCATAAAGAAAAATGAGGACAAAGGAGCTTTGTTGACATTTGTTGTCAATGAGAATGGCGAAATGGAGGATTTCAAGATTGAAGGTGATTTTTTTGACTATGAAAAGAAAGATATCATCAATAGTCTGTCTAGAATAAAAGGAAAATGGAATCCTGCTACATTTAATAATATTCCAATTAGAGCTAAAATTAGTCAACCAATTTTTCAACAATTTGACCTTCAGAAAGAGTTGGAAGATCAGGATAAAATAATGGATCAAAATTTCCATGATAACAGATACAGATAATCTCCTGACATTCTGTCACAATATTTTGTATCTTTGCAAACTTATTTGTTCGTAATTTAAAATTGCGGACCTTAAATCGATTATCGTGCAGGAAAAATATATAGACGAAACAAAACAGGGCGAAGCTTTTGCTATTGCAGAAAGACCGGAGAACTCTAAAAAACTGTTTTTAGAAAGCTATGGTTGTCAGATGAATTTCTCTGACTCTGAAATTGTTGCATCCATTCTTAATGAACAGGGCTATAATACAACGATGAAAGTTGAAGAAGCAGACCTGATTCTTTTAAATACATGTTCCATCCGTGAAAAAGCAGAACAGACCGTAAGAATGCGTCTTTCTCAGTTCAAAAATCTGAAAAAAGAAAGACCAAATATGACGGTAGGAGTTCTGGGATGTATGGCAGAAAGATTGAAAACCAAGTTCTTAGAAGAAGAACAACTGGTTGATCTTGTTGTAGGTCCAGATGCCTACAGAGACTTACCCAATCTTTTAAAAGAAACCGATGATGGACGAGATGCGATTAACGTAATTCTTTCCAAAGAAGAAACTTATGCAGATATCAATCCTGTTCGTTTAGGAGGAAACGGAGTTACCGCATTTGTTACCATTACCAGAGGTTGCGATAATATGTGTACATTCTGTGTAGTTCCTTTTACCAGAGGAAGAGAAAGAAGCCGTGATCCACACTCTATTATTGAAGAATGTAAAGATCTTGCCCATAACGGATATAAAGAAATTACCCTTTTAGGCCAAAACGTAGACTCTTACCTTTGGTATGGAGGAGGTCCTAAAAAAGACTTTGCCAAAGCTTCTGAAATGCAGAAAGCAACAGCCGTTAATTTTGCTCAGCTTCTTGATTTAGTGGCTAAAGCCGTTCCGGAACTGAGAATCAGATTTTCTACTTCAAATCCTCAGGATATGAGTCTGGATGTATTCAAAATGATGGCAAAGCATAATAACATCTGTAAATATGTTCACCTTCCTGTACAAAGTGGAAGCAATAATATGCTTGAAGCAATGAACAGACAGCACACCCGTGAAGAATACCTTGATCTGATCAGAAAAGCGAAGGAAATTGTTCCGGAAGTAGCATTCTCTCAGGATATGATCGTTGGATTCTGTAATGAATCTGAAGAAGATCACCAGGATACCTTAAGCCTGATGAAAGAAGTAGAATATGACTACGGTTATATGTTTGCCTACTCAGAAAGACCGGGAACACCGGCTCACAAAAAAATGGAAGATAATATTCCGGCTGATGTGAAACAAAGACGTCTTGCTGAGGTTATTGCTCTTCAGGGTGAGCTTTCAAACCAGAGAATGAAATCTTATGTCGGAAGAGTACACGAAGTTCTGATTGAAGGAATTTCCAAGAAGAATAAAAACCAATGGAAAGGAAGAAACTCTCAGAATGCCGTATGTGTCTTTGATAAACTGGAAGGACAGAACATAGGTGACATTGTGAACGTTTTTGTTCATGATAACACACAGGGCACACTTTTAGGGAGAACAGCAGAGTAAAATTAAGCAGTGATCAAAGCAGTTTATCTTTTTGCAATGTTTTCGTTTGCCCTGGTATCCTGTCAGACAGAAAAAAATATAAAAAAATATCCTGCAACCGTAGGAGATATCGAATTCGATGCGAAATTGGATAATGCTGATTTTAAGAAGTGTGGCTCAGAAAAATGGGGAAATTTCAGTTTTCAGTATTATCAGGGTTCAAAGGAATTTAGCTATAAGGGTGAAAAGATTGCGATCACTGAAAAACTTAAAAAAGAAAATATATATTCTGAAAAAAAGATCAGCGGTTATATTACCGTGAGATTTTTAGTAAATTGTGAAGGAAAGACAGGCCTCTTCAGATTACAGCATATGAGCCCGGATCTGAAAGATTCTGTACTGGATGAAGAATTGGAAAATAAGCTGCTGCAGTTTACAAAATCACTCAATGGCTGGATGCCGAAAGAGATAAAAGGTTTAAAAGTAGATTATTATCAGTATTTAACCTATAAAATTGAAAATGGAAAAGTTTCAGAGGTATTACCTTAGCTTTTTGTTACTTATCGTTTACACCAATACTATTGCACAGGTCAACTGTAATGCAGTAGAGGGTGAGAACTGCAAAAAAGCGTGTGAGTTATACAACTGGGCTTCAGATTTACAGGGGTTTGCAGAATCTCAGGAAGGTTTCGATAAAGCCATTGAATTGTGTCCCGATTTCTCCCATGCTTATATGGAAAAAGCAGTTCCATATCTTAAAAACGGAGATTTTGTAACCTGGAAAATTTTAATGGATAAAGCAGTTGCTTTAGACCCCAAAATGCACCTTGGTTACAGAGGTTGGACGAAGTTTCAGTTCTTAAGAGACTATAAAGGAGCAATTCAGGATTTAGAAGGTTTAAAAAAATATGAGCCCGGAGACTTAGGAAGATCTCAAAACGGAGACTATAATCTGGACATAGTAAGAGCTATGTCCTACAGTGCTTTAGGACAGAAAGAAAAAGCGGCTGGAATTATAGAAAGGCTTCTGGCTACCAGAGGTTATGTGAAGGGAATGTTTGATCATTATCAGCTGGGAGTTACCTATTTCGAGCTGGGAAGATATGACAGAGCCCTGGAAAATTTTGAAAAACAAAGCAAAGAGTACGACTTTGCTGAGAATATATACTTTAAAAGTAAAGTTTCTAAGATCAGAAACAAAGATTATTTGGATTTAAAAATGTTAGCCTTACAAACGTATGATGAAGGGAAGACCATGAAAGATGTCTACACTCATCACTTTAACAAAGTCTACAGAAAAGAAATTGAAGAGCTGTAGAAGATTAACATTCAGTCAATAATCAAAAATTTACTTATGAGCAACGAGCTACAAAACATAAAAAACCGTTTCGGAATTATCGGAAACTTTCCTGCACTCAATCGTGCCCTCGAAAAATCTATCCAGGTTGCACCTACAGATATCTCTGTACTTGTGATTGGAGAAAGTGGGGTAGGGAAAGAATTTATTCCGAAAATCATTCATTCAGAATCCAGAAGAAAACATCAGCCTTATATCGTCGTAAACTGTGGAGCAATTCCGGAAGGAACTATAGACTCCGAATTATTCGGACACGAAAAAGGAGCTTTTACAGGGGCTACAGCTACAAGAAAAGGATATTTTGAAGTAGCAGACGGAGGAACGATTTTTCTGGATGAGGTAGGAGAACTTCCTTTACAAACTCAGGTTCGCCTTTTAAGAGTGCTGGAAAGTGGTGAATTTATGAAAGTAGGTTCTTCACAGGTACAGAAAACCAATGTGAGAATTGTGGCTGCTACCAACGTTAATATGATGAAAGCCATCCATGACGGAAGATTCCGTGAGGATTTGTATTACCGTTTGAATACCGTTCAGATCGATATGCCGCCTTTAAGAGAAAGAAAAGGAGATATCCATTTGTTATTCAGAAAATTTGCGATAGACTTTGCAGAAAAATACAGAATGCCGGAACTGGAACTGGAGCAAAGTGCTGTTCATTACATAGAAAGTTATTCTTTCCCGGGGAACGTCCGACAGCTAAGAAACTTAGTAGAGCAGATGACCGTTGTGGAAAGAAACAGAAATATTACCGCTGAGAAACTTGCCGAGTATATTCCTATGGAAACACATCTTCCAATGGTTGTCAATACTCAAAGCACTCCAAAACAGAGCGATTTCGGAAGTGAAAGAGAAATCATGTATAAAATTCTATTCGATATGAGGAATGATATTAATGATTTAAAATCCTTAACTTCGGAACTGATCAAAAACAGAGGCACATCAGATCTGAGCAACCATGAGAAAAATCTGATTAACAGGATTTATACTCCTGAAAGTCAGCCGCAGGTGAACTCCGGATCTTTGTTATATTTTGATAATAATAATGATACTCCGTCAGTTCAGACTCCAACAATTATTTCTACTCCTGATGACAGCTATGAAGATATTGAAGATATCGAAATTGAGGAAAACAGACCAGAATCACTTTCTCTTCAGAATAATGAAAAAGACTTGATTATAAAGGCTTTAGAGAAACATAAAGGACGTAGGAACAGAGCTGCAGATGAGTTGGGGATCTCACAAAGAACTTTATACAGAAAAATAAAACAATATAACCTGGAAGATTAACACTGCATAAATAATGAAAGTCAATTTAACACCTAAGCCGATCAATTTTAAGCTCGGAGAATACATTAACAAAGGGGTCGAACTTTTAAAGAAAGATTTCGGGAATATTTTTATAGCATTTTTAGTTTGCTTTGTGATGTCTATTATTCCGTTCTGCGGACTGCTTGCAATGGGTAATTTATACAAATACCTTCAAAGGCTGAACAGAAATCAGCCGGCAAGTCCTGGAGATATTTTTGATTTCAAAGATTTCATGCCTTATTTTATCCTGCAGTTAATTGTTTTTGGAGGCGTTTTACTGCTTTACATTCCTTTAGTTGCGGTCCTGGGTATATCAGGTGCAATTTCCGGAAGGGATGAATCTAACCCAATGGTTGCACTATTTGTGTTCCCTTATGTATTTTTAATAATAGCAGCTATATATTACTTTGTACTAAAAGGCTTTTATATCATTCCGTTAATCAGCCTTAAAGGAATCAGAGAAGTAAAAGAAGCCTGGAATATTTCAAAAATCATGAGCAAAGGAAATCTATTGTCAATTTTTCTTTTCTCATTGGTAGTGGGTATTTTGTCCCAGATTGGTATTGTTGCCTGCGGGATAGGAATTTTTCTTACCTTACCATTCTTATACACCGCAAATTATTTTGCTTATGAAGATGCTATTCAACAAATTGAGTATGATGAAATTATTGAAATCGGATCTAAAAATGAATTTTAAAATTAACAATATAGGCTTGAAACAATCACTGTTAACGGGAATGCTTTTTGCATTGCTGGGAGTTTTAAATTCATGCTACAGCTTTACGGGATCATCTCTTACGGACGAGAAAACAGTTCAGATTAATGAATTTCCCAATAATGCACCTCTTGTAAACCCTGCGTTATCACAGCAGTTTTCTACGGCAATACAAAACAGGTTCCTTCAGAGAACCACTTTGAAAGGAACAAAAGAAAATCCGGATATCCTGATAGAAGGAGAAATTACTGACTATTCCATTACCCCCACCACCATCAGTTCCAATACCCAGACCAACCCTTCTGGAGGAGTGATTCAGCAGGCACAGAATAAACTTACGATTACAGTAAAGGTACATTATGAAAATAAAATCCACCCGGATGCAAGTTTTGACAGAACGTATTCTGATGAAGCGGCTTTCAACAGTGATGTATCCCTAAGTCAGATCGAAGACCAGCAGGTAAAACTGGTAACAGATAGAATTATTAATAAGATATTTAACGACATTGTAGCGAATTGGTAAGATGAATCCAAGAGTTTTAGAATTAATAAAAAATCCGAAAAATATTCAATTAGAAGACCTTGGTCTTTTGAAAGAAGAGATTCACACTTTTCCTTATATTCAGAATATCAGGGCGCTTCATCTGTATGGAGTGCATCTGTATGAAAAAGAAAACTATCAGAAGGAGCTTTCTATAACGGCTGCATATACTACTGATAAAAAGATTTTATATCAGCTGATCAACGGAAAGATCAGACAGGAGGCTAAACCCGAAATTGTGGAAGAGAAGAAATCTTCTAAAACAATTGAAAAACTTACTCAAATGGTACCGAAGACTCAATCCTTCCCCATCAGGAGAGAAGAGGAAGTTTCCTTGGAAAAATCATCAGAGGAAAAAGAAAATACTTGTGTTTTACCAACTTCACATGAAGTGAGGCACATCTACGTAAACGGTGAACGAAACAGAATTTTATTTGAAGGAGAAGAAAACTTCCTGGATGAAGAAAATTCTGAAATAATAGATCTTGAATCTACTCTTGAATCCGGAACTCTGGTAACCCAGAAAACTGAGGCTATAGTTGAAGAACCGGTTCAGGAGAAAATAGAACCCGTACAAGTTGAAGCTGAGGAGAATGACGGAGAGGAGTTTACGCCGGAAACTATCATTCACGAAGATCAGATTTCTTCAGAAAAAGAGGAAGAAAAAATTGAAGAAGAGGAAAATATCAGCTTCCATGAAGTCGCTACTTTACCGTCTGAGGAAAATATTGAAGCAGCATTAGCGGGAAAACCTATAAATGCAGAAGTCACAGATAGCGAAACAATACCTGCTTCCGGAGAAGAACAGTCTGCAGAAGAGGATGTTGATGCTGAACTGAGCTTCCATGGAACAGATTCATTTATGCCGGACGTTAAGATTCAGGCCAACAATGAAGAAATAACGGAGACCGTTGAAATTTCCCAACCGAATGTCAATAAACATGAGGAGGAAATGAGACGCCTGATTGAAGAGGTTGAGAAAAAAATGAAGGAAACTAAACTTGTTCCGCAAGAAGAAGAAATAGAGCCTGAAACAGTTGAAGATCATGAAATTAGCTTCGCGGATACTCAGAACTTCCATTTCTGGTCAACAAGTGAAGAAAAACCTGAAGAAATAAAAGAAGAACCGGTACAGGAAGAAACTGTTGAGAATCAGTTGCCAGTGGTTGAGGAAACTAAACCTGAAGTTACTGAAGAAAAGATAGAAGAAGCTCCTGAAGTACAACCTGCATGGAAACCAATGAGTGTGGAATCCAATATGCCGGATTCTTTAATCAGTAAGCCTGAACAGGTATCGGCTCCGGCAATGGAAGTAACTCTTGTTACAGAACCTGAAGTAATCATTGAAGAGGAACGTCCTTCCGAAACTGTTGCGGAAACCACGCAGAAAGTTACTCCAGTATTAGAAACATCAGAAATTGAAGAGAATCATTCTGAACCCATTGAATCAGTTGAAGAAGAAAAAGCTAATACTGAGACTTTAAAAGAAAATGTGCCTGTAATGAATGTTTCCTTCTTTGGGACTGATATTTCTACTCTTAAGGTTGAAGAAAAACAGGAGGAAAAGAAAGAAGAACCTGTAGAAAAAGTACAGGAGGTTACTATGAAAAATACGACTCAATCATCCATAGACAGCAATGTTCCAGGTTTTATCAACACATGGCAGAGCTGGCTTAAGATTGACAGAACAGAAGAGATTGAAAAGGAAAAATCAGAAATCAAAGAAAAAGCTATTGAGAGCTTTATTGAGAACAATCCTAGAATCAGTCAGTTAAAAGAAGAAAGTACCTATGTTGTAAAAGAAAAGAATGACGATATCTCGCATTTGATGACAGAGACACTGGCTAATCTTTATTTTGAACAGAAATTATATACAAAGGCCATAAAAGCGTTTGAAATACTCATCAAAAAAAGTCCTGAGAAAAAAGAATATTTTGAATCCAAGATTAAAGATATAAAGGACTTCAGAAGTAAAAATTAAAAAGAAAAAGGTACTGATTAGAACAGTACCTTTTTTATTTTATAACTTCTGAGAATTGCTTTTAGTGCTTCTTAATTTTTTCCAGGCCTTGCGCCCAAATACAATAACAACAATTAAGGTAATAAGGGCAAATATGGCAGCTATTACCGGAGCTGCCATTGCAAGAATAGACATGATACCCGCACCGGCTGTCTCTGTTGTTCCTACCATCGAGTTTCCTAAACCTCCGGTTGTCGCCGTAGAAGCAGCCCTTATTCCTGCAAATCCAGAGCTAATCGTAGCTGCTGTGCCCCCACCGGCAATTAATGCCAAAGCCCATTGTGGGAAAGTTCCAAGATCCGCAAACTGACTTGCAAATAATATTGAGCCAGCCACTGTTGCCATAGGAATAGAAACAGTATCCAGTAAATGGTCAACAAAAGGGATGTAATAAGCCAATATCTCAATAATAGTGGCTATTCCTGTCGTAATAAGTGTGGGAAGACCAGCAAGCCATTCAAAATGCTCATTCATTGGAATCCAGTTGAAATAAGAGGCAAGGCTTACAATAAACATAGGAAGAAATACCCGGAAGCCTGTAGCCGCTGCCAGTCCAATCCCAATAAATGCACTGATTATATAAGAAAAATAGGGAACGTTGTCTAACATATTAATTTTCAGATTTATTGTTTTCCTAAAAATACAAAAACTATATGATATTTGGAGCGTTGTTGATTTTAGAGTTCCAGATACGGGGTACGAGGTTTTGAACTTTACTATTTGTGATTTGCCAGAAAGTAAAAAGAAGATTTTATCTGTGAAAATCTGTGCGATCTTTGGGAAAAAAAATCTGCAAGAAAATGTCTCACAGATTTTTTTATTTTAAGGAAAAATTATTTTTTCTGCGCTTCACAGAGTTTGATAAACTGTGCTTCCACATCCTGGAATTTCGGAGGCATCTCAGGAGAAACCCAAAAAAGCATCGCCATAGTTTTTTCTCCAAAGGCTTGCCTGAAAAGATCTTTATTCAGACGATAGCATTCTCTCAGTAACCTTTTGATACGATTCCTGTGTACTGCTCTTTTAAAATATCTCTTAGAAACAGAAACTCCAAATCTTGCAGCTTCTACAGAAAGGTTGGGTTTATCCTTTAGAATAATAATTCTCAGGTTTCCGCTCGTTCTCCATTTACCTTTCTCAAAAAGCAAACTGATCTCTGTGTTTTTTTTGAGCTTTTCCGCTCTGGGATATTTGGAATTTGTCATTTACGAAGTGTAAATATATTTTTTTATTTTTCTCCCACAGATTTCAGAGATTAAGACATGAAAATCGTTTTAAATATCTGTGAAATCTGTGAGAGAATATTTTAATCCTGATTTAATAAATGATTAATCACTTCTGAAGCAGTATACAAACCGAAAATGGCAGGCATATAACTTATTGTTCCGTAAAAAGATCTTTTATAGTTAGTTCCGTCCGTCATTTTCAAACTTTCTTCATCCTGAATATCATTAGCAAAAACACAACGGACACCTTTGTCTATTTTTACTTTTTTCAGCCTTTTTCTTACCTGTCTTGCCAGATGGCAGTGTTCAGTTTTGCTGATGTCTCTTACCATTACCTTGCTTGGATCGGTTTTTCCACCGGCACCCATGGAACTTACAATTTTTATCCTTCTTCTTTTGGCAGCAATAATCAGACAGAGTTTTGGAGTAACGCTGTCTATGCAATCCAATACATAATCAAATTTTGCAGAATCCAGAACTTCATCCATTCTTTCAGGATTTAGAAACTCATTGATTTTGGTTAAATTAAGAGCGGGATTAATATCTAAAAGTCTTTCGGCAACCACTTCTACTTTATGTTTTCCTACGGTAGAACGTAAGGCAGGTAACTGTCTGTTGATATTAGTAATATCTACCGTATCACCATCCACAATCGTCATATTGCCAACTCCGGCTCTTGCAAGAAATTCAGCTGCAAAAGAACCTACGCCGCCTAAACCAACAACCAAAACAGTGGCTTTGTTCAATTTTTCCAAGCCTTCTTCTTTTACCAGAAGTTCCGTTCTTTCCAACCAGTACTTATCCATTTTTTATTGAGTGTAAATTTTCTAAAATTTGTTCATTGAGCTGTTCCAAAGAAATACCTTTTATTTCCGAAACTTTATCATACAATTCCTCGATGCTAAAATCTTCATTGTCAGTTTCTAAAAAGAATTTGTCTAATGGAGTGTTTTTTAAAATATCCTGCAAAGATAAATTATACAAAACAGCTTTTCCAAAACTCAGATAAAAATTATTGGCAAGAAGGTCTTCAGCAATTTGACGTTTTTTATTAAAACCATGAATGATCATAGGTTGTTCGGCTTTCTTTTTAAAAGAAATGACCTCATAAAATTTTCTGACACAATGAATAATCATAGGTTTTTTGACTTCATTGGCGATCCTGATCTGTCTTAAAAAAACATCTTCCTGAATTTTCTGATCTATAGAAACTAAAGAATCTAAACCACATTCACCAATGGCAAAACAATTTTGAAACATCATACTTTTCATCCATGAAAACTGTTGTTCGAGATTATTAGCATCAATATCTTGGGGATGAATTCCAATAGAATAAGGGAAATCAGGCGGAATTTGCTCAATGTTCATATTGTAAATTCCGTTTCTGACATATTTCTTATGATGATGAAAATCAAAAAAATCCATATTCAAAAGTAAGTATTTTCAGAATTAATTTAAAATTATTAAACGATCGTTTATAAATGTGTTAAAAATTTCTTAACTTTACTCAAAGTGCACTTCATGAAAAAAAAATTTACAGAAAAACAGATTCACATATTGGATATTGCAGAAGAGCTCATCGCCAAGAAAGGATATGAGGGAACTTCTGTAAGAGATATTTGTTCTAAAGCAAATATCAACGTCGCCATGATCTCTTACTACTTCGGTTCTAAAGAGAAAATGATGTCCTATCTTTATCAGTACAGAGTACTGAAAACAAGAGAAAATTTTTCAGAATTTGCAGATACCATTAAAGAAGGTAAACCTGAAATGCAATTGCGGGAAATGATTAAATATATCGTTTCTCAGCTTTTCAAGTATAATTATTTTCATGGTTTCGTGACCCAGGAACTTCGTCATACAGAGAACTTGAAAGATGAACTGCTGGATTTCTATCAGTTATTTGTGAAAAAACTGGATGAAGTCATTAAGAAAGGAGTTGCATCAGGCGTTTTTACTTTTACTCCCAAACCTGAAGACATTCTTACCATGATCATCGGATCCACTTTATTTGTCATCAGGAATAAAAATTTCTATGAGCTCTATGTTCCGAGCAAAAATGAGGAAACCTATGCAAAAGAAGCGGAGAAAAAGGTGAGAATGAATCTTTTATTAAGTGTTTTTGCAATTTTGGGATACGCTGCAGACTAAAATTACGTTAAATATTCATAAAAAAAAATCTATTGGCAAAAAAGTTATATTTTTGCAAATTAGTAAATCGGCTGTATAATCCGAAAACTGTTGAATTTTATATATGAAAAAATATATTTTAGGTCTTTTTGCTGTAGCGGTGGTTACATCTTGCGTAAGCCAGCAGGAAAGAGCAATGAGAAGTGCTGATAAAGAATTTATCTTGAAAGCAGCTAATGATAATTTTGCTAAGAAAAAGTGGAAAAATGCATTGGCTCTTTATGACAGGCTTGCCAATCTTGTGGCAGGAACAGATGATTTTCCTAACGTAGGTTTCAACACAGCTTATGCCAACTATTATGACAAAAGCTATAAGCTGGCGGGTCACCAGTTTAAAAATTTCGCAGTAAGTTTTCCTAAAGATCCTAGAGCAGAAGAAGCAGCCTATATGTCTGCATTATGTTACTATGAAGGGTCTATGGATTATAACCTGGATCAGTCAAGTACAGAATTGGCTATCAATGAGCTTCAGGAGTTCCTGAACAATTATCCTAACTCTGAAAGATCTAAAAATATCAGCCAGTTAATTGATGAATTGTCTTATAAGCTAGAATTTAAAGCTTATGAAAACGGAAGACAATACTACAAAATGGGTGAGTATAAAGCAGCCAATGTTGCATTTGAAAATGTTTTGGAAGACTTTCCAAGTACAAAACTTCGTTCAAAAATCTATGACTATATCATGAAATCACGTTATGAACTGGCGATGAAATCTATATATGGTCTGAAAGATGAACGTATTGAAAGTGCACTTACTTATACAAAACTCGTAGAAAAAGAGCTTCCTAACACAGAATACTCTAAAACGGCAACTGATCTTAGAGAAAAGCTGGAAAAAGAAAAACAGAATTTCGTAGGAGTTAAAAAACTAACTGAGGCCAGAATTGCGGCTTTAACTGCGAAACAGAAAAAAGAAGCTGAAAAACTGGCAGATAAAGATAAAACAGAACAGCAAATCAAAGATCAAATCAGTAATGAAAAGAAAGCAATGCAGTTACAGAGGGACAGTGCAGCACTTAAGACACCTCCTCCTGCGGCGACTTTCAAAATTCAAAGATAATTCGTAAATTTGCCATCTTAAAATAAAAATAATTTTCTCAAAATGAGTGTAAAAGATACAAAAGCAGAAGTAAATACAATTACTTACGACAAAGATAAGATTGAAGATAAAGTAGGTTCAATCTATGAAGCTATTGTTATCATGGGAAAGAGAGCAGAGCAGATCAATGCGGAGATCCGTACGGAACTTCACAACAAATTGGATGAATTTGCCGTTCACAATTCTACATTAGAAGAGGTTTTCGAAAACAGAGAACAAATTGAGATCTCTAAACATTACGAAAAGCTTCCAAAGCCAACTTCAATTGCTATTGAAGAATGGTTAAACGAAGATGTTTATTTCAGAAAAACAGAAGAAAGAAAGTAATCTTCTGTATTTTAATAAATCAAGGTCATAAAGGAATTCACTTCTTTTATGACCTTTGTTGTTTTAAAGCCTCATTGTGTGGGAAAAAATAAGTACTTTAGTATTTCAAAAAATTAGAACTAAATGAGTGTTTCCGGTAAAAAGATACTTATCGCTGTCTCTGGAGGAATCGCGGCTTACAAAATCCACTTTCTGATCAGAGATTTTGTGAAGAAAGGTGCCGAAGTACAGGTTATTATGACTCCTGATGCAGAAAACTTTGTAACGAAACTAAGTCTGTCTACATTATCCAAAAAACCAGTGTATTCGGATTTTTATAGTGATAACGGAACATGGAACAGTCATGTAGAAATGGCTCTGTGGGCGGATGTTATGATCGTAGCCCCATGTACAGCCAATACACTGTCTAAAATGGTTCACGGGATGTGTGATAACCTTGTTATTGCCACCTATATGTCTGCAAAATGTCCCGTATTCATAGCTCCTGCAATGGATCTTGATATGTATGCACACCCTTCTACAAAAAAGAATATGGAGCTGTCAGAAAGCTTTGGACACATTATTATTCCTGCGGAAAATGGAGAGTTGGCCAGCGGACTGATCGGGCAGGGAAGAATGGCAGAACCGGCAACTATCTTTAATACGATAGAACATTATTTGAATTCAAATATCCATTCACGAAGCCTTGAAGGGAAAACGGTTTTAATTACCGCAGGGCCTACCTATGAAGCTATAGATCCGATAAGGTTCATCGGAAATCATTCATCTGGAAAAATGGGATTCTCTCTTGCAGAAGAAGCTTCAAAAAGA
The DNA here is from genome assembly GCF_002025665.1 of Chryseobacterium indologenes. GTDB lineage: Bacteria > Bacteroidota > Bacteroidia > Flavobacteriales > Weeksellaceae > Chryseobacterium > Chryseobacterium metallicongregator. The sequence goes on along the minus strand of NZ_CP018786.1, from coordinate 4,916,868 downwards.
GGAGCCAAAGTAATTCTGATTTCAGGACCGAGTTTTCAAACTATCAATGATCCGAATGTTGAACTTCATAAAGTGACTTCAGCCAAAGAAATGCTGGCCAAAGTATTTGAATTTTACGACAGCATAGACATAGGAATTGCCAGTGCAGCAGTAGCAGATTATGCTCCAAAAGACGTTGCCAAGGAAAAAATCAAAAAAAACGATGAAAACCTAACGATTGAATTGGTTAAAAATCCGGATATCCTTAAAACAATGGGTGAAAAGAAGACCCACCAGTTTTTGGTAGGATTTGCGCTGGAAACTCAAAATGAAGAGGAAAATGCAAAAGGAAAGCTGGAAAAGAAAAATCTGGATATGATTGTTCTCAATTCTCTTCGTGATGAAGGAGCCGGTTTTAAAAATGATACCAATAAAATCAAGATATTTACCAAAACAGAGAAGAAGGAATTCAATCTGAAATCCAAGGATGATGTAGCAAAAGATATTCTCAATTTTGTTGAGTCTCAACTTTTAAAATAATTTTAATAAATTACCGTTCTCAATTTTTAATAGACAATGAAAAAAATTATAAGTTTATTTTTTCTGTTTTTTCTATATACCCAAAGTTTTTCTCAGGAACTGTTGGCAACAGTACAAGTAAACTCACAACAGTTGGGTGGAAGTAACCAGCAGGCGTACAAAGCGTTAGAGAAAAGTCTTCGGGACTTTATCAATAATACCAGCTGGACAGGCAAAAGACTTCAGAATTTTGAAAAAATAAAATGTGCTTTTTCTATTGTTATTGCGGAAAGAGATGTTAACAAATTCAAAGGATCTATTGTTATTCAGGCGGTAAGACCTGTGTATAATACGACCTACGAATCTCCTTTAATTAATCTTCAGGATCAGAGATTTGCTTTTGAATATATTGAAAATGAGAGTCTTATTTTTAATGAAAGACAATTCTCCGGGAAGAATCTTACCGATGTAATCAGTTTCTACATTTATGTTATTTTAGGTCTGGATGCAGATAGTTTCCAGTCTATGGGAGGATCACAATGGTATGCAAAAGCGCAGCAGATTGCACAGAATTCCCAAAACAGAAACTATGAGGGCTGGAACACCATCAACGAGCCGAGAAGCCGTTCTATTTTGATTAACGAAATTATGAACCCTAACTGGAGCCAGTTACGTTCTACCATTTATACTTATCATAGAGCAGGATTAGACAACCTTTTCAACCAGGATCAGACCGCCGGGAAAAAAGTTATTTTTGATGCACTGATGCAATTAAAAATGTATGAAAATAATTTCCAGCAGGCGTTTTTCTTTAACCAGTTCATGGATACTAAAAGCGATGAAATTTTCAATATTTTCAATTCCGGAAATAATGGAGGATTGATTCTTAATGATCTTAAACAGACAATGATCATCCTCTCACCGAAGAATATAGAAAATAAGTGGAATAAATGGAAAGTCTAAAAATTGGTGGATAAGTTGAGAGATCGCTGGCTGATTATTAAAGGGTCATCAAAAAACATTTTTTTTGCTTCAATAAGAAAGGTTTCTGTCCGATAAAAAGGATTCATACATTTGAAAATATCAATGTTTGCAACATGAATTAACAGTTAGCTCCCACAGGAACTGGATTTGATCCCATCGGGATCTGCTGTTAGAAGAGAAAAATGAAATCCCCGTAAAAAATAAAGCTCCGTAGGAGCGATCCGTTAATTATGCTTTAATTTAATCGGACAAGAATGAAAAAAAACTTATTTTTACAGTTCAAACTCAAATTGGATTATAACCCGGATTATCAATGCTTTCGAGAATTTACATTAAAAACTTTGCCCTGATTGATACCCTTGAGGTATCATTGAAAAATGGTTTACAGGTTATTACCGGAGAAACCGGGGCAGGGAAATCTATTATCCTAGGTGCTCTTCGGCTTATTTTAGGCGAAAGAGCAGATGTAAAATCAATCGCCAAAGCTGAAGAGAAAAGTGTGGTGGAAACCGAGTTTTCTCTCAACAATCAGTTTAAGAAATTCTTTATAGAGAATGATCTGGACTACGAACTTCAGACTATTATCCGAAGAGAAATACTTCCCTCAGGGAAATCCCGAGCGTTTATCAATGATGTACCGGTAACGTTGGATATTCTTAGAGAGCTTTCCTCACAACTGATTGATATCCATTCTCAATTTGAAACGTCCAATCTTTTTACCTCAGAATATCAGTTTAAAATTATAGATGGGCTTTCTGAGAATAAAAAAATCATTGAAGATTATCAACAGGAGTTTTCTGAGTTTCAAACGCTGAAATTGCTATTGAAAAAATTGAAAACCCAACTTTCAGAATCCAATAAAGAAAGCGATTATAAAGAGTTTCTACTCAACGAATTGGAAGAGCTGAAGCTTGACGATATTGATTATGAAGATATTCAAAACCAGCTTTCTATCCAGGAAAATGCGGGAATGATCTCCGAAAATGTAGGCCAGATTCTATCTAGGTTTCATCAGGAAGAAATAGGAATTCTGTCATTCTTTAATGAAGCAACTAACAAGCTTTCAAAAATTTCCGAAATTTCCACCAGTTTTGCTGAACTTGATTCAAGACTGGAAACTTCTTTTGTAGAGCTTAAAGACATCATCTCCGAACTGGAACATGAAACGGAAAGAGTAGAAATCAATCCTGAAAATCTGATATATCTTACCGATCTTAACAATAAAATCAACGCTTTATTCCTTAAACATAATGTTGCAGATCTTAATGAACTTATTGAGATCAGAAATCAGTTGGCCGGAGATCAGAAAGGAGCCTCAGATCTGGAGTTACAGATTGAAGAAACAGAAGAAAATATCTCTCAAAAAGAAAAAATACTTCTGAGTCTTGCTTCAAAACTTTCAAAGAACAGACATAAGAATGTTTCTGTTTTCATCAAAAAAGCAGAAGGACTTCTGAAAAAATTAGGGCTCGAAAAAGCAAAAGTGGATATAGAATTGCAGGATGCTGACGAATTTAACCAATTTGGAAAAGAGAATATCCAACTTTTGTTTCAGGCCAACTCAGGGTTTCCATTAAAACCGATTCAGACTGCTATTTCCGGCGGTGAAAGATCAAGAGTAATGCTTGCTGTAAAGAAGATTATTGCAGAAAGTGATGAGTTGCCAACCCTTATTCTGGACGAAATTGACACTGGTGTTTCAGGAAAAGTAGCTGAAGAAATCGGTAACCTGATGAGAGAAATGTCTGAAGACATGCAATTGATTGTTATTTCCCACCTTGCACAGGTTGCTGCTAAAGGAAATGATAATTATAAAGTAGTAAAACAAGATATTTCCGGTAGAACACAATCTACCATTATTCCTTTAAGCAGTGAGGAAAAACTGAACGAAATTGCTCAGTTACTTTCCGGAAGTAAAATCACAGAAGCAGCTTTAGCACAGGCAAAAGAGCTTATAGGATAATTAAATAAATCCACTTTTTTCTTAAGAAGTTGTAACATATTTTACATTATATTTACTAATGTATAAAAACTAAAATATGTTTCTAAAGTTCCTTAAGCTTGAAATCAAAAGCTTTTTTCGTGGTACATCTTTAGGGATCAATCTGACCATGAAAATTCTCCGTTTTATAGGAATTCTTTATTTCGTGGGCTGTCTTGTAGGTGGAGCTTTTATTGCTTTCTTCTACGTGCAGGAGGAGATGCATCAGAATCCTGTAAAGGTGGTTTCAAAATTCATGATTGTTGCCTGGATTATTGATCTTGTTCTCAAATACCTCTGGCAGGAAATTCCTACACAGAATATCAAGCCCTTTCTTACGATGAATATCCGGAAGAATACATTAGTCAATTATATGCTGGCTAAAACTTTTCTTTCGGCATTCAGTTGGCTGAGTTCCTTATTCTTTATTACATTTTCACTGATTGCATTATTCAATGGATACAGCATTCCAGGAGTATTATTATGGCTGATAGGGGTGATTTCATTACTGTACCTGAATAATTTCCTCAATATTTTTTTCAACGGTAAAGAAACTGTGGCGGTGATCATAGGAATATGCCTTTTAGGTATAGGAATGTTGGGGTATTATAAAGTAATTCCGGTTCTGTCTTATTCTGAATCTGTTTTCTTTAGTTTCTATGAAAAACCATACTTTGCACTGATTCCTGTTGCTTTGTTCGTAATATTATGGTGGATCTGTTTCCGATACCTGCGCAATGAATTTTACCTTGATCAGGGTCTTGAAGCCAAAAAAGTAGTTGGAAAAACAGAGAATATTGCATTCCTGAATAAATATGGAGTTATTGGAACATTTATCAATAATGATATTAAAATGCTGAGACGTAATAAAGTACCCAAGGGAATTTTGCTGGGCAGCTTTATGTTTCTGTTCTACGGATTGCTGATGTTTACTTCTTCAATGTACAAAACACCGGCAATGATGATGGTTATGGGACTTTTTGTAACAGGAGGCTTTCAGTTTCTTTTTGGGCAGAGAGTTCCTGCTTTTGACAGTTCATACTATCCATTGATGATGACCCTGAATGTTCCTTACAAAGAATATCTGAAAGCGAAATGGTGGCTGATGAATATTGTGACGGGAATTTCTATCATTATAGCACTTTGTTATGCCTATTTCGGCTGGGAAGTGTACGTTACATTTTTTGCAGCAGGATTATATAATATTGGCGTGAATTCTCAATTTACTTTGTGGTCCGGAGCTTTCAATAAAACTCAGATTGATCTTAATACAAAGGAAAAAAGATTGGGACAGAAAGGAAGCTTTAATATGATTGCTATGCTTTTGCTGATTCCTAAAATGCTTCTCCCAATGGGAGTATTTGCCCTAACAAAATATCTATGGGGAATTACTGGCGGAGTGATAAGCATTGCAATTATAGGAATTATAGGCTTTTTTCTGAGAGAGAAAATCTTCGATATTATTGTAAAGCAATATAAAAGAGAGAAATACAGCACATTAGATGCATTTAAAAATATAAGTTAAGCCATGATTAATATACATAATTTATCAAAAACATACGGGAAAGCAACCGTTCTTAATATCGAAAATCTTGAAATTTCTAAAGGGGAAACATTTGGCCTTGTAGGAAATAACGGAGCAGGAAAAACAACTCTTTTCAGCCTGATGCTGGATTTGATTCAGGCAACAACAGGATTTGTAAGCATTGATGGTATTAAAGTCAATGAATCTGAAGCCTGGAAAAATAAAGTATCAGCATTTGTAGATGATACCTTTCTCATTGGTTATCTTACTCCGGAGGAATATTTTTATTTTCTTGGGGAGTTGAGAGGCCAAAACAAAGCATCTGTAGACGAATTCCTGAAACCTTTTCATGATTTTTTCAATGGTGAGATCCTGAAATCCGGGAAATATGTCCGAGATCTTTCAAAAGGAAATCAGAAAAAAGTAGGAATTGTAGGAGCTATCATCGGGAATCCTGAAATTATTATTCTTGATGAGCCTTTTGCCAACCTCGATCCGTCTACTCAGATCAAGCTTAAAAATCTGATCAAGGAACTATCAAAACAGGATGGCGTTACTTTTCTTATTTCCAGCCACGATCTTTCCCATACCACAGAAGTCTGCAACAGAATTGTGGTGGTAAACAAAGGTCTTTTGGTAAAAGATATTCAGACTAATCCGGAAACATTGAAAGATTTGGAACAATATTTTGCAGATCAGGTTTCAGTTTCGGATATTTAATACCACAAAAATAGAGGTATGAATACAATAGAATCACAGAATGTAACAGATTATCCCAACAGCAATACTATTTTCATGGTCTGGAAACTTAATGACAGCCCACAGTTGAAAGATGTTTTTCAGGAATTATGTGCTTTGGTTTTAAATCTTAATAATTCGGTGTTTAACCGTTTTCCGGACAGCAGAGCAAGTTGTGTCATGGGAATTGGTGCAGATGCATGGAGTAAACTGGAACTACCAAAGCCTCTGCCAAAAGAATTAGTAAGCTTTGAAGAAATAAAAGGAACAAAACATACCGCTGTTTCTACTCCCGGAGATCTTCATTTTCATCTGAGAGCAGACAATAAGAGCCTTATTTTCGATATGGCAGTTGAAATTTCCGGATTATTAAGTTCTGCAGCTGAAAGTATTCTGGAGATTCATGGATTCAAATATTGGGATGCACGTTCTATTCTTGGTTTTGTAGATGGAACGGAAAATCCTCATGGGGACGACCGTGATTATTTTGGAAAAATAGGCGACGAAGATCCTCAGTATAAAGGGGGAAGTTACCTTTTTGTTCAGAAATACCTTCACAATATGGATGCCTGGAAGGGTTTGTCAACGGAAGATCAGGAAAAAGTGATTGGAAGGTCAAAGGAAAATGATATTGAAATGTCTGATGCTGTAAAACCTTCGAATTCACATATTGCTCTAGCTAATATCGAAGGAGAGAATGGAGAAGAATTGAAAATCGTCAGAGATAACATGCCTTTTGGGAATCCTTCTACCAATGAGTTTGGAACTTACTTTATTGCCTATTCAAGTACATTTGCTACCACAAAGAAAATGTTGACAAATATGTTTATGGGTGATCCTCCGGGAAATTATGACAGAATTTTAGATTTCAGCACAGCAGTTACCGGAACACTTTTCTTTGTTCCTACCAGAAATATGCTTGATAAATTCTCAGGATAAAATGAAAGGCAGCCTCAGTCAAGGCAGCCTTTTTATCACTTATTGTTTAGAGAAATTATGTCGGATTCCCAGGATTGTATGCATCACACATTCCGCTTTCAACCAGACACTCTCTTTTTTTCAGTTCACAGGGATTGGTAGCAGGCACGCTGCAGCATGCATAATATCCGTTATAATGCACCAGATACATATCGCATAGTGGTGTGTTTCCTCCCTTAATTGTTTTCAGGTTCTCTCTTTTTAACTTTTTTAGTTGTTTCATGGTACTGTTTTTATTAGCATAGATTGAACTAGGCTGGAATACCTGTATCACACATACCAACAGGAGTCAGACAAAATGCAGAAGAACTGCAGGGATCTACATCGGGTTTTGTACAGCATGCATAATAACCGTTTGCTTCTATTAAGTAAAGGTTACCAAGGCATGTAAAGCCTCCTCCTAGTAATGCTTTTAAATTTTCTCTGTCTAATTTTTTTAGATTTTTCATAGGATTAGTTTTAAGATAATTATATCCCTAATATAGGAAAAAAATGGGCTGTTCTTAATTAAAATATTGTTTTTCAGTTTTTTATTTGATGCTTTTTCTTTTCTCTCTCGAAATAAAAAAGGTGTGGAAATTTGTAACTCTGGACAAAAAAAATCAACTTATTGTAGTAAATAATAAAATATTTTTTTTCAAGTTGTAACCTTTTTTTGTTTTGATTGTCTTTAGTATAGAAACAGCATAAGCATGAAACTTTTGTTCGGAAATAAAAAGAATGATTTGTTAAGCCTCCTGAAGAAACAGGATCCGGCTGCACAGAAGATTTTCTATGAACAGAATGTAAAGAGATTCCTGAGTGTAAGCAAAAGCTATGTGAGCGATTTGTATCAGGCTGAAGATTGTCTCATTAAAGCATTCTGTAAAATTTTTAAACACATAGAAAGCTTCAGAGGAGAGTCGAACCTGGAAAGCTGGGCAAGAAGAATCGTCGTGAATGAATGCCTGAATTTTATCAAAAGTAATAAAACAGTTTTCTATCTGGACGAGATTAATCAATCTTTTCATGAAGATATCCATGAAGCAGAGATTGATTGTGATTTTAATGCACAAGAGCTTTTGGACCAGCTTCCCGATGCCTACAGGATGGTTTTTAACCTGTATGTGCTGGAAGAATATTCTCATCAGGAAATTGCGGATACTTTGCAGATTTCAGTGGCTGTCAGCAAAACACAGCTGTTCAGAGCAAAAGAAAAATTAAGAAAGATCTACTTTCAACAACAAAAAAAAGTGAAAAATGAAAACGTCTAAAGATAATATTGAATTTCAGATCAAAAAGCAGATTGAGGAAAGAGAAATTACTCCATCACGGGATCTGTGGTCCGAAATTGAGCTTCAGAATAACAATAATCACCGTTCCAAATCAAAAATGAACTGGTTTTTAGTAGCAGCATGTTTGATTTTGACATTCAGCTTGGGAAGCGTTCTTCTTTTTCTTAATCAGCCTTCTGAAACTCAGCCGGAAATTGTAAAGCAAACCGGAAAAAATACTACAGAAGAAATTGTAAAAGATCCGGTTCAGAATCATGTTCCGCTGGCAGTTGAGGATAATGATAAAAAGGAAGTGAGAAAAATTCTTTCTCATGATAAGCAAGAAGCGATTTCTCCTATGGCAATGGACCAGAATAGACTTATCCCTAAAGAAACTCTTCCTTTGAAGAAACTGGATATCACTCAGATTTCTAATCCTAAACTGATGGCAAAAGCCGATTCTATAAAAACTCCGGTTAAAAAGAAAAAATATGTAGACCCATCCACACTTCTTTTCTCAGTAGAGCATAAAGATGTTATCGAAAAAACAAAGGATGGAAGTAACGTGGCTACTATTGATTTGAATGCCAGATAATTTATTCGTAAAAATTTAAAAATTAATAATATGATCAAGAAATTAATCGTAATGGGATTGCTGTGCTCTTTTTCAGCATCATTCTATGCACAAAAGACATTCAATATTAACCTGTCTTCTAAAAAAGATACAGAGGTAAGCCCTATTGTAAAAGAAAAAGTAGAAGAATATGCCGCAAAGATCAATACCATCATTCAGGAAGAAAAAAAGCTGATGGAAGATGAACTGGTCGTTTTGCAGGCCAGAAATCTTGATAAAGCAGATTTCGACAGAGAAAAAGCTCAGATTGCAGACCGTTATTCTGAGAAAATGGATAAAAGAATTGAGGAACTTGGATTTGATCTGGATGACGTTATTCAAAAGCAGGTAAGATATTCCCTTTTGAATACCGATGTTACCTCTAAAGAAGAGCTTAAAGAAAAATTATTGAAAAAATTCCGTCCCAGCAGAAGCTTTACTGGATATTTCTCTTATGGAATTATGACGTTGACAAACAGTGCTCAAGATAATGTCCTTGATAAAAACATAGGATATGCCAATAACCTGGAGTTTGGTCTTAAACTGAACTATCAGCTTAGCAGAACAAGTCCGTGGGCAGTAATTTCCGGATTAGGATTTTCCTGGAGAACAGTAAGAGCAGATAATAATATGCTGTTTACAAGAAGTGCAGATCAGGGAGTCGCTTTGGCGCAGTACAACGGAAACCTTGATAAAAGCAAACTGAGAACCGGATATATTATGGTTCCCCTTGGGATGCAGTATAACTTCTCAAAACTTAAAAATGCCGGAATGGATATCCAGTACAGAAGTTATTATACAGGCTTTAAAATTGGAGCCAATGTGTATGGAGGGGTAAAAATGTCTACCAACAATATTGTAAAAGGAAATGATGGTGAAAACAGAGACCGCGGAAACTATCAGGTGAATCCTTTTGTCTATGGAGCGCAGATCACGTTCTCATACAACAGTTTCAGCGTGTTTGTTAAAAAAGATTTCAGCAATTTCTTTAAAGACAGTTATTTCAAAAATGATAAAGCACTGATATTTGGCTTGGCTATTGGATTAGATTAAATATATTTTGACAGTAAAATGAAAAACTCCGGGAACTATTCCCGGAGTTTTTGCGTTGTATCAGTTATAGAATCATTATTTTAAACTTCCTACCATATCTTCGGGTTTTACCCATTCGTCAAACTGTTCAGCAGTTAACAAACCAAGATTAATGGCCTCTTCTTTTAATGTTGTCCCGTTTTTATGGGCTGTTTTTGCAATCTTAGCTGCATTTTCATATCCGATATGAGTATTTAAAGCCGTTACCAACATTAAAGATTTGTCTACAAGCTCTTTAATTCTCTCATGATTCGGTTCAATGCCTACCGCACAATGATCGTTGAAGGAAATACATGCATCAGCAATCAGTTGGGCAGACTGTAAGAAATTGTAAGCCATTACCGGTTTGAAAACATTCAGCTCGTAATTCCCCTGAGTTCCGGCAAATGATATGGTCGTATCGTTTCCTAAAACCTGTGCACAAACCATGGTCATCGCTTCATTCTGAGTAGGATTTACTTTCCCCGGCATAATAGAAGATCCCGGCTCATTTTCAGGAATATGAATTTCCCCGATTCCGGAACGTGGACCAGAGGCCAGTAATCTTACATCCTGAGCAATTTTATATAAAGAAACGGCAAGTTGCTTTAAAGCTCCGTGAGATTCTACAATCGCATCATGCGCAGCAAGGGCTTCAAATTTATTTTCTGCAGTAATGAAAGGATGATTGGTAAATTGAGCGATATATTCCGCTACCTTTACATCATAACCGTTAGGTGTATTTAATCCTGTACCTACAGCAGTTCCTCCTAATGCAAGCTCAGAAAGGTGAGGTAATGTGTTTTTTAAAGCTCTCAATCCGAATTCCAATTGAGCCACATATCCTGAAAATTCCTGTCCGAGAGTAAGCGGAGTGGCATCCATCAAATGGGTTCTCCCGATTTTTACAACATCTTTGAAAGCTTTTGACTTTTCAGCCAATGTATTTTTTAGTTTTTCTACAGCCGGAATGGTTACTTCTACTACTTTCGTATAGGCAGCAATGTGCATCGCAGTAGGATAGGTATCATTGGAAGATTGGGATTTATTCACATCATCATTCGGGTGAATTTCAGATTTTTCGCCTAATGTTCCTCCGTTATTAACATGAGCTCTGTTGGAAACAACTTCATTGACATTCATGTTCGACTGAGTTCCGGAACCTGTCTGCCAGATTACCAGAGGAAACTGATCGTTAAGTTTTCCTTCCAGTATTTCATCACATACCTTAGCAATCATATCTCTTTTTTCTGCGGAAAGCACTCCCAGATCAGTGTTGGTATAAGCTGCAGCCTTTTTCAGATAAGCAAAAGCTTCGATAATTTCATGTGGCATTGAGCCTTCAGGTCCTATTTTAAAATTGTTTCTGGAACGTTCCGTCTGTGCGCCCCAAAGTTTATCTGCAGGGACCTGCACTTCTCCCATGGTGTCTTTTTCAATTCTGTAATTCATAGTGGTTGAAATTTGTATGATCTTTTTATTTTAAGCCATAAAAATTGTAAACATTATTTATGTTTAATGAAAAAAATAATATTTTGGCTTTGTTTATTTAGCTTCTATAAAGGTACTTATAAACTCAGAAACCTCCAATTTATAATCATTATAAATATCAATATAAATGACTGATTTTACTCATATTTTTTTAAAGGAGGCGTACTTTTGTACAAACAAAAATTGAATGGATTTTAGATATCAGGATCCGTATCCTATTCAGAAAGATGATACGGTGTACAAGAAGCTTACATCAGACTATGTAAAGGTTGAAAAACTAGGAGAGAGAGAAATTTTAACAGTTGACCCGAAAGGATTGGAACTGTTAGCTGAAGAAGCGATGGCAGATGTTTCTTTCATGCTTCGTTCTTCGCACTTAGAAAGCCTTAGAAGAATTATTGATGATCCTGAAGCTACAGATAACGATAGATTTGTTGCTTACAACCTTTTACAAAATGCTGCAGTAGCTGTAGAGGGAGCTCTTCCTTCGTGCCAGGATACTGGAACAGCTATCGTAATGGGAAAGAAAGGAGAAAATGTGTACACGGGAGTGGATGATGGAGAATACCTGAGCAAGGGGATCTTCAATACATATCAGAAAAGAAACCTAAGATATTCTCAGGTGGTTCCTTTGACGATGTTTGATGAGAAGAATTCCGGGTCTAACCTTCCTGCACAGATAGATATCTATGCTAAAAAAGGAGATTATTACGAATTCTTATTCTTGACAAAAGGAGGAGGTTCTGCGAATAAAACATTCTTATATCAGAAAACAAAATCTTTATTGAACGAAAAATCTCTTGAAGAATTTGTTAAAGAAAGAATTTCAGATCTTGGAACAGCGGCTTGTCCTCCTTACCACTTAGCATTGGTAATCGGAGGTACTTCAGCAGAAGCCAACCTTGCAGCAGTGAAAAAAGCATCTGCAAAATATTACGATAATCTTCCGACAGAAGGAAATGAGGCCGGACAGGCATTCAGAGACCTTGAATGGGAAGCTAAAGTTCAGAAAATCTGTCAGGAAAGTGCAATTGGAGCGCAATTTGGAGGGAAATACCTTACCCACGACGTAAGAGTAATCAGACTTCCAAGACACGCTGCATCTTGTCCGGTAGGAATGGGAGTTTCTTGTTCTGCAGACAGAAATATCAAAGGAAAAATTACGAAAGAAGGAATCTTCCTTGAGCAATTAGAGCAGGATCCGAAAAGGTTCTTACCAGATACTCCTCCACATTTAGAAGAAGCTGTTGAGGTTAACTTGAACAAGCCAATGCCGGAAATTCTTGCCGAGCTTTCCAAATATCCGATCAAAACCAGATTAAAACTGAACGGAACATTAATCGTAGCAAGAGATATTGCTCACGCAAAAATCAAAGAAATTATCGACAGCGGGAAACCAATGCCGGAATATTTCAAAAACCATCCAATCTATTACGCAGGGCCAGCAAAAACTCCGGAAGGAATGGCTTCAGGAAGTTTCGGACCTACTACTGCCGGAAGAATGGATGTTTACGTAGACGAGTTCCAGAGCCATGGTGGAAGTATGATCATGCTTGCAAAAGGAAACAGAAGTAAAGATGTTACCAATGCATGTCATAAATACGGAGGTTTCTATCTTGGATCAATCGGTGGGCCGGCTGCTATTCTTGCGAAAGACAATATTGTGTCTGTAGATGTAGTAGACTTCCCGGAATTAGGAATGGAAGCGGTAAGAAAAATTGAAGTAAAAGACTTCCCTGCATTCATCATTTCCGATGATAAAGGCAATGATTTCTTCGCAAATCTGGCCCACTAATTAGTTTAAAATTAAAATAAATAAGAAAATAGAACGCTGATCTTTTGTGTAAAAAGGAAAAAAGTTCTATTTTTGCCTAAAATCTTTAAGAGAATGATAACGATATTATCAGCATTTTGGCCGTTCTACCAGTTCCTTTGGACTATATTCTTCATTACTATGTTCTTAGTAGGATTCTGGTGTATTTTTATGTTCTTCGGATTAGTAATCCCAATGTGGCTAACTGAAGGTTTGAAAGAGTATTTCGGAAAAGTAAAGCCTTTCGATCCTGAAGATATCAGAAGAAAGCTTGTTTCTGAGCAGGAAGGTGTAGAAGTTATCTATAGCGAGCCTAAAGGAAACGGACCTTTCCTTCACGATCACGGACATCATCATTAATTGATTGTCATTGCTTTTTCACCTGAATTCTGAAAAAGTAATATCAAAGCAAAACAACATATATAAACCGCTTAAGCAATTAAGCGGTTTTTCTATTTATTATTCCTCAGACTTTCAGGAGCTACCCCAAATTTCTTTTTGAAAGCGCGTGTAAAGTTCTGGAGGTACTCATAGCCACATTCAATAGCAATCTCTTTGATCATAATTTCTTTATTAGTGATCAGTTTCTTTGCTTTCAGCATTCTGAGCTCCGAGATATAATGAGCAATCGTTGTATGGTACTGGGTTTTAAATTCCTTTCTGATGATATTCTGGTTCAGACCAAAATATTTTCCTATTTCTTCCGCTTTTATATTCCTGTGATAATTTTCATCAATGAATTTCCTGATCATTTCAGGAGTCTTTGGAGTATCCTCGAGAATGTTTTTCTCATTAAATTGCTCAAAGATCAGGATAAGAAGTTTGATAATCTTTGCTTCTATAAATAACTTCTGCATGATTCCTTTCTTATTATAATCCAGAATCTCTTTTACGATCATATGCATTTCAACCGTCATATCCGGAGGCGTTTCTTTATGAAGGAATATAAAATTATTATGGATCATATTTTCCAGAATCTCAGCATTCTCACGATTAAGTTCCGGATTGATGAGGTTAAAAATATATTGGTAATTAATCTGAATCTGGAGATACCTCAGAATTTCCTGATTTTCTGTCCATAGTTCAGCAACACTTTCTTTAGGAGAATAATGAAGTATATATTGATTTTTTTTAAATAAAAATTGAGTTCCACAATCATGACCTTCTAAATTGACTCCATCACTTAACAAAAAAAGGAGATTAAAACTCGACTTTCCTTCCAACATATGAGACTTGAAGGATTGATCAGGACACAGGTCTTCCTGCATGATGATTTTGATGTCCTCGGATATGAACAAATGTCCACTTTTTGATTGACTCCTCATACAACACATTTTTACAGCCATGGTACAACTTCTTAAGGTAAAAGACCTTCACAGGATAACCAAAAGTTCGAAAATGATAACTCGGGGTTAATTATGTGAGGTACTTTTGCGCAAAATTAAATTAAATTTAGAATAATTAAAAATAATATTTCATATGTTTAAAGATTTACATTTTGCAATTCAGAAAATCAGAACGGGATTAGTACTGCTAACCGTTGCTGGAAGCTATATGTATGCCCAGCAATGGGAAAATGTTGGAGGCATTCAGGATGTATCTGCAGGAGGAAGCAGTTTTAATAATCTTGTTATTGATAACTCAGGAAACTATTATCTGTCATATTATGATGTTTCAGTAGCTAAAGGTTCTGTTCAGAAATTTAACGGAAACTCGTGGTCTTACTTAGGGGGAGCACCCGGAGTTACTACAGGAACTGCCACTTACAACTCATTGTCTATAAGTCCAAACGGAAACAGTATTTATTATACCAATCAGCTTGGTTATCCAGGTTCCGGGATGGAAGTCCGTTTATTTACAGGCTCTTTATGGTCTCAGCTTCCTAATGCTACAGACAGCTCGGTCAATTATCAGGCTTCTGCAGTATCCTCAGATAATATTATATTCACTTATGGATCTTACGGTTCCGGAACTGTAAAAAAATATTCCGGAGGTGCATGGGAACAGGTAGGAAATGCAGGCTTTTCAGGAGGTGCTGAATTTGCTGAAATGGTCATAGGAACCAATAATATGGTGTATACCTGTAATGTTTCCGGAGGGATAAAAGTATATCAGAACAGTACGGATGCAAGTTCAGCACAAAACTGGAGTTTGGTAGGAGGAGCAGCAGCTGATGCTTCTTCGTCAGGGGAACAGTACAATGCTGATATTGCTTTAGATGGAGCGAATAGAATCTATGTAGCGTATGTATCCAACTCTGGCGGAGGAAAAAAAGTGAATGTCAAGAAATTTGACGGAAACTCCTGGGTGCAGGTTGGAAATGCCAATTTCTCAGAGGGAAGGGTACAACATGTTGCGTTAGCCGTAACAGAATCCGGAAAACCTTATGTAGTAGCCAGCCGTTTTGAAAATGATAATTTCCTGAGAAATACGGTTTATAAATTAGATGATTCGCAAAACTGGGTTCCATTTGGAGGAGATTTTGTTTCAGATGGAGAAGCAAAATACAATGATTTAGCGATAGATAAGGCACAGAATTATTTGGTGCTGGCTTATTCCGACAATACAACAAAGGTGAAAAGAATTTCTCTGAACCTTAATCCGCAAACATGCAGCAATACAGATCCTGGAGCAAATGTAGGTGATATTGGTTGTGTAAGTTTTATGTATCGCGGGCAGCAGGTTGCTTATACTACGGTAAGAGGAGCAGACGGAAAAATCTGGCTTCAGCAAAACCTTGGAAGTACGCAGGTGGCTTCATCAGTGGCAGATGCCAATTCATATGGAGATCTTTTCCAATGGGGAAGATGGGATGACGGACATCAGCTTAGAAATTCTCAGATCGTACAGGCACCATCCCCTAACACTCCGGAGGGAACAAGTACCACCGTGGGAGGTTATGTTGCAGGATCTCCGGCATGGTGGGCAAATTTTGCAAGTGGAGATACATGGAATGGGACATCACTTGCAGATGTAAATGCTTCTGTAGGTATAGATCCTTGTAAAGCAATAGGTGCAGACTGGAAAATGCCTTCTCAGGCAGACTGGACAACTTTAATAGGAGCAGAAAGTATTTCTAACCCTACAGCTGCTTATAACAGTCATCTTAAATTACCTGCAGGAGGTTATAGAAGCTCCAGTGATGGGAACTTTACTTTTGTAGGGCAAAGAGGGTATTTCTGGAGCTCTGATACATCAAGTTTAGGAGGCAAATATCTGTATATCGGATCCACAATTGCCAATCCATCTGCTGGTGCTATGAGAGGGCAGGGAGCTTCAGTAAGATGCATCAAGCCTACCTCTTCTTTGAGTACTTCAGAAACCAAACTGAATCAATCGGTAATTGGAGTGTATCCTAACCCTACAAAAGGAATTCTTATGGTTAAAGCTGATTCAGGAATTGAAAAAGTAAATGTTGTGAACGCAGTAGGACAAAGAATGAATGTACAGTTCTCGGATAATCAGATCAACATGACTGAACTTCCTTCAGGATTGTATATTGTAGAATTAAAATTAAAGAATGGACAATCCATTTCTAAAAAGATTATAAAAAATTAAGCGAAATTCAATACCAAAGATTTTTTGCCAAAAGGAATTAGTTCATTACAATTACTTTTATTGGAAGGCTCATGAAATTTCATGAGTCTTTTTTTTGTTTTTCCCGAAAAATGGAAATATTTAGCAAAAACTGGCTCAAAATAAAGGTTATGAATAAAAAATAACACTATATTCGATAAAAAATAAGACATGAGAAAATTTTATTCCGTTGTTTTTCTGCTGATTACAATGCACGTTTTTGGGCAGATTAATTATACGATTTCTCCCAATCCATTCAATGAAACAGATGCTATTACGCTTACGGTTCCCGGCGATCAGATAGACGAATCTGCATGGGGAGTTTCCAATAATGCCATTTATATGTGGACCTGGTCGTTTGACACTAATTATCAGAACAGCCAGGATTGTCCTACCAATGGCAGCTGGAATAATTCCAATGATTTGAATAAGTTGGTTTATAATGCTGCAACAGACAGCTATTCAATTACTTTTACTCCAACAACATTCTTCGGAAGAACAGGAATCGGAAGGTTCGGATTTTTGTTAAAAGATAAAACAGGTTCCCATCAGACTTCTCCCGATATTTTTGTAAATGTAGGCACATTAAGTTTAAATCTTACCAATCCGTTAGCGAACAGCCTCACTTCGGTTCCGGTAGGGAATTCCATTACTATTACGGCTACAACCAATTCCAATGCAACATTTCAGTTAAAAGCAAACGGAATTGTTGTCAATTCAACAACCACTCCTTCACAGTCTTATTCCTACAGTTATACAGTTACTCAAGATACCAGCATGGAGCTTGTAGCGACTCAGGGAACCAATTCTAAAACAGCAACATTTATCTTACAGGTTCCGAGAAATGTAGTTTCTGAAGCAATACCAAACTGGATCAGACAGGGAATCAATTATCACCCGACAGATCCAACCAAAGTAGGATTGGCACTATATGCTCCGGGGAAAAGTTTTGTGCATGTTATCGGAAGTTTCAATAACTGGGCAGTGAATGACTCCTATTTAATGAAAAAAGATACCACAAATCCTGATCTCTACTGGATTGAACTCAACGGAATTACTCCTCAGCAGCTGAATACTTTCCAATACAGAACCAATGATTTGAGAAAAGTAGCAGATCCATATTCTCCACAAATTTTATCTTCTTATGATGACCTGTGGATTTCAGCTTCCACTTATCCGAATTTACCAGCATTTCCAGCAGGACAAGAGTTTGAAGTTTCAACATTCAAAACAGGTCAAACGGCTTATAACTGGCAGGTTGCCAATTTTCAAAGACCCGCAAAACAAGATCTGGTGGTCTATGAATTACTATTGAGAGATTTTACACAGGAAAAAAACTGGCAGTCACTGATCGACAAAATTTCTTATTTGAAAAACTTAAAAATCAATGCTATAGAATTGCTTCCCATCATGGAGTTTGATGGAAATCTTTCATGGGGATATAATACTTCTTTCCATTATGCATTAGACAAAGCTTATGGAACTCCGGAAAAATTCAAAGAATTTGTAGATCTATGCCACCAGAACGGAATTGCAGTCATTCTGGATGTAGCGTTTAATCATGCTACAGGACGTTCTCCTTTGGTAAGGCTGTGGAATATAGATCCGGATGGTGACAGCTATGGAAATGTTGCTCCAGACAACCCTTACTTCAACCAGGTTCCGAAACATTCATACAATGTATTCAACGATTTTAACCATACAAGTCCTTCAACGCAATATTACGTTGAAAGATGCCTTCAACAATGGTTGACAGAATATCGCATAGACGGTTTCCGTTGGGATTTAACCAAAGGATTTACTCAAAACTGTTCTGAAAATGACGAAGCCTGCACCAATTCCTATCAGCAAGACAGAGTAGATATCATGAAACACTATGCCGACAGACAATGGGCTATTGATCCGAATTCTTACATGATCTTCGAACATCTTGGAACCGATGCCGAAGAACAGCAATGGGCCAACTACAGAATTGCAGAAGGTAAAGGGGTTATGCTTTGGAATAAACAGACAGACCCTTACAATCAGAATACAATGGGGTATCAGGAAAACAGCAACTACGACCGTATGAATCACAGTCTTCACGGCTTCACCAATATGAGTGCTGTAGGCTATGGAGAAAGCCATGACGAAGAAAGACTGATGTTTAAAAACCTTGCATATGGAGCAATCAACGGAAGTTATAATGTGAAAGATCTGAATACCGCTCTTGAAAGAATGAAAACTTTCGGGGCAACCTTCTTTACCATTCCTGGTCCGAAAATGATCTGGCAATTTGGAGAACTAGGATATGAATTCAGTATCAACAGATGTGCGAATGGTACTATAGACAATGGATGCAGAACTGATGAGAAACCTGTTGCATTTACATTAGGATATGATACCAATGCGAACAGAAAAGCAGTATATGATACTTGGGCTAAAATCATCAACATCAGAAATATCCATCAGGTTTTTAAATCTAAAACCTACAGTATAGAATCCAATAACCTTACGAACGATCCTACCGGCCTGATCACAAGAATTTATGTATATGATGCAGCTATTACAACAGGAATAAAGAATGTGGTTGTATTAGCCAATTACACGACTTCAGCACAGAATGTCGTCCCTTATTTCCCTTACACAGGTCAATGGCAGAATCTGATGGATGATAGTATTTCGAATGTGGCTTCTACAACAACTCCGATCACTTTACAACCGGGAGAATTCAGGATCTTTGGAAATTATGCTGGTGCTTTATCAACCGAAGATACCAATGCAGCCAACAAATTATCCCTTCAGATTGCAGATAATCCGGTTCGAAACGGAATCGCTCAACTCGTTTTCAGTAAAGCAAAAAACGGAGAGATCCTGATTTTTGATATGACGGGTAAAAAATTGGATTCATTCAAACTGGATAAAGAGAATGGAAATTATAATATGAAGGTTAATTATCCGGCGGGAACTTATCTGTTACAGTTGAAATCAGATACAGGAATAGCCATTCAAAAGATGATGATTAAATAAAATAACTTATGAAGTTGTTGATTTTTAATATATTGAGCCATTAAGAGCTATTTAAGAAATAAAGTATTGTTAAGATGAATCATTCTGATTTTTAAGCTCAAAGCGGAGCTGATCTTAATACTCTTATCACCTTAATATCATCTTAATGTTTCAAAAATAAAACTTTAAACAATTTCTATAAAATAATGAAAGGCAGATTTGCAGTACAGCAGATCTGCTTTTTTGTACATTTAAAAAAATAGTCTACTTTTGCAGTAGATTTATCAAGAAAGGTGGAGGGATTTGGCCCGGTGAAACCTTAGCAACCTACACGTTTCCAGAAGTGTAAAGGTGCTAATTCCAACCCTTTGGGGGAGATAAGTGAAGTCAATACTCTATATGAATTCCATTTCTTGAAGTCTTGTGTATCTGCGGAAAGATCCGTCAGATTCGTATTATTAATTGGCAAGAACAAAATGAAAAAATTAAGCACAGCTGTATTATTGCTTGGAGCAATTCTGGTCGCTGCTCAGGAAAGTGAGGAAAAAGGAAAACAGATCGAAGATATTATCATCGTTGGAAACCGTAACGTCAAAAGAACAAAACTGGAGACGCCGGTTCCTGTAGATGTAATTAATATCGATAAAATCCAGAGAAGCACTCCGCAAATGACGGCTCAGGATCTCCTGAACTACGTGATTCCATCGTTCAATGCAGTGAGGCAGTCTGCTTCTGATGGGACAGAACATATTGACCCTGTTACTTTGAGAGGTATGGGACCCGATCAGGTTCTGGTTTTGCTTAACGGAAAAAGAAGACATTCCACATCATTAGTCAATTATCAGAATACGGTAGGAAATGGCTCTGTAGGAACAGATTTGAGTACCATTCCCGTAATTGCAATTGATAGAATAGAAGTATTAAGAGATGGAGCTGCTGCACAATATGGTTCTGATGCCATTGCAGGAGTTATCAATATAATTCTTAAGAAAAATACCGGAGCTTCAGCAAGTCTTACCTATGGGTTAACCGGAAGAAATGATGGTGATACTTACCAGGCAGGAGTTAATTATGGAGCCTCATTAGGAAAGAAAGAAGGCTATATTAATCTTTCATTACAGCTAAGTCGCAGAGGAAAAACCACAAGAACGCAAAATCATGACCTGGATATTTTCGGAGATAATTTTGCCTATGAATTTGCTGGGGACGCAGAAGCCATAAAAGCTGCCAGAGCCGCAGATGATGCAGAAATTGCAAAAAGAGGATTAACACGTGACGATTTTAATTTTCAGATCGGAGATGCCCAGATCAGACAGGGACAGCTGTTTTTCAATTCAGAATATCCTTTTAACGATAACTTTAAACTGTATTCTTTTGGCGGTTTCAGCATCAAAGAAGGAAATGGCTTTGGTTTCAGAAGACTTCCGAGCGAAAAATCTAATGTAGTTTCGTCCATTTACCCGAACGGATTTCAGGCAACTCTGGCCTCCCAGGTATACGATGTTTCTTATGCTGTAGGAGCAAAATATAATGTCAATGACTGGTTTTTTGATCTTAGTAATACCTTTGGAAGCAATACCTTCAATTATAATGTAAACAATACGAATAACGCTTCTTTGGGAGCAAAATCTCCAACCCGTTTTTATGCCGGAGCGCATAGCTTTCTTCAAAATACCATTAATCTTGATATTTCCAAAAATATAAACCGTTTCAATATCGCATTTGGAGGAGAATTCAGATTTGAACAATACCAGATCAAGGCAGGTGATGAAGCTTCCTATACCCAATATGACATCAATGGAAACGTAGCCACTGAAGGATCAACAGTGCTTGGTGCGGGAGGATCTCAATCCTTTATCGGGTTTTCTCCAAATAATGCATTGAAGAAAGACAGACATTCCACCGCAGTGTATGCAGATGTTTCCTATGATTTAGATAAAAAATTGAATATTGATGCAGCAGCAAGATTTGAAAATTATTCAGACTTCGGAAATACACTGAATGGAAAACTTGCTGTACGATATGAATTTGTAAAGAATTATGCGGTAAGAGCAGCAGTGGGAACAGGATTCAGAGCACCATCATTGCAACAGCAGTATTTTAATAACTCTTATGCTGATATTTCTACTTCAGGCGAGAAGATTGTTACAAAGGGAATCTTTAGCAATGATAGCAAAGCCGCTGAAATTCTTGGATTTGATAAACTAAAACAGGAAACCTCTGTTAATGCAAGTGCAGGATTTACTTTAAGGCCTTTAAACAATTTGACAATCACCATAGATGGATACTGGATTAAAGTAAAAGACAGAATTGTGATCACCAGCAATATTACTGATGAAAGATTAGATCAGTTTAAGGTAGAAAGCGGAAGATTTTTTGCGAATGCTATTGATACCGAAACAAAAGGAGTTGATGTTGTAGTAACCTATGACTGGATTCTTGGCAATGGAAAATTAAATATCAATCTTGCCGGAAACTATACGGAAACCAAAATTACAGATTTCCACTTTCCGGAAAATTTAGGAACTCCGCAGAACCAGTTTTTTGGTCCGGATCAGATCAACATCATTGAAACTCTTTCTCCCAAAACAAAAGCTTCATTAGGATTAAATTATGGAATCGGGAAGTTCAATTTTCTCGTAAGAAATACCTATTTTGGTAAAGTAATAAGAGATGGCTATCCGTTTGGAGACGTGCAGGAGTTCTCACCAAAGGTCGTTACCGACATCAGTGTTGGATATGATATTACAAAAAGTATCAACTTTACAATAGGAGCCAACAATGTATTTGATGTCTTCCCGGATCGCCAGATTTATAGAAATTCATATTATGGAGTATTCAAATATGCACCGGTTCAGATGGGAACACTGGGGAATTATTTCTTCGGAAGGCTTAATTTTAATTTTTAATCAGTAAATGAGTACTACCTCACATCAGATTGGCTGGAAAACAGCAGCAGCCATCGTAGTTTCCAATATGATCGGAACAGGGATTTTTACAACCCTGGGATTTCAGTTATCCGATATTACCAATACCTACAGTATTTTCCTGCTATGGAGTATAGGAGGGGTTCTCGCTTTGTTCGGGGCTTTCTGTTATGCAGAATTGGGGTCACATTTTAAAGGAAACGGAGGAGATTTTATTTATCTCACAGAAACCTATCATCCGATATTTGGATACTTGATAAGCTGGATTTCACTCATTATTGGATTTTCTTCTCCGGTTGCGCTGGCTGCATTGGCCATGTCAAAATACCTTTCTGTATTTGATTATTCTTTTGGAAATGGCTTTGCGATTGCAGCTATTTTCCTGGTGGCGATTGCATTATCGTTCAGCCTGAAAACATCCAGCAGATTTCATAACTTTTTTACATTCATTAAGATAGCCTTTATTATTGTACTGGTTATTCTTGGGGTAGGAATTTCAGATTCACCACAGATAGGCAACAGTCTCAATTTCAGTGACAGCTGGCAGAATGAGATCATGCTTCCTGCATTTGCTACCTCTCTGGTATTTGTAACTTATTCCTACACAGGCTGGAATTCAGCTTCCTATATCGCAGGAGAAATAAAAGATGTTCAGAAAAACCTTCCCAAATCACTCATCATCGGAACCGTTTTCGTGACGGTAAGCTATATTCTGGTAAATTATATTATGCTGAAACACGCTCCTGTAAGTCAGTTGGCAGGAAAAGAAGATGTAATGGGAGAAGCTGCAGTAAATATGCTGGGACCGGCTTTTGGAAAAATCGTTAATGTTTTTATCGCCCTGCAGCTTATTGCAACAATTAGTGGTTATCTGTGGGTAGGATCAAGATTAACGCAGGCTTTTGCAAAACATACACATATTTGGAAGCCATTATCTGTGGGTAATGAAAAAGGAATTCCGGTAAGAGCTATTTTCGCTCATGCTGTCATTGCAGCTGTTATTATTTTGACAGGAAGTTTTAAAGAAATTTTTGTCTATACAGCCTTTATTTTGCAGCTTTTTGCAAGTCTGGCTATTTCTACCGTATTCTTCCTTAAGAAAAAAGACAGGAAAATCTTTAAGTCGAATGCGTTCCACATTTTTCCGGCAGTTTTTTTACTGTTCAGCTTTTATATTCTCTATTTTACATTCATTCATAATCCTAAAGAAAGCTTGATAGGATTGGGAATTATCGCCGTAGGAATTATTTTATATGTGATAGACAGAAGGCTTTCTAAAGGAGCTCAGACTAAATCTTAATGATGCAGAAAGGGGAATATACAGAATGGTAAATCTGTCTTTTTGTGGTTTTGCATCCTTTATCCCTAATGCTCAAAAATTTATGATGATTCGGAATTTTAATTTTGAATTAATAATCCTTATCTTTGCACCCACAAAATTTCTACAATGTCTAAATCATTAATTCCAAAATTAGAAGCTATAAAACAAAGATATAATGAGGTTGCAGACCTTATTATACAGCCTGATGTCATTTCAGACCAAAAAAGATATTCTTCTTTGAACAAAGAATATAGTGATTTGGGAAAAATTGTAAGAGTTTACGATCAGTACAAAGGCGCTTTGGATAGTATTGCAGAATCTGAAGAAATCATTGCAGATGGTTCAGACAGAGACCTGGTAGATCTGGCTAAAGAAGAAAAACTGGAAGCTCAGGCTAAAATTCCTGGTCTTGAAGAAGAACTGAAAGTATTACTGATCCCTAAAGATCCTGCAGATGACAAAAACGTTATCGTGGAATTACGTGCAGGTACAGGTGGTGATGAGGCTGCTATCTTTGTGGAAGATGTGTACAGAATGTATACCATGTATTTCAAAACAAAAGGATGGAGACATGAAGTGACAGATTCTAACGAAGCTGCAAAAGGATACAAAGAATTGATCATGAAAGTGGAAGGAGAAGGTGTTTACGGAATCATGAAGTTCGAATCCGGAGTTCACCGTGTACAACGTGTACCTGAAACAGAATCTCAGGGAAGAGTACACACATCTGCCATTACAATTGCTGTTCTTCCGGAAGCTGAAGAAGTTGATTTCGAACTGAATCCTGCAGATATTGAAATGCAGACTTCCCGTTCAGGAGGTGCAGGTGGTCAGAACGTAAACAAGGTTGAAACTAAAGTTCAGCTTACCCACAAACCTTCAGGACTTGTTGTAGTTTGTCAACAGGCTCGTTCTCAGCTTGCTAACCGTGAGCTGGCAATGGAAATGCTAAGAACAAAACTATACGATATTGAATTACAGAAAGTACAGGGAGATATCGCTGCACAACGTAAATCTATGGTATCTACAGGAGACCGTTCTGCAAAAATTAAAACATACAACTATCCACAAGGTAGAGTTACAGACCACAGAATCAATAAGTCTATGTACAACCTTGATGCTTATATGAATGGTGATATTTCTGAAATGATTGACGCTGTAATCATGGCAGAAAATGCAGAGAAGATGAAAGGGGAAGAAGAGAATTATTAAAATTAAAATAAATAAAAACAAAGCCTCTGACTGTTCAGGGGCTTTGTTTTTCCCAATAACAAAACAAAATATCAACTATGAAAAACTACAAAATTATTTTCCTGCTGTTGCTTACCATAATGGGGCAGCAACTGATGGCACAAACAGAAGTAAAGAAACCTAAAGAAGCTTTTGAACTCTTCTTTGGTACTTTTGTGAATAATGATGACGCAGCATTGAATAAACTCAATGATTATTTAAAACCTACAGTAGACGGACAGACTGCTTATCAGGTGGATTTTAAGGAAACGTCACAGGAAATGATCAATGGCAGTGTAGAGAATTTTCTTGCCGCTTTTCCTAAAGCTACCGCAGCAGCATGCAAAAAAGAAGCTGAAGATTATTTCAAAGCTATGTTTGGAAACTTTAAAACGGGAAAACTTACCGTTAAAGACGTAAAAGTAGTGCCGAATGAGCATGTGGAAGGACAAAAAATTGCTGAAATAAGTTATTCTGTAAGTTTTCTTGTTCCATCAAAACTGACTTCCGGACCAAAAGGAGATCTGAACAAAATAAAAACGGAAGACCTTAAAAAATATTTAATTCAGGCAGTTCAGGATTTTAAAAATGCCAATAAGATTGTAACAACAGATCAAAACTTTAGTTTATACGAACTTAAAGAAGGAGATAAAATATACTATTGGAATGGAAGCCCTGATGAAATTGTTTCCAACCTTACCGACTTCTATTTTGAAAGCTTCGGAGCCAATGAATAGGCGGAAAATACAATCATACAGAATAAAAAAGTCCCAATATAACGGGACTTTTTTTATTTCACATACTTTGCGTATTTTTGAGAAAAACCGATCAGTATGAATTTTAAACCTATATTGTTAACCGCTGGAGTATTATTTTCAGCATCTTTTTACTCTCAGAAAATGATTTATCCTAAAGCATTAAAAGGAAGCCAGACAGATACCTATTTCGGAAACGCTGTTTCTGATCCTTTCAGAGATCTGGAAAACGATTCTGAACCTACAAAAAAATGGGTAGATGAAGAAGTAGCTTACAGCCAGAATTATCTTTCAAAAATTCCGTTCAGGGATAAAATCAAAAGCCAGCTGAAAGATATCTGGAATTATGAGAAAATTTCAGCACCTTTCAAAGAAGGAGATTATACCTATTATTATAAAAATGATGGTCTGCAGGCACAATCTGTTTTGTACAGAACCAACAATAAGACCAATGCTACAGAAGTATTTTTAGATCCTAATAAATTTTCAGAAAAAGGAACGACTTCTCTTTCCAATCTTTCATTCAATAAAAAAGGAAACCTTGCAGCTTACTCTATTTCTGAAGGAGGAAGCGACTGGAACAAGATCATCATCATTGATGCTGTTACCAAAAAACAGATTGATGAAACTTTACTGGATGTAAAATTCAGCGGAATTTCATGGCAGGGAGATGAAGGATTTTATTATTCAAGCTACGACAAACCAAAAGAAGGAACAGTACTTTCCGGAATGACGGATAAGCACAAAGTATATTTTCACAAACTGGGAACAAAACAATCTCAGGATAAATTGATTTTCGGAGGAGATAAAACCCCAAGGAGATATCTTAGTGCCGGAGTTTCTGAAGATCAGAGATACCTTATTATTTCTGCTGCTAATGCTACCAATGGTAATGAATTGTATATAAAAGACCTTAAAAAAGGAGGAGACTTTGTGCAAATTATGAGCGGATTTGATATCAATGCCAGCATCGTAGATACACAAGGTGATGATCTGTTCATTTTTACAGATAAAGATGCTCCGAATATGCGTCTTGTAAAAACTACCATTGCTAATCCGGATCCTGCAACATGGAAAGACGTGATTCCACAAACTGAAAACGTATTGGGAATTTCTTCCGGTGGAGGATATTTCTTTGCAACCTATATGATTGATGCCATAGATCAGGTAAAACAGTTTGATAAAACCGGAAAACTGGTTAGAGAAATTACTCTTCCGGGGAAAGGAAATATCTCTGGATTCGGAGGAAAAGAAAAAGAAAAAGATGTTTACTTCTCTTTCAGCAACTATATTACACCGGGCACTACATATAAATTTAATGTAGATTCTGGAAAATCTGAAGTCTATCAAAAACCTAAAGTGAAGTTTAATCCGGATGATTATGTTTCGGAACAGGTTTTCTATACTTCAAAAGACGGGACAAAAGTTCCTATGATGATCAACTATAAGAAAGGAACAAAGCTGGACGGTAAAAATCCTACTATTCTTTACTCTTATGGAGGCTTCAACATCAGCCTTCAGCCGTCATTCTCTGTAGTCAATGCGATCTGGATGGAAAATGGTGGTATTTACGCTGTTCCAAACATCCGTGGAGGAGGAGAATATGGTAAGAAATGGCATGATGCAGGAACAAAACAGCAAAAGAAAAATGTTTTTGAAGACTTTATCGCTGCCGGAGAATACCTTCAAAGTAAAGGCTATACTTCAAAAGAATACATGGCACTGTCAGGAAGATCAAATGGCGGATTATTAGTAGGAGCAACAATGACCATGAGGCCGGATCTTGCGAGAGTAGCCTTCCCTGGAGTTGGAGTTTTGGATATGTTGAGGTATAATAAATTTACTGCCGGAGCAGGATGGTCTTACGACTATGGGACTGCCGAGGACAGCAAAGAAATGTTCGAATATCTGAAATCCTATTCTCCTGTACATAATGTAAAAGCAGGAACTTGCTATCCATCCACAATGATCATTACCAGTGATCATGATGACAGAGTGGTTCCGGCACATTCATTCAAATTTGGAGCAGAGCTTCAGGAAAAACAAGCATGCAAAAATCCTATTCTTTTAAGAATTGAGAAGAATGCAGGTCACGGAGCAGGAAGATCAACAGATCAGGTGATCAGTGAAAATGCAGATCTTATATCATTTGCTTTATTTGAGATGGGAATAAAGAAATAATTTAAATTTATACCAATAAGAAAGGTCGGACATTTGCCCGGCCTTTTTCTTTTACTAAAACTTAGAAAAACAGAACGTTAACAGAAGTTTCATGTTTCGCTCAAAAAAATTAACTTTACGGGGACAAAAATAATTGGAATGCGAAAGACAATTTCTGTGAAAAAACCGGATTTTAGTGTATCATCTCAGGAAAGAGAGATTTACAATTTTGAAAAAGACGGCCTTGAACTCAAATCATCCTATGAAAAAAAAGATGTAAAAGATGAATCATTAACGCAGACTTCTCCAGGAATTGCTCCCTATCTGAGAGGGCCGTACTCTACCATGTATGTTCAGAAACCATGGACGATCCGTCAGTACGCAGGATTTTCTACCGCTGAAGAATCCAATGCTTTCTACAGAAGAAACCTTGCTGCAGGTCAGAAAGGACTTTCAGTAGCATTTGACCTTGCAACGCACAGAGGATATGATTCTGACCACTCAAGAGTGGTGGGCGATGTAGGAAAAGCAGGAGTTGCCATAGACTCTGTGGAAGACATGAAAATCCTTTTCAATGAAATTCCATTAGATCAGATTTCAGTTTCCATGACAATGAACGGAGCTGTACTTCCTATTTTGTCTTTCTACATCGTAGCGGCAGAAGAACAGGGAGTAAAGCAGGAGTTACTTTCCGGAACTATTCAGAATGATATTTTGAAAGAATTCATGGTAAGAAATACGTATATCTATCCGCCAGCACCTTCCATGAAGATTATCGCAGATATTTTTGAATACACTTCGCAAAATATTCCCAAATTCAATTCCATTTCCATTTCCGGATACCATATGCAGGAAGCTGGTGCAACGCCTGTACTTGAAATGGCTTACACACTGGCAGATGGTCTTGAATACGTAAGAACAGGAATAAAAGCAGGAATGAACGTAGACGATTTCGCCCCAAGGTTATCCTTCTTCTGGGCAATCGGAATGAATCATTTCATGGAAATTGCAAAAATGCGTGCAGCAAGATATATCTGGGCAACCCTTTTAAAACAGTTTAATCCTCAGAATCCAAAATCTCTGGCTTTAAGAACCCATTCACAAACTTCAGGATGGTCTTTAACTGAGCAGGAACCTTTCAATAATATCACAAGAACAGCAATAGAAGCGCTGTCTTCAGCATTAGGAGGAACGCAGTCTCTCCATACAAACGCACTGGATGAAGCCATTGCCCTTCCTACAGATTATTCAGCAAAAATTGCAAGAAATACACAGATCATCCTTCAGCAGGAAAGCGGAATATGTGATGTGGTAGATCCGATGGGAGGAAGTAACCTTGTAGAAAGCCTTACTCAGCAAATGATTGAGGAAGCAATGAGGTATATTGATGAGGTAGAGCAGGAAGGTGGAATGACCAAAGCGATCGAAGCCGGAATTCCAAAAATGAGAATTGAAGAAGCCGCAGCAAAAAAACAGGCTAAGATCGATAGTGGAGAAGAATTCATTATCGGGGTCAATTCATTCAAATCCTCATTAAAACAGGATCAAATAGAAATCTTAGACATTGATAATACCGAAGTTCGCAGAAAGCAGATAGAGAGACTGAATACGATCAAAGCGGAAAGAAATACAGCAGGAGTTGAACAGATCCTGAATGAAATCCGCGAAAGTGCTCAAACGGGAAAAGGAAATCTTCTGGCTCTATGTATCGAAGCTGCAAGAAGAAGAGTAACCCTTGGCGAAATGAGTGATGCTATGGAAGAAACCTTTGGAAGATATAAAGCAAATATTAAAACAATCTCTGGAGTATACGCTATGAATGCCGGTAAAAACGAATACTTTGAAAAAGCCCTTAATCTGACTCAGAAATTTGAAGAAGAAGAAGGGCGCCGCCCAAGGCTAATGGTCGCTAAAATGGGCCAGGATGGGCACGACAGAGGTGCGAAAGTAGTAGCAACAGCATTTGCCGATATGGGATTTGATGTGGATGTAGCACCACTATTCCAGACACCGGAAGAAGTCGCTAAACAAGCCGTAGAAAATGATATTCACATTTTAGGTGTTTCTTCATTGGCAGCAGGGCACAAAACATTAGTTCCGCAGGTGGTGGAAGAACTGTCCAAACTGGGAGCAGACGATATTACCATCGTCGTAGGAGGAGTGATTCCGCAACAGGATTATGAATTCCTTTATGCCAACGGTGCTGACTTTATTTTCGGACCTGGAACCAACCTTCCGAAATGCGCAGTAGAAATTCTGGAAAGATTTTTAGAAAAATAAATAGAAAAGTTTTAATTTCAGGACAGAGGTTAAAAATATACCCGTGAATTTTAAAAATATAAAGCCTACGAGGAAAAAACTGTTTCTTTTCGTAGGCTTATTTGTTATTACAGGAGTTTTTTTGCTAGGTTCAATAAAGAAAAACAGATCAGTACCCAGTTCCACAGTAATTGCGGATGCCAGTCTTGTTAAAAAACATTTGATGGCACTTACCCAAACTCCACAGTTTAGAAATCATAAAAATATTGATCAGCTAAATGCAGTGGCAGATTATATTCATCAGACCTTTGCTACTTATGTTGACAATACCACTTTTCAGGAATATAAAGTTGACGGTAAAGTGTATAAAAATGTAATTACTTCTTTTGGTCCGGAAAATGCCAAACGGATCATTATTGGAGCACATTACGACGTTTGTGGAGATCAGCAGGGAGCAGACGATAATGCCACCGGAGTTACTGCCCTTTTGGAGCTCGCAAGAATGTTGAAAGGACAGAAGCTGAAGTACAGAGTAGATTTGGTTGCTTACACGCTGGAAGAGCCGCCTTATTTCAGAACCGAAAATATGGGAAGCTATATTCATGCAAAATATTTAAAAGACAACAAAATTGATGTCTATGGAATGGCAAGCGTAGAAATGATAGGTTATTTCCGAGACGAAAAGGGTTCTCAGAGTTTTCCTATAGGTATTCTTTCCTGGATATATGGTGATCAAGGAAATTTTATTATGTTGGCTAAAAAGATGACTGGAGCAGGCCCATTTGTAAAAAACTTCATTAAAAATTTTAAAGGCTCAAAGCAGATCAAAACAGAGACGTTTTCTGCTCCCAAATTCGTTGCCGGAATAGACTATTCAGACCACTTGAACTATTGGAATTTCGAAATCCCTGCCCTCATGATCACCGATACTTCTTTCTTCAGAAATAAAAATTATCACGAACCCACGGATACGCTGGAAACTCTCGATACAAAGAGAATGACAAAAGTTATTGATGCCATTTTTCTCAGTATTATTCACCTTAAGTGAAAAAAAATATTTTGATTTTCAGAAAAATGTATATATTTGCACCTGAAAATCAAGTTTAACCAATAAAAAACAACGAAGCAATGTTCAGAACTAATCAGAATTCTACAGTTGGATTGCCACTTATGGTGGTAAGGCTTCGCGGTTTGGTACATTCTTAGAATAACAGTACAATGAAATATCAAAACCCGAAGTCGTAGAGATTTCGGGTTTTTTATTGCGCAATATTTCAAACTCCCAGGTTTCCCCGAAATTTTTTAAGTGTCATTAAAGGCAAAATAGGATGAGGTACATTCCTCAGAACTATTGAGTCTATTATTAATCCATTCAACTAGTATTTTAGTTGATTAAAAGTTGTGTGAGATAAAAAACAATTGAGTTTCCGGTATCTCACATCAGACTTCTGTTCACAATGGAAAATGATAACCTCCTGTTTTCCCGCCTGAGAAGCGTGAGAAGCAGAAAAAGAACAATTAGAAAAGATGTAGAAAAGCAGATAAGAACAAAATACAAACGTAGTAGAGCACTCTGGAAAATAAGAAAAAATCTTCCGTTGATACCATTGGATAAACCTTATCAAAAAGGATTTGTAAGATTCTTTGTTGTAAGAAATGATGTAAAAGAATCCAAAGATGGAGATTTTTTCGAAGGAATTTTAAAGAAGATAAATACCTATATGTATTCTGACAACCGAAAATTTCTAAAAAAGAAAAGAAAGTTCGGAAGAAAGATATATGTAGAAAGAGAACAGAAGCTCAGGTATATTACTTCTTTTTCCTGGAATTATCCAAAATTGGAACTTACCGACAGAGAAAGACAATACTTTGAAAAGAAAGAAGATTATTGCCCTGTCCGTAAGATATTCGGAACCTACTACCAATTTACTGAACCATGGAGATTTGCTCTAAGGATAAAACCCAATATGATTACCCATTACAAACCCCTGGATTTGGAGCTGGAAAAAGAATATGCAGCGCTGGATTTCTATTTGGGTCAGTATAAGGTAATAGGGATTATGAATAAGACAATTCTATGTAAGTCGAATCCATGGAAAGAAAGGTATCAAAGAAAACTTATCAAAAGCAGGAAATATGTTACCTGTACAATGTCTGCAACAGAGATTGCAGAAAGCTTAGAGGACTTATGAGTCCAACTGTTATTTAAAACAAAAACAATGGGAAATTTAAAACTAAAAGGAAAAGATATATTAAAACTGGGCTATCCAAATAACCAAAGCGTAAACGTAGCATTGGAAGTCATGAAAAGAAATTTTGCAACGAAGAATATTCATCATGTAAAAGCTCTTTTAAAGGAAATCCTGCTGAATCCGGAAGAATTTGAAAAAGATCTGACTTTCGGACAGATTGCAGAAACCCTGCTTTCATCCAAAAAAACCGAAAAAAGAATGCTGAATTCCCAGCGTGCTTCCTTTCAGATTTTTGGAAACAATATTTCAGAAGAGGCAAAAAATCAGTTATACACAGCTTTGAAACTGCCTGTTTCTACTCAGGGAGCATTAATGCCGGATGCCCACAGCGGGTACGGACTTCCCATAGGAGGTGTTCTGGCAGTGGAAAATGCAGTAATCCCTTACGGAGTAGGAATGGATATTGGCTGCAGAATGAGCCTTAGTATTTTGGATACACCCGTTTCATATCTTGAAGGGGCAAGAGATAAATATGAAAAAGCGCTTGCTGAACATACAAAATTCGGGATGTATGAGACTCATAAATCTCACATAGATCATGAGATTTTTGACAGAGATACATTCGATATGATCCCGATCTTAAGAAGATTAAAGGGAAAAGCCATCAAACAGATGGGATCCTCAGGTGGAGGAAATCACTTTGTAGAATTCGGGGAAGTGGAAATCACTGAAGAGGACAAACAAATTGGCCTCCCAAAAGGAAAATATCTGGGAGTACTTTCTCACAGTGGCTCGAGAGGTCTGGGAGCGGAAATCGCACAATATTATTCAAGAATGGCGACAGATCAGTGTCCGTTACCAAAAGAAGCCCAAAACTTCGCATGGCTGGACCTTAGTACTCATCTGGGACTGGAATACTGGACTGCAATGAACCTTGCCGGAGATTATGCTTCAGCCTGCCACGATGATATTCACAGAAGGCTTGTAAAAGCAGTCGGTGGAAGAGTAAAAGCGAGAATTGAAAACCATCACAATTTTGCGTGGAAAGAAATTCATAACGGAAAAGAAGTGATTGTTCACCGAAAAGGCGCTACACCTGCCAATGAGAATGAATTGGGGATGATACCCGGATCCATGACAGCGAAAGGATTTATCGTTCGTGGAAAAGGAAACCCGGAATCCCTGAATTCTGCATCTCATGGCGCCGGAAGAGCATACTCAAGAGGAGAATGCAGAAGTCTTTTCACTCAGCATGATATCAAAAAAGAGCTGAAACTAAAAAATGTCACATTAATGGGCGGGAATGCGGAAGAAGCACCAATGGCCTACAAAGACATCAATGAAGTGATGAATGCACAGAGTGAATTGGTAGATATCCTGGGAACATTCCAGCCGAGAATTGTGAGAATGGATAAGTAATTAGCCTAATATTTTATAACCTTACAGGTTTCAAAAACCTGTAAGGTTTAATCAGGAAATATTTAAAAACAAAGAAATGGGAGCACCACATAACATAAAAAGATACGGTGAAGTCTGGCCTGAATTCAGAATCCGGTTCGGGCTCGAAATTTTAGATAAATTAAAAGATAAAATCATTATATCAGGAGGTTGGGCATGGCATTTTATGTCTGAAAGAGGGCATACAGAATACAAACACGCTCATGATCATAAGGATATTGATGTTTTTGTAAAAAAAGAAAATGTAGCACAAGTTGTGATCATTCTTCAGCAGGAAGGATTCCAGAAAGTCTGGACCCGATATGACCATCTGCCGAGTGAAGAAAACTTTCGCAGGTACGAAAAATCGGTTAAGCTTGAAAATGACAAATTCTACAGAATTACCATAGACTTCTTTGAAAGAGATGATCTAGAGATATTGGAAACCAATGGATTTACCGTTGTGAGGCCTGATATTTTACTTTCTTTTTACAAAAATATTCACTCCAGTGACAAATGCTGGGCAGTGATGGCCGCAAAAGAACTATTACAAAAGGGAATAAATCCGGTAGGAAACCCTCTATTAAGCAAAATGCCAACATAAAAAATGGAAAAATTAATACAGATCACTTCGGGAAGAGGTCCTTTAGAATGCCAGTGGGTAGTAGCCAAGGTTCTGAAGACCTTTCTTGAAGAGGCAAAACACAATACAATAGAATACGAAATTATTCATCGGGAAAATGGAGATGAGAACCTGACACTAAAATCAGTAACTCTGCTTTTGAAAGGAAAAGATCTAAGTTTGTTTTTAAAAAGCTGGCTTGGAAGCGTTTGCTGGATAGGAAAAAGTACATTCAGGAAGCTCCATAAAAGAAGTAATTGGTTTATCGGAATCTTCGAATTGGAAAATGTCAAAATGATTGACTTTCATGAAAAAGACATCCGGTTTCAGACTGCGAGAAGTCAGGGAAGTGGAGGGCAAAACGTAAACAAGGTGAATACTGCTGTACGTGCCACTCATATTCTTACCAACGAAACTGTTTTTGTACAGGATTCCCGTTCACAGCTGGAAAATAAAAAACTATCCATTATCAGGCTCAAAGAAAAGGTAATGGCGGTTTATATCCAACAACTGGAAAGAAAACTGAAAGCAACCTGGTCTATGCAGATGCAGGTAGAACGCGGAAATCCGGTTCGTACATTCTCAGGGACAGATTTTAAAAAGAATTACGAAGACAAGACATTCAAAAAACAAAGGAATGCCTTGAAAAATGAATTAAAAAATTACAGAAATGACCTTAACTAAAAGTAAATATTATTTTGAAGCATTAGACTACTTTCCATTCAATCTTTCTGAATGTATGGATGCGCTGAATTATGCTTTATCTTACGAACCGGAAGATGCGGACAGTCTTTGTCTCATGGGAAGAGTATATTCAGAAGAATTGAAGGATTATGAAACAGCCAAGAAATACTTTGATGAAGCCATGCAGAGTAATATCGGAAATATCAATACTCCCAGATATTATATTGAATGTCTATTGAGTAATGAAGATTACAAAGAAGCAGAAAAATTAATTGAGTTCTCTCTGAAACTAAAAGGAATTGATAAATCTGAAATTCTGAACTGTTTGTCTCTTTTACAGGAAAGAAAATTTGAATACAAACAAGCTTTGACAACGCTTAAAGAAGCTAAAAAATTTGCTTACAATCGTGCAGCACTCGAAATTATTGAAGACAGAGAGAAACTGGTTAAAGGAAAAGTAACCAGGACAAGAACCGTAAAAAAGGCAGAATAATCTGTTTGACCGTATTTGAATTAAAAAAATAAGCTTTCATTAGAAAGCTTATTTTTTATTGACAGAGATCAGATAATCATACACCATTTGATGCTGGTCATCAGTAAGTTTGGCCTTTGGAGCCATTCTGCTTAAGGTATTGATCCATCCCTGGTTGTCATGCTTGGTTGGCTCTGGAAGCTTATGGCATTTTGCACAGGAATTTTCAAAAATGGTTTTTCCTTGTGCCAACTGCTCAGATGAGGTATACTTTGGCCCTGTAACGGCCACACTTTTAGGCCCGCAGGATACCAGAAATGCTGATGCTGCAATACCCGTTAAAATGAATTTTTTCATATCCTATTTTTATTTGATGATTACTTCTTTACAGAAACAATATAATCATAAACCCATTGATGCTGCTCATCCGTCAGTTTTGCTTTTGGAGCCATAGAATTCATAATTCCCACCCATTGTACAGGATTGTGTGAAGCAGGATCTGGTAATTTGTGACATCTTCCGCAAGAGTTTTCAAAAATAGTTTTTCCCTGAGCAATCTGTTCTGCAGTAGATGTTGAAGTTCCTGCAGTAGCAGTGGATGTAGCAGCTTTCGGCGTACAGGAAACCAGCAAAATAGCAGTAAACGAAGCCGCAACGATGAGTTTTTTCATGTTCCTTCTTTTGATATATAACAAATGTAATAAATTCCTTAAGCCGTTGATACAGGCTGTTCTAGTTTTAATTTAGAAGAAATAAAAACTAAATTCATGAAAAATTGATAATTTGAAATAAAGACAATTTGTTTCTTTTGTGTGATCATTATGATCCGGGTATTGACCATTCCCATTTTAATTATTAATTTTGAATTAATGAAATTTTCTACAGAAGAACTAATAGAGGGAATACAGTCAGGAAACAAACGCCTGATTGCGAAAGCTATTACATTGGTTGAAAGTAAGAAAGCAGAGCACAGAGTACAGGCAGAAGAATTGTTGAAGAAAATTATGCCTCTTACCGGAAACTCTGTAAGGGTAGGAGTAACGGGTGTTCCCGGAGCAGGTAAGTCCACTTTTATAGAAAACTTTGGCCGCCTGGTTATTGCTCAGGGGAAAAAAGTTGCCGTTTTGGCTATTGACCCAAGCTCGGCTATCAACAAAGGAAGTATTTTGGGGGATAAAACCAGAATGGAGGAACTGGCTAAAGAAGAAAATGCATTCATTCGTCCTTCTCCCAGCTCAGGATTTCTGGGAGGAGTAGCCAATACAACTTTTGAAACCATGATGATCTGCGAAGCTGCAGGCTATGACTATATTTTAATAGAAACCGTAGGAGTAGGGCAATCAGAAGTTCTGGTGGCTGATATTACTGATGTTTTTTTATTCCTTAAAATCATTGGGGGAGGAGACGAGCTTCAGGGCATAAAAAGAGGTATCATGGAAATGGTAGACCTTATTTTCATCAATAAAGTAGACCAGGACAATCTTCAGAAAGCGAAAAATACAAGGCTTGAATTAAAAAGAGCTCTAGACTTTATTCCACCTAAAGAAAAAGGATGGAAGATTCCTGTTTTACTAGGTTCTGCGCTTCATAATCAAGGATTACAGGAAGTTTATGATGCAATATTCGAATTTATTGATCTGAAAAAGAAAAGCGGCCGGTTTGAAGAAATTCGTGTTCAGCAGGCTGAAAAACGATTTGAATATTGGGTTCAGGAATATATTCTGTCCCTGATGAAAAAGAGCAATACTGTAGAAGAAGCTTATCATATGCACAAAAAAAATGCTTCAGCCATGGTTTCCAATCCAAGTACTGAAGCAAAATTATTTGTTGAAAAATTTTTATCGAACGAAAACAGGGATTAAAGTTTCTCTTTTTCCTGTTTTACCTCAGTTTTAGAAATGTATCCATCATAAGTAATAGGCTGTCTGTCACTACTTCTCATAGAAACAAAAGCTTTACCGTTTTTAAATACTTCAATATTAACTTCGTCTACGTTTCTTACATCTTTAGGTTTGAACTTTAAAGTCCAGGTTCCTTTTTTATTCTGAGTTTTAGTTACCGTAAAATCTTTTGAAGTAAATCGGTAGCTGTTATCACTGGCACTTCCAAAAGTTGGATTGAACATCCTTCCAAAATAAGGCAACACTACATCCAGTGTATTTTTACTGACATCAATGGTATACTCTCCATTCAGATTCAACATTCTTGTTGCAGTGGTATTAGGCATTGAATTCATGACATTGATAACATCATAATTCGTAGGATTGGCTCTTTGTGCATAGAACGTAAACTCCTGAGCATTCACCAAAGTGTCCACTGTTTTCGGATCTAATGAACCTTGTGAAGCACAGCTCTGAAATAAGAACAGGAATCCAAAAATCATCAGTAAAGAAATATACTTTTTCATAATGATATAATTATTAAATTTAAACAGCAAAATGTATGCAAATATATTCTTTCTGAAATATTTTGGAATAAAAATTGTTAAGGTTGAATTATTAACACTCAAACTATGAAAGTTACACATCTATTTGGAATGGGGGCTATTGCTCTATCGGCTGTTGCCTGTACTACAAACCCGATTACGGGGAGGTCTTCTTTACAGCTGGCCAACAATTCGGAAATTTTAACAATGTCTTCCCAGGAATATAGAACGACATTGTCTAAAGGTAAAGTGATTACCGGTACAGCAGATGCAAAGAGAGTGGTAAATGTAGGAAACAGAATTAAAAATGCAGCAGAAAGATATTATCAGAGTATTGGAAGATCAGCAGATCTTGCAAGTTACAGCTGGGAATTTAATCTTTTGCAGAGCAATGAGCTGAACGCCTGGTGTATGCCTGGTGGAAAAGTAGCTGTCTATACCGGAATATTACCGGTAACAAAAGACGATAACGGACTTGCAGTAGTAATGGGACATGAAGTTTCCCATGCATTGGCAGGCCACGGAAACGAAAGAATTTCTCAGGCAATGGTAGCTCAGTATGGAGGGGCAATCCTGGGAGGAACAATCTCAAATTCACAATGGGCAAGTGTTTTCCAGAAGGTTTACCCTATCGGTTCACAGGTTGCTTTATTGAAATACGGAAGAGGTCAGGAATCTGAGGCAGATGAAATGGGACTTTACCTGATGTCTATGGCAGGATATGATCCAAGAGCAGCCATCCCTTTCTGGAACAGAATGGAAGCCGCATCTACAGGAGCAAGACAACCTGAGTTCTTATCTACCCACCCGAATCCGGAAACAAGAATTTCAGATATCAACAAAGATCTTCCAAAAGCTTTGGAATACTATAAGGCTGCGGGAGGAAAAATATAATTAGAATTTTAATCTTGAATATTGCCTTATTAAATTTTTAGTAAATTTGGTAAGGCTTTTTTATGTAATCACCTAAACACAATATTATGAAGAGTTTATCAATTACCGGACTTATACTTTTGGCTGTTTCTGCATTACTTTTCTATTTAACAACCGATTTTGCCGTAGAACAAATAAAAATTTCTCACATTATGGGAATTATGGCAGGAATCGGGATCGGGCTTATCATTGGAGGAATGGTAGGATATGTAAGTAAAGGAAGCGCTATAAAAGCGGAACAGAAGAAAAAAGAATTCAAGCAGTTACAAAAAGACAAAGAAGATCTTGAAAAACAGGCTGCAGAAATTGCAAAACGTCAGGCTGAGCTTGAAAATCAAAATAAAAACCCTCAAATTTAAATTTGAGGGTTTAAAGTTGTTATTTTCGATAATTCATTAGAATTTATATCCTAAACCTACCATAAACAAGTTAGGTCTGTTATCATATCTGATTTCTGAACCAGAAACTTTGTTGATGAAGTTTCTTTCGTCTTTGCTGAAAGCACCTTCATATCTTGCATTTACAATAAGCTTTTTAATTTCAAGCTGTGCACCAAACTGATATCCTACGGTAAAGTCATTTTTAGCATTTTCTTTGAAATCGTTGTAAGTATTGTCTTTGTTTAAGTTAAAACTTCCTACAGGTCCTACAAAAACTCCAAGCATATTCCCTAAAAGATTATATCCTAAAAGAACCGGAACATCAATACGGTTGCTTTTTACGTCAAAAGTAGTGTTCTCTGTGGTAAACTCATTTTTAAAATGAGTATAATAAATTTCCGGCATTACAAACAATGAAGTAGGAAGCCCCACTTTTAATGAAAGTCCAACATTGAAACCTACATTATTTTTACCTGTTCCTGCAATAGCATCATTCACTGTTCCTTTAATATTGGACCATGAAGGTGAGCCTGTTGGAAAAATTAAGTTGGCTTTACCTGCCAGTGAAATCTGTGCAGAAGCCCACATTGAAAACCCTAATAACGCTATACTAAGTACCTTTTTCATTATCGTCTATTTTTGTATTTGTCGTTTCAATCGTTTTATTATTCTCAAGTAAATATTCTCTCAGCTCTTTAAACAGTTCTGAAGAATAAACGAAGTCAATCAGATTTTTATTGCCTGCAGTGATCAGAATGTCTTTGTTACCTTCCCATTCTTTAATTCCCAATCTTAGGTATACAATTTTCTCGCCAATCGTCATTACAGAGTTCATATCATGGGTATTGATGATGGTGGTAGTATTATATTCTTTTGTGATTTCGTAAAGAAGATCATCAATAATCTTGGAGGTATAGGGATCCAGCCCGGAATTGGGCTCATCACAAAACAGATACTTAGGATTGTTGACAATAGCTCTTGCAATAGCCACCCTTTTCTGCATACCTCCTGAAATTTCG
Organism: Chryseobacterium indologenes; assembly: GCF_002025665.1. Lineage (GTDB taxonomy): Bacteria > Bacteroidota > Bacteroidia > Flavobacteriales > Weeksellaceae > Chryseobacterium > Chryseobacterium metallicongregator. Next base: position 4,876,543 of record NZ_CP018786.1, on the reverse strand, counting down.
GAAGGATATTTTTTTTCTGCTTTATCAAGATGTACTCTTCCTATTACTTCAAAAACTCTTTTCTTTTTTTCTCTGTAGGTAAGATTGGTAAACATGTCAAGAGGGAACATGATATTTTCTTCCACTGTTAGAGAGTCAAATAAGGCACTTCCCTGGAAAACGGTTCCGATTTCTGAACGGAGATGCTGTTTTTCATCTCTGGTCATGGTATTGATATCTTTTCCGTCAAACAGAATTTCTCCTGATGAAGGCATATAAACATTCAATAAACTTTTTAGAAAAACGGTTTTTCCGGAACCACTCTGCCCAATGATTAAGTTTACTTTTCCTTTATCAAATGAAGTTGAAATTCCCTTAAGCACTTCAACATCATCAAAACTTTTCTTAAGATCTTTTACCTCAATCATCAGCTTAATATTAATTGGGTTAAAATTAATTCAGAGATAATAATGAACACCATTGTCCATACTACGGCCTGTGTACTGGCTCTACCTACTTCCAAAGATCCTCCTTTTACATTGTATCCGAAATAAGAAGGTACTGTTGCAATGATAAAAGCAAAAACGATTGTTTTGGTAAATGCATAGTAAATGAATAAATTTGGCATATACATTTGAATACCAACAATATAATCGTTCTCTGTCCAGTTTCCTGTTAGAATCCCGGCAATATAACCTCCACCAATACCAAATACAATACTGATGGCAATAAGGAGAGGATTAAACAGCATACAGGCAATGATTTTAGGAAATATCAGGAAATTGGGTGAGTTTACTCCCATAATATCCAAGGCATCAATCTGTTCTGAAACCCTCATTGTTCCGATACTGGAAGCAATATATGATCCTACCTTACCCGCCAGAATAAGGCTGATAATGGTAGGTGCGAATTCCAATACCAATACCGCTTTTGTAGCATATCCTACAAATGATGGCGGAATAGGAAAGGAAGAAGCATCAAAGTTATTGAACATCTGAATAGCAACTACAGCTCCCACGAAGATGGATGTGAAGATGACAAGCCCGAAAGAATTTACTCCCAAATCATTAATTTCTCTCATGAACAGCTTCCAGAACACTCTCATTTTCTGAGGTTTCTGCAGGGACTTTCCCAAGAGGATAATGTATTCCCCTATCGCTGTGAAAAACTTTTTTAACATACTGCTAAATTAGACTTTTTTATTTAATTGGACTACAGTCAAGAATAAGACCGAAGCTTGGTTTTGTGTTAAAATTATTTCAATATTTATGTTATTCCGCTCTTTATTTTGCGTTTTTATCTCCTCCAATCACCAATAAAACGGTTTTTAAAATAATAACCACATCGAGTACGAAACTCCAGTTTCTTACATAGAATGCATCTGCCAGAACTCTTTTTTTCATTTCTACTTCTACATCTCCGAAGTCACCACGCAGTCCATTTACTTGTGCTAATCCGGTAATACCCGGATTAACCATACTTCTCAGACTATATCTTCCGATTTTGGGTTTGTAATAATTGTCAACAGCCAACATATGTGGGCGCGGACCTACTACAGACATTTCTCCTCTCAATACATTAATGAATTGGGGAAGTTCATCAAGACTGGTTTTCCTTAAAAATTTACCCACTCTGGTAATTCTGGAATCATTTACAGAGGTGGTTTTGGTTGTAGATTCATCATTGACAACCATTGTTCTGAATTTAATACAATTAAAAACCTCCTCATGAAAACCGTATCTCTTCTGAATAAAAAATACTGGACCTTTAGAAGTTGTTTTGATTAAAATTGCAATAATTGGAAATACCCATGAGCAAATGAAAACCAATATAATAGCAGAAAAGAAAATATCTAATGTCCTTTTCATCAGGAAATTAGAATAATAATCTAACGGATATCTGGCCTGATTAAGTACCGGCTGGGTTTGTATATATCCAAGATCATAAAGGAAAAAATCACTTTGTGTAATGCTTGGAATCAATGAAATATGAATCTTATTATCCTCAGCCAATCTGAAAATTTCATTTTCCATGGTTTCATCATAAGAATTTTCCATAGATAAAAACAAGGTATGAATTCCGTTCTTTTTCCAGAAAGAAACCAGTTCATTGATGTTAACCTCAGAATACTCGTATTCAAATATTCTGTATCCATAATCTTTACGTTCTGTAAAGATATTCTTAAGAATCTCTGTAGAGTGGCTGTCTCCCAAAAACATTACATTTCTGTAGTTAGCTCCAAGAGATCGCAAGTACTTGATCGCGAAATAGACTAATGATTTCGCCAGGAAAATGGCAATAAAGAGATAAAGTGAAAGCCAGTAAATATCCGAATTGAAAAATACATTATTACTTACCTTTCCTATAAGCAGTACTCCCAGTATAAAAAAGAGGAAATGGATTAAGAGGCGTTCAAGGAACAGGGTATAAGTAAGATTCCTCGGAATATTGTATATTTTTGTCCTACCACTTAATAGTACCCAGAACAAAAACAACAGAACCAGAGAAAAACTATTCTGATACCAGGTTTCTTTATTGTATTTTAAACTTTCGTTTCTGCTTATAAAAAAGAATATGAAGATAGATGCAATAACCATGAGGTCAAGCAACATAATGATTGATTTCAGGTATCTAGAGTATCGAATTCTCTGCATCTATCGGTATTATAGCGAATAAGCCCGGCTAATTTACACTTTTTTACGGGATATTCAGATATTTGTGCGTCTGAACAGAAGCCTGCCATTCAGGGTTTTCCAGAATGAAATCTGTAATCTTAGGATACATATCATCTCTTTTGCTCCATTCACTCTGAAGATAAAGCTTACAGTTTTCAGAAACTTTTGCAGCCTGTTCCTGAGCAAATGTAAAATCATGCTGGTTGAAAATAATGACTTTAAGCTCATTGGCCTTTTGATAAATCTCTTCTTTAGGAAGCCCTGTTTTCTTTGGTGAAAGGGTAATCCAGTCCAGTTGACCGCTCATAGGATAAGCTCCGGAAGTTTCGATATGTACAGTACACCCTAGTTCTTTTAGTTTGGATGTCAGAATATCTAAATTCCACATTAAAGGTTCACCGCCAGTCAACACTATTGTTTTACAGTGTTTAGCAGCAGTTTCTGCAATTTCCTCTGCATTCATCAGGGGATGAAGTTCCGGATCCCAGCTTTCTTTTACATCACACCAGTGACACCCTACATCACAGCCTCCCAGCCTGATAAAGTATGCGGCTTTTCCGGTGTGTGCACCTTCTCCCTGTAAAGTGTAAAAATGCTCCATCACAGGGAGCATTTTACCTTCTTTTAATAAAATATCTTCTTCTTTATTCATTTTAAAATTAGTCGTTATAGACCGAAGTTTTATAAGCAATGATGGTGTTTTTCATCAACATCGCTCTTGTCATTGGGCCTACTCCTCCAGGTACCGGAGTGATCCAGCTTGCTTTTGCAGCACAACTATCAAAATCTACATCACCTGCAAGGTAATATCCTTTTGGAGAATCATTGTCTACTCTTGTAATACCTACGTCCACGATTACAGCTCCTTCTTTAATCATATCTCCTTTTAAGAAATGTGGATCTCCCAAAGCAGTAATAACGATGTCTGCTTTTCTTGTATACTCTTCGATGTCTTTCGTATATGAGTGTGTAAGGGTAACAGTGGAATTTCCAGGGAAATCTTTTCTTCCCATCAAAATACTCATTGGTCTTCCTACAATTTTACTTCTTCCGATAATTACACAGTCTTTTCCTTTCGTTTCAATATTATATCTTTCCAATAATGTTAAAATTCCGAAAGGAGTTGCCGGTAAGAAAGTATCCATTTCAAGAGCCATTTTTCCGAAGTTTTCAGGGTGGAAACCATCCACATCTTTTCTTGGGTCAATAGCATTGATGATTTTTTCCTGGTCAATCTGATCTGGTAAAGGCAGCTGAACGATAAATCCGTCTACTGCTTTAGATTTATTAAGCTCGTCAATTTTTTCCAATAATTCAGATTCAGAAACTGTACTTGGAAATTTGATTAAGCTGGATTGAAATCCTACTTCCTCACAGTCTTTCACTTTAGAGTTTACATAGGCCTTGCTAGCTCCATTATTTCCTACAAGAATAGCCACCAAGTGTGGAGCTCTTCTTTTGCTTGCGAGAATCTTTTCTACTTCAACCTTGATCTCTGCTTTAATTTCCTTGGATACTTTAAGTCCGTCAAGAATTTCTGCCATTTTTACTTTTTTACTTTATAGATTTACTTTTACTTTCTTTTTATTTACTATTTGTTTTCCTTATAGTAATTGATCAATCCGTTGGTAGAACTATCATGAGAACTTATTGCTTCATTGTTCTCAAGCTCAGGAAGGATTTTATTGGCTAATACTTTTCCTAATTCCACTCCAAACTGGTCAAAGCTGAAAATATTCCAGATTACACCCTGAACAAAAATTTTGTGTTCATACAGAGCAATCAGCTGACCTAGTGAAAAAGGGGTTAATTCGTTGAATAGTATTGAGTTAGTTGGAGTATTTCCATGGAAGACTTTGAAATTGATCAGTCTGTCTATTTCTTCATCAGATTTGCCTGCATTTCTCAATTCTTCTTCTACTTCTTCTTCCAGTTTTCCGAAGGCAAGTGCTTCAGTCTGAGCGAAAAAGTTCGCTAATAATTTATCCTGATGATCCGAAACTTTGTTTGGGCTTTTTGCATACGCAATAAAGTCTGCCGGAATTAATTCTGTTCCCTGATGGATTAGCTGATAAAATGCGTGCTGACCATTTGTGCCCGGCTCTCCCCAGATGATAGGTCCGGTTTCATATTCTACGAATTCACCGTTTCTGTCTACACATTTTCCGTTACTTTCCATATCTCCCTGCTGAAGATACGCTGCAAATCTGTCCAGATATTGAGAATAAGGTAAGATAGCATAAGTAGTTGCTGCATAGAAATTACGATACCAGATTCCCAAAAGTCCCATTAATACAGGAACATTTTCAGAAAAGTCTGCAGTCTGGAAGTGTTGGTCTGTATCAAAAGCACCTCTTAAAAGCTGCTCAAAGTTTTCATATCCTACAGAAAGTACAATACTTAGTCCGATAGCACTCCAAAGAGAATATCTTCCACCTACCCAGTCCCAGAACTCAAAAATATTTTCTTCTGCGATTCCGAACTTCTTAACTTCTTCAATATTAGTAGATAAAGCAACGAAATGTTTTGCTACATCTTCCTGTTTTCCAGCTTTCAGGAACCAGTCTTTTGCTGAATTTGCATTCGTCATTGTTTCCTGAGTCGTAAAAGTCTTGGAAGCAATGATGAATAAAGTGGTTTCAGGATTTAAATCTTTAACTACTTCTGCAATATGATTTCCGTCCACGTTGGAAACAAAGTGGGCGTTTAATCTTGTTTTAAAATGCTTTAAAGCTGAACAAACCATTACAGGACCTAAGTCTGATCCTCCGATTCCGATATTGACTACGTCTGTAATCTCTTTTCCGCTGAAACCTTTATGCTCTCCTGAAATAATTTTTTCAGAAAAAGATTTCATGTGCTCAAGAACTCTTTTGATTTGTGGTTTGATATTTTCTCCGTCCACAATAATTTCACGGTCTGAGAAATCTCTTAATGCCGTGTGCAGCACTGCTCTTCCTTCTGTTTCATTGATTTTATCTCCCGAGAACATTCTGGAAATAGCATCTTTTAACTGGCTTTCTTCAGCCAATTGCAATAAAAGATCCTTTGTTCTTGAATCAATCAGGTTTTTAGAATAATCAAAAAGATAGTTGTCCTTTTGTAGAGAAAACTCATTAAAACGGTTCGGGTTATACTGGAAAAGAGTTCTAAGATCAAAGTCATTTCCACCGAAGTGTTCATCAAGTGCTTTCCAGCTGCTAGTTTGTGTTGGATTTATTTTTGATAGCATATTACAGAATTTTTATCGCTCAGAAGATCATGTATCGGATGAGAATAGGTCATAATCCATAATGATTTATTTCTGATTTGCAAATTTACGGAAAAATAAAACCTCTGATAAATTTGAAGAGGATAAATAACGATTTTTTAAAAAAAACACAACCTCAGAATAGGTCTGAGGTTGTATAAAATGTGTTTTTGCGATAGTTTTCAGGATATTATTCATCCATTTCATTGAGAATGTTTTCCAATTGTTTTGCGCTGCCTCCATAGATGTATTTTGTCCATAGAACAATGCTGGTTATAAACCCTAATGTTCCTATCAGTACCGCAATGATTAATCCCTGTTGGTGAGAAGCAGAAAGCTCTGGTAAAGACTTTCCTTGCTCTTTCATCGTATTGTAGATAACCAGTCCAATAGTTATAAGTAAATGAGGAAGTAATAAAAATCCGAAAGACTGGTATCGTTCCATATTCAGGCGAAGCTCATGGTATATTTTCCAAAGGCTGTTTTTGGTATTTCCTGTATAAAGTTCTGTCTGTTTGTAGAATTTATAAAACCCAAACAGATAATACGAAGATATAACGACCATCACGATATAGGATACATAATAAATAATGTATTGTGAAGATGGAAATTTAAACTGAAGTGGAAAAAAAGCCATGAGAATAATAGCAATAATCTGCATAGGAAATTCTTTCTTCATATTTTTCTGAATCTTTTCTATAGGATGTTTGCTTTCCTTTAATTGCTGTATTGTATCAGGGATATGGACATCACTGTCTTCTTTATTCCACTGTTCTTTTAATTGATCAAAATTCATAACCTGATTTTTTTATGATTTGCTGTATTTTTTCTTTTGTTCTGTTGAGTTTCACACGAGCATTGCCTTCACTGAGACCTAAATTGTTTCCTATTTCTTTGTGTGACATTCCTTCCATGAAATAAAATATGACGGCTTTTTCCAGAGAGTTCAGCTCCTGGACGGCACTGTAGAAAATTTCCAGCTGCCTGTCCTTTGCAGGGTTGTAATCCTCCTGCTGCACTTCAAAATGAGAAGGAGCATCCGTATGGTTATTAGATCTCTGCTTTTCCTTTTTTAAATAGGTAATGGCAGTATTGATTGCAACCCGATACATCCAGGTGGAGAACTCACTGTTTCCTTTGAAATTCTGATAAGATTTCCAAAGCTGGATGAGAATCTCCTGCTGCAGGTCTTCCCGGTCCTCTACAGAATCTGCATAGATCCGTGAGGCTTTGTATAAAATGCCCTTGTGCTGGTTGACGAGCTTTAAAAAAGCAGTTTCAGTTGGATTACTCACAATAGTTTCATGGTTGGGTTAGTGTTATAAACTCGATACAGGTTTTACAGTGTAACCTTTTGCTCTCAGGAGATTGATGAGTCCGTTTTCTCCCCAAAGGTGTCCACTTCCTACGGCAAAGAAAGAGCTCTGATTTTTCATCATTTCCGGCATTTTTTCTACCCATTTTTTATTCCTGTCGGTAAGAACGAGCTTTTCCTGTTTATTGTTCATGAATTTTGGATTTTTGATTAGCAAATCCAACTCTTTAAGGTTTTCATTTTTAAATGCTTCTGTCATTTGTTTGGCTGCAACTGCATATTCATCACCTAATTTTAATTGTGAAATTGTTTCTTTCAGATCATATGCCTGGCTTATTGCATTGGTCTGATCGTCAACTTTCTCCAGACCGCTTACACTTTTTTTATTCTGCAAGGCCGTTTTCAGCAGTTCTATTTCATACATTTTCACTTCATTCTGAGGGCAAGGGATTGCTTTTGTGGCAACGAGGGAATATAGTGCTGTTGAGCTATGGGAATCAATGTTTTTCAGCGAGGTTCCATAATTGGCTAATGTTTTATCTAAATCTTTGGCTTCACTGGCTGTTAGCTGTTCAGATATCTTTTTATCAGCAGCCATCATTTTTTGGATTGAAGCCATTTCACTTTGATCTGTATAATTGATTTCCATTACAAAGCTTTCTGACTTGTTGAGTGCATTCCAAACTTTCGGTTTTATTTCAAAATCTTTACTGCATAAGATATGAAAAGTTCCGGTAATGTAAGAAGGCCTGGCCAGTCCGTTTCCGGATACTTCCCAAAGCAGGCTGTTTTCTTTTTCATCACTTTTATTTTGGGCATTTGCTGTAATTGAATTCAGTGATAGTAACACTGCAACTCCAAGTTTTATTAAGTTTTCCATAGTATTAATTTTTTTTGATTTTCTGTTCTTTTAAACAGTAGGTAAAGCAGGCATTACAATCGTTACAGTTTTTTTTCAAAAAAAGTAAAAACCTCCTGAAAACAGGAGGCTGTAAAATCTAAAATTATGATGATAACCAATTGGTTAGGATGATTTTTTATTCCTGGTTTTTTGAATACTCAGGTTTTGAAATTTTTCTTCTTCTTAAAAAATAGAGGATTGCAGCAGCAATTAATACAAGAGGCCATACATTGATAAGAGCAACGATAATTCTCTGAATCAGGTAGAATCCGTACACAAATCCGTCTTTTGCGTCATAGATGAAATTGTATTTATACTTATTATCAATACTTGTAGTGTTGGTGACAGCAATTTCTGCAATGCGCAATTGAGGTTCTTTGATGTAAATGTCAATCGTGCTGTATTTCAGATCATCTGTCATATTCATGCTGGAGAGCTTTTGAAGATTTCCTTCAGACATATTTTCGTCATCAAGGGTTACTTTATCTTTATTTGTTTTCAACTTACTGATGTTCTCAGAAGTTTTTTGATTTCTTTTTCCTTCCAGTTCAGAATACTTGATGTTGGCTGTTACATCTTCTGCATTGATCGATCTCGAATTCAGAAATAATTTGTTTGTATTGATAGCTGTTAATAGTTCACCAAGCTTTTCCGTAGGAATACGTACCTGCATTCTATTCTCCGTCTGGTATTTTTTGACCAGCATAGCCTCTTCATTGGACGTATTGTAAGTGTTTTCAGAAATAACGTTACTTTGAAGATTACTGTTGGTGACAAATCCTCCAAGCTCTTGTACTGATTTTTCAATGGCAATAGTTGTATTATACACATCTTTTACCTCCATATTGACATCTGCAGTCTTGATAAATTGCTTGTCTTTTACTTTCATATTGGCTACAGATGAAATACTGTCTGAAACAACTGCAGCAGCTGAATCTGTAGTAGCATAAGCATTAAGCTCTGTTTCAGAAACTTCACCTTTTTTACATGAATAAATTCCTAATAAAAGAACAGCGGATAGAGATAGTTTAATGTAAGTAGTTTTCATAGCGTTGATTTTTAATGTTTTCCTTGAGTCAAAGTTCAGGCAGGATCTTTTGTAACGCTTGAAAATCAAAAGTAAAAAGTTTGTAAACGGAATTTTCGGTTTTAATAAGTTGAATTTGAGTGTTTTGTAAAACATACTTGAACCTCAGTCATTGCTTTCGGAGCAATTTTTGCTTATCTTTTACAAACCAAAACTACAATCTATCACTATGTCAAATACTTTTTCCAAAATCAGAAACGCAATAGAATTATTTAGATCCATAGATTTCGATCAGTTGAGCACCATTTCTCAAAAGGTAGATCTGCCAAAACTGATGCAGAATTTCTCAAAACTGGATGATAAGCAGCTTTCCGGGCTTATGAAAATGCTTGATCCCGAAAAGAAAAAGAAAGAACTTCCACCCATTGACGGAGATTTTTATGATATCTACCATACGCTTACTCCGGAACAGCGTGAAATTCAGCTTAAAGTAAGGGCTTTCATGGAAAAGGAAGTAAAACCTCTGGTGAATCACTACTGGCTCAGAGATGAATTTCCTTTTGAATTGATCCCGAAATTCCAGAAACTCAATATTTGTGGCGTTACTTATGAAGGGTATGGCTGTCCGGGAATGCCTTTCCTGATGGAAGGTGTCATTGCTATGGAAATGGCAAGAGTAGATGCTTCTATTGCCACTTTTTTCGGGGTACAATCAGGGTTGGCAATGGGTTCTATTTATATCTGTGGTTCTGAAGAGCAAAAGCAGAAATGGCTTCCGCAGATGCAGAAATTTGAAAAAATAGGAGCCTTTGGACTTACAGAGCCGGAAGTTGGATCCGGAGCAGCGGGAGGGCTTACCGTAACCTGTAAAAAGACACCGGAAGGCTGGGTTCTTAATGGTCAGAAAAAATGGATCGGGAATGCTACTTTCGCTGATCTGATTATTATCTGGGCAAGGGATCTGGATAGCGGAGAGGTGAAAGGATTTATTGTAGAAAAAGATAATCCGGGATATTCTGTAGAAAAGATCAAGGGAAAAATGGCTTTAAGGATTGTTCAGAACGGATTGATTACGTTAAAAGACTGTCTTGTAACCGAAGAAAACCGTTTACAGAATGCCAATTCCTTTAAAGATACAGGAAAAGTACTGAGAATGACAAGAGCTGGAGTAGCATGGATGGCCACAGGTTGTGCACGCGGAGCATATGAAAGTGCTTTGGATTATACCCGAAAAAGAGAACAGTTTGGAAGACCCATTGCCTCATTCCAAATGATTCAGGGACATCTGGTTGAAATGTTGTCTAATCTTACCGCTATGCAGACGATGGTTTTCAGACTGTCTGAAATGCAGGATGAAGGAATTTTAAAAGATGAACACGCTTCTTTAGCTAAAGTTTTCTGTACCCTCAGAACAAGAGACATTGTTTCCAGAGCAAGGGAAGTGATGGGCGGGAACGGAATTCTGCTCGAGTATGATGTTGCAAGATTTGTTGCCGATGCAGAAGCCATTTATTCTTACGAAGGAACAAAAGAAATCAACTCGCTCATCGTGGGACGATCGATTACAGGTTTCAGTGCTTTTGTGTAGAAAGTAGGTAGCAGGTAGCAGATAATAGGTTACAGGTAGTGAAAAGCAACAATAGACTTCATCTGAAGTTTACTGGCGCTGCAACCTATTACCTGCAATCTATTACCTGCTACCTTATGAAACTAAGTGTTTATATTTTTCCTTGTTGTCAATAATCATCCAAAGGTTGATCAGGAACATCACCCCGGCGATACCCATTCCCATAGGAGATTTATCCATTGTGAAAACATGGGTAACAATTCCTACCATGACAGGTAAAATAACAATTGCACCCAACGCTCTTGTTTTTGGGAAAATAAATAATAACCCGCCAATGACCTCTACAATCCCCACTAAAGGCATCAGCCAGCTGATTTCTCCAAAAGCAGCGAAAAGTTTCATTTGTTCAGGAGTAGGTTTTTCCATGGGCATATAGTTAAAAAACTTGTTTAGCCCGGCATTAATAAACATAAGCCCGAAAAGTAAGCATAAGATAAATTTTACTATTTTCATGATTGATGATTTTATATCAAATGTAAAATAAAAATGGGATTCGTTGACTGTGTTTTTGTGAAAAATATATAATTAATGTTAATGATAGGTTAATGTTGAGTTTTGAATAATTTCATTGTTTATATTTGAGATTCAAACTAAACTAATAATATTATGTTGAAAAATCTTAAAAAATTAAACCGTACAAATTTGAGAGAAATCCAGGGAGGAATTGAGAAATGTGATATAGGACCAATAGATTGTCCATGTAAAATTCCTGCAGGTCATCCTTGTATTGGAGGTGGAGGAGGAACTCCGGAACCGGATAAAGGATACTGTCCGGATAGCCAAACTTATATTCTGTGCACAGATACCTGTCCAAATGGAATGAGTCCTTGGTGTGCTGTGTCATAACAATAAAAAAAGACTGTCTTGAAAAAGGCAGTCTTTTTTATTTAAAGTTTAATATGTAAGCATTCAAAGTTAGGATTAGGCCAATTATTACCCTTTGCCTATTACTTATTACTCATACTCTAGTCCATTTCCTTCAAAGTGATATTCTTGGAAATTTTGTAGCTTTTTTTCTTCTTATGAGGTTTGGGCTCTTCTCCGAGCAATCTTCCCCAAGGTTTGAGATCATCTACTCTTTCACAGATGATTTTTATAATTGCAATGGCCGGAATACACAGGAACATTCCTGCAATTCCCCAAAGATGTTCCCCTAAAAGAATTCCGATAAAAGAAAATAAAGCATTGATCTTTACTTTAGAACCCACAACAAATGGAAGGACAATATTACCATCTACAGCATGAATCGCAATATATCCTAAAGCAACATAAATACATGTTGAAGGAGTAGAAGTGGCAAATGCTATAAAACAGGAAATTAAAAGTGAGATAAAGATTCCCAGATACGGAATAACGTTTAGTAATCCTGTTAAAACTCCTAAAAGAATCGCATATTTCACTCCCAGAATCGTAAGGAGAGTGGAAGTAAGAACAGATACGATAATTACCTGAAGAAAGAGTCCGAAGATATATTTCTTGGTCATGATTCGAATCTCATTTACAGCTTCCTGTACACTGGCTTTATGTCTTTCGTTGAAAACAGTAACGATAAAATTATTTAAAAGTCTTCTGTAATTTAAAATAAAGATAAAAAACAGGGTGAAAAATATAATGAAGCCGAAGCCTGTTGAAAAAATCCCAAATGTAAATCCTAAAATGACTCCCGAAGAAGACAGAAGTTTAGTTAATCCTTGGTTAATGTAATCCACCTGTTCATCCACTTTCACATTGAATGTTTTGGAAACCCAATGCTGGAGGCTATTAAAAACAGTGGTAAACTGTTCCTTGAGGTGCGGAAGATCCTTACTGAAATCAGACAGCTGATTGGTAAAGAAATAAATAATACCGCTTAAAATCATCAGCATAATAAATACTGAAGTCATGGTAGACATAGATCTTGGAAATCTTAGCTTTCTTTCCATAAAAGTAGCTGCAGGCAAAAACAGCATCGCCATAAGGAATGCCAGGAAAAACGGAGCTAAAATACTCTGTCCTAATGCCAGAAGGTAGCCAAGTCCAATGATGGAAACTACCACGAGGGTAAGCTTGACAAGGAAAGGAAGTCTAAGGAAATTCATAATCTAAAAATATGCAGTGTGGAATAAAAATAAGAAAACCCTTCTGAATTGAAAAACTTTTTATTCAATCCTTCAGGATTTTCTTGGATTGTATCAAATTTTATTCCACCCAGCCAGGTTGATTGTGATTTTTTTATCTAAAACAGAAACACGCCCTGAATATCAGAACGTGTTTCTTTATTGAGAAGTTAATATGTTATAAGTTGTTTTATTCTTCAATGGCGATGTCAATGACTTCTTCCATTCTGTTAACGTAATGTACTCTCAGATTTTTCAGATAATCTTTTTTGATTTCCTCCACATCTTTTCTGTTAGCCTCACAAAGAATAACATCTTTGATTCCTGCTCTTGTTGCAGCAAGAAGCTTTTCTTTGATTCCCCCTACAGGTAGTACTTTCCCTCTTAATGTAATTTCACCTGTCATTGCCAGGTGAGGCTTTACCTTCTTGTTTTTAAATGAAGAAACCATTGATGTCAGCATCGCAATACCAGCAGAAGGTCCATCTTTAGGTGTTGCTCCTTCAGGAACGTGTACGTGAATGTTTTTCTTATCCAGGTCTTCTTGTGGTATTCCCAGCTCATCATGTTTCGCTTTTATGTATTCCAGTGCAATAGTAGCAGATTCTTTCATTACCGTTCCCAGGTTTCCCGTCATCGTTAATGCCCCTTTACCATTGCTTAAAATACTTTCAATATAAAGGATATCGCCTCCTACACTTGTCCATGCAAGACCGGTTACTACACCTGGAACTCCAGTGATTTCAGATAAGCTTTTAGGTCTTGGAACTCCAAGAATCTCATCTATTTTTTCCACTGAAATTTTTGGATCATATTCTTTTACCAAAGCAGTCTGTAGGGCTACCCATCTTCCAATGGCTGCAATTCTTTTCTCCAGAGTTCTTACACCACTTTCTGAAGTATGTGCTTCTACAATATGCTTAAGTTCTGCATTCCCAAGTTTGAATGATTTGGCATCCAGCCCATTTTCTTCCTGTTGCTTTTTGATCAAATGTCTTTTGGCAATCTCGATTTTTTCCTCCAAAGTATAACCGGCAATCTGAATGATTTCGGTTCTGTCTAAAAGAGGTGTCTGTATGGTTGAAAGTGAATTGGCTGTAGCAATGAACATTACTTTTGAAAGGTCATAGCCCATCTCCAGGAAATTATCATAAAAAGACTTATTTTGTTCAGGATCAAGAACTTCTAAGAGTGCTGAGCTTGGGTCTCCATGAAGACCTTGTCCGATTTTATCAATCTCATCCAGAACAATTACCGGATTTGAAGTGCCTGATTTTTTGATCGACTGTAAAATTCTTCCAGCCATGGCACCGATATACGTTTTTCTATGTCCGCGGATTTCACTCTCGTCATGAAGTCCTCCCAATGATAATCTTACATATTTTCTTCCTAAGGCATCAGCAATAGATTTTCCTAAAGAGGTTTTACCCACGCCTGGAGGTCCTACCAATAATAGAATAGGAGACTTCATGTTGTTTTTTAATTTTAAAACAGCCATGTGCTCCAGAATTCTCTTTTTAATATCTTCCAGTCCGAAGTGTGCTTTGTCAAGTACTTTTTCAGCTTTTGCAATATCAAAAATATCTTTTGTATAAGTTTCCCAAGGTAGATCTGTAAAGAAATCCAGGTAGTTTCTCTGTACGTTATAGTCCGGAGAATTAGGATTCTGACGCTGAAGTCTGCTGATTTCTTTCTGGAAATGGTCTTCTACCTCCTGACTCCATTTTTTTGTTTTAGCCTTAGCAATAAGATCTTCCACATCACTTTCAGGTCCGCCGCCCAGTTCTTCCTGGATTGTTCTGATTTGTTGATTCAGGAAGTATTCTCTCTGCTGCTTATCAAGATCTTTTGAGGTTTTCTGATGAATCTGATTTCTCAGTTCCAGTTTTCTGAAATCTTCATGCATCATCTCATAGCACTGATTGGCTCTGATCATCAGGTTTTTCTCTTCAAGAAGTTTTTGTTTTGCAATGGAAGAGAAATTAGCATTCGTGCAGATGAAATTCAGAAGATCATCATTATTGTTAATATTTTTGATCGCGAAATTTGCAGCATTAGGAATATTGGGATCAAGTTCAATGATCTTTAAAGCGAGATCTTTGATGTTCTCCAATAATGCTTCATACTCTTCCTGATCTTTAGGCCGGCTGTCTTTTAATTTTGATATTTCTGCTTTGAAGTAAGGTTTATTATCTATGATTTTTTTAATCTTAAATCTGTGGAAACCTTTAGTGATAGCAGTAATATTACCTTCAGGCAGCTTAATAATCTTAATGATTTTTGCCAGGGTACCGGTAGAATAAATATCTTTTTCGGAAGGTTGTTCCAGATCCGAATTTTTCTGGCTTACAATTCCAATAAAATCTCCGTTCTTCTGTGCCTCTTCAAGAAGCTGGATAGAGGTTTTTCTCCCTGCAGTAATAGGAATTACCACATTAGGGAACATAACCATATTTCTTACGGGAAGTATAGGGAATATTTTCTGTTCGGAATTTTTATCAGTCTCTGCGAAGTCGGAAAGATTGATTTCTTCAGTTACGATATCAAATCCGTCACTGATCATTTCTTCTAAACTAATATCTTCAAATTCTGTCATAGTCAATCGAATGACAAATTGTCATTTTCGTTTTTTATCGTTAAAGGGATTTTTATATAATATACTCTGAAAACGTGCGGCATATTATAATGTTTTAAAAATGCACAATACTTATGCCATTTGTTTTTTACTTAAAAATACGGTCAAAATTTCCTTTTTTAGATAATCTTTGCATTAAAAATCAAAATTAAGCAGTTCTGTTTCTGTAATTTCTTAAAAATGTGTATTTTCGCAAACTGATAAAAAACTATAATTTATAAAATGGCAATTTTAGGACAGATTAGGAGTAAGCCTTGGCTTTTAATGGGAGTAATAGCCTTAGCGCTTTTGGCGTTCCTGGTGAACCCAGATAGTATCGACAAGGTTTTTGGTAAGAATCCTGATGTTTTAGGAAAAGTAAACGGTGAGAAAATCACCCGCGAAGAGTTTAATGATCAGCTTTTCGTGTTGCAGCAGCAGGCTGAACAGCAAGGTCGTCCAAAAAACGGTCTTGAAGAGCAGGCTTGGCAGTTACTTGTACAATCTAAACTTATCAAACAACAGTTTGAGAAATTGGGCTTTGAAATGACTGATGATTATTTCTGGAATCAAATCCAGTACGATCAGATGTTTGCTCAGAATCAACAGTTCTTTGATGAGAAAGGTAACTTTAAAACTCAAGAGCTTAAAAAAGAAATTGAAACATTACAAAACACCAATCCTCAAGGATATACTCAATGGTTGAAAACAAGAAAGACAATCGAGTACAGACTAATGGCAAGACAGGTGTTTACTAATCTTTCTGCAGGTATTACTACAGGTAAGAAAGAAGCTGAAGAATTGATGAAGCAGAGAGATCAGCTTGCAGATATCGACTTTGTAAAAGTAGATTATGCGGCTTATCTTCAAAAAACAAAGATCAATGTGACAACACAGGATCTTGCTGATTACATCAAGAAGCACCCTGTAATGTTCAAAGCTGAGCCAAGCAGAAATATCGGTATTGTATTTTTCCCATCTAAACCAAGTGCAGCAGATGATGCAGCAGCCTTGAAAGAAATTACAAAATTATATTCAGGAGGTACAGATGCAAGCGGAGGAACTGAAAACTTCCAGAATACTAAAAACGATTCTATGTTTGTAGCGGCAAATTCTGATGCACCATTCAACCCTCAGTATTTGAATCCTGCTCAATTGCCTCCAACAATCAAAGATCAGATTACTGCAGCAGCAGTAGGTCAGACTTTTGGTCCTTATAAAGAACAAGATGTATATGTAGTCTCTAAATTGGTAGGTAAAAGACCTTCAGATTCTACTTTGTCTAGACATATCCTAATTGCATTCAAAGGAAGCCCTGCAGGTGAAGGGGTAACAAGAACTAAAGAGCAGGCTAAGAAATTGGCAGACTCAATTGGTGCAATTGTAAAAGCAACTCCTGCTAAATTTACAGAATTCCTTAAGCTTTCAAGCGATCCAAATTCTGCAGCTCAGGGAGGTAGTCTTGGTTGGACGACACCAGAGACACCTTTCGTTCCAGAATTCCTTGCTTATCTTGCAAGCAATCCTAAAGGAGCTACAGGAGTAGTAGAAACACAGTTCGGTTATCATATCATCAATATTGAAGATAAGAAATCAGGATCAATGGGGTATAAAGTGGCTAACCTTGTGAAAGCTATCAAACCTTCAGATGCTACTGAGGCTGAAACAGACAAAAACTCAAGAAAATTCATTCAGCAGGTTCAAGGAAAATCTTTCAACGATTTTGTGAACATTGCTAAAAAAGGAAACTATCAGTTCTCTAATCCAAAAGCAGCGAAAAGATTTGAAGGTCAGCTTCAGGGCTTAGGTACTGAAAAAGATGGGGAAATCCTTACTTGGGCTTTTGATAAGAAAAGAGAAAAAGGAGATACTGAATTATTTACTGTAGACGGTACGGGTGATAAGATTGTAGTATATCTGAACGGAAAACAGGAAGCAGGTCTTGCGGATCCTGAATCAGTGAGAGATCAGATTGAAGTTATCGTTAAAAATAAATTGGCAGCAAAACAAATCTCTGATAAAATTGCAGCAGCAAAAGCTTCCAGCTTAGATCAGGTTGCTAAATTGTTTGCCGCTCCAAAACAATCTGCTCAGGTGAACCTATTGAATCCTTCAGTAGCAGGTGCTATGGAACCTAAAGTTGCCGGTGCAGCATTCGGTGTTGCAAAAGGTAAGCTTTCTAACCCGGTTGAAGGTGGAACAGGAGTTTATGTTTTGATCAAAAAATCAGAAACTGTAAACAAACAGCCCGGAGATCTTAAGCAGTTTACAGAATCTCTTACTCAGAGAAGTGCTGGAATGTTCGGACAGGCTTGGATGAAGAGTCTTCAGGATAACGCAGATATCGAAGATTACAGAATCGAGATCTGGAACAAGCTGGGAAATCAGCAACAATAAGAAAATCATTTCAATGATATAAAAAGCGACAATTTTTTTTGTCGCTTTTTTTGTATTTAACGCAGAACAATAAAGGAAAAGATTTATTTAAAATGTATTATATTTGCTTATTAGAAAAAAATTAGCAAGTGAAGTTCAGTAAAGAATTAAAAGCTGGTGTGATTGCACTTCTAGCTATCGTAGGCTTTGTGGTGTTGTTTCAGTTTATGAAAGGGAAAAGCCTTTTTACTACCGACAATATATTTTACGCGAAATATGACAATGTAGAAGGCCTGGCGCAATCTTCAGCGGTTTCTATTAATGGTTTGAAGGTAGGACAGGTAGACAAGATTATTCCTATCACCTCAAAAGATGGAAAAATAAATTTTGTCGTAAAAATTACAGTCGACAACAAATTCGAATTTTCAAAAAATTCAACATTG
This sequence comes from Chryseobacterium indologenes, assembly GCF_002025665.1. GTDB lineage: Bacteria > Bacteroidota > Bacteroidia > Flavobacteriales > Weeksellaceae > Chryseobacterium > Chryseobacterium metallicongregator. The sequence continues at coordinate 4,858,240 of NZ_CP018786.1, read as the reverse complement.
GAGATTTTTGAACCAGGATTAATGTCTGGTAAAGAAATGAGAGTAAACCTTATGTATGGAGGACCGACTGCAAAAGACGGAGATACCTTAAAAGGAGCTTTCAAACTGGGAACGTTGGGAAGCCTTTCTTCTCAGGTTGGTCCGGTAAAAGATCAGCTACAGGTGGTTTTACATAGAGTAGACTCTCTAATGACCAATGCAAATCAGGTTTTTGATGCTCAGAACAGAGCCGAAATAAAAGCTTTACTAGCTAACCTTAATAAAACAGTGGGAGCATTACAGACTACAGCAGGAAGTGTAAATACACTGGTAGGACATAATGATCCAAAGTTGCAAAAGGTGCTGGACGATGCAAGTCTTACGATGCAGAGTGGAAAAGTTACCCTGGATAAATATGGAAATCTGGCCCAGAGTATTGATACTAAACAATTGAATGCTACGATTGCCAATTTGGATGCTACAGTAGGAAAATTAAATCAGGTGATCGGTGGTATAGATAAAGGAGAAGGAAGTTTAGGTAAACTGATGAAGGATGAACAGCTTTACAACAACCTGAATTCAGCATCTTCCAATTTGAATTCATTGATTGAAGATATGAAAGCGAATCCGAAGAGATATATTAACTTCTCGGTTTTCGGTAAAAATAACAAAGACTAATACGCCTTATGCAGTACATCGATAACATTATTTTCCTGATTTTATTAGTGGCGGGATTTGGGCTGTTTGCCAAAAGCCTCCAGAAGATCTATAGAAATATCAGGTTAGGTCACGAAATCAATAGAAACGACAGAAAAGGAGAACGCTGGGAAACGATGGCTCGTGTGGCCATGGGACAGAGTAAAATGACAGCACGTCCTGTTGCAGGAGTTTTACACCTTTTTGTATATGTAGGTTTCGTGATTATTAATATTGAATTAATAGAAATTGTTGTTGATGGAATATTTGGTACACACCGTTTTTTATCAAGCATTTTTGGGCATACATTTTATAATTTCTTCACAGCAACATTAGAAGTTTTAGCACTTCTTGTAGTGGTTGGGGTTGTCATTTTCTTTATTCGTAGAAATTTTTACGGAGTGAAGAGATTGACGATGAAAGAACTTTTCGGTTGGCCAAAAAATGATGCCAACTGGATTTTGATTATTGAGTTTGCCTTAATGATGGCTTTCTTTATGATGAATGCTTCAGATTTTGTTTTACAGTCAAGAGGAGTTTTACCAGAGCATGGAAGCTTCCCCATCAGTGAGATGACATTTGTTCCGTTCTTAGAAATCTTCAGCTTTGATAGCGGATTTTTGATGTTCACAGAGAAAGCTGCGTGGTGGTTCCACTTTGTAGGTATTCTTTTCTTTATGAACTATCTTTATTACTCAAAACATTTACATATTATCCTTGCATTTCCAAGTACATGGTATGCAAATCTTGATAAAAAAGGAAAGTTCAATAACCTTGAGTCTGTAACAAAGGAGATCAAATTAATGATGGATCCTAATGCAGATCCATATGCTGCTCCGGCTGAAGGTGCAGAAGCTGATGTCCCTTCTAAATTCGGTGCTGAAGATATCTTCGATCTGAATCAGGTACAATTGCTGAATGCTTATTCATGTACAGAATGCGGGCGTTGTACTTCTGTTTGTCCTGCTAATATTACCGGTAAAAAACTTTCTCCGAGATTAATCCTGATGAAAACCAGAGACAGATTGGAAGAAGTAGGAAGAAATATTGATCAAAACGGAAAATTTGTTGATGACGGTAAAAAATTGTTGAACGATTATATCACGAAAGAAGAACTTTGGGCTTGTACCACATGTAATGCATGTACAGACGCATGTCCGGTATTGCTTGACCCGCTTTCCATTATCTTTGAAATGAGAAGATTCCTGGTGATGGAACAGTCTGCTGCTCCACAGGAACTGAACCTGATGATGACGAATGTGGAAAACAATGCAGCCCCTTGGCAGTATAATCAGGCTGACCGTCTGAACTGGGCATCGGAAAACTAGATAATTAATCAATTTGAAAATTTGAAATTGATTACAGCCTACATCACTTTCAAATTTCCAAATTCTCACATTTTCAAATTGAAAAAGAAATGGATTTCACTATAAAAACAATGGCAGAGTATGCTGCCGAAGGAAAAGCTCCGGAAGTTTTATTCTGGGTTGGATGTGCGGGAAGTTTTGATGACCGTGCTAAAAAAATTACAAAAGCATTTTGCAAGATATTAAATAAAATAGGGGTAGAATTTGCAGTTCTGGGACAGGAAGAAAGCTGTACAGGAGATCCTGCGAAAAGAGCAGGAAACGAATTTGTATTCCAGATGATGGCTCTTACCAATATTGAAGTATTGAATGCTTACGAAGTAAAGAAAATCGTAACGGCTTGTCCACATTGTTTTAATACGCTTAAAAATGAATATCCAAGCCTTGGCGGGCACTTTGATGTAGTACACCATACACAGTTCCTTAAAACCTTAATGGAAGAAGGAAGACTGAAGATTGAAGGAGGTGCATTCAGAGGGAAAAAAATTACTTTTCATGATCCATGTTATCTGGGACGTGCCAATGACGAATATGAAGCACCAAGAATGCTTCTTGAGAAGCTGGATGCTGAACTTGTAGAAATGAAACGTTGCAAAACCAATGGTCTTTGCTGTGGTGCAGGTGGTGCACAGATGTTTAAAGAACCTGAAAAAGGAAAGAAAGACATCAATATTGAAAGAACTGAAGAAGCTTTATCCTTTGAACCTAAGGTAATTGCTACAGGATGCCCTTTCTGTAATACCATGATGACGGATGGGGTAAAACACTTTAATAAAAATACAGAAGTTGCCGTAAAAGATATCGTTGAACTTCTTGCTGAAGCAGAAGACTTATAATTGACATCTTATACAGGTTTATGAAGCTGAAATGGAGACTCTCCTTTTTGTTTATCATTTCGATACTTGCTCTTCTTACATTCTGGAATTATCAAAACAGAGTATATGATTGGGACATGCCGGGGTATCTGGGATGTATGTATACTTCGGAATTTCCGGATTCTCCGGATAAAGTTCGAATCCTTACGTATGAGGAAATAAAAAAAGAAGCTCCTGCAGAACATTATACAGACATTATAGGAATAAAGCAGTGGGATATTCCAAGGCAGTATTTCGTAAAAAATACACAATCTTTTACAGAACAATTACCCTATTTTCAGATCAAAGTAGGGTATATTCTTGTGATTACTCTCTTTTATAAGCTTGGACTGTCATCGCCAATGGCTATACTGTTTACAAGTCTTATTTCTTACTTTTTTTCAGGAATATTATTATTTTATATTCTAAAACTCCTGTTCCCGAAAAAATACTGGCTTGCTATCGTATTAACCATTGCAGCAATGCTTTTACCGCCAATGACTTACATGTCAAGGGTCTCTACGCCGGATATGTTTATCTTTCAGTTTATGCTGATTTTTATGATTGGCTTAATTAAAAAATGGAACAAATGGGCCATGTTTGTACTTCTGTTTGGAATTACCTTTATACGGCCGGATTATATTACATTCACCCTGACTTATATTGTTGCTGTTTTCTTTTTCCATTATTTTCAGGAAAAGAAAATTGATGTTTCTTTTATTGTACAGGGAACAGTTCTTCTGGTTATGTATCTGGCCATCATTAAGTTTTATCATTATCCGGGATGGAAAGATCTCTTTTATGACACTTTTATTGATAGAAGACCTATTATTTCCACACATCCGATAGACGTTAGTTTAATGGACTATCTGAGTATCATTTACATCAAGATTATTTATTTCAAAAAGGTAACTTTATCGGTAGCTATTATGATTGGAGTAATTTTCTGGCGTTCCAAAGATGTATGGGTAAGAATGATTTCCGTTCTTTTAGTGGTGAATCTTTATATCAAATTCTTCTTCTTTCCGCAGTCGGCTGCATTAAGGTTTTTCTTTCCCTTCATTTTTCCGCTTTTCATTATTATGCTCTATGTACTGAGCAAAAAATACAATGATCTTAAACTCGAGAAAATTGCGTAATTTTGTATTTAAGATGATAAGGATATTCAATCATTGTTAAATTAATGTTCTGGTCAGTGATCAGAATTTATTTTACTTGATAAATCCTTGAAAAATAAATATTTACATTATGAAAATCGAAGAATCTAATATTGTAGAAACCAACGACTACAGAGTCATTATATATCCGGCTTCAAGACCTTTCGAAACAAAAGAAGCAAAAGCCATTACCGAGAAACTATTTGATTTCCTTGCAACATGGGCTGCTCATGGAAAACCTCTTTCTTCTTCATTTAAAATTGAAAAGAATCAGTTTATCATAGTGTGTGTAGACGAAGAAAAAGAAATGGCTTCAGGATGCAGCATTGATGCTTTAGGAAAGGTGATGAGAGAAATTGATGAAGAATATCAATTAGGTCTTTTTGATAGAATGAAAGCAAGCTTTGTTGAGAACGGGGAAGTAAAAACTTTAAAATTAATTGATTTTAAAACGAAGTTGAGAAATGGAGAGTTTGCAGAAGATATCCAGGTTTTTGACTTCTCTAAAAATACTTATCTTGACTTTTTAAGCCACTTCCTTCTTCCTTTGGAGAAAAGTTGGGCGGCTTCTATAAAATAATTGCTGTTAAGCTGATACAAAAGAATAATCATAAAGTGGAAAATATATTTCCACTTTTTTGTTTTAATGTATATTTGTATAGATTCGAGCAGTGACTAATGCCTAAAGTACTTTTTTTAACGACTTCCCACAGCTATAATGATGACCGCATTTTTTATCATCAGGCGAAAGCTCTTAGAGATAATGGGTATGAAGTGAAAATATGCAGTTTATATGCAGAGTATAAAGGTTGTATTGATGGGATTGAAATAGAATCTTTTGCCGTTCTTGAAGAAAGCATAGAAACGAAAATGGAAACTCTCAGAAAAGTTTGTAATGCTTTTCACCCCGAATGTATCATTTGCTCTGAACCATTGGCTGTTGTAGCCGTAAAGAAATTTGTAAAAGAGCATAAGATAAGTTGTATCTATGACGTTACAGAATGGTATCCTTCCATGTCAATGCTTCAAAAGTACAGGTTTCCGGCTACCATTTTTCAGGCCATAAAGTTTTCTCTTATTCAGCTGTATGCTGGATTTTTAAGTACCCATTTCATTTTTGGTGAGACCACTAAAAAGTTTCCTTTATCTTATTTTTTTGGATTTAAAAAACAGATCATTGTTCCTTATTATCCGGATTCTCTTTACATCAAAGAAAGTATAAAACAGCTTGATCCGAAAGCTATTACACTCTGTTACACAGGTCAGATTTCTAAAGATAAGGGAATTGAAAATTTCTTCAAGGCAATAGATAGGCTTCGTCAGAAAATGCCTGCACTCCATATCAGGATTCTGATTATTGGTTCAACGGTACAGGAAAGCGATGAGCTCTACTTTTCATCATTATTGAAGACCTATTCTTTTGAAGATATTGAGATCAGAAAACCAACGAGTTTTGAAACATTTACAGAAGCATTTGCTGATGCGGATCTATGTTTTGATCTCAGGGAAATTAACTTTGAAAACAACCATTCTCTGCCGATAAAACTGTTTTACTTTATGGGAGCAGGAAAACCTGTGATTTATTCAAATCTGAAGGGCATCCGGAAGCATATGAAGAAACTTTCATTTGGAAGTCTGGTAGAGCCTCATAATGCTGAAGCAATATCGGATATTATTATCAGTTATATCAGGAATCCGGAGGTGTACCATTTGTATGCTCTCAATGCACGAAAAGAATTTAAAGAAAAATATAATTGGGGACTCATAAAAGATTCCTTCGTTGATTTTGTAAAAAAATCTATTGATAAATAATCACCATGCAGCTTACTATCATTAAAACATTTGTCTCACGCTTCCTTATTCTGATCCTGAGTTTCGGACTGGTGATCTATTCTACGAATATGTGGGGAAGTGAGGGTAAGGGAACTATTTCCATTGTGGTGGCTAATGCAGCAGCAGTAAGTTTTTTCAGTAGTATCTTTTCCGGAAGCAGTGCTTCTTATTTCGCCTCGAGATTTAAAATAGAAAAGGTTTTGTTATATGCCTATCTGTGGTCTCTCCTGACAGGGCTTTTAATCCCCTTTTTATTCAGTATAGCTTCTATTCAGAGCGAATATCTGGTGTATCTGATCGGAATATCTGTTTTTTCTTCTCTTTTATCTACCAATATCAGCTTGTTTATTGGAACACAGAATATTAAGAAGTTTAATGTTTACACTGTTTTACAGCAGTTGGTTCATATTATCTTTATAGGAATATTGGTGTATCTGTTCGGAAAGAAAGATGTTTCAGTGTATTTTCTTGCCCAGATTGGATGTCTGGCACTTCTTTTCCTTACCAGCTTTTTTCAGATTATCAAAAAATGCAATATTTCCGAAATATCATTTTGTAAGGAGGTGGGCAGAAATATGTTTGAATATGGCTGGAAAACTCAGCTAAGCGCTTTTGTTCAGTTTTTGAATTACAGGCTTTCGTTTTATTTCTTAGAATATTTTGAAGGCATTGCCAGTGTAGGAATATTCTCTATCGGGGTTACTTTCTCGGAAGCTATATGGACTATTACCCGCAGTATTGCTGTTATTTTATATTCAGATGTGGTTAACAGTAAAAGTAGGGAAGAATCCATAGGAAAAACTAAAGAATCTTTAAAGTTGACTTTTTTTCTGATGATAGGTTTTGTGTTGGGAATCATTATTATACCCGCTCAGGTTTATGAGATGATCTTTGGAAAAGAGTTCGGAGACACCAAAGAAATCATGCTCCTTTTATCACCGGGAATTTTTGCCATAGCCGTAAGTGATATGGTGGGGCATTACTTTTCAGGAATGAGAGAGCTGAAAATTCTCAATATAAAATCTATTGTAGGACTGGTGGTTACTGTTATACTTTCTTTTATTGCCATACCAAGATGGGGAATTTTAGGAGCCTGTATTGCCACTACATCATCCTATTTTGTTTCAGCTTTCCTGTTGTTCAGAAAATTTTATGCTTCTACTCCATTTATTTTGAAAGATTATATGGTTACAAAAGAAGAAATACAGGTTTTTAGGCAAAAATTTTTAAAGAAATAATTGTTTCGGACACATACAGAAAACAAAGTCATTTTCCTATTTTTACAAATCTATTAATTCTTTACTATGTGCGGAATCAGCGGTTATTATTCATTCCATAAAAGTATTTCCTCTACAAATATTCTGGAAATGAATCAGGCGATCAGACATCGCGGTCCGGATGACGAAGGATTCTGGCTATACAATGCCGGCGAGGGAATTTCTTTTTCAGGGAATGATTCCACACAAAAAATTAAAGAAGATTTTCCGGTTTTAAAGGATAGGAATTCAGATATTGCTTTGGGTTTCCGTAGATTATCTATTATTGATTTGTCTGAAAAAGGGCACCAGCCAATGCTTTCAGAAGATGAGCAGATCATTATCACGTTTAATGGAGAGATTTATAATTTTAAAAAATTAAGGAAAGAACTTGAATCTTTAGGGTACTCTTTCCACAGTACCTCGGATACAGAAGTTATTCTCAAGGCGTATCAGCAATGGGGAAATGCAACCTTTGCAAAGCTGGATGGGATGTTTGCGATTTGTATCGTGGATCTTATCTCCCAAAAGCTTATACTGGCAAGAGACAGAGTAGGAATGAAGCCTCTTTTTTATCATCAAAATGAAGAAGGGTTGGTTTGGGCTTCAGAAATAAAAGCATTACTGAAAAATGAATTGGTAAAACCAGAAATCAACTGGAATGGAGTCTATACTAATTTTCTTTTTCAGACAACATTGGCACCGCAAACCTGTTTTCAGCATATTTTTTCCCTAGAACCTGCTTCTTTTATGACTATTGATTTAAAAGATCAGAAAATCACCAAAAAAAAATTCTGGAAGCTGCCTTCTCCGTCTGGAAAAAATATTTCCGAAGAAGAAGCGGTAAAAAAAATAGATGAACTTCTTTCTCAAAGTATTTCAGAGCAATTATTTGCCGATGTTCCTGTTGCTATTATGATGAGTGGAGGAATAGATTCAACGTTAATTGCTTCGAAATCAAAATCTTTTAATGCTGGTGTTAATACATACACAATCTCTTATCCGTTTTCGGAAGAAGAAGTTACAAATGCCTCTATAGCCGCCAGGCATTTTGATGTTTTGCATGAGATAAAAGAGGTGAGTGATGAAGAAGCACTGGAACATCTTACAGAAAATATCCAGCATTTTGAAGAACCTTACAGCAGCTTTGAAGTCTTAATCAATGCAGCAAAATACGCCCATGATAAAAACTTTAAAGTTGTAGTAAGCGGAAATGGAGCTGACGAACTTTTTGCCGGCTATTCCCATACGCTGAAGCTGAATAAATGGCTTCTGATGAGGAATTTCAATTTTGTAAATCCTCTTATTTTTACAAAGGATAAATTTTCACAGCGAGTTAAAAACTACTTTTCCCAGGATCATATGTTTGATTTTTTCAGACAAAGCCAGATCAGTATGAGACCGTTGGAAGTTAAAAGTCTTATAAACCCAGATATTTATAGTAAAATTAATTCTGACCTTTCAAATTATCATCTTTCAGAAGAAAAAAATTATAGTGGGTATTTTGAATATGATATTAAATATTCCCTCTCTTCCCATCACGTTTTCCGGGATGATCTGAGTGCGATGAAGTATAGCGTGGAATTTCGTTATCCTTATCTGAGTAACAGCCTGATAGAATATGTTTCAGCACTTCCGCAGAATATTAGATTTAATGGAGTTCAGAATAAACCCTTATTACGTAAAACAGCTGAAAAATATCTTCCTCAGGAAGTTTTGAATATGCCCAAGAAAGGATTTTCATTTCCTGTTAATTATTTCATTAAAAATGAACAAAGAGTAAGAGACTTTATTACTGAAAATCTTGAACGTTTGAAAAAGAGAAATTTCTTCAATACTGCAGTGATTGATGAGTGGTGGAATCATCAGGATTATGAGTATGATTGGGTGAAAATATGGCAGCTGGTTACCTTTGAGCTGTGGTATCAGAAATATTTTGAAAAATAAAGAAGCAGTCTAAAGATTAATATTTTACCTTTGTATTTATGATGAAATATTTTTGGGGCATTTTTGTAGCGGTTTTTGCACTCATCAGTTGTAAAAATGATGATGATTCTTTGCAGAGAATAGATCAGGTGCTTAATATCTATATGAAAAACAGTGCTGGTCAGGATTTACTGAACAGTAAACTTGCAGGATCTTATACGGGATATTCCGTAAATGATATTTTTGGAACGAAAGATATTGCTCCGGTAAGTATTTCGTTAAAAACATCACCCGAGTCATTATACTATATGGAATATCTTGCAGGAGCAAAAAGAAGAAGACTGGATTCTATCAGCCCGGATCAACCAGGTACAGGAACTTCTTACCATTCCAAAATGTTGATTACCTTTACAAAAAGTACCAATGTTAATGATAATGTTACCGGGACATTAGAAGTTCAATATCGTAATACACCTACTGCATTTCAGGTTTCAAAGGTATTGTATGACGGAAATGAAGTATTTTCAAAAGATGCTGATGCACCTACTTCAATAAATACCGTTACGATCACAAAATAATTTTTAAATTTGTACAATTGTTAGCTTATTATGAGCTAAACATCTAATATTTAACATCTAAATAAAATGTTACAAGTCAATTTTTTGCGCGACAATAAAGAACGCGTTTTAGAAGGTCTTAAGAAAAGACAATTCAAAAATCTTGAGTTGGTAGACGAGGCTATCGCTGCCGACGAAGAAAGAAAAAGAATCCAGTTTGAACTAGATTCCCAACTTTCCGAAATCAACAAAATTTCGAAAGAAATCGGACTTTTGATGAAAGAAGGGAAAAAAGAAGAAGCGGAATCAGCAAAATCTAAAACAGCACAATACAAAGAGTCGAGCTCAGAATTGAAATCCCAGCTAGAAGTTAAAGAAAATGACTTACTGAATATTCTGTATCAGCTTCCCAACATTCCAAATGAATTGGTAAAGAGTGGTGCTTCTGCGGATGATAACGAAATCATTTTCCAGTCTCATCCGGTAGAAGGTCTTGGTGAAGGGGCTATTCCTCACTGGGAACTGGCAAAAAAATACAACCTGATTGATTTTGAATTAGGGGTAAAAATTGCCGGAGCAGGTTTCCCGGTTTATTTAGGAAAAGGAGCAAGATTGCAGAGAGCTTTGGTTCAGTATTTCTTAGATAAAAACGTAGAAAAAGGATATACAGAAGTGAATCCTCCTCACGTTGTGAATGAAGCTTCAGGTTTTGGTACCGGGCAGCTGCCAGATAAAGAAGGACAGATGTATTATATCAACGAAGATAGATTATATCTTATTCCTACTGCAGAAGTTCCTGTAACGAACCTTTACCGTGATGTATTGCTTGAGGAAAAAGATCTTCCAATCAAAAATACAGCATTCTCTCAGTGTTACAGAAGAGAAGCAGGAAGCTACGGAGCTCATGTAAGAGGATTGAACCGTCTTCATCAGTTTGAAAAAGTAGAAATCGTAAGAATTGAAAAACCTGAAAATTCTTATGCTGTTTTGGAAGAAATGGTAGAGCACATCAAAGAAATCCTTACCGATCTTGAACTTCCGTTCAGAGTATTAAGACTTTGTGGAGGTGATACAGGTTTTGCATCCGCAATGACATATGATTTCGAGGTATGGAGTGCTGCTCAGGAAATGTGGTTAGAAGTAAGTTCTGTGTCTAACTTTGAAACCTTCCAGGCTAACAGATTGAAATGCCGTTACAAAGGAGATGGTAAATCTCAGTTGGTTCACACCTTAAACGGATCAGCAATGGCATTACCAAGAATTATGGCTGCTTTGCTGGAGAACAATCAGACAGCAGAAGGAATTAAGCTTCCTAAGAAGGTTGCAGAATATGCAAGATTTGATATGATTAACTAAATTAAGTTAATTTAGTCCATAATAAAAACCCACCGAATATCGGTGGGTTTTACTTTTATTCCGTAACGATGATAATCTTTTTATCTGCGTTTTTGAGTTTTGTATCCTGGTCATAAATGGCTTTCAGATCATAATCTATTCTTATAGAATGGTCGTCAATCTGTTTTACCCAATCATGTTTACCTGAGATGGATTTTATTTTATTTTCAAATTTTAAGGTTGTACCGATCTTTTTAAAAAACATTATCATCATACCGGCTACTTTCTCAGCTTCTTCCTTTGAACTTTTGGTTTTGACAGCCTCTTCAATACTTTTTAGATTAAAATTTTCTGTATCAATAGTGAGAGTTTTTCCATCCCAGCTATTGTATATATTTTGATCTAAAGGGATTTTTTCAGTCTTTGTAAAACTTTTCAAAACCAAATAATCTTCTGGAGTAAAATGTTCCATTTTAAAAGAAAATCCTGCCAGTTTGTTGTCTTCTTTTGTGGATTTCATGAAAACCTTTTTCATGATTCTGATGGAGTCCGGATTTTCAGTTTTTAATTTTCCTTCTTTTTTAGAAAGATCATACATACTTGTCCAGGTAGTCGGAAGTCTGTCCATTTCTCCAAATTCTTTCTGCTTTAAGGAATCTGGTGTCATAGCCATCATCTCAGTCATAAACTCCCTTGTATCGATATCTGTGATAGAAGAGGAGGCAGCATCTTTATGATAGACAATTTCAGAAGTGATACTGCAGGATTGCAGTATAAAAAGACTTATCAGAAATAAGAAGATGGTTTTCTTCATGGTAGATTTAAATACAAATTAATGGCAGTTAACGGCTCCGTTCGGATCTTTAATAATTGTCATGGCTTCTGCCTTAGGAGAAACATACGGTATTCCCAGCTCAAGACCTCTCAGAATAAATAATCCTCCTAAAATAATCATGATTACCGGAACAGCTTTTAAAACTTTTACCCTGAAAGCCTGATTCATGAGATTTCCAGCCAGAACTATGGCAAACATGAACGGAAGGGTTCCAAGACCAAATAAAGCCATATATAAAGCTCCCTGCCATATTCCTCCTCCTGCGAGGCTGGCGGTAAGTGCCATATACACCATTCCACACGGTAGAAAGCCATTTAATAGACCTGTTGTAAATCTTGAACGGTAATCTGCTTTCTGAAGTAATTTTCCCAAATTCATTTTTACGCTATACAGAAACTTGGATAAGAAAGGAATTTTTGAAGCAAAATCTTTTCCCCCAAATGAAAATACAGCCATAATGATCAGAAGAACTCCTGCTGTAATAGTGAGGTATTTCTGAAAGCCGGCCATTTCAAATCCTTGTCCGATAATTCCGAGAAGTGCACCCAATAAGGAGTAGGTGAAAATTCTTCCGAATTGATAAGTAAGGTTTTGAAGATAGAAATTGGCTGCCTGTTTTTTGGTTAATCCCATCGATAAAGCAATAGGTCCGCACATTCCGATACAGTGAAAACCGGAAGCAAAGCCTAAAGCAATAGCCGATACAATAAGTCCTATTTCCATATCACATCATAATCCATTCGGTAGTCTGTTTTATCTTTTGTCCAACTTAATCTTAATGTGTAGTTTCCCACTTTCAATACCTGTGCAGGAATTGTGAAAGATTGGCTGGTATCAAGCTGTACAGATTTTTTAATGTCTAAATTCTGGTCGTCGGTTCTGTTTAAAACAAATTTTACCGTAGTATTTGAGTTATTATATTCTTTTGGAAAAGTAATTTTTATTCCTTGAGTATCCTGGCTGTATACAGGTTTTTCCTGAAGATCATCTGCTTTTTTCTTAGCATCAATCACATCCTGGTACTTCAACTCTTCTTCGTAATAATTATCGGTTACCATTTCAGAGTTCTTCTGCCCGTTCGGGAAAAGAAACATCATGGATAATATAAAAACTATGAATGCTAATAGTGCAATTACAACACCATGTCCCCAACTAAAGTTCTTCATTTTTTTCTAATTAAAATTGCAGTTTAAATGGTCCTTCAAAATAGGTCTGGTACGAGTCTACCAATTTACCTTTCATATCGTAAACACCAATGGTAATATTCTGTTTAGAGAGTTTCATATCATTTTCCGGGAAGCTGATATTGATCGTTCCTTTGGAAATTTTATCTCTGTCTACCTGAATTTTACTTGATGCACTGTAAGTAATTTCACCATGTGCCGGATCTATTACTTTGATGGTAACGATTTTTTTCTCGTTCGTTTTATTAAGGAAGGTATAGTTATAAGTATTGGTAATTTTACCGTCTCTTACAAAGAATGTGCTACCTGCCGGTTTGATGAATTTAGCCTCCATTTCACCACGGCTGTAAAGAAGATATCCCAGGAATCCTACAAGAAGGAACAGGAATACTGAGAAACCTTTCATTCTTCCTGTAAACTTGAATTGAGTTTCTTTTTCAATTTCGTTTTCAGAAGCATAGCGGATCAATCCTTTTGGAAGACCTACTTTTTCCATCACTTCATCACAGGCATCAATACATGCGGTACAGTTGATACATTCAAGCTGTTGTCCGTCTCTGATATCAATTCCTGTTGGGCATACTACCACACATTGATGACAGTCGATACAATCTCCCTTGCCAGCAGCTTTTCTGTCTTCACCTTTTCTCCATTTTGATCTGTTTTCTCCTCTTTTGAAATCATAAAATACGTTAATCGTATCTTTATCAATCAATACTCCCTGAAGTCTGCCATACGGACAAACCAATGTACAAACCTGTTCTCTGAACCATGCAAATACAAAGTAAAATGCAGCGGTAAGGAGAATCATCACAATAAAATTGGTAGGATGTGCAAATGGTCCTTCGCCAACAATTTTAAATACTTCTTCATATCCTACGATATACATGAACATGAAATGAGTGATTACTAATGAAATAATGATGTAAACAGTCCATTTTAAACTTCTCTTCCAGATCTTCTCACTGTTCCACTCCTGTCTGTCCAGCTTCATTTGCTTGTTTCGGTCACCTTCAATCAGGTATTCTATTTTACGGAAGATCGATTCCATAAAAATTGTCTGAGGGCAAATCCACCCGCAGAAAATTCTTCCGAATGCAATCGTAAAAACAATTATAAAGATTAAAGAGGCGATAGCACCTAAGGTAAGGATAAAGAAGTCCTGTGGATAGAAAGGCTGTCCAAAGATGAAAAACTCCCTGTCTATTACATTAAACATCAACAATGGGTTGCCATTGATTTTGATGAATGGTAATGCAAAGTAAATAATTAATAAAAGGTAACTTACAATGTTTCTGTAGTTGGTATATTTCCCTTTTGGTTTTCTTGGAAATACCCATCTTCTCTTTCCGGATTGCTCCATTGTCCCTATAGAATCTCTGTAAGTCTCAGGGTCCAGAACCTGTCCCTGTCCGCCGCGTACTTCTATTTCTTCTATGTCTGACATATGTAATAGGTTTTAAAAAAGAAAAAACATAATTCGTTACTATTTTAATCTAATAACAAATTATGTTTTTTTCATATGTTTCTAATTTTTTAAATTATTCTTTTTCCCAATGTGCTTCAGTTCCTTGAGGAGCTGCTCCTCCCTGAGCCTGAGTCACTGGTGGTTGTTCCTGGTTGATGTGATATACATACGCTGCAATCTTCTCAATCTCTGCACCTGAAACTTCTCCGTTTTTACCGAATGCTCTCATGGCAGGGTTAGTAGGAGAACCATTCCAGTCCATATGGAATACGTTTTTGAATAACGTTTTCTCAGGCTGGTTGATCCAGTAGTTATCGGTAAGGTTTGGTCCGATACCTCCACTACCGTCTTCTTTGTGACAAGATGCACAGTTTGTTTTGAATAATTCTTTACCTTCTGCAATGTTATCAGCTGAATATTTAGCTGTTTCAATCGTTACAGGAGGCTGAGTTTTTTGGTATTCTTCAATACTTGCTAACTGTTCTTTATATTCTTTTTCATATTCGCTTAACGGGTGAGCGAAGTCTGTGAAAGAGTATGCTGCAATATATACAATACAAAAAGCGGTCCCAAAATAGAATAAACCTACCCACCATTTCGGTAATTGGTTATCCAACTCCATGATTCCGTCGAAACCGTGGTCGATAAGGATATCCTTTTCTTCAGAAGCTGATTGCTTTTTGAATGCACTTTGGTACAATCTTTTGAAATAAGGAACTTTCTTTTCAGCTAAATAAGCTGCCTTTTCTTCAGGAGATAATTTCTTGAATTTGTTGTTCTCGATAAGGTCTCCGATTGCTCCATGAATGTAAGCAAGGATACCAGCGATCACAACAGTTCCCCAGAAGTAAGGTGAAGAAAGGAACGCGTAGCTCTGTACAAATAAATAATAAAAAACTATTAAAAGTCCGATTATTATTAAGATGTTTATAACAACAGGTGTTCTTTGTTTCATAAAAAATAGTTTAATTTTTTAAATTAAAATCGTCATCTTCATCATCCCCAAGAGGAGCCTCTTCTTCTTCTTTGTAATATTTTTTAGGTCTGCTAAAAACATAGATTACCAAAGCGATGAAGAACAGCATAAAGAAAATCAGAGCCAGCGTCTGGTAGAAACCAGCATTTTCTGTATTGGATAATATATCTTTAAAATTCTGAGGAATCATAGTATGAACCTTTTAATGTTTTTAGTTATTACTTGCTGTTTTGATTTCAGTTGTTTTGATATCAGTTCCTAATCTCTGAAGATAAGAAATAAGAGCTACAATTTCTTTTTTCTCTAATTCTCCCTGAGGTCTCTTCGCATAAGCCTGCTTAAGGTCATTTGCTTCAGAGAAGATATCTTTCACAATTTTTGCCGATTGGTTGTTTGCCCATGTGTCTGCAGAATCGATTTCAGCCTTGGTATAAGGTACATCGAATACATTCTTCATCAGCTTCATCTTGTCTACCATCTTAGTTCTGTCTAAGTCAGTAGCAATTAACCAAGGGTAACGAGGCATGATAGAACCTGCAGAAGTTGATCTTGGGTTATACATGTGTTTGTAGTGCCAAGAACTTGGGTTTTTACCACCTTCTCTATGTAAATCCGGTCCTGTTCTCTTAGAACCCCATAGGAATGGTCTGTCGTATACGAATTCTCCAGCTTTGGAGTACTGTCCGTTTTTACCGTTGAATCTTGTAATCTCATCTCTGAACGGTCTGATCATCTGAGAGTGACAAGCGTTACATCCTTCACGGATATAGATATCTCTACCTTCAAGCTCTAGTGGTGAATAAGGCTTCACTGCAGAAATTGTAGGGACACTTTTCTTAAGAGATAGTGTAGGGATAATTTCAATTGAACTACCGATAGATATTGTAAAGAAAGATAAAATACCTAATAATACCGGAGTTCTTTCCAGCCAAAGGTGAGTACCTTCTCCTTCTTTTCTGTTTTTACTGATGTTTGCCAACGCTGGAGCTTCAGCAGGAACTTCTTTCTGGAATGATCCTTTTCTTACTGTAGCGATTACGTTTACAATCATTAGGATAGATCCTGAGATATAGAATAAACCTCCTACGAATCTCATTTTGAAGTAAGGAATAATTGCCGTTACCGTATCCAACCAGTTTTTCCATAATAATGTTCCATCCGGATTGAATTGCTTCCACATTAATCCTTGTGTAAATCCTGAAATATACATTGGAACTGCATAGAAAATAATTCCTAAAGTACCTAACCAGAAATGCCAGTTAGCTAATTTTACAGACCAAAGTTTTGTTCTCCACATGATTGGTACCAAATAATAGATAACCCCGAATGCCATGAAACCATTCCATCCAAGAGCTCCTAAGTGTACGTGACCGATAACCCAGTCTGTAAAGTGACCAATTTTGTTGATGTTTTTAGTTGCTAAAAGCGGTCCTTCAAATGTTGCCATACCATAACAGGTAACAGCTACTACGAAGAACTTAAGGATAGGATTTTCTCTTACTTTATCCCAAGCTCCTCTCAGCGTAAGAAGACCATTTAACATACCTCCCCAAGATGGTGCAATAAGCATGATAGAGAACCCTGTTCCTACCGCCTGAGCCCAAGCTGGAAGAGCTGTATACTGAAGGTGGTGAGGACCAGCCCAGATATATACGAAAATTAATGACCAGAAGTGAATAATAGACAGCTTATAAGAGAATACCGGTCTGTCTGCAGCCTTCGGAAGGAAGTAATACATTAAACCTAGAACCGGAGTTGTCAATACGAATGCAACCGCATTGTGTCCATACCACCACTGTACAATAGCATCTTTTACCCCTGCGTATGCTGAATAAGATTTCCAGCCTGTGAAAGATAAAGGTACTTCAAGGTTGTTGAAGATGTGAAGCATTGCTACTGCAATCCAGGTACCAATGTAGAACCAAATTGCTACATAAAGGTGTCTCACTCTTCTCTTTGAAATAGTCAGGAACATATTGATACCAAAAATGATCCATGAGAATGCGATCAATATGTCGATCGGCCACTCGTGTTCAGCATATTCCTTAGAGGTATTGATCCCCATAAAGAAGGTAACGAACGTAGCAACGATCATAAACTGCCAAGTCCAGAAATGTAACCAAGACAATGTGTCACTGTACATTCTTGTTTTTAATAATCTCTGTAATGAGTAATAAATACCCGTGTAAACGATGTTACAAACGAATGCAAAGATTACGGTATTGGTGTGCAACATTCTGATTCTACCAAAACCAAATGCACCATGAGTGTTTATTAACCCTTCAATATTACCAGATGCCAAACTTTTAATGGTTGTGTCATCCGTCCCGAAAAAGAATTCAGGTAATTCCGGGTAGAAAAGCATTAATGCCGCCGTAAGCCCGAACGTAAATCCAATGAGACCGAAAACTAAGGTCGCATAAAGGAACGCACGGACAATACTATTGTCATAACTAAACTTCTGTGTTTCCATATCAACTATTCACTATTTTTCTCAATTTTTATTATTTTCTCCTATTTCTTTCTCGTCTTTATTTTTGTCGCCAGTTTCATCATTTTCTTTGACTTTTTCGTCATCGAAAAGAATTCTAACAGCAGGAGATTCATCATCTTCAAACTGTCCTTTTCGGGCATACACTATAAATACGACCAAGAAAATCGCAGCTAAAGAAACACTGCAGAGGATCATTAAATATAGAATATCCATTGGACAACAAAATTAACCTATTTTCGGGGTTCAAATTTAGTGAAAAATAATGACATTCATCACGAAATGCCGATTTCAGCTAATTTAAAATCAGTCTAAATAAGGGCTTTTACGCCTGTTTTTTGAAATGTTTACGACCTAAAATCCAGGTTGAAAGTGTAGTAAAGGTAACTACCGTAATCGAACTGATTGGCATGATGATTGCAGCGAAGAGCGGATGCATATGCCCTGTAACAGCGTAACTTAAACCAACAATATTGTACAGAAAACTGATTATAAATGTCATTTTCACAATGGTAATAGAACCCTTACAAACGTTCAGGTAATTGTCCAGAGTAACTACTTTATCTCCATTCATAATCACATCAGAAGATGGGGTAAAACTATTAGTATCGTCAGCAATAGCAATTCCTACATTGCTTTGTTTTAAAGCACCTGCATCATTAAGACCGTCTCCAAGCATTGCGACTTTTAAATGTTGATCCTGAAGGGATTTGATATAGTTTAACTTGTCTTCCGGGCTTTGATTGAATGCCATTCCTTTGTAATTAGGGATAAGCTCTTTAAGCTGATTTTCTTCTGAGGAATTGTCTCCACTCAGGATAAATATTTTGTAGTGGGTAAGTTTTGTAAAAAGCTCTTTCAGCTTCGGACGGTATTCATTCTTAAAGATGAATTTTCCTAAGTATTCTCCGTTTTTGCTGATGTGAACTGCTGTTTCAAGGTTTTTAGGCTCCTGGTTATTGTAGCGTGCAGAACCAATTTTATACAGATTTCCTCTTACACTGGCCTCATATCCTTTTCCTGAAATTTCAACAAATTTCTCTACAGGAAAATACTCATCGTTCACTTCAATGAATTCGTACAATGATTTTGAAAGCGGGTGGTTGGAATTTTTTAATAAAGTCTTAATATTCAGAGAGTCAAATTCATTGATCTCAGAACCTTTGTATTTGATATTTGATTTTTTTCTGTGGGTAATGGTCCCTGTTTTATCAAAAACAATCGTATCTAGCTTAGCGATTTTTTCAATCGTTAAAGTATCCTTTACATAGAACTTATTTCGACCTAAAATCCTCATAATATGACCGAAAGTGAACGGTGCGGATAACGCAAGTGCACAAGGACATGCAATGATCAGAATGGCTGAAATAACCTGGAACATTTTTTCAAGATCAATAAATGCCCAATAAGTTCCGGCAACAAGAGCAATGCCTAAAATGATGAATGTGAAATATTTACTGATATTGTTTGTTAACGTGTCAAGTCCGGTCTCATGTTTCTTGAAAGCTTCTTTATTCCAAAGTTGCGTAAGATAACTTTGATCTACATCTTTAATAACTTCAAGTTCCAGAGACGATCCTATCTGCTTGCCTCCTGCAAAAATCTTATCACCAGGCTGTTTGCTGATGTTTTCACTTTCTCCGGTAATGAAACTGTTGTCTATGTTTCCTTCTCCGTTGATCAGAATAGCATCTACCGGAATGATTTCCTGGTTTCTAACCAGAATTCTATCCCCCACTTTTATTTCAGACAGTAAAATGTTATCTTGTTTTCCTTCGAAATCTACCTTGGTTACAGCAATCGGGTAGAAGGATTTGTAATCTCTGTCATAGGATAGAGCGCTGTACGTTCTTTTCTGGAAAATTTTTCCGAGAAGCATAAAGAATAAAAGTCCACAAAGAGTGTCGAAATATCCTGGGCCATAATCTGTTACCACTTCGTAGATGCTTCTTCCGTATAGGACAAAAATTCCTAAGACAATCGGAACATCAATATTGACAATCTTATTTTTTAAACCGTACCATGCAGATTTATAATAGTCTGAAGCTGAATAAAATACAACGGGTGTTGCCAGAAGGAAAATCAGAGTTCTGAATAAACCTCTGTAATGTTCCATCCAATAATCTTCCCCTCCAATATATTCAGGAAAGGCAAGGAACATTCCGTTTCCAAAAGCAAATGCAGCGATGGCAAATTTCACCAGTAAAGATTTGTCAAGGTGATCTTCATTTTTATCAGCGGTTTCGAGGCTGATGACCGGTTTATATCCTAGATTGGTTAAGAATTTGGCGAGTTCGCTTAATTTCAGATCGTTATGGTTGAAGGAGATCTGTAAGGTCTTTCTTGTGAAGTTAACCTGCGAATATTTAATGTGTTTATTTAATGTATGAAGGCTTTCCAATAGCCAGATACAGGAAGAACAGTGAATGACAGGGATTTTGAAAGTAACAAGACTGGTGCTTCCTTCCGAGAAATCAGTAACTTTCTCAAAGATTTCCGGTGTATCTAAGTAATCAAATTGAGAAGAATTTTCATCATTAGGACGAATTCCGGCTCCTTTATTAAGCTCATAGAAATTGCCTAAATGATTTAAATTTAGAATCTCGTAAACAGACTTACATCCATTACAACAGAAAGTCTTTTCGTCAAATAAAATTCTCTCTTTTTCTATCCCTTGACCACAATGAAAACAGTTCTCGCTCACCCCATAAAATATTGAACTACAAAATTATAACAAATTTTTTTGTTTATCGCGTTAAAAAGTTCTATTTTTGTGATAAATATCATATAAAATGCCGCAGGAACAACAGATAGCAATTGAAGAGAGGTTCGCCAGAGTTTTTAATGATAAATCATTTAAAGAAAGACTTTCTAGCGCAGATTTTGAAAAATACATTAATGGCAAAAAGAAACTGAGTTTTCAGAAACATGATACCATTTTCGAGGATGGTGAGACTCCAAAAGGAGTATTCGTTCTGGAAAAAGGGGCTGCCAAACTTTCAAAATCAGGAGCGTTCGGTAAAGATCAAATTTTAAGATTTATCAAAGAAGGAGATATCATCGGCTATCGTTCTTTGCTTTGCGGGGAAAATTTCCAGGCCAAAGCAGAAGCAATGACAGATATTGAATGTGTGTTCTTACCCGCAGATATTTTCATGTATCTTTTGGAGGTAGATCCGCAGCTGTCTTTCGTAATGCTTCAGAAAATCTCATACGAATTAGGAGAATCTTCCAACACCATTACTTTCCTTGCCCAGAAAACGGTAAGAGAAAGACTGGCAGAAATTCTTTTGCTGCTGGAACAGAAACTGGGAGTAGATCCTGAAGGCTTTATCAAGATCTCATTAACGAGAGAAGAAATTGCCAATATTATCGGTACCGCTACAGAAAGTGCCATCCGTCTGATCTCGGAATTCAAACAGGATAGTCTGATTGAAGTAGACGGAAGAAATATCAAGATTTTAAATCACGACAAACTCATGAAACTCGGTCACGTAGTTTTATAAATCATACAAAAACTTAAGTCGGCTAAAGGCCGACTTTTTAACTTTTAAAAATAGATAAATTATGTCTGTTCACTCTGAAATTAAAAAAGTTACAACTGAAACCTTGCGTAAAATGAAATTCGACAAGGAGAAAATAACTATGCTTACAGCTTATGATTTTACCACAGCAAAAATGGTAGATGCAGGCGGAGTAGATGCTATTTTGATTGGAGACTCTGCAGCGAATGTGATGGCTGGTTTTGAAACTACATTGCCTATTACGCTGGATCAAATGATCTATCATGCTCAAAGTGTGGTAAGAGGAACCGACAGAGCTTTAGTGGTAGCAGATTTACCTTTCGGAACTTATCAGAGTAATCCTGAAAAAGCATTGGAGTCTGCGGTAAGAATGATGAAGGAAGGTGGAGCACATGCTGTGAAAATTGAAGGTGGAAAAGAAATTTCCAAGTCTATCAAAAAGATCATCAATGCCGGAATTCCGGTAATGGGACATTTGGGTTTAACACCACAGTCTATCTATAAATTCGGAACGTATAAAGTAAGAGCAAAAGAAGAAGCTGAAGCCGAAAAATTAATTGCGGATGCACAACTTCTGGAAGAACTAGGCTGTTTCTCTATTGTATTGGAAAAAATTCCGGCAGATTTAGCAAAGAAAGTAACGGAAAGTATTTCTATTCCTACCATCGGAATCGGGGCCGGAGCAGATTGTGACGGACAGGTTTTGGTGTATCATGATATGGTAGGTATGAACAAAGGTTTCAGTCCGAAATTCTTAAGAAGATACCTTGACCTTTACACAGAAATTACAGGAGCTGTTGCTCAATACGTAAAAGATGTGAAAAGTGTAGAGTTTCCTAACGAAAACGAAAGCTATTAATCTATGCAAAATCAACAATCTATCCAGGGAATATTATCTATCGCTGCATTGATCTGTCTTGCTGTAGGATGGTTTAATCTGTTCTCTCCGGAAATCAATCATTTACTTTCTAGAAAAGTTTTTTATGTTCTGATAGGAGCGAGCTTCTTTATTCAGGCTCCATTGCTTACGAATAAAAACTTTGTGTATGCAATGTATGCTGCTGCTGCGATCTGTGTATTCGGAGCATTTATTCCGGAAGGGTCAAAACTTTCAGCTGTTAAAACGGTAGGCCTTCTGGCAGGAATTATCCTGTCTTTATCCAATAGAAGAAGATAGACGGAAGAAGTATGAAGGAGCAGATTATATATGAAGACAACCATCTTCTGGTGATTAATAAAAAGGTGGGTCAGCTTGTACAGGGTGACAAAACCGGAGATGAATCACTATTAGAATCCATCAAGAACTTTATAAAAATAAGAGATGCTAAGCCGGGAAATGTTTTTCTCGGCTTGGTTCATCGTATAGACCGTCCTACATCAGGGCTGGTGATCTATGCAAAAACTTCCAAAGCACTTTCCCGTCTTACCCAGATGGTGAAAAACCGTGAAGTGAAAAAAACATACTGGGCGGTTGTAGGAAAAGAAATGATCCCACAAAGTCAGAGACTGGTCCATTATCTGAAGAAAAACGAAAAGAATAATAAAGCCATCGTTTTTCCCAAAGCTACAGAAGGAGCAAAAGAAGCCATTCTTACCTATCAGGTGATAAAAACCTTGGATAATTATCTCCTTCTTGAAATTGATCTTGAGACCGGGAGGCACCATCAGATCAGAGCACAACTCTCAAAAACAGGAATTCCGATTAAAGGAGATCTGAAATATGGAGCATCACGTTCCAACCCTGATGGAGGAATCAATCTTCATGCAAGAAAACTGGAATTTATTCATCCGGTAACCAAAGAAAATATTGAAATCATAGCTCCTGTTCCGCAGAATGATGCGATCTGGAGAGCTTGTGAAGAATAACATATCATAAAACTATACCATGAAATTCAAATCACTATTATTAGCCACATTGCTGGCTATGGCATCTTGTTCAGACAATGATGAATTGCCACTTGATAATTCACAACAGACGATTACTGAAAATACAAGTAAAATATCGTGGAATTATCCTGTTTTGTCACCTGTCTTTAATGGATTGGAGCAAAATTATATTTTCGAATATGATGCTCAGGGAAGAGTTAGTAAAAAAATAGGAGGAAAGTTGGAACTTTCCGGAAGTACCGGGTTTCCTTATGCTTATTCAAAATCTGTTTATACAGCAGTAACCTATACAGGAAATACCGCAACTATGAAAGATTACAGCTCTGATCCTGGTTTCAATGTTCAGTTGAAGGAAAGAAAATTTGAATTTGATAATCTAGGTAGAGTTATTAAAGTAGTTATTCCACAGGTTAATAATTCATATATGGATAAGTATTTGACCTATACTTATGATGCTTCAGGAAAGTTAATTGAGATTTTAACTCAATATCCTAATGTTCCATACGATCCAACTGACCCGCAAGATTATATTTTGACCTACGTAGAAAAGTTTGTTTATAATAGCTCAGGAAATTTAGAAAAGGCAGTTAAAACCGAAAAGCATAATAATATTGATGCTTACATTACGAATGAAATTACATTTGATAACTTTGATTCTGCACAAAATCCATTTAAGAATTTGGGTATTTTTGAAGATTATTTCTACTTTTCATTATCAAAAAATAATCCTCAAAGAAGAATTTCAAAAGAGTATCAGCCTTATAGCTCCGAATTTTTTCTGAGCCAATCAAATTGGACTAATCAATATAATTCTGATGGAAGCCTGAAGCTTTTTTACTAAAGAACTATTTAGAATAAAAATGAAGACTGTCTCAAAATTGAGATGGTCTTTTTTCTTTCATGTCATTTAAGATTTTGCTCATTCTAAAAAAATGTCTAACTTCGTTGCAAACTTTAGGGGTGTCTGTACCAA
Organism: Chryseobacterium indologenes; assembly: GCF_002025665.1. Taxonomy (GTDB): domain Bacteria; phylum Bacteroidota; class Bacteroidia; order Flavobacteriales; family Weeksellaceae; genus Chryseobacterium; species Chryseobacterium metallicongregator. The sequence continues at coordinate 4,833,942 of NZ_CP018786.1, read as the reverse complement.
CAGACTGAGACTTTACCCTTTGAACCTGATCTGGATCATACCAGCGTAGGGAAAAGTAGATGACTTTTGCTGTACATTCTATTGTACAATAATGGCCATTCCTAAAGTATATTAAAAATATTAGGAATGGAACTTATAATCAACCACACCCGAAAAACATTTGATGTACTTCCTGAAAATCTGGAAGCATTACTGGCTATTGAGTTACCTGGAAAAAAGAAAGGTATTGCTGTAGCTCTTAACAATCGCATTATTCCCCTGTCAATCTGGGCGGAAACCATCCTTAACAACAACGATTCAGTTTTAATCATTACTGCCACTCAGGGCGGTTAATTCTCATATTTAATACCAATACTTATGGCTCACTCCATTACATGTTCGCCATTTCCGAACTCAAAGAAAATCTATGTTGAAGGAACATTACATCTGATCAATGTAGCAATGCGTGAAATACAGCTTAGCCCAACCAAACTTAGCAATGGTGGCTTTGAACATAATGCTCCGGTAACGATCTACGATACTTCAGGACCTTATACCGATGAAAATGCAGTTATTGACATTCAGAAAGGGCTTCCAAGAATCAGAGAACAATGGATTCTGGACAGAAATGATGTGAATATTCTGGACGGAATTACTTCTGAATACGGAAAAGCCCGTCTGGCAGATCAACGTTTGGATGAATTGAGGTTTTCTTACGATCATAAACCTAAAGTTGCACAGGAAGGAAAAGAAGTTACACAGCTTTACTATGCCAAGCAGGGAATCATTACTCCGGAAATGGAATATGTGGCGATCCGGGAAAACCAAAGAATAGAACAGCTTGATTCTGTGTCTAAAGAAATGGCTTTTCAACATCCGGGACATAGTTTTGGTGCTAATACTCCAAAAAGCAAGATCACTCCGGAATTTGTAAGAGACGAAATTGCAGCGGGAAGAGCTATCATCCCTAATAATATCAACCACCCGGAAAGTGAGCCGATGATCATCGGAAGAAATTTCCTTGTGAAAATCAATGCCAATATCGGAAACAGTGCTGTTTCATCCAGTATTGAAGAAGAAGTAGAAAAAGCAGTATGGGCTTGCCGATGGGGAGGCGATACCATTATGGATCTTTCTACCGGGAAAAATATTCATGAAACAAGAGAATGGATCATCAGAAACAGCCCGGTTCCTATTGGTACTGTTCCCATCTATCAGGCATTGGAAAAAGTAAAAGGAGTTCCTGAAGATCTTACATGGGAAATTTTCAGAGATACGCTGATTGAACAGGCTGAACAAGGTGTTTCCTATTTCACTATTCACGCAGGAGTTTTACTAAGATACATTCATTTAACAGCGAAAAGAGTCACTGGAATTGTTTCCAGAGGAGGATCCATCATGGCAAAATGGTGTTTGTTCCATCATAAAGAAAGTTTCCTGTATACTCATTTTGAGGAGATTTGTGAGATCATGAAGAAATACGACGTTGCTTTCTCTCTGGGAGATGGTCTTCGTCCGGGATCTATTGCAGATGCCAATGATGCCGCTCAGTTTGCAGAACTGGAAACTTTAGGTGAACTGACCAAAATTGCCTGGAAGCACAATGTACAAGTGATGATTGAAGGGCCAGGGCACGTTCCGATGCATATGATCAAAGAAAACATGGAAAAGCAACTGGAAGAATGCCATGAAGCTCCATTCTATACTTTAGGTCCTTTAACTACAGATATTGCACCAGGTTATGATCACATTACTTCCGGAATCGGTGCAGCAATGATCGGATGGTTTGGTTGTGCGATGCTTTGCTATGTAACACCAAAGGAACACTTAGGACTTCCAAATAAAGATGATGTAAAAGTTGGGGTAATTACTTATAAACTGGCAGCTCACGCAGCAGATTTGGCAAAAGGGCATCCGGGAGCACAATATAGAGACAATGCATTAAGTAAGGCAAGATTTGAATTCAGATGGGAAGACCAGTTCAATCTTTCATTAGACCCAGAGACAGCAAGAGCTTATCACGATGAAACACTTCCGGCAGAAGGAGCAAAAATTGCTCATTTCTGTTCTATGTGCGGTCCGAAATTCTGTTCTATGAAAATTACTCAGGAAATTCGTGAATCTGCAGAACAGGGAATGCTGGATAAATCACAGGAGTTTATTGAAAAAGGAAAAGAAATCTATATATGATCATTGTCATCACTCCTGAATTGATTGTCCCGAATGAAACAGATACTATTCATCAGATGTTTCAGGAAGGACTTGATTTGCTTCATATCCGTAAACCGTGGATCAGCCGGAATGAAATGATTGAATTCATCACTCAGATTGATGAAACTTTCTATACACAGCTGGTTTTGCATACGCATTACGATCTTGGGAAAGAATTTAATATTTCAAGGTTTCATTTCAGGGAAGTTGACAGGAAAGAAGAAGTATATAAATCTTTTGCAAAAGAAAATACCATTTCAACATCGGTACATGATATTAAGACATACAATACTTTGGAAAAAGAATGGGAATATGCTTTCATAAGCCCGTTCTTTCCCAGTATATCCAAAAAAGGCTATGGACTGAATTCTACTATTAAGCACGAAATGGCACAGCGGAACAATCCGGATGTAAAATTGATTGCTCTTGGTGGAATTGACCAGAATAATATTCATGAAGTTTTCGAATCAGAAGCAGATGGAGCAGCACTACTGGGTGCGATCTGGGAAAGTGAAGAACCTTTAAAAGTATTCAAAAAATGCAGAAACGTCCTTATGTTATAAGCATTGCAGGCTTCGATCCCAGTGGCGGAGCAGGCTTATTATCAGATAGTAAAACCTTTGAAAAATCAAAAGTAATGGGACTTGGAGTATGTACAGCATTAACATTGCAAACTGCTTCAAAATGTCTGAGTTTAGAATGGCGTCCTATAAACGAAGTAACTGAAGCCATTCAGGTGATGATGGAAAGTTATCCCGTTTCAGCCGTGAAAATCGGGATAGTGAAGGATGCCGAATTTCTGGGTAATATTGTGGAAACAGTTCAAAAAGGAAATCCTGAAGTGAAAATCGTATGGGATCCCGTTCTTAAAAGCACTTCCGAATTCAGTTTTTTTGACCTTGAAACACTTCATCAATTAAAAAGTATGGTTGATAAACTTAGTTTAATAACTCCTAATTATAACGAATACAGTGTTTTAAAAGAAAATCATCTTTTGCCGGATACGAATCAATGCTCTTTACTGATTAAAGGAGGACATCGGAAAGATCATCTGGGAACGGATGTTTTAGTTGAAAGTGAAAAAGAAACGCTTTTAGCTCCGGTCGAAGGTAGTACAACCTATTTTCCCAAACACGGTTCCGGCTGTGTTTTATCCTCAGCAATTACGGCAGAGCTTGCAAAAGGAGAAAATATGGAAAATGCCTGCCGAACTGGAAAACGATACATCGAAAAATTTTTAAAAAGCAATCCCTCTTTACTGGGAACGCATTCATAGAAAACATGGAAAAATTACAATACATATCACAGGGAAATACCCGACAAGAGCAGGAACTTTACATCCGGAAAGCACTGGATAACGGCATCAAATGGGTACAGGTTCGATGGAAAAATGCTCCTGAAAACGAATTGATCCAACTCTGTGAAATTTCAAAACAACTTTGTTCAGAATATCAGGCGGTTTGTATCATCAATGACCATGTACAAATAGCTAAAGAAATAGATGCAGATGGCGTTCATTTAGGATTAAACGACAGTGCTATTGAAGAAGCAAGACTGATCTTAGGTGAAAATAAGATGATTGGTGGAACTGCTAATACCTTTTCAGATGTTATTCAGAGAATCAAAGAATCTTGTGATTATATCGGTCTAGGACCATTAAGATTTACTATAACCAAAGAAAAATTAAGCCCGATTCTTGGGTTTGATGGCTATCAGTCTATCATTGATGGATTAAAAGAGAAATCAATAGATATTCCTAGAATATTTGCCATAGGAAGTGTTACGCTTGAAGATATTTTACCGTTACAGGAGATCGGGATTTATGGTGTTGCTGTATCCGGACTTATTACCAGACAGCCGACAATTATTAACGAACTAAAAAAAGTAATGATATGAACAATCAGAAATTAGAAATAGCAGGAAGAACTTTTGAATCAAGATTGTTCCTAGGAACAGGAAAATTCGGAAGCATGAGTGATATGGTACAATCTGTCATCGCATCCGAAACAAACATGGTGACCATGGCTTTGAAAAGAATTGATGCCCGGTCTCATGAAGATAATCTGCTTGATTCATTAAGGGAAACCAATGTTCATCTTCTGCCTAATACTTCCGGAGCACGAACTGCCAAAGAAGCTGTATTGGCTGCACAATTAGCCAGAGAAGCATTGGAAACAAACTGGGTAAAGCTCGAAATTCATCCGGATCCTAAATATTTACTGCCGGATCCTATTGAAACATTATATGCCACTGAAGAATTGGCAAAATTAGGATTTATTGTAATGCCTTACATTCATGCCGATCCTGTTTTATGTAAACGTCTTGAAGATGCAGGAACAGCTGTAGTAATGCCTTTGGGAGCACCTATCGGAACGAATAAAGGATTAAGAACACAGGATTTCCTGGAAATAATCATCAGCCAGAGTAATGTTCCTGTAGTGGTAGATGCAGGAATCGGTGCACCGTCAGATGCTGCAAAAGCAATGGAAATGGGAGCAGATGCCGTTTTGGTGAATACTGCCATTGCTGTTGCCGGAAATCCACTGAAAATGGCTTTGGCTTTTAAAGAAGGGGTGATTGCCGGAAGAAGAGCCTTTGAATCAGGGCTAGGTGCTATTGCCAACCATGCTGAAGCTTCAAGCCCACTCACTTCGTTTTTATTTGAATAAGTCAGACTCATGAAAAGCTTTAAAGATGTTTTTGAAAACTACCAGTGGGATGAGGTAAAGAATAAGCTTGAAAAAGTAAGTCTGGCCGATGTAAGATACAGTCTTCAGAAAAAGAATAAAACTCTTGACGATTTTTTGAATCTCTTGTCGCCAGCCGCTTCTCAGGAACTGGAGCTGATGGCAGGAATGACGCAAATGCTCACTCAAAAACGGTTTGGAAAAACCATTCAGCTGTATGCACCGCTGTATCTCAGCAATGAATGTCAGAATATCTGCACTTATTGCGGATTCAGTCTTGATAATAATCTGAAAAGGAAAACCCTTTCTGATATGGAGCTGATGATTGAAGCCTCAGTACTGAAATCTATGGGAGTGAATCATGTCTTGCTGGTAAGTGGAGAAGCCAATAAAATAGTAGGTGTGCCTTATTTTCAGAATGCTGTGCGTAAGCTAAAACCTCATTTTTCCAATATTTCCATTGAAGTTCAGCCATTGATGGAAGAAGAATACAAACTGCTTCATGAAGAAGGGGTACATTCTGTTTTGGTGTATCAGGAAACTTATCATCAGGATGTATACAGAGAATATCACCCGAAGGGTAAAAAATCTAATTTCCATTTCCGTCTCGAAACTCCCGACAGGATAGGAAGAGCAGGCATTCATAAAATTGGACTCGGAGTTCTCCTTGGACTTGAAGATTGGAGGGTGGATAGTTTTTTCAATGCATTACACATCGATTATCTTCAGAAGCAGTACTGGAAAAGTAAATTTTCCGTTTCCTTTCCAAGACTCAGACCTGCTGAAGGAATCATCGAACCTAATTTTATTATGGAAGACAAGGACCTTCTTCAATTGATCTGTGCCTACAGAATCTGGAATGAAGACCTTGAAATCTCCATTTCTACAAGAGAAAATGAAGTGTTCAGAAATAATATTGTCTCTCTGGGAGCAACTGCCATGAGTGCAGGTTCAAAAACAAACCCCGGAGGATATGCGGTGGATAAGGAATCTCTGGAACAATTTGAAACCAGTGACGAGCGAACTATGGAAGAGATTAAAATCATGATCAAAAAAGCAGGTTATGATCCTGTAATGAAAGACTGGGATTCTGTATATAGTGGAGTTTAAATTTTTAAACCATTAAGGATTTTGAAGAAGTGAAGGTTATTTAAGAAAAATTGAAGATTTTTAAGACATTATCTTTTTTGAAGCGAAGCTCAACTTAACTTTCCTTACAAACTTAAAAGAATCTTAATGGTTAATTATCATAAAATATGAAAAAAGAAGATCATTTTTCACGGTACAGCCGGCAGATATTTATTGAAGAAATAGGATTGGAAGGACAAAAGAAAATAAGGTCTTCCAAAGTTCTTGTCATTGGGGCAGGAGGTTTGGGAAGTCCGGTTATTCAATATCTGACTGCAGCAGGAATAGGAACTTTAGGTGTTATCGATTTTGATCATGTAGAAATTCATAATCTGAACCGGCAGATCATTCATACTGAAAACAGAGTAGGACTATCCAAAGTGAAAAGTGCTGAAATATTTGTAGAAGAACTCAATCATCAGGTTAAATTGACAGGAATTGAGGAAAGACTCAATGAAAACAATGCCGAAGAAATCATTTCCCACTACGATGTTATTGTTGACGGTTCAGACAACTTTTCCACAAGATATCTGGTGAACGATACCTGTGTAAAACTGAATAAAACTTTAGTTTACGGGAGTATTTTAGGGTTTTCAGGACAGGTTGCAGTATTTAATCGTAACGGAAGCAAAAACTTAAGAGATCTATTCCCTGAACCACCTTTCGATGAGGATGTACCGGATTGTGACAGTCTTGGCGTATTGGGAGCTCTTCCCGGAATCATAGGCAGCATGATGGCTCTTCAGGCATTAAAAATTATCACAGATCTTCCGGTTATTGTTAATCAACTGACATTGGCAGATACGCTGAATTGGAGATTTCAAACGATTGATTTTTGATGTAAATGTAAACACAAATGTCACCCATATTTTCACGAATAACACGAATTCAATATCAATAGGAACAGGCTCTGATCCTGAGCGTAGACGAAGGAAGCCCGTTTTACTTTTATAAAACCATCCACTGGCTTCAGCCAAAACTTACCAACAAATAAAAAATAGGCGCAAATCATTTTACGCCTATTTTTATTTTATTGTCAAGAAGAATTATTGTGCCTGTTGCATTACTCCTCCGTTATCTTCTTTTTTAGTCTGGTTTAGGATATTCGGATCCTCTTTTGCCAGTTTATTTCTTGTCGGAATTTTATAATTGATAGAAAATCCGAAATTTCTCGTGTCATATTTGCTGCTGATCAACACCGGCGTTCCTGATGGTGGATTAGAACGTACCTGCATCATCTGTCCGTTGAAAATATCATTCGCAAAAACAGAAAGTGTCAGGCGGTTGTTCATAAACTTTTTCGTCAACGTAATATCAAGAGAGTTGTTGAATGGTTTCTCTGCTGTAAAGTAGAAATATCCCGCCTTTGGAGTCAGATAGCTATAGTTAGCTGTCAGTTTGATATCCTTAGGTAAAATAACCTGGGTCATGATATTGAAAATCCAGAAGCCTTTATTATTCAGGTTATCGATTTCATGTTTCTGATATCCTGCATATAAGTACATGAAATTAATTTTATCAGGATTGAAATTAAATTTCATGATTTCACTAAATGGCTTACTGAAAATCATAAAAGGAATCGGTAATCCCACATTGAAATTGTGAATTTTCATATTCGAAATATTCACCTGCTCGTTGTAAAGCTTTCTTCCGTCCTTTCGGATGATCTGTGCCACCTGGTTGCTTGCCGAACTTACACTATATCCGATAAATGCATAATCAAAAGCTGAAATTTTCAATTCATAATTATCAAAAATAGTAGGCTGTAGGTTAGGATTACCATTTACTTCGGTACTTGGCCCGGAGAAAGTTACGTTATTTGGGTTCAAAGCAGAAATACTCGGTAAGCTGATTTTTCTGTTGTAATTTGCCGCAATATTAACCTGGTTCATCATATTATATTGTACGCTTGCATTCGGGAAAAATTTAAACTTATTGAAAGGAATCAAATTAGCCTCCACCAGTTTCGCATCTTTATCAAAATATCTTGTTACCCCGGAAATATCATAGTTTTCAGCACGGGAACCCAATGTGAAGTCAAACTTTTTCAGTTTAGCCTGAAACTCCAAATAGGTAGAAGCGGTTTGTCTTTGATACTCTAAGTTAGTCAGTCCAAAACTTTCTGTATCATAATCCTGTCTTTCATATAATCCTCCAAAACTTACCTTTCCACCATCAAGAAGTTTGATAGGTTGGGCATAATCTACTTTGAAGTTGGCAATATTCATTACAGATTTATTGTTCAGAATATCTTTTAAACCATTGGTAGGACTGTTGATTGGTAGGTTTGGAGCGGCTGCAAATGTACCATCCTGAAAGAAATTGTCTTGAGAAAATTTACTGTCTGATCTTGTATAGCCAAACTGGAAGTCTAATTTTTGAGATTTATCTGCAAAACGTTTCTGATAGGTTACAACTGCTTCCTGTCTGAGACTATTGGTATGGGCAACATCTGAAGATGTATAAAAAGCTTCCCTTAAATCTTTTGGATTATTCTGGAAAGGCAAATCACCATGACCATTACTTAAAGTATAGTTGTCATTATTATTGTGATAAATATCGTAGTTTAATAATAATCTGTCCTGCCCCAAATCAAAAGTCAATCCGGATTTTGCAAAATATCCACGTGCATATCTATCGGTATGGCTGCTCAAAAGTTCATCTTGTTGACCATTCAGCATACTTTCACGGTAGTTTTGACCTACGTTCAGCTGCCATCCGAAATATTTATTCCTTGCATTTAAATTAACAGAATTGGTTGTCCTGTTTCTGTATTTATCATAATTCGTGAAAGAATAATTTCCTGAATACGTAGCAGTTAAATATTTGTTGGCATTTTTATTAGTGATGATGTTCATGATGGCACCTCCGGAAGTAGCCGGAAACTCAGCACCGGGCTGGGTAATTACTTCAATTCTTTCTACAGAATTGGCAGGCATTCCTTCAAGGAAAGAGTTCAATTCATTGGACGTAATATTCAGGGGTCTTCCGTTAAGATACACTTCCAGCATTTTCCCCTGATACATCATCCCCGCGATATCGGTAGAAACAAGTCCAGGAAGTTTTTTAATTCCTTCCAGAACGTTTCCGTTATTCAGCTGAGGTTGTTCAGAAAAGTCAAAAATGGTACGGTCTGCCTTTTGCTCAACGGCTTTTTTAGTTTTGGTGATGACTACACCTTCTATTTGTTTTTCTTTAGCACCCGTAGTATTCTTTTCTTGTGAGAAAACAAAAACAGAACTTACCAGTGATAAAGCGAAAATCGTTTTTTTCATAATGTTTTAATGATATCCGGTTAGACGCTGAAAAACAGAATTTGTTACGGTAAAATGTTGAAAATCGAAAATTTAGGCTGAATTTTTTTTTTATTTATGAAATAATTATATCTTTGCCAGGTAATTATCAAGAATCTCTAGATGGGATAGCAACCTGCAAAAACAAGCAAGGTGCTGCAATCGATAAGCCGGATCTTCCGGAAAAAATGTTTATCATTCTATCATTATCCCCATCTTGAATTTTTGTTTTAAAGTTAAAATCAATGTTTAAAGACAAGGGAAATCACATTCCATCAGTAATTTTTTATTCTTCAGATCATGAAGTGAGTCTTCATTATTCTGATATGTTTTCATGCCATTTCTATATGCGCATGTGTTGTTGCTGCTAGCATTTTCTATTTCTAAAAAATAATACAAACATTCCGAACATCAATGGTAACCTTACATTTTAGGGTTACAGGACTTGTATTGCTCAAAAACAATTTTTTAATAACAAAAAGTAACAACAAACAACATGCATAATTTCAAAACAAAAATATTTGTTCCTTCTATTGCGCTTATTTCTACATTTTACTACGCCCAGACGGATACTTTACAATCAAAAAAAATAGATGATGTAGTCATCCTTGGTTCAAGAGGCTCAGGAAGATCACTGACAGATACGCCTGTTCCGGTAGATATTATTAACATATCAAAAATTTTAAAACAAAGCCCCACTAACAATATCAGTCAGGCTTTAAATTATATTGTCCCTTCGTTTTCATCCACCTCACACACCGTTAATGATGGAACTGATTTTGTAGATCCTGCTCTTTTAAGAGGGTTGGGCCCGGATCAGGTTTTGGTTTTACTCAATGGAAAAAGAAGATATCAGTCTTCATTGATTAATGTTACCCTTACACCGGGAAGAGGATCTGTAGGAACTGATCTAAATGCTATTCCGGCATTTGCTTTAGAAAAAATTGAGGTTTTAAGAGACGGTGCTTCCGCTCAATATGGTTCTGATGCCATTGCAGGAGTCGTTAACCTTGGGTTGAAAAAAAGGCTGGGACTTTCGGGACAGGTATTTTTAGGTGGATACGCTTCCTCCGTTGCCAATAATTTCTCCGGTGGAGTAGATGGACAGACTATTTCCGTAGATCTCAATTATGGAGCTAAAATAGGAAAAACAGGATTTATTAATATTACAGGTTCTACACAATATCGTGATCCCTATTCCAGAGCCGGAGTAAGAGAAGGTGATATTTTCAATGCTTATAATGCAATTAATTACAGAGCATTGCAGGATGGTATTAATATCGATGGTTTGTATAAAAATATTACGAATACGTCAAACACTCAACAGATTATTAGTACCATTAAACAATATGCAGTCAAGGTAAATTATTTCGGAACTGATTTTCAATCTCAAATTTCAGGAGCCAACAGCATTTCCGATCTTCAAAAATTATTAGGTAAAGATTTTACATCCCAGGAGCTTAATTACAGAGGATTAGAGAGAAAAGATTTCAGTTTGAGAGCCGGACAGTCTAAATTACAAGCCGGGCAGCTATTTTTCAACTCTGAAATTCCTGTGAATGATGATTGGAAATTCTACTCATTTGGTGGTTATAGTTACCGTCTTGGAAATGCCGGAGGATTTTACAGGCTGCCGAATACTGAAAGAAATATCAATGCAGTGACTCCCAATGGATATCTCCCTCAGATTGAAGCAACTGTAAATGATTATTCTCTTGCTGCCGGAATTAAAGGAAAATGGAATGGCTGGAATGTGGATTTCAGTAATACATTTGGGAAAAATACCTTTGGTTTTGGGGTTGTAAATACATTTAATACATCGCTTACAGACGGATCTCCAAGAACTTTTGATGCCGGAGGATCTGAGTTTTCACAAAATACTGTCAACCTTGATTTCTCCAAAAAGTATGATGTGCTGAAAGGATTAAATGTTGCATTCGGAGCTGAATACCGACACGAAAATTATAAAGTGAATGCAGGAAAAGAAAATTCTTACGCTTCTTACGATATCTATGGGCGTTTAGTAACTGCTAAAACTCCTGAAAATGAAAAAGTAACCGACTTCTTCGGATCTATAAGGCCAGCCGGAGCACAGGTTTTTCCAGGCTTTAGTCCGGAAAATGCCGTTTCAGGAAATAGAAACAGTATTGCTGCTTATGCTGATGCAGAGCTGGAAGTTACCGACGGCTGGCTGCTGGAAGGGGCATTACGATATGAGAATTATTCAGACTTCGGATCTACATTCAATTATAAACTGGCAACCAATGTAAAGCTGGCTTCTAATCTGAACTGGAGAGGTGCTGTTTCTACAGGATTTAGAGCTCCTTCTTTAGCCCAAATTTATTATAGTTCAACTTCTACACTGATTCAGCAGGGAAAAACTACACAGGTTGGTACTTTTAGAAATAATTCTGAAGCAGCACAGGCATTGGGTATTCCAAAATTGAAACAGGAAACCTCACAATCCTACAGTACAGGAATTACATGGAAGATTCCGGCATTAAGCCTGACTTTCACAGCAGATGCTTATTTAATAAAGATTAAGGATAGAGTAGTGCTGACAGATCTGTTTTTCCGTCCTGATGGTAATTTTACTCCAGGTTCGGATCAGGCAGTTCTTCAGGATGCGTTTGATCTGGCAAGAGCTAGCGCTGCCAACTTTTTTGCCAATGCGGTGGACTCTCAGACAAAAGGGTTGGATATTACCATTTCTCAGAACTCAAAAATCTCATCAGGAGTTTCTTTGGAAAATAATTTTGGACTTAACCTTAATCAGACCAAAAGAATTGGAGATATCCATGTATCACCTAAATTGGTAAGTCAGATCGATAATTATTTCTCAGAGCCTAATAGAGTATATTTTGAAGAAGCTGTACCGCGTGTAAAAGCTACCTTATCCAATACGTTAAGAGTTTCCGGTTTTACTTTCCTGCTGCGTAATTCATTCTTTGGTAAAGTGACAGATGCAGATGTTTTAGATGCTAATTTTGATGGAGTAACGGGAAGTACAGAGCATTTCGTCCTTAATAACCGTTTGATAACAGATTTATCTGTAGGATATGATTTTAATAAAAATATTTCAGCAACCATCGGGAGCAATAACATTCTGAATATTCTGCCTTCTAAGAGTCCCAATATAAGCTCATTAACCGCTGATAATCAATTTGTGTATTCCAGACAGGTGTCCCAGTACGGTATAGGAGGAAGATTCTTGTTTGCAAGAATTGAATTCAGGTTCTAAATATTAGTTACTTAAATAAAAAAACAGAGTTATACGCTCTGTTTTTTTATATATGTTGATGGTCTCTCAGGAAAAATTCCCTGAGTTTAGTTTTTTGCAGTTATTGTGCTCGATCTTTTTCTTCAAAATTGATAGCTCTTTTATTCGATTTTACTTTCTGATTTCCAAAATTATAGGTGATGCTGAGGGTCATTCTTCTGGCATCCCAATAGTTGTCGAAAGATTGTGTATTATCGGTAAAATACATATCAGCCTTCAATCCGGACTGTCTGAAAATATCGCTTACAGAAAGATTGACCTGAAGGGCTTTTTCCGCAAAACTCATTTTTACACCCGCATCAAAACTTGCTCTGCCTTTGATGGAAGCGGAGCCGTCTCTCGAGGGAAGATTGTGCAGTAGTTGACAAATAGCATAAAGTCTTAACGGTTTTCTTTTCCTCAGGGGGAAAATACATATTTCTTTGTGAAATCCTCAGGGCAAAGACATCGTATTGATTTTAATGAGATTTTGTACGTTGAAAGTATCAAAGACTATGTCAATATCCGGACGGAAAATGAGGAATTTATTGTTCTGGATACACTTAAATCAATGGAAATTCAGCTTTCTGAGAGGTTTGTACGTATTCATAAGTTCTTTATTGTCAATTTGGATAAAATTAAAAGTATTGGTGCTAAAAAAGTGAACTTTCCCGGGTACGAAATTCCTATTGGAGAAAGTTATAGAGCAGGTCTTCTGGATAGATTAAAGTAAAATTGTAAGTTTTGGCTAAAGCCAGATGTATTTTATAATTTTAATGCGGACTAAAGTCCGCTCCTATTGAATTGATTAGCAGTGATTTTTGGTGTGATAATAAAAAAGACGACTTCAATTGAAGCCGCCTTTCTATTAATTAATCTAACAATTCATCTTATTTTTCCTGTTGTTTGATCAGGTTTAGCGCTGAACCAGCCTTAAACCAATCAATTTGCTGATCGTTGTAAGTATGGTTGGCCATAATGATATCTTTAGTTCCGTCAGCATGAACGAATTCTAAAGTCAATTGTTTTCCCGGAGCAAACTGATCAAGATCTAAGAAGTTAACTGTGTCATCTTCCAGGATTTTATCATAGTCAGCTTCATTAGCGAAAGTGATTCCCAACATCCCTTGTTTTTTAAGGTTCGTTTCGTGGATTCTCGCGAATGATTTTACCAATACCGCTTTTACACCAAGGTGTCTAGGCTCCATTGCAGCGTGCTCTCTTGAAGAACCTTCACCATAGTTCTGGTCTCCTACAACGATGGTTGGAACGCCTGCTGCTTTGTAAGCTCTTTGTACAGCCGGAACTTCACCGTATTCACCGGTTAATTCGTTTTTAACTTTATTGGTTTCCATGTTGTAAGCATTTACAGCTCCAATCAACATGTTGTTTGAAATATTGTCTAAGTGACCTCTGTATTTCAACCATGGTCCAGCCATTGAAATGTGGTCGGTAGTACATTTTCCGAAAGCTTTGATCAATACTTTAGCACCTTCAATATTTTTACCATCCCAAGCCGGGAATTCTTCTAATAACTGAAGTCTGTCTGAAGTAGGGCTTACGTTGACAACAACACTGGAACCATCTTCTGAAGGGGCCTGGTATCCGTTATCGTCTACCGCAAATCCTTTTGCAGGAAGTTCGAAACCTTTAGGCTCGTTAAGTTTTACCTGTTCACCTGATTCGTTAGTTAAAGTATCCGTAATTGGGTTGAAGTCCAGTCTACCAGAGATTGCTACAGCAGCTACCATTTCTGGAGAAGCTACAAATGCGTGGGTATTCGGGTTACCATCTGCTCTTTTCGCGAAATTTCGGTTGAAAGAGTGGATGATAGAGTTTTTCTCTCCTTTTTCCGCACCTTCTCTGTCCCATTGCCCGATACATGGTCCACAAGCATTGGTAAAGATTCTTGCATTTTCAAATTTTCTGAAAGAATCTAAGAAACCATCTCTTTCTGCTGTGAACTTCACTTGCTCAGAACCAGGGTTGATTCCAAGGATTGCTTTAGGTTTTACCCCTTTTGATACCGCATCCTCTACAATGGAAGCAGCTCTTGATAAATCTTCATAAGAAGAGTTGGTACAAGAACCGATAAGCGCCCATTCAACTTCTAAAGGCCATCCGTTAGCTTCAGCTTTAGCTCTGAATTCAGCAACTGGAGTCGCTAAATCTGGAGTGAAAGGTCCGTTTAAGTGAGGAGTCAGCTCAGAAAGGTTGATTTCTATTAATTGATCAAAATATTGTTCAGGGTTAGCATATACCTCAGCATCACCTGTTAAGTGTTCTGCAATTGTATCAGCAGCATTTACTACATCCTGTCTTCCTGTAGCGGAAAGATATCTTCTCATTGAATCATCATATCCGAAAGTAGAAGTTGTAGCTCCGATTTCAGCACCCATGTTACAGATAGTCCCTTTACCGGTTGCGGAAAGAGATTCAGCACCTTCACCGAAATATTCTACGATACATCCTGTACCTCCTTTTACAGTAAGGATTCCTGCTACTTTTAAGATCACATCTTTTGCAGAGGTCCATCCATTCATTTTACCGGTTAATTTTACCCCGATAAGTTTAGGCATTTTAAGCTCCCAGGCCATTCCTGCCATTACGTCTACCGCATCAGCACCACCTACACCGATTGCTACCATTCCTAATCCTCCTGCGTTTACTGTGTGAGAATCGGTACCGATCATCATTCCTCCAGGGAAGGCATAATTTTCCAATACAACCTGGTGAATGATACCTGCTCCCGGTTTCCAGAACCCGATTCCGTATTTATCACATACAGAACTCAGGAAGTTGAATACCTCGGAATTTTTGTTGATACCTTCCTGTAAATCTTTGTCTGCACCTACTTTCGCCTGGATCAGGTGATCCGCATGAGCAGTAGAAGGAACCGCTACTTTAGCTTTTCCTGCCTGCATGAATTGTAAAAGAGCCATCTGTGCTGTGGCATCCTGCATTGCTACTCTGTCTGGTGCGAAGTCTACATAAGAGTTTCCTCGTTCATATGATTGTGTAGCATTTCCTTCCCAAAGGTGGGTGTAAAGAATTTTTTCTGAAAGGGTAAGAGGTTTTCCCACGATTTGTCTTGCCGCAGCAATTCTTTCCGGGTAACGCTCGTACACCTTTTTGATCATATCAATATCAAAAGTCATATCGTATTTTAGTTTTGTTCTTTTTTCCGTTAAAGCTTCTTTTTCTATTGGATGAAAAAGAAAAATTACTCTTTTGTACATCAAAAAACGTTCCTATAATCCATAAATAGGTTGTTTTAGGCTTTAAAATCAATAGATTTTATAACTTTCAATTTAAGAAAAATTAGAATTTATTTTCCTGATTTTATCGAAAAAAAAACGTAACTATATTAAAATAGAAACGTTCTAAACAAAAAAATGGAAGATTTTAAATCCTAAAAGGACCAAAATCTTCCATTTCTATAGTTTTTAATAGGTCTTTCGACGTATTTATAATCTCTTAGTGAGCGCTTGTACTTGTTAATTCTTTAATAGAAGGAACAAAAGTAGTAAGGTCAATTCCCTCAACAGCAGCTTTATACTCATCAATGCTAGGGATTCTTCCGATAATTGCAGAAAGAACAACAACCGGAGTTGAAGCCAATAGAGATTCTCCTTTTTTACGTTCAGAATCTTCCACTACTCTTCCCTGGAAAAGACGGGTAGATGTAGCTAAAACAGTATCTCCTTTAGCAGCTTTTTCCTGGTTACCCATACAAAGGTTACATCCAGGACGCTCAAGGTACATTACGTTTTTGTACTCCACACGGGCTTCTCCTTTTGGAGCGTTATCATCAAATTCAAAAGCTGAATATTTTTCTAATAATTCCCAGTCACCTTCCGCTTTTAACTCATCAATGATGTTGTAAGTAGGGGCTGCTACTACAAGAGGAGCACTGAATTCTACCTTACCTTGTTGCTTTTCAATGTTTCTAAGCATTTGAGAAACGATCTTAAGGTCTCCTTTGTGAACCATACAAGATCCTACGAAACCAAGATCTACTTTTTTCTCACCTCCATAGTAAGAAAGATCTCTAATGGTATCGTGAGTATATCTTTTGGATACATCATCGTTGTTTACATCCGGGTCAGCAATCATTGGTTCAACAATTACGTCAAGATCTACAACTACTTCAGCGTAATATTTAGCATTTGAATCCGGAGTTAAAGCAGGTTTTTCTCCTGATCTGATCTCTTCAATTCTCTTGTTTGCTTTATCAATTAATCCTTGAAGAACTTTATTGTGGTTATCCATACCCTTGTCGATCATGATCTGGATTCTGCCTTTTGCAATTTCCAGTGATTCGATCAGAGTATTATCTTCAGAAATGTTGATAGAAGCTTTTGCCTTCATCTCAGCAGTCCAGTCTGTAAATGTAAATGCCTGGTCAGCAGGAAGCGTTCCGATGTGAACCTCAATGATTCTACCCTGGAATACGTTTTCTCCTCCAAACTGCTTCAGCATCTGAGCCTGCGTTGCATGAACCACATCACGGAAATCCATGTGTTCTTTCATGTTTCCTTTGAAGGTTACTTTCACAGATTCCGGAATTGGCATAGAAGCTTCACCAGTAGCTAATGCAAGAGCAACAGTTCCTGAGTCAGCACCGAAAGCTACCCCTTTAGACATTCTTGTGTGAGAGTCACCACCAATGATGATGGCCCATTCGTCTACAGTGATGTCGTTAAGAACTTTATGGATAACGTCAGTCATTGCGTGGTATTCACCTTTCGGGTCACGGGCTGTAATCAAACCGAACTCGTTCATGAACTTCATCAGTTTCGGAATGTTAGCCTGAGCTTTTTTATCCCAAACGGAAGCAGTGTGACATCCTGACTGGTAAGCACCGTCAACAATTGGAGAAATCACAGTTGCTGCCATAGATTCAAGCTCCTGAGAAGTCATAAGACCTGTCGTATCCTGAGATCCAACGATATTTACCTGTACACGAACGTCAGAGCCTGCGTGTAATACTTTTCCTGGAGTAGTTCCCACAGCATTTCTGTTGAAAATCTTTTCTACCGCTGTAAGTCCTTGTCCTTCGTGAGAAATTTCTTTTGATGGAGCAAAAACAACCGGAGCTTCAACTCCTAAAAGCTGAGCGGCAAATGTCTGTAACTTCTTACCGAATACGATAGCATAAGATCCTCCTGCTTTGATGAATTCCATCTTTTGAGGAGTGAAAGATTTGGTAAGGTCGATCAATTCCTGATCTCCGTTATATAATTTCTTTTCTTTTGTATTGATTGTTAAAACAGTTCCTGTTGCTACTGAATAGGCCTCTTCAAGAACGATGTCTCCATTTTCGTTACGAACAGGGTTTCCGTTTTCGTCTACTTTCTTCACCCAGTTTTTAAGGTCGATACCAATACCTCCGGTAACGTCTACTGTGGTAAGGAAGATCGGAGAAATACCGTTGGTTCCTCCTACAATAGGAGCAATGTTTACGAATGGTACATAAGGGCTAGCCTGTTTTCCTGTCCAAAGAGCAACGTTGTTTACTCCGGACATTCTTGATGAACCTACACCCATTGTTCCTTTTTCAGCAATAAGCATCACGCTTGCATCAGGATGTTGTGCCTGTAAAGCTTTGATTTCTTCCTGAGCTTCAGGAGTGATCATACATTTACCGTGAAGTTCACGGTCTGATCTTGAGTGAGCCTGGTTACCCGGAGAAAGTAAATCTGTAGAGATATCTCCTTCACCAGCGATAAATGTTACTACTTTGATTTCTTCTGCAACTTCAGGAAGTTTAGTGAAGAATTCAGCTTTTGCGTAGCTTTCAAGAATTTCTTTTGCAATTTCGTTTCCGCTGTTGAATGCTTCCTTCAGACGGTTAGTATCTGCTTCATAAAGGAAAACCTGAGTTTTAAGAACGTTAGCCGCTTCTTTAGCAGTAGCAGGATCGTTACCTAGAGCAAGATCCAGCAATACTTCAATAGAAGGTCCACCTTTCATGTGAGATAACAATTCAAAGGCATATGCAGGGGAAATTTCTTCTACTACGGATTCACCTAGAATAATTTCTTTTAAAAATTTTGCTTTCACTCCCGCTGCACTTGTTGTTCCGGGTAGTGTGTTATAAATGAAAAATTTAAGAGAATCTGATCGGTCAGCATTACCTGAATCTTTAATTTGTGTAATGATTTCGCTTAGTAATTCAGCCCCATCAATTGGCTTTGGATGAAGCCCTTGGGTTTTTCTTTCTTCAATCTCTTTGATGTAATCCTTATAAATACTCATAATAGAAGGTCTTTCAAAATTAAAGGTAGGCCTGCTTTTTCTTTACCGGTGTGTATAAATACAATTAATGACATTTTGAGTTCTCGCATTTTGATGCAACATTAACCGAATAAAGTCAGCATAATCTACACTTTTTCAAAAGTTTTTTAAAATTATCAAACAATTCAAAATGTTCCCAAAATTACGAAATTTTACTATTTTATGAGAGTGAAATTATTTAGATTCTTTATAAATATGAATTTTATAATATCTATTTTTGGTCGTATTTTTGTAAACAAATGGAGAATATGAAAAATATCCTGAATGTTTTATGTGTTTTTATTTCGATTTTCGTTTTCTCACAGACAAAATCTGTGAAGAAAATTCCTGTGAAGAAAGGCACAAAAAGCACGGTTAAAAAAGCGGAAGCAGCCCATAAACCTAATGCTGATCTGGTCGTGATCAACAAAGATCTTCCTGTTTTGATTCCTAAGAAAAAGGGAGATCAGTTCGGGTATGTCAATCAAAACGGGAAATTTATTATTCAGCCGGAATATCATATTGCTGTATTTTTTTACGAAGACTGTAACCTTCTGAATTCACCTAACGAAAAAGTGAGAAAATTTGGAACAAAAGACTATGCTACGGTTGAGAAAAATATGATTTCTTACCGTGTCGATCAGTCTGGTAAGAGAGTATATCAGTTCAAAGAAGCTGATTTTGGAAAATGTAAATTCGAAGAATATAAACAACAGCTATTTCAGGCTTATATCCTCAATGGTTTCTACGGAATCATTGAAAAATCAAAATTTGTGAACGCAGCTGATTACAGACAATATCAGATCTATCCTCAATACCAGTATCTGTTCATTCTTGAAGGGGATGATGTGGCTAATCCGATGATTGTTGCTTCCAATAATGATAAATTTGGAATCATCGATGTTAATAATAAGATTATCATTCCGTTTGAATATTCCAATATTAAGCGAAACTTCAGCTGGAAACTGGGTAAGATGTTTGAAGTGACAAAAGATGGCTCGAATTACTACTATATCGACGACAACAACAAAACTTACTAGAGAATTATAAATGATGAATGATTTATTTGATAACTCCTATTTTTCGTAGTATTTTTTCCTTTGCGTAACCCGCAATCTAACACCCCGAATCCCGCACTTCGTAACCCGCTATCCCGCATCTCGCAACCCGAATTCCAATTCATATATTTTTTGTAATTTTGCGGCTGAAATAAAGGGGTGCTTTAACAGGCTGAGATTATACCCAATGAACCTGGAACAGGTAATGCTGTTTAGGGAACCATTTAAATAATTGATGGATGATTAGCGATAAATGATCGATAAACATCACGTATCATTTACTATTTGTCAATTATCTCATAATCACCCCTTTTATTCATTAAATGTTAAAGATTTATAGAATGAAAGGATTATTTTTTTTAGGGCTTAGTGTAGGCTCTGTAGCTTTTATCCAGGCTCAGAATAAAGATTCCCTAAAGGTCAGGGAAATTGAGGCAGTCAACTTTACCAAAAGGCTGCCGGTTGCAAAGGAAATTATCAATGTACAGAAAGATCTGGACAGTAAGAATCTGGGACAGGATCTTCCTATTCTTTTGAAAAATCAAACCTCCATTATTTCTACTTCTGATGCCGGAAATGGAGTAGGATATACCGGCTTCAGAATCCGTGGAGTTTCAGGAAGTGCTATCAATGTCATGATGAATGGTGTTCCATACAACGATTCTGAAAGCCAGGGAACATTTTTTGTGAACGTTCCGGATTTAACTAGTTCTGCATCACAGATTGTCATTCAGAGAGGAGTAGGAACTTCCAATAATGGAGTGTCTGCCTTCGGAGCAAGTATTAATGTACTATCTAAAGATCCGGAAGAGAAGTTTTATTTTAAAACAGATGATAGCTACGGATCATTTAATACCTATAAATATTCAGCAGAAATAGGCTCCGGAAAGTTCTGGAAAAACCGTCTTTCCGTGATGGGAAGATATACCCATATTCATTCTGACGGATATATTGACAGAGCTTCATCCAATTTACATTCTTATAATTTCACTGCTTTATTTGAAGAAGGGAATACGAAATTGCGTTTAATGGCTTTTGGTGGAAAAGAGAAAACGTATCAGGCATGGAATGGTATTGACCGTAAAACCTGGGAAACTGATCCTAAATTCAATATTTCAGGAGCGATCTACGATGCCAATTGGGAAAATATTGTAAGTTTCTATGATAATGAAACGGATAATTACAGACAGAACCATTATCAGTTGCTTTGGGAACAGAAATTCAGTGATCGCTGGAATCTGGAAACCACATTCCACTATACAAAAGGAAAAGGGTATTACGAAAACTATAAACAGGGAAATCTTTTCTCAAGGTACAATCTGCCTAATATCATTGAAGGTGGGCAAACGATAAAATATTCAGATTTTATCAGAAAAAAATGGCTGAATAATGATTTCTACGGAATGGTTTCTACCTTGTACGGGAAGTTTGAAAACCTGGATCTGAACTTTGGTGCCGTTGTGAATCAGTATTATGGAAGGCATTATGGAAATGTGACGGGAGTATTTTTTCCTCAGATTGATGAAAGTGAATATTACAGAAACCGCTCTGTAAAAAATGAAGTGTCTGGTTTTGCAAAAGCTTTATTAAGAGTGGATAATTTTGAATTCTTTGGTGATTTACAGCTTAGAAAAATTAATTATAATACGAAGATCCTGATGGCTGGTGATGGTGAAGGAGCAGATTTAAGTAAAAACTGGCTGTTCTTTAATCCTAAAGCCGGAGTGAATTACAGGATTGACGGAGGTAAAATATTCCTTTCATACGCTCATGCTCACCGTGAACCCAACAGAGATGATCTGATGGCCAACAATGATGTGAAAGCAGAAAAACTTCACGACATTGAAGCAGGTTTTGAAAAACAGTTCGGGATTGTGTCTTTTACAGCCAATGTTTACTATATGTATTATGTGAACCAGCTGGTGTTGAATGGAGAACTGAATAACGTAGGAGCATTTATCAGAACAAACTCAGGGAAGAGCTACAGAAGAGGTGTCGAAGTTGGTGGTTTAGCCAAATTATCCAAGCAATGGGAGGTTTCAGGAAACGTAACGTTAAGTCAGAACAGAAATCAGGATTTCAATATTCAAAATGGAGATGTGCCTAAGAGCCTTGGAAATACCCAGATTTCATTCTCTCCGAATGTAATTGCCAATGTAAGCCTGAAATTCAATCCTACAAAGAATTTCCAGTTTGCTTTAATGAATCAGTATGTTGGAAAACAATATCTGGACAATACTGAAGATGAAAATCTTCAGCTTAAAGATTATTTCCTGACAGATTTCAATGCTCAGTATCAGTTTAAAATTGCTAATAATGAAATTGCATTAAAGCTATTGGTGAATAATCTGTTCAACAAGAAATATGTGAACAACGGATCTGTATATGAAGGCCAACCGTATTATTTTTCACAGGCAGGAACGAACTTTATGTTTGGAGTAAGCTGGAAGATTCAGTAATCAGGAAAAAAGTTTAAGAAATAGATCTATGGAATCACAAATCTGTTCTTTTATTTTTTAGCTTTTTTCTCTTAAAACCATAATAGTAAAGCTTTTAAAAAAGGATTTGAATAATGGTATTCCTGTTTTAATACAGAATAATTAAAAGGCTGCTCCGGCAGTCTTTTTTATATCCATTAAATATTACAAAAAGTCCCGAAAAAGTTATAAATTTGCTGCCAAATGAATATTTCAGCATATATTTTAGAATACTTAAAACAATTTGGAACTGCCACAGTTCCAGGCTTTGGGGTGTTTTCACTGAAAAATTCTAAGGCAATTATTAATTCTGAAAACGGAAGCATTCTGCCTCCGGCCAGTCAGATTGAATTTACAATAGATTACGAAGTACAGACTGAAGATCTTGCTGCTTTTATTGCAGAACAAAAACAGATGTCTCTGGAAGCTTCCAAAAGTGATCTTAAAATTCAGACTGATTTTTGGAAGAAAAAACTTCAGGCCGAACAGGTTCTTGAAATTCAAAACCTTGGAACAGTCTTCATTGAAGAAGGGCACACTCATTTCAAGGGAAAAAGAATAGAATCCGGACGTCCGGACTTTTACGGATTGGAAGAAATCAGATTCTCAGATATCAATAACGGGGAAAAAGTAAATGCCACAGTGAATCGCGAAAAGGATTTTAAATTCAAAAAAACAATTCTTTGGATTTTCCTTCTGGTTATTCCGGTTCTTGGAATTTTATACCTGGCGTTTACCCAGCAGGAACTTCTTTTTGGAAAAAAATCGTTCAATAATGTTTCTGTACAAACCTCTACCCATAGAATCGTAAAAGATACGGTAAAAGTAATGGTACATACCCCGGAAACACCTGTTTCAGATTCTTTGAAAAAAGACTCATTAGTAAAACCTGTCGGAAAAGGAATGAAACCTGCTCCGGCTGTCCCAAACAACACTAAGACTAGATGGCAAAAATAAAAAAAGCGTCAGAATCTCTGACCATTATGACCAATATCGTTCTTCCGAACGAAACCAACTCTTTAAGAAACCTTTTCGGTGGTGAACTTCTGGCAAAAATGGACCGTTGTGCGTCTATTTCTGCAGCAAGACACTGTGAAAGAAGAGTAGTAACAGCTTCTGTAAACCACGTATCTTTCAACCATCCGATTCCGGAAGGAGGAGTAGTGGTATTGGAATCTAAAGTTTCCAGAGCATTCTCTACTTCTATGGAAGTGTATGTAGATGTATGGTTGGATGATCCAATCAATCAGAAGAAAATTCATACGAATGCAGGGATTTATACCTTCGTTGCGGTGGATGAATTTAACCGTCCTATTCCTATTCCGGAAATGATTCCTGAAACAGAGGAAGAAAAAGAAAGATTTGCAGCAGCATTCCGTAGAAAAGAACTTTCATTAATTCTTTCCGGAAGAATGAAACCTCTGGAATCTGTAGAGCTTAAAAAACTATTCCAGGAACCACAGGAGTCTAAGAAAGACAAGAAATAAAACACCAAAAACACAAATGGTTGGCACAAGTTTTCACAAATGGTTTGTGCTCAGTCAGATGAAAAAAATAATCAAAATGGATATTTCAGAAAATGATATATCAAAAATTGTTTATGAAGCAGGGTATATAGTTCATAAAGCATTAGGGCCAGGACTTTTGGAAAGTGCTTATGAAGAATGCTTGTTTTATGAATTGAATAAACATGATATTCTTGTAGAAAGACAAAAACCGATGCCATTAATATATGATGAGGTTAAAATGGATGTTGGCTATAGACTTGACTTTTTGATTGAAAAAAAAATTGTGCTGGAAATAAAATCTGTAGAATCATTACAGGATATTCATTTAGCACAAATACTTACTTACCTTCGTCTAAGTAATTGCAAGCTTGGGATGTTGATCAACTTCAATACCATCCAGTTTAAAAACGGAGTAAAAAGAGTTATTAACGGTACCTTGTGATTTGTGTTATTTGTGAAATAAATTAGTGTCATTTGTGTTTAAACTATGAAAATACTTCTTTTAGATAAAAATCATCCTCTTATTACTGAACAGCTTTTGGCTCAGAATTTTATTTTGGAAGAGGATTTTACATCGTCTTATGATGAGGTTTGTGATAAAATTGAGAACTACGACGGAATTATTATCAGAAGCCGTATTCCACTAGATAAAAACTTTCTGGAAAGAGGGAAGAATCTGAAGTTCATCGCAAGAGTAGGAGCCGGAATGGAAAATATTGATATTCCTGTTGCCGAAAAACTGGGAATTCAGCTGATCAATTCTCCGGAAGGAAACAGAGATTCTGTGGCGGAGCATGTAGTGGGAATGCTATTGGTGATCATGAACAGACTTTTTATTGCTTCTCAGGAAGTGAAAAACGGGATCTGGAAGCGTGAAGAAAACAGAGGAGATGAACTATTAGGAAAAACTGTAGGGCTTATCGGATATGGAAATATGGGAAAAGCTACTGCGAAAAGACTTTCAGGATTTGGATGTAAAGTCATTTTTCATGATATACTTCCGGGGCTTTCTGATGAATATGCAGCTCAGGTTTCTTTAGAAGAATTGAAGCAATCTGCAGAGGTTGTAAGTTTGCACATTCCTCTGACGTCAGAAACGCATTATCTTATTGACCAAACATTCATTCAGGAAATGAAAAATGATTTCTATTTCGTGAATACAGCAAGAGGAAAGAATGTTGAAACTAAAAGTTTAGTAGAAGGGTTGAAATCAGGAAAGGTAAAAGGGACTTGTCTGGATGTTTTGGAATATGAAAAGTCTTCTTTCGAGAACATTGAATCCGAAAATGAAGATTTAAAATACCTTCTGGAATCAGAAAAAGCGATTGTCACACCCCATATTGCAGGCTGGACGCATCAGAGCAAAGAAAAACTGGCGCAGTTTATTGTAGATAAAATAGTAGCTTCGCATTGTTAAGCTAGGCAATATAAAAAAGATAAAAAGACGAATTTACAAAAAGTGAATTCGTCTTTTTTTATTAATTTCGGAATAATAACTTTTATATAATCATGATCTGGACACCAATATCCATTGAAGAAATTTTTGAAAAGATTTACTCGACAGAAAAAGATTTAAATGGAAATCTTTTAAACTTCTGGGATTTAATCAAAATTTACCCTGAAAAATGGTATGAAGAAGAATATGGACAAGAAGGAGGAGGTTTTTGGGTAGTAGGATTAATAGGTAGAAGGGTAATTTATTATAACGACATTGAAGAAGGGTTTAATATTTCAGAGTATTCAGCATATGGAACCATTGATAATTATTATTGTAACCAGGATGATTTGAATATTGCAATTTTAAATCTATATAGTCTTATTACATTTGGCGGAAGAATAATAGGACAAGCTGGTCCTCCTATTTGATAAGGTTTAGATTCTAAGGAAGAGAATTTATTTTCTCTGCTTTTTACTTCCTCATTTTCCGAATTTTGCCTTTTCACATTTTTAATTCTCTATTCATTTATGTTAAATAATTCATAATATCCACCTCATATTTATTATTTATTTTGAGTTTTATTAAATTGCCGCTCATTTTTGAATCTCATGAAGACGCGTAATTTTGTACTTATCCTAACTGTTTTATTATCGATATTTTCCTGTAAAAAAAAGTCTGAAGCCAAAGAAGCTTCGGCTGAAAATACAACCAATCTGCCCAACTATGGAAATGTAGATCTGGGTGATATTTTTACAAAAGGGGACGGACAGCTGCTGAACAGACAGACTACCGTAAGTTATATCGATCAGTACTACAAGAAGATATGGGAAGGAGGAGACCTTAGCGGTGGGATTCTTGTTGCCAAAGGTGATGAAATCCTGTATGAAAATTACAGAGGTTTCGGAAGAGAAGGAAATCAAATGCCAATCGATAAAAATACACCTTTGCACGTTGCTTCAGTTTCGAAAACTTTAACGGCAATGGCCATGATGAAACTGATAGAGGCAGGCAAAATAAAATTTACGGATCACCTTACTCAGTTTTTCCCAGGATTTCCCTATCCGAATGTTACCGTTCAGACTTTATTGGATCAAAGAAGCGGGCTTCCGAAATATGAATACTTTATTACCAAGATACAGCCAGCTCCGGCAGAACTTTCCAAACCATTTATTACGAATGAAGATGTATTGAACATGATCATTAAATATAAACCTGATCTGGCAAGAGATACGGATACAGGATTTATGTATTGCAATACAAACTTTGCTTTATTGGCTTTATTAATTGAAAAAGTGACCAAAACTCCTTTTCCTCAGGCGATGAAAGAAATGGTTTTCACACCGTTGAAAATGAATAATACCTATATCTTTCAGGAAAAAGATATTCCAACAGCAGCACAGTCTTTTTATTATGGAGGAAATAAGCTGTATCCTTTAGACAGGCTTGATCTGATTTATGGAGATAAAAATGTGTACACTACGCCAAGAGATTTGTACAATTTCTCAAAAGCCATGTTTTCGAAAAATTTCCTGAAGCCTGAACTGATGCAGATGGTATTCACTCCTTACAGCAATGAAAAAGCAGGAATGAATAATTATGGCCTAGGATTCAGAATGAAAATATTTGATAACGGTGAAAAGCTTACTTATCACAATGGATGGTGGCATGGTACCAACTCAGTATTTGCCCATCTTTTAAAATCTAAGGTTACCATTGTAGCTATTGGAAACAAATATTCAAACAAAGTATATACAGCTCTTGCATTATCCGGATTATTCGAGGATTTCCCTTTGCAGAAGGATAAGCTTCATACAGTGATGCATGACAATAAAGATACTTTAAATTCCGGACAGGAAGTTTTTGGAGAATAATGTTTACTTTTGCCTAAACATTTTCATGAAAAGGTTTCTTTTATTATTCGTTATCTGTTTTCTTGTACATTCATGTGCAAGAGTAGGATCTCCTGTTGGAGGGCCTAAAGATACTCTGGCACCAAAGTTTTTAAGTTCAAACATTGATACTACAAGGATTAATGTCAAAAGAGATATTCACCAGCTCCGTCTGGATTTTGATGAATATGTGACGTTGAAAGATATCAATAAAAACCTGATTATTTCACCTCCTATCAAAGGAATAACGAGGATTCTTCCTTCCAATATTGCCAACAAATTTGTTCTGATTCAATGGTCAGATACTCTTCAGGCTAATACTACTTATAACTTTAATTTTGGTAACTCAATTGTTGATAATAATGAATCCAATATATTAAGGTATTTCAATTTTGCTTTTTCTACAGGAGATAAATTGGATGATCTTTATATCAGTGGTGAAATAAAAGATGCCCTGGATACTAAAAAGAAAACAGGAACTACAACAGCTGAAAATAAACTTGTGGTTGGATTGTATCAGGTAAAGGATACAATGGATTACAAGAAAAAGCCTTACTATATCACTAAGGTAGATGAAGATGGATATTACGAATTAAACTATCTGACTCCCGGAAAATATAAAATTATTGCTTTTGAAGATGAGAACGGGAATTCTATGTATGATCCGGGGAAAGAAAAAGTAGGATTCCAGAAAGATCCAATCAATTTTGAGAAATCTATTTCAGGATTAAACTTAAAAGTATATCCTTCCAAAAAGGCTGTAAAGTATGTAGAAATGAAAGAAATCTCAGGAGGTGTTCTGATGACTTTTGAAGGAAATCCTGATGAAGTAAAAGTTCAGTCTCTGAATGAGAAGCTGAAAGATGTAAAAATAACCCATACTCCGAAATCGGACTCTGTAAGAATCTGGTTTGATGCGGCAAAAGATAATGTAGGACAGGATGCCAATGAAAAACTGATATTCACTCATAATAAAGGTCCGAAAAAAGATAGTGCCTACAGTGTATCTTTATTTTACAGATACAATAAAAAGAATGTCATGGATCTCAATAGTGATAATGGAGGTGAATCATTAGCTCCAAAGTCAGATTTTAAGATATCTTCCAATTATATCGTTGATAAAATAGATCCTTCAAAATGGACATTGAGAGTAAAAGGAGACAGTTTAACAACGTTACCGTTTACTGCTAAAATTTCAGAAACAAATCCTTATCAGATTCAGGTACAGTCAGATTTTGTGATGGGAAAAAGTTATGAGCTTACTGTTCCTAAGGAAACCGTATCCTCATTCTATGCAAAAAATACTCAGTCTAAGCGTTTCGATTTTGATGTTGACAAAATAGACCAGTTTGGAAGCGTTGAATTCTCCATTTCTAATGCACCTACGACAAATTATTGGATTCAGCTGCTGGATTCTTCAGACAAAATAGCCTATCAGAGGTATATAAAAGGAGATAAAATAAAATTTGATATCCTGAAACCTGGAGAATATGTTGTGAGAATTCTGGTGGATAATAACGGGAATAAATATTGGGATGAAGCAGATTTTGCGAATGATGTTTTTGCTGAAGATGCTTATATTTTCTATAAAAAAGTGATCATTAGAGGTCTGTGGGAAACAAGAGAAGAATGGGATCTGAAGGATACTAAAACACTTGATAATCCTAAAGGAGCTACACCCGCTGTAGCAGCTCCTGCAGTGGAAACACCACCTGCTCCTACTGAAGTGAAACAGGAAGCTAAAAAAGAATTGAAGTCTCAAAATGCTGTTTTAACGCCAGTAAAGTAAGCTGATGAAGATTGCTAAGAAAATAATATTCTGGACATTGGTGGCATTTGCCCTGATTCAGTTCTTTCCTATCGATAGAACCAATCAGCCTGTGGATACGAAGGTAAACTTTGTTGATGCAAGGAAATCACCGGAAAAGATCAGAACACTGCTTAAAAATGCTTGTTACGACTGTCATTCCAATGAAACAGTCTACCCGAAATATGCTTTTATTGCGCCCGTTTCCTGGTCTGTAAAAAGCCATGTGAATGAAGGCAGGGAACATCTTAATTTTTCTGCCTGGCAAACTTATAATAAGGATCTGAAGGAGAATATGCTTACTAAATCTATTCAGACCATTCAGAACAAGACAATGCCGATGCCTGGCTATATTGTGTACCATAAAGAGGCTAATCTTTCAGAAGCAGAAAGAGCATTGCTGATTCAGTATTTTGAAGAAATGCTGAAGTCTAAAACCTATTAATTTCTACCATAAAAAACTCCCGCAGATTTTACAAACTGAGCAGATTGTTTAAAACAAATATCTGTCCGGTCTCTAAAATCTACGGGAGCATATATTACAAAAATTATTTCTTTAAAAAGCTCTCAAAAAATCTCTTCTGAGAATCAAAAGCAAGATCTTCAAGATCCAGATCCTGTAAAGGAATCCAGACTGCTTCCGAAATTTCAGAGAGCTCAAGATTTACCTCAAACTTTTCCGAAACATTGTATTCATAAAAGAGATCGATCGTATTGTAATCAACTTCCTTGTATTGATAGATGTTGGGAAGACTGGTAAGGTATTTCAGGTTAGAAATATTGATATCAAGCTGAAGTTCTTCAAAAAGTTCTCTTTTACAGGTTTCCTCTGCACTTTCTTTAGGATCAACAAATCCTCCTGCAAGATCGAGTTTCCCTTTTTTAGGATCTCTGTTTCTTCTGGTAAGATAAATTTCGTCTCCACATCTGATGACAACCGCTACAGCACCTGCCACATTATTATACAAAGTAAAACCACATTCCGGGCAGCTCCATTTTTTTTCACCATCCCAGTGTAAGGACTCCTTGCCACAGCTTGGGCAATATTTCAATAGTTTCATTGAGCAATATTAATATTTCTCGGGTGATAACTCAAAATAACATCCCTTAATTCTTCTGTTTTCAGATGCGTATAGATTTCAGTTGTTGTAATACTGGAATGTCCCAACATTTCCTGAATATAACGCAAATCTGCTCCATTCTGTAATAAATGGGTCGCAAATGAATGTCTGAATGTGTGTGGAGATATTTTTTTGTTAACCCCTGCTTTATCTGTAAGTTCTTTGATAATAAGAAATACGATTACTCTGGACATAGATGTCCCTCGGCTGTTTAAAAACAGAGTATCTTCATATTTCTTATTGACTTTTCCTTTAGAACGTACCTCTTTGATATAACTTTCAAGTAAATCAGCGGTATAGTCGGCTAAAGGAACAAAACGGGTTTTATTTCCTTTTCCGTGTACCTTGATGTACTGTTCTTTGAAGTTGATATTGGAAATCTTCAGATCGATCAGTTCAGAAACACGAAGTCCGCATCCATATAGTACCTCTATGATGCAGTGGTTTCTTTTTCCTAGATCTGTATTGACTTCAATAGCAGCTATAATTTTGTTGATATCAGGCAGGCTTAAAGTATCAGGTAGATATAATCCCAGTTTAGGGCCTTCAAGTAACGCCGCAGGATTGTCTTCACGATATTCATCCTCAAGCAGAAATTTGAAGAAAGCTTTAATGGAAGATATCCATCTTGCTTGTGATCTCTCACTGAATTTCTGTTTGGAAAGATTGAAAATGTATTCCTGCAGGTTTTCGTAACCGATGGAGTCTGGACCGACGTTTTCCAGATCCTCTTCTGCGTAATCTTTTAATTTCTTAATGTCCCGAACGTAAGCGTCGAGCGTGTTTTCTGAAAAATTTCTTTCGAAACGAAGAAATATTTCAAAATCTTTGATCTTTTCATCCCAAGTCATTTGTGCTTATTTTTTTAGTTCACAGTCCGATATTTGTTCTATTTCAATGTTATGGTTTCTCAGGAACGATATTCCATCGTCATCCGAATACTCATTAATGTACACCAGTCTCGTAATCCCAGCCTGCAGAATCAGCTTGCTGCATTCTTTACAGGGAGACAGCGTTAAATATAACGTTGCTCCTTTTGCAGATTGGGTAGAGGCAGCCAGCTTTAATATAGCGTTGGCTTCCGCATGCAATACGTACCAGTGTGTTTTTCCTTCTCCATCTTCACAGCAGTTTTCGAATCCCGAAGGAGTCCCGTTGTAACCATCTGAAATAATCATCCTATCTTTTACGATAAGAGCTCCCACCTGTTTTCTCTTACAGTAGGAGAGTTTTGCCCATTCCTGAGCCATTTTTAGATAAGCTTTATCAAACTTATTCATACCGCAGCATTGTTTTTTTTCGAAATAATTTGGATTAAAATCTTTTAGAAAGATTTAGAAGTTAGGCTTTCTCTTCTCTAGAAACGCAGTAACTCCTTCTTTCTTATCTTCCATTTCAAAAAGTTCTCCGAAATATTTGATTTCAGTTTCAAAACCTTTCTCCGTATCAGATAAATTCACGGCATTTATAGCCTTCGATATTGCCATTGGTGAATTGTAGGCAATCGTGTTTGCTAATTCTTTCGTTTTGGTTAATAATTCTTCAATAGGGTATACTTCATTAACCAATCCGATCTCTTTTGCTTTTTGAGCTGGGATCATTTTGGCAGAGAAGATCATTTCATTGGCAATACCTTTTCCTACAAGCTTTGGAAGCCTCTGAGTTCCTCCGTATCCTGGGATTAATCCAAGAGTTACTTCAGGAAGCCCTAATCTGGCGTTTTCCGAAGCGTATCTGATGTGGCATGCCATGGCAAGCTCTAAACCTCCTCCTAATGCAAAACCGTTTACGGCTGCAATGACAGGTTTAGACATATTTTCAATTTTGTTGAACAATGTATTTTGTCCGTTTCTTGCAAGTTCTTCAGCTCTTTCCTGTCCGAAATCACTGAATTCCTTGATGTCAGCTCCCGCTACAAAAGATTTTTCTCCACTTCCTGTAAGGATAATTACTCTACATGAAGTGTCAGCGTTAAGCTCATCCATTGCGGTACTGATTTCCTGAATTGTTTTAGCATTTAAAGCATTTAAACTCTCAGGTCTGTTTATGGTAATAATAGATAATTTATCTTCTTTTTTTAATAATATGTTCTCGTAACTCATTTTTCCACTTTAAAATATCATCCTTTGCAAATTATGAATTTTTTACAAAAAAAAGGAAAAAATATTATTTTTTTTTCCTTTTTTTTAATTTATCCTTCCAAATAATTATTTGGAATGATTCATCATATTTGCATCAATATTGACATTTAGCTGAGAAGCCACTTTCATGCCAAGTTCAATATTAGCACGGAAAAAGTGACATAGTTGTCTGTTGATAATCTCATCTTTTTTAGGCCCGGTAATACCATTCATACTGCCTACAATATTTTTGATCAAATGATCTCTGTCTTCTGCATTCATTGCTTTTGAATACAAAAGTCCAGGTTGAGTATAGTGATCACTGTCGTTGTCATTTCTGTTGTAGGTGGCAACATGAGCGCTGTCTAACTCATATTCATAGTTTTTATAAGATGAATCTGCTTTGATGTCATCAAAACTGTTTGGGTGATAATTAGGTTTGTCCTGATACTGGCTTGAATCTGCCATATAACCATCTCTTTGATAATTGTTGACTTCAAATGGACATCTGTTCACTTCCAGTTGATGAGAGTTTACCCCTACTCTGTAACGGTGAGCATCAGGATATGAGAATAATCTTCCCTGAAGCATTTTGTCCGGAGAGAAGCTAATTCCGTTAATCAGGTTACTGGGTGAAAAAGTAGATTGTTCCACATGGGCGAAATAATTAACAGGAACTTCGTTCAGCTCCATTTCTCCTACCTCAATCAATGGGAAATCATCATGGAACCATACTTTAGTCACATCAAACGGATTCCATCTGAAATCTTTTGCCTGTTCCTCAGTCATTACCTGTATAAATAAGGTCCATTTCGGGAAATCTCCATTTTCAATAGCGTTGCAAAGATCTTCCTGCGCAAAGTCCGGGTTTTCTCCGGCCATTTTTACTGCTTCTTCATCCGTGAAGTTTTTTACGCCTTGTTTTGTTTTAAAATGGAATTTTACCCATACTCTTTCGTTTTTATCATTAATCATTGAGAAAGTATGAGATCCGAAACCATGCATATGTCTGTAACCATGTGGAGTTCCTCTGTCTGACATCAATATAAGAACCTGATGAAGTGATTCCGGGTTTAAACTCCAGAAATCCCACATCATGGTGGCACTTTTTAAATTGGTTTTTGGTACTCTTTTCTGAGTATGAATAAAATCCGGGAATTTTTTTGCATCCTTAATAAAGAATACGGGAGTATTATTTCCTACAAGATCCCAGTTTCCGTCTTCAGTATAAAATTTTAATGCAAATCCTCTTGGGTCTCTTGCCGTATCTGCACTTCCTTTTTCACCTCCTACAGTAGAAAATCTGGCAAACATTCTGCATGAGTTTCCTACTTTTGAAAACAGTTTTGCTTTTGTGTACTGGCTGATATCATGCGTTACGGTGAAAGTTCCGTAAGCTCCGCTTCCTTTGGCGTGCACAATCCTTTCAGGAATCCTTTCCCTAACGAAATGTGCAAGATTTTCCTGAAGAATAAAGTCCTGCAGCAATACCGGGCCTCTTGGTCCTACCGTCTGTGAATCCTGATGTTCAAAATAAGGTGCGCCGCTACTTAACGTTAATTTTTTAGAATCCATATCATTAATGATTTGTATAAATGTTTTTTGTTTTTCTAAATCCAAGTGTAAAGGTAATGAATATCAAATTTACTTGAATTTTTAATTGGTAATAGCAAAAACGTTATATCTTTGTAATAGATAATATTAATCAAATGAACATTCAGCAACTGGAGTATCTTATCGCTGTAGATAAGTATAAACATTTTGGTAAAGCCGCTCAGGCGTGTTTTATTACCCAACCTACGTTAAGTGCCATGATACAGAAATTTGAGGATGAACTGGATGTAAAGGTGTTCGACAGGACTACCCATCCGATTCGTACCACGGATGTAGGTCTTCAGATTATTGATCAGGCAAAGGTAATTATCGAGTCTGTCAATGAGCTGAAAAACAAAGCCAATCTTTTGAATAATATTTTAGGAGGAACCATCAATCTGGGGATTATTCCTACAGTGTCTTCTTTCATTCTGCCAACAGAGATTTTCAAATTCCTGGAGGAAAATCCGAAGATTCAGATGAATGTGAAAGAAATGACAACAGATAATATTATTAAAGCTTTAAAAGCAGGAGAACTGGATGCGGGAATTATCTCTACACCTTATGATACTGCTGATGAGTTTTATCAGGATTTCCTATTCAATGAGGAGCTGATGATTTACAGTTCCAATACAGAAGCTAACAAAAAGAATTCTTATATCATTCCGGAAGATCTGAATGTAGAGAAAGTATGGCTGCTTGAAGAAGGAAACTGTCTGAGAAATCAGTTTGAAAATATCTGTCACCTGAAAGAAAATACCCTTAAGCCTAAAAATTTAGACTTCCTGGCTTCCAATATTCAGACTTTGGTGCATATGGTAGATAAAGTGGGAGGAATCAGTATTCTGCCGGAATTAGCTCTGAGCCAGCTTTCAGAAGAGCAGAAGAAAAATGTTTTCAGATTCAAAAAACCTTTCCCTTATCGAGAAATCAGTATTATTTATTATAAACCAACCTTTAAGCAAAAAATTATTGATGAATTATCACATTCTATCAAAACTTCTTTAGAACTTAAGTTGAATTACCACGAAAGTCCGAAAGAATTTGTAAGCATTAAGCCTCAGTAATGGAAATGCTTTAAAGTGATAGAAATCATCAATTTAAATAAAATAATAATTAATAAACAAAATTTTTGAGTATTACGAAAATAGTACTTAAATTTGCTGACGTTTATTACGAGGAAAAATTTGACCTGATTGCAACCTCTATAAAAAAATGCTAAAACAGTATTCTTTTTTCTGGGCAATTATATTTCATATTTTCTTCAAAACTATTTTTTAAATCTTTAAAAACAAAAGAATTATATGTCTTATTTATTTACATCTGAATCAGTTTCAGAAGGACATCCGGATAAAATTGCCGATCAAATTTCCGATGCATTAATCGACCATTTCTTAGCCTATGATAAAGATTCAAAAGTAGCATGTGAAACTCTTGTAACTACCGGACAGGTAGTATTGGCAGGAGAAGTGAAATCAGATGCTTACCTTGATGTACAGACCATTGCCAGAGAAGTAATCAATGGAATCGGGTATACGAAAGGTGAATATATGTTCAACGGAGACTCTTGCGGAGTTATTTCTGCTATCCATGAGCAGTCACCTGATATCAACCAGGGAGTTGACAGAGCGGTAAATGATGAATCTTTCGAAGCTAAAGCAAATGCACAGGGAGCTGGAGATCAGGGAATGATGTTCGGGTATGCTACCAATGAAACGGCTAATTATATGCCTCTAGCATTGGATCTTGCTCACACGATTCTGAAAGAACTTTCTGCCATCAGAAGAGAAAATAAGGAAATCACTTACCTTCGTCCTGATGCAAAAAGCCAGGTAACGATTGAATATTCTGATGATCATAAACCAATCAGAATAGATTCTATCGTAGTTTCTACTCAGCATGATGATTTCGGAAGTGAAGAAGAAATGTTGAATAAAATCCGTGAGGATATCAAAAATATTCTGGTTCCAAGAGTGGTTGCACAGCAAACTGAAGAAATCAAAGCTTTATTCAACGATCAGATTAAATATCACATCAATCCTACAGGAAAATTTGTAATCGGAGGACCTCACGGAGATACAGGTCTTACAGGTAGAAAAATCATCGTTGATACATACGGTGGTAAAGGAGCTCACGGTGGTGGTGCTTTCTCTGGAAAAGATCCTTCTAAAGTTGACAGAAGTGCTGCATATGCTACAAGACATATTGCTAAAAACTTAGTGGCTGCAGGCGTAGCGGATGAAGTTTTGGTACAGGTTTCTTATGCAATTGGAGTAGCTGAACCTTGTGGTTTATACATCAACACTTATGGAACTGCAAAAGTGGATCTTCATGATGGGGATATCGCTAAAAAAGTTTCTGCTATTTTTGATTTAAGACCTTATGCTATCGAGCAAAACTTAAAATTAAGAAACCCTATTTATCAGGAAACAGCTTCTTACGGGCACATGGGTAAAGAGCATTATGTAGCTGATAAAACATTCAATAAAGGACATAAAAATGAGCTTACATTGAAAGGACTTGAGTTTTTTACTTGGGAGAAACTAGACAAAGTTGAAGAAATTAAAGCCGCTTTTGGAATTTAATTTCTTTTAAAGAATAATAAATGAACTGCTTTATCTTTGGATAAGGCAGTTTTTTTTAATTTTACACCTTAATAATATAGAAAGATGATGAATTTTCGAACTGTAGTTGCTGCCCTGTCCCTGTTTTTGCTAAGTACATTAGTAAAAGCTCAATATACCATGCATAAAATGATCAGTGTAGGGTATACTTATCAGAATCAAAGTTTTGGTGAAGTAGGAGGTAAATTACTTTTTCTTAAAAATGATGATGTGATTTACAGATTGGGAGGATCTGCAATGATGGGATCTGTGGGTTCTAAATTTGCTATTATGCCAAAACTGCAGGCTGACGTGCTTCTTAATTTTGAAAAGAATGTAGACTTCTATCACTCGTATTACTTTTTAGCAGGTGTGGAAGGTACCAATAAATACATTGCCCCTAAGATAGGAGTTACCTTATTTGGGATGCTTGATCTTACGGGAGGCTATGCTTTTCCTATCGGAGATACCCGACTGAACGGTAAAGAGATGAAAGGACTGAATATTAATTTAACATTAAATATACCCACAGTCTTTATTCATGACATGTTTAAATGATTTTTTTTAGATTTTTCTCTATAAAATTTAATAATAGGTTAACAGTTATTAAAAAATTATTATATTTACATCATAATAATTGTACTACCGCCTATAGAAGAGACTCTACTCTAGAACTGTTTTGTTTATACAGCAAAGACCAGAAGAAATATCTGGTAGAATGCCTGTCTGCAAATATTTATATTGAGAAGAGTTATGAAATCAAAATCGGATAGTTTACTAATTTCCCTTTACCAGAAAGGTGATGAGAGCGCATTATCAACCCTCATTCACCGTCATCAGAGAGAACTTTTTACATTCATTTTTTACAAAATTAATGATGAAGATTTAGCCAACGATATCTTCCAGGATACATTCATGAAGATTATTGTAATGCTGAAAGAAGGACGCTATAACGAAGAAGGCAAATTTATTCTTTGGGCGAAAAGAATTTCTCACAATTTAATCATCGATCATTTCAGGTCAAAAGCGAAGAATATCAAAGTTTCGGAAACTACTTTTGAAACAGATGAATATTCTATCTTTGATCTGATCAGAGAGCCTTCTGAAAACATTGAAGATCAATTGGTTACCAACCAAATCCAAGAGGATCTTCTGAGAATGTTACAGTTTTTACCACAAAATCAGCAGGAGGTAATCAAACTGAGGTTTTTTGATGGTTTGAGTTTCAAAGAAATTGCAGATCATACAGAGATGAGCATTAATACCACCTTAGGAAGAGTAAGATATGCACTGATAAACCTGAGAAAAATCATGGATGAAAATAATATAATATTAACAAGATAGATAATATTTCCGGAAAATTCACGTTTTAAAGAAAACATACTTCGCCTATGAAAAAAAATGATTCTTTAAAAGTGAAAACTTTGAAACCTAAGAAACAAACAATTGATTTTTTGCTGAATTTTTCCAAAAGCCTTGAGATTGTGAAGAGCAAGAGCAAAAATTATCCTATTACAAAAAATTAAAATTATTAACTTTGTGCTGTATGAAAATGCAGCACGTTTTTTTTGACCTGGATAATACACTCTGGGATCATCGCAGAAATGCCTATCTTACCATCAAAGATCTTTTTGAAAAACAGGAAATTACTTCGAAGTATTCTATTGACTTTGAAGAGTTTCACTCTGTATATCACGATATCAACGAAGAATTGTGGGAAAAGATCAGAGACGGAATTATTGGCAAAGAGTACTTGAGAGAGCACCGTTTTTATGATTCATTTAAACATTTTGGAGTAGATAATAAAGAGCTTGCCCTTTATTTTGAAGAAAACTTCCTTGATAATATTGTGAGTCATAATGAATTGGTAGAAGGCGCTGAAGATGTTTTGGAATATCTGAAAGCTAAGAATTATACACTACACATTATTTCCAATGGTTTTCAGGAGGTCACAGAAAGGAAGTGTACCCTGTCTGGAATTGCACCATATTTTAAAACAATTACCAGTGCAGATGCAGTAGGAGTAAGAAAACCCAATCCAAGGATTTTTGAATATTCATTAGGACTTTCTGAAGCCAGAAAAGAAGAAAGTATACTGATTGGAGACGATTGGATTGCAGATGCCATGGGTGCTACGGATTTCGGAATGGATGCAATCTTCTTTGATGTCTATAAAGAAGATAAACAGAAAGAAGGTTTAAAAGCCATTACCCATCTTCAGCAGATTAAAGAATATTTATAGAATGTTAGACTATAAAATCTGATAAAAAGCCACTAAGACCACCTTAGTGGCTTTTCTGTTTTCAAAACACTGCAGAAATCAATACAAACATCTGTAATCATCTGTGTCAATCTGTGGTTGAATTAAATATTCTCTATCAAAATCATTTTTCCCAATTCTTTCCCAAATTGATTGAGAACTTTGCTCCATAATAATAACAGAAAAATGTAATAGTATGAAAAATGTAAAGAAAATCACGGGAGTATTAATGGTCTTATTTTTATTGATTGGAGGCTTTGTTTCTGCACAGGACAGAGCAATCAATGCTAATCAGTTACCGAAAACAGCTAAAAACTTTCTGGCTGGTCATTTTAAAGGAATACCGGTAAGCTCAGCAATAGAAGACAGAGAAATCTATGGTGTAGATGAATATAAAGTATATCTGACCAATGGAATGAAAATGGAGTTCGACAGCAATGGAAACTGGAAAGAAGTGGATGGGAAACATCAGAAAATTCCTTACGGTTTTATTCCTGTATCCATCAGAAATTACAGTACAAAGAATTTTCCTAATACTTACATCATTAAGATTGAAAAGAAAAGATGGTCTTATAAAGCAGAACTTTCCAATGGATTGGAGCTTGAATTTGACAGGAATGGGAATTTTAAAAGAATCGATGATTAACACTTAACCGAATACAAACACTAAATATTAATACTATGGTCAATTGGAATTTAATAAACAGCAACGGAAGAAAGGGTTCTTCTGCTAAGATTAGAAAAAGTATGGTGTCTTTTATGACAAAGCACCATCCCGGTAGCGTGATTGATTCTATTGAGAAAAAATATAATGCCTATAAAATCAATCTCATGAATGGTATCAGCCTCGTTTTTGATGCAGACGGCCGATATGTCAAATCGAATTAATTGTAAGGATAGAAGCAGGAGGCTGGAAGAGGTAAATGATAGAAAATTTCAAAGATTGATGGAGTCTGAATAATTTCCAGCTTCCCGCTTCAATTCTTCCCGCTTTTAATTTCATATATTTGATATACATTAATGAAGTAGCAGAATATACAGATCCAGAAATATGAAGATTTTAATAGTAGAAGATGAACCCGAACTGAAAGATACCGTACAGAAGTTTCTGGAAGCAGAGCATTTCATTGTAGAATATGCGGAAAATTACAGTGGCGGGCTGGAGAAAATTATTTCTTACGAATACGACTGTATTTTGCTCGATATTATGCTGCCTGACGGAAACGGAATAGACCTTCTGAAAGAGATCAAAAAAATGCATAAGAAAGATCCTGTGATCATTCTTTCTGCCAAAGACTCTGTGGACGATAAGGTGGCCGGACTGGAAATAGGAGCAGATGATTATCTTGCAAAACCTTTCCACCTTGCAGAACTGATGGCGAGAATCAAATCTGTCATCAGAAGAAAAAATCAGGATGGTGAAAATATCATCCGATACAAAAATATTATCATTGATCCGGAGAACAGAACGGTGAAAGTAGGCGATGAAGAGCTTGTTCTTAACCGAAAAGAATATGATCTTCTGTATTATTTTGTAATTCATCCGGAAAAAACCTTACAGAAAACAACACTTGCCGAAGCAATCTGGGGAGATTATATCGATCAGGCAGACAGTCTGGATTTTATTTATTCCCAGATTAAAAACCTTCGTAAAAAACTGAAAACCCTCAATGCAGAAGCTGATTTTCAGGCTGTATACGGAATAGGATATAAATTCATCTGATGAAGACTTCATTAAAATATTACACGATAAAATATCTGATCATGATTCTGCTGCTGATTATAGCAGTGTGGGCAGGTCTTTTTTATGCCTATATCCTGGATGAAGTACATGATAATGTAGATGATGGATTGAGAGATAGAAAAATACAGATTATTAAAGCGGTCTATCTTAATCCTCAGCTTTTGAAGAATAATGAATTTGGATTCAATGAATTTAAAATCAACCCGATCAAAGCTGCAGACTATCAAAATAAAAGCAGGCTGTACAACAAGATGTACTATATGGAGTACGATGACAAAGACCAGCCCTACAGGGTTTTGGAGGCCGACTTTATTGATCAGTTCAAAGGTCATCAGCGGCTTGTCATCAGAACCTCTACGGTAGAAGAAGATGAGCTGATATACGACCTTACAACGGCCTTAATTGTGCTTTATATCCTTTTGGTGATAAGTATCGTAGCTGTTAACGGATATCTGCTTAATAAAGCTATGAGGCCGTTCTATCTGATTTTGGATAAACTTAAAAAATATCAGTTTGGAATTCCTTTTTCTCAGGAAAAACAGAACTATAAGATCACCGAGTTTGAAGAATTAAATGTGGAAATCAATGAAATGATTGAACGTAATGAACTGGTTTTCTATCAGCAGAAACAGTTTATTGAAAACGCCTCGCATGAACTTCAAACTCCTTTGGCTATCGTGATTAATAAAATTGATCTGATGATCCAGAATGATGATCTTGATAAAAAGAATCTGACTTTTCTTACTGAAGTGAAGAATGACCTAAGAAGAATGGTAGGTTTAAACAAATCTTTATTAATGCTTTCCAAGATTGAAAACAGCCAGTTTAATAAAACTTCAGATGTTGATTTTAATGGAATGATCACCCAGCTTGTTCAGAATTATGAAGATTTTATTGCATTCAAAAAAGTAGAGGTTAGTATTATTGAGAAAGGAAAATTTGTTGCTGATTTCAATCAGGATCTTGCAGATATTCTTTTGTCTAATCTTCTTAAAAATGCAGTAAAATATAACAACGAAGAAGGAACGCTGAACATTATTATTGAAAATAACAGAATTGCATTTCAAAACAGTGGAAATCCTGTGGCTTTAGATCAATCGAGGATCTTTAACCGCTTTTATAAACAAGGTTCAGATCATACGTCTACCGGACTGGGATTGTCTATTATTAAGACTATTATCAAACAATATCCGGGCTGGGATATTAATTACGAATATGGAGATCAGATGCATTACTTTATCCTGACAAAGAATAATGCTCATTAGTAGTATTTATATCAAAAGAAAAAGCCTTTCAAACGAAAGGCTTTCTTATGTGTAAAACTCAGCATTAAAATCCTAAGCTTGTTCTTACTCTTTTCAGCGTTTCCAGTGCAATAGGTCTGGTTTTTTTAGCTCCTTGCTGAAGTTTTGCTTCCAATTCATCAAGATTGTTCATGTAATAAGCGAACGTTTCTCTTTCTTTCTCAAAACGTACCAGAATAAGATCCAATAATTCTTTCTTAGCATGTCCGTATCCGAAGTTTCCTGCAAGGTATTTTGCTCTTAATTCTTCAGTCTGTTCTGACGTAGCAATAAGCTGATAAATCTGGAATGTTTTATCTGTTTCAGGATCCTTAGGCTCTTCTAAAGATTTCGAATCCGATTCAATACTCATCACCTGTTTTTTCAATTCCTTTTCAGGTAAGAAAATATTGATGATATTTCCTCTTGATTTAGACATTTTCTGACCGTCCGTTCCAGGAACATATTTTGTGTCTTCCTGAAGTTCAGATTGTGGAAGAACAAGAATTTCACCCATTTGGTTATTGAACCTTGAAGCGACATCTCTTGCAAATTCCAGATGCTGAAGCTGATCTTTTCCTACAGGTACAATTTCAGCATCATACAGTAAAATATCTGCAGCCATTAAAATAGGGTAAGTAAACAAACCGGCGTTTACATCCTGAAGTCTGTCTGCTTTATCCTTAAATGAATGGGCCAATGTTAATCTTTGATAAGGGAAAAAACATGATAAATGCCAAGAAAGTTCACAGGTTTCAGCGATATCACTTTGTCTGTAGAAATATGTTTTTTCAGTATCTAATCCACAAGCAAGCCAAGCCGCAGCAATCTCGTAGGTATTTTGTCTTAAAGTCTTCGCATCCTTAATCTGTGTAAGCGTGTGAAGATTCGCAATAAATAAAAATGATTCATTTCCTTCCTGCTTGGATAGTTCGATAGCAGGAATAATAGCTCCCAATAAATTTCCAAGATGGGGCGTTCCGGTGGCTTGTATGCCGGTAAGAATTCTTGACATTTGTTTAAAATTTATATTTAAAAATTAATGAATAGCAAATTTACGAGGTTTGTCGGGAATAACGAAAGATAAAAGATAAAAGATAAAAGATAAAAGATAAAAGATAAAAGATGTTGTTATTAAAATTCAATAGGGGTGGGCTTTAGCCCAGCCAGCTTAAAATTCAACATCCATCCATTGGCTTTAGTCAAAACATATCAACCTTTAATAATTTACATATCTTTACGCATCATCTGTGAAAATCTGTGCAATCCGTGGGAAAAATATTAAGGAATTACAATTTTTTCTCCTCCAAATTTAGGTTCCACACCAAAAAGAAGATCCCAATAGGCTTTAGCTTTCGCAAAATATTCTCTCAAATTGGTCTTTAAACCTGCATACTTATTCA
The DNA here is from genome assembly GCF_002025665.1 of Chryseobacterium indologenes. Lineage (GTDB taxonomy): Bacteria > Bacteroidota > Bacteroidia > Flavobacteriales > Weeksellaceae > Chryseobacterium > Chryseobacterium metallicongregator. The sequence continues at coordinate 4,790,802 of NZ_CP018786.1, read as the reverse complement.
CATCCGCGGCATTATATCCAAAGGCTTCCATTCCATTTTTCCTTGCAAGGAAAACCGCTCTCTCATTATGGAATTTCTGAGAGATAATAACCAGTTTTGTCTGGCTGAAAATATCTTTTGCCCTCACTACAGAATCCAGTGTCCTGAATCCGGCATGGTCTAAAATAATTTTATCCTGTGGAATTCCTTCCTGCATCAGTGCCAGCTGCATATCTTCAGGTTCGTTATAATCCTTGGTACTGTTATCACCACTAACGATGATGTATTGTATTTTCCCGCTTTTGTATAAATTACTTGCGGCCTTAATTCTGTTGTAGAAATAAGCATTTGGGGTTCCGTTGCTCAAAAGCTTTCCGGTTCCCAATAAGAGTGCAGCTTTTGCTTCCGGTACATCAGCAATATTGTAGGAAACAAATGGTGCGCTGTCACTTTTAATGCTGTAATTCGCCCAGGCAATAAAAATAATTCCTGCAACGAAAAGAAGCAGGAAAAATTTAAAAATATTTTTGATTATTTTTTTCATCCGAAAATATATCTTTTAAAACTCCAGACCGTTCGGGAAAGCTTTTTTTCTGAATATTAATAAGAATGCAGCTCCTACCGTGATTGCGGAATCGGCAACATTGAAAATATATTTGAAGAACTCAATATGTTTTCCACCTATTAAAGGCCAGCTTTCAGGAACGTACCAGTCTACTACAGGGAAATGAAGCATGTCTACTACGCATCCTTTCATAAATGTGGAATATCCATGCCCGAAAGGAACAAGCTTAGAAATTCCGCCATAGCCAATCCATCGGTCAGTGCTGGCATCATAAACAGTTCCGCTGTCGAAGATCATTCCATAGAACATTCCGTCAATAAGATTTCCGATAGCTCCCGCAAAAATGATCGCCATTGGAACTAAAAGATAATTAGAAGCTCCTTCTTTCAACCATTTTTTGAACATGTAGATCATCCCTCCGATCAGGAAAACTCGTAGGATGACCAGAAAATATTTCCCGATAATTCCTCCGAAGTGGAATCCATAGGCCATTCCCGGGTTTTCAACAAAAGTCTTGTTAAAGAAACCATTGATGACAGGAATACTCTCATTCAGTTCAAAATGAGTTTTGATATAAATTTTTGAAGCCTGGTCAATGAACAAAACCAAAAATGTTATCGCTAAGATCTTTTTCATTACTGTCCTTTAGGTTTTGAGGGCTTTGAAGCCGGCTTTACATTTTTGTTATCGCTTGCTTTCTTGACCACTTTCTGTCCATTGAAAGAGCTCTTAACATGAGCTTTTTCAAATTTAATGCCCATTTCTTTCAGTACGCTTTTCAGTGCGCTCAGCTCCATAGAATTCTTAGGATGTACTATGATAGATTCCATTTCTTATATTTAATTTTTACATTTTGGACAGTTCATCAAGTCTTTTCCTGTCTTTCTCAGACAGATCATTGACTCCATTTTTGCCCATCTTACTCAAAAGTCTGTCGATCTCTTTCTCCCTTTCACGTTTATCAGAATTGAATTGATCATCAATGGTATAGTTTTTCTGCGGTTCAGGAAAGAATCTGCTTTTGATCCATTCTCTGTTGAAAAACAGCAGCACTAGTGAGACAATCAATCCCAAAATTAATAATTCGCTCATGGGTATACATTAAAAATTAGGTTTATAAAGTATCCGTGAATACGATATAAACCCAATATTATTTTTCAAACCTTTCGGTTATTTTTGCATGTTTTTCGCTTCGATGCTCAGCGTAGCGTGAGGAACAGCTAAAAGTCTTTCCTTAGGAATCAGCTTTCCTGTTACTCTGCAAACACCATACGTTTTATTTTCGATTCTGATCAAAGCATTTTTAAGGTCACGCACGAATTTTTCCTGTCTTCCTGCCAAAATAGAATTCTGTTCTTTGCTTAACGTTTCTGCTCCTTCTTCAAAAGCTTTGAAAGTAGGAGACGTATCATCAGTACCATTATTCTGGTCATTGATAAAACTTTCTCTGATAAGCTGAAGATCCTTTTCTGCTTTTTCTATTTTTTCTTTAATGATCGCTTTAAATTCCTGTAAATCAGCATCGCTGTATCTAACTCTTTCGTCTGACATATTCTTTCTCTTTTTTAATAAAATTATGAAATGGAATTTGAAATATAATAACTACATGTTAATTTTTTTCAACATTTATCTTAAAATTAACCTCATCTATTTCGATTTCGTTAAAATTTGAAAGTGAAGATACAATTTCTATTTTATTTGACAAGACTTCGGAAGAAATATATTCCTCATTTTTCTTAATCTCATTCAAGAAAGGAGAACTTTCTTCTAATGTGATTGAAATTCTGTCTGTCAGATCAAAGTCTTTATCTTTTCGCAGGTTTTGAATTCTGTTGATGAATTCTCTTGCGATACCTTCAGATTTTAGCTCATCGGTTAACGTCAAATCTAATGCCACAGTTGTTTTTCCATCAGAAGTAACAGTCCATCCAGGGATATCCTTTGTAGAGATTTCCACATCATCAAGAGTAATCTCGTATCCTTGAACGTCTATTCTTCCTTCTTTTTCAAGACCGGCAATCTGTTCTGTAGTAAGATTTGCAATCTCGCCACCTACCACTTTCATGTCTTTTCCTAATTTAGGACCAAGAGCTTTGAAGTTAGGTTTTATCTGTTTTACAATTAAGTGAGATGCTTCTTCAGCATTAATTAACTGTAATTCTTTCACGTTTACTTCCTGTTTGATCAGGTCTGCTACAGCAAGAATCTGCTCTTCTGCTTTAGAATCCAATACAGGAACCAATACTTTTTGTAATGGCTGACGAACTTTTACATTTTCTTTCTTTCTCAAAGAGAAAACCATACTTGTAATGTTCTGTGCCAAATGTGTTTTTTCAACCAGATCCTGATCGATTAAGCTTTCATCAGCTACCGGGAAGTCTGTAAGGTGCACAGATTCACAGTTTTCTTTACCTGTTACTTTATTAAGATCCTGATACAACTGATCCATAAAGAATGGTGCAATTGGAGCAGAAAGTTTCGCCACTGTTTCAAGACAAGTGTATAAAGTCTGGTAAGCAGAAATTTTATCATCAGAATAATCTCCTTTCCAGAAACGTCTTCTGCACAGTCTTACATACCAGTTACTTAAGTTATCATTTACAAAGTTGCTGATTGCTCTTGCTACTCTTGTTGGCTCATAGTCTTCATAGAAAGCTTTTACTTCCTTGATGAGAAGATTAAGTTCCGAAAGGATCCATCTGTCGATTTCCGGACGGTTTTCCACTTCTTTTTCTGAATAGTTGAAGCCATCTACATTTGCATATAAAGCAAAGAATGAATAGGTATTGTAAAGTGTTCCGAAGAACTTTCTTCTTACTTCGTCAATTCCTTCAATATCAAACTTCAGGTTTTCCCATGGGTTTGCATTGGAGATCATATACCAACGGGTTGCATCCGGACCGTACACAGCAAGTGTTTCGAACGGATCTACTGCATTTCCTAAACGTTTTGACATCTTCTGTCCGTTCTTGTCCAGAACAAGACCATTACTCATTACATTTTTATACGCAACAGAATCAAATACCGCAGTTCCGATAGCGTGAAGCGTATAGAACCATCCACGTGTCTGGTCAACACCTTCTGCGATGAAATCAGCTGGGAATGCTTTATTATTGTCGATTAACTCTTTGTTTTCAAAAGGATAATGCAACTGTGCATAAGGCATAGAACCTGAATCGAACCAAACGTCAATCAGGTCGCTTTCACGTTTCATTGCTTTTCCTGAATCAGAAACCAATACCACTTTGTCTACTACATTTTTGTGAAGATCTACAAGTTCATAGTTAGACTCAGACATATTCCCGATGATGAAACCTTTGAAAGGGTTTTCAGTCATCAGTCCTGCTGCAATTGATTTTTCGATCTCATTATATAATTCTTCTACAGAACCGATGATTTTTTCTTCTTTCAGATCATCTGTTCTCCAGATCGGTAACGGAATTCCCCAATATCTAGAACGGGAAAGGTTCCAGTCGTTTACATTTTCCAGCCAGTTCGCAAAACGTCCTTCTCCGGTAGCTTTTGGCTTCCAGTTGATTTCTTTGTTTAAATTAACCAGTCTGTCTTTTACAGCTGTCATTTTCACAAACCAGGAATCCAAAGGATAATACAATACCGGTTTGTCTGTTCTCCAGCAGTGTGGATACGAGTGGACATATTTTTCTACTTTGAAGGCCTTGTTCTCTGTTTTCAACAGGATCGCAAGTTCTACATCCCATGATTTCTCAGGAGCAGTTCCTTCATCGTAGTATTCGTTTTTGATATAAGTTCCGGAAAATACCTCAGGAACATTTTCTCCTTTGATGAATTTCCCTTGTAAATCTACCAATGGTACAAGATTGTCATTTTCATCTTTTACCAACATTGGTGGGATTTCTGGCTGAGCCATTTTAGCTACTCTCGCATCATCAGCACCAAAAGTAGGCGCAGTGTGAACGATACCTGTACCATCCTCAGTCGTTACGAAATCTCCTAAGATTACTCTGAATGCATTCTCAGGATTATCATTTGGTGTAAACCAGGGAACTAATTGCTCATATCTTGTATCAACAAGTTTTTCTCCTGTAAATTCTTTTAGTATTCTGAAAGGAATTACTTTCGTTTCCGGAGTATAGTTGGCAAAATCTTCATCTGAACCTTCTGCATATTTTTTACCGAAAACCTTAGGTAAAAGAACACTTGATAACACTACTGTTACAGGTTCAAATGTATATTGATTGAAGGTTTTAACTACAATATATTCAATATCTCTCCCTACGGTAAGAGCAGTGTTGGATGGAAGCGTCCATGGAGTCGTCGTCCATGCAAGGATATGTACATCTCCGTCAACATCATTAAACAATGCTGAAGAGTCTTTCTTTACTTTAAACTGAGCCACAACCGTTGTGTCCGAAACATCACGATAGGTTCCAGGCTGATTCAGCTCGTGAGAAGAAAGTCCTGTTCCTGCTTTTGGAGAGTAAGGCTGGATCGTGTAGCCTTTGTACAACAAATCTTTGCTATACAACTGCTTCAACAACCACCAAACGGTTTCCATATATTTAGACTTGTATGTGATGTACGGATCATCAAGGTCTACCCAATATCCGATTTTCTCCGTAAGGTTATTCCATACGTCGGTATAACGCATTACTGCTTCGCGGCAAGCTTTGTTATAGTCTTCAATAGAGATTTTTTTGCCAATATCTTCTTTCGTGATTCCTAACTCTTTTTCTACACCCAGTTCCACAGGAAGACCATGCGTATCCCAGCCTGCTTTACGGAAAACCTGCTTTCCGTTTTGAGTCTGGTAACGGCAGAAAATATCTTTCAATGCTCTTGCCATTACGTGGTGAATTCCAGGCATACCGTTTGCTGAAGGCGGACCTTCATAAAAAACAAACTCAGGATTTCCCTGACGAATCTCAACACTCTTATTGAAAGTTTTATTTTGTTTCCAAAATTCCGCTACATTGTCTGCTACGTCAATAAGGTTGAGGTTTTTGTATTCTTTAAATTGGCTCATTGTAAATATCTCAATATCGTTGATTAATTAAGTCTGCAAATTTACTAAAATTTGTCGGTTTATAATATATGTTTTATTTTGATATCTTCTATTAAAAAGTTCAATTTCAGAAATATAATAAAGAAAATTGTGAAAAGTGAATGGTGAATGGTCAATAAGTGAATTTTTCTGGGTGTTTTTTATATAAAATTTAATGCAATTTATTCAATAGCAGTGGGCTTTAGCTCACTTAAATAATAAAAACAAATCCTATTGATTTAGCCAAAACCTAATGATTGCGCAAAGTTCACAAAGGTCTTATGAATGAGTTAAAATTGTTCGCAAAGGCGTTTCACTCAGCAAAGGAAATCTGTGGTTAAGAAAACAAAGGTGATTCTAAAAATGAATATCTTAATAAGCGCTTATTGGCCGGAATTTTGTACATTTAAGTAGACCTAAAAACCCAAATGCTGTATGAAAATCTTTCCCCAACTGATATTTATGATTTGTTTAATCAGCAGTATCATCACTCAGGCTCAAAATAATTATCCCCAAAATTATTTCAGAAACCCACTCAATATTCCCATGCAGCTGGCTGCCAATTTCGGGGCTATCAGGACTAATCACTTTCATATGGGGCTGGATTTAAGAACCAATAGCCAGGAAAATCTTCCTGTTCTTGCAGCTGCAGCTGGCTATGTGAGCAGAATAAAAGTAGAGCGATATGGATTTGGAAATGCAGTGTACATCACTCATCCTAACGGCTATACCACAGTATATGCGCACCTGAACAAATATTTTAATACACTTGATGAATATGTAAAAGAAAGGCAGTATAAAGATGAGAAGTGGGAACAGGATATTACCTTTCAACCCGGACAGTTTCCTGTGGAAAAGGGACAACAGATTGCCTTGAGTGGAAATACCGGAGGATCTGCAGGCCCACATTTGCATTTTGAAATAAGAGATGCCCAAACAGAAGAATGTTTAAATCCGTTACTTTTTGGCTTTGCCATTCCTGATAATATTGCGCCCATCATCAGTGGATTATATTGGTATGACCGACGGTTCAGTACTTATGAACCAGGAGCCAACAGTATTGCTGTAAAAAAAGCAGGAAGTATTTATACGGCTAACCTCGTTCAGGTGAATTCTCCTGAAATAAGTTTTGCCATTAAAGCAGTTGATAAAGCTAATCAGGGTTTTAATCTAGGAATTTATAATGCTGACCTATTGATGGATGGTAAGCTGATTTACAGTTTTAAAATTGATAAGATCCACTATGATGATACTCGTTACCTCAACGGCTGTATAGATTATACCAAATTCATCAGAGATAAAATGGGAATTCAGCACTTATCTAATTTGCCAGGAATGAAATTGCAGAGCTACAGCCTTTCGAATGAAAATGGGATTATTAAGCTTCAGGATGAGAATATTCATACCATTGAAATTGTTCTGAAAGACGTCAAAGGAAACACAAGCCGTCTGACAACCAAATTTCAGTTAAACAAAACATCAGACAAAATACCTTCTACGGCAAAAACGATAATGGCTAATCAAGGGAAAACCATTACCACAGAAAATACGGAGATTGCCTTCGGTAAAAATGCTATGTATGATGCGGTAAATTTCAATGCTTATGAAAAACCGGATACAGATCCGAATGCGGTTTCAAACAGTATTGTTTTACAAAGTCCTTACATTCCAGTTCAGGATGAATATACTTTAAAAATAAAACCGAATAGAAAATTACCCAATACAGAAAAAGACAAAGCTGTTATCCTCCTTGATTATGGCAGCGATAAAACCGTTGTCAAGGTAAAATGGAATGGTGATTGGGCAGAAGGGAAATTCAACAGATTGGGTACAGCGAAATTGTTGATTGACAATAATCTTCCATCCGTTTCATCAGGCTGGGCAGAAGGTGCATTGGTTAATAGCAGTTCTTTACTCTTAAAAGGAGCAACGAAAGTGGGAGATATTATTTCATTCCGTGCCGAACTGGATGGCAAATGGTTGAGGTTTGCCCGTGTAAAAGATAATTTTGTCTACACTTTTGATGAAAAATGTCCTAAAGGAAGCGGTTCTCATACTTTAAAAATAACAACCATCAATACTGCAGGGAATACCAATACACAAACTTTTACGTTTCAAAGATAAAACTGTAGCTGCAATCATGAATACATTTTACATGAATACCTCCTACAATCTTGTAATTTTAAATAAATTTGCCTTTTAAAAATTAAAATCATTGGAATTTCATCCGTTAATCGAGAAAGCAGGGATTCAGGAAATCAAAATATTTCAGGAAGAAAAACTTCATGAGCTTTTGACTTATCTTGAAACTCATTCCCCTTTTTACCAGAAACTGTTCAAAGAAAATAATATCAATATTGCTGACATTCGTACGTTGGAAGATCTTCAGAAGATTCCTACCACTACAAAGAATGATCTCCAGCAGTATAATCATGATTTTTTCTGCATAACACCAGATAAAATTGTGGATTACAGCACCACTTCCGGAACATTGGGAGATCCGGTAACTTTTGGACTATCTGATAATGACCTGGAAAGGCTTGCTTATAATGAGGCGATATCATTTGCCTGTGCAGGAATTCAGAAAGGAGATGTTGTTCAGATGATCACGACCATAGATAAACGGTTTATGGCGGGTCTTGCTTATTTTCTTGGTTTAAGAAAAATGGGAGCGAGTGTGGTGAGAATGGGGCCTGGAATTCCGGAACTGCAGTGGGATTCTATTTTCAGATACAAGCCAAAATATTTGATTACCGTACCTTCTTTTCTACTGAAAATGATTGATTACGCTGAAAAACATGGGCTAGATTATAAAAACTCCAATGTGTATGGGGCTGTATGTATTGGCGAAAGCATCAAAAATCAGGATTTTACAGATAATATTCTTTCACAGAAGATCAAGGAGAAATGGGATATTAAACTCTTTTCAACGTATGCTTCTACCGAAATGAGTACCGCTTTTACAGAATGTGAATATCAGCTTGGAGGCCATCACCATCCGGAATTAATTATTACAGAAATCCTGGATGATGAAGGAAATCCTGTAAAAGAAGGAGAAAGTGGTGAACTTACCATTACAACATTGGGTGTTGAAGCTATTCCTTTATTGAGATTTAAAACCGGAGATCTTGTAAAAGCGCATGATGAGCCATGCCAATGCGGAAGAAATACAATGAGATTAGGACCTGTAGTAGGAAGAAAGCAGCAGATGATCAAATACAAAGGAACGACATTGTATCCACCTGCTATGAATGATATTTTGAATGATTTCAACAATATCTTATGCTATCAGATTGTTATTCAGGCTAATGAAATCGGACTTGACGAAATTATCATTAAACTAAGTACAGAAGCATATCATGAAGGGTTTGTCAATGAAGTAAGAGACCACTTCCGTGCTAAATTAAGAGTGAGTCCGAAAATTGAAATTATAGATTTTGATGTTCTTTCTAAAACCGTTTTTAATCCAAACAGCAGAAAACCAATCACTTTTATTGACTTAAGATAAAATTAAAATAAAGAGTGGGTAAAGATTTCCTTTTTATAATATCTTTGGGATCTTAAATAGTAAAACTAATACACTATGAAAAAATTATTTCTGCTGCTTTTTGTAGCTATTACCACAGCAACTTTTGCCCAAAATCAAATTAATATTGAATCTGGAAATTTTGACTTTCTGAGAGATCAGACTGAGGTAAATGTTCAGTTTAAATTTGAAAGTCCTCTTTTCCAGGCAGATAATTATACTGAAGCCCAATATCTTGAAAGAAGAAAGACAGAGACGCTGGCTAAGAAAGGCGATGAATCATGGAAAGAATGGGATGAAGAGTGGAAAAAGCATAAAGAATCTGTTTTTTTTGATAAGTTTCTTGAAGGAGTAAATGGGAAATCGAAAAAAATAAAATTCAGTAAAGGGGCTTCGGCAAAGTACACCTTAATACTAGTTACAAAGTGGATCTATGCCGGATGGACAGGATTTGTAACACAGCCTGCTAAGTTATCCTCAGAAATGATATTTGTTGAAACTGAAAATCCATCTAAAGTGTTAACTAAAGTTCAGGGTGATAAGATTGAAGGGATAGGAAGTAAAGGTAGCTATCGTATGGAATACGGAAGAATATCTGCAGCCTATGAAAAAACAGGAAAAGAATTAGGGAAAGCTATTAAGAATGCTTTAAAATAAAACAAAAAACGGTCTGAATTTTCAGACCGTTTTTTTATGCTTGATTTTGCTGTTCCTGTTTTTCCAGCTTGATCAGGTTGGCAAGGTTTTTAATTACTGTATCGTGCTTTCTTACAAAAGGATTGTCTTTATTCCAGACATAGCCTGCTAAAACAGCACAGATCTTTTTCTTTACATCCGGATTTTCCGGTTGATGGAAGAATAATTCCTGAAGATTTCCGGTATACCATTCTTTTACATACGTTGTGAAAACATCTACTCCGTATAAAATATAATCTGTGTACTCTTTCTGCCAGTCAATTTTTTCTCCTTTCAACTGTCTTAACGCCAGTTTTGCGGCCAGCATTCCGGATTCTGTGGCAAAAGCCATTCCCGAAGAGAAAACAGGATCAAGGAATTCAGAAGCATTACCTGTTAAAGCAAATCCGTCTCCGAATAAACTTTTTACTGAACAGGAATAATCTTTAAGATGTCTTGGTTCAAAAAGAAATTCTACATCGCCAAAACGTTTTACATAATAATCAGAAAGAGAAATGGCTTTTCTCAAAGCTTCTGTTGTATCTCCGTTTTCAGATAATTTGTCGATATATTCAGTAGGACCTACGATTCCTAAACTTGTGTTTCCGTTGGAAAAAGGAATTACCCAAAGCCATACTTCTGTTTCAATAATGTCAAAAGAAATCAAAGTTCCTTCTTCTCCGGGTTCTCTGTTGATATCATTTACATGAGAGAAAATAGCAGAGTGAGGTGATAATTTTGAAGGTTTCTCCAAATCAAGAAGACGAGGCAGTACTCTTCCGTAGCCACTGGAATCGATCACAAACTTAGCATGAATCTCTTTTGTTGCTCCATCCTTGTTTCTTACCGTAGTTATGGAATCTGTTCCGTCAAATTTGATGTCTATAACCTCAGTTTCAAATTCAAGATCAATCCCCTTATTCATTACTTCCTGAGCAAGAGTATTATCAAAATCAGCTCTTGGAACCTGCCAGGTCCAGTCCCAGCCTTCCCCGAATTTGTTGCTGAAATCAAAAATGCAAACTTCCTCACCACGAAGAAAACGAGCTCCAAGCTTTTTTTCAAAGCCCATTTTGTCTAATGCAGGGAAAAGTCCGGCCTCCTCAAAGTGGTCCATTACCCTTGGAATTAAGCTTTCACCCACTACGAGTCTGGGGAATTTTGTCTTTTCGACTACTTTTACGCTGACGTTATTGTTCTTCAGGTACGAAGAAGACACGCATCCGGAGGGTCCGGCTCCGATTACAAGAACGTCAACAAATTCTTTGCTCATCTTTGATTTTTTATTTTAATAATAACTTTTATCTTTGCCGCAAAATTAGTGACAAATAATTAATATTTTACAAAATTATCAACTATTACTTTTAATTGATGAAAATAAATAACTTTTTAGAACTGAAAGACTTTCAAAAAATTATCATTGAGAATGAAAAAATAGAACTGGATGAATCACTTTTATCGAGAGTGGATAAAAGTTTTCAGTTTTTAAAAGAATTTTCAAAAAATAAAGTAATATATGGTGTCAACACTGGTTTTGGGCCTATGGCTCAGTTTAAAATCAGTGATGAAGATACACACCAACTTCAGTATAACCTGATCAGAAGCCACTCTTCAGGAATCGGGAATCCTTTACCTGCAGAAGAAGTAAAAGCATGTATGCTGGCAAGATTGAATACCTTATCATTAGGGAATTCAGGAGTGCACCAGTCTGTTATTTATCTTCTTCAGGAGCTGATCAACAGAGATATTACTCCACTGATCTTTGAACATGGAGGAGTAGGAGCAAGTGGTGACCTTGTTCAGCTGGCTCACCTGGCTTTGGTATTAATTGGAGAAGGAGAAGTATTTTATAAAGGAGAAAGAAAATCTACCAAAGAGGTTTTTGAAACTGAAGGTTTAGAACCGATAAAAGTTGAGATCCGTGAAGGTCTTGCTTTGATGAACGGAACTTCTGTGATGTCAGGAATCGGTATCGTAAACGCCTATAAAGCGAATCAGCTTACAGATATTTCCCTTAGACTTTCTTGTGCAATCAATGAAATTGTACAGGCTTATGATGATCATTTATCAGCAGCATTGAACGGAACTAAGAAACATTACGGTCAGCAGAAAGTGGCAGAAAGAATGCGTGCTCACCTGGCAGACAGTAAACTGATCAGAAAAAGAGAAGAACATCTTTATACCCATTTTGAAGAACAGGAAAAAGTATTCAAGGAAAAAGTTCAGGAATATTATTCTTTAAGATGTGTTCCTCAGATTTTAGGTCCGGTACTGGATACGTTGGAATACACAGAAAAAGTTCTTGAAAATGAGATCAATTCTGCGAATGATAACCCAATTATCAACGTTGAAGACCAGCATGTGTATCACGGAGGAAACTTCCACGGAGATTATATATCTCTGGAAATGGACAAACTTAAAATTGTAGTTACCAAACTTACCATGCTTGCAGAAAGACAGCTAAACTATCTTCTGAATGCTAAAATCAACGAAATTTTACCTCCTTTTGTCAATTTAGGTAAATTAGGTTTCAATTTCGGGATGCAGGGGGTACAGTTTACAGCAACTTCTACTACTGCAGAAAGCCAGATGCTGTCAAACTCTATGTATGTTCACAGTATTCCAAACAATAATGATAATCAGGATATCGTTAGTATGGGAACAAATGCTGCTGTAATCTGCAGAAAAGTCATTGAAAATGCCTTTGAGGTATTGGCTATTGAAGCTATTACCATCATTCAGGCGGTTGAATATCTTGGATTCCAGGATAAGGTTTCATCCTCTACAAAAGAACTGTATGACGAAATCAGAAAAATTATTCCTGCTTTCTCAGACGATATGGTCATGTATCCGTATCTGGAGGAAGTAAAGAAATATCTGAAAGGAATGTAACTATTGGTTGCCATCAATTGTCTTTTAAAAAAAGGCTTCCAACATCAACTTAAAAAAACTAAAAACGATATAAACACTAACGCATGAAATGTGCAATTGTAACAGGAGGCTCCAGAGGAATCGGGAGAGCAATCTGTATAAAACTGGCTGAAGAGAAAAACTATCACATCCTTATCAACTACGCTTCAAATGAAACGGCAGCCAAAGAAACATTGGCTAAAGTGGAAGAATTGGGTGCTACCGGAGAAATCCTTAAATTTGATGTAGGAAACACCGAAGAAACACAAGCTGTTTTAACGGAGTGGCAGGAGAAAAACCCTGATGCCGTGGTAGAAGTGATCGTCAATAATGCCGGAATCACAAGAGACGGTCTTTTTATGTGGATGCAAAAGGAAGACTGGAACAGTGTAATCAATACAAGTCTGGACGGATTCTTCAATGTGACCAATTTCTTTATTCAAAAGCTGCTTCGTAACAAATACGGAAGAATCATCAATATGGTTTCTGTATCGGGAGTAAAAGGAACAGCTGGTCAAACGAATTATTCTGCAGCAAAAGGAGCTTTAGTAGGAGCTACAAAAGCCCTTGCTCAGGAAGTTGCCAAAAGAAATGTTACCGTAAATGCAGTAGCCCCTGGTTTCATCAAAACAGATATGACTCAGGAATTCAATGAAGAAGAACTGAAAGCAATGATTCCTGCCAACAGATTCGGAGAAGCAGAAGAAGTGGCGGATCTTGTAGCATTTTTAGCATCTAGAAAATCTTCCTACATTACAGGAGAAGTGATTAATATTAACGGAGGAATTTATTCATAACATGGAAAATAGGGTTGTAATTACCGGAATGGGAATTTATTCCTGCATCGGGACGTCTTTAGAAGAGGTCAGGGAATCCCTATATCAAGGAAAATCCGGTATTGTTTTAGATCAGGACAGAAAAGAATTTGGTTTCAGGTCCGGCCTTACAGGAGTAGTTCCGAAACCTGATCTGAAAAATCTTTTAAACAGACGCCAGCGTGTCAGCATGGGAGAAGAAAGCGAATATGCTTATCTTGCTACTATGGATGCTTTAAAACAGGCGAATCTGGACGAAGAATTCTTAGATGCTCATGAAGTGGGGATCTTATACGGAAATGACAGTGTTTCCCAGGCAGTCGTAGAATCTATCGATATTGCAAGGGAAAAGAAAGATACTACATTGATGGGATCGGGAGCGATCTTTAAATCAATGAACTCAACGGTAACGATGAACCTTTCAACCATTTTTAAACTGAAAGGAATTAATCTTACCATCAGTGCAGCATGTGCAAGCGGTTCCCATTCTTTGGGACTGGCTTATATGATGATCAAAAACGGATTTCAGGATATGATTATCTGTGGTGGTGCTCAGGAAACCAACAAATATTCCATGGCGAGTTTTGATGGATTGGGAGTATTCTCAGCCAGAGAAGATGAGCCTGCGAAAGCATCCAGACCTTTCGATGCAGAAAGAGACGGACTGATTCCCAGTGGCGGAGCAGCCAGCCTGATTGTTGAAAGCTTAGAATCTGCCCAAAGAAGAGGTGCTCCGATTATTGCCGAAATTATTGGGTATGGTTTCTCTTCAAACGGAGGTCATATTTCAACACCCAATGTGGACGGGCCGGCTTTAGCAATGGACAGAGCGTTAAAACAATCAGGATTAAAAGCTTCAGACATCGATTATATCAATGCTCATGCAACGTCTACTCCAATTGGGGATGCCAATGAGGCAAAAGCCATTTATGAGATCTTCGGGAGTGAAGTTCCGGTAAGTTCTACCAAATCTATGACGGGACATGAGTGCTGGATGGCAGGTGCAAGTGAAGTTATCTACTCCATTCTGATGATGCAGAATAATTTTGTTGCTCCGAATATTAATCTGGAAAACCCTGATAATGAAGCACAAAAGATAAATTTAGTGGCAAAAACAAAAAATCAAAAAATTGATGTATTTTTGTCGAATTCTTTTGGGTTTGGGGGAACCAATTCTGCATTAATAGTTAAAAAATTTGATTAAAAACATGGAAAGGGAAAAAATTGTTGCTATTGTTAATGATTTTCTTGTCAACGAATTCGAGGTAGACGGAGACGAAATCAGTAACGATGCCAACCTTAAAAATACACTGGGCCTAGACAGCTTAGATTATATCGACATGGTAGTCGTGATTGAATCCAATTTCGGGGTGAAATTAGGAGAAGCAGATTTCAAAAAAATGGTAACATTTGATGATTTCTATACAACGATTGAAAATAAGATTGCTGAAAAAAACGCTTAGTTATTGAGTAAATCTTTATTCTATAAAATGTGCCAATGTAACAATATCACAGTGATCCGGTAACGGACACTTCAAAAAGGTATTATTACATTGGCTCTCTGTTATATTAAATTCTAGATATGAACAAGTGGAAAGGTAAATCTAAAGGAACAGTACTCGGATACAGAATATTCGTCTGGTGTATTAGAAATATCGGGATCAGAAGTTCATATGGTGTGCTGTATTTTGTAGCAGCATATTATTCACTGTTTCAGAAGAAAAGCAACCAATACATTCTTTATTATTTTCAGAAAAGACTGAACTATGGATACTGGAAATCCAAAACCTCCATATTTAAAAGTTATTTTACCTTCGGAAAAGTTCTGATCGATAAAACAGCTATTTCTGCCGGACTTAGAGAAAAATACACCTATGAGTTTGACGGTATTGAAAACCTCAGAAATCTTTTAGCCGCTAAAAAAGGAGGTGTACTGATCAGCGCTCATATCGGTAATTTTGAAATTGCAGAGCATTTTTTTGCCGATATTGATTTCGACTGTCAGATCAATCTCGTAACCACAGATCAGGAAGTTACCGTAATTAAAGAATACCTGGAGAGCGTTGCCATAAAAGAAAGT
This sequence comes from Chryseobacterium indologenes, assembly GCF_002025665.1. GTDB lineage: Bacteria > Bacteroidota > Bacteroidia > Flavobacteriales > Weeksellaceae > Chryseobacterium > Chryseobacterium metallicongregator. The sequence continues at coordinate 4,775,229 of NZ_CP018786.1, read as the reverse complement.
AATATCAAGTTCATCTATGTAAAAGAAGATATGTCGCATATCTTTGAAATTAACAAAGCTTTGTCAGAGAATGAGCTGATCTGCTTTACCGGAGACCGTTATTTTGAAGGATCCAAATATCTGGAAGCAGACTTATTGGGAAAGAGCGCAAAGTTTCCGGCTGGCCCGTTTTTGATTGCCTCAAGATTGGGAGTTCCCGTAGTCTATGTGTATGTGATGAAGGAAAATAATCTTCATTACCACTTGTATGCAAGAGTGGCTCAGAATATCAAAAACCGTGATTCACAGGGGCTTTTACAGTCATATGTTCAGAATCTGGAAACCATGGTGAAAAAATATCCCCTTCAATGGTTTAATTATTTTGATTTTTGGGATGATGTTGATTAATTTTTCTATTTTTATCCCGTAAAAACAAACGAAAAACTAAAAACCATTAAGATGTACTAAGAATTAAGATCATTAAATAGTATTTTCCAAATAAAATTTCTTTGTTTACTGTACCAAAGTAATCTTTAAATATCTTAAATTCCCTGTTTCTTAATTATTAAAAGCACATTCTCTTTTGAAGAAAGAATACGACATACTTGTAATCGGCAGCGGATTGGGAGGTCTTGTTTCAGCTCTTATTTTGGCGAAAGAAGGTCTGAAAGTATGCGTTCTGGAGAAAAATAACCAATATGGAGGAAATCTGCAGACCTTTTCAAGAGATAAACTTATTTTTGATACCGGAGTGCATTATCTGGGAGGCTTATCCAAAGGGCAGAATCTGAACCAGTTCTTTTCCTATCTTGAAATCATGGATGATCTTGAACTTCAAATAATGGATGAAGACGGCTATGACAGGATTAGCTTTGGAGATGATGAAATAGAATATCCACATGCACAAGGCTATCAGAATTTTGTAGAACAGCTTTCCAAATACTTCCCCGAAGAAAAAGAAAATCTTGAAAACTATTGTGAAGAAATTCAGTATGTATGCAGCCAGTTTCCCAGATATCATGTGGTAGGAAAAGACAACTACAACGAAGAAATCCTGCACCTTAATACCAAAAGATTCATCGAATCTGTTACCCAGAATAAAAGACTTCAGTCGGTTTTACTGGGTTCTAACTTTTTATATGCCGGAGATTCTGAGAATGTTCCCTTTTATGTACATGCTTTGACGGTAAATTCTTATATCCAAAGTGCTTACAAATGTGTGAAAGGAGGAAGTCAGATCTCTAAACTTCTGATCAGAAAACTTCGGGAATATGGAGCCGAAGTACACAAGCATTCGGAAGTTTCAGAATTTGTTTTTAATGAAAATAATATACTGACCTCTGTCAAAACAAAAACAGGAAAAGAATACACGGCAAAACAATTTATTTCAAATATAGAAATCCGTTCCACTATTAAGCTTATTGGTGAAGAAAGACTTAAGAAATCTTTTCTGAACAGGGTTTTAAGCTGGAAGCCGGTTTCATCATGCTTTAGTATTTACCTTGTTTTAAAACCTCACTGTCTTCCGAATTTTAATTATAACAGATATCATTACTCCTCTGAAGAACAGGTTTGGAACGCATTCCAATACCGGAAAGAATCATGGCCGGAAACGTATATGCTTTCTTCCACACCATCGAAACGTCATCCTGAATTCGCAGAAAGTCTGACGGTGATATCTTATATGGATTTTGATGAGGTTAAAGAATGGGAAAATACCTTCAATACTGTTGCTGATGAGCATGAAAGAGGAAATTCTTATGAAAGATTTAAGCTTGAAAAAACAGAAAAAATGCTTGACGCTCTGGAAAAGAAAATTCCAAATGTAAGGCATGCCATTGAAACACTCTATACTTCCTCTCCTTTGTCTTATCGGGACTATATCGGGAATTGTGAAGGAAATATGTATGGATACATGAAAAGCTCGGAGAATCCCCTTAAAACGATGGTTTCTCCCCGTACCAAAATTGACAATCTTTTTCTGACCGGACAATCCGTGAATATGCATGGGATCTTAGGCGTTACTATCGGAGCTTTTAATACCTGTGCTGAAATTATCGGAAAAGAAACGATAGATATGCGGCTGAACCAAATGATTAATAAAAACTAAAGTGAAAAAAACTAAAACCATTTATTCATCTTACAAAAGAATTTTTCTTTATTTCACTTTTTGTGTTTTACTCACATCTTGCGGAATCTCAAAGTCCATCAAACATATTCCCGAGGTAAAACAATATGCTCTGGAAGTTCCGAAAGTAAACCAGATCAATGACAGTACATTCAGCTACAATCAGAATTATCTTACCAAAAATAGACAGCAGCTCTGGGAACTTTATATCAAAGGAAATCCTTTGCAGCTTGGATATAATAACGGAGCATTGACTCAAAGCTTAATGCAGAAACAGGAAGGTATTTTCTTTTCAAAAGTGGAAGGGTTTGTGCCCTCAAAATTCAGACAAAGGCTGTTAAGAGGCTTTTTAAAATGGTATAACAGAAAAATGTACCTCAACGTAAGAGAAGATTATCAGGCAGAATTATTTGGCTTGTCACAATATTCATCCAATCAGTATGATTTTATTGCACCCAAATATTTAAGAAATCTTTACCTGCACGGAGCGCATGATATAGGACACGCTATGCAGGATCTTGCTATGGTGGGCTGTACATCTCTTGCTGTATGGAATGAAAATACTGAAGATGGAGACTTGTTGATTGGAAGAAATTTCGATTTTTATGTGGGAGATGATTTTGCTAAAAATAAATTGGTAGAATTTGTGCAACCCGAAGAAGGCATTCCCTACATGTCGGTAAGCTGGCCGGGAATGATTGGTGTGGTTTCCGGAATGAATAAAGAAGGAATTACAGTGACCATTAACGCTGGAAAATCAAAAATTCCTTTAACGGCAAAGACTCCGATTTCCCTTGTTACAAGAGAGATTCTGCAATATGCAAAAAATATAGAAGAAGCTATTGCCATTGCCCAAAAAAGAAAAGTTTTCGTTTCAGAGTCCATTCTTGTGGGAAGTGCGGCAGATAAAAATGCAGTCATTATTGAAGTTTCACCTAAGAATTTCGGAGTATACAGAGTGCAGAATACCAGCAGAGTTCTTTGTACCAATCATTTCCAGTCTGAAGCTTACAAAGATGACAAAAGAAATCAGACACAGATTGAAGAAAGCCATTCCGAATATCGTTATGAAAAACTTCAGGAGCTTTTGCAGGAAGAAAAAAAGATCACTCCGGAAAAGATGGCTTCTATTTTAAGAAATAGATCCGGATTGAAAGATAAAAATATAGGTTATGGAAATGAAAAAGCACTTAATCAGCTATTGGCTCACCATGCCGTTATATTTTCGCCTCAGAAAAAGCTGGTTTGGGTTTCTTCTAATCCGTATCAGCTGGGAGAATTTGTATGTTATGATCTGAATGAGATTTTTTCCGGGAAGCAGTTGTCGCAAAGTTTACAGGCAAAAACAGGATTGAATATTGCGAGAGATCCGTTTGCTGATTCTGAAGAGTTTGAGCATTATGAACAGTCTAAAATGTTGGGCAAAGAAATCAATGAGGCAGCTGATGACAAAAAGATGCTGTTGACAGATGATATAATTCCATCCTACCAAGCCATGAACCCTGATTTTTGGCTGGTCTATTATCAGTCGGGAAAATATTATTTTAGCAAAAAAGAATATTCAAAGGCAAAAATGGAGTTTGAAAAAGCATTGACGAAAGAAATTACAACAGTTCCGGACAGAAAAAATGTTGAAAAATACCTGAAGAAAACTTTAAAGAAACTGAAATGATCCCTAAATATATAAAACTGCTTTTCTGCATTCCTTTTGTCATTATCATCTGTTATTCTGTGTATTTGTGTACCGTTTACAGTTCAATACCAGACACCATCACTATTCACGGTTACGGAAGTATGAAAGACAATTATGGAAGCAAAATCTTTCTTGTGTTTCCTGTACTTATGAATCTCGCTGTTCTTGTGTTTATTTGGCTGATCATCAGAAGACCTGATAAAATAAAATTTACTTTTGAAATCAAAGACGATGAAAAAGAAAAAACCTACCATATCACACAGTTAGCTCTGGTAATTATTGCGATATTTGTCACCATAATGATGACGCCATTATCATTCGCTGATGTGGTTTATAAATAATTGATTATGAAAAAACTTTTAACCCTATTCTTTTCCGTATCTGCTATTTTATTCTTTTCTCAGGATAGAAAAGAGATCGGAAATACTTTCATTAAAGCTTTGCTAGTAGATAAAAATGCGGAAAAAGCACACTCTTATTTTGATTCTTCCGTGGCAGGACAAATTCCGGTAGATCAGCTTAAAGCTATACCGGACCAGCTTCAGAGCCAGGTTGGAGGATTGAAAAATATCCTTGAAGTAAATAATGAAGGAAACACCTATTATTACTATTCCGAATTTGAAAAAACAAAACTTGATATTCAAATTACTTTCGGAGAAAATAATAAAATGCTGGGTTTCTTTTTAGTTCCGCATAAAACATTTGAAAAACCCGATGAGAAAACCACACTTAAAATAAAAAGTGATGGATTTGAACTGAATGGAACTTTATTGCTTCCTCCTTCCAACAATAAAAAGAAACTGGTTATTTTCGTTCATGGATCAGGAGCACATGACAGAGACGAAACCATTGGGGAAAATAAGCCGTTTAAAGATATTGCAGAATATCTTTTAGCCAACGGAATTGCTTCTTACCGATATGATAAAAGAACCTATTCCTATCCTGAAACATTTAATGAAAAATCTACTGTAGAACAGGAAACCATCAATGATGCTGTAAACGCAGCTCTTTATTTTAAAAATAATGCTGATTACAAAGGATATCAGATTATCATTCTTGGGCATAGCCAGGGAGCGTATATGATGCCAAAAATTGCAGAAAAGGCTCAGGTTTCAAAATATGTTTTTATGGCTGGAAATGCAAGACCATTACAGGATTTATTAGTGGAACAGTATGATTATCTTCATGCTATAGATCCAACTAAAGTTCCTGCAGAGGCGGTTCAGGAAGTAAAAAAGCAAGTAGCATTTTTAAATTCATCTAAATTTAAGCTAAGTTCACCCTCGTCAGAGCTTCCTTTGGGACAATCTGCACCCTATTGGAAATATATAAAGGATTACAATCAGCTTAATGAGGTTAAAAAAGTAAAAGCTCCCATGTTTTTTGCACAAGGGGGAAGAGATTATCAGGTAACTGAGAAAGACTTTAACCTTTGGAAAGAAACATTGAAAAATGATAAGACAGCCGTATTTAAGTTTTATCCTGCATTAAGTCACTTATTTATTTCCGGCACCGGAAAACCGTCTCCAAAAGATTATGAAACAAAAGGGAACGTGGATGAACAGTTTTTGAAAGACCTTACCCAATTTATTTTGAAATAGTTGAAAATATATATTCAATTTTGATAAGCCTGGAACATTGTTCCGGGCTTTTTTAATTATTTTCCGGGCTTACTTTATTCAAAAATAAAAAAGCAGTTATTCCTGAAAGAGCAGAAAGGGTAGTACTTAATATAAAACTGCCAATAACATATTGCAGCAGGTTGTTTTTAATCAATTCAAAATTTAAATCCTGACTTAATAGATCACTGTCACCACTTACAAAAGGGGCACCCAGAAACAGGGAAGCCGCTATAATAAAAGGAATAAAAGGAGGAAGACTCACATTGGACGCTACAAATGCAAGTACTTTATTAAGTTTAAAAAGTACAGATAAACTGATTACCAAAAGAGTCTGAAATCCCCAGAAAGGTGAAAGTCCTATAAACACTCCCAGCGCTATAGAAAATGCTTTTGTACGGTTGCTCCCGTCACTTTCTAAGACATCTTCCTGTATGAATCTTTTAAAGCTTTTTTTTTTGAAATTATTCACGAAATTTCTCGGAATAATGTAAAGCAGGGTAATCGTCACCAAAATCGTATTCAGAATACTGATTCTGGTGAAATCTTTGAAGGGTCTGAAATGCGAAACCCGCTCTGCAGGATCATATAAAACCTTGATCGGAACATTCTTTACCGGAACATGCCTCCATGCAGTTCTTACAATAATTTCGATTTCGAATTCAAACTTTGGAGTAAAGTATTTTTTTGGAATTTTATGCAAAGGATAAAGCCTGTAACCGGACTGTGTATCTTCCAGCCTGATACCGGTTTCAAACCAGAACCAGAAATTGGAAAAACGGTTTCCGAAGCTGCTTTTCTTAGGAATACCATCCTGAGACATATTTCTGTTCCCGATCAGAAGAACTTCCTCTTTTTCCTCAAGAAGAGCTTCTACAAACACAGGAATATCATCCGGATAATGCTGCCCATCCGAATCAATCGTGATGGCGTAATCATAGCCTGACTTCTTAGCTGCTCTGAAACCTGTTTTAAGACCATTTCCTTTTCCTTTGTTCTCTGGAAGGGAAATAACCGTAATCTGAGGATATTGAGAAAGAATCTGTACCGTAGAATCTGTGGAACCATCATTAACCACAATAATATTTTCGGTGTAGTCGAGAACGCCGTCAATAACCCTCTTCAGGGTTTTTTCATTATTGTAGGTAGGTATTAAAATGCATATCTTCTTTTCAGAAATTGCATTTTGAACTTCAGCAAGGGACATTTTTTTATTTTAAAGTGGCTCTTTCGGCCTCTGTAATGGTTTTGGATTGCATTGCAAACCTTTTGATATAGCCTTTTAATGCTGTATTCTGTTTGCTGTAATTGTTCAACAGGAAAGCTTTATCATCCTTCAAACTTCCACGGTATCCTACAATTTTCGGAATATTTTCCTGAACGCTCATTCTGATCAGACGTAATTCCGCATTATTAGGATTGTTTTTGATAACAGCTTCAAGGCTTGTAGCTCCTGTTTTTACCAGTGATTTTCTGTTACTTTTAGCAATTTTTGCTTCCATAATCTTTGCTGCTGCCTTGTATCCTACAGTGACTGCATCAGAACCGGATTGTTTGTCCGCTGTTTCAATGAAGTTTTGTGTATTAGTATTAGATTCATTGGCTTTAGCATAGCTGTTTCTCAATGCTTCAAGATCAGACTGAAAGAAAAAAGCAAATGCTGCAAAGAATGATAAGATTAGTTTCATGATGGTAATTTTTTATAGCTTACAGACAATTTCAATGCAATAGTCTCGCCAAAAGAAGTCGTGTTTTTTACTTTAACATCTTCTTCATTTTCAGCAATATCCAGTTGAAGTACCAGATCAGGTGTTTCAAAAGGATTGATAATCGCCATGAACTTTACATTGGAAGCTGTTTTCAGAAATAACTTTGAACCTGTAAATTCCTCAGTCAGTTCCTTAATAATTTGCATCATACAAACACCGGGAGTTACCGGATTTCCAGGAAAATGTCCTTTAAAAATCTCGTGGTCTTTATTAAGGTTGATATGAGCAGTAAACTTTCCGTCTTCTGTCTTATCGTATGAGGTTAATGTGTAAAAGTCTGTAAGAATGGTTTGCATGATCTTATTTTTTAAGATTAAATGTACAATACAATCTGATCTGAAAAGAACTCAAATATTGTACAATTTTTCCTGTTGGAACTTATTCTGTTTCGGTTATTTGAACTAGTTTTATATTGATCTTAAAGTCTTTGTGCTGTAGATTTAAGCTATCCGCGAAGATATGCTTTTTTGCATCAAAAGTAAAATTGATTTTTTCCTTGTTATTTTTCGTGTAAATGATCTGTTTCAATAAATTGTTTTCTTTACTGAAGAATAAGTAATACCTTTTATTCTCAATTTTAGAAAGATAAATTTTCGCATTTTCATTCTCAAAACTTTCGCTTACCGGATATTGTTTTTTCAGAAGCTGCTGAAAATCATTCTTCAGGAAATTGATCACGATTTTTTTATCCAGATCAGGAAGTACATAATTCAGTTTAAAATTCTCATCAGAAACCTCAAAATCAATCAATTTATTTCCAAAATCTGATGTTAAAGCAACACGATGGGTTGTTTCATTCAATTTCTTAATGATCAGAATTCCGCTCACATGGTTTTTATAAATGTCCATCTGGCATTTATATACATAATCTTCGGTGGAAGAAAAGTATAAATTTTCAACCATCTTTTCAGAAGAAGAGACAGGTTTTGCTTCTGTTAACTGATACGTCTTACAGGAAACAACCAGGATTAGAATCAGACTATAAAGAAAACTCTGACGCAGGAATGGAAGCATTGATCTTTGTATTTTTGAAAACAATATTCGTAGTATCTCCGGAAGCCTCCGTCATATTCACCTGGGAAACTGTCGACTGGTTCTTAGGGAAATACAGCTCAATCTGCTTGATGTATTTCAACAGCTGCGAAGTCTTAGGAATAAACTTTGCTACATTGTAATTTCCGTTCTTAAAATAAGTTACAGTAAACTCCGGATCATTAAACATCGTTCCGTTTGAGCTTCCTACAATCAGTTTATTAATTTTTTCAAACGTTTTGCTCTTGGCATCTACAGAAGATTTTTTCCCCTGATCATTGATGTAGATCTTATTGCTTTTAAAAACAATACTGTACTGATAAGGTTTAGTATACTTCCAGCTCAGCATATTGGGAGTCTGTAATGACATTTTTCCATAGGTAACAATACTTTTATCCAGAAAATCCATTTTTTTGGTCTGGGTAAAATCACTTTGTAATGTTTTGATCTCTTTTGTCTCTGAAGAAACCTTCGATACAAATGCTTTAGCTTCAGTTCCTGACATTGCCGTATTTTGTGCAAAAAAGAAACCGGAAACCAGTAAAAATGCTCCGAAAGCAATATTTTTAATCATTTCTATTTGAATTTATCACTGTATCAACAGTAAAGGTTGAATATTTTTTATCCTTCAAAAATACTAATAAATCTATCAGAACACGATAAGTCTTTTCCGAGGTATCATGAAGCAGGATAATGCTCCCTTTTTTCAAGTCTTTGGTAACTCTGGTATAGATTTTCTTTTCATCATCAATGATGGTGTCTAAGGAGCGGACATTCCATCCGATACTTTTTTTATGTGTTCTTTTAATCGCTTTCGCAATATTGGGATTCGTCACTCCGAAAGGTGGCCTGTAGAGATGGGTGCTGATATTTCCAACGTTCTTCATGATTGCATCACATTTTTCAATTTCCTCAATCATTTTTGAAGTAGATAAAAATCCTGTAGAATTGGAATGTGTTAAGGTATGATTTCCAATAGTATGGCCTTCAGCAATAATTCTCTGAAACGTTTCCGGATATTTTTCGATCTGTTTCCCGATACAGAAAAAGGTGGCTTTTACCTGATGTTCCTTAAGTAAGTCTAAAAATTTCGGGGTAAACTCGGTAGGCCCGTCATCAAAAGTAAGAGCTACTTCTTTAATTCTGGTGCGTTTATGAGTAAGGCTGTTGACAAAATATCCCAGTTCAATATCAAAAGAACCCCAAACTACAATTGCAGAAAAAGCAAAAAAACAAAACAGATACACCCAAAAACTTCCGTGAAACGCATAAATAAAAGCGTTACAGAAAAGATAGAAGAGGATGAAAGGATAGTGTTTCATTGCTGACTACTTTTTTATATTGTTGATTAATTGGAAACCTCTGCTGTATTTTGTCACTACGTAGGAGTCTAAACTAATTTAGATTCCACGCTCCACTTCAGAACCTTGTTCGCAGACCTTTGGTCTGTGCTCTGAATGACAAATAGACCGCATAATTTTCAATTTCAATAATTATGCCTTTTCCAGTAATACCAGACTGTGATCATCACCTCCCAGATGATTGTAAAGAAGGATATTCTTCACATTTTCTTTTTTCTCAGCATTAATCATCATAATTTCCGGGATCTGCTGTTCCTTAAGGATATGACAGGCTATAAAAGTTGAAAAACCACTCGCAGTATTGAATTCTCCACTCAAATGTTTGTAATACAGCTGTGCTGAATCCGGAAACAGATTCATGGCTTCTGTATAATACATATCTGACTTTGCATCTCCACTGAACCCTAAAATAAGCACATCAATATCATTATTTGAAAGATCGTTTTGAACTAAGAAATTCTGGATAAAATCCTTTACTTCATTCAATTCAAGCGTGTTACTGATTTGGATATTCTTAAGCTTGGCGTAAGAGTTTTCGGTCTTATTTTTTCCTACAACGAAAAAGCTGGCACCTTCACCCCAAATCACTCCACTAGTCGTAGAGTTTAAATAATCAATGGGAAGATCTGCTTCTTTTTTGATGGTATTATTCAGGCAATAAAGTTCCATGGTTCTGTCTGTCTGTTCGTCTGTAGAACCTACCAGAACATTTTCTGCTTCTCCGTCGTTGATCTGAAGCTGGGCATCCAGTAATGAAAACTCCAGTGAAGAAGAAGTATTTACATACGTGAAATTATAGGCATGACATTGTAACCCCAGAGCAATTTGTCCGGCTACCGTATTATGGGTAGATTGTATAAAAAAGGTAGGCGTAAGAAATTCTTCGTGATTGTCAATCACGTTTTTCAGAAACTTTTCAGAATCCTGGGAGCAGCCCATTCCGGTTCCTACAATGATGGCATCAGGCTTTTCAATACCGGCTTCCTTCAATGCATAATTTGATGCTACAGAACTCATTTTAACCGTTTTAGACATTCTCCTGATCATTGCAGGCGGAATGAACTCTTTGTAATTAGGTTCTATCGCTTTAATGATGTTTGAAGAATTTCCAGGAGTAAGGTTCTGAAGAATATTTTCGTTTAAAGTGTCCTGAACAGAGATACAGGATGCACTGTTGATGTATACTGTACTCATGATTTTGAGAAAATTAAAGTTGAACAGTTTCCTCCAAATCCAAATGAGTTAGAAAGTACATTATCAATGTTTTTCTCTTTCAGTTTAGTCACAGGAGTAAGATCAAACTCTTCCATTTTTGTTTTAAAATTCAGGTTAGGAAAGATCATGCTGTTTTGCATGGCTAGAATTGAAAATACGGCTTCAATTCCTGCTGCTGCTGCCAGAGTATGTCCTGTAAATGCTTTTGTAGAGCTGAATTCAGGTACCTGATTTTCACCGAAGATTCTGATCATGGCAATTCCTTCTGATAAATCATTATTAGGAGTTGCTGTTCCGTGAACATTGATGTAATCTATATTTTCTTTATCTAATCCGGAGATTTTCAGAGCTTGCTGCATGGCCAAAAATGCTCCTTGTCCGTTTTCTGAAGATGCCGTCTGATGGTGTGCATCATTAGCATTTCCATAACCGGAAAGATAAGCGAGAACCTTTTTGTTTTCTTTTTTGACCATTTCTTCAGATTCAAGGACTAAGAAAGCCGCAGCTTCCCCAAGATTCAGCCCTTTTCTGTCGTTGTCAAAAGGAGTATTGTAAGAATCCGTAAGAATCATCAGCGTATTGAAACCATTCAAAGTAAATTTTGAAAGAGAATCTGTTCCTCCGACAATCACACGATCCAAAACTCCGTTTTTAATCAGTTTAGCTCCCATCATAATGGCATTGGCTGCTGATGAACAGGCTGTACTGATGGTAGAAACCATGCCCTTTAATCCCAGATAACCGGCAATAGCCAATGAGGAATTTCCGGCATCATGAGCGTCAATATATTTTTGCTTTTCAGGAAAGTCTTCGTAAGAGTAGAAATATTTTTCAGTGATATCCATTCCTCCTACACTGGTAGAAGAGATCAGTCCGGTTCTGTAACCATTGATATCTGAAATTCCTGCACTTTCTACAGCTTCTTTCGCAGCGATCATTCCCAATAAAGAAGTTCTTGTTACATTATTGTCTTCATTAAGCTGAAGCTGTTGTACAAGTTCTTCATTAGATAATTTTATTTCACCTGTTTTAATGGCTCCGGCATGACGGGTTTCAAACAATTCGATATCTGAAATTCCATGTTTTCCGGATTGCAATGAAATAAAATTTTCCTCCACATTGTTACCGATGGAGGAAATGATGCCCATTCCCGTTATGGCAATTTTTTGACTCATGGTATTAAATCCTAAAACATGTGCAGCAATCTGTTAATTGGTCAGCAATTATCACATGGCTACACAGTTATATTGTTGTATTTATTTTGTTCTGTTGTCCTCGATGAATTTTGCCATCGTATCGATAGATTGGAAAATCTCTTTTCCTTTTTTAGGATCTGCTAATTTTATTCCATAGTCTTTATCAAGAAGAACGATCAGTTCCAAAGCGTCGATAGAATCTAATCCTAATCCACCTCCGAACAATGGATCAGTATCTTTGATTTCTTCTACAGATACGTCTTCAAGATTAAGAACTTCAATAATTTTGTGTTTCAATTCTGTTTTTAAGTTTTCCATAATTAAGTTGGTTTATCAGTGCTTCGGCATATCATAAAGATCATTACATCATTGCACTGTTATATTGTTACATTTTTATAAGGTTAGCAAATATACAAAAGCTTTATAATTTTCCTGATACAATTCCACCCAGCCACACAATACTTTGTCGGCTTTTCCTGATAGAAGAATCTGCTCAGAATAGTCATTCAAAAATTCTTCATCAAAATCATCCAGAACGAAAAAAGCATTTTCTGTCTGCATTTTGTGTTTAATGCTGATTTCTCCTACACAGATATTGGGTAAAGTATAGACAAAAACGGCAGGACTTGGATAAAAGTTATCCTGATCGTTGATACTTTCCTGATATTTGAAATCTGTGTCCAGACTGGAAGATCTATTGGCAAAAACAATAGCTGTTTTGCTGTGATCCTCGTCTTTCAAAATGGTTTCGGCGGAAAGAAAAGCCAGTTTACTCAGGTTATCCATTTTATGAAACTTTGGATAGCTGAGTTCTAAATTTTTATAAGCTTCTTTGGCAAATTCCTGAAAGGTTTTGCTTTGGCTTTCAAAAATAAGATTTCCATCAAAGGTTATTTTTGAATGTTCTATGGTACAGGTGTTCGTTTTCTTCATCACTTTCAATTTAACATTTTTCCAATACAATAGCTGCATTACATCCTCCAAACCCAGAAGCGGTCTTTAGAATATATTGTATTTCCGAAGTTTGATTTTCTTTGATGATATTTAAAGGTTGAGTTACTCCCATTTCTTTAAAATTCTTTGAAGGAATCAAAGTACTGTGAAGAGCTCCTTCCATAGAAATAATACTTTCCAAAAGTCCGGATGCACCCAGGCAATGTCCGTAATATCCTTTCATACTGTTGAGCGGAATATTCTGAAGATCCATTCTGTTGAAGGCAATGGCTTCCATTTCGTCGTTATATAAAGTAGCCGTTCCGTGGGCAGAAATAAAATCGATTTGTTCCGGAGAAACATTGGCTTCAGCCATAGCATTTTTGATACTGGCATATAAACCGTCACCCGTTCTTGAAGGACCGGAAATATGATTGGCATCATTGACGGCAGAATCTCCCAGTACTTTAAATTTGAATTTTTCGTTTCCAGTTGGCACTGAAGTAATATAAACTGCTGCTACTGCTTCACCGATATTGATTCCATCTCTGGTTTTATCATAAGGTTTGCAAGGTCCCGACCCTATTGCCTGAAATGAGTTGAATCCTGAAATAACAAATTCAGAAAGCTCGTCTCCTGCAATCACAAAAGCATTTTTATACTTTCCTGCCTGAATCATATTTTTAGCAACAGAAATTGCCATTACTCCTGAAACGCAGGCATTGGAAACGATGATCGGTTTCGTTTTAAATCCAAAAAAATCAGCAATTTTTTCTGCTAATTTTGATAAATAAACACCTTTCGGTAATTCGGACTGGTTTTTTAACAGACTGATATTCCCTTTTGTAGTGGAAAGGATAAAAGCCGTGTTTTCCGAAACGGTATGTCTTTTAACAAGAGTCTGTAAGCTTAAAAGAAGCATCTTCTCCAGTCTTGTAAAATTATAATTGTCATTCTGAGCGGAGTCGAAGAATCTGTTGAATTCTTCATTCAGTTTGCCAGAATCAATCATAGAAGCATAAAAAGCATCCTGACTGTTTATGATTTTATGTAAAGCAACTCCCGATTGTCCTTCACAAAGTGCTTTCCAGTTGGAATCAACATTGAAACCTAAAGGAGTTACACAATTGTAGTCTGTGATATAAATTTCCTTACTCATGATAATCCCATTTTATCTTTCCAGTTTTGAAAAAACTCCGGATTGTACAGGCATAAGCCTCCATTACTATCAAGAAATACCTGAATTGTTTCACCGCTACATACCAATTGGTCTTCCTGATTGAAAAGTTCATATCTGTAAATAAGTTTGGCAGAAACAGAATTGATAAAAGTCGTTACAATTCTGAATGTTTCTCCATATTTTAAAGGAAGAAAATGTTCGCAGGTACTTTTTACGATAGGCGTTACATATCCTGCATTCTGAATATCCAGATAGGTAAGACCGTGCAGACGACCGAAAGCTTCTCTTCCGTCTTCAAAATACACGATATAATGTCCATGCCAGACAATTCCCAGCGGGTCTGTTTCATTGAATCGTACTCTTACTTCTTCAGTACAGGTTAATATATTTTCTTTAGACTGCATTTTGTTTTTTTTCGTAAAAAATAGAAATAGCTACAGTGGCAATATAGAATAAGAAAAGGAAAACCAGTTCTTTGGCAATTCCGCCAATTCCGCTGTTTCTTAAAATAATATCATAATAGGCATTCAGTCCCCAGTTCATAGGAGAGAATTTGGCTACGGTCTGCATGAATTCCGGCATTAAAAATACAGGAACCCAGATTCCTCCAATAGCCGCCAAAACAACCACAGAGGTTGCTCCGAATGGTGCAGACTGTTCCTGTGTATCAGCAATAGTTCCTAATAAAACTCCAAATCCAATAGCTGCCAATCCTGCAAACAGTGTTACTGTCACAAGCTGGAACATTTTTCCGGATACATCAAAAGCTGGAAGGTCCATATAGGGGAAAAGGTAAATTCCTACTGCAACCATCAGTAAAAACTGAATAAGACAGATGATAAGATACGTAAATGTTTTTCCTAAAATATGTACAAAATAAGGCGTAGGGCTTATTCGTGCTCTTACACTTGTGCCCTGGCTTTTTTCTTTTACCAGGTTGATGGATAAAGGGACTACAATAAAGAAGATGGCAAAAAGTGTCCATGCAGGAACATTATGCTGAACGGAATTCGGCATCACGTCCATTTCTCCTTTCTTGGGAGTAATTTCTTTAAAGCTGATCAGATTTTTATTTTCGTCAAGATTTTCCGTAGTTCCCAGCTGATCCTGAAATGCTTTGTAGATCTTTTTATTTTCAATTTCAAAAACCATTTTATTCACAGAATTCATCACAGAGTTCTTGAATCCGGCATTGGTAGCAGGGTCGAAGTATAAATGAATTTCTTTGGCTTTGGGCGCAGCTGTTTTTACTTTTGCAGAATCTCCTTCCAGTCCGAAAGAACTTACAATGGTCTGAACTTTAGAATCAATATTGGAATTTAAATCTTTCGTTAAATTTTCCGGAATGACAATCGCCATCTGATAATCTCCTGAAAAAACTGCATCCTGAGCCGATTTTTCATTGAAGTTAGTCAGCAATTGGAATGTTTTGCTGTTTTCCAGTTCTGCTTTTATATTTTTTGATACTTCAGATTTATCCTGATCAATAAAAATAATAGGAATCTTTGAACCTTCAAGGTTTTTAAAGGTAGAATCCTGAATAAGGGTAATGGTTACAATCAAAAGCAAAGGCATCACAAAGATGATGACAATTCCTCCGATATCTCTTTTCAACAGAAGAATTTCCTTAATGAAACTTCTCCACAGTTTATACAACAACATCTCTTAATTCTTTTCCGGTTAATGAAATGAAAACGTCTTCCAGGTTTTCGGCATTGGCAATCTGTGAAACAAGTTCTTCCGGTGTTCCTACCGCATGAATTTTTCCATGATCGATGATGGCAATTTTTGTACAGAACTCTTCTGCTTCCGAAAGGTGATGGGAAGTATAAATAATGCAGGTTCCCTGTTTGTTTAAATCTAAAAGATAGTCAATAATTGCTTTTTTGGACTGAACATCCACACCTACTGTCGGTTCATCCAGAAAGAGAACTTTAGGATTGTGAAGAGTGCCGGCGATGAGGTTGCAGCGGCGTTTCATCCCTCCTGAAAACTGTCCTACCTGCTTGTTAGCAAATTTTGAAAGTCCCATGATTTCCAGAGATTCATCAATTGCTTTTTTAAGCTCATTATGCTTTAAACCATACAGGCTTCCAAAAAACATCAGGTTTTCTTTTGCAGTAAGCGTTGGGTATAAAGCATATTCCTGAGGAACAATTCCGATAATCTGTCTGATTTTAAAACCATCCTTCTGTGGAGACAAATCATTGATGGTAAATTGTCCGGAAGTAGGTTTTATCAATCCTGAAAGCATGGAAATCAATGTAGTTTTCCCAGCTCCGTTGGGACCAAGAATTCCATAGATTTCATTTTTGCTGATGCTCAAAGAAATATCATTTACAGAAAACTCATCAGAATTTTTGTATTTCTTGTATAAGTTTTTGATCTCAATCATATTTTCTGCCATATCAGATCGCTTTTCTTAGTTTTTTATAGAAAGCTTCTTCCAGATCTGCAATGTGCAGCATCGTTTTTGAAAGTTCGTTATAGATATTGCTTTTTGAGTTTCTGTTTTTATAAACACGGGCAATATCCACGGCAAAGTCTCTCCAAAGGTCACCAATAGACGTAATTTCTTTTGATAATTCTTTAAGCTCATCGTTTTTAAGAATAACTGCTGCTTCCTGAAGAAATGCACCATAGATAAATCTGAAGCCTCCGCCTCCGGTTCCAATTTCTTCCTGCATCCTGATCAATTGTCCCAAATAATGGTTGGTCACTTTTGTCCCTTTCTTTTCTGCCCATTTCGGGATGCTCTTTGCTACCCATCTCATAGCTTTTACGCCAATAAGGGGTACGGGTGCCAGCATATTTTTACAGGTATCCTTGATCCCTTTTTTAATGGCTTCTTCAAGATTTACATTTTCCGGGACATAAACAGGGTAGTACATATGCCCTTTAGGAGGAAGTGCTCCTTTGGCATATCTTACTTTTTCCAGTTCTGCTTCGGAAAGGGAAGTGGTATAATCCATTACCGGATCACTGATCAGGAATTTTCCGTCTTCTTTTCCGTACACCACAAGGTTGTGGGCATTGAAGTGGAATTTGTATTCTTCGGGGAAATAGGTAAGGTTGAAAACGCCCACTTGAAGTCCTGTAGGAATATTTTGTTCCAGATTTCTTTCAAGAGCTTTTTGGGCATCCTGCGGATTTGAGAATTTTTCTCTTTTGATTTTAATTCCTAATCTTTTGGCTGCTTTACTGAAAATAGCACCCGGCATCGGACGATAGCTGAAGCCCGGAGCAAAATTCACCTTTAAAAAAGGAAGGTAGACAAAAAACAGTCCGGAACCGATCCCGAAGATCATGGGTTCGCTTAGTTTAAGTCCTTTATTAAGCAGTAGATTAGAAGCAACACCGTTTTCGCAATGCGCAGTCTGATGGTGTTCAAAGTTTAATTTCATTTGCTGATTGTATCTTTTCATTGGTCAAATGAAACGAGCATTGTTTCTTGCCCATTTCATTTATTTTCCGTTGAAGTTTTTTAATTCATCCACTGAAATACCGAATGCATCGGCATATTTTTTCAATGCATTTTCGCTTAGTGTTTTAAATACTTTGGGTTTAAAATGTCTTTTCACCCTCCATTGCCACATTCCTACATAAGAAGCAAGGACTCCCAGATCCATTTTGTTCAGTTCCATATAATAAGCAATAGGGCTTGCTATATTGTTGGCTACATTTTGCTTCGCTTCCTCAATTCTCTCGTAAATAAGTTCCATAGATTCGTCCAGAGCAGCTTTCTTGACGTCCCAGCCTGTACTGTTTGCTGTCGTGTAGTTGTCGTTCTCATCCGTCACATACAGAACTTCAGTCATGTTGGCGGATTTCAGGTTACTTTCGTCTTGAGGCAGGTCTTGTTTTTTCATCTAAATAATGTTCATTTTTTTAGATTTCAGGTGAAATAGGGTTCACCTGTTTCTGATTCTTTTAATCAGGTGGCTAAAATAGTGAAAATACATTATATGTAAATCATATTAAATCTGAGGGAGTTATTACAGTGAAATAGAGACGGTATCATCAATAAACTTCCAAAATTGTAATATAAACCATTTTTTATTTTTCCCTGTTGGGAAGGTTCCTTTTAACTAATCTTCTATAAAAGAATCTTAAAAGAATCCTTTAAGCTTATTGTTTCTGCTTGTAACAGTTCTTTTGTAACAAGTGTTTATATAAATAAGACTAATGGGTGGAAATTTGGATTGAAAAATAATATTAAATAACTACTATGAAAAAGATTTTTATTTCGGTTTCGCTTTTCTGTATGATCAGCGCAATGGCACAAAAATTTGAGACTCAAAAGCAGACTGATGCTCAAGGGTATTCTTATGAAACGGTAAAGAATGACCAGGCCGGAGTGCGTGTCTATACACTGAAAAACGGTTTGAAGGTTTATCTGGCAAAAAATGATGATGCTCCGAGAATCCAGACTTACATTCCGGTAAGAACAGGATCAAATAATGACCCGAGTGATAACACCGGATTAGCTCACTACCTGGAACATATGGTTTTCAAAGGAACTTCGCATCTGGGAACTCAGGACTGGGCAAAAGAAAAAGTTTTGCTACAGCAGATCTCTGATCTTTATGAGCAGCATAAAGCAGAAAAAGATCCTGAAAAAAAGAAAGAACTTTATAAAAAGATTGACGAAGTTTCTCAGGAAGCCTCCAAATATGCTATCGCTAACGAATATGATAAAGCAATTTCTTCATTAGGAGCTACAGGAACGAATGCTCATACATCCCTGGATGAAACGGTTTATAAAAACAATATTCCTTCCAACGAATTGGAAAAATGGCTAAGAGTAGAGAAAGAACGTTTTTCAGAACTGGTGCTACGTCTTTTTCACACTGAGCTTGAAGCGGTATATGAGGAGTATAACAGAGCACAGGATAATGACAGCCGTCTTGTATTCTATTCATTGATGCAGGCTCTTTTCCCAAAACACCCGAACGGGCAGCAGACAACAATCGGAACTTCAGAACATTTGAAGAGCCCTTCTATGGAAGCGATCCACAAGTATTTTGACACCTATTATGTGCCTAATAACATGGCCGTAGTATTGGTTGGAGATCTGGATTATGACAAAACTATAAAATTAGTTGACCAGTATTTCGGAGCGTTCAAATACAAAGAGCTTCCGATGAAAAAGATGGTTACGGAAGAACCAATGACCAGCATTGTTACCAGAACCGTAAAAAGTCCTACAACGCCAAGAATGACCATTGCATGGAGAACAGATTCTTATGGAACTCAGGAAGCAAGACTTGCAGACGTAGTATCTGAAATCTTAAGCAACAGAGGAGATGCCGGATTAATTGACCTTAATATCAACCAGAAGCAAAAAACGCTTGGAGCAGGAGCGTATGAATCACCTTACAAAATGTACGGAACCTTCGGACTGGTAGTAACTCCTAAAGAAGGACAAAGCTTTGATGAAGCTAAAAAACTGCTGATGGATCAGCTGGATCTTGTGAAAAAAGGACAGTTCCCGGACTGGATACTGAAAGCTATCGTAAATGATAAAAAAGTTCAGCGTATGAAGAGCTGGGAAACAGCTGACGGATTAGCTACTGAGTTGTATGATTCTTATATCAATGTAAGAACATGGGAACAGGAGCTTGATGAGATCAATCAGTATGATAAGATCACAAAAGCTGACGTAGTGAAGTTTGCCAACGATTTCTTTAAAGATAATTATGTTGTTATTTATAAAGAAAAAGGAGTGAATGATAAGCTAGTACGTGTACAGAACCCTGGAATTACCCCGATTAAACTGAACAGAGAAGCCCAGTCTCCTTTCCTTAAAGATATTCTGAATACAAAAGTGCCGGAAAGTAAGCCTGAATTTATTGATTTTAAAACAGCAATTCAGACTTCAAAGATCAAAGATAAGACGGTAAGCTTTGTGAAGAACAAATATAATGAGGTGGCTCAGATCAGTTATGTTTTCCCTTTCGGAACAGATAATGACAAGGAACTCGCTGTTGCAGGAACTCTTTTTGAATATCTTGGAACGGATAAGTATACTCCGGAGCAGCTGAAAGAAGAATTTTTTAAACTGGGAGTAAGCTATAGCCTGAGAACTTCCAACGATCAAATGATCATTACACTGAGTGGTCTTGAAAGTAATATGAAGAAAGCTGCAGAGCTGATGAACCACTGGATGACGAATGTAAAAGCTGATAAAGCGGTTTATGCTCAAACGGTAAAAACAATCTTGGAATCAAGAGCTACAGCCAAGAAAGACAAAGTGAGAATTATGGCAGCACTTTCAAACTATGCTAAATATGGTAAAAACTCAAGAATGACAGACGTCGTTTCGAAAGAACGTCTTGAGAGCATTGATGCCGCAGAACTAATGAAGAAAGTGAAAACGCTGAACCAGTATCCTTATCAGGTGCTTCTTTACGGACAGGATCAGGCAGGTTTGGAAAAAGCGGTGAAGCCATTTATCATCAATACAAGCCTTCAGCCAGCACAGGCAAAAGAGTATGCTGAACCGGCTACTGAAGGAAAGGTATACTTCACAAATTATGACATGGTACAGATGGAAATGTCAAAAGTAGCAAAAGCCAGCACCGTAAACCTTGGTAACTTCGGGAAAGCAAATGTTTTCAATGAATACTTCGGAAGAGGATTGTCTTCTATCGTTTTCCAGGAGATCAGAGAAAGTAAGTCATTGGCTTACACAGCCTATGTTTCTTATGGAAATGCTTCAGAAAAGGGGAAAGCAAACTATGTGACGAACTACATCGGAACACAGTCCAACAAGCTTCCTTTAGCTGTAAATGCAATGAATGAATTAATGGTATCTTTACCACAAATCCCTGCCCAGTTCGAGAATGCAAGAGGTTCTGCCTTAAAACAGATTGCTTCTAACAGAATCAACAGAACAAATATTTTCTTCAATCAGTTAGCATTGAAAAAATTAGGGGTTGACTATGATATCAGAAAAGATATTTACGCTGAGATTCAAGGGCTGACATTACCACAGCTTACAGGATTCTATAACACTGAAGTAAAACCTGTAAAATACAATACAGCCATCATTGGTAAGAAAGAAAACCTGAATATGGAATCTATCAACAAAATGGGAGAATTCCAGGAAGTATCTCTGGAAGAGATCTTCGGATACTAATCCTTTTGTTTAAAATAATGATAAAAGCAGGACAGAAATGTTCTGCTTTTTTTGTTGTTTAAAACTCTTTCTTCCTGACCATCAGAGTTTCACGGATTTATAAAATGTTTCACGTGAAATAATTCATCTACTGATGAGGTTTTTAAGTCTGTAATATATTGTTTATCAGTTGTTTTGGAAGTTTGTGATGAATGTCTAAATAAACAAAAAACGGACGTTTTTATGTAAGGTTTTTATAATTAGTTCAATAGGAGTGGGTTATGATTCTGAGCATAACCTGAAAGGTTACGAACGTCAGTTCACGGAGGATCTCAAATGGCTTTAGCCAAAACTTTTTATTTTAAACACAAAGATCACAAATGAATTTCACAAATATTCACAAATCCATTTAAGGTTACTCTTTAGAATGAAAAAAGCTGTACAAAATGCACAGCTTTTTATATTCTATGTTGAATTGATCTTTACGACTTTACTTCCTGAATAAACAGGTTGATCTCCGCTCTGATCAATAATTCATCATTATTAAATGTTTCACAGAAAATGTGGCAGATATTCTCAAACTGTGAAATAAGTGAAGCTTTGGAAATAATTTTGTCATTCACTTTTGGAAGAGCAAAAATCTCAATCTTCTTGATATTGGTAATGAACCCGATCACTTTAGTATCGGCTTCAGGATTTTCAAAGAAGCTTTGTCCCAGAATAGATGAACAGGTTTGAGCCAGATTTTCGATTAAACCGGCCTCTGCGAATTCATTGTTGTGAACGAATATATTATCTTCTTTGATTTCAAAGGAAGTTACTACTTTTTCTTTGGTCAGCTCCAGAATGTAGTCTGCCATCAACATCGGTTCACGATGCGGTAAAAAGTTGTGTATATTGATGATATTCTCTTCCTTTATTTCCATTTCCAGTTTATTTTACAGCGGTTTTCATTTGAGATTTTGCAATCACTTCACCGTTCAGTTTGGTAACGATATCCACGAGGGTTACTCCCATTACTTCATTCAGAATGGTTACCTCAGATTTCAGCTGATCTCCTACTTTAGGTAGTATTTCGGCTTCAAAAGACTTGATAGCTCCAATATATCCTGTAGGTGCATCTTTCCCCAGCAGATAATATTTGTATCCTGTATGCAGAGCAACGCTTTGTGCCTGGTGCTCAATCAAACCGGAAGCCTGAAATAATCCGTCCTGGATGAAAAGGTTATCTTCTTTTATTTCAAAGCCAGACAGAAGATGATTCTCAGAATATTCTGACAATTCATGCACCATCACAAAAGGAAACCTTTGCGGGATAAGATTTTCTACAAAATCTTTATCGGATGTTGGCAGTCTGTGTTCCATTAGCAAACGGTTAATAGAGCACATGAGTAAGCGAATCTTCCACTTTCAGGAACGCAAAGAAGTACTTTTTCTCCTTTTTTCAATGTTCCGGAGTTCATCAGCTCTTCAAGGGCGATAAATATAGATCCTGCACCGATGTTTCCAACTTCAGAAAGGTTGTAGAACCATTTTTCTGCAGGGAAGTCCATTCCTTTTTTAGCAAATTCTTCTTTCAGTCCATCTTTAAAGTATCCTGAAGAGATATGAGCCAATACGTGGTCAATTTTTTCCGGATCCAGATTATGTTTGTCAAAAGATGATCTTAGACTTTCAGCTCCTTTAACAAGGATGTATTTATCAAGGATTTTAGTATCCTGTTTGATGGCAAAAATAGATTGCTTCAACCATTCGTCAGAAGGATAGTCTGCCCATGATTTCAGGGTTCCGTCTTCCAGCTTGTCACATCCTGCATACATACATGCCTCAATTTCGTGGGCATAAGAATAGAAATCAATGAATTCTACTTTTAAGGAAGTACTGTTTTCTCTCGGTTTATTTTCCAAAAGGAAAGCTCCGGCTCCATCAGAAAGCATCCATCTCAGGAATTCTCTTTTGAAAGCAATGATAGGTCTTTCTTCCAGTAATTTTAAATTTTCAGCTTCGTGGTTGAATTTATCTGCAGTCATCCATGCAGACATTCTTTCAGAACCTGCACATACTGCGTTGTCCTGTACACCGGCTTTTACAGAAAGAAATCCATAGTTGAGCGCATTCATTCCTGAGTTGCAAAGCCCTGTTGAAGTATTAATTTCAATAGATTTTCCGATGTTCAGTTCACCATGTACCATAGAAGCGTGAGAAGGCTGGATCTGATCCGGTGAAGTAGTTCCTACAGATAGTAATTTCATATCTTCCTTTTTGAAATTTTCGTCAAAAAGTCCTTCAATTGCTTTGGCAGTAAGCTGCGCATTAGAGTGTGTAGGGTTTCCTTCTTTGTCTAAGGCGTAGTATCTTGTCGTGATTTTATTATTTCTTAGGATAAGTGATTTTGCTTTAGATGGCGCATCATTGATAAGCCCAAGATAAGTCTCCATTTCATCATTCGCTACCGGCTCATTGGGTAAGTATTTTGATGCTTTTGTTATAAATACGTCGTACATTCTATTTTAAATTAATTCCTTGTAAATATCTTTTTTGTTTTTGTCTTTTAAACCAAAATATAGGGGTTGTAAGCAGGTGTAAAACCAAAACGACAGGTGAGATAATCCATATCGCTGCCATCAAATATACCTTAAAGAATTTTATCAGCAATGGACGTTTCTCTTTTTTCTTGATAATCAGGTTAGACCATACTGTAAAAATTTTGTTTCCTACCTTTTCTACGCGCACTAAAAACGCACGGATTTCAATCGCTCCGTTTTTCACAAGATCTGGTTGTAAACTGCTAAGGTCATTATTATTAAAATGTCTTTCAATAATCTCGCCATACTTTACAGAACCTGTGATTTCTTCATCGGAAACTCCTGCAGCAGGAAGCATTCCTGATTTTTCTTTCTGACCTGTGGTGAGCCATCGAAGAATTGTCAATACGCTGGTGTAATTGTCGTGCCTGTCTACCAGTGCAATATTCCCTACAAGCTTAGCCTGTAAATCTCTTAAGTATACTTTTAATTTTTCCTGGGAAAGCATCCACATATTTCTGGTTCCTGAGATCGTAACCACAGGAGTATCTTTAAGGATTTGTTTTGCATAATCACTCTTTAAGAAAGAAATAATAGGAATGGATGGTGTGAGATACCATACCTGATACCCGAATAGGATAAGGTCGTACTTTTTTTTAAGAATTTCTTCTGAAGGAGGAAGAATTTCTTTTGGAATCTGCAGATAAGATTCAGGAAAAGTGTTGAAAAAGACATCGCCTGGCCAGGGAAAAGGAAAATCTTCTTTTAGCTGAATGTTGTAATACGTAACATCATAAGCCTCCTTTTTAGCTTCAAAAGGTTGGGCTATATTTCTCACGATATCTTCGAGTTGTCCGGTTTGTGAATAATATATGACAAGTATATTTTTCTTCATTAGTTTTCTTTAGCGTTTACAAAAATATGTTTTTCATATTTATTATTTGGTTTTAAATACTTTTAATGATTCAGAACTAAATTTTAGTGCATAATTATCACTTTCAAAAGAATCACTTTTTGTATTTACAAAAATGATCGTTTCCGGCAGCTCCTGAATATCATTCCATGAAAAACGATCATGGGAGACCAGGAGTACATCAATCTTTTTGTTTACCTCAGAAAAGTCTTTTATATACTGTATTTTTCTTCTTTTTACCAGATAACTGTGTGCTGCTGTTGCTCTTTTTTCATCATTCTGAATTAGAGAAAAAACTCTTCGGCTGGCCTGGTATAAAGTTAATAATACATCCTTCTGTCCAAAATCATCAGCTAAATGAAGAATATTGGCATCATTTGAAATATGCTTGTTCAGTTCGAAATATACTGATTTATTGGCATTAAAATCTTCTTTTACTGCTTTTACCACTTCACTGTCTTTATACAGATAGCTCAGGAATAATTTCTTTTTAAAATAATTCTCATCCTCAATCTCTTCACGCAGTTTGGCAAATTCTTCTCTGAAATAGACGTTGATCTTCTTTGTTCTCTCAGAATAGTTTTTACCAAAACTCATGTCGTCTTTGCTGATTCTGTTGCCCACTTTTACCGTAATGCTTCCGTCATAGATAATGAAGTCTCCTTTTGGTAATACTTCAGAGTTTCCGTGGATGTAAAGTGGAAGAATATCCAGACCGAACTGCTCGGCAAGATAAAATGCTCCTTTATGGAATCTTTTCACATCATTGGTGTAAGAACGCTCTGCTTCAGGGAAAACAACCAATGAATATCCTTGTTCAACTTTTTCTTTCAGTTTGTCCATTCCATTCTCGATTCCCTGTGAAACAGGATAAAAGCCTAACGCTCTTACCAGTTTTCCAAAAACAGGAGACTCGTATACCCAGTCATTCACAAGATAAATAATTTTGTGGGTAGCCATTGCAATAGCCAGTGTATCCAGAAAAGATGTATGGTTGGCAATAATGACAGCAGGTTTTCTGAAATCTTCGGACAGATTTTTAATCACTCTTTTCTTTACAAAAGGAGTAATATAAAGTACAGATGTTAAAAACTTAGCAAGAATTAATTTGATAATATCTAATGTCCTTCCCTTTGAGTTTTTAATAAATAAGCTTCCGACAGCAGAAAATACCAATCCGCCTAAACCATAATATAAAAAGGAGAATACTGCCCGAAGAAATAACCTGAAAGTAATCGGAGAAAGTCCTTTTTTTGCCCTGTTGGTAATAAATAATCTGAACCAGAAAGGATATAGAGTAGAAGTGATAATAATGACTGAGAACATTCCGATCAGGGCAACTAACGCTAAGGAGTGTAATGCAGGATGCTTAGCGAAGATTAATGATCCAATGGAAAGTATTGTGGTGAAAACCGCAAGAATAATGGATGTTCTATACGTTGGTAATTCATTTTTACCTGTTGTATGTTCTTTTTGCATCGCCTGCGTGAGGAAAATACTGAAGTCATCTCCTACTCCAAATACCAGCGTACAAACTACGGTACTGAAAATATTTAATTCCAATCCTAAGAAATAAAGAATTCCGGCTGTCACCACTCCTGTTAGAACAATCGGAAACATTGTGAGAATTGTTAATTCAAAATTTCTGAAGAATACAATAATCGTCAGGACAATAGCTAAAAGTGAATAATTGATGAGCGTATTAAAATCTCTCTTCAGCAGGCCCAGAAAATTTTCGTTCATCTGCTGGCGGTCAATGGCAATGGCATCATGCTTCTTCTCAATATCCTTGATGAAAGTATCCCGTTTTTTTTCATCTACTTTTACCACATTGGAAACCGTGTAGAAGCCATTTTCGTTGCTCATGAATTCTGATATCTGAAGTGCTTTTACTTTTTGATAATCTTTCAGACTCAATGCGGAATAATTTTTATGCAAAACTTCATTGAAGCCATCAAAAGCGGAACGGTTGAAACCGAATTTATTCCCATTGTTGACCAGTTCGGAAATAGTCTGAATTTTCTTCTGGTCATTCCAGAATCGATTCCATTCCTCAATTTTTTTCTGTTGGTCTTTTTCTGAAAGCACAACGCTTCCTATAGAGTTATAGCTTAAAATTTTGCCTTCTTTTTTCTCTTTTTCAAGGAAGTTGCTCAGTTCAGAATTTCTGCTTAAAGCCTGTTCTTTAGAATCACCATAAGAGATAGTATAGATTGATTTTGAAGTAATGTCAGAAAGTTTCTGAAGTTTTGCTTCACTGATTTTTAATTCTTTTGGAATATAATTCAGATCGCCGATGTCTTCATTAAAGCCTACATGCCTGAATCCAAACAGACAGGCAAGAATAATAATAGAACATCCGATAATCAAAGGTTTGTTTTTCTCGTACGGATAAGATCCGATCTTGTCAATAAAATTGGTATTGGGCTGTTCACTCTTCTCTTTTGGTTTGTAAAGCTGAGGAACAATAATCAATGCAGTGATTGAAGACAGAATCACGGTAATGGCTGCAAAAAGTCCTAAATCCTTCAATGCTTCAGAACGAACAAAAACCAGACATAAGAATGAAACAGCTGTTGTTGCACTACTCAATATAATAGGTTGCGTAATTTCTTTGTAAAGCTCTTCAATATTATTGTTGTGCTTATAATGGGTAAGAATATGCAGGGCATAATCAATGGTAATTCCAATCAGAATAGCTCCCACACTTAGTGAAATTGCCGAAATCTTATCTTTAATAAAATAAAGAACCAATAAAGCAAGCAGTACAGAAAATACTGTCGGTAAAAAAACAATGATGGGAGTAAAGACATTCCTGAAATAATAGATCAGTAGAACCAGAAGAACCGCCATGGAAATGACTACTGTGTTCTGAATATCTTTTTTGATCTGCTTTGCATTGGCTACAGCAATCACCGGAGAACCGAAATAGCTGATCTCTGTTTTTCCTTTGAACTGTTTGTTGATACCGTCTTTGATGGAATTAAGCTGATCTACAAAAGCTTCATTAGCCTTCGTGTCATTACTTTTGTTTTTAGGATCAATGAAAAGTAAGAGGTTTTGACCGTCTTTGGTGACAATATAACTGTCTTCCAGTTTAAAGTCTTTACTGATGTTTAAAGCATTAAGTTTCTTGATTCCTAAAAAAGTAAGCCCCAGAGGATCTTTTTTTATAAACTCTTTAGTGACAAGGCTTGTGGGAGAAACCAATGATATATAATTATCCTCTACCTGCTTGGCAATGCTGTCTTTCTGAAGTTTCCGGTCTATTTCCTTATAATCATTCTCATTAAGAAATAAAGGTAAATTCTGATTGACAAAATCAAAGGTTTCGGAGATTTCATTATCATTCACTTTGCCCTGAACAGAGCCGATGTATTTTTGTAAAGGCTCAATTTTTTTCAGAAAAGTATCTGCTGTTTCCGAAAGCTGGAAGCTGTCTTCTCTGGATTTATTTTCTATAATAACAATGATCTTATCCGAAAAATTAAGCTGCTTAAGAACCTTTGCGGTAAGATCAGATTTTTCATTTTTAGGAATGATCTGGTTAATATCTTCCTCAAAATTGATCTTTGATGCAAAGAACATGCATAAGACGGCAATTCCTAAAGCTGTAAACACAGATAGGATTTTATTTTTGGAAATCAGATAATATAAAAATATAAAAAAGCGATGCATTGCATTTAAATCAAGTCTGCAAATTTAATTTTTTAAGCATTAGTTCAAAATAGTTAGTGATAAGTTTTAATTGAAAATCAATAAAATATTCTAGGAAGAATGAAAAAATATTCTACTTTTGCAAAAGTTCCCTTTTGAAAAAATGTATTTTAAACCACCATTATTATTAAAAAAATAAGAATCTGTTTTAGATATGTTGAAAAGAAATGATGAAAAAATAAACGGATTTCTATTTGTAATAGTACTTCCGCTTCTGTTGTTTGCCATGTCTTATTACGGATTTGAATCTTCGTATACAAGACTGAAAACATCAGAGACAACCCCTGATTTTTTATTTTCCTCGGTATATGCTTACAGAGTGATTCCCAATTATCTGAGTGTACAGATGACAGATTTGATGTATATTCTGATCAACGGACCTCTTTCTTTCTTCAAAGATTTTTTGTCAAAAAACGGAACCCCTTTTTATCATGGGCTTTTCCTGATGAACAGTGTGTTCTTTGTTTTGTGTTCTTTGATTTTGAATGCTATTTTCCGGATGAAATCAATAGGACTTCTTCTGAATCTTAAGGCAAGGAGGATTATTCATCTCTTATCTGTATTTTTTATTGTGATCACACAGTATGCACCTACAAATTGTGACACCATTGCACTCTTCTGTTATTTGGCAGGTGTATTTTTGACCCTGAAATATTTAGATACCCAAAAAAATATTTTCTTTTTTATTCTCATTGGTCTTATTGGAGTCTCTACTTTGGTAAGAGAAACAGCCTGTCTGAATATTGCTTTTTTTGCAGCAGTATTTTTCAATATAGATGAATTGAAAAAAGGAAATTATCAGGTAATCTGGAAAATTATGCCATTGGTTATTGCTTTTCTGATTCCCTATCTGGGATTGAGGGCTCTGCTTGTTCAGGATGAAACTACTTTTGTGGAAGGGTTTTATATTAACAGGAACTTTTCCAGTCCTTTCAATCTTGCAGGATTGGTCTTTGCACTAATTGTGATTTATTTTATATATGGTCTTTGTACAGAAGAAGAAAACAGAAGTGTTTTTGGAAAGTATTTTTTCTTTTCCATTCCTTATCTTCTTATGATTACTTTGGTAGGGCTTTTCTGGGAAGTAAGGCTTTTCCTGCCTTTAATTCTCACTGGAATAATCACGTCATATCATCAGTTTAAAAAAACATCAGAGATCTAGCATGAGTTTACTACATCCATATTATATAATTGCAATCGTCTATATGCTGTTCTTCAGTGTTCAGGAAGTATATGGAAAGAAGGTTGATAAAAAGTGGTTCTGGTTCCTTGCTGTTTATTTTATTATAATTGTTGGTTTTAGAGATAGTGTAGGTCCGGATTACGGAAGTTACAAAGGAATTTATATTTACTCTGATACCAAAAGCTATTACAGTATCTTTATGAAGATGCTCCATATGGAAGGAACAGAAACTCTGGATGTGGAATGGCTGTATACTTTGATTAATAAAGTTCTTCTCAACTTTTTTGATGCACCTTTTTATATGGTAACATTCGTCATTGCTGTTTTTGCAATGATCTTTAAAGTAGAATATACAGAAGATAATACTTTTTATCCTTTTACTTTTACTCTTTTCATGTTTATCCCCAACTTCTTTATTGGGGAAAGTGGACAGATCAGACAAAACTTGGGAACTTTTATCGTTTATTTTGCAATACGGTATATTAAAGAACGAAAACTCTGGCATTACCTGTTTTTTATATTCATAGGATCGGGCATACACAGTGTTTGTTATTTATTCCTGCCGATGTATTGGCTGGCTCGCGTTCCGTTGAATAGAACGGTGATGTTGATTATGATTGTAGGTTCTGTCTTTTTATCTCCGTTCGAAATCTATAGGAGTTTTGGAGGTTTCTTAGATGGTATGGCCTCTAACAGTACACTTGTAGAGGGTTTTAACGGGTATATGGATGAAACGGTACAGCGACTTAACGGGGGAATTGGGATTCCGGAGGTCATGATGGCTATCCTTACCTTCTTCCTTTTTGTTTTTGATAACAAGATGAAAGAGCTCTATCCCTACTATGAATACCATAGAAGCTATGCTGTAGTTGGTATATGTCTTTATTTTATTTTTAGAAATAACCCAATCTTCTCATCCAGACTTGCAGGAGCGTTTATTGGGTTCTCATATATCATTATTCCGAATGCGATGTATGTTGTTTCCGGAAGGGTTAAAAATATGATTTACGCCTTTATCATTGCACTTGTAGTCTTCAATTTTGTTATTTTCTCTATGTTTAATAATATCAAAGCCGGACGATTCTCGATTGATCGTTATCAAAATCATATTCTTCCATAGAATAATGATGGCTAAAATATAAAGACAGCTTAAGGCTGTCTTTTTTTGTGTGAGAATTTCATTAGATTTTGTTTTGTTTGTTGGGTTTTATGTTGAATTATTAATAATGTAATTCAAATATGATCTTGTTATTTATAAAATAAATCACATTTTATTGAAGTAGGCTTAAAAATTGCATTCCGCTAATGACACTAAAACCTAAGGTATGAAAAGATTAGCTGGAAAATTAGCGGCAGTCATCTGCCTGATATTATTTGGAGTCAGTTCCAAAGGTAATATCAACAGAAATCTATGGCTCAATGAGAGTAAGGACTCATTGAAAAGGCCACTGAATGAATTGATCCCATTATTTCTTCCCGACTGGAAAAAAGCACCCAACAGTTACATCTTCGATCCCAATCAGAATAGCGAAGGATTGTTGGTTCCTGTAAAAAAAGCTTATGCGATGTGGGAAGGAGGCGGATATCTTAACGGAAGCGGTATTCCGGCAGGAACGGTAACTGCAGATGTTTTGTGGGAAGATGTTCATGGACTTATAAAATCCGGAGTAAATTATACTCTTGAAATAATAGGAACCGGTCAGGATGCTAAGATAAAAGTCCCTGTCAATAAGGTAAAAAAAGGAAATGCTGTGGTAGCTCTCAAAGTAAACGGAGAGATTTATTGGAGCTGGCATATCTGGGTAACAGATGATCCTACCAATGGAGTTGTCTATAAAAGTTTCAACAATGTCAAAAGAATGAAGTCGGATGGGACAACAGAAGTTATCCCGGATTCTGATTGGAAATGGATGGATAGAAATCTTGGAGCCATCACAAGTTCTATCACAGCATCAGACTGGAATAAGAGTATTGGGCTTCTTTATCAGTGGGGAAGAAAAGATCCTATACCACCTTTAGTAACCAGAGGAAATGATTTCTATGAAGCTTCAGGATCCATAGGCAGAGTGAGGCATAGAGGAGCAAAAAATATGACCAATGCTGTAAGTATTGATGACCTCAGAAAGTTTGTTTTGCTTTCCGCTGCAGAGGTTACCAATAATATAAGACTTTCTGTAAAAAATCCTTTGAGTCTTATTTATGTGAATAAAGATGATAACTCAGGTCAGGCTTACTACAACAATAATCTCAATCTTCCCGTCAATTGGTTTGGTAAGTCCACAACCTTGCCCAATAACAGGCTTTCAGAACTCAATCTGTGGTCTGATAATGCACAAGGGAAAATTGAAACCGTCTACAATACCGATGATAAGACAAAACCTTATAGAGATAAATCTCCTTATGATCCTTGTCCCAATGGATGGCGTATCCCTTCTATGTTGGTTGCAAATCTGGCTTCTCCCTCTTATGTGGATGATATCAGAATAGATTTTTCGCCTTTTGGAGTCAAAACCAATATGGCAAAAAATGTTTTTGAAACCAATAAGTATCATATTATAAAGCCTACTGATGCAGGAGTTCCTGCCTTCATGACGGGATTTAGAATTTATCCTAATCTTGGCTTTGATCTTTCGTCCATCGGTGGGTATAATATGGGAGTTTTTCCTGGAAACGGGCAGCTTATCAGAGGAGCTCATTTAGGACAATATAGTGATCAGCATCACATTGCATTGTGGACAGCAACTTTAACCCGGTTGTTCGATGCTTCTCCTGCTGTTACTGTAAGAGGGCTTTCCATGATTCCAGATAAAGGACAGCCAGATATTCCGGATGCTAATTACCCTAATATTAAAGGACGTTATTACTACTTTCCTATGTCCGGAATGTATACTTCGGATGCCAATGGCTGCAGATGTATAAAAGATCCATTATATACAATTAATGATTATGATTTTCCAACAGAATATCTGCCTGCAGCTACAGAATACAAAGAAGGTTTCAATAATCCGAATACTTACCAGATTGTTAAAAGCCCAACGGTTACTACCATTGACATTCCAATCAGTAAAGCATTCTCTGTGCAAAGTCAATTATTGGATAATGCTGAGATATTAAATCCTTCCAGTTTTAATAATTTAAAAGCTAATGTTCTCTGGGTAACCAATACAGCTCTTATCAGTAGAGTTTCAATGGTAAATCCTTCACCTTCGTCATTGCAGGATATTGGTAACTCTAAAATATCTGTAGAAATTGGCCCCAATGAAAGCGGAAATGCTGTTATAACATTACATAATGGGAGTATATCTTCACCGGTATATTGGAGCTGGCATATCTGGGTTACGGATTCTCCATTAGGATCTTATACTTATACTACAGAAACTCCTGTAGCTGTTGCAAATTACGTGAACTATGTTAATAAAGCTGATGCCGTATTGCAGACCACTTTCATGGATCGTAATCTTGGAGCAACAGATGCCTTTCCCAATGTTGCCAATCCTCAGACACCTACAACTGATGAGCTGTTGAAAATACGTGCTTCTACAGGATTACATTATCAATGGGGAAGGAAAGATCCTATTCCTCCATTCCAGTATGCGGATAACAGAAGTTTTTATAATGTGTTTTTGGGAACAGTGGCTGCTAATGGAACAGTGACTTACAGTACACTTAATCAGTCGGATTATAATAATCTTACAGGAAACTATATTGTACCTTATGACACATATGCGGGAAAATCAAATGTACAGGTAACGGATAAACCGGCAGACAGAATCTCCAAAATAGTATCCTATTCTATAAAGAACCCTCTGGTATATATGATTCCAAGTACTTTTGCTCCTTACAACAGTACAACTCCTAATTATACCAATGGTACAGATTGGTTGGCGCAAGAACCTAATTTGGCTTCTGACAGATGGGGAAGAGGAGGTAAGAAATCCCCTTTTGATCCTTGTCCTGAAGGATGGAGAGTTCCCGATCTGACAAGTGTAGCGCTGGTTTCAGGCGCGGATTTCGGACAGACGCCATGGTATAAAAAAGATAAAAATATAGCAACATCATATAGTATTGCTACAGATTATTCAGGAACAAGGGTGAGAAACTCTGTCAATGCTACAGTGGGGTATGTCTTTAATAATCCGGCATACCTTGTAGGAAATTATCCTGATTCCGGGTTAAGAGGATTCAGAAGTGTAACAACCAATCAGACTGCTCAGGGAACATTTAATGTGCTCAACTTTCAGTATCCGGCAGTATGGACCGCTGCTTTAAATTCAAATTATATTGGAAGATCTATTAATGTATTGTTGGATGCAGCCTCTACAACCAATAGAATAATGGTCTTTCATGATAATAATGATCCGTACTTCGGAACAGGATGCCGATGTGTAAAAATTAAGTATGATGCGAATGGTAATGAAGAAGGGCCCGCATCAGGACTTTCGGTTATATCTAATAGACCTGCATCGATGAAAGAAAATGCGAAATCTAAGGTGGTCAACAATAGGATATCTCTCTATCCGAGTCCTTTTTCCAATATTCTTTACATCAGAGCCACGGAAAATAAAGAATATAATTTTCAGATTTTTAATGTTCTGGGTCAGCTTGTAAGGTCCGGACAGTTCATCAACAATCAGACAGACCTTTCGTCTTTAAGCGCAGGAGTATATGTCATAAGAATAAACAACTCCGAAGCGGTTGTGAAAATTATAAAACAATAAATTTTAAAATAAGGGATTAAAAGCAGAATGAGGCTTCTTGTTCTGCTTTTTATGAGATAGCATATTTCTTACATCTATTATGGCTGATGAAAAATTCTATATCAATGAATGCTGATAATTGTATATCAGTCTAAAACCTATACTGCAAAGGGTTTGTTTCTCCAAAAAATGAGTATTGAAAGATACTGTAAAGCGGCCTGATTATTAAATTAAACCCGTTTAACAAAAAGTATATAATAAAAAAGCTTTACTTTTGCAAAAATTTTTAGTTAGAATGTCGAAAAATTTAGTAATCGTAGAGTCCCCGGCAAAAGCAAAAACTATTCAGAAATATCTAGGAAAGGATTTTGAAGTGAAATCCAGTTTCGGACATATCCGTGACCTTCCTAAAAAAGGAATGGGGATAGACCTTGCCACATTCAGTCCTGATTACGAAGTTTCAGCAGACAAAAAGAAATTGGTAACCGAATTAAAGGCTGCTGTAAAGAAAGCTGATATGGTATGGCTTGCTTCCGATGAGGACCGCGAAGGAGAAGCTATTGCATGGCATCTTGCGGATGAATTGAAACTGAAGCCTGAAAATAGAAAAAGAATTGTTTTCCACGAGATTACCAAAAATGCCATTCTAAAAGCAATCGACAATCCAAGAGATATTGATCAGAACTTAGTGAATGCACAGCAGGCGAGAAGAGTGCTGGACAGAATTGTAGGTTTTGAAATGTCTCCCGTTTTATGGAAAAAAGTAAAACCGGGACTATCTGCAGGTAGAGTACAGTCTGTAGCAGTTAGGTTAATTGTTGAAAGAGAAAAAGAGATCCGTGAGTTTAAACCAAAAGCAAGCTTTAAACTGGATGGAATCTTCTTAAATAAAACAGAGCAGGAAATTGCTGCCAAGCTGAAAAAAGACTTTGAAAAGGAAGAAGAGGCAGAGAAATTCCTGGAGAAGTCAAAAACTACAGAATTTAAAGTTCTCAATGTTGAAACCAAGCCAGGTACCCGTTCAGCTTCAGCACCGTTTACAACTTCTACATTGCAGCAGGAAGCTTCCTCAAGACTTGGTTATAATGTAACCAACACCATGCGTCTCGCACAGAGGCTATACGAAGAAGGGTTTATTACTTATATGAGAACAGACTCTGTAAACCTTTCTCAGGAAGCTATTGAAGGCGCTAAAAAACAAATTATATCAGAATATGGAGCAGAATATTCTTCTCCAAGAAACTATACTACAAAATCAGCTTCAGCACAGGAAGCTCACGAAGCGATCCGACCTACAGATTTTGGAGTGAAAACTGTAGCTGATGCACAATTAAACAGACTATATCAATTAATCTATAAAAGAACACTGGCTTCTCAGATGGCTAATGCTAAAATTGAAAAGACAGTGATTGAAATAGGTAATGCATCATTGCCACATCATTTTGAAGCACAAGGAGAGGTTATTATATTTGATGGTTTCCTGAAGGCTTACGGAATTGTAAAGGCAGAAGATGATGATGAGGAAAACAATGATAAATTGTTGCCGAAAGTAACTGTAGGAGAAATATTGAACTATAAAACAATTACTGCTACTGAAAAATTCACAAGACCAAGTGCAAGATATACGGAAGCCGGATTGGTGAGAAAACTTGAAGAATTAGGGATTGGTAGACCATCTACTTATGCTCCTACAATTCAGACGATTCAGAACAGAGAGTATGTAGATAAAAGAGAAATTGAACCGCATACCCGTGAAGTGATCAAAATGTCTTTAGCAAAAGATAAGATCAAAAAAGTAGTTCTTGAAGAAAAATTCGGGGGTGATAAAAATAAATTCATTCCTACAGATATTGGTGAAGTTGTCAATGACTTCTTAACAGATAACTTCAGAGAGATCCTTGACTACGGTTTCACAGCAAGAGTAGAAGAAAGTTTTGACGAAATTGCGAGCGGTGATCAGAAATGGAAAGAAATGATGACCAATTTCTACTCAAAATTCCATCCGAGAATTGAAGATGTAGAAGAAAATGCAGACCGTGCAACCGGAGACAGGTTATTAGGAGTAGATCCAAAGACTGGTAAAAATGTTCATGCAAGAATCGGAAGATTTGGAGCAATGATCCAGATTGGAGAAACGGATGATGAAGAGAAACCAATCTTTGCATCATTAATGTCAGGACAGAATATCGCAACCATTACTTTCGAAGAAGCACTGGAATTATTCAAATTGCCTTTCGATTTAAGCGAAGTTGACGGACAGTCAGTTTCTGTAGGTGTTGGCAGATTTGGTCCTTATGTGAAATGGGGAGAAACGTATATCAGTATTCCGAAAGGGGAAGATCCGCTTTCTGTAGATCAGAAACGTGCAGAGGAGATTATCAATGAAAAGAAGATTGCTGATGCTCCTATTGCTACTTATAAAGGAGAGCCGGTAACCAAAGGATCCGGAAGATTCGGACCGTTTATCAAGTACAAAGATATTTTCGTTAATGTTCCAAAGAGATACGATTTTGAAAATCTTTCACAAAGCGATATCAATGAATTGATTGATGCTAAACTTGAAAAAGAAGCCAACCGATACATCCAGCAGTGGGAAAAAGAAAAGATTTCCATTGAAAACGGAAGATGGGGACCTTTCATCAAGTTCGGAAAAGCTATGTTCAAAATTCCTAAAAAAGCAGACGATACAAAATATGATGCAGAGGAATTAAAAGAACTTTCTTTAGATGAGGTTAAAAAATGGATTACAGATCAGGATCCTAAAGCTTT
The DNA here is from genome assembly GCF_002025665.1 of Chryseobacterium indologenes. GTDB lineage: Bacteria > Bacteroidota > Bacteroidia > Flavobacteriales > Weeksellaceae > Chryseobacterium > Chryseobacterium metallicongregator. The sequence continues at coordinate 4,738,200 of NZ_CP018786.1, read as the reverse complement.
TGCAGAAAAGAAAAAACCTGCAGCTAAAAAAGCTACTACTGCAAAGAAAACAACAGCAGCAAAGAAACCAGCTGCCAAAAAGAAATAATATTTTATTAAATAAAAAGCCGTTGACAGACCATGTTAACGGCTTTTTTTATTAAATCCTATGGTAAAGAGGATATTTCTCTCCTTATTATTTCTCCTTAAATTTTTAACTTTGGGAGCTTAAAAACTAATATAACAACCTGAAACATCATTTTAAAATTGAGTCTTATGTATAAAATTCTATCTATTTTAGGGCTTTTCGTCACTTTGAATGCCTTTGCCCAGGAAAACCTGCTGGATCCATCATATGGTTTAAGCAGTGGATCTACTGATTTTGCATTTTATAATGGCAGCCAAATGTCCGGTGGACTGCAGATACAATCCACAACCCAACTTCCGGATGGAAAAGTCTTAGCGGTAGGCAGCAACTTTATTGCCCGTTTTACTGCCAATGGAGTATTAGATACTTCTTTTTCCAATGGATATGGATATAAACTTTTCTCTCAGGGATACTATGGTAAGATAAAACCTGCAGGAGATGGCAATTATATTATCATGGATGCTGGGTATGGCGCTGTTCAGAAAATAGATGAAAATGGAAATTTTGTAAATAGCTTTACTCCGTTTAATCTGTCGGAATCCTATGCTGACATAGATATTGATCAGAATGGCAAAATTTATCTTCTGAAATATACCACTTCCAATGCTGGCTCAGATTTTAGCCTTGTACGTCTTTTACCAAACGGAACTCCGGACACTTCTTTTGGAAACGGAGGAACGCTTGCTTTAGGTCTTGCTTATAAATACAGGAGAATAATTGTAAAAAACAACAATGAAATATTTATAGCAGGTCAGAAAATGGTGGCGGTGAGCGATCAGAGAATCGTTATTACAAAACTTCACTCTGACGGAAGCCTCGATACTTCTTTTGGAAATGCAGGAACTTTCCTGTACTCTTATGGTCAGAATATAGATGGGAGTGCTCACCTTATGTTTCTGGATAATGGGAAAATCTTAGGATTTACTTCCGGGAGTATTTGTAATGGGAATAATTGCTTTGGACTTGTTACGTATCGTTTGAATGCAGACGGAACTTTAGATACTACATTTAAAAATACAGGAATAATCGTTACTCCTGTTCAGTCTGATTCAACCCCGATAAAGGTGGCGCGTCTTGCAGACAATACATTTATGGTTTCAGGAACAGGCTGGTACAATACCTATGCTTTGAAGATGGATGAAAATGGCGATCTGGATACTTCCTTTGGGCTAAACGGTAAAATTATTACTCCGCAGATGCTGAACAAGAATGTATACAATAAAGGATTTGAATTGTATGGGAACTCCATTGTACTATTTGGGATCTATTCTATCTGGTATGGATCGCAAACCAAATATGTAGGGACAGCCCGTAAATATTTTTTTAATACAAGCAGTCTGAAAACTTCAGAAGTACCATTGAATAATGTGAAGTTATATCCAAATCCGGTTAAGGATTTTCTACATATTACCTCCAGTGAAAAAATAATAAGCTATGACATCTATGATACAAATGGACGAATTATATTGCACATGGAACCTAATCAATTACAGGATAAAATTAATTTAAGTTATCTGTTGTCGGGTGTTTATTTTATTGATATTCAAATGGTAAAAGAAAGAATAGTGTCGAAATTTATAAAAAATTAATTAAGAAATAATTCTATATCTTACTAAAAGTCTTCTTCAAGGAAGGCTTTTTTTGTATGTTTGTTATATCAAGCAATTAATCAATTATTACATTTCAAATTAAAATATGGATTTCGAAGACTTTATCATTTCACCAAGAAATTTCAAAACAGAAAGCTGGCAGATAGGAAATCGGATTACAAAAGATATCAGAGAAGACAGTATTGTTCTCTTATTTGTATCAGACTACAGAGGCGCAGGCGGTGATGCAGAAGTACAGGATTTTACGGCAGTAAGAAAAGAATTTTATAAGCTTTCGCAGATGGACTTCGAAATTCCTGTTGTAGATCTTGGGGATCTGGTGTCCGGAAAATCTGTTCAGGATACACATTATATCTTACAGGAAGTGCTGTCAGCATGTCACTATAAAAGAGCTATTCCTGTGATTATCGGTGGTTCCAATGATTTTGCTTTCTCATTATTTTCAGCATTGAATTTTCACAAGAAAAGCCTCAATTATACCCAGATCAGTAATATTATTTCTCTTCAGCAAGGAGAAACGATCAACGAACATACTTTTTTAAGTAAAATTTTCGGAGCCAAGAATTTCTCCATTAAAAATTATCATCATCTGGGTTACCAGAAACATTTGAATGAAATGGATTCTGTAAGACTCATCAAAGAAGTGGAGTTTGATATTATCAGACTGGCTGAAATGATGAATTCTACAGAAAAAACAGAACCTTTCTTCAGAAAAGCAGATCTGGTGACCGTAAATTGTGATGCTATTGAAAGTTTTAGTGAACCTTTTTCAATGAATCCACAGGTAAATGGTTTGAACAGAAGAGAAATCTGTGCCTATATGAAGGAGATCGGACTCAGTGAAAATCTGAAATCTGTTGGGATTTTTAATTATAATATTTACTCGGAAAACCAACTGAATCATCAGCTTTTAGCACAGATGCTGTGGTATCTGATCGAAGGAATCAATATCCAGCATTCCCATCCGAAAGAAAGACATTATGAGCTGTTCTATGTTTTGATAGATGACAGACAATATGCATTCAGGCGTGATACTTTCAGTAATTTATGGTATTTTGGTGATGACGAAAATATAGAAAACTGCATTCCCTGTTCCAGAAAAGATTTTGATGAAGCTAAAAAAGGCTGGCTGAATGCAAGACTGACGAAAATTTAATGTATGACAAATGTTCCCTCAAGAGTATCTATTATTGTTCCCGTTTATAATGTCGAAAATTATTTGACAAAATGCCTTGACTCTCTGGTGAAGCAGAGTCTCTCTGATATTGAGATTGTTGTCGTGAACGATGGAAGTATGGATAACTCTGAAAAAATAATTAGAGAATTCGCACACAAATATCCTGAAAAAATAAAAGCTTTTACCAAAGAAAACGGGGGTTTAAGTGATGCCCGTAATTTTGGAATTGATAGGGCTACCGGTGATTACATCGGTTTTGTAGACAGTGATGATTATGTCACCGAAACCATGTTCGAGGAAATGTTCCTTTTAGCAGAAAAACACCGTGCGAAGATGGTGATCTGTAATATTCAGAAAGTAGACGAAAATGGAAAAATTATCCAAAAATTGACTCAGCTTCCCAATATGCCTGAAAAAATAACACTTGAAGATTATTTTTCTGTTTTTTCGGATATCAGTTATTTCGCATGCAATAAGCTGTTTAAAAAAGAACTTTTTAATCAGAAAAGATTTAAAAAAGGAGTTCATTTTGAAGATATTCAGCTTATTCCACAGCTTTTGCTGGAATGTGAAACCATTGCGCAGACTCAGAACTACCATTATCAGTATCTCGAACGTACCGATTCTATTACAAAAACGCACACAGAAAAAGGACTTGATATGCTAAAAGCGGTGTCTGATGTGGAACAAATATTCAGTAAATCCCCATATTCCCACAAAAAAGAAGAGCTGAAAAATTTTCAGATTTTCGAAGGGGTCTACTCATTTTTGGCCTATCTGGCCTTTGTGAAAAAAGAAGAAATATTTTATAGTATGTCGGATCAATTAGTTCTTTTTATGAAGGAAAGACAAATAAAAATTCAAGATATATTGAAGTATAGTCGTTTTGGTAAGAATTATCTTTTATCTTTGCCTTTGAAGAAAAAGATTTTTTATCTGTTGTTTTTTGCAGGACAGAAAAGATTGATAAGAAAATTGATTTAGTAAACACAAATGTAAGTACTATTGTTTCGGTCAATAGAAAATGATAATGACGAGATCTTGTAAGTTCTGTATTATGATTTTTTATTTAGGAGATACAAGTGCTGAATAAGAAAAGAATGAAAAATTTTGAATTGTTCTTAAGCGGATCGGGAATACCTATTTTCTATATAAAAATAGGACTAGGCTTCGTGTTCTCCTTTTTAATTACATTTTTCTCTATTCCTACCATTGTCAAGATTTCAAGAAGAAAGAATCTGATGGATGAGCCTGGGATAAGAAGTTCGCATCTTAGAGAAATTCCCAACCTGGGAGGTATTGCCATCTTTTATTCCATAGGAATCTGTGCCTCTATTTTTGCCTATGAATTATTTGATCTCTACAAATTTTTATTTGCTTCATTAATTATCCTGCTCTATGTGGGTGTGATGGATGATATTGTTGTAATGAGGGCTTACAAAAAACTTGTTGCCCAAATTGTTGTGTCTTCCCTGATTGTTATTGGTTCCGATATCAGAATCAGAAGTTTATTCGGAATCTTCGGAGTATACGAGCTGGAGTATTTCGTAAGTGTGATATTCAGTATCGTAACATTTATTATTCTGATTAATGCATTTAACCTGATTGACGGAATAGACGGCCTGGCAGGTGGGTATTCTGTGATCTGCAGTGCTTTATTTGGAATCAGTTATTATCGCTTAGGAGAGTATAACTACCCACTGGTTGTGTTATCCGTTGTTATTATTGGAACTGTACTGGCATTTTTGTATTATAATTTGTCAAATTACCGTACTCACAAAATATTTATGGGAGATACAGGATCTATGCTTCTTGGCTTTTTGTTAGCTTTTACATCCATTTGTTTTATAGATATTTTTATAGATAAGAAACTCATTGATGTTCCAAGATATCACCTTCAGTCTGCTCCTGTAGTGGCGGTAGCCATTTTGATTCTTCCAATCGTGGATACTTTAAATGTAATTATGATCAGGCTTTACAATAAAAAATCCCCATTTGATGCCGATAAAAACCATATTCATCATAAACTGTTGAAATTGAACCTTACCCATAGGAGATCAACTTTTTATATTATCATTTACTATTTGATGATTGTTGGAATAGCTTATTATTTAAGACATATTAATGTCAATCTTTTATTATTGGTGATTCTTTCAATAGGTTTTTTTGGTGCTTATCTGCCAGATTTGCTATATCGATTAAGAAATAACAAAAATTAACAATTAAATATTACTTTTGTAAACAATATTATATATGATGAAAAACTTTAAATATTTATTTTTAATATTCCCTCTTTTAGTTACCTCATGTATTACAACAAAGGATGTAAGATACTTACAGCCAAGTGAGAGTCTCGTAATTAATGAAGAAGGTCTCGTTCCCTACAATATTCCTGTATACAGGATTACCAAAAATGATATCCTTAATCTTAACATTGTAACAACTCCCAAAGGAGATGCCGCACAGTTTTATTCCTCTTATAATTCCTCAGGAGGAATAGGAACTGGAGCTGGAACAGCAACAAGCCCTGCTATATCAGGTGGAGGTTCTGTTGGAGGAGGAATTGGTACTACCTCTGGAGCAAGCAGAGGAGGAAACATGAATTTTTATTTTAATGGGCTCAAGGTTGACTCCAACGGAGATATCAATGTTTTTGGAATTGGCTATGTAAAAGCCGAAGGGAGAACATTAGAGGATATTAGAAAAGAAATTCAGGAAAAAGTAAATGAAAACTTTCAGGAAGGTAAGTCTGAAGTACGTTTGAATACAGATGGTATTACTTATTATATTCTTGGTGACGTAGAAACTACAGGCCTTTCAGGAGAGAAAGTAGCTCATAAAAATACCCTTACCATTACTGAGGCTTTGGCTATTAATGGCGGGCTAAACAGAACGATCGACAAAAAAGAGATCGTTATCCACAGAAAACTCCCTGAAGGAATCAAAATTGCAAAAATAGATCTTACCCGCGAAGATCTTATGAACTCTCCTTTCTATTATGTGCAGAATGGTGATGAAATTTATTTGAACACAAGAGCAAAAAGCTTGAATGGATTCGGAAAAGATCCTATTCAGACTTTAACAACAGGAGTTTCGGTGATTACTACAGCATTGTCTATTTATTTACTTCTTAAAAATCTTTAGTCATGATTCCAGAAAGAGTAAACGCTGCGGAGAAGAATAATTCTCAGAAAGAAAAGTATGGATCATTTGCATTATTTGATTTAGAGCACTTTTTAAGAAGGATCCTTAAGAACTGGTATTGGTTTGTATTCATGTTTTTTATTGGCTATGGGCTTGCATGGGGATATACTCATTACTATGCACAAAATATTTATGCATCAGACTTGTCATTAAGTACTTCCAGCAAAGGGTCTGAGTTTTTACCAACACAGGCTAATCAATCGATCAACTTCATTTGGGGAGATACCGGAAATCAGGATGGGCTTTATCTGAAGAAAATGCTTTTATCCAGATCACATAACGAATTTTTGGTAAAAGAACTGGATCTTTTTGTTAATTATTCTACCAAAGGACTGATAAAATCTACTTACCTGGATAAAGATGATTCACCTGTTTTTCTTCAGATTGATAAAAAACATCTTCAACAGATTAATTACGCTATTACCCTGATGCCAAAAGGAGAGGGGGCATACCAAGTAGTTTTACCCGAAGAAGGAGAATCTACAAACTTATACAATTATGAAGTTGAAGGCTTTCAGAGCATCAACTCATATGGAAGACCCGCTGATAAAATCATTAAAATCAATGAGTGGTATAATTCTCCTAACCTGAGATTCAGACTTCTTAGAAATCCTGTTCCTACTAAAATCAAGCTGGATAATATCATTGTAAACCTGAGTTCGGTAAATGAGAGTGTGAATGAAATTGTTTCGACTACAGGTGTTGACTTTGATAAAGAAATCAGGTCTATTATGATTATTACTAAAACGGGTTACAACCTTAATAGTACAGTTAATTTCCTTAATAAATCTGTTGCAGAATTACAGAAAAAGAGATTGGCTGATAAAAATGTGGTTAATAAGAACACAGACATCTTTTTAAAAGACAATCTGGATAATATCCGCAAAAAGCTTGATTCAAGTGCTAATGTGTTGAATTATTTAAAAACCTCTGAAAAACTTTATAACATTAAAGACAGAGATGAAAAATCTCTTGAAAAAATAAAAGAACTGGAGGCTAGAAAAGCAGATATCATAAGCAAAATCAATTCTCTTAACAATATAAAAAACACGCTGCAGTCCCAGAATTTTGATAAAATGATTGGAACCAATGCCGCAGGTTTTGAAGATGGAGTATTTTCAGCAACAGTCTCTGAACTTAAAGCTTTATATACTAAAAGAGCAGAAATGGCTTCCATTTATAAGCCTTCATCAGAGCCAATGAGAGAAATCAACAGGCTTATTGATGAAGCAAGAACGGGATCATCAAACAGCTTAAGAGGATATTATAGCAGATATTATGATGAGATCAATAAAATTGATCGTGATATTTCAGGTGCCAACTCAGATTTAGCTTCTTATCCTGAAAAAGAAAGAAGATATTTGGATGCAGAGAGAGGATATAATATGATTGAGGCTACTTATAATAGTCTTTTGGGAAGACAGAGTGATACGAAGATGAGAATGGCTACCAACCAATCTGATATTACAGTGATTGACCCTGCTAAAAACCTGGGGCAAAGAGCTATCGGACCTAATGTAAAGCTAGCAAAGACTGCTATTATCTCTGGATTACTGTTACTTCCATTACTGTTTATCTTTGTGGGTGAAGTATTAGACAGTAAAATCAGAAATATTAAAGAGCTGTTAAGTGCTACGAAAATTCCACTTCTTGGAGTAATAGGAAATAACAGCAATGAAAATATGCTTACCGTTCTGGAACAGCCAAAATCATCTGTATCTGAGGCTTTCAGGGGAATAAGAGCAAATATGAGATTCTTAATGGATAATGAAAGTGAAAAAGGTAAAGTTATTTTGATCACATCATCCATTGGGGGAGAAGGGAAAACTTATATTTCTATCAACTTGGCATCGGTAATAGGATTGAGTGATAAAAAAACAATCTTATTAGGAATGGATCTTAGAAAACCAAAAATCTTTGGAGACTTTAAGATTGATAATAAATATGGGATCTCAAATTATCTTACAGGAGAAGTAGATATTGACCAGATTATTAACAAAACCAAGATTCCTAATCTCGATGTTGCTACTTCAGGTCCTATCCCACCAAACCCATCTGAGCTTTTAATGAGCCAGAAAAATATCAGATTTATAGAAGAACTTAAAGAAAAATATGATTTCATTATTATAGATTCACCACCTGTAGGTCTTGTGGCTGACTCATATGAGCTGATGAAGTATTCTGATACTAATATTTATGTAGTACGCCATGAATATACAGAAAAGTATATGCTGAAAATGATTACTGAAAAGTATCATAATGATGAAGTTAATAATTTAGGACTTGTTTATAATGACTATAACACCAAACAAGGCTACGGATATGGCTACGGTTACGGCTACGGATATGGTTATGGTTACGGATATTTTGATGAAGATAAAAATTATAAAGAACCTTTATTAATAAGGATCAGAAATAAAGTACAGGTATTATTCAATAAAAAATAAAGCATTAAACCCTCATTTAATGGGGGTTTTTTCATATTTAAAGTATTTTCATTCTATGAAAAAAAGAATATTTTTGCCACTTTGCCGTTTACTTTATAACAAATTATGTTTTTTTGTTTATTTTTAACTAAACATTAAGATTATCATTAATATAAAAATGTTTTATATTTGCAAAAATTAAATTTTAAAATAACCATAAATCCATATTCTTTTATGAATAAAAAATTATTGTTTAGCTTCCTTGCCTTCCTTGGAGTGGTAAGTGTTAAAGCACAAAGAAACGAATTGGGAGTTCGTCTAGGTATGAGTAACCTAGTGGGAGATGTAGGAAGGACAAATTATATTTTACAGAAGCCGTTGGATTTAAGCAGAGCGTCAGATTGGGGCATCCCATTTTATGGTGGTTTATTATACAGATTTAATTTTAACCCGCATCAGACCGTTAGATTGGATTTGGGATACAATCAAATTCAGTTTAGTGATAAAGCGGCGAAAGAGGATTATAGAAGAAATAGAAACTCATACGGAAAAAACAATGTGTATGAGGCGAGTTTAATGTTTGAATATAACTTTTTCCCTGTAAATAACGAGCAGATCAGCATGCTGAGCCCTTACATCTTCGGAGGTATCGGTGCTTTGATGTTTGATGCTCCTAAAGCTACTCTTGTGAATGATTTCAGGAGAGATGCTGATGGTGTGGCACTGGCTCCGATCAACGAATTGGATTTTACCACCACCACAGATTATTCATTAGGGAAAAAAGTAACAATGCATATTCCTTTTGGGGTGGGTTTGAAGTATAAATTCAACCATTCTTGGGCTATATTTGCAGAAGCTACATTCAGATATACATTGACGGATCAGCTGGATCATAGTAAGATCCTTTCCAAAGATGTAAAAACTTCTTTTAATGCTGATATTTTGGATCCCGCTACAGGTGGTTCATTATTACAGTCAGGAAATTATTATGCGGTTTCTAAAGAAAGAGAAGCAGAGTTTATTAAAAAGAGAAATATTGGAGATGGAAGATCCAACGACTGGATAAATACTTTCAGTTTAGGACTTACATATTCGTTCGGAAGACCTCCATGTTATTGTGAATAATATGTCGTTGATTAAAGAAAAAATAAATTCTGAGAATTTACCAAAACACGTAGCCATCATTATGGATGGTAATGGAAGATGGGCAAAATCTCGTGGCGAAGAAAGAACTTTCGGTCACAAAAATGCCATTAATGCAGTAAGAAATGCTATTAATGCATGTAATGAGATTAATATCCCTTATTTAACACTGTATACATTTTCTTCAGAAAATTGGAATCGTCCAAGTGAAGAAGTGAATACCCTTATGAATCTGTTAGTAGAGACCTTACTGCTGGAAGCAGAAGAGATCTTCAGCAAAGGATTGAGAATGCATGTTATAGGGAATCTTGAGAAACTGCCTACATTAGTAAAAGAGCAGTTGGAACGTGTGGTAGAGCTTACAAAAGAAAACACAAAAGGAAACCTTGTATTGGCTATTAGCTATGGCTCACAAAATGAAATACTGGAAGCCGTAAAAAATATAAGTTCTGATGTAAAAGAAGGAAAAGTAGAGATAGAAAATATAAACGAAAGTTTATTCGAAAACTATCTATATACAAAAGATTTTCCTCCTGTAGATTTACTGATCAGAACCAGCGGCGAAATAAGGATAAGCAACTTCCTGCTTTGGCAGATTGCTTATGCAGAATTACAGTTTTTAAATGTGCTGTGGCCGGATTTCACCAAAGATATTTTCTTCCAATGTATTGTTGATTATCAAAACAAGGAAAGAAGATATGGTTTAACCGGTGAACAGGTAAAAGGCCAATAAAATTTTAAGAAAAGAAAGACTCGATAAAATGAAGTTTAGACTATTACCCATCATTATGTTTGCTGCTTCTGCACATTTTTATGGACAAGTAACTCCACAAGACAGCACAAAAGTAAATAATGCTGTACATGCAGAAAATGAGGCAGGAACTTATACACTTAAAGACATCGTTGTAGATGGGGTGAAAAAATATACACCAGCTCAGATCTTAAGATTTACGGGCCTTACAAAAGGAGAAAGTGTAGACATTCCGGGACAGAAAATCAGCAATGCTGTAAAAAAGCTTTGGGATACCCAATCTTTTTCTGAAGTGGAAGTTTATGTTCAAAGTATTGAAGGACAAACGATTGTCCTGAAATTTCATCTGCAGGATCTGAAAGAACTTGGAGAAGTGAAATTTGCAGGAAAAGGAATCGGTAAATCTAAAAGTGAAAAACTGGCAAAGGATAACAACCTTAAACCAGGAACTAAGATTACTCAGAACTTAGTTTCAAGCCTTAAAACCCATGTCCCTAAAGACTATATCAAAAAAGGTTTTGCAGATGCTAAAATCACTATTCAGGATAAAGTAAATGCAGGTGATCCTTCTTTGGTAGACTGGACAATCAATGTAGATAAAGGTAAAAGAATCAAAATTGATCATATTGAATTTGAAGGAAACGAGAATGTAACCGATAGAAAACTTAGAAATAAAGCTTTCAAAGAAACTAAGCAAAAACGTTTCGGTATTGGTGGAATATTGAAGTCCTCAAAATTCATTGAAGATAAATATCAGGAAGACAAGCAAAGTCTTATCAGTTATTATAATTCCCTTGGATACAGAGACGCTAAAATTGTTTCAGATTCAGTATGGAGAAACAAAAGAAATAACTACGAAATCAATGTAAAACTTAGCGAGGGTAAAAAATATTATATTGGGGATGTTACATTCACGGGTAATACTGTATACTCTACAGAATACTTACAGAGATTATTAGGATATAAGAAAGGTGATATTTACGATGCTGTAGGTTTCAACAAAAAAGTTGGTGAAGACGGAGGTAAAGAGGATGATTCAGATATTAAATCTGTTTATATGAACAATGGTTACCTTTTCTCCAACGTAACACCTGTTGAAAAATCAGTAACAGGAGATGCCGTAAACCTTGAAGTAAGAATTAATGAAGGAGAGCAGGCTACCTGGAATAAAGTAACATGGCAGGGGAATACAACAACCCATGACCACGTAATTCTTAGAGCACTAAGAACAAAACCAGGAGAGCTATTCAAGAAAACAGAAATTAAGAGAACCTATTTCGATTTAGCAGGAATGTCATTCTTTGACCCTCAGCAAATCGGACAGGATATCCAGCCAAACCAGGTGGATAATACCGTAGATATCAACTGGAAACTTGTAGAAAAAGGATCTTCTCAGGTTCAGTTACAGGCAGGTTACGGTGGTAATAGCTTCATCGGTACTTTAGGATTGACATTTAATAACTTCTCATTAAAGAATTTCCTTAAGTTTAAAGATTTCAAACCAGTACCTCAGGGAGACGGACAAACGTTCTCGGTTCAGGTGCAGGCAGGACAGTACTTCCAGAACTATGGAGTATCATTCACAGAACCTTGGCTATTTGGTACAAGACCAACAGCTCTTTCTGTAAGTTTGAACAACTCAAGAGTAAGATATACAGATCAATATGGAGACGCTCAGAAATTGAACATCTTCTCTGCTTCAGTAGGTCTGAACAGACTATTGAACTGGCCGGATGACTATTTCTCTCTTTATACTGGGTTACAGTTCCAGAAGTATGACTTCAAAAACTATCCATTCCAGTTTGGAGATTCCACTGAAAATAATGGTACTGCCAATAACTTCAGTGTCAACTTAGGACTGAGCAGAAACTCTGCAGGTATTGACCCGATTTTCCCAACAACTGGATCCAATATCGAGCTTTCAGCAAAACTGACTCCTCCATATTCATTGTTTAAGAAAAAGGATTACTCTACAATGTCAGCTATTGACAAATATAAGTGGATGGAATTCTATAAAATCAAGTTTAAAGCAGATGTCTACAATGAAATCATTGGAAAATTGGTCTTGAGATCTTCTGCAGAAATGGGATTCATGGATGGATATAACAGCCAATTGGGTGCTCCGCCATTCGAAAGATTCTATATGGGAGGAACAGGTCTTTTCGGAGGTCGATATGACGGTAGAGAATTGATTCCTTTAAGAGGTTATGAAAATGCTACCACAGAAGGAGGTCAGGCAGAAGATATTACACAGAAAGGAGGAGGTACAATCTATAACAGATTTACTTTAGAATTAAGATACCCGATCTCAATGAGCCAGACTGCGAAAATCTACGCTTTGACATTCGCGGAAGGTGGTAACGTATGGAATTCATGGAGTTCTTACAGCCCATTCCAGTTGAAAAGATCTGTCGGGATTGGTGTAAGAGTTTATATGGGAGCATTTGGATTGATCGGATTCGACTTCGCATTAGGTCTTGATAAGACTATTTCTGGTGATAAGTCTGGATGGAGAAACCACTTCTTGATGAACCAAACATTATAATTACAAATATGAAGCACTTTAAAATAATTTTCACGTTCGCATTACTCTTGCTTTTCGGGTTGAACAATGCCCAAAAAATAGGAGTAGTAGATACTAATGAAATTTTAAATAAATTACCTCAGTATAAAGAAGCTGAAGCTAGGTTGAATTCTCAGATCGATACCTGGGAATCTGAACTTCAAAGTCTTCAGTCTGAATATGAAAGGAAAAAAGCTGCTTTTGAAAGTGAGAAAGTTTTATTGATAGGTGACCAGCTTAAACTTAGAGAAAAAGAAGTTACCGATCTTGATAAAAATATTAAAACAACAACAAGCTTACGTTTTGGAGCTAACGGTGAAATTACAAAACTGAGAACAAATCTTGTTCAGCCTTTTCAGGATCAGATTTGGGGAGCCATCAAAACAATGTCCGAAAAAAATGGCTTGGGCATAGTTCTTGATAAAAGCAATAACATTAGTGTTATTTTCCTTCAGTCAAAATATGATTACACCGAAAAAGTATTGTCTATTCTACTAAAAGGGACAGACAAGAAGGAAAAAACAAATAGCAAAGGCAAAAAATAATCAGAGAATTAACTTTTGCTATATTTTAAAATCTAAAAACAAATTAAATTATTTATTTACCAGTTATGAAAAAATTAAGTGTATTATTTGCAGCAGTAATGATGGTTGTATCTGTAGGTATGGCAAAAGCTCAAAAAATTGCTACTTTAGATGTAATGGGAGTTCTTAACGCAATGCCGGAGAAAAAGAAAGCAGATGCTGATCTTAAAACATTCTTAGATACTAAACAAGCTGAGATTAAGAAAAAAGCTGACGCAGCTCAAACTAAATATCAGCAATATCAAACTGAAGCTCCTAAGAAAACAGCTGACGAAAACAACGCTAGAGAAGCAGAAATGAAAAAATTAGCTGAAGAAATCCAGCAAATGCAGGAAAAAGCTCAAAAAGATCTTCAGTCTAAGCAAGACTTAGCTTTCGCTCCTATTGAGAAAAAGCTAAACGATGCAGTAGAAAAAGTAGCTAAAGCTAGCGGATACGATTATATTATGGATGCAAACTCAACAGCATTCCTTTATAAAGCAGGACCAGACGCAACTGCAGCTGTGAAGAAAGAACTAGGAATTCAATAATTTCAGCAAATTAACAAAGATTTATAAAACTAACCACCTCTTTTAGAGGTGGTTTTTTTATTTTTGCGGAATGGAAAAAGAAGTATCAACTACGGTCAAAGTTAGGTTTAGTGACTGTGATCCAATCGGACATTTGAATAATGTAAAATACCTTGAGTATATGTTCAATGCCCGAGAAGATCATGTAGAAACATTTTATGGATTTACCTATGAAGAATATACCAAACAAACCGGCTGCACCTGGATTGCTATTCAAAATGAAATAGCTTATCTGAAAGAAGTAAGATATAATACACAGGTAGTAATCAGCAGCAAGACCATCGATGTACAGGATAGAACGGCAAAAGTCGAAATTCTGATGAAAAGCCTTGATGAAAAAACGATTCATGCTGTACTTTGGGTAACCGTTATTTATTTTAATGTCAAAACAAGAAAATCTGAAGTTCATCCCGAAGATATCAAAGAAATCTTTGATAAATTTTATGTAGATCTTATCCAAAAAGACTTCCAGTCAAGAGTGAAGTTCTTAAGATCTCAGAATGCCAAGAACTCTTAACCCCATTTCTTATTGAAGGTTCCAATTTAAAAATTAATAATAAACAAATGAAAAAAATAGCAGTAATAGGGAGTAACGGACAATTAGGAAACTGCATAAAAAAGATCGCCCCGGATTTTGAACATCTATATGAATTCTTATTTACAGACTCATCCACTTTAGATGTTACCAATGATGAGCAGGTGAATGATTTCTTTTATGATAACAAACCTGATTATTGTATCAATGCCTCCGCTTACACCGCAGTTGATCTGGCGGAAAAGGAAAAAGAAAAAGCCTTTGCCGTAAATGCTGATGGAGTAGCTCATCTTGCTCAGGCATGTGCAGATTATAAATCTGTTCTGATCCATGTTTCTACAGATTATGTTTTTGATGGTACCACAAACCTTCCTTACTCTGAAGATGACTTTACAAACCCGATTGGAGTATATGGAGCATCAAAAAGAGAAGGAGAAGAACTTGCTCTGGAAATCAATCCAAAAACAATCATTCTAAGAACTTCATGGCTATATTCTGAATTTAATAAGAACTTTGTGAAAACAATGTTAAACCTTTTCTCTCAAAAAGAAGAGCTGGGAATCGTTGCTGATCAGTTTGGCCAGCCTACTAACGCAAATGATTTGGCAGAAGCTATTATGAGGATTATTGAAGCACCGCAGAAAACCTATGGAATTTTCCACTTCTCAAACTATCCGGAGACAACCTGGTTTGAATTTGCGAAAAAAATTGCAGAATTTTCAAAGTCATCAATACAATTAAATCCATTAACAACCGAACAGTACCCAACTCCAGCCAAAAGACCTGTAAGAAGTACCATGTCTTTGGACAAAATAGAGGAAGTTTACAAAATAGAACCCAAACATTGGGAAAACAGCCTTGAAGAATGTGTTGAGATCCTTTCACACTAATACTATATATATGAAGAATATTGCAATCCTCTTTTCAGTGTTATGTATCCAGCTGTGGAATGCACAAAATGTTTATATGACCAGAGTTGAAAAAACAAATGACAACTCAGATAAATTCTTATTAAGAAAAGAAGCTGCTACTACAGATGCTATTTATTTAGGAGAAGTAGAAGTACAGGGTTTTTCAAAAGATGATGCACTCGTATTTTCCTTGGTATATAAAAAAGCAAAAGAGATTGGTGCCAATACATTCGAATTAAAACCTTTCGAAAATGTTGATGGTACACCTCAGGCATTCAATGCTGCCAATTATAAAATCGCTTTATATTATACACCCAAAGAAAAATTAACGGCTGAACATGGTGAGATGTATATATTTGCCTCTTCTGAAAAAGATCAAAAGATAAGTATTAACCGTAAAGACTATACCATCTCTCCCAGATCATTTTTGAAATTAAAAGTTGTTCCGGGGGAAATCTATACCATCTCAACCAAAAAGCTTTTAGGTTCTACGGTGAAAGTTCAGCCAAAAGCTAATGATGATAACCTCTATTTTCAGGTTTCTTCTCTAAAAGTAAAACCAGATAACTCAGGAGTAGGAGGTTTGAATCTGAAATCCGGAGATATTATTGGCCTGGAGAAATCCTATGCTGAATTTTTGAGCGTAATATATAAAGAGAATAATCCATAAAACTCCATTATAGTTACCTTATTTCGGATTGAACTTCAAATACACTTAATATAAGAGCTATTTATTTAAAATTTTTCTCCCTGCCTTCCAGTCGTTTAGAGCTGAATATTACGAAACGGTAAAATTTAAGTTAAATAAAGTTGCGTAGTGTATGGGAAGTTTCTATCTTTGCCCCACTGAAAAACGAAATACATTCAGTAGCGCAGAAGCGCCTTTAGAAAGGCAGAAACATAAACTACTTCATAAGATAAGGACGAAAAAAACTTTAATTTTTTTTTACAAAAAAGTTGTCAGTTAAAAAATAGTTATTATCTTTGCAGTCCCAATTAGAGGGAGCGCAGGAGTAGATGGATTGAGGGTTTTGGAAGGATTAAGGTTACTTAAAAAACTTTAAAATTTTCTTCAAAAACATTTGGTCAATTAAAAATAAAGTTTTACTTTTGCACTCGCAAATACGGAGCAACACTGACAGAAAGATTGCTGCGTTAAAAAGCGAAAGATATAAAGATCATTGACATACAATATAACAACCAAGTAAGGAAAAACTAAAGCGTTAAAAACTTTGAGTGAGTCAGACAAACATACAATGGAGAGTTTGATCCTGGCTCAGGATGAACGCTAGCGGGAGGCCTAACACATGCAAGCCGAGCGGTAGAGATTCTTCGGAATCTTGAGAGCGGCGTACGGGTGCGGAACACGTGTGCAACCTGCCTTTATCAGGGGGATAGCCTTTCGAAAGGAAGATTAATACCCCATAATATATTGAATGGCATCATTTAATATTGAAAACTCCGGTGGATAGAGATGGGCACGCGCAAGATTAGATAGTTGGTGAGGTAACGGCTCACCAAGTCTACGATCTTTAGGGGGCCTGAGAGGGTGATCCCCCACACTGGTACTGAGACACGGACCAGACTCCTACGGGAGGCAGCAGTGAGGAATATTGGACAATGGGTGAGAGCCTGATCCAGCCATCCCGCGTGAAGGACGACGGCCCTATGGGTTGTAAACTTCTTTTGTATAGGGATAAACCTAGATACGTGTATCTAGCTGAAGGTACTATACGAATAAGCACCGGCTAACTCCGTGCCAGCAGCCGCGGTAATACGGAGGGTGCAAGCGTTATCCGGATTTATTGGGTTTAAAGGGTCCGTAGGCGGATTTGTAAGTCAGTGGTGAAATCTCACAGCTTAACTGTGAAACTGCCATTGATACTGCAAGTCTTGAGTGTTGTTGAAGTAGCTGGAATAAGTAGTGTAGCGGTGAAATGCATAGATATTACTTAGAACACCAATTGCGAAGGCAGGTTACTAAGCAACAACTGACGCTGATGGACGAAAGCGTGGGGAGCGAACAGGATTAGATACCCTGGTAGTCCACGCCGTAAACGATGCTAACTCGTTTTTGGAGCGCAAGCTTCAGAGACTAAGCGAAAGTGATAAGTTAGCCACCTGGGGAGTACGAACGCAAGTTTGAAACTCAAAGGAATTGACGGGGGCCCGCACAAGCGGTGGATTATGTGGTTTAATTCGATGATACGCGAGGAACCTTACCAAGGCTTAAATGGGAAATGACAGGTTTAGAAATAGACTTTTCTTCGGACATTTTTCAAGGTGCTGCATGGTTGTCGTCAGCTCGTGCCGTGAGGTGTTAGGTTAAGTCCTGCAACGAGCGCAACCCCTGTCACTAGTTGCCATCATTAAGTTGGGGACTCTAGTGAGACTGCCTACGCAAGTAGAGAGGAAGGTGGGGATGACGTCAAATCATCACGGCCCTTACGCCTTGGGCCACACACGTAATACAATGGCCGGTACAGAGGGCAGCTACACTGCGAAGTGATGCAAATCTCGAAAGCCGGTCTCAGTTCGGATTGGAGTCTGCAACTCGACTCTATGAAGCTGGAATCGCTAGTAATCGCGCATCAGCCATGGCGCGGTGAATACGTTCCCGGGCCTTGTACACACCGCCCGTCAAGCCATGGAAGTCTGGGGTACCTGAAGTCGGTGACCGTAACAGGAGCTGCCTAGGGTAAAACAGGTAACTAGGGCTAAGTCGTAACAAGGTAGCCGTACCGGAAGGTGCGGCTGGAACATCTCATTTTAGAGCGTCTTAAGACGTTAAACAAAATCAGTATCGTAAGATACATTATACTTACTTAAAGTATAGCTTTAGTTTTTTGTTTGGTTGATATATAAAAATACAAAACCCACTAGAAATTAGTATAGGGAAGAGATTGAGAAATGAAGAAGAGGAAAAGTATTACTTATTACTCATCACCCATTACTCATAAAAAGTCTCGTAGCTCAGCTGGTTAGAGCGCTACACTGATAATGTAGAGGTCGGCAGTTCGAGCCTGCCCGAGACTACTAATTAAAGCGGATAGCAAATAGCTTATAGCTAGAGGCATTAAGCCAAAAGCAACAAGCCAAAAGCTAGCAGCAACTAGAGGGGGAATTAGCTCAGCTGGCTAGAGCGCCTGCCTTGCACGCAGGAGGTCAAGGGTTCGACTCCCTTATTCTCCACAGTTTTGGACGACTGATTTAAAAGTTACGAATGGAGCCAAAAACAACATTTGTTCATCAGTTTGAAAGAAAGAAATTAAGATCATTGACATTAACGGTAAAGACATCACAAAGAGAAAACCGAGCGCATAAAGCGCTTGAGTAACCAATAGGAAAGAAATCGTTAAGGGCGTATGGCGGATGCCTAGGCTTTCAGAGGCGACGAAGGACGTGGTAAGCTGCGAAAAGCTGCGGGGATTGGCACACACGAATTGATCCGCAGATATCCGAATGGGGCAACCCGGCATGTTGAAGACATGTCACCTCGTAAGAGGAGCAAACCCGGAGAACTGAAACATCTAAGTACCCGGAGGAAAAGAAATCGAAGAGATTCCGTAAGTAGTGGCGAGCGAAAGCGGATTAGCCCAAAAGTCTTTTTATGTTTAATAGAATGTTCTGGAAAGAACAGCCGTAGAGGGTGATAGCCCCGTATATGAAAGGCATATTAAGATGATAAATGAGTAGGGCGGGACACGTGAAATCCTGTCTGAATATGGGGGGACCATCCTCCAAGGCTAAATACTCCTGAAAGACCGATAGTGAACAAGTACTGTGAAGGAAAGGTGAAAAGCACTTCGAATAGAAGGGTGAAATAGAACCTGAAACCGTACGCCTACAAGCGGTCGGAGCAGCATACAGCTGTGACGGCGTGCCTTTTGCATAATGAGCCTACGAGTTAATTTTACTAGCGAGGTTAAGGTATTAAGTACCGGAGCCGGAGCGAAAGCGAGTCTGAATAGGGCGCATAGTTAGTAGGATTAGACGCGAAACCTTGTGATCTACCCATGGGCAGGTTGAAGCTCTGGTAACACAGAGTGGAGGACCGAACCGGTTGACGTTGAAAAGTCTTCGGATGACCTGTGGGTAGGGGTGAAAGGCCAATCAAACTGGGAGATAGCTCGTACTCTCCGAAATGCATTTAGGTGCAGCGTCGTATATAAGTTTATTAGAGGTAGAGCTACTGATTGGATGCGGGGGTTTCATCGCCTACCAATTCCTGACAAACTCCGAATGCTAATAAATGTTCTACGGCAGTGAGGGCATGGGTGCTAAGGTCCATGTCCGAGAGGGAAAGAACCCAGACCAACAGCTAAGGTCCCAAAATATATGTTAAGTTGAAACAACGCGGTTGGACTGCATTGACAGCTAGGATGTTGGCTTGGAAGCAGCCATTCATTTAAAGAGTGCGTAACAGCTCACTAGTCGAGCGGTCCGGCATGGATAATAATCGGGCATAAACATATTACCGAAGCTATGGATTTGTATTTTAGATACATCTGGTAGGAGAGCATTCTATTTGCGCCGAAGCAGTACTGTGAGGTATTGTGGAGCGGATAGAAAAGAAAATGTAGGCATAAGTAACGATAAAGCAGGCGAGAAACCTGCTCACCGAAAGACCAAGGCTTCCTCAGCCATGCTAATCAGCTGAGGGTTAGTCGGGACCTAACGCGAACCCGAAAGGGGTAGTGGATGGACAATGGGTTAATATTCCCATACTTGCTCACGAATAAAGGGGACGGTTGGATGTAGCTGCTGGAGACTGACGGAATAGTCAAGGCCTAGCCTTCGGGCGAAGCTGCTGTAGTGTAATCTGATCCAAGAAAAGCCGAAGTGAAGCAACCCGTACCAAAACCGACACAGGTGGTCGAGGAGAGAATCCTAAGGTGCTCGAGTGAGTCGTGGCTAAGGAACTAGGCAAAATAGTCTCGTAACTTCGGAAGAAGAGACGCCAACAGCAATGTTGGCCGCAGTGAAGAGGCCCAGGCGACTGTTTATCAAAAACACAGGACTCTGCTAAATCGAAAGATGCTGTATAGGGTCTGACACCTGCCCGGTGCTGGAAGGTTAAGGAAGGTGCTTAGAGTTAAATCGAAGGCATTAACTGAAGCCCCAGTAAACGGCGGCCGTAACTATAACGGTCCTAAGGTAGCGAAATTCCTTGTCGGGTAAGTTCCGACCTGCACGAATGGTGTAACGATCTGGGCACTGTCTCAGCCACGAGCTCGGTGAAATTGTAGTATCGGTGAAGATGCCGATTACCCGCAATGGGACGAAAAGACCCTGTGAACCTTTACTATAACTTCGTATTGACTTTGAGTAAGTAATGTGTAGGATAGGTGGGAGGCTTTGAAGCAGGCACGCTAGTGTTTGTGGAGCCAACGTTGAAATACCACCCTTTACTTACTTGGAGCCTAACTTCTTTTAGAAGGACATTGCGTGGTGGGTAGTTTGACTGGGGTGGTCGCCTCCAAAAGAGTAACGGAGGCTTTCAAAGGTACCCTCAGCACGCTTGGTAACCGTGCGTAGAGTGTAATGGCATAAGGGTGCTTGACTGTGAGACCTACAAGTCGATCAGGTGCGAAAGCAGGACATAGTGATCCGGTGGTTCCGTATGGAAGGGCCATCGCTCATAGGATAAAAGGTACTCCGGGGATAACAGGCTAGTCTCCCCCAAGAGCTCACATCGACGGGGAGGTTCGGCACCTCGATGTCGGCTCGTCACATCCTGGGGCTGGAGAAGGTCCCAAGGGTTGGGCTGTTCGCCCATTAAAGTGGCACGCGAGCTGGGTTCAGAACGTCGTGAGACAGTTCGGTCTCTATCTATTGCGGGCGTTAGATGTTTGAGAGGGCTTGATTCTAGTACGAGAGGACCGAATTGAACAAACCTCTGGTGTATCAGTTGTACCGCCAGGTGCACCGCTGAGTAGCTACGTTTGGAAGAGATAAGCACTGAAAGCATATAAGTGCGAAACTCGCCTCAAGATGAGACATCTTTTAAGGGTCGTTGTAGATGACGACGTTGATAGGCTATAGGTGTAAAGACAGTAATGTCATAGCCAAGTAGTACTAATTACCCGTAGATTTATAGTCTATGGTTACTAATAAACCAAGTGCTTTATGCGCAGTGAAGGTTTTGTCTTTGTGAAAGTTTTTATCGCTTAAAAACGCAATAAGCTTCAGGCTTCAGTCCTAATGCTTAAAGCTATATACAACCTTTAGGGTGGTTTTAGCGGTGGGGCTCACCTGTTCCCATTCCGAACACAGAAGTTAAGCCCACCAGCGCCGATGGTACTGCTAACGCGGGAGAGTAGGCCGCCGCCAGTTTTTATTTTATTTTTAAAAAACCTTTATCTTTACGATAAAGGTTTTTTTTGTTGTATACCTACACCAACAGACACATAAGTAATGAGTAATGAGTAATAGATAATAAGTCACTATGACTAATCTCCGTTGTCTTTATGCCTCCAGCTTCAAGCTTCCTGCTTCCAGCCCTCTTTTTTCTATTCTTTAACTAACAATTGGTCTTTACCTTCAATACTATTCTTTATTCCAGCCAAATCCTGTCACTCCGTAGGAGTCTAAACAAAGTTCTTCGGTAGAATTAAAATAACAGAAATATAATTTTTTCTTAATTAAGATGCTTCGACTCAGCTCTGCTAAAAAACTTAGACATTATCCTGCCATCTTACTTCCTTTAAACCTCTCATACATCAACCTTGATTCTTAGGGAATGACAAAATTAGAATAAAGATGTATTCTCACATTTGCAACTCTGACGTCTAATCTCTGTAACTCGAACCCCGTACCCGGAAATTAAGCCCTCTATCATTTTAAGCTCATAAATCGCTTATTGTATTTGAATGTTAATTCAGGTATATAAAGGAGATTTAATCCCTCAAAATTCACCTTATTTTAAGTCAAAAGAAATAAAAAACCGCTTCTATAAAGAAACGGTTCTTATATTGATCACATCGCAAGTTTTCTTAATTAAATGTTTAGTTTGCTCCTATGGTAAAAACGACTTGTGTACTATAAGCTGCAGCAGGAATTGTCACAGAAACTCCACCTATTTCCAATTGTACACTAATAGCAGAGTAATTTACACTGTTGCTAACCCCTAAAACACCACTAAAGGTAATTGTTGAAAGTGTTACTGCCGAGGCTTGTGGTATTTCAATATAACTAAGGCCTCCGTTAATAGTTGCTGTACACAGTACACAAAGACCATTGATTGTTGCTGTTCCTCCACTCCTTTTTGCATAAAGTTTCAGAGAACTGTTCCAGGAAGTTGGAACATGTTGCATACTGATTTTTGCTCCGGAGCTGCCTAGTAAATTTAGAAAAGACCCTGGTAAAAAACCTGATAATGTTAACAGGCTGGGATTGTCATAAGTTCCGGTATAGTTATTTCCAGCTTCTGTAATAGTAGGTACGCTGGCTGTCCAGCTGGTTCCGGCAATATTTATGGTTTGCCCTTCAAGAAAACTTCCCATTATTAAAGCAATAATGTATAGATATCTTTTTAAGAACTGTTCTTTGAGAAAAGGACTTCTGACTTTCATTTTCTAATTTTATTCTGTGATGGTATAAGTGATGACAATTGCTGTATTGGCCTGTGCCTGTAAATTGGCATACGTATTTGTAGCCAATGAAATGGTAAGGGCGTGGCCGTTATTAGCTCCATTTCCGGTATATGCTCCTCCGATACCGCTTATAATAGTTGTGGGAGTTGTGGTGAGAATAACCTGTCCTGAAGATGTTCCCCGTGTTCCGCCTCCAGCTCCGGAAGCTGCTGCTGCCTGAATTCTTATATTGACGCCTGCGATAAGTTTATTTACTGAGGCCGTAATTCTTCTGGTAAGACCTCCGGAAGTAATGGCGGAAGTATAATTGACCCATTTTGATGTATTGGGAGTGGGAGCTCCCAGGGCATTTCCAGCTTCAGTAGGAGGTGTAAAATTTAACGTAATACTTCCTGTTGGTTCAATATCCATTAACGTTACCACCGGCAATGTTAAGCTGACAGTAGTACTCGCCGAGGTTTGGGAATAGATTGAACCGGATATCATAACCGATGCTATTAATACTATGGAACGGATCAGAATCATCTCTTCTTTTTTATTTCATTATATCCTACTTTCAAGGATTCCTGTTGGTATTTGATCTCTATCTGCTGCTTGACAACATTGATGCTTAATTTCTTTGTTTCTAAAGGTTTTAAAGTAAAAAGAAATTTATCTGTCGAAATTTTATAGCGCTTATCCAATCCGTTACGGTACACTTTAACGGTCCAGTCTCCCGGGCGGAGATAAGTGAAATCAAAATCTTCTCCGATATAACATATCTTCCGAAAAGTCTGATCATTATTGGTGGCTTCCACAATAATGCTTTCTCTTTTCTTCTTTCCTTTTAGCGTTTGTATTTGTCCTAAATCTATCTGATCTTTCTCTCCCGTATCCAGAAACTGAATATGTCCCTGAACATTGGCAGCTGTGGTTAATCCAAAATTGAACGTATTATCCTTATTCATCAGAGAAAGGGCTGCAGGAAAAGTTTGGGTTGGAATATCATTAATTTCCGTAGTTGAACGGTCTATTTCAAGGAAATAATTCCCCGGAATAACATTTTTAAATATATAATTCCCCTCTTTATCTGTAATGGACAGATAACTTCCCAGCATTAATCTAATGCCTTCTGTTTTTTTGATCCCTAAATTGCTGATATTTCCTGACAGCGAAATATATTCCGCAGTTTTTTGTACCGGAATATGGGGACGCCATGTATAACGCATGGAGAAAATGAAATCTTTATTCCCAATTTCTCCTCTTTGCAATGAATATCTTCCCGAAAGGTCAAGTTCATTTCCTGGAAATAACTGCTGATGAAAAAGAAGTTCAAACAGATTTCTGTCTTTAAAATATTCTTCAGGCATATAATTGTTCTGATAAAAGATGCTTAAGCTGGTCTTATCAGAAAACTGGCTGAAGATTCTTGCTCCGTAATAAAGATTTTTCTGATTTTGAAGCTGATACCTTGAGCTTATGGCATAACTTCCGAAGATGTTAAAGGTTGTTCTGAATTTTTGAAATGAAAGATTTGCAGAATAAAAACTTGAATTACCGTTAAATCCTGTCAGATAATTATCTGTTTTACCGAATTGCCCATCCAGATTTACCTGAAACATTCCTACCTGCTGATTAACACTCACCTTGAAGTAACGTTCATAATAATCAAACTGTTTAGGTTCTAAACGATCTTTATAGGTTTGATACCCATTCGTAAGCATGACGAAACCGGTAGACAGATATTTGTACTGTACTCCATATTGCAAATATTTTCTGTAAGGTGCTGCCAGTAAAAGGGTATCTCTTTGGAAATTTTTGGCATCCTGCATATAATTGGCAAATACACTGATCTTTTTGGTGACATTATAGTAAATATTACCATTGATGGTATTTGTATTGGTAAAATATCCGGCAAAATCAGGACTGGCTCTCATGTACATTAAGCTGGCGTTCAAATTTTTAAAAACAGCATCTGTCTGTAATAAATAAGCTGTTCCATCTGTTTTTTGTGTAGTGCTGTAGGCCAGTTCTCCGGAAATGTTTATATTTTTTGAAACCTTAAATTTTCCTTTAGCATAAGGAAGATGAGCATCAGAGTCTAGCCTGACATCTGTATAACGGATTTCTCCCTGCCGCGGAGTTTTGTAAAGATATCCCACAGTAATTTCAGACTCTTTTCTGATTTTAAAGGCGGAATAGAAATTAAATTCATCTTTGATATCTCTGAAAAACCTTGGATGATTATAGAAACCCCCAAAGCTTACTTTATTAAAATCATAACGGATCTCCGCTCCGCGACCATACCTTGCAAACTCCGTAAGATAAGATGAAGAATACGATTTATCACCAAGATGAATATACAATTGATCCCGTTTATAGTTCACAAAATATTCTTCATATTGGGTGAATGTGCTGAGATCTACAGGATTGTGAGTGACAGCTCTGAACTCAATCTGGTTTTTGTTGTCTTTATCAAGTGTTCCTTTACCGTAGATTTCCCCCTGAAAGCCATCGTTATACACTCCCATATTCTGCATTCCGATGAAAGATAATGAGAGCGCAACAGGAAGTCTGTGATAAATATCTTTTTCAGAGGGGTTTGCTGATATCACCTGAGTACTTACATAGACATCCTGATTTTCTTTAGGGTTACCCTTCGAATGTACGAAAAGGTTTAGGTTCTGAAATTCATTTTGAGAGAGTTCAGGACTTGTTACTTTATGAATATTGACAATCTTTGATTCATTGGGGGCCAACACTATTGATGACTCATGATCAACGATTGCATTTTTGCTTTCCAATACAATGTTTTCGGTTACATTCCCATTATTTTTGATAAGGAAAGAAGCCCGGATGGTTTCCCCGGCTCTTATGAATTCAGGAGTATTCAATGGGGTAACCAAAAGATTTCTGTTTCCGGAAACGATGATTTTTGAGTTTTTCGTAAAAGAGATTCCATTATTACGATCGGTAATATTCAATATGACAGAATAAGTACCCTGTCCGGTTTCTGTTCCCACCCGTAAGGGAACCAGGTATACCGAGGTCTCATGAGGAGGAATCTGAAATTCTCCTTTTACTAAAATAGGATTGATAGACGGACTTGATGTGGTAACTGAAATGTCATATGTTTTGGTTTCAGCTGAATTATTTTCTAAAGTGAAGGGAATAGAAGTAGACATTCCCGGCATTAAACTATCTTTTTTACTGATCAATCGGTTGGATTGCTCTTGAGAAAAAATAAATACCGGGAATAATGTTATGATAATAAATAAAGTCCAAGTTCTAATCATTTTTTACTTCTAATTCCACATTGAGTGCAAAAGCATTCTCCTCTTCATCGGTCGCTATGATCGCTGCTTTGTATTGAGCAGGGGGTAATTTGCTGATATCAATGTAAAATGTTTTGGAGGTGCCTGGGAGCAGTCCCATTGTTAAACTTGAATAAGTACCCACCTTTTCACCTGTTTTGCGGTTATAAACTTCAATGGAGGCTGTGGGCTTACAGTAAAGATTACCGTTATTGGCTATTGCTACCTTTGCGGTTTTTTTTCCCTCCATTTTTTCCACCTTTACACTTTCAAACTTAAGGTCCGGTTTGGCCTTTTCTGTTTCAAAATCTGTAATAACCTGAATGGCATATCGTATAACAGAAGTGATATTCACTCCTGGTTTGTTGTCGCTGGGTTTTATCTCTTCTACCGGTTCTACAATAATCACACTCCAATAGCTTCCGGGATCCATGGCCTGATTGGGGACTGTTATTTCATAGAATATTTCAGTCTTTTCTTTACCTTTAAGCGTAACAAGGTTGGTATTGAGCTTTAGCCACTCGCCGTTACTGCGTGTATTGGTACGTAATGCTGTATAATTGATCGTTCCGTCCGCATGGTAGGTATAATCCTGTAAAAATAATTTTACACTTTGAGGAGTACTGCTGGTATTTTCAATTGCAACTTTTCCTTTATAAACCTTTCCGTTTTCTATTTTATAAGAATGCGTAAGCCCGTTGAGAATCACAATACCGGCATGTAAAAAGCTGAACTGCAAAATCAGGGTGATCAGAAGAAGGATACGCTTTATCATGATATAAAGTTTGGAGTTAAATCATTAATAATACAAAGCCAGGAAGAAACTGAATAACAGCTTCTTCTTGTTTTTGACAGGTAGAAAAGAATTTTGGTTAAATTCTAATTATCTGATATTGTATAAGTAACGGTAGCTGCAACAGTGGCTGTTGCCTGTAAATCTGCGTACGCTGCTACACCTCCAGGACCACTTCCTGCAGCAAGTGCATAGGTAAGATTGTGGCCGTTATTGGCCCCGTTCCCGGTATAAGCACTTCCGATATCTAAAACAATATTCTGGTCAGTAGAAGTTAATGTTAACAGACCTGCAGATGTTCCCAGTGTTCCCGCTCCGGATCCTGTAGGAGCAGCAGCAGTTACGTGAAGATCAACTCCAGGAATAACGGCATTCATTTTTACACTTACGTTACGTGTAGGGTCTGCAACAGATTTAATAGAAGAATAATTAAGCCATAAAGTAGTGTTGGCTGCAGATGGAAGAATAGGATTTCCTGCTTCCGTAGGTGCTGTAAACCCAAGGGTAATGTTTTTGGTTGCTGCTGGTTCAATATCTACCAAGGCAACTTCGGGAATAGAAATGGTAACCGTATGGTTATCTGTAGCAAGGTCTTGCGCGCTCAGATTCCCGGATAGAGCCAATGCAAATAAAGACGCTGCAATAGTCAAATTTAGTTTTTTCATGATGCTGATAATTAGTAGAGTGAATATAATAAAATTCGGAATAGTTTGAGAAAAATATATTATAATTTTTATATTAATAATTATTTACTGTATGTAATGCATTATACTTAAAAGATGCTTTAACGGAATAAGTCAAAAAAAGCCTGTACAAATTTGTACAGGCTTTTATCCCTATTTATCAATATTTTTTATGCCCAATGCGGATCAGAAACAGACACTTTTCCAGTCTCTATACGTCCGGCAAAGTGCCACAGATGCTCAGTTGACGTTATTTTCAAATCATACCACCCTTTAAATTTATTAAGATCAATAGTTATCTTTTCTTCTGATTTATGTACAGAAATTGTGTTTTTATTTTTGGTGTACAAATCTTCCAGATTGATGGAGAAATTTTTCTTTTTGTTGCTTCTTATAGTCAGCTCAACTTGATTTTTA
Source organism: Chryseobacterium indologenes (assembly GCF_002025665.1). Classification (GTDB taxonomy): domain Bacteria; phylum Bacteroidota; class Bacteroidia; order Flavobacteriales; family Weeksellaceae; genus Chryseobacterium; species Chryseobacterium metallicongregator. The sequence goes on along the minus strand of NZ_CP018786.1, from coordinate 4,709,819 downwards.
GCTGTTATATTCTCTAAAATTACCTCTATTTCCGGTGAATTACTTCCCTGGAATTTCCTGAAAAAGCCATTGGGACCGAAAATTTCATAATCATAGATTCCGGAATGTACAGCATGGGATAAATTTTGCATGGAATATAGGGCATATGAAAAGTGATAATTATTGCTGTTAAATTGAGTCCTGTCATAAACAAGCAAAGGAACTCCATTTTCTTTCAGGTTAGTCATTTTTATATGATCTCCTTCTAAATTGACATGAAAGTGATAAGGCAGCGGATTGGAGGGTTTCAGACCTCTTTCCTGAATGTCAAGCAAATTGTCTTTAAGTTCATTTTCGGAATACCATTTCAGATGAGGAACAGGTTTATTTTTAGCGGCATTAATGGTTTTAGCATAATCCTTTTGATTCAGATAATCCATTTTCGGAACTTTCACGCTGGAAGAGTTGAAGGCAGAGGTAAGATCTCCGCATATGGCTCTTCTCCAGTCACTGATATTGTCAACATGCACATCCTTTTTGAATTTTTTCATGATAAACTTCTCCAGAAACTGCAGTACAGAAGTGTGATCCGATACTTCGGAATTTACAAATCCTCCTTTGGTCCATGGCGATGCGATGATCATAGGCACTCTGTAGCCTAATCCAACGGTTCCTTCTACTTTTTCATAGCTTTTCAAAGAAGGATTGCTCATATATTCCTGAGTTTTATCTACATATTCCACCCCTTCTTTTCCGTTCATATCTACGGGCTGGCTTGGATTCACTGGCGGAGCGAAAGGCAGTACGTGGTCAAAATACCCGTCATTCTCATCATAATTGATGATAAAGATGGTTTTTTTCCAGGTTTCAGGATCTTGGGTCAGAATATTCAGAACTTCAGAAATATACCATGCTCCATACCATGGTGATCCCGGATGGTCTGAGAAATGTTCTGGCGCTACCAGCCAGGAAACTAACGGAAGTTTTTTCTCTTCCACATCCTTGCGGAACTGGAATAATACATCACCTTGCGGAACAACCAGTCTTTCTCCGTTTTCATCCTTTCCAATTTCCAGTTTCCAGTAATCAGGATCGTTGGAATTGGTTGTAAACGCTTTCTCATGAAGATTTCTTTCTTCTTTTGAAAGTTTGGAATAATTATCAGGATGGTATTTCACCTGATCTTCCTGTACTTCCGCCAACATGGCTTCAAGTCTTTCTTTCTGATTAGGATTTTTTTCAATCTCCTTCTTCAGATAGGCAATGATATTGGGAATATTCTGATAATATCCTTTTGAAAACTTAACGTTGAATTTTGAAAACCACTCAATCGGGTTATCTGTAAAATTACTTAACCAGGCTTCCTGCTCTCCGGACATTCCTTTTGGAAGACTGATTTCATTCTGATAAATTCTCCAGGAAACGTTTTGTTGTTCTAATATTTCCGGGAAACTTTTCCATTTTGCCTGTCTTGCTTTGTCATAATCAATATTTTCATTGACAACATTGGCCTTTACTTTTCCGTTTTGCTCCTCTCTCAATGTTCCGGACCAAAGAAACAATCTGTTGGGAGTAGTTCCGGTAAGCGATGAGCAGAAATACTGATCGAATATAGTGAAGGCATCTGCCAGCTGATAATAAAACGGAAGGTCTTCACGGTTGTAATATCCTAAGGTAAGCGGAATGTTTTTATACTCTTTATTACCTGAAGCTTTTGCCTGAAGCCATTGGTCAAATTTCCCTTTGTTCAAAGCTTTTTGTTGATCTGCCCATGAATGTGGCAGTGAGCTCATCCAGGTAGATTTTGTATTTCTTAAATCCAGACGGGAGGGAGATGCATATTTTCCTTCATCATTTTTTTGAAAGAAAACAGAATGCCCATCCTGTTTTATAAAAGCTCTTTTATCCAAAAAGCCCCTTACTCCTTTGAGAGCACCAAAAGCATGATCAAATGAACGGTTCTCCTGCATCAGGATGACCACATGCTCTGCATCATAAAATGTAGACTGGGCAGCCGGATCAATGGCCAAAGCTTTTAAAATAGAAGGATGTAGAACCCCTGAAGTTCCTAATCCCGCTAATAGAATACTTGATTTCTCTAAAAATTCTCTTCTGTTCATGTTCAATCGTAATAAGAAAGAAACCGCAAGTTAATAGGATTTTCCTGCGGTTTCTTTGTTTTATATAAAATTAATCAGTTTTTTATTGTAACCACCAAGGTTTGGAATTGATATTATCATTTCCTCCATACTGAGCCGTTAAAGCAGCTTTTAAATTATTGCTGTTGTAATTATACTCAGACTGCGGATATCTGAACCTGAAAGGAGCAGCAACTCCTGCTTTTAAAGGATAATTTGGAAAGCCTGTTCTTAAATAATCAAAGTAAGAAGTCCACTGTGCCTGATGGAACATTGTCATGTATTTTTGAGCCATAATCTTCTCCAGTTGTGTTTGTAATGGATCAGCATTATTATAAACAACTAAAGGAGTTGTCAGATATTGATTTACATCAAAGCCTGAGAAATATTGTCCCGGATTTTTAACATACGTTTGATAAAAATTGAAACTTGCTTTGATGGCATTGTCATAATGTGTTTTTGCAGATCCGGAAATCCAGCCTCTTGCCGTAGCTTCAGCCAGAATAAACTCAAGTTCTGAATAACTTAATACAGACGCAGGTTCATTGGTAGGGTCTTTATAAAAACGATCGTTTACTTTAGAAATATTTTTTGCAGTGATCAGTGCTGCATTATCAGAGTATGGGGAAGTAGGATTTCCACCATTATATCCTGTATAATCTGTGATTGCTTTTCCTGCTTCTTTCGCTCCGGTAGTCTGTGCTGCAAACGTGAACAAACGTGGATCATGCCTGTCTTTGAACATATTAATAAAATAATCTGCCATGTACAAACTCGAACCATATCCACTATTATTAAACATCGTGTATCTGCTGTCAGCAGCATCAGCAAACTTAAGTTCACCGTTATCCGCAATGGAGGTCATGAGAGATTGGCTTCCTGCAATTGAAGCAAATTCTGTAGCGATATTATAATTTCCTACTGTGTTTTTTTTAGATAAAGTGATCAGAATTTTCAGACGGAATGAATTGATTAGTTTTTTCCACTTTAAAGCATCTCCGTTGTATACAATGTCACCTTCAATTTTTTCGTTGGTATTAATAAGATCATTGGCTTCTTTTAATTCTGATAAAATTCCGGACATGATAGCTTCCTGTGTATCATATTTAGGCTGGGTAATTCCAGATTCACCCTTTGCTGCCTCAGAATAAGGAGCGCTTCCTACTTTTAAGCTGATATTGAAGAAATGATAGGCTCTCAAAAACTTTCCGATAGCCAGATAATTTTTATTTCCCCTTTTTTCAGCTTCCTGCATCATTTTTCCGGTGTTCAGAAGTCCTTTTGTATAAACTTCAAAAGAAGTATCATTCCATTTCATATACTGATAAGAATTCTCGCCATCAGTACCAATCATCATTCTGGAGGCATACATATTATCTCCATTTACCTGAAAAGTGTATTTTTCAACATAAGTCAAAAGATATTTAGGATCTATACTGGCCTGGTCATTAGGGTTTTCATTGATGGTATCAAGGTTGGATTCACATGAAGCCAATGTCAGAAGCCCGGCTGCAAATAGAGATTTCATCAGCCATTTTGCCGTTTTACCATTTTGCCCTTTCACTTTGTTTATATTATTTTTCATTGTCTTGACGTACTTTTTAGTTAAAACTTAAGATTAAAACCAATTCCAAACCATCTGCTGGATGGGTCCTGAATATCATTTTCCGTTTTTGTCTGGAAATCAGGATCAGAATAAAGGTTCTTTGATTTTTTCCACATTGCCAGGTTGTAGGCAGAAATATTGGCCGTGAAACCTTTTACCATTCCTTTTGGGTTGAGTAATGAAGAGAAGTCATATTCTAATACTACAGATCTCAGCTTAATGAAAGTTCTGTCGAAAACGTTAGCAAACTCTTCACTTTCATCCTGTGTTACTCTCGCACGGTATGGATAATTCTGTGCCCAGTCCTGATAACTGATTGCTTTTGTATGTGGTGTATAAAGCCCGGTTGCCGGATTATAGTTAACTCCATCCGGTACAAAATAATACGTTCCCGGATTTGCATACTCAAGATCTCTGTACGCTACAGAATTAGGATGTTTTCCTCCCCACCACATTTTTTCCACTACCTGCGATCTCATCACACCTCCGATGCTTCCGTCAATTCCAATGTTTAAAGTAAATTTTTTATATTTGAATGTGTTGTTGAAACCGAAAGTCCAGTCCGGATTAAAATGTCCTAAGTTACTGGGCGCATTGGCTCTTGTCGGCATTCCTGTATTAGCATCAAGAATTACTTTTCCATCCGGAGACTTTTGCCATGTATAGTCATAATAGCTATCCATTCTTTCGCCTAACTTAATATTTTTGTAGTTCGGCATATTATCGTAGATGGAAGTCAGCTTTTGTTCATAAGTACTCCAGTTAATTAATGTTTTCCAGCTAAAATCAGCTGTTTTTACCGGAACTAAACCAAGGGAAACTTCAAATCCTTTTGTGGTATACTCATTTCCGTTTACATATTGTGAAGTGAAACCGGATGATTCAGCAGCAGGGAACTGAAGAATATTATTATAATCCAATGTTCTGAAATAAGTAGCATCGAAAGTAATTCTGTTATTCAGAAAACCTGCGCTTAAACCTAATTCATAAGATTTTGTCTGTTCCGGTTTCAAAGAGTTTTCTACGTTCAAAGTCATTGGATAATAATAAGTAGGATTTCCATTGAATGTGATTCCTTCATTGTTCAGATAATAATTTCTGATGGAATAAGGCTGGAAGTCATACGCTACTTTTGCCCATGAAGCAGAAAGTTTCAACATATTAATAGATTCCGGCATTTTTACCAGGTTGGAAATAACAGCACTGATGGAAGCAGAAGGGTAGAAATACGATCTGTTGGCTTTTGGTAGTGTGGAAGACCAGTCGTTACGTCCAGAAACATTGATGAAAAAAGCATTATACAATCCGATATCAATTGTTGAATAAGCACTGTAAATTAACTTTTCCTTCAAATAGGTATAATTTTTAAGCGCTCCGATAGAGTTTTCGAATGTGTACACTTCAGGAATTTTTAATCCATCCGTAGACCTTTCATTATTGTTATTTTTATAATAGAAAGCAGAACCTCCTGCATTGATTGTAAAATCAAAGTTTTCAGATATTTTTTTCTTATAAGTCGCCAGAACATCGTAGTTGAGATTCCATGTTTTATTATCTTTTAAAATATAGCCGCCACTTCTTGGAGCATCATAATTGAAATAGGAATAAGGACTCAGAATTTCCGTTTTGCTATGGTTTTCTACAAGGGATATTTTCCCTTTTACCGATAGATCCTGTGTAGCTTTATATTCTAAGCCTGTCTGGGCATTGATAATATTGGTTCTGTTCTGATTCTTGTAATATTCTGCTCCAAACCATGGATTGTTGTACCACGCATAGTTCCAGTTGGCTTGTGCTCTTCCTTCTTTTCCTGGAATCCACATATGATTTTTCAATGCTTTTCCGTCTACATCACCTCCCATCCAGATCAGGATGGTGTACATGTGTCCGCTTGGGTTATAATCGTAGTTGGGAATATTAGGAGTAAAAGCCTGGTTAAAGTTGAATTTTGTATCGAAGGTTAATTTATCTCCTAAATGGTTTTCAGAAGAGAAGTTGATCCCGTATTTCTGAAGATAAGAATTGGGAACCCTGTCATCATAATTCATGAAATTTCCGGAGAATCTGTATACATCTTTGTTATTTCTATAGCTGATCGCGAAGTTATTATTGTTGATCACTGCAGGTTTTAAGAAAGTACTTAAGTTATCATGGTATTTCCAGTCAATAGGAACTCTTTCATACCTTGATTTATCATCATACTGAGTTCCTGTTACTGCTCCATACCACGGAACGACTTGTCCTGTTACTTTATCTCTGATCGGGCTATTCCATTGGGCAATTTGTAAACCGGGAACAAATTTTGGTCCCCAGATCATATCTCCGTCATTCACTCCGCCATCAGCTCCATCCCAGAATTCATATTTGCCATGTGAACCGTTTCCATATTCAGTCTGGGTTTTTGGAAGGTTGGTAAACCCTGCTGTAATCATGGTATTCTGAGAAAATTCTACTGAGAATCCTTTCTTCTTAGCATTTTTTGTTGTGATTAAAACAGCTCCGTAACGACCTCTTGAACCATATAGAGCAGAAGCGGTAGCTCCTTTCAGTACGTTAATATTTTCAATATTGTTAGGATCTAAATTCTGGAAAACCTCTTTTTCTACAATCACACCATCAATGACGAAAACCAGATTAGAGTTTCCTCTCAGCGTAAACTGCGGAGCCTGTTGCATCCCTGTCGGATTGGAAACATTCAACCCGGCTACCTGTCCGGAGAATAAATTTCCAATACTTGGAGTAGTAATGGTTTCAAATTGTTTTGTTCCCACTTCCTGAGTAGAATAACCAATCTTTTCTTTTTTCTTGGCAATACCTAAAGCGGTAATCACAACGCCTTCAATCTGCTTTTCGTTTGGCTTTTTTAAAACAACAGAATATTGTTTTTTGGAAGAAACCTCAACGGTATAAACAGAAAAATCAGGAGCAAAAAATTCAAGAATATCTTTGGGGTTTGCAGAAATAGTGAAATTACCATTTTCATCTGTAGTAGCAGTCTTTCCTGTGTTTTTGTCGGTGATGTTCACACCGGAAACACTAGAACCGTTTTCTGATTTTACATTTCCTGAAACATTGATTTCCTGAGCAGAAAAATAAAGAGGAAGTAAAAAAACGGCAAAAGTGGCTAGAGTTTTCTTCATTTTTTTGAAGGCAAATTTAGCAGTGTACTGTTACCTGTACTTTAATGATGTATTAAAATAAAAATACGATTTAATATTTTTTAACAATAAGAATTAATAAATAAGTAAAATGAAAAATGTCCTTTGTATAGGGACTTTTGCTTTATTATATTAATATAAGCAGGAGGCTGGGAGAGGGAATTTTGGAGGTTGCTGTTGCGCTACAAGTTCCTGAAGTTCAACATAAAACAGGATGGTGAAACTGTGGTCTCAATATCTTCAAGATTCCAGCTTCTTTCCTTCCTTCTTTTTAAAACCTACTCAGAATTCCCCAGTGAATTTTGATATCGTTAAATTTAAAAGGATTTCCAAACTCATTACCATTAGACAGCTGGAAACTCATCAGACCAATAGGAATAAAGAAATTGAAACCGAGTCCGACACTATAAAGTTTAGGTTTTACATTTAAAGATTTATTATTGAGCTGACCATATTGTCCAAAGACGTCAAAGAAAGCCTGATTGCCAATCAGGTACCGGTATTCCAGACTTCCATAATAATAAAAGTCGGCTGCGAGGGAGTTTTCATTGAATCCCCGCATGGAATTCCAACCTCCGAAACGGTATAATTCATTGGCGGAAAACTCTATTTTGGAATCCATCATGGCACCTTCCGCTTTAATGTTCAGAAAATGATTTCCTGAAATATGATAATTATGTTCACCAAAGAAATAAAACTGATTTTGATTGGCTTTAATATTATCTTTAGAATAGGTGGTTGTTAAGAAATCATATCCGGCATTGATCCTTGTTTTGTAAAGGAAAAGGTCAATATCCGTGGGTTCTGTCATTTCATACCATATCCCGATCCCTTTTTTGTTGTAGTCTTTTCCCTGAACGTATAGGGTGTCAATAATAGTAGAAGTTTCCAGAGTCGCTCTCAAACCGATTTTATTTCGGTTATTGATATGATAATAAAAGGCAGGAAGAAATTTTACGTTGGCAAATGTTGAGTCCTGTCTGTAGATATTTACTTTCGTATCCATCCCGATATTCGATTTGAACAGGTACGGAATGTCCACCCGAAGATCGAAATTCTGCCCTTTATCCGGGTTTCTCTGCCAGTATAAATTGACCGTTTCAAAACCATTGAACATATTCCTGAAATTGACATTCATGGTTCCGTTTAAGGTAAACTTTGAGCTTTTGTCATTTCCAAAACCAATTACCCCATCGAAGGTATTCGTCTTTTTCTTTTCCAGAAACAGATAAATGCTGGTGGAATCTTTTGTGAATAAAGTTTGTGGCTGCCGTTCGAGGGTCAGAAAAGGATGGCTCTGGAAGGTTTTGTTGATGGCTAAAAGATTTTTGTCATCATAGTTTTTGCCTTTGAACTCCTTTTCCATGTTTTTGATAAATCTTTTGGGAACTTTTTCGTATCCTTTTACCACAAACCCGTTGATCGTTCTTTTATCATTCTTGTTAATGTCGAGTTCTACGACTGGATAACCGTTTTTCTGCCCTTTGTATTTAGATTTGATTCTGCTGAAAGAATACCCTTCATCAATATAAGTTTTGTTGATACTTTTCTTGGTGGAGTCTAAATTTTTAGTGAAAAAATCTTTCTGAATTTTCAATTTCTGAACAAGAGAATCCGTAAGGTTTACATAAGTTTCATTGAAATTTTTCCCTTTATCATAGAAAATTTCCGTGCTGTCCCCTTTTACTTTTACGTCCTTCAGTTGAGTGAAAAAATAATTGCTTTGGGCTAAGGAGTCCAGAAACTTTACTGCGGAAGTAGAATCTTTTACTTTTTTCCTGACTTTAGTTTCCGTGTCAATCAGCCAATACTGCTTCTTCTGCGCTTGTGTGAAAACGCAGAACAGTACAAAAAATATTTTTAAAAGTAATTTCAATTTATCCTTCTGAATATGAAGAGGAATCTCTATAAAAATACAAAAGATTCTTCACTGCATTTCATTCCATTAAGAATGACAATGCGCCTTATCAATCAACTAATTTTTATCCAGTTTATTATATTTCTTCATCAAATTCTCATAAGTTCCCTGCGGAAGAATCCATTTTAAAGGAACCCCGATTTTCTGCCCGAATTTACCAAAATAATAATGTGCTTTCCATTTATTTTTTGCTAAAAGTTTTTCAATGTATTCTGCTACTTCCAAAGGTTCTGTTCCATCATTCACGTGAGAATTCATCAGCGCATACACTTTGTCAAAAACATTTTTGTAAGGCTGGGAAACCTGTGCAATCACTCTATTGTCTGCAATATTGGTTTTAATATCTCCCAAATGCAGCGAACATACATCAATATTCCATGGGTAGACTTCATATCTCATTGCTTCCGTTACTTTATCCAATGCAGATTTGGAAGCCGAATAAAATCCACGGAAAGGCAGCCCCATTTCACTTCCGATACTGGAAACATTGATAATTTTCCCGAATTTGTGCTCACGCATATTCGGAAGAACAGCACTCATCATCTGTACAGGTCCGGCAAGATTAAGGCTGAACAATTTCAGAATATCTTCTTTCGTAGAATCTTCCACTGCTCCTACCATTCCCATTCCGGCATTATTGATCAGAACATCAATTTTAGTTTCTGTTTTTAAAACCTCAGCAACAGCATTCTGAACAGCGGTGTTGTCTGTTACATCTGTAGGTATGGATTTGAAGTATTGGCTTTCTGTATGCTTTCTGCTGAATCCGTATACTTTATGTCCTTTTTTACCAAAATATTCGGCTAAAGCAAACCCGATTCCTGATGAGGTTCCTGTTATAATGATGGTCATTGAATTCGTATGATTTTTAATGTTTTTATTTTTCTTCTGATACCAGTGAGACGTTTTTAAAGGTCTGGATTCAAAAGTAAAATCTATTTTCAGCAAATGTAAAAAAAGAAAAATGAACTCAGTTATTTATTATTCCTGAAATAATTTTAATGATTTCTTGATCAATTATCCCAGATTGATGATAAACTTAAAATAAACTTAATCTCAATCATGCATGGATTATTTGAGGAATGATTACTTTTAATTACATATGTTATTGAAATACAGGTTTTTAATTTCTTTTTGTGGTAGCGGGTATCTTAAAAAAGCTAAAATTTCTTAATAAAAACATAAGGAAACCTTAATGAGTGGTGGGAGCAGGCTGTTCTAATTTTGCACCTAATCAAAAAGGAGATCATGAATGTATTTAAAATCCCTGTATCCGTAACGTATTTAACGGGAAGGGTATTACTTATTGGTGCAATATCAGCTTCACCGATGTTCCTCGCTCAGAAAAAAGACAGCTTAAAAGAAAAATCCATCGACGAGATTGTTGTGGTTGGATACGGAACACAGAAAAAAAGTAAAGTTTCCGGAGCAGTTTCGGAGGCTTCACTGGATAAGCTTACTTCCAGATCTTTGTCCGGAGTAGGAGAAGTTCTTCAGGGTAAAGCTCCCGGAGTCACTGTAGTGAACGAAGGTGGAGATCCTAACGGAGCACCTAAGGTAAATATTCGTGGTTTGGGAGGGATCAATGGTGAAACTCCTCTGTATGTAGTAGATGGAGTAGTTTTCAATGGAACACCTTCTATTAATCCCAATGATATTCAGGATATTTCTGTGCTTAAAGATGCTTCTGCAGCTATTTACGGAGCGAGATCTTCCGGAGGGGTTATTCTTATTACCACTAAAAAAGGGAAAAAAGGAAATCTTACGGTAGATTTTGATGTGAAATACGGAGTAAACCAGGCATGGAGACTGAAAGAATCCCTGAATGCAGCAGAATTCCAGGACGTGATGTACAAAGCCTATGAAAATGCCGGGAAGCTGGGAAGTTTACCCATGGCTTTTAATCCCAATCAATATCCGGACGGAAGAATTACCAGAACAGACTGGATGAAAGAAATTTTCAGAACAGGAACTATTCAGGAATACAATGTAAATCTAAGCGGAGGAAGTGAAAAATCCAGATATTTTGTGGGCATGAATCACAGAAGTCTTGAGGGGATTTTATTGAATACACAGGCAAAACGATACAATTTCAGAGTCAATTCTGAACATAAAGTAAAAGACTGGCTGACGATCGGAGAAAATATGTACTATAATTACTCTGACGGAAACACAGCAGATACTAAGAGTGGCTATACAGGAGCTTTGGTTGCTGCCATGTACTATCCGCCCAATGTTCCGGTATATACTTCCAGCGGTGCTTTTTCAGGATTGCCCATTGATGTGGCTGGTGGATATGGAGATATGATCAACCCGGTGGCGTATCTTAAAAGAATCAGCATCAGAAACCCTACCCACGAGATTTTAATCAACCCTTATGCTGAAATTACACTGGCAAAAGATTTAAAATTCCGTTCCAATTTCTCACAGACTTTTAAACTGGGAGATGTAAAGAACTTTACGTACAGAGTACTGGAAGTAGGGAAAATTTTTGATACCAATAATTTAGAATACCAATCCAATAATTCATCTACAGCACTTGCTGAACAGTTGTTGACTTATAAAATATCAGCAGGAAAACATAATTTTGATTTCCTTGGAGGTTTTACGTTCCAGAAAACAATTGATGATGGTTTTGTGGCAAAATCGTATGACTTCAGAAGTGAAGCTGAGGTTTTCCAGCATCTTCAGAATGCTGCAGATACCAATAAAGATGTTTCGAGTTACAGATTCAAGCAATCTTTGGTTTCTTATCTGGCGAGAGTAAACTATGATTATGCAGGAAAGTATATCGTAAGTGTATTGGGAAGACGTGATGGTTCTTCACTGGTCGCGAAGCAAAACAGATTTGCCAATTATTATGCAGTTTCCGGTGCCTGGGTGGTTTCGAAAGAAAACTTTATGCAGGATATTTCATGGCTTTCAAGTCTGAAACTGAGAGGAAGTTATGGTATTCTGGGGAATCTTGGAGGAATTTCGCCACAGGCTGTGAATCCATTGATGACCAGAGATAATAATGTGATTTTCGGACAGGATCCTTCTCAGAATATTGCTTATTATGCAACCACACGTCCGAATCCGGATCTGAAATGGGGGAAATCTGAACAGACCAACTTCGGGGTTGATGCTTCATTCCTTCACAACAGCCTTTCCTTACAGTTCGATTACTTTGTGAAAAATTCCAAAGATCAGATCTTTAATGTAAGCTTACCCAGTACAGCAACGTATAATAATCAGTATGTGAATGCGGGATTATTCCAGGATAAAGGATACGAATTGGGAATCAATTATAACAAGGTGATTTCAGATGATTTTACTTTCTCAGTTGGAGCTACAATGAGTCAACTAAAAAATACGGTGAAGCAGCTTGCCAATGTGGATGAGATCTTTATCAATGATAATGGAGTAAGAGGCGTATTGAAACCAACCCGTGTGAAAGTAGGTGATCCTCTGTATTCTTTCTATGGTTATAAGACGGGAGGAATTTTCCAGACTCAGGAAGAAATCAACAATTATAAAGATGCCAACGGAAATCTTATCCAGCCCAATGCTAAACCGGGAGATATCAAATTCCTGAAGAAAGAAGGAAATACAGGAGTACTTAATAATAATGACTTTGTCAATCTTGGAAGTCCATACCCTAAGTTTTCTTACGGATTCTCTTACAACATGACCTGGAAAAATTTTGATCTTAACTTATTCTTCCAGGGGGTTTACGGAAATAAAATATTCAACGGAATGAAGTTTATTTCCTTGAACCCGGGTGGAACAGGGCAGAACTACAATATGGACAGAGATATCCTGAATGCATGGACACCTCAGAATACGAATACTGATATTCCAAGGCTGGTACATGGTGATCCAAGTGGTAATTATTCCAAAGTATCAGATTTCTATGTGGAGGATGGATCTTACTTAAGACTGAAGAACCTTACCATCGGGTATTCATTACCGAAAGAATTGTACAGAAAACTGGATGTAAACAAAGTGAGAATTTATTTGACTTCCAACAACCTGTTTACCATAACGAAATATACAGGATTTGATCCTGAAGTAGGGATGAACTCTTACGGAGTTGATACCGGAAGATATCCTCAGGCACGCTCATTCATCTTTGGAGTGGAGATCGGATTATAATTTTTTAACCAACAAAAAGTAAAAGAAATGAAATTTTTCAATAAAATATTGTTAGTATCAGGAATATCAGTAATGCTTCTGTCATGTACAGGAGAACTGGATGTTCAGCCGGAAGGAACCCCTACGGAAGCCAGTTTCTGGAAAACGGAAAACGACCTTATTACCGGAGCAAATGCGATGTATAAACCATTATTTGATGGTGAATTTTATGGAAGAGGGCTGTTCTGGTTTATCAATGCCAGTGATGATATGGTAACGGGAAGAGCAAAAAGTGAGGCAGATAATGCAAAAAACTTCAGCAGCAATTATATCGCAGCAGGAGATCTTGAAACCCAATGGAACAAAAGATACAATGTGATTGGAGTGGCCAACCGTGTGATCCGTAATGTTGATAATATTCAGACTTCGCAGGCTACCAAAAATAAATATCTTGGAGAAGCTCTGTTCATGAGCAGCAGAATGTATTTTGAACTGGCCTATTCTTACGGAAATGAAAAAGCAGGAGTTCCTATCATAGATCGTTCAAAAGACCCTGATACCAACCCGATTCCAAGAGCGGCTAACGTCATGGAAAACTATACTTACATTGTGAATGACCTGAAAAGAGCTGCCGAATTATTACCTACACAGGCAGAACTTCCTGCAAAGGATTATGGAAGACCTCATAAAGCGGCAGCTTGGGCATTGTTAGCAAAAGTATATCTGTTTATGAAAGACTGGAAGAATGCAGAATTCTGGGCTAATGAAGTAATGACTAAAGGAAACAGAGCCTTATTAGGTAATTTCGCAGATGTTTTTAAATCCGAAAATAACTACAGCTCAGAATATATCTGGTCAATCCCTGGAACTACAAAGTTTACAGCCTGGGGAAGTATTCTTCCGGGAGTAATGCTTGAAAACAAAGGATGGGGAGAATATAACGGATGGGGATACTTCCAACCGACTAAGGAATTGTTTGATGAATATGAAACCGGAGATCTTAGAAGGAGTGCTACCATTCTTAAAATAGGAGACAAATTTACCTTTAACGGAAAAGAAAGAACATACGCTTCTACCAATTCCCTTACCGGATATCAGTTCAATAAATATATGGATGCCTTCAAATATGAGCTGAAAAGTGGTCACGTGAGTGCCAACGGAGATTATCCGTGTACAGACCTTGCCGTTCCGATTATGCGTTATGCTGAGGTTATTCTGATCAAGGCAGAAGCTTCACTGATGCAAGGGAAATCTGCAGACCAGGAAATCAATATGATCAGAGTACGTGCAGGCTTACCTGCAAAAAACGGATGTACACTGGCTGATCTGAAACATGAAAGACGTTGTGAACTGGCGGGTGAATGGGCGGACAGACACAGAGACCTTGTACGTTGGGGAGATGCACAGGCAGCGTATGCGAAACCTCTGCACGGTATCAATGGACAGGTAGTCTGGGCAGCAAGAAACTTTAATCCGGCTGTACATAATGTTTGGGCAGTTCCACAGGCTGAAATCGTAAACAGTCACGGGATCATTAAACAAAATGAAGGCTGGTAAAATTTTAATCTTTTTATATATAAGTCACTATATCATTACAGAACCTTCTGTGGTGATATAGTTTTTTCAAAGGTATGGAGATAGGTTGTTTCATCTGACCTAAAAAAATAATGATATACGAATGAAATTATCAAAAATATTAGCTGTATTAGCTCTGGCTGCCTTTTCTGAAAATCAGGCACAAAATTATTTAAATTATAATGTAGGGAATGCACATTCACATAATGATTATATGCAGGAGATCCCTTTCTGGCAGGCTTACTATGCTCAATTTGGATCTATCGAAGCTGATGTTTTTCTGGTAAAGGACAAACTTTGGGTGGCCCATACTGAAAAAGAACTTTCCGCAGATCGAACGCTGGAAAATCTTTATCTCGATCCGATTTCAAAACAGATTAAGTTGAATAAAGGATATATTTATTCTGATGTCAATAAAAAGCTTCAGTTGCTGATTGATATTAAGCAGGATTATAAAACAACACTGGCGGCTTTGGTGAGTACTTTAAAGAAATATCCTGAGATCACAGAAAATCCGGGAATTAAAATTGTAATTACCGGAGGAAGGCCTCAACCGGCAGATTTTAACAACTATCCCAATTATCTTTACTTCGATGGAGATCTTGATAAAAACTATTCTGCAGATCAACTGAAAAGAATCGGAATGTTCAGTGCAGATCTTCCGGGATTGGTAAAATGGAACGGAAAAGGAATTCCAAGGGATGAAGAAACACAAAAAATCAAAAGTGCAGTAGACAAAGCACATACTCAGCAGAAACCTGTTCGTTTTTATGGTGCTCCGGATTTCCCGAATGCCTGGGTAAACCTGATGGATTTAGGTGTAGATTATATCAATACTGATCATATTCCGGATCTTAAAAAATTCATGAACACCATTCCGAAAAATTTTTATAAGAATATAAAGGAATACGCTACTTATACTCCGACTTATCAATCAGACGGTGTGGAGAAAAAGGTAAAGAATGTCATCCTTCTGATTCCGGACGGAACTTCTTTACCACAATATTATGCTGCTTTTACAGCGAACAAAGGAAAACTGAATGTTTTCAACATGAAATCTACAGGGCTTTCCAAAACCAATTCATCCAACGCTTACATTACAGATTCAGCACCGGGTTCTACAGCTTTTGCAACCGGTGTAAAAACTAAAAATACTTTTGTAGGAGTTGACGATATGGGAAAAGCATTAGCTCAGATTCCTGACATTATTGCTGAAAAAGGAATGATGTCCGGTTTGATTTCCACAGGAGATGTTACAGATGCTACTCCTGCAGATTTCTATGCTCACTCGGATAACAGAAACAGTTCAGAGCCTATTTTGAAAGATTTTGCGACTTCAAAAACAAAAATCCTGATCGGTGGTCCTACAAGCGGATTGTCTCAGAAGAATCTGCAGAAATTCAAAGAAGCAAAAATCGATTTGTATCAGGATCTGAAATCTGTAACTAAAATTAATAACAGAACCCTTATTATTGATCCTTTGGCTTCACAAAGAATCAGCAATGGAAGAGGGAACTGGCTGGCAGATGCTTTTGATCTTACTTTAAATGATTTAAAGAACAATAAAAAAGGATTCTTTATGATGGTTGAAGCTTCACAAACTGATGGCGGAGGGCATAGCAATAATATAGAACAATTGGTTACAGAATTACTGGACTTCGATTATGTTGTGGGGAAAGCAATGAAATTTGCTGATGAAAATAAAGAAACTTTGGTAATTGTGGTGGGAGATCATGAAACAGGAGGTTTAACGCTATTGGACGGAAGTCTGAAGGATGGCTGGGTATTTGGAAACTTCAGTACGAATGATCATACCTCTATTCCGTCGAGTGTTTTTGCTTATGGCCCCAATTCAAAAGAATTCACAGGATTGTTTGAAAACACTGAGATTTTCAACAAAATACTGGCTGCTTACGGAATTAAGAAATAGCTTTTAATTTATACTTTTACTTTTGCAAAGAGAGGTTGCTTCGTTTTCGAAGCAGTCTTTTTTTGCGTGTTTAATTTAGAAATCCCGCAGATTTCACAAATTAAGCAGATGTTTGCGGATAATCTGTGTTATTTGTGAAATCTGAGGGAAATAAAAGCAGAGAAAAATTCAAAAAGGCTGCCCCAAAAAGAGAGACAGCCTTTGAGTATATCTAACAAATAATAATTTAGAAATTCGTTTTAACAATTAATTCAGAAAGCTCAGCATTCACAAAGTCAATCGGCATGATACCGAATGATCCCTGAGTATTGTTTTGGAAGAATGTTTTAAGTCTTGGATTAATATTATTGGATACCGTAGGAATACTTGGGATACCGAAGATTCCAGGTTTATATCCACTGGTAAAATTCACGAAAAGTTTACCATTCGTATTATTTTTAGCTTCATTAAGAAGACTGGAAATCCCATTCCATTTATCGTCATTATTAGTTACTTTATAATAATCCTGCACTTTCAACTGTACCCCGGAATTGTTGATGTCAAAAGTAGTATTATCTGCCCATGGTGAAGCGTTGATTCCTTTGGTTGTTCCTGAAGAGAACCTTCTTAGTAACTTGATCTTTCCTCTAACAGAACCCAATGTAGGAATGTTTGCTCCAAGATCCCACTTAGAAGGATTTTTCTGTACATAAGCATCAAAAGTCTGTTCAAAACTTCTGGTGTTGTTGGAAGGATCATATTCTTCCTTTACAGACATGATAATTGTTTCTGACGGATGGCTGTTAAGAAATGCATAGCAGGCATTAAGCACATCATCAAAATTCAGATTTTGGTAAATCGCTCCGTGATGAATAGCGAAAGCGTTATCAATATGTCTGCAACGTATATCCAGAAAACGAACTCCGGCATTCAGTTGTTCTGCAATGCTGAGGTCTTGGGTTTTTGCAGTACCTGATAGAACCGGGGGATCTACACGTGCTCCGGAATCATGAGTTCCGGGAATTGAGATTTTTGAAATGGAAATGTTATCCTGAAGACCAGACATCCAGCTGTTCATCTCGATAGGTGCTAAAGAACTTCTACTATTAACTTTTGCTAAAGTAGCTAAACTGTTTTCATTAGAGTCTCTTTCCATAAGGCTGTCATTGGAACAGGAAAAAAAGACAGATGCAGTAACCACCCCAAGTGTGATCGCTGTCATACGTTTCATGCTTTGTTTGAACATAGTTTTTTTATTTTTAAAGTAGCTTAAAAATAAGAATATATCAAAGCACTAGGAGTTAATTTAACTTTAAGAGATGATTAAGTTGGTATAAAGTCAGGGAGCTGGAAGAAGAGAAATTGATAAGAGTTAAAAGTATTCCTATTTAAGGAGAATGTATTTACAATGAAAGCGGCTATGATAGATCAACCGTCCAGCAGTAACCTCAAGCATCCAGCTTCATGCTTCCATCCTAAAATATAAAGTTCTCTTTCAATCCGGGTATTTTAAATTGATGTTCCCCGATTTTAAAATCACTCATTTTGATGAGGTTCTGAAGTTTGTAAGTAAACTCTTTGTGAGTGTTTTCAGGGATTTTGGCATCATCATCACAGGATGAATATTCTTTGTCAATAATAACTTTGCCTGTTGAAAAATTGATTTCATGGGTGAAGCTGAAATCACAGGTATCTTCAAAATGATCATGAGATCCGATCAGATAAAAATCTCCGTTTTGAAATCTGAAAGTATGTTGGTATTTCTGAGTATGTCTTGAATTGGTAAAAAAGGTTTGTCCAATATGAAGACTGTTATTTTTTATGGTGATCTGAAGCGTATTGTCTGAAGGATAGAATCCGGTTCCGCTTGAAAAAAGAATGCTGGAATTTTCCTTCCATACTTTCAGACCGCCATTTTCATTTTTCACAATATAGAAAACCCTTTTGTAATCTGCGGTATTTCCGAGGTTTTTGCCGTCTGATGCCTTTATGTTGGTGTTAAATACCAATACTGTTTCATCTTTTCCGTCTTTATCAAGGTCGCCTTTGGCTTCTGCAATCCGGGTATACCCTTTTGGAACCGAAAAGTTTTTCAGATTCTGAGCAGATAAAATCGAAACGGCTAAAACAAGCAAAAAGGAAAAGAAAGTTTTCATTATTATGAGATAGAATTAAAATGTGGTAATCCGAAATAAAAAACATTTTCAAATTACCACACTTTTATATTGTTAAATTAATGAGTCAGTATGCTTTCAAGATCTTTCCAGAACATTGGATAAGATTTTTCTACCACATCTTCATCTTCAATATTGAGATCCTTAATCAGACTGAACGGAGCAAAACTCATGGCCATTCTGTGATCCTGGTACGTTTTGATTGAAATATTGTCTTCAGATTCTCCAAAACTGATGGATTGAATGGTTAAATCTGTGATTTCTGTTTCTGTCCCCAGCTTTTTAAGCTCATTATATAAGGCAAGAAGTCTGTCGGTTTCCTTTACTCTTAAGGTCCCCAATCCGGAAATTTCAAAAGGAATTTTTAAAGCGGCTGCCGTTACACAAAGAGTCTGTGCAATATCCGGGCAGTCGTTCATATCCAGAATAATTTTTTCCGGGAAAGAAAAATCAGGCTGAGGTTCAAGCGTTAGTTTATGCTCTTCTTCAGAGAATGTAGTTTTGATTCCGAAGAACTTTTCGTAGATGTTAGCAATGGCAGAATCTCCTTGTGTGGATTCTTTGTAAAAACTTTTCAGATGAATTGTTTCTCTTCCCAATGCACAGATAGAGTAGAAGTAGGAAGCCGAGCTCCAGTCACTTTCCACTTCATAATGTACAACCTCAGCGTTATTCTCAGGAGTAAAAGGTTCTACTTTGATGATATTACCTTCAAAACTGCTTTGGATTCCAAA
Organism: Chryseobacterium indologenes; assembly: GCF_002025665.1. Classification (GTDB taxonomy): domain Bacteria; phylum Bacteroidota; class Bacteroidia; order Flavobacteriales; family Weeksellaceae; genus Chryseobacterium; species Chryseobacterium metallicongregator. Next base: position 4,690,512 of record NZ_CP018786.1, on the reverse strand, counting down.
TCTGGTCAGGATATCAAGCGTCATTTCAATATAAGATCTTGAAGTAACATCACCTACAAGGTTAATCACCAATCCGTTTTCAAGTTTTCCTGCGATAAGAAGCAGAGAAGTGATAAACTGGCTGGAAATATTGGCAGGAACATTCACAGAAGTCTGAGCAATCTTTCTTCCTGTAATTTTTAAAGGAGGAAATCCTTCGTTTTCCATGTATTCAATTTCAACTCCAAGATCTCTCAAAGCACTTACCAGATTTTTGATCGGTCTTTCCTTCATTCTTCCCGAACCTGTAAGAATAGTAGTCTTTCCTTCCTGAATAGAATAATAAGAAGTAAGGAAACGCATTGCCGTTCCCGCATGATGGATGTCTACCACTTCCGTATCCTCAGATAATGCTTTTTTCAACAATTGCGTATCCTGAGAATTGGATAGATTTCCAATTTTTATATTGCTAAACAGGCTTTCCAGAATCAATAAACGATTCGAAATACTTTTCGAACCGCTGATCTGTACCGTTTTATTTTCTGATAATTTTGATTTTTCTAGCTTCTTCATTATGATCTACATGATATTTAAAAAATGATGAGTTACAAATCCATGGGTAATTCATAACTCATCATTGATAATTATTTCAATTTTTCGTTATTCTGATGCCGGTCTTTATCCCGGTCAGTTTTAATTTTCATTTTTCTGTCGAAAGCGTCCTGTAGGTTGACTCCGGTTTGATTGGCTAAACATAATGTTACAAAAAGCACATCTGCCAGTTCTTCACCAAGATCTTTATTCTTATCACTTTCCTTTTCACTTTGTTCGCCATATCTTCTGGCAATAATTCTTGCTACTTCGCCTACTTCTTCTGTCAGCATTGCCATATTGGTAAGTTCATTAAAGTATCTTACCCCAATGGTTTTGATCCATTCATCTACCTGCTGTTGCAACTGAGTAATTTCCATTATTGATAAGCTCCTAAAGTTGGGTTGGTCGTTCTGGATACATTCACAATATCAAAAGGTACTGTTGCTGCTACTGCTGTATTTCCTTTTCCAAGAGCTGGTGAACCGGGTTTTACCCTTAAATTCATTTTAGCCATAAAATAATTGACAAACTGAGGCTCCGCATTCTTCACCGTTTGTATCACATTCGGATTGTTATCAAAAGTGAAACCTGCTCCGGTGGCACTCGTATATTTGATTAATGAATTTTGAAGTAAGAATTCAAACTGCTGTCCCGGAGTTTGTTCAAAATGAACAGCATCCTCCCTGTCGGAATATACAATACTGTTTTTGATGTCAAGCAGCTGCAAAGCTCCTTGTTGGGTCTGCCCTGAATCATTTTTCCATTCATTGGCGGCAAAAATTCCTGCTCTGTCAAAAGAGCTCATTGTTTTAGAATAGTTCGCAATCGTAGCATGAGTATAGCTGTGTTTTCCGCCCAGGAAAATCCCTACACAGGATAAACCACAGTTGTTCATCACAAGATTGTTCGCATTCACGGTAGAACCTACAGCATAGATTCCATATTCAAAGAAAGTGTGGATGAAGGAATTGGTAATGGTAGCATTGGTTTGCTTCATATCCAGTCCTCTCGTACCTCCGAAAAGTCTTGCATGGTTCATCTTAAGGGTAGAATTGGCTTCCATTTTAATAGAATTCCAGTTTTTAGGAATTGTATCATAATAAGGATCATTTCTGTCACCACGAAGAATAACCTGATTGGCCTGAGTTCCGTTAATATTTAAGACCGCTCCGGAAGAAACTTTCATTCCGCTGTTTTTGTGGAAATAAACTTTAGTTCCGGCGTTGATATCAAGGGTTACACTTGGATTGATAGTCAGATTTCCGTAGATGATCTTTGCTTTATTGTTATTCCATGTGGTGGAACTGGTAATTACATTCGGGTTGCCAGGCGTCTGAATAAAAAATTCAGCATCCTGAACCACAGAAAATAAAGTTACGTGTTGTTGCCCGCCAGGACTTGTGAAAAGAACTTTGTCTTCTGCAATAGCTTCAGGTCCGGTAGCTTCCGGGGCAATTTCAACAAAAATATAAAGACTGTCTTTCTTTCTTAAAGGAACATTTTTAAAATCATATCCCGGTTTTCCATCTACATTGATCCTATATAATGAAGAAGCTCCTTTTTCAAGGTTCACTCTTGGAATCATGATATCCTTATCTTCATTATTATATACTTTCACAACATAAGTTTCTGAACGTACCTGATGATATACTGTATCACAGAATACCGTATCTCTTGAGAAGCGGAGTTCCTGTGAAGGACTGTCAAACGTTATATCATCTTTATTACATGATACTGCTACAAGTAACATCCAGAAGGAAAAAGCCAGTAATAATTTGAATTTCATTGAAATTAAAGTTTAAGTAAGTTCCAAATTTAACGAAAATACTTTGAATTTCTTATCAATAAAAAAATATTGAATTCAGTATTTGGAATTTAGAAAAAATGTTGTATTTTTGCAACCTAAAATTTAGCAGAGAAATATCCATTACTATTTCGAAAGCAAACTTAATTTTTTTAAAAATAGTATTATGAAAAACGGAATCCACCCAGAAAATTATAGACTTGTTGTTTTCAAAGATATGAGTAACGACGAGGTGTTTCTTTGCAAGTCTACTGCAGAAACAAAAGACACTATCGAGTACGAAGGACAAGAGTATCCTCTAATCAAGATGGAAATCTCTTCAACTTCTCACCCTTTCTACACTGGTAAAGTAAAACTAGTTGACACTGCAGGTAGAGTTGATAAGTTCATGAACAAGTATAAAAAATTCGCTAAGTAATTTTTATACATTTAAAATATTAAAGTCTTCCAATTTTTGGGAGACTTTTTTTATTGTAAATTTGTTGATCTTGAACATAAACCTTAAACTTAAAAACTGAATGATGCAATTGGTATTTTCAGACGCACAATATTGGGAAGACTTTCTTCCGCTTACTTTTACACGCCCGGTTGCAGCAATGCGATGCGGAATTCTTACCTTCTCAGAAAGATGGCAGAAGATTCTTGAAAATACTGAGGTAACCTACTTCACAGAAATGTATCTTCAGGATAAATTTAAAAGTCCTGAGGAAAAAGAAAGTCTTTTTTTAGTTCCCAATTTCCTTCCCACAGAAAATGTAATTCAACAGATTAAAGATCTTAAGCAAGGGGAAGCATTGGTTTATGAAGACGAACTGATTGCGGCTAAAATCAATATGAAAGGGTTTTCGCTGAACCAGATTGAAAAAATGACGGATATCAAGGAAGAACTTGTTTTTTTCAAAAGACCGAAAGATCTGTTTTCTTATAACCATCACGCGATTGATTTTGATTTTGAATTACTGACTAAAGGAAGAGCTTCACAAGAACTATCGCCCACCAATGGCTTTTTAGGAGATAAGAAAGATCTGTTTATCGAAGAAGGTGCGGAAATTGAATTTTCTACTCTGAATACTAAAACAGGAAAAATTTATATTGGAAAAAATGCGGAGATCATGGAAGGGTGTCATCTGCGTGGACCTATTACACTAGGAGAGGATTCCAAATTTAATCTTGGATCTAAAATTTACGGAGCTACTACTATCGGCCCTCAATGTAAAGTAGGTGGTGAAGTGAATAATATTATCATTTTCGGATATACAAGTAAAGGACACGAGGGTTTTATTGGAAACTCTGTGATAGGAGAGTGGTGTAACTTCGGTGCTGATACCAATTCTTCCAATCTTAAAAATAATTATAGCCATGTAAAACTCTGGAACTACAGAACCAAAGTGTTTGAAGATACAGGCTTGCAGTTTGCGGGCTTGATTGTAGGGGATCATTCCAAAACGGCTATTAATACCCAATTGAATACAGGAACGGTAATTGGCGTTGCTTCCAATATCTTCAAACCAGGCTTTCCACCTAACCTTGTGGAAAACTTTTCATGGGGCGGACTGAAAGATGATGAAAGATTCAGACTGGATAAAGTATATGAAGTGGCAGAAAGAGCTATGGCGAGAAGAAAAGTGGCTTTAACAGAAGAGGATAAAGCAATCTTGAAACATATTTTTGATACGTATTAAATTAAAAATAAACCCCTCAGAATTTTTTTGAGGGGTTTGTTTTTTAGTTTGAATATAATAATTGTAAACTATCCAGATACCCTTTCCCGGAAATAATTTCTGCTTCTCTATCTTTGAAAAAGAAGTATTGATAATTGGGATTTTCTTTTTTCAACTTATCAAATTTCTTTTCACTCATACTCTTCCCATTAAAATAATAGTAATCAGGTGGGTTTTCAGATGTTACTACTACAGCTCCTATTTCTAAATATCGATGCTGAGACTCAATCTGAAATTCTTTCTCATTTATTTGTTCTTTTTTAGAGAAAATAATTGAGGTATTTTCGTAAATATCGGCATTTATTGTATTGGGTACTTTTCTGTCGGGATTTTTATAGGTTTCATCATTTAATTTATCAAAATCAAAGTACAAAATATTTTTTCTTTCAATTAATTCGTTTGGTATTTCTAAAGTAAAATTTCCGTTTTCATCAGTTATTGTTTTTATATATTTTGATTTACAAATGAAGAATACTTCAGCATTAGATATTTCCTTGTTTGTTCTTTTAAAGATCAGTTTTCCTGAAACTTGTGTGATTGTTTTTGCTTTTTGTTCAGTGGTAATCTCAGAATTGTTTTTAGTTTGCGCCTGAACAAAAGTAAGATTGGTAATTAAAATAATTCCTGCAGCAGCTAAAGCTAATGATCGTTTTGAAATTCTTCCGCAGATTTCCTGCCCATTAGCCATCTGAAGAATTTCATTAATTTGGGTATCTGTTTTCTCCGTAAAATCTACGACACATTTAGAACATTTCTCACAGAATTTTCCGGAAGGAAAGTCTTGCATATTTTCCCAGTTTTCAGGGCAGGGGTTTGGGATTTTAATTTGGTTTTTCATAATTTCTCATCAATAATATTCAATTTCTCTCACCCATTTATAAAGATCTTTTCCGTCCACATTCTTAATCGTTTCTATCCAGTTTTTTTGTTTGTCAAACTTATATTTGAAAGTTATTAATTTAGGAACTATGTTTTTATCTTCCATCCCGATTTTATTAAGGTAAGTCATATTGGTGATATAATTACCTTTATATTTAAAGCCTCTTTCAAATATAATTTTATCATTATAATACATGGTCTGTCTCTCCAGTTTTTGATCCTTAGTATAAATATATACAGTAGATTGTGTTGTTCCATTATCATTAATATCTTCTTCCCTCACTTTTTTTCCATTCTCAAATACAACGGATGAAGATATTTTTCCATTTTTGAATCCTGTTTGCTTTACTAAGTTTCTAAACTCATCATATTCATATTTATAATGTCCGTTTAAGGATATTTTTTTATTTTGATAATCACTTTTATAATCAAAAAATTTCTCCTCAATTATTTTAAAGTCGTTATTATAGATTTTTACACGGCTTAATTTTTTATGATAAATGGAATCTTTGCCTTCGGTGTAGGAACGTTCCCCTACTTTTTTCCAAATATCATTTGTAATGGCAAAAATACTGTCTGTTTTTGTTATGCTATCAAACTCTGTAACAAATAAGGGTTCGTAACTTTCATAATTAAATGTAAATTTTTCTATAACATTTTTTCTTTTGTAATAGGATTCTGCAAATTTTGGGGTTTTATTATCTTTTTCGTAAAAATAATGAGAAGCAATATCTGAATATCTATTTTGGGATTTTTTTATTGTTAATCTGTTTAAATGATCATATTGATAATTATAAAGATCAACAGTATCTCCTGATCTGTAATACCATATTTCTTTTACAATTTTCCGGTTTCTATTATAATAAGTTTCGTTATTAGTATATCTGCAAAAATAGGTTTCAAACCAGGAGCCTTCCATGCTTTTTCTTAAATTTTCAGGAGTCATTTTTGTTGCGTGACCATATTCATCGTCTCCCTTCATAAATGTATAGGGACCGGAATTATCCAGAAAAATGACATTTTCTTTTACAAATTTAGGTTTCCCCAAAATTGAATCTTTAATGACCTGAGAAGATGAAAATATAGATGAAAAAATAAGAAAAAGTAATAAAGCTCTCATTATTTGTGATATTATTAAACTAGAATATTACTGTTTTGTAAAAATTAAATCCTTTGTTTCAGGAAGGTAAATTTTTATATCTGTTCCCGGAGGACACTTGCTATCATCAAGAATAATATCATTAGGTCGATATTCCCATGATATTTGAGTAGGATTTATTTTTTTTAAATAAATATCACCCCATCCAACTCCACAATTAGTACCACCATAATATAGTATTAACATATTACTTGGTTCTATCCAACGACTATATATAGTATGTTTAAATTGGTTTGGAGAGAATGTTATATTCTTCGTATCTTGAAGTATTACTCCCGAAGTATTCTTTATAATAAACTTTACAGATAGCAAATCTTTATAATATTTATATTTACTAACTTCAAACAGTACATGAGTCTGTTTGCTTATGTATAATGTAACTTGTTTATCTTGAAAATTAGCTGTATAATTTCCAATGAATGAATCTAATTCGTTATTAGTATCTCTCAAATATGAATAATTAGGTACTTCCGAATAATCAGTTTTTAAAGGGTATTCTTGTGCTTTGCAAGATAACACATAAAAAAAAGCAAATATTAATATTATTCTATTCATAATTTTTCTTTTTAAGAACAAGGGTTTCCAGTGATTGTTCCATCGTTATTTTTAGTTACGTTTTTTATTACTCCATCACTTTCTATTCTTTGAAGATTTATCTGTCCTTCAAGTCCCATATCTGTTAATATTTTGAAGAATAATTTTTCATATCCTTCATAATTATTAGGTTTATACATAGTATTTCTAATACTCATTAAGTCTTTATAATGATTTAAATCATCCTGTGAAAAAGTTTTTACAGCATTCTCATAAGTGCCACTAAACATAATAACATAATGCATACCATTCGTAGCTACCATTCCCAAATAAGCATTATTTACATTTTCAGCATTAGAAGTAGGCTGTGCTCTTGCAAAGCCTAAAAGTTGGTCAATATCATTTGGTGATAACATTGGTATTCCTGTAGGGGTATGGTTGTGATAACCTCCTACATAACCTGTCTTGTCACCAAAATTTACATAGTGGTCCCCTCCAGGGATTATTCCTGATGTAGTTCCATCAGCTTTTATCATAACTCCTATTTCATCACCTTTTTTAGACTGTGCTTTAAGTTCATTAATTTTTGCCTGAACTTGAGGATTTGTTAAAATACTTTTCGTCTTTTCACAAGGATTTTTTTCCTCTGGCGGATCCGGGTACTCATAACCACTCCCACCTCCGTCATCCATCCCAATAGGATCAAATGTTTTGGGTGTTGTACCAGGTACCCATTTGCAAATTGTTTCTGATGTTGTATACGGAATGCAATTAGGTTCTTTGTCCGTGCATCCTATGGTAATCCATCTGGTGCTGCACTGAAAAACTGGAGTGTTCCTGGACGAGGTTGAGTTTTGAGAATCTGTTTTCTCCCCATAATCGGTGATCTTGGAAAAGATAACAGCCTGGAAGAAATCAATTTTCCCTTTGTCTTCTTTTTCAAAAAAATAGACTTTATTTCCTTCTCTTACAGCTTCCATCAGCAAAACTACTCTGTTATCTTTTACTACAGGAACCAAAAGATAGCTTTCCAAACTGGCCGAAAGTCATGGCATAATCCCAGTACAGATCCCCATATCTGTTTTTTACGTGCTCCATATTGGCTACTTTCATAAATACCTGTTGTACCTTATTGATGTACACTTCGTCTTCCTTCCAGAAACTCTTTGATGCAAATCTTGCTGAAGAATTATAAGAACGTTGCTGAGAAGAATCTTCTGTAGAGAATTCTTCATTCCGGCAGCACCATAAGGTAGATAGAATGGTAAGCAGAAAGCATAGCCGGAAAATAGTTTTTTTCATCATTAGTATTTGGTTTTTATGGTGTTAAATATAAAAAAAACTTTGATAACTCTACAAATATGTGAATAATAAATCGAAATAATAGTGTGTAGAGTTACTGGTTTCCGTAATGTATAGTATCTTTTGGGAAAGAAATATTGTGATTTTGAAGTAGTTTGGCTCAGGGAGTATTGGGTCAAAAAATAAAAAATATCAAAATTTTTCAAAGTTTTTTTATTTTTGATGTAATAGATAAGTAATGGCAATTGTCTTACCTATAAGAAACAAAACTCATGACCCAAGAAACTTTCAAGAATACGGTGTTTATTCTCAAAGACGAGATGTATCGTTTTGCGAAGCGGTTTGTCATGAGCAGTGATGAAGCAGAAGATGTAGTACAGGATCTCATGATGAAGTTTTGGCAGAAGAGGGATGAGCTTGAGCAATTCGGGAATTTTAAATCCTATGCGCTGAAGTCTGTCCGGAACGAATGCCTGAACCGCCTGAAGCATCATGATGTAAAGATCGGCTTTGCGGATATGCAGCTTCATCGCTCGGAGCTTTACAGTATGGAAGTTGATAACCTTAAGGAACATATTGTAGGATTTATCAATCAGCTCCCTGAAAAACAGAAGATGGTCATCCACTTGAAAGATGTAGAAGAGTATGATGTTTCCGAAATTTCTGAAATGCTGGAAATGGAGGAAAATGCAGTAAGGGTAAACCTGATGCGTGCGAGACAAAAAGTAAAAGAACAAATCTCACAACTGATGAGCTATGAAAAAAGATCAATTACAAGATAAATACAACGAAGTCTTCCGGGATATTAAGGAAGAAAAAATGGACTGGAGTTTTGAAGACTTTCTTCAGACTGCAGAAGGTGCGGAGCCTGAACAGAATATGGCACCTATCATCCCACTGGGCGAAAAAAAGAAACCTTCTTTCCCCAAATGGTTCTGGATGGCCGCCAGTGTAATGATGGTTTTCGGTATCGGCTTATTTATTAATTATAATAATTCCAGGACAGCAGATGCCCTGGATAGAGAAAAACTGGTAAAAGACGAGATCTTAAAACAGAAATCCGGGTTTATTGAAGAAAACAGTGATCATCAGGAACAGGTTGCCGTGAATCATACAGATTCTATTTCCGGAGTGAAAAAAGATTCTGTTTTTCAGGATAACCAGGTGGCAGAAAAAGATGTTATGGACGAAATTCTGCCCAAAAGAGGAAGGCTTAAAAAAGAAAGAAAACCTAGATATGTTGATAATTCTTCCTTCCCGAATAAAAATTTAAATGATTCTGCAACAGCTTATAATGACTCTTATGTCATTGTAAACGGAAAAAGAATTAGTAGTGAAAAAGAAGCCCTGGATGTTACACGATACTCCTTTATGAAATTAGGAAACGAGTTTAAAAAAACAGTAGCATCTTCCCAAAAAAATGAAAATCTTGACAGCGAATACTAAAAATCAGATCAATCTCATGAAAAAAATATTTTTTATAATAGCCATAATGCTAAGCAGCTTTGCAACATCTTCTGCACAGACTGACAAACTGAACAAGCTTTTTCAGGATTTTGAAAAAAATGGAGGAGTAACATCCATCAATATCAAGAAGCCAATGTTCAAACTACTGAATACCATTGATGTTAATGATGCTTACGTAGGAAAGATAAAGCCAATTTTGAACGAAGTAGAAGGGTTGAAAATTCTGATTATCCCCAAAATCACTTTCCCCGATCGTTTAAAAGATGAAAATCTTGCGAATATAAAAATGAACGAAGAGAAGACAGATCGGGTAAACAAAGCTTTACGATCCCTGAATTTTAATGAACTGATGTCCATGAGCAGTGACGGTACTTCCATGAAATTTCTGGCCGAAGAGGAAAAAGATAATTATCTGGAAAATCTTGTGTTCAATGTGGATTCCAAAGAAGAGAATATTATATTTATTCTTAATGGAAAAATGAAACTGTCAGATGTAAACAAAATCATTAATTCCGGTGAAACAATTACTTCTTCTGTGACAAGTACCATGAAAAGCAGCCTTACTTCGGAGAAGGAGAATACATCTTCTTACCTGAATGGAGATAGCAGAAATGTAGGTGAGTTTTCAAAAATAGATGCCAGCGTGGGAGTAAATGTTACCTTCAAGCAGGAAAATACCAGAAGTGTAAAAGTAATTGCCGATGCTGATAAACTTAAATATGTCATCACCAAAGTGGAAAACGGAGTGCTAAAAATATATGTAGATAATAAAGGCGTTCGAAATCTGAGATTTAAAAATCTTAATGTGAACGTTTCTGCTCCTAATCTTCACGGTATAAAAACTTCATCGGGAAGTATTTTTACAGCTGTGGATCCTGTTAATGAGAACAGCATAGAAATTGATGCGGAATCAGGTTCTATTATTAAAGGAGCTTTCAATGTTAGACAGGCTGCCGCTGTTGTAGTGAGCTCTGGTGCTGTTTTGAATGCTGAACTTGTCACGCAGAAATTGGCTCTGGATACTTCAAGCGGAGCAAGTGTAAGGCTATCCGGAGAAGCGGTTTCTGCAGTAATAGAAACCAGCAGTGGTGCTTCGTGCAAGGCCGATGACCTTAAGATTACCACGGCAGTAGCAGAATCTACTTCGGGAGCAAGTCTTTCCTTACTTGTTACAGACAAATTAAAAGTAAGTGTTTCTTCAGGAGCTGATGTCAAATTGAAAGGAAATCCTGAGCTGGATGCCAAAGTGGACAAGATTTCGGGAGGAAGCCTCAGACAAATCAAATAAAAAAAACTAACCTATGAAGACTCTTAAAAACATTTTTCTCATGATTCTGACAATCGGGCTGATGCAGTCGTGTATTGTTTCAGAAAAGCCGAATATAGATTTTTTTCAGAATTCAAAATATGATTTCAAGGGCGCACAGTTTGCAAGTATTAATGTGCCTATGGTTTTAGCTAAATCTTATATTAAGAAAGCCCTTAGAGAAGAAGGAGAAAGTGAAGAGACGATAGATCTGGTTAAGAAAGCCTCTAAAATAAAAGTCCTTACTGTAACCAATGGGAATAAGGAAATGTTAAACGACTATGCCCAGTTTTTGAATAACAATCATTATGAAGAGTGGGCTGCCATAAAGCATGATGGAGAGGATGTCAACATTAGAGTAAAACAGGACGGAGAGATCATTAAAAATCTGCTGATCACCGTAGGTTCCAGTAAGAATGAAATGGTATTTGTAGATGTAAAAGGAAGCTTTACGGCTAATGATATTTCAAAAATGATTAATTCTGTTTCTGATAAATAACCATATCACCTCAAATATTCAAACTGGATGAAAATGGAAACCTCATAAATGACCTTCAATGTTCATATTTAACATATAAATAAAGTAGTTTCAAACTTATTCAATTATTTTGTACCATAACCGTTCTGATAAAAGGACGGTTTTTTGATTTAAGTTATTGATTATTAATTTTTATTTAAACTATCAAAAAGGATTTTCATATCTCACTAAAATAACCTAATTTTGCAAAGAAAGTAAAGATGTCTATTCATAACAAAATTGTAGAGACAGCCATCACTTTCGATGACGTTCTTCTAGTCCCTTCTTATTCAGAAGTTTTACCTAACCAGGTTTCATTAAAATCAAGACTTACCGACAAAATCACGCTGAATGTTCCGATAGTTTCCGCTGCGATGGACACTGTTACTGAAGCTGATCTGGCAATTGCTTTAGCAAGAGTTGGAGGGTTAGGATTTATCCACAAAAACATGACAATCGCTGAGCAGGCAGCTCAGGTAAACCGTGTAAAACGTTCCGAAAACGGAATGATCTCTGATCCGGTTACTTTATCTAAAGATCATACTTTAGGTGAAGCTAAAGATCTTATGTCAAGATATAAGATTTCCGGTCTTCCGGTAGTAGATCCCGATAATGTCCTGATCGGAATTATTACCAACAGAGATGTAAAATATCAGGAAAATCTTGATATGAAAGTAGAAGAGATCATGACCAAAGAAAATCTGATCACTTCAGACAAAGATACCAATCTTGAAAAGGCAAAAGAAATCCTTCTTAAGAACAGAGTTGAAAAACTTCCTATCGTAGATAAAGATAACAAACTTGTAGGTTTAATTACCATCAAGGATATCGATAATCAGTTGGAGTACCCTAATGCTAATAAAGATGAAAATGGTCGTCTTATTGTAGGAGCAGGAGTAGGAGTAGGAGAAGATACATTAACGAGAATTGAGGCTTTAGTACAGGCCGGAGTTGATATTGTAGCGATCGATTCTGCACATGGTCATTCTAAAGGAGTTTTAGATAAAATTTCAGAAATCAGAAAAGCATATCCTAACCTTGATATTGTGGGTGGGAATATTGTAACAGCAGATGCGGCAAAAGATCTTATTGCAGCAGGAGCAAACGTATTGAAGGTAGGAGTAGGTCCAGGATCTATCTGTACAACCAGAGTAGTTGCCGGAGTAGGAGTTCCTCAGCTATCTGCTATCTATAACGTTTATGAATATGCTAAATCTCAAAATGTAGCAGTAATTGGCGACGGAGGTATCAAACTTTCCGGAGATATTGTAAAAGCTATCGCTAGTGGTGCAGGTGCTGTAATGTTAGGTTCACTTTTAGCAGGTACAGATGAGGCTCCGGGAGAAGAAATTATCTTCCAGGGAAGAAAATTCAAATCTTACCAGGGAATGGGAAGTCTTTCAGCAATGAAGAGAGGTGGTAAAGAAAGATATTTCCAAAGTGAAGCTAAAAAATTCGTCCCGGAAGGAATTGAAGGAAGAGTTCCACATAAAGGAAAACTGGAAGATGTTATTTTCCAATTGACAGGAGGTTTAAGAGCCGGAATGGGATATTGTGGGGCAAAAGATATTGAAACCCTTCAAAGAGACTCAAAATTGGTTATGATTACTGGAAGCGGATTGAAAGAATCTCACCCGCATGATGTAATTATTACACAGGAAGCTCCGAATTATTCTTTATAAAATTATAATTGAATTTAAATATGAAAACCCGCACAATTTGTGCGGGTTTTTTATTTGTGATTTTATTTTAATGATTTGGTTGACAGTGTGTTAATTTTAAATTGTCTATTTTTTAAATTATTGATTTGTTTTTGTTTTCCTTGTTTTTTTAATTATAATGTAAATAAAATTAGTTCTATTGGGTTTGGTATTAATTTTATTTTTTGATTTAAATGTAACAATAGTTAAGTTTTTCCTACTAACTGTAATAAAATTTTAAATTTATTGCTTGTTTTTAGTTGTAAATATCATGATTAAGGATGTTAAGGCAGTAAATTTTCAAATTGTTTAATTTTTTAAATTAGTGAAATGAAGAAAACTATCCTTTGTGGGGCTTTGTTACTATCCCTTTCAGTATCTGCACAGCAAAAAAAAGATTGGTGTGACTTTGATAATGAACAGAGAGTACACCAAAAACAGAATACGGAAATTGATGAAATGATTCGCAATATCCGTAACAAAATTATTAGCGGTAATCAAAATACTACTGCTAAAAATGGAAGTGCATACAAAATTGTAAATGGAGTTTACGAAATTCCTGTAGTAGTACACGTAATAGCACCTACTGGTGCTGCTATTGGTTCAGCTTATAATAAGAGTGATGCACAAATTCAGGCTTGGTTGGATCATTGTAATCAAATGTATGCAGGGACTTATCAGTGGGCTCAGGGAGTACCTCCAGATTTTGGTAATGCTGCTACGATGCCGATTAAATTGGTGTTGGCTAAAAGAGACCCTAGCTGTAATGCCACTACAGGGATTGTTCGATATAACGGAGGAACTCTTACAGGATATGATACTTATGGAGTAAAGCGTAACGGAGCCAATGGAGTTACAACAGCACAGGTAAAAACTATTGCTCCTCACTGGCCGGAAGCATCTTACTTCAATATTTATATTATGAATAAAGTAGATGGCGGTGGTACTTATGGTATCATGGGATGGGCAGGATTACCTCAAAATCCTGATTCTTCTTATGAATCCTTTATGAAATCTTTTGTAGTTACACTACAGGATGATATTACTCTGGCACACGAATTTGGACATAGTATGGGATTACTTCATACTTTTGGAAATGTAAATCCGGATGCACCACAAGGAGATACAACTACTAATTTCTGTCCACCAACTACGGGTAACTGTGAGAATGATGATGATCAGGTTTGTGATACAGAAAGATCCAGAAGCTTGTTGAATGATTTTCCGGCACCTACCAATAATGATATGAATTATTGTTCAGGGGTGAACTATCAGGGAGTACAGTATAATATGATGAACTATACAAATCCATCAGCATTTAAATTTACTAATGGACAACATGATAGAGCAGCTCTTTATTTCTTCTTGATGAAAGGAGGACTAAGTACTTCATTGGGAGCAACAGCTCCTTCTGCTGGAGCAGCTATTGGAACTCCTATTGCTGCTACATGTAATCCAACAGGTATTACGACACCAAGTAACTATTTCGTTGGTCCTACTTTAGTAAAACTAGGAAATATCAATAATGCATCAACAGGATATTGGCAGAGTGCGGCTAATTTCTATGAAGATTATACAGGAGCAAGCTGCTTAAGAGCAACATCAACTGAACTTTCTGCAACGGGAACTCATAATCTTCAGGTGAATGTATCAGATTCAAATAATGATATAAGAGTATGGATCGATTATAATAATAACGGAACGTTTGAAGCTTCTGAACTTGTAGGCTCGGCTGATAATATTATTGCAGATCCTGTTACTTTAGTAGGTACTTACAGTACTACCATTACAGCTCCGGCTTCAGTAGTATTGAATACTCCACTAAGAATGAGAGTGCTTGTAGATGATGAGAATTCTAACATGACTCCTTGTGGACAATTAAAGTACGGACAGGTTGAAGATTATACTGTAAAATTTGTTACCAACTTAGGAACAAGTGAAGTGAAAGCTGATAATAGTGACTTAACTGTTTATCCTAATCCGGTAGCAACCGGAGATAAAATCTTCATTAAAGCTAAAAATGGTAAAAATCTGAAAGTTTCTATTTCTGATATGTCAGGAAGATTGGTATCAAGTCCATCTGTATCTGAAGAAGGAAATGGTGTTTTCAAAGTAGACCAGCAATTAGAAAAAGGAGTTTATATGATTCAGGTTTCTAATGGAAAAGACAGTAAGTCTTCAAAGTTGATTATCAAATAAATTGATTATCATTTAAATAAATATAAATGTCCTCATTTCTATGGGGACATTTTTTATTTTATATCAAAATTGGATTCAAAAAAAGCCTCCGAAAATTTCGAAAGCTTTAATCATTTATTCTTTTTTAGTATTTATTTTTTCACAAATTTAAATTGATGCGTCTGAAAATTTCTGGTATTTATTTTCAGTACATATCCTCCGGGAAGAAGTTGTGAAACATCAATCTTAGAATCAAACATTTCTGACTTTACAAGACGTCCGTCCGTAGTATAAATCTGGATTGACGTTCCGTCGCCGATACCTTTAATACTGATGAGATCAGTCACAGGATTAGGAAAAATCTGAATTTTATTTTTCGTAAGCTCTGAAGTTCCTAACGTTGTGGTTTGTACATCACCCGTCATGGTAGAATTTGCTGCAGTAAGATTACCACCGCACTGCCCATTTGTAATTGCTGTATTCTCTACCCAGGTTCCAACAATATTACCTGGAGGGATGGGGAGAGCATTATTTCCTGTTGAATTATAATAAATCAGAGAAGGAGTGGTAAAGGTTCCGTTTCCTTCATCTCCAAGAAATTCCCATCTTGTAAGAGCATTGTTCCATTGAATTTTAAATTCACAGGTACCTAGTCCACTACAATCCTGTCCGCCATCAATAGGAGTGGTCATATAGATGTTTTTACTAAAGGCATCTACTCCTGTTTTGTTAAAAACAAAAGTATTAGGCGGACTATCAAACAGATTAGGACATCCACTGAAAGTTATTGTCTGCGTGAAAGCTGAGCTTCCCATAGCAAGACATAATAAGTAAAGAATTTTCATAATTATTAGTTTTGTGATGGAAAGACTCCTGCTAATGCAATGATGCATTTCAGGGTAATAAACGGAGGTCTGTTTTCGTGTGGCTGACTTCCGCCGGCGTTGTTTACCATTGTGTTCTTCATAGTAGTATTTGCTGGTGCATCAGAATACTCTTTATCAAGAATTTTGGTGTCTGCCGGAAGGCTGTTGGTAGGAGAATTCTGATTCCCCTCAGTAGTTACAGCATTTACAGTATGATTGTGAGCCGGCATTTGTGTTATCAATAGTGTTACACTTTCGGTTCCTCCGGTTTCTCCCATGGTATACGTAGTAGGGCCTCCCGGAGCCTGTCCGTTATGAACAAGTACTCTTCCTCTCATGTCTGGTAAAGCAAATGTGGTTGTCCCATTTCCTCCATAAGTGGTTCCTAATAATGAAAAAAGTGCTTGATTTTGAGCGATAGGCAGAATCTGCCCATTACATTCTGCCCAGTATTTTGGAGCAAAATTATAAGGTACAAAGGCTATTTGCCCTAAAAATGGTTCTGATGCCTGTGCTTTTAGAGCAGGAGCAAATGCACTGCCTATCAGCAGTGTACATGCAAAAATTAAGTTTTTCATGATAACAAGGATTTTAAGTAATATAAAATTAAAAAATATTTTACATAAAATGCTTGATTAAAAGAAAAACCTTTCGATATATCACGAAAGGTTAGATTTTATTTATTGAAAAATTATTTATTATAGATTTTTTCTCTAATGTTTAAGATTGGGTGATGCATTTAATTATTATTTTAATTTTTCAGATTATCCTTAAAATCATCAATTCTGAAATCAGTGAGAGCATTTCCTTTTTCAATTTTCTCTTTAGAATACAACCTGAAATCATTTTCTGTTTTTTCTAAAAGATAATCATACGGTCCTACGTGAGAGATTAATTTTACCAGAACCGGAGAAATCTCAAGACAAATAAACAATCCCATGATAAAAGCGGCTGCAAGTCCAATGATCGCCGAATTTTTACCAAGTTCATCCAATGCCTGAAGTCTTGCTGCAAAACCATTGAACTTATCTTCGAAAGTTTCTGTAGATTTTCTTTCTGTTTCCAGATTAGTGTATACCTTGGATATCTCTTTATCCAGATATTCCAGTCTGGGAGCTGCCTGCTTCTGATAATTTTCAAGATCCAGTCTGCGTTGCTCCTTCAATTGTTGCTTACGTTTGGCATTTGGGCCATAACCTTCTTTTCCACTGGTTAATCCCGATTGTTTACCCAGGATTTCTTTTTCAAGCTCTACAGAAGCAGAGTCATAGGATTGCTGGTACTGAGCAATTTTTCCTGAAATTTGCTGCTTTTCTGTTTCAAAAGGACCACTTTGTTGAAGAATCCTGCCATTCATTTCACCCTGTAGCTGTTTTTTATTTCTTTGAATAATGGTATTCAGCTGTTTGTTGACCTCTTTTTCAAAAATTTTAAGTTCTAAAGGTTTGGAAATGATAATTCCCAGAAAGGTTGCAAGGATGAGACGTGGGATAGACATCAGAATCTGATTCCACCATGTTCCTGTTTTTTTGATGGAAGAAACAATATAACGGTCAAGATTGAAAATCATTAATCCCCACAGAACTCCGAATCCTACAGAGGCCCAAATATTATCGAATACTGTATACATCGCATAACCTGCAGACAAAGTGGCGAATACTGCAGTGAAAAGGACAATACCTCCGATGCCGGAAAACTTATTCCATTCGCTCGGAGTCTTTCTTAAAATATGGATGTTCCC
Source organism: Chryseobacterium indologenes (assembly GCF_002025665.1). Lineage (GTDB taxonomy): Bacteria > Bacteroidota > Bacteroidia > Flavobacteriales > Weeksellaceae > Chryseobacterium > Chryseobacterium metallicongregator. The sequence goes on along the minus strand of NZ_CP018786.1, from coordinate 4,672,765 downwards.
GCCTGAACATACCATCAGAAACTTTTGGAACCAGTTTATTTTATGAGTTCCTTGATTTATAGTTTGTTGGTTTGTTTTCATAACTGAAAATTTATACAAAGGTAATACTAAAAATCATACCAATGTAAAAGATAGTATTATGTTTTACCAAGTAATTGTGCGTATTTGCTTAAAATGTTGTTTTTAAGAAGGTTAAATTTTTTTTGAAAAACTTATAAAGGGAATGCAAAAATTATTTCAATCTATCCGGATTCTGCTTTAAAAAACTCTCCCATCCGGAATATGATTTAGTATCAGCTATAGTTCCGGAATTAAAATGATGACATACTGCTACAGCAAGACCATCGGAAGCATCTAAATATTTTGTAGGGAATTCCTTTAATTTAAGAAGGTTTTGAAGCATACCTGCTACCTGTTCCTTACTGGCGTTACCATTTCCGGTGATAGCCATTTTAATTTTTTTTGGAGAATATTCCGTAATAGGGATGTTTCTGTAAAGACTGGCAGCCATGGCAACACCCTGAGCACGTCCAAGTTTAAGCATACTCTGTACATTTTTTCCATAGAAAGGAGCTTCAAGAGCGACTTCATCAGGGTGAAACTCGTCAATAAGAGACAGGGTTCTTTCAAAAATGTACTTAAGCTTGGTTTCGTGATTGGGATATTTTTTTAAGATCAGTTCATGAATAGAGACCATCTCCATTTTTCCTTTTTTTACGGAGATAATACCAAATCCCATTACCGTTGTTCCCGGGTCAATTCCTAAAATTATTTTCTCTGAAATCATTGCTTCAAAGATATGACTTTCTATGTTTTAAGTGTAAAAAAGTATTGTTAATGATTTTCGTTTTTATTTAAAACTTTAGTACCTTTAAACAAAAATGATTATGAAAAATGTATTTAATGTACTTATTGTTCCTGCTTTCCTGTTATGCAGCTTTCAGAAGGAAAGTAGTTTAATTCAAAGTAAGGATTCGGAAATCTTTATAACAAAGAGCGACCGGATTATTTATTTGTTTTTCAAGGCAGATAAAGATCAGTCAGGGAATGCCAAAATTATGCTCCAGAGTACTAAAATTGCAGACGGCAGACTAAAACATGTACCTTCTTTTGAAAGAGATGATGTTCGTAAGGGTGATCTTGTGATTACATTAACAGGGTCTGATGGAAAAGAAGTAGGTAAACAGCTTGTGAAAGATCCTTTTAATCCTGAATTGGAGGTATATGAAAAAGAAGGAATTTCCAGACATAAAGCTTCCCTTCAAAATACTGAATTCAGTGCCAGGTTTTCTTATTCTGAAAATGTTCAGTCAGTAAAGATTGAAAAAGCCACTGATGATGGTGTGCAAGTATTATTCACACAAAAACTATAATTATGAAAAAAACTTTATTATCCCTTTTAATCGGAAGCAGTTGTTTTGCCCAGACATTCGAGACCATTCCTCTTTTACAGAATGGAGACAACAGTAAACGTGTTGTGATTGCAGTTTTAGGAGACGGATTTACTACCGCGCAGCAGACTGCTTTTACAACAGCGGCTCAGAATACAGTCAATTATCTCTTTACAAAAAGTCCTTATACAGAATATAAAAATTACTTTAATGCCTATGCGGTAAAAGTGATTTCCACGGAATCAGGAGTAAAACATCCTGGAACTGCAACAGATGTGACAGAGCCTGTAATTCCTGTTACCAACCCCAATAATTATCTTGGATCTACTTTTGATGTAGGAGTTCACCGATGTATATACAGTAATACAACCAATAAAGTAGGGCAGGTTCTGGCAGCCAATATCCCAGATTATGACATTACTTACGTGCTGGGTAATTCTACAGAATATGGTGGTTGTGGAGGAACTTATGCTTTTGCTTCACTTAATGGTTCTTCCAATGAAATTGTGGTGCATGAGCTGGGGCATTCTTTTGGTAAATTAGCGGATGAATATTGGTTTTCAGGTTCGCTGGAATCTCCCAATAAAACCCAGACCTCTAATCCGGCAACGATAAAGTGGAAAAACTGGGTAGGATTGAATGGAGTAGGAGTGTATGCTCATGCGGAAAGCCCAACTTGGTTCAGACCGCATCAGAGTTGTGAAATGAGATATCTTAATCAACAGTTCTGCTCAGTATGTAAAGAGGCAATTATTGAAAGAATCCATAGTTTGGTTTCTCCTGTGGATTCCTATACTCCGGCTAATAATACAACTGTGGATGCTACATCCAATGTTACTTTCACGGCCAATGAAATCCTTCCCATCCCGAATACGCTGGTTAATTCCTGGAGTTTAAACGGAACGACTCTTGGAGAAACAGGAAGTAGCATTACCATTACCCCTGGACAACTCAATAACGGAAATAATACCTTGACGCTTTCGGTTGTAGATAACAATCCGCTTTTGAAAGTAGATAATCACAGTACACTCCATGTTACCAATGTTTCCTGGACTTTGAGCAAAACTACGCTTAGAGTTTCAGAGGTAAAAGCTGAAGAAAGACGGTTTAGTATTTATCCGAACCCAACAGATGGAGAATTTTTCATTAAAGGGAAACAGTCCTTTTCAAAAAATATAAACGTTGAAGTTTATGATGCCTCAGGAAAGCTTATTCCATCCAGATTTGAACTGAATGATTCTGCTATAAAGGTTGATATTAAAAACTATCCGGCAGGTACTTATCTGTTGAATGTAAAAGAAAATAAAAACCTGATTATTTCTCAGAAGATCATCAAAGAATAAATGAAACGAAACCGGCTCCAGCAGCCGGTTTTATTTTTCCAGCTTTTTCTCTGCTATAGGTACCCATTGTCCATCATGACGGAGTAGGAGAATTTTATCAACTATAAATTTAGTTTTATATTCCTTGGGTTCATATTTTTCCCAGGCTTTAAGATAATTTTCCCAGGTCAGATCTCTGAATCCCACAGTCATATGTGGGTGAAAGGAATATTGGGCAAAATTAAAATGTTCCTTTACCCTATGATAAAGCTCTGTTAATTGAGCATTTTCTTTGGGCTTAATATAGAGTACAGGATTTTTAGGATTAGGAAAGCTTCCAAAGCCGTCCAGTTCTACTTTAAAAGGTGTGATTTCTGTATTGATCTTCTGAAAAGCAATATGAATATCCTCCTCCAGTTCAATTTCTCTTGAAAAGGGAGGAAAAAGTGTAATATGAGCTTCATTTTTCAAGGCCTTGGAATTGGCATAATTTGTTGCCAGATCTTGTTTAAACACTTTTATTTCTTCAATAATTTCCTGAGGTGGATAAATGGCAATGAAATACATTTTTTTCATACAGCAAATTAAAATATTTTACTTTAAATTTTTATGCATAAGAAAATTATGCATAAGTTTGCAAGGTATATAATCATTCTATGAAAAAGAATAGTCTCTATAAAGGTACTTTGCGGAATATTATTTTGAAGCTCCTTTCGAAAGAAGTAAAGATGTATGGATATCAGATTACCCAAAGAGCCAAAGAACTTACTCTGGGTGAACTTGAAATGACGGAAGGTGCACTCTATCCATTGCTACACAAATTAGAAAGCGATGGAATGATCACTTCCGAAATTCAGAATATTAATGGGAGAGACAGGAAATATTATCTGTTGACTGAAAAAGGAAAAAAACAACAGGCAGAGCAAGAAACTGAGATGAAAAGTTATTTAGTCAACTTACAGACAATATTCAATATATGATGACCGAAGCACAGGAAAATAAAATTACAGATTATCTGATAGCTCAAGAGCTTTCCCTGGATATTCTGGTAGAAATAAAAGATCATATGATCAGCCAAATTTTGGATATTCAGAGCCATGAGAATATCAAATTTGAGGAAGCCTTCTCAAAAGTAAAAGAATCCTGGAATGGAGAGTTTACAATGGTTAATTACCTGCTGTTTTATCCCACTAAAATTCCTTTGATTGCCAAAAGAATTATTCAGGAGAAATACAGTGGTCTTTTCAAAAAATCTTTAATGGTAGCCGTTCTTGCATTTGTAATTAATCTATTATTGATTTTTATGGCAGGAAATCAGGAGGAATATAAATTATTTTTCAGACTTCTTAATGGTTCATTTGTAGTGACAACACTATTGATCTGGATTTTTAATTATAAAATCTGGAAATATATAAAAGCAGACTTTAAATACAAAGGAAAATGTCTTTATACCATGTATCAGCAGAATCTTGGATTAATGGTTGTATGCGCTACTTCTATGACGCAGGTAGCATTGAAGAGTGGTGATTATGCTTACCAATTTTTCAGACAGCAAAATTATACAGATGTTGTTGGGGTATTGATAACTTTAATTCTTCCTTTTGTATTGCAAACTGCACTTACTTTTGCTGTATTTAATTTCATTGAACATAAAAAGAACCTTGTGAAAATGCTGGAATTTCTAAAACTTACATAGAAAGACTACCATTAAAACTACTGTTTTATCCTAAGCTGTGTAAGCGTATTCTCAAGATGGTCTGTGATCTTTTTCACTTCAATATGAGGTCTGAAGATTACTCCTTTTCCTCTTTCTTCATCTGCAATATTAGACAGGATAATCACAGACGTTTTGGTATCCGGATAATAGATGTTTAAGGAAGGAGAACCTTTTATATAACCGCTGTGGAAATAAGAATTGGGTTGACCGATATTAAGCATAATTCCATAAGCGTAACCCATTTTTCCAAAAATAGCATGGTGTCTTTCTGAACTTTTTGCCATGAATAGTTTAAGGGTTTCCGGTTTTAAAATTTTTCCGCCATACAGTGCATTATTCCATGAATGAAGATCCTGAATCGTAGATAATATTCCACCAGCTGGTGTACCAATTTCTGATCCGCCTAATCTTTTCGGCATATTGGGAACTTCTGAGAACTTGGCAGGTGTCCCAACATAAGCACTGGCAAAATTATTTCCTTTGAAAATATTTCCTGTTGAAGAATGGGTCATTCCTGCTTTTTTGAACAGTTCCGATACATTCTCATCATATGATTTCCCGGAAACTTTTTCCACAATCTTTCCAAGAGTATTAAATCCGTCATTGGAATAGAAAAAATCTGAACCGCTCTTAAACATCAGTTTTCCACCCATCAGATTCAACCCTGAAGTATGGTTTAACAGTTGATGGATCGTGATATTTTCATATTCTTTGATCTGAAATTCTTTCAGGTATTTTGACACTTTATCTGTGATATTCAGTTTTCCCTGTTCCATCTGAAGCAGGATCAAAACAGCTGTGAACTGCTTGCTTACAGATCCAATTGCAAAAATGGTATTGCTGTCAATTTTAGTTTTTCTTTTAAAATCTGAATAACCGTTTTCTCTCCTGTAAAGAGGAATAGAATCTTTAAAAACAGCAATACTTCCATTGAAATGGTATTTCTTGAAGGTAGAATCAATCTGTTGTTCTAAAAGGGTCTTCTCGAAAGCAGCAATAGTAGAATCAACAATTGCTTTTTTATCAACATACGTCATTTTTGGTGCTTCAGTAGTACTGCATGAAAGCAAAGCACAGAAAAGGGAAAGGAATACTAAATTTTTGATCACAGGTGTTGTATTTTTTAATGATGATTGATACTTTTAAAGATACTAAAATATCCTAAAGAGCAGTAAGGGAAGCAAATTACGTGCTAGAATGAGGTTCCGGAGCAATTTAATGTGGATTTAATCAATCTTTGTGGAATATTACAGTCTTATGAATGAGATGGGCTCCTGGAATAAATATAACATTGAAAAAGCCTGTGAAAGAATATTCTCAGGCTTATTTTAATACCAGGTCACTGAACCAGAAAATGTATTCTCTATCTTCGTCTTCAGGAGAATTTTTTGGTTTAGGATATGTTTTTTTTACCGTTTCCCCAATTTCAAACTGAACGGGATTTTTGAAAATAGGCCCATCAAAAGTAAAAGTATGAAACTCTCCGTTTTCTCCGCATGGATCTACATTTTCAGGAAGATCGTCAATGAATTTCTGATCAATAATTCGTCCTGCAAAACTTTGGTCAAGGTAGGATCCGTTGACACAGGTTACGATGGTTTTAAAACCAAGATCTAAAAATTCCTGGATGAGGATAGAGGTATTTTGTTTCCAAAGAGGAAATACTGCTTTTATACCGATAGTATTTAATTGGTCTTCCCTATATTTTCTCAGATCTTCAAGAAAGATATCGCCAAAAATTGAATGAGTAATGCCCTGCGCCTTAATTTCAGTCATTGTCTTACTCATGATCTGTTGATATTCTTCCATGGATGGTTCTTTAGGAAGTTCCATTTTTGTTAATGGAATTCCAAGGCTTTCCGCTTGTTTTTCTAAAAGCGATACATGAACGCCATGCATAGAAATCCTTTGAAATTCCTGATTGATACTGGTAAGCAGTGTACTGACCTCGTACAGGTCTTCCTGTAGTATTTTATAAAGAGCAAGGGCAGAATCTTTTCCGCTGCTCCAGTTGAATAATGCTTTTGGTTTCATTGTAAAATAAAAATCTCCCAAAAGTAGGGAGATTTTCTTATTTTGAAGTTGGTTTTCCGTAGTTGTTTTGGGGACTTGTAATATCAACTTTTTGCCTTTCCGCCTGTTCTCTTTTTTGTAACTCTTCAGTATTTTTAACCATATCACTTTTGTGAGAAGTTCCTGCAGGAGATGTTTTGCAGGAAACTAATGTCACAACAAAACCAAACACCAAAATAATTTTAATACATGTTTTCATTCGAATTTTTTGATGACAAATATATAGGGTCAGGCTAGTTTATTTTTAATTTTTAACAAACATTATCAACCTGCTTGTCAAAATTTAGCGTTTTTTCACATTAAAATAAAAAAAACCTCAAAGATTTTCTTTGAGGTTTTGTATAAAAAATGTTTGCTGTATAAGCTTACATATTTCTTCTGTACTTACCGCCCACTTCAAATAAAGCATTGGTAATCTGTCCTAAAGAACAGTATTTCACAGCGTCCATCATCACCTCAAATAAGTTTTGCTGGTTGATGGCTGCATGTTGAAGTTGTTTTAATGCTTCTTCAGATCTACTGTCATTCGCTTGCTGGAAGTTGTGAAGAGATTCAATCTGTGCCTGTTTTTCCTCTTCGGTAGAACGGATAACTTCTCCTGGTAAAACGGTTGGTGAACCATCTTTTCCTAAGAAAGTATTCACTCCGATAATCGGATATTCACCGGTATGCTTCAGCCATTCGTAATGCATAGATTCTTCCTGGATTTTTGAACGCTGGTACATGGTTTCCATCGCTCCAAGAACACCACCTCTTTCCGTGATTCTGTCGAATTCAGTATAAACGGCTTCTTCTACAAGATCCGTTAGTTCTTCAATGATGAATGATCCCTGAAGCGGATTCTCGTTTTTAGCCAATCCTAATTCTTTGTTGATGATCAACTGAATCGCCATTGCTCTTCTTACCGATTGCTCAGTAGGCGTTGTAATTGCTTCGTCATACGCATTGGTGTGAAGTGAATTACAGTTGTCATAGATTGCGTAAAGCGCCTGAAGAGTAGTTCTGATATCATTGAAATCAATTTCCTGAGCGTGAAGAGAACGTCCTGAAGTCTGAATGTGGTACTTCAACATCTGGCTTCTTTCGTCTGCTCCGTATTTTAATTTCATGGCTTTTGCCCAGATTCTTCTGGCCACACGTCCGATTACTGAATATTCAGGGTCAATACCATTGGAGAAGAAGAAAGATAAGTTCGGTGCAAAATCATTGATGTCCATTCCGCGGCTCAGGTAATATTCCACATAAGTGAAACCATTAGCCAGTGTGAATGCCAATTGGGAAACCGGATTGGCTCCTGCTTCGGCGATATGGTATCCTGAAATAGAAACAGAGTAGAAGTTTCTTACTTTTTCTCTGATAAAATATTCCTGAACGTCACCCATTAATCTCAATGCAAATTCTGTAGAGAAAATACAAGTATTCTGAGCCTGGTCTTCTTTTAAAATGTCAGCCTGAACAGTACCACGAACTGTTGCAATTGTTTTAGCTTTAATTTCTGCATATACATCAGCAGGGATTACTTCATCACCTGTTAATCCTAAAAGCTGTAGTCCTAAACCGTTATTGGATGGAGGAAGTTCACCGTTGTATTTCGGTCTTTCTAATCCTTTATCATCAAATTTTTCTTTCAGTTTTGCTTCTACTTTAGACTCTAAACTGTTTTCTTTGATATATTTTTCAACATTCTGATCAATGGCAGCATTCATAAAGAAAGCCAGTAGCATCGGTGCAGGACCGTTGATTGTCATTGAAACCGAAGTTAGTGCATTCACCAGATCAAATCCGGAGTATAATTTCTTCGCATCATCCAGTGTTGCGATAGAAACCCCTGCATTTCCAATTTTACCATAAATATCTGGTGGTAAAGCAGGATCCTGACCGTATAACGTTACAGAGTCAAATGCTGTAGATAAACGTTTTGCAGGCATTTCTGCAGAAACATAATGGAATCTTCTGTTGGTTCTTTCAGGACCTCCTTCTCCTGCAAACATCCTTGTAGGGTCTTCACCGGTTCTCTTGAACGGATAAATACCAGCAGTATAAGGAAAGCTTCCCGGTAGATTTTCCTGACCTTTCCATTTGATCAGGTCACCCCAGTCATTGTATTTTGGTAATGCAATTTTTGGAATTCTCAAATGAGATAAAGATTCTGTGGAAGTTTCAACTTTAATTTCTTTTCCTCTTACAAAATAAGAATAGAATTCTGCATGGAATGCTTTTTTCGTATCGCCCCATGTTTTTAAGAAGTCGATATTGTCCTGTTGAAGCTCTTTTTCAGCTTTTTGATATTCAGCCTCTAAAACTTCATTGGAAATGATATTTTTTACGCCTTCAATATGATACATTGTTCTGGCCAGTTCGGCCTGCTTTTCAATATTGATGTCGTATTGTTTGTTGTTTTCAACGATTTCAGAAAGATAACGAACTCTTTTCGGAGGAATAATCGTTACTTCTTCAGTAACTTCCTGTTCTACAAAAGTTTTTAGATTTAAATCCGCGAATTTATCGTTTACTTTTGAAACTAATCTATTATATAATTCTGTAGTTCCGTGATCATTAAACTGAGATGCTTTGGTTGCGTATACCGGCATATCATCTAATGGGCTTTCCCATAGTAAATGGTTTCTCTGGAACTGTTTTCTTACTGCCTGAAGAGCATCCAATGCACCACGCTTGTCAGATTTGTTCAATGCTACCAGATCTGCATAGTCTAACATGTCGATCTTTTCCAACTGTGTAGAAGCTCCGTATTCAGGAGTCATTACATACATGGAAACATCTGCGAAATCGGAAACTTCTGAACCAGACTGTCCGATCCCTGACGTTTCAAGGATAATGACATCCGGATGAGCCAGTTTCAGCACATTCAGTGCAGAATGAATAAACGGCGAAACAGAAACGTTGTTTTCTCTGGTTGCCATAGAACGCATATAAACTCTTGGGTCATTGATCGCGTTCATACGGATTCTATCTCCTAATAAAGCACCACCGGTTTTCTTTTTCGAAGGGTCAATGGAAATAATGGCAATTTTTTTATCAGTATTGGAACGTAAGAAACGTCTTACCAATTCGTCTGTTAAAGAAGACTTACCTGCTCCTCCGGTACCGGTAATACCAATAATAGGAATGGTTAAATCTTGAGATTTCTCGTCGATCGCTTTTACAAGCTCTGGCTTTTCTTCGGAGAAGTTTTCAACAGCTGAAATAATCTGTGCAATACTTGACGGGTTTTCAAAGCTGATATCGTCAAGATCTTTTGCAGTGACATCTTTTCCAGTTGCAAAATCTGATCTGTGTACCAGATCATCAATCATTCCCTGAAGACCAAGCTCACGGCCGTCATCTGGAGAATAAATTCTGTCGATTCCGTAAGACATCAAATCTTTGATTTCTTCCGGAAGAATTACACCGCCACCGCCGCCAAAGATCTTGATCTGAGGTGAATTTTTTTCTCTCAACAGGTCATAGATATATTTGAAATATTCGTTGTGACCACCCTGATATGAAGTTAATGCAATAGCATTGGCATCTTCCTGGATTGCTGTATTTACAACTTCTTCTGCTGATTTATCGTGTCCTAAGTGGATCACTTCGCATCCTGTGCCCTGGATGACACGACGCATAATATTGATTGCAGCATCATGCCCATCAAATAATGAGGCAGCAGTTACAATTCTTACCTTGTTGGTTGGAGTATATTTTTGGGTTTCCATAAAAATTCTAGAAAGTTTCTAAGTTTCCAAATATAATAATAAAAAAAGAACATAGTGTTTGATTTTATGTTTTTGATTTTCAGTTTATTATTTCGTGTTATTTAATTATATCTCCCCAATTTTATGTTTAAATGTTTGAAAGTTGAATGGTTCGGTAACTACAGAATTAAAATGAGTTATGACGATTTCATTTTCAAAGGGGCTTCTTCAGATTCTCAAATTAATTTCTCTATTTTTGCACCATATTTTACAGACATGCAAAAAGCGTTGATATATTTCGCATTGGGAACTGCAGTAAGCTTCCTGATTAATTATTTCTTTTTAAGTTCAGAGAATATCGGTTTAGAGTTCTACTATGCTATTGCTTTTGGTGCAGCGTGGGGGATTGCTTATTATTTAGATACTCCGGATATTACATTGGTAAAGAAACTGGGACTGTCTTTTGTAATAATGGCTATTCTGGTTGTTGTAGGTACTCTTGTTTTTAAACTTGAGCTGGCTATACCATCCATTCTGAAGTTTTCCATGGTGTTTGTCGCCTACTATGTCATAGCGAGCTTTAGGGCAACTAAATCATTAAGAAAATAAATAAAAAAAGAGGCTTTCACATTGGAAGCCTCTTTTTTTTATTAATGGATCATCATGAAACTTATCAGGGCGAGGCCCAGGAGTAAAAACATGAATGCAATAAAATTAATAGTAAATAATACCATTCCGACAATAATGCTTACCAAACCATGGGCACGATAAACACGCCTGTGGGCAATAAAGAAATACGCCATGGTATATAATAACAGGAATGATATTGTTAAATATAAAATGGTATTAATCAGCCAAAAGTCTATAAGACCTGTCAACTTAGAGATTAGGAATATAAGTAAGATGGTTAGCAGTAAAAACGAGAAGTAATGCAGGGTGAAAATTCCATGATCAAAATACCACCATTTTTTCTTACTATGGAAAACCCATAAAAAGAATGCGAAAAGAGGAAGGTAGATGAAAAGGGCTTTAGGAAGATTATGAAAAGACTTTTCTACCATGCCAGCAATAATCTCCTTTTTCTTAACCCCTTTTTCTTTAAGTTCAAAGAATTTGTGAACAATGGGAGCTTCAATAAAACTGAGAGATGACGGGTTTTTGGCTTTAGCAGAATCATAGGCCTTTCTGGTTTTATATTCTCCAAAGCTTACGTCCGGATCTATTTTTTTGTCCATGTTAATTATGTCTCCTATCTCAGAAGAATCAGGGATTGCTTTTATTCCCTCAATGGCAAGAGAGTCTTGTCCAGTCAGATGTTTTTTTGCTTTGATACTGTCTATCAGCTTTTGTTTTCCAACAGGTTTCATGACTTTTAAAAGGTTGGTCTTACTATTTTCTCCAGTATTTCCCTCTTTTGGAGATCCTATATTAACCATGGGAAAAAGGGCAAACACGAAGAATGTAATAAAACTGACGAAAATATAAAGCTTTACAGGAGGTACAAACTTCTGTCTCTTTCCTTCAAGATAAGTATTTGTCAGTTTGCCGGGTTTAAATAACAAATTTTTAACTGTTCCCCAGAACTGTCCGTCATAATGAGTAAAATCTTCAATGAAATGGGTGAAAAGAAAATAGAAGGGTTGTCGTCTTTCAATATTTTCCTGCCCGCAATGGGGACAAAACCTTTCTTCAACCTGATGTCCGCAGTTTAGACAGGTTTTATCTTCTCGTACTTTTCCGTGGCTCATGATTATGGAATATTGATTGCCACAAATATAATTATTTCGGGTAAATTATAATTATATTAATGTATTCTATAGGAATCGTTAAGGTAAATTTAATAAAAGAAAGAGTTGAGGGAATAAACTCTTTGCTGTTTCATTGGTGTTTTTAGAATCTTCGAAGTGTTTTTTCATCGGCACATTAGTTCGCAAGATCTGTGCCAAAACTATAAATAGTGTTAAAATCTATTGATAGAGGAGTGTAGAGTGAAGATTATATAGATTAAATAAAATATGTTTTTGGGTTACAAAAATAATTTGTACCTTTGCACACCCTTTTAGGGGTAAATTATGTTTAATCTTTAACTAAAACGTGTGAATACATTAAGTTACAAAACTGTTTCAGCGAACAAAGCTACTGCTAATAAAGAATGGGTTGTGGTAGACGCTGAAGGACAGCCGTTAGGTAGATTAGCTTCTACGGTTGCAAAGATTTTGAGAGGTAAGCACAAAACGAACTACACACCTCACGTAGATTGTGGTGATAACGTAATCGTTTTGAATGCTGGGAAAATTACACTTTCCGGAAACAAGTGGGCTGATAAGACTTATATCTGGCATACAGGATACCCTGGTGGACAGAAGTCTATGACTGCGGCTGAACTTCAAAAGAAAGATTCTTTAAAGGTATTAGAGAAATCTGTAAAAGGTATGTTACCTAAAAACAGATTAGGAGCTGCTATCCTTAAGAACCTTTACTTATATGAAGGAACTGAGCACAAACATGAAGCTCAACAGCCAAAAACAATTAATGTTAACGAATTTAAATAATTAATTATGTCTATAGTTCACAAAATCGGAAGAAGAAAAACTTCTGTAGCTAGAGTTTATGTAAAACCAGGTTCTGGTGTTATTACAGTAAACGGTAAAGATGCTAAAGAATATTTCTCTACAGACGTGATGGTTTACAAATTAAACCAACCGTTTATCCTTTCTGAGACTGTTGGTCAGTATGACGTTACCGTAAACGTATTCGGTGGTGGAAATACAGGTCAGGCAGAGGCTATCAGATTAGGTATTTCTAGAGCTTTATGCGAAATCAACGCTGAGTTCAGATTAGCATTGAAGCCAGCTGGTTTACTTACAAGAGACGCAAGAATGGTGGAAAGAAAGAAGCCAGGTCAGAAAAAAGCAAGAAAGAGATTCCAATTCTCAAAACGTTAAGAATTGCGATAAGCTTAAAGCAACATGCAATAAGCTATTTGAAAAACTTATTAAAATTTTTAATTCGCTTCAAAGCCTATGGCTTACTGCCTGAAGCTTAAAGCAAAAATTGCCCGTTACGTTTAGCATCCAAACGCTTCTCCCATCTAAAGAAGTTGTTGATTGTTTAAAAGACGGAAAGTAAACTAACAAAAACAGAAAACATGGCAAAAGCAAATGTAAAAGACCTTTTAGAGGCTGGCGTACACTTCGGTCACATGACTAGAAAGTGGAATCCAAATATGGCTCCATACATTTTTATGGAGAAAAACGGTATTCACATTGTAGACTTACATAAAACAGCAGTTAAATTGGATGAAGCGTGCAGCGCTTTAGAAAAATTAACTTCTGCAGGTAAAAAAGTTCTTTTCGTAGCTACTAAGAAGCAAGCGAAAGAAGTAGTTGCAAAACACGCTTCTGAACTTAATATGCCTTATATTACAGAAAGATGGCCAGGTGGTATGTTAACGAACTTCGTTACTATCAGAAAGGCTGTAAAGAAGATGAATGCTATCGACAAAATGAAAAAAGACGGTACATTCGAAACTTTATCTAAAAAAGAAAGATTACAAGTTGACAGACAAAGAGCTAACCTAGAGAAGAACTTAGGTTCTATCGCTGACATGGTGAGACTTCCATCTGCTGTATTTGTAGTTGATATCTTAAGAGAACACATCGCGGTAACTGAAGCTAAGAAACTAGGTATTCCAGTTTTCGGTATCGTTGATACAAACTCTGACCCTAGAAAAGTTGACTTCGTTATCCCAGGAAACGATGATGCTTCTAAGTCTATTGATATGATCCTTAGCGTAGTTTCTGAGTCTATCAAAGAAGGTCAGTCTCAAAGAAAAGCTGATAAAGAAAAATCTAAAGAAGAAGGAGAAAAAGTATCTGCTGATACAGATGCTGATTTCGATGCAGAATAATTAAAGATTTTCTTTAATATAGAAAAAACGCTGGATTTCGATCCAGCGTTTTTTTATTTATATCAAGAATGATTGCGTAAGATCGTGTTTTTGATTTACTCCGTTTCCACTTTTAATAAATAAGTTTTAGACGGTTTAACTTTACTTCAAAGCATTGAAATATATGAATATTGCTTTCTTCTATTGCATTATTAAGCATTTCTAGACAGCGCAAACACTTTTCTATACTTAGTGATGAGTTTTATTTTTTTTAGCTTTAAAAATAATGTTGTTTTGGGTCCTTTGGCTATTGACCAAAAATAAAAGATCCAAATATTTCATTAAAAATAAAAACCTACAGAATTCTGCAGGTTATATTTTAGTTTGAAAGTTTTATAGAATAGGAAGTTGTGACAAACTTTGTAGACTGGTAGGGAGAGTTACAAACCACTCCGGATAATCTGTAGTTCTGATTTTTCGGAACCATTGTATATCCTATTTTTCCTGCACCAATGGGAATCTTCTTGAAGAAATTGCCGCCGCTCACTGTAAGGACCATATTACAAGGAGATTTATTTTCTACGGAAATAGAGGTCTTTGGATTTTTAGGATCATCACTGTTGAGAAGGTCATTAAGTACATCAGCTGTTTCCGGCTTATAGGTCTTTATAAGATCATTATACTCTCTTTCTGTATTGGCTCTGTTCCCTGAATTGTTAGCAGGATAAGGGTAGGAGGTTCTTCCCGGATAGCCTCCATAATTGACATTACAGCTGGCAAGAATCAACGAAATTCCGGTAAGAACTAATAGTTTTTTCATCCTATTTTATTTTTTGACTTTTGTTTTTTCTGTGACTTTTCCGTTATCGGCTCCTTTTGAGGAGGTTTCAGCTCAATGTTGGACGTTTTTGGATTGTCTACCGTTACAAATATACTTTTTTAATATCTTTCTGAGAGGAATATTTCATATCACAGATATTGCTTCTCAATGTATATGAGTTTTTCTTAAGTACAATGAAATTTTCTGCATGAGCAGGAACAGCAAGGTTGTAAAATTCCTTTCCTTCTATTCGTAATACAATATTGCAGTCAGAGTTATTTCTGAATAAGAGAATGGCCTCATTACGGTTGATATTCTCATTAAACATAGCATTCAGTACCTTCACTGTTCTATCCTTATGTTCGGCAGATGTTTCAGCGATGAGCTTTTTAAACTCTTCAGCATCGTCCGAATTTGGATTTCTCATTACATCCTTAGGAATGTCTGCAATAACAGGCCTTGTTTCCATAGGTTTTGCTGTACGCGCTCCCTTTGTCCATTCTGTGTTTTTTAAAGCAATGAGCTTGGGTTTAAGCACTGTTTTTTTAGGATCGTCAGGGTGTGCGTTCTTCAGGTATTCTTCAATTTCTTTAATGTTTGTGCTTTTTAAAATGTCTTTACTGCTTTTCTGAGCCTGTGTAAAGTGGGGAATAAGAAATGTGAAGAATAAAATCGTTAAAAATTTTTTTTTCATCAAGTTTGTTTATTTCATCAGCTTATCCGGAATTTGATGTAAGTAATGGTTTTTCCTTTCGCTGAGAATAGCTCTTCATAATACGTTTTGATGTCTCTCAAATGTTCTGTATTAGGATCGTATTCTGGTGCACCGTAGATATCATGGTGGGCAGAAATGATTTCATAGCCTGCTCCTTGTAAATATCCAAGAGTATATCCATGCAGGAATTCTGAATCAGTTTTCAGGTGTATAATTCCTCCTGGCTTCAGGAACTTTTTATATCGGTTTAAAAAATCCGGATGGGTTAATCTGTGTTTTGTTCTTTTGTATTTAATCTGTGGATCCGGGAATGTAATCCAGATTTCGTCTACTTCATTTTCAGCAAAGAAATAATCTACAAGTTCGATCTGAGTTCTCAAAAATGCTACATTAGTCATGTTGTTATCCACAGCTTCTTTAGCACCAAACCAAAATCTGGCTCCTTTAATATCAACTCCGATGAAGTTTTTTTCAGGAAATGTTTTTGCGAGTCCTACAGAATATTCTCCTTTTCCACAACCCAGTTCCAATACGATAGGATTATCATTTTTAAAAAAATTGTCTCTCCACTTTCCTTTAAGATCGAAACCATTTAAAGCGTCTTCTCTTGTTGGCTGGATTACATTCGGTAATATTTTGTTTTCTGCAAATCTTGCTAATTTATTCTTGCCCATTGAGTTATAAAATGAGTGCAAAAATAGTGAAAATTTATGGAGTCTCTATGTCTTTTGGTTGTAAAAGACATAGAGATCATTCGCTTTTAGTTTGTATTATTGACTTCCCAAAGCCACCATAATTGGTCTTTCAATTGTTTTTTGTGAAGCATATTGGGCCCCGCAAACAAGGCTGGTAAAAAGATATTGCCCTTTATCTATCACAATGGAACCTTCACCCTGAGCAGGAACTGCAAGTCTATATTTGGTAGTTCTTACACCTTCTATTCTTACGATGATATTACAATCCGATTTATTTTGAATCAAAACAATACATTCTTTAGCATTAGGATCATTATCAAATAGGGAATTTAAGATTTTTACTGTTCTGTTTTTGTGCTCTACAGGAGATACAGCCATCAGCATATTGAATTCTTCTGCTTCAGCATTGGGAATTGCCGTGTTTGCAGTGGTATTCACAACATATGTATTTTGAGCAGTACTTGGGGTAAACACTGTGGTAGATTGTTTTGCAGCCAGCTCAGCTTTATATTTTGCAATTTGTTTTTGTTTGATGATGGCATTCATTTCATCAAAAGTAATTTTGGTAGAAGGTCTTCTCCTCAACATAGCAAGCATTTCCTGCATGTCTTTTACCTTTTGATCAGCAGGGTGTGCATTTTTGATGTACTCTTTCATCATTTCCATTACCCTGGGTTTCAAAACAGATCTTCGGGGATCATCAGGGTGAGCATCCCTTAAAAAGGCATTGATCTCATAGATATTCTTACTTTTTAAAATATCACTATAATCTTTCCCTTTCTTTTGGGCAGAAACCATAAAAAAGAACATACAGCCAAGAAGTAAAAGTACTTTTTTCATTAATTAATATTAAGTTAGAAATTAGGTGCTTCACTCTTAATTTGCGTTTTGGTTGCTTAGTTTTTTATTTGATAACGAAATATCTGGTGTTTTTATTTTAAACACTTGTTTGTGAGATAAAATTAAACATATTTTTGAATATTGAGGAATAATATGTTGCAAAATTTGAATAATCCATATTGAGAATACTTCTAGTAAAGCATAGCTGGTACTTTCAATCATTCAGCAAAAAAATAACCCATGTAATGTACATGAGTTATAAAAATATTTTGAGTTGTCTTTTTAAAAATTTCTAGTTACTGCCTACAACTTCCTGAAGGTGTGAATTTTTGAGTCTTTTCTGATAAATAGGAAGATATTTTTCAATAGGAATTTTTACCGCTTCAAAGTTGCCCGCCAATACATAAGCCTGGATATTTTCGGAGGAATAAACAAACTGAAGGAAATTGTCAATTAAGTTTTCCGGTATTTTAAACTTTATAAAATAATCTTTACCCAGATAATTTTTGATCTGTGCTACGGAGCTGTTCATCCTTTCATAGGCCTGGTAGCGCTGTTTTTTCTTTCTTTCCCCGGAAAGAATATCATAAATACTTTCTAGGCTGAAGGTAAGTCCTCCATCTCGAAGTCCGGCAACAGGAAGTTCCGGTGGTGTTCCGTCTCCTTTGGGTTCAGGAAGACCAATTACTTTTTTAAGGGCATATGCTTTGTCTTCTTTTCTTAAAGAGTTAACGTCATATCGAAGGTTACCGGTAGGCTTGAACCTGCTGAGAACAATCTCCTGAATTTCGTAATATGCGATTTTAAGCTCAACCAGATTTTTTTGTTCCATGGATTGTGGAGTCAGCTTGATATCTTTTCTTTCGGTCACAATAGAGGTAAAGCGGATTACGTCCCCGGTATTGGCCGGGATATTAAAATTTCCATTGTAGTCCGTAAGAACGGTTTTCTGTGTATTCAGATTGGTGACATACACCTGATTGAGATATAAAATAGAGTTGTCTCTCAGAAATACCTCCCCGGAATATATTTGTGCATTAATTTTTGCCAGAAAAACCAATAGCAGTAGAGTAAACAGTTTCTTCATATAATGCGCAAAATTACATAGAAATAAAGCAATTCTGTGTAGTTAGATGAATAATAGTGGTTAAAGTTATATTAAACTTTGGGATTAAATTGTTAAGGAGTGTTAGAAACTTGCCGTTCATTTAAAAAAGGAAACATTTACATAAAAAAAACGGAAGAAAGAAGTACTGAATTTTCAGTTGCTCTTTCTTCCGGCTTTCTGTTGTTATCTATGTTTTACAAGCAGCCAGCTTGTGTATTTTACCATAAGGTTGGAGCCATATTCTGTCCAGGTGATGAAGTACCAATAATTTGCTGTAGGTACATACCTGCCGCCAATTCTTCCATCCCAGGTGTATCTGTTTTCAGGAGTGCCTCTGAAGACTTCTGCACCATACCTGTCAAAGATCCGGAATACAAGATTATCATTCTTCATTAAGGAAGAATAGTCGATGACTTCATTATGACCATCTCCATTCGGAGTAATGGTATTTATAAGGTTAATAATGGCAAATGGTTTTTTAACATCCTCACACATTTTAGAGTCTCTTACAAATATGTTGTGAGCTCCTCTGGGTACATTGTAGAAAACATTGGAACTCTGCCATACCACACCATCTAAAGAATATTCATATGGAGGTGTACCACCGCTCGCCCCAACTTTTACAGTTGTTCCATCAATTTCAATAGAGGTTATGATAGGAAGAGGTAATTCCGTAACATTTACATATTGCTTGTAAACACAGCCATTGGAGGTAAGTTCTACCCAATAACTTCCGGGAGCAACATTCGTAATGGAAGGAGTAGTCGCTCCGGTGCTCCATAAATATTTTTCAAAGCCAGGTCCTGCATTAAGTGTCGTAGTGGTTTTTGGACAAATTGCCTTGTCTTTTAATATATCTGATTTCTTAGGAACTTTAATATTGATTTTCAGAGTACCTACTTCAGGACAAACTCCATTTTTTTCAAAACGTATATAAAAAGTCTGTGAAGTTGTAATATTAACAGGAGATGAAACTGGATTCACATTATTCTGAGCATCTGCTAAAGTTGCATGAAAAGTGAAGGTAACATTTGGATCTAATGTAAACTGGGGAATAAACTGAGCTAAGTTGACACTTTTTATTCCGTCCAAATCATCATCACAGGTACTTTCTGTAACGGTTTTTGTAATCAATGTTACTTTTGCTCCGATACTAAATTGTAAAGGTTTGATCACAGTAGCACATCCATCCGGAGAATCTACCCTGATGTAAATGGTTGTCGTAGCTGTATAACTCCAGTTATTAGGGAGTGTATTGTTATTCCCAGCATTGGCATCTGCTAAATTTGCATAATATCTTACATTCGTAAAGTAATTCGGATTATTAAGAACAATAGGGGTGATATTGGAAAGCACCACAGTAACTGTTCCATCCAGATTATCATCACAGAAGATGCCATTGTAGTTATCCAGTACAATAGCTTTATTAAAAAGTGATAATGTTATTTGTGCAATATTTTTGCATCCAATATTATCATTAACAACCGCATATATTATTGTTCCGTTAGCTGCGGTATAGGCAGTTGTATTAGTTATTAGTGCTGCGGCATTTTCATTCTGAGCATCCAAAAGGGTAGGGTAATAAGTAATAGTAACTGGTGAATTACTAGTAACATTTGCTGTAGTCAGGTTGAAGGTTCCCTGCCCATTGATATCACAGGCAAATAATGTTGCATTCATTACGGTTAGAGCCTGAATATTCATCGTAACGGTTATCGTTTCACAATCTGGAAAGTCTGGATCATCTCCACAGAATGTATAGGAGAATGTATCAGTTCCTGATGCTCCGGGAGTATTTACAGTATAAGTAATAACGCCTGTAGTAGAGTTTATAACAGCTGTACCCAATGAGGGTGTTGTTGTAATAGCTACCGTGCTTGGAACGGGAGTCTGTGGTGAACCGCTGAATGCAGGGATTATAGTTTTAGAATTACATGCAGTGTATGAGGTACTGGATAGTTTTGTACAATTCAGAACTTTAAATTGTTCAGTGACTAAAGGTGCACAGCTTCCCATTGTTACAGAGCATGTATAATACCCTGGTAGGGCAGGGGCAATGGAAGAGGTATTTGCTCCCGGAATTATATTCCCATTTCTGTACCATTGGTAGGTATCATAAATTAAAGGATCCACAGTAAGAACCATCCCTGGAATACAACCACCTCCGGATTGTAAAATAACCGGCTGTGTAGGAAAACCTGCAAAAAAACCTCCATATCCTACTGCATCACTGCCGGCAGTGATACCAGCCATAATTGCTTTATCTGAAACTACAGTAATAGTTCCTGTTACATTAGGTATTCCATAGGTAACCCAATTCGTTGTACCTGTCATATTGTAAGGACCGGTTATTGCAGGAGGATTCGTGCCGTTCACGGTAACACTAGCTCCTCTTTCTGTAATAATATTCAGCTTTGTGGTGATGTTCAGAATACCTCCGGGGTGACCGTTTGAATGAACAAAATTTTCATTAATAAGACCCAGTTCATTAATTTGCTTGGGAAGATAACAGTTTAACGCAGGAATAAAATTGAATCCTCCGGTAAATACTTCACTTCCTGCATTTGAATCTCCAGCTAAAATCTGGTAGACATAAGCATTTTTAGAGGTTTTGAGATATAAATTATAATGACCATTTCCCTGAAGGATATATTTGGAATCAGGAATAATGAAGTATTTTCCTGCATTGATCGTTGCTATAGGAGGGATTTCATTATTGACAAAGACCTGAGTATTGTCTTCAGTAGCAATTACAATGGCTCCTTCTGTACGAGTACCAATTGGTCCGCTACCCTTTACAATGGCAAATTCATTTCCAAGTCTGTTGACAGGTACTGCCTGATCCATTAAAATATCTGAACTAGCGGGATAATTTCCTGCATATTGACCGTTAAAATTTCCATTGGTTACATTCACCGGTTTGTTTGAAGTAATCTTTGCGCCAATAAAACCATTAAAATTTCCTGCTATGTTACCGATTCCGTCAATAATGTAGGATTGCCCCTTATTTAAAGTAAATGTTAATGTCGGGTTGGTTGTTCCAGTCAGTCCATTTGAAAACTGAACAGTAGGACTGTAGCCGGAAACGGTAACAGTGGTGTTATCTTCGGTTGCCAATACGCTGGTCATGAAATTCAGAATGGGGTTGTTCACAGTAATAGGAGCTGTAGCTGCATAAAACTTTAGCCCTATGGAGGAAGTCCCTTTGGAAGTAATGATTTCTGCATGGTTGAATACTGAGAACCTTAAATTGGCATAAAAAGGAAATTCAGCTTTAAGATACAAGCCCTTAGTGGTTGTGGTGAATAAATCTCCCTGCAGTTTGGTAATGATATAATCTCTTAATACATCAAATTTTTGCGGATTATTTTTACTGATATTTACGGTTCCAATTAAAACATTGTTGTTGTAAATATTTACTGGAAAAGGAGTTGTTCTATTGGTAGATAAATACAGTTTTTGATAGGGATTGGGAGCGCCTGTTCTATCTATCATCGGAGCAAACCAATGCTCTCGGTCCAATTGGGAGAAAGCAGAGGTGAAAATGCAAAGCATAAATAGAAAAGATAAAATTTTTTTCATTCAGCGGTGGTCTTTATCACAAATTTAGTGATAAAAAGTATTAAATTATTGAAAATAGAATAAAAAAATATGATTTTGAAATTGTGGTTAAACAAAATTTAAGTTTATATTATTTTTTTCTGCTTTTAACATAATATAAAAAATGAATTGAATTGGAGAGCTTAACAAAAATGAGCCACAATCATCTGATTATGGCTCATTAAATATAGTTTTAAACTAATTATTACTCTCTGTTTTTAACAAGAATCCAACCTGTATATTTTATTGGAGTCTTTTCTTTGTTGGACTCATTCCAGCTGATATGATACCAGTATGTTCCTGTTCCCAATTTTTTATCAAAGTGTTTTCCATCCCATCTGTAGTTGTTGAATCTATTTCCGGTGAACACCATGTTTCCATATCTGTCATACACTACAAAACTCAGATTTTCTTTATAAGCGAGTTCACTGTAATCTATATAATCATTTACATTGTCTCCATTAGGTGTAATCGCATTTAATAGATTAGGAATGGTAACTTCCACAGCAATAGGAGTACAGTTATAAGCATCTTTTACATAGAAAGTGTGTTGTCCTCTTGTTAAACCTGTGAAGGTACTTGAATCCTGCCAGTTTGCAGTTCCATCAACTGCATATTTGTAAGGAGCTTTACCTCCGCTTACAATTACAGTTGCTGTATTATTATTGATCTCAATAGTTTGAATTACTGGATCTTCAACTTTTTTAACTTTTACAGTCTGTGTAAGGAAGCATCCGTTCTTACCAAGAATTACCGTGTATTCTCCAACACCTATATCTCTGATACCTGAAGAGGTAGCTCCGGTGCTCCATTGGTATGAATCATATCCAGGACCAGCGTCCAGGTTTGTTTTCGCATCCATACAGATATACTGATCTACAAGGATTGGAGATTTTTTAATTGGAAGTACAATTAATTCAATTTTTGCATTTGCCGTACATCCCTCAGCAGTTGTTACTTTCACATATACAAATCCTCCTGTTGAAGGGAAGTTGTTGGGTGTTGTAATTTCATTGATTCCTGCAGTAAGATCATTCAGAGTACGGTAGTATTTTTTTGTAACAGCATTATAGTCTGTTACTTTTGCTTTTGTAAGGTCAAAATAAGCGTAAGGATCCACATCGTACCAACAAGCCTTAATGGAAGCATCAGTTACGATGAATGGTACTACGGTAAGGTTCAGGGTTACCTGCTCACAATCTGTAAATTCAACTGAGTTTCCACAGAATTTATAAATGATTTTGTCTGGTCCTAAATACCCAGGATTAGGTGTATAAGTGATTGTTCCGTTTGGATTCACTACAGCTGTTCCTTTGGTAGGAGGAGTTAAAATTACTACTGTACTTGGAACCACAGTTTGAGTGGAAGAAGTAAATGTAGGGGTAATAATTTTAGTAGAACAAGCATTAAGTGCTTGTGTTGTTTCTTTTAAACAAGTTTGTACTTTATAGATAGGCGTTGTTACTGGAGGACATGTCCCCATTGTTACTTTTACGGTGTAATTTCCTGATTGGGTAGGGGTATAAGTATAGCTGGTAGCACCTGAAATGGCAACTCCGTCACGGAACCACTGATATGTTTCATATCCATCGTCTACCTCAAGAACGATTCCCGGAACACATTCACCTGTCTTTTTCGCAATGACAGGGATTGATGAGAATCCGGCAAAGTACCCTCCGTATCCTGCAGAACTATATCCTCCGTTGATACCTGCTGTTACAGCTTTTGTAGAGGTAATCTTAATATTTCCGGATACACTGTTGATTCCATAGGTAACCCAGTTAGCATTTCCTGCCAATGGATAAGGTCCGGCTTCAGGCAAAAGAGGAGCATCATTTACCATGACAGTAGCACCAGCTTCTGTTAGGATGTTTAATTTTACTACAAGATCACTTGTTGTCATGCTGGCTCCTCCTACTCCAAGAGGCATTTCATTGATCTTCCCGATTTCATCAATTTTTCTTGGAAGGAAACAGTTTAATGGCGGAATATAGTTGAATCCATTGGTAGCATCACTTAATAATACTCCAATAAATTGATATAAATATACATTTTTGGTTGTGGAAATGAACATGTTTGAATGTCCTGATGTCCCCTGAGCAACATAGCTGGTTTCATTAATTCTGTACCATTCTCCGGCAGCAAGTGTAGCAACAGCAGTACCTCCGCCATTTAAATATACTTCGGTATTATCTTCAGTGGCCACAATAAGACCGCCCTCCATATTTAAGGTAGGAGCAGTAGATCTTGTTTTTACTATGGCAAAAGTATTTCCAAGTCTGTCAACCGGAACCGATTGATCGAGAACCGGATCACTTCCTGTTGTTGAAGCAGAGAAATTGGCATTACAGCTTCCATTGGTCAATGTTACTGGTTTGGTTGCAACTATTTTGGCACCAATAAAACCTGTTTTGTTTCCGGACTGAGAGCCAGATCCTGCAAGAATGAAAGATTGTCCTTTTTGTAAAGTAAAGGTCTGAGTATTTCCAGTTGGGCTACCGTTAATAAAAACTACTCCGGCAGTTGGGTTCCATGATACTGTTACATTCGTGTTGTCTTCCGTAGCAAGGACACCTGCAGTAAAATTCTGAATACTACTGGTATTGGTATTAGGAGCAGCAGCAACGAAAAATGTTTTTCCAATTCCAGCCTTTCCTTTACTGGTAATGACTTCCCCGTGAACACTCTGTGCTAGTCTTAAACTACAGTAAAAAGGTTTGGCTGCTTTTAAATAAAGCCCTTTGTTACCCACAATGAATGCTTCGGTAGATGTTCCTGTGGAAATAAGGTTATTGGCAACCTTATAGGTTTGTGGATTACCTTTACTGATTGTAACGGTTGTAACCACAGCATTGTTGTTGTAAATGGTTACGTCAAAAGGAGTGTCTGAATCAGTGGAAAGGTATATCATATTGTTATACCCTCCAACACTGTCATAATAAGGAGCAATCCAATGCTCGGTATCCCTTTGTGCAAAGAGTGTATTAATTGTCAAAAAAATTAATACCAAACTGAGTAGAAATCTTTTCATGTGTATGGAATTAGGATTTCTACAAAAATAAAATAAAAAATGAAATACTTTTAATAAAATTTAAATAAATGTTAAAAAACCGTCTTTGATATTTAATTAAAAGCCATCTTGAATATGAAACTGGTAATTGAATATTGTCCTCAGTCTATGTAATTATCTTTCAGTATTTCCTGGAGAAAAATTTTGTCTATTTGAATTGTTTAAAACCTTATTGGTTTTACCTCCGGATGATCGTTTTTGCGTTAATAAGTATAGCAGAAGTAATATAAAAATAAAAATCCCGATGAAACTTCACCGGGATTCTATATTTTTTGAAACAGTTAGCTTATAGGCTTACTCTTACAAATCCTGTTACTTTTAGGTCTGCGTTTACAGATTTTACGTAATCAGCAACTGAGATACTTCCGTCTTTAATGAAATCCTGGTGTACCAAAGTGTTATCTTTGTAGAATCTCTGCATTTTACCTTTCAAGATGTTATCGATAATGTTTGCAGGCTTACCTTCTTCAGTAAGTTTGTGTCTTTCAATCTCTAACTCTCTGTCGATAGTTTCCTGAGAAACTGCAGTTTCGTCAAGAGCAATTGGGTTCATTGCAGCAACCTGCATAGAAACAGCTTTAGCAGCTTCTTCAGCTCCGTCTACTTTAGCAGAAAGAGAAGTAATTGCAGCAATTTTGTTTCCAGCGTGGATGTAAGCTCCTAAGAAATCTCCTTGGATTCTTTCGAAAGATCCGATTTCAATTTTCTCACCGATAACTCCTGTTTGCTCAACTAATTTCTCAGCAACAGTGATTCCGTGGAAATCTGTAGCTAAAAGCTCTTCTTTAGTAGCAGCGAAGATAGCCATTTCAGCTAATTCGTAAGCTAGCTCAACGAAAGCTTCATTTTTAGCAACGAAGTCAGTTTCACAATTTAAAGAAATTACAGCACCTAAAGTGTTGTCTTCGTTTACTCTTGCGATTACTGCCCCTTCAGTAGACTCTCTGTCAGCTCTGTTAGCAGCAACTTTTTGTCCTTTTTTTCTAAGGATATCTACCGCTTTTTCGAAGTCTCCTTCAGCTTCAACTAGAGCTTTCTTGCAGTCCATCATACCTGCACCTGTTTGGTTTCTTAATTTAGCTACGTCTGCAGCAACTGGTGTATAAGACATAATATCTATTATTTTTTATTTAAGATTAGTATTAATTTTTAGCTTAATTTTAGAGCAGTGCAAAGATAATGATTTTAATGATAAACTAAAAAATGACTTTTCACGTTATTAATATATTTAATATTATTTTAAAGGTTTGATTAATGAAAAAAATCTTCTTCCTTCTATTTATATGCATTTTTGCTCTAGGTTTTTCTCAAAAAAAGAAAAAAACAAAATCTAAAGCTGTTGTTGAAAAAGAAACTGTAATTATCTATACTGAACAGGAAGCTGAGATTTCAAAAGAGGCAAGAATAATTGCCGGATTTTTGAAACAGAACCCTGGTCATGCTAAAACTGACTATTTCAAAAGAAAGCTGATTGATATTATTATGGCAGATAATTCTCCGGAAGCAAAGCCTACAATTAGACCAATTAGTAAAGATAAAATTGAAAATATCGTTAAAAATAATGAACTGAATAGCGGTAAAACACTTGCTGCAAATAAAACAAACACAGTAAACGGTAAGGCTGTGTCTAATAATACTGCGGCTGCTATTGAAGCTCTAAAAGAAGAAAGAAGAACTACTTTTGCATCGGCAGGATCTGCAGGTACAGCAAAAACGGCAGGAACATCTAAAGCTGAACCAAGTGAGGAAGGGAAAAGGAGAGCAGCAATGCTTACTCATCTTTTTAATAATGATATCAACAAAAGTGAAGCTTATATCAATATCAAGAACAGATCAGCCTGTAATCTTATTGTTAAGATCAGCGGGAAAAAATATTATAATCTAACGGTTCCAGCAAAAGGAGAGAATTTTATCCTGGTTGATAAAGGAGAATATATAATGACCACATCAGTTTGTGATGCAAAATATTCATCTGTAAAGAAAATTACTCAGGATATTGAAATTGCCCTGAATGTTGCGGAATAGAATAAGAAAGAAGAAAACTAAAGAAAAAAGGTTAAGAAGAAATTCTTAACCTTTTTATTTTTTTATCCTTTAAACTGACCCATTGCAATGAATTTGTCCTGTCTTTGGGTTTCAAGCTCCTGTCCTGTAAATTTGGAAAAAGCCTTGATATTTTGTAAAATTGAATTTTTCAAGTTCAAATAAGTGGTTTCCTGATCATAATGAGCACCTCCAAGTGGTTCCTCAATGATTCCGTCAATGAACTTTTCTCTTAAAGCATCTGCTGGTGTAAGATTTAATGCGTTGGCTGCATCTTCTTTATGATCCCAGTTTCTCCATAAGATAGAAGAGCAGCTTTCCGGTGCAATTACTGTATACCAAGTGTTTTCCAACATATATACTTTATTTCCAACACCTATACCTAATGCTCCACCACTGGCACCTTCTCCGATGATGTAAGTGAAGATTGGAGTTTTCAGCTGAACCATTTCAAAAATATTTCTTGCAATAGCTTCTCCTTGTCCTCTCTCTTCAGCTTCCAATCCAGGATAAGCTCCCGGTGTGTCTACTAAAGTTACCACAGGGATATTAAACTTTTCAGCAAGCTTCATTAATCTTAAAGCTTTTCTGTATCCTTCCGGATTTGGCATTCCAAATCTTCTGTGCTGTCTTTCTTTAGTCGTTCTTCCTTTTTGAGTCCCTATGATCATTACTTTCTGACCATCAAGGGTAATCAATCCTCCAATCATTGCCGGATCATCAGCGAAATTTCTGTCTCCATGAAGTTCTAAGAAACTGCCTTTGTCTGCCATTCCGTTGATGTAGTCCAATGTATAGGGACGATCTGGGTGGCGGGACAGTTGTACTCTTTGCCAAGGTGTAAGATTTGAATAGATTTCTTTTTTCTTTTCTAAAATCTTATCCTCAATCTGGCTGCATGCTAATTTTACATCAACACCACTTTCTTCTCCTACTAAAGAACACGTCTGGTATTGGTCCATCAATTCTTTGATAGGAAGTTCGAAACTTAAATATTCCATTTCTTGAAGTAAATTAAATCTTTCAAATGTATGAAAAATTATGGTTATTCTATTTAAAATTATTTATAGCATTGTTTATTCTGGAGATACTTTCCTCTTTACCAAGGGTTTCCAGAATGTCCGGTACGTCTGGTCCTTTCAGCTCTCCTACCAAAGATAATCGTAACGGCATCATTACTTTACCCATTCCTAGTCCTTTGTTTTCAGCAAAATCATGCATGGTTTGCTTTAATGTTTCAGCCATAAAGTCTTTAGCTTCAAATGCAGCAGCCAATTCTCCTAAAATTGCTGATGTTTCTTCATTCCATGCCTTTTTCGATGCTTTTTCATCGTAAGAAGTTGGAGCTTCAAAGAAGAATTTTCCACTCTCATAGATGTCTTTCGGGAAAGTGGCTCTTTCTTTCATCAGATGAATTACTTTCAACAGTTTTTCATCAGAAGTACCGGAAAGATCAAGATCTGTATTCTTAAGGATCTGAAGAAGTTCTTCATCAGACTTCATCTGAATATACTGATGGTTGAACCACTCGGATTTTTCTTTGCTGAATCTTGCCCCTGCTTTATGTACTTTATGAAGATCGAATTCCTTGATCATTTCATCCAAAGAAAGTATTTCTTTATCATCTGCTGGAGACCAACCTAATAATGCTACCATATTGATGAAAGCATCAGGAAGATATCCGTTTTCTCTGTATCCTTTAGAAACTACACCTGTAGCAGGATCTTTGAAGTCAAGAGGAAATACCGGAAATCCGAATTTATCACCGTCTCTTTTGCTTAATTTTCCTTTTCCTTCTGGTTTTAAAATTAAAGAAAGGTGTGCAAACTGTGGTGCTTTCCACTGCATTGCTTCATATAATAAGGTATGAAGTCCCAAAGATGGAAGCCATTCTTCACCACGGATGACGTGAGAGATTTCCATTTCATGGTCATCAATAATATTGGCAAAATGGTAAGTCGGCATTCCGTCATTCTTTACCAGAACTTTATCATCTAAAGTATTGGTATTGACTGAGAATTTTCCACGAATAATGTCTTCAAGGTTTAATACTCTGTCAACAGGCATTTTAAATCTTACGACATAAGGCGTTTTTTCATCCAATAATTTTTGGACTTCTTCTTCAGAAAGGGCAAGGCTGTTTCTTAAACGATTTCTTGTTTTATTATCATAAGAGAAAACATCTCCTTTTGCTTCATATTCTGCACGCATGGCATCCAGTTCTTCTGCAGTATCAAAAGCAATGTAAGCATAATCTGTCTTTAAGATCTGTTCTGTATATCTGTCGTAGATGTCTCTTCTTTCAGAC
This sequence comes from Chryseobacterium indologenes, assembly GCF_002025665.1. Taxonomy (GTDB): domain Bacteria; phylum Bacteroidota; class Bacteroidia; order Flavobacteriales; family Weeksellaceae; genus Chryseobacterium; species Chryseobacterium metallicongregator. The sequence goes on along the minus strand of NZ_CP018786.1, from coordinate 4,643,482 downwards.
TGTCTGTAAGGAGCAAATTTTCCTCCTTTTTTAGGACTTTCATCAGGAATGATTCCGCACCATTCTAAAGCTTCTTCAATATATTCTTCAGCTCCCTCTACATATCTGGCTGTATCTGTATCTTCAATTCTCAATACAAATTCTCCCCCTTGATTTTTAGCAAAAAGATAATCATATAATGCGGTTCTTACGCCTCCCAAATGTAATGGTCCTGTAGGACTTGGAGCAAAACGTACTCTTACTTTCTCCATTTCAATTTTAATTTTTGCAAATTTACTTAAAATTATGCGTTTAAGAGATGATTTCTGACCGTGTATTGATTTTTTGATCCTGACTTTTTTATTTATTTCTATAGATTTTGGATAAATGCGGTTTTAAAACTCCCAATCTTATATTTCTGATAATATTTTTTTTACTCATTGATCATAACCTATAAAATGTGGTTGTGAAAAATGAATTCATAAACAATAAGTATTGTGTTTGATGTATAAATCTATTTGTGAATGTATTTAAGTTTGTTTTTATAATTTTTGTTTTATAATTATATCACAAATTAGTGATTGTTAATTTGTTTATTCATAGTAGTTTAATTATGTAATAAAATCACTAATTAATGATATATGTCAGTTGCTGTTTTTGTATTTCACCTAGTATTGAAGTTTATATTTGTTGAAAATTTTAAAATAATACTATGAAAAAACAAATTTTATTTAGCTTCAGTGCAGCACTGTTGCTTTTCATGGGATCATGTTCTTCAGAAGATCTGAATAATAATGAATCTACGGCTGATAGCCCAGCAAAAACTAATCGTTTGTCAGCAGCGAAATTTGCAGGAGACGGTATTTATGATGTTTTAGGACACGGTTTTAATGCTGCTGGTGAATATGCCAACGCTAATTCTGCAGGTTTTAAAGTAATTGATATTGAACGATTTAAAAATGAACAGGCAGCAAGATTACTCTCTGAAAATACAAATACACAACAGTACATTGAAGAATATGGAGAAAATGCAGAAACCTATTCTAAAATGGTTTCTACAAAAGTAGATGTTACCGCAGGAATTCCATTATTTAAAAAAACAATATCAGTAGGATTTAATTCTGCAGTGACAACCAACCATAAATTTGATGCCAAATACATTTATGGCAGTTACAATCTTATCATTAAGCAAAAAAGACTAAGATTCAATGCTACCACGGATATGTTAGCAGATTATGTAACTCCGGAATTTACCCAGGATCTGCAAACGAAAACTCCTCAGCAGATTGTAGAGGATTATGGAACCCACGTTATGGTTGATATTTATACCGGAGCTAAAATGGATATCATGTTCCAGTCTGAAACAACTAACGAAAGCCGTGACCGCGCTGCCAGAATTGGAGTAAAAGTGGGGGTGAAATCTATCTTTGATGTAGATGTAACCAATGATGTGAATACTTCGGAATCATCTATGAATTACTCTAAGAAATTATCCTACAGAACAAGAGGAGGAGATCCTTCAAAAGGTTTGGTTGGAGAATTGAATCTGGATCAGAATACACCAAAAATTAATATTGCAAACTGGCAAAGCAGTTCTACAGCTAGTAATTCTGTATTGGTAGAATTTGGAAATAATGGGCTGGTTCCTATTTATAATCTGGTAAAAGATGTGGTCAAAAAAGCTCAGCTTAAGGCGTATGTAGATCAGTATTTGATTGATAATCAGATTTCATTGGAGTATAATACCACAATGTTATATGGCTACCAAAATCAGGCGGACAGTAATCATTATTTCACTTTCAATACAAACCTTCAGCCATCTTCTTACTGGACTAATGAAGGACCAACATTTAAAGTTTTTCAGTACAAAGCACCAGATACAGTTCCTATTTACTGCTATAAAAGTACTTCAGGAGCAGATCATTACTTTACACAGGCAAGTACGTTACAACCATCTTCTTATTGGAATGTTTATATGGGGGTAGCATTCTATGCTTATAAAACTCCGGGAGCTGGAAGAATTCCTGTATACAGCTATAAAGCTAAAAACGGGTCAGACCATTATCTTTCAGTGTCACCTAATTTAGGTCCTGTGAACTATTGGAGTATCAGAGAAGGTATTGCTTTCTATATTCCAGCTAATTAATTTTTGGATTTATATAAATCAATTTGGTTATACATTATGGGTGGAGTCAGTAATTCTGGCTCCGCTTTTTATTTATCATTAAATAGAATCTGAGTTTGATGTGAAAATAATAATAGTAATTATTTATTTTTATTATTTCTCTATTATGTGATGTTGAAACTATTTATTAATAGAGTTTTAACCGGTTGTTAAATTCACTGATTAATGATATATATCATTCTGGAATTGTTTTCTCACTGGGTGATGAATATTACATTTGCAGAAACTTTTTAATAATCTATGAAAAAACAAATTGTATTTTGCTTCAGTAGTTTACTGATGCTTTTTATGAGTTCATGTTCTTCTGAAGATCTTAACTCAGAGGTAACGCCTGAAAGTCCGGCAGCAAAGGCTAATAACAGAATGTCTGCAGCCAAATTTGCAGGTGACGGAATTTATGATGTCTTAGGACATGGTTATAATGTTGCCGGTGAATATGCTAATGCAACGGCAGCAGGTTTTAAAGTGATCGATATTGACCGTTTTAAATTGGAACAGACCAACAGACTAGTCAGCGAAAACACATACTCTCAGGAATATGCTGAAGATTATGGTGAAAATGCTGAGGCGTATTCTAAAATGGTTTCAACCAAAGTGGACGCAACAGTTAATTTTCCATTATTTAAAAAAATACTCTCTGTAGGTTTTGGCTCAGCTGTAACGAGTAACAATAAGTTTGATGCAAAATATCTTTACGGAAGTTATAATCTGACGATCAAGCAGAAAAGAGTAAGATTCAACGCTACTACAGATATGTTGGGTGATTATGTTACTCCTGAATTTGCTCAGGATTTACAGACAAAAACCCCACAGCAGATTGTTCAGGATTATGGAACTCACGTAATGACTGATATTTATACAGGAGCAAAACTTGATATTTTATTCCAGTCTGAAACAACGAGCCAGACTCGTGATAAGGCAGCCAGAATTGGGGTAAAGGCAGGAATGTTGAATATTTTTAATGTGAATGTGGATAATGATGTGAATACTTCTGAATACCACATGAACTATTCTAAGAAATTGACTTACAAAACAAGAGGTGGGGATCCTTCAAAAGGTTTAGTAGGAGATTTAAACCTGGATCAGACTAATCCTAAAGTTAATATTTCCAATTGGCAGAATAGCTCCAATGTAAGCAATTCTGTTTTGGTAGACTTTGGAAGCAACGGATTGATCATTATTTATGACTTTGTAAAAGATCCTGTTAAAAAAGCTCAGCTAAAAGCTTATGTAGACCAATATCTGATTGATAATAAAGTCTATCTTGAATTTAAAACAATTCCAATTTACAGATATTATAACGGAGTAGATCATTACTATACAAAAATTGCAGGAAGCTACAATGGATATTCTTTTGAAGGAACAGAGTTTAATGCATTCTTATATAAAGCTCCCAACACAGTTCCTATCTACAGATACTGGAACGGTAAAGATCATTACTACACAAAAACTCCGGGATATTATTCGGGATATGTATCTGAAGGAATCGAGTTCAATGCTTTTGCTACTCAGCAGCCTAATACAGTTCCTATATATCAATATTGGAATGGTAAAGATCATTATTATTCAAGATCCAGCGTAACGCCTCCGGGTTACATTAAGGAATCTGTTGAATTTTATGCATACTAACTAAATAATATTAATATTTTACAACAAAGAAACCGTCTCAATTTTGAGACGGTTTTTTTTTTATAACGAGAACAAAAAATGAATATTTGCAAAATATTTTCGTTGATTAAAGGAACAGTGAAAGAATATTGCCAGTAGTCGTTTATTAAAAATGTATTTTTGTAACTTATAAATTTAGTTGATCAATGAAAAAGCATTGTTCTTTATCAGATAAAATCTGTTTCAGAAACTAGAGGAATAGTATTACAAATTTTATTACTTCCATGGAGAAGGTTTGAAACTAAATAATTTAACTTACTAACAAATGAAAATTATTTTCCACGAAAATCAATTATGTTATAGAGGGACTTCTAATGCTCTTTTTGATTATGCTTATTATAATGAGGAAATGCTTGGTAACGAGTCGATGATTCTTTATCCTAAAAATAGTCCGAATAATGCTGAAGAAGCTATTGAACGTTTTAAAAAAAAGTTTAACGTTGTTGGATATAGCGATATCAAGGAAAGAGATGAAATCATTAAAAAGGCAAATGCAGATCTTTTCTATGCAATAAAATCCGGTGAAAGAGAAACAGATACTCCTCATGATCTTATTAAAACGGCTATTCATGCGGTTTTTAAATACAACGAACCCTATGGAGATGTTTATGCCTATGTTTCTGAATGGCTGGCCAAAACGATGAGTGGTGGAAAGCTTCCTTTTGTTCCCCACATTGTAGATCTTCCTGAGGTAAATGGCGATCTTCGTGCTGAGTTGAATATTCCGAAAGATGCAGTGGTATTTGCAAGATATGGAGGAACTGAAACTTTTGATATTGGTTTTGTAATGGAAGCTGTCAAGAAAACAGCTCTGAAAAATAAAAATATATACTTTGTTTTTATGGGAACTGATGAATTTGTAAAGAGAAATTTTTTCAGGTCTTACAAGAATATTATTTTTCTTCCACCAACAACTGATGTCGAAAGAAAAGTGAAATTTATTAATACTTCTGATGCATTTTTGCATGCCCGCACGCAAGGAGAGAGTTTCGGAATGGCTGTAGGTGAGTTTTCTATTAAAAATAAACCTATTATAACATGGTCCGGATCTGATGAGAAATCACATCTTGAGATTCTGGGAGATAAAGCTATTGTATACAAAGATAAACAGGATATCATGCAAATCCTGAAGAACTTTCAACCGGATGCAGGTAAAAACTGGGATTGTTACTCAGAGCTTTTCAATCCACGGGCAGTTATGGAGAAATTTGAAAATGTTTTTATCAAATAAAATAGTAAAGGCTAATGTAACAACATTAGCCTTATATTTTGGTCTGAAAGAATTAAAAAAGACTTCTAATTCTCATCTTTATTTTTTTTGTGAAAGATAAGTTCAGATTGAGTTTTTGCTGAGGATATTTCTTTGAAAAGGAAAGAATAAATTCATCAATGTTTTTTGCAGGGAAAAAGGAAAGCTCTTTCCAAATGCCCTTATATAAAGGATGGAAGTCTATAAATGTCTTATAATTGTCAGCATTCACCGTTTTCCAGGAATTTAAAAATGCTGAGGTGTCAAAATCATTTTTATGCCCCCAGTTATTGATTTTTTCTGAAATTTCATTTTCTTCCCGTGCCCATGACTGATGTATTAAATAAAAATCCAGTGGCAGGATTCTGCCTTTATTTGTATTTCTTGCATATTCATAGTGAGGGTTGTTTGTAATAAGCATACACTTTTCATCAAAAGGAGTAATCACAAAAAAACCTTCAGTATTATGTTTGAATAATGTCACAAAATTTACCTGAAAATTAAAAGGATTTTTAGCCGGATTCTTTAATAAAAATTTATTCCCTTTCAAAAACTTTGCTAATACTCCAAAGTCATAAGCATATTCATCTCCATCCATCTGGATATGCCATCCGCCAGAGCCCATTTTCTCCGCCATCATGTTCCTTTGTCTGGTCTCCAGCTCCATTGGCTGCATCCCTTCAATGAAAAAAGTGTCTTTGTAAAAGATGATTTTATTCTGAGTATCCAATTTTTTGATATCACTGAAAACACTTTCAGGAATATGAATATCATTGCCAGCCCAGGTTTTATTATTGGCATCATAGCTTATTACGATACAGTCTGCATGCTCATAAATATGCTTGAGAGATGTAAAGATGTAACAGTAGTCATATGATAGAAGATATCCTACTTTAATAATATTTTTTTTACTCATTTTTTATTTTATCTAAATTGGAATAAAGACCGTCTAATATACCTTTTATGTAAGCTTTCGCCATGGAAAATTTTCTTTTTTTAAGTGCTTTCCTTGCGAACTTCCATCGTTCTTTGGTCACATATTTTAAATTCCCGTCATACAGTCTGCACATCCAGATCCGGTTTCTGGTGATATAATACTCATAAAAACTGCCTTTATCGCTGGCAAGATTGAAAGCTTCACATTGTGTATTAACCGCAATTTTCCATTGGGTGTTTTTAAGAAGACGAAGACACCATTCAGACTCTTCATAATACATGAAAAAGCTGGTGTTCATTAATCCTACATCATCCAATATTTCTTTTCGGAACATCAGGGCACTTCCATCTACATATTTTATATTGTAGTTATAATGAGGAGCATTCACATGGCTTTTATCCTGTTCAGAATTGGTGTGTCCTCCCTGAAAGCCTTCTTCCGGGAATAACAGCCCACCGTCTGAGAATATTCTGTCACGAATGTTTCTGTAGCAGATTCTTGGGCCAATGATTCCAATACCTGGAAATTCTTTTAAATCGTTATATAGCTGACTGATTGTGCTGCTGGATATTTCAATATCCGGATTTAATAATAAAAAATAATTCTTACCATCTTCAATCGCTTTTTTAATTGCTAAATTATTACCGAAAGCATAGCCACCGTTATAATCACTTAAAATATAATTGATTTGCTTTTGTGAGCCCAGTTGCTCTATTTCCTTTCTGTCTTTTGAATTATTATCTACGATATAAATAGATTGTTGTGAAATACCTTCGCTTAATAATGAATTAACCTCTCGCTGGGTATCCTCAAAAGAATTGTAATTCAGTATGATAATGGCCAGGTCATCCATTAGTGTAAAATCTTTTTCCATTTTTCAATTGCTTTTTCTTCAGAAAAATTATTTTTAAAATATTCCTCAGCCTGTATTTTTATATCCTGATAATAAGATTGATCTTGCAGTAAAGACATGATCTGATCTTTAAAAATTTCAGGATGATCACTTACCAGGCAACCATTTGTTGTCTTTGACGGGAAGCCGTCAATCGCTCTTTCTGTTCCTACAATAGGAAGTCCGTAAGATAAGGCTTCAATGACTTTGATTTTGATGCCTGTTCCCTCCAGCATTGGACAAATTGCAATTTTTGACTGGTGGTAATATTCCTCCAGACTTTCTACAAACTCTATTAATGTGACGCCTTCTCTTTCTTTAATATGTTTGCAAATTCTTCCGATAATTACAATGTTGATATTTGGAGGAAGCAATGGATATACATGATCAAAAAACCACTGTATGGATTGTATATTGAAAATATTTTCAGATCCCACGAATATTAAATCATACTTTTTACCATCATTACTTTTTTTAAAATGAGAGGGGAAAGAAGGAGGTATGTTGATTACTTTTTCACCTAAAAATCTTTTAAAAACAAGGTTTTCATCTTCTGATATGGTGATAACTTTATCGAACTTTGAAAGATTATTGATTTCCTCATTGAAACGTTTTCCAATATCTAATGATTTGTTTTTGTAGAATTCATTGAGGGTAATCCAATCATGGGTATCTATGATCTTTAAAGTGTTTTTCATAGATTCATGGTCAACTAATCCTGCCCAGAATTCATAATTGATGATGATGGCATCATATTTTTCCTTATTGAAGATGTCAGAAAATTCTTTCTTGGCAAAATCTGTCAATAAGTGGTTATACTCATTAGGCTTTTTATAAAATTTTGATATTTTGTACTTCCAATATGCGGAAGATGTTTTTACTTTTAATGGTCTGTGTTTGATTAAAAACAGATTATCAACAATATTTTGATCAATATCTGTAGTATCGTTTTGGCTCTTATAAATCTCAGCGGCTCCTACCAGATCAATGTGATATCCCATTTTCTTTAAAACAGTAAGGGTCGTTTTTGCTCTCGTGGTATTTCCTGCTCTGTTTGAAAATGGATTTTCAGGAAAAAAAAATAGAATTTTTTTGGTCATTATAAAGATGTAATGGCGGAATTAAATTTGTTGATGATGGTATCCCATGAATAGTTTTTTAAAACATAATCTCTTGCTTTGATGCCTTCAGAAACAATCTCATTCTGTGGTTGTTGCATATAAAACGTTAATGCCTGAGAAAACTCTGCACTGTCTGTAAAGCTTTTCCCGGTTTTACTCTTGTCAATATGAGAATACAAAACCTCACAGTTTTTATTTACAATGATAGGGATTTTCAATAACATGGCCTCTAAGGTAATCAGTGAAAGGCTTTCATAGAATGAGGGCATTATAAGTGCGCTGGCATTCTCCAGTAATGCATTTTTGAGGTCGTGGTCTACAAATCCGGTCAGGATAATATCATCTCCCTGAGTTATTTTTTCCTCAAGAGAATTTTTGCCTGCCAAAACTAACTTTACATCTCGATATTCAGGATGTTTTTCTTTGAAATCTTTAAAATATTCAATCATCATGACACAGCCTTTGTCTTCAACAATCCTTCCAATATAAATAAAGTATTTGGTCTGATAAAGATCCTTAGGCAGTTCACCCGATGCTGCATCATAATCATCAAAACCAATTCCTGCAATTTCTGATTTTAGCTTTTGTGCCTGAGGATAAACGCTCTCTACAAAATCTTTTTCAATCTGTGTATTGTACATGATGAATTTTGGAAGAGAAAACAATTGAGAATAGCCATCAAGATAAAACTGAGGCTCATCGTGAGCCGTTGGAATAAGAATACTTTTATCAGCAACTTCTCTGATTCCTATATTGGTAGGGTGGTATAAATAGGTAAAGAAAATAAAAGCCTTATAATCTTCTTTTTTCTCTTTTATAAACTGAATTAAATCCTGGGAGAATGGTCCCTGTACTTCTAACCATTCATTGAAATTAAAGTCTTTTTTCTTGTATTTAAATCTCTTATAAAGCAAATAAGGGAAGTTTAAAAAACTTAGCTTTCTATTATAATATTTATATAAGCTACGAGCTGTTTTACTTAGCTCATTAAATCTTTTTAAATCCTTTTTTAACGTTTTAAATCTTCTTACTTTAATATCATGGATGATTTCAATGCCTTCCGGATAGTGGTTATCCCAACGTTCGAATTCTATAGCACAGGTTGTAATAATTTCAATATCATAGAGAGCAGACAATTTTTCAGCTAATAATCTTGCGTGAAGTTCTGCACCTCCGTTGATCTCCAGCCCATATCTTTGGACTACTATTGCAATTTTGTCTTTCATCTGAAATATGATAAGCTCATTTGTAAATATAACGATTCGCCCATAAGCTGACGAACCAGAACATTAACCAATAAAATTATTTTCTGCCTTTTTTGAAGAAAGCATTTACTTTCTTTCTGATTTTATTATAAAGAGTTCGCTCAAGATAATGGACTCGGGAATTTAATCTTTCGATTTCGCTTAAATAGAAAACATTATTGACATCACTGCCTCCGGTACTTTCTTTTTTACCAAAACCATCTATGAAATTCAATCTTATTCTGAATAGCTCTCCGATAGATTGAATAGAAAAATTCTCAGCAATTTGTGATTTTGCCTTTTCTCTCATCGAAGCCAGGCTGTCAAAATTGTTTTTGATATACTGGAGTTTTTCAACAGCATCTTTCAGGCTAGGCTTGGCAAGTGTTAAACCTTCATCAATCAGCCCTTTTGTATTGGATGTTTTGATGAAATCATACTGAATCAGGAAGCTGTTATTTACATTCATGAAATCCAGATTTCCGGAATAACCCGTTCCTACAACAATTTTTCCATAGGCCATGGCTTCTGCCATCGTGAGACCGAAACCTTCAGAACCATGAAGAGAAATCAGAACCTCAGACTGTTGGATCAGGGAATGTAGTTTCTCCTTTGAAAAATGCTCGTTAATGATGATGACGTTCGGAATATTTTGGTAAGCTTCCAGCGCTTTCTGAGCATCTTTGCTTCTTTCAAGATTATGTGTTTTCACGATAAGAACACTGCTTTTATCTTCTTTGAAAACTGTTGTGAAAGCTTCCAGCGTAGCTTCCGGATTTTTTCTGATGGTGGTACTCAGAGAATCGAAAATCGTTAGATAGATCTTTGAATCCGGAGAAATATGATATTGGCTTAGCTCAAAATCCTTAGACTCTTCCATTTTTTGAATCGGATGTGAAAATCTGATCACAGGAATTCCTGTATACTTTGTAAAGATATTCACACAGAAATCACTTGGTACCCATAGCTCATCAAATACATTTAATATCTCAACAACCTTCTCGGAAACTTCAGGAAATTCCCAGGCCCAGTAAATAATATTATAATGATCCTTAAGATTCAGATCCTGATTCTTAGAAAAGAAATTGTTGATAAAATTGATGTTAATATGGAAAACATTAATGGAAGATGATGACTCGGAGCCTGAATCAATTCTTTCAAAAGTTTCACTGGAATAATTAATCCGGTTTACTTTGATACCTATTGCTTCTAATGCTAAAGCATTTAATCTGGTTGCTTCGGAAATTCCAAAATTTCCATCAAAAAAACCGTGGTAATTTACACTTAATGACATGGATTATAATGTTTTAAGTTTTTCTTTTACTTCTTCAGGTGAAAATGCTCTCAGACTGTCCACAGAATTTCTGCTTAATGTATTCCAAAGCTCTTCATTATTATTCAGCTGGATAATTGCTTCTGCAAAGCTGTTTTCATCATTGGCAATCAATACATGCTTTTGATCGGTAAGTTTCATACCTTCTGCACCAATATCCGTAGTAACTACAGGGAAAAAATATTCAAAAGCCTGCCCAATTTTCCCTTTCACGCCGGCACCAAATCTCAGAGGAGCCACCATAATTTTCGAATTCATAAAGTGCTCTTCAATGCTTTCCACAAATCCTAAAAATTTAAACTTAGGAAATAGTTTAACATCAAGTTTTTCTGCCACATTCCCGATGATGCTTACTTCCAGCTCAGGATTGGTTTTCCAGACAATAGGCATTATTTTTTCATATAAAAACTTTACCGCATCAATATTCGGCTCGTGAATAGAGCCAATGAAGGTAATTCCCTTACTTTCACTGAAGCTTTTTCGCTCAGAAATATCAATTTTAGGATAATGAATATTAGATACTGTAATGATCTTATTTTTATTTGCATACTGGCTCATAATTTCTTTCTCTTTATCAGAGATGGCAATAATATAATCCAGTTGTGGAGCAACAACAGTTTCCAAGCGGAAAAAATGTTTATAATTTTTCTTTAAAGAAATACGGGTAGGTTCCAGTTCGATGGCTCTTTTAAATCTTAAAAAATGAATATCCACCATATCATAAATGAATTTGGCGGAAGGTAAAATGGTTTTCATTTTCTTATAAAAAAGATTCAGCGCCAGAGGGCCGTTGAACCAAACGTAATCTATCTTTTTAAAAGAAGAAAGGAAATCATAAATATTCCTGTATTTATTGTTCTCTATATAAACGATAACATTGTGCTGCTGATAAAACTTCACATAAGAATCGTCTTCAAACATATGGGGAGCAAATAAAATGCAGTTGTATCCTAATTCTTTGTAAATAAATATAAGTTCTTTCAGTCTGTTAGCCCCGGATTCTTTATCATGGGCAGGGAAATCTCTTGATGCAAACAGGATTGTCTTTTTTGAAGCGTCATACAGATTAATGTTGACAATATCCTTAGACTGAAGGTTTTTGAGTTTTTCTTTTCTTTCGAAGTGTTTTTTTATTTTTTTTAAGATTCCCATTTGTCAGTTTTTAGTATCGAGTTCAAAAACTTTATTTACCCAACTATCCAAAGTGTACCTGTAGTAGATTTCTTCCGGAATTTTCTCGTAAGGTTTTTCAAAAAAAGATTTGTCAAGATTACTAATATTTTTGTTTAAAATCAAAATATTATTGGGGTTGTAAAAATCATAGGTTTTAATGGCTTCATTATCAGTTATGATTTTCTTTTCCAGAGACATGGCTTCAAAAACTCTGAAGCTAAGTCCATATTGCCCTTCACGCATCAGATCCAGTAAAACTTTTGAGTTTTTATAATATTTTGGAAGATCATTATGCGGAATCTTCTTGATACTGAAAATCAGGAAAAGATTCTTAGGTACTGTAATGAAAATGTTGGTGAGCTGATGTTTCCAGGATTTTTTTCCAATAATCATAATCTGGAATTTTAATCCTTGCTCAATCAGCTTTTTAGCCAGCAATTTTATGAGTGAAACCCTTCTGTTATCATAAGATGTGATGTAAAAAAGATCCATTTCGGGCTGCTGGTTTTCTTTGGCACAGTGGGGAAGGTAAATGTAATTGGTTAATTTTTCAAAACCGTGCTTTTTAACATCAATATAGTCAAAGGAAAAGACTTTGTCAAAAAGATACAGTTTGTCTTCTACAGGAACTCTTTCAAGATTATCATACAGATAGGTCACCAGACGGTCTGTAGATTTTCGAATTTTTTTAAGGGTAGAAAGATCAAATGTATCCGGATTCATCACCAGTATCTGATCCTGATGCCCTAATTTCTCCAAAGAATCCAGAACATACTTCTGTCTTTTTTCAGTCTTAAGATTTTTGTTTAAAAAAGTTTTGCTTAATGCATTTACAGCTCTTTCGTTGAAGTTGGAATGAGTAACGGTACTGATTTTTATATGGTGAGCATCAATACCACGTTGGCATAATGTTTCAACAATATACTTATCATAATCCCAAAAATCATAACTAATGATACAAATCTTCATTCAACTAATTTTGCTCTTTTTTTAATGATTCATAGGTTTCATAGACGCTTAAAGATTGCAGAAAAGATAACTGATAGCCTTCTTTTCCGTCTAAAATACCAAGTCTCATTATATAGGCCTTAAAGAATTTAAAAGCAGTTTTAAGATATTGAACCCCAATACTGTACTTTTTCCCTTTAGCAGCCAATTCTTTCCCCTTTAAAACTCCGTAGTGAATCATTTTTTTTCTGTAAGATTCATAATCTGAAACGGAGTAATGGAGTAATTTATTTTTTAAAACTCCGATGGTTCCGTTAACCTCCAGAGTTTCATGTACCTTTTTTCCTGCCATATATCTGGCTTTCGATTTTCTGAATAGTCTGAAATTTTTATCAGACTGTGTTCCTGAAAAATGAATCGGTTTCTGGGCAAAAAAGAATTTCCTGTAAAAATAATAGGCATCCTTTTGCCCGGGTTTATTAAGCTCATCAATAATTTCCTGCTTCAGGGCTGGTGTAATTCTCTCATCACCATCCAAAAATAAAACCCAGTCGTTGGTTGCAGTATCCAGAGCCAAATTTCTTTGCTTTGTAAAGTCTTCAAATTTATTTTGAATCACCTTTACATTGGAGAATTTCTTTGCAATTTCTACAGTGTTATCCGTACTAAAAGAATCTACTACTATTATTTCATCACAGAAATCAAAAGATTCTAGGACATCCTGTATATTTTTTTCTTCATTATATGTTATGATTAAACCACTTATATTCATCACAACGATTTGTTTGACAGAGAAGTAGGTGAATACTTCCCTAAAATTGTTTTTTAAAATAGTTTTAATCTGCCAAAGATAAGTTTTAATTTGAATTTTATAAGCGAATCTTTGCCTTTTATATCAATTCTACACAGTTCGTATGGGTGCTGGGTAGGGTGATAATTCACTTTATTTCCAATTCTTACTGCAAAATCAATTCCTATTTTTTTCAAAATAGAAAAAAATGCTAATTTATCATGTTTTTTTTGTGGATATTTTCCATAAGGATATGCCAAAACCTTTGAATACCCTATATTTTGGGCATCGAGAATCTCCATATTTTTTTTTAGATCTTTTTCTATAAAGTCAAGAGATACATTTCTTAAATTTTCATGGGCATGGCTATGAAGGGCAATCTCAAAATATTTTTTATCCAGACTTCTGATTTCATCAAAGGTCATCATTGAATAATTGTTATATCCCTTTTCAATAAATTCTGTTGGAATAAAAATTGTCGCCTTCAGATTATACTTTTCCAGTAAAGAGGGGAGATATTCGAGGTTGTTTCTATATCCGTCATCAAAGGTGATGATAATGTTTCTTTTTGCCGAAAGAGGAAGCTCTGAGAAAAAATATGAAGTATACTTTTTAGAGCTCAGATATGAAAACTGCTGTTCAAGATTTTTTAAACTGACTGTAAGATCTTCATGGCTTTTCTTTTCAACCTGGTGGTACATAAGGATGACCAGTCTGTTGTAAGGAAATGCAAATAAATAGAGACGGAAATATATAACGATAAATATCGCTATTAAAACAGGAATAAGATACAGAATCATACTATTTTACTGTATTTTTTTCAATTTCCTGCATCCGTATTTTTTCGTACAGTCGTGTTTTTTCATGCAGTTTAATGTATTTCAGGAAGGTGTAATAAGACATTGTTTTAGCAATATAAAATCCTGGAAATCCATCCAGAAAACCAAGTTTGAAAATAAAAACCTTAATAAACTCAAACATTGGGCTTACAATGATTTTAAATCTGTTGATTCTTTTTCCTCTCTCAAACATCTTTTCAGCCATCATATCCGAATATTTATTGATTTTCGAAACATGATGATGAATGCTTTTGTAAGTATAATGATCCAGTTTTCCTTCCATAAGGCCCACCTTCTGATCAGTAATCAAAAATTCATGAACTTTATCATCAGAATACTTTGCATATTTTTTTCTGAAAAGCCTTTCACGGCATACATTTCCCCAACCACCAAATCGGATCAGGTGAATCCCAAGATGATTGTTGAATTTTGCTTTATACACATTGAATTCAGTATTTTCTGAAGAAACAATGTTTTGTATAGATTTTTTCAGATTTTGATCAGGAACTTCATCAGCATCCAGAAACAAAATCCATTCATGGGAACATAAATGAAGGGCATGGTTTTTTTGTTCACCATACCCATTAAATTTTTTCTCAAAGAATTTTACCTGAGGATATTTTTGAGTGCAAATCTCTTTGGTCTTATCTGTAGAAAAGCTATCGACAATAATAATTTCATCCACAATATCTGTTAATGAATCTAAAAGTCTTACGATGTTCTCTTCTTCATTATAAGTAATGATTGCAAGGGAAAGAGCCATTTATTTGTACTCAAGAATTGTCTTCTCAATAATCTTCACGCAATCCAACAATTGCTCTTCAGTAATTACCAATGGCGGTGCAAGCCTGATGATATTACCATGCGTAGGTTTTGCCAGCAATCCGTTTTCTTTCAATTGCAAGCAAAGGTTCCATGCAGTAGAACTATCAGGTGTATCATTGATCAAGATAGCATTTAAAAGGCCTTTTCCTCTTACTTTGGTAATAAGATCTGTTTTTTCAATAAGCTTCTCTATTTCAGCTCTGAAAAGTTTTCCTAATTCTTCTGCTCTTTCAGACAGTTTTTCATCAGCTACCACATCCAATGCTGCTACCGCTACTGCGCATGCAATAGGGTTTCCTCCAAATGTAGAACCGTGTTGTCCCGGTTTGATAACATTCATGATGTTATCATTTGCTAACACAGCGGATACAGGATACATTCCTCCGGAAAGCGCTTTTCCTAGGATCAAAATATCTGGTTGTACATTTTCATGGTGACATGCAATCAGTTTTCCTGTTCTTGCAATACCTGTCTGAACTTCATCAGCAATGAAAAGAACATTGTATTTTTTACATAATTCAGACGCATTTTTAAGGAAGTTTTCATCCGGAACATATACTCCGGCTTCTCCCTGAATAGGTTCTACAAGGAATGCTGCAATATTTGCTGCTTCTCTGCTAAGAACTTCTTCTAAGGCTGCAATATCGTTATAAGGAATTTTAATAAATCCTGGGGTAAAAGGTCCGTAGTTTTGGTTGGCATCCGGATCGTTAGAGAAAGAAACAATAGTTGTTGTTCTTCCGTGGAAGTTGTTTTCGCACACGATAATTTTCGCTGCGTTTTCTGCAATTCCTTTTACTTCATAACTCCACTTTCTGGCTAGTTTTACAGCAGTTTCCACAGCTTCAGCTCCGGAGTTCATTGGTAAAACTTTATCAAATCCAAAAAGGGTCGTTATTTTCTGTTCGTATTCTCCTAATTTAGAGTTGTAGAATGCTCTTGAAGTTAAAGCCAGTTTTTGAGCCTGCTCTACCAAAGCGCTTACAATTTTAGGATGAGAATGCCCTTGGTTCACAGCAGAATATGCTGAAAGAAAATCATAGTACCTTTTACCTTCCACATCCCAAACGAAAACACCTTCTCCGCGGTCCAGAACTACTGGAAGCGGGTGATAGTTGTGTGCTCCATGTTTGTCTTCAAGGTCAATAAAATACTGCGAGTTTTTTGTTTGTTCTGCTGTTGACATATATTTTGGTTTTCAACAAATTTACGCAATATTAATGATATGTATAAACAATTATCAAGTGACGTTTGAGGGTATAATTGAAGTAGATTTTAGGGTGGAATAATGGAGGATTAGAAAATATTTTCCCTGTTGACAGACTGTTATAGGTATTATATCTTTATAAGTGTGAAATTTTATTTTCTGTCTCTTTATTAATTTTTATTTATACTTCAGCAATAACCACGATAACGACTGATTGATGCTTTGTATTGAAAATTTCAAGTTTACAGGCTAAAAATAAAAACTGCCTCAAAAAGAGGCAGTTTCATTTTTATTGTAAAATAATCTTAGTGATTATCATATTTTCTGTCCATTACAAAATCCTCCATGAATTTTGTGGTGTAGTTCCCTGAAAGATAATCTTCATTATCCATCAGTTGTCTGTGGAAAGGAATGGTTGTTTTTACTCCTTCAATATAAAATTCCTCAAGAGCACGTCTCATTTTTGCAATAGCTTCTTCACGGGTCTGAGCCGTAGTGATAAGCTTAGCAATCATTGAGTCGTAGTTAGAAGGGATTGTATATCCGGAATATACGTGAGTATCTACTCTGATTCCGTGTCCGCCAGGGATATTTAATCCTGTGATTTTTCCCGGAGACGGTCTGAAGTCTGCGTAAGGGTCTTCTGCGTTGATTCTACACTCGATTGAATGTAATTTAGGGTAATAGTTGATTCCTGAAATAGGAGTTCCTGCAGCAAGAAGAATTTGTTCTCTGATCAGGTCATAATCAATTACCTGTTCAGTAATAGGGTGTTCTACCTGGATTCTTGTATTCATTTCCATGAAATAGAAATTTCTGTGTTTGTCTACAAGGAATTCGATAGTTCCTACACCTTCATATCCAATGAATTCAGCAGCTTTTACAGCAGCATCACCCATTTTCTCACGAAGTTCGTCTGTCATGAAAGGAGAAGGCGTTTCTTCAGTTAATTTCTGATTTCTTCTCTGTACAGAACAGTCTCTTTCAGAAAGGTGGCAAGCTTTACCGAATTGGTCACCCGCAACCTGAATTTCGATGTGTCTAGGCTCTTCAATCAGTTTTTCCATATACATACCTCCGTTTCCAAAGGCCGCTACAGCTTCCTGAATTGCTGATTCCCAGTGATCTTTAAGGTCTTCAGCTTTCCAAACAGCTCTCATCCCTTTTCCACCACCACCGGCAGTAGCTTTGATCATTACAGGGTATCCTGTTTCTTCAGCTACTTTTACAGCGTGTTCGTAAGATTCGATCAATCCGTCAGAACCTGGTACACATGGTACACCTGCTGCTTTCATGGTAGCCTTAGCATTTGCTTTGTCTCCCATTTTTTCAATCTGTTCAGGGGAAGCACCAATGAATTTGATACCGTTCTTCTGGCAGATTCTTGAGAAGTTAGCATTTTCAGATAAGAATCCGTAACCTGGGTGAATTGCATCAGCATTGGTAATTTCCGCAGCAGCAATAATGTTAGGGATTTTAAGATATGAGTCTTTACTCATTGCAGGGCCAATACATACCGCTTCATCAGCAAATCTTACGTGAAGACTGTCTTTATCAGCAGTAGAGTATACCGCAACGGTTTTGATCCCCATTTCTTTACAAGTACGTAAAATACGCATTGCAATTTCGCCACGATTGGCTATTAATATTTTTTTGAACATCTCTCCGAAATTTTAAATTATAAATTTTGAATTTTAAATTATTTTAAATGAAAAAAGATTCATCTAAAATTTATAATCTTTAATCTAAAATTCCTTAAGATGGATCTACTAAGAATAAAGGTTGATCATACTCTACGGGAGTAGCGTCGTCAACTAAAATTTTAACAATTTTTCCGCTGATTTCAGATTCAATCTGGTTGAATAGCTTCATTGCTTCAATAACACAAACTACTTTACCAACAGAAACTTCGTCACCTACATTTACAAATACATCTTTATCAGGAGATGGTTTTCTATAGAAAGTACCAATCATTGGAGATTTGATTGTTACATATTTGCTGTCATCAGATGCAGCTTCAGCTTTTTCAGCAACAGGAGCAGCCGGAGTTGCAACAGGTGCCGGAGCAGCTACCGCTTGTGGAGCAGTGTGGTATACTGCAGGTTGTGCATAAACAGCATCGCTTCCAGCTAATGGAGTTTTAATAGTGATTTCGAAATCTTTAGTTTTGTACTTCACTTCTGATACTTCAGCCTTAGATACAAACTTGATAAGATTTTGTATGTCTTTAATGTCCATAAATTTGATATTTGATTTGATGTCAAAGATACCAAAAAAACGTAAAAAACAACAAAAAACCGCCAAATTTTATCAAAATTGGGCGGTTTTTGTATTAAAATGAGGCTTTTTCAGTGAAAAGCGACTCTTAGTTTTCTTCAGTAGTAGCTACTTCTTTTTCCAATACTACTTTACCTCTGTAGTAAAGTTTTCCTTCATGCCAGTGAGCTCTGTGGTATAGGTGAAGCTCTCCTGTTGTTGCATCTTTAGCTAATTGAGGAACTACAGCTTTGTAGTGAGTTCTTCTCTTATCTCTTCTTGTGGACGACTGTCTTCTCTTTGGATGTGCCATTTTCTAATAACTTTTTTAATTGATGAGCGATGAGATTCATCATCTCATCATATTTAAATTATTCTATTTAATTATTGTCTTTTAATTTTCTTAAAGCATCCCATCTAGGGTCACTTTCATGTTCTTCTTCTTCAGTTACCTCAATATCTTTAGGACTGAACTGGTCAAGAATTTTAAGATCGTCATCACTTACATTCGGTGAAATTTTTTTCATCGGGATAGAAAGCATCACATTTTCATAAATCAAATGTGCTACATTGAAAGCATGCTCTGCAGTAGGAATGGTAATGACATCTTCATTGCTGTCATCATATTCTTCCCCGAAATTCACCAAAATTTTGATTTCATTCTCAATAGGATAGTCGAAATCTTCATTTGTGATATCACAAACCAACTCAACCAATCCATTAATTTTAATCTCAAATTCTAAAAAAGTAGTGTGTTTATCAAGTGATACATTCACTTCTATTCTAGGATTTGTAAATTCCTGCTCAGTGTCAAATAATTGAAAGAACGTTTTATCTATCTCAAACTTGAACCCGTGTCTTCCGTTTTTAAGTCCGGAAAAGCTTACGTCATAGTTTCTTAACTTGTCCATAAAATGAGTGTGCAAAAATATGCATTTTTTTTATAATAACAAATAAAATCTGAAACAAATTAATTTAAAATTTGTTTTAAAGATTTATGCTTCAGTTTCCTCCGGTAGATCTTCATCTATTCCGTTGTCTACAGCCATTTTTCTAGGCTGAAGGCGGTCATTCATCAGTTCGCTGTATTCACTTCTGTTCTTGAAAACCTGGATCGCTGTGAAGATCGCTTCTGTAAAACTCTGCTCATCGGCCACATTTTTTCCTGCAATATCGTAAGCAACTCCATGGTCAGGAGATGTTCTGATAAAAGGAAGTCCGGCTGTATAATTTACTCCTTCCTCATAGGCTAATGTTTTGAAAGGAGCCAGTCCTTGGTCATGATACATCGCTAAAACAGCATCGAAATTTTTATATTTACTCGGCTGGAAAAAGCTGTCTGCAGGGAAAGGTCCGAATGCTAATATTCCGTTGTCAGAAAGTTCTTTAATAGCCGGGCTGATGATTTCAATTTCTTCGTTTCCGATAACGCCTCCGTCTCCTGCATGAGGATTTAGTCCTAATACAGCAATTTTTGGTTTTTGAATACAGAAATCTTCTATAAGTGTCTGATTTAATACCCTGATCTGTTTCTTTATTTTTTCCTTGGAAATATTTTCAGCTACCTGTGCAATAGGAATATGATGCGTGGAAACAGCTACTTTAAGATCTTCAGTAACAAGGAACATTAATCCTTTTTTATTGAATTTTTCTTCAAAATAGCCCGTGTGTCCGGCATGCTTGAATCCCATTTTTACCATTTCATCCTTGTTGATCGGAGCGGTTACCAATACATCAATATCTCCTTTCATCAAAGCTTCAGTAGCCGCTTCTAAAGAGTCAATCGCCATTTTCGTAGATTCTTCAGTAGGAACTCCCAATTCTACATTCACGTTTTCCTTGGTAAGGTTAACCATATTAAGTTTCCCTGCCTGTGCCTGTGAAGGCTCGTTAACGTAGTTGAAATTAAGATTCAGCTTAAAAATGTTTTTCTGATAAGTGAATAATTTTCCCGAACCAAAAATTACAGGCGTGAAAAAATCTGTAATAGTTTTGTCTTTCAGAGACTTCATAATGATCTCCGGACCGATGCCGTTGAAATCACCGATTGAAATTCCTACTCGTACTTTATGGTTTTTTGGGCTCATTTTGATTATCTTTGAAGATTATAATTTACAAATTTAGCAAAAAATAATATGTTCACAGGAATTATTGAAGCAGTTGGTGTTATTGAGAAGATTGAAGAAAAAGGAAGTAATATAGATTTCACCCTTACGTGTCCTTTTACAAACGAACTGAAAATTGATCAGAGCCTTGCCCACAACGGGTGTTGCCTTACGGTAGTTGAGATAAAAGATAATCAATATGTGGTTACAGCGATTAACGAGACACTGGAAAAAACCAACCTTGGAAAATGGCAATTGGGAACTGTTGTAAATCTTGAACGTTGTATGAAAATGGATGGAAGACTGGATGGCCACATTGTTCAGGGACATGTTGATAAAACCGGTGAAGTTGTTAATATTGAAAATAAAGACGGAAGTTATTTTATTACTATGAAGTATGAAAATGACGGAAGTTTTGTAACGGTACCTCAAGGTTCAATTACAGTAAATGGGATCAGTCTTACTGTTGCTAAGAGCGAAGATGCTCAGTTTTCCGTAGCTATTATTCCTTACACCTGGGAATTCACGAATATGAAACATTTGAAAATTGGTGATCAAGTAAACCTGGAATTTGATATCATTGGTAAGTATATTGCTAGGTTAATTAAAAAGTAGAATGTCAATAAATAAGTATAAAGGATATAGCTTAAGAAACCGGGTGTTTTTCGGTTTCTTGCTGGTATGTTTTTTAAGTGTCGTTGCTACATCACTTGTTCCTTACTTTGTATTGAGAAATCATTCTTTACAGCAGAGTAATATCGATATGCAGGATAAAACCAATGCTGTAATGCGATATCTGGATTATGCAGTAAGCCAGACTCTTATAGAGACAAAAGATCTTCCGGAAGTTTTAGGGAATAAGATCTTTGAAATAGCGGATATCAACCAGCATGACATTTTTATTTATGATCTGAAAGGAAACTATTTGCTTTCCAATAAAGATGAAGGATTAGTTGAGCAGAAAACAATTCCTATAGAAATCATCAATAAGATTCTGTCTACTGACGCAAGAGTAGATATGGTGAATTATGATGCTACTAAGGATGCTAAGCTTACTTCTTCTTATCTTTTATTGAAAAACAATGAACTTGAACCTATCGGAATTGTTTATATCCCTTTATATCACAATGAATCTGCTTACCTTGAGGTTCTTCATCAATATGTAAAATATATTCTTTTAGTCGATATATTCCTTATTCTTTTTAGTATATGGATCAGCTGGGTTACTTCTAATAGTCTGGCGAAAACCATTACGAAATTCTCTGATATGATTACCCGTATTACTTTGTTTGAAAATGAAATGCGTCCTATCAGATACTATAAAAATGATGAGCTTAATGCTCTGGCAAGAGCCTATAACAGAATGATTCTACAGATTCAGGATCAGAAAGAAAGGCTTAGGTTTAAAGCATCTGAAGAAGCGTGGAGAGAAATGGCCAAGCAGGTGGCTCATGAGGTGAAAAATCCGCTGACTCCTATGAAGCTGACCATTCAGAATTTTGAAAGAAAATTTGATCCTGAAGATCCTAATATCAGAGAAAGAGTAAAGCAAATGAGTAAAACTATTGTCGACCAGATTGATCTGATTGCTACAGTAGCCTCAGCATTCTCAGAATTTGCCAAACTTCCTGAAAAAAATAATGAAGTGATCAATCTGAATACAGAAGTTGAAGATATTCTCCGCGTATTCAATGATGATAGTATTTTCATGCATGCCAACAAGACGAATATAATGATCAATATGGATAGAATTTATCTTTCCAGAATCATTACAAACCTTGTGACCAATGCAAAGCAGGCGGAAAGTGACCAGAGAAAACTCATTATCAATGTGGATGTGGAACAGCATCAAAGAAGAGTGATTATCTCTGTTCAGGATAATGGAGTCGGGATTCCTGAAAATATGTACGAAAGAATTTTTGAACCGAATTTTACTTCTAAAAGTAGTGGAATGGGGCTTGGTTTGTCCATGGTGAGAAAAATGATTGAGGATTATAAAGGTGAGATCTCTGTGAAATCAGAAGTAGGGAAGGGATCTACATTCATTATTACACTGCCTACTAATTTATAGTGAAACCCTTTACATTTAAACAATTTGAAATTCAGCAGTCTAAAGACGTCTTTCGTGTAGGAACAGACGGTGTTCTGCTTGGGGCTTTGGCTGATATTGAACATGCTTCCAGTGTTTTGGAAGTCGGAACAGGTACGGGATTAATTTCTCTTATGCTGGCACAAAGAAATCCACAGGCTGGATTTTTAGGGCTGGATATTAATGAGGATGCTGTAAGGCTTACTCAGCTCAATTTTGAAAATTCTCCTTTTCGTGCAAGGCTGAAAAATTGCCATCAGGATTTTAAAACTTTTGAAACTGAAGATTGTTTTGATCTTATTGTATCCAATCCTCCTTACTTCGAAGAATCTGGGTCTGAAAAAGATAAGATTGCGCGCCAAACCGTAGAATTAAACTTCAGACAGTTAATTAGTAAGGCGGCAGAATTATTGTCCGAAAACGGAATGTTTTCTGTGATCATACCTGTGGAAGCGGGAGACGTTTTTATTTCCATCGGTAAAGAAAATAATCTTTATCTGAACAGAAAAGTGAATATCAAAGGAATTGAAAATTCAAAGGCAAAAAGATTGATTCTGGAGTTTTCTTTACAAGAAAAGGAAATCAACGAATCTGATTTTATTATAGAAAAAAGTCCGAGACAATACTCGGACCAATATCTTGAACTCACCAAAGAGTTTCATGTTTTTAAGTAAAGAAGTTAGAAATTAGATTTTAGAACTTAGTTATTTCTGAGCTTCTTATTTTTTATTCTTATTCAAATAATTCTGAAGTATCCAATACAGAAACTTTTCCGTCTTCACATCTGATGGCTTCACCAGGGAAGTTCTGAATCATGTGATAATCGTGTGTTGCCATTACTACTGCAGCGCCATTTTCAAGGGCAACCTGCTTTAATAGCGTCATAATTTCGTTGGAAGTCTCAGGGTCAAGGTTTCCTGTCGGCTCATCCGCTAAGATAAGATCCGGGTGGTTAAGAAGGGCTCTTGCGATGGCAATACGCTGCTGTTCTCCTCCGGAAAGTTCGTGAGGCATTTTGTGCTTCTTGCTCTTCATGTTCACGCTTCCTAAAACCTCATTGATACGGTCTTCTATTTTTACTTTGTCATTCCATCCTGTTGCTTCAAGAACGAACTTCAGGTTTTTCTCAACCGTTCTGTCAGAAAGTAACTGGAAATCCTGGAATACGATACCTAGTTTCCTTCTTAAGTTAGGAATATCGGATGGCTTTAGTTTTGCCAGATCAAATCCTACAACAGCTCCGTGTCCTGATGCTAATGGGATGTGTCCGTAAAGCGTTTTCAGTAGGGAACTTTTTCCGGAACCTGTTTTTCCGATAAGGTAGCAGAATCTACCTTTCTTTATATTAAGATTTACATCAGAAAGTACAGTGAAGTTTTTTTGTGCAATCTTTGCGTTTTGTAAACTTATAATATTGTCTCCGGCGATATTTGTATGTGGCATAATTAAATTTTAAAGGCTGTTTTCTAACAAAAAAATTTCAATCTTTAAAAATAGAAAAAAGAAGTCTATTTGACTCTAATTTTAGTAAATTTTAACAACAAAAAATGCCTGAAAAGGAACTTCTCAAGCATGTTTTGTATATGATAATTAGAAATTATCTCTTAGCGCGTGCAGCACTTACAGTTAATCTCTTTCTGCCTTTAGCTCTTCTCGCAGCCAAAACTCTTCTTCCATTTGGCGTAGACATTCTTTCTCTGAAACCGTGTTTGTTTCTTCTCTTTCTTTCTGATGGCTGGAATGTTCTTTTACTCATTACTATATGTTTAAATCGTAATTAATCTATTAATTTTCAGGTTGCAAAGATATATAAAAAAATATAAGTTACAAACTTTAATTATCTTTTTTTAAAATTAAATGTAATGTTTTTCAGTCAGGCATTTATAAACCCTCATGGGAAAACCATTTTCGGGTGCAAAAATAATATTTAAATGATTTATATAAAAGCTCTATCTTTGAAAACTTTAATTTTAACGAAAAATAAACACCAGATGTTTACACCAGCAGAACTTTTAGATATCAATACATTACTTACCCAGGATAGCAGAATAGTGATCCTTACCCATTATAACCCGGATGGAGATGCTATTGGTTCAAGCTTGGGATTAAAACATTATCTGAAAGCAAAAGGAATTCATGCAGAGGTTATCGTGCCTAATGATTTTCCGAAATTTCTGAAATGGATGCCGGAATCTAAAAAAGTTATTATTGCAGAATATAAAAGAAAACTGGCTTCGGATATGATTGCGGGAGCAGATGTTATTTTCTGCCTGGATTTTAATTCTCCGTCAAGAATCGGATTATTGGGAGACTGGCTGGTAAAAGCTCCGGGGAAGAAAATTCTTATCGATCATCACCAACAGCCGGAACAATTTGATTTTGTGTATTCCGATACAGTCATTCCTGCCACTTCACAGATGATTTATCATTTCATTGAAGCAATGAATGATGAAAAACTGGTGAATCAGGATATGGCAGAATGTCTTTATACTGGAATTATGACTGATACAGGTGGTTTCCGTTTTCGTTCTACCAGTGCCACTACTCACCGTATTATTGCTAATCTTATTGAACACGGTGCAGATCCTGCCATGATTACCTCCAATACATGGGATACGAACACGGTTTCCCGTCTGCATTTGCTTGCTTTGGTTCTTGGAAGAATAGAAGTAGTGAATGATGGAACAGTAGCGGTTTTAAGCCTTACCAGAAATGAACTTAAGGAATTTGGTTTCCAGAAAGGAGATACAGAAGGTTTTGTAAACTATGGTTTAAGCATTGCTGGTGTAAAAATGTCAGCATTCTTTATGGAAGATTTGTACGAAGACTTCGTTAAAATTTCTTTCAGAAGTAAAGACGATGTGGACGTGAATCAATTCTCAAGAAAATATTTCAACGGTGGTGGGCACATTAATGCAGCCGGAGGGAAATCTTTAGATTCTTTAGCCGGAACAATAGTGAACTTTAAAGAGAAAGTAAAAGAAGAAGGTTTGTAGGAGAAGAACGGGAATGTCTTTAAAATTCCTAAATACTTTTACGAAACCCTTTTTCTTCAAGTTCCTGGCAGGTATAATCGTACACCTGCTGAAACATTTCATCCATGTATCTTTTGTTGAAAAGACTGTATTTCGTCATTTTGGGTGGATCCAAAAAGATATTGCAGTATTTTGCTTTAGAATACACAGATTTGGCAATCGCTAAGTGGAGAATTCTGTCGAATTCCTTCATCAGACTCATTTTGTTTAATTCATCATAGCTAATGGAGTTGACATGAGAGGCGATCAGAAAATTACATTTATCCATGATGGGTTCAATAGGGAGATTATCCAGAACGCCACCATCCACATAAATTTTCTCACCAATTCTTACCGGAGGGAGAATAAAAGGAACGCTTGAGGAAGCCAGTAATGGTCCAAAAAGCTCTCCTTCAGAAAAGAAGTCTACGATGCCATGCGTCATTTCAGTAGCAGCCACATACATCGGAATTCCTAAAATACTGAAATTGTCTTCCGGGAAATAATCTTTGAACAGTTTTAAAATAAAATTGGAACTGAAAATTCCGTTTTTGGATAATTTTAAAGATGATCTTGAGAAAAAAGAAGTCTGTCTTACAATTTCCATCATCTCGTCAGGTGTTTTTCCAAAAGAATAAAAAGCACCAATGATGGAGCCCGCACTGGTTCCTGAGATAATATGTGGTTTCAGATTGTATTCTTCCAGCGCTTTCAGTACGGCAATATGAGCAATCCCACGCATTCCTCCGCCTGAAAGTGTAAGTCCGATAACCGGTGGTGCCGGTGGTTTCTTTTTTTTGAATGAAAATAAAGCCATTACCAAAATTATCCTCTACTAATATACAGGATTTTTTGTTATGCGCAGCTTAATTTGTCATGTTACCTGTTTTATAAAACCAGTTTTTTAGGAAGATTGTGAAGAAGTTCTGTATTGATGATTTCTGCGCAGATTCCTGGCTTTTCCCAGTGACCGTTGTGGCCGCAGTCCAGGATATAAGATTTAATATTCGTTCTGTCCGGAAGATGTTTGATCATCATATCGGTTTTTACAGCATTGTCATGTTTACCGGCCAATATTAATATTTTAGCTTCCAGATTTTCCAGAACATGCTTTTTGTCTGTTCTTTCTACCATACCCTTCACAGAGGCAAGAGCCCCTAAATTGTTGGTGGAAAGGGCTGTTTCAAGAGCTGTTTCAATTTTTCCTTCCAGAATGTCTCTTTCATTCGGATTGAATAAATTAGGTACTCCCGCTCTTGCATAATGGGCAAATGCATCTTTGATGATTCTATAGCTTTTGATACGTTGTTGTTTTTTCTCTTCATCATCCGGAAAGTAGGTAGAGAAAAATAACGTTAAAGTTTTTAAAGAACGGGGATATTTTTCAGCAAAGGCAAGTGAAGTATAGCCTCCCATGGAATGTCCCAGAAGGTGAACTTTTTCTAAATTCTGATGGTCTAAAACTTTTTTTACTTCCTCAGCCATCAGTTCCATGGTGTGAACTTCAGCCAGAATTTCAGACTGTCCGTGGCCGGGAAGGTCAATTTTGAGTAGTGAAAAATCTTTGGAAAGATGATGCTCCATATCGCTCCAGATGGATAGGTTTTCCATAAATCCGTGAAGAAGTACTAAAGTTTCTTTTCCGTTTCCTTTTCTTTCAAAGTTCAGCATGATTCCAAAATTTAGAAGGTTAAAAATAATACAGCAGTTTGCATGCTGCAGATCTGTTTCTCCTTTCAAATTTAGTCAAAAAAAGAGCATTTAAAAAATGCCCTTGTCTTTTATTGAGTTAATTCCTTGTAAATCTTTGTTTCCCAAGGCTTGATGTCTGTTACGCCATATCGTTCCTTTTTAGAAATAGCAAGGTTATCCAGCATATCTACAAAATTTTTGTAATTGGCTTCATCTGTAGGTTTTACAATGACTGTGAATTTCTCAGGTGCCGGAGCTTTTTTATAGGCT
The DNA here is from genome assembly GCF_002025665.1 of Chryseobacterium indologenes. Taxonomy (GTDB): domain Bacteria; phylum Bacteroidota; class Bacteroidia; order Flavobacteriales; family Weeksellaceae; genus Chryseobacterium; species Chryseobacterium metallicongregator. The sequence continues at coordinate 4,615,666 of NZ_CP018786.1, read as the reverse complement.
TCAGCAATGATTTTTGAAATTTTTATTCCACTGAAATCAGTCTCCTTAAGGTTTCCTGTATTGAGATCTTTCTGATTGCTCTGATGATAAAATACACGGTTGTCTTTTCCAAGGATAAAGGTAATCTGGTTTTGGTCTCCAATCACCGGAGTGTTGATAGGATTGGGATTTGGGTCTTTCGCTGGTAATCCTAAATCCATTACGTTAGGTTTTGTAAAATTAGTGGTGAACATAAAGAAGGTGATGAGTAAGAATCCCAGATCTACCATAGGAGTCATGTCCACGCGGATCATTTTTTTCTTTTGCTTTCCGCCTTGTTTCTCTTGTGCAATTACTTCTGCCATGATTAAAAATTTTTAAATGTTAAACGGTGTTTTTTTTGAAAAATTCTTACAACAAGCGTGCCTTGTTTGTGGAATAATCAATAGATTCATGAATCTATTGATTGTTTTTGTAATTAATTTTTAAATGCTTCCATTTCTTTTATTTTTTTAGAAAATGAAAGAAATGACTTTATTGTTTGGGCAATGAACCTGATGAACTGAAGAGGTAAACAAAAACACTCACGCAGTAATGGGTGAGTGTTTTAAGCAGAAAAAATAATCTATTGACGTTATTTCTCCCGAATGATGAAAGTATTGGTCAATAAATTATCTGCTGACTGTTATTTTCTTTGATAGAATGATTTCCTCTTTGCTTTTTATCTGTACAATATAAATTCCTTCAGAGAATGCAGAAGTATTGATTTTTATTTTTTTCTCATGATTCTTTTGTGAGAAAATTTTTCTTCCCGACATATCGGTAATATCAATATTGCTTTCCTGAGGTAAGTTATCTGCATAAAAGAAATCTTTTGCCGGGTTAGGGTAGAGGTTAGGTGGATTCATTTTCTGACTTTCGGAGATGCTTAGTTGTTCCGGGCTTAGCTTTACGATCCACCCGTCAATATTGCCGTGGTTCTCTGAAACATCTCCATTGATGGAACTGGAATACCCAATGATAATGAACCCGCCATCTACGGTCTTCCGGATAGTCTCCGCATTCTCATTGCCGGTTCCGCCTAAAGATTTTTGCCATTGAAGCGTTCCTGTGTTATCTGTTTTTATAATCCATGCATCAGTATTTCCATGATTTCCCAGCACGTCACCATTGTTAGAATTGGAAAGCCCTGCAATTATATATCCTCCATCAGCTGTTTGTTGAATAGATTTTGCACCATCACTTTTATTGCCTCCAAAAAATTTTTGCCATTGTACATCTCCATTACTGGCTAGTTTTATGATGCCATAATCAGAATTTAAAGGATAAGGATAAATAGACCTTTCATATATTCCGGCAACAATATAGCCCCCATCAAAAGTCTGTTGAATAGAATTGGCAGTATCAAAGCCTGTTCCACCTAAGGACTTCTGCCATTGTAAATTCCCGTATGAATCCAGTTTTATAATCCAATAATCCGATCCTCCATAAATTTGTGTAACATCTCCGTCAGCAATATTTCCCGTGGCGGCGCCAATAATATATCCATTGTCAGAAGTTTGCTGGATAGATTGAACTTGTTCCACTGAACTGCTGCCTAAGGATTTTTGCCATTGTACATTTCCTGCGGAATTTGTCTTAATGATCCAGATATCCGCACCTCCATGGCTTCCCAGTACGTCACCATCATTAGAATAGCTTGTTCCGGCAATAATGTATCCTTCGTCAGAAGTTTGCAAAATATCTTTTGCAATATCGCGATCGCTTCCGCCCATCGATTTTTGCCATTCTATATCCCCAGTTGAATCTAATTTTACAATCCAATAATCTTCAAAACCATTGTTGCTCGTAAGGTTGCCATCTGCAGAAGTTGATCCTCCGGCAAGAATATATCCTCCATCGGAAGTTTCCCGTATAGAATGGAATAATTCTGCCTGGCTGCCTCCTAATAATTTTTGCCATTGTATATTTCCGTTGAAATCAAATTTAATAATCCAGGCGTCCCTGCTGCCAAAATTCTGTGTAAGATCTCCGTTGTTGGAAAAGGTAGAACCCGAGACAATATATCCGCCATCAGAAGTTGGTTCTACAAAGTGAAACAGATCTACATTACTTCCACCCATCGATTTTTGCCATTGAATGGAAGGAGCAGTCTGAGCGTATAGAATTGAAGTTATAAATAATAGTAGAATAAACGATAAGTTTCTCATATTTTTGATGGGTATTAGTTTATTCTAATGTAATTAATTTTATTCAATTCGCTAAAAAATAATCTATGATGTTATTTCTCCCGAATGATTAAAGTATTAGTCAATAAATTATCTACTGACTGTTATTTTCTTTGAGAGAATGATTTCCTCTTTGCTTTTTATCTGTACAATATAGATTCCTTCAGAAAATGCAGAAGTATTGATTTTTATTTTTTTCTCATGATACTTTTCTGAGAATATTTTCCTTCCCGACATATCGGTAATATGAATGTTGCTTTCCTGAGGTAAGTTATCTGCATAAAAGAAATCTTTTGCCGGGTTAGGGTAGAGGTTAGGCTTACTGATCTGCTGACTTTCTGATACTCCTAATTGTTCCTGACTTAACTTAACTACCCAGGCATCAAGTAAACCATGATTTCCTGTAACATCTCCGTCTATAGATCCTGTATTTCCTGAAATAATATAACCATTATCATCAGTTAGCTCTACAGCGGTTAAGTTTTCATAATTACTCCCTCCCAGAGTCTTTTCCCATTTCATATTTCCGTTACTGTCCATTTTTATAATCCAGCAATCATTATTTCCATGATTTCCTGTTACCTGTCCGTTATTGGAAGCAGTCCAGCCTGCAAAAATATAATCCCATTCGCTTGTCTGCCGGATTGCTATACCATTATCATGAGCACTTCCTCCAAAATATTTATCCCACTGAGGAACCCCATTACTATTTAATTTTACCACCCAATAATCAGGAAGTCCGTTTTCAGAATGTAAGGGATTAAAAGAAGTTCCCGCAACAATATATCCGCCATCAAAAGTCTGCTGTACAGAAGAAGCCATATTATTACTATTATTTCCTAATGTTTTTTGCCACTGCATATTTCCTGCGTAGTTCAGTTTTACTACCCAAAAGTCGTAACCGCCATTGTTTCCGGTAACATGGCCGTTATTGGAAGTTGTAGATCCCGCAATAATATATCCACCATCAAACGTTTGCTGTACAGAAGAGGCTTGGTCGCTGCCGCTTCCCCCTAATGATTTTTGCCATTCTATATTTCCGCTATTGTCTAATTTTACAACCCAGTAATCCTGTCCTCCCTGATTTCCGCTCACATCTCCATCATTAGAGCTTGACCAGCCGACAGCAATATATCCACCTTCAACGGTCTGTTGAATAGACAGAGCCTGATCGAGATTACTCCCACCTAAAGACTTCTGCCATTGTATATTTCCATTAGAATCTATTTTTACAATCCAGAAGTCATAGTTTCCATGATACCCGGTAATATCTCCATCATTTGAGTTGGATGATCCGGCAACAATATATCCTCCGTCTATAGTCTGACGGATAGATTGTGCAGTATCCAGATTACTTCCCCCTAAAGATTTTTGCCATACTATATTTCCGGCCGAATCAAGTTTTATGACCCAATAATCACCTTGTCCGTGGTGTCCGCTCACATCTCCATCATTGGACATAGAGTTTCCTGCTACAATATAACCTCCATCAGAGGTTTGCTGGATTGCATTGGCGGATTCGCTCTGAGTACCTCCCAATGCTTTTTGCCATTCTATGGAAGGAGCAGTCTGTGCTGTGATTATTGAAAAAGTAAAAAATAAAAAAGTAGTTGTTAAATATCTCATATGTATTTGAATAAGTGATGGTTATTCAAATGTAATTAATTTTACACTACGTTTGGTGTTTTGTTGTTTATTTAATTCATGAAAACAAAAAACTCACACGATAAAGTGTGAGTTTTTGAATGATATGTGAATAATTTATTTATTCTTTTTGTAGAAATTTACCCCGCATTCAAGGAATTTTTTGAAATCCTCTTTTGGCATATATCCTGAAACAGGAGTATTAATTACTTTTCCGTCCGGAGTGATTAAAACATAGTGAGGTTGAGAGTTATTATTGAAGTTCACCTGTTGGAATAAACTCCATCTGTCCCCAATTGTTTTTACCTTCTTGATCTGTCCGTCTCCAAGGTCAATTTTGGTTTTCTGATCTTCAGGAAGTTCTTCCTTATCATCTACATATAGAGAAGCTAATACAACATCATTCTGTAAGATTGGCAAGATGTCTGGTTCGCTCCATACAAATTCCTCCATTTTTCTACAGTTTTCACATCCGTATCCTGTGAAGTCAATCAGGATTGGCTTGTCTTCTTTTTTAGCCAGTTCTATAGCTTTGAAGAAGTCGTGTTCCGGATGCATTCCTAAAATTCCGTCTTTTTCATCATGGAAATAGCTTACGTTCAATGGAGGTAAAATCCCACTTAATAATTGAAGTTTCGGACGGTCAGATGGGATTAAACCCTGAACCAGATAGATCACAAAACCAATTCCCAATACCCCTAATATTTTTCTGGTGATAGAAATTTTAGGTTTCTTATCATCATGAGGGAATCTGATCAATCCTAATAAATAGATTGCTAATCCTAATGCGATAATAATCCAGATCGCAATGAAAAGTTCCCTTTTTAAGAAGAAGGTTTTAGAAACGAGATCTGCTTTAGACAAGAATTTTAACGCTAATGCCAGTTCTACGAAACCTAATACCACTTTTACGGTATTCATCCATCCTCCTGATTTCGGAAGACTTTGCAATGCCTGCGGGAACAATGCCAACAATCCAAAAATAATCGCCCATGCCAGTCCGAATCCTGCCAACGCAAAGGTCAACAGCATTGGAACATTGGATGAGCCTGTTACTGCACTTCCCAGTAAACTTCCTAAAATAGGACCTGTACATGAGAAAGAAACAATCACCAAGGTTAATGCCATAAAGAAAATACCGATAATTCCTCCTGCCTCTTCCGCTTTAGAAGATTTGTTGGCAATAGAACTTGGTAGAGTGATATCATAATACCCGAAGAAACTTCCGGCAAAGAAGATGAATATGATAAAGAAAGCAATATTCAACCATACGCTTGTAGAAATCTCGTTGAAGATATTTCCGGCGATTCCATCAATAATATGGAAAGGAATACTCAATAAAACGAAGATAAGAAGAATGAAAAACCCATAAATAAGCGCATCTCTTTTTCCTTTTGCTTTGTCTTTACTTCCTTTTGTAAAGAATGAAACCGTTAGTGGAATCATCGGGAAAACGCATGGCGTAAGCAAAGCAATTAATCCTCCGATAAATCCTAAGAATAGATACGTCCAGTAGTTTTCATCCACTTTGGTAGACGCTGTACCGCAATCCGTCAATGGTTTTTTGAAATCAATACTTTCAATTTTCAGCTGCTTAGGATCCAGTTTTGAAGTTTCTGTAATCGTAGCTTCTGTTTTTGCAGGATTTTCAGTAACCGTCTCAGTTATTTTTACAGAATCTTTTGCAGGACCTGTAGTTTCTTCGGTTGCAGCCTCTTCCGTTGCTCCTTTTGGCGTAACTTTTTGGTTGAATTCTAATGTGTTGGGAGCCAGACAAACTCTGTCATCACAGGTCTGATAGGTAATCTCAGAAGTGACATCTGCGGGTTTTGTAGGATCTTTTAATTTAAATTTTTGCTTAAATCCAGCAGAATTGGAGTAGAAAACAATTGTTCCTCCAAACGCTTCAGAAAATTCTTCATGTTTTTTACCTACTTCGGTAAATTTTCCGATCAACTCAATATTTTTTCCTGTCACTTTATACTCGGTCGGAATACCGGTGTCTTCCGGTAAGTCTTTCGAGTAAATATGCCATCCGTTTTCCATGGTAGCATTCAATACCGCTTCGTATTGATTGTTCCCCAAATCGTTGATGGTGAATTTAAACTTTACAGGATTTTTTATCTGCGCATTAATTCCTGTCGCTAAAAATAGTAGAATTAATAAAAACCAATTTCTAAATTTCATTGTTCATTTCATTAAAGTTTTGAGACTCCATTTCGTTTTCTCATTCTTTGCAAATCTTCTGTCTTACTTGAAAGGAAGGCTGTCAAATACAGCATTATTCCTAATGAGTCTGTGTCCAGATTTTTTGCCTCGCTAAAATAGATAATTTTTTGTCCCTAAAAAATTTAGAAACTTTCTTTTTTTAAGCCTGATCCCTAAAATATTTTGTCTTATGCCCTAATCGCAATAGAAGTGTTACTTATTTTATCATTCAAAATGATTATAGATTTTTTCAATTTTGCCAACTTGGTATGATGATGAGTATCTTTTCCAGGCAGAAATCTCTGAGAAAATCAATTCAGATTTTTTAAAATGTCTTCTACGGATGCTCTGTTTTTATAGTCCGGATCAAAATGTCTCCATGTAATTTCTTTCCCCTCATTCAGGATGAAAGTTGCGGACACAGGAAGCCTCCCTGAATGATCTGATCTGCTGTTGGCAAAATCTTCCTTTAATTTTGAGTTGTAGAAATTAAGTGTTTCACTGTCTGGAGTGTACAGGACATCAAATGCTTCTGCAATTTTATATCCTTCATCATATAAAACTGTATAATCTGTCTTTGTTTTGCTGATCGTCTTTTCTATAAACTCCGGTTTTTCTGGAGAAATAATGACAAGTCTTGCGTTTTTCGATTTCAGCTCCGGAGCCAGATTTTGTAATGTTTCAATATATTTGTTACAATAAGGGCACCATTGCCCACGAATAAAAACAATTACCAGTTTTTTGTTTTCCTTTGATGATGAAAATGTATTTCCTAAATGATCTTTTGCATTGAAATTATCAATTTTATCACCTATCATTTTTCCTTTTACCTGATCTAAAGTTTTGCCGGATTGAGACATCTTTTTTTTCAGAACAGATGCTCAACTTCCAAAAACTGTTCAGGATTATAGTATCCGAAATCATATTGAACCAGTTTTCCTTTTGAATCCAGAAATAAAAAGGAAGGATAGTTTACCACTTTAAATTCTTTAGCAAGGTTTAGCCCTTCTTTTTCTGCATCTATGGCAAGGTTTACAAAATTTTTGTTGAACATATCTCCGATTCTGGCATCAGTGAAAGTGTTTTTTGCCATGAGCTTGCAAGGTCCGCACCATGTGGTGAACAGATCAATGAAGATCAGTTTATTCTCTTTTGCTGCGATTTTTTTCGCGGCTTCCAAATCAATTTTTTGAAAATTGATGCCTGCGCTTTGTGCGTTAAATGAAATTCCTACTAGTATAAGAAGGCTCAATACGATTTTTCTGAACATATATTTCTTTTCTTATTATGTTCCCTGATCAAGAATAAAATCACCCATACATTAAAATATTTTATTTAATTGTTTGATTTTCAGGCAGAAAAAATACTATTGTTTTTAATCTTCTTGATCTGTTCTACACATTTATATTTTTGGTTCTGAGCATTATGTTTGCTGGAATACTGGTATTTATCCTGAATTTCCTCTATACTTTTATTTTCAATAAAAATGTCATGGATAAGATTCTGACAATGTGAAGAGATTGATTTGATATAACCAACCAATTTTTCCCAGTAATACCTTTCATTTTCAATAGCAGTACTTATTTCCTCCTGATGTTCCATGAAATAGTTTTCAGGAGACTCTACATAAAAGTTTCTGTTTTTTAGTTTTTTAAACCATAGATTTTTTACAATTCCGATAATATAATTTCCCAGACAGGTTTGAACTTTGAAGTCATCGGCATTGAGTTTTTCGTAAAGAATGAGTAATGCATCCTGGAAAATATCTTCTGCATCTTCCAGATTACCTTTATTGTTCAGAATAAATTTCTGAGTATAACCAAAATACTGTTGGTATAAAATTCCAAAAGCTATATTGCTGTCTTTCTTAAAATCATCAACAGCTAACGAATTAGTTGTTTTTCTGTCCACGTTACAGTTATCTTTTTTTGAGTAGTTCTGTCTGCCTGATACCTGCGATCCTGTCTGAGAGGGATGACACCTAAAATATGGTTTCCGGAGTCACACAATAACCAGGTCTTTTCCTTGATCAAAGCAGATAATTTTTCGTCCCTAAAAAATTTAGAAACCTTTTTTTTTCCTGAAAACCCTGTAGGATAAAATTCATCTCCATCCTGTTGTTTTCTCAAAAAGAGAGGGAATTGAAGCTTTTCAGCATCGAAGTTCCATTCAAATCCTTTATTGATCTCAACAATGTTTTCAATATCATCTACGAGGTTGATGCTGATCTGGTTTTCGGAAAAATCAAAATTTTTGATCAGTACTATTTCTTCAGGAGTTCCCTTTTCTTTCCTTTTATCAATAAAAATAAGTTCATCACGGTTGACAATCAACTGATATTCTTTTGAAAAGAAAGAACTGTTGTTTTCTGCTTTAAAAATTTTCGGGATTTCTTCTTCCTGATTGAATCCGTATTTTTTTAAGATTTCAAATTTCACGAAATCACTTTCCTGATCCAGCTTTTCCTTTGATAAGATTTTATAGTTTTGGTTAAATATTGTAAGATTATTTTCTCTCTCCTGAATCTGTTTCTGAACAAAATCCTTAGTCTGATTAAGGTACAAAGAACTTTTTCTGAAGTTTTCCAGAAAATGATCGTTGGTTTCCATCAGCATCGGAACAATCTCATTCCTGATCTTATTCCTCAGATAATCACTTTTTTTATTAGAAAGATCTTCCCGAAATTCAATAGTATTCTGCTCTGCAAACTGGTAAATGTCTTTTTTTGAAACATTTAAAAGGGGACGAAGGATATTGTTATCATTCGATGGAATTCCGCTCAATCCATTGATGCCGGCAGCTTTGGATAGATTAATGATGAAAGTTTCCAACTGATCATTAAGGTGATGGGCGGTAACGAGAAATTCCAGATCTTCTTTTTCCTGAATTTCTTTAAAAAAAGCATATCGAAGCTCTCTTGCCCAAAGCTGTATTGAATTTTCAGGTTTTCTATCTTTTTCCGAAACTTCATACAAATGAAATTTTATATGATTTTTCTCACAAAAATCCTGCACTGTTTTCTGATCCAGATCCGAATCATTACTACGAAGTTTATAATTGATATGAGCTACCTGAAACCGGAATGTTGAACCTTGAATTTCAAGACCTAAATCCCTGAACAAAGAGGCCAGAACCATAGAATCTGCACCTCCGCTCACAGCCAGAAGATAGGTGTGATTTTCCGCTTCGTGAACGAGACTTTTTAATTGATTGATAAAGGTTAATTTATTCAACATAGATGTTGAGAATTTCTTTTATGCAAAGATAACCGATATAATTCAATTGAATTTTCCTAACTTTGAGTAGTCTAAAAATGATTATTTATGAAGATTTTAAAAGTTTTAGCAGTTTCTGCAATGGCGCTGGGGATGACATCTTGTGTCAGCAAAAAGCAGTATGATGCTTTGAGCACAAACTATAAGCAGTGTATTGAAAATATTGGAGAAAGACAGAGAGAAATTCAGGATTTGAAATCTCAGAACTCTGCATTGGCGGGTGAAAACAACTTGTTGAAAAGCCAGCACGATGCATTAAAATCATCACTTGATGCATGTCTGTCCAATACAGGAAAAAGCTCTGCTAACATTGATAAACTGGTAGGAGAAATCAATGCTTCCAATTCTTATATCAAGCAATTAATCTCCAGTAATGCTAAAAATGACAGTTTGAATCTGGCATTGTCTAATAACCTGAAGAGATCATTGGATAATGTATCAGATGAAGATGTACAGGTAAAAGTATTGAAAGGAGTTGTAATGATCTCACTTTCTGATAAAATGTTATACAAAACAGGAGATTACAACATCTTGCCTGCAGCTCAGGAAGTGTTAGGTAAAGTAGCAAAAGTAATCAACGATTACGACAAATACTCAGTATTAATTGAAGGTAACACCGATAATGCTCCGTTAAACTCTCCAAATCTTCCTAGAGACAACTGGGATCTTTCTGCATTAAGAGGTACTTCAGTTGCTAAAGTTCTTCAGACTCAGTTTGGTGTTGATCCGGCAAGAATTACAGCTGGTGGACGTTCTGAATATAACCCGAAAGCGACTAACATGAGCGTTTCAGGTAGAGGAGAAAATAGAAGAACGGAAATCATCATTATGCCTAAACTTGATGAGTTTATGAAACTGATGGATATCGCTCCTAAGAAATAATGACTAAACCCCATATCAAAAAAAATCCCGAAGCAATTCGGGATTTTTTTATGAGCCAACCTGTTTGGGAATATAATCTGCCGATATTTTTTTCTTTGAAGACGATACTGTTTTTTTAGCAGGTTGTTCAAAATAAAAATTGGTGATATTCCATACGATCATAATGGCTGAAAAATAATATAAATTGAGTACAAGCGCAATTCCTATATGCATGGAAATTGTGAGAAAAAGCCATATTTTTTGTGTGGGTTTGTACCAGATAAAAATAGGATAACACATCTCAATAAGAATGGTACTCCATCCAATCAAGCTCAGAATATAAGAATGTTCTATCAGCCAGCTGAAATCAATATTCAGGTCTCTGTTGGAGTAAGGCAGATGAATGGCTTTCCAGATAGATTCACCATTCCACCAGTTGAACCCTAAAGCTTTATCCAGTCCGGAAAAGAAATAAGCAATAGAAATATGAATCTGAAATAATCTTTTGACCGGAGTGAAGTTAATGTTTCCTGGCTTTCTGCCGAAAATAAAATTTCGTAGAGAAAAATACCGATCCGCAGGAAAAAGGATCAGATAAAATAAAGACATGCTTGTGAAAAAATCTGCACCATAGGCAAAAAAAGAACTTCCCTTGAGCAAGGCTATCTGTAGTATAAGCAACAATAATGCAGAAATTCTTGAATATAATCCGGTGATGATTAAAATACACAAGATTATAAATGATACTTTGGTTATTGCTATTGTTGTACTTTCTTCAATTCCGAAGGTCTGAAAAAAACTTACTATTTTTGAGAAGGTAATCAGCCAGTCTGGTGTAAAAACACTCATAATATCCTGAGGAATAATACTGCTGCTTGAAAATAACTTCTCAAAATCAGGTAGTACTGCAGTAAACTGTAATAGGATAACGATACCTATGGCAATCCGGAAGAAACTTAAGAATTCCGTTTGATTATCTTGTTTGAAAAAGAAATTTTCAATTTTGGTATAGAATGCATTCAGGTTTTTCATCACTTTAGTATTTGAATTCATCAATAAGAATAAGGTTTTCATTCGTTTTTCCCTTTTTGAAATCTGCAATAGTAGGGTAGTTGTACAGATAAAGCCTTGTCGTTATACTGGATGCCAGCGGATTTTCTTTCATCACGTGGGCTGCGATCTGTCTGATAATGATATCCAGATACTGATAATACTTTTTATCATACTTGTTCTTGTCAGAAATTTTATCAAGAAACATGTTAAAAACAGTGGTGTATCTCACTCTGCTTTCTTTGTTCTTAAAATAGGGAAGATTTTTTTGTTCCAGAACTTTTCCATTCTGGTCCTTTAATTCAAAGCTCATGACAAAGTCACTGGCAACATTGGGTGCGTAGAAACCATATCCTGTATCAAAACCTGTATAAGAAGTAAATATATTGACAGGCTTTAACTGGGCAATATTTTCTGAAACGGTATAAACCAGCGGTTTTTTATAGTCTTTGTTTTCATAATAAAAACCATAGTAACCATCAAATGTTCCTTTCATACCAATGGTAAAAACCACCAGCAGAATAATGAAAATTCCGGATAACTGAAGCTTTTTTTTCATGGTAAAAAAAAATAAGATAAGGCTGTCTTCGGACTAAAAACAGCCTTTTGAGGTTATTTGTAATTCATTAATACGCTGTTCAGCTTTACATTGATTCTTGGATCAATGGCTGTATTAACTTTGTAAGATTTTATAATCACATTGGTAAGATTTCTTCTACCCATCGTTGGTGGGCAGATCGTGTATTCTTCTGCTCCTCTAACGCTTAATCTGCTTAAAGAGGAAATGTCTTTCTGGCTTAGCAATGCTGCGTTGGTTGCAACCTGGTTGTTTTGAATGGCATAATAATCTGTTCCCAATTCTTTAGCTCCATATTTTTTTAGAATTCCTTCAACTTTTTCTCTTAGATCTCCATACTTTTTCCAGTCGATATTAGCTTTCATTAAGCATCCGCGGATTACATACTGTCTGTTGATTTTATAGATAATGAAATTGGTGCCCAAACTGTTCTGATGAAGTTTCTGAAGGCTTAATAAACTTTTCATGTCTTCATCCGAAATTTTTTTAACATCTTTCAGAATGTAATTATGGTCTACAATGTAATTGCCTTTTTCTTTATAAAAAGACATTTCCTGAGGTTTTAGCTGGGAAAATATCATAACAAGTCCCACTATTGCTCCGATTAATAATAAAGTCTTTGTTTTCATGTGGTTGTTTTTAAAATATCCCTACTCTTTTTTAGGATTTTCGGGTTCCTCCTTTATTTGAATGTTTCATGGTTGGAAAACGTATATCAAAGGTAGAGGCATGTAAGCACTTGTATAAGAGTGTTTTTCCTGTTTTTTTATGAGGATTTTGACTTGTGAACTGAGATATGAATCAGGATTTTGAAGAATAATGGCTATTTATAGATATTCAAGTTGCTGTATTATGGCTTAAAATATGAGTTCTGAGAATGAACTAGATAATGAACTTAGTGAAGTTTTGTTGAATGCGTTGAGAAAAATGATGAAGGAAATGGATGAGGTTTTTAATATGAACTAACCAGAGAAGGAATATCTGACTATAAAGCAAAAATAAATCCCGAAGGTGGCCGGGATTTATTTTTTAATCAAATTAATTCTTCCTTTTTCAGGAGTGAAATAATTCGTTGCAAAAATGAAGTGGATATTTCTGTCTTACTTTTTGCTGCAGAAGAATCAGTTCTACTTTTCAGTACAACTTTTTTGTGATTCTCATGGTTAGTTTGTGTCTCTCCTGCAATCATCTTGTTTTCTCTTAGTGTTTTTACCCCTTATTCTTATTGCAAACTTATAACTAATACCACAAAAATAACATCCGTGTTTTCACGGTATTTTATATGGGGTTTTCACTGATATGTAGATTTTTATACATTTAATAGGTAATTTGTATGTCTATAATTAGTTGATTAATAAAAGAATATGTATATTTAAATCTCCGTTAAAGGAAATAATAAAAGAGGTGTCCGAAAATCTAAAGAGTAGGAAATTAATACTAAACTAAAATTATTATGAAAAATTCAAAAAAACTTTCAAGAGGAGAAATGAAAACTGTACAAGGTGCTATTAAAGGGTGTAATCCACAGATATTTTGTACCAGCCCACAAACAAAGTGTTGTCCGGGATGGGTTTGTGCTGGTATAAGACAATATTGTATAGCCGTATAATGACTTTTTACATACAATTTAGATCTGGCTAAGAAAAAGAGAGAGATTAATTTCTCTCTTTTTTTGTATCTTCCTGTTGAACTTAAAAACTAGCTTTAAAATCCTTAAATTTGTTTTTAAATTAAAATGGTATGAGTTTTTTTGAAGAAAAGAATCCTGAAATGGACAGATATTTGGAGGCACACGCTTCTTCGGAATCCGAAATTCTGAAAAAGCTCAGAAGAGAGACCTATCAGAAAACGACACAGCCTCATATGATTTCCGGATATCAGCAGGGAAGACTTTTGACGATTATTTCCCAGATGATGCAGCCGAAAAGTATTCTTGAAATAGGAACATTCACAGGGTATGCTACCTTATGCCTTGCATCAGGACTGGCAAAAGACGGAAAAATTACAACATTGGATGTGAATGAAGATCTTGCCTATCTTCCTAAAAAATATTTTGAGTCTAGTGAATATGCCGGTCAGATTGATTTTAAACTTCAGGATGCCAAGGAATATTTAAAAGAAACAGATGAGTTTTTTGATCTTATTTTTGTAGATGCTGATAAAGAAAACTATGCTGAATATTTCAGACTGATTAAACCGCATACAAAATCAGGAACGGTGATTCTTTTTGATAATGTCTTGTGGTATGGTAAAGTGTTGGAAGAAAATCCGAAGCTGAAATCTACCCAGTCTATCCAGGAATTAAATGATTTGGCAGCAAAAGACGAAGATTTTGAAAATCTTATTTTACCTTTGCGTGATGGAGTCAACTTTCTTCGCAGAAAGTAACTGAAATATTCAAGGATTAAACATTTAAAGAGATACACATTGTATTTTTAATCTTTAAATTATTCAATCTTTAAATTGAAAATTAATGAATAAAGGAGTTTGTATTGTTACAGTAGCGCCGGTTCGTGCAGAAAATTCTGACAGAGCTGAAATTGTTACGGAAATATTATTTGGGGAAAGCGCAGATATTTTGGAGGTAGATAAAAACTGGACCAAAATAAAAATGCATTATGATGGCTATGAAGGATGGATGGACACCAAGCAGCTGAAACCTATAACAGACGAAGAGCTGGCCAAAAGAAAAGTGACTGTCGTTACTGAAGATTTTTCTTCTGTACTCATGAACGATGGCAAAACTTTACTTTCTATGGGCTCCGAAGTGGAGTTTCCGGTGGTTGCTTCAAGAAGAAGTCATGATGTGCGTGAAAGTATTGCCCTGACAGCAAAAGAGTTCCTAAATGTACCTTATCTGTGGGGAGGGAAAAGCTTTTTTGCGGTGGACTGCTCCGGATTTACCCAATTGGTTTACAAAATTCACAATATAAAAATACCCAGAGATGCATCACAACAGGCTGAGGTAGGTGAAGCACTTACTTTTATAGAAGAAACGCAGCCTGGAGATCTTGCATTCTTTGAAAATGCAGAAGGGAAAATTATTCATGTAGGAATTATGCTGGAAAATCAAAAGATCATCCATGCTTCCGGAAAAGTAAGGATAGACACGCTGGATTCCACAGGGATTTTCAATAAAGAAATGAATAAGCATACTCATAAACTGAGAGTGCTGAAAAGTGTAATCTAATCTTAATTCAATCTCGTCTGAAATGGAAAATATTCTTTTTACAGTTTTTGATATTTTTAATTTTGGATTGGTTGTTTTTCTGTGGTGGTTTACCCTGAAAAACTATAATACATTGCCAGAGAGGATTCCTGTACATTTTGATATGGAAGGGAAAGCGGATGGATTTGGCGGAAGAATGTATGCCTTTCTGATGCCTGCACTGGCTCTGGGATTATATGCTCTGTTCGTTTATGGCATGAGACATCCTGAATACACTAACTTCCCGGTAGAAATTACGGATCAGAATATGAATGCTCAGTTTTTAATTATTAAAATTGGCTTGAGAATTCTTTTTTTGCTACTGGCAGTTATTTTTATGAATATTCAGGACTATATGTTCAGATATGCCGTAGATGATCAGGCTAAACCGAGAATTACATTTGCTGCCATCTTTTTATCTGTCGTTTTATTTACTCCTGCATTGCTTTTTATTGCTCATCTATTCAAATGATACATTCTAAAGATAATTCAGAACATTATATCTGGGGAAACCAATGTGACAGCTGGATTCTTAAAAATACCCAAAGCTTATCCGTAAAGCAGGAGAAAATGCCTGCAGGAACTTCAGAGAAACTGCACTTTCATAAAGTGGCAGAACAGTTTTTTTATATTTTGAAAGGAGAAGCAGTATTCTACATTAATAAAGAAAAATTCTTGGTTCAACAAGGAGAATCTATATCCATTGAGCGGGGAATGAAGCATCTTATCTCCAATGAATCAGATGAAGAAATTGAGTTTTTAATCATATCAAATCCTCCCACGGATAATGACAGAATTGAAATTAAAGAATAATTAAAATGGCATTTCTGTACAATATATTTATCAGTCTACTTACCTTCGGAATGAAGGCTTTTGCGCTGATTAATGATAAAACTAAAAAAGGCGTTGAAGGAAGAAGCCAATCTTTGAATAAAGTAAAGTCTGTATTTTCAAAAACAGATCAAGTAATCTGGATGCACGCAGCAAGCCTGGGTGAGTATGAGCAGGGATTACCTGTTCTGGAGAAACTTAAAGAGAATTTTCCTCAGCACAAAATACTGGTGACTTTCTTTTCTCCATCAGGATATGAAAATGTGGTAAAGAAGAAACATATTGCAGACGTTATTTGTTATTTGCCTTTCGATAAAAAAAGTGCTGTAAAAGAATTTATAGACCAATTTAATACTGAACTATTTTTTACGGTTAAGTATGATTACTGGTACAATCTTTTTTCAGAATTGAAAAACAAAGGGACAAAGATTTATGTCATTTCTGCCCTGTTCTATGAAAGACAGTCTTTCTTTACTTCCTATGGAAAATGGTTTGTGAAGCAGCTTCAGAGAAATGTAGATTGGTTTTTCCACCAGACTCAGTTTTCATTGGCTTTGGCGAAAAGCGTTGGATTAACGAAGTCTTCCGTAACGGGAGATACAAGATTTGACAGAGTAAAACAGCTGCGTGAAAGAAATAATCATGTAGATTTTATTGCAGACTTTATTGGTGAAAATAAAGTAATAGTCTTTGGGAGTTCGTGGCAGGCAGAAGAGAAAATAGCAGAAGTAGTTTTCCGCAAAAATAATACAGTAAAACTCATTATAGCGCCTCACGATCTGAAAAGAGTAGAACATTTAAAAAATATATTCCCGGATGCTTTACTGTACAGCGAAATACAAAACATGCAGCCTTCAACTTTCAATACTTCAATTCTGATCATAGACAGCATTGGTTTATTATCAAAATTATATTCTTATGCAGATGTAGCTGTTGTAGGAGGAGGATTTCATGATGCGGGACTTCATAATATTCTGGAAGCAGCTACCTTTGGTGTTCCTGTGATCTTTGGAAATCATTACAAAAAGAATCCGGAAGCGGATGGCCTGATCTCGGCCAATGGCGGAAAGTCTTTCTCTGACGAATATACAGCATCAGAATTCGTTTTATTTCTTACGAATGAGGATAACAGAGAAGAACTTGAAGAGATGTCTCAAAACGCCGGAAAATTCGTGGATGAGAAACCAGATTCTACCAGAATGATTCTTCAGAAAATTTTATCTTAAGAATCCCTGGCTTTTAATGTCTTTCATGATCTGATCAATGTTTTCAGGAATCCTGTCGCATTCCAGCCAGTTGAGGTCAAGACCGTTATTGGTACACAGTTTTTGAAGATAATGGTTTTCTGATATTTTCTTTTGAGTATCATGAAGATACTCATCAATTTCCATCCAATAATCTTCATCCAGCTTTTTTACAAGAATCAATGACTTGAAAACTTTATTGATGATGTAAATGTAAAGTTTATAAACATTGTCAAACCTTTGTCTGCTGAGGTCACTATTGTTTTCCAGTACCTTGTTGACAAGAAGAAGATTTAGGGAAATCTCTCCAAATTTATCAGTCGTTATTTTTACATGTTCTGTAATCTCTGCACTTATTTTTCGAACAGTAGAAAGGAAATATTTAGCATTTCCCACATATTTTGAAGCCAGAAGAAGCTGTTCCTCCACATGCTCTTCCATCGCGTTTCTTTTATCATCCGTAGTTTCCGGATCAATCAGTTCGAAGTAGAGCTTTTTAGATAATAATTTATCCTTTCTCAGGAGTCTGAAAATAAGTTTGTCCTTCTCCGTTCCGGAAAAAGCACTCAGAGCGGCTTTGAACTCTTTTGAATACTCCATTAATTGAAAATTTTCGAATATTTCAGGAATCCGTTTAATGCCCAGTTAGCCGTATAATACAACGATTTTACTGTGGAGAATCCCATGAAATCTTTATAGACAAGATACTGATCTTTGATGATGTTTTTTTTATTCCTTGAAACGCTGTTTTCGCGCATTCTGTATTTAGCCATCGTTTTTTTTACCGGGTAACCTTTAGGAATTACTTTCAACAAATTCAGCCACATGACATGATCTTCACGCTTGCTTTTTACCGGAAAGAAAAATTTTCCGACTCTTTTAGTATCATAAATGGTGGAAACCGGTGCCAGTCTGCAGGTTTTAAGTAAATTCGAAAAAGTAACAATTTTGTCGGCTTCGAAATCTTTTAAAATCGGTTCCATTGTATATTCATCACATCTTGAGTAGTTGCAATATGCCAGTTCTGCATTATTTTGCTGAAGAAATGTAATCATGCTTTCCAGGTATTCGGGATACCACAAATCATCCGAGTCGAGAAACGCAATATATCTTCCATCAGCTCTTTCAAGGCTTTTATTTCGGGCATTTCCTGCTCCTCCATTTTTCTCCAGTACCTGCAATTTTATTCTGGGATCATTATATTTTTTGATGATCTCAACAGTGTTATCTTTAGAAAGATCATCAGTAATCAGCCATTCCCAGTTTTCATAGGTTTGGTTAAGAACAGAATGTATGGTTTCCTCGATAAATTCTGCAGAATTATAACTGGGAGTAATAATGGAGATTAGATCTTTCATTTATGTTTTTCTATACTACAAAATTATAAAAATCTTTTTTCATAAAGATGCCAGGAGCTTACACCTACCGCAATAACCACCAACATACATACCAAAGCCATTACAAATGGATTATAATCTTCAAATAACCCTAAAGTCTGGAAAGTTCTGATAATAGGGAAGTGGAAAATGTAGATCCCGTAGGTGAAATCGCCATATTTTCCGAAATTATTTAAGAATTTGAATGAATAGGCAATGTACATTACAATAACCCCGATCATCATTGGAGAAAAAAGCTGAACTTTTAAGAATAAGTCAATCCACACAGTAACAAATGCAATGATGAAAATGAGATTTTTATGTTGAATGAATTTATCAAAATTAAAGTAAATTAACATTCCAGGGATAAAATAGGATAATGTTCCTGGAAGCTGTTTGGCAAGTGAAATTTTATTTAAAGATTCAAAATAATTTAGATAAATAAGTGATAAGAAATATAAAATAATCAAACTTATATTTCTGTATTTATTATTTTTTCCGAAAAGCAAAAACAACAGAGGAACCGCAAAATAGTAGCACATTTCTATTTTCAGTGTCCATAGGGCTCCATTCACTGCTTGATTCCCAAAAACTCCCGGAAGCCAGGGGGCTTTAAAATTTAAAAATAATGAATTCCAAAAAATGTATTTGTAAACTTGTGTATTGCTAAAATATTCAGTGAAAGAATAAGTGCTTACCAAGCTTAATAAAATCGCGCATAAAAAAATAACCAATAAGTAGGCAGGAACAATTCTTTTGATTCTCTTTTTTAAATAGCTTTTCAGGCTTGAAGACCTCTCATAGCTCCTTGCAATAAGAAATCCACTCACTGCAAAAAAACCGAAAACAGCAATTTCTATAGGGCTGTGCTCAAAAATCTTGAGATCAGGGGAAGCGCTGAGTGTGCCAAGATGTCCCAGAAAGACAATAAAGGCAAGGAGAACACGTATAAAATCAAAATTGTTTCTCGTAATATCCTGCATTTGTATTTTGTTTCCTGCAAAAATAACTTTTTTAATAGAATGAACGATGCTCATGTATTCATTATTTGTTAAATAAAGGGAAAATAGGGTGTCCCTATTTTTAAATATATATAAATAATCGTCGATGAAATAATTTTTCATAAAAAATAGTAATATAAATCAAAAAAATTATAATTTTAGCGCTTGAAAAAATTGATCTATGAAGAAATTAGCATTACTATTTGCAGGTTTATCTTTGTTTGCTGCAGCTACAGGCTGTAGTAGTGACAATGATACTGTTCTGGAAGCTCCTCTTGTTGGGACATGGCAACCGTTAAAAGAAGTAGTTACCACTGTAGAAGTTGGTGAAGACCCGGTTTCTAACACGATTACTTATACAGATTGTCAGAAGCAGACAAGATGGTGGTTCAGCGTTGACTCTAAAGGAGGAAAAACCAACTGGGGAGATACTGCTACACCTGGTCAGTGTGCTATTCTTTCAGATATAAAATTCAATTATACTTATAATAAGGAAGGGAAAGACGTTCAGATGAAAATTCAGGGAATCGTGGAACCGCAAAATGCAAAGGTTATTACTTTGGATGCTACAACGCTCAATCTTGCGGTAAGAGAGGAGACTCAGGATCCTACTATATTCCAGACAAGAACATATACCTTCAAAAGAGTTACTCAATAATAGTATATACTTCAGGATATAAAACAGATCTCATCTCCGGATGGGATTTTTTTGTTGAGGGTAGAATTGCAATTCATTATAAATTCAATTTCTATTTACTTTAAAATCATTATTTTTGTGAATCTTGTCAAAAAGAAAAATAATTCAGTCTAACATATAACATATATATAAAGTGTTTTACGATCATCAGCAGATAGAAAAAAAGTGGCAGAAATACTGGGAGGAAAATCAAACCTATAAGACCTCTAATAACACAGACAAACCTAAGTTTTATGTACTCGATATGTTTCCGTACCCATCAGGAGCAGGACTTCACGTAGGTCATCCGCTTGGATATATTGCATCGGATATCTATGCGAGATACAAAAGACATCAGGGGTTTAATGTACTCCACCCGGTAGGATATGACAGCTTTGGACTTCCAGCTGAGCAATATGCGATCCAGACAGGACAGCATCCGGCTATCACTACAGAACAGAATATCAACAGATATGAAGAGCAGCTGAAAAAAATAGGTTTCTCATTCGACTGGAGCAGAGAAGTAAGAACTTCAGACGCTTCATATTATAAATGGACACAATGGATTTTTATCCAGCTGTATCATTCGTGGTATAATAAAAATACTGATAAGGCAGAATCTATTGATTCTTTGATTCACCATTTTGAAGAAAAAGGAACAGAAGGATTAAATGCCAATCAGAATGACGAATTAAATTTCACTTCAGAAGAGTGGAAGAATGCTTCTGAAATTGATAAAGAAGATATCCTTTTAAACTATCGTCTTGCTTACAGAGCAGAAACGACAGTAAACTGGTGTCCTGCATTAGGAACGGTATTGGCGAACGATGAGGTGAAAGATGGAAAATCTGAAAGAGGAGGATTTCCGGTATTCCAGAAGAAAATGATGCAGTGGAGCATGAGAATTTCTGCGTACTCTGAAAGATTATTACAGGGATTAAATACATTAGACTGGCCGCAGCCGTTGAAAGATTCTCAGGAATACTGGATCGGAAAATCTCAGGGAGCTCAGGTGCAGTTCAATGTAGAAGGTCATAATGAAACCGTTGAGGTATTTACCACAAGACCTGACACCATCTTTGGAGCAACTTTTATGGTATTGGCTCCGGAAAATCCTTTAGTGGAAACCATTACTACGGATGCTCAAAAAGTAGAAGTAGATACTTATATTGAAGAAACTTCCAAAAAAACGGAGAGAGACAGAATGTCTGACGTGAAAAACGTGAGCGGAGCTTTCACCGGAAGTTATGCGATCAACCCATTCAGCAATGAAAAAATGCCAATCTATATTTCAGATTATGTGTTGATGGGATATGGAACAGGAGCAGTGATGGCAGTTCCGGCACACGATGAGCGTGACCACAGATTTGCTAAGAAATTTAATCTTGAAATCAAGAAAGTGGTAGAAACGGAAGAAGATGTTCAGGAGAAATCTTTTGATTCCAAAGATTCCGTTTGTGTCAACTCTGATTTCTTAAACGGATTACATTATAATGAAGCGAAAGCAAAAATGATTTCCGAGATCGAAACGAAAGGAATCGGTCATGGAACAACAAACTACAGACAGCGTGATGCTATTTTCTCAAGACAGCGTTATTGGGGAGAACCAGTTCCTATATATTATAAGGATGGAATGCCTTACACGTTGCCGACTTCTGCTTTACCATTGGAACTTCCTGAAGTTGAAAAATATTTACCTACAGAAGACGGAGATCCGCCATTAGGAAATGCAAAAGAATTTGCATGGGATGAAGCTAACCAGAAGGTAGTCGCTACAGAACTGGTTGATGATAAAACAATTTTCCCGTTAGAATTATCTACGATGCCAGGTTGGGCAGGAAGCTCATGGTATTTCCTTAGATATATGGATCCTAACGATGAAGAAACTTTTGTTAAAAAAGAGTTAGCAGATTATTGGGGACAAGTAGACCTATATATAGGAGGAAGCGAACACGCTACCGGTCACTTATTATATTCCCGTTTCTGGAACATGTTCTTAAAAGACAGAGGATATATCAGTCATGATGAGCCATTCCAGAAATTGATCAACCAGGGGATGATCTTAGGGATGAGTGCGTTTGTATACAGAATTGACGGAACGAATCAATATGTATCTAAAAATTTGGCTAAAGATTACCAAACTCAGCAGATTCACGTAGACGTATCCTTATTAAAAGGAACCTCTGATGAATTGGATACAGAAGCCTTCAAATTATGGAGACCGGATTATGCAGAGGCAGAATTTATTCTTGAAGACGGAAAATACATCACAGACCGTGAAGTAGAAAAAATGTCCAAGTCAAAATATAATGTAGTAAATCCTGATGACATCTGTGGAGAGTACGGAGCAGACGGCTTAAGATTATATGAAATGTTCTTAGGACCTTTAGAACAATCCAAGCCTTGGAATACACAAGGGCTAAGCGGAGTATATGGTTTCCTTAAAAAATTCTGGAATCTGTATTTCAACGGAGACGTATTTGAAGTTTCAGATGAAGAACCTACAAAAGCAGAATACAAAGTTTTACATACCTTAATAAAGAAGGTAGTATACGATATTGAAAACTTCTCTTTCAATACCTCAGTATCATCCTTTATGATTGCTGTAAACGAGCTTCAGAAAATAAAATGCAACAAGCGCAATATTTTAGAACCGCTTGCCGTTATCATTTCTCCGTATGCCCCTCACATCTGTGAAGAATTGTGGAGTTTATTAGGACACGGTACATCGATAGAATTTGAACAATTCCCGGCATTGAATGAAGATTATCTGGTTGAAGACGAAATTGAGTATCCGGTAAGTGTAAATGGTAAAATGAAGTTCAAAATTTCGCTTTCAGCTCAATTATCTGCCAAGGAAGTAGAAGATTTGGTGATTTCGAACGAGAAAATGCAACAGATTTTGGAGGGTAAAACCCCTAAAAAAATCATTGTAGTCCCTCACCGTATTGTGAATATCGTAATTTAAAAAAAAATTAACATTGGGAAATTAAAAAAAATGGGTGTCTTATTTTTATGATTTTTTAATTCAAATGTTAAATTTGGAAAAAATAAATAAAATAATTTAAAATAATTACTATTTCGAAATCGTATTAAAAATTCTTTATCAAAAAAAAGCAAAATGTTTAATTAAGACTCTTGCATTTTAATTAATTTTGCCTTTAATTTACACCCTGTAAAATTTTAAAACAATATAATTTAGTTAAATATGGAAATGAATGTTTCAAAAAATGATGAGCAAGTAGTTGCTAGAAAGGCAGGAGGTTTAAATCCAGCTGTTATTATTCCTATTCTATTTGCTATAGGAGTATGTATTTATTTATTCGTTCTTGGTAGCCCAGGAAACTTTAAGGATGCAGAAAAACTAGGAAGTGGTTCTGTAGCTTTTTCAAGTGTTGAAGGAAAAGACATTCACCCAGAATCGTTTTTAGGTATTATCTACAAAGGAGGGGTTATCGTACCAATCTTGATTACTTTCATGATTACTGTAATCGTTTTCTCTTTTGAAAGATATTTCGTTCTTGGTAAAGCTGCTGGAAAAGGAAACTTAGACAACTTCGTTGTTCAAGTAAGAAGCTTACTAAACCAAAACAAAATTGACGAAGCTATCGAAGAGTGTGACAGACAACAAGGATCTGTTGGTAACGTAGTAAAAGAAGGTCTTACTACTTACAAAGCACTTTCTCACGATACTACATTAAATAAAGAGCAGAAAATGGTAGCTCTTAACAAAGCTATCGAAGAAGCTACTACTCTTGAGATGCCAATGCTTGAGAAAAACATGATGATTCTTTCTACTCTAGGTACAGTTGCAACCCTAATCGCACTACTTGGAACAGTAATCGGGATGATCAAGGCGTTCTTTGCATTAGGTTCAGGAGGTGGTACTCCAGATGCTGCTGCTCTATCTACAGGTATCTCTGAAGCCTTGATTAACACGGCATTAGGTATTGGTACTTCAGCAATCGCTATTATCCTTTATAACTTCTTTACATCTAAAATTGATGGATTAACTTACAAGATCGACGAGATCTCTATGAGTATCCAACAATCTTTCGCTGAATTCAACTAAGAATTAGCAAGATATTTGCATTAGCAATTAAAAGAAGTTTAATTAAAAATATTTTATAATAATGGCGAGAGTCAAACCTAAAAGACATGGAGTAGTAACGGACATGACCGCAATGTGTGACGTTGCGTTCCTACTTCTTACGTTCTTTATCTTGACCACTCAGTTTAAAAAACCTGACGTGGAGCAGATCAAACCGCCATCTTCAATTTCGGAAAAATTGCTTCCTGATGCTAGTTTAATGACTATCAACGCTACTCCGGACGGAAAATTCTATTTCCAGCCAGTAGAAAATGCATCAGAAAGAATTGCTCTTTTGGATAAAATGGGACAAAAGTATGGTATTACTTTTGACAACAACCAAAAAGCTGCTTTCCAGAAAGTTCAGGCAATCGGAGTTCCAATGAACCAGCTTAAAGGTTACTTGGATATGCCTGCAGATGAGCAGAAAAATTATAGAAGTCCATCAGGAATTCCTATGGACAGTACAAATAAGCAATTAATTGATTGGGTAAAAGAAAGTTTGAGCGTAAACCCTGACTATAAGTTAGCGATTAAAGGTGACGTTACAACACAATACCCTAAAGTGAAAAGCTTATTTGAAGGTTTAAGAGATATTGATTTTCTTAAATTTTGGTTGATTACATCACAAGAAGGTAAACCTAACGAATAATATCGATAGAAATGGCAGAAGTACAAGTACAAGAAAAAGGCGGCAAGGGCGGCAAGGTCCGTTCCAAGAAGCAAAACACCAGAGTCGATATGACTCCGATGGTGGACTTGGGTTTTCTATTGATTACCTTCTTTATGTTCACAACTACGTTCAGTAAACCGAACGTTATGGATTTGGGTCTTCCGGCTAAACCGAAAGATGAAAAACAAAAACCACCTCCAACAGAAATTAAACTTTCTAACTCAATTTCTATCTTATTAGGAAAAAACAATAGAGTTTTTTGGCACCAGCAGGATGCTACATCCTTAAATGACCAAACTCTTATGGAAACTACTCTTGACAGAGAAGGAATTAGAAAAGTAATTCAGCAGGCAAAATCTAGAGCTGCAGATCAAACGAAATTTACCGTGATCATCAAGCCAACTGACGATGCTATATATAAGAACTTTGTTGATATTCTTGACGAAATGGCAATTACCAAAAGTGAGCAGTACGGGGTTACTGATATCAAACCTTGGGAAAAAGCTATTTATGAGAAGAAAGTAGGAGGTGCTGCCGCACCAGCTGCTACAAAGTAATTTAACCATAAAATTGTATATCTAATCTATGGCAGATGAAAATGTATACGGTCAGAATCTTACTTTAGACGAGATCGTATTTGAAAATAGAAACAAGGAATATGGTGCCTATGATCTTAGACATCAGTATCCGAGACTTTTAACAAAGTCTTTTATTATCGGAACAGCATTATTCCTTTTGGCAGCTTTGTCTCCGTTCATCTATCTTACGATTAAAAATCTTACAGCTCCGCCTAAGCAAGAAGTTAAGGCAGATCTAGTAGATATTATCGAGGAAGAACCGATTATCGAGCAGCCTAAAGAAGAAGAACCACCACCACCTCCGCCTCCAAAAGAGGAAGAGAAAATTGAAGTAATTCAGAACGTGGTTCCAGAGCCTGTAAAAGCTCCGAAAATTGAAACACCACCACCACCAATTTCTAAGCAGTTGGAAACTACAACTGGTTTGAATAATCAGGAGGGGGTAAAAGCTCCGGCTTATACACCACCACCGCCACCACCATCTACAGGTACTAAAGCTACTACAGTAGAAGTGAAAGCGAACAACCCTAACGAGATCTATAAAGATGTTGACCAGTCTGCAGAATATCCTGGAGGTATGGGAGCATTAAGAAAGTTCTTGGGAGATAACTTCGATACATCTTTGATGGAAGGAGGTGAAGGAACACTAAAAGCGAAGCTTAAGTTCGTTGTAGAAAAAGACGGAACTGTTTCGAATGTTACTATTGAAGAGAAATCTCCAAATGGTGACTTCAACAGTGAAGCAATGCGTGTAGTTAAGAAACTTAAAAAATGGACTCCTGCGAAAAGAAACGGGGAGAGCGTTAGATCTTACTATAGCGTACCATTTACTATGAACTTTGAATAAGACTTATTTATTCAAAATATAAATAAAAAGAGAGGCTTATGCTTCTCTTTTTATTTTTTTTGGTATTTTTGTTACATGATGTTCAATTGGTTATCCCTGGTTACGGGATTGTTTTATATCGTTTTAGGAATTGTAGTGATTGTCTACAAATTCTTCTTTACTATCTTAGAGCCCGCTGTTGCTTATGCGTTAGGAGTGGTGCTTATTATTTATGGTATTTTTAGAATTTACAGGGCGATCTCAAGAATTAAAAAATCGAGAAATGAAGAATAGTTTCAAGCTTGCAGTAATTTTTGTGTTGAGTATGATGCTTGCAAGCTGCAAAAAGGAGAAAAATGCTCCTTCTTATCACAAAGGTAATCTTACAATTTTTACTGACGAATCTTTTCAAAGCGTTACAGAAGCATTAGCTGACGGCTATATGATCAACTATCCTGAGACACACATCAAAGTAGAAACCAAGAAAGAAGATTTAGGACTTCTTGATCTTTTGAAAGGAAGTGCTAAAGTGGTAGTAATGTCCAGAAATCTTAATCCTGAAGAAATAAAAACATATGAGGAAAGAACAGATTTAAAGTTTCTTCCTGCTAAATTTGCTGCAGATGCAGTGGTTTTTGTTGTTCCTAAAGATTCTCCAATAGAAAGTATTTCAATAGAAGAAATCAACAGCGGTTTGATGTCTGATAAAAAGGAATTTATTTTTGACGGAACCAACTCCAGTAACCTGAATTTTGTTGCTGAGAAATTAAAAAAACAACCCAAAGACCTGAAATTTTCCATTATTCCGGGAAATCAGAAGATTATAGAGGAATTAGGAAAATATCCCGATAAAATAGGCGTTATTGGATTGAATACTTTTAGCCGTCCTTATGATAAAACGTCAGAAAAATTGAGAGAGATGGTGAAGGTTCTTCCTGTGGTAGAAAAAGGAAAATCTTACAATGCAGATTTTGAAGGACTTCGTACAATGGAATATCCGTTTACAAGAGTGCTTTATTTCCTGATTAACGAAGGTAATTTTAATATTGCCAATGGATTTATAAGATTTTCATGTACCCATTTAGGCCAAAAAATTGTGCAGAAAGAAGGGTTGCAACCTTATAATATTTATAAGAGAGAAGTGCAGATGCGTTAAAAAATATTAAATTCACAATTTATCCTCATTAAAAATTTTGATTTGGTCTGAAAATTGTGTACAATAAAACTCAATTATTTGAAAATATAAAATGAAAGATATAATGAATATGAATGTAAAGAAGATTGCTTTTGGAGCAGCCGTGGTATTTTTTACCGGTTTTGCCTCTGCACAGACATTGCAGGATGGTATCAACAGTATAGACAGTGATAAATTTGCGCAGGCAAAAACAAATTTCACTGAAATGATCGCTAAAGAACCTACAGCTGATAACTACTTCTATTTAGGAAATACTTTCTTAAGACAAGGAGAGCCAGATTACGCTAAAGCAACTGAAAATTTCAATAAAGGCTTAGCGGCTGATGGTAAAAGCTATCTGAACAAAATTGGTTTAGCTGCTGTTAAATTAGGTAAAGGTGATAAAAATGCCGTTGCTGAAATTCAGAAAGTAGTTACTGATTCAAGAGAAAAAGATGCTGAAGTTCTTTTCAGAGCAGCAGAAGCTTTAACTCTATTCGAGAAAAACAGTTCACCTGATCTTGCTATTCAGTTTTTAACTAAAGCTATCGAAAAAGCTGAGAAAAAAGGTGTTCCTGCCCATTATTATTATACATTAGGAGATGCTTACAGATTAAAAAGAATGCCGGGAGAGGCTATGTCTGCTTATGATAAAGCATTGCCTACTGCTAAAAATAAAGCTTCCGTTTATACAAGAATGGCAACTTTATGGATGGCTGCACAACAATGGCAACAAGCTAAGCAAAACATTGATAAAGCTATTGGTGTAGATGCTACTTACGCGCCTGCATATAAGGCATTAGCTGGTTATGACATCAGATACCAACAGAATGCAAAGGCTACACAAGACCTTATCAACTATACCAAGTATGCTGATGAAGATCCGTATACTCAATTAGAAATTGCAAAACTATACTTCACAAACGAAGATTATGCAAACTCTAAAATGGTATTAGATAAGATTTTTGATAAAATTGAAGATCCTATCAAGTTCAAATTAAGAGCTTACAATGCATATGCCGATAAAAACTATGCAGATGCTAAGCAAAACATGGATACTTTCGTTTCTCAGGTTGAAAAAACAAGAGTACAGCCTGCCGACCAAGGTTTGCAAGGTCTTATTGCTGCAGGTTTAGCAAAAGATGAAAAAGATGCTGCTAAAAAGACAGCTTTAATGACAGAATCTCAGCAGAAAGTTGCTATCGCAAAGGCTGCTAAAGATGAAACAATGAAGTGGGATCTTGAATTGGCTAACATCGCTGGAGGCGGTGGTGTATCTCAGTCAGAAGTTGACAAAGGACCTACTAACCCTACCATTGATGCATTAAAACAGAAAGTTGCTGCTAATAACCAGGATTCTGATTCATTATTTAAGCTAGCTACAGCTTACCAGGATGTTAAAAACTGGAATGGAGCTATCCTTACATGGCAAAAAATGTCTGCGCTTCTTCCAGATTGGGCACCGGCATATTACAGCCAGGGATATTCTTACCAGCAGGCAGGAAACAATGATGCAGCAAAAATGGCTTATGAGAAATTCATCAGTACAGTAAAACCAGCTGATCAGGAAGCTAACAAACAGACTCTTGCTTATGCTTATTTTGCTGTAGCATATATGAGCAAAGACTCTGATGCTGCTAAAGCAAAAGATTATGTAGCAAAATCTCTACAGTTGGATCCTACTTACCAGGATGCTGTAAAATTAAATGCAGAGATCAATAAGTAATTTAAAATTTAAATTATAGATATTAAAACTTCCCATTCGTAATGTTTGGGAAGTTTTTATTTTAAACTTATCTTTGATTTTATGAAAACTGATATACTTGCTTTTGGAGCACATCCTGATGATGTAGAATTGGGGTGTGGAGGAACTATTGCTAAAATGGTTTCAGAGGGAAAAAAATGTGTAGTTGTAGATCTTACAAGAGGAGAGCTCGGAACAAGAGGTACAGATGAAACCAGAAAAGCTGAAGCTGCAGATGCTGCCAAAATCTTAGGGCTTTCCGCAAGAGAGAATCTTGGAATGAAAGATGGTTTTTTGGTGAATTCCGAAGAATACCAAATGAGGATCGTAAAAATGATTCGTAAATACAGGCCAGAAATCGTCTTAGCGAATGCAATTGATGATAGACATCCAGATCATGCAAAAGGAGCGAAATTAGTATCGGATGCGTGCTTTTTGTCCGGACTGAGAAAAATTGAAACTGTATTGGATGGAGAATCTCAGGAAGTATGGAGACCAAAACATATTTTTCATTATATTCAGTGGAAAGATATCAAACCGGAATTTGTTATTGATATTTCGGAGCATCTTAATACAAAGTTGGAAGCTTGTATGGCATACAAAACTCAGTTTTATGATCCGACTTCTAAAGAACCCGAGACTCCAATTACCACAAAAGACTTTTATGAGAGCTTAACTTACCGCGCACAGGATTTAGGGCGATTATCGGGAGTGACTTATGCTGAGGGATTTACGTCTGAAAGATTAATTTCTTTGAAAAATTTTGATGGAATTGTTTGGTAGTTGAGGAAATTGTCCTATATTTGCACTCAGAAAACGGTGATTGTAGCTCAGTTGGTTAGAGCGTCGGATTGTGGTTCCGAAGGTCGTGGGTTCGAGACCCATCATTCACCCAAAGAAAGTACACTTTTTGAAAGTGTACTTTTTTATTTTTGTACCTATTTCAGTACTCACTAAAAGTTTATTTTTCTACTTTTTTTTCAAACTTTTTCACGTATTACGTTTATAATCTTGAGCCAGCATATAAAAATGGTATTGCCAAAATAATAAAATAGGTATGAGAAATCTTAAAAATAAATATTCATCATAATATTCAATAGAAACGGGCTTTAGCCCATTGATAGTTTTAGAGCATAAAAAAAGCATCTTTTTCAGATGCTTGTGTTTTTAGATATTCTTTTTTTAAACCTCGTCGTCAGAATCAATTGTATATGATCTGCTTTTGAAGTCTTTGTCATGTTTTTCTGAAATTACATCCTCACCCTTTTCATTAATGATGAAATCTGTGGACTCATTAAACATCTCCTGGAAACTCTTAAAATCTTCCTTGTAAAGGTAAATTTTATGCTTCTCGAATGTAGCTTCCCCATTCTCTCCGAAATTCTTCTTACTCTCCGTGATTGTAAGATAATAATCTCCTGCTTTCGTCTCGCGCACATCAAAGAAATAAGTTCTTCTCCCTGCTTTTAACACCTTCGTGAAAATCTCATTTTCATGGCGTTCCTTGTATTCACTCATTGTTAGATATTTTTTAATCTTGTTAAGAACAAATATAAAAGAATTCTTTTAATCACAAAATTTTTTTTATGATTTATTTAACAATTGAGAATGAAATGGCTATGCGGTTACAGAATTGGCAATTTCGGTTAGGTTGATAATCTGGTGGGCTTTTTGTGCGCTAGACTCTCTGTGTGTGATAATTATGGAAGTAGCGTTACTGATTTTTTTGTCAATATTTTCCAGAATATTCTGCTCCGTTTCAGTGTCTAAAGCGGACAAAGAATCGTCAAAAATAATGATATTAGGGTCCTTAATTAAGGCTCTTGCGATACAAATTCTTTGCTTTTGTCCCCCCGAAAGCATTACTCCGCGTTCACCTACAAGTGTTTTATATTGGTCTTTAAACTCTACAATATTTTTGTGAACATCTGCAATATTGGAATACTCTACTACTTTCTCGTGAGAAGGATGATCAATGGCAAAACCAATATTATTTTCAATAGAATCCGAGAATAAATAGCTCTCCTGAGGAATATACCCGATAAAGTTTCTGTAGTTCTCCAGATTATGGTCTTTCAGGTTTTTACCATCAATTAAAATTTCTCCTACTGTAGGATCTATTAATCGGCATAATAGTAAGGCAATAGTTGATTTTCCACTACCGGTTTTTCCCATAATAGCTAATGATTCTCCGGCTTTTACTTTGAAACTTAGATTGTCCAGGGCTTTGATGCCTGTATTTGGATATACGTAAGAAACATTTCTGAATTCTATATCTCCTTTGATCGGATAATTTTCAAAATTAGTATTAATAATTTCAGATTTTTTATCCATAAATTCATTGATTCTCTGCATAGATGCTTCAGCTCTCTGGTTGACTGAAGTTACCCATCCTACCATAGAGAAAGGAAAAATCAGGGTGTTGATATACATGAAGAAATCGGCAATCTTACCAATGCTTAATTCTCCTGCAATATATTTTGTTCCTCCAATCCAGATGATCGCTACATTTAATAACCCGATGACAAAAAGAATAATGGTGAAAAAATAGGCTTCCGTTTTAGCAAGATCCAAAGCTTTATTCTGATAATCGGTGACTTTGATTCCGTAGTTTTTTTCAATGTATTTTTCTCTGGCGAAAAATTTTACCACACGGATTCCGGAAAAGCTGTCCTGAACAAAAGTTGAAATGGCAGACTGGCTTTTCTGCATGATCTTTGACTTTTTGTTGATAATAGAACTTACCTTATAAATAGCAAAAGATAAAATAGGAAGTGGAAGTAAAGTCCACATCGTCATGGAAGCATCCGTTTTTACCATGTAAATAGCTGTAATCAGTACCAGTACAATCAGGTTGGCTACATACATCACCCCAGGACCAAGATACATTCTTACTGCCACCACATCTTCACTTAATCTGTTCATTAAGTCTCCGATGGTAGTTTGTTTATAATCCGTTAAAGATAAATCCTGATAATGTCTGTAGATTTTATTTTTAAGCTCGTATTCTATTCTTCTGGACGCAACAATGATGGTCTGTCTCATCATAAAGGTAAAGAATCCGGTTAAGAGAGAACATCCTACAATAATTCCAACATAAATCAGAACCTGATTGTTAAAGCCAAGATTCCCACTTTTTGTAAGTTCATCCACAGATTTTCCTACAAACTGAACCTTATATATATTAAAGAAATTACTGGCAATGATAAATAGTACCCCCCAAAACAACAATATTTTGTGTTTCCAAAAATAGGGGTTTAAGGTTTTAAGCGCTTTCATATAGTTGCACAAAATTACAAAAATGTCATCACACTACGAATTTCATCAATTTTAAATTTTGTATCTTTGCACCCATAAAAAAGCTCTTTGAATGTTAGGAAGACGACAAATCCGTGAAAAAGTAGTACAGACCGTGTATTCTTACTACCAAAATCCTGTAAAATTTGATGTTTTAGAGAAAAACATGTTTGCCGGGATAGAGAAAATCTATTATCTATACATCTATCAGCTCAACTTTTTGGTGGGCTTGAAAGATTTGGCAGAAAATCAGATCGAAATTGGTAAGAATAAATTTCTTAAAACTGATGCTGATATTAATCCTAACCAAAAATTCATCAACAACCAGGTATTGCTTAAGCTGGAAGAAAATCCTGAAAGATTATTTTTCACAGGACAGCACAAGCAACTGAAATGGGATATGCATGATGATTTATTGGTAAAAACTTTCCAGAGAATTACTGCCGGGAAACGTTATCAGGATTTCATGAAAGAAGAAGGATATTCTTTTGAAGAAGATCAGAAATTTATAGGTAAATTATTTCTAAGATATATTGCTGAAAATGAAGATTTTCATGATTACTTGGGAGATAAGGAACTTTCATGGTACGATGATATCCATATTGCCAATTCAATGGTACAAAAAACAATCGGTTTCCTGAGAGAAGATGAAGAAAGCAGAACTTTGATCAAAATGATTAAAGATGAAGAAGATAAAACATTCGCTGCAAAATTGTTAAGAGATACCCTGAATAACTGGGAAAACAATGAAAAGAAACTGGAAGAAAGACTGGAAAACTGGGATTTGGAAAGAGTTTCTCTAATGGATAAAGTAATTTTATCTACAGCAATTGCAGAACTTGATAACTTTGCTTTCACACCTTCAAGAGTAATTATTAATGAATATATTGAAATTGCAAAAGTATTTGCTACAGACCGTTCCAATATCTTCATCAATGGTATTTTAGATAAATATTGTAAAGATCAAAATAGAATATAAAATGAAAAAGACGTTATCAATTATCGCCTTGTCAATTATAGGCTTTGGGTTAGTATCATGTAAAAAAGAAAACAAAGAAACTCAAAGTGCTGAAACTGCAACTACTGATTCTGCAGCTGTTGCGGCTCCGGTAACCACTGATTCTGCAGCAGCACCTGTAGCAGGTGAAACAGTTGCTCCGGTTTCTAACGAACCATCTACTTCTGTAGCTTTATCTGAAAACAGCTTCGATTTTGGAAAAATCAAAAAAGGAGATAAAGTAGAGCACGTATATGAAATTACCAATACAGGTAAGAATCCATTAATCATTTCTGAAGTGAAGCCAGGATGCGGATGTACAGCTCCTGATTTTACAAAAGAGCCTATCATGCCTGGTAAAAAAGGAAAAGTTACTTTGCATTTCGATTCTTCAAGCTTCGACGGAAACGTTCAGAAGTATGCAGACGTTTTTGCTAATGTAGAAAAAGCTCCAATCAGATTAACGTTCACAGCGAACATTCAACCATAATATTTACAATATGTTAACACTATTTTTACAGGCACAGGGTGGATCTTCACCTATGATGCTGATCATGATGGGGGTAATGTTTGTAGGGTTTTATTTCCTGATGATCAGACCTCAGATGAAAAAGCAAAAGCAGGAGAAAAACTTTCAGGAAAACCTTAAAGTGGGAACAAGAGTAGTTCTTACATCAGGTCTTCACGGAAGAATTGCTCAGGTTCAGGATGACGGTTTTGTTATCGAAACATTATCCGGAAAACTGAAATTCGAAAAAGCAGCAGTTTCAAGAGAAATGACTGAAGCTCGTTTTGGAGATAAAGCAAAAACTGCTGATAAGGCAGAAGACAAAAAAGAAACAGCAACTGAAGAAAAAAAATAATTCAGTCTGAAAAATATTTAGCTGCGGCGGGTGAACTTTGTTCACCCGCCGCAATTTTTTTACACTGGTTTGAAAAATTATGTCCATTTGTGGAAAACAATTAGTGAAATTAGTGTTTAATAAAAAATTATCTTTGCTTCATGAATCAAAACACAAACAAAACGGTTCTTATTCTGGGAGCCAATTCTGATGTTGCCAAGCAATGCATAAAACAATATATGGAAAAAGGGTTTTCCGTAATTGCAGCTTCCAGAAATACAACCTCTTTGAATGATTTCATTGATTCAAACAATCTGGATCGCTCAAAAGTCTCTGTTTCGTATTTTGATGCTGCTGATTTTGATTCTCATCATCAATTTTATTCCAGTCTTTCTGTACAACCTCATATTGTGGTTTATGCTGCAGGTTTTTTAGTAGATAATCAAAAAGCACTGACTGATTTCAAGGGAGCCAGACAAATGATGGAAGTCAATTATATGGGTGGTGTGTCTATCCTAAGCATTATTGCAATGGACAAAAACAATAAAAATCTTGAAAGAATCATTGGTCTATCTTCCTTGTCCGGAGTAAGAGGGAGAAAAAGCAATTTTGTCTATGGAAGTACAAAGGCTGCGTTTACACAGTTTCTGGCGGGATTGAGACAAGAACTAGCTTCTCGAAAAATAATTGTGAATGCCTTGGTTATTGGCTATATCAGAACAAAAATCAACGAAGGATTAGAACTGAATGAATCTCTGATCATGGAGCCGGATTATGTGGCCGGATTTATTGTCAACGCCGGAAATTCCTTTACCATTGTTCCGAACTTTAAATGGAAGATTATTTATCATATTCTGAGACTTTTGCCGGAAAGCCTTGCTGCAAAATTACCTTAAGTAATTTTCATTAATATTATTTTTCTTGGATAGCTTACACACTTCGGTATCGTTTTTGTAATTCTATGACCCAAAAATTATTTCTTCCTGCAAGATTCAATTTCTGAATGAATATTGAGTAAAGCAGAAATATTCTTTTCTGCTGTTAATCTATTTTTAAGGATAAAATATAATTTACTTTCACTCTACAGTGCAAGGTGGATTTCTTTTTTTCAATCCTGCAGAAGATGTCAATGCTTCATTGATATAAATAGTAAACACATAGTATAAAATGGACGATTTAGAACTGAACAAGATTCAACAACACTGGGACACCTTAATTTCTTCAGCAATCTCATGGGCACCGAGAATTTTTACTGCAATCATTTCTGCATTATTGATTTATCTTATCGGATCATGGATGATCAGAATGATTAAAAAACTGGTTGAAAAAGGTTTCAAAAAGAGAAATATGGAAGCTTCGTTGCAGCATTTTCTTTTAAATATTATCAACTGGGGACTTAATATTCTGCTGTTTATTGTTGTTGTGACGCAACTTGGAGTACAAACATCTGCGTTTGTTGCAATGATTGGTGCCGCAGGTTTAGCGGTAGGTTTAGCTTTACAGGGATCTTTAACAAATTTTGCAGGTGGAATCTTAATTCTGCTATTAAAACCATTTAAGATTGGTGATTTTATTTCTACCAATTCAGGGGTTTCAGGAACTGTAGATGCTATTGATATTTTTCATACAAAACTGATCACCCCACAAAACCAACTGATTATTATTCCTAACGGAGTAGTTTCAAATAACAGTATTACCAATTTTACCCAACTGGGAACAAGGAGAACATCACTGGATATCGGAATTGCCTATGATGCGGATCTTAAACAGACCAAGGACATTTTAATGAACGTTATCAAGAATAATCAATATGCTCTTGCAACGCCTGCCCCACAGGTGGTGGTTACTGAACTTGGAGACAGTGCTGTGAATGTATCCGTAAGAGTGAGTACTTCCACTGAAAATTTCTGGGCAATGAATGAAGAACTAATCATCGGTTGTAAAGAAGCTCTCGATAAAGCTGGAATCGGAATTCCTTTTCCACAGAGAGATATCCATGTTTACAATCAATAATTATATTTAATTTTTTTTAAGAAGCTCCTGCATTATTGTAATGTGGGAGTTTTTATTTTTCTTTTGTAGAATGTTGCTGAAGAAAATCTAATAAAATTTTATATTCATTCTCCTTAAACTCAGGTTCCGTAAAAATGAAATTAACCTTGTTATTAACCATATTTAAAATAAGGTATTGATCAACCATTTTATAATGAGTTTTATCCCAGACGCAGTTGATTGTATTGAATGGATTTTTAACAGTAATGCTGTCCTTGTGAAGGGTTATAAAACTGATTTCCTCATGTTTTCTTCTAAGATTTTCAATTTGTTCTTCTATCAAATTGAAGGTTTTATTTTTGGTACTGAAATATTGATATAAAAGAAGGAAAATATATCCTACAAATAAGAAACTACCATATTTAAAAATAACAGAAACAGGACCAAGATTCAAAGATTTTAGAGGAAGAAATCCTAGTGCCAGGAATAGAACAGCATATAGGATTGCTTTTTTTAGTTCAACGAAGTGCTTTTTCCATGTATACTGAAAGAAAAATCTCTGATTTTCCCACTCAATATTTTCATTGAAATATAATTGTAATTTTATAGGCTCCTCCATGATAAAAGTTTTGGATGCAAAAATATTGAAATTATTCAGTGTCGATAATACTTTTCACCTTAATAAATCTTTTTGTCCCTTTTTTTAAGGTTTTTACCAAATGACAATTGTTTTTATCGGTCAGTTTTATACCTTTATCTTACCGCAATCCGTGGGTAAAACAGAAATATGGAAGAGCTTTTTACTTATATCAAAAAATTCGGAATACTGAATCCTCAGGAGGAACTTTTGATTGCTGAAGGAATTCAGGAAATTAAAGTAAAGAAGGGAGAACCTTTTGTAGAGGCTGGGAAAGTAAGTCAAAGAATTGCTTTTGTAAAGGAAGGGGTTTTCCGCTCTTTATACTATAACAAACAGGGTGACGATTTTACCAGGTATTTTATCTATGAAGGTAGATTTATAGGAGATTTTCAAGGTTTTACCGATCAGCTGCCTGCTCATGAAGATATTGAAGCTATTACAGATGCTGTACTGCTGGTGATTAATCTTAAGCATTTTAAACTTCTGGAAGAGAAAATTGCAGTATGGCCGGTTTTGTTTGCAAGAATTCATGCGTTTGTTGTTGAGAATAAACTAAAGGTTGCCAGTATCATGCTCAACCAAGATGCGAAATCACGTTATATTCATTTTTTAAATCATTATCCGGGGCTTGCCAACAGAGTTCCACAATCTATGCTGGCTTCGTATCTTGGAGTCACTCCTTCTTCACTGAGCCGGATCAGGAGAAATATCGTATAAGATTTTGTGGGAGAGTAATAGAGTTGGTGAGTTGTTACTAATTTCTAGCATCTAGATTTTAATTTCTCAGTAAATCTCTTTTTGTCAAATGGCAATGGTCTTTCTTATTGACTGTCATAGCTTTGCTTCATAAAATTTAAAGTACGAATATGGATATTGTATTAGGATTACAATGGGGTGATGAAGGAAAAGGAAAGTTTATTGATCTGATCAGTGAAAATTATGACATTACAGCACGTTTTAATGGTGGATCGAACGCTGGGCACAGCATAGAGAGAAACGGACGAAGAATTACGCTTAAAATGATTCCTTCAGGGATCTTTATGAACGGAGTACAAAATGTGATCGGGACAGGAACCGTTCTGGATCCTGTAAGTTTCAAAAAAGAAATTGCAAATCTTCAGTTATTTGATGAAACGGTTCAGCCGGAAAGTAATGTGATTATTTCATTGAAAGCACACTTTGTACTGCCTACTCATAAGCTTCTTGATGTTTTTATGGAGGAAAGTTCTGATTATACAACCATCGGAACCACCAAAAACGGGATTGCACAGGCTTATTCAAATAAAATCTTAAGACAGAATGTAAGAATAGGAGATATGTTTGCTTCTGACTTTAGAAGCAGAGTACAGCACATTTTAGAAAGAGATTATAAGATGCTGATCGCAGGAGGTATGACACTGCCTTCTTTGGAGGAAATAAGTAATGAATTTTTTGAAGCGGTAGATTTTCTGAAAAAATTCAAATGCACAGAAACTGAAATATATTTAAACAATGCTCTGGCAGAAGGTAGAACAATCTTAGCTGAAGGTTCTCAGGCTGCCATGCTGGATATTGACCACGGAACTTACCCGTATGTAACTTCTTCTTCCACCACGGCTTCAGGAGCGAGCAGTGGACTTGGTGTTTCACCGAAAAGGATAGGTGAGATATTCGGGATTGCAAAAGCTTACTGTACAAGAGTAGGGAATGGTGTTTTTCCAACTGAATTATTTGATGAATTAGGTGAAGAGATCAGAATAAAAGGGAATGAGTTTGGTTCCAATACGGGACGTCCGAGAAGAACAGGCTGGCTGGATCTTCCTGCTTTGAAGTATGCTGTGATGATCAATGGGGTAACCCAGCTGGTTCTCACAAAAGCAGATGTTTTAAGTGGACTGAAATCCGTAGCAGTTTGTACCCATTATGAACTGGAAAATGGAGAGATCATAACTGCTTCAGGTTTACTTCCTGAAAACGGAAAACCTATACTAAAATGGATGAATGGATGGGAAGCTGACTTCTCTGCAATGAAAAGTCCTTCAGAATTACCCAAAGAAGTCAACGAGTTTCTTTCATTCTTGGAAGAAGAATTGGGAATTCCTGTGGCTTATCTTTCAACCGGGCCGGGAAGAAATGAGATGTTGAAATTAATCTAATAGATAGTTATAGAATAGAAAGAGGTTAGGGAGTTTATTTCCTAACCTCTTTTTTGTATGAAGAAATTTAGTTAACTTTTGTAAGGATAAAGCGTTGTTTTGTAGAAGGCTGAACCGTTTGATCAGTTGTGCCGATTACAATAGGGGTAAGATTGGTTGTTGTGCCATTTTTCACCTCTAATCTCAATGCTGGTGCGTTCTTAGGAGCAAATCCAAATCCATTATTTCCTAAATTAAATAATAACCATTTTTGAGAATCTGTATTTGCATTGGTTCTTAATTCAACAGCCGTTCCATTCGTTGTTCCATTACTTTTTACAGTTAATACCTTTGTAGGATCCAATAAAGATTTGATGATATAATAACCATGATCTGATTTGGTGAAAGTAAATCTCTGGTTATTCCCTGTAGAAGCTGAGTACAGAATGATGCTGGTGCCGTCTGTAGTTGAACTTCCTGAAATATCTACATTTTTATCACTCGCTAAAGCAGTTCCCATGGTATACGTTCCGTTAATGGCAGAAGTAGCATTAACAGGTCCATACAAATGATTGATTCCGGCATAATCACCTGCAGACAATCCTGTTCTTTGCTTGGTGAATGTAGATCCATCCAGCTTGGTCATTACAGGCTGACTTGAGTCTATAGCAAAGTCTGTAGACTGATACATCATCACTGAACCGAAATCAAACGCACCATGTCCTGCATAATCATTATAAAGATTGAAGTTATGACGGCTTCCTTCTACAGCCTTGTTAACATCTACAATGATGTACTGATCTCTATCCGGGCGACACTGCTCATGCATGATTCCCATAGAATGCATGATTTCGTGAGCAATAATGGCGGGATAAGTAATATTATAAATTTTTATACCGTTAACTCTGTTTTTTTGCCATCCAAGTGGAGAACTGTTGGACGTTGTATAAGTAAAGGTGATATATTCTGTTTGGTTGGTCCGTTCAACAAACTGCATGCTGGTCTGTGAAGAAATCATATCAAACGCTTTGTTGATATTGGTCAGGAACGTATTATAATTTTGAGTACTCAGACTTCCCTGGCTTGGTAATGTATAGTAGACGGTTGCATTCGGCCATGTCTTAATAAAGGAGCTTACAATGGTACTTTTCTCTGCAGTTGATATTCCGGGGTTAGCCTGCTTTTGTAATACATTAAACTGTTCTGGGCTAATCGTAATATCTTCTGCATAAAAATATTCTCCATTTACTTCATTGACATAGGTGTCTTTCCCGTCAATTGATAATTTGTGAATCTTTGCATTGTCTAGCTTCGTGGTGATAGGATCGATTGAATCAGTTTGAGGATTTTCAATGTCCGACCTACATGAATTCAGTGCCAAAACAAGGCATCCTGATAATAGTAATAGTTTGCTTTTCATATGATTTAATATTGGTTTGGTGATCAAGGTTTAAAATATGAACAGCTATATTATTATCATACGCATGAGATTATAAAAATACATCAATTCCTAAGTTTTGATTAAGTCTTCATTATAAATCAGCTGTGTAACGTAAATATATTAATAAAAATCATATTTACATATAACATAATATAATGATTGTTTTGTTGGATTTTTATTTTAAAAATGTATTTATTTCGTTTGTTTAGTTGTTTTAATTTAATTTTTACTATCGAATTTTAAATTTGATTATTTCACGAATATTTGATATAGTGTATAAAAATATACTTTTTGTTAGTGTAAGGTTTGTTTTGTTAGCAAATTGATAAATAATATTAGAATTTGTATGTTTTTTGATTCTAAATAATGCTACTTTATTAAAATTTATTTTTCAAAAATAGTGTCGTCAGTATAAAACATTAGGAAGTTCAGGGTGAGCTTTAGGCTTCTGTAATAAGAATATAAAAAAAGCGGGGCAAATACCCCGCTTTACATTTATGCTTTTAAATTCAATTGTAATTCTAATTCGTCGAGCTGTGCATCAGCAATCGAAGCAGGTGCATCGATCATTACATCTCGTCCTGAATTGTTCTTAGGGAAAGCAATATAATCTCTAATCACTTCGTTTCCGTCAAGAATCGCCACCAAACGGTCAAATCCGAATGCTAAACCTCCGTGTGGCGGAGCACCATATTTGAATGCATTCATCAGGAATCCAAACTGAGCTTCTGCTTCTTCTCTGGTAAATCCTAATAAATCAAACATTTTAGACTGAAGATCTCTGTCAAAAATTCTGATAGATCCACCTCCGATTTCGTTTCCGTTCAGAACCATATCATAAGCGTTGGCTCTTGCTTTTCCAGGATCTGTTTCCAATAAGTGGATATCTTCCGGTTTTGGAGACGTGAAAGGGTGGTGCATTGCATGGTATCTTTCAGTGTCTTCATCCCATTCCAATAGAGGGAAGTCAACTACCCAAAGTGGTGCAAATACATTTCCTTTTCTTAATCCCAAACGGTTACCAAGTTCCATTCTTAATGCGGAAAGCTGAGCTCTTACTTTATTTTCGTTTCCGGAAAGAATTAACATTAAGTCACCTTCTTTTGCTCCGAATTTTTCAATGATCTTTCCTAAATCTTCCTCGTTGTAGAATTTGTTTACCGATGAGGTTTTCACTCCGTCATTCTGGAATTTTGCCCAAACCATTCCTGAAGCACCAATTTGAGGACGTTTAACCCAATCCACAAGTTCATCGATCTGTTTTCTCGTATAGTCTGCACATCCTTCTACATTGATTCCTACTACTAATTCAGCATCATCAAATATTTTAAAGTCTTTTCCTTTTACCAGTTCATTCAGTTCTACGAACTCCATTCCGAAACGGATATCCGGTTTGTCATTTCCGTATTTTTTCATCGCCTCTGCGAAAGTCATTCTTGGGAAAGCTCCGAATTCCTGACCTGTAATATCTTTTATAAGAGTTTTAGTCATTCCTTCGAATACGTTCATAACGTCTTCCTGCTCTACGAAAGCCATTTCACAGTCGATTTGTGTAAACTCCGGCTGTCTGTCTGCTCTTAAATCCTCATCGCGGAAACATTTTACAATCTGGAAATATTTATCCATTCCACCTACCATCAAAAGTTGTTTGAAAGTTTGTGGAGACTGTGGCAATGCATAAAACTGTCCAGGATTCATTCTGCTTGGTACAACAAAGTCTCTTGCTCCTTCCGGAGTAGACTTGATCAAAACAGGGGTTTCCACTTCAATGAAACCTTCGTCAGATAAATAATTTCTTACTTTCTGTGCCATCTTGTGACGGAAGATCAGTTTATCTTTTACCGGATTTCTTCTGATATCCAGGTAACGGTATTTCATTCTTAATTCTTCACCACCATCCGTTTCATCCTCAATAGTGAAAGGTGGAAGCTGAGAATCATTCAGAATAGTCAGTTTTTCTACCAGAATTTCAATTTCCCCAGTTGGAATATTAGGGTTTTTGCTTACTCTTTCAATAACTCTTCCGGTAGCCTGAATCACAAATTCACGGCCCAGTTTTTTAGCTTCTTCCATCAATTGTGCAGAAGAGCGGTCCTGGTCAAAAACCAGCTGGGTAATTCCGTAACGATCTCGAAGATCTACCCAAATCATAAATCCTTTATCACGGATAGTCTGTACCCATCCTGATAGTGTAACTTCTTCATTCAGATTTTTCAGAGATAGCTCTCCGTTGGTGTGTGATCGAAACATAATTATTTGTTTAAAGTTCAATGTTTAAGGTTCAATTCCGAACCTTGAATTTTTCGTTGGCAAAGATAAGATTTTTGCAGGTTTTATAAATAAAAAAAACTCCCTTTCGGAAGTTTCATATATTGTTTTTAGATTTTTTTAGATTCTGTTACCACCTTTTGCGATTAGAATTCTCTTTACTTCTTCGCTGCCTTTTGTTTCATCAGCTACTTCAAGAGGAGTTTTATTCTGACATTTTTTATTCACATTCGCTTTGTTATCCAAAAGGAAGTTGATAATATTCTTTCTGTCAGACATTACGCTGAAGCCAAGGGGTGAATAAAGTATATTTCCCACAAGGAAACATTTGTTGTAATCTCCTGGAGCAAACTGTTTTTTGAATGTTGTTATATCATCAGAATAAATGGCTTTCATCTTTTCCTGACTCATCTTCTGGGCAGAGAACATGCTGCCGGACAGTAACATTCCAAATAGAAAAGTAGTAGAGATTATTTTTTTCATAAGGATAATTTTTAAGAATATACAAATCTAAATTAAATTTTATTACCAATTGCTAA
This sequence comes from Chryseobacterium indologenes, assembly GCF_002025665.1. Lineage (GTDB taxonomy): Bacteria > Bacteroidota > Bacteroidia > Flavobacteriales > Weeksellaceae > Chryseobacterium > Chryseobacterium metallicongregator. The sequence goes on along the minus strand of NZ_CP018786.1, from coordinate 4,572,293 downwards.
GTTTTTCTAATAATTGGATTTGTATTTTTGGGATTACATAAAATATTAATTGCGAAATGACAAAATATATTGAATTTTTGAAAAAAGCATTCAGCGGTGAAGAAACTGATTTTACCAAAGTGAACATCAGAAGTGCTGTGCTGCTTTTGGCAATTCCCATGATGCTGGAAATGGCTATGGAATCCGTATTTGCGCTTGTTGATCTCTATTTTGTCGGCCATCTGAAAGAAAGCGGTTTTGCTATCCAGACGGTGGGGCTTACCGAATCTGTACTTTCGATAATGTATTCTATTGCCATTGGGATGAGTATGGCGGCTACAGCTTTGGTAGCAAGAAGAATTGGTGAGAAAAATCTGGAACAGGCTTCCAGGAGTGCAGCGCAGGTATTACTCGTTTCCTTTGCGATTACTTTTATTTTAAGCTTGTTGGGAGTGATCTTTGCAGAAGAAATTTTAATCCTGATGGGTTCAAAGCCTGAAGCAGCAGCTTATGGGAAGAATTTTACCAGAATTATGATGGGAAGCAGCACGATTATTATGCTTTTGTTTTTAATTAATGGGATTTTCAGAGGAGCCGGAAATGCTATGATTGCTATGAAAAGTTTATGGATAGCCAATATTGCTAATATCATTCTCTGTCCGATTCTGATAAAAGGCTTAGGACCTGTTCCTGCTTTGGGACTAACGGGAGCTGCTTTGGCAACAACAATAGGACGTAGTATTGGTGTTATGTATCAGCTGTATCATCTTTTGGTAGCCGATACTCAGATAAGAATTAAGCTTCCTTATTTTAAACCGAATTATGCATTAATCAAATCCATTATAAAAATTGCAACTCCCGGAATTTTTCAATTTGTCATTGCCTCATGCAGCTGGATTTTCCTTGCAGAACTTGTTGCAACTACAGGAGGAGAGAATGCATCGGCAGGTTATCAGACAGCTTTAAGATTAATGATGTTCTTTATGCTTCCAGCATGGGGATTGAGTAATGCTGCATCTACGTTGGTAGGGCAGAATATGGGAGCGAATGAAATGCTGAGAGCAGAACAGTCGGTGATGAAAACCGTGAAATATAATGTCATTTTTATGCTGGTGGTAAGTTTGATTTTCCTTTTTATGGGGAACTTTTTAGTTGGTTTTTTTACTCAGGAAATGGCTATTAAAGATTTTGCTAAAAATGCGCTTCAGATTATGAGTATAGGATTTATTTTCTATGGAATCGGGATGGTGATGATCAATGCCTTTAATGGGGCTGGTGATACATGGACTCCTACCTGGGTTAATCTTTTTGGATTCTGGCTGTTTCAGATTCCGCTGGCTTATTTCTTATCAAAATATCTTGATATGGGACCCAAAGGAGTTTTTATCTCAATTCCTGCCGCAGAAACTTTAATTACGATTGTTGCCTTTATCTTATTTAAAAAAGGAAAATGGAAGACGATAAAAGTGTAGGAGATGGATGCTACTTAAGCCTTAAGTATACAAATTGTTTTTTAAGAATAATTAATTTGCAGATCAATAATAAAAATAACTTCCAGTTTCCCTCCCTAATTTATAAAACTTTAACAGCTTCATTAATTGGATTTTAGTGTTGTATTTTCTAAATTCGTAGAACAACAAATACATATATAATACTATGGGAAAAGGAGACAAAAAATCAAGAAGAGGAAAAATTAATTCCGGAAGTTATGGTAAAAGAAGACCTAAAAAAGCTTCAAAATCATTTCCTGCTTCTGCAGAAAAATCTAAAAAGTAATTAAAAATAAAAAGACCGAAGATCATAACTCCGGTCTTTTTTATGAAAATTAAATTAATTATTTACCTCCCAAAATATTACCAAGGATGCTGCCTAAGCCGCCGCCTTGTTGTTGGTTTCCACCACCCAATACACTTCCCAGAATATCGTTCAAAGGATTTCCTGATGATTGAGATTGTCCGCCTCCTCCTCCTAAAACACTTCCAAGAATGTCATTTAAAGGATTAGACTGCTGAGCTTGTGCCTGATTGGAAGCATTTCCAAGGATTCCTCCTAGAAGATCTCCTAAACCTCCTGCTCCTACATTGCTCTGTTGTTTTTGCTGTCCGATATAACCCATTACTACAGGTGCAAGCATTGCAAGAATAGGACCTATTTTATCTATTGAAATTCCAGTGTTCTGTGACAGTTGGTTTTCAACAGTACTTTTTTGCCCACCGAAGATATGATCAAGAATAGATCCTCCTTCAGCCTGTCTTGCTTCAATTTGTGAAGCATCATTTAAAATACTTCCGTTGTGGTCTTTATCTAAAGCATTATTTAAAGCTTCTGCTTCTTTAGCATCCTGAGATTTATTTCTAAGATAAGAAATAATAAGAGGGGTAGCAACAGCTAATAGGGCGATTACCTGGTTTTTATTGATTCCGAATTTGTTTTCAGCCTGTTCAGCAACCTGGTTGCCTGTGTTCCCTGTAAGTAGGTCAATTAAACTCATTTTTTGTGTTTATTTAGTATTAAGTACACCAAAGTTATCAAAAAATATGCCTCACAAATTGACCGTCTTTCATAATTATTGTTAAAGTTTCTGAGAGCTTTTCAGAAAGCCTTAGTTTTTAATGATAGGAACGTTTGAACACGCTTCTCCGAACATTAGAGATTTTACAATAGGTTTCAGTTGTTCTACCAATTCAATATAAGCATTTTCAGGAATTTCTTTATCTGAACATCCTTTTACAAGGACTCTTTTTCCTCTCATTTCCTCAAAATCATGAGTCTGGATCGCATTATGCATTAAAATAACTTCCAGATCCTCGCGGCTTCCAAAAACTACTTTCTTTGCTACATCGGTAATTTTTGCTGTTAAAACAAAATAAGCCCAAAGAGGAATAATAGTGTCTACAGAATTGTAAATGTATATATAAGCGTCTTTATATTGTTCCGTATCGATAGCGTCTACCTTTTCGCGGAAATCTTTTTCTTTCAGGATCATTTCCTGAAAAAGGAAATCTTTAAGGTCTATACCCTTTCTTTCCCCTTTTGGCAGTAAAGTGGTAAGGTCAAAATTGATAAGGCCGCTTTCTGCAACTTTATTCCGGATTTCAAATTCTTCTGACATTTTTTATCATTATCTTTGAACAAATTTACGAATTAAGATCATATCTGTCTTAATTTGTTCTCTATCCTTACTATAGAAATGAAGTATTATATTATTGCAGGAGAAGCTTCCGGTGACCTGCATGGAAGCAATCTGATGAAAGCCTTACAACAAAAGGATCCGAATGCGGAATTCAGATTTTGGGGCGGTGACCTGATGAAAGCTCAGGGCGGAACGCTGGTGAAACATTATCGTGACCTTGCCTTTATGGGATTTCTGGAAGTAGTGATGAACCTCCGTACTATTCTGAATAATATTAAATTCTGTAAAGAGGATATTCAGAAGAACAGACCTGATGTTTTGATTCTGGTAGATTATCCGGGATTTAATCTGAGAATTGCCAGATTTGCCAAAGAATTGGGAATCAAAGTGGTTTATTATATTTCTCCACAGCTTTGGGCATGGAAAGAAGGCCGCGTAGAGATTATCAAAAAATATGTGGATGAAATGATGGTTATTCTTCCATTTGAAGAAGAATTTTATAGAAAACATGGAGTACATTCTCATTTTGTAGGTCACCCGTTGCTGGATGCTATTTCGGATCTTCAGGAAATAAGCATTGAAAAATTCAAATCGGAGCATGGGTTGAATGAAAAAGAAATTATTGCATTACTTCCGGGTTCCAGAGAACAGGAAGTAGAAAAGATGCTTGAAATAATGCTTTCCGTAAGACCGCAGTTTCAAAACTATCAGTTTGTGATTGCCGGAGCCCCAAGTCTTCCAAAAGAATTTTATCAGAAATATGTAGATGATAATGTTCATTTTGTTTCTAATAAAACCTATGATTTGCTAAGATGTTCAAAAGCTGCTTTGGTGACTTCCGGAACAGCTACGTTGGAAACCGCTTTGTTGAATATCCCTGAAGTGGTGTGCTATCGTGGAAGTAAGATTTCCTATGCTATTGCTAAAAGATTGGTGAAAAATATCAATTATATTTCTCTGGTTAATCTGATTATGGACAGAGAAGTGGTGAAAGAATTGATTCAAAATGATCTGAATACTAAAAATCTGGTAGAAGAGCTCAATAAAATTTTGTCAGGAGAAAAGAGGGAGCAGGTTTTGAATGACTATAGCCTTCTTAGAGAAAAACTTGGCGGAAAAGGAGCCAGCGATCATGCTGCTGAGGTGATATTGAAAGTATAGTTTGTGCTGATTTTCTGATTATTAATCTACTTTTTAACTATGAATTATTGTAACCGTTTACTGTTATTCCTGACTTTTGTATTATTTTTCACAAACAGTTTTGCCCAGCAGAACAGTGTAAGAGATAAGGTTCAGATATTTTATTACGGCTGGTACGCCAATCCTGCAACAGATGGAGATTATCAGCATTGGAATCATGAGATTCTTCCTCACTGGAGTAATCCGAAGTGGAATAATCTGGGGCATCATAAAGGAGGTGATGATATCGGAGCTAATTTTTACCCGGCTCTTGGTAACTACAGTTCCAATGATCCGAAAACTATCGAGCAACATATGAAAATGATTAAAGACTCCGGAGTAGGAGTGGTTGTCGTAAGCTGGTTGGGAAAAGATTCGTTTACGGATAAAAGTCTTATCAAGTATTTAGATATTGCAGATCGGTTTGATTTAAAAATAGCATTCCACATTGAGCCCTTTTATAAAAACACTTCGGAATTAAAAGAGCAGCTTTCTTACCTGTTAAAAACGTATTCCAATCATCATGCATTCTATAAAAAAGAAGGAAAACCTCTGTTTTATGTGTATGACAGCTATAAAATTTCTAAAGAAGAATGGATGAAAATATTATCCAAAGATGGAGCGGAAACAGTCAGAAACACGTATTTAGATGCTCTTTATATCGGACTTTGGGTTGAGAAAGATGATGCTAAATTTTTCGATTCGGCAGGCTTTGATGGTTTCTATACCTATTTTGCCAGCGAAGGATTTGTATATGGAAGTACAACGGCTAATTGGGATTTTATGGCCAACTTTGCTAAAGATCATCATCTGATTTTTATTCCGTGTGTAGGTCCTGGTTATTCCGATACAAGAATCCGACCGTGGAATGAAGCTAATTTCAAAAGCAGAGATCATGGAAAATATTATGAGAAAATGTTTGATGCTGCCAGTAAAGTAAATCCTGAGTTTATTGGAATTACATCATTCAATGAATGGCATGAAGGAACGCAAATAGAGCCTGCTATTCCTAAAAAAGCAGTAGATTTCAAATATGAAGATTACGGGAAAGATCCTTTATTTTATATCAAAGAAACGAAGCGTTTGACGGATAAATTTTTGAAAAAGAGATAATATACTTTTAAACGTAATTTTTAGTAAAAAAAATTAAGCGTTCTGTTAACATTTTTAATGAAGACAGAGCGCTTATTTAGTTTTTAAAGAGGTCGTGAATTTCCCATTCATTGCCTATTTTAAAAGGATAATTAATGGATATTGAACAAACAACCTCTTCTTATTCTGGCAATATGCTTTATTCTTGGAATTCTTTTTCAGGATAGAGTGGTATTAGCAGAGATCGTTGTTGATGGAGTGGGAATAATATGCTCAATATTGTTGATTTTAATCTGTTTTCATTCTTATCTTCTGCATAAAACCAAAATTGTTTTATTGATGCTTCTGTTGTTTGGAGCAGGAATTGTTCTTCATTTCTATAACACTTCTTCATCGGTTGATAAACTCCCCATAAATAAGCATGAAACGGTTTTATTTAAGATCTCTCAGAAACTAAATTCTTCGGAAAAATATAGAAAATATGAAGGCATTGCACAGGCGAGAAATGCATGTTTTAATTCAATTTTTTATGTTCCAAAAGAGAGTAAAGAGTTAGATTTTATTCACTACTACAAAGCTAAGGTTTACATTACGAAACCTCAGATTCTGTCATATGATTTTCAATTTGATTATGCTCAATATCTGAAAAGAAAACATATGGATTGCCAGGTTTATCTTTCAAAAGAAATTATATCTGCTGAACGGAATGACTTAACGTGGGCAGATCAGCTTAGGCAATATAGGTTTGAAGTTCTTAAGAAAATTGATAAAATAGAAATTTCAGCAAAAACTAAAGAATTTCTAAAAGGTATTATTCTGGCAGACCGAACAGAAATTGATGCAGGCACTGTTAGTGATTTCAATAAGTCCGGGTTGGTTCATTTTCTGGCTATTTCTGGAACTCATATTGTGGTTGTTTTTGGGATGTTCTACTTTTTTCTGATTCGGTTTGCTCCTTTGCAATTCAGAAAATATGCGGTTGTTTTCAGTTTGATTTTTATCTGGTTGTTCGCTGCTTTTATTGGATTTGGTAATTCAGTATTACGGTCTTGCATCATGTTGAGTGTTTATTTCATTTTTGTTTTGCTTCAGCGAAAGCCGGATCTGCTTCATGCATTGGCTTTATCTGCTTTTTTTATTCTAATCGGAGATACACAACAGCTTTTTGATGTAGGTTTTCAGCTTAGCTTTTTGGCTGTTCTGGGAATTTATTGGCTGAATCAGCCTCTGCTGAAATACTTCCCAAAACAGGATAATTATATTAAAAAACTTCTGTTTAACACGATTACAATATCTTTATCTGCACAGTTGGCAACACTTCCTCTGGTATTGTACTATTTTCATCAGTTTTCATTGATATCAATCATTGCCAATTTTGTTATTGTTCCTTTTTCTGAATTAATTATTATTTTCTCTTTTTTAATAACAGTTCTTATTTCTTTTGGGATTGATTTTGCACTTATAAATGGTATATATGATGGGATTATTCAGTTTTTACTGAAGGTAATCCATTGGTTTGCTGAAGTGGATGTACTGTTCTTTGAAAATATTCCAATGAATGGGATAGAAGTGATGTCAGTATCAGTGTTTGTCTATTTGCTAAGAGCAGCTATACTGAAATTCAATATGAAAAATACGATGAGGTTGATGATGACAGCATTACTATTTCTAATGATAAGAAGCGGAATCACGGCTTTTGAAAATCAGAAGGAAGAGATATTGGTTCATCATTTTAACAGAAACAAAATTTTTTCAGTGAAAAATGGTGACAGAGTCTGTTTCTGGATTTCGGATATGAAAAATAAGACGAAGATTTTACAGTATATAGTCAATCCATATTGTGCTTCCAGGAGAGTAGATCATTTTGAGATAAAAACCTTGTCACCCTCCATTCAAAAAGTGGTTTTCAGGAATAAGATTTATGATCTGAAATGATGGTTCTGAATTTAGCCATTTTCCTGTATTTATAATGGGTGAAAATCTTATTTAGAAAGATTACAAACTGTCTATTTGTGAGATTTCTCACTTTTCGATATTGTTAAACTTTCTTAATTTTGTGGAAATTCAAATTTAAACTTATATGGCAGGTTTAACGAGTTCTACGATAGGTAGAAAATACGCTATGGCATTATCAGCTATGTTTTTGCTGATTTTTCTTATACTGCATTTGACAACCAATTTGTTATCAGTTCTAAACAAGGATGCATTCAATACAGCATCTGACTTTATGGGCTATAATCCTTTTGTGCAGTTCTTAATGCAGCCTATTCTTGGTTTTGCAGTAATTTTCCATTTTGTAATGGGATTTGTACTTGAGATCAAGAATAATAAAGCGCGTCCGGTAAAGTATGCAGCTAACAACGCATCAGTGAATTCTTCATGGATGTCCAGAAATATGATTATTTCAGGAGCTGTTATTTTAGCTTTCTTGGCGCTTCACTTATATGATTTCTGGCTACATGAAATTAATTACAAGTATGTAGAAGGATTGACTCCTGATGCAGAACGTTTCTGGCCGGAACTTCATGAAAAGTTTGCTGATCTTTGGAGAGTGGCTTTGTATGTAATCTCTTTTGTTCTGCTAGGATTACACTTAGCGCACGGATTCCAGTCTTCATTCCAGTCTATCGGTGCGAGACATCCAAAATATACGCCGGTGATCAAAGCTTTCGGGACATGGTATTCAATCCTTATCCCTGCAGGATTTATCATCGTTGCAGTTTTCCATTTTATAACTCAATAATATCAATATACTAGTATGAGTAAATTAGATTCAAGAATTCCAGCGGGTCCTCTTAAAGACAAGTGGAAAAATCATAAAGACCATATGAACCTTGTTGCACCAAACAACAGAGATAAGATTGATATTATTGTTGTAGGTACAGGTTTGGCAGGAGGTTCTGCTGCAGCTACATTAGCTGAGCAAGGATATAATGTGAAAGCATTCTGCTACCAGGATTCTCCAAGAAGAGCACACTCTATTGCAGCTCAGGGAGGGATCAACGCAGCTAAAAATTACCAGGGAGACGGTGACTCTACTTACAGATTATTCTATGATACCATTAAAGGTGGTGACTATAGAGCAAGAGAGGCCAACGTTTACAGATTAGCTGAAGTTTCTGCAAATATTATTGACCAGTGTGTTTCCCAGGGAGTTCCTTTCGGGAGAGATTATGGCGGTCAGCTAGATAACCGTTCATTTGGTGGGGTTCAGGTAAAAAGAACTTTCTACGCAAAAGGACAAACAGGGCAGCAGTTATTATTAGGTGCTTATTCTTCAATGAGCCGTCAGATCGGTAAAGGAAGAATCAAAATGTATAACCGTCATGAGATGTTAGATCTTGTTATTGTTGACGGAAAAGCGAGAGGGATTATCGCAAGAAACCTTGTAACAGGTGAAATTGAAAGACATTCTGCTCACGCTGTAGTAATCGCTTCTGGAGGATACGGAAACGTATATTTCCTTTCTACCAATGCAATGGGATCTAACGTTTCTGCTGCATGGAAAATTCACAAAAAAGGAGCTTACTTCGCAAACCCTTGCTACGTACAGATTCACCCGACTTGTATTCCTGTTCATGGAACACAGCAGTCTAAACTGACTTTGATGTCTGAATCATTAAGAAACTCAGGAAGAATCTGGGTTCCTAAAAAACATGAAGATTCGGTAGCAATCAGAGAAGGTAAATTAAGACCTGAAAATATTAAAGAAGAAGATAGAGATTATTATTTGGAAAGAAGATACCCTGCATTCGGTAACCTTGTACCTAGAGACGTTGCGTCCAGGGCTGCTAAGGAAAGATGTGATGCTGGATTCGGAATCGAAAATAATGATACTCAGGAAGGTGTTTACCTTGATTTCTCTACAGAGATCATGAAAAAAGGTAAAGAATCCGCTATCGAAAAACATATTCATAATCCAACAGATCAGCAGATCTATGATTTAGGTAAGAGCTGGGTAGAGGAGAAATACGGTAACTTATTCGTAATGTACGAAAAAATTACTGCTGATGATCCTTACAAAACTCCAATGAAGATCTATCCTGCAGTTCACTATACCATGGGTGGTGTATGGGTTGATTATAACCTTCAGTCTACTATTCCGGGATGTTTCGTAATCGGTGAAGCTAACTTCTCTGATCACGGTGCAAACAGATTGGGTGCTTCTGCATTGATGCAGGGTCTTGCTGACGGATATTTCGTACTTCCTTACACGATTGCAGATTACCTTTCTGCAGATATCAGAACAGGAGCTATTCCTACGAACTCAGGAGCGTTTGACGAAGCTGAAAAAGGAATTAAAGAAAAAATTGAATTCTTCTTAAACAATAAAGGAACTCATTCTGTAGACCATTTCCACAAACAATTAGGAAACATTATGTGGAATAAAGTTGGAATGGGAAGAACTCCTGAAGGATTAAGAGAAGCAATCAAAGAAATTGAAGAAGTAAGAAACGATTTCTGGAAAAACGTAAAAGTACCAGGAGAAGGAGAAGGGATGAACACTGAACTTGAAAAAGCATTCAGAGTAGCAGACTTCCTTGAACTTGGACAATTAATGGCTATCGATGCACTACACAGAAATGAATCTTGTGGTGGACATTTCCGTGAAGACCATTCAACTCCGGATGGAGAAGCGGAAAGAGATGACGTAAACTACAAATACGTCGGAGCTTGGGAATATCAAGGAAACGATATCAACACAGAAGTGTTGCATAAAGAAGAATTGATATACGACAACATCGAGGTTAAAACTAGAAGTTATAAATAATCTCCAACCTATAAATATAACATTATGAGTGCAAAAAAAGGCTTACATCTTACGCTGAAAATTTGGAGACAAAAAAATAGTAAAACTAAAGGTCAGTTTGAGACCTATAAAATATCAGATGTATCTACAGACTCTTCATTTTTGGAGATGTTGGATATCCTGAACGAAAACTTAATTAACGAAGGAAAAGAACCTATCGCTTTCGACCACGACTGTCGTGAAGGAATTTGCGGTATGTGTTCTCTTTACATCAATGGTAGAGCTCACGGGCCTGATACAGGTATTACAACTTGTCAGCTTCACATGAGAATGTTCAAAGATGGTGAGACGATCGTTATTGAACCTTGGAGAAGTGCTGCTTTCCCTGTAATCAAAGATTTGATGGTAGACAGAAGCGCATTCGACAGAGTAATGGCAGCAGGAGGATTCATTTCTGTGAACACTTCTGGTAATACATTGGATGCTAATGCAATCCCTGTTCCTAAAGAAGATGCAGATAAAGCAATGGATGCTGCAGCTTGTATCGGATGTGGAGCGTGTGTAGCTACATGTAAAAACGGATCTGCAATGTTATTCGTTGGAGCAAAAGTTTCTCAGTATGCATTACTTCCACAAGGTAGAGTAGAAGCTAAGAGAAGGGTTCTGAACATGGTGAAAGCTATGGACGAAGAAGGTTTCGGAAACTGTTCAAATACCGGAGCATGTGAGGTAGAATGCCCTAAAGGTATTTCTCTTGAAAACATCGCAAGAATGAACAGAGAATACATGGCTGCTCTTGCAGATCAAGGATAGAATTGATTCAAATATATAAAAAATCGCCTTCATTTTTGGAGGCGATTTTTTTATGAAAAAGTTAACCCTGTTAAAGTTTGTTAACTTATTGACTGATCTTCGTTATTCTTTATTTATTAAGTATATATTTGGAAGGTAATTGAATCGTTTTCTGAAAAAACTTTCAAATACTTTTTACCTTCAAAAAGATGACCTTCAATAATTGGAATATCCCTTTTGAATGGTAATAATAAAATTTTTAAAAAAAATAATTAGTGTGAATTAGCAAGCCCTAAAAAGCGTATTTTTGTGTAATATTAAAAATTGAAATGAAAAAATATCTTTTATTGTTTATCATCACATTCTTTGTGATGTCTTGTTCAAAAAAAGTAGAAGTAAAAGGAAAAATTACTGGAAGCTCACCATTAGAAAGAATTGAATTTGTAGAAGCTTCAGGAGTAGGAACCCTGCCTTTGATTAATATAGGTCTTGATAAAGACGGAAACTTTTCAGGAAATTTTGACGCTCCTAAAGATGGAATGTACGTAATCAATTACGCTGGCAGACAAAGCCTGATCTATCTTGAAGGTGGACAAAAAGTAAATATCTCAGGAAACGGAGCAACTTTCCCAAATGAATATGTGATTACCGGGGATGCTAAAAAGAATAATGACTTCCTTACGGCAAGTATGAAGTTCTTGGCAGAATATGGAGGTAAAGTTAATTTACCTGTATTAATGGGTGGAGATGAAGCTGCATTTTTGAAAGGTATGCATAAAATTGAAGCAGATATTAATAAAAACGTAGATGACCTTGCAAAGAAAAATAATCCAAGCAAAGGATTATTGGAATGGAAGAAAAACGATGTGAAAGTAACCATTCTTAACTTGCTTGCGAACTATGAAATGTCTCACGGTCCAATGTCTGGAAATCCTTCTTTCAAAGCGTCTAAAGCTTTCAAAGATTACGAAACTCAGCTGGAAACAGACAAAGATGGAATGGTAAAAACGATTCCTCTTTACAGACAATATCTTCTTGTAAAAATGACTCCGGATTTCCAGAAATATGCTGAAGCAAATAGCAAAGGAAAAACAGGGATTACAACTTCTGAGATGTTCGCTCAGTATTTAAAAACAAAAAAAGATTTATCTCAAACAGCAAAAGATTATCTTCTTGCATTTGTAATGGCTCAGGCTGATATCCATCCAACAACTCCAGCTGCCAATATTGACAAGATTAAAAAGATTATCGATTCAGATATTAAAGATGCTACCATTAAAAGTGATCTTTTAAAAATGCAGGTAGCTATTACAGGACTTAAAATCGGAGAAGCAGCTCCTGAAGCAGCATTAGCAAAACAAGATGGTAAATCATACCAGCTTTCTGAAAACAAAGGAAAACCTTATATGTTATTCTTCTATGCTTCATGGAATCCTTACATCAGCGAAGCTACAGTACCTGTATTAAAAGAAGTGGTAAACTTTTATAAGTCTAAAATGAATTTTGTATTTGTAAACGTAGACGATACAAAAGATCAATTTATTAAGACAAGCAACTCTTTATTAAAAGGTATTCAGGGAGTGAATGTTTATGGAGAAGGAGGATTGAACTCTGACATCGCTAAGAAATATGGAGTATACGGGTTTAAGTTACCTTGCTTTGTGATTATTGATAAAGATGGTAAAATTGCCAGCAGATCTTTTGTAAACCTTGGTGAGCAGGAATTGGTGACTATTTTGGATAAACAAACAGGTCTTTCAGCTCCGAAGGTAGATCCAGCGCAAATGCAGCCACAATTACAGCTTGATCCATCTGCAATGCAGCAAGCACCACAGCCAGCAAATCCACAGCCGGCTCCAACAAAATAATAAACTTTAACACAGTATAGAAACCTTATCTTCGGATAAGGTTTTTTTTATTGTATTTTTGCAAACTGGAACGTAAAAGTTTCAATTAGGAAAATAGAAAATTTTAGAATGAGTAGGAAGAAAAAAAGAGATCTAACTCTTGAAAATATAAAATTGTTGACTGCCGGAGCAAAAGGAGTGGCAATAGGAAAAACAGAGGAGGGTAAAACCGTAATGGTAACAGGCGCAATTCCAGGAGATATTGTGAATGTGAGAGTGAAAAAAGCGAAGTCTAAATATTATGAAGGCGAAGCGATTGAAATACTTGAAAAATCACCATACAGAGTTGAACCTAAATGTATCCACTTTGGTACTTGCGGAGGATGCAAGTGGCAGAATATGAGCTATGAAAAACAGCTTGATTTTAAACAGGAAGAAGTCTATAATAATATTAAAAGAATCGGAGGGATTGATGAGTTTGAAACTGTGCCAATTCTTGGATCTGAAGAACAGTATTTTTATAGAAATAAAATGGAGTTTTCCTTTTCCAATGCAAGATGGCTTACTCAGTACGAAATCAGTTCTGAAGAAAATTTCGGGAGCAAAGATGCTTTAGGTTTTCATATTCCCGGAATGTGGAGCAAAATTCTTGATTTGAAAGAATGTTTCCTTCAGGAAGATCCTTCTAATGCTATTAGATTGGCTGTAAAAGAATATGGCGTTAATACTGGCCTGGATTTCTTTGATGTGAGAAATCAGGAAGGATTCTTAAGAACCTTAATGATGAGACAGAATTCTCATGGAGAATGGATGGTTCTTTTCCAGCTTTACAGAGAAGAAAAAGAAAACAGAGAAAAACTTTTTGAGTTCTTATTAGAAAAATTCCCACAGATTAAAACATTAGTATATGCCATCAATCCTAAACAGAATGACTCTATCTATGATTTAAATATCAACGTATATTTCGGAGAAGGGTATCTTATGGAAGAGATGGACGGGCTGAAGTTTAAGATTGGACCGAAATCATTCTTCCAGACCAATTACAAACAGGCGTTGGAACTATACAGAAAAACTCTGGAGTTTGCAGATCTGAAAGGTGATGAAGTTGTGTATGATCTTTATACAGGGACGGGAACCATCGCACAATATGTAGCAAGAAATGCAAAACAGGTAATCGGAATAGAATCTGTACAGGAAGCAATAGATGCGGCAATAGAACATGCTGCTTTGAACGGTTTAACAAATACAACATTCTATTGTGGAGATATGAAAGATATCTTTAATGATGAATTCATGGCTAACCATCCTAAAGCAGATGTATTAATCACAGATCCACCAAGAGATGGAATGCATCAGAAGGTTGTAGAACAGATTCTTAAGCTTTCGCCGGAAAAAGTAGTTTATGTAAGCTGTAACTCTGCTACACAGGCAAGAGATCTTGCTTTAATGAAAGAACATTATACTTTAGTAAAGATCTTACCGGTAGATATGTTCCCACAAACACACCATGTTGAGAACATTGCATTACTGATTAAAAAATAAATTTATTTAAATTTGAATTTCAAATCTTAATATGAAGTATTTTAAATTTCTCATAGCGATCTGCTTTTTAGGAATGCTTGTTTCCTGTGGAGGCGACGATGATATTTGTGAAAGCGGAGAAGGAACTCCAAGAATGAAGGTGGCCTTCAGAGACATTGATAGTGGAAAAGAGACGACTCTGGATTCACTTTATGTCGCAGTAGACTATGGTGCCGGAAAGGTAGATCTGGGAGTAGCTGTAAAGACTGATTCCAGGTTAATTCCTCTACGGGTAGACAGTTCACCTTATACAGACGTTTATTTTAAACTTACGAAAAAGGGCACGGAATCTAAAGTAAGAATTAAATATACTACAAAGTCAACATATGTCTCTCCCGGATGCGGAATCAAAAAGTATTACGAGAATTTAACTTCAGAATTAGTAACTCCGGATCCAGTTCAGAAAGTGGAGGCCGGACAAAATCAAATAGAGAATGAAGACAAGACTAATCTTTACCTTTCTTTTTAGTTTATTTGGAATAATAAGCTGGGCCCAAGACAAAAAAAAGGAAGCAGAGAAGAAGGTTCAGGAAAAATATGAACCTAATTTTATGGTTGGCCTTGATGTATTGAATACCGGAGCCGGATTTTTTTCAGATAGAAAACTGTATCAGGGATTTATTTCCTCCAAGATCAAAGGAAATGTTCATGCTATTGCAGAAGCCGGTTTTGAGAAAAACGTATATCAGAAAAATGGCTATGATGCTAAGGCAAGCGGTCCTTTCGTTAAGTTAGGAGCTTTCTATATGCTGGCAAAAGATGCAGAAAATGAATTTAACGGATTTTATGCTGGTGGAAAAGTTGCTGGATCTTTCTATAATCAGGAATATATGGCGATTCCCGTTCGTGGATTTGGAGGAAGTAATTCTTCTGAAGCATTTCCTTCATCCTCACAGTCTTCTTTTTGGTTGGAAGGAACTATTGGAGGTAGAGTACAGTTATTCAGTTCCAATTTTTATATAGATGTAAATCTCCAGCCAAGATATATGGTATATACTTCTAAACAGGATGACATCACTCCAATGATTGTTCCTGGTTTTGGAAAAAGTTCTTCAAAGTTTAATATGGGATTTGCATGGAATATAGCTTATAAATTCTAGAAATGATAGCTCTTACCGTTTAAAATAAAAAAACACAACCTTTAGAATATTCTAAAGGTTGTGTTTTTTTTAATGAATGCTATTTATAATTTCTATAAATGATTATCCTTGACTTTTACAATATATATAATATAAAATCAATCTTGTTCTTTGATTTATATTTTTTTTAATGAATGTGTTTTTTAGGTGTATAATATTAAAAAATATTAAGTTATTTTATTTGTGTGAGTTATAAAATGGCTATATTTGGCGGAAATTATAATTGTGTTTTAATTTATGAAAAGAGTATTTACTGCTTTAATGTTTACTTGTATAGGAGGGGCAGTGTTCGGCCAATGGACACCAACTTCTCTTAAAAAAGGAGACGACAACAAAAGAAGTACAGGATTTAGAGTAGATCAATCTAATGTAAGAAGTAACGGGTACTATAAACTGGACCTGAACTTACTGAGATCTCAGCTGAAGAATGCACAGGAAATGGGAGCAAATTCCACTCCTGTAGTAATTTCTCTTCCTACGATGAGCGGGAAGATTGAAAGGTTTAATGTATATAGTTTTCCAGTAGTTGTAAAAGAACTGGCAGACAAGTATGAATTAGGATCTTATGTTGGAACAAGTGTCGATGACCCTACCAAATACTTAAGATTCAGTATCGCTCCTAATGATTTTCAGTCAATGATCATCCATGGAGATAAATATGAATTTATTGATCCTGCTTCAACAGACAAAACAGTGTATGCTGTTCATCCTAAGACAAAAAAGGAAAAGAACGGTTTCTTGTGTTCTACAGAAGAATCTCCTGCTGCTAAGAAGGAAATAGATGCTTTATTAAAAAATGGACAGTCGTTCACTAATCAGCCAACAACTTTTAATAAAAGTTCTGATAAGAAATATAGAACAATGAGACTGGCAATGTCTGTTACGGGTGAGTATACGCAATACTTTATGGGACTTGCTGGTGTACCTGCTACTGCTACGGATGATCAGAAAAGAGCTCCTGCTCTTGTTGCGATCAACAATACTCTAACCAGAGTAAATGGAGTTTTTGAGAAAGACTTTGCATTGCATTTGAATTTACAAAACTTTCCCAATGTAATTTATATTGATCCTGCTACAGATCCATATGCCGCTGCTGCAACCGGAGCACAAGGCGCATGGAATGCACAGCTGCAAACAGCTTTGACAAATAATGTAGGAAATACTAACTATGATATCGGACACTTATTCGGTAAATCTGGAGGTGGAGGAAACGCCGGATGTATCGGATGTGTATGTATTAATCCTACAACTTCAGTTCCTAAAGGAAAAGGTTCAGGATTTACTTCTCCTGCGAATGGAATTCCATCAGGGGATAGCTTCGATATTGACTATGTAGCCCATGAGATGGGTCACCAATTAGGAGCTAACCATACTTTCTCTCATAATCTTGAAGGAAGCGGGGTAAATATGGAGCCAGGTTCAGGAACTACCATTATGGGATATGCAGGTATTACTGGTCCAGATACAGATGTTCAGCAAAACTCTGATCCTTATTTCCATAAAGCAAGTATCGGTCAGGTACAAGCTAACTTAATTGCAAAAACATGTGACGTAGAAACTACAATTACCAATAACCCACCGGTAATTACTGACCTGCCAACATATACTATACCAAAAGGTACTGCTTTTGCCTTGACGGGTAGTGCTACAGATCCTGAAAATGACCCAATGACATATTCTTGGGAAGAGGTAGATGATGCTTTAGTTTCCATTGATAAATATAACTTAGGAAATACAACATCAGGAGCCTCATTCAGATCTGCTGCTCCAAACGCAAGCCCAACAAGATACTTCCCGAAATTTACGTCTGTAATGAATGGAGTATTAAATAACGCAAACAATACTTGGGAAGCTGTATCTACTACGGCAAGAACTACAAATTTTGCATTAACTGTAAGAGATAATAATTCCAATGTAGCTGAACAGCAATCTGCTTTTAAAGTTCAGACTATCGTTGTAGGAGATAATGGTCCTTTCAGATTAGCTAACCAATATGCTGATGTGAATACTCCAACTCCGGTTCAATGGATTGTTGCCAATACTAATGCAGCTCCTTATAATGTTGCTAATGTAAAAATTGATTATACTACAGATAACGGAACAACCTGGACGGTATTATCAGCATCAACACCTAATGACGGATCTGAAAACTTTACTTTCCCTTCTTCATTGAACGGTCAGACTATTAAAGTAAGAGTTTCTTCAATAGGAAATGTTTTCTATGCAGTAGGACCTGTAAGTATTGCACCCCTATCTGCTTGTAGCAGTGCTGCACCAACTAACGTTGTTGTAAGCAACATTACGGTGTCTTCAGGAAGTGTATCTTGGATGTCTTATACAGGCGCAACTTATAAAGTACGTTACAGAAAAGTAGGTACAACTGTATGGACTGAAGCTGATACAGCAGTTCCTTCAATCAACCTAAGTAATTTAATTGATGGTACAACGTATGAAGTTCAGGTAGCTTTAGTTTGTGGTACTACAGTAGGAACATATTCTGCATCTGTAAACTTCAGTACACCTGCACTTGCTTACTGCGCAGCTGCTTCAACAAGTTCAGACTATGAGTACATTGCCAATGTGACACTTGCGAATGTAAATAATACTTCGGCAAATAGTACATATACAAACTATGCAACAAATACAGCACTTCAAGTTAACCTTGTAAAAGGAACTACTTATCCTATTTCTGTTACCGTAGGAAACTCCGGTAGTGCTGATTATGATACGGTAGCTGCATTTATAGACTTTAACAAGGATGGTGTTTTCAGTGATTCAGAAAGAGTATTGAATTATCCTGTAACATTAACGCAGCCATCAACTGTAGTAAGCGGAAACGTTACAATTCCAGCGAATGCAGTAGAAGGACAGCCGTTAAGAATGAGAGTTGTAGCATTCTATGTAGGTGCTGGAACTGGAGGTGGTAACATTGGTTTATCATTACCTTCAGATTATGTTTGTGGAGAACTTTTCGATGGTGAGGTTGAAGATTATAACGTAGTTATTACAGGTAATCTTGCTACTTCTGAAAGTGCTGTTAAAAATAATGGTATTCAGATTTATCCAAACCCTGCAACTGATGTTCTAAACATTACTAAAGTTTCAGATAAAGCAACTTATAAAATCTATAGTGCTGCCGGACAATTAGTCGATAGAGGAAATATTAATAATGGAAAGGTTAATGTTTCAGCTTTAGTTAAAGGTGGTTACATTATTACAATAGATGATAAAGGAATTGAACAATTCAAATCTAAATTTATCAAAAAATAAAGATAACCTTTAAATATTAGTAAATCCCCGGGAACTCCCGGGGATTTCTTTATTTAGAGCATAAGTGATGAATTTGTTATTTTTTTATAAAAAAAACATAAATGCACTTATAAATTAATAATAAAAAATGATTAGATTTGTGTGATTAATATTATAATGAAAACATTATGAAGAAATTCTTTACCTCTTTAATTCTGTTTCTCTGTTTGATTTGTACAGGCTTTGTATCCAAAGTCTCGGCTCAGGCAGGACAGATCGGGACAGGAACGGGTACCTCTGTGTATCTCCCCATACGTTCCTACTATGGGTATAGTTATTCCCAGCAGATCTATACGGCTGCGGAACTTACGACTGCCATTGGTACGTCGAACTATATCACAGCTATAAAGTTTTATTCCACTACTGTTGCAACCTCTCAGGCTGTATATAAGGATTGGGTGGTATACATGGGAAATACTACCCAGGCTGCCTTTACATCCAATACAAACTGGGTGCCGCTAAGTTCTCTGACTCAGGTGTATGCCGGAGATTTACCTAACTTAACGAATGGAAACTGGGTAACGCTTCAATTAGCTACACCATTTTTATGGAATGGAACAGACAATCTTGTGGTTGCTGTAAATGAAAAAACTCCAGGTTACGCATCTTCACCAGGTACCGCTTGGGGATCTTATAATGCAGGGGCAAACCGAGGTATCATCTATTATGAAGATGGAACGAACCCGGATCCTGCTGCACCTCCTTCTGCAAAAGACAGACTTGCAGATATTCCAAGAATCCAGCTGGAAAGTCACCAGTTGCCAGCGTGTTCAGCAGCACCGCCTACTAATATTACAGTTTCAAACCTTACAACAACTTCAGCTAACGTAGCTTGGTATCTTTCTGCAGGAGCTACTTATGTTGTAAGATACAGACCTGTATCAGGTGGAGCCTGGACAACGATTAACGTTACAACTCCTTTGATTGGGAATCAGCTGATTACCGGATTAACTGAGCAAACTCAATATGAAGTTCAGGTAGCAACTGTCTGTGGAGGCTCTCAGGGAGCATTCTCTTCCAGCGTAAACTTTACAACACCGGCTCTTACATATTGTGCTTCTGGTGCTACTAGTACATTTATTGACGGATATATCAATCAGGTTTCTGTTAATGCACAAGGAGCTCCATCAATGAACAGTAACTCTGATCAAAGTGGTTATACAGATTACAGTACAGATCCTACGAGAGTAGTTACTTTAGTAAGAGGTGGTACTGCTACAGTTTCTGTTTCAAAAACTTGGCCAGGGTATCAATATAGCTTCTTAACGGGAGTTTGGATTGACTTTAACCGTAATGGTGTTTTTGAAGCAAATGAAAGAGTACTTACTTCACCAAGTAATACAACAACTCCAGTTACAGCTACATTTACAGTACCAAATGCTGCAGGTGGTGTTTACACTGGAAACCTGACTACAAAAATGCGTGTTGTATTAAACGAATACAGCCCTATTAACGCTTGTGGAACATACTCTTATGGTGAAACTGAAGACTATGCAGTAAAATTTATAGATTTATCACCTTGTACTACAGCACCACCATCTAATATCACAGTAAATAGCATAACTCCTTCTTCAGCTAATGTTACTTGGACATCAGCTACAGGAGCTACTTATATAGTAAGATACAGAGTTTCTCCTTCTGGTGCTTGGCAGCAGATTGCTGTAAATACCCCATTAATCAGTAATCAAATGCTTACCGGATTACTGGAGCAGACTACCTATGAAGTACAGGTTGCTACTGTTTGTGGAGGAACAACAGGTGCATTCTCACCAAGTGTTACCTTTACAACACCAGCTCTTACTTATTGTACAGCAGGTCCTACAAGTAATACTGCTACAAGCGGATATATTAATAATGTAACTGTTACTCCTACGAATACTCCTATTATGTTGAGTAATTCCGGATCTGACAATTATAAAGATTATACAACAGATGCTACAAGAGTAGTGATCTTTGAAAGAGGTTCAGCAAATAATAAAATTTCTGTAAACAAATACTGGCCAGGTTCTCCTACATCTTATGGAGTTTCAGCATGGGTAGATTTTAACAGAAACGGAACATTTGAAACCAGTGAAAGAATTCTTAATACTACCTATAACACAACTACCCCTGTAACGGCTACTTTCGCAGTACCTACGGTGGCAAGTGGTAACGTATATACAGGAACTCTTCCTACCCGTATGCGTGTAGTAATGAGATATTTTGATAATGCTAATCCTTGTGGTACATTCAGCCAGGGAGAAGTAGAAGATTATGCAGTGAAATTTGTAGATGCTCAGCCTTGTTCAACAGCTGCTCCAACAAATATTACAGTGAATAATATTGGCGCTACTACAGCAACGGTATCATGGGTTGCTACTGCGGGTGCTACATATAATATAAGATGGAGAGTTGCTCCAAGTGGAGCTTGGCAAACAGCTACAGTTCCTGCTGGTCAGAACTTCTATGGAATTACTGGTCTTACAGAGCAAACCAATTATGAAGTTCAGGTTTCTACAACTTGTAACGGTTCCACAGGTTCTTACTCATCATCAGTAGCATTTACAACACCTCCATTGTCTTACTGTCCAATGACAGGTACCGGAACGAATGACCATATCTCGAATGTAACAGTTACCTCTTCGAATCTTGGAGTTCCACCAATGAATAATACTTCAGTACAGACAAACTATACAAGCTATACTACAGCTGAAACTCTTGTTACTTTAGATGTAAATTCTCAAAATAACAAAATCTCTGTTGCAAAAGGTTGGACAGGCGCAACAGGTAACGATGCTGTAACAGCTTGGATTGACTTTGATAGAAACGGACAGTTTACAGATGCCGAGAGAATTTTAATTTCTCCAGCTAATACAACGACTCCGGTTACAGCTACTTTTGCTGTTCCTTCAACTGCTTACACTGGACCATTGACAACTACTATGAGAGTTGTACTGAAACGTACAAGTGCTCCTACCATGTGTCAGAATGCAGTAGATGGAGAAGTGGAAGACTATAGAGTAAGAATCAGACCTTGTAGCAATGCAACTCCTAATGCACCAACATTTACAACAACGCATACAACAGCTACTGTTACCATCACTGGAGCAGGAGTGAGCTATGTGGTGAGATACAGAGTTCAGGGAACAACAGCTTGGACGCAAGTATATGCTTCAGCACAATTGGGGAACCTTCCGTTAGTAATTAGCGGATTGACACCAGCTACTACTTATGAAGTGGAGGTAGCAGCAATTTGTGGAGATATCGTTGGAACAGCAACTCCAATCAAGACATTCACTACAAGATGTGATCCTACTCCTCCAAATGTAACAGTAAGTAACATAACTCCAACAACAGCATTAATTACGTGGTCTCCGCTTGCAGCAAGCTCTACGTATACAATGAGATGGAGAAAAGTAGGTACTACTACATGGGCTACTATAAGTTTACCAGCAGCTCCAGCCAATACTTATGTATTAGGAAGTGTAACTCCTCTAGAGCCATATACAACTTATGAAGTACAGATTGCTAACCAGTGTAATGGTGAAACAACGCTGAACCCATATTCAAACCCTAAAGTATTTACTACAGAAAGAATATGCCAGATTCCGCCTCCAGGATTAACAATTACTCAATTGCTTCCTACATCAGCGGCAATCCAGTGGGATTCGTTCCCGGGAGCAACGTATGTTCTTAGATATAGAAAAGTAGGTATTCCAAGCTGGACAGAAGTACCGTCATTAGTTAATAACCTTGTATTGACAGGTCTTACAGAATTAACGAAATATGAAATGCAGGTAGTGAATATCTGTAATGGTACGCCAGGAAACTATACTCCTCCTTACTACTTTACAACTCCTACAGTAATCTACTGTAAGATGAAAGCAGAAAACTCTACAGGAGAGCATATCTCTAAAGTTACTGTGAAGCCTACCGGTAAGAAAACAATGGAGAATGAATCCGGAGCATCTACTTATACAGATTATACAGGAGTTCCTAAAACATTCATTGAGATGATCCAGGGGTCAACTGACAATGAGATCATCATCGAGAAGAAATGGACAGGGAATACTTACAACGAAGGAATCGCAGTTTGGATTGACTTCAACAGAAACGGAGAGTTTGATATCAATGAAAGAGTATTTACTTCTTCACCAAATTCAAACAGCCCTGTTTCAGGAAAATTCAATGTACCTGCAGATGCTTTTGTAAGTATGACAGACTATAAGTATGTAGTGATGAGAGTAGCAATGTCTAGAGACGGTATCCCTGTAAACTGTGCTGACTTCAAAAACGGAGAAGTAGAGGATTATACAGTGAGAATCTCTAAACCGACTGTTGCTAATCCAATTGATCAGACAAGTGTTATGATTTATCCTAACCCGGTAAGCTCAGTATTGTTTGTGAAAAATGTTAGCAAGAGAGCTAAATATAAGATCTACAATGCTGCTGGGCAGGTAATTGCTGACGGTATCTTACTAAACAACCAGATCAATGTAAGCAGATTGATTAACGGTGTTTATGTTATTGATATCGACGATAACGGTAATACTACCCAAAAGAAATTTATCAAAGAATAAGTCATTTAAATTTCAAATAGAATAAGCCTCCAGAAATGGAGGCTTATTTTTTATTAAAATATCTTATTGGAATAATCCCTCAGAAATTATTTTTTGCAGAAAAGAACTCGTTAGAAAAGCTTCTAACGAGTTCTTATTTATTCAATACTGAAAACTACTTTTTCAGTCTGTTCTTTTAGTTCTTCCAGATTGGTATTATTGTAAATGATACAATCTGCCATTTTTATTTTATCCCTTTCAGGCATCTGTTTTTCCATGACAGCTTCTACCTCGCGATAGGTTTTGTTATCCCTGTCCATTACTCTTTTAATTCTGATATTATCCTCAGCAGTTACTAAAAGAGATTTATAACATTGTCTGTTAAGTTTCAATTCAAACAATAAAGCTGTTTCTTTAAAAACTAAATATTTGGTTTGTTTCTTAACCCAGTTTTCAAAATCAATTCTTACAGCGGGGTGGATGATCTCATTCAATTGCTGAAGCAGATCTCTGTTATTAAAAACTTGATCAGCCACAAATTTTCTGTCATATAACCCATTTTCATCATAAGATTCTTCGCCAAGAAGTTCCTTGATTTTTATTTTCAGTTCTTCACTCTCATTGACAATGGCTTTAGCTCTGTCATCGGAATAATAAACCGGGAAACCGAATTCCTCTATAAAGCGCGCTACTGTAGTTTTTCCAGAACCTATTCCTCCTGTTAAACCAATGATCTTGGGTGCTGGTTCCGGCTCTGTCTGCTGTGTTTCTGAATGTAATTCTTCCATGATTAAAAATTAATATCCAAAAACATCATTAAAGCTAAACGTTTCATCAAGTCTTACCCCTTTTTCGGTCATTTTAAGGCTTGCAAGCTCGTTATGCGCATCATGCTCAAAGAACAATAAATACTCGTTGTCTACACACTGCTTCAGGAACTTTGCTTTCTCTTCCATTGTTAAAAGTGGTCTGGTATCATATCCCATCACATACACAGGGTTGATATGTCCTGCCGTAGGGATAAGGTCTGCAGCAAAAACAACAGTTTTTTCCTGGTATTGGATTACCGGAAGCATTTGTTTTTCTGTATGCCCGTCTACGAAAATAACATCCATTTTAAGATCTGGAGCAAAACCATAGTTTCCGGTAGTAGGAAGAGGTAAATAGTTAAGCTGGCCACTTTCCTGCATTGGCATAATATTTTCCTTCAGGAAGCTTGCTTTTTCTCTTGCATTGGGTTCTGTTGCCCATTGCCAGTGATTTTCATTCGTCCAGAAGTTGGCATTTTTGAAGGCTGGTCTGTATCCGGTTCTGTCGTCATTCCATTCGATAGCACCACCACAGTGATCGAAGTGAAGGTGGGTAAGGAATACGTCCGTAATATCCTCCTTTATAAAGCCATATTTTTTAAGATTTTTATCAAGAGTATCATCTCCCCAAAGAGAGTAGTGACCGAAGAATTTATCATCCTGTTTGTTACCAAGACCGCAGTCTACCAGGATCAGTTTTTTTCCATCTTCAATAAGCAGAGAACGTGTTCCCAGCTCGATCAGGTTTTTTTCGTCTGCAGGGTTCGTTTTTTCCCACAGACTCTTCGGGACGACTCCGAACATAGCACCGCCGTCCAGTTTAAATTTTCCACATTGTATTGGATATAACTTCATATGTATATTTTGATTATTTCTTTATTAATTTCATTTTCTCCGCAATTTTTCTCGCGTTATCATCAGATTGTTCAAGTTGAGTAATGATGTTGTTAAAATCATTCTCTTTTCTGTTCTGAGAAAGTTTTTGTTTGATAAATATTTCGGTTGGAATAACTTTAATCCCAAAAGCGCCCTTCATTTCCTTTTCCACAAATTCTTTTCCCATGTCTTTCACCATCATTGGGCATTGCTGAAAGCTTTCATATTTGGACGTTAATTTATCCAAATGAGCATACAGTTCATTATGATTCATTATTTCAACTTTTCCGTGAATCTGTACTGCCTCATAATTCCAGGTGGAAACATTGATATGATCATACCAGCTGCTGGAAATATAAGTATGAGCCCCTAAGAAATCACAAAGAACTTCATCACCATTTTTTAAGGTTTTCGCCTGAGGGTTAGCTCTTGAAATATGAGTTTCAACATAAATATTTTCAGGATCATCTTCATTGAGCATCATCATAGAATGAGTGGCCCGTATCTTATCTACGGAAGAAATCAGTAAAGCAAAAGAATTTTCTTTGATAATCTTTCGCATCACATCAAAATCTTCACTTCTATATAATTTGGGTATAAACATAAACTAATCAATTCTCATTAACCTTAAACTTTGAACTCAAAACTTTGAATTAAAATAGCTCTCCCGGGTTTTTAGGTCTTGTAATATTCAAATGTTTGTAAGCTTTATCAGTAACTTCTCGCCCTCTTGGAGTACGGATAATAAACCCTTCCTGAATCAAAAACGGTTCATATACTTCTTCCAGTGTTTCCGGATTTTCAGCAATAGATGTTGCCAGAGCGGAAATACCAACCGGTTTTCCTTTGAAGTTTTCAATCATGACACGCATGATCTTATTGTCCATTTCATCCAGACCAAATTCATCCACATTAAGAGAATCCAGGGCATATTTTGTAATCTTGATTTCAATTTCACCATTTCCTTTGATCTCGGCGAAATCACGTACTCTTCTTAATAATGCATTCGCAATTCTTGGCGTTCCACGGCTTCTTCTCGCAATTTCGATTGCTGCGTCTTCATAAATAACTACTCCTAAAACCCTTGCACTTCTCTGAATAATCATAGACAGAAGTTCAATAGAATAATATTCCAGTCTGCTTTGAATTCCAAATCGGGCAAGCATTGGTTTTGTAAGCATACCACTTCTTGTCGTAGCACCTACGAGAGTAAAAGGATTCAGCCCTATCTGTACACTTCTGGCATTAGGACCTGTTTCCAGCATGATGTCAATCTTATAATCCTCCATTGCAGAATACAGGTATTCCTCTACTACAGGAGAAAGACGGTGAATTTCATCAATGAAAAGAACATCATTTTCTTCCAGATTGGTCAATAAACCAGCTAAACTTCCGGGTTTATCCAATACAGGGCCCGATGTAACCTTACAGTTTACCCCAAGTTCATTAGCGATAATATTGGCTAAAGTCGTTTTACCAAGCCCCGGTGGACCATGTAATAAAACATGATCTAGTGCTCCGCCACGTCTTTTCGCAGCGGTAACAAAAACCTCAAGGTTCTCCAGCGTCTTTCTCTGCCCCGCAAAATCTTTAAAGCTTTGGGGACGGATCTGTTCTTCCTGCATCAGCTCCTCTCGTGAGTAGTTTTCCTTATCTGGATGTAAAAAATCTGGCATTAATTCATTTCATTTACTTCAAAGATAGCAAATTTAGACAAAGGTTGAAGGGCAGATTGAGAAAACGTTGAGATTGATAGAGAGGTTTATGCCAGGGTTGAAAATGAGAATAGCTAAGATTTAAATAATTGGGATATTTTAAGTATTTTTGAGAGGAGAAATTATTCATAAAAATTAATGAAATTTTGAATGTTTAGAAAAAGAGTACTGATATAAAAATGAATCAGCTTGAATCTAAACATCGCATTAACTTTAAACTAATGAAATTAATAGGACCATTTAAGCAGGTGGTAACGCTTGCTAACTTACCCTTAAGAGGAAAACTTTCCGATGAGCAGCTGGAAATTATTGTAGACGGAGGAATTGTAGTAGATCAGAATACGATCCAGAAAGTTGGAAATTTTGAAACATTAAAAACAGAAAATCCTACCATAGAAATTGAACACATTGAAGGAGAACAGGTTGTTCTGCCTGCTTTTGTAGATTCACATACCCACATTTGTTTCGGAGGAAACCGGGCGAATGACTTTGCCATGCGTAATGCAGGGAAAACCTATCTGGAGATTGCAGAAAGTGGTGGTGGAATCTGGAGTTCCGTGCAGCATACAAGAAATGCTTCAGAAGAAAAATTATTAAAAACTTTAGTAGAAAGAATCAACTTTTTGGTTGATCTGGGAATTACCACCATTGAAGTGAAGAGCGGATATGGTCTGGATGTGGACAACGAGCTGAAGATGCTTAGAATTATTAAAAAAGCACAGAATGTAACCAAAGCCACTTTAGTTCCAACCTGTCTTTCAGCCCACTTAAAACCCAGAGATTTTGAAGGAAGCAATCCCGAATATCTGAAATATATCATAACCGAAATTTTACCAAAAGTAAAAGAAGAAGAGTTAGCGAACAGAGTCGATATTTTTATTGAAAAGTCTGCTTTTCAGCCTGAGGAAAGTAAGGATTTCTTGCTTAAAGCAAAAAAACTAGGCTTTGAAATTACCGTTCATGCCGATCAGTTTACCCCTGGAAGCTCAAGAATTGCGGTAGAAGTAGGAGCGAAATCAGCAGATCATTTGGAAGCAACAATAGATGAAGATATTCAGTTTCTGGCAGAATCTGATACGGTGGCAACAGCGCTTCCGGGAGCAAGTTTAGGCCTTGGTGAGAAATTTACTCCGGCAAGAAAATTATTAGATGCAGGAGCTATTGTGGCTATTGCAAGTGACTGGAATCCGGGATCTGCTCCAATGGGGAATTTAATTACCCAGGCTTCTATTTTAGCAACCTTCCAAAAGCTTACAACAGCTGAAGTTTTGGCAGGGATGACCTTCCGTGCTGCGTATGCATTGAACCTTGAAGATAGAGGACTATTGGAAGCAGGGAAAAAAGCAGATTTTGTCACTTTTAAAACCAACAATTTCCAGAATGTATTGTATAATCAGGGGAGTTTAAAGGCTGAGAAAGTGTATATTGATGGAAATCCAATATAAAAGTATTGTTTTGAAGGCAATTAAAAATTTTATAATTTATTTGGTATTACTTGTAGTATCTTTAAATATAACTGTTTTTTTGCGATCCCTTTGGAATAATGGTGAGATAATAAAAGAAGTGAAGGTCTCAGGAATATTTTATTCTGGATTGATCTTTATATCTTTTCTATTAACAACTCTGTTATCTTTTTATTTTTTTTTCAGAGCTATATTTTATATTTTACAGATAATAAAAAGTGCATTCGTTATCTTGGCGGGCAAAAACGAACAATTAAAGAAATAGTTGAATTTGATTGCACTTAAAAAGCAACCTACAAATTGGAATTATTTAATAATGAATAATATTTGGCAAGGCAGATTGGATGGAGAAGAACTTCTCTATCACAGATTATTTCAAAGAGTAAAAGAAGAACGTAATTACGACAACATCTCTACAGGTGATTTTGCCCTGCATGGCTTTGCTGTGGATGAAGGAGTAAGAAGAAATAAAGGCCGTCAGGGAGCGAAAGATGCTCCTGATGTGATCCGAAAAAATATGTCTAATTTTCCGGTAATTCTTCCTGACTTTTCAATGCTTGACTTTGGGAATGTTACCTGTGAGGATGGTAATCTTGAAAATACTCAGAATAATCTTGCCAAAAATATCTCAAAAGTACTTTTGAAAGGAGGGAAATCTCTTGTTTTGGGTGGAGGTCATGAAGTGACTTATGCTCATTATCTAGGCGTTAAAACAGCTTTCCCGGAACAAAAAATAGGCATTATTAATATCGATGCTCATTTTGATAACCGACAACCGGAAAATGGAGTAGGACCAAGCTCAGGGACCGGATTCTGGCAGATTGCTCAGGAAGGCCCTATCAATTCTTTGCATATTGGAATTCAGAGAAACTCCAATACGTTGAAACTTTTTGATACGGCCCATCAATATGGGATGAAATATATCCTGGCAGACGAATTATTTTTTGAAAATCTTACATCTATCTATCAGCGCATTGATGAGTTGCTGGATAGCGTAGATTATGTCTATCTTACCATTTGTATGGACGTCTTCAATGCATCTATTGCTCCCGGAGTCTCGGCTTCAGCATATAATGGTATCTTTGCAGATACTGCCTTTATGCATTTTTACAGACACATCTTAAAAAATAAAAAATTGGTGGCACTGGATGTGGCAGAAGTTAACCCTTCTTTTGATATCCAGGACAGAACAGCAAGACTGGCAGCATGTCTTGTGAATGAATGGCTAATGATGTAAAAAAGTTATATTCTTCCGATAGAGAAAATCATTATTTTATTGACCCTTAAGGAATGGAATTTGCTAATTTCACCGTGCTTTTAAAATAAAAGCGCTCATAAATTCATTAGCTGAATTTAAAACAGAAATTTATATTATGGAACAATTAATTGAAAGCAAGCTTATTAAAGCTGATAAAGCGTTTTCAGTGTGGAGAAAAGTGCCGTTTGAGGAAAGGCAGAGGTTAATTGCAAAAGCAGCGGAAATTTTAAAGAATAATTCGGAGAAATTTGGGAAAATAATTACTACAGAAATGAATAAACCCATTTCAGAATCTATTGCTGAAGTGGAAAAGTGTGCTTTAATGATGAATTATTATGCCACTGCTGAAAATATATTAAAGCCAGAAAAAGTTGATTCAGAATTTGCTTATTCTGAAGTTCATTATGCCCCGAAAGGGGTAATCTTAGGTGTAATGCCCTGGAACTTTCCTTTTTGGCAGGTGCTGAGATTTGCTACTCCTGCAATTTTAGCAGGAAATACAATCGTTTTGAAACATGCTTCAATTTGTTTCGGAAGTGGAAATGCCATTGAAGAAGTACTTCTGGAAGCAGGCTTTCCTGAAGGTATTTTTCAGAATCTTGAAGTAGGGCATAAAGCTGTAAAAGAAATCCTTGAACATGATGCTGTAAGAGGTGTAAGTCTTACAGGGAGCGGAAAAGCAGGAGGTGAAGTAGCTTCAATTGCTGGTTTAAATATTAAGAAATCTTTACTTGAATTAGGCGGAAGTGATGCTTTCATTATTTTCGATGATGCAGATCTTGAAGAAGCAGCAAAAGCTGGAGTAAAGTCAAGACTTCAAAACTGCGGACAAACCTGTACTGCGGCAAAAAGATTTATCATCGATGAAAAGATTGAAGATAAATTCTTACCTGTATTCATTGAAGAATATAAGAAATATGAGATTGGTGATCCTTTAGATAAAGAAACTAAACTGGCAGGGATGGCAAGACCAGATCTTGCTGATGAATTGGAAGCGCAGTTCAACAGAGCATTGGAAAACGGTGCTGAAATTATCATTCCTCTGGAAAGAGTTTCTGAAAATGAATTTAAACCAGGTTTAATCAGAGTTCAGGAAGGAAATCCAATTTTAAAAGAAGAACTTTTCGGACCTCTTGGTATGGTTATGATTGCAAAAACTGATGAAGAAGCTTTACAGATGGCGAATGATATTCCTTTCGGACTTTCTAATTCTGTCTGGACTAAAAATAAAGACCGTCAGTTATTCTTCATTGAAAACCTTGAATCTGGAACAGTCAATATCAACCGTATGACAAGTTCTGATCCACGTTTTCCTTTCGGAGGATCAAAAGCTTCAGGATATGGAACCGAACTTTCTTTTTTAGCTTTAAAAGAATTTGTGACCGCTAAAACCATTGTTGGTAACTAAATTAGGTATAATGTCATTCGGAGGAATCGAGGAGTCTTAGAGATTCTTCACTTCACTCCGTTTCGTTCAGAATGACAAATTACCGTTTATAAGTTAACAGTAAGCGTTACACTATAAATAAAAATTCCCGGAAATACATTTCCGGGAATTTTTTTATGCTTTTGCAAAAAGTAATTTTGCTTATTGCTTATTGCTTATTGCTTATTGCTTATTGCTTATACTGTAGTTAATCTCAATGTGTTTGTTTTTCCACCCTCATATGATGGAGTAGCATTGATATTGATTACGAAGTCTCCGGTTTCGATATAACCATAGTTATGCGTCAACATATTTACCTGAATGATCGTTTCGTCAGTAGACTTCTTCATATCATAGTAATAGGCATGTACACCCCAAAGAAGGTTCAGCATGGTAATAACTCTTCTGTTACCACTATATACAATGATGTGAGAGTTTGGTCTGTGTGCTGCGAGCTGGAAAGCTGTATATCCTGAATGAGTAAGGGTTACAATGACAGAAACATTGGTTGTTTTTGCAATTCTTACTGCTGCAAGACAAACCCTGTTTGTAATGAATCTTTCATCGATACAGTTGTAATCTTTCTCAATAGGCTCATTTTTGTGTTGGTAAAAATGAGTAGTTTCGATATTCTTTACAATTTTAGCCATGTTTTCTACAACCTGTACCGGATATCTCCCTACAGAAGTTTCTCCGGAAAGCATTACGGCATCAGCTCCATCCAATACAGAGTTCGCAACATCATTTACTTCCGCTCTTGTAGGTGTTAAGCTATTGATCATGGTTTCCATCATCTGAGTGGCAATAATTACCGGCTTGGAATAAAATCTTGCTTTTTCTACCAGGTTTTTCTGGATCGCAGGAACTTCTTCCATTGGAACCTCTACACCTAGGTCTCCACGTGCAACCATTAATCCATCACATTCAAGAAGGATTTCCTCAATATTTTTAACGCCTTCAGGTTTTTCAATTTTCGCAATAATAGGAGTCTTGAATTTACCGTTCGGATGTTTCGCAATTAATTCTTTCAGATCAATGATGTCTTGTGCATGACGAACAAAAGAAAGAGCAATCCAGTCTACCTCCATGTCAAGCATGAAATTAGCATCCTGAATATCTTTTTCTGTCAATGCAGGAAGTGAAACATTCGTATTAGGTAGATTAACTCCTTTTTTAGAACTTAACGGACCTCCCTGAATAGTTTTTGCTTTTACAGTATCTTTTTCATTGGTTTCGATAACCTCCAGCATTAGTTTCCCGTCATCAATAAGGATTCTTTCCCCTACTTTTACATCCTGTGGAAACTGTTGGTATGTCATGTACACCTTAGTGGAATCTCCCTCCATTTTTTCATTGGTGAAGGTAAGAATATCACCTGGGTTCAGGTAAGATCCCTCTTTTACAACTCCCACTCTCAGCTTAGGTCCCTGAAGGTCTCCCAAGATTCCTACAGAATAACCATACTCATTGTTTAGCTCTCTAATTATTTCAATATTTTTTCGAACTAAGTCGTAATCTGCATGGGAAAAATTTATTCTGAAAATATCAACACCCGCTTTCATTAAATCTAACATTACCTCCTTCGACGATGAAGCAGGCCCTAGTGTTGCGATAATTTTTGTCTTCTTTAAATACTTATTCATAATACTGGATAATTTGATAAAGTTCCTCATCAGAACTCAGTGTATAATCTTGAATTGGAAACACAAGATTTTCAGGGAGCAAAATTACGGAAAAATCAGGAAACTGTTCCGAACTATGCAGAATATATTCCACATCTACCTGATTATTTAATAAAAATTTAATGTTTTCTTCTTCTGTAAAGAGTTCTGTCTGAATTTTTTTTTGCTTACTTTCAGAAGATTTATTGGAAATGAAGGTAAAACAAGTCTTCGTATACTTGTGGTAGGCTTCAAATCTTGGGAAAAAATAATCATAATATCCCCCATGAAAAACAAGATCTTTCTTTCTTGAAAAAGTGAGGTTGTTTTTTTGATTTATTTTGTAGAAAAACTCGTGAGCAGGTACATCTTTGGCTAATCTTACCAATCCTATGGCAATATCTTCAAATTCTATATCATCAAGATCATAAAGTTTTTGAATTTCCAAGTATATTTTCTTTTTTGTTTAAAATATAAAATGCTCTCTGTGCTGCTTTTTCCTCTGCTTTCTTCTTGGAAGTCTCTGTTGCATTAGCTATTTTTTCTTCTCCCAGCCATACATGACACCTAAATACGATAGATTTATTAGCCTGTATTTCCTCGCAGGTTTCGTACTTTATATTAACCTTCTTCTTTTGGCTCCATTCGAGCAGGAGACCTTTATAACTTACAATTTTGTTTTCAAGCTTGTTGATCTCGGAAGGGGTCAGCAATTTTTCCAAAATAATCCTTTTGCAGGCATCATAATGGAAGTCTAAGTAAACGGCACCGATTAAGGCTTCAAACAAATTTCCAGAGATATTTTCTCCCAAAGCTGATGAGCTGTTTTGCTTTTGCAAAAGGCTGGTAAGCTTGAGATCTTCTCCTAATTTATTGAGGTTTTTCCTATTAACAATCTTAGATTTCATTTGTGTCAGATATCCCTCATTGGCTTGAGGATAAGTCTGGAACAAATGACAAGAAATAATTGTACCCAAAACAGAATCTCCCAAAAATTCAAGTCTTTCGTAATTACTGTCTTGATTTTTAGAAGAATTTTTCAAAGAAAAAGCTTCGCGGTAAAGAGCTATATTCTGTACCTCAGTACCCAAAACTTTTCTAAGCTCGGTACTGAGAAAATATTCTCTCTCCGTTAATTGTCTTTTTCTTTTTTTGAGAAGGAATTTAGAAAAGTATTTCTGTAACTCCATTCATTGAATTTAGATTTTCTTAAATAGAACGCAAGCGTTGTGCCCGCCAAATCCAAAAGTATTGCTCATGGCTACTTTTACATCTTTCTTAACAGCAGTATTGAACGTAAAGTTGAGTCTGCTGTCAATATTTTCATCATCAGTAAAATGGTTGATGGTTGGAGGAACAGTACCATGAATAATAGTTCCCAATGCAGCGATAGCTTCAATAACTCCTGCAGCACCTAAAAGGTGACCAGTCATTGATTTTGTAGAATTAATCTGAATGTCATAAGCGTGCTCGCCTAATAATTTCGAAATTGCATTGGATTCTGCGATGTCTCCTAATGGAGTAGATGTACCATGCATGTTGATATGATCTACTTCATCAGCAGTTAAGCCTGCGTCTTCCAAACAGCTTTTCATTACCAGATAAGCACCAAGGCCTTCAGGATGTGGAGCAGTCATGTGATGTGCATCAGCACTCAGACCTCCTCCCAGTAATTCTGCATAAATTGTAGCACCACGTTTTACAGCGTGCTCATATTCTTCAAGAACGATACAACCTGCGCCTTCCCCTAATACAAATCCATCTCTGTCTTTGTCAAAAGGTCTTGAAGCCGTTTTAGGATCATCATTTCTTGTAGAAAGTGCCATCATTGCGTTGAATCCACCGACACCACTTGCTGTAACGGCAGCTTCAGAGCCTCCGCACACAATCACGTCTGCTTTTCCTAATTGGATCAGCATTTTGGAATCAATTATAGCATTTGCTGAAGATGCACATGCAGATACAGTAGTATAGTTTGGTCCGTGGAAACCGTATTCTATTGAGATATGCCCTGGAGTGATATCCGCAATCATTTTTGGGATAAAGAAAGGGTTAAATCTCGGAATTTCCGTATTCGCCCATCCTAACACTTCAGTTTCAAAGGTCTCTAATCCTCCGATTCCAGAACCCCAGATTACACCAACTCTGTTTTTATCTACATTGTCTTCAATAATTCCGGAATGCGTTACAGCTTCTCTTGCTGCAACAAGTCCCAATTGAGTATTTCTGTCCATTTTTTTAGCCTCTTTCTTATCGAAATGCTGTAACGGATCGAAATTTTTTACCTCGCAAGCGAACTTTGTTTTAAAGTTTGTGGCATCAAAAAGAGTAATCGGAGCGGCACCGCTCTCACCTTTCACAAGATTTTCCCAGTATTCTTTTGCATTATTTCCTATTGGTGTTATTGCTCCAAATCCGGTTACAACTACTCTTTTTAATTCCATAAACTTTGTTTAATTTCTTTTTTGTTGAAGAATATTATTTATTTACTACTTCTTCGATGTAAGCGATAGCGTGTCCTACAGTAGTAATTTTTTCAGCTTGATCATCAGGGATCTGAATGTTAAATTCTTTTTCAAATTCCATGATTAACTCAACTGTATCTAGTGAATCAGCTCCTAAATCGTTAGTGAAGCTAGCTTCAGGAGTTACTTCTGTTTCTTCAACGTCAAGCTTATCAGCGATGATAGCTTTTACTCTTGATGCAATGTCTGACATAGTAAATTATTTTTTTAATTGTTAGATGGTGCAAATATATAAAATTCTTTACGATAAAACATTTTTTTAGTCTTTTTTGTGGACCGGAAGCTTTCATTTTAGATTGTTTAGCTTTAGTCTTTTCGTTTTCAGTGGTTTATATTTGGTGTAAATGATAAATGAAGAAGGAGAACTTTATATTTAATTATACTGATCAATTTTTTAAGAGAATAATGTATTGATTTAAGTGAAAGTTTATCCGTTATCTACCGTTCTTGATTTAAGAGAGCAGTATGCAATTCTTGAAAGACAGTAATAAGTTAGAGAAATTTTTGAAAATATGCTTGAACGTCAGATATTGCTATGAATTGAATCATTTAGCACTATGGAGTAATGATGAACTTTTCAAAGTTTCTTAAAATAAAAATGATTGGCTTTACCACAGATAAGTAAAGCCAATCATTTTTTAGTTAGAGGTATTAAACGTAATTATTGTTTAGTAAAAATCAAATCTTTTGTTTCAGGAAGATAAATGGTTGTATCTAAAGTTGAAGGACATTTACTTTCTGTTGTTGTAATATCATTTGGACGATATTCCCAGGAAAGTTGTGTGGTGTTAACTTTTTTAAGTATTATTTTACCCCATCCAACATGACAGTTTGTACCAGCGTAGTTAAATAATGCCGTAGTTCCATTTTCTGTAACCCATTGGCTATAGATTGTGTGCAATAAATCATCTTGAAATACTTTATTTTTAGTATCTTGAAGAATTACCCCCAAGGGATTTTTAACAGTGTAGCGTATGGAGAGAGCATCTATATAAATTTGTTTATCTCCAAAATCAAATAACTTATCATTTTCTTTAGAAATATAGAGCGTGAATTGATTTCCATTATATGAAGCTAAATATGAGCCTATGAAATCTTTAAGCTCATTATTTGTATCCTTTAGGTGTGATAAATTAGGAATTTTATCGATTGACGTTAATAATGGGAATATCTGTTGTGCTTTACAAGATATAAGACTGAAAAATAACATTAGAATTACTGCTATTTTGTTATATATTGTTTTCATATTTCATCATTGTAAAAAAGACTGCCATTAAGACAGTCTCTATCCTTATTGTTTAGTGAAAATCAAATCTTTTGTTTCAGGAAGATAAATGGTTGTATCTAAAGTTGAAGAACATTTACTTTCTGTTGTTGTAATATCATCAGGTCTATATTCCCAAGAAATTTGACTGGAATTTACTTTTTTCAGATAAATATCTCCCCATCCAACATGACAATTTGTACCACCATAATAAAATATAATAGTGTTTTGATTTGGGCGAGTGTAGTAACTATAAAATTCAATATTACTTAGATTATTATTCATGGTATCCTGTAGAATAACTCCAGCAGAATTTTTCACAATATATTTTACTATTAAAGCATCCATATAATAGCTTTTTTGAGAGTTTTGTTCTAATTTATCATCCTGTTTAGTTATAAATAATGTAATTTCTTTTCCATTGAAATTAGCTTTGTAAGTTCCAACATCTTGTATCAACTCATTATTTGTGTCTTTTAGATGAGCATTGTTTGGAATGTTTTGTAATGGTGTGTTTAGAGGGAGAGTTTGTGCAGAACATAATAATATGTTAATAATAAAACACATCATTAAGGTTTTTGAATATATTGTTTTCATATTTCATCATTGTAAAAAGACTGTCATTAAGGACAGTCTTTATCATTATTGTTTAGTAAAAATCAAATCTTTTGTTTCAGGAAGATAAATGGTTGTATCTAAAGTTGAAGGACATTTACTTTCTGTTGTTGTAATATCATTTGGACGATATTCCCAAGAAAGTTGTGTGGTATTAACTTTTTTTAATATTATTTTACCCCAACCTACACTACAATTTGTACCAGCATAGTTAAATGATATCTTAGTGCCATTTTCTGTTACCCATAAACTGTAAATAGTATGCAGTAAATCTGGTTGAAAAACTTTATTTTGTGTATCTTGTAGAACAGCTCCAGAAGAATTTTTTATGATGTATCTTATAGATAAAATATCTTTATAAATCTGTTTTCCCCTAGTGTTGAAAAGTTTATCATTTTCTTTAGAAATATAGAGCGTGAATTGATTTCCATTATATGAAGCTAAATATGTGCCTATGAAATCTTTAAGCTCATTATTTGTGTCCTTTAAGTGTGATAAATTAGGAATATTATCGATTGACGTTAATAATGGGAATATCTGTTGTGCTTTACAAGATATAAGACTGAAAAATAACATTAGAATTACTGCTATTTTGTTATATATTGTTTTCATATTTCATTATTGTAAAAAAGACTGCCATTAAGACAGTCTCTATCCTTATTGTTTAGTGAAAATCAAATCTTTTGTTTCAGGTAGATAAATAGTTGTGTCTAAAGTGGAAGGACATTTACTTTCTGTTGTTGTAATATCATTTGGACGATATTCCCAGGACAGCTGAGTCACATTTAATTTTTTCAAATAAATACTTCCCCACCCAACATGGCAATTTGTACCAGTATAAATAAACTCCAAAGCATTTTTTGCAGGTCTTATTTTAAAACTATAAAATTCAATGTCTGAGCTAGTATTTTGGGTATCTTGTAAAATTGTTCCTGAAGAATTTTTAACAATGTATTTCACTATTAAAGCATCCATGTAATAGTTTTTCTGAGTACTTTTCTCTAATTTATTTTCTTGTTTAGTAATAAACAATGTGATTTCTTTTCCATCGAAACTACCTTGGTAAGTGCCAATATAAGGAGTTAATTCATTATTTGTATCTTTTATATATGCACCATTGGGAATGTTAGCGAATGGAGTATTTAAAGGAAGAGTTTGTGCAGAACATGATAATGTGTTAATCATTAAACATATGATTAAGACTTTTAAATATATTGTTTTCATTTTTTATATTATTTTAAAGGTTAATTTTATTGGCAAGGAGTTGCTGTAATTAGACCGTTATTATCTTTTGTTAAATTATATACTGTTCCGTTAGGCTCTACACGTTGAAGGAGTACTTTGTTGTCAATTCCTATATTTGTCAAAGTATCAAAAAACAATTTTTCTAATCCT
Source organism: Chryseobacterium indologenes (assembly GCF_002025665.1). Classification (GTDB taxonomy): domain Bacteria; phylum Bacteroidota; class Bacteroidia; order Flavobacteriales; family Weeksellaceae; genus Chryseobacterium; species Chryseobacterium metallicongregator. Next base: position 4,533,947 of record NZ_CP018786.1, on the reverse strand, counting down.
TTTTCATTCAAATCACCTGAGCTATTAACGTAAGTCGTCCCATTAATGTATGGGTCACTTAAATCACCTGCTGTCTTTTGATAATCAATTATAAATTGCTTCATTTTCGAAGGTGAATATACAAATTTTTGTAATTCTGTACCTGTACCTACATAACGTATCACATAATGTATTTCTTTTTTTCCACCAGAGCAGGTATTACACCATTCTGCTGCTATCATTCCAAAATATGCATTTCCTACACCATCATTTACACTTTGTGCTGCTGCAAATCCAAATAAGGTATCCACAATATCATGAGGTGAAAACATATGTTTTCCCGTAGCTGTATGATTGTGGTATCCTCCATATCCATTCGTTGTATCATTAAATACTACTTGGTGAGATGAGTTTACATCTGCTGGTACCACTGTTCCGTCTTTTTTCTCTTTAAAACCTATTTCTCCTGTTTTTGGATTAATGAGAGTTTGCTGTGCCTGTGCTTTTACATTGGAAATGCCTTGTTGAATATTAGATTTATTTAGTGTTGTTTTTGTTCTCTCACAAGGAGTATCCAAAAACTGGTTATAAAATTGTTCCCAGGTTGCATTGGGATTATTTGCAAAAAATTGTTGAGCAAAATTTAGCTTTGTTTCAAATTCCTTCCATATAGTAATTGTGTTTGTACCTAAATTTCCCAAACTTTTAAAATATCTAATACTCCAATGTAGCAATTGTGTGTTATTCTGATTTAAATTATTATAGAAATAAGAAAGTAATTGACCACCTATGTATTGATTGTTTTGGATATAAGTGTACTCATCTGCTGAAAGCTCTGCAAAACCACTTTCATTCAACATATAATTGAAACTATCTTGTATTGACATTTCGCTAGATGTAGTGCTGCCACCGCTGTCACCGCCGCCATCATACATTCCCATGTTGGGAAAACCTTTTGGAGGCTGTCCTCCGCTTGGACAAATCTCTGTAATTTCCACAACATAATAAGGCTTTTCACTTGCGACACATTGTGCGTACTGAGATGGAGAATGATTATCACCATTACAATTTACCTCTATAAGCCTAATGCTTAATGAGCAATCCATCTTATTCGCAGATGTTTTTGTTCCTGTTACTTTGTCGGGAAGTGGTGTGCCATTAGAAAGTTCTTTGACTCCCATTGGCCTATCGTCCATAGTTGTATATTCAACCGTACCCGTGAAATTATCAATCTGATAGTTTTTTGTTAAGTCTGCAGGTTTGTATTTTGCTATAAAACCTATGCTTTTGTTTTCATTATCAGTACTATATACTAAAACGTCCGAAGACCTGTCTAAATGTCTGACTACAGTACTGTAAGAGGTAACATTATTTTGTGTAATTACTGTTACAGTTGCTTCATCAGATAGCGAAGATAAAAAATCTTCACTTTTACCGTAAGTGTGTGAAGGGTTGTTTTTTATCTCAGTAAGATAATTTTTGAAAGCTAAAGCTTCTTTTAGTTTAATAGTTTTCCTGAAATCTGATTGAAAAGTATTGGTTTCAGTATCATTTGAAAGTTCAGTTCTACAGCCGAACATGAGGAGGGTTAATGCCAAAAGCATTAAAAGATTAAGTTTTTTCATCAAAAAGTATTTTTTTTAAAGTTACTAATTTATTGATTGTTTGTGTTGTAAATAATTTCTGAAACAAATTTATATCTGCAAGGCGACAAAACCTGTCGTATAATATTTTATTGTGTGGTTGAAGTCTTTTTTTCTCTTTAAATTTTCCCGATTAGTGTGTTTAATTTGAGTTTGAAATCAAGGATTCTGTATGTTTTCTGCGGATTTGAATGTGCTATGATTCTTTGCCCATCGGCATTTACTAATAGATTGGTATTTATAATTGAATTGTATTCTGTCAATCAGAAGACAATATAAAATGTTTGGGAACAAATTCAGGAATAAAAACAAAAAAGAGAAAATGTAATTATTTAGAAATAAATAAGTTACATTTTCTCTTTAGTTTTAAAAGTGGAGTTGGAGGGACTACTTTTTTGAATCTGTTAAATTGTTAGTTAATTTATAAATGCTTTATATCAAAGTGTTTGAAGTGTATTTAATTAATTTGAATTTATTGAAATTAAACTATATTTGAATTTTTTGGGTACAACTTTGGGTACAACTTTAAATTTGAATTATTTAATTATGGCATCAGTAAGTTTTTTTATTAGGGGTAAAGTAGCAGATAAGGAAAGTACAATTTGGGCAAAGTTCAGAGACAGGGATATTGATATTCGTGTACCTGTTCCATACCTAAACTGTAAACCGAAAGATTGGAAAGATGGTAAGTGCAAAATACCATCTAAAAAAAATCACAAAGACGATACGGAAACTATTAACATACGTTTAGCTCAATTAGAAGCAAATATTATTTCCAGTTATGCGGAGGATAAGCCTGAACTAGATTTGAAGGGGTGGCTAAAATCTATTATTGAACCTAAAAGTCAAAAAGAGGAAAAAGTAAATTATTCTGATGATGTTGTTCCCTTTATAGATATTTATATTTCTTTTAAAAAAGATAGTATTACGGAAGCTACTATCAAAAAAGCAGGTGTAGTAAAACAAGTCTTGCAACGTTACATAGATGATAAAAATACGATTAAGAAAACTTTCAGGAGCTTGAAATTTAAAGATTTAGATAATACTTTTAGAATTGATTTTGAAAAATATTGTCAAAATGAAATTTACAAAGTTTCTAATACATATAAAAATCTGAAGTTTTTAAAAATGGTATGTAGTGTAGCAGAATCTTTTGATATTGAGGTTCATAAACATGTTAGAAATTGGAAATTTGAAGTTGAAAAATCAATAAGGAACGACCCGAAATCTATTTATTTGACATTTGAAGAACTTGATAAAATTGAAAAAACTGAAATGCCTCACGATTATTTGGATAATGCAAGGGATTGGCTTTTGATTTCCTGTTATACTGGGCAACGTGTTAGTGATTATATGAGATTCACCTCTTCAATAATTGTTCAAGATAGTGAAGGAAGGAAATACTTAGAATTTACACAAATAAAAACAGGTGCTAAAATGCAAATTCCCTTATTGAAAAAAGTTCAAGAAGTTTTAGATAAAAGGGATGGTGAATTTCCTCGAAAAATTTCGGATGTAAAATTTAATTTATATATAAAAGAAGTATGTAAAATTGCAGAAATTGATGAGATAATTTACAATGGAAAGATGATGACAATTGAACGTAAAGGAAAGCCTAAAATCACCCGAAAGGTTTTTGGTGATTATCCTAAATACGAGTTGGTTACTTCGCACATTGGGCGAAAAAGTTTTGCATCAAATTTTTATGAAAAAATTGCAACAGCTTATTTACTTAATGTTACTGGACATACAACAGAAAAGCAATTATTGGCATATATTAACAAAACAGATGTCGAAAAAGCTAAATCAACAGCAAAAATGTTTGATAGTTTAGGATATTAATAATTTTGGCACATTAATTGAATACTTAAAAAAGATTGATTTTTTTTAAAAAGTTTTTTTAAAATGAAAATCAGATAGATGTTCCTTGTCCAGTAATTTTCTATGTTTAAAAAATTCTGTTTCACTTGAAATAGTGATAAGGGGTGTCACCTGTATAAAAACGGCAACAGTCAGCTCATATTGAGAAAATATATAAATCTATTACAGTTGAAATGCTGTTAAGGGGAGTCACCTAATTAAAAACGACAGTAGTTACTCATTTTGAGACATGGGAAAATTATGTTTATTTAGCATTGTTTAAATGCTATGGCTGAAAAATCCAAACTAGAACAAGCCACTAGAGAGGGAGCGCACCTCAATAAAAACGTGTTGGTCACTTATTTTTTGAGAAAGACAAAAACCTCAAAAATAAAGTAGATAGGGTAATTTTGTCTTATTACTAAGTGTAAATAGTCAAAAGTCGTAAGGTTTGACAAACCAAAGAGGGGTTGCACCTCATGAAAAACGTATTACGCAAGCTCAGATTTTGGATAATATCTAAAAAGTATTTAATATTCAAAACAGTAGACAACGGATAGTTATATAAAAAAATTAAGATAGATAGACCAGCTCGAAAGAGTTAGGTCTTTTTTTATGCCCTAAATTAACAAAATAAATAAAATACAAGATAGGAGACCCTTTGAGGTCTCTTTTTTTTGTTGGTATGAATAAAAATAAAATAAATATTATGATACAATTAATTTCAATTTCAAAAGACGAACTAATGAATGAATTTGAGCAAATAGTTTATAAAGTATTAGAAAAAATGCAACAAGATCAGGCTCCAAAAGATCAGAAAGAGTTTTATACTCGTGAAGAAACAGCTAAATTATTAGATGTTAGTTTAACAACACTTTTTCATTGGAATAATGACGGAACTTTGAAAAATACCAAAATTGGCAAAAGGGTTTATTACTCTAAAAATGAAGTTTTAGCACGCCTAAATCCTTAAAGCAAATTTGACAGTTGTTTTTATTAGTATGGGGCATAATTCTAAAAACTGTTCTCTTATCAATGCATCTGTTAATTAAAAAGTACATCTTTTTTATTACAAATGGGCTTAGATCACAAATAACAGCTCAAAAATCAACTAAAATTTTAAAACAATACGAACCTCAAAAAATATAGCTAACAAGCTGTATGGACTATCGCTATGTCCTTATTTTAAACGAATCTGTAAAACAATGAATGAACATTATATATTAGTCCCAAAAAATCTAAATTTAGATCAAAGACTTGCCAAGTTTCCACCTTCTTTTAAATTTAATAAAGAATACATCTATTATTTTATTTCAAAACTTATTGAAGATATTACCTATCAAAATATGGATGAACCCTATGATAGAAGCCCTGAAAATAATAAAAATGATATGGATTCTATGATAAAACATTATGCACCTATGTGTGCTGCTATTAATCAAAGTTTTTTTAGAGCTTCAAAATTACATCTGGATTATTTATATCTTAATTTACCTAATGAAGGCAGATTCCTTTGGAGAAATAATTATAAAGAAGGTAGCTGTTTCTCTTATAGGCTCCCTGAATACTATTGGGGGGGTGGTGAGCTGGAATTGATACCACTTTCAGGACAGTCATTTATTAATAAAATAAAGAAGTATGATAAACCAACTGTTAAAAACATTATCAAAAAAAAGTTTAATTTCACCATTGGCTATTTTGATATTAAAAGATTTGCATTAGACGAAAAATCAGCTTTAAAAGATCTTTATGTAGAGTATCAAAAAACAGGGAACTATCAAAAATATCTTTTAAATGCAGTTCGGGTAATGAATTTAAAAAATGGGTATTACACATTTCACCATAATCCTGAAACTGATGGAAGATTGCACACCGCCTTAACGCAGTTTCCTAAAATATGTAGAAAGCACCTAAAATATGATAATGAAAGGCTCTCTGAAATCGATCTGTCTTCTTCAGTACCATTTATACTATCATATATATTGTATAACTACAATACCCCACAGCCTACAGATCTTACCTCTAAGATTAACAGTAAAGATCTCTTATATCATTATATATTAGTAAAAAGCTGTGTAAAGCCTTCTGATAAGGAGATACAGCATTTCAAGGATTTGATATTAAATAATAAGCTGTACAATTATTTTATGAATGATTTTATAATGCTTCCACACTTTGAAGAAAACTTTCAAAGACAATTTAACAGACCCTTTGACGGTGATATGGACGATTTAAGAAAATATAGTAAAAAAAGATTTTTATCTATGTTATTTGCCAAATCTACAAGCTACAAAAATGAACAAACTGTCTTTAAAAGGTATTTCCCTACCATAAATAATTTACTTTTAAAATATAAACGAAAGAAATTCAGAGATTTCAAAAAGTCTGACTGGCATAAAAAACTCTCTTACCTAACCTTTCAATTAGAATCTTATTTTATGGTAAATATTATTGCAAGAGAAATCAATAATATTTTCAAAAGAAGAATCCCCCTATTTACTCTACATGACTGTATTATAGTGAAAGAACAACACTTGGATATTGTTTGCAAAATGATTGGAGATATTTTTATTCGTGAGATTGGGTATGCTCCGAATTTGACTAAAAAAGTGTGGGATAAATAAATTTTTTCCATTAGTAATAATTTGTAATTTGCAATAGTTACAATTTTTTGCAATCATATAAAATGAATAAATTTCCAACTCCTTCACAATATTATCGAAAAAGAAGACCAGAGTATTTTTCAGACTCTAAAATTCAATCTAAAGTAATCTTACCCAGAGAACAATTAGCCTATGAAATAAGCCAAATTTCTATAAATCAAAAACACGATAGTTTTGAAACTCTTTGTAGGAGATTAGCGGAAAAGTTGATAACGCCCAATTTAATTCCCCAAGTTGGACCAACAGGTGGAGGGGATGGAAAAACAGATTCTGAAACCTATCCTGTGTCAAATTTTATTTCAGATAGATGGTTTATTAGTGACAATAAGTGGAATGAAAATGAGAATTGGGCATTTGCAATGAGTGCTAAGACAGATTGGAAGCCCAAAGTTAAGTCTGACGTAAAAAGTATTATAGGTACAAATAGAGGGTATACCAAAATATATTTCTTTTCGAACCAAAAAATATCTAGCAAGAATAAAAAAGAAACACAAGATCAAATAAAAAAAGATTATAATATTGAATTAACTATACTTGATGCAGAATGGATAATTGAAAAAGTTTATTCTAATTATTTGCTAAATGATGTTATAGAATGTCTGAATTTATCTACAGTTTATTTAGAGGAAAAGGTAATTGGAGCCAATGATGCAGAAAGAATTGAAGAGCTATCTGACTTAGAGAAAAATATTAATAAGACTGATAGATACTTTGAAGTAGATTTCCAGTTAGTTGAAGACTGCCTAGAGAGTGCAACTTTGTCGAGAATGTTAGAGTTACCCAAAGCCGAAGTGTTGGGTAAATTTGAAAGAGCAATGAAATTTGCCAATAAACTGGATAATCCGCAACAAATAATTAGAATACATTATCAAAAGGCTTGGACACTTATTAATTGGTATGATGATTATTTGGATTTTTTTAAAGAATTTTCTCAATTCAGATTACTTGTTCATAAAGAACCTAATATTGATAATATTGAACTTTATTTGAATTTATATAATATTCTTAAAACAATCTCCAATTTAGAAGAGGTAAAAGAGATTATTGAAATTGATTTTTTTTCTATTGAAAAAATGTTTTTAGAAATGTTAGAAGAATGTAGTGTGAATGAAAATAAACCATCATCTGCATTACTTTCTAAATTCTACATATGTTTCATAAATATTTCAAATAATATTGTTCAACAAAATGATGTTTCTAATGATTTAATAAAATTAAAAGAGTATTTTGAAAAAAGTAGAAATCACCTGGATGTACCATTTGATCAATTGAAAACAATCATTGATATATATAGCGAAGTTCTTCCAGCAAATAAAGAATTTGACGATTTAACAGATGTAATTGCAGAAATAGAAGCTTCAAGAGTTTCAGAAAAAGTTGCAGGTAAAAGATACTTGAATAGAGGAATAGTAAAACTTGAAAATAATCTTAATAAAGACAGTTTAATCTTTTTTGGTAAAGCTGTCAGAAAACTTGCAAAGGAAGAAACACAAAACGAATTTTATTTATGTTTGTTATTTTTAAGCAATGCATATTCAAATTTGGGTCTATATTGGGCTGCTAATAATTCTTTAATTTCAGCTATTAATTTATATGCTAATAATTGGTATACAACGGGAACTATCCATCCACGATTTCTAAGAGGTGTTGAACAGCTTTTAAGAAATGAAATTATTATTGGAAGGTTGCCTGTAATATTATGTTGGTATGAATTATTTAGCGTATTAAAAAAATATTTTCAAAATGAAAATGATGATGAAATTGAAGAAATGCCAACTGAAAACTTAATTGATGGTTGTCTTTCTACACGACTTTCAAATATTTCTTTTGAACAATTTAATTCATTACAATTTTTGCCAGACATATTAAATGAAAGTGAATTATGGTTAAGTAGTGACACTACTTTATATTTATTAGGAAATGAGGATTTGATTGAACTTGATTCATCACAAACATCCCTGACTAAAGATAGGCTTTCGGAGTTTTATAATAAAGTAGCTAATCAACCTTTTAAAGAACAAATTGCATATGAAACCAATTTTTTAGATAAAGAAGAAGTTGTATTATCTGCCAAAATTTTAGGTGCAAAAATAAATATAATTGCATCTGATGACTATTCACTTCTAATATTAAGTGAAACTATATTAGCTTATTTGGAATCTTTTTTGGCAACTAGTTTTGATGGAATATTTCCTTTAGCAGAAAAGATATATATAAATATTTATTACGATGAAATTGATAGAGATTTTAAAATTAATTCTGAAGTTAAAGATACCATCAAAGTATCTATAAAAAAGAGGGATAGTTTAGATAAAAAAAGTATTCATAAATTATTAGAAGAGCTAGTAATTCAAGTAATTGGAAATAATTATGTTTTTAAAGACTATAAAACATTCTTTGAAAATTTATACAAAAATGATGAAGTGCAAGAAAGATTAGCATTAATCTTAGAGCATCGAAATTTCTTAACTAATATTCTAACTTCAAAACCGAAATACTTTTTTAGAGATTGGAAAAATAATTCACAAGAATACATATTAAAAAGAAAATCCAACCCAATTCAAATTGTAAGATCAGAAACCACAATTGAAAAAGAAGAAGAAAAAAAGCCTAACATAGATAAAATTACTCATCAAAATATAAAAGCAGAAACAGTTATCGATTCGCATTTGTGGGATAAAGCCGAATGGAGGGCTTTTGGAAGTTTTGCAATGTCAACTATTCCTTTTGGGATTATACTGTCTTTCGAAAATGCAGAAGCAGCAAAAAAAATATTTGAAAATTGGATAAAAGAATATGGAAGAAGTGATATAAATAATGTAATATCTATAACCATAATTAAGGGTATAAATAAAGAAAACCCTTATTGGTATAAGGTATTAATCAGTAAAAAAATTGATAAAAAAGAGTTTAAAGATGGGGAGTTTATTTTTCAGTCTTCAAAATTCCATAAAATGACACCTGATAATAGCGATAATATTGATAAGTTGATTACAGGTTATGAAAGATTTAAAAAATACCTTCTTGTCCCAGCTCATGTTGATAATGATCTTAACATGACACCTTTCCCAGAATTAGGTATTTTAAAGACGGAACTTAATATTATTAATGCATGGGAAATTGGGGTTAATGATTTTGAAAGGGCTGCAATTATGAGTGATGATAATCCTATTATACCTAATGATATAATTGATGTACCTATTTTGGAAGTTTTAAAACAAAAAAAAGAATAATGAATAGTTTATTTTAGGAACAATTTTTGCTTATTAAGCACAGATTACAAAAATTAATATCTTTGTAATTCAAATTTTATCGAAAAAATAAAGCGTTAGCTATTATTTGAGTGTCTCAAAATCGCCAAATTTAAGAAACACACCTCAAAAGAATAATAGGTTAATGCTCACGTTACGGCGTGGGCTAAACTTATTGAGGTGGGGCGTTTGGCGATGCCTGAGACTTATAAGGCTTAGTTCCACGCTTTCTGTTTTTAACTAACCTTTCACTTTGGGACTGGGTGAATTTAAAGTATTTCACGTATGAAAAAACTATTATTCACAATTGGTTTAATCTTACCAACACTATTTTTTGCACAACAAACAGAACAAAACAGTAAATGTGATCTGCCTAAAGACTATCAGGAACCAAAACCAGACAAAAAAATTCAGTCTTGGTTAAAGCGAGGTGATGCCACTATTGAAGATTTGAGAAAACATATTGCTGTAGAAAATGATTGTAACGAGAAGGATGTAATCTTTTTAAGAATATCAGAACAAAAGGGAAATGGGATGTATTTGGTTTGTGTTGCAGGAAAGCCAATGAAGTACAAAAGAATGGGGACGGTTTTTATGGGAGCTTCTGAAAATCCCTTTGATACAGCTTCAAAATAACCCATAAACCCATCTGTATGAAAAAGAATTTAACTTTTTTAATACTATTAGGAAGTATTCTTATATTCAACGCACAATCAGGGACAGTTACATTAGATGAACAAATTAAAGCTGATGGCTACAATCCCAATGCTTATCAATATACACCCCCACCCGAAGTCCCTAAACAACAGGATCAAAGTTTTTACCCTGATTGGACAAAAAAGATTAAAGAACCTTCTATATCAGAGGATATTAGACCTGAAATAAAAGAAACTGTCAAACAGGTGAAAAAAATCCCAATAGAAAAAGAACCCGACAAAGTTCAAGAGGTCATTGATGAAATGTTTCCGAATAAAATTCCTATTGCTTATGAAGCCCCTGCCTCCCAAACTGTAAAGCCAATAGAACAAAAGCCTAATGTTTCAGTATATCAAAATTCAAAAAATCAGAACAGTTTTGATATCGACAGGTTAATAAATATTTTGACAATGCTGTTTCTAATGCTCGGTGTGATATTGTTTTTTATATGGCTTACTTCAAAGAATAAAGCTAAAGTAAAATTTAATACTCCAGTCGCTCCAGAAACAAAAGAAAATCAACTTTCGTACAGTCAAAGGGAGGAATTGTTGAAAGAAACCCTAATCGAATCAGCAAAACAAACGCTTGTTTCAGATTTAAGAGAAATGGAAATAAGAGGGATTCTGGAAGACCGAGGCATAACAATACAAACTCTTTTGAGAACGTACCAGGAAATTTCATTAGATCAGTCAAACGAATATTCTAAATCAGCCAACCTACCGAAAATTGAGGTAGAAAAAATTATCAAAAATGTTTATCAAATATTAAAAGTTCAATATTTTAAATCCACAACATGAAAAATCACAAAATCCATTTAAAACAAAATGACAGTCTTTTCCCTACGGATAAAGAAATTCGGATAGCACTCCGAAAGTTAGGATTAAAAGACGTTGCATTTTCTATACTAAAGACAGTCGAGTTTGCTGAACTGTCTGAAAGAAACCTAAAAACTGTCATTACGAGCAAACCTCAAAGTCCCTTAGAGGAATTATTAAAAACCCAACTTTTAAAATAAAACACGTCAAGTTTTGACGTGATGCTGAAATATATTTGTCAAAAACTTATACAGAATGTTATTTTCATCACTTGTAGAAAAAATGTAAATTGCAGGAAACACAAAACACACAAAATATTAATATTCAAGATGAGAAAAATATATATTTTTCCCTTATTACTTACAGGTATAATAAGTTTTGGCCAAATTCCGAACTTTCCTACTCCACAAGCAAGTGGGTTGGGTAATTATTCCGCTAATAACTATGGCAATCCAACAAATAGCAGAAGTTTCCAAAGAAATTATGCTTCCTCCATGCCGAGTGCATATCAAAAATCCTCAAATACAACTCAACAACATAATGTTTATGAATCACAGGTGAGATCACAAAATGATGCTGTAATGCGAGGTATAGGGCAAGATATGGCAGAGGTTCAGGAAATGCAATTCCGGCAGTGGGTAGACAATGGTAGAAATATGTCTTACGAACTTCCTACACTATCAGGAAAAACAGGAACAAAAGCCTATTACGATGCTTTTGACAAGCTCACAACAATAGATTCTGAAAATTACTCTCTAGCAGATGTCAATTTCACCGTAGAAAATGCTTTTTATGACAACAAGCAGGATGTAAACAAATTCAAAGCAGGAATACAAAGAACAGCAAAACAACTGTTGCAGAAAATGAAGGAAAGGAAACAAGATACGGAAAGCAATGTTTCTAAAAACCTGATGCTATTCGAGTATTTTTCTAAGGATATAAAATTGAACGGAACAACTCATAAAGCCTTTGAATACGATTTTAAGGACTATATGGGACAAAAAGACTATTCCAAAATGTTTGTTTCTAAACTTCTTAAAACGGGTTCAGGACAATGCCATTCAATGCCTCTGTATTATCTGATGTTAGCAGAAGCAATGAATACAGAATCTTATTTATCATTAGCTCCCAATCACTCTTATATTCGATTTGTGGATGATGAAGGAACCATGAGAAATATGGAACTTACTAATGGAATGTTTCCTACTGATAATGCATTTTTGGAATCAGGGTATATCAAATCAGAAGCCTTACAAAATAAAATCTATTTGGAAAACCTTACCAAAAAGGAGCTGTTAGGAATGGCTTATTTTGATTTGGCGAGGGGATATGTAAGTAAGTTTGGATATGATGAATTTGTAAACAAAGTTATCGACAAAGCATTGGAACTTTACCCTAACGGAATAGCACCGAATATGGAGAAAGCAAATGTAAGTCAGGTAAGATTTACCAATGTGATGAAAAAACTGGGGATTAATCCCGAAGACAAAAGAGATTTACAGAGAATCGGTTATTTTCCAAAGGCTGTTGAACAATTAAATCAAATCAACGAGCAGTTTAATACTATTGATAATTTAGGATATGCCGAAATGCCTGCATCTGCTTATGAATCATGGCTCGGAAGCCTGAAAACCGAAAAGAATAAGCAGGAAAGCGAAGCATTGACAGAAAGAATGCGCTCATTCCAGCTTCAAAAACAAAAAGAAAGACAGGAACAAGAAGCTGTTAAAAAAGCACAGGAAAAGAAAAAGCAGGAACAAAAACCGAGATATATTCCAATTGATCCGAATAAACTATAAAAAATTAATAATTTTAACAATCATAAAACCAAATGACTATGAAAAGAATATTATTGATTGCTTTTGCAGTAATAACAGGCTTTACACAGGCTCAAATCAAGAAAAAAACCCAAACCACACAGAAGTCTAAGACAGAAAAAAAATGGATAAATCCTGTCAAGCTGACAAAAGAAGAAAGAAACCGTCCCTATATGGATGAAGTGTTAAAAACTAAAGATTCATTGACACCACAGGAAGCAGAAAGACGAAGAAAGAATATTGCTATTGGAAACCCTTTTGCTAAATATGGTGTTTATCCAAAGATTACAACTCTCAGCAAAGGTAAGTATTTGGAATTTCACGATACGGATAGTATTGTAGTAATAGGTTCTGTACGATATAACACAAAAAGAGGGAATATAATTGAAGTAAGGGAAATCGATTTATCCGATCCTGATGCACAGCCTATTGGTGACACTCATGGGCGTTGGATGTCTCCTGATCCATTGAGCGAGGAACATCCTGACTGGACACCTTATAGGTATGGTTTCAACAATCCTGTTAGATTTGCAGATCCTACTGGTATGCTAGAAGATGATTATGTCTTTAATGAAGAAGGAAAATTTGTAAGAGTAGATGAAAATGATAAACCAGATCAATTAGTAATAGAAAATTCCAAAACGAAACAACAAACCGTTTACCAATTTAATGATCCTAAAACAGATGTGGCAGCTATCAAATATAATATGAATAAACTTGGGGATGATTTTAAAAATCATCAATTTGTATTTTCAATAACTAATGATTGGATGTCTTTCTTTGAGGGTGATTCAGATATTTATAAAAGAGGAGCTGTCGGCAGATATGTTTTTGCTACTTGGGAATCAACATTAGGAGGTAAAATGGATCCCTCAATGTATAATTTATCTGATTTTCTTTTGCAACAAGGTGAAGGTACTACATGGAATCCTGAAACTGAAATTTTAAAAGATAAAGGACCGTTATACATCTTTCAAGGTGACGGTTATCAAGCGTATAACCACATGGATGCAGGGAATTTTATATGGGGAAATCATATGAGAGGTATTGGCTTTAATTTAATGGATACAGTTAATGGTGCTAAAAGATTTAATAAAAATGATACTAAAGCTGATATAAGGTCAATAACAAATGGACATTCATTAAGCAGATATAGAAATTTATTTCCACGACAAACACCAATTAAAAATGCTACTGAATAAGAAAATCAAACGAATAATTATAATAATCTGTTCCATTTTATTAATAGCCTATGCTATATATTGGGGATTTATTTACTGGAATTTTTATTTATTCAAGGAAAAGAACCAAGTAAATACATGGAATAGGCGAGTTGAAGAATACAATAAAAAACACGAAAAAGACAAAGTTAAGGTTGAATCTTGGAGTAATGACAAGGATAGGTCTAAAAACAATAATCTTAAATTAAACTCCCAAAAAGAAAAATCTAAAACCGATACTATTAATTCTAAGAAAGAAAACTAAAACTGATGAAAAGATTTTTTTTAATTTTGACTTTACTGTTCTTCGGATTTGTAAAGAGCCAAAATAATCATTTTTATTCTGACGCCTATCAAACTATTGACAATATGCTGAATGATAAACAGTCATATAGCTTTAAAGAGGCTGTTATCAGTGTTGAAAATGCATATTACCAAGGAAAATTAGATTCAGAGGACTTAAATAGAAAAATTGGTTTTCTAGCAAACTTTTGCAAAAAACTTATTGTCAATAGAAAATTAAATTACAACGAAAAGGATACAGAAAAGGTAAGTAAATATGCCGCTGTTTATACGGTAATGTGCCAGTCTACTCCTGTTATTTTTGGAAAAGATACATTAAAGCTCAAACCATTCACTTATGATTTTGAAGATGTGTTTGGACACAAAGAACTATCAAATCTTTTTGTATCAAAATTGTTAGATACTCAAAAAGGGAACTGTAACTCGATGCCATATCTTTATAAGATTTTAGCAGAAGAATTGGGAGTTGATGCCAATTTAGCCCTTGCTCCAAACCATGTTTATATCAAACATAATATAAAATCTATTGGTTGGTACAATACAGAGCTTACAAGCGGTATTTTTCCAATTGATGCATGGTTGTCTGCTTCTGGCTTCATTCATTTGGATGCCATTAAAAATGGTGTGTTTATGAAAGCCTTGAATAACAAAGAAAGCCTTGCACTACTACTGGCGGATTTAGGCAATGCATACAATAGAAGTTACCCAGGGAATGACGGAAGTTTTGCTTTAAAATGTGCTGAAAGAGCAATACAAATTTATCCTTATTTGCCAAATGCTTTGTTGTTACAAGCTGAAACTCATACAAAGCAATTCCAAAAACTCATGAAAGAGCAGAATACAAAAGATATTCAGGCTACATTATCAAGTCCAAAGGCTAAAGAATTGTTTGATACAATGAATAAAGAATACACCTATATTCACAAAATAGGGTATCGCAGTATGCCAGAAGAAATGTATTTAGATTGGTTGGTGTCTCTGAAAACTGAACGATCAAAATATGAGGATACAAGATTGTCTAAATAATATTTTTAAGCCCTGTCAATAAACACATATATCTAAATAACAGAAATGTAATACAAAAATGAGAATTTATCTAGATAAACAAATTTTCAGTCATTTATTCAAAGGAGAAAAAGTACCATATATTAATTTGTTACAAAAAATAGTAAGCTCAAAAAGCAATCATATTTATTGTTATTCTCATGCTCATTTACAGGATTTAAAAAATGACAAAACTGACATAAAATATGAAGAACTTGAGTTCATGGAAAAGATTGTTGATGATAACTATCTTCAGTATGATTCTTCTAGTAAAGATGCATTCTGTTATCTTGCTAAACCAATAACTGCATTTACGGAGATTGAAAATACTAAAGAAGAAATTATAGATTTTACAACTATTTTTGATGATATTGATTACAGTCTTTTAAGTAAGGATCAAATTGAGCAGTTTGAAACAACAAAGAATTTTTTGCAAAATTTCAAATTTGATTTCAATTTTATGAAACTTGATGAAGTATCTGAGGAATTATCAGAACCCTTAAAAAAAATAGTCCCTTTTAATTCAGAGCCGATGAATGTTTTTGAAATGGCTCAAAAATTTTTAGAAACACATAAATTAATGGAAGAAGATAAAAGTGTATACAAGGGATTAAGAAATATAACTGATAAATATATCAATAATGGAAAATTCACATTAGATTATAATAGCTTAGATTTTAATGATGACATGAAAAATTCCGTTTTGAAGAAGAGTTTTGTTGAATTTGTAAATAATAATTTAAATCCGAATGGAGATAAAGAAGTTTCCAGATATGATTTTTTTAATAATGCATACTTTTCTCTAGATATACTTGGTATTAGCAAAGAGCCCTCCAAATCAGTAAAATATAGAAATGTCCTCAACGATGGCTTACATAGTTTTTATGGCGCATACTGTGATTATGTTGTTTCAGACGATAATGGCTTTTTAAAGAAAACCAAAGCTCTTTATAAATTATTGGGAATCGATACCGCTGTATTGCATATTGATGAATTTATTAGTTCATTCTCATTTGTAATTGACAGTTCAGAAAAAAGTTATTTTAATTTTATTTCTCTCTTGACTAATGATTTAGAAAATGCAATTATAACCAATACAAAAAAATCACTTAAATATAATCGTGTTACCATAGAAATAAAACCCAATCATATTTATCTGGGGTATTTTAATAAAATAGACCAAATGCTTGAAGATAATATTACTTATATTTATTTATACAAACAAAGGTCAAATTACTCTTTTTTTAATTTTTATAGGGAAACTGAGATAATTGTAAATAATTGCTATAAAATTTTCGGTGTAGATGATAATGGAAATGGAGAATTTAACTGGGATATTGAAAGAAAAGAACTTAAAAGATTGGAGTGGAATGGTAGATTCTGGAACAAAGGTCAATTTACATTACTTTTAGATATTAACGAAGGAACTGAAAAAATAGGTTTATTACTCACAAAAATGTAATTCATATTATTAAATATTTTGAGGAATTTATAATAGTTGTTATTTATAAAATTTAATATTAGTATTGTAAAATTATGTGGACATTAGATAAGCTGAATACTTTTATAAAAGAAGGAGTTGAAGAAAATTTACATCTTGACTACAAAGCTTCTGGCTCAATTTCAAAAAAGAATGATAAAAAAAATGAAATCTCTAAAGATGTAAGTGCTTTTGCAAATTCCGATGGAGGAGTAATAATTTATGGTATAAAAGAATTTGATGATCTTAATAAAAAACACCTCCCTGAAAGAATCGATCCAATTAATGGCAATGAATATACAAAAGAATGGTTAGAGCAAATTATTAATAGTACTATTTCACCTAAGATTCACAATGTTGTTATAACCCCTATTCAAGTAGAAGAAAAAGATAAAAATAAACTCGTTTATGTAGTTGAAATTCCCAAAGGTAATACAGCACATCAAATGAGTGATAAAAGATATTACAGAAGATACAATTTTCAATCTATTGCAATGGATGATTGGGAGATAAAAGATATTATTAACCGAACATCTAGAACGCAGGTTAATTTAGTATTTAAAGCTAATACTCCAAAGAAACTCTTGTTAAAAATGTTAACGCAAAAAATTGTAGTAGGAATTTATGTTGAAAATACAGGGAACAAAATAATACAATATCTTGATTGTTTCGTGAGTGGTAAAAAGGAATCATCAAAATTTATTATAAAACCCAAAACGCCAAATGATAAGGATTTTCAAATACCTTTTTCTAATGTTATAGAAAGAGAAATAGCACTTGGAGCAGAAACCTTTACAGTTAATACTGAAAGAATACCCATACTACCAAAAACTTATAGAAGAATTGGAGAGATTGAGCTAAAAGAGGAATTTATTAGTGAAAATCTAACATTGACCTTTCAAATTTCTACTGAAGATAATGTAGAATTCTTCGAGTATACTGGAATGGAAATAATAAATAATCTCGTTTAATAAAGTTTTATTCTGAATCAATTAAATCAAATAGTAGAGCCTCAATTAAGAGGCTTTTCTAATTTGTCTAAAACATTATCAAAACGATCATCAAAATATGAAATTACTTTCCCATCTTTAATCATTTTGATTTCATCGTGTGAAACATGGATTTCTATATCATGTATCTCAAATATGAAATAATTACCAGCATTTCTATGTGACCACTTAATGTTTCTTCCCTCAATCATGGATGCAACTAAATCTAACTTAGATTTTCTAGCTTTGTTTCTTTTTATTGACATATTATATTTTTTTTATTGGAAACAAATATATGATGCAACCTAATCTTCTTGCGGTTTGCTAAAATATTGCTTAAACAATTATTTTAAATAGATTTTTTAAGATGAATTGATCAGTTAAAATTATATTCTATTTTTATTTGGGTGAAAAAATACAATGGTGAATCCCTGCCTACAAAAATACCCCCATCAAAGCTCACTCAAAAAATCAAATAATCCTTTATAGTAGAATTTATAAAAATTTAATACCAGTAAAATATTTTGAGTGAATAGATTATACCTTCTATGTCAATACCCCCGTCACCAAGTCAAAGAAATTTTATCTCCCCCTACCAACTATCAGACCTTTTTTCAACAGTAAGTTTTGTTTTATTTGGTTTTTGTGGATCTGTTTTTATTTTCCACTTACATTTTCTAATAGTTATAGTCTTTAAGATATATTTTTATTGATATTTTTTTGACAGTTTTTGTTAGTGGCGGTCTTAGTTTAAAAATATTTTAAAAACTTTAATTTTAAAGTTAAAATCTCTGTCAATTGGCATGAATGTTGACTTTATTAATATATCTAAGAACTATTTCAAGTTCTTTTTTCTATATAGATTCTCACAATAATATATAAAAAATGCCTAAAGTGCTACGAACACGATAGGCAACATCAATAAATTTTAATTACACTAAAAATTATCGACATGACAAATTTACAAAATTGTCTTGATACTGCTAGTATCTACGTAGGAACCTACAAAAAGTATAATGAAAGCTCATTATTTGGGAGATGGCTCAATCTTTCGGATTATTCAGATTATGACGAACTATTAGAAGCAATGAAAGAACTTCACCAAGACGAGCACGACCCAGAGTTCATGCTCCAAGATTATGAAAACTGTTCTTTATTTGAAAAGTTAGGATTAATCGAAGAAAGTTATTTATCTAATGAGATATTTGAAATAGCAGAGCAAATAAACTATTCTGGCTATGATCTTGAAATTTTCGAGGCTTACCTTGATTGTATTGGAAAAATGGATTTTCAAAGCATTTATAACGGTGTGATAAACTATTATATGGGTGAGTTCTCAGACGATGAAACATTTGCTCAATATATCTTAGAAGAAAATATTCCTGAAAGCCTACCAAATTATATTTATATTGATTGGGAAGCTACAGCAAAAAGTTTGATGTATGATTATTTTGAAAGTAACGGACATTATTTTAAATCGTAGTATATTTGTAGTGTTATACAATAGCCCTTTGTATGTTTTAAAATTCAAATAGGTTTTATTAAATTCAAACAGATTTAAAAAGTACATTTAAAAAATTCGGGTACAACTTTGGGTACAAAAACAAAAAAGAGAAAATGTAATTATTTAAAATTCAATAATTTACAAATTCTCTTTAGTTTTAAAAGTGGAGTTGGAGGGATTCGAACCCTCGTCCAAACAAGCAATACATAAGCTTTCTACATGCTTATTCTACCATTGATTTTCGACTGGAAGCAGAGGATAGACACCCAACTACCAGCTTATCTTCTGAATTTTTCGAGCTTTAGTCAAAGCTTCTAAAGCCTTATTTCCGCATTCCTATATCCCAGGATCAAACGCCGCAGAACAGAGCATTTGTGGAATATCTTGCTTCCCTACTGAAATCTTCGGGAAAACGCTTGATCTACTATACTTCGATATTAAGCTGCAAGAGCGAACTCTTCGTTGCCAGTTAAAATTTTGTAGCAAGGGATTATAGAGATCGCGCTACGGTTCTCTGCATGCTTACTTACCCATTGGTCTTGCTGTCGAAACCAGTCAACCCCATGAATAAAGTGAATGCAAAGATAATGCTTTTTGTTTACATTTCATTAATGTAGATGTTTTTAATAGAAATTAGGAAAGAAAATGAGTAACCTGAAGCTATTAAGAATTGAATATCTAGTTATTGTGGATAAAATATTATTGTTTGTCAACCGCCTTTAATACGAGGTTTTTAAACAGTCTTAAGCTGGAGTAGTGATTGTTTGTTGCAATATATTTTGTGTTCTCATAAAAATTGTCTAGTTTTGCAATCCAAAATGAGATGTAAAATATGTTAATAATTCCAGTAAAAGATGGTGAATCCATCGACAGAGCTTTAAAAAAATACAAGAGAAAATTTGATAAAACAGGAACTGTTCGTCAATTAAGATCTAGACAACAGTTTATTAAGCCTTCTGTAACTTTGAGACAAGCTAGACTAAAAGCGGCTTACAAACAAAGAGCGCTTAGCAAAGAAGAGCAGGCTTAAGATTTTTTCTTAACCATATATTAATTCACTTCTTAAATTCTTATATTTGAGGAGTGAATTTTTATTTTTATACCTATGATGCTGGAAAAGTTTTTAGAATACTTACAATTCGAAAAAAGATATTCTCCTCATACCATCACAAGCTACAAAAAAGATCTTGAAGACTTTTCCCATTTCTTCCTCCGAACAGAATCTTCCGACAATTTAGCCAAGGCGGACAAAAAGATTATCCGAAACTTTATTGTTGAACTGAGTGAAAATGAGATTTCAAAAAGAAGTATCAACAGAAAATTATCTTCTCTCCGCAGTTTTTATCTTTTTCTTTTAAAAATAGGGGAGATTACAGTTTCTCCCACCGAAGGGATCTCTTCCCTGAAGTTTTACCCTGAAAAACAGATTCCTATATCTAAAGAGGAAATGGAAGACCTTAATGAAAGGATTTTCGAACAGGCACATGATGTACTTGAAAAATGCATTATGGAAGTTCTTTATCAGACAGGAATGCGTAAAGCGGAACTTTGTGGCCTGATATTTGAGAATGTTGACTTATATGAAAATGAATTAAAAGTAATAGGAAAGGGGAATAAAGAAAGGGTAATTCCTATTTCCAATGAACTGTCCGGACTTCTTAAAAGTTATCTTGAAATAAGAAATCCGCAGACAGAATTTAAATCATATTTTTTTGTCAATAAGAAGGGGAAAAAACTCAACGAAAAATTTGTTTATGTGGTAGTTAATAAGTACCTTAGTCTTATAACAACGAAAGAAAAAAAAAGTCCTCACATCCTTCGGCATAGCTTTGCTACTCACGTTTTGGATAATGGGGCGGAGATCTCCAAAGTGAAAAAAATATTAGGGCATTCCAGTCTTGCCAGTACTCAAGTCTATACGAATGCTAATATTGAACAATTGAAAAAAGTGTTTAATCAGGCTCACCCTCGAGCATCAAAAAAAGAAGAATTATGAAGATTTCAGTTCAATCAATCGGTTTAACACCACACGAACCACTAGAGTCACACATCGACAAAAAAGTTAGCAAATTGGATACCTTCTATGACAAAATTCAGGAGTGTAAGGTATTTTTGAAAGTAGAAAATAATGCTGATAAAGCAAATAAAACAGCCGAGATTATTTTGGCGGTTCCGGGAGACGATATCGTAGTAAAGAAGACATCTACAAGTTTTGAAGAAAGTTTGGACCTTTGTGTTGATACTGCTAAAAAGCTATTAATCAAGAAAAAAGAAATGGCATAGAAAAAAAAGTTAAAAAAAGTTTATAAAATATTTGAGAATTCAAAAAATCCGTTCTATATTTGCACTCGCAAAAAAGGAACAGCGATCTTTTGAATTCTTTTTTATATTTGCCTCCATAGCTCAGTTGGCCAGAGCACGTGATTTGTAATCTCGGGGTCGTGGGTTCGAATCCCTCTGGAGGCTCATAAAATATAAACTTTTGGGGAGATTCCAGAGTGGCTAAATGGGACTGACTGTAACTCAGTTGCTTCGGCTTCGTAGGTTCGAATCCTGCTCTCCCCACTTTATATTTTTATAAAAAAAACTTGCAAGATTAAATAAGTTTTCTTAGTTTTGCACAGCGTTTACCAATAGTTTTGGAAACAAAATTGCGGAAGTAGCTCAGTTGGTAGAGCGTCAGCCTTCCAAGCTGAATGTCGCGGGTTCGACCCCCGTCTTCCGCTCAAAAAAGTCACACCATAAAAGTGATTTTTTTTAACACTGAAATGTGTAGAGTAGAGTTTCTCGATCAGTTTCAGTCTTTTATTAAAATGCCTCCATAGCTCAGTTGGCCAGAGCACGTGATTTGTAATCTCGGGGTCGTGGGTTCGAATCCCTCTGGAGGCTCATTTTAATATAAAATATCTGGGGAGATTCCAGAGTGGCTAAATGGGACTGACTGTAACTCAGTTGCTTCGGCTTCGTAGGTTCGAATCCTGCTCTCCCCACATTTTATATTATAAAAAAACTTGCAAGATTAAATAAATTTTCTTAGTTTTGCACAGCGTTTACCAATAATTTTGGAAACAAAATTGCGGAAGTAGCTCAGTTGGTAGAGCGTCAGCCTTCCAAGCTGAATGTCGCGGGTTCGACCCCCGTCTTCCGCTCAACAAAAAATCATGCTACTTAGTGTGATTTTTTTAGTTGATGCCGACTTAGCTCAGCGGTAGAGTGCTTCCTTGGTAAGGAAGAGGTCACGGGTTCAAGTCCCGTAGTTGGCTCTTGATTTTCCCGAATTTCTTCGGGATTTTTTTATGCCCAAAAGAATTTAATTTTATTATCTGATCATTTTACAGTTAAACATCTGCTTAGATAAATCCTAAAATTATTTCCTTCTTCAATCTTGTTTTAGATGCGTTTCTTGCTGATAGTGCTATCATGAAAACTTTTCCCTCACCTTTAGAATCACAATCATAAAATTTTCTTTAAATTCGTGTAAAATAAATTTTTGATGAATATTCTTTTATTGGAAGATGATCTCATTCTGTCTGCAGAATTGTGCAGATTTTTAGAATCAAATAATTTTAACTGTGATAAGATCTATGACGGAGAGACTTTTCTTCGTCAGATAAAAAATAGTACTTATGATCTGTACTTACTAGACATTAATGTTCCTAAAATAAATGGACTGGATGTCTGTCAAACGATCCGTTCTTTTGACAAAAATACTCCGATCATTATTATCTCTGCCTATGGAGATATCTCTGATAAAAAAGATGCCTTCACCAGGCTGGCTGATGATTATCTTGTAAAGCCATTCCAGTTTGAGGAACTTCTGCTAAGAATCAATTCATTGCTAAGGAGAAAAGCGCCTTCTGATAGTTCTGATCAGGATATTTTAAGAATTGATGACCTTATTATCAATAAAACCGAACAGAAAGTCTATCGTGGAGGTAATGAAATAGCTCTTACATTAAAAGAATTCCAACTTCTGGTTTATCTTGCAGAAGCACAAGGAAGAACCGTTTCCAAGCAACAGATCACAGAACATGTGTGGGAACATAATTTTAACACGAATACTAACACCGTAGAAGTTTATATCAATTTCCTGAGGAAGAAGATCGATAAAGATTTTAAAATAAAACTGATCCACACCCGTTCCGGTTTCGGATACTATCTAAGCCCATTATAAATGTCTTTAAAAAGAAAGATTGCTTTAACGATAAGTATTGCCTTTTCATTATTATTTGGAATGGTGATGGCGGTCATTTATTTGTCCTTTAATGATTTCAGAAGAGACGAGTTTAAAGAAAGATTCAGGCAGAGACTTGAGTTTACTTCTCATTTCATCTCAAAATCCAAAGACTTTGAAGAGGAAGCCCCCGTTTTTTTTAATGAAAATTCAGATAACATTCTTTTGAATGAAAAGATTTTAATTTTCAATGAAAAAAAAGAATTGATCTACAGTACAATTAAAGACCGAAATGTCATTTGGGATAGTGCGATGCTTAAGGAGCTGGATAAAAAGAAGATTATCTATACAGAAAAAACTGTTCCGGAAATCTATGCAGCACTTAGGAATATCAACGGTGAAAATTATTATATCCTTACAAGTGCTTTTGATACCAATGGGAAATCCAAATTGGGGTATCTTAAATATCTTTTGATTACAGCTTATGTGATGAGCACCATGCTTATTGGTTTCTTCAGCTATTATTTTGTGGAAAAGTTCCTCCGTCCTCTGGAAGACCTGAACAAAGAAATCTCTGAAGTTACGGCTCATAAACTCACCACACAGATTCCGGTAGAACAATCCAATGATGAAGTAAGTGTTCTTGCCAAATCTTTTAATACCATGATTGGAAGGCTGGATGATGTATTTCAGTCACAAAAAGATTTTACTGCCAGTGCTTCGCATGAGATCAGAACTCCTATTACAAGAATGGCGTTTCAGCTGGAAAACCTTATTAAGTTTGAAGAGCATTCTCCGGAAACACTATCATCTTTAAAGCAAATTCAGAGGGATGTATACCAGCTGTCTGATCTGACAAATTCCCTTTTACTGCTGACAAAATTCGATAAAGAAAATATCCAGAGCATCTATGAGGAAGTAAGAATCGATGAAGTTATTTTTGAAGCTTTTGAAGCAGTGGAGAAAAGCTATCCACAACTTAAGCTGGATTTTCTGATTAATGAAGAAAGTTCTGAAAATGCTTTTCTGACTATAAAAGGAATTCAGTCGCTAATGGTAATTGTATTTATCAACTTGTTTAAAAATGCAGCGGTGTACTCAGATAATACAGAAGTGAATGTTCTGATTACTGAAACCAATGATAATCTTTCCATAGAAGTTATTTCCCATGGTAATACTATTTCAGAAGATGAACAGACTAAACTGTTTGAAGCTTTCACGAGAGGAAATAATGCACAGAATATAGCAGGGTCAGGATTAGGTCTTAGAATTGTCAAAAGGATTCTGGAATATCATGATGCAGATATTATATACTCTTCACCTGAAGAGTATATGAATAAGTTTACACTATTTTTTAAAAAATAAAATGAAAAGCAACTGATACGAAAACAGTTTGCTTTTTGTTAAACTTCTGATTAAATTTTTTAATAAAAATTCAATAGTTGGAGAAAAATCAACTGGTTTCACGTTGTGGGTTGTTGTAGAAACAGCCTGTTCAAGCCTATTTTAATATTTTTTTAAGCGTCCTTTAAGTTTCTTTTAATAGCATCAAAGCAATTTTGTAATTTAAAAAGAAAAATAATGAACAGAATTGCAGTGCTGTGCCTCGCCGTTTCCTCATTCATGGCGGCACAACAGCAGATGTCTCTTTTGGATTGCGAAGAAGCTTTTCAGAAGAACAACCTCCAGCTGCTCGCCGAACAATACAACATCAATATGGCTGATGCGGATATTCTGCAGGCTAAAATCTGGGAGTTACCACAATTAAGCGGGCAATTCAACGCTTATAATCCTCAAGACAAAAAGTTTTTTGATGTAGGACATTCTAAAGGAGCGGGTATTACTCAATTGATTTACATGGGTGGTAAAAAGAAAAATGAAATTGCTTTTGCCAAGTCCAATAAAGAGCTTGCTCAACTTCAGTTTTCACAATTGCTGGTAGATTTAAGATCTCAGCTCCGTTCTACCTATTTCAATCTTTATTACGAAAAACTAAAGCTTGAGAATACCAACAGGCAGTTGGGTTATATGAATGATCTTTTAAATGCCTATCGTGTACAGTCGGCAAAAGGAAATGTTTCCCTTAAAGACGCAGTAAGGCTGCAGAGTATTGTAATCCAGCTGAATCATGATAAACTGGAGATCAATAAAAATATCCTTGATTTTGAACAGAATCTGAAAGTTCTGACAGGGGTTACCGAAGAAATAGAGCCTACGATGTCTGAAACCGAAGCTAAAGAAGCTTTGGCGGCACAGCCTTTCGGTGATGAAGAAGAACTGAAAAACAAAGCCCTGGAAAATAATGCAGATTACCGATATAATTTGAAACTTATTGATAACAGTAAGTTGTATGCACAGTGGCAGAAATCATTGAATGTACCGGACGTTACAGTAGGTGCTGCATGGGATCAGGCAGGAGGAACCTTCAATAACGAAGCGAATCTGACCCTGGGAATTCCTTTACCGCTATGGAAAGCCAATCAGGGAAATGTAGTAAAAGCAAACTATGCCATTCAGCAGAATCAGAAAAATGCAGACTTTCAAAAACTGACTCTGGAAACTAAAGTTCAGTCTGCCTATAAAACCTGGAAAGTACAATACGACCAACTTCTGGATGTGAAAACGACAGACCTTCAGAATATGGAGCTTGTTTACAACGGAATGTTAACCAATTTCAGAAAAGGAAATGTCAGTCTGATTGAATTTACAGACTTTATGGACAGCTACAGGGAGACAGCTCTTCAGCTCTATGATATGAAAAATGAAATCATGCAGTCTGCAGAACAGCTTAATCAATTAGTACAAACGAAAATCTTCTATTAAAATGATGAAAACATATATTATCCCCGCATTGATGGTCCTTTCATTAATGGCCTGTTCTAAAAAAGAGGAAGAGAAAAATGTTCACGCAAAAAAAGGATTTGAACTCAGTAATACGATGCTGAATTCTATTTCCCTGGCAAAAGTTGAAAAAAAGAATATAGAAGATGAATACAGCTTTTACGGAAAAATCTCAGCAGACAAAAACAGTTACATAGATGTTTATCCTTTAGTGGGAGGAAATGTGATGAGTGTCAATGTAGAGTTGGGTGACTATGTGAAAAAAGGACAGGTACTGGCAACCATCAGAAGTACAGAGCTTGCAGAGATTCAAAAGGATGTAAGCGATGCAAAAACAGATCTTGTAGTGGCCAAAAATAACCTCCGTGTTGCCAAAGAGCTCTACGAAGGAAAGCTTAATACAGAAAGAGATGTTCTGGAAGCTAAAAGTCAGTTACAAAAAGCTGAAGACCAATTGCAGAGAGCTGCTGCGGTAAGTACGGTTTATAATGTGAAGACCGGAAATATATACAGTGTGGTAGCACCTATCAGCGGTTATATTGTTCAGAAAAGTATTAATAAAGATATGCAGCTGAGAAGTGACAGAAGTGATAATATTTTTGATGTGGCCAATACTACCAATGTATGGGCGATTATGAACGTTAATGAATCCGATATTGATAAAATCAGCCTTGGAATGAGAGCTCAGGTTTCCACGCTTTCTTATCCGGACAAAGTTTTTGATGGAAAAATTGACAAAATATTCAAGATAATTGATCCGCAGACTAACGCCATGCAGGCAAGAGTAGTATTGGACAACGCCAACGGACTTTTGATCCCGGACAGTAAAGCTACGATAAAAGTTTCCAGCCTTGAAAACAATACTACGTTAGCTGTTCCGTCCAAAGCTGTGATTTTTGATGATAATAAAAACTTTGTGGTGATTTTTAAATCCAGAACAGATGTAAAGATCAGAGAAATCAAAGTATTAAAGCAGGTGGGTGATGTCACCTATATAGCAGACGGTCTTAAAGAAGGAGAAGAAGTGATTACCAACAATCAGCTGCTGATATACCGCTCGCTGAACAGCTAGTCTTATTAAACCATTAAGAATGTTTGCATTTTTCTTTAACGGCTTTTTTAGGTCATCAATGTATCTATCATGAATAAATTCATAAAAAATATAATCGCTTTTTCATTAAAAAATAAAGCATTTACCTTTATCTGGGTAGCGATTTTAGCCATCTCCGGTTTTATAAGTTTCAAAAATATGCCTATTGAGGCTTTTCCGGATGTAACCAATACCCAGATTGTAATCATCACCCAATGGAATGGACGTAGTGCAGAAGAAGTAGAACGTTTTGTCACGACACCCATCGAGTTGGCGATGAGCCCGGTTCAGAAAAAAACAAGTGTGAGAAGTACGACCATGTTTGGACTTTCCATTGTTAAAATTCTGTTTGACGACGGGGTGGATGATACTTTTGCCAGAAATCAGGTCAATAACCAGTTAAGAACCATTAGCCTTCCTGATGAGGTAGACCCTGAAGTACAGCCACCCTACGGGCCAACCGGTGAGATTTTCAGATATACGCTGGAAAGTAAAACAAAAGACTCCCGAACACTGCTTACCCTGCAAAATTGGGTGATAGACCGTGCTCTAAGAGGAGTTCCCGGTGTAGCAGATATCAACGTTTTCGGAGGACAGGATAAAGTTTTTGAACTCAGTATTGATCCTAGAGCATTGGATAAATACAATCTGACACCTCTTCAGGTATATGATGCAGTAACAAAGAGTAACCTGAATGTAGGAGGTGATGTTATTGAAAAAAATGGTCAGGCCTATGTGGTAAGAGGGATTGGTTTGGTGAAATCTGTAGCAGATATCGGAAATATTACCATTCAGAATGACAGTGGAAACCCTGTTTTGGTAAAAAATGTAGCAGAAGTTCATGAAAGCTCTATGCCTAGAGTAGGACAGGCTGCTTTGAATCATCATGACGATACAGTAGAAGGAATCGTTGTGATGAGAAAAGGAGAAAATCCAAGGGAAGTTCTGGTAGGAGTGAAAGCAAAGATTAAAGAACTTAACGAAAAAGTACTTCCGAAAGATGTGAAAATGGTCACTTTCTATGACCGTGACAATCTGATGGATTTTACTACACATACCGTAATGCATAATCTTATTGAAGGAATTGTCTTGGTAACGGTAATCGTTTTAATCTTTATGGCGGACTGGAGAACAACCCTGATTGTTTCCATCATCATTCCTCTGTCCTTGCTATTTGCTTTTTTATGTTTAAAACTGGCCGGGATGAGTGCCAATCTACTTTCGTTAGGTGCTGTAGACTTCGGGATTATCATAGACGGAGCCGTCGTCATGGTGGAAGGTCTCTTCGTAATGCTCGATCATAAAGCGAAGCGGTACGGAATGGAGAAGTTTAATAAACTCGCAAAAGGAGGCTGGATCAAGCAGACCGGAACCGGATTAGGAAAAGCAATCTTCTTTTCGAAATTAATTATCATCACCTCTCTGATTCCTATTTTCTCATTTCAGAAAGTAGAAGGAAAAATGTTCTCTCCTCTGGCATTTACATTAGGATTTGCATTAATGGGAGCGTTGATATTTACCTTAACATTAGTTCCTGTTCTTTCTCATATCCTTTTAAATAAAAATGTAAGAGAAAAAAATAATCCATTTGTTAATTTCTGGGACAGAATCGTTTTGAAAGGCTTTAATTTAACATTCAGGCACAAAAAAATGAGTATGATCGTGGCGATCTCTTTCCTGGCAGTCACTCTGTTTTCCGGTAAATTTTTAGGAACAGAATTCTTACCCCAGTTGAATGAAGGTTCATTATGGATCACTGCAGAAATGCCGATGAGCTCATCACTAAAAGAATCTTTGAAAACTGCTGACCTTTTAAAGAAGGATATTATGAGCTTCTCCGAAGTAACAGATGTTCTTGCGCAGACCGGAAGAAGTAATGACGGAACCGACCCCAACGGATTTGGTTTTGTACAGTTTGCGGTGAATCTTAAGCCAAGAGAAGAATGGAAACGTAAGATTACTTATGACGAACTGATCAATGAAATAGACAAAAAACTTAGAAGTTATCAGGGAATTACCTTCAACTATTCTCAGCCGATTTCGGATAACGTAGCAGAAGCTGTAGCAGGTTTTAAAGCTGAAAACGGAATCAAAATCTATGGTGATAACCTGGAAACTCTGGATAAATTAGCCCATGAAGTCTTACTGAAGATTAAAGATGTGAAAGGAGTAAAAGACCCGGGAATTATTAAAAATATCGGCCAACCTGAAGTAAGTGTAGTTTTAGATAGAGATAAAATGGCTGCTTACGGAGTAATGCCTGCGGATGCACAAGCTGTGCTGGAAATGGCATTTGGAGGAAAAACAGCTTCTGAAATGTTTGACGGGGAAAGAAAATTCCCGATCCGTCTTCGTTATTCTCAGGAATACAGAACCAATGAAAATGATATTGCTGCTTTGATGGTTCCTACACAGGATGGAGCAAAAATTCCGTTAAAAGAAATAAGTACCATTGTTAAAGATAACGGAGCTGCATTTATTTACAGAGATAATATCAAACGATATATCGGAGTTAAATTCTCCATTCGTGACAGAGATTTGGGAAGCACCATTGCGGATGCCCAGAAAAAAGTGGAAACTATTGACCTTCCTGATGGTTATTCTGTAGGATGGACAGGGCAGTTTGAAAACCAGCAGCGTGCCTCGCACAGGTTAGCACAGGTAGTACCCGTGAGTATTCTGATGATTTTCTTCCTGTTGTTTATTCTGTTTGGGAATATGAAAGATTCTCTTCTGGTATTAGCAAACGTACCTTTTGCTTTGATTGGAGGAATTATTGCTTTGCATGTTACCGGAATTAATTTTGGAATTTCTGCCGGAGTAGGGATGATTGCTCTTCTGGGAATTTGTATTCAGAACGGGGTTATTCTCATCACAGAGTTTCATCAGAATGTTAAAGACGGAATGGATATAGACACCGCCATCTTAAATGGAGTGAAATCCAGAACAAGACCCGTCATTATGACAGCGCTTATGGCTTCCATCGGACTGATGCCGGCAGCCTTGTCTACAGGAATCGGATCGGAGTCTCAGAAACCATTGGCCATTGTCATTATCGGAGGACTGATTACCGCCACTGTGCTTACCCTGCTTATTTTCCCAATTATCTTCTGGATCTTCAACAGAACAAAAAAGCTCAGTCAGATTTAATTAATCTTTCATTTATATATTAGTTAGAAGCGCGGAAAACTTTGTTTTCCGCGCTTCTCCATTATTGAAATAAAAAAAGGATGAGTTTAAAATCCTAACCCCACTGCAAAAGCTTTTACAGTATTGGGGTAATCAGCAACAGAAGTAGCTGCTCCTGTTGTTGTATTAACAGTATAAATTTTTGTAGATGAACCTACCGATGCCATTAAGTAGGCTTTCTGGCTCATACTTCCAATATCAAAACCATTAGCATTTGTAATATTGATTCCTAAAGATCCTGTCTCAACTAGAGTTCCGTTATTGGGTGGATTTTGCTGATATAATTTATCCGTATTATGATCAATGACAAACAGGGTTGTTGTAGTAGCCCCTGCAAAATTGTTGGTATAGGCAGCTGCACTTATCATTGGACTTCCCGGATTTAATGCGAGATCTGCAGCAGCAATTGTTCCATCGTTTGGATTGAGTCGGAGATTTTGTCCAGTATTGCTTACTACTCTTATTCTGTCAACAGTTGGGTTAAAGTCAAATCCAAAATCAGTTCCTGAAAGCAGAGTGGTAAAAGGAGTGGTCCCCACAGCAGTAGCAGCACCTGTTCCCAAGTTAATTGTATAAATTCTGCTTGAACTGCCCAAAGCATACAATTGTCCGTTGGCAGGACGGAAATCTATTCCCAAAATATTTTCACCACTTTGTAATCCTGTTACAGTCTTGGAAACAGGCATTGGACTATTCGGGTTGAAAATCTGAAGATTATTCGAATTGTCAATGGCATACGCTACCGGTTCTGTAGGAATGGCAATATCGATTATTCCCTGCTGGAGAGATCCTATGGAAGTTGCTTTTCCATTATTCAGATCCAGAATATGCAGTTTATCATTGAAAGCCAAGAGAGCAGTACTGTTATCATATTTGATGTCGAAGGCAACCTGTCCTGTATAAGTAGTGCCAAGACTTCCAATCTCTACCAAAGTTCCATTGTTGGGTGGATCCTGTTTATATAATTTTCCCAGCATCGGATCAATATCATATAAAATAGTCGTAGCAGCTCCTGCTTTACTGTTGGTATAGGCTAATCCTGTTATTGAAGCGCTTCCTGTTCCATTAATAGGAATATCAGTAACAGCAACAGCTCCGGTTTCCGGATGTAAACGCAGATTTTGTCCCGAATTACTCACCAGACGAATTCTGTCAACGGTAGGATTGAAATCAATAGAAGCTATTGTTCCGGAGATCATAGGCGTAAATGCTGTTGAGCTTATCGGTCTTGCCGAAGCATTGGAGGTATTGATGATATATAATTTGCTGGCATTGGATAATGCATATAATTCCCCTGTTGCAGGTCTGAAGTCTATACTTAATAATTTTTCTCCTGAGGCAACACCGGTTACAGCTGTTTTTGATGTAAACATTTTGGGGTTGTTGGCATTAAAATAAACAAGTTCGTTCATTGCTGTTATTCCATACACCATAAGATCCGGGCCTTGAGGTATATTTTCTGACATAGTGTTTTCATCTGAATGATCACATGAAAATAATGTTGTAATAGCAAACAAGGCTAAATACATGTGTAATAGTTTTCTCATAATATTAATTTTAGTTGTTATCTTTATATGTACGAGAAAATATTGCACTAGGATTTATGTATACAGGTAATGATCAATATTTTTTTTTTCTGTATATCCTATTCATAATTAACGAGATAGTTTATATTTTTAATAAAACGTTTCTAAGGATTTTTTCTATTCGGAAAAATGTGTAAATTTGCAGTCTCAATACGTTAAATATAAGGTTTGTCCTTCACTGGATGAGAATATTGAAAGTTTTTTTAATAAAAAGTTTTTGGTATTTAAAAATTCATTATATTTGCACACCGAAAATTTGAAAAACAATAAATAAATAATTTTAAATCATGGCAAAGGAAACGTTTAATCGTAACAAACCACACTTGAACATTGGTACTATTGGTCACGTTGACCATGGTAAAACTACACTTACTGCAGCTATCAGTAGTGTATTAGCGAACAAAGGTCTTGCTGAGAAAAAAGACTTCTCTGCTATTGACTCTGCTCCAGAAGAAAAAGAAAGAGGTATCACTATTAATACAGCTCACATCGAGTACGAAACTGAAAACAGACACTATGCACACGTTGACTGTCCAGGTCACGCCGACTATGTTAAGAACATGGTAACTGGTGCTGCTCAGATGGATGGAGCGATCTTAGTATGTGCTGCAACTGATGGACCAATGCCTCAAACTAGAGAGCACATCCTACTTTGCCGTCAGGTAAACGTACCAAGAATCGTTGTTTTCATGAACAAAGTTGATATGGTGGATGATGCTGAGCTTTTAGAGCTTGTTGAACTTGAACTTAGAGATTTATTATCTACTTACGAATATGACGGAGATAACTCTCCAGTGATCCAAGGATCTGCTCTTGGTGCTCTTAACGGAGACGAGAAGTGGGTTAAGACTGTTGAAGAATTAATGGATGCAGTTGATACATGGATCGAGCAGCCTGTTAGAGATCAGGATAAGCCATTCTTGATGCCAATCGAAGACGTATTCTCTATTACAGGTAGAGGTACTGTAGCAACTGGTAGAATCGAGGCTGGTGTTATCAACACTGGTGATCCAGTTGATATCGTAGGTATGGGTGATGAAAAATTAACTTCTACTATTACAGGAGTTGAGATGTTCAGAAAAATCCTAGACAGAGGTGAAGCTGGTGATAACGTAGGTCTATTGTTGAGAGGTATTGAAAAAACTGACATCAAGAGAGGTATGGTTATCGCTAAGAAAGATTCAGTTAAGCCACACAAAAAATTCAAAGCTGAGGTTTATATCCTTTCTAAAGAAGAAGGTGGACGTCACACTCCATTCCACAACAAGTACCGTCCTCAGTTCTACGTTAGAACTACTGACGTTACAGGTGAGATCTTCTTACCAGAAGGTGTAGAAATGGTAATGCCTGGTGATAACTTAACAATCACTGTTGAATTACTTCAGCCAATCGCTCTTAACGAGGGTCTTAGATTCGCGATCAGAGAAGGTGGTAGAACAGTAGGTGCAGGTCAGGTAACTGAAATCATCGACTAATCCACATCTAAAACAATATAAAAAAGCTTCCGTAAGGAACACTCTTTACGGAGCTTTTTTTAACTACGGGCATCGTCCAATGGTAGGATACCGGTCTCCAAAACCGTTGATCAGGGTTCGAATCCTTGTGCCCGTGCAAATATAAATTATGAGTTCATTTGTCGATTTTTTAAAAGGTTCTTATAACGAATTCAGACATAAAGTTGAATGGCCAAAATGGGCTGACCTTCAGTCTTCTACAATTGTAGTGACTATTGCGACAGTTATTCTGGCTTTATTTACCTTTGGAGTTGATGAATTGTTTTCAAAAGCAATCAGCAACATAATAGGAATGCTAATCAACTTGTTCAATTAATAATTAAGTATTTTCCATAATGAGCGAATTGAAATGGTATGTGCTGAAAGCAATCAGCGGACAGGAAAATAAAGTGAAAAACTATATTGAGACAGAAATCAAACGTCTAGGGTTTGAGCAGTACGTTACTCAAGTGGTTATTCCTATGGAAAAGGTGATCCAAATTAGAAACGGTAAAAAAGTTCCTAAAGAGAGACCTTACTATCCTGGCTACTTGATGATTGAAGCTGACCTGATGGGAGAGATTCCTCACGTTATTAAAAATATCCCAGGAGTTATTTCTTTCTTGAGTTTAACAAAAGGAGGAGATCCTGTTCCAATGAGAAAATCAGAGGTTAACAGAATGCTTGGAAGAATGGATGAACTTTCTGAATTTGCAAGCGATGTTGAAATTCCTTATGTAGTAGGTGAAAACGTTAAAGTAATCGACGGACCTTTCAACGGATTCAATGGTACAGTTGAGAAGATTCTTGAAGACAAAAAGAAAATTGAAGTTTCTGTATTGATCTTCGGTAGAAAAACTCCAATGGAATTAAGCTACATGCAAGTAGAAAAAGTATAATACATTACTTATAAAATATAAAAAGACTGCTTTTTAAGCGGTCTTTTTTCATATATATTCTCTTTCAATTTTCTTTGGTGATGAATTTTAAGTAGTTCTATAATACTATTAATTCATAATGAAATATTGAAACTTAGTTTTTATATTTTTTCCCTGTTGTTAGAGTTTTTTTAAGTTTATTAATATTATTTTGTTGATTTTCAATTTTCATACCTCTCTTGGTTACTTCTATAGTGTACTTTGCTTTAATTTAATTATCACCATTTAGTGATAATATTTTCTTTTTAAGTATTGAGTTTTTTTTAATTGCTTAATTCACCTTCAGATGGCATACTTCTTGCAACCAAGCTGTTAACTATTCCATAAAATTTTATATATTTTTTATTTCATGCACTGGTAACAGAGGTATGGTTAATTTATGTTATTAAATAAATATAAAATTCGGATCAGTTATTCAAAAACACAAGCTTTTTATATAAACACATAACCCTATGACAAAAATTATTTCGATGATCACTCTGGTGAGCACATCTGTGCTCGTGAGTGCGCAGGTTGGTATCAATACTGCGACGCCAGAAAAGGAGCTTACCGTGAACGGTACAATGAAGACATCAGGAATTGTTTTTAAACAACCCCTGGAAAAATTGAAAGCGGACGAGAATTACACTTTCATTATCAAGTCTCCAGCACCGGAAAACAAAATTACTGCGTACAATGATTCTTTTGTACCTAACTCACCGGCACCTATTAATCTTATTCAGTTCAAAATTACCTGTGATCCTACAGACAAAGATTGGGTAAATCAATTTGACACAAAGATCAATTCCAGCAAGTTTTTGGTAGTAATCTCTTCTTTTGGATTTACACAGCCTACAAGAACGTATTCTGCTGACTGGCTTACTCCAATGCCTCAGATCTTTGCCTACTCGTCAGGAGGAACATGGAAGCTTAAAGCAGATTACCAGGGATTCGCCCCTGATAATTCTTTCCCTACAGGTGTCTGGACACTGAACTTATTGGTGTTTGACAGATCGTATGCCAAAGATTTTAATTCAACACAAAGCCTTAGTGGGGCAGCTACTGGTGCTGCAACAGCTCCATTAATTCAATAAAAACATAAACTATATGAAAAATATTATTGCAATACTCTTCACGGGTTTTGCTGCTTTAAGTATAAATGCACAAGTAGGAATCAATACTACAACACCTAAAGGAACGTTGGACGTTGAAGGGGAAACATTAGTAGAATCCTATTTAATAGATACTGAAAATACAAAGGCAGGAGGAAATTATCTTCTTCTTACCCGATCAAAAGATTCTTCGCCGGTAGGTAAGGTAAAGCTGCTGGATATATCGCTCCGTAATGTAGCACCTGTAAATATGTATAATGTTGTATTGAAAAATGTGAGACAGGATGAAGTGGTGAATCTCAATACAGGATTAGATGCGAGTAAATATGTGGTGGCTATTACAGGTGCTGTTTTTACAGGAGCGGTTTCAGCAGCGAATACCACCACCAGCCCAAAATCGTATGGTTCCTATGCAACTGAAATTACACAGGTAACCAGTGGAGGTAAAAAATACCATGCTATTAATTTGGCTTTTAAAGGAGCTGGAACTGTTTCCTCCATCAATGGAACCTGGACACTTACTCTAAATGTATTTGAAAAATCATTAGTGAAAGACTGGGGAACTTTTAACGGTTCTGTTTCAGCATCTGCTTCACCGGGATATTCGGGAGTATCAACCAATACGCCTTTAGGGCTTCAATAAAAAAACTATGAAAAGAAAAATTTATATCACAATAATCATGTGCCTTGGGATATTTTTGAATGCCCAGAAAGGAAAAGTAGGGGTGAATACAGCTAATCCTACAGAAACACTTGATGTTAATGGAAAAACATATACGAATTCTTTGTACTTGAGAAATCCGGGAGAACCTACCATGACAGGAGGTAGCTTTTTAGCAACTTCACAGAATGCTTTACAGTTGTATGATCCGGCTCTGGAAAGCAGCGGATTGTTCAATTATCTTAAACTTACCCTTACCGGCGTACCTGGGACAGGAATTACGGATTATGATACTAAAATTGATGCCAACAACTTTTTGGTTATACTTCACAACTATTCATTTAAGCTGAATGATGGAAATACCAGCGTAATGCTTGATTACGGAGATAATGGTGTGAATGACAATAAACAGGGATCTCCGGATGTAGTAGCCTTCAAAAGTAATGGAACATGGCACGTAAGAGCAAGATTTACAGATAGCAGAATGATTGCTACCAATACCTCTACACCATCAAGAACTTATAACAACTTTACGGTTGACCTTTATCTGATGGCCTACAGAAGATTGATTGAAAAGCAAAATATAAGCGACATCAATGATGATCTTGGAGGAAATGACGGTTCTACAAAAACAATTAATAAACCTTCCGGTTTTTAATCAGCCTTTCATTTTAAAAATATTTTAAAACGGTTATTTAATGCAAATAACCGTTTTTATTTTTCTGGCTGTATTTTAAATTATACCATAATGAGCAAGATTTATTTTTTTTCTAAAACTTTTTAAAAATCAGCAATTTCCGTTTGCTATTTCAAAAATATTTTATACTTTTGCAGTCCAAAAAGTAGGTTTATTGTTATGTGAGTGCATAACCTACTGAATAATAAATGCTTCCAAACTCATTAATTATTCAAATTTAAAAAACAAACAATGGCTAAGAAAGTCTTTAAAATGGTAAAGCTTCAGGTGAAAGGTGGCGCAGCTAACCCTTCTCCACCAGTAGGTCCAGCATTGGGTTCTGCAGGTGTGAACATCATGGAGTTTTGTAAGCAATTTAACGGAAGAACCCAAGATAAGCCAGGGCAAGTTTTACCTGTAGTAATTACAGTATACGAAGACAAATCTTTTGAATTCGTTATTAAAACTCCACCTGCAGCGATTCAGTTAATGGATGCAGCTAAGATCAAGGGAGGTTCTGGTGAACCAAACAGAAACAAAGTAGGTTCTGTAACTTGGGAACAAGTAAAGAAAATCGCTGAAGATAAAATGGCGGATCTTAACTGTTTTACAATGGACTCTGCTCTTTCTATGGTTGCAGGTACTGCTAGATCTATGGGATTAAGAGTAACAGGAACTAAACCAACTAACGCTTAAAACTTAAAGAAATGGCAAAATTAACTAAAAAGCAAAAGGAAGCTTTAAGCAAAGTAGAAAAAGGAAGAATCTATAACCTTGAAGAAGGTTCAGCTCTTGTAAAAGAAGTGAACACTACAAAGTTTGATGCTTCAGTAGATATCGCTGTAAGATTAGGTGTAGACCCAAGAAAAGCAAACCAAATGGTAAGAGGTGTTGTATCTCTTCCTCACGGTACTGGTAAAGATGTTAAAGTATTAGCTCTTGTAACTCCAGATAAAGAAGCAGAAGCTAAAGCTGCTGGTGCTGACTATGTAGGTCTTGACGAATATTTACAAAAAATCAAAGAAGGTTGGACAGATGTTGACGTTATCGTTACTATGCCAGCTGTAATGGGTAAATTAGGTCCATTAGGTAGAGTATTAGGTCCAAGAGGTTTAATGCCAAACCCTAAATCAGGAACTGTAACAATGGAAATTGGTAAAGCAGTAACTGAAGTTAAAGCAGGTAAAATTGATTTCAAAGTAGACAAGTATGGTATTATCCATGCAGGTATTGGTAAAGTATCTTTCGATGCTGCTAAGATCAAAGAAAATGCTCAGGAATTAATCCAGACATTGATCAAAATGAAACCAACTGCTGCTAAAGGAACTTATGTGAAGAGCATCTATTTATCTTCTACAATGAGCCCAGGTATTGCAATTGATACTAAATCTGTTAACTAATAATAATCCTTAAGACAATGACAAAAGACCAAAAAGTTGTAGCAATACAAGAGATCAAAGATTTGCTTCAGGATGCAAAAGTAGTATACGTAGCAGATTTAGAAGGTTTGAACGCTGGTAAATCTTCAGATTTCAGAAGACAAGCTTTCAAGCAAAATATCAAAGTGAAAGTGGTGAAAAATACACTTTTACAAAAAGCAATGGAGCAAATTGAAGGAGTAGATTACTCTGAAATGTTCCCATCTTTCAAAGGAAACTCAGCGTTAATGATTGCTGAAACAGCAAACGCTCCTGCGAAATTGATCCAAGGATTCAGAAAGAAAGAAGAAAAGCCAGCTTTAAAGTCTGCTTTTGTTCAAGAAACTTTCTATGTTGGTGACAATAACCTAGATATGTTGGCTAACATCAAGTCTAGAGAAGAAATGATCGGTGAAATCATCGGATTACTTCAGTCTCCAATCCAGAGAGTTGTTTCTGCTCTTCAAAACAAATCTGAAACTGTAGAAGCTCAAGCTGAAGAAGCTGCTCCTGTAGTAGAAGAAACTCCTGCTGCTGAAGCTCCAGAAGCTGCTGCAGAAAGCACTGAAGAAACAAGTGCTGAATAATTACACTCAAAAAATTAAATAAATAATCAACAAAAACATTACAACAATGTCAGATTTAAAAAATTTAGCTGAAACGCTAGTAAACCTAACTGTAAAAGACGTAAACGAATTAGCTGCTATCCTTAAGGATGAGTACGGAATTGAGCCTGCTGCTGCTGCAGTAGTAATGGCTGGTCCTGCTGGTGAAGCTGCTGAAGAAAAGACTGAATTCGACGTAATTCTTAAGTCTGCAGGTGCTTCTAAATTAGCTATCGTTAAATTAGTAAAAGATTTAACTGGTGCTGGTCTTAAAGAAGCTAAAGATATCGTAGACGGAGCTCCTGCTGCAATTAAGCAAGGTGTTTCTAAAGACGAAGCTGAAGCTCTTAAGAAGCAATTAGAAGAAGCTGGTGCTGAAGTAGAATTGAAATAATTTCAATTTTATTATAAATATAGAAGCCCGGGCAAATGCCCGGGCTTTTTTTGTATGTAAGTCTTTGTAAATGTGATTCTTATTTTGTAACAGTATTTTAATATTATTATTTCCAATTTTAACATATCTTTTTACGATTGAATATTATTTAATAATTAACATAATATTTTATTTTTATTTTTATTTTCGATCATTTTGTGTGAATTTTTATTAATAAAGTGTTGTTTTGATTGAAAATATATTATATTTGTATCGAAAAAACACAATATAATTGGATAGAAATTATTTTCTTTCCTACGGCCGTAAGATTACACTTTTGTTGCTTCTGGCAGCTGTAGGAAAATTAAACACTAAGTTGATATCTGTAATGAGAACAAAACCTGAGTTATCATATCGTACAGATATTAAAAATCATCTGCAGGGTTACTTAGCTGATGTTTCTGTTCATCTGTGTTCTGAAACCAAAAATGATGGGTCTGTTTCCGAATGTCTTTCTGCTCATCAAAATGGAACTCATATATTTTACAACAAAGATTCCCAACATAAATTCCCTTTCTTTAATACTATAAAACTTATAGGCATTTCAAATAAATGGAGCTATTCGTGCCAGCAATATAGGGAGAACGTTTGCCCGATATTTAAAGACGTTAAAAAGTTCTACAGCAATTCCATTAAACTGGTTGACGGTTTTAAATTTATTATCAAAATTCCTGATAAACCAATTCTTTCCCTTATTCTATAACATTCCTTACAATTTTAATCGCCTTCTTACAGCATAAACTGTTATTTCATTTATGATTTAGATGAGAATGCCTGAGAATTGCCTTTTCAAAAAAACACATTTACATAAAAACAGCAAACATCATTAGAAATGAAAAACAAATTATTAACCATCACTCTGTTATCAGTAAGTTTTCCAATAATCGCTCAGGTAGGGATTAATATTAATCAGCCACAGGCAACTTTTGATATAGTAGGATCACCTTCCAATCCAGGCAAACTCGACGGTGTGATTGCCCCAAGGCTTACAGGAATACAATTAAAAGCTAAAAACTACACTGCAGCTCAAACCGGAGCAATAGTATATGTTACAGCAGCTGAGACTGCTCCTACAGGACAAACTGTAGATGTTGTTTCACCAGGCTACTATTATTTTGACGGCTCGAAATGGAGCAACTTAAGCGGAAACTGGCGACTAGTAGGGAACACAGGAACAGTAGCAAGTACTGCAACCTTAGGAACAGACATTGGAACTGGAAATTACCTGGGAACTAATGACAGTCAGAACTTGGTTTTGGCAACTCAGAAAAACGTAAAAGGAATCCTGGATATTAACGGAACCCTGCAGGGTGGAAATGCTAATTCTTCATCAGGTTCTTATGCTTCATTGACATGGGGATCAAACAATACCCTTACAAACAGTACTTCCTCAAATATTGCCCTTGGAAAAGATAATACCGTTTCTGCACAGGGAAATTTTCCGGCTGTAGCTATTGGATTAAACAATGCAGCAAATAATGGAGCTAAAGTAATAGGAAATAACAATACAGCAACAGGTGCTAATAACCTTGTTTTTGGAAATCTGAATACGGTAACAGGACTCACAGGGCTGACAATCGGAAATAATCACAATAACAATGGCGGTATTGCCATTGGGAGCGGAAATACTACTTCATTAAACAATATAGCTGTTGGTTCGGCAAATACAGCGACAGGTACGGAAGCTTTTGCTATAGGATTTTCAGGTCAGGCTGCTGCAGGACAAATGGTGTATGCTAATAAGGAACATGTTTTCTTTAATAAAGGAAACGGAACAGATACCATACTGGGAATTAATATGGCTCCTACAGCGGCTACTTCTACAGGAGCAGCTCTTCAGATGAAAGGAATTGCTTCCGGTGCCAATGCAGCATGTACAGCAGCTGAAGAAGGCGCAATCCGATATAATACAACTGCTAAAGTTCATGAGGGCTGTAACGGTTCCAACTGGAAGGCACTTTACTAATTCAATAAAAACACAAACCTTAAAAAAATAAAAAATGACCAGAAAATTATTCGAAAAGTTAGCTGTGCTGCTCATGACGCTGACGATGTTTGCAGGAGTATTGGCACAGCAGGGCTATGAACCAATCCGTGGAATGGGTGTGGAGGCAAAACCTGTCAATAATTCAGGAATATGTCTCGCATGTTATAACGGAAGTATGAATCCCGTAGTGGATGCAAGTCTTGATAATAGTGTAAGCATGGGAAATTTCGCTTCTCTTTTAAGCGGAAACGGAATCTCTGTAAAAAATAAAAATACAACTTATCCTGCGGGATATACTACCGGTTTCAATGTAGATCTTGGGACAAGTTTTATTACTGTTGATCTTTTAAGCTCTTTGAGAATCAGTACTTATAAAAATGGAGTTCTTCAGGAAACGACTACCAGCAGTACGCTTTTGTCAGTACCTGCATTCGGGGGAAGTAAAAACAGAATATTTCTTCATTTCAAAACTTCAAAAGAATTTGATGAAGTAAGGCTGTATCAGACCAATGTTCTTTCCATATTCAGTGCAATGAATGTATATTATGCATTTGCATTTGATCCAACAAAAGTACCTACAGATAACAATGGTATTTGTGACGATATTATTGCTGGAAGCGGTGTGGATGGAAATGTATCCGGAAGCAGCAGTTTTCTGGCTCCACTTTCTTATGTTCAGAATAAAGAAAAAATAGGCGACGGGAACAAAAATTCTTATGGATCAATTGTTCTGCCAGTAGGATTATTGGGCTCTTATTCGGTAGGCGTTTTAGACAAAAACCAGACATACCCTGCAGGAAACAGAACAGGTTTTGTAATAGAACCGGATGATCAGGGTAAATTGTTAAGTGCAGAGTTTTTAAAAAATATTACCATAGAAACTTATCTTTTTGGCCAGCTTCAGGACTCAAAACAGTTGTCCGACGGAGGAG
Organism: Chryseobacterium indologenes; assembly: GCF_002025665.1. Classification (GTDB taxonomy): domain Bacteria; phylum Bacteroidota; class Bacteroidia; order Flavobacteriales; family Weeksellaceae; genus Chryseobacterium; species Chryseobacterium metallicongregator. Next base: position 4,491,569 of record NZ_CP018786.1, on the reverse strand, counting down.
GTTTAATTAATATAAAAGTATTAGGTTATGGCTCAGGAAAACAAAAAGTTACCTTAACGACTACTAAACCTTTCAATGAAGTAAGATTAAAAGTTACTCAAACCCTAGGATTTAATTTAGGAGCATTGAAAGTCTATTATGCTTTCGAAGAACCAGTTTCTTGTGATTGTGATGATAAAATTCAGACCAGTGGCTCTTCTGTACCTGGAAATTTGGTTACAGGTACTCCATGGACATCGGGCCCAGGATTCCTTGGTCTTATTTTAGCTAAAATGACCAATCCTGAAGCGATTGTAGATAATAATCCTTCCAATTATGCCACGGCTACTGTTCCGGCTGCTTCTATTTTTAGCCTTTTCTCAGCATTTGCTACGGTAGGAACTAATGCAGTACTTCCCGCCAATACAATGGCAGGATTTACGGTAGAAAAAGCAGGAAACCTTCTTGGAGTAAGTGTTTTGGAAAATATCACTGTGACCTTGTACAACGGAAATACTTTGACAGATACTTTTACGAGTTCAGGAAGTCTTATCAGTGGAAATTTCTTTACAACGAATTCCAATAAATTCTATGTTGGAGGAAAATCAACAAAACCTTTTAACCGTATTAAAATCACTTTCAACAGCGGAACGGCTATTCGTATTCCTCAAAACTATTATATCTACAATGCCTTTGCGAGCAGAGATGATGATAGTGACGGTGTACCGAACTGCTTTGATCAGTGCCAGGGAGGAGATGACAGTATAGATAATAACGGAAACGGAATCCCTGACTGTGCGGAAGGATGTACAGTCGTAAATGACAAATCTCCTGCACTCGATACAGATGGTGACGGCATTGTAGATGCCTGTGATCTGGATTCTGATAATGACGGAATTCCGGATGCAATAGAAGACTTTGATAAAAACGGAAAGTTCCAGGATGATGATAATGAAGGAGATATTCTGCTGACGCCGGTATTGGGAGATTCTGTTCCTAATTATCTTGACCTTGATTCTGATAATGATGGTATCTTAGATTTATTTGAATCTGGAATTCCAAACTCAGTAATCAACCAGATTGATACAGATCATAACGGTATCATTGATGCCAATGTTCCGGTAGGTAAAAACGGAATTGCTGATATTCTTGAAACTTCACCTGATTCAGGTGTATTGAAATATCCAATCAAAAATACAGACGGAGATGATAAACCGGACTTTCTGGATATTACTTCCGATGGTTCAGAACCTGACCTTTATAAGATCGGAAAAGCAAACCTGGATACATTAGGAGGAGGATTCATCTCTACCATTAATGATAAAGATAAAGACGGAATTCAGGCTGTAGTAGATACAGATCTTGTAAAAAGAGGTTCTCCGGATTCCCCGCTTTCACCTTATGCTTCATTATTGAAAAATGCATCCAATACGGCAAAAATTACTTCCGCAGAAATTATTGAAGCAGCAAATGATGTAAAAGTATACCCGAATCCGGTAAAAGCAGGAGAAAATCTTAGAATTGTCTCAGAGGAAGAAGGAGTGTATACTTTGTTCTCTGCACAGGGACAGGTTGTTAAAGCAGATCATTTTAATGCCCATACAGGTATTGATACTTCTTCACTTCCTGCAGGAGTGTATATTATTAAAATAGAAACTAAATCAAAAATAAAATCTTATAGGGTTATTGTGAAATAATCATAGGATTAGCTTGTGTTGTGGAGGGGTTGCTCATATTTGGGCAGCCTCTCTTGTTTTAAGAGTCTCAAAATGAGAGGTTTTATTTGTTATTGTGGATAAGTTTTTGTATCTTTGCCCCTCTTTTGGCGCGAAAAATTGTTTGTAAATTTATAAAATACTGAAAATCAACTCTTTCATTGTGTAAAACATGGAAGGGATTTCGTGTATATAAATACTGCGGTAATACTGCCTCAAAAGTAATAAAAATATTTTGCATTACGCTGTGAAAAGATATACCAGCGTTGCAGTTAGAAAGAACTCTATACAAAGTTTAAAAGAGCTTAAGGTCCTTTGTGAGCGCCAAAAACACTTTTACCTTTTACTTTTATCTTGTTTCTTGTTCTTTTCTGATATTTTTTAATGAATCAAAATATTTTTTAACCCTTTCTTAAAAGTTTTATGAGTAAAACAAAATCAACAACTCAAGGAAATCCGAGAATTAATTTCTCATCAGCGAAAGGAAAAATCATCACTCCAGACTTTTTGGATATCCAAATAGAGTCTTTCAGAGAATTTTTCCAGCTTGATACACTTCCTGAAGCCAGAAAGACAGAAGCTCTTTACAAGACTTTCCAAGAGAATTTCCCAATTACGGATTCAAGAAACCAATTCGTATTAGAATTCTTAGACTATCTGGTAGATTCTCCACGTTATTCAATCGATGAGTGTGTGGAAAGAGGACTTACTTATTCAGTTCCTCTAAAAGCTAGACTTAAATTGTATTGTACTGACCCGGAACACGAAGATTTCCAAACAGTGGTTCAGGACGTATACTTAGGTCCGGTTCCTTATATGACGCCAAGTGGTTCTTTTATCATCAATGGTGCTGAAAGAGTTATCGTTACGCAGCTTCACCGTTCACCTGGTGTATTCTTCGGACAAACTTACCACGCAAACGGAACCAAACTTTACTATTCAAGAATTATTCCTTTCAAAGGATCTTGGATGGAATTTACAACAGATATCAACAGCGTAATGTACGCGTATATCGACCGTAAGAAAAAATTACCATTAACAACTCTATTAAGAGCGATTGGTTATGAATCTGACAAGGATATCCTTCAGATCTTCGACCTTGCTGAAGAAGTGAAAGTTTCTAAAGCTGCCCTTAAAAAAGTAGAAGGGAGAACATTGGCTGCGAGAGTATTGAACACTTGGTTTGAAGATTTCGTAGACGAAGATACAGGTGAAGTAGTTTCTATCGAAAGAAACGAAATCATCTTGGATAGAGAAACTATTCTTGAAAAAGAACACTTAGATCTTATTCTTGATGCTGGTGTGAAATCAATCCTGATTCACAAAGAAAACAGCAACGAATTCTCTATCATCCAGAATACATTACAAAAAGACCCTACTAACTCTGAAAAAGAAGCGGTAGAGTATATTTATCGTCAGTTAAGAAATGCAGATCCACCAGATGAGGAAACTGCAAGAGGAATCATTGAAAAATTATTCTTCTCTGAGCAAAGATATTCATTAGGTGAAGTAGGACGTTACAGATTGAACAAAAAGTTAGGTCTTAATATTCCAACTACAACTGAAGTTCTTACAAAAGAAGATATCATTGCTATCGTAAGACACTTAATCGAGCTTGTAAACTCTAAAGCTGAGGTTGATGATATTGACCACTTATCAAACAGAAGAATTAAAACTGTTGGTGAGCAATTAGCTGGACAGTTCGGAGTAGGTCTTTCAAGAATTGCAAGAACAATCAAGGAAAGAATGAACGTTAGAGATAACGAAATCTTTACTCCACTTGACCTTGTAAATGCTAAGACATTAACATCTGTAATTAACTCATTCTTTGGTACCAACCAGCTTTCTCAGTTCATGGACCAAACCAACCCTCTATCAGAAATTACTCACAAGAGAAGATTATCTGCACTAGGGCCTGGTGGTTTATCAAGAGAAAGAGCAGGTTTCGAGGTTCGAGACGTTCACCATACTCACTACGGAAGAATTTGCCCGATTGAAACTCCGGAAGGACCAAACATCGGTTTGATTTCATCCCTAGGTATTTATGCTAAAATCAACAGACTAGGTTTCATCGAAACTCCATATAGAAAAGTAGAAGACAGCAAGATTAATCTTAATGCTGATCCTATTTACCTTAATGCAGAAGACGAAGAAGACAAAGTAATTGCTCAGGCAAACGTTGAATTGAGCGATAACGGTGATTTCTTAACAGATAGAATTATTGCAAGATTAGATGGTGACTACCCTGTAGTGGAGCCATCTCAGGTTAACCTTATTGATGTTGCACCAAACCAGATCTCTGGTATTTCGGCTTCATTAATTCCGTTCCTTGAGCATGATGATGCGAACCGTGCATTGATGGGATCTAACATGATGCGTCAGGCCGTTCCTCTATTGAAGCCACAGGCTCCAATCGTGGGTACAGGGCTTGAGCAACAAGTTGCAAGAGATTCAAGAATCTTAATTAACGCTGAAGGTACAGGTACAGTACAGTACGTAGATGCTGACAGAATCGTTATTAAATATGAAAGAAGCGAAGACGAAGATTTAGTACAATTCGAGTCTGCTACTAAAACATATAACCTTACTAAGTTTAGAAAAACTAACCAGAGTACAACCATTACCCTAAGACCAAACGTAAGAGTAGGTGATGTAGTGGAAAAAGGACAGGTACTTTGCGACGGTTATGCTACTGAAAAAGGAGAATTAGCTCTTGGTAGAAACTTAGTGGTAGCGTTCATGCCTTGGAAAGGATACAACTTCGAGGATGCGATCGTAATCAACGAAAAAGTTGTACGTGAAGACTGGTTTACTTCAATCCACGTGGATGAGTATTCTCTTGAAGTTCGTGATACCAAATTAGGTATGGAAGAACTTACAGCAGATATTCCAAACGTATCTGAAGAAGCTACTAAAGATCTTGACGAGAACGGTATGATCAGAATCGGTGCTGAAGTGAAGCCTGGAGATATCATGATTGGTAAAATTACTCCAAAAGGTGAATCTGACCCGACTCCTGAAGAAAAACTTCTTAGAGCAATCTTCGGTGATAAAGCTGGTGATGTGAAGGATGCTTCATTGAAAGCTGACTCTTCATTAAGAGGAGTTGTTATCAACAAAAAATTGTTCTCCAGAAACATTAAAGACAAAAAGAAAAGAACTGAAGAAAAACTTAAACTTGAAGAAATTGAAAACACTTACAAGGCTAAGTTTGATGAGTTGAGAAATACTTTAATTGAAAAATTAAACACACTGGTAAGCGGTAAAACTTCTCAAGGGGTACAAAATGACCTGGACGAAGAAATCATCGGTAAAGGTGTGAAGTTCACTCACAAGTTATTAACTTCAGTTGAAGATTATGTAAACGTTAGCGGTTCAGACTGGACAGTTGACGCTGACAAGAATGAGTTGATCAAACAATTGATTCACAATTACAAAATCAAATATAACGACATCCAGGGAGTTAAAAACCGTGAGAAATTTGCAATTTCAATCGGAGATGAGCTTCCGGCAGGGATCATGAAGTTGGCTAAAGTTTACATCGCTAAGAAACGTAAACTGAATGTAGGAGATAAAATGGCAGGACGTCACGGTAACAAAGGTATCGTTTCAAGAATCGTTCGTGAAGAAGATATGCCATTCCTTGAAGACGGAACACCAGTAGATATCGTATTGAATCCACTAGGGGTACCTTCGCGTATGAACATCGGTCAGATCTACGAAACCGTTCTTGGATGGGCTGGTAGAAAATTAGGATTGAAGTTCGCTACGCCAATCTTCGATGGAGCAAGTCTTGATCAGATTACTGAATATACTGAGAAAGCAGGTCTTCCTAAATTCGGTCACACTCACCTTTATGATGGTGGTACCGGAGAAAGATTTACTCAGGCTGCGACAGTAGGTATCATTTACATGTTGAAACTAGGACACATGGTAGATGATAAGATGCACGCACGTTCTATTGGTCCTTACTCATTGATTACTCAGCAGCCGTTAGGAGGTAAAGCTCAGTTCGGAGGTCAGAGATTCGGAGAGATGGAGGTTTGGGCACTTGAAGCATTCGGTGCATCTAACATCTTGAGAGAGATCTTGACTGTGAAGTCGGATGACGTGATTGGTAGAGCAAAAACTTATGAAGCAATTGCGAAAGGTGAATCTATGCCTGAACCAGGTATTCCAGAATCATTCAACGTATTACTTCACGAGTTACAAGGTCTTGGATTAGACGTAAGATTGGAGGAGTAAATTAAAGATTTAATTACTAAAAATTAAAGAATTAATCAACTCCGAGATGATAAGAGCGAAAGTGTAACGCTTTCAATCTTTAATCTTTATAATCAAAAATAAAATTATGTCAAATAAAAATAAATCAAGTAGATTTAATAAAATAACCATCGGTCTAGCTTCACCGGAGTCTATTTTACAAGACTCAAGAGGGGAGGTTTTAAAGCCGGAAACTATTAACTACAGAACTCACAAGCCTGAAAGAGACGGGCTATTCTGTGAGAAAATCTTTGGTCCTGTAAAGGATTACGAATGTGCTTGTGGTAAATACAAGAGAATTCGTTACAAAGGAATCGTTTGTGACCGTTGTGGAGTAGAAGTTACTGAGAAAAAAGTAAGAAGAGAGAGAATCGGGCACATCAACCTTGTAGTTCCAATTGCACACATCTGGTATTTCCGTTCATTACCAAACAAAATCGGATACCTTTTAGGAATTCCTTCTAAGAAATTAGACATGATCATCTACTACGAAAGATATGTAGTGATTCAGCAGGGTATTGCTAAAAAATTGGACGGTTCTGATTTTGAAAATATGGAATTCCTTACAGAAGAAGAGTACCTTGACATCATGGAAACTCTTCCTGTAGAAAACCAATATCTTGATGATTCTGATCCAAACAAATTCATCGCCAGAATGGGTGCTGAAGCTGTAGAAGATCTATTAAAAAGAATCGATCTTGATGCATTGTCTTTCGACTTGAGACACAAAGCTCACAACGAAGGTTCAAAACAAAGAAGAACAGAAGCTCTTAAGAGATTGAACGTTGTAGAAGCATTAAGAGGTGCTAATACAAGAATGATCAACAGACCAGAGTGGATGATCATGCGTGTACTTCCTGTTATCCCACCAGAACTAAGACCATTGGTTCCATTGGATGGAGGACGTTTCGCTACTTCTGACTTGAATGACCTTTATAGAAGAGTTATTATCAGAAATAACCGTTTGAAGAGATTATTGGAGATCAAAGCTCCTGAAGTAATCTTGAGAAACGAGAAGCGTATGCTTCAGGAATCAGTAGATTCATTATTCGATAACACAAGAAAATCTTCTGCAGTAAAATCTGAATCAAACAGACCATTGAAATCACTTTCTGATTCATTGAAAGGTAAGCAAGGTCGTTTCCGTCAGAACCTACTAGGAAAAAGGGTTGACTACTCTGCGCGTTCGGTAATTGTTGTAGGTCCAAACTTACAGCTTCACGAATGTGGTATTCCTAAAGATATGGCAGCTGAACTTTACAAACCATTCATCATTAGAAAACTAATTGAAAGAGGTATTGTAAAAACAGTAAAATCTGCAAAGAGAATTATCGACAGAAAAGAACCGGTAGTTTATGATATCCTTGAAAACGTGATGAAAGGTCACCCTGTTCTATTGAACAGAGCACCTACGCTTCACAGACTGGGTATTCAGGCTTTCCAACCTAAGATGATCGAAGGTAAGGCAATCCAGCTACACCCATTAGTAACAACGGCCTTCAACGCGGATTTCGATGGTGACCAGATGGCGGTACACTTGCCACTAGGACCAGAAGCAATCCTTGAAGCTCAGTTATTGATGTTAGGTTCTCAAAACATCTTGAACCCTGCAAACGGTTCTCCAATTACAGTACCATCTCAGGACATGGTTCTTGGTCTTTATTTCATGACTAAAGAATTAAGCTCTACTGAGACGATGAAAGTAAAAGGAGAAGGTCTTGCATTCTATTCTCCTGAAGAAGCAGAAATTGCTTACGCTGAAGGTAGAGTATCTTTAAATGCTAAAGTAAGATGTAGACTACCTATCAAAGAAGATGGAGAAATCGTTACAAGATTGATCGAAACTTCTGTAGGTAGAATCCTATTCAACCAGATTGTACCTAAGCAGGTAGGATATATCAATGAACTTTTGACTAAGAAATCATTGAGAAACGTTATCGGTAAGATCCTTGCTGATACAGATTTCCCTACAACTGTGAAGTTCCTTGATGCAATGAAAGACCTAGGGTATTCAAACGCATTCAAAGGAGGTCTTTCTTTCTCACTAGGGGATATTGTAGTTCCTGTTGAGAAAAAACAGATGATTGCTAGTTCAATTGAAACTGTAGACGAAATTAGAGCTAACTATAACATGGGTCTAATTACCGATACAGAACGTTATAACCAGGTAATCGACGTTTGGACAAATACCAACGCAGGATTAACTGAAATGATCATGAGCAGAATGAAAACTGACCAAGGTGGTTTCAACTCTGTATACATGATGCTTGACTCTGGAGCGAGGGGTTCTAAAGAACAGATCCGTCAGTTATCAGGGATGAGAGGTTTGATGGCAAAACCGCAGAAAGCCGGTTCTACCGGAGCGGAGATCATCGAAAACCCGATCCTTGCAAACTTTAAGGAAGGTCTTTCGATTCTAGAGTACTTTATCTCTACCCACGGTGCTCGTAAGGGTCTTGCGGATACCGCTCTTAAGACAGCTGATGCTGGTTACTTAACGAGAAGATTGGTAGACGTTGCACAGGACGTTATCGTTACAGAAGACGACTGTGGAACACTAAGAGGTACAGAAGTTACTGCACTTAAGAAAAATGATGAGATCGTTGAAAGAATCTCTGAAAGAATCTTAGGTAGAGTATCCCTTCATAATATTTACGATCCTGAAACTGACGAGCTTATTGCAAGTGCAGATCAGGTGATCATTGAATCTTTGGCGAAGAGAATCGAAGAAGCAGGATTAGAAGCTGTGGAGGTTCGTTCACCATTAACTTGTGAAGCTAAGAAAGGTATCTGTGCGAAATGTTACGGTAGAAACTTAGCAACAGGTAAAGTGATCCATATGGGTGAAGCGGTAGGTGTAATTGCAGCACAGTCAATTGGGGAACCAGGTACTCAGCTTACGTTGAGAACCTTCCACCAAGGGGGTACTGCAGGTAACGTATCAGAAAACCCATCTATCGTTGCAAGAAGAGATGGTATCGTAGAAATGGACGAGGTAAGAACAATTACTTCTGAAGATGAAAACGGTAATACAGCTGAGGTTGTAGTGTCTCGTTCAACAGAATTCAGATTAGTTGCTGATAATGAGTCCAGAACTCCATTAATGGTAGCTAACGTACCTTACGGATCTATATTATCTGTAAAACCAGGTGATAAAGTGAAGAAAGGAGATACAATCTGTAGATGGGATCCGTATAACGCGGTTATCATTGCTGAAACTTCAGGTAAGGTAGAATACGAGGATATCATCCAGGGTATTTCATTCCAACTTGAAATTGACGAACAAACAGGATTTGAAGAGAAAGTAATCTCCGAATCTAGAAATAAGAAAGCCGTACCTACCTTGAAAGTGGTAGACTCTAAAGGGGTTGAGCAAAAAGCTTACAACTTACCGGTAGGAGCCCACTTAATGGTTAACGATGGTGAAAAAATTAAGGCTGGTAAAGTCTTAATCAAAATCCCAAGAAAATCTGCAAAAGCAGGGGATATCACCGGAGGTCTTCCGAGAGTTACCGAATTATTCGAAGCAAGAAACCCTTCAAACCCAGCGGTTGTTACTGAAATCGACGGGGTAGTTTCTTACGGAAAAATCAAGAGAGGTAACCGTGAACTTATTGTTGAGGCTAAAACTGGAGAAAGAAAAATTTATTTAGTAAAACTTTCTAACCAGATTCTTGTTCAGGAAAATGACTTCGTAAGAGCAGGTTCTCCACTTTCTGACGGTTCTATCACACCGGAAGATATCTTAAGAATTAAAGGTCCAACTGCCGTTCAGGAATACTTAGTAAACGAAATTCAGGAAGTTTACCGTCTACAGGGGGTAAAAATCGACGACAAGCACTTCGAAATTATCGTAAGACAGATGATGACGAAAGTATCTATCGTAGATGGAGGTGATACTCAATTCCTTGAAGGAGCTCTTGAACACAAGTTTGATTTCTTAGAAGAAAACAACAGAGTATTCGGTCTTAAAGTTGTAGTAGATGCTGGTGATTCTAAAGAATTCCAACCAGGTCAGATGATTACAGCAAGAGAATTAAGAGACGAAAACTCTAAGTTGAAGCGTGAAGATTTAGGTCTAGTAGAAGTAAGAGAAGCTCTTCCTGCTACTGCAACTCCTGTACTACAAGGTATTACAAGAGCGGCCCTTCAGACTAAGTCATTCATGTCTGCAGCATCGTTCCAGGAAACAACGAAAGTTCTTAACGAAGCAGCAGTTGCTGGTAAAGTAGACGATCTTAACGGTCTTAAAGAAAATGTAATTGTAGGTCACAGAATTCCTGCAGGTACAGGTCTTAAAGAGTATCAGAACGTTATTGTTGGTTCTAAGAAAGAATTCGAAGACCTTAACTAAAATTAATGATTTGAAATTTGGGATTTGAAATTATTTTTATATTTTCACAATCTCAAATTTCGAATTTTAAAAACATAATTTATAACAATGGACAACAATCAAAATCCACAAGACGGAAACATCAACATCGAATTAAACGAAATGGTAGCTGCTGGTATCTATGCTAACCTAGCTTTAGTAAACCACTCTCCATCTGAATTTGTAGTAGACTTTATTCAGTTGATGCCAGGTGTTCAGCAAGCTAAAGTAAGATCAAGAGTAATTCTTGCTCCACTTCACGCTAAAAGAGTATTAAGTGCTCTTCAACAGAACATCGCTAACTACGAGCAGCAGTTCGGAGAAATCAAAGAAGTTGAGCCTTTCGTATTAGGAGGAAACAACGTTCAAGCGTAAGATTTCTTTTACAATAAAATAAAGAATGTCCTGGTTTTTACCAGGACATTTTTTTTGCACTTTAAGGAAAGATAATTAAAATTTGTCAAATTGTTAATTTTGTTTAATAAGATAAAAATGTGTAGTAAGGATATATCAATTTTATATCTTTGTTTGAGAAAAAGCAGAAAATATAAAATATGATTGATAACTCGTTCGCTGTAAGTAAATTTGGCTTTTTAGGTGCCGAATTTTTATCTGAGCTTGAAAAACATGCTGTTGCTATTGATATAAAAGCAAAGACTGAAATTATAAGAGAAGGACAGAAAAATAAGTTTGTCCCTTTCTTAATAAAAGGTTCTATCAAGGTTTTTACCCTCAATGATGGTAGAGAGCTGATCTACTATTATATCAAACCGAAAGATAGTTGTCTGATGACCTTTTCATCTATTCTGACAGATTATATCAGTAGGGTATATGCTGTTGCAGAAGAAGATTCAGAAGCCATTCTGATTCCCGTTTCAATCATGCACGAATGGCTTACCAGATTTCCGGAGATTAATAAACTCTTTTACCATGAATATGACCGAAGATTTTCAGAAGTGATGAACATGGTGAATGATGCTGTTTTTCACAGACTGGATAAGAGGGTTCTGAACTATATCAAACAACAGATTTCATCCACAGGAAACAATCCTATTAAGATTACCCATCGTGAAATTGCCAATAGTTTGGGAACTTCCAGAGAAGTTGTGAGCCGGGTTTTGAAAAAAATTGAAAGCGAAGGTGAAATTGTTCAGACTAAAGAAGGAATAAAAGTTCCTGTAAATGAAAATGTTAGAATCGTCTAATCTCAATTGTTTGAAAACTTTATTTCTATCATTGATAAAAACAATTTGACTGGTGACTTTTATCACCTATTTTTGAATTGAGAACTCAATAAGTTTGTTATATCATAATTTAATTCAAATTGTATATGACAAAAACTCTCTTATTTTTGTCAATGTTTTCTTCAGGTCTTGCCTTTGCACAGGAAGATCTGCTGAAAGATATTGACACTGTTAAAACCAATACAGAAACCTCACAACCCGCCTTCAAAGCCCTTCAGATTGTAACAGGGCAATCTACAAAACTTGCCGCCAAAAAAGAATGGTACATGATTGTTGCCCATAGATTTGGGGATATAAGTGCAGGATTTAAAGATTTTTTCGGACTGGATAATGCCTCAACCAAATTAGGCGCTATCTATGGTATTTCAGATGCGGTATCTGTAAGCCTGTCCAGAGAAACAAATATGAAAACCTTTGAAGGAGCAGTGAAATACAGACTGGTAAAACAAAGTGAAAACTTTCCGGTGGATATTGTGGGGTACAATGTAATGGGTGCTAATACTGAACTGGATAAAGATACTTATCCACACTTAAAATTCAGTGACAGGCTTTCTTACCTTACACAGGCATTGATCTCAAGAAGATTCAATGATAAGCTTTCTTTACAGCTTACTCCTTCCTTTGTTCATAAAAATCTTTATGAACCTACCATTGAAAACAAAAATCAGTTTCTGGCAGGCTTGGGAGGGCGCTACAAAATCTCAAAAAGAGTTTCTTTAAATGCAGAATACTTTGTGAATTTTGACGATCACAGTTTTTATAAAAACCCTTTATCATTGGGAGTAGATATAGAAACAGGAGGACACGTGTTCCAGCTTTTACTCACAAACTCCCAGATAAATTCAGATATCGGATATCTTACCAATGCTACAGGCGCATGGGGAAAGGGACATATTTTCTTTGGGTTTAATCTTTATAGAGTTTTTTAATATGAAAAAGCTAACATCCTTATTAGTATTGTCATCAGCAATCATACTGATGGCTTGTGACAGCAGAACTTATGAAGAGATTTCTGATAATACACCTATCACGGCACCTGTAAAATATACAGCTGATGTAAAACCCATTATGGATAACAGCTGCGCAGGCTGTCATTCTGCAGGAAGTTTTAAACCTCTGGTTACCTATGATCAGGTAAAAAATAATATTGACGGAATTCTGGATCGTATCCAAAGGCCTAATGGTGATCCGGAGAAAATGCCAAAGGGAGGATCTCTATCTGCAGCTCAGATCAATATGTTTATCAAATGGAAGGCTGACGGATTAAATGAAAATTAAAAAAAATGATATGAAAAAATTAGCATTATTAAGCGTATTACTTCTTTCTGCAGGCTACGCTTCAGCACAAAAATATAGCTCCAAAACAGGGAAAGTGACTTTTGAAGCTTCGGTTCCTCTGTTTGATGATATTTTTGCTCAGGATGACAACAATGTTGTTATTCTCAATGCAGATAATGGTGAAATGGCATCAGTCTCAAATGTCAAAAACTTTCATTTTAAAACAAAATTAATGGAAGAACATTTCAATGAAAGCTATGCTGAATCTGCAAAATATCCGAAAACCACTTTCAAAGGAAAGATTGTCAACTTTGATAAAACAAAGCTTACTGCAAGCCCTCAGAAATACACAGTTCAGGGAACACTAAACTTTCATGGAGTAGATAAAGCTGTTACCTCTGCTGCTATTTTATATGCAAAAGATGGAAAAATCTATATGCAAGGAGGCTTTATAGCAAGACCTGTAGATTATAAAGTAACCATTCCTAAAATGGTAACCAAAAAAGTGGCTGAAAACGTCAATATCGAATACAACTACATAATGGTAAAACAATGAGAAATATAATCTTAATATTAGGACTATTCCTGAGTTCATGGTTGTCTGCTCAGGAGAAGGCTAAATCAATATTTGATATTGCCAGAAGCGGAACAGTGGCTGATGTACAGCAACTGATGAAACAAAATCCTGATATCATTAACCAAACTAACGAGAACGGATTTTCACCCCTTATTTTAGCATGTTACAGAGGAAATATTCCCGTTGCTGAATTTTTAATTACACACGTTAAAAATATGAATTATGCAAGTGGGGAAGGAACTGCTTTAACGGCTACTGTATTTAAAGGAGATAGAAATCTTACTCAGAAATTATTACAGAACAATGCTGATCCAAATGTAGCGAACAGCAGTGGAGTAACTCCATTGATATATGCTGTTCAGTCTCAAAACAAAGAAATGGTTGAACTGTTACTAAAAAATAAAGCCAATAAAACATTATCAGATAAACAGGGAAAAACTGTTTTTGAATATGCTTTATTTTCTAAAAACCAAGATATTATTAACCTATTAAAAAATTGATCATATGAAATTAAAAACTACACTCGTATTATTGATCGGATTTTTTGCTTTTTTAAATGTAAAAAGTCAATATTCGACAGGAACTGTGCCTCTTTTTTCTACACCAGGAGGAACAGATTTGGCTTATTCAGTTAAGATAGACCTTAGCCCTTCTTTAGTTACCCTTACCCTTGTAGGGCCTTCTACAGGATGGCTTGGAATGGCTTTTAATACCACAAATATGGATGATATCGGAAAGGATGTCGTAATCTTTGACGGGACGAATTTAAGTGACAGAACATTTAATGGACAGGGTGTGGTTCCGCCGTTGGATGGAACTCAAAACTGGACTGTAACATCCAATACGGTTGTAGGAAGTGTCCGTACTGTAGTTGCTACAAGAGCTTTAAACACAGGTGATGTGAATGATTATGCCTTTACTGTTCCTCCTACAAGTCCTCTCGATATTACTTATGGACGCAGATTATCAAATTTTACGATTGGTTATCACGGTTCTAACAGCTGTGGTACTACAGCTCTTAATTTTGCTGCGACTCTAGGAACTAGCGAAACAGCTTTAGAGAGCAAGAAAATAGTTCTTTATCCAAACCCTGCTAAAGAAACCGTAAGCTTAAAAAATGCTGATAAAATAAAATCTGTAGATATTTATGAATCTGCCGGAAGAAAAGTAAGATCTGTAAAACTTGAGGGAGAAAGTATTAGTATCAGAGATTTAAAATCTGGTATTTATTATTTTGAAATCATATTGAAAGATGGAACTACATCTTACGAAAAATTGATTAAAGAATAATTTTTCAGAAAAAACACACCTAAATATTTTTTAAAACGGATACCTCTGACTTTTCAGAGGTATCTTTTTTTTCTTAAAGTCCCAATTTCAGGGAGTTTGCTTTAAAATTCATATATTTGTGTATATCCTGATTCTTAACAAAAGGAAGTCTCCTGACCTTACAATTTTTACGACCAATGGAATTTAAAACGTTAGCTAATATCACAATAGATGAACTCTTATCCGTGTTCAATCATTCATTTTCTGATTATGTTGTTCCTTTTCACTTAACGAAAGAAGTACTTGTTTCAAAAATTGCTGCAGAAAAATTAGATCTTAGTTTGTCTGCCGGAGCATTTGAAGATGGAAAACTGGTAGGCTTTATTCTTCAGTCTGAAAAAATTGAAAATGGTGAGAAAATTATTTACAATGGCGGAACAGGAGTAGTTCCGGAAAACAGAGGTAAAGGCCTGGTAAGAAAAATGTACGATTTTATCATTCCTGTTTTAAAAGAAAGAAATGCCAATACATTATTGCTTGAAGTTATCGAAGGAAATCAGCCTGCTATCAGAGCTTATGAAAATTTAGGATTTACAATTGTCAGAAGACTGCTTTGCTTTAATGGAAATATTAAACATGAAAAAGGAAATATTGAAGTATCCATACGAGACTTGAAAGACTTTCAATGGAATGTATTATGCTCATTCTGGGATATTGAACCTTCATGGCAAGGATCTGTTTTCGTATTGGAACCTATGCCGGAAAACTATGTGACTTTAGGTGCTTATAAAGGTGAAAATCTGGTTGGATATATTGTTTATGGTCCTGTTTCAAGAAAAATATATCAGTTTGCTGTAGACAAGAATTACAGAAATCAGGGAATAGGTACAAAGTTGTTTAATGCAATTAGAGAAAAAAATAACGGACAGCCTGTAGCCTTGAACAATGTGGATGATTCCTCAGAAAATACAGGTAAGTTTCTTAGCGAAAGAGTAGGACTGAATAATTGGCTGTCACAGTTTGAAATGAAAAGACCTATTTAGCAGGGATTAATTTTGACTCAAACAAAATAAGAGGTTTTAATATACTTTTAATCTCCTAAACTTTTCAGGCAGAAGTATAGGATGTAACTTTGCAGAAAATTTTAAAATAATGAAGCGAGGAATCCATTTTTTACTCCTGCTAATTTCCTTTACGGCTTTTGCACAACAAGCGAATATTGATACTGCCCAGGTAGTTATCTCGGGAAGGCAAAATAGCACTGAAGCACAGTCAAAACCTTATGTGATCATGATATCAACGGATGGTTTCCGTTATGATTATGCTCAGAAATACAATGCTGAAAACCTTTTGAAACTAGCTAATGGTGGAGTAAAGGCTGAAGCAATGATTCCAAGTTATCCAAGTATTACTTTCCCGAACCACTGGAGTTTAATCACCGGACTTTATCCTTCTCACCATGGCCTGATTGATAACTTTTTCTACGATTACAAGAGAAAAGAAGGCTATGCAATGAGTAGTAAAAAAAATGCTGAGGATGGAAGCTGGTATGGAGGAACTCCGCTTTGGGGACTTGCTGAAAAGCAGGGAATGATCTCAGCTTCTTTAATGTGGGTAGGATCTGCCAGCGATGCAGGAGGGATAAGACCTACTTATTATTATCCGTATCACGAAAAATTTACCCCTTCCGAAAAAGTAGAAAAAGTAGTCAACTGGCTGAAATTACCGGAAGATAAAAGGCCTCACTTTATTTCATTATATTTCCCGGAAGTGGATGGAAGCGGACATCATTATGGTCCGGATACCAAAGAAACGGAGAATGCTGTTCATCTGATAGATCAGGCCATTGGTGATCTTGTTCAGAAAGTAAATGATTTAGGATTAAAAAATGTCAACTTTATTTTTGTTTCCGATCACGGAATGATCAAAGTAGACGGAGGTACACCGTTGGAGATTCCTGCTGTTCTTTTTGATAAAAACAGATTTGATTTTTACAATTCCCAGACCTTGCTGAGAGTTTACGTTAAAAATCCCGATGAGGTAAAAGCAGTTTACAAAGAACTGAGAGCTAATAAAACAGACGACTACGAAGTATATCTTGATAAAAAACTTCCCAGATATCTGCATTTCGCTACAAGAGATGACCAGTACAACAGAATAGGGCAGATTCTTCTGATCCCGAAAGCACCAAAGATTTTTCTGGAAAAAGGAAAGAAAACATCTGTTGGAAAGCACGGCTACAATCCTAAAGTAGTTCCGGAAATGAAAGCTACTTTCTTTGCATGGGGACCGGAATTTAAAAATAATCTGGTGATCGATGAATTTGCGAACATCAATGTTTATCCTTTGGTTGCTGAGGTTTTAGGATTAAAAATAGATCAGCCCATTGACGGAAAACTGAAAGTTTTAAAAGAAGCCCTGAAAGAGAAGAAATAATTCTTAAGGCTTAAAATATAATAGTAAAAAATGAGTTTCGGCGCACCTTTGGTGCGCCGAAACTCATTTTTATCAATCTTGAAAAGACAAAAAGAAAATTAGAATTTAGAAGAAAACTCCTTCGCAAAATCTTCTAGCTTAATGTTTCCTGTTACGGGAGAACCATTATCAATAAAACCCTTTTGTACAACACCGGTTCTCATTCCTCTTCCCATTTCAACATACAGTTTGGCCATATCTTCCGGTAAACCTGCCTGAAGCATTCCGTTTAAAGACTCTTCATCAGAGAATTCTATCCATGGAAGTTCAGGCTTATTAACAGAAGTTCCCAGAACCTTTGCAAAATCAGAAGCTTTTCTTACATCACTTACAATATATCTGATTGTATTGGTATTTCCGTTTTTTACCAGTTCCTCAGCGGCTGCTTTGGCAATATCATTGGGATGTACCACAGGCACTTCAATACCTGCAGGATAATTACCTCCAATAATTCCTGCATTTTGAATTAAAGGAATATCATTGAAAAAATTATTATAAAAATATCCGGCTCTTAAAAAAGTAAAAGAGGTATTTTCCACTTCATTATATAATTTTTCAATATTGTGAAGACCTGCAATAGGGCCATTTTCTACCGGAGATTCTGCTCCTACACTGCTGAGCATTACTGCTTTTTTTACATTGGCATTTTTTAAAGCTTCAGCATAGTTTTTTCCTGCATTGGTCGTGTTTTCTACAATCTTATCCGGGCTGATAGCCGGAGGAGTCATGACAAAAACAGCATCGGCTCCATCAAATGTTTGCGTTAAAAAATTGACGTCTGTAATAGATCCTATAGCTGGCGTTGCTCCCAGAGATTCAATATCCTGTTTTCTGGCATCGCTGCTGCTTACTACCGTAATATTATGCCCTTCGGCAATTAATTGTTGTGCTAATGGTTTAGCTACGTTTCCCAGTGATCCTGTGATTATAATTTTCATATGTAAATATTTTTTTATTTCTGAGAACAAAGTTATATTTGTACTTACTTTTATACAAGTACTTACCCTAAAGTATGTAGATATGACAGCGATCAAAGAAAGTTCAACCATTCAGGAGAATAAAAAAACAGTGCAGGATTGTCCTGTAATGTATGTTATGGAAAGAATTGGCGGGTTTTGGAAACCAATCATCCTGTTTAATCTTTCCACAGGAGAAAAAAGATACAGCGAATTGAAAAAAGCAATTCCTGCCGTAACGGAAAAAATGCTTATCCAGCATCTAAAACAGCTTGAAGCTGATGGATTAATTATCAGGACGGCAAAACCTGTAGTACCGCCTCATGTGACTTATAAACTGAGTGAAGCCGGTAATGAACTGGCTCCCGTTATTGATGCTATGGCAGCATGGGCTTTTCAGGATATGGAAAGAAATGATAACCAATGTGCTGAAGGAAACAGATATATAACGAATCAGGATCAGAATGCTTTTAGCCAAAATCTGAAAAAATAAAACAGGCTCTTCGATCTGAAGAGCCTGTTTCTGTTACTATTCTGTAAAAGAATTATAAAGACTGCATATCAATAACGAAACGGTATCTTACATCGCTTTTCAGCATTCTTTCATATGCCTCGTTGATGTCCTGCATTTTGATTATTTCGATTTCCGAAACGATATTGTGCTCTCCACAGAAATCCAGTAATTCCTGAGTTTCTGCAATACCACCGATTACTGAACCTGCTACAGATTTTCTTCCCATAATCATAGGAACCGTATTCAGGATAGGTTCTAAACCTCCAAGATATCCCACAAGAACATGCGTTCCGTTGATATTTAAAGTAGTTACATACGGATTTACATCATGTACATAAGGAACCGTATCAATGATCACATCGAATTTCCCTTTTACAGAATCCATTTGTGCGTCATCAGTAGATATCACAACATGATCAGCACCCAATTGTTTAGCGTCCTCAGTTTTTCCCGGAGTTCTGGAGAATAAGGTAACTTCAGCTCCCAGCCCTTTAGCCAGTTTAATCGCCATGTGACCAAGGCCACCTAATCCTACAACAGCCACTTTAGAACCAGGACCTACATTCCAGTGTTTTAAAGGTGACCATGTGGTAATACCTGCACAAAGAAGTGGAGCTACTGCTGCCAGATCAAGATTTTCAGGTACTTTTAAAACGTGGTGAGAATCTACTACTACTTTTTGAGAATATCCTCCAAAAGTATGACCTCCCAAATGCTTGTCCTTCCCATTGTATGTTCCTGTGAAACCATTCAGACAATATTGTTCAAGATCATGCTGACAGCTGTCACAATGCCCGCAGGAATCTACAATACATCCTACTCCTGCAAGATCACCCACTTTAAATTTGGAAACCTCGCTTCCTACTTTTGTGATTCTTCCCACGATTTCATGTCCCGGAACTACAGGATACAAAGATCCGCCCCAGTCGTTTCTTGCTGTATGAAGATCAGAGTGGCATACCCCGCAGTATAGAATTTCAATCTCTACATCCTTTGAGGTTACTTCTCTTCTTTCAATATTCATTTCTTTCAGATCTGCTGTGGTAGACGCTGCACCATAAGCTTTTACTGTGATTGTACTCATTTTATATTTAGTTTATTTAGGGTTATACATTATTATATTCTTCATCCGTTACACGCTGCATCCATTCTACGATTCCGTTTTGGGTATTAGGATTGATGGCAATATGGGTAAACGCACTATCAGGAGCTGCTCCATGCCAGTGGATAACATCCGGAGGGATATTAACAACATCTCCAGGGTTTAAAACCTGTGCTGGTTTCCCTTTTTCCTGATAAAATCCTGTTCCTGAGGTCACGATTAAAATCTGCCCGCCTCCATGAGAATGCCAGTTATTTCTGCATCCTGCTTCGAAAATCACATTTCCGATCTGACAGTTCAAATTGTCTTCGTTGGGTTTAAGGATATGAACCCACGCTGTTCCGCCGGAAAAATAATCTGGGGAAGCCTTTTCTCCTTTTGGAAAAATGTTGGTATTAAAAGTTTCCATAACGGTACAAAAGTCGAAACTTTCACTTAAACCAGACTTATACAGATTACCGAATTACTTACCAATTTTACAGACCTCATTTTAATTACAAATGAAAGTGGTAATTTTGAATAGTAATAAAAATATACTTCATGGAAAATCAGGAGGTTGAAATCTATAATACTGTCTCGGAATATAATAAAATGGCCAATCATGAAACGCTGCACCCTTTGGTGAGTGTGATTGATTTTTCCAAATCCGATCCTATCTGTCAGTATAAAAGAAAATTTGGGTTTTATACCGTTTTCCTGAAAGATGTTATGTGCGGAGACATGCAGTATGGAAAACACAGCTATGACTACCAGGAAGGGACATTGGTTTTTATTGCTCCGGGGCAGACCTATGGAATTTATAATAAAGGCAGACATGTTCAGCCTGCAGGATTTGCATTAATTTTTCATCCGGATTTAATAAAAGGAACCAACTTAGGGAAGAATATGAAAGACTATTCATTTTTCTCTTATGATGTACATGAAGCGCTCCACCTCTCTGAAAAAGAACGAGAAGTTGTCCTGGATTGTTTTAAAAATATTAAACTGGAACTGGAGCAGGCTATTGATAAACACAGCAAATCTTTAATTGTTAATAATATTGAACTGTTCCTGAATTACTGCATGCGTTTTTATGACCGCCAGTTTATTACAAGAGATCATATCAATCAGGGAGTCATCGGGAAATTTGAAAATCTGGTAGATGACTATTTAAAATCTGAAAATCCAAAAAATATAGGTTTCCCAATGGTCAATTATTTTGCAGAAAAACTGAATCTGTCTGCCAATTATTTCGGAGATCTGATCAAAAAAGAACTGGGAATTTCCGCTCAGGAATTTATTCACAACAAACTTATTGATATCGCCAAAGAACAGATTCTGGATCAGGCAAAAACAATCAGCGAAATTTCTTATGATTTAGGCTTTAAATATCCACAACATTTTACAAGACTTTTTAAAACCAAAGTGGGAATTTCTCCGAGTGAGTATAAAATCCTGAACTAAGTTTTTTAACACGAATAATACTCATTGTTTCAAAAAAACACCATAATGATTTGTGGACATTAGTGTTTTCATTTGTGCAATTTGTGTTTAGATTATTTTTGGATTTTTAAACACGAATAACACTAAATTATTTCACAAATAACACCATGATAATTCGTGGAAATCTGTGTTTTCATTTGTGCAATTTGTGTTTAAACTATTTTTAGATTCTTAACATGAATAACACCATAATAATTGTGAAATTTGTGTTTAAATAACTAAATTTAGAGAGAAAAGTTTTCACCATTCTAAAGATGACACCAAATCAGCAGAACACCACTATTTTCGAGACTCGTTTCGGGAGAATTATCGCATTAAAAGATGATGGAGTAATCAGAATTAAAAGTATTCGCTATGCCTATTCTGAGAGGTTTCAAAAACCTGTTTCTATAGAGTATTCTTCTTCATCACTTATTACTTCTCCTGAAAAAACTCCGGTCTGTCCACAGTCTTTAAGTCCGCTTGTGGAAAAAATGATAGGGGCAACTCCTGTTGAAAGTTTCGAGGCTGATGAAGCTACGCAATACCTTTCCATAACCCGTCCGGAAATCATATCTGAAAATGAAAAATTACCTGTTGTAGTCTGGATTCATGGAGGCTCTCATGAAATAGGCTGTGGTGATCTTGCCACTGCCGATCCTGCCGAATGGGTGAAAGAACAACATATCATCGTAGTTACGGTTTCCTATCGTTTGGGACTTTTTGGCTTCCTGGGAGGAGATGAAAAAAGACCTGCGAATCTTGGACTGCTGGATATGATTGAAGCATTGAGATGGATTAAAAAATATATCGCAGAGGTAGGAGGTGATGAAAATAATATTACCCTTCTCGGCCAGTCTTCAGGAGGTGATGCTATTGCCCATCTTATGATCTCAGAAGGAATAGAAGATTTATTTCAGCGGGTGATTATACAGAGTGCTCCGTTGGGGCTTCGTCATAAAAGACAGAAAATGTCTGCGGAATTTCTTAAAAAAACAGAGTTGTTGAAGGATGAAACTGATGTTTTAAAAATGATGGATGAATACGGGAAATTTGTACCCTCTGTGATAAGATATGGCTTAAAAGCAGCAATGCCTTTTGGAACTCAATACGGATATTTCCCTTTGTGTACAGAAGAAGAGTCTGTAGATATGTGGAAAAAAAATGCTCAAAAATTTGATGTTCTGATTGGTTTAAATAATGATGAAACGGCATTTTATCTTAAAACCTCTGAAGCTTTAAATAAATATTTCGGAAAAGGATTCGGTTTAAAAATTATGGATAAAACGGTGGAAAAAACAACAGCATTGATCTATGGAAATCCCGCAAAGCAATTTGCTCATAATCTGGCAGATGCAGGAGGAAATGTCTATCTCTTCAGAATTCATTCAAAATTGAAAGACAACCCTATCGGAGCACCACATTGTATTGATCTTCCTTTGATTTTTGGAAATGAATCAGCCTGGAAATCATCCGAACTGCTGAAAGATATTCCATGGAGCCGTATTCATGAGCATGGTGAAAAATTAAGAGCTCTCTGGGCGGAATTTGCCCGTACCGGAAAAATAGCTGACACCTCCGAAAGACCCGAAATTCTGGAACTCAGAAAAATGTAGTTATACAGCAAGCTTATAACATCTCTAATCTTAACAATTATCCCAACTGGAGGCATAAACATTCCCATCCTTTGGAGAGGTGGCAAAAATTCAAAGAATTTTTGACGGGGTGGTTATCATTCTTTTAATATCTGTTTGTTTTTATATGAATTATGTATACTTATTCGTGTGATTGGTGTGTGTTATTTATTCATAATTGTAAATTTTAATGTATATTTAATAACTAAACCATAAAAAATAATCATTATGAAAACGAAAAAAGAGTTCAAAGTAAGAAAACTTAACCGTGAAGAGTTGAAGACTTTAAAAGCCGGAGATTTAAACTGGGGCAAAGTATGCTGTACTTCCAACGAAGACGGGCAATGTTGCGAGTGGGCCATAGATATCTGGAATTGCCGATATATCTATTGCTAAAATACAGCTTGATATACTGATAGATACAAGGCATATTGATTATCTGGTCAATGTGCCTTTTTATTTTATGAGAATATATTCTTATTCAGGAATCCAGACGCTTACATTTCCTGCCGGAACAGGGAAATTTCCCCAGCCGTTGTCGTCAATGATCACTTTATCTTTACATCTTTTCAAAAGGTCTTTAAATTTTTTCCCGGCATACAATGTTCCCATTTCCATAGGCTTATGGTAAGACTCTTTATTGCTTAGAACAACAGCACATCCGCTATGTTCATCATCTCCCGTACGTATCCAGCCAAGGCAGTTGGCATCCTCAAAATAATCATGTTGCTCACCATAAGCATGATCTTTTCTTGCTTTTAATAGCGCTTCAATGCCATCTACTTTAGGCATGAAAATTTCCTGATCATTACCTTCTCTGTCTTTATCCACATAATGAGCTCCATAGAGATCGGGATAAAATACACATGGATAGCCGTCTTTTCTCAACAAAATAAGGGCGTAAGCAATAGGTTTGAACCATGGTTCTACAGGAGCTTCAAGATCCTGAAGAGGTTGTGTGTCATGATTTGCAACTAAACTTACAGCATGCATAGGATCTGCCTGAGTGAGGGTTTCATCAAAAATTCTTCGGAGATCATAAGAACCGCCTTCTTTTGAGGCGTTGTGGAAATTGTTCTGCAGGGAGCTGTCAAAAAGACTCATACAGCCTTCCGTTACTTCAATATATTTTTGAAGCAGATGAAGATACCCCGGAGCCCAGTATTCTCCTACAGCGAAAATATTTTTTCCGGAATTGGAACGAAGCAGAGAAAGCCACTCTTTATAAAAATCAAAAGAAATATGTTTTAAAGCATCCAGTCTTACCCCATCGAAATCTGTCTGGTCAAAATACCATTTTGCCCAATTGTTGAGCTCTTCCCGTACAAAAGGATTCCGGTGTTCAATATCGTTATACATCAGATAATCGTAATTTCCTTTCTCATCATCAATCATTTCCTCCCAGTCATTTCCATATTCTGACTGTATTTTATAGATATGAGAATCCATCCCTTCAGCATAATCCACACCACTGAAGCAGGTAAAGTTCCATTCAAAATCAGAATATTTTTTTCCTCTTCCGGGAAACGTGAATTTTGTGTAAGATTCTATTTCGATAACATCAGAAATTACTTTTTCCCTGTTTTCCTCATCTACTTTTACAACGTTGAATTTTTCCAGTTCATCACCTCCGGCTTTATGTCCCAGAACAATGTCTACAATAACCTGTATACCCTGTTTCTTTAAAGCTTTAATGGCTTTAGTATAATCATTTTTTGTACCGTATCTGGTAGGAATGGTTCCTTTTTGATCAAATTCTCCAAGATCATAGAGGTCGTAGGCGTCATAGCCAATAGAATAACCACCATTTGTCCCTTTGTAGGCAGGAGGAAACCATACAGAGGTAATTCCAAGTTTTGCTAAATATCTGGCCTGCTTTTCGGCTTCTTTCCACAATTTTCCGTCTCCTTCAGAATACCAGTGGAAAAATTGGATCATGGTTGGGTTCATAGATTTGCTGATTTGGTTCATACAAGTTAGCAAAAAAATATCACCTATTCATTTTCAAATTCCTCAAACGGGATTTTTAGTTGAACGGAAACCTGCTTTTTTTCTTCCGTATTCAGTTGGGAGAGAGATAATCCAAGCAGACGCACAGCTTTATCAAAAGGACGAAGTTCCCAAAGTTTTTTCCCTGTGTTATAATACTGTTCTGGTGATGAATAATAATTTTCCCTTGTGATGCTTCTTGTAAAAAGAGAGAAGTCTTTATATTTTATTTTTAACGTTAAAGTTCTACCAAGAATATTATGTTTCTGTAATCTTTGATGAATTTCCTCTGCAAGGCTTTCCAGCTTTTCATTGATTTGCTGCTCATCTAAAAGGTCCTCAAAAAATGTTCTTTCCACGGCCACACTTTTCTGAATCCGATGAGGTTTTACTTCAGAAGTATGGATCCCGCGTACCACATTATAATAATGATTGCCAGACTTTCCGAAAATTTTGATCAGATCTTCAAGTGATCTTTTCTTTAAATCTTTTCCTTTATAAATTCCTAAACTAAACATTTTATTAGCCGTCACTTTTCCTACACCATAAAATTTTTCCACAGGCAATTCTTCCAGAAAGTGCTCCATTTTATCAGGATGGATGGTTTTCTGGCCGTTCGGTTTATTAATATCGGAAGCTACTTTAGCTAAAAATTTGTTGACGGAAATTCCTGCAGAAGCCGTAAGTCCAGTCTGTTCAAAGATTTTCTGACGAATTTCTTTGGCAATCAGATTGGCAGATTCCATTCCTTTTTTATTTTCAGTGACATCCAGATAGGCCTCGTCCAGAGATAAGGGTTCTACCAGATCTGTATATTCATAGAAAATTTCCCGGATTTTTTTTGAAATTTCTTTATATCGGGCAAATCGGGGAGGAACAAAAATAAGCTGAGGACATTTTTCTTTGGCTGTTTTACTAGGCATTGCAGAGCGAACACCATATTTTCTGGCTTCATAACTTGCAGCTGCAACGACCCCGCGATGCTGGCCTCCTACAGCAATCGGCTTGCCTTTCAATGTAGGATTATCATGCTGCTCCACAGAAGCATAGAATGCATCCATATCCACATGAATAATTTTACGAAGAGGCAAAGAAAAATCCATATACAAAGATATGGATTCCTTTATTTATGGTAAATTATTTTAAGAAGGTAAGTCTGAATTTGGGAAAGGAAGTTAATGAGGACAATATAAAAATTGAATGTCATTTATTGAAAATTAATTTAAAGAACAAGTAATTATTAATTGCACTGAAATTACTTCCAGCTTCGATCTTCCAGCCTTTTACTATTTCAGTCTCATGGTGAGAAGATGAGGTTCAAAACCTGCCTTTTCATAAGCTTTGATAGCAGATTCATTTTGAGCATATACATCAAGTCTTACCTCACTGATTCCCCTTGATTTTGACCAGGAAATGAGTTCATCGGTAATCACTTTATTGATTCCTTTTCCTCTATGTTCCGGCTTTACATACATAAAACCCAGATAAGAATACTTTTCAAATTGGTTGTAATATTTTTCCGACTTTTTAATCAGAGCATACCCGGATGCAATGATTTCATTATTCTCTTCAGCAACAATTACATTTGCGTCAGAAGATTGGATCAGAAATTTTAAATCATAATAATGGATCTCTCCTTCAATAAGTGTACTGTTGAAAGGTCTTTCAGCAGTAATCACTCCCTGTTCAAATTCTAAAAGAATTTCTAAATCCTTTTCTGTAGCTTCTCTTGTGATCATGGTGTTAAATAAATAAAATTTTAAAACTCATTGAAATCTGATGATTTTCAATGAGTTTTTATGTTTTTTCAGATTAAAATAAATGACAATTATTTTAAAAGCTTGTCAATAGTTTGCTGAAGTTCTGGGTCTTCGGGGGAAATTGCATAATATTTTGCAATAGAAGATTTCTGATCAATAACCATATATCTGGGAATCCAGTTAAGATCCACATAATTGTTAAAATCATTTTTCCAGCCTGTAGAAAACCAATAGTTTTCTTTGTTTTTCATATCAAATCTTTCAAGACTTTTTTCAAACCCTTCTTTTGAACGGTCTAATGATAGAAATACAAAATCAATATTCTTGTTATTTTCTTCTAATTCCTTAGCTTTTGGAAG
Source organism: Chryseobacterium indologenes (assembly GCF_002025665.1). Lineage (GTDB taxonomy): Bacteria > Bacteroidota > Bacteroidia > Flavobacteriales > Weeksellaceae > Chryseobacterium > Chryseobacterium metallicongregator. Next base: position 4,464,622 of record NZ_CP018786.1, on the reverse strand, counting down.
GGCATTTAAACAATCTCTGCACCATCCTGCCCAAAAATCAATGACTAAAACTTTTCCTTTATGTTGATTCAGAATCTGCTGGATGGTAATGGTTTTCCCATTTTCATCTTCCAGTTTCTGTTGTAAAGCTTCTTTTGAAAATCCTGTTTTCAGGACTGCTGGGACTTTTTGCGAATAACTTATCCCAAAAATACCCATCATAAAAATTAATATCAACTTTCTCATCTTGAACAATTTCATTTGTACAAATCTAAACAATGAATGGCAATCTGGGATTGATTTCTTTGGAATTAGTAAAAATTTATAATATTGATGTATTCTATGAGGTAGGAGAGTGGGAATGTAAAAACCACCCCGTCAAAAATTCTATTGAATTTTCGCCACCTCTCCAGTAGAGAGGAATATTGAGACTTCCAGTTGTAATGCTGGACGATTTTACTGATAGTTTTTAATCAAACCTTTAACAACAGAAATTACGTTAGGCATTGCTTTGTTGGCGGCATTCAAAACTTCTTCGTGAGAAACGGCAAACGCTACATCGGGACCGCCAAGATCTGTAATTACGGAAATACAGAAAACATCCATTTCCATATGTCTGGCAACGATGACTTCGGGTACCGTGCTCATTCCTACCATATCCCCACCAATAGCTTTAATCATTCCGTATTCAGCCGGAGTTTCAAAAGTGGGTCCCTGCAGGGCAACGTAAACTCCCTGATGAATTTTAATGTTATGTTCTGCTGCTGCCTGTTCAGCCACAGCAATCATTTTTTTGTTGTAAGGCTCACTCATGTCCACAAAACGTGGTCCAAGTTCATCTATATTTTTTCCACGAAGAGGATGTTCAGGCATCATATTGATGTGATCTTTCAGGATAACAATATCAGCAACGCTGTAAGCCGGATTTACTCCGCCACAGGCATTGGAAAGAATAAGATTTTGAATTCCCAGCAGATGAAAAACTCTTATCGGGAAAGTAACGGTTTCCATTGAATGTCCTTCATAATAATGGAAACGGCCGCTCATCATCAGTACTTTTTTTCCTTCCAATATTCCATAAATCAGTTTTCCGGTGTGTCCGGCCACTGTAGTTTGTGGAAAATGAGGAATGTCTTTGTACTCTAAAATATGGATGGGTTCTACTTCATTTTGTAATTTTCCCAGTCCGGATCCTAAAACAACCGCAAAATCAGGAGTTTCCTGAATAATATTTTTAATAAAATCCGCGGTCTCTTTAATTTTTTCTAACATAATCCAAGATGATTTGATTGAATTCTTCTTTCTTATCAATAAGTACATTGATAGGCCAGTAGTAAACAATTTCTCTAAGATAGTCAAAAGTTTTCAGACGTACATAATCTTTCTCTGTGGTTAATATCAGTTTATATTCTCCCAGTTTTTTGTATTCGGCAAGGATTTTTTTAATATCATCATCGGTGAAATTATGATGATCCCTGAATTTTAAATGTTTCACCCTTTTTGAGAATTTGGCCAGATGTTCCAGAAGTGGTTTAGGATTCGCAATTCCGGTGATCAGTAAAATATCATAATAATTCAGGTTGTTATCCGGAAGCATTTTATCTTTTCCGTACACATTTTCGTCATAGCCGATGGATGAAAAGAAGACTTTCTGCCCATAGGAAGGTCTTATTCTTGAAATATAATACCTTTTTGTTTCCTCTGTCAGTTCATCAGGACATTTACTGACCATGATGATATTGGCTCTTTTATATCCAGCTCTCGATTCTCTGAGGTCTCCGGCAGGAAGCACATAATCTTTAAAAAAAGGATCGTTAAAATCAGTCATCAGAATATTGAATCCAGCCTTAATAGCTCTGTGCTGCATGGCATCATCCAATACAAGAACCTGAAGATCCATATCATCAATTACTTTTTTAGCTCCGGGAACACGTTCTTCCGAAACGGCAATAACAAAACGGTTTTTAAAACGCTCAAAAAGCTGCATGGCTTCATCACCCACCATTTTGTAGTTGCTTTCGTAATTGGTTACTTCATAACCTTTGGTCAGCCTTCCATAGCCTCGTGAAAGCACACCGGTTCTGTAATGTTTGGATAGGAACTGAGCAAGATACATCACCATAGGTGACTTTCCGCTTCCGCCCACAGAAAGGTTTCCGACATTGATTATCGGTGTTTTGAATTTTGTCGACTTAAAAATTCCCAGATCATACATTGTGTTCCGGATACCCGTTACCAAATGATAACCAAGGGAAAAAGGATAAAGGTACCATCTTTTCATACGATTGCAAAAATAGGAATTTTCATAGGCATTTGGTGTAATATTCTCAAAGACTTTTCAACAAATATTTCGTTAAATTAAAGTATTTTTGTGGAGTTATTACAATACATTGAGATACTTTATTGAATTTTCTTACAACGGAAAGAATTATTTCGGCTATCAGATACAGCCGGATGCCATTTCTGTGCAGGAAGAACTGGAAAAAGCGCTGTCTACAATTTTGCGCAAAGAGATTAAAACAACAGGAGCGGGAAGAACTGATACCGGGGTTCATGCCAAAAAGATATTTGCCCATTTTGATACTGAAAAAGAACTGGACGACCAGCTTACACGCAGGCTGAACAGTTTTCTTCCACCTGATATTTCCATTAAAAGAATTTTTCCGGTAAAAGATGATTTTCACGCCCGTTTTGATGCAACTTACAGAACCTACGAATATTATATCTCACTGGAAAAAAATCCGTTTACCCAGGAATCTGCATGGCAGCACTGGAAAAGATCTTTGGATATTGTTGCAATGAACGAAGCCTGTAAGATTCTTTTTGAATATGAAGATTTTACCAGTTTTGCAAAATTAAAAACCGACAACAAAACCAATATCTGCAAAATGTACAAAGCAGAATGGGAGCAGAACGGAACAGAACTGAAATTTACCGTTTCAGCCAATCGTTTTCTCAGAAATATGGTTCGTGCTATTGTAGGAACGATGGTAGAAATTGGTACAGGAAAGCTGAAACCGGAAGATCTCCGTAAAGTAATTGAAGATAAAAACCGCAATGCTGCAGGTACTTCAGCTCCGGGACACGGGCTGTATCTGGTGGATGTGGGATACGATTTTAAATAAAAACTAAAAACAAAATAATAATCATGTTATCAATTTTTATTCTTATCGGTGCTTACCGATATTATGCACAATTAGCCGAAAGATTTGGAAAAACAAAATGGCAATACGGTGTTTTGGCTATTGGAATTTATCTGGGAACCCAGATTGTGTTAGGGATGAGTTACGGTGTGTATTTGGGAATAACAGATCCTGAATCCGTAGATAATGTAAATTATACAGGATTTTCCGGAGTGAATATCGTAGGTTGGCTAATCTCTATTGTTGCCGTTTGGGGTGTTTATAAACTCCTTGAAAATAAGTTTATAAAAGAAAGACCGGCAAAAACCATCGAAATTGAAGAAATAGGGAAGGCTATTGATCAGTAACATTTCTCTTTTTAGTATCAGAAAATAAGATTATTTTTAAATAATGTAAGGGATACTAAAAAAATAATCATGACTGAAATTGAAAAACTAGCCTTCGCATTACATCATTTTGCCGGACTTTCAGAAGAAGATTTCAGATTGTCTGAACAATTCTGGCTTCCTAAGGAATATAAAAAAGGAGATTTTTATAATCTTCAGGGAAATGTCTGCTCTTATTTGGGGTTTATCGTTGATGGAGTTTTCCGTTCTTACGTTATTAATGGAGATACCGGAGAAGAGAAGAATGTTTTTCTGTATTCTGCCAATGGCTTTGTTGTTCCTTTTAAAAGTTTTCTGAATCAGATTCCATGTGATTATTTTACACAGGCTCTTACGGATGCCTCCATTATTTTTATCCGACATACTGATTTACTTTCGCTTTATCAGCAGTCGCATCAATGGGAAAAATTCGGACGGCTTATGGCACAGGCAGCATTTAATATTACCATGACAAGGGTAGAGGGGTTTTTATTAAAGTCTCCGGAAGAACGCTATCTGGATCTTATGAAAGAGCATCCGGATATTTTCAGCAATGTTCCGCTGTATCATATTTCTTCTTATCTGGGCATTCAGGGACCTTCTCTGAGTAGGATAAGGAAAAGAATTTCAGGGAAATAGTACGATTTTAACCTGAGTTAAAGTTTTCGTCGTTTTATCTGCGGAAATTTGTTTCATCATTTTAACAATACAAAAAAGTAAAAAATATGAAAACAAAAACTATCGTATTAATTCATGGATTATTTGTGAATAATACAAGCTGGAAAGAATGGAAAACCTATTTTGAAGCTCAGGGGTATACCGTGCATACGCCTTCCAATCCGGGACATGAAGGAGATCCTGTGAATTTAAAAAACAATATCCCTCAGGAATTGCGACATGTAGGCTTTGATGATACCGTAAATAATCTTGTAAAACTGATTGACAGCCTTCCTGAAAAACCTATTGTTATCGGCCATTCTTTTGGAGGACTTATGGTTCAGAAGCTGATTGATATGGGAAAAGCTGCAGCCGGAGTAAGTATTGATGGAGCACCTCCAAAAAATGTAATGGCTCCTTTTTCTACAGTAAAAATTGTTTGGCCGGTGGTTAACTTTTTCAAAGGAAACAGCCCGTTTTTAGGAACGAAAGATTGGTATCACAAAGCTTTTTTTAATAATTATTCTAAAGAAGAAAGTGATAAATTGTATGAAAAGGTAGCTGCTCCCGAAAGTCGAAAACTGGCAAGAGATCCTTTACTCAAAGCTTCTGCGAAATTAGATCTAAAGAAACCCCATCAGCCACTGTTGTTTATTGCTGGCTCTAATGATAAAATTTTTCCTGCTGAATTTTCAAAAAAAATTGCGGGAGCTTATAAAGATTCGAACAGTATTGTAGATTTTAAAGAATTTGCAGGGAGAAGTCATTTCATCTGTGGAGAAAAAAATTGGGAAGAAGTAGCAGAATATGTTCTGGGCTGGATACAAAAAAATGCTTAATATATTCATATTGTAAATGGTAGGTATCTTATATTTTCTATGACGATTTGCAAAAGTTGTAAAGGCAGTCCGGTTATAAAGTCTTATTTTTGCATAGAATTTTATTTTAATTCTTTCTTTCGATTCGTACAATGAAAAAACAAGATACCTGGGGAATTATAAAAAGGCTGTTCTTTATCGGAATGAAGTTTCGTTCTTGGTTCATCCTTACTCTTATTATTTCCATATTCCTTTCCATCGTTTCTACTTATAGGCCTTATCTTACAATGCAGGTGGTGGATAATGACATTACAAAGCTCCATGATAAGGCTTTGATGATGAAGCATATCTATATCCTTGTAGGATTGGTATTTGCAGAAACTATATTAAACTTTTTCCTGGTTTATTTTTCAAATTTCATCTCGCAGAATGTGATCAGGGATATCAGAGAGCGTTTATATGCTAAACTGATTTATTTCAAAACTTCATTTTTTGATAAAACGCCAATTGGTCAGTTGGTAACGCGTGCTGTAGGAGATGTGGAAACCATTGCTACAGTATATACAGATGGATTCCTGATGGTATTCGGAGATATTCTGAGAATTCTGTTTGTACTGGTGATGATGTTTAGCACCAATGTTCACCTGAGTTATATTACACTGGCTATTTTACCTTTAATGGTATTGATTACAAGATTCTTTCAGAAAAGACTGAAAAAAGCTTTCGGAGATGAAAGAAACTGGACAGCCAATCAAAACTCATTTGTTCAGGAAAGACTGGCAGGAATGTCAATCATTCAGGTCTTCAACAGACAGGAATCTGAGTTCAAAAAATTTGATGATATCAATATTACGCTGAAGGGAGCATTGCTGAGAACTGTATTTATTTTCTCACTGTTTTTTCCTGTAGTGGAACTTATTTCTTCATTATTCATTGGTTTTATTCTTTTCTATGGAGGATATATTACGATCAGTGCCGGAGTGGTGATTGCTTTTATCCAGTATATTTCAATGCTGATCCGTCCATTAAGACAGATTGCAGACCGTTTTAATAATATCCAGCGAGGAATTGTAGGAGCAGAAAGAGTATTGGGATTGATGGATGAGGAAAACTCAATGCTTAATAACGGAACGGTGAAGAAAGATCATTTTGCAGGAAAAATTGAATTCCAGAAAGTACATTTTGCGTATGATGAAAAGCAGGAAGTACTGAAAGGAATTGATTTTAAAGTAAATCCGGGAGAAACAGTAGCGATTGTAGGAGCAACAGGTGCCGGGAAATCTACTATTATCAGTTTGATTACAAGATTATATGATATCAACTCCGGAAATATTCTGATTGATGATGTGGATTTAAAAGATTATGAATTGTATAACCTGAGAAGTCACATCGGGGTAGTATTGCAGGATGTTTTCCTTTTCCACGGAAGTATTTTCGAAAATCTTGCTTTTGGAGATGACAGCATCACATTGGAGAAAATAAAAGCAGGTGCCAGAGAAATTGAAGTAGATCAGTTTATTCAGCAGCTTCCTGGCGGATATGATTATGTAGTGAGTGAAAGAGGTTCGTCCATTTCTTTAGGGCAGAGACAGCTGTTGTCTTTCCTGAGAGCTTATTTATCAGATCCGAAAATTTTAATTCTGGATGAAGCAACCTCTTCCATTGATCACGAAAGTGAAAAGCTGATTCAGAGAGCCACAGAAAAAATTACCAAAAACAGAACATCCATTATTATTGCTCACAGACTTTCCACCATTGAAAAAGCGGATAAGATCATTGTGATGGAACATGGTAAAATTGTAGAAGAAGGAAAACACCTTGAACTTCTGGATAAAAATGGATACTATGCTACGCTTTACAAAGCTCAGCTTCGTCATGAAGTGGAATTGGAAGAAGAAAAAGAATCATAATAAAGAACTGTTTCAAAGTTTAGATAAACAAAAAAGAGAGTCATTACCGGCTCTCTTTTTTTATATTTAAATAAAAATATATACAATTCATTAATGCTTTTTAAAACAGCAGAACACAAAATTCTGAACGGTCTCAAAAGGGGTTGTGTGATCTTCGGTAATACATTGTAGCTTTTTAAAACTTTTTTCAAATTTTTCTGTTAATGATTCCTCATCATATTGCTGAATATCTAATCCGCTGCATTTGGTAGGGCCATTTTTCGAAAAAGTTCCAATGATCATAAAATGGTTTACATTTTTCTCCGCAATATTGGTGTATTTTGAGACCTGGTCCGGAGTTGTCAGAAAGTGAAAAGCAGCTCTGTCATGCCAGATATCATAGCTTTCTGTAGGTTCGAAGGCTGTAATATCTGTGACAATCCATTTTACTTTACCGGCAGCATCTCCGAGTCTTTCCTGTGCCTTTTCCAGAGATTTGGCAGAAATATCAAGCACTGTAATATTTTCATATCCTTCTTCAAGAAGAAAATCAACAAGGTTACTGTCTCCACCACCAATATCAATGATGCTGGCATCTTTTCCCAATCCGGAAGATTTTATAAAATCAAGAGAGGTTTGAGGTTTTTTCTGGGTCCAGCTTACCTGATCAGGATTTTTGGTTTCATATACATTTTCCCAGTGGTTTTTGTTGTCAGAAGATATCATGATTCTTTTAATTGATTATTGATCTCTTCAAATTTATTAATTAATTCGTCAAGTTTCCCTTGTTGTTTCCTGATGGTTCTGGGTCTTAAATAAAACCAGTTAAAGGCTACCCATAAAGAGGTTACTGAATAGGTCAAAACAGCAGAACTAAGGGTCATTTTTGAAGTATATTCATACATATAAAAACATATTCCCAGAAACAGCATGATAAAATACAAGTTGAGTATGGTAGTCTGCATGAATTTTTGCTTGCTTTTTACCAGATATAAACTTTGTAGATATTCATGGTTAGATTGGGTTTGATCAATTTTGTAAAAAACCATAAACATTTTGTTATAGGCCAATAGAAAGATAACCATACCCAGAACTACAAGCACGATTCCTATTTTTGTTGTGATCATTTCCGGCTGATAACGGTGCCAGATGAAAAGAATTACTAATGAAGTAGCGATTAATCCAATATTAGCAAAGATGAGTCTGCGCAGATTCTGGTTTCTGAATTTTTTTAGCTTTCCAAGAAGCTCCTCCAGATTAGGTTTGTTGGAAGTCTGCTGCTTCCATATATTTTTGAAATCAATATTAGTAGCCATTTTCTTTAAACTTTTGCGTTAATTTTTCTTTTATCCTGTGAATCTTTACCCTGATGTTGGATTCTGAAAGTCCTACGATATGAGCTATTTCAGCCTGTTTTATCTCTTCCAGTTCCAATGAAATAATAATTCTGTCTGTTTCAGGCAGCTCTGAAATAAACTGATAGAGCATTTGAATCTGAGGTTCCATAGATTCCTGCTTTTTCTCTTCCAAATTAATGGGCAGATCAGTTTTGGTAAACTTCTTTTCTTTTTCAATCTGTCGGAGACAGTTGTTAGAAGCTATTCTGAAAATCCATGTTCCTACGCTGGATTCATTCCTGAATTTCGGGAGCTGCTGCCAGACAATGATAAATGTTTCCTGAGCAAGATCCTGAGCAATCTCGGTATCATTCACATATCCCATGCATAAGCGGAATATCCTTTGCCAGTAGAGTTCGTATATCTCTTCAAAAGCCATTATTTCGCAGATAAAAAGTTGTTAAGTTGGCTAAAATACCAATCCTTATCATCGTACATAATGAAATGTAATCCTTTTGAAGCATACTGCATATTGGCATTCTTTACATTTTTGTATTGCCCTTCAATAGCGGGTTTAAGGTTAACAAAAAAGGATTCCAAAAGAATAAGGGAAGGACACTGGATGTTTTTTATTTTTTCTCTGAGATCGGTATTATAAAAATCGCAGTACATTTTAGCAAATGTTTTTCGGTCTGATTTCATGCTCCAGCTGATCACGGTTTCCTGCATAGAAGTATCTGCTAAGAGACGTGGTATAGCCTGAGCCTGCATTTTTCGGAACTGTTCATCATTCATCGCTGTTAACTGAGTAATGGTAGCCGAACAGTCATTGTTTTCTTCAGAAGTAAAATTAGGATCAGATAAGGCTGCCAGGCAGGGCAGCGTATCTACAATAATAATTTTGCCTACAAGTTCGGGATAGTCTGCTGCAATAGCTAGGGCAAGACCGCCTCCCATACTATGTCCGATAAGAATAGGTTTGTCAATTTTATTATTTTTGATGTAAGCAGCTATTTCTTTTTCCCAGTCTTTAAAGCTGGCATCTGCCTGTGGTTTTGTTCCGGCAAATCCTGCCATCGTTAAAGTATAACAGGTGAAATCTTTTTCAAACTTTGCAGTGGTTTCGTTCCAAACATCTCCTGAAGAAGCAAACCCCGGAATGAATAGTAAAGATTGATTTCCTTTTCCTGTTTTCTTTACTTCAAACGGATAAGTTATTTGTTGCCCGAATATATTGCATACTGCTAAAAAAAATAACATGATGATCAAAAGGAATGTGAATTTTTTCATGATTTCTAAAGTTTTAAAGTTTATTTGTCTTTTAGAGACGAAACTTTAAAAAATGTTACACAAGATTTAATTTTTTTTTGAAAAAAATATCTTTCCTCCTTCCAAGCCCTTTTGTTTAGGGTAAATTCATATGAAATTTATTTTTATAAAAATTGATAACAGTCATTTCTGAATAGTAAAAACGTGATGAAATAATGAATAAAATATCAGAAAATTATTAATCTAATATCCTTCCATAGAATCTGCTGATGTCAAAATAAAAACCCGGAACTTTGTATTTATCCTTTTCAAATTCCTGATAATCACATTTTCCTTTCATACTTTGTGATTTTGTTTCCATTTGAAACCTGTTTAAAAGAACATATTCATCTGTTACAGAAATAACGTGAAAGCCTGTTTCACAGGTCAATCCATCACCTGAGGTAAGAATGGCATTTAATAACCCGTGGAAATTTCCTGCGATTTTTTCAGCAGTGGTGTCATCATTATCCAAATGATACAAATAGGCGAGATAATTCATAGCCCTAAGATCCAGAGGATTTTCATCCAATGCACCCAAAAATAACTGAATTCCCTTCGAAAGATCTTTTTGTGAAATACCTTCTCCACGATAATATTTGGCAACTTCTTCTGACTTCTTTCCAATTTTATAAGGTTGATAGTCTTTTTGAAAGGTATATCCGAAATAAAGATGACGGTATTGATTACTTGTAAGAAGCGTATCGTTCTGTTTTAACCTCTTTAAAAGTTTCGGATAATAGAATTCTGAATTTTTATCCTCAATATTTTTTTGAATTTCCACATAATCTGGTGCTTTAAATTGCATTTTTTGACCATGCAGGAAAGTAAGCAGTAGTAAAAAGAATAAAGAGAAAAATGCTTTATTATTCATGGTTTGTATAAGGTTGTTACAATTTTTTTTGAGGTTAAAAATATGAAATATGCATCAATCGAATAATATCGACCTACTATTTGTAAAAAAAATAATAAAATATTGTCAAAGTGTTACTTTGTGTCAATAAATTTACTAACTTTATTCGGAATTTGAGATGTTACCCCTCACATTTGAAGGGGTGAATGGAATTTTTAACTAAAAAACTATAAATATTAATGAGCAGTAGTATCCAAGATGAATTTAAAGTCTTCAAAGACGAATTAAGAAAGTTGAATATCGAAGTACAGAAAGTTGTAAAAGTAGGAAACGGTAGTATGGATTTCCACGAGGTTTTCTACAAATCACCGAGGTATGAAGAGGTAAAAAGTATATACGTCCAGCGTCATAATCTGGATAGTATGATTGAAAAATTTAAACAGGCCTATCATTAAAAAATAGAACGAGCGCCGCAGATTTTCTGCGGCGTTCAATTTTTATATTATTTCTGATATTAATCTTTATCCAGTGCAGACGTTTTCTTGGTGTCTTTCATTCCAACATAAACAACCAGAGAAAAAAGAATACAACCGGTAATGTACCAATAAAAATATTCTTCAGATCCTATCTTTTTAAACCAAAGTGCAATATATTCCGCTGTTCCTCCAAATACAGCTACAGTAATAGCATAAGGCAAACCTACACCAAGTGCTCTGATTTCGGAAGGGAAAAGTTCTGCCTTTACCACTGCATTAATGGAAGTGTATCCGCTGACAATAATTAACGCTGCCATAATCAGGAAAAATGCAGTCCAAATGGATGTAGTTGTACTTAATGCTGTAAGAAGCGGAACCGTACACAAAGTTCCCAGAATACCAAAACCTAAAAGAAGCGGTCTTCTTCCGATTTTATCAGATAACCCTCCAAAGACAGGCTGAAGGCATGCGAAAATAAATAGTGAAATAAAAGAAACCAGTGTAGATTCTTCCTTGGTAAGATGTACTGTATTCACCAGGAATTTCTGCATATAAGTGGTGTAGGTATAAAATGCCAATGTTCCTCCTAAAGTAAGGCCTACAACAGTAAGCAGGGCTCTAGGATGTTTCAGAAGCTCTTTTACGGTTCCCTTTTTCTTTTCGCTGATTTCTTTTTTATTTTCAAAAGCTTCCGTTTCATGAAGGTTGGCTCTGAGGTATAATGCAATGATAGAAAGCATAGCCCCGATTACAAAAGGAATTCTCCATCCCCATTCTTCCAGCTGAGCTTCTGTGAGTAATAATTTTTGTAAAATAAGCTGAATTCCCAGTGCTATAAGCTGCCCGCCAATCAAAGTGACATATTGAAAACTTGAATAAAATCCTCTTCTGTCCTGTGTAGCCATTTCGCTGAGGTAAGTTGCGGAAACGCCATACTCACCGCCCACACTTAATCCCTGAAGTAATCTTGCCAGTAAAAGCAATAAAGGAGCAAGAATACCTATAGATTGATAAGTAGGAGTAAGGGCAATTAGTAAAGATCCAAAAGACATCAACAAAACAGAAAGTGTCATTGCTTTTTTTCTTCCGATCTTATCCGCAATGCTACCGAACAGCCATCCACCGATAGGACGCATAAGAAAGCCTACAGCAAATATTCCTGCGGTATTCATCAGTTGGGCATTCAGATCAGAATCCGGGAAAAATGAATGGGAAAAATAAATGGCAAAGGCTGCATACGCATACCAGTCATACCATTCCACAAGGTTTCCGATAGATCCACCTATGATGGCTTTAATTCTTTGAGCGGTAGTAATAGTGGACGAATTCATCATGATATTTTCCAGAAAGTTTTGTTAATTATAGCGTCCAAGATACAAATTTCAGAAAAAAATAAACCGCTCTGGAAAAGAACGGTTTGTATAAATAAAGGATTATTTTTTTTAAAATCTATACCCAATGGAAAGTCCGCTTCGGAAACCCGCCCAGGGGCCATCCACTTTTATTCTGGCGCCATTGGCATTCGTTTCTACCGTATATTTTACAAACGGAATATCCAGATTTTCAATTTCTTTTTTTAGCTGAGCCTGCATATCAGGAGTCAGTACATAATCTGAAGTCATGGTAAAATCACCTTTTCCGCTTCCATAATGAGCTCCTGCAATCCAGAAATCCAATACAAGATTCTGGCTTCTGGTCAAAAAGAATTGTACGCCGACCATTAATCCGCCACTGTTCCCTTTTGTATCTCCCTGTCCTTTAAGTGGTACCTGATAAGTGATTCCATTCGGACCGTTATAATCATAATAAAAATCAAAAGCATTGGATGTTACACTTGAATAGCGGTAATAGGGAGCAAAATAAAATCCTTTTCCATAACCTTTCCCGATATAAAACCTCGGCTCAATAGTGAAATTGGTCGCTTTTACCCTAAGATTCTGGAATCTTTTCTCATCTTCATCTTTCAGAAAAGCATTGATACAGGGTACTTTTCCTTCAGGCATTGTTCCGAAACCGATATTCACGGAAAACCATTGGTTGATCGCCCGTTCATAAGACAGATTGATATTTCTGAATGCATAAGCCGTGACATTGGTCTTGATGATATTCATCTTCTCTGCTGAACTGTTCTGAATTTCCTGAGCTCTGAGAAAAGAAAACAGGAAGCACGGAATTAATATGAATACTTTTTTCATGACTCTATATTTTGTGATGTAAAAAATACCAGCAAAAAACGGGCTGGATTTAACATAATAACTGAAATTTTGAAGAAAACTTATTTATTGCTTTTTAATTGATCTGCTATTATAAATGTAACAAACATGAAGGATTGATTGTTTTAATGGTATAATTCATCTTCAGACATGAAAAAAACTATATATACCATTTTCTTTCTTTGTGGCGTCTTTATGTTTTCACAGGAGAAGAAAAATGATACAGTGGATGCAGTGGCTGCCCAAGAAATTCAGGAGGTTATTTTAAAATCTCAGCGTAAAAAACAGTTTGCAGACAAAGCTGTTTATACTTTTGATAAGGAGGCGCTGGAGAAAGCAAGATATGCAAAAGATCTGCTTCGTACTCTTCCTGAATTACAACTGGATCCGGTAGCCAATACCATTACCAGTACGAAAGGAGGAACGACACTATTTCTTATCAACGGGATTGAAGCTACCGATATGCAGATCCGAAGTATTGCACCCAGTGAGGTTGTAAAGGTAGAGTATTATGATATTCCACCGGCAAGATGGGCAGCCAGGGCGGATACCGTTGTTAATATTCTGACAAAATCTACAGAAACAGGATATGTTTTCGGAGCTGATGTTTCTGCAGCTTTGAATACAGGATTTGTGAATGGTTCTGCCTATGCTGATTATACGAAGGGAAAAAATAATTTCGGACTGGAATATTCCCTGAATCTTAGAGATTATAATGACAGAAGAGTTAATAGTATCTATGATTATCAACTGAATGGAAAGCATTACCGTTCTGATGAAAATAGAAAAGATCATTTCGGATATACTTTCCAGAATATTGCGTTACGCTATACCAGACTTGTTCCTGATGATTACGCTTTTCAGGCTAAACTGAATATGGATATTTTCAGCAGGTTTTCAAAAGGAGTAGGGCAGAGTGTTTTTACTGAGGATAATCTGAATGAAGAGCACAATATGTTCAAAAATAATGGCTCAGATTATGTGATCCCTAAGCTGGATCTTTATTATTCTAAAAAGATTGGGGAAAAAGATGAGTTGAGTATTAATGTTGTAGGTTCTCATTATACTACCAATACTACAGAAACAGCCAAAGAATGGATTGTAGGTTCAGGATTATCGGTATATGATAATGATATGGTATTGAAAGCAAAGCAGACGAGTCTGGTGGGAGAACTGGCGCATGTCCATGATTTTACAGCAGGAAAACTTTCATCCGGATACCGCATTTCAAGATCCTCTATTTCTAATGATCTGAATAACCTTGCCGGATATTCTCAATACAGTGTCACTTATCTGGAACAGTATTTTTATACTGAATTTGCCGGGAAAGTAGACAAATTAAGCTATCGTATTGGAGCGGGTCTTACCAATATTCACAACAAAAGTGCAGAGAATGTTTTTGATGAATGGACTTTTACTCCGAAGGTGATTTTAGCCTATCAGGTTAAAGGTAATCAGAATCTTCGTTTTACCGCAAGCTACAATCCAGTGAGTCCATGGAGTAATGCATTAAGTAATAATGTAGTACAATTGGCTCCTAATATCGTTCAGAGAGGAAATCCTTTTTTACAATCCCAACAGGTTTTTTCTAATAATCTGACTTATTCTTTTAATAATAAGTATTTTGATTTCAATGCAGGTTTATTTTACCGATATACGAATAGGGTAATCAATCAGTATTACGTTCATGATGAGGTATTGAATGGATATGCACTGACTTATGAAAATGGAAAAAATGCTCAGAGATATGGAGCTCAGTTAACGGGATCTTATAAACCTTTTGGGAATAGTCTCCTTGTTATCAAAGCTGTGATTACACCCACTTCTGAAACAGTAAGAACAAGCAAAGGAGCTTTGATAAAAAATAATTATTTAGGAAATTATTTTTCGCTTTCTTCAGAATATAAATCTTTTTCCGTTCAGTATCAGTTCAATATTCCTGTGTATAGTCTCAATGGAGCATTCCTGAATACGAATGAAAATCAAAATAATATTTTTGTGAGCTATAAGCATAAAAACTGGACATTTTCCACAGGAATGTACTGGATAGGAATGCCTTCAGAATATAAAACGAAAAGTTTACCGGAAAGCCTGGTAGATTATAAAATTCATACACAGATTATGAACAATAAGTCCATGTTTGTATTAGGGCTAAGCTATGATTTCTCGAAAGGGAAGAAAACCGAAATTCAGCGAAAGCTTAATAATGAAACAGCTCCTGCAGCTACCTTTTAGTAGATGTAAGGTTGAATGTTAACAAAAAATCCCCGCTCATTGGAGCGGGGATTTTTATTATTTCTTGATGAATTTTGTATTCTTTGTTTCTGCAGCATTTTTTCCACTGATCTCAATGAAATAAGATGCTGGTGGAAGATCTGAGATTTGAATGTTTCCAGATTTTACATCGGAAGTCTTAACCAGTTTACCATCCAAACTGTAAATGTTGGCTTTAGAATAATTATCTGTATTTCCTTTGAAACCGATAAAATCCTGAGCAGGGTTTGGATAAACTACTAGGCTTTCTTTTTTCACAGCATTGTTTACAGCCAGGAATGTCTCATTTAATGCAAATGAAGTGATTACATTCTGGTTGATACTCAACAACGGAATGCTGATATTTCCGTTGGTAGAATTTAGCAATGCATATCTGTGAGAAGCATCGTAATAAGAATAGGCCGTATTGGTAATGGCACCAATAGGGTTAGAATAAGTAATATCAAAAGATGAATATAGGTTCAGGTTTTGTGTAAATTTTACTCTAAGGACATTACTGTATGTTTGATTACCGATAATTAATGTTCCGTATGCATCAGCAATGGAAGTCATTGTACCGCTGAATAATCCATTAGCGGAAGATGAAGAGAAAGTTCCTTTAGCTGTATCGTTTTGTGCCGGTCCATAAGTTGTTGGATAATTAATATGAGTACCGTTATCTACATTAAAGTTTAACGTTGCCTGTGAATTTACCATTCCTGTAATCTCCAGTTTAGCAGATGAAGCTTTGTAATAAACGGTGGTTGCACCGTCTATCATTTTAATTGTGGAACCTGGAAAAGTCGCTATTTCAGTAGAAGTAGGAGTTGAATAGGTTGTTTGTGATGCTGCTCCCATCGTAAGTCCTGAGTTTGAGAATGTAGCGTTAGGTCCGGTTGCAGAGTTGTTTACTCCTCCGCTTGCAAGATTGTAATTAACAACGTTTCCAGAAATAGGGTCATTTGCCACTTTAGTAAGTGTGATCTGCGCGGAAAACATCGCAGATGCTCCTAATAAAAGGAGTAAAGATTTTTTCATAGTCAAAATTTTTTGTTAAAAATAAATAAAAAATGGTATTCAATTATCAAATTAATTAGTTTTTAGTTAAATTTTTAATAAAAACGCCTGCTGATCGGATCAACAGGCGGTCTGTGCGTTAAAAATGTTTATGTTTAGTTGCTTATTACCATTTTACGGTAAGCGTAAATATCCTCGATGGTCACGACACTCATCCCTTTTTTGATGGCAAAATCAACAATCTCCGGAAGTCTTGCCATAGAACCGTCTTCATTCGTCAGTTCACAAAGTACAGCATCGTTACCCAAGTTAGCCATTTTTACAAGGTCAACACTGCCTTCAGTATGGCCACGTCTTTCAAATACTCCACCTTCTCTTGCAATTAAGGGGAATACATGACCTGGGCTTGCAATGTGCTCTGCCTGTGCATTTGATGCTACGGCTGTTCTGATGGTTGTTACACGGTCTTTTGCGGAAACACCTGATTCCACACCTTCTCTGGCTTCAATGGAAATGGTGAATGCAGTTTGATTTTTTGAATTGTTGTTTTCCACCATTGGACGAAGGTTGAGGTGTCGGCTTTTTTCCTCAGAAATACACAAGCATACAATACCGCTGCATTCGCGGATTAGAAGTGCCATGTCCTGCTCTGTAATAGTGGAAGCGGGAAAGATGATGTCGCCTTCGTTTTCACGATTTTCGTCATCTACTAAAAGAATACCTTTTCCCTTTTGTAATGTCTGAAGTGCTTTTTCTACACGTTCTCTGGAGGTAGCTCCAAATTGTTCTAATAATTTTTCCATGTTATTTTACTTTTAAAAGTTAAAATACTCTTCGGTACATGGAAATGAAATACAACGCAACAAGAATCCATAAGGAATCTTATTGGTCATCTCATTTTCTTCTCCCATCCAGACTTTAACTGTCGGTTCCGGAATTTCACCAGATCAGTCCTTTCCGAAGAAAGGAGTCGCGGACTGTAACCGCCGGTAGGGAATTTCACCCTGCCCCGAAGAAAACTTATACTAAGTTTTGCTGTATGTTGTAATTTAAATTTTTATTTCATTGAATAGTTTTAACGCACAGACCGCTAATTTCGGGAAGTTTTTTGAATTGGAGAAGAGATTTTTCAGATTTATAAGTTTGTAAGGATATTTATTTTTAAACTGCTCTTAATATTTTTTCCATCTTCTTTCCTTTCGCCAATTCATCAATCAGTTTGTCCAGATACCGGATATTTCTCATCAGTACATCTTCAATTTCTTCCACACGATATCCACAAATGACTCCTTTAATTAATGAAACATTGGGATTCATCTGTGGAGCCTGTTCAAAAAATGTTTTGAAGTTAGTTTTATGGTCCAGTATTTCCTGCAGTTTTTTTTCGTCATATCCTGTCAGCCAGAATATGATTTCATGTACCTCTTCTTTGGTGCGCCCCTTTTTTTCGGCTTTTTGAATATAATGTGGGTAAACGCTGGAGAATGCTGTTGCGAAAATTCTGGTATTTTGCATGGTTAAGTATTAGATTAGTTTTTTGATAACGTTATCAAGAATAGTATTGAATTCAGTTGGCTTTTCCAACATAGGATAATGTCCAACTCCTTCAATGGTCACGTAGTCATAGTTTTTCATATATTTTCGATTGGTTTCCGCATCGGTAGGAGAAGCATCCGAATTGATGGCGATCACTGGCACCTGAACCTGCTTTGCAATTGTATTGATATCAGCTTTGTAAAGCGGTCTGAGGACATTGATTGCCAGTTCAGGGTCATTCTGAAGAAATTCGTGCTGGAGTCTTTCCTTTACGTCAGAAGGAGTTTGTTCGACAAACAGATATTGCGGAAGAATGTTTTCCACAGTATACTTAAAATCGGTTCTGTACTGTGATAAAACTTCTTCAGTCTGTTCTTCCGTATAAGATTCATCTAAATTTTTCAGGGTATCAATCAGAATTAACGCTTTCACCTGCGGGATTTTCAGTGAAGCCTCAAGCACATAAGCTCCGGACATAGAATGCCCTACAAGTATAATTTCATTTGAATGAACAGCATCAGCAACAGCTTTAATGTCATCCGCATATCTTGTGCTTGTCCATTCCTGTCTGGAAGAATCAGATTTTCCATGTCCTGCAAGATCCATTTGTACAATATGATACCGGCTGCTAAAATATTTCTGCTGGTTTTCCCACCATTCGGTATTGCCAAGCCATCCGTGGATGAAGATCAATGTTGTGTTCCCTTTTCCGAATTCTTTATAATGAATTTTCTGACCGTCTGATGATATTGTGTATTTTTCCATATGAAATTGAGTGTATGGGTCTGGTTTATTTTAAAGTCTAATTTACGAAAAGACATATAAATACAATTTTCAGGAATTAAAATTTATAGTACTGCTTGCCGGGATAAGGAATGATGCTTTCCATGATGTCTGTTGTTGTCATTTGAATGAGGATATTGGATTGTTACATTTGTTTTCATTGTGGATAACTTTTCATCATAAGGTATAATACTAGTTGCAGATACCTGCATGTTTGTGTCCGTTGATTTTTAATTGAGCATCCGGAAAAGGTAAATTAAATAGATCATAATATTAACGTTTTATATTTTGAATGTGTTTTTAATATATTGAATATAATGTAGTTGTCTATTTTGTTTTTAATGCGATTCATAAAAAATATTCATCATAATTGATGAATAAATGTTTGTTGTTTAAAATTATCGAGATGGAATTAATGAAAAAGAAAGACCTGAAAATGTGGATAATTTATCCACAGAACTTATCCACACTATTTGCTGTTGTGGAAATTTCGAAAAAATTAATAAGTATTGTAAATTAAAGAAATATAGATGATTACAGGCTTATTTTTAATAACTTAAAAACTTACCCATACTTTATCCACAACAATAAATTGAATTGTGAAAAGTTATCCACAACTGTATAAAGATGCGGATAACTGTTTGTTTTCAATTTAATCATTTTAAAACCAGATAGATGTGATTTTTTTCTTACTATTCCGAAATACTCTATTATACTTATCCACAAAATTTATAATTTTAATGGATTAATGATCGTAAATGATTTTTTATTGACTTGGTAAAAGCACCCATTTTCAGTAGACTGAACATTTTTAAAATCAGAATCTATTGGACGGAGCTCCCGCGAATGTAGATTCCAGACAAGAAAACTTGTTTTGTCTTTATAGGTTGAATGAAATATAACATTACCTGCCTTTGCAGATACAGATTGAGCGCCTATGCAAACAGGGGGAATTTCATAGCTGACAAGATTAAAGTTACTTATATCCAGTTCCTGCAACATAAAATTTCCATAACCATTAAAAACTATTTTTCCATTTCCCAAATTGGCAACACAATAGCAATCGATAAGCTGGTCTTGTAAATTGCTTGAATTAAAACCAAAAACTTGCTCCCCGTTAAGATTGAATACAGCCAATGCATCAGAGTCAGGTTTATCACCTCGTAAAATACCTTCATCAAAATACGAGACTATTATTTTTTTTCCATTTATTTTAATGTCATTAATTGAAGTTCCAATATTAAATTTTACAAAAGGCTTCCCTGTATAGTCAATGATTAAAGCATTTTCTATAGAAGTTGGACGATTAAGTACAATTAAAATTTTTTCTTCATTAATGATTCTAGCCATTAAGATATCAATTCCTAACTCTAATGGTTTTTCTGTGCCAGAGATTATAACTCTTTTCCTGGAAGTTATGGCAATAAAATTTCCAAGCTCATTCGTTGAAAGGTATTTGATATTCTCCTGAAATAAATCGAGTTCTATGGTTGTAGTGGTCATAATGATAGGATCAAACTATAAATTATCATCTTTTTAAGTGATAGAAAAGATATGTTTTTTATTGCTGATCTTTATAAATATTCCAGAAATTAAAATCGGTCATGGGAGCATCCGTGATTCCTATATTTCTTCCCATTGTTACGATTTGTCCTCTGTGATACGTTCCGTGAAGAATAGCATGCTGGATATACTCGTATTTGGAAAAATCACACTGAAACCATTGAGATTCTATTTTTACATTTTTTGAAAGATCTTCTTCAGATAAACTTTCCACATAATCTACCAGTTTCTGCGAGTTGTTTTTTATAGCATTGAAAATATCTTCTTTGCTGGTAGTCTCTGTTGTTTTTACAAAATCAAAATCATCCTTTTCAGAAATATGACTCCACCAGTATTCCTGTGTTTGCCAGATGTGGTGTAACGTTTTTAAAATTGTCGGAAAACTGGAAATGGTTTCCTGGTTAAGTTGTTCATCAGACTTTGTGGATAACCAGTCGATATATTTATTGACTACCCAATTGTTGTACTGTGCACTTTTGCTGACTAATGTTTTTAAGCTCATATGATTAATGTTTAGTTGGTGTAAAGATGTTATAAACCGAAATGCCTGTTTTTATCCATGTTTTCAGGATTAATGAGTGCTTTGTTACTGTAGGTCGCTGCTTCAAAATCACTGATATTTACAGAAAGAAAAGAAATATCAGGCAGTAATTCTGAAAGTCGGGTACAGATTTGTTTTGAGAGATTAGCTTTTTGTTCTGTACTGCGTCCCTGCATGATATATCCAAACACATGCAGAAAGTTTTTTTTGCCACTGCCTAATTTGTAATACTGATAGGGCTGAAGTCTTACTTTGATGTCATTGGGAGCAAATAGTCCTGTTCCGTTTGCCACTTCATAAACGGCATCCATCAATTCATCGGGTGTTATCTGCTGAAGAATATCCTGCGAACAATCTATTATAAAATGGGGCATAGATTCTATTTTGTATTTGATTTTGTGTGATATAAAAATAATAAAAAATAGTAATGGATATTCAAAATAAAAACCGCTTTGAAAACAAAACGGCTTGAAAATGTGTATTTTTTACTTTGTGAATGCTGGTTTTATGGATTTGAATTTTTTATGCTGTATTGTGGCTGTACAGCATTGGTCATGTCAAGAACAATATCATAAATTCCATCTTCATGGATTGGGAAATCATAGGCATCAAAGGCAATACTTTTATTATCATTATTCAGACCGAGGCTGTATCCCCAGTCATTATTAAATCTGAATTTTAAATTACCTTTTTTCAATGCATAGTTTTTCAGAAAATAAATATTCGGATTTTTAGGATCTGTTTGTAACGGAATATCTTTTCCATCCCAACCGTTCGGAGTGGCATTTCCAATAATTCCCCACGTAAGAGTATTGGTATTTCTTTTTGCTGTTTTTACAGTTCCATCCCAGAAATGGATGACAACGGTATTTATTTTTCCGTTTTGATCCGGTTGGAACGTACAGGTGAATTTTTCATCCAGCTGAAATGATGTTTTGCTTTTTGGCAACAAGGAATTTCTTCGATAGCTGCCTTCTTTGAAAACAAGTTGCCCATCGTTACTGGTTATATAAAAATTTGAATTTTCTGTGGAGTAAACACCTTCCAGCTTTTTTAAATCTTCCACATTCACTTTTGCAATAGTTGGAATGCTATAAGATTTATTGTACAGTATTTTTTCTACTTGAGGAATAATAAAATCAGAGTGCGAAAGTTCTGAATTGGAAATTACAATCACACAGATATCATCATCCAGAACTCTGTAATATCGGCTTCTATAACCAGGTCCACCACCATCATGACCAACCCGTTTTTTATCAAAACCCGTCGAGATCTGGAAACCTAAGCCATAATGATCTTTAAGATAAGGGGTAAAAGCTTTATCTGTGGTCTCTTTTTTAAGAAGGGTATAGTTTTTTAACGCTTCATTAAATTTAAAAAGATCTTCCACCGTAGAATACATTGCCCCTGCAGCAAAAGGATGATCGGTTTTGAAACGTAATGCTTCGTTAGACCTTTTATCAGATAAAAACTCATATCCAAATGCCTTGTTTTCATCCGTGACATTATTGAAGTTGAATCCGCTATGATTCATTTTCAGAGGCTTCAGGATATTATTTTCTATGACCTGATCATAATTCAGACCTGTAACTTTCTTAATGATATAACCGAGAATATAATATCCGGAATTGGAGTAATCCCAATCCTTACCAGGGGAAAAATTCAAAGGTTTCGCAGAAATATATTTTAAAAATGTTTCCTCATCTATCGTGTATTCAGAGTTCGTATCATTGGGAATTCCTGAAGTGTGGGAAAGCAACTGGGCAATGGTAATGCTGTCGCCTTTCGGAAAATCAGGATAATATTTGGAGAGTTTGTCATTCAAAGATAATTTTCCCTGTTCTTCCAACTGAAAAATAACAGTTGCAGTGAACATTTTGGTGGTAGAGAAAACTCTGTAAAGACTGTTGTTGGTATTTTTCTCTTTTTTAGGAGCATTTCTGTAACCATAGCTATTTTCAAAAATAATTTTTCCTTTTTCGGCAATCAAAACAGAACCATTAAACAATCCTGCTTTTTCATACGTTGAAAATAATTGTTCCAGTTTTTTAGATTTCTGCGAAAAAAGAGGATGTACTGCAAGCATTAAAACGATACAGATGAGAATAGATTTCATGTAATTTTTTTAAATAAGACACTTTTAAGTGTGATGATATTACATGGGGTTTTAAAAATGTTTTATTGAAGAAGAGTAGAAGATTATTTAATTTGAATTAACGTTTTAACACCATACACCATGATCATAGAAGCTTTTCCTGTTTCAATAAAATATTTTATGGTTTTTCCATGTTCCAGAATAATTTTTCCGAAAGTAAACTTCTCATTTTCGTACCCCTTAAAATTTCCATATTATCCATTTTCTGTATTTTTAATGAGTCCGGATTCTAAAATCCCGTTTTCTAAGGTGATCAATTTCTGAGTCGTCAGAATACTGTAATTATCTAAGTCGATAATAGTAGAACAGATCAGAAGTTCTTCTTCATTTAATTTTCATTTAATTGAATTGGGATGTCAGGATATGCATTATAAAAAGAATGATTGTCTTCGTAAAATTTTGTCCATTGAAAAGCATGGTAGGGTTTAAAGGTAGTTCTTTTTATTTTTGAAATACAGATGCGGTGTTTTAATTGATCGGTTTTCTTCATTTTAATACCACATTTTTTTAATTTCATCTGTTATTTCACAGGCTTTGGTTTCGGTGATCCAGTCTACAACTCTTATTTCGTTGTCATTTTGTATGAAAATAACAGAATAGGTTGAACCACCCATAGAAAGATGGTAACGAACTCCGAATTTATATTTTTCTACCTGAAAATCTTTTACCTGAATCTGATCAATTTCTTTTTTTAAATAGATTTGGGGACTGGTAAACAATTTCTTTTTATGTCGGACTGTGATTTTTTCGGGTTCAATGATGAGGATTGTTTTTCCGAAAGTATTCCATAACCAGATATATAGAAATAGTATAAAAAATGCCGCAAAAGGAGTAGCAAATGAAATGTAGTTTACAATAAAAAAGAAACCTTCTGCCTGGATGCTTAAAAGAGGAATAATAATCAGGATAATAAGAGAAAGGATCAACAAGCCTAAACCCAATATAATGGTCACAGCCCAATTGGTTCTGTTTTTTATTTCAATGGTGACCGGCATAATCATCTATCTTTAGAGCAAGTTTTTTTTCATATAATTTCTTTTTCTTAAGTCCGAAATTGTTCATCTTCATCGTTGGTGAATTCAGCTCCCAAGTTGGAAGATTAATCGAAAGCTGATCTTCTAATTTTACGATTCCCGGGGTTACCTTTTGATCAAATTCATAATTTTTTTCATTGGTAATGATTTCCAGTCCGGATTGCTTTTTATCAAATGGAGAAGGAATAGTCAATGAGTAAACAGATATTATTTCATCCCATTTTATAAATTCTGTTCCGCTATTCTGCCTGAAAAAAAATCCATCTTTTGTGTATTGAAAGATTCCATCAAGTGTATGCAGGCTATCCATTTCCTTTTCAAATGAATCATAATCTTTTTCTTCAGGAGAATAGAGTTTAGTAATGGAAAATACAAGAACCACAAAACAAAGAAAAATAATAGCAAATGTTATTTTTTTGTCGTCATAAACAGGGTAGTTATAAAGGGTCAGAACTAATACCAGACCTGTAGCAGCAATGATTTTTTTCATCCTATATTTTTTCAAAGTACTTCCCTTTGAACTGGTAACGGATTTTCTTTTCTGTAATCTTAGAATCATCAAGAATTAACGGAATACTGATGATTTTCTTTTTAGGATCATATTGAATATCCAGGTTTTCAAATGTTTTGGTTTTGATTGAATTATTGGTGTTAGGAGATGCTATAAAATCCAATTCATAGCTTAACTCATTTTGGATTCCGGAAGCGGTTTTTATAAGTTTAGCATTGCTGTTCAATTTTCCATTGTCAATAGAAAAAACTTTTACTCTATAGTAATAAAGTGCAGTGCTGTATACAGAAATGTTCTGGGCCAGATAATACTTTTTATTCTGTGATACAATATCATTAATCTGATAATAATTGGATTCTGCATCCTGCTCCATATCGCTTTTCAACGTTTCACTCTGTACTTTTTTACCGGATTCGTACTGGAAAACACTTCTGTAAAAACGCATTGTTCCTCCGGTTAACGTATTCCAAGAATAGATTCTAAATTTCCCATCTTCTGACGAACTGATAACTAAACCACTTTTTGTAAGTGATTTAAAATCATGCCTTAGGGTTTGAGGATTGGATGATGTATAGTGATGTAATAATTTTTCGAACTTTCTATTGGCAGCGTAAAGAGAGTCCTCGGTGAGGATATTCTTGCGGCTTGTATCGTACCAGTATTGAATTCTTTGAAAAGAACGGTTAAGTTTTTTTTCAATGACAGAAATATTTTGTCCGGACATCATACAGGAAGCCACCATACAAAAAAAGATTCCTACTATTTTTTTCATGATTGTGGTTAATTCGTTTTTTATTTTGGCTTAAACTTCATAAATAAGCTGTACTACACCGGATTTGAAAACATTGGTTTTCACCAATTTTAGATGCAGTCTTTCTTTTAAATCTTCAAAAAGAGGTTTTCCTTTTCCAAGAGCAATTGGGTGGACAGATATTCTGTAGGTATCAATAAGATTATGCTGAATAAATGTTTTAATAAGACTTGCTCCTCCATACAACCAGATGTCTTTTCCTCCCTGACTTTTTATTTCCGAAACTTTTTCCACAATATCCGAACTGATAAAAACAGCATTCTCATCTTCTCTGTTCTGACTGGAAAAGACAAATTTATTCTTTGAATGGACTGCTTCCCAAAGTTTTTGTTCTTCTAAACCTGAATTTTCTTCCGGCTGATAATTTCCCCATGCATCATAACTTACTCTTCCATAGAAAATAGTGTCTATGCCGGAAAGAAATCCATCAAAATCCATATCATCATCCATGATACACCAGTCGGTTTCTCCGTTGGGTCCTTCAATAAATCCGTCTAATGTAATGGCAAGGTCTAGTATTATTTTTTTCATTTTGGATTGGGTATTATTTTATTTTAAGACATGAGATTTCAGAACAAATATATTGCTTTCTAATCATTCAATAGTTCAGATGTAGAATGTTTCAGTTTCTGTATTTCCTGCGTAAAATGATTAAAGCTATCAGAAGCATAATAATTACAAAAATGGAAATATAAATGACGATTTTGTACCTGTTATTCTGCTGATGAAGTGTTGATATTTCTCTTTTTTGTTCCCTAATTTCTCTGTCGGATTGATTGGAGTCGTCCACAATTAAATCTGTAAGTTCAGCATGATCGGATGTATCGGAATTTTCAGATATTTTTTTATACTCAAAACTTAATGACTCCAGTTCTTTTAATTCTTCCGGTGACAGCTCATCCAGTTTTTTTTGAATAAAACACTGGTCAGAGTAGAGAAGTCCGGTATCTTTTTCATCATAGGCGAAAATCAGATATTTCCCTTTTTGGGTAAAAAGAACATCGCAGGAATGCAGCGGAGATCCGAAAAGGCTAGCATTGTGTGTATAAAATCCATCATAGGAATCCGATTTGTAGGTCTTATTGATTTTTACTTTACTTAGAATATTCTGGACCGTTTTAAATCCGGACGGAACTTCTGTAATATCATATATTTCCCCAATAAAAACAAAATCAGCACTTTCAAATGAAGATTTTAAAGTAGGAGTGCCATTGCATTTGCAGGCAGCTATTTTCACAGAAAATAGTACTAGAAAAAGTAAAAAAATCCTGGATTTTACAAGAATTATAAACTTAAGCTTGTTCATCTGCTTAGCGGTAAGGCAGATTAATTTCTTCAATTTTTGTTCTCAAATCTCCAATGGTGAAGGTTTCTGAATTACATTGAAATTCAGGAATATCGTGTTTGGATAGGAAATCATTTAAATCATCACAATTTTGCAGAATATTAAATTCTTTATTGTCTAAATCTAAAACAATTCCTTTCGTTTTTCCATTGATAGAGTAGGTAAGAGGGCTTAATGCTCCTAAAAATGCCTTGGACCATAAGCCTTTCATGTTTTCTTCAAAATAAATGAATCTTCCATAGTTCAGAACTTTACAAAATCTTGAATATTGGTCCGGATCATATCCTTTATCGTCCCTGTTGGTATATTTTCTATAGGTCTGAAAATACATTTCCCCTTTATGCGAAACGGCTAGCGGAAATTTCACTCTTTTATTCTTTTGCTTAAAGTAAAAAAGAGCCTTTTCCGGCAGAGCAAGAGTATCACATTTTTCACAGACTTTGAAGTATACTTCTTCGGTGGAAGAAGGTTTTTTATTTAAAACATCTTCCAGTGTCATATAAACGCCTTCCGGGAAATCTCCTTTTTTGATGGATGGATATTCTTTCTCTTGTCCGGTTACGATGCCGGAAATAAAAAAAAGAGAAAATAAAATATACAGTTTCATGGGTTTGTTTTTTTAAGTGCCTAAATTACAAATAAGTGAATAGGAAAATAGAATAAAGATCGTTTATTCTGTATCATTATAAGAATTGACCTTATAAATCAGCTGAAATTTCACCGTATTTTTTTTGGAATTGGGATATTTTTCTTCATTGACCTGTTTTTCGAATTCTTTCATAATTTCCAGATCCAGATCATCTCTAACCGCATATTGGATGTCATTCTTCTTTTTTCCTAATTCGAATTGAACCATTATTTTTCCTGCTTTCGTAGAGTTTTTGAACAGATTTTCAAAGATCTTGTTGGTCTTTTCTATAACAGACTGAATATCCTCAACGGAAGAATTGGCCTGTATTTCAGGCTCACTGCTTAAGAAGAGTACTTTTTCAAGTTTTGTTTCTTTGTTTCCCTTATCGGTCATGTAAACTTCATTACCATTTCTATACTTTTTGAAAGTTCCCTCTGTTGTATAGGTTCCGTTATCAATGGGATTGTTGTAAGCATTTTTATTGGGAAACTCATCAAGCCAGAATAATTTCAGCTTTTCTTTCAGGAAATTTACGATGTAATCATGATTTTCGGTGTGCAGAATGAATAAAGGCTCCTGGATGTCAAACGAAATGGTGGACCAATAATATTTTAATTCATCTTCATTGGCTTTTCTGATCTGATAATTTCCGGAAACTTCTTTTTTAAATTCATTCCAGATCTTTTTTGAGTCATCCAGTTTTTTTGCCATTTTCCCTTCAATTTCCATATCATCTATGTGGAAAATCAAACTGTCAGGTATCGTTTTTAAGCTTTCAATATTTTTAAACCTTTTCCAAAGAGTTGGGCCTATAATTAAATTTTTCCCCAACAGATCATTATTGGCTGTATTGGTAAGGCTCTCGGTAAGCATTTTTTTTGCTTTCTCATTTGTTTTATCATCAGCATAGTGATAAACAACACCGGAAGGTATGGTGATTTTCTCTGTGATTTGTGCCTTGACAGCGTTGACGATAAATAAAAGGAGTAGAAGGATTTTTATTTTCATGGGTTGCTTTTTAATTGGGGTAAAATACAAAAAAAGAGACGCTTATTTTTTCTGTACTTCAAATATTATTTTCGGAATTGTAATGTTTGAATTGCCTGTAAAAGTTCTATCTGACTTTCTTTTTTCAGATTTGTACCATATAGATTGAATCTGATTTTTCCTATTGATTCAGTCTTGAGGCTGTCGATATAAATTCCTGTCATGCCTTTTCCCACTTGTTTGGGCTCTACTATTTTAGCCTTGTACCCATCAATTTTTTTATAGGTTATTTTACTTTTTACAAAATCTTCTCTCTTTGAATTTTTATCAATGATAATAAATTCTGTTGTATCAGCCTTTGGATTCACCGTTAGAAGTTCGTTGACATCTCTTCTGCTAATAATCGTGATATTTTCTTCTAATGAATAGGAATAAGGTCCGTAATCGTAGAAAATCGAATCATTATTTTTTGTGACGATAATTCCTGCATTGCTGTCGTAAGCATCCATTTTCAGTTTGTTCCAGTCTTTAGGAGCCTGAAATGCAAAACTTCGAAAATCCATGAATTTTGTTTTCTGAGAATTCTCAGAACAACCTAACACTATAAAAGATGTAAAAATGAATAAGAACGTTTTTTTCATGGCTTTTTAAAACAAAGGTTCCCCGTTCAAATCTGTGGTCAGCACTTCACTCATATAATCAAAAAAAGGACGCATGGCAAGTAAGGTTTGCAGGGCTTCTTTTTGAAAATTGTCTGATAAAACTTCCTTATCGGTAAACTTCCGCATCACCAGAAACTGCTTTTTTCTGATCAAATCTATAGCCGGATGATTTTTATCAAAACCTCGTGGGGCTGTTTTTACAGCGTCACCTTTAAGTTCTCCAAAATATTGTATAAAAGTTTTGTCAGAGATAATTTTTTCAATTTCTGTACTGCTGATTTCAAATTCTTTACGGATACGAAGTAAATCTTTGGATTCCGGACCCCAAAAACCGCCGCCTACAAAACTGTTACCCGGTTCCAGCTGAATATAATAGCCGCCTCTCAGCATAGGTTTTGAACGGGAGTATCCCACTCCGAAATAGGGTTTATACGGCGTCTTGTCTTTGGAAAAACGAACGTCATTATAAATCCTGAAAATATGGATTCCCTTGAGCTGATCGTGCTCCTGAAGGGTATTATAAATCTGAGTAAAAAAAACTTTGTTTTCTTTTACAATGGTGTCGTATTCGGATTTGTGTTGAGCAAACCATTCACGATTATTGTTTTCTTTTAAATGGGTAAGGAATTCAAATGCTTTTTTCATGTTTTTATTAAGTGACGTTATGCTTGTTTCCATTGCAGTTCAATATATTTTGTACAGTCGTTTTTCATATCATCATATCCGTCAAGTAAAATGGCAGAACCTCCTTTTTTTACTACTTCCTGTACTATTTTATAAGTTTCTTTCGCTCCTTCAGGACCTTGACCTACTAAATCAAAAATAATATTTTTCGTTTTTGAAAGAGCTGTGTATAAAGTTAATAAGCGTCTTGAGTTACCAGCAAGGGTATTAACCTTTGTTTTTTTATTGATCCACTTCGTTTCATAAATTTTTTCGGTATAGCGGCTGGCAGGGTTAGCGTTCTTTCTTAAATATTCACCCACAGTCATAGGATAAAAAATGTTTCTGAAATTTGATTCTCTGAAATGTTCAGCAAAAGTCATATTTTTGTGGATGATAACACTTTCATGGTTTGTTTTACCACAAAATAGATCTTTAAGAAACATTTTCGTTTCATGAAAGCGTGGTCCGTGGAAAAGATTTATAATAATAATTTCCCCTTCATTGAGTGTAAATGGAGGAACGTAAAACAGATCTGTTTGTATTCCTTTGTTTTCGATGAGTATTTGGGTGTTTTTTATCCAGCCAAGCTTGTCAAATAATAGTTCTTCATATTCTTTATTCCCTTTAATCACTTTAATAAGATTTTCAGCATTGTCCGGGATATTAGTGATATGATCGAGCTTGTTTCCATATTGTAACTTATAATGAAAAAGCTCAATTAAATTGGAGGTGTTATTGGCTTTTTCTAAAATAGTATGATGCAATTGATCTGCTTCGCCATTTCCTTGTGGCTTTAGCCAATATATCAAATTAGAAATCCCTATACGCTCGATGATGTCTCCTTTGCTGAATTGGTAGGCAAGGTAATTGGCAACAGCTTTAGTTCCAAATGCATTGAGACAAGGTATCAAAAATATTCTGTTGAAACTAGGATCTTTATAATGTATTGCTGTTTTTAATAGAGACTCAAATAGATCTCTACTGAAGCTGTTGTATAAATAAAGTAAGTCAGCAACAAAATATTTGTCGGGCATTTCAGAATCACTTTGAAGAAGATTTAGTAATTCAGCTGTTTGTTGATCCGATAAATTTTGATTGTTTGCTTTGAATTCAGCCAAGGCTTCGTTCTCCCGCTCATAATCAGGGGCAAAGTATTTGCCAATGATTTTATATTTTTCGAGGGCAGCTTTAATTTCCATAGTTCATCAATCTTTGTTTCAAACTTTCCGATAACAAATTGTTTTCTAGTAAGTAGCGGGTCATTATTTTCAGGAAATACCGGCATTTTTTTAAATAATCTTTATCTGGTAAAACATTATCGGTGTCATTTAAATAAGTGTTGGCTCTGTTGATAAATACTCCGGCTCCTTCAAATTCTTTGCTGATGAAGAGTGTTCCAATCAGGGAGATGTAAGAAACAAATTTATATTCACTGTGGTTTCTACGTAAATATTGAGGAGGCATCTTTTTGTTCATCTCCTGAAAATAGGATATGATTCCGATATCTTTCAGGTATTTTTCCTTCTCAATGACAAACCAGTCGTCCACTATTTCGCCATCAAAACCCATGTCAAGTTCATAATACCCGATGGGTTCTAGATTTTCAACATACGTTTCCTTTTCCACACAAAGACTTATTTTTGCCCGGATAATAGGTTCCCGATATCGCTGTTCAATCAGATATTGGTATCCCTCAAATACAAAAGTAATTTCGTGGCGGGCAAAGCCTCCTATCAGTTCTTCAGGATCTTCTGAGAGTATTTCGTGGAGCGTGTGAAATGCTTCATTTTTGAGATGAAATTTTTCAGCTCTTTCAGTGAGTAATGTTTGAAGTTCCTGAGCGTTCATATCATGATTATTAGTTCCCAAATCTACGAATAACAAGAAAATATTTGTGGATAAAAAAACTGTCTAAGCCAAAGATTGATATCAATACAGAATATCTGCATCTGAATTGATAAGAAAGATTGCTTCAGAAATGTTTTTACAATAAGCGACTATCTTTATACTCCCAAGGTCTTGAATATTATCTGTGATTTTTTATATTAATTTTTACATTAAGTCCGGTAATTAGTTTCAATGAATCAAAAAAGGAAATCTCTGCATTTTTATATTCATGTATTGCAAACTTCTTTTTTAGCTCTTCGTAGTTTGAATAATCAAAACTTGAAATTCGTTCAACAATTTTATTTTCTTTAATGATAAGCAATGCATCATAACTTTTATATTTTGCAAATTCTTTTTTTTCAAAATAATTGAGGTCTGCAAAATTGAATGTTTTAGATTTAAATAGTTTTTGGAATGTAATATCTTTTTCAGTAATTATAATTTTAGTATGGATATTTACGAAAAATAACCGAATAAAAGCCAGACAGACTAATAAAAATCCACTCTTTACTACCATAATAATTTTCAAGCCATGTTCAATGCTTTTATAGTTATCATAAACAATAGCTGGTATAATGATAGATAACATAAAAGTGAGAAAATAAATAATTATAAAGGACTCAAAATTTATTTTTGATTTTATCATTTTGTTGTGTTTACTACTATTTTTTAATAGATGATTATATGGTAGGATTATCTGAAAATTTTAATCTGCTGTAAAACTCCTTTCTCATCTTTAAAACTGAAAATATAGTTTCCGGGCTTTACTCTGGATAAATCTATCGTTTTATTATAGTAAGCAAAACTTTTGCTTATTTCTTTTCCATCTAAGGAGTAAACGGTAAATTCAAATTGATTGCTGTTATTTTTATTACTGATGATAAAACCGTCCTTCTGTGCATTGGTATACACTCTTGTTTTGGTCTCACGGTCTTCATTGGCTGTGTTTGAAGAGAGGGCACTTTCGGTAATATCAGCTGCTTGTAAGCTTTTAATAGCTGATTTGGTGGAAGACGATGTACTTCCGCCGATGATGTATAATTTATTGTTATATACCTCTGCAGCAGCGTGTCTTCTGGGAATCATATTAGAGGATAACTGATGGAATTTATTGGTTGTCGTATCAAAATAAGCTAGAAAAGCCTGATTATTATAACCTCCTGCCATATAAATCTTAGTACCGGATACCGCTAATGAATGTCCGGATATCCCTGCAGGCATCGTATATTGATCGGTCCAGCGATTGGTGTTAAGGTCGTAAACATTGATCAGGCGGGATGAAGTACCGTTAAAACCGCCAATAACATACAATTTATCATTCACAATTTTGCCTTTTGCTTCTCTGGCTGTGGGCATATCCGGTAACGGATGCCATGTATTGGACGCAATATCATAATATTGGAATCTGTTAGAAAATGCAGTGGTAGAAGCTCCGTTGAGTCCGCTGCCTCCAAACACATATATTTTGCCATTATGGATGGCAGAGCCTGCATTTCCGGTATAAGAACGGTTAACAGCTCCCTTCGTTACTTTCTGGGTTTCAAGGTCTACAATCTCAAGATGACTGTTTCCCCAACCGTTAAAAATATAAATCTTATGATCGTAAGTCTCCGAATTGGCAAATTTTTTGGGACTTAGAGTCGCATTGAGCACACTCCATTTATTATCGGTAATATTATATTTTTCAATAAAATTGGCGTTACCTCCGCTTTGCTGATATCCATTGCTCACATATATATTATCATCCACGATGACACTGGTTGTCGCTCCTCTTCCTGCAGACATATTAGCGAGAGTTTTAAACTGAAGCGTTTGTGCATAGGTTAGCAGTGAGCCCAAAAATAAAAGGAATAATAATTTTGTCTTCAATGGTAGTAAGATTTCGTGTTTATTTTACATATTGATAGAAACAAATATATGTAAAAGCTGAATCTGAAGTGGGAGACTTCGGATTTTATTTTTTTGATGGCGCCAGGTCTCCCGACTTTGCGGAACTGAGTACTGATGGTTTTTTGTCTATGGAGATAATGGGATATTCAGATTGAACATTATTTCATTAATCTCTGCAAATTGTGTACTTTTAATAGAGGAAGAGGGGAGGGTGCTTGTATTTCCACCAATGATGTATAATCTATTATTATATACTTCTGCAGTTGCGTGTCTTCGGGGAATCATATCGGATGATAACTGGTAGAATTTATTGGTGGAAGTATCAAAATAGGCCAGAAAATCCTGATTACTATAATCACCCACAATGAAAATCTTATTATCGGCTACTGCCAATGAGTGCCCGGATACCCCAACAGGCATTTTATACTGATTGGTCCAACGATTCGTATTAAGGTCGTAAACATCTATCAGATTAGAAGAATTTTCGTTAAAACCACCAATGACATACAGTTTATTATTAACAACTTTACCTTTTGTTTCTTTGGCGATAGGC
This sequence comes from Chryseobacterium indologenes, assembly GCF_002025665.1. GTDB lineage: Bacteria > Bacteroidota > Bacteroidia > Flavobacteriales > Weeksellaceae > Chryseobacterium > Chryseobacterium metallicongregator. The sequence goes on along the minus strand of NZ_CP018786.1, from coordinate 4,430,759 downwards.
ATATCCGGTAATGGATGCCATGTATCTGAAGCAATATCATAATACTGAAATTTATCAGAATATATAGGGGCCCCGTTTAATCCGCTGCCTCCAAACACATATATTTTCCCATTATGTATGACAGAACCGGAACCACCGGCATAATAAGGATTAATTGCTCCTTCAGTTACGGTATTGGTTGCAAGATCTAAAATTTCAAGATGACAGTTCCCCAAACCGTTAAAAATATAGATCTTATTATTGTAAGCCTCCGAATTAGCAAATCTTTTGGGACTTAGAGTAGCATTGAAAATACTCCAACTATCATCGGTAATATTATATTTCTCAATATAATTGACTTCTTTATCTGCTGTATAGCCATTGGACACATAAATATTATCATTTACTATTACACTTGTTATGGCCCCTCTGCCTGCAGACATACCGGCGAGCTTTTGAAAATGAAGCGTTTGTGCATGGGCCAGCAATGAGCCCAAAAATGACAGGAATAATAATTTTGTTTTCAATGGTAGTAAGTTTTAGTGTTTTGTTGTATAGGCTTAAAAATCAGAGATTATAAGATTTTGTAAAATACATCAGGATTTTCCTTCGTTGATATATTCCAGATAATCCTGTTCTAAATTATTAATTTCTTCAATTAAAAAATCATAAATATTTCCTTCAAATACTTCATGATCTTCTTCGTCGTATTTGTCATACTCAATTTTTATCACTCCGTTGTCGGTATAGGCTCTGTAGAGATTTCCGCTGCGCTTGAAAAATAGTTGTCCCAGTGGTTTTTCTTTATATTCAAGGGCTCCCTGATGCTTTTCTTCAAATCCCATCCATGAAGGCATCTCTTCATCCTGCGAAAGCCCGTACACAAAAAAGCCATACCCGAATTTCCAGCCTGGAAGAACATCAAACTCCTGGGGACGTTTCCAGATCTCTTCTTTGACTTCAAAAAGTAAGGATCCGAATGAGGTCAGGAAATCTTTAAAATCTTCGCTGAAGGTAAATCCTGTGCTTTCTTCATATTTTCTGATTTGTTCTTCAGTTGCAGGATTGGCCACGGAGCCCATCACGAAAAAATCATCATTTAATTTCCTTTTCCTGTCCCAGAATTCTTCTTTTGTTGCCATATTTTGTTTTGGTGTTACGTCGTCAGCATTGATCAGATCGTTATTGAAACAAAGATAAGAGAAAGTTTGGGGATAAAAATTAGTGTGTTGGTGGATTTTGTTTTATTTGTGCAAAGTTTTCAGACTTTGCAGAGGTGGGTTTATAAAGTTTGTATTTTTTATCGTTTTACGTTATCCATTTATTTATTCTTTGGACAATTTTCCAAACGCCATTATTTTTCCGAAGTATATAACCCGTTCCATCACCGTAAATTCCTGCATAATAATTTACTTCAATATAAGCTGTTTGTCTATCATGGGAGAATAATATTTTTGAGAATTCTAAATACTCATTAGTAGTATATCCTGTTTGCTCCTTTTCAGTTTCAGATAATTTTACGTTTCTGTATTTTTCCTTTAGTGTACTGCTAATTTCGGTAATCTTGTTTTCCTTATATTGAGATGCGAAATCTTTATAGTCTTCTCTGCAGAGGAATTTTTCAAAACCGGAATCATGGTTTCCATCTGCGCCTATGGGTAAAAAATATTTTTCAAAATCGTTTTTATTCATAGTCTGAAAATTTGCTTCAGTTTTTATTAAAATGTTTACAATTTTATTCTTTGTAGAGTCCGTTTTCTTCGCTTTAAAATGATTGAAATCAATAATTGTTTCAATAATAAGATCATTGTCCTCGTATTGGTTTTCCAGATTTTGAACGGAACAGTTGAGTAGTATGATAAGGCAGGAAAAGAGTAACAGGTATGGTTTCATCTATTTTATTTTTTCGGGATGTTTTTTATACCATTTGTATACACCAAAGCTTATGTTAGCAACAGTTATTATTTTAATTGAATTTCAATCTTTTTATCTTCCATAAATAACTTTATCCAATTCGGATTTTCATTATTTTCTGGAATGCATTCGATTAAACTTTTATTAATCTTATAATTTGCTATAGCTTTTTTCCCAAACTTGATTTTCATTTCATAAATTTCATTGCCATTATATCCAATCCAGGCTTTTGTTATTATTTGCCTGTTATTTTCAATATTATGATAAAGTAAAGAGTTTGAGTCTTCTGGTAAATGGCTTATACCATCACACCAAAAAGACTTAGCATAAAATTTTATCTTTTCATTTTCAATGTTTTTAAAATCCAGAGACCACTCTAAATGACTGCAAAATTCTATATTAAACACTGGTTCATTAAGATTATAATTAAAAGCACCACAATTGGGACATTCAATATATTCTCCATTCAATTTTTCAAACTCACATTCTGCACATCTGCTATTTCTATTGTTTACATGTTGAATAATAATTTTTGCTTCATTTTTGTCTACATTGAATTCATCAATTATTTTTTTTTCAGCAAATACTTTTAAATCGTTTTGCATCAAAATATAAAGATCAAGTTTTTGTTCTTCAGAAAAGTTTAGAGTAATCACTTCATTTTTACATTTGTTGCAATTCATTTTCATTCTTAATTTGTTTTTTTGTTACCAACATCCAAATTTAGATATTAAATTAACATCAGAGAGTATCTGTAGAGATAGAACTGGAAAAATAGCTATCAATCAGTGGTATCCTTTTATTTTCTGTAAAATAACAGCATTATTCTTATTTGTATTCTTTTCTATGAGGACGTTTAAAATCTCTCCATATAATGCCCTTTGATTTTCATTGGGAGCGTTCATCGGGTTGATTTGAACTAATTTTCCATTGGAGTATACAATAATAATGTTTGTTGACATCCCATCCATTGCGGGTTTTAAATCTTTATCATTAAAATCTTCTGAAGTGAAGGAACCTGATATTCGTTGAATTCGATCGATATCATTTTGAGAGAGTGTAATTTTAAAAGGTTGCAGTTCCGGCCTTTCATTGAGGTATTCCAGATGTTCTTTCTTTTCTTCGGTACTCCATTTTTCTCCATTTTCCTTTGATGGAGGCGGAGGTGGTGGTGGGTTATAAGAAACAGGGCTGTAAAAAATCAAATATTTTTCGTTAAAATTTAAGATGGTTTCAGCAGGAAGATGAAACGTAGGGTAGTAACCTATTTTGATCAGAACAGGTTTCGCTTTTTCAATTTTGTGATCATTATTTTTCTTATTACAGGAGAATAAAATTATAAGACAAAATAATAACGGTGTAAAATTTTTCATGGTATTCAATTATACATAGATGATTTTAAAATGAGAATATGTACAATTCTGTTTTTCATTAAGTGAGTTCTCTGGAAGTCACAAACGTATATGTTTGTCATCAAACGAATTCTCCGGAAGTTAAAAACAACTTTGTTTGTAATCTCCCGAGGCCTCCGGAAGTCTTATACAAGTTGCGGGAAACAAAACAGCATCCTGTTTTGTTTCCCGCAATAGGGTTTGTAATGAAATGATCATTTTATCCTTTTCAAATCCATTTCCGAATATAATCTATACTGTATATTTCCTGTACTTTCATACACTTTGTCATATAATACCTTTGCCTCTTTGTACTTTCCCAATTCATCATAAAGTGCTCCTAACATATAAGCAGCTTCTATTTGATCGGGTTCATTTTTTAAAATTTCTTTATACATCTTTTCAGCCTGTTCATTTTCATTATGAGCAAAATACCAGTTGGCTATTTCCCAATAATCAGCTAAGAGCTTTGTTTCAGTAAATTTATTTTTTAGAGAATCGATACTTATTTCTTTGTAATCATTTCTCAACTTGTCCATTTCTGTTTTCTTTACATCAGCCATATGAATATAGAAAGGATCACAATTATTTATTAATCTGATCATAAGGTCTTTCATGAAATCACTTCTGTTTTTGTTCGCTGTGCTGTTATGGAAGTTTTCAAAATCTTTCTGAAGTTTTGACATTACTTCATAGGAACAAGTTTTAAATGTTTCATCAGTATAATTTGTTTTACCAGATAAACAAGTGCAAAATTCTTTTTCAAATTTTTGTGGAAAATCCTGAGCTTTGATGTGAAAAGAAATTGAAACAGAGAACAATATTCCTAATAGTAATTTTTTTTTCATGTATAGCTTTATTTTATTAATGTTCTTCTGTTCATAACAATATTCTTAATCACAATAAATTGCCAAACGTATTTGATCAAATCCACCTTTTCCTCTGAAACGAAATAAGTAGGCGTTCAAATTTTTACTTTGCCATTTTATATCATCCCTTACCATTTCTTCTTTAGATTTTTCTAAATCTTCATATACTTCAAGGGATGGTTTTCCGAGATTTTCAGTTATATATTTTTTTATTTCGTTGAATTTTTCGTTAAACATTTCATCCGAAGTTTCAATTTTTTCATTTTCATTCCATTCATAAGACTTGAATTTGATTTGCTCATCTTTGGTGAAAAAATAATCTACTTTAAGGATGAAGTTATTTTCGTTTCGTTGATATGATCTGGGAATCTCAAACTTATATTTTTGAAAAGCGGGATAAATATCTTCTCCAATTCCCCAAAAATAGCCAAGGGTGATGTCTCTTGATTTTTTATCAATTTCTTCTTTTTTAATTTCACTGAAGCTCTTAAACGAAAGATCAATTTCACTTTGAACAAGAACGTTGCCATATTTATTTAATGAGCAACTATAAGAAATTAAAATAATAAGAAGAAAGAGAATTCTTGATTTCATGAGAATTTATATTGTTATGATCGTATAACTGAAGAAAGCGTCGGGGAAGTGTTGAATTTTATTTGGTATAATCTCCTGCAACAATAGATTTTTCCATTGTACTTACGATCTCAGAAACGGGAATGGTAAATATCCCGGCATTTCCTTTATCAAACTCTTTTTTCCAGTAAGAATATCCATCCATTTCAAGGGAGTCCGGTTTTTTGTAGGTCTCCTTTTTCAGGCTGGTGACGCTTTTATTCAAAGCTTCTTCTGATATGGGAAGATGGCTGAGGCTTTCTGCATACCCGGTAGGGCTGGCAGGGTTTTTCATCTTCAAACCGCTGACAGAAATATGAATCACCTTTCCGGTTTCAGGATATTCTTCGATCTTTAAAATTGTAAGTGTTGAGTTTTTTTCGGTGGGGCGGGTTTTATAGTTCCATTCCTGGCCAACACTGTATTGGTCTTTTTTTGTGCAACCGGAAAATAGTAAGAGTATGCCTACTATTAAAGTATAAAGTTTCATGAAGGGTTGGTTATTAGTTGTGTTTATTTATGTACGTTATAGAAACAAATATAACTAAAAGTAAAGGGATAATGAATGAACTGAAAACTTATTATCCAAAAGCAATAGAATTTGAAAGATAAAACCGCTCCAAAGATAAAGCGGTTATTATTAGTGTAAAATTTCAGATGGTATAGTAAGGCTTTACATTAGAATAGTCTTTCAGTACAGATTAATGTTTACTCTTATCTACTGATGACATAAACTTAGCTCCTAATCTCTCGGAAATTTTAGCTTTATTATTGTTGTTTTTCTCTTTAATTAATTCCAAAAATTCATTTCTAAGATCCATTTCTGAAATCAAATTAATAGCTGCAATCTTTCCTCTTTTGTTGGTTAATAAATCTTGTGATAATAAACTTTTAAGAAAATCTATTAGTTGTAAATTGATTAACTCTTTATGGTTGATAAAATCATTATTTTTATATTCAGATTTAATATTTCCGAACATAAAAATGTCTTCCAAATTCTCCAAAAAATCAGAGTCATTTTTGAAATTTGTATTTTTATAATATTCTTTTATTAAATCCATTTTTTTATCTCTTCTAATGTTATCGTAATTTTGTTTTCTGCTTCCTTAATGTCTAATACTTTAAATCTTGAACCCGATTTAAATACAATTTCTCTTTCGTTTTGTCCACTATCTACTCCAAATTTAGCGATTTTTTCAATATCTTTTCCTCTTTTTGATAAAATTATGAATAAGGGGCTGTCACTGAAATAAAGTGCTAATAGTCTTGATTTACTGCAAGATAAAAATGATTTTTCAATAATAATGCCATTGTTACTGAGCGCTGAATAATATTTTTCAAGATCTCTTTTTGGACACCGAATGGTACGATAACATAGAGCTTGGTAATCTGGTAATTTATCTAAGCTATAATTTAAAAAAAGTCCAAAATCATTGATATCTTGTCCATTTCTTAATCGTTCATTTAAAGAGTCATATCCTGAATCTGTATAGTGATAAATAATGGCTTTTTCATGAATAGTTAACCCATTCTCATATCCTGCACGTTTTGATGTTGAGATTTCTCTCAATTCTGCGGATAAACTTTCGTTGACATATTTAATGAGGGCACTGTCCATATCCTAATAGGGTGCGTTTTTACTTCTGAATCAACTGCTCCAGTCTGGCCATCATTTCATCTTTTTCCTTCAGCATTCTTTCGTACAGCGCAATTTTTTCTTCGTGTACCTTGATTAATTGATCTACAGGATTAATTGTAGAATTATAGAAAATAGAAGCTGGTTGCTGGCAGTTATCGAAAGTGTTAGAAATAATATTGATTGCCTGCTCTTCATCAAAATTCTGAAATGCTTCCACTGGAATTTTTAATACTTCAGAAATCCTTTTCAATAAAGGATCTTCAATAGTTTCTTTCTGCTCCAAAAGCGAAATCTTCTTCTGGTTCCAGTCTTCCCCAAGATCAAAAGCCAAAGCCTCCTGCTTGATGCCCAACATCTCCCGAAAACGCTTGATATTTCTCCCCTGATGTATTTTTTTGTTTTGCATATTTGTGTACGTTATAGAAACAAATATAAGTAAAAGTTGGGGGATAGGAAATGGGGGAGTGGGGGTATTTTAGATGAGGTGAGGATATAAAGAATCCGAAGTCGGAGGCTTCGGATTTTGTTTTATTTAAATATTCTAATAGTATAATCTAAAAGTTTATGCCACACGATACAATCGTGCGGTAGCGGGGGGCAAAGTCGGGAGACTTTGCGGAGCAGGGATATTTTAAGTTTATTATATCCAATTATGTTGCTGCTTAAACGATAAGTATTCTTCTTTATTTTGCATCAAGTAAATCATGAAATCATCTAAATTTATTTGGGTGTTTCTATTACCCATATCTTTTCTTACTAATTTAATAAGTTCAAAATATTTTTTGAAGTGATCAACACCATTATTTCCAGGCTTTTGGAGTTCTAATGACCAAGAAGTAAATGCTAAAAACATTTCATCGGACGCATATAAAAACATATTTTTCTTAATTTCTAGAATTCGTTTGACTAAATCTTGGTTTGAAATTTTTTTACCAGCTTTATCTCCAGCAATTACGTCAAAGATTATGTGAACTAATTCAGAGTAAACTTTAAATTTACTTTCAGATAATTGATTCTCAATATTCTTTATTTTTTCTTTTTGATACTGAACTCGCCAAATTAAATAAGTTGAAAGAGTTCCAAGAACTAATAATAAAATTTCTTTATAAGGTAAATTATCAATCATATTTTTTTAATAATTTTATAAATTAAACATTTTAATAATATAATCTAAAAACCGAAGTCGCACGATACAATCGTGCGGTAGCGGGGAGATAATTTTTTTAATAGATTGGTTGTATTTTTCTAATATTACTTAATATTTGCTATCTATAATAATTTAATATAAATTGTTAACTTAAACTTTTCAATATTCCATCGTTGATAATTGTATGTTTAAAATTAACCATATCTGGATATATGTAATTCGCTGTAATTCCCATCTCATTTAATTTAAGTCTTATTGCAGGAATTAATGATTTATGTATATTGATACAGCCTGACACAGTATCTAGAATCATTAATTCTTTAAATTTATCTTCCCCAAGAGAACTTTTAGTATGCTCTACATCTTCTTTATAAGTTCTTTCTAAAGGATACCAAGGATGATTATTAAATAAAAATAATCCCTCTTGATTAATGATATTTGCACTATTAAAAATTTTATAAAATTCGGTTTCAGGTAGTATTATACTCATACAATTTAAATCAATTGATTCATATGAAATATCCTTTTCTTTGATATTTTTATCAAAAACCATTTGCCAGGTTATAAACGCTGTATTCATTTTATAAGTATAATACAGAGAAAAATAATTATCAATTTCGTTGTCACTAGGAGTGAAATTTATACCATCTATAGCAAAAAATAAAGCAACATATGGGTTACTAGTATAATCTAAAAATGGTGTTGGTACACCAAAATGTTGCATGTAGCTTAGATATGCCAAATCATTGTTCTCATCAATTCCAGAATTTATCAAAAGTTTTTTAACTACCTCATTGTTCCATTTCTTTGTTGCGGTAATTAAGTTTGATATAAAGTCTTTGTAATGTTCACTAATAATATCATCCTGTACCTGTTTGTGAAGTTCTTGATTTATATACATTCGTTGAGCAGAATTATATAATTTATATTTGGCTTCTCCACAGCCTCTGTATATAAATCCATCTCCTATCTCTTGAAAAGCTTTAATTGTATCAAATATTTTCTGAACATCTTTATCCAGTTTCAAATCACCATCCTTGAAAAAATATTTTTTATCTTCAAATGTTTTATATTCTTCTAATTTCATATTATTTTGCTTTTGATCCGAATCTTTTCGTGTTGTTTTAGTATTATAAATTAAACATTCTAATAATATAATCTAAAAAAGTTAACGCTATAGAATGTGATCTATTAGTAATTGGTTTAAAATCATATGACTACATTTTGTAATGTATAGAGATAGTATGGATTATTCCATTAAATTTTTAAAATACTATTAATTATTATTCGCTCTTTTTTCCAAATTTTCTAAATGCAGCAACAAATTGATATATTAAATAGGAGTTTATTATTTTTGATATATTATCAATAAGAATACTTGTAGCAGAAATTTCTGATTCAGGTTTATTTAATAAAATTTTTGGTAAAAAGTCACTTTTCCTAATGGGGTTTAGAAATTCTAATAAATAACATGTATTTTTCCAAAAATAATTATCACCGTTACTTTTACAATTAATTTTAAAACCTAAACTATTACAATATAATGAATATAATAGAATTGTTGATACACCTAAAAGTAATAATGCCCTTCCCCAGCTTTGACCATGATTATTTGTAAATTTATTGAGACTTAAATTAATTTTTTCGGTCCCACAGCTTAATGTACTTAAATAGGTATCTAGTTCTTCAGTATGGTATTTGCTCGCGGTTAGATTATCTCCCATATTTTGATAAACTTTCTTTATTTGGCTAAGAGCGAGTTTTCTTTGAGATGTTTTATCAATATTTGTGCTATCAATATTTACAGGATTTGGTAGAGATGTCCCTGCAAGAGCTATTTCTGTGATTTTTGATGAATCGAATATCATTTTTTGATCAAAAAAATTACAGTCAATAAATGTTGTTTTACCCAAATCTGAATTTTCAAAGGATAAGGATTTCGAAATTGAAATTTTCGAAATTGTTATATTTCCAATATTTGTAAAGTTCTCAAATTTTATAGTGTCTAAGTCTAATTCGCTTAAATGATAAAAGGTATCTCTATTTGAATAGCGAGAAATTAGAAAATTCTTTATTCTTGGTTTTGAAGAATACTTTTTAGTATAAGTATTTGTTTTGATATCAAAAATTTTATCATCATTGGGTAAGCAATGAATTTTAACAGGGGTAACACATTTGATTTCTAGACTACTAATATCACCACCTGAAATCCAAATATTATTCATATAACTTCCACCTTCAATTTCAAATCTATTTATTTTAAGGCTTTGGTTAGTTTTTAAAACTTCATTTTCATTATTAAGAATTCCATCAAGCGTGCCAAGCCAATGTTTGAAATTACCGCCTAGTAAAATTAAGTTCTTGATAGTTCCTCCTCTAATACTTACAAAACCATTAAAATCACCTCTACGAAATAAAATCTTATTGAACTTTGCTCCAAGGAAGATTATGTTTTTATACGTACCTCCATCAAAAATAATTTCTTTGTCATAAATTTCATTTTCTTCAAAAATAATATCATCACTTAATTTGAAATCTCCATTTACTATGATTTTATCACTTTCTGATTGTACAATATATGAGAATAGTTTATCTTGTATAGATGAACCATTTAGAATTTGTTTAAAATCTTTAGAACTAATATTCATGGAAGTATGATTGGTTTTTCAATAATTCTAAGTTATAATTATTAATAAATCTATCAATTTTTTCTCTTGGATGTTTCAAATCATGGTAGGTAGAACTTACAAATAATCTTGGTATCATAAATTTCGTTGGTTATATAGTATTTTAATAAAATCCCAATCTACATATTACATTAATATTATATTTAATTATCGTAATGTTTTTTTGTAAATTGTTTGTTTTTTCTATATGAAGATTGTGCTAAATTAAAATATTAGAATATTATCTCCTTACGGGAAACCGGATTTTAAGTATTAGAACAAAAAACCGCCCTACAACGTAGAGCGGTTAGTATATTAATTTGTCTTAGCTTACGCTACTACATCATTCCTGGCATTCCACCACCCATTGGCATAGCTGGTTCAGCGCTCTTCACTTCAGTGATTACACATTCAGTGGTAAGAAGCATTCCAGATACAGAAGCTGCATTTTCAAGGGCAACTCTTGTTACTTTAGTTGGGTCAATGATTCCTGCTTCAAGCATGTGAACATACTCGTCAGTTTTCGCGTTGTATCCGAAGTCTCCTGTTCCTTCTGCTACTTTAGCAACAATTACAGAACCTTCTCCACCTGCGTTAGCAACGATTTGTCTTAATGGCTCTTCGATCGCTCTTTTCACGATTTTGATACCCGTGTTTTCGTCAGAATTGATTCCTGTAAGGCTGTCTAAAGCAGAGATTGCTCTTACTAAAGCAACACCACCACCTGCAACGATACCTTCTTCTACAGCTGCTCTTGTAGCGTGCAGAGCATCATCTACTCTGTCTTTTTTCTCTTTCATTTCTACTTCAGAAGCAGCACCTACATAAAGTACAGCAACACCACCAGCTAACTTAGCTAATCTTTCCTGAAGTTTCTCTCTGTCGTAGTCAGAAGTTGTAGTTTCCATCTGAGCTTTGATCTGAGCAACTCTTCCTTTGATTTTTGCTTCGTCACCACCACCGTTTACAACCGTAGTGTTGTCTTTGTCGATCGTTACTTTCTCAGCAGTTCCAAGCATATCTAAAGAGATGTTTTCCATAGTGAAACCTTGCTCTTCAGAGATCACCTGTCCACCTGTAAGGATCGCGATATCTTCTAACATTGCTTTTCTTCTGTCTCCGAATCCCGGAGCTTTTACAGCAGCAATTTTAAGAGAACCTCTTAGTTTGTTAACTACCAAAGTAGCTAAAGCTTCACCTTCCACTTCTTCAGAGATAATTAATAGAGACTTACCACCTTGTGCAATCGGCTCAAGAACTGGTAACAATTCTTTCATCGAAGAGATTTTCTTCTCTACTAAAAGAATATATGGGTTTTCTAGTTCAGCTAACATTTTCTCAGGGTTAGTCACGAAGTATGGTGACTGGTATCCTCTGTCGAACTGCATACCTTCTACAACATCTACCGTTGTATCGATACCTTTAGCTTCTTCTACAGTGATTACTCCTTCTTTTCCAACTTTTCCGAAAGCTTCAGCGATTAAAGCACCGATTGTTTCGTCGTTGTTAGCAGATACAGAAGCAACTTGCTTTACTTTATCTGTAGAATCTCCCACAGCCTGAGACTGCGCTTTAAGGTTTTCAACAACTGCAGTTACAGCTTTGTCTATCCCTCTTTTAAGATCCATTGGGTTAGCACCTGCAGCTACATTCTTAAGACCTTCTCTTACGATAGCCTGTGCCAATACAGTAGCGGTAGTAGTACCGTCTCCTGCGATATCATTAGTTTTGGAAGCTACTTCTTTTACCATCTGAGCTCCCATATTTTCTACTCTGTCTTCAAGTTCGATTTCTTTTGCAACAGACACACCATCCTTAGTTACGTGTGGAGCACCGAAAGATTTTTCGATCACTACATTTCTCCCTTTAGGACCTAAAGTTACCTTTACTGCATTAGCTAATGCATCTACTCCTCTCTTTAGAGCGTCTCTTGATTCAATATCGAATTTTATTTCTTTTGCCATGTTTGTTTAGCTTTTGGCGACTTGCTTTTTGCTTTTGCAATTCGCGTGTTTAACTTTAATTTTTAATTTCCATTGAGCCTGTTCCATAGAGTGACAAGCTTCTTTTTTAGTATTGTTAATTCTTCTAAAATATTTTGATATTCATTTTCATGAATGTATCCTAAATCTTTAGCAAGAATTAATTGGTTCTCGGCTTCATTAGAGGATCCTAATGCAATATTGATGAAGTTGGCAAATTCTTTATCTGAATTTCTGCCGCTTCCTTCTGAAATATTATATCCTATTGATGCAAATGATCTTCTGATTTGAGAGGTGAGTCCAAAAATTTCTTCTTTTGGAAAACTTCTGGTTGAAGTATATATTTTTAAAGTCAATTGATGACTTAATTGCCACACTTCAAATTTTTTAAAATCTCTCATGAATTAATTTCTAAGCAGAAAAAGCCATTTGCAAGAAGCCAATAGCCAGAAGCTTACCCGATGATTCCTAATAAATCAGCTTCTCTTACGATCAAGTAATCTTTACCTTCCAACTTCAATTCAGCACCTGAATATTTTCCATAAAGAACTTTGTCACCTACCTGAACTGTTGTAGGCTCATCTTTTTTACCAGGACCTACTGCCACTACAGTACCTTCTTGCGGCTTTTCCTTTGCAGTGTCCGGGATGATAATACCTGAAGCTGTTTTAGTTTCTGCTGCGATTGGCTCTACCAGAACTCTGTCTGCCAATGGTTTAAAGTTTACTGACATAATATATTTATTTTTTAATTATTTCTGCATTGTATTTCTCTAAATGTATGCCATGAGACACTCGTGGCTGAAATGGCAGACTTTTGTTTCCGAATGTGAAAATTTGGCAGAAAAATTATTTTTTACGTGCGGGAAATCCAATAAGATAACTGGTCATTACAGGAACTACAAACAAAAGAACAGTGATGGCGGAAACTAATATTTCCATGGTATGGCTGGCTAAAAATTGAGCAAATGCCGTAGCAGGGTAGAAGTGCTCATATAAAGATAAACTTAGTTTAATTCCTAAAATAGCAATGACAATAAAAGCTGCCGTTTCAAGAAAAGGAAATACCTGCATAAGGCGGACAAACCACTGTGCTATAAATCTCATCGCTAAAATTCCTATAAATACTCCGAGAGTAATCAGAAGTAAATTGTCTGAAAAAGCCACTGCTGCAAAAACATTATCTATGGAAAAAGCAAGGTCCATTACTTCTACAATAGCAACGGTTGCCCAGAATTGTCCCAATAATCCAATTGAATTTTTGTACAGCCAGCTGGATTCTTTGTCCGGGTTTTCCTCCGGATTTTCTTCATCATTTGTGTTTTTAATTTTTTTGATGAACCAGTCAAAAGAAATATAGATCAGGTATAATCCTCCCAGTGGTTTCAACCACCATACGGAAATCAGTACGGAAGCAAAAATAAGAGCGAGTCCGCGAAATACATAAGCTCCAAGGATTCCATATTTCAGGGCTTTTTTTCTTTGATGTTCGGGCAGATCCATGACGATGGTGGCCAATACTGCGGCGTTGTCCACAGAAAGGAGACTTTCAATCAGAATGAGATTGCCGATAATGGCTAAAGATTTTGCAGGATTTTCTAAGATGTCATTGAAAAGGAGGGTAAAATCAGGAAATATCATTTTTTAAGGGAATAGAATGTTGATTAAGTTTTGAAATAATGGCAGCAGAAACTGAAATGCCGATGAAATTGGTAACCGATCTCGCTTCGTTCATAAAGCGGTCTATGCTGTATAAAAGCGCAAGATCCGTGGTGGGAATCTTTCCAAACCTGCTTAGGGTAAACATCAGGGCAAGGAAGCCTGATCCGGGAACTCCGGAAGCGGTTTTGGAAGCAATGGAAATCGTTATAAAAAGCCAGAAATAATCCATTGGCGTAAGGGAAATATTGTAAAGCTGAACGAGGAAAATACATGAAATGGAAAGATAAATGCAGGCTCCTGCCAGATTAAAATTGTATCCGAGAGGAATAATAAGACGAAGAATTTTCCGGTCATATCCCTGTGATTCCATTTTGTCAAAGATCATTGGGAAAGCAGTCTTTGAAGAAGAGGTGGCCACTACAAGAATGATTTCTTCTTTGATGCTGATCAGAAAATCCCAAAGATTAATTTTAAAGTAAGCCGTTATAACACCCAATATTCCGAAAATAAAAAATACACTGGTAAGATATACCGTGGCAACAATTTTACTTAACGGTAGTAAAGTATTAATGCCATAGACTGAAATTCCGTAGGCGATATTTGAGAAAATGACGATCGGAAGAAATAAATAAACATACTTGATAAGCCTGAAAAACAAATTTCTTCCCGCATCTAAAGCTTTAAAAATGTTATTCCTCTTCTTTGAAAGACCGATTACGACTCCTGCAGAGATGGATATTAAAAGAAAAAGAACATAGTTGCTGATATGCAAGGGATTTGAAGTCTTGATTAAAAATCTTTCTGGGAGTTCTTTATGAGAAGAAAGAATAATTCCTGTATTGGCACCCGGTTTTAAAAGAAGACCAGACCCGATTCCCAATAAAATACTGACGGAGGTAATGAGTAAGAAATACAGAACCATCTGGCTCACAATTTTAAAAGCATTTTTGGTACTGAAAATATAGCTTACCCCATACGTTACTGCAATGAAAATAACAGGAATAATCAAAACTTCAAGAAGTGTGAAGAAATAACTGCTTACCGTTTCCAGATGTTTGCTGACTTCCGGAAAATAATAACCGGTCAATGCTCCACAAATAATCGCTGTGAATACATAAAGCGTAAGGTTTCTTAAATAAGAGTCGGTAAATGTTTTTTGCTTGGCAGTTTTCATCATTCACTTTTTATTGATGGTAAGATTACAATATTCAAAATTCAAAGATATAACCTTATATAATACCAAGAATCAATGCGCTCAGTAACATTACAATTGATGATCCGATAGCCCATTTTAAGGTGAATTTCAGGTGGTCAGAGAATTCTACACCGGCCAGTGAAACCAACAGATAAGTAGAAGGCACCAACGGACTTAATAAATGAGAAGCCTGCCCTACAAGACTGGCACGTCCCAAAATATCAGGAGGAATATTCAGCTGGCTGCCTGTAGCTGTAATCACAGGTAATATTCCAAAATAATAAGCATCATTGGTAAGGAAAAAGGTAAGCGGTACACTGAATATTGCGGTGATGACATTCAGATATCCACCCCAGGTTTTAGGAACAATACTGATAATGCTGTTTCCCATAGCATTCATAATTCCGGTTCCATTCAGGATTCCAGTGAAAATTCCTGCTCCAAAGATCATTCCTGCTACAGATAACGCATTCCCTGCATGTTTTGAAATGATTTTCTGCTGGTCTTTCAGTTTCGGGTAATTAATCATGGAAGCGATACAGAAGGCAATCATGAATGCAATTCCCAAAGGAATAATATCAAGAATCATCACACAAAGCAAAATAATGGTCAGGATTAAATTGACAATAATAAGTTTCGGACGTCTTAATGCGGGATCATTTTCGCCAGCAATATCCTGTCCGCTGTATTTGGTATATTTTCCATGTTTGTTTATTCTTCTTTTCTCCCGAACTCCCAGAATATAGGCTACAAAAAATACCCATACCAGCCCGATCAGCATAACCGGAATCATAGGAACAAATATTTCAGTATGTCCCAGTTTAAGGGAGCTCATCACTCTTGCGGTAGGACCACCCCATGGTAGAATATTCATAATACCGCCTGCAAGCATGATAATGCAGGTTAAAACCAGAGGATTCATTCCCTGTTTTTTATAAAGCGGAAGTAATGCTGCCACCACAATAATGTAAGTGGAAGAGCCATCACCATCTAAAGAAACTAAAGTGGTGAGAAGGGCCGTTCCGATGGTTGTTTTTACAGGATTATCTCCTACAGCTTTTAATATGGTATTGACAAGCGGCTCGAAAAGCCCGGTGTCAATCATCAGACTGAAATACAGAATGGCAAAAATCAGCATAACCCCCGTAAGTGCTATTTCTTTTACTCCATCTTTCATCATTTTCCCCAGATCAGGCCCGAATCCTGCTACTACAGCTATAAGGACTGGTACAAGGACTAAAGCGGTGAGAGGAGTCATCTTTTTGTTCATGATGAGAATCATGAAGATGAAAATCATTAAAAAACCAAGAAATGTAAGCATAATATAGTATAATGTTAATGAGGTTATTGTTGTTTCTTTTTTCTCCAGTCAAAGCTGTTTCTGAAACCTATGAAACCGTAGTTACTTGTTTTTCCGGTTTCCAGCTGATTGATGAAAGCCAGTTCCAGTGCAGAGTTTTTGCCTATTTTTATTCCAAGTCCTGCTGTAATACGATTGCTGTCGAAAGGCTCTACTTTATCCACATTCATTCTTATTTCATTTTTAAGAATACCGTAGAGCTTTTCTTTTTCTCCTTTTTTGTTGAAGGGAATTCTGACAGAGATGAGATATCGGATTCTTACTTCAAATTCATCAGGATTGCTGAGGAAACGTTCTTCCACTCTAAGACGGTTGGAGATCGATGTTCTTCCGATGAAATACTCAGCAGTTACCTGTTGGAAAGGTCTTTTTTCATATCTTATCTTTTTAGAATCGTCGGCATTATAAGATTCTAGGATCAGAAACATAGCTCCTGCAGCAGGTCTTATGTTTTCTGCCACTTCATAATCTACATAGGCATTCACAAGGAAAAGTCTAGTGTCGTAAGCCAGGTCAAAGGAACGGTATTGGGTAAGTGCAGTTAAAGTACTTTTATCAGTCAGCTTTGCAGACATCAGGTACTGAAACCACATATTATAATTGTCTTTGCTCTGACTATATAAAAGACCATTCAGTAGACAAAATGATAAGATAAGCGTTGATTTTATGTTAAGTTTCATGTAATATTTGATTAATATTGCGGTTTCTCAAATATATTTATTAGGAAGAGCGGGACTGGATTTTTTCAATCAATGACAGTTTTTCTCAACGAACTGCATTTTGAGACAAAAAGATATTATATTTGATGCGTTTCAAAATAAGGTATGGACTATGTTTTTAATCATTAATTTTATCATTATATTATTGATTATCAGGATTTTATTTAGTGGTAAAATTCTGGAAAGCCTTATGAAGTATCGCTGGAAGTTTTTGTTGAGGTTTCAGCACATTTTTTTCCTTTTTATCTTCATTTTAATGACTTATTTCACCGAAAACTACTTCCTGGATTCAAATCAATTGGTGATAAGCATTATTTTGAATACAATTTTCAATGTTGGAATTTATTATCTGGTGTATTACTATCTTGTTCCACGATTCTATTTATCGAATAAGTATCCGGAGTTTATTCTCTATGCATTAATCCTTTTTTTAGGGTCCAGTCTTTTCAGAATTCTTTGGGAACCTGCCGTTTTTCAGATGGATTTCAGTGGAGAAGGTTATCATGTCGGGTTTCTGTATAATGTGTATATCTCGCAAGGAATCATCATTCTGGTAGGCTCTTTTCTGGGAATTACCAAAGACAAATTTTTAATAGAACAGGATGTGATCAGTCTTGGAGAAGAGAAGGATCAGCTTTATCTTGATTTGCTGAAGTCTAAGCTAAATCCTCATTTTTTGTTGAATACCCTTAATAATATATATGCCAATAGTTTTACCCATTCGGAGAAGACATCGGATTCTATCTTGCAGCTGAGCAGACTTCTGAAATATATTATTTATGATAGTGGAAAAGAAAAAGTAACGGTTTCTCAGGAGTTTTCTTCCCTGAAAGCGCTTGCTGCATTGTATCAGCTTAAATATAATAACCAGCTTGATATTGTAATGGATATTGAAGATCAGGAAGAATTTGACATTGCTGAAATTCCGTCTGCTATACTTCTTACTTTATTTGAAAATGCTTTAAAACATTCAGCAATTGGAGAAGATGCTTATGCTTTTATAAAATTATTCTGTCATATTGAGCGCTCTGAACTGTATTTTGAAATTATAAACTCTGTCGGGAAAGATAGAACTCTTGTAGCTGAATCTGATTATCACGGATTGGGTAATGAAGCAATTATTCATATATTGGAAAAATTTTATCCTGATCAGTATGAGTTTTATTCCGGACCGAAAGAAAATGATCAATATAAAATTGCTTTAACAATTACTGTCAATGGCTAACCTGACTATCGTTAATGTAGATGATGAATATCCTGCATTACAGCTTGTAAAACAATATTGTGATCAGCTTGAAGAGGTTGAACTGCTGGCTTCATTTCAGAAACCGGAAGAAGCACTGGCGTTTCTGAAAGCCAATAAAGTAGATCTTGTTGTTTTCGATATCAATATGCCTGGCATCAATGGAGTAGAGCTTTTGCAGCAAATTCCTGATCCGCCGCTGTGTATCTTTCTTACGCTGGAAACAAAATATGCAGTAAAAGCCTTTGAACTAGATGTTGTTCATTATCTTATCAAACCTGTGGATTTTGATACATTTAAAAAAGCAGTCAATAAAGCAAGGGATTTTGTCCAGTTTAAAAGCTCAGCAAGCAGTCAGCAACAAGAAGACTTTATCATGTTCAAATCCAATTATGTGATGAATAAAGTTTTTCTAAAAGATATTCTCTGGATACAGGGATTCGGGGAATATATTGTGCTGATGACGCCGTTGAAAAAGTATATGATTCTGGAAAGAATGTCCAATTTTGAAGAGAAGTTTCAGCATTTTGGGTTTATCAGAATTCACAAGTCTTATATTGTATTATCAGAACATATCAATTCTTATAACTCTGGTCATGTTTTTTTGAAAAACGGCGATGAGCTTCCTTTGGGGAGAACCTATAAAAAGAATCTAAAAGAACATTTAGGGTAAAAAATAAAGCCGGAATATTTCCGGCTTATTAAAAACTGTTATCAAGTGACTGAACTATGGGCAATATTGTCCAGGTCCAATCCACAGGATACACTGTCCTTTGTAATTGTACTCACAGCAAATACGTCCTGCTGCTCCGCCATTGATAGATTTCTGAGCATCTCTGCTTAATAATTTAGCGTTTTTCATAGTTAATAATATTTTGTTTGTACGTTCCTGAGCATTTAAAGTCAATCAGGATTTTGACATTTGGTGTAAAAGAAGTAAATCAAAGATACTATTTTTCCTTATTTCGTGATATAATTTTATTATGTTTTTTGAAATAAAATTTTGATTATCAGACAATAATGATAATGAGTTGAGGGTGTGAATAGAAAAAGCCGGAAATTTCCGGCTTTATCAAAATTGTTATCAGATGACAGAACTAAGGACAGTTTTGTCCTGGTCCGATCCATAAAGTACATTTTCCGTTGTCGTCGCGTTCGCAGCAAACGAGTCTGGCAGCAAGTCCGCCATTAATTGTTTTCTGAGCATCTCTGCTTAGTAGTTTTGCA
Source organism: Chryseobacterium indologenes (assembly GCF_002025665.1). Lineage (GTDB taxonomy): Bacteria > Bacteroidota > Bacteroidia > Flavobacteriales > Weeksellaceae > Chryseobacterium > Chryseobacterium metallicongregator. The sequence continues at coordinate 4,411,155 of NZ_CP018786.1, read as the reverse complement.
TTTTTCATAGTTAAAAATATTTTGATGGGTACGTCCTGAACATTTAAAGTCAATCAGGTTTTTGACATTTGGTGTTATGTGATTCAAATATAAAGCTTTTTAAGTCAGGTTGTTATGTTTTTTGTAGACGAAAATGAGATATTGGTATCTGGATTTAAGTAATTTAAGGAGCTGTTTCTAAATACATTTTTCTTCCTGCCATTTCTATATCCTGCTTTACAATTTTCCTTGTGGCTGCATCAATATAATAGGTTACTGTGGTTGCTTTGTTGCTGATGTCATCATTGGTTTTTACTGCCCAAACCGGTTTTCCTTTATATTCTGTCTTTTGAGTATCCAGAATGTAGGCTTTCATCATCCCTTTTTTCTCAGATTTGGGGTTATAATCGAAAATAGAAATCTCGGCAGTATAGTGTTCTTTCAACGGAAGATATCTGATCAGCTGGGCATAGCTGCTACTGTCGAAATAATGATCTGCAGGAATTTCGATGATATCTTTTTTCTGAGATTTCTTATCAAGATAATATCCGGTGACCTTATCTTTTTCAGACTTGAGAACCATATCTCTCATTGAATTGTAAGAAGAGTGGTAGACTGGGGTGAAATTGGCTGTTTTGACAAGAGTAGAATCCGTCCATTTTGCATCCGGAGCCTGTTTCATTTTTACCGTTGTTCTGATCAAAAGATCTGCTTTGTTCAGTTTTTTGATTTCAGTAACAATGCTTCCTATTTCTATTTTTGTACCTGCATTTTCAGCAAACCATACGGCTTCAGAAGTTTCATCGTGGATAAGTTTTGAGTTGATCCCGGAATTTTCAGGAGTAAGTAGCTTCTGGGAAAAAAAATTAGCACTACTTAGTATTAAAAGGAAAAGAAAAGTTTTCATGATCTTTTTAATAATAAGTAGTGCTGTATTTATAAAAGTTACAACCTTTTGATTTTTAACTCTTTCCTGCGGCCTGCATTGGGTTGACTTTTCCGGTTGAGCCTCCTCTTACAGAACCTCCTCCTTGTTTTTGTTTGAAAAGTTGGAATTTTGAAGTTTCACTTCCCACTCCGGCATTGCTCCAGAAATTATTGCTTGTATCAATATCAGCAGTCTCTCTCATTGGATCCAGCTGAATAGATTTTACTTTCTTATCAAAATAATACGTCTTGGAAACTTTTTGTTCGTTCAGTCTCCAGATCTGCGCTGCAGATTTGTCATATACTTTTGATCCGTCTTCAAAAGTGAACTCAAGAATGATTGGCATTACCAGACCGCCTTTGTTCACAAAATCGATCTGATATCCTGTTATATTTTTGAATTTCTCTTTATCCTTGGCATCTAAAGTAAGACCTGCCTCTGTTTTGATGGTGTATTGCTTATTGTTATCAACCTTTTCCTGGCCTCTGTCATATCTGTAATAGAAATCCTGAACATCTTTATCACTATCTACATAGAATTTGATATTCTTATCTTCTCTGTTTCTGATTTTTGAAAGATCTTCAAAACTGTTTACCAGTGGTTTTTCAACCTGATATTTCACTTCAGCAGCAGCTCTTGGATCACTCTCAAGATTAGGAACAGCAACCGTTACTTTATCAATCGCAATATCTACAGGATCTGTACCGTAGAACCATCCTCTCCAGAACCAGTCAAGGTCTTCTCCGCTGGCATCTTCCATCGTACGGAATAAATCTGCAGGTTCAGGATGCTTGAATGCCCATCTCTTTGCATACGTTTTAAATGCTTTGTCGAAAAGCTCCCTTCCCATGATCGTTTCACGAAGAATATTCAGTCCTGTAGCAGGTTTTGAATAAGCATTCGGACCATACTGAACAATATTTTCTGAGTTACTCATGATAGGCTCCAGCTGATCTTTCGGGAGTTTCATGTAGTCAACGATTGTCCATGCTGGTCCTCTTTTAGACGGGAATTTGTTATCCCATTTCTCTTCTGTAAGATATTCAGTAAATGTATTCAAACCTTCGTCCATCCATGCCCACTGTCTTTCATCAGAATTGATGATCATTGGGAAAAAGTTGTGACCAACCTCGTGGATGATTACTCCGATCATTCCATTTTTTGTTCCTTCAGAATAAGTTCCGTCTTTTTCGGTTCTCCCGAAATTGAAACAGATCATAGGGTACTCCATTCCATTGGCAGCTTCTACAGACTGAGCCACAGGATATGGATAAGGAATGGTAAATTCCGAATAGGTTTTGATGGTATGGGCTACCGCTTTTGTAGAAAATTTTCTGTAAAGACCGTAAGATTCTTTTGGATAGAAACTCATTGCCATTACTTTATTATTGTTTTCAGGAATCGTTACACGCATTCCGTCCCAGACAAACTTTCTGGAAGAAGTCCATGCAAAATCACGAACATCTTTCGCTTCGAAAACCCATGTTTTTCTTTGTTTTGAATGATTTTTCTCTGCTTTTTTAGCTTCATCCAAGGTTACAATTTCGATAGGCTCTGCTGCGTTTTCAGCTTTTCTGTATCTTGATAGCTGATCAGATGTCAACACCTGATCGTAATTTTTACATTCTCCTGTTCCGCCAACAATATGATCTGCAGGTACATTCATGGAAACCTTAAAGTCTCCGAAAACCAAAGCAAATTCACCTCTTCCGGTAAACTGATGATTCTGCCAACCCTGGAAGTCACTATAGACGCACATTCTTGGATACCATTGGGCCATTGTATACAGATCATTGCCATCTTCAGGGAAGTTTTCAAAACCTCCTCGGCCTCCCATTTTAATTCTGTCAGAGATATTATAGTTCCAGTCTACTTTGAAAACGAATTTCTCACCCTTTTTCAAAACTTTGGGAAGATCGATACGCATCATCGTTTTGTTGACCGTATACTTCAATGGAGTACCTGACGCATCTGTTACTTTTTCAAGACTTACGCCATAACCATTATCTTTTACAGGAAGTTCAGAAACTTTAAGCTGCTGGTCCGTAGTGGAAGGACGAAGTACAGACGAAGTGTCATATCCTGCATTTCTGATGCTTGAGTGTTCGTTTTCATCAAGCTGCAGCCAGATATAGTCCAGTTCATCAGGCGAATTATTGTAGTAAGTCACCGTTTCTGAACCTTTCAGATTTCTTTTATCTTCATCCAGATAAGCGGTGATGTTATAATCGGCTCTGTTCTGCCAGTATCCGTGACCGGGAGCTCCTGAAGCCGTTCTGTAAATGTTGGGTGTTGGTAGAATAGTTCCCAGCTGCTCAAACTTATTGCCGTGATTGCTGCCTGGGTTATTCTGAATATTTTGTGCGGTGAAACCTGTATATGCAAATACAGAAAGTGAAAGTATAACAACTTTTAGTTTCATAACCGAAATGATTTTTTAATGATCAAAGATAGTAATTACCTGTTGAATTAATGAGAATATTTAACTTTTAAAAAGGAATTCTTTCCAAAGTCATTTTTAAGGATAAAGCAAATACTCCGGAAGAAACAAAGAGTATCCAGTCTTTTTTATTCACTTTGAAAAGATTGAGTGAAAGAAACAGGATGATTAAAATTGCTGCAACAATGACAATCTGACCAAGTTCCAAACCCATATTAAACCCAAGGAGAGGTAAAGCAATACTTTGGCTTTTAGCAATCATTACTCTTGCTGTATTGGCAAATCCCATTCCATGAACAAGACCGAAAATCAGTGCAAGATAATAGTTGGCCCGCATCAAAGTCTGTTTCTGATTTTTCATGATAATATTATCCAGTGAGGTCAGAACAATGGTTAAAGGAATTAAAAACTCCACCCAGTCAGAAGGAACTCTGAAAACATCCAGAATGCTTAAAGCTAATGTAATAGAATGCCCGATTGTAAATGCAGTAACAAGAATCAGTATTTTTTTCCAGTCACTGTAAGAGTAAACAGCAATCAAAGCCAAAACAAAAAGCTGATGATCCAAGGCATCCAGAGAAATAATATGTTCCCATCCAAGGTTTAAATAAAAAAGAAAATCCTGCATTTTGATTAAAAAATTTTATATTTTGAATATATTGTTAAAATAATATTAATTTTATTATTTGATTTAATTTTTATGCTTAATCATTATTAATATTTTACATTATTTATGTTTTGAATAAAAATTGTATAATTGTATTGCTTAAAAATGAAATATGGATATCAAAAAATTATTTTTTACAAATGTAAACATTTCACATGGAGGAGCGAAGCTTCTTAGAAATGCTACAGCAGCCTTTTTGGGATTGTATTCCTACGCTTTTTACGGGCAGGTACAGAAACTGGATTCCCGGTTTGATCTTTTATTGAAAAATAAAGAAAATATTGCCAAGGGAAGAGCTGTAAAAGAACTGGAACGTCCTGATATGAAACTTGACCAGCACCTGGTAGTAACTTCAAAAGGAGCACAAACCATGTATTCATGTATTGTTTACACGAAGGAGCCTGAAAAACTAAAAGCAGACGGATTTATTGTACAAAGCCAGTTTCCCGCTTTTTCCACAGCTTTAGTTTCTATTGAAGATATTGAAAGACTGACTCAGCTTCCGTATGTAATTTCTGTAATGGGACCGCAGTTTGATGAGCTTCATAACGATGTGAGCCGCGCTCAGTCAGGAGCAAGTCTTTTGCAGGATGGTGTTTTCAATAACACAGCTTATAATGGAACAGGAGTTTTAGTAGGAATTTATGACACTGGAATAGACTGGAAACACCCTGATTTCAGAAAAGCTGATGATCAGACCAAAAGCAGAATTGTTTCTATTTGGGACCAGACATTAACTGCCCAGGCGGGAGAAGTTGCCCCGACAGGGTTTTCTACTGGAGTGGAATATACAAAAGCACAGATCGATGATGAACTGGATGGCACACCCACAGGTTTTGTTCGTGAAAATGATACCAATGGCCATGGAACCCATGTTTCAGGTACTGCCGCTGGAAATGGCTCTGCTTTTACAGATAAAAGACATAAAGGATTCTCATCCGATGCAGATATTGTTTTTGTGAAGGGAGGAAACGGATCTTTTCCTACAACCAATACCATTAATGCTTTAACCTATTTTAAAAATGTGGCAACAGCACTTAATAAACCTATTGTTGTCAATATGAGTATCGGTGGGCAGAGCACTGCTCATGATGGAACTTCCAGCCATGAAGTAGCGGTTAATAATTTTACCACCTCAGGAACGGGAAGAGTAGTTGTTATTTCGGCAGGTAACGACTACGGAGCTAATCTTCATAGAAAAGTAGATATTGCTGCTAATGCTTCCCAGACTTATAATTTTACGGTAGTAAGCAATACTTCTGCAGCTACAGTATTTTCATTTATAATGTATGCCAACGATAATACTCCTGTTACTGCAAAGCTAACTACTCCCGATGGGCAGCAGTATATTCAGAATATAAGTACAACTACAGCTCATAATATCTTGGGAGGTGGGCTTACAGCAACAATGTATAACTATTGGAGCAATGATAACAATAAAAGGTATGTTCAGCTGGTAATTGCCAGAACTTCAGGAACTACCAATGTTCAGGGAAATTATACATTGGAAATTACCAATAACGGAACACAGCAAATCTCAACCCATGGCTGGCTGTATAGCCAGGGAGTACAAACCACGTTGCAAAACGGGGATAATGAATATATTGTAGGAAGCCCGGGGAATGCTTCTAATGCTATTACAGTAGCATCATATATGGGAAGGCCAAGCTGGTATAGTACGGGTGCTTATTCTACCACAACCCCACAGGAGTCTATTTCTTCATTCAGTTCACAGGGACCAAGAGTGGATGGGGTTCAAAAGCCGGATATCGCAGGTTCAGGTCAGAATGTTATATCATCAAGATCCAGCAATTCTGCTCCCGCAGCAACAGACATTATTTCAGGCACCAATTATTACGTGAAAAATCAGGGGACAAGTATGTCTTCACCAGGTGTAGCTGGAGCAGTAGGATTATTACTGCAGGCTAATCCTTCATTGACGGCAGCACAGGTGAAAGCCCGTCTTACAACTAATGCAAGAATGGACGGTGCAACCGGTGTCGTTCCGAATATGAGATGGGGATATGGTAAATTGGATATCTATAAAGCTGTTACTGATGAATTAGGATGCGTGAAATCCAATTTTGAAACGGTAAGTTACGATGAGCCATACATTGTAGCCAATACAGAATTTAATTATTATTTTGATAATATGGCTCTTGCGGTAAGATATACCCCTACATTAACAGGGAAACTGGGAGGGTTCTCTTTTGTATCAGGGTCTTCAATTCCTTCAGATATCCCGGTGGATATTCAGATCAGAAAGGTGGATGCTAACGGAAATCCCGGAGATATTATTGCTACTAAAACCATTACTTCATGGCTTAATAATATTCAGAGATATACCTGGAACTACATCAATCTTTCAGATTTGAATGTACAGATGGTAACCGGAAAAGAATTTTATATTGTTGTTAATGGATTAGGAGGAAGAATTGCCATGAAAGCAGAGAATGCTGTACTGAATAGCAGATCTAAAACTTCTACTGACGGTACTACATGGACTTCCAGAACATTTGATCTTAAAATGAGAGCCGTAATCTATGAAAACGTTGCTGAAGTAAAGAATTTAGCAACTTCCAACCAAACAAAAGCCAGTACAGTGGCCAATGGTTATAACTATTTTACAAATGCATGCCAGCTTATCTCAAGAGTAGAAAAAGAAGCGGGCAGTACAGTAACAGGAAATGTTACCTCAAAGGTATGGATAGATAATGCACAGCCAAATTATGTTGCAAGAAGATACGAAATCAATTCCGATGCAAATACTACTACGGCTACCGGAAAAGTAACTTTATATTTCAAGCAGAGTGATTTCGATGCTTATAATCTGACCAATGGAGTGAAATTACCTACTTCACCTAGCGATGTAGCCAATAAAGCGAATCTTCTTATTGAAAAATATACAGGAACAAGCACTACGGGTACAGTTGCTTCTTTTGGAGGAGCTGCCACGGTTATTACACCAGATGTTGCAGATATTATCTGGAATGACACCTACCAATATTGGGAAGTCAGTTTCCAAGCAACAGGTTTTGGTGGTTATTTTATTAAAACAGGAACAACGTTAGGAACAGCTGATGTAAAGATGAATTCAGAAGTGAATATCACTCCTAATCCTGCCAAAGATTTTGTTACTGTAGTATTGGGAAGACATTCTAAAGGAACGGTAACCATTTATGATGTTTCAGGAAAATTGATTAAAACCGTAAATGTGAATGCTAATTCAGGTAAAATTGATGTTTCCGAACTGATAAAAGGAACGTATCTGTTCACCATAATGCTCGAGGATAATACAAAAATTACGAAAAAAGTAATTAAACAATAAATCATCACCGATCAATTATCTTAAAAAGCAGCAGTTATAGAAACTGCTGCTTTTTTTATATTTGCTGTAAAATAAGATTCATGTCAGGTAAATTTTTTTGGAGTGTTCTTTTATTATTAACAATGACTTTTCAGAGTTTTACAAAGAGTGAAGCTTTTCACCCTTATCACGTAGGCTCTGTAGAAATTAATTATAATTCAAAATCCAGAACATTTGAAGTGACAGGAAGATTTTTCCTGGATGATACGGAAAATGGTTTAGGAAAAAAATACGGAGGCTCTTTTCATTTTAATGATGAAAAATACAAAGCAAAATTGAACGATGCTCTGCAAAAATATTGTTCAGAATATTTTAAACTAAAAGCTGATAACAGGTTTTTGAAGGTAAATTATATCGGTTATGAAGAAGACCAGGAATCTGTAAATATCTTTATGGAATCTGAACCTGTAGCTATCCCGAAAAAAGTGGAAGCTGCTGTAAGTTTTCTGTATAATCTTTTTGATGATCAGATCAACATTGTCCATATTATTGTAAACGGACAAAGAAACAGTGAAAAACTTACCTATCCTAACCGCTATCTTTATAAGCAGTTTTAAAATATTATGGTGCAGCTACGAAAGCCGGGCAACTTTCCAATTCTATTAGAAAATATTAATTTTCCAGCTGCAACAATGTATTGATTCCTTTTGCATGGGCCAGCAGATCAGGAAAAAAATCATCATAACACTGCTGAAGATGATCTTTGTTCTTCAAAAAAGCTTCAAAAACAGGAATATCCTTATCAAGGTACTTCGCTTTATTCAAAACATTCTGAATACTGAATTTAATTCCCCAGTCTTCACGGTAATTATAAAGCCAGTCATCATGCTCCATTTTCACAAGCATTTTTTTGAAATTTTCTGGAAGCCATTGTTCATAGGCATTTAAAACACGATAAACTTTAAGGGAATGCGCTTTCCATTCCGGAAGAGAATTCAGAGAAAGATCCTTAGCTACAAAATGATCCATCGAGACATCTACAAACGCACCTGCATACAGTCTTACCAAAGGAGCAAATACCTTTTTGGCTTCATGAATGGCAGGATGAGAATCGGTGTAAGTATCAATAGCTCTGTGCAGGGTAATTCCGTCCTGAATATCTTTCGGGAAAGTAAAACGATCTCTGTTACGGATAAAGTCTTCGAGAAACTGCCCCACGATCTGACCGTCGGTAAAAGAAAGAAAAGAATGCGCCAGATAATTCATAAATTAAAGGTATGAATTAAATGTGAATGTTTGATAATAGTGAATAGTGAATAGTCAATTCGCTTTGTTTGTGAATTTTTACCCACATTCTGATTGACAATTGACTTGCGAAGCAAAATTCACCATTCACATTAAAAAAGCCTCTCGTGAAAATCCTCAATCTTACTCACTTCTTCAATCTTGATTCCAAATTTTCTTTTCGGGATTTTATTAAGATTGGAAACAAATATTTTCTCATAGCCTAATTTTTCAGCCTCAGTAATTCGCTGCTCAATCTGTGCTACCGGACGAATTTCGCCACTTAATCCGATTTCTCCGGCAAAACAGTAATGTTCAGAAATCGCAATATCTTCATTAGAGGAAAGAACAGAAGCGATGACCGCCAAATCCAGTGCCGGATCATCTGTCTTTATTCCTCCGGTAATATTCAGGAAAACGTCTTTCGCTCCCAATTGGAAACCTGCTCTTTTTTCCAGTACAGCCAAAAGCATATTGAGTCTTTTTGAGTCAAAACCGGTACAGCTTCTTTGAGGAGTACCATAAACAGCTGTGCTTACCAATGCCTGAATCTCAAGAAGCATAGGTCTGTTTCCCTCCAGCGTTACGGCAACGGAGTTTCCGGACAGTTCTTCAAATTTCTTGGTGATCAGAATTTCAGAAGGGTTTTTAATCTCTTTCAATCCCTGGGACACCATTTCATAAATACCAATTTCGGCGGTAGAACCAAAACGGTTTTTATTGGCTCTCAACAATCTGAATAGGTGATTTCGGTCTCCATCGAAATTCAGAACCACGTCTACCATATGTTCCAGGACTTTTGGGCCGGCAATTTGGCCGTCTTTGGTGATATGGCCTACAAGGAAAACAGGAGTATTATTTTCTTTGGCATATTTGATAATCTCATTGGAACATTCTCTGATTTGAGAAACAGTTCCCGGAGAACTTTCTATCAGCTGAGACTGTAGGGTCTGAATGGAATCAATGATGACGAAATCAGGTTCCAGTTTTTTGGCCTCATGAAGAATTTTTTCCAATGATGTTTCAGTGAAAAGAAAACAGTTCGGATTTTGAATATCTGTAAGTCTGTCCGCTCTCATTTTAATCTGAGAAGCACTTTCTTCACCAGAAACATAGAAAATTTTTTTCTTCATTTTCAAAGCAAGCTGAAGCAGAAGGGTAGATTTTCCGATTCCCGGTTCGCCGCCAATCAGAGTTACAGAACCCAAAACAATTCCTCCTCCTAAAACACGATTAAGTTCTTCGGAAGGTGTTTTTATTCTCGGCTCTTCGCTGGTTTCCACTTCAACAATATTGATGACATGTTGTTTGGTTTTTGAAAAAGGAGGAGTTTTATGAGATGGTTTCTCTACAACCTCTTCTACTAAAGTGTTCCATTCTCCACAGTTTTTACATTGTCCCAGCCATTGAGGATACTGGGTTCCGCAGTTTTGACAGAAATATGCTGTTTTCAGTTTTGCCATACTGCGAAGTTATAAAAAAAGCATTTTTCTTTCAGAATCTAAATGGATTTAATATTAAAAACTAATCTATGCATGGTAGAAATATCTTTCATATCTTAGCTTCATTCAATTAAAATATATTAATGTAAAATATCATTACAATGAAAAAAGTATTTTTATCTTTCGTATTTACGCTTTTAAGTATTGTTGCTTTTGGACAGGGAACCTGGCAGGTAGACCAGATGCATTCATCGGTCAACTTTAATATCAAGCACATGGGGATTAGTTTTGTACAGGGAAGGTTTGATAAATTTGACGGAAAAGCAGCTACCAGTGGTGCTAATCTGGATAATGCCGATTTAAACTTTTCTATCAGTGTTCCTACTGTTAATACCGGAGTGGACATGAGAGACAGACATCTTATCAGTGAAGAGTTTTTCGATGTTGCCAAATATCCTACTATTGAATTTAAGAGCTCATCCGTTACAAAAGATAAAAACAACAACTATATTGTTAAAGGAAAACTAACCATGAAAGGAGTAGAGAAAGAAATCACTGCTCCGGTTACATTTGGAGGAATTACAAAAAGTAAAGACGGAAAAGAGATTATGGGGATTCAGACAAAATTTACAGTAAACCGTCTGGATTATGGAATCAAATATGATCCGTCAGGAGCTGGTATCGCGAAAGATGTTGAAATAACGGCTTACTTTGAACTGACTAAGCAATAATATTTCAGAATATAAACTATAAAAAGGTTTTCCGCTCCAATGGAAAACCTTTTTCGTTGATAGACGAAATCCTGTTGGTTATAGCTTTGTTTCATTTGCTTATATCAAATATAGATAAAAAATTTTATCAGGTTTTATAATTGTTTGAAGCGGGTTTTATCATTTTCAAAATGTAAAAGATTGCTTTGTATCTCTTTTTCCCATAACTTTGCACAAACCTAATCTAATGAGTAAAAAGAATACAAAGTACATCTTTGTGACAGGAGGTGTAACTTCATCTTTGGGAAAGGGAATCGTTTCTGCTTCTCTGGGACTTCTACTAAAATCACGCGGCTTTAATGTAACGATCCAAAAATTAGATCCTTATATCAATATCGACCCAGGAACTTTGAATCCTTATGAGCACGGAGAGTGCTATGTGACTGAAGATGGTGCAGAGACGGATCTGGATTTAGGCCACTACGAGCGTTATCTTGATGCTCCTACATCCCAAAACAACAACGTTACTACAGGAAAAATCTACCAGACTGTAATTGAAAAAGAAAGAAAAGGAGATTTCCTTGGAAAAACAGTTCAGGTAATTCCTCATATTACTAACGAAATCAAACGTAGAATTAAAATCCTTTCAAAACAGAACTACGATATCATCATTACTGAGATCGGAGGGACAGTAGGGGATATCGAATCTTTACCATACATTGAAACCGTACGTCAGTTGAAGTGGGAGTTGGGAGAGAGTAATTCTATGGTGATTCATCTTACTTTATTGCCATATCTGGCTTCAAGTGGAGAACTAAAAACAAAACCATCCCAGCATTCCGTTCGTCAGTTAATGGAAAGCGGAATTATGGCAGATGTTTTAGTTTGTAGAACAGAACATAAAATTCCTAAAGATCAGAGAGCAAAATTAGCTCAGTTCTGTAATGTTCCTTTGGATAACGTTATCGAATGTAAAGATCTTGAAACGATCTATGAAGTTCCAATGTACCTTCAGAAGCAGAACTTTGATGATGTAGTACTGAAAGAACTTGATCTTAAAAGCGATAAAGACGCAGATCTTAAAGACTGGAAGAGTTTCCTTAAAAAATTCCAGAACCCTAAAAAAACCGTTGAAATTGCATTGGTAGGAAAATATGTTTCCCTTCAGGATTCTTATATTTCTATTGCTGAAGCATTCAAACATGCAGGAGCTGATCTTGAAACTGAAGTAAAAGTAAGATGGGTTTACAGTGGAGATATTACGGAAGAAAATATTAAAGATACGCTGAAAGGAGTGAATGGTATCCTTGTAGCTCCAGGTTTCGGAGACAGAGGAATTGAAGGAAAAGTTCTTACCGCAAAATATGCAAGAGAAAATAAAATTCCAATGTTGGGAATCTGTTTAGGAATGCAGATTATGACGATTGAATTTGCAAGAAATGTTTTAGGACATACCAAAGCAAACTCGATGGAATTTGATACAGCTACTCCTGATCCTGTAATTTCTTTGATGGAAGAACAGAAAAATGTAGTAGATAAAGGAGGAACAATGCGTCTTGGAGCATGGAAATGTACGTTGAAAAACGGATCTAAATTAAATGATATCTACGGAACCAAAAATATTTCTGAAAGACACCGTCACCGTTATGAATTCAACAGTGATTATCTTCAGGAATTTGAAAAAAATGGTTTCCTTGCTACAGGTACCAACCCTGAAACAGGTTTGGTAGAAGCGTTGGAACTTCCTGATCACCCATTCTATGTGGGAGTTCAGTATCACCCTGAATATAAAAGTACGGTAGCGACACCGCATCCACTATTCAGAGCTTTCATTAAGGCTTGCGAAAAGAAATAAGGTAAAATTTTATCATAAACGTCTACATATAAACTCAGGCTGAGAATAATCAGCCTGAGTTTATTATATAGTAACAACGTAAAGCATAGAGTTTTGATAAAAAAACAGTATTTTTGTCAGCTCAAATTACGTACACCAGTACGTACATTTTAAATTTAAAATTTTAATATAAAATAAAATGCAACAAAACAACGGAATCGATAAGAAGCAAATGATTAGTTTCGCGGTTTTATGCCTTGTTCTCTTCGGTTTTATGTTCTACTTCCAGAACAAACAAACGAAAGAAGCGGAGTTGAAAGCTCAGGAGCAAAAAACGGAACAGGCTAAAAATGCCGTAAAGCAAACTCAGGCAAACAATATCAATCCAAATGTAACTCCTAATGCAATCCAGACAGCAAGTCTTGGAAATAATGAACTGAAACTTGAATTTTCAAGCTTAGGAGGACAGGTTTCCAAAGTAGAGCTTTTAAAATATAAAGCCTACAATCACAAAACAGACAATGCAGATCAGCCACTTTATCTGATCACTAAAAATAACTCAAACTACGGTTTTCAGTTTAAAGATAAAACAGGGAAGATTGTTAATACTAAAGATTTAGTTTTCTCACCTACTGTTAATGGAAATGCGGTGACCTTAACTGCAGATTATAATGGTGCTGTAATTCAATTCATTTACACATTGCTTCCAAAATATACCCTTGATTTTAAAGTAAGAACTCAGGGACTTTCCAAAATTACTTCTGATAACAAAGCAGATTTCATTTGGGATTATAATGTAAGAAATCTGGAGAAGGGTAGAGCTCAGGAGCAGTCTCACTCAGAGTTTTCTTATGCTTTCAATAATTATAAAGACTATGATTATGATGGAAGAACCACAATGGAAGAGGAAAAAGAAACCCTTAACTGGATTGGTGTAAAGCAGCAGTTTTTCTCTTCAGTAATCGAAGCTAAAAACGGATTTACTCAAAATAAAGGAAACCAGGAAAATGTTGAAGAAGGAGAATATTTGAAGAAATTCAACTATGAAGGTTTCGTTCAAATGACTGGAAGTGAGCTGAACCAGGATTTCACATGGTATTTTATGCCATTGGATTTACCATTGCTTAAATCTTATGATAAAAACTTTGATGAGATTCTTCCTTTAGGTTGGTCATTTATTGGAGCAATGAACCGTTATTTCTTCATGTGGTTATATAGCATTATCGCTGCGTGGGGATTATCAGCAGGTTGGGTTATTTTTGTAATGACGATCATTGTGAAACTGATCCTTTCACCTATTATGTATAAGCAGCACAAGCTAAGTGCAATGATGAAGGTGATCCGTCCGGAAATTGATGAGGTGAATGCGAAGTTCAAGGATGCAGATCCGATGAAGAAACAGCAGGCTACAATGGAAGTTTATAGAAAGGCAGGAGTAAATCAGATGGCGGGATGTTTACCGGCATTAGTTCAGATTCCAATTTTCTATGCCTTATTCCGTTTCTTCCCGAACTTTATTGATCTTAGAGGACAAGGGTTTTGGTTTGCAAAGGATTTAACAGCTTATGATGATTTGATCAAGCTTCCATTTAAAGTTCCTTTCCTTGGAGATCATTTAAGTATTTTCGCTTTAGCTTGTACGGTTGTTATCTTGATTTATACTGTGATGACTTCAGGAAATATGCAACAGCCTCAGCAGGAAGGAATGCCAAATATGAAGGTATTAATGTATATCTTCCCGATCACATTCCTATTCTTCCTTAACACTTCAGCTTCAGGTCTTTCATGGTATTATTTTGTATCGAATGCGATTAACATCCTTATCATTCTTGTTATTAAGTATGTGATTCTGGATGAGAAAAAAATCCATGCTCAGATTCAGTCTAACAAGGAAAAACCGAAAGCAGAAGGTAAATTCCAGAAGAGAATGAGAGAAATGATGGAGAAGGCTCAGGAGCAGCAAAAAACTCAGGAGCAACAAAGAAATAAGAAGAAGTAATTCTTAAACATAAATTAAAAAGAGAAGCAATTTGATAATTGCTTCTCTTTTTTTATTTGGGAGTTTTATTTACAGGGATTTTCAGTCTTTAATTGACATGCCCGATTTAATAATTGAAAATGAGTATTTTTCAATCATATTTAAGTCTGAAAGATTGTCTGTGATGAGGTGTTGGTCCATATTTTATAAGGGCTTCCTGATGTTTTTTTGTGGCATAGCCAAAATTGGTGTCCCAACCATATTCAGGATGTTCTTCATGAAGCTGAATCATTAACTTGTCCCTATAATTTTTGGCAAGAATAGAGGCTGCAGCAATAGATAACACTTTAGAATCTCCCTTAATAATGCATTGATGCGGAATGTAGTTATAAGGATGGAATTTATTTCCGTCCACCAGAATAAGTTCAGGAGTTATGGTCAGTTGATCCAGCGCACGGTGCATCGCATGAATACTCGCATTGAGAATATTATGTTCATCTATAAAGGAAGGTGGTAATTCTGCGATAGCATAGTTTTTCACATTGTCTTTGATGTAACTATCCAGTTCCATACGCGTTTTAAACGTTAATTTTTTGGAATCATTCACCAGGTTTTGTTTGAAATCATCATCTAAAATTACCGCTGCAGCTACCACCGGACCACTTAAACATCCTCTTCCTACTTCATCACATCCGGCCTCAATATAAAGATTTGACCAGTTTTTTATTAGCTCCATGAATTGTTTCTATACTGCAAAAATATAAAATTTTGAAGGAAGAGATTTTGGATGTTTTTTATTTTATTCTTACTTCAACAAAAGATAATATTGTGATTATATCGAATGCAGGGAGAAGACTGTAATCTGTTTTTAAATAACCGATATATAGGATGATTTTAAGAGTTTAGGATGGTTTAATTATAGAATGAGGCGAAAAGTGGATTCGAAGTGATATTGGTTAAATTGGGCTTAGGTTTATTCTCTCAATTTGGAACTCAATCTCATTTTGAAACATAAAAATTTATCTTGCTCTGGTAAGGAAACTTTAATACATTTTATCGCTTTTATGCATTTTTTTTGTTTAAAAAATGAAATATTTCTTCAATTGTAGAAATATGCTTTGCATAGTATCGTTTATTGGTTTTCTTTCATTTCTGTATTTTGAATTTTTAATTTATTGATATTCAATTTATTTACATTCATAATTAAATTTGTAATATAGATTATATCAATTTAAGTGATTGTTATTATTTCTTAAAAAAAACTAAGTTTTAAATGTTGTGTTTTTGTTAAATATTTTGTTTTTAACTTATTTTAATAATTTATTGACTTGTTTTTTTTGAAATTATTGAATAAGTTGTAATTTTTTCACATTTTGCTTTGTGGTATTAAGAAAGTTTTACAAATTTGTAAGGTCACAAAAATTAATTTGATATGAAGAAACTAACAGCAAGTCTTCTTGTTCTAGTAATGTCTTCTTCGATAGCTGTCGCTAACGCCCAGCAAAAGAATGACACTATTAAAACAAAAGAAATTGAGGGAGTGGTTGTAACCGCACTCGGAATTAAAAGAGAGAAAAAATCTCTTGGTTATGCTTCTGAAGAAGTTAAAGCTGCGGAATTAACTGGTGGAACGACTAATACCGGAAACGTAGCATCTCTTCTTTCAGGTAAGGTAGCCGGACTACAGGTAAATACTAATAACAACTTTGGCGGATCTGCAAACCTTTTGATCAGAGGATATAAATCTTTGTCAGGAGGTTCTCCACTTATTGTAATTGATGGTTCACCAGTTAACAATAATACGGTAACCGGATCTGTATTCGATTACGGTAACTTTCTTTCAGATATTAACCAGGAAGACATAGAATCTGTAAACGTACTGAAGGGTGCCGCTGCATCAGCTTTATATGGTGAAAGAGGAAGTGATGGTGTAATTTTAATTGTAACTAAAAGCGGACGAGGAAACAATGACGGAAGCTGGGGTGTTACTCTTAACTCAGGAATTACAGCAGGATTTATTGATAAATCTACTTTTCCTACCTATCAGACAAAGTATGGAGCAGGATACGGTGGCCAGTCATGGAACGAAGATCCGGGACCTGGAGGTTACAATTATGCTAACTTTGTAGATGACGCATCTTACGGACCTGCATTTAATCCCAACCAATTGGTTTACCAATGGGATTCATTTGATCCTTCTTCTCCAAACTATGGAAAAGCTACACCTTGGGTTGCTGCGAAAAACGGACCTATTAAATTCTTTGAAACACCAGTCACATACATTAATACAATTACCATTGAAAAAGGAAATAAAACTTCGAATCTTTCCTTGTCATATTCCAATATGCTTTCTAATGGTTTGATGCCTAACTCTGAGCTTAAAAAAAATACAATTTCTGCAAAATTTAATCACGATTTTACAGATAAATTACATGCCTCTGTTTTCACAACTTTAACTTTACAAGATACAAGAGGACGTAATGAAACTGGCTATTCGGATAATATTGTTTCTGGTTTCAGACAGTGGTGGCAGACCAACGTAGATGTGTTGGCATTAAGAGATGCTTATGCTAACAATGGAAATAGTAACTTTTCCTGGAACAGATCTACAGCGGCTGATGGAACTCCTCAATATTGGAACAATCCATATTTCCAGAGATATCAGAATTATCAGTCTGATGACAGGACCAGGATATTCAGTTATGCACAATTAAAATATGATGTTTCCAAAAATTTTGGAATCACAGGGAAACTATCTTATGATGATTTACAGATGGTTGTAGAAGAGAGATTAATGAATGGATCGCTTCCTCAGGCATTCGGTGCATCCGGACTTAATGTAAGTTCGGGATACGCAAGAACCAATGTGAAAAATACTGAGATCAACTTTGATTTATTTGCTAATTACAAGGTTGATATTACTTCAGACCTAAGTGTTAGCGGTATTGCAGGGGGGAACGTTAGAAGAAACCTTGTGGATAATATTTTTATGAGTACAGAAGGAGGTCTATCTAAACCTGGGCTTTTTGCTATATCCAACTCTGTAAGAACGATACTCCCACCTGATGAGAATTATGCAAAATGGGTTACTTCCAGTTTATATGCAACAGCATCTTTTGGATATAAGAACTTCTTATTTGTGGATGGTACTTACCGTGTAGACCAATCGTCTAACTTACCAAAAGGAAATAATAGCTATGGATATCCTTCGGTTACAGGTGCTGTTATTCTATCCGAATTTGTAAAACAACCATGGTTAAGTTTCTGGAAATTGAGAGCAAACTACGCTGAAGTAGGTTCATCTACCAACAATTACAGATTGGTAAATACTTTCAAAGCTAGAGGTGAAGGTCTGTTTGATCAACCTTTTTTCCTTGCGAATCCAAACCTGAAACCTCAAAGATCTAAGGAAACAGAATTTGGTATGGAGGCACAATTCTTCAAAAACAGATTAGGTTTTGATATTGCAATTTATAAAACCAGAACATTTGATCAGATTATCAATTTACCGGTTTCTTCCGCAACAGGATATAGAACATTCCTTGTAAATGCTGGGCAGATTGATAACAAAGGTATAGAAGTACAGTTAAATGGGACACCATTTAAAACAAATAATTTTACATGGGATGTAAACGTGAACTGGTCTAAAAATGAGAATAAAGTTATTGCATTAAATGGTGATTCTCAGAATTACTTAATAGCAAGTTATCAGGGTGGGGTTTCTCTTAATGCACGTGTAGGAGAATCTTTTGGAGCTTTGGTAGGATCAGATTATGTATATAATGCGAATGGCGATAGAGTAATTGATCCAGCTACAGGTCGTTATTTAAGAAATAATAATCAGGTTATAGGGAATATCACACCAGACTGGGTAGGTGGTATCAGAAACAGCTTCCGTTATAAAGATTTCTCAGTAAGTTTCCTTATTGATGTGAAAAAAGGAGGTGATGTATTCTCTACCGATATGTATTACGGATTAGCAACTGGTCTTTATGCAGAAACAGCTGATTATAGAGAGGGTGGATTCGTACATCCAGGTGTTAACCCGAATGGAAATGTAAATACGACACCTGCGATTAATCCGGGATCTTTTGGTAACGTAGACGGATATAGAAGAATGCCGAATAAAAGATTCGTTTATGATGCATCTTATGTAAAACTTAGAGAAGCAAGTATAGGATATAACCTTCCTAAATCTGTTTTGGCTAATACTGCTATTCGTGATGCAAAAATTTCAATTGTAGGTAGAAACCTTTGGATTATCCACAAAAACTTACCTTATGCAGATCCGGAAGCGGGTA
Source organism: Chryseobacterium indologenes (assembly GCF_002025665.1). Lineage (GTDB taxonomy): Bacteria > Bacteroidota > Bacteroidia > Flavobacteriales > Weeksellaceae > Chryseobacterium > Chryseobacterium metallicongregator. The sequence goes on along the minus strand of NZ_CP018786.1, from coordinate 4,392,285 downwards.
CTGGGAATGGTTTAGGAGCTAAAGGTAATTCTATCGGAGTACTACCTACTACCCGTGATATTGGGATTGATATAACTTTAAAATTCTAGAAAATGAAAAAAATATTTTTAATTATAGGTTTAGCTTCATTATCGTTAACTTTTACATCTTGTGAAAGAGACATCACGTCACTAAATGAAGACCCTAAACACCCAACGGAAGTTCCGTCAGGAGTCCTTTTTGCCAGCGCTGAACATGCACTTCTTGACCAGCTATTGTCTGCCAATGTAAACCGTAACATTACCAGGTTTTTTACACAGCAGTGGTCAGAAACTACTTATACTGATGAGACGAACTATGATATGGTGACGAGACCAATTCCAAGGAATCATTATAACCGTATGATGGCATCTGCGTCAGCTACAATTAATTCTCCGGGAGTATTATCTGCATTAAGAGATGCCAGAAGGTTTCTTGAGAGCGAAGGAGTAGATCCCGTTACTAAAAATAACAATATTGCTATGATTGAATTAGTAAATGTTTATGCATGGGCTAATTTGGTTGACACATATGGTGATATCCCTTATTTCGGAGCATTGAAAGCTACCGCTGAAAATCCAGGAAGTGCGGAAATTCCTTATGATGATGCAAAAACAGTGTATCTGGATCTTATCAAAAGAATTGATGCCGCTGTTGCTATGATTAATACTTCTGGTAGTGGATATGACAAGGATTTGATCTACAAAGGAGATATGACTAAATGGAAGAAAATGGGTAATTCATTGAAATTCAGAATGGCTGTAACCTTAGCAGATAGCGACCCCGCATTGGCTAAAACGTATGCAGAAGCAGCTTACACTGCGGGATTATTTACTGACAAAATGGATAATTTCGGACTGCAGACTTTTCCATCGGGATTGTTGTCAAATCCTGTGTATCAGGATGTTATTCAGTCTGGTAGAAATGACTTTATTCCGTCAGATGTTCTGGTTGATTTTATGAATACTACTTCAGATCCAAGAAGAGCCACGTGGTTTACACAGGTTGCTGGTGCTTATGTAGGGGGTGTGTACGGAGATCAGAATATTTTCAAAGATTATTCTCACTTTACAAACGTAATTTCTGGAGAAAATGCACAAGGCTTTTTATTAGATTATTCTGAAATTCAGTTTTTAAGAACTGAAGCCGCTGCTAGAGGATTTAGTGTTGGTGATACCGCCGCTAATCTATATGAATCTGCAATTAAAGCATCAATGACTGAGTATGGTATTACTGAAGCTACTGCAAATACTTTTATAGCTGCCAATCCATATAATGCTGCCAACTGGAAAAAATCTGTTGGTGAGCAAGCTTGGATAGCAATGTTCAATAAAGGGTTCCAGGCATGGAATTTTGCAAGAAGACTGGACTTCCCTGTATTTGTAAATCCTGGGGGATCTGTAGTAGAATCTGTACCAGTAAGAATGAAATATTCTGATCAGGAATATCTTCTTAACGCTAAGAATGTGAATGCTGCAGCTTCAAAGATTGGAGGTGACAAAGTATCCACAAAAATATTTTGGGATAAATTTTAAATTAAATAATAATTCCTCAAATCTACGAGTAGGTTTGAGGAATATAAAAACATTTATATGAGATTTTTTATAGGAATTGTTCTTTTAATAAGTGTTGCATCATGTTCCAATGATGACGACCGTGCAGTTGAAAATGAAAGTGTAAGTATTAATGGGACTTGGAAACCATATAAGTATGAGTTTAGAGGTAAAGATGTCATGTTGAGTGACTGTGAAAAGAAAGGAGTTATATTTATAAATCCTGATTTCTCGGGATCTTATGAAAGATATGATTTGTCTTCTTCTTCCGGAAACTGTAATCTTTTTGATTCTTTTGGAGGAAAATGGACCTTTGATAAAATGTATCAAACATTAACCCTTACCTATACAGAAGCTGGAGTTTCTAAAACAATGAAAAAAGAAATTGATTCCTATTCCAATACAGAACTCAGAATTAATGACAATAGTAAAAACCTGGATAGTACGCCTGGAAATGACGAAGCTATCCTTGTTTTCAGAAAAGAATAAATATTTCTTATTTATCTAAAAAAACCGCCAAATGGCGGTTTTTTTTATTTGTAATCATTTTTATAAAGGATTTTGTGAATTAAAACTGACTTTTTTGTTTATATTAATCTTATAATCAGTACTTTATATGTTATATTGAAAAGTGATTTTAAATGATATCAATTAGAAAATTGATGTTATTTTTTTTATTAAATATTTTATTTTTAATGTATTTTATTAATTGTTTTGTTTGTTTTTACTTCTATTTGTTGCTCTTTTGTTGTTTTTTTTAAGTTTTACTTGTTGAATTGTTAACAAAAACACAATTTTGCTGAGTAAAAATTAATTTTGATATGAAGAAACTAACAATGAGTCTGCTTGTTGTGGTATTATCCTCTTCTATGGCTATTGTAAACGCTCAACAGAAGAAAAAAGATACCATTACACAGACAAAAGAGATTGAAGGTGTGGTAGTAACTGCACTTGGGATTAAAAAAGAGAAAAAAACAATAGGATATGCTACTTCACAAGTCAATGGAGATGATTTAAAAAAGTCAGGGGAAGCAAATATTATTCAAGGTTTAGCGGGAAAAGCTGCGGGAATTCAAGTTACAGGCTCTTCTGGTACGCCAGGAGCTTCAAGCAAAATTCTGATTAGAGGCCAAAAGTCAATTAATCTATCAAGCCAACCTATTATAGTTTTAGATGGGCAGATTATTGATAACTCTGTTAATAATAATGCGGGGCAGGGCAGTAATTTGGCTGGAGTAGATGACTCGAACAGAGCTATTGATATAAATCCTGATGATATTGAAAGTGTATCAATTTTGAAAGGTGGTGCAGCAGCAGCGTTATATGGAGAAAATGCTAGAAATGGTGTAATTATTTATACAAGTAAGAAAGGGAGAAAAAGAAAAGGAATTGGAATTGATTTTTCTACAGCTGTATCTTTTGATATGATTACTCGTTTACCGAAACTTCAAAAAACCTATGCCGCTGGAACTAACGGAGCTACCTATATTGCACCTGCTCAATATGGTTCTGATGGTTTTGCTACCACATCGGGAACCAATCAAAGTTGGGGACCATTAATTTCAAGCGTAACTGGTTTGAAGGCCTATGATAATACTAAAAACTTCTTTGAAACAGGTGTTACACAAAATTATAATCTGGCTTTTTCAGGAGGTGGAGATTATGGTAATTTCAGAGCTTCATTTGGACATATTGATCAAACGGGGATTATTCCAAATACATCGCTTAAAAAGACAAGTTTTGGGGTGAATTCTGAATTTAAGTTAACTGATAAGCTAAAAGCTGGAGCTGATGTAAAGTTTTCAAATACAAATGGGTTAAGAGCTCAGAAAGGGAGTAATACTGCAGGAGTAATGTTGTCTTTACTGAGAACACCAACAACCTATGACCTTAGAGATTATCAGACTGTACAAGGATATAATAAAAATTATTTTGCAGCATATGACAATCCATATTATACAGTATACAATAATCCATATAAAGACGAGACAAACAGATCCATTATTAGTGGTTATTTAACTTATAATTATAATAAAGCCTTGAATATACTGTTGAGAGCGGGGGTTGATACCTATACAACTCATGCTCAGCAGAATTATTCATTCTCAAGTAATGGTAATTCAACAGCTGACCGAACAGGGCAGGTCGTTGTAGACACTTATACACAAAGTCAATATAATTTAGATTTAATCTTTAGTGGGTTGGTTAACTTTACTGATAACATTAATTTGAATTATAGTTTTGGGGGGCAGATAATTTCTAAATTTGGAAATGATCAATATACTCAAGGATCTACAATGTTGGAACCTAATCAATTCAACCTTTCTAACTTTACGACTTTTGTTTCCAATAATACAGATTTCAAACAAATTAAAAGAGGGATATTAGCTTCGGCAGAATTCGGATTTTACGACCAGTTTTATTTAACATTAACAGGTAGAAATGATTGGAGCAGTACATTGCCTAAACAGAATAGTTCCTATTTCTATCCTTCTGTTTCAGGATCTTGGCTGTTTAATAAGACATTAAATTTACCAAACTGGGTTAACTTAGGAAAAGTAAGAGTAGCTTATGCGAAAACTTTTGCATCTGCTAATCCATACAATATTGTTAACACTTATGGAACTCCAAACTATTTTGATACATTTGGTCCACAATTAACTTCTCCATATTTGGGAGTTGGAGCCTATGGGCTAACTACCATTGCGAAAAATCCAAATTTAAAGCCTGAGCGAAATGACGAATTTGAAGTCGGTTTAGAATTAGAATTATTTAAAAGGTTACGCTTAAATGCGAGTGCTTATAAATCAACCAACTATGATCTGCTTATCCAGGCTCCAGTTGCACCATCTTCTGGATTTCAGAATTATTTCACCAACGGTCCTACAGTTGAAAATAAAGGTATAGAAGTAGAATTAGGGTATGATATTCTTAAAAATCAAAACTTTAACTGGAGTGTAAACCTTAACTGGGCTAAAAACGTAAATAAGGTCGTTGAAATACAAGACAATTTAAATTTCTCCAGTGAAGGCGGTGATTTCTTTTCGGGAAATGTTGTTCCCGCAATTATTAAGGGGCAACCGCTTGGTGTTTTTTATGGAACCGCGTGGGAAAGAGATTCATCAGGAAATGTAATTATAGGTTCTGATGGCTTACCGCTGGTTTCTGCACAATCTCAAATTATAGGAAATCCTAATCCAGACTGGTTAGGAGGAATCAGAAATAATTTCAGTTATAAGAACTTGTCTTTAAGCTTTTTATTAGATATTCGTAAAGGTGGAGATATTTGGAATGGAACATTAGCGAGATTACATAGATTAGGAATGAGTCAGGCTTCTGCTGAAGACAGATCTGCTATGTATGTAATATCTGGTGTTACTGAAACAGGAGCTCCTAATACAGTAGCAATTAATAACAAAACTTATTATTCAAGCTTTTTAGGAGATGGATCTGGTAGTGCAAATGAACAACAGATGGAAAGAGATATAAATTGGCTTAGGTTAAGAGATATAAGTTTATCATACAATTTTGGTAAAATGTTATCTAGTACTCAAACTCTATCTTTTATAAGAGATGCTCAGGTTACTTTTTCTGCTAGAAACTTATTTTTAATTACTAACTACAAAGGTGTAGACCCTGAAACATCTATTGCTGGTGCAAGTTCAAATACTAATGGATTTGATTACTTCAATAATCCAGGGACAAGAAGTTATACCCTATCATTTAAATTTACTTTTTAATTATGAAAAAAATAATATACATACCTATAATTATTGCCGGAATATTTCTCAATTCTTGTCAGCATGAGCTAGATACATTTAATGAAAATCCCAATAGTCCTACACAAGTTACATCTCCTAAAACTTTATTTACCGGTGCAGCAGTAGGAACAATTAATAATTCAACAGGTAACTTGACAAGACAAATAAGTTTGTTGGCTCAGCATACTAATGGAAATCAGTTTCAGTCATTAAATTATACCAATTATTTTTTAACAGAATTGGATAATGAAACAGATTGGTCTAATATTTATAAGACTGGAGTAAATCTTCATCAGATTATCACTCAGTTTGGGGATAAATATCCTTATTATTCAGGTATGGCTAAGATTTTATTAGCTATGAATATGGGATATGCTACTGATGCTTGGGGAGATATCCCTTTCTCAGAAGCATTTCAGGGGGTTAATAATTTCTCTCCGAAATATGATTCTCAGCAAAATGTTATTGCCCAGATTCAAAGTTATTTAGATAGTGCAATAATAGATTTATCAAAACCTGGAAATGCTAATTTAGGGCTACCGGCAGGTGATGATATTTTTTATGCAGGAAATATAGATAAATGGAAAAAATTAGCCTATGCCATTAAAGCACGATATGCATTAAGATTAACTCAAAGAGAAGGAAGTACTGTAGCAGCTCAGAAGGCTTTAAACTACTTGCAAAACTCGTTTACATCCAGTTCGGATAACTTGGTGGCTCGGTTTGATGGAGGAAATAATCAAAATCTTTGGTTTGCATTTGATAATCAAAGATCAGGTTATATGTCTATGGGAAAATATTTTATAGATCTTTTAAAGAATAGTAGTGATCCAAGGTTACCTCATTATGCTGGATTAGATGCATCCGGGGGATATTCTGGATCAGCTCCGGAAGAAAGCAACACAGATGCTTCTCCTTTTGGGAGTTACTTTGCAGGAAGTGCAAGTACATCGAATATAATATTTAGCTATAGTGAAATTAAATTCATAGAAGCAGAAGCACAATTCAGACTGGGAAATACGGTAGGTGCTCAAGCTGCCCTGAAAGCTGCTGTAAGTGCATCTTTGATAGATGTTACTGGTGCTGATAATCCTGTCTTTGCTACTACAGCTTCAGCCGCAGTAACATTACAGAATATTATTACTCAAAAATATTCTTCCCTGTTTACTACAATGGAGCCTTATAATGATTGGAGACGTACAGGCTTCCCTGTATTAACCGCTAATCAAAAAAGCCAATCTAAAAAAATACCTTTGAGATTAATAACTCCTAAAGCTGAAAGAACATTAAATAATAATGCAGCAGTCGTGAGTGATGTGAGTATACCCGTTTGGTGGGATAACTAGGACCATTTAAATTTTTAAACCGCCTTCGGGCGGTTTTTTTATTTCCGTATATTTGTAACTCAGATTTTGAGCTGAGATACACTTTAAAAATGTTTCAGCGATAAGCATTAAAAAGAGAATTTAGAAACATGAATATTAAATATATTATAGAACAAAAACTTTCGGAGGTCATTTTAAATGTATATCAGTTAAAAGACATCAAACTGGAAGTTCAGGAAAATAAAACGGAATTTGAGGGTGATTTTACCATTGTTACTTTTCCGTTGGTAAAACAATTGAAGAAAAATCCTGAGAGCATCGGGGTTGAATTAGGAGAAGCTTTAACAGAAACGGATCTTTTTGAAAGCTTTAATGTGGTAAAAGGTTTCCTTAATGTGAAGGTGAAAAATCAATTGTTTGTGGATAACTTCAGATCTGTAACTAAGAATTTTTCCACTATAGAAAAGAAAAATGCTACGGTAATGGTAGAATATTCTTCACCGAATACCAATAAACCATTGCACTTAGGGCATATCAGAAATAATTTATTAGGATTTTCAGTAGCTCAGATTTTAAAAGAAGCCGGATATGATGTAATCAAAACTCAGATTATTAATGACAGAGGTATTCATATCTGTAAATCTATGCTGGCCTGGGAGAAATTCGGAAACGGAGCAACGCCTGAAACAACGAATACCAAAGGAGACAAATTTGTAGGAAACTACTATGTAGAATTTGATAAAAACTACAAAAAAGAAATTGCAGATCTTGTAAACCAAGGTGTAGGAGAGGAGCAGGCGAAAAAAGAAGCTCCAGTGATGAAAGAAGCTCAGAAAATGCTTTTGGATTGGGAAAATGGTGAAGAAACTGTAAGAGCACTTTGGGCAGAAATGAACTCATGGGTTTACAAAGGTTTCAATGAAACGTATAAAAGATTAGGGGTTGATTTTGACCAGGTTCAATATGAAAGCAACACGTATATTTTAGGAAAAGATCTTATTCAGGCGGGATTAGATAAAGGTGTTTTGTATCAGAAAGAAGATGGTTCTGTTTGGTGTGATCTTACCGATGAGGGACTTGATCAAAAGCTATTGCTTCGTTCAGACGGTACATCAGTCTACATGACGCAGGATCTTGGAACAGCAGTAGAGCGTTTCAAGCAAAATAATATCCAAAAGCTGATCTATACAGTAGGAAACGAACAGGATTACCACTTCCAGGTTTTATTTAAAATCCTGAAAAAATTAGGGTATGAATGGGCAGATCAGTTGTTCCACCTTTCTTACGGAATGGTAGAACTTCCTGAAGGTAAAATGAAATCCCGTGAAGGAACTGTAGTAGACGCAGATGATCTGATGCAGGAGATGTACGAAACGGCAAAATCTAAGGCTCAGGAGTTAGGAAAACTGGAAACTCTTTCAGAAGAAGATAAAGAAGCATCTTATGAAACAGTAGGATTGGGGGCATTGAAATATTTCATGCTTAAAGTAGATCCTAAGAAAAAAATGCTTTTCAATCCTGCAGAAAGTATTGATTTTAATGGAAATACAGGTCCGTTTATTCAATATACCTATGCACGTATTCAGTCGTTATTGTCTAAAGCAGGTGCTTTACAAACAGAGACTGCAGATATTGAATTGAATCAATCCGAAAAAGAATTGATTATGCAATTGACCAACTTTAAAACTGTAGTTGCTAAATCAGCGGAAACGTTAAGCCCGGCTTTGGTTGCCAACTATGTTTATGATCTTGTTAAAGCCTATAACTCTTTCTATCAGAATAATCCAATTCTGAATCAGGAAGATGAAAACGTAAAACAATTCCGTTTAAATATTTCAGATATCACAGCAAAGACGATCAAAAAATCGTTAGAGTTGCTGGGAATCGGAACGGTAAACAGAATGTAAAAATAGAAAGCCTCCTGAATTTCAGGAGGCTTTTTTATTATAAATCTATTTAATACTAAGATTGTTTTGGTTCCGAAGTTTCTGGACTTTTATCTTCCTCTTGATTATCTTTCATCTGTTTCAAACTATCAGCGTACAGTTTGGCTGGAGTCCACCGTGCATGTTTGGAAAGAATAACTTTATATCCTTTTTTGTAAGTATAAACTTTGGTAAATTCTGCGCCGAAGAATATCAGCATACAGGAATAATTGATCCACATCATAATCAGAATGACGGTTCCGGCAGCGCCAAAGGCTGAAGTAGGTTTTACCTGGTTAAAATAGAGGCTTAATAAAAATTTTCCCAGCGTAAATAAAACAGTAGTGAGAAAAGCTCCTTTCCATACCGGTTTCCAGCTGACCAAAACATCAGGCAAAACTTTAAACATTAAAGCAAATAAGAGCATGACAAGTCCAAAGCCTACAGCGAAATTCACGGTTTCTACCAGCATATACGTTTCAAAACCAAAATATTGGGTGATAATCGTATTAAACAGACTGATCAGAGAAGATAAAATCATGGTGATCATCAGAAGAAATCCCAGAATAAGAATCATCCCTAAAGAATTCGCTCTGTCCAGCAGAAATTTAACCAGTGCTTTTTTGGGAGCTGCTTCCACTTCCCAAAGTGTATTTAATGAATGCTGAAGCTGAAAGAAGAGGGTTGTAGAACCGAAAACTAATGACCCGACTCCCACTGCCTTCATAAAAATATTTTTTTTATCAATAAGAGCTCCGGCCAGCATTCCTTCGATACTTTTTGCCACATCTGGCCCCATAATACCGCTGATTTGTGTGCTGATCTGCCCACGGATAGCTTCTTCACCAAAGAAATTTCCAAGTACCCAGATAATAATGATCAATAATCCCGGAATAGAAAAGATGGCATAATACGCAAGACTTGCTGAATCTTTTGATGCAGTAGAATTGTTCCATTCAGTAAATGTATCTTTAAGAACTTCCCAGAAAAATTTAACAGTATTGATCATATTAAAAAGGATATCCGATGGCAATATTAAAAACAAGATTATCTTTTCTCCAGCTTGGATCTCCGAAATTAATTTTATCGAAGGTCCATCTGTCTCCTTTCTGATAGTAAGGAACTCTCAGTGGCATGGCCAGATCCAGTCTTAAAATCAGGATAGAAAAATCCAGTCTCAGACCTACTCCGGCTCCCACCGCAATTTCATTTAAAAAGTCTTTTGAAAATTTAGCGCCCGGTCTGTCTTTATCGTCGTGAAGCAGCCAGATATTTCCGGCATCTACAAAAACAGCAGCATTTAAAAATTTATAAAGATTGGCTCTGTACTCAGCATTTAATTCCAGTTTGATATCTCCAGACTGGTCAAAGTAAATGCTCGGATCTATCGTTCTCGGATCAAAACTTCCCGGTCCTAATGTTCTTGCACGGAATGCTCTGATACTGTTACTCCCTCCTGAGAAAAACTGTTTAGAGAAAGGAATAAATTCTGAATTTCCGTAAGGATAAGCGATTCCTCCGATAAATCTCGTTGCCAGTGAAGATTTTTCAGTAAACTTATGATAGAATCTTATGTCGTTTTCAATCTTTACATACTGGCTGAAAGGAATTCCAAATATTTTCTTCTCTTTGTCCTTTTTTACATCAGCTCCGGTAACCAGACCTGTAATATTTCCTGCCAGATCAAGTGTTCCTTTGTAGTAAAAGGTATTGGTTCTTGGCAGCATCGTATTAGTGTAGGTATAAGAATAGGTAGGACCGAAAATAAGCTGTTTGGCTACAACTCTTTTCAAGGCAGGATTTTTTGCAGAGATAGATTCATATTCTGCAGTGACATTTGCAGGAGAAACCAATGTAATATCAATCACTTTCAGATCATGTTCTTTCCTTGCATTTTCTTTCCATAGATATCCGAATGATCCGGTGAAATTATTAAGCGTATAATATTGGGTTCTGTTTTGGAATTCATATCCCAATGTAATATTTGTTCTGGGAACAAATTCACTGGAAGAATGAAAACGGAATGGTGCTACAATTCTCGGAATAGAAAGTTGTACGTTTGTTCCTGCACGGAAAATATTATTGGCATTCTGAGCGCCTCCCATCTGAAAATCAAATGCTCCGTAGATGGCGGCTTTGAATTGCTCGGCACCACGGAAAAAGTTTCTGTGAGTCCAGTTAAGGTTCAGCTCACTACCTGCATAATTGGCAGAGTTCGTTCTTCCCAATGCTTCCAGGCGAAGCGACTGGACTTGTCTAGGGGTCAATAGATAATACGCATCAAATTTATGGCTTAAAGAATCAGACACAATGAACTCATTCTTTACAAATTTGAATACACCCAGACTGATCAATCGGTTCAGGGTAAGATTATGATTAGAGCGGTTATAAAGATCTCCTTTTTTGAAATATAATGCTCTGTCAAAAATTTTTGGTTTGAATTTATGTTGCGGATCAATGACATAAATGTCGTCAAAACGATATTTGGCAAGAGAATCTTTATCCATCGGGATACTGTATTTACCATCTTTTACGTCCTGAATGTTGTAATTGGGAAATACAATAACATTATCAATGCTAAACTGCTGCGTTGCTAAATCAGGGGTATTGTCTTTCAGTTTTACATTAAGTTCCACCTTATGATTTTTGCTCACCGTACTGTCAGCCTGAACAATAATATTATCGGGATGGAAATAATAAAAACCTCTTTCTTTTAACCTATTGTCAATTCTGTCTCTTTCAGCTTTGATAACATCCAGATCAAATGGTCTTCCGTTTTTAAGAAGGGTTCTATCCGTAAGGTTTTGAATTTCCTGATTAACCAGTGTAGAATCTTTCTGGAATTTTACGCCGTCAATCAGATATCTTGAACCCGGCCTTAAGGTGTAAATAACCTGAGCTTTTTTGTTCTTTGAAACCGTATCATAAGAAGCTTTAGCATTGAAATATCCTTTGTTTTCAGAATAATTGACGATGATATCTTTATTGAACTCACGGTCTACATCACCCAATAATACAGGCTTTTCACCCACTTTATATTTTAGCCAGTAATTAAAACCCTTATCCTTTTTAGGTTCCTTGGCTATATTATAGAAATACAGCTTTGGGCGCAGTCCTAAAAACGTAGAATTGGGTTTTGGAGTAAGATTGGCTTCTAAGGCAGCCTGAAGATCTTTTTTTTCTTTTTTGGAAATTGTATCATTCTCAATCTTCACTTTGGCTCCTGTATACAGCATCTGGCCTTCTTTCAAAAACCTGGTATTGCTGCACGAAATTACCGTGGATGCCATTCCGGAAACCAACAGATACTTACAATATATATGGAACTTATTACTCATTATTTAAATTCTACCACTTGGTTATTTTGATTTTTTTTCGGCTTCTTCTCTTTAGATTTCTGGAAAATCTCGCGGAATTTGTCATAATCCAATGTAATGATGAATCCAACTCCGGTCTCTATGATCTGCCCCTGAAGAGCCACCTGATACTCATCTTTACGGTAAGCTCGTAACATATACCTTCCATCTTTAGAAAGGCTGTAATCTACTGAAACATTACCCGCAATATTGGTCATATTTTCATTTTGACGGGCCTGACCTTCCAGTCCGAAATTACTTCCTACCGTTACTTTCAGTCGGTCATTCAATAATTTTTTACTGATATCTACATTCAGGTCAGTTCGCGTATTTTTTTCTCCGGTGGAATAATCTTCTGAAGAATCAAGACCAAAATTAAGATCTACTCCTTTAATTAGTCCTGCGGCAAGATTGTTCAGCTGCTGAGAAAGAATTTTACTCACACTCTGTCTTGCCATAGTCTCTGCAGACATTCCAGCTCCACTTTCAAATGGATTTTCTCCGATAAAACGGTTCAGAAGAAGTAAGGCAAACACCTGCTTATTCAGCTCGGATTCCTGAGTTCTGATCTGGGCAAGCTTTTGATCTACAACATCTTTCACATTCGTCGATACAGAATTATTTTTTTCATCTGTAGTGATATCAAAAGTAAGCTGAGGCTTCAATAATTCCCCTTTCATTTTTAATAAAGCATTGAAAGGAACTCTCTGCTTAAACTGATTCAATGTTGAAGCACTTTCTCCACTGATCTGCTGTTCTACAAGGTCAATAGGCGCAGCTTCTGTTTTATAAACGGCGGTAATATCCATTTGGGCCGTTGTAGGTTCACCGGTCCATGTGATAGTACTGCCTTTCTGGATGTCAAATTTACGTTTCAGGAAACTCACAGAAAGATCATAACTTCCTTTTTCCACTTCATATACTCCTACCAATGTGGTTTTTCCTGACGGATCTATTCCTCCGGTTAACTCTGCCTCACCCTGGAGCTGTACAAAATCACCATTGGCTTTATCAATGATCAGCGACAGTTTTGCTTCTTTGCTGACTTCAATATTAACACTCACATCCATCCCTTTGATACGGCTTTGCGCATTAAGAGAATCTGCTTTGATTGTTTTGTTTAAAACCACCTGATCCTGATCCACAAATTCTACAATACCATCTCTTTCCTGTAAAGTAGGGCTGGATTGAGGAAGAACAAAAGTGAAATCCGTATTGTCTGCCACGCTCAGTCTTCCATCTACTTTTGGAAGATCAAGGTTTCCGCGGATATGAAGTCCGGCATCAATAGCAAGAACACCATACATCATTGCGTCATTGGATTTTTCTGAATTGACAACTTTAAAATCTTTAGCATTCACATTCAGGTTAAAGGCGAAATCTCTGTAGGTCTGAGTCAGGACCTGTCCGTCTACAACAAGAGCATTTCCGTCTTTATCTTTTATTTTAAATTTATCAAACTCGATTCCCTGGCTGGTAAAATCTATTTCATCACTCAGGTGTCTGAAATCACTTCCTGTTTTGGCAATTTCCAGTCCGGCATCATTGAATTTTACTTTTCCTAAAATATTGGGTTTATCAGTCGTTCCGGTGATCTTTAAATTTCCTGAGAGATAACCTTCCGTATTGGTAATCGCATTCATAGAAAACCCTTGAATACTCTTCATCTGAAGCTGATTGATTGCCATATTCAGATCAAAAGTACTGGAAGAAGTATTGTAATCACCCAGGATTTTTACGTCATTATTATTTCCGGAAAGGGCAATATCTGCATTTAAAATCTTCGGTGAAGCATTGTTCACTTTTACCGCAAGATTTCCAACAGGGCTTCCGTAGACGATTAAATCAGAAATATTCAGATCCGAAGTAAAAGTCATATTTTTAGTTACATCACGAAGCTGTGCTGTTCCGTTGATGGTTCCTCTTGCCAGAACCGTATCTTTTTTAATAAGTTCCGTAATGGTTTCAATCTTGAAATCTTTCAACGAAATGTTCAAAGGACTGCTTGGGCTGCTGCTTTCCGACTGAACAGCGATTTCACTGTTTCCATTGGAGAGAATAAAATTATCCGCCAGAATTCCTTTACTGCTGATTTGTATTCTATTATTTTCTGCAACGTTCCAGTCTGTGTAATTGAGTTTTAATCCGTTCGGGTTAAGAGAAATTTCTGTAATATCATTCAGTGATTTTGCATTTCCTGCAATCAGGAATTGGGTAGCATCTTTCTCATCTTTTGTCGTAACATTGTAGCGAATGGTGTTGTCAGCAACATCTCCATCAATATTGATTTTGTTTAAAGAAAAACTTGAGCTTTTCAATGCTGCCACATTCAGACTGTACTGCAATGCCTGATTTTCATTGGTGACTTTCAAGGCTCCTTTTTCAATGGTATTTTCACCATACAGTAACCTTGGGATCTGTCCGTCAATCTCTATTTTTTGAGAATCTGCATCATAATTCCCGACAAGATTGATCGTTTCAAAATCTTTCAGATCCGGCACAAATTTTCTGATCAGATCATCATTTTTTACTTTGGCGGTAAAGGTAAAATGTTGTCCCGGATCAATTTTCTGGGTTTTATCCGGTTTCTGGAATTGATAATATTGATTGATCGTTTGGGTTAAAGCACCAAAGATCTGGGTAAGTTTATATTTTCCTTTCAGTTCCACATCTGCAATCTGAGAATTGAAAATAATCTGAGTAGAATCTATTGTGGATGATGCTTTCAGGTTAACTTCCTGTACCGGATAAACCTCTTTCGTATCAGAGAATGCAAAATCTTTAAGGTTTAGATAGCCATTCAGATTATTTGGATCTAAGCTGGTGAAATCTCCATCAATTTTTCCGGCAATGATCATTGGCTTTTCATAGAAGCCAAGTTTGTTGACATCCAGCTTGATGACTTCTCCATTGATTTTTACGGTAGGATTTTTTTCATCATACACACCGGAAGCAGCCAGCTGTAGACTGGCATTCGGGTCTTTTGAATCTAAAATCACATGATATGCTCCTTTGTTGATCTTTCCGGTAAGGTTCATATTTTGATAACGATATCCTTTGTAGACGGCAGAAGCAACATGCCCTTTTAAATCCGCTTTGGCATTTTTAAAATCAAAACTTTCTCCTTTTGCGGCAATTTGTGCGGTGATGGGACCAACATCTTTGTTCTGAATAATTTTTCCTACCTGTATTCCCTGAAGATTGGCTTTTACATCATACAGTTCGTGATTCTTTCTACGCATGTCTACCTGCGCGATGATGGCTGCATTTCCTAAAGTAGAGTAGAGGTTCAGATCAGTATTCACAACCTTAGTTGTACCTTTTGCATTTCCTTTAATGCTGAAATGGGAAGGAAGCGAAATATTGGAAGGAATCGTATTTTTAGGAACAAGATTGAATATCGTTTTGGCACTGGAAGAAAACTCTCCGATTCTCAGATCGTAATACAGCTGATCAGGATTCATCGCATTTTTGATCTTTCCGGAAGCCATTACTCTCAATTGATCCAGCCCGGAAACTTTAAGATCCTGAATTAAAAGATCATTGACGCTTCCTTTTACATTCGCATTTACGTTAAGGATTGCGTTCGGATATTTGTTGAACGGAACGGTATTTTTTAAAGTAGGAACCAGATTCAGAATGTCGGAGAATCCTATTTTTGAATCTTTGATATTGGCTGAAATCTTTACAGCGCCTAAGTTTGAGCTAAGCTGATCAATGGAGTTATAGTTTAAAATAACCTCATCACGTAATATCGTTTTCGGGGTTTGAAGATAAAGGTCTTTGAGATAAGCTTCCTTTTCAGCATATACAAAATCCGTATTGAATTTTTGGATATCCAAGCCTCTGTTTTCTTTGATTTCTGCAGAATTTACTGTTCCTGCAAAAGTATTGTTCTCCATTTTGAAGCTTCTTACCTCAACATTCATTTTTGAAAAATTAAGATGATTGAAGTCTATACCTTGTTTGGTTGGAGCAATAGCGGTATTGTTATAAGTTGCCTTTACATCATTCAAAACAAGTTTTCCTAAGAGAAGTTTCATGGCTTTATCCTGATCGGAAGCTTTGGAAACCTCAGGTTCCTGTGTTTTTTTCGGATTGGCATTCTGAGCGGGAAGGTAGAGATTGGCATTGATGTCTGCTCCGGAAAGAAATACATTGGCTACATGGTAGGCATTATTCTCCAGATCAAGTTTATTAACCTTTGTGCTCAGTTCTTTAAATATAACTTTTGCGAATGTTTTGGTATTTTCATCACCGTAATCAATATCGAAATGAGTGAGTTTAATGCCTCTCAATCCAATATTCATCGGTTTCTTTTCATTGAGAGAATCTACTTTTTTCTCTACTTTTTGAGCAACTTCTTCTACGAGTCCCTGCTTTAACTTTAATTTTAATCCGTCAAGATTGATGTCATTGACTGCATATTTGTTTTTGCTGAGATCAAAAGTTTTGACTCTGGTATCGAACGACTTAAAATAGAGTTTGATGTCATTCTTCGACTGCTGGTCGTTGAAGGTTACTCCAATATCTTTTAAATTGATTTTATCAAGAGAAATAATAAAGGGCTTGGAAGGGCTTTCTTCTTTATCACTGGACGCAAATGCATCAATAATATAATCAAAATTGAATTTGCCATCCGGTTTCCGTACCACATTAGCACGGGCACCTTCCATGTTGACTGAAGTAATATCTGCCGTAGAATTAAGGAGTTTCAGCATGTGTAACCCTACATCCAGTTTCTTTACTGCCAGAAGGGTATCTACATCTTGCCCTTTGAGGTAGAGATTTTCCATGACAAGGCTGTTGGGAAATCCGATGTAAACTCTTTCAAGTTTTACCGGAGTTTTGATTTTTTTCTCCAGATAAACAATGAGCTTGTCTTTGATAAAATTTTGGACGGCAGGAAGCCTTAAGCTTAGGATCAACAGGGTAAGAAGAACCAATATTGAAATAAAGGTTATTGCAATACGCCTTAAAAGTTTTGTAGTGTTGATTTTCAGTTTCAAATGCGAAGTGGTTTCTAACAAAGATAATAATACTATTTTATTTGGTCCTTGTTGTGGTACCCTTTTGCGAATGCAAAAATCCTGCCTTGGCTGTCTTTTTATGGAATTTCTAGTTTGTAGTTGTCAAGTGAATAGTTGAGTAAGACAGCCAAAGTAAGGATTGTTATTGGTAAAAAACGCCCCCTTTTATCATTTTTTTAATGTTGAAAAGGTTAGTTAGCAAAAATGAAATTCAAATGTTAGTAGTGTTGAAGGGGGCGTGGCATGGTTTATATGATAGATAATAATTTAGTTGTTTCCGTTTTCCCATTTCACTTCTTCTCCCTGAGGAGCAGCACCTCCTTGTGCTGTAGTGATAGGAGCAGTTTCCTGGTTGATGTGATAAATATAAGCGGCAATCTTTTCAGCATCTCTTCCGGTAATGGTTCCTTCCTTAATGAAAGGTCTCATGGTAGGATTGTTTGGAGAACCGTTTTCAAGCATCCAGAATACATTTTTAAATAAGCTTTTTTCTTTAATATTGATCCAGTGGGTATCGGTAAGGTTAGGACCTATACCACCTTTTCCTCCGTCACCGTGGCAGGTGACACAATTCGTTTTAAACAATTCCTGTCCTTCTGCAATATTATCTGCACTGTATTTTGCTGATTCCAGATTGATCTGAGGAGCTGTTTTCTCATACTCAGCAATGGAAGCTAACATCGTTTTTGTTTCTTTGGTATATTCTGCTTCCGGATGAGCATAGTCTGTGAAAGAAAAAGCAAACAGATAAACTGCACAGAAAATACATCCGAACCAGAACAAGCCGATCCACCATTTCGGAAGAGAGTTGTCAAGCTCTGTAATGCCGTCAAAACCATGGTCGATAAGAATATCTTTTTCTTCCGTAGCAGTTTGTTTTTTGAAGGCAGAGTTCCATAATTTCTGGTAGTACGGAACTTTCTTTTCTTCCAGGTATTGTTTTTTCTCTTCCTCGGATAATCTGTTGAAACTTTCATTTTCCACCAGATCTCCAATAGAGTTCATAATCAGTAACAGGATAGTGGCGATTAATATCAGCGCCCAGAAAAAAGGAGAAGAAAAATATCCTGAATCTCCGGCGAACATTTCAAAGGCCATGATCGTTAAACCTATCGTAGTTGCGATATATATTGAAATGGGGGTTCTCGTTTTCATTGCAGTTTAATTTTAAATGTTACTCTACGCTTGCGGTTTGTACCTGTGTTGTTTTAATGTCTGTACCTAATCTTTGCAGGTAAGCAATCATTGCCACAATTTCTCTTTGTTCAAGCGGTACATAGGCAGATCCTTTTGCTGTTTTTTCTTTTACCATCTGATCTTTTACATCTGTTGCTTCAGCGTAAATTCTCTGTACAATTGCTTTAGACTGGTTGTCTGCCCATTGGTTGGCAGAATCAATCTGAGCTTTTGTATAAGGAACATCGAAGGCATTTTTCATCAGTTTCATTTTGTCCACCATTTGAGTTTTGTCCAGTTTATTGGTAATTAACCATGGGAAACGTGGCATGATAGAACCGGCAGAAGTAATTCTTGGGTTATACATATGTTTGAAGTGCCATGAATCCGGGTTTCTTCCTCCTTCTCTGTGAAGATCCGGTCCTGTTCTTTTAGATCCCCATAAAAATGGTCTGTCGTATACGAATTCTCCCGCTTTGGAATACTGTCCGTTTTTTCCTTCAAATCTTACAACTTCGTCACGGAACGGTCTGATCATTTGTGAGTGGCATGAGTTACATCCCTCACGGATATATAAATCTCTACCTTCCAGTTCCAGTGGAGTATAGGGCTTTACTGCGGTAATTGTCGGAACACTTTGCTTCAGTGACAATGTAGGAACAATTTCCACCAATCCACCGATTGCTATAGTGATGAAAGCTAATACAGAAAGGAGAGTAGGTGTTCTTTCCAACCAGAGGTGTACACCTTCGCCTTCTTTTCTTGTGCTTCCGATATTGGCTAATGCAGGAGCCTCCGCAGGAACGTTTTTCTGGAATGAACCGGCTTTAATCGTTTTGATAACATTGATTACCATTAAAATTGCTCCGGATAAATATAGTATTCCACCTAAGAATCTCATTTTAAAGTATGGAATAATTGCCGTTACCGTATCCAGCCAGTTTTTCCACAATAAAGTTCCGTCCGGATTGAATTGCTTCCACATTAATCCCTGTGTAAATCCTGAAATATACATAGGTACTGCATAGAAGATGATTCCTAAAGTTCCTAACCAGAAGTGCCAGTTGGCTAATTTTTTAGACCAAAGAGATGTTCTCCACATGATCGGAACCAGATAATATACCACTCCGAATGCCATAAAACCATTCCATCCAAGAGCTCCCAGGTGTACGTGGCCGATAACCCAGTCGGTATAGTGACCAATTTTATTTAATGATTTTGTTGCCAATAAAGGCCCTTCGAAAGTAGCCATACCATAACATGTAACTGCTACAACAAAGAATTTTAGAATAGGATTTTCTCTTACTTTATCCCATGCTCCTCTTAAGGTAAGAAGACCATTCAGCATTCCTCCCCATGACGGTGCAATCAACATAATAGAGAATCCTGTTCCTACCGCCTGAGCCCATGCCGGTAAAGCTGTATATTGCAGGTGGTGAGGCCCGGCCCAAAGATATACGAAGATCAGCGACCAGAAGTGAATGATGGATAATTTGTATGAGAAGACCGGTCGCTGAGCTGCTTTTGGCATAAAGTAATACATCAGACCTAATACAGGGGTGGTTAATACGAATGCAACCGCATTGTGTCCATACCACCATTGTACTAATGCATCTTTTACACCTGCATATACAGAATAAGATTTCCAGCTTGTGAAAGATAACGGAACTTCAAGATTATTGAAGATGTGAAGCATTGCTACTGCAATCCAGGTTGCCAGATAGAACCAGATTGCTACATATAAATGTCTTACTCTTCTCTTAGCAATAGTTCCGAACATATTGATTCCGAAAATGATCCAGGAGAAAGCAATTAAGATATCAATTGGCCATTCATGTTCAGCATATTCTTTAGAAGTATTGATTCCCATAAGGAAAGTAATAACCACACTTACAATCATAAACTGCCAAGACCAGAAGTGAAGCCATGAAAGCGTGTCACTGTACATTCTGGTTTTAAGAAGCCTTTGCATACTGTAATAAGCACCACAGAAAAAGGAGTTACATACGAAAGCAAAAATTACCGCACTGGTATGAAGCATTCTGATTCTCCCGAAGCCCATCGCTCCCTGAGTATTAATCAGTCCCTGAATATTCCCCGAAGCTAAGCTTTTAATCGTTGTATCATCCGTACCGAATAAAAATTCAGGCAATTCAGGATAAAAAAGCATCAATGCAGCTGTAAGCCCCAGCAGAAATCCTACAAGTCCGAATGCGACAGTCGCATAGAGGAATGCTCTGACAATATTATTGTCATAATTAAATTTTTGCGTCTCCATAAATTCCAATAGTGTTTACCGAAGTGATATTTTCTCTGAAAAAAGTTCTATTTTTAAGTCTTTTCTATGTCGAAAATAAATATCATGTAACGTGTATAATGTTTTGCCAAAGGTATTTATTAACTTTGTTGGAGACTAATAGCTAATCTTCTAAAATATACCGAAAACTACTAAAACAAAAACGATGAAAGTATGTGGACAAAATATCAGGAAAATACGTAGGAGCAGAGATCTTACGCAGGAATATATGGCTTTTGAAATGGGGATTTCCCAAAAGGCGTATTCCGATATTGAGAATTCCAAGGTGAAGATCAATCTGGAGATACTGACTAAAATATCCGATATTTTAGACATCAAACCATCAGACATCTGTAGTATTTCGCATAAGTGTGGAAACAATGAATATGAAGATAAATATCAAAACCTTTTGGAATACATGAAAAAGAATAATATTTCTGTTCCGAAAGAATTTTTATAGCCTATAAAAATTTCACTTTTACTTACATTTAATTATCATAGAAGAATGATCTCCTTGGACAGAAGGAGATCATTTTTTTGCGAACAAAAAAGACTGTGTTTTCAGTATGCCTGATGACCATGACATTGATGAGGGAACAAATGTTTGGTTTTTCAAATTTATTATAATGAATATATTATACATATCTAATTATGTAGAAAAAAATTCACATAATTGTGGATAAATGTTTACAATAAATTTAATTTTCTATAATATATTTGTCTTAAATATAAGGCTGTCCTACTGAATGAAGCTTCTTTACTTTATTTCATTTCTGTTTTTTCTAAGTGTCAACGGGCAAAGCTATACTACCCAGTGGTACAACATGGACAATGGTTTGCCTCAAAACAGCATCAAGGACATTGTAAAAGATAAGTATGGTTTTATATGGCTCTCTATGGAAGGCAGAATTGTACGGTATGATGGAAGTAATTTCGTTGAGTACAAAAATTTTAAACTTAAAAACTTAAGTTTTGGTGATTTCTTCGGAAACATCCAAAAAGACAGTATTGCTGTTTTTAATGCTTCTGAGAAAGATGCTCTGATGATTTCCCATAGAAGTCCCCATATTATATCTTCCAGACTGATATCGAGTTCCGGAAACAGGGCAGATAATAAAATATACAAACAAATTTTTAAAAATAATTTCACGGTACGGTATGTTTCGATTGTAGATTCGTTTTTCATCCATTTAAATACGGGTTCTTATTATTTTGAAAAGAATGGAATTATCTATATTGAAAAGAAGAATAAGAAGCGTACGGAAATTGATCTGACATTTTCACAAAGCAGATTAAACCGATTGTTTGTTCATGGGGATTACGTTTTTGTTGCTGATGCTGAGAATAAAAAAATTCTTCAGCTCTATCAGGGAAAATATTCTTATATCAATGCACCATCTGTTTATACTGATCCGGAAACCAAAATTTACTGGCAGCAGATTACCGGACAGGTGTTCATCATCAGTCATGGTAAAATATACAGAAGTGAATTTTCAGATGGAAAATTGAAGCTTACTTATTTGCTGGAATATAAAGATATTGATAAAGATATTTCCGGTGCTATGTTTTACGATGAAGCGGCCCGGAAGTTATACATCGGGAGTTCTATTCATGGGCTTAAAATCCTAAGCTTATCCGATTTTTCGGTTTCCAGAAAGGACTTATCTTATCAGGATGAGGTTTGCTATGCTGCATTACCCTATGGTGATAATTCTGTTCTGACATCAGAAGGTATTAAATACTATCAGAATAGATCAGAAAGACTATATCCTGCTCCCCAATCTTATGATAAACGGTATATTTTGGAAGATAATGCCGGAAATCTGGTTTACAGGGAAAATAATTCCATTTACATCAGATATAAGAACAGTGGATTTACAAAATATGATTCCATTTCTTTTAAAAATAAGGAACTTGATGGTCTGTATAAAAGTGGAGCGCTTTATATGGCATCGCTTGTGAGCGGAAAAGGGTCTTACCTTTATCTGTTTAAGAAAGATAATTTTAAAGAAATTGAAAGAATTATTCCCTGTAAAGATAATATAGATGCTGTTCTCCGATATGATAAAAACTTTCTCTATCTGGGAAGCAGTGGTGGAATATATGTGTATTCACTTATCGCGAATAAAGTGGTGAAGCTTATCGGAAAAGGTCTTCCGGTAAAACAAATTATAAGGACAAAAGATGGAAGTATCTGGTTTACCACATACAATAGAGGGCTTTACTTAATAAAAGATCAAAAGGCAATCAGGGTTCCGTCTGATAAAAATGATTTCCTGGCGAATGCTCATTATCTGTTGGAAGATAAGAATTCCAACCTGTGGATCTCATCCAATAACGGATTGTTTAAAATCAATAAAAATATACTTTTACAATATATAAAAGATCCGAAAGGAGACCTCACTTATTACCGATACACCAAAAAACAGGGACTGTTAAATAATGAATTCAACGGAAGTGCAAATCCCTGTGCCCACATTCTGAAAGATGGACAGTTTGTATTTCCTTCCATGGAGGGATTCGTATTTTTTAATCCTGAAAATGTAAAAACGTATTATCCCCAGCTTGAAGACATACATCTGGAAAGAGCAAAGATAAAAGGAAAGATGATTCAGGTGAAAGATAAACTCTTTCTGGAACGAGGGTATAAAAATGCAGAAATCTATATAGATGTTCCTTACTATTCCGATTTTGAAAATATTTATTTACAGGCTAAGCTTGACAATGAAGACAGCTCATGGATAAATATTAAAAATGATAAAACATTCCGGCTGGCCAATATAGATCCGGGAACCTACAATCTTCTCGTTCGGTTTTTATCTTCTGAAACAGGGAAGTTTATTTATAAAACCATTCCTGTAGAAGTAGAACCCTATTTTTATCAGACACTTATCTTTAAAATACTGATCGCTGGGATTATTATTTTCATTGTTTTGGTGATTGTACAGATCAGGACCAATTTTTTAAGACTGAAAAATAAAGTTCTGAAAAATACCCTTGTTCATAAAGACAAAGAACTTCTCGAAACGAATAACAAACTTAAAAATGAGTCCGATTATCAGAAAAAACTGGTAGAAAGTATCAGTCATGACATTACTACACCCGTAAAGTTTATTGCTCTTCTTTCGCAGGAACTCAACCAATCTGATGATCCAAAGACTCAGAAAAAATATTTTGACAGCATTTATAAAACCTCAGAACAGCTCTATAAATTTACGTTAGGCCTTAAAGAATATACAGAATTATACAAACAACAAAATAGTGCGGAAGAAGAATATTCCGTATATGATCTGATTGAAACCAAAAGATTGCTGTTTGAAGAAATTGCAGCGCAGAAAAATACATTTATCTACAACTTTTGTGATCACCAGTTGACAACACGGCTCAATAAAAACATTCTCCTTGCAGTTTTCCACAATATTATAGATAATGCAGTGAAAAATACTTCAGACGGAGAAATTACCATCACATCAGTTTCCACAGCGTCCCATATGGAAATTAATATTTCAGATACAGGGAACGGAATGTCTGAGGAACAGAGAATTTACTATTCGGGGCTCTTTAAGAAAAAAGAAAATGATGAACATATGATTTTCAAAAACTATGGGTTAGGTCTTCATATGGTTGTTCAGCTGCTCATGAAGATTAATTCCGAAATGACTTTTCATAAAAATACTCCGAAAGGAACCACCATTAAAATCTTTATTAAAATATGACGAAAAAAATACTCATTGCAGATGATCATCATGTGGTAAGAATTGGAACCGCGATGGTTCTGGAGAAAAATTTTAACCATTTTGAGGTCGATTTTGCAGAAACCTATGATGAGGTAAAACAGAAAATACAATCGGAAAAATATGATCTGGTTATTCTTGATATTGAACTTCCGGGAAGTATTCTCAAATCAATGGTGAAAGAGATCAAAGCAATTGCTGAAGATATACTTATCTTAATATTTACATCCTACAAAGAAAATATTGCATTGCAATACATTGAAGAGGGCGCAAATGGCTTTTTGAATAAGCAAAGTGATCCCGAAAATTTTGTCAAAGCTGTTGAGGCGCTCTTTAAAGATGGACAGTATTACACTCCGGAGATATTGAATGAATTGCTGAAAGGAAATAAAAAACGAAAAGCCATTGAGAATTTATCAGAGAGAGAACTGCAGGTTTTTAATCTTCTGGCAAAAGGAAATGGGAATCTTGAAATCGCTAATGCTCTTGATATCGAAGAATCTACCGTAGGAACTTATAAAAGAAGGGTTTATCAAAAATTAAAGATCACCAATCTTGTTGAATTGCTGGAAATCTATAGCGAAATTCATTAATACAACTTCTTTAAAGTCATAATATCATTACACTTTTGTGGAAAAATACGTACAGTTTCTGTTCGTTAAATACCCGTTTTTAGCGGTAGGTTAGTCTCTCATTAACTTCGGTCTGCCAGATGAAGTTAACAGAAAAATATTTCACAAAATTGTTTTGCTTTTTTACGAATAATAATTAAAACCAATTTCAATGAAAAAGATGTATGTTATGACTTTAGGGATTTTTGCAAACGTGGCGTTTGCACAAGTTGGGTTAAATACTCCAAATCCCCAGGCAATGTTTCATTTAGACGGAAAAAAAAATAATGAAACCTCCGGCCCTGTTAGTATTACCAATCAGACGGATGATGTAGTGATGACTGCTGATGGTCGTTTAGGAATCGGGAATAATAACCCGGCAACGAGTTTGGATATTAAAACTGCAGGAACATTAGCGGTTCCGGTGTCGGGAATAAAGATTGTAGACGGAGCCCAAAACGAAAATTATGTGCTGACTTCTGATGTCAACGGGAATGGTCTATGGAAACCTGTAAGGCTTACAGTGGTAAGAGGAACAAATGGAACGGGTATTGATATCCCTTTCACTTCCACGGGAACATTTCAGTATACGGGCTCTTATATTGATCTGCCTCAGGGAAAATGGCTGGTTACAATACAACAACTTATTATCCCTACAGGAACTGCATTAATCAGTGATCAATGGATGTGGATAAGGACAAGCTTTTCAGATCAGCCTAATATTAATCCGGGAGATACCGCGAATATTTCAGGAGATATTTTTGAAGCACCTGTTTTAGTAAGCGGCCTTATTCAGGGGCCTACATCTTCTTCACTCACAAGATTTTCTATCATTCAGGGAAGTTTAATTGTTAATAACTCATCTGGTGCAGTAAAAAGGTATAAATATATTGCCGGAAATAACGTGATTGGAGGTGCGCCATCAGCAGGAAGTTTATTTCAGGGATTCGGAGGTAACTATTCCGAGAATATTATTTATGCTGTACCTACAAACTAATTTCTCAATAATGCTTTAAAAGCTCTTTCAACAGAAGATCAATGATTTTATTATTTATGTGCGGAAAAAGCCTTGACAAATTGTTAAGGTTTTTTCTTGTCCTGTGAATTACAAATTGTCAATTTGCCCCATGGAATGTGAATTTCTCTGAAAAGTTTTTATATATTTAGCGACCGAATAATTCATTCAATGAGCAACGAAAATAAAACAGGACAAAACGAGACTTTAGTTAGAGGATTAACAAACCGACATATACAATTAATTGCCCTTGGAGGTGCCATAGGAACAGGGTTATTTCTGGGAATCGGACCTGCTGCGGTACTGGCAGGACCCTCTGTAATCTTAGGCTATGCTTTGGCAGGAATTATCGCCTTTTTTATTATGCGTCAGCTGGGTGAAATGGTAGTTCAGGAACCTGTTTCGGGAAGTTTTAGCTACTTTGCCTACAAATATTGGGGAAATTTCCCTGGATTTGCCTCCGGATGGAACTACTGGATTCTTTATATTCTGGTAAGTATGGCGGAGCTTACCGCTATCGGACATTATATTCATTTTTGGTGGCCGGAAATACCACTCTGGGTTTCCAGTTTATTCTTCTTTATAGTCATTAATGCACTTAACCTTGCTTCTGTAAAGGTTTACGGAGAAACAGAATTCTGGTTTTCCATTATCAAGGTAGTCGCTATTATTGCCATGATTATTTTCGGAGTATACCTTTTAATAAGTGGTACAGGAGGAGAAAAAGCAACAATCACGAATTTATGGAATGACGGTGGATTTTTCCCGAAAGGATTATTTAATAAAACAGAAAACGGATATTCAGGATTATTTGCGGCAATGGCGATGATCATGTTCTCATTTGGGGGACTTGAACTTATCGGAATTACAGCTGCAGAAGCAAAAAATCCGGAAAAAACCATTCCACAGGCAACCAACCAGGTGATCTATAGAATCCTTATTTTCTATGTAGGAGCTTTGGTGATCTTATTTTCATTAAGTCCCTGGAGAGATATTACAGAAGGATCCAGTCCGTTTGTAATGGTATTTCAAAATCTGAATGGCCTTGAATTCAGTCTTTTTGGTAAAGTAATTCAGTTCAATACATTGATCGCAAATGTTCTTAACCTGATTGTTTTAACAGCTGCTTTGTCTGTATACAACAGTAGTGTTTACAGTAACAGCAGAATGCTTTTCGGATTAGCTCAACAGGGAAATGCTCCGAAATTCCTGAAAAAACTGAACAAAAACTCCGTTCCTACCAATGCAATTATTATTTCTTCTTGCTTTGCCGGGATCTGTATTATCATCAATAAATTAGTGCCGGAAAAAGCTTTTGAATACCTAATGGCTTTGGTTGTATCCACACTGATCATTAACTGGCTGATGATTTGCTACACCCATTTGAAGTTTAAAAAATCAATCAATGCAGAAGGTGTTCAATCCAAATTCCCGTCTATATTTTACCCGATATCCAACTATATCTGTATTGCATTCTTAATCCTGATCTTAGGATTGATGAGCATTACAGGAATGGAAATTCAGGTGATCCTAATTCCAATATGGATTGGCTTTTTGTTCGTAATGTATAAATTGTACAAACCAAAATAAGAATATAACAACTCATTCTGAGGGGTTTCGAAGAGGTGAAAATCATACGGTTTTCACCTCTTTTGTTTTTATTTTCAGTAAATTAGAATAGGAAATAGGATCCCCGTATTTATTTCGCTGTATGAAAAGAATGTCAATTTAGGACAAGATCTGTTTTTTTGAGAGATGTAATTTTGCACCTGTAAATCAACACAATGATGAAGTTGTAGTGTAAAACTAAAAAAAACAAATAGAATGAAAAATATATTTCTCCTCATCTTATTACTCTTTTTTCCTGGTCACGGATTTCTACACAGCCATTACTAATTTGGAGGTATTAATTGAAAAGAAATTTTAATGATATGAAAAAATTATTCACACTCACTTTAGTATTGAGCTTTATATTCAATATGGCACAGACAGACTATTATTTTCCCGAAGAATCTTCAAAACATGAAGGAACATGGCTACAATGGCCGCATCATTATCAACACGGAATGACTTACCGTAAAAGGGTAGAACAGACATGGGTAGACATGACAAAGGCCCTTCAGTCCGGCGAGAAAGTTCACATAATTGCCTATAATAATGAAGAGAAAAACAGAATTACCCGTCTTTTGGAAGAGAACAAAGTTCCAATGAAAAATGTTGATTTCAAAGTGTATCCTACCGATGATGTATGGATCAGAGATAATGGACCTATTTTCGTAAAAGATAAGAAAGGAAATGTTCTCATTGAAGATTGGGGATTCAATGGCTGGGGTGAAAAATTTGATTTTGGAAACTGTGATGAAATTCCACAAAAGATTGGATCAGATCTAGGTATAAAAGTGATCAATCTGAATGATGAAATGGTGAATGAAGGAGGATCTGTGGAAACTGATGGAAACGGAGTTTTAATGGCTTGTAAAAGTTCAGTTATCAGTCAGAAAAAAGGTGCTACCAGAAATAAAGATATCACGCAGGAAGAAGCCGAAGAAATGTTTGAAACTTACTACGGAGTTTCAAAAGTGATCTGGCTGGATGGAGTAACAGGGTTAGATGTTACCGATATGCACATTGATGGTTTTATGAAATTTATCAACCATAATACCATGATTACCATGAAAGACAACGATCTTCTTGAGCTTGGACTTTCTGAGAAAGATGTCAATACGCTTTATACAGCAACGAATGTCAATGGAAAAGAATATAAGAAGGTCTACGTGCCGGCTACCAAAAACAAAGTGAAAACAGCCTACGGAAAACAACTTGACGAAAGCGGGTCTTATGTAAACTATTACGTAGCTAATACAGTGGTATTGGTTCCCAACTATGGAGATCCTAATGATACCATTGCCAATAAAATTATTCAGGATCAGTATCCAAATAGAAAAGTAATAGGAATAGATGTAAGAAATCTGTATGAAAACGGAGGAATGGTTCACTGTGTAACCCAACAGCAACCTGCTGGAAGTTCATCAAAATAAATTCAAATAACAAAGTAATTTTTTTGTACATCAGTCAGGTGGAATCAATTGAATAAATTAATTCCACCTGATTTTTTTATCATAACAAATCACAGAATCTGAAGGGTTTTTCGGTTATTTTTCGTATATTAGTAAGAGGTTATATTTCAAATTCAGGTGAATATTATAATCTGTTTGAAATACCTGCGGAGAAGCCGAAAACCGTTACAAAAAGTAGGCAGGACCAAAAAAGACACCTATGGCCAATTTATTTCAAACCCTTACCAATACAGTGAAACATTGGTATATTCCATTAATCTTCGGAATTCTTTTCCTTATCTGTGGTTTTTATGTATTCAGCGTACCTCTGGCAACGTATGTTACACTTTCTATTTTTTTCAGTGTTTCATTCCTGTTTTCAGGAATTACAGAGATATTTTTTTCCTTACAAAACAGTAAATCTCTGCAGGGTTGGGGCTGGTTTCTTGTAAGCGGATTACTAACAACCGCCATAGGAGTTTATCTTATCGCGAATCCTCAGATTTCAATGACAGTGCTTCCATTTGTGATCGGATTTACTTTGCTGTTCCGTTCTTTTCAATTATTAGGTTTTGCATTTGACTTGAAAAGTATGAGGATAATGAGTTGGGGAAATGTAGCCCTTGCCAGTGTCGGAGGAATTATCTTTTCTCTACTGCTCATATTTAATCCGGTGTTTACGGGGTTTTCATTGGTTACCCTTACCGGTGTTGCATTTATCTTCATGGGAATTGCTTCAATTATGTTGGCCTTAGATTTAAGAAAAGTTAAAAAGATTCCTGGAAAAATAAGCAAGGAACTAAGAGACAGAATCCAATCTATTCAGGAGGAAATTGATGATCTTAAAAAATAAATAATACTATTATTTCTCAATATAAAAGGCCTTGTAAAGGGTCTTTTTTTTGTATACTAAGCAAAAATCTTCAATGATTATTGATATTGGAACTTGTTATTAAAGATACTGTTATGTAGTCTGATGCTCGTGTTAAATATCAATAATATATTTAATAATGTTAAATTTGTGTCTGAAAACTCAAATTTTGAATAGAAAACTAATTTCACAAGTCTCATCATAATATAAAAGATAACTCTGTCTTACCAATGCAGAAATTTTTAATATCTAAAAGGCTATTGCAATAGGGTATATCTTTAAGAGTTCTTCCTGCTAATATCACAACTCTCAAAACTACTACACACAACCAATGTTTGATATAAAACAAACTTAATAATTATGATAAAAAATGATTTGAATCTACGCTTTAATATTTGGGATTATGAAGATATAAATGATTCAGAAATAACAGAATCTTTAAGCTTGGTACCCTATAAGGTTTATATTAAAGGAAAGCAAATAAATCCAAAATCTCCAAGAATATCAAAGAGAAATGGGTGGGTATATAGTGCATCATACGGGAATGGAGATGATTTTAAGGAGCAAATGGATAAAATTTTAGATGTTCTTGAACCTAAAATTCCTGTTCTAAGAGAATATGCAAAAAAATATTATTGTGAATTTTCTTGTGCACTGTTTCTAAATAATAGAGAAGAAAGTGCTCCTTATGTACAGCTTGATAAAAGATATAATGCTTTTGTAAGAGAAGTAGATGCAGAGTTTGATTTCAATATCTATTGTCCTTCTTTAGAAGAATAGAAAAAACTCCTGTCAAAAGATAGACGTTTTTATTATTGAAAATAACATGAAGTAAAAAATAGAATACCATAGCTTTTTAAAGAAAATAAAAATAGAGTAATATTCGGGATCAACTTTTAAAGTTCGTGCTTGAAAGATTATGTGAGTGATTACTATAATTATAATTTCGAATTGTAATTATTAAAATAGAAGTCTGAAAAATAGAAATAAAAGCAAAAACCATCCTTTTTAGGATGGTTTTTGCTTTTATTTCTTTATTAATTTTAAAGATTGTCTGCCTCTTTTTTTAGTTTCAAACCAGATCATATAATTCCCTTTTTCTAACCTTTGAACATTTATTGATTCATTGAATCTTGATGAACCATTTTGAACTATTTTCCCGGACATATCAAAAATACTGTACTCAAAACTTTCATTACCCTGTTTTTTATTTTGTATGGTAATATGATCCCCGGCCGGATTAGGATAAAGGGTAAAAGTATTATAATCTTTCACAGAAATATTATCAATTCCTAGAAAACCGCTGTTAAACTTTGTCAAAAAAGATTTATCGCCATGTGTTACACTGCCTCCGGAATAGCAAAGCACAAGTGAACCATCATTCAGATTAAACAATTTATGAATATAATCGGCCCTTAGCGAAGTAGTAGGAGGCGCAGCCATAAAATATTGAAAGCCCGCACTTGAAGTGGTATAATCTACAGTTCCATTAGCATTCAGTCTTGTTACAAATAATTGTGCAACAAGATTCGGGGTGCCATTATACATATTTGTTATACCTCCTGTTACTATTATTTTTGAATTGGGTAATACGGTAATTTGTCCCAATGCTAATTGCTTAGCAGTGAGAAATGAATAGTCTGGAGTTTTTCCATTATTAGCGAATCCCGAAACAAAAGATCCATTTAAAATTTGGATTTTAGTTAAGAAGAATGTACCTCGAGATGGTGAATTTTTCTGATGTAACAGTAAAATGGAATTATTTGTATAATCATATTCAAAATCTCGGACTGAAGAAGCCTCAGTATTGGGAATAAAAATAGCTCCATTGTTGCCAAATGTAGAATCATAGGTTCCATCAGCTAATCTTCGTTCTATATAAGAATCCTGAGTGTTAGTTAATGGATTGGTTTTAGTCCCTGCCATAACCAATTTTCCGTCGTTCTGGATATAAAATTTATTAGGATAAAACGTATTAAGCGATAACTTTCCATTGGTGCCGAAATTATTATCAATTACACCATTCTGGTTTACTTTTACCATATAAGAACCCATGTTGGAAATAAGAAGGTAACTGTTTCCATTCTGATCTACCGTAAAATCATTCACTGTACCATTTTGACCCACAGATTGAGTGGTAAAACCATTGTTGCCAAAGCTGGTGTCCAGAGATCCATCCAGATTAATTCTGGTTAAAAACCAATCATATAAGCTGTGAGTTGGCGTGGCGTTTACTCTTCCATAGATCAATATTTTATTATTATTTAAAATCATCCTTTTGATAGATTCACTTTTATCCAGTGAATTGCTGCCCATATCATAATCCTTTTCTCCGAAAGTGCTGTCAAGAATTCCGCTTTGGTTTACTTTTCTGATGGTGATAGAACCCGTTGATGTTGCAGTAATGAATTGACCATCCGGAAGCAATACAGCATCAGACATTAAATCAAAATTGTCAAACATACAATAACCGCCATTTCCGAAGGTGGGATCCAGGCTAAAGCTTTGGGCATTCAGAAAAATACTGATGATTGAAAAGAATAAGAAATAGTGTTTCTTCATAGTTATAGTTTTAAATTGTTTATTCTGAATTCACTCAGAAATAAACGATAGTTATAAAAACAAAAACCACCCTTAAAAAAGAGTGGTTTGTAGACTCACAGGGATTCGAACCCCAGATGACTGAACCAAAATCAGTAGTGTTACCGCTACACCATGAGTCTGTTTGTTTTAGTGGTGCAAATTTACAGCTTTTTTCTTTATATACAAGAACTTTTTGATTTTTTTTTTAAATTTACTGTAGAATTTATTTACGGAAAATATGCTGATAGACTTCAATAATCTCAATATTAATCAATTATCATTCGATACCGAATTTGAAAAGAAAGTGAAAATTTTTCTGGAGGAATGGTTTTCAGAAAAAACAGGAGTAGATGTCCAGACTTCAGGTTCTACCGGAGTACCAAAAATTTTTGAAATTGAGAAAAAGAAAATGGTCAACTCTGCAGTCATGACCTGTAATTTTTTAGGATTAAAAGAAGGCGATACCACATTACTCTGCCTGCCTGTAGAATATATCTCTGGGAAAATGATGATTGTACGTTCTATAGAAAGGAAATTAAAATTAAAAATTGCTGATCCTTCTTTAAAACCTGTTGAAGATCTGGATAAAGAAATAGACTTTTGTGCGATGACACCGCTTCAGGTAGAAAACTCACTGGAAAAACTCCATCTGATTAAAAACCTGATCATTGGAGGTGCCGCTGTTTCAGAAAGCCTGAAAAATAAAATTCTGCAGATGAATCTTAGTGCTTCAAACCGTATTTTTGAAACCTATGGAATGTCTGAAACCCTTTCTCATATTGGTTTAAAGCAATTGATGCCTGAGCAGGAAGATTATTTCACCGTTTTTGAAAATGTGTCCATTTCTTTGGATGAGAGAGGTTGTCTGAAGATCTTTGCTCCGAATGTAAATGCTGAAGAATTGCAAACTAATGATTTAGTTAATATTAAGGATGAAAAACAGTTTAAATTTCTCGGAAGAATTGACAATGTGATTAATTCCGGAGGCGCAAAAATTTTCCCGGAAACACTTGAAGCATTAGTGAAAAAAGAAATCCCGAACGAAGCTGTATTTGTGGGTTTGCCGGATGAAACTTTG
This sequence comes from Chryseobacterium indologenes, assembly GCF_002025665.1. GTDB lineage: Bacteria > Bacteroidota > Bacteroidia > Flavobacteriales > Weeksellaceae > Chryseobacterium > Chryseobacterium metallicongregator. Next base: position 4,358,897 of record NZ_CP018786.1, on the reverse strand, counting down.
GGACAGAAACTGGTACTCATTATTGAAGGAAATAAATCTGATGAGGTAATAAAGAAAATTACGGAAACGCCCTTTGAAAAGAGTTACCACAAGCCAAAAGACATTATTTTTATGGATGAAATTCCAAGAACACCTAATGGAAAAGTAAGCAGAATGGAACTCTATAAAAATTTAAATCTCTAGTCTTGGCTCTTGATTCTAATATCTCAAAATCTTTAAAAAATGAAAAACTTTTCAAAAGAACTCAGCTTCAAAACTTCCCGCAGCAGTGGTGCTGGCGGACAAAATGTGAATAAAGTGGAGACTGCCGTTACCGTACTTTGGAAAGTAGAAGCTTCAGAATTTTTTAATGAAGATGAAAAAGTATTGATTCAGCATAAACTGAAAAACAGAATCAATGCAGATGGCTTTTTATTCCTCACGGTTTCCGAGAGCAGAACCCAGCTGATGAATAAGAATAAAGCCATTGAAAAAATAATTGAAATTGTAAACAAAGCACTTATTGTCCCCAAAAAGAGAACTGCAACTAAACCTTCAAAAGGGCAGAAACAAAAAAGACTGGATAATAAGAAAAAGCTTTCAGACAAAAAAGAAAACAGACGTTTCAGGTTTTAATTTGTTTGTCCGGTAGAAAACTTTATTTTTGCCGGAAACTTTTAAAACCATGATAAAAAAATTAATCTTAGTTGGAGTATTCTCAATCTCTACCATGTCTTTCGCTCAGAAATTTTCTATCAGACCTTCCGTAGGGTATGCATGGAGAACAGCAAAAACAATTTCCGGACTTAGTAAGGAAGAAAAAGACTATGTAAAAGATCTTAAAAACGGAGTGAACTTTGATATCGCAGCCCATTATGAAGTAAATAACGGGTTTGGGCTTGGTTTAAAATATTCTCATTACAGTGCATCCAGTGACGGGTTTTTGCTTGGCTATGTAAATGGAATGCCAGTATCTGTTCCTGTGACTACAAAGGATAATATTACGTTTTTTGGAGTTTCCGGGCTTATTTCAAATGATAATTCGCCTACCAGACATAAAGTATTTGCAGATATTGCATTGGGAGTACTATCTTATACTACCAAAACAGGAGATGTAAAAGGTACAGGAAGTACTTTCGGAGCAGAAATTGATTTTGGTTACCGATATCAGGTCAGTAAAAACTTTCTTATAGGGCCAAAAGTTGGTTTAAGTGGAGGTACCCTGAATAAAATGAAGTTTAATGGAGTAACCTATAAATTTGATGATGATCAAAAAGAAGGTTTACATAGAGTTTCTTTAAGTGCAGCCGCTACATTCCGTTTTTAAGGTGTATCTTTGTTTGAATTAATAATAATTGATAATGACAGCAACAATCTTTTTATCTGCAGAACACCGCCGGTCAGGATTGCTGCTGTCTTTACTTTATCTTCATACAGATTCTTTTCTGAAAAGTTCTAAGGACTTCATTATTTAAGCCCTGTCAGGATCCAAGACAGGGAATCATTCCGAATTTTATATATTGCTTTTTTGCAGTTTTCTAGGGAAGAAGGCTGTCATACGTCTGTATTCTACATTGGATCGTCAGAGAATAACTGCATTTTAATTCAAAAAAAATGAAGAACATGTCCAATCATATTATTGTAACTACCGGAATTTATGATGCTATAAAAGATACACTCAGAAGAAAAAAAGTGAGTATCGGAGAAGAAAAGAGATTAGCTGAAGAGCTTAGAAAGGCAAAGCAAGTGCTGAGAAGAGATCTTCCTAACGATATTGTAACGGTTGAAAGAAAAGTAACCTTAAAAGACCATACATTAGATTTTGAGCACGAATATATTTTTGTGGCGTCTAGTAAAGAAAAGCTTAAAAAAAATAAACATTCCATCCTGTCGGATATTGCGCTTGCAGTAGTAGGGTATAAAGTAGGAGATATTATCAACTGGCCTTTCAAAGACGGAGAAAGAAAAATCGAAATCCTGAAAGTGGAAAGCTGGGAAGGATAAATCTTTGTGAATATTATTAAGTTCAATGATAATGAAAGCGTGGCTCAATTTGGGCTGCGCTTTTTTATAGGAGCTAATGTTGGAAAATGCAAAGGCGCTATTTTTTTTATATACTATGTGCTTTAAGACGCAAAGATTTTTTTTTGATAAAATTTCATATTGTATATGTTATATCACACTGATTTACAGATAGTACAAAAAATGTGTGATTGGTGTGATTTGTGAAAAAAATAATCTAAGATAAAATGTCCCTTGCTAAAAATCTTGGATTTTTTTTGCACCTTAAATATTCACAAAGTTTTAAAACCCTTTGCGCCCTTGCGTTTTCCAACTTATACCTTCCCAATTTAACAAATGATAAAAAATACTTCTCTATCACACTTTCTTCAAGTGCTTTGATTACATTCCGTTTTTAAGTTTTATCTTTGCAAAAATTTAAAAAATGAGCAAACCGATAACTGAATTCATAGAAAAGTATTACCTGCACTTCAACGCAGCTGCATTGGTGGATGCTTCTAAAGGATATGTTGCACATCTTAAAGATGGCGGAAAAATGATGATTACTTTGGCTGGAGCAATGTCTACTGCTGAATTAGGGAAGATTCTTGCTGAAATGATCCGTCAGGGAAAAGTAGATTTTATCTCTTGTACAGGTGCTAACCTTGAAGAAGATTTAATGAACCTTGTAGCACACTCTCACTATGAAAGAGTTCCTCATTATAGAGATTTAACAGCTCAGGATGAGTGGGATCTTTTGGAAAGAGGTCTGAACAGAGTTACAGATACTTGTATCCCTGAAGAAGAAGCTTTCAGAAGATTACAAAAACATATCGTAGAGATCTGGAAAGATGCAGAAGCTAAAGGAGAAAGATATTTCCCTCACGAATTCATGTACAAAATGATCCTTTCAGGAGTATTGGAGCAGTATTATGAAATTCCTAGAGAAAACTCATGGATGATTGCTGCTGCAGAAGCCAACTTACCAATCGTAGTTCCGGGATGGGAAGATTCTACAATGGGTAACATCTTCGCTTCTTACTGTATCAAAGGTGAGCTTAAAGCTACTACAATGAAATCAGGAATCGAATATATGACTTACCTTGCTGACTGGTATACTAAAAACTCAGGAGGAAAAGGAGTTGGTTTCTTCCAGATTGGTGGAGGTATTGCAGGAGATTTCCCTATCTGTGTAGTACCAATGTTATATCAGGATATGGAAATGCATGACATTCCTTTCTGGTCTTATTTCTGCCAGATTTCTGACTCTACAACATCTTATGGTTCATATTCAGGAGCTGTTCCAAATGAAAAAATCACTTGGGGTAAACTTGATATCACTACACCGAAATTTATCGTTGAAAGTGATGCAACAATCTGTGCACCATTGATGTTCTCTTATATCTTAGAAAACGCTTAAAAATAAACATCTCATCAGAGATTACAATATCAGCGCTTCAATTTATTTGGAGCGCTTTTTTTATTACCATAAGTAAGTGTAATTTTGTTGGAAAATGCAAAGGCGCAAAGAGTTCCTAAGTATGTGGATATTTTTAAGGCACAAAAAAAATCAAAGATTTTCAGCAAGGATTCTATATAGATTTAACAATCCAAAATTTTATCGAAGATAAAATCCTTGCATCTTAAAGCCCATAGTATATAAAAAAAATAGCGTCTTTGCGTTTCCCAAAATTCAACATCAAAATCTGTGTCATCTGCGGGAAAAACATTCACACAAATCCAGAAAAATCAATCCAAAGAATTCACCAGCACAAAATAACGATACGCCAGAATTCCCTTTTCGATCTTAGTCAGATGATTAGGATCTTTCTTGCTCAGCTTCGGAAGAACTTTTTTATTAACGGCATTCAGCAGCCTGAAAAATGATTTTTTCATATCTTTATCTTTTAATGAAACATCATTGAATTTGATAGAGTTCAAAAATGATGCAAAAAAGAGAATACTCAGATATGGAAGAAATTTTCAAACAACAGGTTTACGAAGTGGCAAGACTTATTCCGAAGGGAAGAGTGTCTACTTATGGAGCCATAGCAAAGGCTGTTGGCTATCCAAATCATTCTAGACATGTAGGAAAAGCAATGGGTGGATGTCCAAAGGATGTCCCCGCTCACCGTGTGATTTCAAGTTCAGGAGTTTTGTCTGTTCCTGAATTTCAGCCTAAGCTGGAAGCTGAAGGAATCATTGTGGAAAACCTTAGAATAAAAAATTTCAAAAAACTGTTTTGGGATCCGTTGGAGGAATTGTAATTTGAGTGAAGTTTAATCTCATTATAAAAAATGTCACTCCATACATTAATATGAAATGACATCAATATTTTCTACAGTTTCAAACCGTATTATTTTCTTCCTCTTGGGATAACTTTCAGTTCTTCTTTCAGTCTTTCGTTTTCCTCTTTTAACAGAGCAATATAGTTCTGTAGATTTTCAATGATAGCTCCCGGAATATTATCATAATTATTCTGGTTAGTAATTACCCCTGCAGAAGAAGATCTGTCATTAAATACGGGATGATCATTATTGATAACTATTGCAGGTTCATCCTCTTCATAAATGTCCTCAAACGGTACATCCAGAAAACGGGCAAGTTTGTCCCACTCATCTTTTACAATTCTTACATCACCGCTTTCTTTTCTGCTGTAATTAGATACATCTGTTGCGATAAAGTCTGCTACTTGCTGTTGAGTGTAGCCTTTTTGCTTTCTGATGACGCGTAATTTTTCTTTTTGCATGACCTACATTTTATACAAAAATGGCAAAAAAGCAGAATCTATACAATAGAAAACAGAAAAAATGTAGAGCAAGGCAATGAAAGCGAATAGAAAAAGCGGAAAAGCTGTATAATATAAATCTTATTTGGATTAATTGTGTACGATTTTTATATTGTTTGGAATTGTTGGAAAAACGTGAAGGCGCAAGGATTTCTATCTTTATACTGTTGTAAGGCGCAAGAAAATCAAAGATTTTCAGCAAGAATAATGGATCATTACTTAGCGGGATACAATTTTATCGGAGATAAAATCCTTACGTCTTAAAGCATATAGTATATAAAAAAATTAGCGCCTTTGCGTTTTCCCAAAAAACTCTCCACAAACATCTGTGGAAATTTAAGATTTTCAAAAACCTTAAGTGCCCAAGATCTTTTGTGACTTTTGTGGTTTAAAAAGATAAAAAAAGACTGCTTCAAAATGAAACAGTCTCTTGAGTATTATTTTTCAAGTTGCTTATAGCTTCTCTGTATAAAATCTGTCAGGTCTTTTCCTTTCAGTAAGTTTTGTGAAAGCTTGGCAAGATCAAGGGCATATTTGATCAAGCTCTCTTTCTCTTCAGCATTTTCTGTCTTTAAGATCTGATTGGAAAGTTCACTGTTGGAGTTCACCACAAGATTGTACATCTCCGGGAAACCTCCCATTCCAAACATACCACCTCCGCCTGTCGCCTGCATTTCTTTCATTCTTCTCATAAATTCTGGTTGGGTAATAGTAAATGGAGCATCATTGCTGTCAAGATCTTCAAGCTGAACCGTAAATTTGGAATCCTGAATAGCTTCTTCTACGTTCTTTTTCAATGATTCTTTTTCCGTTTCATTCAGTTTTGAAATTACCGGCTCGTCTTTTTTGATCAAATTATTAACATGATCAGCATCTACTCTTGCAAACGAAATATTTTCTTTTGACGTTTCCAGTTTCTGAATCACATGCGAAATAATAGGAGAGTCTAATAACAGAACTTCATATCCTTTATCTCTTGCAGACTGGATGTAGCTGTGTTGCTCATCCGCATTGGTAGCATACAGTACAACCAGTTTGTTATCCTTATCGGTTTGGCTTGGTTTGATTTTCTCTACCAATTCATCCCAAAGGAAGTATTTACCGTCTGTGGTAGGGTATAATGTGAATTTGTCTGCTTTTTCAGCAAATTTCTCTTCCGTAACAATTCCGTACTCGATAACCACTTTAATATCATTCCATTTTTGCTCGTAGTCTTCACGGTTTTCATTGATTAAAGAAGCCATTTTGTCGGCAACCTTTTTCGTAATATAAGATGAAATTTTCTTTACGGCACCATCTGCCTGTAGATAAGAACGGGATACATTCAATGGAATATCCGGAGAATCAATTACTCCTCTCAGGAGCATCAGGAAGTCTGGAACAATTCCTTTTACTTCGTCCGTTACGAATACCTGGTTTTGGTATAATTGAATTTTATCTTTGTCGATATTCAAATTGTTGCTCAGTTTCGGGAAGAACAGAACTCCTGTAAGGTTGAAAGGATAATCAACATTCAGGTGGATGTTGAATAATGGTTCTTCAAACTGCATTGGATACAATTCGTGGTAGAACTTCATATAATCCTCATTGGTCAATTCGCTTGGAGCAATTGTCCATGCTGGTACCGGATTGTTGATGATATTGTCTACCTCTTCTGTTTCAGCTACAGCATCTTCCGGAGAACCTTCTGGTAAAGGAAGTGTATGTGTTTTTGTTCCAAATTTAATCGGAACAGGCATAAATTTATTATACTTTAATAACAGTTCTCGGATCTTTCCTTCTTCTAAAAACTCTACGGAATCTTCAGCGATATGAAGGATGATTTCTGTTCCTCTGTCTGTTTTGTCAGTAGTTTCTTCAAGTGTAAATTCCGGGCTTCCATCACATATCCAACGTACTGCCGGTTCATCTTTGTATGACTTTGTAAGAATTTCTACCTTTTCTGCCACCATAAATGCAGAGTAGAATCCGAGACCAAAATGTCCGATAATTCCTGAATCTTTAGCAGAATCTTTATATTTTTCCAGAAACTCTTCAGCTCCTGAGAACGCAACCTGGTTGATGTATTTTTCAACTTCCTCACTGGTCATCCCAATACCTTGATCGATAATGCGTAATGTTTTCTGCTCTTTATCAATTTTAACTTCAAGTTTTGGATTTCCATATTCCACTTTTGCTTCCCCAATGCTTGTTAAATGTTTTAATTTTAAAGTAGCATCAGTAGCATTAGAGATTAATTCTCTCAAGAATATTTCGTGGTCACTGTAAAGAAACTTTTTAATAAGTGGGAAAATGTTTTCCACAGATACATTAATATTTCCTTTAGTCATCATATTTTATATTTTAATTATTCCACATACTTCTCAAAAAAAATACCACCATGAGGAATGTGACAGATTGACATTTTTTTAAGTTGAAACAGGTTCATCATGTGAATTTGTCGAAGAAATATCTTATTTTTAATTCTTAAAATATTTTAAATATGAAGTTGAAATGTACAGTTTTTATTCTGCTCATCATAACCTCCTGGATGTATGCGCAGAAAAAGCCTTTAGACCATTCTGTTTATGACAGCTGGCAAAATATTGGCTCGAGAAAAATCTCAAATGATGGAAAATGGGTTGCTTACTCTGTGGATGCTCAGGAAGGAAATTCTAACCTTTCTTTATATTCCGTTAAAAATAAAACCTCAAAGAAGTTTGCAAGAGCCACAAAAGTGGATTTTACAAATGATTCCAGGTTTGCTGTTTTTCAAATCCGTCCCCAGTATAAAGATATAAAAGCGGTAAAAGATAAAAAACTGAAGAAAAATAAATTAACAAAAGACAGCCTTACCATTGTTGATTTTTTCAATGATAAAACGGAGAAAATTCCTAATGTAAAATCTTTTAAAATTCCTGAAAAGGCAGGTTCTTACGTTGCTTATCTTCTGGAAAATACAAAAGATAAATCTTCAGATGATGCTCCAGATAAAGAAGATGGAGATGAAAATAAAGACGAAGATAAAAATGTAAAACCATTACAGTTGGTAGTGCGAAATCTATTGGATGGAAAAAGTACAACATATGATAATGTAGTACGCTACGAGTTCAGTAAAAATGGGAAACAGCTTGTTTTTGTGACAAAAAAGCCAGACGAAAAAAAGGATAAAAAAGAAGGAAAAGAATCAACAGATGAAAAATCCGCAGATAAAAAAGATACGGACAAGTCAAAGCCGAAGAAATATGCATTGCAAACTGTTCAGGTGGTAGATCTGCAAAAAGGAAGTGTAAATAAAATTTCTGAAATGGAAGGTGATTTTTCCCAGTTATCTTTTGATGAAGAAGGAAATCAACTGGCTTATGTGGGAACATCTTCTGCACAGAATGATCTGGTGAAATTATATCAGCTGTATTACTTTAATTTTAAAGGAAACAAAAAAGAAATTGTTACCAATGAGAATGCTCAGATGAAAAAGAATTGGGTGATTTCTGAAAACCGATTACCTCTGTTCAGTAAAAATGGAAAACAGCTGTACTTTGGTGTTGCTCCAAAACCTGTTGCAAAAGATACGGCAATGATTGCGAATGACCATGCTGTAGTAGATGTCTGGAATTATAGAGATGACTATCTGCAAACGGTACAGCTAAAAGAATTGAAAAATGATCTGAAGAAATCATATGCTGCAGTAATGCAAACAGAAAAACCGGATTTCTTCAGAAATATTGATGGAGAAGATTTAGATACTTTACGATTGGTGAATGAAGGAAATGCAGAATTCGCATTGGGAATTACCAGTATCAGCAACCGTATTTCTTCACAATGGGAAGGTGCAACAAAGAAAACGTATTTCCTGATTGATAATAAAACAGGAGACAGAACTGAAATTATTCAAAATCTGAATGGAGCAGCAGCTGTATCTCCGCTTGGTAAATTTGTCGTAATCTTTGACAGAGAAAAAGGAAAGTGGCTGAGTTATAATGTAAAAACAAAACAATCCCTTCCATTAAATACCAGCTTACCTGTTTCCTTCGTTGATGAGGAATTTGATATGCCGGATTTTCCAAATTCTTATGGTATTGCATCCTGGACAGATAATGATGAATCTGTAATTATCAGAGACCGTTATGATCTTTGGGAGTTTTTCCTTGACGGTTCAAAAAAGCCAAGAAACATTACCAATGGATTTGGACGTAAGAATAAAATAACATTCGATACTTACGATTTAGATAAAGATATTAAAAGCTTAAACCGTAAATCAACTATTTATTTATCAGCGTTTGATAATACAACCAAGGCAAACGGGATTTTTAAAACATCCATTCAGAAGAATTCTGATCCTGTAAAAATTCAGATGGAAAATGTCTGGGGTTACAGAAATCTTCAAAAAGCAAAAAATGCTGAGGAATATATTTTGGTAAAAGAATCGTACACAGATTCTCCCAATATTTTTGCAACATCAGATTTCTCACATCAGCAAAAACTGAGCAACACCAATCCTCAGCAAAATCAATATAACTGGGGAACGGATGAACTGGTAAACTGGACAACCCCAAAAGGGAATACTTCCACAGGAGTTTTATACAAACCGGAAAATTTCGACCCGAATAAAAAATATCCGATGATTGTTTACTTCTATGAAAAACTTTCGGACAATCTGAACCGCTATGTTGCACCAGCTCCAACACCTTCAAGATTGAATATTTCTTATTTTGTGAGCAACGGATATCTAGTTTTCACGCCTGATATTTCATATACAGATGGTTTTCCTGGAGAATCTGCTATGGAATACATTAATTCAGGAGTTGAAAAGCTAAAGCAAAATTCCTGGGTAGATGGTGCTAAAATAGGAATACAGGGACAAAGCTGGGGAGGTTATCAGGTAGCGTATCTTATTGCCCATACTAATATGTATGCAGCAGCATGGAGTGGTGCTCCTGTTGTCAACATGACTTCTGCCTATGGGGGAATCCGATGGACTTCCGGAATGAACAGACAATTCCAGTATGAAAAATCGCAGAGCAGACTAGGAAAGAATTTATGGGAAGCTCCGGATCTTTATATTAAAAACTCACCGCTCTTTGCAATTAATCAGGTGAAAACTCCGGTAGTTATTATGAGTAATGATAAAGATGGAGCAGTGCCTTGGTATCAGGGAATCGAAATGTTTACCGCATTGCGCCGTCTCGGGAAACCAGTATGGCTACTGAATTATAATGGTGATGATCATAACCTTATTAAACGTCAGAACAGGAAAGATATTCAAATCCGCGAACAGCAGTTTTTTGATTATTACCTTAAAGGGGCAAAAGCTCCGGTCTGGATGACAAAAGGTATCCCAGCTACCCAAAAAGGAAAAGATTGGGGATTTGAGTTGACAGATGATAAACCTAATTAATAAAAAATTCCGGCGGAGCCTTTGGCTCCGCCGGAATTTTTTATTATAAAAGCAATGAAGAAGAAACTGACACAATGGCATTTTTTTTATGTTGGGTCTGTTGAGCACTTTTATTATATTTACCGCCAATTATAAATAACAGTATGGGAATCTTTGATTTTTTTAAGAAGAAAAATAACAGTCAGGAAAATGTAATTATTCCGGTTCAGGAAATGGAAATGCCGGAAGAAAAAGTAGTAGAGGAAGTGATGGAAGAAGTTGTGGAAACAATACCGGAAATCCCTTCGCAGCCGGTAGAAGAGCCGAAAGTAAATGAAGAATATGAAAAAATCAGGATTTATAATGATTATATCGTGTATTCTATAGCTCTTCAGTTAAGAGGTGAGTATACGCCTCTTTCTGCTTTTGAAAAAGAGAATGGCAAGGTAGAAGGCTTTGCGTATATGGTAACTGAAGATGCTTATGCACTTTCTCCACAACAGGCGATTGCAAAAATGGAAGAAAAGTTCGAAAGTGAACTTCAGGAAGGTAAGATTAAATCTTATGTGATCCTGTATCATTCTCAGTTTGATCATAACGGTAACCACACTCCGGCAATTCAGGAAGGAGAATTCAAGGGGATTTCACTTGCTTATCACTTTGCTGGTGATGAAAAGAAGAAAACAGGGTTGCCTTATATTTTCGAAAACCAAAATATTACTTATAAAGGTTTTGCAGAGTTTTCTCATGAAGAAAATAATGCAATCATGAATCATCAGTTGATTGAGGGGCAAAATTATTTCCAGAATACAGAAGGAATTACAGCTCCTGAAATGACGAATGAAGCAGGAATCATCATCAGAAAATCGAATGTTCATAACATGATGAATACATGGAGTGGGATTTTTGGTCATCAGAATTTCCAGACTAAAGATTACGGTCAGTATCTTAATGCTATTCTGACACAGTCTGAATCTTCTGATCCATCAGTGGATATTAAGAGCAAAACAGAATTTGAAGGGGTAACATTTAAAACTACTTTAACGGAGGAATTAAGCATTATCATTCCGGAAGTAACAACGGATTATACGTTGGATTTTGAAACGAGATCTATCAGGGAATGGGAAAATGCACTGAATTTACAGGCGATTGTAGCAGGACCTGCCAGAGAAACTTTTGCAGTTTGGTTCTTTGCAACAGATTATGCTGAAAATAAAAATACATACATGACACAACCACATCTGAAAGTAAATGTCAGCGGAATTGTGTTTATTCTTGATGTTCACACCAATATTGATTTACCAGATGGTACTAAAATGAGTGAGGATTTCACAACGTATGCACCAAGCCAGGATCTTCCTAACTATGCATGTTTTGACTTTATTGGGCAGGTTGTAGATTTTAAGGAAACAGAATTGCTTGAAGATGGAAGTGTTAAAGGATATATTCTGAAGCTGAAGCTGATCACCAATGAAGAGAATGAAGATTTCTTCACCATTGATGCTTTTGTGAATAAAGAGAATATGAGATTTGAAACTCCAACAAAAGGAATGAAAGTGACCGGAGCACTTCAATTGCAAGGTAAAATTGCTGAATAATTTTTTTAAAATATAAAATCTCAAAGAGGTTGTTCTACGGAATGACCTCTTTTTTATTTTCTGATTTAAACGCTTCGCTGATGGAGTTTTGTGGTAAATGATGCATTTGCTTAGTAAGAATCAATGAAAATTGATTTCGCTCTTTGCTTCCTTAAAGATATTACAGTATATAGATGAAACCTTTGCGTTAAAAAATATTTGTATTTTAAAAACAAAAAAAGGCAATCCTAAGACTGCCTTTTCTATATTGTTCTGAAAAACTATTTGTTTTTCATTTCTTCTTTGATCTTACCTTCCAATTCTTCAGCAAGATCCGGGTTATCTCTTAAAACATCTTTTACAGCATCACGTCCCTGACCCAATTTAGTCTCTTCGTAGCTGAACCAAGATCCACTTTTCTTCACGATTCCCATATCTACAGCAGTATCAAGAATTTCTCCTACTTTAGAAACTCCTTCTCCATACATGATATCGAATTCTGCCTGCTTGAAAGGAGGTGCTACTTTATTTTTCACAATTTTCACTTTCACACGGCTACCAATAGCTTCGTCACCTTGCTTGATAGGTGCGCTTGCTTTTCTGATATCAATTCTTACAGAAGCGTAGAACTTAAGAGCGTTACCTCCGGTAGTAGTTTCAGGGTTTCCAAACATTACACCAATTTTTTCTCTCAACTGGTTGATGAAAATCACGGTACATTTTGTTCTTGAAATAGTAGCTGTAAGCTTTCTTAATGCCTGAGACATTAATCTCGCATGAAGACCCATTTTGGAATCTCCCATTTCACCTTCAATCTCTGCTTTTGGTGTAAGAGCGGCAACAGAGTCAATTACAACGATATCAATAGCTCCTGAACGGATCAGGTTATCTGCAATTTCTAAAGCTTGTTCTCCATTGTCAGGCTGAGAAATGATCAGGTTTTCAAGATCAATTCCTAATTTCGCAGCATAAGTTCTGTCGAAAGCATGCTCTGCATCAATGAATGCAGCAATACCACCAGCTTTTTGAGCTTCAGCAATAGCATGAAGGGTTAATGTTGTTTTACCTGAAGATTCAGGACCATATATTTCAATGATTCTTCCTTTTGGATATCCACCTATACCTAGTGCAATATCTAATCCTAAAGAACCGGAAGGAATTACTTCTATGGTATTGTCGATAGATTCATCACCTAAAGTCATTACTGTTCCCTTTCCATATGTTTTATCTAGCTTGTCAAGCACTAAAGCGAGTGCTTTTTTCTTATCATCAATGTTACTCATCTCTATTAATATAATTTCTCAAAAATACATAATTTAAATATTAAAAGCTAATATATTTTATTTCCTAAAGCTGTTTTTAGAGTTAAAAAATGATAAAGTTTTATGGCTGATCTTATTCATTACGAAGCAGATGGAGGATGTGTTATCTAAAGTTTTTTTAATGTTTTAGTAAAATGAGTTTTTTTTTTGAAATCGCAAAGTCGCAATTCTTTTAATATAGATTATGCTTTAAGGCGTAAAGATTTTATCTCCTATAAAATTAAGTAGTGTATGTATTTTTTACCTCACGCTGATTTTGCAGATAACGCATATGCTATTAAAACCTGTATCGTCTGGTTGATTGCAAGAATTTTACCTGAAATTATATAATTCCCCTGCTGAAAATCTTCGATTTTCTTGCGTCCTAAAAAACTTTTGCAATGTCTTGAAATCTTTGCGCCTTGGCGATTTCCAACAATTACTTTTAATGAAAATTTGAGTTTTTAGTGATGGCAAGATAATCTTCCAATACTTTCATCTGATCCTTGTTTCCTCTTTGTATTCTCGATTTCCGGCTGACAAGCTGATCATAAATTTTGTTGAAGAGTATCTTAGATTTTGGAAACAGATTTCTGTAAGGAACTTCCGGAATTTGTAATCTTTTACACACTTCGTCATCCAACAAAAACCAGGTACAGCAGACATGTAGATATTTCAAATTTTTTCTTTGAAATTCAAATTTTAAAATAGGGTTTTCCAATGATTCATCCAGCAGAGAATGAGCAAGAAGAACAGAATCTTTATCCGAAGGGGGCTGAACAGAAGTCCATAAATAGAAATATTCTGTTGCCTGTTTTTTATCATCAGGAAGAAGCTGCTCCGGAATTCCCAAAAGATAACCTACATATTTCCAGAGATGAAAAATTCCCTGTTCCTCTTCAACAGAAAAGCTATTTCCTAATTTTTTAAGACTATGAAGGAATACCAGACTGAATCCGATATAGGTTGCCATCATATCCCACGAATTGATAGGCTCTCCCCAGTTTTCAGTATCCCAGTCTTTATAATGTTTTTTTATGGAAAGTCTGGCGTAGGAATGGATCAGACGGGTTTTTATCGCAAACTCATAGCCTTTTGCATGAATTTCAAGGGCATTGTAGCGGGTAGCATTCACCCAGAAATCCAACGTTTCCGAAAGACGCTTTACAGCACCTTTTTTCAATGCTTCTGTGACAATCAGTGGCTTGTTGAGATAGGCGTAGTCGTAACCGCCAATCAGACAATAATCCCTCAGGGAGATCAAAGAATCAAGGTTGCTTCTCATACACAGTTCAGCGCCACTTTTCAGTAAATTATAATCCAGCCATACGGGAACTTTTTGAGTTTGGGTGAAAAGCTTTTTTACACTTTCAGGAACTGTGTCTGTTTCCGAAACCCCATTTCTGATATACTGTTCAATTTCCCTGAAAGCCTCATGAAATTTTTTAGTGAAATAAACCTCTTTTACCACTTCATCACCGATTTCATCTACATGATGAAAATAGGGAGCAAATTTTTCAAATTTTTCAAAATTCACCTCTGCTCCGGAAAATTCAATAAGGAGTTTTCCGTTCCCACTTTCCCAAAAGTTTCTGAAGTGAGGAGCATCTTTAAATCGAGGTTGTATCATGTTCATTCCTTTACCTATAAAAGTACAAGTTTTATGCTGAAGTTTTCCGGTGAGATTTATCAGCTATCCAGGAAAAACTTTCTGGAAAAATACCACAAACGGGTAATTTACTTGTGTTTATATAATTTGAAACTTTGTGTAAAACAAAACTAATAACCATGAAAACTTATTTATTACTACTATTTCTGCTTGGGTATGTGGGAATGGTTTTTGGACAAGAAAATTTTAATGTAAGATATCGCATCTATGATAAATTAGGTGATTATACTCTAAAAAAGAATATAAAAACGAGTTTTGAAAGTTTATCTGAGGAAGAAAAACGCAAAATAAAGGAAAAATATAAGTTCGGAGATAAAATATCTGTTGAAGATAAAGTTATTATTGACGGAAAAGAAATAAAAGTGATAAGAGAGATTACTATTGATGAAAAATTCTTTCGGGAGTATCAGGTTGATGAGGTTGTCGATGCAAATATGGGAAGTATGGAATGTGGAAATGTGAAAGTTGAGAAGAATAAATTGCTTGTTAATCTGCTGTTGAAAGATGGAAAGAGTAGCCCAGTCTATTTTTATGAATTGCAAAACAGGAAGAGCCCTGTTTTATACTTTACTTCTATGACCTTGAATGCTTTAACAATACCTATTAAATATCGATTTAGAGGTAAGAATGGACTTGATGAAGAGTTTTCGACAGGAATTAATGGTAATCTATTCTGGGGTATATATTCATATGGAGGAACAACATTTTTCTACAAGGACGAAATTGAAACCAAAGAGAATACATGGCGGATTACCGGAGGATTGTTGGTAGGAGCATCTTCTGTTAAGCTTAATAAATCAAATACAAACCTTGCGGATCGACCGATTACAGATGATACTGAAATTACTAAGGGACTAGGATCCGTTGCTTTGGGAATTACTTTTATGTATAATAGTATCAACATCGGAGTATTTTTAGGCGTTGATTATGCTATCGGAAAGGATGCTTCCATGTGGAACCATAATAAAAAACCTTGGCTAGGTGCTGGCTTTGGGTATAAAATATTTTAAATTTTATAAAAGTTAATACCTAATAAAAAGAAACCTTCCCATCGGGAAGGTTTTATATTACTAATTGCTTATCGTTTATTATAAAGAAGCAGCGTGTACAAGCATATCTACTAACTTGTTTGAGTAACCCATTTCGTTGTCATACCAAGAAACAAGTTTCACGAAGTTAGGAGAAAGCATGATACCAGCATCTTTGTCGAAGATAGATGTTCTCTTATCTCCTACGAAGTCTTGAGATACTACAGCCTCTTCAGTATATCCTAGGATACCTTTCAATTCACCTTCAGAAGCAGCTTTGATTACTGAACAGATTTCTTCATAAGAAGCAGCCTTTTCAATTCTCACAGTTAAATCTACTACAGAAACGTCAACAGTTGGTACTCTGAAAGACATACCTGTTAATTTTCCGTTTAGTGAAGGGATTACTTTTCCTACCGCTTTAGCAGCACCTGTAGAAGAAGGGATGATGTTGTTTAGAGCAGCTCTACCACCTCTCCAGTCTTTCATTGAAGGACCGTCAACAGTTTTCTGAGTAGCTGTTGTAGCGTGTACAGTTGTCATTAAACCTTCTACGATTCCGAAGTTATCGTGGATTACTTTAGCTAAAGGAGCTAAACAGTTTGTAGTACAAGAAGCGTTTGATAAAATTTTGATATCATCAGTAAGTTCCTTGTGGTTTACACCCATTACGAACATTGGAGTATCATCTTTAGAAGGAGCAGAAAGGATTACTTTCTTAGCACCTGCAGTAATATGTTTTGCAGCGCTTTCTTTATCTAAGAATAAACCAGTAGATTCTACTACGTAATCTGCACCAATTTCATTCCACTTTAGGTTGCTTGGATCTTTTTCAGCAGTTACTCTGATTCTTTTCCCGTTTACTACAAGATCATTTCCTTCTACAGAAACTTCACCTGGGAAAATACCGTGTACAGAGTCATATTTTAACATGTAAGCCATGTATTCTGCATTGATTAGGTCATTGATTCCTACAACTTCAATGTTGTCTCTTTCAGTCATTGCTCTGAAAACAAGACGTCCAATTCTACCAAAACCGTTGATACCTACTTTAATTGTTGACATAATAGTTTGTTTTTATTAGATTATAAAAATAATTAGATTGCTAAAATTTCTGAAATCAGTAAAAGATCTTTATTGATTTCGTTATGTTTTTTAATGGCTTCTTCTATCGGTGTATACGTCAAATCATTGGAACGCATTCCTGCCATTACATTGGTTTGTCCTTCCATGAGTCCTGTTACAGCACCGTATCCCAGTCTGCTGGCCAACACTCTGTCTGCACAGCTTGGAGAACCTCCTCTCTGCATATGTCCCAAAATCGCTACACGAATATCATAATCAGGGAATGTCTGCTTGGTTTTTTCAGCAAGTTCGTAAACGTTGGCTAATTTTTCACCTTCTGCTACCACTACAATACTGGATGATTTCCCTGTTTTTTCAGCATTTCTGAATTTTATGAAAAGTTCATCAATACTGTCTTTTTTCTCAGGAATCAAAATGTCCAAAGCACCGGCAGCCAATCCACTGTTTAAAGCAATAAAACCAGCATCACGCCCCATCACTTCTACAAAGAAAACTCTGTTGTGGGAAGTGGCCGTGTCACGGATTTTATCAATGGCATCCATGGCAGTATTCAAGGCAGTGTCGTAACCGATGGTATTATCTGTACCGAAAATATCGTTGTCAATAGTTCCCGGGATACCGATTACTCTGATTCCAAATTCTTCATTAAAGATTTTTGCACCGGTGAAAGTTCCGTCTCCACCAATACAAACCAATCCGTCTATTCCAAGCTTTATGCAATTGTCATAAGCTTTCTGACGGCCTTCTTTCGTTCTGAACTCAGCGGATCTGGCAGATTTTAGAATCGTTCCACCCTGGTTGATTATATTTTTTACGGAACGGGCTCCCATTTTCAGGAAATCATTGTTGATAAGGCCGTTGTAGCCTTCTCTCACTCCGTAGCATTCGATATTATAGTAATTGGCGGTTCTTACTACCGCTCTTAATGCCGCATTCATACCCGGAGAGTCACCCCCTGAAGTAAGAACTGCAATCTTTTTTACAGCACTCTCTTTCATCAAGTAAAAAATTTCGAACACAAATTTACAAAAACAAGTTCAGATTATCGTAGTAACTTTCCAATAGTTTTGAATATAAATTATTAAAAGCTTCTGAAGTTTGTAGGTTTAAAAAAATATCGTGCAGTTTTTGTTTCCTGAGCATCGATATCCAGGTCATACCAGGGCGTAAAATAGGGATTAAACGGATTAGAAAGCACATGAACCGACTGAGCTGGGGTAAATCCTTCACCTAATAAATACAATCTTTCCCCTTTTTGATTTTTGCAAACTCCGGTAACGAAAACAATATGTCCGGGACTGCCTGGTGTGATCAGAATATCTCCCGTTTTCAGATCAGAATTTTGTGTAACAGGCTTTGTTTCTTTGTTTAATGAAATTGTTCCTGAGTAATTGAAAATAAGATCCAGGTAATTTCTGAAACTCCCATAAGAATCATCAAAAGCTGCTGTTTTTCTAAAGCTGACCGAATTTCCGCTGACAAAAGCCCTTGTTCCGTTCTTATAATCGTTCCAGCTAAGAAGATCACCACTGGTAAAATGAAACTTGATTTCGTCAAATTTTTTTGCCTTATAAAGATATTCAGCTCTCATACGGATTGCCGCATCAGCACATTGCTGGAGATCTTTATTTCCGGTATCAATATCAAAAACAGCCTCATGAAGATGCTGGGTAGAAATAGGAGTACCGTCATATTTTAAAATTGGACTGTCATAAGGTTTCAGTTTAAAATTTTCAATAAAATATCCGTAAGAATCTGGTTTTTCGTCAATCCACTCATATCCTTCCGGTGGAGAAAATCTTTCCCGGATGGTATTTTTATCCTTATGAATCTTTAGAGAATTTTCAGCAATTAAATGTTCGTTATGATCTGGTTCAGCCAGTAAACGGTCTGACAGTTTTTCTTTTGTACAGCCTGTGAGAAAGAGAAATGCTGTAATTCCTGTGATAATTTTTTTCATGCGTTTTTAGTTGATACAAAGATCATTTTTTTAGATATCTGGCAATTAAGGATTCTGAAAATATGAAGATTTGAAACCTCCTTTACACCTTTTCTTTTTCCGGAATTAAAAGTTTTCCCCAATCATTCAGCTGCCAGAGTATTTTTACTAATTTTTCTCCCAGTTCCGTAAGTGTGTATTCAACCCTTGGAGGAAGTTCATTAAAAGATTGCTTTGTTAAAATACCATCTTCCACCATTTCACTCAGTTGCTGATTAAGAACTCTTCGGTCCACTTTTGCAATACCACGCAAAAATTCACTGGGACGCTTTTTCCCTTCATTAATCTGCCAGACAATAGGAATTTTCCATTTTCCACTGATGGTATTGACTGCAACTTCCAATGGACAAATTTTATTTTCTTCAGCTCTTTCCTTTGTTTCCATAAAATTGACTTTTTTATCCCTATGGGGGAAAAATATGCGGTATTGTTTTTCTCCGCCCACTTTCAGACTTTTGTAAAGATAATCATTAAATAGTATGACAGAAAAACGAAAAGGAGCCCGCTCCATCAAAGATATTCCACCAGATATATTGGAACAGCTGAACAGAGGAGAAATTGAAACCGCTAATCTTACAGAATGGCTGGCCGTAGATCAAAGGTTGTTGCTGGAAAATCTGCTTTTACAAAATGATCGTAAAGAATATCTAATCCCTGTTTTAGAAAATGTAAACCAGCTGAAGAAACAAACTGTCAATACTATTAATGAAACAATTGGTGTTGGGCTTCTTAATCTTGCTGTGAAAAATAAAGATGATCAATTTCTATTAAAATTATCTGTTCATCCGGCAGATTTGGTACGTTGCTGGGCAGCTTATACCATTGGACGAAACCATGATTTAAAATTGAAAGAAAAGTTAGATAAAATTCAATCTTTTGCTTCTGACTCTCATTTTGGAGTGAGAGAAATCTGCTGGATGGCGGTACGCCCGGATATTTCCAGAAACCTGGACGAAAGTTTATCTATATTATCAAAGTGGACAACACATGACAATGAGAACGTAAGACGCTTTGCCAGTGAATCCACAAGACCAAGAGGTGTTTGGTGCGAACATATTGATACTTTAAAACAAAATCCGGGGCTTGGACTGGAAATACTGGAATCTTTACGATCTGATTCCTCCAGATATGTACAAGACAGCGTTGGCAACTGGCTGAATGATGCCAGCAAATCACAACCCGAATTTGTAGTGGAAATCTGTGACGAATGGCTTCGGGAAAGTCCCACAAAAGAAACGCAGTATATCGTCAAAAAAGCATTGCGAACGATTAAAAAGTAAAAGTTATCCACAAATTTGAAATGTTGATTTCAATTCTTGTTGTATAAATAACAGGTTTTCATCTATTTATATAAGATTTTCATATTCCTTATTCTTTTAGAAATGCCTTAATCTGCTTAGTTTTTAAGGAAAAAACTGTTTTGAAATATTTTCAATGTTAACGGTATGTTAACTGAAAAAAGTTATCCACAATATGAGTTTTCAAATAATGTGAATTATATCTGTCACAAAATTAATAGGTTAAATGATCTTCTTCAAAAAAGAGTTTGAAATTATCTCTTTTTTCGCTGAAATAAAAAGTTATCCACAATATGGAATTTCAGGCTACCATTTTTCAGTCAGATACTTCCAATATCTTTTCGGAACATGCTGAATATGGAGTTTCATATTTTTTCTTTCCACAATATTTGTTTTTGTGAAATACCTCTGCCAGAGAACCTGATAGCTTTTTTCATCATCATGGAATTTTTGCTGGTAATTATTGAGATCAATTTTTTCATCAGGATAGAAAAACTCACAATCGTTCAGATCATACAGAATTCCATAGTTTCTTCGAAGATCATAGATCATCCATTTCTGATCCTGATAGCGGTCATGAAAATGTTTTCTGATTAAAGGAAGAACATTGAAATCGGGATCTGTTTTGGAGAAGAAAACACCATCCTGCATTTTTTCAAAGCGGACAAATGCGGTCATTCTATGTCTTTCCCTGTCTACGGATTTCCCGATTTTAGAGATTTTCAAAATATCAGAATCAGCAAAATTTTCAAGAATATTAGCTTCCGGATGTTTTATAGACTGTTTTACAGCAGATAAGATGAGGTTTTCCAGCTCCGGTTCTTCAGATAAAAAAACTTTTA
The DNA here is from genome assembly GCF_002025665.1 of Chryseobacterium indologenes. Classification (GTDB taxonomy): domain Bacteria; phylum Bacteroidota; class Bacteroidia; order Flavobacteriales; family Weeksellaceae; genus Chryseobacterium; species Chryseobacterium metallicongregator. The sequence continues at coordinate 4,337,973 of NZ_CP018786.1, read as the reverse complement.
AAAGTTTGTAAACACCCTGTTTTCCGATATTCTGTTCCAGTTTATTCAGTACTCTTTCAGATTTTTCTGTCTGGGTAATAACTTCATGGATCTCCGCAAAAATATTTTCCTGGTGAAATCTTTCTCTACTTGTGATCTCTACATCTTTATAACGGTATTCGAAAACTTCAAATATCGCAGTGAAAAGTCCTTCGAAGCTGCCATCGTAGAGTAGGGTTGTCATGTATTTAATTTAAAATTTATTTGTGTTTGTCATTCTGAATGAAATAAAGTGAAATGAAGAATCTGGTTAATTGAAGAGATTCTTCCTTCGTCAGAATGACAAATGTGCTGTTAGATCGAAGTAATAAATTAGTGGCCATTTGTGAACATATTCGTGTGACTTGTGTTTAAAAATCAAAATAAAGTCAGCTGTTGTGAAAACTGGTTATGGAATTTGGATGAACTTCCCCCTATCAGCAGCTTTCTGAAGTTTTTATCTGTTAAATATCTTAGGTAAGCATTTCCTGCATTAAAATCAATGAAGTATTTTGCCCGATTCACAGCCGCACCCAGTTTTTTCAAATGATCCATGGTTAAAATCTGAAAACGTCTGGCACTGACAATTTTCTGAGCCGTTTTTACTCCAATTCCCGGAATTCTTAAAATCAACTGATATTCTGCAGTTTGAAGATTAATGGGAAACTGATCGAGATTTCGCAACGCCCAGCTTAATTTCGGATCTACTTCCAGATCGAGGAAAGGAACACGAGGATCTAAAATTTCTTCTGCTTTAAAACCGTAAAATCTCATCAGCCAATCCGACTGATACAAACGGTTTTCCCGAAGCATAGGAACTTCCGTCGTTAAAGAAGGCAGTCTCTGATCTTCCAACACCGGAACATATCCGGAGTAGTAGACTCTTTTCAAATTAAAGTTTTTATAAAAATGATCAGCAACTTTAATGATCTGCAGGTCGTTTTCATTGGTTGCTCCCACAATCATCTGTGTAGATTGTCCTGCCGGAGCAAACTTGGGAACTTTTTTCAGAACTTTCTTTTCATCCTTATATTGAATAATTCCTTTTTGGATATACCGCATCGGACTGATCATATCCTGTCTGTTTTTTTCAGGGGCCAGCAATTTTAATCCGCTTTCTGTAGGAATTTCGATATTTACGGATAACCGGTCTGCATACAACGCAGCTTCCTGCATCAGATCATCACTTGCCCCGGGAATAGATTTCAAATGAATATACCCGTTAAAGTTTTCTTCCAGACGTAACTTTTTGGCAACTCTTACAAGCCTTTCCATCGTAGTATCGGCGTTTTTGAAAATTCCTGAACTCAGAAATAACCCTTCAATATAATTCCTTCGATAAAAATTGATGGTAAGATCTACCACTTCTTCTACCGTAAATGCTGCTCTTTTGATATCATTGGAACTTCTGGAAACACAGTAAGCACAATCATAAATACAATGATTAGTCAATAAAATTTTAAGCAAAGAAACACATCTGCCGTCTTCTGTATAGGTATGACAAATCCCGCTTGCGGAACTGTCTCCTAAAGCTCCTTTTTTATTTTTTCTCGTGCCTCCGCTTGATGAACAGGAAACATCATATTTCGCTGCATCAGCAAGGATTTCAAGCTTTTCTTTAAGTCGGTCAAAATTCATATTTTAAAACAATTGATCTGTTTTGTATCAAAAAAGTATTTTAATTTTGTTCAAATTTAGTTCCAAAATTGATAAAAGTCAATCTTTTTTCATAGAAGTTATCAACAAAAAAGAGTCTCAAAATCATTATATTTACGGCTCATTAAAGTTTATATCATGAATCATAAACCAATCGAAGGTTTTTCCAAGCTTCCAAAGCAGGGGAAAATCGAATGGCTCGTAAACGAATATCTTGAAGGAAACCAGGAATATCAAAATATATTAAAACAGTATTGGAACGATGATGCAGATCTTCAGAAACTTCATGAAGAGTTTTCTGAAAATACCATCTCCAATTTTTATATGCCGTACGGAATTGCTCCGAACTTTTTAATCGATGGAAAACTATTGGCTCTTCCAATGGCTGTTGAAGAAAGTTCAGTAGTAGCTGCTGCTTCCAAAGCTGCCAAATTCTGGATCGACAAAGGGGGATTTAAAACAACCATTATCAATACAGAAAAGTTGGGACATACCCACTTTATTTTTAATGTAGAACCTCACAAATTATTACATTTCTTTAATTTCAGTTTAAAGAAAAAATTATTCGAAACAACGGAAGATATTACATCCAACATGAGAAAACGTGGTGGAGGTATTTTAAATATCAGCCTGGTGGATAAAACAGCAGAAATGCCGAATTATTACCAGCTTAAAGCAAGCTTTGATACTGTGGATTCAATGGGAGCGAACTTTATCAATTCTTGTCTTGAGCAGTTTGGAAAAACATTGAGGCAGGAAGTTGCTACCAGCGAAGATTTTACTCAGGAAGAAAAGAATTCACTACAAATTGTAATGAATATTCTTTCCAACTTTACCCCTGACTGTATCGTAAGAGCTGAGGTTTCATGTAAAATGGAAGATTTAAAAGACGACAGTGGAATTTCTCCTGAAGAATTTGCCGCTAAATTCAAACAGGCTGTTACCATTGCAGAAATTGAACCTTACCGCGCAACCACTCATAATAAAGGAGTAATGAACGGAGTAGATGCTGTTGTAATCGCTACCGGAAATGATTTCCGAGCTACAGAAGCCTGTGCACATGCATATGCTGCAAGGGACGGACAATACAGATCTTTGACTCACTGTACAACAGATAACGGTGTTTTCAGATTCTGGATTGATCTTCCTATTTCTGTAGGAGTCGTAGGAGGGCTTACGAACCTTCACCCTCTGGTAAAATTCTCTCTGGCACTTCTTGGAAAACCTTCTGCTCAGGAGTTGATGAGTATTCTTGCCGTTTCTGGCCTTGCACAAAACTTTGGTGCTTTACGTTCTCTGGTAACCACAGGAATTCAGAAAGGACATATGAAAATGCACTTATTGAATATTCTGAACCAATTGGGAGCTACCGAAGAAGAAAAGCAGCACTTTGTAACGTATTTTAAAGATAAGACGGTGAGCCACCATGAGGTGATCAACGAGTTTAACAGAATGAGAGGAAACTAATGTTACAGATCATTTTGCCCATTATATTCCTTATTTTTGGATTTTTTCTGAAGAAAACAAACCATGAAGGTTTTAGAAGCTCCAAGAGATTTGCCAATATGTTTATCATACTGGGGATTTCTACATTGGTGGCCAAGTTCATTTTAATGTACTTAAAATCAAAATAGTGAAAAAGGGTATTGTATTTTTCTTACTGATTTCCGGATTAAGTTTTTCACAACAGCAAAAAGTGAAAATAAGTAATCTGCAGCCGAAAACTGAAGATACCGTTTTTCCGGTTGTTTCTTATTATGAAAATCCTCGGGTAGAAAATAAAATCAATACATTTTTGCAGGTGGATCAGCTGGAATATGTCCCCGGATCTGGTGGTAATCCTTTTAAACTGGCTTCTACAGCAACCAATTCCTATTCCAACTATCTTTATTTTTATAGTTGGGATAAGATTGAAACTCCCAAGAATATTCTGAGTATTGCCATAGATGGTGAAGCTTCAGGTGCTTATCCGGAAGGTTTTTTGATCTGGAAGAATTTTGATTTGAGAACAGGAAACTTTATCAATGCCAAAGATTTATTTCAACCCAGCTCAGTGAAGACTGTTGAGGGGATTATTCAGAAAAGAGTAAAGAAAAGGATTTCTGATTTTCTTGTTACACTGAAATCTGAGAAAAATCCTGAAGAGGAGACTCAGGATCAGATTGCTATGTATGAAGACTGTTTTACGGAACATACTTTAGAAGGGATCAGGTATTTCTTTGGAAAAGATAAACTGACTTTTGTTGCCGGAAGATGTTCTAATCATGCCATGAGAGCTTTGGATGAGCTTGGAAGTCATGAAATAGAATTTTCCTACAAAGAGCTGGAAAAACATTGGAGTCCTTACGCGAAAAATTTAATTTCCGGATCTGAAAAAACAGAGATAACCAGTCTTACTAATAAATTGTATAAGGGAAAGATCGATGGAAAGTATTCCATTACTGTTTTGATCAGTGAAGTATATGACGATGGTTCTTTTTCTGCAAAATACTGGTATGATAAAAATAAAAAGCTGATTGAGTGGAACGGAAAGATAAAAGGTAATCATATCTCCATTATAGAAAACGATTATTACAGCGAAGAAACCAACCAGTGGATTTTCAAAGCCTTGGTGGAAGCGGATCTGCAAGGCAGGAAAATTATGGGAACCTGGCAGGATTATAAAACAAAAAAATATTTAACCCTAGAATTAGACGAGTTATAAAATGAAAACAATTACTTTAGTTTTTGGAGCAGTTTACGGAATGGTTTCTGTAATCTTAGGTGCATTCGGAGCGCACGCTTTAAAGAAAATATTAGCTGTGGAAAGGCTGGAAAGTTTTGAAACAGGCGTAAGATATCAGATGTATGCAGCTTTTTTCCTGCTGATCATCGGATATATTTTAAAATTCGAAACATCTGCTGAGAAATGGACTTCCATTTTAATGATTGCAGGAACTCTTTTATTCTCAGTAAGCATCTACTTTCTGAGCATGCAGGATTATCTTGGGATGAATCTTAAATTCTTAGGCCCTATCACTCCGCTTGGAGGTCTGATGATGATCTTAAGCTGGGGAATGTTGATCTTATATTTTGCTAAAAACAGAATTTAAGAATGAAAATCAATAGAAGGAGACGGTTAATACGAACATTCAATCTCTTAGATCAACCTATCAGATTCAACCCGTTTGTGTTCAGCCGCACTTTTTTTATGTGGGCTGTTACAGGCCTTGTAGGCGGCATCATTGCCGGAGGATATTGGATTGTACTGGAACATTTCACAGAGTTCTTAGCCAAATTTCAGGGTTGGCAGGTCATTCCAACCATGGCAGTTTGCGGACTGCTGGCCGGACTGGTAATTCATTTTATCGGAGATCCGGGAGAAATTCATCTGATTGTTAATAATATCAGATTCAATAAAGGAAAACTGGAACCGAAGAATAATCCTTCGATGATCCTTTCTTCTCTTTTCTGTGTAGCATCAGGAGGAAGTTTAGGTCCTGAAGCTCCTTTGGTACAGGTCACCGGATCTACAGGAACCTGGCTTGGAAAAATTTTCAGACTGAAAGGGGAAGAGTTGCGGTCTTTGAGCATTGCCGGTATGGCTTCCGGTTTTACAGCGTTATTCGGTGCTCCGCTTGGAGGAAGTCTTTTTTCTTTGGAAATTTTGCATCATAAACATGCGGTAGAATATTACAAAGCTATTATTCCGGCACTGGTAGCAAGTTGTTTCAGTTACCTGATGTTTGCTTTGATTATCCATTTGGGAATTGGAGCAACCTGGGATCTGAAAGCATATCATTATACCGGAGTGTATGATTTTCTTTATGCTACATTGTTCGGAATTGTAGGAACTCTTTTCGGATGGATCTTTATTTTTGTAGTCAAATTTTTCAAAAAGGTTTTTGAGTACAGAAAATTTCCGATTTACATTAAAACATTAGTAGGTGGGATTATTTTAGGAATCATTGCCTATAATTTTCCCATTACAAGATACTTTGGGCACAACGAGATCAATCAGCTGATCGGAGGAAACTTCGGACTGAATTTTTTAATTCTGATTCTTATTTTTAAAATATTGGCCATTGCCATTACGGTGACTTCCGGATGGAGAGGAGGATTTATCATTCCCTTGTTTTTTGTAGGAACAACATTAGGACTGATTATCCATAATTTGTTTCCAAATGTTGATACTACTTTAGCTATCGTAAGCTGTATGGCTGCAATCAATGCCTGTGTGACAAGGACACCGATGAGTACAACAATTATTTTGGGAACACTTACAGGATTTACCTATTTTGTACCTATTTTATTTGCCAGCCTTACCGGATATTTTTTGGCTCCAAAAATTCCGTTTATCGGATCTCAGTCTGAGAAATTGTCGGAAGAATAGGGGAAATAGAATGATATGTTAAAAATCAAGTCGATCAGACTTTAAATTTTAAGTCAATAAACTTGAACTTCCGTGTCTTTTTAGTAAATTTGTCAACCTTTAAATATTAAAATAAAATAATAAAAATAATATGAATCTTCACGAGTATCAATCAAAAGAGATTTTATCAAAGTATGGAGTAGCTATCCAACGTGGTTTCGTTGCAAACAACGTAGATGAAGCTGTAGCAGCTGCTGAAAAATTGACTGCTGAAACCGGAGCACAGGCTTGGGTTGTAAAAGCACAGATTCACGCAGGTGGTCGTGGTAAAGGTGGGGGTGTTAAGTTTTCTCCAAACATGGATAAACTTAAAGAAAACGCTCAGAATATCATCGGAATGCAGTTGGTAACTCCACAAACTTCTGCTGAAGGTAAAAAAGTACACTCTGTTTTGGTTGCAGAAGATGTTTATTATCCTGGAGAATCTGAAACTAAAGAATTTTATGTTTCTATTCTTTTAGATAGAGCTGAAGGAAAAAATACAATCGTATATTCTACTGAAGGTGGTATGGATATTGAGCACGTTGCAGAAGTAACTCCTCATTTGATCCACAACGAATTGATTGACCCGGCAATCGGTCTTCAAGGATTCCAGGCTAGAAAAATTGCTTTCAACCTAGGTCTTGAAGGTAATGCATTCAAAGAATTTGTGAAATTTATTTCATCTCTTTACAATGCATATACAGGAATTGATGCTTCTCTTTTCGAAATCAACCCTGTATTAAAAACTTCTGATAACAAGATTATCGCTGTAGATGCTAAAGTAACTTTAGATGACAACTCATTGTTCCGTCACAAAGACTTAGCTGAGCTTAGAGATACAAGAGAAGAAGATCCAATGGATGTAGAAGCTGGTGAAGCGGGGCTTAACTTCGTAAAACTAGATGGTAACGTTGCTTGTATGGTAAACGGAGCTGGTCTTGCAATGGCAACTATGGATATCATCAAATTATCAGGTGGTAACCCAGCAAACTTCCTTGACGTAGGGGGTACTGCAGATGCTCAGAGAGTACAGACTGCTTTCGGAATCATCTTAAGAGATCCAAACGTAAAAGCAATCTTGATCAACATCTTCGGAGGTATCGTAAGATGTGACAGAGTTGCTCAGGGTGTTGTAGATGCTTACAAAGCTATGGGTAGCCTTCCGGTTCCATTGATCGTAAGATTACAGGGAACTAACGCTGTAGAAGCTAAAAAATTAATTGACGAGTCTGGTCTTCCGGTACACTCTGCAATTACTTTAGAAGAAGCTGCAAACAAAGTAAAAGAAGTTTTAGCTTAATCTAAAATTTTCAGATAAATAAGAAAACCGTTTCATTTTTGGAACGGTTTTTTTGTTATTATTTTGAGTGGTAATCATTGAATTAACGGGATTTATTTCCTGAATTCTTCCAGCCGGTAAAGATCCAGAACATTGGGTGCAATTTTTAAATCCGGCCTGAAAATCAATATTCCTTTCACAAAATTTTTGAGTAACAAATTTCCATTGGTAATAACGGTGTCAATATTTAAATTGACAGTCTTTCGGGCAACTTTTTTTATTTCAGGCTCAAAGAAATAGATACATAAACCAGGAGCAGATTCATCATACTCTGTCAATAATACATCATATTTATCAGTTTCCGGATTGGGATGAAGCTCAGCATAGATTATGGAGTATACAATGTTCCGCTTGCAGTAATGGTGAATTCCTTTTTCATCAACAATAATATGAGTGGTCATATTTTTTTTGTTTTTCTGAAAGAGTATCCAGACACAAAAACATAGGATTGCTATAAAAATGGCAATGAGAATAATTTTTATTTCTCCTGAGATTTCTTTTGCATTAAATGCCAATATAGCCATTATGATAATGGATAAAGGAGTTATAATTAAAAACGCTATGCCAACCACCTTTATCAATAAAGAAAGCCTTTTTGAAGTTTTTGATTCAATAGGGTGGAATGAATTGGATTGTGATGGCATTGTTTTATAGATTAAGATCTTTACATAAAAATAAGAATTATAGGGTAATGGGCTGAATATAAAATGATACATGATCTAATTCGATCAGTAAGCCAGAATATAAAAACATTTATTTATCATGATTTTCTGGAGGAAGGGATTCCCCATTGGTAATGCTGATACTGGTTGGCGTTACCAACTGAACTTTATCCACATCAAAACGTTCTTTAATTCCTAAATAGGCCTTACTTCTTATTTGAGCAAGGTTGGCTCCTACTTTTATCCAGAATTTCACCTGCAGGTTAAATGCCCCTTGTTTAAGGTCTGTAAAGATTACCTCTATAGTATCTAACTTATCCACATTATCAAGGTTTTTAATCACATCAAGAATTCCTTTCTGTGCTTTGCTGATATCTTCATCAGCGGGAATTTCAAAATTTAAAATAATCCTGCGTTGTGGGGAAGCGGTAATATTATAAAACGGAGCATTGAAGACAACCTGATTGGGAATGTAGGCTTTCTTACCGTCATCCGTAAGAAGTTTTGTAGTTAAAAAACCTATTTCCTGTACCGTTCCGGAGTGGGCACCGATGGTAATATAATCACCTACTTTAAATGCTTTATCGATTCCGATCAGCATTCCTGAAAAAATACTCGAAACAAGGTCTTTCAGTGCTACCCCTGCAATAACTCCTGCAACTCCTAAACTTCCGATAAATTTCCAAAGAAAGTTACTGAACCCCATTATTTCAAGAGAAATAAATGTACCCATCAGCATGATCAGAAATCTGAATATGCTAATTAAAGTTACTAATGAACTTTCTTTTTGACTTTTCGGGAAAAATTTGTGAAATAATTTTACAGCTCCTTTGCTTAAATATTTACTGCTGATAAGAAAGAATGTAAATACTAAAATTCCGACAATCAGCTTTGGGGTAAGTGCTGCAAAAGTTACATACCAACTTTCCAATACCTTATAAACAACATCTACATACCTTAATCCGGTTTTCTCCATGGATAAAATTTTAGTTAAATATATAAATTTTCATCAAAAAATTTGCCAGTTCCAAAAAGTCTACTAAATTTGTAGACTACAAAGAGTAAACATTATGTCAATCAAATTAGGAGATACAGTACCCAACTTTCAGGCAGAGTCATCCGTAGGGGATATTAATTTTTATAATTATCTGGGAGATTCCTGGGGAATTCTGTTTTCGCATCCTGCAGATTATACGCCGGTATGCACTACAGAACTGGGATATACGGCAAAACTACAATCTGAGTTTGATGCCAGAAATACAAAAGTGATTGCTCTGAGTGTAGATGGAGTAGAGGATCATCAAAACTGGGTGAAAGATATTAATGAAACTCAGAATACCACTGTGAAGTTTCCCATTATTGCTGATAAAGACAGAAAAGTTTCTGAGCTGTATGATTTTATTCATCCCAATGCTTCCGCTACGGCTACTGTACGTTCTCTGTTGATTATTGATCCTTCCAAAAAAGTAAGACTGATTATTACCTATCCGGCCTCTACAGGAAGAAATTTTGATGAGATCCTTAGAGTGCTGGATTCTTTACAGCTGGTAGATAATTATAGGGTGGCTACTCCTGTTAACTGGGAAAATGGAGAAGATGTTATTATACCTCCTACCATTTCTACGGAAGAAGCCAGAGAAATTTTTCCAAAAGGGGTAACGGAAATAAAACCGTATTTAAGATATACCCCACAACCGAATACATGATTTATTTGATTTTTTATAGTTTAGTTTTAATTTGTACGAAAATCGCCCCGAAATTTAATTTCGGGGCGATTTCATTTTTTATAAGTATTTCAGTGATTACTTAACGTCGTTGATGATTTGTTTACCTTTAGAAGTTGGTAAATAAATGCTAAATCCTACATTGAAAGTTAAAGTAGAAGTTAATCCTTCGCTACCAAATCCTGCAACACCATTATATTTTACTAAACCTTCAACACCGATATTTGGTGTAATGAAGTATGAATAACCAGGACCTGCTCCAAAATCTAAACCTGTAGTAGAGTTAGATCCTTCAGTAGAAGTACCTCCAACACCTACATTACCTTCGAAGAACCATCTTCCATGGTGTAGTAAGTTATCTACTCCTTTTTCCCCTGGAGAAACATAATATCTTCCTAAAGCTCCAACTTTATATACAAAATTGGTAGGGGATCCATTTGTTACTTTATTAAATCCTAAATCTACATATCCTCCTACTGCTACATTGTCTTGAATAAAATAAGCTGCTTTTGGCTGTAGTGAAATATTATATCCACCGCCTGTATTTAAACCAAAATTACTGGCTACGATGCTACTTCCTACCATCCAATTACCTTTTTGAATCTGAGCGTTGGCAGTTGCTGTTAAGCCTGCTACGGCTAATATTCCTGTTAAAATAAGTTTTTTCATAATTTATTATTTTAATAATTAAATGTTTATTATTCACGAATTATAGAAAAAACAATAAATGTGCCAGACTCTTAATTTTAGGTAATTTCTCTAAAGAAACGTTAAGATTTTCAGGTAGATATAATTTATTTTTTTAACCTATTCACTCTATATATTATCATGATAAAGAAAATAAAATGAGTGATTTAAGAATAAAATGATAAAATCAGCTGGTATATCATTAATTATATAAAATGTTTATTTTTTTCTTCCGGTTCTGATTTTTTAAATAAATAAAAGAATCACGGAAATGATTAGTCCAGCAATAGTAAACTTGATTCCGCGTTTGAATGCTTTGGTCTTTGGATTAAACATCCAGAAACTTGAGATAACAAAAAAGAAAAGGGAAACTCCAAAGAATACACTTAGCGGAGAGATGGCGTCTTTGGATTGCGATTTGTGTAGAGAAACCATTTTATCCAATACGAAAGGCAGTTCCTTTTTAGTGTATTTAGCTTTTCCTGTGGCACTGTCATAAGTTCCCTGTTTAAAATAAAGAACACTTCCTTCCGTTTTTTCCACTTCCAGGCCTTTCATCTTCAGTTCTTTTTTTAATTCTTTCTCTGAAAGATTGGCTGCAATGTTTTTTTCATATTTCTTTTCGCTTTTCAGAAAGTCTGTGTCTCTGTACACCAGAAGAATTCCACTTAGGGAATATACAGCCATAATTCCGGCAAGAAAATATCCCAGATAACGGTGAGTAATTCTCATGAAACTTCTTGTGTCTTTAATCTTATCCATATCTTATTGTTTTGTTTTTGTTTAAAATTTCAAAAGTGGAAACTGCAAAAATGCAATTTCCACTTTTAATGAAAGAATTATTATATAAAGAATTCTAGAGTCTATATGTCAATGTGAAATAGTAATTTCTAGGAGTAATAGGATTCACTGAATAATTCTCGTGAACATTGTAGTTTTCGACATTAAACAGGTTACCCACTTTTCCTTGGATAGAGAATTTTTTCCACTCATATCCTACAGAAACCATTACGGTGGTGTAATCTTTTAAAGCAAATGATCTGCTGATCCCGTTTCTTGCACCCAATCCTGTAGAACCATTTTTTGTATCATTCCATCCTGCTAATCTGTCACCGATGAAATATGCACCTGCACCTATTTTAAGTCCTTTTGCATAACGCGTAAATTTATAAAATACAGAAGCGTTTGCTGTTGTAGCTGGTGTTCTAACTAATCTTTGTTTCTCAACATATCCAAAACCGTCTGGTGTATCGAGATATACAGAGTTGTTATAAGAGAATCCACCGATAATTGATAAATTTTCTGTTGGATTTCCTGTAATATCCAACTCAACACCACGGCTTCTCATTTTTCCTGCGAATTCTTTATAGAATGAATCTGAATTCGCCTGCCCATTTGCTAATTGAGGCGCGGTTTGATAATAATTATTGTAAACAATTTGATAGGCTGTCAGGTTTACAGCTAAAGCATTATTCCAGAAATTCTTTTTTACTCCTGCTTCATATTGATCAATTGTAGTAGGTTTTAACGCTTGTTCATAAATATCTTTTCCTGTATTCTGAGCAAAAGAGTTGGTATAGGTTGCAAATACGGAAAGGTTATCGTTTGGCATATATACTAAACCAGCTTTTGGTGAAAATGCTCTGTCAGATATTGCTGTATTTTTTTGATCAACATCTCCAAGGTCATTTGAAAATGTATTTTTAGTATTGGTCATTGTTTCCAAATAAGACCATCTTAAACCAGCAATTACTTTAAGTTGCTTGGTAAGGCTTATGAAATCCTGAATATATATACCCAATCTTTGTGTAGGGATTCTTGTTCTATCTTTTAAGGATGCGTCAGGCATTTTTCCACTAGCCCAAGTTGATGAATCATCTAAGTAAAGGTTATTATTAATGGTAGCTGTATTGCCGTTAGTCCCATAAACTGTTGGATTGGTGTAAGTATAGTTATTTTGAACACCATAGTCTCCATCAGTACCAATTAAAACCTTATGATTGATTTTTCCGGTATTGAACTCTCCATTAATATTAACTTGTAATGAAGTGTAATTTTGCTCGTTAAATGTTTTATTTAAAGGTCTTTGCCAGAAAAGACGGTTTGTGTTCTTTTCATATCCCCATTGCACTCTTTCAGTAGAGTAATAGTCTTTAGTATAGTTCTGATAAGAAGCTACAGCATTTAATGACCACTTATCAGTAAATTGGTGATTAAAAGTTACATTGGTAGAAACTTGTTCTACATTTTGATATTGCCAGTCCGCTCCTAAGAAAGCATTTTTAGGTAGAAGATCATTGATTTTATAACTTCCATCAGGATTGGTGATGGATCCAAGACCGAAATCAGGAGTGAAATTATTCTTAAGATAATCTGCTTCCACAATCAATTGCGATTTTGGACTTAAATTGAAAAGGAATGAAGGATTGAAATAGTATTTTTCTGATTCTACCACATCTCTGAAACTTTCTGCATATTCGTAAGCTCCATTTACTCTGAAAGCAATATTCTTTGATAAAGGGCCGTAAATATCAACAGTTGGTTTGTAAGAATTCCAGCTTCCGCCATTTAATCCGATACTTCCACCAAAATTGAATTTAGGTTTCTTTGTAATCATGTTGATGATACCACCTGCTGCTGCATTACCAAATAACATGGCATTTGCCCCTTTTAAAACTTCAACTCTTTCCAGACCACTTACTTCAGGAAAAACTCCACTGTTTACTCTTGTTCCGTTTTTGAAGATATTATCATTTCCTAAAATGAAACCACGTCCCCCGAAGCTGTCCTGAGAATTTCCTCTGGATGAAGTAACATACATTCCGTTTACATTCTGAAGAACATCACTCAGTTGCTTTGCCTGTTGCTGCTCAATGATTTCGTGAGTAACAATAGCAATGGGCTGAGGGTTTTCCATTACCGTCAGATTTGATTTTGTTGATAATGGCCTCGCCTGGTTAGGATTTCCTGTTTTGTGAAGATTAATATCCTCAATCGTCTGAGTTCTGATGGTGTCTGCTTCCGCATTTTTCATCTGAGAACTTGCTGAAACAGCGATCAATAGAAGACCTAAAGAAAGTAGTTGTCTTTTCATTTTATTTTTATGTAGAACAGTTTTAAATAAGGCGCAAATGTAAGTATTTGTTTAGAATAGATAAAAATAATTTTATGATTTAAATCATATTCTTAGAGTTGATGAGATGGATTATTTCTATAGCTCCTTTAGACCAAAGGATAGAGAAATTTTTATGAATATATTTGTTAAAAATTATAATATGCAATTGGTAAAAGCAGGGCTTTGTGCCTTTGGAATGAGTGGAAAAGTATTCCATGCTCCCTTCTTAAAAGAACATCCGGGATTTTTTATGTCTGCTGTGGTGGAAAGAAGCAAGGAAGAATCGAAGGAAAAGTATCCGGAAGCAACAATCTACCGCTCCGTGGAAGAAATGCTTCAGCATGCTGATGTAGAGCTGGTGATTATCAATACTCCGGTTCAGACCCATTATGAATATGCCAAAAAAGCACTGGAAGCAGGAAAAAATATTGTTGTGGAAAAACCCTTTACAGTAAATGTTTCTGAAGCAGAAGAGCTGGTACAGTTGGCAGAAGAAAAAGGATTGTTTTTAAGCGTATATCAAAACAGAAGATTCGACCGTGATTTTTTGCAAGTTCAAAAAGTTTTAACTGAAGGGAAATTAGGCAATATTAAAGAAGCAGAAATCCGCTTTGACAGATTCCGTACCACAGCTAGTGGAAAGCAGCATAAAGAAAGTCCTGATCAGGTGGGATCAGGATCACTTCACGATCTGGGAGCACATCTTGTAGATCAGGCAGTGCAGTATTTTGGATACCCAGAAAAATTGTTTGCAGATGTGTTTTCCATGAAAGGAACTGAGTTTGCTAACGATTATTTTGAAATTCTCTTATTCTATAAAGATAATCTGAGAGTGAGACTGAAATCGTCTGTTTTCAGTAAAGAAGGTCACTATGCTTATACAATTCATGGAAACAGAGGAACTTTCTTGCAGGAAAGAACCGATAATCAGGAAAATGAACTGGTAGCAGGCGCTATTCCTGAATATGGTAAAGAATGGACGCAGCCTTTAAAAGAGCCGGACGGAATTTTAAACTTTCTGAATGATGATTCCGAAACAGAAAGAATTCTTATCTCCAGTGAGGCCGGAAACTATATGAATTATTATCAGCAGATTTATGAACACATCGTTTTTGGATATGCTTTACCATCTCCCGGAAAAGAAGTTATTCAGAATATGAAAATCATAGATGCTTCTCTTGAAAGTGCAAAAGAAGAAAGAATAATTGAATTATAAATTATGAATGATGAATTATGAATGAGTCAGAGCGTTTTAGAGTTTGAGTGTAAACGAGTTGGAAACTGCTGATCACGACTGCTATCAACCTTGAACTTTAAACTTTGAACCTTGAATTCATTCATAATTCATAATTTTTAATTCATCATTATTAAAGAATTTCCTGAAGTTCCAGCCATCTCATTTCATGGTTCTCCAGTTTTTCTGAAACGCTTTCCAGTTCTGAAGAAAGTGTGGCTATCTTTTCGTAGTCAGCTTCGTTATTGAGCTTATCCAGAATTTTAGTACGCTGTTCTTCCAGTTCAGGAATTTCTTTTTCAATCGTTTCCAGTTCTCTTTGCTCTTTAAAAGTGAGTTTTCTTTTAGAATTCGAAGACTGAATATTCTCGGTTGAAGAAACAATTTCTTTTACAGGCTCAGGTTTTACCGCTGCATTTTTTTCTAATGCTTCTTCACGGCTCCTGGCTTCTCTGTATTCTGAGAAGTTCCCTACAAAGTCTCTGATTTTTCCGTTTCCTTCAAAAGCCAGTACATGATCTACAATTCTGTCCATGAAATACCTGTCGTGGGAAACGATAATCAAAGATCCCTGAAATTGCTGAAGGAAATTTTCTAAAACCGTCAATGTAGGAAGATCCAGGTCATTGGTAGGCTCATCAAAAATCAGGAAGTTAGGATTCTGATACAAGATATACATCAGGTGAAGTCTTCTTTTTTCACCACCTGAAAGTTTAGAGATAGGAGAATACTGCGTCTGATCGTCAAATAAGAACAATCTTAAGAACTGTGATGCAGATAAACTTTTTCCATTTGCCAAAGGATAAAATTCTGCAATTTCCTTGATAAAATCGATGACACGCTCATCTTCTTTATAAGTAAGACCTTTTTGTGAGAAATAACCGAAAGAAATAGTTTCTCCAGTTTCGATTTCTCCTTTATCAGCTTTTTCAAAACCTTGAATAATATTAAGCAGGGTAGATTTTCCTGCACCGTTCTTTCCAATGATTCCCACTTTTTCTCCACGTTGAAACTGGTAGCTGAAATCTTTTAATAAAACTTTAGGTCCAAAACTCTTATCAATATGTTTAAGTTCAAGAATTTTATTTCCCAAACGTTTCATTTCAAAATCCAGCTCAAGCCCGTCTTTTCTGGTATCGATTTTGGCTACCTTTTCAGTTTCATAGAAAGCATCAATTCTGCTTTTTGATTTTGTTGTTCTGGCTTTTGGCTGTCTTCGCATCCATTCCAGTTCCTTTCTGTAAAGGTTATTGGCCTTGTCAATTGTAGCATTAAGATTTTCCTCACGAATCATTTTGTTCTCAAGGTAAGTAGCATAAGAACCGTTATGAACATACAGATTCTGATCCTCCATTTCCCAGATAATGTCACAAACACTGTCAAGAAAATATCGGTCGTGGGTGACAAGCAATAAAGTAATTTTTGCTTTGTTCAGATAATTTTCAAGCCATTCTACCATATCCACATCAAGGTGGTTGGTAGGTTCGTCCATGATAAGAAGTGTATGTCTGTGCTCGGCTCTTGTTTCTGTTAAAAGTTTAGCCAACGCTACACGCTTGATCTGCCCTCCGGAAAGAGTGCCCATTTTAGCATCCAGATCAGTGATTTTAAGCTGGGAAAGAATCTGTTTCATTTCATTTTCCAGATCCCAGGCTTTATGAACTTCCATATCAGCCAATGCTTTCTCAATAAAATCATTGTCTGTAGAATGAAGCGATTTATGATAGTTTTTAAGGGCCAGGATAGGCTCAGAATCAAGGGTCATCATAAATTCCTCAATGCTCAGCTTAGGATTATAATCAATTTCCTGGTCAAATAATACTACCTGGATATCTTTGTTGATAATCACAGTTCCGCTGTCTGCAATTTCCTTACCCATTAATATTTTCAGAAGGGTAGATTTTCCACTTCCGTTTTTGGCAACAATAGCTATTTTATCTCCTTCATTAATATGAAAAGAAATGTCTTTAAACAAAACTTTGATGCCGTAAGATTTGGTAAGATTTTCTGCAGAAACGTAATTCATTGGGAATTAATAGTTTGATTTTAATTTTGAACTAAGCCGCAAAAATACGAAAATGTAGCCATAAAACTTTCCGGAACGCCTCTTATAAAAATGAATATTTATGATTTTTTAATAGACTGTGTCCCATGTCTGCAAAAACTAATCAGTAAATTTGATCAGAAACAATACAATATACAGTTTAAAATAGTAATAAATAATACAAAAACCTGATTGAATCAATGAAAAAAGTAATTGTCGACATGGACGGGGTAATGGCGGATGTATATCATCAGCTGGTACAATTTGAAAAAAGAGATACAGGAAGAGAAATTGAAATCAGTGATTTGGCTGGTAAACCTGAAATAGAATCTTTCCCTAACGGAAAAAAACATGTAAATGAAGTAGGTTTTTTCAGAACCTTACCTTTAATGAAAGGAAGCCGTGAGGCAATGGAGTATCTGAATAATAAATATGAACTCTATATTGTCTCGGCCGGAATGGAGTTTCCGAACAGCTTAAGAGAAAAATATGATTGGCTGGCAGAGCATTTCCCATTCATTACCTGGGAACAGATTGTTCTTTGCGGAAGTAAAAAAGTGGTTGCCGGAGATGTTATGATAGATGATTATCCAAAAAATTTAGATCATTTTTCAGGGCAGAGATTGATATTTACCCAACCTCATAATGAACTGATAGAAAATGAAACTTACGAAAGAGTTCATTCATGGGAAGAAATTATGAATATCCTTTAAGTAGGAAAAATTTATAATTAGGAAATATTTAAAACAACTTTAACTAAAGGGAGAATAATTTTAATAAAGTATTGGGATAGCGGACTGTTTAAAATAAATAAGTTTGCGTCAAACTTTTAACATGAAAATATCTCATACTTTATTTTTCCTTTTGACAGCTTCAGCCTTTCATGGGCAGACTATTTCCGGAACCATCATTTCTAAAAATGAAAACCATCCAATTCCTTATGTAAAAATTGGAATTGAAAAAAAATCAATTGGAACGATCTCTGATGAAAAAGGAAATTTTTCAATTGATCTTTCCAATATGGATCCTCAGCAGAAAATAAAAATAGAAGTACCAGGATTTGACCCTTACCAGGAAACGATACAGAATTTTAAAAAAAATGATCAGCAAAAAATATTTTTAACAGAGAAAACTAAAAATATTAAAGAGATTACCATTAAGCCTAAGAAACTTGTTGATAAAAACTGGGGAGTCAATACCAAGACAAAAAGTGTTATGTACTCTGTAAATCCACACCTCAGAAAAGAAGATTTTCTTGGTGAAACTGCATTGGCTTTTAATGCTAAAAAGAAATCAAAGATTAAGAATATTAACCTGAATATTGCCAGCTATACCTCAGATAAGCCTGTCGTTATGCGGTATACTATTTATAGTGAAAAAGATGGTTTTCCGGATAAGAATATTCTTGATGAGGAAATTACTGTTGAACTTACCAGCGATATGATTAAAGATGGAACTTATACATTGGATGTTAATGATCGTAATATCTGGGTTCATGGAAAATTTTTTATAGGAATTCAGTTTTTAAAAGAATTTGAAGGGAGAGTCAATATAAGTGCAGCATTGTTCAAAACAGGATTTATAAGGAAATTTTACGGAGAGTGGACAAAAATGACTCTTGCCGCACCTGCCATTAATATCGATGTGAAAATGGATAAAAACGGAGACAAAAATACGGATGATGAAAACGGTTTTGCAGATGATAGCGCAGAAGCAATGATGCCTGATGTATCAAAATATATACAGGAATCTGAGCAAACTGTGTATGGTCAGAATAAAGCGGTGGGAAACTATCTGAAACTTCAGGATACGAACCTTTATTATGAGGTCTATGGTGAAGGAGAACCATTGATTCTGCTTCATGGCAATTCCGGAAGTATTAAAGATTTTTATCAGCAGATTCCTGTTTTATCTAAGCAGTATAAAGTAATTGCTATAGATACAAGAGGCCAAGGAAAAAGTATAGATTCTTCTAAAAAGGATTTTACTTATAAAATGTTTGCTGATGATGTAAAAGCAGTTACAGATCAATTAAAGCTCAATAAAGTAAATATCGCAGGCTGGAGTGATGGTGGAAATACCGGACTGGAATTTGCCCTGAAATATCCTGAAAAACTGAATAAACTCATTGTAATTGGAGCCAATGCATTTCCTGATGGAGTGGATGACAGACTTACTGATCATTTTGAAAATAAAATGCTGGTGATGAAAGAACTGAAAAACCCTGAAAAGTTTAATGAACAAAGGCTTTTGAAAATTATGCTGACACAGCCGCGCATTGCGAAGAAAGATTTAAATAAAATTGGAAGTAAAGTATTGGTTATTGCTGGTGATAAAGATGTTATTAAAAAGGAGCATACCGAACTTATTGCTAAAGAGATACCTAATGCCGAACTTAAAATCTACAGCAATGCCACCCATATGATTCCTTTTGAAAATGCAGATCAACTCAATACAGATATTCTGAATTTTTTAGGAAAAAGTAATTAAATAAAGGCTGGATGGAAGTAGGGAAATGGAAGTTATATCAGTCAGGTAATGTTGAAAGCGGGATCAATGAAATTTTATCAACTCCCAGCTTCCTGCTTCTAGCTTCCTTTCATTTTTTAATCCAGTGTCAGTCTTTTCAAAGACCACGAATTACCATTGTAAATATCAAGATCCACTTTAGCGTTGATACCATGAACAATTCCGTTTTCTGTAAACTGCCAGAAATCCCACTCATCATCCGGCGAAGGAGACGGAACATCATTGTAATTGGCCAGCCATAAAGGATAACCTTCAAACTCGCCTTTCAGAAAATCTTTATAATAATGATAGTAGGTGTAGATAATCGGCTTTTCACCATAAGCATCTTCTACAATTTTACACCATACTTTCAGATCTTCAATGAGCTTTTTATTGGTTTTGCGCTTTGGGATTTTTTCAATATCGAGAATCGGGGGAAGATCTCCGCTTTCAAGTTTTACATTCTCTAAAAAATTATTAGCCTGGATTACAGGATCTTCATCGGCTCTGTAAAAATGGTAGGCACCACGGATAAGATCATGTTTTTTAGCACTTTCCCAGAATTCGTCAAAATGTTTATCGGCACTTCGGTTTCCCATTGTTGCACGCATGACAACAAATTCTAGCGGAATCGTTTTATTTCCGATGCTGAGACTGTCCCATTTGATATCTTCCCGGTTTTGATAATGAGAAACATCAAAGCCATAGGTTTTATCAAGGTTGCTGGCTAATATTCTCTGAATTCTTGCTGCTTCTTTTTCACTGTTATGAAGCTTTTTATGCTTAAATTTATTAAAGTACAAGGCATAGTAATAACTGATAGACTGTCTTAAATAAAGCCCTGTTCCTACCAATGCGATCGTTAAAATAGCCAATATCACCCATCTTCGGAAAAAATACTTCTTCCGTCTCGATTTATGGACCTGTTTGGCAGTTTTTTTGGTGTACTTTTTTGGTGTCATAAAGTTTTGCAAAACTAACTTTTTTCACTGCTAAATGCTAAAATAAAATCAGTAAATTTGTGTATTATGGAAACACGCGAAAAAATCATCATTATTGGAGGAGGATTTGCGGGGCTGCAGCTTGCAAAAACATTGAATAACAAGAACAAAAAGGTCATTGTTCTGGATCGGATGAACCACCATATGTTTCAGCCGCTTTTTTATCAGGTAGCCTCAGGGAGGATAGAACCTTCCAACATTTCCTTTCCCTTCAGAAAGATTTTTCAGCAGTCCAGAAACACACAGTTCCGTATGACGGAAGTCAAAGAAATAGATCCTGCCAATCATAAAGTTATTACAGACGAAGCAGAATTTACCTATGATAAACTCATCATTGCAACGGGCTGTAAAACTAATTTTTTCGGAAACAAAGAATTGGAAGGAAAAGCTTTCGGAATGAAAAATACCCAGGAAGCCATCAGTATCAGAAATCATGTTTTGATGACCTTTGAAAAACTGATTATTGAAAAAAGCCGAAGCGATGACGGAAACTGGAATATTGTTATCGTTGGAAGCGGTCCTACAGGAGTAGAACTGGCAGGAGCTTTTGCTGAAATGAAAAAAGACATCCTTCCAAGAGATTATCCTTATATGAACTTTGATCATCTGAAGATTATTCTGGTAAGTTCTACCGAGAAGCCATTGGCTGTAATGAGTAGCGAAGCACAGGATAAATCTGAGAAATATCTTAAAGACTTAGGAGTCACTTTTATGAGTGGGGAAGTGGTAACGGATTATGACGGAGATAAAGTTCATTTGAAAAGTGGAAAAGAAATTCCATCCAATAATGTGATCTGGGCAGCCGGAGTTACAGGAAATGTTGTAGGAGGTTTTCCGGAAGAAAAATTAGTAAGAAACAGATATATTGTAGATCGATATAATAAAATAAAAGGTTACGATAATATTTATGCTATCGGGGATATTGCCTATATGGAAACCCCTAAATATCCACAGGGACATCCTCAGGTAGCCAATGTAGCCATTAATCAGGCAAAAAATTTAGGTAAAAATCTATTAAAGAAAAGCCATGAAGAATGGAAAGAATATGAATATGATGATAAAGGCTCATTAGCGACTATTGGGAAGCACAGAGCGGTTGTAGATCTGCCGTTTATAAAATTTCAGGGATTTCTGGCATGGTATTTCTGGATGTTTCTCCATTTAATGCTAATTTTGAGCGTTCGAAATAAGCTGGCCATATTCTTCAACTGGATGTGGAGCTATATCAACAAAGATTCTTCTTTAAGATTAATTATTATACCTACTAAGAAAAACGGAACATTACAATGAGAATTGACATAATAAGCGTACTTCCGGAATTGATGGAGAGTCCGTTCCAGACTTCTATTTTGAAAAGAGCAATGGATAAAGGGCTGGTAGAAGTACATTTTCATCATCTGAGAGACTGGGCAATCAATAAGCACAGACAAATTGATGATGAGCCTTACGGAGGCGGAGCAGGAATGGTAATGATGGTTGAGCCATTGGATAAATGTATATCGGAGCTTAAATCTCAAAGAAATTATGATGAAGTGATCTATCTGACTCCGGATGGGATAACTTTAAACCAAAAAATAGCCAATTCATTGTCTATCAAAGATAATTTAATTTTTCTTTGCGGGCATTACAAAGGAATAGACCAAAGGGTAAGAGATCTTCATATCACCAAAGAAATTTCAATTGGAGATTACGTTCTTACAGGAGGAGAATTGGCTGCCTGTGTTTTGGCAGACTCAATTATCAGATTGCTTCCCGGAGTTTTGAATGATGAACAAAGCGCCTTAACAGACAGTTTTCAGGATGATCTTCTTTCACCACCCATTTATACTAGACCTGAAAGTTATAAAGGTCTGGATGTCCCTAAAATCCTATTGAGTGGAAATTTCGGAAAAATTGAAGAATGGCGTCATGATGAAGCTGTAAGAATTACAAAAGAAAAACGCCCCGATTTACTGTAAACGAAAATTGTCAGAAATGATCTAATTTTTGCTTCAATATTTAATTCCATTTATTATAGATAAATGGAATAATATTTGTTGTAATTTTAATAAGTGTGAAAAATATTAATGTTTCTGATTTTAAATTGAAAATTTATTTCTATTATTCCATATTTTGTATATTGTCTCAATTTTGATTAATATATCGAAACTGCGGGATGGTTGAAAAATTAATTCACAATGACTTATTTCATTAGTATTTTTTACTATATTTGAATTGTTTTTTATTGGAAATTGATTTACTGTTTTATAGGTAAATCACGAAAATTTGAAAAAAAATAATAAATTTACATCTTAAAGTAAAAAGGACATAATAAATTAAAAGTATAGAAATTAGTGTAGATGGAGCTGTTCTCTTTTTATAATGTTGAAAATTTATTTTTACCCGATCCGAAACCTGTCCACAAATTAGATCCTACCCGGTCAGGATTAAGGAATTGGGATGAAAAGAGATATAGAAATAAACTTTTCAAAATCTCTCATGTATTTCAGTTGATGAAGGAGGATAATGAAGTATTACCATTTGTAATAGGATTATCTGAAGTTTCCGGAAGGAAAGTTTTGGAAGATCTAGTAGAAATGGAGCCCTTTAATTCGGAATACGGAATTGTACATTACAATTCTATGGACGAAAGAAAAGTGGATGTAGCCATGTTATATGATAAAAATAAAGTAGAGGTAATAGATTCGGAAACCATTACTTTCTTTTTTGAAATAGTAAATAAAAACACAGAAAATTACGACACAACCCGAGACGTACTTTTTTCAAAAATTAAATATAAAGGGGAAATTATTAATGTCTTTATCGCCCATCTTCCCTCTAAGCGCGAAAAAGATATCAATAAACCTAAAAGAGCCTTTATATTGAATGAAGTACGGCAACGGATTATGAAAATTATAAATGCTGATAAAGAGCATGTTATATTGTGTGGTGATTTTAACGAAAACCCGGATGATGAAAATTTAGTACAGATTCTCTATGACAATGACCATGAGAAGGTTTTAATGAACCCTTTTCAACAATTGTTTTCTACAAGAAATTATTCTACTTTTCATTATAAATCTGGATTGCTGTATGATCAGATCATTATGTCAAGATCTTTGCTTGATAATAAGACGCTGGCTTTTCAGGATGCCCATATATTTAATTCTGAAAAAATCCGCAGCAGAACCAGAAATTTTGAAGGACGGCCTTTCCGAACATATGCTGGTACACGGTATTTAGGAGGATATAGCGATCACTTTCCGGTTTTTGTAAAATTTAAAAATTTACATTAAAAAACATAAATAATAAAAAAGTAGAAAATGAAAAATTCGAGCAACACAAGCTACCATTTAGATTCTATTGACAAAGAAATCATCTACATGTTGATGGACAATGCTAAAACTTCTTTAGCCCACATTTCAAAAAATGTTGGAATTTCCACAACGGCGGTGCATCAAAGAATCAAAAAACTCGAACATGCAGGAGTTATTGAAAATTCAATATCATTTCTTAACCCTAAGAAAATTGGATATAAAGTGATTTCCTACATCGGGGTATTTCTGGATCAGCCAAGCCATTATCCGGAAGTGGTAAAGTCTTTGCATGATATCAATGAAGTAGTGGAGGCCCACTATACTACAGGAAATTATACTATTTTCCTGAAAGTTCTTTGTAAAGACAATGATCATTTAATGCAGATTCTTAGTAAGCTTCAAAAGCTGAAGGGAGTAACAAGAACAGAAACTTTTATATCTTTAGAACAAGGTATTTACAGACAATTGAAAGTATAACAATATGAACATAGCCCAATATTTGGATTCAACTTACCTGAAAACTCCGGAACAGTCAGGTATTTCCCACGAAGAAACACTTCAAAAAGATAAAGAACTTGCTCAGGAAGCAATAGACAATGGTATTTTTGCCGTGATGATTCGACCGGATTATGTATCTGAGATCAAAAAATTTATTCAGGAAAGAAATTCGAATGTTGTAGTAGGAACTGTGATAGGTTTCCACGAAGGAACGTACTCTATTGATGAAAAACTTGCAGAAGCTTCAAAAGCAATAGAAGACGGAGCAGATGAATTAGATTTTGTGATTAATTATACTGCTTATCTACAGGGGAATATAGAACTGGTAAGAGAAGAATTTGTAAAATGTACCGAATTATCTCTTGAGCATCATAGAGTTGCAAAATGGATTATTGAAATTGCAGCATTAACGGATGAACAAATTGCAGATCTTACTAAAAAGATTTCTACCTGGGCAGAAGAGAATTTCTCTGAAAATGAGTTGTCGAAAATTTTTGTCAAATCATCTACAGGATTTTATCAGACTGCTGAAGGAAAAGCTAATGGAGCAACCTTTGAAGGAATAACAATTATGCTCAGCAATGCTGGGAAACTTCCTGTAAAAGCAGCAGGTGGAGTGAGAACTCCCGAAGATGCTGAAAAAATGATCAAAATGGGAGTTAAAAGAATTGGAACCTCTTCAGCTTTGGGATTAATTAAAAACGAATCTTCATCAGAAGGATATTAAATTAGATTCTCAATATAAAAAACCATCAGTTTTGCTGATGGTTTTTATTTTTATAGTTGTGCCTGATATTCTTCGTAGAACTGTTGGGTTTCTTTAATCAAGCTATTCATTTCTTCCATAGTGAACACTTCCAGGAATTTTTTTCTGAACTCCTTGAAATGAGGAATTCCTCGGAAATAGTTGCTGTAATGTTGTCTCATTTCAACTAAACCTAATCTTTCTCCTTTCCATTCTGCACTCCATTCTGCATGCTGACGAACAGCCAGTAATCGGTCTGAAATGGTCGGTTCAGGTAAATGCTCTCCTGTTGCAAAGAAATGTTTGATTTCATTAAAGATCCATGGATATCCAATGGCAGCACGTCCGATCATAATACCGTCACATGCATACTTTTGTTTATACTCTAATGCTTTTTCAGCAGAATCTATATCACCATTTCCAAAAATTGGAATTTCAATATTAGGATTTTGTTTAATTCTTGAAATATGTTCCCAGTCTGCTTCACCCTTATACATCTGAGCACGGGTTCTTGCGTGTATCGTAAGAGCTTTAATTCCTGTTTCCTGCAGACGCTCTGCTACTTCATCAATATTAATACTGGTGCTGTCCCATCCTAAACGGGTCTTTACCGTAACAGGAAGATGAGTAGAACTTACAACAGCTTTTGTAAGACGTACCATAAGGTCGATATCTTTCAGGACACCAGCTCCTGCTCCTTTGCAGACAACTTTTTTTACAGGACATCCAAAATTAATATCTACCAGATCCGGATTTACCGTTTCAACAATTCTTGCAGACATAGCCATAGCTTCTTCGTCACCACCAAAAATCTGTATCCCAACGGGTCTTTCATAATCGAAAATATCCAGCTTTTTACGACTCTTGATAGCGTCACGAATCAATCCTTCGGAAGAAATAAATTCCGAATACATTAAATCTGCACCATGCATTTTACACAAACGTCTGAACGGAGGATCACTTACGTCTTCCATCGGAGCCAGCAAAAGTGGAAATTCCGGCAGTTCTATGTTGCCTATTTTTATCATGGTGCAAATTTACGAAATTCTGAAAAAACAATATTTTATAAATTAACATGTGGTATCGTGTTTTGTCTGTGTTAGGTTATTTGAAGTATTTTATGATATTATGTTTAAATTTTTATTAATATATTTATTTTATTATCAATGTTTATTGAATTTTATTGATAATTATTTTTTATATTTAGTATAATAAAAATTAATGTCATGAGAAAAATTCTATTTTGTTTGATGGCAATTTTGGTTTCATCAAATTTTTATTCACAAGTGAATATTTCTGCCACGGCAGGAACAGCTACAGGAACCTATACCACATTAAAAGGAGCATTCGATGCTATTAATGCGGGAACACACCAGGGAGCCATTACAATCAGTATCACAGCGAACACAACAGAGACAGCCACCGCAAGTCTGAATGCCAGTGGTGGAGCGGCAAGCTATACTTCTGTTGTCATAAAACCCGCTATAGGAGTTACGGCTGCTATTTCCGGTGATATTGCCAGTGCTCCCTTAGTAAGAATACTGGGGAGTAATATTACCCTGGATGGAAGCAATGCAGCTTCAGGAACGACAAGAGATCTTACTCTTACCAATACTTCTATTATAGCACCGCAGGTACTTACCTTTATTGCAGCTTCTGCAGCTGCCGCTAATACGAATATTATGGTTAAAAACCTTAATATTATCAACGGAATGAATAATTCGTCAGCTTTGGTAATGTATGACGGAGCAGCAACACCTACGGGAGGCTTCTTTAACAATGTTACTATTCAGAATAATGCTGTGAAGAAAGCTTATATGGGAATCTATTTATTTGCTGCTACAGCTGCTGGTAACGGAGCTAATACATTGGTTACGGGTAATGATATAAGTGCTTCGGGAGCAGATGCCAACCGTCTTGGAGGAATTTATGTTCAGGGTGCAGATGGAGTAACAGTAAGTAATAACACGTTAGGTAACTTTGAAACGACCAATGCTGAAATTAAAAGAGGAATCTGGTTTGCCACAGCAACAGTCAATTCTTCAATTATTTCAAATACCATTACCAATCTTGGGTATACCGGAACTGGTGCGGGAGGAGCTTCTGGAATAACGATTACCTCAGGGAGTACAGGTGCCTCTGCTGCAGCCAATATTATTGTAAGAGGAAATACAATCTCCAATTTTAATTCCAGTGGAACAGGGACTCTTTTTGCTGGTATATATGCGGGAGGTACGTTAACAACCGGAATGACTATTACCAATAATAAAATAACCGGGATCAAAAATACAAATACATCCGGATATGGAGCACAGGGAATATATCTTTCAACAACTAGCCTTACTTCGAATACCTTAGTTGCCAATAATATCGTGAGCGGTGTAGCCGGTTATGGATATGCAACCACCGGAGGTGTGAATGACAATGGAAACGGAATTGTGATTGCTGCAGGAGGAGGATATAAACTTTATTATAATACTGTTGTGATGGATGTAAGCCAGACTGTTGCAGGAAGACCGTCTGCTTTAAATATCACAAGTGGAGTAACCGGTTTGGGAGGAATTGATGTAAGAAATAATCTTTTTGTGAATACCCAGACCCAGGCAGGAGAAAGATATACTATTTATGCAGGAGCCGCCAGCGGGGTTTTCTCTACTATTAATTTTAATAATTTCTATTCTTCAGGAACTAATCTTGGCTATATTGGAGGTCTTGCAAAAGCTACACTTGCAGATATCCAGGCGGGATTCGGAGGAAATGTAAACTCTCTGAATGTTCTGCCAGTATTTGTATCAGCTACTGATTTCCATTTATCTGCCACAGGAAATGCGGTTCTTGATAACAAAGGAACTCCTGTCGTTGAAGTAACTCTGGATGCAGATGGTAATATAAGAAATGCTTTAACACCGGATCTTGGAAGCTTTGAATTTACAGCAGCTGTATTAGCTGTGAATGAAGCTGCGAAAAAAAATACGGTGAGTGCTTATCCAAACCCTGTTACAGATTTCCTTTATATCAATAATGATACAAGGATTAAAGATGTTGAAGTGTATAATGTTTCAGGCCAGAGAATTCTTAGCGAAACAATGAATGCTGAAAAAGGTTCTGTAGACATGAGAAGTGCCGCTTCAGGTGTTTATATTGTAAAAGTAAATACAGAAAAAGGATCACAGTCCTTGAAAATTATTAAAAAATAACTGTTAAACTAATAACTAAAACAAATCCCCAATAGCGATATTGGGGATTTTTTATTGTAAAAAATAACGGTCATTATTAGAAACTTGCTTTTACCTGCATACTTCCGATATGGATAGTTCTGTCACCGGAATTTCTTCCTTCGTAATTAAGATTCAGCTGGATAAACGAGTTGATAGCCTGCTGGATAAACACACTCCATACCTGGTTTTTTCCAGGTTTAAGTCCATCCAGCATCTGGTTTCCTACAATACTGAAATTGTTTCCTGTAAAATTGTTACTGATGAATGAGAAGTTTCCACGGATAGACGTTTTTCTTCGCTCCCACTGGATGGTTCCCGTAACATCAAACGCTTTAAGAAGTTCTTCACCATCCAATCTTTGTTTCTGGCGGAAAGCAGAAGATAATTCAGCCTGAATGGCATCTGTAAATTTATAAGTTGCTTTAGGCTTGGTTTCAAAATTATTGAGACGATAATCTCTTGTTTTAAATAATTGGGAGGAGTTCTGGATATCGTGAACCGAGTTTTCCCAATCTACTCTGAATTCTTTATTGAACCAATATCCTATATTCAGGAAATGGGAAGTTTGCTCACGTTCTTCATTGCTGAAATTGGCATTGATGAGATTATCATTGGTGATGAATCTGTAATTTCCGTTCCAGCCTGATTTATCGGTTGGGTTAAATTGCACGGAAGCAAGAATGTTCTGATTTTTAAGGATCTGATCACTGTTCTTTTCAAAAGGATTCAGAACAAGTACTTTTTCCTTTTTGTAGAATGAGTTTTGAGAGTTTAATGAAATATTGAAATTCCAACGTTTTAAAAATCCGTTTTCAGAATTGAAAACAATGGCCGGATTGACAAATAAGGCCAACTGCAATTTATTTTTATTGGAAGGAATGTATCTTACAGAATTAGTATACACACGGATATATTGGGCAAGATCTGAATACTCAGCGATTTCAAATTCGTCCAGCTGCTGAACGCCGTCTCCGTTATAATCCGTCCATTTATAGACACCTTGTCCGTCTGTTACTTTAATGTACTGAAATTCCCTCTGGGCTTCCTGTCCGTTCCCCAGTTCATAGAAAGCCTGAAGACGCATACCATTTCTGAACAGCTGTTGGTTGTATAAGATGTTTCCAACAACAAAATCATTATTACGGGTTACTTCACCTTCTGCACCTGCATAGAAGAATTTTCGGTAGTGAATTAGAGCATTTAAACTGGTTCTTTCGGTCTTGATAATCTGACTTTCAGCCATGATCCCCAAAATATTGTTCATATTCTGAAGTCTGTTATCACGTACTGAGTCATTATCTCTCATATATACTTTCGCCAATAATTTGGTTCTTGTACTGTCACCGATTTTCTTTTGCAAAAAGATTTCTTTCCAGCTGAAACTTGTGACATCCAAAAGCTGAGTATCATTGTACTTTTTCTCGTTATGTTCCATACTTCCACCAATGGCCCAGCTTCCTTTTTTACCGGTAAATTCTGTTGAAACTCCACCACGGATGAACTTCGTGTCCTGAAGAGTAGCATTGGTGCTCAGATAAGACAGATTTCCTTTAGTAAAGAATTTTCCTGTCAGCCAGCCGAAGTCAAGGTCATTTTTAATCCCTTTGTAAGAATCCTGTTCATTCAGGTAATTGATGCGGTAATTCAGCGTAGATTTATTATTCCATTTATTAAGGAAGCTGAAAGTAAATCTGTTCTGGGTCTTTTTATTGAATTCCTGTGTAAGGTTGAAGTCTCTGGAGAATTCTACATCGTTGATACGGTCAAGGATATGAAACTGTCTGTCTATATATTGATATTCAAAGCTTGGAGTTCCTCTCCATGTGTTCTTTGTAAAGCTTTTATTTCCAAAAATACGCCATGCATACCCCATATTCTGATCAGAATCTTTTGATGAAAATAAATTGACATCATAGTTACTCAACGAGATATCAGCACCTATTTTCCCTTCGTTCAGCAGATATTCAGAGTTCAGAGAGTATACCTGCGATTTCTGTGGCGAAGGTAGTTTTCTTACGGCTCTGTAATCTCCGGCATTAGGACCCACATATTCAAAAACACGTCCGTTGTTAGTGGTCTGTGCTATTTTATAGTCTCCCTGATTAACTCCGAAATAGGTAAAAGAAACCTGATAAAGCGTTAAACTTGAATCCGTAGAATATTCATAGAAGTTACCTGCGGGACTTAATTTGTATAAAATTTTATTGACATCATATTCCGTTATCACTCCTGAAGGAGCATACATCAGGTCAGGATTATTTCCGGCTTCGGCAAGAATTTGCTCATCTTCTTTAGAAAGGTTTAGAGAAAGAGGTGCATTTTTGTTGTCATTTTCCATAAACCAGTTGAATCCTACTTTGAATTTCTCTCTCTGATGCTCAAGCTTTCCTGTAAACAAATACCTTGAATAATTCCTGTTGGCATAGTTATAAGAAATCGTGATGAAATTCTGCTGGAAAATAGGGCGGAAACTGGTAAAGGTAACTTCACCTGTATTGTAATTGATAATATAATCCTGGTTTTCACCACGCTTCATTAAAATTCCATCAATAAAAACCTGTTCAGAACCGGAGATAAGTGTAATAAATTGCTCCCCGTTTTTACCAGTCAAACGATAAGGTCCCTGGTTACCTTCAACCCCCTGAAAACGTATTCTATGGAATTCACTTCGGGCAACACCTGCAGAGATATCTACGAATGTCTTATTCTCTTTACCGAATTCTGTCTGGAACTGAAGTCCCATACTTCTTCTCTGGTATTTGGCAAAATAATTCTTAGCTTCTACAAGATCAAGATGTCCCGCCCTGAGGATAGACTTATCTTTAATATTAAGCTGCATATAAATTTTGTCAAACTCCTCTAAAGTCTGAGTATAACCATCAGCCTGAATAGGAAGGTTATGATCTGAAATACTCGCTAAAATAGTGACATCTTTTGATAACCGTCCAGAAATCTGAAGATCCATAGAACTTTGCACAGATTGCCCCTGATTATTACCAAAAGTAATCCCACGGATAATAGAACCTTTTGAATTAAGTTCTCCTAAAAACCTCTTTTTATCATTTTTT
This sequence comes from Chryseobacterium indologenes, assembly GCF_002025665.1. Classification (GTDB taxonomy): domain Bacteria; phylum Bacteroidota; class Bacteroidia; order Flavobacteriales; family Weeksellaceae; genus Chryseobacterium; species Chryseobacterium metallicongregator. The sequence continues at coordinate 4,306,767 of NZ_CP018786.1, read as the reverse complement.
GCCAGTACAGCTTCATCAATAATGATCTTATTATGCGTTCTTATGAAATCAAGAGTGTCTTTTGCAAAGATGTCTTGTTCCAGTTTTGCTGCGAGAATACTGTCTCTTTTGATGCTGTCTTCCGGGACGTTGGGATTTTTCCACGAAAAGACCTGAGCATTTCCTGAAAATATGCCTAAGAAGAACAAAACGAATAGAATGACAAAATTCCGCAACTTTTAAAAATAATTCGTAAAAATAATTAAAAAATGTTAACATTAAGAGGTCAACTATAATTAACAAAAACTTAACCTCTTTATTGTCCCCCAAAAAAAATTAGAATGTAGTTTTGTTACGGAAAGAAAATTATTAACAACAAAAAAATTAAATCATGAAAAAACTTTATTCTCTTTTTGCAACAGTTGTGATGAGCGCAGTTGCTTTTGCACAAACAACTTACCTTTGGGATGGGAGTTCTGTAAATCCTATTTCTGGTACAAATGCCAATATTTCAAGTGTAGTATTTGCAGCAACTCAGGGAAATAATAATGGTACTACTAATTTAATTACTACTTCATCTGTGTCTTCAGGATATACAGGAGCAAGTGGATCCAGCAATTTTGGTGCTGCAGCTTTTAAAGAGGTTCTTTCAACTGCGACAAGTACTTATTTTAGTGTAACTGTTACTCCTGTTGCTGGTAATAAAGTAACTTTAAATTCTTTAAACTTAGGATCCAGAGGAACCTCTACAGGACCTGGAAAAATTACTGTATATTCCAGTATTGATAACTATGCAACAGCGATAGGTACTGTAATTGTTAACAATAATAGTACATGGACATTGAATAATATCGCTTTTTCAGGATCTAATTTAGTAGGGGCAGAATCAGCTCCGGTTACCTTAAGAATTTATGGAAGTGATAGTCCTGGAACAGGAACTCCGTCTCTTGGTACTGCTAACTGGAGAATAGATGATATTTCTTTAACGGTTACTTCATCTAGTGCTACTTTAGCGGTTATTGATGCTAAAAACGCAAAGTCAGGAAACTTCATAAAAAACTCTTTCGTTAAAAATAACGAGATCATTTTCGGAGCTGATGTAAAAGATGTAAAAGTTTTCAATATGTTCGGACAACTTGTAAAAGAAACTTCAGTAAAACAAAACGAATCTGTAAGTGTAGCTGAACTGGCAAAAGGAAACTACATCGTTACAGGTACAGTAAACAATCAGCCGGTTTCTCAGAAAGTTCTTAAAGACTAATTTCTTTTTAGATAAAAATAAAAAAGCCACTTCACTGAAGTGGCTTTTTTGTGATTGTTTCCTGGTTTTTAAGTTTTTGTATCCTATATATTTCTTAATTTGGTGGTATTGTTTTTGATGTTTTATGATCAATCCATTTCTTAAAAATTATTACGATGAAAAAAATCTTTACTCTTGTTGGACTTACAGTATTAACCTCCTTTTCCAATGCCCAGATTGTGATCAATGAAATCTATGGTGGTAACGCCAATTCAGGGGCTGTATTGAAGAATAATTATATCGTCCTTAAAAATATCGGAACTAATTTGGTTTCTTTAACGGGAGCAAGTATTCAGTATGCACCGGCAATAGGTGCCTTTACGGAATATCATACGCTTCCGGACTTTACTTTAGGACCGGAAGAAACCTATTTAATTCAGGAGTCAGCAATTGAAGGAGGTGTTGAAAATCTACCAACACCAGATTTTATTGCCACTACGATAACTAATTTTGACGGAACGCCTAATCAATCTTCCGGACTGAAAATTTCCAGTGTATCAGGAAAAGTAGCTTTAGCTGGAAATATAGTGCAGGTGGAAGGACCTTCTGCATCCAATGTACTGGATTTTGTAGGATACGGATCCAATGCAGATCAGTTTAAAGGAGACGGACCAGCTCCTTCTCCCACTACAACCACAGCTATCAAAAGAACTTTGGTAGGTAGTAATGATAATATGACAGACTTTTCTCTTGAAGGAAGTGTGAAATCAGGTTTTGTACAGAATCCATTCATAAAAGATAGTAAAGTAGTGTTCGGAACTGAGGTGAAAGATGTGAAAGTGTATGATACATTTAGACAAGTTGTTAAAAAATCACCGACTAAACTGGCCTCAACTCTTGATATTGCAGAGCTTCCAAAAGGAACTTATATTGTCACAGGAACAATTAACAATATTCCTATCTCGCAGAAAATTATAAAAGATTAGTTTTAAATAAGAAATAGCTTCTTTGAAAAGTGTCATTCTGAACGTAATGGAATGTAGTGAAGAATCTTATGAGCTTGGCTGCAAATAAGATTCTTCCTTCGTCAGAAATCGAAGATTCGACGCAGTCAATGACAAAAGCCAATTTATTTGACTTTTGAGACCATCTTTTTTGTTATCACGAATCTTAATACCAGCCTCTTCTTGCCGCATTAATAATTGATCCGAGATTAAGAATTAAAGTGTATCTGATACGCTTTCCATAATCTTTGAATGAAGGTTCAAATCCTAAAGAAGACTGTATCGGGAAATAAACTTCCAGAAAATCTGGAATGATTCTTACTTTAACTCCGGTGTCCCAGATGAATTTGGCAGGAAGATCTTTGTTTTTATAAACTCCGGCATCTGCATATACGTGGAATATTTTCCAGACACTTGAATCTACATTGGCAGAAGTAATCCATTGGTTCACTGTTCCCGGAAGAAAAGATTTAAAACCACCATCAGCTAATATAAATTGTTGAGAAAGAAGACCACTGCTAGCACTTTCTCCCAAAAGGGTGTAGGAGAATGAATAATTGGAAACCCTTGAGATCCCATAATCAAAAAGATTATTTCGGGTATTGTTTCTTAAGAAGTATCCGGCAAATAAACGCAAGCTCAACTTTTGTTTAGGTGCAAATTCCCATCTGTAGAAGCCTTCAGCTGTTATTTTATTGAAATCTTCCATTCCCTGGGTGCTTAAGCTGAAGCTTTTTTCATGAATCATCTGGCTATCGCTATAACCATATCCGATACTCCAGAGGTTATATTTACTGTAATCATTATTGGCGATCATTTTAGCACTCAGATCCCTTTCAAAATAATTATAGGAAATTCCCAGACTTCTGCTTACTGTACTTCTTGGGTTCTTTCTGAAGTTAATGGAAGATGATATTGAGGTTTTTCTGTAGGCAAGATCATAATCATAATGGAAATAAGAGCCTGAAAGTCCAAATGTCAGACTTCGGATAATACTTTCTGCAGGCAGAATAGAATAGGAAACAGCTCCTGAACCGGTCAGTTTGCCTGTTCCTGTACTATAAGTTGGAGTTACTGAATACAGGAATTTCTGATCAAAGAAAGACTGATTTTTAAAATTGGCTCCCAAAAGAAATTTATCATACGTATTGTTGAAACGCACTCTTGGGCTGATGTAAATTTCGTTGTATTCCGGATTGGGAATATCTTTTATTAGTTTAAGTTTAATTTTTTTTGCATTGGAAAACAATCCTTTTGCATATAAGAAGTTATCTCTGTAATTGGATTCAGGGAAAGTATAGCCACTATTTAAGGTGACTTTGTAAATATTTTCTGATGCAGGGAGAGATAGACTGGTAGTACGTTCATTTTCTTCGGTATCTATCCAGTAGGCCTTTTTTTCTCCTTCTTTGGTTTCTGTTTCCAGTTTTACAGGAATAGAAACATCTGTATTCCTTACAATTTTTATTTGTAGAGAATCGTTATCTTTTCTAATGTTTTTTAATTTAAAATCAACCCTGTTCTTCTGTTTGAAAAAGTTCGAGAGGTAGGCAGTTGATTTATTATTTTCAGAAAGAGAAGCCAGAAACTCATCAGGATTAATTTTTTTTCCGGAATTCTGAGAAATATAATTTTTTACAATTCCATTGAATTGATCGTATCCCATTTTGTCTGCCGAGTAGTTGAAAAGACTTCCCGTTTCAAAACTACTGATAGCCATATCATTGAAATTACTCAAAACAGGGAAATGTTCATCAATCTTCTGATCAAGGTTTTGCAGCATGATATACTGATAGGAAAGTCCATAGCGGTCCAGAAGTTTTACTTTGGATGCATGGAATAACTTTAAAGGTTTAAGTCCAAATATTCTGGTCTCAGGAAGTGTACCTAAAAGTTTTGTGTCACCATAGAATTTTTTGAGATACTGAATTTCAAGATAAGCTTTTAAACCATTTTTAAACCAGTGATCTTTTTCTTTATCCGCAATCACGCCTTCATCAAGAATTTTCTTGGCAATGATTCCAAAATAATCCAGATCAGTCTTTTCCGTATCGGTAAACAGACGGAATTTGAACTTCCAGAAAGTAATATCATTATTTCCGAAAAAGTCTTCTTTAGCTCGGAATTTATCTGAAATAAAAATACTTTTCGGAAGAAATCCGATGCGTTCTTTAATGAATTTTAATTGTAAAGGAAGATAAAACTCGAGGTTTTGTTTTTCTTCCGGCTTCAGATTATATCCAAATTTGATTTCAACTTCATCTCCGTCAACATTCGTTTTGATGGATTGAAATTCTGTTGGAGAAATCAAAAATTCAGGATCTGAGTCAAGATATCCCTTAAATGAATTCATCTGAACTTGCGGAAGATTACCTTCAACAAAACTATTTACAGGGATGTCAAAATTGATGGTCCAGAAAGTATTAAAACTTACCTGTTCCTCAATATCGTGGTAGTTTCTTTTGGAAATATTGTCCGGATCAAAATGATCCGGAACAATAAAGAAATATTTTAATACAGTATTTTGAGCGGATGTTCCGTATCCCGTAAAATTTTTATCGGGAAGCTGCATCCTGTATTGCAACTGTAAAGTGACGCTTTCGCCAGGTTTTAATACATTTTTCAGAGGAATAAAAAGATTTTCATCTGAGAGTGTATTAACAGGAAGGACTTCATTGTCAGAATTTTTAATATTCAGTTCAAGGAGTTTTCCCAATTGATCATTTTTTGCAAAATGCAAATCATTATTTCGGTCTTCCAGTTTTCTGTAGACTAAAGAGGTTCCCCGTTTATTGTACGCGGAAACCCAATTCAGGAGTTTTACGGATTGAAGGTCTTTTCCGGAGTGATTGTAATAAACAATTTCCTGGCGGACATCAAGATTCTTTTTGTCAGGAGACAGTTTTGTTTCAATGTATATACTGTCTGTCTGTGCAGAAACCTGTACAACTCCACATAACAAAATAAGGCAAAGGCTGATCTTTTTCAAATATTCGTGATAAAGCCCAAATATAACTTATTTTGTATATACTTTATAGGATTTTAACCCTGAATTGCTTTTTTTTCCAAAGAATTAATATAAGCATTCCATCCCTCTGTTTTATAAGTGATTGCTGATGCTTCAGGATCATTGGATTTGTAGATTCCTCTTCCTACGATAATGAAATCTGTATGCAGCGTTTTGAAAACATGCTCAGGTGTGTTGTACTGCTGTCCTTTGCCATCTCCTGAATCTGCAAGATTTACTCCCGGAGTGAATAATAAAAGATCCTCAGGAATTTTATTCTGAGATACACCACCAATTACATTAGGATGAGATAAAGCTACTTTTAAAGCTTCTTCACGATAGCTGGCTGTTGTTAAAGCTCCTTTTGAAGACATTCCAACGATGGCTACCACTCCTACATTTTTGAAACAGTCCAATGATTCAAAACCTCCGATTACCTGAGAAGTTACGAAATCTGCCCAATCTGTAATTTTGAAAACTCCGCTTGTGAACTGAAGTTCCTGTGTATTTCCGATATCAGCAAATTTTCTGTCTTCCATCAGTAAGAACTGGTGTTTTGCTGCAATCGCTTTTAAAGGAGTAATTGTTTTTTCATATTCGAAATCAGAGATAATATCAATATGCGTTTTTAAAGCAATAATATGGGGTCCTACTTTTTCAGCAAGTTCCAATAGCTCCTGAGTTGTAGTAACATCAGCAGAAGCAATAAGGTTTGATTTTTTTGCTAAAGCAGTTTCCAGTAATTTTTTCGAAACGGAATGTTGTGTTGATTGAAGTTTCTGCTCATAAGAAGATCTTGTTTCTTCTTCAAACTGAATGTGGTTCCCTTGAAGGAAATCCTGGATTCTTTTTACTTCTTCATCAGATAATTCACCTGTTTCCTGAAGAATATTGCATACTTCCGAAATATTGAAAAGAGTATGTACTCTGTATCCTTTACCTTCCAATAACTGTTTTCCTCCCTGCTCTCTGTCAAGTACCACAACGATATCCGAAACTTTAAGATCTTCCTGTTCTATTTCAGGAATGGTTTCCAGCAAAGATTTTCCTGAAGTGATCACATCCTCTACCAAAAGACAGTTTTGTCCTTTCTGGTAAATTCCTTCAATCAGTTTCTTTGTACCGTAGCTTTTCGCTTCTTTTCTTTTAATAATTAATGGAATATAACTTTCCAGAGACATTGCAGTAGCCATAGGAAGCGCAGCATAAGGAACTCCACAGATTAAATCAAAATTATCCAACGGAAGCATTTCCAGTAAATAATTAGCAAGATTTTTTAAAATTTTAGGATCTGAAGCCAAAGGTCTCAAGTCTACATAAAAAGGACTTTCAATACCACTTTTCAGGGTAAACCTTCCGAATTTAATGATTCCTAGTTTGTAGCACTCTAAGAAGAATTCTTTTTTACTTTCCATTATTTTTTATTAGATATTGCAAATTTAAGGAATTGAAATAAGGCTTAAAAATTTATCACTCATTTGTAAACAAAAAACCATCCCGGAGTAACCAGGATGGTGTGAAAAATATAATAAACTATTATTTTACGATTTCAGCATCAATGACTTGGGCACCACTGTATTTTTGCTGAGCTTCCCATAATAAAAACTTGTCAACCTCTTTAATGAGCTTAGGAATGGTAAGTGACAATACTGCCAGGTCATCCATGACTCCAAGTACCGGTATCACAAATTCAGGAAGGAGGTCAATAGGAGAGAGGACATATAAAATTCCCAGTAAAGGAAGAATAATGTCTATGGATTTCATTGGATAAATTCCTTTTCTCCACATTTTGACCATTCTGAAAATATCAGGGATCTTTTTGATAAAGCCCTTATGATTGATGGCTTCTTTTGCAAGATTTAATTTTGAATATTTCATTTTGTGTTTGGATTTAATAAATTTTTCAACGGTATAAATTTCGCAAATCCTGTACCAACAAATTATAAAATTTAGTTAAAATCTTATTTGATAATATTGTCAATGAACTGATGCACAGTCTCTGTGTTCCAGTCTTTTGTAGCATCCTCTTTAATAAGAATTCTTCCGTGTTTATCCAGTAGGAAAGTGGTAGGAAATACCTTTGGAAGAATTTTCTCAGAAATTGGACTTTGAGCAATATATACAGGAACAGTATAGTTATTTTCTTTCAAAAACTTTCTTACATCCTCTTCCTTATCATTCATAGCAATCAGCACAAAATCTACATGATCTTTTCTGGTATCATACAATTTCTGAATAGAAGGCCATTCTTTTCTACAAGGCGGGCACCATGTTCCCCAGAAGTTAAGGAAAACACCTTTATCCTTAAAGTTTTTAAGATTAGTGCTCGGAGCATTAATTCCTTTAAGTTCTATATCATAATCCTCTTCACTGATATGAACTGCATTTTCTATAGTGGCTACAGGAAAGAACGTATCCTTTAGAAAGTTTCTTACCCCTGGTATAAAAGCAACACCAGCGATAATGACAATAATTACAAGATAAATGACATTTTTTTTCATATCTATTGTTTATAGAAGATCCAAAATTTCCTGAACAGCATCTTTTCCTCTGTTTTTGGCATAATATATCTGCAGATCATTATAGAAAGTATCTTTTGGATAGGCTTCAGGATCAGCTTTATATTTCATCAGGAGCTCATATCCATATTTGGGACGTGGCCCCCATGAATTTTTTACATTCAGGTCTTTATCAAGGATAATTACTTTAGGAATAGACTCTGTACCATTGGTCAAAAACTGATTGATTAAACTTTTATCACTGTCTCTCAGGAAGACTCTTACCTCATTATGCCCTTCAAAAAATCTGAAAAGAGCGGGTACTGTTGCGCTTGCGTCTCCACACCATGCTTCGGAAATGATTAAAATCTTTCCGTCAAAATTTTTGGCAGCAAGTTCTTTCAGTTGATCTTCATCCGGAACGTATTTTTTTACCGTTCTGTCCATTCTTTGAAGACCTAATTCGTAATATTGTTTATAGTCAAGTTCCTGTTGGTTGGCCGGATTTTCTAATCTTTCTTTTGCAATCTGAAGATATTCTTCAAAAGAAATTCCTTTATCCCAGTAATTTTTCATTACTAAAAATATTTATGTTAAAAATTATTGATGTTTCTTGTTTTATTGATCAAAAACAGGTCTGCCAATACAAATGCAGCAAGGCCTTCCACTACCGGAACGGCTCTTGGAACTACACAAGGATCGTGACGCCCTTTTCCTTCTACGATTACTGGGTTTCCGTCTTTATCGATACTGTCCTGAGGTCTCAGAATAGTAGCTACAGGCTTGAATGCTACACGGAAATAAATATCCATTCCATTAGAAATTCCCCCCTGGATACCTCCGGAAAGGTTAGATTTTGTCGTGAAATCTGTATTGAAAGCATCATTGTGCTCTTTTCCCGTCATTTTAGCTCCACAGAAACCGCTTCCGTATTCAAAACCTTTGCAGGCATTGATATTCAGCATTGCTTTTGCAAGCTCAGCCTGAAGTTTGGAAAATATAGGTTCACCAATTCCTACAGGAACATTTTTAATCACACAGGTGATGGTTCCTCCGATAGTGTTACCCTCTTTTTTGATTTCTTTGATTCTTGAAATCATCTTTTCAGCAGTTTCAGCATCAGGACAACGAACATCATTGCTTTCTGTTTGAGAAAAATCTAAAGCCTGATAAGGTTTTTCGCAGAAAATATCACCTACGGAAGATACATAAGCATTGATCTCAATGTTGGGTAAAAGTTGCTTGGCAAGTGCCCCGGCTACTACCCAGTTCATTGTTTCTCTGGCAGAAGATTTTCCTCCTCCACGATGATCTCTGAAACCAAATTTCTGGTCATAGGTGAAATCAGCATGACTTGGACGATATGCACCTGCGATATGGTCATAATCTTTTGATTTCTGATTTTCGTTTTCAATGATAAAACCAATTGGCGTACCTGTTGTTTTCCCATCAAAGATTCCGGAAAGAAACTTTACTGTGTCACTTTCTTTTCTTTGTGTAACGATTGCTGACTGTCCGGGTTTTCTTCGGTTCAATTCATACTGAACTTTATCGAGATCTACCGCTAAACCTGCCGGAAAATTATTGATGATACCGCCATAAGCCACTCCGTGACTTTCTCCAAATGTTGTAAGACTAAGAAGATTACCTAATGTGTTGAACATGATACAAAATTACCTTTTTTTCTTCAGATAATAAAGTTTCTGGATTTGTTCTATTTATCAATGTTTTTGATATTATTGATAACCTTTTGGGCTTCCTCTTTTTCTTCTGAAGTCATTTTTTTCGGGATAAACCCTTTTTTGATATCATTTTTGTCTGAAAGCTGTGGAAAAATACCTGCATTCAAATCATCAAAAAGATAAGCCGGAGTAATTGCCGGAAGTGGAGTGTCAAAACTATAGGGATAATGGTGAGAAACATTAAACTTTAAATTTCCCACCTTAAATGTGTCAAATTGCTGATATTCATAGGTTGAAGGCTTGTACATCTGCTCTTTTTCAAATCCGGTCATAAAACTTCCCACCCGGAAACTTGGAATATATCTCTGGATAAATTCCGGAAAGGATAAGGTAGAAATAAATAATAAACTGAGTGCTGAAAAGACAATAATGGATTTCTTTTGATCAAAATATTCGTAAAATAAAATAAAGAATATCACAAAAAAGACATCTATAAAAAATCTGTATTGGGCTGAAAATGCAAGAACTAATATACTTTTTATCAACAATGAAATGCAGATCAGGGTGATAAGTTTTTTCTTTTTTATCCAGGCGAATACTATGAAAATAATTAAGCTCAGAACAAAGAGAATATTAATTTTGGACTTGATCCCTTCCAGAGAAAACCAGTTTTTGATATAATCTGCGGTCGAGAATTTTTGAATTTCCTCATAGGTGTACTGCATATCATAGGTTTTCATGATGGCAAATTGTGAAGAAATTTTTAAAATCTCAGGATCAGGCTTCCAGAAGGATACTCCTATATCACCTATTGCTATCGGAAAAACCGGATATCCAAATGTCCAGATATTTTTAATGAAAAATAAAAATAGTATTGAACTCCCTAAAATAAGTTGTTTAAAGTGACTTTTAAAAATAAAAACAGAACTTAAGAAAACCAGTATGGGCAGCCATATCATCGTAGGTTTTATCGTAAAGACAAAAACTGAAAATGCAAAAAGGAGCATGGTATTTCTGTTTCCGGCTACAATTTCATTTAAAATAATCAAGGAAAAGATAATAACAGGAAGGTCCGGGCTTGGAGACTGGGAAAACAGTAGGAGTATCGGCAGAAAACAAAGATGGATCCAGTTTTTTCGTTCAATACTATACATGCTGTAGATGATAAGCAGTATAGAGTTGATTCTTAAAAACGGGTCGGAAAAATTCGAAAATCCTGCCTGAAAAATGTGCCAGACAGACATTTGTCCTAAGGTGAGGTCTACATTCGAGATGCCCTTTACCAGCCCATATTCTGTAAGCCATTTCAATGTAGGGATATAATATCCGAAGTGATCCAATATATAAGGATGGAAAGAACCTGCGAATATAACGGTCAGAGAACTTATACTTAATACTATAAAATCCTTTTTTGAAAATTGATGGAACTCCTGGTAAAGTTTATTTTTAAAGAAAGAAAATAATCCCAATAGTATTGAAGGTGCTTCCACATTGATATTTAAGGGAATGAAAAAAGAAATAATTGCCCATATCAGGCAAATTCCAAGGATTCCGGATAAAATTTTTCCAGAGATTCCCTGAAATAAAATTCCCCACATATTTTCCATGATCTTTCCCCAGCCCATCAGGACAGGAATGATGAAAATAGAAGAAAGCAGAATCAATATCATAAAAAAAGATTGCTTAAAAGTAAGCAATCTTTATATTCTATCATTAAAAATATTTATTAACGGGGTTGTACCCTTCCGTCTTTTCTATCCTGTGATCTCCCAATAGTATATCCGGTTGCACCACCTACAACACCACCAATTACAGCTCCTAATCCTCTGTTTTTCTTAGCGATAAGGGCTCCGGCAGCGGCTCCGCCTACAGTACCAATGACGGTTCCTTTGGCAGCTTTACTCCATCCTTTTTTCTGAGTAGTTCCCTGTGAAGTACCATTTCCGTTATTGGCATAACTTCCGTTGTTGCTTCCTGAGCCAGAATTTGAGCTTCTGTCTCTATATATTGTTCGTGTTTCTCTGATCACCTGTGGTTTTGAATTATTTTCAGCAGCAGCTCTCGCTTTTTTGCTTTCTGATACACTGTCTGCTTTTTTTTGAGCTTCATATACCATTTTTTCCTTTTCTATAGCCAGCTTTTGTTTTTCTATTTCAAGTTGTCTGGCCTGAAATTCAAGTTTCTGTGCTTCCAATGACTTTTCAGCAACACTGTCATCTTTCTTGCAGGCCGTCATTAAAAAGACGGATAAAAAACCTGCTAATACTATCTTTCTCATAATTCAAATTTTAATACGATAAAGCCAAAATGACTTTGATTTTAATTCTATTTTCAATTATGAAGCCAAATTTTAGTTAATAAGTGTTAAAAGTGATAATTAAAAAGAGAGTTAATTTTATATAATGATCAGTTTTATACTGTTAATGGTAGATTCCGGAGGTCTAAGAATAAAGATTGATTTTTTTTGATGGTATATTTTCATAGGTGAAAATAAAATAAATTGAACTATATGCTATCAGAATAGTTCCTTTTCTCTGTTTATTTTTAAAAGTATTTGTAAATTTTATTTCATTGATAGTTTTTATTAAATTTATATAAGTTGAGTATTTTTGAATACCAAATTACTTTTTAATATGAAAAAATCAATTTTTACAGTATCAGCATTGATAGGATTGCTGACTGTTGCTACCTCCTTTTCCTCCAGGGAAATAGCAGAACTACATAAAGTCAATTCAGAAATAGCTGATAAAACACCCGAAACTCAGACCTATAAGATTCGTTATGGTCTTCTTTCAAAAAACGGAACAAAAATTCTTTCAGGAAATTATGATGTAGGAAGTTTCCTTGCTGAAAATATGACAACTGGAGAAGTGTATGATACTTATTATGGTGGTGGATTTCAATCTGTTCCACAATATTATGATGCGCTTCCTGCAGGAACCTATATTTTTTCTGCAATGCAGGGACAGGGAGGATGGGTTGGCTATGGAACAGTAGTTGCAACAGTTTCTGATGCACAGGTAGATTCTGATGGATATATCACCGTATATATTCCGATCATTTGGGAAGAATAAGCCTTGTGAGCAAACAAATATTTAGCTAAATTTACCCATTCCAGAGATGAAGATGTTTTCAATCATTCAATAATTATATATGGTTTTTAGATTAAATATAACCTATAAAGCATTTCGTAATGCAAATTATTTTTGATTAGTCTTCAGCGGGGCATCTTGATTCTTATAGAAAGTATTCATTCTTCTGTTGTGATATTGGGTTATATTTTCTTCTTAGAAAATGTAAAATATATTAGTCATGCTGAATGATTCTACCATATTCTGTTTGGATTTTTCTAAATAGATTTTTTTCATCATTTGTGTTTTTTAGGCCTCCGTCAGGAGGCCTTTTCTTTTTAATGCTTTTATGATTTTACGCATATAATAATTGTTCAAAAACTGATACTTTTATTACAAACATTTTCATTCCATATTTTATAATAAAAGGCTGCTCAAATAGAACAGCCTTTTATTTATATATTATCTAAAGTAACTTTTATTTTGCTAATGATGCGGTGCATTCTGTTGGTCTGGTAATTCAGAAGATTAAAAATTTCATTTGAACTGGTAAAAACCTCAGGAACGGTTTTGTGGTTAATGGTTTTTATTCCCCGTCTTTGCATCGTTTCATGGATTATTCTTGCAAAAGATTCTTTTGCACTTTGTTTTGCTTTATCCTGAGAAATTCCATTGGAATGGAGTCTGTAGAGATACAAAGGTTCTTTGAGGTATTTTACTTCTCCCTGCTCCAGTATTTTCAGATAAAGATCCTGGTCTACCGCATTTTTCAGATTCGGATTAATTCCTGTAGTTCTTAAATAAACCTCTCTTCTAAAGGTGAAAAAGTGGGCAAACTGAATGGGGTAGTTGAAGAAATAACGATTGTTATAAATTTGTTTAGTACCCGTATAAATTTTTTCAGGAACAAGGTTCTCGTTGCAAAGTATCATTTGAGAATATATGGCAGCAAGATCATCTCTGTTCACAAATTCCAGCGCTACTTTTTCCAGCGCCTCAGGATGAAGAGCATCATCAGGGTCAAGATATGCACATAAATCTCCCTGAGCATATTTCATGCATTTGGCTTTCGTAGATCCACAGCCTTCATTAAGGGCATTATGATAAAGTTTAAAACGGGAGTCATTTTTAATCAGAGACTCTATGATCTCTACCGAATCGTCTGTAGAGGCATCATCAATAATAATCACTTCCCAGTTTTCATAGGTTTGATTGATTAATGAAAGATAGCACTCCTTGAAATACTTTCCATTATTATAGTTTGCTATAAGTATAGAAAAATTTGTCACGGTTTTTTTGAATTAATAGTGTAAAATTATAAAATAATATATACGGAAAACATAATCTCAATCATTATATATCTAGTATTTTTTTCTTATATTTTGCACACTACGAAGTGTGTTGTACTTTTTTAAGAATAGAATATTTTACCAAGCACAAGAACTATAATCATATAAATTTTGATTATTGTCTTTTTTTGAGAAATAAAGTGGATAGCCTGAAAATTCTGTATTTAAAAGAAATAATAATTTTATGATTATACTCATAAAATAAAAAAAAAGACTGGTATATCTTTGGCTAAGAATTAATAGATAAAATAATTTTTATCTCTGATATAAAATTTTTTTTCATCATTTGTGTTTTTTGAGGCCTCCATTTCTGGGGGCTTTTTATATAAAGGATTTATATGATATTTTATGTTGATCTTCATGGAATTTTTCATAACTTTTTTGTATCATGATGATTAATCTTTTTATGGAGGATGTAGGGAATGTGCCAATTTGTTATCGAAAATCCTTTTTATGGCAGATCAGCTCTTTTAATTTTTTTTTATGTCCTGAATGTAAATTTTATTTTATTAAAATGTAAATTATTTTTTTTTTAATACTTTTGCCGGAGCATTAGATTTATCTGAAATTATTAAAGGTAATTATGAAGAGGTTTTTAAGGTATCAGTAAAATCTGTTTTAAATGTTGAATTGGTGAAAATGGTGTCATAACAAGAAAATAACTTTTTTTCTCGAAATCGTTATTCTTGGCACGATTTTTCAATATAGAAATGTAACTCATGTTTAATTTGAGTTTTCATGGTTATTAGTTTTTATCCTCGGAATTTCCGGGGATTTTTTTTACCCTAATATGACGCTACTCATAAAAGTATGTTGGATCAAACTTCTATTTTTGAACGAGATAATTTTCTATCCATCATTACTTTTTACATTATTTATCAAGCTCTTCTTTGATCTGGAAGAGCTTTTTTTTTGTGAATAGTATATTACATTATAAATAAAAAACCATAAAGATTGAATAGTCCGTGGAAAAGTGCTGTTAGAATAAAACTGTATTGATGAGCGTGCTTGTTGTAATAGATGTAAAGATTATTTAAAATAATACCGCCAAAGAATGTCATAGCGATATACAGCCCATTATAATAATGCATAGAGGCAAAAATACTGCTCATAATGATTATGCAGAGCATTCTATTATTTATTTTCATCCATTTGCTTAAAACCAGGTAAGGGAGATATTGAAATAGAAAAGTCTCCAGAAAAGGTGCGATGAATATTGCAATGAAGTTTAGTTCTTCTTTCGAAATATTGTTGTGTCTATTTTGATTGACATCAAAATGAAAATAGGTATCATTAATGAAATTAAAGAAATATCCATTCAAAAGAGCAAGAGAAAATGAAATGATGAAGAAGGATAGTAATTTTTTCATACGTAAATATTGATGATAAAAAAAGAATGGAATACTAAAAAAGCTAAAAGTATCAAAACAAAAAAACCTCTAAATAACTTAGAGGTTTTTTTTGAGGTACCTAGCGGATTCGAACCGCTGTAGATGGTGTTGCAGACCACTGCCTAGCCGCTCGGCCAAAGTACCATTTTTACCATTTTTGAGGTGTGCAAATATAGTAAAATTTCTTTATGAACAAAAGTTTTTAAGCAAATTCTTTCCTCCCAAGATCTTCAATTTCTCTTTTTGCTTGAATCTCAGCCTGATAATTTTTGATGTTAATTACTCTTGTATCACTCCAGCTGTCATGCCATCCGTTTACACCAAGAAAAGATATCCCATCAAAGGAACAATTCTGGAAAGACTTCTGTAAAAAAATTGCTGGGTAGTTGGCTTTGTACCGTCTGTACTGATTACTTTGGTTCCGGTAATATACTTTGCAACGGTTCTTCCATCTAAAAAGTTTTCCATCAAAAAGTAATACACACAATAATTGAAATTTCCAATAAAGAGCTGCCATATTATATTTCCATTACTATAGAAGTAGAAAAACTCAATTGAGGTTGCTTCATAAAGATAGTTTTTTAGTTTAGTTTTTTATTGGAGTTTTAAAATCCGTTCACAAGTAGCTTTAAGGAGGCGTTCGTATCAATAACCGCTGTAATACCTGTATTACTGAGTAGAATTTTACTAGGTTTAAGATTGAAAACTTTTCCATTCATCTTTAATCCTTTATAATATTCTTTGTTGAAGGCTTCTTCAATACTTTTTCTTGAAGTTTCTTCCAGTTCCTGAGTTGGGATACCATATTCTTCTTCAATCATTTTTACGATTTTCCCCTGAAACAGGAGAGAAGCTGTTTTCTGCAGAATATTGGTAGTTTTTAGTTTGAATTTGGTTTCTGACAATACAATTTTTCTTTTTGTTTCGTCATACACCGGAATTCCTGAAATAATAGAAGTTCCTTTGATATAACCATCAGTTTGAGCCTCAATAACTACTCTGTCATCAACACCGTATACTCTGATATCTGTTACTTTTACTTTAGAATCACGCACATCAAACTCTTTGTTTAGAAACGTTTTTCTTGCCATATTACTAGCTTCTGTAAAAGGAATATTGGCTGTCGTCTGCAGAATAAACTTGTCAGCAACGGTAGGTGTTGTATTAAAATTGACAACACTGGTTACTGGTGAAGAAGCGGCAGGTTTATTTCCTGTAAAAGTTTCAGAAAAAATATCTACACCAAGGGTAGCATTGATCTGGTTTCCATAAAATTTTAAAGGAGTGATATTGACTCCCACAGGGCTTACTTTCAGCCATGTATTATACTCCTCAGAAATATTGAAGGGCTGAAGGAAAGTATTCCACGCCATTAACGCATATTGCTGGAAATTCAGCTGTGTAGCCATTTGCTGATCAATAGTTTTACAGAATTTTTCCTGTTGCTCTTTTAAACTTTTTTCAACAATGGAGGTAATAGGAATCTGTATTCTTCCATAGTCCAGAACAGGTTTTGTTACCCATCTGAAACCATTGGGCCGGGTATTGGTGGTAATGGTCCAGTTATTTTTAAAAGTAACGGTGGTATTGAAAGACATTACCGTTTCGAAAGTGGTATTTTGATAGGTATATACTCCTAATGTACCAATTCCTTTTTCAGCCCATATTTTTAAAGGAACTTCAATCAGTAAATTCTGACTGGTTCCTCCTACAAGGCGAATGGGTCTTGTTTTCCATACTTTTACCTTAAACTGATCATTATTATTGTCTGTATAAGAATCATCCTGATACACAAGATCTTTCACGGAAGCATTGATCATATTGCTCAGTTCCGAAAGGGGAATGGTCACAGGCATTGTAATACTGGACTTTATCTTCGGAAAATTATAAGCCGCCAACTGATTATCAACGCCGGCCTGGCCAAAAACGCTGATTCCTGCTACTAAAAATAATATTTTAACGAATTTCAATTTGTATGTTTTTTTAATGAAACGAAAATAAGAATTTTAATTTTCCGGTTTAAAACTCTTTTCCAACTCAATACTCGCTCCTTTCATTTCTCCCTGCATAGGTGGAGCTGTTTTGGTGATTTTTAATTTAATATAATCGACCTGTGGAAAGCTGTCATGAATTTTTGTGATGATTCTTCCCGCTACATGTTCCAGTAATTTGGATTTTATTTTCATTTCACAGTGAAGGATATTGTTGATATCTGCATAACTTATAGTGTCATGCAAATCGTCGGATGTGGCTGCTTTCCACAGATCGGTATGAAGTTCTGCATTCAGAATATAATAGGTACCGATGGTATTTTCTTCAGGAAGTACACCATGGTACGCATATATTCTTACATCTTCAAGATATATTTTGCTCATTGCATCAGATTTTATGAAGCAAAAATCGTCTTAATTCTTCAAAATCTGAATTTATTTCTACAGTTTTTTTCTCCTTTTCCATAAGTTCCTTCAATGATTCCGGAATTTCAATTTGGGTATGAATCGCTTTTTCCACAGCATCAGGGAATTTTACCGGATGAGCAGTACCCAGGATAAATCCTTTTTGATTGGGATTTTCTTGCAGATATTTTTCCATTGAAGCAAAGGCTACGGCACTGTGAGGTTCCAGAATATATCCGTATTTTTCATAAACTTCTGTGATGGTACTCATGGTTTGGTCATCATTAATGGAATATGCCGATATTTTATATTTTAAAGCTTCAAACTGATGCCCAAAAAGCTCCAGAACTCGTACAAAATTACTAGGATCTCCTACATCCATTGCATTGGATAGAGTAGCAATCGCTTTTTGTGGTTGGTAGTTCTGAGTTGTAAAATAATCCGGAACTACATGATTGGCATTACAGGCTGCAATAAAATGACTGGCAGGTAATCCTCTGAAATGAGCCAGAAGTCCGGCACAGATATTTCCGAAATTACCACTTGGTACACAGATTACAGGATGTTCTTTATGCTGCTGAATCCATTGTTTTAATGCAATTAAATAATAAATCTGCTGGGGAAGCCATCTTGCAACGTTGATAGAATTAGCAGAAGTCAAAAATAACTGATTGTTGATTTCTTCATCTGAAAAAGCCTGCTTGACAAGATTCTGACAATCATCAAAACTGCCATTGACTTCTAGTGCCGAAATATTTTCGCCTAATGCCGTCAACTGTTTCTCCTGCACCGGACTTACCCTGTTTTTAGGATACAAAATAACTACATTAATCTGCGGAATTTTATAAAATCCATGGGCAACAGCGCCTCCGGTATCTCCGGAAGTGGCAACAAGAACAGTTACTTTTTTCTGCTGATCTTTCAGAAAATAAGACAGGCAGCGGCTCATAAATCTCGCACCAATATCTTTAAAAGCTAGAGTAGGGCCATGAAACAATTCCAGTATAGATATCTGTTCATTGATTTTTACCAAAGGAATTTCAAAGCTGACGGTTTCTGCAACAATCTCTTTTAATACTTGTGAAGGAATTTCATCGCCCACAAAATCTCTCATGCATTGATAAGCAATTTCTTCATTGGAATACTGATGAAGATTTTGAATAAATTCTTCATTCAACTGGGGAATGTTTTCAGGAAAGAACAACCCTTTTTCTTTTCCCTGACCTTTTATTGTTGCTTCTCCGAAATTAATTTTTTCCAGATGGTCTTTTAAATTATAATATTTCATTTCTGTTTTTTATGATTAAGCTTCTTCAATGATTTGAATACCAGCCGGATTTATTTTTGAAACGTATACAAAACTTTCTATTTCAATTTCCTCATATACTGATTTCATCATTTGGGCAATTTTATCTGCAGTTTCTTTTTGTTCAGAAAGCATAAAAATAGAAGGCCCAGATCCTGAAATTCCACCACCTAAAGCTCCTAATTGCAGACTTTTTTCTTTGATTTCGTTAAATTTCGGGATCAAAATACTGCGGATAGGTTCTATAATGACATCGTTGAGGCTTCTGCCAATCAACGGGAAATCATTCTTCTGAATCCCAGCTACGAGCCCGGCTATATTTCCCCATTGTTCAACAGCGCTTTTTAAAGTGATATTTTTCTTTAAAATCTGTCTGGCATCTGAGGTTTTAACTTCCACCTGTGGATGAACGGCAGTTACAAATAAATCAGGACTATTCAGAGGGATGATATCCACCGGCTTGGTAGATTTCACCAGCGTAATTCCACCATAAATGCAAGGAGCGATATTGTCTGCATGCCGTACTCCTGAAGCCAGCTCTTCTCCAAACATGGCAAAATGAACCATTTCCTCTTTGGAAAGTTTGTTTCCTAATAACACATTGGCACCAAAGGCGGCTCCGGCGGCACTTGCCGCACTGGAGCCGAGCCCGCTTCCGGGCTTTATATGTTTATGAATAATGACTTCAAAGCCGTTTTTCAGATTAAAGTATTCCTGAATTTTTAAGAGAACAATCCCGGCAACATTACTGGAAGGCTTTTCAGGAAGTCCGAAAGAGTCTGTATGTTTTATAATAATTTCTGGGGTTTCCAATAATCTGAATTCCATCTCATCATAAGGATCGTGCATAGCCATTCCTAAAATATCAAATCCGCAAACCAGATTGGCAACAGTGGCTGGTACTTTTAATTTTACTTTTTTCATAATTATATTTTAAATAGAACGGATAATATCTGCAAAAACTCCACTTGCCGTTACATCTGCGCCGGCACCGGCTCCTTTTACAACCAATGGCTGTTCTGAATATCTTAAAGTTTTAAAAATGACAATATTGTCTTTTCCATATAAGTGAAACAGATCGCTATCCGGAGCAATATGCTGTAGCCCTACTTTAGCTTTTCCGTTTTCAAATTCTGCAACATATTTTAATATTTTGCCTTCGTTTTTAGCTTTAATCAATAAGTTTTTAAAATGATCTTCATATACTGTAAGCTTTTCGTAGAAGTTTTCAACACTTCCCTGCATGCATTCTTCAGGCAGAAAACTTATGTTTTCAATTTCCTCAAACTGAAGCGGATATCCTGCCTCTCTTGCCAGAATTAAAATTTTTCTGGCTACATCTGTTCCGGACAGATCAAGTCTTGGATCCGGCTCTGTATATCCTTCCTTCTGAGCCTGAGCTACTACTTCAGAGAACGTTCTGCTGCCATCATACTCATTAAATACAAAATTCAATGTTCCACTCAATACAGCCTTAATAGATTGAATTCTGTCTCCGCTTTTGATAAGATCATTAATGGTTCCTATTACCGGAAGCCCTGCTCCTACATTGGTTTCAAAATAGAAATTACAGCTGTGATTTCTTGCGGTATTTTTTAAAGTTTTATACTTTTTGAAATCTGAAGAAGCCGCAATTTTGTTACAGGCCACGATGTTCACACTTCTTTTTAATAAGCTTTCATACACTTCAGGAATGTTAGCGCTTGCCGTTACATCAACGAAAACCGAATTTCTAAGGTTTCTGCGGATAATTTCATCAGCAAATTCTCTGGCAGAGGCTTTTTCACCATGTTGTTCCCAGTTAGCATAGCTGTCCATTGAGATTCCCTGATCTGAAAACAGCATATAACGGCTATTGGAAATCCCTGCAATTCTCAGGTTGATCAAAAAGTTTTCTTTTAAATAATCATTTTGGTTATAAATCTGCTGTATTAGTTTTGAACCTACATTTCCTGTTCCACAGATGTACAGATGGATTTGCTTTATTTCAGATTCAAAAAATTCTTCATGAAGTACGTTAACCGCTTTTTTACTATCCTTTTCTGAAATCACAATGCTGATATTTCTTTCTGAAGATCCCTGTGCAATTGCTCTTATATTAATCCCATTATTTCCGAGACATCCAAACATTTTTGCACTCACTCCACTTCTACTTTTCATATTTTCTCCTACCAAAGCCACGATGGAATGTCCTGTTTCAATTTTTACAGGATACACTCTTTTCAGGTTAATATCATCTGCAAAAGAAGTATTGATGGCATATTCGGCACGCAAAACTTCTTTTTCTTCAATAGCAATGGTGATAGAATGTTCTGAAGATCCTTGTGTAATTAGGATTACATTTATTTTTTCATGGCTTAGGCATTGAAATAATTTTGCTGAAATTCCGGGTATTCCTACCATTCCACTGCCTTCAAGAGTAAGCAGGGCAATATTGTTCATATTTGAAATTCCTACTACAATCTGCTTTTCATCTTCGGAACATCTCGGTTGATGAGAAATTAAAGTTCCTGGTGCATCCGGATCAAAAGTATTCTTGATGATCAGGTTTGTATTTTTTACCATCACAGGCTGAATGGAAGGTGGATAAAGCACTTTTGCCCCAAAATGTGATAGTTCCATCGCTTCATGATAAGAAATTTCTGAAATAGGTTTAGCATTGGAGACCAGACGCGGATCAGCGGTCATCATCCCGCTTACATCTGTCCAGATCTGAAGTTCTTCTGCATCAATAGAAGCCGCAATAATAGAAGCCGTATAATCGGAACCACCTCTTCCTAATGTGGTTGTATTGTTTTTTTCATCATGAGCAATAAACCCAGGACCTAAAAGAATACGGTTTGGGGTTTTATTCAGGAAATTGGCAATATTACTATCAGTACATTTAAAATCTACTTTTGCATGAGTGAAATTACTGTCTGTTCTGATCAGCTCTGCAGAATTCATCCATACGCAGTCTGATTTTTCTTGTTGAAGTCTTGCTGCAATAATATTTGAAGACAGAAATTCTCCGTAAGAAGCAATTTTATCTTTTATTCTTTCAGTAAGCTCACCAAGTACAGCAATCCCGCTGCAGAGCTCTTCGATATCATTGAAATGTTTTTTTACAAAACTTAACCATGAACTTTGTTCTGCAATTGGAAAAAGTTCTTTTACCAGATTGATATGTTTTTCCTCAAGGTTCTTGACAATCTGAATATAATTTTCATCTTTTACAGAAGCGTGTTCTGCGGCTTTGATCAGTTGGTCAGTAACACCGTGAAGTGCTGATACAATAACAACAACTTTGCTTTTTAAAGATTCTCTTTTTATTATTTTTTCCACCAGTAAGATATTCTGAGAATGGGCGACTGATGTTCCGCCGAATTTTAAAACTTTCATCAAGTATTTTTTTGAAGTTGGATAAATAGAATGATATACTCTTTTAAAAAAAAGAGTACGGATACCGGGAATAATATGTGAAAATCTACCCCGTTATGGGGTAATTGTTGTAATTCCGAATGTAGAAACAGAAGATATGCCTGAAATAAGTGATTTCAGGGAAGAAATATCAGATATGTTTCTTAATAAATTCATTGTAACGGAACAAATGTACAAATTATTTTGAAACCACCAAGTTTTTAACAGAATAAAATATATTTCCTTTTCATGAGATATATTTGGTGTAATTGATTAAAAATGTTACATTTATAATATTAACTAATAACGAAAGAATTATGAAAAATTTAAAGAAATTAAACCGCCAACATCTGAAATCAATGAATGGAGGAGATGTGAATAACTGTTTTGAAAATTGTCCTGCCGGACCCTACGGACCTGGTGAACCAAGATCATGTGCTGATTATTATGCATTACCAGAGTGCTGTAAAGGAAGAGTATTAGTAAGCTTTGAATGCTTCGGCCCTTACTGATTTACATGATCAATTTATTGTTATTACAGAATACTAAAATTATTACAATATGAAAACAATCAAGAAATTATCAAGAGAAGATCAGAAAAATATCAAGGGTGGTTTCACTGATATTCAGATTGAAGCATGTGGAGGTGAGCAATTTGTCTGTTTCCGCGGAGGTGGAAAATGGGGCTGCTGGCTAAAACCGGGTGGTACTTGTTATGCGCCTATGTTATAATAAGATAAGATGTAATTATTTCAATAAACCTTAATCAAACTCAATGACCATGAGAAATTCAAAAAAACTAAACAGAGAAAGCTTAAGGGCTATCATTGGTGGAACAGGAGACAGCTGTGCCGTAGATCTTGACTGTGGACCGAAAGGTTGTGCGATATGTACAGATCTCAAAGGACGTAAAGTTTGTCTTTACTTTTTCCCTTATGATCCATCAGTTCCGGGAAGCTGCCCAATTCTAGAAGCTTAGTAAAAAATCAAAAATTAATTAAAATAACTATGAAAAATTTAAAGAAATTAAATAGAAAAGAACTTCAGACAGTACAGGGAGCAGGTCCAGCCACATGTACAGGATGTCCTAAAAATACTACTTATGGAAATAATCCTGGTGATGCTCCTTGTGAGGCTTTTCATATGCTTCCCGATCGTTGTAAAATGTGCGTGATTGTTGATATGTCATGTGTAGATGGAGGAGTGTCTTAAAATTTTAAAAGTATGAAAACAATTAAAAGATTGAGCAGAAGAGATTTGGAGCAGGTGAATGGATCAGCTATTTCCAGATGCGACGGTTGTCCTACCCATCTGGTTTTTGGACCAGGCTCTTCCAGTGATCCTTCGTGCGAGGTATATTGGACATTGTCCGAGAATTGCAGAATGTGCGTTGTTGTGAGCGCAGATTGTTTTGTTGCAATCACTGCTGACTAAAAATAAAAATAAAAAAGCACTGTGAAAACAGTGCTTTTATTTATTTTATACTTTTAGAAAGATCAAGCATGGCTTCAATAGGTTTCAATGCTTTTAATCTTAATTCTTCGTCGATAAGAATTTCAGGAAGCTCATATTTCATACATAAATACAGCTTTTCCATTGTATTACGTTTCATATAGAAACATTCTGAACAGTTACAGCTTTCATCAAAAACCAATGCCGGAATCAGTTCCTTATGAGGAGCACGTTTTCTCATTTCGTGAAGAATTCCTTCTTCTGTAGCGATGATGAATTTTTGACAGTCATCTTTTTCTACATAGTTCAACAGGGCAGAAGTGGAACCGATGAAATGAGCCAGTTTTAATACTGCTTCTTCACTTTCAGGGTGTGCAATCAGTTTTGCATCCGGATTATCTGCCAATTGCTGGGCAATTCTTTCCATTGAAAATGCTTCGTGTACTACACAGCTTCCATCCCAAAGGATCATATCACGACCTGTTTTTTTTGATAAATATCTTCCAAGGTTTTTATCCGGTGCAAAAATAATTGGTCTGTCTTTCGGAAGTGCTTCAATTACTGTTTCAGCATTGGAGCTTGTAACGATGATATCACTTTCTGCTTTCGTTTCTGCGTTACAGTTGATGTAAGTGGCAATTAAAGCATTAGGGTACTGTTCACGCATTTTTCTTAATCCCTCTCCGGAACAACCGTCTGCCAGAGAGCATCCGGCCATGGTATCAGGAAGAACTACTTTTTTAGTTGGGTTCAGGATTTTAGCGGCTTCTGCCATGAAATGTACTCCGCAGAATACGATCATATCAGCATTCGTATCTTTTGCTTGTCTTGCAAGCTGTAAAGAATCCCCCAGGAAATCAGCAATATCCTGAATTTCTCCAGGCTGGTAATAATGGGCAAGAATAACAGCGTTTTTTTCCTCTTTAAGCTTAAGAATGGCTTTCACCAGTTCTTCTCCCTGAGGAATAGCAATATCTTTTATATCCAGAAATCCTCTGACAGGAATTGCAGATTTAGCTTTTTCTAATGTTTCGGTACTCATATCAACCTCAATTTTTTTCTTTATAGAAGTTAGAGATTAGACATTAGAAGTCAGTATACAATGAGGATGATTTTCCTGGATTAAAAAACTAACTTCTAATTTCTAACTTCTAGTTTCTTTCTATAAAACTTTTTATTAAACTTTCTATTTCTTTTTTAGCTGCATCAAGATCTTCATTAATTACGATCTTGTCAAACTCGCTAGCGTAGGTCATTTCTTCTTCTGCCTTTGCTACACGGGTTTTTATGGTTTCTGCATCATCTGTATTTCTGGAGATCAATCTTCGTTCCAATTCTTCAATGGAAGGCGGTTCTATAAAAATAGACAGTGCCTTTTCACCAAAATATTTTTTTAACGAAATTCCTCCTTTTACATCTACATCAAAAATAACTACTTTTCCCTGATTCCAGATTTTTTCTACTTCAGATTTTAAAGTACCGTAATATTTGTCAGTATATACTTCTTCATACTCTACAAAAGCATCTTCAGAAATTTTCTGTCTGAACTCATCCGGTGTCAGAAAATGATAATCTACCGCATGAATTTCACTTCCTCTCGGTTGTCTCGTTGTACATGAGATTGAAAATTCCAGCTCAGGAAATGTTTCCAGTGAATGCTTTACCAATGTAGTTTTTCCGCTCCCTGATGGTGCTGAAAATATAATTACTTTATCCATTTTTTTTAATTTCGGACTATGGGTTTCGAGCTACGGATTTCTTTCTTAAAAATTATAACCACGCATCTCGTACCTGCCATTACAATACGTTTAACGTTTGCTCTTTTATTTTTTCAAGGTCATCTTTCATCATCACAACTAGTTTCTGGATATCTGCGTGATTGGCTTTAGACCCTAATGTATTGATTTCTCTTCCGATTTCCTGAGAAATGAAGCCCAGTTTTTTTCCATTAAAAGATTCATTGTCCATTACTTCTTTATAGTATTTCAAGTGCTGGCCAAGTCTTACTTTTTCTTCAGAAATATCAAGTTTTTCAGTAAAATAAGCCATTTCCTGATAGAAACGTGTTTCATCAACGTTTTCAAATTCTTTCAAAGATTTCTGATAACGCTCTTTCACGCTGACAATTCTTTCTTCTTCAAAAGGAATTACTTCACCAAGATATTTGTCAATATTCTGAATATTTCTGTTTAATTCTTCGTGTAAAATACTACCTTCAGTTCTTCTGAATTCTTCGAATCTGTCTACAGCATTATTGACAATCTTAGCCAAAGCTTCCCATTCACCTTCCGTCAATTCGTCAGGTCTGGATGTGATGGCATCAGGAAGTCTTACCGCCATTTTAAGGTATTCGAAATTGGGACCGTCAGAAGCTATGTTTTTAAGTTCATTGATATAAGAGTCAATTAAGTTTTTATTAATTTTTACATCATTGGACTCTTCAAGATTCTCAATATTAACGTAGCAGTCTACTTTTCCACGGATAATTCTATCATTAAGAATTTTTCTGATCTCAAATTCTTTTTCTTTATAACGTAAAGGAATTTTGATATTCAAATCAAAGCTCTTGCTGTTCAGAGATTTAATATCTATTGTAATCTTTTTTCCTTCAAAAACATCTTCGGCTCTACCGAATCCGGTCATTGATAAAATCATAGTTTTTTATTGTTCTACAAAGATAAACATTTAAGTCTATAGTTGGGCTAATGTTGAATGGCTGGAAGATGGAGGTAGGAAGCGGGAAGGTTGTTGCAAATATAAATGAGATCTAATTTTAACTTCCAGTCTCAGGCTTCCATCTTCCAGCAAATTAAATGAGCTCATTTTCGTAAATTAGCGCTGTGAAAAAGAAAAATTTAATTTCTGTTGTAGGACCCACCGGAATTGGGAAAACGAGATTGGCAATTGATTTGGCTCAGTATTTCAATACGGAGATTATTTCATGTGATTCCCGCCAGTTTTTTAAAGAAATGAAAATAGGAACAGCGGCACCTTCTGAAGAAGAACTGGCGGGTGCACCTCATCATTTTATCGGAAATCTTTCGGTGGAAGAATATTATTCTATCGGGCAGTACGAAGAAGATGCGCTTCAAAAACTTAATGAACTTTTTACCACTCATGACACCGTTATCCTTGTCGGTGGAAGTATGATGTATGAAAAAGCAGTAATAGAAGGCTTACATGATCTTCCGGAAGCGAACGCTGAAAACCAGGAGAAACTTCAGACTATTATGGAGCAGGAGGGGATAGAAAAGCTTCAGGATATTTTAAAAGAACTGGATCCGGAATATTTCAATGTGGTAGATATTCACAATCACCGCAGGCTGTTGAGAGCAATCGATATTATCTGGCAAACGGATAAAAAATATTCTGACCATATTTCGGTTTCCCAAAATGGAAGGGATTTTAATGTAATCAGAATCGGAATAGAAGCTCCAAGGGAAGAACTGTATGACAGAATCAACCGTAGGGTGGATATTATGATGGAAAAAGGTTTACTGGATGAGGTAAAAGGTCTTGAAAAATTCAAAGAACTGACGGCTTTAAATACGGTAGGATATGCTGAACTTTTCAAATATTTTGATGGAGAGTGGGATCTTGATTTTGCGGTTTCAGAAATTAAAAAGAACAGCCGCAGATATGCAAAACGTCAGCTGACGTGGTACAGAAAGGCGGATGATATTCATTATTTACCGCTCGGGTATTCTCAAAATGATTATAAAGAGCTGCTAAAATGGATTGCTGAGCAGTTTCAGAAATAATACGTTTACACCATTAAGAAGCTTTAAAAGTTTTAAAAATAGAGATTCCTACGGAATGACATGGCGTATGAATAAGCTAATACAGTTTGTCATTGACTGCGTCGAATCTTGGATTTCTGACGAAGGAAGAATCTCATTACGACTAATAGATTCTTCACTCCACTGCGTTCCTTTCAGAATGACAGTGCAGATAAAAATTAATAATTGTCTTTTAATATGTAAATAAAAAATGCGGTCCAAAAAGAACCGCACCTTAACAAATATAATTTAATTTACTACTTCCAACCGCCGCCTAGCGCTCTGTATAGATCTACAATGCTGCTTAATCTCTGTCTTTTAATGGAAGCCAGATTCAACTCTGCCTGTAGGGAATTTCCCTGTGCTGTAATCACTTCCAGGTAATTGGCTGAACCTCCTTTGTAAAGAAGTTGTGCACTTTTAATTCCGTCTTTCAATGTGGTAGACTGCTCGGTAGCTTTCTGTTCCTGAACTTTTAAGTTTTCATTGGAAACCAAAGCATCTGAAATTTCACCTACTGCATTCAGTACCGATTGGCGGAATGCCAGAACATTTTTCTCCCTTTGAATTTTTGCTACTTCCAGATCTGTTTTCAATTGTCTTTTCTGGAAAATAGGCTGGGTAATTCCTCCTAAAACTGATCCGAATAACGATGCCGGAATCTGGAACCAGTTATCAAATTTGAATGAATTTACTCCTCCGTTGGCTGTAATTTTCAATGCCGGATACATATTGGCCTGAGCAATTCCTACCATCGCATTGGATTCTAGTAAAACCAATTCCTGCTGACGTACATCCGGTCTGCGGCTCACCATAGCTGCCGGAAGTCCCGCGGAAATATTCTGAGGTAAAGAAGTATCAGACATTTCAATGGTTCTGTTTACTTTATTAGGCAGTTCACCTGTCAGAATACTCAGTGCATTTTCCTGAATAGCGATATTCTGTTCCAGCTGAGCAATCAGAAGTTCTGTTGCCTGTTTCTGTGCTGCAGCCTGCTGTACTCCTAAAGAAGTATTATCACCACTTTCCCACATTTTTTGTGTAATCATTAGGGTATTGCTGCTCAGTTCCAGATTGGATTTTGCAATAGCCAATTGTCTGTCAAGCATTAACAGGTTATAATATCCCTGTGCAATAGCTGCCACTACCTGAGTCTGAACTGCTTTTGAACCTTCATAGGTCTGAAGATATTGCATTCTTGAAACTTCCTGCTGGTTTTTGATTTTTCCCCAGATATCTGCTTCCCATGAAAGGTTGAAGGCTGCATTATAATCTTCAACATGGCTTGAACCTAAAAATAAATTTAAGCTTTGTCCGTTCATGCTGTTTTTAGAAGGTCTTGAAATCTGCCCGCTTACTCCGAAACCAACATCCGGATATTGCATATATTTTGCCTGTTTCAGTTTTTCCTGTGAAGCAGCTACCTGTTTCAGGGCAATCTGAAGGTCATAATTATTTTTAATTCCTTTTTCAATCAGTTCCTGTAAAATAGGATCGCTGAAAAACTGTTTCCACTCCAGGTTGGCTATACTGGCAGTGTCTGCAGTGGCGGTGTACTGAAATTTTTCCGGAAGAGGAAGCTCAGGCTCCGTGTATGCCAGTTTAGACACACACGAAACAGAGCCGATGGCCAGCACAAATGTTAGAATAATATTTTTTACTCGTTTCATAGTTTTTAAACTTTTAATTGAATACAAAACTTAGAGAGGTTTCTGTTGAGGCAAAAATTGTCTTTAGTAGGAGAAAATAATTAGCTTTTTTAAACCATTAAGATCAGGCAGGTAAATAGGTAAACCTATGATCTTAAAATTTTCTCTAAGTTTTTGTAATTCATTTTTTATTAGTGTGTAGCAGCTAAAAGTTCTTCTTCCATTTGTTTTTTCAGAAGTCTTTTCTTTTTTCTGCTTGGCATTTTTTCATGAAGGTACTGGAACACTACATACATTACCGGAATGATAAAGATCCCGAAAATTACTCCTGTAAGCATTCCTCCTACAGTACTATAACCGATAGAGTGATTTCCTTTTGAAGAAGCACCTTGCGTCCATACCAGCGGAAGCATTCCCACGATGAAGGCGAAAGAGGTCATTAAGATCGGTCTTAGACGTAATCTTGATGCCTGAAGTGCAGATTCAATTAATGTTTTCCCTGCTTTTCTTCTCTGTACAGCAAATTCCACAATCAGGATGGCATTTTTTGCCAATAGTCCTACCAGCATGATCAATCCTACCTGAACGTAAATATTGTTATCAATTCCAGCTAATCCTGTGAAAGCAAATACTCCGAAAATCCCTGTAGGAATCGTAAGAATAATAGCAAACGGAAGAATATAACTTTCATATTGTGCTGCCAGTAAGAAGTAAACAAACAGAATACTTAAGAAGAAAATAAAGGCAGTCTGTCCGCTTGTTTTAATTTCCTCACGGGTAATTCCTGTCCATTCATATCCATATCCTCTTGGAAGTGATTGCTGAGCCACTTCTTCTACCGCTTTAATGGCATCTCCGGTACTGTAACCAGGTTTTGGAGTTCCGTTGATTGTTACGGCATTGAAAAGGTTATTTCTTGTTACCGTTTCAGGACCGAAAGATCTTTTTAACGTAACCAGTGTTTTTGCCGGCACCATTTCTCCGGATTTATTTTTTACATAAATTCCTTCTAATGAATTAACATCTGTACGGTAAGGAATATCGGCCTGAGCCATTACTCTGTAATATTTTCCAAATCTGTTGAAATCCGATACAAAGCTACTTCCGAAATAAATCTGCATGGTCTGCATCAGTTCTGTTACAGAAACACCCAGCTGGTTGGCTTTATCCGTATCCACATCAATAGTATACTGAGGGTTTCCTGCCGCATAGGTTGTAAAGGCAAAAGCAATTTCAGGTCTTTTCATCAATTCACCAATGAACTGTTGAGTAGTTGTTCCCAATTGTTCGAAAGAACCGTTCGTTTTATCCTGAAGCATGAATTCAAATCCGGAAACGTTACCGAAACCTTGTACAGTAGGGAAGTTGAAGAAAAATGCATTGGCATCTTTTACCTGGCTTACCTTACCTGTCAATGTTGCTGCAATCTGATCAGGATCTTTCATTTCACCACGCTTGTCATAATCTTTAAGTTTAATGAAACCTGCAGAATATGGAGAAGCGTTGGCGTTACTGATGAAGTTCATCCCATCTGCTACCCAAAGGTGGTTGGTTGCTTTTTCCCCGTTGATGATTTTATCAATTTGTGCTGTCGCTCTGTGTGTTCTTTCTAATGAACTTCCTGGAGGAGTATTCACGGCATACAATACGAATCCCTGGTCTTCAGTAGGAATAAATCCTGATGGTGCTTTTTTGATCAAAAATACACTTGCTGCTGTAATGACAACAAGACCTCCTATCGCAACCCATTTATTTTTAATTAAAAATTTAAGGCTGTAGATATATTTTCTGGTCATGCTGTTGAAGCTGGCATTAAAAGCATTGAAGAATCTTGCTCCAAAACCTTTTTTATGACCATGTTCACCGTGTTCTCCCTGAGGATCATTTAAGAACATCGCACATAATGCAGGACTCAATGTTAATGCATTCACTGCTGAGATTAAGATGGCAATCGCTAATGTGAAAGCAAACTGTCTGTAGAAAACTCCTGCAGGTCCCTGCATGAAACCAACCGGAATAAACACGGCACACATTACCAATGTAATGGAAATAATGGCACCTGAAATTTCACTCATCGAATGCATCGTAGCATGCTCTACAGGCATTCCGGTTTGTTCCATTTTGGAATGGACGGCTTCTACCACTACAATGGCGTCATCTACTACAATACCAATGGCGAGTACCAATGCAAATAAGGTAAGCATGTTGATACTGAAACCAAATAACTGCAGAAAGAAGAAGGTTCCGATAATCGCTACCGGTACGGCAATAGCCGGAATTAATGTAGATCTGAAATCCTGAAGGAAGATAAATACTACAATAAATACCAAGACGAAAGCAATAACAAGCGTTTCTACAACCTGATGAATCGAAGCATCCAAAAAGTCTTTGGAATTATACATGATAATGGGTTTCACTCCTTTTGGAAGGGTAGTTTCCATTACTTTCACCTGCTGTTCAATTTCGGTTAGGATCTCATTGGCATTGGAACCTGCGGTTTGTAAGATGGCAAATCCGGCAACCGGTTTTCCGTCTACTCTGTTGGTCGCAGTATATGTATAAGAACCAAACTCTACTCGTGCAACATCTTTCAATCTTAGGAAAGATCCATCACTATTTGCTTTGATGGCGATATTTTCATAATCTTCATCTTTGTTCAGCTTTCCTTTATATTTAAGGATATATTCGTAAGTTTCCTTACTTCCCTGTCCCAAACGACCTGGAGCCGCTTCAAGGTTGTGATCTTTAATGGCTCCTAACACTTCCTGCGGAGAAAGATTATTAGCTGCCAGACGATCCGGTTTTAGCCAGATTCTCATGGAATAATCCCTTGTACCGAATACCTGAGCCTGTGCTACACCCGGAATACGCTGTATCTGTGGAATAACATTAATTTTCAGGTAATTCTGAAGGAATAATTCATCATATTGTTTTTCATCTTCACTGGTTAATCCCATGAACATGATCATACTATTCTGAACCTTCTGGGTTGAAATCCCGGCCTGTACTACTTCCTGAGGCAGCTGGCTCATCGCTTTCGATACACGGTTCTGTACGTTTACTGCTGCATTATCAGCATCAGCACCCTGTTTGAAGAAAACACTCAGGGTCATAGTACCGTCGTTACTGGAGTTGGAAGTCATATAGGTCATATTCTCAACCCCGTTCACTGCTTCCTCAATAGGAGTAGCCACTGAACGTGCTACCACCTCAGCATTAGCTCCAGGATAGAAGGCCGTTACCTGAACGCTTGGTGGAGCGATATCCGGGAAGAGGGCAATCGGTAAATTAAAGAGAGACAAAGCTCCCAATAATAAGAGTATTATGGAGATGACCGTTGAAAGGACCGGTCTTTCTATAAATTGTTTTAACATAAGAAGTTTATTTTTTTAAGTCTTCTGTATTCGGAAAGGACTATAATGGTTTTGCTTTTAATAAGCTGTCCGAAGAAATGTTTTTCGGCTTAACAGAAGCGCCGTCTTTCAGGTTTCCAATTCCTGTGAATACAATTTTTTCTCCAGGCGAAAGCCCTTCAGAAATAAAATAATAGCTATCCGTTTTTCCTGATATTTTGATCGGTCTTCCGGTTACCTTCTGGTCTTTACCCATTACATAAACATAGGTTTTATCCTGAATTTCGAAGGTTGATTCCTGTGGAATAACCACCGCATTAGAAATCAGCTGAGGCATACGTACTCTTCCTGTATTTCCTGTTCTTAAAGTTCCGTTGGCATTAGGGAAAACGGCACGTACACTGATCGCTCCGGTAGTTTTATCAAACTGTCCGTCTACAATACTTAATCTTCCTTTTTCAGGGTAAGTACTGTTGTCGGCAATCACAAGATCTACCATCGGCATATTTTTCAGTTTTTCTTCAAGACTTGCTCCAGGATACTTATTCTGGAAAGCAATGAAGTCAAGTTCACTTAAAGAGAAATAGGCGTAGATTTCGCTGATATCAGATAATAAAGTCAATGGATTTACATCTGTTCTTGAAATCAGACTTCCTTTTTTATAAGGAATTCTTCCGATATAACCGCTTACAGGAGCAGTAATGGTTGTAAATCCTACGTTGATTCTGGCGCTTCCTACAGAGGCTCTCGCTTGTGCAGCAGCTGCTACAGCCGCTTCATAATTGGCTTTTGCAGTTTTAAGCTGTACATCAGAAACTACTTTGGCAGCAACCAGTGGCTGAAGTCTGTCTACTTCCACTCTTGCTTTTTGGATATTGGCATTGGCAGCCTGAAGATTAGCCTGAGCCATATTCATTTGTTCGCCGTAACTTCTTGAATCTATTTTAAATAATGGTTGTCCTGCTCTTACATAAGCGCCTTCTTCCACATAGATTCTATCCAGGTAACCATCTACCTGAGATCTGATTTCTACGTTGTTTTTCCCTTCCAAAGCAGTTGGGAATTCCTGATATGTAGTAGCGGGTGAGGTGATAACGGTATAAACCGGAAGTTCTGGAGCTGGAGGTGCGGCATTGGTTCCTTCTGCGGCTTTTGTGCAGCTCTGTAAAAGAATTATACTTGCAATAAGTACAATAAACCTTGTTTTTCCAGGTAATTTCATTGTTGGTTTAATTTTTTTAATGAAGTGTTAGAGATAAGTAAAGTGTTTTTATAAATGCTGTATTTTTTCCTAACAGTGTTAATAATTAGTTCAAAAAAAATTACAGAATTTTTAATGTCCGATAAAGTCGATTGTTTCCATAATTGAAAATTTTTTTTAATGTATTTAAGTGTATAATGTTGGTGTAAGGTGTGTTAATTTTACTAACAGTGTTAATTTATAAGCAAAAAATGACTAATTTTAACAACTGAAAACTATGAATGGTTTCATAAAATGTTTGAGTTTTTAATCAGGAATAACAGAATCATTTATATTAATTCAGTGTTAAGTTTCCTAACGGTGTTAATTTTTAATTCAAAAAAAAATTACAAAGACTTAATAAAAGCCGAAACAGTTTCGTCCAATGTAGTCTTATTCATTGTTGAAGGGATATCAGCTGTTCGCATCATCATAATAGAGATCATACCGTGTACGGCAGAAAACAGAGCATGAGACATATGGCAGGCATTGTCCGGATTAGATCCGTTTTTCTTGATAATCTCATAAGTACATTCATAGATAAGCTCCTGAAATGATGAGAATTCCTTTTTCATCTGACCTTTTCCGCAACACTGCATTCCAAGACCAAACATAAGCTGGTAATATTCCTTGTTTTTAAAAGCAAAGTTCCAGTATGCATCCACAATGGCAACAAGCTGCTCTTCCGGAGTATCGTGTTTCTGCTGAGCTTTTAATAATTCTATATGTAACTTGTGGAAGCCATCTAAAGAAATTTCAAATAGGATAGCTTCTTTATTTTCAAAATAATCATATACAACAGGTGCACTATACTCAATAGCATCAGCTATCTTACGCATAGAAAGCGAACCCCAGCCTTCAGTTTTAGCCAACGTAAAAGCAGCCTGCAATATATTTGCACGGATGGATTCTTTTTCTCGTTGACGGCGTTCATGTAGACCCATGATATTTATTTACTAACAGCGTTAGCAAAACTACAAACTTTTTGATATAAGTTCCAAAGGATATTATGAGTTTTATAGATTTGCGGACTATTTAAAAATATTATATCAAAGGTTGGAAGCTGGAAGAATGGGGGCTGGAAGTTATTTCAGTAGTAAATAAATTAAATAATAGAATTTGACTATAACTATTTTTGAGACCCGAAAATCTTCTTTTCTTCAACTTCCTGCTTCGGTACCCTACAAAAATAAAATGTCTGTTTAAGAACTCAGTTCAATTAATAAAAGAAATAATTATCTTTGCCACTAAAGAAATAAGGATATGAATACTCCCTCAAATATGCTGGCATTAGGAACAAAAGCTCCGTTTTTTGAACTTCCTAACCCGTCAAAAACGAATGAACTTCAGTCTTTGGATGAACTGAAAGGAGAAAAAGGTACTTTGGTGATCTTTATGTGTAACCACTGTCCGTTTGTTCTTCATGTGATTGACAAGATCAATGAATTATACGAAGATTACAACGAGCGTGGAATTGAATTCATCGCCATCAATGCGAATGATATCGAAAAATATCCGGCAGATTCTCCCGAAAAAATGATTGAATTCCAGATTGAAAGAAGATTTGATTTCCCTTATCTGTTTGACGAAAGCCAGGCAGTAGCAAAAGCTTATGATGCCGCTTGTACACCGGATTTTTATTTCTTTGATGATAAGCTTGATCTTGTATACAGAGGTCAGATGGATGATTCAAGACCTGGAAATAATAAAGATGTAACAGGTGAGGACCTGATTATTGCTTTTGAAAATCTTTTGGCTGGGGAAGCTCAGGAAGAAATTCAAAGACCTAGTATGGGATGCAATATTAAATGGAAATAATTACTGGTTGCTGGTTGCTGGTTGCTGGTTGTTTAGTTACTGGTTTTTACTCATTATAATACAAGCTGCTCTTTTTGGAGTGGCTTTTTTGTTGATTGCAACATATACTTGCAGCTTATCCACACCCTTTGTCACTCTGTAGGAGTCTCTGCACAGCTTATTTTGTTTTATTGTAAACCATTGTAAAATTTGAAGAGAGTCTGGATTCCTATGGAATGACAAATACGAGATATAGTCTATCCAAAGCCTTGTCACTCCGTAGGAGTCTCAGTATATTTTTTTATTAAAAACTTACCTTAGCTTTAGTCTCATTTTCAACCTTCAAATCTACATTGACTTTATTGTGAGAATAATTCTTTATAAATTCCGAAGGCGTTTTCCCGGTATATTTTTTAAACATCCTGTTAAAATACGTCACATTATTAAAACCACATTGATAGCTGCATTCTGAAATAGATCTGTCCTGAGCCATCAGCAAGCATGCTTTATTGATTCTGTATCGGTTCACAAATTCTGTAAACGTAATCTGGGTGGCTTTTTTAAAGAAATTACAGAAAGCTGGTAAAGTCAGGTTAGCTAGTTTTGCTACTTCTTCAATATCAATTTCCTTGTCGTAATGATGTTCTACATAGGTGAAAATATTCTCAAGACGGGTTTTATTTTTAGAAATAATGGTATAGGGCATAATTTCCTTGTTTAAAAGATCATAATCCTCACATTTCGAAAGTTCAAAAAGAATCTCAAGTAAAAGTAAATATCTTTTATAACCTTCAGATTCAAGCATCATTTTCAGCTTTGGAAGCATTATTTTTTTTACTTTATGATGAAAATGGATTCCATATTTTGAAAGCTCCAACAGGTTTTTGATGGATCTGGCTTCTACTTCCTGCTGGGGAAACTGAAGAATTTCTTCCTTGAACTGAAGTACAATTTCCTCATGTGGATCAATAGAATTCAGTCCAAATCCGGAGTGGGGAATATTGGATCCGATTAAGACCAGATCCCCATTCGTATAATTACTTTTATGGTAGCCTACATGGCGGGTTCCGTTCCCGGAAATGACACATACCAGCTCAATTTCGGGATGATAATGATACTCCCATTTAAATTCTGAAATAGGGGAATTATTATGAATGGTACGGAATGAGCTCTTCTCATTAGGGATGACCCTTTCAAAAGTAACTTTCATCTAATTAATCATATTTATTCATTAAAAATACTAAATATATTAATATAGTTCAAATATTGATTTACTGTGTTAAATTATCGTTAACAGAAATGCTTCTATCTTAGCCGACAAGAAATAACCTGAATGAAAAATATTAACATCAAGGCCGTTTTATTTTTAAACTATTTTGTCTTCGCCATTCTTCTGAATTCTGTAGGAACAGTTATTCTACAGGTACAGCAGAATTTTGGGATTTCAAAATCTTCGGCCAGTGTTTTGGAAGGTTTCAAAGATCTTCCCATCGCCATATGTTCTTTCATTCTGGCTTCCTTCCTTCCTAAAATAGGAATCAAAAAATCAATGCTGACTGCCTTACTCCTGGTAAGCTGTATGTGTTTTGTAATGCCATTTACCAATGATTTCTGGGTATTTAAATTATTATTTGCTACGGTAGGAGTTTCCTTTGCACTGATCAAAATATCAGTTTTTACTTCTATTGGATTAGTAACGGAAACAGATAAAGAACATTCCAGTTTCATGGGATTTCTGGAAGGTTTTTTTATGATTGGCGTATTGGCGGGAAATGTATTATTCAGTTTATATATTGATGATCACAATCCGAAATCTACCGAATGGCTGAATGTATATTGGGTGCTGGGAGGACTTTCAAGTTTATCTTTTTTATTCCTGTTCTTTTCAAAACTCAATGAGCAGGAAGCTAAAAGTGAGAAAACAGATCTTTTGGGAGATTTAAAAAACAGTGTAAGCTTATTCAGTTATAAAAAAGTGTTGTGCTTTTTATTATGTGCTTTCCTTTTTGTATTGGTAGAGCAGAGTTTTCAGACATGGACTCCTACTTTTTATAAAGAGATTTTAAAAGTACCTACCTCTATGAGTATTCAGGCAGGAGCGGTGTTAGCAGGAGCTTTTGCTTTAGGAAGATTTTTATCGGGATTCTTCTCAAAAAAATTCAGCTGGATCTATGTGGTTTCTTTTTGTGTGGTGGGCTTTGCCATTAGTTTACTGCTGGTTTTACCATTAACCCATAATATTCATATTGATACGAATACAAATTGGATGAATGCCCCATTGGTCGTGTATTTATTTCCTTTGATGGGCGGTTTGCTGGCGCCGATTTATCCAAGTATTAATTCTGTAATTCTGGCATCAATTCCTAAATATCTACACAGCGCGATGTCAGGGTTGATTGTCGTTTTCTCAGCAATCGGAGGAACTATAGGTTCTATCATTACCGGTTTTGTGTTTCAGGAGTTTAGCGGACAGCAGGCATTTTACCTTTCCCTGATTCCGCTTTCATTATTGATCACTTCCGCGGTTTTCATGAATAAATTAAAAATTAATCCTAAAAAATAACAATGAGTAATCAGCTTTACATAAACGAAATTCTAAGTCTGTTTGATGAGGTACAGAAATCTGAAATTTTTGAAGATCAGAAAATGATGACGGATGCAGTTCCTCTGTTTCCCATTTCAAAGATTAATGAGGATTATGAAAAATCAAAAAATACAGAAGGTTTTAACCTGAAAGATTTTGTGATGACTCATTTTGACTTTTTAGGAGCAAGAGTTTCTGTACACAGACAAAAACAGCTTCCCATTGGGGAACATATTGAAAAACTATGGGACGAATTGACCCGCACAGCCTATGAAGAAAAAGGAACACTTTTAAAATTACCAAAACCTTACATCGTTCCTGGAGGGCGTTTTAATGAGTTTTTCTATTGGGACAGCTATTTTATTATGCTTGGGTTAAAAGCTTCCGGCAGAGTAGAAATGATGAAGAACATTATTGAGAACTGTTCTTATCTGATTCAAAACGTAGGATTTGTTCCGAATGCCAGCAGAACTCATTTCCTGAGCAGATCGCAGCCTCCCTATTTTTCATTAATGCTGGATCTTCTTTTTGAAACCACGAATGACGAAGGAATTTATACAGAATACCATGACACTTTGGAAAAAGAATATGCTTTCTGGATGAATGGTGAAGAATGGCTTGAAAACAATTCCAGTGTAAAAAGAGTAGTGAGAACTGCAGACGGAGATATTCTGAACCGTTATTACGATGCAGAAAATGCACCTCGCCCTGAAAGTTACCTGATCGATATTGAAGATCATGAGAAAACTTCATGCGATGAATTTTACAGAAATATAAGAAGTGCTTGTGAATCGGGTTGGGATTTTTCCAGCAGATGGTTTGCAGACGGAGAAAATATACAGACGATAGAAACGCTGAACCTTGCACAGGTTGATCTGAACTGTCTTTTATGGCATTTGGAAACGACGTTGGCGAAATCATCAGCGCTTCACAATCTGAGTGAAAAAGAAAATTATTTTTCAGAAAGAGCAGCAAGCCGAAGACAGATGATCAATAAATATTTCTGGGATGGAAATACTAACAATTATAAAGATTATCACACTAAAAAAAACACAAAAACACCGTCTGAACATATTGCTGCTCTTTACCCTTTATTCCTGGGAATTGCAGACCATACACAAGCTGAAGCGGTTGCTAAAGCGGTTGCTGAAAAATTTCTTTATAAAGGCGGGCTTGTCACCACAACCAAAAACTCAGGACAGCAATGGGATCTTCCCAATGCATGGGCTCCTTATCAATGGCTGGGCTTTAAAGCAATGAAAAATTACGGCTTTGATGAGCTGGCAGAAAAAATTAAAAATAACTGGTGTTCCAATGTAGAAAGGGTCTACAAAAATACCGGAAAACTGATGGAAAAATACAATGCATTAGACACAGAAACAATAGCAGGCGGCGGGGAATACCCTAATCAGGACGGATTCGGTTGGACCAATGGAGTGTATTTACAATTACAACAAAACTGAAACTAACAATAAAAAATAAGGCTATGAAAAAAAAATCGATCTTTTTAATCGCCGCAACAGCTACGTTATATTTTAATAATGCTTATGCTCAGGAAACACCGCAGGATTCTGCAAAAGTTTCCTCCATCGATCAAATTGTCATTACAGGAAACTCAAGTCCAAAGAAAAAAATAGAATCCAGTACAGCAATTTCCACATTTAGTTCCAAGGAAATCCAAAAACAGAATCCAATCAGTGCAGCTGCTTTATTGCAGAGAGTTCCCGGATTTGCGGTGGAAACTTCAGGAGGAGAAGTAGGAAATAATCTTTTTGCAAGAGGAATTCCTTCTGCAGGAGCCTATGAATTTGTACAGGTACAGGAAGACGGTCTTCCGGTTTTTGAAGACGGAGCGCTTCAGTTTGCCAATGCAGACAATTTTTTCCGTGTAGATAATTCTGTCAACCGCATGGAAGCTTTGAGAGGAGGATCCGGATCTATTTTTGCAACCAATTCTCCCGGAGGACTGATCAATTTTATTACGAGAGAAGGAACCAATGATTTCAGAGGTACGGCAAAACTGGAAACAAGTACCTATGGATTAATGCGTACCGATGTTAACGTAGGTGGAGCATTGGTTCAGGATAAATTGTTTTTCAATGTCGGAGGTTTTTACAGAACAGATGACGGAATCAGAAAAACAGGTTTCAAAGCCAATAATGGAGGACAAATCAGAATGAATCTTAAATATGTCTTTGATAAAGGCTATGTAAAAGTGTATTACAAAAAACTGGATGACAGAAATACATTCTTCCTTCCAATTCCTTTGATCCAGAACGGAAATAAACTGAAAGGATTTCAGGGATTTGATCCTAATTATGGAACATACAGCTACAGAGCCATCAGTCAGCTGAATATTCCACAGGCCGGAGGCGGATTTTTCAACAGAAATCTTGAAGATGGAATTCATCCGAAAGTAGATGTTTTAGGAGCAGAGTTTAAATATGATCTTGGAAATAATTTCAGTGTTTTAAACAAAACCAGATATACAGATATCAATATGAATTATACAGGGATTTTCCCGGCTGGAGGTCCAAAACAGGCTTCTAAATTCGCTACTGATGCTGTGAAAGACGGCGGTCTTGGAATGAGCAATTATCAGTATTCTCTGGTAAGCAACGGAGCCATTGTCAATCCTGAGTATGTACAAAAATTAGGGTTCTGGGCGATAGACAAGCAGATGAATAACTTTGTGAATGATTTACAGTTCAATTATAAATTTGATAAAGGAAATGTTACGGCTGGTTTTTATAAATCCAATTGGAAATCTCAACAATACTGGAACTGGAGCAATGTTCTGGCGACTGCTACAGACAGACCTGAACTTTTGAATCTGGTAAACCCTTCTATGAGCCCTACAGATGATGGATATTCTAAAACCTACAACGGAGTAATAGATATGACATTTTTACAAAGAAGAACACAGACTCAGGGAAGTTTGAATGATCTTTATGTAAACTTAGATTATAACATCACTGACGCCTTAAGTGTAAATGGAGGACTTCGTTACAGTCATGATTATTATAAAGGAAATTTTGCCAATACCACCACTTCCAATTTAAATAATTCTGGGTTAACTACTGATGGAACTCACGGTTTCAACACGACTACAGCTGATGATAATATGAGTGTATTGGGAAATAAATACACCTATTGGAACTTTAATGTGGATAAAGTATCTTTTACATTAGCTGCAAATTATAAAATTAATAGAGAAAATGCGGTGTATGCACGTTTTTCCAATGGTTTCAGATCTCCGAATGAAGAAGCTTATTACAATTATTTCTCCACTCCAAACCCTGATAAACCTTTAAAATCAGTAACCACCAATCAGCTGGAAGTAGGATATAAATATTACTCGCGTACTTTTGACATAGCGGTGATTCCATTCTATTCTACCTTGAATAATCTTTCGTTTACAGATATCTTCTCTGATGGAAAATCTGAAAATACTTTTGCCAATACCCAAAACTATGGAGTTGAATTTGAAGGGTATGCCCGTTTATTCAATAATATTTTAGAAGTTGCATTCAACGGAACCGTTCAAAGCCCAAAATATAAAAACCTTGAGGCCGGAAGTGTACTTGAAGGAAATGTGGTAAGAAGAATGCCAAAGTTTTATTTTAATATCTCACCGGCGGTGAACATTACCAAGTCATGGAGAGCCTATGTAAGTATGAATTATTATGGAAAACGTTTCCAGGATGAGAAAAATGTACAGACCTTACCTTCTTTTACAGAATTTGGAGCGGGAATGTCTTATCAGTTAGGAAGAATACGTTTTGCAGTAGATGGTACCAATATCTTTAACACTATTGGTATTACAGAAGGAGATCCAAGAGCCGGATCACCTAATGGAGACGGAATCATTATGGCAAGACCTATTATGGGAGCAGCTGCCAGAGCATCAATCACACTGGATTTCTAAATTCTATTTCTTTATAAAAACAAAACCGTCAGAATTTCTGACGGTTTTGTTTTTTTTTATTACTGCCCGATAAAAAGAATAAATAGATTAAAAATATCAATATTTACGGCATGAATTAACAGGTCGCTCCTCCGGAGCTTTATTTTATGGAGACTTCATTTTTTTCTACTAACAGTAGATCCCGATGGGATCAAATCCAGCTCCAATGGGAGCTAACTGTTAATAGAACGTATTTTTCTTAAAATTATAGCTCCGGAGGAGCGATCTGTTCATTATGTTTAAATTTTATCGAACATGATTTTTTATATAAAGTGTCAGATCTAAGGTTGATTCAAGACATTTATATGACTCTCAAACTCTCAAACCCTCCGACTCTTTTACTTCAAAAACGGATTATACTGTTTTTCAAAGCCAATGGATGTAGGATTTCCATGTCCTGAGAAAACCTGTGTTTCATTATCCAGAATGAAAAGTTTTGATTTAATTCCTTCAATCAGCTGATCATAATTTCCTTTATACAAATCTGTTCTTCCGATACTGCCTTCAAAAAGAACATCTCCTGAAATCATGAATTTCTGATTTTCATTATGATAAACAACACTTCCAGGAGAATGTCCCG
Source organism: Chryseobacterium indologenes (assembly GCF_002025665.1). GTDB lineage: Bacteria > Bacteroidota > Bacteroidia > Flavobacteriales > Weeksellaceae > Chryseobacterium > Chryseobacterium metallicongregator. Next base: position 4,264,044 of record NZ_CP018786.1, on the reverse strand, counting down.
GAACATGATAAATTTTAAATTTTTCTCCATCCAGATCAAGTTCATCTCCTTCATTTATATATTCTACATCCACTTTTACAGGGTTGAGCTGCATTCCGAATCTCATGCCGCTTGCCTGAAGCATATCCAGTACTTCCTGATCTTTCTGATGCATATTAACAGGTACGTTGAATGTATCAAAAGCCCACTGAAGTCCCAATACATGATCAATATGAGCATGGGTCAACAGAATTTTCTGAATCTTCAGTCCTTTTTCAGTAATGAAGTTATCAATAGCCTGAGTTTCCTGAGCATTCATATTTCCCGGATCGATTAACCAGGCATTTTTATTTTCGTTATAAAGGATATAAGTATTTTCACTAGCAAAGTTGAATACGAAACCTTGAATCTGAAGCATATCTGAATATTTTTTATTCAAAAATACGATATTATTAAGAAAATGGCTATTTTTCGTTATCTTCGTCATAATGAAAACTTTGCGAATACTCTTACTTTCTTTGGGCGGACTGGTTTTTGGACAAAATATCCAAAGTGTTCAGCTGTTCAATCCTCAGACCAATGATGAAACCCCTGTAATTAAGATAGGCGAGCAGCTGGTTCTGGGCTTTGATGATCTTACCAACGGCAGTCAGATCTATAGGTATACATTCAAACATTACGACAGAAACTGGAATGAAGATAATCTGTTTTTTACAGAATTTGCTACCGGAAGTATGAATGCACTTCTGGATCAGTTTCAATATTCTTTCAATACATTGCAGGCATATACCCACTATAAACTGGTTTTTCCGAATGATAAAATCCAGCTGAAAGTTTCCGGGAATTATGAACTGATTGTTTATAAAGATTCTGCAGACCAGCCTCTTTTCAAAAAAAGGTTTTATCTGGTAGAAGATGTAACATCTGTGGGGTTAAATATTACGAGATTTGCGGATGCAAAAAATCCAAATCTTAATCAAAGGGTAGAAGTGAATGTTTCTCCGAAGGGAGGTGATATTTCTTCCAATGTCAATTCAATCACGATGAATGTGATGCAGAATAACAACCCGAATATGGTGATTTCTAATCTTAAGCCAAGCAGTGTTTTAGGAAATCAGGTTCTTTTCCAACAGATGAACCTTACGTTCCCGGGAGATAATGAGTTTTATTATTTCGATAATAAAAATATGAATATGGCAGCGGATATGGTGCGTGCTACCGAAATAAAAGATGATGTGAACCAGACGTATCTTCATCCGGTATGGGCATTTCCTTTGAATTATCAGTATCAGCCCGATGTCAATGGAGCATGGTATTATAGAAGAAACGATTTGGGTAGAGAAAGAGATGCAGAAAGAGAAGCGGATTATTCATGGGTGCATTTCTATTTAGATTCCGATCCTGTGGATAAAGAAATTTATGTGCTGGGAGGATTTAATAATTTTAAACCCGGCAAAGAAAATCAGATGCAGTATGATGCATCTACTAAACAATATGTGGCAAAAATATTCCTGAAACAAGGGTTTTATAACTATGTGTTGGTAACAAAAGATGGAAACGGTTTGAATTTTGGGGAAGTGAATGGTAATTTCTGGCAGACAGAAAATCTTTATCAGGCATTTCTTTATTATGCACCGTTTGGAAGAAATTATGATGGATTAATGGGATATGGAGAATTCAGAACACCGATTGCCAACAAACGGTAAGTAATTATAATTTAAAATATGCATAAAAAATAGGGCTGTCTCTTAAGATAGTCCTATTTTTTTGTCCGTATTGAAAAGAATTAATCTCTCAAATCTTATATTATGGCTAATTTTTTCATATTATAATGCACTACATAGTGAAAAAAAATAATTCACAAAATTTTGATTTTAATTAATTTTTTTAACATAAAATTTACATTGCTGAAAAATTATATTTAAATAATTTTCTTTTTTTTAAAATCATCATTGTGTTTTATTTATTGATTTATAATATCAATTGAATTTTATTCATTGTTTCTGTTGTTTTATTGTGAAAAGTTTATAAATTCGTCACCACAATCAACCAATATTAATATGAAAACGAAATTTATCTTAGTGGCAAGTGTTGCCGCCTGCTCTTTTGTGTTTGGACAAAACACTCCATCGAAATTAGTTCCGGGTAAAAGCGGACTCCATGCTGAATTTATGAGATTTGAAAAAAATGCACCTGCGTATCAGGGAACTCCTGTTTTATTTGACGAAGCTTCTCAGAGACTTTCTCCGGGACAAGCTCGTAAACTAGGGCTGGAAAAAGATGCATTAGGTTTTGAAACTCAAAGATTTCAACAGACCGTTAATGATATTCCTGTAGAATATGGAATGATCGCTGTACAGACAAAAAACGGTAAAATTGTAGGACAATCCGGAAAATGGGTTGTTAAAGTTCCGAAAGGACTTGACAAAAATGCAAGCCTTGCTGAAAATGCAGCATTACAGAGTGCTTTGTCATTCGTAGGGGCAGACTCCTATAAATGGAAAAATAAAGAAGAGGAAGATTTTCTTAAAAAAGAAACAGGCGATCCCAATGCAAGCTATGCTCCTAAAGGTGAATTAGTTTATTATTCAGATCCTGATGACGACAGACTGACTGATTTAAAATTAGCTTATAAATTCGATATCTATGCTGAAAAACCATTAAGCAGACAATATGTTTTTGTAGATGCTAAAAATGGAAAAGTACTGGGAGTAGATGCTATTATTCATGAAGTGAATAGCCCTGGAACAGCAGTTACAGGATATAGCGGAACCCGTAACATCACTACAGATTCTTATAACGGAAGCTACCGTTTAAGAGAAACAGGTAGAAATGGTGGAACTTCTGTGGAAACTTACAATCTGAAAAAAGGAACGAGTTATGCTTCTGCGGTAGACTTCACAGATACTGACAATAACTGGAACAATGTCAATACCAATAAAGATCAATATGCTACCGATGCGCATTGGGGAGCAGAAATGACAGTGGATTATTTCTATACAAAATACGGACGCAAGAGTATTGATAATAATAATTTTGCTATTAAATCTTATGTTCACTATTCTACCAACTACTTCAATGCATTTTGGGATGGTTCCAGAATGACTTATGGGGATGGAAGCTCTACAACGAACGGTGGAAAACCTTTGACAGCAATAGATGTATGTGGTCATGAGATTACACACGGATTGACTTCTAAAACAGCTAATCTTGCTTATCAGAGAGAATCCGGAGCATTGAATGAAGGTTTCTCAGATATCTTCGGAAATACCATTGAGCGTTGGGCAAGACCTACTCAGGCAAGCTGGACACTAGGGGAAGATTTCAACTACGTGATCAGAAATATGGCGAATCCAAATGCGTACAGCCAGCCAGATACGTATATGGGAACCTACTGGAAAACTACTACAACTTCAGGCTGTGTTACACCAAGCCAGTCCAATGATTATTGTGGAGTTCATACCAATTCAGGAGTACTTAACTTCTGGTACTATCTGTTAGTTACAGGTGGTTCCGGTACGAATGACAAAGGCTTTGCATACAATGTTTCAGCCATCGGACTGGATAAAGCCGGAGCAATTGCTTACAGAACATTAACGACTTATCTTACTTCTTCTTCTACCTATGCGAATGCAAGAACCTATTCTATTCAGGCTGCTACCGATTTATACGGAGCAACCAGCAATGAAGTAACTCAGGTTAAAAATGCATGGAATGCTGTAGGCGTAGGAGGAGGAACTTCTCCGGCAGGAAAAGTGGCGGCCACAGATACAGCTCTGTACACCATAAGTCCAAACCCTGCAACAGACCGATTTACCATCAACTTTGAAGGAAAATCAGGAAAAGGAATTGTAGAATTGGTAAGCCTTACAGGTAAGAAAGAAATTTCTGAGAAAGTAGAAATGACTGATGGGGCAAATAAACTGAACATTCAGTTACCTTCCAATATTCTTCCAGGAGTATATATTGTATTGGTAAACGGAGAGAAAGCAGGAAACCTTATTAAAAAATAGCACCAAACTTTTTAATATATTCAACGAAAAGGCCGCAAGTTAATTCTTGCGGCCTTTTGTATATTTTAAACAAAGAAGTTTATACCAAATAGAAATCATTCAGTTTTTCTTCACAAAGTGTTTTTACAACTTCAATCCATCGGTCTTCATCATTCAGACATGGAATGTAATGGAAGTTTTCACCTCCACCATGCATAAACTGCTCTTTTCCTTCTACAGAAATCTCTTCCAGGGTCTCCAGACAGTCGGAAACGAATGCCGGACATACAACAGCCAGGTTTTTTATTCCCTTTTTACCAATGGTCTCCAGAGTTTCGTCTGTATACGGCTCAATCCACTTGTCTTTTCCTAATCTTGACTGGAAAGAAACAATCGTTTTCTCTTTAGGTAAATTCAATTTATCAATGACAAGCTGTGTTGTTTTATAACATTGATGACGATAGCAGAACTGATGACTTGGATTATCCTCTCTGGAACAACAGTCATTAAGGTTACAGGTCTTCGTAGGATCTGTCTTATAAATATGTCTTTCCGGAACTCCATGATAAGAAAACTGTAATGCATCAAAATTTTCAGGAAGCTTCTCTTTTATACTTTCTGCAAGGCAATTGATATAAATATCTCTGTTGTAGAAAGGCTGAATATAATTGATCTTTATAGTTGGAAAATTCTTTTTTCTCACTTCTTCCGCTTTTTCAATCACGGTTTCCGTGGTACTCATTGCATATTGAGGATATAGTGGAAAAAGAACAATTTCAGTGACTCCCTGATCAACCAGTTTCTGGATACCAGCTTCAATGCTTGGTTGCGCATATCTCATTCCGATTTCCACAGGAACATCTACCACTTTCTGAAGTTTTTTCTGAATTTGTTCAGTAATCACAATCAGCGGAGAACCTTCATCCGTCCAAACCGTTTTATAGGCTTCAGCAGATTTTGCAGGTCTTGTTTTCAGAATGATTCCCTGTACAAGAAGTGCACGAAAGATCCAACGGTAATCAATCACTCTTTCGTCCATCAGAAACTCATCAAGATATTCCTTTACGTCGTTTACAGAAGTTGATCTCGGTGATCCGAGGTTGACTAGTAAAATTCCTTTCTTATTCAATATTCTAAATTTTAATTATGAAACAGAACTTGTAAAATCTGTTACTAATTTTAATACTTTGGCAAAGGTATTACTTTCCAGTAAGCCATTGCCGTCAAATTTGCCTTTTATCCCTTTTATTAATGCCTGATGTTTATCATCTGCTACCGCTCCAAGAGTCTTTAAAATTAATAATAACTCTTCATGACCTCTTTCTCCACTGGCAGAAGCGGTAATCACAGCAACAGGTTTTTCAGAAAAAACTGTCGTGGAAACACACCATTCCAACAGATTTTTTACTCTTCCCGGGATACTGAAAATATATTCCGGTGTGGAAAATATAACCCCTGAAGCGTTTTTAATATCTTTTCTGATTTTCAGAACTTCTTCCGGAGCAAGATCATCTGTTAATGCCGTATCAAAATGTGGAAGGACAGCAAGATCAGTATACATCTGAAAGTCTGTATTGTTTATCTTTTCCAGCACCTGTTCCATCAGTTTCTGATTGCTGGAATTTTCAGAAGCACTTCCAATAATCACCAAAATTTTCTTTCCGGGAGGCATTTTAACTGTTTTATCCGTTTACGGCTTCCACTCTTTCTACCAGGTCCGGAACGAATTGTTTTAAAATATTTTCAATTCCGTTTTTCAAAGTAGCAGTAGAACTTGGACATCCTGAGCATGCACCCTGTAAAAGCATTTTAGCTGTTTTACTTTCCTGATCATATTCCATCAGAGAAATTTTTCCACCATCATTTTCTACAGCAGGAGCTACATATTCATTTAAAATGTCAGAAATTTTCTGCTCATCTTCAGTATAATCTCTGTTGATAATTTTCTCAACAGGGTTTTCGTGTTTCTGAGGTTCTATTTTTGAAATTTCACCTCCGTTCTGAAGATATTCAGCGATAAGCGCACGAACAGTCATCATTACCTGGTGCCATTCTACAGAATTATTTCTTGTAACCGCTACAAAGTTGTCCGAAATGAAAACTTCCGTTGCAAAATCAAATTCTTTAAAAATAGCCAGCGCCAAAGGAACTTCTTCAGCAGCTTCTTTCGATTTTACTTCCACAAAACCATCCATCAGCAGTTTGCTTGATACAAACTTCATTACATTCGGATTTGGAGTCATTTCCGCATAAATCTGATACATTTCTTTTTTCTTCTGAAGATAAATTCTTGGGTTGGCCAATAATTCATCCTCAATTACATTTTTCAGACTTTCAGCAACATGTTCCCATTCTATGGTATCTTGTTTTGCCACTGCTACAAAATTAGCGGTAATGAAAACTCTTTCCACAAAAGGATAATTGAAAAGTTCCTGTGCCAAAGGAATTTCCGAAATATCTGAATTTCTGTCCAGTTCTAAAGACCCTGGGATGAGGTTGTAATCTGCTACAAATTTCATCACTTTTGGGTTTTCAGTTGGTTCTATAAGTACGGTACGCATTTTTTCGTTAAATTTGAGATACAAAAATACGCATTAGAAGTTAGAAGCTGAAAATTGAGAGTTAGATTTTTGCTATCACTGTAATTTAGAACTTAGATACAAGAAAAGATAACACATCATAAATTCTCAAATTGGCTCATTTTCAAATTTTCAAATTAATATTATGGCACTTATAAAAGAACTTTTAGGAAAAGCACCACAGATCGGAGAGAATACTTTTTTAGCAGAAACTGCAACTATTATTGGCGATGTTACAATGGGAAAAGACTGCAGTGTCTGGTATAATGCAGTGATCAGAGGTGATGTTCACTATATCAAAATGGGTGACAAGGTGAATGTTCAGGATAATGCAATGCTGCACTGTACGTATCAGAAATATCCTTTGAATATCGGGAACAATGTTTCTATAGGGCACAATGCCATTGTTCATGGATGTACTATTAAAGATAATGTACTGATTGGAATGGGAGCTATTGTGATGGATGATTGTCTGGTAGAAGAAAATTCTATCGTAGGAGCAGGTTCTGTAGTGACTCAGGGAACTCACATTAAATCCGGAGAAGTTTGGGGAGGAGTTCCTGCAAGAAAAATCAAAGATATCAATGCTCAGTTACTGGAAGGAGAAGTGAACAGAATTGCAGATAACTATGTGAAATATTCATCATGGTATAAGGAGAATGTGAAGGATCATCAATTTTAGATGTCAAGTGAATAGTGAATCGTCAATTCGTTGCGCTTGTCAATTTTTTTTGCGAAGCAAATTCACTATTGATCTATTTAAAGTAAATATAAAAGCTCTGTCCAAAAACAGAGCTTTTTCGATTTGATATAGAACCTTTGCTTTATTGTTAATTATTATCCGGTGTAATAAGCCTGATCTTGCCATTGATACATTTGAGTGATGTAGGTGGCTCGATCATCATACAGTCAGACGTAATATTATACTTTTCATTAAAAGCTTTCACTTTATCCGTATACTCATTCACCCTTGGTAAGAAAGTTGTTTCTATTTTTTTAGGATAGGCAATGTATTGCTGAGGACCGCCGCAGGCTTTTGATCCCATAGGAGCAAATGCCCATTGGCTGGCATCGGTACATTTTTCTCCTGATACTTCAGATTCAATAGAAGCTTTTAATCTATCCAGCTGTGCCTGTTCATATTTCTGACTGTCTTCGTCAGCAGGTCTGTCAGCAATATCAATAGGAAGATTGGTATTGGCACTCTTTGATGTATTACACGAAACTAAAGTTAATGTAGTACACAATACTATTGCCGGGATATGAAAGAATAATTTTTTCACAATAAACTTTTTTCTTTTTAAGAATTTTCAAAACTTATGCCAAGGTAAGAAATTCAAATTCATTTCCGTATTTTTGACGAAGATGAATAATCATTTTTTTGACTTAATAGAATATACGAACAGAAGCGTTTTTTTAACCGGGAAAGCCGGAACAGGAAAGACGACATTTCTTAATGATTTTGTAAGGCGTACCAAGAAAAAGCATATTGTAGTAGCTCCCACAGGAATTGCTGCCATTAATGCAGGAGGAGTAACCATCCATTCTATGTTTGGACTGCCATTAAGAACCTTTCTTCCTACTACAGAAAGGATAGATACCAGTTTGGCTAATAATATTGCCGATCTGATGCCCCATTTCAAATACCGTAAAGATAAACTGAAGCTTCTGAGAGAAGTTGAAATCATTATCATTGATGAGGTTTCAATGTTGAGGGCTGATGTTCTGGATATGATGGATTTTTCTTTGAGATTCATCAGAAGGAATAATCAGAGATTTGGAGGTGTACAAATGCTTTTTATCGGGGATTTGTTTCAGCTTCCTCCGGTAGTGAGGGATGAGCATATCCTGAAAATGTATTACAACTCACCTTTCTTTTTTGACAGCCATGCCATTAAAGAAATTCCTATCGTTACCATTGAACTCACAAAAGTATACAGACAGTCTGATGAAGAGTTTCTGGAAATTCTGAATGCAATCCGTGACGGCGATGTGGATAATATAGACTTTAATCATCTCAATGAAAGGTATGATCCTGACTTTGATATGGGAAAAGAATCATATGTATATCTGTGTTCTCACAACAAAATGGCAGATGAGATCAATCAGGAAAAACTGACAGAAATAAAAGTTGATCCTCAGGTGTATGAAGCTAAACTGGTAGGCGATTTCAAAGAAAACCAATTTCCGAACGAACAGTTTTTAGAACTGAAAATTGGAGCTCAGGTCATGTTTATCCGAAATGATATTTCCGGTGAGAAGAAATATTTTAATGGAAAGCTAGGAGAGATCATCGGATTGGATGAAAATGAAATTCGTGTTGTATTGGACGAAAGTGAAAATGAAATTGTTGTAAAAAGAGAAACCTGGGAACAGAAAAAATATTTTCTTGATACTGAGAAAAATATTCAGGAAGAAGTGTTGGGAAGTTTCGAGCAGTTTCCTATCAAATTAGCATGGGCGGTTACGATTCATAAAAGTCAGGGATTAACGTTTGATAAAGTGATTATTGATGCCGGAAAGAGTTTTACTGCCGGTCAGGTGTATGTAGCTTTATCCCGTTGCAGAACATTGGAAGGAATTGTTTTAAAATCAAAAATTACTCCCGAAGTTATTTTTAAAGATAACAGGATTTTACATTTCCATACAGATACGATTGCCAATGACCATGTGGAAACGATTCTGAATCAGGAAAAATATGATTACAGCATCAGAAAAGTGTTGCGTACATTAGACTGTACATGGTTTTTAAAGGAAGTGGAGGAATGGAATAACCTTTCCATTGTTACTAAGAATATTGACCATGTTAAAACCAAACAGCTTTATCTTCAGCTGAAGCATGAAGCAGTAAATCTTGGAAAGATATTTGAAAAACTGGAACGTATCATTTTTCAGAAAGTCAATAATTTTATTGAACAGAAAGAAGAGTGGTCCGAAATTGAGAGTAAATCAAAAGGTGCTGTTAATTTCTTTTTTACAGAAACCAGAAATAAAATTTTTGATCCTTTAAAAGAATTTTATGCCGAAATAAAAGGTGCGAAAGGTTTAAAACAATATAACGAAGAATTTAAAAGCTGGCTGGAAGACATTGAAGAATATCTAAACAGTCTGAGAGAGATACACCTTCTTGAAACGAAACTTTTAGATGAAAAGAATGATAAAGAAATCAATCTCAAAATTGCTAAAGTTCCGTCCCAGGTTTTAACCTTCCAGCTGTTTGAACAGGGGAAAACTATAGGGGAAATTGCCTTAGAAAGAGGTTTGGTAAAAGAAACTGTTATCGGGCATCTTGCCAAATTTGCAGAACAGGGATTGCTGGATATCGCCAGAGTCATTACTTCAGATAAAATCAAAGCTTTTGAAGATGAATTCTATAAAAATCCACATGAAACTTTAACCGAGTGGAAGAATGCACTGCCCAATCATTTTGAATTTAACGAAATCAGGATTTTAATTAATCATTATAATTATAAAAAAGAAAAGAACTCATAAGAGTTCTTTTTTTATGGAGAGACAATTCTTAAAAATCTAAGGATACATTGCATTGATGGTATTGATATCTCCGGTAGTAAATCCTGTTCTGTTATAAGTAAAATTGCTGTTATCAGCTCTGGTAATCGTTGGTAACCCATTTTTAGAATAAGAGGTTGGCCAATACATCATCACCGAATTAATATTAAACGGGCCTATATCTGTTCCGGAATTATAAATATTGAAATTATAAGATTGTCCGTTTTGAATATTGTTCCACAGAATTTTTACATATTGATCTCTGTCTTTACGCGTATGTTCATGGTAAAGTCCTACTGTATGTCCCATTTCATGAATAACGGATCCTACAGAAATATACTGATCCAAAGAAACGGTTTGTTTTCCACCCTGATATCCGATATGAGCCCAGCCATCAGATCCTGACGAGCTTCCGAAAATAAATTCCACATAATTAGACTGATTGGTGCGATAGATCCACTGAGTATTGGTTTTATTATTATACTCGCTGATGGCAGAATTGATTTTATTGACGTTGATGGAACCCATATTGCTGGCAATGGTGTAGTAAATTTTACCATTGGGCCATCTGGAATAGCTGGCGCCGCCTTTATTAACTTCATTACCTTCTGACAGTTGTTTGTCGGTAAGAACAATATCTCCCTGGAAAAAATTCATTCCGTTTTTTCTTTCGTAGGTAATTTCCTGGCCGTTCAATTGTCCTTTTTTTACATTGTCTGCGTTGAAGGCATTGGTTTGAGCTTCAGAAGTAATTTCTTCATTGTTTTTACTGCAAGAGGAAAATGTAGCAGCAATAAGAAAACTCATAAAGACAGTTTTTCCTGTCAGCATCTGCTTATAAAACAGGCTGTTTGTTTTTTTGTTCATATTAAAGTTTTTAAAAATTTGGTATACGAATATAATGAATATGTCTCTTTTTATTGAATTATTTTTGTTAAAATACATTTTTAATATGATTATTTAATTTTAAAATCATATAGACAAAACGATGTAAACAAAATTTTTATTCCAATAGTTTTTCCCTGAACTGATCAATTGTTTTTATTAATTACAAAAAGTAACTAATGCAGTTTTTATGTTTTAAATTTGCCTTGTTTTTCAGATTAAAGAAAAATTAACATCATAACATGAAAAATTTTGAAATTTCTGTTTTAGATCTTGCACCGGTAAAGCAAGGTAAAAGCATTCATGATACTTTTCAGGACAGCTTATCACTAGCTAATCACGCTGAAAATTTAAATTATAAAAGATTCTGGCTGGCAGAACACCACAATATGGAAAGTATTGCAAGCTCTGCAACTTCTGTTTTAATAGGTTTCATCGCCAATGGAACGAAAACTATAAGAGTAGGTTCAGGAGGAATTATGCTTCCTAATCACAGTTCTCTGATTATTGCAGAACAATTTGGTACTCTGGAGTCTTTATTTCCGGGAAGAATAGACCTTGGATTAGGAAGAGCTCCGGGAACAGATGGCTTGACAGCACAAGCGTTGGGAAGGAATCCAGCCATCATCAATGAACAGTTTCCAAGACAGATTCTCGAACTTCAAAGATATTTCTCAAAAGAAAATTCAGAGGCGATGGTTCGTGCCATTCCGGGAGAAGGGTTGGATATTCCGCTTTATATTCTGGGATCAAGTACAGATAGTGCATGGCTGGCTGCAGAACTCGGTTTGCCATATGCATTTGCAGGACATTTTGCACCAGAACAGATGGAAATGGCTTTTAAGATATACAGAGAGCATTTTGAACCGTCAAAATATTCGGACAAACCTTATATCATTGCCTGTGTAAATGGGGTAGCGGCTGAAACATCCGAAGAAGCTCATAAAATCTCGACGACTTTATTTCAGGCATTCATCAATATTGTAAGAAACGACAGAAAACCTTTTGCTCCACCCGTGGATGATATGGATGAAATCTGGTCGCCCATGGAAAAATCTATGGTGTTGCAGAAACTGAGATATACGTTTATCGGAGATCAGGCCGAAGTTCAGGAAAAGCTCACAAATTTTCAGGAAAGATTTCAGGTAGATGAACTGATGATTAATTCACATATCTACGATCATCAGAAAAGATTGAGATCTTACGAGATTTTCAGAGAGGCTGCAGACTCTTTATCCAAAGCGTAATAAACCATACATAATTAATTGGCAGATGCTTATTTTTATGAGTATCTTTGCACAAATAAAAAGTAAACATGTCCGATATTAAATTAAATACTATTCCAGAGGCTATTGAAGACCTTAAAAATGGTAAAATAATCATAGTAGTAGATGATGAAGACAGAGAGAATGAAGGTGATTTTCTTTGTGCAGCAGAACTGACAACGCCGGAAATTATCAATTTTATGGCGCTTCACGGAAGAGGACTGATCTGTATGCCGCTTCCTGAAAAAAGATGTGATGAGCTTGGCCTTGAGGTAATGGTAAGCAGAAGCAGCGATCCTAAAGAAACTGCTTTCACCGTATCAGTTGACCTTTTGGGTAACGGAACATCTACCGGAATTTCTGCGGGTGACAGAGCAAAAACTATTTTAGCCCTGATGGATGAGAAATCCAAGCCTACAGACTTTATGAGACCTGGTCACATTTTCCCGCTTCGTGCAAGAAAAGGTGGTGTATTGAAAAGAGCCGGACATACTGAAGCTGCAATTGATCTTACGCATTTAGCAGGATTGAAAGAAGGAGGAGTAATCTGTGAGATCATGAATGAAGACGGAACAATGTCTCGTCTTCCTGAACTTCATGCTTTTGCTCAAAAGCATGATATGAAGATCGTTTCTATCGAAGATCTGATTCACTATCAGCTTAAAAAAGGAAATCTGGTAGAAAGACTTGAAGAGAAAAAAGTGAAAACGCACTATGGTGATTTTGATTTTTATGCTTTCAGAGAAACTTCTAACGACCAGATCCACTTTGCATTGACAAAGGGAGCTTGGACAGTAGATGAGCCTGTTTTGGTAAGAGTACAGTCTTCAGATTCTTATTTCGATGTATTGACAAGACTGAATAACGGCGAAAAACCATTGTTGGAAAAAGTAACCGGTATGGTGAATGAAGCTGGTAAAGGAGCCATCATTTTCATCAACAACGTTTCTAACTCTGAAAATACATTAAGAAAACTTCAGCAGTTTCTGAACTATCAGGACGGGCAGGAGCAGCATCCTACATTAGCGTACAATTACAGAGATTATGGAATTGGAACGCAGATCTTAAAGAATTTAGGAATCAACAAGTTCAAAGTAATCACTCAAAACCCTAATATCAAACCTCAGGTTGGAGGATATGATGTAGAGGTGACAGAGATGGTACAACTATAAAAAATGAATGGTCAATAGTGAATTGTTTTCACAATAAATGACTGTTTGCAATACAAAATTATAAGGTTTAGGATTTTTCTAAACCTTTTTTTATTTTTAAACCATGACTGAGTCCTTAAAAAAACATATTCGGGGATATATTGATATTTCAGACGAAAAGCTGGAAAAATACTGCAATGCCTTTAATCTTCAGAAAATAAAGAAAAAAGAATTCCTTTTAAATGAAGGAGAGATTTGTGAATTTGAAGGATTTGTGGTGAGTGGCTGCTTTAAAGTTTTTCATACCCATCATAATGCAGCCGAACAGATATTGTATTTTGGAATTGAAAACTGGTGGATCTCCGATATTGATAGCTTTATCAACCATATTCCTTCAAAGCTCAATATTCAGGCGCTGGAGGATAGTGAGATTCTTCTTATTCCGAAAAAAGATAAAGAAAAACTGTATGCTGAAATGCCGGAAATTGAAAGATTGATGAGGCTTAAATTTCAGCAGTCAATTATTGCATTACAGCGTAGAATTATTGATAATTTAAGCAAACCTTCAGATGAAAGGTACGTAGAATTTTTAAGGGATTACCCAAAAACAGCGCATCGTCTTACCAATATTCAGATTGCAGCTTATCTGGGAGTAACCCCGGAGTTTATAAGCAGAATACGGAAGAAAATTGTCAGTAAAAGCTGATGGTTAAAAATTGAAAAAGTCCCAAAAGTATCTACAGACCAACTTTTGGGACTTTATATTTGATAAGATATAAATCTTTAGATTAATGTGATTCCATCAAAATTTCGGAAGCCATTCAGAAAATCTTTTACCATCATTCTTTTTTTACCTTCCAATTGAAGTTCCAAAGGATAGTAAATTCCGTCCTGGGTATAGATTTTAAATTCATTTTTAGAAATATCAAGACTTCCCGCTGGTTTTCCGTGATCAGAAAGTTCAAATTTGCCCCCGAATATTTTTAATCCTTTTTCCTCGTTGTCAATCTTTAAAGTGGTGAAAGCTGCAGGATAAGGTGACATTCCCAGAATAAACTGATGAATGTTTTTTGAAGGCTGCTCCCAATTGATTTTCGTATCTTCCTTGAAAATTTTGTAAGCATTTTTAGGATGTTCTACGTGGGGTTGAGGTTTTTCTTCAATTGCATTTTCAGCAAGGCCGTCTAACGTTTTTACAACAAGTCCTGAACCCATCTCCATCAGTCTGTCGTGAAGGCTTCCTGCATTTTCATCAGGTAAAATTTCAATTTCCTGCTGAAGAAGAATATTACCTTCATCAATTTTTTCATTAATAAAGAAAGTGGTTGCTCCGGATTTTTCTTCTCCATTGATTACAGCATAATTGATAGGTGCAGCACCTCTGTAATCAGGAAGTAATGAAGCGTGAAGATTGAAGGTTCCCATTTTAGGCATTTCAAAAAGCACTTTAGGCATCATTCTGAATGCTACCACTACAAAAACATCCGCATCCAGTTTTCTAAGTTCTTCCAGAAATTCAGGGTTTCTCAACTTTTCCGGCTGGAAAACAGGAATGTTGTTTTCTTCTGCGTAGATTTTTACCGGTGACTGGTGAATTTTCTGTCCTCGCCCGCTTGCTTTATCGGCCACAGTTACTACACCTACCACCTGATGGTGAGATTGATGGATTGCCTCCAAAGAAGTTTTTGCAAACTCAGGAGTCCCTAAAAAAACGACTTTCAATGATTTCATACTGCAAAGATAAGTTTTTGATCTGAGAGTCGGAAGATATTGAAGTTCGAGGGTAGGAGAGTTTTAGCTGATTTAGGCAGGTTGAGATCATAATGTTTATCATTAATGATTACTCATTACTTATTACTCATGATTAAGCGCATATGTTCTGAAGTTCAGCATTCTTACTTTTCCTGAATCCAAAAGGAAGATCAGATTTTCCAGGATATTTTCTTTTGAATGATAGCTGAGCTGGATAGACAGTTCTTCAATGGTAGCCGATTTTTTTGCCAATAAACTAATGATTTGCTGAGAAATATTCTTACCAAAGATAGACTGCTTATTTTTTTCACAGACAGAACACTGGCCACAGTTTTTTGTATTTTTTTCACCAAAATAGGCAAGAATTAGTTTCATTTTACAGTAGTCATTATTTTCTGCGTAAAACTTCATCTCTTCCCATTTCTGAATTTTGTTTCTCTGAATATGTTCGAATAATTTCCAGTAAGCGCTATTCACGGCTCTTTCATCACGGGGTTTCAGGAATTTAATGCTGGCTAGTGCTCCATCGATGTATTCAAGATAATTTTTTTGTTGAAGTTCTTTCAACCGTTCTTTGATCAAAGGAACACTGATATTGATTTTGTTGCTTACCTGTTGTTCACTGAACATTACTTTGTGGGTGGTAATTCCTGAAATATTACGGAAAAGAAGCTCTATAAAATAGGCATCTTTTTGGGGCAGCTGGTCCATCTCATCAGCTTTGATAAAAAGTTCAAGTGAAGACAGACTTTTGTAATCGTTGTAGTAGACAATTTCCTGATTGTGCAGAAAATTGAGTACATTGTTGATTTTTGCTTTCGACAGTTTTGTGAAATTCTGTATACTCAGACTATTCAGTTGAAAAGTTTTTTCCGGAAGTTCAAATTCTGCTACCTGAAAAATAGAGTAGAGGTAGCTAATGATCTTCAAAAACTCGGCTTTATTGGGAGTCTGATTTTTTAGAACCTGATCAAAATTCAAAAGTTCCTGTTTGTTCCAAAGCATGAAGGCAAAACTGTCTTTTCCATCTCTTCCCGCTCTTCCGATCTCCTGATAATAGTTTTCCAGAGAGGCAGCCGGGGAATAGTGAATCACAAAACGGACATTGTCTTTATCGATACCCATTCCAAAGGCATTGGTAGAAATAAGAACATGGTTGTCGCTATTGTTCCAAAGATGCTGTCTTGCATTTTTTTCTTTGGTTGTCAGGCCGGCATGAAAATAATCTACATTTTTCAGTTGATTCTTTTTCAGGAATTCTGCCAGCAATTCTGCTTCTTTTCTTGTTCTTACATATACAATTCCGGAGTCATTGCTGTATTTTAAAATATCAAAAACACGTTGGAATTTATCAGATACTTCATCGGTGAAAATTTTGATATTCTCTCTTTTAAAACTCTTTTGAAAAACAAAAGGATTTTTCAGCTCAAGCTTATTTTTGATTTCTTCAAGCACTTTTGGAGTCGCTGTTGCAGTCAAAGCAAGACAAGGGATTTCAGGATTATTACTTCTGAATCCTTTTATATTCTGATAACTGGGTCTGAAATCCTGACCCCATTCTGAAATACAGTGAGCTTCATCCACAGCAATGAAGGATAGTTGAATTTCCTCCATGTTTTGAATAAACTGACTATTGGTAAGTCTTTCAGGAGAAACATAGAGTAGTTTAGTAAGTCCTTCTTTACAACGGTCATAAACTGCTTCTGCATCATATTCATCCAGCTCGGAGGACAGATATTCTGCTTCTATCCCACGCGATTTAAGCTGATTAACCTGATCTTTCATCAGTGCCAGCAAAGGAGACACAACAAGGCATGTTCCTTCTTTCAATAAGGCGGGGAGTTGATAGCATAAAGATTTTCCTGCTCCTGTGGGTAGCAGAACCAGGGTGTCTTTTTCGTTGATGACAGCATTGATAATTTCTTCCTGAGAATCTCTGAAGTCAGTATAACCCCAGAAATACTTAAGAGTATCGTATTTTAGCTTTTGAAAATCCTGCGGAGAAATCATGTTGTAAAAATAAGGAAAGAATTAGACAAAAAAAGTCACGCAGGGCGTGACTTTCATATGATATATCAATATATTTATTATTTAGCTTCGAAGTATACTCTTCTATTGGCTCTGTTTTTCCATTCAGGGCACTTCGTTGCTGGTTCACATTCAGGGTATTTAAGGTCTTTTTCACCTTTTCCTACTGCCTGTAGTTTGCCTGTTTGAACACCGTTTTTGATCAGATAGTTCTTAACGTTGTTTGCTCTTCTTTCTGATAGTTTTTGGTTGTAAGCATCAGTACCTCTTGTATCAGTAGCTCCGATTACATTATAAGAACCAGTTGAAGAATTGATGTAGTTTACAGCATTATTTAAGATTGGCGTATTTGATGGTAAAATTCTGTCGGAATTTAAATCAAACTCAATTCCCTCCAACTTAGTTTCTGTTTCTACCACAGGACCTGTTGTAGCTACAGGACATCCGTTGTTTTCAACAGGTCCTGGAACTGTAACACACTTATCGTAAAGGTCAATTACCCCGTCTAAGTCAGTATCAAGCGCAACTCCGGCACCGTCCACTCTTGCTCCCGCAGGAGTATCAAGCTGTCTGTCCCAATCGTCACATACCCCGTCGTTATCAGCATCTCCTTTTTTACATACTTCGATATCCTGGTTTTTATTAGCCAGTACATCCAGTTTGTAATAGATTTCCTGAAGTGGGTCATGCCACATTAAGTGAGATTCGTGTTTTCCAAGTTTTACAGAAAGACCTAGGGTAGCATTGAAGAAGTTGTCAGAAACCTGCTCAGAACGCTTATTAATCGCGCTGTAAGCATCACCGCCTCCGTCAAATTCATCATCACCTGTTACCACATACATTAATCTACCTTCAATATCGATTCTTCTGTTTACTTTGAATTTAAGACCTGTACCAGCCTGGAAGAACAGAGAACCTAATTGGAAAGGTTTGATTTCAGTCATTAATGTCTGTTTGTTACTTCCGTCTTTCTGGTATGCTCTGTAGGCAATAGTACCAATACCTGCATATCCATGAAGTGCCCATCTGTAAGGGGAATGGTTGTCAACTCTTCTTAATAAGTTAGAAAAATTAATATCTCCTAAGATAGAGATTGCGTCATACTGAGTTCTTGCTCCTACTGCAGATGCATCTGGTGCTGCATTTTTAGTGTTGAACCATCCTTGTCTGGTTTCACCTCTGTCATATTGTAAATTGATCCCAAAAGCATGGGTAATCGCTTTATCAATACTTACATAGGCTGAATACCCAAAAAGGTTTTTACCGTTACCATTTTTGATTGAAGTTAAATCTGCTGACTGAAGAAGTGGAACACCTACACCAGCAGAAATAGACCAATCGTTAAATCTTTTAGACTGATTGGTGAATGGGGAAACATTAGCAGATCCCGAAGAAAATGTATTAGGATACTCTCCTTTTGAAACTGCCGTTGAGTCTTGTGCATAAGTGGCAGAAGGAATTGCCAAAGCTAATGCAACAATTGCTAAACTTAATTTCATAGTGTTATTTTTTTAAGTTAAGTTATTTTAAATGATTTTTTTACGCTAAAAAGTGATTATGTGTTAATTTTTTTCAAAACAAACTTGCTGATTACTAACGTGTTTCACACAGTTGTCCTGAAAATAATGATAAAGGTATGTAAAAAAATTCGTAGTAGAAAAAAAATAAACCGAAAAGAGTAATTCTTTTCGGTTTAAGAAGTATTTGAAATTTATTTCTTCTTTTTCTTAGCAGGAACTTTTTTTACTGCTTTTTTTACAGGAGCATCTTCATAGTCTTTCTTTTTGATAGAATCCCATTCTGAACTTTCTATAAATCTTACAGTAACTTTTCTGTCTGCCATTCTTTCAGCATCTGAAGCTGATGCAGGGATTGTTGCTTCAGCAGAACCAACTCCTCTTGATTTTAGTACATTTTCATTAATGCCTCTGTTTTCAAGAGCTCCTACTACAGCAGCTGCTCTTTCTTTAGACAATCTAAGGTTGTAGGCTGCATTTCCTTTGATATCTGTATGCCCGGTTAACAAATAATTACCTCCGTTTTCTTTAATAATTGAAGCTGCCAGATCCAATTTTTCGTTAGATTCAGGTCTGATGGTAGCTTTATTAAAGTTGAAATAAATATCCTTAAGGGTTTTTTCTACTTCTACAGCGGTTTCTTTATGATCTTTAACGATAGGACATCCGTTGTTTTCAACAGGTCCAGGAACTGTAACACACTTATCGTAAAGGTCAATTACCCCGTCTAGGTCTGTATCAAGTGCAACTCCGGCACCGTCCACTCTTGCTCCCGCAGGAGTATCAAGCTGTCTGTCCCAATCGTCACATACCCCGTCGTTATCAGCATCTCCTTTTTTACATACTTCGATATCCTGGTTTTTATTAGCCAGTACATCCAGTTTGTAATAGATTTCCTGAAGTGGGTCATGCCACATTAAGTGAGATTCGTGTTTTCCTAATTTGAAAGAAAGACCTAAAGTGGCATTGAAGAAGTTGTCAGAAACCTGCTCAGAGCGCTTGTTTATTGCGCTGTAAGCATCACCGCCTCCGTCAAATTCATCATCACCTGTTACCACATACATTAATCTACCTTCAATATCGATTCTTCTGTTTACTTTGAACTTCACACCTGTACCAGCCTGGAAGAACAGAGAACCTAATTGGAAAGGTTTGATTTCAGTCATTAATGTCTGTTTGTTACTTCCGTCTTTCTGGTATGCTCTGTAGGCAATAGTACCAATACCTGCATATCCATGAAGTGCCCATCTGTAAGGGGAATGGTTGTCAACTCTTCTTAATAAGTTAGAAAAATTAATATCTCCTAAGATGGAGATTGCGTCATACTGAGTTCTTGCTCCTACTGCAGATGCATCTGGTGCTGCATTTTTAGTATTGAACCATCCTTGTCTGGTTTCACCTCTGTCATATTGTAAATTGATCCCAAAAGCATGGGTAATCGCTTTATCAATACTTACATACGCCGAATATCCAAAAAGGTTTTTACCGTTACCATTTTTAATCGAGGTCAAATCTGCTGACTGAAGAAGTGGAACACCTGCTCCTACAGAAATAGACCAATCATTAAATCTTTTAGACTGGTTGGTAAATGGGGTAACATTGGCAGATCCTGAAGAAAATGGATTAGGATATTTTCCATTTGAATCTGCAGTTGAGTCTTGTGCATAAGTAGCAGAGGGAATTGCCAAAGCTAATGCAACAATTGCTAAACTTAATTTCATCGTGTATTATTATTTGATTTCTTTTATTGAAAAAGAAGTTTAAGTTTGTTTAATTATTTAATTGGACAACCGTTATTTTCAACAGGTCCTGGTACAGTTACGCACTTGTCGTAAAGGTCAATAACACCATCCAGATCCATATCCAAAGCAACTCCGGCACCATCTACTCTTGCACCTGCAGGAGTATCAAGCTGTCTGTCCCAGTCATCACATACTCCGTCATTATCTGCATCTCCTTTTTCGCAAACAACAAGGTCAGTACTTGCATTTTCAAGAATGCTGGTTCTGTAGTAAGCTTCCTGAAGAGGATCATGCCATGCCAGGTGAGATTCGTGTTTTCCTAATTTGAAGGATACACCTAAACTTACCGTCCATGCATTATCTGATCTTCTAGCGTTTAGCATATTATATTTTGAACCTGGAGTGGAAGGATCATAATCATTAGGATCTGCCCATCCGCCACCATCAAATTCATCATCACCACTGATGATATACATGGTTCTTGCCTCAACATCAATAAGTTTAGAAACATTATATTTTATTCCTAAACCTCCCTGATAGAAGATAGAGTTGATATCAATGTCTTGTTTTATGAACAAAGGCGTTCTTCTTGGAGTATTACTCCATCTGAATTCATCGTTATCATGTAGTGATGTTCTGAATCCCTGAACTCCAATTCCCATATATCCATGGAAAGCCCATCTGTATGGAGAGTGGTTGTCTACTCTTCTGAATAAGTTCGAGAAGTTGATATCTCCTAATAAAGAGATGTTGTCAAATTGTGTTGTAGCAGTCGCTATTCCTGATTTTACACCTGCAGCACCGGGAAGCTGGGCTGTCTGTTTCGTTTCCCCTCTCATATACATTAGGCTTAGCCCGAATGCATGTGTGATTTGTTTGTCTACGCTTACGTAAGCATTATACCCCCAATTGGTCTTATCCTTGCGGATAGATTTTAAATCGGAGTGTACCATAAATGCAGGACCTCCTCCAACAGAAATAGACCAGTCTCTGAAACGTCTGGATTTGTTGTCGAAAGTTTGTACATTAGCGGAACCTGAGGAGAATGTATTAGGGTACTCTGTGGAAGAGTTTACTGTAGTGCCGCTGTTCTGTGCGAAAGCTGCAATTGGCAATGACGTAGCCAATAATAATAAACCTAATTTCATACAATATGTTTTATGTTTTAAATAAAATCTTTCAATAATATTCTGGAAAAATCCCTTTCAAAAAGATGTTTTTTATGAGGGACTTCTAACCTTTCTGATTTAAAATTTAACTCATTATACTTAATGATATCAATGTCTATAATCCTATCAGTATAACCTCCGGATACTTTTGAATCATTAATTCTTCCCATCTCAACTTCTATATTCTTAATACAATCAAGCAGTTGGATTGGTGAAAGATGAGTGAATATTATTGCTGCAATATTACAAAAAATATTGGAACTGACAAACTCTACAGGGTCAGACATTAAAAATTCGCTGGTTTGTGAAATGTGATTTCCAGCTTCATTTATCATTTTTAATGCAAGCTCTACATTTTTTTTTTGCTCTCCTAAGTTACTTCCTAGTAACAAAACGACCTTATGCTGCGACATATTAGAAAATTGATTGATTTATGAGAAGTTTCTTTAAAAATGTTTTGGCAAATATAGTAGCAATTATCATACTTTGCGCTCTATTTTTCATCTTTTTCATTATGATGCTTGTGTTCAGTGCGATGGGGAATGATAAGTCGGTGGCGGTAAAAAAGAACTCCGTTCTTACGATTAATTTAAAGACAAATATAATCGATAGTCCTACTGAAGAAGAGATGGGATTATTTGGTTTAGGAGCTCAAAATAAAAGTATCCTTATATATGATGCATTGGAAGCTATCAATAAAGCAAAAACGGATGATAATATTAAAGGGATCAGTATAGAAACTGATTATTTATCTGCAGGACTTACTCAGATTGATGATCTTAGAAACGCTATTGAAGATTTCAAGAAAAGTGGAAAGTTTGTGTATGCATACGGAAATGGAGTATCCCAGTCTGCTTATTATTTAGGATCTGTTGCTGATAAATATTATCTGCATCCTGCAGGAATGGTAGAGTTAAAAGGTCTTTCTACAGAAGTTACTTTCTTCAAGGATTTTGCAGATAAGTACGGGATTGGAATTGAAGTAATCCGTCACGGTAAATTCAAGTCTGCAGTAGAACCTTTTTTAAGAAATGATATTTCTCCTGAAAATAAAGAACAGTTAAGTACGCTTTTGAATGACCTTTGGAAAAATACTTCCAATAAAATGGCAGCTTCAAGAAAAATTGATACTGCTCAGTTCAGAATGATCACAGACAGTTTGTATGGAATGATTCCTGAGCAAAGCCTAAAATATAAACTAGCCGATAAGTTGATCCAGAAATCAGAATACGAAGATCTTCTTAAGGCGAAGTTAAGTGTGAAAAATGAAGATAAACTGAATAAGATTTCTTTGACAAGTTATATCAACTCTTATGCAGATGAAGATAAATCTGGTGAAAAGATCGCAGTACTTTATGCTTCAGGATCTATTAATAATGGAGATGAATATAATGATATTCATTCTGAGAAATATGTGAAGTATATTAAAAAACTTCAGGAGGATGATAAAGTGAAAGCGGTTGTTTTCAGAATCAACTCTCCGGGAGGAAGTGCTAATGCTTCAGATGAAATCTTATTTGAACTACAGCAGCTGAAAAAGAAAAAACCACTGATAGTTTCTTTTGGAGACTATGCGGCATCAGGAGGATATTATGTAGCAATGGCTGCAGATAAAATTTATTCAGAGCCTAACACACTTACCGGTTCTATCGGAGTATTCGGGGTGATGCCTTACTACAAAGATATTGCAGCTAAAAACGGAATTCGTGCAGATATTGTTTCTACCAATGCCAACTCTATGTATTATTCCGGATTAAACGGAGTAACCCCTTATGGAGTGAATATGATGACGAGAAGTGTAGAAGGTACTTATAAGAGATTTGTTCATTTTGTGACTCAGAACAGAAAGAAAACTTTTGAGCAGATTGACAATGTAGGAGGTGGTAGAGTATGGAGCGGAGTTCGTGCAAAAGAAATAGGATTGGTAGACGAATTGGGTACTTTAACAGATGCTGTGAAGTTTGCCGCTCAGAAAGCTGGATTAAAGTCTTATCATGTAGAAGCTTTCCCTAAGAGAATGACTCCGTTTGAGCAAATCTTTAAAGACCTGAATGAAGAGGACGTTTCTGCCAGAATTATCAAAAACAAGATTGGTAAATCCAACTATGAGATTTTGCAGCAGATTACAGACAAGAAACTACAGTCTGAGGTGAAAATGGAAATGCCTTATCAGATTAGAATTAATGACTAACTAAATTTTATATTGTATACAAAAATCCCGGACCTGAAATTTCAGATCCGGGATTTTATTTTTTATCAGCTTTAATATCAGCTTTTCTTTGTTGCCATTCCGTAAATCCAGAGAATGATTAAAGCGCCTCCAATTGAGAGAATCCAGCTTCTAGGATTCCAGAATGAAGTGACATCTCCCCAGTGTAAAACGTAAACTCCTATAGCTCCTCCTACAAATGCTCCAAGAATTCCAAGGATAATAGTGATAAGCCATCCTCCTCCCTGAGTTCCCGGCATGATCATTTTAGCGATAGCACCTGCGATAAGACCAAATAGGATCCATGTTATAATTCCCATAGTTGCAAATTTTTTTATTGTTAATATTTAAAAATGATTTGTTTGCTAATATAAGGGAAAACATGATATAAATCATCTTTTCTTGAAGAATGAGTCTACAAATTCCGTACCATTAAAAAGTTGTAAATCCTGCATTTTTTCGCCTACACCAATATACTTCACCGGAATTTGGAACTGATCGGAGATACCAATAACAACACCTCCTTTGGCTGTTCCGTCCAGTTTTGTTACTGCTAAAGCATTTACTTCTGTTGCTGCTGTAAACTGTTTTGCCTGTTCGAAAGCATTCTGTCCTGTAGAACCGTCAAGTACCAATAGAATCTCATGAGGTGCATCAGGAATTACTTTCTGCATCACTCTTTTGATCTTGGACAATTCATTCATCAGGTTGATCTTATTGTGAAGTCTCCCTGCGGTATCAATGATGACAACATCCGCATTCTGTGCAACCGCGCTTTGTACAGTGTCAAATGCTACGGAAGCAGGATCAGAGCCCATTTCCTGTTTTACAATAGGAACGCCCACTCTTTCGCTCCAGATAACAAGCTGGTCAACAGCAGCAGCTCTAAAGGTATCTGCAGCTCCAAGAACTACTTTTTTACCTTCCGATTTGAACTGGTGAGCCAGTTTTCCGATGGTTGTTGTTTTGCCCACTCCATTCACTCCTACGACCATGATGACGTATGGTTTTTTAGAAGTATCGATATTTCCTGTACCGGCATGAGGATTTTCAAGCAATAATCCTGAAATCTCATCACGAAGAATTTTGTCAAGTTCATTTACTCCTACATATTTATCTCTGGCAACACGTTCTTCAATTCTTTCAATGATTTTGATAGTGGTAGAGGCTCCTACATCGGAAGCAATCAGTACTTCTTCAAGATCATCAAGTACCTCATCATCTACTTTACTTTTGCCGACTACGGCTTTCGTCATTTTTTCAAAGAATCCCTGACTGGATTTTTCCAATCCTTTGTCTAAAGTTTCTTTTTCTTCTTTTTTGAAAATATTTTTAAACCAACTCATAGTTTTAGTTTATTCTTATTTATTTTTAATCACTGCTGTGGCTTCTACTTCTATAAGCACATCATCTCTGAAAAGCTTGCTCACTTCTACGAGGCTGCTTACGGGAGGATTTTGAAGACTGACATACAAATCCCTTACTTTTCTGAAATCAGGTGTTTTTTTGATGTCTGTGGTATAAATTACCAGTTTAATAATATCTTTTCCTGTACCTCCATATTCTTTCAGGATATTATCAATATTCTTGAAAACCTGCTGCGTTTGCTCTTCAATGGTATTTCCCACAAGATTACCTTCAGAGTCCAGAGAAACCTGTCCGGATAACAAAATCATTTTAGAATTTCCACAATCAATACTTACTGATTGTGATAATCCTTTAATGTTGAAAACTTTTGGCGAACTTTTATATTCTACAGGATTCATTGTTTTTTGACTGAATGAAAATAGAAAAGTTGCTGTACATAACAGAACAAGAATCTTTTTCATATTTTGCTGATTAATAATCTGGTGAGCAAAGATAGCAAAAAAACTACCCAAAAAATGAGTGTTTTTTTTACATTATCTATAAAATATAGACTATCTCACCACGTTAAGCCCGTTGTATTGCGTATCTTTTTCTTATTTAAAATTATAGTTCTACGGTATCTCCAAGCCTTGCAATATTAAATCCATTGGCCAGAACCGTTTTACTCTGTTGGCTATCCGGAATTAAAAGTTTGTTGGTGTGATTGAAGTGAATAAAGTAGATTTTCTTTTTTTCCTGAACCGGGAGGTTTTTAAAAAGCTCCATACTTTCCGTTACAAATGGATGGGGAATTTCTGAGATATCTCTGAAACCTACTTCCTCAGCGTCATAAAACGTTGCGTCTAAAAATGCATAATCAACCTTTTTGATGAAAT
This sequence comes from Chryseobacterium indologenes, assembly GCF_002025665.1. Lineage (GTDB taxonomy): Bacteria > Bacteroidota > Bacteroidia > Flavobacteriales > Weeksellaceae > Chryseobacterium > Chryseobacterium metallicongregator. Next base: position 4,238,023 of record NZ_CP018786.1, on the reverse strand, counting down.
CTGTAATGCTGTGCTTCCAGGTATTCCATTTATCAATATCGGGTATAAATAAAGCCTTCTTATGAGGACCTTGAATTAAGTATCCTACTGTTTCGGAGTATTCATCACGATGGGGCACTAAAATGGGAGTGACTTGAAGGTGAGGATTTATTTGTAACGACACTTCATTCTTCATTTCCCGGATCTCAATATTTTTTAAATGAACCAATTGTGACCAGGGTCCGTTATTCTCAAAATATTTCTTAAGTATCGGCATAGTATACACTGGAACATTTTTAGAATTCATACCTTCTCTTCCCAAAAACATCAAACCTGTATAATGACCGATGTGGGCATGTGTAATAAAAATTCCATCCGGAGCTGTTTTTTCTAATGTGCCGGATTTTTCCTGTAACAATTGAAGTTGTGAAGTGAAATCAGGGCTGCTATCGAAAATATAATTTTTTTGCAGATCGTAATCAATGATTCCCATTGATATAATTTTCCGATCTTGTCTGGGATGTTTCCAAAGATCAGCACAACAGCTTTTCTTACAGCCTGCCTGTGGTGAACCTGCATCCTGTACATTTCCAAGGACTGTTAAGACGACCCCTGTATTCGTATTTGTTTTAAGACTTTGAGCCGAAATAAGACAGAAAATAAGGGTGCCTAAAAGCAGCGTAAACAACGATTTCATTTGTATGTTTTTTAAGCATAAAAATAACAAAAAAACTACTCACAAAATATGAGTAGTTTTTTATATTGTAAACAAAATACTGATTATTTCTTTAAATAACCATCTACTTCGTCAGCATTCATTACTTTTTCTTCGAAAACGTAAGCTCCTGATTTAGAAGACTTAACCATTTTCACCACTTTAGTCATCTTCTTAGACTGACCGCTTTGTAGGGTTGCTACTACTTTCTTTGCCATGGTAAGTTATTATTTATAAATTACTTAATTTCTTTGTGAAGGGTAGATCTTTTAAGAACTGGATTATACTTTTTAAGCTCTAATCTCTCTGTAGTGTTCTTTTTATTTTTTGTAGAAATGTATCTAGACATTCCTGGCATACCACTTTCTTTGTGCTCTGTACATTCAAGGATTACTTGAACTCTATTTCCTTTTTTTGCCATGATTTATTAATTCTTTTTAATCAATCCGTTTCTAGTAGCTCTTTCAATAGCTTCCTCGATTCCAATCTTGTTAATCACTCTCAATCCATGAGCTGATACTTTCAGTGTAACGTGCTTATCTTGCTCCGGAAGGTAAAACTTCTTCTCTAATAAGTTAATTTCAAAACGACGCTTCGTTTTGTTATTAGCGTGAGAAACGTTGTTACCAACCATTGCACGCTTTCCTGTTATTTGGCAAATTCTTGACATATCTCGATGTTCTTATTTGTATAATATTTGAGAGTGCAAAATAACGAAGAATTTTTTAGATAGACAAATCTTTTGGAAAATATTTGCAAATAAGTAACTGATTAATAATATTGAATTTTTAAAATAGTAGAATCCTTGGGATACAGCAGATAAAGGGTGCTGATATATTTCATACATGCTTTTTTTTACTCTCAGAATTTAATATTCTATCTTTGTTTTTAATTAATCTAAATAAAAACAACTATGAAGAGGATTTATATTTTATTGTCTATGATACCTGTCAGTCTGATGGCTCAGAACTTTACTGAGGTGCAGACCAGCATGAATAATTTTTATTATTCTGCAGCTGATATTGCAGATATAGATAACAATGGTACCCTTGATATTGTGCTTAACGGAGCGATTGATTCTGATGGTGACGGAAATGTAGACAGTACCTATAATGAAGTATATCAGAATAATGGGACAACTTTATTGCCGTTTGTTGGATTGGGAGCAGATGTGACCCATCTTGGAGATATTAAATTCATTGATTATAATAATGATGGTCTGGTGGATATTGTTTCTACAGGACTCAGCTATTGGGATGTTGTTAATTATAAACAATACAGGTTTAAAAATACAGGTTCAGGATTTGTAAAAGAAGCAGAATTGCCAGGTAAAATTTACGGATCTCTGGAAGTTTTTGACTTTAACCATGATGGGAAATCTGATTATGCAATTAATGGAACTCAGTATGCTCACGGAGGAGGTTTTGGAAATAGTTTGGATTATTATAAAAATACGGGTACTGGTTTTGATCTTACGGGAAATTGGGTAGATGGAACTCAGAGCGGAAGTTTTAAAGTAGTAGACCTTAATAATGATAACCTGCTGGATCTTGTGATTATCGGATCAGATATCAATGGAGATGCAGTATCCAAAGTATACATGAACCAGGCTGGAGTTCTGACTCCTACACAGGATCTTGCGCCTGTAGCGGTGGGGAAAATAGATTATGCAGATTTTAATGCAGATGGTTTTCAGGATATTGTGGTGATTGGAAGAGATGGCAATGATGATCCCTATTTTGCTGTTCTCATGAATGATGGTACGGGGACATTGACTCCTCAGGCGATTGCCGTAAACGATATTTCAGATGTAGCATTGAGTATAGGGGATTTAAATAACGACGGCTATTACGACTTTATTATTTCAGGAAATGAAGATTACAACGCTGTTGTGAAAACCTATATCTATGATGTTTCTAATCATAAATTCAATGAAGGAACTGTAACTGGTATTACTGCTCTTGGAGGTCCGGGACTGGTACAGCTTTTTGATTTTAATAATGATCATCATCTGGATATCTTATTGGGTGGATTCGATTGGGCTGCTTCTGATCTTCCTTCACTGACTAAAGTATTTAAAAATAATTCCACAGCAGCCAATGCAAAACCTGCAGCACCTACTCAATTGAATCTGACTAAAAACGGAAATCGTTTTAATTTTACATGGAGTGGGGCATCGGATGATAAAACTCCGGTGAATGCCTTACGTTATGAAATTACCGTAGGATCTACACAGGGAGCTCATGATATTGCAAAATATGTAGTAACAACACCATCATGGTTTCTTGAGCTTGATCCGTCCATTCAGAATGTATACTGGAGCGTAAAATCTATTGATGCTTCAAAAGTGTATTCTGATGCTTCTACTCAAAGTGTGCTGGGAACAGCGGACATCAAATCTGAAAAGCAGTTTGTTATCTATCCTAATCCGGTATCAGATAAAGTGTATATCAAAGGCGAAAAAGTTTCAGAAGCTGAAATGTATTCGATGGATGGAAGAAAACTGAATATTAAGGTAAATGGGGACCAGTCAATTGATGTTTCTCATTTACCTAAAGGAATATATTTATTAAAACTGAAGATAAAAAACGAAATAACCACAAAGAAGCTTACGATTAAGTAATTGAATCAATTCTATCTTCTATCAATGAGAAAAGCCAGACGTCCAGCTGGCTTTTCTCTTTTTTATCGAACAAGGATCTTCGAGTATTCTATTTTCTCGCTGATCGTGCAGATCTTGTGTTATTTGTGGAAAGATTTGCGCAATTCGTGTTTAAAGACTACGCTTTCTTTGTTTTCTTTTTGAACCATTCAATCAGGTAATAAAATAATAAAAACCCTAGTGCAAATATGGAAAACCTTGAAAGAAGGTCACCTGCTCTTGTATAAAAGGTCATGCTATCATATAGATTTACTTTCGCAAATAAAGCGGTTTGGTCACCATAGAAAGTATCAGCGGTGATCTCTCCTTTAGCATTGATATGCGCTGAAATCCCACTGTTGGCAGCACGTGCAATTTCTCTTCTGGTTTCAATAGCTCTTAGTTTAGCGTAAGATAAAAGTTGTTTGTGTCCTTCCGTAACGCCCCACCAGGAGTCGTTGGTCATAATACCTAAGAAGTTAGCTCCTTTTTTTACATAGTCTGTTACAAATTCACCATAAATACTTTCATAGCAAATGATAGGGGCTAGCTTTCCTTTGTTGTAAAGGTTTGAAAAGGCAACTCTTTCTTTATCTGTTCCTAAAGAAGCTACTGTTCCTCCCAGATTCAGCATAGCGTCTCCAAGCAATGGTTTTAAAACATTCATATAAGGAAATATTTCAACACCTGGTACTAATTTTCCTTTGTGGTAAGCCTGAACTTTTTGATTAGGAACCAATTGAATGGCTGTATTATAACTGCTTACCCAAACACCACTGTTGATCTGGTAAGCTTCCTTAGGCAAAGCGGCAGGATTATAAAAAAATCGATGTGAAGAAATTCCTGTTGCAAAAACAGATCCGGGATGATTTGATAAAAATCCTTTGATATTATTAAGAAGTAAACTCTTTTCAAAAGCTGTTTCGGAAATAGATCCTCTTCCCGGCAGAGCTGTTTCAGGAGCAATATAATAATCAATTTTACCGGTTGAGTTTTTTTCAGCAAGTGCTAATAAATCCTGTTCTATGGTCAGGCTGTCTTTCGAATATTTTTCAGCATAAGGGTCAAGATCCGGCTGCAGCATCAGAACATTAACCTGTCCGATTGGTTTTTCATCAAAATTATTGTATTTGATTACTGAAATAATCATTGGCAAGGCAATTAATGCTCCAATAATAGCCGAGTTTTTAATCAAATCCTTTCTCTTTCTTCCGGCTTCCCATGTTCTTACTGTGTAAAAGATCAGAACATTAATCAGGAGAATCCAGAAGCTTCCTCCGGTAGCTCCTAAAGTGTCATACCATTGGATTAGTTTTGGGTAGTCTGAGAATACATTCCCCAGGTTCAGCCAAGGCCAGGTAAGTTCCCATCCCAAATGAAATTTTTCAAAACTCATCCAGATAGCAATTAAAAATCCTAATCCCCAATAGGTTCCCTGAGCATTTTTGTACCAGTGATAACATTGGAATACCAAAGAATATAAAAGAGAATTGACAAGTACCGGAAATAAAACAGCCATGAGAGAGTGGCTTCCGTCAGGGTTCTTGGAACCATACAGCCATCCTGTAGTCACAACATTCCAAATGATAAAACATAGGTAAGACAATCCGAAGACCATCCAGCTTTTCCTTTTATAATCTGAAAATTTTGAAATTCCATGCTCCATCATCAGAAGAGGAACAAGAGCGAAAAATATAAAAAACGGAACCCCATAAGTTGGCCATGAAACCGACAGCAGCATTGCTGAAATAAGTGTAAGTAGAACGTATTTCATTAAATTATTTTAATACACAAATTTAATGTTTTTGAAATGAATATATTAGCAGTTCGATGTTAAAGAAAATTTATAAAATCATTATTGTTCCGTATACTCTGTTTTTGCTCTATCTGATGTTTTTAGGAATGGGCAGATTTCAATATGAGGAAAATCTCATTACGGTAGAACCTTTTTTTTCTACTATAAAATTTATTCAGGGGCCTAATAAGAAGATAGATATTGTGATGATTGTTTTGGGTAATATCATGATGTTTATTCCTTTTGGCTTTTTGGGTTGGATTATTCCCGAACTGAGAAAACTGAAGCCATTATTATTTGGTTTTATCTCATGCATCGTTATTGTAGAAGCACTTCAATATTTTACGAGGATGGGAATATTTGAGGTAGACGATATCATCCTGAATACTTTTGGGGTATATCTGGGATGGAAGATTTGCGGATTGATTGAAAAAAGATTTAACTATTAAGTTCTTTTGCACGCTTTTCGGCGTTCAGAATTCCTTGTTTTAGAATTTCTTTAAAACTGTTTTCTTCAAACGTTTTTAAAGCAGCTTCAGTAGTTCCACCTTTGGATGCAACATCTTTGATCAGTTCTTCAAGATTCTTTTCTGAATTATTGATCAGATGATAAGCACCCAGCATAGTCTGTTTTACAAAAAGTTTGGAAAGATTTTCTTCAATTCCCATTTCAATACCTGCTTTAATCATAGCATCGATGATATAATAGAAATAAGCAGGTCCACTTCCTGAAAGGGCAGTGACCCCATCCAGGAGTTCCTCATCCTCCAGATAAACCGATCTTCCTGTACTGTTCAATAGTCTTTCAATATTGATTAACTGGCTGAAAGAAATTCCATTGGCTGCAGTATAGCCTGTTATTCCCATTCCCAGAAGGGTAGGAGAGTTGGGCATTGCTCTTACAACAAGTGGGTGATTCAGTAATTTCTGGATTTTTTCAATATTTATTCCCGCCATGATGGATAAAACCATCTGGTTTTCTTTGAGCGTAAATTGAATATTTTGGGCTACTGCATGAAAATCCTGAGGTTTTACAGCGATAATGATCAGATCGGCATCGATATCTTTTACTTCTTCAAAAGTGGAAATTTTAGATTTGGGAAATTCCTCAGCTATTTTGGCAGTTTTTTCCTTATTTCTGATAATAAGATGAAGATTTTCAGGTTTAATCAGTTCGTATTTCAGGAATGATTTTGAAAAAGAAAGCCCCATATTTCCGGCTCCAAGAATAGCTATTTTCATCGCAAATTGTAATTTTTAAGCTAAAATAATGATTTTCCGGAGACTGGACATGAATTGATTCTGAATTAATTTTTTATTGGAAAACACAAGGCGCAAAGGTTTTGAATAATATGCCGTTTTAAGGCGCGAGAAAATCGGGGATTTTCAGCAAAATTTGGATAAAAGTTGTTTTCCCAAACATCTGCGTCATCTGTGAAATCTGTGAGAAATTATTATTAAAAACCTTCTCTTAATCCGACAAATTTTATACAAAAAGGCTGAATTCATATGAATCAGCCTTTTTGTATCTTTTAAATAATATTCACTTCCCGTTCAAGTTCTATCCCGAACTTTTCTTTCACAGAATTGATGATCTCTGTAGAAAAATCAAAAATTTCTTTTCCTGTAGCATTTCCTGTAGCATTGACGATGACCAGAGACTGTAGTTTGTGTGAAGCTACATTTCCGATCTGCTTTCCTTTCCATCCGCATTGCTCAATCAGCCATCCTGCAGGAACTTTTACCATCTCTCCAATCGGGTAACCCTGAATATTTTCAAACTGTTGTTTTAATGCTTCAAACTGAGTTAAAGGAATAGTAGGGTTCTTGAAAAAACTTCCGGCATTTCCGATTTCTTTAGGATTTGGTAATTTGCTTTGTCGGATATTGATCACTGCTCTGGAAACATCCTGAATGGCTGGGTTTTCAATGCCAAGATTTTCCAGTTCAGATTTGATAGCTCCATATTCCGTCTTGATAAGGTGATTTTTTTGAGTCAGTTTAAAAGTGACTTCCAGAATAACATATCTGCCTTTTCCTTCCTGTTTGAAAATAGAATCCCTGTATCCGAATCTGCATTGTTCAAGATTGAAAGTTTTCAGTTTAAGATTTTCTAAATCCAATACCTCACAGCTTACAAAAATATCTTTGATCTCTGTTCCGTAAGCCCCGATATTCTGCATGGGAGAAGTTCCTACGTTTCCAGGAATTAAAGAGAGATTTTCAAGTCCACCATAATTTTTTTGCAGGCAGTACACCACGAATTCATGCCAGTTTTCCCCTGCTTTTGCAGTTACCCATACTTCATTTTCATTGATATGCTCTTCAGAAATTCCTCTTAAATTAAGTTGAATGGCAAGACCGTCAAAATCTTTGGTAAGAAGAATGTTACTTCCGCCTCCTAAAAAAAGAAGCTGAAGAGATTGAGACTTCGAGAAAGTGAGAGCTTCTTTCAATTCATCAATAGAATTGACTTCAGTAAAATATCGGGCCTTGGCTTCAACACCAAATGTGTTATAAGGTTTTAATGAAAAGTTTTCTTGCATGTTTTATTGGTATTCTTTGGGAAGAATCTTGTATAGTTGTTCTTTAACTTGCTGTAACTGTTTGTAATGTAAAGTGTCTGCATAGGCATTCACATAGATATGAGATTTTTTTGGAGTCCGGATCTGGAAGGTTTCATCTATTCCGTCCACAGGCTGTTGACTGTGAGAACTTTTGATATGATCAAGATCTACAATATGGATGGATGATACAAGCTTTTTCCAGGTTTCAGAATTGATGGCAGATGACCATGCTGTATGGGTTTGATTGGCTGTCATTCCTTTTTCTGCAAAAACAGAATCTTTTGTAGCTTTAATAATCCTGTAGTTTCCGAGGTTTCCTTCAACATCAGATACACTGATGAAAGTAATCTCGTATGGATTTTTATGGGGAACAGATTGTTCCGTTTTTTTAGAATCACATGAAAAAAATGCCGACAGCAAAAGAATCGAAAACAGGATTTTCAGATGGAATTTTTTTGTTGTCGGCATAGGATATATTTTACAGACTGAATTCTTCTCTGTACTTCTTTAAAGCTTCTTTAAGAATCTCAGCACTTCTTTTTAAATCTTCTTCTTTCAGTACGTAAGCAATTCTTACCTGCTTTTTACCTAATTCAGGATTGCTGTAGAATCCTCCTGCAGGAGCCACCATGATGGTTTCGTTATTAAGAGAATATTTTTCAAGCAACCACTGAGCAAATTTTTCAGTATCATCTACCGGAAGTTCTGCCACACAGTAGAAAGCTCCTCTTGGTTTAGGGCAGATTACCCCAGGAATAGCGTTTAAAAGATCTACCAATACATTTCTTCTGTGGGTATATTCTTCTCTTACGGCTCTGATGTAAGGGCCGTCATTCTGGTGTGCTGCTGTTGCTGCAATCTGTCCTAAAAGAACCGGGCTTAATCTTGCCTGTGCAAAAAGCATGGCTGCATTACGAATCTTGTTGGAACGTGTTACCATACATCCGATTCTTACTCCACACATAGAGTAACGCTTGGATTCTGAGTCAATGATGATACAGTTTTCAGCTAATTCAGGGAAGTCAAGCATTGAGATCTGCTGCTTTCCATCATATACGTACTCTCTGTAAACTTCATCCGAGATGATAACGATATCATATTTCAAAGCAATTTCTGCCAGTTTCTGAAGTTCCTCACGGGTATAAAGATATCCGGTAGGGTTTCCAGGGTTACAGATAATGATTGCTCTTGTTTTTTCTGTAATTTTTTTCTCGAATTCTTCAACAGGTGGCAAAGCAAAACCAGTGTCAATTGTAGAAGGTACTGCAACTACATTCACATCAAATGTGCTGGTGAACCCATTGTAGTTGGCATAATAAGGTTCAGGAATAATCACTTCATCCCCTTCGTCACATAAAGTAGAGATGGCAAAGTTCAGGGCTTCAGAACCTCCGTTGGTAACAATAAAGTTATCAGGTGTAAGATCTGAGAAACCTAATGAATGATAGTATTCTGTAAGAGCTTTTCTGTATTCAATATTCCCTTCAGAAAGCGCATATTCCAATACTTTTAAATCGATGTTTTTTAAAGCATTTAACGCTGTTTCCGGAGTTTCAATATCAGGCTGTCCGATATTAAGGTGATATACTTTTATTCCTTTCTGTTTTGCTTGTAACGCAAAGGGAACCAGTTTTCTTACCGGCGATGGCGGCATATGCAGTGCTCTGTTTGAAATATTCGGCATTGTTCAAAAAATTTGTATGACAAAAATAGGATTTAATTTCTCAATAATAAAATTAAGAGCCAATTAAGAAATGGGAGAATGTTCTTTAATTTTTTTTACTTCTGCTAATTTTTGTGTATGTGAAATATTAATATTTGACCTTTTTTGAAATTATTTTATTTTTTAATCAAAAAAAACTTTTTTGTATTGTTATTTTTACTAAATTTCGCCACAAATGTGATTAAAATGGCAATAAATTTATTTTCTAGAGTGGTGCCTGCTGTCGCTCTGTTTTCAGCCAGTGTACTTATGGCTCAAAATTATCAGACCATGCCGATTGCTTCAGGCTTAACCGCTGATGTAATTGCAAACGGTATTGGTTCTTCAACAATTTCTACAAATAATGATGTAGATGGAGTTTCATACGCTTTTGTAGCGAAAGATTTTCAGCTGACTTCTACAAGTGCAGCGATTACGTATGGTATTCCTGTAGATGGACTCATTAATTCTGTAGTGGGAACAACTCCCGGATTAAGCTTTCAACTGGCAAGTTTAAATGCAAATAATTCTCTAAGATTGGCTGCAACCAGTGATAACGGAACTTTGGCATTTACAACACCAAAGGCAGCGACCAAACTCTATATGCTTGCTGTAAGTGGAAGTGGTACTTCTACGGTAAGTGTAGTGGTTAATTTTACCGACGGCAGTTCGCAGACGTTTTCAAGTATAAGTCTTGCAGACTGGTATAATGGATCTAATTTTGCGATACAGGGAATAGGAAGAATTAAAAAGCCGGGGGCTACTCCAGCCAGTGGTGATGATGTGCCTTCTCCTGAAGGTGGAACCAATCCGAGATTATATCAAGCTGAACTGGCAATAGATGCCACAAACCAGGCAAAGCCAATACAAAGTGTAACAGTAACTAAAGTTAGTGGTTCAGGTATACCGAATATTTTTGCTTTTTCAGCAGATGCTTATTCGGATTGTGTACCTCCTGTATTGCAGGCCGTTTCCGGAATCACAGCAAACTCAGCTTTAGTTTCATGGACAGGCAGTGCTGCCAGTTATGATGTATACCACAGTCCTTCAAACACAATACCATCGGGTTCAGTAACGCCTACTTATCCGGGGGTAACAGGTACAAGTACAACTATTGGAAGTCTTAATTCAAATACCACCTATTATTATTGGGTGAGATCCAATTGTAATACTGCCACCAGCCAAAGTGTATGGTCTTTTGCAGGAACATTTAAAACGGCTTGTTCTACTTTCACTGTTCCGTATACAGAAAACTTTGATACAACAAGTACAGGTTCCACTTCAAATACGAATGCTCCAAGCTGTTGGGCATATCTTGAGAGTGCCTCATTTGCAGGGTATGGATATGTAGCGGCATCCAATAGCTATTCAGCACCCAATTCTTATTATATGAATAATTCAAGTGGGACTACAGGCAGCCAAATGTTAGTGGCTCCTCCTACTATAAACCTTTCAGATGGTACGAAGCGTGTAAGATTTTATGCAAAAGCGGGAGGAAGTAATTATACATTATTAGTGGGAACACTTTCGAATCCTACAGATCCTGCTTCTTTTACACAGATTGGAGCTCCTATTACCTTAACTACTACTCATACACAATATACCGTTAATATTCCTGCAGGTTCTGATTTGCAATTGGCATTTAAACATGGATTGGGAGGTTCTTCACGTTCTATTTATATTGATAATATTACTGTTCAGAATATTCCTTCTTGTCTTGAGCCAACTGCTGTTACCTCATCAAACGTGACAATGAATACAGCAACAATCGGTTGGACGGCACCAGCTTCTGCTCCTGCCAACGGATATGAAGTATATTACAGTACAACGAATACTGCACCTGATGCATCTACTGTTTTGAACGCTTCCAACTCTGTAACTTCTGCTACGACTTCTGCACCGCTGAGCACTCTATCTACTGATACGAATTACTATGCATGGGTAAGATCTGTATGTAGTGCTAGTGACAAAAGTATCTGGAGTGATGTTACAGCATTCAGAACAGGTTACTGTCTGCCTTCATCTACTTCACAGAACTCATGGCTCTCTGACTTCAGTTCTACCGGAGGATTGGTAAATATGACGTATTCATCCGGTTCAAGTGTTGCAGGTGGATATCAAAATTTAATAACAAGCAATAACAAGATCATCAATGCTCCGGGATCTGACACTTCAGTGTCTTTCACTGCGGGAGGCCCTACATGTGGAATTGCAGTTTGGGTAGACTGGAATAATAATTTAACTTTTGAAGCTTCAGAAAGAATGTTTGTTACTAATACTTATATAACAAATGCTTCCGGAACTATTACTGTACCTGCGGGAACACCTCTTGGAAGTTATAGAATGAGAGTAGTAACTGATTATAACAGTACAGCACCATCAAACCCTTGTTCAGCTATCTCAAGAGGAGAATTCATTGATTTTACCTTTGAAGTAGCTACTTCATTATCAACTTCAGAAACCAATCTGAAGAAAAAAGAAGTGAATGTATATCCTAATCCTTTCAAAGATGTTCTTCATATTGCAGATATCAAAGATGTTAAATCTGTAACTGTTACAGATGTAGCGGGAAGAGTAGTGAAAACTATTGATAACCCAACTACAGAACTTCAGTTAGCTGAATTGAACGCTGGTTTATACTTAGTGACAATGAACTTTAAAGATGGCTCAAAATCAACAGTAAAAGCCATTAAGAAATAAAATTTTTTGAGTTAATAATTTCTGTAGGCAGTTGCATTCGTGTAGCTGCCTTTTTTGTGATAATTTTATAAAATAGTCGTATTTTAGAAAAAATTACAATATGCAGATTCAGTCAGTTTCTATAGAAGATTATATCTTAAAAATTCCTGAAGAAAGACAGGAAGCCTTTAAAAAGCTTTATGATACGGTGAATGACAACCTTCCAAAAGGTTTTGAAGAGGCCACCAATTACGGGATGATTGGTTGGGTCGTTCCTTTGGCAACATTTCCTGCCGGATATCACTGTGCGCCCGGGACCCCGCTGCCATTCATCAATCTTGCTTCCCAGAAGAATTTTATAGCATTGTATCATATGGGACTGTATTCCACACCAGAACTTCTCGATTGGTTCGTAACAGAGTATCCAAAACATTCTAAGAAGAAACTGGACATGGGTAAATCTTGTGTCCGCTTCAAAAAAGTAGAAGATATTCCTTTTGAGCTGATCGCTGAACTCAGTAAAAAAATGACTGCTGATGATTGGATCAAAATTTATGAATCTCAGTATAAGAGATAAAAAAAGCTCTGAAGTCTAACTGATTTCAGAGCTTTTTTTATGTTGGACGCTGGAAGTTTGAAGCTGGAAGTAATATTTGTGTTTTTAGAATTATTGATATTTATATACAATTTTACATTAATCCTGTTAACCCTATGTCATTCTGAATGTAACGTAGTGAAATGACTTTACATAGGATTCTTCCTTCGTCAGAATGACAATGGTGTAAAATTGTATATAGTCACCAAATTAATAAAATGATTTTCATATATCCATCGGATTGCAGAAACTTCCATCCTCCAGTTTCCCACTTCCTTTCTAAAAATGAATATCCCAGATTCCTGCTTTTCGTTCAAGTTCAATCAAAGCAGCGGCATTATCTGCAAGAGCCTGATAATAATCTTTTCGGACATTATTGTAAGTTCTTTGGGCATTCAGCACTTCCAGAATAGAGCTTTCTCCTCTTTTATAGCTGTAGGTGATTCCTTCCAAGATGCTTTGTGCTTCTGAAAGCATTCCGTTTTGGAACTGCCTGAGCTGTTTCTGAGTTGCTGTATATTGCTGATAGGCCTGCATCACTTCAGCTCTTATGCTTTGTTCGATTTGTTTGTATTCAACTTCTGCCTGAGAATGTGCCATTTCTGCAATCTTCAATCCTGCATTTCTTCTGTTGGAAAATTTCAAAGGAATACTGATACCCATTTTTACAGCATTTACGGTAGGGGAAGGTGCAATTTCGTTGGTTGCTTCTGTATGACGTTCCGCTCCTGCACTGATGCCTAAGTCGATAGCGCGGTTGGCTTTTTCAAGATTGATCTGGCTTTTAGCTACTTCTGTATTTTGTCTTGCTGCCAATAAATCGGCTCTTTCATTCAAAGCCTGTAAGGTTAGATCGTCAATACTGAAATCTCTGTTGAAGGCATTAAAATCTCCGGCCACCTCTCTGTCTGTTATCTTGCTGTCGCCAAGAAAGACTGACAAACTGGTGATAGTCTGTTGTTTTGCACTCTCAGCCTGATAGACTTCATTGAGTAAAGAAGCCGCTTCCAGTTTACTTTGTTTGGAAGTCACTAATGATATGGTTCCCAGTCGATACCGGATACTGTCGGACTTTGCCAGTTGCTGCATATTTTTATAAGAATCCTGCTGTACCTCAAGCAAAGCCTTGGATTTTAAAGCATCAATATATCCTAAGCCGGCATCAGCACGCAGGTTTCTGAAGAAATCCTGCAATTGTATTTTGCTCAGTTCAGATTGGTTTCTGGCCAGATTTACCCGGGCTTTTCTTTTACCACCCAATTCAAGCGTCCAGCCAATTGATGCTCCATACACATATCCCATATCTTTATTCACTCCGTTATTGGTGGTTTCCATTTCCAGTTGAGGGTCAGGAAACATATTAGCCGTCTGAATAGCAGCTTCAGCCATACTTACATTATACTTCTGAGAAGCATAACCCAGATTTTTGTTTCCGACAAGGCTCAGGTATTCTTCGAATGGCAAAAGCTGTTTTTCCTGTGCCTTTATTCCTGTAATACTAAACAATACTACAGATAATATGATAATATGAACTTTAATTTTCATCTGATTTCAAATTTTGTTTTTCGTGGCGGCGTTCAGCCATAAAATAAATAGCCGGCAATACGAAAAGTGTTAAAATAGTAGAGAACATCAATCCATAGACAATTACCGTTGCCAGTGGACGCTGTACATCCGAACCGATGCCTGTAGCCAGTGAAGCTGGGAATAATCCAATTACAGCCACCGTTGCAGTCATCAATACAGGTCTGAAACGGTCTTTTGCTCCTTTAATGGCAGCCTGTTTCAGTTCATATCCTTTCTTACGCAGATCGTTGATATGAGAAATCATAATAACACCATTCTGAATGGCAACCCCGAACAATGCGATAAATCCTACTGCCGAAGATACATTCAAGGACATTCCCCGTATGTTGAGTGCCAGCATTCCGCCAAATAATGCCAGCGGAACAATAGACATCAGTACCAAAGCCTGTCTGAAATCTCCAAATGCACCATATAATAACAGGAACATGATGGCTAATGCCAAAGGAACAATAAATGCCAATCTTGAATAGGCTCTGTTTTGATTTTCAAACTGCCCACCCCATTTGATCTGGTATTTTTCATGGTCATATTGGATGTCTTTTTCAATTTTATCCTGTGCACTTTTCAAAAAGGAAGAAAGATCCGTTCCTCTAAGATTCAGCTTCACCGTAAGATGTCGTTTATTCATTTCTCTGGTAATAGTGCTTTCACCGGTACTCAGTTTCACTTCTGCTACCTGAGATAAAGGAATTTTAGCTCCGGAAGCTGAGGTAAGCATCAGGTTTCCGATTTTATCCGGAGTATCACGGCTGTCTTCTGTATAACGGCATGAAATATCATAGACCTTATTGCCGATAAAGATCTGGGAAATGGCTTTTCCACCTAGTGCAACCTCAATGAGATCGGCGACATCGGCGACATTCAAACCGTACTGAGCAATCTTATCTCTGTTGGCAATAATCTGCAATTGAGGCAATGGCGGTTCCTGATCTATGGCAAGGTCTGCCGAACCCGGGATTTTATTTAAAGTAGACAATACATTATCTGCAATTCGTCTGGTTTCTTTAAAATCTTCACCATATACTTTTACTACCAGTTCGCTATGAGCTCCGGAGATTTTATCCATCACTCCGTCAATCATAGGTTGTGAGAAACCTACGGTGAATCCTGGCATATCTTTATAATCAGCTGCCAGTTCTTTGATGAGGTCTGCTTTTGTTTTTCCGGCTGGCCATTCGCTGTAAGGTTTTATTCCGACAGAAACTTCAAAGTGGGAAGCTGTCCACGGGTCGGTACCGTCATCGTTACGTCCTGCCTGAACCATCATATAAGTGATTTCGGGATGCTTCAAGGTTCTGGCACGTAATGTATCACTCATTTCTTTTGATTTGGCTAAAGAAATCCCGGGTGGCAGTTGTACCTGCAGCCATATAGAACCTTCATCCAGCTCGGGAAGGAAGTCTTTTCCCACATGATAGGAGAGAATTCCGGCAGAAACTAAGATAATCATAATAGGAATGATCACTCTTTTTGGGGTCTGCATTATTTTTTCAATGCTTTTTCCGTAGGCTATGCTTAGTTTTTCCAGCCATTTATTGTGATAGATTTTCTGTGGTTTACGATAGATTACATAGGCCAATCCTGGGATCAGAAGCAGTGCTACAGCAAGTGCTCCCAATAGTGCATATCCTACAGTAAACGCCATTGGGGTAAATAATTTTTTTTCTACTCTTTCAAAAGCAAACAAGGGCAGATAGGCAGTAATGATAATGATGGTTGAAAAGAAAATAGGCTTGGCCACTTCAATCACTCTTTGAGTAATGGTTTTTTCTTCCAGTGTCTCCTCAGAATCTTCTTCTCTTTTCTTCAGAATGGTTTCCAGCATGACGATGGCTCCGTCTACAATGATTCCAAAATCAATAGCTCCCAGTGAAAGAAGGTTAGCCGGAATATTGGTAAAATGCATTAATATAAAAGCAAATAACAAAGAAAGCGGAATGGTAATCGCTACCAGTAATGCTCCACGCCAGCTTCCAAGAAATACAATCAGTACAATAATAACCAATACAATTCCTTCGGTAAGGGTATGGGAAACTGTCGTAAGCGTTGTTTTAACAAGGTCTGTTCTATCCAGGAAAGGATGGATCTTTACACCGGGAGGCAGTGTTTCGTTATTCAGTTCTTCGATCGCTTCATGCACTCCTTCCAGTACTTGTGAAGGGTTTTGACCTCTCAGTAAAAGAACAATTCCTTCCACGCTTTCAGAATAATTACGTTTTCGGTCTGTGTAGCCAAGAATTCCTTTTCTTTCCAGGTTTCCGTATTTCAGTGTTCCTACATCATTCAGAAAAACAGGGACGCCATTTTGTGTTTTTACCACAATTTTTCCAAGATCATCCAAGTCTTTTACCATACCTATTCCACGGATTACATACGCAAGATTTCCACGGGGAAGCATACTTCCTCCGGCACTTACATTGTTTTTGGAAATGGTTTCTGTTACTTCTGACAGGGAAAGGCTATATTGTTCAAGTTTATGTGGATCCAGTTCGATCTGAAACTGGGTAGTGATTCCCCCGAAATTGGTGACATCAGCAATTCCTGAAACCTGTTTGATCCTGGGAATGATGACAAATTTTTGCAAATCCGTCAATTCCCGAAGGCTGTGGTTGTTACTTTCGATAATATAGCGGTACACTTCGCCAATAGGAGAGGTGAGAGGATCTAATCCGGGCTGTGCACCATAAGGAAGATCCACATCTGTCAGTCTTTCCTGAATACGCTGGCGTGCCCAGTAATCATCTATACCATCATCAAAAACCATAGTAATAATGGAAAGTCCGAAGGTACTTTTGCTTCGCATTACATGCATTCCCGGAAGACCGTTCAGTGATCTTTCTAAGGGAATGGTGATTTGCTGCTCTACTTCTTCAGCGGCCAGACCCGGAACCTGTGTTACCACCTGGGAAGTTACGTCGGCAATATCAGGATAAGCTTCTATGGATAATCTGGTCCAGGAATAATATCCAAAGAACCCCAGTAAAAGGAAGAGAGCAAGCATGAGCCATCTCTTCTGTATAGAGATTGTAAGTAATTTTTTCATAGTTTCTGATTTCGCATCATTTTACATTATTTCGCATCAAGCATATAAATTCCTCCTTCCGTCATGATGGTTTCTCCGGGTTTTAATCCTGAAATGATTCTTACTGTTTTCTGGTCGGTTTCCCCTGTTGTCACTGAGCGTTTTGCATATTGATGCTTTCCTGTTTTTACCCATACATATTGGGAATTGTCCTGTTGCATTAAAGCGGTTACGGGAATCATCACAGCTTTTTCAGGCGTTGTGGAAAAATTAACGGTAGCGTACATTCCCGGTTTTAGTTTTCTGTCCGGATTATCACATTCAATAAGAACTTTTATACTTCGGGTATCTTCATCTACAATTTCATTGACGTGATATACTTTTCCTGTAATATTTCTGTCGGGATAGGCACTTACTTTTACAGAAACCTGATCTCCGGTATTCACAAAACGGATGTCTTTTTCCTTTACGTCACCGGAAATCCAGACTTTTGATAATTCTGCGATAATCATTACAGGATCTGCGTCTCCTTTCAGATACTGGCCGTTTACAATTTTATTAGAAATGATTTCTCCTTTGATGGGCGCTCTTACAATAAGAGGGCTTCCTATTCCTCCGCCTTTGCTGTTGTAGACCTTCAAAGCAGAAGAGGCATTGGAAAGAGATGTTTTTTTATTTTTAAAATCCGTGTCTGCTTCATCCAGTTCTTTCTGAATACCTACACCGTGTTTGACAAGATCCTGCTGGCGTCTGTAATTTTTTTCTGCAAGCTGTACATCATTCAATGCATCTGTATAATCCTTTTGAACCGAAAAATAGTCGGAAGAAAGAATTTCAAAGAGCGGGCTTCCGGCAGAAACATTTTGTCCAAGCTGAATAAAAGATTTTATAATTCTTCCGGAAAAAGGGCTGGCTATTTCCGCGTAATGATTGGGGATTGCCTGGATGGTTCCGGCTGAGACTACACCATCACTGTGTTCCTGTTCAGTAACGACTTGTGTTTTAATTTTTTTGAAAACAGGATGTGTTTCCGGAACAGTGACCTGATCATTTTTTATAAGGAGATCCTGATCCTGCAGAGTTTCACTTTTGGAATTTTTACAAGAGGTTATCAATGCCAAAAAGACCATTGTTAAGACTGTTTTTCTCATATAAGTTATTTATAACCATTATTTTAAATTTTCTTTATAGATCCATGACTAGGATTTTGTACTAAAGCCACTGCCCGAATTTTCTGATAAACCATTGTTTCACAAACTGGGTTAAAACACAGTATCCTGTAAGAATTCCTAATAAATAAGGGAAATAGCTCAGAGGTAAAGGCTGCATTTTCAGATACACGGCCATTGGAGTGAAGGGAATCAGAATTCCGATCAGCATGATTAAACTTGTTAAAGCAACTACCGGTGTGGCAGCCCAACTTTGGATAAATGGTATTTTTTTTGTTCTGATAATGTGAACAATCAAGGTTTGGGATAATAAACCTTCCACAAACCAGCCTGTCTGAAATAAACCTTGTTGCTCCGGTGTATTGGCTTTGAAAATGAAAAACATCACAGCAAAAGTCACATAATCAAAAATGGAACTCAAAGGACCTATATACAGCATGAATTTTTTGATGCTTGCTGCTTCCCATTTTTTCGGTTTTTCCAGAAAGTCTTTATCCATTGTATCCCATGGAATGGAGGATTGCGATACATCATACAGTAAATTCTGTGTCAGAATCTGCAGTGGAAGCATAGGCAGAAACGGAAGCAATGCACTGGCCCCGATCATACTGAACATATTTCCGAAGTTGCTGCTGGCCGTCATTTTTATATACTTGACAATATTCCCGAAAGTTCTTCTTCCATAGATCACTCCGCTTCGAAGGACCATCAGATCTTTTTCCAACAGGATGATATCCGCACTTTCTTTGGCAATGTCTGCTCCTGTATCAACAGAAATTCCGACATCTGCTTCCTTGATGGCTGCTGCATCATTAATTCCGTCACCCATAAAACCAACGGTGTGACCTTTCGATCTTAATATTTTTACAATGCGTTGTTTTTGTAACGGACTTACCTTAGCAAAAACAGAATAGAGATCCATATCCTTTCGAAGTTCATCATCACTAAGATGTTCCATTTCATCACCAAGCATAATGGTATTGATAGGAATTCCTACATCATGGCATATTTTTTTAGCCACAATATCGTTATCTCCTGTTACTACTTTCACTTCTACGCCAAGTTTGTGTAAAGCTTTGATGCTTGGCTCTGCAGAGGGTTTTGCCGGATCAAGAAATCCCATAAATCCTGTAAGGGTAAGCCTATTCTCATCAGCAACAGAATAATTCAATGGGTGATCCCCTTCAAATTCACGGATGGCAATTAGTAATACACGAAGTCCTTCAGCATTCAGCTTTTCGGACATTCTGATAATCTGCTGTTTCATAAGATCATCCAACGGAACATTATTGTCATTCTCGACATGCAGACTGCGATCGTCTCCAGGATCTAAGGCATATTGACATAAAGGAAGCATTTCTTCTACTGCTCCTTTGCAGATCATAAGATGTTTTCCTTTGGAGGTATTCAGAATGACAGACATTCTTCTTCTTTCAAAATCAAAGGGAATTTCATCCACTTTTTGATACAATTCATCTGCTTTCATCAGATTGTGAACTTCAGCATGATCGAGAACAGCCTGATCTAATAAATTTTTAAGACCGGTTTGGTGGAAACTGTTGAGATAACCCCACTTCAGTACTTCATCATCTTCAATACCACGAACGTTGAGGTGGGTTTCCAATACAATTTTGTCCAGCGTAAGGGTTCCTGTTTTATCCGTACACAAAATATCCATAGCTCCGATATTCTGAATGGCATTGAGTCTTTTAACAATCACTTTCTTTTTACTCATATTGACTGCACCTTTAGCGAGATTAGCGGTAACAATCATAGGAAGCATTTCAGGTGTCAATCCTACCGCTACAGCAATGGCGAATAACAGTGCCTGCATCCAGTCTCCTTTTATCAATCCGTTGATCAGGAAAATAACAGGAGTCATGATCAGCATAAATCTGATCAGCAGATAGCTTACTTTATTCACTCCTATATCAAAAGCAGTTTCAGGTCTTTTAGAAATCAGGCTTCTGCTGATGCTTCCTAAGTAGGTGAAAATACCTGTATTGGCTACAACAACCGTTGCTGATCCGCTTACCACATTGGTACCCATAAAGCATATATTCAGAAAGCTGAGAGGATTGCGGTCTTTGGCATCTTTGATAGGAAATGCATTTTTCTCAACCGGAAGTGCTTCTCCCGTCAGGATGGATTCGCTGATGAAAAGATCTTTGCTTTTAAGAATCCTGCAGTCGGCCGGAACCATATCACCTGCAGACAGCATGACAATATCTCCGGGGACAATTTCGGTGATTTCTATTTCTTCACTTTCATTAAATTTTCTTTTGGTGAGACAGCTTGTCTTTACCATCTTCTTTAATGCTTCTGCCGCTTTGTTACTTCGGAATTCCTGAATAAATCTTAAAACTGTACTAAAGAGCAGCATCAGCGAAATAATAATACTGGTACTGAAATCTTTTTCACCGGCAGGTACAAGAATAGCATCAATAAATAAGGAAATGATGGCAATACATGCCAAGATATAATTAAATGGATTAAAAAAAGAATGAGCAAACTGTTTTACCCATGAGGGCGCTTTTTGGGTAGCTATTTCATTTTTACCATACATTTTCAGACGGTCTTTTACGGTGTTTTCGCTGAGTCCTTCTTCTGAGGTTTCCAGTAGGGCATACACCATTTTTTCATTCTCGGCTGCAGCTTCTTTTAATTTTACAAGAGAGGCAGAATTGAGATTTTTGTTTGAAGATTTTCTTAACATCGCTTCAAAGGTTGTTTTTACATGTTACAAATCGTTTTCGGTACCTATAATTTCCCAGCTTACTTTGATGACTTTATCTTCAATCGTAAGTCTGCTGGCTGTTTTTTCCATGAAACTGTCCTGTGGTGTAGAAGCATGAACTTCCGCTGTAATGATGGCGTTTTCAGGCAGACCATTGTCATCGCTGGTAAGAGATTTCAGTAATACTTTATCATTTCCGCTCAGAGACTGCATCAGTTGTACACGGACGTGATTTTCTACTTCACTTTTGCATTTGATGCTGAGAAGGTATTCTGTATAATGGTTTCTGCTGTTGATATTGTTGCCCAGCTTGACACCTAGAGGACGAAGGATCATATGTGTGAGAATAATAAATCCGCTGGTAATAGCTGCTTCTACGGGAAATCCCATAGCACTGAGAGCTCCTACAGATGCGGAACACCAGATGGTAGCAGCGGTATTGAGTCCTCTCACGGTAAGACCATCTTTCATGATAACGCCTCCACCTAAAAAACCAATTCCGCTTACGATATAAGAAGCTATTCTGCCTGTAGCATCGCCTCCAATCCTGATAGAAAGAAGAACGAATGCTGCGGAGCCAAGACATACCAAAGTGTTGGTACGGAGACCGGCACTTTTCTGACGCCATTGTCTTTCAAAGCCAATGCTGGCACCCAGAGCAAATGCGGTAAGGAGACGAAGAGTAAATTCTAATGTATTCATAACTTTTCCTGTTGTTATAAAGCTTTTCAGCTGTACGGGAAAAGTGAGTACAACTAAAGCTTTTAAGATTGATAATTACTGTAAGGATCAGAGTCCATATGCTTTATTTTTTACTGTGCAAAAGTAAAACTGAGAGCTTTTTTTTACCGTTAGAAAAGCTTTAGAATGTTATTAGAAAATCATTAGAGAAAACTCCTTCCTGTTTTTTTGAAGATTCTGTAAGAAATATTTATTTATTATATCCTATTAATATATGTAAACTGTACCCATGGTAAGAGATAAAATTTCAATACATTTGGAGGCTGGTTTTTTGTATAATGAATTTTGCAATTTGTCATATAAAATAACGGCTTGTTTAATCCCGGATACTTCCTTCCAACATCTTTTTAATTATATATTTTAGAAATGAAAAAATCAAACTTAGCAATACCAGCTACGCTTTTAGCGATTATCTGTGTGCAGGGAGGAGCTTCCATTGCAAAGCAGCTTTTCCCTGCTATCGGAGCTATTGGTACAGTTACTTTAAGAATTGTGCTTTCTGCGATTTTGCTTACTTTGATTAACCGTCCGAAATTTTTACAATTTGACAGTCAGAAATGGAAATATTGTGCAATCTATGGAGTTGGATTAGCCGCAATGAATCTTATTTTCTATATGGCGATTCAAAGGATTCCTCTGGGGCTTGCTGTTACTGTGGAATTTGCCGGACCGTTATTTCTTGCCTTAGCTTTGTCCCGTAAACTGTTGGATGTCATATGGGCATTACTGGCTTGTGTGGGAATTCTGCTGATTGTCCCATGGAAAAGTGATCATGTAGATTTATTAGGACTTGGACTTGCCTTTCTGGCAGGAATTTTCTGGGCTCTTTATATCGTTATGGGTGGAAAAGTTTCTAAAATAATGGATGGAAAAGATGCGGTTACCACAGGAATGATCTTTGCAAGTCTGGTGATTATTCCTTTTACGATATGGGATGGTGCTGTTTTCAATATTACCCCGACTATTTTTATGAAAGGGCTTGGTGTAGCTATTCTTTCGAGTGCTTTACCTTTTTCATTGGAAATGATGGCCTTGAAAAAACTTCCTGCAAAGACATTCAGCATTCTGATGAGTCTGGAACCTGCATTTGCAGCACTTTCCGGATTGGTTTTTCTTGCTGAAGAATTATCTTTTTTACAATGGATTTCTATTGCCTGTGTAATTACAGCGAGTATTGGAACAACTATTTTTAGCAGAGTTTCTAATCATTAAGAAGACTTTACAATATGATAAGGATGCATTGGAAAATACAATTAATCTTACTTCTGATATCCCTCTTTTTTGTTGGGTTGGGTATAGAAAGTATTGTAAATAAAAAAAAATATGGTAGTCTTTTACTCAGACACTTTTTTCACATAATCCCTTTTATAATCAGCAGTATGGTTTTTATCATAAACATTTATTACCAACGAAAAAAAGAATAAAAACGTTGATCCTGAGGTTTAATTTCTTTAAGTGTCTATACAATATCAAATATCACCGCAAAAATAGTTTCGTTACGTTCTGATAGCACCGTAATTTTTGCATGGTGGAGCAGAATAATTTTCTGAGTAAGAAATAATCCTATTCCATGACCTTTTTCCTGTCTGGACGTTTCGCTTCTGTAAAAAGGTTCGAAAATATGTTGTAAATCTTCTTTATTAATACTATTTCCGGTATTAGTAAAACGTATTGTAAGAATTTTTGAATTGGTATTTACATCAATCATACAAGTATGTTCCGGTGAATATTTGCAGGCATTGTCAATAAGATTGTTGAGGGCCACCTGAAGAAGATACTCATTTCCTTGAATGATAAGCTGATGCTCTTCTACGGAATCCTCTATGTTCAGAGAAACTTTATATTCCGGATTTTCTTTTGTAATTTTGGTATAAGATTCCAGAAGAACTTCATCAAGGCGTACTTCCGAAAAACTGATTTCATTGGGATCATAGCTGGCTTTTGCAAGATCCATTAAACTATTCGATAATTTTACCATATTTTGGGCATCATCCAGTGCATATTGAATGGTTTCTTGGTATTCTTCTTTGGTTTTATCCTTTTCTGAAGCGAGTTCCAATTCGGTAATGATGGCGGATAAAGGAGTTCTCAGTTCATGTGAAATATTGGAGACGAAATGTTTTTGTGAATCAAAAGAATTTTCAAGCCGTTCCAGCATTCCATTGAAATTTTGAGCAAGTTCATTCAGTTCGTCTTTTTCTTTTGTTGTTTTCAAACGTAATTGGAGTTTTCCGGCAGTAATTTTTTTAATCTGAATAACCATTTCACTGAGTGGACTCAATGCTTTTTTTGAAAGAAATATTCCTGCCAGATAAATCAGAATTAAAATACTGAAGAATGAAATAATACTGATAGTAAGAAGATGAGTTAAATATTCATATCCGTATTGATCATAAGCTGCCGCAGTTACTGCATACGTTTTTCCTTCATAATGGTAGGTCATCCCGATCACCTGCAAATCATTTAAAAAGAAATTGATTTTCTTCTTTTGGAATATCTGAGCAAGCATTTCCGGAGTCTCCTTTACGTAATCTACTTTGGCATCATCATGATAAATCAATTGCTTATTGGAATTATAAATGGCAACCTGAACTTCATTCAATGTTCTGGTATTGTTTTTATAAAGCTTATGCATTTCCTGTTCGGGAAGTGAGCTTCGGAAAAATAAATCAGCTTTGGCAATCGCTTCGTTCTGAAGTTCGCTGTAAAAAGATTTTTCTCTGGCATCTTTGGATGAATAATAGATCGAAATACTGTAAATACTTAAAAGCATTGCAGTGATTAATGTAAAAAGCAGGGTAAGTCTGGTTCTTATTTTCATCCTGATATTTTTAGTTTATCTCATTGATTTACTATACAGTACCTGATTCGTAGTCTTTTTTCAGAATAAATCCCATACCGGCTTTGGTATGGATTAGTTTGGTTTCAAAATCTTTATCTATTTTCTTTCTGAGATAATTGATATAAACATCAATAAAGTTAGTACCCGTATCAAAATGGGTTTCCCACACTTTTTCCGCAATTTCACTTCTGGAGAGAACCCTTTCGGAATTTTCCATCATGAATTTTAAAAGATTAAACTCTTTCGGAGTCAATTTTATCGGTGTATGATCACGGCTCACTGTTTTCTGCTCAAGATTCATTTCAATACCTTTATATTTAAGAACAAAAACTTTTTGCTGAAGCTGTTGTGAAAAACGTTTCAGAAGCACCTTAATCCTTGCTACCAGTTCCCGCATTTCAAAAGGCTTGGTGAGATAGTCATCTGCTCCGGCATCAAATCCTTCCAGCTTGTCATCAGTAGTTCCCAGTGCAGTAAGCATAATGACAGGAAGATTGGGTTTTAAAGTTTTGATCTCATGGCAAAATTCAAGACCATCTTTTTTGGGAAGAATAATATCGGTCACTACCAGATCAAAATTTGTCTGTAAAGCCAGTTTCAGAGCTGTGACTCCGTCATATGCCACAGTGACCTCAAATTCAGCTTCCTGAAATCCCTTTGCAATCAATTTTGAAAGCCTGTCGTCGTCTTCAACTAATAAAATATGGGGCATAAGATTCTTGGAATGTTTGGGTTGGTGTGAGGAATAGATCAATATTCTCACAAATGTAATGAATTCTATTTTGTAATTTTGATACCGAAAAGTATAATAGAATGTCTGAATTTAAAACATTTTTTAGCAAAAGAATCAAAGAAATGATGGTGACTGGACTCTTGTCCTGTTTAATGGTTTTGTTGATTCAGTGTAATCACAGCTTTCCAAGCACTGTACAACTCAAAAATGGAGATCTTCTTTTTGTAACAGCAAAAGAATCGGGTCTTTCCGGGGCGATCAATAATGTTACTCAAAAACAAAAGGCAGCTTCATTTGATCACATAGGAATTCTGGAAAAAGAAGACGACCGGATGTTTGTTCTGCACGCTGCTCCTAAAGGTGGTTCTCAGAGACAGGATTTGAAGGATTTTATAAAAGATCAGAAGGAAGAAGGGCAGGAAGTTGTCATTTACCGTTTAAAGCCGGAATATCAGAAAGCAATTTCCGAAGCTATCAGAAAGGCAAATTCCATGTTGGGAAAACCTTACAATTTCAATTATATTTTGGATGAACAGTCATATTACTGTTCAGATTTTGTGGAAAGAGCTTTCCGTGCAGAAAATATTTTCAAACTGGAACCCATGACATTTATTGATCCGAAAACTGGAAAAACGAATGCATTCTGGGAAGAATTTTACTTGAAAAAAAATCTGAAAGTCCCTGAAGGAGAACCAGGTTGCAACCCTAATGGACTGGCCGATTCTGACAAACTGGAAAGAGTAGGAAATTTTTAAAATATACAAAGAAGCTGAACAGGCTTCTTTTTTTTATGTTAAATTTTAAAAAATATTAGTCTACTAATTTGGTGGACTAATATTTTTTTATATTTTTGTCACAGATTTAAATGCAGAATGCAATATGATCTGACAATGTTTAACCCAAAAATGTTTAGCAATGATTACACCTAATCCCGGCCTGCAGGTTTTACAAAATAAAATAAGCCTGCCTAAAAAAGAATTATTACTGGAAATAGAGTTGAATGGCAAAATGAAATTTGAACATTTAATGAATACCATCTATAATCAGTTTGGAATTTGCCATAGAGTGTTATCTGCTAATGTTGAGTACGTGAACGGATATAGTTTCGGTTCGGTACAGTTATATATTAATGTTAATTCAGATGATTTTCAGCAGCTTGAATTCTATCTGAATAAAAATAAACTTATCAATACGACGGTAGAATATACCTGCAGAACCTATTTTTAAGTGAGATTCATATAGTTTTAATTACCAAAGTGTCCGGTTTCGT
This sequence comes from Chryseobacterium indologenes, assembly GCF_002025665.1. Taxonomy (GTDB): domain Bacteria; phylum Bacteroidota; class Bacteroidia; order Flavobacteriales; family Weeksellaceae; genus Chryseobacterium; species Chryseobacterium metallicongregator. Next base: position 4,211,249 of record NZ_CP018786.1, on the reverse strand, counting down.
ACCGGGCACTTTTTATTTTTTATAAAAGCAGATTATAAACACATTAAAAAGATCAATCGTTAACCGGAACAAAATTCCCTTCCTCCGCAGAGGTGGCAAAAATTCAAATAATTTTTGACGGGGTGGTAAAACAAAAAAAGCGCTCAGATATCCTGAACGCTTTCCTATTATTAAATAAAATAATGTTAGATTCTTTCGATGTCAGCACCAATTGCTCTCAGTCTTCCATCAATATTTTCATATCCTCTGTCGATTTGCTCGATATTGTGGATAATAGATTTTCCTTCAGCAGAAAGTGCGGCAATAAGAAGTGCATTTCCGGCTCTGATATCCGGGGAAACCATGGTTGTTCCTCTTAACGGGGCTTCCTGGTTTAATCCGATTACTGTGGCTCTGTGCGGATCACATAAAATGATCTGAGCACCCATGTCAATTAACTTATCTACAAAGAATAATCTGGATTCAAACATTTTCTGATGAACCAGAATACTTCCTTTTGCCTGTGTCGCTACCACTAGAATAATCGATAATAAATCCGGTGTAAATCCTGGCCAAGGCGCATCAGAAATAGTAAGGATAGAACCATCAATAAATTTTTGAATTTTATAATGTTCCTGAGCTGGGATGTAGATATCATCACCACTTTGCTCAAGTTCTATTCCTAATTTTCTGAAGGTATTCGGGATCACACCAAGCTGGTTCCAGTTAACATTTTTGATGGTGATTTCAGATTTTGTCATGGCCGCAAGACCAATCCAGGATCCGATTTCCACCATATCCGGAAGCATAGTGTGCTCTGTTCCTCTAAGGTAGTCAACCCCTTCAATCGTAAGAAGGTTGGATCCAATACCAGAGATGTTAGCACCCATTCTGTTCAGCATTTTGCATAATTGCTGAAGATAAGGTTCGCAGGCAGCGTTGTAGATTCTTGTTTTTCCTTTTGCTAAAGCTGCTGCCATTACAATATTAGCGGTTCCGGTAACAGAAGCTTCCTCCAACAGGATGAATTTTCCTCTTAATTCTTCAGCTTTTAAAGAATAGAAATATTCCTCTTCATCATAATTGAATTCAGCACCTAATTCAACAAGTCCCTGGAAGTGAGTGTCTAATCTTCTTCTTCCGATTTTGTCACCTCCCGGAGTCGGCATATAAGCTTCTCCATAACGAGCAAGCATTGGGCCCATCAGCATAATGGATCCGCGTAATTTTGCTCCGTCCTTTTTGAACTCGTTAGATTTAATATAATCAAAATTAACCTGATCAGCCTTGAAAGTATAATCTCCCTGTCCGTTTTTAGTAATTTTTACACCAAAATCTCCAAGAATTTCAATCAGTCTGTTCACATCATGAATATCCGGAATATTTTTGATTCTTACTTCTTCGTCCGTCAGAAGAACCGCACATAAAATTTGTAGAGCCTCATTCTTGGCTCCTTGTGGAGTTATTTCACCCTGCAGTCTTTTTCCTCCTCTTATTTGAAATGTTCCACTCATTATTTTCTGTTTTTATGATTGTTATTATGCCTTCTCTTGTTAGGCTGGTTATTATTGTTTTTATTATTGTTGTTATTCCTGTTGTTATTGTTATTATTTCGGTTGTTGTTATTGCTGGTGTAATAGATTTTACTCTTTTCAAGAGAGTCTATTCCGGTAAGATCCAACCTATTTTCAGACAGTTCTTTCAGGTGGCGGAAAATCACATCATCCGTCACATGTTCTTTATTATAGACATTGTAAGACTTCTTCATATTGTTGGCAATCACCTCGATAAGGGCTTCTTTTTCATCACCCGTTTCCAGTTCAATTGCTTTTTCTATCAATTGAAGAATACTTTTTCCGTAGAACTTAAAGTCACCTTGAAGTTTTGGATATTCCATTCTTTTTGGTTTTTCTGCCAGTTCTTCCATCGTAGGGAAGGGATAAGGAGAATCTACATCCAGATCATGATTAGCAAGAATATAAAGATGGTCCCAAAGTTTATGTTTATAATTTTCCTCGTCGCGAAGTTGTGGGTTTCTCTGACCCATAAAATCGATGATTGCCATAGCCATTTCATTCCTTTCTTCTTTGGAAGGAAGTTCTTTGCAGCGCTCAACCAACTGTTGTATAATTCTGCCATATTCTGGCATATGAAGCTGAGTTTTTTGGGTATTGTATTCCATAGTATGCAAATATATGGATTAAAAGAAAAATTGTCTCGGGATTCTGAAAAATTTATGATTTTTTAATGAAAAATTTAGATGCCTTTCTTATTGATTTATTGTGGAAAATGAAAATATTTCCCATTCGTTTGAATTTGTTTTTAATAAAATTGTATCTTGTTTAATAGATTGATAATTAATTAAAGCGATGAAAAAAACAAACTTTTTCCTTTCACTGCTGGCTTTAGCATTAGTAAGCTCATGTAGAACCAGTGATGAATTGACAACTGAATCTTCCAGGCAAGAAGAGGTTCACAACAAAACAGTGAATGTTACCCATCATGATGGCCGTCCGTTTAGTACAGGAAGCGGTTCAGGTTCTGCACAAAGTAAATTCACAGCCGGACCTGGTGGTGGAGTTCTGATGCAGGGGTTTTACTGGGATGTTCCGGAAGGGGGGAACTGGTGGAATACCGTTAAAGACAAATTAACCGCATGGTCTACTGCCGGAATTGGAGCTGTATGGTTACCGCCAGCATCAAAAGCTCAGAACGGGGCTTATTCTATGGGATATGACCCTACCGATTATTATGATTTTGGAGATTTTAATCAAAATGGAAGTACAGAAACCCGTTTCGGATCCAGAGTTGAACTGGAAGCATTGATTACCAAAGCGCATGCTGAAAACATGCAGGTGTATGCAGACATTGTAATTAATCACAACAGTGGCGGACAGTCTGAAGCCAATCCTTTTACAGGAACCAATACCTGGACCAATTTTTCAGGAGTGGCATCCGGAAAATTCCAGAGAAACTACAATGACTTTTATAAAAACTCTTACGGGAATAATGATGAAGGAGCTTTTGGTGGCTTCCCGGATTTGTGTCACGCTAATCCTCATGTGCAGGACTGGCTTTGGGGGAGAGATGATTCCGTGGCGAAATATTATAAAAACGTGATGAAATTTGATGGCTGGAGGTTCGATTACGTAAAAGGGTTCGGTCCATGGGTTGTCAATACCTGGAATTCAAACGTAGGAGGATTTTCAGTTGGAGAATTATGGGATTCCAACGTCAATACGTTAGAGTGGTGGGCAAATAATGCGAACAGTTCTGTGTTTGATTTCGCTGCCTATTATAAAATGGATGAAGCATTTGATAACGGAAACTTAAACGTTCTGAATGATGATATGATGTGGAAAAGAAATCCATACAAAGCAGTAACTTTTGTTGCGAATCATGATACTGATATTATTTACAATAAAATGCCGGCATATGCCTATATCTTAACTCATGAAGGTTATCCCACCATTTTCTACAGAGATTATGAAGAATGGCTAAACAAAGAAAGGCTGAATAACCTGATCTGGATTCATAATAATAAAGCTACCGGCACTACCTCTATCTTATATACAGATAATGACGAATATATAGCAAGGCGTAACGGTTATAACGGTAATCCAGGGCTTGTTGTGTACATCAACACCTCTTCAAACTGGCAGGAAAGATGGATAGAAACGAACTGGAGCAGCCAGCAAATCAAAGATTTCACAGGAAACTCAAGTTGGTATCCAACAACTCAGGGAGATAAATGGGTGAAAATCCAGTGTCCGCCAAATTCTTATTCTGTATGGTCGCCGAATTTATAAGTAATGAAGCAATTGGTAATGAGTAATAATAAATGATGAATGATGAAGTTGGTAAGAGGTTGTTATTCATTTTAATTACTATTAACCATTAACCATTAACCATTAACCATTAACCATTAACCATTAACCTAAAACAACTATACGTCTTATTTGTCATTCCGTAGGAATCTCTATAATGCATTAATATTGCAGAAAACTCTTACGGAATGACATTTTTGAATATAATCAAAACCATTATGAAAGGCTTAAGAAATAAAGTATAATTAAGATGAATCATTCTTCAAGCGAAGCTCATCTTATCTTACTATTTCAAAAATAAAAAGTTTAAGCAGATTGTTTATACAAGGTTAAATGTAATACTGAAGGAAGATTACACCTGAATAAATTTTTTCTTCTGATGCTGATCCGGTAAGTAACATTTCTGATTGGCCAGTTTCATTCTGTTTCTGGAAATGACATCATACACTTTATCACTTAAAGATACCGGCAGGATTTTCCCAACAAAGGAAAGTTTATAAACTCCTCCCAATAAATTAGCGATTTCCAGTACGGCTCTTGATTTGATCTGATAATACCGTCCGGGTTTCCATAAATACATGGTGTTGAATACATTCGTTTCCAGTCCTCTTTCGGATAAAAACTGCTGTCCGAAATCAGATTGAAGAGAAGCAAACATGAATTGGTCTTTTTTATCTCTCTCCAAAATCCACTGCACCCAGAAATTGCATACACCGCAATCTCCGTCAAAAAATACAATATGTTTATTTTCCCAGCTTTCCATGACTTTATTTATTAAACATGATTCCTCTTTCCGTATCTTCTTTTACTTTTTTGAAATATTGAACAAGATCTGCACGCTGCTCATCAGACAGTTTGGCATCCTGATGTCCCAAATAATAAGATTCAAGAGGCATTTCTTTTTTCTCAACCATTTCTATACATTCTTCAAGTTTATGAAGCTGTCTTTTAGGTTCATATACTGCAAAGGTAGAAAAATTAAGATGTTTTCTTCCTTCATCAATATGATTTTTTACCCACCATGAAGTTGGGGAAATACTGCTATACCATGGATACCTGGTTTCATTAGAATGGCAGTCATAACAAGACGTTCTGAGGGTACGGGCAATTTTTTCCGGAGTATTTTTAATTTTTAGAAAGTCCATTCCCGGAGTAAGCGGAGGATTAGTTTTATCAATGGGGAAAAACTGGATGATGATAAAGGCAACGAGAACTACAACAATTATTTTTTTCATAGCAGATGTTCATGTTTGGATAATATAAAGGTAGTTAATTTATTTTTAGTGAGATAAAGCTGGAAGTCGGGTGATGGAAGCTGGAAGTACTTTTAGAAATTGTTGAAATAGCATGTTTTTTCATGAGGTTATTAAACTTCCTTCCTTCAGCCTCTAGCTTCTTTTCTCCTTTAAAATTCTTACGTTGAGTAATTCTAAATTGCGCAGTATACTGCTGCTTTTATTTAAGTTAATCTGAAAAATGACTAACTTAATACCTTAATTATGTCTTAGCTTTAAAGCTGTTAAAAATATTTATTTATAGTTTTTAACTATCGTTGAAATAAAAATTAATAGATTGTATTTATCAATCAAACGTTGTACGTTTGTCATGTTCTTACAACAGAAAATTGAAACTGTATTAATCAATATAAAAAATAAAATAAACGACAATGGAAAAAGATTTGAATGACATCAGTAAATGCCCGTTTCATAACGGAACAATGAAGAAGAGCGTAGCAGGCGGAGGAACCCAGAATTCTGACTGGTGGCCTGATCAGCTTAGAGTAGATCTTCTGCGCCAGCATTCTTCCCTTTCAGATCCTATGGACAAGGATTTCGATTATGCCCAAGCATTTGCAAGCCTTGACCTGGAAGGTGTAAAAAAAGACCTTCATGCATTAATGACAGATTCCCAGGCTTGGTGGCCGGCAGACTTTGGTCATTATGGTCCTCTGTTTATCCGTATGGCCTGGCATAGTGCCGGAACATACCGTGTAGGTGACGGAAGAGGTGGAGCAGGAGCGGGACAACAGCGTTTCGCACCATTAAACAGCTGGCCAGATAACGTAAGTCTTGATAAAGCAAGAAGGTTACTATGGCCTATCAAACAAAAATATGGAAGAAACATTTCATGGGCGGACCTTTTAATTCTTACCGGAAATATTGCTCTTGAGTCAATGGGCTTTAAAACATTCGGATTTGCCGGAGGGCGTGCAGATGTCTGGGAGCCGGATGCTGATATCTATTGGGGATCAGAAAAAACATGGCTGGGAGGTGACCTGCGTTATGCTCACGGCTCAGAAGGAGTTGTAGAAGGACAATCAGCCGTGCTTCCTACCGATGATAATGCGGATGGTGATATTCATTCAAGAAATCTTGAAAATCCATTGGCTGCCGTACAGATGGGACTTATTTATGTAAATCCTGAAGGGCCGGACGGAAATCCGGATCCTATTGCTGCCGCTAAAGATATCCGTGATACTTTCGGCCGTATGGCGATGAATGATGAAGAAACCGTAGCTTTGATTGCAGGAGGACATACTTTTGGTAAAACCCATGGAGCAGGTCCTGCAGATCACGTAGGAAAAGAACCTGAAGGAGCTGGAATTGAGCAGCAAGGACTTGGCTGGGCAAGCACTTATAAATCAGGAAGCGGAAGAGATGCTATTTCCAGCGGTCTTGAAGTAACCTGGACAGAAACACCAACGCAATGGAGTAATTATTTCTTTAAAAATCTTTTTGAAAATGAATGGGAATTGACGAAAAGTCCTGCCGGAGCTCACCAATGGGTAGCTAAGGATGGAGCAGATATTATTCCTGACGCATTTGATTCTTCCAAAAAGCATAAACCCACCATGCTTACCACAGACCTTTCGTTGAGACAGGATCCTGTTTACGAAAAAATTTCAAGACATTTTTATGAAAACCCTGATGCGTTTGCCGATGCTTTTTCAAGAGCATGGTTTAAATTAACGCACAGAGATATGGGACCACGTGCCCGTTATTTAGGTCCGGATGTTCCGCAGGAAGAACTGATCTGGCAGGATCCTATTCCGGAAGTGAATCATGAATTGGTTGATGGCAATGATGTAGAAACATTGAAATCAAAAGTATTAAACTCAGGATTAAGCAATGCTGAACTGATTTCTGCAGCCTGGGCTTCTGCTTCTACTTTCAGAGGAAGTGATAAACGTGGTGGCGCCAACGGAGCCAGAATCAGACTGGAGCCTCAAAGAAATTGGGAGGTAAACAATCCTTCACAACTTAATAAAGTATTAAACGTACTGGAAGGCATCCAAAAAGAATTCAACGATTCTCAAAACGGAGATAAAAAAATATCATTGGCAGACTTAATTGTACTAGCAGGAAATGCTGCTGTAGAATCTGCCGCAGGAAATGCTGGTCAGGAGGTAAAAGTTCCTTTTGCTCCGGGAAGAATGGATGCTTCTCAGGAACAGACGGATGTAGAATCTATGGGATACCTTGAGCCTGCAGCGGATGGATTCCGTAATTATCTGAAAAGAAAATACACGGTGTCTACCGAATCTTTATTGATTGATAAAGCACAGCTTTTAACTCTTACTGCCCCAGAATTGACTGTGTTGATAGGAGGAATGCGTGCTTTAGATACGAACTTTGACGGTTCAAAACATGGCGTATTCACCAGCCGTCCTGGAGTTCTTACCAATGATTTCTTTGTGAATCTTCTGGATATGGGAACGCAGTGGAAAGCAATGTCAGACGATAGAGAATTGTACATGGGAACTGACCGCTCAACAGGTCAACCGAAATGGACAGCAACACGTGCGGATCTTGTTTTCGGATCTAATTCTGAATTGAGAGCCATAGCAGAAGTATACGGAAGTGCTGATGCACAAGGTAAGTTTGTGAAAGACTTTGTCGCAGCATGGACGAAGGTGATGAATCTGGACAGGTTTGATCTGGTTTAATAAATAAAAATGAAAATAGAGAAAGGCAGCTTTTATGGCTGCCTTTTTTATATATCACGTTCATATTTCATTTTAGATTAAAAAAAGAAAACCATCCTTAAAAAGGATGGTTTGTAGTCAAAAGCGAACAAATGTCGAACCAAATAGTTGAAGACCTTATAGTTCTATCAAAGCTAACATCATAAAAACATATTCGTAATTATAGTATTATTCTAACTGATTCGTCATTATATTCGGTCGTATTTTGAGCATATTATTAGTACTCGTTATAAATTTCCGTTTGGGAAATTGGTCATAAAATTTATCATCTTTTAATCAATTTCTTCTGTTTTCACCTCAATATCAATTTCTTCAAAATCATCAGGAGTTTCCTGAATTGGAGTTTCGAGCTTAACGCCATTTAAATAATAGGTTAAACCAAGATATATCTCTTCACTAAAGAGCATTCCATCTATTTTTCTTCTAAATATTTTACCTGCTTCAGCGGTAATTATGTTACTTTCTATATTCATTTTTATTCGATTGGGAAAATTCGTGCGGCATGATAGCTCCAGCTGGTTGCTGTCTTGTAAGCATTTACACTACCTGCCGGTACATATATTTTTATTAAATCATTACTCGGATCATTACACAATGTTTTAGAAATAAGGGTTGGCGGAATTACGGCCAAAATTGTTAATTTCAAATACTTCCCATTTAAAACACCCATAACAAATGGTCTTGTTTCAATATATTCAACTGATGCAGGGAGTTTTACTTCAAAAAATGGTGTAACGATATTGGCAGGAGGAGGAATAGAATCAGCTCTTATTATTGTAAGTGCAGTCCATTCTGAAAGATCATAAGAAGTCAATTGTACATCATTTTCATCCTTCATCGGACTATAAGCAGATTCAAACAACAAATTAGCTTTTATCTCTTTTAAATATTTAAAAGAGATCTTATTATCATCTCCTGATTTTACATAACATTTTGTAAGAACATAAACACCTAATATTTTAACATTTTTGAACCAACTAATATCCACTTTAATATTCCCCAAGCCTCCATCTCCAATTTCTTCAAGATTTTCAAATGGATTGGTTGTATTAGCAATACTTGGTGCTACAAAATATAATGGAAAGGCATTAGCTCCTATTTTTTTTATGTTAGGCGGGAAAATAACATTCGGCCCAAAGTTAATGCCATAAAATGCTCTAAAGCCTATTTCTTCCAAGTTGGTAAAAAATCTAAACTCAGGAAAAGCATTAGAAAAAGCAGTATTATAACTTGGATTAACGGAAGCATTAAAAGCATTATCATCAATCTTAGTCACAAGTCGAGCTTCGGAAAAGCTGAGTTCATTATCACCATTTTTATCATACTTCTCTAAAATTAAAGTTTTTCTTGTTGCACTAGAAAATTGGATAAATTCAGTAATATTTTGGAATGTAAAATGAAAATCAGGCCAATTGTTCTCCATAAAAACTTTATCATCAGCATAAATCGTTTTGAAATTCCATGTACCTTCTACCACTGAATGAGGGAGCGTATTTCCGCTATCATCTATTCCTTTCGCAGCGATAAGCTTATAAAAAGAATCACTATTATCACTGCTTCCTACAAAATTATTGACACTAATTCTACTTATTTTTGTTAAATTATTGACAATAGTAGTTACATTTATTTTTGAACAGTTTTTAATATAAAGCGTTGTAATACTGGTGGGTGTAAAAAATAAATTTTGATTGGAAATAAAATTTTGATTGTCTAAAATAAGCGTATTTGCCACTGCAGGAAGTACTAATAAATTTAGTAAACCACCTTTCGGCAGTAAAACAGCTGAAACACCTGTTCCTGATGCATACACCTTCTTTATCGCTGTACAGCCTGATAAATCAACAGCCTGCTTGAGATTAGGACAATTCGAAATATCCAACTCTTCCAGCAACGTATTATTTCCCACAAAAAGGTTTCTCAAATTTTGATTAGAATACCCCACCACTTGACTTCCAATTCGAAGCCTCGACAAATTCATCGCTTTTGAAACATCTAAAGTACCTAGATACTTTCCTGACAAATCTCCAAGATCTTTAATTGCAGATGCACCATAAATAATGGTTTCTGTATCGTTAAAAGTAATAGCCGGAGCTTGAACTAAAGATGAAACATTTTTTCTAAGCCTCGCACGGTTGATATAGGAACCAAATTTAATCTTAGTGTATCCGTCTTTTTGAGCCGTTAATAAAAAATTAGCATTTGGAGGAATTGCAGGCGTGCCCGAAGGTGTATAAAGTCGCATCGTGATATAATCAGATGAGAAAGTAGACGTGTCATACTTTCCGTCCATATATCTGAATCTATTTAATAGCCAATAATTCCTGTGCGATTTTCTTGAGCCTTGTGCGGGGTATAAGTAACTCCCGTTCCCGGCTACCACCAAAGGATCTATATATTTATATTTCGCATCTTCATTAAAAATACTTTCCGCCCATTTGTCAGATTCTAATGTGTTAAAATAAGTATTGCACTTATCATAAGTCAGAATTCCTGAAGTTCTCATTTGCTGATACAAAGCGGTAATTTCAGTATCAAAAGCAACTTCAACCAATTTCCAAAGCTCTGAAAGCGCACCATTCCAGACAAAACCACTTCCTACTTCGTCGTGAGCTTCCACCCAATAATCATACACATTGTGGCCCTCGTTATTAAGACCTAAAACTGTATCATTATCATAAAAAATAAGATACCAACGGTTGTTTCCTTGCGCATCCGGATACATCGCAAACATTTGATTTTTAGCGCGCTGATCAACCATTGCAAAAAACTCAGTGAAGACATAGTAGAAGAGTAAAAACTGAATATTAAAATGATCTGGAGCCTCGGCTTTGAATTTTGCAGGATTATTTTTGCAACTCACGATCCATGTATGTAAAGCTTCAAGATTCGATGTATCTTCATTATCTTCCGGATATCTTCCCTCAAAATCATTCTTCCATAAATGCTTACCATTTCCGTCTACACTTTGAAAATCTGTAGCAATAAATAATGTATTATCTGACGTATTGTTTAAAAATTCCCAGCATTCCTGACCACCTGTAAAACCCGTTGTTGCTTCATTTGACTTATCATTATTAAAATTATATTTCCCTAAGAAAATACGCTCCGAGTCTGGTGTCGCTCTGTGAAATATAAGCATTGGAAACCCGTCCATCGTAGTACGGATATTAGGATCAATTAATTGTGGCGGAGCTAAATAACCCAATTGATTTAAAGAATCTTGTGCAAGCCTCGCCAAACCAATGTTGTGAGAACCGGAAGACTCCATAAAATCGGCTTTAAAAGTAAATGTCTTTTCCGCCAGTGAATTATCACGAAGCTTGTATTTTGAAGAATTTATTTCACCATTTTTAAAACCTCCATTAAATTTGATTTTAAAGTTTTTTCGGGGATAATATTGTGATGATGTACCCTGAACATCAATACTCGCATTTACATAAGAAAACGATTTTGTAGAATCTTGAGCATTTTCATACTCTCCAACAATTGTTTTTTTATCGCCTTTATAAGTTGGCAGATCTCCAACAATGGTTAAGCATGGAATTGATTGTAAACATTTATCGTAGGACAAGTTTCCGAATGCATCGTACAATTTATTTCTCTCATAAATGTTGACTTTTTCAACAAGGTTATCCATATCAGCAATAAAATTCGACAACATCTGATCGGCGTTTAGATTATTATTATAAACCCGAATATTATATAGATTAATAGTACAATCACTGCTTCCAATGGTAATGTTTTGAGGAGCTTGTTGTAAAAAGCTGTCTAATGAATTATACTGATATAATGAAGATATAATTCCATTGATATACACAAATACCAATCTTTGATCTGCAACCTTTGTAACGACTACACTTACACGAATCCTTTCCTCTTCTTTAAAAAATATGGACGTACCGTCCTGCTCAGAACTGAACGAAAACGAATTTGAGGTAGCAACAAATCCAACATTTCCATTTTTACAAGAAAAAATAGTACTGTCACTGTTTTTTATATCCGAAGTTGAAAATTCAAATTCTAATGTTTTACCACCTGTTTTAAAATCATTTTCAAAAATCTTGAAAGGAATCTCAACCCTTGCATTTCCGCTCACTTTAAGTGCCACAGAACCCTTTGAATCCTGAATCCATCCATTGGTGCTGAAATCAAAATCAGTAAGAGTACATGACAGGTTTTTGTATTTCCACTCGTTTTTGTTAATCTCTGAATTGCTTCTGTTTCGACTGCTTAAAAATAATTCCAGGCCTAACGTTTCGGCTTCAACTTGAATATCAAATGCTGCTACAACTACTGAAGTATTTTTCGTGACATTGCCACATTTAAAAGTTACAGTGTGCGCACCTGAGTCCGTAAATGTATAGGTGAACTTCTGCAAACTTCTATTTACAAGTAATTCTGAAACCTTCAGTCCGTCGACCAAAATCTCAACATCGCTATAATTTGATGATGGTGAATACACCAGATATTCAATCGAAGCTGGAGCATATTGATTAGCAACAACATTATTTGCTGAAGAAACCAGAGGTGTTAAATTACCAGCAACAACACTGATAATATCTGTAAATAAGTGATTGCTTTCAATGATCTCTCCTGACAAATCAGCGGTCATATACACCTCTAAAATATGAACTCCGTGAGACTGTGCAGGAATTTCATAAAGAAGCTCTTTGTTATTTATGGAAGTAACTACTGGCGGAAGATCTGATCCATTTAATTTGAAATGAATCGTCTTCTCGACATTCCCGGTTGGAATATATCGAAAAATGATTGGTCCCGAATTAATAGTAGTCTTGTCGTATGTGGTGCTTAAAGCAAGTGCTATTGTTTGAATATCATATTTTAATTTCCTATTATTACCATAACTATCGGTGATACTAAGCGTTATTGTATTATCCCCTGCCAAAATATATGGTGTGATATCTATCTCATTGGCTCCCTGATTAATGTTTTTATTAAATAGGATCGTGTTTCCTTTTAAAATACTCGCAGTTCCTCCGCCAGTCTCACTACCATCAACGCTGTCGATGGATGACCACGAAAAAACTATTCTAACTTCACTTCCAAATGCTTTTACGAACGATGCCGGTATTTCAGATTTTGCGCGAAAAACAATTCCATTGGCTCCTCCGGTTCCACCGCCAGTTCCGTACTCACTTTCTGACTTTTCTCCTAAAGCTGAATATGCAATCTGTTTAATGATTTTTCCATCTTCATTTTTAATGAAGAACATCACGGGATAAATGAAGTTATCTGCAACTTCTTTATCTGATCTTTCATAATTTGTAAAATAAATTCTTCCTGTATATCTCATTTTAATCTTCTTGTGTTAAATCAATAAAACCATCTGTTCCACCTCCAGGCATATTAACCTCCAGAACAGACCAAACAAAACCATCAAAGGAAATTATTCCGAAATTTTCAATCTTAACTCCTGAAGCATTTTCGTAAACTCCACTCCCTGCCCAAAACCATTTTGCTGATCCCGGCTTAACAATAATATGATCAGTAGGCCTTAAAATTCCTCCAAAGGAAGAATTTGCTCCTGAACCTTTAAGCAATTCTATCTGCTCCCTGTTTTCTTTGATATAGTCTACGATTTTCTGAAGTTTATCAAGATTATCATCATTCGAGGTTAGTATTTCGCTGATTTTTGCAGTCAGCTCAAGCATTTCATTATCTTTTGCCTGAAGTATATTTACAATTTCCTCGATTTGTTCCTTTGTATAGACATTTCCGGTCTCTTCACCATCGTCTATAGTGGCTGCTAGTTTGATCTTTAATTTTTCTTTCCATTCTTCTATATTGCTAGTAGTAAGATTGGATGCATTAAGTCTTGCGAGCACCAAATTGTGTGCGCCTTCATCTTGCAGATGATCTGTAAAAGTTGTGCTGGATACCGTTTTTTGAAAAGTTTCATTTAAACCCGTTACTTCATCCATCCTGATATTTTCATCTAAATGACGGAATGAAGAAAAGGTTTGCTGAAACTGCTGTTCTGTGGGTATATCGCCCTTTTCAAACCAGCTAAATATTGTTTTTAATGGTACTTTCATTATTATTGGAAATTAGTTTTTATAAAATTGATAGTTTGAGGGAAAGTCTATTCTAGATAGATTATTGTAGTTAAATAGAATTCTATTTTTTTTGAATAATTATTGATTTCCGCCCTCTTTTATCGTACTGTCAATTAGTGAATTATTAATATGGTTGCAACTTAGAAAACTTATATTTTTGCAATGTTTTTTGTAATTTTATTTTAAATTAACTACACTTTTTCTATGCTGTTTTCTTGGTGTATTTTTTTTGCCTCCAATGATCATTTACATTCTTTAGAGTGCAAATTTCATTGTTTTTTGGTCCTTATAAAAGTTTTTTGACCTTGCTATTCTGTAGTTGCAGTAAGAAGTATTTTTAACTGAAATAAGACGGTGTGAATTAATAATCAATTCATCAAAATAATATTTTATATGAGTACGATAAATGGGATCAGTCTCAAAAGTTGTGAATGTAGTGTTAAGTTTTTAAATTTGGAATATGTATGTTCCTGATGAACTAGTAAAACTCTTACTTCCGGATTTTTAGTAGAGTACTTTGATATCATACAAGCAGAAGAAGTAGATAGAGTACTTTATATCGATTTTGAGGACAAGAATATCATTCCCCAAGAATTCACCCATCGTCCGTATTATTCTAATGGTTTCCACTCTTCGGTTCTTGTTGAAGATTTTCCTTTGGAGAGAAAACGGGTTCTGCTTCATATCAAAAGGAGGAAATGGATTGATAAAACCACTGGAGAATCTATCTTAAGAAAAACAATAATGAATCATTAATAGAGAGATAGAGAGATAGAGAGATAGAGAGATCTTGGTCTTTTTTGATAAAAGAATCACTAATGCTTTTGCTAAAACTTTTAATGCTAAAATCAAAAACTTCAGAATACAGCATAGAGGGGTAAAGGATAGAACATTTTTCCTCTTTAGTTTAATCAAACTTTTGCTTAGCCCACAACTTTTTTGTTTGATCCCCTTTTATGACCAATTCAGTATCTACCTTTTTTATTTTTCAAAAGGGAACAAAAAACAAAAACCATCCTTAAAAAAGGATGGTTTGTAGACCCACAGGATATAACATGTTGTACTTATTTATACTTTATTGTATTTTGTTGTTATTTAAAAACACTGATAAATAAACAATTGTGTTTTGTTGAATTCAAATGAATTTAAATGTGTTCAAAAATTAGGGTGACCAAAAAGGTGACTAATTTTAAAATTTTAAGTATATTTGTATATGGCAAAAGTAAAAAGATATAACAACGAAATAGGGAGCGTTAATTTTAGATTGAAAGAACCCACAAAGGAAATCTCCCGAATCATGGGCAGATACTCGTTCAAAGATTTGAAAGTAGATTTTTCAACAGGTCTGAAAGTTGCTTCTAGCAGTTGGGATACAGATACTAAAACTGTTACTTCTGGCAGTGATAAAAGAGAAATCAATCAGAAACTTGCTAAATTCAAAACATCTATTGTTGATGCCCATAAAAACTTTAATGAGCATTACAACCGTATGCCCACAAAGGACGAGCTAAAAACCATTGTAGATAATGCAATGGCAGGTAAGGAGCTTACAACTGTACAGAAAAGCAAAAAATCTTTTGATGATGTTTTCCAAGAGTTCATGAAGGTAACAGAACTTAAAATCCAACGTGCCATTGCTTCGGGTCAAAAGCCCCTGCATAGAAGCTATGTTTCATCTTTCGGTGTAATGTATCAGGATTTAAATGACTTTGCCAATGAAAACAGTATCTTTCTGGATATTGATAAATTTGACGAATTGCAATGTCTAGAGTTTCAAAACTGGCTACTTGATACAGAAAGGGTCAAGTCATTAAATACGCTCAAAACTCGAATCAAAAGATTGTCACAGGTACAGAAACGTGCATTTGAAAGAGGTTATACGGATAACAGAAGTTATATGCAGGATGAGTATAAAGTAAAAGTTCCGCCAACGTTCCATACTGTGTTAACCGAACCCGAAATCAAAATATTGTACGAACATGATTTTTCCGATGCACCGAGATTAGAGAGAGTTCGAGATATGTTTGTTTTAGCCTGTCATACCTCACTTAGATTCGGAGATATTACACGTATTGAGGGTGGACATATCGACCATAACAGTAAAATGGTCAACATCCTGTTAAAAAAAGGTTCGGGAGTAGATAACTATAAGACAGTTCGTTTTTCATTTTTTGGCTATGCAGGTGACATCCTGAGTAAATACAATGATGATATAAAAAGCATTGCCATATCCAACCAAAATACCAATGAGTATTTGAAAGAACTTTTTAAAGCAATACCGTATTTCAAAGAAAAAATAATTACTCGTGAACGCCCTACGAATGACGGAGTGGAGTTTGAAACGATAAACTTTGCAGACAAAATAGCATTTCACGATTCACGTAGGAGTTTTTGTACAAACCGTTATATGGAAGGCTGGGACTTATTGGAAATCTGGCAGTATACAGGACATACGGATGAATCCGTTTTCAAAACCTATTTCAAACCGACCTTTGAACACGAACAAATAAGACAGGAAAGTATCAAAGCAAGAAACGAAAAATTACAAAGAGTTGATTTACAGGCTAAACAGATTCAAGAATTACACGAAAGAATGCAGAAAATAAAAGAACTCATTGAGAGTGGAAACACGGAACAGTTGGCAGAAATTATCAATATTAACAGAAATGTTTCTTAATGCTGAATCTACCTACTGAAAGCGAGTGCGCTGAACGCCTTAAAGAGCTTGTTTTAGAGCGTGGATTGAGGTGCGAATGCAATGACACGAGAGGTTTCTATTGGTTGCGAAAAAAAGCCTGTTTTGAGTGTAAAAACAGAGGTTGTAAAGCAACTTTATACCTGAAAGGATTAACCAAAATGAGAGGGAGTAAACTCCCTTTTCGTATTTGGTTGGGTGCTATATATCTGTATGTGATTGACCAAAACGTAACTGCTACCGAAATGCAGGAAAAATTAGGTCATGATACATACAGCTCAATGTGGGAACTATTAGAAAAAATCAAGACACTGGATGTTGGGATATCCGAACTTAGGGATAAATACAAGGCAGAAAATGATAACACGAATGTTATTCCTGACCATTTGATGCATTTATGGTGGCTTGGCTTTCATCAGGCTTTCATTGTTAGAGAGCCTTCGGAGGTTCAAAACGGTATTTGGAATTGGCTGATTGATTTTTAGGTGTTGTTCCGATATTTTTCGATTTTAACAAATTTTAACTTTTCTCTAAAACTCCCTGATAGATTCAAATTCGATTTTTCATTAAAAATAAGGCTAAGAAAGGATTAAAACGATTTTAATGCTTTTGTGTTTCTTTTGTATAGTTCATAATTTTGTAGTGTTAAATGATATATAAAAACAAACAATATGGATTATTTCAAAGAATTTTTCAAAAAAATCGAGGGTTTAATTGATGATAAATTAAATCAATTTGAGTGTAAACTGGCAGAAATGTATAAGCCAGAGGGTAAAGAAATAATGACGAGAGTAGAAACAGCAGAGTACTTCGGAGTTTCGCTCGGAACATTAAACAATTGGGCAAAAAGCGGGATTTTAGTTCCTATCGACTTCGGTGGTAGGGTGTATTATACCCGTGATGAAATTCAAGCAAAATTAAGATTGGCTTCTTAACAATCTTTTCCTGTTGTGCAGTTGCGGTTTGATTGCGCATAAAAACCACTGTACACAAACATCCTTTTTTATCTCCAAAAATTTTAACGATTCGAGGTCTAGCCATAGTAAGGAACTATGGAGAGCTATTGCTATGCCTTTTTTTTAACAAAAAACAAACAAATATGCAACAATATAAAAGCAAAAAATCAAACCGTAAAATCAACGCATCAGCCTTTTATCACGAGGCGTATCAATGGAAAGTAGTGTTACCTACAATCATAGTTAGCTATCTTCAGGAAAAAGTACGTGAGCAACCACCGTTCAAAGAGTTCAAAATGGATAATGCCCTGTACTTCTTGAGTTTAGTCATCAGTATTCCTGCGTATCAGAAAGACAAAACCTATTTATGGGGATTCATTCCAATGGATTCCACACGTTTAAGAAAAAAAGATTCTAATTACAGTAAGTATTTTGAATATTTTGTGCAAATTGAAATTCTGGATAAAAAAAATCATTCCAGAGGTCGTACCTGCACACGTTACCGATACAACTGGGAAAGTATCAATCTTGAAGGTGTAGAATGTCTGGATTTTTCGATATTTGAAATGACAGGTAAACAATTGGTTAAGAATCTTTTAAAAGAGGAAGTGCCTAATGACTGTCCGCATCTTTCTAAATGGTTTGATGATGGATTATTTCTTGATTTTGACCGCCTGAAATATGATTTGCAGTCTGAATTCTGTTACAATAAGTACAGTTTGAGCTACACCAGACTGAATCCAATAATGGCAAAAGCATACGGCTATTGGTACACTGCATTAATGTTAAAAGAAAGATGTTATCGTATTTCCCGACAACCTGATTCAGATAACAGACTGCATACGAATCTAACCAATATGCCGTCTAAATTCCGCCCCTACCTAACATATTATGGTGAAAACATAAAAAGTCTCGATATTAAGAACTCACAACCCTATTTTATGGTTTTGGTACTGGAAAGTTTGAGTAATACTAAGATTATTGAGATGATGAATAGTGTGTTTGGAAGTAGTAATGTAGGTACTATGTTGCAGAAATTACAAGAAACTACTTCTAGTAAAGCATTTCAACAAGAATTTGCTCCGTTGAAAAAGGCTGTGTTGACAGGTAAATTTTATGAATTTTTAATGCCTCTTTTTACAGATATTCATCCTGATTATGACGGTGTATTTAGAAAGAAATTTTACAATTCAGACACTGGTAAAGCAGAAGTAAAAGAGTTCCCGACTAAACGGGATTTGATGAAAAAACTCACATTACAAATACTTTATACTCCGCTCAAAAGACCGTCAAAAGAATATCTGATATTTAAACAGCATTTTCCTTTGTTATGTGAGTGTATCGAAGTTTTTAAAACTACTTCTAATGAAAAAGATTCTTTCAAACTGTTTCCCAAACTCCTACAGCAGGTTGAATCTGATTGCGTTATTGACACTATTACAAAACATATTGCAGAGATAAATCCTGATATGCCACTTTGGACTATACATGATTCTTTCTGTACTACACAGAGTTGGTTTCCTATTCTGGAATCTATGCTACAGGAGTTGTTTTCAAGCTATTCTCAGGGTGTTTTACCAAGTTTTAAACCTGAGTTATGGTGTATACTGATGAGCGTCTGAAAGTGGCTTAAAATCAAAATGATTGGCTTTACCTATCTGCGGTAGAACCAATCATTTTTATTTGACACTAATTAAAATTTAAGCATTGTCAAACTATCAAGGTAAATGTTGAAATACCTTTTTGTTTCCTCGATTTCCTACCTTTCTGTTATAATGTCATATTTGAGTATTGACTAATAATTCAAAAATATATAAACAAACTTATTTTGTATTAAATATTTCTCCAAACTCAAATTCCTTAATATTTGAAATTGCTTGTCTTGGATTAATAGCTTCCATTGAACGATTTATTTTTCCTCTTTGCTTTTCTCCTGCTCCTAAGAATTTGCTAACGGATTTCCAATTGTTGCCGTCTTTTATTTGCATTAAAAATGCAGATTGGCACATTTCAGAAAAATCAAATGTTGGCTGGTTAAATTCTTCAATACCTTGTGAAACAAGCATTACTGCTACTCCCTGTGAACGAACTTCACGCAGTAATTTTTCTAAAATTTCTTGTGATTTCTTTTCTTTAAATACATTATGAGCTTCATCAATAAGTAACACATATCTAAGACCACTGTAATTGTCCTCAATAGGCACTTTATCCATATTCATAAATGTGTTATACAGATAATAAATAACTAAAAATGTAGCTGTAAAACGTACTTCTTTGCTTAAATCTCCTGAAAGACTTAAATAGTAATTGTCATTAATAAAATCTCCTAATTTTTTATTATCAAACAATTCAATTTCAGTTAAGCCAATTAATATTTGAGTTAATGAAGTAGGTTTGTCTCCAGCAATCTCATAAACATTCTCTAAAACATCTGATAATGTTGGATAACTACCGTCTTTTTTATCTTCAAACGCTTTTCTTGTGGCATCTTTTAAATGTTGTTTTTGAACATTTCCTAAATTAGCATATTTCACAATTATATCAACAAAGCGACCTATTCCAACAATTTTATCCCTTTCATTCACATTATTAATAAATGATAATGGATTAACTGGAAATGAGTCAGTAGGAGTGTCAATTAATTTCGCATTTGTATTAGCAAAAAATTCTTTGAAATCTTTATTTGACTTATCACTTTCAGTCATTCCTTTAAAATCTAAATAAAGATAATTGACCTGACCTTTTGACTCTGTTATAATTCTTTCTAAAAATTTTCTCGCAAAATAAGATTTACCTGCTCCTGATTGTCCCGCAATGGCAATATGGCAGTTCCCATACATTGATGTATTGTTTGGGGTAAAGTAGATATCTTTTCCTTTGTATTCTCCAATTAAAACTTTAATCGGTGCTAAATAACTTTCTTTTTCTTTTAAAGAATTATTTTTGTTTTTGACAAAATCAAAATTGGTTTCGTTTTCGTTAATGGCATCAATTCCGATTTCTATATGGTCTAATAAAAACTCTATACCTGATACATTTTTGTTTTCTTCAAAATACAGATTTATCATTTCTAAACCATTGTCAATATGCCATTTCAGATATTTTCTTACATCTATATCATCTTTATGGATTTGATATTTTTGACAAATAAGTGAAACATAATAATCCTTATAACTTCCAAATAAAGTATTGTCTTTGTATTCTTTTTGTTTATCCGCTGAACTATAAAGGCTTTCAGAATTGTAGATAGCACCTTTAGCCAATGAATACGCCAATGAAATTCGGGCGATATGATTCTCTTCTCCCAAACCCATTTTATTGGTTAGCTTTTTTACAAGCTCTGATGAGGTTTTTATATTAAATTGCATCTTGATAATCCTTTTCAAATATTCTAAACAAATCTTTTTTATTTTCTACTTCTTCAAATGAAGATTGTTCATTATCAACATTCTTAATCAAATAAGTCTTACTGATATTTGGTAATAAAATAGTGAACTCATCTTCGCTCATTTCTTTTTTAAGTAATGGGAAAATAATTACTTGGTCTGAAACTTTTGGATAGAAATGTTTAACAATACTATTAGAATGGTCTACATCAAATTTCTGCATTGGAGAGTCTATAAATACAGGGAAACTGATATTTGATTCATCAACCAAACCTTTGAGTAAGGCTGTTGCATACATCTGTTGTTCTCCTTTGGAAAGAGAATCTTTATTGATAATATTACCTCTTGAATCAATTAAATGAATATCAATATCTTCCCCAATAATTTCAACATTTACATCATTAATGAACGATTTTTTATGAAGCAATGTATTAAGTCCGTCCTTAATTCGTTCAGAAAGTGATTTTGATTTTTCGTTTTTGAAATCTATAATAAATCGTTTCAAAGTCTTAATTGTATTTTCAACTTCTTTTCCGATTTCTATATTTTCTTTTCCTAAATCAAGTCTTTCGGTAATTCTATTAATTTCCTTTCTATGCTGAATAAGTGTATTCTCATTTTCCTCTATTTTCTGTTTTAGTACACCTATTCTTTGTTGAATTCCTTCGTATTGTTGTTCAAGTTCACTTTTCTTTTTCCTGTCAGCAACAACTAAAGCATCCTCTGATTTTTCTTCTGCAAGTTTAATTTTCTTATTAATATCATTCAGCTCATTTTTTGAACGTATGAAATCAGTATTAATTCTACTGAATTTTTCTTTGAATGATAATCTAATATTATTTATAAATTGCTCTAATTCCGCTTTTTCTGACTCTGAATAATTATGCAATAATTCAACATCTTCGGAATTTTGAGTCTCTTCTTCTCCAAGATGTTTCTTTACTAATTCTTTAAAGTTTTGAATATAATATTCTTGTACTTCGTGAGTAATTTGAATGTCTTTAGGGCGTGGCAAATTGATTAAATCATTGATGATTTTTGTTGAAATATCATCTACTTTATTTTTATCAAAGCTTCTATTGATAAAGTTTCTTTCATCAACAATTTGTTCAAATACTTGTGTCAATAATTTCCCTGCAATTGCAAAAGGAATTATCTCAAAATAAGATTTTAATTCTGTTTGAATTTGACCAACGTGTTTGTCTAAATCTTCCTTTCTATCACGGAGTTCATTTAATTCATCAACAGTAATTACACTACCATTTTTTATTAATTTTTCTTGTAATTTAGAAATGTCAAATTTTAATGCGGAAGCATCTTCATTAAGATTGTCAATTTGGCTTTGAAACTCAATATTTTCTTCTTCTATATCCAAAGACTCTCTTTTTATTCGCTCTAAATTTGATTTATCTTTTGTACTTGCTGTTTTTTCCTTTAAATCATTCAGATATTTTTCTAAATCTTCCTTTAAATCTTGATAATGTTTGATACCTAAAACTTCTATATACGCTTGACTTAAATCTTTTCTCTGTTCTGCCGTGTGGATTTCAGCAAGAGAAACAATTTTTTCGGCATCAAAAAAGAAAAATTTTGCAATTTCTTTTGGCATAATGAAATCACGAATAAATATTTCTTTACCTACTTCTTCAGCTAGCTCACTTTCCATTCCATCTATTAGAATTTCCAATTCTTCTTCTTTTGAGCCTTCCGTATGATAAGTTCTTGTAATTTTTAATTCATCACAAGTAATATCAGGTATAGTAGTAACATTTGCAAATGTTACAGAAACAGAAAATGTGGTCTTCCCCTCATATTCTGCTTGCCTATTCAAACTATTCTTGATATATTTTTTGTAATTTCCATTACTTTCAATTTCTCGTTTGTAAATTTCGTCGACATCACTCATTTGTCGTCCATACATACACCAAACAAGAGACATTAGGAAAGTGGTCTTTCCATAACCATTTTTACCACTAACAATGACAATATTTTCATCATCTTTAACGGATAGATTTATTTTGTTATAACCTTTGTATATTCTAAAGTTATTAAGTTCAATTTGTTTAATTGTCATTATGTCGTAATATACTGTTTATAACGTTTTTCAATATCTTCAATCAATCCTCTTCGTTTCATCATAATTGTTTTAGACTTTTCTAATTTTAGTAAGTCTTGAATCAAAGTGAATTGTTTTTTATCTTTCTCGCAAGCAGACAATAATAATTCTTCTTCCTTTTTTACAAGTTCATTGTGCTGTTTCATATCAAGATGTTTATTAAATACTTTATTGTAAATATCCGAAACTGTATATTGGAAATACAAATCACGATACCATATAACCTGAATTGCAATCAATTCCTGTTTGTTTATCAATTCAACCTCATATCCCAAATCATTAATTTTTTTTTGTGCTTCAAAAATTTTTTCAAGAATTTCAGCTCTATGTTTTAGCTCAACAACTCCACCATGTGGGATTGTTGCTTCAACTCCATTTCTTCTTAAATGGGAGCGATTTTCTGGCTTATTTCTTTCTTCTTGAATCCAATTACGCAAATCTCGTAAAGGAATTAACCACTCTTGCCCATTTTCTATTTGAGCCGAAATAGACTTATCTTGTTTCACAACAGTACAAGTCCAACAACCAAAACGACTTTGCCCACAAGATTTATGTTCTTTATCTGAAACCATTGTAGGACACTCATAATCATCTGCACTTGCATCCATATAAATGTCAAATAACTCTTTGTTATTTGCACCCCAAGGTGATTGAAATGTATTAATAATATACCAAATTTCCTCTAATTGTAATTCCTTTATAGGAGAATAGACAAACACATTATTTTGAAGAGGATGCTTTGTTAAACGTTTTCCTTTTATTTCGTGTTTTTTAATTGACTTAGCTCTTGAAGAACTTTCACTTTTTCGTGTCCCTACAAGGATAATTGCCTCGTGATGGTCATTATCTTCACTTTTAACTATGTCAGTGACAAATTTTGCTGTAGGTTTTATTTTTAATCTTTCAGTGCACCATCTAAAGCTATTATTAGGTGCTGGATACCCTTTTCCTATGAGGTTTACAAAAAAAGAATCTTCAAGTCTAGGTATTGTTTTCTGAACAAATATTGGTAAAGAATGTTTTAAGGACGCTTCTTTAATCTTCTCTAAAACTTTATTTACATAATTTGTAATTATTGGATTTTCTACTAAAGTATCATTACAAACTACGTGAACCTCCCTACTTAAAAAAGAACTACTTTTTTCATTCTTTATCTTCAATAAAGCCAACCATGTGAGTGTCAATAATACTGTTGAATCTTTTCCACCACTAAAGCCTATTATCCAAGGTCTATTGCTATCATCAATAGAGTATTGGTCAGCTATTTCTTCTATTATATAATTTATTCTCTTACTCATTTTTATAACACCTCAATACAAATTGATATGATTATTAAATAGTTATGATGGCATATCTAAAAATGCCCTTAACTTCCAAATATAAGGATTTTTATTAAAATACTTTTCCGTTAAATCTAGTTACTATACAAAAAATTCTGTATAATAGATTTTCCTTGAGTACAATTTATCTATAATCTATTTTTCAAGTATGTGGAAAACCGTAATTAATGCTCAAAAGTGCCATAGGGATTTCTCTCTTCAAGATTAACTTCTAAGTTCAACAGATAGAGTGCTATTCGAATTGTTTGTGAAGATATATCAAAATGGAAAGATAGGGTTGGGAATTAACTAAAATAAAAATGATTGGCTTTACCTTTATCTGTGATTAGCCAATTTCCGATTTTGAAGTTTTCCCTGAGATTAACTTTTTATACAATTTACTCTACAAGATTTAGAACTTTCCAATCTTCACTTTTTGATTGTCCAATCCAAAATTTATTGCGTTTTGTTGTATCATTCTCAAAGATAATAGTTTCCTCAATTAATTTCTGATTTCCTTTTTCGATGATAAGTGAAAAACTTCTTTCAATATTATTAAAATAGGGGAATCCGTTTGATTTAGTATCTTCGGTTAATACAAGTTTTAAAACCTCTGCTAAATCATTTTTAGTAGATTCAGTTACTTCTAAATCGCTATCTTTTAGCATGTTTTCTTTTCTTCTGTCATTATGCTCTATAGTTTTTCCAGATTTCTAAAATTTTTTCAGGATTTTCTCTAAACTCATCTTTTAAATTTTCATGTAAGTATCTTTTGAAAAAATCTTCTTTGGTTATAAACGAACCTTTCAAAGTTTTATAATGTATCCACATCTGTAATAGCTTATCCGATTTTGTATTGAAGTCTAAAAATAAATTAGAAATTGTCAGACCTGCTAATTCTACTACCCAACGTCGGGGATTCGTCCATGTAATTGGATAATTTCTGCCATCTCTTTTGTCAAAATCAACTTTTAATCTGCTGTTCCAAAAATCGTGGGCATGAACTAACCAAATTACTCGCTTATTTGAAAATTTTCGATAGAAAAATGTACGGTCTCTTGCAATTCTAATATCAATAGGACTTTTCTGAATTTCAATTACGGTATCTTTATTTCCTATTAAATCTGCTCGGTGTTCATTATTTTCTCCACAAATTACCTCACAATAATTATCCAATACAGGAAATTTCCAATTGTAATGCCATTCGGATTCATTCTCATATCCTTCTGGTAGTTGTGGTGCACCACCAATATATGCCCAATACTGCCTTATTTCACCTACTTTGGCTTTAACTTCTCGCCCTGTCCACGGACATAATCCGATAGTCCCTGAACCTGCTTCTTCTGCTCGTAATCTTTTTCCATTTACATTTGCTATTACCATAATTGTGTCTTTGATGTTTGAATATGCAATATAAAAAATAACATTGACTAAATTGTCAAGGCTATTTATTTGAAAATGAATTTATAATTTTTCTGGTACATCAGTCACAAATTGCAAGAATTTGAATTTAATTAAGTATTATTTAGCTGATTGTGTCTTTTCAGATTTAACCTTTTCCTTTTCTTTATTAAAATAATTATCGTCCTTTTCAAATAGGTTAGTGATTTTAGAGAACAACTTGGATAATAAACTTCTTTTATTTGTGATAATTTCTGCCTGTCCTACCATATTTTTTGATAA
Source organism: Chryseobacterium indologenes (assembly GCF_002025665.1). GTDB lineage: Bacteria > Bacteroidota > Bacteroidia > Flavobacteriales > Weeksellaceae > Chryseobacterium > Chryseobacterium metallicongregator. The sequence continues at coordinate 4,185,226 of NZ_CP018786.1, read as the reverse complement.
AATAAGAGCATTTCCTGTGTCACTTTTCAATCCACTGGGCAATTCAACAAGGATTAAATAATAATTTTGTGTAGGGATTAAGGAAATGGATTGTATTTTACCTTCTAATTTACCATATTCTTGGTATGGAAATGAGGCAAGTTTTATTGAAACAGTTTGACCTGTTTTAATTTTTCCTGCTCCCATTGGAGGAACAAATAATTGTGCAACATATTTATTATTGTCAGGAAGAACACTAAATATAGGTTCACCTTGCTTAATAAACTGATTAGACGAAATAAATTGCATCATATCAACAGTTCCATCAATAGGCATTTTTACAACATGTCTGGATTCCCAAAGATTAATATTTTGAAGTAGTTGATTATATGTATTTATAAGTTTAAATTCTAAATCAGATACATTGATGTTTTTTTGAGTATTAAGCACATTAATATTTCCTTTATTATCAGAAATATTAAGACTATTCTCTACATCTCTAGCCTCATAATTTTTAAGATTTTCATTTTCTTTTAGATAATTTCTTTTAGAGTTTTCATATTCAATCTTGGTAATTAATCCTTTTGCCATTAATAAAGAATCATCTCTATATCTGCTTTTTAATAAAGCAATCTCATTCCTTTTAACATTTTTGATTTCATTTCTTTTAGAAATCATTTCAAGATACTTGAAATTTTGTTTATTTAACACTTCCTTTCTTGCATCATTCTCATTGTACCCCTTTTCTCTTTCAATGCTGTATAAAGTATTCAGTAAACTAAAAAAAGGTTCTTCCAATTCTCCTAAATCATAATTTGAAGCAAAAGATAAAGCAGAGGATTTCAGAGAATATAAATTATCAGCATATTTTAACAATACTTTTTTTAATTCCAAAATATCATCTTCATTGGATGGGTTTTCCATAATAGCAAGATAATCTCCTTTCTTCAAAAATTTATGTGGATAAAACTTTTTGAATATAATTTTACCTGAATTTTGCGACAATATTTCTATTGGTGGCTTTTCTGCTGTTACTCGTGCTTCTCCTATTACAATTTCGGGAGATTTTATTAGTTGTAATAAGATTATTGCTGTAGCTATAATTGCAACTAATGAGTAAAATAAAATTGAATTGAATTTTGGGAATTTAGAAATGGCATCATCAAATTCTTCTGAATAAATAGTTTTCTTATTCATGGTTTTCTAAAATCATTTGGTTTTTAAATAGCTTATAATAATACCCTTTTTTATTGAGCAATTGTTCCTCATTTCCCATCTCTACAATGCTCCCGTTATTCATAACAATTATACTATCTGCTTTTTTAATAGTTGCAAGTCTATGGGCAATAAGTATTACTGTTTTTCCTTCGAAGGATTTATTAAGATTATCCACTAAAATATTTTCATTAATGGAATCTAAAGAATTGGTTGCTTCATCTAAAAATAAAAATTCAGGGTTTTTGTATAATGCCCTCGCAATCATTAGTCTTTGTTTTTGTCCTTCACTTAAACCTCGTCCATTTTCTCCCATCATTGTATTTAGTCCAGAAGGCAATGTATTTATTTCATTTAATAGATTTACTTGTTGTAGTACTTCGTTCAGTTTATTCTGATTATAATCACTTCCCAAAACAATATTATCCTTTATTGATTCTTTGAATGCTTCTGCTCCCTGATTTACTACTCCAATATTCTTCCTCCATTCGTTAATATCAATAGAGTTCATATTGATATTTCCAATAAAATAATCTCCTTGAGTAGGGGTATACAATCGTGTTAAAATTTTTAATAATGTTGTTTTGCCACTTCCACTTGCCCCAACAATAGCTGTAACTTTTCCCTCAGGAATAACCAAAGAAATGTTATTCAGTATATAATTTGCAGCATTGTTATATTTGAAATAAATATTTTTTAAAAAGATTGTTTTATTTGTGGGCAATTCTCTTGCTGTAACATCCTCTTCAACCTGCTCCTCAGGGGTATTACTGGAGTCATTCATTCTGGTAAAACTTATGTATGCCATTTGATAGGATGAAATAAATTTTGTTATTTCTAATAGAGGGCTTCTCAACTGCCCTAATATGTATTGAATTGCTATTAGCATACCAATGGTAATTTCTCCTTCTATTACATAATAAACAGAGACAAATGTTAAAACAACATCAGATATTGTATTGATAAGGTTTGCACCGAGAGTGTCTATTTGGTTAATTCTTAATACTTTTATTCCTAAATAGTATAACTTTACCTGAACTTTTTCCCATGACCACCTTTTTCCCTGCTCATAATTGTTATTCTTAATTTCCTGGATATGAGTTAAAAGTTCCATCCAGTGTGTATTATTCTTTGCTTTTAATGCAAAATAATTCATATCTAATTTTTTGCGGACATTCCAAAAAAATAGATTCCAGCACACATATAGTAACCCTCCAAAAAAGAAAATAAAAAGTATGATTGGTTGGTATATAAAAAGTATTGTCCCAAAGACAAGAATATTTAAGATTGCTAATATGATGCTAAAAGCAGAGTTCATAATGAAATTCTCCATTCTGTCATAATCCAATGCTCTTTGAAAAATATCCCCTGATGATTTATTTTCAAAATAATTAACAGGAAGTTTTAACAACTTAATGATAAAGTTGGATAAAATAGAAATTTTTATTCTTGATGAGATATGAATATTAATAGATTGCCTAATCCAACTACCAATACTGACACTTATAACTAAGACAATATTTGCTATCAAAAGCATTGAAATAAAGCCATAATCTTTAGAGGATATTCCTGTATCGACTATTGATTGAGTGATAAAAGGTATTGCAGACTGAACTAATGTCAGAATAACCATCGTAGCCAATAATTGATAAACCTGTATCTTATAAGGGGATAGGTGGCTTATGAAATAGTTAAATGCATAGACATTGGTAGGATTTAACGAAGGCTTTATTTCATTAAACTTATCCGTAGGCTCTAATAATAATAAAATCCCTTTTTTTGTCTCGTCCTTTTCATAATTAAGCCATCCTTCCAAAAATTCTTTATGAGAATATTTTACAAGACCGACTTTAGGGTCTGAGATGTAAACATCCTTATTTGTAATTTTATATATAACAACATAATGATTATTTCTCCAATGTGCAACACACGGTAGAGGGATGTTTTCTGTTAGTTTTTCAAATTCAACTTTTACAGGTAGGGACTTTAGCCCTAATCTTTCAGAAGTAAGTCCTAACTCATATAATGAAAGCCCTTCTTTTGATACTGATGATAAATCTCTAATGTCCTGAATAGAAAAGAATTTACCATAGTATTTAGAAATAATCTGAAGACATGAAATCCCGCAATCTTTGCTGTCTAATTGTCTGTAATTAGGAAACTTTTTCATTAAATTTGTGTTTTAAAACATATATGTAGTAGAATTTTTCATAATCTTTACTTAAAAAGATACTTAATATTCTGTCTAAAATCTGCAAATGTACTAATTGAGGAATTTTTTGTATTGGTTCAAAATCAAGTATTCTTTCTGAAATCAATTCAAATCTTTGAATCAAAGTATTTTCAATATTTTTATTGAATTTTATAAACTTGTTCTCGACTTTTTGATTATTGTTATTTAAAAAGTTTGACATTTTAGCTTTTGCGTCTAACCTTATCAAATAGAAATTATATAAATCATCAATGGTAATTGTCGAATAACCAAAGAAATCTTTTACCATTCTGAAAATTATTTTTTCTTTGCCTAATTCTTTATGTGATTGTATCTTATTAATTAAAGAAAACATAAGCTCATTTACAATTAATTCATTATCAACACCCATAAATTTTATTTCAGGATAACAAAAAATATTATTATAGGGAAATGTAAAATTATAATCTTTGAAAATGTTTTGAAAAAATATTATCCATTCTTTCTTTTCTCTCTCTATGCTTAGATTTGTATTATCAATTACTATGTAACATCCTTCTTTTTCCTGATTTTCTTCATCAATTTGATAAATAAAAAATTTCAAATCTATATTTTGCGTTTTAATTTTTTCAATAATATCTGATATTTCATTAAACTTAAATGTATTCTCAATATAGCATACTAATGATTTTTGAGTGTAATCATCCAAAATAAAATTGTTTGAATATTTTTCATTTGCTGAAATTGAATATTCAGAAATTAATTCTGCAATAATTTTTTCAAAATTTATTTTATCCCCTTTTTGTAAATATTCAATAAGTTTTGAAACATTTGGCACTTCATTGGGAAAGTTTTGGAAGAAATATTTATTCTTGCTTTTTTCTGTTTTTAGATATACTCCTCTGTCTAAAAGAAAAAAATCAACAAATAAGGAAATGATTCTGGAGGCCTGTAAAAAATTTTCTGTTGTAAAAGCAGAAGCCTGTTTAATTGGTTCTAAATAATCTTTGATTTTAAACTTAACTTCGCTTAAATCAAAACTAATTACATCTGCTGAAGCATTAGGTACATTTCCAATTATATAATCTCTTATTTGTAAAAGCTCTTTGGTTTTATCTCTTATTATAACTCCTGTTTTAAATGCGTGGGCAAGAAAATTGCCCTGTTTAAATTGTTTTGCTATGATATTTAATACTTCTAAAGAGTTTATTTTTATAGTATTAAAAGTAAAATCATTATGAATAAAGCTCTCTGTTGATGAAAAAGAGAATTTATTACTAATCAACAATAAATCAATATCATTTGCCTTCTCTTTCTTTTCCGCATAACTTCCAAATAAGATGCATCCTTCTATTTTGGGAAAATAGTAATCTAAAAATTCGTTTAATTCTTTATACATTTGTGCTAATATTAAAGAGCTACTTATAATATTTTACAAGTAGCTCTTTTATAATTTTTTATTTATAACTGTTGTAGCTTTACACTCAAGATTTATAAGTTGAACTAACTACTTTTTAATCCTCAACTCCAAGGAAGTAGTAGGTTGTCTAGGTTGTGTTTCAAATACAGTTTTTTGCTTTGGAATGACAGCATAAAACAAAGCACGTTTATATTTATCATTCTCTGTTAAATCAATAAACTTATAAGCTTTTATCGTTCTAGAAGTATCAATCATTTTTCTTTCGGGTAAAGACTCTTGAATAATATAATGTACCACGACATTGTTTTTAACAAATAATAATCGAGCTGTTTCAATACGATACCCTCCTGTTTTGAACTCAAAAGGAGATTCAATTCCCAAGTCTCTTTTTAAATCATTCTTATTAAAAAACGTTGGCATCACAACCAGAGTATCCCAATCAAAACAATTAACATCATCTTTTAGGTTAATAATTTCACCTATCTTATTTTCCTTATTGGATTTTGGAGATAACTTGTTTTCCAACTTAACCAAGCAATCGGGATTTGTCTGCCCAAATGAAAGAAAAGATAAAAACAAAAATAATAACATCATATTTTTCATCATAATCATATCTTAAATATTATTCTTTTACTTTTATACTCATTCCTGACCTAAAGGCTTTACTTATTTCTTTGTTCTTATCTCTAAGAATTTTAGAATACATTTCAAATACCGCTTCTTCTCGAGGTATTTTTATTGAACCATTATCGTTATTTATTAGGTTAACAAAACTATAGGACTTTATAGATTTAGCTGTTTCAAAAGTTTTTCTATCAACACCTGAATTTTGGATAATATAATGAACGACAGTATTATTTTTTACAAATAATAGTCTGGCAACTCTTTCATCGTTTAAAAAATCATCATAATAATAAAAAGGGATTTTAATACCCAAATCTTTTTCAGTTGTTTCTTTATTTACCATAGCCAGCTGAACTATTAAGGTATCCCAATCAAAACAATTTACTTCATCTTTTATATTAATAACTTCTCCTATCTTATTTTCTTCATTTACTTTTGGAGACAACTTCTCTTCCAATTTTACTAAACAATCGGGATTTGTCTGTCCTTTGCAGGAGAAAATAATGAAAAAAGGTAATAATAGGATATACTTAATCAACCTGGTCATCTTTTATGGATGAGTTTGTATTGCACCACTCATAACTGCGTTATTAAAATCAACTTCGAATTGTCCCATATTATTTTCTGGGTCACCATGTTGCTGGAACCATTCATAGCCCCATTCATTATTATGCAAATCCATAGCATCCGCAGCAGGATTATTAGTGTCAGGGTGCTCTGTTTCATGTAAGGTATGGAATTGTCTCGCTAAATCAACACCAATATCTGCCGCATCTAATGCAGACCATAGAGCATGTCTCAGAGCATCAGATTCATTGTTAATGCCCTTATTTTCGGCAGCAAGACTGTAATTGTGATACATTTTTGGAAGTGCTAATGCAGGAACCTGCCATGCAAGAAATGACCTTTCGGCAAGAGTTAATTCTAATCCAGGTCCAAAGGCGTCGGCACTAACACTACTTCCGCTACCACTTCCACCGCCGCCAGTATCACCATAGTCACCACCACCATGAGTTGGGTCGTAGTAATCACCCCAAGGGTCACCTCCACCGCCGCCGCCATCCCAAGGAATTACTACCTCTCCGATATTAGTGTAATCATACCAATCTCCTCCAATAATTTTTTTTGTTTCAATAGGATTTAATACTTCTAAATCCAAATCACCTAATTGTGTTCTTGTTTTCATTAGTGTTTAATATTTTAAATTAAGTTCATCTATTTTTAATTTTAGCAAATATAAATTATTTTTTAATTTTTCACATTCAATTGATAAATTAATATTTTCATAAATTTGATTCCTATACTCAGATACTGTTTTTCTTCCTAGTGATAACAGCTCTTTGTAGTTGTCTGTGAGTTTATTAGATAATATTATTTGTTGTTTTAATGATTGTATTTGAGATTTTAAAGTCCAATAATAATTTATTAATTCTTCTATTGCCTGTATCTTTCTATTTCTTTCTTCTTCAATTTTATATTTTAAATTCTCCTTCTCTACAAATGCTATATTAGTCTTATCTTTTGAAGCTCCCCAATCTAATATTGGGACTTTAACCCCTAAAGTAACGAATTGAGTCTGGCGAGGAGTATTAAATAATTGTGAAATTTCATTTGCAGAAGAATTAAGTCCCAATCCAAGCTGAAGATTTAATGACATACTACCTTCTTTTTTTATTCTATCTAGGTTTGCTTCTGCTTCCAACTCCTTTATTTTCCATTCTATATTATATCCGTTCTCTTCCATAATTTTAATTAGTTCTTCCTTATTAATTGTAAATTCTATTTCTTCGACACCTTCTAATAGTATGGAATCTTGAATTTCAATGTTGGCTGTTCTTTTTAATTGGCTTAACGAATTTTGACGTTCTATTTTATTAGCTTCCAAATAGCCTTTTAACTGTTCTAATGTCAATTCTGTTTGTTCTACATCTGTTTTAATGGCTCGACCATGTTTATACTTTTCATTTATTTCATTTAGCATAAACTTTACCTTATTCATATTTTCTTGTAATAAATGAGATTTCAATTGCGATGTTTCAGCATCAATATAAGATTTGGCTATATCATATTTCAATCGAATTACATTCTTATAATACTCAATTGAATCTTTCTTTTTTGTGAGAGTATTTATTTTCTTTTCCCATTTATAATCATTGTACCCATTAATAGATTGCTGATATGAAAGATTTACCCAATTACTAGAAAAGTTAGTGTAATTGTTATTAAAATCTCTTGAATAATTTATTGAGTTTGATAAACTAATTGTACCTCCTGTAAAGGGTAGAAACTGAGTTGTATTAAGTCCTATGTTTGGATTCAAATAATTACGCTCAATAAATTTTATTGTTCCATCAGGTTGTGTCACATCAGAAATAGCTCTTTGATAGGGTATGGAGGATGTTAATGTTACTTTAGGTAATAAGGATTTACGAAAAAGACCATTTTGTATTTTTTTTATTTTATAATCATTTGCATTAATCTTATATGAATAAGAGTTACCAATATTATTAAGGAAAAAATCTATATCAACTGTGTTTTGACAATATAAATTTAAGGTGTTTACTATTAAAATAAACATTATTATTTTTCTAAATTTCATCATTTTTGTTTGAGCTTTTCAAAAAGCCTTGCAAATTTAAAATTTTAGCATTAAAAAAATAAAAAATATATTATATATATTGCATAGGATAATCACTTGCAATATTGATAGAACGAAAAAGCACTTTTTTTCCTATTGGGTTGGTTAAATAGGTTTGAGAGTAATATGATAATATTTGATATAAATATGTAGTGTGTGTATTGGTATTATGTAGCAGATTCTTTGTTAATTTGTCTATCCATCAGTGTTTTCAGAGATTAAAACATAAGCCTCAACTCATAAGGTCAAGGCTGAAATTTTGATAATCAGTTTTTAAAAATCTTCTTTACAACATAATCTGTTCCGCTAAATAATTTCAAAAAATAAATACCGTTAATCAATAATGAAGTATCAATTTTAGATTGCTGTAAATTGCCTGATTGAATAATTCTGCCCTCTGAATTGATAATTTCATACTTTGTAAAAACTGAATCGGAAACTATATTGAGTGAATTTTTGACAGGATTAGGATAAACACTAAACTGTTTTTTAGTTGTTGTTTCTGCGGTTGCTAGTACTGAATTACATTCAGCAGTATTTTCAACATAAGTAGCAGTGTAAGGTTTTATCCAAAAATTTGTCAAAGTAGAACTGTCTTTCCAATCTACAAAAATACATCTTAGCAAAGGTGATTGTGTTACATTTCCAAATAATACACTTAACATATTACTATTATTACCGTTGCGAACATCAACACTAGTTAAATTACTCCCTTGTGTATATAATTCCTGTAAGCTTGTATTTTGAGCTACATTTAAAGTTGTTAGATTAGAACTAGTAGTAAGTTTTTTAAGATTAGTATTAGAATTAAGATTAATACTTGAAATCGGGGTTACAGAAAAATTGAGTTCCTCTAAATTAATATTAGAACCTAAAGAAAGACTTGTTATAGGGTTGTTTTCTACTCTCAATACTTTTAAACCGCTATTATTAGACGTGTTCAATGTTGAAATTTGATTGTTAGTGCAATATAATTTCTGAAAAGAATTTGAATTTGGTAGATTAATAGTTGATAAATTATTCCATGAGCAAGACAAATATTCTAAAAGTGAATTTTGATTTACAATAAGACTTGTAAGACTGTTATTGTCACAAAATACTGTTTTTAATTGACTATTTTGGCTTAAATCAAGGTTTGATAGATTATTACTACCAACCTCTAATACTTTCAAATTTGAAAAATGTTGAATACCATTCAGGGATGAGATATTAGAACCTAATAGCCATAATTCGGCTACTTGTTGCGCTTCACTGACTTGTATTTCCATGTCATTATTAGTGTCAACTTTAATCCAATTTCCCGCAGAATTTTTTGCGATATGTGTTGAAGGAGTTGAAAATACAAGTTTAGATTTGAATGTATTGTCTGTAAAATTTACAATAGCTTGGGAAAAGATATTCGCAGTAAGGGCGACAGTAAATACAAGAGATAATTTTGTTCTCATTTTTTTAAATTTTTGAAAACAAAAATGCGGACTTATATCTTATTTATTATATTTGTATCATTGTATAATATAACCAAAATGGTTATAATTCATAACCGTCATGATAGGAAACAAGATAAAAAATATACGGGAGTTAAAGAATTTTACTCAGGAATATATGGCTGAAAAATTAGATATTTCTCAGGCTGCCTATAGTAAGTTAGAAAAAGGAGATATAAAGGTTTCATCTGATAAGCTTTCTCAAATTGCTAAAATATTGGATGTTAATCCAGAAGATATAACATCTTTTGACAGTCAAAAATATTTTAACAGCTTCAATAATGTTAAAGGAAGTAATAACGGAAGCATTATCATTGGAGCAGATGAGACTGAATTGATAAAGAAATTGTATGAAGATAAGATTTCGTTACTCGAAAAATTATTAAGTAATACCGAAAAAGAATTGAAAAATTATAAAACAAAATATGGAGAGCTTTAATGGCTCTTTTTTTATTTTTAAAGGTCTGTAAATAGTTTTTATGGTTTTGTCTTGGGATATGAATTTTTGTAATTATGTGACAGTTTGATTTTTTATCTCCGTTATATATATTGAAATATCAAATAACAGTTAGAGATGCAATGGTAAATGTAGGTGTGTATTATTGTACCGTGTCCTGAAATCCTAAAAACAAAATGATTCCTTTTAAGAGGAATTTGTGTAAATTTTGCACCAAAGTTGGGATGTCTAGTTAGTGCTGAGATGAGATATCCTTTACCGTCATACATGTCTTAAACTTTGATTATCTTTTAATATTGAAGTATTCTCCTTTATTTAGTTTAAAAACAGTGTATAACTACTTGTATTGAGCTTGGTGAGCATAGAACTGTTTGTAACATCTCTGTATGACCTCATAAAGGGGTTAAATTTCGATTTTCTTATTGCTCTGGTGTATTTAGTTTCCTTGTTTTAAATGCGGCTTAAAAGGGCTTGTTTTTAGTTTGTGGGTAGGGGTGAACAGTTTGCATAATCTTTTTATGATAGGCGGCCGCTGAAAAACTTTGTGTTAAAGATAATTACACTGTAACAGGTGGTGTAGGTTGTCTCTGTGGTTTTGTCGGGGCATTTAAAAATCAGATTTGAAACAGGCTCATTTTTGTTAATATATATCTACCTATTTACCCCAAAGCCAAACTACACAATCTTCCAGACAACCTCTGTAAACTACTGTAAACAGGTATTTTCAGGGTTTCTGCAAGATATTACCAATATATAATAATATTTATCTCTTAATTAATCACACTTTTATAATCCTAAATCAATATTTAGGGAAACTGTGGTAAACGGTTTGTGGTGTTCTGTGTGGAGTGGTGGTTTTGTCTGCGGAGTTTCGGGAAAATGTATAATACTTGGTCTCCTATTTACACCACCCGCCAAATTTTACTTTAAAAATGTGCCCCCTATGCCGTATCTTAAAATTTTGTATAGGTATCGGGACAGTACCTACTATTAAGTTTACCCTGTATGGTGCAAGAGCTTTTTTTGCCTGCCCCCTATCAAACGTATTTAGGTTTTTTGACAGTTGTTTTACTTTTCCTGCGCTGGGAGTGGTTAAAAAGATTTTAACAAGGGTTGATATTTTAGTTAAAAACTGCTGTAAGTGCTTGTATTTGTGGGCTTTTTGTTGTATATTTATACTGCTTTTGTGAGCAACTTACTTACTAAAATATCTCAATATTACATAAAAAAGCCTTGAAGCACTGCAATGCGACAAGGCGAATCAATAAATTTTAACGTATCTAAAACTTATCAACATGACAAATTTACAAAATTGTCTGCAAAATTGTGCTATTTACTGTGGCACTTATGCGAAGTACAACAATTCAAGTATTTATGGCAAATGGTTTAACCTTAGCGAATACGGAAGCTATGACGACCTACTGGAAGCAATGCATGAACTACACGAAGATGAACAAGATCCTGAATTTATGTTTCAGGATTACGAAAACTGCGAACTATTTGAGAAATTGGGATTGATAGGAGAAAGTTTTTTATCTCCCGAGATTTACGAGATAGCCGAGCAAATAAATGATTCGGAGTATGATTCAGAAGTTTTTGAAGTGATTTTAGATAACTTTTTAGATATGGATTTTCAAAGTGCCTATGAATACGTAAACAATTTTTATTACGGTGAGTTTGCAAATGATATTGAGTTCGTGGAATATCTGTATGAAAATGATATACCGTTCAATCTCCCGAGTTTTGTCGTTATTGATTGGGAAGCCACTGCAAGAAACATTATGTATGATTATTTTGAGAGTAACGGACATTATTTCCGTAGCTAAAATACAATCAGATTCAAATAGATTCAATTAAGTTCACTCCGAGCGTTTTTTATCAAAAGTATGACTAAAAAGGTGACCAAACGTGAAAAATTGACCAAAAATAAAATGCAACTTGCTGTAATTTAGCTAGTTGCATTTTTTAGATAGTAGACCCACAGGGATTCGAACCCCAGATGACTGAACCAAAATCAGTAGTGTTACCGCTACACCATGGGTCTGTTTCTATGCCGCGAAATTATAGAAATTATTTTAAATATGAAAATCGAAATTAAAGATTAATTAACATAATAGGTGAGTGGATCGCTTTATGTATTGATATCCAAATAATTATTTTTCAATAAAAATTTTAAAATAATCTGCTTCTACTGGAAAATAGGAGAATTATAGATACTATCTGTTTAATTTTAATGAGAGTGATTATTATGAATTCTCCCATGGATAATAAAATCCAGCCTCCTTCTCCCGGCCTCCATCTGTTAAATAATAAAACCCTATCTTTGCAAAAAATTGGGCTCCAAAAGTTGGAGTAACCCATTAATAACATATCCTTGAGCAAAGTAAAAGGATTATTAAACATTTTTTATGTCAAATATTGTCGCAATCGTTGGACGTCCCAACGTAGGAAAATCCACGCTTTTTAATCGTTTATTAGAAAGAAGAGAAGCTATTGTAGATTCTACAGCTGGTGTTACCAGAGACCGTCACTATGGGAAATCAGACTGGAATGGAGTAGACTTTACGGTAATTGATACCGGAGGTTATGATGTAGGTACAGATGATATTTTCGAAGAGGAAATCCGTAAACAGGTACAATTAGCGGTTGATGAAGCCACTTCTATTATCTTTATGATGAATGTAGAAGAAGGACTTACTGACACAGACTACGAAATCTACAGACTTCTTAGAAGATCCAACAAACCAATTTATATCGTTATCAATAAAGTAGATTCTGCAAAGGAAGAACTTCCTGCAACAGAATTCTATCAGTTAGGAATTGATAAATATTACACACTTTCTTCTGCTACAGGTTCAGGAACAGGAGACTTGTTAGATGATATCGTTAAAGATTTCCCTACTACAGAATATAAAGATCCTTTTGAAGGGCTTCCAAAAATTACCATTGCAGGTCGTCCAAACGTAGGAAAGTCTACAATGACCAATGCTTTATTGGATGTTGAAAGAAATATTGTAACCGATATTGCAGGAACTACCAGAGACAGTATCCAGACTTTATATAACAAATTCGGACATGAGTTTGTATTGGTAGATACGGCAGGGATGAGAAGAAAGTCTAAGGTAAACGAAGATCTTGAATTTTACTCGGTAATGAGGTCTATCCGTTCTATTGAGTATTCTGACGTCGTTATCATCATGGTTGATGCTACACAAGGATGGGAATCTCAGGATATGAATATCTTCGGATTGGCTCAGAAAAATAGAAAAGGAATTGTAATCCTTGTGAATAAGTGGGATTTGATTGAGGATAAGGAGACCAATACGATGCGTGATTTCGAAAAATCAATCAAAGATAAAATTGGTCAGTTCCAAGATATTCCAATCTTATTTGTTTCAGCTTTAACTAAGCAAAGAATCTTAAAAGCTGTAGAAGTAGCCATGGAGGTTTATGAAGACCGTAAGAAGAAAATTAAAACTTCAAAACTGAATGAAGTAATGCTTCCGATCTTCGAACAGACACCACCACCGGCATTGAAAGGGAAATACATTAAAATCAAATATTGTGTACAGCTTCCTACGCCTTCACCACAGTTTGTATTCTTCTGTAACCTTCCACAATATGTGAAAGAACCATATAAGAGATTTACTGAAAATCAGTTGAGAAAACAATTCGGGTTTACCGGAGTTCCAATTGAAGTTTATTTCAGACAAAAATAATAAGAACTTTTGTTCACAAAAACTCCGGCAAGCAAAGCTTGCCGGAGTTTTTTATATCTTCAGAGCAGACTTTCTCTTTAAGCCCAATCTTTCAATTCGTTTTTTAGTTGTAATTTTGCAGCAATTAATATCAATTAACTGAAATTAAAAATAAAATTTTCATGCTTACTATTTTATCGCAACACTTTTCTCTGGTCAACGAGTGGATTAACGAACTTAGAAATGTTACTATCCAGCATGACCGAATGAGATTCAGAAGGAATATGGAAAGAATCGGGGAGATTGCCGCTTTTGAAATCAGTAAAGGACTGGAGTACAGAGAAGTTGAAATTCAAACTCCTTTAGATACAATAAAAAGCAGAGAAATTGCTGTACAGCCGGTTATTACAACTATTTTAAGAGCCGGTGTTCCTTTGTTTGAAGGAATTCTGAACTATTTAGACCGAGCGGACTGCGGTTTTGTAGCAGCTTACAGAAAACACGATGCCAATGATTATTTCTCAATCAAACAGGATTATCTTACCTGCCCAAGCATTGAAGGAAGACCTTTGATCGTAGCGGATCCCATGTTGGCAACAGGTGCTTCTTTAATTGAAGCGATCAAAGATTTGCTAACCAATGGAAATCCAACCCAGCTTCATATTGTAGCAGCCATTGCATCAAAACAAGGAGTTGAAACGGTTCAGAATGCTTATCCTGAAGCGCACATCTGGGTCGGAGCTATTGATGAACATTTAACTTCAAAAGGATATATCACTCCAGGATTAGGAGATGCCGGAGATTTAAGCTACGGAGAAAAACTTCAGAGATAATTTAAGAAAGATTCCAGAAATCTTTTATTAAATTCAATAATAAATCAGGTCGTACTTTATCCATAGGATGCTTTGTATCAGGGAGTACGGCCAATTTTGCGTTTGGAAGGCTTCTGTAAACTCTCATACTCTCTTCAATAGTGACCATATTATCTTTATCTCCCACCATAATTTGAGTTGGGGTAGTAATCGTGGCAAAATTATTTTCCAAAGGAGGATTTTTACCCAGATCGATCATTAAATCAGCAATAGCCGGAAGAAGTTCTTTCCATTTTGTTCCGTGCTGTGATTCTAAAAGTTGGGCATACTGCGGAATTTTTTCAAGAATAACATCAGGATTAAGCATCTTACTTTCTTTTAAAGCCTGCTCCTCAGTCCAGTCGAACTTTGTTCCTAATGTTATAATAGAATTTACACGGTCAGGATTTCTCATTGCATAACAAAGCGCAACATAACCACCCATACTATGTCCGAAAATTGATACTTCAGTCAAATTGTTCACCTTACAATACTCAGATAATTCCTGAGTATATTTTTCAATAGTGATACCATCTGCCGGAAGTTCCTGATCTCCATGCCCTGAAAATAAAGGAGTATGTACCGTAAAATATTGGGATAAAGTATTTAAATAAGGTTTGAAAATGTCGCTGTGACCTAAGGCTCCGTGCAGTAAAAGCAGATTTGGCATAGTGGTTTAGTTTCCGGAAAATTAGGAAAAAGAATTGAATCATGAAAATAGATTAAGTGGGTGTTTGAGAGAGTTTAGATGCATTTAGGTTTGGAAATATTTTTGAATATCATCCATGCCCAAAATTCCACACCTCGTATCTCAAAACTCGTATCCCGTATCTCACCATCCCGAAACTCGTACCTCGCACCCCATATCAAATATCCACAGCCATCACCAATACACTTACTTTATTGTCTCCGGCGTTCAAAATCTCCCATGCAACCGATGACACAGTATTTCCTGTAGTAAAAACATCATCGATCAGGAGGATATGCTTTCCGGAAACAGGTTGGGTGACTGAAAATGTATTAATGGTTTCCAGCCTATGTTTTTTGTCTTTTAAAGCCTGAGCTTTTGAATAGTAATTTCGTTTAATTAATTGATGATTGAAAGGAATGTTATAAAATGAAGACAAAGTTTCTGTGAATAAATGAAGTTGATTATATCCGCGCTCTTTGAGTTTCCTTGGATGAAGAGGAACATTTATTAGTAAATCAGGTTTTTTATTATTGAAATTAAGACGTTCTGTAGTCCAGTCTGCCAGAATCTTTCCTGTTTTTTCCCTGCTTCTGTATTTCAGTTCGTGGATAATCTGCCGGCTTAAACTTTCCTCTTCAAATTGTATTAAAGAATAAGCGTTTTCAACCGGAAAAAATAAACTGCATTTTTCCTTGACCGGATTATTTTCAAAATAATCATAGTGTGTAAAATGAATCTGATGAAAACAAAGGTCACAAACCAAAAGTTCAGAATCAATGATTCTGTTACAATGAATGCAACGGTTTGGAAACAATAAGTCTAATATCATAGTGTGTTTTTACTAAGATATAAAATAATCGTCAATTTTTGCGTTGCAAAGTCAATAGTGAATTATTATTAACGATGAAGTTCAAAAAGGTTTGTCAGCTAATCTCATATATCGTTCATAAGAATATTTCGTTAAGAAGAGGGAAGACCTTTTCCGTTGCTGAGTGAAACGCCATAGCGACCGGAAAAGTTATAAATAGTATAGAAAAATTTTGCGAACTCTGCGTTTAGATAAATAACTTACCTGTAAATTTTAACAACAAATCTATTATTCACAAACCCGAATCTCGCATCCCGAACCTCATCACTTTTAAACATCTTCAAACGTCTTCCTAATCTTCTCTACAGCATTCTTCATACTCATATTAAAATGCTCCTTTTCCAGTCTCACAGGAGGTGCCTGCCTCACTTCACAATCTGCAATACTACAGGATTCGCAGGTAACTCCTACATTGATGGTTTTTAAAGAAGGAGATTTGATAAACCCTATTTTTTTTATCGTTTGAGAATTCAGTAATATTCCCAGACAATAACTTCTGTTACTTCCATCCGAAAAAGGATTTTTTTGTGAAGTAGAAATAACCAGATAGCTTATTCCCTGGTCTTTATAATGAGAAATCTGAGCATCCGTCAGGGTTTCATTTTCTTTTAAATCACCAAGATTTTTCACAGCAATCCATCTTCTGCAATAATGCTCGTTGGTTGCATTGGCATGAGGCGCCTGCTGATGATTCAGGTGAAGCTCTTTTAAAATCTGAATCTTATCCGAATTTTTCTTTTTTACCAGACATAAATAAAAAAGATCCTTGATTCCCATCTCAGCTGAAAGAATATTCGTAAGGCGATAATAGAATGTTTCCGGTGATCGGGTAAAGCTATTAATCAGACTTTCGAAATTTTTAGGTTCCCATTTATTTTGCTGGAAAAATTCTGAAGTCTTGTCAATCACAGGTTCTTTTGAAATGAGCAAAGCTCCTGCGAAATAAGAGGCGTAAAAGTTATTCAGTATTTCTTCAAAACTTCCGAAATCCAGCCATGAATACGTATTGGGGCGATTTTTTAATTCCAATACATTGAAGCCGATTTCCTTTGCAAGGATGAACGTTTTCTGGTCTTTTTCCAGTTTTTGATTCAGAAGTAAAAGCTTTTTTTCAGGAATAAAAAGAGAACGGAGATTATCCAGCGTTCCATATTTTTCAAAATCTTCAGACTGAATGGTATAGCTGAATTTTTCTGCAAGAATTTTCTCCAGAATGTCAGACTTTAAGCTTTTACCAATTTTTAACTGATTTTCCTGGGTAAACTGATCTACTTTTTCTTCAATTTCCGGGAAATAATTATCATACAATTCCTGAAAAGATCTTAACACCGCAAAATAAAATCTTTCTTTTCCAAGATTATAATTCTGGGAAATTTCGATGAGAGCATTGATGAAAGCCGTTACTTTTTTGGGAGCATCGCTGATAATACTGATAAGGTTGTTCTTATTGATCCCAAACAATTCCAAAGGAACTTCTTTGAAAAAATCAGACTGAAGAATTTCGTTGAAAGGAGCCAGACTTTTATCCAGCTTGGTAGAAACCAGATCATCGAAAGTACAGCTAAGTGCTTCAGAAAGCTGAATGATTTTATCGTGCTTGGGATATTTTTTTCCATTCTCAATTTCGTTGAGGTAAGATTTTGATAATCCTGTCTTTACAGCAAGGTCCTGTAGAGACCAGTTTTTCTTTTGTCTCTGCTGCTTCAGTTTTAGTCCGAAAACTGTTTTGATAAAGTCGCTTTCTGAATTCATTACTCAAATATAAATAATTAGATGCGATTATTCGCATAATAAATTTTAAATAAATTTAGCGAACGTTCGCTGTTTGTGAAAATTTTTATTTATGTTTGTAACATCAAATCACAAAATCAATACGTTATGGAAACCAAGACTCAGTTAGAAATAAAGTCAGAGAAGCAGTTTGAGGAAATATTTACTCCTGATTTGGCAGATTTTCTGATTTCGCTTCATCAGAACTTTAATCATAAAAGACTTGAACTTTTAGAAGAAAGAAAAAATACACAGCATAATTTTGACAGAGGAAATCTTCCTGAGTTCTTAAAAGAAACAGCTGAGATCCGAAAGGGCAATTGGATATGTGCTCCTCTTCCTGAAGATATGTTGGATAGAAGAGTAGAAATTACCGGACCTGTTGACCGCAAGATGATTATCAATGCCCTTAATTCCGGAGCATCTACGTTTATGGCTGATTTTGAAGACAGCAGTTCGCCGGTTTGGGAAAACTGTATCCAGGGTCAGATTAATCTTTCTGATGCCATTAACCGGAATATTGATTTTGTTAACGAAAAAGGAAAAGCGTATACTCTTAATAAAAAAACAGCCGTTTTACAGGTTCGTCCAAGGGGACTTCATCTTCCGGAGAAACATATTGAAATCAATGGAGAAAAAGCTTCCGGATCGCTGACAGATTTTGGAATCTATTTTTTCAGAAATGCAAAACAGCTTTTGGAAAATGGAAGTGGCCCTTATTTTTACCTTCCGAAATTGGAACATTATAAAGAAGCACGATGGTGGAATGAAGTTTTTGTTTTTGCCCAGAACTATCTTGTAATACCGGAGGGAACCATTAAAGCAACTGTTTTAATAGAAACCATTACTGCTTCATTTCAGATTGATGAAATTTTATTTGAATTAAAAGAACACAGCGCAGGACTGAATTGTGGAAGATGGGATTATATTTTCTCTTACATTAAAAAATTCAGAAACCTTCCCGAATTTATTGTGCCGGACAGAGATCAGGTAACCATGACTTCTCCCTTTATGAGTGCTTATTCAAAAAGAGTGATCGAAATCTGTCATAAAAGAAATGTACATGCTATTGGTGGAATGGCAGCCCAAATTCCTGTAAAAGACGATGACGAAGCCAACAGAAAGGCTTTTGAAAAAGTAAGAAATGATAAAGAAAGGGAAGTGAAAAATGGTCATGACGGAACTTGGGTGGCACATCCGGCATTAGTAGCGGTGGCAAAAGAAATTTTTGATGAGTATATGCCAACCAAAAACCAGATCGATAAAAAATTTGAATATCATATAACAGAAAGCCAGCTGCTGGAAATCCCTAAAGGAGATATTACTGAAAAAGGAGTCCGAAAAAATATCAATGTAGGAATTCTTTATCTGGAAAGCTGGCTGATGGGAACCGGTGCTGCCGCCATTTATAATCTGATGGAAGATGCCGCTACTGCTGAGATTTCAAGAACACAAATTTGGCAATGGCTGAAAAACGAAGCGGTTCTGAGTGACGACAGAACATTAACCCGAAGCATGGTATTGCAGTGGGAAAAAGAAGAAATGGACAATATTGAAAAGTATGTAGGAGAAACCCGTTTCCAAAACGGAAAATTTAACCTCGCCAAAGAACTTTTCAATGAATTGATTTTCTCTGAAAAATTTGAAGAATTTCTGACCCTTAAAGCATATCCTTTTATCTAGTTTGAGAGTGTAAATGTTCGAAAGTTTGAGAATCATACTCTCACCCCGAACCTCTCACCTCGTATCCCGAAATCCAAAATCTAATCAAACAAAATCCAAATATTATGAAAACAAGACAAGAACAAATCCAGGTTCTGGAGCAAGATTGGCTGACAAATCCACGTTGGAACGGTGTAAAAAGACCTTATACAGCAGAAGAAGTTTTAAAACTTCGTGGTTCTTATACCATAGATTACACCATTGCTACGGAAATGTCCAAAAAATTCTGGGATAAATTAAATACTCAGGATTATGTAGCAGGACTTGGTGCGTTGACCGGTAATCAGGCAGTGCAGGAAGTAGATGCCGGTCTGGAAGCAATATATCTTTCAGGGTGGCAGGTGGCTGCAGATGCTAATCTATCAGGGGAAATGTATCCTGATCAGTCATTGTATCCGGCCAATTCAGTGCCTTCTGTGGTAAAGAAAATTAATAATGCTTTATTGAGAGCAGATCAGGTACAGTCTGTAAGCGGAACAGGAAATAAAGAATATCTAGTGCCTATCATTGCCGACGCAGAAGCGGGTTTTGGAGGTAACCTGAATGCTTTTGAACTGATGAAACAGATGATTGAAGCAGGAGCAGCTGGTGTCCATTTTGAAGATCAGCTTTCTTCTGCCAAAAAATGTGGACACTTAGGAGGAAAAGTATTGGTGCCTACTCAGGAAGCAATCAATAAACTTATTGCTGCACGTCTGGCCGCTGATGTACTTGGAGTTCCGAGTCTTATTATTGCAAGAACGGATGCAGATGCAGCAGATTTACTGACTTCTGATATTGATGACAGAGATAAAAAATTCGTTACGGGAGAAAGGACTTCTGAAGGGTTTTATGTAGTAAAAAATGGGGTAGAACAGGGAATAGACAGAGGTCTGTCTTATGCTCCCTATGCAGATCTTATCTGGATGGAAACTTCAAATCCCGACCTGGAACAAGCCAAAAGGTTTGCAGAAGGAATTCATGCAAAATTTCCAGGGAAAATGCTTGCTTACAACTGTTCACCTTCATTCAATTGGGCAGCGAGACTGAGTGTAGAAGAAATGTCTACTTTCCGTGAAGAGTTGGCTAAAATGGGATACAAATTCCAGTTTATTACCCTTGCAGGATTCCATGCTTTGAACACAGCTATGTTTGAATTGGCTCTAGCTTATAAAGAAAGAGGAATGGCAGGATATTCAGAACTTCAGGAGCGTGAGTTTGCATTACAGCAGAAAGGATTCAGAGCAGTGAAACACCAGTCTTTTGTAGGAACAGGATATTTTGATGAAGTACAGAATATTGTGACCAACGGCTCCTCAGCTACGGTAGCAATGAAAGATTCTACGGAAACTGCACAATTCCATTAATCATTTTCCATATTTTTTTGATGTTAAACCTTCTCATTCGGAGAAGGTTTTTCTTTGATTTAAAAGTATTTAAACCTGTTTTTACAATATGAATATTTCAAAATAATAAAGAAATAAATACTACATGATAAGTAATTGAAATTTGAATTATATTTGGGGCTGAAAAAATATTATTAAAAATGAATTTAATTAAAGTACTTTTTATTACATTAGGATTAACGCTTACTGCAAATGCTGCGAATGCTCAACAGAAGGTTGGAAGTGTAAACACAGAGGATATTTTTGCAAGCTTATCTGAAGTAACCACTATAGGAACTACTATTGATAACCTGACTAAAGCTAAGCAGGCTGAAATTGAAAAAATGATTGGTGATTATCAGACTAAATTGAAAGCAGCACAGGCTAAAGAAAAGACTCTTAGTGAAGCCAACAAAGAAGCTGTAACTAAAGAACTGATGGCAGCACAAACAGAATTGCAGACTTTAGGTAAAAAAATAGAAGATTCAAGAGCACAGGCGGCTAAAGATATTTCAGCTAAACAAAGTGAATTATACACACCTTTACAGCAAAAGGTAAAGAGCGTTATTTCTGCTGTCGCTAAAGAAAGAGGATTGAATTTTATCTTCGATACATCATTTCATGAATCTAACAATTTGGTTTACACGGATGGAAGTGAAGATATCACAGCACTTGTAAAAACTAAATTAGGAGCTACAGCAACGCCTGCAAAACCTGCTGGAAAATCTAAATAAGAAATTCAATATACTGAATATTATAACGGAATCAGAACTTATGATTCCGTTTTTTTGTGCATAAAAGTGTGGGGTTGAATGAAGAAAGTTTTGTTTTAAAATGATACATTTGAGTAAACTTTCAGCAGAATGAATTTAATGCACGAAAAACAAATAAAGGTAACAGCAGAACATATTGATCAGAACAATCATGTAAATAATGTACAGTATGTGCACTGGGTGGAAGAAATAGCAGCGGAACACTGGGATCTTCTGAAACAGCAAACAGAATATGCAAACGATGCCTGGATGCTTCTGGATCACCATATCCGATATAAAAAACAGGTTTATCTAGGGGATATCATTACAGTAAGAACTTATCCTCTGACTCCCGAAGGAGCCAAACAGCCAAGAAAAGTTGAATTCTATTGCAATGATGAACTTGTGGTAAATTCAAGCACGCTCTGGATTTTGTTTGATCCTGAAACCAAAAAAATAAAACGTCTGGAAAACGACTGGCTGGAGAAGTTTTTTAATTAGAACAAGGTGTGGAGTAAAACAATTGTAATTTGTTAAAATGGAAATTGAATATAAAAAGAATAAAATTTTAGGCAATTTGATATTGGGGTATTTTTATCTGTGTTTTACCGTTTTTATTTCTGGTGTCATTGTACGTAAAATGATTCTGGACTGGAATGAACTTTCATTATCAAAGATAATTTCCTCTGCTGTTCCGGTTTTACTGTTTTCTTTTCTTACTTATCTTTTTTTGGGAACAGCATTAATCAGAAAAAAATATTATTTGCGAAATTTAAGGGAAGAAGCTAAAATTGATCATTTAGAAAAGCAAATCATAGTATTGGATAAACAGAGCCAAAAAGAGAGAAAAATAGATTTTGATAAAATTAAAGCCGTTGAATTGTATTATTCATGGAACTCAAATGCCTTTTCATCAGATCTGGGATATTCTAAAATTGTAATTGAGGATAATGCTGAACCTATTTTGATTACTCAGAATAATATTAACCAATACTACATTTATAAAGCTTTTAAGAATAAAGTAACTGTAAATAAATCAAAATTTGCAAATAACTTATAAAGAAATGATTTGAGCCAGATCTCTTAGGTTGTTGGCTCTAAATTTGTAGTTTACTGGATGGTAATTATCAATCAAAAACTAAATACACATGAAATTCTCTTATTCACTGGCTTTACTGTTGGTAAGCATGGCAGGTTATGGCCAGGAAAACCCTTACTGGTTTACAGACGATATCAAAAAAAAGGTAGCGGATTCTACTCAAAGTCAATCCTGGAGAAGCCAGATGGCGGCAACATACTACTCAATAAGCGGACAATATAAACTGGCATTGGAAAGTTGGGATGAGACTTTTGGACGTGTAAAAAAGTTGAGTACTGCAGATAGTTTGAAATTCATAAAATTACAGCCTGTCAATGCAAAAGATTATATCTTGGAAAGAGCTGTCAATGAAAAGATTATAATCATGAACGAAGCTCATCATAATGCCAGTCATAGAAATTTTGCCTCTTCCTTACTTCAGGGATTATATGATAAAGGCTACAGATATTTGGGGCTCGAAACATTAGCGAGTGACTCTTTAAACGCTACAAAATTTGCTGCTCTTAACAGTGGATATTACTCCAAAGAAACGGAATTCGGAAATTTTATCTACAATGCTTTGAGAATTGGATTTAAACTTTTCCCCTACGAAGCTGAAGGAAATAACAAAGAAAGGGAAATTGGAGAAGCAAAAAATATCTTCGATTTTATGCAGAAAAATAAGGCGGGAAAATATCTCATCTACTGCGGTTATCAGCACGCTTATGAAGGTATTCATAAATCCTGGGAGAAAACAATGGCGGGAAGGCTTTCAGACTTAACAGGTGTGAATCCTTTTACTATTGATCAGACTCAATTTTCAGAAAAAAGTAACCTGAAGTATAATGAACCGCTTTTAAGATTTACAAATAATACTGTTCCTGTTGTTTTAAAAGATGAAAATGAGGGAATATATAATGGTGAAGACAAAGATTTGTATACTGATATTAAAATCATTCATCCCGTTACAAAATACATTGAAGGCAGACCCAATTGGATGTTGAACAAAAACAGAAAGCTTTATAAGGTTCCAGCTTCTAAAGTTTCAATATATCCGGCCATGGTTTTAGCCTACAGAAAAGGAGAGTTTGAGCAGAAAGGAATTCCTGCTGATATCATTGAGCTCAAAACTTCCCAAGACAGCCGTTTTTTAATCCTGGATAAAGGAGAATATGAGATTGTTATTAAAAATAAGGAGTATAAAGTCATTAGTAGATTTGAAAAAATGATCAGATAAAGAGAGGTAATGAAAAACAAATTAAGAAAGATAGTCATCGATAATAATGAATATCTGTATTTGGTTACGGATCAGTTGAACGCTGGAACTGAAACTAATACTCTACAATTGAAAGTTTTTCTAAGCGGGCAGAAACAGACTCCTTTGATTATTGAGTTTGTAACAGTTGATCATTATATTATAGGTCAGCCTTTAAAATCAGGTGTTAAGTTGATAAATAAAATAACAAATTCTGAAGATGAGGTTAATATGAATGAGCCGAAGTATATCAGACAATTTATTTTACTTGGATTAAAAAATGGATGGTCGGGAGTTAATTCAATAGCGGTTCAAGATGGACTAGACTATTTGAATCAATTAGGTTTTGAAACAGATCAATTAATTTTCAGGAAGTAATAGATGTCACTTTTGAAAACCTGTGAAAAGAATATTTTAAAATCGCTGTAATAGAAACAGTCTTTTCTCTATTAAGCTGTTTTATCTTATCTTTGTACTATGATACGTATTACAAAAATTTTTACATTCGAAACGGCTCACGTGCTTTACAACTACGATGGGAAGTGTAAAAATATGCATGGACATTCCTATAAGCTGTTTGTAACAGTGAAAGGAAAACCGATTAATGATATTGAAAATCCTAAAAATGGAATGGTGGTCGATTTCGGAGATATCAAAAGTATCGTAAAATCTGAGATCGTTGATGTATGGGACCATGCGGTTCTTGTCAATGCGCTGTCTCCACACAAAGAACTGGGAGATGACCTTGAGCAGAAAGGACATAAAGTAATCTATTGCAGTTTCCAGCCGACTTGTGAAAACATGTTGTATGCTATTGCTGCTAAAGTAAAATCAAGACTTCCCGAAGGAATTTCTTTAGCTTATCTTAAACTTCACGAGACAGAAAACTCTTATGGAGAATGGTTTGCAGAAGATAATCAATAATTTTTCACAAAAATCAGAAGGTGTTAAAAACGACAATTAATTTAGAACCTGGAAAAAAAGTATACTTCGCTTCAGATCAGCATTTTGGTGCTCCTACACCCAAGGAGAGCAAGGTGCGTGAAGAGAGATTTATACGCTGGATGGATGAGATCAAAGAAGATGCTCAGGTTTTATTTTTAATGGGCGATCTTTTTGATTTCTGGCATGAATGGAAGCATGTTATTCCCAAAGGATATGTTCGTGTGCTGGGGAAAATTGCAGAACTTAAAGACAGAGGAATTCATATTTATTTCTTTGTCGGAAATCATGATCTCTGGATGAAAGATTATCTGGAAGAAGAAATCGGATGTACTGTATTCTATCAGAAACAATATTTTGAAATGGGAGGGAAGCAATTTCTGCTGGCCCATGGAGATGGTTTGGGACCTGGAGACAAAGGATACAAAAGAATGAAGAAACTATTCACCAATCCGATAGCACAGTGGTTCTTCAAATGGCTTCATCCAGATATTGCGATGAAAATTGCATTATACCTTTCCCAAAAAAATAAAATGATCTCCGGTGAAGAAGACAAAGCGTTTCTGGGAGAAGATAAAGAGTTTCTTATTATTTATTCCAAAGAAAAACTGAAAACTCAGAAGATTGATTATTTCATCTATGGGCACAGACACCTGCCAATGGTACTGGATTTGGAACAAAACGCAAAATATATCAACCTTGGAGACTGGATTTCCTATTTCACTTACGGGGTTTTTGAAAAAGATTTTGAACTCAAGACTTTTGAGAAATAAAGCAAAAAAAAAATTACCCCTAAAAAGAGGTAACTTTCGAACGGGTGGAAAAACCCACTCTTGTTTTTAATCCATATTCCAAGTAACTCATTGCAATAAGTCTACCAAAATAGGTTTTATACATTAAAAAATTATTAAATAACAATATTTTATCTCTGTAATTGCTTTGTAGTAAGGGATTAAGAAATTCAAAAATTATGGAATTGAAAAATATATTCAACATACAGACTGAACAGGATTTTCTGAATGCATCATTGAAAACATTTCGTTATCAATATGAAAGTGTTGAAATATACCGGAAATTTGTTGATTTTCTTAAAGTTAATCCCGATGATGTCGACAGTCTGGCGAAAATTCCGTTTCTTCCTATTGAAATGTTTAAAAATCATCAGATCCTGGATAAAAATGTGGCTACTGATCTTTTCTTTCAAAGTTCAGGAACAACCCAGATGAATCTTTCCAAACATTTCATCGCAGATCCGGAACTTTATGAAGAAAGTATTTATAAAAGTTTTGAACAATTTATCGGAAAACCGGAAGACTTTATTTTTCTTGGACTACTTCCAAGCTATCTTGAGAGGCAAAACTCATCACTGATCTATATGGTGGACTATCTGATGAAGAAGTCTGCCAAACAGGAAAACGGATATTTTCTTTATAATCATGCTGAGCTTTTTGAGTTATTAAATACACTGCAGGGCAAAAAAGTTATTCTTTTCGGAGTTTCCTTTGCCTTATTAGACTTTCTTGATTACTGTCATGCTAAACAAAGCGAAGAATCCCTGAACTTCCCTGAAAACTTAATCGTAATTGAAACCGGTGGAATGAAAGGACGAAAGGAAGAAATGACCAAGGATGAATTGTTGAAAATATTGCAGGAAGGTCTTAAGACAAACAAAATATATTCAGAATATTCCATGACAGAACTGCTTTCACAGGCTTATTCTCTTGGAAATAATGAATATGAATGTCCAAACTGGATGAGAATTATGGTTCGGAATGCAGAAGATCCTTTGGCCTATGAAAAAGAAGGCCGAACAGGGGCTATTAATATTATTGACCTTGCCAATACACATTCCTGCTCATTTATTGCAACCCAGGACTTAGGGAAAAAGGTAGGTGATAAATTTCAGGTATTGGGAAGAATAGATCATTCAGATATCCGAGGATGCAGCCTGCTGGTGAGTTGATGATTTTGGACATAAGAGTACAATTGTGAATAGTCAATTCGCTTCGCTTGTCAATTTTTGTATAATCACAATAAATAAAATAGGTTGAGACTTTAGCTGAGTGAAACGCCTTTGCGAACAGTAAACAGCAAGTAAATAAAAACTTTGTGAACTTTGCGTTTACAATATTACCCATGATCAAAATAGAAGAACTTATACATGCCTACATCCATTCACACTGCGATTTTGAAAAAGAAATTGTACTGACTAACTATTTTCAGGCAGATTGGGAAGCGGATATATTAATCATAGACTCAGAAGGCGGAAGTCATGAAATTGAGATCAAGTTTTCAAAAAGTGATTTTAAAAATGATTTCAAAAAATCTTACCTGAACAAAGATACCGGAGAAAAATTTCTGAAACATGATAAAATTTCCTGCGGAGATTATGTATGCAATTCCTTTAGTTTTTTGCTCCCGATGGGAATGGTAGACGCAGCTCTTATCCCTGAACATTGTGGAATCATCGAATTCTATCATAATGCAGATACCTGGGAAACCGAATTCTATCTGATCCGTCAGCCGAAAAAACTTCATGAAGATTCTTATTGGAAACTAAATGACAAAGATCTTTTTATCAGAAAAATGGCACTTAATCTTCTTCAGCGCAAAATGGAAATCAAAGGAAAACATGAAGAGCTGATCTTTAAAAATCCTTTTGAAATCAAAAAACTGAAATAAAAAAAATCCTGCCGCCTGACAGGATTTTATCATTGAATATTATTTTAAAAATTAATCTGCAATTTCAGCAGTATCTCTCTGAAGTAAGAACTTGTAGATCAATCCGCCTACAACTCCTCCCAAAATTGGGGCAACCCAGAACAACCAAAGTTGTGACATCGCAATTCCTCCCATAAAGACTGCCTGAGAAAGTGATCTCGCAGGGTTTACAGAAGTGTTGGTAATCGGGATAGAGATCAGGTGGATTAAAGTAAGCGCAAGACCGATGGCAAGACCGGCAAACTTACCGTTAGCCCACTTATCTGTAGCTCCCATGATTACAATCAGGAAAAATGCGGTTAATAGAAACTCAGCAAGAAATGCCGCTCCCATACTGAAAGCTTTTCCATTGTAAACGGCCTCACCGTAAAAGTTAGTGGCAAAATCTCCGGGTTTTGAGAATTCTACCGCTCCGGCACCGTTAAGGATTGTGTATAGACATCCTGCTGCTACAATCGCTCCCAAACACTGGGCTACAATGTAAGGAATAAGGTCTTTTGCAGGAAATCTTCCGCCTGCTAAAAGCCCAAAAGAAACTGCCGGATTAAAATGCCCTCCTGAGATATGCCCTACAGCGTAAGCCATGGTAAGAACAGTAAGACCGAAGGCTAAAGCAACGCCTAAAAGTCCGATGCCGATGTCTGGAACACCCGCTGCGAAAACAGCGCTTCCACACCCTCCGAAAACAAGCCAAAATGTGCCGAAAAATTCAGCGAAAAGTTTTTTTATCATGTTGTTTATTGTTTATGTATCTCAAATGTAAAATTTAAATCTTAAAGTAAAAAGTTAAAACTGAAAAAATATTTCAAAAAAGAGGGAACAAAAATTGCAAAATCTGTAATTTGGTGTAATGTTTGTTTGGGATTTATTGAGAGAGTATTATCGTCAGTCTTGAAAGATCTAACATAAATGTTTTATCTTTCATTTGTAATTTAAAAGGAAGGTGAATGAGAAAGTTTTTTTGTGTGGTCTTTGTACCTTTTATTTATAGTTTACATTATTCGCAGGCAGCCAAAAAAGCATTTCCCTGCTATGATCTTACCACTGTATTGAAGGTAGAACCTACGCCGCTTTATAAATCTCATCTTGATGCTTCCAAGGGTTTTGGAGTACAGTTATTGAAAGATTCCAAAACCGTACAAAAATATATCAGCAACGGAAAATTCCACAAAATAAAGAAATCCGGCAAAGGATATCAGGTCCAAAGGCTTGATTATAGCAGAGCTTATATGGTATCCAAGGCAAAAACCACTCTGGAAAAGATAGGGTCAAAGTTCAGTAAGGATACTAAAGGCGGCACATTTACTGTTTCATCTATTACCAGAACCCTTGAAGACCAGTGCAGACTAAGAAGAGTGAATTCAAACGCCTCTCTAGGGATTAGTTCTCACAATTATGGCAACTCTTTTGATATTTCTTACATAAGATTCAACAATGTTTTAAAATACAATCCGAAAATGGAAATAGCTCTGGAGAAAGTTTTAAAGCATTATGAGAAGGCTGGTAGAATATATTACATTAAAGAGAAGCAGCAGAGCTGTTATCATATTACTGTGAAAAATTATTAATTAAAATCCTCTTGCGTAGCATATTTAGTTTGTATATTTTTATACGACTAAAAACTATGCTTATGTCAACATTAAACATTGTAGACTATATGCTGCCTGTAGAAGAATGTAGAGCAGCGTCAAACCAGTGGAAAGCATGTCTTTCTGACTTTTCCAAAATTCAAAAGCTTATCCCTACCAACTATGTTTTTAATATTTCCAGAGAACACCTTGAATGGATGAAGGGGTTTAAGGATTATAAAGACTTCTGTGCTGCAGTAGGAATTTACAGAGACCGATTGATTCTTATCTTTTATCCTATGAACAATGATGGGGTAAAAATAGATGTAAAAGAATATCCATACAGCTTTCTTACCGAGCTTGAAAAAGATCTGAGATTGCAGGAAATTCAGGAGTATACGCTTATTAGAAACGCCGTTCTTTCTAAAGATCTTGAAAGCATGGAGAAAAATGCCAATATGGGATTGCCGGTTTCCAATACACCAATTCTTGAACAGGACAAAGCTGTAGATGCTATTGAACGTTGGAGAAATCAAGGTATGGACTGGTTTTATAAAGAGACCAGAGAAAATCAGGGAAGTGGAATTTTTAGAAAATTTTATGTTCCTACAGCAGATCTTTGCCTTTCAGATGATGGTTTAGCAGGTATTACCTGTTCTTTTGGGATCAGATACAATGATATTTACGGGAAAATGTTGGTAACGCTTATCTTTATCTCTTTCCGTGAAAACCTTAGGAATGCAGAACTGGGAGCAGAATCAATTTCCAATACTTACGACTGGGCAAAACCATGTCCTCCTATCTGCCGTATCCCGGATGTAGATGTAGGAAGTGAATTTTAAAACGATATACTGAGGAATGGCTGAACTTTATAAGGCAATTTTATTCCTGAACTATGCACTGCTCCTGTCCGTTATACTATTGGGAGCAGCAAAATACCGCATATTAAATCATAAAGAAAAGCAATATTTTCATTGTATTGCTTTTCTTTTTTTTATTGAAATGCTGAATCTGGCCCTACCTTATATCTTCAGATTGAATGATACATCATTTCTCTATCCTCTCTATATAGCGGGAGAGTTTTTCCTGCTTACAGGTTTATTTATCAGAAAGCTGGACTGGCCAAGATATGTTTTGTGGATTGTAGGTACATTGGCGACAGGTTTTATGATCTCGAAATACGGATTTGATTATCCTGCTAATGCTGATATAGCGAAAGTGGTTTCCAATATTATCATTATTTGCCTTTCCGGATTTACCCTGATTCGGGAGATTAAGAATACCTCTACACAGAACCGTTTTCTTCTTGTAGATGCCAGTATTTTTTTCTATTACTCTGTCTCAGTATTTATTTTTATCATTCAGCACCAGATCGCCAATCTGTCCGAAAACGATTATTATACTATTCTCAGTGCCAATAATATTCTTTCGAGTATTTTGTACTGTTCATTTTTATATACTTTTTTCAGATTAAAGAAGTAACCTTAAATATCAATCTGCTGATCCTGATAATTGTTACCATAACAGTTATCGTATCCTTTATTCTCCTAGCTTACAGGGCTTTTATTACCAGAATTATTAAGGAGAAAAGTGTACAACATGAAGCGGAAGTTCTTCATCAGAAAAAATTAGTTCTGGAAAATATTAAGGCTCAGGAAGAAGAAAGGAAAAGAATTGCAGTGATGATTCATGATGATATCGGAAACCGCCTCAATATTCTTTCTTTATGGCTGAATAACCTCGATACTCAGGGTGATGAACTGATCAAAAAAAATATCTACGGTCAGATGTCTTCTTTGATTGATGCTGCCAGAAGTATTTCCCATTCATTATACCCTGTAAATCTGGAATCAGTGGGGCTGGTTTTATATGTAGAGGAATTAATCGCCAACCTTTCCCATAAAATTAATATTTCTATGCAGGTGATGCAGGGATATGAAAAGAAAGATCTTTTTGTGGAAGTGCAGTTGTACAGGATTATTCAGGAGTTTACTACCAATGTGATCAAGCATTCAGATGCAACAGATCTTTGGATTTATATTAAGGATTATCCCGAAAATATGGCAGTAGTAATTTCTGATAACGGGCAGGGATTTGAATATGAAGATGTTAAAAAAGGGATGGGAATTAAAAATATTGAATCCCGCATCAAATCAATGAATGCCACACACAAATGGAAAAAAACATTTTCGAATAAAGGAAGTCGTTTAATCATAAAAATTCCAAAATATCATGAGTTCCCAAATCAAACTAGCACTGATTGATGATGAACAGCTGATCCTCGAAGGGGTAAAAATGTTGCTGTCCAATGAAAAAAATATATCGGTTTGCCTTACCGCAGATAATGGCCCCGATTTTATAGAAGACCTCGGAAAACTTTCAAAAGATGAATTTCCTGATATTGCCCTCGTAGATGTTCAGATGAAACCTATGAACGGTTTTGAACTGGTAGAAATCCTGAAGGAAAAATATCCCGATCTTAAAATTATTATCCTCTCATCACACTATAAAACCTCTATTCTTGGATACATGGTTAAGCTGGGAGTATCAGCATTTCTTCCCAAAAATTCGAATAAGAAAACCTTTATTGATGCCATTACAATGGTAGATAAAAACGGAGTCTTTTTCACGGCTGAAGATCATCAGATGCTGTTTACTTATATGAACAGTTCTGCCAAGAAAAATTCACTTTTTGAAACAGAAGACGAATTATCCGAAAGAGAAAAAGATGTAGTAAAACTGATCTGCCAGGAATTGACCAACAATGAAATAGGAGAAAAACTCTTTATCAGCCCAAGAACTGTAGAAAGTCACAGACAACGCATCCTGGAGAAAATCGGAGCTAAAAATACTGTGGGAATAGTGATCTATGCCATTGTAAACAATATTTACTCCCTTGAAAAAATGTAATTTGATTCCGTAGAAATACGGATTTTTTTATTTGGTACTTTTCACTCTAGCGAACCTTATTTTTCTTCTGTTATTTTGGAATGTCTCTTTTAGGGATGTTAGTTGAAAAAAAACACAAACAAGATCTGTAATAAAAAATTAAAGTAAAAACATGAATGGTAGCAGAGTGATTTCCGTCGGGATTTTCTTTGACGGTACAGGAAATAATGGGGTAAATATTCTTTCACCGGATAAACCGCTGAACAATAATGAAAGCTATTATGGTACTTTCAGCAATATCTATAAATTATACAGTTTATTCGTTGGAGATGAAAAAATATATATTGAAGGAATTGGCACCGCAACAGGCAGTGAAGATAATAATTTTGCCATGGCAACATGTGCAAATCCACCCTATGGAAGCGGGTATTCATCTGATGATAAACTTCAGAAAGCCGGAGATTTTGTACAAAAAATAACCCATGATGAGACCAAGGAATACCATTTCTACATCTACGGATTCGGGAGAGGAGGTATGTTAGCAAGAACTTTCTGTAATCAGCTTCTGACTTTTTATGCAGTAGGAAATTGCAGAATAAAATTTTTGGGCCTTTTTGATACGGTTGAGTCCAAGCCTTTTAATACTTATAATATGAAGATTTCTGCACAGGTAGAGAATGTTTTACACTTCTGTGCAGTCAATGAGGGCAGGTTTTTCTTTCCCTTGACAGGTTTGTTTGAGAATTCGAAAACAATGCAGGATCAGAAATCAGAAAATCAGTTATCAGTTTGGAAAGAAGTATTTGTTCCTGGAGATCATGCAGACATTGGAGGCGGATATCTGGAAGGTCCACAATCTGTTTATATTTCTACAGATTTCATTAATGTTGATGATCTGCATAACTATGTTTCCGATATCAGAAATGCAAAAACCAATGCTGATGGAAATAAAATATGGGATGCTTTACTCTCGGAATATAAAGTAGAAACAGTGGATGGCCTTTCACAGGCCTATGTTTGCAGGGATAAAGTATACAATGATCTGTCAAAAGTATATGGAAAACTGATGATGGATGAGACCAATACCATATTATCAGTATTTAGTACCGAGAATGAAGCCTATTTTGGAACAGATTATAATAAACATATTTTTCTCAATCGGTTTTATATCAAAATGAAAGAGTATTTAAAAGATCTTTCTACAAGCAAAAAGCCCATATATGATTTCGGAAGATTTTCAGATTATACTCATATTTCATCAAACTTCGGATTGTATAGTGATAGTTTTCAGTACAGAACCCAGCGTGAAATTAATATTGAACTGATCAATAATGGATTAAACGTCTCAAGCCGTACCTCTGTAGATGAAACAAGCCACACAAAAAGGCTTTCCGTTGAGCTTCATCTGCCGGAAGACAGCTTTGTTGCAGATTTTCTTTATGGAACAAACGTTCCCAATAATGATATATGGGTTCGTTCTATTGTAAAAATACCGGCAACTACCATATTAAATGAATGGAAGAATTAATGAAAATACTTCTCAGTTTTAAATTTAGGTTAGGGGACATCTGAGGGTGTCTCCTTTTTTTATAAATTATTAACGATCAGTTGAGTATAATTACGGAGTGATACATTTAGTACATTATACTGTAGATTTTGAACGGTAATTCTCGTTACTTTGAATTGTTCATTCCATGAAGCTTCAAAATAAAAATATGAACAAAGGCGTATTCTGAAAAGCCTAATATCAAAAAGAGTAAGAGCACCAAAGATTAAAACAATGGAAAAGACACTCATGCAAAAATCAGGAACTACATTATACACAATTAATTTTGATTTTACATCACAAGAACAAAAAGCCATTTTACAGTATCTTCAGGAAAATGGTTACCAGCTTATGGGATATAAAGGAGCCACAGGTTTTGATCAGCTTAATACAGGAGTGCCGGCTTGGTTTGCCATCAACTTTTTGGATGTTTTTGATACAATAGAAATTGATTGTGAACCCCAATATAAAGTATATGTTTATAATAAAGGAATTATTGAGCCGAACTCAACCATTCAGATGCAGGCTTTATCAGAGGAAATTCCCTTGGGTACAGCTGTAACTTTCCATCCGGATGGTTCATTTTCGATAAACGGACCAGCTCCTGCAGGAATGATCACAGTAAGAAATGACAGATTCCTGGGTATACCTAATATAACCATTGGACTTGCAGCAAAAGTAAACGGAGAGTTTCAGCCATTCTGTGCATTTAGTTGTATGTCACAGGGACAGGTGACTATGCAGCCTAATGAAAATATAGTTTTATTCGCTGCTCAGACCAATATGAATTCAGGATCTGTTACCAACCGTACAATGGCACCGGGATGTAAACTCATATTCAATGATAAAAATGTAAAATATGATTTAGAGATGATTCCCGGAACTTATGGTATTACAAACGCACCCGGAGCAGCTCCGGTAGCTCCTGTATCAGAAGGACAGTCAATATTACAGCTTATCAATATTCATTAAATAAATCCTTTTCTGAAATCCGTTTTCGTAAAAATAAAAAGCTGTTCGTTTGGAGCAGCTTTTTTTATTTCTGGGCTATTCATTTCTTTTTCCGTATTTTTGCACCCGAAAATTCATTATTCATTACTAATTATTAATTAAGATGCTTTCGGTTCAAAGTTTAGGATTACACCATTCAGGAAATTATTTATTTCAAAATGTCAATTTCACCATTAAAAAGGATGATAAAGTAGGTCTCGTTGGTAAAAATGGAGCGGGAAAATCCACTTTATTGAAAATGCTTTCCGGAGAAATTAATTTCTACGAAGGAGAAGTAGTGACTGAAGGAAGTGTTACCATTGGTTTCCTTAAACAGGATCTTGATTTCGTAAAAGGAAGAACGGTGTGGGCAGAAACCATGCAGGCTTTCGAACAGATCAATGCCTGGAAAAATGAGCTTGAAGAGGTGAATCACCAAATGACTGTGAGAACAGACTACGAAAGTGATTCCTATACAGATCTGATTAATAAAATGACCGAACTGAATGACCTTTTGATGAACCATGATGCCTACAATCTTGAAGGTGACATGGAAAAAGTATTATTTGGTTTAGGATTTAAAGCAGATGATTTCCAAAAAATCACTGATGAATTTTCCGGAGGATGGAGAATGAGAATCGAATTGGCAAAATTACTTCTTCAGAAGAATGATATTATGCTTCTCGATGAGCCTACCAACCACCTGGATATGGAATCCATCATCTGGCTGGAGAACTTCCTGAAAGACTATCCGGGAGCCATTGTTCTTGTAAGTCACGATAAACAGTTTATGACAGCGGTGTGTAACCGTACTTTCGATATCAACAATAGAAAAGTTGATGATTATAAAGCTAATTACTCGAAATATCTTGTAATGAGAGAAGATCGCCGTGAAAAACTGATTCAGGCTAAAAAGAATCAGGATGCGGAGATCAAGCAAATGGAAGACAACATTAATAAGTTCCGTGCAAGTGCTACTAAAGCATCTTTCGCGCAGTCCCTTATTAAGAAATTAGATAAAATTGAACGTATTGAAGTTGATAACGAGGACGTTTCGAAATTCAATATCCGTTTCGTACAGTCTATGGTTCCGGGGAAAGTGATCTTCGAAGCCATCAATCTTGGAAAAGCTTACGGGCAGAAGCAGATTTTTGATGATGTAGACTTTATCGTTCAGAGAGGAGACAGAATTGCTCTTTTAGGACAGAACGGACAAGGAAAAACAACATTGGCTAAAATTTTAGCCGGAGATATTAAAGATTATTCCGGTGCCTGGAATCTTGGACATAATGTCAACATTGGATATTTCGCTCAGAATCAGGAAGAGGTGTTGACCCCTAATAAAACGGTTCTGGAAGAAGCCGAAGATGCTGCAACAGAAGAAACAAGACCAAGAGTAAGAGATTTACTGGGATCTTTCCTTTTCCAGGGAGATGCTGTTACTAAAAAGACAAAAGTACTTTCCGGAGGAGAAAGAAACCGTCTGGCACTTTGTAAACTGCTACTTCGTCCTTTCAACACGCTGATCATGGACGAACCTACCAACCACCTGGATATCCAGTCTAAAGAAATTATCAAGCTGGCTCTGCAGAATTTTGAAGGAACTTTAATCGTAATCTCGCACGACAGGGAATTCCTTCAGGGACTTTGTGATAAGATCTACGAATTCCGTGATGGGAAAATGAAAGAATTCCTTGGAGATATTAATGAATACCTTGAGTACAGACAAAAGGAAACCATCAGAGAAATTTCGGCAGAAAAGGCAAAACTTCACAGCGAAGTAAAGGTAGAACCTAAGAAAGTAGAAGAAAAACCTGCAGTAACCAGCAGTCAATCTTCAAATATTGTAAGTAAAGAACAGAAAAATATTCAGAATAAAATCAAAAAAGTAGAAGAGAAAATTTCCGAGCTTGAAACAAAAATAGAGCAAATGGAAACTTCTTTTACCAAAGAAAATCCTTCCGATGAAACCTTAGAGCAATACAATAAAGCTAAGGAAGAGCTGGAAACAGCATTGCAGGAGTGGGAATATCTTGGAACCCAACTAGATTAAACTTAAAATATAAATGCTTCATCAAATCAATAGGATGAAGCATTTTTTTTGTAACAAAAACGTATTCATTTCTACCTATTGTCAACAATCATAAAGTAATTTAATAAAAGTTTAAGGAAACAATTAAATTATTTTCATAATTTTGA
This sequence comes from Chryseobacterium indologenes, assembly GCF_002025665.1. Lineage (GTDB taxonomy): Bacteria > Bacteroidota > Bacteroidia > Flavobacteriales > Weeksellaceae > Chryseobacterium > Chryseobacterium metallicongregator. The sequence goes on along the minus strand of NZ_CP018786.1, from coordinate 4,148,314 downwards.
ACCATGATTTTTAAAGAAAGCAGAAACCTAAAGAGTTTTATCTCCAAGCTATTGTTTGGAGTATATTTCCTTGCGCTGCTTTCTCAAAGCTTTCACCATCACGATTCTGTAGATTATTTTAAGGCATTTCATCTTAAAAAAGTTGAGAATACGATGACGAAAGCCGTTACTAAAGAGAAAGCTGGCGACTGTCTGGCCTGCCACTTTTTGGTTACCGGACATACATTAGCTCCTGAAGAATTTAACTTTACTTTTGAGCATTACAGCCATGAAGTAAAACAAATCATTGCCATCCAGGAGAAAATCTGGTCACAGACCAAATTCACTTTTCAGCTTCGGGGACCGCCCGCACTTGCATAATTCACAGATTCTATAGGGTTTAAAGTTTTGTACTTTAAAGTTCAATGTTTACTACTTCAAATTCAATGTTTAAAGTTGTTGGGAAAAATACCTGATAATCTGTAATTGATATTTAATAATGTTCAATTACTATTTTCCGGCTCCTAACTTCTTACCAGGAATACATTGTACCATCAAAACTGACCCTTCCCACAAATTTTAACGAAAAATGTACCCTGTTGAAAAGGGTGCGCAATCAATCTATTTACAATGAAATTGATATATTGCCTGCTGCTGATCTTTTGCGGATCAGTATTTACAAGTGCACAAAAAACTTATACTGTAGAGGGAACCGTTCATGATTTCCATGATAAAACATTGCTGGAAAATGCAGTGATTAAAATCGGGAACTTTACAGCCAAAACAAACAACAAAGGTAAATTTTCTTTTGACAAAATTCCTGCAGGAAAGTATACACTCATTGCACAACATCCTGATTGTGATGATTATACTGAAAATATAGGAGTTAATCAGGATGTTCAGCTGGTTATTACGCTGGAACACCATGTTAAAGATATTGAAACTGTGACTATTCATGGTAGTCATAAGAACAATGGAAGTATGGTGGTGAAAACACTTGATAAATCAACGCTTTCAAGAAATGTCACCGAAAACTTAGGGAATTTATTAACCAATATTTCCGGTGTAAACGTTCTTAAAACAGGAAATAATATTGCTAAACCTATTATCCATGGGCTTTATGGAAGCAGGGTTTCTATTCTTAATGATGGGGTGAAACTTGCAGAGCAGGAATGGGGAGTAGAGCATGCACCCAATGTTGATGTCAATAATTTTGAACATATTGATGTCATCAAAGGAGCATCTGCTTTGAAATATGGTGCCGGAGCCGTAGGTGGAGTAGTTGTTTTGCAGCCTCAGGTTTTACCTAAGAAAGATACCATTATGGGAAATGTTTCTCTTTCCGGGATTTCCAACGGAAGAGGAGCTGATCTTAATGTAAAATTGGCAAAAACCTGGGAGAATGGTTGGGCTATAAAAACCAATGGAAGCTATAAAAAACTGGGAGATCTTGAAGCTCCGGAGTATGGCTTGATGAATACTGGTCTTGAGAGTTCAGGATTTAATTTTGGTGTACAGAAAATGACATTTGAAAAAGGATTTTCATTTGATTATTATCTGACGAAAAGCACAGTCGGGATTCTTAGAAGTTCTCACGTAGGGAACTCTGAAGATCTGCGAAATGCTCTTACATCACCACAACCAATTTATCAGAGAGATTTTAGCTATGATATTGACAATCCTAAACAGGAAATTGAGCATCATATTGCTAAAGTTTCTGCTTACAAAAGATTTGAAAATTTTGGAAAAATCACGGCTACGTATAGCTTTCAGTACAATCATAGAAAAGAATATGATATCAGACGTACAGAAGCTTTGAGCAAAAAACCGGCATTAGATCTTGAACTGATCACTAATGATCTGAATGTAAACCATCTGATAGAAAGAGGGAACTGGAATCTTGAAACAGGAATTAATGCAGGATACCAGAATAATTATTCCAATACGCAGACCGAAGCAAGACGTCTTGTTCCGAATTATGACAGATATTATGCAGGGATTTATTCCGTATTAAAATATAAAATTGCATCCGAATTGGATCTGGAACTGGGAGGCAGATATGATTATGATCATTATGATGTCACAAAATGGTATGATCTGAGCGACTGGAATAAACTTTATGCTGCAGATTATTCAGATTTTGTAGTAAGAATCAACCAAAACAGAATTCTTACCAAGCCGTCATTAACGTATAATAATATTTCAGTAAACGGTGGAATTGTTTATCACCCTTCCGAATATTTCAATCTGAAATTTAATTATGCCAGAGTTTCAAGGTCTCCGAATATTGCAGAGCTTTTTGCTGACGGACTTCACCATTCTGCAGCCATTATTGAAAGAGGAGATATGAGAATGAAAAGCGAAACCGGAAATCAGTTTAACTTGGTGGCAGATGTAAAAGCGAATGTTCTAAAAGGATTGAATATTTCAGTAAACCCCTATTTCTTTTATACTCAGAATTTTATCAACCAGATTCCTACAGGATATCAGAATACTCAGTGGGGAGGAGCTTTTGTGGTATACAATTATCAACAGATCAATGCAAAAATGTACGGATTGGATATTGATGCTCAGCTTAAGATCACAGATAATCTGACTTACAAAGGAAGCGGATCTTACGTTTATGGGCAGGATCAGACTCATGATGTACCGCTTATTCTTATGATGCCTCCGAATTTTAACAATTCATTGGAATTCAATAAAAAAGAATGGAAAAATTTCTATTTCACTATAAGTAATAATACTTTCCTGAAACAGACAAGATTTCCAGTGTATAACGTTCCGATCAGATTATTTGATTCAGACGGAAATGCTTACAATGAAGAAGTGGATATTTCTACACCTCCAAACGGATATTCCCTTTGGAACCTTCAGACAGGGGTAAATCTGTCTAAAAATTTCGGCATTGATTTTTCAATCCGAAATGTATTCAACACGTCGTACAGAGATTATCTGAACAGACTTCGTTTCTTTTCCAACGAAATGGGAAGAAACTTTATTTTAACTCTTAAATATCAATTTTAATTACTTAAAATCAAAAAAATGAAAAATATTTTTAAAAATACAACACTTATTTTAGGACTTTTATTCTTAGCTGTTTCTTTAAGCTTAACATCGTGTAACAGAAGCGATGATGAAGCAGATGATCTTCCTCAGGAAGAACTTTCAGATGTTCTCTTAAGAGTAACAGATGCTGCCGGTGGAGCTCCGGTAGTATATGATTATCAGGTAAACAGCACTACGAATCCTAATGTGAAGCTGATCAATGGCCATACTTATAATGTAGAGGTTATTTTCAAGAACGGTGACGAAGATGCCACTCAGGAAATCAAAGATGCAAAAGATGAACATTTCTTAGTATATAATTTTCCAAACTCAGATATTACTTTAACCCGTACAGATGATGAAAAGTCAACAAGAGGAGACGGAAACCGTGTAGGGTTGAAAACAAAATGGGTAGTAAATACTGCTGTGAAAAATGCTTCTGCCCCTAGTCAGTTGGTTCTTACATTGTTCCATGAGCCGGTAACGGTTTCTGAAGCTTCTGCTGTGAGCGGAAATGGAGTGACTTACGGTACTCATACAGGAGGAGAAACGGATGCACAGGCTAACTATAATATTATTAATTAATATACCTTTAATCTTGTTTGGACCACCGGAATTCTCCGGTGGTTTTTTATTTAACAATATTTGGCTTTATAAGTTGATTTTAAATGGGTATTTTTCATAAAAAATTCCTATTTTTGCAACCTAAAATTTTAATCAATAATGAAGGTTACCGCACAAAACCATGATGATGTAAGTGCATTGCTTACAGTAACATTGGAAAAATCTGACTACAAAGAAAAAGTAGAGAAGCAGTTGATTAATTATGCTAAAAATGCGCAAGTTCCTGGATTCAGAAAAGGGAAAGTGCCTTTGAGTATGGTTAAAAAACAATATGAAGCAGGTATTGCATTTGAAGAAATCAACAGACAAGTTTCTGATGCTTTAAACAACTATGTTAATGACAACAAACTAAGATTAGTTGGTCAGCCTGTTCCTCAGCCAGTAAACGAATTCGATTACAATGCTGATCAATTAGAAGTTGCTTTCGAAGTAGGATTTGAGCCTGAATTCACTATAGATTTAGCTAAATATGAAGCTCCTCATTACAAAGTAGAAGCTTCTGATAAAGAAATCGGTAAGAGCATTGAAAACATGCAGAAGCGTTTCGCTGAGCAGGTTCCTCAAGATAAAATCACTAAAGATTCTTACATTGCTTTAGAAGTTTCTCAGGTTGTGGAAGAAGATGCTGAAGGAGAGCACAATCACCACCCAAAAAACCTTACTATTACTGCTGAAAACAAAGAAGCTTTCAAATTGGTAAAAGGTTTGAAAATGGAAGGTTCTGTAAAAGTAACGAAAGAAACTCTTGCAGGTGACGAAGAATTAGCTAAAGAATTAGGATTCAGCAAAGAAGAAGTTGAGCACCTACACCACAATGAATTAGAAGTTAAAGTAAAAGATTTCTATTCATTAGATTTAGCTGAACTTAATCAGGATCTATTCGACAAAGTATACGGAGAAGGAAACATTAAGTCTGAAGATGAGCTTAAAGATAAAGTGAAAACTGAATTAGACGAGTATTTCCAACAGAATGCTGATGTTCACTTCGTGAATAAAGTATTAGAGCAAGTAACAGAGAAAGAAGAAGTAAAACTTCCTGAATCTTTCCTTGTGAAGTGGTTATTATTCTCTAACCAGAATATCCAGTCTGAAGATCAGGCTAAAGAAATTCTTGAAGCTGAGAAAAACCAATTGAAATATCAGATCATCGAAGGTAAATTGATGACTGAAAATGAAATTAACCTTGACTATGCTGATGTATTAGCTCAGGCTGAGCAGTTGGTGAAAAACCAATTGGCTATCTACGGAATCCACCACTTAGGGGATGAAGAAATCCAAAAATATGCTGTTGAAATGTTGAAAGACCAAGAGCAGGTAAGACAAATTTCTTCTGAAGTAGCAATGGCTAAATTGAAAGATGTAATTCTTGAAAAAGCTAGCAAAAAAGAAACTAAAATTTCTCACGACGAATTTTTAGAAGAACTTAAGAAATAATTATATTCAGATATAAATATTTTAAAACCGTCAATTTTTTGACGGTTTTTTTTATTATCCATCCACACCTAAAAATTCATTATTTATCACTCATCATCACTCAATTATCATTCATTACTAATTGCTCATTACTCATTATTTATTTGTATGTCCGCCAATATTCCTATATTTACTTTTTAAACTTTATTATAAATATGAAAAAGATCATCATTCCGTTTTTCTGCGCTGTACTTTTCTCAGTGCCTGCAGCAGCTCAGAAAAAAGGGGCTGCATCTGCTAAAACAGAAGCCGTAAAATCAAAACTTACACCTAAAGAAGTTGTTGATAATTATTTCAAAGCACTAGGTGGAAAAGATAAACTGGACGCTGTAAAATCTACCATTACTGATAACACCGTTGCTGTGCAGGGAATGGAAATCCAAATGACAACCAAGAAATTAGGGAATAAATTCAAATCTGTACAATCTTTCATGGGGAAAGAAATGGTGCAGCTTTTTGACGGTGAGAAAGGATATTTTGATCAGATGGGAACTAAAACAGATATTCCTGCTGACAAAATTGCTGACCTTAAAAAAGGAAAACCAATGGATGCTTTAGCATTCGATGCTTCTAATTTCCAGACTGTATCTACAGAAAAACTTGACGGAAAAGATTATAATGTACTGTCTTCAGACAAAGGAAAATTCTATTTCGATGCCGGAACAGGTCTTTTGTATAAGACAGATGCCGGAGAAGGTAAAGCAACCATTAAAAGCTATATGGCAGTAGACGGAATACAGTTCCCTGCTGAAGTAGATGCTGAAGGTGGAGGCCAGAAAATGACAATTAAAACCACAAAAGTGGTTATTAACTCCGGAGTTTCGGATGCTGATTTTAAATAATAAGATACTTTTTTAAGAGATAAAAACCGGGAATTTTCCGGTTTTTTTAGTATATAAATAATTTTAACTCAAATTTAACTATAAAAAAGATTGTATGATTTCTTCACCTTGTGAATAAATGTTAGTTTTAAACCGTAAATAAAATCAAATAACCATGAAAAAAGTATTATCTTCATTTGCAGTCATTTTCCTGATGTCTGCTAATGCCTTTGGACAGAATATTCCAGTGGATTCATCTGTGCGAATTGGTACTCTTTCCAACGGAATGAAGTACTACATCAAAAAAAACACGTTACCTGAGAAAAAAGTAGATTTCCGTCTGGCAATCAATGCCGGATCCATTCTTGAAGATGAGAATCAAAGAGGATTGGCCCATTTTATGGAGCACATGAACTTCAACGGGACCAAAAATTTTCCGGATAATAAATTAGTAGACTTTTTACAATCGATCGGAGTAAAGTTTGGTCAGCATCTTAATGCGTATACAAGCTTTGACGAAACCGTTTACATGCTTCCTGTACCATTAGATAAACCAGGAAATCTGGATGCCGGACTGAAAGTAATGGAAGATTGGGCATTTAATGCAACGCTTTCCGATGAGCAGATCAATAAAGAGAGAGGAGTGGTATTGGAAGAGTTGAGACTGGGTCTTGGAGCTGATAAAAGGATGATGGATAAATACCTTCCAAAACTTTTATATAAATCTCAGTATGCAGACAGACTGCCAATCGGTAAAAAAGAAGTGTTGGAAAACTTCAAACCAGAGGTTATCCGAAAATTCCACCAGGATTGGTACAGACCGGATCTGATGGCAATCATCGTGGTAGGAGACATCAATGTGGACGAAATTGAAAAAAAAATCAAGGATAACTTCAGCAAATATAAAAACCCTTCAAAACCAAGAGAAAGAAAATCTTTTGATCTTCCGAATCATAAAGAAACTTTAGTAGCGATTGAAACAGATCCTGATGCTACCAATTCCATGGTACAGTTTATCATGAAAGATGCTGATGCCTATAAACCTGATGTAACAGTAGAACAGTACAATCAAAGCCTTGTTGAAAATCTTTCAACGACCATGTTAAATAACAGATTGAGAGAACTGATCAACTCTACAAACCCACCATTTACCTTCGGGTCAGTATACCACGGAGGAACATATGCAAGAAGCAAAGAGGCGTTCCAGGGATTTGCCATGGTGAAAGAAGGAAACCAGTTGAGCGCATTGAAAGTCTTATTGGAAGAGGTTGAAAGAGCAAAAAGATTCGGATTCACCCAGTCTGAACTAGATAGAGCTAAATCTCAGGTACTATCCAACCTTGAAAGATCTTACAACAATAAAGATAAAACAGAAAGTGAGATTCTGATAGATGAGTATGTGAGAAACTTCCTGGAGCAGGAACCAATTCCTGGAATAGCATGGGAATATGAAGATACCAAATCTTTCTTACCATCTGTTACCCTTGCACAAACCAACGAAATCATCAAGAAAATGGTGAAAGATGACAGCAGGGTAATTGTAATTACAGGACCTAAAAAAGATAATGTAACCATGCCTACGGAAGCCATGGTACTGAATACATTTGATGCTGTAAAAATGGCTGATCTTAAACCTTACGAAGAAAAAGCGGCCATCAAAAACCTGGTGAAACCTTTCAAATCTGAAGGAAAAATTGCTAAAACTGAAACAGATGCCAAGTTGGGAACAACAACCTGGACTTTAAGCAACGGAGCGAAAGTTACTTTCAAGAAAACAGATTTTAAAGACGATGAAATCGTATTTACAGCAAGAAGTTTAGGAGGAAGTTCTCTTATCCCTGATGCAGAATATAATAAAACTCAGTTTGCTTTCTCAGCATTAACAGAAGCTGGAGTAGGAGGATTCTCAAAAGCAGATCTTACCAACTATCTTGCCGGTAAACAAGTGAATGTAAATCCTATGGTAACTTCTCTTTTTGAAGGGGTTTCCGGAAGAACTACACAAAAGGATTTAGGAACTGCTATGGAGCTGATGTATGCTTATTTTACAAGCTTAAATTATAATCCTGCTTCCTTTAATGCTTATAAAGAAAAGCAATCTGCAATGTTGAATAACCTGTTGTCTAATCCTCAAGCTTATTTCTCTAATGAACATGCAAAATTCATGAATCAGAAGAATCCTAGATTTATAGGCGTTTTCCCAATGGAGAAAGACTGGGCCAATACAGACTATAAAAAAGCTTACGATATCTATAAAGATAAATTTGCCAATGCAGGAAACTTCCAGTTCTATTTTGTAGGAAACATAGACGAAGCCAAATTTAAAGACGAAGTTCTGCAATATATTGCAAGTCTGCCGTCCTCAGGAAAAGCAGCAATGTATAAAGATACAGGGTACAGAACGATGACCGGAGATTACAGTAAAGTGTATAAAAAAGGAAAAGATCCTAAGAGTATGGTATCTATCTCTTACAGCGGAGAAGCTCCTTACAATGAAAAAGAAGCTTTAGCATTATCAGCGCTTGGAGAAGTGGCTACTATTAAAGTTATCGAAAAGCTGAGAGAAGATGAAAGTGGTATCTATGGAGGTGGTGCCAGAGGAGGAATGAATAAAATACCTTACGGAACGTATAGTTTCGGTATTAATTTCCCTTGTGGTCCGGAAAATGCAGAGAAGCTGACTAAAAGTGCTATTACAGAGCTTCAGAAGCTTATCGATAATGGTCCTGAACAAAAAGACCTGGATAAATATAAAGAAGGAGAATACAATGACAACAAAACAGAACTTAAAGATAATATGTTCTGGATGAACGCCATTGCTAAGAACCAATTAGACGGAAGTGACAAGTATGATATCTTAAATTATCAGGATAAAGTAAAAGCACTTACGGTAAAAGATCTTCAGAATGTTGCGAAAAAATATCTTACAAAAGGAAGAATTGTAGCAACCCTTATGCCTGAAGATGGCTGGGAAAAAGCTAAAAAAGAGGAACCTAAAAAAGCAGAAACAGTGACTGTAAAAGCAGGTGCTACTAATTAATTTTTTTAATTAAAATAAGAAAACCGTTGTACTATACAACGGTTTTTTTGTTTGAAAATGGATAACATAATAGTAGATTAACCATAATCTTTTGAAAAATGAAGAAAATAACCTTATTTTTAATTAGTCTATTTTAATTAATTCATGAATGTTTTTAATTAAAAATCATTTTAAGTAATATAAAACAAACAATTTGCTTTCATTTTATAATATTTAAATTTTTTAACTTCAATTTAACCCTGTGGTAAAAGGCTAATTGCAGAGAGAATCGATATTTTTGAGGGGTCAAAAAATAATGTAGATGAAAAAAATATTATCTTCGTTTTCAGTCATCTTCCTGATGTCTCTAAATGTCTATGGACAAAACATTCCGGTGGATCCGTCCTTAAGAATCGGTACTCTTTCCAACGGAATGAAGTATTACATCAAAAAAAATGTTTTACCTGAGAAAAAAGTAGAATTCCGTCTGGCGATTAACGCAGGATCTATTCTTGAAGACGAAAATCAAAGAGGGTTGGCTCACTTTATGGAGCACATGAATTTCAACGGAACCAAAAACTTTCCGGATAATAAATTAGTAGATTTTTTGCAATCTATCGGAGTAAAATTCGGACAGCATCTTAATGCGTATACCGGTTTTGACGAAACGGTTTATATGCTTCCTGTACCATTAGATAAACCGGGAAATCTGGATGTGGGACTGAAAGTAATGGAAGACTGGGCATTTAATGCAACACTTTCTGACGAACAAATCAATAAAGAAAGAGGAGTGGTACTGGAAGAACTGAGATTAGGTCTTGGACCCGATAAAAGAATGATGGATAAATACCTTCCAAAACTTTTATACCAATCTCAGTATGCAGAAAGATTGCCAATCGGTAAAAAAGAAGTACTGGAAAACTTCAAACCTGATCTTATCCGAAAATTCCACCAGGATTGGTACAGGCCGGATCTGATGGCAATTGTAGTCGTAGGAGATATCAATGTTGATGATATGGAGAAAAAGATTAAGAATAACTTCAGTCAATATAAAAATCCTCCAAAACCCAGAGAAAGAAAATCTTTTGATCTTCCGAACCATAAAGAATCACTGGTAGCTATTGAGACAGATCCTGATGCAACAGGTTCCGGAGTGCAATTCATTATCAAAGATTCTGAGGCGTACCACCCGGACGTAACGGTTCAGCAGTATGATCAAAGTATTGTAGAAAGTCTTGTGAATATTATGCTCAACAGCAGATTGGCAGAACTGGTTAACTCTACAAATCCACCTTTTACTTATGGTTCAGTTTATCACGGGGGAACTTTTGCAAGAAGCAAAGAAGCATTTCAGGGATCAGCAGCAACAAAAGACGGAGACCAGCTCAATGCACTGAAGGTCCTTTTGGAAGAAGTGGAAAGAGCCAAAAGATTCGGATTTACCCAATCTGAATTGGACAGAGCAAAAGATCAGATGCTTTCATCTTATGAATGGGCTTACAACAACAAAGATAAAAACCAAAGCGGGGAGCTCATCGATGGTTATGTGAATAATTTCCTGAGACAGGAGCCAATACCTGGAATTACCTGGGGATATGAACATATTAAAGAAATCCTTCCGGCCATAGCACTGGAACAGACCAATGGAATTATCAAAAAGCTGGTAAAAGATGACAGCAGGGTCATTGTTATTACTGGTCCAAAAAAGGATCATATTACGATGCCAACGGAAGCGATGGTTCTGAAGATATTCGATGCCATAAAAATGGCTGATCTTAAACCTTATGCAGAAAAAACGAAAACCGAAAGTTTAATAAAGCCTTTTAAATCTGAAGGAAAAATTACTAAAACAGAAGCAGACGCCAAATTAGGAACTACCACATGGACTTTGAACAACGGTGCTAAAGTTACTTTCAAGAAAACAGATTTTAAAGATGATGAAATTGTTTTTGCAGCAATAAGCCCGGGAGGAGTGTCTGTCATTCCGGATGCTGATTACAATAAAACAAAATTTGCATTTGATGCTTTGCTGGAAGCTGGACTAGCAGGGCTTTCCAAAACAGATCTTGTACACTATCTTGCAGGAAAACAGGTAAGTGCAAGCGCTTACGTGGGTGGACTTACAGAAGGTGTTTCCGGAACAAGTTCAAAAAAAGATCTGAAGACCGCCATGGAACTGATCTATGCCTGTTTTACAGACTTAAATTACAATACTGAATCATTCAACGCCTACAAAACAAAGAAATCTGCAATGCTGGCGAATGTAGATTCAGATCCGGAATACTATTTCTCTAATGAATATTCCAAATTTATCAATCAGAAAAACCCTAGATTCACTAGCCTTGAACCTACCGAAAAAGATTGGGCGAATACAGATTATAAGACAGCTTATGATATCTACAAACAAAAATTTGCTAATGCAGGAAACTTCCATTTCTATTTTGTAGGGAATATAGATGAAGGACAACTTAAAAATGAAGTCTTGCAGTATATCGCTTCACTTCCTGCAACAGGAAAATCATCTACATTTAAAGATACAGGTTACAGACCGGTGAAAGGAGGATATACAAAGGTTTATAAAAAAGGAAAAGAACCGAAGAGTCTTGTAACAATTTCTTACAGCGGAGAAGCTCCTTATAATGAGAAGGAAGCAATGGCATTATCTGCACTTGGAGAAGTTGCTACCATTAAAGTTCTCGAAAAGCTAAGAGAAGATGAAAGTGGTATCTACGGTGGAGGTGCAAGTGGAAGCTTCAGTAAAATCCCATACAGTGTTTATGATTTTAGTGTTAATTTCCCTTGTGGTCCTGAAAATGCAGAGAAGCTTACCAAAAGTGCCATGGCAGAATTACAAAAATTGATAGATAAAGGACCAGAGCAAAAGGATCTTGATAAATACAAAGAAGGTGAATACAACGAATATAAAACAAGCCTTAAAGACAATGGATTCTGGCTGCAGGGTATTGCCCAAAATCAGTTAGATGGAAGTGACAAATATGATATCTTAAATTATCAGGATAAAGTAAAAGCACTTACGGTAAAAGATCTTCAGGATGTTGCCAAAAAATACCTTACAAAAGAAAAAAATATAGCAACGTTAATGCCGGAAGACGGATGGGAAAAGGCTAAAAAAGATGAAACTAAAAAAGCAGCAACATCCAATTAATCAAATTTTTATAAGTTTTAGTAAATAAGAAAACCGCAGATCTCTCTGCGGTTTTTATTATTTTATTCAAATACGTATCGGTTAAGAACCATATTCTTTTTTCCATTCTTCAGCAGCTTCGCTCAGAACAGTATAAAATTCTTCACCATACTTTCTTGTCAGTGGAGTTTTTAAAAATTTATAGACAGGTACCTGAAGCTCTTTTCCAAGGGTACAGGCATCACTGCATACATTCCACTCATGATAATTCAATGCCGTAAATGCAGAATATTCCGTAACACGGATTGGGTAAAGGTGGCAGGAGATTGGTTTTTGCCAGTCCACGGCACCATCTTCATACGCTTTTTCAATACCACATTTCGTAATTCCTTTTTCATCAAAGGTTACATAAGCACATTCGCGGTTCTCCACCATTGGAGTAACATACATTCCGTCGTGTGGATCAGTAGTCCATGTCCCTTGTTCTTCAAGAGCTTTTATTCCTTCCTGAGTAAGGTAAGGTTTTATTTTATCAAAAATACTGTCCAATATCTCAAGCTCGTTTTTATCCAACGGAGCTCCCACATCTCCTTCCACACAACATGCACCTTTACATTTTGTAAGGTTGCAAACAAATTCTTCGGAAAAAATTTCCTCTGAAATCAATTTATCGTCTATCTGAATCATAATTTTCTAAAATAAATCAAAAACTGTACCTGCTTTAAAGGTCAGTAAACTAATAATAATAACCCATACACTGGCTTCACGCATCCAGTATTTAGGTAAAAATCTCATCATTCTGCTCAGAATAATACTAGAAGGAAATGCCAGAAGAAGCAGATATTCATAGCTTTTATTCATGTATAAAATGATGGAAACAAGCTGCGCTACAGAAAAGACCAGCAGGAAAGTATATTTATACCTACTTATCGGACTTTTCTTGTTGTAATTTTTAAAATGGTCATATACAGCATAAATAAGCATCAGAACTACAGGGATCAACGGCAGAAGTTCCGTGTAATCTGTTACCGGTTTCATCCTTCCAAACGGAAAATAATCAATATTCCATGACGTGAACTGAACAAAATACATGACAGAAAAATAACTGAATGTAATCAAAACAATTCCCAATAGAAACCTGAAAAGGTTCAGGGTAATTTTGGCAGAAGTTGCAATCACGTGGATGATAACAAAAACAGCCATCGGCCATGTTGTAGGAAGAAAAATAAAGTTCAGGGCTACAATAGATCCTACCAATACATAGGATTTCTTCCTGATATCTTCATCTGCACTGGTCAGAAGCAGAATAAGAAAAGAGTTGGTAAGCAGAGAAACTGCAATTCCTATATCCAGATTTCCGGGATATAACCCGAAAATAAAAAAGGTATATAAAAATAAGGGCAGATGGGTCTGATAATTAAGAGCAATACTGTGAAAACAAAAATATCCCAAAGCAATTCCCAGAAAAGTTATTCCGGCAACTATAGCTTCGTAAGTGTTGAAATTCAGTATGTTAAATATTACGACTACTAAAAGAAGAAAACCAATATAAACAGGAATTGAAAAAATATTGCTTTCTTTTGAAAGTAATTTAAACATTTTTTATAAATTTGTACAAAGTTAATTTAAAAAAGGAAAATAATGACGTCTTTCTTTCTATTCTTAAGCAAAGTTTTCAAATGGACTTTCGGTTTCTTTGATGCGTTTGGAAATGTTTTAAACTGGATTCTATTTATAGTTTGCTGTGTACTATTTACTTATTGGTGCTACGTACTGGTGGTTACACTAGGTGGTGACAAAGACAAAGACTATTATTCTCCAACGGAAGGTAAGAATCCTTACTACGATCCGAATATCTACAAAAAAGAAGGTTAATTAATTGGTTATATAGTAAAAAACCGATCAAACATTATGCTTTGATCGGTTTTTTTATTACTAACGATTAAAATTTCTTTTGCTTAGTCGTGAATTGGAAGTACCAGCACAGGAATACTTGAACTTTTCGTAATTCCTTTCGTTAAGCTTCCCACGAATACATCATAAATTCCGCTTCTGCCATGTGATCCCATCACAATATAATCTGCATTTTTTGCCTTTGCATGTTCCAGAATAATATCTTTGGCAAGTCCCTGTTTTAAAAGGTGCTCACAATCGATATCATGGCCGATGATTCTTTGCTCAATTTTATTAAGCTGCACCAGCTCTTCTCTGATTTCGTTGGCTTCCACTTCAGGAAAATATTGAAATCCCATATCACCAATGGCAAAGCCAATATCTGATGGTGCTACGTGGATCAGGTAAATTCTGCCGTTAAGCTGTTTTGCAAATTTTATGGCACCGTCTACCAATTGGTCTGTCTTGTCCCCAAAATCTACGGGTAATACAATATTTATCATAACCTCTAATTTTGTTACCTAAAGATAGGAAAAATTTGTCAGACTTTGATGTTAAATACTTATAATATTCGGATATCAAGGATTTTTTCCTCTTCAAGGTAAGCTTCCAGAATATCATTTTCTTCTACCTTTCCAACCCCTTTTGGAGTTCCTGTGAAAATAAGGTCACCTACTCTTAAAGTAAAATACTGAGAGGCAAAAGCTACAATATCATCAAAGTTGAACATCATATCTTTCGTATTGCCATCCTGTACCTTCTCTTTATTTTTTAATAATGAAAACTGAAGGTTCTCAAGGCTGAAGTTCTCTTTTTTAAAGAAACTGCTTACCACAGCCGAACCATCGAAACCTTTGGCAAGCTCCCATGGAAGCCCTTTTGATTTCAGTTCGCTCTGAAGATCTCTGGCTGTAAAATCTATTCCCAGACCGATTTCTTCGTAATGTTTGTGTGCTGTTTCTTTCTGAATGTATTTTCCGCCTTTTGAAATTTTTATTACCACTTCAAGCTCGTAGTGAATATCATTGGAAAATTCAGGAATATAAAAATCATTTCCTTTTAAAACAGCGGTATCCGGTTTCATAAAGATAACAGGAT
Source organism: Chryseobacterium indologenes (assembly GCF_002025665.1). Classification (GTDB taxonomy): domain Bacteria; phylum Bacteroidota; class Bacteroidia; order Flavobacteriales; family Weeksellaceae; genus Chryseobacterium; species Chryseobacterium metallicongregator. The sequence goes on along the minus strand of NZ_CP018786.1, from coordinate 4,133,217 downwards.
TCTCAGGAATTTCATTTCCCAATTCTTTCGCGTGTTCACTGTAGTTTCTTCCTATGCAGATTATTTTCATAACTCTTTTATTATATTTTTTAATCTCGTCATTGCAAGGAACGACGTAATCTTGTAGATCATTTAAATACTATTAATTGCTAATATATTAATGCGTAAACTCATTTCCGCAATAATAACATTTGAATTTGTGACTCGTCAGAAATGAAATTCCAAAGAAGCTGGTTGCACTGTCATCTCTGTAAATATGGTTGGAACCACATTTTGGACAGACAAAATCAAACTCAGGTTCTTCAAGAGTGTGTTCCACTTCCAATGAATATTGCTCATTGTCTTTATAGTCCTGCAGGATTTGCTTCGCTTTTTCCACATCTTCTTCAAATACCTGAAGCTGTATACCTCCTACTGCCTGTGACAGAAGCCAATCCGACTGGATCAGTTGCTCATTTGCAATGAAACTGTTGATGCCATTTTCGGCCAGTATCTGCTTGTCCCTGTTGGCTTCCAGGGCAGTTTCATAAAATTTAAAACGAACCAGTTCAGACATAGTTAAAATCTACTTGAAAGTTGAATCTTAGTGAAAACCTTTTTGGTATACAACGGAAAATCAGCATTCTGAAGCCATCCGAAATATCCTAAATCTTTTTGGAATACGGCTTTCACCCCTTGACCTTTATATTTTCCAAAGTTGAAAACTTCTTCCATTTTTTCATTATATCCAATGAATCCGGCAAGATCTGCATTCTTGTTATGGAATGTGAATTCACTTAACGGTGCTATTTCATTCGGAATATCATCATATTTTCCAACCTGAGCATCCAGAACTTCAAATGTTGCCATTACATCAGCTTCTGCAGAGTGTGCATTTTCCAATGTTTTTCCACAGTAGAACTGGTAAGCAGCACCTAAGTTTCTAGGCTCTTTTTTATGGAAAATAGTCTGTGCATCTACCAGTCTGAATTTACTCAGATCAAAATCCATTCCTACTCTTAAAAGTTCTTCAGCCAAAAGCGGAACATCAAATCGGTTGGAATTAAATCCTCCCAAATCACTGCCGGTAATCATTTCCATTACTTTAGAAGCAATGTCTCTGAAGGTAGGAGAATCTTTTACATCTTCATCATAAATCCCGTGGATCTCACTGCTTTCCTTAGGAATAAGCATTTCCGGGTTTACACGCCATGTTTTGCTTTCTCTGGAAGCATCCGGATTTACTTTTAAAATACAGATTTCAACAATTCTGTCTTTTCCTATGTTGGTTCCTGTGGTTTCCAGATCAAAAATACAAAGTGGTTTATGGAGTTTTAAATTCATGTTGACTATTAATAATATGAAACGTGTTTTATTTAAATGAGTTTATTTTAATTGTGCCTGAAAAATAAGAGACACCAATATATAATAAATAACAAGCATTGGAATTCCAACAATCTGGAATAAGGCAAGAATAGCAATTCCTCCCACCAATAATACAACTTTAGGGTAATTATCTTTTAATTGTTTGGATTTAAATTTCATCGCCATCATCTTGATCGGGCTGATCAGAAGCCATGACGTAAGAAGAGTCAGCAGAACCAATAGCAATTCGTTATCAAACAGAAAGCTGAAAGTTCCGGTTTCTTTAAAGGCATAATAAAGACCGAACAGTAAAACGGTGTTGGTAGGCGTATTCAATCCTTTGAAATAATAACGCTGCTCTTCATCCAGGTTAAAAATGGCAAGTCTCAGACAGGAAAATACGGTAACGATTAATCCCAGATACTTGATCTCAAACGGAAAATGCATTCCAAGCAGTTCTGTACCAAAAGGTTCGAGTGCTTTATACATCGTAAGTCCAGGAATTACCCCAAAACTCACCATATCCGCAAGAGAATCCAGCTGAAGACCCAGATTGGAGTTTGATTTTACAGCTCTGGCTACAAAGCCGTCAAAGAAATCAAAAATTGAAGAGAGGATAAGACAGATTGCCGTTGTCTGATAATCTCCTAAAATTAAATGTATTGCACCTACACAACCTGCAAATAAGTTAGCCAGGGTTAAGGCATTGGCCAGATTATTCTTTATAAAATCCATAAGCACAAAATTACAGTTTTTAAAAATTCTAACTCAAAATAATCTGAACTAAAAAATGCATTAAAGTGATTTTGATGTAAATTTGCTCCATGAAATTTTTAAAAGGATTTAGAAAACAGGAAGTTCTGGCATTGGTTTACAGGATTTTTTTAGCCTATGTTTTTTATCAGATAGCCAGGCTTTTATTCTGGTATTTTAATAAAGATCTGATTAAAGTTGACTCTGTTTCAGAATATATAAAGCTGGCTTTCCATGGTACAGCTTTCGATACAACGGCTATTTTATATGTGAATGCGTTATTTATCCTCTTGAGTTTATTGCCATTGGTCATCAATACAAAGAAAGTTTTTCAGAAGATTCTTTTCTGGCTGTATTTCATTACCAACGGGATTGCTTATGCCATGAATTTCGGAGATTTTATTTACTATAAATTTTCTCAGGCAAGGCTTACTTCTGCAGTATTTCAAGTGGCAGAACATGAATCCAATGTTTCGAAAACATTGACGATCTCTGTGGGAGAACATCCTTTTGTACTAATTTGGTACGTTGTGTTGATGATCTTATGGGTTTTCCTTTACAAAAGGGTGAAAGTAGAAGATACAAAACCTGTGAAACTGCTTCCTTACTTTATCACTTCCATTCTTACACTGTGTATTACAGCGGTGTTGGTTGTAGGAGGAATCAGAGGCGATTTTAAACATAGTACAAGACCTATTAATATGGTGGATGCAACCCGTTTTGTGACAAATCCACTTCAGGGAAATATGGTACTCAACAGTACATTCTCTTTTTTCAGGACGTTAAATACCAATAACTTTAAAGAAGTTCATTTTGTAGATGAAAAATATATTGAAGATTATGTACAGCCTTATAAAGTATACGACAGAAAAGTGGAGAACCGTCCCAATATTGTTATTTTCATTGTAGAATCTTTCGGAAGAGAATATTCGGGAGCTTTCAATAAAGATAAAAATATCAAAGACTACGTTTCTTACACTCCGTTTATGGATAGTCTGGCTGGGCAAAGTCTTATTTTTCCGAATACTTTTGCAAACGGAAGACAGTCTATTCATGGGATGAGCAGTGTGTTGGCCGGAATTCCGAGTCTTACCGATGCATTTACAGGATCTCCGTATTCCAATCAGAAAATTCAGTCTATTGTTTCCGTATGTAATGACCTTGGCTATGATACATCTTTTTATCATGGTGCCCCAAATGGTTCTATGGGATTCCTTGGTTTCGGAAATATCTTAGGATTTAAACATTATTTCGGGAAAACAGAATACAATCATGATGAAGATTTTGACGGAATGTGGGCGATCTGGGACGAACCTTTTCTTCAGTATTTCGCTAAGAATGTAGGAAAGAAACAACCTTTTATGACGACTGTATTTACGGCATCATCTCATCACCCTTTTAAGATCCCTGAAAAATATAATGGGAAATTTAAAAAAGGAAAAATTGAAATCCATGAGCCGATGCAGTATACAGACTATGCGATCAAAAAATATTTTGAAACGGCTAAAAAGCAACCTTGGTACAACAATACCATCTTTGTTTTCACGGGAGATCATACCAATCAGGTCTATTATCCTGAATATGAAAGAGCCATGAACCGTTATGCCGTTCCGTTGGTTTTCTATTCTCCGAATCCTGCCTATCAGTTAAAAGGTGTTAGCCAGGAAATTGCACAACAGGCGGATATTTATCCTACACTGGCAGATCTTATCGGGTATAACAAACCTATCCGAAGCTGGGGAAGAAGTTTGGTGAGTGATAAAAAATATCCTTTCATTGTCGTCAACTCAGATGGAAGTACGGATCAGTTCATGATTGGAAATTATATTTACCGCTTTGATGGAAAAGAAATCATCGGAGTCTATGCTCAATCTGATCTTAGCCTTGAAAAAAATATTATGAATGAGGTTAAAAATCCAGAAATAGAACAAGGAAAGAACACTGCAAAGGCCTGGTATCAGGATTATATGGATAGAGTTATTAACAGGAAACTGTATTAAAAACGCTTAACTGAGAATTAGCATTTCTGTTTTTCTTTAGCTCTTTATGCTTTGTATAATAAAAGTTTTTGTTCGTTGAAAATTAATTTATATTTTTATCAATACGTAGATAAGAATATTGTATAAAATTAAAACTATAAGAAATATGAAAAAAATATTGTTAACGTTCGCTCTTTCTTTATGTGGTGTACTTACATTTGCACAGATAGAAGGTAAGTGGAAAACGATAGATGATGAGACAAAACAGGCAAAATCTATTGTTGAGGTATTCAAAAAATCAGACGGGAAATACTATGGAAAAGTTTCTCAGTTATTGATAAAACCAGCTGATCCAAACTGTACAGCTTGTAAAGATGACAGAAAGGGAAAACCAATTTTAGGATTGGAGATCATCAGAGGATTGAAAAAAGACGGCGATGAGTTCACCGGAGGAACAATTACTGATCCTAAAACCGGAAAAACTTATAAATGTACCATTACAAGAAGCGGTGATAAACTAAACGTAAGAGGATACTTAGGATTATCTTTATTAGGAAGAACCCAGGTTTGGGAGAAAGCTAATTAATATAAGTTTAAATAGAATTTTAGATGACATTTCAGAAATGGGATGTCATTTTTTGTGGATAAAAATTATGTGAAAATTCTTCGGAACATAAAAAAGCCACAAAAAGGAAGCATTTAAGAAGGAAAATTAATTTTAAATACAGTTAATATTATGACTTCTCATGGAAATGAAGAGCGTTTTTATGATGTGTATAATAAAAAAACACTATTTTTGTAGTCTAAATTTTTCGAATAAATATGGCAGAATATACTTTTCGTGAGGTAATTGCACAGGCAATGAGCGAGGAAATGCGTAAAGACGAATCCATCTTTTTAATGGGGGAGGAAGTGGCAGAATACAATGGTGCTTATAAGGCTTCAAAAGGAATGCTGGATGAGTTTGGCCCTAAAAGAGTAATCGATACCCCAATTGCAGAACTTGGTTTTACAGGAATTGCTGTGGGTGCTGCGATGAATGGTAACAGACCAATTGTAGAGTATATGACATTCAATTTCTCATTAGTAGGAATTGATCAGATTATCAATAATGCGGCTAAAATCCGTCAGATGAGTGGTGGACAATGGAATTGCCCAATTGTTTTCCGTGGTCCTACAGCTTCTGCAGGTCAATTAGGTGCTACCCATTCTCAGGCTTTTGAAAACTGGTTTGCAAACATTCCCGGCCTTAAAGTAGTAGTACCTTCAAATCCTTACGATGCGAAAGGGTTGTTGAAAACTGCAATTCAGGATAATGATCCGGTTATTTTCATGGAATCTGAGCAGATGTATGGAGATAAAATGGAAATTCCTGAAGAAGAATACTACTTACCATTAGGAAAAGCAGATATCAAGAGAGAAGGTACAGACGTTACTTTAGTTTCTTTCGGTAAGATCATGAAGCTGGCTTTACAGGCTGCTGAAGATATGGCGAAAGAAGGAATCTCTGTAGAAGTTATCGATCTTAGAACAGTTCGTCCTCTGGATTTTGATACTGTTTTAGCTTCCGTTAAGAAAACAAACAGATTGGTTATTTTAGAAGAAGCTTGGCCATTTGCTTCTATTTCTTCTGAAATTACTTATATGGTACAGCAAAAAGCATTTGATTATTTAGATGCTCCTATCAAGAGAATTACTACTCCTGATGCACCTGCACCTTACTCTGCTGCATTATTTGCAGAATGGTTCCCTAAACTTGAAAAAGTAAAAGAGGAAATCAAAAAAGCGATGTACGTAAAATAGTTATAGAGAAAAACTTCCGAAAGGAAGTTTTTTCATTTATTATATTCATGAAGAAAAATTCTTGACGTCATAAAATTAGTATAAATTTGCGCCTTTAAAATAAATTAAGCTGATATGGCAGAAGTTACAGAAGATGGCTACCACTTCGACATAAAGAAACTTTCCTTCATAGGAGTTTTAGTGTCTCTAGGAATTGTTTTTGGAGATATTGGTACCTCTCCGCTTTACGTAATGAAAGCAATTGTGAATGCAAGATCCCAAGGGAGCAATATGCCTTTCAATGAATACATAGAAGGAGCTCTTTCCTGTATTATTTGGACCCTTACCCTGCAGACCACAATAAAATATGTGATCATTGCTTTGAGAGCAGATAACAAAGGGGAAGGTGGTATTCTTGCTTTGTTTTCACTGGTAAGAAACCTTAAGAAAGGATGGTTGTACCTCATTGCAATCATTGGTGCTGCAGCCCTTATTGCAGACGGAGTCATTACACCATCACTGACGGTAATGTCAGCTATTGAAGGACTTGAAATTTATAACCCGCACACTCCTGTTGTACCTATCACCATTGGAATCCTGATTGCCATTTTTGTGGTGCAGCAGTTTGGAACCAGCTTTATCGGGAAATTTTTTGGTCCTGTAATGGTAGTTTGGTTTCTGGTATTAGGAGGTTTAGGTGTAATGCATTTAAGTGAAAACTTTGAGATTTTAAGATCTTTCAACCCTTATTATGCTTACAAGCTTATTGTGAACTCTCCGAGTGCTATTGTGATCTTAGGAGCTGTTTTCCTTTGTACAACCGGAGCAGAAGCACTGTATTCTGATTTAGGACACTGTGGTGCTAAAAATATCAGAATAAGCTGGGCATTCGTTAAGATTATGCTTATTCTTAACTATCTTGGACAAGGAGCGTGGCTTTTAACCAATTATAACAAACCTGGGTTTTCTGTAGTGAATCCTTTCTTTGGAATTATGGAAGAGTGGATGATCATTCCGGGAGTAATTCTGGCAACAGCTGCTGCAATTATTGCCAGCCAGGCATTAATTACAGGTTCTTTCACCATATTCTCAGAAGCAATGTCTCTTAACCTTTGGCCTAATCAGAAAATTGATTATCCTTCCGGAGTTAAAGGACAGATGTATATCCCAAGAATTAACTGGGGACTTCTTATCCTTTGTATTATTGTTGTGCTGCATTTCAGAGAATCAGGAAAAATGGAAGCGGCTTACGGACTTTCCATTACCGTAACGATGTTGATGACCACAGTTCTATTGGTATTCTGGCTCCTGAAACACAGAGTAAGCAAGGTCTTGATTCTGGTGTTCGCAATGGTTTATATGGCTATCGAATTAGGTTTCTTCAGTGCCAACATCATCAAATTCATGGAAGGTGGATGGATCACTGTTGTATTGGCAGGTTCTATCGGAGTTTCTATGTATGCATGGTATAACGGAAGACTGATCAAAACAAGATTTATCCAGTTTGTGAAAATAGAAAAATATGTGTCTATTCTTAAAGACATGAAACTGGACGAAACCATTCCGAAATATGCTACCAATCTGGCTTATCTGAGCAGAGCCAAGAGAAATGATGAAGTGGAATCCAAAATTATCTATTCCATCATCAAAAAACAACCGAAAAGAGCAGATCATTATTTCATCCTGAGCATCGTAAACCAGGAAGATCCATATACTTTCAGATATACCGTAGACGAGATTCTTCCGGGAACCGTATATAAAATCAACTTCCTTTTAGGATTTAAAGTAGACCGAAGAATCAACGATTATTTCAATATGGTTCTTAAAGATTTAATGGCAGACGGAACCATTCCTTCAAGAAGCAGCCACCCATCTTTAAGAGCTCATGATATACCGCCGGATCTTAAATATGTGATCATAGATAACACCTATATCAACGATATTCTTTTAACTGTTAAACAGAAGATTACTCTTAACATTTACAACTTTGTGAAGTATATCGGAAGTGATGACTTTAAGGCTTGGGGAGTATCTTCACATAATGTAGAGGTAGAATCTGCACCGATTACAGAATTAACAGTTTATGATAATAAGATCGAGCAGTCCGGGTATTTCCGTCACAACTCCTAGCCACTCGTATTTAACCATACTATCTATTTAAATAAAATTCAATAAATTTGTAGATAATTTTTTTAATGGATACAATACAAAAAGAAAAAAATATAGCTTTGATCAAGGATGTTTTGAGAAACTACTTATTAGAAAAAGGGTTCAGAAACACACCTGAAAGATATACGATATTGGAAGAGATTTATAATATGGATCATCACTTTAACGTTGATGATCTGTATCTTCTGATGATGCAGAAAAAATATCATGTTTCCAAAGCAACTATTTACAACACGATTGAAATTTTCCTTGATGCAGGCTTAATCCGTAAGCATCAGTTCGGAGAAAAGACATTGACCTCTTCATCTTATGAAAAGTCTTATTTTGACAAACAGCATGACCACCTGGTGATCTACAAAAAAGACTCTGATAAAGAAATTGAAGAAATTATTGAATTCTGTGACCCAAGAATCCAAGGAATCAAAGAAGCCATTGAAGAAGCATTTGGCGTAAAAATTGATTCTCATTCGCTATATTTCTATGGCACTAAGAATGACTAATTAATGAGAATAGCCCTTTTTCTGTTAATCTTTATTTCTACGCTCAACTTTGCGCAGGATAAAACACCTGTGAAGAGAGACCCTTATTTGCAGGCTCCTTCACCAGCTCAGCCTAAACAGGTGAGACCTGAAGATAAAGTAAAGATCATCCATGCGGACGAGATCAAGAAAAGCCCTGAAAAATACGACGGGAATCAGTACTTTACCGGAAATGTTCAGATAGAACACCAAGGCTCTATTCTTACAGCAGATGAAGTCGTTTTGTATAATGAAGAGAACTTTGTAAAAGCGATCGGAAATACAAGGCTTCAAAATACCGATGGTTCCGTAATCACGGCAGGAGAAATGGAATATGATGCCAATACCCAGAAAGGTGTTGCCAGAAAAAATGTGGTTCTGACTGATCCAAAACAAACCATAAAAACAGATATTCTGTATTATGACAGGCTGGCTAATCAGGCTTATTTTAATACGGGAGGGACAATTTCTGACGGTCAGAATGTAACCTATGCCAAAGTAGGAACCTATTTTCTCAATACAAGAGTGGTGGATCTTACAGGAAATGTAAAAATTGAAACCCCTCAGTATATCATAGAAGGACCTAACATCAAGCAGAATCAAAATACAAAAATTGCTGATTTTCTTGGTCCTACAACCATTACCAGCAAAACCAATCCAAGAAACAGAATCTATACGGAAAAAGGAACTTATAGAATGGATTCCAAAGAGGCTTTTCTAACCAAAAACTCCAGGATCTATTATAATGAAAAAATCCTTACCGGTGATGATATGTACTATAATCAGATTTCAGGATTTGGTAAAGCAACAGGAAATGTAACCCTTGATGATCCTATCGAAAGAAGATATATAAAAGGAGGTTACGGAGAAATTTTTGAGAAAAAAGACTCCGCAATGATGACGAAAAATCCTTACGCAGTAAAAGTAATGGAAAAGGATTCCATTTATTTTGCCGCAGAAAAAATTATCTCTTATCAAAGACCGGACACATTAGATATCAAAGTCAAAAAAAGCTATCTGAGAGCTTTCAAAAAAGCCCGTATTTTTAAATCCAATGCACAAGGAAGAGCAGATTCCATTGCCTTCAATGAAACAGACGGAATTATGCATATGTATACCAACCCGATTCTTTGGAGCGGCGAAAAACAGGTTACGGGAGATAAAGTGGAAGCTTACTTTAATACCAAAACAGAAGATATTGACTCTCTAAAAGTAATCGGGAATGCCTTTGCCATCAGTAAAGTAGACTCACTTACGCTGAAAGACGAATTCAATCAGGTGAAAGGAAAATTCATGACGGTATATTATGAAAACAATGCGATTAAAGAAGCAAGAGTAGTTGGAAACGCCCAGTCCATAGTTTATGTTGATGATACTGATCAGGAAACCAAGAAACCGGAAAGAATAGGAATTACGCTTTCTACCTGTGGAATTATCGGAGCATTGTTTGAAGAAAGAGCACTCCAGATTATTTCGTGTAGTATTGGAGCTGCTTCAGATACTTATCCGATGAGTATGATAGAACCTTCGAAAAGAAAATTCCCGGATTTCAACTGGAATACAAAAGACAGAATCCGGAAATGGCAGGATATCCTTGTAGATAGCCCGAATAACGAAGAAATACAATATACAGCTGATAGTGAGCTATTCGATAAAGCACAGAAAGCAATTGACGACGAAAAAGCCAAAGAAGAAGCTAAAAAACCTAAACGAACCAGAAAGTAATATAAAAGACCAGTAAACGCTGGTCTTTTTTGTGGATTAATTTCAGCGTTTAATGAATCTTTTATAGCTTTGCTGAAATTTTTGGAGACAATGGAAATGCATAAAGATTTTTTTATATATCAGGCTCAAACCACCAAGTTTGCTGCTGGTTTTGAAGTAGAGAAAGCAGTAGGAAGCTATATTTATGGTACAGACGGAAAAAGATATCTTGACTTTGTAGCAGGAGTTTCTGCCAATACTTTGGGGCATTCGCACCCTAAAATAGTGAATGCTATTAAAGAGCAGACCGATAAATATCTTCACGTAATGGTTTACGGAGAATATGCACAGGAAAAACCTATCGCATTATGCAGACTGCTTGCAGAAGCTACTCCGGATCCACTGGAAGTTACTTACCTTGTGAATAGTGGTGCAGAAGCTATTGATGGAAGCTTAAAACTGGCTAAAAGATATACCGGAAGAGAAGAAATAGTTTCCTTTAAAAACTCTTACCATGGAAATACTCATGGGGCTTTGAGTGTTTCAGGAAATGAAACTCACAAGAGAGAATTCCGTCCCTTATTACCAATGGTTTCTTTTATTGAATTTAACAATGAAGAACACTTTGATAAGATTACAGAGAAGACGGCTTGTGTTATCCTTGAAACCATTCAAGGAGCGGCAGGGTTTCTGGTTCCAAATAACGACTATCTGATCAAATTAAAAAGAAGATGTGAAGAAGTAGGAGCACTTTTGATTTTAGATGAAATACAACCGGGATTCGGAAGAACTGGAAAGTTATTCTCTTTTGAGCACTTTGGAATCGTTCCTGATATTCTGGTAATGGGAAAAGGAATGGGAGGAGGAGTTCCTGTGGGAGCTTTTATGAGTTCCAGAGAAATCATGGAAACCCTTTCACATTCACCAAAACTTGGTCATATTACCACTTTTGGAGGTAACCCTTTAATTGCAGCAGCAAGTTATGCCACATTAAAAGAAGTTCTGGAAAGCGGTTTGATGAATGAAGTAGAGGAAAAAGAAAAGTTGTTCAGAGAACTTTTGGTTCATCCTAAAATCAAAAATATAAACGGTAAAGGGTTGATGCTTGCCGTGAACTTAGGAACTCCCGAATACACGCTGGAAGTAGCTAAAAAATGTATGGAAAGAGGGCTGATTGTTTTCTGGCAGTTGTACAGAAATGAATACCTGAGGATCTCTCCGCCTCTTACATTATCCTTGGACGAAATCAGGGAAGGATGCCAGATTATTCTTGATATACTGAATGAAAATTAAAGATAAAATCTCTCTGTAAATGAGGGGTTTTTTTATGTTTTGCATGGTAATTTTTAGCTTTAAAACCTGACATCACAGGGATTTGAATCCAGTGATAAATATCATACAGATTCTATAAAAAAGTAATTGTTTTTTTGCGTAATAAAAAAATTAATTTATATATTGCGGGACGATAAAACAAAGATTATATGGCGAAACATAAAGTCCATTACGAATTTCCAATGCACTGTTTATCAGAGATTTTATATGAATATCTGGCGACTGCAGAGGGATTGTCTGAATGGTTTGCGGATGAGGTAACAGAGAAAGGCGATGATTTCTTTTTTAGCTGGGGTGGAGGACCTGCTGAGAAGGCCACTTTGATCAGATATAAGCCTGAAGGTTTCGTGCGTTTCAGATGGGAAGAAGATGAAGGAACAAAAAATTTCTTTGAAATGACTATCACAATTGATGATATTACAGAAGATCTTGCTTTAAATATTACAGATTTCTGTGAAGAAGGTGATGAAGAGGAAAATGCAATGTATTGGGAAAATCTTATCGAAAACCTGAGAATAAAACTAGGTGCGGCATAATACCGGGCTATATGAAATGATAAAACTGATGAACGATTTATCGTTCATTATTTTTTTGTAAATAAATCACATCAAAAATTGGAAAATCAATATTTTACATCAGACGAGTTAAATGTAAAGAACAGAGCTTTTCTTTGGGGAGACTCAGTGAAGGTTTCTTTCTTTGTAAGAAATGGTGGATTGATCATGGACGAAGAATGCTACTTTTTCCTGATGGCTTCCATGAGAAAGATGAGACTCAATATTCCTTTAACTTACACCCTGGAGTTTTTCCAGACTCTTTTTCAAAAAGAAATCATTGAAGGTAAAGGAGTAAAGAACGGGATTATCAATTTCCAGGTGTTCAGAAATAATGATGGAGTGACATTGGCAAAATCTTCCGTTTCCTATTTTTACGAAGTAATAGAAATGGAGGATGTGCTTGCGGTTCATCAAAGACCTTTGGAATTGGATTTGATTAAAGAAATTAACGTTAATAACAACCTTTTGAGCAATATCAGAGTTCATTGTCCGGAAAATATTTATGGAGTGATCTATGCCCAGGAAAATGACCTTGACGACGTGATTCTTCTTAATCCAAACAAAAGAATAGCACGTACCACTACCGGAAATCTTCTTTTTTTAGAAGGTGACGTGATTAAAGTACCAAAACAGACTGAAGGAGCTTACATTTCTCCTTTGATGGAAAACTTTGTAACTTTTTTACATAAAAATAACCTTGCTGATATCCAGGAACACGAGATTATCGCATTTGAATCTCAGAAAGCTGAAGAAATTTTAATGATTTCTGACGAGAAAGGTATGTTTTCTGTAGGTAAGATAAGAAACAAGACTTTTGAAACTTCCCGTTTCTCAGAACTGGTAGAAAGCTGGAAGAAAAGTTTTAATGCATAAAAATTGACAAACCCGGTAAACAACAAAGTTCCAGAAGTCCTTTACCGGGTTTTATTCTGAGTAAATCAGAAATTGTTTTTTTTATTTAATATTCGTTGATAATCTCAACAAATTTTTGTGCGATTTCTTTTTGCCCCTTTTCACTGGTAATATAATTCCTGTTGTCAGAATTATTAATGAAGCCAAGTTCTACCAATACAGCTGGTGCTTTGGTTTCTCTTAGCATGTGAAGATTACTCTCCGATATTTTACGGGCATTGAATTTCTTATAGATTTTTCCGGCCAATTCCTTTGAAACATCAGAATTCTGAACGTAAACTTCAAATCCGTTGTCGGATTTTTCTTTTTCAGGAGAACTGTTCACGTGAAGGGAAATCACCATTTCAGGGTTCAGCTTGTTGATCAGATCTGTTCTTTCGGCAAGAGTAGGAGCACTATCTGAATCCCTGGTTAAAATAACTTCATATTTATCCTGGCTTTCATTGATCTTCTGTATTTCCTTAGCAACACTTAATGAAATATTTTTTTCCAGAATTTCACCATGAATAGCCCCAAAATCATTTCCGCCATGTCCGGCATCGATGACAATGTATTTTTTGTTGATAGGAGTAAATGATAAAAAAGCTGTAGAAAATATTGATAAAGCAAGTAATGTAATACCTTTCATATCAGTGATTTTAGTTTTCCAAAGAACGGAAAAACTTTCTTTAAAATTGGTTAAAAGAATCTTAAAGTTTGTTAATTATCAGTATGATACGAAAAATATACTTTTAGTTTAGTGAAATATCTTCAGGAGAGTTGGCCCAGAGAAGAAATTCTCCTCCAAGATTCTGCATGATAGACTTCCAAAGCGTCTGATCGTTTGGAAGCGTATAATCAAGGTTATAAACATCCACTACCGTCCACATTTTCCTCTGAACCTCTGTATCCAGCTGATTAGGAGACCACCCGGAATATCCTGAAAAGATTTTGATATGGTTAATATCCAGTTCACTGCTTAAAACCCCATTAATAATACGTTCAATATCTTCTGTAAGATAGTATTCATCAGTAATGTCTGTATAGATCTCTGTAACTCTTTTGCCTTTTACAATGAAAAATACCTTGTCGTTCTCTACAGGTCCTCCATCGTATACCTCAATCTTAAAGTCAAAAAAATCTTTGAACTTGCTACTCATCTGGCTGTTCTTTTTATTTAATATCAAACCAAATGCACCACTTTCATTATGTTCAATAACCAATACTACCGATCTTGAAAAAATATCGCCGGAAATGTCAGGTGTCGAGATTAATATTTTACCTTTGTATGAGTGATTCATACTCAAATTTAATAAAAAATATTTATGGAAAACCTGCACGACAAAAGAAAAGTGTACGAGAAATCCCAACTTATTGAAAGTGAGATAAAACAAAATCCAATTGAGCAGTTTAGAGACTGGTTTTTGGAAGCAAATGAGAGTCCAATGATCTCAGAAGCTAATGCTATGGCGGTTTCTACAGTAGAAGAAGATGGGTGTCCAAGAACAAGAATGGTACTTCTTAAAGCCTATACCCATGAAGGGTTTATTTTTTATACCAATTATAACAGCAGAAAAGGAAAAGCAATAGAAAGTAATCATAAAGCTTGTCTGCATTTTTTCTGGCCTAATCTTGAAAGACAGATTATTATCAAAGCGGATCTTGAAAAGGTAGCAGAAAATCTGAGTGATGGCTATTTTCATTCAAGACCCAAAGGAAGTCAGCTGGGAGCTGTAGTCTCTCCGCAAAGCCAGGTGATCCCCAACAAAGAGTTTTTGGAAGAAAAATTAAAAGAACTGGAAAAAGAGTATGAAAATACGGAAGTGCCAAGACCTGCCAATTGGGGCGGATACCTGGCAAGACCTTATGAAATTGAATTCTGGCAGGGAAGACCCAATCGTCTTCATGACAGGATTATTTATCAGCTTGAAGATCTGGACTGGAAAATTTCAAGACTGGCTCCGTAATGGGAAAGTTAGAAGTGGCGGTTTTAATATGAGACAAACCACTTGAAAATATAAAATTTATAATATCAATAGAAGCGGGCTTTAGCCTGCTTATTTTTATTATGCCTAATGATAGGGGCTTCAGCCAAAACTTAATAATTCTTACCCCCTTAAATCTTCTTAATGGTTTAATTCTATATCATCATTTAAAATAAAAAAGGCTGTTTCTAAGAAACAGCCCTGAATTTTTGTAATCTGAATGATTATTTTTTCTTAGCACCTGAAACTGCATTTGATAAATCAGCTCCAGCTTTGAATTTAGCAACTTTTTTAGCAGCAATTTTGATTGGTTTTTTAGTTGCAGGGTTAATACCTTGTCTAGCCGCTCTCTCAGCTACTGAGAAAGTACCGAAACCTACTAAAGAAACTTTTCCGTCTTTTTTCTTTAAAGTAGTTGTAACGTTACCAATGAAAGATTCTAAAGCAGCTTTTGCTGCAACTTTAGTGATACCTGCATCTTTTGCGATTGCGTCGATTAATTCAGACTTGTTCATAATTTTTAATATTAAAGTTAGTTCGTAATTATAGCAAATATAATACTATTTTCTAATTGTGCAATTTTTTTATTAAAACTTGTAAAATTTTTTTGCTTTTCACTGAAATCAGTTAAAATATGATAATTCCACTTTTCACAGAAAATCTACGTTACAGGTTACTAAAATCATGCCAAATGCTTATGTGTATTGACTTTAGCAAAAAGTTAATATTATTTTTCGTATTTATTAAATCCTAAATTGTGTACAAACAATTAATTTTTTTGACCATATGATTGTTAAATCTATAAGTAATTTTTAAATTTCTTATGTTTTGTGAAATTAAACCCCTGTGTTTGTGGGAGTTTTAAAATGATAATAAAGACCTGTTTTATTAATTTTTATTAATAAATTTGCAGCATGTTAATAGAAGTTTTCAAGTCTAAGATTCATAGGGTGAGAGTAACTGCCTCTGACCTTAATTATATAGGGAGTATAACGATCGATGAAGATCTTATAGAAGCTGCCGGTCTGGTAGTGGGAGAAAGGGTCTATATTGTCAATGTGAACAATGGAGAACGTTTTGATACTTACGTGATCAAAGGGAAAAGAAAATCCGGAGAAGTATGTCTGAACGGGCCTGCAGCAAGAAAAGTACAGAAAGATGATATTATCATTATTATTGCTTATGCTCAGATGACTCCAGAGGAGGCTAAAGACTTCCAGCCAAAGATCGTTTTTCCGGATGAAAAAACAAACCTTCTTACGTAGTACATGGAAAACACATCAAAAAGTCCTGTAAAATCAATACTTACAATAGTAATATCGCTTGCTTTTGCAGGCTTTTTTTTATGGCTTGCCCTAAGGGGGCTGGATTTTAAAGTAATTCAGAAGTCACTGGCGAAGGCCAATTATCTTTGGGTATTGTTTGCATCCGTGTTTGGGCTTCTTGCTTACTGGTTTAGGGCTATCCGCTGGAATCTGATGCTGGAACCTATGGGACACCATATTTCAAACTCCAATGCCCTTTGGTCCATATCATTTGGATATCTGATGAACCTTACCATTCCGAGAAGTGGTGAAGTAGCAAGAGCTACAGCTTTATATGGAGTAGAAAAAGTACCAGTGGATAAATCTATTGGGACTATTATTTTGGAAAGAGTAGTAGATCTTATATGTATGATGGGATTTTTACTTCTAACAGCGATTTTTAAATTTAATGCAATTCTTGCTTTCTATCATTTTGTAATGGATAAGAAGGATGAAAAAGAAGAGTTTGTTCCTAATTTTTTTGAGAGGCAAATGATGAAATTGGGGATAAGTGATTTTGATTCATTTTATTTATGCGTTAAAATTGGTCTTGTAATATTGGTTTTAATTGGTTTAGGCCTTCTTTATAAATATAAAAAAGAGAAACTTATCAATTTTGGAAAAGGAATTCTTCAGGGGTTAACTTCCATCTTTAAATTAAAAGAAAAAGGAAAATTCATTCTGTATACATTAGGAATCTGGATTTGCTATTATTTAGCCGCGTATCTTGTTTGCTTTGCCCTTCCTGAAACCTCAGCATTTACTTTTGCAGACGGTTTCTTCATTATTGTAGTGGGAACACTGGGAATGATTATTCCTGCCAGTGGAGGAATCGGAGCGTATAACCTGGCTATGAAGTATGGTTTCATGGCTCTTTTCATCTCAGTAGGAAAAAGTGCAGATTTCGGAGGGGAAATGGGGCTTACTTATTCTTTTATTTCTTTACCGCTGCAGATTGTCATTATGCTGGTGATGGGATTAATTTCCATTCCTATGCTCGCAAAAGCAAGAAACAATGCTGTTTCAGATAAAGAATTTGAAAATTAATTCAATATACATGGTATACTATACAAGGTTCAATTTTTTAATTGGACCTTTTTTTATGACTATTTTGTGACTTAAAGAGTTTAAAATTAAGCGGTATAGAACATTTTTTCATCAATAAATTTGGTCAATTCGTAAATCACTTCTATCTTAATGCAAAAAATAATCATAATATAAAACACTATGGCAATTAATCTACAGAAAGGACAAAAGATCGAGATAGGATTGACGAAAATGACGATTGGATTAGGTTGGGATCCGAATGAAGGAACCGGCTACGACTTTGACCTGGATGCTTCTGCAATCATGATTGATTCTGACAGAAAATTAGTAAGTGAAGAATACTTTGTTTTTTACAATAACCTGAATTCTCCGGATGGAGCTCTTACCCACACAGGAGATGACCCGAGTGGTAAAAACAGTGATGGTGACGATGATGAAGCTATTATTATAGATCTTGATAAAGTAGACTCAAGAGTGGAAGAGATTCTTTTCGTGGTAACGATTGAAGATTTTGAAAGAAGAAGACAGAATTTCGGACAGGTACGAAACTCTTATATCAGAGTGGTAGACAATCATTCCAACCAGGAGATTGCAAAATATGAACTGGATGAAGATTTCTCTATTGAAACCGGAGTAGAATTCGGAAGACTGTACAAAAGAAACGGAAGCTGGAAATTTGAAGCTTCAGGAATAGGATACAGAGCAGATTTAGGCTTCTTCCTCGAAAAATACTACAAAGGACAAATCATCAAATAAATCATCAAATACACAAAAACTATAACTATGGCAATTAATTTACAGAAAGGACAAACGATAGATTTAAGAAAGAATGACCGCGGAGAAAGCGTTTATGATCTTTCAAAAGTAACCATCGGTTTAGGATGGGATGTAAGAAAACAAAGCAGCGGATTCTTCGGTAAACTGTTCAGCAAGGAAGCAGAATATGATCTTGATGCAGTAGCATTTCTTTTAGATGGCAACGGAAAAGTAGCTAATCTTGGAAGAACGGTACAGACCAATGACGGAAGACAGATGGGGCTTTACCAGGGAGATGTGGTTTTCTTCAATTCTATGCAGCATCCAAGCGGAAATGTATGGCTTACAGGAGATAATAGAACCGGAGCAGGTGATGGAGATGATGAGCAGATTATTGTAAGACTGGATCAGCTGGATCAAAGCTATCAGAAGATTGTGTTCATTGTTACCATTTATCAGGGAAGAACTAATAATCAGCACTTCGGAATGATCGAAAATGCATTTATCCGTGCAGTAGATGCTTCAGGAAAAGAAATAACAAAATACAGCCTTTCCGGTGACTCAAGTATGAATGGTAAATGTGCAATGGTTTTTGCAGAAGCATACCGTCATAATGGTGATTGGAAATTCCGTGCTGTGGGAGAACCGCATAATACAGATAATTTTATTGATATTCTGAGACAGCAATACGCTTATTCCAACTAGATTTTCAATTTTTTTCAACTCACATAAAAGCCGGCTAGGAAGTCTCCGACTCCCTTCACCGGCTTCAGAATTAATACTTGTCTATAATGAGCAGGAGATTATTAGCTTATTTTTTATTAGATACTTCGGGGTCTATGAACGGAGAACCTATTCAGGCACTGAACAATGGTTTCAATGGCCTCATCAGTATGCTTCGTGCGGATCCGCAGGCGATGGACAGCTTGCATTTAAGTGTCATTACCTTTGATAGAGATGTTAAGAATATTATACCCTTAACAGATCTGGCAAGTTTTTATCCAATGGAGATTACTTGTCCGGATAGTGGCCCAACGCATACAGGAGCTGCTTTGGAAATGGTTTCTGAACTGGTTCAGAGGGAAATTGTGAAAGAATCGGCAGATGCAAAAGGAGACTGGCAGCCGTTACTGTTTATATTTACAGATGGAAAACCGTCAGATATTCAGAAGTACAGGCAGATGATCCCTGTAATCAGAGGACTGGAATTTGGTGCCATCGTAGGATGTGCGGCAGGACCGAAAGCGGATGAACAGTTTTTGAAAGAACTGACCGATCATGTAGTAAAACTGGATACTACAGATGCCATTACCCTTTCTTCTTTTTTCAAATGGGTGAGTTCTTCCATTACTCAGGGAGGACAATCACAGAATACGGGAGAAAATATCACATTACCTCCGCCACCATCAGAGCTTAATATTATTATTTAAAAAATTGTCTTTACACCATGAGAAGACTGCCTATTTATTTTTTAGTAGATATCTCCGAATCTATGGTAGGAGAGCCTATTGAGCAGGTACAGGAAGGTATCGCCAATATCATCAGGGAATTAAAAAAAGATCCTTATTCACTTGAAACCGTTTACATTTCTGTGATAGGTTTTGCAGGAGAAGCTGAAGTGATTACTCCGATGCAGGATATTATCAGTTTTTATCCACCTAAAATTCCTATTGGAAGCGGGACATCACTTTCTCAGGGATTAATTAAAGTGATGGATTGTATCGACAGGGATATTGTAAAAACAACGTATGAAAGAAAAGGCGACTGGAAACCTATCGTCTTCCTTTTTACAGACGGAGTTCCCACGGATGATGCCACCAAAGCCATTGAAAGATGGACTACCAAATACAACGGAAAATCTAACACTATTGCCGTTTCTATCGGAGAAAATACCAATTATAAACTTCTCGGTTCTTTGGCAGACAATGTTTTACTGTTCAATAATTCTGATGAGAATTCTTACAAAGAGTTTTTCAAATGGGTAACGGATTCTATTAAAACTACCAGTCAGAGCGTAACAGAAGCAAAAAAAGAAGGAATTAATCTATCCAAAATTGATTCTCTTATTCTGGAGAAAGTAGATCCAGAGATGGAACAGAGATTTCCGGATAATAACTTTGTTGTACTGAACGGAAAATGTCAGGAAACGGAAAAGCTTTATCTGATGAAATTTAAAAAAGCATTTGCAGAATCCAGCATACCGGGAATGGCTACAAGATATTACAGATTGGACGGGGCTTATAAAATTGATGAAAAGGCTTACTACAGACTTTCTTCCAATCAGAAAACTCATCTTAAAATCAATATCGAAGAACTGGATGGCGGAACTTCATGCCCTCACTGTGCCAATCCCATTGCATTAGCTACCTGCTCGTGCGGAGGTATTCACTGCCTGAGGGGAGAAGGATACAGTAAATGTCCATGGTGTGGAACTTCCGATTATTACGGATTTTCCGGTGGAGGGTTTGATATTAACAGAACTCTGGGCTAATGATGGGTAAGTTTTTCAGGAAGTCAGCTGACGAATCCAAACCAAAAAGTATGACGCAGTCTCTTATCTATAAAGAAAAAGAAGAATTCAAAGACGTTCATTGGGTGTTGAAAAATGCTAGTGTCAAACAGTTCTATGAATTCAGTTTCGATATGGAAGAGTTTCCCAACATCAAGATTCAGAATATCGGAAACCTGGAAGAAACAGGACTTACTTTTGAAAACAATACAATTTCAGGAACTCCGGTAACAAATAATATGTACCATCTGCATGTTCAGTTTTATCACATTTATGATCAGGATCAGCTTGAAACTAAGAAAATACAGCTGCTTGTCAACGCAGATCCCAAAGATTTATGGAAGAATATTCCAAGTGATATGAACGCTGCTTTTTATAAATCGGAAGAAGATTCATACAAAGGCTCTTTTTCAGACAAAAAAATTGTTGTAGCCTCCAAAAGAGGACGTTCCCACGCTCATGAAGGTAAATTTCGTGAAGATGATTTCGCCGTAAATACGATTCCCGACGGCTGGAATATTATTTCTGTTTCAGATGGAGCAGGTTCAGCAAAAGCTGCCAGAGAAGGTTCAAGACTGGCAACCACAACGATCAACCAGTTTTTCAACTCACAGGAAATTTTAAAACAGATTGAAAATAAGATCAACACTCTGTACACCATTCAGCCTTCTGATCAGGAACAGCTTGAAGCGAAACAGAGTATTATCAATATTTTATCGGAAAGTGTTTCACATGTTCATCACATATTAGAAAAAACAGCAGCAGAAAATGCCCTTTCAGTGAATGATCTGCACGCTACACTTATTTTTATTTTGCTTAAAAAGTTCAGTTTCGGATATGTTATTCTGAGCTTTGGAGTGGGTGACTGTCCGATCAATCTGATTAATACAGACTTTTCTGAAGTAAAACTTTTAAACCGAATGGATGTGGGAGAGTTTGGTGGTGGTACACGATTTATCACTATGAAAGAAATTTTTAATGATAGAATGGTTTCCCGTTTTCAGATCACCTGTGTAGAAGATTTTTCCTATCTCGTGCTGATGACAGACGGTATTTATGATCCTAAATTTACCACAGAAAATAAACTGGAAGATACAGAAAGCTGGAAAGCACTTTTTGAAGATCTTGCCGGAAATAATGATGACCGGACGAAAGCCGATTTTATCAACGATGAAAAAATTGATGAAGAACTTTTAATCTGGAGCGATTTCTGGAGCAGAGGAAATCATGATGATCGTACATTGGCCATAATCTATTAATACCATGAAAAAGACCATTAAAGTTGTTTCTGTTCTGGATACAGCCAAATCGTATGAATATGTAGATGAAAACCCTATCAGAGGCGGAATGAAAGATGTTTATTTTTCACCCGATAAAAACTATGTAGTCGCTTTCTACCGAAATCCGCTGGATGAAGGACAGAAGGAAAGAATCATGAGGATTGTTTCTACTTATCTGCAAAGTATACAGAGTGGCAATACTTCTGAATATTTTCTGAACGAAATATTCAGATGGCCTTATGATATCGTTGAAAGAAATAAACTCACAGGAATTGTAGTTCCTGTTTATCACAATAAATTTTATTTTGCGAAAGGCTATATTGGTTCAGATAACATCCAGGGACAGGATAAAGTGGGTAAATGGTTTACCGCTCCCATGTTCAGAAATCAGCAATATCCGTTGAGATTGGATCAGTCAGAATTGGGAGATTGGCTGAGCTATTTCCAGATTGCAGTTAATATCAGCAGAGGCGTGAAAAAGCTCCATCAGATGGGGTTGGCTCACTCCGATTTGTCTTATAACAATATTCTGGTAGATCCTGTGACAAAATCTGCCTGTATCATCGATATTGACGGTCTTGTGGTTCCCAAACTCTTTCCACCGGAAGTTATAGGAACTGCAGATTTCATTGCACCCGAAGTGTTGAAAACCCAACATTTGAAGCTTCAGGATCCGGAAAGACATTTACCCAATCAAAAAACAGATCTACATGCCCTTGCTGTTCTGATTTATATGTATCTGCTGAGAAGACATCCGCTGCGTGGAGGAAAAATCTGGGATTTAGATTCTGAACAGGATGAAATTTTATCCATGGGAGAAAAAGCCATGTTTGTAGAACATCCGGAAAATAATTCCAACCATGTAAAATCAGATCATCTCAGAAAATGGGATGCATTCTGGGGAGATCCTCAAAAGATTCCGTACACCATTACAGGTCCTTATATTTCGGAATTGTTCAGAAAAACATTCATAGACGGATTACATGATCCCATCAGACGTCCCACGGCCAATGAATGGGAAACCGCATTACTGAAAACTGTAGATCTGATACAGCCTTGCCAGAATTCCGGCTGTACAGAAAAATGGTATGTCTTTGATAATACCAGCAATCCAAAATGCCCGTTCTGTGGAACACCACATCAGGGAACACTTCCGGTATTAGATCTGTATTTCAGATTTGATGATGAGGTATGGAAGCCGGAAAATCACAGATTAATGGTATATCATAATCAGTATCTGTTCAAATGGCATGTTTCCCGAAAAGTGATAAGAAATGAAAATCTGACGATGCAGGATAAAATGCCGGTAGGATATTTTACCTTCCATCAAGGGAAATGGGTTCTTGTGAATCAGGGGTTATCCGGAATGAAAGATGTCACAGAACAGAAAGAGATTCCGCCAGGTTCTATGGTAGAGCTCACTGATGGAAAAAAAATACTGTTGTCTGCGGAAGAAGGGGGAAGGCTCATGTATGTAACAATGGCCAATCAGTTATAAGTTGTTATCAATCAAATTGTCCTGTGGATATAAGTTTTATCCACAATAAGGACGCCTATTTTTAAGAGTGCAAAATATAGCTTAAATTGTGAAAGTAATGATTGGATATGATGGTGAAGAGGAATACTTTTCTTAATAAGCCATATCAGTACTTCCTCTATGTCAGGAAAAAGGATGAAAAACATATTGTATTTTTTGCAACTATGGGAAATTCTTCCGGCTTTTGAATGAAGTCTGAAAACAATTGCCGGAAGAAAAAAATTAAAACTAATTATGAGAATTTCTTAATCAGATTTTTATTCTTTGATCACATGAATGGTAGAGTAAGTGTCGTCAGAATTTTTTACCTTCAGAAAGTACCTGCCTTTTACATAAAAAGACATATTGATATTTTCTTTGAAATTATTTTTTGTATTGATTATTTTTTTAGTGAACAGTAATTTTCCACTGGCATCAAAAAGAGTAATCTCTTCTATATTCTCTTCCGATGTTATATGCATTATATCACGGGATGGATTAGGAAATGCCTTCATTCCATGGTCTTTTGCTGATCGCTCATTTACCCCTAAAGCAGCAAATGTTAAATTTATTCTGCTGTTATAATATTTATTCTGAGGCATATTCATATGGACAAAAGTAAACATGGTCTGGGTCTCTGAGGTCAGTTCCAGCTCATAATATGCTCCGGGCTGGATATTGATTGCAATATTGCCTTCGGGACCACTTATAAAGCTGCTGTTTTGTTGACTAATCGTGTAATTTAAATTGTTGGTGAATCGTATTTTATCTCCAATAACTACATTTTCATTCATCTGATACAGAGAACCGTCAGGATTGCCATTGTTGATATTCAATACAATTGTTTTACCAAAACTTTTTAAACAGAAAATGATACAGGAAATTATTAAAATCCTTTGAAAAAGTAAATTTGTCTGCATTCTTTTTTAATTTGATTGTTAGTATTCTTTAAAGGTTTAAATCATTTATAATGATTAAGTTCACAATGACCGGTCTTTTGAAACGGTTCAAAGATATACAGGTTTAGAATGCGGAAAAGGTGATGGAAATAAAATGCTGTATCTATTGAGTATTAACAATAGATATAAGTAACAGAGAATGTGCGTTTTTTCACTATGATCAGGAATTTTTTATATCCGATACACCCGAAATAGTATATAATAAGTACCTGAATTATGGTCAGCCTGTCACAAAATATAGAACAAAAGACTGATTGATTTTTGCTTCAGATTGTTATAAAGTTAATTCATATTATGATTCAACAGAAACGGACTTTAGCCCATTTTAATCAAAGGAAGAATTCAACGGCCTTAGCCGAAACCTGAATAAATTCAATTTACTGTCTTTCCGTTTCCATAAAGTAAGAATACTGATCTTCATCTACGGTTCTGAAACCAAGACTTTTATAAAGATGCTGGGCCTTATTGGTTTTTAAGACACTTAATGAAACTGTTTTTCCTGCTAATGAAGCTTCCTCCAGGATATCAGACAAAATCCTTTTCCCAAGTCCTTTACCTTGCTGGCTGGGATCTATCTGAAGCTGCAGTACCTCAATATTGGTAAATGTTCGGTTTACTTTTAACAGTCCGATGGGTTGGTTATCTAAAAAAATAATATTAGCTTTTTCAAACTGATACAGAACTCTTTGAAGAGTTGTTTCTCTGTCAGTAGAAAGCCCCGAAGTTTCATAATGAGGATTCATGGTTTTCATTCTGAGATTAAGAAGAAAATCAATATCTGTTTCATCAGCTTGTTTGTAATGCAGATCAGGATTCATATTTGAAAATAAAAAATTAGAGTTCTTACTTTAATGCAATTTTTAGTCCCATTTCTTCTTTCATGTACAATAAAACTTCGGCATTTCCTCTGGCATCGTCAACCGGATTGTGCGTGTGTTCCGTCTTGCGGAGATGCTTCCATTGGGCAAAAGTATCTTTTTCCAAACCACAATACAGGTCAGAAAGTCTTCGGGAAGAAAAGCCAAAAGGATTCCTTCCGATAAAATGATGAAAATACCAGCAGATAAACATCCAGTCGAAACCGTTATTATCACTGATAAATATGGGCCTTCCTTTGGAATGGGTTTTAATCCACTCTTCAAAAGAAAACATTACTTTCTCGGGATCATCAAAACTCATTGTTTCTTCTCTGCTGAAGCCCGAAACGGCTAAAGCATCAGGGTTGAACTTTTCAGAAACAGGCTTTAATTTTCCATAAAAAGTAGTGTCCAGTTCCTCATTTACGAGTACTGCTCCGAAGCAGATCATTGAAAAATCTCCGGGAATAGGACCGTCCGACTCTATGTCAACCATGATGTAGCTCATTGGAAATAGTTTTTAGTGGAACGAAGATATTGAAATAAGCTGAGAGATGGAAGATGGAGGAGGGAAGCTGGAAGTTATTTTTGTGTTGTCAAGAACACTTTTGTCTTTTAATTTAAAAAGTTCTTTTAAAAAATATCTCAATCAAAAAACTTAATAAGTTTATCGTGTGACAAAACTTCCATCCTCCAGCTCCCATCCTCCATCCTTATACTAATTCAAAAAAGCCCCTTTTCCCGATTTTTATTTTCGTTTGAGGGATCACCTCCATTTCTTCATTTGAGTCCGTTATTTTGACTGTATTGATCTGAACTCCTCCATCCTCAATTAATCTCCTGATTGCCGATTTGCTAAGGTCTTTTTTAAGCTGATGGCAAAGCTCAATAAGTGATATGCTATTTTCAGTCCTTTTCAATGAACTGATCGCAACAGGTTCGTATACTTTCTCTTCAAAATTTTTATTCTGAAACTGATTGATAAAGAACTGTTCCGCACTTTCAGCCCAAGCAGTATCGTGGTATTGACTGATAATATTCTTTGCAATCAGCTTCTTAATATTCATTGGATTTTCACCTTCTTGTATTCTGGAAAGAAGCGTTGTTTTTTCTTCAATAGAAAAATCGGTAGTCAGGTTGATAAATTCTTCAATCAAAGCATCCGGAATAGACATGGTTTTTCCAAACATTTCATTAGGTTCGTCAGTCAATCCGATAATATTGTTCAGGGATTTGCTCATTTTTTCCTTTCCGTCAAGCCCTCTTAGTAAAGGCATACATATCACAATCTGAGCAGGCATTTGATGTACTTCCTGAAGCTGCCTTCCCATGGTACAGTTGAAGAGCTGATCTGTACCACCCATTTCAATATCACACTCTATTTTTACAGAATCAAAGCCTTGAAGAATCGGGTAAACCAGTTCATGCATGGCAATAGGTATATTTTCTGTGAATCTTTTATTGAAATCATTGCGGTGCATCAATTGGGCAACAGTCACTTTTGAAAGCAGCTGAATTACCTCAGAAAAGTTCAAGGTGTCCAGCCAGTCAGAATTGAAAACAATCTTTGTCTTCTGTACATCAATTACCTTTGAAAGCTGATTGATATAAGTCTGGGCATTATGCTGAACATCTTCAGTGCTTAAAGGTTTTCTGGCTTTATTTTTTCCGGTGGGATCGCCAATTCTTGCCGTAAAGCTTCCCACGACAATAATGATCTGATGGCCCAGATCCTGAAACTGTTTCAGTTTTTTTAAGACTACCGCATGTCCCAGATGCAGATCCGGAGCGGTAGGATCAAATCCCAGTTTGATGGAAAGTTTTCTGTTTTCTCTTTCGGCTTGAGCCAATTTTTCTTCCAAACCGTTTTCAGGCAGGATGATAGCCACATTTTCTTGTAATGGATGAATCATGTTTGAATAGTTTTAAAATGAAAAAGCCCGGACAGGTACTGTCCGGGCTCTATATATACGTTAGATTATTTTATTGGATTACAAATATAGAAAGTCTTCCCGAACGATAGCCCGGAGTATAATATTCACTGAAGAATGGAAGACGTAATATACTGTTCAGATGTTTCATTGTGATGCAAAAAATACAGGAGTTTCCTGGAGATCCAATATTTAAACCATTAAGATGCATTGTAGGGTTATAACAAGATTTGTTTTAAAAGAAAAACTTAACCATCCATCAATCTTAATGGCTTAAAATAATGGTTCAAAACAATTTTACTTGCGGTTTTTGAAGCTAATTTCATGCCATAAATCCTTTAATAATAAAATACAGGATAAAGATGTAAAAACTGTATTTTATTATTTTCTTTGTTACTTGATAGGAAGTCCGTAAAATAGCGTTGTTTCTCTATTTTTCAATAAGTGTTTTCATAGAAAAAAATTAATAATTAAATACATGTTCAGTGTATAAATTTTTAATCTGATCTTTCCAGATTTCCAGATCTTCGGGAGAAGCTTTATCTGCTTTATCAAAAAATAAATG
This sequence comes from Chryseobacterium indologenes, assembly GCF_002025665.1. Classification (GTDB taxonomy): domain Bacteria; phylum Bacteroidota; class Bacteroidia; order Flavobacteriales; family Weeksellaceae; genus Chryseobacterium; species Chryseobacterium metallicongregator. The sequence continues at coordinate 4,105,479 of NZ_CP018786.1, read as the reverse complement.
TCTGATAATTTCCAGTCCGGAATAAATGAAAATGCCATGGTCGGAAGTTAGGGTAAGCGCTTTATCCATTCCCATTTTTTCATATTCCTCATGAGATTTTCCATGGGTGTTGATGATAACAGCTTTTTTATCTTTCAGAAGCCCTTTCTGTATACCCTGATCATAGCGGTAAGCAAAACCATAACTAAAAACACGGTCTATATATCCTTTCATCATAGCGGGAAGGCCTGTCCACCAGATAGGATAAATAAAAGTAATCTGTTCTGCCCATGAAATATGATCCTGTTCGGTTTTTATATCATCTGATACTTTTCCCATCCGTTGTCCCTGCATATCATTCAAAGAAAGAGCAGGATCGAAACCGATTTTGTAAAGATCTCTCACGATAATTTCCTCGTTGTGAGATTGAAGGGTTTCCACAACAGTGTTTAAAAGATGATGATTTAAACTGTTTTCATTGGGGTGCGCGTAAATGATTAAATGTCTCATTGTTTTGATTGTTAAGATTAATGAGACAAAAGTAGTACGACGTACTTCTCAAAAATTGTAAGAAAACGAAACAGATTATTTCGATTTTGGGTTGCAGATCTCCTGCTGGAACTTTAAATACTGAGACGGTGAAATGTTGATAAAATGCTTAAAATCATGGATAAGCTGGCTTTGATCGTAATAACCACACTCATCAATGATGGTAAACCATTTGACCTGATTTTGTTTTTCAGTTTCTTTTTCGATGAGTTGTATTGCTTTTAAAAAGCGGTTGTAACGGTTAAGTTCTTTTAAAGAATAGCCAAACTGTTCTTTCTGCTTTCGCTGTATGTTTCTTTCCGTCTGTTGAGCCTGCTCTGCAATGACTTTAACGGGATTTAAAAGATCGTTCTCAAAACTGCTCAAAAGCTGGCTGGTAATATCCCTATCCTGCAAATAAGGTTTGCAGAATTCAAGAATGTGATCTACCTGTTTTGTGACTGGATCTAATCGGGTAAGCTGATGCCAAAGGTCAGTAAAACAATTATCTTTCAATAATTCATCAGGATGCCTTACCGACTGTTGAATGGATATTTTTCCAAAAAATCGGAAAAACGCATCATCTTTAAAATTAGCAACCAGGATAGAGCAGCCAGCGGGAAGTGTATATTCAAAGGCTTGTCTCACTGGTCCGAACACCATACATTTATCTACATTTATGATGGTCTTTTCCCGGGTAGACATGGTAGCATTTTCCCCAAAACAAAATAAGAGAATGGTCTGATAAGTAGGCAGAAGGGTTTTAGTCATTGAGGATTCAGAAGTATTTTCAGCAAAATAGAAATGAGTAAATACATTTTCAAATTCCTGTGGAACTGAAATTCTGTACTCGTTATATTCTGAACGTAATTCCATAATCCTGAAAGTTAATAGATGAGGTTTTTTACCATTTTATAATTGGTTATGGCAACTCCTTTTACGTAGACAGCCTGCTCCTGGATAACCTTAAAACCTGATTTTTCAAAAAATGATTTGGCTGTTTTGCTTACATCTGCAGTAAGTTCTTTCTTCTTTTTCAATAAAGCTTCTTTTTCAATTTGTTGATAAAGAAGGGTTGCAATTCCTCTGTGCTGAAAATCTTTGTGTACAAAAAGCAGATCAATATAATTTCCCTGATCGAGCGTACAGAAACCTGCTATTTTATTCTCCGTGACAGCAACCAAAACATATTGCTCTGTAATGACTTTCACCCATCTTTCTCTATTTTCGGTACCGGATTTCCAGGCTTCAAGTTGTTGAAGATCATAGTCTTTTTTACACACTTCATCTATTGTTGCAGTAAACAGCTGCAGCATTACCGGAAGATCATCGTAAATTCCTTTTCTGATGATGATATGATTATCTGATGTATTGCTGTTCATAAAGCTTTTGCTGTTTTTTATTGAGAAGCGGATAGAAAAGATTCATTTGTAACAGCGTATAATGCTGAATGGCTTCTTTTGGATTGAGTTTCAAAATAAGCCTGTTATGGGTAAGCCAGTTGTCGGCAATGATGAAAATCTGCTCAACAAGGCCATCTATAATAAAATGAGGTACATCTTTCAGAAATATATTGTTCTTCTGAAGATCTGAAAAGATCATTTGAAATTCCTCTTTTCTGCTGAAATTAATCCCTTCATAATTGGTTTTGATGTCAGGATTCCGATTCAGAATATCTATAAAATTGATAAATATAAAACGGTAAGAATAAAAAATTTCACAGGTAGAATAGGTAAACTGGTAAAGATCTTCCAGACTTTTATTTTCCTTTTTTTTCATCTGGTTCAGCAGCTCATCCATTTTCAGGGTAAGCTCTGAGAAAAGGATTGTAATGATGTCTTCCGAGTGCTTGAAATGATAATGTAGATTTCCTGCACTGATATGAATTTCAGCCGCAATATGTCTTGTGGTAATATTGTTGTACCCTTTATCATTAAATAATTCCAGTGCTTTAGACAGAATTTTATCCTTGGTCTTCATAACCCAAAGATAAGAATATCAGAGTGTATATAAATCATATTTTTAAAATTAGAACAATTGTTCTAATTTAATATCTTTGCAGTATCAAATCTTAGGACAATGGAAGGTAAACAGAAATTCAATTATGAATCAACAGAAAATACTGATCAAGAAAGCAAAACAGATCCTCAGGAAGTTATATCAAAAATATTGCAGGTGATTCTTGGGGTGATAATGGCTGCTTTGCATATGTGATGAAAAAAAGAATTTCATTTTGGTTCCTGCTGGGAATGATAGTATGGGGACTCATTATTCTGCTGAGAAGAAACGAAATTATTATTCCCATTATCAATAATCATTTCACAGATTGTATTACAATTCCCATGTATTGTTATCTGATAGAATATATAATGAATGGGATTCTTGGATATCAATGGAAACCTGATTTGAAGTTTGTATTGACCTCAGTGCTGTATATCTCTTTTTTATTTGAAGTGATCTGTCCGAAACTTTCTAACCATTTTACTGCAGATTTTTTTGATGTGCTGGCTTATTTTGCAGGAGGAATGATGTATTATTTTCTTAGTCACAGACATTCGTTGGTAAAATAATAAAAAAAGCCAGCAGCTTCACATCGTAAAAGGAGACTGCCGGCTGTGTTATAGTTTTTATCCTGGTTCAATAATTATTTTTACTGTATTTTGAGCTGCAGTTATTTGGTTATGTATAAAAGACAATTATTGAATGCAAGATGTTACATGAGTTGCAAATATTTTTCTATTCCTGCTCAAGCTTGATGATAGATCCCTTGTAAAACTTGGTAAGATCATACAGGTCTGCAAAATAATGCTGTAGATTCGGAATGATGTTGGGATCAAAATCTTTCAAACCACATTGGTCTTCTGCCAGGAGGTACAAAGACTGGTTATCCGGTTTCAGATATTCACAAAGGATATTATCAGGATGCTGTTTTCTGTTGATCATTTCTGTCAGAAATATTCCGTAGATCAAAAACTGATTGAAGTTTTTAGAATCAACAATATAATTCATATCCTGTTTCAGCAGTTTTTCATAATCTGAAAGAATCTGAAGAAAATTTTCGGCATGAACGTTTGTAGGAATTTCATAAAAAAGATCAATACCATTGATGAAAAGCTGTGTTTTGGTTTCTTCGTGATCTGAAGAGTATACTTTATGAAACCATTGAAAAATAAGCAGAAGTTCTTCCTGAGTAAGTTCTTCAACGGAATCTTTTATTTTTTCTTTAATTGTTTCAAGAGTATTTTTCGCTTCAGGCTGAAGAAATTTTAAAATATTTTCTTCTTCACGACTCAGCTTATTGTACAAATTAATTTTGGCAATAGTTGGATTGGTCTTGATGAAATAAAGTTCTTCCGCCATAAGTATTTACCCAATTAGATTTCAAATGGTTGTTTAAATATACAAAATATGCGTCAACTGTATTAAAAAAAATAATATGCAGTGAATGGCATGGCTATTTTACCGTTTCATGCAATGCAATTCTGTTTCCTTCTGAGTCTTCAAATTCTGCTACGGCAAATCCATATTTTTCGTCTATCCTTTTAGGGTAAAGAACAGAACCTCCATGCTGAACAGCTTTTTCTAATGTCTGATCAATATTCTCTGTTTTAAAATAAATGATCACTCCGTTTTTAGAAGGTTTGTAAACTTCTCCTTTAGCCAAGGATCCCGTGATGCCACTGTTTTTCTCCTCAAAAGGAAACAAAGCCATCTCATAGCCATCTATAATCTCTTTATCAAAACTAAAGTTGAAAACAGCCGTATAAAACTTTTCAGCACGTTCAAGATCATTCACGGGAATTTCAAAATAGACAACAGGATTAGTAGATTTCATATTTTTTACAGGATTGGTTTTCTGTGACTGAGTGCAAGATACGCCTATTAGCAATAAAAAGGTCAAAAAATAGGATAGCGGTTTCATGATTTCAGAGTTTAAACGAGAGAATGATTTCTTGAATCTAAAATATAGTTTTTTATCTTAACTTAAAAATAGATAGACTTATCTATTTTTTTATTTACATTTGTAAAAATTTTCACGATGAAAAAGGAAAAAGTACGCGAAAGAATTATCAGAGTTGCCTCAGATTTGTTTTATAAGCAAGGATACAATTCTACAGGAATCAATCAGATTATTGCAGAGGCTGATATTGCTATTGGTTCTTTGTACAATCACTTTTCATCTAAGAATGATCTTCTTCAGGCTTATCTTATCAAAGAAGAAATTGAGTGGTTTGAAGGATTTGAAAACAGCACATCCAGAATTTCAGATCCAAAAGAAAAGATTCTTGCGCTTATTGATTACAGAAAAAAGCTGCAGCAGACTTCAAAGTTTGCAGGATGTCATTTCATTAAAATTGTTTCTGAAATAGGAGAAGGTAATCCTTCTGTTTCAGGTTTTGCCAAACTGCATAAAGAAAAACAAAAAGATTTGATCAAAACTCTTGTTAATGAATATGCTACAAAAGGTCAAATAGCTGATCCCGATTTAATAGCAGAAAATATTTTCCTTTTAATAGAAGGGGCCGTTGTCACCTCTACCATCAACAGACAAAATGATTCTTTTGATCAGATAAAAAAAATAATTCAGGGTTTACTTCCCTAATTTTTTTTAATATTTAAAAATAGATATATCTATATAAAAATGAAACGTAAGTATTTGAAATTAATAGTTGTATTGTTTGGTCAGTTATTGACGATTATGGATATTTTTATCATTAATGTATCCATACCATCCATACAGCGTGATCTTCATGCTTTCCACGGAGAAATGCAGTTTATGATTGCGGCTTATCTTATTGGATTTGCATCTTTACTGATTACCGGAGGAAGACTTGGAGATCTTTACGGAAGAAAAAAAATGTATGTGATTGGATTATTAGCTTTTATGATAAGCTCTGTTGCCTGTGGGATTTCTGTAGGAGCAGGTCAGTTGGTTATTTCAAGATTTGTGCAGGGAATAAGTGCAGCAATGATGGCTCCTCAGGTACTTTCAATGATACAGATCCTGTTTTCTGACCATAGGGAGCGCACCAAAGCAATGGGCTGGTACGGAATTACTATAGGTATAGGAACTGTTTTGGGACAGTTTCTTGGCGGCTATTTTTCGTCCCTTACAGTTATGGAAGAGTCATGGAGACTTATTTTTCTGATGAATATTCCCATAGGTTTACCAGCAATTTTCCTTACCCTGAAGCTATTGGACGAATCTAAAATTTCTGTGAAACAACCCTTTGATATAGGCGGCGTTTTAATTCTTTCTGCAGGATTGTTCTGTGCTACTTATGCTTTAACCATGTCTGAGTATGATGGACTGCATTTCAAAAGTGTTTCATTAATGATGGTTTCGGCCGGAATTTTATTCATCTTTATTAAAAATCAGAAGAAAAAAATCCAAAAGGAACATGCTTATCTGATTGATTTTGAGTTGTTCCGTTATAAAAATTTCAATCTCGGGATTATAGCGGTGTCATTCTTTTTTATCATGCTTGATTCCTACTTTTATATTTTGTCACTCTTTTTTCAAGACGGATTAAAAATCAGCCCGTTAGCAGCGGGAGAGATTATCGGTTTTCAGGGATTGGGTTTTATCCTTGCGTCATTCATTTCAGTAAGACTGATTTTAAAATATGGTAAAAAAGCCCTGATAGCAGGACTTAGTTTTATCATGATCATTCTTATTGTTCAGTTGTTTTTATTCAGGATACAAACGAATTTTATGGTTTTCTGTCTGCTGTTGTTTCTACATGGATTGGGAATAGGATTCGTCATTCCTTCGCTGGCTAACATAGCGATGTCTGGAATGTCTGAAAAACTGAGTGGAAATGCCTCCGGTGTTTATAATACTTTTCAGCAGATTGCTGCTATAGTCGGAATTGTTGCTGTAGGAAGTGTTTTCTATTATGTTTTGGGAGTAAAGCCTTCTATAGAGTATTATCAAGAAGCTTTTTCCGTTGCATTACTGATTAATATTTTTTGTCTGATTTTTGTGATGATCTGTGTTTTCAAAGTTCCTGATGAAGTTCTTCCTGAAATGAGACATCGAAAATGAAAATCAGGTTTTTTTTGATGAGTTTTTGACTTCTTGTAAAGTAGCTTTTGCCATATTTTTGGTTACCTCAGTAGGAGAGTGGCAGTCACAGTTGCTGAGCCCAACCACATAAATATCTTCAGCAGGAATGTAAACTCCCATACTTTTAAATCCGAAGACGCTTCCTCCATGCTCACGGTCAGGAATTCCATTGATATCTTTCAAATGCCATCCGTAGCCATAAGTAAATTCTTCACCATTATTCAGTTTATATTTCTGAAAGGCTTTTTGAGTTTCTTTTAAATCCAATATTAAATTTTGATTTAAAGCCTGCTGCCATTTCAGCATATCACCTGCTGTAGACATCAGTGATCCGGAAGAAAATGGAACACTGAAACTGATGACGGTTTTATTCACAAACCCTTGTTCTTTTTTGTGATAGCCGTAAGCTCTTTGAGGAATTACTTTTCTGTCGGAAGCATAATAAGAATGGATCATTCCTGCTTTATCAAAGATATTTTTCTTAATAAATTCTTCATAAGAACTTCCTGAAACGAGCTCGATAATATATCCCAAAACGACATATCCGGAATTGTTGTAATCAAATTTTTCTCCAGGTGCGAAATCTAAAGGTTCGTTTTTGAAAAAATTCACCAATTCTTCCGGTTTCATTTCTTTTTGGGCAATGGAAGAGATTGACTTCATTTTCGTAAAGTCCTTTATTCCTGAAGTATGGGTCAGAAGATGATGAAGGGTGATCTTATCTCCGTTAGGATAATCTTTGATGTATTTGGAAACAGGATCAGTGACACTAAGTTTTCCTTGTTGCTCAAGCAGCAGAATAGCCACGGCAGTAAACTGTTTGGTCATTGAACCAATTTGGAATACATTGTCTGGCATCATATCAACGTTGAGTTCAAGATTGGCTTTCCCAAATGCTTTTCGATACAGATTTTTTCCGTTTCGGGTAATCAGGAAAACTCCGCCGGGCTCATTTTTATTCCCGAATTCAGTCTGGATAATGCTGTCAATTTTCTTTTCATATCCTTTTGATAATGTCTGCGCATTAATTGTGTGGGTTACAAATGAAAGCAGAACAAGTGGGGTTATCAGTTTTTTAATAATCATATTTATGTATTGTGTTATACAAAGATATGATTTATTTTAATTACTATGCTATACAATATAGTAGGATATGTTTTATTTTTAAAATATTAAAATTGATTTTCTAAAAATTATTTCAATACAGAGATTAATAACATCATAGGTCTGCGGAGTTCTTCTTTCATTTCCGGAATTTCTTTCAACATTTCCTGACTTGGCTCCGGCTCGATAATTTCTTTGAGGGTGAAGCCGTGTTGTAATAAAATATTCAAATAGGAAGTTAAAGTACGGTGATATTTAATGACATTTTCCCCGAGGAAAGTAGTATTTCTTTTTCCTTCAATAAAATAGCGGTCTACCGGCCAGTTGATTTTTTCACCATTTTTATCATATACCCAATCCTGGCTACCTTCCGCAGTGAAAACAGGATGCTCTATTGAAAATACAAATGATCCGCCAGGAATAAGCCATTTATAAATATGCTGCGCAATGGTATCGAATGATTCTACATAATGTAACGTGAGTGAACTGAGTATTAGATCAAATTTTTCGGCAGGATAATCCACTTCTTCCAGAGCTTTTCTTTCTTAGCTTGCAATTTTTTGGTTACTTAAAAGGAACTAGAGTATTCAAATAAGGTTCTTAACTTATGGAACTTTCAAGTGCAGATCATGTTTCTAGCGTTTATTTTCCCGCATTGCTTTAATGAGTTTATCATTTCGTTTTTCAGCTCTTTCATTATTTAAAGAAAGTACAGCCCAGATAGCAGCAGGAAGCCATCCGATCAGAGTGATCTGTAAAATAAGACAAATAATTCCGGTGAAGACTTTTCCACGGACCATGAAAGATAAGAAGGGAAGTAAGATGGCTAATAACATGATTTTTCGTTTTTAATTAATTTGATTTTAACGGGATTGAGGATCGAAATACGCTTTAAAAGTGAGAGGGTCTTCCGTTTTATCATCCGCTTCTTCAAGATATTCAAGATACTCTTCCTGATGTTTCTCCATATAAACCAGCACAATGGCGAGGTTTACAAAAAGATTTTTGTCTTTAGAACCCAAATTTAATGCCGTTTTTAAATACTCCAGTGCTGTTTCATTTTCTCCCATATCCGAGTAAATAGCACCAATATTGATTAAAGCTGCTGTATTTGTTGGCTCAATCAATAAAATCTCATCTAATTCTTTCACTAACAGATCGTTTAAAGTATCCCAATGGTCTTCATTTTCCCATCTTTTAGCCTGAAGTTTTTTTACGTTTTCTAATCTTGTTGTTATTGTACTCATTATTTAGAATTACAGAATGGATGTTTACTTATAAGGTGCAAATTTAGCTTTTTACTCTTTAAGTCCATCCAGTATGGCCGCTTTCAGGATTTCAATGTTGATATCTTTCAATGTTTTGAACTTAATACAATATCCCGTTACACTGGCTTTACCCATCTTCTCACCGTAAGTTTCTGAAAGGTAAGTTTTATCACTGATATTCATAATATAGATGGAAATGCCTGCTGTATTGGCGCTCATCCCAATCTGATAAAAATCCCTGGTTTTTCCATCGGCATATTGTAATGTATACAGTCCATATCCGATATTGGGATTGGAAACGGTTTTATTTTCACCGTTTTTACCATTCAGAAACCACAGCTGGCATTCCGGCATGAGTTCGAGAATAATGTTGTGAAGTTCCTGCATATCATTACGCTTCAGTTCCGGCTGGCTGTTGATATAGTCCTGGATTTGTTCTTGGATGGTCATGGATCAGTTAATGGGTTTTTGAGGTTAACAAGCGACTAATTTAAAACAAAAAAGAACAGCAATCACTGTTCTTTTATATTGTATTTTCCTGATTTTATTGAATCAGTTCTTTTATTGTTTTCTCTGTTTTCATCAGGTCTCCTTGTGGAATCTGATGATGAAGATAAGTAAAAAGCAAATTGGTGACCCAGCTGTTTTCAATCTGATGAATGTAGTAAGAACATATCAAACCAAAATCATCGGAAATATAAGCCGGAAGATCTGAAGAACCGGTACTTCTGAACGTGGAAACAAAAATCTCCTTTCGGATACCACTTATCTGGTCTTCCGTTTCCTCATCAAAAGGTTTTTCTTCAATCAGCTGATAAGCTTTCATCAATTCATCTGAAAACTCTGCAGAATCTCTGTTGTCAAGAATTTCATCAATCTTTTCCAAAGTAATATTGCCAAGAGCTGCTTTTAAAGATTGATTAAAAACTGCTTCCAGTATGTTAATTTTTTCTGTCGTCATCTCAACCTGTATTCTATCCAAATGCTCTTTTCAGTAAACTTTCCACTTTCGGTTCACTGCCTCTGAAATTTTTGTAAAGCTCCATCGGATCTTTTGTTCCCCCTGAAGAAAGCAGTACTTTATATTTGGCTGCAATCTCAGGATTGAAGATTCCGTTTTCTTTGAAATACTGGAATGCATCGGCATCCAGAACCTCGGCCCATTTGTAAGAATAATATCCTGCAGAATATCCTCCCTGGAAAATATGTGAGAAACTTGGACTCATTGCCGTTTCAGCGTTGGAAGGGTAAAGAGTCGTTGCTTTGGTATATTTATCTTCAAACTCTTTTACACTTTCTTTCTCTAATTCTTCAACTTTCGTATGATAGTTCATATCCAGAAGCCCGAAGCCTAGCTGTCTTAAAGTCTGATATCCTTCCATAAAGTTTTTAGACTGCTCAATCTTTTCAATTTTTTCGTCAGGAAGTACTTCTCCGGTTTTATAATGTTTTGCAAACGTTTTTAAAAATTCAGGTTCATAGCAGAAGTTTTCCAGAAACTGTGACGGAAGTTCCACAAAGTCCCATTTCACAGAAGTTCCGGAAAGAGTAGGGTATTGAGTATCTGCCATCATTCCGTGAAGCGCATGTCCGAACTCGTGGAATAAAGTAGTCACTTCCTGGAAAGTCAATAAGCTAGGTGTATCTTTGGTAGGTTTGCTGAAATTGCAGACAATGGAAATATGCGGACGGGAATTCTCACCGTTTTGTTTGTACTGATTTTTGTAGCTGGTCATCCATGCACCGGCTCTTTTTCCTTTTCTTGGAAAATAATCAACGTATAAAAGAGATTTGTAAGTCCCGTTCTCTTTTACTTCATATACTTTTACATCCTCGTGGTATTTCGGAATGTCATTTCTTTCTTCAAACTTCAGCCCGAAAAGTTCTCCAGCCAGCCCGAATACAGCATCCTGTACCTGGTGTAATGGAAAATAAGGTTTTAATTCTTCATCATTAAGATCGAATTTCGCCTTACGTAGTTTTTCAGCATAGAATGCGTGGTCATAACCTTGCATGTCTTCAATTCCGTCAGCTTTAGCTAAAGCTTTTAATTCTTCAATCTCTTTATCTGCGTAAGGTTTTGCTTTTGTCAGAAGTTCATTTAAAAAATCTAGAACTTTTACTGGAGACTTAGCCATTCTCTCTTCCAGAACAAAATCTGCATAGTTTTTATATCCGATGAGTTCAGCTTTCTGTTGTTTAAGAGTAAGCAATTCTTTAATCAGATTCTGGTTGTCATATTCTCCGCCGTCAAAAGATTTTTTACCATTGGCTAAAGCGAGTTCCTTTCTCAGTTCACGGTTTTCGGCATAGGTCATAAACGGAATATAGCTTGGATACTGTAACGTCACTACCCAGCCTTCAAGGTTTCTTTCTTTTGCTTCTTCCGCATATTGATCAATGATTGCTTCAGGAATTCCTGCAAGATCTTCTTTATGGGTGATATGTTTAAAATAAGCATTGGTAGATGCCAGTACATTTTGTCCGAACTTTAAAGACTTTAAAGAAAGATCCATGCTGATTTTCTTTAATTTTTCTTTGTCTTCATCATTCAATAAAGCACCACTTCTTACAAAACCTTTGTAGGTTTCATTCAAAAGCATTTCCTGCTCTTCGTTGAGATTATATTTTTCCTTTTCATCATATACTTTTTTGATTTTGTTAAAAAGGGCTTCGTTTTGAGAAATTTTTGAAGAATATTCTGTTAAGATCGGGGAAACTTCCTGAGCGATTTGCTGAATTTCGTCGCTGGTTTCTGCAGAATTTAAATTGAAAAAAATATTGGAAACCACATCCAGTTGCTCTCCGGAATACGCCAATGCTTCAATTACATTTTCGAAAGTAGGAGCTTCAGTATTGTTGACAATCGCATCAATTTCTGCTTCAGATTTTTGTATCAATTCTTTAAATGCAGGAAGATAATCTTCATTTTTAATACTGTTGAACGGAGCCGAATGATATGGTGTATTAAATTTTTCTGTTAAAATATTCATTTTTTGATCTTTTTATATAAGGTAAATTTAATGATTCATAGGGAATCACAGCTGAAATCCTCAAAAATAATGCCTTACTGGCAAGTTATGACAAAAATACCTTATCTTTAATTAATCTTGTCATATGGAAAGAAGGAGTGATGTGGGAATATTTAATTTTGAGAACAGATTTAAAAGTCATCATTAAAATAAATAACCTTAAATATATAGACTATGAAAACACTCTTAAAAATTATCGGTATCATCATTGTACTGATTCTTATCTATGCTGTTATTGCCGTACTGGCTTTCAGTAAAGATTATCACTATGAAAAATCAATCGTTATCAATGCACCACAGGAAAAAGTATGGGCCTATACAGGTAATCTAAAAGGGTATAACCAATGGGATCCTTTTTCCAAAGCTGATAAAAACATTGTCATTACTTATTCAGGGAACGGCGATAAAGTAGGAGATTCTTATCACTGGAAGGGTGATAAAAATGTAGGAGAAGGTGAACAATCCATTACTGAACTGGTTGCAAACCAGAAAATGGCTACGAAACTCCACTTTATAGAACCTTTTGAAGGAGATATGAAAGCTAATTTTATTATGATTCCTGAAGGAAGCGGAACGAAAGTGACATGGATGATCGATAATGAGCTTACTCCTATGATGAAGATTATGAAGCCGATGATGAATAGCAATATGGATAAGATGTTCAGTCAGGGGCTGGGCGATCTGAAAAAGCTTGCTGAAAAATAATAAAAAAGCCTTGTAAATTTTACAGGGCTTTTTTATGAGAACCTATTATTCGAATAAATCATATTTCCCTTTATTTTGTTAACGTTTTTGTATAAAGTCAGAGAAATATTATTCTAAAATATTATCTTTATATAAAGAATAGATTGTATGGAGAAGATTGTATTTGAAAAAAGTGATATCAGAGACTTTGTGAAAACTACCATAACAGAGAAAATTGAAAAGCTTAAAAACTTTATTGAATTTACCCTGGAAGCCAGCCGTGACATCAAAAAAACTCCTAAATATGACAGTATGAGAGAAGAAATGCAGGAGGAAATTTATCAGATGCAGCGACAGCTTGGTGCTCTGAATGATCTTAAAAGAAATATGGCAAAAGTCCTGAATACGGCTACAGAAAGAGTACAGCTTGGTTCACTGGTCATTACCAATAAGGCAAGGTTTTATATTTCTGTGTCACTGGGAGAGTTCTTTTTTGAGGGAGACAGGTTCTACGCCATCTCTCCGGAAAGTCCCATGGCTAAAAAGATGATGGGTATGAAATCCGGAGATGAATTTACCTTAAACAAAATCCATCAGAAGGTTATTGAGGTTTTGTAAAAGTAAAAAGTAATGTTGATAAACTTTCGGGATCTTTATCACTCGTTACAGATTAAACTTCCTTCATTCTGCTTCCTGCTTCCATCTTTTTCGTAATTTTGTTACATGAATAATGCATCCATTTTAAAAGAAATTATAGAGCAAAGAAGAAGTATTTTCCCAAAAGATTATACAGAAGCAGAAATATCTCAGGAAGTTTTGGAGGAGATTGTAAACTCTGCCACGTTTGCTCCCAATCATAAACGGACTAAACCTTGGCGTTTCAAAATATTCAAAGGAGAAGAAAAAGCACAGCTTGCATCAGAAATGCAGGCTATCTATAAAACGGTTACTCCAGAACAGCTTTTCTTGGAAAAAAAATACAACGATATTGGTTTTAAAATCAATAAAGCAGATGTTGTAGTTTCTATTGTAGTCAATTTCAGCGGAATGGTTCCTGAGTGGGAAGAAATAGCGGCGACTTCAATGGCGGTTCAGAATATGTATCTTACCTGTACCGCAAATAATATAGGATGTTACTGGAGTTCTCCCAAAATTGTGGACGAGCTGAAAGACTCTCTGATCATTGAGGAAAACCAGAAATGTCTGGGACTTTTCTATATGGGAAATTTGGAATAAATAGCCCTGATGGAGCGGTTTGTTTGAGCTCTTTTTCTTTGTAGAAGAAAAAAGCGAGTAGCGAGAGCAGGTTCCCGGCTTCTGAAAAAAAAATGAATTTTATAAAACTTTCTACTTGGAGCTTTTTACTTCAAACTTTTTTACTATCTTTGCACTCTTAAATATTTAACTGGGACGAGTTCCCGTAAAATTCAAACATTATGTCAGTAAAAATCAGATTACAAAGACACGGTAAAAAAGGAAAACCTTTTTTCCACATCGTGGTTGCAGATTCTAGATCTAGAAGAGATGGTAGATTCATCGAAAAACTAGGAACTTACAACCCAATTACTAACCCGGCAACTATCGAATTGAACGTTGATTCTGCTGTACAGTGGTTAAACAACGGTGCTCAGCCTACTGATACTGCTAGAGCTATTCTATCTTACAAAGGTGCTCTTTACAAAAAACACTTACAAGGTGGTGTAGCTAAAGGTGCTTTTGACGAAGCTGAAGCTGAAAAAAGATTCAATGCTTGGGTAGAAGCTAAAGATTCTAAAGTACAAGGTAAAGTAGATGGTTTAGCAACTGCTAAAGCTGATGCTAAGAAAGCTGCTTTAGAGGCTGAAGTAAAAGTAAACGAAGCTAGAGTTGCTGCTGCTGCACAAGCTGAAGCTGATGCTAAAGCTGCTGAAGAAGCTGCAAACGCACCTGCTGAAGAAGTTGTTGCTGAAGCTACAGAAGGAGAAGCTCCTGCTGCTGAAACTGAAGAAAACACTGAAGCTTAAGAACAAACCCTGTTATGCGTAAAGAAGATTGCTATTTTTTAGGAAAAATCACACGCAGACATGGACTTGCGGGTAACGTGATCCTTAAATTGGATACCGATCAACCCGAGCTTTACAATAAATTGGAATCAATATTCGTTGAAATCAACGGATTATTGGTTCCATTTTTTATTGAAAAATCATCATGGAGCAAACTGGATGCTCTGAATCTTGCATTCAAAAACTCTTCTGAGGCTATGGTAGATCAGGTGTTGGGTAAAAGTGTTTACCTTCCACTTGCTTCACTGCCTAAGCTTTCAGGAAAACAATTCTATTACCACGAAATCATCGGATTTGAAATTTTTGACCAGAATGATAACAACTGTGGAGTAATCAGATCCGTAAATGATCAGACTGCACAGGTATATTTCATTACCAATCTGGATGGAAAAGAAGTGGTTATTCCTATGATCAAAGACTGGATTCTTGCAGTTGACAGGGAAGAAAGAACAATCAAAATGGAACTTCCTGAAGGTCTTATTGATGTTTTTCTGATTCCTTCGAAAAAAGACGAATAGTTTTGCAATAAGCAATTCTTTTCACTTTTCCACATTACTCATTACTGATTATTCATTACTCATATTCAAGGCTGGTAAAAGATAGTCCTGTACTATTTTTTCAGATTGCTGGTGGGCATAAGGTTTGTTGTAAGCTTGTGCGGTAATCACGATCACAACAGGTATTTCCGTAAAAATAATAATTTTATTTCCCCCATTTCCACTGGATTGGAATGCTTCATAATTTTTGTTTCCAACAGTGTAAACCTTTCTCCAGAATAAATATCCATATCCTTCAAAATCAGGATTGTCTGTAAAATAATTGGTGAAAGATTTCTTAATCCATTCCTTACTCAATAAGGTTTTTCCATTCCAGATCCCGTTATTTTGATACAATTGCCCGAATTTTGCAAAATCAAGTGCTTTCATACGAAGACCTCCCGCCAGTGAAGGCTTTTGCTGGGGTGTAAACTGCCATTTGTAGTTTGTAATTCCAAGAGGTTGAAACAACTTTTTATCTGCATAATTCTTTAATCCGTGTGGAACACTTTTATCCAGAATATCTCCGGATAATACTACTCCTGCGGTGAAATAATTCCAGTTTTTGGCAATGGGATTCTCTGCCATCGGTAGATTCAGGGTAAACTTCACCCAGTTTTCAGTGGGGTACATATTTTCTTCATTTCCGGGAGATTCATAATCCTCATCATTCCCGTTAAATCCTGAACTCATTGTCAGTAAACTTTCGATGGTAACATTATCTTTTTGAGAAGAATAATTTTTAAAAAGCTTCAGGTCATAAAACTCACTCAGTTTCTGGTTTTCATTTTTTAGATATCCTTCTTTGATGGCCATCCCCGTTAAAGCCGAAGAAAAAGATTTTCCTACCGATCGTGTGTCCTGCAACGAGTCTCTTCCAGACCCGTTGAAATACTCTTCAAGAAGTAATTTTCCCCCCTTTATAACGACAATTCCGGTGATATTTTTAAACCTGTTTTCTGCAATTTTCTTATTCAGGGTTCTGATGGTTTCAGTATTGATTTTTTCCTGTGACACCTTCCATCCGCTATTGGGCTGAATAGGTTGGATGGCGATTTGCTGCTCCGTAATATTTTGAGCAGGAACCGTAAGATTGATTTGTCCTTCTGCAATGACTGATTCCGTTTTGATTGTAGCAGTATTGAGATAAGGTCTGATTTCAATTTTTAAAATATGATTTCCTGCTGTCAGTGAATCAATTCCGTTATGAGCCATATAAAAACGCATCCATAAATACCTTCCCCAGGAATCTTCATTTTTACTGCTGATAAGAGGAATTTGTAATGTGGTTTTTACTTTTTTATGGTCCGGAGTTCCTGCACCAGTATTAAGATTTTCTTTATAGATAAGCTTTCCATCTACGTAAAATGAGAATTGATAATTTCCTTTTTTTAGCAATTCATCCACAGACCAGCTGGGTTCTAGCTGATGAAGATAATTGACCAGAGAGTTATCAAAGAAAGCATGAATTCTGAGATCTTCATTCTCCTGCAATACTGTAGAGGGAACAATATCGGAATCTTTCAGGTTTTCCGTGGCAATGTTTTGGGTAAGAAAAACAATTTTCCCGGTATACTTTTTTTGATTGGGATGCTCTGTTTTTTCAGCATTGATTATATCTTTACTTTGTCCCTGATAGAAATAAACTGTAAAAATAAAGATCAATAATAGAATAGGTTTCATTTTAAAGAAGTATTTAAACAAAAATACAGAACTTCCTCATCACAAAATAGAATGAAATTAACATTTCTATTGTAGTATTGATCTTCTACGAAATCTAATTGAATAACTTTCGGAATTCACCCGGAGACTGATTGGTCTTCTGTTTGAAGAGTTTACTGAAAGACTGTGGATGCTCGAATCCTAATTCATAAGCAATTTCACTTACAGATAAACTTGTGGTGCTTAAACGTTCTTTGGCAGATTCAATTAATTTATTCTGAATGTGCTGTTGTGTATTTTGCTGGGTGTGAAGACGTAAAAGTGTTCCCAGATAATTAGGTGAAATATTCATCTGTTCGGCAATACACTTCACTGATGGAATCCCGTTTTCAAGGAGATTTCCACTTTCGAAATATTGAGAAAGAATGTCTTCGAATTTGTACAATAATTCGTGACTTGATTTTTTTCTGGTGAAAAACTGTCTTTCATAAAAACGGTCAGAGTAAACCAGTAATAATTCAATCTGTGCAATGATCAATTCCTGCGTGAATCTATCAGTATTGGCCTGATATTCCCGTTCAATATTTTTAAAAATATCAATAAGAATTTTCTCTTCCTTATCAGAAAGAAAAAGGGCTTCTTTCACCTGATAACTAAAGAAATCATATGATTTTATTTTTCTGGTTAATGAAGTATTCCACAGAAAATCAGGATGAATCAACAATAAAAATCCGGTAGGTTCTACTTCTACATCCGGATTGATTTCAAGGTTTAAATATTGTTGCGGCGAAACAAAACACAGTACTCCAGAATCGAAATCGTATTGTTGCTGTCCATAATTGAACTTTGGGCTTACATTCTTTTTCAGACCAATGGAATAAAAATTCTGAATCCATTTCAGTTCTTCGTGGTCTACAATATAGCGGACTTTACTGTAATCTACCAAACTGATCAGTGGATGCTCAGGATTGGGGAGGCTACAGAAAGCATGAAAATCTGAAATAGAATTAAAACGAACGGGCTGTTTCATAGAACGAAGTTAGTTGTTTTTGTAAAAAGTATAAAGCCTGGTTTTATAAGTCTTCGGCTCCGCTCTGACTAACTTTTGTGAAACTTTATATTTAATTCATCTGTATAAATTGAAATATCAAGTATGAAGAATGTCAGTCAGAGCGGAGTCGAAGGATATTAGCAGATTAAATTGCTGTAGAAACAGTAAGGCTTTCCCATTTCTCAGCGTCTTTCTTTAAAATATCAATTTTGTTATTCAGGAATTCCACTGTTCCTACCCCTAATAATAAATGTACCGGAGGATTTTTTTCTTTACTGATCTGGATCAGAACATCCGCTGCTTTTTCAGGATCATTGGGTTGGTTTCCATTGATTTCGTTAAGGTGAGCCTGTTCCGAATTTCTTGCAGCTTCATAAGCCTGAATAGGATTTGCAGGTGTTTTCACCGAATCTTTGGTTAAGAAATCTGTACGGAAATATCCGGGATAAACAACCGTAGCATGAACTCCGAAGTCTTTTACTTCCTCAGCCAGAGCTTCCGTAAATCCGGCAACAGCAAATTTTGTAGAGCAATAGATTCCCCAACCCGGAAAATTAGCAGAATATCCACCAACAGAAGAAATATTGAAGATGTTTCCTGATCTTTGTTCACGAAGGTAAGGCATTGCATTTCTGATCACATTCAATGTTCCGAAAACATTCACAGCATAATTTTCTCTTGCTTCTTCATCTGTCAGTTCTTCCAGTGTTCCGATTTGTCCATATCCTGCATTGTTGACCACTACATCAATTCGTCCGAAATGCTTAACTGTTTTTTCAATAGAAGATTTGATGTCATCATTGTCTGTGATGTTGACACTGAGCGGGAGGAAGTTTTCTGAAGTTTCTCCGATGGAGGAGATCAGGGATTCAACGGTACGGCTTGTAGCAGCAACCTGAAATCCTTCGGATAGTAATTTTTTTACCAACTCGAATCCTAAGCCTTTTGAAGCTCCTGTCACGAACCATACTTTTTTTGTTTCCATTTTTAAATATTTTTTTGTTTAAATGATGGTACAAAGATGGAAACTTACGAAAAGGTAAATGTAGCCGAATCGGGGAATGATGTATCCAAATCGTGAATGGTGATTTTATTCGGAATGATTTCAATGAGTTTTCAAAAGATTCCTGTATTTCAAAGGAGTGATGCCCATATTTTCTTTAAAACATCTGATAAAATGACTTTGATCTGAAAAACCGCATTCTAATGCAATGTCCGTTAAAGAATGGGGTAAGGTAAGAAGCTCAAGAGATTTATTGAGTTTTAATTTTCTGAGATATTCACCCAGGTTACAATGGAAATATTTGTGAAAATCCCTGCTGAGATGAATAGGATGGATGTTCAGGATTTTGGAAAGTTCTGTTAGATTAAGGCTTTCTGTAAAGCTTTCATGCAGAATTTCATTAATCTGGCCTACCCATAAAGGTTTTCTTTCTGTGCTTTCTTTTTGATGGGTCAACTGACCGAAAAGATTTAGTAATAGTTGATTAAAAGCCAGTTCAAATGAAATATCATCACCTTTGGTTTCTTTGAACATCTGATAAACCAATAGTTTTAAAGCCGGATTTTTTATGTTAAAACTGCCTTCCACTTTATTTTTCTGAATATCAAACCGGTTAAACCAGCTTTGCGAAAGCTCAATATGAAAGCCTCTTGTGAAAATATCCGGTTTAATATTATAATGCGGATCTTCCCAATGATGATACAATAATGTTCCGGCAGAGCAGCCATAGACTTCCTTTCTGTTTCCTTCCGTCATATTCCCCTGAAGAAGAAAAGTGAAATAAGCATTTTCATGATAATGCCAGTCTACATAAGGATGAGTATACTCCGTATCGGTGATGGTCAATCCATCTAAATTGACTCTTTGATTGGTATCTCCAAAATATTCGCCGTTACGAAGCGTATTCATAATAAATTCTGTTTTAATCGGTCAATCTGTTCATACATTTTATTAAAAAACATTTTCCTTTCTCTGTTCCCGGATTCATTCAGTGATCTGGAGTTTTTGATCTGATGCTCAAAATAGCTCAAAGAATCTTCACATGTTATTTTATCGTTGGTCATCATATATCCGAACATGCTGAAAGGTACAAAAAAGGAACATTGTTCTTCGTTTTTGAATAGAATAGCGTTGTTTAAAATGACTAAATCATTCACATAGATTTGGAAATTACTTTTTTCCAGTGTTTTGATTTCAAGTCCTTCCAGCAATTTTCTCAGATCCTCCAGAATAAGATCCACATCATTCTTTTTTAACAATCCCATTTCATAGTAAAATGAAATTTGTCTCAATGCACTCATAATGGTGGTGTCATTCCATATTTCCGTTACATTTTGTTTATCATAAAGATCTTTCAGCATTTCATTTTTTACAGAATGGTACTCCATATTAAATTCGTGAAAAGGGCTTAAAAATTTATCCTGATTCAGTAGATTCATCCAGACATAAAACTTGAAACGGGAGAGCACTGAATCTGAAATCGTATAAAAAAACGGGATGTCTTTTGCTGAATAAAATACTTTAGAATTGGTAATATTCTGAAAAACATTCAAAATCTTTAAAGAGTTCTCGAAGTAGTTGAGAAGATCTTCGGTAGTTTTTACAGGCTGTGTTCTCTTGACTACCAATTGATTTTCTGTTCCCAAAAACTGATCCAGTGAGATCTGATAGTATTTGGCAAGCTCCAGAGCTTCCTCAAAACTGAACTTAGCTTTCATAGAAGTTCTTCTGTGAGCCGCATCATAGCTGATATTAAGAATGTTGGCGATCTCATCATTTAAAGATTTTTCACCGATTTTTCTTCGGATTTCCTTGAGGAGAGCTTCCTGGTGCATAGTTTTGTGATTTTCACAAATGTAGTATTTTTTTTAATTTTTTTTCACATTCGGAACTAAGCCTTTCGCTGATAATTTTGAACTGTAATTTTAAAATAACGAATTATGAAAACACGAATTTTATTAATAGCAGTTCTTTTAACCAACTGTCTGGTTTATGCATCAGACAGGCTAAAAGCAGATTCTTTGAAACCAAGACTGATTGCAGCTTCACCTTCAAAGACTGCCAAAAATGTCAACGGAATTTTATTTAAATATTTTGACGAAGAAGAACATTTTAAGCCTAAAAAAGTAAATGGCTTAGGTATGGGATTCAATTTTGTTGGGATTTTTCTTCCGCCATTGATGCTTTTCACTTTACAGCCACCCGGAAACCATGATTATGCCATTGTTCCCCGTGAAAAAATGAATACCATTAATGGTTTGCAGTTGTCAATCATCAACATGGAACCCACAGTTACCAATGGTTTGGAAATCAATATTTCAAGCAATGTCAGCACTTATGCAGTGACCAACGGAATGTCTGTTTCTCCATTTTTTTACCTGCATCATGAGATGAAAGGTATTTCTGTAGCACCATTAGCCAATATCGGGCAGAAATGCAGAGGAATACAGATCGGTTTGTACAATCAATGTAAAGATTTCAGAGGAATCCAGATTGGTGGATGGAATGAGAATGGAAGAAGGAAACTTCCTTTGATCAACTGGAATTTTAAAAAACAAAAAGTAAATAAGGAGTTATGAAAAAATTTGTTGCAATCACCGCAGTATTTCTTTGTGGCTTTCTGAAAGCCCAGTTTGAAGAAATCAAAGAAAAAAAATGGCTGGCTATTCTTGTCAGTACCAGAATTGAAGGAACTTCAATGGATAACAAAGCATTTTGGTCAATAGGAACAAAACTGACTGATGGGGATAAAAATTACTACAGCTTAAGAGGTCACTTTAACTGGTGGGACGAAAGAAGATTGTTGGTTATTCCTGAGTTTGATTATTTCAGAAAAGTTGTTTCGTTTCAGGATGGTGCCGGAGTATCCTCTTTATATGCGGGCGCAGGAGTTTCACCTTATGCGGTTTCACCCAAAGCAGGAATCAATTTCTACCATTTCTTTTGTGCAGAATTCGGGTACAACTTTGAATATAACACGTATAAGCCGTTCCCGATTAAAGGATTTCGCTACGGTATAGGAATTAACCTTGTTTTTTAAATGACTAACATAATGATTATGAAACCAAAAATCAGATTTAAAAAAGCAACCTCTCCTTTCTATTCGGAATTGCGTGAAGAGGTGAATATATTGCTTACAGATGAAGTGACTAAAAAGGCAGGAAGACTGATGATCATAAAATTCCTGTTTTATTCTCTTACCTTTTTGCTTTTGTATGTCAATCTTTTCAATCCTTATATATCAGATAAGAACTGGCTGGTAACTTTGAATTATATTGCTTTAGGGCTTACCGGAATATTGTTGGCTTTTAATTGTGCTCATGATTGTGTGCACAACACATTCTCAAAGTATAAAAAACTCAACCGGATTATTTATTATATCACATTTAACCTGCAGGGCGTAAATGCAAGATTGTGGAGGAAAAGACACATTGCCTCTCATCATGTGTTTCCTAATGT
Source organism: Chryseobacterium indologenes (assembly GCF_002025665.1). Taxonomy (GTDB): domain Bacteria; phylum Bacteroidota; class Bacteroidia; order Flavobacteriales; family Weeksellaceae; genus Chryseobacterium; species Chryseobacterium metallicongregator. The sequence continues at coordinate 4,083,061 of NZ_CP018786.1, read as the reverse complement.
GGATGGCTGTGATGCTGATATCGATGATAATATTTTTTTGCGTCTGTCTGTACATCATCCCAAAAGAAGAATTCATGCCTATCAACATTTATATGCTACTGTGCTGTATTGTTTTTACACCTTGCATTGGATTATGATCAAAGATTTTATTTATGTAAGGAAAAAAGACCTGGCTAATCTCAGAAATCAGAAACATTCTATCCTATCTGTAACAGAAGTTATCCTGCTAAAATTAGCTTACTTCGGTTATATGTTGATACTGCCAGCGCTTTTTACAGATTTTTCGGTCATGACAATTTTCATCTCTTTTATTATCATGCATGTGACGATTTCATTATTTTTTGTTTTGACTCTGATTATTTCTCACCTGAGTCTTGAAACCGATTTCCCCCAAGCAGATGAAAATGGATATCTACCTTATGATTATTATGAACATCAGCTAGCAGTTTCATTGGATTATCATCCAACCAACAGTTTCGCCAACTGGATTTTCGGAGGGTTCAATTCCCATGCGGCACATCATCTTTTTCCAGGTCTGCCACACACAGTTTATACTATTATTACTCCTGCAATCAAAAGAGCAGCTGCAAGAAATAATTTTCCATACCATGAGAAAGGTATTGTGGATGCTGTAGCTTCACACTATCAATACCTGAAACAATTAAGTAAATAATCAAACCATGAAAAATTATAAATTAATAGTATTTTTATTCCTGTTTTCAGTACGTGTTTTTTCACAAATTACCACGAATGGTACTGTGAATATCCAAACAGAAGAACCTTTTGATTATAAAAAATTTTATACCTGTGATTTCGGAGAAGGAAATGTTTTGATCGTTATTAAGAAAGGAAAAGAATTTACAGATCTTACAGATTTAAGAAAATCTGGGAAAGGTTTTGCCATTAAGATGGAAGCTATATACAGTATGGAATTTGCAGATGGTCAGAGATATGAATCAAGTGTGGTGAAAACTATTACACAGGATAGTATTTCGATCACGAATTTTTTCAATGAGAATGCTGCGAAGCTTGCAGGAAAGCCTTTTAAGTTGATTACTTATCCTCTGTCATCTTTAAAATATATTCGTTTTATTAATGATCGGATGTTGTCTCTGTACAATAAAAAAAATATTCAGAAGGATTTTAATCTTATTGTAAAGAAAATGGATCAGGCTAAAATGTGTCCTGCAGTTCTTCAGTTTAAAGACAGAAACGGTGAAATGAAGGTATGTCATTTTTATCTGACCTCTCAAGGATATGATCTTCTTTATGAGAGCAATGGAAGAGTATACTATCTGGAAGGTAAAGTAGAGTGGAAATGATATTCGAAAAGAGTATAATCTTTAGTATGTATTCACTTTTTGTTGAATTATTATTATAAATTTTAATGAAAATATGGATGAATACATGGAAAAAAAGCAAAAGGAGTGGTGAATCTACTGAAGAAAAATAATATTTTTGTAATATAGCTAGGATGAATGATGAAAATAAAATCTTTACTACTGTTTTTAATTATAGGGGTTGTGTTTTATCATGCACAAACTCTGAATGTTGAAAAAAAAACTCTGGAACAACGTACCTATGAGGAATTGGAAAAGGAATTCTATGGCAATCATACGGATGAGGAAAACAGTAAAAGTATAGCCAGTTATTATCTTAAAAAGGCAAAAGCTGAAAAAAACACCACTCATATTGCTGAAGGATATGTTATGCTTCATTTTGATGAAGACTTACCCAACGCATTAAAATACTTAGACAGCTTACAGTATATCACAAAAAATTCCAAAGAAAACACCTATCCGGCGAGAATTTATTTGCTAAGAGGAAATTTATATTCTAAGAATGATAATCTTCAATCTGCATTTAATAATTATATCCTGGGACTGAAATTTGCAAAAGAAAAAGGAAATAAGAGGCAGATTGCTATGGCCCATATCAGTATTGCCTACCTGAACAATTATATCGGAAAACATGCAGAGACAGCAAAAGTACTGAGACACTATGCTTATGATGCAGATTATATGAATGAAGATGAGAAAAATTCTCTCAAACTGAATCTGGCGGATGCTTACATAGAGATCAATAAAATGGATTCTGCTTATGTATTGATAAAGGACGGGTTGCTGGATTCTAAAAAAAATAAAGATGTTTACCGATATCATCAGAATCTTGGGCTGCTTGGATATTATAATCTGCATTCCAGAAATTATCAGAAAGCGATCGATGGCTTATTGGAATGCGAAAAATATTTCTTTACAAAAAATAATGGCAGTAAAAGAAATCATAATTATACGCTTTTGTATTTAGGAAAATCCTATGCCGGAATTCAGGAAAAAGAAAAAGCAGTAGGCTTTTTCAGGAAGATAGATTCTCTGGTTCTTAAAACCAACTATATCTATCCTGAGCTGAGAGATGTATATACCTATCTTATTGATTATTATAAAGAAAACGGTGATAAGGAAAAACAACTGTATTATGTAGACCGTTTTTTAAAAGTAGATCAGGTTTTGGATATGCAGTTCAGATATATTTCCAGAGAGCTTCCGAGAAGATATGATACTCCGGAACTTCAACAGGAAAAAGAAAGTATTACCAATGAGCTTACCAAAAGAAAAAGTCTTTTCTATATTGTCTTAAGTCTTTTATTGATATCACATCTGCTGTTTATCAACGTTTACTTTAAATATAAGAAATCTGAAAAGAACTATAAGAAGATTGCTCAGGATCTTATTCAATCTGTTAATGAAAATAAAGGAGAAAAAAACAGAGATCAGGAAATTAAAAATGAAATTTTAGCAGCACCTGTTCAAACAATCAGTACAGAAAATGTTGAGGACAAAACATCCAGAACTATTTCTGAAGATATTGCCCAGAATATTTTAAAAGAACTAGAAATATTTGAAAACAATGATCAGTTTTTGAATAAAGGAATTACATTGGGAAGTCTTGCCAAAAAAATAAAAACAAACTCAAAATATCTGTCAGAAATTATCAATACTTATAAAGGGAAAAACTTTGCAACCTATCTTAATGATCTTCGTATTGATTATGCCATCAGCAGATTGGCCAATGACAAAAAATTCAGGTCTTATAAAATCACTTTTATCGCCGAAGAATTAGGATATAATAATGAGCAGGCCTTCACTTTAGCCTTTAAAAAACGAACCGGAACACCACTTTCTATCTACTTGAAAGAAATTGAAAACATGTCTTTAGATTAAGTTTAATTCATTGGTTTTCATTTGTTTATTGTTTATAGATTCATGTTTTTAGGTATATAAATTTATGAATCTATAAAGCATTCCCTTGTATCATTCTTCCACTTCCTGCATCTTTGCTTCAGGTAAAAACACAACCATTTATTTTGTATGTGCACAATACAAGATATCAGTTCCAAACTGTTGATCATTAAAAAAATCAAGTCAGGAATTGTATCATAAAAACTAATAATGAAGAAGAGGATAAAAACTAATAACCAAGAAAACTAAAATGTAAATCATGAAGTAATTGTTCAGAATTTAGAGATGTAAAGTGTAGTGATCATTTAAAAATCATTAAACAGTAAATCCGGTTAATCCGCCACACAGTTTAAAAGTATAGTATAGTCTAAAAATGGATGTATAACCCGGTAATTTACCACGAACTTATCACTTAAAAACTAATAACCATTTCAATAAAACTAATTCCATGAAAACTCAGAGTAAAATAATATTTTATTCTTTTTAAAAGTGATAGTGTAAGTGTTCATTCCGGGGATATTCCGGATATTATTGAAGTTCAGGACAATATTGAGTGGAAATGTAACCTTAAAATGCAGAAGAGTTGGCAGAAGAAAAAAGGTGAATTTCCTGAACTGAAAGTTTAAATACCTGTTAAATGATTTTTAAAGACAGCGCAATCATCAAGTTGCGCTGTTTTTTTGTAACTTTGCAGACATTAATTTTTATATAAAAAATTTATCATCAACAAATGAAAAAGCAAACGATCAAAGAAATCCTAAAGGATTACAAGAAAGTATTACATCATGACATTACAGTTTACGGATGGGTAAGATCCTTCCGTGCTAATCGCTTTATTGCGCTTAATGATGGTTCTACGATTAATAATTTGCAGATAGTTGTTGATTTCGAAAATTTTGATGAAGCTATTCTTAAGAATATCAGTACAGCTTCTTCCCTGAAAGTAGTAGGAGAAGTGGTGGAAAGCCAGGGAGCAGGACAATCTGTGGAAATTATCGCTAAAAAGATCATTATTTTAGGAGATAACTTTACAGAAGAACTTCAGAGTACAATTCTTCAGCCTAAAAAACATAGTCTTGAGAAACTTCGTGAGCAGGCTCACTTAAGATTCAGAACGAACCTTTTCGGAGCGGTGTTCAGAGTACGTCACGCAGTAAGTTTTGCCGTTCATTCATTCTTCAACCAGAATCAGTTTTTCTATATCAACACTCCGGTTATTACAGGGGCAGATGCGGAAGGAGCAGGTGAAATGTTTGGCGTAACAAACTTTGATCTGAACAATATGCCGAAAACGGAAGACGGTGAAATTGATTTTACACAGGATTTCTTCGGTAAAAAAACAAACCTTACCGTTTCAGGACAGCTGGAAGGAGAAACTGCAGCGATGGGATTGGGAAGAATTTATACATTCGGACCTACTTTCCGTGCTGAAAATTCTAACACGACAAGACACCTTGCCGAGTTCTGGATGATTGAACCGGAAGTGGCATTCAACAACCTTGAAGATAATATCGACCTGGCGGAAGATTTCTTAAAGTATGTGATCCAGTACGTATTGGATAATTGTAAAGATGATCTTGAGTTCTTAGACAACCGTTTTGCGGAAGAACAAAAGACAAAACCAGAAAAAGAAAGAGCAAAAGAAGGTCTTATCGAAAAACTTCAGAATGTTATCGCTAAGCGTTTTAAGCGTGTAAGCTATACAGAAGCTATCGAAATCTTACTGAACTCTAAAGAAAATAAAAAAGGGAAATTTGCTTACCCGGTTGAAAAATGGGGAACTGACCTTCAGTCTGAGCACGAAAGATACCTTGTTGAAAAACATTTTGAAAGCCCGGTAGTATTATTTGACTACCCGAAAGAAATCAAAGCTTTCTATATGAAACTGAACGATGACAACAAAACCGTAGCAGCTATGGATGTTCTTTTCCCTGGTATCGGTGAGATCATCGGTGGATCAGAGAGAGAAGCAAGATTAGATGTTTTAAAACAGAAAATGGAAGATATGCACGTAGATGAGCACGAACTTTGGTGGTATCTTGATACCAGAAAATTCGGTTCCGTGCCGCATGCAGGCTTTGGTTTAGGACTTGAAAGACTAGTTCTTTTCGTAACAGGAATGACGAATATCAGAGATGTAATTCCTTTCCCTAGAACACCGAAAAGCGCTGAATTCTAGAACAATAAAAAAAGCCTTAATCACAAGTTAAGGCTTTTTTTATTATTTAATAGTTTATTATATTAGGGTAAGTAATGCAAAAATCATGCTAAATGTGTTTTTTATCAAATAAATTTATTAAATTCGTAGAATATGTTATGTTAAAACGCAAATAAGAATATGCTTAAACAACACTTACAACTCAAATTAGGACAGAAGCTGGCCCCTCAGCAGATCCAGTTGATGAAGCTTATTCAACTTCATACTCTTGAATTTGAAGAGGAACTGGAGAGAGAGTTAGAAGAAAACCCGGCTTTGGAAATTGCAAAAGAGGATTCTAAGGAAGACGAATATTCTTCCCTTGAAGATGCTTATCAGGATGAGGGTACAGAAAGCATTGAAACAGATTTCGACGTCAATGAATATATTTATGACGATGAACCAAGCTATAAAACCGCATCCAGCAACTACTCTCCGGATGATGAAGAATTTGATAACGAGAGTCTTTTAACGGAAGGCCAGTCCTTATATGATTATCTTACAGAACAGATTCACCTGGTGAATATTGGTGATGAAGATCTGAAGATTGCAGAATACCTGATCGGGAATTTAGATACAGACGGATATCTGAGAAGAGAGATCAAATCTATTGTTGATGATCTCGCTTTCTCACAGGGAATTTATACTACTAAAGAAAGAGTGGAGGATATCCTTGAAAATTATGTTCAGAAACTGGATCCGCCCGGAGTAGGAGCAAGAGGTCTGCAGGAATGCCTTTTATTACAGATTGAAAAGAAAGTAAGCTCAGATAAAGCTGTTTCTTTGGCTGCCAATATCTTAAGACATCAGTTTGAAGCTTTAACCAATAAGCATTATAACAAGATCATTCAGAAATATGATATTGAAGAAGACGATCTGAAAGATGCTCTGGATGAAATATCAAAACTTTCTCCTAAAGTAGGAGGAAACTTTGATACGCAGACAATTACGATTAATCAGGAGATTATTCCGGACTTTGTTATTCAGGTGAAAGACGGGCAGGTAATTCCTATGCTGAACAGCAAGAATGCACCTACACTAAGAGTTTCAGAAGAATATAAAGATATTCTGACTACCTATTCCCATGATAAAAACTCATCGGAACACAAGCAGGCTGCCTTATTTATCAAACAAAAACTGGATGCAGCAAAATGGTATATTGATGCTATTAATCAGCGTCAGAATACCTTATTACAGACAATTACAGCCATTGTAAAATTCCAGAAGGATTATTTTATCACCGGTGACGAAAAGTCTCTGAAACCAATGATTCTGAAGGATGTTGCAGATATTACAGGTTTTGACATTTCTACCATTTCAAGAGTGGTAAAAAGTAAGTATGCAGATACTCCTAATGGGATTGTTTACCTTAAAGATCTGTTCTCAGACAGTTTAACAAATGATGATGGAGAAGAAGTTTCTACCAAGGAGATCAAAACCCATCTTCAGGAAGTTATCAGTAAAGAAAATAAGAGAAAACCACTTACAGATGATGCATTAGTAGTCATCCTGAAAGAGCAGGGTTATAATATTGCCAGAAGAACAATTGCAAAATATCGTGAACAGCTCAATATTCCTGTCGCGAGGTTAAGAAAAGAACTTTAACAATATAAAAAAGCATTTCAATTTGGAATGCTTTTTTTATTATTGAACATGTTTAGATTTTCATCCATATTGTAACATAAAGATCTTCTGTAACTTATTTCAGTACCGTATTTCTACTGAATAAAATCCAATTGTTTATTCCGACATTTGATTAATTTCTAACTGAACAATTAATCATTTGCTTATGTCCACAAAAACCGTTCAATTTAGTGTTGAGGTGAAGAATATAACCATCACTTCAGGGAGTTTCCAAGTTTTTGGAATTGCTGAAAATTTCATTGGCGCTGTTAATAACAAAACGTCATTTGAAGACAACACTTTCAGTGTTGAAATTAAGAATGCAGAATCTGAATATTATGCTGTAACCGTTTGGATACATGAATATATAATTGATAATACTGTATACAAAATTGACGGTGAACCTTTAAGTTTATTAGCAACATTTTATCTTCCTGATATCCTTTTTCCAGTCATTGTGAATCCTGAATCCTCTATTGCTTCAATCTATACATTTGCACGTATGACAAAAGTAGATGACGATGGAGCAGTACACATTTCAGGAACTGAGAGAAATGTGAAAATCTCTTATGGAATGAAGAAGAATCTGTATAAAACAGAAGGAGCCATCGGAGATATGATCAGTACTTCGCCAAACGGTTTTGAAACGAACAGTTATCCAATGTTCAACTCTTTATGTAATTTATACTATTATTCTATAACAAATCCAATCATCAGTACAGGAAAGCCTTTTTATAGACAATTTTTGGATTATGCGTGGCATGAACCTTCTGAATCAAACAAAAATTTCCTTCAGGCAATAAGAAATCTACTGCATGATCCCTGTAATAATGCAGGTAATATTTATCAGATGCTTTTTGGATTGGAAGAAATCTACTCTGATTCATTAGTCTCAATGAAAAATATGACCGAGGATCAAAAGATTCCTAATAACTGGACTCTTACATTAAAAAGTAATTCATCAGGAGCTAAGAACTTTATTCCGAGTGGAGCAGCCTTTGTTGTTTTTGATGCAGATGATAACGCATGGATTGCTAATAACTTTCGGGCGGGTTCTCCGGATTCCGGAACTCATTGCCCTGTTTACAAATATGATGCTACGCCTGCCGATTTTTCTCCGGTTCAGGGTGGCGGATTACTTGGAGTAGCTTTTGGAGCTGCCGTTAGCCCCGATAAAAAATATATTTCTTTCGGAAACTTCGGATGGGGCTCAGAATATAATAATCCACAAGAGGGAAGTATTTCTCGTTTTTATTATAAAGACGGAAAGCCCGTAAGTCCTTCCAATGGCTTTACATTAGGACTTTCCCGTGTCCAGGGAATGGAATATGATAATCAGGGGAACCTTTGGATGGCTTCAGTAGGTTGTCAGGAACCTTTTGCGCCTGCCAAGCCAGGAGTTTATCCTTTTGAAAACGAACCAAGTGCAGTAGTGGTTTATTTAAAACCAGAGGATAACGACTTTGAGAAAGGTCCCACTGCAGCCCTCACCCTTATCTGTAATGAATTTCCTGTAAAAAAATCTCCAGGCTTACCTCCGTTGCCAACCCTAACCCCTTATTTGAAAATATTTGATGTAACTCCTGATCACAAAGGAAGTGCTTATGTTTCCTGTATTGGAAATTATGATAAAGATTTTCCTGAAAACTGTGCCTTTTCAGCGGTTTATAAAGTTACAATTGAGGAAGATCAATTGGTGGTTACCCATAGCTGGTTTAGCAATTATTCTGAAAGTGCCAATAAACAGGAAGGGTATGAATCACTTCGTCAGATTGCAATAAATGGAGATGGAAATGTTGTTGTGGTAGGAGTAAGCAGCAGCCGTGCTACAGTTCTTAGTCAAGATCTTTTAACCATTATGGGATATTATGATGTCAATACTTATGCTCCATGGGGAGTTAAAATAGATAAAAATCAGACAGTTTTTCTAGCCAATTTTGGTCATGAAACGGATTTTAAGAATAATTCTGGGCTGGATATGCAGGGACCTTTTGGAGTAACGATGCTTCGTGATCCCTCAAAGCCGGAAACAGCAATGCTGCTTACTCTTCCTACAGGAGGTTCTGAGGTTACTTTAGCGAACGGATATCCTTTATATGGTACTCAGCATCAACCAAAATTGCACGAGTCAAAACACGAAGAGTTACGAATGCAATGTTATCAGCCTATTATGAGACTTACTTCAACGAATATTGACGGCGCAGGAAATCTTTGGTGTATGAACAACTGGAAACCGTCAGCTCTGGTAGATGTTTTTGATAATCCCGGTGGTGATGGAGTTGTAATTTTCCTCGGAATTGCAGAACCTGAATAAGTATGTCTGAATTAAATGTTCAAGATTTTCTGATAATTAAAGATAATCGATTATTCAAAAGTAAATTCATATCAAAAAACCTGTTTAAAGCTTAAACAGGTTTTTTATAATGGATGTTAATCTATTTATCGTTTTATTTGTGTTGAGTTAATCTTTAAAGCTACCTAATTCAAGTTCTTTCATTGAAATCTCCCGCATTTCCACCTTTCTTATTTTTCCGGAAATGGTCATTGGAAATTCATCTACAAATTTCCAGTATTTCGGAACTTTATAATGGGCAATTCTTCCTTTGCAGTATTCTTGTAGCTCTTCAGCAGTAATAGTAAATCCTTTTCTCACTTTTACCCACGCCATTACTTCTTCCCCGAATTTTTCACTGGGAACCCCAATAATCTGGACATCAAGAATGTTGGTATACGTATATAAAAAATCTTCAATTTCCTTAGGTGAAATATTTTCTCCACCACGAATGATCAGATCTTTTATTCTTCCTGAAATGGTAATATAGCCATCTTTGTCCATTACTGCCATATCTCCGGTATGCATCCAGCGGGCATCATCCAGTACTTTCTTGGTGTTTTCAGGATCATTCCAGTATTTCAACATGACAGAATACCCTCTTGTGCAAAGTTCGCCATGCTCACCACGTTTTAAAGTTCTGCCACTTTCATCAATGATTTTTATCTCAAGATGGTCCTGAACCGTTCCTACTGTGCTGACCTGCTTTTCCAGCAGTGTACCTATTAAAGTCTGAGTAGATACAGGTGAAGTTTCTGTCATCCCATAGCAGATACTCATTTCTTTAATATTCATCAGGCTTTCTACTTTTTTCATGATTTCAGGAGGGCATACAGAGCCCGCCATAACACCGGTTCTTAAGCTTGAAAAATCATAGGTGTCAAAATCTTTTACTGCCAGTTCAGCAATAAACATAGTAGGTACTCCATACAATGAAGTACATTTTTCGTCTGAAACAGCTTTTAAAGTAATCTCCGGATCAAAACTGTCATTCGGGATTACCATACAGGCTCCGTGAGCTGTACAGCACATGTTTCCGATAACCATCCCAAAGCAGTGGTAAAAAGGTACAGGAATGCAGACGCGGTCTTTCTCAGTATATTTTAGTCTGATACCAATAAAATAACCATTATTGAGAATATTATGATGGGAAAGGGTAACTCCTTTCGGAAAACCGGTCGTTCCGGAAGTATATTGAATATTAACCGGATCGTCAAACTGTACATGTTCTTCAAAACTATGAAGCACTTCATCTGAAATTTCCTGTCCGTTATTCACAAATTCTTCCCAGTTTTCATCAAAGAATATTTCGTGATCAAGGGTTGGACATACTTCTTTTGCATATTCAACCATTTCTTTATAATTACTGGTCTTAAAGCTTAAAGAAGAAAAAATAAAGCGAACTTCCGATTGATTGAGTACATAGGTCAGTTCGTGAGTTCTATAGGCCGGATTGATATTCACTAAAATAGTTCCTATTCTTGCAGTCGCATATTGCAAAAGTACCCATTCATAGCGGTTGGAAGACCAGATTCCGATTCTGTCGCCTGCTTTTGCTCCTAAAAATAGTAAAGCTTTTGAGACAGCTGTTGTCTGATTGTAAAATTCCTGATAAGTAGCTCTGTAATTCTGATGAACACAGACTAATGCTTCTTGATGGGGATATTTTTCGACAGTACTTTTAAGATTGGCTCCGATGGTCTGGCCTAATAATGGCACCTCAGAAGTTCCATACACATAAGATAAGGGCATAGTTTAAGATTTGGTGGAATAAAATTAACAATTATATCCCGAACTATGCCTATGTAGATTAATTTTCCTGAGAATCTATTTCTTTAAGTTGTTTTAGATTTTTATCAAGTTTTTTAATAATAGTACCATATACTAGTCTGTAATACAACCAGATCATAGAAACCGCAAGCAATGTACTTACGACAATCCCTACGATAATAATGGTAAGATTGGAACCACTTGGCTGTATATTCTGAGAATCTAATATATAAAAGATAAAAGCAACCAATACAAAAGTGAATATCAGTAATAATACAATGCTGATGAGAATGAAAGCATTGACTGTTGTTTTGAATTTAATGATTCTGGTGATAAGACCCTTCAGATTTTCCTCAATCTTGATTCTTCGGTAATTCTGGTAGAATTTCAGTACAAAATATGCTGTTATCAATAAACTTAAGACCTTTATCGCTAAATAAGCATGCCCGAAGTTGTTTTCTACTTCAGGAGCTTCCTGAGCACCTAATCTTTCCAACATTTTACGGAAGCTGTCTGATTCCTCTTCCGGGAAAAAGTAAAATAGTCCTAATACTGAAAAGAAAAGAAATTCTACGACACTGATCCAGAAAATATATTTCACATAGTTACGCGACTTTCTGTTCAACATCTGAAGAATCTCAGTGTTGTCATATTTATGCTGTACAGGTTGTTCCTGCCATGTTTTCTTAAAGCTATCTAAATCAAATTCAGGCATATTTTTCCATCTGTTCTTTAAGGGTTTTCTTTAATCTGTTCATTTTCACGCGTGCATTGACTTCAGTGATTCCGAGGTTTTCTGCGATGTCCTTGTAAGGCAGATCGTCAAGATACATCATGACAATGGCTCTTTCTACATTAGGAAGAGTCTTGATTACAGTATACAAAAGTGATACCTGCTGCTGTTTTTCATCGTCATCTTCCACAAAATCCTTGTGGTTGATGTCCAATTCATTCGTAGGAAGGCTTTTGCTTTTTTTTCTAAAGAGGGTAATGGCTGTATTGAGCGCTACACGGTACATCCATGTGGAAATTTTGGAGTTTCCTTTGAAAGAATCATAACTTCTCCAGAGCTGTAACACGATTTCCTGGAAAAGATCCTCTTCATCTTCCAGAGAATTGGTATACAAACGCGATACTTTAATAATCAGTCCCTGATTATCTTTGATAAGCTGCGCAAATTCTTTTTCTCTGGAATCCATAGATATATAATGGCACGAAGATAATAATAAAGTAGTAATTGGTGAAAATTATAATTAAAAATCGTAAAACGGTAAAAAAAAGAAAATCGAAGAAGACCTAAAGATCCAGAGTTATATTTGAATAATACTCTATATTTTCATCAAAAAGCAAAGGAAAGATATTTTTCAATCAATATTATTTACATTGGGCTAAAAACTCTTGAGTCCTTTTACTCTTTACCTTTTTACCACAAAATTTGTGTACCTTTGCCTCCGCGAGAAAATCGGCTTGTTGATTCTTGTTTCGGCAAGGGTAGGAAAGTCCGGACACCATAGAGCAGCAAAGCGGATAACATCCGTCACCCGTGAGGGTAGGACAAGTGCAACAGAAAGCAAGTACAGTTCGGCTGTAGTGAAACCAGGTAAACTCTTTGCGGTGCAATGGTAAGTATATCGGTTCTTTTCAGCAATGGAAATAGGGGCGGCTCGTCCTGAAAACCGAGGGGTAATCAGCTCAAGTATTGCAGTAATGTAATGCGTAGATAAATAACAGGCACTTCTTCGGAAGTACAAAATCCGGCTTATAGATTTTCTCGTGATTTTTTTTAAAAAGCTGGAAGTTAGAGGCTGGAAGAGTGAAGTTTTTAACGTAATAATTTTAAACCTCCATCTTCAAGCCTCTAAATTTCAACCCAATTTATTCGCTTTCCAACTGTTTTTTAGATTCCTGTAATTCCTGTCTGTCTTTATCAGAAAGAGTAGGATATTTAAGATTCATTTTTTCAAGCGTATCAATAATGATCTGGATTGCTGCAACTCTTGCAAACCACTTACTGTCTGCAGGAAGTACATACCATGGAGCATCATCTTTTGAGGTTTCATTGATGGCTGTTTCATAGGCTTCCATATACTGGTCGAATAATGCTCTTTCCGGAAGATCACCTGCAGAGAATTTCCAGTTTTTTTCCTGTTCGTCAATTCTGTCCAGAAGTCTTTTTTTCTGTTCATCCTTAGAAACATGCAAAAAGATCTTAACAACTGTAGTTCCGTTTTGTGAAAGGTGTTTTTCAAAGTTACGGATACTTTCATACCTGTTTTCCCAGAATTTAGCATCAAAATCTTTTACGGAGGACCATGTTTTTTCGCTCAAATTATATTCAGGGTGCACCTTACAAACGAGAACACTTTCATAGTGAGAACGGTTGAAAATTCCAATCATTCCTTTCTGTGGTAGTGCCAGATAATGTCTCCATAAAAAGTCATGAGAATATTCTTTGGAGCTTGGTGTTTTAAAACTGGTCACATTACATCCCTGAGGATTCACTCCCCCGAAAACATGCTCTATCATACTGTCTTTTCCTGCCGCATCCATAGCCTGTAATACAACAAGCAAAGACTGGCTTCCGTCAGCATATAATTTTTCCTGTAACTCACGAAGTTTTTCTTTCTCCTGAATCAGCATTTGCTCTCCTTCTTCTTTCGTGAGCTTTCCTTTATAAGACGTTGATGTTTTTTTTATCGAAAATTTTTCACTTACCTTAAAGTTATCTGAGAAATCGGTGTCCATATATTTTTAAGATTAAAAGATTAAAAGATTAAAAGATTAAAAGATTAAAAGATTAAAAGATTAAAAGATTAAAAGATTAAAAGATTAAAAGATTAAAAGATTAAAAGATTAAGTTATTAAAATTCAATAGGGGTGGGCTTTAGCCCAGCCATGTTAAAGATAAATAAATCCGAAGGCTTCGCCAAAACCTAAATAATATATTTGATAAACGTCAATACATTTGCTGCCATCTATTACCTATCATCTGCCACCTAATCAAACATAAATGTAATAAAAAAACCGCCTCATTGGAGACGGTTCTTTTATTTTTTTGAGTAGAGATTACTTCGCAGCAGCCTTTTTTGCAAGTTTTGCAGCTTTTTTCTCAGCTTTAGCAGCTTCTTTCTGTTCAGCAGGAGTCAATACTTTTGGCTCAGGAGCATTAGCATCTACGTTACCTTTGATGTAGATTACACTTCTGCTATTTGCAGGGTCATTAGAGAAAACCTCAATCATTTTGTTGAAAGGGCCAGGGATCGCTGTGTTGTATCCAACTTTGATCTTAGCAGACTTTCCAGGCATGATAGGATCTTGGCTGAATTCAGGAGTCGTACATCCACAAGAAGGTTTTACATTTGAAAGAATCAAAGGCTTATCACCTGAGTTCGTTACAGTAAAGAATCTTGTACCATCAGCACTAGGCTTAATAGTTCCGTAATCGAAAGTCGTTTTATCAAATGTAATAGTTTGTGCAGATGCAAGAGCAAATGTCCCGAATAGTGCAATTCCTGCAATTAATTTTTTCATATTCTTGAATGTTAATACGTTTGTTAGATAAATTTTGTGAAACAAAGTTAAAAATTATTTTAATTCATGCTTAAAAATTTTTTTCTTTAGACTATTTTTGCAAATTGCAAGCCAAAGAAATAGAATTTATGCAGATTTCAGAAAAGTACAATCCACAGGAAACAGAACAAAAATGGTACAATTACTGGTTGGAAAACAAATTTTTCCACTCAGAACCTAATGACAAACCACCATATACCATAGTTATTCCTCCACCAAATGTGACGGGGATACTACACATGGGGCATATGCTGAACAATACCATTCAAGATGTTCTGGTCCGTCGTGCAAGAATGCGCGGATTTAATGCTTGTTGGATTCCGGGAACAGATCACGCTTCAATTGCTACTGAAGCTAAAGTTGTTGCTAAACTGAAGTCTGAAGGAGTCAATAAGTCAGATATTACGCGTGAGGAATTTTTAACTCATGCATGGGACTGGACCAATAAGTATGGCGGGACTATCCTAGAACAGCTGAAAAAACTGGGATGTTCATGTGATTGGGACAGAACCCGTTTCACCATGGAAGATAAACTTTCTCAACAGGTTATCAAAAGTTTCGTAGACCTTTATAATAAAGGGCTGATCTACAGAGGCTATAGAATGGTCAACTGGGATCCGGAAGCAAAGACTAATATTTCTGACGAAGAAGTAATCTTTAAAGAACAAAACGGAAAATTATATTTTCTTAAATATAAAATTGAAGGTTCAGAAGAGTTCCTTTCAGTAGCCACTACACGTCCTGAAACCATTTTTGGGGATACAGCAGTATGTATCAATCCGAATGATGAAAGATATGCTCACCTGAAAGGTAAAAATGTAATCGTACCGATTGTAAACAGAGTGATCCCGATTATTGAGGATGAATATGTGGATATAGAATTCGGAACAGGAGCATTGAAAATTACTCCTGCTCACGATATCAATGACTATGAAATAGGACAGAAACATCAGTTAAAGATGATTGATGCTTTGGATGATGACGGAAATCTTAACGAACATGGTTTACATTATGCCGGAAAGAACAGATTTGATGTAAGAAAGCAGATCGCTAAGGAACTTGAAGAAAAAGATCTTTTGCTGAAAGCAGAAGATTATGTAAATAAAGTAGGAACTTCCGAGAGAACAGGTGCTGTTATTGAGCCTAAAGTTTCAGTACAGTGGTTCCTTAAAATGTCTGAAATTGCTAAGCCCGCTTTGGATGTAGTAATGGATGACGAAGTAAAATTCTATCCTGAGAAGTTTAAAAATACCTACAAACACTGGATGGAGAACATCCGCGACTGGAATATTTCCCGTCAGCTTTGGTGGGGACAGCAGATTCCTGCTTATTACTATGGAGAAGGTGATGAAGATTTTGTAGTTGCAGAAACTAAAGAAACTGCTTTAGAACTGGCAAAACAAAAAACAGGGAATTCAACTCTGACGATAGAAAACCTTAGACAGGATGATGATGCATTGGATACATGGTTCTCATCTTGGTTATGGCCAATGTCTGTATTTGACGGATTGCTTGATCCTGAAAATAAAGATATCAACTATTATTATCCAACATCTGATCTGGTTACAGGTCCGGATATTATTTTCTTCTGGGTAGCCAGAATGATTATGGCCGGATTGGAATACAGAAAAGAAGTTCCATTTAAGAATGTGTATTTTACAGGAATTGTAAGAGATAAGCAGAGAAGAAAGATGTCAAAATCTCTTGGAAACTCTCCGGATCCTCTTGAATTAATGGATAAATATGGAGCAGATGGAGTACGTGTAGGAATTCTATTGAGCTCTGCAGCAGGAAATGACCTTCTTTTTGATGAAGATTTAATGCTTCAGGGAAGAAACTTTATGACGAAGATCTGGAATGCATTCCGTCTGATCAACATGTGGAATCATGAAGATAAGCCTGCTATTGCTACAGACACTCAGGTTATTGAATGGTTTGAAAATAAATTGAATAAAACAATTGCCGAAATTAATGATCAATTCGAGAAATTCAGAATTTCTGATGCATTGCATTTGATCTACAAATTAATTTGGGATGATTTTTGTGGTTGGTATCTTGAGGCGATCAAACCTAATTATGGAGAAGGAATTTCTAAAGAAGTATATCATAAAACGATCTATTTCTTTGAAGAACTGATGAAGCTGCTTCATCCGTTCATGCCATTCCAATCTGAAGAGATCTGGCAATTGATTTCAGAGAGAGGCATTGATGAAGCGCTTGTTATTGCTCAGCAGAAGGAGGCGGATAGCTTTAATGAAGAAGTCATTAAAAACTTTGAAATTACAGCTGAATTGATTTCAGGAGTTAGAAATTACCGCCAGACAAAGGGAATTTCACCAAGAGAAGCAGTTGAAGTATTTACCAATGCATCTGAATTTGCCAACGAAGCGGTAGTAAGAAAATTAGCTAATGTTTCTGAAATTCATTTTGGACAGAAAACTGATAAGCCTAGCTTTACTTTCCTTGTAGGAGCAACTGAAGTTTCGATTCCTTTAAGTGAAAACTTAGATTTAGGAGAAGAAAAGGCTAAAACTGAAGAAGAAGTGAAATATTTAAAAGGATTCTTAGTTTCAGTAGAAAAGAAGCTTTCCAATGAGAAGTTTGTTGCCAATGCTAAGCCGGAAGTTGTAGAAGGTGAACGTAAGAAGCAAAAAGACGCTCAGGATAAGATTGCGATCCTTGAAGAGAAACTGAAAAGTTTATAAAGTATAGACAATAAATTTTGTCAAAATCTCAGGCTGGATACACATGAATAATTGTATCCAGCCTGATGGTTTAAAGAATAAATACAATGACACATATAGAAAACATACAAAAACTATTCTCGAAAGACTTTGTAGAAAGTCCGTTGCTTGAAAGTTTTGAAGTAGGAAAGATTTATCTTTCAAGCGGGAAACTGGTGGCTTGTGATCCATTGATCACCAACGATATGCTTCCTTTTACTACGGAATTTCCGAAAGGAGATTTCACAGTAATGCTTCACAAAGAAAGAGAAAGTAACTGTGTAGCCTATGCCGAAATTATATTCAATAATTCTGAAATTAAAGAATGGAAAATGGCTACTACAGCAGGGCAGAAAATAAAAGATCTTGAAGAAGGAGAAGTTTTTGGATATCCTGTAGAAAGTGGGATGGGATGTCTGATGGATGTAGATACCCAAAACAGCCTTAATGAACTGGAACAAAGATTATATCAAAATAAAGGAGGTGATTTTATGGGAATCTATGAAGAATTTTTCCATGACTATTTCTTTGATGAAAACGGAGCAATAGATCAATACGCCTTTCTTAAACCGGCAAAAGAACATCCCGGAACTATCTTTGCTTTTGAAACCGGATATGGAGAAGGATTTTATGCCAGTTATATAGCTTACAACAAAGATCAACAGCCAGTGAAAATAATTACTGAATTTATTGAAATAAGTTAATTATAAATTAGTTATTTTTGAGACACAATTTTGTCAGTTATAAATTTTAAAGCTAATACAAAACACAATGAATTTCTCATCAGAACAACCTCGTATTATTGTTGTGGGCAGCTCATCGATAGATTTGGTTCTTGAAACCGAAAAACTTCCTTTGCCTAATGAAACCGTCTTAGCCATCAAATCAGATAGTTATTTTGGAGGTAAAGGTGCTAATCAGTCAGTAGGTACGGCCAGGTTGGGAGCCAGTGTATACTTTATCGGATGCGTTGGGATGGATCCTCTTGGGCAACAGATCATGAGGAATCTGGTAAGCGAAAATGTAAATGTAGGATTTGTTCATGAAACAGATAAAGAAGCTACAGGAACTGCCTATGTAACAACTTCTCACGGAAATGCTGCTATTGTGGTAGTACCGGCAGCCAATAAGCATCTTAGCAAATCGCATATAGACGAAGCCGATAAATATTTTCATACTACAGATCTTGTGCTGGTACAGCTTGAAGTTTCTATGGATGTTGTAGAGCATACCGTTAGAAAAGCTAAGAAATACGGAAAGAAAGTAGGGTTATATGCGTCTCCGGCAATGAGAGTCAACGAAGAAATTTTAGAAATGGTTGACTTTATTGTGGCTAAAAGTAATGAACTGTACGTTATTTTTGGGGAAGAGAAAAGAGAAGAAGTTCTTAAAAAGTACTTCAATAAAGTATTTGTAAGAGATGATACCAACTCCACCATTTATTTTGATGGTACAGAAATGAAATATTACAGAAACGATAAGGACGAAAAAGTATATAAAATGGGGATGGGGGATGCCTTTACGTCAGGATTTGCCATTGCATTGTGCCATGGGAATTCTATCGAAGAATGTGTGAAATTCGGAAATGAAGTTTCCTCAAGAGTTTCAGGAGGCAAAGGATCTCAGACAGGGCTTCCGAGAATTTCAGATTTCTTTTCTTAAAGCTATTTGCAACATATCAAAAGTTTGAAACTTAACATAAACATATAAGTAAAATGTCCACTTTTATAGTGGATTTTTTCTTTTTTTATATTATGGAAAAACTAATACTGACCACCGAAGACCATATTACTCTCGTTGCCCATTTATTTAAGCCGGAAAGAGATAATGGGAAACTATTACTGATCAACTCAGCAACAGGGGTAAAGCAGCAGGTCTATTTTTCTTTTGCCAGCTACTTTTGTGAACAGGGATTTACAGTTATTACCTATGATTACAGAGGAATAGGACTTTCCAAACCGAAAAATATGAGAGGATTTCGTGGCTCTATGAGGCTTTGGGGTTCGAAAGATTATAAAGCGATCACTCAATATATCAAATCAGAATTTAAAGACTATAAAAAGTACTGTTTGGGCCATTCAGTAGGCGCACTCATTCTCGGAATGAATGAAGATTCCAACATCTTTGAAGAATTTGTTTTTGTAGGAACACAAAATGCCTTTGTAGGAAACCTTAAAGGGAGAACAAAAGTTGAAGCATATTTAGGCTTTGGAATTGCCCAGCCATTAACAACTTCATTGCTAGGATATTTCCCTGCACATTGGTTTGGATTGGGAGAAAGTCTTCCAAAAAATTGCGCATATGACTGGAGAACCTTAATTTTAAACAGGAAATCAACCAACAAGCTGTTGGAAAAAATTGATGACTTTTCTAAAAATTTGACCCAGAAAGTATTTGTAATCCGGGCTGAAGATGATATATGGCTTACAGAAAAAGGAGTATTAAGTTTATTAAATAATACCTATTCAAATCTTAAACCTACTTACAGGCTCGTAGCTGCTTCAGAATCGGATAAAAATGAAATCGGACATATCAATTTTTTTAGAAGCTACAACAGCAAACTATGGGATATTATTTTAAATGAACTGATAGATAAATGAAAAGTACGATTGACAACACAGTAGCATTTGTAAAAGAAAAATTAGAAGGAGCAGAAGCAGGTCATGACTGGTTCCATATTGAAAGAGTCTGGAAACTGGCTGCTCAGATAGCAGAAACAGAAGATTGTGACAAAGAGGTAGTAGAGTTGTCTGCACTTCTTCACGATATTGCCGATCCTAAATTTCATAACGGAGATGAAACCATTGCTCCCAAAATATCAAGAATCTTTCTTGAAGAACAGAATGTGTCTGAAGAAACTATTCAGAAGGTTTTATTTGTGATTGAAAATATTTCGTTCAAAAACAGAGATCAGGCACCAGAAAATCCACCTATTGAACTTCAGATTGTTCAGGATGCCGATCGTATTGATGCGATAGGAGCTATAGGAATTGCCAGAACATTCAACTTTGGAGGCTTTAAAAATAATCTGATGTATCATCCAGATATGAAACCCAAATTAGGAATGTCAAAAGAAGAATATAAAAAATCTAACGGTACAACGATCAATCATTTCTATGAAAAGCTGCTGCTGCTAAAAGATATGATGAACACTGAAAAGGGAAAACAAATGGCAGAAGAAAGACACAATTATATGTTGAATTTCCTTGATCAGTTTTATAAAGAATGGAATGTAGAATAGAAAAAATAAAATTAGAATGAATTAAATCTGATTCTGCCTGTCAAAAATTAACAATCCGAACAAATATTGTATACGACATTATTTGTTCGGATATTTTTATGAACAGATATACTTGGTTAACTCAAAGGAATATAAAGATAGAAAACCAATTTTTAGGGCTGGTTAAAATTAAAAATTGGCCTCAGATATGGATAAAATAGAGAGAAGAAGTATCTTTGTAAAATATGACACTCATTATTTTTATCATATTTCTGGCTTGTGTCCTTTCGTTGGTCCTGTTTAAGGTTAAATCAGGAAGTATGGCCAAGTGGGCAAAGTTGTTTCGTATTGTAACAGTTGTTTTTTCAATTTCTGTTTTTACGTACTGGTTTATCAAGAAAAGTGCTGTGGCATTTGTTGATAATTCTGTTGGGCTTCAGGTGGTTAATAAACTTCCACAGGCATTGGATTTTTACTTAATCAAAGTAGATAAAACAGATCAAAATACAACCCTTGAGCCTAAACATATCGGAAAAATACGTCCGGAATATTACAGAATAGAATATCTGAAAATGGATAAGTCTGATGAATACTGGATTGTAGGCTATCTTGGAAAGAAAAACTTAGTCTATTTTTCTCAACATTCTGTACCCAATAAAAACATTGATCAGATTGTAGAAGTACAGAATTATATCAATCAAAGTATGAAGCTGTCTGATGCGGCCAAAAAGCAGGTAGATGCCTATAACTATGAGAATACAAAATTAGGAATCTGGATTACACTGGACTTTCTGCTTCTGTTTCTCAATCTTGTATTGCTGCTTAGAAAAAATAAATAAAAAAGGTAATGAGTATTGGAAACTCATTACCTTTTTAGTTTTTATTAAGGATAATCCAGAATCTGCATAATCTGTTCCTTAAATTCTTCAGGACAGGCTTTGACAAGTTTATCCTTATTTTGTTTACTGATTTCTTTAGGATCAAGCCATTCGCTCTTATTGGAATTTAAACTGTGGCTGTCATATACTCTTTTTATGGTATGATTTTCATAAAAAATATATTCATCACCAAGCCAGTTGGTAGCAATGCTGATTGTACAAATTTCCTTTTCCATAATTTATGTTTTAAAGCATAATGTTTAGTGAAATACATTATACTCTAATATACGATTTTTTTCGTTACGAAAAGGAATGAATCGACTGTAAGAGATTAACTGAATGTAGCTTATTTAATTTTATCTCAGTAATCCTTTGTACTAAAAAAGTGTTCCGGTACTTTCTGTTGCCATTTGCGGAATATGAATATCAGTTTTCCATTCTTCATTCATCTTCTTGATAAAATAAGCAGATAATAAAGGAGAAGCTTTTTCAATATTCTGGTGTACGAAGAAATAAAGATTCTGAAGACCTTCTTTTTTCCATTGGGTAAGGTGTTTCAACCAGTCATCCAGTCTTTCGTAGTCACTTTCAGCATTAGCTCCTACATAGCGGATAAATGCATTAGGAGTAGTAAGGCGCATATGAAGCATATCTCTTCTTCCGGCAGTATCTACAATGATATTGGTGATATTATGGGCTTCAAAAAGATCACAGGTTGTATTCAGAATTTCCTCATCGGTAAACCATTCCGTATTTCGGAGTTCGATTGCTAAAGGAACTTCTTTAGGCCATTCCTTTACAAATTTTTCCAATCTGTCATAATCCTTAGGTTTAAAATTATCATGAAGCTGCAGGAAAGCCATTCCCAGTTTTTCATCAAAATTAATAACCGAAGATGCGAATTGCGTCACCGGATCTGTTACATCAATCAGTCTTCTGAAATGGGAAACCGTATTGGTGATCTTTGGGAAAAATTTAAAGTCTGGCGGAGTTTTTTCTTTCCATGTTGTTACCTGGTCAGGGGTTGGCATTCCGTAGAACGTAGCGTTCAGTTCGATAGAATTAAACTGAGTGGCATAATAGGTCAGTTCGTCTTTAGTTCCTTTAGGATAAAATCCTTTAAGGTCCGTTTTGTTCCATTTAGCACATCCTATAGAAATGTTTTCCAGCCCTTTTTTATTAAGAGCCAGCATTTCTTTGGTTCTAGGATGATCTTTGGGTAATGTGAAATCTATTTTTGAAGGATCTTCTACTTGTCCGAATTTCATATCTGTAGTTTTGGTATTAAACAATAAACACAAATATAAACCAAAAAAATCAGAGCATTCTATGGTTTCTACGGAAAATACTTCAACAGAGAATAGTTGTTCATAGTAGAATTTTAAGAAATTGAAACCTTTTGAGATACCTGAAAAATAGAACGTTTTTTTAATGTTGTCTAGAAAATTTTTTAAAATTTTGACCCTCTTTCTATTAAGTTTTTTTTAAGGAAATGTTAAACATTCTGTTACGTAATGTTAATTCTATGTTACCATACTTCGTTTTTACTAGATATAATTTTACACCAAGTTTATAGCGAATAAAATATGAAGAAAAAAATCATCTGTGCTTTTGCTCTGTTATCATTTGGGTTTGCATTTTCACAGGAAACCAGCTCTAAAATTTTTGGAAGATTAAAGGGAATCTCTTCCGAAGTCACAGTAAAGGTAGTACACATTCCTACCAACAGTACCTTTGAAACAAAAAGTAACAGCAAAGGGCAGTTCAGTTTAGATAACCTTCAACCGGGAGGACCTTACAAAATTGAAATTTCTGACGGATCACAGGTGATCTATGAAAACCCGAATCTGCAGCTTTCTTTAGGAAATAATGACCTACCTGTAGTAGAAGTAGGAAGCAAAGAGAAAACAATTGATGAGGTAAAAATTACTTCCAAAAAAACTACAGCAAAATACGGAGTAGGAATCAGCCAGGCTCAGATTTCCGGTCTTCCGAATATCAATCGTGGAATTCAGGATGTAACCAAACTGGTTCCTCAGAGTGCTAACAACTCTTTCAACGGAACCAATTTCCGTTATAATAACGTAACGATCGACGGGTCTATCAATAATGATGCTATTGGTTTCAGTCCTTCATTGGGAGGGCAGACTGGTACTTCAGGAATGCCGGGAAGCAGTACGCGTTCCAATTCAATAAGTCTGGATGCTATTCAGGATGTACAGGTGTATATTGCACCTTACGACGTAAAATTGGGGAATTTCCTTGGAGGAAGTATTAATGCGGTAACCCGTAGTGGGAGTAATGATGTTACCGGATCTATTTACGCATATGGAAGAAATGCAGCCATTACAGGAAGAAACAGAGTAGGAGATAATTCTAAAATGCCGAGTGATTTTGAAGATTTTATCTATGGAGGAAGAGTAGGATTGCCGGTGGTTAGAGATAAGGTGTTTCTGTTTACCAATCTTGAATATACCAAAAGAACGGATCCTGTTTTCTATAACGCCAACGATCCTGGAGCTTTGGTGAATGAACAGGTTGCTCAACAGATTTCAGATTTTGTACGAAATAAATATGGATTCAATGTAGGAAGCTTTAACCAGTACAATAACTTCTCTGAAAGTTCTAAACTTTTCAATAAGTTAGATTGGAAAATTAATGATAAACATACTTTATCCATTAAAAACAATACAGTATTTTCACAGGCATCCAACCTGGAAAGAGATGGAGCTAATTTCAGATTTTCCAGCATGGATTTCGTTCAGAAAAATACAGCGTCTACCACTACACTTGAGCTGAAAAGCCGTTTTAATGATCAATGGAGCAACAATTTAGTGGTTGGATATTCTTCTATTCATGATTACAGAGATCCTACTTCTGGTAATGCAATGTTTCCACAAGTGGAAATTGCTTACAACGGAGGAACAATCTTGCTGGGAAATGACAGAGAGGCTACTGTTTTCAATATGAAGCAGAAAACTTTTGAAATCACAGATAATCTTACTTACAAAAAAGGAAATCATACCTTTTTACTGGGAACTCACAATGAGCTCTACAATATTGATTATGGTTTTGTAAATGCTTTGAACGGAAGAATTTCCTATAAAAACTTAACTGATTTTTATAATGGAACACCTGCAAGGATAAGAGGTACTTACCCTTTCAACGGAGACAGCAGAGATACCCTTTTTGATAATCCTTATGCACAATATAAAGTAAATCTGCTTTCTATGTATCTTCAGGATGAAATCAACTGGGGAAGAGTGAGACTTTCACCAGGTGTAAGAGTAGATTATACAGATTTACCAAATAAACCACAATTAAGTCCACTGGTAACCAATTCTCCTCAGGATCCAAATGCCGGAAATACTTACAATTATACTCCATTGAGCCAGCTTACCAACAACTACCTGAATAAGCCAACATTTTCTCCAAGACTTGGATTTACGATTGACCTTACAGAAAACAGATCGATGGTACTACGAGGAGGATCAGGGATTTTTGTAGGAAGAATTCCTTTCGCATGGTTAGGATATGCTTATTATAATGATGGAGTAGGTTTTGGAAGTTATGATTATAATGCACCGACACCAGCACAGCTTGCTGCCAACGGAGATCCACTGAACAGTGCCAATTTCCCGAAATGGCAGAACTCTTCAAAAGTACAGGTAGATCTTATTGATAATAATTTTAAAATGCCAAGAGTGTGGAGAAGTTCATTAGCTTTTGATTATACTTTGGCAGGATATAAATTAACCTTGGAAGGAATCTATACAAAAGTACTTTATGATCTGAAATTCCAGCAGGTGAACAAGACGGATAATGTGACCTATTACAGCTATGATACGAACCATGAAATGCCGGTCTATACCACAAATATCAACAGTAACTTCTCTAACGCTTATCTTTTATCCAATACCAAAGAAGGATATCGTTATAACCTGACAGCACAGCTTTCAAAGTCGTATGATTTCGGATTTAATTTCTTTGTAGCTTATACTTACGGAGATGCTAAAGATATCACCAATGGTATCAGAAACTCTATGGAAAGTAACTGGCAGATGAACCAGTCTCTTACGCCTAATGATCCGAAACTGACCACTTCCAATTTCGCCATCAAAAACAGAGTGGTAGCCAATCTTGGATATGCCTTTAACATTTCTGATATGAACAGGTTATCCACCAATGTATATTTCAATGCTCAGTCCGGAAATCCTTTTTCATGGGGATTTGTAAACAGTACAATTGCCAATACAGGACAGGCCGCTGGACTTGCCTATATCTTTAAAGATGCAACAGAAGCTTCCAAATATATCGTTCCTATAAAAGATGCTGCTGGAAATGTATTGGTAACTGCTCAGCAGCAGATTGCAGACTACGAAAATTTTGTCAACAGCAATGACTATCTGAAATCCAGACGAGGCAAATTCACAGAAAGAAACGGTGATGTTACCCCATGGAATATTCAGGCAGATATCAGAATCATGGATGAGATAAGATTGAGTAAGAAGTCCAAGAATAATATACAGGTCTCATTAAGTATCATCAATTTTACCAATCTGTTGAACAAAGATTGGGGTAAAGTATATTTTGTACCTAATACTTTCAATTCAACAGCAAGTGTAGGATTAACAAAGGTTGGGAATGTAGCTACAGGACAACCCTCTTCGGGAGACCCTACCTATAATTTTAAAACTCCGGGGCTACCTTATACCATTGATCAGTTTGCATCAAGATTTCAGGCTCAGTTGGGAGTTCGATATAATTTTTAATCACGCTTTTACATTTTACTTCATATAATTCTTTTTCAAAGGTTCGGATTTTCTTTCCGGACCTTTTTTTATAAATGATGAATGATGAATGATGAATGATGAATGATGAATTTTACCAATAAAAGGCATACATTTTTATGCTTACTAAATCATTTTAAATACACGCAATCATCTGTGAAAATCTGCGTAATCTGTGGGAAATGCTCAAAGTAATTATATACAAACTGTAATTATTCAATAGGAACGGGCTTCAGCCTGTTTAAAAAATAAAGACCAATTCCGACGGCTTTAGGCAAAACCTATCAACATCAGGAGCTGAAGTGAAATTTTTTCAATTTTTACCAATCATCTGTGAAAATCTGTGCAATCTGTGGGAAACTAAAGGCCTATGAAAACGACAAAAGCACACCTTTCGGCGTGCTTTTGTAAATATAGCGTGTTTATTACTTGGTCCTATGCCTCACAGCTTGAACATGATACGAAGTTAACCATCATTTCTTTTGAAACAGATGAACTTCTTTGGTAGTAAAGGGTTTTTACTCCTTTTTTCCAAGCTTCAATATAAAGGTAGTTGACATCTTTTACAGGCATTGTAGAAGGAATCTGAAGATTCAGTGACTGTGCCTGATCAATGTATTGCTGTCTTTGTGCAGCCTGAGAGATAATCTCCATTGGAGAAATTTCTTTGAACGTTTTGAATACTGCCTTTTCTTCAGGAGTAAGCTCGTTCAGGTGCTGTACAGATCCGTGGTTCAACATGATTGTTCTCCACGTTTCTTCGTTATCCAGTCCTTTTTCTTTCAATAGTTGTGCAAGGTATTTGTTCTTACGCATAAAGTTTCCTTTCGCAAGACCTGCTTTATAATAATTAGAAGAGAAAGGCTCAATTCCAGGAGAAGTCTGTCCTAAGATTGCAGAACTTGAAGTGGTAGGAGCGATAGCCATTGTTGTGGTATTTCTCAATCCGTATCCTTTCAATACTTCTGGTTCTCCATAGATGTTGGCAAGTTCTCTTGAGGCCTGCTCAGCCTGATCTTTGATATGTCTGAATGCTCTTGCGTTGAACTGAGTCGCTTCAAAGCTTTCAAACGGAATCATATTTTTCTGTAAATAAGAGTGGTATCCTAAAACTCCTAATCCAAGAGCTCTGTGACGCATCGCAAAGTTTCTTGCTCCCTGCAGATAATAATTACCTTCAGTTTTGTCAATAAACTCAGATAATACAGCATCAAGGAAGTATACCGCTAATTTTACAGCATCTGTATCTTTCCATTCATCGTACAATTCAAGGTTCATGGAAGACAGACAGCAGATGAAAGATTCTTCCATTGTAGATGGAAGCATGATCTCAGAACAAAGGTTACTTGCATTTACCGTCATTCCCAAATCTTTATACACCTGAGGTTTATTTCTGTTTACGTTGTCTGTGAAGAAAATATAAGGAAGACCTTTTTGCTGGCGGCTTTCCAATACTCTTGCCCAAACTTTACGTTTCTCCATATCACCGTCAATCATATCCTGCATCCAGTAATCTGGTACACATACTCCGGTAAACAGGTTTTGAATCGGGCTACCGATATCTTTAATGGATAAAAATTCTTCAATATCTCCGTGGTCAATATCTAAGTAAGCAGCAAAGGCACCTCTTCTTACTCCTCCCTGAGAAACAACATCCATAGCCGTATCGAAAAGCTTCATGAATGAAACTGCTCCTGAAGATTTTCCATTATCCGTAACAGCTGTTCCTCTGTTTCTTAATTCTCCAAAATATCCTGAAGTACCACCTCCGATTTTAGTCTGCATGATGACTTCACCCATTTTATGAGTAATTCCTTCAATGCTGTCCGGAATGTGAACGTTGAAACATGAGATAGGAAGACCTCTTTCTGTTCCCATATTAGCCCATACA
Source organism: Chryseobacterium indologenes (assembly GCF_002025665.1). GTDB lineage: Bacteria > Bacteroidota > Bacteroidia > Flavobacteriales > Weeksellaceae > Chryseobacterium > Chryseobacterium metallicongregator. Next base: position 4,054,828 of record NZ_CP018786.1, on the reverse strand, counting down.
GGAGAAGAGAAGCTGATCCATCCTTTTGTGATCATCTCTTTGAATGCTGGTTGAAGTTCAGGTTTGTATAACCTTTTTGCTGCAGCAGTGGTAATTCTGTCGATAGCTCCGTCTACCGTTTCACCTTTCAACAGATATCCTCTGTTCAGCATTTGCTCAGACTCTTCATTGAGCCACCATATATTTGAATTTTGCTCTTCCATAGATGTTATATTTTCGAATTCCGGAATGAGAGAATCACTCCGGAATTTTGTTTTTTTATATTATTGATTGTAAAATTTCTACTTTGTGGGAACCGTTCAGTCCGCTTTCATCTCTTAATCTCTGAAATTCTTTAAAAGACGGAACATTCAAAACTTCATGCTGAACTTCTTCATTGATGTAGTTTGAATAATGTACAAAAGTAACACCATCTTCCTTTACAAAAACTTTATATTCAAAGGTGGAAGGATCTAAATTTTTGAAATCTTCCAGAAATTGTTGAATATTCGTTTTATTATTTGGAACAAATTCGGGGCTTACCGTATAGGTTACTATTACATTGATCATTTCTTTTGTATTTGTGCTTTATTCATGAACAGCAATTCCACTTATTAATCAGAAAAGGGTAATCCTGATACTTACTGCTTTGACGCTCGCTTCGCTCGCGCCCCAATATTAAAACAAATCGTTTGCTGTAATACTTTTATCGTGCTTCGTATAGTCTACAGGTCTTTTTGCAAAGAAATCATCTAATGAATTGGCGAAAACTTCCTCTTCAAACCATACCATTGGTCTGTATTGCTCAGGAGTAATGTTGTATCTTGTTTTCATGTTGATTTTCTTCAAGCTGTCATCTACACGGTATTTCATGAAGTTAAGAAGATCTTCTTTAGAAACGTTGTCAATTTCTCCCAATTCAAAGATCCAGCTAAGGATGTCTCCTTCTCTTGCGATAGACTCATCTACTAAAGTGTAAATGTCTTCGATATCGCTGTCTGTTAATAAGTCAGGCTGTTCCTCACGGATTTTGTTGATCAGGTAGATTCCTGCATTCGCGTGAATTTGTTCATCTACGGAAGTCCATGCAATGATATTGGAAACGTTTTTCATGAAACCTTTGAATCTTGTGAAAGAAAGGATGATGGCAAACTGCGAGAAAAGAGAAACATTTTCTACTAAAATACTGAATAATAGTAAAGCAGAAACATACTCTTTAGGTGTAGCAGAATTAGCGTGCTTTAAAGCATTTCCAAGGAACTCGATTCTTCCTTTTACAGCAGGAATTTCGATCACGTTAAGGAATTCGTCGTTATATCCTAATACCTCTAATAAACGGGAATATGCTTCAGAATGACGGAACTCGCATTCTGCAAAAGTAGATCCTAATCCATTGAATTCCGGCTTTGGTAGGTGGTTGTATAAATTCCCCCAGAATGTCTTTACAGACACCTCGATCTGTGCAATGGCTAACAGCGCATTTTTCACAGCATGCTTTTCATGTGGTTCCAACTGCGAATGAAAATCCTGAACATCTGCAGTAAAGTCCACTTCCGAATGTACCCAGAACGATTTGTTGATTGCCTCTACAAATTGAAGAACCTCCGGGTATTCAAATGGCTTATAACTTACTCTTTTATCAAAAATTCCCATATTAAATTTATATAATTAAATAATTTAGATCTCTGTGGATAACGTTCCGGAAATACTTAACTTTTTGTTTGTCTGTGCGTTGTAAAATAAAGTTATTCACTTTCACAAAACCATATTTCTTGTAAAGAACTAATAGCAAAGTTCGAAAAAAAGAACTGATTTTGAAAGAGGTAAATACTAATAGGCTGACTTTTAGCCTGAAAAGTTTTCCACATTTACATGAAACTGGCTCGAATAATAGGCTAGACAGCAATCTTGAGGATAAATAGATACAAATACTGAGTTACAGTTAAACGATATTTTATAAAGTATTATAAATAAAGGATTACAGTGTTAAACAAAAAAATATTTGAATAAATTTTTATTCTTGTAACAATTTGAAAATATCATCTACTTATTGGGTATAAAACATACATCACTTAATGTTAGTAATTCAGGATTTAAATAAGTCATACGATACAGGGAAAAGTAAACTTCATGTTCTCAAAGGAATTAATCTGAATATTTCTGAGGGGGAGTTTGTTTCTATTATGGGAAGTTCCGGTTCCGGAAAATCTACGCTTCTTAATATTATTGGGATTCTGGATGAAAAAGATTCAGGAACTTATGAATTGGATGGAGTTCCTATCGAGCATTTATCTGAAGTAAAAGCTGCGGAATACAGAAGTAGGTTTCTAGGATTTATTTTCCAGTCTTTTAATCTTATTAATTATAAAACGGCTTTAGAAAATGTAGCACTTCCTCTGTACTATCAGAATGTACCGAGAAAAGAGCGAAATCAGAAAGCTATGGAATATCTGGAGAAAGTAGGATTGGCACAATGGGCCAACCATCTTCCGAGTGAACTTTCCGGAGGTCAGAAACAAAGAGTCGCTATTGCAAGAGCTTTGATTACAGACCCAAAAGTAGTACTGGCGGATGAGCCTACAGGAGCATTGGATTCCAAAACTACTCATGATATTATGAAACTTCTTCAGGATATCAATAATGAAGGAAAAACAATCATCGTTGTAACCCATGAACCGGACGTTGCTGCACAAACCAAAAGGAATGTAGTACTGAAGGACGGGATTATTGAAAGTGATGAGTTTATTAAGCAGATTGTGCTTTAGGAATTTGATAATTTGAAAATAAGATAATGTGAAAATTTACTGATTCAGTTTTTAATCTTTAAATTTTTCAATCTTTAAATACCAATAAAAAATGTTTGACCTAGATCGTTGGCAGGAAATATTCAGTTCTATCCGAAGTAATGTACTTAGGACGGTACTTTCAGGGTTTACAGTAGCCTTGGGACTGTTTATTTTCATTGTACTTTTTGGAATTGGAAAAGGACTTCAGAATGCTTTCTCTGAAGGGTTTGCCGGAGATGCTAAGAACCTTATTATTATTTCAACAGGGAAAGCCACTTTAGCGTATAAGGGATTACAGTCTGATAGAAATGTTACAATGAATAACGCAGACTATGATTTTTTGATTAATGCAGACAAGAAAAAAGCGGGTCCTTCAAGTCCCAGGTATAGTGCCAATTTAATGGTGAAATATGGGAAAGAAAGTGGTCTTTATCAGATCAATGGTGCTGAGCCGGGGGAGCAGGTTATTGAAAATAGAAAAATTATTGATGGTCGCTATCTGACATCTATGGATTTAACAAGGAAGTTAAATGTTGCCGTAATCGGAAGAATGGTTCAGCGGGATTTGATCAAAAATGGAAATCCTATTGGAAAAGAGCTGGATATTAATGGAACGATGTACAAGGTAATCGGAGTCTTTTCAGATGATGGAGGAGACAGAGATGAAAGGCATATTACAGTTCCTATTACTACTTTACAGCAGATGAAAAAAGGTTCTGATACTGTAAATATAGCATATATTACTTATAATGATAAGTTGACTCCGGATCAGGCCATAAAATATGGTGATGAGTTACAAGATAAATTGAAATCCAGAAAAAATGTTTCTCCTGATGATGAAAATGGAGTTCGTGTATGGAATAATGCCAAGAATATGAATGATACATTTATGTTTATGGCAGTTCTTACTGCTATTGTTGGATTCATTGGTCTTGGGACATTGCTTGCGGGAATTATCGGGATCAGTAATATCATGGTGTATATCGTGAAAGAAAGAACCAAAGAAATCGGAGTCCGAAAAGCTATTGGAGCAAAGCCAAGCGGAATCGTAGGTCTGATTGTTCAGGAAAGCGTTGTAATTACAGTGGTATCCGGACTTGTAGGAGTAGGAATAGGTGTTTTGACATTAAGTCTTATTGGGGATAGTCTTGAAGAATTCTTCATTAAAAGCCCAAGTGTAGGATGGGGATCTATTATTATGGCATTTATTGCACTGATTTTTTCCGGATTGATTGCTGGATTTGTGCCTGCATACAGAGCTTCAAGAATCAAACCTATTGAAGCATTGAGAACAGAATAACAGATAAATAAGCTCAAAGGCAAATAAATCAGTTTGGCGGAATTCATAACTCATAATTTATAACTTATAATTCAAAAAGGTGAATATCATATTTAAAAAAGATACTTGGCAGGAAATTTATTATTCATTGAGGAATAATAAACTCCGAACATTTCTTACCATGATTGGCGTAGGATGGGGGATGTTTTTGTATGTAAGCCTTCTTGGAGCCGCAAAAGGAATGGAGAATGGTTTTGATAAATTATTTTCCGGTTTTGCTACCAACTCAATCTTCTTGTGGGCACAGAAAACGTCTATTCCATATGAAGGATTTCCTAAAGGAAGAGAAGTTCATCTGAACTTAACTGATATGGACATGCTGAAAAGAAAAGTAACTGCCATAGATTATATATCACCCCAAAATGCCAGAGGAAGTTTTACCGGAACACCGGGAGAAGCAATGTCAAGAAACGGGAAAAACGGAACCTATTCGCTTACCGGAGACTACTCTGTAGGAAATAAAATTTCCGAAAAAAAACTGATCTACGGACGCTACATCAATGATGCCGATGTTTCCGGGAATAAAAATGTAGTAGTTATTGGAGAAGAAATTTATAAAAATTTCTTTGATTCCAAGAAAAAAGAAAATCCAATAGGAAAATCAATTAATATTAAAGGTCTCTTCTTTAATGTCATCGGAGTTTTCCGTGTTAAAAAAGGAGGCGGCTTTGAAAATGATCAGACAGCTTTCATTCCACTTTCCACTTATACGAAAATGTATAATGCAGGAGACCAGATCGACCTGTTTGCTATTGTAAGCAAGCCTAATGCTAACGTTAATTCTGTGGAAGAAGAAGTGAAACAGGTTTTAAAAACCAAGAATAAAGTTTCACCTGAAGATACCAATGCTTTCGGAAGTTTCAACCTTGGAAAAGAGTTTAAAAAACTGACCGGTTTTCTTACAGGAATGCAGTTGCTGACCATTATTGTTGGTACACTGACTATTCTTGCAGGAGTAATCGCTATTTCAAATATCCTTTTGATTACGGTAAAAGAGAGAACCAAAGAAATCGGAATCAGAAGAGCATTGGGAGCAAAGCCTGCTGAAGTAAGAAATCAGATTTTGCTGGAAAGTGTTGTGATTACACTCTCCTCAGGATTAATAGGTTTTATGTCTGGAATTTTTGTCCTTATGATCCTTAATGCTGTTACCCAGGGTCAGGATTCATTTCCTTTTTATAATCCGACCGTTAACTATGGAAACATATTTGCAGCGATGGCTGTAATGGTGGTTTTAGGATTGATAATCGGGATGATTCCTGCGCAGAGAGCGGTAAAGATCAGACCTATTGAAGCATTAAGAACAGAATAATTAATTTGAAAATGATACAATTTGGAAATGAAAGTGCCCAGTTCATAAATAACGAACTTATCTTTTAATTTTTAAATCTTTCCATCTATTTAATAAAAAATAAACTATACATATGAAAAAGAAATTCACCTGGAAAAAAGCCATTTATATAGTCTTGGGGCTTTTATTTGCAGTGGCATTGTTCTCAGGGCTTGGCTATTTTATCAAATCAAACTCCAAAGAAAGTGAGGCTTTCCTTACCCGCAAACCTACTATCCAGAATATGGATGATAAAGTAATGGCTACAGGGAAAATTGTTCCAAAAGAAGAAATTGAAATCAAACCCAATATTGCAGGGATTATCGATAAGATTCTAGTAAAAGAAGGAGATAAAGTTGAAGTAGGACAGCTGATTGCTACTGTAAAAATTGTTCCAAGTATCTCCGAAGTAAACGCTGCTCAGCAAGAAGTTCAGAATGCACAGATCCAGATCAGTAATGCTCAGATGAATGTAGGAAATATGCAAAAGCAGTTTGAAATGCAGGATAAGCTTTACAAGCAAGGAGTAGCTTCTAAACAGGAGTATCTCAACTCTCAGCAGCAATTGTACTCTCAGCAGCAGACGTTGAAAAATGCTCAGCAACAATTAAATACGGCTCAAAAAAGATTACAGATTGCTAAAACAGGAGCAACCCCTGAACTTAAAGGCCAAGGTCTGGCAACTACAGAAATTCGTTCCAAAGCTTCAGGTACCGTACTTGAAGTTCCTGTAAAAGCAGGAAGTCAGGTGATTGAAGCCAACAACTTTAACGCCGGAACTACCATCTGCTCTGTGGCTGATTTAAATGTTTTGATCTTTAAAGGTGAAATCGATGAAGCACAAGCCGGAAAACTAACTGAAGGAATGGATATGAACATTGTGATCGGTGCACTTCAAAATAAAACATTCCCGGGAAAACTGACGATGATTGCTCCAAAAGGTAAAGATAATGCAGGAACTATTAAATTTCCGGTAGAAGGAAACGTATCTAATCCTAATAATGAGTATATTAGAGCAGGTTTTTCTGCAAATGGTGAAATTGTATTGAGTTCTCAGAAAAATGCATTATTATTGGATGAATCTTTGGTTCAGTATGAAAAGAAACAAGGAAAAGATGTACCTTTCGTAGAGGCAAAACAAAAAGATGGGAAATTCAAAAAAGTATATGTGAAACTGGGAGCAAGTGACGGGATCAACGTTCAGATTCTTCCGGGATCAAATATCACAAAAGATACTGAAGTGAAAGTTTGGAACCCTTCTGATAAAGACAAAGAAGAGCTTAAAGAAAAAGCAAATAAAAAATAATAAACTACACTATACACTTTTAAACTGTGAATCCTGGAGAAATTTTTTTCTCCGGGATTCTTTTTTTAGATCAAAACTTTTACAAGCGTAAATTCCTATATTTGAATTGGATAATCTATGAAAAATGTGCAGATACGCAGGGAAAACTTATAAATCACATTACGTATGTTTTAAATGCCGAAAATCATTTAAACAACCTGATAGTGTGGATATCTTACGTCGGATTGAAAAAGAGAAAATATATCATGAACCCGATGGGAAATCAATTCGTAAAATAGGATACGTTTTTACAAAAGCAGAAACAAAAGAGTTTCAGAAAATTGTTTCAGAGATTGAAAACAGAACTATAAAATGTCCTGAGTGCGCGAGTGTGATGGCTGATCTTGGAAAAGATTTCAAAGCCCCTAAAAAAACAGCAGCCAAAGAATGGAAAATCATAGAAAGTCTTTTTAAAACTGGAAAATGCTTTCATAGCTGTGGCTGTGATGGAATAGGCTATATTCCTAAAAATCCTAAAGACTACGAAACATACCTGAATGATGTTTTGAAAACGTATCAGGAATATTTAGCTGCCTGTCAGAAGACTCCTATAGAAGAATGTCCTAAAAAGGTTGAAGAAATTAAGTATTGGTCTGGCAATATTCAGAAGATTAAAACTGAAATTATGAATAATAGCTTTAAAATAATATAAGTGTAACAAAAAAGAGATTTAGACTGTCTTACTTTTAAACTTCAAACAATATCTCCATGAAAAAAGACTATTGGATTCTGTTTCTTTTTATCATTGCAAAGTTTGCACTCCAATACTCACTGATAAGCCCTGAGTATGAACTTCACAGAGATGAATATCTGCATCTTGATCAGGCCAATCATCTTGCCTGGGGATATCTCTCTGTTCCTCCTGTTAATTCCTGGTTGGCCTGGATGATTAAAATGTTGGGAAATTCTATTTTTTGGGTTAAATTCTTTCCAGCACTGTTCGGAGCTTTGACAATTGTGCTGACATGGAAAGTTGTTGAAGAACTCAATGGAAACCTGTTTGCTAAAGTATTGGCTTCCTTAGGGCTATTATTTTCTGTACTTCTTCGGGTAAATATGTTATTCCAGCCCACATCTCTGGAGATCTTACTTTGGTTGTTTATTTACTACAGTCTGATTAAATATTTCAATTCTGAAAAAGTAAAATGGTTGTATATAGGTGCCATCATTGTCGGAATAGGAATATTAAACAAATATAATATTGCTTTTTCATTATTAGGGCTTATTCCTGCATTATTGCTGACAGAGCAAAGGCGGATTTTTATGCAGTCTCATGTGTATTGGGCTGCTCTTTTAGCTTTAATTATTATTTTCCCTAATCTTCTTTGGCAGTATCAGAACCAGTTTCCGGTTATTCATCATATGAAAGAACTTTCTGAAAAACAATTGGTGCATGTAGATCGAATGGGTTTTATGAAATCACAGATTTTATTTTTTGTTGGAGTTATTTTTGTAACGATTGCGGGTTGGGGAGCATTACTGTTGTACAAACCTTTTGAAAAATTCAGGTTTTTCTTTTGGAGTTATATCATTACGATTACTCTTTTTTTATTTTTTAAAGCGAAGGATTATTATGCAATAGGACTTTATCCTGTTTATATTGCTTTTGGTGCTGTTTTTCTTGGATATGTGTTTGAAAAAGGATGGAAAAGGTTTTTAAAACCGGTCAGTATACTTATCCCAATACTGTTATTCCTTCCTCTATATAATGTAGCTTTTCCAAATAAAAGTCCTCAATATATTGAGTCCCATCAGGATCAATACAAAAAATTCGGACTGCTTCGCTGGGAAGATGGAAAAGATCACCCACTGCCACAGGATTTTGCCGATATGCAGGGTTGGAAAGAACTTGCTCAAAAAGTAGATAAAGAATATTCCAGACTATCAAAAAGCGGAAATACCATGGTCCTTTGTGATAATTATGGACAGACCGGAGCGATTAATTATTATTCAAAAGCTGGAGTGATAGCTATGTCATTTCATGCAGACTATATTAATTGGATAGATTTAAGCAAGAAATACAAAAATGTGATCAGAGTTAAAGATGCCTCTGAAGCAGGGAAAGAACTTGAAGAATCCGGCTCTTTTTTTGAAGTTTCAACATTAAAAGACTCTATTGCCAATCCGTATGCAAGAGAAAGAGGAACGGCTATTTTCAGTTTACAGGGAGCTAAAATAGACATCAATAAAAGAATTCAGAACGAAATCATCGAAGTTAAAAATGAATGGAAATAGTTTTCAATAAAGTTGGAAATGATGATTTGTATACAAGATAAAGTTAATAGATAAATGTTATTGCAACTTTATTGCGTTAATTGATTTTAGACTATCTTTGCACTATCAACTATCAACTATCAACTATCAACTATCAACTATCAACTATCAACTATCAACTATCAACTATCAACTATCAATTGAGCTATGGAAAACAAAAACTTTGATGTTATTATAATAGGAGGGAGCTATTCAGGATTATCGGCAGGAATGTCTTTGGGAAGATCTTTAAGAAATGTTCTGATTATTGATAACGGAAAACCTTGTAACAGACAGACTCCTCATTCTCATAATTTTGTGACTCACGATGGGAAAACTCCTGCGGAAATTGCAAAGCTGGCAAAAGAAGATGTAGAAAGATATAACACTGTAAGGTTTTATAACGGAACAGTCATAAAAACAGCAAAAACAGCCAAAGGTTTTGTGATTGGAACTTCAGCCGGAAAAGAATTTCATACCAAGAAGCTGATCCTTGCTGCAGGAGTGAAGGATCTGATGCCGGACATTCCGGGATTTGCAGAATGTTGGGGGATTTCTGTTTTACATTGCCCCTATTGTCATGGATATGAAGTAAAAAACAAAATAACAGGTGTTCTTTCTAATGGTGATATGGCCTACGAATTTTCAAAACTGATTTTTAATCTGACCAAAAGCCTTACCTTATTCACCAATGGAAAGGCTGTTCTTACTGATGAACAGATTGAAAAACTGAAGCAGAATAAAATCACTTTGAACGAGGAGGAAATTGGAGAAATAAAACATGAAAACGGATCCATTCAGAAAATTATTTTCAAAAATGGAAAAGAAGTTCCCTTACAGGCCTTATATGCTAAAATCCCTTTTGAACAGAATATCAATGTATCCGATGATTTGGGGTGTGAACTGACAGAACAGGGATTTATTAAGGTAGATATGATGCAGAAAACAACCGTTCCAGGAGTTTTTGCCTGTGGAGATAATGTAACCATGATGCGCTCTGTAGCCAATGCAATTGCACAAGGAAATTTTGCCGGTGCTGTGGTAAATAAGGAACTATCAGATGAAGAATTTTAGAGGCTTTTTACTACAATTAAAACAATCATAATATTGGATTTGTCCATAGGTATTTTCATTTTTTAGTGTTTAAAAATCATTTTTTCAATAGAGAAATCTCGACGAAAATTCCGTACATTTGGGGTGAAAATTTCAAAAACTAAAAGTAAAATGGATATTATTTTCGACCTGATTGAAAAGGAAAGACAAAGACAAACCCATGGTTTAGAACTTATTGCATCAGAAAACTTTGTTTCTGAAAACGTGATGAAAGCAATGGGAAGTGTACTGACAAATAAATATGCTGAAGGATATCCCGGAAAAAGATATTACGGAGGATGTGAAGTAGTAGATGAGGTTGAAACTTTAGCGATCAACAGAGCTAAAGAACTTTTCGGAGTAGACTATGTGAATGTTCAGCCGCATTCCGGTTCTCAGGCAAATGCAGCCATTTATCTTGCAGTTTTGAAACCAGGTGACAAAATCATGGGGATGGATCTTTCAATGGGAGGACACCTTACTCACGGTTCTGCAGTGAATTTCTCAGGGATTCAATATAACGTAGTTTCTTACGGAGTTCAGCAGGAAACAGGTCTTATCGACTATGACCAAATGAGAGAAGTTGCATTGAGAGAAAAACCAAAAATGCTTATCGCAGGTTTCTCAGCGTATTCAAGAGATTTAGACTATGCTAAATTCAGAGAAGTAGCAGACGAAGTTGGAGCTACACTTTGGGCAGATATCGCTCACCCGGCTGGTTTAGTGGCAAAAGGTTTATTAAATTCACCATTCGAGCACTGTCATGTAGTAACTACCACTACTCACAAAACTCTTAGAGGACCAAGAGGAGGTATGATCATGATGGGTAAAGACTTTGAAAATACTTACGGTCACAAAACTCCAAAAGGAGAAATCAAAATGATGAGCCAGGTACTTGACGGAGCTGTATTCCCAGGTATTCAGGGAGGTCCTCTTGAGCACGTAATTGCTGGTAAAGCGGTAGCTTTCGGTGAAGCATTGGACGTACAGTTCGAAACCTATGCAAAACAGGTTAAATCTAACGCTCAGGCTTTATCAAAAGCAATGATTGACAGAGGTTTTGATATCGTAAGCGGTGGTACAGATAATCACCTGATGTTAGTAGATCTTAGAAATAAAGGAGTAAACGGTAAAGAAACTGAAAAAGCATTAGTACTTGCTGATATTACTTGTAATAAAAACATGGTTCCTTTCGATGATAAATCACCATTTACAACATCTGGTATCAGATTAGGAACTGCTGCTATTACAACCAGAGGACTTAAGGAAAATGATATGGATACTATTGCGGGATTAATTTCTGAAGTGGTAGACAATATCAAGAATGAAGAAGTTCTTGGATCTGTAAGAAAGAAAGTTAACGAATTAATGGAAGGTAAAGCTCTGTTCAATTACTAACAAATATTCCAATATCATATAAAGAATGAGCAAACTGCTCATTCTTTTTTTATTACAATGGAAAAGAAATCTTATACTTTCGACGAAATTAAACAGAAGCTTGTTAATTATTGTGTTTACCAGGACCGTTGCCATGCGGAAGTGGAACAAAAGATGAGAGAGTTTCTGCTTATTGATGAAGCAAAAGAAGAAATTATTTTATTTCTGCTGAAAGAAAATTTTCTGAACGAAGAAAGATTTACCAGGAGCTATATCCGGGGGAAATTTTACATCAAACACTGGGGAAAGACCAAAATTAAGATCAGCCTGAAACAAAAACAGATTTCAGAGAGGCTGATAAGCTCTTGTTTTGATGAGATTGATGACTCAGATTATGAGAAAACCATCAGAAAAATTTTTGATGATTATTACACCAAACAAACTGGCTTGAAAGAATATCAAAAAAAAACCAAAACTATAAAATATTTGATGAGTAAAGGTTTTGAGTATGAGAAAATAATTGATATTTTTGACTAAATATTAATAAATAAAAAAAACTTGACGTATGACTTTTAGGAAAAAAAACAATCAGTTCATTGAAAAAGATTGATATATAAAGATTTAATATTTCTTTTAAAGAAAAAACAGCTGGAATAAAGAATTTACATAGATAAATATCGCCCTCTTAAACAGTTTCTATGGTACGATTTTTGTCTGTGGGTTTAGCTGTACCGCAATGAAATTGTTAGATTTTATAAATGTAACATCAAATTTATTTTTGATTTCAGCGTATTGAAATAAATTTATTTTATTTTTGCATGATTGTATCAAAACTATCTTTGATTGGATAATTAGATATTATACCTTAATTAAATATGAACACCAATATAGACAATGTACAATTCTCTTAGAAAAACAATATTTGGAGGGGATAATGTTGTCAATCTCTCAGACGTAAGATATCTTCCTAGATGGATAATTCTTGTAATAGACATTATTATTCTGGTAATATCTTTATTTCTTTCTACTTACATTATCGCAAAAATTACAAAGCAGGAATTCATATATCATGATGATAAAAGCCTAATTTTCGCTTTTATTATTCTGGTAAATGCTGCTTTTATGTATATCTTCAAGACCTATGCCGGGATAATACGCCATTCCACCTTTATAGATTTATTTAAGCTTCTGATCTCCTGCTTTTGCACAATGCTGGCTATTGGAACTGTAAATATCTGCTATTTCTGGATTACAGGAAGTAAATTCATCCTTACTCCTTATCTGATGCTTTATTTTGTAATTTCATTTATGGGATTATTTCTTTTCAGACTCTATGTGAAGGAATTTTTCCATATTGTAAGGGAATACAGAAGAAGCGCACTGAAAAAAAGAATTTTAGTGTTGGGAATTGATGAACAATCTATTGCCATTGCACGTGCTATTCTTGATAACCCGAGTTTACCTTATCAGGTAGTAGGTTTCTTGACACAAAGAACAGATTCTAAAAGGGCATCTCTGTTAGGAAAGCCAATTTATGAAAAACAAAAAATAGAAGAAAACACCAAAGAAGATCTTATTATTGATGGCGTTCTTATTGTTAAAGAAATGATGGCCAGAGATGAGATGAATTCATGGGTGAATTTATTTTTAGAGAAAGATCTTAATGTCTTTAAAGCACCATCAGTACAAAAACTGAGAGACAGCGATCTGGGTGGATCTATCAGAAATCTTCAAATTGAAGATTTGTTAAATAGAAAACCTATCAAAATTCAGAACGAAAAAGTTAAAAGCAGACATTTTGATAAAACAGTATTAGTAACCGGTGGAGCAGGATCCATAGGAAGTGAAATTGTAAGACAGGTTGCTCTTTTCAACCCTTCATTGATTGTAGTTTTAGATCAGGCAGAAACACCGCTTTATGAAATTGAACTTGAAATGAGAGATAAATTTCCTCATATCCCTTTCAAATTTGTTTTAGGAGATGTTTCCAATCATCACAGAATGGAATCTCTGTTCCAAACCTATAATTTCTCAATGGTATATCATGCAGCAGCTTATAAGCACGTACCATTAGTAGAAGAAAATCCTCACGAAGCTATCTTTGTTAATATATTAGGCTCAAAGATTGTTGCAAAGCTATCCAGCAAGTATAAAGTAAACCGGTTCGTAATGGTATCTACAGATAAAGCTGTAAATCCAACCAACGTGATGGGAGCTTCAAAGCGTGCTGCTGAGCTTTTTGTGCAGTCACTTCAGAATGTAGAAGGTAACGTTACCAAGTTTATTACAACAAGATTTGGAAATGTATTAGGATCTAACGGTTCTGTAATCCCTCATTTTAAAAAGCAAATTGAAGCTGGAGGACCGGTAACCATTACCCATCCGGAAATTGTAAGATATTTCATGACTATTCCTGAAGCTTGTGAACTGGTTCTTCAGGCGGGAACAATGGGTGAAGGAGGCGAAATTTTTGTTTTTGATATGGGAGAACCTGTTAAAATTATTGATCTTGCCAAAAGAATGATAAAATTATCAGGATTTGAACCTAATATTGATATTAAGATCATTTATACAGGATTGAGACCTGGTGAAAAGTTATATGAAGAACTCTTGAGTGATGATGCAAAAACACTTCCTACTCATAATGATAAAATCATGATCTCCAAAGATCCTTCTATGGGATTTGCAGAAATAGATACGCTTACTAAAGAAATTACAAAAGCTTCTCTTAGAAGAGATAAAGTGGAAGTAGTAAGGATTCTTAAAACTATAGTGCCGGAATTCCGAAGCAATAATTCAATCTATGAGGCTCTTGATAAATAGACAAAATATAAATGTATATTTGCATAATTTAACAAAATAATGAAAGGAAAAATATTAGCAGTAGTTTTGGCATCTTCATTAGTGATTTCCTGCAAAGTTAATCCCAATGCTAAGAATGATTTAAATTATATGCAGAATATAGAACAGGTTGCAATCAATGCCTCTGCTAAAAATTCAGCAAATACAATCCAGGTTGGAGATCAGCTTATTATTCTGATCACTGCAAAAGATATGGATGTTGTAAAACCTTTTAATCAGAATTATTCCTCATCAGAACTTATCCAAACAAACACCATAGCAGGAGGAAATACTCCTAATCAGGGGTCAACAATACTGTCAGGGCCTACATATATTGTAGATGCAAATGGAGATATTGACTTTCCTATATTGGGAAAACTGAATACATCAGATAAAAGTTTGACGGCATTTAAAGATGAATTAAGGGATAGAATGACAAAATATGTTATTAATCCAACAATTAATGTAAGGCTCACAAACTTCAAAGTTACCGTATTAGGAGAAGTAAACAGACAAGGAGATTATACTATTGCTAATGGTCAAGCAACTATTTTAAATGCATTAGGAATGGCCGGGGATTTGACTCAATATGGAAAGAGAGAAGATATATTGGTTGTTAGAACAGAAAATGGTGTTGTTTCTCATGGCCGTATCAATCTTCACGATGCTAATTTAATTAACTCTCCATATTATAATCTGAAACAAGGGGATGCTATTATTGTTGCTTCAAACAATACAAAAGATGTGATGGCAAAACAAAATCCCAATACTGGACTTTACCTGACCGCCATTTCTATTGCGGTTACAGCAGTTGCCGTAGTAGTAAGTTTATTTAATAAGAAATAACAATTGATGGATAACCAGCAAACTTCACAATTTTCAGAAGTGGAAAACAATTCAAATAAAATTAATTTTAGTGAAATAATCAAACCATATTTAAGGAGATGGCCATGGTTTATTTTGTGTGCAATGGTAGCTTTAACGATTGGCTATTTTGCAATAAGATTTATGACTCCAGTTTATTATGTAGAAACCACCTTACTTATAAAAGATTCCAAAAATTCATCTTCAAATAACGAATTGGGTGTTCTTTCTGATTTATCAGGACTGGGAGGAATGAAAACTAATAGTATTTCCAATGAGATTGAAGTTTTGAAATCAAAAAAGCTGATGAGGGATGTGGTTATCAATAAAAACCTTCAGGCTAATATCATTGTTAAAGGAAAAGTAAGTCGTGTTGAGCTATACAAAGAATCTTCGCCCATTGAAGTAAAAGTTATAAATGAGAAGGTATCCAAAAAAGCAAATAATCTTATTAATGTAGAATTAAAAGGGGAAGAAATTATAATACATGATGAAGAGCAGAAAAAAGATATTATTTCTGGTTATGGAAGAATGATAAATCTTCCTTTTGCTAATATTATCATTACTAAAAATAAAGAATATAACCCTAAAGCATCACCCAATATTGATAAGAAAAATTTAGAATTACTCATATCATCGGTTGAAGCAAAAGTTAATGCATTAACAAGTGCTCTTAATGTAGATTTAGCAAACAAAGAAGCTACTGTACTTAGGCTTTCAATGAATTATCCGGTAATTTCAAAGGCACAAGATATTCTTAATTCATTAGTTGTTGCTTATAACAACGATGCTATCTTGGATAAAAACCAGGAGTCTAAAAAGACATTAGATTTTATTGAAGATAGAGTAAAAAAACTTTCAGTAGAGCTTGGTCAGGTTGAAAATGAAAAAGAGAGTTTTAAATCAAAGAATAATCTTACTGACCTTGAAACAGAAGCTAAAATAGATCTTGAAAGTTCTGCAGAAGCTCGTGGAAAACAATTGGATCTTGATGCCCAATTGGAATTAACAAATTCTTTGATTTCTTTCATGTCCAAACAAGGACAGTATCAGGTTTTACCAATGAATATTGGATTAAATAATCCTGAAGCTGTTTCTGCAATTACATCCTACAACCAATTAGTAATGCAAAGAGCGAGATTATTAGAATCTGCAACTACAGAAAACCCTATAGTTGTTGAAACTAGTAAACAAATAAATTCAATGCGTACTTCAGTTGTTCAGACTCTACAGAGAAATAAGACAGGATTAGAACTTGCAAGAAATGAATATGTAGGAGAACAAAATAAGGTAACGGGAAAAATAGCTAAAATTCCTTCCATAGAAAAAATATTCAGGGGAATAGAAAGACAACAAAAAATTAAAGAAAACTTATATTTATTATTATTACAGAAAAGAGAAGAAACAGCTATTGCGCAATCTATTACGGCACCAAAAGCAAGAGTCATTGATATGGCGTATGCTTTTGCAAACCCTGTTGCACCAAAAACTCAAGCTATTTTATTCGTTTCATTATTTCTTGGATTGTTAGTTCCTTTTATTATTATTTACATGTCTCAACTGTTTAATAATAAAATTGTTACAAAACATGATCTTGAGAAATTAGTGCATGCACCTATTATTGCAGAATTGCCAAGTCTTGAAAAAGGAGATTCTGAAATTGTTAAAATGAATGATATTACGCCTATGGCGGAAGCATTTAGAATTCTTATCACCAATATGAATTTCATGCTTTCAAAAGAGAAAAAAGGCAAAGTAGTATTTGTTACTTCAACCGTAAAAGGTGAAGGGAAAACATTTACCTCTGTGAATTTAGCTTTAACACTGGCAAATCCTAAGAAAAAAGCAATTATCATCGGATCTGATATCAGAAATCCTCAGCTTCAAAGATATAATCCTGCCAGAAAAGGACTTGCTGGGCTTACGGAGTATCTTTACAATGACGACACTAAACTTGCAGATATTATTCATGTATCATCTTTTAATCCTTATCTGGATGTAATTTATTCAGGAATGATTCCTCCAAATCCAACAGAATTATTATCCAACGGTCGTTATGAGGTTCTTCTCAGCGAACTGAAAGATAAATATGAATATATTATCCTGGATACCGCACCACTACTTCTTGTAACAGATACTTTCCTTATTGCTGAACTTTCTGATGTTACAATTTATGTATCCAGATCTAAATACACAGAAAAGGCATTATTAGAATTTGCTAATAACAATATTGATCAGAAAAAAATCAAAAATGTTGGATTTGTACTTAACGATGTAAGTCGAGAAAATTTAGGATACAGTAACAAGTATGGTTATGGTTATAACCAACATACAGAACAATCATGGTTTCAAAAAATAAAAAATAAACTTAGTTAATGATAACAACATATAAAATAGCGGTTATAGGCCAAGGTTATGTAGGTCTTCCTCTATCTCTTGAATTTGCAGATCACTATCCTGTTTTTGGATTTGATATCAATACTCAACGTGTAGATCAGCTTAATAACGGAAAGGATATAACGCTTGAAGCTGATGTTGATAAATTAAATAATGGACTGAAAAAATATAACGAATCCAATGGTTCTTTAGGTTATAAAGCAACAAGTCTGTTATCTGATATTTCTGAAGCTAATGTTTTCATTGTAACAGTTCCTACCCCTATTGATAAATATAATGCTCCGGATTTGAATCCATTGATTTCTGCTTCAAAAATGTTAGGAGAAATTATCAAAAAAGGAGATATTGTTATTTATGAATCTACAGTTTTTCCTGGATGTACAGAAGAAGAGTGCGTACCGGTTCTTGAAAAATATTCAGGACTTACTTTTAACGAAGACTTTTTTGTGGGGTACTCTCCGGAAAGAATTAATCCGGGTGATAAAGTAAATACTCTTACAAGTGTTAAAAAAGTAACATCTGGTTCTACCGACAAGATTGCTGAGGAAGTAGATAGTCTATATAAGAAAATTATTACAGCAGGAACCCATAAAGCGCCTAGCATTAAAGTGGCAGAAGCCTCAAAAGCGATTGAAAATGCACAAAGGGATGTTAATATTTCTTTTGTTAACGAATTGGCTTTAATTTTTGACAGAGTTGGTATCGATACCAATGATGTATTAGAAGCGGCGGGTACAAAATATAACTTCCTTAAATATAAACCAGGGTTGGTAGGAGGACATTGTATTTCTGTAGATCCTTATTACCTTGCTCACAAAGCAGAACAGCTAGGATATCATCCTGATGTTATCTTATCTGGCAGAAGAGTAAACGACTCTATTGCAAAGTTTGTTGCTGCTAAAGTAGTGAAACTTCTTATTGCCAAAGGGGGAGTGATCAAAAACTCAAATGCCTTGATTTTAGGAGTTACATTCAAAGAAAACTGTCCGGATGTCAGAAATACTAAAGTTGTAGATATTTATAGAGAACTTGCAGATTATGGAGTCAATGTAGATATTTATGATCCTTGGGCGAGTAAAGATGAAGTAAAACATGAATATGGAATTGATATTCTGGACGCTCTTGAGGATGGGAAAAAGTATGATTCTTTAGTGATTGCAGTATCTCACAATGAGTTCCTGGAAATGGATCTGGATCAGCTTAAAAAAGAAAATGCTGTGGTTTTCGACACCAAAGCATGTTTAGACAGAAATCTGGTAGATGCAAGATTATAATAGATCATGAACTATGATATAATAATCATTGGTGCAGGTTTGGTAGGTTTGGCTACAGCCTACCAGACTCAACTTAAAAATCCTGATTCTAAGATTCTCATTTTAGAAAAAGAAAATGACGTAGCATTGCACCAGTCAGGACATAACAGTGGAGTAATCCATAGCGGGATTTATTATAAACCGGGAAGCCTTAAAGCTAAAAATTGTATTGAAGGCTATAACTCGGTCATTAACTTTGCCGAGAAATACGGTATACGATATGACCTTTGCGGAAAGATCATTGTAGCTACTTCGCAGGAAGAATTACCCCTTCTGGATAATATCTATAAAAGAGGAGTAGAAAACGGACTACAAGACTTAAAATACCTTTCAAGAGAAGAGTTCCGTGAAATCGAACCGCATTGTGAAGGAGTAAGAGCAATTAAAGTGCCACAAACCGGAATTATCGACTATCCGGGAATCGCAAAAAAAATAAAAGAACTTTTTGAAGAATTAGGAGGAGAAGTAAGATTTAATAATGAAGTAAAAAACATCATTGATAAAGGATCTGAAATTATTGTCAATACCAATATTTCCGAATTTAAAACCAAAAAGTTAATTTCCTGCGCAGGATTGTATTCCGATAAGATAACCAGAATGACCAACGAAAAAAACGATGTGGTCATTATTCCTTTTAGAGGAGAATATTATAAAATTAAGGATGAAAAAAAATATCTGGTAAAACATCTTATTTATCCGGTACCTGATCCTAGCTTTCCGTTTCTTGGAGTTCACTTTACCAGAATGATTGATGGTAATATAGAAGCTGGCCCTAATGCTGTTTTGGCCTTTAAAAAAGAAGGATATAACTTTTTTGATTTCAATTTTAACGAAACCATGCAAACAATGCTATGGCCGGGATTTAGAAAAATTGTAGCAAAATATGGGAAAACCGGAATGGGTGAAATGCACCGTTCACTTTCCAAATCTGCATTTACAAAAGCCCTTCAAAAGCTTTTACCGGAAATACAGGAAAACGACCTTGTTACAGGAGGTTCAGGAGTAAGAGCTCAAGCTTGCGACAGAAATGGAGGTTTGATTGATGATTTTGATATCGTGAAAAACGGAAACATTATTCACGTTAGAAATGCCCCTTCTCCAGCAGCTACGTCCTGCCTTTCTATAGGAAATAAAATAAGTGAGCTGATCATGAATTAGAAAATGCACTCCGTGCACTCAAAAAACTAAGAATATGAAAATTCAAATGGTTGACCTTAAAGGTCAATACCTGAAAATAAAAGAAGACGTAGATATCAGTATTCAGGAATGTATCGATAGTACCGCATTTATTAATGGTCCTGCAGTAAAAGAATTTCAACAGGATTTTGAAAAATATCTGAGAGTAAAACATGTTATTCCATGTGCTAATGGAACAGATGCTCTTCAAATTGCCATGATGGCACTTGACCTGAAGCCTGGTGACGAAATAATCTGCCCTGCTTTCACGTATGTAGCCACTGCTGAAGTTATTGGTCTTTTAGGATTAAAACCAGTAATGGTAGATGTAAACAAAGATACTTTCGATATTGAGTTAAATGGTCTTGAAAAATATCTGACCCCAAAAACCAAAGCAATTGTTCCTGTTCATCTATACGGCCAAAGTGCTGATATGGAGAAAATTCTTGAATTTGCAGAAAAACACAACCTTTTTGTGATTGAAGATAATGCTCAGGCAATAGGTTCTGATTATACTTTTTCTGATGGAACTGTGAAAAAAACGGGAACTATCGGACATATTGGATGTACCTCATTTTTCCCTTCAAAAAATCTCGGATGCTATGGCGATGGTGGTGCATTGATGACAAATGACGATGAATTAGCTTTTAAAATCAGAATGATTGCCAACCATGGTCAGGAAAAGAAATACTATCACAAAGTTTTAGGCTGTAATTCAAGATTGGATACCATACAGGCAGCGGTATTAAAAGTTAAGCTTAAACATTTGGATGAGTATTCAGCAGCCAGAAACAGAATGGCGGATTATTATGATGAAAACCTTGCAGATATTGCGGGAATTCAGATTCCTAAAAGAGCTGGGAATTCTACCCATGTATTTCATCAGTATACCCTTAGAGTGAAAAACGGGAAAAGAGATGAGCTACAGAAATATTTGGCAGAAAAAAATATTCCAAGTATGGTATATTATCCTTTGCCTCTTTACAAACAAGAAGCTTTTCTTCAATATGTAGAAGAAGGTTTTAGTCTTCCGGTTACAGAGCAGCTTTGCACAGAAGTTATTTCCCTTCCTGTACATACAGAATTTGATCAGGAAGTACTGGATATTATTATTACAGAAATTAAGAACTATTTTAATTAATATAAAGCAGATATGTCGGATTTTTTTGCACACGAAACAGCCGTTATTGACGAAGGATGTCAAATAGGTGAAGGAACCAAAATTTGGCACTTTTCACACCTTATGACAGGTTGCATTTTAGGTGAAAAATGTAATATAGGTCAGAATGTTGTCATCTCACCTAAAGTAGTTTTAGGACAGAATGTGAAAGTTCAGAATAATGTATCCATCTATGAAGGAGTAACATGTGATGATGATGTTTTTTTAGGCCCTTCTATGGTTTTTACCAATGTAATAAATCCGAGAAGTGCAGTAAACAGAAAAAATGAATATCTGAAAACCCATGTAGGAAAAGGTGCATCTATAGGCGCTAATGCAACCATTGTTTGCGGACATAATATAGGTCAGTATGCCTTTATTGGAGCAGGAGCCGTGGTTACAAAAGAAGTTCCGGATTATGCATTGGTAGTAGGAAACCCTGCAAGACAAATGGGATGGATGAGTGAATTCGGGCAAAGACTTGAATTTGATGCAGAAAATATAGCTGTTTGTGAAGAAAGTGGAGAAAAATACAAATTAGAAAATAATAAAGTTTCAAAGATTTAAAAACATACAAATGAGTGAAAAAATAAAATTTGCAGTCGTTGGCTGCGGACATATCGGAAAAAGACACGCCGAAATGATCACAAGAAATGATGAATGTGAGTTGGTAGGATTGATTGATGTTAAAGATAAATCTCAATTGGGAATCGAAAGTTATGATGCTCCCTTTTTTGCATCTCTGGATGAGTTTTTAGCTTCCGGGATTGAAGTAGATGTTATTAACATTGCTTCTCCCAACGGATTCCATTTTGAGCAATCTTATAAAGTGATAGATGCAGGTAAGCACGTTGTAGTAGAAAAGCCAATGGCTCTGAAAAAACAGCATGCGGAAAAACTTATTTTTCAAGCGTTGCACAAGCATAAACAAGTTTTTGCCGTTATGCAAAACAGATATTCTCCACCTTCTGCATGGGTGAAAGAAATGGTAGAAAGCGGAAAACTAGGAAATATATATATGGTTCAGCTTAATTGCTACTGGAACCGTGATGACAGATATTATAAGACAGAATCATGGCACGGGAAAAAAGATCTGGACGGAGGAACCTTATTTACACAGTTTTCTCACTTTATCGATATCATGTACTGGCTGTTCGGCGATATTACTAATATTCAGGCAAAATTTGCAGATTTTAATCATGCAACTCTTACTGATTTTGAAGATTCAGGATTCGTTAGCTTTGATTTTGTAGATGGAGGAATGGGTTCCTTAAATTATTCTACTTCAGTCTGGAATCAGAACCTTGAAAGTTCTATGACGATCATTGCAGAGAACGGGTCTGTGAAAATCGGGGGGCAATACATGGACAAAGTAGAAGTTTGTAATATAAAAGACTATGTAATGCCGGAATTAGCTCCCACAAACCCTGGAAATGATTATGGTGCTTATAAAGGATCTGCGGCCAATCACCATTTTATCATTGAAAACGTTGTAGATGTATTAAAAGGAAGAAATACCATTACTACGAATGCTTTGGAAGGGCTGAAAGTGGTGGATATTATTGAGAGAATATATGATAAAAAGTAGGAAATTCTCATTACTTTGGCATAATGATGAATTTTTAGAATGAAAAAAGAAAGAACTATACTGTCAAATCCTTGAATTTTGTTCAACCCTGAATAATGAAAAACAGATATGAGAATTTTGATAACGGAAGCAAATTATAAAAACTCTATAGCGCTACAGCGGGAATTACATAGAGAAAATAGGTACCAAGTTTTTGCTATGGATAAAGAATCTGTTTTTTTTGCTAAAAGATTGGGTTATTGTAAAGATTATATTGTTGGGGATTTGGAAGAATCAGTCAAACAGATTAATCCCGATTTTATAATTCCTGTAGGGAGCGAAGCTGTAAAGATATGCTCTGAAAAATATAGAGAATTATGTTTAATACCTACAAAAGAGAGTCTTGAAATAGCATTAAATAAAGATAAAATGCTAATTTTGAACTCTCTTAGCGATGTAAATTATCCTGAATGTAAATTATTTTCAAATCTGGAGGAATTAAGGCTATACAGTAGAGATAAGAATTGTGTTGTTAAATCAAGCAATGAAAGCTTAGCCAAATTTGATCCGTTATATGTAAAATTAGGTTCTGAATCCGAATTTGAAAAAATAGAAAAATACTTGTCAAGGGGAATAAAACTATTAATGCAGGAGCAGGTATCAGGAGTAGGCAGAGGCTTCTTTTGTATTGCTAAAGAAGGTAAAATCATTAGCTATTACATGCACCAGCGTATTAGAGAAATACCAATTACCGGGGGATCTAGTACAGCTGCCAAGTCTATTTTTTGTGAAAAAATGTTTAATATATCTAAACAAATTATAGAATATTTAAATTGGTCCGGCCCATTAATGATTGAGTATAAATATGATGAGACGAAACAACAATATTATTTAATAGAGTTAAATCCCAAATTTTGGGGTTCATTAGATTTATCTTATGCAGTAGGACTCAATTTTGGAAAAACTTTGATTGAAGCTTATTCAAATAACATAGAAGAACAAACTGAAAAAAAATATGAAGTTGGAAAAAAATTCTTTTGGGTTTTAGACGGAGACCTTTTGGTTTTACTTAAAACAGGAAAACTGCATAAAATAAAAGAATATTTTTATAAGGACTCTTATACGAACTTGTTTGAAAACTTTTTCGTTGATTCAATCAAATTAATATGGACCATAAAGAAAATTTTCTCAAAGTAAATAAAATGAAAAAGGGAATTTTTCATTTTCACAGTACCTATTCCTATGATGGAATAAATACGATTGAAAAAATAGTGAAAACAATAAGAGATAAAAAACTTGATTTTGTTGTTTTAACTGATCATGAGACCATAAAAGGGAGTTTAGAACTTCAAAGAAAAATAAAAGAACTAAATCTGAATGTAGATGTTCCTACTGCTGCGGAATATAAAACTGATCGGGGAGATGTTATAGCATTAAATGTAAAGAATGAAATTACAGACATGAGATGGCAGGAGTTTTATAAAAGTGCAAAAGAACAAAATGCCATCTTGATTTTGCCTCATCCATATGACGGGCACACCCAATTAGAAGAACTGGCACAAGCTGTTGATGTGATAGAAGTATTTAACGCCAGATCATCAGTCATTAATAATTACAAGTCTTATTTGTTGTCTCTAAAATATAAAAAACCCGTAATCTGGAGCTCTGATTCTCATATTCCTCAAACTCTTTTAAATGTAGTGGTAGGATATGAAAAAAAAGATTTGAAATTTCATGAAGCATTAACGAATGGCGAAATTGCCCCATTATTTCTTAAAAAAAGTTCAGTATCAGATATTTTTTTATCACAACTTAAAAAAGCGTACGTGAACAAAAATTTTAAATTGTTTATATATATTGTATATAAAACTCTTTTTAAGAGAACTAAAGAAGATTATTTAAATTTATGAAAAGAAAAATAATATCTTTTTTAGGTAGCAATATATTATCTCAATTAATATTACTGATTGCAGTTCCATTAACAGGAAGAATTTATTCTGATTACGAAATTGGAGTACTTTCCTTTATTTTATCAATTTCAGCCCCATTAGCGTACTTTTATACTTTGTCCTACAACAAAGCAATTATGTTACCAGCAAAGAGTGAAGAATATAGTATGCTATATGCTGTTTCCATTTTTTTAAGTATAACCATCTCATTAATTTCCTTTTTCGTTATACTTATTTCAATGTTATTTTTTGATATAGATTCCTATTTTTTAATTGTACCGTTGGTTGCATTTAGTCAATCTTTATATAGTGCATCAAAAGATATTCTTATAAAAAAAGGCTTGTTGAATATTGTCAGTAAATCAATGATACTAAGCTCTGTGTTTGCAGTTATCATTATACTTTCTGGTTATTATATAAAATTATCATATTGGGTTTTGATATTATCTTATGTGATACCTAATTTTTTGGCGACTATATTTATATTATTTTATATCAAAATACAAAGGAAAAAATTTGTTTACAGAGAATTTTATAACATTATAATAAAATATAAGTCCTTCCCATTGCATCAGATGCCAGCTTATTTTATTAATACTTTTAATGCAGAGCTACCTAGTTTCTTTATAAAACATTATTTTGGAGAAGCTATTTTGGGGAATTATTTTATGGCTTCCAAAATTGTGAATAAACCACTAAGTTTAATATCTGAAAGTTTAAATGGGTTAATATACAAGGATTTGTCAGAAACCAATAAAGCGAAACTCAATAAGAAAATGAATACCTATGTTGGATTATTATTTTTGGTTTCCCTACTATTTGCTATTGTATATTTAATTTTTGGGGAATATTTTTTCTCTTTATTTTTTGATATTAATAAATGGAGAAAGGCATTTGATATGAGTAAAATAATAATTTTCACTACGGTTATTTCATCGTCTTTTTCTCATTATTCAAGTGGTGTATTGGTTAAAAGAAAGAATAAAATTTTCCTCGTTTGGGAGGTAATTACCACTTTGGTTTTGTTTGTTTCATTTTTTTTAGGAAAGAGCTCTACAATAGATTTCTTTATATGGATTTATGTAGGAGTAATTCTATTTAGATATTTATTACTCTCTTTACTATTTAATAAATCTTGATTTTTTTGTTGCCATGAAAGTAATGTTAAAAAAATTGCGAACAGAAAATGCCATATTATATACAATTAAGTTTTTACTGAAAATTGCATTTGGCTATACCGTTTCTCCAACTTTAGAATTTTTATCGGAAGATAGTGTAACGATTCAGGTTGAGGGAATAAGAATTAAATTTAAGTTATGTTCACACGATAAATTGCTTGATCTGATAGAGGGCAAAGGTCATATGAAGTCTATACCTTCATATGATGATTATTATTACATTCCGGTTATTGATGAAAATGTAAGTGATTTTTATGAATGTAATAATGGACATATTCAAATCAATTATGATATTATTACTTTATCTTTTGTTTTATTATCATGCTATGATGAATTGACCTCAGAAGCACGAGATGAATATGACAGATTCAGATATAAAGATAGTTTAGTCTGTAAATATAATCTGATTACTATACCCATTGTTGATGAATACGCATTTCTGATCAGAAAAATTCTTAAAAATGAAGTACAAAGTTTTACTCCCTCATTAAAGCCAACTGTAATTGTTCCTACTCATGATATAGATAACCTTTATAGGTTTGACGGTTTTTTTACATCGATTAAGACTTTGGCTGCAGAAGCTATTAGAGAAAGAAGACCTTTACAATTATGCAGTTCAATACTGAACATGTTAAAAACTATTGTTTTTAAAAAAGAAGATCAGTACCTTAAAGGAATAGAGCAATTGTATAAAGATTCAAAAAAATACGGTTTAAGATCAGTTTTTTTCTTTATGACTGCGAAGCCATCTCAATTTGACAAAGGTCAGGTTATAAACCAAAATGTCTTGAATTTAATGTCCAAAATTGCAGATTCAGATATGCTGCTGGGTATCCATCCAGGCTTCAATACGTTCAGGGATATTGCTGTTATGAACGATGAAATAGAGAGGCTTAGAAATACATCAGAAAGAGATATTATATTTGCAAGACAGCACTATCTTAGATTTGACCGAAGAGTAACTTTTGAAAATCTTGAGAAATGTGGTATAAAGGTCGATTATACTATGGGGTTTGCAGACCATGAAGGATTTAAATGTGGTACAGCACACCAATTTCACCCATACAATTTTGAAAAAGACCAACCTTACAACATTCTTGTGATCCCTCTAATTGCTATGGATGCTACATTGACGTATTACCAAAAATATTCTATGGATAAAGCTTTTGAGGTATTGGAAAATCTTTTCAAAATAACAAAAAGAGTTGAAGGTGATTTCGTAATACTTTGGCATAATGATAGAGTTTTCAGAGATCAAAAGTGGTATAAGAAGGTGTATTTAAGATTTATTTCACAATATAGTATGAAAAATAGAAACTTACAATAACAAAAAAAGATTTCATCCAACATATCATGATTGATTGTAATAAATGAAAAGCTTCCTTAATTTTAATAAAAAGAAATATAATTGAAAAATATGTCATTATTTACAGACAAGTTTACATTTTTTAAAGTATTCATTTATTTTATTTTTGTTTTTTCGGGGTCTCTAAAGTGGTTGCCCATTCCAATGGATTTGACCCTATTGTCTCTTTTGCTTTGTTTTGTGGTAATGATCTCGGAATTGCGTACGCTAGTTCCGCTACAAGTAAAGGATCGACTCATCGTTATTTTAATGCTTATATTGAGTTTTATTTTTCTTATTTCTAATTTTTATTCAGTATCTACTATCTATGCCCAATCTAAATCCCTTGCTGTTGTTCTGAATATTTTTACAGTAATGTACCCCATTATTGTATTTAAAAAATCTATTTTTTCTGAATTGAAATTATTGATGTATCTTATTGGTGGATTAATGATTGTAGGATTGTTTTATCTGTATTTTAATAATATGTTTATTATATTCCATGATTCTGAATTGTTAGTGGATAAAGTTCCTACCTATTTAGTTATTGGAATCATGCTGTGTGCATGTTTTATTTTCTCTCTGGCAAGCAAATTAACATGGTATGTTGCGGCTTACAGATTATCAATATTATTTTTACTATTTCAACTTGGGGGAAGAGGACCTATCATCAATTTGATACTATCCTTAATTGTTTTCTTTACTTTGAATCTTAAAAATTATAAAATAAATTATAAAACAGGGTTTGCAATAGGGGCATTATTTTTTACCATTCTTATTTTTGGAGAGAATATTTATACTTTTGCATTTCAAAATGTAGATTTTGAACGATTTAACATATTTAAATCTTATAACGAAGATACAAGTTTATCCATAAGAGGGAATTTTCTTGAGATTGGATTGGAATCAATACTAGATCATCCTTTTTTTGGATTAGGAATTGGAAGCTCAGGATTTATACTGGAAGGTGCTGATGTGAGTAATTATCCGCACAATTTGTTTGTAGAATCAATGATGGAATTGGGGATACTGGGAGGAGGATTATACCTGTCGGCATATGTATTATTCTTTTTTAGAAATTATTCTATTTCCAAAAGCAATAAAAATATGCTGATATTATTTATTATTGTTTTACTGTTTTATCTGGAAGACAATAAAAGTAACTCTTTTGATTCCTGGAGATGCAGTATAATATGGATTATGTTTTTTTTATCTGAGAAGAGATACAAAGTTGGAATAACTAATTAAAAATTCATTTGAAATAATGTATAATATTAATTTTATAAAATTAGATTATACGTATATAGGTTCCTATAAATATTATTTAATTTAAAAAAAGAAAAAAACAAATGTGTGGAATTTTTGGTGTCGTATCGAACACCAGTATTAATAAACAAAAGTTTCAAACTCTGGTAAAGCATTCCGAACAAAGGGGAGTAGATTCTAGTGGTTTGATTTATTATCAAAATAACCAGTATAAAGTAAACAGAGCTGATTATAGCATTGAAAAATTACTGAATAAGGTAAAACCATATAATAACAATATTGTTTTAGGACATAGTAGATTGATTACTAATGGGCTGGGGGATAATCAGCCAGTCATCAGAGGAAATATATGTGCAATACATAATGGAATTATAGTAAACGAAGAAGAAGTCTGGAGTAAGCTATCGGTAAGCAGACAATTGAAAATTGATTCCGAAGCTATTGTGGCTATTGCAGAAGAATTTCTTAATAACGACGAAAACAAATTAGAAAACCTTCCTAAAGAGATATTTTCTTTATGTCAGGGAGTTATTGCCTGTGCTCTTGCTCTGCCAGAAAAAGGAAAACTTCTTCTTTTTTCTAATAATGGCAGTTTATATGTAGGTTATAATGAGGACAAAACTTATTTTGCATCAGAAAGCTATGGACTTAGAATCATAGGATGTGAAAATATCACCCAGATAAAAGAAGAGTCTTTGATTTTGGATATTCCAGTCTCAAAAGAAAATCTTACCGTCACAGATGAAAAAAGCAGAGTAGAAAACTTAATCCCTGAGTTTAAATTTAATACTATTGAAGAAGGATTACTTGAATATAAAAAGCTTAACATCAAAAGATGTACTAAATGTATTCTTCCGGAGACAATGCCTTTCATAAAATTTGATGAAGAAGGCGTATGTAACTACTGTAAAAGCTACAAACCAAGAAATAATCCAAAACCGAAAGAAGAATTATTTAAATTGGTTGAACCTTACAGAAGAAAAGGTAAGGAACTGGATTGTATTGTTCCTTTTTCAGGAGGTCGAGATAGCTGCTATGGATTGCACCTTATTGTAAAAGAACTGGAGATGAAACCTGTTACTTATACCTATGATTGGGGAATGGTAACAGATCTTGGCCGAAGAAATATCAGCCGTATGTGTGCTGATCTTGGGGTAGAAAACATTATTGTTGCCGCAGATATTTCATTGAAAAGAAAGAATATCAGAATGAACCTTGAAGCATGGCTGAAGTCACCTCATTTAGGAATGATGGCAATGCTTACTGCAGGAGATAAACATTTCTTCAGACATGTGGAAGATATCAAAAAGCAAACAGGGATCAACCTTAATCTTTGGGGAGTAAATCCATTGGAAGTAACTCACTTTAAAACAGGATTTTTAGATATTGAACCTGATTTTGAAGAAAAAAGAGTATACAGTCATGGTGCTATGAAACAGCTGAGATATCATTCCAAAAGATTCAGAGCGATGATGGAGAGTCCTGGATATTTTAATAGTTCACTTTGGGATACTTTGTCCGGTGAATACTATCGCAGCTTCACAGAAAAACAGGATTACTATCACATTTTTGATTATTGGAGATGGGATGAGGAGCAGGTAGATAATACTCTTTTAAATGATTATAATTGGGAAAAAGCAATTGATACTACCACTACCTGGAGAATTGGTGATGGTACAGCAGCTTTTTATAATTATGTATATTATACTGTAGCTGGTTTTACAGAGCATGATACGTTCAGAAGTAATCAGATCAGAGAAGGACAAATAACAAGAGAAAGAGCTTTAGAACTTGTTGAAATAGAAAATACTCCACGTTATCAGAATATCAGATGGTATCTGGATACTTTAGGACTTGATTTTGAAAGAGTGATTAAAATCGTGAATAAAATTCCGAAATTGTATACTGAAAAATAATTTAAATTTTTGTTCGTAAATGAAAAGCTCTACCTTGATTTTTAAGATTACTTTATTATTTACTTATTGGATGTATAGTAGTTCTTTCTGTTTGGCTATGCCTATTTTTAAACCAGCACCAGCAATACAGAATAAATTAATATTTACATCAGATAATCCCACATTTACGAACAAAAACTTAAGCGTTAAGGAGATTTCCAAAATGTTGGATTTTTATACTGATGTATTTAGCTCAGAGACTCAACTGTCCAAGTGGTACAGTTCTGTCTATGATAGTTCAGCTCTTTTGTATGTTCCTATGCAATATGCTTATGATACTCAAAATAATGAGTTAATAAATAAATTTCAGAAGCTGTTTACTTATAATACATTACTTATTGTAAAAAAGAATTCGCAGGCAGATGATTTGGCTAAAAGAACCTTTTACTTTACTGTTTCAGAATATTTAAGAAGAAGTGGTATAAAAGGTAATGCCGAAAATACCAAGATGTATGATTTCATAAAAAATGAAGTATTATATTATTGGAATAATAATCCCGCAAACATTTGGGATGCTGAATCAAAGAAATTTTATGGTGCAAAACAAAGAATAGATTATATCTTAAGTGGAAACTTTAATGGTAATCTAAGTTATTATAGAGCAATTACTGATTTTGAGCTATACGTTATGGGAACTGGTGTAAGTCTTTTACTCATCGAAAAAGATGCCAAACGAACCATAACTCCTGATTTAGTCTCTATTAAAGACAGATTCTATCAGGTATTGAAAAAAGAAGTAAGTATTAAAGATGGAGCATGGTATCTGCAGCCAAATATTTGGAAAGATCATCCGGATTTTAAGGATGTAGCCCTTCAAAAGAGCCAAAATGTCAATTGGGATGCTTCTCATTTTTCGAGAATGTCTGCTTATCTGCATCTGTTGAAACTTAATTTTCAAAACGACAAAATAAAATACAGTTATTTGGAAAAACTCACCACATTACTTTCAAATCAGTTGATAACCAACATTGCTGTTTATAATTCAAAAAATGATTTTTACACCTTCAATAATTATATAGATGGTAATAACAGTAGCTTTCGAAGTGATGTTAAAGGTGGGAAAAAAGGAATCCAGCCATCTCAGAACTTTGAACATATTTTTATTGGCTGGTGGAAAATGTTAAATACCAGAGAAGTCAATATCATGTATGAAAGAATAGCAGGAAAATTCCCTTATTATTCTGAGCAGAGTGCCTATATCACACATGATAAAGGTTTTTATCAGGAAATTGTAAATCTGAAATAATCTCATTTAGCATGGTTGTATTTCAAGTATGTAATTCTCCATCTGTTAGAAAATCAAATAATTAAGAATGAAACATAACCAATGTTTAATAGGAAACCTGAAAATTTTCCAAAATCCAATTAATGAATAAAAAATACGAATTTCACATATGTCACCTGACGAGTGTTCATCCACGGAATGATTCCAGAATATTTCATAAGATGTGCAAAAGTTTGGCATCCAATGATATCAGGGTGTCATTGGTAGTCGCTGATGGTAAAGGTAATGAAACGATAGACAATGTGGAAATTATAGATATAGGTGCACCTGATGGCAGATTAAAAAGAATTACGAAAACTACATACAAAATTTTTAATAAAGCTAAGGAACTTAATGCAGATGTATTTCATCTTCATGATCCCGAACTTCTTTTAGTAGCAAACAAACTTAAAAAACTAAATAAAAAGGTAATCTTTGATTCTCACGAAGATACAGTAAACACAATTTTAGTTTCACCTTATTTAAAATCCCCTTTTTCAAATATAATTTCTCTATTATATGAGAATTTCGAACGTTATATCTGTAAAAAAATAGACGGAGTAGTTGGTGCAACACCTCATATTGAAAGTTATTTTAAAAAATTTGCCAGACAAACTGAAAATATCAATAACTATCCCATCTTATCAGGTAAGAAACAGGAGAGCATTTCCTGGGATGAAAAAAAGAATGAAGTTTGTTATGTGGGATCCATTGATGATACAAGAGGAATCAAAGATTTGATGAATTCATTGGAGCTTTCAAAATCAAAGGCCAAACTGAATCTGGCAGGAATGTACTCTTCTCCTGCTCTGGAAAAAGAGATAAAGGAACATAAAGACTATCACCTGGTTAATGACTTTGGATATGTAAATTCTGAAGAAGTAGATAATATTTATAACCGTTCGTTAGTAGGTGTGGTTACTTTGCATCCCATTCCAACATTTTTAGTGAGTCTGCCAATAAAAATGTTTGAATACATGGTTGCGGGAATTCCGTTTATTGCCTCAGATTTTCCTTACTGGAGAAGTTTATTGAAAGGGAGTGATTGTTGTATTTTCGTAAACCCTCAAAAACCTCAGGAAATAGCCAATGCTATCGATTATTTCATTCTTAACAAAGAAAGAGCTAAACAAATGGGCGAACTGGGACAAAAGCTAGTCTATGAAAATTTTTCATGGGAAAGCCAGTCTGAAAAATTATTAACGTTTTATCAAAAAGTTTTATCAAACTAATATGTGCGGAATAACAGGAGCAATAGAGTTTAAAAGATCACAAAACCTCAATTTTGAAGAAGGAAGTGATTTGCATAATTACATACGAAGAAGAGGACCGGATTACTATGGAGTTGAAAAAACAGAATATGAAGGATGGTCAGTAACTTTAGCTCACTCCAGGTTAGCAATTATTGATCTTTCAGGAGCTTCTAACCAACCTATGATTTCTCATGATGATAGATATACTATTACTTTTAATGGTGAAATATATAACTATCAGGAAATCCGTGAAGAATTAATATCAAATGGTTTTATATTCAGAACAACAGGAGATACTGAAGTTCTTTTAAGAGCATGGGAATGCTGGGGTGAAGGCTGTTTGGATAAACTAAACGGGATGTTTGTTTTTGGTTTATTTGACAAAATTAAAGGAGAGTTCTATCTGGTAAGAGACAGATTTGGAGTTAAACCATTAATATATACTTTTTTTGATGGCCAGCTATTGTTTTCCTCTTCCATAGCCTCTGTAGCAAAACAAATAAATCAGGAGATAGATCTGGAGTATTGTTCCAGTGGAATAAGGTTCGGTTTTTTTGAAGGATATGAAGACAGAACTCCTTTCAAAAATGTAAAATATCTTTTGCCAGGATCATTGATGAAATGTACGCTGGATGGAGAACTGAAAATAGAAACAAAATCATGGTACTCCCTGGAAGAGCAGGTGGCAAAAAAAAGAAAAGAACTTGAATCTTTAAGCTCAGATGAGCTAATTTCCCAAGGGAAAGCTCTGTTGGAAAGTTCAACCAAGATACGTCTGAGAAGTGATGTTCCTCTGGCAATTTCTTTAAGTGGTGGGGTAGACTCATCGTCTATAGCAGCAATTACAGCAAAAGAAGTAGATCACCTGATGGCCTTCAGCTATGGAGCTCCGGATCACCCAAAATCAGAAGGACCTGTTATCAACAAATTTGCAAAAGATAAAAATATCAATGTTGAATATATTCACCACTCTTACAACGCACAGGAGATGGGGAATATTTATGATCAGACAATGGAGGCACAGGAATCTCCATTTCTTGGATTAAGCATTATAGCACAGCATGAAGTATACAAGCAGGTAAAAGAAAGGAACATTAAAGTTTTATTAGGAGGCCAGGGAGGTGATGAAATTTTTGCCGGATACAGAAAGTTTTTCGTAGTGGCACTGAAAAAAGCGATCGAAAAAAAGGAAATCCTTCCGGGGTTGCAATATTTTCATTCCTTAGCACTTATGCTGATATTCGAAACCAAGCAAATAAAAACATATTGGAATGAGAAAAACAGGTATCTGAAAACAACAGGAAAAGATACTTCATTCCTTGATTGCCTACCAAATATTTCCTTAAATCTCTTTGAAAATACGTCTTTATCAAACAGACAGATTTCAGATATTCAGAAATACAGTATTCCTTCACTGTTAAGATATGAAGATAGAAATTCAATGTATTTTTCTATTGAAAGCAGACTACCTTTTATGGATTATAGATTGGTAGAGTTTGCTCTGGCATTGCCGGATCTGCTTAAGATTAAACATGGATATGGAAAATGGATACTACGTGAAATGATGAAAAAAGACGTACCAGGCTATATTCTTAAAAACCGTTTAAAAAGAGGTTTTGACGTTACCCAGAATTGGGTAAATGATGGTGTGGGAGAAAGAATACAATCTAATATTTTAGAAAATAAAAATAAAGTAAAAGATTTTGTCTCTGACATCAGTAGACTTGAAGATGCCCTTACAATCAAGAATCTTAATAACAGCAATATTTTGAATGAAGCAATCATGCTTGATTTCCTCATAGATCCTATTAAAAAACCAACACTTCAGTGATGAAAATGAATAAAAATACCTGGCTGATTTCCAAATATGCCTCACCTCCTCAGTATGCAAAAGTTCCTTCACGTTTGTTTTATTTAGCAAGAGAATTTAAAAGGCAGGGAAATAATACCCTCATGATAACCTCAGATTCAAATCATTTTACCAATTGTCCTGAAACTGACAAAATTTATAATGATGAAGAGCAGGATGGTGTTGCCATAAGATGGATTAAAACGAAGAAATATATCAAAACAGCATCAATAGACAGAATATTGTCCTGGTTTGATTTTGAAAGAAAGCTTTTCTCAATGAAACTTTCCAATATGACAAAACCTGATGTGGTTATTGTTTCGTCTCTTTCGATTTTTACCATTATCTATGGTTATTATCTGAAAAAGAAATTTGGTAGTTTTTTAGTCTTTGAAATCCGGGATATATGGCCTTTAACTATGACAGAAGAAGCAGGTTTTTCCAAATGGCATCCACTTGTCTTACTGATAGGGTTTATAGAAAAATTTGGGTATAAAAAAGCGGATCTGGTAGCAGGAACAATGCCAAGATTAGATCTACATGTAGAACAATTACTGGGAGATAAAAGACCTTTTCATTGTTCACCATTAGGATTTGATCCAGAAAACTATTCTGAAGACTTTTTAAAAGATACAAATCCGTTTTCAGGGATAGTACCATCAGGCAAAGTCATTATTGGTTATGCCGGAAGTATGGGAGTTACCAATGCATTGGAACCTTTTATTGAAACAATACAAAGGATGAAGGAGAACAGTAATATCCATTTTTTACTTGTTGGAAGTGGTGATCTCAGAGAGTCTTATGAAGAACAACTAAAAAATTGTTCCAATGTGACATTTTTACAAAGAATTCAGCAAAGTGAAGTTAAATATTTTCTTGATGCTTGCGATATTCTGTACTTGTCTACTAAAGATTCAAAAGTGTGGGACTACGGACAATCTATGAATAAAGTGGTAGAATATATGCTGGCCGCTAAACCTATTATTGCTTCGTATACCGGATATCCTTCCATGATTAATGAAGCTGATTGCGGTAAGTTTATCAACAGTACTTCTGCAGAGGATATTAAAGATGCCATCTTATATTATGCCAATATGAGCAAGGAAGAAAGGGTTGAGATAGGTGATAAAGGAAGAAAATGGATTTTTGAAAACAGAACGTATCCGGTGTTAGGAAAAAAATATATGGATGCAATTGTATTTCATTCTGTAAAGCAAAAGAAATAATTTTGCATAAGTTGAAATATAAATATTAGGATTTATCTTGAAAATTACTATTAATAATAATTTCATTTATAAACTATTCCTGTTATCTGTTATGGTAGGAAATACCATTGCTATTTCTTTTGCAAAGCCTTTGGAAATGAATCCAAGGAACTTTTCTATACCTTATCGGATTTTTATTATTGTATTTTCTGTATTCATAATTTATAGAGAAAAAAGAAATATTAGTTTTAAAAATATTTCATTGATAAGCCTTGTTGGATTTTGGATTTTCTATATTATCAAGCTTACCTAT
This sequence comes from Chryseobacterium indologenes, assembly GCF_002025665.1. Lineage (GTDB taxonomy): Bacteria > Bacteroidota > Bacteroidia > Flavobacteriales > Weeksellaceae > Chryseobacterium > Chryseobacterium metallicongregator. The sequence continues at coordinate 4,018,433 of NZ_CP018786.1, read as the reverse complement.
TCATTTAATAATTATTCGTTTAACAAGGATGTAATAGTATTAGAGAATGAGGATATCTTCAGAATCTTATTTATGAATCTCCTTCCTAGTGCGGCGTTATTATGTATTAATTACAATAAAGTAGATTTCAAAAGTATTACAAAATACTGTCTCTTTATTTTATGTGGTCTTCTTGTTGTTAATTATATATATGGTTATATCAACTTAGATCATATTTTTAGTACATACTACATTATGTATGGTCATATAGGAGCCTCGTTGTTTATCATCTCATTATTTTTGCTTTTATTTTGTAAAAAAGATTACAAATCATATTTTTTATTCTTCTGTCTTTTTTTAGGACTTTTTAATGTAATACAATCTATGGCGAGGAGTCCTTTAATTGCTATTGCTGTAAGCTCTTTTTATATGGTTCTTTTAAAGGGAAATAAAAAATATTTGTTATATGCCATTACATTAATTTTGTTATTGATAGGTCTTATTTTTCTCCACGAACAATATGGTGGCGGATTCATAACAAGCTTTAACAGAATGTATAAATGGCTTGCACTGGGAGATACCTCAAGCAGAGAACCATTATATAAAGGAGCTCTTGAAATTTTTAATTCAAATCCTGTCTTAGGAGGAAGAATATTATTTGAAGATGGAGTTCATCCCCATAATATCTTTTTAGAACTTTTAATGGCTACCGGTATTCTAGGGTTAATTATTTATTTTCTAAAATTTTTACCAGTATTTCAAAATGCTTCTATTTTCTGGAACATAAACAAAAGTAATATATACTATAAAGTTATTTTTGCTTTATTTTTGCAATATTTTACGCTTGTACAGACATCCTGTAATCTTTTTAATATACCGGAATTTTTGTACTTTAGTTCAATAATTATTGGTATTAGTTATACCACAAAAAACAAAAGAATTGAGTAAAAGCTCACCATGTATGATGACGAACAGATCTAACTTTTAAGAATGTATAAAAATTATTTAAAGAGAATTTTTGACTTTGTATTTTCTCTGATGGGAATTACCTTATTGCTTCCGATTTTCCTTGTTGTGATGATAGGTTTATTCCTGGCTAATGAGGGAAAACCCTTTTTCTTCCAGTTAAGACCTGGGAAAAATGGGAAAGTATTTAAAATTATAAAGTTTAAAACCATGAATGATAAAAAGGATTCCAATGGAAACCTTTTATCAGATGCAGAAAGACTAACAGCTATAGGCTCATTCGTTCGTAAAACATCCTTGGATGAAATTCCACAGTTGATCAATGTTTTGAAAGGAGATATGTCTCTTATTGGTCCCAGACCTCTTCTTGTACAATATCTGCCGCTTTATAACGAGCACCAGGCACGAAGACATGAAGTGAGACCCGGAATTACAGGATGGGCACAGGTGAATGGAAGAAATGCAATATCATGGAACCAGAAATTTGACTATGACGTGTGGTATGTAGAAAACATCTCTTTTATTTTAGATTTCAAAATCTTTTTTCTTACCGCGAAGAAAGTATTTATCAGAGAAGGAGTGTCTGCTGATGGACACGTTACCATAGAACCATTTCAAGGAAATTAATTGATAGCTATGTATTTATTTGGAGCAAGTGGACATGGAAAGGTAATTGCAGATATTGCTGCTGCTAATGACATAAAAATTAAGGCATTCATAGATCAGGATGTCACTAAAAAGGAATGCTACGGATTTCCAGTCTTGAATACTTTACCGGACGATAAGGAAAAACTTATTATTTCAATTGGGAATAATCTTACCCGTAAAAAGATTGCAGAACAGATAAAGAGTGAGATGGGTACTTTAGTACACCCAAAATCAATAATTTCTGGTTCTGTGAAAATAGAAGAGGGAACAGTAATCATGGGAGGAGTTGTAATTAATGCTGATACTACCATTGGTAAACACTGTATCATCAATACCAATGCATCTGTAGATCATGATTGCGTGGTTGAAGATTTTGTTCATATTTCACCCAATTCAGCACTTGCCGGAGGAGTAGAAGTAGGAGAAGGTTCTCAGGTGGGAATCGGAGCTTCAGTAATCCAGGGAATTAAAATAGGAAAATGGTGTGTAATAGGTGCCGGAGCGGTAATTATTAACGATATTCCTGATTATTCAGTGGTTGTAGGAAATCCGGGTAGAATTATCAAGAAAAATATTATATAAACAAGTTACTAATCAAAAATATGAATACTAAAATCTGGTTGTCCTCACCACATATGGGAGGGAATGAACAAAAATATATCAACGAAGCATTTGAAGAAAACTGGGTAGCTCCATTAGGACCTAATGTTAACGGATTTGAAAGTGATCTGGAACAGTTTTTAGGTGGAAATGCAAAAGTGGCTGCACTTTCTGCAGGTACTGCAGCATTACACCTTGCTCTTATTGAATGTGGAATTGTACATGGTGATGAGGTGATCTGCCAATCAATGACTTTCTCTGCTTCAGCTAACCCAATTGCATATTGTGGAGCAATACCTGTTTTTGTGGATAGTGAGCCAGTTACATGGAATATGTGCCCGAAAGCATTAAGAGAAGCTATTGAAGACAGAATCCAGAAAGGAACAAAGCCTAAGGCAATCATTGTAGTTCACCTTTACGGAATGCCTGCAAAAATGAACGAAATTATGGCTATTGCTGAAGAATTCCAGATTCCTGTGATTGAAGACGCAGCAGAAGCACTTGGTTCAACTTATAAAGGACAGGCATGCGGAACATTCGGACGTTTTGGGATTTTAAGTTTTAACGGAAATAAAATTATTACCACTTCAGGAGGTGGAGCGATGGTTTGTCATACTCAGGAAGATAAAGATAAAACCGTTTTCCTTTCTACACAAGCCAGAGACAATGCACCACATTATCAGCATTCACAGATTGGCTTCAACTATAGAATGAGTAATATTGTAGCAGGAATAGGAAGAGGACAGATGGAAGTTCTTAACGATAGAATTGCTGCCCGTAGAGCCATGCACAGCTTCTATGTTGATCTTTTTAAAAATATTGAAGGTGTAACTGTATTTTCAGAATCTGGAGATGATTTTTATTCAAATCACTGGTTATCTGCGATAATCATTGATCCGGAAATCACAGGTAAAGACAGAGAAAGTTTAAGACTTGCGTTCTTAGAAGATAATATAGAATCCAGACCACTTTGGAAACCAATGCATTTACAGCCGGTTTTTGAAACGTCTCCTTACTATGGTGGGAATGTTTCTGAAAAACTTTTTGATAACGGATTATGTCTTCCTTCAGGTTCTAATCTGTCAGATGATGACAGAGAGAGAATAACGAAAGTAGTGCATACTTACTTTGGAATTTAATACCATTGAATTGAATGAATCAGTATAAATATTGGAAAACGATTTTTGATTTTGTCTTAGCGGCAATATTGATCCTCTTTCTTATGCCGGTACTGATTATTTTATTTGTGATTGCAAGTTTGGATACATCTTCCAATGGGATTTTTTTTCAGACCCGAATAGGGCAGTATGGAAAACCATTTACCATTTTTAAGATTAAAACAATTCATGAACAGCAGAGAACATGTTCAAAAATAGGGCAGACTCTTAGAAAATTTAAGCTGGATGAATTTCCACAATTGTTTAATATTTTAAAAGGTGAGATGAGTTTTGTAGGTCCCAGACCTGATATTGAAGGCTATTATGATAAGCTTACCGGAGCAGACAGAAAAGTTTTGGAACTCAAGCCGGGGCTTACCTGTGAAGCAAGTATTAAATACAGAGATGAAGAATATCTTCTGAAAAATCAGGAAAATCCTTTAGCTTACAATGATGAAGTATTATTTCCAAACAAAGTAAAAATGAATCTGGACTATTTTGAAAATATGTCTTTCAGAAACGATATAAAGATCTTGTTTAAAACATTAATAACCACATTGAAATAGAGTTTTTAACTATTATGAAAATTAAAGAAACCCCGCTTAAAGACTGCTACATCATAGAGCCTACTATTTTTGAAGACGAAAGAGGCTACTTCTTTGAAAAGTTCAACGAAAAAAAATTTGAGGAACTTACCGGAATGAACGGGCACTTTGTGCAGGATAATATTTCTAAATCTTCCTATGGAGTATTGAGAGGACTGCATCTTCAGAAAGGTGAACATGCCCAGGCAAAATTAGTATCCTGTCTTGAAGGAAGCGTTTGGGATGTGGCTGTAGACCTTAGAGAGGATTCTCCTACATTCGGGAAATGGTTCGGAATAGAACTTACTGCTGAAAATAAATTACAGCTTTATGTACCGAGAGGTTTCGGACATGGTTTTTCTGTATTGAGTACCCATGCTGTATTTTCTTATAAATGTGATAATTTTTATAACAAAGAATCAGAAGGCAGTGTGAAATTCAATGATCCCGATCTTGATATCGATTGGAAGGTAGATGAAAAAGATGCCATACTTTCAGATAAAGATCAGAATGCTCCCGGATTTAAAGAAAAAAACTTTTAAAGTATATCCCTGAAAACCACTTTTATAAAGTGGTTTTTATTTTTTAATCCTAACTCTCCAATATTTTGTATCTTTGCAGACTCAAAATCAAAACGATGCGTACAAAATCTGTAGGGAAGAAGAAAATCAATGTAGTCACTCTTGGATGTTCCAAGAATGTATATGATTCTGAAGTATTAATGAGCCAGCTGAAGGCCAATGGCAAAGAAGTGGTTCACGAAGACCGTGGGGACATTGTGGTAATCAATACCTGCGGATTTATCGATAATGCTAAAGAAGAGTCTATCAATACCATCCTTGATTATGTTGATGCTAAAAACAGAGGTGAGGTCGAGAAAGTATTCGTTACAGGATGTTTATCTGAAAGATATAAACCGGATTTGATAAAAGAAATTCCGGATGTAGATCAATATTTCGGAACAAGAGACCTTCCGATACTTTTAAAGCATCTTGGAGCAGATTATAAACATGAACTGGTAGGAGAAAGATTAACAACAACTCCAAAACATTACGCATACCTTAAAATTTCTGAAGGTTGTGACAGACCATGTTCTTTCTGTGCTATCCCATTGATGAGAGGAGGACATATTTCAACTCCAATCGAAAAACTGGTTTTAGAAGCTCAGAAACTGGCCAAAAAAGGGACAAAAGAATTAATTCTTATTGCTCAGGATCTTACTTACTATGGTCTTGATCTTTATAAAAAGAGAGCATTGGGTGATCTTTTAAAAGAATTGGTAAAAGTAGAAGGAGTGGAATGGATTCGTCTTCACTATGCTTTCCCGAGCGGTTTTCCTGAAGATGTTCTTGATATTATCCGTGAAGAACCTAAAGTATGTAACTATATAGATATTCCTCTTCAGCATATCAATTCAGATTTACTGAAATCTATGAAGAGAGGAACTACCCATGAGAAAACAGATGCTCTTTTAGGTAAATTCAGAGAGAAAGTTCCTGATATGGCGATCAGAACAACGCTTATCGTTGGATATCCTGGAGAAACAGAAGAGATATTTCAGGAGCTTAAAGACTGGGTAAGAGAGCAGAAGTTTGACAGACTAGGATGCTTTACCTATTCTCACGAAGAGAACACTACTGCCCATGTTTTGGAAGATAATATTCCACAGGAAGTAAAAGAGGCAAGAGTAGAAGAAATAATGGAGCTGCAATCTCAGATTTCGTGGGAAAAAAATCAGGAAAAAATAGGTAAAGTATTCAGATGTATGTTTGACCGTAAAGAAGGAAATTATTTCATCGGAAGAACAGAGTATGATTCTCCGGATGTTGATAATACTGTTTTGGTCTCAGCAGAAGATACTTATATTTCTATTGGTGAATTTGCAGATGTTAAAATTACCTCTGCAGAAGAATTTGACTTATACGGAGAATTGGTTTAGCTAAACGCTTATTAATCAGTCAGAAATAACATTTGTAAAACTGACTTATTAACGAAAATTAACATAGAATTTTCTCGGTAGCGGGTTTTTATTTAATTGATAATCAATTTATTAATATTTTGTGCAATTAAGATTTTTTAATTTTCTATTATAATGTATTTAAAATCGAAAATTATGTCTTAAATTTGCGCAAGAAGCAATATTTTTAAATCATGTGCTTTCAGCAAGTTAATTATTGAAATAAAGCTAAAAATCAATTGAAATACTTATTGAATATTTTATTTTAATTCAGTGTTCACAAGTTGAGATGTATCTTCCTTTTTGGAAATATTGATGAAAAAATGTAATTAAAAATCTTTAAAAACTTATGAAAAAATTTTTATTAACAGCAATTATGCTTGTTGGCCTTTCGGCCGTTTCTAAGGCTCAACAAGGGCGAGTGGGGATTAACACAACCACACCTGCCGCAACATTAGACGTAGTAGCAAATACTACAGACAATGCTAGACCTGATGCCTTACTAGTCCCTCGTATGACGGCAGCAGAATTATCTTCTAAGGATGACACCAGTGGTACATACGGTGCACCTCAGAATGGAGCTATTGTTTACATTACTTCCGGAACAGGTACAGGTGCAAGAAAAGTTAAAATTACAGGCCCTGGATTCTATTATTTTGATAATTCAGTTCCTGAATGGAGACCAATAGTTGGTTCTGTTGCAGTTACCGGATATACTAACGTTTCACAATCGACTGCCATTAACAAGAATGAATCAATGTTGGTAACTACGAATGTAACTATTGCAGCTCCTGCAGTAGCAACTTCAGTTGCCGGAGATAAATTCAGAATTGTTGATGCTACAGGTGGTGCTGGATTTAGTGTTACTGGTGTTCACTCTAGTACAACTACTTCACCAGCAGTATCAGGTTCGGCATTAGAGTATACTTTCATCAGTGGTGCATGGTATTGCACAAGTTTATAATTTAAAATAATAGTGAAATGAACACAAATAAAAAAATTTCTGCTCTTGTATTATTAGCTGTGGGTATCTTTTCTAATGCACAGATCAAAACAAATAATACAATTAATGCAACCATAGGTGGAGAATCAGTTTACTTAGATGCTTCAAGTTTCCCTTCATCCAACAACTTAGGAAAAGGTTTATCTGTTCCTAGAACAAACTTAACTACTTTTACATTCGTTAGTCAAGTAACAAATGCATTAAAGTTTCCTACAGCATATGATGGTATGATCGTATATAACTCTGTTGCGGGTACTACTCCTGCTACTGGTTCTGGTATTGGTAATCAACCTGTAAGTGTAGGTTTTTACTATTTCAGTAATCCTACTCCAACACCTGCATTTTCATCGGTTTCAGGACAATGGTTGCCATTAGGTGGAGGAGGTAAAGAAAATATCCTTACCACTGAAACTGTTACAAACAGACAAGTAAATAGTGCACAAATTTATGGTATAAAAGGAACTTTTGCTGCAAACGGTACTACTACTGCAGTAACAATTCCTGCTCCTGCCGGAATTACTGCTATGTACGGAATTACTATTTATAAGGCGGGTACTAATACAGTATATTCCAGAGAATTATATTCATATGATACATCTACAGGAGCTGCTGTTACAGGATCTCCAAGTATGTCTGTGGTATATCCGAACGGAACGTATGATTATGTTTTAGAATATTTAAAATAAAGAAATTTATTTAATTACATAATAAAAACCAATGAGAAGTCATTGGTTTTTTACTTTTAAAGAGATGAGATGTTCTTTTATTTTTCGATGGTAGTAAATAATATTCATTCATTTTTAAAATTTTTATCTTATTATTTTTGAAATAAGAATAGTCAGGAAATTTTAACACTGTATTTAGATGTTAAAATCTGGTTGTGAAATTTGATATTATAAGGCTCAGCATATTCTGGTGGTCATTTTTTCTCATCTTGGATTTAAGAAATTTAATTTTGGAATTATTTTTTTTTGATTAAAATCTTAACAATATGTATTTTTAAATTATTGATTATCAGTTTGTTTTGTTTTTAGAGTTTTTAAATTATGTATAAATTAGTTAATTATGTTAACTTTTTAAGTGTTTTTTTAACACTTTTTAACAGTATGTTGTAAAAGCCCTATCCATAGGAGGTTACAGCTTTGTTTAACATTTTGTTAATGTTTTATTAACTATTTTTAACATATCGAATAGGGTTTTATAAAGATTCCTGATACATTTGCTCCGTCAAAACCAATAAAAGTTCAAAATGATGAAAAGATTCATTCTCGTAATCATAATGATGATTTCAACCTTAGGTGTTTACTCTTTTACAAGTAATGCCTTAGATGCGAAAAAAACAAGTTATGCATCGTACTACCACGATAGATTTAACGGTAGAAAAACTGCCAGCGGAGAAATCTTTGATAACTCAAAGTTCACTGCAGCAAACAGAACGCTTCCATTTGGAACAAACGTTAAGGTAACAAACCTTAAAAATGGTAAAGAGGTAATAGTAAGAATTAATGACAGAGGGCCTTACCATTCATCAAGATCTTTAGACATGTCTAAAGCTGCGTTCGATGAGATCGGAGATATCAGCCATGGTACTATTCCGGTCGAATATGAAATTGTCGATTAATTTTATGATTTAAATTAAAAAAAAGCCAGCTGATTCAGCTGGCTTTTTGTATGGATGAATATAGCGTTGATTATACATCCAATTCCAATAATGCAGGACAATGGTCAGAATGTACAGCTTCCTTTAAAATAACAGCCCTTGTAAGCTTATCTTTTAAACTATAGGAAGTGAAGTTATAATCTAACCTCCAGCCTTTATTTCTTTCCCTTGAATTTTGTCGGTAGCTCCACCACGTATAATTATCCGGTTCATTATTAAAGAATCTGAAACTGTCAATCAGTTCACATTCATTGATGAAACTGGTCATCCATTCTCTTTCCATAGGAAGAAATCCTGAGACATTCTTTAGACCAACAGGATTGTGAATATCAATAGCTTCATGGCAGATATTGAAATCTCCGGATATAATAAGGTTGGGAATTTCTTTTTTTAAATTCTTGATGTACTCAAGAAAGTCATGGCAGAACTGCATTTTAAAATCCAGTCTTTCGATATTAGAAGCGGAAGGAACGTACACTGAAATCACAGAATATCCGTCAAAATCAGCACGGATGATTCTTCCTTCATTATCATAGCTTTCGATACCACAACCATACTCTACATGATTGGGTTTTATTTTTGAGGCAATTCCGACCCCACTATAGCCTTTTCTTACTGCAGAATGCCAATAACTGTGATATCCTAATTTTTCAAGACTTTCGATATCTATCTGATCGTTTCCTGCTTTGCTCTCCTGAATACAGATGATATCCGGATCGGCAGTTTTCAGCCAGCCCAGAAAATCTTTTGTGAAAGCCGCTCTGATTCCATTGACGTTGTATGTAATTAATTTCATTAGTCTTCTATAAAAAGTTTAAAGTTTTCGTTGTATTTGGATGGGATAAATTCGGTAATAGTATAATCTGCAACCTCCTGAATATAAAAAGGATCTTCAGTGATGATCTGCTCAACCTCTTTTTTAGATACTGCTTTAGCAATAATGATCCCTCCCGTTCTTGGTTCTTTTCTTCCTGAGGCAATGAACTGTCCGGAGTCATAATGTTTGCTGAGGAAAATATTATGCTGGGGAATAAGTTTTTCTATATTTTCAATAGAACTCTTATAGGTAAGGGAAATAATAAACATGATTTATTTTTTACGAAGATATGAACTATAAGAAAGAGGTAAAAATAAAAAAGCCGGTTTTGAATTTCAAAGCCGACTTTTTATATTTTTAGTAAGGGATCTTATTTTTTGAAAACTGTTTTACCGTCTTTTGTCAATTCTATTTCCTCGCCTTTACCTCTCAGTTCATAATGATCATTCTTATACCATATTCCTGATGCAGGCTTTTGCCCCTGTAGTTCAATTGTTTCATTGTTGAAAACTACCGTAGCTGTATTTTTGGTATTATTGAAAGTCATATCCAATGTTTTTCCACTGCTGTCTTTCGAACTACTTTTTACAATTTCATCCTGAGTTCCTGATACAGCAGCTGAATCAGACGGCTTAGAAGCAACACTGTCTACAGGAGTAGGAGTGGAGTCTGTTGCTTTCTTTTCTTTATTACATGAAGTTAAAAATAAGGCTGCAAATGCAGCTGCAATAAAAATGTGCTTTTTCATAAGATTATATTTATTTAAGGTTGCCTTCTAGTATGCAAAATAAGTGCCTTAAAAAAGAGGCGGAAAAAATCATTCGATTTTTTCCGCCTTTAACCCAAAATTAAATAAACTATGAAAAAAACTACTTGGGTTCTAATACGCTGATAGGAATAATACACTCTTCAAGTGAAATTCCTCCATGCTGGTAAGTTTCTTTATAGTAATTAACAAAATGATTGTAATTTTTAGGATAGGCCAGGAATATATTGTTTTTAGCAAAAATATATTTCGAGCTTAGGTTTCCTTTTGGAAGGAAAAGCTTTTCAGGGTTGGTAATGGCCCATACATCACTGTCGTCATACGTTAAGCTTTTACCTGTTTTATATCTGATATTCGTAGAAGTTTCTCTGTCTCCTACCACTTTACTTGGTTTTTTCACGTATACCGTTCCGTGATCTGTAGTGATAACCAGCTTATACCCGTTTTCTGCGGCCGATTTAATAATCTTCAGTAAGGAAGAATTTTCAAACCAGTTGAAAGTAAGAGAACGGAAAGTCTTATCATCGCGGATCAACTGATCTACAATATGATTGTCTGTTTTCGCGTGTGACAGGATATCAATAAAGTTATAGACAATTACAAGCAGGTCATTATTTTTATGCTGATTGAAATCATCATAGATCTTTCTTTCAAAATCAGCGTTCAGTACTTTAAGGTACTTCATAGATTTTGATCCGAGACCAATTCTTTTCATCTGATCTTCAAGGAAATCACGCTCAAATTCATTTTTATTTCCCTCTTCATTATCATTGAACCATTTATCAGGGAAACGTTTCTCAATCTCAGACGGCATTAATCCTGCAAAGAAAGAGTTTCTCGCGTACTGTGTTGCCGTAGGAAGAATACTGTAGTAATAATCTTCCGAAACTTTATTGTAATATTTTGTAAATAAAGGTTCAATCACTTTCCACTGATCGTAACGAAGATTGTCTACCATCAGTAAAAGAACTTTCTCTTTTTCCACCTCAGGTTTTACTTTTTCTTTGAAAAGCGTGTGGCTCATTAGAGGCTTGTCTGTATCAATAAGCCAGTCTGCATAATTTTTCTCAATAAACTTAGCAAATTGAATGTTAGCTTCTTCTTTCTGAGATTGCAAAAGATCGGCAAACTCATTGTCTGCTACTTTATCAAATTTGATTTCCCAGCTAAGGATCTTTTTATAATATTCAGCCCATTCCTGATACGTTCTCAGGTAAGAAAGTTCCATGGAAAGGTTTCTGAATTCCTGCTGGTATTGGAGAATTGTTTTTTGTTCAACAAGATTATCCTGCTGAAGGTTTTTCTTTAAGGAAAGTAATATCTGGTTAGGATTTACAGGCTTTAATATATAATCGGCAATCTGGGAACCGATAGCTTCTTCCATAATGTGTTCCTCTTCGCTTTTGGTCACCATGACAATTTTTAAGGCATTATCTTTTTCCTTAATCATAGGAATGGCTTCTAATCCGGAAATGCCGGGCATATTTTCATCAATGAGTGTTAAAGCGAATTTCTCTGAATCCATAAGTTCCAAAGCCTCATTTACATTGTTAACAGGGGTTACCTGATAACCTTTCTTTTCTAAAAATACGATATGAGGTTTAAGTAAATCTATTTCATCATCGATCCATAATATCTTTTCTGACATAATTTATTTTTTACATGGTTATTGTATCAAAATGTTGACCAAATCCTTTTAAAATCTCACAAAATCGAAAGATTAAAAGTTAAATATTAGTTAAATGAAAATACTGTAAAATAATTCACATTTTCGTTTCATTTAATCCGTGTTTTTTATATATTCCAAAGCCTTTTCCAGTACTTCGTCTTTTCCGTTTTTGAGCCCTTTTATACTTGGTTTTATAAAGATGTCAGGAATAATTCCGATTCTTTGGGTTTCTCTGCCATCCGGGTAATAAGCACCCAGGCCTGTAAACCGTGTATCAAGGTCGGCAATTTTAAACATAATGACATCTCCGTTGGCTCCTGAACTATTACTTCCGATAATTTTCGCTTTCGGATGTTGTTTGAACATCATGGTTGTGGTTTCTGCCTGGCTTTGCGTATTCTCATCTACTAAAACGATTACATTTCCTTTATAGTATTCAGGATTCTTTCTGCCGGTAACATTTTTTCTGCTGTAAAATTTTCCGGGATAGCTGGTGTCAGGAAAAGTAAACTGATAGTAAATTGAGGGGTTGGGAAGAAGAAGATAACTTAAGGGAATGATTGTTTGTCTTGGATAATGCCTGAGATCAAAAATAATAGCTTTTGCAGATTTTAAACTGCCGTACATTTCATCAAGATCTTCCTTTTCTAAAATTCCCATATGGACATACCCGATTTTCTTTTCATCATCCATAAATTTCCACTTTTTAGGAACCGGAATTTTTTCATGAATAATATCTTTAATAAGGTGTGTTCTGGTTTTTATTACCATATTTTGCCCGTCTCTTTCAATCTTTACACTAATAGAATCATTGTTGCTGAATAGCAGTTTGTCTTTTATTTTGCTGACCTTACCCCATGAGTTGGAAGCGGGTACATATTTTGCCAAATTGTTGATCACTTGCGGAATGGTTTTTCCTTCAATATCATAAATAACATCTCCAGGATGCAGAGGGCTTTTATGTCCGGATCGTGTGTCGTTAACTTTTATAATCACTAGTTTTCCTTCAGCATAAGTGTATTCTACCGGAACTTTTCGTTGACCATACAGGTTAAGTTGAATTTCTTTTGACGAAATATAGGCGTGTGAGTCATCTGTTTTAGTGACGAGTTCTGCTAATGTCAGGTGAAAATTTTCGTCATTATCAATCATGAGAAATTTTGGGATCATTTCTGTAATGACATCATTCCAGTTCTGATCGGTTTCATATTTATAAGGAAAGAAATATTCTACATAATTCCAGTATCTGAATAATTCCAGTAAGCTAATTGTTTGGGAATTAAATTTAGAACCATAGGATTTTTCATTCCTAAAATATATTTTTCTTCCCCCTTTTCCAAAATAATGATTATCTCTAAGATTCCTGTTATTTTCAATGTAACGAAGTTTTTGAGATACATCATCAGAGAAAATTTGCGAATTATCAATCCAGCGTAGGTCAAAGTTTTTGAGAAAATAAACTTTCTGATCTTGTACTGAACATTCTTTACATAGTGGAACTTCTCCGAGGCTTTTAATCCATTCGGAATAAAGAATATTAAGAGATTTTTTATCATGAATATTTTCAAGCTCCTTGATTTTTTGAAAAAGCTGCTTGTCCCAGTTCAGGTTTCCTTTTGCAACCTGAGGATGGTAATATTTTAAAAATCCCCAAACCCTGCACAGAGATTCCAATTTTTGGGTCTCGGTGATCATTTGTGCGGAAAAGTTTAAACTTAAAAATAAAAAGAGGAAAAGCGAGAAGCGTCTCATTAAAGGTTGCCGTGTTTTCTCTCAAAGATAATCCTTTAATATAACAGGCACAAAAGGATTTCAAAAAATCTTGAATTGATAATAAATAGATGCCAAACAATTTCTGAAATTGAAACGATGGTGTTTTTAATGAAAAATATTCGGTAGATCATTGTCTTATCCCAATATCTTAATAGTAATTTAATAAAAGGCTAAATTTTAAAATGCCTAACTTTGTTTACTAATACTGACGTTTCAATGCAGAATAAGCTAAAAATCATCAACGATCCTGTTCACGGGTTTATCAAAATTCCACACGAAATTTTATTTGATATCATCGAGCATCCCTACTTTCAGAGATTAAGAAGAATCGGGCAGACCGGACTTTTGAACCTGATATTTCCCGGTGCTACCCATACAAGATTTCACCATGCTCTTGGAGCAATGCATTTGATGTTCACTGCTTTGGAAACATTGAAGCAGAAAGGAGTGAAAATTTCTGAGGAAGAAGAAAAAGGAGCGATGCTGGCTATTCTGATGCATGATATTGGTCATGGTCCGTTTTCACATGCGCTGGAAAGTATGCTGATGGATGACTGGCATCATGAAAACCTTTCTTTATTATTGATGAATAAACTAAATGAAGAATTTGAAGGTCAGCTTTCAATGGCTATTGAAATGTTCCAGGGGAAATATCACAGAAAATTTTTCAATCAACTGATCTCTTCCCAATTGGATGTTGACCGTTTGGATTATCTTAAAAGAGACAGTTTTTTTACAGGAGTTTCCGAAGGAAATATTAATACCCAGAGAATTATCTCTATGATGAATGTATGTGAAGAAGGCGAGCTGGTGATTGATGCAAAAGGGATCTATTCCATTGAAAATTTCCTGACGGCCAGAATGTTTATGTACTGGCAGGTATATTATCATAAAACTTCAGCGTTGGCAGAGTTTCTTTTAGTCAAAATCCTTGAAAGAGCAAAGTATCTGATTTCCCAAGGCGCAGAACTTCCCGCAACGGATAATCTGAAATATTTCTTATACCGTGAAAAGAGTGCCGCAACGGATGAAGATATAGAGCGATTTACCAAACTTGATGACAATGATGTGATTCAGGCAATGAAAGAATGGCAGAATTCTGATGATTTTGTTTTGTCGTATTGGTGTAAATGTGTAATTCAGAGAAATTTGCCTAAAACCATTATTTCATCACATCCATTTGATCAGGAAATAATTGAGGAAAAAATAAAAAAGAGCAATGAACTTTTCGGAATCAATAATGGTAATGAATTGGTTCATGAAATTAAAAGAAAATTATTGCCTTATCATGCAGAGAAACAACCGATTTATTTATTGCATAAAAATGGAAAAAGAACAAGGCTGCATGAGTCGGAAGATCAGCTTTTATCAGGATTAATCGTGAATAAGACGACCCGCTATATCCTTATGTTTCCAAGAGATATCTCCAGACTGGACTCTTAAAGAATATTAAAATTTACGATCTGAAACTAAAACATGTTTGCAAATTATAGAATTTCTTATCTTTGCAGAATATGGAATTTACAGCTTCGCAAATTGCAAGTTTTATTGACGGAAAAATAATAGGTGACGAGAATGCACTTATTACGGGAGTTTCACCAATTGAAAATGGGGAATCAGGACATCTATCTTTTATAGCACAGGATCGGTTTTCTCATTTTTTGGATAGCTCAAAGTGCTCTGTTATCATCGTTTCGGAACAACTTCTGGAGAAAAATCATTATAACCCTACCTTAATCGTTGTAAAAGATGCCTATCTTTCTTTTCAGATTCTGATGAATTTATATCAGGAGATGCAGGGAAGAAAAGAAGGTATTGAAAACGGTTCGTCTATTCATGATACAGCTATTATAGGAGATAAAGCCTATATCGGAGCATTTACGTATGTTTCTGAGAAAGCTAAGATCGGGGAAGGATCACAAATCTATCCACATGTATATATAGGAAAAGGCGTGAAAATTGGTAAAAACTGTAAGATAGACAGTGGAGCCAGAATTTATGACTACTGTATTATTGGGGATAACTGCGTAATTCATTCCAATACGGTAATCGGAGGTGATGGTTTTGGTTTCCAGCCAACAGCTGATGGCTTCAAAAAAATACCACAGCTTGGAAATGTGATTATTGAAGACGATGTAGAAATTGGTTCAAACTGTAGTATCGACAGAGCTACAATAGGCTCTACAATAATAGGAAAAGGAACTAAGATTGATAACCTGATTCAGATTGCCCACAACGTGAAAATTGGTCAGAACAATGTAATTGCTGCACAGGCAGGAATTGCCGGATCTACAACTATTGGTGACTGGAATCAGATTGGTGGCCAGGTAGGTGTCGTAGGGCATATCAAAATAGGGAACCAGGTGAAAATTCAGGCTCAGAGTGGCGTGAATTCCAGTGTTAATGACAGAGAAACATTGTACGGTTCACCAGCAATCAGTTACAATGACTATTTAAGGAGTTATGTTCATTTCAGGAACTTACCTGGAATAGTAAATAGAATAAATAATCTTGAGAATAACTCAAAAGATAATACTAATGAGTGATATGCAAAAAACACTTCAGCAAGAGGTAACTCTTTCTGGAATTGGCCTTCATACTGGTAAAGAAGTAAAACTTACCATTAAACCTGCTAAAGAAAATACAGGTTTTGTATTTGTAAGAACAGACTTGGAGGGACATCCTCAGGTAGAAGCTGATGTAAATTATGTTGTAGCAACTGAAAGAGGAACTACGTTAGAAAAATTAGGGGTGAAAATTACCACTTGCGAACACCTTTTAGCAGCCCTTGTTGGTTGTGATATTGATAACGCAATTTTAGAAATGGATGCCTCTGAACCTCCTATTTTGGATGGATCCTCAAAATATTTTGTGGAAGCTATCGAAAGTGTAGAAGTAGCAGAACAAACGGTTGCAAGAGAATATCTTGTGGTAAAAGAAGTTCTTACATACAGTGATCCGGCTACAGGTTCGGAAATCACCATCATTCCTTCAGATACTTACGAAGTAACTACTATGGTAGATTTTGGGACTAAAGTATTAGGTACTCAGAATGCTACGCTTAAAAATATTTCAGAATTTAAAGACGAAATCTCATCAGCAAGAACATTCAGCTTCCTGCATGAACTGGAAATGCTTTTAGATCATGGTTTGATCAAAGGTGGAGATATTTCCAATGCCATTGTATATGTAGATAAAGATCTTACTCCTGATACTACAGAAAAATTAAAGAAAGCCTTTGGAAAAGATAATGTATCTATCAGACCAAACGGTATTCTTGACAATCTTAATTTAAACTATCCTAACGAAGCAGCGAGACACAAATTACTGGACGTAATCGGTGACCTTGCTTTGGCAGGTGTAAAAATAAAAGGTAAAGTTATTGCTAACAAACCGGGACACTTTGTGAATACTCAGTTTGCGAAAAAACTAAACCGCCAGTGGAAATTGCAGAAAAAGAAAAACGTTCCGGATTTTGACTTAACAAAAGAACCGGTATTCGATATCAACGGAATTATGAAGCTTATGCCTCACAGACCTCCGTTCTTATTAATTGATAAAGTTCTTGAACTTTCAGACTCTCATGTTGTAGGGTTGAAAAATGTAACAATGAACGAACCTTTCTTCGTTGGACACTTCCCTAAAGAACCGGTAATGCCTGGAGTCCTTCAGGTAGAAGCATTAGCGCAGACAGGAGGAATTCTTGTATTGGCCAGCGTTCCGGATCCTGAAAACTATTCTACGTATTTCATCAAAATTGATAAGGTGAAATTCAAAAGAAAAGTAATTCCAGGAGATACGCTTATATTCAAAATTGAATTGATAGAGCCTATCAGAAGAGGAATTGTTCATATGCAGGGATATGGATATGTAGGAGACACTGTAGCAGTAGAAGCAGAGCTTATGGCTCAAGTTGCAAAAAATAAAGTTGATTAAATGATTCATCAATTAGCAGCCGTAGATAAACGTGCGAAAATCAGCAAAAATGTAATCGTAGAACCTTTCACTACCATTGCAGGGGACGTAGAAATCGGAGAAGGAACATGGATTGGTCCTAATGTAACCATTATGGATGGAGCAAGAATAGGGAAGAACTGTAGGATTTTCCCTGGGACTGTAATCTCTGCAATTCCCCAGGATCTGAAATTTGATGGTGAAGATACCCAGGTAATTATTGGTGACGAAACGACAATCAGAGAGTGCGTTACCGTAAACAGAGGTACAAAGGCTTTAGGATATACTAAAATAGGTGCTCACTGTCTTATTATGGCTACTTCACACATTGCACATGATTGCGTTATCGGAGATCACGTTATCATTGTAAACGGTTGTGGTATTGCAGGACACGTGGAGATTGGAGATTATACAGTAATGGGAGGTTTATCAGCGGTTCACCAATTTGGTAAAATCGGAAAACATGTAATGATTTCCGGAGGTACTTTGGTAAGAAAAGATATTCCACCTTATGTAAAAGTAGCAAGAGAACCTATGTCTTATGCTGGTATTAATTCTGTTGGTTTAAGAAGAAGAGGATTTACGAATGAAAAGATCTTTGAAATCCAGAAAATCTACAGAGCAATCTTCCAAATGAAGATGAACGTTTCTCAGGCTATTTCCCATATTGAAAAAGAAATGCTTCCAACGGCTGAAAGAGATGAAATCTTACAGTTTATTCAAAACTCACCAAGAGGTATCGTAAAAGGATACGGAACCGGTAAAGAGAGTAATTAAAAGAAATGCTAAAAAGCAAATTTGCAAATCTGCCTGTTTGCTTGCCAGCCAATAAAATTTAAGTAAAAAAGATAATATATATTAATGGCAACAAGTAACGATATCAGAAAAGGTCTTTGCATCGAGTATAGCAACGATATTTTTAAAGTAATCGAGTTTCTTCACGTAAAACCAGGGAAAGGACCTGCTTTCGTAAGAACAAAATTAAAATCTGTGACTAACGGTAAAGTAATTGATAATACTTTCTCTGCTGGACACAAAATTGATGAAGTTAAAGTAATCACTAGAAAATTCCAGTATCTGTACGATGATGAGAATGGATTCCACTTCATGAACAATGATGACTTCTCTCAGCTATATATCAATAAAGAAATGATTGAGAATGCTCAGTTTATGAAAGCTGGTGAAGAAGTAACAATCATCCTGAAAGAAGTTGATGAAACTCCACTTTCTGCTGAACTTCCACAGTCAGTATATCTTGATGTTATTGAAGCTGATCCGGGGGTAAAAGGAAACACTGCAACAAATGCCCTTAAAAACGCAATCGTTGAAACAGGAGCAAGAGTAATGGTTCCTTTGTTCATCGAGCCGGGAGACAGAATTAAAGTAAGCACTGAAGACGGTAGCTACTTAGAAAGAGTAAAATAATAAATAAAATTTACATAAATTCGGTTTGCATCAGCACTCCGAATTTTGTTTTATAAGAAAATCTATTGTTATGAGATTCCATTCTCCGCAAAAGCTTAAAACGATTGCAGATTTAATAGGCTCAGCATTTGTAGGGCCGGAAGATTTTGAAGTATTGGGAACTAATGAAATTCACATGGTAAAGCCAGGTGATATCGTTTTTGTGAATCATCCTAAATATTATGACAAAGCATTAAACTCTGCAGCCACTATTATTTTAATTGATAAAGAAGTAGATTGCCCGGAAGGTAAAGCACTTTTAGTTTCTGATGATCCTTTCAGAGACTTTAATAAAATCAATACCCATTTTACCAGAATCTATAATTTCACGGAAGAACTACACGACGTGGAAATAGGAGAGGGTACAAAGATTCACTCTTCTGCAGTGATCGGAAACAATGTGAAAATCGGGAAAAACACCTTAATCTTTCCTAATGTTGTCATTGGTGACCGTACGGAAATCGGAGATAACGTCATCATTCAGTCCAATACAGTTTTAGGAGGTGATGCATTTTATTACAGAAAATTAAACGGAAATTTTGACCGTCTGATTTCTGTAGGAAATGTTGTTATTGAAAACAATGTGGAGATTGGAAACGGCTGTACTATTGACAGAGGAGTTACAGACTCTACCATCATTGGAGAAGGTTCTGTTTTAGATAACCAGATTCAGATCGGACATGATACCGTTATCGGAAAAAAATGTCTGATCGCTTCTCAGGTTGGAATTGCAGGATGCTGTATCATCGGAGATGAGGTGACATTATGGGGACAGGTAGGAATTGCTTCCGGAAACAAAATTGAGTCAGGATCAGTGCTTCTGGGAAAAACAGGTGTGAACAGAGATCTTGAAAAAGGAACCTATATCGGAATGTTTGCAGAAGATTTTAAAACTTATCTGAAAAAAGAAGTAAAACTGAGAAATCTCAAATAAACAATTCCAAAGGTTTTATCCAAAATCAAAGAAATTTGAGTAAATTTGTGAGCATTAATAAAATAATAAATAAATTAAAACAACAATAAAATGTCAATTTTAGTAAACAAAGATTCTAAAGTAATTGTACAAGGATTTACAGGGAACGAAGGAACTTTCCACGCTGGTCAGATGATTGAATACGGAACAAACGTAGTAGGTGGTGTTACTCCAGGAAAAGGAGGTAGCGAGCACTTAGGAAAGCCTGTATTTAATACTGTAGCTGACGCTGTTTCAAAAGCAGGAGCAAACGTAAGTATCATTTTCGTACCACCGGCATTCGCAGCAGACGCTATCATGGAAGCTGCTGAAGCAGGAATCAAAGTAATTGTATGTATTACTGAAGGTATTCCTGTAGCTGATATGGTAAAAGTAAAATCTTACATCGCTGACAGAGACTGCAGATTAATCGGACCAAACTGCCCTGGAATCATTACTTCTGAAGAAGCTAAAATTGGTATTATGCCAGGTTTCGTTTTCAAAAAAGGAAAAGTAGGTATCGTTTCAAAATCAGGAACTCTTACTTACGAAGCTGCTGACCAGGTAGTAAGAGCAGGTTACGGTATCTCTACTGCAATCGGTATCGGTGGTGACCCAATCATCGGAACAACTACAAGAGAAGCTTTAGAGCTATTTATTAACGATCCTGAAACTGAAGCTGTTGTAATGATCGGTGAAATTGGTGGAGGTCTTGAGGCTGAAGCTGCAAGATGGTACAAAGCTAGCGGGTCTACTAAACCAGTTGTAGGTTTCATCGCTGGACAGACTGCTCCAAAAGGAAGAACAATGGGACACGCAGGTGCTATCGTAGGTGGTGCTGAAGATACAGCTCAGGCAAAAATGGAAAT
This sequence comes from Chryseobacterium indologenes, assembly GCF_002025665.1. Taxonomy (GTDB): domain Bacteria; phylum Bacteroidota; class Bacteroidia; order Flavobacteriales; family Weeksellaceae; genus Chryseobacterium; species Chryseobacterium metallicongregator. The sequence continues at coordinate 3,997,615 of NZ_CP018786.1, read as the reverse complement.
CATGAGAGAAAACGGTATCAACGTTGTTGACTCTCCTGCTGATATTGGTGCTACTGTAGCTAAGATTCTAGGATAATATAAAACCCAACATATGAAAAAACTTTTATTAGCCTCAGCTTTAACTCTTTCCGCTTTATCGTTTGCACAGGTGCAATGGAAAAGCACAAGATTTGGAGTAACAGGAGGTTTAAACTACTCCAGAGTATCTAACGCCCACAACCCTTCAGGCCCAAGATATACTTTCCAAGCTGGAGCTTTGGCATTGATTCCCGTAGGAAAGGCAAACCAATTCTTTATTCAACCTGAAGTACTTTACTATGGTGCAGGAGAAACAGGAAAAGATAAAGATGCTAAAGGAGTAAACGGTTATGACGCATTATATGCTAATAACTACCTGAGTGTGCCTCTTTATTTCAAAGGATATTTTTCTGAAGCAGAATCAGAATTCTTTGGATTAATAGGACCTAGATTTAATTTCTTGCTGAATCAGAACGTGAAAGACGCTCCGGTAAGCAGACCTTATTATGACCCGGATGTTACCGATCCTAACCAGCCGGCAGGCGTAAATGGTAAGGCAAAGAGCTTTAACTGGGGACTTGGACTGGGAGTAGGATATAGCTACAAAAGACAACTTGAAGTAGCATTAAAATACGACTTAGGTCTAAGTGATACCTATCCTGGTCTCGCTAAGGAAACTAAAGGTACTGATAAGAAAAAGTCAGAACAGGTAATCGCACTTACTTTAAGCTATATATTCAAATAGAATATTTCAGAATATAAAAAATCCCGGAAACTCAGTTTCCGGGATTTTTTTATTGATAGGTTTTTACTTCTTATCCTCTTATCCATTTCCAAAGCTCTTTTAACGTAGCTTTATTTCCGTACATCAAAATACCCACACGATAGATTTTTCCGGCTAGGAAGATCATAAAAATAGTAGTTACCAGTAATAATGTAATAGACAATGCAATCTGCCATGCAGGAACTCCAAACGGAATTCGGGCAATCATAGCAACCGGTGAAGTAAACGGGATGATGGATAACCAGAAGCCTAAAGGACCTTCCGGATTATTCATCAATGTGAAACTCCCATACATTCCTAATGTTAATGGTAAAATAGCAAATAAAGTAAACTGCTGTGTTTCTGTTTCGTTATCTACTGCAGAACCAATGGCTGCGTAAATAGAACTATAGAAGATATATCCTAAAAGGAAAAATACGATGAATACAAAAATAATCAGTGGGAAGTTCAGTTCCAGTAAGCTGTGAGAAATCTGGGTAGCAAGCTGTCCCATATCCAGTTTACTTGCAATCTCTTCATTTCCTCCAGGAATATTCTTCTGAAGAGGAGAGAAGCCTGTATTAAGTACCAATGCACCAATAACAGACATAGTAATCCAGATCAGAAACTGGGTCAGTGCAACCATGGTTACTCCCAGGATCTTACCCATCATCAGTTCAAAAGGTTTTACAGAAGAAATAATAATCTCTACAACACGGTTATTTTTCTCTTCAAGAACACTTCTCATTACCCTTACCCCATAAATAATGATGAACATAAAAGTAACATACATCAGAACCATGCTCAATCCGGATTTAACGCCAAAGGCAAGATCAGAATCCTCTTTATTATTATCCGTAACATTAATGGTTTTTAAAGTAAAGTTTTTGTCAAGATCATTTAATTGAGTTTCCTGAATACCCAGTTGCTTGATTTTTTCTTTTCTGACCACATTGCTGATGTCAGATACAATTTGCTGCTTGGTGTCAAATCCTATTTTGCTGTTGATGACCAGTCTTGCCTCTTTTTCAAGCGCATCGAAATTCTGATTTTTCAATTCAGGAAGGATCAGAATACCGTCCAGAGATTCATTTCCTTTTAAATTGTTAATCTTAGACTTTTCATCAGCTACGGAAACAAAAACGTAGTTTAATTTATCATTAGATTTAAGATGGTTAGTAAACAGACCGCTCTTATCCACTACCTCAATAATGCTATGTGACTCATTTGCTTTAAACATTAAACCCACCACTGCTCCAAAAGCAATAATCATAACAGGAGCAAGCAGAGTCAATATAATGAAAGATTTTTTCTTAACCTGTGTAAGAAATTCTCTCTTGGTAATTAAAAAAATATTATTCATAAATTAAGAATGGTTACTTACAGCATTAATAAACACTTCATTCATACTTGGAATTCTTTCGTCGAATGATCTCACTTTACCTACCTGCACCAGATCCAGAAGAACATTATTCTGGCTCTCCTCATTTTTCAGGTCAAAAGAAACAAGATTATTTTCATTGGATAGATTGAAGATCTCATATTTGTTTCTGAAATTTTCAAACTGATCATTGCTTACTTCAGAAAGTGTAATCCCAAAAATATTTTTCTTAAATTTTTCTCTTACATCAAAAACCCTTCCGTCAATAATTTTCTTTGAATTGTTGATCAAAGCAACATAATCACACATTTCCTCTACACTTTCCATTCTGTGGGTAGAAAGAATGATGGTTGTTCCGTTATTTTTAAGGTCAATGATCTGATCTTTAATTAAGTTGGCATTCACCGGATCAAAACCTGAAAACGGCTCATCAAGAATTAAAAGGTGTGGTCTGTGAAGAACGGTTACCACAAATTGTATTTTTTGTGCCATTCCCTTAGAAAGTTCCGAAAGCTTTTTCTTCCACCATTGGTCGATGTTTAGTTTTTCAAACCATTTTTTAGCTTCATTTAAAGCATCACTTTTTTTCATTCCTTTCAGTTCCCCGAAGTATAAGATTTGATCACCAACAGTCATGTTTTTGTAAAGTCCTCTTTCTTCAGGCATATAGCCGATGTCTTTAATATGAGTTGGGTTCAGTTTTTGACCATTGATATGGATTTCACCAGAATCTGCCTGAGTAATTTGGTTAATGATGCGGATAAAAGAAGTTTTTCCGGCTCCGTTAGGACCTAAAAGGCCATAAATACTGCCTTTTGGAACATGGATGCTGAAATCATCCAGGGCGACCTTTTTTCCTGCATTATAGGTCTTTTTAATATGTTCAGCTTTTAGCATTAAGTTGTTCTTTTTACTATTAGTATGAAAAAGTCCCGAAAGTTACGGAAATATTAAAACAGAATTAATGTAAAAAGAAAAAATCCTGATGATTATCAGGATTTTAATTTATTGTTTCACGATTTGAGTAACTTTCTGTGTGTTGTCACTTAAAATATATCGGATCATATATTTTCCGGGCTTTAATTTTTCAATATTAATCTCTCCGGAATTCATATTTACGGTATAACTAGCGACCTGCATACCCAAAATTGAATAAAAAGTCACACTTTTGATTCTTAAAGAAGAATCTTTTGCCTTAATGATAAGGAAATCCTTTGCGGGATTTGGATAGGCAAGCAATACACCATCATCTGCTTTTTGAGTGATGGAACCCGGCTCTCTAAGCTGAGCTTTGAAATTGTTGGAAAATCCAACAAAAGTGCCTACAAATAGAAATAAAAGTAAAAGTTTTTTCATCAAATTTATAATTTCTCGAATATATATAACAAATGTAATAAATTCTACAATTTCGTACAATAGTTTTTTGCAGAACTTATATTAAATTTGTAGAAACTTATTCAAAAAGTATTCCAAAATGATACATTCAAGAAATAGAAGACTTAGAGTTAATGAATCTATCAGAAGTTTGGTAAGAGAAAATGTGCTTACAACTGATGATTTTGTAATGCCGATCTTCGTAATGGAGGGCGAAAACAAGCAGGAGGCAATCCCGTCTATGCCGGGAATTTTTAGGCGCAGTATAGATTTAACAGTGAAGGAATGTAAGGAATTATTTTCTTTGGGAGTAAAAGCTGTCAATTTGTACATGAAAGTGTCAGAACACCTGAAAGACAATACAGGAAAAGAAGCCTGGAACAAAGACGGATTGATGCAGAACACCATCAAAGCCATTAAAGACGCCGTTCCGGGAATGGTTGTGATGCCAGATGTAGCCCTAGATCCTTATTCAATCTACGGACACGACGGAATTATTGAAAACGGAAAAGTTTTAAATGATGCTACCAATGATGCACTGGCAAGAATGTCAGTTTCTCATGCAGAAGCGGGAGCAGATCTTGTAGCACCAAGTGATATGATGGACGGAAGAGTACAGATCATTCGTGAAGCATTGGAAGAAAGCGGATTTACAGATGTAGGAATTGTAAGTTATGCAGCCAAATATGCAAGCTCTTTCTATGGACCTTTCAGAAGTGCCTTAGACAGTGCTCCGAAAGATGATATGGAAATTCCGAAAGATAAAAAAACCTATCAGATGGATTTTCATAATACCCGTGAAGCATTGAACGAGGTATTTAAAGATATCCACGAAGGTGCAGATGTGATCATGATCAAACCGGGACTTCCTTACCTGGATATTGTTTCCAAAGTACGTGAAGCAATTGACCTTCCGATTGCAGTATACAATGTAAGTGGAGAATATGCCATGGTAAAAGCTGCTGCTCAAAACGGCTGGCTGGATAATGACAAAACGATCATTGAAAGTTTAACATGTTTCAAAAGAGCGGGTGCAGATATGATCTTTACCTATTTTGCAAAAGAAGCGGCTATTCTTTTAAATAAATAATGATTAAATTCATTCCAATAAAAAAGAGACTACTCAATTGGTAGTCTCTTTTTATTTCTAACGAGTTAATGATCATTTCTTATAACCAACCTTTTTTTCCGTATACGTAAGTATCATCAAATTGCTTATCACTCATAAAAAGATAGAGAATTCCCTCAATAAAAGGAATAATTGAAGCTGCACCAAAAGTAACGACATTCAGAACCAGCTGAATAATTCCCTCTTTTGTATATCCAAGATAAAATTTATTTAAAGCCAGCCACCCCACAAGAATTCCCAATATAGCTGCAGGGATTTTCTTTTCTGAACGGTAAGGAACATTGCTTTGCTGGTTTTGTACATTTTCTGTTTTTGAACCGTAATTTTCCATTTCTTAATATTTATAATTGATTGATATGTTTTACGATGAGTAGATTAAAATGATGAAAAGTTACAATGGGTTGTAAATGAACAAGTTTGCGTTTAACGTAAACAAGTTGATATTAACCTATAAGTGAAGTTTATATTTTTGATATATTTGCCCTATGATTTTACGAGGAGAAAACTTAATCAAGGAATACGGTCCTAAAAAAGTTGTAAAAGGCGTTTCTGTACAGGTTCAACAGGGAGAAATTGTTGGTTTGCTGGGTCCGAATGGAGCAGGGAAAACCACATCGTTTTATATGATTGTAGGGTTGGTTAAGCCCACTTCAGGAAAAATTTTCTTAGACAAGCAGGAGATTACAACAGATGCCATGTACCGAAGAGCGCAAAAAGGAATCGGGTATCTGGCTCAGGAAGCTTCGGTTTTCAGAAAATTGTCTGTGGAAGAAAACATTATGGGAGTATTGCAGCTGACCAAGCTTTCTAAGCGTGAGCAGCAGATCAAATGTGATGAACTGATTGAAGAATTTTCTTTGCAGCATGTTCGTAAAAACAGAGGAGATCTTCTTTCCGGGGGAGAAAGACGTAGAACCGAAATTGCGCGCTGTCTTGCAACAAGCCCGAACTTTATCCTTCTGGATGAACCTTTCGCAGGGGTAGACCCAATTGCCGTGGAAGATATTCAGAAAATTGTAAGAAGCCTGGTTGATAAAAACATCGGAATTTTAATTACCGATCACAACGTACAGCAGACTTTAGCAATTACCAACAAAACCTATATCATGTTTGAAGGAAAGATCCTGAAAGAAGGACTTCCGGAAGACCTTGCCAATGATCCACAGGTAAGAGAAGCCTATCTGGGTGAAAACTTTGTTTATCAGAGTATTTTGGATAAGCCTAAAAAAAAGAAATATGCTTACAATATCTGGGCAGGTAATTTTGATTCAAAAACACAGTTACAAGGATTTGTAGACGAAAATTTCAGACAGTTTGATGACCTGAGACTGATGTATGGTTTTGAAGATATCAGCTTTGCTTCATTAGCGAATTCTGAAATTGAACATATCTTTAATGATGTGGTGGATAAGAATGCCAACAACTCATTTGTTTTCCAGAAAAAGGAAATTAATTCTCAATATTCTCTGGAACAGGCGGAATCAGAGTCTAAAGAAGCAAGCAGAAAAGAACTGCACTATCTTACTACTTATATGTATGAGGGATAAAATATAAAGCATTTATTTGCTGAACATGATAATAAAACGTACCTTTTTCTTTGGAAAGCGGTACGTTTTTCATTTAAAATGACTTCTATGGCTAAACCTTTTAATAGAACCGTTACCTTATTCGGAATCTATAAACAACTCGTCCCATTTATCAGACCTTACCGTCCCATGATTTACGGAACACTGTTTCTTACTTTTCTGGGAGCTCTTGCAGCACAGGTGAACCCGATTGTTTTGAAATATACTGTAGATGAAGTGACTAAACTTACCCATCTTCCGCATCCGATGTCAGAGGGAATTCATATCCTCATTATCATTTCCATTATTTTACTGGGGAAAGAACTGTTAAACATCTTTATCAACTTCGGACAAAAATTTTATGGGGAAAAAATCAGGATTAATGTGAGCTCAGTGTTGGCACAATCAGCCATTGATAAAATTTTAACCTATAGGGTTGCTTATTTTAATGATGAAAACCATGAGTCCGGAAAACTCCAGATCAGAATAGACCGTGGAATAGAAAGTCTGACAAGACTGGTTCAGAACTTTTTTATTGATATCCTTCCTCTTTTTTCCAATGCGATTATTGCGCTGATCATTATGTACATGCAGAATGTATATGTGGGATTTGTTTCAACGATTATTGTTCCGATTTATTTCTACATAAGCTCTCTGCAGGCCAAAAAATTAGGAGGAGTCCGCCGCCAGCTCAGAAATCAAAGGGAAAGAAAGACATCCGGACTATTGAACCTGATTAATTCTATTATGGTCATTAAAAGTTTTGTCCGTGAAAAATTTGAAGGAAAAAAACAATATGATCTTCAGATGGAGTTGATGGAAAGCCAGATGATCACAAGAAGAACCAATTTTATTTATGATGGTTTAAAGACATTCATTGAACAATTTGGGGTTGTTTTGATTATCCTTTTAACTGTTTATCTTGTGCTTGATCAGCAAATGACTATTGGTGCGATCATGCTTCATATTATGCTTTTCAACAATGTTTCGGCTCCTATCCGACAGCTTCACAGGATTTATGATGATATGAACGATGCCATGATTTATGCTGAAGGATACTTCGATATTCTGAATGCAGATAATGAAACAGAATCAAACGGAAGTTTTGTAGAAAAAGAAATTAAAGGAACTTTTGAATTGAAAAATGTTGATTTTACTTACCCTAACGGAACAAAAGCTTTACATAATGTTTCCATGAAAATTGAAAACGGAAAAACTACGGCTCTTGTAGGATTGAGTGGTGCAGGAAAATCAACGGTTATTAATCTTTTGTGTAAATTCTATCTTCCGGATTCCGGGGAAATTCTTCTGGATGGAGTAAATCTGAATGAATTTGACAATACTTTTCTGAGAAGTGATCTTGGGCTGGTGCTTCAGAGAAATCACATCTTTCAGGGAAGCATAGAAGATAATATCCGGTATGGAGATATGAATGCCAGCTTTGAAGAAATCGAAGAAGCTGCAAAAAAAGCTTATCTGCATGAACAGATTATGGATCTTCCGGAAAAATATCAGCATGATGCTACTCAACTTTCAGGGGGACAACAACAAAGGATTGCCATTGCAAGACTATTTCTTAAAAATCCTCCAATCATCTTTTTGGATGAACCTACAGCCAGTCTGGATGCAATTGCTACCGAACAGATCAAGAACTCTTTGGATGCGATCAAAGAAGGCAGAACAGTGATCATCATTTCTCATTCCCTGTCACAGATTTTAGATTCAGATACCATTTATGTCATGAAAAAAGGAAGAGTGGTGGAAAATGGAACTCATGATGAATTGTACAATAAAGAAGGAACATATCGTGAGATTTTTGATGCCTCAGCCCGAAGTCTGAATCTCGATAAACTGGTGAATACTTTTAAAGAAAATTAAATAAAAAACTCAACGGATAGGCTGAGTTTTTACGTTTTTTTAATAATTATTTAATGAGTTTTTTCAGGAACCTGATAAGCTCCTACATCTGCTCCGAAAGCAATATTAATCCTGTTGTAGCTGTTGATAGCAATCACGGCCATGGTCAAATCTACCATTTCAGTTTCGGAGAAGTAATGACTTACCCTTGAATAAATTTCATCATTCACTTCTTTCCCGTTTAAAGCAGTTAAAGTCTCTGCCCATAAAAATCCTGCCTTTTCTTTATCTGTATAAAATGAGCATTCTCTCCAGGCACTTACCAGAAAGATTCTCTGTTCCTTTTCTCCTTTTACTAGTAATTCTTTAGAGTGCATATCGAGGCAAAAAGCACATCCGTTCATTTGTGAAACACGGAAATACAGCAGTTCCAGAAATGAATTGTCCAGTGATGAGTTTTGTACCTGAAATCCCATGTTGTGAAGTGCATTTACAGCCTTGTTTCCGATCGCAAATGCGTTGATTCTTTGTGACATAATATTTGTTTTTTGATTAATTATGTGACAAATGTAGAGTGGAATTTTCCTGAATTTTTTTACAAATGATAAATTTTAAAAGGAAAGATTTTAGAAGCAGGAAGCAGGAAGTAGGAAGTTACTATTAGGTAGATGATACATATTCAGTCTGCAATAACTTCCCTCTTCCAGCTCCAGCATCCCTTCTTCTCATAATTTCTGTGCTCTGATTCTGCTTAGAGAAACTTGGGTGATGCCAATATAATCTGCCATATCTCCAAGACTGATGCGTTGGATAAGATCAGGTCTTTGTTTCAGGAAATTGTGATAGCGTTTTTTTCCATCGTCTTCAAGCATCTCACTGATTCTTCCCATCATATTTACAGGAGCTTTGGAATAGAGTTTACTGAAAAGTGTTTCTGCAGTATGGTATTTTTTACATAATCCTTCAATCACATCTTTGTGTACACGAAGAACTTCAGTCGGTTCCAGAGCAACGATCATATATTTTGACGGCTGCCCCGTAAGAAAGCCACTCAGTTCTGCGAAAAAAGCATTTTCAGCGAAAAAGGTCATGATGAAATCTTTATCTCCATTATCAAAAAAAAGCTTTACCAATCCTTTTTCGATAAAATAAAAATATCTGCAGGTTTCATCAGCTTTTAAGAGAAAATCCCCTTTTCTGTAAGTTTTGGTTTCCAGATGAGAAACAAGTTCATCTATGACTGCCTGTTCCGGTTTTAAAACTTTTTCAATAGACTGAACAAAATGAGTATGAAGCATAAAAAAGCGACGGTTTGGTGAAAAATAAAATTAATAAAAAAAGGCTTCTCATTTCTCAAAAAAGAATTTTAGCTTTGTTACATCATGAACGATCACTATCTAAAAAAACTCGATAGGGTAACGGCTATCCTTACCCAATTACAGTCGAAACCTGTTGTGAGGGCACAGGATCTGGCTGAAAAATTCGATGTAAGCATCAGAACCATTTATCGTGATGTAAAAACCCTGGAAAATGCAGGGATTCCTATTGTTGGAGAAGCGGGAAATGGTTATTCTTTAATGGATGGTTATAAGCTTCCCCCCATTATGTTTACCAAAGAAGAGGTTTTAAGTTTCATTACCGCTGAGAAACTGATGCAGAAATTTTCTCACCAAAGCTTAGGAAATCATTATCAGGCAGCAATGGAAAAAGTGCGTTCAGTGCTGAAATATTCGGATAAAAATCTGATTAAAAATATTGAAAAACAAATTGATGTTTTCAGCTTTCATACAGATTCCGGAGATTCTCTTAAAAATGTAATTCCTATTATCCTGGAAAGTATCGCAGAGAAAACCCAGCTCAATATCAGATATAAGACGGTAGATGGAAGAGTGAATAACAGAACAATTGAAACAGTTGGGATGTTTTTCGAATTTAATATCTGGTACATCATGGCGTATTGTACCTTGAGAAAAGATTTTAGACAGTTTCGTATTGACAGAATTCTCGAAATCTCAAAAACGCAGAATCCTTTCCTGCAGGAATATGGACAGGTGAATGATTATCGTAAAAAGTCAAATGGAAATAAGGTTAAAGCCAAACTTCTGGTTGACAAAAAGATAATGAATCACCTAGTAAATTCTAAAAAATACTACGGATTGATAGAAGAAGTAGAAACCGAACAAGGCATGGAGCTTACTTTTGAAACAGAATGGATCAGTGACGGATTTCCCCGCTGGCTCATCACTTTTGCAGACTATGCCACAGTTCTGGAACCGGAAAGCCTTCGTATCCGTTTGAATGAACTGCTTGTAAAAATGGTTGAAAGACATCAATAATAAACCCCAACAAGGCAGCTGTTGAGGTTTAAAGACTTAATTGAGGCAAATAAATGAAATGGTTTGAGTGAAGGCAAAATTGCAAAAAGCCAATTGATTGTGTCGCAAAAAAAGATATAAGTTTTGTTTAGTCTTTCTACAATTTTACCTTTTCGTTTTTATTAAAATCTCTCCCAGAAGAAAGGAGGTTCAATACCTAAAGCTCTCAGATAAACATAACCTTGTCCACGGTGATGAACTTCATTATCTACAAAATAAAGAATGTTCTGATATACCGGAAATTCATATTGTCCGAATAAATTAAAGGTCTCCTGGAAACGCTCTTCAGAAATCTGATTGAAATAATGGTTGATCACTTCTGTTTCTTCATCCCATTTTTTCAAAATTTCTTCCTTAGTTGTTGGATTAAAAGCTTCTTCACTGTAAGCTTCTATATTTCCTTCCACAATTCCTTTTAAAGCAGGCCCGCCAATGCTGATGAGTTCTACTGCCAGTTTTGCAAATGGTCTCATTCCGCCTACAGAAAATTCAAATAGCTCTTTTTCAGGAAAAGATTCAATCACTCTTCTTGTAAGATTTCTGTGTCCCTGCCAGTCTTCTAATAGTTGTTCAGAAGTCATGAATTGTTTAGTGGCTGTTGCTGTAGTTGTCATAATGTATTTGTTTTGTTTGTTGTTGATACAAAGGTAAGAGAGGGTAATGACAACAGTTTGTCAGTAGGATTTTTGATAATAAAAAAATATTTTTTCTTTCTTAAAATATTGATCCCTACTTTTGCGTTAAAAGAAAAGTGTATTAATAAAAAAAATCGCCATTATTAGAATTATGAAGAAGTATATTTTGCCAGTTATCACTGCTTTTTTATTAGTATCATGCAATAAGATAGAGGAAAAAATAGATCAGACTGTTCAGAAAACAACTGAAACTGTACAGCAAAAAACACAACAGGTTGTAGAAGAAACGGTAAAGAAAACTGTGAATGAATCTATTAATTCTTTAACCAATTCTGAAGATGTTAAGTTCAATTCCGTTTTTCCTGGTACCGGTGCTTCCATTGTTTCAGAAGAAAAAGGAAAGAAAATCAATATTCCCGGAAGACCTGAAGGATATATTTTTAAGTATAAAACTGATATTGCAGTATTGCTTCCGTTTTTAGAAAGCCAGCCTACTTCTGATGAAAGTAAATCTGATAAAACTGCCCGAAAGATTGATGGGCAGAATATCATTGATAAAATAAATTTCCTATCGAAATTTCTTCCTGACAATACAATTGACACCAGTATTCTGGAGGATATTAAATCCGATAAAAACATTCAGTATTATAAACTGAAAAGATTTCCCAAGAGTAGTACTATTATCTACAACCCAAAAAATCAGACCATCATACAATACGTAGAGGTAAATAAATAATTTGGATATGGCCGGTTTCTCCCGGCCATTTTTTATTCCCATTCATTGCAAGTCATCAGCAAAGCAATCTCAATCTGTTAAAAACTACTTATCAGAATGAATAAAGTCATGTTTATTTCTGATGGCAACTAATTAATTTTTTTACACAAATATGATGTTATTGATTTATTTTTTTTCATGTTATTAACGAATCACTTTATGTTTTGTAAAGTAATTGTCGTTTTTGTGAAATGGTATGATTTTCGCAAATATGGAGTCAAATTGTTATTGTATGTTTTGTTTTTGTGTTTAATGTTTATTTTTTTATTAGATTTATTGAATAATTAACAATTGACATGAAGAATAATTTATTTAATGGAAAAATCTATGCATTAGTATTAAGCGGAGCTGGTGCTATGGGATATGCTCAGGACAGCATAAAACAAAATAAAATAGATGAAGTGGTGGTTACCACGGGTAGAACAAAGCCCAGAACCATTATTACCTCAGCAATCCCTATTGACAATATTTCCGCCGTACAATTAAAATCAACAGGGCAGGTAACTTTTGATAAAGCTTTAACCTATGCCGTTCCATCTTTCAACTCATCACAACAGACTGTTTCTGATGCAACAGCTCACTTTGATCCTGCAGATTTAAGAGGATTAGGGCCTTCCAGAACTTTGGTTTTGGTAAATGGTAAAAGAAAAAATCAAAGTGCTTTAATTTATGTAAATGATACCCCGGGAAAAGGGGAAGTAGGTACAGATCTGAAAAGTATTCCTTCAGCAGCCTTGCAAAACGTAGAGGTATTGAGAGATGGAGCATCTGCACAGTACGGTTCTGATGCTATTGCAGGAGTCATTAATATTATTCTTAAGAACAGTGTGGGGAAAAGCACCGTTAACCTTTTTTCAGGTATTACTTCAAAAGGAGACGGTTTTAATATCGGAGCAGATTTTAATACGGGAATCAGAGTAGCAAAAACCGGAAGTCTGAATCTTACCTTCGGATTTTCCTCTCAAAATAAAACGAACCGCGCAGGTTCTGTTACAAAAGATGAACTTTTTGGGGTGGATAATGCCTGGACGCAAGCTAATCCCGGTTTAGGAATGATTATAGGACAGCCGGAGACCAAAGTGGCCAATATGTTTGTCAATTTTGAGTTGCCAACAGGTGAAACAGGCAAATTTTATGCTTTTGGAGGTACAACCTACAGAAGTGGGACCAGTTTTGCTTTGTACAGAACTCCTTATTGGGTAACTTCAGATTTTGGTTTATTAACTCCAAAAGGACAGGCTTACAATGGATTTCAACCGGAATTTAAAACAGATGTTTATGATTATAATTTAACCTCCGGATGGAAAGGTATGTTTGGAAAATGGAGTTTTGATGGAAGTGCAACCTTTGGTTCTAATGCAGTAGATTATGCAGTAGGAAATACCATTAATACGTCTTTAGGTGCAAATTCCCCAACCTATTTTAAAGCAGGTGGGCATCAGTTCAGTAATATTATAGGAAACATAGATATCAGCAGGGATTTTGGTGCGCTTGTTTTAGGAGCAGGAGCTGAAGTGCGCAATGAAAATTATCAGGCAAGGGCAGGAGAGGAAGCGTCTTATATAGGAAGTGGAGCAGAATCATTTCCGGGACTGCAGCCTCAAAATGAAATTAACAAAAATCGTCAGAATATCGGAGCTTACATAAATGCGGAATGGGACGTTACGAAAAACCTGTTACTTGGCGGAACGGTGAGGTATGAAAATTTCAGTGATTTCGGGAATAATGTTTCATGGAAAGGAAATGCAAGGTATAAAGTACTGGATGATAAATTGGTTTTCCGTGGATCTGTTTCTACAGGATTCCGTGCCCCTTCATTACACCAGATTTATTATTCCAATGTTCAAACTAAAATTACAGGGAATACGGTAGCTAATCAGGGTACTTTTAATAACGACTCTCAAATTATAAGATCTGACCTTGGGGTACCCAAATTAAATGCTGAAAAAGCTTTTAATATTACGGGAGGATTTGCCGTAAAGCCTTTTAAAAACCTGACTATTACAGCAGATTATTACAGAATAAAAATTAAAGACCGTGTACTTTTCTCAGGAGATATTGGGTACAAAACCGGTGCTCCGGGAAGTCCGGACCTAACAAACCCTGTAGAAGTAATATTAAACAATAACAAAATAACCTCTCTGAAGTTTTTCACCAATGCTGTGAATACAGTGACGGAAGGGGTAGATTTTGTAGCTAATTATTATACTTCCGCTATTGGAAAAGGAAGATTGGGAATTATTGCTGCTTTCAATTATAACGAAACTAAGATAGTAGATAATATTGCTGTTCCACCTATTTTGGCTCAAAATGGTTACTCAGAAAACTTTTTTGATAGAAAAGAACAATCCAGAATTATCTCTGCAAGACCAAAAACAAAAACTATTCTTAGTCTTTCGTATGACATTTCAAAGTTTAATTTTAACCTTAATAATACGTATTTTGGTTCGGTTACATGGCAGCACGCTACTGATCCTGCCAAAGATCAGACATTCTCTGGTAAGGTAATTACAGACATCGTTTTAACCTATAAAATCACCAATGATCTTAAAGTTTCCGGAGTTGTAAATAATTTGTTTAATATTTACCCGGATGTAATAGACAGCAAAGGAGATGTGGTAACAGATCTAGGAGGAAGGTTCAAATATCCTTGGGAGGTTAACCAGTTTGGATTTAACGGAACTATTTTTCAGCTCAATGTCAATTATACTTTTTAATCTATACATAAAAGGAATTGGATTGACGTTGTTGTGCTTAACAAAGACGAAGCACTATCTGAAAAAATAAAACTGACATTAAATTCCTAATGTCAGTTTTATTTTTTCAGATAGAATACGAAGCTATTCCTACATTTTACTTTTTACATTGTACAAAAAAAAGTATTTTAGTACTATGAAAATTTATACAAAGACAGGAGATAAAGGCCAGACTGCATTGTATGGCGGAACAAGGGTTTCCAAAGCCAGCGCAAGAGTAGACAGCTACGGAAATATAGACGAATTGAATTCATTCATTGGAATTTCAAAAAGTCATATTGAAGATGAAGAAGTTTTGAGACAGCTGAAGAAAATACAGTTTGATTTGTTTACGGTAGGTTCAGAAGCTGCAACACCGGTGGATAAGCTGATGCTTGCCAACGGAAAATCACGCCTTCCGATTATTATTTCAGAAACTGAAATTGAAGAGCTGGAACAATGGATGGATGCCTTCGATGAAAAGCTGGAACCTCTTCAGTACTTTATCCTGCCAGGTGGAGGAAAATCAGCAACTTTTTTACATGCAGCAAGAACGATCTGCAGAAGAGCAGAACGTTCATTGGTATTTCTGAATGAATCAGAAGAAGTACGTCCCGAATTGATTAAATATTTAAACAGGCTTTCAGATTATCTTTTTGTGTTGGCAAGATATATTTCAAAACTGAACAACGAACCGGAAGAATACTGGAACCCGAATGAGAGATAAAGCATTACTTTTCATCAACGGAGATGCTCCAAAATCATTACCCAATCCGGAAAATTATGGTTTGATTGCCTGTACAGACGGTGCTTTCCATTATTTGAAAAAAATGGGATTTCCTTTGGATAAACTGGATTTTATATCCGGTGATTTTGATTCACACTCCGGATCAGATGAAGATATGTATGAAGGAAAATTTATCCTTACCTTAGATCAGGAAAAAACAGATTTTCATAAGGCGCTGGAAATTATTCAGGAAAAAGGCTTTTCAGAAACTGATGTTTTTGGAGGAAGCGGAGGTGAGCAGGATCATTTTTTGGGAAACCTTACCGTTGCGTATGCATTCAAAGATCAGATGAAAATAAAATTTTATGATGAGTTTTCAGAATACTATTTTATTCCCAATCATTTTAAGCTGAAAGGATTAAAAAATAGAATGATTTCGCTTTATCCATTTCCATCAGTGAATAATATAACGACAAAAGGTCTCAACTGGCCTTTGACTAAAGAAAACTTAAGCATTACTTCAAGAATAGGAACCCGGAATTTCGCTGTTGAAGATGAGATTTCCATAGAATATGAATCAGGAGATGTTTTATTTTTTGTAGGAATTAAGGAGATAGAATATCCTACCATCTATTAAAAGGATCTAATTATATATCAATAGAAACGGGCCTTACCCACAAATGGCACTAATTTTTGCATCAATAGAAACGGGCTTCAGCCCGTTTAATAAAAATAAATACATCCATTGGCTTTAGCCAAAACTTATTAAAAACCATTGAATAAATTAATCAAAATATCAGTGTTCACCATTTCATTATGCTGCATAGTCTCATGTAAGACCCAGCATTTTGAAACACCCGAATATGGAAAAAATGAAACTGAAAAAGTGATTCATCTTAAAAAAGTTACCAATTTCCGGACGGTAGGAAATATCAAAAACAGGGAAGGAAGAACATTAAAAGAAGGAAAACTATACCGAAGTGCCCATCTTTATAAGCTTAAAAAGAAATCTTTTGATGATGTTGAAAAACTGGGGATCAAAGAAATTATTGACCTTAGAAATTCAAAAGAAATTGCTCAGAAACCGGATCAGTTACCGGCAGAAACCGTATACAAAAAATATTCAGCGTTTGAAGATGAAGGAGATCAGTTGGCTCAGGCCAAAAAACTGGTTCTTAAAGGTAAAGTGAATGCTTCCGATGCCGATAAAAGAATGATAGATTTTTACCGTGAGTATGTGACGGAAAATCCAGAAACTATAAAAAGAATTATTACAGAAATTCTGGAATCCAAAGATCCGATTCTTTATCATTGTACAGCGGGAAAAGACAGGACGGGAATTATCACAGCATTACTTCTTACAATTCTGAAATTTGATAAAGAGACTATTTACAACGAATATCTTCTCTCTAATAATTATAGAAAAGATCTTGTTCAGAAGAGACTTCGCCTTGCCAATACTTTACATTTCCTCTATCCGAAAATGGATTTACAGGTACTGGAAAAACTGAGCTGGGTTGAAAAAAGATATCTTGACGCTGCTTTTGGGGAGATCAATAAAAAGTATGGTTCTCCAGATGCCTATATTCAGCAGGCATTAGGGATTTCAGATGCTAGAAGGAGGGAATATATTCAAAAGTTTACGTATTGATTATCAGAGATAAATTTCTATAAGATTTAATATTGGGTGTTTATTTAAAATTATAATAATTTTAACACCTAAAAATGAAACTTTTTTAGCAATTTTGCATTTCTTAATTCACTTGTTTAGAAATGAAAATAAAGTACTCGGAACTTATTGATCAGACATTGTATTTCCCTACAGAGGAATTTAATGTATCTGAGAACAATTTGTTGTTTCACGACGTTCCATTGATGGATGTAGTTGAACAATTTGGCACTCCGCTAAAGATTAGCTATCTGCCGAGAATTTCTCAAAATATTCAGAAGGCCAAAAGCTGGTTTAAAGAAGCTTTTGAAAAAACCGAATATAAAAAGAATTATACCTACTGCTATTGCACAAAATCCAGTCATTTCAATTTCGTATTGGAGGAAGCTTTGAAGAATGATATTTCGATAGAAACATCTTCTGCTTATGACATGGATATTGTAAAATCTCTTTACGAAAAGGGAAAGGTAGATAAAAACATTGAAGTAATCTGTAATGGTTTTAAAACTGATGATTATCTGACAAATATTTCAGATATGATCAACAGCGGTTTTGAAAATATTACCCCGATTCTTGATAATTACAGAGAATTGGATAAACTTACAGAAAGCATCGATTCTACCTTTAATATCGGAATCAGAATCGCATCAGAGGAAGAACCAAAGTTCGAGTTCTATACCTCAAGATTAGGAATCGGATATAAAGATATCATCCCTTACTACAGCCAGAAGATCGCAGAACACCCGAATGCAAGATTGAAAATGCTTCACTTCTTCATCAATACCGGGATTAAAGATACTTCTTACTACTGGAACGAATTGTACAAATGTCTTCGTGTATATGCCCGTTTGAAGAAAATTGCTCCTGAAGTAGATTCACTGAACATTGGAGGTGGTTTCCCAATCAAAACTTCTTTGAACTTTGATTATGACTACCAGTATATGGTAGAAGAGATTGTTTCTCAGATCAAAAAATTCTGTGAAGAAGAAGGAGTGGAAGAACCTAACATCTACACTGAATTCGGTAGCTTTACCGTAGGAGAAAGTGGAGCGAACCTTTACAAAATCATCTCTCAGAAACGTCAGAATGACAGAGAAAAATGGAATATGATTGATTCTTCTTTCATGACCACCCTTCCTGATACATGGGCAATTTCAAGACACTTCATCATGCTTCCGCTTAACCGTTGGGAAGATACTTATGAAAGAGTATTCCTGGGAGGGCTGACTTGTGATTCGGATGATTATTATAACTCAGAACAGCATACCAACGCAATTTATTTACCTGTTTTCAGTGATACAAAACCTTTGTATATCGGATTCTTCCACACGGGAGCTTATCAGGAAACAATCGGTGGATATGGCGGAGTACACCACTGTCTGATGCCTCAGCCTAGACACGTCCTGATTCAGAAAGATGAAAACGGTGAATTGCAATATGAAATTTTCCGTGAGAAACAGGAACCGGAAGATATATTGAAGATTCTTGGTTATAAATAAGACTTTAATCTGTCATTGTGAGGAACGAAGGTGACGAAGCAATCTCATCTTATTAATGTTTTTAAATTTAACCATTAAGTTTTTTATTAAGAATTAAGGAAAGTTAAGGATCTTCACTTCGTTCAGATGACAAAGTATATACAAAACAAAAGCTCTCAGAATCTGAGAGCTTTTTTATTTAAAAATATTTTGAAATTTTATCAAGTTCGAGTTCCTCGTAATCAGTTACTACCGTATCTGCTAACGTGTAATCCTGATTTTTAGAATGTGGGCTTCTGTATGCCGTACAGAAAATTTTTGCTCTGTGGGCTGCCAAAATTCCGTTCGTAGAATCCTCAATCACCATACAGTTTTCAACAGGTTCTCCTGCCATTTCTGCAGCCAGTAAGAAAACCTCAGGATGAGGTTTGGATTCTTTTAAATCGGCACCGCTGATCTTTCCGCTGAAATATTGCTCGAGTCCGAATTTTTCAAAAACCATATTGATGGTTACCATCGTTGCAGAAGAAGCCAGAATCAGCTTGACTCCATTTTCGTGATAATGCTCGATTAGTTTTCTTACTCCCGGAATTAAGTCAAACTCATCATCATTATAAAAATAATCTTTGAAATGAGATCTTTTGATTCCTGCAATGTCTTCATAAGTTTGATTTAAATTAAATTCATTAATCAAAGTTTCAGAGACTCTTTTCGTTGATGCTCCGGTAAAAGAGGTGTATAACTCTTCGGAAACGGCGATTTCCAATTCATCAAACGTTTTGAAATAAGCTTTTCTATGCAATGGTTCCGTATCTACAATTACACCATCCATATCAAAAAGTACAGCTTTTAAAGGCATATAATGAGTTTTGTACAAAAATAACTTTTAAAATTTAAACATTAAAATATTTAAAAATTTAAAAATTAGAATGAAGGTTAAAAATTCATAACAGACCGTTCATCACTTATAACTCAAGGACTATTTTGTATCTTTGTGAAATCTTTTAATCTTTCAATCATTAAAATTTTTAAATAAAGCATGAGAACATACGCAGGAATTCCCGAAGAAAACGCAACGTTAGAGAATTCGAAAGTAATGTTGGTAACTGTTCCTTATGATGGAACTTCAACATGGGGTAAAGGAGCTGATAAAGGTCCGGAATTATTCTTAAACGCTTCTGAAAACATGGAGCTTTACGATATTGAAACTCAAACAGAACCTTACCTACAGGGAGTTTACTTAGCAGGAGAAGTTTCTGAAAATTCTACTCCGGAAGCAATGACAGAAGCGGTTTATCAGAAAACAAAAGAACTTTTGAACAATGAGGGTAAATTATTCACTCTTTTTGGGGGTGAACACTCTGTTTCTATTGGTTCTATCCGTGCGGTAGGAGAGAAGTTCGAAAACCTTACTGTTCTTCAGTTTGATGCTCACACAGACTTACGTCCTGAGTTCCACGGTTCTACTTCCAACCATGCATGTGCAGTTTTTGAAGCAAATCAGAAGCATAACTTAGTACAGGTGGGAATCCGTTCTATGGATGTTGAAGAAGTTGAATATTTACCTGAAGGAAGAGTATTTTTCGCTCACGAAATCGCAAACAACGAAAACTGGATCAATGATGTATTGGAAAAAGTATCAGGAAATGTGTATATCACGATTGATTTAGATGCTTTCGATCCTTCTATTGCTCCATCTACAGGAACTCCTGAGCCAGGCGGACTACAATGGTATCCAACGCTGGAATTATTAAGAAAAGTATTTGAAAAATGTAATGTAGTAGCATTTGATATTGTAGAATTAATGGATTCTCCAATGGCTAAGCCAACGGCTTTCTTATCTGCGAAGTTATATTACAAAATGCTTGCTTACTACGATATTTATAACAACAACTAATATTCCGCAAGAATCGGATTTTTTCTGCCGTATATTCTTTGGAAATTTGTGAGGTAAAATAATAATACAATGTCCACACAAAGTCAGATAGATTATAACAGAATTGCCAAGGCGATAGAATATATCCAGAGCAATTTCAGGCTTCAGCCAAGTTTGGAGGAAGTGGCAGAGAATATTCACCTGAGTCCGGCTCATTTTCAGAAGATATTTACTGATTGGGCAGGAACAAGTCCGAAAAAATTTTTACAGTTCATCAGTCTTGAACATGCTAAAAACTTATTGAAGGAAGAAAAAGCAAGTTTGTTTGATACTGCCTACGAGACAGGATTTTCCAGTACCAGCAGGCTTCATGACCTGTTTGTAAAGATTGAAGGAATGTCTCCGGCAGAATATAAAAACGGAGGAAAAAGCCTCAGTATTTATTACAGTTTTTCTGAAAGTCCTTTCGGAAATATCTTAGTAGCTTCTACAGAAAAAGGAATCTGCTATATGGCTTTTGAAGACGATAAAGAAAAAGCATTCGGGGAACTGAAACAAAAGTTCCCTAATGCTTCTTTTATTGAAAAACAGGATGCTCTTCAAAAGAACGCATTGTCCATATTCGATAAAGACTGGACAAAACTCAACACAATAAAATTACACTTGAAAGGTACCGATTTTCAGTTGAAAGTATGGGAAAGTCTACTGACTATTCCGATGGGAAAACTGTCTACTTATGGCAGCCTGGCAGAAAAAATTGGAAATCCTAAAGCTTCCAGAGCTGTTGGGACGGCTATTGGAAGTAATCCTGTAGCATTTCTTATTCCATGTCACCGCGTGATTCAGTCTACCGGGCATCTCGGTGGCTATCGTTGGGGAAGTGATAGGAAACAGTTGATTGTGGGTTGGGAAGGCTCACAGATTTATTCCTGAATAAAATAAATTGATAAGTTTTGGCTAAAGCCAATGAATTCTTGAATTATTTTAATAAACGGACTAAAGTCCGTTCCTATTGATATAAAATTCGTGTCATTTGTGAAAAATATTGGTGCCATTTGTGTTTAAATACAAAAGACATAAATACATTTTACAGCATAAAGCATTTAATTCTAAAACTATGTTGAGTCTCTTCGAAGAAATATCCGATTATCCACTGAATGTACTTCCACATGATGGTACTGTTCATTATTATGGAAAAGTTTTTTCAGCAGAACAATCTGCTTTTTATTATGATTATCTGCTCAATCAGATTCCATGGGAAAATGATGAAGCATTGATCTTTGGAAAGCTAATTTTAACCAAAAGGAAAGTAGCCTGGTTTGGAGAAAAAGCTTTTGAATATACCTATTCGAAAAGAACAAAATATGCCAAATTCTGGAGTCCTGAATTATTAGAATTAAAAAAGAAGTGTGAAGAAGTTTCGGGAGAAACCTACAATTCTTGTCTCCTCAATTTATACCACGACGGAAGTGAAGGAATGGCTTATCACAGCGATGGCGAAACAGATCTGAAGAAACACGGGGCTATTGCCTCTCTAACCTTTGGAGCGGAAAGAAAATTTTTATTCAAACATAAAATAACCAAAGAAAAGGCAGAAATATTCCTGGAAAACGGAAGCTTATTAATTATGAAGGGAACTACTCAGGACAACTGGCTTCACAGGCTTCCTCCCACTACAAAAGTGAAGACACCAAGAGTAAATCTGACTTTCAGAACCATTGAAGAATAGTCTTTTTTGAGACACCTTATCCACAACGTTTGTCACTCCGCAGTAGTCTCTATAATATTTCATTCAATCGCCACTAATTCTGTAGATTTTAGAAGATTGAACTTGCTGTCTCCATTAATAAAAGTGGGCTAAAGCCCACTTAAAAAATAATAAAATCATCAGGCTTTGGCCAAAACCTAAAATAAACTTTAGGCTCTCAAAAACAAAAAAAGCTGTTCAAACGAACAGCTTTTTCAATTTATTTTAAAACTTCAGCTTCAATAGAGCTGTCATCATATACTTTAATAAATGCTTTGGTGTAATCCTCTTTATTGGCAAAATTCGGATTATCCATAAATTTCTGTGGGTTGATCGCAAAAAGCGGAAACCATGTACTGCTGATCTGAATCTGGATTTTGTGCCCTTTTTTGAAAGTATGAACCACATCCTGAAGTCTGAAATTAACAGCTGTTTTCTGGTTAGGAACCAAAGCCTCACCCTTTTCTTTGGTATTTCTGAATCTTGCAGGCATGATCTCACTTCTTACCATCTGGTGGTAGTTTCCATAGATAACCCCGTCTTTCTTTTCTGCAGGCTTGAAATCTTCAGGATAAACATCAATTAATTTTACGGCAAAATCAGCATCTGTGGAGGTGGATGCAATATTCAGTTTGGCCATGATCTCTCCGGCAAACGTAATATCTTCAGTCAGAACATCTGTAGTAAAAGTTAATACATCAGGTCTTCCTACAGCAAACCTCTGGTCTTCCGACATATAATTTTTTGGAGTGAAACCATTGAAATCTTTTAAATGATCTGAGCTTAAAACAGGATTGTTAGGATCGCTATAATATTCAGAATAGCCTTGTCCTGATGATTTTTTCAAGGTTTTATCAGCCAGATAGAAATTCACTTTCTGAGCATTTTTAGGTGGATAAGAGGCAAATTCTTTCCATTCTTTAGCTCCGGTGTCATACATCAGTGCCTCAGGAAGTCCTGCGTCTTCTTTGGTATTGCCTTTCAGGTAATGGTTGAAGAATTTTGTTTCAATATTTTTCTGGTAATAGGTAGCAATACTGTCTCCAAAATACGTTTCACTGTGGAAATGTTTTCCCTGTTCCTGAGACCAGCCTCCATGGGAGAAAGGTCCCATTACGATTGTGTTTTTGGCTTTAGGGCTTGTCTTTTCAATAGTTTTATAAATGTTCAATGGCCCGGAAAGATCTTCTGCATCAAACCATCCGCCAACTGTCATTACAGCGTGGCTGATATTTTTTAAGTGAGGAAGAAGGCCTCTTTTCTGCCAGAATTCATCGTAGTTGGTATGATTCATAATTTCTGTCATGAAGAAATTATTCTTGTAATATTTTTCATATCCATCTTTCAGTGTTCCCATATCTCTGTAGAACTTCAGACCGTCTTCGGAAGTCTGTTTGATGAAAGAATCCATATACCATGCCTGTTTTTCTGGCTGTGTTTTCTGAACCCCAAAAACCGGAAATGTTCTGAAATAGCCTAGCATAAATCTTCCGTTGTGAAGGAAGTCGTCATTCCAGAAATCGGAAATAGGAGCCTGAGGCGAAGAAGCTACCAAAGCCGGATGCTGTGACAAAGTTCCTACAGCAGTATAGAATCCTGGGTATGATGTTCCGAATTGACCTACTTTACCATTGTTACCTTTGATGTTTTTTAAAAGCCATTCGATGGTATCATAAGTATCCGTACTTTCATCCACATCTTTTTTGGTTTTGCGTTCTACCTGCGGAGTCATGTTGGTAAAAGTGCCTTCACTCATATATCTTCCGCGTACATCCTGATATACGAAAATATATTTGTCTTTCATAAGATAGGTATTGGGACCTACTTTAGTTTTATATTCATTCTCTCCGTAAGGAGCAATGCTGTAACAGGTTCTCTGCATCAGAAATGGATATTTGCTTTTGTTGGATATATCTTTCGGGATATATACGGCTGTGAAAAGCTTCACTCCATCACGCATTGGAATATAAAATTCTTTCTTGGTGAAATTGTCTTTAACGAAAGTATCTTTCTGTTCCGTTTTCTGAGCTTTTCCAAGAATGAAAAAAAGAATACATAATACTGAAATATGGATTTTCATAAAAAAAATTTGCTGCTAATTTAAAAATAAAAATAGGTTTATCTGTATATCTTGTTTAAAAGGTTTTTGTTGTAAGAAACCACCCCGTCAAATTTTCAATTTGCCACCCCTCCTGAGGAGGGGAATTTTAAGCCTTCAGTTGTAATGGAGTTTAGTGTTGAATCTCAGGTTATTCATAAAAATAGCCGGAAAGATCCGGCCATTATCAAAAATATATATAAAAGTATGGTGTTGCTTTACTGCATTTTTTTACCTGCAAACTTATTCAGTTTCATGCTGATGGAGAACATGATGTATCGTTTCAGGATAAGGTCTTCACGGTCTTCGAAGTAAGAATCTGTGATGGTTCTTCTCACGCTTTGATTTTGATTTAAAACATCATAGATCTTCACCTTTGCTGTAAACTGTTTTTTATAGAATGAATATCCAAGGCTGGTATTCCAGAAGTAGAAATCCTTTTTAAAGCCAGGGGCAATATTGGAATTGGTATTGTATTCAAAATCGTTTCCAAATACAAATCTGCCTTTAAGCATATAATTTGTCAGTTCAAGTTTTAATGACTGATTCGCTGTATTTACATTGGATACATTGTAATTCGTATAATTGGAGAAACTATATCCAAGTCTGTAAGAGGGCTTAATCGTCATTTTATCCTTGATTTCATAGGTAAGATTAAGACCTGGGTTTAGATTATAAGAATTGCTGGTGAAAGATTGTCCATCAATAAAACCATTATTGTAAGCATAATTCATGGTGAATCTTGGATTGATAATAAGTTTATTATTCTTCCATTTTAATACTTTACTGAAACCTCCGCCGGCATTGATGCTTTTATTTCCGCTTACGTTGTCATAAGTGACCACCTGTTTTCCTGCATTATCATAGGTGGAAAAGTTGATAATATCATTATTTCTGTATGTAAAACCAATATTGAAATAGTAGCTGAACTCTTTCACTTTATTATAATTATTGAAATACAAATAAAGATTGTTGGTCCAGGTATTTTTTAAGTTAGGGTTTCCCTGATAGGTAATCAAAGGATTGGATTCATCTTTATAAGGAGTCAGTTGTTCTGCTGTCGGAATGGTGAAGTTGGAATAGTTGTAAAAGCTTAAAGTTTTTCCTTCTGACAGTTGATAGTAAAGGTTCACATTATATTGGGGTAGTACAAAATTTTTCTGTAGATCATATTGCTGACCGTTATAGATTGAATTTACTTTCATATCCGAAATGTCAAGATTCATGGAAGCCCAGAAATTCAGTTTCTTTTTGCTAAGCTGGTAAGTCAGCTCAGGAGAGATCTGATTAATTCTTTGCTTCATATTGTTGGATAAAAGCTGATTGAATTTAGTATAATCTCCTGTTGTATTATCAAAATCGTTTACATTTCTCAAATCTCTGGAAGATCGGGTTTCATATTTTACCTCAAAACTTACACTGGACGAATCGGAAACAGGTTCTGTATATCCGGCATTGAAATTGAAACTGCTGTTCTGATTTTTATTTTTGGCTAATTGATCTCTATTGTCTGTTGATGTTCCATTGGATTGATAGAAGGTGTTTTGAGATTGATTCAGATTATCCCTTCTGGATTCTGAAATGGAACTGTTCATATTGGCGGAAATCGAACGGCCTTTTTTCTTGAATTTTCTTGAAAAATAGAGGTATGGATTAAATGAATTGCTTTCCGAATCATTACTTGAATAAGCATTACTTTCATTTACAAGTTTGCCATTATTTAAAGTAGATGAACGTGAATTATTAAAATTAAAACTGCTGTTTTTCGTAAATCTTGGAGAAAGGTAGATACTTGTCATAGAATCCAGTTTGATTTTAGCCGAAGTATCAAAGCTGTATTGTTTGGATTCATTTTCCCCATTACTTTCTGAATTGGTCTGAAGAGTATAAGTAGGGAGTAGAGTAGATCTTGAAACTTTAGACCTTGTCTCCATATTGGAATCAGAATGCATAAGACTGAAGGAATCCAGATCGGCATCTTTTCCCAGCTTGTCACTGTAGTTTAATCCAATTGTTGTAGACCTTTGAATTCCTTTCGTGCCACCTCCCTGGTTATAGTAAGTCACATTTCCTACTGTTGAGACAGATCCTCCCTGCATCATCCAGGCATTCCGGCCATTTCCCATACTATCAAAAACTTCATCTCTGGAAAATCCTTGTGAATTGATGTTGTTCGAAGATGCCAATAGACTTATTTTCGTATCCCCTTTAAAATAGCTCGCCAGTCCGCTTGCTTCATATCGTTTATCTGATCCATAGCCGACAGTAAGCCTTGTCAATAAACCTTTATTTTTCTTTTCATCAATATTAAAGTTGATGGTGGTATTCTGAGATTTGGCTGTTTTTCCGCTAAGCTCTTCTTCTTTTGTTTTAGTGGTTGTAAACTGAATATTCTTGATGATATCTGCGGGTAAATTCTGGAGGGCAATTTTACCATCTTTATCAAAGAAAGGCTTACCATTAATCATGATCTGGTCTACTTCTTTGCCATTCACGGTAATCTTTCCTTCATTGCTGATTTCTACACCGGGAATCTGCTTCAGAAGCTCTTCAATTTTACTGTCAGGTCGTACTTTGATAGCGGCCGCACTAAATTCAATAGTATCTCTTTTAATTTTTACCGGAGAAACGGTGATTTTTACTTCATCAATTGTATTCACAATACCTTGTTTCTCAAGCTGAATATCTCCCAGAGATAGCGACTGATCTATTTTTTCGAATTTTTTTGAATAGGAAGATAATTTATCAGCATCGATTTTTAGAATAGAAGGTTCTTTTATATCATCAATCTTCAGCGAGAATCTCCCTTCCCTATTGGTTGCTGTATAATTGATAATGGATGAATCTTTTTGTTTCAAAAGATAGACGGTTGCATTTTCTATCGCTTTCTTTTCAGAATCAGATATTTTTCCGTCAATGTGTAACTTTTGGGCGTGCAGAATAATGACAGTGAACATCAAAGTCAATAGCAACAGAGTTTTCTTCATTAGTTTTTTTTTCAGAGCGGTAAAAATATAAAAACATCCCAAAATTGGGATGTTTCTATGCTTTTTTTGTGAAAATTTATTATTTTTTAATAAAAATTATGCTCTTAAATATCTTGAGTAAGCATATCCTTCCTGGCCGTCAGCATTTTTCACTTTCCACCAGTCATCAGAAGTTTGCTCAATAAGAGTCACAGAAGAACCTTTCGCAGCTTTACCTACAACGGCAGCTTCAGTAGATGGTTCCTGTCTGATGTTAAGATTAGATTCTTCAGTAGCAACTGTTAAAGAAGCACCTGAAGCAAGACCTGCAACCTGTACATCAATATTGATATCTGAAGCAGAATAAGTAGAATCAATGGCTCCCAGAGCATTCCATACCGCATCTTTAGCCGCAGTATTGGAAGCATTTCCTGAAACATAAAGAATTCCGTCCTGCTCCTGCACCTGAAGATTGGAGATCCCTGCAGACTGAGCTGCTGAAACTACACTTGAATATTTATCTTGTAATTCGCTCATCTTAAATTATTTTACGATTAGGTTGTTGTTATACTTTCCGATTTTCAAAGCATCTACAGATTCTTTGATTTTTCTAGCCTGCAAGCCGGAAACATTTCCTGTAAGAGTAAGCTGTCCGTTTACAACTTCTACTTTTACAGAAGGGAAATCCTTCACCGCATCCTGAACTTTTTTCTGAACAGCAGGATCTACAGCAGAAGCAGTTTCTACTGGTGCTGCAGGGGTAGGAGCAGCTGCTATAGTAGACATATCCATTACGTCTTTTACTCCGCTGATTGCTTTTAATTTTGCAATCATTGCGTCTTTAGACTGTTGATCTGCGAAAGTACCGCTTAAGTGAGCTACACCTTCTTTTACTTCAACAGAAGCATTGGGATTAGAAGTTACTATAGTTGTAGCCTGAGTCTGAAGGTCGGCATCAGAAACTTTCTTTTTACAAGAAATAGCACCGAAAGATACAGCTACAGCTAATGCAGCCATTGCAATAGTTTTTTTCATATTGTATATTTATTAATGTTGTTATACACTCAAATGTAATAATAAAATTTGTACCAAAAGAATAAAAATTCAATAAATGTTTCTTAATTTTTTTACAATATTTTCTAAACCAGGGATTTAATTTTCAGGGATTAAAAACTTAATCTAAAATTCTGCCTCATAGAAGAAAATCTACTGTCAATTGAAAAACCATTATATTTGCGCAAATTGAACTATATATATGAAAGGACAGAATAAACTTTTTATAGCAATTATCATTGCACTTCTTCTGGGAGTAGGAATTGGAGGTATTGTACACGTAAGCTATCCCGATAGTGCAGAACCTTTTTCCAAGAATATAAAACTGTTGGGAACGGTTTTTATCAGATTGGTACAGATGATTATTGCTCCATTGGTTTTTACGACATTAGTAGTGGGAATTGCCAAAATGAGTGATATCAAAATGATCGGAAGAGTAGGAACAAAAGCAATGCTTTGGTTTATTTCCGCTTCTCTGATTTCTCTTTTCATTGGGTTGATCCTTGTTAACTGGCTTGAACCTGGGCATGTTACAAAATTGCCAATTCAGGATGTTGCTTCTGCTGATGAACTTCTTAAAAGCAGCAAAAGTTTTTCTATGGAAGACTTTGTAAAACACATGATTCCTAAAAGTTTATTTGAAGCCTTCGCTACCAACGAAGTATTGCAGATCGTTGTATTTGCGGTGATGTTTGGTGTTGCCTTGGCAAATTTAGGAGAAGAATACGCTAAACCTGTAGTAAAGCTATTTGATATTATTGCTCATGCTATCCTTAAAATGGTAGGATATATCATGTGGTTTGCTCCGCTTGGAGTATTGGGAGCTATTGCAGCCGTAGTGGCCACCAATGGTTTTGAAATCTTTAAAGTATATGCTATTTATTTAAGAGACTTCTTCTTTGCTATAGGAGTTCTTTGGCTGGTCCTTTTATTGGTAGGATATTTCATCTTAGGAAACCGTCTTTTTGATCTTTTAAAAAGAATTAAAGAGCCTTTGCTGATCGCTTTCTCTACTACAAGTTCAGAAGCAGTATTCCCTAAATTAGTTGAAGAACTGGAGAAATTCGGATGTAACAGCAGAGTAGTATCTTTTATCTTACCTCTAGGATATTCATTCAATCTGGATGGAAGTATGATGTACATGACATTTGCTTCAATCTTTATTGCTCAGATCTACGGAATCGAAATGACTCTGGGGCAGCAGATCACCATGCTTTTGGTATTAATGCTTACTTCAAAAGGAATTGCCGGAGTTCCGAGAGCCTCTCTGGTAATTATTGTAGCAACATGTTCAATGTTCGGTATCCCACCGGAAGGTATTGCTTTGATTTTACCAATTGACCATTTCTGTGATATGGGTAGAAGTATGACGAACGTACTTGGAAATACGCTGGCAACGACAGCAGTTTCAAAATGGGAAGGGCAGTTAACTGAACCATTAGACAAAATTTAAATATCAATGAGTTTACATAACTTAGAAAATCATAAAAGCCATATTGAAGAATATGGCTTTGCTGTTATCAATGATGTGTTTTCACAGAAAGAACTGGAAGACATCAATGTTGTTCTGCACAATATAGATACTTCAAAAGAAAACTTTAGAAAGTCTGAAGATCTTTTTGCCATCAGACAGTTTTTAAAAGAAGTTCCGGAAATCAAAGACCTTGTGTTTAATGAAAATATAAGGAAAGTGGTGAAAGAGATCTTTGGAGCAAAATATTTTGTAGTTAAAAGCATCTATTTTGATAAACCTGAAACCTCCAACTGGTATGTGGCCTATCATCAGGATCTGACAATTTCTGTAGATAAAAAGCTGGAACTGGAAAATTTCGGACCTTGGACCACCAAACAAAATCAGTTTGCAGTACAGCCTCCACTTAATGTTTTGGAAAATATTTACACCATCAGAATCCATCTGGATGATACTGATGAAAATAACGGAGCATTGAAAGTAATTCCCAAATCTCATGCAAAAGGCATTTATAGACCAGAAACCATCAACTGGAATGTGGAAACCGAAGAAATCTGCAACGTAGAAAAAGGTGGAATTATGCTGATGAAACCTTTAACGCTTCACGGCTCTAACCGAACCACCAACGGAAAGAAAAGAAGAGTCATCCACATCGAATTTTCTGATATTGAACTTCCGGAAGTCCTGCAATGGTCGGAAAGAATGAATTGATAAAAAATGCGCCCTTCGAATTTTCGAAGGGCGCATTTTTTATGGTTGGAAGTTGGGCGCTGGAGGAAGGATGTTACTGAAATTATAAAGATGACAATCCGTTTATTTTATTAAATTTTTGAATATTAAATTCTCTAATAAGTGGACTTCAGTAAGTAATTTGTCAAATAGAAACCTCCTTCTCCCATCTCCCTTATTTCACAGCAATCTCATCAATAAAGATATAAGCGTCACCACCTGCTCCCTGATGCCATTCCGGAAGTTTTCCGAAATAGTAAGCTTTTACTTTAATATATCGGGCTTCGGTAGGAAGAATTTCTGTAGAAAAGTCTTTGATCTGTACTTTTTCATCCTTAGGATCAATAGTATTGTCGACGGTTTTCAGAAGGACAAAATCTTTTCCGTTCATGGATGCATAATATTCTACTTTTTTAGGCATCAGAATCCAGGCTCTGCTGTCCTGAAGGTAAGTGGAAGATAATGATTTTATATTCCGAGGAGATTTAAAATCAATAATAGCTTCAAAATTTTGTCCCTGATAACCATGCCATTCACCCTTTCTCCAGTTAACATCTCCTCTGATTCCGTCAATAAGAGTCAGGTTTCCGGTAGCGCTGTACTGTGGAGTTACTTTTGACAGAATGTTAATATCCCAATAATTGGGTCTTCTGTTGAAATGAGCGGTTGTTACAGAACTTTTTTCGCCGTTTCTTTCAGCATAAGCCATTACCTGAGTGGTTTTGGTGATGGAGAATGGTCCTTTATAAGTTGAGAACGTCTTTCTTTTATTGCTGTCACTGTCATCCATCGTCATGTAATACACCTTGTCATTCGGATGCAGTGGTGTGATTTCTACTTTGGTAGAAAAATCAAAAATTCTGTCTGCAGCAATTACGGGAGAAGCAGTTTGTTCAGAATATTTAAAATCTTTAACAGGTTTTACATTTTCGAACCCCAGTTTTTTAAGTTCAGTTCTGCCGGTGGTTTTGGTAATCGTTCTTATAGTTCCGTCTTCAAGATGAATTTTAATTTCATCAAAATAGGGAGTAGTGGTTTCCCATTCCGGTAATCCCGGAGTGACAGAATAAATTCCCATGGAGCTTAAAACATACCATGCACTCATCTGGCCGCAGTCTTCATTTCCGATTAGCCCGTCAGGTGTATTTTTATAGAAGTTATCAAGGATGTATTTGATTTTGGCATCTGTTTTTTCTGGCTTATCTACAAAATTGTACAGATAGGCAATATGATGGCTTGGTTCATTTCCTTGGGCGTATTGTCCCATTAATCCTGTAATGTCTACCTGTTCTCTACCTGTTGTTTTATCAGGAGCGATAAAGATGGCATCAATGAACTGCTCGAATTTTTCTTTTCCGCCGTGAGCGGCAATAAGCCCAGGAATGTCCTGCTGTACAGAATAAGAATAATGCCAGGAGTTTCCTTCCGTATAATTGTTATTGACTTCTCTCGGATCAAAAGGTTCATACCAGTTTCCGTTTTTTCTGGGCTGCATAAAACCTGTTTTTGGATTGTAAAGGTTTTTCCAATTCTGAGAACGTTTCATGAACTCCTGATACTCTTCTTTTTTGCCTAAAATTTTGGCCATCTGAGCAATACACCAGTCGTCATAGGCATATTCTACTGTTTTGGAAACACTTTCATGTTCGTCGTCTATGCTGATGTAATTATTCTGCTTATAAGCATTTAGTCCGAAAATATCCTGCATGGCAGAACCTTTTGCAGCCTGAAATGCCTTTTCGTAATCAAACCCCTGAATTCCCTTAGCCATAGCATCTGCAATCACAGAAACAGAGTGATAACCAATCATACATTCCGTTTCATTGGATGCGAGTTCCCACACCGGAAGTTTTCCTCCCTGTTCATATTGTTTAATGAAAGTATTGATAAAATCGGCAGTTCTTTTTCTGTCAATTAAAGTCATCAGCGGGTGAGCTCCTCTGAAGGTATCCCAAAGGGAGAATACGGTGTAATAATCAAAACCATTGGCGGTATAAAGCTTGTTATCTCTGCCTCTGTATTTTCCATCAATATCCATATTGATGTTCGGTTGTGTAAAAACATGGTAAAGTGCAGTATAAAAAACCGCTAATTTATTTTTATCATCAGATTTTACCTCAATTTTGGAAAGTTCTTTATCCCAATTCGTTTCTGCCTGTTTTTTTACTGCTTCAAAATCCTTTGATTGTCCTTCTGCCAGCATATTCTTTCCTGCTCCTTCATAGCCTGTTGGGGAAACAGAAACTTTGACATTGATCTTTTCTCCTTTTTTAACGTTAGCTGAAAATGCCAGGGCGAGCTTTGTTCCGGTAAAAAGATTGCTTTCTTCTTTTCCATTGACCTCCTTTTTTGAAATTTTCATAGGTTTTGAAAACTCAATTCTGGCATAGATATACTGGTTGGTAGCCCACGCTTCACTTCTTCTGAAAACCTCAATGGTTGTATCATCAATAATTTTTACTTCACCTTCCAGAAGTTTATCTCTGTGGTTGAGGTCTAAAATGATATTGGCATTTCCTGCATTGTTGAAAGTGTATTCATGATAACCAACTCTTTTTGTCGTTGTGAGGCGAACATCAATATTATTTTTATCTAATCTGACAGCATAGAAACCGGCTGTTGCTTTTTCATTTTTATGCGAAAATTTTGAAGAATAGTCTTTGCTGCTCAGGCTTGGATTTCCCATGGTGGGCATCAGCATAATATCTCCATAATCAGAAACTCCTGTACCGTTTAAATGCGTATGAGAAAAGCCATAGATTACAGAATCTGAATAATGGTATCCGCTGCATCCGTCCCAGCTTCCATCAATTCTGGTGTCGGGAGAAAGCTGTACCATTCCAAAAGGGACAATCGCCCCCGGAAAAGTGTGGCCATGGCCTCCGGTTCCTATCATTGGATTGACATATTGAGAGTAATTCTGTGCAGAAATGATCTGAGTAATATAGATGGAAAATGCAATAAGCCCTTTTTTCATGTTTGGATTTTAAAGGACGAAGATATTGAAAAAGAGTAAAAGAGATGTAACAAAAGGCGGATACGATTGTCTTATTAAAAACGATATAATTTATGAAGAAGACATTATTTGCTGTGATCATGCTGTTGCCCGTAGCTGCATTCGCCCAAAGTATAACAGGGAAGATCACCCAAACCGGAAACGCTGTTCCTTACGTTGAGGTTATTGCAGTAAAAAATCGGAAGCAGCAGACTGCTATTTCGGATGAAAGAGGAAATTACTCCCTGAAACTTTTAGAAAACGGAAACTATAATATCAGACTTATTCAGGATGGTATTGAAATATCCAATAAAGATATTGCTGTTAACGGAATAGTGAAACATGACTTTTTTATTGAAAAAAAGAATGAAAAACAAATCGAAGGGGTAACGCTTACTGCCAGAAAAAAACTAATTGAGAGAAAAGCAGACAGACTTGTGTTTAATGTTTCCAATTCTGTAGCCTCACAGGGAATGGATGCAGCGGATGCTCTTGCCACAACACCATTGGTAAAAGTAGATGATAATACAGGAGTTTCCATTGTTGGAAAAAGTAGAGTAGCAGTAATGATCAATGACAGAATTCTGAATTTATCTGATGCAGAGCTTGTTACCTATCTGAAAAGTCTCAGATCCGAAAATATAGAAAAAATTGAAGTCATTACAGCACCTCCTGCAAAATATGAAGCGCAGGGAAACAGCGGACTGATCAATATTGTTTTAAAGAAAAATCAGAATCTGGGGTGGAGTGGAAGTCTGACTTCCAGTCTTCAGCAACAAACGTATACTGGAAATTCAAATAGTGTAACGGTCAATTATCAGAATGAAAAACTGCGCTCTTCGTTAAAGCTGAGACAAAATAAAAATGAAAAACATTCCTATGAAAACTATTGGATAGAAGGAGCAGACGGTCTTAAAAGTAATGACAACAGAAGAGATTTTGGTGACGGACTTGGAGCTAATTTAAGTCTGGATTATCAAGTGAGTAAGAAATCCAATATCGGGTTTATTTATGATGTTGGCTTTGGACACTCCAATATGGATATCAGGAATACTTCAAACTATTTCCAGAATGGAATTTATACCAATACACTTCTCACCGATGCAGAGCATAGAGCTACAGGAAGACAACATACAGCCAGTGCTTATTATGATTTGAAATTCGGGCAACAGGATAATAAGCTGAGTATCACAGGAAATTATTTTTCCAATACTCCGGAAACAACTATTGATTTTACCACTACAGAGAGTTCGGGTGATCAATTTGTAGTAAAATCACCCTCTATGGTGGATTATAAAATTTATTCCGGGCAGGCGGATCTTATATTACCTTATCAGTTTGCAAAGACAGAAGCTGGGGTGAAATTCACCAATTTTGATAATAATTCCAGTATATTTTATCAGAACCTGAAAAATGGAGAGTATATTACAGATCCTCTGAAAAGCAATGAATTTGAATATAATGAGAAAAATTATGCCGCTTATATCAGTTTTGAAAAAGCATTCAGTGAAAAATGGTCGGCAAAAGCAGGTTTACGTTACGAATATTCAGTGGTCAATGGAAATTCTTTAACTTCCGGACAGCAGACAGAAAATTCCTACGGGAAATTTTTTCCAACGGCTTATATCAGTTATAAAAGCAATGAAAATCATACTTTCAACCTGAGTTATTCCAAAAGAATAGAAAGACCCGGATTCCGCGCGATCAATCCATACCGGTGGTATATCAACATCAGCTCTTATTTTACCGGAAATCCTTTTCTGAAGCCTTCTTTTAACCATAATTTTGAATTCTCTTATGTGTATAAAGGAAAATTATCTGCTTCAACATACTTTCAGAGAACATTAGACGGTTTTGGACAGATTGTGAATCTTGATGGAGAAAACAGGATCAGTACTTTTGCCAATTTTTATACTCAAAACAGTATGGGAATTACCCTGAACTATTCTGATACATTTTTCAAGAAATGGGAAGCCAATTATTCTGCAGATCTTTCTTATATGAAGACACAGGTTTTTGCTACAGATGCTGCTTCCAGAAAGGGGCTGGGCTATGATTTCAATCTTCAGAACAATCTGTCACTCGATAAAAATAAAACCATTCAGTTTATTCTTAATTACTGGTTTCGTCTCCCTTCCAATTTTGGAATGGTACATTGGGAGTATCTGGGGAATTTGACTGCCGGAATGAAGATGAATTTCATGGAGAAAAATTTACAGATCAATGTGTTGGTTTCTGATATTTTTAAAGAGTCAAAAAGTTTAGGACAGATTTATTATACTACAGGAACTCATTCTTTCAATAATTATTACGATGCCCGAAGACTTACTGTATCAGCAACCTATACTTTTGGAAATAAAAAAGTAAAAGGAACTGACCGTAATGTGAAATTTGATGAAAAAAACAGGGCGAATTGATCATCTACTTTAAATTATCTGATGCATGTCATTCTGAATGAAACGAAGTGGAATGAAGAATCTCTTCTTTTTATGAGATTATTCCTTCATCAGAAATCGAAGATTCGACATAGTCAATGACAATACAGAAAATTTCTACACTTCTCCCTCAAAGAAATCATTGAGATATTCCTCTTTGTCTTTTTCTTCCCGTCCGGAACCAAGAAATTTTTTCCAGGACTGAGATTCATGATATACAATGCCCATTTCCCAGACACAGTAAGTCGGAAGATGGGTTTTGTTTCGGTTCCATACTTCAAATTTTCCTGAGCCATCATAATACACGCTTTCCCACAATTCATTTTCACTTCGCCATGTGCAGGCTAACAGAAGGTAGTTTTTTCCACAGCGATGCATGATGACAAATCCCAGATCATCGATGTTTTTAAAATTTTCTTCAGCATTTTCAATACACAATTGTGCATTATCAATGTCTTGTTGGGAAACTTCCAAAGGATCACTGGCGAGGTCATACCATTTGAATTTCGTTTTTCCAACGGTAAAAATTCCTTTTGGTTGTGCGTATTTGGAAGGATAGGAAGTGGCTTTCATATCAATTGCTTTCTGGGATTGGTTGTGGTATCAGAATGAAAAAACAGAAATAAGAAATTTTTAACGATCTGATTTATCACCTGATATTATAGATTTTATTGATTCTAAATTACCGAAAAAATCCGTAAATTTGTAAACAATTTATATTTATATGTTGACGAAAGAAAAGGTTCAGGAATTCCTTAAAGAAATAGAAGTAGACGATTTGGTGAATAATCTTCAGATTATGGGTAACGATGTTTATATTGACATGACTGCTCATTCGCCTGCAATGCACGAAAAGAAAAAACTGGAGGCTGCTATGAAACAGGCTTTTGCCAGTGAGTTTGGAGAAGATATTCATTTAAAACTTAAAATCGTTTCTCCGGAGCCTAGTGAAATTCAGCAAAGTCAGATCAAAGGAAAACAAATTCCGGGAATTCAAAATATTATCGCTATTGCTTCCGGTAAAGGAGGAGTAGGGAAATCTACAGTGTCTGCAAATATGGCAGTGACACTAGCTAAAATGGGCTTTAAAGTAGGATTATTAGATGCTGATATCTATGGTCCTTCAGTTCCTACCATGTTTGATACAGAAGGTGAAAAACCTATTTCTGTAGAAGTAAATGGAAAGAGTATGATGAAACCTGTTGAGAATTATGGCGTGAAAATGCTTTCAATAGGATATTTCTCAGGAGCTAACCAGGCTGTAGTATGGAGAGGTCCTATGGCTTCAAAAGCTTTGAACCAGATGATCAGAGATGCGGCATGGGGAGAACTTGATTTCTTATTAATAGACCTTCCTCCGGGAACAGGAGATATTCACTTATCTATTATCCAGGAAGTACCGGTAACAGGTGCGGTGATTGTAAGTACACCTCAGCATGTTGCACTGGCAGATGTAAGAAAAGGGATTGCGATGTTCCAGATGGAAAGTATTAACATCCCGGTTCTTGGATTAATTGAAAATATGGCGTATTTTACACCGGAAGAACTTCCTGACAATAAATATTATATCTTTGGAAACCAGGGAGCACAATATTTAGCTGAAGATCTTGGAATTCCTGTATTGGGAGAAATTCCTTTGATCCAAAGCATCAGAGAGGCAGGAGATGTTGGAAGACCGGCTGCGCTTCAGGAAGGCTCTAAAATTGCAGATATCTATACAGAAACTGCCAGAAAAATGGTGGAAAGCTTAGTGGAAAGAAATAAAAGTCTTCCTCCTACTGAGGCTGTGAAGATCTCTACAATGGCAGGATGTTCGCCAAAAGCAAAATAATAATAATTTCAATAAAATTTGAAAAAACCGAATTGAACTGAAAAAATATGGAAACAAACATAACGCACGAAGATACAGTAACAAGAGTAATGGAAGCTCTGGAAAGCATCAGACCGTTTTTGAATAAAGACGGAGGTGATATTGAGCTTATTGATGTGAAAGATAATCAGGTGTTTGTGAAACTTTTAGGTAACTGTTCCGGGTGTTCATTGAATTTTTCAACCTTAAAACTAGGGGTTGAAAATACAATCAAACAACATGCTCCGGAAATCGAAAAGGTAATCAACGTAGAGTAAAATTATATCTGAGATATTTTTAAAAGACAGGCTTTTTTAAGGCCTGTCTTTTTTTGTTGAAAGAAATGATAATAACAAACCCTCGCAGATTGTAAGCCTGCGAGGGTTCTGATTATTAAAAACAATAATCAGGAAAATATAACTATGAATGCTGTGCTAAGAATCTCTTATAGTTCTCTTCATTTTCAAAATAAGCTACTTCACCTTCGTCACTGATCATAACAATATAGGCGTCCGCTTTGTCTATTGTTTTTCCACTGAACGGATCTATGGCTTCTCTGGCCGTTTTATCCTTGGGAATCCTTTCTACACACATTTCACAGCAGCCATAATAGATTTTGCCATCATGAGGAACTTCTATTTGTTTTTTACCCATATAGGCATTATTGACCATGCATACCGTTTCGTTAGGAACTCTGTCACCTTTTGCAAACTTTCCGGAAGCCGCAGGTTTCATTTGCTCTGCTATGGTTGGTTTTTCCGTAACGGTTTTCTTAGGCTTTTCCTGAGTGCAGGCAGACAAAGCCGCTGCACTGAAAATAATAATGAATGTGTTTCTGATGAATGTTGTTATCATTGTAATATTATTTAATTATACTTCCTTCTAAAATTTCCTCATTTCCCTTCTTAATAATGGCATCTCCTTCAGACAGCTCACCGAAGACTTCAATCGTTTCATTGAAGATTCTTCCTTTTTTTACCGGAATAAACCGGGCTTTTCCATTTTCTTTTTTAATGATGTAAATGCCCATATTGCTTTCCACCAAAGCCGATCTTGGAATAAAAAATGTAGGTTCATTATTCTGTAAAGGAATCATAGATTCTGCGATCATGAAAGGCTTTAATTCTTTGGAATGATTGATAAAATCAGCCTCTATTTTCTCCGAACGCAGCTTTAGATCTAAAGAACCGGACTTTCTGGATATTCTGGCTTTAAAACTCTTTTCAGGAAGAGCATTGACCCTGAATGAAACAGTATCTCCTACACTGAGGTAAGGAACATTGGCTTCAGGAACGGATAAACTAAGCCGAAGCTTTGAAGTATTCTGCACTACCAAAAGCGGAGTTCCACCCATAGGTCCTACATAAGCACCTAAATCTACATTTCTTTCCGTAATGACCCCGCTGAAAGGAGCGCGGATAACCAGATAGCGGTTGATATCCTGCAATTCGTGGTATGCCGACTTTGCAGCGTTGAGCTGTGCCTGATCAGACAATTTCCTTGCGGTAATCTGATCCAGAGCGTCTTTTGCAATAGCTCCTCTCGTTTCGTTGGCTCTGTACATTCTTTCATAGCTCGATTTTGTTGAAGTGTATATGGCTTCCTGTGCCTGCCATTTTGCTTTTGCACTGGCAGCCTGCGATTGTATTTCCGGAGCTTCAAGAATCATAAGAACCTGTCCGGTAATTACATAAGAACCTATATCTACATTGATTTTCTTGACATAGCTCTGTACTTTGGCAAATAATGCTGTCTCCTGATCGGGAATCAGCTCCCCTGGAAGTTTCAGCTCCACTTTAGGATTGCTTTTTTTAATGATTACGGTTTCCATGCTGTTCATCATCATAGGTTTCATTTCCTGTTTAGAAGTTTCTTTTTCCTGATTGCAGGAAACCTGAATAGCAAGAAGACTTAAGATAACGGCTGTATATAAAATATTTTTCATTGAATGTAAAAATTAAGGGTTGGGACTAGAATAATGAATACTTTCCTCATCTTCAGGATCTAGCGAAGGAGAAATAATGCTGGCATTGTTTTGCATCCATCCAAAAACAAGAGGAAGAATGACCAGAACAGAAAACGTAGAGAAAATAAGTCCTCCAATAACTGCCCTGCCGAGTGGGGAAACCTGATCTCCGCCTTCCCCAAAACCTATTGCCATAGGAAGCATTCCGGCAGCCATGGCCAATGTGGTCATAATAATAGGACGGATACGCAGCTTTGCAGCTTCAATACCTGCTTCTGCAGCATTACCTGTAGATTTTCTGATGGTTTCTGCATTACTGATTAATAGAACAGCATTGGCAATAGACACTCCGACAGACATAATAAGTCCCATATACGATTGTAGGTTTAAGGTTGAGCCCGTAATTTTTAATAAGGCTAAAGATCCTACAACCACGAACGGAACGGTAGTAAGAATAACCAGAGACACTCTGAAAGACTGAAAAGTTGCAGCCAGCATGAGAAAAATAACAGCCGCCGCAATAAGCAGTCCTGAAGAAAGACTGTTCATCGCTTCGTCCAATACAGGTGACATTCCGGAAACTTCAATATTGATTCCTTTTGGTAGTTCACCCAATGACTCAATTGCTTTTTTTACATCTTGAGAAGCCTGTTCCAGATCGGTTTTATGGATATTGGCGGTTACGGTAGTATAGCCCATTGTTCCCAGGTTATAACTTTCTCCCAATTCTTTTGTTGGAGTAATGGTGGCTACATCTCCTAAAACAGGTCTGTCAGAATTTTTAGATAAAGGAAGACTGGCTAGTTCCTCTTTGCTGTTCAGGATATTTTGAGGAGTCTGTACCTGCACATCGTAGGCAATTCCCATCATTCCTCCTACCCAGAAGTTTTTGTTGGTGTAGCGGGTAGAAGCAGTAGCAGTTACCAGTGATTTGGCAATATCCTGGGCATCCAGTCCCAATTGAGCTGCTCTTGTTCTATCTATATTAATCTGCAGGGCAGGATAGCTCATCGATTGAGGAATCTGTTGATCACGCATATATTCAATTTCTTTCAGCTTGGTTAAAAGCTTTTCTGCATACATACGGTTCATTTTTTTCATCATACCCGAAACTCTTATCTCTACCGGATTATTTGTTCCCTGACTCAGAATTTTCTCCGTCAGTTCAATAGGCTCAAAAGAGATCTGGAGATCCGGTATTTTCTCTTTATAATATTTGCGGAGCTCATCTTTAAGTTCATCAGAATTACCATCGAATTTTTTTAAGGCAACCTGCATCAAAGCCTCATGTGGCCCTGCATTGTACAGATAGATAGGACTCACTGCAAAGGTGGAAGGATGTTGTCCGATAAAGACTGAAGAAATAGCAATATTGTCTTTTCCTACCTTTTCTTTCAGGTGTTCCAGAAACTTTTTGACCTTTATTTCTGTAACTTCAATACGGGTTCCTTCCGCAGCTTTTATACGAACCTGAAACTGTCGTGAATTAACAGCAGGCAGTACATCTTTTCCCGTGATCTGATAAAGACCTGCTCCAATACATACAACCAATGCAAGACTCAGGCTTACAATTATTTTTTTGCGTTTCATCAATGAAGATAAAAATCCTGTAAAGCGATCACGAAAGCTGGTAAACCAATTGGGTTTATGGTTTTCACAGGTTTTAGGATCATGTTTCATCATCCAGTTGGCCATTACCGGAACAAAAGTCTGTGAGAGGATAAAAGAAACAATCATAGAAAATCCGATCGCCATAGCCAGAGGCATAAATAATGATCCCGGAATTCCGCTCATCATAAAGGCTGGTGCAAATACCGCCAGAATACAAAGCATAATCAGGAGTTTAGGAAATGCGATCTCCTGACAGGCATCCCATATCGCCTGTGCACGTGTTTTACCCATAGCAAAATGCTGATGAATATTTTCAATAGTCACTGTACTTTCATCTACCAGAATACCAATGGCTAATGCAAGTCCTGAAAGAGACATGATATTAATGGATTGTCCAAATAGTTTCAGAAATAATACCCCTGAAATAATAGATATTGGAATCGTCATAATGACAATGAGTGCTGCACGGCGGTCATTCAGGAAAAGCATCACCATAAGTCCGGTAAGTAAAGCCCCGAGAATTCCTTCAACAGCCAAGCTTTTTAAAGCATTTGAAATATAAACTGACTGATCAAATTCATAGGAAATCTGTACATCATCCGGCATATTCCTCTGGATTTTCGGCAATGATTTTTTCAGTTTATTCACCACTTCCAGAGTGGAGGCATTACTGGCCTTAGCAATATTAATGTAAACAGATCGTTTTCCATCTATCAGTGCATATCCGGTTGCAATGTCTGCTCCATCTTTTACTGTTGCTACATCCCGGATATAGACATTATCTGCTGTTTCTTTGAAGAGTGGAATGTCTCCGAGTTCTTCTACTTTTTTTACTGTATTGTTGGTCGGAGTAAGATAATTTGTATCTCCAATATATACGTTTCCTGAAGGTGAGGTAATATTATTACGGCTTATAGCTTCTACAACCTGTTCCGGAGACATATTATGGGCACGGAGTTTAACAGGATCTACATTGATTTCTATCGTACGCGGACTTCCTCCAAACGGAGGAGCAGTGGTAAGCCCCGGAATAGCAATCAGAAAAGGACGTGCATTGAAATTGGCAATATCCTGAAGCTCATTATTGGTTTTTGAATGACTTCTGAAAACCAGCTGGCCTACAGGCTGTGAAGAAGAATCAAACCGGATAATAAACGGAGGAGGTGCTCCGGGAGGTAAAAATACCTGTGAGCGGGTGGAAAGTGCATTGATCTGTGCAATAGCTTCACCCATATTAGTTCCTTCATAGAAATTCACTTTCATCAGGGTCAGTCCCTGAGTATTTTTAGACTCAATACTTTTAATACCATTGGTAAACAAAAGCATATTTACATACATTTTTGTAAAATAGCCTTCCATCTGCTGTGGAGTATATCCATTGAAAGAATGGGCCACATATACTACAGGAAGATTCATTTCTGGAAGAATATCTACTTTGACATCTTTGGCTGCTTTGATTCCGAAAAACAACAACCCCAATACCAATACCATTACAGATATCGGTCTGCGTAATGCAAACTTTATAAGATTCATGTTTAAATTTTTGGTGAGTGGGTAATGGCTTTGGTAATCATTGCAATATCTCCTTTGGAGGCAGCAATCAATACTACTGCCTGCCAGGAATTATTTTGTGCAATCTCATAATTGATTTCAGCACGGTTCAGCAGATAGAGAGCCTGAGTAAAATCTACAATCGTTGTCAACCCATTTTCATACAACGCTTTCTGTTGATTAAAAGCTTCGGTGGCAGCATCCATCTGGATTTTAGACTCAGTGACTTTTGTCAATGCATTTTTATACTTCAGTTCAGAAAGATTCTGTTGATTATAAAGTTCCTGCTGCAGTTGCTGGTAATCGAAATCCAATGCTTTTGTCATGAGTTTCTGTTCATTGACTTTGGATTGGCTTCTATAAAAATCAGTAAGATTCCAGCTGAGATTAAAGCCTACAATATAATTCATCCTGTCAACCCCGATTCCTTTTGCATAAGATTGGGAAAACGCAGAGTTATCCTGAACATAATTCCATCCGAAACCGGATCCGCGTCCCTGAAATACTCCGAAAAGAGAAAGAGAAGGAAGTCCTGTTGTATGTAAGTACATTTCCAGCAGTTTACTTTTGTTAATTTTCTCCGTTATAAAAAGAGTATTGGGATGATTTTCAAAAGATGAGGTTTCTGTAGGTAAAGAAGGTTGGTTTTTACTGAAATAATGATCCAGCTGATATTCTGTAAAGTTTTCGACCAAAAGATCAGATAGATTTTTATTGTATTCCAGGACATGATCATTGGCATTGATGATGGCAGTCTGCGCACTGGACATTTCTGCTTTTGCCAGGGAAGCATCTACTTCAGGGATTAAGCCACTTTCTGCTCTTGCTTTGGCAATGATGTAGATGACTTCGGAACGTTTGTGATTTTCATGCTGTACATTTTCAAGTCGCTGGCTTACCAGAAGATTGAAATAAGCTGCCGCTGTTTTGATCTGATGCTGAAAAATTTCCTGATTAAGGTCTGCCTTTTGAATTTCTACATCAGCTGATTCTACATTTTCTTTGGTTTTAAGTTTTCCGAAAGTGTAGACATTCCAGTTGACGTTAGCAAGATATAAACTTCCGAACGCTGCATTCCAGTTTTGTTCTGCAAGCGGAATAGAAGTGGAGGCTACTCCAAGTCCGCCCTGACCGTACATCGGACCATTTTGAGCATTGATGGTTCCGAAATTTTGCTGGGCCATCACCGTTACTTCTGGAAGATAATATGTCTTTTGAAGCTGAAGCCTTTCTTGTGAAGCTTTTATATTGATTTCCTTTTTTTTAATGGACTGATAATTTTTTTCGGCCCTTAGCAATACCTCTTCTAAACCCGTGATCTGGGCAAAAGATAGGGCAGGGCAGCCCAGCCATAAGATGAGTGCTCTGAATGATAAATTCATAGAATATATTTAGAATTAAAAATTGAAAAATAATTGTCCCGATCGGGATCATCGTATGATTCAATCTATTCTAAATTCTATAAACGCAGTGAAGAATGAAAAGGGAAGGGTAATTGAGATGGTATTTTGAAGGATCAAAATAGAAGGTATGTTTTTCAGGATCAAGAATGGTTGCCTGCTCAAAAACAGTTCCTAAATTGTAATACGGAATGGAAGCTGATAAAAACTTGACCGGAGAATTTTTATAAGAATGCGGAAGATTATCTTCTTTACAGATCTTTTTGACTTCCAGTTTACAGCATCCGTTGTGGTTTTTCTGTTTATTGGTCTTGCATTTCGGGCAATCCAGATCAGAGAGTTTTTTCAGTCCTACATGGATCTCACTGGAATTTTCTTTACATACATGTCTGCTGGTCGTAAACCCTGAGGAAACTACGATGTATAGGAGGATAAAAAGTATGTGAAAGATTTTTTTCATTTCGCGGGATAAA
This sequence comes from Chryseobacterium indologenes, assembly GCF_002025665.1. Taxonomy (GTDB): domain Bacteria; phylum Bacteroidota; class Bacteroidia; order Flavobacteriales; family Weeksellaceae; genus Chryseobacterium; species Chryseobacterium metallicongregator. The sequence continues at coordinate 3,952,914 of NZ_CP018786.1, read as the reverse complement.
ATTAAAATGAATATCAGCCGCAGTGTTATAGAATTATGGAGGAAGTTTATATTTTAAAGGAAAATACTTTACTGGAAATTAATTTTAGAATAAAAAAGGCCTAGATTACATTTCTAAGCCATTTTTTATTTTATTGTTTTACCACTTTATTTCCTACTCCCGTAATGGAAACATCAGGTTTTCCGGATTTTGTTCCTGAAGTTCTGTAATAGACTATATTATCACCACCTTCCATAGAGATTTTGTCCACTTTATCGACGTATACTTTATTACCTGTTCCTGAGACCTCAATCTTTTTTGCACTTCCTTTGATCGTTAATGTGTTATCACCACCTTCTACCTCAACAGTTCCTCCATTGAGAGCATATTTGAGAGTATGGCCTACACCTTCTACGTGTACCATCTTATTTCCCTCTGTTTTTTCTACGCCTTTTGTAGACTCTGTTTTTCTGGATTGTGAGAAAGCGGTACCTGTTCCTAATAACAGGATCGTAAGAATTCCTGCAGCTTTAATATTTTTCATTGTGAATTTGGTTTTGTTCAGGGTAAATATAGATATAAAATGCTTTTTTCAAGAATTTTAAAAGTTAAATCATCTTAAATAATGAGGTTGATTTAGGAGACTGTTTTTGCTATGATTTCTTTTATCACCTTTAATACCTCGGTAGATTTTTCCCGGATGATTAAAGCATTCTTTTTATTTCTGATCAAATCCGTGAAATGATTATCTTCTGTATTGATCTCTACGATGAAGGCTCCATATTTGAGTGCTGTTTCTGCAATAGCAATCGGAAGACTTGTTGCTCCGGAAGTTCCGACAATAAAGAGAACTCCACTATTTTTAGCAATTTTAAGGGCACTGAATTTCTTATTGGTTTTTTCATCATAATATTCATCAAACCATAAAATATTCGGACGCATCCAATGACCACAATGAGCACAGGTTAAAAGTTCTTTATCTTTCGTGGTAAGATCTTCATCCAGATCTTTGCTTTGTATGTCCACAGGCAGATCCATAATTTCTTTGCATCCGTTTGAGCATTTGATCTCCCGGTTGTTCCCATGGATTTCATAGATTCTTTGGCTTCCGGAACGACGGTGAAGATTGTCAATATTTTGGGTAAGCAGATGAAACCTGTCCTGAAGTTGAGTTTCAATATCTACCAATTCAAAATGACTTTCGTTGGGAGAAGCATTTTCAAACATTTTTTTTCTGAAAAGAGAATATTGCAGAACTTCTTCCGGATGCTGTCTGAAATAGCGTAATGTTCCAAACTCTTCAGGTTTGTGAAACTGAGTTCCTTTCACCCAAATTCCATCTATTCCACGATAAGTGGGAATACCACTGTCTGATGAAATTCCTGCACCGGTTAGAAAAGTAAAGAGATTTCGTTTTTCTTTATGCCAGACTTGTTGAATAATATTCTCTAATTGATTTTCCATTGTGTTATTAAAAGTTTAAAACTAATGAATTTTCCGGTAACAAAAAAGCCCCGGAAAATCCGAAGCCTTTTCAATCAACTAAATATTATATCTTATTTTACAATGACTCTTTTGATCTGTCCTTCCGAAGTTTTTACAAGATAAACTCCTGTAGAAAGATTAGCAGTGCTTATGGTTAAAGCATTCTTTTCTTTCCCAATCAATTTTCCAGACATATCATACAATTCATAATCCTGTTTTCTGTTGAAATAAAGAGTATTTCCTTTATTTACTGGATTAGGGAATATGTTGAATGTTGCCTGTTTAGTTTTAATTTCACCAGTTCCAAGTGTATCAGGTGTGACTACTTCATACATAGATAAAGTTCCGCTGATTTCATTGGCGATAATCACGTAGCCTTGATTGGCTGTAGAATTTTGAGGAGCGATGTAAATGATTCCTTCAGGACCATTGTCACCTCCGTATGCTGAAGTAGAACGTGAATGTTTGTAATCTGTAAACGTAGGGTTATTAGGATCTGTGATATTATAAACCATGACACCACCAGTTCTTTCTAAGGTAATGAAAGCATAAGTCTGCCCGTTGATCTTTCCTAATGCTACTCCTTCAGGTTCAGGACCTTTAGCTCGGCTTCTGTTTTTAGCACCGTTGGATTCATTGTCAGCATTGAAAATCAAAGGATGATAAGTTGAAATATATCTTTCAAACTGATCTCCACTATCGTACACAATCTGTTTCGTATCAGCATTGAAGATAGAGAACGAGCGGGCTCCTAAAGCTGCCATTTCTTCAAATTCTGTATCACTATCCGTATTTCCTGTAGCAGATGAAACCCTGAATCTTCCAAGATTATAAGAAGCCTTTAAAATATTTGAATTGGGGAAAAGTACAGGATCTAAAGTATAAGTATTAGCTCCCACAGTTGTTCTCTCACTATATCCGGAAAGGTCTTTTTCATCACCTTCATTGGCGGTTACAATATAATTCGTGCTACCTACCTTATAATTCTGTACTGCATCCGGAGTATAATAGGCTTTCACCGGCCAGTTGGCAATTAAAACCTCTCCATTATTGTCTGAAGCATCAAATCCGTTCCCCGGAATACTCATGTCTTTTTTGCCTAATCCCCAAATTCCTGTGATGGTTTTGGTTGCCAGGTTAATCTCTGCGATGGCATTATTTTCCTGAAGGGTTACCCATGCTTTCTGACTGTCTGCACTGATGGTTACATATTCTGGTTCCAGATCCTGAGAAAGCGTATTATTCGTTCTTACTTTTCTTAATCCGGTAGCCGTTAAAGCTGCTACCTGAGAATCAAAACTATTGAAATTAAGAGTCGTTACATTACTTTGGATAAGATTTCCAATACCTCCGGAAATATCTATAATACTGATGGTTCCTTCAGGATCGATAGTGTAAGCATCATTAGGTTCTCCTTCATTGGCAGTCACTACTTTTGTTCCATCAGGAGAGAATGTTACCATGTCTGGCAAAGCCCCTACTGTTACCTGTTTCAGGAAATTTCCGTTGATATCAAAAAATACTACAGATCCATTTTGTTGAGGATCAGTATTGGGAGATGCAGCTGCGATGATTCCGTTTTTCACAGCGATACTTGTGATACCACCATAAGGAGCCATATTCACTGTCTTTATGACTGAAGGTATTGATGGATTACTAAAATCAATAATATCAAAAACATCCGTAATCGAGCTGATTGTAAATAAACGTTGTGTTGACGGATCATGAACTACAATTTCCGTAGAACTGTTATTATTTCCTGAAGGATCAAAACTTAAGAGATAGTTCAGTTGGATCTGATTGGAAGGAACCGGAGCCGGTTTATCATTGTCTACAATATAAACAGTTGCAGAATTGTCCCCTGATATTGTTGCTCCAACAGGATTTTCAAGGCTTACCACAAAATATTCAGCCTGCTGTTCTGCCACTGTGTCATTAATAATCGGAATATTGACGGTGTAACTCGTTGTAGATGGAGTAATATTAATAGTCTGATTGGCTAAAGTAAAGTCATTGGCATCAGCAGTACTGAATGGCGCTGGTTTTACAACAAGGTTTACCGAAGAGGCAGAAGGATTACTGATATTGATTTTAAATGCAAGATTTCCGGCATTTTCATTGACTTTGATGAAATTCTTCTCTAAAGAAATTGTTGTTCCTGCGGTGGTAAAAGTACTGGAAGTAACAGCTGTAACTCCATTATCACTGAAATCTTCAACCATATTTGGCTTAAGGGCCAGATAATAGGTTTGTCCCGGCACAAGTCCGGAAGTTGGAATTACAGTGATGGTATTGTTACTGAAAGTCGTAGTGAACGGAACTTGCGTACCTGAAGAATTCCCCAGACGGAAATCTATAAGATTCTGGGCATTAGAATTATTGATTGCAGAATTATCTGTTAATCTTACATTTTCATTAAAAGATAATGTAGGATTTACAGTCGTTGATGCGTTATTGGTACTATTGGCAGGCAGATAAGTGACGGTTGGTGGAGTAGTATCTACATTTCCTGCAGGAGTGGCATCTACCGTAAAGTTGTCAAAACGGTTATTTCCTCCTGTTCCACCTCCCGTTGCGGAAAATTCTACTTTTAATTTAAAGTTAGGATTGTTATTGGCTCCCTGTATAGCAGAAAAATCCAATGTAACCAGTTGTGGATCGGCATCCTGAGGATTCACAGTCTGGAACTGTACATAAGTAGTTCCATCTGTGGAATAAGACCATGTCTGTGTTCCTGCTCCCTGACCGGATCTTCTGGTGGTGAATTTAACAATGACATTATTATACCCTGTTGTAGGAAGATTAAACTGTAAAGCTCCTCCAATCGGATTATTGAATCTTAAATGGGCTCCGGAACTATCACCGTTTCTTGCATTTAAATTTTGCAGACTGAAATTCTGTCCGGTACCTCCGGCAAAATCAATAACACTTGTACCTCCGGCTATGGCTGTAAGAGAGCCGTTCACCAACGTAGAAGCAGGTGTAGTAACTGTAGCTGTAGAAGTATTATCGTTAAAATTCCAGTAATGAATAAGTGTCTGCCCGAAAAGACCACTCTGAAAGAAGAATGCGGCAATCACAGACCCTTTTAATAGGTAGTTGTTGATCATTTTTTATTTCAATTAGATAAATACAAAAATGAACTTTATGTTTCGCAACTATTTTAATGGAATTTTAAGAAATGTTTAAAAAATAGGATTTTCTCCGATAAAAGGTAAAATTATATTCGAATGAGAAACTTTAGAAGGGAATTATTTTCCTGATTTTCCGGAAAAATTTAAAATCGTTCCTGATTTATTTCCCTCCAAAGGATGTTTCTGCATATAAAAATATCCTGAAACAGCAGTCACAAGCAAGAGTACAAAAATAACCAGAACAATTCTTTTTAACATGTCTCTCATAGCGCTAAATTTTTAATATCTCTAATTTCTAAAGTAGATGTAGGGTATCCTTTTTGTGTTACATTGATCATTGCTCTACCCACTTCGTGTAAAGTTAATGATTTTGACTGAAAAAAAACAGGAAAAATCCAAATAAAAGGTTTAAAAAACCATTTTACATTGATTTGACCTTCAACGGGTTTCATGAATCCGGGACGGAAATTATAAGCTCCCCTGAAACTCATTCTTTTCAAATCATTTTCTGTTCTGCCTTTTACCCGTGCCCACATTAGTTTTCCACTCTCCGTACTGTCTGTACTTGCCCCGGATACGTAGTTGAACACCATTTCAGGATTTTGGTTCAAAACAGCTTTGGTAAAATGAAGCGTTGTATCATAAGTAATTTTGGTGTACTCTTCTTCGTTCATACCTACACTGCTGATTCCAGCACAGAAAAAACAGGCGTCATAACCCTTTAGTTTTTCATCATGAAGATCTATTGAAAGGAAGTCAGAAACAAGGTATTCTTTCAGCTTAGGATGTGTTTTTCCAGATGGCTTTCGGCTTATACTGAGGATTTCAGAGACATTTGGATTTTCAAGACATTCCATTAAAACACCTTCGCCTACCATTCCTGTAGCTCCTGTAAGAATTATTTTGATTGGGTTCATTGCTTTGCTATTGATATGGGTATGACGAATGAAGATGAGGTTTTACTTTAAAATTAGGATTTTTTTTTTAATTAAAAGATAAAAGATGCTGTCTTAAATGTCTGGATTCAATAATTCAATAGGGGTGGGCTTTAGCCCGCCTTAAAAATAAACCACATGCCACTGGCTTTAGCCCAAACCTAATGACAGGGAGTGCTTCGTCACATATGAACCATGTTTGCAGGCCTTCAGCCTGTTCGCAATGACAAAAAGCCTTTAAAATAAAAAGCCAGCTCAAAAATGGCTGGCTTTCAATATTATTGTCTGTTGTTACTTTTTATGTTGCAGCTGACTGTAAATATTATGGATCAATCCGTCTGCTACGGAAATCTTTGGAACAAAAATTTTGTTGATATCAGACCACGACATCACATTGTTGAAGATACCCAGAGCATGTACAAGTACATCGGCACGGTCTTCTCTCAGGTTGTAGTTGGTCATTCTTTCTTCTACTGACAGCTCATTGAATTCTTTGTACACCTTTTTCAGATGAGACAAAGACATAGGTTTTCCGTCTTTGGTTTTACTCATAGAGAATACTTTGTTGATGTTTCCTCCGGAACCAATGGCAACAATTGGTTTTTTGCTGACGATATTTTTTTTGATCTCATCCTTCATTTCTTTCCAGTTGTCCATTGTCACAAGATTGTTGAGAAGACGGATTGTTCCGATATTGAAAGATTTTTCATAGACCATTTTACCATTTTCATAGAAGGTAAGCTCTGTAGAACCTCCACCAACGTCAATATATAGATAGGCAAATTCTTTGTCAAGACCTTCTGCAACATGATTTTCATAAATCAGGGTAGCTTCCTCATCACCGGAAATAATTTCAATATTGATTCCTGATGTATTTTTTACCAGATTGATGATATCATTACCGTTGGCAGCATCACGCATAGCACTGGTAGCACAGGCTCTGTAATGATCTACTTTATATATTTTCATCAGGTCACTGAAGATTTTCATGGAATCAATGACCATTTTTTCTCTTTCCGGACCTATTTTTCCGATGGTAAAAACATCCATTCCCAGTCTCAGAGGAATTCTGAGAAGGTTGAGCTTGATGAATTCAGGCTTTCTGTTATTAATCTTTACTTCATTGATAAGAAGGCGGGCTGCATTACTCCCTATGTCTATCGCTGCTATCTTCATTTTTTGTTTGTTTTAGCTTTTAAATATTTATAGGTTTCTATTTGTGATCGGCATTCGTGTTTATCATTTCTTACGTATTCATTGCTCAGCTTTTTGTCTAAAATCCTTGCTTTTACGTTATCTTTAAGTTGGATGTCCAGAATATCTTTTAATTCCTTCTTAAGGTTCTTATCAGTGATTTTAGCGGCTGCTTCAATTCTGTAATCCAGGTTTCTGGTCATCCAGTCTGCGGAAGAAATGTACATGTCTTCAGCCCCTTTGTTGTAAAAATACATCACTCTGGCATGTTCCAGGTATTCGTCTACAATGCTGATGGCTTTTATTTTTTCTTTGAACTCCTTTTGATTGACGGCACAATAGATCCCTCTTACGATCATTCTGGTCACCACTCCGGCTTTGGCAGCTTCATATATTTTTTCAATCAAAGCACGATCACTCATTGAGTTGACTTTAACGATGATTTCTGCTCTTCTTCCTGCTTTGGCTTCTTCGATTTCTTTATCAATATGGTGAACAATCTTTTCACGCATAAACTGAGGGCAAACTAATAAATTTTTACAAGTTTTCAAAATAGGAATAAAGTCATCTTTCGGTTTTTTCAAAACATTGAAGACTTTATTGATATCCGCCATGATGCCACGGTCCGCAGTCAGCAGCAGGTGATCACCATATATTCTGGCTGTTTTTTCGTTGAAATTTCCGGTACTTACAAAGCCATATTGTATGGTTTTATTGTGTGCTCTCTTTTTGATGACACAAAGTTTGGCATGTACTTTTTTATTAGGAATCCCTACAAGAACCGTAATTCCTTCAGGCTCCAGCATATCTTTCCATTCAAGATTGGATTCTTCATCAAATCTTGCCTGAAGCTCCAACATTACAGTTACTTCTTTACCATTTCTGGCCGCATAGATCAAGGCATTAATAATTTTTGAACTGCTTGCCAGACGATACGCTGTAATCTGTATTGATTTTACATCAGGATCCATAGCGGCTTCACGAAGAAGATCAATCACCGGATTGTATTTATGGTAAGGGAAGGTAAGAAGGACATCTTCTTTTAAAATAACATCAGTTACTCTTTCTCCATGTTCAAATGCCTGATGTGTAAAAGAAGTTCTTTCTACAGGTCTTTCATACTTTTCAAAAACATCAGGGAAATCCATGAAATGTTTGAAATTATGAATTTTTCCTCCGGGAATGATGCTGTCTTTTTTCGTTAAGTTCAGCTTTCTGATCAGAAGTTCCAGCAAAGCTTTATCCATATCTTTATCAAAAACGAAACGGGTTGGTTTTCCCTTTCTTCTGTTTTTGAGTCCTTTCTCTATTTTTTCTGCAAAATTGGTTCTGATATCATTATCAAGATCCAGTTCGGCATCTTTTGTTACTTTAAATGCATTGGCTGCAAATTCATCATACCCGAAATAAGAAAATATGTGGGGAAGATTGAAAGTAATCACATCTTCCAGTAACATTACATTTTTTTCTTCCGGATCTTCAGTTGGCAACAATACGAATCTTCCTACAAAACGGGAAGGAATTTCAATAATAGCATAATTGCTGGAATATTGCCAGTCCTTTTTTCTCATGGCCACTCCCAAATAAAGACTTTTGTCTCTAAGGTAAGGCATAGGTGTATTTTCATGAAGAAGAATTGGAATCACATTGGATTCTACCACTTCATCGAAATATTGTCTGACAAATTCTTTTTGTTTTGCAGTCAGGTTTTTGGAATTTTTAATGAAAACTTTATGATCAGCCATTTCGGTCTGGATTTTTTTCCAGGTTTTATCGAAATTCAGCTGTTGCCTCATCACCACTTCATTGATTCGCTGAAGGATTTTGGTAGGAGGTTGGTAGAAAGATTCAGCAATCACTTTTTCCTTAAAATCCATGGCACGCTTTAATCCGGCAACACGTACTCTGAAAAATTCATCTAAATTGTTGGAGAAAATTCCAAGGAAACGTATTCTTAAATGTAAGGGAACTTTTTCATCCATGGCTTCCTGCAAAACTCTCTCATTAAAGGCAAGCCATGTAATATCTCGTGGATTAAAGTGTATTGACATTCTAAATGTGTATATTTTACCAAAAATAATCATTCGTAAAGACTCTTCCTCTATTTCTTAGGTTAAACTTTGATTAATTTTTAAAGATTGGTGAATTAATCTGTCGGATTAATAATAATCATATTGATAATCAATGTGTTTTTACGGTATTGATATTGATCAAATCTTCTTTTTATGAAGAAAAATGAAGAATACATCTGATAAGCGATGACAGTTTTTTGTGTCTATATAAAAACCTACCAGAAAAAAATCTCAAATAGCTATTGAAAATGTTAGAAGGCTTATTGGTGGCATTCCGATAAAGTTTGGTAGGAAAAAATTTCCACATTAAATCATACAAAACCCCATTTTACCGGGGTTTTTATTTTTATTGTGTCATTTTGTCATAATTCTTCAAATGGTACAGATATTGAGAAATTGAGAGTGTAAATTAAATTAAAAATAGAAAAAATATAAAATATTATGAGTAAAATAATTGGAATTGACTTAGGAACAACCAACTCTTGTGTTGCTGTAATGGAGGGTAAAGACCCTGTTGTTATTCCTAACGCAGAAGGTAAGAGAACTACTCCTTCTATCGTAGCTTTTACAGAAGACGGAGAGAGAAAAGTAGGTGATCCTGCAAAAAGACAGGCTGTAACGAATCCAACAAAAACTGTTTACTCTATCAAAAGATTTATCGGAACTCACTTTAAAGATGATGCTTCTGAAATCACAAGAGTACCTTATAAAGTAGTTGCCGGACCGAACGATACTGTAAAAGTAAAAATTGACGATAGAGAATATACTCCACAGGAAATTTCTGCAATGACTCTTCAGAAAATGAAGAAAACTGCTGAAGATTATCTTGGACAGGAAGTAACAAGAGCGGTAATTACTGTTCCTGCATACTTCAACGATGCACAGAGACAAGCTACTAAAGAAGCTGGAGAAATTGCAGGTCTTAAAGTAGAAAGAATTATCAACGAGCCTACTGCTGCAGCGTTAGCTTATGGTCTTGATAAAAACCATAAAGATCAGAAAATCGCAGTATATGACCTTGGTGGTGGTACTTTCGATATCTCTATCCTTGATTTAGGAGACGGTGTATTCGAAGTATTATCTACAAACGGTGATACGCACTTAGGAGGTGATGACTTTGATGATGTGATCATCAACTGGATGGCTGACGAGTTCAAGGCTGAAGAAGGTGTAGATTTAAAAGCTGACGCAATTGCTCTTCAAAGATTGAAAGAAGCTGCTGAAAAAGCTAAAATTGAATTATCTTCTTCTCCTCAGACTGAAATCAACTTACCTTATATCACAGCTACTGCTACAGGTCCTAAACACTTAGTGAAGACTTTAACAAAAGCTAAATTCGAGCAATTATCTGCTGATCTTGTAAGAAGATCTATGGAACCTGTTGCTAAAGCGTTAAAAGATGCTGGTTTATCAACTTCTGATATTGATGAAGTAATCTTGGTAGGTGGTTCTACAAGAATCCCAATTATCCAGGAAGAAGTAGAAAAATTCTTCGGTAAAAAACCATCTAAAGGAGTAAACCCTGATGAGGTTGTAGCTATTGGTGCAGCAATCCAGGGAGGTGTATTAACTGGTGATGTAAAAGATGTATTACTACTTGACGTTACTCCACTTTCTTTAGGTATTGAAACAATGGGTTCTGTATTCACGAAATTAATTGAAGCGAATACTACGATCCCAACTAAAAAATCTGAAGTATTCTCTACAGCTTCTGACAACCAGCCGGCTGTAAGCATCAGAGTAGGACAGGGTGAAAGATCAATGTTCAACGATAACAAAGAAATCGGTAGATTCGATCTTCAGGATATCCCACCAGCACCAAGAGGAGTTCCTCAAATTGAAGTAACATTTGATATTGATGCTAACGGTATCCTAAGTGTATCTGCTAAAGATAAAGGAACTGGTAAAGAGCAGTCTATCAAAATCCAGGCTTCTTCAGGTCTTTCTGACGAAGAAATCGAAAGAATGAAGAAAGAAGCTCAGGAAAACTCTGCAGCGGATGCTAAGAGAAAAGAAGAAGTTGAAATCTTTAACAAAGCTGATGGATTAATCTTCCAGACTGAAAAGCAATTGAAAGAATTCGGTGAAAAACTTTCTGCTGACAAAAAAGCAGCAATCGAAGCAGCTCATGCAGAATTAAAAACAGCTTTCGAAGCTAAAAATGCTGATGACGTAAAAGCTAAAACTGAAGCGTTAGATGCAGCTTGGATGGCCGCTTCTGAAGAATTATATGCAGCTGGCCAACAGCCAGGTGCTGATGCAGCTGGTGCTCAGAATGCAGGTGGAAACTCCGGAGCTGAAGATGTACAGGATGCAGACTTCGAAGAAGTAAAATAATTATTGATTTAATAATAAATAATCTAAAACCGCTTTAAACATTTGTTTAAAGCGGTTTTTTATGGGGTCGCCTTTTCAATTCAGTGTGGTACTTTTTCTAATACTTATATTATTTATAGCTTTCAGTAGGTTTCTCATTTTCAATGAATCGAGCATGATAATTTCAAGAAGAAGAATTAGAAAGGCATAAATGAAAAGAAATATAATTTAGAATGTTTTGATATATAAAATATGTTTCCTATTTAATTAATATAATGTTTTTTTATAAAAATATTTTTATTTTAGCGTATAATGAAATGCTTTAAATACTTATTTCAATTTTTACTTACAGTTGGGTTATTTTTCTCATCTGTACAGCTGTTTTCCCAAAATCTTAAATTTAAAGAGTATGATTCAATTCTTTTGAATACACCTAAAGAAATGGGGAAAAAGAATATTCCCCGAGAGAAAATTATTCTTTGGAATAAGGAGATGTTAGAAAAAATGAAGAAAGAAAACTATGTTAGAGGGATAATTTGGGCTCATATTAATATTGCAAATCAATGCTGGAATTTAGGCAATGGAGAAGAAAGTATAAAAAACCTAAATATAGCAGAGAGCCTATTGCATAAAAACGAAAACGAGATTGATTTTTTCACCATTGCTAAGCTTTATCAGGAATATTCACAGGCTTATTATACCATGAAACTGTACGATACAGGTCTGAAGTATAATTCTAAAGGAGGGTATTATGGAAATAAAATTGAAGATAAGGGTAGAAAGGGTAAATTTTTATCTTACGTTTATATTTCAAGAGCAAACTTTCTTTATGAAAAAAAAGATCTGGATTCGGCGCTGTATTATTTAAAACAATCATCTCTATTATATGAAAGCTTAAGTACTACCTCTCAAATTGCTAATCATTATATTGAATATCAACCCAACCAAAACTCTGCTAAAACTTATCTGGATCAGGGAATGGATATAATAAGCAAAAAGAAACATGACCCCAATAGTTATCAGATATCTGTTTTTTATTATTACTATGCACAGTATTTTTTTAAAGAAAAAAATTATGAAAATGCAATAATATTTTTAAATAAAGCTCTTGAATACAATAAGAAATTAAAAACGATCGAGCATTCTAAAAATATATACAAGCTTTTAATATCATGCTATAAAAACTCTGGTAATTTAGAAAAGGAAAAAGAATATCTGGAATATTATATAAAATTAAAAGACAGCTTGGAAAACTCACAAACAAAAGGAGTAGAGCTATCTATAAAGACAATAGAAAAAGAAAAAATAGAAGAAAAAAAAGCGCTCAAAAAAACAATATTCATTTATAGCAGCATTGCTATTTCTCTGGGGTTAGTATTACTGGCTTATTTATATTATCAGAATAATAAAAAAAAGAAAGTAATATTAGAAAGCAAAGAAATAATTTCCAGAAAAGAAGATGAAACTAAAGTATTGGAGAAAAGAATTTCAGGAGTAAATGAAGATTTAATTCAATTGGCTAAAAATAATGATATTAGTTTTTTGGAGAAGTTTCAAGAAGTTTATCCTAATGTTTCTCAAAAGCTGTTGGCAATCAATCCGGATTTAACTAAGGATAATTTGGTATTCTGTGCTTTAATCTGGTTAGGGTTCTCTTCCAAAGACATTGCTGAATTTACTTTTATGCAACACAGATCCGTACAAATAAAGAAAAGCAGATTGAGAAAAAAACTCAACCTCGGATCAGATGTAGACCTTTATCAATTCCTTAAGTCTCTTGTAGATAACTAATAAATTGTATTTGCTTTCATCCTTTCAAGTGGGATCTGATATAAATTATTATTCAAAAATTAAGAGCAAATACTATATACAATACTCTACAAAGATTTTCATAAAATCTATACAATAAAAGGTCTCCTGAAGCCAAACTTCGGGAGATCTTTTTTTATTAATTCTCTTTAGCGGATGTAGTTCTGCTGAAAGCCTCCTTTACACAGTTACAGCTGTTTCCGGATGAAGTATACTTTGGATCTAATCTTTGAATTACAAATACATCATAAGTACATAGTACATACATCTTATATGCATGTTTTGTTAAAAAACCAGCATCAAATTTAAATTTTTATAAAAGAGAATAGAAAGAATTTAAGTTTGTTGATTCTGTGTGCGTTATAGATTTTTGCTTATGTGATTTTTAAAATATTTTGGTTGTAGTGCATGATCGTTGTATCTGAGATGTATGAACGATGTATGGTTATATTTTGAATTTTATTTTAAGTATTCTAATATTGCACATAGCATTATTCACACACAAATGATTTTTTTAAATACTAACTAATTTTTAAAATTAATTCACAAATGATGAAAAAAAATTTATTACTAACAAGTATGTTTGTTATCTTTTCCCTAGTGGCCAAGTCACAAGTGGGGATTAATACCGCTAATCCTCAGGGAATATTTAGCGTCGATGGTTTAAAAAATAACCCACGCACAGGAATTCCATCAGCAGCTCAGGCTAAAGATGATTTGGTGATGTCTCCCAATGGGAATCTTGGGATTGGTATAATTACTCCTGGTACTACATTAGATGTAAACGGAGCAATTACCAATCGTGAAACTGTATTAGCTGTTTCCGGTAATAATGTTACAGTTCCATCTAATGTGAGCCAGGTTCAGCTTACCGGTAATGCTACAGGAACAATTACCATTAATGCATTTGCAGCGCCTAATGCTGGTCAGAGACTTATTGTGTTTAACAATACTTCGGGAGGATTTGGAGCAACACTGGATGGGGTTACCGTTCCTAATGGTAAAGCATTGGAATATGTTTTCAGTAATTCATACTGGAGATCTACCGATGGAGGTAGTATTGGAGTAAGCTCATCTAATATTGGAGATATTAAGGCAAGCTTCTCGGTTTCCGATCATAGTGGATGGGTAAAACTAGATGGAAGACCAGTAGGAGGCCTGACCAGTACTCAAAGAACCGCTGCAAATTCTTTAGGCTTTACATCATATATTCCTAATGCCACCGACTCCTACCTAGTACAAGATGGTAAAAGAATGGGAAGTATAAATAGTAATAATTCCCGTATAATATCAAGGAATCAGTTGCCAAACTTTCAACTTTCAGGTACAACTAATTCAGCGGAGCCTACTATAATGTATGATATTATCAATAATAATGGTAGACCGGCAACTGATACCTTTTCATATACCTTCTTGGCTGGAAAAATTGGTACAGGTACAAGGAATCTTGATCATGTTAATACTAATGTATTGCACCAGAATCCGCATTCCCATTCATTTAACACGAATAGTGTAAACGGTGGTGTTGCGCAACAATCCATTAATGTACAGCCTCAAAGTTTATCTGTCAATATGTTTGTTTATTTAGGAAAATAAAAAAGTGGTATATATTGCTCAAATAATATAATAATATAGAAATACCAGATCATATGTTTAGTAAGGTTTATAGAAAACTGAGTATACACTTCTTAAATCTATAAATTATTAAAATATAAAAGATAAAAATTTCTTATTTACTGAATAGGATTTCAAAGGAGCATATTTGAAACTTGAAAATTTTTATGATGTAAAAGAATAAGCTGTACTTTTTGGTATAGCTTATTTATTAATAGTGAATAGTTAGAACACTATTTACATGAAAAATTTCTTCTTTTTTGTTCTTTAATACTGGACTAGATGTTTAGTTATTAACGTTTTAAGAAAATTGATCAATGGATGATGAGAAGTATTTTTAATTTGTATATTTGATTTTTATTTAGAATAAATAAAAATTGATTTAAAAATAATTAATGAATACAGTTTTATCCATCTAATCCACAATTTTCACTAAAAACTATGGAACAACAAAACAAAAGAATCCTTACTCTGGATTTAATAAAAGGTATAAGTGTCATCGGAATGATCATTATCCATACCTTATTGGTGTATGCCAATGTCAAATCACAATATGAAACAGCCCTCGGCAGTTTTATTGTCTTTCTCGGAAGGGGAACTTCCATTTTCCTGATCTGTATGGGAATTACCTTTATGACTTCAAGTCATCAAAGTCTTAGAAGTGCTTTAAAACGAGGTATTTTATTGGTGTTTGCAGGTCTGTTTATGAATTTTATGAAGTTTATGATCCCTGTGATTTTTAATTTTGCTCCCGATAATTTTATTCAGAAATACGGATGGCATGCCCCTATAGAACAGCAGTATGTATATTTGGTACAGCTGGGTGATATTTTACAGCTGGCGGGCATGTCTTTATTGTTTGTCGGGTTTATCAGAGAATATGTGAAAAATAAATATATCATGCTGGCTATAGGTTTATTCGTTGCATTGATATCCCGAGAGGTAAGCGGACTTAATCTTGATTATCCTGTAATCAATTATGTTCTGGATCTTCTTTTCAATACTGATTATCCTGCCTATGTCTATTTTCCTGTTTTCCCATGGATGGCTTTTATCATCATCGGAATGTTTTTTGGGAAATGGTTTCAGGAACTGAACTACGATACCAAACAAATATTTAGAAATATGCTCTATGTAGGGTTGTTGTTCATTGCCATAGGAGCACCGCTGGTTTTTCTGTATGGAGATTATAATTACAATGGTTTTTATCATATGGGGCCTGGAGGTGTTATTTATTTTGCGGGCTGGACTTTACTGTTTTTATGGTTAATCAACACCATTACTGCCAATGTTAAAGAAAATGGTTTTATGCGTGTTCTCAAATATTGCAGTAAAAATTTAACTTCAATGTACATGATCCAATGGATTCTGATCTCATGGGGAAAAGGAATTTTCGGATACAGACAACATGAAATTGGATACGTAGCAGTGCTTATCATATTATATATTATTCTCACCTTTTCAGTCCAGACTTTGGTGGATATAGTGAGAAAGAAAAAAACATTAATTGAATTCGGTTCGATATCACAGGACAAAACAGCTTTAAAATAAAAATTACAATCCTATTTTTTTTTGAATTATTAGAAACCACAGTAAAACTTTTTTACTGTGGTTTTGTTTAATGACGCCTTAAAGTATTTCCACTTCTTCCGGTGCAACAAAAAGAATAATACAGCCCTGTTCTGACTTCACAGAATGTTTAAAATTCGGTGGAGTATACAAATAATCTCCTTTTTCCAGGCTGGTTCCTGCAATAGTTGCATCACCTTCCATGATAAACAATTCCTCACCAGCAGGATGATTGTGATAAGGGTATTGGGCTCCCGCTTCAAACTTTAGAAGAATACTGGTAGAACGGTTTTTTTCAGGATCAAATTTCAAAGATTTTACAAAAATACCTTCATAATGAATTCCTTTTTCAATTAAAGGCTGCCATTCTTTCTGTTCTGTTTTTACGATGTAATTGTGGATGTTGGTGTTCATGATATTTGAATTTTAATTGTTATTGATGTAAAAGTTGGTCTAAACTCCATTTGTAACGTGAAAAGGTACTCAGAAGAAAAGCTCCGGCACTGAATGCAAAGACTGAATAATCCAGAGGCTCTTTAACTCCAAAAGAAATGCTCATGGCTATTGCAAAAAATAAAGTGAGAATAGAGGCGTACCTTGCTGTTCTTTTTATCTGAAACCCCAAAAGAAGTAAAATACCGGAGGACAGTTCAGCAATGGTAGATAATACTGCAATAATAGCTGCCCATGATTGTGGTAAAAATGAATTTGTTTCAGCAGTATAATGAACAAAATTTTTCCAACCGGAAGATTGTGCTCCCCAAAGGTTTAAGCGGCTTGCTATTGTGGATAAGAATCCAAATGCCAGGGCAATTCTTAATAAGAAAATGGCAATATCCTGTTGCGTTTTCATACGTATAATTTTTAGGTCTTAATTACAGTACAAAGTTCAGCGAAAGCCGTTGTCTAAAGAATAGACAATTCTGGAAAAAGAATGTAATATTTAAGAGAGAAGAAGGAAGAAGGAAGAAGGAAGAAGGAAGAAGGAAGAAGGAAGAAGGAAGTGAATATGAGATCTCTGATTTTCTTTAAACTAAAATTTTTCAGGGTACTTTTAAACTTCCTTCACGGTCTTCTGATACTCTTTTGGGGAATGTGAAGTATGTTTTTTAAAGAAGTTTGAAAAATAGAACGGATCATTGAAGCCCAGCTGATAAGCAATTTCCTTTACTGTGAGCTTTTCATAGTGTAAAAGTCTTTTAGCTTCAGAAATTGTGAGGCTGTAGATCACATTTTGAGCGGTTTTATTGGTGTGAAGTTTTGAAACCTCATTCAGTTTGGCTTCAGTGGTCCCGAGAAGATCAGCAAAATGAGAGACCTGATAATTGTTTTGAAAATGATCTCTTACGCTTTCAAGGAACTTTAAAAATAAAGCATCCGGTTTCCAGATTTCATCGCCATTGGCAATTTTACTACGGTTGATTTCCACCAATAGCAGCTCCACCAGAGAATGGGTCGAGATCAGATACTGATAAGGCTGTTCCTGAATTTCTTTTTCAATAGCATTCAATGTTTCATTAAAAAATGCAGGATGTTGTATGGTGATCATTTCATTCATTCCAAAATGACAGAAAAGTCCGTTGTGGAAAATAAGCTCAATATCACTGTCATTTTTGCAGAAGAAATCAAGGGTGAATTCCAACGCGGTGAGTTTTCCTTCCACTGATTTTAACTGATGAAACTGTCCTGAAGTAATCGTTACTACCTGACCGGTTTTCAGGATGAAAATATTTTCGTCAATCAGAATCTCAGCACTTCCATGATGACACCAGAATAAGGTGTATCTGATAACCCTTCTTGGCTCAGGATGTCCTGTCTGATGAGAATATTTTTTTATTTCAATCATTTTGCAGACCTGTTAGAGATTTGATACTTCTATTTTTTACACTGTGAAAGAAATTCCTTTGTTATAGACGAAATTACAAAATGTTTAACTAAAATGATTGAAAACTAGAATTATATTGTAGATAAAAATACCTAAATTCGTGTAAGTTTTAAATAAAAATTCAGAATGAAATACTCTAAAATTATTATCGTTGTTACCCTTTTACTATTCCAGTTGGGAGCGGCGCAGGAAAAAGCAGATGTCGTATTAAATAAGGCTTTCACGGAAGCTAAAGCAGGAAAGAAAAATGTTTTACTGGTGTTCCATGCTTCATGGTGCAAATGGTGCAAAATGATGGAAAAAAATATGGATCTTCCTGAAACCAAACCTATTTTTGATAAAAGATTTGTCACGGCTTATGTAGATGTTCAGGAAAGAGGTGATAAGAGGAGCCTTGAAAATCCAGGTGGACAAGAGCTGATGAATAAATATAAAGGCGGAACTGCCGGACTTCCTTTCTGGGTGATTCTCAATCCAAAAGGAGAAGTATTGGCAGATTCTTTTGATGCTAAAGGAGAAAATTTGGGATCACCAGCCACACCGGAAGAAGTAAATACTTTTATTGCCAAGGTGGGGAAAGCCTCAAAACTAAGTAATGAAGAGTCACAGATTATAGAGAAAGTGTTTGTGAAGAAATAAAAAATAAAATCCCGGGAATATTACCTGGGATTTATTTTTATAATGAAGGTACCTGAAGTTTGTTATCTTTCCATATTTCTTTGATAGAATCATTGGTTTCTATTCTTTCGGGAATAAATTTTTTGTCGATTTCATCAAATGCTTTTACATACAATTTAAAATCACTCACATTGAATTTTTCATAGTATTCAATTTCTTCATTGGAAAAAAGGAGTTCCCAATTTTTTTGCGTTTTCATATGCTTATACAGTTCATAATATTTAATTTTATTCATAATCTTTCCCCGTATATTGCTTAATGCCATATCCTGAGCTGTAACCACGCATCCCATTTTCTGATAATAGATCAAGGTAAACTTGGAATAATAACGATATAAATCTACAATCCTTTTGTCATTTTTATCTATAAGAGAAGATATTGCATTGATTCTTATAAAAGTACTTCCGGTAACTGCCAAATAAAACAGTTCATCATTGGTTGCTGTTTTATCAATCTCATTATACATTTCGGATAATTTGGAATACCTTTCTGTATTATAATCCTCTTTAATTATTAAGTCAAAATATTCTTTATCAATAGGGTCGATGAGTTGTTTTAGCTGGCCGGAAATCTGGGCATTCATTAAGTATAGTGAAAACAGAAAGAATAGTGAAAATTTTATTTTCATGGTATGGTTTATCACTAAACGATCTTTGACATATATTATTATAGAATGTTTATAATGAAAACTTCCTGGATCGTAGTGAGGCAGGAAGTTTTTTTAGTTTAATAATTAAGAAATGAGGATGTAACTACAATTCTTTATAAGAATATTCAATATTGGTCCATAAAACCTGATCTCCTGTTTTGATCATTTCAGAAGGAGTGGAAAATATATTGACAAAAATATTTTCGTATTGAGTGGTTCCAAAATGAGCACTTTTAGTAATTAATAGGGCGTCATTGTCATCTCGGGGAACTTTTTTAACGTATCTGTACGTTCTTTTTAACGTGAATGAAGAGGTGTTTTTATTGAAATCACCAATATAACTTGGCTTACTATTGTTATTCTCTTTGATTAGTACAGAATCATTCGCAATGGTAAAACTGTAAGTAAAATCTGTAGATGAGTTTTCTGATAATAATTTGATGATCTTGTTTTTAAGATCAATGCTTATTTTTTCCCAGGCAGGTTCCTGATAGAGACTCCAATAATTGTTGAGGTAAGATTCATCCGGAGTAGATTTTTCTCCTTTTGCCCCCTGATACAAAACTGTATTTTTTACAGTATAGCTTTTAAATTGAAACTGGTAAACATTTTTATCAACAGGTCTCGGATCATCAATCGTACTGTCATTATTCTCACATGAGATCAGCGATAATGATAGCATCGCAATATAAAATGGGTATTTCATCGGTACTTTTTGCAAAAATAGACCTTTTACACGGATTGGTGAAATAGAATAGGGTGAAACTTCCCTTTAACAGGGCTAAAAAGTAAAAAGACGAAAGAGCAAATTGATAGATTCGCTTTTTCGTCTTTTAATTTCATTTATTTCCCAAAATACATCTGATCCTGCTTCTTTTGTTCATTATAAATGATCTGGAAGCTTACAGGCATATATTGGTAAAGAAGTTTCCAATGTTGGATTTTGGCATGTTTTTTAAAACTTTCGAAAGATCTTACAAAAAGGTTTTCAATCATGGTTCTTACATAAGAATTCCCGTTTCTGTAGATCCAGTCCATCAGCTTGATATGATGGGCAATGATATTGATCTTAGATTCCTGCAACAGGTTCTTCAGATAATTCACGGTAGCCTGCATGACCCCAGCGAAATTGTCCTGTACAGACAACTGTGTGATCTCATTGCGAAGTGGCGGATAGAAAAATTTTAAGTATTCAACAGCTATTTTTTGATTAATAGTTTGCATTTGTACTTTCATCATAATTAAGAATTTTTCAAACACTTTATATTGCAGCTAAATGTATACCAAAATTTAAAGACAGGCTGCAAAAATGAATACACCGACTATCACAGCGATGTGAGTGAGTAATATCTCTGCATTGTGTCTGTTAGTCGTAGTTTTCCAGGTTTTCCAATCTGAAATCCTTCTGATTTTATTTTTCATAATCTATTGACTGTGAGTTATTTTGATTTTTGTTTAATTTAAACACTTTGTAATGAAACAGATAAAAAATGTAACAAAACCTTTATATGCCGTGACTGTAAATTTGTCTCGAATACACCTTCTGAAGGTTGGCAGAAATGTGACTAAAAATCACTTTTCTGTATTCCTCAGTGCAGAAGGCAGTACAATTGTCCAGCGAATAGATAAAAGTAGTTTCAATAGCATTCTTTAATACTGTATCTCCGTCAGTGTATATTTTGTCCATTTTCTGTAAACTTCTGAACAGTAGATTTCTGTCATTCTGGCGGATCATATTTTTAATACGTTCCGTAAACGTCCGGATAATGCTGTATGAGTTTTGAATTTTAATTTCTTTTATTTCTTTTTCAAAATCGGGAACCACATCGGTGATTTCCTTTACGGCTTGTAAATAGTTCATCGTATTATATTTTAATTGTGATTGTGTTCAAGCATTTTGATGATAGCACCAAAGATGAAAATGGTTAAAAAAGCAATAAAAAGCATATGATAAGGCTTAAGCCACTTTGGAGTCGCTGGTCCTCTGCTTTTTAATCTTCTGAGCTTGTCGATTCTGTTTAATGTTTTTAAGTCCATTTTTCTATGTTTTCAAATGATGATGCCAATGATATTCCGTTGAAAATGGAATTTAATTAAGATGTTGATATATAATTAGTTGTGATTTTGTGTTTGAATTTTTAAAACAAAAAAGCCTGTCAAAATGATAAGGTTTTTATCAATATGAAAATAAAAGACAAAAACTTATGTTACCTGCCATTACAAATGAGAGACTGAGAATTCCCTTCCTTTGGAGAGGTGGCGAAAATTCAAAGAATTTTTGACGGGGTGGTCAAAGAGAGTAGTATAAAATGACATTTTTTAAGTTTCGCAGTAAGGATAAGAATGAATATCTTTGCAGTCCAAATATTCAGAAAAATGTTTTCAAAAATAATAGTACACAGAGTCGGAAATAAGATCAACGGAGATTCGCTGACACTTTCCCAGGAGGAATTGAAGCTGGAAGAAGGAATGGCAGAAATGCTTGAAGACTACTTTTTAGGTTCTTTTAAATCGGAAGAAACCTTCCATTTTTACAGTGATACTTACCTGGTCAATAATCCGGTGTATAGTGCTGTATCAGAAATTTTTGATGACAAAGCAAAATTCATCTGGGAATCTGAGAATATTGCAAAACATCTTTTCGAAGCGGCAGAAAATCCAAGAGTTCAGAGTGGAGAGCTTTTCATTGTTCTTTTTGAGGATGAAAGCGACCGTCCGGATAAAGTGGATAAAATCGGGATTTTTAAAACAGAAAAGAGAGAATCTTTCCTGAAAATCAATCCTGCTGAAGAAACATTTGATATTGAAAAAGATCAGGGAATCGGGTTATCTAAAATTGATAAAGCGGCTTTGATTTACAACAATAATAAAGAAACAGGATATGTACTTTCTGTGGTTGACAACAACAAAAACGGAGATATGTATTACTGGTTCGAAGATTTCCTGAAAGTAAAACAGCGTGATGATGAATATTTCCACACACAGGAAGCTTTGATGGTGTATAAAGATTATATCACAAAACAGCTTCCTCAGGAATTTGAAGTTTCCAAAGCAGATCAGGCAGATTTCCTGAATAAGTCTATCAATTTCTTCAAAGAAAAAGAAGAATTTAAGCTGGATGAATTTGCCAGTGAAGTATTGGGTGACGAACATGTGATTGAAAGTTTCGTGAACTTTAAAACAGATTACGAGCAGGATATGCAGGTGAATATCGCTGAAGAATTTCCGATTAGTGAAGCAGCGGTAAAAAAGACACAAAGACACTTCAAAAGTATCATTAAATTAGATAAAAACTTTCATATCTACATCCACGGAGACCGACAGAAAATCGAAATGGGTGAAGATGATAAAGGAAAATATTACAGACTTTATTTTGAAAAAGAGGTGTAAAAAGAACTCGGCCATTCCATTATAATATCATAACTTTATCAGACCACACAAAATAACAGTTATGAAATTTATGATCATTTTCTGGGGAGCTTTTTTCTTTTTTTTCTGTGCTCCTTTTCCGATTTTCATTTATATGATGGGGGAGGAACTTGCAACAGAACCGAGAAATTCATTAGCCGTGAGCTATGGGTATCTCGGTTTTTCTTTGCTCATATGGATGTATGTGATTGCCTTCTTTATTAATATTCTTTTCATCAAAACCTTTAAGGAGAAAAGTACCATCCAGTCTATACTTAGGAACGGAATTCCGAGAGAAGGACAAATCATTGATTATAAACTTCTGAAATATATTCCGAAAACCAATATGAATGTCATTCAGATCGTTCTTTCATTTCCTAATCTTAGAAATACATTAATTGAACATCAAATGATGTTTCACGATTCCAAACCACAGGAAAAAAGATTTGCTGTCGGAAATAAGGTGAAAGTATTGCTGAATCCTAAAGTGTCACAGGAACCCTATTTTATTTTAAGCGACCAGAAAGTTGGTTTTAATTCCTTTGGAATCATTTTAAGAGTTGCATTCATTGTATTCTTAATTGCTTATGTGACTGGATTATATTATTATTTCTACATGCGGGAATCCTTCGATTTTGGCTGGAGGTTTCTGACCTTCATGCACCCGATTATTTTCAGTGGAGTGATGACTCTGATTTATATATTGGTTTTCCAATTGCTGATCAGTAAGCTTTTTAAAAATAAGAAAGAAGAACGGATCCTCTTCTCAGGAAGAAATGCGGAAGCCAATATCATTAGTGTAAGCCAGACTGGTCTTATGGTAAATGATCAGCCGCAGATCATGTTTCAGGTGAGTTTTAAAGATTTCAGAGGAACTGAACATATTGCAGTCTTTAAGAAAGTTGTAAGCCTTTTAAATCTTTCTTCTGTCCCTAAATATGGTAACATTGAGATCATGTATGATGAGAACGATCCGAAGAAAATTATGATTCCTAAAGGAATTTAAAAACAAAGGAACAAAACAAAAGGATAATGATTCATCAAAATAATTAAAGAACCTTTATACTTTACCTCTAAAAATCTCTGTTTGAAATTAATTATTTAACATATAAAAAAATACCCAAAAGCATTATTTTTAATAAATGCTTTTTTGTTTAACTAATATGATAAAACCCATTCAGTTTTATACGGAAAATCTTTAAGTGAAAAATATGTTTTACTCAGATAAATAGCTACTTAACATAATAAAAGATATGCTGTGGATAAGAGTTCGTTGTATATATTTGTGATCTAACCAAAAAAAACATATTTTATGAAAAAAATTAAAAAATTGACTCGTGAAGACCTTAAAAACTGTAAAAGGAGGTATTAAACAGGTGTGGATTGCAGAATTTTGTGGTCAGACTGCTACTACAACACAAGATTGGACTGCTGAACAAGCAAATCAGTGGCTTGCAAATCTTGAAGCAAATTACTGTAATTAATATTTGTTTCATATTAATTATTTGCACTTATGACCTTATAAAGTTATAAGTGTATTTTTTTGTAATCAAAAATAACTCTATGGATTACTATAAAAAATTATTTCAATTATTAGCCTTATTTTTTAGTGTCTTATTTTTCTCTCAATTACATAAAAGAGATACTCTGCGTGGTGAGTTTACCTATTTATTAAAAGCTAAATTGAATACATTAACTCCTGATTATAAACATGAAGAATTTTTTTCATTACTGATAGGTAATGAACGTGCTTTTTTTGCAAGTATTCAATCACTGAAAAGAGATTCAGTATTCCAAGCACTTCCAATAAAAACTTTAGAAAATGGAGCAAAACTGTTAAGCTCAAAAGGAGTATCCATTCCAAAAACAAAATTTTCCTTTACCATAATACAATCAAATGAAAATATACAGTATTTTAACTTAGTTGGAATGTCAATACTTAGCTATAAAGAACCGATCATTAAAAATTGGAAATTGAGTAATGACACAAAAATAATAAACACAATTAATTGTAAAAAAGCGGAAGTTACCTTTAAGGGACGAAATTGGATCGCCTGGTATTCTCCCGAAATTCCTTTACCCTATGGCCCATATAAATTTAGTGGATTACCAGGACTGATTGTTAAAATAACAGATGATAAAGAAGAGTATGATTTTGAGCTTGTAAAATCTATCAATGCATCTCAATTAAAAGACAAATTAATTAAGGTAAATGAAAATCGATATCATGAAGCTTTTGAGACAACTCGACCGAAATTTGAAAAAGCGGTAAAAGATGCTAATGCCAATTTAATGGGTGTACTTCAAAGTTCTGAAACCACTATTATACAAGGTCAAGAAATGATACGGCAAAGACAAAAAGAAAGAGAAGAAAACAAAAGATATGAAAACCCGATAGAATTAGAAAAAGATTAGTGATGGCTAAACTTTTTTCGTTTGTTAATTTCTATTCGTCTTTTTACCTTATTCATTACCTTTGCCTCCTTACCTAAATCATATGAAAACAACACTTGTCGATTTAACAAAACCCATTCAGTATAATGCAGGAGACCCATGGTTCATGCGGGTGAAAATCAAACATAAAGCACACCGGAAATCACATTGGCTGATTCGTCTGGCACTGAGACTTCCTTCAAGACTTTTTCCTAAAAACTGGACGGGTTGGGCAGATGATACCATCAAAAATATGGGACTTCATGCCACCACTCATATTGATGCTCCATGGCATTATGGGCCTGTTGTAGAAGGGAAACCTGCTAAAACAATAGACCAGATTCCATTGGAGTGGTGTTATGGAGAAGGAATTGTGATCGACTGTACTCATAAAGAAGATTTTGTAGCCATCACTGTAGATGATCTTAAAAATGATCTGAATAAAAACGGAATCACCATCCAGGAAGGAAATATTGTACTGATCAGAACTGATCATGATAAGCTGATGGGAACTCCTGATTTTGTAGAAAAGGGAACAGGAATGAGCAAAGAAGCTACAGAATGGCTGATTGATCAGGGCGTAAAAGTAATGGGAATTGATCAGTGGGGCTGGGATCTTCCATTAAAATATATGGCTCAAAAAGCCAAAGAACTGAATGATCCCGAATTCTTCTGGGAAGGCCACCGCGTAGGAATTGAGAAAGAATATTTACACATCGAGCAGCTTACCAATCTTGGAGCATTGCCTCCGTCCGGATTTAAGATCTGTGTATTTCCTCTTAAAATTGTTGGAGGATCTGCAGCTCCGGCGAGAGTAGTAGCGATGATAGATGCATAGGAATGTAAATTTTAAAGAAAAACAAAAAGGACGAATTTGTCAATAAGCAAATTCGTCCTTTTAAATAGTATCATTTCGACTTTCGGCTCATTTAATTTTTCTTTCTGAAAAACAAAGCTCTGTTATACTCAAAATTCATTCTGGCGATATTGAGTACGGAAATTCCCTGAGGACATTCCACTTCACAGGCTTCCGTATTGGAGCAGTGCCCAAATAATTCTGTGTCCATTTGTGCAATCATATCCAACACTCTTTTACTTCGTTCTTCTTTCCCTTGAGGAAGAAGTGCCATGTGGGTAATCTTCGCAGAGGTAAATAGGGCGGCACTACCATTTTTACAGGTAGCCACACAAGCTCCACATCCGATACATGCTGCAGAATCAAAAGCTTCTTCAGCCGTTTGGTGAGTCACCGGAATAGCCGTTGCATCAGGAGCCTGTCCGGTATTTACAGATACAAAACCTCCTGAAGATATAATTCTGTCAAAAGCAGAACGATCTACTTTTAAATCTTTTTTCACAGGGAATGCTTCAGCCCGGAATGGTTCTATCAAAATCGTTTCCCCATCTTTAAAAGACCTTAAATGAAGCTGGCAGGTCGTTGTATTTTTCAAAGGACCATGGGCAATACCGTTAATCATCATGCCACACTGTCCACAGATTCCTTCACGGCAGTCGTGATCAAATTCTACAGGTTCATCTCCCTCAGTGATCAGTTTTTCATTCAGGGTATCCAGCATTTCTAAGAAAGACATATGGGAATTCAATCCTTTCAGGTCATAACCGACGAGTTTTCCTTCACTTTTTCTATCTTTCTGTCTCCATATCTTAAGATGTAAATCCATAATTTTCTGTTTTTTATTTGTAACTTCTTACCGTTGGCTGAATCTCTTCAAAGATTAAAGGCTCTTTAATCAATGCTGGCTCGCCATTTTCACCTGTCCATGCCCAGGCAGAGATAAACTGATATTCGGTATCATTTCTCATAGCTTCTCCATCCGGTGTCTGGAACTCTTCCCGGAAATGAGCTCCGCAGGATTCGTTACGGGTTAATGCATCATAGCACATCAGTTCACCGATTTCGAAATAATCGGCAACACGGCCTGCTTTTTCCAGCTCGGTATTCATTTTATCTCCCTGTCCGGAAACTCTTACGTCTTTGTAGAATTCCTGTTTCAGTTTTCTGATCTCCTGAATGGCATATTTCAATCCTTCTTCGTTTCTGGCCAGCCCGCAATAATCGTACAGGAGTTTTCCTAATGTTTTGTGGAAATAATCAACGGTTTTGGTTCCTTTGATGTTCATAAAGTCCTGAATCTGTTCTTTCACTGCTTGTTCAGCCTGTTCAAATTCCGGAGTATCCGGTGAAATTTTTCCGGTATGAATTTCATCGGCCAGATAATTGGCAATTGTATAAGGAGCAATGAAATATCCGTCTACTGAAGCCTGTAAAAGAGAGTTTGCGCCTAATCTGTTGGCACCATGATCGGCAAAATTAGCCTCACCTAAAGCAAAAAGTCCCGGAACAGTGGTCATCAGTTCATAATCTACCCAAAGTCCACCCATTGAAAAGTGAGCAGAAGGAGAGATCATCATAGGTTCTTTATACGCATCATATCCTGTTATTTTAAGATACATATCAAATAAGTTTCCATATTTTTCCTTAATCTTATCTTTTCCCTGTTCCTGTATTGCTTTTGAAAAATCGAGATATACTGCATTTTTCAAAGGTCCGATTCCGAAACCTGCATCAATTCTTTCCTTTGCCGCGCGGGAAGAAATATCCCTTGGCGCAAGATTTCCGAAAGCAGGGTATCTTCTTTCAAGATAATAATCCCTTTCCGTTTCCGGAATATCATTGGGTAGTCTGTTTTCACCTTCTTTCAACGGAACCCAGATTCTTCCGTCATTACGTAATGATTCAGACATTAAGGTCAGTTTCGACTGATAATCTCCGGATTGCGGAAGGGAAGTAGGGTGTACCTGAATCCAGCTTGGGGAAGCCATTAAAGCTCCTTTTTTATGAGCCCGCCAGATTGCAGAACCGTTACATCCCATCGCAAGAGTAGACAGATAATAGATTTTTCCGTAACCACCTGTTGCCAATATTACAGCGTGTGCTGCATGTCTTTCAATGTCTCCTGTATCTAAATTCCTAACGATAATTCCTCTGGCTTTCCCGTCAACGGTAACCAGATCCAGCATTTCATGTCTTGAAAATAACTGTACAGAACCTTTTCCGACCTGTCGCATTAAAGCCTGGTAGGCACCAAGAAGTAGCTGCTGTCCCGTTTGTCCTCTCGCATAGAAAGTACGGCTTACCTGAACTCCTCCGAAGGATCGGTTGTTCAGATATCCACCGTATTCCCGACCGAAAGGTACGCCCTGAGCTACAGCCTGGTCAATAAGGTTCAGAGAACATTCTGCCATACGGTATACATTGGCTTCACGGGCTCTGAAATCTCCTCCTTTTAGCGTGTCTACAAACATTCTGTATACGCTGTCACCATCGTTTTTATAGTTTTTTGCTGCATTTACGCCTCCTTGTGCTGCCACAGAGTGCGCTCTTCTCGGGCTGTCCTGAAAACAGAATGATTTGACATTATATCCCATTTCTCCCAAAGAAGCTGCGATTGAGCTTCCCGCCAGACCTGTTCCTACAATAATCACATCCAGCTTTTTACGGTTGGCAGGGTTAACGAGCCTTGCTTTCTTTTTATAATTTTCCCATTTATGTTCTAATGGGCCTTGTGGTATTTTTGAATCTAAAATCATGATCGTTCCTTTTAATGATAAGTAAAGAATACATACACCGGCATCAATGCAAAACCTACACAGATAATGATTGAATAGGCAATCCCGATAGTTTTGAACCATTGTACAAACTTAGGATGATATAATCCCAGCGTTCTTACCGCACTATGTATCCCATGGATCAGGTGATAGCATAAAGCAATCATTGACAGTACATAAATGATAACATACCACCATTCTTTAAAGACATTCACTACCAGAATGTAGAGATCTTTATTTCCGTTTTCATCCAAAGGAGGATTTCCGAATTTATAGATATACCAGAAGTTCTGGAAATGGATCACCAGGAAAATCAGAATGAATGTTCCGAGGATTCCCATATTTCTGGAAGCCCATTTGCTGGCTCTTCCACGTCTGTCCGTTTGATAACCTCCTCCTGACTTTTTATTTTTTAAAGTAATAATAAGCCCGTCTACAGCATGCAGAATGATACTGGCATACAAAACATAAGAAACTATTTTGATAATGATATTTCCTGATAAAAAATGCGAATAAGCATTAAACTGCAGGTGTGCCTGTTCTTGTGGAAGAAAAAGCTGAAGATTTCCAAGGAAATGAATCAACAGGAAGAATCCCAAAAAGAGTCCTGTAAGGCACATCAGCATTTTTCTTGACAGTGTTGATAACATATTTTTGATTTATTGATTAATAATATCCTAAGACTTTCATCCACAATCCTCCTACAACCATATAAATGATCAATAGGACGATTCCTATTTCAAGACCTCTTACCCACCAGGCTTTGAGATCTACATATCCACTTCCGAAGAATACCGGTGCCGGACCGTGGCCATAATGGGTAAGTACTCCATAAATAGAACCCATGAAACCAAGCATCATTGCCAGTAACATTGGAGGAATTCCCAAAGAAACACCTACACCCAGCAAGGCAGCATACATAGCAGCTACGTGAGCGGTAGCACTTGCAAAAATATAGTGACTGAAGAAATATACGATGATGATAACCGGGAAGGCTACCTGCCAGCTCAAACCTCCAATTTGTACTTTGATAAGGTTACTGAACCATCCAATGAAACCTAATTCATTTAAAGAGCTTGCCATCATCACCAGTACGGCGAACCAAACGATAGTATCCCATGCTCCTTTTTCTCCTTTTACATCTTCCCAGGTTAATACTGAAGTTAACAGCAATAATGTTAATCCGATAAATGCTGTTGTAGTGGCATCAATAGAAAGTGCTCCTCCAAATATCCAAAGTGCTAACAGAATGAAGAATGCCAGAAGCATCAACCATTCATTTCTTGAGATAGGTCCCATTTCTTTTAATTTCTGAGCTGCCATTTTCGGAGCATCCCCTGTTTTTTTCAATTCAGGCGGATATAATTTGTACAATACCAAAGGAACGACAAAGAATGCTACCGCACCCGGAATGAAACCTGCCGCAGCCCATGACATCCAGGTAATATCAATCCCAAGATTGGCTGCAAACTTCTGACACATCGGGTTACTGGCTGTCCCGGTAAGGAACATAGAAGAAGCGATGAGGTTCATATAATAGCTGTTCAAAGTCAGGAATGATCCTAGTTTTCTATGGGTTTCCGGTTTTTCAGGAACGGAATCAAAGCTTATCGCCATAGATTTCATGATCGGGTAGATAATCCCACCACCTCTTGCTGTATTACTCGGAATAGCAGGTGCCAGACAAACATCGGCAAGTCCTAATCCGTAAGCAAGTCCCAGTGAACTTTTACCAAAGACTCTGATGAATAAAAAGGCGATACGGTTTCCAAGTCCTGTTTTGATAAATCCTCTGGCAATAAAGAATGAAATCCCGATCAGCCAGATTACTTTGTCTCCAAAACCGGAAAGAGCTTTGGTAATGGATTTTCCGGCATCTCCCGGAGCAACTACCTGTGTAAGGGCTGTAAAACCAATAGCCATCATACACATTGTACCCATTGGAGCCGCTTTAAGAATGATCCCTAAAATAGTTGCCGCAAAGATGGCAAACAGATGCCAGGCATTCTCGGCTACACCCTCCGGAGCAGGGATGAACCATATAATTAACGCAACAACAAATGTGATCGCTACGTTTTTGATATTAATTTCTTTCATGATACTAACTATTTAATCTTAAAATCTACTCTGAACTTGCACTATAAATAGATTGTTGTTGTATTGTGAGGTGTTTTCCACCTGATATTTGTAGCGGTCAAATTGCACTCCCAGCTGAATTCTTGCTCCATAATTTTTCAGGAATTCCAATCCGAACATTGGGGTAATGGTTTGTCTTGGGTTAGAAGCCATTCTGAAATTGGTGTCAAGATATTCGTAACGGCATGACAATTCGAAGGCGCTGAGATTTTTGTGGTTGATCTCGTATCTCAGATTCGGCAGGAAGTAGGCTCCTCGTACCAAATACTGATCGGGATTTTCAGGACGTAATTCCGGTGCAATGGAGTTGTACAGAACGTGGTTAGTTGCCTGTTTGGCTTCCAGCTGCATGTCAAGACTCCATTTTGAATCAAACTCGATCAATGAACTCAGATCTACACCCAGCGCATATACTTTTTTGCTGAAAACTTCTCCGGTACCTCCATTCAGTCCTACATTGAAATGGTATTTTTTAGATAATCCGAAAACCAGACGGGTAGAATATTGTTTTCCGTTGTCATTATCATTAATCTGATTCTTTCCATTTCCGTTGACTACTGAAACAGCATATTGGAAGGGAATTTCCCCGAGTTGAAGCTGTCCTGTGGCAGACATTCCGATCTGGAAACTTGTCCAGCCCAGTTTCCCAAATTCCGTATATTGATTGGACCAGTCTAGAGATTTGATAATATCAATGGGATAGGTCTCTTCAATACCGAACCAAGGTCTGAACTGTCCTACAGTAATGGCTAATTTAGGATTGAAGGTATACTTCAGATAAGCGTTTTCAAGAACTCTGCTTTTTGGGTCATTTTTAAAATCGGCAAGGTTAGCCAAGACAACAACTTCCGTACGTTTACTGATCTGTGCCCGAACCTGAACCCTCATGTATTTGAGCATGAAATTATTATCAGTTCCGGAGCCATCGGTATGATGAAGCCCGTTTACATCAACATCTTTACTCATTCCTACAAGATAACGTGCCTGAAAAAGGCCTTTGATCTGCAGCTGCGGATATTTTACATTGTCTTCTTCCTTTGGAGGAGCTGTGGTTTTCAGAGAATCCTGATTTTGCGCATAAGCTGATAACCCACAGGCAAGCATGCACAGGATCAGGCTTTTCTTTTTAATCGAAAAAAAGGCCATATCTATTTTTGTTTTTTTATTGTGAAATCTATTTTACCACAACTGCTTATCCAACTCGTTTTTAGTATTTCATAAAATCATAATGGGGCATACTTAGAGCATTGTTTACTAAGCGTGAGCATTTTTTGTGGCGAAATATCTATTTTAATCCTAAGAATGTGAACGGTGCAGATTCTTTAAACTCTGCATTGGATTTTCCGTTATAAGTGCGGTTATCGCTAAGATCCAGTTTCATCACTTTTCCTTTAGAACTCAGATCAAAATCTTTAAGATCTACCCAAAAAGTATTGGGAGTAAAAACCGTTTCAAAATAATACACGAGGTTTTTCTGATCAGAAACAGAACGCCATCTTGTAGAAGAAATATTAGGTTCTGTTGCAGAAGTGATTCCGTAAGGAACAGAACAGTTTCTGATTACGCTGAAAACACTGGCTACTGCTGTGCGGGTATCTGCGGTCTGCGGAATTGCATTGATGTAGTATGAAGCTCTCACAAAGCGGTCTGCAGCACGGTTGGTTCCCGGAAGCATAACTGTTCCTGGAATCCCTTTCCAGTAATTGTTAAGAGCGAGCTGTTCCTCAAAAATAGGAGAGTTGGTCATTACCGTGTAAGAAGGATCGTGATGGATCACTAGTTTTCCATTGATGTATTCAAAGACAGCGCTGTCTCCTGAAGCATCGGAAATGGAAAGGTGAACGGTAGTAAATCTCTCTGTTCCCGGAATATAATCACTTACAATCACGAACGGTTCTTTTTGTGAATGTTCTACAGCTTCTTTTACGGTGGCGAAATTATCAAGATAATATTGTGCCCATAATGAGATGGCAATCCCTTTTTTACTTCCTTTTCCATCGAATTTTGGGTATTGGGATTCTCCCAGCCAAAGCAGATTAGCAACCAATCCTTTTTCGTTCATTCCGTCTGATGATGCAATATCCCATGATGTACTGACGAGGCTTCCGTATTTGGCAGTCCATTTTACTGATTTAGAACCTACCTGCCCGTTACGGTCTATACCTTTTGGTAAAACCCATAAATTGGCCGGGATTTCATCACGCCAGTCCATAGAACGAGCTGTAATAACAGTATTCTGGGGACCTTTGTAAACCACCCTTGTACAGGCTTCTGAAGGATTCCATAATCCTATAGAGAGGACCAGAGAAAATAAAATTAATGGGAACTTTTTCATAATAGTATTATTTGAATTTAAATTTTATATAGAATTCATTGAGAATAATTCAATGAATTTTTATCATATTCATTATTTGGTGATATAAATTTAGCGAAATTTGTTTAAATAAAACAATTATTAAGGTTAATAATGTGTAATCCATGTTATGAATCATGATTAAAGAGTGCGTAACTTGATTATTGGATTTTTTTTCGTATATTTTAGATATTTGACATGAAAAAGGGGAAAAAATAAAGAATATTTTAATGTGTTTTTGATTCTTTTTTTGCTGGAAATCTCCCATAAATACTTGGTGGAGCAGGCTTTAAAATTAGATACCACAAAGAAGAAAGCTGTTTGAAAAAACAGTATATTTGATAGATAGACTGAAGAGATATATGAATTTTATAGAGTGCCATGAAGAACCTATCCATATTCCGGGTTCTATTCAGAGTTTTGGTTATTTGATTGGCATTGATGCAGAGTCCCATACCATTACTTTTTTTAGCAGGAATATTGCGGATTTATTTAAAGTCGGAAGTTCAGAAGAGCTATTCGGAAGAAAGATTACCGACTTTCCTGAAAGTTTTCAGAACATTATTGATTCAGAAATCTATACTTCACTGGACAAGTTTACCAGACGTAAAAATGAAACCTATTTCGATAAGATTTTTATCAACGATAAAGAGTATCATTTTTCTGTTTTCAGAAGTGAGCTTTATATCTTTCTGGAGTTCGAAGAAGTGATCATTAATCCTAGTAAACGAATTTCCAATAAATATGATAATTTTTACATCATCGATAATGAAAAGGAACTCTGGAATCATCTTCTGGAAACGCTTTCAAAGGTGATCAACTATGATAGGATGATGGTCTATAAATTCATGATGGACGGTTCCGGAAAAGTAATTGCCGAAAAGAAGAATGAAAACATGGAAAGTTTCCTTGGGCTTCATTACCCGGAGTCTGATATTCCAAAGCAGGCAAGGGATCTTTATCTTAAAAAAAGAAAAAGAATTTTCAGTAATGTATACGCGGATACGGTTCCTATTTTAAGCAAAAAAGCAGAGAGTATTGATCTTACTTTTTCAGCATCAAGAGGGATGTCACCGGTTCACGGACAATATCTTAAAAATTCTGGAGCAGCTTCAAGTTTCAGCGTTTCCATTATTATTGATGACCATCTTTGGGGATTGGTTACCTGCCAGAATGTAGAACCCAAACATATTGATCTTGAAGACAGAGTACAGGCCGGAATTTTTACAACACTTGCTGCCAATGCCTATTCATCTTTTAAATCAAAAAGCGAACTGAATTACCGTTTGGAACTGAATGAGAAAACATCTCAACTGAAAACGGAATTTTTAAAACATAATCATCTCTTTGATTCTCTTATTGAATGTAAAAAAGAGATCAGAAATTTACCGGAAGCAGACGGACTTGCCATTGTTTCGGATGAAAATATAATTACAGACGGCAGTACACCTGATGTTGAAACAGTAGGAAGAATTGCAGGATGGGCTCTTGGGAATACTGATGAGCGAATCTATGTAAGCAGAAGCTTCCTTAAAGATCACGGTAAAGAACTTGAATTGACGGAAAATGCGGCAGGAATTGCAATCTATTTTATTGAAAGAGATAAAAATGAAATGCTGATCTGGTTCAGAAAAGAGTTTGATGAACATATCAACTGGGCTGGAAATCCCGAGAAAAAAGTAGAGGTGTTTTCTCAGAATGGAGAGGAAAAACACATGATATCACCGAGAACTTCATTCCGTATTTTTACAGAAAATATTAAAGGGTATTCTAAAAGATGGAATTCCAGAAATATAAGTGCAGTGCAGGCTGTAAGGGATTTGATCTTAGAAACTTCCCATAAAAATTATAATGCCATCAAAAGGCTTAATGATGAGCTTAAAAAAGTAAATGAAGAACTTGACAGTTTTTCTTACACCATCTCCCATGACCTGGGAACACCACTGACTGTAATGAAGCTGAATGCTCAGATGCTTTTGGGAAATCTTACAGCTGATGCTGAAAAAAGTAAAACCAAGATCAATTCAATTATTGAGGAAATCGACAATATGGCGGAAATGATGCACGATGTACTCCAATTGAGTCGAGCCAAGCATAGTGAAATCCAGCTTGAAAGCCTGAAAACAGCTCATACAATTGAGAAAATTTCCGAAAACGCTAAGATGACCTATGGCAGTCCGAACAGTGAAGTTATCATTAAAGAATGCCCGGATGTATTGGCTGATAAAACCATGCTTCACCAAGTATTTTTGAATATCATCAACAATGCTGTGAAATATTCCTCTCATAAAGATCTTCCGAAAGTGGAAATTGAAGGATCAGATGACGGGCAGACCATTATTTACAGAATTTCAGACAACGGTATTGGTATTCCTGCCGAGGAGAAACATAAGATGTTTAAAATCTTTAACCGGATGGATAATGCTAAAAAGTTTAAAGGAAATGGAGTGGGGTTGTCTATTGTACACCGCATCATGAAGAGATTGGGTGGAAATGTGGATTTTGAAAGCAACAGTGAAGGGACTTCCTTTATTTTAACGTTCAAAAAGCCTTATATTTGAGAAACTTTTAAAACGTTATTTATGGTATCAGAATATCTTAAACAGAATACAGCAGATTATCACGATGCAGCAGAAAAACTTTTTAATTCTGAAAAGATTTTCAACAAAACTTTCACGTTAGAAGATTATAAAAAAATCATTCATACCAATTACCTGATGCTTCTTCACAGCGAAGACAAAATATTCAGCAGCCTTTCTGATAAGTATGCAGAAAAACTTCAGCTTGAAGAAAGAAAGAAACTTTCCCTTATTGAAAAAGACCTGAAAAGTCTTTCCCTGGAAGATCAGGAAGTTTCTCATCCTTTGGAGTTCAATAATGAGCATGAAGCCCTTGGAGCAATGTATGTCATTGAAGGTTCTACCCTTGGTGGAAATGTAATTGCAAAGCAACTTTCCAAAACGGAGGGTTTTGATGAGGTTACCTTCAATTTTTTCGGATGCTATCAGGAAAATACGGGGCCAATGTGGAAAAATTTCAAAGAAGTTCTGGATACAGAAGTCGCGGAAGAAAACTATAATGAAGTGCTTTCCGGTGCAAAAAAACTATATACGTTTTTACTGAACGTCAACTAATTTATTTTAATTCTAATTAAATTCCTGAAAAATTGCTCAATTTTTCAGGAATTGTTAAATTTGGGGAGTTTCAAATTTAAACTTAACTAACAAAAAATAATTTTTAAAAAGTAACAATATGAAAGTAACTGTAGTAGGTGCAGGCGCTGTAGGAGCAAGCTGTGCAGAATACATCGCAATGAAGAACTTCTGTTCAGAAGTAGTTTTGGTAGACATTAAAGAAGGGTTTGCTGAAGGAAAAGCAATGGATTTGATGCAGACAGCATCTCTTAACGGATTTGATACAAAAATTACGGGTACAACAGGAGATTACAGCAAAACTGCAGGTTCTCATGTAGCAGTAATCACTTCAGGGATTCCAAGAAAACCTGGAATGACGAGAGAAGAATTGATCGGTATCAACGCTGGTATCGTGAAAGAAGTTACTGAAAACTTAGTAAAACATTCTCCGGAAGTAATCATCATCGTAGTTTCTAACCCAATGGATACTATGGCTTACCTTGTACACAAAACTTCAGGTCTTCCTAAGCACAAAATCATCGGAATGGGTGGTGCATTAGACTCTGCAAGATTCAAATACAGATTGGCTGAAGCATTGGAAGCTCCAATTTCTGATGTTGACGGTATGGTAATCGCTGCTCACAGTGATACAGGTATGCTTCCATTATTGAGCAAAGCAACAAGAAATGGTGTTCCTGTAACTGAGTTCTTGAGTGATGAACAACAAAAATATGTCATCGAAGAAACTAAAGTAGGAGGAGCTACACTTACGAAATTATTAGGAACTTCAGCTTGGTATGCTCCAGGTGCAGCAGTGTCTGTAATGGTTCAGGCTATTGCATGTGACCAGAAGAAAATGATCCCTTGTTCTTTAATGCTTGAAGGAGAATACGGACAAAATGATATCTGCCTTGGTGTTCCAGCAATTATCGGAGCCAACGGAGTAGAATCAATTGTAAACGTAACTTTGACTGCTGAAGAGCAATTGAAATTCGCTGAAGCTGCTAATGCAGTTAGAGAGGTGAATGGAGATCTTAAATTTTAATAATAGCCCGCTTTTTTTAAG
This sequence comes from Chryseobacterium indologenes, assembly GCF_002025665.1. Lineage (GTDB taxonomy): Bacteria > Bacteroidota > Bacteroidia > Flavobacteriales > Weeksellaceae > Chryseobacterium > Chryseobacterium metallicongregator. The sequence goes on along the minus strand of NZ_CP018786.1, from coordinate 3,915,435 downwards.
CAGGAATTAAAATAGATAAACCCCGGCTGTTTCATTTGAAACAGCCGGGGTTGTTTTTGAAAATCTATTGAAGTATTAAGAAAAATAAGAATTAAAGTATGATTTACTTAAATAAAAGTACTATTCTTGAGTACCAAATTTGTTGAAAAATTTTTCTCTGCCCTTACTATCATAGACATAAGGATCAATGAAACTTTCAGTCCATTTTTTTGTGATTTCTGAAAAATCTTTTCCTGTAAATTTTTCTAGTTCAGCTTTTTTAACATCAATTTTATAAACATTGTTTTCAAATGGAAGTATAATTTCTACTTCATTGATAAAGCTAAGAGTTTTCATTAATCTTACAGATCCTTCAATCATAGCTTTCTGAATAGCATTTCCACTTGACCAATATTCTTTTAAGTCATTCTTGGTTAAGTTAGACTGTGGATTTAATTCCTTATATTCTGCAAAGTTTTTTACATAATAAATGGTAGCTTTTCCATTTTCAAATTCAACACTTTTGATTGAACCCCCAGCTCTTAGTCTTGACGATTCAGTTTTCAGCTGTTCTAGATCTGATCCTGTTGTTTTTGATTGTATCTCAGTTTTGGAATCTTTTGTTTCAGTTTTTTTATTATTATTGCAGCTGACAAACACACAAAAAGAAAGAATTAAAAATATTTTTTTCATTATAATAAATTTTATTAATTGATTTCAACAGTTTGGGCTATACTCTCCCAATTATTTTTTTCATAGTAATCTAACTTGCTATATCCGTTTATATTGTTGATAGTATAAATAGCTTTTATATTTTTCAAATCTTTTTCTTCCATGTAAAGCCCAGTTAGAGGGTTGTTTGGGAATGCTATACTGTTAGACTTTTTAAAAAATACTAAAATTTGGAAATATCCGTCTGTATAATTAGATTTAACATTTGAGCAGTAAACTTTTAACTGTTCAACACTAATATTGTTATTTACTACTAAAAGAGTCATTTGATTAAAATTACCATCATTTCTTAATTCTTTTTTACTATCAATTTTTTTATTTTACTATTATTATATTTTAACTTTTCTGTAGTTGTAATATTATTACTTTCTTTTTCCGAGTTCAATATTGTGTCAGAATCTTTTTTATTATTGGTACAATTAATAAAGATTAAAGTTATCGCAATAAGAAGTATATTGAAGCATGTTTTCATAATTATAGTTTTAATATTTCAAAATTAAAGATTCTTTATCTGAATCATTACGGAAAACCATAATCAAGTCTAATTATTGAAAATGGTCTGCAGCTACTTTTTGAACTTCCAATATCCCCTTCTATAACTCCCTCTACCCCCTTACCCAAGGGGGTAGACCTGGTTGTTTATGGGGATAGAGATAGTTCTGTAAGGGGGTAGACCCCCTGGATAAGTGCCTCCAGGGGGTTAATGAAGGGTATACAGACCGTTACATAAGTGGGTAGAGATCGTTGATGAAGGGGCTGGAGGCCGTTCTTAACTGGTTATAGCCAGTTCATGAAGTGGCTAAAGAGATTTATACAACTGTCTAAAGGGAGTTCGGAAGTGGGTAGAGACAGCTGATGAAGGGTTTACAGGAACTTTGATAATGGAGGCCGCGCTGAAACCCTTATTATTATAGACTTATCAATAGAATGTCACTTTGTTGTATTCACAAACCGAGTGACAGTATTCACAAATTCTTTATTTTTCTCATAATACAAAAGATGCCCGCCATTAATGGAAACTATTTTCTGACTGGGAAACCTGAAGGTCTTATAATGCTGAGTTCCCACTGCTTTATCCTTTTTTCCCGTAATGATAAGCACAGGAACAATAATCTCTTTTGTAATTGGAGTATAATCAGCATAATATTCAGGATAATCTTTAGGTTTTGAAATAACAGCCATTCCGAAGTCGATAATGCGGGGATGGAGAGAATCAATCTTATCGGATTCTTTTATGGTTTCAATATCTTCAGTCAGAAATTTATATCCGATTCTTTTTTTCCTTAATGCACTGCTTATTTTTGAAAGTTCTGAGGTAAGACTGTCTTTAGGTATGGCTTTGTTTTTTGCCTGTAAAAGACTGTTTCCGTATTCAATCTGTTCCTTGACAGATTCATCATTCAGAAAATGAAGCGTGATATTAGAAAGGATAAGTCCTTTGGTATGTTCAGGATATTTTTTTGCATAGTTCACGGCTATAATTCCACCAAAAGAATGAGCGAGCAGAAAGATTTTTTTCAATTGGAGATGCTGTCTCAATTCTTCTATATCCTGAATCATTTTATCAAGATGGTAGTTTTCAGAAGTGTCGGATTCTCCGGAACCCCGCTGATCCATATAAATCATCTGCATGTTTTTTTCCAGATGGTTTCCACCCATCAGTTCAAACGATGGATAGCCCTGTCCGGGACCGCCGGGAATATAAATGCAGGCTTCTCCTTTTCCGGAGACCTTGTACTTGATCTTTACATGATCTGAAGTTTCATAAAAACCTTCGGAGTGATGATTCTGAGCTGAAATGACAGTCAGGGAGACGAAAAAAAAGACTAGGAGAGTAATTGTTTTCATATCCTTATAACAATTATGAAGGACTGTTTATTACGCTGAATATTATTTAATTACTGAAATAGTAATACCCTATAATTATAATGAATACTATAGCCACAAAACCTACCGTAATATCTTTTTTTTCTTCTTTTTCAAAATCTTTTTGAGATGCTTCCTGTTGTTTTTTATAGTTAAGTTTGAAAATAAAAATTAACCTTATTACATTACCAATTAATCCTAAAAAATTAACATCCATATTTATTTTTATGTTTTGTTATATTGGGTGGAAGAGGATCGTATTTTTGCTGTGAAAACAAGGACCGCAGCTTTATCTCATCCCTTGTGATATTTTTTTATGTCTCAATGTTCTGCAATCTTTTCAAACAGTCTTGGATAATTTGTAACTAATCCCTTTTCATCCACTGAAATTTCTGCTTTAAAATCGTTTTCTATATTTTCATACAGGTATTTATTAGCCGTTGTTCGGGTGTATTGTTGCTGAACAGGTCTGATATGATGGTTTAAAACGTCAATATAAATAACATCAATCTTCTTAGAGCTGTTTTCTGAAAGCTTTAAGTTGTTGACCGGTAAAGTATTGGTGAATGGCGTAAGTGAGATATCTATGAATGTGAAATTATTGAATTCAGGATGTACAGCATTGTTGATTTCCCATTGATCCTGGATTCTTTTTCCTGTAAGTGTTCTTTTATTATTATTGATTTCAGATTCGATTAAAAAACTCTGAACAATCCAGTCTTTATCAGTATGAATTTTATATTCTATGCTATATATTTTATCTTCATGACAACCGATGATTTTTGATTCTACCGTATAGTTTTTATCATCAGATTGTAAATTAAAATATTCAAGAGACTGATAAAATATTCCTTTCCAGATCAATGTTTTCATAATGATATTCTTTGATGTATTATTACGAGATGCAAGTTAATGAATGCCAGAGCTGATTACAAAAAAAGAGCGGTAAAACCGCCCTCAACAAAATTTTATCTAACAAATATTTTTTACATATAAACACATCCGCATCCTGTTTCCCATTCCTGGCACAGGCGCATAGGTTCAGGGCATCCAGGGTCACCGCCGCCACCGTCTGAAACTCTGTAGCAGGTACCACCACTGCAATAGTATGAACCTATAGTGGGTGGACAATTGCCATCCATATCACATAATGCATAGGGAGTATCTCCACCACTGATCAACACAAGCTGATTTCTCTTTAATTTTTTTAAATTTTTCATAGTAATCATTTTTAATTTGTTGATTACTAATGTATAAAATTATTAACACACCGACAAGTGTTTTAATCAATGTGGTAAAATTACCCTACATCTAAAGTCATAAAAAGCGCGATTTCCTCTGCATTTTCATACAATCTTGTATTCAGTCCGGTAATATTGAATCCCATTCTTCTGTAAAATTGTATTGCAGGATAATTGGTGTTCTGTGTTTCCAGTTCAATCACTCTGCAATTCAATTTCCTGGCTTCTTTAATGGCACTTTTAATCAACATAATTCCGATTCCCTGTCTTCTGTATTTTTCGTTGATCAGGATATTTTCAATATAAAAACTGTTATTCCATGTTCTTTGTTCACAGATAATCCAGCCTGCAAGTTTTTCATTAACAAAAGCACCGAAAGAATTTCCCTGTTCAATAAGGGTATTCAATTCTTCAAGATCTTCAGAAGTCGTTTCCCATATTTTGTGATAAGGCAAAGACTTCTCTTTTAAAATAAACTCAAAAGAACCTCCAAATTCAATAGAGGAAACCACATATCTTATGTCTGTTGTATACCCGTTATGTCCCCAATCCAGGCTCGGATTAGAGGTTAGTTTTTGTAATTTTTTTATTTCCACCCTTGTATATTTTTACTTTATTGAATTTCGGTACAAATTTCTACCAGATAATTGTTAGTATCTTTAATATAAGCTGTTTTTTGTCCCCATGGTTTTATGGCAATATCTTCATAGAGAACAGCTCCGTTTTTTATTGCTTTTTCTACCAAAGCCTCTACATTATCTGTTGTAAACCCCAGTTCCATTCCGAAAGGTTGGCCTTCTGTTTTTGCTGTTAGAAATCCTTTTTTAATATTGGAATTGGCCAGGCTCACAGAGGCGAATGAAAGACTTGTTTCTCCGGTCAGGAGTTCACCATAATCTTTTTCGGGAGTGATGAATTTTATTTCAGAACCAAAGGTGTTTTTATAAAAGTTCATAGACTGTTCTACATCTTCTACATAGAGAATGACATATTTGAATTTAATCATAGTATTGGATTAAAATGGTTTTATTTTTTGTTTAAAATATATTCCTCATCTGCTATCAACACAGTATGAGGGCCATGTAAAGGATACTCTTTGAAACTTCCGAAATGACCGAAATGAAGAGGGTATTTCTGGGTAAGTTGTCTTACTTTATTACCAAAAGAATTGATGTCAACCTTTTGGATGGCTTCTTTCTTCTGTCTCCCATTGGTGAAAAAGAGCATCAGGTTACAATGATCTTTAAAATCAAAATCATTATAATAAAATGCATGAAGGTTTTCTTCTCTGGAAATCTGGGTCAGGTCATCAATCAATTCTTTTTTATGCTGTAAAGGCAGATTACAATCGATTCTGGCTGCATAATTTTCTGCATTACTTTTTTTGAAGTCAGAACCCACCATCTGAATGAAACGATGCTCTATATTTTTGAATTCCCATCTTTCCGGAGGATAGCTTTTGCTGGATTGAATGGTAAAAGGAAGACTGGCATCCAATAATATTGCACTTTCACGGATCAATAGTTCTTCAATCTCTTTAGCAAACTGAAAATGAAAATCAAAAAGCATATGGTCTCCAATATTGATGATGATTTGATTTCCATCGAAATTCAGGTGTAAATATGCTTTCTTGAAATCTGATTTTAGTGCTTCCAGTTTATGGATAAAATCATCTGTATTTTCAACCCGAATTCTTGCTGCCAGTTCAGCAGGATTATCAGCATGTCCTCCATATCCGGGATAAAATTTGAAAAACTGAAAGTCATATAAATGATCCGGAAATTTGAAATACCAGTATACGCCTAAAATCATAGAAGATTGATTGATAATTGTACAATAATCAAATTTAAATAAAATTTCATACTCCAAAACTTTCAAAACCCTTAAATTTGTCAACAATAAAAATTTACTTGGATGCTTAGGAACATTTCAATTGCGGCAGCTACTTTATTGTCCGTAGTTACAATCAATGCACAGAAGAACAGAAATACTCAACTGGAAAGACCGAAATTAGTAGTAGGTCTGGTAGTAGACCAAATGCGTTGGGACTATTTGTACCGTTTCTACGGTAAGTATGGGAATGATGGTTTTAAAAGACTTTTGAATACAGGATATTCTTTGAATAATGTACATATTCCTTATGTTCCTACCATTACGGCTTTAGGACATACATGTATCTATACAGGATCTGTACCGGCTATTCATGGAATTGCAGGAAACGACTGGACGGATAAAGAAACAGGTAAAGGAGTTTATTGTACCGCGGATGAGAGCGTTCAGCCAGTAGGAACTACCAATACAAAAACGGGAAGCCACTCTCCGAAAAATCTTTGGTCTACCACAGTAACTGACGAATTGAGACTGGCAACGAACTTCCAGGGAAAAGTTGTCGGTGTTTCTTTGAAAGACCGTGCTTCTATTCTTCCTGCCGGCCATACTCCAAACGGAGCTTTCTGGTTTGATGACAGCACGGGGAATTTCATTACCAGTACATGGTATATGAATGATCTTCCTCAGTGGGTAAAATCATTCAACTCTCAGAATCTCCCTGAAAAATTAGTAGCCAACGGATGGAATACTTTACTTCCAATCAACGAATATACAGAAAGCGCACCAGACAATTCTCCTTGGGAAGGTTTACTGGGAAGTGCAAAAACACCTACTTTCCCTTACAGTAATTTAGCAAAAGATTACCAGACTAAAAAAGACAATATCCGTTACACACCTTTCGGAAATACTCTGACATTAAAATTGGCAGAAGCTTCTGTAGAAGGTGAAAAACTGGGTGGAGATAATATCACAGACTTCTTAGCGATCAACCTTGCATCTACAGATTATGCAGGACATAAATTCGGACCGAATTCTATTGAAGTAGAAGATGTTTATATCAGACTAGATCAGGATTTGGCAGAGTTCTTCAAATATCTTGATTCAAAGGTAGGAAAAGGGGAGTACACTGTTTTCCTTTCTGCTGACCATGGTGGAGCACACTCTGTAGGATTCCTGAAAGAACATAAAATTCCGACTGGTTTCTTCGGAGAAGATGCAGAAAAGAATCTGAACCAGAAACTGAAAGATAAATTCGGAGCAGATAAACTGGTTAATGCCATTGATAACTACCAGGTTTATTTCGACAGAAAAGTATTAGCAGACAACAAGCTTGAACTGGATGATGTAAGAAACTTTGCTGTAAAAGAAATTGAGAAAGATCCTACTGTTTTATATGCTGTTTCTGTAGACAAAGTTCAGGAGGCAAGCATTCCGGAGCCAATCAAACAAAGAATTATTAATGGAATCAACAGACAGAGAAGTGGAGATATCCAGTTAATTTCTCATGATTCTATGCTTCCACCATATTCTAAAACAGGAACTACGCACAGTGTATGGAATTCTTACGATTCTCATATTCCATTGATCTTTATGGGTTGGGGAGTGAAACAGGGAGAAAGTAACAAAGAATATCACATGACAGATATTGCTCCTACGGTATCTTCTTTATTGAAAATCCAGTTTCCAAGTGGAAATGTAGGAAATCCAATTACCGAAGTTATTGGTAAATAAATTGAAAATTATACATCATAAAAAAAACATTCCCAACGGGGAATGTTTTTTTTATGATGTCCTTATCATTTGTTGAATCTCTTTGTGAAACTTCTTATTCTGGTTTCTGATTTTGATAATAAAATATAAAAGAATAACGATCAAAATAGATCCCAGAAGGACTGAAGCCATTTTAATATAAAGATAATCAGATTTCAGCTTCTCATTTTTCAAAGCTGTTTCCTTGTTGTGATTGTCGATCACCTGATTAATGGATTTCAGTTCATTTTGCTTTCTTTTGAATCGCATTTCCATGTGTTTTTTATTAAACTGCTGATAGAGATTCTGTCGTCCCATAGCAAGATAATTCTCAGCCATTTCTTTATAAAGGCCTTCATTCAGGATGATATCTCCGGTATTTTTAGAAAGATCTTCAGCTTTTAGTAAAAGGTTTATTGCAGTTTGATTTTCATGTCTTTGTTTGTGTATTTCAGCAATTCCTTTCAATGCGAATGCTTCCAGACTTTTCGCAGAATTCTTACGGGCATAATTAATAGACTGGAGAAAAGCCTCCTGCGCTTTATCAATTTGATTAAGGTTGAGATAACAATATCCAATATTATAATACACCACACTCATATTGGAATAAGTAGTTCTTTTCACGGGAACCTTTTCGTAATTTCGTATAGAAATCAGAAATTTTTCCAAAGCAATTTCAGAATTTGACTGGCTTTTATATACCATTCCCCTTATTGCATAGCTTGCAGCGGTTTCAATGTATTTTTCAGGTTTTTTTTCAGGAATTTTTGCAATATACTGTTCTGCCTCATTCAGTGTTTCCAGGCATTTGTTGAAAAGCTCCATTTGCTGATATTGGATGGCAACAGATATGAGAACCCCCGCCTGACTTCTGGGATCATTGGTTTTCTGAGATAGTTCTTTTGCTTTTAATATATATTTTAAAGACTCTTCAAAATTTCTTTTGGCAATATTGGCCGTTGAAAGCAGCATATAAAGATTAATGGAAGTTTTGATATCATGAGATTTTTTTAATAATTGTTCTCCGATTTTGATGGTGTGATCAGGGTTATCGTAAATTTCAAGTTTCGCCTTTTTTATTAAGACGCTGTCAGGTGTCTTTTGTGCTTTCATACAATTACAAAAGGCAACCAGCAACAGGATTATTTTTACTATTGATTTCATAAGGCTTTTGTTTTACTGATTTCCTGAATATAGGAATTGGGAGACATTCCCGTAACTGACTTAAAAACAGTAGTAAATGCACTATGTGATGAGAATCCTGAATATTCTGCCAGATAACTTACTTTATAATTAAGAAAAGTAGAATCAGTTCTTAGCAACTGTACAATATGGTTGATTCTAAGCTTGTTAATATATCCGTTGAAATTTTTTTCTTTACTATTAATAATTTCAGAAAGATATTTTGTATTGATTTCCATTTGAGAGGAAAGCAGAGACAGAGACATATTTTTATTCAAAAACCGGTCGGATTTTTCAAATTCTTCCAACTTTTGGAGAATTTCATCTTCTTTTTCCCTGGATATTTTTGTTGTGGCGGAATCTTTTGTCGCTGCAGTTGTTTTGTTTAAAATGATTGGTTGAGATTTTCTGCTGATCTGTTTTTCAAAGAAATCAAACTGTTTTTTTAAGTCTTTATTTTTACTTTTCATGAGTAAAAAATAAGTAAGCAAACCCAAAATGATCAAAAATATAATCAGGATTAAAGACCAGGAAGATCTTAGAAGCAGATGTTTCTGAAATTCAATATTTTTATTTTGATTTGTTTCCACAAGCTTCACAAGATATCGTATTCCTTCTTTTGAACTGGAATCTGTTTTTGTTTTTAAATCATTGTAAAGTTTATTGTACTGATGGTATTTTGCATCATTATGTAGTGCGTAGTAATTACGGGAAAGTGATTCGTAGATTTTAATTTTTAAATTGTTAAAAGAAAGATTTTCAATCAATTGAAGCCCTGCTTCCAGTTTTTCAATAGCTATTGCATAATCCTGTCTCAGAAAATAATATTGGGAGAGGTTTTCATAGGCTAGTCCTAAAAGAAAAGGTTGGCTTTTCTGATGTTCAAGATCTGTAATAATACTGTCTATAAGTTCTTTATAATCAGTTTGTTTATTTAGTTTCAGCAGATAGGAAGATCTGAAAATTCTGTTTTCGATTTTTAAAATTCTATTCTCTTCATTATTATCGCCGAGGTATTGATTGCTTTGATCAAGATTTTTTAGAGCCTCAGGATAGTTTCTGTTGATTCCCGAGTTCAATGCCTGGAGCTGATACAGTTTTGCAGTGGTGATTTTTAATGCCGGATTACTGCTTTTAAGGAGTTTTTGATCAGACAAGAGATGAGAAATAATTCTTTTTGATTGGTTGTACAAACCCAGATTCTGATACTGATCTGCAAGATTATAATCACTGAAAACCTGCATAAAATAAGAAAGATCGTTTTTTTGATCAGGCTCTTCTTTTTGAGCAAAAATATTGACAGATTGTACATATTCTCCCTTCATGGCAAAAGCTTGTGAAATAATGTTTTGAAGTACAATTTTGTGTTCGGCATTTTGATCGCTCACAAGAATTCCCTGAGTATAACTGATGCATTCGTCAGAATTCTGATAAAGCTTCAGAAATGCCTTATCGGCTAGAATAGTAAAGTCCGGACCAGACTGTCCTTTGATAGTAAGGGAGCAGAAAATGAAAATAAACAGTAAAGTTTGAAATAATTTTTGTCTTGAAAATTTGTTTTTTGTGTTTTTTTGAATAATTCTGGTAAAATCCATATTCAAAATGTTGTTTTGTATCTGTTTGTTTATTAGGTTTTTAAAAATTAAATTCTTTTAAAATTCACGAATTATGAAAGTCAATTTCTTTTGATAGGCTGAATATTGTATTAATATTGTTTTCACCAATTCGGAACGCTAAATATAATAAAATATGAAAAATTTTTACAGAATGTCAATGAAAATATTGACGGCTTGTCTTTTCCTGAAATTTGGTTTTGCAGAGGCGCAGCTTACTGTAATAGGTTTGGGAAATTATAACGTAGGGGCAGTATCGGATAATGGAGTCGTAAGCATGCATACAAGTGCAGGAGGAATATATAAATGGAACGCAGCGGGAGGTCTTGTACAGATTGGTTCTATATCAAACGGTTATCCGGCTGCTGGTAGAACTGTTGTTTCGAATGACGGAACTAAAATTTCGTCCTCGATAACAAATGCAGCAACAGGATTTAATGAAATATCAACCTACGATGTAGCTACTTCCACTTGGGTAAACAGAGGTGGGCTTGTTCCTACTGGATGGGATGGCAGTGTGAGTTCAACCTGGGGCATGACTACCAATGGAAGTACGATCGTAGGTTTAGGGTTTCTTACTGCTGCGAACGCACACGCTGTGAAATGGGATGCGGTAAGCGGAATAATAGATTTAGGAAGTATGGTTCCCGGACGCAGCTCCAGAGCAAATGCAATCAATGCTGCAGGAACAGTAATTGTAGGTTGGCAGGATGAGCCAACCGGAACAAGAAGTGGGGCAAAATGGCAGGATGGAGTAGAAAGTTTTATTACAGATAATAATGGGAATAATGTAGGGGAAGCAGGAGGAATTTCTGCAGACGGAAATACAATCATAGGCTCAGCAAATCCTAATCCTTATGTCTGGAATGCGGTAAGTGGACTTACTTATATAACCCATCCTAATGCTTCTTTCAGCTTCAAAGGAGGAGCAACAGGAATTTCTGCTGATGGAAAAAAAGTAATTGGATATTACAGAGCATTTGGAGCACCTCCTATGTCAGGGGAAGGCTTTATCTGGACCTTTGCTACCGGAAGAATTAATCTGAATGATTATGCAGCATCTTTAGGAATTGCAACCAATGGAGTCACGATGGGGCTTCCTTTAGCAATTTCACAGGACGGAAAGAAAATTGCCGGATCAGGGACGAATGCTTCAGGTCAGATAATTGCTTTTTATCTGGATACTTCTGAATTCTTATCGGTGAATGATGCTGTAAAAGAGAAAAACAATATGGGGATCTATCCTAATCCTGTGACTGATATTCTATATTTTAAAGGAAAAGGAAAAATAGAGAAAGCTGAAATTTATAATATGGTTGGACAAAAGGTAAAATCATTTGATCATGTAGAAGAGCAGATTGATGTTTCATCCCTGTCAAAAGGAGGTTATATTTTGCAATATTCTGTAAAAGGAGTACAACAGGAGGCTTATAAATTTATAAAAAAATAACATATATAAATAGTAAAGTAGTGGGATGAATGGCTGTTTTCAATATTGAAAGCGGCCGTTCTTTTTTGTTATAGATCAAAAAAGATAATGTTTTTAAGGAAAAGCCTGATTTTTGGCAAATACATATAAAAAACTATCTTTGCAAAAATTTTGGTTTCCAGTATTTTGGAATGAAAAGGGAATCGGGTGTAACTCCCGGACTGTCCCCGCAACTGTAAATCGCAACTCAAGTTTCTGCAAAAAGCCACTGTTTAATAACGGGAAGGAGCAGAATGCGAAAGTCAGGAGACCTGCCGGAATTATAATTAAAAAACATATTGCTTTCGGAGGAAAAGTAAAAAAGTATGGATATAAAAAGATCTTTAGTACTGCTTTTTTCATCGTATGGCTGTTTTCTTTTTGGACAAGAGAAGGCCATCGATACTGTTTATGTCTTCGACAATCAGATGAATAGGGTGAAACTTTTTCATCCCGTAAAAATAATTTCAGCAGAAGATGCTGAGAAAAACTCCAGTAATCTTTCTGAACTTCTGAGATTTCAGTCACAGGTTTTTATCAAAGAAAATGGCCGTGGTGCTGTTTCTTCACCTTCTTTCAGGGGAACTACTGCTCAGCAGACTGCTTTTGTATGGAATGGAATTAATATCAATTCCAATTTTCTGGGACAGGGAGATATCAATAATATTGCCTTGTTCGGATATGATCAGATTGGTGTAAAGGCTGGAGGAGGAAGTGTAATATACGGAAGTGGTGCTATTGGAGGAAGTATTCACCTGAATAATACGCTTGACTTTAATAAAGGTTTCCATGGTTCTTTATTTTCTGAAGTCGCTTCTTTTAATACTTATAATAATTTTATAAAAGGATCTTACAGCAATGATAGATTCAGTTTCAAAGCCTCCGGAAATTATTCTGTAAGTGAAAATGATTATAAAGTAAGTGACCTGAACTATATCAACAGAAACGGGAGTTATTACAATACAACATTTAATGTAGGAGCATCCTATAAAATTACAAACGATCATAAAGTTTCTTGGCAGAGCCAGTTTTTTGATTCTTCACAGCGTTTTCCCGTGTATGAAGAAACGGGAACAAAAACGAAATATAAAACTCAAAGTGTAAGAAGCCTTCTTTCCTGGGACTGGAACAAAACAAAGTTCAGTAATTCCCTTAAAGCAGCTTATACAGAAGAGAATTTTCAATTTTTCGGTTCGTTAAATCAACCTAAATCAAGTGGAGGAACCGGGAAAAATTATATCTTTAAAAATGATTTTAATTATTTCCTGAATTCAAAGTGGAATTTTAATATCATCGGAGAGTTTCAGGTTAATAAAGGAGAGGGATATCAAAACGGAATATCCAGCGTCAGCAGAAATATGGGTTCTGTTTCAGGATTATTAAGATATTTTGCAACCAAAAACCTTCGTTTTGAGGGTGGATTCAAGAAAGATTTTGTGGAAGATATAAATTCTCCGTTGATGTACTCATTCTCAGGGAAATGGAATGCTGCAAAATGGTATGATGTAAGCTTTAATGTGTCAAAAAATTTCAGATTTCCGTCCTTCAATGATGTTTATTATGAACCGGGAGGAAATAAAGATCTAAGACCGGAAACTTCTACTCAGTTAGATATGACGAATGAATTCAAAGTGGGAGATTTTAAACTTACTTTATCTCCATACTATATGAATGTGACAGATCTTATTGTCTGGCTTCCGACTGCTTTAGGGTACTGGCAGGCATACAATGTGAATAAATCTGAATCTTACGGATTGGAATCTCAACTGTCTTTTAGTAAACAGCTGGGGAACCATAAAATCCGTGCGAATGCAGGGTATTATTATGCAAAATCTATTGATAAAGAAACGAAGATGCAGAGACCTTACGTTCCTATGCACAGAGGCGCAGCCAATATAGATTACGAATATGGTTTCTTTAAATTTTTTGCCCAAGGACAGGTGAATGGTGTTACCTACACTACAAGTGACGAAAAAAGATCAGATGCCATAGATCCTTATTTTCTTTTAAATATGGGTGTTTCTGCAACTTTAGCAAAAAAATATACCTTAGGATTCAAAGTGAATAATCTAACGAATACATACTACAAAACAGTTTCTTTCTATCCTTTGCCCAAAAGAAACTATAGTGTGTATGCCGCAATAAATTTTTAAAAATTAAAATTGAGTAAATATGAAAATAACTAAACTTTTAACTGTATTATTTGCAGTAGTGTTATTGTTTAACATTTCTTCATGTACAAGCAGTTCTGATGAAATTGAAGTTTCTCCGATCACTTATCAGAACGGATATTTTATCTCTAATGAAGGAAACTATAACAGTCAGGGAGCTAAGGTAACATTTGTGACAAGAAATTTAAGCCTGAAGCAAGACGATGTATATGGTTATAACAACAACAAAGAGATTCTGGGTGATGTTCTTCAGACTATTGGTCTTAACGAAAACAAAGCTTATCTTGTATTGAATAACTCTAATAAAATTGTTGTAGTAGACCGTTATACATTTAAGAAATTAGGGGTAATTACGGCTCAGCTAGATAATCCAAGAGGAATTACTTTTGCTAACAACTTCATCTATGTTGCAAATACCAACTTTACTGCGAATACAAAGAGCGTTACAAAATATAAAGCTTCTGACTATTCATTTGTAAGTAAAATCAATATGACTGAAGTTTCTGATAAAACAGTAGAGGCAGGTGGAAACGTTTTCGTACAGAATGCTTCATCAGGGTATGGAAATAAGATTACTTATATCAATACTTCTAATGATGCTAAAACTGAAATTACAGTTCCAAATGGTCAGATCGGAAATACGGTATCATACAAATCTAATGTTTATACAATTTCTTCAACAGCTACAGATTCTTATATCTATAAAATTTCAAGTACCGGAGTTATTACACCAGTAATTACGCTAACAGGAATTCCTAGTGCTACAAATCTTCAGATAGATAACGATAAAATCTACTTCAGCTCTGCAAATAAAGTATATACAACGAGTTTAGCTATACCTGCAATTCCTGCAACTCCATTATTAACAGCTGCAGATGGTGGCCCTTACTTTACACTATACGGATTTAATGTTATTGATGGAAGGATTTTTGCATCAGACGTTAAGCAGTTCACACAGGATAGTGAAATGGTAGTATATTCAGCAGTTACAGGTGCTCAGATCAGTTCTTTTAAAACAGGAGGTATCGGTACTAATGGAACATTCCTGAACCCGTAATACTTTACAACATATAAAAAATAATTTTTTATTTTTTCATCATTTGTGTTTTTTTCCGGCCGGTTTCGAAGAAACCGGCCGGCTTTGTTTCCTAAGGAAACAAAAAACCGGCGGGATGGAACATCCCGCCGGTTTTTATTTTATATCAATTGAATTATAGGGTTAAACCTAATTTTTCAGCTTCTGCGATCACAAATTTTGTAGCTTCCTCTTTTTCATTAGGAATTTCACCTTCAAGAATAGCTTCTTTCACTTTTTCTTTTAGGATTCCGATTTCACGGCCTGGCTTAAGGTTAAACATTACCATAATCTCTTCACCGGTAATTGGGGGTTGAAAGTTTCTTACCTGATCTTTTTCTTCCACTTCTTTGATCTTTACCGCTACATATTCAAAGTTTCTTTTGAATTTCTCCTGTTTCTTAGAGTTTTTAGTGGTAATGTCTGCCTTGCAAAGAGTGAAAAGATCTTCAAGATTTTCTCCGGCATCAAATAAAAGTCTTCTCAATGCAGAATCTGAAGCATCATCCGTGATCAGCGCGATAGGTCTTGATGAAAGTTTCACCATCTTCTGAACATATTTCATGTCACTTCCCAAAGGCAGTTTTAATCTTTGGAAAAGTGTTTTTACCATTTTTGAACCCAAAAATTCATGTCCGTGAAATGTCCATCCTGTTCCTTCTACAAACTTTTTTGTTGGAGCCTTTCCAATATCATGGAGAAGGGCAGACCAACGAAGCCAAAGATTGTCAGTATTCACAGAAATATTGTCTACAACTTCTAAAGTATGATAAAAATTATCTTTGTGAGTTTGTCCCTCCACTTCTTCCACTCCTTTCAGTTCTATCAGTTCAGGAATAATCAGCTTCATAAGGCCGGTTTGCTCCATCAGCCTCAGTCCGATAGACGGTTTTTCAGAAAGCATGATTTTATTGAATTCTACCATGATTCTTTCCATAGAGACAATCTTAATTCTTTCTGCTTCCTGCTGGATTGCTTTCAAAGAATTTTCCTCAATTTTAAAATTTAAAGTTGAAGCAAAACGCACCGCTCTCATCATTCTCAATGGATCATCAGAATAAGTTTGTGCAGGTTCTAACGGTGTTCTTAAAATTCCTTTTTCAAGATCTTCGATTCCATTGAACGGATCAATAAGCTCTCCGAAATTATCTTTATTTAAAGATATAGCCATCGCGTTGATGGTAAAATCTCTTCTTTTCTGGTCATCTTCCAGACTTCCGCCTTCCACTTCCGGCTTTCGGCTGTTTTCTGTATAGCTTTCCTTTCTTGCTCCCACAAATTCAAGCTCAAGTTCTTTATACTTGATCATCGCTGTTCCATACGTTTTGAATATGGAAACTTTTAATTTAGGATCTATATCCTGAGCTACATTTTGAGCAAGCTCAATACCACTTTGCTCCGTTACAAAGTCGATATCCGTAGACGCTTTTCTGTTCATCAGAAGGTCCCGTACATAACCGCCCACAATATATACGGACTGGTTATTCCTTTCTGCTGCTTCAGAAATGATTTTAAATAGTTTTAAATTCTTATTTTGATTAAGATTAATTTTCATCGTTAATAATAGTGACAATTTCTACGTATGTTCCCCATTAGTCATAATGAGCATACATTTTACTAATTTTTCCGTCTTCATTAAAAAACATGACTTCAACAGCATGTTTATCCATAATCGACTTATAAAATAATGCTACTGAATCTACTCCTGCTGTGGAACGTACCAGATCAAAATGAAGGTCCGGAAACTTATCCAATGCCTTTCTCCAATATTCACGAACGGCCTCTTTTCCTTTTAAAGAGCTTTCTTTACCGCCAGTAGCCAGTGCGATCATTGGAGTTGTAATCTCAATATCATCCGAATAATGGGAAAGTATATTCTCTAAATCATGAGAATTCCACGCATTGATCCATATTTGAGCAAATTCGTGATGATTCATAACAAATAGTTTATGAGTTGAGTTTGCAAAGATAGAATTAAAAAAAAGAAATCCTGCCGATATGAACTGACAAGACTCTAAAAAATAAACATAAAAGTTCAGAATTCTTATTCCCTGAGAATTTTTATTCTGTTGTCATTCCATATTTTGATTACGGATGAGCCTGAGTATTTTGAAACCTTTTCTCTGTCTTCCTCCACAGCGTAATCTACAAGGCTGATCATCTCTTCAGAAATATCAGAGAATTTTAGCGGACTTTTTTCACCACTGAAATTGGCAGAAGTAGATACTAAAGGTTTGTTCAGTTTTGTAATCAGTTTTTTACAGAAATCATTTTTTACCAATCGGATTCCGATGCTTCCATCTTCTGCAAGAAGTTCTTTAGGCAAACCTCTTGGGTTTTCATAAACGATTGTTACTGGTTTTTCGCTAAGATCAATAATTTCCCAGGCCATTTCAGGAACATCTACCAATTCCTGAAGTCTTTTCTCAGACTCCACAAGGATGATCATGGATTTATTTTTTTCGCGCTTTTTGATGTCAAAAATTTTATTGACTGCTTCTATATTGGTAGCATCACAACCAATTCCCCAGATGGTATCTGTAGGATAAAGGATTGTTCCGCCAGACTTTAATATTTCGATAATATGTTCCATAATTGTATATGAGTTCAAAGAGGGGATAAAGGTAGAAAATATAAGAATTTTAGGCAAATGATGAATATGTAAATGTGGGAATGTTTATAGGTTTTGGCTAGAGCCAATGGAATGGTATATAATATGAAAACGTGCTAAAGCCTGTTCCTATTGATGTTTTTATAATGTAGTTAGAATAATGCAATAAATTATTAGAGATTCACTATCCTATTCAATAGAAATGGGCTTTAGCCCATTTAAATAAAAGAAACAAATCCTTCGGCTTTAGCCAAAACCTGCTTAGTTTTTAAAATTATATCTTTCAATAAATTCCCAATATTCCTTATCAAAGCTTTTTTTCTGATGATGCTTTTCCTGATTTTTAATATAATTTCTTACGCTATCTATCATAGACTCAGAAACTGATACCGCAAAATATTCATCCTGCCATGAGAATTTTCCTAAGGTAAGTTGATTCTTATTGATCCAATGAGAAGATTCACCTTTTAATAATTGTACAATTTTTTCTATATTCTGATCAGATCCCAGAGAAATAAGACAATGACAATGATCCGAATGTCCATTGATCATATCTAAAAAGATTCCTTTTTCTGTTGCATATTCTTTAATATGCTTCCAGACCTTGAGACGTATGTCGAATGTATTAAGAAAGGGATCTCTGTTTCTTGTAGAGAAGACAAGATGAATGTAGATTTTGATAAAAGCCATTTGTGTTGTTTTATCAAAAATACTACTTATTTAATAAGTTTTGGCTAAAGCCAATGGAAGAAAGGTATATATTATGAAAACGGGCTAAAGCCCGTTCCTATTGATATTCTTACAATATTATTAAATGAGATAATGTGATGAATTACTAGAGTTGTTAAGCTATTCAATAGAAATGGGCTTTAGGCCATTTAAATAAAAAAAAATCCTTTGGCTTTAGCCAGAACCTATAATAATTCAAACTCATTTTTGAATTATTACATCCATCCCAATTTCGATAAATACCTTTCCTCAATAATATTCAGGTGGTGATAATTATGTCCCACGATCAGTTTTCCGATGGTTTCTACAGAAATTTCATGGCCATTGGCTGTACCTGTATTCTGTAAAGCAGAAGGTTGAAGGGTTTCTAATAGAATCTGAGAAGATTTTCTTACCAGCTTGTATTCTTCCAGAAGGGATTCGATGGTTCTTTCACTTGCAAAAGATCGGTTTGCATATTCATCTTCGTCGAAGCCCGGAAGATTGTTTTTCTCTCCTCTGGCAAAAGCTAATATTCTGTACTGGAAAACTCTTTCTGTATCAGATAAGTGGAGGAGAAGACCTTTCAAAGTCCATTTTCCTTCTGCATAAGCGAAATTAGACTGTTCTTCAGTAAGGTTGGAATAAATTCCGATGGTTTTGTCTGCTGATATCTGCAGTTCGTTGATCCAGTTTCCAGATGGAATCTGATCTAAATATCTTTGGATGTATTTTTGAAATTCGGTCATATCATTTTTTTGTTTTTGGAGTACGGTTTTTCTAGTTTCTAGATTTTGAGATTCGGAATGGTGAATGGAATGTATAAATTACTTATTACCCATTGCTAATGATTAGTCCACTCGTAGAAATTCACAGAGTCATACAGCTCAAAGCCACAGGCTGGATAGAGTTGATTTCCGATATCATTGCTTTTTCCTGTTTCTAAAAGAATACCACAAGCTTTTGATGAACGGCAGAGTTCTTTGGATTGTTCGATCAGTGCTTTAGAATAACCTTTTCCTCTATGGTTTTCATTAACATACAGATCGTTCAGCAGCCAGTAACGTTGCATTCTTGTAGATGAAAAAATAGGATATAATTGTACGAAACCTGTCAATAAACCACTTTCTTCCGCAACAAAAATTTCAGAATCTTTGTTTTCTAGTCTTTCAGAAAGAAAATTTGTTGCTGCAGGAACATCCGATGTTTTATGATAAAATATCCTGTACTGATCAAATAATTCTGCGAGTTGTGGCAGGTCGGAAATAACTGCTTTTCTTGTATTTTTCATAGGTAATTTCACGATTATAAAAAAATGAGAAAGATTAGATAATCCTTCTCATTTTTTGTATGGTTTATTAAGAAAAAGCTTTCTCTAAATCTGCAATAAGATCTTCAGCATCTTCAATACCTACGCTTAAACGAACAAGGTCATCTGTGATTCCTAATTCAGCACGTTTTTCTGCCGGAATTGAAGCGTGTGTCATCAGAGCAGGGTGGTTAGCCAAAGATTCAACTCCTCCTAAAGATTCTGCAAGGGTGAATACTCTTACTTTCTCTAAGAATTTAATTGCATCTTCTTTCTTTCCGGATTTGAAAGTGAAAGAAACCATTCCTCCGGATTCCTTCATCTGAGATTTTGCCAATTCATACTGTGGGTGAGATTCCAATCCTGGATAAATTACTTTATCTACTGCTGGATGAGTCTCCAAATATTTTGCTACTGCAAGACCATTGTCTGAATGTCTCTGCATTCTTAATGCAAGTGTTTTGATTCCTCTCAATACAAGGTAAGAATCATGAGGTCCTAAAATACCACCACTTGCAAACTGAATGAAGTGAAGTTTATCTCCCAGTTCAGCATCTTTAGCAATAAGCGCTCCGGCAATCACATCAGAGTGTCCGCCTAAATACTTGGTTGCAGAGTGCATTACGATGTCAGCTCCAAGATCAATAGGTCTCTGGATATAAGGAGTTGCAAAAGTATTGTCTACTGCTACTAAAATATCTTTCCCTTTAGCAATGTCTACAACAGCTTTGATATCAACTAACTTCATCAATGGGTTAGTTGGTGTTTCTACCCAGATCAGCTTGGTTTTATCTGTGATAACACCAGCAATTTTAGAAACATCATCAAAATTCACAAACGTGAACTTCAGCTGATATTTTTCGAAAAGTCTTGTAAACATTCTGTAAGTACCTCCGTAAAGATCATCTACAGCAATCACTTCATCACCTGGATTTAATAATTTCAAAACACAGTCGATAGCAGCAAGACCAGAACCGAAAGCTAAACCTCTCGCTCCGTTTTCAATACTTGCCAAAGAATCTTCCAATGCCTGTCTTGTAGGGTTGGCTGCTCTTGAATATTCATATCCGGAATGTACTCCCGGGCTTTTCTGTGCAAATGTAGAGGTCAAAAATACAGGTACATTTACAGAACCTGTTGCAGACTCGTGGTGCTGCCCTCCGTGAATTACTTTTGTATTAAAATTCATAATTTTTTGCTTTAGGCTTGAACATTAAGCATATTCGTTTATGTTCATTGTTTTTTATTAAAATTTGCTCTAGCTGAGTACAAAAAGCTTACCGCTTACTGCCTGCAGCTTACCGCAATTATATTTTTTTACTTAATAGCAGATTTTACCGCAAATTCTTCTGCGATTTCTTCCATCCACTGTGCCACATCCTCTTCACCTGTCGCTCTCTGGTATGTGCTTCCTAAAGATATTAAAATCTGGTGGATAAACATCTTCATTTGATCTACCGGCATTTCTTTGGTCCAAAGATCAATTCTTAACGCTTCTCTTGTTTTATCATCCCAAACAGAAATCATAGTAGCTTTGGTATCTTGTTTGTCAATACCTCCATCCTGAGCGTTCCATGTAATGTTTTCCGGTACGTGATTTTCATCAAGCTCTACATCTATCGTAATCTGAGTCTTTCTCATAACTTTCTTTTGTTTCTAATTTCGTGCAAAGTTAATACTTCTTCAGCTTATCCAAGGCTTCTACAAAATTATCTTCATCAGGAAATGGACTATTAAAGTTAAATATTTTACCTTCAGGATCTATAATGATAAATCTTGGTATAGATTGTATTTTATATCTATTCATGAACTGCTCAGCATTTACAAGCCAGAACTGCGGGATACTTGATGTTTTTGTTTTTAAATAATTGGTCCATTTAGACTGTTCTTCATCCAAACTGATAGAAATAAACTGGATATTATCATAATATCTGTACTGATAACTTCTTGACTCAAATACAGGGCGAATCTGCTTGCAGGGCCCACACCAGGTAGCCCAAAAATCTATTACCACATATTTTCCCTTATATTTTGAAAGTTTTTGGGTAATCCCTTTGTCATTAAGAAGAGTAATATCCGGAAAAACGGACCCCTTTTGAGATCTGTTAATCTCGTCAAGCTTTGTATAAAGAGCTTTTTTATAATCACCATTCGATATCTTACCGATTTCACTATCAAAAAGTTTATTTCTTGTGATACTATCCGTTTGTAACTCTATAGATTTTGTTAAATGTTTTGACAATAGCTGATCTTTAGAGATTCCTTTTGGCATTTGGTCAATTTTTACAAAAAGAATACTGTCCGGATTGGAAACCTGTTCTTTATCAGATAATAGCTGATCCAGTTTATATTGCAGATAATTATCATTCTTACTTAAAAGCTGACCCGGTTTCTGGATATTTTCATTAAGTTCTTTCAGGAAAGAAGCAGGTGGAGCAAACCTGGAGTCTGTCAAAGAAGTCATTTTCCTATAATTATTGATCTCATTAAGATATTGAATTGCCATCAGTTGTCTTCTGTGCTGTTTGTAGTCCTCTGAAAGAGCATTGTTTCCGGGATCGGCAAACACATTGAGGATTCTTTTGTTTTCTTTCCAATCAGATTCAGCCACATCATAAAATTTAACCGGATCATTAGTATAATTCTGCTTTTCCAGCGCATACTGGAATTCATATCCAAAAGAATTTTCATTGTTCTTATACACCTGATCAGCTTTTCTGTTAGACTGCACATAGGATAGTAGGTTGGTTGTATTCAGTTTAATATCAAAATTGAACCAATCACCATTTGCCATGATGAAATTGATTTTTTTATTTCCGATTTCCAGAATATATTCGTCTAAAGGAAGGGCTTGTGTGGTCAACCAGCTGAATGTATTATTTTTAACGATGGCTGCTCCAATTTTTTTGTGGAAATCTTTAGAATAAATTCTTACAGAATCTATTTTGAGGTCCGTTTCCAATTTTCCTTTAATAACGACTCCCGTTCCATCGCTGTGATAAGGTTTGGGTTTTTGGAAAATATAAAGAAGTCCGGAGCCAATAATCAAGGCTGCCAATGAAATGAATATCTGTTTTTTATTTTTCAGGAATGCATTTTTAAAACCTTTCTTACTGTACCAGAAATACCCAAGAATAAAAAAGATGATCATCCAGAAAAGACTCATGTATTCAGAATGAGAAATAAAACTGTTCAGGTTTTTTATTTCGGGCGCATTCCAAAAAGTATACAACGAGCTATAAGGATTGAAAAAATAAGCCTGCTTCTGTACAAGGGAAGTAATATTGGACGCCAGTCCCAGAGATCCTATGAGAAATGACCAGATAAATCCCTGGAAAGCAACTGAAACACAAAGCTGAAGAGCAGCAATTCCTAAAATGGTAACAAGGATTCTGATAAAGGTTTTCACCATCCAGACAATGTCAAAAGTCATGAGCTTGGCAGGATCAGGATGTATATAATAGTCTGCCAGAGCTAAAATGATATTAAATCCAAAATAAGAAACGATGCATAAAAAGCTTAAAAATAGTAAGATAATGTATTTTGATGTGTATAATTGAAGCCTGCTTACCGGTTGTGTTTCCATCAGCTGCCAACCGTTATTTTTATGATCAGTTTGTGCTATTCTGTTAGCGGCGATGATTACGAATAACAGTAAAATAAAAAAGGTAAAATACTTAATGGCTTCTCCACCAATTGCATCTTCAAATATCGAATACTTTAGTGTTCCTTCTATGACAAGGCTCTTCTTAAAAAATCCCGGAATAAAGTTAACAAGTGGGATTAAAGCTCCCAAAATAATGGCAATATAGGTTAATCCTAATCCTTTTGTTTTTAGCCATTCTGTGCCGATGGCTGTCATTAATTTTTTCATCCGTATTTAATTTTTTGTGATTTCCATAAACCAGTCTTCAAGACCTGCATTATTTTTAATTTCAAAAATCTCAGCATTATTCAGAACCAGCTTTTTGATAAGGCTTGCAATATTTTCTTTCGATTCTGCAGTGATTTCTATGGTATGATCATTAATGATTTCAGGAGAATAGCTTTCCGGAATTTCAGTTATAAACTGAGAAGCGTTATGGATTCCTATTCTGATATGGTTGTATCTGTAAAGTTCATTGAGATCCTGTATACTTCCTGTAAAACGGATCTCACCATGAGAAATAATAGCCAGATGTGTAATCATTTTTTCAACTTCCTGAAGCAAATGACTTGAAATAAAAATTGTGACTCCATCCTCTTGGTTGAGTTTGATCAATAATTCCCGCATTTCCAGCATTCCGTTAGGATCCAGCCCGTTTACAGGCTCATCAAGAATTAGAAGATCCGGATTTCCCAGCAAAGTCATGGCAATTGAGAGTCTTTGCTTCATTCCCAGGGAATATTTCTTCATTTTCATTTTTCTGCTGTCCCAAAGACCAACCAGATGTAAAACCCGTTCGCATTCAGACTCAGGTAAATTTCGGAGTCTGGAAATAATAATAAGATTATCCCAACCTGAAAGGTGATCATAAAATGCTGCAGTATCAATGAGACTACCGATTTTCTGGAATCCTTCAGGATACAGATTGGATAAGTCTTTGTCAAAAATACGGATGGCATTGTTGTCATCAGGAATGCTGCCGATAAGCATTTTCATGGTAGTAGATTTGCCGGCTCCATTGGCTCCTAGAAACCCAAAAATACTTCCTTTCGGAACCGAAAGATCAATATTCTTCAGGATAAGTTTATCACGGGTAAATCCGTAATTTAAATTTCGAATACTAATTAAATTTTCCATATGTATTTGATTTGTGTTGAAAATAAAAAAGACCCTTTGTTTTGTACAAAAGGTCTTATATAGGTATGTGATGTTATCTATTTCGTTACAGTAGGTTTATAACCAGATTGATTAAAAATGGTAGTGGCGTCCATTTTCAGGAACTCTGTTAACTTTGTTTCAGGCTTTTCTTTAAGATATGCCTTACAGATCTGCCATCCTGTAAAAATTCCGATTTGTGGTGAAGATTCGTTGTCGATCTCTGTATAAAATTTCGAGAATGGTCCAGGAGAAATAAAACGTTCTCCCAACCTTGGATCATCTCCGAAGATCAGATTACTTTCTACAAAATAGTTCCAGATATTCGCTTCATTACTTGTTGCCCAATCGTATTGCTTTTGAGTATAGTTCATTTTCAGATAATTAGGAACATCAGGAAGAAAAGCATCCTGAAGAATCATTACTTTTCCGTTCAGAATAATCTGATCAATAAATTTCTGGTGATCAGGAGATTCCGTAACAATGTTTTCAGCAAAAAGCTGCGATACTTTTGGAACAATATTTTGTGGGTTCATCGACTTCTGGAAATACAGTTCCAAGCCTTTATAATTAGGATTTCCATCTCCCATAAAACCGGTGACATCTATAAATAACAGATTACCTTTCTGGTCATAGAATATCGGATCCTGAACCATCTGTAAGGCAGATGAAAACAGATATACTTTTGGGGTTTTAAACTGTGGGAAGTAATATTTGATATGTGAAAATAAACTCTGAAGTTCCTTTTGAAGCTTTGCCTGATCTATTTTCCCAATCGCTTCCTTATAGATTTTTATTTCTTCAGTATCTGCTCTTCTTTTTCCAAAATCGGCATCAGAAACACTACCCTGAAACCAGGGAAATTGAGCTTTAAACTGATCCAATGGAATATTCGGATTATAGAATTCTTTGGAAATATCCGTGATGTCAACTTTTTCGGCAGTTTGTTTAACTTCTACCTTCCATTGATTTTCAGGTTCTTTTTTGCAGGAAATAAGTCCGGCAGCTAAAAGAGAAGAAAGTGCAATATATCTAAAAATCTTCATTATTTTTACATAGAATTTAAGTTGACAAAAATAAGGATTAAATACACAATTCATGATGAAAATTAAAATATTTACAGTTATCTTTATTATTTTGGGACTTTCTTTTTTCTTTGGACAAAAGCTTGAGTTTAAAGACAAAAATTTTGAAAAAGTAGTATTGGGAAATTTTGATCTGAATAAAAACGGAATACTTGAATCCCAGGAAGCCGGAATGGTTACCAATCTCTTCCTTGTTCAGAAAGGAATTACTTCCACAGAAGACCTGCACCTTTTCAAAAATGTGAAAATGATTGTTCTGGATGATAATGTGATTTCCAATATCGTGGTAAATAATATGGATCAGCTTGAACTGTTTTCGTGCACAGGATGCAAAATCTCTTCATTCAAAACGGAAAATCTTAAAAACCTAACCTCATTATATCTGGATAATAATCTGCTGGAAAGTATTTCGCTGTCAGGAATTCCAAAAATTGATCAATTAACATTATCTTTAAATCAATTAAAAACAATAGACTTGACTCAGTTTAAAAGATTAAGAAAACTGAACTTAGAACATAATAAACTTCAAAAAATTGATATTTCCGGTAATCCTTTCTTACAAACCTTAAATGTAGCTGGGAATACAATAAAAGACTCGGATATCAAAAAAGGAACAAAAACAGAGGCGACCATTTTTGGAGTTGGAGAATAAAAACTAATGATTATGAAAATAGAAACAGAACGACTGATTTTAAGAAAACTCGAAGATCAAGATTTTGAACGTATATTTCTGCTGGACTCCAATCCTGAAGTCATGAAATATATTGGCGTTCCGGTTTTGACAGATGTTAATGAATCAAAAAATGTTATCAGTATGATTCAGAAGCAGTATGAGGAAAATGGAGTTGGAAGGCTTGGTGTAGTGGAAAAAGAAAGCGGACTTTTGATAGGATGGAGCGGATTAAAATTATTGACTCATGAAACGAATGGTTACAAAAATGTATTGGAACTGGGGTATCGTTTCCTTCCGGAATCATGGGGAAAAGGATATGCTGTAGAATCAGGAAAAGCTTCTCTGAATTATGGCTTTAATGATTTAAATGCAGAAGCTATTTATGCCTATGCACATTCTGAACATGATGCCTCCAATCATATTTTAAGAAAATTAGGATTTGAAAAAACCGGTGAGTTTGAAGAACCGGACGGAATTTGCTTCTGGTATGAGCTGAAGCGTGAAAAATACAGTAAAAAATGATAACAATACGACAGGAAGAAAAAAAAGATCATCAACAGGTCTTTCAGCTTACGGAAGAAGCTTTCAGGGAAATGGAACACAGTGATCATCAGGAACAGTTTCTGGTAGAAAAGTTGAGAAAATCTGAAGCCTTTGTTCCGGAATTATCGTTGGTTGCAGAAGTTGAAACCGGAGAAATTGCCGGACATATTCTGTTTACAAAAATTACTATTGAAGGTGATGGACAATCTTTTCCATCGCTTGCATTAGCGCCTGTTTCCGTAAAGCCTGAATTTCAGAATAAGGGAGTCGGAGCCAAACTTATTCTTGAAGGACATCGTATAGCAAAAGAACTGGGATATGAATCTGTAATTCTTCTCGGACATGAAAGTTATTATCCGCGCTTTGGTTACAAAAAAACAAGTAATTTTGGGGTTTCTTTTCCATTCGATATTCCGGAAGAAAACGGAATGGCTGTAGAATTGGTAAAAGATGGATTAAAAAATAAAAAAGGAGTGGTGAAATACTCTCAGGAATTTGGAATAGACTAAAAAAAGATAAACGATGCAGACACAAAAAGTGATAGATCATATTGTAAGCTGGTTAAAAGATTATGCAGCAAAAGCAAGAGTAAATGGATATGTAATTGGGGTTTCCGGAGGAGTAGATTCCGGGGTAGTTTCTACACTGGCAGCAATGACCGGGCTGAAAACATTACTGATAGAAATGCCCATCCGTCAGAAAGCAGATCAGGTAGGTCGTGCTCTGGATCATATGAATGACCTTAAAGCCAGATTCTCTAATGTAGAAATCATGTCAGTAGATTTGACACCTGCTTTTGAGGAACTTTACAAAACTTTTGATGTAAATGATGACCTTTACCCTAATGAAAAATTAGCTTTTGCCAATACAAGAGCCCGTCTGAGAATGCTTACTCTGTATTATTACGGACAGCTGAACGGACTTCTGGTTTGCGGAACAGGAAATAAAGTGGAAGATTTCGGGATTGGTTTTTATACAAAGTATGGTGACGGAGGAGTAGATGTTTCTCCAATTGCAGACCTTTATAAAACAGAGGTATATGAACTAGCCAAAGGACTTAATTTAATCAAAAGTATTCAGGAAGCCATTCCTACGGATGGACTTTGGGATGTAGACAGAACAGATGAGCAGCAGATTGGAGCTACTTATCCGGAACTGGAAAAAATACAGAAAGAATACGGAACTAAAACAGCCGATGATTATGAAGGTAGAGATAAAGAAGTGTTCCTGATCTTTGACAGAATGCATAAGGCAGCGAAACATAAAATGGATCCTATTCCGGTTTGTGATATTCCTGAAGAGTGGAGAGCTTAAAATATTGTTACATTAAATAATAACTATGAACGGTAAAATAAGATCTGTTTTTTTTATATGTCTGGGGCTTCTTTTCGGAATGTCTGTGATGTATGTCTACAGGAACTTTATTGAAGATAAAAAAGATAAGTCAGGTTCTGCAAAAAAAGAAACGGTGAGTTATGGAAGTACTTCTCCGGAGGGGAATTCATCTGCTCAGATTTCTATAGATGAGCTTACAGAAGAGAAAACGGTAATCAGCTATGTAAAGCAAAATCATAAGCTTCCGGATTATTATATCACTAAAAATGAAGCAAGAAAACAGGGCTGGAATCCTTCTAAAGGAAATCTTTGCGATGTACTTCCCGGAAAAGCTATTGGTGGTGATAAATTCGGAAACAGGGAAGGACGTTTGCCGGATGGAGAACGATACTTTGAAGCAGATGTAAACTATCATTGTGGTGGAAGAAATGCTGATCGTATCATTTACACTCAAAATGGAGACGTATATCTTACCAAAAACCATTATAAGAGCTTTGAAAAACAGTAAATAGTAGATTATAGTCATTGCAAGGAATGGAGTGACGAAGCAATCTCAAAAAAATAATCACAGGTGAAAGCAGGTTTTGTCTATATCATGACGAATAAAAATCTTACAACTCTTTATACAGGAGTTACCTCAAATCTGCCCAAATGTGTTCAACAGCATAAAGAGTCCTGTTATTCTCAAAGTTTTACCTCAAGATATAATTTATATCTACTCGTGTGGGAGTCCTTTCAGGAAATAGGTGATGCTATATGTAGAGAAAAACAAATAAAAGCAGGTTCCAGACAAAAGAAACTGGATTTGATCAATAGTATGAATTCTGATTGGAAAGATCTTGCAGACGATGTTGAAAATATTATGGATGTTTTCTGAGATTGCTTCGTCGCGGAGCTCCTCGCAATGACAGGAAGTATAATTTGCATTGTAATTATTATAAATCTTAATTTTGAAAAATTATAGCTTTTTTTACCTTCCCATTCTTTTGATTCTGACATACTCATGTTCAGAAAAGAAAGATACAATAAAGGAAAAGGCAGAAAAACCAGCCGTAACAATCCTCATACAGCCGTTTAAAGATATTAAACCGGAAACTGTAGCAAAAGTGACTGAAGGAATAAAAAACGTATATCCGAACGTAAAAGTTCTGGCAGCGATAGACTTTCCTGAAAATACTTATTATAAAGAGAGAAACCGGTATAGAGCCGATTCAATTATTAAATTTTTGAATAAAGAAACAAAAGAAGGCTTTGTTACCATTGGTCTTACAGCAAAGGATATCAGTGCTACAAGAGGAAAGATAAAAGATTTCGGAATCATGGGGTTGGGGTATAGGCCAGGAAAAGCTTGCGTGGCTTCAAATTTCAGACTGAGCAAAGAAAACCGGGATGAGCAGTTTTACAAAATAGCCATTCATGAGCTTGGTCATACACAAGGGCTGCCACATTGCCTGGAAAAAATGTGTTTTATGAGAGATGCAGAAGGTAAGAATCCAACCAATGAAGAAACGGATTTCTGCAAGAAATGCAAAACTTTTTTAATTAATAAAAATTGGAAATTTAGTTCAATATGAAGACAGTATATATAGATTTTACAGACATAGGTGACTATGAAGATTTTTACGCCCAGCTAAAGGAGAAAATTCAGCTTCCTGAGCAGTTTGGTGATAATCTTGATGCACTTTTTGATACCATTACCGGTGATCTGGAAATGCCACTCCATTTAGAATTCGTTAACATGACTGTAGATCAGCTTGAGATTTTTGAAGACTTGCTGACCACGCTGGAAGATGCGGAAGAAGAGGTTGAAGACTTCAGCTTTAGCTACTATCTTGAGCAGTATGAAGATGAAGACGATGAGGATGTAGAATCTGAAGAAGAATAATGAAAAAGCTGTTTCAACGTATGAAACAGCTTTTTTTATGCTGATCCTTATTCTATAGCATTCAAATCTTTATTCTTTAACATAGAAACCTAACAGGTTTCTTATCTTAATTTAACTGTAGCATTTATTTAGGACTAGTCAATGTGAAGTTTTTGCTTCACAACCTGTCAAGGTTTCAAACTTGGGCAGGGTTTAAAAATCAAGTCTTACTTTGGTTACAAAAACGTAGAATCAAAATAAAAAGGAAGCAGATCCTTCACAGCATGCACTTTTACAACCTCTTCATTCATACTTGAAAAATAAAGGTCGATATTTTCATTCTGCTTGGTTTCGTACTCTATTAAACTCTGACGGCATGCTCCACAAGGAGGAATCGGTGGGTTTTTCTCATGAAATTCTTTAGGTCCACCCACTACGAAGATCTTTTTTATTTTCACATCCGGAAAATTGGCAGCGACCCAAAAAACAGTCGTTCTTTCTGCACAGAGCCCGGACGGATAGGCTGCATTCTCCTGGTTGTTTCCAGAATAGATTTCTCCGTTTTCCAATAATACGGAACATCCTACCAAAAATTGAGAATAAGGTGCATAAGCATTCTCACGAGCCTCTTTGGCTCTTTCAAATAATTGTTTTTCTATATCGCTCAGTTTACTGCTATTTTTAAAATATTCGTAACCGATCTGTATGTCTTTTTTCATATATTGTCAACTAAAAAAGGGGGGTAAAATTAGTTCTTTTTAATGAAGTGGGCAATATTTTATTCTCCTGAGAAAAAGTTCAATTTTTTTAAGAGCAAAAATGTTATATACACCAATAAAATTCAGGAATATAGAGTTGAAAAACAGATGGGTCATGTCGCCTATGTGCATGTATTCCTGTGAAAACGGAGAAGCAAACGACTTCCATTTTGTGCACTACGGAAGCAGATCTCAGGGCGGTACCGGTCTTTTGATTGTAGAAGCTACTGGAGTAGAGCCCAAAGGAAGAATTACCAATCACTGCATGGGAATCTGGAATGATGGACAGGCAGAGAAATTGCAGAAAATTGTTGAATTTGTACATAAAAATTCAGAAAGCAAAATAGGAATTCAGCTGGCTCATGCCGGAAGAAAAGGGTCAACATGGAATAATATACAGATTTCTGTGGAAGAAGGCTGGGAAACTGTTGCTCCAAGCCCTATTCCTTATCACCCTACAGAACGAATTCCGCATGTACTGAGTATAGATGAGGTAAAGGAAATTGTTCAGAATTTTAAAAAAGCAGCCCGAAGAGCCGTAAAAGCAGGTTTTGATGTCATTGAAATTCACGGCGCTCACGGATATCTGATCCATCAGTTTTTGTCGCCACTTTCCAATATCAGAACAGATGAATATGGAGGCAGTTTTGAAAACAGAATCAGATTTCTGATCGAAATTGTAGATGCTGTAAACGAAGAACTGGATGAAAATACAGCCCTTTTTGTAAGAATTTCAGGAACGGAATATGCTGACAATGGCTGGGATATTCATAGCAGCGTAGAACTGGCAAAAATTTTAAAAGAACATTCCGTAGATCTTGTAGATGTATCCAGTGGTGGAAATATTCATGGAGCAAAAATTTCGGTTTTCGATGGCTATCAGGTTCCTTTTTCATCACAGATAAGAAATGAAGCTGAAGTGAAAACAGGAGCGGTAGGTTTGATTACCAGCGTGCAACAGGCTGAGGAAATCCTTGATAAAGGTGATGCTGATCTAATCTTTGTAGCAAGAGAGATTCTGAGAAATCCTTATATTGCTGTTCAGGGATCTTTTGAAATGAAACAAGACTGTTTCTTTCCTCACCAGTATACCAGAGCCAAAATCTCTACTTAATGACCCAAATAATCTGTAAAAACAACAGAAATGGATATCAATGATTTTATGCTTACCTGTCCCAGTAAAAAGTTTTTAGGAATTGAATGTCTGGGCTGTGGTGCGCAGAGAGCAATCGTATTGGTATTTGAAGGGAAATTTTCAGAAGCTTTTCAAATGTATCCGGCTGTATACACCTTATTGTTATTCTTTTTGATCCTTGGCGTGAGTTTTATCGATAAAAAAAGAAAATACGGTAATATTTTAATGATTTTAGTGATCGTTAATCTTATTATTATGGTAGTTGGGTATATATATAAACATTATTAACTATAAAATTATAAGGGTTTAAGTGTTTGGTTGTGAGTGTTATTTTGTATTTTATCCTTCTGCCCTGTATTGATTAATGGTCGCTTGTGTAGAAAAATTTTAATATAAAATATAATTTTTTAGATTAAAATTCCTGTATTGTTTTATTGGGTAGAATTTTAAAATGTCGTAGAACTACTACAATTTATGAAACAGTGCCCTAAAAACTTTTTAAATTAGAACATGAAGTCTATCTTTGTTATATAAATCCTATATCAGGGAACAGTCGTTAATGATTAAAATTTAAGAATATGGCAGGAAATTCAAGAGGAATCTTAAAATTCAATGGAGGTGAAGGTCAGAAGTTATTAAAGCTTAACTATAGCGTATCAAGATCTACAGATGTATCAGGACGTGTAGCATCTGATCCGTCCAATGCATTGATCAAAGTAACAATTGAAGCAACAGAAAAATCTGATGTTTTAGAAAGTTTATTAAACAGTAAATATAAACCTACCAGCGGAGAAATCAACTTTAATAAATCTCACGAAGAAGGAACATTGATCTCTTTGAAGTGGGAAAACGGATATGTAATCCAGCATGAAGTAGACTTTGATGCTATTGATAGTAATAATATGCTGATCAGCTTTGTAATAAGTGCTGAAAGCATTACCTATGGAAATTCATCTTATGACGGACTTTGGCCAATGAGCTAAGTCTTTCATGAGTAAGAAATAAAAGACTGTCCTTCATAAGACGGTCTTTTTTTACCTAAGACTATATTCTGCAGGATCTTTTGTTTTTATTTTTAAACTCTCTTTCTGTTGAATAATCGTTTAGAAAACTAATCAAATCACTAAAAATATGTCAAATACACCTGGAAACTCACAAGCGACGTCTTTTCGTCCGACGCAGAATGCAGATGGTATTTCTGAAAACCATCACACAGGTATTAACCGTCTGGTAAAACTCTCTCTTGTCATAGAAGGGAAAATTATCAAGTACTATAAGCATTTCAAGCTTAAGCAAAGTACCAGAAGGCATCACGAATTTACGCTGACACTGGCACACGATACTCTGGGAGACAGACAGACCCATTCATTGGAAGAAGCCAATAAATTCCTTGGAAAACGACTTACAGCCGTTATTTCTTACAAAGATATTGACAACAGCCCGGAGAGAACTTTTGTAGGAGTAATTACCGGCGTGGGATTCAGTCAGGAACATATGAGTTTAGGAAATATTGTACTTACAGGTTACAGTCCTACCATCCTTCTTGACGGAGCACCGCATATCCAGAGTTTTGGAGGGAATCAATCTGTCAACGTAGGAATTATTGCTGAAGAAGTAATCAAACAGGGAATTGACAAAAGCCGATTTGATGTCAGAGTAGATGCCAATAACTTTTCTCAGATTATCTATAGCAGTCAGTATGATGAAACGCATTATAATTATCTGGCAAGAATAGCTGAAGCCTATGGTGAACAATTTTACTATGATGGTGAAGTTTTGCATTTCGGAAAACTTCCTGCTCAGAATAAACCTATTATTCTTACCTACGGAAGCAGTGCCAATGAAATAAAAGTTGAGCTGAAAGCTGTACATACGAAGCCACAATTCTACGGTTACAACAGTAACAAAAATGAAAGGCTGACTTCAGGTTCTACACCCATTAAGCATGTAAGTGATCTTGCAAAAACAGCATACAGTCATAACGAAACTATTTATAAGACTCCGGCTTTACAGATGGCTCCCATCAAAGCCACTACCCACTTAGATGTGGAATACTCTCAGAAAAGTGCATCTGGAAGTGAAGCCGTAAATGTTTTTTCTATTTCAGGAAATACAACAGTTCCTTTCCTGCATCCAGGTTGCGTAGCAGATGTCCAGATGCGTAAACAGGATTCTAATGAAACCTCGTATTTTACAAGGATTATGATTACTGAGGCAGAACATGAAATTGATACTATTGGTCATTACAAAGG
The DNA here is from genome assembly GCF_002025665.1 of Chryseobacterium indologenes. Lineage (GTDB taxonomy): Bacteria > Bacteroidota > Bacteroidia > Flavobacteriales > Weeksellaceae > Chryseobacterium > Chryseobacterium metallicongregator. The sequence continues at coordinate 3,881,455 of NZ_CP018786.1, read as the reverse complement.
AAGTTTTGTAGGAATAGCTGCAGATACAGGGTTTCTTCCAAAACCGGAATATACCATTCCGAAGGCAGAGCCACAGACTGCCACCGTAATTTCCAATACAGATCCGGAAGGACAAGGAAGAATACAGGTAAGATTTGACTGGCAGACCAATGATACCACTCACTTTATCCGTATGATGAGCCCTGATGCAGGAGGAACGGATCAGATTACCCAAAACCGTGGTTATGTAGCCATTCCGGAAGTTGGGGATCAGGTAATGGTTAATTTTGTACATAGTCATCCGGACAGACCTTTCGTAATGGGAGGAATGTTCCATGGAGGCATTGCTTTAGGAGGTGGTGTTAACAATCACCTGAAATCCATCCAGACCAGAAGCGGAATCAGGATTCTAATGAATGATGAAGAAGGAAGCGTAACCATTCTTGATCCAAGCGGAAATACCTATTACATGGACGGACAGGGGAATATCAGTATGAAGGCCCCTAAAAACTTTACTTTAAATGCTGGCGATAATATCAACATCACTGCAGGAAAAGAAATTTCGATAGGAGCAGGAGCAAGCATAACCAGTACTGCGAATGATAATATTGTTTCCATCGCAGGAAAAGATATGAAACTTACCGCTTCAGGAGACATCACGGAAGCTTCCGACACCAGAACGGAAATGATTGAAAAAGAATTCAAGAGACAATCTGAAACATCCAATGAAATTGCAGGGGAAATTTCCATGTTCAGCGAACTGGAAAATATGACCATGCAGAGCGGAAAGATTGTAGAATTCAACAGTGCTGAAAAATCAAAACTTTTCTGATATGGCGATCATCAAAACAGCAACCAATCTGCGCATAACAGTCAAAGATTCTTACCATCTGAGCGTAGGAAAAAAGGTTGAAAAAATAGCAAAGAAAATCAATGTGGAAGCACACAGAGATAATCTGGTTTTAGCAAGTAATAAGAAGATTATGTCCCATGGTCATAAGTAAATACAACCTGCTGATTCTTTTAATAGGGTGTTTTTCATTAACGAATTGTCAGAATAAAAAAATGGAAGAAAAATACAGTTGGCTGGGAACCGTTTCTGCACCGCAGGAATACCCGATGGAAGTGTATGAAGGAGCTATTGTTGCCGATGATTTTACTTACGGCTTTGATGCCATCTGGGGAACACAGAATACAGGATGGGGAAAAGAAGGAGGTACCATGAACGTCAATACCGAAAGAATGGATGTTCCGCATGAGTTGGAATTCACATGGTATTCTTTGGTAGAAAATAAATTCTACACCGGAAAATGGAATCTGGATAAAGAAAAGATTAAAAGTCTTTTTAATGAAGGATTTGTAGATCAGGATACAAAAAAGAAATCCACTTACAATTCCTTTGTTGTAGGATTAGCCCCACAAGGAAGAGTGGTGTTATGGATGAAAGGTCCCGGAAACCAGAAAGAAATAGGTGCTTTCCAGGCTCACGATACCGTAATTACCAAAGAAAAAGCCTACGATAATGCTCAGTATATGCTGAAAGAAGGTTTTGCCGACAGAATGCTTAAAGATCCTTCTTACAAGACATTCAAGCCGGAAGTTCGTGAGAAAATTGAAAAAGAAGGATATCCTGCTGCAGATGTTTACAACCTCTACAGAGAAAAATACAACTGGAAACCTGCTGTGATTCTTCCTGAAGCAGCCACATGGATTGATTTCGGTTTTACCAACTATAACGGAGAGCAGGAAAATCTTTTTGACCAGAGCTTAAAAGATAATACTTACAAAAGCAGAGCTGTTCCAAGATTCTGCGGTTTTTACTGGAAAGATAAAAACAACAACAGATATGCAGTTTGGATAGACGCTTTTGATGATAAAGAAATATTTGACTTGTTTCAGAAATCAGGAAAAGACAAAAACATTGATCTGACTATTAAAGTCAACGAAGATAATACCAAAGTTTTAGTGTCTTTAGAATCTGAAAAAGAAAAACTGGCCGTTACCAAAGCAAAAATCAGGGTATCCCGAAAGATAGAATAATCGCATTCAATCAGTCAATTTAAAAACAAGAACTATGCACAACAATCAATTTGGAAGTTATACACCATCTGTATCCAAAGAGGAAGTACTGGATATTACCATTGGGATTTTTTTTGACGGAACCCTGAATAATAAAACCAATACAGACGAAAGAAAAAAAGGAACAGATGCCCATAAAAAACATGGCGGAAAAGCTGAAGACAACACCAGCTATAACAATGACTGGAGTAACGTAGCCCGCATGTGGGACAACTATGATAAAAACTTCGGCATTTATATAGAAGGTATCGGTACACAGGATAAGGAAGGCGATGCTACGTTGGGATATGCTTTCGGAACAGGAGAAACCGGAATCAGATCGAAAGTGAGAAAAGGCTGTGAAGAAATTGTAAAAAAGGTGAAAACCATTAAAGCTGAAAAGAAAGCCGATAAAATTGCTGTGCTTACTTTTGATGTATTCGGATTTAGCCGTGGAGCTGCAGCTGCCCGTAATTTTGTATACGAAATCGGAAAAGCAAAATATAGAGCCACTTCCCGAACCGTTGCCAATGAAGCGGTGTCGGTGACAACGTATTCCGATGATGATGGAAAAAGTGTTGCTTCAGAAGAGCTTCCAAAATGGGGCCACCTTGGTCTTAAACTTGAAGAAGCGGGATTAAAAATAGATGTGTTGAAAGTAAGATTCCTCGGAATTTACGATACCGTTTCATCTTATTCAAAATACCTGTCACCTGTACCCAATTTCAGCAATGACGTAGAAGAATTAAGCCTTAATGATATTGGAAAAGCCCAGACTGTAGTTCACTTCATCGCAGAAAATGAACACAGAGAAAACTTTGACCTGACAAGAGTACATATCGGAACTGAAAAAACATTCCCGGGCGTACACTGTGACGTTGGAGGAGCATATGAAAACGGTGAAGAGACCTGGGAAGAAGTAGAAACTTCATGGACTACCAGCAGAAAACTGGAAGAATTGAAAATACAACTTGTAGCTGATGGCTGGTACAAAGAAAAACAACTCACCATTACCCCAGGATTTTATTTATCCTTAAAAGGAGTCCGCAAGTTGGTGAAAACATATAGCTACATTCCTCTGCATTTCATGGCAGAATATGGCGTTCAGAAAGACTTACCCCTCAAGGATAAAAAAATGATTAATGAAACATACTCTATTTCATCAGATCAGTTGCTGATAAGGGTAAAAGACCGTTTGAGATCCTATGTAATGGCAGATGGCAAACCTTATACCTTTAAAAGATATAAAGAATTACAGGATGCTTATGGAGGAGCAAAAATCCCGGAAAACCAATATGCTGCTTATCAGAAAGAAATGCACGAGCAGGACGATTTGAGGATTCTGAGAAATCAATATCTCCACTGGTCCGCACGAAGAGAAGGAATCGGTATGGATCCGAGGTCAGACAGAAGGAGAGTTATCCATTAAAATTTTAATAAAACAAATCATATTATAAAGAAAGCAATTGAAGCAGGAACATTTTATGCAGAAATATAACATACATACCGTTCAGAAAGATGAAACCTTAAAAAGTATAGCCTCACTGTACGGGATGGATAAAGATGCATTAAAACACTTCCATAATAACCATTGTGCTGTTAAGGATATGATTCTGATCAACCTTAACGGGCAGAAAGAACTTTTTGTTCCGAGAACTGCGGTTGCAGATAAAAATATTTTGGTAAAATTCGGAAGAGGAAACAGCCTTACCCTTCAGCCGGAAAATTCAGTGCGAAGATATAGCGTAGTTATTACCATTGAAAAAGGAGAAACTAAAAACGAACTAAAATATGAAACATCTGTTCGCTGGTTAAAAACAGATAAAGGAATTCTTTTTTTTGAAATAGACAGAACATCCAATCTTTATCTTAATGAAGAAGAAGTGAATGAAATTGCAGATCTTCTGGCGTACAGAACTTCTAAGGTTTTATACCCTTTACAGATCAGTACAGATGAACACGGGAAATTTGAAGCCGTAGAAAATGCTGACGTATTTCTTAAAAGATGGACGGTTGTAAAAGATGAATTATACAAAGAATTTGAAGGCGAAACCGTAGACGAATACTGTGGAAAGATTGAAAAAGTAATCAGCCAGCCTGAAGCAATCAGTCTTTACCTTAAAAATGATTACTTCATCCGTGCCTTATTCTTTGGAATATACCAAAGCTTCGGAAAGGAATTTAAAACAGAGATGACAACAACTTTTCCTGTAGTGGACAATGCAATTGAACCCAGATATAAATTTACACTGGAAACAGATCCGCTGAAAGAAGAAACAGGTCTGATTACCATAGAAGGATCAGGAAAATTATATGAAGAAAGAAATATTGATGATTTTATAAGAAGATCACCTTTTTCATTGATTATAGAAGACAACCCTGTGATGAATGAAGAAGGAACTTTCAGACTCATAAGTTATCTGAAAGGAGAAACTTCACTTCCGGAATCTCTTTACCTGGAATGCAGTATCATGCTGCAGGAAGAAAAAAAGATTTCAGTATCAGTTTCAGGAATTGATGAAAACTAAATTACCATTTCACTAAAGATAAAATTAATATGGCAGAAAAACATATTGTAGTACAGGGCGCCATGTGCAAATGCCAGTTCGGACAGCTTCCGGACAAGCTGAAAGTACTTACACACCAAAAAGAATATGCCAATGATAAAAGTGCTTCTAAAAAACTGATCGTTACCACGAAAGAAATAGGAGCTGCCACATTTGAAAAAAATACATTCGGGAACTGTACCAAAATGGGAGTGCCACCACCTCCATGCAAAATTATGGTTACAGAATGGCAGAAGTTTTATGATAAAGTACAGCTCAGCAATGGCGGATATATCATTGTAGAAGACAGCAAAGCCGTATGTGCTATTGCCGGAACTCCATGTATTGAGATTATAGACCATGGACAGAGAGCTGAAGCCAGCCAGCAGAACTTTAAAAATGCCGACAAAGACGTTCAGCAGCAGATCAATCCGTTGGTAGATTCTGAGGAAATGTATAACGAACAGCCTTCAGGAGGAGGGCAGGATGGTGCAATCTAAATGATAAGAAAATGGCAAAAGGCGTAAAAAAAATAAAAATTGTAAGCGGATTGTATTATCCCAAAATGTCTGTATTAGGACAGAGGGTTACTATAAAGCCAGATCAGTGGGTACAGTTCGGCGTTGATGATTGGTTGCCGGGCACTACAGAGGCAGACAAAAAGAAACCGCTGACCTGGATGAGGCAGAACAGCAGCAAAAAAATTATCATCAATCAGATAACCTCTGCTACAGGATATAAATTTTTAATTGGCAAGCAGTTCTGTGGAAGCTATCAGTTTTATATTGAAGCCAGTCTTTCAGGAGTAAGAGATACTAAAAGTAATACAGGAATATTTGTAAAAGGCTGGTGTGACCCCAAAATTGTAAGCAGCAAGTGGTCTACGCAAAAAAACAGCAAAAGTATCAAAAACAACAAAAAGTCTGAATACATTTCCTACGGACACATTGTTCATCTGAACCTTATGACAGAAGGACTGAATGGAAATACAGTCAGTATCGAACTTTGGAATCAGCAGACAGCAAAAGCAGATAAACTGGTCCATACCTATAATAATGTACAGGTAATAGATGGTGAAGTAAATCTGAAAATGGAAAATACCTTTGCCTGGATGGCCTATGTAGATAATATCCAGAATGTAGAGGAATTCTATGTTAAAGTAAAAGATGTTGCTTCGAAACAATACATCAAAGATAAACTGGGTGATGATCTTCATGCGATCTATCTGAATGTGAAAAATAAAGTGGTCACTACTAATACAAACGGTGCTCAGAACCAGACACCCACCAAAGTCTATAAGCCGGATGTAAACTCTGTCAGACTAGAACCCTGTAAATTTGAAGTCATCAAAATCACTGAAAATGAAACAAAGGACGGCCAGGCCAGCAATACAACCGTTAAAGTCTTTGACAACGGAAACGGTGTCAAACTGCTAAAGTCCGCTGCCCTGCAGGAACATATTCAGAGAACAATCTATTATAAATTTGATTCCACAGTCATTGATAAAGACGGGGTTGCCATACTGAATAATGTACTCAAATTCCTCTTGGAACATAAAGATGCCACCATGAATCTGAGTGGCTATGCCTGTGTAATCGGAAAACAGAATTACAATAAGGGACTTTCCCAAAAAAGAGCAGATGTTGTCAAAAAATTCTTTGCTGACGGTGGATTAGATCCAAGGAGAATTATCTCTGTAGGAAAAGGAGAAGTAGATCCTACCGATGATAAAATGGGAAAAGATAACATTAGATACAAAAATGAGAAAGACTATGAAAATAACCGTAGAGTAGACATCTCATTTGTATTCAATGCTCATGATGCCCAGACTATTAACTATGAAGTAACAGCGCCTAGTGTATCTACAAAGAAAAATCTGGTGATTGATATTACAGGTTTTCAAACCAATGAATGTTTCAGAGACAGCAAAGGAAAACATAAAAAACAAACCCTGCTTGTAGACGTAGGACAGGCGATAGATAAAGGAGATACAGTAAAGACATTTACCACTCCTTCATTTACGTATGGTGTATACTCAAACCTTTCCAGAGTTCATGCATTTCCAATAGAATACATCTGGCCTTCAGCAACCAATCCGAATCAGTTTCATTTACATGTTCATAGCTGCAGATATTTTAGTAATGAAAAAAGAACTACAGTACTGATTAAAGCTTATCCGGATATTAAATGGGAACTTGCTCTTGAGTTTTTGGTGAATGTTTCCAATTATAAAGCTGCCAATATGCCCCCTGGGTCCGTTTATGCAAAACATCAGGAAAAATCCAGACAGGCAGGATACAACAGGATGAGAATGAATGAAACCGGAAAAGTTCCGATTTCAATAGGAGTAGGTTTATCGGCTGAATGGGATGCCGGGAGAGAAAAGAGAAGCTTTACCAATGAATTTGCAGATAAAATCAAACTGGTAGCCAGAATGATTGCCACCGCTGTAAATATTGTACAGAATGCAATCAATTATGCGCAAAGTGCAGCGAAAGAAACTGCAATACCAGTTGGTTTCAATGTCAGATATCCAAAATTTACCGTCGTAGGGAAATGGTATCTGGAAAGAGTAAACGAAAGAAATACGCTCAGCGTAATCGGGGAAGTAGGTTTTGGTTTTAAACCTCTGATCGGAGCTGAAGTTGTTATTGATATATTAGGAGCTGCTATTGCTGCAGCCTCTTATGGAGCTACTGGAAACCCTGCTGCTGCAAGAATCATTAATAAATTCCGTGGAGGATTAGAAAAGCTGGGAGCTTCGGTAACCTTTACAGCAACATTTTATGGAGAACTTGAAATCATGGTAGATGCTCTGAAAATTGACAGTATCAACGGGATCAATATGCAGGGGAAGACCACCATTGGAGGTAAAATGGGTGCTACCATTGAGCTTAGTGTCAGCGTTGAGATTGGAAGAGTAAAAGGAACTAAATCAAAACCTATTATGACATTTAAAGCCGCTGCAAAAGCAGATTCCTACTTTGGAGGAGATATTGTACTGGATTCTGATACTAAAGGATTATTCATACAGCCTATCCTGAAATTCTCAGGAGTAGTACTTTCAGTAGAAATAGAAGGAGAAGTAGGCTGGTGGAAAAGCAATTTTAAAGTAGAAGAAAAAGCAATAAAAGAAGAAACCTTCTATTTGGAAAAAAAATATTTAACTTAAATTGACCTATGCATAATTTAAAAAAGCCCTTATATTCCGTATATCCGAGAATGTACTGTTCAGGAACCATTTATGTGAATGATGTTCCTGTGATAGACTGGTACGGAGATGAGACAAAAGAAGGAGGATTCGGAGGTGATACCATGATTAATCAGGCATTGCTTCAGAGTGGGAAATATAAAGTAACCGGGAAAATGTATCCTCGTTTAGGAAAAAATATATTGGATGAAGAGGATATGATGTCTATTGATTTTTTCTGTGCTGAGCTTGACAACTGGAAAGCTTCCCGATCTGCTTTTCACCCTAAACTTGAATCACCATGGGATGGTCTGAGTGGCAATATCAAATATCCTCATTTTGAAATCACAGGTGAAATAGAAGTTGAACTTCCTTTTGTATTAGACGGATGGCAGAATTCAGTAGACTTGAAAGACATCAAAAAAGAAGATCTTTTCAGTGATGTTTTAAAATATTATAAAAAGATCAGGACTGTATTGCAAAGCCACGATGTCGGAAAGTACCTTGACATGTCACAGGACAAAATGAAATTGCAGGAACAGGCCTTATACTATACGGAAGAAAGAAAAAAAAGATTTCTGGAGAGTGCCGGACAATTATTTTCTCAGAACCTTGAAGTAGAAGAACTTCATGAATCAGATCTCCAGCTTGAAGTAATGGGATACGGAAAATTAGTAAGGTTGATGAGAAAAGACGGCTCACAACCATTACAATTCAAAAGTCCCGATATTGAAAAACAAAGCAATATAGAACTAGAAGTGAAGCTTCATATGAGAACAAAAGAAAAAGGGTTCAGTATTATTTAATCAGTAAAGATGACTTTTTTAGGATATTTTACGGCAATAATTGTCATATTCTCTCTGTATAAAGGATATAAAATCTTTTTGAAATTTGCGGCGAACAGAAATAGTTCAGAAAAAAAGGGAGGTCTTCTGGAAAAAGGATTCCTTCTTTTAATCATTTCAATCATTATGATTTCTGTGAATGCAATGGCGTTTGTCCTGTCATATACCTTTTTCTGGGAAAAAGCATATAGAAGTTTTGATGAGCCACAGTATGAAGCAATCGTAGTGGGATATAAAAAAGAAATTACGAAGTTTAAAAATTTTTCAAACTCTACTTACAGAGATAAAGTCATTTTTTTTCCAAAAGTAGAATACACAGATAATGATGGGAAGAAAGTGATAAAAACGCTGGATATTACAAGTGATAATCCACCCGTTATGGGACAGAAACTAAAGATAACAGATAAAGCAGGTGAAGAAAGTACAAATGCTCTTCAACTGGATTGGTTGATGTTTGCTGCAGGCTGTTTTTTTACAGGTTTTGCTGCATTTTTTGCCGCCTTAATTTCTACCTACACTACATCATATCCTATGAAAAAAAGAATAAACTGGTCTGTCCGGTTGGCACTATTACTGCTTTTCATTAATATTTCCTGTATAGTATTCATATATTTGAAATCATAATTTTTTTAAAAGAGAGTTTATCAAAAAGATAACGAGTTGTAATAATCATCAAAATATAAAGTAGTATGAAAAAAGCAAGAGTGTTGGTATTGATTTTTGTAGTATTGATCAATATCTGTTGTGGAAATAAATCATTTGACCTGTCATCAGTTTCCTTAGGGGAGGATGCAAAGAAGTATGATTTTGAAAACAAAGACTTATTTCTGAAAGATGCCGCAAAAGCCGATATCATTCAATATTATGCTGATGAAAATAAAGGAATAACCTATGGAAATATACCATTAGATAATACCATGGGAACAAGGATTACCGTATACAAAGGAAAAGTAGGAGCACTAGACACCAATGCTGCCGAAAAATATTCTTTGGAATTTGTAGAAAAAATAGTAAAAAAGAATGGAAATCCCACCGCTTCTATTACAGATAAAGCAACGGTAGATGCCAAACTGGTAAAACCGATTTTTGAAAAACTTAAAAAACTTTCTCCGGAAAAAGTGTCATGGAATCAAAATGAAAAAAATTCCTTTACATATCCTACTTCTTTCTTCTGGGATGACGGGAAAAATTATTCCATATTAAGTATCTCTATTGAAGATGATGGAAAAATAAGAAATAAATACATTTCTGTGACGAAAGATGCCTACCGTAATAATGCAGTTTTTGGATTGAAATATCCTACACCTCCTGCTTCTCCATGGTACAAGTATATGAACTAAAAATCTTTTCCATAGAAGAAGAAATGAGAAGTCATTGACAGAAAAAATACAGGGAGAAATATTCAAATATTTCTCCCTGGTTTTAGAATAAAATAGATGGAAATAAAAAAGGGTAAATCATACATTGCATATAGTATTGTAGGTATACAGAAGACGAAGGTATCATTGCAGAAGGAAAATTTAACGAAATTGTGCTTGATGTCATCAAAAGTCTCGAAGAACTTTTCGGATTCAGTGCCGATATTCCGTTAATAAGAAATTAGATAATATGAAAAAGATCGTTTTAATAATTTTGTATTTTATCATGTGTGTATCATGCCAGTCACAACAAAAGACAGACCTGGAAAAAGTAGATTTTGCTAAAGGGTATAAAGAAGTTTTGAAAGATACCAAGTATCAGACAGAGGCAAGGGAAATTGTAACCACACTCCCTATTGCGTATACCAAAGATGTAGCCGGATACAAATTCGGGAATATCTCCTTTCCGGAACATAAAGAAAATAACGTAAAAAGCTCTACAGTAGGATTATTAATAAACAATCCTGCGGAAAAACTTACAAAAGGAATAAAAATAGAATGGGAAGATACCGCTGCAGGGAACGATCTTTTGGCTTATATGAAATCACAATACAAAAATCCTAAGGTTCTTGCCGGAGTTCCTGCAAAGAATAATGAAGGTGAAATATTGGGAAATGCAGCCTATCTATGGGATCTGAAAGATAAAACCATGGTATTGGTACAATATTATGAATACACCAATAATAAACCCAATATTTCCTCTGTTCTCTATATTGTAGACAATCAGGTGAAGACTGCAGACGGACAGGAAACTGCTGCTGCACATCTTATAAAAACTTATACTCCATAGCAGACTCTTATATGTTTGTATGTGCAGAAAATAAAGTCGCTTTTTTAAAAAAGGCAAACGGAGAATCTGCTTTATATCTGGAAAACCCGGAATCAGAACAAGAACTGATGCTTGATATTTCATTTTATATTCCGGAAGGAAAGGAAGAATTTGAAATAATATAAGCGTTTTATACTCATGCAAAGAAATAGGAATTTGAAGTTAAAAATGAATAAAAAACGTTTTCCGGATACTTGAATCATTTTTTTTCTGTTCTATTATTGATAACTGCATGCTAACACTAACATTATGAAAAGATTGAAATATATAGTAATACCAATGGTCTGTTTGGCAATTGCTTCATGCGGCCATCAGAAAAATAAAGATACTGAGTCTTTAGTTGAAACACAAGGAAGTACTCAGACAGAGCCCTTCAATCTTGCTAAAATTGCTGTAGGACAAAATATCAATGAAATTTTAAAATCTGCCGGAGCAACGGCAAAGGATGCTGTACGTACCACTGATGTTACTCTGATCGGAAATGAAAAGCTGGCTTTTTCATCAAAAGAGTTATTACATTTCAATGGGATAGATTTAGAAGGAAAGAATAATAAAAATATCAACAAAGTCCTTCTGCATTTTGGAAAGGTAGATCAGGAAATTGGACCGCTTGCCAATGAAAAAGAAGATGAATTAGGAATGTATCAGCTGGATATCTATACAGAACAGGAAAAAACAGCACTCCTGGATAATCTGAATAAAACCCTTCAGAAACCTAGCTTTGATACCATCCGCGAAGGTTTTGAATCTGAAGTTAAAGACAATGAGATCATTCAGACTCATAATAAATTCAGACAGGAAGTGGCCATCTGGAGAAACAGAGATATGCTCTATTACTATTGCGAAACCAAAATAGATAATAAACCGGACGAATACCGTTGTAATCTTTTCGTATTCAAAAATAAAGAATGGAAAGACCTTCTGAAAGGGTCGGGATATCCGGACCTGGATAAAATCTCCTTGAACTAAAAGAATATAGCTAAGAAATTAAACCATTTGTTTAGTCAGATTAGCTTGCTGATTCCTCTTTGTCCTCTAAAATAAAACACTAGAAAAATAAAAGATCTGCTCAATCAGCAAAATCTGCGAAAGTTTAAAAAAAATAAATGCCGGTCCAAAAAGAACCGGCATTTTTATATCAAATCAGTATTTGAATTATTTTACAAGGAACTGCATCGTCACCTGATCCAGCTTCAAAATATAAACTCCCTGACCAAGATTTCTTGTTTTAATAGAGTTTCCATTTCTAAAAGGCTGATCAATCGTCTGAAGAGTTTTCCCCTGAAGGTTATAAATCTCCGCTTTTTTTACCTTCTGAAGATCTCCTTTTACAAAAATCTCCTGGTTGGTAACAGGATTCGGAGAAATTTTAAAACTGTTAGAAGTTGTTTCAGCAGCTGTATTCTGAGCCATTCTTGCACTAGATCCGGAATAACATGTCCATGCAAGATCATCAATAGCTACTCTGTTACTTGCAGAATTATTAACCAGACTTACCACTACATTTCCTGAAATGTTGATATTATTGATGGTTGTAGTTACAGCTGAAGTACTGTAAGGAATAGTTCCTACGGTATTTCCGTTTACTTTTACATCAAAAGTACCATTAGTTCCTGAGAATTTAAGCTGTGTAGTTACCGTTAAAGAGCCAATACCGTTTGCAGAGCTTCCGGAAGTTAAAGAACCGTTTCTTACCGTAATTGATTTATTGTTAATAGTTTGGTCTGTTCTTGCATCCGTTGCTGTCCAGGAAATACCTCCGTTGCTCCATGTTCTGGTTGTGTACGTAGAGCTGGCTGCAGGGATTGTTTCAAAATTTTCATTGGCACAGTTGGTACCCGGAGTAGTACCTCCTGAATTAGTAGTACCGGAAACTGTTGAGCTGTTTGATGAAGAATTTCCAGCCGCATCTTTCGCTACCACATAAAAGCTGTAAGTTGTGGAAGGAGTAAGTCCTGAAATTGTTGTAGAAGTTGAACTCGTAGTCGTTTGCAGACTTCCGTTCATGTAAACATTATAAGCTGTTACTCCCACATTATCGGTAGAAGCATTCCATGCCAGAGAAATGCTGCTTGAAGTTGTTCCTGAGACATTCAGACCTGTTGCTGCAGTAGGTGCCTGAGTGTCACCTGATGGTTGCTGAGAACCCCAGATAAGGTTTACATAATTGGGATTATCAATAAAAGGATTTCTGTTCCCCTGGAAAGTATATGAAGCATTATTTCTTTTGATCTCAGCCTGAGAAACAGGATCCTGATTATGCCATGCCAGTAGAACATTAAGTTCCCATGTCTGTAATCCCGGGAAAGTAGAACTTCCTAACATATTTCCAGATGAAAACGTTGAAAGCTTGCTTTGGTAACGGGTTACAAAATAGAAAATCATACGTGCCACATCTCCTTTAAACTCATCAATCGGCTCAAATACCGTTCCTGAATATCCTGAAGAAGCAGAAGTTCCAAGCTTGGAGCCATTCAGTGAAGTAAAAGTAGTACTTCCTACCTTTCCGAAAGGATAATTACTTCTCATCCCATTTACCTTTCCGTCTGTAGCTCTGATAAAGTGAATATCCGCAACCATTGGTGAAGCCTGATTGAAAAGACTTTGTGGAACAATATGTTCCCTGTTATAACAATTTCCCTCAGAAGAATAGGTACCACATTGGTCAGATCCCGGAGTATAATTATAAGGATCAGCACCTGAAGGTTTTTCAGAATAAATGTCAAGGATAGTCCCGTCATTTTCGTAGTCCTTATCGATATCAGTAGTTTTATATGCTGTCCAAAGCCCACTATAACCTCTATCCAGATGTCCGTTAGAGATAATGCTGCTTAATTCAGTTTTCAGTGCTGCACCACTCAGTCCGTTGGCAGAATTGTAGTACCCTGCAGGAGCCTGAGCGTGGGCAAGTCCCGCAAATACAGAAAATAAAATGATTTTTTTCATAATTAATATTTAGTATAAAGTTTCAGCAAGAATACCACAATTTTTGTGAATAAAAAATTACAAAATTGTTAATTTTAAATGCACTGTATGCGATACATAATGAGTGATGAATGATAAATATCTGTATCTGTATTCAATTCAATAGAGCCAGGCTTTAGCCCGGTTTAGAATAAAACGTTTTTCATTTGGCTTTAGCCAAAACTTAAATAGTAGAAGTGGTTGTCTCAAAAGTCAAGTAATCTGACTTTGTCATTCTGACGTAGGAAGAATCTTATTGATAATCAAATAAAGGAGATTTTTCATTTCATTCGGAATGGCTCTTTTTAGTCAGCCTCATCTGTGCAAATCTGTGTTATCTGCGTGAAAAAACACAAAGCATAAAAAAGCCGATACAAAACGTACCGGCTTATATAATGGATGACTTAAATCTTATTTTCTTTGTGGCGGATAGTTTTTCATTATCTCAGCCATAATCTCTGGAATCTGTCTCTGTTTCGCTTTTGGAGAATCTACAGAAATTCCGCTTCCGATACCCTGCCAAACCAATTTGTTGCTTCTTGCATCAATAAGGTCAACAATCAGAGCGCCTTCATTATAGTTCGTTGTCCATGTTCTGTTCATGCCAACACCCCATCCGAATGGTCCGCCCCATCCCCACATTCCGTAAGGAGAAGAGGAATTGATATCAGTGATTTTTTTATGATTTGCTTTTACGTTGATAATCAGATCAGGGTTTTCTCCGGACTGAAGTCCTTTGCTCTGAAGCTGTCTCGACAGTTCATTCAGCACTCTGTCTTTATCAATATCATTCAGTTTCAGATCATCAATTCTTATTTTATATGTTTTATAAGAATTGAAATTGGCGGTTTCAGCATAATCTGAACGTACCTGAAAAGGGCTACAAGAAGTTAAGCCTAAAGTAGCAGATGCCAACAAAATAAAAATATATTTTTTCATTTTATTTATTTTTTTTATCACTTTTAATGAATGTATCAGTTTTTTTATCGTACCCGTAAGGACAGTGTCTGCAGCCGCTTTTACAGCAATATCCTCTTTTCAGATGGAATTTTTCTGTAAAAACCTTGTACCCCTGTTCATTATAGTAGAAGTCTTCACCTTCTTTGATGTCATAATGGGCCATAAGTTAAATGCTAGTCAAAAAACTTTTTATATTTGTTACTATGATAATTGTATGCCAAAAGCCTTTAAAAAAATTAAAAATTAATGGCATTGCTCTTTTTCCCTTTATCTTCATTAGGAAACCCGAAGATAAGGAAAATAATGTATTGATCAATCACGAAAAAATCCATTTGCGGCAACAATTGGAAATGCTGATTATTTTCTTCTATATTTTCTACGTTATTGAATACTATTATTGGTTTTTCAAACTGAAAGACGGCTATCTGGCTTATAGAAGAATCTCCTTTGAAAGAGAAGCTTACGCCAACGAAAACAGCATGAATTATCTCAAAGAAAGAAAATTCTGGAACTTCAGGAAATACCTTTGAAATTATGAATTATGAATTATAAATTATGAATGATGCGTGTTTTCGGGATTCGAGGTTTGGGTTTGGGAATCTGGGTCTGGGATTTCGGTTAACGATCACAATATTCAATAGGAGCGGGCTATAATCCAGAGCATAACCAGAAAGGTTACGAACGTTAGTTCAAGAAGGAAGCCCGGTTTATAAAAAAACAACTTTCATCTGGCTTTAGCCTAAACCTAAAAATTAAAAAAAACATCTGTGAAAATCTGCGTTATCTGTGGAAAAAGAAAACCCTCACAACAATAAATCTTTTCCTAATTTTGCAAAGAATAAACCCTGAGTCGTAAAACTGAAATGTTATTAAAACTTCCCACAGAACCTGTTTCCATCCAGGAAATTCCAATTCATAAAAATGTAAAGCTTTTCATTAAAAGGGAAGATCAGATTCATCCGTTAATTTCAGGGAATAAATACTGGAAACTCTTTCACAATGTTAATCATTATCTGGAAAGAAATCCTGATAATCCTTATATCATCACTTTTGGAGGCGCTTTTTCCAATCATATTGCTGCGGTTTCTGCAGTAGGTAATATGGCAGATATTCCAACGCTGGGAATCATCAGAGGAGAAGAGCTTGCGAATAAATGGCGAGATAACCCCACATTACTCTTTGCCAAAAGAAATGGGATGAACCTGAAATTTGTCACCCGTGAAGAATACCGCCACAAAGAAAAACTCACGGAATTCCTTCAGCAGGAGTTCCCGGAGGCATTGATTGTTCCTGAAGGTGGAACCAATGAAGATGCAGTGGAAGGGGTGAAAATGATGCTCAACGAACAAACAAAAGATTTTGACTATCTTTGCACCGCAGTTGGAACCGGAGGTACCATTGCAGGAATTTCAAAATTTTGTGAAGAAAATCAGAAAGTTATAGGATTTAAAGCCGTTGACGATGCTTCACTGGAAAATAAAATTTTTGAATTAACTTTGAGACAGAATTTTAATCTAATAGATTCATGTTTTGGAGGTTATGGTAAAATAAGTGATGGAAACGTCCGTTTTATCAATGATTTCAAGGAGAGATACGGTATTCCTTTGGAACCGATTTATACAGGGAAAATGATGGAGAAGGTTTTTGAATTGATAGAAGAAGATTATTTTCCTGAAAACAGTAAGATTTTGTGCTTTCATACTGGTGGATTACAGGGAATTGAAGGTGCCAACCTACTGTTAGAAAAAAAGAATAGAAATTTAATTATATAAGTAAAATTGAAAAACATGAAAAGACTTTTTCTATCCATAAGCCTTTTAGTTTTATCAAAATTTTCAGCCCAAAATTGGGCAACCGAAGATCAGTATATTCAAAAGTTTGCTAAATATGCCGTAGAAGAAATGGAAAAATATAAAATTCCGGCTTCTATTACACTTGCTCAGGGATTATTGGAGACCGGGGGCGGGCAAAGCAGATTGGCACAGGAAGGTAAAAACCACTTCGGTATAAAATGTAAAGAAGACTGGACCGGTAGAACAATGAAACATACCGATGATGCACCTAATGAATGCTTCCGTGTGTACGACGATCCAAGACAGTCTTATGAAGACCATTCTATATTTTTATCCACAAGAAAATATTACGCCAACCTTTTCAAACTGGATATGAAAGATTACAGAGCGTGGGCAACCGGTTTAAAAAAGGCGGGTTATGCTACCAATCCACGTTATGCTTCCATTCTTATCACCAAAATTGAAAAGTATAAGCTATACGAATACGACAATACCAATTCTAATGAAGTATTGTATGCTGTTCTTAAAATGTATCCGGATCTGAAAGACGACAGAACTTTCATGGCACAGCTGGAGCCTTCAAAAGCCATCAGAAAAGTCAAAGATCCTGTTACAGTAGAAGTTCCTTATAAACAGACTTCTTACGCACAACAGCAAAAAAGAGTAGAGAGAATAAAAACAAAAGCTGAAATTCTGAATTCTATTCTTATCAAAAGTCACCCAAATGACGGGCTGAAATATATTATTATTCCTGAAGATACTGACGTGAAATTCATTGCCAACAAATTCAAAGTAAGCGAAAGCAGACTGATGAAGTGGAATGAACTGGAAAATGAGTCTTTAAAGAAAAATGATATCGTTTTCCTTGAATCAAAAAATTCTACAGGAAATACAGCAACCTACAAAGCGGTGTATGGAGAAGATATGCATGATATTGCACAAAAATTCGGAATCAAGTTAAATAAATTATATGCTAAAAACAGAATGGATGAAGGACAACAGCCATCTGCAGGACAGCTGATTTATTTAATAGACAAAAAACCACGAAACTAATTTAATTTTTTGTTGAGAGTCTACCGTTGACAGCTAAATGCCAACCAGCAACTGTCAACAGCAACTAAGTATATATGAAATATCAAAGAAGTTCGGCTTTATTTGATGAAGCCTACAAATACATTCCGGGAGGAGTAAACTCTCCGGTAAGAGCATTCAAATCCGTAGGAGGAGTGCCCGTTTTTATGAAATCGGCAAAAGGAGCTTACCTTACCGATGCAGATGACAATACTTACATCGATTATATCAACTCATGGGGGCCAGCCATTTTAGGACATACACATCCTGAAGTATTGGAAGAACTGAAAATACAGGCAGAGAAAGGATTCTCTTTCGGAGCACCTACAGAACTGGAAACAGAAATTGCAAAATTCATCATTGAAAATGTCCCGAATATTGACCAGATCAGAATGGTTTCTTCAGGAACAGAAGCATGTATGAGTGCAATCAGACTGGCAAGAGGATACACAGGAAGAGATAAGATAGTAAAATTTGAAGGCTGTTATCATGGGCATTCAGATTCATTCCTGATCAAAGCAGGAAGTGGTGCTGCTACATTCGGAAACCCAAACTCTCCGGGAGTAACAGCGGGTACGGCTAAGGATACTTTGTTAGCACGTTATAATGATTTCGAACAGGTTGAGGATTTATTCCGTCACAATCAGGGAGAAATTGCAGCGGTGATTATAGAACCGGTTGCAGGAAATATGGGCTGTGTGTTGCCAGAAAATGATTTCTTACAAAACCTGAGAAAAATCTGTGATGAAAACGGAGCTTTATTAATCTTTGATGAGGTAATGACCGGTTTCAGATTAGCTTTCGGTGGAGCGCAGGAACTTTTCAATGTAAAAGCAGACCTGGTGACTTACGGAAAAGTAATCGGAGGAGGGCTTCCGGTAGGAGCTTTCGCTGGTAGAAATGAAATTATGGATCACCTTGCACCGAAAGGCGGTGTTTATCAGGCGGGAACATTAAGTGGAAATCCTTTAGCAATGAGAGCGGGATTAAAGACCCTTCAACTTATTAAAAATGATTCTGAATTTTTCAACAGGTTGGAGAAAACAACGGAAACATTGGATTTTGAAATCGGAAAAATTCTTAATGAAAAAGGAATCGCTCACAGAATTAACAGAAAAGGTTCTATGATGTCGGTATTCTTCCATATCAGTAGTGTTTCCAACTTTGATGAAGCGCAGGAAGCTAACCATTCATTGTTCAATAATTTCTTCCATCAAATGTTGCAGAATGGAGTATATCTTCCGCCAAGTGGTTATGAAACTTACTTCATCAGTGATGCGATTAAGGATAAAGAAATTGATATGACACTGGAAGCAGTAAGAAAATTTGAATATTCAAATAAATAAAAATAAATGAAGCCGGATTTTTAAATCCGGTTTTTTTATGCAAAAGAAATTTGATTTGAAGAGTTTAGATTGAAAAAATTTCAACGCAGTCTCTGTCCTCCGTAGAAATCTCGACAGTGTAGAAGCGGTATAATCTGTATTCCTACGGAATGACAGGCGTTATGGATATTTTCTTTATTTGTAGTATAGAAAAGATAATTTTAATTTAAGAAAGTGATAAAGTATTCTCCCAAATAATTACCACAAAGCATAAATCATACAGATTTTGTAATAAACCATACACTTCGTTCAGAGTACTTCTTTCTAATTTTGTCTCAAATAGATTGGAAATGAAGACCTCAGACAATAATATCTCCCGTAAAGATTTTATCCGAAACTCAGCGTTGGCTGTAGCGGGACTCACTTTAATACCCAATATCATGACTGCATCACCTTTCGATGAGAAAAATCTTTCAGTAAAAGGAAAGATGAGCCTGAAAAATGTTCGTCTGGAAACTAGTTTTGAATACCAGGATGGGGAAGTGTCTTCTACCAAAACGGATCTGTTTTATGTTGAAGTTGAAAACGGAAAAATTATAAAGATTTCACCCAATCAACCGAATGCTAGAGCGGTAGATGCAAAAGGTCTGTTGATGCTTCCTGCATTTAAAGATATGCACATTCACCTTGATAAAACCTTCTATGGAGATCAATGGCAGGCCGTGAGAAAAAGAACCGGAGGAGTAAAAGGAATGATAAAACTGGAGCAAAAAATGCTTCCTGAGATGCTGAAGAATTCAACTTTCAAAGCCGAAAAACTGATTGAGTTATTACAGTCTAAGGGAACTTCCTATGCAAGAAGTCATGTGAATATTGAACCAACTTCCAAACTTCAGTCATTAAAAAATCTGCAGAAAGCGTTAGAAAATAAAAAGAAAGGCTTTGGAGCTGAGCTGGTAGCCTTTCCGCAACATGGTGTTTTCTATACGGATTCCGTACCCTATCTGAAAGAAGCAGCAAAGATGGATATTGATTTTATCGGTGGAGTAGATCCGTTCAACATCGATGGAGATATCGAAAAAGTGGTAGATTTTACGGTTCAGCTTGCTTTAGACAATAAAAAAGGAATAGATATTCACTTACACGAAACCGGAGATTCCGGATTGAAAACGGTAGAATATCTGATTAAAAAAGTGAATGAAAACCCTACTTTGAAAGGGAAAACCTATTTAAGCCACTGTTTTGTTCTTGGAAAATTAGAAGCGGCGAAACAGGAAGAAATTGCTGAAAAATTGGGCGATGCACAGATCGGAATTGTCTCTACAATCCCTTTTGGAAGGCTGATTATGCCTATTCCAACGCTTTACAAACATAACGTAACTGTCCTTACCGGGAATGACAGCATTGTAGACCACTGGAATACTTTCGGGACAGGAAGTGTGCTTCAGAAAGCCAATTTAATGGCACAACTATATGGATATTCAACAGAGTTTTTATTGTCAAGAAGTTTAAAACTGGCAACAGGAAATATTCTTCCGTTAGATGATAAAGGTGCTCAGCAATGGCCGAAATCCGGAGATAAAGCAGACTTTGTATTGATTAATGCAAGCTGTTCTGCAGAAGCAGTATCGAGAATTTCAGACGTGGAGTCTTTAGTTCACGATGGAAACGTTGTTTTTTAATTTAAAATAAAAAGGATTAAATAAATTAATATATAATCTAGTTGTGTTTTTTCGACCACAAAGGGTATGAAAGCTTTATGGAGAAAGCCTGCGAATCTGTTAAGATTTTCAGAGAGAGTCATTGAATGAAGATGGAAAACTGATGATAGAGTGATGCAGATAAAGCTTTTGTTTCTTTTGTGGTTGTTTTAGTTTTTTCTCTCATAAATTTTAGTAATTTTAGGAGAAAATCAGGCAGAGTGGCTTACCATACAGATCATTTTCCTATTTTGGGAATTCAGGAATTTAGTGATAATCAGCTGAAAGGCTGTAATCTGCTGTTCAATGAACTTTCCGGAGCGCGCTCCATTGATGATCCTCACAAACATGATTTTTTTATCATTAATCTTTTTGAGCAGGGAGTAGGCTCACATACCATAGACTTTACAGAATATCAGGTTAAAGACCATCAGATTCATCTTGTTTTTCCCGAACAGGTACACCAATGGGTGATTGAAAAGGAAACCATCGGATATCAGCTGATGATAAGCAGAGATTGGTTTGAAAGTTTTTTGCCCTCGTTAAGATTTTCTGCATCGTATTACCAGAATCATCCCGTGATCAATCTTTCCAAAGAAGTTTTTGAAACTTTTTTATATGAATTTCAGGCCATTCAGAAAGAACTGAGCGGAGAAAAAGTATTTTGGGAATTGATCCAAAAAAGAAGTGAATTGATTGGTTTGCTGGTGAGTCAATCTGTGGAAGGTGCTTTCAAAGATTTTGAAATCTACAACTCAAATCCTATTATTTCAAAATTCCTGCATCTTATTGATGAGCATTTCAAAACAGAAAGATCCGTTTCCTTTTATGCCGATAAATTGAATATTTCTGCCAATTATCTGAATATTGTCTGCAAGAAAAACCTCAATGCTTCAGCTTCATCCCTTATTCAGGACCGTATTTTACTGGAAGCAAAAAGGCTGTTGAAAGTTTCCGAAATGTCTGTGAAAGACATTGTATATGATCTCGGGTTTTATGATCATGCCAGCTTTTCCAAATTCTTTAAAGCCCAAACGGGAATGACACCTTCCCAGTTTAAAGAATAATCTATACAAAACAAGACATGATTGATACACCGGTTTTACCCTAAAGCCGGCTTAATTTTGTATTGTTAAATTTTAAATCATGCAATTTCCCTATCAATTAACTGCAAAAGGAAACTATTCCCTTAAAAATGTCCGCCTGGAAACAGGCTTTGAATACGAAAATGAAGAGGTTGTCGGAACAAAAACAGACCTTTTCAGTATTGAAATTGAAGACGGAGAAATAAAAGCTGTAAAAGCCAATGATCCAGCTTCCAAAGCGATAGATGTTAAAGGATATCTGATGCTTCCAGCTTTCAGAGATATGCACATCCATTTGGATAAAACATTATACGGACTTCCATGGCAGGCACTTTCTCCGAAAAGAAGAACCGTGAAAGATATGATTGCTTATGAACAGGAAATCATTCCTGAATTGCTGAAGACTTCTGTAAGCAGAGCAGAACAGTTGATCAGCCTGCAGCAGCATTACGGAACTCATTTTGCGAGAACCCATTTTAATATTGATCCTACATCTGGTTTAAAGTCTCTGGAACATCTTGAACAGGCTCTTGAGAATAAAAAAGATTCCTTCAAAGCGGAACTCGTGGCTTTCCCTCAGCATGGAGTGTATTATACGGAATCTGCTCCTCTGATGAAAGAAGCAGCCCAGCTGAAAAGCGTAGGATTTATTGGTGGATTGGATCCTTTGAGTATTGACGGAAGTATAGAGAAAATAATGGACTTTACGGTTCAGCTGGCTTTGGATCATAATAAAGGAATTGATATTCACCTGCATGAAGTAGGAGAGTCTGGAATGAAAACGATCAATTATCTGATTGATAAAGCGATTGAAAATCCGGTGCTGCAGGGAAAAACGTTTGTAAGCCATGCATTTGCTTTAGCCCATCTTTCTCCTAAAGAAACAGAGCAGATTGCAGAAAGACTGGCTGCTGGAAAAGTAGGAATTGCTTCTTCTGTACCTTTTAAAGGAAAAATAATGCCTATTCCAACGCTGAAAAAATATGGGGTTAATGTATTGATTGGAAATGATAATGTGCAGGATTACTGGAGTACCTTCGGATCCGGAAATATGCTGCAGAAAGCGAATCTTATTGCAGAGCTATATGGTTATGCTACGGAATATGCCTTATCAAGAGCTTTGCAGTTTGCTACTCAAAGTACTCTTCCTCTGGATGAAAAAGGAAATCAGCAATGGCCTAAGGCTGGTGATGAAGCAGCAGTTGTTTTAACGGATGCTTCATGTTCTGCAGAAGCTGTTTCCAGAATGTCTGAAATAAAAGCCTTGATGAATAACGGCAATTTATTTTGGAGAAATTAATGTGAAGTATATATATTTTTATACACTTGTTTTTTGTAATTGCCATCGGGAGTTTTCCTGGTGGCTTTTTTTTAATTATGAGTTATGAGTTATGAGTTATGAGTTATGAGTTTCGGGATCCGGGTTTCGGGGTTCTTCTTTATCAATAGGAACGGGCTTTAGCCCGTTTACACTTAATACATTCGTACGGCTTTAGTCGAAACCTACCAATAAAACCCCATGATCAATTTAAAAAATAACTGTTCATATTCCCTTTTTATGTTTTAGAATGTGAACATCTATTCATATTCAAAATCCCTAATATTTGTAATATCCCACAATAACGATAAAAAAAGCCCTCGGAAAAATATTTCCGAAGGCCTTTTATTTGAAATTAAATCTAGGTACTTATATGATGATATGTTATAAGTTGAAGTTAGTCCATCCTGCATACCAAGTATCAGTAGCATCTTTTACAGCACCTCTGTAAGTAACCTGTGTAAACCAAGTTGCTAATTTAGGGTTTGTAAATGCTCCACCTGTTAATAATGGAGAACCTGCATTAGGAGTAAAGTTTGGTGTAGTTCCTGCAGGAGCCCATGCACCAGCAAGTTTTACATCAACTGTAGAAGCAAGGATTGTATTTCCTTTAGCATTAAACCAAGTTGTAAGATCGTTTAATGTATATGACGTCGGTGTAGATGTAGATGGTCCGAATTTTAAAGGAGTTGTATTTCCTGCTAAAACATTGTTTTCAAAGAATAATTTGTTACCTACGATGTTGTTATCCGTTGGAGATCCTTTAGTAGCATCAATGAATAAACCAACCGGGAATCCTGTAAAT
Organism: Chryseobacterium indologenes; assembly: GCF_002025665.1. GTDB lineage: Bacteria > Bacteroidota > Bacteroidia > Flavobacteriales > Weeksellaceae > Chryseobacterium > Chryseobacterium metallicongregator. The sequence continues at coordinate 3,857,569 of NZ_CP018786.1, read as the reverse complement.
ACAGAGTTGAATACAGAGATAGAAGAGTTTCTTCTGATCTGTAAAGCATTCTGGAATAAAGCATTGATTGTTCCAGGAGCTGCAGAGTTGATTGGCCCGATAATCGTCATGTTAGAGAACGTAGCTGAAGTCTGAGGCGTTAAAGTAGAACCGTTAGCATCATTATCAGATTCAAATGCGTTAGAACCAGAAACGTCGGCTACCTGAGAATCTCTTACTGCGATACCAAACTGTACATTTCCTGAGAAACCGTTATCAGTATCGAAATCGTCATCAAGACCTTTGTAAGAAATAAGGTGAGAACAGTTTACTGTTCCTCCGAACCACTCAAAACTGTCATCGTTAGCATAAGCAACTTCTACGTAGTCTACTTTAGTTCCGTTACCTACACCACCGAATGTAAGTCCGTTAATCTCTTTATCTGGTAAGAATGCATATCCTGCATATTCTATTCTTACATATTTTAATACACCACTGTTGTCAGCAGCATTATTTCCACCATAAAGTCCAAGACCTTCAGAGTTGTTAATACCTCCTTCAATTTCTCCAACTCCGTTTGTCCCTCCGAAAGATGCATTAGTAGGAGCGTTTCCTAAAATTACTACACCTGCCCAGTCTCCTCTTTTAGGGCTTGCTTTCTCAGAAGTGAAGATAATAGGATTAGCAGCAGTTCCTTCTGCCATGATTTTGCTTCCTCTTGTAATAATTAAAGCTCCGTTTTTATCAGCTTCACCTACAATCTTTGTACCTGGCTCGATAGTTAAAGTAGCTCCGTTAGTTACATATACTAGTCCTCTTAGCTTATAGATTTTATTTGCTTTAAGCGTAGTATTGGAAGTGATTTTTCCTGAAAGAATAAGGTTTTCAGTATCTCCGTTTCCATTACCTCCATTTTGAATAATGGTAGGTCCATCTTCTTCTATATTTCTACATGCGGTAGTTGATACTAGAGCGCCAAGCATTAAAGAATATAAAACGAACTTTTTCATGTTATAAAGAATTAAATTATTTATTAGATTATTTGTTGAGTGAATTAAAAATTGTATCCCAGTGTTAAACTGATATTGGTTCCTGTAAGTCTTTCAATAGCAAGAGCATCTTTGCTGTCATACTTACCATTGTCATTCAGGTCATGGTAGAATTTAGCACGACGGTTCAGGATATCTGAAACATTCAGCTTGATCTCTCCCTTGTTGCTCCATAGTTTTTTAGCAAGCTGGAAGTCAAGAAGAGGTCTAGGTGCTTCCCAGATTGGTGGAACCTGATCGTTTCCTACGTAAAGGATTCTTCTTCCGATCATGTTGAATAATAGCGTTGAAGACCAACCTGATTTTTCAGTATCATACTGAAGACTTAGGTTTACAGTATATGGAGATTGTCCCTGCATTGGTCTGTCAATATTAGTAGCTTCGTCTGTTACTCTGTTTTTGATTAATGCTACGTTTCCACCCAGGGTAAAGTTTTTAAGAGCACTTACAAAATCCAGTTTTTTTCTTGCTTCAACTTCCAATCCATAAGCATCAGCTTTATCTACGTTAAGGTAGTTGAAAGTGTTACTCGTTCCTACTCCTGATTGGTTGAAGTATAATTCGATCGGTTTTTTGAAGTTTTTATAGAAACCTGCCACGGATATAATTTCCCCGTTTCTTGGGTAGAATTCCCAACGAAGGTCGGCACTCGTGATTTTAGTTCTTTCGATAGATTTGTTACCGATTACAGTTGCTCCAAGGTCAAAATCATAGTATGCCAAAGGAGAAACCTCTCTGAATTCCGGTCTTACCACAGTTTGTGAACCTGCAAGACGAATATTCATTTTAGGATTTACTTTGAATGTTAAGTTAACAGCAGGTAAGAAGTCTGTAACACGTGTATTTACAAAACGGTCATCGCTTTTCTTTGTACTTCCTACCAACTGATCAAAGTTTTCAACTCTTAATCCCCAAACTGCTCTTAACCATGGTGTGAAGTTATTGTCAAACTGTAAATATCCTGCGTTAAGGATGGTGTTGGCAATATATCTGTACTGGTTTCCAGCAATTTCATCAAATGTAAATCCTCCGTTAGTTCCGAAATTGCCAGGATTGAAGATGGTTTCGAAAGGCTGAGAAAGTAATCCCTGATTAAAGTTTTCAAGCCTTACAGAGAATGGTCTTGAGTTGTATATTCTGTCTTTTACCTGAAATAAATACCCTCCTTTGATCGTTTGTTTTTGTCCAAACATGGTAAAGGTCTTGGATACGTCACCTCCTGCATTATATAGATAGTCGCTTAGCGTAGAGTAGAATACACTTCCTGATTTTTGAGAAAGACCATTAGAAATCAATGCTAAATAAGGACTTCCCGGCATGTTAGTATATTGATTGTACTGTAAACGCTGTAGCAAAGGAATATACTGATCAAGGATTCCGAAACTTCCGTACCAGTTTACGGTCAATCCACCAAGAACATCAATTTTATGATTACCGGAAAGGGTAGAGTTATAAAAAGTTGTTTCTTTGAATCCAATTTCCCTTGCCATGATATTTGTTCCGTTAATCGGATCAAATTCAAAATCCTTTCCTGTTCTGAAGGACATGTGGTTCACTGTATTATTAGTGATGATATTCTTTAGGGAAATTTTATTGTTGTTGTTCAGCTTTAAAGAAAGGTTTAACATCCCTCCTAAAATAATATCATTGCTGTATTTTTCTGTAAAATAATCGAAGTTGGTATCAGCAAGCTGGTTGTTGATAGTAAAGAAACGGTTGGTAGACTCGGTTCTTCTTTTGTTGTTACTATAGTTTAAAACAGCAATTACTCCTAAATCTTTTCCGAATAATTTCGTATTGAAACCTCCGTCAAGTTGTAAACTTAAGTTTTCAGGATAACCGATACTGTTGTATCCAAGATTCTTTGTATATCCTTTACCAATCTCTGTTTTTTGTGCTTCAGTCAGAATACTGAAAGCATTTTTTGCAGGCATATTGGTAGGAAGTTTTCTGTAACCGTCATCAATTCCTAAAAAGTCCCACTTTCCTCCTTTTTGCATATGGAATTCCTGTCCCATAGTAGCGGTGTTTCCACCTACACCTACCTGTACATTGAAGAAGTTTTTATTAGGAATATCTTTAGTATTTACCTGAATCAACGCACCTCCCCATTCACCTGTATATTCAGGAATGAACGTTTTGTTGATGACAAGGGTTTCGATAACGTTAGCAGGGAAAAGGTCAAAAGAGAAAGTCTTTCTGTCAGGCTCCGTACTGGATAGCTGAATACCATTCAGCATCGCCTGGTTATAACGGTCTGATAATCCTCTTACTACAATATATTTTCCGTCAAATAAACTCACCCCGGAAACTCTTTTCAGAACTTCACCCGTGTTTCTGTCCGGACTTCTTTTGATAGCTTCAACACCAATAACCTGAGAAACTACACCCGCGTTCTTTTGTAAACCGATGGTAGAGGCTATGGTTTCTTTTCTTGCGTTTGATTTTATGACAACTCCCTCAATTTCTTTTTCTTTGGTAGATGGCTTATCCATAACGATATCAAGATGAGTGTTACCTTCATTCTTTATAATAACCTCACTGATCTCTTTTCTGTTATATCCGTTGGAACTTACCGTTACGATGTAATTGGCACCAGGAGAAAGGTTGATAGAGTAGTATCCGGAAATGTCAGTAGTTACTTCCTGACCATTTACTTTTACTTTTACCCCTTCTATAGGAGTATTGTCTTTCTCGTCCAATACCCTACCTTCCAAAATCTGACTTTGTGCAAAAGCATAGCCAGCAGAAAACAAGGCAAGTAGCATGATGCTCTTGTGGAGTTGTTTTTTCATTATTACTTCTTTTACTTCTTTTTCAAGGGCAAAATAAAGGCTAAGTTTTTAAGAAAACTTTAGGAGAATCTTAATTAATTATGAAGTTTGTATTAACAGGAGGAGGGGTTTTATACTTATCGATGTTTAATTTATATAATTATAATTTTTGTTTTAATGTTAATTATTATTCCTTATATTTGATTTGTGTATAATTATTTGTTAATTTTTTTATTGATTTTATAATTAATGTTTAAAATGTTGTTTTTTAATAATTAGTTAACATTTGGCAGATAGATGAAATCAATTGAAATAATTAATTTTGTGGGAATTCTTAAACTAGAAGATGAGCAAAAAAATTCTTTTAATAGACGATGAACTGGACATTTTAGAGATTCTGTCTTACAATTTGGAAAAGGAAGGGTATGATATCTATACAGCTACCAATGGGAACGAAGGTATAGAAAAAGCGAAGGAAATTGTTCCGGATCTTATCTTATTAGATGTCATGATGCCTGAAAAAGATGGTATAGAAACCTGTCAGGAACTTCGTAAAGTGAAAGAACTGCAAAAAACACTTATTGTGTTCCTTTCTGCAAGAAGCGAAGAATTTTCTCAGCTAGCAGGTTTTCAGGCGGGAGCCAATGATTACATCGTAAAACTGATCAAACCGAAAATCCTTATTTCTAAAGTGAATGCATTATTACAGCTAACCTCTCAGGTGTCTGACAATGCTAAACTCATTGAAATCGGAGACCTTGTTATTGATAAAGATAACTTCAGAGTTTCCAAAAGCGGACAGCAATTTCTTCTTCCTAAAAAAGAATTTGATTTGCTTTACCTTTTGGCTTCCAATACTGAAAAGGTTTTCAAAAGAGAAGAGATTTTGGAAAAGGTCTGGGGTAATGATGTGATTGTAGGTGAGAGAACCATTGATGTTCACATCAGAAGACTGAGAGAAAAACTGGGAATCAATACGATTCAGACTTTAAAAGGGATTGGGTATAAACTGATCGTTTAATTATTTAAAAATCTTAACTTTACGTTCAATCATTAAAATGTTGTAAAATTGAAATTTTACAGACTTACCCTCGTTGCCTCTTGTCTGCTGACACTGGTAATGCTCCTTTTAGGTGTCGTATTCGATTCGCTGAAAGATATCTATTATGAGACCCCTTTGTTCAAAACGGGTCTTTTCATCTGTATTGTCCTGATCTTCCTAATCAATTGTGTGGTACTGGAACTCCTTTTCAATTACTACAGCAGAAAACAGGTTAAAGGTCTTTCCGGATTTCTTCCTCAGGAAATAGTGCAGAATCATGATGAAAATATCACCATTAAAGAACTTGGTGAAAGATTCTCAGATCTCAATCAACAACAGGTATCAGAAATTGATATGATGAAAGAGATGGAAAGTTACCGTAAAGAATACATCGGAAATGTTTCCCATGAACTGAAGACTCCTTTATTTTCTATTCAGGGATATGTAGAAACTTTAAGAGATGGTGGAGTAGATAACCTTACCATCCGTGATAAATATCTCGAAAGAATTGATAAATCGGTAGAAAGACTGATTGCTATTGTCACAGATCTTGATATGATTAACAGGCTGGAAGCTGGCGAAATTAATCTTACTGTTTCAAAATTTGATGTTAATCTTCTGATCAAGGAAATCTTCGACCTTCTTGATCTTGAAGCTGAAAAAAGAAATACAACATTACAGATTCAGACGCTTCATCCACAGATTTTTGTGGAAGCTGATAAACAGAAAATTTCTCAGGTTTTCATTAATCTGATTTCCAATGCCATTCATTATGCCAACAGACAGGAAGCAAAAGTGATTGTAAAAACCAGTATACTGAAAAATAAGGTGCTGATAGAGGTGATAGACAACGGGATGGGAATCAAATCTGAAATTCTTCCAAGAATCTTCGAAAGATTCTATCGTGTGGAAACCAGCAGAAGCAGAAGAGAAGGCGGTTCCGGACTTGGTCTGGCTATTGTAAAACACATCCTTGAAGCACACAACGAAAACATTACTGTAGAAAGCGTTTACCTTGAAGGGACGAAATTCAGTTTTATGCTCGAAAAAAGTAAATAATTCCGGCAAAATGTAAGAAAAAAAAATATTTTAAAAAATCCTGAAATATTTTTTTGTCACATGTCATTTATTATATATTTGCAACAGAGATTTATCATAATTATAAAGGCAAAAAAGTAATTTAAGAAACTGATATGGTTTACAAAATCCGCGTAATATTAGATGCGAAAGAGGATATTTTCCGTGATATCGAAGTTAAGGGAAAACAAACGTTATGGAACTTACATTTAGGAATTAAAAGTGCATTCAGTCTGCAAGGAGATGAGCTTTCTACTTTTAATCTGTTAGAAGATGACGGAACAATCGTAAAAAGTGTCCCATTGGAAGATATGAGTGATGATGGTGACGGCGAAATTATGTCAGATGTTTACATTGATGAGGCTTTTGAAAATGTAGGTGACAAAGCACAGTTCCAGTATGGGCTTCTTGATCTTTGGGAATTCTTCTGTGAGCTTATTGAAGTGATCGAAGAAACAAAAGGTGTGAACTATCCAATCACAGTATACAGATTTGGAAATGTTCCATTAAAGGCTCCTAGCAAAAACGGAAGTGCAGGAGGTGGCAAAAAGAAATCAGCAATGCCGTTGGTAGATGATGAGTTTGGTTTTGAGGATGATTTCGGAGCAGGAGGAAATTTTTCAGATGAAGATGATGACAACTTTGATGATGATGAAGAAGAAGACTACAATGACGATGTCTTTGATGAGGAAGATGACAATGACGATGAAAGATAGTCAATAAAAATACATGAACCCTGGGTTACAACCCAGGGTTTTTTATGTCGAAAAAAATCTGATCAGTCTTCCATACCTTTTCAATAAATATTTCCTCACTAATCTACCCTTTGATAATTTCGCCTTTTTATATTTTTACCTTCTTTACAATTTTGTTCTTTTACCTCTTCTCTCCAAAAACAATCCTTACTTTTGTTAAAAATAGTTTAATGAAAAAATTAATTTTGTTAGCTGTAATTGGTCTGGGAATTGTTTCCTGTACCACTCAAAAAAATATCCGGAAGATGACAGAACTGCCAAAAGATTGGAAACATACTACAAATATCTATGAAGTAAACATAAGACAATATACTCAGGAAGGAACTTTCAAAGCATTTGCAAAAGAAATGCCCCGCCTGAAATCGATGGGAATAAAAACCCTTTGGTTCATGCCCATTACACCAATTGCCCAACAAAATAAAAAAGGAAGTATGGGAAGTCCTTATGCCGCGGCAGATTATACCTCTGTCAATCCGGAATTCGGGACACTACAGGATTTTAAGGATATGGTGAATGAAGCACACAGACTTGGATTCAAAGTAATCATTGACTGGGTTGCTAATCATACAGGCTGGGATCATGTTTGGACAAAAACTCACCCTGAATTTTATCTTAAAGACCCTGACGGAAAATTCCATATTGCTTCCGGAATGGACGATATTATTGAATTGGATTATAAAAACCAGGAAATGCGCCAGGCTATGATAGATGCCATGAAATTCTGGGTGCAGGAAACCGATATTGATGGTTTCCGATGTGACCTTGCTTCATGGGTAGAAGTTGATTTCTGGGAACAGGCACGTCCAGAAGTGGAAAAAGTGAAACCCCTTTTCTGGCTGGGAGAATTTGATGAATTGGAAAGCCCGGAATATGGAAAAGTTTTTGATGCCAGCTATTCCTGGAAATGGATGCATAAATCTGCCGACTATTACAAAAATAATGAACCTCTTCAGGAATTAAAAGATCTTTTGAGACAGTATTCCAATATCGGAGATGCCTCAATGAGAGCCTGGTTTACCACAAACCATGATGAAAACTCGTGGAACGGAACCGAATATGAGAAATATGGAGTGATTACAAAACCAATGGCAGTATTCTCGGCAACATGGAATGGGATACCATTATTATACTCAGGACAGGAACTTCCCAATATGAAAAGGTTGGAATTTTTCGAAAAAGATGTCATCAAATGGACCAATACCTATCAGGTTGCTGATTTCTATAAAACATTACTGGAGCTAAAGGCTTTTAATCCTGCCCTAAGAGGAGGAGATTCTAATGTGACAACATATCTTCTCAATACAACAGCAAACGACAAGATTCTTGCTTACGTAAGGAAAAATGGAAAAGATGAAGTATTGGTCGTTCTCAATATGTCTAAAGATGCTGTTAACTTTTCAATTGAAGATGAACATTTATCAGGAATATTTAGAAATGTTTTTGATAAAACAAAAAGAGATTTCAGCAACGGAAAAGATTTTAGTTTCAAAGTTTCTGATTATGCCGTATTTGAAAAATAAGGAGTAGTAAATCTTAACGCTTCATCTTTAAAGGTGCTCAATTCCCCTCCGGTGGAGGGGTGTCAAAATCTGTGATTTTGACGGGGTGGTTTTTACCACTCACAATAAAAAAACAATCATCGAATGAACAAACAATCATCGAATGAACAAACAGGAAATAATCAATATCATTAAAGCAAAAGCAGCAGACAAAATTCAGTATTTTGAAAATCTTATTGCAGAAACAAGGGCTTCCAACAATGATACAAAAAGCTCAATGGGGGACAAATATGAAACCGGAAGAGAAATGCTTCAGCAGGAAATCAATAATTTGCAGAGACAGCTGAACGAAGTATTAAACCAGCAGGCTGTTTTGCAGAAAATAACATCCGATCCTTCAGAAAAAGTTCAGAACGGAGCATTGGTAAAAACTAATAAAGGATTGTTTTATATTTCAGTTTCAATGGGAGAAATTGTTTTTGAGAAACAGAAAATCATGACCGTTTCTGCAGAATCTCCTTTGGTGAAAATCATGTATGGAAAAAAAGCAGGAGAAAATTTCATTGTCAACACCATTCATCAGACTATTGAAAATATATGGTAAAATTACTGTCTGTTAGATTGCAGATATACAGTTGATTAATAGAAAATAAACATCATCCCTATAAAAAGCATTCATAAAAGTGAGTGCTTTTTTTGTTGGTTTTTACTAAATTTGAAACTTAAAATCTCATTCAAAATGCAAAACTACCTGGATCTTTTACAGCATATTTTAGACAACGGAACTGATAAAACCGATAGAACCGGCACTGGTACAAGAAGTGTTTTCGGATATCAGCTGAGATATGATCTGTCAAAAGGATTTCCTTTGGTAACCACCAAAAAAGTGCATTTGAAATCCATTATCTATGAGTTGCTTTGGTTTCTGAAAGGAGATACCAATATTAAATATCTTAAAGATAACGGAGTAAGTATCTGGGATGAATGGGCCAATGAAAATGGAGATCTTGGACCTGTTTATGGAGCACAGTGGAGAAGCTGGAGTGGAGCAGACGGAAAAGTGGTAGATCAGATTACCGAAGTAATCGATCAGATTAAAAAAAATCCGGATTCCAGAAGACTCATTGTATCAGCCTGGAATGTGGCAGAAATTCCTAATATGGCTTTAGCTCCTTGTCATGCTTTGTTCCAGTTTTACGTAGCTGATGGTAAATTATCTTTACAGCTGTATCAGAGAAGTGCTGATGTTTTCCTTGGTGTACCTTTCAATATTGCAAGTTATGCATTACTCTTGATGATGGTGGCACAGGTTTGTGATCTGGAAGTAGGAGATTATGTTCACAGTTTTGGAGATGTTCATATCTATAATAACCATTTCGAGCAGGTAAACAGACAACTTGGAAGAGAGCCAAGAGGACTTCCGACAATGAAACTGAATCCTGAGGTTAAGGATATCTTTGATTTCGATTTCGAAGATTTTATTCTGGAAAATTATGATCCACATCCGGGGATCAAAGCTCCTGTAGCGATTTAATATTCTTAGATCACTTTTCTTTTTATTTACATCTATTATTTTTAACATTAGTAGGTGGCATTACCTATACCCATAAGTTGGGAAATCAGAATATAAATACTTCAGCATACTTTCTTTTGACAATTGTTTCTTACATTTGGAAGAATAACTTCTTCCGGTTTATTGTTTCCTCCGAAAAGTGATCAACAGGCTGGTAGCGGATCGTATATTTCAAATGCTTAAAGATAAATTTATGAAGTATTTAAAAATTAATATAGAAGAAAATGCAGACATTGAAGCACTGAAAAATGCAGTACTTCAGTTGAAAGGAGTAGCATCCGCAGAAATAGTGGATGACGAAAATCCGGAAAGCGAACTCAAAAAAGCTTTTGCAAAAACGAAGGAACAGCTTAAAACAGGGGACTATGAAACATTAGTCAATGATATTTTCGACATCATCATAAAAAAATAATTCTAAAAATAATAAAGCAGACCGATGAGAAAGGCCATTTTATCAATTGCAATACTTGGAATCTTATTTTCCGCCAATGTATCAGCACAAACTGAAACTTCAGGAAGGGAAAAAGTGTACAGAGCTACCCACACTAAAGTAACGGAGCTTAAACACACTAAGCTAAAAGTAAATTTTGATTATCAGAAAGAACAGATGAATGGGGAAGAATGGCTCACCGCTTCACCTTACTTCTATGCAACAAATGAGCTTACTCTTGATGCAAAAGGAATGTTGATTCATGAAGTAGCTCTTGATAACAATGGCAAAAAGTCTCCTTTAAAATATGAATACAAAGACGATACTTTAAAAATTACTCTGGATAAGACTTATCAGAGAAATCAGGATTATACCGTTTACATTAAATATACATCCCGTCCGAATGAAGTGAAACAGGAAGGAAATATGGCAATCAATGATGCAAAAGGATTGTATTTTATTAATGCTCAGGGAACAGAACCGGATAAGCCTACGCAAATCTGGACACAGGGAGAAACAGAATCTTCTTCTGCCTGGTTTCCAACGATTGATAAACCTAATCAAAAGACAACACAGGAAATTTATATGACAGTTCCTGATAAATATGTTACCCTTTCCAATGGTCTTCTGAAAGATTCTAAACAAGAATCCAATGGGTTTAGAACCGATCATTGGGTGATGGATAAAAGACATTCTACCTATCTTTTCTTTATGGGAGTAGGAGAATATGCTGTGGTAAAAGACAAATGGAAAAGTATTCCGGTTGATTATTATATCGAAAAAGAATATGAACCGTATGCCAAGCAGATCTATGGAAATACTCCGGAAATGATCGACTTCTTCTCCAAAAAACTGAATTATGACTACCCTTGGGCAAAATATGCTCAGATTTCAGGAAGAGATTATGTAAGTGGTGCTATGGAGAATACAACCGCCACACTTCATGGAAGTGATATCCTTCAGAAACCTGGTCAGCTTATCGACGAAAATACATGGGAAGATACCATTGCTCACGAACTGTTCCACCATTGGTTTGGAGATCTTGTAACTGCAGAAAGCTGGAGTAATCTTACGGTCAATGAGTCCTTTGCGAACTATTCCGAATATCTTTGGAATGAATATAAATACGGAAAAGATCAGGCAGATTATCACCTGATGACTGATGTGAATAATTATCTTCACAATCCAACTGATTTTAATAAAAACCTGGTAAGGTTCAATTATGAATCCCGTGAGGATGTTTTTGATCTGGTAACCTATCAGAAAGGAGGAGGAATTTTAAATATGCTGAGAAATTATCTTGGAGATGATGCATTCTTTGCCGGAATGAATGATTATCTGAAAACCAACGAATATCAGAACGCAGAAGCACATCAGCTGAGACTGTCTTTTGAAAAAGTGTCAGGAAAAGACTTGAACTGGTTCTTTAATCAATGGTATTTTGGAAACGGAAACCCGAAGATAAATTATACGTCTACATTTGAACCTGTGAAAAAACAGGTTACTGTAACTATTAATCAGACTCAGGAAAAACCATTTGAATTTCCTCTGGCTATAGATGTATATGACAACGGAAAACCTAAAAGATACAATGTCTGGGTAAATGCAGAAGCTAAAAATACTTTCAATTTTGATGTTTCTAAGTCTCCGGATCTTATCAATGTTAATGCAGACGGAGTTTTACTGGCTGATATTACAGATACTAAAACCCCGGAACAGAACCTGATGCAGTTTACCAATTCCAAAGAATTCAAAAGCAGATATCTGGCTTTAAACGGAATTAAAGATCAGACTGGGAAAAGCCCTGCTGCTGTAAAATTACTGGCTGCGGCATTAAATGATCCTTTCTTCAGAGTAAGAATAAAAGCTTTGAATTTAATGGACCTTACTAATCCTGAACAAATGAAAGCTTTGGGTGCTGAAGTTGAAAAACTGGCTTCCAATGATCCGAAAACATTGACTCAAGCTGCAGCTATTGCTGCTTTAGGAAAGACAAAAGATAAAAAATACCTTCCTTTATTTGAAAAAGGTGTAAATGCCGTTTCCAACGCGGTAAAAGGAAATTCTATGAGTGCGCTTCTTTCTATCGACCCGTCAAGAGCCAATAATCTGGCTGATAAAATTGACATGAAAGGAGCATCAGACGAACTCAGAGCACAATTGCTTCCAATTATTGTTAAAAACAAAATTACCTCTCAGATAGAAAATATTGCCCCTCTTGCTACTTTTTACCCATTCATTAAATTCCAGAATCCGGAATTGGGAAAAGCTGCAGAAGACGGTTTCAATTGGATCATGACTTCTGATAACCTGAAAGCTACAGAAAGCATTACAAAAGTAGCAGGATATGCCAAAAATCAAATGGCGGATAATCCTCAAGCTAAGATGATGATGTTACAGATGCTGAAAGATGGTTTGAGCAAAAAAATGGAACTGCTGAAACAGAATCCACAAAATGCAGCAAGTATCAACAAACAGATCGATGTCATTAATAAAGCCATTGAAAATTATAAGTAAAAAAATGAAGCCGGCAGATTTGCTGGCTTTCTTTTTATAGTTACGTATACCTAAATTGTTAGATTTTATTTTTAAATACATTGGTTTTTAACGATGTTGCAAAAATTAGCATTTTTTACGACTGTTTTTTGCATTATCTTTCATAAATTCGTTTAAAATTTAGACAATTATGAGTTTTGGAATTGAAGCAGCGGGTTATTATGTGCCTGGTTTATATTTGGAAATTAAGGATTTAGCAGAAAAAAGAGGAATAGAACCAGCAAAATTGGAAAAAGGCTTAGGTCTTCATAAAATGGGACTTTCTGATGTTCATGAAGATGCTGCTACTTTTGCAGCAGAAGCATTACTAAAGCTTATAAAAGACTATCAAATCAATCCTAAAGAAATAGCAAGAGTATACCTTGGAACAGAAAGCGCGGTGGATGCTGCAAAACCTACAGCTTCCTATGCTGTACAAATGGTAGAAAAAGTATTGGAAGAAGAATTTGGAACAAGATGTTTCAGAAACTGTGACGTATTGGATATGACTTTTGCCTGTGTAGGAGGAGTAGATGCATTGCATAACGCTCTGGACTTTGTAAGAGTAAATCCTGATAAAAAAGCAGTCGTTATTGCCAGTGACTATGCAAAATACGAATTGGCTTCATCAGGAGAATATACACAAGGAGGCGGTGCTGTTGCTCTTTTGATTTCCTCAAAACCGGATCTTCTTGAAATAGAAAATAATTGGGGAGTTGCCTCAGAAAGTGTCTTTGATTTTTTCAAACCGAGAAGATCATATAAGAAAGAAGACTTGAATGGAGCTCCGGAAGCATATCCTGACACCATTGAAATTTTTACAGATGAGCCTGTTTTTGACGGGCAATATTCTAACCAGTGCTATCAGGACAGAATAAGAGAAGCTTACAATCATTATAAAGAAATAACAGGGCAGGAAAAGCCGTATGAAAACTGGAAATACATTATTTTCCATCTTCCTTATGCCTTCCATGGGAAAAGGGTTTTTACAGAAATCTATAGCCTGGAGAATGGTCTTTCCTATGAAACCGCAGATGAACAAAAAGCAGTAGCTAAATCTGAAGACTATCTGAAGTTAATTAATGATAAGATAGAAAAGACCCAGAGAGCTTCTTCCGAGATCGGGAATATGTACACTGCTTCTATTTTTATGGCATTGCTTTCCGCATTACAGACTTCTTTTAATGAAAATGAAGAACTTACAGGAAAAGAAATTGGTTTTGTAGGTTATGGAAGCGGTTCAAAATCAAAGGTTTTTGCAGGTAAAGTGTCAGATGGCTGGAGAAAAGTAGTGGAGAAATGGAATTTATTCGAAAAACTAAACCAAAGAACTTCTGTTGATTTTGATACCTATGAGAAACTTCACAGAAAACAATTGAAGGAATCTGTAAATAATCAATATAAAGGTTTTGAACTTGTTTCTATTGAAACTGAAAATCCGGTTTTAATTGGAGCTAGGTATTATAGTTATCATAAGTAAGACTATCCTTTAGTAAATCGTAGAAAAGCATCTCATATTTTGAGATGCTTTTCTTTTTGGGAATATTTTTTATGGTATATTTTAATCATTTATATGCTTTTATGCGAATTTGTATTGTTTTATTTTGATTTTTTTTAAGATAAATTTTACATTCTGTTAATTTTTTGCACTGTTTTTTTTAATAAAGTTAAACCTTGTGGTTTTTTTTTCACTTGTTAAAATAGAGTCAAATGTCTATTCTGATTTATTTTTTTAATTAATAAGAATAATTCCCGATCTGGGATGGTATTTATTAATCTTTATTAAGAATTAAATATTTTTAAGGTGTTGTTTTACAGTGTTTTGTGAGTTGAATCTGTTAAGGATTATTAACATATTTGTTTCTTTATTCTTAAAATATGTTAATATGAATGGAAAATTACATGTGCTCAGTGCAAGTGCTCTGTTTTTTTTAGGACAAGGTTTAATGGCACAAAAAGCAAAAAAGGATACCATTACCACACAACTAGAAGATGTTGTGGTAGTAGGATACGGAACGCAGAAGAAAAAAGAAGTTACAGGATCTGTAGCATCGATTAAAGCCTCCGATATTTCTACTATTGCGGCTCCGAGTTTTGAGCAGCAGTTGGCAGGTAAAGCAGCAGGTGTTCAGATCACAAGTACTACAGGTATTTTGGGGGAAGCGCCCAGAGTACGGATAAGAGGGGTTGGTTCAATTAATTCCGGGATCTCTCCTTTGTATATTGTTGATGGAATACCCATTTTCTCGGGTGATGTTGGTGGGCAGACTTCTACCAACGGTCTTGGAGATATTAATCCAAATGATATTGAATCTTTTGAAGTCTTAAAAGATGGTGCAGCAACGGCTATCTATGGATCCAGAGCGGCAAACGGAGTCATCCTGATTACCACCAAAAAAGGGAAAAGCGGGAAGCTAAACCTGAATTTTAATAATTATGCAGGATATGCAATGCCAATAGGTCTATACAATCTATTGCAGACCCCGGATTTTATTACTATTTCAAATGAGAAGAGAGCAAACGCAGGTCAATCAGCCATTGCAGTGGGTACACAGTATAATACAGATTGGCAAAAAGCAGTTTTAAGATCTGCGGCTTTTCAGACAGATAATCTTTTATCTGTTTCAGGAGCATTCGGAAAGTCAAGTTACTACACTTCTATAGGATATACCAAGCAGGAGGGGGTTGCTATTCCTAATGAAATGAAAAGATTTTCTACCAGAGCTAATATAGACCATCAGGCTTTTGATTGGTTAAAAATTGGAACTAACCTTAGCTTTACAAAAACTGATTATGTTGGATTAAATACCGGAGCATCTTCACTTTCTGGAAATATTTACAATGCCATCAAGCAATTGCCCAATACTCCGATTTATAACCCTGATCATCCTACAGGATACAATATTGATTTTTCTGATCCCAGAATAGTGGGGAGGTGGCAGAACTTATTGCCGGCCGGAGATAATATTACCAATATTATGTATGTGCTTGATAATAATAAGTTGCAATCCAGTGTAAACAGACTTATCGGATCTGTTTATTCAGAAGTGAGATTATATCCGTTTCTGAATTATAGATTTCAGGTAAGTGTTGACCAATCCCAGACCAAAGGATTTTACTATTATAATCCTGTACATGGAGATGGCCAGGGGACAAATGGAGAGATTAGAAATGATTTTTCTGATTATTTAAGAAATAATATTCAGAATATTCTGACATTCAATAAAACATTGGCAGAAAAACATCATGTTACTTTAGTAATGGTGCATGAATATCAGAAACAGAAGTTACAAAGTTTTTATGGAGGAGGAAAAAATTTATCTACTCCTTTTTTTAATAATGGAATTATTTCCGGATCTGTAGGTACACCACAATCCGGCGGAGGAATTACAGAGCAAGGAATTATATCATACGCTGGAAGGTTTAATTATAATTATGATGGTAAATATTTTTTACAGGCTTCTGTCAGAAGAGATGGACTGTCTTCATTGCCTTCCAGAAATAAGTGGGGTAGTTTTCCGGGAGTATCAGTAGGCTGGACAGTAAGTAAAGAAGATTTTATGGAAGGAGCTCGTAAAGTAATTTCAGATCTTAAATTAAGAGCTTCCTATGCGAAAGTTGGAAATACCGATATTGGTAACTATCCATATATGGGATTATATAGCAATTTCAAATATGCAGATTATAACGGTGTCGCTTATTCACAGATAAATAACCCAAATCTTATGTGGGAAACAAGTAATAAAATGGATTATGGAGTAGATTTTTCATTATTTAAAAACAAACTGAAACTGACATTTGATTACTTTGAGAATAAGATTACAGATATGATTTTGGATTCTCCTCTTGCATTATCCCTTGGAGTTCCTAATAACAGTATCTCTAAAAATATTGGGGATATGCGAAATCGTGGATTCGAGTTTTCTGCTGATTATAATATTGTCAATACTGAAAAGTTTGGTTTGGACATCAATGCTAACTTGACACTAATGAATAATAAAGTGCTGGCTTTAGCAAACAATAACGCTGATATATTTCCTACTGCCAATAATATCATTCGCGTAGGAGAGTCTTTAAAGTCCATTTATGGTTTTGAGTATTGGGGGGTAAATGCTGTAAATGGAAACCCTGTTTATTACAAAGCTGATGGAAGTTTGGTGCAGGGGCTTGTTGGAAAGGGTGTTTATGCTGTTTTCGACCCATCTAATCCTAATGACGTTAGTAAGTCTGCTTCTTTGAGTTTATCAGATAAGAAAATTCTTGGAGGTACATTACCAAAATATTTTGGAGCACTGAGTTTAAGATTCAGATTCTATGATTTTGATTTGGGAACAACAGTCAGATATAGTGGTGGAAATAAAATATTTAATGCGACCAGAAGAGATTTAATGACATTGAATTTCAATAATAATTCTGCTGAGATCCTGGGAAGATGGCAAAGTCCTTCAAATCCTGGTGACGGAATGACTCCCAAGTTGTATTTTGCTGATAATACATTTACCAATCAGACAAGTAATGCTTCATCAAGATTTTTAGAAGACGGAAGCTTCATGAAATTTGATATCATTAGCTTAGGATATAGCTTCCCGGAAAAGATTCTTAAACCAGTTGGAGTAAAAAAACTGAGAATTTATTTTCAGGCTCAGAATGCATTCATTATTACTAAATACAAAGGGTTAGATCCTGAAATGGAATCTGCAGGTGTAGATTTTAATGGAACACCTCGTCAGAGAGTATTCAGTATGGGCTTAAATATTTCATTATAAAATAAATAACAATGAAAAACAATATCATAAAAAAAAGAATATCCGTTTTCTTAATATTATTAACAGGATTTATCAACTCTTGCTCAGAGAGGGAAACTTTAGATTTGCAACCCTATAATAATATTTATGAGGATGCTGCTTTTGCTACATCCGTAAATGTTGATCTAGCAATTATGGGAGTATATAATGCTGCTCAGAATGGAATTTATAAAACAACTCCTGATGCTGCGAATACTCCCAGGGGATACGTTTTTGGAGCAGCCTATGTTGAGCAAAATGATGTACGTGGAGAAGATGTGGTAAATACAGCTACATTTTATCAACTTACCTATACTGCAACCTATGATGGAGGAACTCCCAACAATGTTCATTATTGGATGAATGCTTATGGTCTTATTAATAAAGCAAATATTGCGATAGAAGGTTTAGGGAAAGCAGAAAGTACCGGCGTCATTTCAACAGCAGTTCGGGACAATTATCTGGGTGAAATGTATTTTCTACGGGCGTTAGCACATTTGGAATTACTAAAGCATTTTTCACAGCCATATAATTTTACAACTGATGCCAGCCATCCTGGTATTCCTTATAGAGTAACAGCAATTTCTACCCCTGCTGCAATTGAAGAAGGTTTAAAGGTGGGAAGAGGAACAGTGGCAGAAACATATGCTAAAATTATTGCAGATTTAGATAAAGCAGAATCTTTGACCGCTAATAAAAGTGCAAGAACAGGAAATGCCAAAATTACCAGAGCAACCAAAGAAGCAGTGATCGCTTTAAAAGTAAGAGCCTATTTACACATGAGGAACTGGAACAAGGTTCTGGTAGAAGGTGCAAAATTGAATGGATTATATTCTCTTATGGGTTCTCCTGAGCTGCCATTTGTATTAGCTAATAACTACAACAATTCGGAATCTATATTTAGTATAGAAAATTCTGCTAATACAAATCCCGGAAGTAATGCAGCATTAGCATCAATGTATAATAACAGATCATTGGTTTGTATCAGTCCTATTATTTGGCGAAGCCCAAGATGGATGGTTGATGATAAAAGAAGAATGGAAACCGGAATGGTGAGAACATCTTCTGCAGGGGTAAAGTTTATCAATAAATATAAAGATGTGACGAATTTATCAGATGGAAGTCCTATTATAAGATATCCTGAAGTGCTTTTATCTATGGCAGAAGCGAATGCAAGATTAGGTAATATTACCGATGCTATTACTCAACTGAATAAAGTAAGAAACAGATCCTTGGCTAATATAGCTGCTCAGCAGTATACTTCGGCATCATTTGCAAATATAAGTTCTCTGGTAGATGCTATTATTACTGAGAGAAGAATTGAATTTTTGGGAGAAGGAATGAGATGGGGAGATATTCAGAGATTACTTTATGATGATTTAGTTCCTACTCCGGGTATCCCGGCTAAAATGGCTAACAGTATGCCTGCAGGATCGGCATTTACATTGGGAACACCTTATACAGGACCACTTGGAGTAGCTATGATTCCAAAAACTGATTTCAGAATTTTATGGCCTATTCCGAATGATGAAGTAGTCAATAATCCATTGCTTGCCTCTCAACAAAACCCAGGTTGGTAGAATTTCATATAGGTATCTGATAAAGCAAATATATTTTTTTATGAATAATAATGAAATAGTTGGAAAACGTTGATAAATATTCTTGAAAAATTAAAAGCTATCAACAGATTGAGAGGTATAGTATGTTAACCTTTTTTTAATGTTAATTAAAGCGAGACCCTCTTTAGAATAGGGTCTTCTGCTTTTAAAGATGTATTTTTTACATAAAATTTAAAAAAATAGGTTGATTTTTTCTTCGTTTTCATCAAAATTTAAAATTAATTTATTTTATTTTTTTAGTTAAAAATAATTTTTAAGTTTATTTTTTTAATCATTAAATTGTTATTGATGTAAATTGATTTTAATTTTCAAATTTATTAAAATTCCGTTAATATATAAATTGACTTATTTTTTGTTAATTTTTTAAATGTAATTAAAATAATTCTCTATCATTTTTCAAGTATGACTGTGAATTTCTCCTTTCTGGAAGCCTGTTTTCAGAGTTTAATGAATTGATGTTACAGATATTTATTGACATATTTGTCCCTTGAATATATTAAAATCTGTTAATATGAATGTGAAGTTACATGTATTAAGTGCAGGAGCTTTGTTTTTTTTAGGACAAGCTGCTTTTGCGCAAAAATCTAAGAATGATTCTGTTCTGAAGGAGAATAAGATCGATGAGGTAATCGTTACTGGATACCAGAAGAAAAAAGCAGATGAAATTACCCAGGCTCAGGCTGTTGTTGGTGGTGATGAAATCAGAAGAAACTCTCCTACAACATCTATTGGTAACTCTTTACAGGGTAGAGCTTCAGGGGTATTTGTACAAAGTACTACTGGGCAGCCAGGTGCTGCTGCTACCATTCAGGTAAGAGGTATTGCCGGTGTTGGTGGTTCTTCAGAGCCTACTTATGTAGTAAATGGAATGTATATGACTGCAAGACAGTTTAGTGCAATCAACCCTGCAGACGTAGAGTCTATTTCAATTCTTAAAGATGCTGCTGCTACAGCACAATATGGTGCAAGAGGAGCAAATGGGGTAGTTGTAGTAACTACTAAGGCCGGAAAAGCTGGGAAAACTCACTATTCATTTGAAACTAAATTTGGTTTCAGTGAAAAGATGAGAGACAAGAACTACACCATGATGAATTCTAGGGAGTTGATGGATTTCCAGAATCAATTAGGATACCTTGGATTTAAACCAAGATCTCAACAGGAAATAGATGCACTTGCTGCCTATGATCACAACTGGCAAAAAGACCTGTTAAAGCCTTCAAGCATTCAGTCTTACTTATTCAGTGCACAAGGAGGTTCTAGAGAAAGTACTTTCTATTACTCTTTAGGATATGATTCTGATAACGGGATTATCAGAGATATCGACGGGCTTAAGAGATATACAGGTAACTTTGGGTTTACAAATAAACTGAGTGAAAAACTAAACGTAGGGATTAACCTAGGTGTTCAGTATCAGGAAACTCAGAATTTCAGAGACAGAAATAATACGCAGAACCCATTTGGAGCAATGTATAAATATGCTCCATATGAGCCGGTTTATAATGCAGATGGAAGTTATAATCAGACAATGAGAGCTGGTTCTAACGTTGTTGAGCAGATCCGTAACTATAGATTAGATGATCAGAGACTGAGAATTCCGGTAACGTTATTCGCAGAATATAAAATCATCGATGGTCTGAAGTTTAAAACAAACTTTAACGGACTTTTCGATTGGTACATGGGAACTCAATGGTTGAAGAAAGGTTCAAACCTGGATATCACAGTGAACAAAGTTCCTACAGGTTCATTGAACAAAAACTCATTCTATACATTTAACTATACTTGGAATAACTCCATTAACTATAAAAAATCATACGGCAGCCACAACTTTGATTTCTTAGGATTTATCGAATATAACGATAACTACAACGAAACAATGAACGGTGGGGCTTACGGATTGAAATCTCCGGTAATCAATGTTCCGTCTATTACAACACCTTCTGACAGAAATACATTTACTGGAGTTAAGGTAAGAAATACATTATTCAGTTTAGCAGGTTTACTAAACTATGATTATGAAGGAAGATATTTGGTAACAGGATCATTGAGAAGAGATGCTTCATCAAGATTTGGTGCCAATAATCAAAGTGGTATTTTCTGGTCTGCAAGTGCAGCTTGGAATATCGCGAAGGAAGACTTCATGAAAGGTGGGTTTATCAATGATTTAAAGCTTAGAGGATCTTACGGTACAACAGGTAACGATGGTACTTTACCAGATTACTATAATGTCAATAATATCAGCTATGGTTTATATGGTGCTAATGGTACTTCATATCCTGGTACAGCTTCACAAGGGTATTATATTATTGGTAACAGCAATCTTAAATGGGAATCTAACGCGATTACCAACTTAGGGGTAGATTTTACGATGTGGAACAGAAGAGTTCGTGGATCGGTAGAAGTTTATCAAAATAAGAGAAAAGATTTCGTACAGCTTGTACCTTTGGACAAACAGGAAGGAGGATACTACCAGTATATCAATGCGGGAGATATGTCTCAGAAAGGTCTTGAAGTAGAGCTTAGCGTAGATGTAATCAAGAAGAAAGATTTCAACTGGAACTTACATGCTAATATCTCATTCCAGAAATCAGTTCTTGATAAATTAGCAGATGGTCAGACAGAAAGAAACTTAGGAGATACTTATCTAAAAGTAGGAGAGACTCCATATGTATTCTATAATGTTAGATTTGCAGGTGTAGATCCAAGTAACGGAAAAGCATTATATTATGATAAAGCAGGAAATGTTACTGATGTTTACAGCGCTTCTAATGCAGTTCCTCTTACTGATAAATCTCCATTTCCAAAAAGTTTTGGTGGATTCGGAACTACAGTTCAGTATAAAGGACTTGATTTCAGTGCTGACTTCGCATTTAAGTTAGGTGGATATACTTATAACAACATGTATGCTGCTGCTGTTGATCCAACATTGGCTGTTGCAGGTAGAAATATGGCTCAGGCTGCTGCTCAGGTTTGGCAAAACCCTGGAGATACAGGAGTATTCCAGAAAGTTGACTCAAACGGTATGCGTGATTCTGATCAGTGGATTGAAAAATCAGATTACCTAAGATTAAGATCACTTACACTAGGATATACATTTGATAAAGCGTTCCTTGGAGAAGGATCTCCAATCAATAAGCTTAGAGCATATGTACAGGGACAAAACCTATTTACAGTGACTAAATTCCACGGAGAACCTGAGGTTTCAGTAGGATCTGGTGAATCTACAGCGTTGTTCGTTCCAGGAGCATATAACCTTTATACTTACCCTGCTGTAAGAACAATCTTGGTAGGACTGCAATTAGAATTTTAATATTGAATAGCTTTATGAAAAAGAATATAATAAAAATAAGTTTAGCTGCGTTAACCATCTTTGTTTCGTTAACGTCTTGCGACAGAAATCTAGATCAAATCTCGTCAATCAATGAAGATCAGGAGCAGGCAATGACCAGACCTGAGACCTTCAGACAGGCTATGGATGGTGCCTATACAGCTCTTAAAGGAGCTGGATATTATACCAGTGATGTAGGAAACCAATTGATCATGGGAGATCTTACTACTGATAACCTAGTTCGTACAACTACAGGAAGAAATACGAATTTTGCAGCATCAAACTTCGAATTCTCATCAGATAATTCACAGACAACAGGATTGTATACTGCTGCTTATCTTGTGATCAGCAGAGCTAACTTTGTTTTGAAATATATCAATAACGGAGTATTATCTGGAACACAGAAAACAAATTTGGAAGCTGAAGCAAGAGCATTAAGAGCAATAGCTCATTTTGATATTGTAAGAGCATATTCTCAAATCCCAACTCAATCTGCAGGTGCTAAGAATACAATTGGAATTTATTATTCAGAGACCTATTCTCCTCTAAATAATACTTCATCCAGAAATCTTACTGTTGATCAGGTATATGATAAAGTGATAGCAGATTTATTATTTGCTGCTGATAATATTACTCAAAATGATGGTGATAAGGGAAGATTAAGCAAAGCTGCTGTATATGGATTATTGTCAAGAGTAAATCTTTACAGAGGAGACTATGCTAACACCATCAAATATGGTGAACTGGCATTGGGAATTTCTTCCAGCGTTACTCTAAAATCTAATTTCTATAAGATTTGGAAAGAAAAAGAAGGAGATGTTAATGATGGTGTTTTATTCCAGGTATCCAATTCTGCAGCTGAGCAAAACACAGTAGGAGTTGCTTACAATCAATCTGTTCCGGCGCTAAGATCAGAATTTGTTGTAGATTATGATTTATATACTGCATATACAGATAATGATGTAAGAAAGTCTGCTTATTTTACTACTGATGTATATAGTAAACAAAAGTATAATCATGTTACAAAATATGCAGGTATTACTGGTTTACCATCTAATATTGTTCCGGTAAGATATTTAAGAGGAGCAGAAGTGTTGCTAAACGTTGCTGAAGCCTATTACAGAACGGGTAATGGAGCACAGGCTTTAGTTTTATTAAATAAATTAAGAGCTGAAAGATACTCATCATTTACTCCTGGTACAGAAACAGGACAGGCACTTTTAGATGCTATCCTGAAAGAAAGAAGACTGGAGCTTGCATTTGAAAATGACAGATGGTATACATTGAAGAGATTAAACCTTCCTGTTCAGAGATCAGGTAAAGGAGACCTTTTTGATGGTACTGGAACACCTTCTGTTGCACAGACTCTTGCAGCAGGAAGCTTCAAATGGCAGTGGCCAATTCCTATTTCTGCTATTCAGGCAAACCCGAACATTAAGCAGAATGATCAGTATTAATAATTAAGATTTAATTTTTAATAATATAGATGAAGAGCCCTATTCAATAGGGCTCTTTTTTGTTTCTGTGAAGTTATCTGATGAAGGTTCTATCCTGATAACTTTTCGGAGTGACTCCTTCCAGTTGCTTAAATACCCTTGTGAAATAGTTGGTATCTGAAAACCCGGTCTGAAAAGCAGTTTCTTTGATGCTGGTCTGGCTGGAAAGAAGTTCTTTCGCCCTGTTGATTCTTTCCTGCAAAATAAAATCATTTGGGGAAGTTCCCAGCTCGTCTTTGAACATTTTAAAGAAATTAGACTTGCTTACATAAGCCAGTTTGGCAATACTGTCAATGGACAATTTCTGGTGCAGATTTCTTTTAATATAATCTACCACAAAACCTATCCTGGATTTATTTTTAACAATATTCTTTTCCACCATGCCTCTTGCCTGGGTCTGCATCAATCTGATCAGAAGCTCTTTCAATGCAAAATCTGCCATAATATCCTTTTGAGAGTTATCATCCATCGCAATTCTCATGATATTGTTGGTAGCAGAAGCCAGCGCTTTATTATTAAACAGAAAATACTCATCCAGCTGAATATTCCATTGTGAAGTTTCATCCACCTTTGGAAGATGATAATTCAGATAATTAAGAGAATCCTCAATGAAATCAGGATTTAGACTTAAAGAAATACATTGTGTAGGCGTTTCATCTGCTTCAGGAAAATCAATGACCATAGTTTCTCCCGGTGCTACCAGAATACTTTCCCCCGGATAGTAATCGAAATAACTGGTTTTGTTATCCAGTTTCATATGTTTTTTACCTCTCAGCATCGCTGTAAATGCAATATTCTCAAAATGAAGTTTTACATCAAAAGCAGCCTTATGAGTTTCATAAATACTGAACTCACAATTATTTAGATTGAATTTCGTCTGGTTTTCAACAAGACTCAATAGTTGGTTTTCCTTACGTAATTCAGGAGTATTTAATAAAATCTTACTATTGTTATTCATTTCTAAAATTTTTTGAATCGGAGGTAACTCAAATATAGAAAATTTGAGAGTATGTTGCTGTTAATAAAATACTAAAATTGAGCCCCTTGCACTATTTTCCACTTTTTTTATACGATTGTGCTATACTCTTTTTGGCTTCTCAGTGTAATTTGGTAGTATCGAAAAAATAAAACAATACTAATATGAGCACTATTACAGAACCAAGATCAACGACACTTTTACAGCGTCCGGAGTTCAAAAACAGATACGATAACTATATTGATGGAAAATTCACTCCACCTGTTAAAGGACAATATTTTGACGTAGTTTCCCCGGTTGATGGGAAAAAATTTACTCAGGTAGCACATTCGTCCAAAGAAGATTTGGAGCTAGCGGTAGATGCAGCTGAAAAAGCATTTCAGACATGGAAGAATACTTCTTCCACAGAAAGAAGTATCATTCTGAATAAAATTGCAGACAGAATAGAACAGAATTTAGAATATCTTGCCACAGTAGAAACAATAGATAACGGAAAGGCTGTAAGAGAAACATTGGCAGCTGATTTACCTTTAGCCATTGATCATTTCAGATACTTTGCTTCTGTGATCCGTGCTGATGAAGGATCGCATAACGAATTGGATAAAGACACCGTTTCCTTAATCGTTCACGAACCTCTTGGAGTCATTGCGCAGATTATCCCATGGAATTTCCCAATATTAATGGCAGTTTGGAAACTGGCTCCCGCATTGGCTGCAGGAAACTGTGTCGTATTAAAACCGGCAGAAAGTACTCCTGTTTCCATTATGGTTTTAATGGAATTGATCGGTGACCTTTTACCGGCAGGAGTTATTAATATTGTCAACGGATTCGGAGCAGAACTTGGAAGAGCTCTCGTTACCAATCCGAAAGTAGCCAAAGCAGCATTTACCGGTTCTACCGCTACAGGAAGACTTGTAATGCAATACGCTACAGAAAATATTATTCCGGTAACGTTAGAATTAGGAGGGAAGTCGCCGAACGTATTCTTCAATTCAGTAATGGATGCTGATGATGAATTTTTAGACAAAGCAATAGAAGGTGCTGTGCTTTTTGCCCTGAATCAGGGAGAAATCTGTACATGTCCTTCAAGACTTCTTGTTCAGGAAGGTATTGCAGATGCCTTTATCGAAAGAGTAATCGAAAGAGTAAAAGCCATCAAAGTAGGAAATCCACTGGATAAAACCGTGATGATGGGAGCGCAGGCTTCACAGATTCAGAAAGATAAAATCCTTTCCTATATTCAGTTGGGAATAGAAGAAGGAGCGGAAGTGCTTGTAGGAGGAGCTGTAAATGACTTGGGAGAAGATCTTGGAGGCGGATACTATATCCAGCCTACGATCTTCAAAGGAAACAACAGAATGAGAATCTTCCAGGAAGAAATTTTCGGTCCCGTGTTAGCATTTACCACTTTCAAAGATGAAGAAGAAGCCGTAAAAATTGCCAATGATACCATCTATGGACTTGGGGCAGGAGTATGGACCAGAGATGCTCATCAGCTGTACAATATTCCACGCCAGATTGAAGCAGGTAGAGTATGGGTTAACCAATATCACTCTTATCCGGCCGGAGCACCTTTCGGAGGTTACAAACAATCAGGAATCGGAAGAGAAAATCATAAAATGATGCTCGATCATTACCGTCAAACCAAAAACATGCTGATTTCTTACAATAAGAATAAGTTAGGTTTCTTTTAATATTATTTAGGACGTGCCCGATTGCCTTGGCTTCTTCCAGGGCAAACCGGTCGGGCTATCCAGGGCTGCACTTCGTTTCGGTGCTCCATTGCATTCTGCACCGGCTCGTTCCTCGCCGCCCTTCCTATCCCTCACGCAGAGAAATTATTTGTTCAAACGTGGAGATAAAAACAAATAATCCCAAATAACTCAATCCAAAAAATAAGATATGATCCCAAAAACAATGAAAGCGGCAGTAGTTCAGGGCTACGGTCAACCTTTGAAAATAGAAGAAGTACCTGTAAGAGAACCCGGAAGATATGAAGTGCTTGTTAAAGTCATCGCCTGCGGAGTTTGCCATACAGATTTACATGCAATAGATGGCGATTGGCCTGCAAAACCCAAGATGCCTCTTATCCCTGGACATGAAGGAGTAGGTATCGTAGTGGCCTGCGGACCGGAAGCTTTTGTAAAAGAAGGAGATGCTGTAGGAGTTCCATGGCTGTACAGTGCATGTGGATGCTGCGATTATTGTATTACAGGATGGGAAACTCTTTGTGAAGCCCAGAAAAATGGAGGTTACAGTGTAGATGGCGGATTTGCAGAATATGTTATTGCAGATTCAAGATATGTAGGGCATTTGAAATCTGATGTCAACTTTCTTGAAATAGCGCCTATTTTATGTGCCGGAGTCACAGTTTATAAAGGATTGAAAGAAACAGAAACAAAACCTGGAGAATGGGTAGCCATTTCAGGAATCGGAGGACTGGGGCACGTAGCAGTTCAATATGCAAAAGCAATGGGAATGCACGTAGCAGCAATTGATGTAGCAGACGATAAGCTTGAACTGGCAAAAAAATTAGGAGCAGACCTTGTAGTCAATGCAAAGAATACAGACCCTGGAGAATATTTACATAAAGAAGTCGGCGGAATGCACGGGGCTTTGATTACTGCTGTTTCACCTATTGCTTTCAAGCAGGGAATAGATGTTTTAAGAAGAAAAGGAACGATTGCTCTCAATGGACTTCCTCCCGGATCTTTTGAACTTCCGATTTTTGAAACAGTTTTAAAAAGAATCACCGTAAGAGGTTCTATTGTTGGAACAAGAAAAGATTTGCAGGAAGCATTGGATTTTGCCAATGAAGGATTGGTGAAAGCTACAGTCACCTCCGCAAAACTGGAAGATATCAATGATGTTTTTGATAAAATGAAAAAAGGACAAATTGACGGCAGAATCGTTTTAGATATTGCCGGCTCAAATTAATTTGATGATGTGTTGCTGATCCCGGTTAGAATTTATTTTACCGGGATCTTTTATCAGTGATGCCCTCTAAACTTTTAAGTGGCTAAAGTGTTTTAAAATGAAAACTTTTGTGACAGTTGTGGTTGTATAAAGTTTACATTAAACTAAAATAAAAACAATGGAAACAAAAATATCAAGACTTTCCGCAACGGAACAAGCGCTTGAAGTAATTGACAAGCTGGAAGAGCAATATGGGCCTCTAATGTTTTATCAGGCAGGAGGATGCTGTGAAGGTACTCAGCCACAATGCTTCGAAAAAGGAGGATTTTTCCCCAGAATGAATGATGCCATGATCGGTACTATTAACGGGCATGAGTTCTGGATAGACCGTGACCTTTTTGAATATTGGAAATATTCACATTTTACCTTGGACGTGAGTGATGGTTTCGGACCTGGCGGTTTCTCGTTGGAGACTCCTTTGGGAAAAACGTTCAGAGTTCATTACAGGCTTTTCACTCCTGAAGAATATGAAAATTTAGAGCCCGTGAAACGTAGTGAATAGGAACTTTGAAATCAAGTGATGTTGGTAAAGAATCAAGGCTTTTGTGCAATATAAATAAGCTCTCTTTCAAATTCATATTTCCCTCTCGAAATTCCTCTTTTTAAGATAAAATATTGAGTGATTGCTACTATGAAAGCGACTGCCCCGACCATAATACCTTGTTGACCTCCTGTAATACTTACGAATCCTATTAAAAAGCAAAAACACAGAATAAAAAACCAATTCAAAATCTGAAATGTTGATGGAAAAAATTCTATCACTACAGATGATATCCCATTTTTGTCAGAAATAGTTCCATGAAACACAGGATTACTTCTGTTCATATCAAATAGCCTTCCTCTTCTTTTGATTGTAAAACTGTTTGAATTGATCATTCCCCGGTATTCAAACCGAGTAGGAATTGTACTGTCTTTTTCTAATGATATGAAAGTGGTATTGGTTTTATAAGTTACTTTCATTAATCTCTGTACAAGTTCTGCACTATTGATGTTGAGATCAATAATGAGGCTATTGTATAAACCAATGCTTTTAAAAAATGAGTTCATGGGTTAAAAGAAAATAGTTAAACTGCAATCAGACTTTCACAAACCGGTTGACAAACATAGCGGCAACGATATCTCCTACAGCATTCAAAACAGTAGCCAATGGGTCTACTAAAGTTCCAATGATCATTACAGCAGGAATCGCTTCCTGAGGAAGTTTATAAACAGAGATCATCAGCATTTCACCAATATATCCGCCATTAGGAATACCACCAGCCACAATACTCACAAAGACTGTAATTCCTAAAGCTAAAAGCAGATTGGCAGGATCAAAGAAATCTTTTCCAATAATTAAAAATGCCACATAGATCTTGATAATAGAAGACATGGAAGATCCGTTTTTATGCAAAGTAGTCCCGATAGGAATCACCAGATTGGCAATAGAATTCGGAATCCCGATTTTGGAAGCAGCCTGTAAGTTGGCAGGCATTGTTGCAAAACTGCTGCATGTACTTATTGCGGTCAAAGTAGGGTAAATGGCATTCGTCCAGAAACTTTTAACTCCTTTCTGTCCATTCGCCATGAATGCGTAGATAGAAAAGAACACAAGGAAATAAATAACTCCTGCAATATAATATAACCCTAAAGGTTTAGCATAAAATCCAAAAAGCTGTGGTCCTAAAGTTGCTACCTGATAAGCAAAATAGGCTCCCAGACCAATAGGTGCCAATTTCATAACCAACAAAAGAAGCTCTTTCATCACTTCATATCCGGAAGCAATAAAAACCCTGAAAGGCTGTCCTTTTTCTCCTGTTTTTCGGGCTGCAAATCCTGTCAGAAATGCAAATACCAAAAGAGCCAGCATATTTCTTCTTGAGAAAAGCTCTGTGAACTCTCCCACGGTAAAGAAACTTACAATCCTGTTGCCCCATGTGTCTTCATTAGCTGCTTCTGCAATCATCTCAGAACTTCCCGAGACCCCGGAAACAGGGAAAAGATATACTGCACAGATTGTAAAGACTGCTGCCGTAAGAATAAAGAACAAAAAGGTAAGTGCCATTACAAGAATAATCCTTCCAAATTTAGACTGTTGTTCCAGAGAAGCAATAGAATTGGAAACGGCAAAAAACACTAAAGGAACTACACTTACAAAAAGAAGATTAAGGAAAATATCTCCCAAAGGTTTAATGTATTCCACAATACCGGGAGCAACAATTCCAATGATGCTTCCAATAGTGATTCCCAAAAGTAAAAATATGATTCCGGAGTAGTTTTTCAATACATCTTTCATGTATGGCTTTTTATCAAAGATAGGTTTATTTTTAACATTCTGTTATACAATTTTCAGACCTAAAATTCATAAATTTGGGTAAACCTCATTTCTATGGCTTATATAGATTACTATAAAATTTTAGGCGTAGATAAAAGCGCAACACAGGATGATATCAAAAAAGCCTACCGAAAATTGGCTAGAAAACATCATCCCGATCTCAATCCCGGAGATAAAGAAGCAGAAAAGAAATTCAAAGAACTGAATGAAGCGAATGAAGTTCTGAGTAATCCGGAAAACAGATCAAAATATGACAAGTACGGAGAAAACTGGAAGCACGGCGAAGAATACGAAAAAGCCCAGAAGCAACAGCAAAGACAGTATCAACAGCAAGGTTATAACGGAGGATATTCCGGGGCAGACTTTGGTGGAGGTGAAGATTTCTCAGATTTCTTCCAGGATATGTTTGGCGGAGCAGGCGGTGGATTTGGTAAAAGTTCGAGAGGAAGAGCTTCCGGAAAGTTCAAAGGGCAGGATATACAGGCTGAGCTTACTTTACATTTAAGAGAGGCTGCAATAACCCATCCGCAAACTTTTGACATCAATGGAAAGAAAGTAAGAATCAACATTCCTGCAGGGGTGTATGACGGACAGCAGATTAAATTAAAAGGACACGGGAATCCTGGAGTAAATGGAGGACCAAACGGAGATTTATATATCACCTTCAATATCCCGGTTGATCCGGATTTTGAAAGAATTGGTGATGATCTGAAAACCAAAGTAACCGTAGATTTGTATACAGCGGTTCTTGGTGGAGAAGTAAAAGTGCATACTCTTAATGGAAGTGTAAACCTTAAAGTGAAACCGGAAACCCAAACCGGAATGACGGTAAGACTCAAAGGAAAAGGTTTTCCTGTCTATAAAAAAGAAGGAGAACACGGAGATCTTTTTGTAACCTATGAAGTGAAACTGCCTACAAATCTTACTGAAAAGCAGAAAGAACTTTTTGAACAACTAAAAAATTCCTAAGCTATGAGTGAAAGAATATCGCGGGAAGAACTCGTAAAAATCTATAATATAGAAATCACTTTTTTTGATGAGCTTGTAGACTATGGGCTGCTGAATATTCAGATTGAAAACAATATTCATTATCTGATGTATGAAGATCTGCCCGATCTGGAAAAATTTGCCAACTGGCATTACGATCTTGAGATTAATCTGCCTGGTCTGGAAGTGATTCATAATATGCTGAAAAAACTGGATGCTCTGAATCGAAGAAACAGAGAACTGATGAATAAACTTTCTGCCATAAGTGATCAATATGAAGATATTTAGTTTAGTTTTGTAGCTTTTTAAAGCAAACTCTATAATTATGAATGAAGAAAAGGTGATTACACTAAAACCGGACAGGAAGATTTTTGAAGATATTTATTTTAGCGGTAATCAGGGAAGTCTGCTTTTTTCACCTACTACGAAAATTAAAACTATCGTTACCATAGCTGCTGCATTGATTGTTTTCATCGTTTTTCTATTAAAAGATTTTATGAGTAAAGAAAATGCAGGCGTTTTATACTTCCTGAGTTTTATATTTTTACTTTGTGCTGTTTTCTTATCTGTAAGCGTTAATAAAGTTTCAAGATGGAAAAAACAGGTGAATCATTATCTGAGCACACTTGAAAGATGTAAAGTATACGAGATAAGATTTGATGATAACTTTTTCACAGTGAATATCGATGGTGAAAAAGAAACCAGCGAATGGAAAGATTTTGAATATTTCGACAGCAATAATGAATTTATTTCTCTGGAAGGAAAATACAGCTATATGTTTCCCAGAAAATCAATGAATGAGAAAGAATACAGTTTTCTCAAAAATACATTGAAAGAGAAAGTTAAAATCGATTAATAATAAAAAAACGGAGCAAAATTATTTTGCTCCGTTTTTTTATTATGTACAAGTTAGCTTATTTGTTCTCTTCCAACCAGCCCATTTCCTTCATCCACTCGTCATTGTAGATTTTTCCTACATATCTTGAACCATGGTCATGAAGTAAAACTACAATTACATCATCTTTCGTGAACTGATCTTTCATCTGAATCAAAGATGCAATAGCACTTCCTGCAGAATATCCACAGAAAATACCTTCTTCTTTCGCCAGTTTTCTGGCGTAGATGGCACCGTCTTTATCTGTTACTTTTTCAAAGTGATCAATCACAGACATATCATAGTTTTCAGGAATAATATCTTCCCCGATTCCTTCTGTAATGTATGTGTAAGCATGATCATAATGAAGCTCACCCGTTTCATGGAATTCCTTCAGAATAGAACCATAAGTATCTACTCCAATTACTTTAATATCTGAATTTTTTTCTTTAAAGAATGTTCCACATCCTGTGATTGTACCTCCTGTTCCGGCTCCTACCACAAAATGAGTTAGTTTCCCTTCAGTCTGTTCCCAGATTTCCGGAGCGGTAGATTCATAATGAGCCGCTCTGTTGGACAAGTTATCATATTGATTTACATACCATCCGTTTTCCGTTTCTTTTGCCAGTCTTTTGGAAACTGAATAATAAGAACGTGGGTCGGTAGGCTTTACATCAGTAGGACAAACAATTACTTCAGCACCTACAGCACGAAGAATATCACATTTTTCTTTTGACTGTTTAGAATTGGTTACAAAGATACATTTGTACCCTTTGATGATGGCAGCCAGTGCCAGTCCCATTCCTGTATTTCCGGAAGTTCCTTCGATAATAGTTCCTCCAGGTTTTAATCTGCCGTCTTTTTCGGCATCTTCTATCATTTTAAGAGCCATTCTGTCCTTTACTGAGTTTCCAGGATTGAAGGTCTCTACTTTTGCTAATACTAATGCCGGAAAATCTTCACCTAATACTTTGTTAAGCTTTACCAGCGGTGTGTTACCTATCGTTTCAAGGATATTTTTTGCGTATTTCATAAATGTTTTATAAGCGGCACAAAGATAAGGCTTTTAAAATTATCTGTGCTGTGGATAACGTGTGGATAAGTTGTGGATAACGCCGAAATCAATTGAAATACACCTGATAACTTTCAATTATCAATTATCAATTATTGTGTTAGTTGTATTTAATCGCCTTCACCGGAGAAATCTTACTGATCAGGTAGCTTGGGATAATCAAAGCCAGCCCTGAGATAATAAGAATTCCTACTGAGATAGAAATGATTGCAATCGGATTAAGGTCTACAGGAACTGTACTTACATAATAATTTTCAGGATTAAGTTTGATGATTCCAAAGAATTTCTGGATTAAAATCAGTCCTAATCCGATAGCATTTCCATACAAAAGTCCAGGGATCATAATAATCAGGGTATAATTGATAAAAGTGGCTCTTATCTGTGAATTGCTTGCTCCTAATGTTTTCAGAAGACCAATAGAATTGGTTCGTTCAATAATAAGAATCAGAAGAACCATGATGATATTGATAACCACTACAATCAGCATGATAATAATGATCAAAGCAATATTGGTGTCAAAAATACTGATCCAGTCTGTAATCTGTGGAAATTTTTCTGTCGCTTTTTCAGCATAGTTTTTATAACCGATCAGTTTTTCAATTTCAGGAAAATCTTTGTCGATATCATTTACATTTTTCAGAAAAATATCTATTCCACCAATTTCATCAGGTTTCATATCCTGAATTTTTCTTGCATGGTTGATTCCTCCGATAACAAATTGTTCGTCAATCAGTTTGATGTCAGTTCTATAAATTCCGATAACTCTGAATTTACGGTAAAGTGGTTTTTGATCTGCTTTTAAAAATACAGTAACAATGCTGTCATTTACTTTAAGATGAAGATCTTTTGCGACTTTCTGGGAAATAGCTACATCATTGTTAAATCCTTTCTCTGTTACTTTTGGTGTTGTTCCGGCAATAAGGAATTTTTTAAATCTTAAACTGTCAAAATCTTTTCCTATTCCCTTAAATATAATGCCTGCGAAATTGTGCTCATTACGCATAATTCCGGTTACCGTCACATATTTTTGGGTACTTTCCACATCAGGAAGCTCTTTTATTTTGGCAATATTCAATCCCTGATTATCCAGTACAGAAGTATTGTATGAGGAATTCGATCGTGTAGATCTTACGGTAATATGTCCGCTGAAATCAGCCAGCCTCTCCTTGATAGCTTTTTTAGAACCAAAACCAGTGGCTACAGTAATTAAGGAAACAATAATTCCCAATGCTACGGAAAGCCTGCCAATGAAGATGATAACCCTTGAAAGGTTATTTTTGTTATCTTTGGAAAATGCTATTTTTCTAGAGAAATATAAAGGAAATTTCAAGCTTATGAATTTAGATTTCAAAATTAAAAATTTACTTCTGATTTGCCTAATTTTTTTAGGAGTATTCAACCAATATTATTCTCAGACTCAAGTTCAATCGGATTTTAAAACCGGTGCAGACCAGCCTGAAATCTACTTACCACTGTTAAAAAATAAAACGATAGGAGTGGTGACCAATCAGACAGGTTTAATGAGTGATAAAACCCATTTGGTTGATTTTCTTGTAAAAAACGGAATTAAAATCAAGTCTATTTTCGCTCCTGAACATGGCTTCAGAGGAGATGCAGATGCAGGTGCAAAAGTGAAAAATGGAGTAGATGTGAAAACAGGAATTCCAATTGTTTCTCTATATGGAAATAATAAAAAGCCAAAACCTGAACAACTTTCAGGAATTGACATCGTTGTTTTTGATATTCAGGATGTCGGAGTGAGATTTTACACCTATATTTCCACTTTGTCCTACCTGATGGAAGCCGGAGCTGAAAATAATGTGGAGATCATGGTACTGGACCGTCCCAATCCACATGACGGATATACTGACGGACCTGTCTTGAGAAAAAAATGGACAAGTTTTGTTGGACTTCACGAAGTTCCCGTAGTATATGGACTGACAATAGGAGAGTATGGAAAGATGGTGAATGGGGAGAAATGGCTGAAAAATGAAGTTCAGGCCAAATATACGCTTGTTCCCATGAAGAATTATCATAAAAAACAGCGTTACCCAATACTTGATAAACCTTCTCCTAATTTGCCTAATGACAAAGCAATCAATTTATATCCAAGTCTTTGCTTTTTTGAAGGAACTCAGGTTTCTGTAGGAAGAGGAACAGATCTTCCTTTTCAGATTTATGGTTCTCCATGGACGGAAAATCTGCCTTATCATTTTACGCCAAAGCCGAGCTATGGTGCTAAAGATCCTTTTCTAAACGGAAAACTATGCTATGGTGAAAACCTTTCCAATTATCCTAAAGATCTAAGAGCACTTAATCTGGAGTGGGTAATCAAAGCCTATCAGAATTATAAAAACCCTCAACAGGATTTCTTTCTGAAAAATCTATGGTTTGATACTTTATCCGGAACTGATGAATTGAGAAAACAGATCATCGCAGGAAAATCAATTCCGGAAATTAAAGATTCATGGAAAAAAGATCTGGAAAATTTCGAAAAGATCAGGACCCGATATGTGGTGTACGAAGACTAATTAATCAAAATTTTGGGGCGGATTTTTATCATTTCTGCCCTTATTTAATATAAAGAGGCCCACAGTTAATCCGACAACTCCTGCAAGAGCCGTCATTAATGCCCTTTGTAATTTATCAGGCAGATCATTTCCGATATAGTTCATTAAAAAAAGAATCACAAAAGTGATCACTGAAATGATGATATGATTTCTTCCTAATAGTTTCATTGTATTATTTTAATTTATAAGAAATCATGACTCCTCCTCTGTATGGGATGATTTCACCACTTTTATTAAATTTTTCTGCAGAATCATAACGTTTTCCTGTAGACTTGTCATAGCCTTTATAAAATCCTTGTGATGTTCCAATAGTTCCATAAATGTCCAGATTCCAACGCTCAGATAATTGAAATTGATATCCTGCTGTAACACCCAGCATCACAGAAAATCCTTTCTGGTAGAGGTTGGAGTTTTTAAGGATTTCTCCATTCCAGTTTTCAAAAGTGCTGTCATTCCAATAACTCCATTTTGTTGCATTGTAAGCAGCTACGGATACGTTAGCTCCTACATACCAATGTTTGAAAGCCTCAGTAAAGTAATATCTTCCTTCTGCAGAAATAGAATAAAACTGTAGTTTATGCCCACCGAAAGATTTCCATGGGGAAATGAAAACATCTCCCTGAATTGTATATTTTGGACTTATCTGTTTTTCTATTCCAAGGTTTAAAATCCCGATCGGAGCAAATAAAGCATTCCCTTTTATGTATAAACTTTTATCCTGTCCTCCTTGTTCCTGTTCCTGAGCGCTCAACGTAGTTGCCGACAGGAAGGCTAGTATGCCCGCTGCTAATAATTTATATTTCATCCAGTATTAATGTTTATTTTATTTGCTTTAATAATTCATCTGCCAGTTGAGAATCCTTATTGCCCTGAACTGCCATATTTCTGGACATTTCAGCGTAGTTTTTTGCCATTTCTTTATTTCCCGTAAGGTGATAGAGTTTAGCAAGTATATAAGTGTTTTCAGAAGTTTCGCTTCTCATGACAGACTTTTCTGCCCATTCGGTAGCTTTCTTTAATGAAGCCGGTGTTTTCACATGATCTGCGAATATCCATGCTGCTCTTAGAAGCTCGTTAGGATCAAAGGCATCAGAATTTTTATAATAGTCTAAAGCCGCTTTTTCGTATTCAGGAAAATTACTGTTCTGTTCATAATAGCTGAGTTTCGTCTGATTCAGTTTTTTAGTTGCAGCTTCTTTTCCTACCAATGGTTCGGCAGTTTTCATAAAATAGTCATCGTTGATTTTTTTATTTTTATCATCAATCGACTGTTCTACTATTTTTCCTAACTTCAGCTGTGCGTCAAATTCGGTATAAGTTTCTTCAGGGAGATATTTAATGATCTCTGCCTTTCTGGATGCAAAAACATTATAGTTGGTATCTTCTGATGATTTTACGAAATAAAGAAGAAACCCAATTTCATCCTTTGTAAGCTCTTCAGTTTTCTTTTTATTCTGGAAATATCTTTCGGAAGCTTTTTTTGCGAATTCATAATCTGAATTAGCGTTAAGCTTCATAATGTTGATCAGGAATTCCGGATCTTTTTCACCACTAGCGAAACGGTCTTTAAGAGATCCCTTTTTATTTCCGGGTGAATTAATGTCCTGTGCCATTGCCACAAACAGACTTTCCTCCATATACCCTGTATTTCTGGAAACAATTTCACCTTCACCGTTCAGGAAAAGATAAGTAGGATAGGAACGTACTCCGAATTTTGAAGCAATGTCTCTTCCTTCTCCTTTCTCCATGTCAAATCTTGCATTAATGAAGTTCGTGTTGTAGTAATCACTT
Source organism: Chryseobacterium indologenes (assembly GCF_002025665.1). Classification (GTDB taxonomy): domain Bacteria; phylum Bacteroidota; class Bacteroidia; order Flavobacteriales; family Weeksellaceae; genus Chryseobacterium; species Chryseobacterium metallicongregator. The sequence continues at coordinate 3,820,072 of NZ_CP018786.1, read as the reverse complement.
ACAGCTTTCTGAGTGAATACATTTTTTTCCATCATTTTGCATGGACCACACCAGGAAGCATATGCATCAATAAAAACCAATTTCTTTTCTTTCTTGGCTTTTGCAATAATATCTTTGAATGGCAGCTCCTGAAACTGGATGGCTTCCTGAGCAGAGATTGCGATGGCACAAAAAATAGATATCCCGGAGATGATCTTCTTCATTTTCAAATAAGATTTGTAGGCGAAGATAATTAATTTTCAAAATATAGCGTGCTGAATCTGTGGTCTGAATGACGATATTAACTAACTTTAAGACTTAAGCTTATATAGTTTTTTGTTTTTTCAACTTAAAACATAAAAGATTCAATACGCTTTTATCAAAGGTTTTATTTTCAATATGCTGTATTCGGTTTTAAAAAATTATAATCTAAATTTAATTCACTTTTCAGTCCTGAAATCTTTGTTATATCTTTGCAAACGAATAATTTATATGTTGAGGAACCTACAATTTAGAGAATTTGATTATTAATTTTAAACACGCTTTATCCAAAAAGTCCATTTATATTACTGCTTTATCTGCCTGCCTGATTGCTGTGGCAGCATTTGCTGTTCTGAGTCTTCTGATCACTGAAGACAGCCGTAAAAATACCGATGATTTTGCAAAGAAAACCTTTTTCCGAAAATATGAATCCATAGAACATGAGTTCAGAAATATTGAAGATTATCAATATCTGCTTCGCGCACTGATTCAGAAAGACGGTCTGAAGAACTATAAGGATTATTCTTCGGTTTTAAATGATTTAAACAAAAAAAGGAATCTATTGCCTTATAGTTGGTATTATTATGAAAACAGTGATTCAGGAAAGTCTGAGAGCAATAATCCCTTATCCGATATTTTCAAGAAGACAGATCATAAAGAGAATTCTATTGTGATAAAAAATAACGGTCCTGGACATTTCAAAGACCTTTTGCTTACCAAAAAGGATAGCATGTATTGGATTAGTTACGATTCTTTGATACTGCCTGATAAAAACAAATTGTACTATGGTTCTACCGTGAGCCTGGATGATCTTCATCAATATTTTATTAACGTAGATAAAAGTTCCAATACTTACGCCTATGTTTTTACTAAAGAAGGAATCTGTATTACCCATCCGGAGAAAAAGTATATTGGAAAGAACATTTTTGATTTTACAGACATTAAACCTAATGATACCTTAACCAGTAAAACTGAAGCAGGATATACCAAAGGAACAGCAGTTTCAGAATATCTGGGAGTTGAAGTAACACGTTTCATAAAACCTTTAAAGACAGATAATTTTGAAGGATATACCGTAGTGAATCATGTGAATTTTATTATTGATGAAAATATCAGCAAGATAAAAGCTTATACCGTTTATATTTTCCTGGCAGCGCTTTTTCTCATCGTAACGGTTTTTATATTGTTCCAGAGAGCAACCAATCTCGCTTATCAGGAGAAAGAGAAAATACAGTCTGAGAAAAATTTATTATTGATAGAGAACGAAAAGATGCACAAAGCAGAAGTGATCAATCAGCTTCAGCAGCTTAAAAATAATATCAATCCACATTTTCTTTTCAATTCATTGAACTCCCTTTATATGCTGATCGGGATTAATAAAGAAAATGCACAGAAGTTTACCATGAACCTCTCTAAGATTTACCGGTATCTTATAGTGCCTCCGAAAGATAATATTGTTCCGGTCTCGCAGGAAATCAAATTTATTCAGCAATATATGGAACTGCTGAAAAGCAGGTTTGATGAAGAGATGAAGTTTGAACTGATTATTAATGCTCCGGAAAGTCTGGAAAAAAGAATTCCCTATTTATCCCTTCAGATTGTCACGGAAAATGCGACCAAACACAATATTGCAACCATAGATCAGCCTCTGGAAATCATCATTACCGTTGATGAGGATGGGATCACGGTAAAGAACACATGGCAGCCTAAAGCAGAAACAGTGCAGGGAGAGAAATTCGGAATTGATTATTTGAACCAAATTTATGGATATTTTAAGAATAATCTTCTTCATATTTCTGTAGATGGTGAATATTTCGTATGTTTTTTACCTTTAATGGAGTAAAAATAAAATCCATTCACTCCCAAATTATCACCATTCACTCCCTAATATTATATATATGATTCACGTTACCTATAGCTTTGCGAGCTGAAACTAAGATATTTACTATTTGGAATGAATCGGACTATTTTAATGAAGAATTACAGGCTTGCCCTGTATCTCGGTCTTGCTATGGCTTCACCAATGGCAATAGCACAGAAAAAAGATAAAGATACGGTAAAGGTCAACAAAGAAAAAACGGATAAGACAGAGACATCTTCCTCAAAGAAAACCAAAAAAATTGAAGACCTGATCAAGAAAGGAACCTATAAAAAAGGACTCTTTAATACCATTCAGGTAAAGACGGATATTTATTTTGAAATTCCTGACAGTTTGATGGGACGTCAGTTTTTGGTGGTTAACAAACTTTCTCAGGTACCCATGCAGGTCAATGAGGCAGGTTTGAACAAGGGAATGAATTATGAAAATAAAGTCATTTCCTTTCACCGTGATCCTGTAGCTAAAAAAGTATGGGTGAAAACTGTGGTTCCTAAAGTGTCATCCCCAAAAAATGATGCCATTACAAAATCTGTGAAAGACAATTTTTCAGAATCTGTAATTGAGGTCTTTGATATTGAGGCACAAAACAGTGATTCTACAGCTGTGGCAATTAAAGTCAACAAAGTTTTTGATGGAAATCAGAAGAGCTTTAATGATGTTCTTGCCAATGTAGGATTGGGAGGATCTGTGAAATCAAGTCTTTCTTATATAGAAGGAGTGAAGACATTTCCTAAGAACCTTGTGGTGAAGTCTCAATTATCTACTTCTGTAAATGAAGGTGGAGTAGATCTTCCGGTAACTTTAGGCGTTACAACCAATCTGGTTCTGCTTTCTAAAATACCGATGAAGCCAAGAGTATCGGATTCAAGAGTCGGATTTTTCTCCGAAAAACACTGGTCGTTTAATGACAATCAGCAAAAAATGGATGAAAAGTTTTTCATTACCAAATGGAATCTTGAACCCAAAGATGAAGATAAAGAAAAATATTTAAGAGGAGAGCTGGTAGAGCCTAAGAAACCAATCGTTTATTATATCGATCCGGCAACTCCAAAACAATGGCGTGAGAAAATCATTGCCGGAGTACATGACTGGCAGGCGGCGTTTGAGCAGGCAGGATTCAAAAATGCAGTGATTGCGAAAATGCCGGATGAGAAAGATGAAGATTTTGATATTGATGATGTAAGATATTCTGTGATTACTTACGCCGCTTCGCCAAAGTCAAATGCAATGGGACCATCAGTAGTAGACCCGAGAAGTGGGGAAATTATCGAAGCAGATATCATCTGGTGGCATAATGTAATGACTTCTCTTCATGACTGGATGAGAATTCAGACAGGACCTATTGATCCAAAAGCAAGAGGAAATAAATTCAGTGATGAACATATGGGGGAAGCCATCCGTTTTGTTTCATCTCATGAAGTAGGACACACTTTCGGACTGAAGCACAATATGGGAGCATCCTTTGCATTCCCGGTAGAGTCGCTTCGTTCCAAAGAATTTACAGATAAAATGGGCGGTACGGCACCTTCCATTATGGATTATGCACGTTACAATTACGTAGCTCAGCCGGAAGATGGCGTTACAGCAATCACTCCTAAAATTGGACTTTATGATAAATATGCCATCGAATGGGGGTACCGTTGGTATCCGGATGAATTTGTTGAGAAAAAAGCGCTGAAAAACTTAATTGAAAAGCACGAGGATGACCCGATGTATTTCTATGGTGAGCAGCAGAGCTACCTGGAGACCATCGATCCGCGTTCGCAATCTGAAGATTTAGGGGATGATGCGATGAAAGCCAGCGAGTACGGAATGAAAAATCTGAAAGTGGTGATTAATAATCTCTTAAAATGGACCTATGAAGACGGTAAAGAATATACAGATACCGGAAAACTGTATCTGGGAGTGATCGGGCAGTGGGATCTGTATACAGGTCATGTAATGGCGAATGTAGGAGGAATTTATCTGAACAATACTGTTTTTGGGAATAAGAAGAAAGCTTACGAAGCTGTACCCGCAGAAATTCAGAGAAGAGCAGTTGATTATCTTGTTAAAAATGCGATCAACCTTCCGGAATGGTTATTCTTTAATCCGATTACAGAAAAGACGTATCCGGTTAAAGATTCACCAATGGGACCATTCGAGCAGACGCCGTATACCCTGGCAAGAGGAATGCAATATGGAACTATCTATTCCTTATTGATGGATGACAGGTTGTTGAGGTTACTTGAAAATGAGATGAAACACCAGGTTTCAGGATCTAAAGAAGAAATCTACACGGTAGAGAATTTATTTGATCAGGTAAGAACGGCTATTTTCAGTAAAAAAGGAAGCCTGACGATGCTTGAGAAAATGACCCAGAAAAATTATGTGGATGCTCTGATCGTTTCTGTGAACAAATTATTTGAAAAAACAGCGGTAAAAGGATTGAAAGTAGATGATACTTTGAATATGCCGACCATCTGTAATTTCCATGAAGAGGATCACGGTTTGAGAAATATCAATTATTCATCCATGAAAAGAGTATCTGAAGTGACGACTTACAAGAGAGCAGAACTTCAGAAAGTTCTGGACTTACTGAACAGAACAAGGTACAGAGGTGATGATGCTTCCAGGGCTCATTACACAGATTTAATCATTCGTATACAAGAGGCTTTAAACAAATAAACGGCAATGAAAAAAACTCTAATACTTTTACCTCTTTTGGCTGCTAATATAGCAATGGCCCAGCAAAAGAAAACCATCACCGGGAAAATTGAAGATGCAAATACATCTAACATTATTACCGGTGCATCTATAAAAATAGAGACTCAGTCGGTCTCTACAAAAACAGAATTAGCAGGAATTATCGAAAGTGTATCAGTAGGTACAGTAACCGATAAGGACGGAAAATTCATTCTGGAAATTCCTGAAGATACAAAAACAGTCTTGGTAAGTTATCCAGGTTACGAATCCAGAGTTATTCAGCTTAATGAAGGACAAACCAACTATACCATCAGACTGACTTCTGAGATTTCAGATAAAAATAAAATCCAGGAAGTTATCATTACCGGATATCAGAAAATTGAAAAGCGTAAGCAGACCTCAGCGGTTTCTACAGTGAAAATGGACAACATCAGTCAGGCTGGTGTTGCCAGTGTAGATCAGATGCTGGCAGGGCAGATTGCCGGTGTGGCTGTAACTCCTGAAACGGGAGCTCCGGGAAGTCCGGCGAAGATCAGAATCAGAGGTACTGCTTCTCTTTCCGGCCCTCAGGACCCGTTATGGGTAATTGACGGTCTTCCGTTAGAAGGAAATGATGTTCCGAACTTTACCGATAAAGACAATATCGACCAGCTTCAGAACTTCTCTATCGCGGGCTTAAACCCGAATGATATTGAAGATATTACCATCCTTAAAGATGCTGCAGCAACAGCTATTTATGGAGCAAGAGCAGCAAACGGTGTTATCTCCATTACCACTAAAAAAGGAAAGAAAGGAAGTCTGAAACTGAATTTCTCAGCAGATACTTTCGTTACATCACGTCCTGACTTTGATAAACTAAACCTTTTAAATGCCTCTGAAAAAGTAGATCTGGAACTGATGCTTGCCAAGCGTGCAGATCTTACGTATCGTGCAGATAAAGGAGAAGTAATGAGAATTCTGACTCAGAACACCCAGCTTGATGCTTTCAGAAACGGAGGTTTTGATGCGTTGAATTCATTCACACGCCAGCAGATTAATGGTTTAAGAAATAACAACACAGACTGGGGCAAACTATTGTACAGAAATGCCATCAACAAACAATACGGATTAAGTGTCTCCGGAGGAAGTGATCGTGCAGATTATTATTTCTCTCTGGGATACTATGATGAAGAAGGAACAACTATCGGGACAGGTTTTAAACGTTATAACCTGACTTTAAAAAATAATTATAAATTAAGCGATAAGTTAAATGCAGGAATCTCTATTTTCGGAACGCAAAGTGAACGTACATCTTTTGTAACGGATGCTGATGCTTCAATAAACCCGGTTAACTATTCAAGAAATGCTAATCCATATCTTAGACCTTTTAATGCAGATGGAAGTTACAACTATGATAAAGATATGGATGGTTTTGAAGACCGTTATATTCCTTTCAATTTCCTTGAAGAAAGAGAGAATACAAACTATTCTCTCAAAAATAACTCTTTGAAAGCGATTTTAGATTTAGAATACAAAGCTTCAAAAAGTTTAAGATTTACCTCTCAGTTGGGTCTTCAGTATGATGCTAATAAAACAGAGAAATTTGCAGCAGAGAATACCTACTTCACCAGAAAAATGAGAGAAAATACCCGTTACTACAAAGACGGTAAATACAATTACTTTCTACCGGCTGGTGCGGTAAAGCAAAACTGGGATAATGATTTCTTCCAGTACAACTGGAAATTGCAGGCAGCGTACAGCACAAAGATCAATAAGCATGAAATTGATTTGATGGCAGGTACAGAAATCCGTAAAACAGAAGATAACACGACTATCACAAGGGCTTTCGGATACGATCCTGCAACAAGAAGAGCCACAGCAATCGTTTTCCCGAATTCAAGTTTTGCAGCGGACAAAAGATATGAAACCTACCGTGAAGCAGCTCCTATAGAGAATGCTTATGCGTCTATGTTTGCTACAGCTTCTTATACGTACGATCAGAAATATACATTCTTCGGAAGTGTAAGATATGATGGAACTAACCTTTTCGGGGTTAACAAAAAGTATAAATACCTTCCAATCTGGGCCGTTTCAGGATCATGGCTGGTAACGAAGGAAGACTTTATGAAAAATATTTCTGCAGTTTCCAACCTGAGACTGAGAGCATCTTATGGTCTTCAGGGAAATATTGACAGAAACACTTCACCATTCTTTATCGGTGAATATAACGATGCCACCATTCTTCCGGGAGGAAAAGAATCCATTATCAATGTTCTCAGCCCTCCAAACGATAAATTGAGATGGGAAAAAACTACCAATACCAACTTAGGACTTGATTTAGGATTGTTCAATAACCGTGTAAGCCTTACCGCTGATGTCTACAGCAGAAAAGGAACGGATATGATCAGTATGAAAGAAACTCCTTTGGAAACTGGTTTCGAATATACGATGATGAACTGGGGAAGCTTAACCAATAAAGGTTTTGAATTGGCCATATCTACCAGAAACATCAATCATGATAATTTCAAATGGACAACTACCATCAACTTTGCTCACAACAAGAGTAGAGTATTGAGCGAGCAGCCGCGTGATAATGCATTGCTTCCCTCAAGAGAAGGACTTCCTGTAAATGCTGTTTTTGCTTTGAAAACTGCAGGAATGGATGAACAGGGAAACCCATTATTCTGGAAAGGAGATCAGAAGATTTCAGCAGCAGAATTCTTTAAGTTATATGATGTATATGCAGATTTCCTACCAGGGCAGCTTGTTGATACCAAACTTTCAAATGCGGAGCTAAGAAGCTTGTTTACCTATGTGGGAGACAGAGATCCGAAATTTACCGGAGGTATTATCAACACATTTAAAGTAAGTAATTTTGACCTTACTATCTCTGCAACATTCAACCTGAAGCAGACGGTAATGAGAACTCCTTCTTACCGAGGTATGGAGTTAGACCGAGGAAGAAACTACACAAGAGATATTTATGAAGCTGGAGGTTCGCTTCCGGGAATTACAAGTCCTGATATGGAAGCTAACCCGGACGGATGGATGGCGAATAAATGGTTTACCGGAAACCGTTCAAATGCTTACAGCTTACTGGATGTATGGGCAAAAGAAATCAGCTATATCAGAATCAGCAGTATCCGTTTGGGTTATACACTTCCTAAAGAATTTACAAATCCGATGGGAATCACAAGTTTGAGACTGAGTGTTGAAGGGCGTAACCTGTTTGTATTCAGTAACGGATATAACGGATATTTTGATCCGGAAACGTATGGTAATATTTATGCACAGCCTATCACCAAGTCGGTGACCGTAGGATTTAATGTTTCTTTTTAAAACTTGAGAAAAATGAGAAAAATTACAGCAATCATAGCACTTGCAGCAATCAGCTTTAGCAGTATCGGATGCGACAGGTTTTTAGATATTCAGCCTGAAGGGAAAGTGATTCCTACGACTACTGAAGACTATAGAAAAGTCCTTACATCTGCGTATTCAAAATATCCTGTTCACAAATCACTGGTGGCACTTCGTACCGATGAGGTGAGTATTGATGATAATTCAACAGATTTTATTTCCTATCGTGAAATTGCGATGTGGAAAGACGCTAACAATGATCAGGCATCTACAGAATTTCCATGGGTAAGCTTTTATTCCGTGAACTTCTATCTGAATCAGATTATCAATGAAGGAAGCAAAACCATGCAGGACTCTCCTGAAAAGAACCAGATTTTAGCAGAAGCGTATGCTCTTCGTGCTTACCTTTATTTTGATATGGTGAATTTATATGGAAAGCCGTACAATAGTGCTACAGCTTCTACTGACAGAGGAGTTCCTATCAATCTTGAAATTGATCTTGAGCAGGTATTGAAGCCGTCTTCTGTACAGGAAGTATATACACAGGTTCATGCAGACCTTAAAAAGGCTGAGGATCTGATGGTGGAGCAGAAACAGGTACTGGGAGTCAATTATAGATTCTCAAAAACAGCATTGCTGGCATTTGAGGCAAGAGCCGCTCTATATGAAGGAGACTGGAATAAGGCTTTAAACTATGCAGATCAGGTATTGGCAGTAAAAGGAGATTTGAGCAATTTAAATACTGTCAACACACCACCCAACCATTATGCTTCTCCGGAGTCTATCATGGCTTTGGATAATACATGGGATAACTCTATAAAGAATTTATCTTTTGCATCTCCGGAATTGATTTCTTCATACAATTCTACGGCAGATAAAAGGTTTGGCATGTATTTTGAAAAAAATGGTAGTAAGTATAAAGTCACCAAAGGAGGAAGTTTAGAATTTAAAGTATCTTTCAGAACAGCTGAACAATACTTTATAAAATCTGAAGCATTATTAAAGTTGAATAAACTGGCAGAAGCTAAAGAAACACTTCTGAAAGTATTAAAAAACAGATATACTCCGGATGGATATACTTCAGTACAAAATGCAGTAAACTCAATGGATTCTGCAGCATTTATGACCTTTATTCTGGATGAGAGATTCAGAGAATTTGCTTTGGAAGGCCAAAGATGGTTCGACTTAAGAAGAGCAAATCAGAAAAAAATAAGCCACACCATTAGTGGTAATGAGTATATTCTTCAGCAGAATGATCCGCGATATACTATTGAATATCCAATGAGTGCGAAGAAGAATAACCCTAATTTATAGAACTTCATATCAAATTCAATACAGAGGAAGCCGCTTGAACTTAATTGTTTCAGCGGTTTTTTTGTACTTTTGCATCGTTATGAAAATTGCCATTATAGAAGATGAGCTGCTGGCTGTGAATTATCTGAAAAATCTTTTAGATACACAGAACATTGTCCCTGTTACAGAGACTGTTATTCTTCGTTCCAAAAAACAGGCAATTGATTTCTTTGAGAAAGATTCGGCAGATCTCATTTTTATGGATATTCATCTTGGAGATGGAATGAGCCTGGAAATTTTTGAACAGATAGAGCTTTTTACCCCGATTATTTTCATTACCGCATTTGACGAATATGCGATGAGGGTTTTCAGACATTTCACCATTGATTATCTTCTGAAGCCTTTCGAGGAAGAAGATTTGCATAAAGCTTTACAAAAATTTATTTCCATAAGAAATAATTTCGACCCTGAACCTGTACTTAAATCTATTTCATCACTGCGACAGGCAGGCGATGAGGTCATGAAACGTTTTATGGTAAGAGAGGGGAATAAACTCAAATCAATAGACGAACATAACACCGCTTATTTTTTTGCATCCGGGAAATACCTTTTCCTCACTACTAAAGATCATCAGACCTATATTTATGATGATACCATTAAAGATATTATTCAGAAGTTGAATCCTGAAATTTTCTTTAAAATAAACCGCAAGTTTATCATCAATAAAGACGCAGTTTCAGAAATTATCAAACATTCCAGCCAGAAAGTAGAACTTAGGCTCTCACCGGAACCGGAAGTGAATACTGAAATTTTTATCAGTAAAATGCAAATCGCTGAATGCTTAAGCTGGCTGAATAAGTAATTCTACTTTTGGGCTACAGAAATGAATGATCATTAATCAGTTATTTTACTGTGTAGTCAGAAAATACCCGAAACATTTCTTACCATTCGATTTTATCTGATTAATTGATCTCAAATGTGAAAATTATTAATCAAAATAATAAAAAAAGATCTACTACACCGGTACTACTTTATTTATTTTTAAGTTTAATTTGTTGTTATTCAGTATTTTGAAAATTATTAATTGTTTGGGTACAATACACGAATTAATGAATTAATAATAATTTTTCAGCAAAATTTTTATTTGCAGTCTTTGCTTTCGTTTTTAAAACTTCACTCACTGCGAACAGCCCATAACTTTAAATTAAACCTTATTACTTCTTATTATTTTTACAAGATTCTGTGATTTTCTGGTCATAAAAAATTGGAACAAATTCATTATTATCATCATAATTATCTGTTTTTATAATGGTAAATTATTGTAAATCAATCGTGTAATATTGTGGTGTATCTCTGTAGTACCTGTTATTTTTGTTTTTTATTGAAAATATATAAGTTTTGTATAAGGTTTCATTTTATGAATTTGTAGTGATTTTTGTATGAAACTTTAAGATTGCATAAGAAAATCCCGGAATAGGGATTATAATTTTCAAGATACTTACTCAAAAATAAATTTATTAAAGAAATGAATACAAATCACCATCCTACACTCATCGTTTTAGCAGCCGGAATGGGCAGCAGATATGGAGGTCTTAAACAGTTAGATATATTTACTCCACAGGGAGATACAATTATAGATTTTTCTTTATATGATGCATTGCAGGCTGGTTTTAAGAAGTTTGTTTTCATTATTCGTAAAAGTTTTGAAATTGAATTTAAGTCATTAATAGAAAAAAAAATAAAAGGAAAAGCTGAGATAGAATATGTGTATCAGGAGATTGATAGTGTCCCTCTGAAATATCTAAATGCAGAACGTATCAAACCCTGGGGAACAGGGCATGCCTTACTGCTTACTAAAGATGTGGTACACGAAAACTTCGCCATTATTAATGCTGATGATTTTTATGGAAGAGATGCCTTTATGGTGATGTATGATTTTCTTAAAAAAACAGACATTAACTCTTATAATTTTAGTATGATAGGCTATTTACTGAAGAATACAGTTTCTGATCATGGTTATGTTTCCCGAGGAGTATGTGATGTAGATTGTAATGGAAACTTATTAAATGTAACTGAAAGAACATATATAGAGAAAAGTGAAAACGGGCTAAGGTACAAAGAAGAAGACGAGAGTTTTACAACAATTGAAGAGGAGGTAACAGTATCTATGAATTTTTGGGGGTTCACACCCAGGTGTTTTGAATTTGGCAATGATTCTTTTAAGCGTTTTTTAGAGAAAAATAAAGAGAGTTTAAAAGCAGAATACTATTTGCCAACTTTGGTTGCCGACAGTATAGCATCCGGAAAAGTTAACGTAAAATTATTGAAATCTAATGACAGGTGGTTTGGAGTTACCTATCCTGAAGATAAAGAAATTGTACAAAAAAGGATTTCAGAATTAAGAATGAAGAAGCTGTATCCGGAGAATTTATGGGAATAATCTGGCATTGTAACCAGTCCTTTTATCCTATTTCCTTAACGAGTACTTATTAGAAATGGCCTACGCTATCCTATACCAAAAACAGTTAGTTAAAACCTATAGATAGCTCAGAGCAATAATATAATGAAATGATTATTTGATTTATGAAAAAATATCTCATTACAGGTGGAGCAGGATTCATCGGAAGCCATATTGCTGAGGAACTATCAAAAAATGGGCATCATGTTATCGTATTAGATAATTTAAGAACAGGAATTAAAAAAAATCTGGAAGGATTAGATGTTGAATTTATCAATGGAGATATCAGAGATAAAAACCTTCTTTTTAAATGTGCACAGGAAACCACAGCTATTTTTCATCTTGCAGCATTAGTAAGCGTACCAGAGTCTTTAATCAATATTTCAGAGTGTATAGATATCAATACACATGGAACAATTAATGTTTTGGAAGCTGCTAAAAATAATTATGGCTGTAAGGTTATTTTATCAAGCTCTGCTGCTAATTATGGAGATGATCCTATTCTTCCTAAAATAGAAAGCATGGTTCCAAAACCTATGACTCCTTATGCCATTACTAAATTGGATGGAGAATATTACCTGGACATGTATCAAAAACAATGGCAAATACCCACTGTTTCATTGAGATATTTTAATGTTTTTGGTTCGAGACAAAACCCTGAGTCTGCCTATGCAGCTGCCGTTCCCATTTTTATAAATAAAGCATTAAAAAATGAACCGATTATTATTTATGGAGATGGACATCAAACCAGAGATTTCATTTATGTAAAAGATATAGTTCGTGCTAATATTTTTGCATCAGAAAAAGGAGTTTCCGTTTATAATATTGCTTTAGGACAGAGTACTTCTATTATTGAGCTTGCTATAAAGATTATTGAAATTATTAATTCAAAATCACCAATTGTTTTTTTCGAAGAACGGGCAGGAGATATTAAGCATTCTACAGCTGATCCTTCCAAGTTTCAACAATTAGGATTTAAACCTCTTTATTCTTTAGACCAGGCATTATTAGAAACAATAGAATATTATGATAGAAGAAATAGTGAAGGGTAAGAATAGTAGTCTTTTAACTAAAAAAAATAAATAATTGAAAATTTAGAAATAAAAATTCTATATAAAAATTTAATTTTAATACTTACCAAAACCAAATCAATATGTTGAAAAGCACAATAGATTTCTCCACAGGATTTGAAAAAAGATTTGAAAAGATAGAAACAGTTATCTTCACAGATTCGCTTTCTGCTTCAAAATCTGTAGCAAAAGAAATTTCTGACCTTATACGTGTAAAACAGTCTCAAAAGCAGCCTTGTATTTTAGGGTTGGCTACAGGTTCCTCACCCAAGAGCTTATACGCCGAACTGGTGCGAATGCACAGAGAAGAAGGTCTGAGTTTCAAAAACGTAATTACTTTCAACCTTGACGAATATTATCCTATGGAACCAGATTCTGTACATAGTTATGTTCGTTTTATGAAAGAGTTATTGTTTGATAAAGTAGATATTCTTCCTGAAAATTATCACATTCCTGACGGAATATTATCCAAAGAAGAAATAGCAGATTATTGTACAGAATATGAACTTAAAATAGAAGCCTTGGGAGGGATAGATTTGCAGATTCTGGGTATTGGTGGTAATGGTCATATTGGATTTAATGAATCGGGGTCCCTACAAAATTCCAAAACCCGTCTTGTAGCTTTAGACCATATCACAAGAGTAGCAGCAAGCAATGAATTTTTAGGACTGTCAAATACTCCCAGAACAGCTATTACATTGGGGGTGAAGAAAATAATGGAAGCGAAAAGAGTAATACTACTAGCCTGGGGTGAATCTAAATCAAATATTATAAAAGAGTCTGTAGAAGGCCCAGTTACCAATCTGGTACCAGCCTCTTATTTGCAGGAACACAAAAACGCTACTTTTGTATTAGATCAGGCAGCAGCTCATAAACTTACCCGAATTAATACTCCATGGCTGGTGGAAAAAATAGAATGGACTGATACATTAATCCGAAAAGCAGTTTTGGGGTTAGCCCAAAAAATAAAAAAACCAATATTGATGCTTACCGATTCGGATTATATAGAAAACGGAATGAGCGATCTGTTGGCAGATAAAGGACCAGCCTACAATATCAATATTCAAATTTTCAATAAATTACAACATACCATAACGGGATGGCCAGGAGGTAAACCAGGAGCAGATGATAGCAATAGGCCAGAAAGGAAAGCTCCGGCGAAGAAAAGAGTTCTTATATTCAGTCCACATCCGGATGATGATATTATTAGTATGGGCGGAACTTTCATAAGGCTGCATCAACAAGGGCACGAGGTTCACGTTGCTTATCAAACCTCCGGAAATATAGCCGTAGCAGATTCTGAAGCATTGCGGTTTGCAAATTTTGTATGTGATTACAACGAAATGTTTGGCATTGAAAATAATGCAGCCCAAAAGATTTTTGACAAAGCCATCAAGTTTTTGCAAAATAAGAAAAATAGTGATGTAGACATTCCTGAAGTAAGACATATAAAGGGGTTAATAAGAAAAGGAGAAGCAAAATCTACTTGTTATTACGTGGGAATACCAGACAGCCAGATTCATTTTTTGGAAATGCCCTTCTATGAGACAGGCAGAATAGAAAAAAAACCATTGAGTACAGAAGATATAGAAATTGTAACAGATATAATCGACCGGGTAAAACCACATCAAATATATGCAGCTGGTGATTTAGCAGATCCTCATGGAACACACAAAGTATGTTTAGATGCTGTTTTTGAATCTGTTAAAAATTTAAAATCAAAGGAATACATGAAAGATTGTTGGTTATGGCTATATAGAGGAGCATGGAAAGAATGGTCTATAGAAGAAATAGAAATGGCAGTTCCATTAAGCCCGGACCAGATTTTGGAGAAACGCTATGGAATTTTCAAGCATCAATCTCAAAAAGACGGAGTCGTATTCCAGGGAACAGACATGAGAGAATTCTGGCAAAGAGCTGAAGAAAGAAACAAAGAAACAGCAGAGACCTATCATAAAATGGGGCTTGCTACTTATGCTGCCATGGAAGCTTTTGTAAGGTGGAAATTCTAAAAAATTAAAATTCAATAAACAGGGTAAACAGAAAAACACAAGTTCTGGTAAATACCGTAAATGATGCATAACAAGTTTCACTTCCTAAAGGTTTGTGAAAGGTGTCATTACGTCTATATTTCAAGGATATATTGCAGAAGTTTTAGACAATTTGCAAAGTTATTGGGTAGTTATAATCGAAATTCTTTGCACTCTATTCCATGCTTTGATAGGAAGTAATTCTTCACCAATACAAAATCTATAAATCTAATTTAGATACACCTTGTTGTATATCTTATTGAAGTAATTAATGATGGTCTTGGCCTTTCTAAACTTATTCACAATTCTTTTTCTTGCAATCCAAAAAAGTTGTAAAGCCACTGATGCTGAAGATATCCTTCAACGTTCTTTGGCGTATTATTCATTATTAAAAACACAAAACAGAAGCTAGTAAAACATATTTTTTGCGTGAGAAATGTTGCCTGAAAAGTTTGAAAATTAATTCCAAAACTTGTTTAATGGACATTTTTTAACCTTTAAAAATTAGCATTAATATTTGATCGTTGATCTACTGAAAATAAAATAAGAACACTGTTATTGTTTAGGTTATCAATGTGTTGGGTTTGTTTTTTTTAAGTAAAAAGCAGGAATTAAGTTTGTCAACCATCATCAATTTACAGAAGTCTTTTTAACAAGACATATTCTAATCATTTCCAAACTGGTGGTAAAGGGTTAAAAACTGGTGGTTACCAGTATGGAGGTGTAAAGTAAAAATATACATTTGGGTAACAAATAGTTAATGTTTTAGTAACAGATGGTTTCCCTCATGCAAAGGAAAATAAAACAAACAACTAGTTAGAAAATAATTTCCCCTTAGATAGAATAATATTCCCATAAAAGTTAAAAACATGAAGAAAAAAAAGATTATTTTGAGTGCAGTCCTAATGTCCTCTGTATCATTAGTACATGCACAAGAAACTAAAAACAAACCTTCGGACACTATCATGAAGAAAGTAAAAAACGTGGAAGAAGTTGTTTTAGTAGGATATGGAAAACAGAAAAAAGGAACTGTTTCCGGATCTATAGCTTCTGTTGACAAAAGGATACTACAGGATCGCCCAACAACAAGTTTAACCGCCAGTATACAAGGTGCTTTACCCGGAGTTACAATTAAATCTTCTTTAGGAGATGTAGGGTCTGTTCCAAACTTAAATGTAAGGGGAAGGAGTGTTGCAGGTAATTCACCACTTTATATTATAGATGGTATTCTCTCAAGTGCTGCAGACTTTTCCAGGCTAAGTCCGGCTGATGTAGAAAATATAAGCATATTAAAAGATGCTTCAGCAGCTATCTATGGTACAAGAGCTGGCTACGGAGTAGTTCTTGTCGAGACCAAAAAAGGTGGTGGAGGTAAGATGAGTATAAGTTATAATATGTATAATGCCTATCAGACTCCCACTTATTTACCTAAATACGTAGATGCTGTTGGATATATGAAACTAAAAAATGAAGCATATTATAATGCTAATAATAATGTTGGTCATTTTTCTCAGTACAAGCAAGAGCAAATAGACCTTACAGCTGCAGGTACAGATTTAGACAGATACCCTAACACAGACTGGTATAAAGAAACTTACAGAAAAATGGCCAATGTGCTTAATAATGAGATTAATGTAGCTGGTGGAGATAAAACTCGTTATTTTGCAAGTTTAGGGTATTTGAAACAGGAATCTCTGTCCCCTACAAAAGGTATGGAGAGGTATTCTTTTAGAACAAATACATCCTCTAAATTAAGTGATAAACTTACAGTAAATTCTAATATATCATTTATTAAACAAATGATCAATGATCAGGGAGGTGGTATTAATACGATAGAATTGGCAAGAATATCCCCTACCATGGCGGTAAGACAATCCAATGGATGGTGGGGATCTATGAATGCGGGTAAAGTAGATAATACATTTGCAAATACCAACCCCGTAAGAAATAACATAGAAGGTGGAGATTCTAAATCAAATGATCAAAAATTTATGGGAGCATTATCTGCAAACTACGTTCCTGTAAAAGGATTAAATATAGATGCTCAAATCAGCTATTCCAACTGGAATTACCGCTCAGGTTCTTTTATAAATACACTAAACCCTGTGTACAATTTTTTAACGAAAGCTCCTATTAGTGCAACTGCGAGAGCAGTTAACAACTATCAAGAAAAATGGGAAACTGATGAATTACTCAATACTCAGGTCCTGATTAGCTATGAAAAAAATATATCATCACATTATTTTAAAGTTTTGGGAGGTGCTTCTTATGAGGACTATACCAATAGAACAATAGAAGGTAAAAAATCTAATATACCAAAAGATGGATTGCATTCTTTAAGTGCTCTAAGTACTCTTGACGGAACCTTAGATGAACTGAAATCTAATACTCAGCAATATGCTTTCCAGTCTGCTTTCGCCCGTATCAATTATAATTATCAGGAAAAATATTTTCTAGAAGGTATTATAAGGGCAGATGCATCTTCGCGTTTTGCTAAAGAAAACAGGTGGGGCTATTTTCCGGCAGTTATGGCTTCCTGGAGGTTAGATAAAGAAAATTTTATTAAAAGCCTGAATTTTATTAATACCCTGAAATTGAGAGGTTCTTATGGTAGTGCCGGATCTATTAATACTATTGGTTATTATGATAGTCAGACCTATATGAATAATGGTTCTTCAGTTCTGGGAAATGCTATAGTAGGGATAGTGGTACCAGGCAGACTTGGTTTTTCTGATATAGGTTGGGAAAAAATTGTTACCAAAAATATAGGTCTGGACGGATCTTTATTCAGCAATACTTTCACTTTCTCAGTAGATTTATATAACCGCCTTACAAAAGGTGCTTTAATGAAAAATCAATTACCATATGAAACAGGTGTACTCATAGACAGTGATCCAGACAAAAACGAAACACCACCAATTAATGCGGGTGACGTACAAAATAAAGGGATAGAAGTTACTTTGGGTTACAATAAAAATTTTGAAAACGGAGACTTTTACATCAATGCTAATTTTGCTAAAAACCAAAATAATATCCTTTCCCTTGTCAATAGCAAACCTCTATACAATGACTATTGGATAGCACAGGTAGGAGGTTCAATTGGTGATTTCTACGGATATAAAACTGCTGGTCTCTTGACCCAGGAAGATATTAATAATAATTATCCCAAATTATACAGTTCCTCTCAGCCTGGCGATATAAAGTATGTAGATATTAATGGAGATGGAGTTGTTAATGAAAACGATAGAACGGTAATAGGAAATGATGTTCCCAGTTTTACGTATGGTTTAAGCATAGGAGGTAGATATAAAAATTTTGATCTCAGTGTAGTGGGGCAAGGGGTAGCGAATGTTCAGGTATATCTGGATAAAGAATCCTCTCAGGCATTTTTCAATGGTGCAGGGGTAAAGCAATATGTTTTAGATAACAGATGGACTCCTGAAAACCCAAACCCTAATGCTTTGTACCATAGAGTGTTGCCGGCTGGAGGAGGAACTCAGAATATAGGTGTTACTTCAGATTTTTGGCTTTTTAATGCAAGTTACTTCAGAATCAAGTCTGTTACTTTAGGATATTCTCTTCCTCAGGAAGTAGTTAACCGCATAGGATTGAAAAAATTCAGAATATATACAAACTTAGAAAATTACTTTACGCTGAGAGGAGACAAAAGGGTGAAAGATTTTGATCCTGAAATGGCTAGTGCCCGTGCTACATATCCGAATTTAAAAACCGTATCGTTTGGTATAAATGCAACCTTTTAACTTAACATGAAATATCTAAAAATGAAAAAAATAAAAATTATATTGCTATCAATTACTCTATCTATTGTTACTGGTTCTTGTAATTTAGATAGGTTTCCGGAAGACAAAATATCGCAAGATACCTTTTGGAAAACTGAAAAAGATGCTACCATGGCACTCAATGGTATTTATGCATACATGTCTTCCGCGGCTTTTAGCAGTTTGTACAACGATAGTTATACCGATAATTCATATGCTCAATATCCTTGGGAAACAACTGCAGTAAATGCTTCTGCAGGAGACATACTCCCTTCTACAGATTTCGGATATGATTTTACGACAATTAGAAGAGTAAATACCTTTTTAGAAAATATTGATAAAATTCCAATGGACAAAGATCTTGCTAAAAGATATATTGCAGAAGCAAGATTTATAAAAGCTTTTAATTATTTTGATTTATCTCAGCGTTTCGGAGCTCTTCCATTAGTGCAGAAATCAGGTGAACTGGATGGGGCTTCTCTTACACCAGTTTCTGAAACTGAAATTGATAATTTTGTAACCAGTGAATTAAATGCTATTGAAAATGATTTACCAGCTATCTATACCTCCGGTCAAGATAAAGGTAGAATAACAAAAGGAGCCGTATTAGCATTTAAGGCAAGGGTCTATTTATACACAGGAAAATATAAAGAAGCTTATGAAGCTGCTCAACTCATAATGAATTCTGGAACTTACGGGCTTTTCAATACAGCTTCAGTAGATACAAGTACAGACTACGATAGCTTTGTTACCTTTACTTCTACCACGGATAAAGATAATTTTTACAAAGGCTTAAGTAATTATCAGGCATTATTCTGGGCTAAAAATGAGGGCAGTATAGAATCAATTTTAGAAGCTCAGTATGTACCAGATTCAAAAGGAACATATAGCAACTACATGACCCTTTTTCTATTGCCCAATGAAGAAAGTGGATGGAGCTCTATCACTCCAACAATTGATTTGGTAAATGCATATTGGAAAAAAGATGGAACAACATTTACACCTCCTTCTAATGATACAAGAGCGGTAAACTATAACAATGGAAATCCAAATGGTACCTATCTGGACGAATTCAAAAACAGAGACACCCGTTTATATGCAAGTATTATGCACCCAAATGGTCCTTGGTCCTATCTAAAAGGCTTTGGAACGAACCATCTGTTCACATGGGGCAAGGGAGGAAACAATACATCAAAAATTGGCTATAACTATAAAAAAATGGCAGACTATAACTCATTAGATGAAAACTTATATGCAAGTAATAATTTTATGCTGATTCGCTATGCAGAAGTATTGCTTACTTATGCTGAAGCAAAAAATGAATTTTATGGGCCAGATGCCTCTATTTATGATGCATTAGACAAAATCAGAAATAGAGTGGGTATGACCGGAGTTAGCAGAACTCAGACAAAGGAGACATTGAGGAATATTATTAGAAATGAAAGAAGAATAGAATTAGCTAATGAGGGACATAGATTCTATGATATCAGAAGATGGAAAATTGCACCCAATGTAATGAAAACAGTTTATGATATAACAAATGCACAGGTTGCAACAAGAGTTTGGAATGATAAATTTTACAGATTCCCTTACCCTCAAACTGCGGTGGATTTAAATCCAAAATTAAAAGAAGCCCAAGCAGCAAAAGGATACTAACAACCCTAGAAACAGATACAGAAATAAGTTATTTATATTTTTTTAAAAGAAGCTGCCCTTTTGACACAAAACTACTTTTTGAAAGTCTTAATATTACAAGAGATTACAGTTTATTTTATCTTAAAATGTAAATTAATAATTAAAGTCGACGTAAATGAATACAGTTTTAAATTCAAAAATTCAAAAGATTTTACTCCTGAGTTCCTTTCTTTTTCTCCCGATTGGAAAAGCTCAGGCTCAAAATATTGAGAATGTTTCTAAGAAAGGAGGAACTTCTGTAGAAGTTTTGCTTTCCGGCAACAAAAAAATAATAATAGATTTTTATGGGGAAAATATTTTCAGATTGTTTTTAGATCCCAAAGGCGGAGAAATAAGAAATCCGGAAGCGATACCTCCTGCTCAGATTTTAGCAGATCAACCTAGAAAAAAAGTAAAAGAAATTGAAATCAATAATTTATCACAAACTGTTTCTGTTTCTACCCATAAAATTAAAATTGAAATTGAAAAAGCAACCTCTTTATTTAAAGTATTTGACCTGAACCTTAATAAAGAGATCTTTTCTTTTATTGCTCCTATTGAGGTTAACTCTAAAGAAGTAGTACTCACTTTATCTCAGGGAAAAAATGAATATTTCTATGGAGGAGGTGTACAGAATGGGAGATTCTCTCATAAAGGAAATACTATTTTTATCGTGAATCAAAATAACTGGACCGATGGTGGTGTAGCGTCTCCAAATCCTTATTATTGGTCTACAAATGGATATGGTTTTATGTGGCATACTTTCAAAAAAGGATATTATGATTTTGGTAAACAAAAAAAAGATGAGGTAAAATTGGCCCATGAGACTAATTATCTGGACGTTTTCTTTATGGTAGATGATAACCCTAAATCTTTGTTGAATGATTTTTACCAACTAACAGGAAATCCTGTACTTTTGCCCAAGTTTGGTTTTTATGAAGGACATCTTAATGCCTACAACAGAGATTATTGGAATGAAGACGATAAAGGAATACCATTTGAAGACGGAAAAAGATATAAAGAGAGTCAAAAAGACAATGGAGGGGTTAAAGAATCGTTAAATGGCGAAAAAAACAATTATCAGTTTTCTGCCAGAGCTGTTATAGACCGGTATAAAGATACAGATATGCCGTTAGGATGGATATTGCCCAATGATGGTTATGGTGCAGGATATGGACAAACCGAAACTTTGGAAGGTAACATCGCCAATTTAAAATCATTTGGAGATTATGTCAGAAAAAATGGAGTAGAAATAGGATTGTGGACACAGTCAGATTTACATCCAAAAGAAGGAGTAGCTGCTCTTTTGCAGAGAGATATTATAAAAGAAGTGGGAGATGCAGGCGTAAGAGTACTAAAAACAGATGTTGCCTGGGTAGGCCCTGGATACTCATTCGGGCTGAATGGGGTTTCAGATGTCGCTCAAATAATGCCACGCTATGGTAAGGGAAGTCGTCCTTTTATCATTTCACTGGACGGATGGGCGGGTTCACAACGATATGCAGGTATTTGGACAGGCGACCAAACAGGTGGAGAGTGGGAATACATAAGATTCCATATTCCTACTTATATAGGTTCTGGTTTGTCTGGCCAGCCTAACATTACTTCGGATATGGATGGCATTTTTGGTGGAGAAAAGCCAATTATCAATACCAGAGATTTTCAATGGAAAACCTTCACTCCTATGCAGCTCAATATGGATGGCTGGGGAGCCAATGAAAAATATCCTCAGGCTTTAGGTGAACCAGCTACTTCTATCAATAGGAATTATTTAAAATTAAAGTCGAGTTTACTTCCTTATACTTATAGTGTGGCTAATGAAGCTGTAGATGGATTGCCAATCATCAGAGCAATGTTTTTACAACAGGCTAATGATTATACCCTCGGAAAATCTACTCAGTACCAGTATTTGTATGGTCCCTATTTTTTAGTGGCACCCATATATCAAGCTACAAAAATGGATAAAGAAGGGAATGATATCAGAAATAATATTTACCTCCCAAAAGGAAATTGGATTGATTACTTCACAGGACAAACGTATGAAGGAGAAATTATTTTAAATCATTTCGATGCACCCATTTGGAAGCTTCCTCTATTTGTGAAACCAGGCGCTATTATTCCGATGATAAATGCTAATAATAATGTTCATCAAATCAATAAAAAAATAAGAATTTATGAAGTGTATCCTTCAGAAAAATCCAGTTTTATAGAATATGATGACGATGGCGTAACCGAAAACTATAAGAAAAAAGAATCTGTAAACACTCTTATAGAAAGTAATGTTGTAAAAAATACTGCAACAATAAGCATTTCTCCTGTTCAAGGTAATTTTAATGGTTTTGAAAAAGAAAAAATGACAGAATTCAGAATTAATGTCACTAAAAAACCATCCGGTGTAAAACTTTCTATTGGAGGAAAAAATATGAAGCTGAAAACAGTAAATACGGTAGATGAATTCAATAGTGCCACAAACGTATATTTTTACAACACCCAACCGGAATTCAATAATTACTCTACAAAAGATTCTGGATTTTCAAAAGTTTCGATTACCCGAAACCCGCAACTTTGGGTAAAAACAGAAATTACAGATATAAGCAAAAACAAGGTAGAACTTGTCATTAAAGATTACCAATTTATCAGTTCTAATCAATTGAAAAACAATTCCGGAGCATTTGCAGAAACTTTAAAACCAGTCACTTCAGAAAATACAAACACCGCCTATTCAATAGTGCCATCGTGGAATAAAATACCTAATGCAGATTACTACGAAATACTATATAATAATATGGTATACAGTAATATAAAAGATAACTCTTTCTTGTTTGAAGGACTTATACCTGAAACAAAATATGATTTTAAATTAAGGGCTGTAAATAAAACCAATACTTCTGATTGGGTTTCTTTTTCCTCCCAAACCAATAAAAATCCTTATGAATTTGCAATTAAAGGTATAAAAGCCACCGCTACAATTCCAAGCCAGGAAGGAGAAGGCATCGAAAACCTTTTTGATCAGGATGTGAACACTAGCTGGTTTTCAGATTATGAAAAGAGTAAAGTCCCTTTTGAAATAATTTTAGATTTGGGCTCTATTAATACAATAAACAAACTAGAATATATCCCTAGAAGCAGTGGTTACAGCGGAATATGGCTGAAGGGTAAAATTGCGTATAGTGATAATAAAAAAGATTGGACAGAACTTAACTCTTTTACCTGGGATAGAAATAACAAAACCCAATCTTTAGATTTTACTACACCTCCTACTACAAGATTCATTAAAATTGAAGTCAGCAATGCCTTTAGAAACTTTGCTTCTGGAAATGAGTTATACGTCTTTAAAGTCCCGGGTTCTGTAAGCTTACTTCCTGGCGATATCAATAATGATCAGAAAATTGATAGGAATGATTTTACTTCGTATATGAATTATACAGGTCTGAAAAAGGGTGACTCTGATTTTGAAGGATATATTAGTAACGGAGATGTTAATAAAAACGGTTTTATTGATGCATTTGATATTTCTAACGTCGCTACAAAAATAGATGGAGGGGTAAACGATGAAGAATTGAAACCACTGCAGGGAAGCATTACGGTCTCTGCTTCCAAACAGCAATATGCTAAGAATGATATTATAGAAGTAGTGGTAAAAGGTAATAATCTGCAATCTGTAAATGCACTGAGTTTTGCCATTCCATATAACCAGCAGGAACTGGAATATATAGGCATTACACCATTACATTTTGAACAAATGGAAAACTTAACTTATGATAGATTACATACCAACAAAGAGAAGGTATTATATCCTACGCTGGTTAATGTAGGACAAAAACGTCCTTTAGAAGGTACAACGGATTTGTTCATCATTAAATTTAAAGCAAAACGAAACGGATCATTTAATATAAAAGCTTCTAACGGTTTGCTGGTTGATAAAACACTGAATTCTATAGATTTCTAATTACGAAGTTTAAAGCTAAAAATAAAGGCTCGGATTTTATAATCTGAGCCTTTGTTCAAAAATAATTATAGAGAATTCCTTATGATTAAATTAGAAGCATTTTCAATTCTCCCTTCTTTTGTATTAAGAACCATTTCTGCCAAAATCTTTCCCATTTGCCAAAAATCTGTAGAAATTGTAGTAATGCCATTTTCTACAATACCTTTAAGAGGTGTTTCGTTGTAGGAGATAATACCGAAATCCTTTCTGATCTTTAGTTTCTGCTTTTTAGATTGCTTAATGACGTTTACTAAATGCTTGTCATCCGGAATGATGAATACATCTCCATTCAGTATTTCCCCATCCGTGAAATTACAGATAATCTCATGCTTCATTTTATACTGTTCACAAAAACTGGTAAATCCTTCTACCATACCTACAGGCTCTTTTTGTCCTGGGAAGATAAGAATTAATCTGTGATAGGCTTCAAGCTTAGTTTTCGCTTTTAATAATCCGCTGTACATGTCCTTTGCGAAATTCTGATGTACTGATGAATATTCTCTTAAAGATATATTGGTTTGATCCAATATGTAAACATCCTTCTTTGGAAGCATCTTAATAATGGGAGCTGTATCATTCATATTCCCAGGCATAATTATATATTTTGTGTAATTTCCATTGTTTTCTTCTATTAATTTTTTGAAGACATCAATATTGAAGTAGTGGAAAAATACATGAACATTCGCTCTTTGCTGTATCTCCTCCAAAAAGGAATAATAAAGGTTTTCTTTGAAAGCATTCAGTTCATCAAACAGTAAAAAGATGCGCTCTTCAAAATTCCAATCAGTACTTTTTATATAGTATCCTTTGCCCAAAATAGCATTTACTATCCCTTTCTTTTTCAGTATTTCGTAGGCATATAAGACAGTATCTCTAGAAACACCGAATTCCATACACACTTTATTGATGGAAGGTAACTTGTCATTTTTTTTTAATAGTTGTTGGGCAAGAGCTTGTTCAATGGAATTTATAATCTGTTGGTATTTAGGAATAACTGAATCAGGGATTATTTTAATAATCTTCATAACATTGCCAATTTTTTAAACTAGTAGTAAATATACAAAAACTGGTAGGAACAAGTATGGTTGTGTTTTCTAAATTTATACATTTGATAATATAAGGGTTTCTTTTATGTGATTTTGGTGTAAAAAAACAAATTTCATTCTAAATGATATATCAGGATTACTAACCTGTTAAATACTTTATGGTACATGTAAGTGCTGAAAAAGTATAGAAATCTATGATAAACTTACTATAAAAATTTTTAAGCGTGGGAAAACTATCGACACTTGATTTTGTTATATTTCTAATTTATTTTTTTGTTGTAACAGTATATGGCCTATGGATATACAATCGGAAAAAATCAAAAACTACAGGAAGTAAAGATTATTTCCTTGCAGAAGGTTCACTAACATGGTGGGCAATCGGAGCGAGTTTGATCGCATCTAATATTTCAGCAGAACAATTTATTGGGATGAGTGGAGAAGGTTTTTTCACAGGAGTAGCTGTTGCCGCTTACGAATGGCTGGCTGCAATTGCACTTATAATTATTGCAGTATGGTTTATTCCTATTTATCTCAAAAATAAGATTTATACGATGCCTCAGTTTTTGGAAACAAGATATAATAAGGCTGTTTCTCTTATTATGGCAGTCTTTTGGCTATTTTTATATGTAATTGTTAATCTTACTTCCATTCTTTATTTAGGAGCTGTAGCTATTGATTCACTGCTTGGTGGAGGCCATCTGCATATCATTATGGTTGCCCTTTTACTAACGGCTTTGGTTATTGGATTAGGTGGAATGAAAGTCATTGGCTACACGGATGTTATTCAAGTGGCAGTTCTTATTATTGGTGGCTTTGCTACAGTTTATATGGCATTACAGGTTGTGGATCAAAGAATTAATGGTGCTGCTGTTGGAAATGCTTTAACGGGCTTAAATACCCTTTTGAAAGAAGCTCCGGAACATTTCAACCTCATTCTAAATAAACCACAAATTACCACAACTACTTTATCAATGTCAGAAAATTTAGCGGTACGGAAATATGTAGTTTTGCCAGGTTTAGCAATGTATTTTGCTGGACAATGGATTGTACAACTTAATTATTGGGGATGTAACCAATACATTACCCAAAGGGCATTAGGGGCAGATTTAAAAACAGCAAGAACAGGAATTTTATTTGCAGGATTTTTAAAACTTTTTATGCCAGTAATTGTTGTGCTTCCTGGGATTGCGGCTTATGTACTCTATACAAAAGGTCATTTGTCAAATTTTAATGGAGTAAAAGATGGTGCTTATTCTGCAATACTAGGCTTGCTGCCATCTGGACTTAAAGGTCTTGCGGTTGCGGCTTTAACAGCTGCAATAGTAGCATCACTTGCCGGAAAAGTAAACAGTATATCAACCATTTTTACTTTAGATATTTATAAAAAATATTTAAAAACGAATACATCTGAAACGCAATTGGTAAGAACAGGACGTTGGGCAATTATAGTGGCAATGCTTATTGCTTTGGTATTTACATGGACAGATATTTTGGGAATTGGTGGCGAAGGCGGTTTCACATTTATACAAAAATATACGGGTTTTATTAGTCCGGGTGTATTTGCTATGTTTATTTTAGGGATGTTTTGGAAAAGAACTACCGGAACCGCTGCTATAGTTGGAGTTATTCTTGGTTTTTTATTATCTATATTTTTTAACAGTTTTGCAGTTGAACTATTTGGAAAAGAAACATGGATGTATACAGCATTTACTTATGAAAAATTGGAAAATGGTGTGGTGAAAACCATTACAGAGATTCCTTTCCTGATCAATATGGGGTGGTCATTTTTCATTACTGTAGTTGTAATGGTTCTCTTAAGTGTCTTTGGTCCAAAAGTAAATCCAAAAGCTTTTGTTACAGACAAAAATATGTTCAATGTGGACAATAGAACATTATTCCTGATCGTCATTATTTTATTACTTCTGACTGCTGTTTATGTACGTTTTTGGTAATAGAAATAATTTTGAGTTTTGCATTTGAAAAATTTTAACAAGTTTCATAATATTTAAATATTTTTTCAACTGGTGGTAAAGTTGAAAAAACCGGTGGTAGCCAGTATGGCAGCATCAGGTAAATTTATAAATTTGTTTTAATACATAATTAACTTTAATAGCTAATACAACATATACAATGAAGTTTATTAAAAACATAATTTTAGCCTTTTTTTTAGTAGGAACAACTGTGGTAAATGCCCAGCAAAAACCTATTAAATATGAGTCTTTCAAAATTGAAAATGGAGAATTTAAATTGAACGGGCAGCCAATTAAATTGCATTCAGGAGAGATTCATTACGCCAGAATTCCTCAGGCTTATTGGAGACATCGGTTGAAAATGGTTAAAGCTATGGGTTTAAATACGATAGCGACTTATGTTTTTTGGAATTATCATGAAATAGCTCCTGGAAAATGGGATTTTCAAAATGGAAACAAAAACTTACCTGAATTTTTAAAAATAGCAAAAGAAGAAGGTTTAATGGTAATCCTTCGCCCTGGCCCTTATGTATGTGCAGAATGGGAGTTCGGAGGCTATCCCTGGTTTTTACAAAATGACAAGGATATGAAAATCAGAGAATATAATACTCCTTTTTTAAATTCGACAAAAGCATATTTCACAGAACTTTACAAGGTAGTAAAACCTTATCTGATTGTTAATGGAGGCCCGATTGTTATGGTTCAGGGAGAAAATGAATTCGGATCTTTTGTTAGTCAACGAGAAGACATTAAGCTGGAAGATCATAAAAAATACAGTTCTTCAGTATTTGATCAATTAAAAGAAGTTGGTTTCAAAGGAATGGAGTTTTTTACTTCAGATGGAGACTGGTTATTTGAAGGAGGCGCTTTGCCTGGTGCTTTGCCAACTGCAAATGGAGATGAAGACCCGGAAAATATTAAGAAAGAGGTGAAAAAATACCATAATGGGAAAGGTCCTTTTATGGTAGCAGAATACTATCCCGGATGGTTAGATCATTGGGCAGAACCTTTTCCCCGTAAAGCTGCGGAAAGAGTAAAAGGCCACATTGAAAAATTTATGAATAATGATATTTCCTTTAATATTTATATGGTGCATGGAGGAACTAACTTCGGATTTACCTCTGGAGCTAATTACGATAAAGATCACCATATACAGCCAAGTATGACCAGTTATGATTACGATGCTCCTATTACTGAGGCAGGTTGGGAAACCGAAAAGTATATGAAATTAAGAGAATTATTAAAAAATCCTTCTACACCTCCTGTTCCTTCAAGAATTCCAGTTATTAAGATTCCGGCTATTCAACTATCTCAGGCAATTGATTTGGAAGATTTAAAAAAGAATGTAAAACCAATAGTTAATGACAATCCTTTGACTTTTGAGCAGTTAAATCAAGGGCATGGCTATGTTTGGTATAGCAAAAATTTTAATCAGCCAATTAAGGGGATCTTAAAAATTGATGGATTAAGAGATTATGCAATTGTGTATGTAAATGGAGAAAAAGTAGGAGAGCTTAACCGCTATTATAAAAAATATGAATGTAATGTTAACATACCCTTCAATGGAAAATTAGACATTATAGTAGAAAATATGGGGAGAATTAACTACGGCTCTGAGATTAATAAGAATACAAAAGGAATTATTTCTCCTGTATTTATTAATGACCGAAAAATAACTGGAGATTGGGAAATGTATGGGCTTCCTTTTGAAAAGGCTCCGGTAATTGATACAAAACAAAAATCTGATGTAAAAGAGAACAGACCAGTTATCTATAAAGGAAATTTTAATGTATCACAGGTGGGAGACACTTTTTTAGATATGCGACCTTTCGGAAAAGGGATTGTATTTGTCAATGGAATTAATCTGGGAAGGTATTGGTCGGTAGGACCACAACAAACTCTGTATTTACCGGGATGTTACTTAAGAAAGGGTAATAATGAGATTGTTATTTTTGAACAGAAAAATAATAAACTTCAAAAAGAATTAAACACATTATCTGAACCTATTTTGGACAAATTAAACCCTGAAAACGGGTCAAACTGATATAAATAATAAGCTCAACATGAGTACTTCATTTAACAGCAAAAATCATCCACATAGAAGATTTAATCCTTTATTGGATGAATGGGTTTTGGTATCACCACAAAGGGCAAAACGGCCATGGCAAGGGCAACAGGAAGAACCATTAATAAGCGCTCAAAATCAATATGATCCGAAATGCTATTTATGTCCCGGAAATTCAAGAGCTAACGAGACCCAAAACCCTCGCTATGAAGGTGTATATGTATTCGATAATGATTTTGGAGCTTTATTGAAAGGAGAAATAGCCCCAGATAAAACGGAAGGTGAACTGGGTGAGTTATTTAAAATGGAACCTGAAAGAGGAATTAACCGGGTAATCTGTTTTTCACACGATCATTCATTGACTCTTCCTGAAATGTCTGTAGAAGCGATTACAAAAGTGGTGTCTGTCTGGAAAGATGAATATCAGAGTCTTGGGAAACTAGATTATATTAATCATGTTCAGATTTTTGAAAACAAAGGGTCTGTTATGGGCTGTAGTAATCCTCATCCTCATGGTCAGATTTGGGCGCAGGCATCCATTCCTTCTCAAGTGGTCAGAACACAGCAAAATTTGAAAAAATATTATTATCAACACGGAACAACTCTTTTGTATGATTATCTTCAGAAAGAAATTGAAAGTAAGGAGCGAATTGTTTTAGAAAATAAAGCTTTTGTGGCTTTGGTTCCATTTTGGGCAACCTGGCCCTATGAAACAATGATTATTAGTAAAAAACCTCTAAATAGTCTATTAGCCTTTTCAGATGAAGATCAGGTTTTATTTGCTCAAATGTTGAAAGATCTGACCACAAAATACGATAATATTTTCTCAATTTCTTTCCCTTATTCTGCCGGAATACATCAAGCTCCTACAGATTCAGAATCTCATGAAGAATGGCATTTTCATATGCATTTTTATCCTCCTTTGCTTCGTTCAGCTAGTGTGAAAAAATTCATGGTAGGATACGAAATGTTAGCAGAAGCCCAAAGAGATATTACTCCGGAACAAAGTGCCGAGATTCTTAAAAAAAGTTCAACAATTCATTATAAAAATAAATAAAATGGCTCTTAATAAAATAGGCTGTTTTATAAATTAGGTACCAATACATGTCAAATAATAAATATATTGATTCTTTAATTAATGAAGGTGATATTCCTCAATTTAGAGAGTTGTACGGACAAAATTCAGAATTATTACATCAGCAAGCAGTTCGGTATACCAAAGCATTATCTCGTTTCAGAGAAATTTTTGGAGAAAAAGAGGTTTCTGTTTTTAGTTCACCAGGACGAACCGAAATTGGAGGTAATCACACAGATCATAATCATGGTCGCGTATTAGCGAGTGCCATAAACTTAGATAATATAGCCGTTGCTGCTAAAAATAACTCCAATATAATCAGGATTGAATCTTCAGGTTATCAATCATTTGAAATAGATTTGGACCACCTTATTCCCAATGAGAAGGAATTTTTAACCTCAAATGCGCTTGTTCGTGGAATTAATGCTCGATTAAAAGAATTGGGCTATAAAATAGGAGGATTCGATGCTGTAATTGATGGGTGTGTTCCTAAAGGTTCCGGATTAAGTTCATCAGCATCATTTGAGGTTTTAATTGGTGCAATTGTAAGTCATTTATTCAATGATGGTAATATAGATCCCATATTAAATGCCCGGATTGGACAATATGCAGAAAATGTTTTCTTTGGAAAACCTTGCGGGTTAATGGATCAGGTAGCTTGTGCAGTAGGAGGTTTGGTAATCATTGACTTTGCAGACGTAACCAATCCTATTGTTAAAAAAGTAGATTTTGATTTTGAATCTACTGGTTTTTCTTTAGTGATTACAGATACTCGGGGCGATCATACCAATTTGAATGATGAATATGCTGTTTTACCTAAAGAGATGAAAGACGTTGCAGCCCATTTAGGATGTAGTGTACTGAGAGAAACGACTCTGGAAAAAGTAATGGATATTGCTCCTTCTATCCGTAAAAAAGTAGGAGATCGGGCTATTTTAAGAGCCATTCATTTTGAATGTGAAAATGAACGCGTAGTAGATGAAGTAACAGCATTAGAGAATAATGATTTCCAAAAATTTTTACACTTGGTAATAGATTCAGGACATAGTTCGTATATGTACAATCAAAATGTTTATGTATCAAATAATATACATGAACAAGCCGTTTCATTAGGGTTGGCTTACAGCGAATTAGTACTGAAAGGTGCTGGAGCATGGCGTGTGCATGGTGGAGGATTTGCAGGAACAATACAAGCTTTTGTCCCTGAAAATTTGCTTGAAAAATATACCACAACTTTAAATCATTTATTTGGAGTGGGTTCTTGTCATCCTTTATTCATAAGACAAAAAGGAGTTGTTAAATTAGACCTTTAAAAAATGGGTGTTATCAATGAAGTGACTTTTAATACAGTTCACAACCATCAAAAAGTCCGGTTATTCACGTTGAAAAATAAGAATGGGATGATTGTACAAGTAACTAATTATGGGGCAATTATAGTGAGTATTAATGTTAAAGATAAAGACGGAAAACTGGCAGATGTAGTGCAGGGATATGAAACAGCACAAGAATACATAGACAATAATGAATTTTATCAAGGGGCCATTTGTGGTAGATGTGCTAATCGTATCAGGAAAGGAAAATTCACATTAAACAGAAAAGAATACTCATTAACAGTTAATAATGAGGATAATCATTTGCATGGTGGACTGAAGGGTTTTGATAAAAAAGTATGGGATGTTAAAGAGTCTTCTGCCTCGAAAGTGAGTTTTCAATACACTTCTCCTGACGGGGAAGAAGGCTACCCTGGTACTGTATCTGTAACGGTAACTTATTCCATTAGTGAAAATAATGAATTACAGTTAGATTATTCAGGGACAACAGACCAGGAAACTATACTCAATCTGGTAAACCATTCTTATTTTAACTTGGCGGGGGAGGGCAGTGGAACAATAAATAACCATCAATTGCAGATTGAGGCTGATTTTTATACTCCTCTTACAAAAAACCTTGAACCGACAGGTGAAATTTTAACTGTAAAAAATACCCCGTTTGATTTTACCTCCTTAACAGGTATTGGAGACAGAATTGATATGGATCATGATCAACTTACGATTGGAAAAGGATATGATCATAATTTTGTTTTAAAGCACCGTATGCATCATTTAGATTTAGTAGCTACTGTTATAGAGCCACGGTCCGGTAGAAAAATGGAAGTATTTACCACTATGCAGGGTTTGCAGTTATATACTGCCAATTGGATAAAAAATATAAAAGGAAAAGAAGATCACCTGTACCAGGAAAGAGAGGCATTTTGTTTGGAAACACAGAATTTTCCAGATGCAATTAACCAATCCCATTTTCCATCACCAATACTAACTCCTAAAGATGTATATAAACATTCAACTATATACAAATTCTCAGTTTATTAATATCCAATTAGGTATAACAGTTTATAAATCCCAGGCTTAGAAATTACTGAAAATAAGTTATGTATTAAAAACAAAAAAACCTCTAAAATAAATTAGAGGTTTTGAAGTGGTTTCTCCAGGAATCGAACCAGGGACACATGGATTTTCAATCCATTGCTCTACCAACTGAGCTAAGAAACCATTTATGTTTTCGTTTATTACTTCGTTGTTTTAAAGTGATGCAAAAGTATAACATTTTATAATACCGCGCAAGTTTTTCAGTTAATTTTTTTGAATAAATATGTTGTTTCAGCTGGGTTATATCTTCAATGTCTTGTTCATCAGTGTTTTGATATGTTTTATTTTTTCCTGTTTTTTTTGAATATAATTTCCACAGGAGGTTATTGAAAGGTTTTCAGTCCTGATATTTAGAATTTTTCTCAAAAAAATGTTGTACTTCTAAAGGATGAAGCAGAAGATTTTCTGTAAGACTATTTTGGGAATAATATTATTGCTTCTTTAAACAATTTTAAACAGGCAATAAAATAATCCGATTTTTAGTCATGAAAAACAGCAAACACTTGATTTATAATGGATAATTAACCTAACGATTGTTAGTCGTACTATTACTACACTTTTTTAAATTTAATAATAAACGCTATTTGTTTTTTATAAATACATCTATATTTGGTGATATAGAAAACAAACAATCACAATACATTAACCATTAAAATTTACAATCATGGCAGAAAGAAATTCAAGAGGAATTTTAAAATTCAACAACGGAGAAGGACAAAAGCTATTAAAACTTAACTATAGCGTATCAAGAGCTACAGACGTATCAGGGCGTGTAGCATCAGACCCTTCCAACGCGCTTATCAAAATTACAGTGGAAGCTACTGATAAATCAGACATCCTGGAAAGTTTACTGAACGGAAAATATAAGCCTACTGTAGGAGAGATCACTTTCAACAAATCTCACGAAGAAGGAACATTAACAACATTAAAGTGGAACAATGGTTATGTAATCCAGCATGAGGTAGATTTCGATGCTGTGGATGAAAACAGTATGTATATCAGTTTTGTGGTAAGTGCAGAACAGATAGATCTGGGGAATTCTTCTTACTTCGGAGCATGGCCTTCTTAAGCATATTCAGAATTTAAATATCAGGCAGAATAGTACATCCTTCAAGGAAAGCTGTTCTGCCTTTTTTAACCTTATAGAACGATTGTTTATTCCAAATAAAGTTCTGAAAAAAACACCTAATCACTATGAATAAAAATGCCTCGAATTCCGATAAGATTTCAGAGAATCATATTCCCGGAATCAACCGTGTGGTGAAACTGGATATTGTGATTGAAGGCAAGATTATCAAACACTTCAAGCATTTTCGCCTACAGCAAAGTGCGAGACGCCATCACAATTTTGAACTTATTCTCGCCCATGATTCTCTTGGGGAAGCTCAAAACCACACCCTGGAACAAGCCCGCCAGTTTTTGGGAAAAAGGATTACTATTGTTTTCAAATATAAAGATTATGAAAGCGAAAGCCCGGAAAGAACCTTTGTAGGGGTAATCACCAAAGCCGCATTCAGCCAGGAAAAAATGAGCCTGGGAAATATAGTATTGCGGGGTCAAAGTCCTACTATTCTCATGGATGCCGCTCCCCATACCCAAAGTTTTGGAGGTGATCAGGCTGTGAATACAGGAATTATTGCAAACAAAATACTTAAAGAAGCCCTGGGAACAGAAAAATTTGATTTCAGAGTAGATACACAGAATAAAAGCTATATCAATTATAGTTCACAATATAACGAGACCCATTATAACTATCTTGCAAGAACAGCCGAAGCCTACGGAGAACAGTTTTACTATGATGGTGAAGTACTTCATTTTGGAAAACTTCCGCCTTCAGAAAAACCGATCAAGCTCGTCTATGGAAGCAACGCAACAGATGTTCAGGTAGAATTGAATGCCGTTCATACCAATCCTCAGTTTTTTGGATATAACAGCAGCAGCCACACTAAAATGGAGGGCTCGGAGAATAATATCAGACATCTGGGAGAAATCCCTTCGAAAGCTTATGAACTTAACAGTAATATCTTTAAAACACCTTCTTTGTCTCCCGTACCCATTAATGCCAATATGTTTGTTGATGTAAGCGATTCTCAGAAAAGTGCTGCAGGAAGTGCTGCTGTGGAAGTATTTACAGTTGCGGGAAATACCACCGTTCCGTTTCTGTATCCCGGATGCCTTGCTGATATTGAAATGAGGAAACCGGATACCAGCCAGACTTCTTACTTTACAAAAATTACAGTTACCGAAGTGACCCATGAAGTCAATGCCAGAGGTTATTATAGTGGTAGTTTTGAAGCGATTGCTGAAGGAACAGGCTTTATGCCAAAACCGGATTTTATACAACCCAAGGCCGAACCACAGGTTGCTACCGTCATTTCCAATACAGATCCCCTTAATCAGGGAAGAATACAGGTAAGATTTGACTGGCAGAAAAACCCGGATACCACCCATTTTATCAGAATGATGAGTCCTGATGCCGGAGGTACAGATATGATTACTCAAAACAGAGGTTTTGTTGCGGTACCTGAAGTTGGAGATCAGGTTATGGTTGGTTTTGAATATCATCATCCCGACTTTCCATTTGCTATGGGAGGAATGTTCCATGGACAGGTAGCATTGGGAGGAAGTATCAATAACCACCTTAAGTCTATTCAAACGAGAAGTGGTAATAAAGTGATTTTTAACGATCAGGAAGGAAGTATTTTTATTGAAGATCCTAGTGGAAATACTTACCTCATGGACGGAAAAGGAAATATTGTGGTGAATGCACCCAAAAATATAACCTTCACAGCCGGAGAAAATGTGCAGATTAATGCCGGAAAAAATATCATTGCCTCTGCCCAGAGAAATGTCAATATTATGGCTGGAGAAGATATTACTGAAACTGCTAATGATGATTATAATCTGACAGCGAGTAATATTATTGAAACGGCTGAAGCCGGAAGAAGCTCCAGGGCGAAAAATATTACAGAAAATATGGAAGCAGGCTCTTACATCAGTACCAAAGAAGCGATTAATGTAGAGAGTGCCAAGGAAGTGCTTATTAACAGCGGTAAACAGGTAAAAATGCAGTAATATGGCAGGTGAAGGAGGAAATATCGTACGGAATGTCTTTGGGAAATCTTACAAGGAAGCAGAACATATTATGAAAGATGCTTCCAAGGGGACTTTGGATTTTAAATCTCCTCAGGAAAACACCTTTTACGGGAAAAAAGGAGGCAAGAAATTCGATGAGTATCAGGCGAAAAAAGACAATACATTATTAGTAACAAAGGTAGAAGGCCCTTTAGATGATAATGGAGGGAAAATAGCAAAACCCAAAGAAGGCGAAAAATACTGGTTCAAAGCGACTTTTAACAGATCTGCAACGAAGAGCGAGTATAAAAAACTTCAATGGCAGGAAAAAATAAATGGAATTTCTATACCCTTTTTTTTCGATTACTCTTCAATCACCGGAAATACGGAGACCATTCAGGTGAAACTTCCCTGTTATGATATGCGTGTATATGCCTATTTTAAAACTCCGATAGACAAGGTCAGTGTTGAAGTCAAAATAACCAATCCATTACCTCTTTATATTGACCGATTTAAAATAAAAGGAAAAGACAGGAAAGGCGTTAACATGGCGGATGATCTGTGCTATGGTCTGGGAGTTTCCAATCAGTATCCTTCACGGTACACCTTGCAGGATGTGGAAAGCAAGGGAATTTGGATCAAATCAGAGATCAGAGATAAAACAGACGAAGAATTATGGGCAGGTTTCAAGCGTATGGTGGGAACACTTTTTTCAGTCGGAGAACTGGAAACGGTTGCCTTTGATATGATTGAAAAATTTAAGCGGAGTGAAGGAGGTGAGTATACCAATTCTATTCTTACAAAACATGTGTTGAACCATCCTTCAAATCAACGATTCTGCCTAAGTATGGAAGATGAAATTGCGGACAGAATTAAGAAAAACCATGGAAGCATTGCATCCATTGAAGATGATGAAATACACTTTACAGATGATGAGGTAGGAAAGTTCGGAAGAAGAGGATGGGGACATCCCCAGTTTTCAACGATGAAAGATACTTTTATGGGAGGGCTCACCATTTGTATGAATGATACCTGGGCATATGAAGTGAAGCTGACAAAATTCAATAAATCAGCTAACGGTACTTATGATGCAACCTATAAAGTTGTTTTATATGATCATTTTGGGTTGGATATGCCGGATATTGAAAAGAAATACTACTATCTGCTTGGTTTCAGATATTGGTTTATTTTGCAGCATATCAGAGGATATAAACCTTTTATCACTAAAGTTGAGTTTGAAAAAACATTTAAAGAAAGTATCACCATCGGCAAAGCAGAACGCCAAAGTAAAAGAAGAGCAGAAAAAGAAAGACAGGATCATCTTCGAAATATGGGAAGAAGAAGACCTGGAGAATATTAACAATGAATAGCCATTACATTTTAATGAGCCTTATTATAATTATAAAAAATGAAGTATTTACCATCTGTAAAAATTATCACTATTGTATGTTTTCTTTTAATAGCTATGAGCTGTGATAAGAAAAAGAATGACTTTATTCCACTTGATCATATGACTTTTACCAATGCTTATGATAAGAACGCAGTGAAAATTTCATACTATATTCTTATAGATCATCCTGAACCTACTGAAAGTAATCTGAAAAAAGAAATTACAAAATATGTAGAAAATAAATTGAAAAACAACAAGTTACTTGCGAAACCGGAAACGGCATCACTCAACTTTGTTTTTTATAGAAAAACGGACAATACTTCATATTTTATTACGAATAAAGAAAGTGCCGGCGAGCTGTTAGGTGAAGAAATATCACACTATCAGCAGGATTATATAGCCAATTATCTGGTAAGTAAATGTGAAAAAGGGACTGTAGAAAAAATTTATCTCTACAACCTGCCGGAAGAGACTGTAGCAAACAAAAACTGTGGTAAATAATACCGTCTTGTTTTTATAAATAATAACAAAGTATGGTAGAAACAAGAGTAAAACCATTTCAGAAATATACATCGGGGATCCATGATTATCAGGTGGAAAATGCTCTTGAAATACAGTTCGGGGAAGAAAAAGGATTTTATTCATCCTTTAAAATTACTGTTCAGGAAAAGATAAATGAAGATCATTCCAAAAACTGGTTGATAGAAAAAGTAGAAGATTCCTCTTTTCCCTCCGAAAATAAATTTATGGAAATCCTGCATATCCTGGAACAAAGCTCTTATCCGCTGGAAATAAAAGTGGATGAAAAAGGAAGCTTTCTGGGAGCTGTAGATCATCAGAAAAATATAGAAAACTGGAAACTCAAAACAGCTGGGCTTCAGGAAAAGTATCAGAATGTAGATGTTTTCAGAAACCAATATTTGTCAGCTCTTGAAGATGAAACGGGCTTTTATAAAAATAAACTGAAAGAACCTTTCTGGAATCTTCTCTTGTTTGCTCCTTATTATGTAGATAACGGAGGAAAAAGTGATGAATCCGTTGTATGGAATATTAAAGGAATCGGAGATATTGAATGTCACGGAATTATCAGAGCCGAACAGAGAGAGTACGGATTTGAATCTTCTTTTATTTCCGAAATTAAAGTTCCTGCTATCATAAAAGAAGAATTGGAAAAAAAATATCTGTACCAGCCGGGACAGTACCAGGTAAGATTATATATAGAAATGGAATACAACTCCCGTAAAAAACAGTATTCCAAAAAGAAAGCTGACTTTATATTGTCAGACGGAGAAAAAACAGTATACCGGGAAACGATCACAATGACTTAAACTTTATGAACAAATGACATGGCGGATAAAGGATACATCATTATAGAAGGAGCTACTGCGTACTGCAGCAGTTCTGTAACCAATAACTCCAATGGAACCGCCGTTCCGATGGAAGTGAAAAGCCAGAAAAAAAAGCTGGGCAAAAACAAATATTTTGCACAGAACAAGCCTGTTGCTACCTATCTTGATGACAAAGCCGACAGCTTCGGAGGAGGCAACGGGTTTGGGAACTGTAAAGGCTCAGACGGGAAAACTTATCCATGTAAAGGTAAATGCAACATAAAATATAAAGACTATTATGAAAACGTAGAATTCAACAAGAGTATGAAAATACTGTTGGATGCTTCTACAGGAAATTGTCCGGGATATGGCGTTCCCGGAACTATTGCTTTTGCAACCACCGGGCAGGCCAACAATGTTTCACAGATTGATGTGAAAGAAGCCGATGAATTTTCTGTTGCCAATACTTCCCCACAGTGGCCTTCATCTTCTGCTTCTGAGGCAAGTATAGCAGTGACATCCATTTCAATGATAAGACCTATACCAACGGATAAACTTAATGGTACTTACTATTATATCAAAGGAATGAATGGCCCGCTTCTTCCTATTATGAATCCTTTTGGCGGAGATAATCTGGATCTGAAAGCTCTGTTCAAAGGCGATGAGAAAAAGATAATCTGGGCACTGTTTAAAGGAGAAGGAACAAAAGATAAAATAAAAACATTTATTGGATTGGGAAGCAATTTCAGCCAATCCATGAGTAAAATATTCGACAGACTTACAGAAGGAAAGTACAGACTGGAAGCTTATGGTAAAAAAGCAGGTGATGCAAAATGCTCTATCAATGTGGAAGTAATACAGGATTTTGTTAAGAAAATTGTCAGTCCAGGATCTTCAACGTTGATTAATATTCCTTTACCCTTATCTATTGAACGTAAACTTAACAGTACCACCGATCAGGCGAAAATACTTAATAAGGGATTCTTTATGCCTGTAAATACGGTTCAATGGACTGTGAAACAGGGAACAGCAGTGCTGTATAACAGTTCATCCGGAGCTTCCTCTTCACACCTTGTTTCCGTTACAGGGATTGGTGATCGTGTTATTCTTACCTTTAAAAATGCAGGTAAATATACCATAGAGGCATTTACAGATCCTACAGATCCAAAACCCCAGTCTGTAGAAGTGAAAATCGAGAATAGTCTGGGCGTAATGGGAGTCAAAGGCGAACCCGGTTTGGTGAGGTTCAGTGATACGATTAAAGTACAGGCTTCCAGGTTCAATGTTAATTATATGCCTTCCGGGACATCTGTATATTGGTATCTTAAAAAAGAAGGAGTGGGAAGAGTTGCCTTATTTGAAAACTCTCCTTCGTTCAGAACTGGCGCAATCAATAAAAGAGTGGCAGAATTACTGTATAACGATGCAAAACTGGCCAGTAATCAGTATTTCGGGAAATATATACTTGAAGCCTATGCTAATCCGATAGGAGCAGGAAAGCAGCCCGGATTCTCAGGTTCAGACTGTTTTAATTTTGAGGTGATTCAAAATGTAATAGATAAATTCACTTTTCCGGCAGCCAATATTCCAAAAGGAACAAAAATAAAATATACAGCAACAGCAAGAATTGCTACGTTGTCCGGAAATGAAACCATAAAAATTGAAGTACCGGATAAAGTGACCAATAACGGAGACGGAACCATTACATTCAATGATCTTGGAGAATACACGATTTCCGCTTATTTAACAGGAGATTATACCGATGGGAAGAAAATAGAAGCGAAAGTAAAAGTTTCAGAACCTACGGTAAAAAGAGCACTTTGGGCGTACGGAACAGGAGTGAAGCGCACTGAAACAGGATTTGGAGAAGAAACCTATGGATTTATTGAACTGGATGGGCTTCAGAATCAAGCCTTAAAAGTAAAAATCTGGGTAAAAGGAGAAGGCGATGATTTCTATAAAGAGAAAGATAAATATATGCTGGAGGAAAAAACAGTTACCCTTAATAATGAAGGTAAAGCGTCTTTCCTTATCACAACGAATGATGATTACAAGAAAAAATTGCTGGCAGCTATCCCCAAAACAACGGAAAATCCCAATCCATCATACCGAATAGTATTTACGGTAGAATTGCAGGCAAGCTCATCCGGAGATATTGTACTTCCGGGAAACATTACCATTCAGGGAACGAAACCTGTGGTGGTAGACAATACTACAACTTATCTGGAAGTTTTAGATTCCAATGAAGAACTGATCATTACTTCCGAACAGAAAAT
Organism: Chryseobacterium indologenes; assembly: GCF_002025665.1. Lineage (GTDB taxonomy): Bacteria > Bacteroidota > Bacteroidia > Flavobacteriales > Weeksellaceae > Chryseobacterium > Chryseobacterium metallicongregator. Next base: position 3,778,989 of record NZ_CP018786.1, on the reverse strand, counting down.
TGTTTCCATCATGTTCTCTACTGAAGATGGTAAAGATATTCAGCGGATGCAGACTTTCTATGGTAAAACCCACAAAATTTGGGTACACACCGTCAATATGACTGAAGAAACTCTGAAGATTGACGTTCTGAAGGAAATCCCTAAAGAAGGTTTAAACGAAACAGATCATATCACTTATACCCACGAAAGCAAACAAAGCTACAACGAAGAAAAAACAGGAAAAGACGGCTTACTGGAAGTTTCCTTCACAGCAAAAGAAGAATGGAAGAACCCACCAAAAAACTTTGATTACTATATAGCACAGGTTTCCCGTCAGGTGCAGGATCCCGCAGATCCCAAAAAGAAAGTCTGGAAAATAGAAAAAAGCCAGTTTACCATCAACAATACACTTCCTGCTGATCTGGTTCGAACAGAGGATATGGAAAAGCTGGGAATCAAAGCCTACAAAAAAGACGGAACTCCTTTTACAAAAGAAGAAATGCTGGAACTTAGGAAACAGTTTATTTTTTATGAAAGTGGCTGCCTTAAAGTATCTCAGAAAGAAACTCCTGAAGCTATTGAAAATGATGTGATGCCAGTGGTGGTGGAAATGGCGGAGGTGAGAAAGCAGAAAGCATGTTATTGTAATCGTGATTTTACTGAAAGTGAAATTAGAAGTTTGGTAAAACATATGCGTGGTAAAGAAGAAATATGGGAATCTACAGACATGGATCGTGAAAGTTTTGCAGATTTAACAATGGAATTGAATGCTATGTTTAGAAAATATGATATTAATAAATGCATTCAAAAAATAGCATTTTTAGCAAATGTTTATTCTGAAACCAGCTTTTTTAGGACAGCAGGAGAAGAATCAAGTTCTCATGCCTCTAGTGGTTACAAATATAAAGGTCGTGGAATACAGCAGCTCACTGGGGATGGGACTGATCCTGTTGCATATAAAGATTATGATGAAAAAGTTCCTGAAGATATTGTTACATATCCTGAATTGGTGGCTACTAAGCTTTATTTAGCGGTAGACAGTGGTGGTTGGTTTTGGTCAGTTTATAAAAAAATACCAAATTGGAAGGAAAATCCTAATAAAAGCTATTCGCAAGCAGAAAAGGATGCGATGAAGTTTAAAAGAGAATATTTTAGTAAAGCACTTGGGAAAACATTAAATGAAACTGCATTATTAATGGAGGATGAGGAAGAGCGTTATTATTTTTTAATTTGTAAAGTATTAAACGGTTATACTCTGTCTCATAAATTAGAAGTAAATCCTAATGGATGGGAACATAGAAAACAAGGTCTTTCCAATCTTAAAACATGGTTTAAATATGATAAAAAAGTCTGCGATGGAGAAGTAGTGGCCATGCCAAACCTTGAGGGAAGGGCACTATGGATGGAACTGGTTTGGAAAGAAGAAGCTAAGAATCTTGTTGAAACCGGTACAAATAAAGAAATCCAGAAGTTTTTTGATGGAACTCCTTATGAAAATGCAATGAAAAATGGTACAGAAAATGAAACAACTATTGCATGGTGTGCGGCTTTTGTCAACTGGATTATGAAACATTATGGTTACGAAGGAGTTACTACCGATAAAGGATATGATGCTGTGAGAGCATTAAAATGGGCAACATGGGCAGAAGGAAAAGACCTGAAAAGACCTGTTTACGGAGCAATTGCCGTGAAAACAAGAACCGGCGGAGGGCATGTAGGTTTTGTTGCTGGAAAAAAAGGAAATAAAGTCGTTATTTTAGGAGGTAATCAATCGCAGAAATTGTATTGTGTAGCTTATGAAATTTCTGATTATTATGCCTATGTAGTGCCAACAAATTACGAAATTACAGATGCAGATTATAATTTACCGGAATATAAAGGAAATCCTGGTGCAAAAGGATCTGAACTTTAAATAAAAAATGAAAATGAAATATAGAATTTTAATGAGCCTGCTTTTTATTTCTTCCGCTTTTGTATCATGTCAGGATAAAAAAGTTGAAAGTAATAAGAATGTGACAACTATTACAGAAAGTTCAGCAGGTCTGCAATTTAATCAAGATGTTAATACTATGCTAAAAAAACAGTTAGAATACGGAATACCTTCTTTTGATAATCCATACAAGTATTCCGATAAAGATTTGGAAGTAACAACTCCAATACTGAACCAATTACTTCTAGATAATGGTTATAAAGCTATCAGTAATGAAGAGTTTAATAATAAAATAAAACAGATTTTTAACCGGACTATTGATAAAAATTCAATAAGTAAATTTCTTTATATCAATTTTATTGATAAGTGTGATAAGGAGCTGAATTTCTTTCCAAATGATGCAGAAAATAATGGGATATTCGTAGTTAAAAATCAGAACTTTATTACTGATCTTTATCCACTTCCCACGATTATTGATTATCAAAAAACATATAGTGAAGCAGCTCAGGAAGAAAATTTGGCTTCTAAAAATTATAAAGATGCAAATGGCAATGAAGTTAAGAAATATTTATGGAAAGATACGTCCAATCTGAAGGAGCAGAGAAAGAAAAATATACAAACATTAATTGCGCGTAATCTTTATCTGTTTAATGATAATAAGTCTCAATACAAATGGCTTACCCTTAATGATTCATATTTTATGGATGGTTTAGTAAAAACTTTTGGCTATACTCAGGATATTGATTTGTTGAAGTGGGTTATTGAAAGAACGAAGTTTAACAAAAACGATCCACAAGACTATGGAAAGTTGTTTTGGGTAAAGCAATGTGATGAAACAGTAAAAATCCATGCTAATACTTTTAAAACTTTACAAGAAATTTATACTCCAGATATAACAAACGATATGTCAAATCAGAATAGATTTTTACTTGATCATATTAAAGGATATCTTGAATATTTTGCTGATTTTAATAACAAAGAAACTGGCATTTCAAAGGAAGATAAAGTGAAAATACTTGCAAATATTGTTTATTTTGCTGAACAATATAAGTATGATAAAAGATTTGTTTCAGGCTATGGAGATAACTCTAAAATGATGGGAAGGTTAAGATTCTTTTTAGATCAGGAGGAAGTAAATATTTTACAGAAAAATAATTATTTCAACCTTCCAAAATTTAAAGAATGGTGGGATAACGCTGACTATGATGAATATTTTGTTGAAGAATGTGAGTACAACGGTACTTGCGGTCCAGATAACCAACCTATGAATATTACAGAATGGAGAAAACAGCATCCTAAAAAATAATATATAAAGCACAGTTAAATTTAACTGTGCTTTTATTTTAAAAACACAACAATGATAAAGAAGGTTATAATTTCTCTGGCTATCTTAATATCGAGTGAATTTTATTCACAAAATATGTTATTGGGCATAAAAAACGCTTTTCTAACTGTTCTTAAATCACAGCTGTCAGCCGGAGTAAGTGGAGAGAAAAGTGAAACAGATTATCCAACCTATCAATTTACATTAAAAGATTTAGAAGCCACTGAATCTATCATATCAAAAGAATTAGAAGACAATGGATACAAAAAGCCAGGTAAAGAAGACTTTGATAATACGGTCAATAAAGTATTCAATAGAATAATTGATCCGAGATCAGAATCAAAGTATTTGCATATTAATTTTGAAGATAAATGTTCAAAAGACTTTAAGCTTTTTAAAAACTCAAATAGTATTGATGTTAATCCATACAGTACGTATATTTTTAAAAATGGACTTTTCATTTCAGATTTATACAGCATCCCTGAAATACTGGACTATACTAAAGAGTCTGAATTATTGCAATATGAAAAAGATGCTGAGAATAATAATCATATAGCAGATGTCAAGATATGTTATTGGAAAGATATAGCTGATTTAAAAAATATAAGGAAACAAAGTATTAAAACAATTGTTGCTAGAAATATGTACCTGTTTAATAATAATAAATCATACACGGCATGGCTGGTACAGAATGATCAAGTTTTCATTAAAAATCTTATCAAGTTTTTTGGATACGATAAAGAACCAAAATTTAATGAAATGCTTATTAATGAATATATTCAATCTAAAGATCAATATAAAATAGGTGAACTTGTATTTGCTAAAAATTGTAATAAAGAATTAGAAGAACGAGATGGAATATTACAAAGTTTGACTGATGCTTATCGAAAAAGTTCAAATCCTAAAGATTTATATGGATTAATGGAGTTTGGTTCAAAATTATTAGAAACAGATGAATACAATAATTATTCAGAGAATGAAAAAATTAAAATGGTAGCTTATCTTGCAAATACTTATGATTTCCTGTTCAAAAAAAATCATAGGAATCAGGATGGCTGGGATCCTAGATGGAATATTTTAGGAGCATATTTTGAAGATGATTCAAGAAGTAAGATTAAATGGCCTAAGTTAAAAGAAGAAATGCAGAAAAATAATTATTATAATCTTTCAAATTTAAAAGAAGTAATTAGTTACGCAGAGGGATTTGATAGTGTAGGCGCTCCGGATTAAATTCATAATTAATGATACAAATTTCAAATGTTTTCACAATTATTCTACTATTGATTGCTTGTAACTATAAGGGACAAGACAATAATATGAGCACTGCAAATAGACAATATGCAAAATCAGAAAATTTAGATAGCAAAATTGATGTTGAAAACATTAAAAAACATATTAAACTACAAGAAAAAATTGAGTCTGATGAAGTGGAATATGATGATCCTTATAATTTGAATGTAGAAGATCTAAAATTAGCTTCTTCTATTATCTATGATGATTTGATCAGTAACAGTTATATTGAACCAAAAGCTGAATCCTTTAAAAATAAAATTGAAACTATTTTTTCAATCAGTCATAGTTCTAATAAATGCGTGAGTATCGATCAAACGAATGGGTACATAACAGTATTTGGTAATCATCCTGATGGCAATCCTATGACACTTGAACAAAATAAGTATGAACTTTATTCAACTACTCAGAATACTTTCATTAATACTAATAAACAATTTATTTTTCCAATGCTTTTATTAAAGGAACTAATAAATATTAATGGTGATAATTCTTTTAAAATTAAAGTTCCACGATATATTATTGCCCGTAATATGTACCTTTTTAATGATAGTAAGCCACAATTCAAATGGCTTATTTTAAATGATCAAAATTTCATGGAGAGTTTAGTAAAAACTTTCGGGTATACACAAGATCCTGATTTATTAAAATGGGTTACTGAAAGAACAAAGTTTGATGAAAAGGATCCTCGGGATTTTGGTAAGCTTTTTTGGGTTAAAGTGTGTAATGGAAAATTCAAACTGCATGCAGATACCTTCAAGCTTTTACAAAAAATTCATATACCTAATGACCCATCTGAAAATAGATTTATTATTGATAATATCAAAAGCTATTTAGAATTTTTGGGACGTGATAAATCCACTGATCTTACAAGAAATGAAAAATTAAAACTAATGGCTAACTTGGCATATTTTGCTGAACAGTATAATTATGATAAAAAATTTAATGATGATAATAAGATGATGGCTAGACTTCGTTATTTTTTGAATGATGCTGATTTCAAGGTTATAAAAGAAAATAATTTTTTCAGTCTTCCAAAATTTAAAGAGTGGTGGGATAATACAGATTATGATGCTTATTATGTAGGCGAGTGCGAATATGAAGGAAGCTGCGGTTCAGGATACCAACCTATGGACTATACAGAATGGAGAAAACAACATCCTAAAAAATAATATATAAAGCACAGTTAAATTTAACTGTGCTTTTATTTTAAAAACACAACAATGATAAAGAAGATTATAATTTCTCTGGCTATCTTAATATCGAGTGAATTTTATTCACAAAATATGTTATTGGGCATAAAAAACGCTTTTCTACCTGTTCTTAAATCACAGCTGTCAGCTGGAGTAAGTGGAGAAAAAAGTGAAACAGATTATCCAACCTATCAATTTACATTAAAAGATTTAGAAGCTACAGAATCTATCATATCAAAAGAATTAGAAGACAATGGATACAAAAAGCCAGATAAAGAAGACTTTGCTAATATGGTCAATAAAGTATTCAATAGGATAATTGATCCGAGATCAGAGTCAAAGTATTTGCATATTAATTTTGAAGATAAATGTTCAAAAGACTTTAATCTTTTTAAAAACTCAAATAGTATTGATGTTAATCCATACAGTACGTATGTTTTTAAAAATGGACTTTTCATTTCGGATTTATACAACATCCCTGAAATACTGGATTATACTAAAGATTCTGAATTATTGCAATATGAAAAAGATGCTGAGAATAATAATCATGCAGCAGAGGTGAAAATATATTACTGGAAAGATATAGCTGATTTAAAAAATATAAGGAAGCAAAATATTAAAACAATTGTTGCTAGAAATATGTACCTGTTTAATGATAATAAATCTTATGTTGACTGGTTGATAAGTAATGATATAAGTTTTATTAAATTAATGGTAAAAACTTTTGGATATACTAAAGAACCAAAGTTCAATGATTTGACGATGAATGACTATTTGAGTAATTTTCAAAATTCCTCTGATATTGGTGATATTATTTTTGTTAAAAATTGTAAGGGAGAATTAGAAATAAGAGTTGACTTGTTAAAGTATATAAAAGAGCACACAAAATCAGACGAAAATAGGCTTTTGAATGCTTTAGAGAATTTTGGATATGCATTGAAAGATAATACCAAGTTTACATCAGAAGAAAAATATAAAATTCTTGCTTATATTGGGAATACAGTTGATCCATTTTATTTGAATTTTGCTGGGGTTAATTCTGGGAATGCCATATGGAATGCTGAAAGTTTACTTTATAATAGTGTTGTAAAAGATAAAAAAATCATCTTAGTATTTCATAAAAATAAATATTATGGACTTTCTGATTTAAAAGAAAGTTTACACCGAGTTCAGGCAAGTATAGACCATGAAACAGAATAATAAAAAAGCCAGCTCTTATTTAAAGTAACTGGCTGATTATTTTTAGGATAAAATGCTAAGGAAGGGTTGAAAAATTGATATTAGGAGCTTGTGTAGGTGCGGTAACAGAAAACTGTGAGCCAGGCACAACAGTTGTGTTAAAGAATCCTCCATTTTGTAAAAAGAAAGCATTACCGCTTGTTCCTCCCATTGCATCTATTCTTTGCTGTGCATTGTAGGTATTATCCACACTAAACTTTGCTCCTGAAATGGCAATCCAGTTACTAGCGGAAGTTCTTACCCATTGATTTTTAAATTCTGCTTTTCTGCCCTGATATCCATTCTCGGGATTGAAATTTTCAACGAAACTATAGAAGCTTTTAAGGTAAGTGCTGGTTTGGGGTCTCTTCCAGCTGGCGATTAGCTTCCATGTGGTAGTATCCGGAAATAAAAACCAGGCGGTGAAGTCTGTTTTTCCGCTGCCATCCGGTTCCCCTTTTAATAAGAATTTATAGGTTTGCCCGGCACTCCAGTTGTATTTATAATAGCTTTGTCCGCCCGAACCTTCATTGCCAAATTCTCCAATAGTTACTCCGGTACCTGCTCTGTTGAGAATAATTTTGTGGTCAGGAGGAATATTATTGGGATCGTCAGTATCAAATGGGCTCCATACAGAGAATAAAATCCTTCTTTCTGTGGCAGAGTTCACCTGCATTCCAAAATAGCCCGCACTGAAGCCATTAGCCATAAAATAAGAGCCAATTTTGTCTTCTCCTGCAGGAACTGTTACTTCGTTGTAATAATAGCTAACATTATTGGTTGTTGGAACTACATAGTTCAGATGGCAGGAAGGTCCTCTGCGTGCCCAATAATAGTATGACGGATCATTGCTGTAAATATTGGCTCCTGTAGAAGCTGCTCCACTGAAAGTAATATCTGTAACATCTGCAAAATATCCTCCGGTTTTTGAAACTCCCTGAAGGTCAACTTTCACATAGCCTGGAGTAGAAACGGTAAAATCTCCAACAGTATACTCTTTATTCGAAGCTCCTGTTAGAGTCACATTTTTGGATGTATTTCCTACCGTTATTTTTACAACACTTGTTCCTGATGGGACAGAAGCTTTTAATCCAAGGTTTAATGTTCCTGTATTACTCACTCTGAAATAAGTACTGATAACAGTATTGGAGTTAGTCCAGTTCCCTAAGTTAGTAGAGGTGATCACTTCACTGGCTCCCGATGGTTTTACCGTTAAAAAAGAATTTCCTGCAACCGGAACGTTGAAGGATGATGTATTTTTTAAAGCTGATGTATTTTTTTGTGCTGCAACGGTGTCCTCTGTTGCCATAGGGGTTTCTGCACATGATTGAAAAATAAGCAGAGTGGCAATACCCAGAAAAGTATTGGCTAATAATTTTACTCTCATAATTGTATTTGTATTAGGTTTCTCCTACTAAATTAAGCTTTACTCATTAAATAGGAAAGAAATAATTCCCATAATTTTGATTAATTTTTTATTTTTTGAACAAATAAATAACGAAGTTTATATTTTACTAGAGCAGTAAGAGGGTAGACGTAAGAAAATAGGCATAGATAAAAAAACAAAAAAACCTCTAAAATGAATTAGAGGTTTTAAAGTGGTTTCTCCAGGAATCGAACCAGGGACACATGGATTTTCAATCCATTGCTCTACCAACTGAGCTAAGAAACCATTATATTTTTGTTTGACTTACTTCGTTGTTTTAAAGTGATGCAAAAGTAGTAAGTTTTAGTATACAAAGCAAGTATTCATCGTACTTTTTTTGAATAAAATTAAAACTTACTGATTATCAGCCGGATTATTTTCCTGCTCCTTTCTGATCTGTTCACTCATCTCTTCCAATACAGGTTTGATCGTGTTTTCCGGAAGATCACTGATTCGGATATACATCAATCCATCAATTGCATCATTAAAGTTGGGATCAACATTAAAAGCAATTACTTTAGCATTTTGTTTGATGTATTTTTTGATCAGAACAGGAAGTCTCAATTCTGGTTCAAGATCATCAATAATCTTGTCCAGTTTATTAAGGTCAGATTCCATTTCCTCAAAGAAAATGTTTTTATCCCTGTCACGAAGCTTTACTTTGTATTCATTCCTTGGAGTGATATATTGAGCTACTGCAGAATCAAAATAATTAGAACGCATAAATTCAATCATCAGTGATTTCGAGAACTCTGAGAATTTATTCGAGATACTCACTCCACCCATAAGGAATTTATGATCAGGATTTCTCAGGCATACATGTACAATTCCTCTCCATAAAAGGAAAAGCGGAAGTGGTTTCTGCTGATATTCCTGACAGATGTAAGCACGACCCATTTCAATTACCTTTTTGAAGAAAGGATGAATGTCCTGCTCAAACTCAAATAAAGAGCTTGTATAGAAGCCTTTAATACCGTATTTCTTCATTACCTCTCTACCCAGTGCCATTCTGTAAGCTCCAGCCAGTTTTTTCTCCCCATTATCCCAAAGGAAAAGATGGTGGTAATGTTTATCATATTCATCCAGGTCAAACGGAAGATTACTTCCTTCACCTACCGCACGGAAAGTAAGCTCTCTCTGACGTCCTATTTCCCTCATAATAGAAGGAATTTCCTCATAAGTCGTAAAGTAGATCTCATAATTTCCGTTACTGAACAGCATTTTATCCGTTCCTCTCAATTTATCAACATCTTTAATAATGTCTTCAAGAGGAGTTTCATCTATGATATTCTGAACAATGTTTTCTTCCTTCAATAAAGGAAATTTGACAGATAAATTCTGGAGATTGATACTTTGAGCAAGGGATTTTCTCTTTTCATAGTAAGATTTCATCATATAAACCTTGCGTTTCAAAAACTCTCCCAACTCCTCAATCGTTTCCATTTCGTCCATTGCCTTTACGGTAATAGGACGCCCGATTCTGATTCTGATAGGTTTTTCCCTGTCATTCATCATTTCTGCTGGAAGCATAAGAGTCTGCAAATTCGGGTGAAGTTTAGCCACCTGATAAAAAAGTCGGCTGTTCTTAGCGTGGAAATACATAGGAACTACCGGCACTTTAGCCATTCTGATAAGCTTAAGTGCCGTTTTTTCCCATTCCTTATCTAAAATTTCTCCGTAAGGATTGTTCTTGTTGGAAACTTCTCCTGCCGGAAAAATACCTACGCAGCCTCCGTTTTGTAAATGCTTGAGTGTTTCACGCATTCCTGAAGAGCTGCTGTAAGCTTCTTTTCTGTTTTCAAAAGGATTTACAGCGATTACATACGGCTCCATAGGTTTGATCTTTTCCAAAAGGAAATTTCCCATTACCTTAAAATCCGGACGAACCTCTGATAAGACCTTGCACATCAGAATCCCGTCAATAGCACCCAGCGGGTGATTGGAAACCAAAACAAATGGTCCCGTTTTCGGAATCTTTGCCAGATCCTCTTCAAAAGCTACATAGCTTAGGTTTCTTTCTCTCACAAATGAGTCGAAAAAGTCTTTGCCTTCCTTGTCTTTTAATTTATCGTATAATTTATTTACTTCGTTTATTTTAGCAATGCTCATCACAGCAGATGCTACTGGGTTCTTGAGGAACCCAAGTTTACTTAAGCCGGAAGCTTTGATCAGATCGTTTTTCGAAATTAAACTCATGTGTGTTTAGTCGCAATTAATATTATTGTGTTACCATTTGAAGAGTATTCTTGGAGATTTGTTCCAATAATACATTTTTTTCATGGTAAAATTTATCAATGTGATCCTTCTTCGCATTTCTTACTGTGAATAAAGATACATTTTTAATTGCTTCGGTTTTAAAAATTTTTTGAAGCTCTTCGTTGAGCTCATCAAGATGGTTAAATTTATCCTCAAGGCACAATGCCAGAGAGATCGCAGAATTCTGCATCAGGGAAACTTTGATCTTATATTTAGATAAAAATCCGAAAATCAGGCTCATATGATCTTCTGCAATGAAAGAGAAGTCTCTTGTAGAGATTTTCAAAAGATCCTGGTTTTCTTTTAGAATATAAGATTCTTCCTGTTGGTTTTTTTCGGAAGCACCTACTTTTGTTCCTTCTTTAGTAGGATCTACAAAAGATTTTACATAAAAAGGAATATTTTTTTGTTGAAGTGGCTGTAATGTTTTTGGGTGAATAACACTTGCTCCATAGTAAGCCATCTCAATTGCTTCTTCGTAAGAAATATTGGAAAGAAGAGTTACATCACTGAACTTTCTCGGATCTCCGGTCATTACTCCAGGTACATCTTTCCAGATCGTCATTGCTTCAGCATTTAAGCAATATGCAAAAATAGCAGCTGAATAGTCAGATCCTTCTCTTCCTAACGTCACCGTAAAATTATTGTCGTCAGAACCGATAAATCCCTGAGTTACATAGCAGATTTCAGGATTAAGATGAGAAATAAATTCTTCTGTTCTTGTCCAGTCTACCGTACCTTCTCTGTAAGAATTATCCGTTTTTACATAATCTCTGGCATCCAGCCACTGATTCGTAAATTGGATCTCATTCAGATACTCACTCACAATTTTAGTAGAAATCATTTCTCCGCAGCTTACCACCTGATCATACACAAAGTTGTAATTAGGAGATTTATTTCTTCGTAAAAAAGAATCAATATCATCAAAAAAGAGATTGATTTCAGCAAAAACCGCATGATTTTCAGGAAATAGTCCTTCCGCAATCTCCATGTGTTTTCGTTTTATCTTTTCAATCTCAGTTTGATAGTTATCTTTTTTGAAATAAAGTTCTACAACTTTTTCCAACTCATTTGTCGTCTTGCCCATTGCTGAAATTACCAGCAAACATTTGGCAAATCCCTGGCTTTTTAGAACCATGGACACGTTTTTTACACTGTCAGCATCTTTTACCGATGCTCCACCAAACTTGAAAATTTTCATTAAATTGTTAAAAATAAAATTGTTAGATAAAAAATTACATGAGTTTTTTACGGACGTCAAAATTATAAATTTACAACGAGATATGAAATAGCCTAGTGAGGAGATAGAATTAAGATTTCCTTAAAATCAACAAATAATGAAATAATTTTAATTTTTCGCGAGTCTGATGTAACAAATTTGGAGACTTAATTTTCAATAAAGATCTGGTATTATGTTATGTTGTGTTTGTATTTAGTTGAAATACAGTGATTAACCTCTTTTTTAATTAAATTTTCTTAATGCGATAAATTTTCCGAAATTTGGGCAAAACGTAAAAAGAAAAATATGTCAAATCAACCATTACAGACTTTAGGAGAATTTCTTATAGATAAACAGGACGATTTTCAATATTCTACAGGTGAATTTTCTCGTCTTCTAAGTGCAATAAGATTGGCTTCGAAAGTGGTAAACAGAGAAGTAAATAAAGCGGGAATTGTAGATATTACAGGAGCTGCGGGAAACCAAAACGTTCAGGGAGAAGAGCAGCAAAAACTGGATGTAATCGCTAATGAAATTTTTATTACGGCTTTGTCTCAAAGAGAGGTTGTTTGTGGTATTGCTTCTGAGGAAAATGATGATTTTATTGATATCAAATGCGGTGAAAATGGTCATTTAAGTAAATATGTTGTACTGATCGATCCTTTAGACGGATCTTCCAATATTGATGTAAATGTTTCCGTAGGAACTATTTTCTCTATCTACAGAAGAGTTACCGAACCTGGAACTCCAGTGCAGCTGGAAGACTTTTTACAGAAAGGAATCAATCAGATTGCAGCGGGATATGTTATTTACGGTTCATCTACCATGATTGTTTATACAACAGGAAATGGGGTAAACGGATTTACATTGGATCCATCCTTGGGAACCTATTATCTTTCTCATCCTAACATGACTTTCCCAAAAACAGGAAAGATCTATTCTATTAACGAAGGAAACTATATCAAATTTCCTCAGGGAGTAAAAAACTACCTTAAGTACTGCCAGATGGAAGAAGGTGATCGTCCTTACACTTCAAGATATATCGGTTCATTAGTTGCAGATTTCCATAGAAATATGCTGAAAGGAGGGATTTATATTTATCCTTCTTATTCACAGGCTCCAAATGGTAAATTAAGACTCTTATACGAATGTAATCCAATGGCATTCCTTGCTGAACAAGCCGGAGCAAAAGCAACAGACGGATTCAGAAGAATTCTGGAAATAGAACCTACAGAACTTCACCAGAGAATTCCTTTCTTCTGCGGAAGCATTGAAATGGTGGAGAAAGCAGAAGAATTTATGCGTATCGACAGCGTAAAATAAATGGAAGCAACGTACTTACAATATTTATTACAATTTAAACGCCCGAGTGGAACATCTCGCGGCGTTTTGCTTGATAAAGAAACCTATATTCTTACAGTTTCGGAAAACGAAAAAAAAGGAGTAGGGGAATGTGCCATTTTCAGAGGACTGAGTTTTGATGACCGACCTGATTACGAAGAAAAACTGAAGTGGCTTTGTGAAAATATCAATCAGGATACAGCTTTTTTAAAAGAAGAACTGAAAGAGTTTCCTTCCATCTGGTTTGGATACGAGCAGGCAGTTCAGAATCTGAAATATGGAGACAGTCTTTATTTTCCTGGTGAATTTACCGAAGGAAAATCTGCTATTACCATCAACGGGCTGATATGGATGGGCGATGCTGGATATATGGAAGAACAGATTCAGGAGAAACTGGAAAAAGGTTTCCATTGTATCAAATTAAAAATTGGTGTCGATTGGAAATCTGAGCATGTTATTCTCCAGAAATTAAGAGAAAAGTTCTCCAAAGATCAGCTGGAACTTCGTGTGGATGCTAATGGTGGATTCAGTAAAGAGGAAGCGGTCATTGTGTTACAGCAGCTTGCTGATCTTCATATTCACTCTATTGAACAGCCTATTAAAGCCGGAAATTGGAATGATATGGCTGAACTATGTGCAAAAACACCTACTCCCATTGCATTGGATGAAGAACTGATCGGAATTATTGATCCTGAAAAAAAGAAACAACTTTTAGAAACGATAAATCCTCAGTATATTATTCTAAAACCTGCTTTAGTGGGAGGATTTTCTGGTTCAGATGAATGGATTTCTCTAGCAGAAAATCAGAATATAGGCTGGTGGATTACTTCAGCTTTGGAAAGTAATATCGGCTTAAATGCTATTGCTCAGTATACCTTTACTAAAAAAAATCCAATGCCTCAAGGTTTAGGCACTGGAGCTTTATTTGTCAATAATTTTGAATCCGATTTAGAACTCAGAAATGAGCTGCTGTGGTTCAAAATATAACTGTTAAAAATTAATTAGCATAATGGTGGAGGTGAATCTGGACAAGTAGTTTGCCCACAATAGTCAGGTGCCCATGATCTGCAGCACATAGCAACCGGATTCCAGCTGTTGCATCCAAGAGGTGGTCTTCCTCCTTTGATGGATTTTAATTCTCCTCTTTTGATTTTCTTTAGATTTTTCATGTTATTGATTTTATTTGATTGGTAAGTAAATGTCGATAACTTTTTTTAATTATACAACACATGGGGAATTATTTAGTAATATTTAACAATTTTACTAAAAAGCTTGTATTGTTTAAAATCTAAAGGTAATGGTTCCGGTTTTTCAATTTAGCAATCCCTTCCTATGCAGAATAGGTGAGGGATATTTTTAATCCGGTCTTTATGAGGATGTAGTAGTTGTGTATCGAATATTTTGTTGATTTAGAGGTTGTTACTCAGTTAAATCACATCTTTTACGAAGATGGCTTTCTTGATATAGTTTAATATATCAGAAAACCTTTTTTTAATCTGTCCCATAATAAAAAATTGTAATTCCCTAACGTTTGAATTAGCAATCTCTGTGCCATACTGTAAATTGAGGCTAATTTTAACACAGAGTTCATTTTTTAAGAATTATTTTAATTATTTGTTAAGAAATAATTGTGAAAATATTTTCGTTATCCTTTGATCTGTTGGTGATAAGATTTCTGTCAATTCCGTTTAAATTTTGAAAGATATCTTTCTGTACCTGCGAGCTGGAAAGGTATCCCCAATGATTTCCTACTTCATATTTAAGACTGTTGAGAAGATCATCCTTTACAAAGGTACAGTCAATGATAGACACAATATCTTTGTAATGAGCAATATCACTTGGTCCATTTTTACCAAGCCTTGGGGTAAGAATATTTTTGGTAAACTGAGAAGCCCCCAGAATAATATCCTGTCTGTTTAAGTAAATAGAAATCCGGTTGGCTAATAATGGCAGTTTATTGAATGAATCCTCAGAATCTTCAAACACTTTGTAACTCACATCCGCATTCAACAGGAGAACCTGGTCAATAACGCGCAGTATATTCTCTCTCTTAAGGCTGTATAACATACTTTGAAGGACTCTGTTTCCCATAGAGTGAGCCATAAGATGTATTCTTTGATTGCAGGGAGCAAGATCTCGGTTAGAAAAAATATCTTTTAAAAACTGAGTATAGAAATAAAACAATCTTACCAGAGAAGTTCCGGAATTGATGCTGGAAGCCTTATCATCAAAATAACTCAAAGGGATCATACTGCCGGAAGCGGGCCAACTGACAAATAAGATATGCTCTACAGGAGATGCCGGATTATCAATGAATATTTTTTTTAGATCAAGTATGGCCTTTAATTCATCATCAAAATCATACAAATAACCATGGATGAATATCAGTACATCACTTCTGTCTTTGGTAGAAGACATATTTTTGTACAATTCATAAAACATTCTTTGGGTTCCGCCAAGATTATTGGCTGTAAGAGAGGATTTTTTGATTCCTTTTTCATTTAACAGAACATCTAAGACTTCTTCATACCCTTGTTTTTCGGGTTCGGAAAAGAGCTTGTAATTCAGAATATTTCTGTTGGTATAATCTTTCTTCTTTTTGACCTGTGCGGTAGGTTCCTTATAATTGTCAAAATCGCACTTGGCGATCCTGAAATTAGGAATCGAGTATTCTTCATTGGAAAAAGAGTCTACTCTTTCGCCTTTGTGCCGGATAATTTTCCGGTTGCTTAAGATATAAACGGCCATGACGGTTAATTGGTTAAAATGGTATTAGCATCCCGAAATTAGTGAAAAATATTGAAATACAATACATAAGGCTTTTAAATTATCACTTTTACAAAAGCTTATTTTTCCGTAACTTTGTGAAACTTTTTTTGCAAAAAAATAAAAGCTACTTTAATGGAAGAAGAAAAAAAATCACTCAATTTTATTGAGCAAATTATAGAAGATGATTTGGCAAACGGTTTGAAAAGAGATCAGATCCGTTTCCGTTTTCCACCTGAACCTAATGGTTATCTGCATGTAGGGCATACAAAAGCGATCTGCATCAACTTTGGTCTGGGTGAAAAATACAATGCTCCCGTAAACCTTCGTTTCGATGATACGAACCCTGAAAAAGAAGAACAGGAATTCGTAGATTCTATCATGAAAGACGTTGAATGGTTAGGTTTCAAATGGGATAAAGTTTTGTACGCATCCGATTACTTCCAGCAGCTTTACGATTGGGCCGTTCAGTTAATTAAAGAAGAAAAAGCTTACGTAGACGAGCAGCCTTCTGAAGTAATTACTGAACAGAGAAAAAATCCTGCAGAACCGGGAATTGAATCTCCATACAGAAACCGTCCTGTTGAAGAATCTTTAGATTTATTCGAAAGGATGAAAAACGGAGAATTTGAAAGTGGTTCAATGTCTCTTCGTGCAAAAATTGACATGGTTTCACCCAACATGAATATGCGTGACCCTGTGATGTACAGAATTTTGAATAAGCCTCACCACAGAACCGGTACAGCATGGAAAATTTATCCAATGTACGACTGGGCTCATGGTGAATCTGATTATATCGAACAAATCTCGCATTCACTTTGTTCTTTGGAGTTTGAAAATCACAGACCTTTGTATAACTGGTATTTAGATCAGGTTTACGAAGAAGGAAATGTTAAAAACAAGCAGAGAGAATTTGCAAGGATGAATGTTTCCTATATGATTACTTCCAAAAGAAAGCTGCAAAGATTGGTAGCTGAGGGAGTAGTGACGGGATGGGATGATCCTAGAATGCCAACTATCTCAGGGATGAGAAGAAAAGGATTTACTCCTACTTCTATCAGAAACTTTATTGAGAAAGTAGGAGTAGCGAAAAGAGAAAATCTTATCGAAATCCAGTTGCTTGACTTCTGTGTACGTGAAGATCTGAATAAGGTTGCCAAGCGTGTAATGGCAGTGGTAGATCCTGTAAAATTGGTGATCGAAAACTACCCGGAAGACAAAGAAGAGTGGTTAGAAACTGAGAATAATCCTGAACAGGAAAATGCAGGAACAAGAGAAATACCATTCTCAAGAGAAATCTATATAGAACGTGAAGACTTCAAAGAAGAAGCTAACAATAAATTCTTCAGACTTAAATTAGGTGGCGAAGTTCGTTTGAAATCTGCTTACATCATAAAAGCTGAAAGAGTAGAGAAGGACGAAAATGGTGAGATTACTACCATTTATGCTACTTATGATGAGAAGAGTAAGTCAGGAAGCGGAACAGAAGAAAGTTTGAGAAAAGTAAAAGGAACTTTACATTGGGTATCTGCGAAGCATGCTATTCCTGTAGAAGTAAGAATCTACAACCAACTGTTTACAGTGGAACAGCCTGACGCTGAAAAAGATGTAGACTTCTTAAACTTCATCAATCCTGAATCTGTAGCAACGGTAAAAGGATTTGCTGAGCCAAGCCTGAAAGATGTTGCTGTTGGAGAGCCATTACAGTTCCAGAGAATCGGATACTTTACAAAAGATCAGGATTCTACAGAAGATACTTTGGTATTTAACCGTACAGTAACGTTAAAAGATTCTTTTAAACCGGAATAATTTTCGGAAATATATAATACATAAAGCAGGACTTCATTGAAGTTCTGCTTTTTTTGTTGGAAAACGCAAAGGCGCTAAGAATTTTATACATGGGTGAATATTTAAGGAGCAAGGAAACCGAAGATTTCCAGCAAGTGTAATACAATCTAATCAATCAATATTTTTAACTTTAGAAATCAACAGTGTTCAATTTTATCGGAGATAAAATCCTTGCGCTTTAAAACGTTTCGGAAAAATTATTTTGCGCCTTTGCGTTTTCCAACAGATATTTTAGAAGAGAATCAATCTTAAACAAAAAGCAGAACCTATAATAAGGCCTGCTTTCTTAATAGTTTAAAATCTGAAGTATAAGATTCTATTTCAGAAAATCTTTGTCGCGATATGAAGGATTGGGATATTTATAAAATCCTTCCCCGGTCAGTACTCCCAGTTTTCCTTTGGCAATATAATCTTCTTTTAATTTTTCTACAGCTTTGATCTTTAATGGGTCCTGAGTTTCTTCAGCTTCCATTTTATTGATATTATATGCCGTTGTAATTCCCACAACATCCAGAATACCAAAAGGTCCTGCAGGTGCTCCTGTAGCTACCATCCATGTCTTATCAATTGTTTCTATATCTGATACTTCATCAACCCAAAGATTGACAGCTGCACCAAGCAAAGGAACCAATAGTGAATTGACAATATATCCAGGTTGTTCCTTCTGAATAGGTAATGCTACCATTCCAATATCTTTTGCAAATTGGATAACTGAATTAAATACTTCCTGCGAAGTTCCAGGGTGACGCATCACTTCTCCGGTATTATGCTTCCAGATTTCATTGGCAAAATGAAGGGCTACAAATTTCTCCGGTCTGCCTGTATCTTCAGCAAACTGGCTTGGAAGAAGCGTAGAAGAGTTCGTTGCGAATACTGTTTTTTCAGGGGCTGCCTGTGCCAGCTTATGGTAGAATTCCGTTTTGATAGTCGGATCTTCAGGAACTGCTTCTATCAAAAGATCGGCATCTTTCACCGCTTCAGCAAGGTCTGATGAATAATTGATATTTTTAAATGTGGCATCAAGTTGTTCCTTTGTTGCTCCCAAATCTTGCTGGTAAGCTTCACTTAACGCAGTGAATTTACCTTTGGCTTTTTCCAATACTTCATCATTGATATCATATACGGTAACGTTGAAACCGTGATAGGCAGTCTGGAAGGCGATCTGATATCCCAATACACCACTTCCTGCTATCGTTATATTTTTAAAATCCATGAGATTTATTTTTAGTCTTTTACTCCTTTTACCCATTCCTGAAATCTGGTTAAGAAAGACTCGTGTTCTTCTTTTTCTTCCGGACGGTTTACAAGGATGTGTTCAAAATAAGTTCCTTTTAATATTTTTCTTAAAATTCCTTCTCCTAAGAAAGGCTTATAGTCATTCAAAGCCTGGGTAGCTTTTAATAAATGTCGGATGTCATATTGTAACGGATTGATATCCGGAACTTGTTTGTTGAGATTAAGAAGGTTGTAAACAGCTATTCTCGCCGTTCTCACAGAGCTTTCCATAGTGAAGACAACATCATTATTGGTTTCTACAAACTGCCCTACAAGGCCTAAGTTGGTACATCCTTCAGGAACTACTCTCGGACGGTCTCCCATCGCTCTCGGCATAAACATAGAAGTGATGTAAGGCATGAATGCTGTACGTACAATGGTGTTTTCTATGACATTATCCAGTTGATCAGTCATTCCAAGGTGATAACACAGCTCGGCAAGAATCTCGTTTCCGGTACACTGAGGCATTGTTTTTTTAATGTAATTCCCTTCTTTATCCATCAGTAAAGCGTATACCCATACTACAAGGATGTCATCCGGCTGAGTAGGGAAGTGAGGCTGTCTGTTGCAGGTAAAGCTCATCACCCAATTAGAGTCTGTAATGGTAATAATACCACCTGTAGCTGTTCTTCCTGAATAAGGATCATTTACACACAGTTCTTTCAGTTTTTCTGTAAAAGCAGAAGGACGACAGGTTAATGTAGCAGATTCCCATGAAGATTTTTCAATATGGCTACAGAATTTTTCAGGTTTTCCGAATATTTCAGATTTTGCAGCCAGGTTTTTCCATAACTTCCATCCTGCACTTTGTCCGGCATTGCTGTTATCTATTGTCACTTCAGGAACGGTATTGTTGTCGCCGTAGAAAGTACTTTCAGTCATCGATCCGGTAGTTACGATAACGTAATCTTCTTTACCCACTGGAATTCTTACTTCCTCTCCGTTCTGTTCTGTAATAATACCTTCTACTGTTTTTCCTTCTGTATTGATGTGAATGTCAAGATCTTTTACCAAAGTATTAAACTGGATTTGTACCCCTTTTTCTACCAGGAAGTTTTTGAGTGGTGTTACATAGGTATCATATTGGTTGTATTTTGGGAAAACCAGGCATGAGAAGTCTTTCATTCCGTCAATAGCATGAAGGAATCTGTGCATGTACAGCTTCAATTCCAGTAAGCTGTGCCAGTTTTCGAAGGCAAACATAGAACGCCAGAAGAACCAGAAATTACTGTTAAGGAATGATTCAGAAAAATAATCTTCAATGGTAAGATCGTCCAGCTCTTCTTTTTTCTTTAACAGCAATTTTACAATTGCCAGCTGATCTTTTTTCTCCAAACCGAATTTGCTGAAATCTTTAATTTGTCCCTGGTTGTGGATTAGTCTTGCTTTAGAATAATTTGGGTCGTTGTCATTAACAAGGCGGTATTCATCCAAGACACTGTAGGGTGCAGGTAGCTCCAGAGCAGGAATATCCTGGAACATATCCCATAAATTTTCATAAGTCATATCCATTTCTCTACCCCCACGGATGATGTAACCATCTTTTGCATTACCGGCTCCATCCAGAGATCCGCCTTCAACATTCAGCTGGTCAAGGAAAATAATGTTTTTGCCCGGTACACGGCCGTCACGGATAAAATAATAAGCGGCAGACATACCGGCAATTCCGCTTCCTACAATATAGATTTTACTGTTTTCGTAAGACTGTAAAGGAATTCCTTTATTACGTTGATAGTTTCCGATCTGGTCGGAGAAAGGCATAGTTTTTTCAGGAGTGTTAATCTGAACTTCTTTACTTGAATCCGGTTCGTGGTTCACTTTTCCAAACTGCTCAGAGGCATTTAAAACTTTGTCGAATTTTGAATTGATCGTACTCATTTTGTATTGTTTTTAATTAACAGTATAAAGGTAGCTCTATTCACAAAGCAATATATATCCCCAAGTTCAGAATTATTATCCCCAAATTCTCATGACTGAATATTTTCTTTAATCCTGTATTCTGAAGGGGAAAGCGTAGTATGTTTTTTAAAGAAACGGCCGAATGCCGAAGCAGAATTGAACTGGAGTTCAAATGCAACTTCCGAAATCGTTATATCAGGATTTCCGAGCATGACAAAGGCTTCTTTCAATAAGGCTTCATCAATCACTTCATGAGGTGTTTTTCCGCTTGCTTTTTTTATGATTTCTATGAGGTATTTATTGGAAACATGGAGCTGGTCTGCATAAAACTGAACGGTTCGTTCCCTGTTGATATTTTCTCTGATCAACTTACTGAACTTCAGATAAAGATCTTTTTTTCCTTCTTCTTTTGCCGGATTTGATGTGTTTTGATGTTCCATAATCTCAGCCGTCTCCAACAACAGATTGAAAATAATGGTACGGATAATTTCTTCTGTAAATTTTCCCTGTTTCTTCGATTTTTTATCAAGATAATCCAGAAGATTTTGCAGCTGCGAAGAATTTTTTGCAGACGTTTTTACAATGCTGTACGAACCTTTGGAAAAAAGATTCATTTTCTCGATGATGAAAGGATTAGAGATATTTTTAATCAGAAAATTCTTGTCAAAAAACAACAGTTTCATCGTAAAATCATCACTGGTTTTTCCAAACTTTACAATGGTGGAAGGAGCTGCCATCAAAAAACTGTGAACATCCACTTTATATTTCTGACGGTCTATCTCAATATTGATTTCTCCTGCGGTACAAATGCAGAGTGCATAATAATCCATTCTGAAAGGCGCTTTGGGAAATTCAAAAATGGGTTTTCCTGAAGAAATATAATAAGATTGGCGGCAGTCAATACTGTAAAAAGATAGGGTATCATGCAAATTTTCGTAGGTTATCATTCTTACGTATTGGTTAAGTTTTTATTATGTTTTAGAGTCTTTTTTAGCTCAAAATACCTGTTGTTACTGCAATTTACGATTTTTATAAAGCTCTTAGAGTTTTATATAGTAAAAAAAAAATGTTTTTTAAGGATACAGATGATGGTCTGTTTTTATAGACTTTATTTATAAAAACAGGGTTTAAACAAGGGTTTTTGGGTTATTTTTATCTAATTTTGCACTTTCGAATTTCCCCTCCAAAATATTATTGTGAAACTAATTAACGTATATACGAGTTCTTTTAAAGGACTCTCGCAAGAGAGTTGGATGCTGGCGTTGGTAATGCTCATCAACAGAGCCGGTTCTATGGTGCTTCCGTTTTTGGGAGTTTATATGACCAATCATTTACATTTCAGTATTGAAAATTCAGGAATTGTACTGAGCTTTTTCGGTATAGGTTCCGTTATCGGATCCTGGCTGGGAGGAATGATTACGGATAAAATAGGGGAATATAGGGTACAGAGTCTGAGTTTATTGCTCAGTGTTCCTTTATTTTGTTTAATTCCGCTTTTTACAACAGAAGCTGGCCTGGCAGGAATTATTTTAGCCCAAAGTATTGTAAGTGAAACTTTCCGTCCGGCAAACTCCGTGGCAATTACCAAATATGCAAAACCTGAAAATATCACCCGAGCTTTCTCTCTAAACCGTATGGCTGTAAATCTTGGGTTTTCAATTGGTCCTGCGCTGGGTGGTATTTTGTCAGCTATTTCTTATGAATTTCTGTTTTTCAGTAATGCACTAGCTGCTTTGCTGGCGGGATTGATGTATATCTGGTTCTTCAAAGACCGTGCAAGACTGGCGAAAGAGAAAGCGAAAAAAGTAAAAGAAGTTATCATTATTAAAAAAGAAAGTTCGCCTTACCGCGATGGTAAATTTTTGATTTACTGTGTATTCTGTATGTTGTTTTCCATATGTTTCTTCCAGTTGTTCAGTACTCTGACGATATTTTATAAGGATACAGCACATTTAAGTCAGCAAAACATTGGATATATCTTGGGATATAGCGGTTTTCTGATCGTACTGCTTGAAATGGGACTGGTACAAATCGCTGAGAAATATTTTACTTTAGCTTTTACAATGCTGTTCGGGACTTTCCTGTGTGGTATTTCCTATGCAATGCTGGCGTTTGATTACAGTATGATTACCCTTGTGCTGTCTATGACCTTACTTTGTGTAGGAGAAATATGGACACTTCCATTTATGTCTACAATTACAGCATTACGCTCGGGAGAGCACAATAAAGGGGCTTACATGGGATTGAACGGGATATCATTTTCCATTGCATTTATCATTACACCTTATATAGGAACACTCATTGCCGAAAAATTAGGATTCAATGTATTATGGATCGGAACCGGACTGCTTGCCGTATTTATTGCCATTGGTTTTTATTTTATCATTCCGTGGATGCTTAAAGATAAAAATAAAGCTGAAGAAGAGATGATATAATGGTTTTGATTGATGAATTTTAAAATAAAAGGCTTCGGGCAATTTCGTAGAAATTGCCCGAAGCCTTTTTAATATATCTTAGTCGTTTACGATTAAAATTTTGAAATAATCGAATTGATGATCATATTCGCATGAACCCTGGAATTTTCAATGAACCAGAGGTGAGTGTCTTTTCCTCCGCAAACTACTCCTGCAAGATAGAGATTAGAAATATTGGTTTCCATGGTTTCAGGATGGTAAAAAGGATTCATACAATCTCCATGAAGTTCAATCCCTGAATTTCTAAGAAAATCAAAATCCGGAAGATAACCCGTCATAGCCAGTACGAAATCATTTTCAACTTCGTGTGTTTCTCCTTTCTCATCTTTAAAAATCACAGAATTTTCTTTAATTTCGATCATTTCTGCATTAAAATGAGCCTTAATGCTGCCTTCTGCAATTCTGTTTTCTATATCTGGCTTTACCCAATATTTTACACTTTTTGAAATCTCAGCATGACGGACAATCATGGTTACTTCAGCTCCTTTTCTG
The DNA here is from genome assembly GCF_002025665.1 of Chryseobacterium indologenes. Taxonomy (GTDB): domain Bacteria; phylum Bacteroidota; class Bacteroidia; order Flavobacteriales; family Weeksellaceae; genus Chryseobacterium; species Chryseobacterium metallicongregator. The sequence continues at coordinate 3,755,059 of NZ_CP018786.1, read as the reverse complement.
TAGGTTTCTAATGCTGCATCTACAGCCGAATTGCTTGATCCTACAACAACAATTTTCTGTTTTGCATATGGATAAGGTTCTGTATAATAATGCTTAACTTTTGGAAGATTTTCGCCTCGGATATTCATGAGATTGGGAATATCATAGAATCCGGTAGCAATAACTACATTTTTAGCCTGATAGATTGCTTTGGTAGTTTTGATCTCAAATATTTCATCCTTTTTCAGGACATTCAAAACTCTTTCATAAAGATTGATATTCAGATTTTTTTGTCTTGTAATGCCCTGATAGTATTCCAGAGCTTCCTGTCTTCCAGGCTTTGGAGCAGTAGAAATAAATGGCACTTCGTCAATTTCCAGTTTTTCTGCAGTAGAGAAGAAACGCATATATAAAGGGTAATTGTATAGTGAATTGACAATAGTTCCTTTTTCTATAATTATATGACTGAGATTGTTTTTTTGAGCTTCAAGGGCACAGTTCAAACCGATGGGTCCGGCCCCGATAATCAGAATATCCAACATTTCCATCTAACAAATGTACGATGTAATTTTTAAAATGAGAAGGCAAAACCCATCAAGTCTCATAGTCTTTATCTCTTTACATCATTTACTGCTTGGCATCAGTTTTGGTGTTTTTTACCAATTTCAAAATGTAAAATATGAAAAAATTATTGATTGCGGTTTTCGCTATGAGTATTGTTGTTGCCTGTAAGAAAGAAGTAGGGAAACCTGTTCCCAGTGAAATAGATTCCATCGCACAAAATAAAACAGCCACTACAGACACCATTCAGAATAATCCTAATAAAGAAGCGGTTTTAAAGCAAACCAATGATGAGGTTTTGAAAGCGCTGAAAGCTAAAGATTATGCAACTTTTGCATCCTTGATTCATCCGGAAAAAGGAATCCGGTTTTCAATGTATGCTTTTGTTAATCTGAAGGAAGATAAACATTTTTCTAAAGCAGATTTTGAAAAATATCAGCCTACCAAAACCTTGTTTACCTGGGGCGCACATGACGGTTCAGGGGATCCTTATAAAGCAACAATCAATGATTATCTTGGTAAGTGGGTGTTTTCTAAAGATTTTACAACATCACAATATTCACTGAATAAATTTATAGGTGGAGGGAATTCTCTGAATAATTTAAAAGAGATTTATCCTAAAGCTGATTTCACCGAAAATTATATCAAAGGAACCGAAAAATATAGCGAAATGGATTGGAAAACCGTTCGTTTTGTATTTGAAGAATTTCAGGGTAAATATTATCTGATTGCTGTTGTGAATGACCAATGGACAATATAAAAGCTAGAATTTAGAAGTTAGAAGCAGGGAAATGGAATAAACTTCCAGCTTCTAACTTTCTCTCTCTTTTTATTTCAAAACTTCAGTCAGTTGCTGAGTAAGATTTTTTCTTGAGAATTGTTCAATATGCTGGGTGTTTTCAAGAAGGCTGTCATTTTTCCACAGCTCATATTTTTCAAGAATAAACTTTTTGATAGTTTCTGCATCCTGATAATTAAAATGTTTTCCTGCCTGCGTTTCTTCCAGAATTTTTGCTGCATCCGCTTTATCCGGACCGAAAGACAGAATCTGTTTTCCTGAAGCCAGATATTCAAATATTTTTCCAGGGATGATACCTTTTGAAGAATCATTCGGGAAATTAGTGATAAGAAGAATATCTGAGTTTTGCATTTCTTCTACAGCTTTCCCATGAGCCAGATACCCAAGATTCAGAATATGATCTTTCAGACTTGAATTTTCTATAGTCTGAAGGATTTTATCATCTATTCTTCCTACAAATTTCAGCTTAAAATCAGCTGCAAATTCAGGATTTTCTTTCACCAATTCGTCGAGTACTTTCCATAGATTTTCAGGATTTCTCAACTGTTCCAAAACCCCGATATAGCTTAAGGTGAATTTGTTTTCACCCTTTTGTCTTTCCACTTTTTTGCCTGAATCACTTTCATCAAATCCATTTGTGATACAAACTGCATTAGCTCCTGCTTTTCTGAAATTTTCAGCATCAGTATAACTTGTAGCCAAAGTGATATTTGCATTCTTAAATACAGAACTTTCCAATTGACGATGTTTTTTATCTGAACTTTTGGTTAATTTCAGATGCTTATAATAAGAAATTTCTGTCCATGGATCACGGAAATCGGCAATCCATTTCAGATCTGGCATTTTGCTTTTAAGTCCCAAACCAATCAGATGAAGTGAGTGAGGTGGGCCGGAAGTAACGATTGTATCTATTTTATTTTCTTTCAGGTATTTTTCCAGAAATGTAACGGATGGTTTTACCCAAAAAACTCTGGCATCAGGAATGAAAAAATTACCTCTTACCCAAATCGAAAGTTTGGATTTCCAGCTTTGATTTTTACCTACATCAAATTGTCCTGCTTTGAATTTTTTATTGCTTTTATTCAGTTTTTCAGCAAGCTGATAAGGTTCCCAGATTTTGGTTCTTACCATCTCGATGTTTTCCGGAACATCTTTCATCAATGTTTCGTCCAGCAATGGATAGCTTGGATTTTCCGGAGTATAGATGATCGGTTTCCAACCAAAATCAGGTAGATATTTTGCAAACTTCAGCCATCTTTGAACACCAGGACCTCCCGCAGGAGGCCAGTAATAGGTGATAATCAATATTTTCTTCTGTTCCATTTTTAATTGATTCCTATGTCATTCTGAACGAAGCAGAAGCGTAGTGAAGAATAACATTCGTAATATTATTTAAAAACCTTATTATACTATTTAAGCTTTTTGTTCTGCTACAATTTCTTTTTTCTTGTTTTTATTCATCCAGAAAATTCCAAATGCAGCCAACAGGATAAATAATCCGAATGAAAGAAGCGAAAGCCATTTTCCTTTTTCAATCACTTCAGGTTCAAAAACCATTCTGATATGGTGATTTCCTGCCGGAACATGTACTGCACGAAGTAAGTAATCTGCTTTGATGTACGGAACTTCTTTTTCGTCTACCAATACTTTCCATCCGTGAGGATAATACACTTCAGAGAATACAGCCAATTGAGGAGTCTTAGACTGAGATTTAAATTCAAGTTCGTTAGGCTGGTATTTTGTAAGAGTGATAAATGCTGTAGAATCTGCCTGAACAGGTTTGTTATCAAAATATGATTTGTCAGATGAAGCAATGACAGCTGTTTTTTTGTTGTCAATACTTCCGATAGCTTTAATTTCCTGATTAGGAGTATCTACAAATTTTAAATCACTTACAAACCATGCATTTCCGTTGGCTTTAGGATTAGGAACAACCTGTGGCTGCTCAGGACCTCCGAAAACCATGTATTTTGCATTCAGTAAATTTAATACATTAGGTGTTTTTACACTGTCAATACTATTGATGTACTCATTCAATACATCATCGTATCTTCTTAATTTTACAGCGTGATAGCCTCCAATGGAAGCCTTAAAGTATGAGGTATTGGTTTCGCTGGTTACTCCCAATGTCTGGTTGTAAATTCTGTAGTGCGTTTTATCTTTTTCAGCGATAGTTTCCAATGTTTTGTTGATGTTGACATTGGATAAAATAGACTCCAGATTTGGATTTCCCTGCACTTTTTCAGCCAACAGGTCTGAGCTTTCTGTCTGGAAAGGATTTTCTGCGAAGATTTTATCTACATAGTTTTCGTCATTCAGATAACGTTTGTTTACCGTCCAGAGGTCGAATAAACTTACAAGTCCAATCACTACCAAAGCAATATTCTGGTTCAGCTTTTTCTTTAAAGTTAAGAATAACGCAGCTGCAGTAATGGCTACATAAATGAATGCTTTTATGGCATCTATTCTGAATAGTTTATATCTTTCATCTACAAGATAATCAAGTAAGAAAGGAGGGAAGTAGGTCTTTTCACTTTCTGTAGCAAAGCCTAATAATGACTTTCCAAAGATTAAAAGAATCAATAAAAATCCTAACGTTCCACCTCCTACATAAAGAAGGGTCTTTTGTTTGTATTCTTCGGTCAGTTTCTCATCTGTAAAGAATCTGTATAATCCCAGAATGGCAATTAATGGGAATAACAATTCTACTACAACTAAGATTGAAGAAGGAGCTCTGAATTTATTATAGAACGGTACGTAATCAATAAAGAAATCGGATAACGGCATAAAGTTACTTCCCCAAGCCAGTAAAATAGTCAGGATGGAAGCTCCCAAAATCCAGTAACGATATTTTTTCGAAGCAAAAAAGAATCCTAATAAGGCAAGGAAACATACAATAGCTCCCTGATAAGCAGGTCCTGAAGTTCCCGGTTGGTCTCCCCAGTAGGTTACCCCGCTGAAACCTTTGGAAATTCTATCCATTTCAGCTTGTGAGCCTACATTTTCCTGAACCAGTTCCTGAACTCTGTTCATGATTTCTTTTCCTTCAGGTTCCTGGCTTCCTCCACCCATTAATCTCGGAATAAAAAGGTTTAAAGTTTCCAGTTGCCCATAGCTCCACATTAGCATACTCTCCTTGTCCATTCCGGATTTTCCTGAAGTATGGCTGTCGTTATTTAAAATTTGTTTTCCACGAACGGTTTCTTTTACATATTCAGAATTAGCCATGATTCTTTGTGAATTCATTCCAACTCCAATAATACATGATGCTGCGATAATTCCTGATGAAATAAGGAAATGCTTCATCGGTGTTTTTTTCTGGATAGCTCTGATCAGTTCAGAAAGGAATAAGAATCCTAACGCAATGAACAGATAATAGGTCATCTGTGGGTGGTTGGCAGCAATTTGAAGACCCATAAAAAGGGTAGTGACAATAAACCCCCAGATGTATTGTTTTCTGATATACACCAGTAAAATACCGGCCAGTAACGGGGCAAAATATTCAATGGTATTGACTTTACCATTATGTCCGGCTGCAATAATAATATAAAAATAGGTTGAAAGCCCGAAGAAAGTGGCCCCTAAAAGAGCATATTTCCAGTTTCTGACCACTACCATTCCCAAAAGGAAAAAACCTGCAAATAGCAGGAAGAGATAATTAACCGGCCTTGGCAGGAAATTCAGATTGCTGTCGATTTTTTTGATGATGTCACCTTTGAACTGGCTTCCCATCTGATAAGTCGGCATTCCTCCAAACATGGAATCACTCCAATAGGTTTCATTTCCGGTATTGGCTCTATAGTCGAGCAGTTCTTTTGCTCCTCCTCTGTACTGCACAATATCGTGCTGGAAAAGCTGTTTTCCTGAAAATACAGGAGTGGAATATAAAAATGCTAAAACTATAAATATTACTAATGAAGCTGCAATATAAATTAAGTTTTTATTTTTTGCCATGCTGGTTATTATCTTTTATTTCTTGGAATTTTTACCTTTTGTCCTTACTCTCTTTCACCTCTTCGTAGTCTACAGTTTCTGCATCCCACTTAAGGTTTTGTTGGTTATTCTTATTCGAGTTGTGTAGGTCCTGCTGTCTGTTATTCTGGTTATCATTATTGAAACGATAGCTGTAAAATGTCTTAAAGAAAATTCTTTTCAGAATATTCCAGACAAAGAAAATAATAATGGCAGTGAGTACTAACTCAAGAATGTACTTCATAATTTAAAAAATTTAAAGTTCAGGGTTTAAAGTATATTGTAAACCCTGAATGTTTACTTCAGTTATTTAGCAGATGGGTTTACCATTACCGAAGAATTGGAAACGCTTTTCATAGACTGAGATTGTTTTCCATCTGAAATGGTTTCTATCTGAGTTGTTTTTACGTTGATATTCTGGTTGGTAATCCATCCTGTGCTTTCATCAAACTTAATGGTTCCGTTCTGAACCAGTTCACTGCTCAGGCTGTGCGTGATTGGTCCCTGAGCTTTCTTTTCGGTTTTCTTAGGAATACCTCCGGTTACTGCAATTTCTGCAGCTCCGTTTCCTAGGCTTTTCAGTACATAATTAGATGTTACTTTTACGCTTCCGCTTGGGTCTGCATTCTCAGACGTTGACCACTTTTCTCCCATTTTTACTCCTTTTTTAGGAATAATCATCAGATTTTTGTGGAACTGATCTTTCAATACCTTTTCGTTGAATGATTGTTTAAGACTTGCTACTACGCTTGCTTTTTCATTGGCATCTTTGATAAGCGTACCTACTGCATTACCTACTTTCGTGTAAACAGCATCAAATCCTGTAATAGAAATTACATTCCCTTTTGTATCCATCTTCATCTGAAGTTTGTTTCCGGTAAGTGCTTTGTTTACATTCCAGATCATTTTAAGATCGTCTTCTTTAGGAAGAGGAAGCTTGGTATCTACTACCACCGTTTTTCCCTGTGCAGACTGAGAATTTCTCTTTGCTACAAGGTTAAGGGTCATTTCATATACATTTCCTTTAATATCATCTACTACAAAATTCATTTCATCTGTAGACTCACTTGTTGCTGTGATAGATTTCCCCTGAGGATCCGTCATCGTTTTTACATCTCTCTGGTAAGTGGTAAGAGGATATGTTTTTCCTTTTTCAAGTTTAAAAGTCTGTGTAATCACACCCGCAGAATCTTTGATTGCAGGGTTTTCTGAAACTTTTGCTACAGAATCAGCAGGAACTTCTACAGTTACTGTTTTTCCGGTTTTAGGATCTACTTTCGTTATTTTTGCTGTTTCTTTTTTACAAGATACAAGGGCTATTGATGATATAAGCGCAAGCGCTGCAATGTTCTTCATTTGATTTTTTAACTTTATTTTTTACTACTATTTCTTAATAAATTATCTGCGATATCGTGCAGCTTCCCCTGAGATTCTCCATCAGATTCATTGGAAAGTACTACCACTCCCATGTTTTTTGACGGATAAATCTGAAGCACACTTGAAAAGCCAAATGTACCTCCAGTATGATAAATGGTTTGGGTACCATCTTCATAGGTGTGCAATCTCCAATATAATCCAATAGCATCTCCTTTACTTTTTACAAAAGGAGTATGGGATGCTTTCACATATTTATTATTCTCATCCAGATGATACTGTATGTATTTCACCAGATCCTCCGTAGTGGACAAAATTCCTCCTGCAGGAGCAAAGATTGTAGTGAAATTTCTGGGCATTACCTTTCCTTTTTCGTTATAACGAGTCAATAGCTGTGCAGAATTCGTACCAATAATGGTATGATTCATTTTCAGTGGCTTTGTAATATACTCTGAAAGCAGGTTTTCATAGCTTTTATGATATACTTTTTCAAGGACATCCCCGGCAATCTGTGTTCCTACATTGGAATACTTATACTCTGTTCCGGGTACAAAATCCACTTTGGCCTGATGAAGATCTTCATAAAAGTTTTTCTTTGAATAGTTTTTATAAAAATCAGACAGTGCCATAGCAACAGAGTCCATTGTTTTTTTGAATGTTTCAGACTGATCCGGCAGAAACTGTGGCAATCCTGATGAATGATTGGTTAGATTACCGATCGTTATCGGGTGCTTTTCAAATTCAAGATTAGGATAATTTCCTATATATTTCCGGATATCATCATCCATTTTAATTTTTCCGTCTACTAAAGCTTGAGCCAGAAGTGTTCCGGTAAAAGTTTTGGTAATGGAAGCAATCTCGTACAGGCTTTTGGATGTTGGAAGTTCTGATTTTCCTATCTCCGTTGTACCATAATTATAGAAATAACTTTTACCATTTTTAAAAACACCTATTGAAAGTCCTACACGGGCAGGATTCTGCATATAAGCGAGAGCTTCTTTCTGAACCATCTTATCAAGATCAGTCGTAAGACGGTTGTCTGTAGCTACATTTTTCGTCTGTGCATTAAAAACTAACGGCACAAAAAATAATGGTAAAAGTGATTGTATTTTCATGGTTTATGGATTAGGTACCACGGACATTTTCTGTCTTACCGCTTCATACAAAATCGCTCCACATGCTACAGAAACATTCAGGGATTGAGTTTTTCCTTCAATAGGAAGTTTTATTTTTTCATCAGCATGATGTAATACTTCTTTAGAAATTCCGGTTTCTTCATTTCCCATAACGATAGCACATGGCTCAGTCATATTAACATCATAGATTAATTTCTGAGCTTTTTCACTGGCTGCATATACGGAAATTCCACTTTGCTGAAGAAAATCCACAGCATGAGCCAGGTTATTTTCCTTACATATTTTAATATTGTAAATAGCACCTGCAGAAGTTTTTATCGCATCAGAGTTAATAGGAGCCGCACCCTTTTCCGGAATGATTATAGCATCAACACCTACGCATTCTGCCGTTCTGCAGATGGCTCCGAAGTTTCTTACATCAGTAAGTCTGTCCAGAATCAAAAGAAAAGGTGTTTTTCCCTGTTCAAATAATTGTGGAACAATATCCTCCACTTTATGAAACGGTACATCCGAAATAAAAGCTACCACACCCTGATGGTTTTTTCTTGTAAAACGGTTCAGTTTTTCAACCGGAACATAGTTGGGACGGATTTTATTTTTCGCTAAAATGGCTTTTAATTCAGCATAAATAGGACCCTGAAGTGCATTTTGCACAAAGATCTTGTCAATCGTTTTTCCCGCTTCAATTGCTTCAATCACGGGACGCAGCCCGAAAATAAAATCGTCTTTCATTGAAAATTTATTATATAGTTATAGAGTGAATTGTCAATCGTGAATTTTACGCTGTAAGTCAATTCTGATGTGCATATATTCACATTTGACCATTGATTTGCACAGCAAGATTCACTATCTCCCTTTCTCTCCTAAAATTGCTCTTTTCTGCGCCATCACATATCCGTAGTGAAGGCTTTCGTGCATATTGTTAAAGATAATGGCATCCTGGATGCTTTTCAGATCCATTCCGAAACTTGTGGTGTAAGGAGTGTAATCTGAGAAGAAATCACTGTCATAATCCTTCATTAAAATCTTTGAAGTTTCTGTAAGCAAAAATTCTAAATCTTCCACTTCAGATTTTTGAACATCTAAGTTGGGTAAAGTTCCTTTCTTGTAAGTTTCAATCCAATATTTGTCGATACGGAACGGATTTCCGCTCAGGTAATAATGCAATAGCTGCTGTGTAGCAACGGTATGTGCAATATTCCAGTAAATATTGTTGTTGAAACCATCCGGAATCAGAATCAAATCTTCATGAGATGTATTCTGAAGGATATCTAAAAGGTTCTTTCTTACTTGTCTGTGTGCTTGAAAATGATAATTCATTTTGCAAAATTTTTAATCACCAAAAATAGTTTAATAAACTGGAAATGACAATTTTTTTGACTAGAGGATTAAAGTTAAAATTTTTTAACTATTGGAAAAAAGAGTGAATTAAGGTTGTTTTTTTAATTGGTTTTTATTGATATCAGAATGTTTTTTTACATTTAATTTTATATGATGATCAATAGAAAAACCCTCCTGAGTGAAGTTTCAGAGAGGGTTTTTATTGTTTTATTTCAAAAGATATGTCCCGTTATTTTTTTATGATTTTGTGTTTAAAGGTAGTTCCGTCTTTTAAAACAATATGTAAAAAATAGACTCCTGTGCTGTATGAGGAAAGATCTATTCTGTTCTCTTTGTAAGTTTCGGAAAGTTTTCTTCCTTCTATATTGAAAAGACTTATTGAGCTGACCTCTACTTTTGATTTTACATTGGCAAAGTCAGAAGTAGGGTTGGGGTAAATATTCACATCTACTGTTTTGATCTCTTTTACATTCAAAGCTGTATTGCTTTTCCCCTGCATATAAACTGATAACATGACATATCCCTGCTGTTGATTGAAAACTGCTGTTGGAATTGTGTGTTTCAAAGTATGATTGCCTGCAGTTAAGTTGGGTAATGTAAATTCTCTGATAGGAACAGAATTTCCGGGACACCAGTTATTCCATGAGGTCCAGTCAGCAAAAGTTTTAGGAGTAGAACCATAGATTCCGTTTCCTTGAGTATTGTATACACGGTACGGTTCACATGAAATACCTCCGGGAGTATAGGTGAGTACTTGTACATCATCTATATAGGTGTAGTTTTGTCTTCTGATATATTCTTCACCGCCACTGTTGGCGCCATGAGGAGTAGATATTACAAAGAAGCGGGCATTGGTAACAGGGTTTGGAAGATTAAAAGTGACAATTCTAACGGTTTCTCCGGCAATATCGGTGCTGTTATAGTTATTAAGGGTGTTATAACTTAATATAGGTGCAATGCTGTTGGTGTCTGTAGGGGTTGCTCCTGTATCCGTTGAGAAAAAGGTAAGAGTTCCCGAAAAAACATCAATTCTGTTTGCACAGCCTGAAACCTGGGTTTGAGCTGCGTAAGGAACCCCGAAAACATCCAATTCCATATAAAGATCATACATGGCACGCAATGCTGTATCATGAAATATGCTGTATAAATTGCTGACATCATAAGTGTAAGGAACTTCTGAAGGAGTTCTGTTTTTATTCATGAAAGGAGTAATATATCTGCCTATTTCAATTCTTTTGACATTAGCGTCATTGATTGTATAAGTAGCTTGGTTTTTAGGAACCATAGCCAAAAAGACTTCCCCAAGACGGTCATAATTATCACACAATGGGGCAATGGTTACACGCATCGCAATTTTGGCTTTAAAAGCATCTAATTCTGCATCAGTGAGTTTTCTTGTATACCTGGCATTCGTCAGTCTGGTTAAACCTGCAGGAACAGGGTTGGATACTGTAGCTGCATAACCGTCATAATAGACAGCATCTGAAATTATATTTGTCATTGTCGTTTGGGCGAAAACGAGATGGGTAATGAAAAAACTGAAAAAGAGTAGTCTTTTATACATGTTATGGATGTTTAGTGTAAATATATGAAATGTATATCAAAATTACCTTTAGTTTATTTTATTTTTATGTTTTGTGGTTATTTTATTGTTGATTGTTGATTGTTTTTGATTTTAATATATGTTTGTGTTAAATTGTATGATGAAATATTTTTTTTATTGCTAGAATCAAAGTATTTATTATTAAATTAGCATGGTATACCAGATTAATGTTATTAATAATGAAAAGAATTTTACTTTTAGCTTTGTTTTTTGTAGTGGAGGTAATGAACGCCCAAATCAATATCAATATTGGGAGCCCAAATGTTGGTGTTGCTCCTGTAAGCAGTTTTTTTTCCTATTCTTATGTACAGCAGATATATCCTAAGCAGGAAGTTAATGCCAATGCTGCAGGCAATATTACTGGCCTTACATTTTATGTGGATCCTTCCTCTACAATTACTGAATCTTCAAACTGGACCGTATATCTCGGACATACATCAAAAACAGCCTTTGCTTCCGGTACAGACTGGATTCCTGCTGCACAGTTGACTCAGGTGTTCACAGGAGCTGTAACCAAGAACAATAATAAAGTTGAAGTTGTTTTTACAACACCATTTGCTTATAATAATGTTGATAATCTGGTTATTGCAGCAAAAGAGAATTCTCCGAATATCGATATCAATAATTTTGATGAAGCTTTTCATGTCTACCCTCATATCCCTTACTCAACGCTGTATTATAAAGGAGATCGTGCAGTAGTGGATATTGCATCTCCTCCGGGAGGAATCAGGGCGGATTATAAATCGTCGGTTACCATTTCAGGCCTTACACCAAGTGCCGGACCGGCATGTCCTTTTGTTGTTTATCCGGTAAATAATACTCAGAATATTTCTTTAACTCCCAATTTCAACTGGCTTCCGGCTTCAGGGGCTACATCCTATAAAGTTTCGTTGGGAACAAGTTCAGGAAGCTCTGATATTATTAATCAGCAGACCGTTTCAGGAAATAGCTTTACCCCTTCCACAGCGCTTACAGCCGGAACAACTTATTATTTAAAAGTAACATCAGTTTCCGGGAATACAGAATCTTCAGGATGTTCTGAACTTGTTTTTAAAACTGTTCCCCCAATACCTGTAAACGATGCATGTGCGGGAGCGTTGACGGTATCCGTATTTCCTTACAGTTACACTCAGAATGACGCTGTATCTACAACCAATAACACAGGAAATATAAGTGTATGTACAAGTAATGGAGATACAGGAATGAATGATGGTACCTGGTTTAAGTTTACTGGTGATGGAAGTCAGTATACCATTAAAGCGACAATGCCTTCTGGTAGTAGCTATGATCCGCAGATAGGCGTGTATAGTGGCAGCTGTAGTAATTTGTCATGTACCGGAACCGTAGACAATGGTGGCGGAGGTGCTGCGGAAACGCTTACCATTACCACAGTATCTGGAACAGAATATTTTATAAATGTCGGAGCGTATGAAGATACTACTGATGCTCCTGAAAATATATTCACCATTACAATAACTAAGCTTTAAAATTAAATAATCAAGTTTCTGATTAAAATAAAAATGTTGCAAAAATAATTTTGTGACATTTTTTGTGAATGATAGTGAAAATAGAGATATAGCTTGCTTTAATTTGAATTTTTGAATTTGTTTATACATAAGAAATTCAGCGTTATAGCTTTAAATATCTTGTCAATGCCGGATTTTTAACAAACTTTAACTCAAAAATGGCATTTATTATGTTGATTAATGCAAGTATTTATCAGAAATTTACCACTTATTTTAAACCAAGCTATGTCAGAGATATATCAAGCTGAAGATATCCGCCAATTGACGGAAAAAGTAAAAGAAAAAAACTACTTATTTTCTCTTCTGAGACAGGAAATCAACAAAGTTATTATTGGACAGGAATACATGGTAGACCGTCTTTTGGTAGGGCTTTTGGGGAATGGTCACGTTCTTCTTGAAGGGGTACCAGGGTTGGCTAAAACCTTAGCGATAAAAACACTGGCTGATGCTGTTCATGGAGATTTCTCAAGGATTCAGTTTACACCGGATTTACTTCCTGCAGATGTAGTAGGAACTATGATCTTTAATATCAAAGACAATGATTTCTCTATAAAAAAAGGACCTGTATTTGCAAACTTTGTTTTGGCAGATGAGATCAACCGTGCACCGGCAAAAGTACAGTCAGCGCTTCTGGAGGTTATGCAGGAAAAACAGGTGACGATTGGTGATGAAACAATGAAGCTTCCAAAACCATTCCTGGTATTGGCAACACAAAACCCGATTGATCAGGAAGGAACTTATCTGCTGCCTGAAGCACAAAGCGACCGCTTTATGTTGAAATGTACTATAGATTATCCTGCTTTTGAGGATGAAAGACAGGTGATGAGAATGGTTTCAACTTCGCATCAGCCAACGGTAAAACCTGTAATCTCTCTTCAGGATATTGTAGATGCAAAAGAACTGATCAATCAGATTTATCTCGACGAGAAAATTGAAAAATATATCCTGGATATGGTGTTTGCAACACGTTATCCGGAAAATTATGGGCTTTCTGAACTTAAAAATTATATCAGTTTCGGAGCTTCTCCAAGAGCATCCATTAACCTTGCTATTGCTTCAAGAGCCTATGCGTTTTTAAAAGGAAGAGCATTTGTCATTCCGGAAGATGTAAAAGCATTGGCAAAAGATGTATTGAGGCACAGAATGGGCTTAACCTTTGAAGCTGAAGCAGAAGAGATTTCAACAGAAGAAATTATCAATAGAATTTTAGCAAAAATCCAGGCACCATAATGAGTGATGTAATCATAAGAAAAGCTGTTCTGGAAGACTGTTCTTCCATGCTTAATTTAATTAAAGAACTGGCGGAATATGAAAAGGCGCTGCACGAAGTAACCGTGACTTTGGATGATTTTATTCAGGATGGTTTCGGAACTTCTCCTGTGTGGGGAGCTTTCGTGGCAGAATATGAAGGTGAAATAGTTGGAATATCCCTGTATTATGACAGATATTCAACATGGAAAGGAAGAAGGCTGTATCTTGAAGATCTTGTTGTAACAGAAAGATTGAGAGGAAAGCAGATTGGAAAGAAATTATTTGATGCAACACTGGAATATGGTAAAAGCAATAATTACAGTGGAATGGTATTCCAGGTATTAAACTGGAATGAGCCTGCCATCAATTTTTATAAAAAATACAACACAAAGTTTGACAATGAGTGGTCGAACGTATCCATTGAGTTTAAAGATTAACCAGAAACCCGTACTCAACATTAAACTTTGAATTTTAAACCTTGAACTCGTCTATGCAGATAAAAGATATTGTAAAAAAAGTAAAGCAGATTGAAATCCGTACCAGAAAAAAGACGGAGGCTGCTTTAATGGGGCAATATCACAGCGCCTTTAAAGGGCAGGGTATGACTTTCTCGGAAGTTCGTCCCTATCAGTTTGGAGATGAGATAAGAAGAATCGATTGGAATAAAACCGCACGTTTCCGTGAGCCATTCGTAAAAGTAATGGAAGAAGAAAGGGAACTTACGATGATGATTCTTGTAGATATTTCTGCTTCCATGGATTATGGAACAAAAGTTCAGCTGAAAAGAGAATATGTAGCCGAAATTGCTGCCAGTTTAGGATTTTCAGCCGCTGGCAATAATGATAAAGTAGGATTGATCTTGTTTGCCGATAAAGTGTATAAAGTCATTCCTCCACAAAAAGGGAGAAAACATATTCTTTCTATTATCAGCAATATTCTCACAGCAGATTATGTTCCGGCAGAATCTAAAATAGATAAGGCAATGGAATATATGATGGGGATTTTCAAAAGGAAATCTCTGGTTTTTCTGTTTTCAGATTTTGAAGATGCATATGATTCCAAAATGCTGAGAGTAGCTTCAAAAAAACACCAGCTGTTGGGAATGAGGATTTATGATGAAAAAGATAATGAGATTCCTGATGTAGGCTATGCCCGTTTAATGGATGTGGAAACCGGAAAAGAAATATGGGCCAATACTTCCAGTGCAAGGTGGCGCTACACCTTCGCTGAAGCTCAAAAACAAAAACTGAGAGCTCTGGAAGAAGATTTTGCCAATAGCTCTGCCAGTTTTATGAATATTAATACAGGCTCAGATTATTCAAAATTATTGTATAATTACTTTCAGAAAAAATAACATCGGGCTGAGCTCGTAACTAAAAACATAAGGCGTTTTGCCTTTATTATTTTAACATTGAGAAAAATACTTTTAATATTATCTTTTCTGATCTGTGCAAATGCTTTTTCACAGATATTATCCTCTAACGTAGAAAAGAAAACCCTCGCTCTGGGAGAAATCAATCATCTTACCATAAAGATTGATAACCTTAATGAGCAGCAGGTTACTTCAGCAGCTAAGAATGAACTCTTACCTTTCCATTTTGAAGAAACGAAAGATAGTATCGGGCAAACGGCTAATACCTATGAAAGAAAGATAGAATTTGCTGTTTTTGAAGAGGGAAAATTTACCATTCCTGAACTGGAGTTTAGAGTAGGAGATAAAATTCTTAAAACAATTCCTTATGAAATAGATGTCATTAATACGGCTCAAAAAGCAGATCAGATCAATGACATTATGAATAATAAGCAGGTGAAACTTGAGCCTAAGGATTATTGGGAGCTTTACAAGTTTTATATTCTTGCAGCATTGGCTGGTATTGCACTGGTTATTGCCATTATTATGTTTGTAAAATGGGGAAGAAAATCAAAGAGTTCTCCTGTAGTGGCTACCAATCAGACATTAAAAGAGCTTGATTCTCTTAAAAAGAAAAAATATATTGAAGGAGGAAACTTCCGTTCGTTTTATGTGGAACTGATTGATATTTCCAGAACCTTCATTACAAAACAATATCGCCTTCCGGCAGATGTACTTCTTACTGATGATCTTATAGATGTCATGAAAAAAAATAATACAATCTCGCAGGACAACGAAAAAATAATAGAAGATGTTTTCCTTAGAGGAGACCTGGTGAAATTTGCCAAAACATTCCCGGATCAGGAAACAATGGAAAGAGATTTTGCCAATATCAGGGATTTTGTGAAAAGATCATCCAAAGATTTAGAATTCGAAAACTTAAGAAAGGATGTTTAATTTTGAGTTTTACAGCCCATGGTTTTTGCTGCTTTTTCTGCTGTTTATTCCACTTTTAATTAAAGATATTGGAAGAAATAAAAGAAAAGGTATAAAAGTTCCTACCATAAAAAACATGGATCACAGCGGGAGTATCCAAGGAATACTTTTTTTACTGAAAATATCAAAATATATCATTCTTTCTGCGTTGATTATTGCCATGGCAAGGCCGAGAACGTTTACTATTTCTCAGGACAGAGATGATACAAAGGGAGTGGATATTATGTTGTCTATCGACGTTTCTTTAAGTATGCTGGCGAAGGATCTGAGCCCGGACCGAATTACCGCCTTGAAAGATATTGCCGTAAAATTTGTTCAGAAACGCCCGAATGACAGGATAGGAGTGGTAGCATATGCTGCAGAAGCTTTTACTAAAGTTCCGGTAACCTCAGATCATCAGGTTGTTATTGATGAAATTAAAAATCTGAATTCTGCAGGTCTTGAACCCGGAACAGCTATCGGGGAAGGTCTTTCCGTAGCAGTGAATCATTTGATTAAAAGCAAAGCCAAAAGTAAAGTGGTCATCCTGATGACGGATGGAGTAAGCAATATTCAGAATGCAATTCCTCCACAGCTTGCTGCTGAACTGGCAAAAAATAATAATATAAAGGTATATTCAATCGGAATCGGTACCAATGGTTATGCGCTGATGCCTACATCGCAAGACATTTTTGGAGAGCTTATCTTTACCGAAACAGAGGTTACCATCGATGAAAATACCTTGAGAGAAATAGCACAAACAACGGGAGGTAAATATTTCAGAGCTACCTCAAACAGTAGTCTGGAAGAAGTATACAATGAAATCAACCAACTGGAAAAATCTGATGTGAAGGTTTCCAAGCTGTACAATTATGAAGAGTATTTCAAAATATTCCTTTGGATTGCGCTTGCTATGTTGGTGTTGGATGCATTGCTGAGATGGGTTTTTTATAAAATTTTAAGCTGATGAGTTGGTCTTTAGGAAATTATTGGTATTTATTTTTACTGTTGCTTCTGCCGCTGTTAGCTATCTTTTTGATCCGTTTTTTACAATGGAGAAATAAAAAAAGAGAAATTTTTGCCGCTAGCCAGTTTCATGAGAATTTATTTGAAAAAAGATCAGGATTTACAAAGTTTTTTCCTGCATTATACTTATTGGGAACATTATTTCTGATATTTTCTATCATTGACCTTTTGAACGGTTCAGAAGAAGTGAAAAGTACCCAGAAACTGAATAATGTAATCTTTATGCTGGATGTATCCAATTCTATGAATGCTGAGGATATAGAACCAAGCCGTTTGACGGAAGCCAAAAATCTGATGCTGGCTACCATGAATAAAATGAATAATGATAAGGTAGGTATTGTGATTTTTGCTGGGAATGCAATGTCTATTATGCCTCTGACAACAGATTATAATTCTGCAGAAACTTATATCAGCGGTATTGAAACCAGTTCTATGCAGATTCAGGGAACAGATTTTCTGAAAGGAATGCAGGCTGCTGCTGAAAAATTTAAAAATGTAAGCAAAGGATCAAGAAAAGTGATTCTACTGAGTGATGGTGAGGATAACGAAGGAAATGATAACGCTGCCATCAGATTAGCTAATAAAGAAGGAATAAGCATTACTTCTGTAGGTGTAGGAACAGATGAAGGTGCTCCGGTTCCGGAATATGTGTTCGGACAATTGATGGGATATAAAACCGATGCCAACGGAGGTACGGTTATTTCAAAAAGACAGACGGAAGCATTAAAGAAAATGGCGGAATCTACAGACGGAACTTATATTGATGGAAATAATATCAATGAAGCTCCGGACAGGATTGTAGATGCTGTCAATAAAAAATCGGCAGGTGCTGAAACGATGGTGAAATCGCAGAATGCCAATCATTATTATCAATATTTTCTTGCGGTATCTCTTCTGTTTTTCTTTTTAATTTATATTTTTAATCCAAAAAAAGACTTTAATGTGTAGAATTCCTTTATTTATAGAAGAAATTCTACAGGTACTTTAACCGAATTTTAACAAATAAAACTCTGTTTCTTAACATATAAAGGAATAATTTTGCAAGTGATGAATACTAAAATTATATTTTTATCGTTTATTGTTGCCATTTCATTCTCAGGCTTCATGTTTGGGCAGGAAAGCTATAGGAATTTAGTGTATGAAGGCAATCAGAAATTTGACGGTAAAGATTATGATGGAGCCTCCTCAAAATACATGGAAGCGATAAAATCCAATGATAAAGATTTTACCGCTCACTACAATATGGGGAATGCGTTGTATAAAAGTAAAAAATATGAAGAGGCAAAAGCAGAGTTTGAAAAAGCGGAAAAACTTTCACAAACACTTCCGGACAAAACTGCTGCGCTTCATAATTTAGGGAATGCTTATATGCAGATGAATCAGCCGGAAAAAGCCGCTGACTACTACAAGAAAGCTTTGAAGCAGGATCCCCACAGTGAGGTAACCAGAAAAAATTATGAGATTGCCAAACTGAAAGAGAAAGAAAAACAACAGCAAAAAAACGAACAGAATAACTCAGGAAAAGGTGGCGGCGGAAATGATCAGAACAAGGGAGATGATCAGAAAGGCGACAAAGACAAAAAACAGGATCAGGGTAGCGGCCCTCAAAACCAAGGTAAAGGTGACCAGGGCGACAATCCTAAGCAGGATCAAAATAATGAAGGCAGAATGCCTAAGAATCTTGAAAATGCGATCTTAGATAAAATAAACGAAAAAGAAAAAGAAACCGCCAGAAGAATTTTAAACAAAAATTCTTATTCGATGCCTGAAAGCAACGAGAAAGATTGGTGATGCAGCACAAATTGATTTACATATTGCTTACTTTGGCATCCGTAATTACTTACGGACAGGTAAATCTATCTATGGATGCAGATAAAACCGAATATGCGGGTAAGGATATCATCAATCTGACCATTGTTCTTGAACTTAACGGAAGTGACCTAGTACAGCAAACAGGTTTCCAGCTTCCGGATCTTTCAAAATTTAATATTATAGGAAGCGGATCTGTTACCAATACTGTAATTGATCCGGCTACCAATACTTTAATTACCCAGAAAGTTTCCAGAATTGCCCTTGAACCTAAGAAAAAAGGGAAAATAAAAATCGGTTCCGTTCTCGTTACCGTAAATAACAGAATCTATAAAACAGAACCTTTTGATGTCAATATCCGTGATATTGTAGACAGAAGATCTTTGGCTGCGAATACTTCCAATGATGTTTATCTGAATATGGAAATTGATGATCGGGATGTATATCAGGATCAGCCTACTATAGCCGTTCTGAGAGTGTATTCAAGAAATATGGATAACCTAAGAAAGGTGAAAAATATCCATCTTCCACAGCAGGATAATATCAACGTACATCCTATCAATTTTGATAAGTCTGAGATAGATCCTTCCGGATATGGAAATATGCCTTCACAGGTTCTGGCTATGTTTATGGTGTTTCCGAATGAAGCAGGATATGTGGAAGTTCCTGGTGTATCAGCTTCAGTAAATACCTATTCAAATAAAACAAAAATTGTTTCCAATAAAGTTAAAATCAACGTAAGAAAGCTTCCTGAAGGAGCTCCCGAATGTTTTAAAAATGCCGTTGGAAACTTTAATGTCAACGTATATAATGCTTCCAAGGAAAAACCGGAAGCAAAAAAACCTTTGAATGTGGTGGTAAAAGTTTCAGGAGAAGGTAACTTACCGGATATGGAACTTCCTAAAATTGCTGCCTCTCCGGATTATGAAGTTTTTGCCCCGAAAATTACCTCTAAAGTAGCTCCGGGAACTTCAGGAATGAAAGGAGAAATCCTGGCTAATTATGTGATTATTCCTAAAAAATCAGGTGCCATTTCAATTAAAACAGAACAATTTGCTTTCTTTGACCCTGAGAGTAAAGAATATGTAGACCTTGGACAGAAAACACTGGCTCTGAATGCATTTTCTCACGACCAGATTCTGGAGGCACGTTCTACCGTAGAAAAGGTAAACGAATACACCAATAATCTTCTGGAGACGGTAAATACTCCGGTATTAAAAACCACTTCATTTAAAGTAAAAGAAAAAAGCAAATTCCACTGGAATATTCTTTTGACCAATATAGCTATTCTGATCAGCTTATTTGTTGGGTATCTGCTATTTAAAAATTGGCAAAAAAAACGTACATTAGTTAGGGAAACTGTACCATCGAAACCTTTAGGTTCAGTAGCCGAAACAGAAAAAGAGATCAGAGAATCGATGAAAACGGATATCAATGATTATTTCGGATATCTGGAAAATCTTAAAGATAATGGAGAGTATGAAAAGTTCTTTATAACTCTGGAAGAATTGGATGAAGAAGTAAGAGGACAGTATTTTCAGAGCTCTACTCCGGAGTTTAAGACATTTCTTGAAAAGCACAAAGGTTCTTTGGTAGCAGAAGAATACAGCAAACTGCAGCAGAAAGTTCAAATGGAAAAATACAATCCTGTGAAATCTGCTGAAGCTCTTGAAGAACTTTTGAAAACTATTGTTAATTTATATTCACAAATTAACAAATAATCAGTTTATTTTCATATTTTTGCGAAATTTTTAATTACAAATAGATGGAAATTTTTGATGGTTTTTCTTTTAAAGAGATTGTTACCAGCTTTATGGTTCTTTTTGCCGTTATCGATATCATAGGCTCAGTTCCTATTATCGTAAGCCTTCAGCAGAAGTTTGGACAGATTGAAGCCGGAAAGGCTGCCATTACTGCCGGAGCTATTATGATTGTTTTCCTGTTCGTAGGAAATAAGATTCTTAAGCTTATTGGAGTTGATGTAAATTCATTCGCGATTGCCGGAGCTTTTGTGATTTTTGTCATAGCACTGGAAATGATTTTAGGAATTGAAATTAATAAAACCACCGAGGCAAAGGCTGCATCCATTGTACCCATCGCATTTCCGCTGGTTGCAGGAGCTGGAACGTTAACCACTGCACTCTCTCTTAGAGCTGAATTTCATGATATTAATATTATTTGCGGAATTATTCTTAATACAATTTTCGTATATTTGGTGCTGAAATCAGCGAAATGGCTGGAGAAGAAAATTGGGGATGCTACTTTGATGATCCTTCAGAAAGTTTTCGGAATTATCCTTTTGGCAATTTCAATTAAATTATTCACCGCAAATTTTGCCCAGTTGGTGCAGAATTATATTAATTTTTAAGAGTCATGAAGAAGTTTTATAAAGTATTTTTAGTAC
Organism: Chryseobacterium indologenes; assembly: GCF_002025665.1. Taxonomy (GTDB): domain Bacteria; phylum Bacteroidota; class Bacteroidia; order Flavobacteriales; family Weeksellaceae; genus Chryseobacterium; species Chryseobacterium metallicongregator. Next base: position 3,733,952 of record NZ_CP018786.1, on the reverse strand, counting down.
TGTTTATTGTATTCATCACCATCAATCTTTATGCTATCAACTGGCAAGCGACAGATATTCTTGGAGATGAAGATAACGTTAGATTTGCATTCTCAGCGGGTGCTGCTGCAATAGGTCTTATCCTGCTTTTCGTAATGGATACCTGGAGTAGAATCGGTTTAAAGAAATAATTGAATATTTCAATATAAATATAGCCTCTTTCTTTTTGAAGGAGGTTTTTTTATGATTTTTACTGATATAGAAATTTGAAAATAAGCAAAAGCAGTTTATTTGTGAAAGTTAGTTCAGATTTTTACTTTGTTTTTCCCACATCGATTTGTAAATAGAATTTTTAGAAATAAGTTCACTATGATTTCCTTTTTCAATAATCTGTCCATCTTTCATCACTAAAATAGTATTAGCATTGGCTATAGTACTCAGTCGATGTGCGATCACAATCATAGTTTTGCCTTGATTTCTAAATTCCTGTAGCGTATTTTGAATAACTAATTCAGATTCTGTATCAAGAGAGGAAGTAGCTTCATCCAGTATTAATATTTCTGGATTTTTATATAAAGCTCTTGCAATGGCAATTCTCTGTTTCTGACCACCGGAAAGCAAAGCTCCGTTTTCCCCTAAATACGTTTGAAAACCGTTGGGTAATTTCTCAACGAAACTCAATATGCCCAGGTTTTTCGTGATGTTTAAAATCCTTTGTATATCTGGAAAATCCTCCCCTAAAGCTATATTTTCAATCACATTTCCAGAGAACAAATCGATTTGCTGCGGAACTACCGAAACTAAGTTCCTTAAAGAATAGTTGGAAATGTAGTTAATATCATAATCTCCAATCATGATTTTCCCTGTTTTAAGAGGATATAAATTTTGAACTAAAGAAACTAAAGTTGTTTTACCACTGCCGCTTTCTCCAACAATAGCCGTTGTTTCTCCTTTTTTTATGAGACAGCTGAAGTTGGTAAAAACTTCGGTTCTACTCCCATAGCTAAAACTTACCTCCTTAAACTCAATATCTCCAATATTTTCTTTTATTAAATCTAATTTATCTGTATTTTCCTCACGTTTCAGATCCATAATTTCAAAAAGACGATCGGCTGCAATCAAAGCATTCTGAATGGTTTTGTTCATTCCGATTAATTGTGATACAGGGCTTGTAAAATAGCCGATCAAAGCATAAAATGATAATAATTCTCCGGGAGTGATCACTCGGTCAATTACATACCCTGAACCTGCCCAAAGTAATACAATTGTAAATATTCGGGATGAAAATTCTGAAGAATTGCCGGAAAATAAAGCATTCATTACCGAAGCATAAATTGTTTTTAATAATTTTGAAAAAGCATTATCCGTTTTATTATTAGCAAAAGTTTCTATTCCAAATTGTTTGATAGTCTTTACAGAAGTGATAGATTCAACCAAATGAGATTCTAACTTTGCACTTTCCTCCATCAATTGTCTTTCTGCTTTTTTATTCAATTTATTGGTGATCCAGTACACTAAAAAATAAAAAGGAATCACTAATGCTGTAATTAATGCCAGTTTCCAATAATAGGTGAACATCAAAGCAAATGAAAAAATAATAATGAAAATATTGACAAAAAGCTGTATCGAAACATCATTGATAAACGTTCTTATTTTCACGGCATCATTCACCCTTGAAATGATCTCTCCGACTTTCATGGTATCGAAAAAGCGCTGCGGAAGTTTTAGCAAATGTTTGTAATATCCGAGAATAAGGTGTTTGTCCATTTTTTGCCCGGTTTGTAAGACTAAAACACTTTTCATGGCCCCAATAAAAATTTGAAACAACAATATAACAATCATTCCCACAGAAAGTAAGTTGAGCAGACGTTTGTTTCCGTCTATAAGCACATAATCTGTTATTTTTTCAATATAAATAGAGGTTGATAATCCCAAAATGGTATACATCAATGCGCCTAATAAAGCTTGGATTAAGATACTTTTGTGTGGCTGAACTAAGTTCCAGAATCTTTTATAGAGACTTGTTTTTTCATCTTTTTGTTCAAAATATTCATTAGGTTCCAATAGAATAAGCACTCCTGTCCATATTTTTGAAAACTCTTCTATTTTGTATTCCTCTAATTTTCCTCTTGCGGGGTCCATCACCGTTATTTTATCTTTCCCAACTTTGTAAATGACCACATAATGATGCATTTGTCCGTTAACAATAACATGGGCAATAGCTGGCAATAGAAGTTCCGGCAAAGCATCAACACCTCCTTTTACACCTTTTGCATTGAAACCCATTTGTTCCAACCCCTGTATTAGACCTAAAACATTCGTTCCCCTTGTATCAGTATGACAGATCTGCCTGATCTTGGCAATGGGCATTTTTAATCCGTAATGGATGGCAACGGAAGCAAGACAAGCAGCACCACAGTCTTTGATGTCGTGCTGTTTTATCAATATATTTTTTTTCATCTGCTTATGTTTATTTTTATTGGCCTTATGGAATCTTTGATTTTATCATTTCAATTTTGGATTGAACCAATCGTCTACGCGATCAAATAATAATTGCCATAATGTGCGGTCAATGAGATGAAAGCGTGCTGTAAAAGTCATTCCTTTATCGACCTGTCCTTTGTAGCCGTTTTTCAATTGTAAATAGTTTTTATCCATTTGACAGAGAACCCTAAAGAAAGCTTCTCCGGTTTGTTCATTAATTTTAATATTCTGATCAATTTCAGAAACTTTGCCTTCCAATAATCCCCATTGGTTATAATTATAAGTGTCGATTTGGTATTTTACATTCTGACCGTTATGAATAAAACCTATATCTTTTGGTGAAACCAAACATTCTGCAACCAGGAAAACCTCCGGAGAAATTTCTCCTATCTCTTGTCCTTGCGTCATAAAATTGTTTTTCTGTATTCCGGAGAACTTTACAAGCCTTCCAGAAATGGGAGCTGTAATGATATAGTTTTTTTGTTCCTGATTAATACGCTGCACTTCTGAACCTAAAGAACGGATTTGTCTTTCTACTTCTCTTTTCTGCGCTTGCCATTGGGCAATTTGTTGTTCTCTTATTCCGGCAATCTGATTTTTAAGTCCTTGAAGATTGTAGAAAAATTTATCATACTCTGCCTTTGGAATTACCCCTTGATTGTAAAGAGTTGCTGCCCTGTCAAAATCTTTTTGAGCTAAAGACAATTGTGTTTGTACCTGAGCAATTTTCTCCTGCATGGCAAATAATTCTCTTTGGTATTGCCCGGTTTGTAAACCAGAAATTTGTCCTCTTGTCAGCTTATTTAGGTCCTGTAATTGTGCTGAATAATCTGAGCTTTGGCTGTTTTGTAAATTCTTTTGAGTATCCAGCTGCTCTGCTGTTACAATAAGCAAAGTATCACCTTGTTTGAGTTCCTGATTATTCTTTTCTAGTTTACTATAAATAATTTTCCCTGAAACAATAGCAGAAATTTTTGTGTTCTCCTGCACAGATCGTATTACTCCTCTTGATGAAGAGGAAATGGGGACTTTTATTATTGGTAAAGTGCATAGTAAGGTAACTACAAGAATTAAAATTCCTATATAAATTATATTTTTCATCTGTATTTTTGTTTTGAATAAGCGAAAAGTAAAATAAGTGCATTAATGAATTGTCTGAGAAGTTCCTGATTTCTGGTAATGAGAAATCTTAAAAAAAGCATAAGATTTTGGGATGTGGACAGATAAGTTGAAAAATCTGTCGAGCAGGTAAATGCATCGAAAAATAAAGAAAGTATATTTTAATATTGATAAATCTATATTTGTTGCTTTTTATGTCACGGTAATGAATTTTTAGCTAAAATGTTTAATAGAACGATAGGGGTATTTATTAAAATATGAGCTAGAAAAGAATAGATAAATCCTTTTTCGAATCTTAAATATCCTAAAATCAAGCCCAAGAAAAATTGAGGGAAAATTAATATGGGTATATAAAAATATTGAATAGAATTATTAAACTCTAGGTTTTGAAGATGTAATAAAGAAAAAATAATTGCAGATGTGTAAAATATATAATTGAAATTTTTAATAAATATTATTTCTGTCTTATTCCAATTTCTATTGATCAGATATTTTAATATAAAAAATACAGATAAGCAAAAAATGATTTTATACAATGAAAATAAATTGAATTGAAAAATCTTTGTATTTGTTACTGCTGATATTATAATATTTAATAGAATTGCTATAGAAGCTGAAATATTCAATGCAGAAAATTTCAGATAAAGTCTAAAAGCTATCTCTTCCATGAACGGAGCGATAAATACCCCAAAAGCAATTGTTTCTATAATCGGATAATCGTTGGTATTTATTTTATGTGGAGGAAGCTTTACGATAGAATCCAGGTATTTAAATAAAAAAGCCGATAATAATATTAATACATAGTAAAGGATAAAAGTATATACTATTATTTTGTTGGTTTTCAGTTTAGTTGAAAAAGCTACTGTTGGTTTTTTCAAAAAACTAAATAATTCACTTATAAAGTTTATCATGATGGGAATAAGTTTTAATCAAAAACCATTATTAGAGAGATACTGCAGGCAAAAAGCCTACAGTATCCAATAATGATTAATTAGATTTGTGTTAATGGAAAACTTCTACAAGCCATCCTATGCTATATCCAATATAATAACCCACACCTTGGTCTTTTTTGGCGGGACAATTATCTCCTCCATTTATTTCAGTTAATTCAGCGTTGCTAAGATTTTTCATATTTTATGATTTTTATTTTCCACAATTAGCTCCAGAACCATCATTGAAACCATCAATAAAGTCGTTCCAAAAACCTCTGATTTCATTTAATACACCATGTAAAGGATGGATCATTGCTCCTCCTTCAGTAGTCATTATTTCCTGAGCGTTAAGCTCACTTACATTTAAATTTTTTAAATTCATTTTTTAAGTTTTTTTTAATTAATACTTACATTGCCATATAATCCTTGGCTTAGGTTTTTGCTGATCAGCATCATATTTATACTTTGTACTGTACACATACAAAAAATAAACATTTATATTTTGTTTGTTCAAACTTACCCAGTATCTGAAAAAAAACATAAAATTTCTTACTTAACTTACCCTTAATTTCACTGTGTAGAGAATCTAAGGGTTTTACTTTGTTGATTTTTAGCATTTTGTAAAATAGATTTTCAGGCTTAATATGTCTGCAAAATTTTACTTTTTTTGTAAATTAGTACTTGAATAAAATGGTGTAATTTTTTGTTTTTCAGTTATTTGTGTTTTATTTAAGTTTTTTTACTTTACTTTTTTGCTTTTGATGAATATTGAAAACATGTTAATTAATTTTAAATGAAAAAAATACAAGAAAATGAGTTGCCTATTGCAAATACAATACTAAGTGGGGCTTTTTATAATAATAAGTCAGTGAATTATATTCTTAAAATAAAAAATGAAAAAGTGTTGATTTCAAAACTTATGGATTATTCTATTGCAAAAGCAAAACTCTACGGGGAAGTTTGGCTTAATGATTTAAATAATGCCTGCTGTATATTATTAGATCCACTGCAAACAAAGAAAGACTTTCTTTATTCGCTTTGGTTAGATATTTTGCTTATCAAAAATGTTGTAGGATTACATAATTTTAAAAAAGTCATTTATAAAGAAAAAATGACACAAATGCACCTGCCCAAAAATATTGACTATATCCATCTTTGGTTTATCGGGGTAGATGTTAATTCGCAGGGTAATAGTATTGGTAGTGCTTTCATGAGTGAAATTATTAATTATTATTCAGGAAAGAAACAAGCTATTTGTTTGGAAACATCAACTATTATAAATCTTCCTTTTTATGAAAAATTTGGTTTTAAAATTTATCATGAAGAAGATTTTGGCTTCAGATTTTATTTTCTGATAAAATATTTATAGGTGATGTTTGGCACTGAAATTCATATTATTACTTTTATATACATATGTTTACTGATCTTAATATTAGGATTTGCACTAATAAGAATTTCTGCTAAAGAGGGCAATAAAAGTTTTGATCTTCATTTTTTATTATTAACATTTGCCGTCATTGTGAATAATGTAAGTTCTGGACTTTTACCAGATAAAAACTTTGATATTAATATTTTATCGCAAAATGTAATAGCATATACGATAGGTTTTATAACAATTGGATATTATATTTATTTTTTGTCAAAATATTACAGTCTGACTTTTAAAAACTATTTGCATTTTAATTATGTCATTATTTGTCTCTCTGTAAATTTAGTTGTCGGTTTTATTATTCCTTATGTAATTACAGGAAATCTTGAAATATCTCGTAAGTTTTTTCTGATTATTCCTGTTTGTTTTATTTTATTTCTTATTTATATCATCTATAAGAATAAAACTGAAGATTGTTTAGGATTTTATGATCAGTTTAGAAAATTTCATGCTGTTGCTGGATTATTAGGTCTTTTCAGTGTTGTATCTGTTCCGGCTACGATGTTATTATTGGGAGATAATCAATCAATAGAGCAGAGTTTATTTACGATAGGTTATTTTTTTATAGGAATAGAATATTTTTTTTATGAGGGAAAAGGAAGAAACTGGGGTTTCCTATCCGACCTTACAGAAAGAGAAACTGAAATAGTTAATTTAATAATTGAGAATAAGAATATTAAATATGTTGAAATAGGCAGTAAATTAAATATTTCTGAAAAAACAGTTTCTACACACCTTTCTAATATTTATAAGAAAGTTGATGTAAAAGGAAAAAAAGGGCTTATTACAAAAATTGAAAACAATAAAATACGACTAGGTAAAAAATAGATTTTTCAATATCGCCTCAGACTTCAGTTCTGTTTCTCTCCATTCCTTTTCCGGATTACTTTGAGCTGTTATTCCGCCTCCTACAAAAACATGGACTGAGTCTTTATAAAGTCTTGCACAACGCAGATTGACATAGTACAGAATACTCTCATCCGTTTCAACCTTGATATAGCCGGCATAAAATTCACGGGGAAATTTTTCATATTTACGGATATTCTCATTGCAAAAATCTTTGGGAATACCACAGACTGCAGGAGTAGGGTGCAGATCCTTGATAATTCTGTCAAGATCTTCAGGCTTTATATTGGTCTTAAAATCTGTTCGTAAATGTTTGATATTACCGGAAATATGGTCATATGTTTCTGACTGGTCTATGTTGTCAGAATAATTTGTCAGAATATTCTGAATATAATTGGTAACCGGCTTTTGTTCTTCAATTTCTTTTTCAGACCATTCTTCAGATACCGGAAGAGTTCCGGCAAGGGCCATAGTTTCAAACTCGTGAGTAGTTTTATTAAACTTCCCTAATACTTCCGAGAAAGCTCCCATCCAGGCATTTTTCCCATCATTAAACAGATATCTGAAAGCATTGGGATAAGAATTACATAAGTTTTGAAAACTCTCTGTATAATTAACTGTATTAAAATCTGTAAAGATCTTCCTTCTTGAATAAACAAGCTTTGGCAGATTATTTTCTTTGATGATTTCAATGACCTGCTGTAAAGTGCGGCAATATTCTTCTTTTGTTTCAGCGGAAGAATTTGTGGTATCATTATTCAGTACTTCACTGGTAATCAAAGTTTGGTTAAATTCAGCGGGATTTATTTCAAAAATATCTCCGCTGAAGCTAATCTCATCTAAGCCATTATAAGAAAAAAAGTTAACTGCATTTTTAGTATTTTTTTTGTCTGCAGACAATAATCTTTCGTCGAAAGGAAGTTTGAAATAAATCATGAGCTATGAAGGAATTTTGAAAATCAACAGCCGGAAATACTATAGGAAATTTCCAGTGTAACTTTCCTTTTTACAAAGGTATTACTAGTCTTAAAGATGTCAAAATAAAAAGAGCTTAAATTTATTTTAAGCTCTTTATTTTATGTTGTTGTAACTTACTATCTATTGATGATATTATTCGTCATCGTAGTATGGTTGATCAAAATTCCTTTTTCGTCACGAATTTCAATTTCAGAAACGTGCATTGTTTTACCTTTTCTGATAAAACGTGCTGTAGCAGTTACAATACCGTCTTTTTTGCTTCTTAAATGGTTAGAATTAATATTGGTTCCTACACCATAATATTTTTCGCCATCGATAAAAATATTAGACAGGCTTGACCCTAAGGTTTCAGCTAAAACACAACTTGCTCCTCCATGCATGATTCCAAAAGGCTGATGAGTTCTTGGAAGAACGGGCATTGTTGCGGTAAGGGTTTCATTTTCGAGATCAATATCGATAAATTTGATTTCAAGTGTTTTGGCAAGAGTTACATCTCCCCAGTTATTGATGAATGCTAATATTTCTTCTTTTGTCTGACCTTTCATTTTAATAATTGATAAATGATGATTGATTAATCTTGTTTTAAGCTGTCCGTTTCATTTCCGGTTCCCATAATATTAGGATTCCAGTTTTCCGGTACTTTAGGAACAATATCATTTTTTACATAATAGTCCTGAATTTCCTGCATGATTTCTGAAAAAGGAACTGATGCTATTCTTTCATAAGGAATGGTGTAGCCCAGGTACACAATTTGTCTTTTAAAATCACCTGCTGCCAGAACGATAGGAACTTTTGCTGCCAAAGCCATATGATAGAATCCTTTTCTCCATTTCGGTACCCAGCTTCTGGTTCCTTCCGGAGTAATCACAAGACTGAAATCTTCTTTGGAGAACTGATTGGCTACGAAATTTACAAGATCGTTTTTCTGGCTTCTGTCGATCCCAATACCACCAAGTCCTTTTACGATACTTCCATACCAGGCTTTGGTGTGGGCATCTTTAATGATGATTTTTAAAGGTTTCTCCAAAGACCAATAGGCGAAATTTCCTAAAATGTATTCCATATTATGGGTATGTGGGGCTACCACCAGGATACACCTGTTTAGATTGTTGACATCGCCCTGAAGAACGACTTTCCAACCTAATACTTTTAACATTGCTTTGCCTAACAGCTTTTTCATAGATTTCTTGAATTAAAAACAAAAAAGTATAACCAAACTTTGGTTATACTTTACAAATATATTGAAATATTATTGCTCTTAAAACAAACCGCTAATTAAATCTACGATTTTCATTACGAATTCCATTGCAAATTGTATCATGATATGGCTGTGTTTTTGATTGTTTGGTTATTAAATTTTAGCTTTACGAAATTAAAACTTTTTTTTCACATAAGAAACTAAATGTAGTTTTATTTTCACTTTTCTGAGAGAAGAAGGGTGTGAATTTCAAACGGTTGCCATCCACCCACACCTTCTACCACTCTCTGAAGTTAATTATTTAGTTTGTATGGAAATTTCGTTTTTTCCGTCTTTGATTTTGATGTCCATATCTTTATTTGATTTTTTGATAGTAGACACTGCAGAATCAATAACTTTCTTTGCCTGGTTGTTCGGAACTTTTTTACCGTTTACAATGATGCTGTCTTTGTCATCAGAGTTGTATTCGATACTGGAACCGTTTACCGTTATTTTATTTTTTTCAATTCGGACATTGTTATGGTCTTCATCTCTGTCCTGATCATCGTCATTGATGCCATCTCCGTCTAAATCTCCGTCCATGTGAATGCGGTCTTTATTCATAGAGATAACCACTGCTTTTTGCGGAACCACAAGTTCATAATCAAGGCTGTAATCTCTGAATCTGTGCTCGTACGGATATTTGATGTAGTTGGGAAGTAATACTTTGTTGTTCACAATTTCTACAGGAACTGTCATCTGGATAGGGAAGTTATATCCTTTTCCTTCTTTTTTAATGATCAGATAAGGTGTTTTAATATCTGGTTTTCTGGTTACATCTACAGAAATATAATCTTCTTCATACACTGTTCTTTTATCTGAATAAATATCATTGTTGTAACCTTTGAAATTCTGTGGAATGTTGATCTGTTTTATATCTACATACACTGTATCTGAAGTGGTGTTGATAGCAACATTTTCTACATCTTCCTTGCTTCCTCTGTAGATCATATCTTTCTTAGCCATGCTGATTCCGAAGTAAGTTCCCAGTCCGATTAAAAGAAGGAATAAACCACCTACAACCCATCCGATATTTCTCAGTTTTGTTTTTGGTGAGAATATTTTGATGCTTAATAAGCTGAAAAGGATTGCCGGGATTAAACTTCCGATCACCATCATGGCAGCCAGTACTTTATCAAGTCCCTGATCGTCCATGTAGAATCTGATTTCATTAGCTCCCGGGAAGTCTGTATCCATTGCGAAAAGGGCAAATAATACAAATACTCCGATAATGCTACTTACAGCCATCAATACAAAGAATCCTCCTACAATATACTTGAATACATTCCAAACTCCGCTGCTCGCGTTGCTGATGTAAGGTTTGTTTTCGTTATAGATTTCTCCGACCCTCTGAGTAGATTCATTGGCAAATTGTACCAATTTATTAGACTCGTTCTTAAGATTGTCGAAGTTCATAGGCTTTCCCTGCATTTTCAGGAAATCTGCTGCTGTTTCAGCTTTTGGAAGTACGATCCAAAGGATTACATATAAAAGACCTATTAATGAAGAGGAAATGGCTGCGGTAAAAATTCCTAATACGAAGATTCCCAGCCAGATTGCTCTCATGGTAGTAATATCCATTCCTACATATTGAGCTAAACCTGCGCAAACCCCTGCTACTTTTTGTTTTTCCGGATCACGGAACAGTTGCTTTTTATCGGTATAATTGGATCCTGAATATTCTTTTCTGGTAGATGTTTTTTCAGAAAAATAAGCTTCTTCCTGTTCTTCGATTTTTTCAGGGCTTCCGATTTGTGCGATTACCTTTTCTACATCGGTATCGTTAATCACTTCACGTTTTCCTAAAGAATCTTTGAAGATCTCTACCATTCTTATTTCTATGTCATGCATTACTTCATCAGCCTCAGAAGCATCCAGAGAGCTTCTCAGTGCATTCAGGTAATCGCTGAGCTTTATATATGCGTGTTCTTCTATGGTAAAAGAAAAACCTGCGAGTCCTATTGAGAGTGTCTTGTTCATAGCTTTGTTTTTTAATTTTGTTGGGTGATTTGGTTTACTGAGGCTGTCAGTTCATTCCATGTATTGAGAAGTTCATCCAGGAAAAGTTTTCCTTTTTCTGTAATCTGATAATATTTTCTGGGTGGTCCTCCTGTAGATTCTTCCCATCTGTAAGAGAGAAACTCTCCGTTTTTAAGTCTTGTAAGAAGAGGGTAGAGGGTTCCTTCTACTACATCCAGTTTTCCTTTTTTCAGTTCGTCAATAAGATCAGAAACATACATTTCACGGTTATTGATGAGACTTAGAATACAGAATTCCAGAATTCCTTTTCGCATTTGCGCTTTGGTATTTTCGGTATTCATCTTTGATAAGTTTTGTTAATTAGTTATATAATTTTCGAAGTTCGGAACCTAGCTAGTTGTACCTATTTCGATTTTACATTACAAAGATATGTAAATAAAATGGTATTATGCAATACAAAGTAGTGAAATTTTTAAAATAAATTATTCAAAGTATTGATAATCAGTATAATAATTTTAATTATGAATTTTGAGTAAAACGGATTTTAGAAGAAAATGTCTGAAAATTTTTAAATTTTTAAATAGAATTTTGAAAATTGGACAGAAAAAAAGATCTTTTATCACTTATCACTTATCACTCATGCTCTAGCCCCGATAGCAGCGGTTACCCCACAGCAGCCATGGCTTTGGGGCAGGAGCGAGGAGTATGAGCGGATAGCGGGAGACAGCTTCTTATTTATGAATACACTCTTATTGAAAAGGTAATTCTGACAGATAATGATACCGGGATTTTGAGATCGCTATTATGATTCGTATTTTTGTTAGAAATAAAAAAACACCTAAATCATTTACTATTACCATGAATATTTTGAATAAGTACAAGCATTTATCGGTATTTCTTTTATTGGGTCCTTTAAGTTTCGGGCAATATCAATTTGAGGTTAAAAATGTATCAAAAAGCTATGATGCCGTCATCCAGATAGAAAATTGTTATGATGACAGATGTGGAGGAAAGGGAACGGTGGAATTGTTTGATCATAAGAATAGCAAGGTACAGACTTTTATTTCTGATGATCTGGTTTTATATACAGAACAAGGTAAAAAACCTATCCAGGGGAAATTGATTCCACTTTTGAAAGATCAACGTGCTGTGATCCTAGATGACTTTAACTTCGATGGAACGGAAGATGTTGCCATAAGAAACGGAAATATGGGAAATTATAGCGGGGCATCTTATGATGTATATGTCTTCAACAAAACAAGAATGGGGTTTGTAAAAAGCGAGGAACTTACAGAGCTGGGGTCAAACGGTCTTGATATTTTTGATGTCGATGCCCAGCGTAAACGTCTTATTTCTTATGGAAAGTCTGGCTGTTGTGATATTTTTACAACAGAATATGCCGTAATTCCGAATAAAGGACTTGATAAAGTTTTTGAAAAAGAAGAGGATATGAGTGTTGAAGGCTCTGTAAAAGTGACCACTAAAGAAAAGATAAATAATAAATGGATTACCAAAACAAAGGTATATCCATCAGATCAATATAACAGAAATAAGAAGTAAGATGAAAATTCAGAAAGAGATCGATTTTATCCTGGCAGTAGATGCGCTTAAAAATGTACAACGAAGAAATTATAATGCAGATGATTCCCGAAGAGAGAATACGGCGGAACATTCCTGGCAGATTATTATTCTGGCTCAGATTCTTTATCCCTATGCTAAAAACCGTGCGGATATTGATTTGTTGAGAGTAATAAGAATGCTTTCCATTCATGATCTTGTGGAGATTGAAGCCGGAGATACTTTTATTTTTGATGAAAAAGCAATGGTAGGAAAGTTTGAAAGAGAGAAAGCTTCTGCTCAGAAAATCTTTGGAATTCTGGATGAACCTTTGCGCACAGAATTTTTTAATTTATGGCTTGAATTTGAGGATGAGAAAACTCCTGATGCTATTTTTGCGTGTGGGATCGACAGAATCATGCCGTTTATCTTAAATTCTCATACTTCCGGAAAGAGCTGGACTGAGGCTGGAGTGACTGAAAGACAAATCCGAAATATGCTTGAAAATGCGATCAGCAGAGCATCAGATGAAATGGGAGAGGCTTTTGAGCTTTTATTGAGTAAAAGCCTGGAAACAGAAAAAGTATTGAAATAATTTAAAAAGACACTGCCCGGTTACTGAGCAGTGTCTTTTTATAGATCATCTGAAACGTTTTAAGAGGATAGTAATAAGTAATTGTCGGGATTTAATAAAATTCCTTTTTTAGAATAAAACCCCGTCATATTGTTCGGTACATAAAATCCCAGTACAAAATTCTTATAAGAAGTATCCAGTTTGAATTTTACTTCTTTTCCATCTTTAGACCAGACCGGATTTTTAACGATAATGATTGTATTGCGGGTTTCTTTTCCATCAATGTATTCATATAATTTGAGCTGAAGAGTCTTTGTTTTTTTCATAGGCTCTGTGAATTTTACCACGATATTATTGAGATCAGCTTTCTCAAAGTCTTTGCTATTGGAATTGAGAACGGAAGGCTGGGAAATTTGGTTTTCTATTTTCTTCGTCCATTTTAATAATGGAACATATAATTTTTCCAGGTTCTTTTCTTTTTTATAAAGTTCTATAAGCTTCTCAGAAAATAAATTCTGAGCAATAAAACCGCGTCGGATATTCACTTTATGGTAGATTGCTGAAAGGCTGTCTGTTTTTTCCTTTGGAAAATTTTCTTTAATGAATAAATCGTAAACAGCCCATGTCATATATTCATTGAATGAATTTATTCCCACGTATCCTGATTTTTTATCCCAATTCGTAAGGTTGAAGCTTTCCGTTATCTCCTTTGAATAGTGTTCTGAAATAGGATTTACATATCCATGATCGATTTCTGAAAATACAGTGTGATTATCAAGAATTCTCCTGGCAATATTATTTTTTAAATTTCCAAGAATAAGATCTTTTCCGATATCAGGAAAATCAACGGTTAATGAGCTATTGATTTCTCTGTGGCAATTTTGTCCGCCTACTAAAGGAGAAATGGCGATAACATAGGATTTAGTATTTTTATTTTTAGGTTGTCCGGCAATTTTATCCAGGAATGCGTAGGTATCATTGATGTAATAATACTCTTTGTAATTAGCAATTAAAGTATTATAAAACTGTTGATGATTTTTATAAAAGGCTCTGTAATTCGATTTCTTTACAAAATCATTGATAAGCTCCAGATTTTCATCTACTTCTTTAGGACCAAAGGAATTGAAAGGAAAGTCTCTTTTAAGTAAACCTTTTTCATCAAAAGAAAATGCATAGAAATCAGTTCGGAAGCCTAAGAATTTTTTCCAGTCTTTTCTTGAATAATTGACTTGTTTCAGCAGAGGATGATCTTTTACAGGTTCAAAATATGTAATAATTTCATCGTAATACGGTGGGATTTTCTGAACATCATAAGGATCTGTTCTGCCATATTCAGTGAGGGCCAGAATAATATTTCCCAATTCGTAACTTTCCGAAAGTTCAATTTTTACGTCTTTTTGTGCTCTTAATGAAATTGAAAGGATAAGAGTAATGATTAAAATAATCTTTTTCATGAAATATCGGTTCTTCTATAGTTTTTAGTGACAGCAATGTAAAAATAATTTTTTTGCCATGCTAAAAGTAAATAAAAAACAAATGAATTTCAATCAATTTTTGGCTGAGAAATAATATGTTGTTTTTGAAGGTGAAAATTTCGGGCGGCCAATGGCCGCCCGAAGCTTTATTATTTATAGTATCTGAATTGGTTTCTTGAATTCGTCAATCGCTACAAAAGTAAAATCACCTATAATTGCTTTTTCTCTTTCATAGGAATACATCTGCTCTGTGTAAATTTCAACGTTTACTTTCATACTGGTTTTTCCAACGTATGAAACTTTTCCGATCAGCTCAACGATGGTTCCGGCAGGAATAGGTTTTTTGAAATCAATCTTATCACTGCTTACCGTTACCACTCTTTTTCTGGCAAAACGGGTTGCTGTGATAAAAGCTACTTCGTCCATCAGCTGCATCGCTGTACCTCCAAAAAGAGTATCATAATGATTGGTTGTATTAGGGAAAACCGCTTTAAAGATTCTGGTTTCGGATGCTTCAATTCTTTCTTCTGTAGTCATATATCATTATTAATTAAAGCGATAAGAAATGATATTAAAACAACAGAATAATGACAGGAACTTACAGAACTCCTGAAACAATCCATCAGATCAATACAACTTCAAATCGCGAAAGTTACATGTTTAAGAAAAAGGCAGGTCTCCTGACTTGTAGCATCATTTATCTCCTTCCCATGCCTCGCACAGTGGATCTTTGATAAAGATTTCAGCTACTTACAGTTGCGCGACAGTCCGTGATTTTCACACGGTTCCCTTTTAATCTGCAGTGATGCAGAACCAATTTCTGTGATGAATAAGTGTAAAACTTTTTCGGGTGCAAAAATAATGAATTTATTCCGGATTATGGTAAATAATCTGGCTGATTACTCTTCCTTTCTTGATCGTCCAGAGTGTAGTGTATCTGTTTTCTCCTGAACCGTTTATCATATAAAGGAAAATATTATCGTTGTCAAGGGAAGTAACTCCAATGTTCTCAAAATCCATGGTAGGCTGGAACATATTTTTAATGGCTTCTCGTACAAAAACAGATCCTCTTCCGGGTTGCTGGACTCTTATGGATTTGATTTCAGTCATTCCTTCAGGAAGATCATTCCCAATTCCCCATGGTTTTACTTTATCAATGGTAAGAATTTTTCCTTCAGCATCTTTTTCCTTTTTACGGTATCCGGCATTGGAAGGATAAATATCAATCACTACTTTGCTTCTTTGGGCAGTAGGAATCTTAGGGTCAGAATTGTCAGTGAAAATAAGGGATTTTCCGTTTTTAGATTTAGAAGGAGTGTAGGCAGGAAGCTGGTCCACATAGGCAATACGTCCTTTATTCACCATTCCTTCTTTATCAAGAGTTTCATAACGTACAAAAGGTTTGTCGTCATCCTGTTTCTCCGGATATTTGATCCAGATCCATTCTGTTTCTCCCGGAGCAGGTTTTACATAAACAAAAACATCTCCTTTACGCATACGGATCTTGTCTACAATTTTTCGGTAGTCGTCTTTATGTACACGTACGTTGGCATATCCTTCCTCAGCTTTTACAACTCCAAAAGGAACTTTAGTCTGCCCTTTTACAAAAGCAATGGATAAAATACTGAAGGCGGATAAATAGAATGCTTTATTTATGAAAGTCATCATGAAAATTTTTTGATCCCTCAAATATATAAATTAAATGCTTTTCGGAAGATAATTATACCGCTGCAGTTCTTTTAAATCTTGTATTTGTTTCAGATAGCCTTCACGCAGAAGATATATTCGGTCTGAAATATCAAGAACTTCCTGATAATTATGATCAGAAATAATGAATCCCTTATTCGCAGAATGTTCAATGATCGCTGTTTTCAATGCTGCAGATATTTTCGGAGAAAGGCTATGGAAGGGTTCATCCAGTAAAACAAAATCTGCTTCAGAATAAATAATCATTAAAGCTTCAATAACCCTTTGCTCACCTCTGGAAAGATTTTTAGGTTTCTCTGACAAAAAAGGACGGATCAGATCTGAAGTGAATAATAGATCTGTATTTTTCTTATTACAAAAAAGAGGAATTAAGCTTTTAACGGTATTGTATTTCGGCAAGAAAATGTCCTGTGGCAGGTAAGCAATTCTGTTTTTTCTATCGGAAATACTTTTCAGAACTTTGTCATTGTATCTTATAAACTGAGTATCACTACTGACAGTTCCAAAAATAATTTTTAATAATGTTGATTTTCCAACACCATTTCTGCCCAGAATTCCAATAATCTGCCCGGTTTCACATCCTAAATAAATATCTTGCAGGATATTATGATCTTTAAAAGACTTGGTTATGCTGTCAATATGAAGCTTACTCATAAAATTCCTGTTATTATTTTGACCATTACACAGACAAATACCGTGAATCCCCAAAGGAAACTTCTGGAAAATCCTAAATTGGCATAAAAGTAATATTCGTTTTTAAACCGGAGTTCATATATAAAGTAATGAAGGACAGGAGATATTAAAAGAAAACTCAATCCAAAATTCTCAATACTGAAAGAGGATAAACAAGAAGCTAATAAAGAAAATATCAAGGTGGGAATTATTATTTTTTTATAAAAAATCCAGAGAGTAGAAATACTTTTGAACATATTAAAAGCATGAAGTTTCTGTGTGTTTTACACTTTATTATCAAATATATTAAAAAATACAATGCTATATGAAGAAAGTCTAAGCTATATTTGAAAAAATACCCTATTTTTCAAGAAAATTTTAAAACTAATAAACATGACCAAAAAACTACTTTTTGTATTCTCTTTTATTTTGGGAATATCCAACTTTCAGGCAACTCACAAAATAGAAGAAGAACGCCAATCTTTATTTTACTGTGATACCAATGCTCCCACCGGCGTGCAGGTGTCTACTACAACTCTTACCTCAGGAACTGTTACCTGGACTGCTGATCCCAATACTCCGAATAATTTTATCAGATATAGAATACCTGGAACCATTATCTGGATGGTTGCTACTCCTGTAGCTGGGCAAAATTCTTATACTATTACTAATCTGCAGCCTTGTACAACTTATGAAGTGCAGGTGGTAAAATTGTGTACTGTACAGGGAACATGGTCTAATCCCGTATTTTTTACAACAACACTTAATTATTGTGCAAGTGCATCTACAGATACCAGCCTGATGCATATTTCCAATGTGACCGTAAATTCTGCCGGAATTACCACTCCAATGGTCAGCAATTCCGGACCTTCCAATTATACAGATTACAGAAGTGATGTAAGCCGTAAGGTCAAATTTTTTATAGGAAGTGCAGGAAATACACTTTCAGTAACCAATACGTGGATGGGGACACCAGGGACAACAACAGTAACAGCGTGGATAGATCTTAATGCCAACGGAATTTTTGAATCCTCCGAAAGAGTTATGGTGGCGAATAATATCACCCAGGCTGCTCCGGCAGTGTCTGTTTTTACAATTCCAAGTTTGGCAGCAGTGACACTGTGTGGTGTAACCATGAGGATTGTTTCCAGTCAAACAATGCCTGCAGATGGCTGTAGTACGTTTACCTACGGAGAAGTTGAAGATTATGGCGTAGATTTACTCAATCTCACCCTTGGAGTGGAAGAATCAGGGAAGTCTGCAAAACCTGAAATTTATCCTAACCCTGCATCTGATGTTTTAAACATTTCAGGAATTTCAGAAGCAGCAGATTATGAAATTTATAATGCGGTGGGGCAGAAAACGGGAGAAGGAAAAGCTTCTGACCATAAAGTAAACCTTAGTAGTTTGTCCAAAGGAATTTATTTTATCCAGCTGAAAGATAAAGAAAAGGTAACCCGATTAAAATTCATTAAGAAGTAAAAATAAAAAAAGAGAGAGTACCTTCTGGTGCTCTCTCTTTATATTTGCGTTAATTTAATTTGTTATTCATTAAATTCTTTCAAGTTCATCCGCATCAATCGTAGTCTTGAAAGTTCCGTAATTGACAATCACTTTATTTCTGGAAATTTTTTCAATGGTTCCTACACTGGTGCTTCCTGTAATACGAACACGTTGCCCGATTTTCATCCACACTGCACGGTCGGTTTTACGTTTCTCTTCCAGTTTTTCATTGGTTTCAGCAATTTTTTCAATAACATCCTCCTTTTTCAGCTGTTGAGTGATTTTTCTTTTAACCACCTGCAGACGTTTAGTTTCATCCTTATCACTACCCAGTTTTCTGAATTTCTCCTGTTCAAGAAGTTTTACAAAATCTTTTACAACATCCTTTCTGGATTTTCCTTTGGTATAGCTGTCGATGAATGTTTCAATCTTATTCCCGAACTGTAGTTTACGGTGTTCTTCCTCATACAACTTCTGGAAATTGAACAGTTTCTGCTGAAGCTGCTCATTCAGTTTCTGAAGATTATCACGTTTATCTTCTACAGATTCTTTCCTCTCTGCAAGATCAGATTTCAGTTTTTCAACCTCAAATTTTTCCTGCTGCAGTTTTACAATCGTTTTGTCAAGATTAACAATATCATGTTCTACTTTTTTCTTGGCAGAATGGATAATGAACCTTGGAATCTTATTCTTTTCCGCAACTTCAAAAGTAAATGAACTTCCTGCCTGTCCTACTTCCAGTTTATACATCGGTTCCAATGTTTCTTCATTGAAGAGCATGGCTGCATTCTGGGCATTGGGAAGCTGTTCTATTACCAGTTTAATATTGGTATAGTGAGTGGTAATGATGGCAAAACTCTTTTTGTCATAGAAAAACTCCATGAAACTTTCTGCCAGCGCACCTCCAAGCTCAGGATCAGAACCCGTACCGAATTCATCAATCAATAAAAGAGTATTGGCATCAGCCTCACGGATAATTCCGGACATTTTCTTCAATCTTGATGAGTAGGTTGATAAATGGTTTTCAATGGATTGATTATCCCCAATATCAGTCATAATTTTCTCAAAGAAAAACATTTCAGACTTAGGGTGAACCGGAACCAGAATACCACTCTGAATCATCAGCTGCAATAGTCCAACTGTTTTCAGGGTAATTGATTTTCCACCGGCATTTGGACCGGAAATACAGATAATCCTGTTATGATCTGTTAAAGTTAGGGTTTGAGGGTGAATGATTTTATTCTCAACTTTGTTTCTTAACCATAAAAGAGGATGATAAGCATCTTTTAATCTCAGTGTTTTATGATGGTTGATTTTCGGAAGAACTCCGTTGATCAATTCACCAAACTTTGCTTTGGCTCTTACAAGGTCAAGGTCAAAAATATAAATCTGATATCTCCACAGCTGAGGTTGAAATTCTGCCAGTTCTGCAGTCAGTTTACGGAGAACTTTGTCAATTTCTTTTTTCTCTTCCTCTTCATTTTCACGGAGTTTGAAATAATGCTTCACAACACTATCCGGCTGAATGTAAGTAATGGAACCTGTCTTGGAAATTCCTAATGTTCTTCCGGCAACCCTTTTTTTGAATCCTGATTTTACAGCCAGAACCCTTTGGTCATCAATAATTGTTTCCCGAATATCATCCAGAAAGTCACTCTGTCCATACGTGGTAAGGGCACGGTTGAAATTTTCCTGAATTGCTTTTTTAGCAAGCTGAATTTCAGTTCTTATGCCTTTCAAAGCTGGAGAAGCTTCATTTTTTACCTCACCAAAACGGTTAAAAACCTTATCTACCTTCTCGATGATCTCTTTTCTGAATTCCAGTACAGAAACTTCTTCTAATAAATTAGGAAACGTTTCCGGCATGGTAGGGAAGAATTTCTGAAGTCTTCCGATCTGTTCCGTGATGGTTTTTATTTTGATGAAAGCAGCATTTTCCAGACGGTAGTTCTCAATCAGCATCAATTTCAGCTCACTTTCAATATCTTCATATTCATCAAACGGAATCGCATTTGAACTTTCAAAACTCGACAGATATTCCGAAGTTTTTTTTAATGAAAGTTCCGCCTCGTCAATTTCCATCGGACGAAGTTGAAGAATTTTTTCTCTTGTTTTCGGAGAGTACGCAAATGGGGAGATTTCCGCGAGCAATTGCGGAAACTCTAATTCGTCTAAATCTTCTTTATCTATATACACAGTGCAAATTTAGTGAGAATTTTGATTATTACGTATATCTGAGAGATTTACAGAATAAATTACCTGTGAATTTGAACTTTATGGTGTTACTTTTTTCTGAAAAAGATGGGAATGTTAAAAATAAGATGATATTCTTTTATTACATTTGAAATGTGAAACTGGAAACCCAAAGATTATTACTGAGAGATATCAACGAAAGCCACGTTGAGGATATTTTACGGATTCGAAGCAATGAAGTGATCAATCAGTTCGTTTTAAGAAAATCGCCCAAAAATAATTATGATGCCCTTCAGTTTATTTTAACCATTAAAGAAAGAACTCACAATAACCAAACTGTTTATTTAGGAATTTCTTTAAAAGATCAGCCGAATCTTATCGGAACGATCTGCCTTTGGAATTTTTCTGAAGACCGGAAAACAGCAGAAGTTGGTTATGAACTCTTACCCGAATATCACAGGCAGGGCAT
Organism: Chryseobacterium indologenes; assembly: GCF_002025665.1. Lineage (GTDB taxonomy): Bacteria > Bacteroidota > Bacteroidia > Flavobacteriales > Weeksellaceae > Chryseobacterium > Chryseobacterium metallicongregator. The sequence continues at coordinate 3,712,818 of NZ_CP018786.1, read as the reverse complement.
TATGTCTGAAGCTTTGAAAGCTGTTTTAGATTTTGGGTTTAATGAATTGAAGGTAGAGGAAATTCTGGCGATCACCCATAAGTTCAATGAAAACTCGAAGGGACTTCTTTTAAAACATCATTTTATTTTGGAAGAAGGGAAGCAGGATGAAGGTTTTCCGGATAATATTATTTTTCGCCTACAAAGAGTCTCTGGCGGTTTCTATGAAATCTAATAGGTTTTTCTCTATCTTTATCGCCGATTGAAATTACATATGAAAAATGAAATAAAATCTTTAACGGGACTTAGAGGGATTGTTGCATTATGGGTAGCGTTTTTTCATTTTAGTTTTTTCAGGAATGAATTCATTCAGGATATAGTAGGAAAGGGGTATGTAGCGGTTGATATTTTTTTTGTATTAAGTGCTTTTTTGCTTACGGTTTCTTATTCCGGGAAGCTTAAGAATCTGAATTATAAAATAATAGAGGTTTTTTATAAAAAAAGAATCAATAGAATTTATCCTGTATACATTGTATCGGTTATTTTTATTGCATTGTTTTTGGTGAAGACTTCTATAGCGGGATTTCTGATTAATGCTACATTATTACAATGTTTTTTTGATCCTGATTATCTGCTGAATGTAGTCTATTGGTCGCTAAGTACAGAATGGGTTTGTTACTTAATATTCCCTTTTATGCTATGGCTTGTCCTGCATTATAAAATACGCAGCGAAATTTTAATTATTGCCAGTTTGGTTTTGAGGTTTGTGCTACCTTATATTCCCGATCATTTATATATAGGTTCTGAACATCCAATGCAAGTAGGGGAATCACCAAGATATCTTGATCTTCCTTATGGACTGGTTTCTCTTCTGAGAACAATTTCTTCCTATTTCCTTGGGATTGGAGTTGCCCTTTTACCAGCATTTAAAATGAAGAAAGAAAACCTGATTATTTATATCATTCTCATATTGTTTATGTTCATGTTATTTATTGAAAAAGGGATCTTGTTTATCCCTTTATTATCAGCATTGATGATCAAATATCTGTATGAAGGAAAGCCTAACTATCTAAAAACATTTTTAGAAACAAAGGCCGTATATTTTTTAGGAAATATTTCCTACTCGTTATACATTATCCATTATATGGTGAAGAAACAGAATTTCGTTATTGTGAATTCCTATCATCTTAATAATCTGTTATTAATTTCCCTTTCATTATTGCTGTCCTATTTTTCATATATGCTGATAGAAAGAAAAGTGAAGATATTTAAGGTATAACTGAAGCTCTTATTTTAATATTATTATTTTTGCACTATGACCTGGACAGAAATTTTAGCCCCGATAAAAAGTACGGAATACTTTACCACCCTTTGGGAGAAAGTGAAGAATGAATATGCAACAACCAAAGTTTTTCCACCAAAAAATCAGATTTTCAGAGCATTGGAGCTTACGGCTTTTGATGATGTGGAAGTTGTGATTATTGGCCAGGATCCTTACCATAATGACTATCAGGCGAACGGATTATGTTTTTCTGTATCTGAGCAGGTGGCAGCACCACCGTCACTTAAGAATATTTTTATTGAATTAAAAGATGATCTGGGAGTGGTAAGAACCTCTAAAGAGCTTGATGACTGGGGAAAGCAGGGCGTTTTATTGCTGAATGCTACGCTAACGGTTCGTGCACATACACCTAATTCTCATAAAGACCTTGGCTGGGAAAAATTCACCAACTTCATTATTAAGGAAATTTCAGATAAAAAAGAGAATGTAGTTTTTGTTTTATGGGGTGCTTTTGCACAAAAAAAAGCCGAACTTATAGATCCGGCTAAACATTTTATTATTAAATCGGCACACCCTTCTCCTTTTTCTGTTTACAGAGGTTTTTTTGGAAGCAAGCCTTTCTCAAAAATTAATGAATATCTTGTTTCCAAAGGGAAGAATCCTATTTCCTGGTAGAATCAGCAGATTGATCTGCTTTTTTTATCCTAATTCCGATTTTATATTTTCCGGCTAATGCTTTTGTTCCATCCTGTGATTTTGGATAAGGAGCAATGTCCTGTAATGTGATAGTATATCCGTTGAATTCTGTCGACTGGTGATAATTTCTTGCCGGGTAATCTGCACTGGCTAGGTTCAGAGTCATCGGTCGGGTAGATGTTCCCATTACTTCCACCTGAGCAAGAGCAACACCCGCCCATATACATTGAGCTCCTTCCGGACAACGGCTGTCTTCAGAAACTCCTTTGAATGTCACATTCATCTGGTATTCTCGTAAAAACTTATTTTCTCCTTCAGTCAGATAAATAACACCGTCTTTCTGATGATCAGAGCTTGTTGTTTTTGTACCTGTGGACATTTCAGTAGCTTTTGTATTAATTCTGGATTTCTTTTGGGCATCGCATCCTGTTAATGCAAATATTCCCAGACTGAGTATGACAATTTTATGGAACATAGTTTCTTATATTTAATTAAATGACGTTAAACATATTAAGTAATACTACCAAAAACATTGCCACTCCTACCACAAAACTGAATCCGGTTCCATAAATGAATCCAATCAGCGCTCCTTTAGTGGATCGTAAGGCTTTATTCATATCCTTACTGTCGTGAAGTAATTCACCAATAAATACCCCTGCAAACATTCCTATCAGAAATCCCAACGGGATCGGAATAAATATCCCAACAATAGTTCCAATGACAGAACCGATACTTCCCCAACGCGTGCCTCCATATTTTCTGTTGGTCTTTGCCGGAATTACATAACTTAACACTACAGAAGCAAGTGTAAGAATTCCGAATGCCCAGACATAAATCATGGAAAGATCAGCATCCGTCCCGAATTTATAGATCAGCAGTCCGCAGATACTCAGCAAAAGCCCGGGTAATACAGGAAGAAATGTTCCCAATATCCCGATAAATAAGAGAATAAGGCAGAAAATATTAATAATCGTTGTATCCATTCTTTTAAAAAAATATACATGCAATATAAAAAAAGTGGCCTTATAAAAGACCACTTTGAGAACTGAGTTATAAAATTTTATTACAAATTTAAGATTACGTATTCCAGAATCGGTCCTGATTTACCAATATTTCCACTGGCGTGGTTATGGAATGTGGTATAGTAGATATTTCCGCTGCTGGTAGTTGCTGAGCATGATCCTACATAATCACCATGCGCCTGGTGAGCGTTCCATGCATTCTGATTAATGGTAATGGTAATATTGTTGCCATTTGCCGTTTGATGGCAGATGGTCATCTGATTATTGTTTAGCGATGTCCCCACAGGTGTTTTAGGAGCTGTTGTATTGACGTACTTATTGGTTCTTATCATCAATGGTTCATTACCTTTCTGTACCAATACTTCCCAGAACGAAGGATCATAATGCTGGATTTTTTGCCACAAAGGCTGATCATACTGAATATCTAATGTGCTAAATCCTATTGCTGAAGCCATAGCAGCATTGGAAACGCTGCAGTTGTTATACATTGCACTATTACCATTGGTATTAAAGCATATCTTTGTAAGATCCAGAAAACCTCCATAAACACCACAGTACGGAGCATTTTTATCTCCACCTACCAGATAGGCAGCTGCCCAGTCTGAAGTATAAATGCTTCCGCCATTCGTGATAAAAGTAGAGAGATTACTGAAAATGGAAAGGTCGTTACTCGGTGTGTTGGTTCCTGAGTAAGTGAAGTTACGGGAACCGCAGTTCAGAAAAATAATATCGTACTGAGAAATGGTGTTGAAATTTTTTAAATCCTGATAGCTAATTTCGGTTGCTGTATAACCAAGACTTGTAATTATACTTTCTATTTCGTCATAACTGCCTTCTACATAAGCTATTTTTGCAATCTGATTCAGTTTTGAATCTTTGTCGGCCACACTGGTGGTTTCATTTTTTTTAACGGTAACAGGAACTTCTGTTCTGAAGTTTAAACCATTCCCTGTCTGAATGTGAAGGGTAGAGTTTCCTTCAGGTGCCGTTAGGCTGAATGTTCCGTCAGCATTGGAATAGGTATGGTAAACCTGATTTTTACTGTCAATAGTGAATACAATAGCCCCGCCAATAGGTTTTGTTCCGTTTTTAGCAAATACTTTACCTTCTATTGTTCCGGTGGGTATTGTTTTGGAATCTTCGGGATTGATTGGGTCATCACCGCCTTTACAGTTTACTAACAGAACAAGGCTACACAGCATGATGAACAAGTAATTTTGTTTCATATTTAATTGGTTTTGATGGGTTTAGTTTTAATCAAATGTAATAATTTTTTAATATTAAAACATTAAAATTGTAATTTATTTTAATATTTTTTACTTAAATTGATTATTTGTAGTTGATTTTTCATTTATAATTAAGGGTTGTCGAAGATTTGATATTTTAAAAATTGATTCACAATATTTTTCGTTTACTGCTTTTTGGGATGAAAATTGATTATGAATAGTAAAATGATGATTCTTAATTTCATAAATTTGCTGTAATGAATGACCAGTTACAAGAAACTAAAAACTTTATACAGGAGCTGAGCGAACAGCTTTACATTTATATTACCCAGATATCACCTTCCGGGCTGGACTGGGTTTTCCATATTATTGTAAAATTAAGTTTACTTCTTGTCCTGTTTTTTATTACTGATTTTATTTTTAAATTCATCATTAATTCTGTCTTCAGGTTATTTCATAATGAACAGAAGTTTCCCATTTTAAAATCTATTTATCAGGCCAAAATCACCAACTCCGTAGCACATTTTGCAGCTTTGATTGCTGTTGCCGGCATACAGGGATCCATATTTCCGGAAAATGCATTGCCAAAAACAACCATTTTTATTATACGATGTATCAATCTGGGATTGGTACTCATGTTAGCAGGAATGCTGTACAGATCATTGACTGCTTTCAGAAATTATTTCAGCATCAAACAGGATTTCTATAAAATAATGGCACTGAATGCCATTTCAGAAACCGTAAAAATCTTAGGACTTTTTATATTTACTGTAGTAGGACTTTGTGTGATTTTCGGAATCAAGGGAACCACTATTGTAGGAAGTCTTGGGGCCATTACAGCGGTGCTGGTATTAGTTTTCAGAGATACTATTCTGGGGTTTGTAACCGGTCTGCATGTAGCTACTTCTAAAAATTTAAAAGTAGGAGATTGGGTAAGCATTCCTAAATACAGCATCGAAGGAAATATTACGGAAATCAATCTTCTGACTACCAAAATCACCAATTTTGATAAAACCGTTTCAACGATTCCCACTTATGATCTGATGACCACTGAGATCAAAAATATGCAGGTGATGTCTGAATCCAATACAAGGAGAATAAAAAAATCAATCTACTTTAACATCAATTCTTTTAAATTTCTGACGGACGAAGATGTGGAGCGTTTAAAGGAGATTAATTTAATTTCAGATTATCTCGAAGAAAGAGCTTCAGAGATCAAAAAAGAAAAAGAAAGCCTTGAACATAAAGATAAAATCGTGAATGGAAGACAGCTTACCAATATCGGTGTTTTCAGATATTATGCACAGAAATATATTGAAAATGATCCTGATATAGATAAAAACGGAACCAGAATGGTTCGTCAGCTGGAGATTACCCCACAAGGGCTGCCTCTTGAGGTTTACTGTTTTGCCAATGATTCCAAATGGGAGCGTTTTGAGCAGATTCAGGCCGATATTTTTGACCATTTATTGGTGGCTTCAAAAGAATTTGAACTTCAGGTGATGCAGGTAAGCGTGAAAGTATAAAGCTGGAAGGCTCAGCCCGTTTAAATAAATTTATAATAAACTTTTAAATGATAACGAATTAGAAGACCAAAAGAAGTGTAAAGTCTGGATTTTAGTCCAACCCCAAGCTTCTGACTTCTAACATCTCATATCTAACATCTAAAATAAAAAATGACAAAACTAAGCGTAAACATTAATAAAATTGCAACGTTAAGAAATGCAAGAGGAGGTGAAACCCCCAGTGTTACAGAAGCTGCTGTAAAAATTCAGGAATTCGGAGGACAGGGGATTACTATCCATCCAAGACCTGATGAAAGACACATCACAAGAAAAGATGTCTATGATCTGAAGCCATTGGTTACGACTGAGTTTAATATTGAAGGAAATCCTCATCAGGATTTTATTGACATGGTATTGGAAGTGAAGCCTGAACAGGTGACTCTGGTACCGGATGCTGATGATGCTATTACATCCAATGCAGGTTGGGATACCAAAAAACATCTTGATTACCTTACAGAGATCATTGCTGAATTTAAAAAAGCAGGAATCCGTACTTCTGTTTTCTTGGATCCTTTACCTGAGCTTGTAGAATATGCAGCTAAAACAGGAGCAGACAGAATTGAACTGTATACCGAAGCTTACGCAAAAAATTATCTTATCAATAAAGAACAGGCCATAAAACCTTATTACGATACGGCTGTTGAAGCCAGCAAATTAGGATTGGGAATCAATGCCGGACATGATCTGAGTTTAGAAAATCTGAAGTACTTTGCAGATACCATTCCCAACCTTTTGGAAGTATCTATTGGGCATGCTTTGGTTTCAGAAGCACTTTACATGGGATTGGAAAACACTGTTCAGGCTTATCTGAAGAGACTGGCAAAATGGTAATAAATAAGAAATTAGAAGCTAGATACTAGAAGTTAGTACAACTTTGTTTCTTATCTCTTATATTATCTAACTTCTGATTTCTCACATCTAACTTCTAAAAATATGGAAATTTTAAATTCAAAAATATTCGGCGAAAATGTAACGAATACGCCACTTCTTGTATTTCACGGATTGTTCGGAATGCTTGACAACTGGGGAAGTTTCGGAAAAGATCTTGGAGAATATCTTCCGGTACACTTGATCGATCTTAGAAACCATGGAAGAAGCTTTCATTCAGAGAGTATGTCTCATGATGATCTGGCAGATGATATAGCCCGTTATATGGATTATTATGGCATTCAGAAAGCACATGTTTTAGGGCATTCTTTAGGCGGAAAAGCAGTAATGCAGTTTGCTGTAAAATATCCTGAACGTGTTGAAAAACTGATTGTTGTAGATATTTCACCTAAAGCATATCCACCACATCATCAGGGAATTATCAAAGCGCTGGAAACAGTAGACTTTGATACAGTATCTTCAAGAAATGAAGTAGAAGCTGTTTTGAACCAATATATTCCGGAAAGATCTACCGTGCAGTTTTTAACGAAAAACCTGTATTGGGATGACAATAAAAAACTGGGTTGGAGATTCAATCTTAATACTTTATCTGAAAAATATACTGAATTTGTTTCCAATGCGATTAAATTCGGAGTTTTTGAAGGTGAAACCTTGTTTATAGCAGGGGCAAAATCCAATTATATCCTGCCACAGGACGAATTCGGAATCAAGCAGCAATTCCCTAAAGCTAAAATAGTGACGGTAAAAAATGCAGGACATTGGGTACAGGCGGAAAATCCTGTCGATTTTGCAAATGTAGTTAAGGAGTTTCTGGGTTTGAATTAATTTTATTCTTTGAATTACGATATTATGTTAAATTTTTATTAAAACGTAATATTATTTCTCCATGATTTGAATTTTTTGTACTTTGGATTTTCAAAAAACAATAAAAATATTAACTTATGGAAAACAAAAATTCAAAAAAGAAGCCATTTTTTGCATCATTCTTAGAAAAACAGGTTAAAGACCCTGAAACAGTAAAAGGAGGGGGTATTACTTCTGTATTGGCAGATCAGATTACTACATCTCTTCAGGATCAGATTACTACTCCTATTAAGGATAATGTTACAAAACCTGACAATGACAATGTAACGATGAAATATCCTTCTGACGGTGATGAGGATGTTTTAGAAGCATAGAAATATACTAAAGCTTAAGCTAAATTATATATCAAACCAAAACTAAAACATTATGGAAAGCAACAACTCAAAGAAGAAGCCGTTTTTCGCATCATTCTTAGAAAAACAGGTTAAAGATCCGGAAACGGTAAAAGGAGGAAGTGACATTACACTTGCTGAAAGAGATTTGATCACAAAACCGACAATAGATACGGTAACTTCTCCAAAAGATGATATGATGCACACGCTGAAATATCCTTCTGATGGTGATGATGATACAATCACTCTTCCATTGTAAGATCAGAAAGAATTTTAAATAAAATAGTAGGGGAAACTTAAATAGTAAGTTTCCCTTTTTAATACAACCGGCAAATGATTCTCTGCATCACCCATTCACAGGATTTTTATAATATTGATCTTTTTTTCGAATATCTGAACTCCCAAAATATTCCTTATTTCAGATTGAATTCCGATCGTCTGAATCACCTTCAGAAAATTAGTATTCATGAAAATTCATTTGAACTGACGGATGAATCGGGAAATACGATCCATTCTGACACTATAAAAGGCGTATGGCACAGAAAAGCCTGGAGGATCAGCGCTCCCGAAGAGCTGGATCTGGATTATGAAAAAATCTTTCTCAATGAATATGGAAGCCTGAGGTATAATCTGATGACTGCTTTAGAACATATTCCCTGGATCAACCCTTATGAAAATGAAAAAAAAATAGATGGAAATAAGATATTTCAGCTGAAAATAGCACAAAGAAATAACTTAACCATTCCCAAAACCATTTTTTCCAATGATGAAGAAAAAATAACGACATTTTTCTATCAATACTGCCGGGGAAAAGCCATTGCGAAGCTTCACGGAGTTACTGCCAAAACAATGTCAGGGGAAAACATGATTTCCACTACAGTTATTGAGGAAGAATCTTTAGAACACCTTTCAGATATTGCTTACTGTCCGATGATTTTTCAACCCTACATTGACAAAGAATATGAATTAAGAATAGTATATGTAGATGGTGAGTTCTTCACAGGAAAAATCAATAACAGTGAAAATGCAGACTGGAGAGTAGCCCGTGATGGCTATTTCTGGGAAGCATATGAATTACCTGATGCTGTTAAAGCCAATCTCACTTCCATGATGAAAGAAATGGGACTTTATATAGGAGCGATCGATATGATCAAGGGAAGAGACAGTATTTATTACTTCCTTGAAGTCAATCCTCAGGGAGAATGGGGAATGCTGCAAAAAGAACTGGGGTTTCCCATTGCAGAAAGAATTGCCGACAATCTTATCAAAAGAATCAATTTCCATGAATAAAATTTTAATAATTACCCATACCGCAGATAATTTTTCCATTGAAAAAGTAACAGAATACATTGAAAAAAATAATTGTGAAGTCATTCGCTTTGATGTAGACGTTTATCCATTACAAAACAAACTATCCACTATTTTCCAGGATGGAGAATGGGTAAGTATTCTTGAAACCCCTGAAGCAAAACACAGACTGGATGATATTTCAGCCATCTGGTACAGAAGAGCATACAACATAGGAAAAGGTCTGCGAGAAGAAATGGATACTAAATTTTACGGTGCCGCAATGGGAGAAATCCGTAATACCCTTTTCGGTTTCTTCGAATCTGTAGATGCCTATTCCTTAGGTAAACCAAGTGTGTACAGAAGACTCGACAGTAAAGAAGAACAATTGAAAATTGCAGATAAATTAGGTCTGACAATTCCTGCAACCTGTCTTACCAATAATCCGGATGAAGCAAGGAAATTTATTGTAAAACATCAAAATGTGGTGGCCAAAATGCAGACCGGTTTTGCCATTTATGAAGAAGGAGTAGAAAATGTAGTGTTTACGAACGTTGTTGGCGAAGATAAACTGGAAGAACTGGATTCATTGTTGTACTGTCCAATGCAGTTTCAGCAGATGATTCAAAAGAAAAAAGAACTTCGTATTACCATTGTGGGAAGAGATGTTTTTGCATTCGAAATAGATTCTCAGCAGTCTGAAGATGCTAAAGTAGACTGGAGAAAAGATGGTGTGAATCTTATCGATAAATGGAACAGAACAGAACTTCCGGCAGATGTGGAAGCAAAACTCCTAGAACTGCTTGATATTTATAATGTTGATTACGGAGCAATAGACATGATTGTTTCTCCTGAAGATGAATATTACTTCATAGAGATCAATGCTGCAGGAGAATTCTTCTGGCTGGATAATCTTACAGAAGGAAACCTTATTTCAAAGAGTATTGCAGATGTTCTTTGCGATAAAGCTCCAAGAAGAAATAATGAAGTAATGGCTTAAAAACAAAGTGTTTTTTAACCATAAAAGTCCTGAAAGTTGTCAATTCTTTCAGGACTTTTAAATTTAATACCCTGATGTTGTTAAAATTTTCCGGTTTGTTGTTCTGTGAATGATAATATTGGTTAAATTAACTTGAATTATGCTTTAAAAATCGCAAATTTGCAAAAGCATTTTTTCGGGGTAATTTTTACAGAAACCTGAAGAATTGCCGGATAGAAAATATTGTTATATTTTAGTCAGCAATCAAGAAAATAATTAATGATTTTTGTAACAGGTGCTACCGGAATTCTGGGAAGAATAATTGTACTGGAACTTCTTAAAAGAGGGGAAAACGTACGTGCTTCCAAACGACCGGGCAGTAATTTAAACGAAGTAAAGCATTCATATAGCTTTTATACGGAGAATCCTGACGATTTTTTCAACAAAATTGAATGGGTAAACGTAGATTTTGACGATCATGATTCCTTGAAAACGGCTCTGGAAGGCGTAGATGAGGTGTATCACTGTGCTGCAAAAGTAAGCTTTCATCCGAAAGATGAAAAAGAAATGTACCATACCAATATCAAGGGTACAGAAAATCTATTGTTTGCCTGTGAAGGATCGGAAGTTAAAAAATTTCTCCACGTAAGTTCTGTTGCTGTTCTCGATAATTTTAATGAAAAAGGAGAACTGGATGAGGATTCTGACTTTAATCCGAAACTGGAACATTCTGCATACGCGATTTCTAAGCATTTATCCGAAATGGAAGTATGGAGAGCGTCAGCAGAAGGCCTGAATGTGGTGATCATCAATCCTGGAATGATTGTAGGAAGCGGAAACTGGAGTCAAAGCAGCGGTGAACTTTTCTCAACCTTTGAAGACAATAGTTTTACCTTTTCAGGAGGTTCTGCCTATGTTGACGTAAGAGACGTTGCCAATACAGCTATCGGATTAATGGAAAATAACCTTTTCGGAGAACGTTTTATTATTGTTGCTGAAAATAACAGATATGCAGACCTTGCCAAACAGGTAAGAACCCGCTTGGGGCTTAAAGATGCAAGAATTCTTTCCCAATCTGTACTCAATATCGGAAGAATAGCCAACACTCTATTCGGATGGCTGATTCCAAAACTGAAAATGGTCACTAAATCAAACATTGAGGCCATCTCTTCATTCAACACCATTTCCAATCACAAAGTCAAAGAAAAACTGAACTATCAGTTTATTCCCGTAAAAGAAAGTATTGACTTTCACCTGAATAATTATATTAACGACAAAAAGCTGAAGAAATGAATCTTGCAGAGGCAATTATCCTTAAAAATGTAGAAAAACATCCTATAAAAGCGGCCATCGGATTTAAAAAGAAAGATGCGGCCTGGAAAGAGCTGAGCTGGAAAAAATTCAGTGAAATTATTTTTAAAACAGCCAATGCCTTACAAGAATCCGGAGTTCAGGAGAATGACAGAGTGGCAATTTATTCAGATAATTCATCAGAATGGATGATCATGGATCTGGCATCAATGGCTATCGGTGCAGTCACAGTACCAATTTATTCAACCAATAATGCTGAACAGGCAGAACATATCATCAACGATTCCGGAGCTAAAGCAGTTTTAGTAGGAAATCAGATGCAGTACGATGCCTGTCTTGAGTTTTTACATAAAGAAGACAATCATCTGGAAACGATTATTGTTTCCAAAAAAGCAGTATGGATCAAGAAAGAATTCAACAGTTTTTATCTTGAAGATTTCATTGCGAAAGCTTCACCGGAGCTGGAAATCTGTAAGAAAGAAAATGATGATATCGCTACATTAATCTATACCTCCGGAACTACCGGAATCCCAAAAGGAGTAATGCTTACCCATGGGAATTTCATCAAAGCATTCGACTCACACTTTGAATTTTTTAAGTTTAAAAACTTTGAAGAAGAGCTCTCACTGGCATTCTTACCGTTAAGCCATGTTTTTGAAAGAAGCTGGAGTTTATTATGCTTATATGGTGGTGCCCGCGTGTATTTCCTTGAAGACCCGAAAAATGTTGCCAAAGCACTGGAAGAAGTAAAACCTACTATGATGTGTGCGGTACCAAGATTTTTCCAGAAAGTATATGCAGGAGTTCTGGAAAAAGCAGAAGAAGGTTCATCATTAAAGAAGAAAATCTTCGACTGGGCGCTTAAAACCGGATGGGAGACTGCCGAATTAAGAAGAAATGAACAACCAGTTCCTTTTGGATTAAAATTCAAAGAAGCTATAGCAGACCGATTGGTTTTCAGTAAAATAAAAGAAAAAATGGGTGGCAGACTTTGGTTCTTACCTTGTGGTGGAGCATCATTGTCACCGGAAGTGACTCGTTTCTTTGAATCGGTAGGAATTCATGTGACGGTTGGGTACGGATTAACGGAAACTACTGCTACATTAACTCTTTTTCCTCTTACTCATTTTGAACATGGGACGAGTGGAAAACCTCTTCCGGGAGTAGAAATGCGTATCGGAGAAAGCGATGAGATTCAGGCCAGAGGAAACGGAATCATGAAAGGATATTATAACAAACCTGAAGAAACCCAGAAAGTATTCACGGAAGACGGATGGTTCAAAACCGGTGATGCAGGAAAGTTTGATGATAAAGGAAACCTGATCATCACAGACAGAATCAAAGACCTGATGAAAACTTCCAACGGAAAATATATCGCTCCACAACAAATTGAAAACCTTTTGACCAACAATAATTTTATTCAGCAGATCATGCTGATTGCGGAAGGAAGACAGTTTGTTTCAGCATTGATTGTTCCTAATTTTGAATTTTTACAGGATTATATCAAAAAGAATAATATTCCTTTTACCAATTGGGAAGAGGCTGTAAAAAATGAAAAGATAGTTCATCTTTACAAAGAAAAAATAAAAGAATTACAGGACCATCTGGCAGACTATGAAAAAGTGAAGAAATTTACTTTAATGCCGGCAGAATTTGATATCAATACAGGAGAAATAACTCCTACACTGAAAGTCAAAAGAAATGTGGTTATTAAAAAATATGCAGATATTATAGAGAAGATGTACTAAAATTTTTTTGACCCCCTGTTTTCACATCAATTACAACTGAAGATGTGAAAATTCCCCTTCCTTGGAGAGCTAGCGAAAATTCAAAAAAATTTTTGACAGGGTGGTTCAAAATAATGATTTAAATTAAACTATGACGACACAAGATTTTATAGGAAAAGAAAATTTCACCATTCATACCCAAACGGTTTCAGAAAGCTGTCCGTCTAATATTGCCCTGATTAAATACTGGGGAAAATATGCTGATCAGATTCCTGCAAACCCAAGTGTCAGCTATACTTTAAACCATTGTAAAACCAATACTTCAATGGAATTTATAGCCAATGAAACTTTTTCAGTACAGACTTTCCTGGCTGGAAACGAAGAAGTGAAATTTGCCGAAAAAATTGAAAAATATTTCAGAAATATAGAGCAATACCTTCCATGGATTTTAAAAGGAAAATATATTATCAGAACTGAAAATACATTTCCACACAGTTCCGGTATTGCCAGCTCAGCTTCAGGATTTGGAGCTATTGCAAAATGTCTGATGGCGTTGGATACTTCCTTTACAGAAAAAACTTCTGAAGAAGAATCTTTGAGAAAAGCCTCATTTTTAGCAAGATTAGGAAGTGGAAGTGCATGCCGAAGCTTATATAATGGTCTTATTGTATGGGGAAAAACGGATGTGGTAGAAGGAAGTTCAGATTTGTTCGGTGTACAATATCCCGACACTGAAATTCATGAAGTCTTCAAAAACTTTAATGACTGGGTTTTATTGATTCATGAAGGCCAGAAAAGTGTTTCTTCAACGGTCGGACATGGTTTGATGAATACTAATCCTTATGCAGAAAGAAGATTCCAGGAAGCAAGGGAAAACTTTGTTCCGATGAAAGAAATCCTTAAAAGCGGTGACATGGAAAGCTTTATCAAGCTGGTAGAGCATGAAGCACTTACGCTACATGCAATGATGATGATGAGCGATCCGGCTTTTATCCTGATGAAAACAGGAACATTGGAAGTCATCAATAAAATCTGGGATTTCAGAAGAGAAACCGGACTTCCTTTATTCTTTACATTGGATGCCGGAGCGAATGTTCACCTTCTGTTTCCAAGTAATGGTTCTGAAGAACAGATCAAAACTTTCATTGAAACTGAATTACTAAAATACACTCAAAAGAATGGAGTAGTGAAGGATATAATGAAATTTTAAATAAGAATAAATATTCAATAGGAGTGGGCTTTAGCCCACTTTTTTAATCTTCAGTAACAACAGTTTCCCGGTCTCCATCTTCTTTCTTCCCTTCTTCTATCATGATTTCAGCCTCTGTTTTTTCTTCAGCAGTTGCTGTTTCTATAAGCTTTTCCTGTTCATCATTGTGATGATCTATGAAAAACTCGCAATATACCGGAAGGTGGTCTGAACCAAAATTTTCCAAGGTTTTCAGCTGTTTAATAAAAACATCTTCACTGTGAAACATCAGATCGATAGGAAACCTTAAAAGACGGTATTTCGCATGAAAGGTAGAAACAAAAGAATGCCCGATCCGTGGGTCTATGAGATGACTTGTTTTTCTGAAAAGTACAGATGATCTCGACCATGCAACATTATTAAAGTCTCCTACAACAATAACAGGTTTTTTGATGTCTTTTACACATTTGGCTGTGCTTAGAAGATCACCGTCTCTTTCCTTTGAAGTTTCTTCTTCCGTAGGACTTGGCGGCGGCGGGTGAACTCCGAAGAAAACAAAAGAAAAGCCATCAGCTGTTTTCATATGGATCTCAATACTCGGAATATCATCAGCCACAAAATAATGAGTCTTTGCTTCTTTGATTTCAATCCTGGAATAAAAATGCATGCCGTAGGTATTTTCAAGAGTTACCTTATGCTGATAAGTATATTCTTTTTCTAAAGATCTCATGGCCTTTTCCCAATCACCATTGCTTTCCATGGTCATGAAAAAATCAGGATTATGCTTTTTAACAAGCCCGATGAATTTCTCATACTCTTTATTGAACTGATAAACATTGGCAGAAATAAAATGCAGCCTATCAGAAGACTTATGACGTTGTCTGTATTTTTTTACAGGATAAAAACGGGTATATTTGATGAGGGTATGACTGTGATGAACAAATAAGACCAGAAGAAGTCCCTGATAATACCATAAATATTCTTTAGAATCAGTAAAAAAGCCTAATGTAAAAGTGAAAAAGGTAAGATAAGTAATCTGTATTTTAGCAAATTCCGGAACCCTGAATATCCAGTGAGAATGCTGAATTTTTGGTAATAATGTCATGACCAGAAGAAGTATGGCCAAAGTCAGATAAATAATCCACATATAAAAGCTCTGAAATAATTTTGACCACAATTTAAGGAAAATGAATTTTAAAATTTGTTAATCAATTTAAATTTTATTTTATCTATTTTTATTTCTTAAAATTCATCATATGAAAAAAATTGCCGGCATTCTTCTACTCGTCAGTATTTCAGGTTTCGGGCAGCAGAATAAAGAGATTGAAAAACCTATCCGTAACTTATTCCTTGGTATGAAAAATGCAGATCCGGAATTAGTAAAATCAGCTTTTGCGGAGAATGCAGTGCTCCAAACCATCACAAAAGACGGTTCTGTGAAAAGTGATAGTATTACGGATTTCATTACCTCGGTTTCCAAATTTTCAAAAGGAGATCTGGAAGAAAGAATTACAGTAGAAGCCCTTCATACGGATGATAATCTGGCAAGTGTATTTACGCCTTACTCTTTTTATTTAAAAGGAAAATTATCACATTGTGGAGCTAATAGTTTTCAACTGGTGAAGCAGAATAATGAATGGAAAATTCAGTATATTATTGACACAAGAAGAAAAGATAACTGTAAAGAAATACAATAGTAGAATTAAGAAATAGATTAAAATTAAAAAAATGAAGATCCATCATATTGCCATCATCTGTTCAGATTATGCTGTTTCAAAGAAATTTTACACGGAAATTTTAGAGCTGAATATCATCCGTGAAGTATACCGTGAAGAAAGACAGTCTTATAAACTTGATCTGGCAATCGGGGAGCATTATGTAATAGAACTATTCTCTTTTCCTGATCCGCCGCAACGCCCGTCACGCCCCGAAGCATGTGGATTAAGGCATCTTGCTTTCTCGGTGGAGAATATTACAGAAAAACGAAATGAACTGGTAGCAAAAGGATTAATCTGTGAAGAAATCCGCATAGATGAATTTACCGGAAAAGAATTTTTCTTTACCCAGGACCCCGACCAACTGCCGTTAGAGTTCTATGAAATGTAAAAATTAGTGTGCGTAACCTGCAAAGAAACTCACTGCCATAATTGCTAAAACAATAGAAGAAATGACTACATATACGTAATCTTTTTCTTTTAAATAGCCTATTAAAGCGAAAACAATTCTCATCAGGGGCGTGAAAATCAACAAAAGAATACCTAGCTGAATAATAGCTGTACCTTCTCCTTTACATAGAGAGTCCCAAAAATGTCCCCATACCTTTTCAGAAGAAGTACCTACAACAAGGCTGGTATATTTTTCGGGCATTTTAAAGCCTTCAAAAAATAACTTGATAAAACCAATAAGCGATGTAGCCACAGAAAGAATAACACCCAATCTCAGAAGGTTTCCTACCGAACGGTTCAGATCTACATCTGTAAAATTCTTTTTCATTATCTGAAGCTTTTGTTGATACCGTTATACATCATATAAATTGAAAGAATGGTAATCACAATGGCAAAAAATACTTTTAATTTTTTGGTCTTTGATACCATCAGGGTTTTTGAACCGATAAAACTTCCGATGACAACACCAATCAATACCGGTGCTACAATTACCGGAATAATCTCACCTCTCTGGAAATAGATCAGGGCACTGGCTACTGCCGTTACTCCAATCATGAAATTACTGGTAGTTGTAGATACTTTGAAAGGAAGCTTCATCATATTGTCCATCGCCAAGACCTTCAACGCACCGGAACCAATTCCTAAAAGTCCGGACATTGCCCCTGCAAACATCATCATCAAAAATCCGGGAATGGTATTTCTTGCAGAATAGCTTTTCAAAACTCCTTTATCAGGGAACGTTCCATACAGTTTCAGTTTCTCTTCAAGACTTCCTTTCACCAAAGGTTCCTGATGATCTGGTTTTCCTTTAAGGTTTAAAATAACCGTTAAAAGAAGAATACTTGCGAAAATAATTCCAATTGTATTTGGGTTAAGCATTCCTGAAACCAGAGCGCCCACAATAGCTCCTGCGGTGGTGGCTATTTCGAGAAACATCCCGATTCTCATATTGGTAAAACCTTCTTTTACGAAAGCTACAGCCGCACCGGAAGAGGTTCCGATCACAGAAATGAGCGAAGCACCGATAGCATAATGCATTGGAACGCCAAAACCTAGCGTTAATAAAGGAATGATGATAACTCCTCCTCCTAAACCCGTAAGTGAACCTAAAAGACCCGCGGAAATTGCGCCAAGGAAGAGTATGATGATTTCTGACATACTACAAATAATACTACAAATATAAAATTATTGTAGTAGTCTGCCAAACATTTGAAAAAGATAAATTTAACGTATTTTTGTATGCATGAAAAATGAATTGAAATTATTTTATGTCATCCTCGGGGCAACACCCAAAGGCAGAAATATAGAGCAGCACGATGTTTTCTTCGGAATAGCGGAGAATCTGAAAGATCTGATTCCTGATATGAAAGAATTTTGGAAGGAAGCAGAAGGAAAAATTCACCTGGATTGTTATCAGGAAGTGAGATTTGCAGACGGGTACAAGGTGGAAATAGCAGAAAAAGGTGAAAAAACATCAGAAAACCAATTGTTTTTTCTGAATCTAGGAGGTTATAAACCAGGCTTCTTTGAAGAATTTCATGAGCAGCACTTAATGGTAGGACAGTCTATGGGAGAGATTATAAAAAGAGCAAAAGCTACGGAATTTTATCAGACCATGGGGTTTGAAGGTGCAGTAAGTCATATTGATGATAAGCATGGAGTGGATATTGATGATATTTTCAATGTAAGTGATATCCTTCCGGCCTATATGAAAGAAAAATATACTATCATTCTTCAAAAGTCTGATGAAGAAAATCAGGAGAACCCAATGGGACTGGGCTATTTAAAAATTGATAAAATTCAATAAGAGTAAATCTAATAAAAATAAAAAATGAAAATAGGAATTCTGGGAGGCGGACAGCTGGGAAGAATGTTGATACAAAGTGCACTGAAGTATGATGATGAGTTTTATACTCTGGATCCGGCTTCTGATGCACCATGCCATAATATCTCGTATTTTACGCAGGGAAATTTCAATGATTATGAAACGGTTTTGAACTTCGGAAAAGATAAAGATGTTGTCACCATTGAAATTGAGCACGTAAATGCTGATGCATTGGCAGAACTTGAAAAACAAGGAATAAAAGTGGTTCCGAATGCCAATATCATCAAAACAATTCAGCAAAAGATCCTTCAGAAAGAATTTTATAAAGCTCATGATATTCCAAGCCCGGAATTTCAGGTGGTATGGAACAGTGATGAAAAAATCATCATGCCATTGCCGTTTGTTCAGAAAATGAATACCGGAGGTTACGATGGAAAAGGAGTACAGGTGATTAAAACGGAAGAAGACTATCAGCATCTGTGGACTGAAGCATCTGTTATTGAAAGCCTTGTAGACATTGAAAAAGAACTTTCTGTGATTGTTGCAAGAAATGAAAAAGGAGAAACCAATATTTTTCCTGTAACGGAAATGGTTGCCGATCCAAAGCTGAATCTTTTAGATTTCAATGTATGTCCGGTTCTTCTGACAGAAGATGTTCAGAACCAGATTGATTCTATTACAGAGAAATTTTTAGCGGCTGTAAATTCTCCGGGATTATTTGCCATAGAATTATTCCTTGATAAAGAAGGAATAATATGGGTGAATGAAACTGCACCAAGACTACACAATTCCGGACACCAGAGTCAGGAAGGAAATACCAATTCACAATTTGAGCAGATGTACCGTGTGGTGAAAAACTTGCCTTTAGCAGATACGGATGCCATTACTTACAGCGGAATGCTGAATCTGGTGGGAGCAGAAGGATATTCTGGAAAAGTAGTGTATGAAGGAATGGATGATGTTCTTAAGCTTCCTGAAACTTACATCCACTTATATGGAAAAACAGAAACTAAGCCGGGAAGAAAAATGGGGCACATCAATGTCCTTGCAGATTCCAGGGAAGAGCTGATGGAAAAGCTTGTACAGGTGAAAGGAATGGTAAGAGTAATTGCTGAGTAATATCATTTTACAATAAAAAAGGGAGCTGTTTTAAAGATAAAAGCAGCTCCCTTTTTATGTTGTTCTACAAACAATTCAATAGGAATGGGCTTTGGCCAAAACTTAATTTTAGGTTTGGCTAAAGGCAATTTTTTGTTATGGTTTACATCGGGCTAAGCCCGATCCTATTATGATATAATTGCTTTTATAATTAAGGGTTCTTAACCACTTCGATATTGTCTTTTTTATAATTGTATTTAATATAACTTCCTAAAGCTGTTGATAAAACAGAAAATTCTTCCAGCGTTGTAAGCGGTGCATAGAGTTTAAACGTACAAATGTCCGTTGCCGAAATAAAAGGATTGGTTGCCAAATGACTGTGAGTAGACATTGTTACTGTTCCTCCATTTTCCAATACTGTAGAGGTTGGAATAAGTCTTGAATGAAATTTTTTATGGGAAATAATATTCCCTTTTTTATCAGAAACAAAAAGATAATCATTTCCGAAAGGAATGACTCCGGATTGTGCGGTACCCGGTATTAAATATACTTTATAGTTTTCATTAAACGGAATAATAATCATATTAAGACTATATCCTTGTGGTACTGTTACCGCATATTTTGGATCGGATAGCTGCGGGATAACAGTTGAACGGATATTTTTTAAAGTGCCTTCAGTTTCATTAATTACCCTTTCCTTAAAATTTTCTTTGACAGGTTTTGTTTGGTTATTTTTGAAAGAAAGTTCTGCGATCACCATATTACCGGCTTTATTAAGAAAGGAAGTTTTTATAGTGTCATTTTTTTGATAGGTTATATAGCTTCCGGTATTTTCAGCAAGTCTTTTATTACTGCCGACAAGATCTCCTGCATGCCATGATGCATTTTCGTAAGAATAGAGTAGATTTCCTTCAGTTTTGATAGAATCCAGCTTCTTTTTCAGCTCTTTATCAGAAAGAGTGAGGCTTTGCGCAGAAATAATCATGGACATAAAAAAGAAGAAAAATCCGATAGTTTGTTTCATAGGTTATTTTTTTGGCCAAAATACGAAATTCAATAGGAATGGGCTTTAACCCGTTTATCAATAATTATCTATTTAAATGGCTTTAGCCCGATCCTATTGATGGCTGAATGGTTTGATGATTTAATAAAAATGATTATTCATATATCAATAACCTCCATCATCCCTCTTTCAGCTTCCAATTTCTTATTTAAAAATCTTCTGAATTACATTTCCAATCTCCACAAAATCTCCATGATTTCCTACAGAACGTATTTCCGGGCTGTTTTTATCGTATTCTGAGAAAGGGAAGATGAGAAGATAATTGTTATCGCTCAGATTTCTGTTCAGAAGTTCCGGAATCAGCCTCATTCTTGGAATGTAAGATTTCATGCCGCGCTTTGCCATCAGAATAATTAAAGCTTCATCATCTTTCAGCTGGGCAGCGGTTCTTTCACCATCCTGCCAGGTATTCATGATAATAAATTCAGCTTCTATATTGGCTTTTTTAATGATTTTCTGAAGAATATCAAGGATATTTTCCGGGGCATAAAAGACAACTGTAGCACCGGAATTTCTGGCAATATTCCAGACTCTCAGCAATGCATGAAAGAATCCTGCTTCCTGATGAGCATTTTCGGGAATCATCACAGCATATTTTTTAATAGTGGAAAGCGGCTGTGCAGCATGGTAAACCAGTACATTCACATCATCATTCTGCAGATAACCATTGTAAAGATTATACACAAAAGAAGGAGAAAACCCTTTTTCGTCTTCCAGTCCGATAATAAGATCTGTGATTTTCTGTTCTTTAATCACATTATTTACCCCATTGATCACATCGTTGTCATATCTCTTTAAAGCCTGAAGTTTAACATCCGCTGCCGCTGCTGCATCTGCTGCCTGATGGAGTAGTTTCTCTGCATTCTTTACGGAAGATTCATTTTTATCTTCATTGATAACATTCAGTGCAAAGAGATCTTCCGTATTGGAATGTGCTTTGATCAGGATTCCCAGATTTACCATTCTCTCAACCGTTGCTTCATGATTGATCGCTAAGAGAATGCTTTCTTCTTCGTGGGTATTTCCGGAAACTGTATCTTCATTGTCACTTTCCGCAATTTTCTGGGCACTTGCCATGGAAATGAAAGAGGAAATTGTACAAGAGATGAGAATCAGTAAAATACTTCCGTTTAGTACATGTTCATTCAATAATCTTACAGGTTCTCCGGTTTCAGTTTCAGAAAGGATAATGTTGTAACCTACCATTACAGAAGCCAGTGTTGCTGCTGCTGAAGCAGAACTTAATCCGAAAATCAGTTTTCCTTCTTCTTTGGTCAGCCTGAATGTCTTTTGAGTAGCCACAGCAGAAAGATATTTTCCTCCGATTGAGGCTACCAGCATAATTCCTGCTACTTCCAATGTTTCCCAGCTTTTAAAGAACACTTTAAAATCAATCAGCATTCCTACACTGATCAGGAAAAACGGGATAAATATAGCATTTCCCACAAATTCGACTCTGTTCATCAAAGAAGACGTGTGAGGAATAAGTCTGTTTAAAGCTAATCCTGCAAAGAATGCCCCGATGATAGCTTCTACACCAGCCAGTTCAGCCAGCATTGCCGCCAGGTAAATCATAACCAGTACAAAAATATACTGTGAGATTTTATCATCCACTCTTTTGAAAAACCAACGGCCTATAATAGGGAATACAATCAGTACAATCAGAGCAAATACAACAAAAGAAACAGATAATTTAACCCAAAACTCTGTTCCCACATCTCCCTGAGACATTCCCACAATCACGGCAAGTACCAATAAGGCAAGAATATCTGTAATCATTGTACCTCCAACGGTGATATTAACTGCCTTGTTTTTTGCAATTCCCAACTTGCTCACCAATGGATACGCAATAAGGGTGTGAGAAGAAAAAAGACTGGCAAAAAGAATAGAAGTAAGCATTGAAAAGTGAAGAAGGTAATATCCACCCAGATATCCTAATACAAAAGGAACGGTAAAGGTATAGATACCAAAGGTGAGACTTTTCCACTTGTTCTTTTTAAAGTCGCCCATATCAATCTCTAGCCCTGCAAGAAACATAATGTAAAGAAGTCCGGTAGTTCCCGTTACGACAATACTGCTGTCTCTGGACAATACATTGAATCCGTTTGGGCCGATGATAGCCCCAGCGATGATAAGCCCCAAAAGGTGTGGAACTTTAATTTTATTAAGCAGCAATGGTGCTGCAAGGATAATGACCAGTACCAGTAGGAACTTCAGTACCGGATCTTCTATAGGAAGACTCAGGTTGTGTATACTCAGTAAAATCATATGTGTTTATTTTGTGGAACGTACTAATTCAACAGAGAACTTGGCGGTACAGCCATCAGAAGTTATGGTTCTGGTTCCTTTGATCTTGTTGTCCGAAATATCATTAAGAAGAACGCTCATTTCTACATTCTTTTTGGCTGTAGAATCGGTTTTGAAAGACAGTCTGATCTCATTGTTTTCAAACTTGCCCGTATACAGCCTGACCAGATTATTGTTGTTGATGATTTTGGTAATGGGCTGGGTAGAATCATTATCGAATTCCCAGATGTCAGTACGTTGGTCACCTACTGCATATTCACTGCAATTAGATTCTGTACAAATTACTTTACCATTCCATGGGCCGGAAATTTCCGTAGGCCATACAGCAGCAATTACTACAGAATCTTTTTTGGAAAAAATACTGTCCCTCATTTTCAGAAGTGACTGGTACTCGGATTCTTTCTTAGCGAATAGTTTCTCTTTGTCTAAAAGTTGTTTCTCCCTGTCTGTCAGGTTCTTCTCTTTCTCTTTGTAGTCACAGCTTATCAAAAGGAAAGAGGCGGTCAGAAATAAAAAAAATGTGTTTTTCAGCATATTGTATCGGTTGGAGTATACAATATAAGGAAAATGAAGGAAATATAAAAATACTCCCTGACAATACTCCTTAGTATTCTAAAGGAATAAAGACAATTCCAGACACGTCAACCCCTTGTATATTGGTCTTCCAGACAGGAGATATTTTTACGATATCGATGAGTTGTTTTTTGATGGTATCAGAAATATTCAAATTTTTTATTTCTACAAAAGTTGGAACTCCATTTGGGTCTATATCTAAAATAAGAACAGAATTCCCTTTCTCTTTTTTCTTATATTTCTTTTCCAGAACCGGATAGATATTTTTTTCAATCCATTGATACAATGCTGCTTCACCACCTGCGAATTCGGGATGCGGAGGTTTATTGTCTTTGAATTTTGGAGGAAGATCCTTTGGATAAGAGGCCAGATTTGAATTTTCTTTGACTAAGGTAAGTACTCCCTTTTTATTAGGGCTATAGATTTTATGGTTGATTTTTTCTGTGGTAAGGTCAATATCTACAAAATGAATTTCTGTGTTGTTCATTCTGTACATACCTCTGTGAGTTTCTTCCCCTGATATTTTTTTAACAAGAGCATTTTCTCTGATGGTATCCCCTTTATTAGGAATCAGATATAATTCCTGATGGGTTTCTTTGTCTTTTTTGTTTTGAATATAGATTTTGTAATCAAAGCTTTTCAGTTTGATATCTTCCCTAGGCTCTGCTTTTTGAGAAAAATAAAATGCAGGAAGAAGTAAAACAGTAATGATGGATAGTTTTTGCTTCATGGTTATACTCGTTGTGTTTGGGCAAATGTAAAGAAATTCTGATACTTACCTGTAAATTTTAACCGATTTTAATGGTTAGAAATACAACAGAGCAAATAAAAAATTGAGGAAAATTTTTACATATTATGATGCTTTCTGCCTCCTGAACATTTCCGGTTTGTAATTGATAATAAAAACACCACAAATGATCATGACAGTTGCAAGAATAAATTTGAAAGTCACTTTTTCATCCATAATCAGCCAGCCTAAAAATATGGCAATAATGGTATTGATATAAGCAAGGATGGAAACCTGAACCGGTGAAATTTTGGTCAGGGCATAATGAAAGGCAAAAAAAGCAGCTACAGAACCAAAAACAGAAAGGTATAGCATGGCTGAAATACTTTTAATAGTCCAGTTTTCGAAGTTGTAATTTTCAGAAAACAGAAATGCAAGGATAACCTGAACTACTCCTGCAAACAGGAACTGATAGAATAAATTCAATGTTATATTTCCACTCTGAATATTGAGTTTTTTGGTGAAAATAGTTCCCGAAGCCCAACCTGCAATGGCACAGAACAGGAAAATCATTCCCATTCTGTAATCAGGATTGGCAAGATCTTTAAGTCCGTCCCAGAAGATAAAAAGAATTCCGCTGAAGCAAAGCAGAACACCGCTAAGCGCCCGTAAACTAAATTTCTGAAGTCCTACCGCCACACTTCCCAGGAACACGAGAATAGGTGAGCACGCACTGATTAACGAGGCAAGGCTGCTTGAAACCGTTTCTTCAGCCACAGTGGTCATTCCATTGGCAACGACCAGCATCAGGGATGCGAAAATAATCTGGTATCCTAAACTCTTCCAGCCAATCCACTTGAATTGCTTTCTCGAAAGAAGAACGACAAGCATGATAACAGAAGCCAGAAACTGTCGGATTCCGGCAACAAACCATGCAGGAATTGTTTCCACAGCAACACGGATGGCCAAAAAAGTCGTTCCCCAGACAATGGCAACAGTGAGAACAGCAAAAATAAGTTTATAATCTTTCAACGTAAATAAAGTGTAACAAACAAATGTAGAGGTTTTAAAATGATTATAATGGGTACAGTTGTTTTGTTTTTTGCTGGTACAGATTAACAAGGAAAAGTTGCTAGTTGAATGGTTGATGTTAGTATAGACTTAAGTATTTGATGATGTTCAAAAAGAACTTCCAGTCTCCTTCTTCCAACTTCCATCTTTATTTTTTATCTTTGAACATCTAATAAAATTGAAGATGGTAGGAATTATTATGGGCAGTCAGAGTGATCTGCCGATCATGGAACAGGCTGCAAATTTTCTTAAAAGCCTTGATATCCCTTATGAATTAACTGTAGTTTCAGCACACAGAACACCGGAAAGAATGTTCGATTATGCAAAGACTGCTCAGGAAAGAGGGCTTAAGGTCATTGTAGCTGGAGCAGGTGGAGCAGCACATCTTCCGGGAATGGTGGCAAGCTGTACAACACTTCCGGTGATTGGAGTTCCGATTTTGTCCAGTAATTCCATAGACGGATGGGATTCTGTGTTGTCTATTCTTCAGATGCCTGGTGGAATTCCGGTAGCGACTGTAGCTTTGAACGGTGCTTTGAATGCAGGAATTTTAGCAGCAAAAATCTTAGGAAGTGGTAATGAAGAAGTAGCAGCTAAGCTTCAGAAATATCAGGATTCTTTAAAAGATAAAGTGTTGGGAACGGTAGATGATATCAAAGCCCAGCATCCTAATCATTTTGATAAATAGTTGAGTTTTAAACTCAAAATAAAAGCCTCACTTTTCAGCGAGGCTTCTTTGTTTTATTTCTTAATGAATTTTGAAGAGAGGGTAGTATCTTTCAGAATGAGCTGTAAAATGTAATTTCCTTTGGGTAAAGATCCTACATTAATCATATCCTTATTGGGGTTTCCTTCCAGTACAAGTCTTCCGCTTGCATCAAAAATTCTATACTTTTTAATGTCACTTAGTCCTTCAATATGAATATCATCCACAGCGGGATTGGGATATAGTGAAAGTTTTTTATTCAGTTTTACATCCGATGAATAGAGTAAACAATTTCCTACTGTATCACCAGACATTGTCCATCCTTTACTGATGAGAATATTCCTTTTATCTGCTGCATTGGAAGCATAAGCTAAAGGTGTTACAATATCTAAATCAACATTATTGGCAGTATTAGGATTATCTGCCCATCCGGCAAGGGTCTTACTGAAATTTTCACAATCCATTCCTGTCTGCATCAAAGCCTGGGCTCCATTATTAACGCTGGCAAGATTCCAGCTTGCAAGGGATTGATTAAAGTTCGGCGTTTCCTTCAGAATCTGGTCTATTTTGGTAACCTTGGTCATGTCCCAATTTTCCAAAGAATGGTTAAAAGCTGTGCAGCCATGAATAGCATGGGCCATATTGGTAATTTTAGACGTATTCCAATTATTTAAAGATTGATTGAAACCAGAATCAAAATGGAACATAAACCGAATGTCTTCAAGGTTTGACGTATCCCAGTTATCCATAGGTTGATTATAGTTTGGGCAGAGAGCAAACATCCATTTCATATCAGTGACATTTGAAACGTCCCAGTTGTTTAATGTCTGGTTAAAGATCCCTCTCCCTGCAAACATAAAGCTAAGATCAGTTGCTAATGACATATTCCAGCTGTTGAAATATGGAGGATTGAACTGATCGGGAAGTGAGTTATTGATACTATCAAAGATAATAGCAAACATAAATCTGAACTTCTTAATTCTGGAAGTGTCCCAGTTTTGCATGGAGCTTGCGCCTGTAAAGGTTTTTGCACCATAAAACATATAAGAAGCATCTTCAACATTACTAAGATCCGGAATGTCTGGAGCAGTAAGCTGAACAAGTTTACATTGGCTGAAAGCACTGTTCATTGTTGTCCAGGTAATGTTTCCCCATTGCTCTATTTCCAGTATCTTATCCGCACTTCCGTTGATCTGCCACACCGGGAAGATCTGATCCGGAAGCTGAACCTCCTGTACATCTCCAAATTTTATGTGTTGAAAAATCCCATTTCCGTTACTTACTTTTACCCTATATTTTGCATCATTCTTTTCTGCGATTGATGTACCAAAATCAATAAGAACCTGTTTTGTAGAGGTTATATTAGTAAGCGAACCATTGTGCTGGGGATAATCTACTTCTTCCCAATAAATATCATAGTTTTCACCAATTCCGGGAAACCATATTTGTTGAGTACTTGCCTGATAAGGAGCACTTACAGTGATTGGCTGAACTACAGTAGAAGCAGGTTTCCAGATGGTGATAAATTCATTCTGGGCTTTCACAATGAATGCCAGCAAAATAAAAAAGCCGACCAAAAATCTTTTGAGTACCATAGACAAATTTTATAGTTATTTCTTAATGAATTTTGAAGTGAAGGTGTTTTCTTTCATGATCAGTTGTATCATATAATTTCCTTTAGGCAGGGAGCTTACATTGATGATGTCATTATTGGGATTTCCTTCTTTTACCAATCTTCCGCTGGCATCATAAATTTTATAAATTTTTATATCACTTAAACCTTCAACGTGAATGTCATCCACAGCGGGATTAGGATATAGCGAAAGTTTTTTATTCAGCTTTATATCTGATGAAGATAATAGGCAGCTTCCAGGAGCATCACCTACTATTGACCAGCTTTTATTAATGAGAATATCCCTTTTGTCTGATACATTGGAAGCATATTTTAATCCTTGTACAGAACCTAATGAAACATTGTTGGCTGTATTGGGATTGTCTGCCCATCCCAGAAGGGTTTTGCTGTAATTTTCACAATTAAGACCAGACATTGTTAAAGCAGCATTACCATTGGTAAGAGAAACTAAGTTCCAGTTTCCTAATGACTGATTGAAACCTGAAGCAAAATTAAGGATCTGGTCTATTCTGGTCACTTTTGTCATATCCCAATTGTCTAAAGACTGATTAAAGGTTGTACAGCCATGAAATACATGGGCCATATTGGTCACTTTGGAAGTATTCCAGTTTAATGGCTGATTAAAAACAGGAATCATATGAAACATAAAATGCATGTCTTCTAAGCTTGAAGTATCCCAGTTATCCAGACGCTGATTGAAGCTTAAACATTGTCCAAACATCCAGCTCATATCCGTCACCTTTGAGACATCCCAGCTATTGAGAGTCTGGTTAAAAACGGTTCTGTTTCCCAACATATAGCTGAGGTTGGTTGCTGAAGACATATTCCAGCTGTCCAGATAAGGTGAGTTGAACTGCTCTGTTAATGCAGTAGAAGGATTCACATCAAATAAAAGAGAGAGCATAAAACTAAAATTCTTAATTTTCGAAGTATCCCAGTTTTGCATAGAGCTGGCACCTATAAAACTGGTTGTGCCATAAAACATGAAAGAAGCATCCTCCACGTTATTAAGATTAGGAGTATCTGTTGCTGTAAGTTGCATAAGTCTGCATAGGCTGAAGGCACTCTCCATGGTAGTCCATGAAATATTACCCCATTGTTCTATTTCCAGTATTTTATCTGAACTTCCATTGATCTGCCAGATAGGAAAAACTTGCTCAGGGCCAGGAAATAGTTGAGGCGTTCCAAATTTTATTTGCCTGAAAATTCCGTTACCATTCGTAACTTTTACCCTGTATTTGGCATCATTTTTTTCTGCGATTGACGTCCCGAAGTCGATAAGAACCTGTTTTGTGGAAGTTACATCGAGAAGGGAACCATTGTGCTGCGGATAGCCTACTTCCTCCCAGTAAATATCATAATTATCACCAATTCCGGGAAACCATATCTGCTGAGTTGTTGCCTGGTAGGGAGCGTCTACATTTACTGCTGGTAATACGGTAGATGCGGGTTTCCAGATGGTAATGAATTCATCCTGAGCTTTCGCAACGAAGGCCAGCATTAGAAAAATAAGTGTAGGAATCTTTTTTAAAATCATGTCTATTATTTATAGGTATTAGTTGTATAGTTATTTTTTGATGAATTTCAGGTTTTGGATATCTTCTTTTGAATAAAGCTGTAGAATATAATTCCCGGAAGTTAAAGTCTGGATGTTGATCTGTGCATCTGTCAAATTCCCGCTTAAAACAATTCTGCCGCTCATATCAATAATTTTGAAGTCTTTAGCTTTGGAATTCTTTACATAAATAATATGACTGGCAGGATTCGGGTAAATGCTTAGTTCGCCTTTTACTTTTACATCAGAAGTTCCAAGGAAAGATTGACATTCTGCGTTATATGTATCTCCACTGATTGTCCAGCCTTTGTTGTTAATCAGATAGTTTCTGGCCGTTACTGCTGCACTATGGGAATACGTAAGTGGTGAAACTGAGGACAGATTGATATTATCTGCGGTTAAAGGATTCTGGCTCCAGCCGTAAAGAGTACTATCATAATTCTGACAGTTCAGCGCAGAGTTTTTAAACATATTGGAAGCGTTCAATAAAGAACTCAAATTCCAGCTTCCTAAATTTTGGTTGAAAAGAATGGCATTACTGAACATGTTATTCATGTTTTTTACTAAAGCTACATTCCATTTTGCTATATTCTGATTAAAACTTTTGGCACCGTTGAACATATCCTGCATCCATTCTACTTTTCTTGTATCCCAATTGGAAATATTGCTGTTAAAACTCTCAGCATTATAAAACATACCACTCATAATGGTGACACTGCTTGTATCCCAAATAGATAAATCCTGATTGAAGGCCTTTGCTCCATTAAACATGTGATTCATTTCTATGATTTTTGAAGTATTCCAGTCTTTAAGTGGATAATTAAATTTCGTAGCCCCGGAAAACATAAATTCTGCATCAAGATTATTAGACATATCCCAATTTCCAATAGGTCGGTTGAACTCAGCAGCTCCATTAAACATGGCTGTAGTAGAAGTTACTTTAGAAGTATCCCAATTGTCTAATGGCTGATTGAAAAGTTTAGCTACATTGAATGTGATTCCCATCATAGTCACATTGGAAGTATTCCAGTTTCCAACCGGCTGATTAAAAACAAAACATCCTGTAAATGTTCCAAGCAATGTTGTTACGTTAGATGTATTCCAGTTGTTGATTGTTGGGTTTCCTATTAAACCATAACATCCTGAAAACATATAGGACAAATCTGTTACCTCCTTCAGATCAGGAATATCTGTTGCCGTAAAATCTAAAATTTTGCATGCCTGAAATGCTTGTTCCATAGAAGACCACTGAATATTTCCCCATTGTTCTATTAATTGTATTTTATGTACATCACCTACAATTCCGTTATCATTGTACATGTCCCAGTCGGCAAACCTTATCTGGTGAAAATTTCCGTTTCCATTGCTTACTTTCAACCGGTAAGTAGCATCTGCTGGATTGGGATTTTGTGGAACTCCGAAATCGATCAGAAGCTGAGAGGTAGAAGTTATATTCGTTAAAGTGGCATTGTGTGAAGGGTAGCCAATTTCTTCCCAATAGATCTGATAATTCGTTCCTCTTCCGGGAAACCAGATCTGATTATTGTTTGAGTTAACAGGAATTCCTGCATAAGGATAGGAAGGTGGGGTAAGACTGGGTTTCCATACCGTGATAAATTCATTTTGTGCCTTTGCCATGAATATCAGCAAAAGAAAAATGAGTATTGGAATTTTTTTTAAAATCATGTTCATAGTTTATGGTTATTAGTTTTATGACTATTTCTTGATGAATGGAAAAGAATGAGCCGTAGTCTTTGTCATAATCTGTAAGATATAATTCCCCGGATTTAAAACATGAACAGGAATTTTATCGTTTTTCAGGTTCTCTTTGATAATAGTTCTTCCACTTATATCGGTGATGATAAAGCTTACCGGATGTGGAATGTTTTTCAGATAAATCATATCCTTTGCCGGATTGGGATAAATGGCGGCTTTGTTGTTTATATCCTTTTCAGAAGTTGAAAGGGTCTGGTTGCAGAGTCCGTTGTAAACATCGCCCGATATAGTCCAGCCTTTATTATTCATTAAATAATTTCTGGCAGTTACTGCATCAGCATGAGAGTAAATTAATGGAGAAGCACTTGATAAATCAATATTATTAGGTGTTGAAGAACTCTGGCTCCATCCAAAAAGTGTTTTATCATAATTCAGGCAGCTCATAGCAGAATTGAGAAACATATTGGTAGCTGCTGTTAATGAACTTAGATTCCACCTTCCTATATTTTGGTTAAAAGCGGTGTCACGGAACATTTCGTTCATATTGGTGACACTCCCTGTATTCCAGTTCTGAATATCCTGGTTGAAATTTTCTGAATCATGAAACATGTGTTCCATGGTGGTCACCTTTGCAGTGTTCCATTTACTCAAAGATTGGTTGAATCCTGTATAATCAAACATGTAAGACATATCTGTAACATTCGAAGTATCCCAATCTCCCAGAGGCTGGTTAAAGAGATTATCGTCACCAAACATATAATACATATCTGTAATGGTAGAGGTGTTCCATGTATTAAAAGAAGAATTGCCGATGAGTGAAGTACATAAATAAAACATCTGACGCATACTGGTGGCCATGCTGAGGTCCGGGACATCCGTGGCTGTTACGTCCATATTATCACAGTACACAAAAGCATTGTCAAAGCTCTTCCATTTTATATTTCCCCATTGGGTAATCTGAGTAATTTTTGAACGGTCTGAAGCATTATAAGCTGGAACTAATGTATTGTCAAAGAATCTCACCTGATCAAAACTTCCGTTGCCGTCACTGATTTTAATTCTGTAGCTGGTTTGAGATGGAGTAGGATTGAAAGGTGTTCCTACGTTGATGGTAAATTCAGTAGTGGAAGTTACATTATTGATTGTCCCGTTATGCTGAGGATATCCTACTTCCTCCCAGTAGACTTTGAAATTAGTTCCTCTCCCGGGAAATTTAATGAGTTGTGCATTCTGGGTTTTCCAAATGGTGATAAATTCGTTTTGTGCTTTTGAAAGCTGAAATAATAGAATACATAGAGAAGAAGTTAATAGTTTTTTGTACATGTCATTAGTTTGTGAAATAAGCACTACTAAAATAGCAAAAAACTTAATATATTTTTAACTTAAATGTAAAGTTTGTAGTAATTTATAAATTTTAATGAAATTATTTAAATAAAAAACTCTCCGTTTTGGAGAGTTTACTTTATTCCTGAAGCATATTATCACGGGTGTTTTTCTGAACTGCGATGGCTCCAAAGAGGGCCAGTAGAAAGGCAAAGGCATAAAAACCTTTTTCGCTTGGAAGGATGGTGGCATTCCAAAGTCCGATGGCCAGTAATACAATAGATGATAATGTGGCAAACCAGCAGATTCCATAATAAATATCTGTTACCTGA
Organism: Chryseobacterium indologenes; assembly: GCF_002025665.1. Taxonomy (GTDB): domain Bacteria; phylum Bacteroidota; class Bacteroidia; order Flavobacteriales; family Weeksellaceae; genus Chryseobacterium; species Chryseobacterium metallicongregator. Next base: position 3,680,377 of record NZ_CP018786.1, on the reverse strand, counting down.
ATGTTTTCTAACTTGTCACGTACTGCTTTCTGTAAAGACACCACGGCAAATAAACCATAAAGAAGGATGGTGAAATAATATCCCTTCTCATTCAGCAGCATTTCTGCTCTTGCAAGACCAACAATAAAGCCAATCATTCCCGCTCCCAATGCTACCCACGACGCAGCGACGAATGCATTCGATACTCTTTGTTTTTTCATAGTTTAATGTTTTATTTAAGAGGGCTAAGATATTCATTTTTTATAAATAGAGCTCTGACAAAGGGAAAATATGGGAAAAATACTGAATAGAAGGATGAAGCAGGTTTATGTTTCGGCTAAAGCCGATGGATGTTATTTTTATTTTATATAAACGGGCTAAAGCCCGTTCCTATTGAATGATTGGGCTGGCGTGAGGAGTATGAGCGGATAGCGGGAATCAGCTCATAAAAAAACTCCCCAAAATGGAGAGCTTTGTTTTATTGAGTGATGTATTCGTAAGTATATTTTGCATAATCATTATTATCCACTTTTACCATGACCTGAGTTGGCAATTGATTACTATTATATTCTATCTGATAGGTAAAATTCATAATTTGGCTCCAGTTTCCAGTGCCATCTTTGCCACTTATTTTTACTGTGGTATAATTATTTTGACTTAAAAACTCTGCTCCTCCCATAATCATTCTAAAATATTTGCCCATCAAAGAATAGGGATTTACTTTATTATCATATGAAAATTCTTTTTTATTAGTATGCGGACCGCCAATACCATCACCGACCGAGATTTCTTCCGAAACATTATCACCACTATAAGTATATGATATGGTAGACGGGATTGGACAATTGGAAGACTCACAAGTAGAAGTGGCAGTAACTTTACCATTGGTATAAGTCATTGTTGTGTTATCGTGAGTATCTGTACCTATTTTCTTAATCATCGTAAGCTGATCACCATTATATGTAAAGGTTTTATAATAAGCTACGGTACCATCTGCTTTATGGTAAGTAATTTTTGAAGGTTTTCCGGCACCGTCATATTCCAGAACGGAGGTGGTATTTTCTGATGTAATTTTAAGTAATTGTTTCTGACTGTTATAATCTAATTTTGTAACGCTGGTTTGCGGCCCGGATGGGCTTGTATAATAAACTGTAGTGACTTTACTTAATAATATTTGAGGATCCGAAGGATTGGGTTCATTATTTTCGTCATTATTGCTACTGCAGTTGAGGAATAAAAATGAGCTCATCAACCCAATAAATAATTGGTTTTTCATGTATTAAAAGTTTTCATTAAATAAGGACTAAATATATATCCATTGGTAAAAATAGCTATAAGAATGGGGACAAAAAATATTTAGTTCATAAAAAACTCTCCAAATTGGAGAGCTTTGTATTATTGAGTAATGTATTCGTAGTTATATTGAGCGGAAAGGTTTCCGTTGGCTTCTTTTGAGACTACCTGAGTAGGTAAACCGGCGCTGTTATATTGTATCGTAGAGGTTCTGGTCTGGTTTTGTATCCAGGTTCCGTTACTTTTGTAGCTTATCTTTTCTATCAGATAATTGTTTTGACTTACCGCATAGGCTCTTCCCATCATAATTTTTATGTATTTGTTAATATTCACGTATGGGTTCAGTTTATCATCGTAAGAGTAAACAACTTTAGTATTGTAGCTGGAGCCTCCACCTTCTGAAATTTCTGTTGAAATATTGTTTCCATCATAAGTAAAAGTATCTACAATAGGATTGGAACAGGTTGGTGACTGGCAAAGGGATGAAGAAATTACCTGTCCGTTGGTATTATAATTATAAGTAATGGTTCTGTTATAATCCGGATTAGTAGTATAGATTGCCCTAACAGTTGTAAGTAGATCACCATTATAAGTATAAGCTGAATAATAATCTACCGTACCATCTGGTTTATAATAAGTAGTTTTAACAGGTTTTCCGTTACTGTATTCAAACTTAGAAGTACCTAAAGCTGTCGATGTTTTGATAAGCTCACCCTGATTATTGTATTCCAGAGTCTGTATGCTTGTCTGTGGCTGAGCCGGATTGTCATAATAAACTATAGTGACTTTGCTCAATAATACTTTAGAAGATGTATTGTTTCCCTCATTATCATCATTACTGCTGCAGCTGTTAAAGAATACAACAGAACTCATGAGTCCCAGAAATAAGAATTTTTTCATGTTATTTTTTTAGTTGACAAAAATAAGGAATGCTTTATTTCTCAGCATAAAAAAATCCCACTATCTTAGAAATAGTGGGATCATATCATGTTTTGTTGAGATCTTAGTATCTGTAGTACTCAGGCTTGAATGGTCCTTTTACGTCTACTCCGATATATTCAGCCTGCTCAGGAGAAAGAGTTTCCAGCTCTACGCTTAATTTCTTAAGGTGTAAAGCAGCTACTTTCTCATCTAAGTGCTTAGGAAGCATGTATACTTCGTTTCCATAAGCAGCAGAATTGTTCCATAATTCGATCTGAGCCAATGTCTGGTTAGAGAAAGAGTTAGACATTACGAAACTTGGGTGACCTGTAGCACATCCTAAGTTTACCAATCTACCTTCTGCAAGGATGATTACTTCTTTTCCTTCAATTGTATAGATATCTACCTGAGGCTTCACTTCAGATTTAGTCTGACCGTAGTTTTTGTTTAACCAAGCCATATCGATTTCATTATCAAAGTGACCAATGTTACAAACGATAGCTTTATCTTTCATTTTAAGGAAGTGTTCTCCTCTAACGATGTTGAAGTTACCTGTTGTAGTGATGATGATATCAGCATTGTCTACCACAGTGTCTAATCTTTTTACTTCATAACCGTCCATTGCAGCCTGAAGTGCACAGATTGGATCAATTTCTGTAACCGTAACGATAGAACCTGCTCCTCTGAATGAAGCTGCAGTACCTTTACCTACGTCTCCGTATCCGCAAACTACCACTCTTTTTCCAGCTAACATTACATCTGTAGCTCTTCTTACTGCATCTACAGCAGATTCCTTACATCCGTATTTGTTGTCGAATTTAGACTTAGTTACTGAATCATTTACGTTGATGGCAGGCATTACTAAAGTTCCGTTCTTCATTCTTTCGTAAAGTCTGTGTACTCCTGTAGTTGTTTCTTCAGAAAGACCTTTGATATCTTTTGTAAATTCAGGGTATTTATCAAAAACCATGTTTGTTAAATCTCCACCATCATCCAAAATCATGTTTAATGGTTTTCTGTCTTCACCAAAGAATAAAGTCTGCTCAATACACCAGTCAAATTCCTCCTCATTTAACCCTTTCCAAGCATACACCGGAATTCCAGCAGCAGCAATAGCAGCAGCAGCGTGGTCCTGTGTAGAGAAAATATTACAAGATGACCAAGTAACTTCAGCTCCTAAAGCTACCAGAGTCTCGATAAGCACAGCCGTTTGGATTGTCATGTGAAGACATCCAGCGATTCTTGCTCCTTTCAGTGGCTGAAATGGTCCGTATTCTTCACGGATAGCCATCAAACCTGGCATTTCTGCTTCTGCAAGGGTAATTTCTTTTCTACCCCATTCTGCAAGGGAGATATCCTTAACTTTATAAGGAACGTATTGTGTTGTAGTACTCATATGTAATGAATAGTTTTTAAATTCAATTGATAACGAAAGGCAAAATTACGATTTATAATTAAGATATAAAAACGACAAACCAAGATCAGTTTTATGAGATTAAACATGAGTTAATATTATTTAGTCTTAATATAAATAGTTAATTTTAGCTGATAAATAAATATATTATGAATCAAACTCATACAGAAAAGAAATCCAAACCAGTTACTCCTAAAGTAAAAGAATTAATCAATGCATCTAAGAGCATCATTCTGGCTACTGTGGATGCAGAAGGAAATCCTAACTCAAGTTATGCTCCTTTTGTACAGGTAGATCAGACTTTTTATATTCTGGTATCTTTCATGGCAAAACATACTAAAAACCTTGCGGACGGAAGAAAAACATCCATTATGTTTATTGAAGATGAATCAGCAACCAAGCAGATTTATGCCCGTGAACGTTTAACAATTGAAGCAGCTACTTCTCAGATTGAAAGAGATTCTGAAGTATGGAATACTGTAGTTGCTAAACTTAAAGAAAATCACGGCAAAGTGGTAGATGTAATTTCCGAAATGGGAGATTTTATTTTAATTGCTCTTCAGCCTGTAAAAGGGTCGTATGTCAACGGATTCGGAAGCGCTTATTTTGTAGATTCGAATCTGGAAATTATAGAGCATAGAAATGATGTGAATCATCAGTCTAAATAATTAAGCTGGATGCTGGAAGCTTGTAAAGATTAAGGAAACAAAGAATCCGTTTTTCATGAACATTTTTTTATTTAATCTTTAATTTATTCTTATAACGAATAGTAACTTCCGCCTTCCCGCATCCATCTTCCATTCTTTTTTTCATCAATGAATTCTTCTAACTTTATTGATCTGTTATTTTTATAACAAATAGTAACTTCCATCCTCTAGCTCCCATCTTCAAGCTTTTTTTTAGTATTTTTGTCCAATAAAAAAAGAATGCCCCTCTACAGAGATTTTTCAGATGATAACGCCACAATTCTGGTTTGGAAGTACGATGAAAGTGAAGAACTTGATATCAACCAACTTCTGGAGCCTGAAAATGCCGAGAAGGTAAAAGATTATCATCCTAAAAAATTATTGGAAGTCCTTATGGTACGCAAGCTCCTGAAAGGGTTGAAGCCGAATTCTAAAATTTTATACAAAGAAAGAGAACCTTTTCTTTCTCCCAATGATGCGAAAATTTCCATTACGCATTCTTTTCCCTTTGCAGCGATTGCTATATCTAAAAATAAAATAGGAATCGATGTTGAAAAATTCAATCCTAAAATTTTAAGGGTAATTGATAAATTCACCTATGAAAATGAGCGTGGATTTATTCCTGAGGATAAAGCTGATACTTTCTATACTATTATATGGAGTGTAAAGGAAAGTATGTACAAAATCCATCACTCTAAATACTGGTCTTTAAAAAAGAATTATGAAGTAAAGCCTTTTGAACTGAAGCACCTTCATAAAATAAGCTGTCGTGTATATGATGATGAGTTTTCAGACGAGTTCAAAGCGAGGGTAGAGTTTTTTGACGATTACTGCTTTACGATTGTGGAGGAGTAGGCTCAGTTTCGTTTTTATATTTTTCGATCACTTTTCTCTGTTCCTTTGCGACATCATAGATCAGCTCCAGAATATCGTGGATGTTTTTAAGCTCTGTTAAATGTGATATTTTATCAGGATCTCTCCGGTCTACAATTTCGTTTTCCTCAATCTCAGTCTTTCTTTTCAGAAGCATATCTTCAATGGAGGAATCTTCCGGCTCAAGACGGCTTTCCATTTTCAATGTTTCGTTGACATCATTTCCGTTGAGAAGGGTAGAGGTCTGCTGCATTTCTGCTTCAATCTTTCTACTCCAGCTTTCAGCATCTATTTCAGGATATTGCTCATTACTTTTGGAGTATTGAGACAGGGAAGCGGTATATGCCGTAATCAGATGTGATGTAGCCACAAATTGGTGCACAACTTCCAGTTTTTTCTGCTGGTTTTTAGGATCGGAAATCATTCTCTGGAAATTATCGGAAAGATTAGCCAGTGAAATAATGGCATTTTTTCGCTTTACCTTATAATCTTCAAGATCGAATTTTCCTTCTAAAAATTTAGAAATCACACTCTGGAAATAAATAAGGTTGTCCGCGGCAGACTTTTTCATCAGATCCAGATTTTGGGTATGTTCCCAAACAGGCAATACGATATAAGATACTACAAAAGCTATGATTCCGGCAATAGCAGTATCAAAGATTCTATCTTTAAATATAATATTGACTTTCCCGGGATTTAAAAAATTAAAGCTGAGGAAAACATAGATCGTCATGAATAATACTGCCCAGAAATACCGTCCTTTCAAAAAGCTGAAACACATGATCATACTAATGAGCAGAATAGCAAATAAAACTCCGTTAATATGTATAAAATAGAGAATGCCATAAGCAATACTTGCTCCTGCAATTGTCCCATAGAGACGGAGAAGGTTTCTCTGTTTAGTGATGGAATAAGCAGGTTTTAAGATTGCTGTAATGGTAATTAATATCCAATAGGTGTGTCCCAGTCCAAGAAAATCGAACATAGAAAAAACATATCCCAGCAATAATGCTGTTGTAATTCTTATGGCATGGCGGAAATGGGATGATGATAATGATATATTATTTCTTAGAACCTTAGCATTAAGTTTAGGTTCATTAGGCATAAATTTCTTAAGATCCAACCCTGTAGATAAACTTTTCGCCAGCTTTATATCCTGCGAAAATACTTTATAGATCTCGTTAATTTCTTTTGTGATTTCATAGATACGCATCAGGATCTGGCGCAGGATCATGAAATTTTCCAGGTTGTCAGGTGAAAGTTGTTTATTTCTGAGTTCGAAATAATTGTAGTTTAAGTTCTTTAATTCCAGTTCCAGATTGGACATAGGTTTTGCTCTGGTACCGCTTTGTAATGCAATTCCGATATTGGTAATCTCTTCTGCCAAAAGGTTAAGATAATCATGGATATTTACCAGGATCATACTGTCTTCAAAACTCTGCTGTAACTTTTGATAATCACTTTCAGAAGTCATCAGCTTTTCATGAAGGTCCATTGAGTTCAGAAACATCAGCATTAATAAACGGCTGGTGGTTGTAGATTCATTGACGATGGTTCTGGTTTTAAAAACCGTTTCCCTGGTATCCTCCTGAAGGTTTTTTATTTCAATCTGTTTGGCAATAACCTGAGTTGTCAGCTTATTAAAATCAGGATTTTTCTGATAATAATTAGCTTTGATCTTTAAAAACTCTGCCAGCTGAAGATAATTTTCTCCAATCATCTGGCTTGCCAGTTTATAAGGACGAATGGTGGTTACAATAAGGAATATAAGCAAAAACCATATACAGCCGGAAGCGAAAATCAATAAACTTTTAAAGATATTACTTCCTGTAAGGTGGCCGTCAATAAAGATCGCGAGTACTACAAGTGATAGTGAACCTACAGCGGCCAATCTCTGCCCATAAACGCCAATGAGGGAGAAAAACATCCCGAAAACAATGACTTCCAGCAATACCAGTACTTTGATATTCATCACAAGACTTGCAATGAGCGCTACAAATACAAAACAGCAGATGGCAAAAGTAAGGGCATTTCTTCTTCGGATAAAAGGTCCGGGTTGGTCCGTAAGGGCTACAAAGCTGGTTCCCAGTGGAAAAAGGAAATATTCTTTCAAAATCCCGAAGTGGGCGAGGACTAAACAAGGCAGAACAGTAGCTAATGTAATTCTGATGGCAGAATATACATACTGACTGGTTACAAATTTTTTTAGTTCTGCCGAATAGTTCATACTACAAAAATAGCTATTGAATTTAAGAAAATTGCCATAAAAAAGAGACTTTTCACAACTTAAATGTTATATTTTTTTTAATTGAGCTGTATGCTATTTAAAATAAACTGGCAGAGGAAACATAGGAATGATTCACAATTCACAATCAATCACTTTTAACACAACAGCTAACAAATCTTGTTCCATGAATTCTTACTTTAGCTTATCAATCTTAAATAATTGTTTCATGAAGATCATTATTAAAAATATACTTGTCATTTTGTGCTCTTTTATTATTCTAAGTTGTACTTCGCAGAGCAAAGATCATTTTAAAGCAAAGAAAATTTATGAATCAAAAAACCTGATCATTACTCAGATTTCGGAAAATTCTTTTATTCATACTTCCTTTAAACAGACGAATGATTTCGGGAATGTACCCTGTAATGGATTAATTGTGAAAGACCATCACGAAACGATTGTTTTTGATACACCTACTAATGACAAAAGTTCAGAAGAACTTATACAATGGATTAATGAAAAGCTCGATGCAAAAATTAAGGCTATTATTCCAACCCATTTTCATGATGACAGTTTAGGAGGATTGATGGCTTTTCATAAACATAATATTCCCTCTTATGCTTATACTAAAACCATCGAATTAGCCAAAGAAAATAATTTTGTTATCCCTGAAAATAATTTCAATGATGCTGTAAAGCTAAAAGTAGGAGACAAAGATGTTATCGCAAAATTTTTTGGTGAAGGACATACAAAAGATAATGTTGTAGGGTATTTCCCGGTTGAGAATGTTTTATTTGGAGGCTGTTTATTAAAAGAGCAGGAGGCGGGTAAAGGATATTTAGGTGATGCTAATGTTTCTGCCTGGTCCAATACTGTCGAAAAAGTAAAAAAAGAATATCCGGATGTGAAAATTGTAGTTCCCGGACATGGAGAGTATGGTGATGGAAAACTGCTTGATTATACTATTGCATTATTCAAAGGTCAATAGTGAATTTTTGCTTCGCAAAGTGAATCGTGAATGTTTGCAGTACGTAAAAGAAATTGACAAACGAAGCGAATTGACCATTGACATAAAAAAAGCCTCAATACAATGTATGAGGCTTTTTTTATGTAGCTGTTGCTTTTATTAACGATCGTTGTTAGATGTTTCTTCTCCAATGTTCCATGTAAGACCGAAACGTAGAGTGTTGTCCAAAGCACTGTTGATCTTAGACATATTGATAAGGTAAGAAAGATCAAGTCCGAAAGAACGGTATCTTAACCCAACCCCCGCAGTAGCAAACTGTCTTGCTCCCTGCTCTTCACTTTCATGGAAGTAACCTCCTCTTACAGAAAATGCATTGTCATAAGAGTATTCTAAAGCACCACTGTACATGATACTGTTTTTATTTTTGAAAGATTTTCCGATACCAGCCATTGGTCCTACATTTGGGATCTGATAAATAGGCTGTCTAGTATTTGGGTCTATTCCTGCATACTCAGATCCTGGAACTAAGAGTTTTGAACCTTCCACAGAAATTCCCACTCTGTTCATATCATCCAGGTACATATCGTATCCAACCCCTAATCTTGCCATAGTAGGAAGATAAGATCTTGATTCTTCATTTCCTGTATAATCCAGTTTCGGACCTAAGTTCTGAATAGCCAAACCTGCATTTACTTTACCATCATATCCACCAATACTGGAGAATCTTGGAGAGGTATAGTATCCTGAAACGTCTACTGCAAAACTGTTCGCAGCCTTAAGTGTTGTATCTGTGTTGAATCCTCCGGCTAAGTCTGAACGGATAAATCTACCGGTAACAGCTCCTGAGAATGAATCAGAAAGTTTCAAAGCGTAGGCAACGTCAATGGAGAATTCGTTTGGTTTTGATGTACCCATAGAAGCGATTTCTGTACCTACCAATTGAGTCAGGTCTACCTGTCCCATATTGAAATAATAGATACTCGCGGAGATTGTAGATCTTTCTTCCTGCCCTAAAAACTTATGGAACGAAGCATATAATAAGAATACATCATTGGTAAGTTTTCCCATGTAAGGCGTATAGTTAAGACCTACGGAAGAACTTGTCCTGCTGAAAGGGTATTTAGCCGCATTCCAGAATTGTGAAAATGCATCCGGAGAGGTTACCACCCCTTGATCTCCCATACCTCCCGATCTTGCATCAGGTGCAATTCTTAAGAAAGGAGCTCCGGTAAGAACTGGGTTTACTTTACCTAAATCTTGCGAATAGCCTAAAAAACCAGCACTCAAACCAAATCCTAATAGCAGTTTAGTAGTTAAATTCATATGTTGTCTTTTATATATTATCAGTTTTTTATTAATATTATTATCTATTGTTCTGTTTTATTATTTCAAAAGTACCATTTTTTCTACAGCTGTAGCACTTCCTTTGCATTTTTCTTGATTTTGACTTTTTGCAAATATCTTAAAAATATACGTACCTTTTGCTACTGTAGATCCAAAATCATCTCTTCCATCCCATTCTATTGCCTGGCGAGGGGTTCTAAAGCCCTGTAGGAACGGTTCTGCAACCACTGGCTGCGATAAAGTTCTTACCAATCTTCCGGTTATTGTATAAATTTGTACGTTTACATCCAGAATATCATCACAGTTGTGTTCAAACTGAATATAGGTTTTATTGGTGAATGGATTTGGCCAGTTCAACGGACGGTTGATCGTCAGGTGTTGGTCAGACTCATCTTTAACTTCAAAATTTAACGTAGCAGTTGTCGAATTATTGTTTATATCCCAAACTTTAAATGATAATTGATGTTGTCCTATGGAAAGATTTCTGAAAGGGTAGGTTACATTCCCTTTCTGATATTCGGCAAGACTTGGGTTTAAGCATCCGTTTCCTTCTCCCGGAGCATAAAAATCATTTAAGACCACGGTATTGATAATCTGTCCGTCAAGATATACTGTAATATCATGTCCTACGCCGGATCCTGTTGAGTTGATTCCTGTATCGTCGGTAAGACAGGCAAGAAGCATAGGATTCTGATTGGTGATTCCACCATCTGCAAAGTTGGTGTTGTTCATATACAGTTTTACTTTTGGAGGTTGATTATCATTGATTCCATTAGGATTGATATCTCCCACCTGTACGGCCTGGTTGTTAAAAACATCCGTTGATTTGTTGTCAGCATAGGCTAGTATTCTTCCTTGTCCTACAGCATAGTTAATATCTTTAGGAACATAGAATTCAGCAGTGAAGACTCCGTTTACCGCAGTTCCGGCAGATTTTACAATCGCACTTCCTTCTTCAGTATAATCTAAAACCGGAGTTAAAATTCCACTGTTGTTAAGTGTTTTCTTGTTTAATCTCTTATCAAAAATATTAATGCTGACTTTTCCGTTGAAGGTATTGTTCAGTGTTCCGTTCGGATTATTGATGTGTCCTTTAATTTTTACAAAATCCAAACCTCTGATCAATCCTGGAACCGGAGTTTCAATATTATCAATAACCAAAAGTCTTTGAGGTCTGCTTAATTTCATAGCAGGATCACCCAGGAAGTTTACTTTTAAATGGTTGCTGTTTGGTCCTTTTTGTTTTTTGGCAATTAAGTGGGCATTTCCTAAAGAATTAAAATCGTCATTGGTTAATTTAAAAATATTCTGAGTAAATGTATTGGTAAAATCACGTCCGTAATCTACCCCAATAGCACGGCTGGAAGTAATCATGGTAGAAACACCTCCCTGCTTCATTTTTATAAACTGTTCTCCAACAGAATTGGTAGCAGGTTCGTCCCATAATGTGAATTCACAAGTGATGGTAGAGACAAAAGGGAATCTGCTGTATACATTAGAGAAGTTGTTGGCATTTTGAACCTCTGTGCTGGTAAGCACTCTTTCCTGTGCCCAACCATTGATTCCTCCATGCCCGAAATAGAATAAATATAAACTGTTTCCGATCGCATTGGAAATAGCCTGGTTTACCTGTGGATATCTTCGCCCTCCAGATGTACTCTGAGCGGTAAAGGCATCCATATATAATTTTTTAACATTATATTCTTTAAGATCCAGCTGGCCTGGCTGTTCAAAAATATTCACCAGTGAATTGTTCATTACATTATGAAAAGGACCTCCTCCTTCCTCATTATCATCCACTACAAAGTCAAGTCGCATACGCCAGTCTCCGAAAGGAGATGACTGCCCTTGAAGAGAATTGTTATAAGCCAGTGTTTTATTGATCATATCCCCGGCTTCACTTACATTAGCTGCCGGAATTCTACCCACGGGCACATCCGGTAAATTGTTTTCAATTAATAATGTAGTCTGTGGCTTGGTCATGACAATATAATCATCCGTAACAAATGATGATACGTAATCAGAAGATTGCTCACTCTGGTAGCTGGCAACAACGTTTGAATTATTCGGAACCCTGTTTTTATAATCGTATGAAGCATCCCCAAGAATAAATACATACTGAAGTCTGCCCAGAGGAGTATTGAGTTTGCTTACGAAATCTCTTATCGCGGTAAGGTCTTTACTTCCGCTGCCATATTCCTCATAGATTTTGTTAATGTCAACAATTTCTACTTTGTAGTTATGAGTGGTCTGATGATAGCTGGCAATTCTTTGTGCCTGCCCCATCATTTCAGGTACAGTAAGGATAAGATAATCTACGTTTTGTATTGCGGAAAGATTCTGATTCGAAATTCTTCCTACAAATTGTGGACTAAAAGCAGCATCAGCACGGAACGCTACAAATTCATTATTGAAATTCTGATCAGCAGCAGTGTAGGCAAAGTTGAAAGAACCACCTCCTGCTTTATTCACTCTTCTGTTAACGTTGGTAATATCCGTTACATCCCATACCTGTTCTATATTAGCTGCATTAGTGATACTGAAACCGTAGTCTGTATTGCTTCCACTTAGAATTGAATAATCCCTGAAGTTCATTTGTGAACCATTGAATGCAAGGTTTTCTTTATACTGAACTTCCAGATAATCAAAATAGAAAGTTCCATTTGGATTTTTGGAAATATCAGGATTATAAACCAATGTAAACTGGTTTCCGGTAAGATTGGTTAATGTTCCGGTATATGTTACAGGATAGAAGGTATACTGATAGGAAGGAGTATCCATAGGAATTACCTGCTGTGGGTGTGGATTTAAATTATTGATTTTAAAATCCATCGTATTCTGCTGAGAATTATACGCCACCACCTGCGTTCTGTATCGTACTACATCATTCGCCTGTATAGGTGAATTGGTAGTCAATGTTATGGTCTTTTCATTGGAGAAAGGAGTATCCTCTACCCATGTTCTTCCTACTTTTAAAAGGTTTTTCTGATCTTTGTTAATTACCTGGTAACTGTCATATCTTGTAATCAGCTGGGCAGGAAGATTTCCGTCTACAGTAGGAACTCTTTTTCCCGCACCTTTGTCAAAATTGATATAATAATAAGAGAAATCTTCATAAATATTTTTGACATTATTACTTCTTTCGCTGAATCGGGTATCATGTCTTTTAAAACCATTTCCATTGCCCGTGTCATAAAGGTTATACCCATCAGGCCCTTGCGCATAGAAAAGAGCATAGTCGTTATCATTCCATACTCCATCATCTTCACCTACTACCTGAATGGAGTTTTCCTGTAAAGCTCCGTATCTTGGATCCTGGTTGTATTCAGGAAGCATTACTCCTCCATTTCCATAAATCCTGAAGTTTTTAGGATTTACAGAACTCGGATTAATTCCGTTATCTTTTAAAAACTGGGAAGTGATTTTGAATACTCCGGACTTGTCTACCTTTATCTTATAAAAATTTCCACTTGATAAAGGATTACCGGTAGTACCTATTTTATTAACGGTTCCTGTTGTATTGATAAAAGAAGAGGCTTCTGAAACATTAAATGAAGATAATCTCTGAACGCGCCCTTTTACATTTTTAAATAAAGCAATACTAATGCTGGCATAGCTTTCACCCTCTAAAGTATAATAGGAAACATCTGCTACATCATAATCAGGAAGCCTGCCTTTATCCAACTCAAACAATTCCTGGTTAGAAACGTTTTCCCAAACAAGGTCTGAGATTTTTAATTGCTTTTCTCCGATTTTTTGCTTGCTTACTATAAAAACATTATTTTGGCTGAAAGAAAAACCTTCATTTTTAAAATTGGGAAGATTTAATTTTGTGTCACCAAAATCCTGAATTTTAGAACCATTCCATTCAATGGTGTTTCTTTGGGCGTAAAGTGTTGATGCAAAAGCGATTAAAGATAAAATCGTAATTTTTCGTTTCATGTTTACTATTGAAATTGCTAAATTACAAAATAAATGAAAATTTTAGAATTAAATTGTGATACAATAAAATTAATTTGTTAACGTTTTTCAAAAAAATCAAATGTTTACTTGATTTATTGAATAATTTATTTTTTCTTTGTACTTTGAAAATATTTATATCGACTATGAAAAAACTAAAGTTGTTTTCATTAATAGCATTAAGTTCTACACTTGCATTAACCAGCTGTGGCGGATCAGGAACCAGCAAAGGTGGCGGTACCAAAAAATTTGTCAGCAAAACAGGTTGGAAACCAAACGAAAAACAGGGTTGGTTTTTTGCAGGAAAGCAACAGAAGCAGAAGGGTTGGCCTGGGATGGTATATGTAGAAGGTGGAACTTTTACAATGGGATTAGTGAAAGATGATGTTATGCACGATTGGAATAATACACCTCGCAGAATGCAGGTAAGTTCATTCTTTATCGGTGAAACTGAAATTACTAACTACGAATACCGCGAATACCTTACATGGTTGAAGTATGTATTCCCACCAAGTGACCCGAGTTTTAAGGAGATCTATAACGGTGCTTTACCGGATACCTTATTATGGGACAACAAATTAGCAAGAAACGATTATAACGAAACGTACTTACGTTCTCCGGAATTTGATTACTATCCGGTAGTAGGAGTTTCCTGGACTCAGGCAAACAGATACTGTGAATGGCTGTCAGACAGAGCGAACGAAAAAGCTTTGATGCAGGCTGGTATTATTGCTAAAGATTTGTATATCAACGAATCCAACAACCAGGGAGGTACTGCTTTCAACATGGATAAATTCAAAGCGAATGATCCTGAAATGCAAGGATACATTAATGAGAAAAGAATGCAGCAAAAAACTGGTATGAAAACAACCAACCAGAGATTGCTTGCAGCTAACAGAGCTCCAAATTCTGCCATGGTACAGAAGTTCAGACTTCCTACTGAAGTAGAATGGGAATATGCAGCTCTTGGTATGGCTAAAACCAGAGAATATAACCAATATCTGGGTAAAAAACCTGAAATCGAAAGATTAAGAGGTACTAAAGGAAGAGACAGAGGAATGTTCCTTGAAAACTTCAAAATGGGTAAAGGTGACTATTCTGGTATCGCTGGATGGAAGAATGACGGATCTGCTCAGACTTCTGATGTAAGACAATATCCATCAAATGATTTGGGTATCTATGGAATGTACGGAAACGTTTCTGAATGGACGGCTGACGTTTATAGACCAATCATCGATGAAGATTACAACGATTTCAACTACTATAGAGGAAATATGCCTCAGGCGATCGTAAGAAACGGTGACGGTACTTACAAAATGATCGACGAAGGTACTATCAAATATGACACTTTAGCTGACGGAAGATTAGTATATAAAGGTCTTCCTGGACAGTTCGAAAGACAAACTATTGCTGACTACAGAAATTACAGAGATGGTGACAGACAGTCTTCTTTAGAATATTACAGAGCTTCTGATTCTGCTGCAGGATTCGATATGTACAATGCTCCTAAGAAAAGCTTTGTTGTAGATGGAACGGGTAGAGTGAAGTTACAGAAGGATACTAAAGACAGAACTTCCGGAATTTCTAACGAGGTTAGAGTAGTAAAAGGTGGTTCTTGGCAGGATACAGCTTACTGGCTGGATCCGGGACAAAGAAGATATAAAAATCAAAACAGAGCTTATGGTTGGGTAGGATTCCGTGTTGCACAGGATGCTAAAGCCAGCGATAAGAGTAGAACTAGAAGATAATATTTATCAAAAAATACTTATAAAAAACCTTCCGAACTTTCGGAAGGTTTTTTTATTTTTGAACCATGAAATCGCTTGGGCTAAAAAGCCTAAAACACTCGTATAGATTGAACGATTTCTTATGACTTCTAAAAATATATATATTTCCACATGAATATAGAACAGTTTTATCCTTTATTTCTGCAGGCGGCAAAAGTAACTATTGACAGCAGAAAAATAGCAGAGAATGATATTTTCTTTGCCTTTTCCGGTGAGAATTTCAATGCAGCTACGCTGGCGGAAAAAGCCATTGATGACGGAGCTTTGGCAGCGATTGTTGAACTTCCGGAATTTGAAAACAGAGATAAAAATATTTTCTATGTTCCATCTACTCTTGCGTTTTTACAACAGCTGGCCATTTATCACAGAAGCAAGCTTGCTATTCCTTTTATAGGACTTACGGGAAGTAATGGAAAGACAACCACCAAAGAGTTGATTCACGCAGTTCTTTCTGAAAAATTTAATGTTCAGTATACTGCAGGAAATCTGAATAACCATATCGGAGTTCCGTTGACTATTCTTTCCATTAAACCGGAACATGAAATGGCTGTGATTGAAATGGGAGCTAATCATCAGAAAGAAATTGAATTTCTGTGTACTATTTCACAACCTGATTTCGGATATATTACCAATTTTGGAAAAGCTCATTTGGAAGGGTTCGGAGGTTTTGAAGGTGTCATCAAAGGAAAGTCTGAGCTCTATGATTATCTTAAAAACAATAACAGAACTATTGTAGTTAATGAAAACGATCCTATCCAGGTAGAGAAAACTGAAAACTATTCTCATAAAATTACTTTTGGAGCAGAAACCTCTGATTATCATTTTGAATCTTTTTCAGAAGAACATTTTGTAGGATTGACCTATCAGGGAGTGAAAGCGGTTTCAAAATTGACAGGACAGTACAATTTTACCAATCTTTGTGCAGCCGCAAGTTTAGGACTTCATTTTGGAATCAGTTTTGAAAAAATAAAACATGCGTTGGAACTCTACACCCCAACGAATATGAGATCTCAGGTGGTGAAAAAAGAGGGCAGAACTTTGGTTCTGGATACGTATAATGCCAATCCAAGTTCTATGACTGCTTCTTTGAATAACTTTATCAGTTTTGAAGGCAGTAAAACCATTATTATCGGTGATATGCTGGAATTAGGTGATGAAAGTGAGAAAGAGCATCAGAACATCTTAAAATTAGCTCAGGACCTTCATTTCAATGAGATTATTACTGTTGGAAAACATTTTAAAGCAGTTAATTCTTCAGACCTTGCGTTTGAAAATACAGCAGAATTAACAGACTATTTAAAGCAGAATACAATTCAGTCCGAAAATATATTGTTGAAAGGATCCAGAGGAATTGCTCTGGAGAAAGTGATTGACTTTATTTAAAATAAGGAAGCTGGAAGCTGGGAGAGGGAAGTTTTTGAAGGCAATTGAAGAGTGTTCTCTTTTTTATTCAACTTTATAAAATTTCATTGTTAAATAATTATCTGAAAAAGTAAATAGCCGGATACAAACTTCCGGCTTCACTCTTCTAGCTCTGTTATTTATTTCTTCGAATCCCAGAATTCTTTTACAATCAGTTTGATGTTTTTAAAAGTACTCGGGAACACTTCATTTTCAATGTCTGATGTCGTTTTCCATGCAACTTCGGTAATACCTTCTTCTATTTGCGGTTTGGAAGTATCTTCGCCGTTAAAGTTCATTTCAAACCAATGCGTACATTTTAAGATTTTTTCACCATTTCTTTCTACATAGATATGGTAAGTAGTATTAATAAATTGTACAAGTTCAACATCACTCAAACCTGTTTCTTCCTCTATTTCCCTTACAGCAGACTCTTCTCTGGATTCTCCTTTTTCCATTTTACCCTTAGGAAGATCCCATTTGCCGAGTCTTTTGATGAAAAGAATTTTACCTTCAGGATTATTAACAAGACCTCCTGCAGCCTCTATAATTCTGAAAAGCTTTTGAAACTCCTGCCAGATTTCTTCCAAATTCTCTCCATACACATTCAGTTCCTGCACAGAAGTATTCTCCAAAAGATCCAATGCGATCTCTAAAGTTGTATAATTTTCGTATCCAAGCTTTTTTTCAAGTTCTTCAGGATGCTTAGACAGTAATAATTTTTTTTCGTTGACAAAAACTTTATACATTTTACTTGAAATTTAATATGGCTGATAATCAGTAGTTTGTGAAAATTCAAAACATCAAAAACAGTCGTTTTTACTATGTTTTTTACTATTTTTTTACTACAATTATATCGCAAATATAAAGATTAATGCTAAAAGTAAAGGTTGAATTTCTGAAAAAAGGTTAGCGTATTGATTTATCATTTTGAAAAAATGCTAACAAAAATGTTAATAAAAATTTATTACAAGCATTGTTTCCCTTTACTTCTTTACGTAAATTTACTATTGTCGATACTTCTTACACTAATAAAAAGTTACTTTTAAAACAATATAAAAAGCCACTTTAAGGGTTACACTGCTAATGTATGATGTATCGACACCCCTTATTGTGGCTTTTAACTTTAAAACTATTTGTATGACGAATTTAATGAAAAATTTTGAAATCAATGCCACGCATGAAGCTAAATTTAATTTGGGAACATCTGAAATTGAATGTTACATTCTTAGCGATGGTACACGAGTAATTTCTCAAAACGGTGTTTTGCGTGCTTTCGGACGAAAGAAAAGAGGAGTAAGAAGGATTTCAGACAGTGGTATCAAAGTGCCATCTTTTATGGATGCAAAAAACCTTGAATCCTTTATTGATGGGGATTTGAGTAATGCTATCAACCCTATTGAATTTAAAAATAAAAATGGCAATACGATCTATGGCTATAGAGCTGAAATTGTTCCTCTTGTTTGTGAATTGTATTTAAAAGCAAGAGATCATGGTGGTGTTTTAACTAAGTCGCAGCTTGTTGTCGCAAAAACGGCTGAGATCTTGATTAGGTCTTTCGCTAAAGTTGGGTTAATTGCCTTAATTGACGAGGCGACAGGTTACCAATACGATCGAGAAAAAGATGCCTTACAAGTAATATTAAAGGCTTATGTTAATGAGGAGCTACTAAAATGGCAAAAAATGTTTCCAGATACTTTTTATTTTGAGATATTTAGATTAAATAGGTGGGATTATACTGTTAATGGAATAAATAAACGTCCAGGAGTTATTGGGAAGTGGACTAATGAATTAATATACCAACAGCTTCCAAAAGGTGTTCTAGAAGAACTTAAGAAAGTTACACCAAGAAGTGAAGAAGGAAACTATACTGCACGATTCTTTCAAAGCCTAACTCCTAATATGGGGCATCCATCATTAACTGCTCAAATATATAAGGTTATTGGAATTATGAACATTTCTAATAATTGGGATGAATTCAAGTCCTTGTTTAATAAAATGGTTGATAGAAATAATGGACAAATGGAAATTAACTTTGATGTTGATCCTGCTGCTTAATCAGTATGTTTTTAAACCAGAAATTATCTGCATAAAAAAGGCCCCGTTTGGGGCTTTATTTTTACCAGTTGTTGCATTATCAGTGCATAAACTTATTCAAAATTCATCGAAAATTTTGTTTTATAAAGTGATCTAACTTTTACGGAATTTATTTTAGCTGGCGACCATTTACTTCTTATTGACTTAACTGTCTTGATGGACTCTTTATTAAATGCCTCATTATTACCAGTAGCGGTTATATTAGATATACTTCCGTCTTTTTCAATAATAAACGATATTTCAGACTCTAATCTACCGGCTTGACCTATCATTTCTGAAGTGTTGAAATGGTCACCGAAACTTTTGCGTAATGCCCCAATGCCTCCAGGAAATTCAGGACTAAACTCAACCTCTGCAAAAACTGTCTGATCAGATTCGGAAACTGATGGAAAAATTTTAGTACGATTAAGTTCTTTTTCTTTTGTTAAATCTTTATTTAACACTTTAATTGCTTTTTCATAAGCATCATAGCCGATGTACATCTGGTCATTATATTTTATGGTTTTAAATGAACCATCCATATATTGTATTTTTATTGTAGATATTTTTAGAGATTCAACTACATCTGTAAGCCATACGTAATCAAACGACCATTCCCCAATATTATTAGACGCAATTGGACCAATTCCTTTTAAAGTTTTGTAATAACCTGTTTTAGTTTTAACGAGATCACCAACAGGGTTTTCGCCAGCAACGGTAAACCATATATATTTTATTGTCTTAGAAGATGGATTAAATATTGAGAAATTAGCTCCCGTTGTATAATTATCATCAGTTGCTTGATAGCTGACAATTCCAATTCCATACTTTTTTGTTAAAATAAATGGTTTTAGTGCGTCTTTTATATCTTCATTTATACGGTCATTTTCTAAATTATAATCAGGTGGTACTAATACAATTTCCTTCGGTTCAGGAATTGACTGTGCAAATATGATATTTGATATTAATATCAGTAATAATTTTTTCATAGTTAGAACTATTTCTTATCATACCTAACATCAAAACCAGATTCATAAATCACTGCTTTATTCCCATCTAATTCTTTAAGATAAATGGTTCTCATTTTGGTTTTATCACTTTCTTTGTATGAAAGATATAATACTGGATTGTCGGTTTTAGTTGCTCCGATAATTATGTATGTTCCTTTCTGAATCTGTCCCATTGCGTTTTTACTTTGGTAATTTGAATCATTATCAAAATCAAAGGTAGATTTATCTACATCGCCGTTGTAAACCCAATAGCCTGGAGATTTGTGCCCCCAAAACTCCCAATGGCCAATTATTTGAGATTTTATATATTGAGAATCCTCAAACTTATTCTGTTCAATTGGAGTGTCATCAGAACTGGAACAACTTGATAAAGTAATTAATGATAGTGTAAATACAAATGAAGCGATAATAAATTTTTTCATGATTTAATTTTTTGCAAATATAAAAATTAAAAAATATTCACATTTTACGGAAACCCGTAATTTTATATCAATTAAAATTATAATATTTGAAAAATATAATAACACATTATGTGGTGTGTTAAATAAAATATTATATTAGCTGATATGAAAAAGTGATAAATGATAATAAGGGTCGTTTTAGAATTGTTATTTTTGCAATGAATTTAAAAACAGTTATCTATGAAAACGAAACTAATTATTTTGACAGCAATAGCTGCAGCAATTATTTATTCATGTTCTGACCGAGACGAAGAGGTAAGAAAGGATGCAATTGAAAAGGTCAAAGCTAGTAACCAAAACTTAAAGTTAAACCAACCAAGCGCACAAAGTCGTGAAGGCGAATCGACTCTAACTAGTGATACTATTAGAATTAGGAGCAGTAACGATACGGGCTTGGGTATACCACCAGAAGATCCAGAAGATGGAGGAGACCCGACTACAATCACCCCGCCAAAGAGGTAAAAATAGTTTAATACTATGGAAAATTATAGGCTCGATAATAGTTATATTATCGGGTTTTTTACCGTTCTTAGACAATATTATAGTCTGGTATAATCCGGATTTTGCAAATTATCAAAATACTATTGGCGGTATTTTGAGAAATGATTATTGGCTTTTGTCTATTTATTATACTACGCCTGTAGTTATTATAGGCCAATTCATGAAAGCTTACAAGTTAACTTTTTTCTTCCCTTTATTTGCATCGATATATTGTTCATCACTGTACTTATTTCAATTTGTATGGGGTATTAAATTAGATCCAGAATGGCCCCATAGAATCGGAATGATACTTATGATGATTCCAGGAGCTTACGTTGTATATCGATTAATTGAACACGTAAACAACTTGAAGCTTGAACTGGAAATTCAATATAATACTATAGAGAGAGAACGTAACCGCCAAATAAATAAAGATGCAGAAAATTAATAGAGAGCAACGCAAATTTATTAGGCAGCTTCATTATAGAAATGAAGACTACTATGATCTTGGCCTAATTGAATATAGTGAATACATAGATAATAATTTCCTTCTGTTAAGACAGGTTAGGTACTGCAATATTAACGAAGAGCAAAAAATTATTTTAGCTGAATCAATTGCATTAAAAATAGACTTGAATAAATTTAGACTCGGGATTCAGGTAGCACGTTTGGGATTTAATTAGAAGAACGGTCTTTTTGTTTTTCTTTCGTATCTGCTTTTAATTTAAAATGCCTTAAGATTGGAGCAAGTGAAATTTCTATTTTAAGAGTCAGGTCATCCACCATATCTTTCAATTCCTCATTTTCTTTTTTTAATTCCAATATGTCTTTATGAAGAATAGCCATTTGCTCGTCATGTGGCTTGTTTTTTATTTCGCTACCTTCATTATTATCGTGACTTTTAACATCAGAAACATATTTTTGTTTTATATAACTAGTTATTGTTTCTAGCGTTCTTTCTAATGGACGTTTCGACTCCCCATTTATAATTTTTTGTATACCAACTGCTGAAATGCCTGTCCCTTGCGAAATATCGTAAGCGGTTATGGAGTATTTATTTATCAGTTTTAGGGCTTCTTCTAGTAATTCATCTCTTTTGTCCATAAAAATAATATTATTGAAAATCAACTAGTTATATAATATATGTAATAAATTATATAAAAAGTTTGGTTTGTAATATAACTTGTTATATATTTGTCTCAACAAAACAACAACGCAAAGTTAATCTTTTTGTTGGATGTGAAAAAACAGTGATAAAACTAATTTTTATTTAAAACAAATAATGTATGGAAAGTTTAGTAGTAGGGAAGACAATTAGAGCGGAGGTTTCTCATTTTCTAAAAGAATTTACAACTGCCCAAGATATTGCAGATGTAAATGCAGAAACCGGAATTAGCGTGTCAACATTGAACTATTTAAAAAGAAGAGTTGGCAATGTGACAGAAGACAACAAAAAGGGAATTATTTCTCTGGCTAAAAAGGCTTACAACAATGCAGAAGCAAAAAGAAAGGAAGCCCTTAAGTGTAAAAAAGAACTTAGTTTAATTCTTCAATCATGAACCTAGACTACCAGATAGCAAAAGATTATTTATTAAAACTTCCTTCAGAATCGAGAGAGGAATTATGTAAGAGTATTTTGAGTGGTTTGAAAACTAGAAAGAAGACAAAGAAAGAACTTGAAGAAGAGTATACGAGTTTCTTAAGCAAGTCAAAGTCATTCAAAGATTTTAAAGAAAAGTATTTAAAAAAATGAGCCACCTGGGCAAATGTGACTCGGCAAAAACGAAATAGTAATTAAAAAATCACTACATCATGGCAAAAGTAAAAAAAATTTTAGACAAAGAGATCAAAGGTTTTGCATTTTATAAGCAGCTTGATCACAGAGTAAACAGAATGCGTGTTCATGGAGTTATTTGGTTGGATGAAGGATATAGAATACATGTAGTTCCTAATGAGTTTAGACAGTTGAATGAATTAGGACAGGTGTCAGGGTCGGTTTTAAAATCTAATCCCGGATATAAGCAAATAAAGCGAATGATTGCGAGATGGTTTCAGACTTACAGAAAAGGCGGTAAATCATTCTTCAGAGAAAGGATCTCAACAATGAGAGAAGCGTGTCAACAGGCTGAATATAGTTTGAGGATAAAGATGATCCAGAGGGGCAGAATATCGTTTAACCATTATTTTACAGCATCATGAAAGCTTTATTTCTAATCAAATGCTGGTTTATATATCAGTTCATCTGTTTAATTGAATACTTACTTAAAAAACAATGATCATGAACCTAACAGAAATACTAAGTCCTGAATTTCTAATTGATAAGGACTTTACGAAAAAAGTATCTGATGAAGTTTATTACGAATTACAGATAGCAAGTTCAGAACCTTCAGTAATAGTATATGTCTATAATAATTCTGCTTCGATATGCATTGGTACAGGTAGGGAAAAAGACATTAAGATTGAAAGTGAGTCTCAGTTCTCACAGTTTT
This sequence comes from Chryseobacterium indologenes, assembly GCF_002025665.1. GTDB lineage: Bacteria > Bacteroidota > Bacteroidia > Flavobacteriales > Weeksellaceae > Chryseobacterium > Chryseobacterium metallicongregator. The sequence goes on along the minus strand of NZ_CP018786.1, from coordinate 3,657,012 downwards.
TAGAAACCATTCAAAACACTTTATCATGACACATTCAGCAATCATTAAAATAGAAAACCATTCCGGCATTGTTTAAACAATCAAATCAATAATCATGTCAACAAAACAAGTAAACGCAGATTCATTAATGGATATTTTAGAAGAATACAATGTTAGAATTGATTATGAAACTGCCGAAAAAGCATCAGAAGATTTTCAAGCACATCTTAGTATGATGCGAGATATGGAAAGTTACAGCGTTGCGTCACATTATCCTAGAAACGAAGAAACAAATGCACTTAAACGTGAGATTGAAGAGTTGAAAAAAGAAATAGAGATATACAAAAACTCTGTGAAACAAAGACGAAACGCCAGTCATGTATGGACTGAAAACGGAAGAGTTTATTACGATTTATAACCAAATCAAAAATGAAGATATGGATATTCAAGACTACAGCCGGGGGCGGAACAACGCTAACTCCAAACTGGCATTTCAACAAGTAAAGGTGACAATTCCCACAATGCAGCAGCAAGTATATGAACTTGTGGATGGAATAAATTCAACCTTAGACATAGCAAATATACTGGGAGTTCCGATACATAAAATTTCAGGTAGGTTCTCAGAGCTAAAAGCAAAGCAAAAGATATTTCAAACATCATCAAAAAAACACGGACATACTTCGTATGCCGTGTACACTAAAACAATTAATTAAAATGGAAAAACAATCTAAAACACACTTCAGAAAAGTTTACAAATCTGATCACTTGGGGGTGGCGGATCTTGAAGACTATATGGAAGAGGGTAGAAGGCTTGTTTTCAAAATACGGGAAGTTAAACAGGAGTTGGGAGTAAGTGTAGCAGGGAAAAAGGGAAACTTCAATATAGCATATTTTGAAGAAAATATTAAGCCACTGGTATTGAATGCAACAAACGCTGCAGTATTGAAAGGGTTCTCTGGTTCGTCATTCGTAGAAGACTGGAAAGGATTATTAATCGAATTATTTATTGATTCAACAGTAAAGATGAAAGGTGATGTTGTAGGAGGCGTTAGAATCGTAAAGAAACAGCCAATAATTGATAGTGATTTGACAAACGAAATTAACGCATGCAAAGAAGTTTCTGAGCTTGGTAAGTTATTCGGAAAAATGTCAAAAGAGCAACAACAGAGATACAAAGTATTAGTAACTGAACGTAAAAAAGAATTAGAGAATGTTAAGAGTGCATGATTTTTCAAATTACAAATTCCGTCCTCATGCTATTGGCAAAATAATGAAAGGACTTCCAAAGCCTTTAACGCAAAATCAGTCAGAAACGTTGGTGGGATTAATGGAAAAAATTTATTCTGGAAAAATTACAGATAAGCAAATAGTTACACTGGGGGACTTGATTAAAAAGAGAGATGCGAAACCTGAATTATCCGATGGGGCAAAAACATATCTAGATACAATTTTTAAGGAAAAGGTTTTCAATAGGAAAAAAGATGTACAGAGCAAATACCTAATAAAAGGAATATCTGTTGAAGAGGAAAACATCAATCAGTACAATGAAGTAAAAGGGACTTTTCTAATTAAGAACGAGGTTCGATATGAAAATGACTTCTTTTCAGGAGAAATGGATATTGAGGAAGATGATGAAATAATAGATTTTAAAAGCTCATGGGATTATGAAACATTTCCTCTTTTTAAAGATGACGTGCCAAATGAAGATTATGAGTATCAGCTACAGGCTTACATGGATCTAAGGCCAAACGTAAAAAAAGCAAAATTAGTTTATGGCCTTGTTGATACTCCAGACGAATTAATCCTTGATGAAAAAAGAAAAACCGGTTGGAAGTTGGGATTCATTGATGGCCTTCCGGAAGATTTAGATCAGGAAATAACCAACAACATGACTTATGCTGATATTCCCAAAGAAGCAAGAATAAAAGAATTTATCATTTACCGAGACGAAAAGGTAATTGCCCAAATGAAAGGCATGATTATCATGGCAAGAGAATATCTAAACTCACTTAACACAACATTAGCAACACATCTAAAATTGATTTAAACTATGGAACTACAGGGAACAATTAAAAAAATAGGAAACACTGAAACTTTTGCGTCAGGATTTCAAAAAAGAGAATTTGTAATACTTACTACAGAGCAGTATCCGCAGCCAGTAAACATTGAAGTGATGGGAGACAAGATTGATATTTTGGATCCGGTTAAAGAAGGAGACAATGTGAGTGTTGGAATTAATATCCGAGGTAGAGAATGGGTTTCTCCACAGGGCGAAACTAAATACTTCAACTCTATAGTTGCCTGGAAAATTCAAAAGCTTTCCTGATGAAAGAAAAAGACGGATACTGGTCAGGCCGTGACAGCAACGGCCTATTCAAATGGAACGAAAATGCTTAATCAGATTAGACAACGACAAAAAGAAAACTAATGAAAAATCCAAAACTAAACCCCGAAATTGAGACTATTAAATCAAGCCTATGTAAAGAATTAGGTTATCTACCGGGTGATAAAATTCCAAACAGCACTGTTTCAAAAGCACTAGGTAAAATTGACGCAACCGCAACATTAATCTACGCTAAAACACTTAATCGTAAAGCCAGATTTGCAAGGCCCGGAGAATGCCAGTACACAATGGAGCTGGAAAAAGAAAGAATGCCCAAAGCTTCAAAACCAGAGGACGGATTACTATCTACATTGGCAGCTGCTAAAATTTTGAACGTACATCCAACAAGCCTTAGCGCTATGAGAATCGCAGGAAAAGTAGAAGCTGAAAAATTAGGCGGTAGATATTTCTTCAAGCCGGAAGAAGTTGAAAGACTAAGAATACAAAGAGCTATTGATAAACTATAAATTCAAAATATGATTTACAGAGATCACCATCAAAATTATAAACAGTATCATATTCCAAAAGCGCAATTGATAATCGCTGACATTCCATATAATTTAGGAAATAAAGCATATGCAAGTAATCCGGCTTGGTATAATGATGGAGATAATTGTAATGGAGAAAGCGAATTAGCAGGAAAGGAATTTTTTATGACAGATAAAAATTTTAAACCTGCCGAATTTATGCACTTCTGCTCAAAGATGCTAAAACCAGAACCAAAGGAAAAGGGTACAGCACCAGCAATGATAATTTTTTGCGCCTTTAACCAAATGTTTGATGTTGCTGAATTAGGGAAAAAGCACGGGTTAAATAATTACATTCCTCTTATTTTCAGGAAAAAGTTTTCAGCTCAGGTGTTAAAGGCAAATATGAAGATAGTCGGAAATTGTGAATACGGTCTTCTCCTGTATCGTGATAAGCTTCCAAAATTCAATAATAAAGGCAAAATGGTAATGAATTGTATTGAATGGGTAGAAGACGAAGATAATAACAATTATCCAAAGTTGCACCCAACGCAAAAGCCTGTTGGATTGCTTAAGCGCCTTATTGAATTATTTACAGATGTAGGCGAAGTAGTCATAGATCCATGTGCAGGAAGCGGGAGCAGTTTAGTTGCTGCAATTGAATTAAATAGAAAAGCTTACGGCTTTGAAATTGATAAAGAATTTTTTCCAAAAGCTAAAAGCTGGATAGAAAAAACAATCCAAAGAAAGAATGATATTGACAAGTATGGATTTGCTAAAACCGAAATGGATGAAGAAGGAGCAAATTTATTTACTGAAATTATTTAACCATGCATTAGTGATGTTTTAGCATGGGTAAAACCAAATTGAATTATAAGAATTAAAATGAAGATATGCCTAATAGAATATTACGAGACTGGACAGACAGTTTCATAGTGGACGAATTAGATGTTCACGCTGAAAGATTCTTCGTTAGGCTTATCATGAAGGTAGATGATTTTGGAAGGTTTTCTGCTGATAAAAGATTATTGAAATCACAACTGTTTCCGCTAAAATCCGACATAAGAGATACTGACATTGCCCGTTGTCTCACTGCGTGTGAGAAAGCCGGATTGATTACTATCTATACAGTCGCATCGAAATGCTATTTACAGATTGAAAATTTCAAACAAACTTTAAGGCAAAAAACTACTAAATATCCATCGCCTGACGAATGCATAGCAGATGCTACGCATATGATAAGCAATAGCGAATCAATTGCTTCCCTGAAACGAAACGAAACAGAAACAGAAACAGAAACAGAAAGCGAAGGAGAAAAAAAAGATCCCACCCAACTTTTTGAAGAAAATCAGTTTACAGGTTTCTTTGATCGATATGGAGAAGATAAAGGAATTGTTATTTCTACAATGCTAAAAGCTGAAGAAAAAGAAAGAAAAAAAGTTGCGCAAAAAAAAGAAAGCGAAATAGTTGATTATTTCCACGAAAAATGTAAAAACCTACCTAGAGTGCAGGTGTTGAGCGATAAGCGGAAAACGAGCCTTAAAATGCGCTTGAAAGAACACGGTGAAGATAATGTTTTGCGAGTAATAGAAATGGCTGGAGAATCAAGATTCCTTTCTGGGGAAAATCATAAAAATTGGACAGCAGATTTTGACTGGATTTTTAATCCTACAAATTTTATCAAAATCATGGAGGGAAATTACAAAAATAGAGAGTATAACGTAAATGCAAACAATAATGGAAGTTCACAAGCAAGAAGAAGGTAAATATTTGCCTCCAAGAAAAAGCGCAGCAATTGACGCTATGTTGAAAATAAATCCTGATCACCCTATTGCAAAGAAGTATCTGGAAGATTTTGAAAAGTACGGCAAAGCATTTACTGAATTTATGAATGAGAATAAGCCAAAAGAGGAATTTGTAAAGCCTGATTTAAAACCAATTGATCCAGAGTATTTCTATGGAGCATTTGTTGAAAACTACAAATTTGTTGCTGTTAAAGAATTTGACGAATCGCTAAACAATTTTGAAGCAAGGAAGCTAGCTAGAACATTAGTTTCATATTTTATCGGGAATAAAAGCTTTTACAAATCGCCATTGTTATGCAAAAATGAGAAAGGAGATTTCAAAAGTCAGCCCAATTTAAATAAAGGAATTATGATTATAGGATCCTATGGAATTGGGAAAACTTCAATAATTGAAACCTTTCATAATATTTTTAAATATGCCAGGGATAATACTTTCAGGATCAAAAATAAGCTTGGGGAATTTGAACAATTGCGCTGGTATGATATTTATTTCTCGTTCTGTACAACTAACGACGTTGTAAGTGAATTTGAAGGAATTAAAAGAAATGAGCATTCAGATGAAGATTACGTTTGGGATCAGTTCTGGAAAAAGCACTCTAAAGGTTTTAGATATTACGATGACGTCATGACGGAGAAGGTCGCAAGTAATTTTGGAAAGGTTGAATTATTCAAACAAATTTTTGAAAAAAGATATTCTAACCGGGCAAAGACTATTATTAGTTTAAATTACGAAGGAGATACAATTGATTCCACTTTAGAGGCTTTTGCCAAGCGTTATGGAGAGCGTAATTATGACCGCCTGTTTGAAATGTACAATATAATCGAACTTAAAGGAGAAACATTACGAAAATGAAAACAAAAGTTAACCGAACGCCAACTGATTTACTGGATGATCTTTCGATATTCATTTACAATTTACGTGCTGCAGGTTATACGCTGATGAATATTGCTCACATTGTCAAAAAGGATCACTCCACAGTATTGTATCACATACGAAAGTATGACGGACTTTCAAAGTTCAATCAGGAATTTAAAAATAGAATCAAAAATTTCAACGAAGAGAATTTTATCAAGAAAATGAATTACTCAAAACTTTTAAAAAACAGAACTGGAAACGTACCTGTATCAGTTTCGTTTATCAATTCAGCACCTGTAAAACAAAAGCCACTGATCAAGCCTTTAACAGGTCCACAAAACTACAATGAAAAAGACAGGGACTCTGTAGAAAAATGGTTAAGTTTCTGCGCAATCGGAACAACGATAATCGACACCGGAACCAAGATGCTAAAAAATAAAGGTTTGATTCATTCCCGTGATGGAGTATTTGATCTGATCACAGCATTTAAACAGCTCAATAAGCACTTCACCGGAAATGAAAACTTTGATCAAAAAGAAATTGGTATTGAGGATTTTGTTTTCACGTTTTTAACTTCTAATGAAGAACAGCAGCAGCGAGTTATTAAATTCCAGGAGTCAGTTTTGAGGAAGGGTTAGTCAACAGTTAAAGCATTAAGTTCAATGGAAAGTTCCTTTAATACTTCCAAAGCCTTAACCGCATCTTTCTTAGAAAAAGATCTTCCATCAGCATTATTCAGCTTTCTGCTTAAGTATGCAGCAGCGTTCTTATTTGTTGGCCACATTCTACTTGCAATGTGCGAAAGGTCAACCTTACAATGATTTTTTAAATAATCTTCAACTGTCATACAGCAAAGATATAAAAAAAAATGTACAAAATAATTTGCACTGTACAAAAATAATTGTACATTTGTATCAACAAAAACAAACAATATGAAAACAACAATCATTATTATCGCTTACACTCTATTATTAATCGGAGGCTTGGCAACTGCAGCAATTTTAAATCCTGCTAAGACAGAAGTTAAATCAAAAACCTTTGTGGGAATTGATGCAGTGGGAGTAAAGCACGGAGCTGGGGAAAAATCAACAATTAAATATCACTAGGCATGGCAAAAACAACTGCACAATCAGAAACAGAATTTTTATCAACCGATAAAAGCAGAAGAATTCCTATAAAATTAGAGTTTAAAAGATTAGGAGAAAAGGGCGCTAAGAGAACTAAAGAATATTTCTGGTTAGATGCTCATGGCGCATTAACCTTAGATGATTTAAAAAAAATAGTTGAAAACGCAGAACTACTTATTAAGGTTGCAGACGATGAAATATAGAAGTGTTTAACAAGGCTGGCCACCTTAACGGCCTCATGGTTATTAGTTTTCCCCGGCTTCTGGTTTTAGAAGTTCCACTGTGCCGGGGTTTTTATTAAAAATTAAAATCAAAAATATTATGAAAATTACTACAAAAAAAGGGGCCTACTCTGATATTATTTATGTTACAGTAAACGAAACTGAAACATCAGTAAAAAAAGGTGAAGATTGTGATAAATTAATTGATCATCTGATTGATGACATCGAAGAATTGTGCAGATTAAATGGTAAAAGATTAATTGATCATTTAGAAAATTACTATAACATAAAAATCTCTGAAAATGAACATCAAAAACAGTAAATATTATAATTCACTCACCAAGTATCAAAAATCAATCGTTGATCAGATGATAGATGGTGCAGTTCTAAAATGCAATGAGGGTAAGAATTATAAAGCGTGGCTTAAATTCCCCAATGGTGATACTAAGCCCGTAAGAGTTAACTCTGCAGAAATAATTACAAATGAGTCATCTTATCAATTTTTAAAATTTGGTAATGAAGGTATTTCAATAAAAGCAAACAATTAAATCAAAAATATTATGGAAAAAAAATTCTTACATAGTTTTAAAAATAAAAAGATAGTAGAAATATATAATGTGAGTTACAGAACCATTTCAAGAGCCATTAAAAAATGAAAAATACTAAAGTTAGAAGCTGGAACATAAATGAAAACAAGTTCTTCTATTTCCAAAATGGAAGATATTTCAAAGATTTAGAATGTAAAATATGTATTTCTGAAAGGATTTGCTCTGAATTTAATTGGAGTAATTCAGAATGGTTTACGTCATTAAATGACAAAAACGGAGTAGAGATATACGAAGGTGATATTGTAAAATGCCACGATTACTCAGCGCTAGATCAGGAATGGAATTTAGATAAAATCCATGTTGGAGTTATAGAATGGACTGCGCCGCAATTTAGTTTAAAAATTCCTGGCAAACAGATATATGATACACCGTCTGTAAAACAATGGGCAAACGATGTTTTCCTCAATTACTGGGACAATGCTGAGTATATAGAAGTCATCGGCAACATTCACTCCAATCCGGAGCTACTAAAATAAACGGCCTCTTCCGTATTCTAAAGGGGAAAATAATTTAAAATTTTAATTTATGAAAAAATCAATTTTCATCGGTGCATTAGCACTGATCACACTGGCTGCGTGCCAAAATGAAACAACTGATGTGCCAACTAATAGCACTGTAACTATGGAAAAGGCTATGGCAAGAGAATCATGGGAAAAGCCGTCACAAAACCCCTATGAACTCGATGGTTATCTTCATATCGAGAAGAATACGCTAAGGACTGTGTATATGGGGGTAGAATTTATACCTGTGGATAATAAAACTGAAATATTCAATATGGTTACAAGCGCAGTAAATTCAAAAAACAGTAGCACATCAAGAATAGTAGCAAACGTAAAATGTTCTGTACAAGAAGGAAATATGAATATAGCTGTTGTAGATGTTTGCAATAGTGGAAATTGCACATTATTTACTGTATATACATTTGATAATGGTGAACAATATGCTTATCAGCAGCCAGGTTCACATAATTATGCGATACAATGTGCTATGGCTTACCTTCATTCATGGCTTTAATAATTAGACTATTGGCCCCCCGGGGCCTTTTACCCTTCTCATGTCAAATTTAAAAAAAAATAACAATGGAAAACACATTAGAAAATAAAGCAAAGTTCTTCGCTCAATATTGGGGGCAAGAGGTATTAAATGGAAGTGGATTAGTTTATTCAGCAACAATGAAAACTAGATTGAGTGATAATGGAGATTTTTTAGAACTCAAACCTCTTACATCAATTACTGATGAGGAAATAATCGAAGTATTAAGATTAGCACATAATTTAAAATCTATTTCATCAGAATTTAAATGCGCTATAAAACGAGAAAAAGATATTATTCATTGTTGGTATGTCAATAGTGAAACAAGCGGAGAATATCATGTTTGCTTAAACTTCAAATATGCAACTATTAATTGCAATTTACATTTCAAAGAAATGTCTGGGGATAAAGCTTCAAACCATAAAGTGAATATTGGAGAAATACATTTTTCAGCTTCAAGAGTTGTAGGATATATTCAAATTGTGGATTTCTTCAGGTCAAAAGGATTTGCGTTTCCATACATGGGATTACCAGTTGAAAAGCTTGTAGAATACGGTTGGATTAAACTTAAAGAAAACTAGCTATGAGTCACCAAGAGAAACAAGAGATCTTTGATCGATACGCAAAAGAAAAGTACAAGGATAACTTTGAAGAATTTATTCTAAATACCTTGTATGAAGTACGAGATAACGAAATATCAAACCTTACAGCTGTAAGTCAAATCCGAGATTTAGTTTTCGCTGCCTGCGATCTAGTCCAGGAGGAACAGCAGAAGAGAATAGCGGAGAACGCAAAAATGCTTTTACATGATGGGTTTCACAAATCAAATAAGCAAACCAAATACTATCAGATAGGAGCTGATAATTTACAGATAGACAAATCCTCAATCATTAATCCCGAAAATCTAATCAAATGAAAGTTTTAGTGCCAACATCTGGAGGGAAAGATTCACAAGCTGCATTGATTTGGGCTATTGAAAAATTTGGATTAAAAAGTCTGACAGCATGTTTCTGTGATGTTAAATGGGAAGCTGATGAGACTTATGTTCATATTAATTATTTGGTTAAAAAATCAGGTGTAGATTTTAAAATTCTTTCATCAAATAAGTACGATGGAATGATTGACTTAGCAATTAAGAAAGGGCGATTTCCGTCAACAAAAGCTCGGTTCTGTACTGAAGAATTAAAAGTGAAGCCGATGATTGATTATGTTTTATCAATTGAAGACCATATAATTTTAATCGATGGTATCAGAGCTGATGAATCAGCAAGGCGTTCAAAAATGCAACCTAATTGTAGATATTTTAAATATTACTTTGAGCCATATTTGACAAATTCAATGATAGTAAGTGATTATGAATTGCTGGAAAATCCAACATTGTCACAAAGAAAAAAATATGAACATGCTTTAAAAAGACTAGATACAGTAAAAGAAGACGCTAAATATTTCACATATAGAAAAAAAGATGTTTTTGAATGGTGTAAAAAGTATGATGATTCAGTTATAAGACCTCACTTTTACGCTACAGCAGATGAAGTAATATATTATTCTCTAAACAGAGGTTATGACATAAATCCTAGATATTACCGTGGTTATTCTAGAGTTGGCTGTGATCCATGTGTGATGGAAAAAATAGACGAAATTTCTATTATGGTTGAAAATTCACCATCAACAGTTGAAAGAATTAAATATGCTGAAAAGCAAGCAGATTCATCATTTTTTCCGCCTGATAAGATACCTAAAAGATACCATTCCAAAAAAACAAAAGAAGGGAAAACCTATGCAACATTTGAAGATGTGATAAGGTATATAAATGACAGAAAAGCGACTGGAGATTTATTTAAAGATGAACCTCAGTTTAGATGTAAATCAGTTTATAATATTTGCGAATGAAAGAACTAGAAGAACTAACCCGGGAGATACGGGAGAAGCTGCCGAGGTTAAAAGAATTATCGGAAGGGTGTCATTTTTCTATGGAAACCGAATCAGGATTTCACTTTAAATACAAAGTTTTACAAGTCTATGGAGGCGGTCAGATTGCTGATACTGGTGATTATGATGACGTCTATTTAGATATATCATCTGACTATGATGGAATAGAAGAACAATGCTACCTTGATGTGATCGAGAGAAAGGCTGAAATTATCGGCAAAGAACCAATGCTTAACGATGTCTTACTATGGTTTAAAGAATCTGACATGAAAGACGGGATTAATATGATGCATGAACTAGTATGGAGTCATACGGCAAAAGAAATTATAAATCACTGGAATTTATCAAATCCCTATCTCAAAGACCAATCCCCTGAACTAATAAACTTCCTTCACGGATTGATTAACCACTAAAAAACAAAACAATGAATAAAGAAGAATTAGAAGAAAAATTAATTGTTGGATCAAGAATACAATTAGGTGAACTTTTCTGTAAAGAGTCATGTGGTTGGATTCCGGGAGAAGTTATAACGCTAATAATGGGTTCATTTGAGCACGATAATGGACTTTATACGCAAGATGACTTCTGTCCAGCAGTTTGGGACGAAAAAAGAAAAGATTATGATAGTATTTATCACATATTCGGAAATGAGCTTGAAAATTTTAAAGATTGTGTCATACTTCCGGAATCCGAATACATCAACAAAGCAACTTTAACTCAAAAACAATAATACAATGGAAAAATGGACACAAGAAGAAAAAGACCTTCTCTTAGATTATTCGTTTGCAGATGATTCTGAAACCCTTGATGAACAATTGGAATTTGCTAGATACAAATTGTATTTAGAAGAAGAACCGCCAAGATTCAAAGAAAGATCCTTGTCAGCTGTAAAAAGTATGTTTTATAAAGAAACGAACAAAAGGAGAAAAGCAACTTTAACCAATAAATAATAAAGCAATGGAAAATCACGAGAAATTTTCAAAAAAGTTAAGTAGACTAAAGGAATATAAAGCCATGACTCAACCCGCAAAATACGGCTATCATATTTCTATAGTAAGAACAAAAGATATAATTCCTGTTGATACATTATTGTTACTTGAAGAAGTTTCAACTCTTAAGGATTTTATACAAGATGAGCATAATGATTCTGACTGTAGAATTCTAAACTATAAATATACATTTCATATTCCTGAATAACCCCGTGCCATCTTAGGGTGGCACTTAAAACAAGAATTATGGAAAAACAACCAGATTATAAAATGTACAATGAAGTAACTGCTTCATTTGTTAAGTACATGAAAAAAGAACTCGAATCAAATTATCGGAAAGGAGATCGAAATGGCTCTGGAGGATGGTTAGAAGTAAAAGACAATAAGTTCTGGATTTCAGAATTATATTACCATGTTGGGAAACTTCAGTCTGCACTTATGAATGAAGATGTTGATAGAATTAAAGAAAATTGTGCAGATATAGCAAACTTAGCATTAATGACATTGGATGTAAAAATAAATCTGCTTACTGGGGAAAAACTAACAATAAAAGAATAATATGAAACTATTTATAAAATTTCCTGATCAGTCACAAAGCTTTACATCTGGTGTTGAATATGGCAGGCTGTATGGTAGAATGGAAAAAAGAGAATCCGTTGTCACAAATGACGGCTTTCCTGTTAGAATCGAAAACAAAGAGTTGCTAAAAAATACCTGTGAGAAGTTTGGATATACATGCAACTTTGGTTCAGAATATTTTGGTGAATGGATAGAATTCACGGCAATAAATATTACAAATTCAGAAAATTAAATCATGAAGCAGTTACAATTAGAACTAAACAAAAGACTCCTTATTGTGGAGTTTGATGATAAAGAACATTTAGAAAATGTAATATCATGCGATAAACAAGGGGTAAGATTTTGTTCCGATGATGATGAGCCAACAAAGCTTATCTGCAAAGGCGATGAGCTTACAGAGGATATTGCGAAGGGATTTTTACATCAGTCACTTCACACTGGTCTATTTGCTCATTATGTAAAAGATATTCCTGTAAATACATATTGCTATAAAACAGCTCTAGAAGCATTCGATGCTGTAATTTATGCTTACGGCTACCATTGGGGAGAGAAGCCGGAGCCATCGCATTATGATTATCAAAATGATGATTGTGAAACTGATTTTACACAATACTATTTAGAACATGAAAAATGGGAGAAATACCAATCCAGGACCTTCAACCCATCAAAATGTATAATATTTGAAATAATTTAGAAATGAATACAGGAGAATTAATAGAATCATTGCCCGTAATTGAAAAAGGCTGGAAATTAGGTGCAAGTCAATTAGAAGAGCCTTGGTATTATGATGATTTAAATTGCAGAGCTGAGAACCGATCAAAGGCTAAATATAAATTTATAAACATGTCTGAGTTAGATGGGGTGAAAAACAAATGGGGTGATGAAGTGACATTTTTAAACATTCCGGTAATTAGATGTAAAGAGGCAGATTTAGTTTTGTTTAATGATGGCCATGTGGTTAGATCAAGAGTTCGAGAAGAAATTAAAAGACAAGAACATCAAAAATTGTTGGATGAAATTCTAGAAAATCCAGAGGTTACGCATTGTCATATTATGAAAAGGGGGCTTTATTATCGTGACAATAGTTGTGGATATGTTGAGTCGAAACTTGGTGCAGGAGTATATACAAAGGATTATGCTTGTTCGCATGCTAAAGGAATTCTGGAATTAAAAATAATCCCTTTAAACAAAGAAGAACATAACAAGTATTTGACTGATCATATAGAAGCGATTAAAAATCGTATGATTCTGTAAAATTGGAAACCCACAATACAAAACCAAATAACCAAACTAAATTATAAGTATGAAAGAATTTATTAAAGACTGTTTGTTTTTCCAGCACAAGGATAAGGAGATTAGGGCAGCCGGATTTTTTATCTGGTTGAGTGTAATTGGATTGATCTCTTTCTTTTGCTGGATATTGTTTTAATTATTAAATTTGACTTATGAAACCATTAGAAAGTATTATTAAAAAAGAAGACGGAACTAAAATAAAGATCTTAACCTATGTATGGAGCGACATCAGGAGTGATTATTATCTTAATTGGCAACAATCAGTTCAAAAGTGCCTACCTGGAAAAAGAAAGTATACTTCTGCAGAAAAATATGTAGATTATACTGAAATTGATTTACGAAATGAGAGATTAAAGTTTGCTGAAGCACTTAAAAAATCAATCTAATTTCTCTGTATCTTTACTCCATGGAAAACATGGAAGAAATAGAAGCTAAAATACTGGAAATAGTTACTGAACAATTTAAAAAGGATGGAGGGTCTAATGGCGTACCAATTGGAGCATTTGATCATATTTTAAAGTTGCCCATCAAGGAAAGAAACGAATTTCTGCAAATAATGGTCAAAAAGAAGAAAATACATATTTTCCAAAGCTTGAATAATGTAAGAGTAACTCTTCCAAAATAAAGCCCCTGCATTAACAGGGGTGTTTTTTTTACATGAATTTTTCAGAATGGTTTTCTCTCAGCCATTTGTTAAGTTTATTTTTTAACTTTATTAGAAAATACCGATCATCTTTAGGGTAGTAAATGTCTGTAAACTCCATTGAGTCAATACCGCTTTCTTTACAGGTTTGTTTATTGTACACCACGGCAATAATTACTTCTTCCTCTATTGCTCTTGCAGCTAATATAGATTCGTTATTCTCTATAATTTCAAAAATTGGTTCTATCGTTTGTTCTTTCATATTAAAATGTATTAAAGTTAATTTCCGCAAATAAACGGAAAACTTTCTTTGATACCGGAATTCAGCAATATGGATTCATGTTAGATTATTGAATTAAAAATGTTAGTAAAAACTATAAAAAAAGTTAGATTGCTATTGTTTCGTGTTTTTCCTTTTCGTAAATTTACTGTAAAGCAGTTGGGAATGAAGAGGTTGAAGCCGGATAATTGCACAGTTTGTGGGAAAGATTTTAAGCCATTTAGGATAGGTCAGGAAGTATGTGGATGGAGTTGTGCAATTGCTCTCGGCAAATCAAATATTCAAAAGCAAAATGCTAAGCTTTGGCAGAAAGAGAAGAAGATCAGGAAGGAGAAACTAAAAACTCAAAGCAATTGGCTGCAAGATCTCCAAAAGGTATTCAATGAATTTATCCGGTTATCTCAAAAGGGCAACACTTGTATTAGTTGTCCAAATCCATCCCCAACAGATGCTGGACATTACCGGAGTGTAGGAGCTCATCCAGAGTTACGCTTTGAAGAAAAGAATGTGAACCTACAATGCAGAAAATGCAATGGATATTGGGGTGGAAATTTAATTGAATACCGTAAGGGTCTTGTTAAGAAATACGGAGTCGAAGTTGTAGAGTGGTTAGAAGGACCACATGATCCGGTTAAGCTGTCAATTCCAGAGATAAAAGAGAAGATTGAGTATTACCGTAATAAAGTTAAGGATATGAAGAAGGAATATGACGGTATTTGATATGATTTATGTTGTTTAATTACCAAGCACAGATGATGAGTGCAGAAGGGGTGGATCGTTGGTTGATGAAGGAGGGTGCTTGGTGTTTTTTAAAAAAAATAATTTATGAAGTGGATTTTAGTTTTAACCCAATTTTTATGCGGAGCGGGGTTAGTTTTCATCAATATAAAATTAAATACTATATCTAATGGTGTTTATTATATAATTGGTCTTTTCTTGTGTTATCAGGCAGGTAGAAATTTCCAAAGAGCAAGAGAAGAATAAAACGTGATGCTAGCATATAGGTAATGCGGTGGCGGGTGATAACACTACACAGAATCCGGTTCGAGTCCGGAGCATCAGCAAAAAGCATATTGCGTGTAGAGGCCCTTGAACTTTAACTCAGAAGGTTGGGTAAAACACATAACTGATGCGTATAGTCTGCAATATGTCATATTACTTCATGGCTATAATCAGTTAACGAGCGGTTGGTTCACGATAAGAACAAGCAGAACGGCAATTCTGCGAAATCGGGAAAGTAGCTCAATAGGTAGAGCAGTTTAATCTTTTAAAATAGGTGGGAAACCTAATCCATTGGAAAGTTAAGCGAGGCGGCGGTTCGAATCCGTCCTTTTCCACTAAAAATAAATTATGAAAATTGATGAGTTTAAGATAAAAGGCATAGATGTGCTGAAGGAATCTCAATCTGCTCAAATGGAAGTTGCAGAGTTTTTAGAAAGTGATGTTTTTAAAGACAAATTGAAGGCCGAAGAACAAAGAAAGGATTTTGAAGCTATCAAAGACGCCCTGAAAAGAAGCAAAGAAGGCGGGGTGGTTTTAGAGGTTTTATATGAAGCTTTAAATAGTTTAAAATCAAATCCAAACCAAAGCATTCAAAAAGCAATGTATGATGCATTATGGGAATGGGATTGTTAAAATATTGTTTATAGAATATTTATTTCTTCATTTTAAATCCTTACTCGCAATAAGGTTGCTGATAGGTAAGCTATCGTTTAAGATTGATTTAATGCAGTAGGAATTTTTCATATTAATATTTTGTGATTTGGTGTCCCGCTGCTGTAATAGGTAGCGGGGTTTTTAATTATTATGAAAGCAAAACATTTTAAAAAGTTAAGACAAGAATGCAGGTATTATGATGTAGATGAATCTACCATGTTATTTGGTCGTTTTAATTGGGACTGGAAAGGAAGTGTGAGAGTATTTGCAAGGTCGCATTTTGATGCAATAAGACGAGCGAGATATAAGGGATATGCTAAAAGAAAGAGCCAACCTAGATCAACAATATATGATTCTGAAGAATGGGCAACATTCCGGGTTAAAGAAAGTGATGCGCCTGATAAGCACAAGTATGTATTTTATTTTCAGTAATTGTTGGTTTTTAATTTAGGGAGGATTAATGGACAATGAAAAAGAATTAGCACAAGCAAAAATTGACTTTCGAAATTTAGTTATAGAAAAAGAAGGTGAAGAAAGATACTATCAAATTATTGCCGTGAAAATGAAGTGGATTAATGATTTCAAATTAGTAGGTGATAAAGTATTTGGTAAAGATGATGAAGGTTTTCGACAAGAAGTTAGAAAAGCTATTCTTTTAAAAGAATTGAATGATGAAGATATGTTGCTGGAATTTGTAATAACAGACATTGCGTTAGACGCTTTAATTTAGGGAGTATGGATAGAAAAACATGGTTAAAAGTTCAAATAATTGAATTGAAAATATTGCTTGATATGATTAAGGACCATCCGTTGATGTCCATTGGATATATGGAGCGAATGGAAATGTTAGAAGAGGAATTAAAAAGTTTAAACTAATTTTCTATGGCAGAGGGAGTGACAGGGAGCGCGGTGAATGAATAAACAAAAAGAAATGTATAGAGATTTTAAAACTAAAAATGGGCGTGGCAGACTAGTGTTTTCTAAATCCATAGTAGGGTTAGGGATGCACATAGATCTAATGCCAGCAATTGCAGATAGAAATAAAAAATTTACGTTGATATTAGATTTATTATTCATCAGATTTTGGTGGGACCAGTTTAAATTGAATTAGATATGGCAAAGAAGAAGAGTGAAGAGAATGAAGGAAGAAAGCCGGACGGAAAGTTTGCGGAGGGGAATACTATTTCCGTAGGCAATGAAGGTGGGCGGCCGTTAAAATTTGCTAATCCTGATGAACTTGAACCTTTCTTACATGGATATTTTGAATGGGCTGATAAAAACCCATGGATAAAGAATGATGTAGTAAAAGGCGGTGAGTTTGCGGGAACGCCTTTACAAATTCCTACTCAGCGTCCATATACTTTAATTGCGTTATGTCATTACTTAGGAATATCTCTGAATGCATGGAAAGACTATGAATCAAGAGCGGAGTTTGTTACAGTCACAACATGGGCGAGGGAAAAAATAAACAATCAGCAGATCGAGGGAGCTATGGTTGGAGCTTTTAATGCCAACCTGACGGCAAGACTTCAAGGCATTTCCGATAAACAAGATTTAACAAGTAACGGAGAAACACTAACCTTTGGGGCGTTTTTAATGAAATCAGGCAGAAGTGAGGCTTAGTGAAAAAGAAATAGAACTGAAAGGGATTCAACAAGTGGATCTATGGAGAGGCGACTGGAATAAGTTTGCCTCTGATGCTTTGGGGGTAAACCTCGATAAAGAACAACAAAAGATCCTTGAATCCGTTCAATATAATCCACGAACTTCAGTTGCTTCCGGAACAGCAAGAGGAAAAGATTTCGTTACGGCAGTTTCAGCAATATGCTTTATGTACTTGACACCTCGTTGGAATGATGCAGGTGATTTAATTGCAAACACTAAAGTAGCATTAACTGCTCCAACGGATCGACAGGTTAAAAATATCATGATGCCTGAAATATCTCGACTATTCAACAAAGCAAAAAAGCTTATTGGTGGGCTTCCGGGAAGATTGAATGCTTATGACATTAGGACTGATTGGGATGAGTGGTTTTTGACAGGCTTTAAAGCCGACGAACATAATCATGAGGCGTGGTCAGGATTCCACGCAGTAAATACAATGTTTGCGATTACAGAGGCTTCAGGTATTTCAGACGACACTTTTGGAGCTATTGAAGGTAACTTACAAGGTAATTCAAGAATTCTACTTGTTTTTAACCCAAACACAACAATCGGATATGCAGCAAAGAGCCAAAAGGGCGAACGATGGTCAAAACACCGATTAAATAGCCTTGATGCACCTAATGTTATTGCTAAAAAAGAAATTATTCCAGGACAGGTAGATCATAACTGGATTCAGGATAAACTTGATAACTGGTGCACCATCATTCAACCAAATGAATTTAGTTTAGAAGAAGATGATTTTGTACATGATGGAATTTATTACCGTCCAACTGATATTTTTAGGATTAAGGTGCTGGGCAAATTTCCGAAGGTTTCTGAGGATTCTCTTATACCAGAGCAGTGGATTGATGAAGCGAATAAAAGATGGATTGAATATAACCATAAAGAAGCTGGTAGGTCAGGTAGGTTAGTTATCGGCAGTGATGTAGCTGGCATGGGAAGGGATAACAGTGTTGATGTGTTTAGATATGGCAATTATGTCGATAAAATAGATGTAACAAATTCGGCAGGAGTCGCAGATCACATGAAGGTTGCTGGTAAACTTGCTTCTGTACTTAAATCAAATCCCAATGCATATGCTTCTATTGATACTATCGGAGAGGGAGCTGGTGTTTATTCAAGGTTACTAGAGTTGAAACTTGAAAATGCAATCAGTTGTAAATTTTCTGAGAAAGCATCACTCAACGACAAGCCTCTAAAGGATGCGACGGAACAGTACGAGTTCTTGAATATGCGGGCCTATCTTTTCTGGTGTGTTCGTGATTGGTTGAATCCTAAAAACGGCCACAATGCCATGCTTCCTCCTAATGATATGTTTAAAGAGGAGGCGACAGAAATTAAATGGTTTTTCCGAAGTGATGGGAAAATACAGATTGAATCAAAAGAAGATATAAAAAAACGCCTAGGGCGGTCTATTGACTTATTTGATGCACTTGCGAATACTTTCTACCCGATTGTAGTCAAAAACAAGACAGATCTCAAAAAGCTCGGCAGAATGTTAGGATAATAAAAATTACTATATATGGATTGGAAAGGATTAGATGCAGAGGAGATAGTAAAGAAGCTGGATAAACTAAGACCGAACACGGACTATTTATCGAAGGCTGTTCTGCAATACAACGTGGAAACACACAAGATATTCACTGATAAAACTAAATACCCGGATAAGCTGGTGGAAACAGAAGAAGGCACGGCTTCGCAGCCTATTAACAGAATCGGTTTTGCTATCCAGCAGATGATTGTTGATAAGATCGTTGCTTTTGGTTTCGGTAAGCCTGTTTCTTACATTCCAACTGATGCTGAAGTCTGGCCTTTGGTACAATCAGTTTTAGATCAAAATAAAAGCGTTTCATTAACTCGGAATATTGCTCGTCAGATCTATGGAGCAACCAAAGGTGCTGAGATTTGGTATTTAACACCAGAAGCGGACAGATTGCGAGTAAAGCAGCTCCTACCTACAGAGGGAGATGTGTTCTATCCTGTATTTGAAAATGGAGATATGACAGCATTTGTTCGTGAGATTACAGTAAAGGACGAAAATGACAAGGAAGTCGAATACAGGGAGATTTACACTGCTGAAGAAAAGATTATACTTAAAAAGGAATCGCAATGGATTGAGGAAAGTAGAGAGCGAAACATCATTGGTAAAATTCCGGTTGTTTATGGTTCTCAAAAGAAAACCGAATGGGATATTGTTCAGCCGCTAATCGAGCGTTTGGAAGAACTTGCTTCCGGTCATGCGGAAATTAATGACTATCACGTGGCACCGAAGATTAAGGCCAAAGGAGAAATTAAAGGATTTGCTAAAAAAGGCGAGAAGGGAACCATTCTGGAAATGGATAAGGATGCTGAGCTCGATTATATGACTTGGAACAACAATACCGACTCCTATAAGCTCGAATTTGACAACCTTTGGAATATTATTTTCAAATTGACTCAAACGCCTGACATTTCCTTTGACAAACTTAAATCTATGGGAGCTATATCCGGAGTAGCTGCGCAGTATTACTTCATGGATATTCACTTGAAAGTTGAAATGAAGCGTGAAATATGGGATGATTATTTGGCGAGACGTATCAATATCATCAAGGCATTCCTTGCGAACGTATTAAGTACTAAAGATGCTAAAAAGCTGGAAGAATTAGAGGTTGATATTGTCTACAATCCGTACATGATCAACGACATGAAAGAAAAGATTACTTATCTGATGGATGCTACGGGTGGACAGGCTATCATGTCTGTAGAAATGGCAATGCGAAACCTGGGTATTGATGATCCTGTAGAAGAAATGAAGAGAATTCGTGATGAGAATAATAATGCTGCGGAAACTGAAAACTCTAATACGTTTGGATTATGAAAAAGTCTATAGTTTTTATTTTAATAATTGCAATTTGTTTAGTTAGCTGCACTGCTGAAACTTACAACCTAACGCAATGTGTATCTATCAATGAAAAAGGATTTTGGTACGGACTATGGCATGGTATTATTTCACCTATAACATTTATTATAAGCTTATTTAGTGATTCTGTAGGCATTTACGAATCGAACAATAATGGCGGTTGGTACAATTTCGGTTTTATGCTTGGATGTGTTATTATATTGGGTGGAGGTTCCGAATCAACCAAAAAAAGGTAATGGACTTCGACAAACAACATAGAAAAAGAGTAGAGCAGTACTTAAGACGCGTTGAAAAGCTTTTCAATGACCTTGTTGAAAGTATTGTATTTTCGTCCCTTCCAGCAACTTTAAAGGAAGGGCTTTTTCAGTTCCGGAAATATCCAAAGATCACCAAGCATATTGAAGATGTTTTTAAACAATTCAACTCGGATTTACGTGAATTGATAACGGTGTCAACAGCTTACTCCTGGAATGTTGGAGACTTGAAGAATGATGCTTTAAAACTGGCTACACTCAATAGCATTTCCGGGAAAATTCCGGCTGAAATATTGAATAGACTTAAAGAAGCTCCCATGCCTCGTAACGCAGAAGCATTAAAAACGTTTCAAGAGCGTAAGATAGGCAAATTCACCATCTCAGACCGCGTATGGTCAATTACTCAGAACACAAAAAAAGAACTGGAATTTGCCCTTGATTTAGGGTTGTCTGAAGGAAAAAGCGCTCAGCAATTAGCCAGGGAAATTAAAAAGTACCTGCGAGAACCGGACAGGCTTTATCGAAGAGTGCGAGATAAGCACGGTAATTTGACTTTAAGCAAGAACGCTAAAGCTTATAAACCTGGGCAAGGTGTATATCGTAGTAGTATGGCAAATGCTATTCGTTTAACCAAAGAAGAAAATAATTTGGCTTATCGAGAATCTGATCAGTTACGTATTATGCAGAACAATGATATTGTTGGCTATAGAATCGAACTGAGTAACAGACATAAGATTGTTGATATTTGTGATGATTTGCGAGGCATTTATCCAAAGTACTTTATATGGGGTGGTTGGCATATCGGTTGCATGTGTCAACGTTTCACCATCCGGAAAACAGACAAGGAAATAATTGATGAAATAAACAAAGGGCTTAATTTATCACCGGAAAGATCTGAGAATTATATTTCTGATGTCCCTGAACAGTTTAAAACGTACATGGACGAAAACAAGGCTAAAATGGAAAGTTGGAAAACTCAGCCGTCTTTTATGGTGGATAATAGGAAATACCTAAAATAATAACTAAATTTGCAGTACTGTTGTGGGTAGTTTACTACTTGCTAAAGTAAAAAATGAATTAAGTGATTGCATTAAGTTGTGATCACTTTTTTAATTGATTTACGTACCTTTACTGGATGATCTCGCACCAAGAACAAAAACTATATGATGAATTAACGGAGGGTTGTAATTTTATGCCACTTCCGGACAAGCTTTTACTAATGGTTGAAGACTGCAATCTTACCGGAGATATTCACCCGGAATTCCCGTTTATTTGCTATCATTTTCATTCATATTATTACACTAAACGAAAATATGAAATGCTTTGTGAATTCCATGTAAAACTGTTGAAGCAAGTTCAGCAGCATAAAATGTTGTCGGATAACGTGGTGAACACTCTTATTGTACTTCGAGAACCATTAGCGCATTCAGGACAGCCAGAATACGAAGCTAAAAACATTGCATACTGGAAAGATGTTGTTGAAAACACTCCCGAAATTAGATTTAGATCAGAATTTTTTAAATACATTAAATAACTATGAAAAAAGAAGAATTAAGAGTTGGAAATATTGTAAAACTTAAACAAGATGAAGGTAATATTTCAAGGGGAAATAGAGATATTTACACGATAGAAGAAGTTTTTGAAAGCGAAGAAATGGTTCGTATTGTATCGTGGCATAAAGAATTAAAAGCCTTTCCGAAAAAGGTGTATTTTGAAGAATTGTGTGGTTTAAAAAATGATGAAAATTCATTACGTATTGTCTATGATCCGTTTTATTCATCAGCTGATATTGAAAAATGCAATGAATTTGAATTTATACATGAGGTACAAAATTACATTCAAGATAATGAAAAATAATGTTGTTTAAAGTTTAAAGCCTTCTCTTTAAGAGGGCTTTTTGTTATATTTGTAGAAAACTAAAAATTAATACTATGCTTATTCAAATTGAAACTGAAAACGACACGAAAATTACTTTAAATGTTAATCATATTGTCCAGCTTGAACCTAGACCCAATGGTGGAACAAGGGTAATGTTGACAAGTAGCAATATTGTGTTGGCTAAAGAAGATCAAGATGCGCTTTTTAAAAAGATAAGGTCTACTTATGCTTATTTTAATAAATTATAAAAAAACAGCCCCTTAATGGGGCTTTATCTTTATCGTTACCTTTCACTCCAAAGGTCAGGATTGTCATGTATATTTCCAATCACTTCAAAATCAGTTTTTAGTTTCAAAGATTTTTCAAACAAGGGATAAAATTGTCCTGTTAAATATCCAACTTTACTCCAAGTGTCATTTGGAATGTCTTTGATTATATCACCTTCATAAATTTCATTTCCATTTTTATCTTTCAAACCAGTATATTCACCGACTGTCCCATCCCAAACTAATGAAGTTTCTCTGCCATTAAGTGAAGTGATAAAAGTGTCACCAGAATTATCTTTGTGTAAGTAGCCAAATACCCACTCGTTTTGACTTTTTGTTTACGCTCTAAATTTAATTTCTCTCATATTTATTATTTATTTCAAATTTAACTCTTTTTCTTTTCAAAAGCCGGATAGCGTTCATCGTTGTAATCCGGCTCAGTTTTTCCGCCGGGTATTGGGTTTAAGTATTTAACTTCTACATATACTTTATCAGTCCAAGGGCAGTCAAAATTGTTTAAATACTCTTGAAGATCACCTTCGTTATCAAAAACAGCTTCAATGTCTCTATCCTCATATTCTCCTACTACAATCATGTAGATTTTCTTTTCCATACTTTACATATTAATTGTTAACTCTTTTCCTTTAAGTGCGAAGAAAAGGTTTTGGAGTTAATTTCAGACTCCAATGCTTGTTCTATGATTGTAAATCAATCTGTTGATAATAATAAGCTCATTTTCTTTTTCGGATTGAATGGACTCAAGCCGTTCAATTTCTTCCTCTATAAATGCTCTAGTCTTGTAAGAACCCGCGCTTTGCGGAATACCTGCATGAACATAAACTAAGTCAAGGTTGGTAATTATTTGTTTTGCTTGCTCCTCAGAAATTTGAGATTTTAAAATTCTAACACCTACTTTTTTACCAAATATTTGAAGGGCGTAAGAAATGACACCATCATTGTTCCAAGTTGAAATAATAAATTTATCATTCCAGTCTTTACAAATCTTATCAACATCAACCATATTGTTGCCGGTTAGATTAAATTCTTTAATATATTTTGCTTCCATTATTTCAAAATTACTTCTATTTTTGGATTGTAGGTTGATACTGCATTACCACCTATAAATCCGAACGTTTCTTTTTCAATCTCAATATTCAGATCTAACCCCGGATTCGATTTTAGAAATTCGTCAATATTTCTTTTAAGGGCTGTTTTCAAGTCCTCAATTTCTTTTTTTATTTCAATTCAAATTAGAGTAATACTATATTATCATCGTCTTTAAATTCAGAAACATGAATGAAACAATGTTCACCAACTACATTTTCAGATAGTTTATCAAAAGATGCTTTAATACAATTCTCTGCATATTCTTTAATAGCATTTTGTAAATCATCTACTTTTAAACGAGAAAAGAATATATCTTCTTGTTCCAATCCAATCTCTTCTCCATCACTGAATCCAGCTCCGTAAGCTATTTTCAGTTTAAGATCAAGTATTTTTAATATTTCTTCCATAATCAATTCAAATTTATAACATAATACTGGATAGTTAATTTGTCCAGTAGTTTAGTATTCTGGACTATAAAATAGTTTCCACATTTAATCGGCTGCATTGTTGTCTAATTCAATTGCTGTATTTATTTCTCTGAGTTTCTTTAAGATAAAACTACTATTAGATTCATATAGATTTTCATAGGCTATTTTAACTAAATAATTGTAATAGAGATCAGCTTTTTCCTTGCTTGCAAGTTTTTCCAGTTTTCTTCTCTCTATCTTAATTTTATCATTAATAGCCAACACATCCATAAATCCCGCAGACAGCGAGTTGATATAATTAATTACAGACAATTTTGCAATACAATTTGCAATTCTCACCTTCTCATCCATTCTAGAACCTTTTGAGTGTCAAACAATAATTTCTTTTTCCTCCTTCTTCCTTCATAGCCTCCTATGATCAGTTCATCAGGATAATATTGACAACGTAGAAGCGCATAGACTTCTTTTTGTCCCTTTCCTGTTACCTCGCAAAACTCCGATAAATCCATTGTGATTTTTTGAACCATGGATAGTCTGTTAAAAGCTACCAAAAGTTCGTTAAGTGTCATATCCGACGTTCTCATACTTCCTAAATCTCCCCTCATAAAAATAATACCGTGGTTATAATAGTAAAATTACGAAAATGAAAGTGTAAAAGCAACAAATGCTATTGAAAATAAACGTTTTACAGACGAAATTTACGGTAATTAATAATAAACCTTTTAATATGACAAGAGAAACTATAATTGAAAAGCTGAGAAACAAGTATGCAAACTTGGGTCTTGGAGACGAAATTTTAGGGTCGCAAGCAGATTTAATTTTAACCGTAAGCCCAACTGATGAAACTATTGATGGAGTAGTCGACGGTGTAGGGGGATTATTAAAATCATTTCAATCAAGCTTGGATAAGGCGAGGCAAAAGCCAGATCCTGAAAAGCCAAAGCCAACTGCACAGCCTAACCAAAATCCAGAACCTAAACCAGGTAATCAGGATCAAACATTAGCTGAGCAAGTTAAGGCCCTTACTCAATCAGTGCAGGCTTTAGTAACCAAAACAGCTACCGACGACAAAAAAGGAAATCTTGTAAAAGCACTTGCTGCGAAAAACATTCCAGAGAAGTATTACAACAAATTTTTGACAACCGTAGACTATGGAGAAGGGTATTCTGAAGAAGATACCGTGAAGTCCATGGAAGCTGAATTTGAGGATTTCAAACAGGCTTTTGCAACTGAAGGAGCACAGGGCGGAAAACCACCTATTGGAACCGGAGGAAACGAGCAGGTAGGCCAAGCTTTGAAAGATATTGAAAGGTTAGCTTAAAAACAAACAGACAAAAAATGAGCAAATTAGGATTTAAGAGAACGGAAGTAGCAGGGGATAAGACAATCTATGCTCACGTTTTGGAAACCGCGTTAGGTGGTTTTGCTTTAGATGTTACCGGGCTTACAAAAGGAGATAAAATTGTCGCAGGGACGGCTTTTTCGTATGATGAAGCTACAAGACTTGCGAAGCCGGACTCCGTAAACCCTAAAGGGTTATTGTACGAAGATGTTGTTATTGACGATAATACTTCTGTTGATATTGTTTTAAGAGGAACTGTTTATGCTAGAAGAATTCCGGCTCTTACAGATGCTTTGAAAGCAAAAATGCCTCAAATCATTTTTTCACAATCTAAATAATTAACGAAGTATGAGTAATATAGCATCTATTTTCGGTGAATATGCTACAGGCAAGGCTTTACAGCTTATCATCGATAAAAGAATGGATAAGTTCAAAACAAGAGAATTTTCCAAATATTTAAGCTGGGATACTCCCCAGGTTGATTTGTCATTCAAAGACGTTATCGGTAAAACAAAACTTGATACAATCGCATCTGTCGTTGGAGAAGACTCTGTATCTCCGGTTAGAAGCAGAAGTGGGCTATCGAAGTTTGAAGGTTCTATTCCTACTATTTCCCACAAGTATATTATGAAGAATTCTGATTACAGAGCATATGTATCTCTTCAGAATATGAGTAATATCAATGATGATACTAAGAAAAAACAAATCATTGATTTAATTTTCAATGACATTCAATTTGCTGCTAACGGTTGTACAGGTAGATTAGATGTAATGTTCTTACAAGCGTTATCTACGGGTATTATCGATCTTTCAGCAACCGGAAATCCAGACGGAGTTGCTTATGGTGAAATACCTGTAGGATTGCCAACGGAAAACGTAATTAACACATCTGAAGACTGGACTGATCCAACAGCAACACCTCTAGAGGATTTTGAAGCCGTTATAGACGCTGCTCAATCAAAAGGTAATGATGTATTTGAAAAAATGATTATGACGCGTGCGACTTTTAATAAACTTAAAAACAGTGCGCAAATCCAGAATGTTTTCAAAAATACAGTTGGCAGAGTTCCGGTTCTTGTCACTCAGGATAATTTAAATGAGTACTTGAAATCTAATGGACTTCCAGTAATTGAATTGCAAACTTCACTATTTAACATTGAAGAGGATGGAGTAACAAGTTCATTTAGAGCTTTTGCAGATGATGTTATTGTTTTCGTTCCTCAGGGCGAGCTCGGAAAAGTTAAAAACGCTTTAGTAACAGAGGGTGATCTTACTCAGGTTAGCGGACACACTTATGCAAACGTTGACAAAGTTAAAATTGCAAAATGGTCTACAACAGAACCCCTTAACGAGTTTACAAGAGGTCAGTTATTAGCTATTCCTTCAATTACTGCAATTGATGCTGTTTATCACTTAAAATTAACAGGTGGATCAGCCGGTAGAATGAGTTTGAATTCTTTTGATCTACAATCAAATGATATTGAAGATGAAGGAGAATCACAAGAAGAAGCGGGGACTGAAGAAGTAACGGTAGAAACTGCCGCGAAAACAGCTAAAAAGTAATAAATGAAAGTTAGGGATTATTTGTCAGCAAATCTTGAGTTATGGTCGGTTGAAGTGTCCGATTCGCTTATTGATGCAGAATTGATAAATGTAGGATTGAATGGCGACTCTGAATACGAACCCGAATTAGAAGTAAAAACTAATACGCTGTTTTACAATTTAATCCCTAAGCTTTTATTATCTCCAAAAAGAGTTTCAGAAGGACAGTTTACAATCGAATATGATAAAGACGCAATGCTTGCGTTTTATCGTATGATTGCTGACCAGTTAGGGCTTCCAAACAACATGGAAAGAAACAAAATTCGTAATCGTTCAAATCTTTGGTAAATGGCAATTCAATATCCATATAAGCTAGAAGTATTTGTAAAATCAGATGCTGTTAAAGATGAAAACGGCAACTGGATTCCTGGAACAGAGGAATGGCAGGACTTCGGTAAATGTCGTGATGAAGATAGCCTTTCAAGTACCAAGACTATTTCAAATGATCAGATTAAGTACGAGTATACCTGGCTAATTCAATGCCCTAAAAAGCTTAAGCCTATTGATGTCGGTTCAAGTATAAGGGTTATAGGATTAAAAGGCGAAACAAGGCTTGAAGGAGAAGTTTTAAGAGTCAAATACGATCAATTTCACAGTAGAATATGGGTGTAAGAGCAAATTTCAACATGCCGGGTTTAAACCAGTATATCAATGATGCTTTGGATGCAAAAATTCAGAACATCATTAGAATTATGCGGGTGGTTGGTGAAGATGCGGTAAACGAAGCTAGGTCTTATGCTAAACAGAATGACTGGCAAGACGTAACCGGAAACCTAAGATCATCTATTGGATATGTTATCACTCTGAATGGTAGGATAGTTGGGCAAGACTTTGAAAAAGTACAGGGCCCGCAACCGGCAACGAAAGACGGAAAGAAGATAGGTTATGATTTAGCGATTGATATTGCTAAAGCTCTTCCGGAAATAGCATTGGTTATTGTTGCTGGAATGAACTACGCGTCAACAGTTGAAAGTAGAGGGCGTAATGTCCTTACCAGTGCAGAACTCAAAGCAAAATTAAAACTCAATCAATTTCTAAATAGTATACGGTGAGAAATTCAGTAATAGAAGCCAAACAGTGGATTTATAATGAATTGAAAAACGGGGAAGTTGGTTCTATTATTACAGGAGATCTGTATAAAGATTTTAGACCGGCCGGCAGCACCAAGGAAGATATTGTTGTAAATGCTATTACTCTTAATAGTACTTTCTTTCAAACCGGTGCATTCAATGTGAATTGCTATGTACCTTATTTGAAAGTAAAGATTAATGCTATAGATCAAAACGTTCCAAACGAAATACGATTAAAAGCTGTTTCCGACAAAGTAAAACCAATTCTGGAAAGAAAATTCACTGAAAAATACAATGTTGATATAGAATTTGAGCAAACAATTATGGATGACAAAGATTGCTATATCAATTTCAGACTAAAATTAAACGCATTTAATAATAATTAAAATTCAATAAAATGGCAGGACAGATTAACAATGGTGTAGCGAAAATTGAATTAGCACCAGTTGCATCAGACGGGGGAATGGGCACCGTCTTTAAAAAATTAGGAGAAACCATGCTTGGGACTTTAAAAATCAATATGGAAGATGGTACGACTACCGATTTCAATGTTGAAGAATATGATGATCCAATTTTTACAAGGACTACTAAAGGAGCAATGTCATTTGACTTTGATGTTGCGAATCCGGATGCCGACACCTTGGTTGAGGTTGGGGCCGGAACAAAAGATGCTGACGGAAACTACATTCCACCGATCGGAAATGTTACCGTAGAAAGATCTTTAAAAATTACGCCAGAAATAGGATTTGGGTTTGATGTTGTAAGAACACTTATTACTTACAAATTCACTACTGATATGGGTAAAGACAACTTGCTGGGTGTTTCCGTAAATGCAAAGGTTCTCAGACCGACGAAAGAAAATACACCTTCGTTTGAATTGGTGAAATACCCGATTCCGACACCTTAATATTTTTCTTTTCAGCGCACTTGCCTAGGTGGGTGCGCTTTTTTTAACTACAAAATTTACAATTATGGAAGAAGAGAGAATATTAAGCGAAGAAGAAAAGATAATTGCAGAAGAAAAGGAGCTTAAAGTTGCAAACCAGATTGGATTTACCGTAAAGACATCATTTTGGGGTAAAGAGATAGCTTGGAAGGTAAAAAAAATTCCTTTGAAAGTAATGTTTGCTCAAAGTTACCGGTTTTTTAAGCTTAAAGTGAGCCAGGAGAAACAGGAAAATGATTTCCAAGAAATACTGAATTCACAGTTTAATTCAGTTGCTGATAACGCAAAAATATGCGCTGAAATCATTGCAATTACAATTCTTGGAACGAAATGGAACAACTGGCTTTTCCGAAAGCTTTTAACTGAACATATTTTCAATAACATCAATTCAAGGGAACTGCTTGAATTTACGCAGAATGTTCTTGCGTTGAACGATTACCAGTCTTTTACGATCTCTACCACATTACTAAGCGCAGTAAGAGTGACGAATCCGATGAAGGTAGAGAAAACGGCCTAAAAACTATTTATGGCCTATGTGGTCAACTATGTCACCACTTTGGATGGACACTCGATTATTTACTTGAAGAGGTGGACTATGCATTTTTACAGAGAATGCTTATTGATGCGCCTTCTTATGATTACGACAAAGATGAAGATGTGAAAAAAGACACCAAAAAGGGGAAATCATTCAATTACTCTGAATTATCTCAGGAAAGTTTTTTATCACAATTGGAGCAATATAAATAATGAAGAATGAATAATGTAGGAGGAGCTTTAAATTTCAATGCAACATTGAATTTGAACGAATGGAGGAGGAATTTTGATCAGATAAGAAGAGATTTATTAGGTCTCAATAATTTCACAGCACAGCAAACAACACAGATGGATTCTTCATTTAGGAATCTTGCTGTTGGTGTTTCAAGCTATTTTTCTTTCCATGCGATCAAAGATTTTACACTTGAAGTAATTAAAGTTCGTGGGGAATTCCAGATGATGGAAAACGCTATTGAAACAATTACCGGATCTAAATCTAAAATGGATCAACTAATGGCCGAATGGAAAGACTTGACATTAAGATCTCCATTTAGGCTTTCAGAGATTGGTCAGGCTGGTAAGCAATTACTAGCATATGGTATTGACGTAAATAAAGTGACCCACGATATTGAAATGCTCGGTAACGTTGCTGCGGGTGTTTCCGCGCCAATTGGAGATATAGCGTATGTATATGGAACTTTAAAAACGCAAGGAAGAGCATATACCAGAGATATTCTACAGTTCACTATGCGAGGTATTCCAATTATGGGAGAACTGGCAAAAGTAATGGGCGTAAACGTTTCTGAGATGAAGGCGTTAATTGAAGCCGGGAAAGTTGGATTCCCTGAAGTTGAAAAGGCGATGAATGCTTTAACATCCGAAGGAGGTAAATTCAACAATCTGATTGGTAAGCAGGCAACTACTCTAACCGGTGCCGTTAATAGGCTGAAGCACGAATTCGAATTGATGCTCAATGAAATAGGGTCTAATAATGAGGCGGCCTTATCTGGAAGCATTAGTTATCTATCACATTTAGTCGAAAATTATCAGCAGGTAAGTAAATCAATACTTGAACTTGTTGCAACATATGGGTTGTATAAAGCTGCTGTTATTACTACTGATGCATTGGGTAGAATGTATAATATGACAATTCAGTCAGAAATTGCACTTCTTGGGATCTCGGAAAAAATGAAACTTGGTAGAGCACTTGTAACTCAAAGGCAAGCAGAAGCTACAGCAAGAGAAGCCGCAGCTGAACTTGCTAATACAAGAGCAAAGTACTCAGCACTACAAGCTGAAGTATCATCATTAGCGATTAAAAAACAATCAGCTGTACAATCAGGTATTACTGCTGCGGCAAAAGCTCAGGAAGCAAGAGTACAATTGTCATTAGCGAGAATGGAATTAACAGCTGTGCAGGCGAATGGAACAGCGAGGGAAATTGAAATTGCGCAAAAGAGAGTTGTAACGGCTCAAAATACTGTAATTGCGACACAGGAAAGCGCGTCTATAGCTAGAAAAAGAGCCTTAGCAGTAGCCACGGAGTTCAATGCAGCAAAACAACAATTAGAGAATACAGCACAAGCTGTTGGAATTGCAGAAAAAACCGCAGCAACCGCAGCCGAAACTGCTCAAATCGCTGCGAAAAATGCAAATACAATAGCTACAACAAGACTTACCGTTGTTCAGAGAATTCAAACATTAGCAACCCTGGCGGGAGCAAGGGCGCAAGCATTTTTAAATGCCACTTTAATGTCAAACCCATATGCAACAGTTATTGTATTGTTGGGTGTTTTGACTTACAGCATATATAAAGCAGCTTCTGCAACATCGGAATTACAAAAAATCCAAGAGGAATTCGATGATAATTTAAAACGGACAAATCAATCTGTTAATGAACAGAAAACGAAAGTAGAAACTCTTATTAAGGCTATAAAAGACCAAAAAACATCTTATGACGATGCAAAAAAAATGGTTGATCAGCTTAATAAAGTAACTGAAAATAGAATTAAAGGTCTCTCCGTTGAAGCAATAAGAACTGGTCAAGCAGATAAAGCAGTTCAGGCATATACTAAGACACTTTATAAGAATGCTGAAGCAATGCTTAAGGTTCAAGAGATTGCCCGATGGGAAGAAGAATTAAAGAGTCTTGAAAAAGATGTCAAATCATTTTCATGGGGTGAAGCATTTGGACAAGCCTTTAATCCATTTAACGATGATTATTGGTCTACAAACCCGGAGAATCAGAAAAAGGAAAAGATTGCTGCTTTAAAAAAGACGATTTCAGATGCTAAGAAAGATGTTGAAAAAGCGATTAAAGAAGGGTTTGATATAAATGGAGGTAGTTCTGCACAAGAAGAAAAGCCTTTTTCCCCTGCAAAATTTACTGAAGAATGGTATGATCAGGAAATAGAAAGATTAGAAGCTTTAAAGAAAAAAGCAGTTGTTGGTTCAAAGAAATGGATTGAACTCAAGGCATTAATTGAAAAATATAATAATTTAAAAAGCCCTAAAAAACAAAAAGAAGACAAGCAACAAGTTGAAATATTTCCATTAGGATCACCGAAGCAAATTCAACAACAAATACAGTTGTTAGATGATGCTATTGCAGTTATGCAAAATGGGATGGTAAAGATTAGAAAACTTGATAAATATGGAGCCGATAAAGATAAAAAAGGTAATCCATTTTTGACAGGTGAAATTATTTCCCTGGAAGATGCAAACAAAAGAAGGGCTGCGCTTCAAGAAAAATATGATGAAATTTCCTACAAAACATCACAAGAAAAATTTGATCTAGCGAAAAAGCAGTGGGAAAACTACTACAAATCAATTGAATATTTTGGAAAAGACGAAGCTGATAAAATGTATCAAGGTCTTTTCAAAGGTTCAAATAGCTTCCTTCAATACATCGATACCGAGATTGAAGCACTTGAAAAGAGAAAGCTTGCAGGTGAGAAATTAGGAAAATCCGATAATGAATACTTGCTTAATCTCATAGGTTCAAGAAATAGTCTCATTGGTATTGAAGAACCGATAGAGGTCTTCAAGAGAGAGTTTGAAAACACTTTAAAACTAATGCCGTCGTACGTTGATCAGATCGATGCTATCGATAAAGCAATAGATAACGCGTTCCAGAAAGAAGGAGGGAATAGTCAAAATTTCCTTGATCAAAAAAAATACCTGGAAGAACTCAGAAGAAATGCTGTACAATCTCAAAAGGAACAGTATGCTCAGTTTATTAATGAGCATCAAACCTTTGAACAGCGCAAGGCAGAAATTACGAAGAAGTACGATGACATCCGTCTTAAGATACAGAAATCAAACGATTCGGACTTAGAAAAGACTAGACAAACAGAAGAAGCTAATAAAGCGCAGGCCAAGGATATTTCTTCAATGTCAGTTGAGCTTTTCCAGAAAACAGATTTATGGGTCAAGGCTTTTGGTGATTTGGAGAGAGTAGGTCCTAAAACCTTACGTAAAATGCGTGATGAGTTTAAGAAGTTTTTAGATTCAGATGCCGCTAAAGCATTAAGACCTGATGATCTTAAAACTGTTCAAGATGCATATAATAAATTGGATGAAAATGTTAGGTCACGAAATCCGTTTGCTGCAATAGGTGACGCAATAAGAAAATATGCCGATGAAAAGAAAAAGTTAGCGGATGCAGAAAAAAAGTATGGAAAAAATAGTGAACAATATAACAACCAGTTAGATAATACAAAGTTTGCATTAGGTCAAATTTTTACAGTTTCACAAGCGGCTGCAGATGCGACTATTTCGTTTGCTGGAGAACTTGGTGCCGCTTTAGGATTGCTTTCTCAAGAATCTCAGCAAGCACTTAAAGATGCTCAACAGCTATTTGATGGGATTATTAATGCTGTAACAGGATATATATCCGGAGACTATGCTAAAATGGCTGGAGGAATTCTACAGATGGTAACTTCAATTGCTAAATACATGAATGGTGATGTTGATAGAGCGAGCACGATAAGGCAGTGGGGAATAGAAGTAGAAAAACTACAATCTCTTTACCAACAACTTAATAAGGCCATTGAAAAGACAGCAGGAGAAGCTCAATTAAAAATGCAGCGTGATCTCATTGCAAATCTTAAACAACAGCAAGATCTTTTGATTAAGATGCGTAGAATGGAAAACGAAAAGAAAAGCTCGGATACCGATAAAATTGCATCCTACTCTCAACAAATTGAAGATATAAACAGTAAAATTTCAGATCTGGTTGATGAATTTAAAAACAAGGTTACGACCATTGAATTCAAAGATCTAGCACAGAAAATGGCGGATGCATTAGTAGAAGCCTTTGGAAAAGGAGAAGATGCGGCAAATTCCTTTGATAAGGTTGTTGATGATGTAATGAAAAATGCTGTACAGAACGCTTTAAAAATGAAGTTCCTTGACGAGGCTGCTCAGAACATGGTTGATGAACTATACAGCGCAATGGGCTTTGGTAATGGAGATACAGCAGATCTGCAAAAAGAACTCAAAAAGGCTCAAGATAGACTTAAATATCTCAATGATCTTATTAATAACGGAAGTCCATTGAGTGCTGACGCTATTAAAGCCAGATTTGAAAAAGAAGAGCTAGAAAAAGTCATTGCTGCCCTACAACAACAGATCGCAAGTTCTAATGTAGCTGGAAGCTTTGACGGACTCACCAAAGAGGAGAGAGATAAAATAAAAGCAATGGGCGAGGATGCCATGAAAAAATACATGGAAGCCCTTAAACAATACCAAGATTTATTCGGTCAATCTGCGGATAATGCCCAAGGACTTAAAGGAGACATAAAAGGAATTACCGAGAAGACGGCCGGCGCTTTGGAAGGACAAATCAATGCAATGCGAATAAATGTCGCTGAAGTATTAAAGATCCATAGAGAAAATCAGAATGTATTTAAGAATCAGTTAATGCAATTAACTCAAATCGAAAGCAATACAAGGAATCTTGTCCAAATGAGAAAAGATCTATCAGAACTTAATTCAAAAGTTAAAAACAGCTTAGCCGGAATCTAATGAATACAGAATATATTTTAAAAGAAATCAAAGCTTTCAGCCCTTGTAAAGAGGGCTTTGAGAAAGCTTATAAAGATACTTCAATAAAGAACCTTTGCGAACTATTTTTTGCAAATTCTGATTGGGCGTTACAGCAAAATTTCCCATCAAAAGAAGTACTTGAAAAATACCGTGGTTATTATGAAAAATACGGGCTTTACTATAGTCAAAGCACTATAAACAAGGCTGTTAATTTGGCTATCTTTGATAGTGAATCTGAAATAGAATTCGCGGGATTTGATGTTTCGGAGATTTTCATTCGTGGAAACTCTAAAATTATAATAAAAGCTACCGGATATTCTAAAGTATTTGTGACGGTTTTAGATGATTCAGAGCTGAATATTGAAAGAAGTGGAAATGCTGAGGTATTTGTTTACCAATATGGAGGAGTGGTTAATGGAGATTGTGTGGTAAAACAAAAAATATGGGATTAAAGTGGTCAATAAATGGAAGGGATTTTGCGGACTTTGGAATTAATGTTTCAGATTCTAAAGGTGTTCTTGATGGATTAAAACCACGTGAGAGAAATTCCTATACCTGGGCTGAATATCACGGGAAACAATTCGACTTATCTAAACCTTTCTATGAAGCGCGTGAAATGGAACTTCAGTGTTGGTTAAGAGCTTCTGACTCTAATCGGATTACAGAAAACTTCAATTCATTTTTAAGTTTATTTGACACTAAATCTACAAAACGTTTTACTATTGAACCTTTTGGGAATAAAGAGTATGCTTATGAAGTATTACTTAATGGACCTGCAGAGCTTACAAAGGAATTCAG
Organism: Chryseobacterium indologenes; assembly: GCF_002025665.1. Classification (GTDB taxonomy): domain Bacteria; phylum Bacteroidota; class Bacteroidia; order Flavobacteriales; family Weeksellaceae; genus Chryseobacterium; species Chryseobacterium metallicongregator. The sequence continues at coordinate 3,621,324 of NZ_CP018786.1, read as the reverse complement.
GGACGGAATAATGTATGGTTCTTTTACGCTAAAAATGATTGAGCCTAATCCTATCAAAAAGATTCTAAAAACCGATCTGGACACATTCAAACTATCCTACGAAATAGATTCAGAAACAGAGATTTTCTTCGGAGACGGCACCAAGCAGACAGGACGGGGAAACGTCAGTCTTACAAAAGACTATTCAACGCCATCATATGAGAATTCTGGATTGTCACTTATTAGTGTGAGTGGTGTAAACAATCAGTTTTTTGAAGTAAGCTCTGTTCCAACAAAATCTACTTCATACCAGTTCTCAGTTGATGTAACATTGCAGGCTGGTATAGATTTGAAGTTATATGTAATCGGCAGAAAGCTAGATAATTCATATGAAACCATTGCAGTGAGTTTAGTTTTTCAAGGCACAATAGGCCATAACACACTGCATCTAATTACTGAGGTAAACATGCCGGACTACGGAAAATTCATATTGAAAGTTTTGGATTCAGATGGTAACGAAGTGCCGGGGCTTGTTTATAGCAATACAAGGGTTGAAACCGCTGAGGTTATTGGAGAATGGCGAAACATGTTGGGAAAAGAGAAGATAATAATAATCGCAGGAAATATTGAAGATATGAAAAACCTTCAAACGCCTGCAGAGATAATTTGGGAAAAAATATAGAAATGATAGAGCAAGTTAATATTACGGTAACGGACTTGATTCCGCCTTCTAATATAGCTACGATCGATAAAGACGGACTAGTAGGAAATGCGGTTTCGAAAGAGCAATTAGATAGCAAAACAGCATCACTTACGGAGGATTATAACACGAAGATAGCTGATGTTAGAGCTGAAGTTAAAACAGACTTTAAAGGAACAATTAAGCCGACCGATACAGCTCCGACGGAAGACGGAAGTTATAAACCTGAAATAGCATCAATTGACGATAAACCATCAGATCCTAGCAGTACAGCGGATTGGGGTAAAGTATATCCTAATGCCGGAAATCTTAGAGCGAAGACCGGTTATGAAACTATGTTCTATAAAAAAGGTTCAGTATGGACGAGGTCTGAGGTAAAAATGCCAGAACCACTTAATAAAATTGATACGTGGTCTGCTCAAAGTTATCCTACTGGGAAACAGGTCATTTATTCAGATCAATCAATTTATGAATCAACTTCTGCTACAACTCCCTCTGATACACCAGGCTTGTCAAGTAAATGGAAAGCTGTTGTTTTAAATGAGAAAGCCGAAAAAGAATTTGATGCGACAAGCAGCAAACCTATTGCTAACAGTGCAGTAACACCCATCTACGATTGGTTTGAAAAAGAAGGAGAGATCAATATAACAACAGTAAATTTTAACACAAATGATACTGAGACAGGTCTAGTTTATGCTAACGGGACTAATTTCGCATCTGTAAGTACAGGAAGGAGAACGCTATTTATTTTTGTTAAAGCTGGAACAACCATAACGGGCTTGTTTTATCTTGGAAGTACCTACAATGCTATTTCTTTTTATTCTGCAGCTAGCATTAGTTCTTATGTTGAAGGAGTGCCAGGCGTTGGGTCTGACAACAATACAGGTCATACATTAAATTATACGGCTACTGTTGATGGATTTGTTCGGCTTTCAGCTTCTGAGGATGCTAATAGAAATTCGCAAGCGACAATTACCGGTCCTAATGAGCAAGTAATAAAACCTTTTGAAGAAGTACTACAAGAAAAAACAGATAAAGATTTTGACGTTAACAGTGATCGTCCTATTGCAAACAGTACAGTAGCACCAATTTTTGATTGGATGCCGAAAGAAATTGTGTCTGATACAACTGTAACCGTTGGTTTTGCATCAAATGTTAATAGTGGTTACATTAATGACCAGGGAATTGCTGTCGCACAAGCAGAGTCTGTCAACAACAGATATACGGGTTTTATTCCAGTAGTAAAAGGCGATTTGATAAGCGGCATTGCGTATATGTCATCGACACCGAATGCTATTTCATTTTATACTGCAGCAAATGAAAGCACCTATGTTTCCGGAGTGAAGGGAACTGGATCTAGCCAGTCATCAGCGGGCACATACAGTTTTATTCCTCCTGCTAATGGATTTGTACGGTTTACGTGCAGCACATTAGGCGTCGGTTCATTCAATATTAGAACTATTGTTTATGGCGATTTCACATCATTGGAGGATTACGTGAAGGATGTTATGCAGGTGCCGGACACTAACCTTGTAGATTCAAAGAGAACAAAGGATTTGAGAATGAATCCTGACACGAAGCTTTTCGAGGCGTACAGAGGTGGGTTTTCTCAATTCTGTAGATTAAGACCTTTGGAGAAGTGTTTCTATAAATCTTCGCATAATGCTTTTTTCCTGAAAGACACAGGAGAACGAGTTGATATGGCTTTGGTTAACGGCTTATACGTTGGGGAATATACGGCTGATGCTTCCGGTAATTTCTATACTGCAAACAGATTTAGCGGTGATTTCTATCTTAAAAAGCAGGAATACGAACTATTTAAAGGAAAAAGAATTTTAAAGGGTGGAAGCATAATCGATGATGCTAAATGCAATGTTATTAAGTTTCTGTACGTGCCCGGAATGGATGTATTGAATATAAAAACTAAAAGACCACCAGAATATCCATTTATAGTGCGTCAGGGTCAAACATGGGGATTTGAAGACAGTACCAGTGAAGAAGTTTCGTTCTTCTTTAGTTATTCTACGAGAGCTACCATTTATGTAAACTCCTACGATTTAGATTCTTTCGAATTTAATAGAACTACTGTACCAAGGGAAACAAGGCAAATAAACAACGGTGATAATATGCTTATTGGTAGTGAATTGTACTCATATAATTTCGGGGACGAATTCGCTGGGACAACTTTAGATCTCAAAAAATGGAAGTATAGAACGGGTGAAAAATCCAATGGAAACAATGTTAAAGAGGCTATCACTTTTGCTGGGGGAAATCTTAAAATTAGAGTTTGGGCGAATACTCCTGGGAATACTTCATACATCCAAGATGAAAACGGAAACAATACCGGAACCTTAACAACCAAGGCATTCAATGGAGGAGGCATAATTAGCTTAGTTGATGATATTCAGTATGGATATTTTGAAGCCTCAATTAAGATGCCTTCATCATACTACATGCACAGCTCATTCTGGACCACGCAATCATTTTTAAACTCCGGAGAATCATCGCTTACAAAGAATGAAATTGATATTGTTGAGTTCGATATGAAAAGTAACACTGTGGCAACCGGATTCAACATGCTAAGCGCGATTCACCGCTGGACGCCAAGTCATGCAAGTTTAGGCTATGGAGCAAAAGTGGACTACTTCAACACTACCATGAATGATTATACACAGAATTTTAACCGATTTGGGTGTTTGGTAACCAAGGATTTTATAGCAATGTACTTCAACGGTGTTCTGGTGAATACTATAACTTACAAAGAGCTAATTGGCTTCTCTGTAAATCCTTGTGAAATTATTTTGAGCTGTCTGCCGTACACGACACCAGATCTTTTGGGGAAACCTGAGGATTTTATGGAAGTAGAGTATGTGAGATATTACAAGGCCAATGATTAAATAAAGTACTTTGAATAATATAAAATTATACAGAAACGGATCTCCTTTGTTCAATTTGATTGAGCGAGGGAAACGTTCTGTTGAATCGGCAACACTTAACCGGGTTATGCTTTCGGATGATTCGGTTTCGATCAAACTGAATTCCCGGGAGAAACTGGATATTTTGATCAATGATTATTTCGTCTTGTTCGATTCGGTATATCGTATCAATACATTGCCGGCATTGGTGAAAAACAGTAATACCTCATACGAGTACAATATTACAGCTCAGGGCTTAATGTTTGATATGCAGCGATGCAAGTATTTTAATGCAGATGCAACCGGATTCGGTCCAGATCTGGAATTTCCGCTGATTGGAACTATTGAAGTTTTCCTGTTGGCACTGAAAAATAATATGAAGCGTTTTGCTGCCAATTGGGAGCTGGGGAATTTTACCAACGGTGAAACTAAGACAATTACTTTAGGGGATGATAATTGTCTTTCAGCAATGCAGAAGATCTGTAATGAATTCAAGACAGATTTTTGGATTAAGTACGAAAACGGCAAGTATGTTATTCATACCGGAGATTACGGTAAGAAAGTCCCCTTAAAATTCGAGTACGGAAAAGGGAAGGGGCTTTATTCTCTTTCGCGAAATAATGTTGATGACAATGATATTGTAAACCGCCTATATGTTTTTGGAGGCACAAACAACATTCCAAATGAATACCGGAATTTTAGCAAACGATTAAAATTACCAGGGGCAGATTATTTGGAAGATGCCGGATCAATAGTAGCGTTTGGGTTGAAAGAGGGTTCAATTACATTCGATGATATATTTCCTCATAGAACTGGAAAGATAACGTCCTTAGGAGATACCAAATTTAAGTTCTCGGATTCCACGATGGATTTTGATCTCAACGAGAAAGAAGCCGACGGAGTGACTACGAAATATCTTGTTGCAGGAACATCTGCCAAAGTACATTTCAATACTGGCAATCTGGCAGGATATGAATTTGAAATAAAAAAAGGAGGCTACAGCCATTCTACGAAAAGTTTTGAAATAATTCCTTTCAAAAACGATCAGGGACAAAGCTTTCCGGATGAAAAAACAGAAGCTTTTCAGTTCGCTGTTGGAGATGAGTATGTTTTGATTGATATTAACATGCCGAAAACCTATATTGATAATGCCGAAAACGAACTTCTGCAGAAAGGTTTGGAACAATTTGAGCTAAACAAGAATGCGAAAGTTTCCTATGACTTAAACGTCGATCCGGCTTACATGGAAAAAATTGGAGTTGGGAAATTTGATATTGGCGATTACATTCAGGTATATGATCCGGTTTTGGGAATCGATAAGGTTCTTCGTGTAAATCAAACTACTATTGATTTCATCCAAAGTGGAGATTATAATCCATATCGTACGAAGATCGTTATTGCTGACTCTTATGAGATAAACTATGCATCACAGGTTATCCTTGACATAAAGCAGATCAAGAATGTAATGTCTATTACGAATCTGGGACAGATCAACTATTCAAAGATAGGTTTAAAGACTACTGAAGAACTTAAGAATTTGACATTTGATCCTGATGGTTTTTTCGATCCGGAAAACATCCGCCCAGGATCTGTGGAAACTAACATGCTTTCCGTTGGAGCAAGGTCTCAGCAGATTAGCTGCAGTGTTGTGTTCTATGTGATGTATGAAAACAATAAGAACAAAATCAAAGTGAATCCGGGAATCATCTATTCTCAAACTTTCGACAAAGAATGGAATATACCGGAAAATGTAGAGACCATTCCAGATGATCAATTCAGATATGTTTACGGGAAATGTTCTAAGACTGACCAGACCGGATCAATAATTTTCTCGCAGGAGCAATACAAATTCGATTCAGATGCGAATGATTATTACTTCCTGATCGGAATTCTTCATTCAGTTGTTGAAAATGTGCGTGTACTTTCTATTACAGTTGGAACAACAACCATAAACGGTGGACTGATAAGAACCGGCATAATTTCCTCTCTTGATGGCCAAATGACAATCAACCTGGACACCCAGGAAATAAAAGGGAAAATTAAGTTCACAGACGGTTCAGACGGCTTTACATCCATTGACAATGGTCTACTGATGTCTCAGGTAATTGAAGTTGGAAATGAAACGGAAAGAAATGCTTTTATATCGTCTGTCACGGATGCCGGTGGCGATAGTATCAGATTTGGAGCCGGAGCAGACTATGCACATAAAAACGATGCGGTGTTTCAAGTTCTTCAGAATGGTAAGTTGATAGCCCAAAATGCAAATATAAAAGGCATTATTGAAGCGGAAACCGGAACAATTGGTGGTGTAAATGGATGGTATATCACACCATCGACGCTAACCAGTACGACTGGAAAAATTCTTTTCGGAACCGTCAATAGTAATGGTGATCTGGTTGATGGTCTAATGATCTCAAATGATGTACACCCAAATAGTCAGTACATCGGTAATTTCATTATTAATTCATCAAAAGATGCCGGGAATGTAATAAATACAGGAGCTTCAATATCAGCATCAGGAAATAATGTTGGAAATACTGCCTTAGAATTAAGTGCAACAGGTCCGCAAGGTAATAACAACGCTCTTACTGTTAACGATGGGTATGTTTTCTTAAATAATATAGGCGGATCGGGATTTAAAGGTTTTAAAGTATATGTGCCAGCTTTAGGAGGAGCATTAGCAGAAGGCTATACAGGGCAATTAACAATTGGAGGATCGACGGTTTATTTCCAGAATGGGCTTTTGATAGGATAAATAAACAAAAACAATCATTATAACTATGATATTAGAATTTATAAAAGAGGACTACAGCGCAATTATTATGAAGTTAATCGTTGTTGGTATTTTGTGGAGTGCTGTTTTAATCGCAATGATAATTGATTTTTATTTTGGCATTAGAAAGGCAAAGCAGATAGGTGAAATGCGAACTTCTGAAGGCTATAAAAGAAGTGTTGGAAAATTTAATCATTATTTCGGGATGCTGCTTTATGCTTTCATTTTTGACGCGATAGTTCCAATCACTTATTTTTTTGAATTTCCTATATCTGCAATACCAATTGTTTCACTATTAGCAGCTGTTGTCCTAGTATTCACTGAGGCGAAATCAGTACAGGAAAAAGCTGAAAATAAGCTACGAAGAAAAACGAATGCTTCGATGCTCCAGGTTCTTGAAATTCTGGAAAAGCGAGAAGATGTTCTTCATGACTTATTAGCAAACTATAAAAAGCAAAATCAAAATGAGAGCAGTAATACTGATAGTAATAATGATGCTTCTGACGGGGTGTAAGACTAAAAAAGTTATCACTTTAAAAAATACAGAAGTTGAGCAAATTCAACAGATTTCCACCAAAAAAGTAGAAAGTAAAGTTGAAAAATCGGAAGATAAGCAGCAATTAAAAAAGTCTGATGTTTTAGAGCAAAAAAAAGAAAGTCAGACTGACATGGAGGTCAAAGGTAAAGCTGAGACTGGCAAGCCGATTGAAATCTACAATGTTCAAAATGGAGATACATTACAGGCCATTAGAGTTAATGGTAATGCAGATGTTCACATAAGGACAAAATCATCTCACTTGGACCATGTAAAGAAAGAATACAATTCAGAATCCTTCATAGGAAAGGTTAAAGAATTCTCAGAAAATATTGTCGAAGAAAATAATATAAAAAAACGGATTCAGGAAGTAAAACAGAAGACAAAAGAAATAAAATCTACAGGTTTGCAGGCCGGATTGTGGATTGTATTGGCTCTTTTGGGAGTCGTTGGAATCGTAATATTTGGAATTTATAAATACTTTAAGAAATGAAAACATCACAAAAAGGAATAAATCTGATTGTGTCATTTGAAGGCTTCAGCGCAAAGCCTTATCTGGATTCTGCCGGAATTCCGACAATTGGATACGGCAACACTTACTATCCGGGAGGAAAGAAAGTAACAATGAAGGATCCAGCGATCAGCAAAGAAAAAGGAATAGAGCTATTTTCAACTGTTTTACCGACTTATGAAAAAATAGTGAACTCAAAAGTAAAAGTTCCATTGACACAGAATCAGTTTGACGCTCTCGTATCGCACACTTACAATACCGGAGGATCATATGGACTATTTTCTTTGGTCAACAAAAGAGCTGCAGATACAGAGATCAGAAATTGGTTCACCACGAAATACATTACTGCTGGCGGAAAAACATTAAACGGACTGATTCGCAGAAGAAAGGCGGAGGCTGATTTGTTCTTTAAGAAATAAAAAATCAACACTTAAAAACCTCCTATTACAGAGGTTTTGAGATTATACATTTAGTTTGATTTACCTAGATTGCAATGATGTCGTTTTTCATAGCGCTAATATTTTATTGGTTATTAATTATTAAGCAATATTTATGCTAAAATACAAATTTATATTATTTCTTGATAATTTCCCGACTTAAATTTTCCTTGTTTTATTTCGTTAGGGTTTGTGTAGCAAAAGCTTACTATATTTGAAAGCCCTGTCAATCCATGTTTAGCTGTTATTTTAAAGTCTATAGTTCCGCCAATGCACATTTCATTTTTCACATCTTCATAAGTGAAAAACTGAACGCAATGATCTCCATATTTTTTATCAAGTAAGCGGCGACGTGGTAAATGGCTTATTTTGTATGTCTTTAACGGAATGGGTTTGTATATTTTATCTATTATTCCGTTTTGTCCCTGTCTTATTTCGTACAGAGAGGCTTCTGCCTCAATATCATAAGCAGGAAAAAAAGAAGAATTAATTATTTTAAATCCGTAACAGGTTTGATTGGTGCTATCAAATGGAGAGTTCTGTTCTGCAATAAATGGCACAATTTTAATCCTTGGACGAAGACAAGATAAAAGAATGAATATAAAGAAAAATGAAGAAATTAGATTAATTAGGATATTTATTCCTATTTCAATCAATTGATTACTGCTCATGATTACTATTTTAGTTTTTTGCGAATATACAAAAAAGCACATAATAGCCTGATAGTTTTTTATTTAGGTTTATTCAACAGTTAATTCTTCTATACCCCCATAAAGCTGTTTAAGAGCTTTCAATGCTTCAACTGAATCTTTCTTAGTAAGCGTTCGTCCAGCTGTTTTGTTAAGCTTATTTGTCAGATATAAAGCAGCCGTTTTATTATTCGGGAACATGATTTTTGCAACCTCCGAAATGTTAACCGCTTTGTTTGTTTTAAGGTATTCCTCCACTGTCATAAAGCAAAGGTAAAATATTTTTCAAAATAAGTACATATAAATATGTATATGTACATAAAACTATGTACATTTGTAAAAGAAACATAAACAAATAGTCATGACAAAAGAACAAGCATTACAAGAAGGGTATGAAAAATTTATCTATGAAAACGGAGATAGATTTCAAGCCACGAACGATTTACACACGGACGAAATTGATTTTACAAAAATCCCTATGCTAGTAACTAAAGAATCCAGTAGCCCTAGCCATGATGAGGAAAGTATTAAGGATTTAATCGCTAATGAACTAGATGGCCAATATTATGACGAAACGGGTGATGATACTAATATTGTTTATGATAAAATAATGGAAATTGATTTTTCGGAAATCACAAATATTATAAATGAAAAATTGAAAGGTGTACATTATTATTCTAACAGTGGAATAAAACTTACAGAACATTAACCCCTTCCGCTTTAGAGGCTATAGGACTAAAAGAATAGAGTATGCTTGGAACAAATGGACGGTCAAAATGGCCAATTGAAAAAGTTGCATTCGTGATATATTTTACAATCTTAATTATTTATATAATAACTAAAATTACATAACATGGATCTGGAACAATTATATAAAGAAAAAGAGCACTTATCAGAAATGATGTTTAAGCATGTTGGATTTGGTTTAATGCTTGCGAAGAAAGATGCGTTAGGATTAATTCATGAAGAACAATATTATAAGTATAAAAAGCTATTTGAAATTAATAGACATAAAATATCTAAGTTTCTTGATAAGATTAAAGAAAATAAAGCGCCTGTTGAAAAAACAGAGAAAACTAAGGTTAAGCGTGAGATTACATCCACGACCTATATTAGAGCTCAGAATCGCCTTTTTAAAAATCATGACAGCTATTTTGGCAGAGGCATGAATTAACCCCACGGAGTAGTCTCCACAAAATATAAGAAGATGGAAGAATATCAAGAATTATTTAATTATATGAGCAATGAGCATAATGTTACTTTGCTCGAACAAGATTTGGATGAAATAATTCGTATTGTCCAAAAAATGCAACTTGCTAAAGGCGGAAATACAATAATTGATACAAAGTCATTCCTGCAAATAAAAGAAAGCAATAAATCTATGACTGAGTTGCTGGAAGGAATGAAGGTGGTTATTGAGAAGTCAAGTAGATTAAAGATGAATTTATTGACCACGGATGCTGTTGAATATGACTTTCTTTGCAAGGTTTTACAAAATACAACTCATTAATTTGAGTTTTCATGGTTATTAGTTTTTATCCTCGGTTTCCCGGGGATTTTTTATATTTACAAAATTGAACATTCAGTTCTACTTAATTTATGTTTGCCTCCTTCGGGAGGTTTTTTTGTGGATAACTTTTTAATGCGTCAAGTTCTGTCGTATAAAGGGTTTTGCTTTGCCGGAAAATTGTAAATTTAATTATGCAAATTTCTGGAGTTGTTTTAAAAATTTTCGAAGAAACAGAAAAAGATGATTTCATAGAAAGAATCATCCGGATAAAGTCATTTGAAAAAGATCAGGAGCTGGATGTGTATTGCTATAATAAACTTTCATTCAGAACCGGATTTTTAAATATAGGTGAACAGGTTACTTTTGAAATTGTATTAAGGGGTATTTCCGTTGGAAAAAAGCAGGAAACACAAATAGTATTAGTAAAGCCCATTAAGCCAAATTTGATACTAACCAAAGATCATCCAATAATAGGTGTGGAATGGATTCGTAAAGATTCTAGAATTCCAAAATAAAAAGGCGTAACTTTTTAGCTACGCCTTAATTTTAATATTCTTCAAGTTTGATTTTACTTGCTTCCTCGAAACGAATAGAATTAATGTGGTTGGCATATATTTCAGTGACCTTTGTTGAAGTATGACCAAAAATTGTGCTTACGGTTTTTAGATCAAGTCCAGATCTTAATTTATCATTTGCCCCTTTATGCTTTAAAGAATATAGTTTATTTTTTAGCCCTAACTTATTTATTACTTCGTATTGCCAAATTTTTGTAGGGTAAGCACGTCTAAGGTGATAAGCACCAGGACAGAAAACTTTATCAGATAATTTATATATCTTGTTTTCTGAATTAGATCCAAAAAGGAAATTATTCCCATTAGATAAATCAAAAGTAGAAAGTAGTTCTTTAACAGTGCCTATCATTGGAACTATCCTAACTTTATTCGTTTTTGAATTTTCTGAGGTTATTCTTATAATACCGTTATTTATATCAACCTCTTTGCACTTTAATCTGATTAATTCTCCTGGTCTAATCCCCATATAGTAAACAACAGAACAGAAAATATAATAATTAAAGTTATATTGTTTTAAGTAGACAAATACAGCCTTATGGTCTTCATCTGACATTATTTCATAGCCTCCTGTATCGCTTTCTTTAATTGGCCTTATATCTTTAGCCGGATTTGAGTTTATAATATCCCATTCGATCAATTCAGAAAACAAAGCGCTATACCTTGCTAATGTTTTATTATAGTTTCGTGCAGACCATTTTCGATCATGTCTCGCCAAATTTAATACCGATTTTATATGATACCTCTCACAATTATCAATTGAAATTTTCCCAAATCCTTCTTTTTCGCCATATTTCTTAAAGAACGATACTGCAGTTTTGTATTCGCCATATGATCCAGTACTCAATGAGGATTTTTTTTTATCTAATGCGAAATCTAAAGCGTCAAAAATAGACAATTTTTTTACTTTATTTTTAGCCTGCGGATTCCATCCTTCATTAATATCTTTCTCAATAATTCTTTTAAGCGTTTCAGCTTTTATCATTCTTTCCTCAAAAGATCTTTCAGAATTGATGCCTTTGTAGATTTTTTTTATAATTTTGCTATTGTGGTAAATGTAGACGTACCATTTTTCATCAAGATTTTTAGATGAAAATACCCGTACTTCGAAATTTTTCATGTAAATGTATATTTTGGGTTTTTACTATTTTTTACTATCAAAAAATTATGTAGTAAATAAAGTATTGATTATCAGTTAATAGTAAAGGTACGCAAAAACTTTATACATTTGTAATAGTTAAGAATTTAAATACAAAAATAAAAAATGAATTTAGAAGGACGAAAGATTATTGTCAATAAATCATCCAAAGAACTTACCGAGTTGCTGAAATCACCTGAAAATTATAAAGATTTTATGCCGGATGGTCTTCAGAAATTTGAAACAAGAGATAACGGATTTAAATTTGGATTACAGGGTATGCCTGAAATCGCATTAAAAATTGATGAAGTAGACGATCAGAAAGCTATTTTAAGATCTGCAAGTTCAAGCTTAGACTTCTCATTAACTGCTACATTGAACCCAATCAGTGAAAACCAGACTGAAGTTCAGATGCTATTTGAAGGAAAATTCAATCCATTCATCAAAATGATGGTAGAAAAGCCTTTACAGAACTTTATCAATACGCTTACTGATAAAATCGAAGCTTATAAATAAAAAAGACCTTCATTTCTGAAGGTTTTTTTTATTTATAGGAAATTTGGCGAAAATAAAACAGACAACCCATAAATTACTGTTTTTTTAATGTTAGCCTATCTCTTTCAGTAATAACAGTTTCGACAGGCTTAGCCTGACAACGCTTAAAAATTTCGGCTGGTATGCGACCTGTCACCCTCAGCCTTTCGAAGGGCTCTCAATAACAAACCTTTGTTAATTACTAATCTTGAGTATTAATTAAAAGGATAAGTCAATTATTATAATTTTCTCTGTCAATGCCTATTAGTAATGGAAACCAATTTTTTTGAAACATGCCCGAGGATTATTCTTCTTCATCCTTATGTATTTCAATATTTCCGTTTTTCATGATAAATCTGTATCCGAAAGGTATTGCCAGATATTTTAAAATATCAGGACGAGCAAAAGCAACATGATAAAAATGAACCATTTTCAATGATTTAATATCGTCATTATAGTCGTCTGTGATAAAATACCAACCACTTTCGTCCTGAGGCGAATCATATCTGATTCCTTCAATATCCTTTCCTTCGTAAACTCCATCTGAAATAACAACTGATTGATTGAAGTTTGGAAAAAGAGGAATAAGATTTTGTTGGCAACATACTTCACTTTGTTCTCTAACAACCGAAATTGCCGTATCACAGCCTTTATTAAAGTCACTTCCATCAGAGTTTGCCTCATATAGATCATAACAATTATCTTCATCCAGGCTAAATTGTAAAAGCCATGAATAATAGCTAATATTTTGGTTTTCAGAAATAATTGGTTTACTATCTACAATATAATTGATCATGTATTTAATAATATCTACATAGTCTTCAGGTTGATGCTCACCAATGATCACTCTGATTTCTTTAGATATATAAGAATCTAATCCTTTTGTTTCCACGTAAAGATTATCTGCTAAATTTATTTGAATCCCTTTGTATGTTATCATATTTTTATTTACGAAAAGACCTGCTATAAGCTTCAATATTTCAAACTTATTTTTTACTCTAAGTGTCTCTTTTTAAATCCCAAAGATTATTAATTTTATTCTCCGTGGGTATATTTAACCACTTCTTTTGTTTTTATATTAACTTCTGCATAAGCAACACCGCCTATTACCGGTGGTCTGGGGAAATTTCCATGCACAGTCCAAATACTATCGTTCTTCCTTTCTGCAACGAATGGTTTTTGTTTATTTATTGCTGATGTTCCATAAATCTCTTTCCATTTTTCTTCAGCTGCAGAAATTGCAATCTCTTTATCAGTAATGTTATTTTCACTTTTGTTAGATATTCTCTGTTCACAAGAACAAAGGGAAAGTAGCAATATAAAAGTATAATATTTCATTTTAAATTATTTATTGGTGACGTGGTAATTGTTTTCTATCTATCAATGGCGTCTGTTCTCGATTTTGCCGCATAGCTTCTATTGATTTCAAACCGTCATCTAAAACAGGCTTGGGAAGATAATCAGAAGCAGGGACCAAATTAGGAAAAGGTTTAGGTTTAGCCCTATAATCTCCTAAAGAAGGTCTGGGGCTTTCTATAGGATTAATTTTATTCTTTCTTTCTGGTGAAGCAGGATCGCTTGGCATATTTGTTCTTAATGTTTTTTCTGTATTAGAACTTAAATCATAATATTTTAATTGACCTCCAGGAGTTACAAGAAACGCATCTAATCCAAGGCTGCTTGCAACCCCTTTATCTCCGCCACCACTTGGATCTCCTGAAAAGTTTTCATCATCATATTCTTTATCTTCATTACCATGAGCATGAATATAAGCGGAAGCTGCTGCACCTTTTGGTAGTTTCATATTTAGACCTTGTGGAATACCATGAGCTTCACCTGTTGTAGGATTATTATAAGCATAATATTTTTTGCCATCCACATATTTAAAATAAATTAATGCTCCTATTTCACGTTTATCTAATATCGACTTTCCGTTATATTGCTGTCCAAAATTTGCTGCTGCATTCTCTCTTGTATTAAATAATACGTGGGGCTCTAAACCTTCCAGCTCTCTTGCGTCAACGACTCTGTTTCCACTAAAAGCATAAGGAGACCATGTATTATACTTTTCCGCCAACGGATCTACATTGAAGAACCTTGCCATCCCGGTATCATAGTTTCTCCATCGGTAAGAGCTCCACTTAGTATCAATCTGGTTTTCCTGCCCCTGGGTAGAGTATCTATATGATGGGTTTATTGTGCTGACGGTCTCAAGCTGTCCTCCAAACTCTAACCCAAACGGATAAAAATGAGTAGTCCTGTCTACTTTCAGAACTCCGGAAGCATCTTTGTAATACGCTAATCTGATGTTTCCTACCTAAGTTATTATTTACCAACACATGTGAAACATATGATATGATTTTCAATATTTTAGACAGCCTATTTTCTCTTTTCTTTTGTGCCAGCTATCTATGATATCATTTCAAATTCAAATTTCTATGCATATTTTAAAATTAGAGTATTGATTTTCAATACTCTAATTTATTACCAACATGTTTTAATCATTACCGACTTTGCGTAGCTGGTAATATTAATATTTTTTCTTTCCCATTTACCTCACATCCAATTGTATAAAAACTAATGATAAATATGAGACTAAACCAGTTAATATTAGATTTATTAAAATAAAAATAATTTCAAGTAAAGATATTTTTCTCTCTACATATGCTATGCTCTTATCCAACCTTGGTTAACAATAACTAAATTTTCAGTAGTTTTATTTATTTTCATAGATTCTAAACCTTCCAATTCCCTTACCGTTAACAACCCTGTTTTCAGAAAAATTATAATTACTCAATAGCTAAAATTCGAGGATAATCAAAGTATTCTACATATAGTTTATCTTCTTTTTCATAGTAACAAACACCTATATAATCAAACCCTTTTTTTTGATTGATTAAAAATTCTTTGCCATCAGATACTTTTATTTTGATAGCTCCTTCTTCTTTTTTAACCAATTTAAATTTTTGACCATAATGATCATTATTTGAATCCTTAGGAAAATCCAAACTATATTTATTATTAATTTCTAATTTTTTATTATAAAAACAATTATACTGAAATAATAAGACAATCTCATTCTCTTTTTTTGCTAAATACTCTAATATATCTTTGAGGCTTTTGTCAACTTCTTTCTTTTTTTCTGTATCTAAATTTTCATATTTAGCATAAGTAATTATTTTTTTAGTCTGACACGAAACAAGATTCAATATTAAAAAACTTGTAACGAAAAATATTTTTTTATTAATTTTCATTCTAATTAGGGGTTTGATTTAATCTTTGTTGCTCTTTTTCTTTTCTTTCTCTATTTTCATTAGTAATTCTAATGTGATCCTTTATATCTTTTGTTTGAGATGGAGTTAGATTTGTTCCTGATGTATCTCGTAATTCAACCTTATTATTATCATCAGAATTCATCAAATTTTTTTGATTCTCTTTAGTATTTTCAACCTTACTTGTTTCAGCGAATATATGTGGTAAACTTGATTTGTGTCCAAGTTCGTGTGCTAATGTTCTTGGACTGTCTTGTGATGTAACTTGACCATCATAAATATTTCCATCAGGTATATTGTATCCATTGGTTATAGAAATCATTCCATCTGCAGTAAACTTTGCTACAGGCTTAGCCAGTTCAATCGTAAATTTCGCATCAGCATCTTCAATAATATTCACCGTCATTCCATTTTGGCTTAAAATAGCCGAAGTATCTTGCAAAAGTGTTTTATTATAATCAGTTCCTAACTTATTATCAATCTTTACTCTCCATTCGATTGTGGTATCATTTATTAATACTGCTTCTAAGCCTTCCAATTCTCTAGCATCAACAACTCTATTTTCAGCAAAATTATAATGAGACTGGTAAGAGTACTTTTCACTTAACGGGTCAACATTAAAGAACCTTCCCATCGCAGCATCATAATTTCTCCATCGGTAAGAACTCCAGCCTGTTTCCGTTTGCTTCTCCTGTCCCTGGGAAGAGTATTTATAGTTAGGAATAATAGAATTTGCAGTATTCAATTCTCCGCCAAATTCTAACCCAAAAGGATAGTAATTGGTGGTTCTGTCTATTTTCAGGTTTCCGGAAGCATCTTTATAATACGCCAGTCTGATGTTTCCGACCTGATCGGTATAATTGTAAATTTTATAAAACAGGTAATCATTAGATTACCTGTTTTTAAATTATTTTATTTATAGTTTTCTTTGCCAAAGTCCAATAATAGTGGAAACCAATATTTTTGAAACATGACCAAATTTTTATAACCAAATACCATATCGTTCTCTCTACCTAATAAGCTTCTTCATTAAAACTATAATTACAAAAATAAATGCAACGCCTGTAAAAAAATTTATATACCCTGCTGTCTGATCTTGTATTTCTTTATAGTTTCTTCTATCCCCAATAAGTTTACGGAATAAAAAATAGACACCATTACCAATTACATTGATAAGTATTTGTTGAAATATGAATTCAAAAATTCCCATTTTTAGTTTTTGTGTTTGTCCTCTGATAAGGGTTTTATTAAACTTGTTGTACCTAACTTAAACATTCCAAAGTTATTAACCAGATTTATTCCTTTGTTTAAATATCTATTTATTGCTCCTCTTGTAGCTGGAGCTGCTCTTGCAATTGCAGTTCCTTTAAATGTACTGGAAAATTTTGCAGCATTTAACGGTCCAATATTATCAGCTAATTTAAAAGCTGTTTTAGGAAGAACCTGCTGACCTAATCCAGCAACTTTCAATTCTGATGATAAGGGATTAAAAGTTGAGGTAAATGCAAGAGCTCTATCTCCTTCATTATATTGATTTGATCCATCCAAATTACTATATACTTGTTGACCTGTAAGTCCTGAAGTATGTTTACCTCCCATAAGATTACCTGTATCCAAAACTTGAAAACCTAAGTAAAAACTATTTGCGACATTATATGAAATTTTTCCAAAAAAGTTATTTGAAGCTGCCCATTCTCCCCAGAGTCCTTTACTTCCTCCATCCCATTTACCTACATATGCTCCAGTAGATATATTTGTTCCTGCTGGAGTAGAAAAACTTCCACCCAAATTGTTACCACTTACATTATCTGTTACCGAACCATCTTGGTTTAATGAATAACTATATTTTCCAGTACCCATAAATCCTTGCCCAGATATATTAGCATAAGAATATACGGCTGCTGCATCTGTAATTCCTGCTGCTTTAGCTTGAGAAACAGTCTTTACATTTGCCATATATGTCCATGTTGAAACACCATTAATATTTTGTAAAACCCAATCAACCGGTGCATTACCATCAGGATCAACATACCGAAGTGGGTTATTTAAAACATAATTATAAGTTGAAACTCCCGCAAATTTTTCACTTAATGGATCTGGTACTCCCCATCGTCCGATATCTGACATATACATTCTGGTTCCAAAATCACTCCATCCGGTCTCCTGCTGTTTCTCTTTTCCGTGGGTAGAGTACTTGTAGTTTGGAGATATTGAGTTGGCAGTACTTAATTCTCCGCCAAACTCCAATCCAAAAGGATAGTAATTGGTGGTTCTGTCTACTTTAACGTTACCGGAAGCATCTTTGTAATACGCTAATCTTATTTTTCCGACCTGATCTGTATAGTTGTTAACTTTTGATTTTTCCCAGAAAATAAAACAGGTAATCATGTAGTTTACCCGTTTTAGGATTATTTATCTCATTAATAATAGAAACTAATGTTTGGAAAAAATGTGTTTTTATTACCTTAGTTTTAGATTATCAATTTTGTTTATATTATTCAAATAACTAAATAGTTTTAAAGCCAACCGATAATATCTTCTTTACCTTTGCCTATTGAAAGTAAATATTGTACTTTATTATTTTCAATCTTAATAAAAAATGGATCTTTTAAATTTTTGTTTTCTAGAATATAAACACCTTCAGTTATGCCATCTAAATTAGGCTTTTCATTTTTATAAGAGTTGTAATCTGTAATAGTAAATTCACAATTATATTTCTTAAATTGCTTTAATACTTGAATATATCCCTCCTTATAGTTTTTTGGTTTATCTTTATAGTAAGAGTCATAAAATTTTTCTGCACTCTCGTTACTTAATTCATTAAAAAAAGTTGCAAAAACCGGGTTACTATACTGTTGCTTTGGTTTCGAGCAGCAAAAGCAGAAAAAAACAACTACTAAACTACAAACCAATACCTTTAACTCTATCGTTATCGCTCTCATTATTTTTATTTTTTGGTGTTTTTGAATTACCTTCAAGGGTTTTTCCCTTGCGAATATTATTATTTTGTTCTCTTATATCTTCCCCTAAATCACCCGGATTATGTCCTTTGAATCCACCATATGAACTCGTAGTTTTTGGTAATTTGACACCTCCTGCTGCTGCAGTATTTATAACAAAGTCAGCACAATTATTGGTATTTAGATCATATTTTGTATTTTGATCTGATTCTACAAAATCTAAAATATCATTAAAGTTTTTCTCGTTAATAGACCTTGTTTGTACTACTTCTTGTTCATGACCAAAATTATCTTTTATTTTTCCTGATGCCTCTGATGCTAAAGGATTTACACTAGATGGATAAGGATAAAACCCAAAAGTTTTAGAATCTGTTGTACCATCCGTATTTTTCCTATTTAATGTTATAAATGCATGTCCAGAATCTCTATTTGGACTAATTTGATATACAGTTCTATCTCCTCCCTTTCCCGGTTGGTCTACATGAATAACTAATTGATAGCTTTTCCCTTTTTTTCCATTATCAAAAGCTTCTCTAACTTTATTAGCATCTATTGCTTCTAAACCCTCTAATTCTCTATATGATATAACTTTATTTTCCGAGAAATTATAATGTGACTGATAAGTGTATTTTTCACTTAAAGGATCTACATTAAAGAACCTTCCCATTGCAGCATCATAATTTCTCCATCGGTAAGAGCTCCACTTAGTATCAATCTGGTTTTCCTGCCCCTGGGTAGAGTATCTATATGATGGGTTTATTGTGCTGACGGTCTCAAGCTGTCCTCCAAACTCTAACCCAAACGGATAAAAATGAGTAGTCCTGTCAATTTTCAGGTTTCCGGAAGCATCCTTATAATATGCAACTCTGATGTTTCCTACCTGATCGGTATAATTGTAAATATACATATTTTTAACAAAGTCATAATACCCTTCTGAGGTAGGTACAAAGCTTAATACATCATCAGTATATTGAAATCCATCCAGATAGTCGGTTTTGCTGATGGTTTCAAGCTGTCCTCTTCCTAGTCCATAGGTGTAGATCTTTCTTAATTTAGTTCCCTGAGCATTATAAAGGTATTTTGTGTTAACATTAAATGTATTGTTCCCATCATGAGTATTATATAATTTATTAAACTTTATGTAATTGGGAAGATTAAGGTAATTATAATCTATCTGCAACATCCCTCTATCTTCATGGCTGATCATATTGCCATTACTGTCATACGGAATTACAGTTGATATGGAAGCCGGATAGCCACCATAATTACTTGAAGCATCACTTACTGTATTAACCCTGTTCCCAGTGTAAGTATAAGTAAGGTCATCCAGCAGCTGTGCTCCAAAATTTTGTAGCAACCTGTTTCTTCTAAGGGTTTGGATATTCCCGTTTAGATCATAGGTAAGGACTTCATTATAATAATTGTTCTGTGGAACAGTGGCATTGGGTTCAGAATAAATACCATTTTTTAGGCGATCTAATCCGTCATACTGGTAATTATACCTTCTAAACGTTCCATTATCAGCACTTGACCAATCTATCTCTGCAATATTGCCATTATATTTTCCTGTAGAAACTGTGGAATAAACAGGATTGTGATATTTAATTTCATAGGCAAAGAGCTTTCCGTTCAGGTTGGCAGGATCATTCACTTTAGTAAGCCATCCACGGATATTGTAGGCATGGTGTATGGACTGCAAAGGAGTACCTGTGGTATTTCCTGTCTTTTTATTAATAAGCTGTCCCAGGTCATTGTAGGTGTTTTCTACCAAAAGTTCTTCTGTCAGGCTGTTTACCTTATGATAATGCTTCAACAGTCTTTTCTGGTCATCGTATACAAATCTCTCTTTGATCACCACTTCTACATCTGTATTCCCTTTTTTGTGGTAGGTATAGCTTTCATCTACCGCGCCGGAAAAATCAAGCTTGAATTCCTTTTTGGTATATCCGCCTAAATGATTCCAGCTTTTTTCACTTACTTTTTCCCCTTTGGTATTGTAGTAGAAATAGGTTTTTGTCCAGTTATCGTCCTCAATGTTTTTTACATAGGATGCTGTAGGCAGCCCCTGGGTATTGGCACCTCCGTTCAGAGCCCTGTCTTCGTTCACTACATATTGATCAAGGATTTTTGCAGGTGGAAACTCTTTTGTATCCCTTGGGTAAGAGTCATAGTAATTAACCGTTAAAAGCGTCGTAAAGCCTGACAGAAAATTATTGGTGTAATATACAATGAAGCCATTTTTATCAAACCCATTGGCTGTCTGGCTTTCACTGACCACCTGAGAAGCAAGTTGACTTTGCATTGAAGCTCTTTCTCCACCTGTAATAAGTCCGGTATAGGCAACGCGACCAAAGGCATCATACTTGGTCAGCAGCCACAGTCCTTTATTCTTCAGGTTCACATCTTGGGTAAGCACCGGGCGGTCGGCAGCATCGTACACCACAGATTCCCAATCGTCTCTTCCGGGTAATCTTTTTTCCACCTGTCGGTCTAAACCGTCATATCTGTACTGGTAACACAGGCTGTTCAGAATATCGGTGGTCACCACATTGTTATTCTGCTCAATTTTCTTTACCGCCAGTGCAGGAATCACAAATGCCTTTTGTCCGTATTCATTGTATACATAATAGGTATCAACGTTTTGGGTTCCGTCTGTTCTTCGTACCAGCACCGTTTCACCACGTCCGTTCTGAAACTGGATAACCGGAGTTCCATCTTCATCGGTCACCGAATTTTTATATAATGTTCCAGCACCATAAAATTCATTGCCTGGAACTATGGATACAGAGGAAACAGTTTTTTTATCTGTTCCTACCGTTGTAGTTATTGTATTGGTGATAAATTTCTTTACTTCTGAGCCTTGATTTACTTCATATTTAAGCTTTTGGGTATGTCCGGTTGCCATTTTCCAGGGATCACCCGGCTGGGCAACTTGCTTTACCCTGTCTAAGGGAGAATTTTCAATCTCTTTTTCTATATAAGCATTGGTAGCCCCGTAATAAGAATTTGCCGCAGTTTCATTTACAATCCCGGTATGAATGGCAGAATTGAGAGTATTAGCAGGAACAGGAAGAATATCTTTAACCTGTCTTCCAAACCCATCATACGTAATAGGAGTCACCAGATCCTTTCCGGTAGAGGTAGCTTTTACACTGACAATCTGCTTGGGTCGTCCCAAGCCGTCAAAATAGGTAATGGTTTCAGTTTTCTTACTGCAATCACCACTCAGGCAGGTTTTGGATTGTATGTAATTTTCGGTTGTGCTTTGTGCATAGGTCATCATCGCCGTAAACAGCAGACCTAATAATTGTATTTTTTTCATTTGTGTTTACTGCTTATAGTTATACTTGAATTCTTTAACCACCTTATAGCTGTACGTTCCAGCGTTGTCTCTTTCTCTAACCTGAACCTGTTTCAATCGGTTAGCAGTATCATAAACATAAAGTTCTCTTTTCCCTGATGGGGGTGTTATGGTCGTTACTCCCACCAAAGGATCATAAGTATATTTGGTTGTCATTCCAACGGGCTGAAAAGCATCAAGAGCCACTAAGAGTTCTGCCTCTTTCGTTGGATCAGCAGCATCTTCATTGGATTTGGTTACAATAGTACTGATCATTCCTTCGATTTGACTATAGGTAGAGCCAACAACTTTGGCAATCGGTTTGGTCTTGTTATAGCCCCAGACAATACTTACCGGAGTACCGTCTTTCTCCCTGTATTGAAGAATATTTCCTTTTTCATCATATTTTTCATACGTGACATCCTTAGAGGAAACAGTAGGGTTTAAAGTATCATACGAATATTCAGACAGAGGAAGCACTAAGTTTCCGGTGATTGCATGAGGCAGAGCCGTTGGATAACTCGTTTCTTCCCTGGAAGTCACTTTGGTGATATTATTTACCGTTTGTTCTGCTTTCGTTTCCAATGGAATACTCACCATGTTTTTACCAATCATCAGCTGGTTGTTTTTCTCATAGGCGTACTGATATGTTTTGCCCGCAGAAGACAGATCAGGGAAAATCGTTTTCTCACTGGTCAGTTGATGATGTTTGGGGTTGGCGTAGAAATACTGGGTTTCCGTTTTCATGGCAGTCCCGTTCAGGTAGTCAGTTGTTTTCTGAGACTTCAGGTACTCGAAATGAGAAATATTTTTGTATTGTACAATATCAAGATTATCCAGCTTATCTTCATAGGTAATCAGGCCTACAGGTTTACCAAAACAAACATCATTATACGTTTGAGTCACATTTTGAGCCCCTGCTGCCTGACAGTTTTTATACCCATCTACAGCATTGTATTTATGAGAATGGCTGGCAGTACAGTAATTATACGAAATGGTTTTTATCACATCTTCTGCTGTGCAGAGTTTGGTATCATTCTTAGTGACAGGATTGTCATAATTTTTTCTGATCGAAAAACCATCCACCTGATATTTTCTGCTGTTATCCTCCTCATAATTCATCTCTACGGTGCGTACCGGACTACCTCCTGCATCAAGATATTGAGTCAGAATTTCTCGTCCATTATTCCAACCAAAATTGGTCCATACAGAGTTTCGGATATTATCTCCATGAATTACTTTTCCGAAATCATCTGCATTGGTAGAGTATTTATGAATAATATTTGATTTTCCTTCTACAATTTCCTGCACGGTTTTATAAAATACATTGGGATGGGTAGCAAATAGCTGATTAATATTGGAAGATGTTACCATTGTATAGGGAAACCTTTCTACTCCTGTAGGAACTGATCCACTTGGCAGATTGGGATTATTTGTACTACAAGTTCTGGTATAAAGAAGCTGCTCCTGAAATGCCGGAGTTCTTAATACAGTAGCTTCCGTGTTTTGTTCATTTAAATCACGATAAATAAACTTTCTTGTATTGGCTACTCCATTTTCTGAGATATCTACAATTTTAGCGATTCTTAAACCTCCAATAGGCACTTCTCTATCTCCATAAACTGCCTCTTTACTGGTATAGCTTGCGGATGCTGTGGAACGGGTACAAACAAATAGTGTCCAAAGCTTAAGGGTTAAAGGTTCATCTTTCTGGACATGGGCAAAAATACCTCCTCCATTATTGGTAGGAAAAGTAACTGAATTACCTGCATTGGTAACAACCCCTGTTGAAGTTTTATAATACAATGGCATGGCTTGTCCACCGGGTTTCAAGAGACTAACAATAGCTCTGTGCTTTCCGGTGATTTGTTCAGCCGGATCACATGTATTGTTAAACTGGGCACTCCCTCCCAAGCTTATTTCTTCTGTTTTTAGTGGAGTAAAAACCACTGTATTTTCAACATGAGCATTATTATCATCCGCAGTTGCCTTGATCTGAACCCCCGTTCTTTCTGATGGGCTCAACATCACATTTTTCTCAATCGCAGTATTATTTTCATAAAAAAATTCAGTAGAGCCTTTAGTAGGGTAAATAACCTTCTGAAGTATCCCTATAGGTGTATGTTGCGGGCTGACTGGCTGCGACGCTCCGTTATATGAGCTCCACAAAGCTACCTCATATATGGAAGGGACAAGATTGGTGTTGCCGGTTACACCATTATAATATCCCCAGCTATCTCTACTGAAGGAGAGTCTTTGAGGAAATACATCCGGTAAATTATATTCAAACCCATAAGTGGCATTTAAAACACTATCCACTACTGAAGTGAGAAACAAGCGATTATTAGCGGTAAGTGTATAATTAAGAGTAACATCATTAATTATACTGCCATTAACCTTTTTTGTAACTTTTTGTAATCGTTTATAATCACTGCTGCCTCCTGATTGTAGGTAATCAAATATAATCTCTCCATAAGAAGGATTGTTACTGTATATTCTCTTGATCTGTTTTCCGGCAACGGTCTGGTTATGGCTGATCAGCTCACTGACCTGAGGGTATCGGATAAATGCAGGATTTCCACAACTTGATGTCATTGGACCCGCGTTAGGTGATGTGTAAGATAGGGTCTGTGACTGGCTCATCGTTCCAGTATACCCACCATCTACGTTCTCAATAAATAAAGTTTCTCCGCTGGTAATATCCTCAATTTTTGTCAGATACCAGGCTGTAGTAGAAATGGATATGAGAGAATGTCCTGCACCAACGGTACGGTTAGATGTCGTCTCTTTATCAGTAAAATAGTATTTGGTTCCATTATCTACAGTTATGGTAAATGAATCTCCACCGCTCACCCCTTCAATAATGACATCTTTTTGAGAATAAATAACAGGAATTCCTTTCTTGTCAAACACAAATTTGATTTGCATTCCACCAAAGTTAGCCATATATAAATCCTGCTCAGTATCTACATTATCGTTGGAAGCATCCTGAAAAAATTGCATGGCAATAGGATTATTAGGCCCTATATCATCAAAATTGGTCGGAATAGAAACATTAGATAGATTGTTTTCATCCGGAAGATCGCGGATGACCCGTGTAATCACTCCTCCTGAAACCATAGTCCAACCGAGTCCAGTAGAACCGTTCATATCATCTACTTTGATTCCATTGGAAAAATAATTAAGTCCGATGGGAATAGTAATATTTCCGGCCGCAAAGGACGTTACAGGAATATCTACATTAGCATTTCCTGTAAACAAACTTACCGGAAGGTTTCCAAAGGAGCCCAGTTTATAGGACTCCGCTGATGGTGGGATGATATTCGGAAGGGTGGATGATTTGCTTCCTGTAGTTTGTGCTAATGCTGTTCCAAGGGATAAGCAAAAAAACAAACTGGTTATATTTTTTTTCATTGTGTTTTTATTTCTTAATTAATTTAGCACTTGCTGTTTTATTGGTATCTGTTTTTATGGTAATTAAGTAAGCTCCCTGAACCAAATTCTGGGTATTAATCTTAGTTACTTTGTTTATGGTTTTCAGATTTTGAAGCTGTCTTCCAGACATATCATACAACAGAATATCTGCTTCTTTAAAGTCGTTAAATCCGATTTCTACATAAGCATAATCTGATACTGGATTCGGATAGATTTTGATATCATATTTTTCAATGAGCTGGTCAACCTGTTTGTCTCCCAGTTTAACAATCTTCCAGTTTTCTTTACCCAGTTCTTCTGCGCTGGTTCCTGCCAGAATAATTGAACCGTCTCTGTTCAGCTTTAAATCAGAAAGTCTTTCTTCTTTTTGCCTGGATTCACCTTTTACGTGTTTTCTCCATTGTTCATTGCCATTCTGATCCAGATACAACATCCAGAAGGTTTCATCATCTGTTTGGATTCTTCCTTCAGCTTGGGTGTAACCTCCCAACAGAATTCCTTTAGACTTCTCGCTTCCATCTTCCAGCCTCCCGTTTACCACACTCATCCCCATCAAAATGTCTCTGTTTTTGAAATTATAGGATTTCTGCCACTGTTCATCACCTTTTTCGTTTAAAGCAATCAGCCAAAGGTCTGTTCCTTCTTCCAATCCAACGGTTTTATTTCCTGATCTTTCTGATCTTGATTCTCCACCAATGATAAAGCCATTTGAAGTTAAGGCCAAGGTTCTCAAATGATCATCTCCTTTGCCTCCGAAGTTCTTTTCCCATTCCACTTTTCCATTTTTGTCGAGCTTTACGATCCAGTAGTCACCCTCACCGAAGTTTTCAGTTTGTTTCGAGTTTCGGGATACGGGGTTCGGGTTTTGAACGTTTGATGCAGAACCCGCACCTCGCATCCCCGAACCTTGTTCAGATCCCGAATCACGAATCTCGGAACTCCTCGAATAAATCCCAAGTAGCGCACCTCCATCTCTCGTTGGAATCATCTTTTCCACTTCATCCAAGCCTTTTCCGCCTAAAATCAATTGTGAAAACTCTTTTCCGTCTTTGTCGAGTTGTGTGATCAAAATATCTTTAGAACCATAACCTTTTGGTGGGGTTTGTATATTTCCGGCAACAAAAAATCCGAAGTCTGTAGTCTGGATAACCGCTCTGGCTTCTTCATCCGAAGAGCTTCCTAAGGTTTTCTGCCATAGTTCATCTCCAAATTCATTGATTCTGATCAGCCAGATATCTGAACCGCCTTTGGAATCGTCTTTTTTGTCCAATCCTTTTCCGGAATAAGATGTTCCAGCTAGTAGAAAACCTCCATCCTGAGTGGTAACAGTAGCAGACAGATAATCATGGTTTTGTCCTGAAAAATATTTCTCCCAGACTTCTTGACCCTGCTGATTGAGTTTTATCAAGTGAAAATCATAACCGCTGTTTTGCTTACTGACTGAAGCCTGCTGCTTATTGCTTTGAATAGAACTACCTGTGATCAGATACTGTTGATCTATGGTTGTGGTGACCTGGCTTAGAAAATCCTGGGTAGAGGATTGGATGTCCTTCTGCCACATCACTTCCTGGGCAGATACACCTAGGGCTGTGCATAGAATGAATGCACTGAGAGAGATTTTTTTCATTCCCGTGTTTATTTAAGTTGACATAGTTATTATGATAGATCATGGTTAGATTGTTTTTTTTATCCTTATCCGTTTCTGAGAATCAGATCCCTTTATATGGTAAAGAATATTTCAAATATAATATTCTTTAGGTACAAAAAACAGTGTATTTTTTATGCATAAACATCGAACTGAATGTGTACACATGAAATTGGTTTTTAAATATTTACAAAGGAGTTGAAGAGTATACACCGAATGGATGTAACTGAATAAAAATTTCATAGTTATTGTTTTTTAGCCTTAATGGGCTTGTTTATAGAAATCTTATAAATTTAACGTTTTTTAACATGTTTTAGCGGATATTAATTTGATTTAATACAAAAATATTCTCTTGAGGCGACAGAACTTGTCGTGATATTATATTTAATTAATACATCCAAGATATACTGTGAAGAGAAAAGACTTTCACAAACGGAACTTGCTATGATGATAGGGAAGGATAGACAGTATCTCTATAAAATTGAAAAAGGAAAGGTTACTTCCAGTATTTTCACTATATCTGTTATAGCATATGCATTAGATATTTCATTGGCTGAGCTGATCGGTGACATACAAGTATGAAAATATCTATGCCATAACTCCTGAGGAATGATCCGCTATACTTCCTGTTGCAGAAGACAGGACATTGATCTCATTATTCATTTTTAAAACACCCATAAAGGCAAAAATCAGGGCCTCTTTATAATTGATGATCTCTTTTTCGGGGATGATCACTTCGGCTTGTGTTTTCGCTCTTATTTTTTCAATTAAAAACGTGTTGTAAGCACCTCCTCCGGTGATAAGGATGTCTTTTATACTATACTCATTAATGACATTGGCAATCTGCTGGGCAGCATGTTCTGTAAAAGTAGCCAGTGCATCCAATGTTTCAATATTTTCAAGAAGCGGAAATATATGTTGATGGCACCATTCTATTCCCAAAGATTTTGGATGTGAAATTTGATAGAAATCCAGAGTGTTAAGCTGATTCAGCAAAGTTTCATCTATTTTCCCTTTTGCTGCCAATGCTCCGTTTTCATCAAAATTTTTATGAAGCTGTTGGGCTAAATAGTTCAAAACAATATTCACCGGAGCGATATCAAAGGCAATTCTTTTTCCTTCCGAACGTAAAGAAATATTGGAAAATCCACCCAGGTTCAGACAGGCACTGTATCCGGAGAAAAGTAATTCATCACCTATAGGGACCAGAGGAGCTCCATTTCCTTTCATCAACACGTCCTGACTTCTGAAATCATAGATAACAGGGAGTCCGGTTTCCAGTTTTATAGCCTTACCATCACCAATCTGTAGGGTAAATTTTCTCTTAGGCTGATGAAAAACTGTATGGCCATGAGAGGCAATCAGGTCGATGTTTTCAAGCTGATGCTGATGAATAAATTTTTTAACCTGTTGTCCAAGATAAAAACCATACTCTGAATGCAGTTCCAGCAAATCTTCGGAAGAAAGATGAATAGAGTTTCTAAGTTGGGTTTCCCAATCCTCAGAATAGGAGAGTGTCTCGGCTTTCAGGATTTGAAAGGTCCATGTGTCCCGCTTTTCAAATTCAGCAAGACAGATATCCAAACCATCCAGACTTGTCCCGGACATCAATCCAATAGCCAGAGCTTTCATTGTTTTTGAAATTATTTTTTATTCTCAGAAATTCTTTTAGAACTGAAATCTCCGGAGTTGTTATAGAATGTGTATTCGGAAAAGTCATCCTTGGCGGTCATTCCGTTGGCACCTACCAGTGTAGAACCGTCTTCCATGGTAACATAAACTGTATCTTTGGTATAGATTCTGTTTTTTTTCTGATCCCAATAGATACTCTGCATGGCAAATCTCTGTCCTTCATTGGTTTTTATCCTTACATCACCTTTAGCTTCATAGAATTTTTTATATTCAAAAATACGGGCATATTTGGCGGTAATCCTTCCAGGAACTTTAGGTTTCTTTTTATCAAAAAACTCAATGTCAATTCCTTTTCTGGCTACCACGTATGGGCTGTCAATCAGCTCGTATTTTTCAATAATGGGCGCTTTGGCTTTTAACGTAATAAAGCCGGAATCACGCTGTATAATATTGGCATTGTTGATGATCTGTGAAGGAAAGTTTTTGCTTTGGCTGCCATTTCTTTTGGTAAGATCTTCCTCACAGGATGTCAATATAAAAAATATAGCACAACTAAAAAGGCATGCTATATTTTTATATGATATTTTTTTTGAAAAGTTCATTTTAGTTATAAAGAGTCTTTCTGAACCACTTATCAGCAAAATTAAAGCCGATTCTCAGGTTGACGAAATTCTGGTTGATCAGGTTGTTTTGAAGAGTTCCTCTCTTACCAACTTCTAATCCGATTTCAAGACCACTCATTCTGGTGATACTACTATTCTTAAATGGTAACATTACTCCGGCAGAAATACCGAATTTGTTAATACTGTTCCCTTCCAGGTTTAGATTTCCTCTTTCATAGAATGCTCCATATCTATAGATTACTCTTGAGAAGTAATTTCTAAAGTTGTTATAATTTGGAAGGTACCAACCCCCTGCAGAAATTCTGTAAGTATCCTGGTAACTGAAATCTTTACCAAAATAAGAGATATCTTCTCCTTTTTTATAGTCTACCTGTCCTGATACAAACCAATGGTTCTCACTTCCGTATCCAACCCCTAGTGAAGCCTGTAATGGAAGAAGGTTTTTAGATTTTGTTTCTTTTTGTTCGATGATTGTTTCTGAACCAGAAAGTTTAGTGGTTTCCTGAGCATCAGAATATCTGTACGTACTGTTGGTGTACTGAGTAGTCATATTACTTGTATTCCCAAAAGTAGCAGTAGCACCTACTGTAAACTTCTTATCAGTACGCGTATTTAAAGTCTGGTAGCTTGTACCCAGTGTAAAGTTAAAGTTTCGGACTCTGTTTTTAGTTTCATAACCATTAACATATTCACCGGCATACGTACCAAGATTGTTGTTGTAAGCACGGAATTCATTAAGGTCATTAAGGTCTCCAAAATAAAGATTGGCTTTTGCCCCTACAGATAATTCCTGATTAATTTTATAAGAAACAGCAAGCTGTGCCGTGTTCAAAGTTCCGCTTCCCTTAAAGTTATTTCTGTAAAGAGGAGTCGTGTTATCACTGGCAAGCTGTTCTGTTACGATGTCGTAGCTTTTAGAACTGTATGGCTGATAAGAGATTCCCATTTTCACTTTTGAAGATAATGGAAATGCAATCGAAATATTGGAAAGATACGTAGAATGCTTTGTAGATTTCATATCGTTATAGTTCGATTTGAAATAATTGTTTTCGTTGGTAGCTTCCAGTCTGATACTCGTAAGTTCAAAATTGGCGTTGTTTGCCGGGTTGGCAAAATTGAAACTACTGGTAAAATCACTAATAAAAGCAGTAGATATACCTCCCATAGAAGTAGTTTCGATCGTATTATCATATTTCACATCTCCAATTCCATAAGTTGCATAAGGAGAGTTGCTTAGACTCTGTGCATTCAGAAAATATCCAACTGATATGAATGATACTACAAAGATTTTTTTCATTCTTTATTTTTAAAACAATGCGCAAATATCTTAAATATTAATGAATTGTAAAAATTATATGTGGTTAAAGTTTGTTAAGGGCTTTTCTTTACAAGAAAAATGCAAATTTTCTGTAATAAAAATAATAATTCTGTTTTGTAAAAAAGACTGTCCTATGATGAACAGTCTTAGTTTATAAGAATGAGTATTTATCCTATTATTTTACCTGGAGAACAGAACGGCTGTGGCTGAAACATTCAAAACTGAATTTTCCGTGATATTTTCCCATTCCCGAAGTTCCTACTCCTCCAAAAGGTAAATAATGAGAACCCACGTGGATAATGGCACTGTTGATCTCAGCATCTCCGCTTGTGGTATGGTTTAAAACATAATCGGCAAATTCCTGATCTTCTGTGAAAACATATAATGCTAGAGGTTTAGGACGGCTGTTGATTTCTTCCAATGCTTCCTCAATATCATTATAGGTTATAACAGGAAGAATAGGACCGAAAATCTCTTGCTGCATTACCTGATCATCCCAGTTCACATTATCCATTAAAGTGGCTTCAAAGTGACGGCTCTCAAGATCGTAATTTCCTCCGTAGATTACTTTTTCAGGAGCTGCCTCCAGATAACCTGCCAGATGTTTAATCTGGTTCGGGCTAACAATCTTTCCGATTTTTCCCAGAGAATTGCCTTCATACGCTGTATTTAAATGCGCTTTGAATTTTTCTATAAAAGAATCTTTTACAGATTCATGGATATAAATATAGTCAGGAGCCACACAGGTTTGTCCGCAATTAATCCATTTTCCGTAAGATATTCTGGCTACAGCTTTATCCAGATCTGCATCCTTATGAACAATCGTAGGTGATTTTCCTCCAAGTTCCAGAGTAACCGGAATTAATTGTTCAGCAGCAGCTTTCATGACAATTTTTCCAACATTGGGACTTCCTGTAAAGAAAATATAATCAAAAGGAAGACTTAATAATAAGGTATTCTCTTCAATAGCGCCCTGAATAACTGCGACATAGGATTCATTAAACGATTCTTTCACAATATCTTCAAGCACCTGAGCAACATGGGGAGTATTTTCTGAAGGCTTTATGATTGCGGTATTTCCAGAGATCAAAGCTCCGATAAGCGGACTGAATGTCAATTGAACAGGATAGTTGAAAGGTCCGATAATATAAGTAACTCCATAAGGCTGATAGGTTATTTTGCTCTCAACTTCAGCGCCTGAAGGATGTGGTTTTGAAGGTACGGAAGTAGGTTTTGCCCATTCATCAATGTTTTCCAGCAAATAATCAAGCTCACTGATTACTATTTGAATCTCCACATATTCCGCTTCTTTTCTGCTTTTCCCCAAATCTATATCCAAAGCTTCACAAAGAGCATCGGTATGGTGAAGAAAAACGTCACGGAATTTTCTTAATTGTGCTTTTCTGAATTCAATATCTTTGGTCTGATTGGTTTTGAAAAAGGCTTTCTGTTGCTGAAATATCCCTCTGATTTTTTGTTCCAGGTTTGTATCCATTCGTATGTAATTTTAATATTTGAATTGGTGTGAAATGGTAATAAATTTACGAATAATTTCACGTGGCAAATGTATTGTATAAAATTACATTGTGTAAAATTTAATTTCATGTTTTATTCTAATCCTATTATTGATATTACCTATAATATGAGGTATTTCTTTTGAACCATTAAGATTATGAAGGTGCCAAGAGTGTTAAGATAAGCTTCGCTTTAAGCTTAAAATCAGAATGATTCATCTTAACTATACTTTATTTCTTCAATCCTTCTTAATGGTTTTATTATGTCCTGTATTTTTATAGATTTAAAGAAACTCAAATGTATAATCTATATTTTTATGCATTTTAAGCAGACTTAATTTTATGAAATGAAATAAGATTTTTTATCTTTGAAACATGAATTGGGAGAACATCGCCGGACAGACGAATCTGAAAAAACTTCTTAGGGAAAGCATTGCTGAAAACAGAGTGAGCCATGCCCAACTTTTTGTAGGAAAAGAGGGATACGGAACACTGCCTATGGTATTGGCGTATGCACGGGAAATTTTCAGTCAGGAAAATGAACATGCTGCAGCGAAGGTGGAACACCTCAATCACCTGGATCTGCATTTCAGTTTTCCGGTTTTTACGGACAATAAAAACTCATTAAGCAAAAACAAATTTGATGAGTTCAGAGAAATGATCCTGGCTTCTCCTTACGCAAACTATGATGACTGGACTGCCTTTTTAGAATCGGAAAATAAACAGTTATTTATTTCTGCAGATGAAGTGGATGATCAGAATCAAAAGTTTTCTTTAAAAAGTTTTGAAGGAGGAACCAAAATTCTTATCGTCTGGAGAGCAGATAAAATGAATGTAGCAGCTTCCAATAAGTTTTTGAAATTCTTAGAGGAACCCCCAGCAAAGACTGTCATTCTTCTTACTGCTGAAAGCACAAACGACATCCTTCCTACTATTCTTTCCAGAACACAGATTGTAGAGATCCCGAGAATTAATGATGAAGATATTGAAAATCATCTCAAAAAGAATTTTTCTGTTTCTGAAGAAAAAGTGAGAGAGATTGTTCATGAAGCACAGGGAGATCTCAATGATGCCATAAAACTGTTGAATTCTGGAGATAAAAGCAATGAGTTTGAAAAGCTTTTTGTACAGTGGGTGAGAGATGCCTTTATGGTAAAAAAGAAACCGGAATATCTTAGAAGCATTATTGTCTGGGCAAGAGAAATTGCAGGATGGAACAGGGAGAAACAGAAAAACTTCCTTAATTATTGTTCTGAAATTTTCAGGCTGGCATTGCTTCAGAATTATCAGTCTGAGAATCTGGTTTATAAAAAGATCAATGCGAACGGCTTCAATTGGGGTGGATTTTCAAAATTTATCAATGGTGCCAATATAGAGAGTATTTTAGAAGAAATTAATACAGCCGATCTTCATCTGACCAGAAACGGAAATCCAAAAATTGTCTGGACGGATCTGGGAATTAAACTATCAAGATATATACATAAAAACACATAAATAAAACTCTGGTTAATGCCGGAGTTTTGTTTTTATGATAAAGAGATTGCCATTTCGTTTCTACTTTCCCTCTTTTTTTATACATACTTCAATGTAAAAAGATCTTAAAACTAAAAATTTTCCATTGAGTTTTTTCTCAATTATTAAATGAATATGAACTTATCCTGAGCTTTATTTCATTAAAAACACCTTTCCTTCGGTTTTAGTATCTATTATAGAAACTGTCTTTTCTTTGCAATAAATTAAATCTATATAAAAAAATCAATCAATCGTTTGATTTGAATGAAAACTTGTGTACATTTGCGCCCTGAAAAATGAACACTAACATGATTTCAAAAGAAGAAAATATATTATTTGCAGCCGAGAAGCTTTTTGCAGAAAAGGGATTCGAAGGGACTTCCACCCGAGAAATTGCAAAGGATGCTAATGTAAACATCTCTATGATCTCGTATTATTTTGGCTCTAAGGAAAAACTTTATGAGAAATTAGTGGAATACAGAATGAATGAAGGTCAGTTTTTTTCAAAAGATCTTTTGGGAAGAACAGATATCAACGAGTGGCAGAAAATTGAAAAAGTCATTGATCAGTTTTCTCACAAGATCAGAACTCAAAAATGCTTCTACAGAATTATGCAGAGAGAGCAGCTGCATACAAAGAATCCTCAGATTGTAGAATTTTTGAAGCAAACCAAAATGGGATTCCTTTCTATGTATTCCCAAATATTGGAAAGTGGTCTTAAAAATGGAATTTTCACCAAAAACCCACCTATTTATCTGCTTCATTCCACGGTAAGCGGAACCTTATTTTATGCATTCAATGCGAAAGAAATGTATAAAGAGTTCCTGAATGAAACAGAAGATGAAGAAGCTTTTGATGAAAAATACTACACAGAACTTAATAAACATATTAAATATTTACTAAAAGACCTTTTAGGTTATGAAGAGAATAAATAACTCAGTGATTGCATTATCACTATTCGTAGGAATAGCAAATGTAAATGCTCAGGAGAAAAAAACACTTTCTCTTGACGAAGCCGTGCAGCTGGGAATCCAGAACAGCAAGAATCTCAAGATCGATGCAGCCAAGATCGAAGAGGCTACAGCTGATCTTTTGGAGGCTAAAAACAGACAACTACCGGAATTAAAAGTGTCAGGTAGCTATATGTACCTTCCGGTAAAACCGAATGTTGATATCAAACTTCCCGGTCTTTCAGGCGGAGCAGGCGGTCCTGAAGTACATCAGGTACTTTACGGTTCGGCTAATCTTAGCGTTCCAATCTACAGCGGCGGAAGAATCAAATATGGGATTCAATCCGCTAAATATCTGGTAGAAGCTTCTAAACTAAGCACTGAGAATGATAAAATTGCCATTGCTTACAACGTTGCTCAGGCTTATAACAATCTGTTTAAAGCGAACCAGTCTATCAAGGTTTTTGAAGAAAATCTTGCCGCTTCTCAAAAAAGAGATGAAACCTTCCTGAAAATGGAAAACAACGGATTGATTGCAAGAAACGACAGATTAAAGGCTAACCTTCAGACTTCAAATATTGAACTTCAACTATTAGAAGCTAAGAATAACTACAATATTGCCAACATCAATATGGATCTTTTATTAGGTCTTCCTGAAACTACGGAACTTACCGTAGATGAAAATTATATAGAGGAAGGATCAGACGTAAAACCTGTTGATTTTTATGTGACCGAAGCCAGAGAAAACCGTAAAGATTTACAGGCTTTGGCTCAACAGAGAAAAGCGGCAGAATTGGGGTCAAAAGCAGCAAAAGCAGAAAATCTTCCTTCTATTGCCTTTACAGGAGGTTATGTAGCAGCTGATATTCCTAAGTTTCTTACCGTATACAATGCAATTAACGTAGGAATCGGAGTTTCTTACAACTTATCTAACCTGTGGAAAGAAAATTCTTCATTGAGACAATCGCAGGCGAGAGAAAAACAGCTTGCTGCTACGGATGAATTACTGAATGATAACATTAAGCTTGATGTAAACAGAGAATACCAAAACACAGACTATTCAAAAAAGAGAATTGCTGTTTTCGAAAAATCTGCCGAGCAGGCTAATGAAAATTACAGAATAACAAAAAATAAATACGATAACGGTCTTGCAACCATGACTGAATTACTGGATGCAGACGCGGCACAGATTGCTGCCAACGTTGGAGTGATCAATGCTAAGGCAGATGCTGCACTGGCATACAGAAAACTATTACAGACAACAGGAACTTTAACAATTAAATAATCAGATCGAAACCAAAATGGAAAATAATAATACACAGGCAGCTGAACCTAAAAAGAAAAAAAGTTTAGTTTTTCCTATCATTTTAGCAGCAGTAGTAATCGGAGGAGGAATCTACGGTTACAGAGCCTTTACTTATGGACAGTATCATGAAGAGACAGACGATGCTCAGATTACTTCCAATATGGCACCGGTAATTTCTAAAATCTCCGGCTATGTAGCTCAGGTAAAAGTAAAAGACAACCAGTTTGTAAAGAAAGGAGATACATTGGTGATTTTGGATAACAGAGATCAGAAAATGGCTCTTGACCAGGCTCAGGCAGCATTATCTACAGCTAAAAGTAATATCTCCAATGCAGAAGCTACTACCACAGCGACTTCAAAAAATATAGGTTCTTCAGAAGCAGCGGTAGTAACTGCTAACGCTCAGATAGAAGCAGCAAAAGTAAACGTTTGGAAAACTTCTCAGGATTTGAAGAGATATGCTAATCTTGTAAAAGATCACTCTATTACAGAACAGCAATATGAGCAGGCTTTAGCGGCAAAACAATCTGCAGACAGACAGTTACAGGTTTTGGTTGACCAGAGAAATCAAATTGCTCAGCAAACTCACATTGCTTCTTCTCAGACGGCTGCAAGCTCACAACAAATCAGTGTAGCAGGATCTGTAGCTAAGCAAAGAGAAGTAGATGTAGAAAATGCAAAACTGAACTTATCATACACCGTAATCCTTGCTCCTGAAGATGGATACGTAGGAAAAGTGCCTACACAGGCAGGTCAGTATCTGCAGGCTGGGGCACAGTTGTTTGCTTTGGTTAAAAACGACCAGAAGTGGGTGGTAGCTAACTTTAAGGAAACGCAGGTTGATAAAATGGTAGAAGGCCAGAAAGTGAAAATTGAGATTGATGCCTTCCCTGATAAAGAATTTGAAGGTGTAGTAAGCTCTTTCTCTCCGGCTACAGGAGCTACTTTCTCTATTCTTCCTCCGGATAATGCGAGTGGTAACTTCGTAAAAGTAGTTCAGAGACTTCCTGTAAAGATTGATTTTGTAAATCTTGATAAAGATATTGCCAAAAGACTGAGAACAGGAATGAACGTGAAAGCAGAGGTTGCTTTGAAATAACATTTAAAATTGTTGAAAGTCAATGAACTTCGTAGTGAAGAATGAATCAGTTTTGTTACCTGTTTAAAATAGACTGCTTTACAATTCACCATTCACTTGCGAAACAAAATTCACCATTGATTTTTTACATCGAAAAAAACTTATGCAAGATTCATTAGTAGAATATGGAGCGCGTAGAGTAATCATTACGATTACGGCTATCCTTTGTGCCCTTCTCGAAATTGTAGACTCCACGATTGTCAATGTTGCCTTGAATGAAATGAAGGGGAATCTTGGATCTACACTTTCTGAAGTGGGTTGGGTAATTACGGCTTATGCCATTGGTAATGTAATTATAGTACCAATGACGAGCTGGCTTTCCCAGCAGTTTGGGCGTAGAAATTACTTTGCGGCATCCATCATTATATTTACCATATTTTCATTTTTATGTGGAAATGCGACCAATATCTGGGAACTTGTGTTTTTCAGATTGATGCAGGGAATCGGTGGGGGTGCCTTATTGGTAACTTCACAAACGATCATTACGGAATCTTATCCGATTGAAAAAAGAAGTATGGCTCAGGCTATTTATGGTCTGGGAGTAATTATCGGTCCTACACTTGGTCCACCTCTTGGAGGGTATATCGTTGATAATTTCAGCTGGCCATATATTTTCTATATTAATATTCCGATTGGAATTGCAGCAACATTGATGACACTGCAGTTTGTAAGAAGTCCGAAATATGCAGAAAAACGTAAAGTCTCGGATGTTGACTGGATTGGGATTGCTTTACTGGCAGTAACAGTAGGTTCACTACAGTTCATTCTTGAGAGAGGTCATGAAGAAGACTGGTTTGCCAGCGGAATGATTGTAGCGTTTACAGTAGCTGCTGTTTTAGGATTTATCTTATTCCTTTGGAGGGAACTTACCTTTAAATATCCAATCGTTGAGCTGAGGGTACTTAAAAATAGTAACCTAAGAATTGGAACTATGATGTCTTTCGTGCTTGGATTCGGATTGTATGGTTCTACATTTATTGTTCCTCTTTATACTCAGAGTATTTTGGGATGGACGGCACTTCAGTCAGGAGCCTTGATGATTCCGGCTGCATTAACGACGGCTTTCATGATGCCTATCATTGGTAGGTTGCTGGCAAAAGGAGCAAAACAACAGATTCTGGTTTCATTAGGACTTTTTATTTTCTTCGTTTACAGTTTCTGGGGATATAAAATTCTGACACCGGATACCAGTAAAGAAGCTTTCTTCTGGATGCTGATCGTAAGAGGAGCAGGTTTAGGATTGTTATTTATTCCAATCACCTCTTTGTCATTAAGTACATTGAAAGGGCAGGAGATTGGTCAGGGAGCCGCTTTTACAGGGATGATGAGACAGCTGGGAGGATCTTTCGGGATTGCAGCTATCACAACCTTTATTGCCAATGCAGGCCAGAAATACAGGAATAACTTAATTTCCCATCTGGACGAAAACAGTTTTGATGTCCAGCAAAGACTTGCTGCCCTTAAAGCAAATTTTATAGCGAAAGGAATGACTCCTGATGCAGCAATGAATGCCGCGTATAAAATGCTCGACCTATCCGTAACGAAACAGGCAACTGTTTTATCTTATATGGATGTCTTTCTTTACCTTGGAATCATATTCCTGATATGTATTCCGTTTATCTTACTCGTAAAAGAACGAAAGAGCAAAGAAAAAATAGATTTGAGTGAAGCTATGCACTAAATTTTAAATAAAAAAACCTTCGAGATTTTCGAAGGTTTTTTTATGCTGTTTCTGATGTAGAATAGTAAAATCCAATAACTTTTAGTTTTCATTTTATTAAATAAAAAATAATATCACTTATTGGAGAGTTTATTTATTTTTTCTAGCTTTACAATATCAAATGA
Source organism: Chryseobacterium indologenes (assembly GCF_002025665.1). Lineage (GTDB taxonomy): Bacteria > Bacteroidota > Bacteroidia > Flavobacteriales > Weeksellaceae > Chryseobacterium > Chryseobacterium metallicongregator. The sequence continues at coordinate 3,582,544 of NZ_CP018786.1, read as the reverse complement.
AAAAATATGAATAGATTCCCTCATCTCTCAACAATCCTTTCAAAAAGGATTGACCAAAATGCAGTACCGGATTGTTATCTGAACATCAGTTATTAAAATCCATTTACCCAATAGTTTTTTACTTTGTTTTTATATTCTATAATGACAAAATTCCAGATGGATAGATGGGACTTTTCTCTTCATTATTGTACTTAAGATGAACTAATAACAGTAATAACTTATTAACTATGAATCAAATTCAACTTCCGAAAACCTACGTGGCATTATCCGATTTCAGAAAAAACGATATCTATCTTCCTGAAATGAACCAGGCTCAGATTATTGCAGATTTCTTTCCCGGAACTTTTACAGAACTTACCCAGCGTCTGTCAGATATTACAGGAGCTTTTTATGGCGGAATGCTCAAGCAGATTGGCAGACTTTACGGAGCCGATGCAATTGAGCAGCTTTCCAGTACATTCATGTATGATCTCGCATCCAGAATGACACTGAGAACTCTCGAAGCAAAACCTAATCTGCAGCCTGGGATTCCGGCTGTAGCCAAAATACTGATAGGAGCAATTTTTACATCCAGTCCCGAATATAATTTTGAATTTAAAGAATTAAATGACTATAAATGCGAATTGCTCATTAAAGGCATAGACCGTTACCATAAAATAACTTATAGTCTGCAAATTGCAGGGCTGTTGAAATGGCCAGTCATAAAACCTTTTATACAGGGTATTTGCGACACTATGGGACTGGATGTTTTACTTGAAGTAAAAGTACTCAAGCTTGATCCGGATAGCTCATGCAGTTACCATGTAGTTATCGCAGAAAAATAGAGCAGAATATTGAAATAATAATTTCAGATATCAATAGAAGCGGACTTTAGTCCGCTTTCTCTATTATAAGGAAGGATCGGCTTCAGCCAAAGCATAAAACCGAAGCCCCGCACCGCGAATCCCTAATCAATCCTCTCTATCCAATCAATCCCGCTGACATCAATCAGTTTAAGTGCATGAATTTCGCTTTTCTGAAGAATATCATCAATACTCACGGTTACATCAGCCTTTGCTCCCAATGGAATGACCAGACTGTGTTTTCCCGGTTTTACTTTGGCCACGTAATGATTCTGTATATTTTCTTTAGGAATTCCGGAGAGTTCTTTATGATCAAATTCCTTTAAAATCTTTCCGTTTTTGTCGAGAATATGAATACCTATGAGAAAAGAACCGTACACATCAGCACCTTCTGTTCTGTAGACTTCAAACCTTAACTGTGAATGATTATGAGAGATATTTGAAATTTCCAGCTTAGGTTTTACCGATTTATTATGCAGGGTTCCCCATACACCTCCATGAAAATACTGATTGGTAAAAAGAGTTAAACTAAATATGATAAAGGAGCCTGCCAGCACAAAAACTTTTGGGTTTGAGACAGGAAAAGTTCCTGATCCCAACCATTGAAATGCTCTTTTTTGAGTGAATTTTTTGTTATTCTTTATGAAATAATAATCCAGAGAATAAGATCCGCTTCCTGTAAGAAACAGTACAAATCCGCCTGCAATACCTAAAACACCTATTTGCCATTCATCAAGACAGGTTGTTCCCAGCCAGCCGGAACCCAGTAATATTCCGAGGGCAAGACTGAAAATTCCGATACTCATTAACCGTGTAAATAATCCTAGAATAATGAATAATCCTACAACCGCTTCAATAATGGTAAAGATGATCATGGAGCGCTCTAAGGCATCCGGATGGGTAACAAGATATTCAATAATGGGTTTTATTCCCAGAGCATTTGGTAAGAAATGATTGAATTTTTCCCCGATATATCCCTTTTCATCAGGAATAAGCTTGTTTTCGAGGATCAATCTGCGCCAGAACGCTGAAAAGTAGGTCCATCCGATAACCATGCGGAGGGATAAAGTATATAATCCGGCCAGCTCTGAAGACTGACGGTTTAAGATATGTTTCATTGAAATTAATATTGTATTGTAAAAAACTGATTTTTAATTAGGCTAAAAAAAATTAAACCAGATTAAGCTTCAGTCTTTTAAATAAAATATACTTCGGTGGGCTGTTTCCTGTAGAATACCCTGAGTAGTTATTGAAAGAAATCTTTTTTTCAACAGAATTTCCGGTTGTTAAAGAAAATTCAGAAAAAGAATTTCTGTATTGGCTCTGAGTTTTGTTTTTTGAAACTGAAATTCCGGAAGTAGCTGATGCAGAATCACAACTGAAAGAAAGTGAAGAGGTAGTTTTGATCTTATTCAGTCCGCTGATGAACTGAATGTCAAAAATATCAAGAACATTTCTTTTCACAGAACATGGAGATAATGAAAACACCAAAATAAGCATCGTAATGATAGCTTTATAGGTTTTCATATGGACTCCTGAATTGTGCATGATTACAAAACTACATTTTATTTCAATGTAAGTTTAATAAATTCTAAAAAATTGTCCTGCTGATCTACAAATAAGTAATGGGAACAGTTATCAATTAGCCTGAAATGGTTCTTCCCGACAATATTTTTAAGATCATTCAGCTGTTTTTCTGAAAATATGCCGTCATTCTTACCATACACTGCAAAAACGGGAGTTCCTTTTTTTCGAATATCTTTTAAAACTATTGTGTTATCCAGGTTATTCAAAGGTTCATTTTGATAGAATTTAATTGGAGAATCAGCATTTCTTATATTGTTTTTGTAAAATTCCCCTGCTTTGTATTCTGTTCTCAGCATTTCACTTTCGGGAGTAGGATGAAGCATATCAAAGAATCCAAGTTTCCCAGCCATATCATAACATCTTTTTCTATAAGCAGCAGAATTTTTGTCCAGACTTTCTATTTCTGAAATCTCTTTAAGCCGGGCAGGATCATTTTTAAAATGCTCTTTAGCCTGTTTTAAAATATGATCATAGGTTTCCTGTTGGGTAAATAAAGCTCCTGCCAACGTCAGCTTTTTTACCTTCTCAGGAAAATGATGTGTAAATAAAGTTCCGATAATTCCTCCAAAACTGTGGGCAAGAATATTGGCTTTTTTGATATGGTAAGTGGTATAAATACTTTTTAAATCCTCAAAACTTTCTTTGAATGTCATGGTAGCATTCTCATCCTTTGAGCGTCCTTCACCACGTCTGTCATAGACAATTACATAAAATCCTTTATCAGCAAGCTTCTGAGCGGTAGTTGCTTCAAACAAAGTGGCATTTCCGCTCGGTCCGCCATGGATAAAAATAATGGGAGGTTTTTTGGGATTTCCATACGCTTTTGAATATAAATTCTGTGCTTTGAAGAAGACTGAACATATAATAAAAAGAAGGGAAAACACAGATTTCATGATATTGTTTTTAAGTTCTCTAAACTACTAAATATTCTCTGAGAAGAAATACCTGAAGCACATGGAATTATTATTAATATTAAAATACTACTGACGTACAGTTGTCACAAACCTGTCTTATCTTTACCACATTATTTAGAATTTAAACAGAATATTTCAATGAGTTATTGTTTAGCTATAGAAGGAATGCAGCCCGAAAGCCGAAAAGAACTGCACAAAAATTACCATGATAACTATTATGGATTTCCTATTCATGATGATAATGAGTTGTTTGGAAGACTGATTCTTGAAATCAATCAGGCGGGATTAAGCTGGGAAACCGTTCTGAAAAAAGAAGACAGCTTCAGAAAAGCTTATGACAATTTTAATATTCAGAAAATAGCCGGTTATACGGAGGAAGACCGTGAAAGACTGTTAAGCGATCCGGGGATTATCAGGAATAAACTGAAAATAAATGCTGCCATTGAAAATGCAAAAACGATTATAGAATTACAGAAGGAATTTGGTTCGTTCGAGAAATGGCTGGAACATCATCATCCAATGATATTGCAGGAATGGATGAAATTATTCAAGAAAACCTTCAAATTTACAGGGGGTGAAATTGTAAACGAGTTTCTCATGAGCACCGGATATCTCAAGGGGGCTCACCATGAAACCTGTCCGATACACTCAAAAGTATTAGAACAGAAACCTTTGTGGAAGGGAAAAACGGCTAAGTAATATGGCTGGATTTCTACGGAATGACAAAGAGAAATATTTGACATTATGCATAGACTGTGTTATTCCGTAGGAATCTCAATTATTCTTTGAAGTCTCTTTCATCAGTTCTTTATGCTCATTACCCCATTTTTCAAACTCCAGAATAATGGGCTTCAGTTTGTAGCCTATTTCTGTAAGTTCATATTCTACCCGTGGAGGAACTTCAGCATATACTGTTCTGGTGATGATTTTATCTTCTTCCAATCTTCGGAGCTGAAGGGTAAGCATACGTTCTGTAATGTTCTGAAGCTTTTTTCTCAATTCTCCAAAACGCATTTTTCCATTAACCAGATAACAGCAGATCGCCAATGCCCATTGTCCCCCGATAATATTGGAAGCATAGATCTCCGGACATTCATCGGCAAGCGCTTTTTTATTGGCAAAATTGGTGGAAGTTTCCTTTATTTTAGTCATTACTTACATTTTTTATAGTACCGTACAATAGGTTGCTAATGTACGAAATGTAAGTTACGTGTTGTAATTTTGTAATAGAAATTTAAACATAATGAAGACCTTAGTAATTGTTACCCATCCTGATATTGAAAAATCTGTTATCAATAAAAAATGGATTGACGAATTAAAAAAATACCCTGAAAAATATACTGTTCATCAATTATACGAAGCTTATCCTGACGGAAAAATCAATATAGCTCAGGAGCAAAAGCTGATGGAATCTTACGATAAGATTGTATTTCAGTTTCCTTTCTACTGGTTCAGCAGTCCGCCACTTTTAAAGCAATGGCTGGATGAGGTGGTTTTATATGGCTGGGCGTATGGAAGCAACAGTGGTTTCAAGCTTGCCGGAAAGAAAATGTCACTGGCTGTTACAGCAGGCATAGATGAAGAAGGGTACAGTACATCCGGAGAATATAAATATACCATGAAGGAACTTTTCCGACCTTATGAACTGACTTTTGATTATATAAAGGCAGATTATAAAGAACCTTTTGTTTATTATGGAATTGAAAGAGATTCTTCCGATGAATGGATCAACAGAAGTGTTCCGATGTATCTGGAATTCCTGGATAATTTATAACAATATAAAAATGAAGTTGGACTCTTGAATTAAAGGAGTTCAACTTTATTGCTGAATATATTCAAAAGGTTCTACATTCCAGTCTTGTAAATATTTCTTTATGGTATTACTATCAATATTAAAAGGCACATCCTGATATTTCCAGCCTTTTGAAGGAACTTTTAAATCTATAAGATAGTTCTCAATAGAATAAATGCCAAGAACTTTTGCATTTTTAGGTTTTATAGAATCGAAAATGATGAGGAATTTATCTCCTTTTTTGTAAGAATAACTTGTTGTTTTAAAATATATCTTATTGCTAACCTGATATTTGTAATCTGTTCCTACACCATTGTTGTTCTTTGGATGCCAATCCGTAACAGCTTCTCCAATTGTATATTTAGGGGATTTGAGCATTTTTTTTACCCATAAATTCTCGTCTACCATGCAGAATATGATTAATCCTAAAGTGAGTACCAAAAGAATAATATGGAATTTTTCTAGGATAAATTTTTTCATATTCAATTCCGGTTTTTTTATTGAACTTTTCTCAGTTTACCAACTATTCCTATAATGGTTAAAAATATTCCCATGATTAGAAAAGGAAGCCATAGGACAAAAGAAATTTCACTTAGTTTGATGATGATTTCAGGATAGTTTCCTCTCGCCGTAAATAATCCAACAGAGCTAAAAAACATTATAATGGATAGGATAAACAATGATAATCCGATATAAAAGATATACTTGTAAACTGACTTCATTTTTTATTTATTTAAAATCCGATTAATTCTCTTCTCTGCTTCTTCCTTTGTAATGCCATTATAAAAATCATCAACAAACGGATGATCATAGCTTTGATGAGGATAGACAAAAGGACGGCCGATAGCATTATTTACCACAACCGTTGTAGGAATGCTTTCCTGAAAATCATAATCCGGAAGATACGTAGAAAGCCATCCGAAATACTCAGCTTCAAATTCTTTATTGTCATAATTTTCCACATATTCATCAAAGCTCTTTTCACTCAGGGATACCCAGATTCCATAATCCAGATCTCTGCAATCATCTGTGACTTCCTGTACAAGAACAGTACGGATAAATCTATGGGTATTTTCTTCCTCTTTTATAACGCAAAGGTCTGAACTGAGTTCAACATTTTTTAGTTCTTCTTCAGATAAGCAGGAGTAAAAATAAGGATATGAATAGGCTATTGCAGGCCAGTCTTCTTTCTCTTCTCCACAGCATTGGCAGATGTATTTAGTCATATTTTATTTATAGTGTTGGTAAAATTTATTATCAAATATCTCCGAAGGATCATATTTTCTTTTCAGTTCAAAAAAAGATTCTGCCTGCGGATATACCTTTCTCATTTTCTCTCTGCCAATATGAAGGCGGTAGGGAAGATAGAAAGTACCTTCGTTTTTCAGTGCAATATCTACCAGATGATTGGTCAGAAGTTTCATGGCCCGTTCCTGTTTCTCCGTTTTCTTTTGATTGAATAAAAATACAAATCCAAATACCTCTTCCTTTGCATAATTCATATAACTGTCTTCATCCTTATTCACTGCACGGATGGTGATATTAAGTAAATCTAAACCGGAGCTTTTCAAAACAGGTTTTATATCTTTAATAAACTGACTGAAGTTTCTCTCCGGAATAAAATATTCCTGAAGAAGATCTGTAGAATTTGGGTCTTTATTTTCAATGAGTGAAACATGGTCATTCAGAAGCTCATCTCTGGAATATACTGCATTTTTTGTCATCTTATTCAGTCCGGTTTCCAGATCCCAGCGAAGTCTTTTTCCATATTCACTGTTGACTGTACTTCTGAATACAAGGCGTTTTGTTTCTTCATTTTTAGCATTTTGAAGCGGAAGCGGTAAAGGTTTCTCATTGGCTTTCTCAAAATAATTAATGGTTGCTTCTTCAAGGAAATGCTTATCAGAAATTCTCAACCTTCCAAAAACCAGGTTGACATCAGGGTTTCCTGAGATGAATTTTTTATAATAACTGGGATATTTATCAGTACTTAAACGGATATATTTATACTGAAGTGCTACATTATCAACTACTTTTAATTTAATGTCAAGAATAATCCCGAAAAGACCATATCCACCAATCACGAGTTTAAAAAGCTCAGGGTTTTCTTCTCTGCTGCAATTGAGAATTTTCCCACTCTGATCCATCAGTGAAAATGAAACTACACTGGAAGAAATTGGAGGAAGATTTTTCTGCCATCCATGACCGTTGACACTCATTGATCCACCCACTGAAAAAGAACTGAAAGCCTGCATCACAGCAATAGATTTTCCATGTTTGTCCAGATATTTGATCGCATCTTCCCAAAGAGCTCCGGAGCCAATGGTAAGAATATTGTTCTTTTTATCCAGTTCCATATGTTTGTAAGGGAGCATATTAAGTAGGATTCCGTTAGGGTAAATGGTATGCCCTCCCATACTGTGCTGGGCACCGGCAATAGAGATTTTTAAGTTCTTCTCCTTTGCATATTTTATGATCTGATGGAGTTGGTTTTCAATTTCGGGTTTTGAATCAGGAACTTTGATGAGTGTATCAATTTTCGTTAAATTCAGTTGGCTTGCATCATTGGTATATCCTTTTGGGATTTCATTTTTAACATCAGATTCACTCCATTTTGTTTTAAGAACATGAATAACAGGAATCGAAATAAAAATAAGGATCATGACCATCCCCAGGATAAAAACAGGTCTCTTTTTCATGGTTATTTAAAAAGCTAAAATACTTAAAAATCCTTATCCAACCGTAGGCGTATCTTCTTCCTTTAATATTTTTTTCTCTTTCATCGTAAGCATCATTCTTTCATATTTGTACTTTTCCCAGCTGAACGTATTTAGGAAATCAAGAGCGGCCTGAAAACCTCTGTTAAAAAGTTCTTCCTTTTCCTCTTTTTTCATGAAGAAATTCAGCCAGCTGCTGGTACCACAGTTGACACTCTGTATACTGTACGAACGGTAAAAAGTATGTTTGGTAAGGAATGTCTTATCATTAAAACCTTTCAGAGTACTGATAATATTTCCGGCATAGCTGAATGGTGTTTTAAGAATTTCTTCACTGGTTTTTCCTCTTTCAGAAAGAATCGCAGAATCGCTTGTCAGCTGTACCCCGAAAAGAGGTATTCTCGGATAAAAAACTTCATCCGCATGAAACAGGTCAATAGGAAAGTTGGAAATACTTCCACCATCAATGAAAACTCCTGCAGGATTAATATCATCAGGTTTTGTATTCATCCAGTATTTCCAGGCGTACTTTACAGAATCGTCATCCTTATTGATCTGTTTCTGAAAAGGTTCAAAGAAAAAAGGAACTGCCATAGAAGCTCTCACAAATTCAGCCGGGCTGATGTGTTTCAGCTCCTCTTCAGACCAATAGAGATTGGCCATCGTAGGAAGTTCTACCTTAATTTTAGCATTGATATCTGTGGTAATAACTACATATTCAGACTTGAGAAGGTAGAAGGGATTGTTTTTATAATAATCATTGTTGACGGCGCTTTCGTAGAAAATTCTGTATCGGGTTTGGTCGATGTGTTCCTGATTTTTGATTTTAATTTTTTCGATACTTTGCAATGCCATCAGATAATATTCCTGGCCGTTTCCATAGCGATAGTTGAGATTAAGCTCCTTTTCTTTCTGGATGAATTTTTCGTTGAGATGGGCAACAGTTTTTATTCCAAACTGATCCAGCGCATTTTGCATGGTATTCTGAAAAACATTTCCGGGATTCAGTCCGCTGTTTTCTTTCCTGAAATTATTATATAGTTTTTGGATGCAGAAAAAGAGGATGACAGCCGGAATCAGAGGAATCAGAAACATCAGCTTCGCATTCATGATCGTCATTGAAGGTGCCAGAAAGGGAATACTGATCAGAATCATAAAAAGAATAGCGGCAATAACAGCATTGATCCTAAAGAAGTCTTTGTTGTTCAGCATCGCATGCAGAGTGGTCTTTACATAGGTTTTCCCATCCATAAAATCTGCAAAATTCCAGCTGAAAAGAATATCCTTGATAAGCTCACTTTTAGCTTCTTCTTTGGTCTTACAGGCAGCAATAAGCATGGTATTAATAGCTCCGGCACTCGTTCCTGCTACTTTCAGAAAACGGATTCCGAATATTTCCAGTCCATAAAGATAGCCTACCAATGCGCTTCCCCAGACACCACCACCTTCCTGTACAAACTCTACATACTGATTCCCGGACTGATCCAGGAGATCAGAGAATTCTTTGGAAGAGATATTCTCGTGCAAAGCAAGCAATTTATCTTTGGATGCCTTTGATAGAGAAGGATCTTCAAGAATTTTGTTGAGGTTTTCAGAAGTCATGGTATTTTGTTTTGATGGTGTTCAGGTTAAAGACAAAAAGTAATCACCAAGTTATATTTTATTGAAAGTAAAAACTTCGAGCCTTTGCGTTTATTAAAGATTAATTACCACTGTCTTCGTCTCACATAAATAAAGGTACTGATGACAACGGTTGCCATTGCTCCCAATGTGATAAAATATCCATACTTATGATGAAGCTCAGGCATATTATCGAAGTTCATTCCGTAAACTCCAGCAATAAAAGTGATGGGTAAGAAATAGACTGAATAAATTGCCAGAACCTTCATCACCTGATTGGCCTTTTGATCCGAAAGTGCCAGGAACATGGAAATAAGGTTGGTAATCTGAATATTCAAATGATCAAAATCGGCAACCACGTCTTTATGTTTATCTTTTAAATCCACAATTTCTGAGTCCTGTAAATTCAGTAATTTAAATTTGTCAATAGCATCTGTAGAAATTACCAGTACACGGGAATTTAATCCAGATTTTCGTTTCAGTTTGTAAAGACGGCGGATCTGGCTGGTATGATTGGTGTTTTTAAGAAAAATTTCATTCTCAATATTGTCCATTGTTTCAAACAGACTTAAAGATTCATCATCAAAACTTTTCATGATCAATATAGCAATCATCAGTGTGATCTGCTGAGGATTAAGATCTTCCTGAATCAAAGACACTTTCTTCTTGACTTCAGTGATGCTTCTGGTTTTCATCCTGTGGATGGTGATAATGGTATTTTCAACCAAAAAAATTCCAATTTTGGTGCTGATATCGCTGATGGTATTCAGATTCTTTCTTTCCAGCTCTGTACTTTCACGGAGTAAGAAGAATTTTACATTTCCGTCTTCTTCATATTTCGGAAGGTGATTAGGATCCATGGTATCTTCCAGAAGAAGATTGTTGATTTCATATCTTTCATGAAGAAATTTCAGGTCTTCTGCAGTAGGAGCCTCTACATCTACCCATTCGCACTGGGAGGTTCTGTATATCGTATCAATTGGCATAAAGTAAAAATACTAATATTTTGAAAAACTATGTGTTAAATAAGTTTTATCTTTGCCAAAATTAAAAAACTATATGATTAAAAGTACCATAAAAGGGGTGGGATTTTATGTTCCAGATAACGTTGTTACCAATGATGATTTGGCAAAACTAATGACTACCAATGACGAATGGATTACGGAAAGAACAGGGATCAAGGAAAGAAGACACAGAAAAAACAGATATGACTCTCAGGAAACCAGTGCTTATCTAGGTTTTAAAGCTGCAGAAAAAGCCATCCAGAATGCCGGGCTTACCTCAAAAGATATCGATTATATTGTTTTTGCAACTCTTTCACCGGATTATTACTTTCCCGGATGTGGAGTATTGCTTCAGGATATGTTGGGATGCGATACCATTGGAGCATTGGATGTAAGAAATCAATGTTCAGGATTTGTCTATTCTATGAGCGTTGCCAATGCATTTATTAAATCAGGAACTTATAAAAATATTCTTGTGGTAGGAGCTGAGGTTCATTCTTTTGGGTTGGATTTTTCTGATGAAGGAAGAGGGGTTTCTGTTATTTTCGGAGATGGAGCAGGAGCTGTTGTTCTTTCTGCATCAGAAGATGAAAATGCAGGAGATATCTTAGCGATGAATATGCATTCTGAAGGAAAATATGCTGATGATCTTTGTACTCAGTTCCCGGGTTCAAAATACGGATGGAGTGACAGAATGAGAAAAGATCCTGAAAATGTAACGAATAAAGAAGTATATCCGATCATGAACGGAAACTTTGTATTCAAACATGCGGTAACTAGATTCCCTGAAACAATGATGGAAGCATTGAACAAAGCAGGAAAAACAGTGGAAGATCTTGATATGTTCATTCCACATCAGGCGAACCTGAGAATTGCTCAGTTTGTACAGGAGAAATTCGGATTACCGAACGAAAAAATCTTCAATAATATTCAGAAATACGGAAATACAACTGCTGCTTCTATTCCTATTGCTTTAAGTGAAGCGATCGAGCAGGGAAAAATAAAAAGAGGCGATCTTGTACTTCTTTCAGCATTCGGAAGCGGATTCACCTGGGGGAGTGTTTTGTTTAATTTTTAATTTTTTTCATCATTTAATAAATTAAACGTTTTTTTTTAAAATCATTATTTATTAATTGATTGATATTCAACGGAATGCTTTGAATGATGTGTTTTATTGAATATCTTTGTGTAGTTGATTTTGAATTTGTTTAAAATTTACATCAACATAATGAACTTCAGTTATTTATTACAATGAAGTCATTTAAAATATAAAACACAATTTTAAAGAACAATGTTTAATTTATAATAAGAAATGATGAAAAAAATTATTTTATCAATGGTAGTATTATCATTAACAGCCCATGCTTTTGCTCAAACGGGAAGTGTGGGTATTCTCCTAACAATGTGACTCCTGGTATCTATTATAATGATGGTAGCTAATGAAGTACTGTTGTGAATGTTTCTACTTTGAATACTTTAGGTATCCCAAGACCGGCCATTTATCAATTAAATTCCACTATGAATAATTTTTTAAGTACCCAACCTGCTGGGCAGACACAGATTCTTGCTCCTGTATTGGAGATAGCCAACAGTTCAGGCAGTGGGGTTACTTATACGGGAGCTTCTCAGATCACATTTACTCCAGGGCTTTACATGATTACTTTTACGTATGAAGCAGACCATAACAATGGATCCTGCAATCTTTCTTCTTATTTTGTGGATTTTCCGGTTGGGGAGTTCCAGTACTCAAAGGGTACATAGTACAGCATCTCATTCGAGCAGTGCTTCATCAGACCATGGAGGAAGTATTACCTTTACTTCAAGAATCACTTCCAATTATGTATGGAATATTGAGTTGGGAAGAGATTTGTAAAGTAATTTTAGTAAATAAATATAGAATAAAATGCGAAAGGCTATTTATTATCTTGGACTTTTTTAAAGTAATACTTCAAGTTTCTTAAAAACTTTGCATATTAATAGTTCATTCCACATCAGGCGAACCTTAGAATTGCTCAGTTTGTTCATGAGAAATTCGGATTACCAAACGAAAAAATCTTCAACAATATTCAGAAATACGGAAACACAATCGTTGCTTCTATTCCTATTGGCCTAAGTGAAGCGATCGAACAGGGAAAAATAAACAGAGGAGATCTTGTACTTCTTTCAGCATTCGGAAGCGGATTCATGTGGGGAAGTGTTCTGTATAAATTTTATTTTTTTTAATAAATTAATTGATTTTATAGATTTTTTTCGATAAATCGTTGTGTTTTTATTAATTGTTACTGATTTTTATATTTTTTAATATACTTTTGTCTTGGTAATCTATAAACACACAACGAATGAAAAAACACTTATTTTTTGGGACTCTATTATTCTCCTTGTCCCTATATGCTCAAGTTGGTATTAGAACTGCAACCCCTCAAAAAAGCTTACATGTCAATGGCTCTTTACAGGTAGTAGATGAAATAAACGTAGGTGGAAATGCCACGACAGCTGGTTCTTCTGGTACGACAGGACAAATTTTGACTTCCAACGGGCCTGGGACGGCTCCTTCATGGCAGACGCTGAATACAATAAGCGGTACTATCAATAGCGCTTATTATGTGCAGGGAACTACTGCTGCTACAGCTAGTCAGGGAACTACAATTGATGTACCGGGGGCTACGATTACTTTGACGGTACCCGCTGGAAGAACTCAGACTTTTTTATTTACTATTTTAGGATACGCAACCTTAACGGATGGTAATTCAAGTCAGGGCGTTTTTACTCTTTTGCAAAATGGGGTCAAAATTTCTTCAGCATTTGCATCTAAAGCAGGAAGTTTCCCCGGAGGAGCAACGTTGGCAAGTATGCCTGTTCCGGTGACATTTTTGAAATCAGTAAATCTCACAGCAGGAACTTATACTTTTAAAGTTCAATATGCTGCCTGGTCTGGGAATGCTACTGTTAATTTTGTCCCTTCTGGTTATGCAGGCTATAATGGTGATACAGAAGCCATGCTTACTAAGATGCAGGTGCTGGTATATAATAACTAAACATTTTTAAAATAAGACTAAAAACCACAGGCTTTTTTTTAAGTTTTAATTCTTTTATCTCTATATTTTAAATATTTATAAGTGAAGCTTTTGCAATTATAGAATTTATAATATAGTTTGTTTTTTTTTGATTGAAAATATTCATATCGTTGTGAATTTTTGGGTTACTTTTTGTCGTAATTTTATTATGTTAAAAATTCTAAAAACAAAAAAATGAAAAACTATTTATTACTTGGGGCTTTTTTAGTTCCCTTATTTCATGTAGCGCAAGTAGGGATACAAACTTCAACTCCTCAGAAAACCTTACATGTCAATGGTTCATTACAGGTTGTAAATGAAATAAACGTGGGTGGAAATGCCACAACAGCCGGATCAGCAGGAACTTCCGGCCAGATTTTGACTTCTAACGGATCTGCGGTAGCTCCTTCATGGCAAACACTGAATACAATAAGCGGAACAATTAACAATGCTTATTATGTTCAGGGAACTACTGCTGCTACAGCTACTCAGGGAACAACAATTGATGTTCCGGGTGTTACCATTACTTTGACGGTTCCTGCGGGAAAAACTCAGACCTTTTTATTTACTATTTTAGGGTATTCAACATTATTAGACGGCAATTCGAGTCAAGGTGTTTTTATGCTTTTACAAAATGGGGTGAAAATTTCTTCCGCCTTTGCCTCTAAAGCTGGAACTTTCCCCGGAGGAACAGCGTTGTCAAGTATGCCGGTTCCTGTAACTTTTTTGAAATCAGTAACCCTTACAGCAGGAACTTATACTTTTAAAGTTCAATATGCTGCCTGGTCTGGAAGTGCTACTGTTAATTTTGTTCCTTCTACGTATTTGGGGTATAATGGTGATACAGAATCTATGCTTACTAAGATGCAGGTTTTAGTGTATAATAACTAAGCATATATACAATAAATAAAAAACCGCAAAACTGAAGTTTTGCGGTTTTTTTGCTTTTATCAGAGTATCTGTTAAAGACTCTTCAATAGCTTTTCCGTGTCAGAAGAATCCTGTCCGGTACTTTTTGCCAGTTCAATAGACTTTTCAGCCCACATTTTAGCATTTTTCTTATCACCAACTTTATTGTAAAGATTCGCCAAAGTATCTGTATTGGCAAAGTTCTGATCTTTCTTTACAGATTCCTGTGCCCATGTAATGGCTTTTTCCAGAGAAGTCTTATTGCTTACATTTTCAAAGAAGTTCCAGGCAAGAGAATTCAGTTCTTCAGAACCGGCAGCAGTATAATCTTTGTAAAGGTCAAGAATTAGTTTTTCATATTCAGGAATATCTTTATTCTTCAAAGCTCTGTTGGCTTTCATTCTTTTTAAGATCTTGTCAGCTTCCTCTTTGCTTAGGAATTTTTGGGTTTCAGTCATGAAATAGTTATCATCCCATTTCTTAGTATCCGGATTATAGGCTTTTTTAGAAACAGTATTCAGTTTAATATTTTTATCAAACTTTTCATATTTATCTTCCGGGAAGAATTTAACGATATCAGCTTTTTTATCCTGGAAAATTTTGTACAAAGGACTGTCTGTAGTTTGTACTCCCGAAAGTAGCATTTGGATATCTTCCTGATCTAAGCTTGCTTTCTGTTGAAAGTAACGGTTAAGAACTTTCCCGGCAAACTCAGCGTGGTTATACATGGTAAGGCCGGCAAGATTCTTTAAAAACTCAGGATCTTTTTCTCCTTTTTCAAACTGTTGCTTCAGAGAAGTAAGTCTTTTGTTCGGATCTTCTGCGTCTTTTGCAAACTGGATAAAGTCTTTTTCTTCCACATATCCTAAAGTTCGGTGTACAGCTTCACCACTTCCATCAATAAACAGGTAAGTAGGGAACGCTTTTACATTATATTTTTTTGCCAGCTCAATTCCTTCTCCTTTTTCCATGTCAATTTTAGCATTGATAAAGTGAGAATTGTAATATTCTCCTACAGACTGAAGTGGGAAAATATTTTTAACCATCAGTTTACAAGGCCCGCACCATGAAGCATATGCATCAATAAAGACCAGTTTTTTTTCTTTTTTTGCTTTGGCCAGAATAGAGGCAAAATTGCCTTCTTCAAATTTAATTCCCTGCGCCCATGCAAGAGCTCCTATAAAGATTGAGGAAAGTATTGCTATTTTTTTCATAAAAACTTTTTATTCCATGCAAATGTAATAAATATGATGACACATGAGCCGTTCATATTGAAAATAATTATACAGGAACTTTGGTTTTAAAACAGGCATCAGCTTGTATTGAAGATAATCATCTATTATTTTAGTCTTATTATTAAAATTAATGTAAATTACTATTGTGGGTTAAATGATTAAATTTCAATATAATATTTTAATAAAAAATAAAATATCACTAGTTTTGTAAAAAACAAAAAGACACCCCGTGAAAATAATGATGAATTATTATAAAATCAAAATAATAATTTATTTTTCTATGCCTAAAAGTCTTTTGCAATTTTTATTTCTGCTGGCAACAGCAGTCCCCATATTCGCTCAGAAAAAAAATAACTTTGACCTCATCTGTGAGAGGACTTCTTCCGTTACCGCCTATAAAGATTTACCCAAAGCAATCAAAACCGCAGATTCTCTTTATATGAAGGCACAAAAACCTTCAGAGAAAATAAAATGCCTTGTGCTCTCTTCAGAGCTATACCATCATGCAGGTGAACTTAAAAAAGCAATCTGTTACAGTGAAAATGCCCACTCGGTAATCAATCAGATCAATGATCCGGAATGGATGACTGTGGTGACCAGATTACTTGCGAGACAATATAGACAGGTAGGGTTATACGAAAGATCAAAAAAATACATTGTAAAAGGACTTCAGGCTTCAGGTCAGATTGTTGATTTTCAGAAAAGTAGTGAAGCTGCAGGACTGCTGAATCAGGAAATGGCCTTCTATGAAATGGAGATGGGGAATTTTCCCAATGCAATACGTAATATTGAGTCATCTCTGAAATATTTTGAAAAAATAAACAGCCAAAACGAAAACAGAACAGCTGCAGCTTCTTATCAGCTGCTGGGAGATGTCTATTTCAAGCTTAATGATTATTCTGTTTCCGAAGACTATTATCGAAAAGCAGAAGGCCTGCTGAAAAATGGAAGTTGTACACTGGGATTGGTGTATAATGGCTTAGGAGGTATTCGTCTGAAGGAGAAAAACTGGAAAGATGCTGAGTTATATCTTAAAAAAGCAGAAAAGATTGCGGATACATCCAGAAGTCTTAAGCTTAAAAAAGCTGTTTATTCCAATATTAATGATTATTATGAAGGAATTGGAGACAATTTTAAAGCTTCACTATATGCTGTGAAATATATCCGAGCTTATGACAGTATTGCGGCCCGTAATCAAAGTTTTACACCAAAAGGTGCTGAGATTCTGAAAGGAAAGAGTCATAAAAATGATGGGCATATGAATCTGATTAAAAACACAGCTATTATTATTCTGTTTATCTCGCTGGTAGGCTTACTTGTTTTCTTCAGGACAAAGCAGAGAAAGCAGCGTTCAAAATTCAGAAATATTATAAGAGCTCAGTTAAATATGGTCAGTAACAGAACTTATTATCCTTTAGCTCAATCTGACGATGCTGAGTTTTCGAAAATATTTGTGGAAGAAATTGATGAAAAAGATTCTGAAGAAGATCGAAGAAGAAATGATTCCCTGATGACTTCCGAGACAGAATCGAAATTGCTTGAACTGCTTGAAGATTTTGAAAAAGGTGATCTTTATAACAATAAAGGGATGTCTCTGTCTTTTCTTGCAGGTGAATTGAATACCAATACAAAATATCTGTCCTATGTAATCAATCAGCATAAAAATGCAGATTTCAAAACCTATGTAAATCGTTTAAGAATCAATTATATTGTAGATAAGCTGATCAATGATGAGAAGTACAGGCAATATAAGATAAGTATCCTTGCTGACGAATGCGGATTCTCTTCACATAGTAAATTTGCTGCCGTCTTTAAAGCGGTTACAGACCACTCTCCATCAGCCTATATCAAATATCTGGATACTGAAAATCAATCAGACAAAAATGTCCATTTTCCTGAAAATGATTAAAAACAACTTGTTTTTTTTATTCTACCTTACCATTTTCGTGAAAATGAACAACCTATTATTTTAAAGAAAAGCTTTGCTGGTATATCTTTGCGTCAGTTTCACGGGACATGATGTAATTCTGCTGCAGCTTATCATTTTTATTTTCTTCTTTCAAGATAAGAGTAAGCCCAAACTGCAATTCCCTTTTTTTAGCTTTTAAGGAAAATATTCTTCTGATCAGGAATATGAACCATATATTATAATCGGGGTTGATTGCCCGGTTTTTTTTCAGTCAAGTTTTTTTAAGTGCAAATCCACAGATTTCTGTGGATTTGTGATTTTATTTAACTTTCGTACTGTCGGTTTTTACTTTTGAAGTATCAGAGGTTGCGGTTGAAGGTATGGAGTTCGCTACGGCAGAATCACCCATCCTGTTTCTTAAAGAATCTTTATTGTGGGCATCTTTATATTCCTCTCTTTTCTCTTTGTTTTGAGCACAACTTCCAAGGAAAAGAAGTCCAAGAACTGCCCCTATCCATAATTTTCTCATAATAGTTAATTTTGATTGTTGATGTTAATCAAATATAAGGATTAAAAAGATAAAAGATAAAAGATAAAAGATAAAAGATAAAAGATAAAAGATAAAAGATAAAAGATAAAAGATAAAAGATCTTGTTATTAAAATTCAATAGGGCTGGGTTTTAACCCAGCTAAAGATAAATTATCCTTCTGTTGGCTGTAGCCAAAACCAAAAATAAAAGGAATAAATTTTAACTCAAAATGGATAAAATTCTTTTCTTCATAAAAAATAAAAAAATCTGCAGAGCTTTCATCTGCAGATTTTCCATTTTTAGATTGAATGTTATCATTACTACTTGACAGGAGATGTTGCCATAGAATCCCTTTTTATCTTGGTAGTATCAGGATTCGCCATTTTTGTAGTCATGGTGTCAGTAGTAGTAGGCGTCATACTTTTTTGCGTATTACCTACTGCCGCTGAATCCCGGCTACTCGTTGACATTGTCGATTCTTTGGTTCCACAGCTCACTGCAAATATTCCTATTCCAACGGCTGCTAGCAATAACTTTTTCATATTCTTCTATTTTGTGGTGTTGTCGTAATGAAAAAATCAACAATTATTCCTAACAGGGCCTGAAGAATCGTAAAATATCGGTAAAGTTTGTTAAAAGATGTTAGGTAGCAGGTAGCAGGGAATAGGGAATAGGGATTAGGGATTAGGGATTAGGGATTAGGGATTAGGAATTAGGAGTTAGTGGGAGTGTGTTATGGAAATGAAAGTACTTTGTTAACTGCCAGTAACCTTGAACCTTGAACCCGAATTTCTAATCTCGTATCCCACAAAAAAGCCCCGAAACAAAAATTCCGAGGCTGTAAATCATTTATCAATGATCATTGATCATTGATTGTTTATCGTTTATTACCCTAAATATGGATATTTGTAGTTTTTTGGAGAAACAAACGTTTCTTTTACGCTTCTTACAGAGGTCCATCTTAGAAGATTCATTTTAGAACCTGCTTTATCATTAGTTCCTGAAGCTCTACCACCACCGAAAGGCTGTTGTCCTACTACAGCACCAGTTGGTTTATCATTGATGTAGAAGTTACCAGATGCATTCTCTAAAGCTTTGTACGCTTCATTGATTGCGTAACGGTCTTGTGAGAATACAGAACCTGTCAATGAATATGGAGAAGAAGAATCTACTAACTTAAGAGTTTCTTTCCAGTCTTGATCTTCATATACAAATACAGAAAGGATTGGGCCGAAGATCTCTTCTACCATACTTTCGTATTGAGGATTTGTAGTTTCAATTACTGTTGGGTGTACGAACCATCCTTTAGAATCATCCACTTTACCACCAATAGCTACAGTAGCTTCACCTGAAGCGTTTGCTCTGTCGATATATCCTTTACATTTTTCAAAAGAATTTTTATCGATTACAGCGTTTACAAAATTAGAAGTATCTTCCGGAGAACCAATTTTGATGGTGCTCATCTGAGCTTCCATTACTTTTTTCACATCAGCCCAAAGAGATTTAGGTACATAAGCTCTTGAAGCTGCAGAACATTTCTGTCCCTGATATTCGAAAGCACCTCTTACCAATGCAGTCGCTACAGCTTCTACGTTAGCAGAAGGGTGAGCAATAACAAAGTCTTTACCACCAGTTTCTCCAACGATTCTTGGATATGTTCTGTAGTTGTGGATATTATCACCGATCATTTTCCACATTCCCTGGAATACTTTTGTAGACCCTGTAAAGTGAAGACCAGCGAAGTCACGGTGAGCCAATACTTTTTCAGCAGTTTCCTTTCCATCAGTAAAGATCATATTGATAACCCCTGCAGGAAGACCCGCTTCAATTAATACATCCATGATTACTTTTGCAGAATATACCTGCTTGTCAGACGGCTTCCAAACCACTACATTTCCTAACATAGCCATACAAGTAGGAAGGTTTCCAGAAATCGCTGTAAAGTTGAACGGAGTTACCGCAAAGCAGAATCCTTCTAATGGTCTGTATTCAACACGGTTCCAGATTCCATTGTCAGAAACCGGCTGCTCAGCATACATTTCTGTCATGAACTCTACATTGAACCTTAAGAAGTCGATGAATTCACAAGCAGAATCAATTTCAGCCTGGTGTACATTTTTAGACTGCCCGATCATTGTTGCTGCATTAATCACATCTCTGTAAGGACCAGCCAAAAGATCAGCTGCCTTTAAGAAAATTGCTGCACGCTGTTCCCAGCCTAGTTCATTCCATTCTTTTTTAGCTGCCAATGCCGCGTTGATAGCGTCATCCACATGCTGCATACCACCCTGATAGTAGAACCCGAAATCATGAGCATGATCCTGTGGAGACTGAAGTTGTACTTTTGTTTCAGTTTTTACTTCTTTTCCATTGATGATCATTGGGATTTCTACCTTTTCAGCCCACATTTTTTTATACGTGTCGATAAGGCTTTTAACTTCCGGAGATCCCGGTTCGTATGAGTTTACAGGCTCGTTTACCGCTAATGGTACTTGCGAAATTGCTTTTGACATATTACGTTTTATTATTTTATTAAATTAAATAAGATGTGTATACAAATTTACAATAATTATAAAGAAAGAAAAAATACCATCTGTTTTTGTCAAATAAAATATAAAATATGTTTTCTGATAATATTTAAGCTTTTTTTGATGATAGATTTTGTTAAACCCTGGTATGTTTTGATAATTCTTTAGCTTTTAGAAAAAAATGCATCATTTTGTTATAATTATAGGAATTAGGACAATAAAATATTTGTCATAGTTTAAAAACAGTTATTAATTGCTGTAAATAAAGGATTTATGGCAGAGTGTTAAAATTATATAAATTCACATTTGTTGCGATTTTGAACATTTTAAATAATTTTTTTGATAGCCGGAGGGATAAGATTGTTCTAATTTTACACCATTATTAACAGGTATGAAAAAAAGAGTCTTATTTTTCTCTTTTGTGATATTTTTCTCAGCGTTGTGTGCAGGTCTTTTTGCACATAAAGGGAAAACTCAATCATACACTGATGTCCTTTCAAAAATTCATCTTTTACAACAGAAATCTGATCAGCAAACACAACCTGAAATCTATAGTTTTTCAGATGTGCAGGATGTGCAGGATTCCAATGACTGGGAGAAAGTAAAATTTGATTACTCAATACTTGCACAGCAGTGGTTGCACTATTTCTTTGCAGGTTACACTTACAATACACAGGTTGCGGCTGTTCAAAACCGCATTTATATTACAGCACCAAGGTACATTCTGTATCATTCCCTGCAGATAGCGGGCTGCTAATTCTTTTTCAATTTTTAATGATCTGCTATGGTTTGTATTCTCACGAGTACAGACTCATAACAATCATTCCCAATTTACATTTTTGAACATGTCTGTTTGCCTTTACGGAGAGGTGAACCGGATATTGTTTGTCCAATTTTAAATAAAAATATTATGCACTTAACACCGAGAGAAACGGAGAAGCTTATGCTATTTCTGGCAGGCGAACTCGCTCTGAAAAGAAAGGCAAGAGGCCTTAAATTAAACTACCCGGAATCAATAGCTCTGATCAGTCACTTTTTGCTTGAAGGAGCAAGAGATGGTAAAAAAGTAGCTGAACTCATGCAGGAAGGAGCAAACCTTCTTACCAAAGAAGATGTGATGCCAGGCGTTTCAGAAATGATCCATGATGTTCAGATTGAAGCTACTTTCCCTGATGGAACTAAGCTGGTAACCGTACACAATCCAATCCGCTAATACTACTGATTATGATACCAGGAGAAATTTTTGTAAAAGAAGGTACAATTATCTGCAATGAAGGCAGAAAAACTGTAAAAATAAAAGTAACAAACACAGGAGACCGTCCTATTCAGGTAGGTTCACACTTCCATTTTTTTGAAGTCAATAAAGCGATGAGCTTTGACCGTGAAAAAGCTTTCGGAAAGAGATTGAATATCGTAGCAAGTACTGCCGTACGTTTCGAACCGGGAGAAGAAAAAGAAGTGGAACTGGTAGAGATAGGAGGGACCAAAAAAGCAATGGGCTTCAACAATCTTGTTGACGGACAGATAGATTCTGAACAACAAAAAAAAGTAAGCCTTGCAAAAGTTGAAGAGTTAAACTTTAAAAATCATTAAGATGAGCTTACACGTAGACAGAAAACAATACGCCAATATATTAGGTCCTACAGCCGGAGATAAAATCAGATTGGGAGACACTGAAATTATTATTGAAATCGAAAAAGATTTCACGCACTACGGAGACGAAGCTGTTTTCGGAGGAGGAAAAACAGTTCGTGACGGAATGGGACAGAATGTGACAGCTAAAAGAGATGAAGGTGTTTTGGATCTTTGTATCACAGGAGCCGTAATTATTGACCACTGGGGAATTGTAAAAGGAGATATCGGAATCAAAGACGGAAAGATTGTAGGAATCGGAAAAGCCGGAAACCCTGATACGATGGATGGTGTAACACCTAATATGATTATCGGGGCTTCAACGGAAGTTCATGGTGGAAAAGGGTATATCGTAACGGCCGGAGGAATTGACACTCACATTCACTACATCTGCCCTCAACAGATTGAGACATCTCTTTACAGCGGAATTACCACAATGATTGGTGGTGGTACAGGTCCAAATGACGGAACAAATGCTACAACGGTTACTCCCGGAAGGTTCAATATGCAGAAAATGCTTGAAGCAGCAGAAGAATATCCTATGAACCTTGGTTTTTTCGGAAAAGGAAACTGTTCAGCTGAAGAACCTATTGAAGAGCAGGTAGAAGCAGGTGCTTTGGGAGTAAAAATTCACGAAGACTGGGGAGCAACTCCTGCAACCATTGATGCCGCATTGAAAGTAGCTGATAAATATGACGTTCAGGTGGCCATCCACACGGATACTTTGAATGAAGGAGGGTTTCTGGAAGATACCATGAGAGCCATCAATGGAAGGGTAATCCATACTTTCCATACAGAAGGTGCAGGTGGAGGTCACGCACCAGACATCATTAAAGCAGCTATGTATCCGAATGTATTACCGGCTTCTACCAATCCTACACGTCCTTACACCATCAATACCATTGATGAACATTTAGACATGCTGATGGTTTGCCACCATTTGAGCAAAAACATTCCTGAGGATGTAGCGTTTGCAGATTCACGTATTCGTCCCGAAACCATTGCAGCAGAAGATATCCTTCATGATATGGGGGTTTTCAGTATCATGAGTTCAGATTCTCAGGCGATGGGAAGACCGGGAGAAGTGATTACGAGAACATGGCAGACAGCGAGCAAAATGAAAGAGCAGAGAGGTGATCTGGCTGAAGATAAAGATAGCGGAAATGACAATTATCGTGCAAAAAGATATGTGGCTAAATATACCATAAACCCAGCTATAGCACATGGTATTTCGGAATATGTAGGATCCATTGAGGAAGGGAAATTAGCCGATTTAGTAATCTGGAAACCTGCATTATTCGGAGTAAAGCCGGAAATGATTGTAAAAGGAGGATTTGTCATTGCAGCTAAAATGGGAGATCCCAACGCATCTATTCCAACGCCTCAGCCTATTATTTACAGAAATATGTTCGGCGCTCACGGAAAAGCCAAGTTTGGTACTTGCGCGAACTTCGTTTCTCAGATTTCTATCGACAACGGAACAATCGCTTCTTACAAACTGGAAAAAATGATTCTTCCGGTGAAAAACTGTAGAAATATTGGTAAAAAAGACCTTATTCACAATGATAAGACGCCTTTAATTGAAGTGAATCCTGAAAACTATAAAGTAACGGTAGACGGTGAATACATCACTTGTGAACCGGCAGAGACACTTCCTTTAACACAGCTGTATTACTTGTTCTAAGATAAATTTTACGAATAAAACCTAATAGGTTTCAAAAACCTGTTAGGTTTATTAAACAACAAAAAAAGATTTATCAGACCATATTGTAAAACAATTATAGAACTCTAAGTGTAGAATGAAATATTTAAATAAAACAGTTTTTTCTCTTGCCATAACGGGTATGTCTATACTTTCAGGACATCTGAATGCTCAGTTTCTGGGTGGTCACAGGCTTAAAAGTGATGAAGACGGACCCAAAGGACAGTTTATGGTGTATGGTTCATTAGACTATTCTAAAATTACAACACCGTCAAGCAGCAGCAGTACTGTTTCCAGTGCACCGCTTGGAGTAGGCTACTTCATCAATAATAATGATCTTATAGGGGTTAATTATGCTTACTCGCAGAATACTGTGGACCACAATGTAGTATACAAACAAAATGAAGCAGGAATCTGGTATAGTCCTTCGGTAATGCTTGGAAAATATTTTGTGTTGATTGGTCAGGTGGATGCCCACTATGTTTGGGGACAACAACTTTCGACAGCAGCGGATGCTATGCAGAATTTTAACGGATTCCGCCTTCGTGCTTATCCTTTGATCGGAATCGTATTAGGAGGAGGCTGGGCACTGAAATTCAAATTCGCAGAACTTTCAATGCTTCAGACCAAAACAAAAGAAGAAGGCTGGACAAAAAGCTATGTAGCCGGAATCAGTGGTTCAACATTCGGGGTAGGAATCTCCAAAAACTTAGACTTCAGAAAAAAAACGAAAAATGATAATTAATCAAATCATAGGCAATATTGCTGAAAATCCTTCGGAGAAAACCATAGACTATCTTGATCTGGAATGGTTTGAAACCACCAAAAGAATCCAGCGTAAAAAAACCAGACAGGGAATTGATATTGCCATCAAATTTCTCAGAGAAGGGCAACGATTACGTGAAGGAGATATTCTTTTTGAGGATGCAGAAAAAATAATAGCAATCAATGTTCTGGAAACAGAAGCCATTGTGATGTCACCAGCTTCACTGCTGGAAATGGGTACCGTGTGCTATGAGATCGGAAACAAACATATTCCGCTTTTCATTCAGAATAATAAAGTATTACTTCCTTTTGAAATGCCGATGTTCAGATGGCTGGAGGCAAGCGGTTTCAAACCGGAAAAACAATCTGTGAAACTGCTGAATCTTCTTAAATCGAATGTAGAACCTCATGGACACGGAAGTCTGGGCTCCACAATCTTTACAAAAATCTTAAAAATGGCCGCTCCGAAAGATGAATAATATGAATATCAATTTCTTATCAGGATTGCTTCATCTCGCAGATCCTACACTTCCTATCGGAGGCTATACCCATTCCAACGGACTTGAAACGTATGTGCAGGAAAGAATTGTACATGATCTGGCAACCGCGAAAGAATTTGTACAGAATATGCTTCAGTACAATCTTAAATTCAATGACGGAGCTTTTGTAAAACTGGCTTATGAAGCGGCAAAAAAGGGAGATATACAGCAGCTTTTAGAACTGGATAACGAATGTAATGCGATAAAATGTCCAAAGGAAATTCGCCAGGCGAGCCAGAAACTGGGACTCAGACTGATTAAAATCTTCAAAAGAAGAGAAAGTTTTTCTTTTATGGAAGCTTTTGAGAAAGCCGTTCAGCATAAAGAAGCCAATTCTCATTACTGTATTGTATTTGGAGTGTATGCTTATCTGATGAAAATTCCTTTGTATGAAGCACTTTTAGGGTTCTATTACACTTCGGTTGCGGGAATGATTACCAATGCTGTAAAACTAGTTCCTCTTGGGCAATTGGACGGACAAGATATTTTATTCTCACTATATCCCGTAATGGAAAAGACAGTCTGGGAAACCATGGAGTTGGACAGGGATATGGTGGGACTTTGTAATACCGCTTTTGATATCAGATGTATGCAGCATGAAAGATTGTATTCAAGACTTTATATGTCCTAAAAAGTAAAAATAAATGACAAAAAGGGGGGAAGGCAAAAGATAAAAGAAGATTGGGAAAGCTAAGAAAATGAAGAAACGCAAGACCCAATGAATATGCTTCTTAGCCGAATGAAATGCCTTTGAATCCCTTACAATATTCTCAATTAAAAAAAATATATACGTGAAACAAGGTGCTCTTTGCTAAGTGAAACGCCCTTGCGATTGTAAAATATTCACAATAAAGAAAACTTAGCGCGCCTGGCGTTAAGAATTCAATCAAAATTTTTTAAAAAAATGGAAAACAGAAAATACATAAAAGTAGGAGTAGCAGGCCCTGTAGGTTCAGGAAAAACTGCACTATTAGAACGTTTAAGCAGAAAATTATTCGGAACTTATGATCTTGGAGTCATCACGAATGATATTTATACCAAAGAAGACGCTGAATTTATGGCGAAAAACAGTCTTCTTCCCCACGACAGAATTATCGGAGTAGAAACAGGAGGTTGCCCCCACACCGCCATCCGTGAAGATGCAAGTATGAACCTTGAAGCCGTAGATGAGCTGGCAGCACGTTTCCCGGAAATCGAATTGGTTTTGATTGAAAGTGGTGGAGATAACCTTTCAGCGACATTCAGCCCGGACCTTGCTGACGTTACTATTTTCATCATTGACGTAGCAGAAGGAGAAAAAATACCTAGAAAAGGTGGTCCCGGTATTACAAGATCAGACTTATTGATCATCAATAAAATTGACCTTGCTCCTCACGTAGGTGCCAGCCTTGAAGTCATGGAAAATGATGCCCGAAGAATGAGAAAAGGAAATCCGTTCGTGTTCACCAACCTGAAAACAGATGAAGGACTGGATAAAGTAATAGGTTGGATTAAAAAATATGCTCTTTTAGAAGAAATTGAAGAACCGAATTTGGTAAGATAAATGGATAGTCATTTAAAAATTATTGCAGGATTCAAGGGAGGAGAATCCTATGTGAAAGATCTTTATGTCTCACTTCCTTTCAGAGTGGTTTCTGTAGGACAGCGAAAAAGTGACAAAAAGCTCTATCAGATGGTAATGAGCTCCTCTCCGGGAATTCTGGATGGAGATCACTATCAGTTGGAGGTTACCCTTGAAAAAGGAGCAGCGCTGCAGTTACAGTCACAATCCTACCAAAGGCTTTTCAACATGCAGGACAAAGCGCTTCAGGAACTCAATGTTTCTATGGAAGATGAAACTTCTTTCGCTTATGTTCCTCATCCAATTGTTCCTCACGAAGATTCAAACTTTAAGAGTAAAGCCAATATTCATATCGGGAAAAACAGTCAGATCATCATCAGTGAGATTATTACCTGTGGTAGAAAACATTATGGAGAGGTTTTTAAACTGAAACGTTTTCAGAATGTGATGGAAATCTACCACAACAATAAACTGGTAGTGAAAGATAATGTCCTGATCCAGCCTGATATGATCCCAATCAACAGCATCGGAAATCTGGAACAATATACCCACCAGGGAACCCTTATTTTTTACAGTACGAAAGAAAATGTAGATAAAACCGGATTGATTGAGGAGATTGTTGAAGCTGCAACACAGCATCATGAAGAAATGGAAGTGGGTGTTTCCGCTATGGAAGATAATGGTTTTGTAGTAAGAGCTTTGGGACATGGCGGAGAAATGATGTACAACTTTTTCCTTCATATTCAGGAAATCCTATGGTCGTTGGAGTAAAAGGATCCTCATATTGATTCATTTACAAAATTTGCGAGAAGCATATTCAATAGAAGTGGGCTTTAGCCCGCTTAATAGAAAGAAATCTTCCACTGGCTTTAGCCAAAACTTAATAAAGAATCTGAAATAACAGAATTAATAAAAATGGATAGTACAGTTTGGGCACTTCTTTTAAGTGCAGTTTCAATAAGTTTTATACATACAGCTTCAGGGCCGGATCATTATCTGCCTTTCATTGTTATTTCCAAATCCAAAAAATGGAGCGGAATGAAAACTGCCATATTAACCGTTGTCTGCGGATTTGGACATGTGTTCAGTTCCCTGATTTTAGGATTTATCGGAGTTTTTCTGGGATGGCAGTTGAATAAAATCTCCTGGTTTCAGGATATCAGAGGGAATTTTTCAGGATGGGCATTGCTGATCTTTGGAGGAGTTTATCTGGTATATGGCCTCATTCAGGCAATCAGAAACAAACCTCACAAACATTTTGATGTGATGGGGGATGATGTTTATGTATATGAACATAATCATAGTGAAATCGTAATGCCTCAAAAAAGAATAAAAGTAACACCGCTTGTACTGTTCATGATTTTCGTGATGGGACCAAGTGAACCTTTGATTCCTTTATTATTCTATTCCGGAGTAAAACATTCTATGTCTGAAATTGCTGTACTGGTTACTTCTTTCACCGCAACAACTGTGTTGACTATGCTTGGAATGGTTCTTTTAGGACGCTATGGTTACTCAACATTATTCAACACTGAAAAACTGGAACGGTATATGGGCGTGGTAAGCGGAGCGGTAGTAACCGTTTGCGGTGTCGGGATGGTCTTTCTTGGATGGTAAACGAGTTTCGGGATGCGAGTGGTAGAGTTTGAGGGTAAGAGAGTATGAGAGTTCGAAGGTTGAAGAAAAAATTGAAGCTAAAAAATGATAGACTTTCAATCTAGTATCTTTTTATCTTAATCTAATCCCCGCCCCTCGCATCTAGTACCTCTAACCCTGAAACTGGCATCTAGCATCTAGCAACAAAAAACAACCATCTAAAATCACTCTACATTATTAATACAATTAAAAAAACTATGGACGAATTTTTCAAAAAACTCCCCTTTATAGACAATATTTTAAAAGGAATCGGGCAGATTATGCTCCAGGAAAACCGATGGACAGGTCTTTTGTTTCTTATAGGAATCTTTATGGGAAGTTGGCAGTGTGGAGTGGCAGTACTGCTTTCAACCGCCGCCGGAACTTTTACTGCGATGAAACTTAACTATACCAAATCTGAAATCAACGCAGGACTTTACGGCTTCAGTGCAGCCCTTGTGGGAGTAGCATTGTCATTTTTGTTTCAGACAACATTCTTGATCTGGATTCTTATCGTATTGGGAGGTGCATTGGCTGCTGTTATTCAGCATTTCTTTATTCAAAAGAAAATTCCGGTATTTACTTTTCCATTTATCATTATCACTTGGGTATTGGTATTTGCGCTCCATCATTTTACGCATATTCCGCCTTCTGCGATGTTAAGTAGTGAAGTTATTCCTACAGAATATGATGATTTTCTTGCTTGTACCAACGGTTTTGGGGAAGTGATATTTCAGGGAGGAATACTTTCAGGAATGATTTTCTTCCTGGCTGTTTTCATAAGTTCTCCCATAGCGGCTTTATATGGATTGGCCGCTTCTATATTGGGAGCAGGATTATCACAATTGAACGGAGAGCCTATCAAAGAAATCCACATGGGATTATTTGGTTTTAACGCAGTACTTTCCGCTATCGTTTTTTCCGGAGTTAAAAAAACGGATGGTTTATGGGTATTGATAGCTGTTCTTATCACCATTGCCATTGATGACGTATTGATAGACAATCACTGTCTGGATATTGTGGGAGGAGTATTTACTTTCCCTTTTGTAGCGGGAACATGGATTACGCTTTTGATTCAAAAAATATTTCTTAAAACAAAAAAATAAAAAGTTAGAGAGTCTTAGAGTTGGAGGGTTTGAGGGTTTGAGAGTGAGATAGTTCAATATTCAAGTTCAAGGTTTAAAGTTTTTTTTCACGATGATTGACCATTCACTTGCGAAACAAAATTCACTATTGATATTACTCTAACCTTAATTTCTAAAATTTAAATATAATTAAACTAAAAAATGAAAATAACAAAAATAGCCGCAGTATTTCTGGTCATGGCATTCAGTGGAAAAATAATGGCGCAGGAAGCAGAAAAACAGTTGCTGATAAAAGATGCAGATGACAAATTTCCCATTGCAGATGCTTTGGTAAAATACGACCACGGAAACAATCATACCCATACGGGAACAGACGGAACATTTGCTGTTCCTGTAAAAACTCTTCCTGATACCCTTGTAATCAGCCGTCAGGGATACGATGAGGTAAAATGGGTGGTGACCAATGATGATGATAAAAATAAAGTTATTTTTTTACAGCATAAGCCTTTTCAGATTTCTGAAGTAGCCATCAATCACAGTTCGTTTTTGTCTGCCATTACCAAGGTTGATCTGAATAAATTCCCGGTAAGCTCAGCGCAGGATTTGTTGAGAAAAGTTCCGGGACTGTTTATTGCACAACATGCCGGAGGAGGAAAAGCAGAACAGCTTTTTCTAAGAGGATTTGATGCCGATCACGGTACCGATGTAAGTGTGAATGTAGACGGAATGCCCGTGAATATCGTTTCCCATGCCCATGGTCAGGGATATTCTGATCTGCACTTTGTGATTCCTGAAACGGTCAATAATATCGATTTTGGAAAAGGAGCTTATTACATGGATCGTGGAGACTTTAATACAGCCGGATATGTAGATTTTCAGACCTACAATGGGTTGAAAAACAGTATGATTAAGCTGGAAGGAGGTTCTTTCAACTCCAAAAGAGTGTTGGGAATGTTCAATATTCTGCATGATGATCTGGGAAGAAAAAATGCTTACATAGCTGCAGAATACAATTATACAGACGGCCCTTTTGATGTAAAACAGAATTTTAACAGAGTCAATATCTTCGGAAAATACAACCAGTGGCTTACGGATAAAGACTATTTCAACATCCAGTTCTCAACATTCAATTCTTCATGGAATGCTTCCGGACAAATTCCGGAACGTGCTGTAGATGAGGGAATCATCGGACGATGGGGAAGTATTGATCCTACAGAAGGCGGAAAAACTTCCAGAACAAACCTTCAGATGAACTTTAAGCACATTATTTCTCCTTCCGAGCAGATTGATGCCATGGCTTTCTATTCAAAATACAATTTCAACTTGTATTCTGATTTTACCTTTAATTTAAAAGATAAAGAGCATGGTGATGAGATTCAGCAGACGGACGGAAGAAATATTTACGGAGCTGAAGTAAAGTATACAAAGACTTTTTCCTTGGCTAACAGTTCTTTAAACTGGACGTCAGGAATCGGATTAAGAAATGATGATATTAATACGCTCCAGCTTAATCACGTTTATCACAGGGATCTTCTGCTGGACAGATTATCAGATGTGACGGGAACAGAAACCAATCTTCATGCGTATTCAGGATTGATATGGAAAGTCGGAAAATGGACCATCAATCCGGCTTTGAGAGTAGATCATTTTATTTTCAACATGCATAATCTGCTGGATGTGGAACAATTGCCATCCGGACAATCAAAAGAAGCAACAAGGCTTAGTCCAAAATTGAATTTCTCATACGCTCAGAATGACAATGTGATGTGGTTCCTGAAAACAGGAATGGGCTTTCACTCCAATGATCTGAGAGTGGTTGTTCCCAATAAAAATGAAAATACGCTTCCATACTCTATAGGTGCGGATTTCGGGGTAAGATTACACCCGTTCAAATCTTTGATCATTACTCCGGCCTTATGGTATATGGATCTTCAGCAGGAATTTGTATATGTAGGTGATGATGCCGTAGTAGAGCCTTCCGGAAAATCAAGACGTTTTGGTGCTGATCTTGGAGTTCGCTTCCAGCCACTGGAGAACTTTTATCTGAATGCAGATATCAATTATTCCCACGCAAGATTTACCGAAGAAGAGAAAGGCCAGGATTATGTTCCATTGGCTCCGGTAGTTACCAGTACAGGATCTGTGAACTGGGATTTCCTGAATGGTTTTTCTCTGGGACTTCAGTACAGATATCTGGGAGCAAGACCTGCCGTAGAAGATAACAGTATCAGAACGAAAGCC
This sequence comes from Chryseobacterium indologenes, assembly GCF_002025665.1. GTDB lineage: Bacteria > Bacteroidota > Bacteroidia > Flavobacteriales > Weeksellaceae > Chryseobacterium > Chryseobacterium metallicongregator. The sequence goes on along the minus strand of NZ_CP018786.1, from coordinate 3,550,744 downwards.
TATTTTGTGAATGATTTGATGCTTTCCTATAACCGTCAGAAATGGGGTGCAAATGTTCAGCTGAACAATCTTTTCAATGTAAAATGGAATGAAGCCCAGTTTGCAACTGAAACACAGCTAAAAGGAGAAGCAGAACCTATTACAGATCTTACCTACACACCGGGAAGCCCTTTTGGAGTGAGAGTAGGAGTGTACTACAAGTTTTAAATTGGGAGAGTTTGAGAGTGTGATGATTTAAGAATGAAGAGATCTTCAAATTAGTGCATTCTCAAATTTTCAAATTCTTTAATTTCTGCATTGCAAATTTTGTATAACTTTAAATAATCATAACAAGGATATGGAAGTGCTATCCAATTTTCAATATAAAAAGCTTTTTCTGCCCAATATTACTGACAAGATATTAGCTAACAATGCTGATATACAGCTGTATCGGATAGAAAATTATCTTAAAGGTATTCTGATGCCGGTCATTCCGTACCGTACCACATTCAATTTTATTATTTTCGTTACTAACGGCCATATCAGACAGTATCTTGAAAATAAAGAATATCATGCTGAAAAAGGAGGTGTGATTTTTATTAAGCAAGGAACAATTACTGCAACTGTTGAATTATCAGATGATATTGAAGGATTCTTCCTTGCTTATGAAAATAATATTCTGTCTGAACAGGAACTTCCAAAACATAAAAGCAGTATTTTCTTCATGACTCCCTTCCTGAATCTGGACAGCCTGACGTATGGCACCATTACTCAGCTTCTCCCGATTATGGAACAGGAATTATGGTTGAATAACCTCAATGTTAATGATGTCGTAGTAACTATGCTTCATCTTATTTTAATCAAAATGCTCAGCACAGATTCTGACAACCATCACAAATCTGCAACCCGTCCGATGGAGCTGTCTCTTCAGTTCCGGGATCTTTTGTTTAAATATCATGTGGGGGAAAAAAGAGTGGCTTTTTATGCGGACAAACTGTCTGTTACGGAAAGTTATCTGAATAAATGTGTAAAAGGAGTAACTCAAAAATCTCCCAAACAGTGGATCAATGAGATTGATATCAATTATAGCAAAGCATTACTTCACTCCAGTAAAGATATTGCAGAGATTGCCTACGAACTGAACTTTCATACCGCATCTCATTTTACCCAGCTTTTCAAAAAAATTGCAGGAATTACGCCGAAGGAATACAGGGTTCAGTTCTTGAACAATAGTAGAATTTCTGTCTGATATAAAGAATAGAATTTGTGTAATGTCAATAGTCAATCTTTGCTGCGCAAGTGAATAGTCAATGAGTTGATGAAGTACAGAATAAAAAATTCACTGCGAAGCAAATTCACCATTCACTATTGATTGGGTTCCCTTACATTTTCTCGTTTTCCAGGATCTTCAGAACCAGTCTTTCCTCTTTTGTCAGATCGGCTTTTCCATCATTTTCTTCTATAACTTCCAGTTCATCAAGATATTTTTTGATGGTATTATTCTCGTAAAGGTTGATAACTAAAGGATGAACATAATACTTTCTGCAAACCGTCGATGTATTTCCCAGGTGTTCTGCAACAATGTCCAGGGCTTCTTTTACTTTTTTCTTGTATTGAGTGTTATTTTCAGCATATCCTATTTCTTTGAAAGCGATCAAAGCACTTACCGTTCCGGACCATGTTCTGAAATCCTTAGCGGTAAAATCCTCGCCACTGATCTCTTTGATATAATCGTTCACCATTCCGGAATCTACAGAATGACGGTTTCCTTCATCATCAAAATATTGAAAAAGTTCTTTCCCGGGAATATCCTTACATTTCTGAATAAGCCTTGCCAGCCTTTTACTCTTGAGGTCAATTTGATGCATAACACCTTTCTTTCCTTTAAAAGAAAAAGTGATTTTCTGGCCGTTTATTTTTACATGCTTATCCCTTAATGTGGTAAGACCAAAAGAACCATACAGTTTTTCATATACATTATTCCCGATACGGATATTGGTTCTTTGCATAAGGCTTACAATTAAGGCCAGGATTTTTCGTTTCTCAAAATTTCTCAGGGCGAGATCCTGTTCTACATGCAGACGAATGTCCGGTAATGCATACCCGAACTGAAGCATTCTATAAAATTTTGTATGATTTCTTAAAGCGCTCCACAGAGGATGGTAGCGGTATTGTTTTCTTTGTTTTACATCAAAGCCTGTTGCCTGAAGATGGCCGTTATCAAGAGCACAGATCCATACATTTTCCCAGGCAGGAGGAATGACCAGTTTATTGATCCTTGTAATTTCTTCTTTATCCTTTATTTTCTCCCCATCTTTATAATAGGAATATTTCTTTCCGGTTTTTTTACGAATAATTCCGGCGGTTTCTGCATCGGTGGTATATACAAGATGTACCGCCTTTGCAGAAGCTTCCGGGTCCTTCATTATTTTAACAATTTTTGAAGGCTTAAGGTGAGAAATCATCTCCAAATCTGTATTCTTCTCCATAAAACATGGTTAAGAGTTTTTACCCTTCGAAAAAATCAGTAAAAGAATCCCTACTATCACACAGACTAAGATTATTCCCCACCACATTCCTGCCTTAAAAATCGTTTCTACGGCTTCACAACTTGTAAGTGTCATTACACTTAATATCATAATACTGTAAAAGCTCCATTTTTTCATAGGTATCTATTTTTGTGGGTGTGCTAAATTCTGAGTCGGTCAGCTCTCCATTTTTTGATAGACCTTTTAATTTCATCTCCTGAGATGTTTTCATGAAGCGCTCTGTATAAAAACTCTTTGAATTCATCATCATAAGTAAATCTCAATGCAGCAATCTGATCGAATTTCAGTTTCTCAGCAGTTTCATCAGATCTTTTATTGAAGATCTCAAAATAACGCTGTTTAAATTCAAGAACCACCATACGGTTTTGAAGTCCCAGTGCATAATGCTGCCGTGTCATAAATGCCAGATAAAAAAGCAAAAAAATCACAACAGAAAAAAGTATCCAGATCAGTTGATTTCCGGGATCATCCCAGATTTTATAAATTCCTAAAATCTCCAATATAATAAGCAATGGAAGATAAATAAAATGATGTGGCGGATAAAATTTTCTGTGGTTATTGTAGTTTTGCTGTTTCATGAAGTAAAATGAAGCAATAATCCTTCCAAAAATTTATTATTTTGATAATGTGGTAGTTTTTTTTACTTAAAAATGATTTATTTTATGAAATATGTTTAGTGGTTTGATTTTTTTAGACCTCTTTAACAATAAAGAATTATTAAGCAAAATAGCGGATATATTTACCTTTCCGACATCAAATTTTTTGTAACTTTCGGTGGTTAAAAATAAAAAGAATGACTTCAAAGGAAAAAGTTGCTGCGCTTCGTGAAGAAATGCAGAAAAATAATGTTGATGCATTTATAGTATATTCTGCAGACCCGCATATGAGCGAATACCTTCCTGAAGAATGGCAGGAGAGAGCTTGGCTGTCAGGTTTCTTAGGTTCTGCCGGTTTCGTGGTGATTACCAAAGATAAAGGTGGACTTTGGACAGATGGAAGATACTTTACACAAGCTGCTATTGAGCTGAAGGATTCCGGAATTGATCTTTTCAAAGATGGAATGGAAGGAACTCCCAATTATATCGACTGGATTATTTCGGAAATTCCAGCAGGCGGTAAAGTGGCGGTAAATGCTGTTGCAGCTTCTCATGCTAACTGGGAACTGCTTTCTCAAAAATTCAATTCCAAAAATATTACACTGGCAGATGTTCCGCTTTTAAAAGAAGTCTGGAAAGACAGAGGAACTCCATCTGCTAATCCTATTTTCGTACATCCGATAGAAAGAGCCGGGAAATCAGTATCCGATAAAATCTCTGCAATCCGTCAGAAAATGGAAGAGCAGGAAGCTACCGTACACATTATATCAAGTCTTGATGATGTGGCCTGGACAGTGAATCTGAGAGGAAGTGATGTAGAAAGCAATCCTGTATTCTTAGGATATATTGTGATTACTAAAAATGATGCTGTTTTATTCACAGGATTAGAGAAAATGGAAGTGGCTGCAAGAAAACAAATGGATGATTCCTTTGTAAAAATGATGCCTTACGAAGAATTCTACAATTACCTGAAGACCTTCAAAAACGAAAAAGTTCTGGTTTCTCCGAACAGCAACCAACAGATTTTTGAAACATTAAAAACTGACAATCAGTTTATCAAAGCTTCCGTTCCCGGCAACCTGATGAAAGCCCAGAAAAATGAAACTGAGCTGGAAGGTTTCAGAACAGTAATGGTAAGAGACGGAGTAGCAATGGTGAAATTCCTTTATTGGCTAACGCACAATGCAGGAAAAGAAGCCATGAATGAGTTTTCTATCGGACAAAAACTGAGAGGCTTCCGTGCAGAAGGTGAAAATTTTGTCGGAGAAAGTTTCGGGTCTATCGTAGGATATAAAGACAATGGTGCTATCATGCACTATTCTGCCAAAAAAGAAGGAAGCAAAGAAGTGACCAACGAGGAGACCATCCTGGTAGATTCAGGAGGTCAGTACCTTGAAGGAACTACAGATATTACAAGAACTTTTGCCTTAGGAACCTCTTCGGAAGAGTTTAAAAGAAATTCGACATTGGTACTACAGGGATTAATCCGTTTATCTATGGTGAAATTCCCGAAAGGAACAAAAGGAGTACATCTTGATGCTATTGCAAGACTTCCGTTATGGATGGAAGGGAAAGATTTCAACCACGGAACAGGACATGGGGTAGGAAGTTTCATGAATGTACACGAAGGACCGCAAAACATCAGGAAAGACCTGAACCCTCAGGAACTTCTTCCGGGAATGGTATGCTCCAATGAACCTGGTTACTATCTTGAAGGGCACTATGGAATTCGTCACGAAAACCTGATTGCCGTAAAAGAAGCAGAAAAAACAATTCACGGAACATTCTATGAATTTGAAACATTAACATTCTGTCCGTTCTTCAAAGATACAGTAGTAAAAGAAATCCTTTCAGAAAGCGAAATCGCATGGCTGAACGGTTATCATAAAACATGTGAAGAAAAGCTTGCTCCACATTTGGAAGGAGAAGTTAAAGAATGGTTCCTTCAGTTGGTAAGTCCTCTTTAATAAAGATTCAAGGTGAAAGCAGATGACAATCATAACGTTAAACCTTGAATGGTAAACAGTAAACTGAATATTGTTAGATAATCCAAAGTCCTGTAAGGTATTTCCTGCAGGGCTTTTCTTTTTATACAACCGTATTTTTACGGATATAATTCCAGGGATTCCACTGATGCGTAAAAAATAGGGTTGACCTATCTTTGTTACAACAAAACATCATTCATATCTTCATAAATAACTCAAGTAAATTCAAAACGGTAGATCATCTCGTCCTGAGATGATTTTTTTTATTTATTTTCGCTGAAACTTATTTGATATCATGGAACGTGAATATTTCCGAAGCTTTAATCTGTTTTCAGAAGATGAAATTGAAGAATTTCTGAAGTTTTCTGAGTTCAGACTTATCCGTAAAAATGATTATTTCATACAGGAAGGAGAGCTTTGCAAAGAAGTAGGATTGGTGAAGTCTGGTATTTTCCGTTCTTTTTATACTTCTGATGAAGGAAAAGATATGACGTATTGCTTCAGGTTTCCCAATCATATGATAGCGGCCTATTCATCATTTGTTTCAGGTTGCCCAAGCAAAGAAAGTATGCAGGCCATTACCAATGCAGAGCTGATTATCCTTAAAAAAGATGCTGTAGATGAACTCGTTCAGAACAGTCTTAACTGGACAAAGTTTTTAAAAATCATTGCAGAGCAGGAATATCTTGAACTTGAAACACGGTTTTTTCAGCTGCAAAGAGACAGTGCTGCCCAGCGTTACGAAACATTAGTAAAAAAACATCCTGATTATATTCAAAATATTCCATTACAGTATCTGGCTTCTTATCTGGGCATTACCCAACGCCACCTGAGCCGTATCAGAAAGGAAATTTCTTTTTAGACATTTGTCCTGCTTATTGAAATTGGAGCGCTCTACTTTTGTCAAAAAAAGTTATGGAGCAAAATATTCTTATAATTGGAGGAAATGGACTGGTAGGTAAAACAATTTCCCGTATACTGAAATCAAGAAATCCTCATCTTACTGTTTTTATCGGGGGAAGAAAAGGAGGAAAAACAGATAAAGATCTGAAGATTGATGTTACAGATCCTTCATCTTTTAAAATTATTTCCGACAAAAAAATACACCTCATTATTCTTTCTGTGAATGATAAAGAAGATCATGTACTACGTTTTGCCATTGATCATCAAATAGATTATCTGGATATTACAAAACCTACTCCGGCTTTGGTGAAAGCTTATGATATTGCAGGGAAATCAGATATAAACAGTAGAATTGTCTTCAGTTCCGGCTGGATGGGTGGGATTGTCCCAGGATTGGCTAATATCCTTTCAGACTCAGGAGATATTAATGAAGTAAAACTCTTTGTCTATTATTCCGTAAAGGATCGTGCAGGCGAGAGTTCAGCTCACTTTATGGCAGAAAATGTAGGCGTTCCTTTTGTACATTATAAGAATGACAAACCGGTTTCCATCAGACATTTCCTGGATACAGAAGCTTTTAATTTTTCCTTTGGAATAGGGAAAAGAAGTGCTTATAATTTTGATGTGCCGGATCTGTATATTCTCAACAAAGTGGAAAGAATTTCTGATGTGAGTGTGAAGATGACCTACAACTCAAAATTCATTACCTGGCTGTTGGGTTCTTTTCAGTATCTCAGAATCTATAATATTTTATCTTTAAAAGAACGAAAAATGATTTTTGGATCCAGTGGTAACGGGGATCAGGCAGTCTTTGAAATTGTAGTTGATGATCAGTCAGGACAAAAGAAACTAAGTTTGAAGAGTGAAAAAGGACAGGCGGAATTAACCGCTTTATCTGCTGTTCTGCATACCGAAGAACTGTTGAGAAATCCTCATGAAAACAAGGTCTATTTCAGCCATCAGCTGCATGAGCCTTTATCATTAATGGCACAGCTTAATGCCTATGATTCCATCAATATTAATATAACACGATGAAAAAAATAGTCATTATCAACGGACATCCCAATAAAGATTCTTTCAATTTTGGGATAGCAGAAGCTTACAGATCAGGAGCAATAGAAGCAGGAGCTGAGGTAAAAGAAATAGTAATAAGGGATTTACACTTCAATCCCAATTTACAGTTTGGATATCAGAAAAGAATGGAGCTTGAGCCGGATTTGCTGAAAGCCTGGGAAATTATTCAATGGGCAGATCATTTGGTCTGGGTACATCCGGTTTGGTGGGGAGGATTTCCTGCTTTAATGAAAGGATTTATAGACCGACTTTTTTTACCTGGAATGGCTTATAAATACCGTGAAAATTCGGTATGGTGGGATAAACTTTTAAAAGGCAAAACAGCCCATATCATAACAACATTAGACCAACCGGGATGGTATTACCGTCTGTTTTTTGGCAGGCCTAGTGTAAATCAGCTTAGAAAATCTATTTTAGAATACTGTGGAGTAAAACCGGTGAAGGTGACTTATATTGGAATTATCAGAAATTCTAAAGAGGAGCAGCGATCCAAATGGTTGAGAAAAGTGAAGGAATTAGGAAGGAAACAGAAATAACCCGCACAATATTTTTAGGTATTGAGCAATGATAACTTTATCCGGTAATAATTGTTTTTATTATCAGATAAAGTTTCATTGTTAAAGTGAAAAAACTTTATTTCTCCATTTTTACAATCCTTTTTTACCTTCAATCCAATATGCCTGTGATTTGATACATTTTGGTGATACACCTCTGGCTTTAAGAAATTTTCTGATTAATGACATTCTTTCTCCGTTTCCTGTAAGATAAAACACAACTTCATCATCAGAAATAGATTCTTTTTCTTCTCTCAGAAAGTCATTCAAGGCTTCAATCATTCTCATGGTATTATTTTTGGGACTGTGATACCCATATAAATTAAGTTTTTCCAGAGCGGAACACTCATCCAGTTCATGAAGACAAATGAATAAAGAACCACATTCCTCTACGGCTTCCTTGATGGAAATAGAACTTCCCAAAGAAGTTTCATCACCCACAGAAAAATGAATTTTAGCATCAGGAGTAAAAAATTGTTTTCCTCTGGGCATTAAAAGCTTGATGGAAGCTCCTTTTACGAGTTGAGTGATAAAATTACTTCCCGCAGCAGACATATCATGCAAATGAAACAAAACATCGAAAGTTCCTGCTTCTTTGTTAAAATTAAAAGGAGAATAATTCCTGAAATCCCTATCGTTGATCCTTATTCCAATGGCATAGGCTGGTTCATAAAGTACATCCTGTAATTCAGTTTCAAAGCGTATCAGTCGAAGATCATTTGTAATCTGTTCTATATGGCTAACGGTACATTCTTTAAATTTGGAGGACCAAACATTTTCTACGGTGTCATTGATCCATTTTGGTAGGCTTGGCATAAATTATTTTTATTGCAAAGGACGTTGCAAAATCATAAAATACCGATAGCGGTTTCGGGGAATTAATTGGACTATTCGTGGTTGGTTCTCTATTGGTGCTGATTCCGGAATTCTGATGGAGATTGATCTTCCAGTTTGGAAAATAAACGACTGAAATAGGTGTGATCACTATATCCAAGCTCATAAGCCACTTCTTTTATACTCAGATTGGTAAAGACCAGTAATCTTTTGGCTTCAATCAAAATTTCCTGATGAATCCAGTGTTGCGCAGGCTTTCCTGTAACTTCACGAACCGTTTCCGTTAAATATCCTCTTGTGATATGTAAAGCTGCTGCATATTCAGATGGACTTTTCATGGTTTTAAAATCTTTCCGAACCAAAATTCTGAATGCTCTTGACAACTGTAAAGCACGGTTTTCATCTGAAGCCGGAGAAATATTCTTCCGGGAATACATCAGAGCAAACATTCCGAGAAAAGCATTAAGTAGCGATTGAACGATGAGAAATCCTTCTTTAGTGGAAAGCATTTCGTTCGTATAGGAAGCATGAAGCAGACTTGCTGTTGTATTAATCTTTTTGACAAGACTTCTATCCATAGGCAGCGGTTGTATTTCACCCAACGATTCATCAAAAAAAGAACGCACTGTGTCAGGAACAAGTTCTGCTTTTACCGCCACAAACCATCCACAGACTTCCTTCATTAAAAGTCCCTGATGTACCTGCCCAGGCAATACACAGAAAATAGTGGATTCTCTGGCTTCAACTGTTTTAAAATCAACCATCATTCTTACATGACCACTTTCCATGCAGGTAAAAATATAATGACTGTCTCGGTGTATGCCTTTGTCCAGAAGAATATCCCCGGCATCATGAGTCCTTTTATCCATCCTTTTGACATGGAACTGATGATGGGTAATACCGTTTAAATCATAGGTGGGAATGGTCTGTTTCATCTTTAAACCTGTTGTGATGAGGATAATACGCAACGGTAAAATTACGTATTTTCACGGTTTTACATTCGGAATATTAATCTCAAATTCGCGGTGCATAACCATGATGCTTTCTTCAAGTCAGATTTTATATGAATATACACCGGAATTCGGAACAGAAAGAAACCTGTTCCGGATTTTATTTTGCTTTTGAAAATGCCATTTTTATGGCTAAATAAGTTAATACGCTGGCCATAAACCATTTCTGGACTTTTATCCAGGCCGGATTATTGGAAAAGAATAAGGCAACTCTTGCAGCTGTTAATACAATGATAAAGTTGATGCTGAAGCTGATCAGAACCTGAATGATCCCAAGTTCCAGACTTTGGGTAAATATCGAACCATACTCTGGTTTGATGAACTGAGGAAAGAAAGACAGGTAAAAAACAGCTACTTTCGGATTCAATACATTCGTTAAAAAACCAATGGTGAAAAGCTTTTTCGGACTATCATGGGCAATATTTTTGTCAACATCAAAAATATTTTTGCTTTTCGGTTTTATAGCCTGATAAGCAAAATATAAAAGATAGACAGTTCCCAGTGTTTTAAGAACGGTATACGCAAGCGGAACAGCCAGTAAAACAGCGGTGAGACCAAAAGATACCATGATGATATGGAACAAAAATCCGCAGACAACTCCGGCTAATGAGATAAACCCGGACTTTTTTCCCTGCGTTATAGACTTTGAAATCAGATAAATCATATTTGGACCAGGACTGATTACTAAAATAAGTGCGGCCAGAATGAAAAATATAAGTTCGTGAAATGGAATCATGTTAGTACATTTAAATGAGGAGGTCTCCGGTGCAAAGATAAGAGGTATTTCCGGTTTAAATTTTCAGAGACACAAGAAAAAGTATTTTTTTTAAAAATTATATTTTATTTTCCACCTGAATGTGATTTAAAAAATAGATCAGTCTGTTTTTTTTGTAAATTTCAACTCATAAAATAATTATCATTCACAAATAAATATTATCATGACTACTGAAAACATCTTTGAAGCTATCAGAAAATGGAAACATCTTATTGATTCTTACAAAAACGGAATTGATACAAATGGAGCAGAAATTTTGAATTATTTGAATCAGGGAACTCACTTCAGCGTTTCAGGTGAAGACATTGAACAATGGAAAAGAAATCTTGGAACTACAGAGATCCCAATGATCCATGCCTATGTGGGAATTCATGAAGGTAAGCTGAAATTTTTTCTCATTGATTCTAAAAGTGATAAAGACGCACATTTCAATACCATTCTTATAAAAGACTTTTTAGCAGAATTCAGTGAATCAAAAATAGAAAGCAGTAATAATATGGTGATAGATGTTCCTCCTATTACTGCGGAATCAGCCATTAACCGTAGTTTCAGATGGAATATGTTTGGAAGTTCGTGGCTGCAGGCTCAGAAAACAGAAGATATTTTTCAATTGATTTCCATACCGTTTTCAGATTATGAAAATATAGGAATTACAGAAGGGCAGACATGTACCAGTTTCTTTGGACTTACAAATGATCTGGAAAAAAAAGACCCCGACTTCCCTTATCATATCGAAATCATTACAGTGAAAAGTCTGGCCATTAATCATATGAGCGAGACTGCTGAAAATTATTCTACACCAAGGCCTCCTTTTACGATTATTGATACTCTTAATGATTATCAACTTCTGAAGCAAAGTACCAGTGTTTTCGTATAACAGCCTATCCCTGTATTTACAAATTATGATTAACCTGGTCTTATGTACCGGATTGATTGTACTGATAAAAGAAGGGATCAAAACAAAACTTCCTGTGATTATATTGCTCTCAGGAGAATTGATGCTGGAGCTGACGGACTTAACGGACCGGCTGATGAAATTAAATACACTCAATATCTACAATTATACATTGAGTCAGTTTTTTGGTTTGATGATTCTTACTGTGATTTATAACCATTATTATATCCAGCTTTCCCTGAAATTAAGATGGATGATCTATTGTTATGCTATATTGGCATTGATTACTAACCTGTTATATGTGGAAAACGATACACGGATTACTTTTTATTCCAATATTATCACCAGTATTATTATTTGTAGCTATGCCGCTTCTTATTTTATGAAAATCATTAGGGAAGGCAGGGCAGACAGGGATATGTTTATTGTGAACATCCTTGTATTCTTGTTTTTTTCTATAGAATGTATCATATCCACTACCTTTAATTTTTTAATCAGCAATCATCTGAGTTGGGTAGCACCTATCTGGCTTTTTAGAGGGATCTTACTATTGTCTTTTTATATAGCATTTATTAATCTGGGATGTGGCGTTGGGAAAATCAGGATCAGATAGTTCTATGGATATGGATCGGTATTGGGCTGTTTTTTTTAACAACGCTATTCATTACGTTATTGGTGATTAATTATTTGAAAAGTATAAAGAAAAACAAACAGAAGGTTTCAAGGCTGGTCCGGAATACCCAAAAGGAATATTGGGACAACATGCTGCTTTGGCAGGAACAGGACAGGGAACGCCTGGCAGAAGAACTTCATGATAATATTATTTCACAATTGAATCTTATCCGTTTGAATATCAATGATAAAAAACCGGAAGATCTTAATCATGATTTAAAAAAATCGATGCAGCTGATAAGGGAGTTATCTCATAATCTTACGCCACCTGATCTCGATGAGATAGAGCTGGAAGATTTAATTGCAGATTATCTTGATCAGATCAATAAAAATATAGAGGTTATTTTCCGCCATATGACGATAAGGACAACCATCAGTAACCCTGTAAAACTTAACCTTTTCAGAATTATTCAGGAATTAATTACCAATATTTTAAAACATGCTGAAGCTACCAGAGTGGATGTCTCCTTAAGAATCTCTCTGAACTATTTAATATTAACCATAGAGGATAATGGTCGTGGATTCGCCATTGAAAAACAATCAGGAGGTATTGGGCTGAGGAATATTCAGTCCAGAGCACAAAAAATTAAAGCAATTTATAAACTTAAAACCCAGCCTGAAAAAGGCACAAAATTCATTGCCTGTATGGCCATACAATAAAAATAAACATGGAACACTCAAAAATTAAAATCGGAATTGTAGATGATGATCTGCTGTTTGTACAGCTTTTGAAAAATTATATTGAAAATAATGGAGACTATCAGGTTATCCTGACTTCTACAGGAGGATATCAGTTTCTTGCGGAGCAGGATTCTAATTCTTTAGATATACTTATTCTGGATCTGAGGATGACCAATGGCGATGGAATTGAAGTCATGGCTGAACTTGCCAAAAAAGAAACCGAAACAAAAATCATTGTTCTTTCCAGTTTCTACCGGCGCTCATTTATGGGACAAATGCTGAAAATGGGCGTCCATGCTTTTTTGCCCAAAGAAATTGAACTTGAGGAATTATTATCGGTTATCAAAACGGTTTATCATAAAGGACATTATTTCTCCAATGACCAGATTGATGTCATGAGAACCCAGCTTTCCAATAAGCTTCCGGAATTTCATGCATTCTCCAAAAATGAACTGACGGACAGAGAGATTGATGTTCTAAAATTGGTTTGCCAACAGTTGAGCACCAAAGAAATTGCAGATTCATTGTTTATTTCACCCAAAACAGTAGAAACTCACAAGACCAATCTGATGATCAAAACCGGAGTGAAAAATATGGCCGGACTTGTTATTTATGCTGTACAGAATAAGGTGATAGATCCGGATGAAATTGTATTATTTGATAAATAGTTTGATCCAAAAAGAATCAGGGAGCACATTGATGTACTCCCTGATAACAAGAAATCTAAAAACACTATAATTTAGGATGTAAAATTTTAGCAATAGAAACTGCATCTGCCACAGTATCCAGGCTGTAGATCTGGATTACACCCTGTGTAGTGGCTGCCTGGCCTAAAATGTTCTGTTGGTTTTGTGCATTCACAGCATTTTCAAACATAATTCCTGTAGAATGGGCAGCTGATTGATATACGTTGGCAAGAGCCATTGCAGGAGATTCTCCTACTACTTTTACGTTCGATTGCGTTACTGCATCTGTGATTTGTTCGTTTACTGGCATAATGATTATTGTTTATTTGGGTTAAAAACAACCGGAATTTCCGGTTGTTCGGATAATGGTATTTAAGCTGTTCGCAAAAAGTGATTACGGATTAAGGATCTTTGCAATTGAAACTGCATCGGCAACTGTATCAAGGCTGTAGATCTGTGCGATACCTTGCGTAGTAGCCGCTTGAGTAACAATGTTTTGCTGGTTCTGAGTATTCACTGCATTTTCAAACAGGATTCCTGTAGAATGTGCTGCTGATTGATATACGTTGGCCATAGCCATTGCTGGAGATTCAGCTACTACTTTTACGTTGGATTGCGTTACTGCGTCTGTGATTTGTTCGTTTACTGGCATAATGATTATTGTTTATTTTGGTTTAAAAAACAACCGGAGTTTCCGGCTGTTCGGATAAGGATATAAGCTCTTGGCAAAATGGGATTACGGAGTAAGGATTTTAGCAATAGAAACCGCATCGGCTATCGTATCCAGGCTGTAGATTTGAGTAACCCCTTGTGTAGTGGCTGCCTGAGTAACAATATTTTGTTGATTTTGAGTGTTAATTGCATTTTCAAACATAATTCCTGTGGAATGTGCTGCAGATTGATACACGTTACTTAGAGCCATTGCAGGAGATTCTGCTACTACTTTTACGTTGGATTGAGTTACTGCGTCTGTGATTTTTTCGTTTACTGGCATAATGATTATTGTTTATTTGGATTAAAATCACCGGGTTTTCCGGCGGGTTAATTTATCTGCGGTCTGCAGAATAGGTTTAAGGTTTAAGAATTTTAGCAATAGAAAGCGCATCAGCGATGGTATCTTTACTGTAGATTTGAGTTACACCCTGTGTAGTGGCTGCCTGGGTAACAATATTATGTTGATTTTGAGCGTTCGTTGCATTTTCAAACATAATTCCTGTAGAATGTGCAGCAGATTGATACACATTACTTAACGCCATGGCAGGTGATTCTGCTACTACTTTTACGTTAGACTGCGTTACCGCGTCTGTGATTTGTTCATTAACTGGCATAATGAGTAAGGTTTATTGGGTTAAAACAACCGGGCTTTCCGGTTGAGGTCATTACTTTGATCAAATAGCTTAAAAATTAAGGCTTAAGGATCTTCGCAATAGAAACTGCGTCTGCTACAGTATCCAGGCTATAGATTTGCAGAATACCCTGAGTGGTTGCTGCCTGGCCTAAAATGTTCTGTTGATTTTGCGTATTTACCGCATTTTCAAACATGATTCCTGTAGAATGTGCTGCAGATTGATACACGTTGGCCAAAGCCATTGCAGGAGATTCTCCTACTACTTTTACGTTCGATTGCGTTACTGCGTCTGTGATTTGTTCATTAACTGGCATAATTGTAATTGTTTTTTTTGAGATCTGATCTCGGTTAATAAATTATTGAGGTAAACTAGTTTTATGTTGGAGTTTTAAACTCACCACAGATCCTGCAGATGAATATATTTCAAAAGCATTGGTATTAACAGGTTATGAATAAATTGGATCTGAGGGTGGCTCTGAATACAATGGTTGAAACCCTATCTGTAAAATCTGCGCGAGTTTAAAGCATATTTTTTTGTAAAAGGATGCGGTCCTTATTTTTAATATCTGTCTCAAAAATAAATTCCTGCTGCAGGTATACTGGCAATGCCGGATTCCTTTGGGCTAAAGACGGATTCTGAATGATTGCTTTTGGGCATTGACAGCATCTGAAAAGCGGTGCGAGAATAAATGCTGACCTGATTGTATTATGCTGAGGGCACCGGATTTCATCTTTGCAGGGAAATAAACCGCATCTGTAGTTTTTAAAGACCTGGATTAAAAACGTTCTTTTTTAATGGCTTCCATTTGCTTGAGCTTTATATTTTTTGGACTCATTTTTTTTAATCCCATCACATAATGGCTGATACCGGTTATGGCATTCCGTTGTTGGTTCAATGCAGAATTGATCTGCATTTGTCCGGTGGAGTGTGCGCTTACCTGTGTGGAAATAGCCTGAGGTACAGCGGTAGACATTCCTGTAACTATCGTATCAATTTCGTTCATATTTATTTGTTTTGGTGGTTCTAAGTTTGGATGTTGCCTAATCTTGTATTCAGCTTATTCATTCGCTCCATTATTTTAAGTTCTTTCTCTTTTACCTTTGCTGTTGAGGCTTCCTGTAGTTTTTTAAGCTGTTCTTCATAATTCATTACAGGAGTTTCAGGCGGTGGAGGAGTGACCAGAGGAACAGGAGCTGCTTCATGCTGTTTTACAGCTTCTTCAAGTTTTTCCAGAAGAGGAGCCAGTGACTTCATGGTCTCTTTGATGGCTTTTTCCTTGATGTAATTGATGATTTCATCTTCATGTCTTAAAACAAAAGGCATGATTTCTTTTTCTACCATTTCAGGTTCTGTCACAGGCACAGGCGGCTTGGGAGCGGGAGCTTTCTTACGGATTTTTCTGCGCATACGTTTTATTTTTATGGGTAAAAACATATATTCTTTACAGCAGATAATTAATAAATGCAGACGCAGATTTCCAGTCGCGGTTAAGGTCTTTAACAACGTTATATCCTGTAATTTCCAAAGCTATACATGCGGAAATAGCACTGGCAGTCAGCATTTCTTTTAACTGATGCGGAGGAAGGGTCAGGACATAATCATTCGGAATCATCAGTGGTTTATTGCCAGATGGAACTTCATTGACGATGATACTCAGAATTTCCTGAAAATAATGGGCAATCAGCTTGGAGGCCTGAAATTCCAACTCTCTTTTTAATCCCACCATTTCATCTTGGGTAACCAGTTCGGAAATGGCACTTACATCCACATCATGCACAGAATATTGTGCTTCACCCGTATTAGACGGTGTGATCGTAATATCTGCTTTCAGTACACATTTTGATCTTTCAAGATTGATCGTAAGAAGTTTTGAATCATAATCAGAAACAGCAATTTCGTTCAGGGTAGTAAGAGGCATAATTCTGACATTGCAGTAAAATATCTTTGGATCATCCAGCTTGACCATGATCACGGCAATTCCGGTTGATTTATCTTTAGGTTCCACTACAAAAGACTGAAAGTGATTGTATCTTTTACCTCCTCTGCCGATGCAGTTGACCAGTCTTAAAGAAGGCTGAAGATTAATGTCTGATGTCTGAAGATTAAATACAAATCGTTCCGAATTATGTTCCGTTTTTTTAGGTTCTGCACTTTTGGTGTCCAGATAACTGATTTCATTGTTTTTAAGCAGGTAAAGTCGTTCATTTAAATCATCTAAACTTTCCAGATTTAAAATTTTGGCGGGTTTGGTTACTGAGGAATAATTCATCTCTTATTTATTTTAATTTTTTCAATGAGTTGGGCTATAATTGTTTTTTTCTTGGAATTCACTTCCGCTTCTACAGAAGGAATTACCGCTTCTTTAATCTCTGGCTTTACGAGTGGCTGTGTCAGTTTAACCGACTTTAATACTAATTTTCCCCCTTGATCAGCCGTTATAAAACTTTTTCTCATACTTTCTCTTTCTGATGAGACTTCTTCCGGAACCGGATCTACTCGTTTTTTTTTTCAGGATCTTCAGCTTCAGGAGAAACTTCCGTGTAAGATGGGGGAGAAGGAAGAGCTTCTGAGACAGGAAGCGTGTTGACATTATAAATAGTATTGGAAATTTTTGCTTTTACTTCAGCATAATCACTTACCATTTTGAATAAGTCTTTCATCATTTCATTGCCTTTTCCTGCATCCTGACCTTGAATATTTTCGGCCATCTGAACAGAGGTCTCTTTACTGCCCGGAGCTGGCCCGAAAGTCGTTCCGTAGGTCAATAGATTATTAGCCAATCTGCTCAATGCAATCAAACCTACCTGCTCAAATCCTTTTAAGAAAGACTGTAAATCCTGAACCATCATTCCTGTAGACTGTTCTATCATTACTTTGGTTACTCCGGTCATTGGAGAAGCTTTAGGCGGAGCCAATACCTCACTGTTCACAAATACTACAGCTTTCTCCGCCGGAGTGGTAGCATTGGCTGCCTGGGATTGTTGGGTTTCACTGTTGTTTTCACTCATGATGGTAAGGTTTTAAATTATCCTTTTAAAATTTTAATGGCATCTGCAACAATCGCAGGGTTGAGCTGGTTCAAGTTCTGCTGGTTGGTTACAGAATTCTGAATGGAAATTCCACTGGCATGGGTGGCCATCTGGTAAAGCATACTCATAGCCTGTGCGGGAGACTCACCAAGTACTGTAACGTTAGTCTGCGTTACTGCATCTGTAGTCTGGGTGTTTACTGTATCTGCCATATTCTGGTTTTAATGGGTTACTATTTTTTTAAATCTAATGTTGACTATGAGATTGTTGATCTCTTTTGTCTGATACAAATTTCATCAAACAAAATAAATCTTCATTAAGGGAAAAAACGGAATTTTAAAAAATAAGGGAATTCTCCTATGAGTGAAATTTTAATCATTAGTCTTTGCTATATATGAGAACTTAATGAATGAAATAAACAAATACATTACCTGTAAATAAGGGTAAACCCTTAGTTTTTGAAAATGGGAGCATCCCCTCTATACCAATCATTGCTTTACCTTGAAATTTGTCTGATAACCTATTCTAACATTTAAAATTATATTATGAATAATCAGAACAACGAAACAGAGGATGTAACTCCCTTTATCATAGTGCAGCCAGGATATGCCACAGGAGATATGTTTGCCATTGCAGCGACATTAATTAACAATGAAAGATACCATGTATTGATCTCTACAACCATGGATGAAGACGAAAATGTGACGGATCCTTATGATAACAGTAAATCTATTATAGAATTCTACAGGAACTCAGGAATACCTCAAAGCAGAATACATACTCATACAGTTGCAGAAGTGCGGGCTCCCGGGCTGGCAAGTCAGTTGAAAACCAAAGCATTCAATATCATAAAGGACGAATATAAAAAAGATTTGTCAAAGAGAGCATTTGAAAATAAATACTACAAGCCGGTAGGAGAAGGCACCCAGTACATCGCCGAAAACTTTTCTGACAATATGAGAATTGCAGTAAGAAATGCGTGGGACATCAATGGAAGCCAGGATGACGCGATAAGAATCTGGCTGGAAACCCAGGGAATACCCACGAGTGGTAATAATCTACTGATTTTATGGTCCCGATTCAGTGGAAAGGGAGGTGATATTCATATCGAACACGACACCAGTTATTGGGGAATCAAGCAGATTGTGCATAGAGTGGCAGATATGTATGATGCCATCATTATTACCGGAGATAAGGGATACATAAAAGAAAGAGCAAAGAAATATGATGAAACAGCTGATGAGATAAACAGCAAGTCTCAATCGAAAAAAGTATTTAATATTACAGAATTCTGGAAAGGAAACTCTCCGGAACTGAAAGCATGGGGAGGAAACACCCGTATGGGACAGTTTAAGCTGTATGAGTATTTTGAGACCCACTTTCAGAATGTAAAACATCTTGGCTTCAGAAGCGGGAATCTTGAAGTGATGGCCATGCTGGGATATCAGGTTCGGTATATGGAAGAAAAGGGCAGTGAAAGTGGAGAGAGAATGACAAGCTGGTTTGATAGAGGAGATGGCCTTACAGAGGCGAAAGGTAAAGCAACCGGATATAAAAGGCTTGTATTGGCAGAACCGCCTACAAGATCCGGTAAATTTATTCAATATAAGATTCAGGAAATAAACACAGAGATCAGGGGAAGGAAACAACCATTTGAAGATCATATTGAAAGATTAAAACAAAGCGGGGAAAATCTGCAAAGTCAGACTATCAAAAACCTTGAAAAAAAGATAAAAGAAATAGACGATGAAGGCGAGGCCAGAAAGAAAAGATATGCAGGTCCCGAAATGGCTCCATCCCGTAAAGATAACATGCCTCCGGCTCCCATATCTAAAAAAGATAAAGAAAGCTTTTCAGAAGGTTTCAGCGAAAACGATATGAAGATTATTCTGAGCTATCTGCAACCGGCAGACTGGGTAGAAAGAGAAACATCATATGAACAGTATATCCCACAACGGACAAAAATCTACGATAGATTGCTGAATAGGGAAACATTGTAATAAAATAATACATAGAAAACAGCATTATGTTCTAGGACATAATGCTGCTTTTTTATTATTGAAATCCGGTCTTATATTACATTTGTAGAATAGATATCATTAGTTTGGAGTAATATTATAGATCATATGCTGATTATAAATATAATCAACAGCAGGAAAATTCTGCCCGGTATTGGCATCGTCCCAGCTCTGATAGTCATACCATCCATTGTAGCTTCCTCCCCAGCCCCAATTCATATGGATATGTTCTGCAATAACAGCAGAATTGCTATAACCATTGGAATAAACAGTTGTTCTTTTGATCGATTCGAAACCATCAGCTACCCATGCATGCCCGTTACTGTAAGAATAAGTAGTATGCCCGATGGTCCAGCCAAATATTCCAACCTTTTTAGGTTTTGTTTTAATTTCTCTGGTGCGATATCCATCCAGATATACGGGTTTTGCTATTTTTAAATTATTCATCAATGGGGTAAAATTAAGCGCAGCCAAAGGAGTAGTATAATATTGATACTGGCTTACAAAAGCATTTCTTGCATTATCAGAGTGTGCCCCTGACCCTGAGCAGCTGTAGGTCATGGCTACTTTACTTCCAATATTCTGCATCAGATATGATATATTTACGGCGTCTGCTGAAGTATAATTACCCGAATTAATAGAAGCAGGCATATTGGCAATATTGTAAATATTCGGCCATTTGTGATATCTCATGATCTGTCCCATAGCCGTGGCTACACATCCGGAAGGAGCAATTCCTGATGTACAATTATTAAAACGGACAAAATTATTATAACCTATTAGTGACGATCCTGGGGTGGCAGTCAGTCTTTGAGTCCATTTTGTAGTAAGATAAGGACCCCAGCTTTTCGTCTCATCCCATTGATCTGTTATGGAAGGTGGTGTCCATGGGATAGGATTTCCGTTATGATCTACAAAACCCAGATCGATGGACGGGTTCACTGCTGCCCATTGCTGAGTTATTTGTTCATTGGGAGCTTCACCTTTTTCAATAAGTGCATTGATGGTAAGGTATCGTGTAACAGCCCAGTCTGCCACTCCTCCAAATTCTTCAATATTCTCAAAATCAAAATGACCTTCATTATTATAAGCAAGGATAGGGCGCTCTACCCGCGAAGCTGACATAATCACAAATCCTTGATTCTCTTTAAGGTTGATCGCATACATGATAGGGATTTCGTTGTCATTTTCAATGGTCTGTACGTTGTCAATATTACTTTCAGTAAACATCGGAAGGCCTTTTGAAGAAGAATCGCTGGTTTTCTGATTTAAAAAGTTGATGGCAGCTTTTTTTGCATCATCTACACTTATTTTCATACTGGCTGTACGGTTGGGTTTATCCTCGTGGGGATCATCCAGGTTATTCTGGCATGAAGATAAAAATAAGAAGAACATCAGGAGACAGATATGCCTCCAGGTAAAAATAAATTTTCTCATGGTAATAATGATTATTGGTTTAATTTGTAATTTACTTATTTTTAATTACATGTAGGTATTTTATTCATTTTAATTGTCTTTTTGATGAATTTTTTTAATTATTTAAGGGTGGCTTGAAATTACATGAATACTGTTCCGATGATTGAATGCCGTTCTTTATCATATTGAAAAAGATGTCTACATTTGCCATCAGAAATACTTCGAAAAATATTTACCGGCACTATGTCAAAACTGAAAACTCTACGTGAACAAAAAAACCTGACTCAGGAGGAGCTGTCAGAAAAATCAAAGATTTCTGTAAGAACCATTCAAAGGATAGAATCCGGAACAGAACCTAAAGGACATACTCTGAGAGCCCTGGCTCAGACTTTGGAAATAGACGAATCTTTATTATTAAAGGAAGAAGTTATTATTTTCCCGGAAAATAATGAGGTAACAACAGAAGTTGCAGAAGAACCTGAAACAATCAATTATTCTTTGGTTAAAATGATCAATCTCTCCTCCTTATTATTTGTAGTTGTACCCCCATTAAATATTCTGGCTCCCTTTCTGCTGATGTTTTTCATGAAGCAGAGAAACACTCTTACTAAACAGATTATTTCGTTGCAGATGTTTTGGACTGCTATGGCGCCCATTGTATTTATGCTCGGTATCTTTTTAAAGCTCGGAAAAGAGTTTACCCTTATTCTGATGATCCTTATTGTATTATCCAACGTGTTGATGATCCTCCGGAATGTTGCTGAGATTGATCGTAAAAAGAAACTATATTTCAAGCTGAAATTCAGCATGTTATAATTTGTGTCGTGGCTTTGTCGGGTTTTTGTCGGGTTCATTTTTATTAAAAAAACGAAATGAAATTGAATCTTTGTCAAAAAAATAACAATGACAAAGCCTACTCAGTTTTTCCTTTCTTTTTGCACCCTATTCTTTAGCATACACCAGGCGCAACTCAAAAATACAGATCCTCTTTATAAAACCATTATTTCTAAAGACAGCCTGTTTTTTTCAGCAGGCTACAATACCTGCAACATAAGAAAGATGGAAAATCTGTTAAGCGATACTTTTGAATTTTATCATGATAAAGGTGGTTTTGAAGACCGAAATAAATTCATCATTGATTTTAAAAACGGATTATGTAAATCTCCCGCAACGTATCAGTTAAAAAGAGTTCTGATGGAGAAAAGTACTGAAATTTATCCCATGTATAAAGATGGTAAAATATATGCAGCTATTCAGAATGGAGATCATCTGTTTTACGAAAACACCGGAAATCACGTTGAAAAATTAGTTGGAGAAGCAAAGTTTACCCACCTCTGGATGCTGGAAAATAATGAATGGAAACTTAAAAATTCATTGAGTTTTAATCACCATCCAAATCAGACTACGGATAGTGAAACCCTATTTGATAACGATCGTTCCATGGAAAGCTGGCTGAAAGAAAATAATATTCCCGCGCTGGGGCTAGGAATTATTGAAGAAGGAAAACTTCAGCAGGTAAAAGTTTTTGGAGATTATAAAAAAGGAATGCCAGCTCCCCGTAATGCCTATTTTAATGTAGCATCTCTCACCAAACCTGTCACAGCAATGGTCACTTTACGTCTGATAAGTTTAGGACAATGGAAACTGGATGAACCCTTAGATACTTATTGGACAGATCCTGATATTGCCAACGATCCGAGGCATAAAAAACTCACCACCAGAATGATTCTGACCCATCAGACCGGGTTTCCCAACTGGAGATGGATGAATACAGATAAAAAACTGAATTTTCAATTTGATCCCGGCACAAAATACCAATACTCAGGAGAAGGTTTTGAATACCTTCGGAAAGCATTAGAAAAGAAGTTTGGGAAATCGCTGGAACAGCTTGCCGGAGAATTGATTTTTAAACCCCTCAAAATGAGTGATACAAGCTACGTCTGGGATCAAAGCATGGATGAATTAAGATTTGTAACAGGATACAATGAAAAAGGAGAAGCTTACCCCATAGAAAAAACTAAAACGGCTAATGCTGCCGATGATCTTCATACTACGGTAGAAGATTACGGGAATTTTATGGTCAGTGTCATGAAAAAGAAAAATCTGAAACCAGACGTTTTTCAGGAAATGATCAAAAAGCAGGTAAAAACAAAAGAGAACAAGTATTTCGGATTAGGTTTTGAAATATATGACCTTGGAAATAGGGAGTATGCATTGGCTCACGGCGGGTCGGATCATGGCACCCATTGTATTGCTATTGTACTGCCTAATTCAGGTAAAGGGATTGTAATATTTACCAATGTTGATGACGGTTACAAAGTATATGAAAAACTGGTTGTCCACTATCTGGGAGAACAGGGAAAGAGGATTGTAGACATAGAAACCAGATAACTGCTTCTACAATGAAAATCTTTGTATATTTAGAGTATCAATCTGAAAATAAATACAATAGATAAATATTTGTTTCCGGAATGCAATACTATGAACAGAAATAAAACGAAAGCTATGTGGCAATATTATTTTATCCTTGGAGCAGGAGTGATTCTGTTTGTTGCAGCATTGCTGAGCCTCAAAAGTACACTCTTATTTTTAAAGAAAGCTGAAAAGGCAACGGCAACCGTTACCTCACTTCGGGAATTTGAGTCGGATGGAGTAGTATTCAGCCCTCTCTTTACCTTCCGTACCCAAAATAATATTGAATATACCTATGAACTGCCGGAAGGTACCAATCCTTCAGCCTGGTCAGTAGGGGAGACAGAAACTGTTATTTATAATCCTGACGATCCGTCTTCCGTAAGTTTGTATACTTATTTCAGAATTTTTGTCTGGCCTTTGGTGCTGATTTCTATCGCCTTGCCATTATTGGTAGTAGGAGGAGGTTATTTTATTGCAGAGCAGTTTTTGAAATAACCTCAACCTCTGTATTTCTATTTTACTTTCTCAAGGAGATATAATTTAGCTCCGGAAAATGCTAATTTAGACATCAGATTGCCTTCCAGAACCATAGTTTTATTAGTAACATCAATCACAGAAATATAATTGTTGGAATTGTACTCAATATAGTTTTCCTTTTCTTTTGTGGAAGGATTTTTTCCAAATTCCATAGAATATTTTACCCAATCTTCATCCTGTGTGCTGCAATGTACAGGCTTAAATTTAGACTTTTTAGCCTTGAAAACAATCTGGTCAAAACCTTCCGTACATTCCGAAGTAAATGAACCATCAGGATTCTGATCTTTTGAAAAATCCTCGAAAGAACCACGATAAACTCCAACTACTTTCCACGTACCATCCACACGGTCTTCATCAATTTTTCCTTTCGCCTTGCTTACAGCCCAGCTGATGCCGTTAACGGTTCCTTTTACCGCTTTATAACTTAAGTTTACTGCGCCTGATACTACTTTTGTAGCCGTTCTTACCACACATGAGTTGAGAACAAGCAGAGCGGAGGCCAGCAATAGCATTTTCTTCATTTTGTCAAATTTTTTAAGATACGAAGATACTATTTTTGAAAAAACTGATTGTTTTTCAAAAGACTATTGATCAAAATAATGAACAAGATCAGATATGCTTTTGATATGAAGATCTTCAGCCTGTTTTCTTCGCATCATCAGAGCATAAGCATTGTTAAAACCCAACGGTTTCAGCCATTGAATTCCATATTGTTCTTCAAACGCTGCATTCACATATTGATAGGTTGTAGTAGGACTTTTGGAAACATTTCTGATAGTCTCTGTAGTAGGTTTTAAAAGAACCAGAAGCCCTGTTCCCGTATATTCAGGATAGAAATCTATGGCATCATTCATTAAGGCATCAAAACATATTTTTGTTCCTCCTAAACCTGTTTTGGTTTCTACTTTATAATCTGTATATCCTTCAATCAGCATGGTATACATTTCTGCAAGAATATACTGTTCCCCAAAGATTTTTGAGCCGATCCTGACGATTCCTGCATTACCTTTCCGGGAACTTTTATACAAATTATTTCTGATGAGAAAATCTTTTGCAATTTTTTCCGGGGTTTGATGGAGATGATCAGCTCTGTAATTCAGATCCGTCATGATAGAATCACTGAACTTTCCCGCCAGTAAGTTTAAGGTTTTTTCCAATTCCGGAAATTTTTTCAGACTCTTGGTTTTGATGATGGGAGCAGCGTAATAAGGGGGAAATATTTTTTTATCATCATTAAGTACATACAGATCATAAGCTTTGATTCTTCCGTCTGTAGAATATCCGCTGATCAGATCCAGTTCATTTTCATAAGCAGCCTTATACATAATCGCATCACTTACCACAAGAGGATTCACATTGAGTCCGTATACCGAGCGAAGCCCGATATCTCCATCCTGTCTCCCCATAAATTCTGGTGTAAAACCCGCTTTAATCGTCCGGTGTGACACAAAAATCAGAAGATACCCTGTTCCCAGAATAATAAGGATAACAGGAAGAATATATTTCAATTTTTGAAAGAACCGGTACCCCGATTTCTGAATCATAGCAATAACCTGATCCAGAAAAACAGCCAATAATGCCGCCGGAATGGCTCCAGCCAGAATCATATTCGTATTGTTGAGCGAAATTCCTCCAAAGATAAACTCTCCCAAACCACCTGCTGCCACAAAAGAGGCCAGAGTAGCCACTCCAACATTAATAACAGCAGCCGTCCTGATACCAGCGATGATCACCGGCATGGCCAAAGGAAGTTTCACCTTAAAAAGAAGCTGGCTTCTGTTCATTCCCATGGCCTTCGCTGCCTCAATCACTGTCGGATCTACCCCCGTAATTCCGGTATAGGTATTCCGGATAATGGGAAGAAGAGCATAGATCAATAAAGCGGCAATGGCAGGTTTAGGACCAATGCCTAAAACAGGAATCATAAATCCCAGCAATGCAATACTCGGAATGGTCTGTAAAATACCGGCAATAACCAATACCGGGCTGGAAAGCTTCTTTTTTCTGGAAATCAGTATTCCTAATGGTACTCCAACAATGATAGCCAGAAGCAAAGACAAAAAGGTAAGCCCAAGATGCTGAATGATCTGAGTGGTTAGTTTTTCGTGCTGTTCCGCAATAAATTGCCAAAGACTCTGTTGCTGCGTCATACCATCTGTGATTTTCTATACTGATTAAACGCTCTGACCACTTCTTCATAGACTTCAGCGTTTTGGTGATCAGAACTCAATTGCTGTAAAATATCCCACACACTTGTACTGCCTGTACCATTTGGTCTGTAGTATACATTTTCTGGCGTAAGAAACGGACTGATGTGATGTAATGATGTTACTTTATACTCTAATAAAAGACGGTTTTTGGCAAAAAAATCAAGTACAAAGTCATTTTCAGGATGGTAAAGCATTTCACTGGGAGTACCGGTCTGTACAATTTTTCCCTGATCCATCAGGCATATCCGGTGGCCCAGCTCAAAGGCTTCCTGTACATCGTGAGTAACCAATATGATGGTTTTACTTTTAAGTTCTTCCAGCGATTTAAATTCCGAATGAATATCAGCCTTGGTAATCGTATCAAGCGCTCCGAAAGGTTCGTCCATCAGTAAAATGGGATTGTCTGCAATCAGTGCTCTTGCAATACCCACACGCTGCTGTTGTCCGCCGCTCAACTCGTAGGGGAATCGGGAAAGTATCTCTTCAGAAAGATGGAGTTTGGCCAAAAGCTCATCCATTTTTCTTTGCGTCTTCTTTTTGTCCCATTTCAATAGCTCAGGAACTACCGCAATATTCTGCTGAATTGTATAATGGGGAAATAACCCTGAATGCTGCATGACAAAACCAATTCCCATTCTCAGTTCCTCAGCTTTCTGATCACGGATGTTTTTGCCATCTATGAAAATATTTCCGGAATCTGCTTCTATGAGACGGTTGATCATCTTAAGCGTGGTTGTTTTCCCGCACCCGCTGGTTCCTAAAAGAACAAGGATTTCCTGATCAAGTGCCTGAAAAGAAATTTGATCTACCGCTTTTTGTCCGTTAAAACTTTTTGAAATTGATTCTACTGTGATCATCGGTGAAAAATTACTGAGCAAGTCTGATTCCTGTGAACTGCCATTTTAAATTAGGCTGAAAAAAATTGCGGTAGGTATTTCTGCTGTGTCCCGGAGGTGTGGCTTCCGAAGCTCCTCTTAAAACCATTTGATTGATCATGAATTTTCCGTTGTATTCCCCTACAGCACCTGCTTCTTTCTTAAAATGAGGGTAGGGCAGATAAGCAGAATTTGTCCATTCCCAGCGTGTTCCCCATTCAAAATAATCTGAAGCCGTTTCCCATTCTTCTTCAGTGGGCAGACGCATTCCTTTCCAGGAGGCAAAAGCAGAGGCTTCATAGAAATTGATGTGGCATAATGGGGTATCAGGGTCTATTTCCTGTAAGCCATTGAGGGTATAATACAGCCATTTGTTTTCGATATAATGCCAGTATAGTGGAGATTTTGCAGCATTCTGTTTCACCCAGTCCCATCCTTCAGCATGCCAGTGTCTGAAATCTTCATACCCGCCTGCTTTCATAAATTCTAAATATTCACTGTTGGTGACAGGCCGGTTGGCAATTTCAAAGTCTGGAAGATATACTTTATGTCTTCCTAATTCATTATCAAAGCAAAATCCATCTCCTTTAAATCCAATTTCATAAACTCCTTCGGAAAACCTGAGCATTTCCAGATCTTCAGAGTTGTTTTGTCTGGGTTTTTCTTCTTTTGTATACGCCGGGAAAAGAGGATTATGCCCTAAAATATATTTAATGTCAGTCACTAATAATTCCTGGTGCTGTTGCTCATGATTAAGCCCCAGTTCCAAAAGCGGCTCAAGAGCTTCTGTCAGAAATGAGCTTTCAAGAAAAGCTTCCATATGCTCATCTACATATTTTCGATATTGATACACCTCTGAAACGGAAGGACGGCTGAGGTTTCCGCGGTCGGTCCGGATCACCCGTGCTCCGATGGTCTCATAGTAGCTGTTGAAAACAAAATTATACTGCGGATCAAAAACTTTGTAATCCGGAAAATGCGGGGTAAGAATAAAGGTCTCAAAAAACCAGGTGGTATGACCAAGATGCCATTTCGGAGGGCTTACATCTACAATCGGCTGTACTACATAATCCTCGATTTCCAGTGGAGCACAGATTTCTTCAGAACGTCTGCGGATGTCCTTATACTTTTTAGTAATATCTTTTGTGGTGATCTCTGGTGTCATGTCTTTTTAGTTTTTTAATGATTGAATTTCAATGAAATAAGGATGTTTTATTTTTTCACTTTTCCAGATGTGCTGCGTGTATCATCTTTTTTTATTTTACCTGCCAGATGCTGTCTACAAACCACTTTTTTGCATCTTTGATTTCTCCTGTGATGGTAAAACCTGATTTTTCGCCCAATTCCCTGATCTTCTCAGGAGAGAATTTCTGAGAGATTTCCATATCGATAAGTTCGTTTTCTTCAAAAGAAATCTTTGTATGGTCAATCGTCACTTCCTGGCTGATAAGGCTGATCAGAAAACTTCTGCAGGCTCCGCTAACCGGATCATAAGTCTGATAATGCTGAAATTGTTTCAGATCAAAATTACCGCCCAGCTCATTGTTGATACGGGTAAGAAGATTTAGGTTAAAAGAAGCGGTAATTCCTTCTTTGTCATTATAAGCCTCCAGAATAATGTGCGGATTTTTCTTTAGGTCAAATCCTACCAATACACGATCTTTTGCGGATAGATTGCTATTCAGATGCAGGCAGAAATCATCAGCTTCTTCAGGAGAC
This sequence comes from Chryseobacterium indologenes, assembly GCF_002025665.1. GTDB lineage: Bacteria > Bacteroidota > Bacteroidia > Flavobacteriales > Weeksellaceae > Chryseobacterium > Chryseobacterium metallicongregator. The sequence continues at coordinate 3,521,983 of NZ_CP018786.1, read as the reverse complement.
ATATTCCCGATATTACTTCCTAAAAATAAAACCACTTTTCTCCGGTCCGATAAGGAAGCTGCTTTTTGAAGCATTTCAAAATAATCTCCTTCCAGACAGGTAATTTTCAGTTCCGGAAGCTGACTGCTTAGTTTTTTGTGGAGTATGGAAAGAATATTTCCTGAGATATCAATCGGCATGTAAGTAAAGTCAATCCCTTTCCTGATCAGCTGTTCAAGTAAGTAGGTCGATTTCATGGCGTCTCCTGCTCCTAATTCAATCAGGTCAAAAGGTTCGTTTCCGGGAATAAGCAGATCAATAAGCTCATCTGTTTTATTTTTGAAAATATCGAGTTCACAACGGGTCAGATAATAGGAAGGCATGGCCATGATTTGCTGAAAAAGATGATCGCCGATCTTATCATAAAAATATTTTGAAGATAATTTTTTAGGAGTATTTTGGAGTCCGTTCAAAACATCTGAACGGAAATGATCAGCAGCATTCTCTTCAGTCTTAGATTGTGGGTCTAACTGTACATTCATAAGTCTTATTTTGTGTGATTTCGTAGATTATTGCAATTATCCTGCCTTTTACAACATGACAATTCTTTGCATATATCTAATTAAATATAAACAATTTTACTTTTAATAGAATGATTATCATGATGTTTTTACCAAATGTGGTATTTTTTTATTCATCAGATTTTTTTTTTTGAGATTAAATCCAATGAAGAAGAGTAGGGAAGTTGTCTGGTTTACCGCCCGAAAATCAGTATTCACCTTTCAATATGACCTGTTCAAAGTAGTTGTCCTTATTTCGATCTCTGCTTTATCATAATTTTACCATCACAAAACATCACTATTATGAATACTACATTGAATTTCAGTAAAAAAATACAATCCATTTTATCCCTGTTTATTTTGATGGGAATGGGATTTTTGTCTTTAAAAGCACAGACGTATACCACAAGTGAGAAGGATTTTGAAAATGCAACAGTAAGATCTGCATTTCAGAATACAAAGTCAATCAGAGCCGGGCTGCTGAACGTAGGATATGCAGAAGTAGGCCCTGAAAATGGAAGACCTGTTATTCTTCTTCATGGATGGCCTTATGATATCCATAGTTTTGAAGAGTCCTCCGCTATACTTGCTGAAAAAGGTTATCGTGTGTTAGTTCCTTATTTAAGAGGCTATGGAACCACTACTTTTGTGTCACCCCATACAAAACGCAACGGTCAGCAGAGTGCGGTTGCACTGGACATCATTGCTTTTATGGATGCCCTGAAAATTGATAAAGCAATCATAGGCGGTTTCGACTGGGGAGCAAGAACGGCAGATATCATGGCAGCACTATGGCCTGAACGTTGTACAGGTTTGGTGGCTGTGAGCGGATATTTAATAGGAAGTCCAACGGCAAACGAAAAACCTCTTCCTCCCAATGCTGAATTTTTATGGTGGTATCAGTATTACTTTTCCACGGAAAGAGGGTATAAAGGTTATAAAGCGAATACTATGGCATTTAACAAATTGATATGGAAAACAGCTTCCCCAAAATGGGCTTTTGATGACCAGACCTACGAGCGTTCTGCTAAAGCATTCGATAATCCTGATCATGTAGATATCGTAATTCACAATTACCGCTGGCGTCTGGGATTGGCTAAAGGAGAAAAACAATATGATGCTCTGGAAGCCAGACTGGCAAAATCTCCATCAATTACAGTTCCAGCAGTAACTCTGGAAGGTGATGCCAACGGAGCGGCGTTTCCAGCACCGGAAAGTTATGCTTCCAGATTTACAGGTCAATATGTGCATCATACTTTAACGGGCGGAATTGGACACAATTTGCCTCAGGAAGCTCCAAAAGCATTTGCAGATGCAATTATAGAGGTGGATTCCATATCGCAATCCAAATAAAAATCTGAAAGAATAAAAACAAAACCACTGTTATTGAACAGTGGTTTTTTATCTTTATAGTATCCTAAACTAGTTTTTAGATTCTTCTTCAACCTTCAGTTTATTTACCAAAGGATTGGCATACATCGCCAGGAAATACTCTCTGGAAACAGGATCGGATGGATCAATACGCATTTCAAGTCTGCGGACAAATAACTGTTTTTCCTGTTCCGTATATTCGGAAGCATATGTATTCGTGTTGTGAAGAAGATCATACGCAATATACTTGGTTGGCCAAAGCTTATAATTACTGATGATAGAACGGTCAATTACCTGTGCAATGGCCTGCAGCTGTTTGTTTTTATTGTCAATGGTGGCTGCTATTTCATCCAGTTCTTTATCCAGCACATCGCCGGCATGAAGGTGAATGCGTTTCTTTTGGCCCAGAATTCCGCTGATGATGTTGGTGAAATCTTCATTTTTTCCTTTGATATATTCCTCATCCCTATGCTGTGCCAGCAGTTGAGGCATTTTTAAGGAATCTGTAGGGTCATACTCATAGGAGATGGAGATGGGAACAATCTTTAATGTTTTAAAATAATCTGTCAATGATTGATCTCCGGCTGCCATGGCAAGCATTTTCAAAACACCCTGCTGGGTAGAATCGTTACCGTTTTTGGTACGGCCTTCACGCTGGGCAATCCACACAGAGCGGTTTTCCTGAAGGAGTAACTCTTTAATATACTCAGACATCGTCTGTGAACTGGTAAGTTGTTCACGAAGCGGCAGGCCTCTTTGTACCAGAAAGTTTCGGTTTAGTTTAGCCAGTACGTTTAAGAAATTCTTGCGCACAAGATTATCTCCAATGGCAGAAGCGGTCATTACATAACCACCTTCCAGTAATACCAGATTAAGCAGTGAAGTATCCAGAACAATATCCCTGTGGTTAGAGATGAAAAGGTAAGAGGTGTTTTTATCCAGCTTATCAAAGCCTGAAGTCGTTAAGCCGTCAGAACTTTTTGCAAGAATCTGGCGAACGGCAAAGGCTACAAACTGATGCTGAAAATCACTGATGGAATGAACATTCTTAAACTGTTCCAGCCAAACCTGCTCATCTGTATCAGGAAAAGTAAAATTCATAAAGGCTTTCATCATGGGATCACGGGCTATGCTCTGTAATCTCTCATTCACTTCCTGATCATAGAAATACCGGATTTCATCAAACTTAGACATGCGGTTAGGTAAAAATTAAAACTTTTTGCAAAAGAACGAAAATTTATCGGGGGAGAGGGTATAAAGGGTGTTAAAGTATTATGAAGGGCGTAGGAGTTTGGGTTCGACAGTGCTCTTCTAGCTTAGCCTTTAGTAGAAATTCAATGAAAATGGGCATTAGCTCATTTTAATAAGAAAACATTTCTTTGGCTTTAGCTTGAAATTAAATGTGTTATATTGAGATTCTATGTAATGACAAACAGAGCGGATACTCTAAGTGAATAGTTTGTATGTCAGGAGCAAATAAGAGACTATGCACGCACACAGAAACACTCACCTTGTCATTCCGAAGGAATCTAAACTCTTATATTGTCATCGTTTATCATCAGAATGCTTTCTGGCACTGGATTCCTACGGAATGACAAACGTTGTGGATAGACTACGTGACTAGTTTGTATTATGTATAGAGCAAGTGAGTGGCTATGCACGCACACATAAGCACCCACCTTGTCATTCCGCAGGAATCTAAACTCTTATTTTATCCTCAATCATTATCACAAGCTTTCTGTGTCTGGATTCCTACGGAATGACAAACGTTGTGGATAGGCTAAGTGACTAGTTTGTATTATGTATAGAGCAAGTGAGTGGCTATGCACGCACACATAAGCACCCACTTTGTCATTCCGCAGGAATCTAAACTCTTATTTTATCCTCATTCATTATCACAGGCTTTCTATGCCTGGATTCCTACTGAATGACAAACGTTGTGGATAGGCTAAGTGAACAGTTTGCATTATGTCTGTAGGAAATAAGTGGCTATGCAAACACTTAGAAGCACCCACTTTGTCATTCCGTAGGAATCTAAACTCTTATTTTATCCTCATTCATTATCACAAACTTTCTGTGTCTGGATTCCTACGGAATGACAAACGTTGTGGATAGGCTAAGTGAACAGTTTGTATTATTTCTGTAGCAAGTAAGTGGCTATGCACGCACACATAAGCACCCACTTTGTCATTCCGCAGGAATCTAAACTCTTATTTTATCCTCATTCATTATCACAAGCTTTCTGTGTCTGGATTCCTACGGAATGACAAACGTTGTGGATAGGCTAAGTGACTAGTTTGTATTATGTATAGAGCAAGTGAGTGGCTATGCACGCACAAATAAGCACCCACCTAGTCATTCCGTAGGAATCTAAACTCTTATTTTATCCTCAATCATTATCACAAGCTTTTGTGTCTGGATTCCTACAGAATGACAAACGTTGTGGATAGGCTAAGTGACTAGTTGTATTAAGTATAGAGCAAGTGAGTGGCTATGCACGCACAAATAAGCACCCACCTTGTCATTCCGAAGGAATCTCGACTCTTAGATTGTCATCATTTATCATCAGAATGCTTTCTGTATCTGGATTCCTACGGAATGACAAACGTTGTGGATAGGCTAAGTGAACAGTTTGCGTTATGTCTGGAGCAAGTAAGTGGCTATAGAAGCACGTATCAAAGCCAATTTTCAAACATGTAATTCAAAAATTCTAAATTAGGATTTGTGCTCCTTATCAGTTCAAGCTTCTTAATTCTTGACCAATTTTTGATTTCCTTTTCTCTTTGAATGGCATGGTGAATCCAATCATATTTTTCATAATAAATTAGAAATTCAAGATTATATCTTGCTGTGAAACCGCCTGGATTTAGCTTTGTTTTGTGTTGATACAATCTCTCCTGTGCAGATTGCCTGTAACACCTGTATAAAGAACTCTTCTGTTTTTATTGGTAAGAATATAGATATAGTAAGTATATCTTCCTTTTGAAAACGCAGTCATTTGTGTATTTGTTTTACAAAAGGTACAAAAAATATAGTTCCACTTTTTTCAATTGAATTTTATTGTTTTTATTCCACCTTTTGTCATTCCGCAGGAATCTCGACTCTTAGATTGTCATCATTTATCATCAGAATGCTTTCTGTATCTGGATTCCTACGGAATGACAAACGTTGAGGATAGGCTAAGTGAACAGTTTGCATTATGTCTGTAGCAGTAAGTGGCTATGCAAGCACACAGAAACACCCACCTTGTCATTCCGCAGGAATCTAAACTCTTATTTTATCCTCAATCATTATCACAAGCTTTCTGTGTCTGGATTCCTACGGAATGACAAACGTTGTGGATAGTCTGAGCGAATAGTTTGTATCGTTGTCAGAAGCGAATAAGTGGCTATGCATGCATATAGAAGCACCCACCTTGTCATTCCGTAGGAATCTAAACTCTTATTTTATCCTCAATCATTATCACAAGCTTTTTGTGTCTAGATTCCTACGGAATGACAAACGTTGTGGATAGTCTGAGCGAATAGTTTGTATCGTTGTCAGAAGCGAATAAGTGGCTATGCATGCATATAGAAGCACCCACCTTGTCATTCCGTAGGAATCTAAACTCTTATTTTATCCTCATTCATTATCACAAGCTATTTGTGTCTGGATTCCTACGGAATGACAAGCGTTGTGGATAGGCTAAGTGAACAGTTCGCGTTATGTCTGGAGCAAGTAAGTGGCCATGCACGCACACATAAGCACCCAATTTGTCATTCCGCAGGAATCTAAACTCTTATATTGTCATCGTTTATCATCAGAAAGCTTTCTATTCACATTATTTTAATCCTTGATTGTCATTAAGCTTCTTTACTAGCTTACAGGTAAATTTATTCCCAGTTTAAAAATTTTATGATAAGCAGTGATTTGATTATCAGTATTATCAAACTGTCTTTTTATGTTTTCAATTGAAAAGTTATGCAATAATGAGGGAGGATTGTTAGATTCCTCATTATCAAGCTGGTGAAGATGAGGATAAATAATCAGGCAATCCAATATCTGATCTTCTTTCCAATCTTTATTTTTACTTTTCATTTCGTTGATAACCTTCTTTAAACGGGAGTATCCTGAGACCTGGCGGATGTCTTTGTGGATATGACTTTTAGTATATTTTAATTTATACTTAGTATCAATGACCATTTCATAGCCCGGTTTACTGATCAGAAAATCCAGATGATTTCCATAAGTACTAAATTGATAATGAATATGATGAGCATCTTCAGGATTAGCTTTGATCAATTGATAATAAAAATAAAGCTCAAATAACCTCGGCATATCAATCCAGAAGGGAGGTGTTTTTATTTTTTTCTGCGTCGTTTTCGTGATGGTATACGAGAATCTTTTGAGAATAAATTTCCCTATTTGTAAAGCCTCTCCATATTCATTGAAGAACGGATTTTTTTTACCATGTTTTAATTGATGTTCATCAACATCGGTACCGATATGTTCAAATGCTGGTTTGCAATAATTTAAAATATGTTGAACAGATTCTATATTGGAAGAAAATAGTGAAGGATTGTTCTCAATATAGCTGGTTGCAAACACCAATACCTTCTTTAGAAACCTGTTTTCAAAATAATCTTCACCAAAAACCTGAAATTCACAAAAAGCAGAGGTAGGTTTATTTTTAAAAACATTCTTTTTTATATGCGGACCTGTTAATAGTTTGCCCTTCACTCTACTATTAAGATTTTCCTGGACTTTATAATATGCCTTTTTCAGTCCTTTTCTTACAATTATTTTCAAATGCTGTAAAAACTGTGTAATAAGAAAAGGGGTCAAACGATCATCTTTTTGATCTATTTCAATATATTTTGCATCCCAGTCTATTTGGATAACATCTTTTGAATAGTGTGCGGTTTGTGGCAAAGCCATGACATCCAAAAGAATTTTAAGATAATTGACTTCTTTAGTCTCTTTCTTTTCCTTGCTATCATATGTTTCAGGGAGAGGAGCAGAATTTTCTTCTTCGTTAAGGCAGTTCCGGAAGTATTGCGATAAACCCGCATTGATCTTAGGTTCTACATAAATGGTTCTGCCGGTATTTCCCAGCCAGTCAATACCTACAAAATAATCTGCCTTAATCTCACAATGATTTTCTCTTTTTACCACCGAAAAAGAAAAAGACTGATGGTTGAACTTTTTACTTTCCAAAGCCGCAAACAGTTGAAAAGAGTCGTCATCAAGATGTAGCAGTTCGTCTGCTATATTGGTAAAAGACTCTTCAGCAGCAACCCGTTTGATCAGAAAACTTTTATGTTCCGAAAGTAAAATTCCCATTAATTATTTATTTTCAGATCATTGATATATTCTTTAATATCTTTTCCGTCATGGCTTCCGATAAGGACACCATCTTTCACATACTCAAGAAGAATAGGAACTACTTCATAATTCATTTTCATTCTGAAAATTTCCTCTTTTGTCTGCCCATCCTGTATATCTTCATTTTTGGCAATAAAATAACTGTGTCCCAGTTGAACATCCTTAGCTTCAAATTCACCACTTACATTTCCGTTTAAGAATAATTGTGAAACTTTTTCAAAACCTTCAGTATTAAAATGAATACTGGCATCATGCTCAAGAGATTCCGGCAATACATCAATAAAAGCAAAACGTCTTCTGATCGCATAATCAATGTGTCCTACACTACGGTCTGCAGTGTTCATGGTGCCAATGATGTACAGGTTGTGAGGAAGAATGAGATCCCTATTACCATCCACTTCGTATACGCTTTCTACTGCTTTACCTCTGTATTCAAGAGCGTAAATTAATTCTCCTAGTACAGATGACAGGTTAGCACGATTAATTTCATCAACTACTAGAACATAATTCTCTGAATGAGATTGCGTTTTATTATCAACAGGTGCAGATTTACCTTCCAAAAAATTTCTGAATTTATCTACCATTGGGAAATAATATGATGTTCTGTGATACACTGTTTTTGCAAGATCATCAAATCCTATTGTTTCTCCTTTTCTTGTGATATTATATTTATATAATTTTTTAATCTCACTAAACTTTAATCGATCTCCTTTCCATCCTTCACTGGAAATGTGAAAAGAATTCTCTCCGATATGGGTCAGAAAGAGTTTATTGGTAAGTTGTATTTTATGATCGTTGGCAATCAGTTCCTCCTCTATGGAAGTTTTAAAATGTTCAAACATTTCATCAAGCCATTCTGCATGTGGGAATTCGTTGATAAGTTGAGAATGTTCACATGCTCTTTTGATGAAATCACCTAAAACTTTGTTTTCAGCCTCATAGATAATTCCATTTCCTTCCTCGTCAGGTTTCGCTACAATTCCTCTTACAAAATCTTCATAACTATAGCTAGGATGAAACTGGATAAGTTTAAACTGGGGGTGATTTTTTAATTCTTTAGTATCAGTCAATCCCAATAATTCAACAGCCAGTTCTTTGGCCTGTCTGGTTTTCCCGGTTCCCGGAGGACCTTGCAGGATGATTTGTTTTTTATATTCTAAAATTTGGATCTGCTGTTCCAGTTTATTTTTTTTCATATCATTTTGTTCTTCGGAAGATGGGGTATTTTGTTCCTGAAAATAATCGTAAACCTGCCATGGAAGGGTCACAATTTCAAAACCGTTTTTATTGAGCTTTTCTTTGAATATCTGAAGCAGATGGTGGCTATCCTCAAACCAATCATAGGTAAGTTCCATTTTGAAATCCTCAACATGAGTATTCAACAGGTACACCAGCTGTCCCAGTTTGTCCTGATTGACAATGGTGCACAACAGCTGAGGCTGCAAACCGGCAATCAGTCTGTTGGTAGCGGCTTTTTTATTATTGCCTGTATACATTCGGATCAGTTCTTTGATCTGATGATAGGTCTCAAATAAAGGTTGCTCCTGGCTTAAGGCAATTTTCTGTAACAATGCGGAAAGCTCAGGCCAGTTACGTTTGATAAGGTCTTTTTCTGCATGGGTAAAATATCCCTGTCTCAGAGACGAAACACATTGGTCTGCAGAACGCATAAAAAACTCATAAAAAAGTTCGTTGTCCCAATCTTCCCAATTTTTTCCTGTACTTGCTTCTGCTACAAACTGGGGCACAAAACGGTTATATTCACCCTGCCAGTGATCCCAGATTTCTATTTTGTCAATTAATTCTGTAAAAGTCATTTTTGGTTATAGTTTTCATATTCTGACAAACAGCTTAGGCTGTATGATCCAATTAAGATCGCAATAATAATAAAAATCTCCAGCTTCTGCTTACGGGAAAGCGTAAATTTTCTTAAAAGTCACTATAAATATTGCTTAGAAATACCCATAGGCCCTTCGGAAGTCTCTTTAACCCCTTTACCAAGCCTCTGGAGGGACTTTATGAACGGTCCCCACCTCCTTACTGAAGGGGCTATACCCCCTTGGGTAAGGGGGTAGACAGACTTGGATAAGGGGCTCCACCTACTTATATAAGAGGGTAGAGGCCGTTGTCCAAAGGGGTAGAGACGGTTGCTATACTACCTGGAGGAGGTTAGGGAAGGAGGTAAGAGGAGTAAAATACTATTGTAAGAATCATGAGCATTATTCATCTGGCTTCATCAATGGCGCAGCCATCATTCCTTTGCTCCCTTTAATCATAGACTTATTAATAAAACCTTTGCGTTTAAAAATATCCTGTTTCTTCAGATACAATGGCTTTTTTTAAAAAATGCAAAGGACGTAAGTTTTCAATATTGATATGTTTTGTAAGGCGCAAGAAAATCAAAGATTTTCAGCAGGTAAGGATATCAGGATATAGAAATTTTATCGAAGATAAAATCCTTGCACCTTAAACAGTATCCCTATAATAAGAATTTGCGTCTTTGCGATTTCCAACCAAAATATGGTAAACAGATAACCATAAAAAAAGCATGTTTCTCACGTGCTCCCAGAAAAAGTATTTATTCTTACTGATTAATACAATGGCTTATTATTTTGTTTTAAGCGCAAAGGCGCAAAGTTTTCAATATTGATATGTTTTGTAAGGCGCAAGAAAATCAAAGATTTTCAGCAGGTAAGGATATTGGGTTATAGCAATTTTATCGGAGATAAAATCTTTGCGCCTTAAACAGCGCCCCTATAATAAAATCTTGCGTCTTTGCGATTTCCAACCAAAAATAAGTAGATGGATCACTATAAAAAAAGCACGTTTTCACGTGCTCCCAGAAAAAGTATTTATTCTTACTGATTAATACAATGGCTTATTATTTTGTTTTAAGCGCAAAGGCGCAAAGTTTTTAAATATTGATATGTTTTTTAAGGCGCAAGAAAATCAAAGATTTTCAGCAGATAAGGATATCAGGATATAGAAATTTTATCGAAGATAAAATCCTTGCGCCTTAAAAAGTCCCTATGATAAGATCTTGCGTCTTTGCGATTTCCAACCAAAAAAAGCAGATGGATCATCATAAAAAAAGCACGTTCTCACGTGCTCCCAGAAAAAGTATTTATTCTTACTGATTAATACAATGGCTTATTATTTTGTTTTAAGCGCAAAGGCGCAAAGTTTTCAATATTGATATGTTTTTAAGGCGCAAGAAAATCAAAGATTTTCAGCAGGTAAGGATATTGGGTTATAGCAATTTTATCGGAGATAAAATCTTTGCGCCTTAAACAGCGCCCCTATAATAAAATCTTGCGTCTTTGCGATTTCCAACCAAAAATAAGTAGATGGATCACTATAAAAAAAGCACGTTTTCACGTGCTCCCAGAAAAAGTATTTATTCTTACTGATTAATACGATGGCTTATTATTTTGTTTTAAGCGCAAAGGCGTAAAGTTTTCAATATTGATATGTTTTGTAAGGCACAAGAAAATCAAAGATTTTCAGCAGGTAAGGGTATCAGGATATAGCAATTTTATCGAAGATAAAATCCTTGCGCCTTAAAAAGTCCCTATGATAAGATCTTGCGTCTTTGCGATTTCCAACCAAAAAAAGCAGATGGATCATCATAAAAAAAGCACGTTCTCACGTGCTCCCAGAAAAAGTATTTATTCTTACTGATTAATACAATGGCTTATTATTTTGTTTTAAGCGCAAAGGCGCAAAGTTTTTAAATATTGATATGTTTTTTAAGGCGCAAGAAAATCAAAGATTTTCAGCAGGTAAGGATATTGGGTTATAGCAATTTTATCGGAGATAAAATCTTTGCGCCTTAAACAGCGCCCCTATAATAAAATCTTGCGTCTTTGCGATTTCCAACCAAAATATGATAAACAAATAACCACAAAAAAGCACGTTTTTCACGTGCTCTCAAAAAAGTATTTATTCTTACTGATTGTTGTTTGAACCGGATGTAGGCGGTGTTTCAGTGGGTACTGAAGTCTGTCCCGTTACAAAAAACTGCTTCATATCATCATAAATAACATTGGTACCCGGTACATTCTCTTCGGAAAGATATCTGATGCTTCGGTAGAAACTGATGGCATTATGATAGTTATCGTGATCCAGCAATACCTTGGTGTCTGAAAGCTGTTCAGTTAAAGAATCCAGCTGTTGCAGTCTTTGTTCAATCTGTTCTCTTGCAATATAATCTTTATCGAATTCTGCTTTATCCAGGAAGTTAGGAACATATTGGGCATATTGTTCCATATAGATTTTGGCTTTATTGACGAAGAGTTTGTTCTGTTCGGCAATTCTTCCGTATTGCTGTCGCTGATCCGGAGTAAGGTTGATGGTTTTTCCCAGTAGTACAGACTGGATGTCCTGAATCGCTTTGTCAATGGTTTCTAAATCTGTTTTTGAAAAGCTTACACTGATTAAATTGTCTAGTGCCATAATATTGTGTTTTTTGGTTGTTTGTTGAATCAAATATAGCGAGTGCAAAGCATAGAAAAATAGTGTGCTGTAAGATTTTCAGAGCTTGTTCATCAGAAAATGAAAACGGGATAATGGGGTTTGTTTTTTCTGGGATTTTAAAGAAAAAAAGAGGGTATAAAAACGGAAATGGCGAAATAGGAGAGGAGACCCTTTTCACAGGATCATCATGAAGAACATAGATTGTAATTAAGCTGTTTTTTAAGCACCGTTTTTATAAATATTTTTCTATATTTAAACCTCATAAATGTTGAATTATCATGGAACATACAATACATCAGGGACGCAATGTAAAACGATTCAGGGAAATGCTGGGCATCAAGCAGGAAGCATTGGCTCTTGACCTTGGGGACGACTGGAACCAGAAGAAAGTTTCTCTGCTGGAACAGAAGGAAATTATTGAAGACCCTCTACTGAAAAGAATTTCTGAGGTATTGAAAATTCCGGTGGAAGCGTTTCAGAATTTTGATGAGGAGCAGGCGGTGAATATTATTTCTAATACGTTTGGTGATAATGCTTGTGTTGGAAATCCAAATTCAACTTTCAACTTCAATCCCATTGAAGAAATAAAGAAATTGCATGAAGAAAAAATTGAGCTTTATGAAAGGATGCTGAAGGAGAAGGATGAGATGATGTTGAGGCTGGAGAGGTTGATTGAGAAGGGATAATTTTTTGAGAAATAACGAAAGTTCAGTAGGTACTGAACTTTTCTTATAATATTGTATTTTAAAATGTATCCTATTTTATAGATTTAACTCAAATATTGATCTGTTATCTGATATTAAAGATGAAAAAGGAAATTCTGAATTACATTTTTCATCTAAATAAGCATTATAATCATCTATTTCACTTTGCTTATTAACTTCATCCATTCGACTAATGGATATTTCAATCTTGGATTTGTAAGCTAAAAGTGTATTCCAATGAGAACTTCTTTCATCATACATGTCTTGATTTCTTAATCCTACGGTCTTAATCATTAACTCCCCTCTATCAAAATTTTCATCTTTTCCCTTAGGTTCTAAACCATCATAGAAAATAAAAGATCTTGGATTTTCATTAACTAAATCTATAAGTAATGGAACTTCATTTTCACAATTTTCATTCACCGTATGAGGAATAGCTCTATTAGCATTGTCTAACAAAGGAAAATATTCTCCTTTACTTTTATTACAGCTAGAACAGGCATAAAATAAATTATTCCACTTATAGGACAGCCAATAGTATCCTGGTTTAAAAGTTCTTCCTCTATATTCTTGTTGATAGGCAGCACACGGCCTGTAATGTTCAACTTCATAACTACTTAAAATCTCTTTCTCACAATAACAACATTTATTCTTTTGGATACTTCTTTTTAATAAATCTTTAATTATGTCATGTCCGTAAATAGATTGAGCTGGTCTCCACCTTCGGCTAGAATTATGAAATTTGTCATTATCCAGAATGTATTGTTCTTTTACACTCTGAGTATAATTTATAAGTTTACATTGCCCTGCTCTGCTTGCTGAATAAGGTATGACTGGTTCTGCTATTGGTTTATTGATTTGGACCATCTTTTTTTAAAATCTTTGATAAAGCAATTAAATCATTATATGTTTCTCCAGATGGAAATAAGTGCCCTTCCCTTAATTTTTTCATCTCCTCTTTTTCTTTTTCCGAAAGCTTTCCTTCTAAAAAAAGTTTTCTCATTGCAAAAAAACTGTCAATTTTTTCATTTTTTGGTCTTGCACTTTCTAAACCAAAATATTTGCTTGTTAAAACATGATCAATTCGCCAAGTATCAAATTCAATTTCAGATTCTTCTATAATAATTTCGTCACCTTCTTTTCTATGCAGAAGAATTTCTGAATCTATTGAACTTTGGACAATCAAAGGACTGTGAGTGGCTACAAAAATGTGACTATTAAAATCATTTGTATTAAACTTTCTCAAAAGTTCGATATAATCTCTTTGCCATTCTGGATTTAAATGAGTATCTGGTTCATCAAGCAAGAATAAGCACTCATCAGTGCTAACAACTAAAAGTAGACTAAGTACAGTCAATAACTGTTGTTCCCCTTCACTTAATTGATCAAACCTAATTGAATCTTTTATATCTTTCTTTTTTACCTCAAAAGTTATAGAATGTAAAATATCAACTATCACAGCTGATTCAATAGCATCAAAAAAATCAACTGGATGGGGATAATACTCTATAATTTCTGTGATAAAAGTTTCAAATACTATTTTATCAAATAGTAAAAATTCGTTGACAAAATTTCTTTTATCATCTCCTTCGTTATCATAATAAATAGGCTCAACACTATTATCAATCTGATGATTATAAAAGCGTGTTAAAAGGCTGTCTATTTTACCTTTAAGATTCCAAAATGGATTTTTAATATATTCTTTGTCATTTATATTAGAAATTAAATATTCCATTCCTTTATTCTTTCCATCAATGTTTTTATAATTCCAATCGGGATTATTAAAAAGAATTGTGAAATTTTCAATACTTTCAATGCCAATGTAATTGATAAACAAATCATCTATTTTGCTTTTGAAAGTTGAATGACCTCTAAATAAAACTAATGTTAGTATTAATAATTGGCTATGATAGTTTTCAGTGAAAAACAATTTTCTTAAACCTTCTTCCTTTTCCTCTTTCTTATTTCTTTGAAAAGTTTTTAGAATTTCTTTTTGTTTATCTTCATGTTCTTTGATTATACTTTTAATTCTCTTATTCTCTCCTGAATAATATCCAATAATGTATTTAGGTATATATCTAATACTCCGATCTTTAAGGAAGTCTTTAAAAGGGATAATTGAGAATTCTGTATTATTAGTAGAGTTAATTGATCTTGTACTAATTGAAAATTGTTTTTCATTACATTTGATTAGTATGTCATCTTGATAACATTCATAATTAATTATAAATTGAAAATTGTTTTTAGTATCATAAGTCCAAGAAATGAAGTCATCAACATTATTAAATAAGTCCAAATTTTTAAAGATTAATGCTAATATTTCTATTAGATTAGATTTCCCTAATCCATTTTTTCCCACTAAAAGAGTAATGAGATTGGAGTTGAATACTAGATTTATATCTTTTAAGTTCTTATATTCAGAAACCCATAGAGACTTAATTTTCATATTATTTTATTTCTTTTAGAATTAGTTTCAATTATCATTTGAAAATTCTTTTGTATCTTCATCAGTATCTAATTGTTCCGTAAGCTCTCCTTTAAATGCCTTCACTAAAATAGCTCTCGAAAGGCTTTCAAGA
The DNA here is from genome assembly GCF_002025665.1 of Chryseobacterium indologenes. Lineage (GTDB taxonomy): Bacteria > Bacteroidota > Bacteroidia > Flavobacteriales > Weeksellaceae > Chryseobacterium > Chryseobacterium metallicongregator. The sequence continues at coordinate 3,506,950 of NZ_CP018786.1, read as the reverse complement.
GTCACCTTTTCTATTCTATGTATTTTTTTTAAACTGTTACTAAACTCTTTTAAAAATTTCTCGGCTAAGGATTGGATTTGAACAGGAGCAATGGGCATTTTTATTTCTGACAAGGCGCTAAAATATAGTCTAGCTCTTACACTTCCTTTTGTATTAGTACCAATTTCTAATAAACCTTGTTCTGATTTTAAATAATTCAATAATAATTGTGGTGAAACGTGCCTTTTTACTCTAAATACAACATAATCTGGACTCGTTAATGCATTTTCAATTCCTTCGTAAATTGCAATAGATCCTATATTAACTCTCATTGTATTATATATTAAATCTCCAGTTTTAACAATTTTATACTTTTCAAAAGAATCTTTTTGACCAATTCTCAGATCTATTATACCTTCTTTGGCCGAAACGCCTACTAACCTAATACCTTTCCAATTTTCTCCAATTCTTTCTGTACACTCTTCTAAATATTGACCTATCTTTTGGTATTTATAGCATTCTTTTTGCTTAGGATTTTTTAAACAGGATTGAGTAAATTTGTTTGAAGTAATTTTTAAATTGTGAATTTTACCTTTTATATTCTCTAGTTGTCCAAATAAAGAATCAAGTTTTTCTACAATATTATTTTGTTCAGTTAAGGGTGGTAAAGGAAACTTAATATCTTTTAGAATTGACGAGTGCCTACTATAGCCGAGATCAGGTATACGTAAACTTTTAAAATAATAATAATAGAAACTAGGATTATAAAATGATTTTGGTTTTAGAATTTTAGTTCCATCTGCTCCTGCTGCAAATGTAAAGTTTATAAACTTTACATTTCTTGTATGATCTCCAAAAATGATAACAGGTAATTCACCTTGATACAGTAAATTTTCATTATTTACATAGCCTGAGATAAATTTATCACCTTGATCTATCACAGGAAAGTTTCCTTTTTCAAAATAATCTTTTGATTTCAATTTCACAAATCTTCCAGATTTATCAATAGTTTCATTAAAATTTAATTTCAACCAATTTTTCATTAATTCGGGTTGAACTTCTTCAATTTTTATATCCCCTCTGCTAGCCATTATTTCAATTCTTTAATGATTGCATTCAAATGTTCCGTAATGCTTTGTAATTCTAATAAAGCTTTTGTTGCAATATCTATAGGCTCTCCAAAATCATTATCTTTACTTAAACTATTATCTGTAATTAGTCCTAAATCTAGATTATAGTTTCTTTTTTCGATTTCTTCACGGGAAATCCATTGCCATCTTTCATCTTGTATGGATTTTCTTTTTTCATCAGATACAATTCCATCAAAATCTTTTTCTACTTTATCAATACCAATACCTCCGGTATAGGCTTTTACAAAACAGTCAAAGGCATCCTTTGTAAAAGGAGTGCGTTTTCCATAGTTTGGAGCATTAGTACGCATATCATAGAACCAAACGCTTTGTGTATTATTCGTTTCGGTTTTCCCACGAGTAAAGAATAGTACGTTTGTTTTTACTCCTGCTGCATAAAAAATACCTGTTGGTAAGCGTAAAATAGTATGTAGATTACATTTATCCATCAAGTCACGACGTATCTTTTGTCCATCCCCGTCTTCAAAGAGAACATTATCAGGTAATACAACAGCTGCTCTTGCTTTTCCATCTTTCTTTAAGCTTCTGTATATATGTTGTAAAAAGTTAAGCTGCTTATTGCTAGTTGAAAATGTGAAGTCATCTCGGGTAGGTTTTTCCCCTCCTAATTTTGTTCCAAATGGTGGATTAGCTAACACTCCATCAAAGTTTTTTAGACTCTTTCCAAATTCTGTGAGTGTATCATTCAAATGAATTGTACTTTCCATTCCATGCAATCGGGCATTCATCAATGCTAAACGATGAGCATCGGGTACTAATTCAACACCTGAAAAAGCGTCATACTTTTGGAATTTTCTTTCTTTTTCAGAAAGATGATAATAGCTATCTGTTTTTTCACGCAGATAATGATCTGCTGAGATCATAAATCCAAAAGTTCCTGCTGCAGGATCCGTCCATCGTTCTCCTATTTTAGGAGCCATTAGATCAACCATAACATTGATTAAAGGTCGTGGAGTAAAATATTGTCCCGCTCCGCTTTTTTTCTCACTTGCGTTTTTTTCAAGAAGACTTTCGTATATGTCCCCCATTACATCACGGTCATTTTCTTCATACCAATCAAGCTGATTGATAGCAACTACCAATGAATTAAAGTTAACTGGTTTACGTAAACTTGTAGAAGCATTGCTATAAATCTCTTTGATGCTAGGGCTTTCTGTTTTATTGCTTACAGTTGCTAGAAATTCACGGTATTTTGAAAATGCTTCAGCATTATCATGTTCATTGACGAAATAATTCCAATGATATTCTTTAGGAATTTGATCTTCAAATCCTTTTACTTCGCTTAGTTTTAGAAATAGGATGTATGTAAGTTCGTTTAGATACTGATGATATGTTACTCCGTCATCACGCAAAACATTACAGAGGTTCCATAATCTGTTAGCGATTTCCTGTGCACTCATTTTTATTTCAGTTTATTTTTATACTTTAAATTTCTCTTATTTTAAAGAAAATTAATTTGTTTTTAGAAATTAGGCTGTGAATAAATGTTCATTTAAAACTCCAATCATCTCTTCCAGTTCGTTATTGAAAATTTTTTGAATTCTTGGAATTCCGCCATCTTCTCTAAAAGTTTGATTGATATAGTCACGGTCAAAAATATCTTCATAAAGTATTTGTTTCTCAAAACGTTCAATCCACTTTAATTGATGCTTATTCCAAGGCTTCATAGCTTTTACCTTATTGATCGCATTTTTAATTCTGTCTTCATGACTTACCAAAACAGCATCTAAAGCCAACGTGCGAATGTAAGAAATAATATCGGCAGCAATATCTTGATTTTTCACATTTTTCCAAGCTGCATTTAATGTTGGAATGTTAAAACCTTCTTGATCAAGAAGTAGCTTTAATTCTTTAAGTGATTTTCTATCAAGTTCAGCTGGTTTTGTACAAATAATTTTTATTGCTGATATTACGTTTTGATTCTCATTAATGAATTTTTTAAAACTTTGAATATAATCTTCAGGTTTTTCAGCATTTCCATATCCTCTCTTAATACCTATAACTTCATCGTCATGATCTGAGACAAATTGTTTCTTTGGTTCAGAAACTCTTGTACCTAAAAACTCCCATAAAGTAGCATATCCTGTCAATACTTTTTGTATATCTGTATTTTCGATAACCAACAGATTTCTTATAAAATCATTTGGTGTTTCTCCTTTTGTCATATACATAAAGTTTTCTAAACCGTAATCTTCAATATCTTTTTTTTTGCGTTGAAGCTTAGCCACAATCTGTTCCAATTGTAATCTGGCACGTTCTGGTTTTTCAATATATTCCAGTTCTTCTATAAGTTTCTGAAATGACATAGAAGGATTAGTAACTGTTTTCATTTGGGTGAAATCTTGAAGCGCTTCATAAACTCTTACGGCATCAAAGATTCTGAAATACTGTTTATCAATTTCTGGACATAGTCTGGTTGCTCTTCCCAACATTTGTTCAAATAAAATTCTTGAGCGTACACGACGTAAGAAAACAAGATTGGTAATTTGTGGTATGTCAATTCCTGTGGTTAATAGATCCACAGTTACCACAATACATGGAAATTTTTCATTTTTAAATTCTGTGGTCAATTTTTCTACTTCATATACTATTCCTGTTAGTTTTTTAATCGCATTATTGGGAGCGTCGATTCCTATTTTTCCATATTCTTCGTAAAGAATTTTCACTATTAAATCTGCATGTTGATTATTAGCAGCAAAAATTAATGTTTTCTCATCACTTTCAGGATCCAAATGCTGAATAAGTTCTTTGATAACAGCTCTGTTAAATGGTTCTGTAATAACCATTTTATTAAATTGCTCAATTTCTATATGTAATTCATCTTCTAATTCAGCAAGCTCTTCTATTGTATTTGTTTCAGGGTTTAAAACTTTAGGTTTTTCTCCTTTCTCCCATAATATTCCATTTTCACTTAATTGAGTTTTAATAATATATGGAGGTTCATGGTCAATCAGATAACCATCTATTACAGCTTCCCTATATGAATAATTATGTACAGGTTTACCAAATATTTCTGTTGTATGAAGCGCTGGAGTAGCTGTAAGCCCAATAATATAGGCATTAAAATATTCTATTACTTTTTTATATTGTCCTATATAATCGTTTTCATCTTTAAAGCTAAGATCTTCCTCACTGATTTCAAGATCAAGAGTATATCCTCTGTGAGCTTCATCAATAATAATACAGTCATAAGTATCAATAGGTAAAGGGTTCTCATTGTAGAAAAGTCTTTTTACCATACTTTGAACTGTAGCAAAATGTAATCTTGTTTCCATCTCAGGAAATACATTTTTCATTTCCTCAATTTTGTAAATATTTGAAAAAGTATTAATATCTTCCACTTTATTGTCTTTAAAGCTACCTAAAGCCTGAGATGCAAGTAATTTTCTATCAGTTAAAAATAATATACGCCGAAAACGATCAGACTTTATGAGACGGTATGCTAGGCCAATAGTAGTTCTGGTTTTACCTGTACCAGTAGCCATAACTAATAATGAACGTTTATCATAAGGGTACTGAATAATTTTATCCTCTACAGCTTTTATAGCCTCAATTTGATAATATCTTAATCCTAACCCATTTGAATTTTGGAGGTAGCTATATTCACTGTCTTGTAAGCGAATATTCGCTATATCAATATTTCTTTTATATTGTTCAATTAAGCCTTGTGGAGAAAACCATCCTTTTAAAGCAAGTGCTTGATTTCTGTTATTTCGAATATCAAGAAACCAAATTCCGCTTTTAGTTTTGAGTTGTTCAAGGTAATTCCGCCCGTTTGTTGAAAACAAGAATGGAACCTTATATGAATCCCAATTGCCTAAAAAGATAAAACTTTCATGAGGTTTTATTAGCTCAGCATATTTTTTGGATTGATATAAATCTGTGGATATATCAGTAGAATATTTTTTAGCTTCGACAATACCATAAAGTTCCTTTCCTATAAACAATGCATAATCTGCCCATTTTCCATCACATGGCCATTCTGCAATTGCCTTATTTTTTCCTTTTTCTGGCAATGATTTATTCTTCTTAAAGTTAAGAATCTTGGTATCACATTCCCAACCTGCTAACCTTAACTTTTCATCAATAGACTCTCGTGTTTCACTTTCAGTTTTGTCAATATTTCTTGCGTTATTTACAGATCTTCTCTTTCTTTCCTTTATGAGCTCAGGTGTTGCATTAATAGATTCTATTTTAGAATTATAGTTTACAACTTCTTGAGATAATTTTTCAAGCTGGGTAGTAAGTTTTTCTATACTAATCTTTTGATTATCTATAGGTAGTTTATATTCTATTTCTTCAAAGCTTTCATCTTCATATGTTTCATAGAACCATCTGGCAAGTTGATAACAATTTCTAAGTATAGATAAAGCTTGAGAATAGGATCCACTTCCATCATGACTGGCTTTGTTCCCAGACTTTCTAATAGTATGAAGTAGTTCTTTTACGATATCAGGGATAATATCTAGATAAAATAATTGATTAATACGATAAAGTTGATTACCTTCAAAAGATCCTAGGTTTTCAAAATCCCAAATAAGTTGAGATAACTTTTCAGAAAAAAGTCTGGATTTTGAAAGCGATGAACTGGGGTCTATATGGATAAGCTTTTCAGATAATTCACAAATTGTAAATAATTCAGGATATCTTAATTCTAGGAATAAAAAGTTTGATGGCATTAGGTGTTTTTAATAGTATAGGTTATCGTCTTTTAAAAAATCACTTGTAAAAGACAAACTTAGTAAAAACCTGCTATAAATAAAAGATTTTCTGCTTTAAAACACTTTAGAACCAAGATTATAATAATAAATTTTCTATAAGATATATTTCGGATAGCTATACTCCACTACACATTCATCTCCACAACCAGAAAATACTACAGATAGAATTCCAGCCAATGTCCCAACCACGGCAATCATTGCTTTAGTATCCAGCTTATAATCTTCTGAGAATTTTAAAGAAATAACGGCTTGTTAACTCCCAAACTTCTTCACCCTAATCACCTTCTCCCTTACCTTAATCACAAAAGACTCCAGCTGCACTATTTTCCCGGCTTCTACTTTGAAAGTATTAGTAGAATGTTCACAGTAGGTATTGGCAGGCAGGGAGTTTTTGTTCAGTTCAATTCTGTAATTTCCGGAGGGCAGGAAGGAGGCAAATTCTCCGTTATCATCGGTGATAATATGATGTACTAACTGTTCATTGCGGTAAATATTGAACAGGATACCTCCGGTTTTTGGGGTGAAATCTACTGCGGTTTTGGAATCAAAATCGTAGGTTACTTTTCCCTGGGTCGTTCCGTTTTGATGAAGGGGAATCTGAAAAGAGTAGTGGTGCTTGTCTACGGTAAATTCGGTTTCATCATAATACCAGCCTTGCTGGATCACCTGTTTCAGGGCATACTTTCCGTAAGGGATAGAACGGTAACTGATAGAACCTGAAGGGTCGGTTTTAAATGAAATATTGTTGAGCATAATAAGGTAACCTGCCGCTTCTTTGTCGCCTTCATCATAGATATTATTTTCGTTCAGGTCATAATAGACGAATGCTTTGATGTTCCCTTTTTTACCCGGATCCAGGGTGCTGTTTCTAAGGTTGACAGTCACACCAGCTTCCACGGTCAACAGATTATTGGTGAAGCTTCCTGCAGTATAACTGAAGTAGGAAGAGTTCAGGTACAGGGCATATTTTTCCCTTGAATACTTCAGGTTCATAAAACCGGAAGGCGATTTTCCGTACAGAACATCATCCGTATAAGAAACCCCTGAAGTGACATTCAGCTGACGGTTGAAGAAGTTTTTATTGACAAAAGCAGAAAGGGAAAGCTTTTCGTAGGGCGTGCTTTGGTTCATCATTTTTGAAAAAGCATATTCAGAAAGGAAGTAGCTTCCATGCTGATAGATCCCGTTCACGGTAAGCCATTTGTAGCCATAGGTTCCACTTACTTTCATCTGGAACTGCTGTTTGTTGTTGTCCGGATATTGTACCCATCCTGTCTCCATGCTCAGGATAGAGGTATGCTGTTTATCCGGGCTCAGCCAGGTAAGATATTCTGTAAAACGTTGTGCTTTAAGTTGTTTGGTGTTCTCATGAGGTTGGGCATTGAAGAAATTATTATAAGAGTTGGAATTTTCTTCCTGATACTGATACCCAAGTCCCATCCCGAAATTCCCTTTTTTAGGGAAATTGATTCCTGTGTCCAGTCTTATATTGCTTGAATTCAGAGTGTTGTCGTAAAAGTAGAACTTAGGCGAAAAATGAGAAGCCACAATGTTGGCATATACATAATGGTCTTTGAAAATCATGGTAGAAAAATTCTGCTGGATCTGTAAAATTCCTCTTCTGTTTCCAGGGTAATAATCGGTGCTGTAGAAATAATTTCCGTTCAGATTGACCTTTTTTATCATTCCTGAATATTGGGATTCCAAAGCTAATGAAGGCTTAGCGGGCTGGTTGTTTTCGTAGAAACTCAGTCCGCCATACACCTTGGTATTGGTTTTCCAGTCTTTGCCGAAAGCATACTGAAGATCTGTTCCGGCTACATGATGTCTGGCTTTTTCATAAGGATCATCCCTGAAAATATATGTTCCGGAGATATTGCGGGACGCATTTTGGGCTCCAAGAGTTCCTCTGGTATAGAACCCGTAGCCATACTTCAGAAATGAATTTCTTTCTATAAGGCTATAGGTCTGATCTACAAAACCTGCTTCAATTTTGGTATCCTTATCGGGAGAAGTGTAGGCATATTCCAGCCCTCTTCCGAACAGGGAAAGTTCCAGCATTTTGTTGATGTTTCCGATGGTGAATTCACTGTTTTCGCGGCGATAGGTCAGATAGGTATTGTTAACAACAGGATCGCTCTGATTCGTCATGGTATAGATATTCCCCCGGATGAAAATATATCCTGACGGAAGATTGAAACCTCCGGAACCTACCAATTGATACATATCCAGATTTTCCCCGGCATGTCTGTAGCTTGCCGTGATGGTATTCTTGGTGAAATTTGAAAAGGCGGTAGATTCAAGATCCTCATAACGCTGTACCGAAGAAACGTTCTGGATGGAAACACTGGTGTTACCGAATATTTCTCTGTCCGGCTCCCTGAAGCCTGCAATATTGACGGAAATCTGAGTGCTGCGGGATCTGATTCTGGAAGGCAGAAAACGGAATACAAATACCGAATCTTTCTGCACGCCAATACTTCCTGTTTTCTCTATAAAAGCATTTCCTTGTTCTGCTTCGGGGATTTTAAATACAACTGTTACATGCTGCTTTCTGTTCCCAAGATTGGAAACTCTTGCCCTTACTTCTACCGAATCGGTAGCCTTATTCACATAGATCAGAGGGTTTTCTGCTGTGATGCGCATGGCATTATTTTCAGTGACGGTGTAGGGTATTTCTTTTTCCGCCATTGTTTTATTCTGCTGGTCTGAAAGACGGAAGCCCAGGCGGGATTCTCCTGAAACAGCATTGTTGCTGACCACGATCTTTACAGGAAGAAAAAGATGCTCCCCGGATTTCATTTCGACCTGAAGCTGGTTTCCTGAAATATTTCTGAAGCCTTTAGGAATCGTCATGTTTACTTTTCCTTTGAAATCATTTGTGCTTTGATTGTCAAGAACGATGATCAGATCCAGAATACCTGCTTTATCTGTTCTGGATTCATTGCGGATATCAAGACTTATTCCGGAACTGCTTTGTGCCGGAATCCATATCTGGAACGAAATCAAAAAAATGAAAAAGATTTTTTTGAACAGGTCTTGAAGCATGGTTATTGGGGGATAATCTCGTATTGAAGGGTGGTGGAATATTCTTCCGATTTGGCATTAATCAGCCTTTCATCATTAGCTTTGGTGGAATATCGGATATCGTAATACAGGCTGGAGCTTCCGGTTGAGCCTCCTGTTGCAATAAGCTGTGGAGAAGCACTCAGCAGGATAGGATATACATTACCTGTGTTTCCCGAAACGGGGATGAGATTCATTTTTACGGTTCCTAAAGGAATGTAGTTTCCGGCCGGAGAGCTGAACTGCCCCTGAAGAGAACGTAATTTGATCTGGTAATTGGTATTGCTTTTTACAATCAGTCCATTGGAATAGGTGACACTTACTCCGTTGACATAATCCGACATACTTTTGAATTCCAGTGATCCGTTGACTGCTTTTGCGGAAAATTGAAGCGACATTTCGGGTACATCGGTCGGACTTCCGCTGAGTGGTCCGATGTGGAACTGAAAAATGTGATCTCCTCTGCCGATAATATTGTTGTACTGGTCATACGCTGTAAACTGTACCGGAGCGTTAAATCTGGTCCAGGAAGGGTAGCTTCCCAGATAAGATCCTCCCATAACGGTCAGGCTGTATTTTACCTGCAGGTTATAATAGCCGTTGGGTTGTGGCGGCTGATTGTACAACGCTGCATTGGATTGAGGAATTAAAAAGACTTCCTGGTTGGCCTGAAGAAAAGTATTCAGCGGCATTCCGATCTGAGGAATCGTGGGTACAGGTCCCGGATAAGCCTGTCCTGAAGTGGAAACCGGCTGAAATGATATTTTGCTGGCAGGCATCGTATAGTTTCCGTCAGTAGAAGTGATAGGCTGTTTCAGCTTCATGGATATTTTCCAGTAAGGAATATTAAACGCTCCATTACCAGCCAGAGTAAAGGTATAAGCATCAGGATTGGTATTTCCGCTGTAAGAATTAATCTGCAGATAACTGTTTACCCATGAGTTGTAATTGACCTGTGAAAAGCAGTTCAGGGAAACCAACAGAAAGAAATAGAAGAATTTTTTACTATTCATAGCTGAAACTTAATTCTCCTAATTCCAGATTGTTGTTGTCTCCATAATCAATCATTACAGAAGCGGTATACTTTCCTTTTTCAAGGCTTGCCGGAAGAGGGATATTCATCTCCCTTTTATTTCCGGGCATGGTGTAAAAGATAACCGGATCCAGAGATACTTTTTTTCCGGTTTGCGTATTCACAAAGTCGGTGTATATTTTTCCGTCACCCCATATATCGCCCTGATTTTCAAAAAAGAGGTTGACTGTATTGGTTGTTTTTCCGTATACCAGATTCTGGATTTCAAGTTTTTTCGTTTTGGCGGCAGGCAGCTTATGGAATAATTTGATTCCTGAGCGGATGCTTACTTTGATATTCGCTCCTTTATGATCCACATCATCTACCGGATTCATCTGACTTACATACAGAACTGCCGTATGGGTAGCCAGCTGGTCTGAAAGCGCATTCGGAACGGTAAGAGTTACCTCAATATCTTTTTTTTCTCCCGGAGCCAGCGTGAAGTAATTCTCTTCTTTTTTGACCGAAACCCAACTTGCGCAGGAAGTGGGAAGCGTATTGGCGGGATACGTTACATTCTCACCTTTGCCGTCATATTCCCAGTCTCCCAAACTTATGGCAAGATCCAGAGAATTTTTGGCACTTACATTCGTTACCGTTATGGTCTGGGTATTGCTGTTTCCGTTTCCTGACTCAAAGTACAGTCTTGGCGGTGAAACCGAAACCCCTGTTTGTGCATATCCGTGAAAAGAGGATAGGAAAAGAAGACTGAAAAGGAGAAGAGAAAGTCTGCTCATGACGGAGATTAGTTTTTAAGTGTTGATAAAGTGCTGTGGTAGGTACAACACTTTATCATTACAAAATGATAGCTATTATTGAGAAATAATGGTATACGTAAGTTGAGTAGTGTATACTGTAGGATCCTGTCCGGCAATATAATTGTTCAGGTAAGTGTTACCTCCGGCTCCTGTGTATTCAATGTTGATTTTTTTGTCTACTCCTCCGGTAGAAGAAGTTACCAAAGTTGCTTCGTTAGTAGATAACTGTACGTTCTGAGCATATTGAGCACCGTTTACAGCGTCAGAACCTGCGCTTGCTTTAATCTGGATGCTGTTAGCCTGGATGTTTTTACCTCCATACTCTAATACATCGTTACCTCCTTTTACTTTTACCTGGAATCCTCCTGTGCTGTAAATGCTTAAGTGATCTGCGTTTACAGAAGATACACCGTCGGCATAGTCATCTTTAGTGATGTAGTCTAAATTAACGACTTTTTGAGCGTTGTTAACAACAAGAGTCTGGATGGGCTTAAGTCTGACATTTAGTGTTACATTTTGTGCTTGTAATGTTGAGAATCCAAAGATAGCAAAAGATGCTAAGATAAAATTTTTCATAAGGTTAAAGACGTTTTTTTGTATTAATTTTTTTTAAAATTGCGGATGCAAAGGTAAATACAAAGAACATCAGGACCTTTGTGAAAAGATACTTATTATTTGTGAATTTTTACGGAGAAACAGGCACGCACCAATCAGTACTTTTTATGAATAACTACATAAAAAGTATCTTTTAAATGCTGATAAAATCACCATAAAGTAAAAAGAATGTTTTATTAATCTTAAACATTAATTTTACTTAATATATAGGGAATGAATAAATTGCAAGATTGTTATTCGTTGCATAGTTATTTTTTCAGGCCTTGCTTAATTTTTTACTGAGAAATTAGAGTTAATATTAAAAAATTTTCGTCGTCACTTCTGTTAACGCTTAAATTTTCCATTGCATTTTCAATCTCATGTTGGATAGGATATTGCTCCTGAACCACTCCTTTAGAATGGTTGATAAGAGGATATTCTTCAAACTTTTCTCGGTTGCTTTCGGAATTACCGATTGTACTGCGATATTCATTATATTTTGCATTCAGTTGAAACCCTGTCGGACTTGAGATGGTTACAGACTGAACCTCCCGGAAGGAAGACTCATTCCCATCGTCCGAAAATCCTGAGCCTATAGCGAGCATCTGTACCGGATAAAGCCTTACATTAAGCCTTAAACCGTCTGCTGCCTGGGCAAATGATTTTGTAATAGCAAAATAGAACAAAATGAATATAATGTACTTTGCAAGCATATAACCTGTATTTTTCCCCAAAAGGTTACTTATGTAAATATACAAATTATTTCATTTCTGAGGGATTTTTTCCGGTATGTTTTTTAATAAAATTGGTAAAATTTCCTTCATTGCTGAAACCCAGTTCGTAAGATATTTCAGAGATGGTGGAATTTGAAAAATTCAGTGCTTTTCGGCATTCAATAATAAGTTTTTCAATGATGATATGCTTGGCTGTTTTGCCCAGTACATACTCTGTCATCTCGGTAAGTTTCCTTGAAGAAATATTAAGTTCTTCTGCATAATAAGCCACTTTCTTTGCCTTTTTGTAATCTCTTTGTAAAAGAACTTTAAACCGGTTTACATAGTACATATAGTCAAATTTGATGTCCTTTTTGATTTCTTCGGTGGGAATATGTAAAAGGGCATCCAGCATCAGCCTTTCAATGGCATTATGGGCAGCAGATATATACAGGCTTTCGTCTTTTTTCCGGAAACTTTCCATGCGTTCCAGGAATATTACCCTCATCTGTTCTGCATTGAAGAAAGGAGCAATAAATATTTCAGAATTATAATTATAAAAAAGCTGCGAATTGATAAAAAGGCTGTCTTTGGTTGATCTTTCATAAAAACTGGATGAAAAAGCAATGGAATACACATCCGATCTTTTGGTTTCTCCAAAAACTATTTTTTTTTGTGGTCCTACGAAAGCAATATTTCCCCCTTTTAATGGGTAAGGAACATTGTCTATCGTTAACTGGATATCTTCCAGAATGATATAGATACAAAAATATTCCAGGGTATTGAATTCTCTTTTGTTTTTATTTCTATTGATAAGGTAATCTAAACGATTGATACTGAATCCTATATTCTTTAACTGGTCCGTTATTTTGTACATACATTGTTAGTCATTCTGTCCAAGAAGAATTCTTGTAAATTATTGATATAAATATAAAAAATTTACCAAATATCTAGTTTTAAAGAAAAAAATTAAGACAGTCTGTGCATGAAAATACCCGGTGATATCATGATCATCCGGGTATCGTTATCTTTTTTTTTGATTTTAATTAAATGATATACAGTGCTGTAGTTGTTTTTTAACCAAAAATCAAGGGTTTACCTCTGCAGGTACTGATGCGACTTTGCACATCCATCTTCTCAACCTCCAAACCGGGAGATATACAAAAATTACCGACAGAATTCCTGCCAATGTTCCCACGACCAAAGCCATTGCTGTAGCGTCCAGCTTATAATCTTTTGAGAAATTATACTGCCCGATAAAGAGCAGGGATAATACCAATAGTCCTGTAATCAAACCATGTAAGATGCTTAGTCTGGTCATCAGTTTTTTTATATTCAGCTGTTCATCTACGGTAAACTCTATGGCTTCCTGACTGGCGGCATCCGTTACTCTTTTGATGATATCAATGGTAAGGACCACCGGAAGGAAAATGGCCATTGGCAGGGTAAGACGGGCCAGATTTTGGGTTCCAGAGAAAAAATGCGTGTAGCCTAATTCTTTGAAACTGGCATAAGCAATAATGAAATTAAAAAATACATTCGGAAGGACATAATAAATCGTACGCTTAATGAGAAAGCGTTTGAGGGTGGTTTTCTTTATAGGTTTAGGCTTCGGAGGTTTTATTTTAAATTTCATAGAGAGGTGGTCAAAAGCTCAATGGCTTTATCTTTTATCAGATGAGCTTCCTCTTTGGGAAGAAAATTTTCATTGGACATGAAGGTGAAGTCCATCTGCTGGTTGTACGTACTGGTGACTAAGGTATTTGAGTTCAGCCATGGGAAAGCCACAGTAGGACTGAATACCGTTTCCAGATTGAAATTTTTATAATCATTCGGGATATTGACCTTTCCCATATTGGATAAGGTTACATCATGTCCGCCTTCGCTGGATTTCAGCATATGGATCATGCGTTCCACAATGGGATGCATATGTTCGCCCATCCACAGGAGTTCACGGGCTTCCATTTTACTGATTTTCTCAATGAGATTCCTTTTGATTTCTTTGGCATTGCTCATCACATTCTTGTTGTCTTTCTTCACAGAAAGCTCTACCGTTGGAGCGAAAGCAAATAAATGATCTTCTTTAATTTCCGGAATAAAATGACGCACGTCTACAGGGCTGATCACCTTACCTTTGGCACGGTCTCCCTGAACATCGCGGAATGCCTGCATTACAGAAGAACACAGTAAAGCATGTACAGAGATTCCGTTGGCTTTACATTTTTCAGTGATCTGCTGGGTTTCTTCCGGTGTCATTTTCCAGTGAATCGCGTAGTTTTTTCCTATGTTTCTCTTTTTACTTTTTCGCTGGATGGCAAAGAAAATTTTGGCAAACAGCAGATAAAGACTGGCTTTGTATTTTTTAATTCCCGTATTAAAATCCGAAGGAAGAAAATCATCAACAGATTCAAAAGCAACATAAGGAATTAAAGGAGCATAAGGATTATCCAGTAAACTCAAAAGTTCACGCATTAAAGTTACTCCCGTAGTTCCGTCAGAAATACAGTGAGGCATGATCCAAAGGATTTCGGAAGTGTTCTGTCCTTTTACCCAGACTACTTCCGCCAATGGTTTTTTAGGAGTTTCAAAAAGTTGGAACCATCCTTTTTCAGATTCTTTGAACCAATCCTCATCCGTTTTTCGCTCTACAATACGAAGCGGAATGGGTTCGATATCTCTTTGTCCCATAAAGAAAGGATATCGTCCGTTGCTATGATCAATGTTGGCTCTCAGCAGCGGGTGTTTCTGCTGAATTCTTACTAAAGCTGTTTTAAAATTTTCTTCGGGAATCTCTCCATTGATTCTTGCTGTATAAACACAGTTTAAAGGCGTTTCAGGATCTACATACATGATCCTTTCCACCATCATTAAAGGTCTTTTGATCATGATACTGCCATTTGTTTCAGTTGTGAATGTATAATCTGCATCACCTCCTCACGGACTGCCAGAGCATGGGTGTAAGGCAAATATCCTTCGCTTCCCATGAATGAAAAATCCATTTTTCCACGGTAAGTAGAGACGACAAGAGTCGTTGTATTTCCTAATGGACCAATGACTGACGGACTGAAAATCGTCTCCACCGTAAACTCTTTGTATTCATGAGGAATCTGTATCCGTCCCAGATTGGAAAACATACAGTCATTGGATGACTTTCCGTTTTTTAACAGCCTGGTAAAATTCTTCAGTGCATCATGCCCGGATTCCATCACCATCATTGTAATGTAAGGATTCAGCTTTGAGGTCTTTTGTTCCACAGATTTCTGCATTGTCCTTAGATTGTCCTCAAAACTTAGCTTTTCATCAGAAGAAACCACAATCATCAGCCCGAAAGCGAAAATATGATCTTCTTTAATCTGATTGGCAAATCTTCTGATATCTACCGGACAGGAAACTTTGTTGAAGGATTTTTCTCCTCTTACTTTTTTAAATGCCTGCAATACGGATGCGCTCAAAAATGTATTGACGGTCACTTCCTGGAATTTGCAGTAATTAATTAACTCTTTGCTGATGGTTTCATCCAGTTTCCAGTGGATCAGGTAGTCGTTCTGTCTTTCAACGACTTTTTTAGCTACCGGAATCCATTTGATTGCAGTAGCAGCCAGTCTTCCGATAAACTTAGCTTTCAGTTTCTGCCTGCGGCTGTTCAGAATATGGGAGGGAACAACATCCTGAATGCCTAAGATTGGATTTTCTGTTCCAATATCGGCAGCCGGATTATCCAGTACCAGAAGAAATTCTTTTAAAAAAGCCATTGCAGAACCACCATCACATAAGCAATGATGGAACGCAAAAAGCATGTCAGAAACGTTTTCCCCTTTGATCCATACAAACCGGATCAAAGGTAATTTTTCGTAATTAAAAATGGTGTTCCATTCTCTCCTGGATTCTTCCTGCCATTGATTTTCACTTTGTCGGGTGATGATTCTTACAGGAATAGAAATAGGTTTTTCCGGAACATTAAACCATGGAATATTTTTTTCATCATGGCTGATCAATGCTCTCAGCCATGGATGTTTATTTTGAATTTGAGCCAGAGCCTGCTGGATCTCTTTTAAGGTAAAAGTACCTCTCAGTCTGAACGGGATGACCGCGTTAAAGGGTTCTGTACCGTCTCCCAATAACATGCGCTCACCAAATAACAATTTTCTTTTCATGTGTTGATTCATAGGCTATACAGAAGCTAATGTTGAATGTTCCTGCACAAAATTTTCTAACAGTTCTACCGCTTTATCGTTCCCTCCGGCAAGGGTAAATGTGTTTCGGACTTCCTGAGCGGCTGCTCTGTATTTCGGATTTTCCAATAATTCAAAAGCAGTTTCACGAAGAGCATCTACACGAAGTCTTTTGTATCGGATACTGATTCCGCAACCTGCCTGTTCGATCAGTTTTGCAATATGGAAATGATCATAAGCAATAGGAGTGATTAACATCGGTAATCCGTTTCTAAAAGTATCGTTAACGGTATTGAAACCACCATGGCAGATCACCATATCCATTCTCTGCATCACTGCAGATTGAGGCACGAAACTGTTCACAATAAAATTATCCGGCCATTCTTCAAAGATTTCCGGTGGAGTAGCGGCAATCACCGTAACCGGCTGGTCTTTAAATGCAGCGATAATCTTTTCGAAGAAAGCTTTTCTAATATCTACCAGCAGCGTTCCCAATGATACAAATATCTTTGGAGTGGTGGAAGCGTTCAGCTTATCCCAGTCGAATGGGGCATCATTCGGACGGCCTTTTACCGGACCTACGAATTTCATATGAGACGGAACGGTTTCAAAACCGGCAAAGGCTTGTGAAGTAAAGACCATATTCAATTTATGAGAATGGATGTAAATTCCTTCTTCATGAATGCCTACTTCTTTTTGAAGATCTTTGATTAAGTTCTGCTGCCATTCCCAGATTTTAGGGGCACTTTTTTCTGTATCTCCCATTACATCCGGAGGAACAGGAGTAGTGGTTACACAAGGAATATTATGTTTGTGAGCGAAAAGAGCACCTCCGAATGTAATACAGTCATTCACGATCACATCGGGCATCCAGCTTTCTGTCAGTCTGGTAAGTCCCGGCATCATCATTTTAGCGAAAGGAACATAGGTTTCTTCCAGTGCCAGTTTCATTACTTCAGGTCCGGAGCATGCGGGGCCATCATCCTGTCTTTTTAAAATACGGGCAATTTCCTCCTGATACGGAATAAGATCTTCTTCGGGATAGAAATAAGAACCTCCTTCAGGAATATGTTTGCTGTCTAAAGGCGTAATTCCGAACCATTTTACTTCGTGGCCACGGGCAATTAAACTTGCTCCAACACTTAAAGTAGGGCTCACATGTCCGAAAAACGGAGGAACTACGAATAAAAACTTAGACGGTTTTTCAGGTTTTGAAGCTTTCAATATGGCTTGCTCCAGTAAGTTGGCTGCCGTAGCTGAACCTCCTGCTTCCACAAAAGACTGTCCCACTTTCTGGGCTGCTTCTTTGTAGCTTGGGTTATTCAGAATCTGCTGTACAGCTTCTCTCAGGTGATTTCCTTTAAATCTGTTAAAATTAAGACGTTCACCGGCTTCTGTACGCACTACACGTCCTGCAACGTGCGATTGGTCATAGGCAATCGGGATCACTACCAAAGGAATACCGTGTGATAGTGTTTCGGATACGGTATTGTGACCGCCATGGCACACCACACTGTCAAGATGAGGCAACAGATCCAGTTGAGGAACCTGCTGATATACCATAAAGTTATCCGGCCACTGTTCGAAAAGCTGCGGATCGGAAACCACTATAACGGTTAAATCTTCATCTTTAAAGGCATCAATTACCTTTTGGAAGAAAGCTTTTTTATGATCGTGATCGAAGGTAGTACCGATACTTACCAGAATCTTTTTGTTGTTTTTACTTTTTAACTTTTCCCAGTCGAATTCACATGAAACACGTCTTTCGGTAAGAACGGGACCTGTGAACTGATATTGAGAAGGCAGATCATCCATTTCACCAAAGAAATAATTAGAGGTCAGCACAAGTGTTAAAAGGTCTGAGGTTGCCAGAGAACGCTCTTCCTGAAAGCCCAGTTCTTTCTGTAGCTCAATGATCTGATTTACTTCCCATTCGTGTACCTTAGGTAGCTCATTCATAATTTTAATGGCGGCCGGAGCGGTAACGGAAGTGGCATAAGGGATTCCAAGAGTCTTTGCGGCAACAGGGGCAGCAAATAACTGGTGGTCTCCGATAATTAAATCGGGTTGCTCTATTTTTAATAATGAAACAATACCGTTATAGCAATGTCTGTTCAGCGGAATAAGAACCTCTTCGTACAGGAACTTCACACTGTCTATGCCATACACTACTTTTTTGGAAATAATATCGAGATATTGTTCACTTTCTTTCTTTTCTTCGTCGGTCTGATCGTACTGGATCAGTAATAATTTTCCTCCCTCGGGAAGTTTAGCCTCCAATGTTGGGTCAAGGCTGATCCAGGCTACTTCATGTCCTCTTTCCAGCAGAGTAGCACCGATGCTTAAGGTAGGGTTGACATGTCCTGTCAATGGAGGAACTATAAATGCAAATTTAGCCATGGTTTTGTGTTAAAATTTTAGATAAAAATTGAGCGATTGTTTCAGCGATAAGCTGAGGTTCCTGGATAGGAATGTTATGATCGCCCTGGATTAATTCAAGTTCAGATTGGCTGATTTGAGACTGAAGCCACTCACCAGTAGGTCTGCAGTTGGAATCAGCGCCATAAAGCAATAAAGTGGAAGTTTCCAATCCCTTGAAGTCAGCTTCACCAAGGAAATGTTTTTCCCTGATCATATCTGCTTTAATGGTGGTCTGATTAAAGAGAAATTCATACATACGATGGTTCTTTTCCATTTGTCTTTTACCCATCTGCACTTTGGTAGTATCTGTAAAATTGGCTACGTAATGCTCAAGAAATTCTTTGCTGTATTCATCAATGATGTTACGGGCTTTTTCGTCCTTAGGATCCGGAGCTTCCATCACCACGAGCTGATTTACACGGTCTGGATATTCTAATGCTGTTTTCAGCGCAATAAGACCTCCGAAGCTATAGCCTACAAGGTGTACTTTTTCCAGTTGAAGGTGATCTATTAAACCTATTAAATCGGATGACATGTTGTCAAGATCGTACCCATCCAAAAAGCGTTCACTCATACCGTGACTTTTCAGATCGTACATCACCACATGGAAATGCTTCGCCAGCACAGGGGCAATATTAAAATAATAAATGGACAGGTTACTGAACATACCGTGGATCAGTACCACGGTTTGTTCGGCTCCTTTGTTGAGTTCCTGTATATGAACTTGTCTGTTATTGACAGTGATTATTGGCATTCGTAGATATAATTGATGATCATACTAAGGTCAAGATTGATCAGCTGGTCAAGATCCATAGAAGATAACCAACCTGTAAAGTCGATCTGATCGCCAAAATGCGCTTTGATCTTTTCAGAGAAAGAGACAATCTCGATGCTGTCCATTTCAAGATCTTTGGTGAATGAACTTTCAGGAGTAATATCCATCTCTTCTACAAATTCAGCCCCTATCACTTCAGTAATAAAACCTTTTAATAAAGTAAAAAGTTCTTCGTGGTTCATTTTTAATGTTGCGTTTACAGTGTCCATCCGATAATATAATTTTTATGTTTAATAGTTTTGATTTCAATGTTGTTGATCCACAGGTGATCGTCTTTTATAAGTTCGACTTCGAAGGCTTTAGGATTTCCTTTCAGTCCTGTTCCCAGGAACTTTCCGTAGGCTTCCTTGGCTACCCAGAAACGGGTGGTCCATTCTGCCTGATCTCTGTCTTTTAATAAGGTTAATTCGTTGTCGGTAAATACCATGTCGTAGAATCCTGAACTGCGTTCTTCCATCAGTTCCATATCGATTCCTACAGATTTTCCATATCTCGCGATTCCTACGGCTTCTTTGCCTTTATGAGCTAAAGAAATATGAATATCTTCTGTAAAATCACTGATGAGGTAAGGTTTTCCTACTTCATCGGAACGAATTTCAAACGTGATCGGGAAGCAGGCATGATTTTTTTCCTGGCGAAGGAGATTTCTTACAGCATCTTTCACGGCTACACGGCTTACCATCCAGTTTTTCTTCTTGTTGGGTAATAGCTGCTGGTGATGCTGTTTTTCCGTTTGGTTGAAATATCTTTTCAGGATAAAATCCCATGAAGCGACTCTTGTATACGCCTGATGGAAAAAGAACACTTCAGGAGCAATTTCTTCCGAAAGACGGTTGTGCAGCGGTGACATGGAAACATTCCATAACGGAGCATCTATTTCCAGTCTTCTGTTCTGCCAGCCGGTAATGGCGCACCATACTTTTCCGTCTCTTTTCAGAATGATATCTGCGATGGCAAATTCATCATTAAGTTCGGTCAGCATACAGGTGCATTCAAAAATACCTTCCTGGTCATGCATATCACCGAAGAATTCAATATCTCTGATCTTTACAGGGAATGCAATACGGTCTTTTACCAAAGTAAGCTGAAGCCAAAGTCCGAATAACTGTCCTGCATTGTCCAATAAAGAACCTTTACCACCGTTACCTTTTATTTTTCCGATAATTCCTTTGTCTCCAACGGCTGAAACTTCAGTAATTCCCTGGTATTTATCTCCATGGAACATATGCATGTCATAGATTTCTTCAGGGGTTCTTTCGATAGGTAAAAGATTACCGATGGAAAGATTGAAGGCTGGTGTTGGAACTGAAGCGGATTTTAAAATTACTTCTGCGTTCGCAAAGTTTTCAATATCAAGATAAGCGTGATTCGGTGAACGCCATTCTCCTTTTACGGTTTTTTCGAAAGGTTTGGCAACGTTCATCCATTGGAATACACTTACATTCATGATTTTATGAACCAGTGTTCCCGGAATTTCGGTTTCTGCAATTTCTGCGAGCTGCTCAAAAATCATGGTCATCGGAATTACCGGTTCCATATCTGCTACATGAGCCCAACCTTTAGGCTGTCTCAATAGGCTGTGGTCAATCAGGTAAGGATGACTTTCAAGCGTTACATATAAGTCTTTTGAGAAGGTTGTACTTCTCGGTGCTTTTGGAGCAATAGGAGCTGCAGGACGTTGGATCGTAATCTCCGGACGGTTTTGGAATAAAGTCAATACTTCTTCCTGCATACGGATCATATCGGCAACGTTGTCCTGGAATGCCTGTACCAGCGGATGACCGCTTTTGGTGGCCATAGCTGAAGCTGTTGCGGTATATTGTTTTGGGGTCTCAAATGATTGAGCCAACGCTTTCACTTCTTTAAAATTACGGATGATAGGCGAGCCTAATTCCAGCTTAATTCCTTTTCCTGATGCTCTTTTTGTATGATTCTGAATTTCTAAAAAGTCAAGCGCAATGGTTTTCCCTTCTACAAATAATGAAGCAACTACACGTTGTAACTGCGCCAATGCCGAACGGGTAGGAACGCTGGAAGCAATCGTACTGAAGGCTTTTCCTTTTAAGGTATCATCAATAAATCCTATTAATCCTCCTGTACCTACCTGAATGAAAACTCTTGCGCCTTCTTCGTATAATGTATCTGTCAGTTCACGGAAACGAACAGGCTGAACCAAATGCTCTGCACTCAGTTTTCTGATCGCTGCCTGATCTGATGGATAAGGTTCTAAGGTTGTTGCAGACCACAGTGGAATTTTTGTCTGCTGGAACTGCGCTTTTTCCATTCCCGCAAGGATCACATCCAGTTTATCTGCGATAAAAGGAGAGTGGAATCCTGATTGGAAAGGAAGCACCTGATGGAAAATCTGTTTTGCCTTTAACAAAGGAACCAATTCCTCCAAAGCGGCATTGCTTCCGCAAAGAATCACCTGATTAGGGCAGTTGTCATTGGAAACATAAAGGTTTGAAATTTCAGTAATAAAAGGTTTTATCACCTCAATTCCGGCTCCTATGGCGATGAACTTGGAATCTTTTAATTCAAATGTTTCAGGGTGGAGCACATCAATTAACGCTTTTACAGAATTGGCTTCCGCTAATTCGGATGAATATCCTGCCAGCCATTCTCCTAAACTGTGTCCTGCATTCATATCAGGAATAATTCCCAGTTTTTTCAATGAATTATCAAGGATACTGCAGTTGTTGAAAATGTTTAAGGCATCGGTTAAAAGACCTTCACCTTCTGTTTCAATAGGTGCTGTCAATCCAAAATAACGGCTTACTGTCTCCACTTCACCTTTTGCAAGACCATCTAAGCCTGGAAATACAAAGGCTACTTTACCACCATCTTTTAATAATGGAGTAGAGGTGTACCAGATATCCTGTTTGTTTTTCCAGATGATATTTTTGGAAACAATTTTAATGGCTTTTTCTATTCTTGCAGGCGTTGGATCGAATATCGCTACTCTGAAATCTCCTTCACCAATGGCGGTTTCATTATTTTGTAATGCGGAAAGCAGTTCTTCGTGTGTAGGTCTGGCTAATATCAGTACGTGGTCTTTTTTCGGCATATCATAGCCTTCCAGAACCACGTGTGCATTGATACCTCCAAATCCGAAAGCATTTACTGCAGCGACTTTTGGAAGTCCGGTTTTTGACCAGTTTTTTGCTTCCTGTACCGGTTCAAACCTTGTGTTCTGCATATCCGAAGTTGGATTTTCACAGTATAGGGTTGGCGGTAAAATATCATGGTGTAATGCCAGACAGGTTTTGATTAATCCTGCAATCCCGGCTGCCGGCATAGCATGCCCGATATTGGACTTTACAGATCCGATACCCGCTGCCTGAGCATTTTCTTCTTTTCCGAAGAACTGAGCTAAGGTCTGAAGTTCTGTTTTATCTCCAAGAGGTGTTCCTGTGCCATGAGCTTCAAGATATCCCACTTTATTTTTATCTAAATCAGCGTTGATCCATGCCTGTTCCAAAGCTTTTAACTGACCTTTCACAGCCGGACTCATCACGCTGGTTCCGGTACCGTCACTGCTTACCCCAACTCCTTTGATTACCGCGTAGATTTTATCCTGATCACGAACGGCATCTTCCAATCTTTTTAAGACTACAAAACCACAACCTTCACCAATCAGTAATCCGTCAGCATCCATACTGAACGGTTTGATCTGCTGCTGGCGGGACATTGCTCCCAATTGAGCAAAAATACTCCAGAAAGCAGCGTTCTGTCCTGTGTGGACTCCTCCTGCGATCATGATATCGGAACGACCTCTCTGAAGTTCCTGTACAGCATGGTCTACAGCAATCAAAGCGGATGCACAAGCGGCATCTACAGTGAATGCGGCTCCTCCTAAATTGAAACGGTTGGCAACAAGAGAAGCAACGAGATTGGGAATTAATCCCATGGCGGTATCGGCTGCAAAACGTCCTTTACGCTGTTGGAAAGCATGTTTTACCTTTTCAATATCTGCGGAAGAAACATGAGGCAGTAATTCCTGCAGTAACGAAGAAATCTGTTCTCCGGTTCTTACAATTTCAATAGCGCGGGTGGCTCCCGGACCGGTATAGTTTCCTTTACCGATGATAATTCCTGTTTTTTCAAGAGAAATGTTCTTTTGAAATACGCCGGCATCTTCCAGGGCTTTCTGCACCAGATCAAGGGTAAGCAAATGGTCAGGTTCCGTTCCTTCAACGGCCAATGGCAAGATACCAAATGCTGTAGGATCGAAAGTGTAATCAGGGATAAACCCTCCGCGCTGACAGTAAAAACGGTCAACGGGACTTGTGGCATCACTGAAATGAACAGGATCTATCCGGTCTGCCGGAGCGAGCTCGGTAGAATCAACTTTATTGACAATATTCTGCCAAAAAGTGTTGGCATCCTGTGCCCCGGGAAAGACACAGGATAGACCAATTACAGCAACATCTGTTTTTTTCATATTGAGTTTATGCAGTGTTTTACCAATTATTTCCTGACATGATCAACACCTGGCTTTCCGTTCCGTATTTGATTTCGTTAAGGAAGATTTCTTTCCCTTCATCCAATGGAATCATAGAAATACCTCTGCGTTCATATTCTGATTCAAGGGTGGAAGAAACCATTCCGGCACCTTTCCATGGTCCCCAGTTGATAGAGATCACTTTTCCTTTTAATCTTTTATTTAAAGCATTGGCGTAATCATCCAGTACACTGTTGGCCGCAGCATAATCTGTCTGACCTTTGTTGCCGTATACGGAAGCAATACTTGAGAATAATACGACGAACTGGCAGTCTGTACGAAGCTGTTCAGCTAATACGCGAAGGGGTTTCACTTTGGTATCAAATACACGTCCGAAAGAGCTTGTCGTCTTTTGTTTGAATAGTTTATCTTCTAAAAGACCTGCTCCATGGATGACTCCGTCAAGGCGGTTATATTTTTCATAGATAATGCTGATCAGATTACTTAATCCTTCTTCGTCACAAAGGTCTAATGATTGGTAAATAATAGTATTTCCAAGGTTTTCCATATCACGGATGGTACGCAGAATCTGATTGTTTTTGAAAATCTTCGTTGTTTCTTTTTCTATTTCTGCCGGAGATGTGAATTGACCTGACTTGATTAAGAAGCTTCTGATTTCTTCTTTGGTTTTCATTCCTTCAAAGTCTTTCGCAGAAAGTTCATTTCTTGGGTCAGCTGATCTTCCTACCAGAATGTAAGTACAAGGATAGGCCTGAGACATATGCTTCACCAATTCAGCCGTGATTCCCTGTGCTCCTCCCAATACCAGAACCACAGATTTTTTATCCAATTGAATATGCGCTTCATTCAAACTTGTTGATAATGGAGAAGGGATAATATCTACTTTGTGTCGCTGGTCATTTTTGTAAATGATTTCAGCAGGTTTATCGTTGGTCAAAATCTCTTTTAAAGTAATCTCAGCAATCTGATCTACTTCCTGAGGAGTACTTAGGCTGATCAGTCTGCAGGTTGTATTGTCAAATTCTCTTGCTAAACTTTTGAAAAGTCCCGGATATCCCTGGTGGTGGCGTAATACGCTTACATCAGAGATTTCCTGAAGATGTGCAGGAATATCAGAGATCAGATATACCCATTTTGCTTTATCAAAATCCAGTTTTTTGATCAGATCCACATGGTCGATAATGCTTGGTTTATCAACTGTTGAGAACAGGTCCAGCATAATTAATCCGTCAATGTTTGAAAGATCTTTTTCTGTATCTACTATTTCTACGATGGCTCCATGTTTTTCCAGTGCTTCCCTGATCGCTGAGGTTTGCTTGCTGTCATCCTGAGTGATGGCAAAACGTTTTCCCTGTAATACTTCTGTATTTTGTACTAAAGAAGCGTCAGTCGGTGTGATGTCAAAACGAAGACGTGACAATACATTTTGAGTTGGCTCTGTAATATTTTCTTCTTTCACTTCCTGAGCTGCTTCGTTGGTTTCTCCATTCATTTCGCTGATCCAGCTTGCCAGACCGCGAAGGGTTTTAATGGCAGCCAGTTTTTCCATAACATCATCTGCCTGTTCAAGGTTTTGGCCAAAACCAATTTTGGTTTTAAGATCACCGATGATTTCCATACGTTTAATGGAATCAATACTCAGGTCAGCTTCCAGATCAAGATCAAGACCTAACATTTCTTTTGGATAACCAGTTTTCTCACTTACAATATTCAAAATGGCATTTTGAAGATCTTCAAGAGAGAATGCCGGCTGAGCCTGTGATTTTGAAACTGATGATTCAGCTGCTGTTCCGTTTTTTTCTATGGCAGCTGTTGTATCTGCTCCTGAGAATTCTGTAAGCCATGAAACAAGTCCACTTAGCGTTTTTATTCCGGCTAATTGTTCCATAACGGTATCTTCACTGGTGTTTCCGTTGCCCAGAGTTCCCAATTCGTTACGAAGTGTTCCGATAATTTCTACTCTTTTAATAGAGTCAATACTTAAATCAGCTTCAAGATCCATTTCCATACCCAGCATTTCCTGTGGATATCCTGTTTTGTCACTTACCACCTGAAGTAATAAGGATTTGATATCTCTTGACGGAGCTTGTTTTACAGGAGCTACAGCTACAGGTTTTTCCTGATGAACAGGCTGAACCGGAATGGCTGATACAGGCTGATGTGCAGGAGTTGGTATTGGTGAATTGTATACAGGAGCAGGGAATGCCTGAGGATTCTGTCCCATAAAGGAAAGCATCACATCACGCTGTGCCTGTATCATTAATTTCATGCTGTTTAAATATTCCTGCAGCATACGTTCAGCAGTAGACTGAGCTTCAGTTGCAGGTGCCTGTGGATTATTCGTAAAATTGTTCATGGGAATAGGGTTTATTAGTGGTAAAGCACCATTAGATGGCAGATTACCAGTAGTTGGATGGGCAGTTTGCCCGTTAACACGCCAGATAGCAGGGCTTTTCTTGTAAAGCTCAGGTTGGTTGATATCAATAACCTTAACGCTTCTGCCATCAAAAAGTTTATTAATATTGAAGCTGCGGCCTGTCCCTAAATATTGAGCCAGCATGCAAAGCAGATGACTGAATTTATTACGGCTGTTGTCTTCAACATATAAGGTCAGCTGATCTTTTTCCAGGCAGGATTTGGTGAGTCCGGTAAGAACTTTTCCTGGTCCTACTTCGATGAAGATTCTTGCTCCATCATTATACATTGCCTGAAGCTGTTCTACAAACCTTACAGGCTGTACCAGATGATCAGTAAGTCTTTCTTTTATTTCTGAAGGATTCGCCGGATATACTTCTGCTGTGGTATTGGACCACACCGGAATCTGCATTTCCTGGAAAGGAACATCTTTTAATACTTCAGCATATAAATCTTTGGATTTTGCCAATAATGGACTGTGGAAAGCACATGCTACTTCCAGTTTTTTAGCAGAAATACCTTCCTGTTTAAGAACTTCCAGTAATTTATTAATCGCTTCTGTACTTCCTGCAATGACACATTGAGTAGGAGCATTGAAATTTACAGGATAGCATCCTTCTACTTTAGCAATAATAGGCTGTAAACGTTCTGCAGTGGCACTTGCTGCAAGCATTGAACCTGGATCTCCACCTTCTACTGAATTTAAAATAGATTGAGCTCTCTGAACACTTAAGTCAACCAGTTTATCTTCTCCAAATACTCCGGCAAAACATAAAGCTGGTATTTCACCATAACTGTGGCCTGCCAGCATATCCGGAATAATACCCAATGATTCCAGGAATTTAGCCAAGGCAAGGTCTACAATTCCTAAAAGAGGTTGTGCTAAACGGGTATCTTTAATGGTTTCTTTTTGTTGTTTTAAATCAGCCTCATTAAAGGTCTTAGATGGGAAAACTACTTTTTCAAGTTCAGGATACTCATCGATAATCTTACGCATAGCAGGGAAAACGACGAATAAATCACGAGCCATATTGATTCTCTGACTGCCTTGTCCAGGGAATGTGAACGCTACTTTACCTTCTTTTTTATTCACGGTAAAAGTATCTTTTGTCTCAATCCCTAGCAGTACTAGCTCAAGCTTCATCATCAAATCTTCAACTGTATCCGCTACAATACTGAACTGAATTGGTTTTTCCGAACTGATACTTAAGCTATAAGCAATATCTTTTAATGGAATACCATCATTAATTTCTAATAAAGCCTTAATCTGGCCTGACTGTCCTTTGGCTTCTTCATACGTATCTCCACGGAAAACAAATAGTTCCGAAGGCCACGATTGCATTGCGATTGAATTATCCTGCTTAGGATGGTTGGCAATAACCGTATGGAAGTTCGTTCCTCCAAATCCGAAAGCACTGATTCCTGCATAACGGTTCTTCTCGCTCCATAGTCCACTTTCTGCATGGAAAGCAAATGGGCTGGTTTCTGCATTATAATAAGCATTAGGCTGCTGAAGATGAAGAGTAGGTGGTTTTACCCCATGATATACTGCAAGCGAAGCTTTGATTAATCCGGCTAATCCTGCCGCACACTTGGTATGTCCGATCTGTGTTTTTACAGAACCTAAATGAGTCTGCCCGGGTAAAGCTCCTGAACGGATGAATAAATTAGTTAAGGCACTTAATTCTGTTTTGTCCCCTACAACGGTTCCAGTACCGTGAGCTTCCACTAAACCTACAGAAGCAGCACTGATACCAGCCTGGGAATAAGCACGTTCTAATGCTCTTACCTGGCCTATTTGTCTAGGAGCAGTCAATCCCAAAGCTTTTCCGTCACTGGATCCACCAACTCCTTTGATTATTGAATAGATACGGTCACCATCGCGTACAGCGTCTTCATATCTTTTTAAAACAAGAATGGCAATGCCTTCTCCAAGGGCAATACCGTCTGCCTCACCATCGAAGGTAGCACATCTTCCTTTTCTGGATAAAGCATGCGTACTGGAGAACATCAGATAATCATTGATTCCGTTGTGTAAATCGGCTCCTCCGGCAAGAACCATATCCGATTTACCTAATACAAGTTCCTGGCAAGCCAGATCAATAGCGGCCAAAGAAGAAGCGCAAGCTGCATCTACGGTAAAGTTTCTGCCTCCAAGATCCAGTCGGTTGGTAATTCTACCCGCGATAACATTGGCAAGAATACCCGGGAATGAGTCTTCTGTGGTATGTGGGAAGGCTTCTTTTACTTCTTCATGAAGTTCTCCGAAAACCTGTTTATAGTATCCTCTGAAACTATAGCTGTTGGCAAGATCATTACCTCCTTCAGCTCCGATAATTACAGAGATATTTTCTCTATTGATGTGTTTTTCACCATATCCTGCATCTTCCATGGCGCGTTTTGCGACCAATAAGGTCAACAATTGTGTAGGTTCAATTGCTGCAAGGGACTGTGGCGGAATTCCGAATGCCAGTGGATCGAAATCAATTTTAGGAATAAATCCTCCCCATTTG
This sequence comes from Chryseobacterium indologenes, assembly GCF_002025665.1. Lineage (GTDB taxonomy): Bacteria > Bacteroidota > Bacteroidia > Flavobacteriales > Weeksellaceae > Chryseobacterium > Chryseobacterium metallicongregator. The sequence continues at coordinate 3,478,075 of NZ_CP018786.1, read as the reverse complement.
GAGTGGGATACATCCGGTCCGTCAGAATCGGGATGGTAATATAATTCTTTATTCCATCTTTCATCTGGTACTTCAGTAACACTGTCTTTTCCTAAAATAATATTTCTCCAGTATTCATCCAGGTTTTTAGCGCCCGGGAAGATACATTCCATCCCTACGATAGCAATATCCAGTGGCTTTTCTGTTGAAACAGGTTCCTCTGATAATGCAGCATCCTGAATATATTCGTAATTGTCTACAACACTTTGATGCAGGGCTGCCAATGAGATAACACGATTATGCATCGTAGCAACCTGTCCTATCATGTACATTCCTAAATCCAGTTGATCATCTTTAGGAATATTGACCAGTTTGTCGCCTTGGCGTTCAATACCTTTAGCAGCAATACGCAAACGGCCTACATTTAATTTTTCAAGCTGTTCCCAGACTTGTTTCTTATCCATTCCGGCAGCAAGAAGTTTTGCTTTTTCTGTATTGAAATGATGGGCAAATGCAGTGTTTAAACAACGCGTTTCATGTCCCGGAGCGGTTTCCAGTAAAACGGTATCTTTTGCCTGCATAGCCTGAGACTGGAACTCTTCCTGAATAGCTCCGGTTTGTACAGCCTCATGAGTATACAGATAGGCAGTACCCATCAATACTCCAATTTTTACTCCTCTTGCAGCCAATGGTGCAGCCATAATGGAAACAAATGCCGTTGAAAATGCATTATGAATTCCTCCTGCAAAAAAGACACTGATGTTTTCAGGATGGTCTTCTTTTAAAATACGTTCAATTTGTTTTTCCCAAAGTACTGTACTTGAAAGTGGACCTACGTGTCCTCCACATTCACGTCCTTCGAAAATGAAGTTTTTAGCGCCTTCTTTCAGGAAAATATCCAGAAGAGCAGGGGAAGGAACATGTAAGAATGATTTTATTCCGGCCTTTTCAAATACTTTGGCCTGAGCAGGTCTTCCTCCGGCAATTAAAACTACGGGAGGTTTTGCTTCTAATATATAGGATGTCTGTTCATCTCTTAATTCCTGTGGTGCGAATCCTAAAATTCCTACACCCCATGTTTTTTCACCAGCAAGTTTTTTGGTGTCCATTACCAAAGACTTCGCGGATTCTCCTTTTAATAATGACAAAGCAACAAAAGGTAAAGCTCCGGCATCTGCCACTGCATTGGCAAATGAAGGGACATCACTTACACGGGTCATTGGTCCCTGAGCAATAGGGTATTGCAGTCCCAGTTCCTGAGCTAAAGAGTTGCCTTTATCAATGACATTCAGTGCTTTTGCCTGCTTCAGGTGTCCATACATGGCTTCTTTAAATCCGAAAATCAGTTTTTTCAGTGTTTTGAAGTCTTCATACAGGTCAATTGCAAGGGATATGTCTTGTCCCATTGTGATGTAACATGTGCTAAGGTCAAAACCGGTAAAATATTGTTTCAGCTTTTCAGCGGTTACGTTTTCAGGTAAACCTGGTGAATTGGGTCTTACCAATACACGGTGGTTCGCGATCACCTTAGTTTCTGTACCATTCAGTTTTGAGCATACTTCTTTCAGGTCCTTAGGAACTGAACTTTCAGGGAACAATGCCAGCTGGCTGTCCAGTATAACTCCGGTTGCTCCCAAAGCTTTTGCTGCGGCTGCGGTATGAAGACCTATTCCTCCTTGTACCCACACCGGAATGCTCTGGATTTCTTTGATCACACGCTGGAATAATACAAACGTGGATTCATAGCCTACTAATCCGCCAGCTTCATTTCCTTTGATAATAATTCCTTGTGCTCCCGCCTGTTCAGCTTGTCTTGCTTCTTCTAAACTGGTTACCTGATAAACAACAGGTACATTGAGTGGCTTAGACATTCCGAACGGTAGGATCGCAAATCGTACTTTTTCCGGAATTTGAAGAGTCGTGAAATTGTCGTTAGAAAAATAAATACCATACGATGGTACGTCTATCTGGTCAAGTTGATGTAACGCTTCCTGGGCTTTCGCTAGCTCATTTCCTAAACTTAGAACGGGAAGTGCACCCGCCTGGTGCAGTTTAGATATAAGGTTAACGTCCGGCTTTTCAAAAGGCGTCAGTCCAATAATGGTTAATTTTTTCATGGCGTGTTAATTGAATTATTGAATGATAGCAAGAGTTCCATAACAGAATGCAAGGTCTTTCGATCGTAAGACCATTACTCTTTGCTACGATATAGTAAAAATTGTTTTTATTAAATCGTTAACAATAGGTGTTGTTTTGTGGTAATTATTTAATAATCTATCGGTATGGGATAGATTTTGGGTTGTAGTAGTTATATCCGGCTTTTCAAAAGACATCAGCCTGATTTTGGTCAAGTTTTTCATAGCATTTACGGTATAGAAATGATTAATGATATCTCATAGCAAAACATCAATGTTATTCGTATAAATAACAATTTTCTGTTATGAGGAAATAAAAATAATAAAACTATAATATATCTTCAATAATACACGCTATTTGATAATGATTTTTTAATATGAAAATATCAATTGTTCAAATGCTATTAAAGTATATTTATTGTTTCCTTATTCTTAGAAACATGGCCGGTACAATCTTATAAATTTTAACTATAAATAGTTATAGTTAAAAAAATGTTAAGCAAATATAGGAATAAAAAATAAAATATTTCAAAAACAAGAGATTTGTTTTTAGGTATATTACAAAAAGATAATATACAATGGATAAGGTTCTAAAATGTAAGAATTACCTTTATCAATCTGATAAAATGGCAAGGCGAATTTAAATAAAATTAATCAATATATTGTGATTTAATTTGAATTATTTGTGAATTTTTTCTATCTTTTTGATAAATAAATAGATAGGTATTTTTAAGAATAAATTAATATTATTTCGAAATTCATAAAAACAGTAATGTTAATAAAATAATGAAATGAGATTTATGACTTTTTCCTCTTCTTCAAAATAAAGAAAAAGATAGGTTTTCGGTGAATCGTTAAGAAATATTTAAATTTCTGTTTAAAATTAGCTGTCATTTGCCTGCATGGTAATAGAAGTAATTCTTAATAAAGGAAATAACCATGTAAGTGTTGGTTTAATTTTTATCATGTGTTTGTATTTTATCTTGGTGTGAGAATTATAAAGATGAATTTTCTTTCTGTAAAAGTATATTATTCAATCATGTTTAAAAAAAATATCCTGTAGATATAAGCCGTTGAGATAATATAATAATACTACTTAAGTGTAGGCGGCAAGATATAATTGTGTAGATGTTAAATTGTTGAAAAAGTGAAGTTTGGAAAATAAAAAAATCCGTTGAAATATTTTATTTCAACGGATTTGTATTGTTTAATTTTTGTTGTTAGTCTGTATTAAAAGAATTAATTGAGATTGATATTCTTTTATTGAATTCATTGTTCTTGAACCTTTAATAGGGTTAAAAAATACTTAATCCGTACTGCTTCGCCAGATCTAAAATCATATGATATCCGGCAAGAGAATTTCCGTGTTGATCTAAAGCAGGGCTGAATACCCCGATTCCTATTTTTCCCGGAACACTTACTGTAATTCCTCCTCCAACACCGGATTTGCTTGGTAAACCAACCGTTCTGGAATATTCCCCACTGAACTCATACATTCCGGCAGTAAGCATTTGTGATTCTACTAATTTTGCCATATCTGCGTTTTTATAGGTGGAATCTCCGTCAAATCTTACACACTGGTTGGCAAAGAAGTATCCTATTTTTGCGAGATCTTCAGCAGTAAGTTCAATAGAGCATTGTTTGAAATAGTTGTCCAGCTGGTCTTCATTTCCTGAAATCAGTCCGCTGTTTTTCATGATGTAAAACATTCCACGGTTGCGGTGTCCTGTTGATTTTTCCGATTCGTAAACCGATTTATTGTAATCTATGGATGGGTTTTTGGTAATATACCTTACCATATCCAGTATTTTAAGGAATGGCTTCTCACCATCTCCTGAGATCAGTGAAGTGGTAAGAATAGCTCCGGCATTCATCATTGGATTAAGCGGTTTCCCTGTAGTTTCAAGGTTTGAAAAATGGTTGAAGGGTTTGTCTGATCCAAAGTATCCCATTTTATCAAAAATATGAGTTTCTCCTTTTTCATTTACAGCTACCATTAAGGATATAATTTTGGAAATGCTTTGCATGGTAAATTTTTTGCTTACATCACCGGTATTGAATACTTTCCCATTTTTATCAACCACTGAAAAAGCAATTGCTTTAGCATCCATTTTCCCTAGTTCAGGAATGTAATCTGCTACTTTTCCCTGAGCATAATAAGCTCTGTTTTTTTCCAGAATGGTATTTAATGTTTTTTCTGAAAGGGTCGAGATATCTGCTGCCTTCTGTGCGTAAACGATTGTGTTTAAGGAAAGAAAAGCTGCAGTACAGATTCCTTTGGCAGAAAATAAAAAGTTTTTGTTTCTCATATAGGAGTTGTTGAATATAATGTTTATGATAAGCCTTGAAAAACAAAGATAAATTATTTTAATCTTGTCGGCAATTCTAATGATTATCCTTACCGATATTGATATAGGTATGGATGGGAAAAGCTTATAGATGAAGATTAAATTGTTGAAATACACATAGTTTTTTTAAGAATTAAGAAATAGGTAAAAAGCTTGTTATTTTATCTGTTTTGAATGTGATTAATTTTAATAAAAATTAATATTATTTAGTAAAAAATAAATTAAATTGAATTTTGTCTATTGATTTTGGGATTTGTTGATTTGAAATTTAGGATTTTATTTGATTGAAAATGCCTTGGTAACCCCGAAATTAAAAAAAAGATGATTTTTTTTTTATAACTAATAGGTTGGTGAAATAACATATAAGTATGAATTTATATATATTGTTGAAATTCAACTGTGAAATAATGTTATTTTTTCACGATTAAATGATTTTTGTATTATTATTTTTATTAATTTGACAAAAAATTAATAACACTTTTTTAATAACTATGAAAAACAACACCTATTTTGGTAGGCAGCACATCTTCAGATGGCTCCTGCTATGTTGGCTTCTGGTACCCTGGGTACTGCAAGCTCAAGCTCGAATTACATGGACCGCTCAGGTCGGATGCCAGGAATTCCGTGGCGAAAAAGAAGGTCAGATCCCTGACAACGGAATCGCTTATTCCTACATCAACTCATCTCAATGTCTCCGTGTCTGTGAGCAATCAACTGTAAAATACGAGATTCAGGGACCGAATGTTTCCAATGTCCAATGGACGGTTTCAGGAGGTACTGCAGCTATTTCAGGACCTGCGAATACCATAGCGAATGTAAGCTGGGGAGCAGCGGGGAACGGATCTTTACAGGCGGTTATCACCTATAATGACGGAAATGTTGAAACCCAGACCATTTGTATCGAAAAGATTAACAGACCGATTGCTAAATTCGAAATGTTAAACCTGGCTGATACTGTATGTAGAAATACGACGATCTATTTCGATAATCTTTCTGAACAGAACGGTGGATCGGATATCATTAACTACTTCTGGGACTTTGGCGATGGTACAACTTCTACCGCTTTTGAGCCGTCTCATTTGTATGCTAATCCCGGAAACTATACGATCACTCTGACGGTAACCAACAAGTGTGGCTGCCAGGATAAAATTAAAAAACAGATCAAGGTATTAAAAGCTGATCCTGTACAGATTAACTGTGCTTCCGTAGTATGTGAAGGCAGTACTGAAAAATACAATGTACAGGATGGATGCAACAAAGGACAATGGAAAGTTATCGGAGGATCAATTGTCAACAATAACGGTAACGAAATTGAAGTGGTTTGGGATCAGGTAGATCCGTCTGACGGCTTTGGATATGTAATGTACATGTCAGAATGTGCTTGTCCTGAGTGGACGACAATTAAAATTCCTGTAGTTTTAAAAAATGCAAAAATTAAAGGACAGGAAGTGATATGTACTGGCAGACAGTATACCTATTCAATTCCTCAGTGGCCAACAACCAAAGTTAACTGGAATGTTTCTGGTCCTGCGGGAGGTCTGTTGACGAATACTCAACAGAGAAATGAAATTGTTTTCTCCGCAAATCAGCCAGGGACTTATCATCTTACGGCTAATTATTTCAATACTTTATTGACATGTGAAGGACAGGCTTCTATAGATATCATAGTAGAGGCTCCTGTATTGGTAAGTGGAGGTGTGGATGAAATCTGCGCCGGAACAAGCCAGGGATTTACGGCTTCTCCTAACGTACCGGTGATCTGGAAAGTAACAACCGGAGCATCTACCTATACTTCGCCACCAATGACGGGAATATTCAACTACAACTTTGCAACGGCAGGAACATATACTGTGACGGCTACCAAGCAAGGTGGAGGTTGTGAAAGCAATGGAAGAATTATTAAGGTATTACCAATTCCACAGGCACCTAACGGAACCATTTCCGGAGAAGCAAAAGTGTGTCCAGGAAAACCTTATGTTTATACCATCAGTACAGTGGATCCAGGAATGGTACCAGTTTGGAGTGTTACCAACGGAACTATTCAGGGAAGTAACGCAGGACAATCTGTTACGGTGATATTTAATGCTGGTGCTTCATCATATACAGTGTCTGCACAGAATAAATCAATCAGCAGTGCAGCATGTCTTTCAGCTCCAAAATCATTCAATGTAACGAAGCTGGATCTTAGCACGATTGTTATTAATCCAAACTCAGGACCTTTCTGTCCGAGTAGTACTCAAACTTTCAGTGCAAACCTCAACGGTATTGTTCCGGATTTTATGGAATGGTCATTTGCCAGTTCAAACTTCGGAAGTGTAGTGGGAGGACAAGGTACAGCTAATATTACGGTAAACTTCAATGAAATTTCTTCAACAAATACTACCAATCTGATCTTGAAAGTAGTAAAATGTGGAGTGACGAAAATCATCACTATGCCGGTATCTTTAATAACGCTTCCGGTAGTAAGCTTTACCAATGTTGGTGGAATTTGTTTAGGATCAAATCTTACTTTTACAGTAAATCAGGGAACTATTACTTCAGCCACAAGTGTTACTTTCACTTTTGCTGGCGGAACGTTTACGACAGCCTTTAATCCGGCTGGAATTTATAGCTTCCCGAATAACGGATATATTCAGAATAATTCAGGAAACAATGTTTCCCACACAGTTACTGTAACTTATGCAGGTACTAACGGATGTAACTATAAACCTACAGCAAGTGCTAACTTTATTGTATATCCTGAAACCATTATTACTGTTTCTCCGGTATATAATATTGCAGTTTGTGATCCTACCACAATGACACCGTATACTATTACGGCTAACAGCTCTACAGGACTTACCAATATCATGTCCTGGCAGTGGTATAAAAATAATGGTATTATACCAGGTGCAACTACAAACTCGTTTACGATTTCAGGAGCAGGTGCTTTTGGAACATATAGAGTACAGGCTGTAGATATTAACGGTTGTGTGGTTTCTTCACAGAATATTAATGTGACTCAGTCTTGTCCGAGCAGTGGAAGTTGTACAGCAAATCCTCAGATTAACTTTGTTCCGGCATGGTCTGCTTGTAACAATATTACGGTTTCTGGTTTAACATACAATGGAACTCCGGATGAAATCCAATGGTTGTCAGATCCTATGCTTACTTTGGTTTCCGGTCAGGGAACTGCTTCACCGGTATATCAGACTAATCTTGCAGGAGCACATCTTGTTTTTGTACGTCTGAGATACGGATCATGCTGGTACAGCAAAGGGGTAGAAGTGAGAAAGAATTATGAACCTAAATTCAATATCAGTACAGTATGTAGTGGAAATGGTTATAGTGTAACACTTTTCAATACTTCTACAATATTTGAAATCAATCCGGCGTCTATTACTTACACATTCACTTCGCCGGGACAGCCTACTCAAACAGGGCAGTCAGCTACTTATAATCTTGCACCAGGGATTTATACCTTTACAATGACGGTGTCTGCACCAGGGAAGCCAATATGTACCACTACGCAGACTATTACATTAGCTCCGATCCCTGATACCTCTTTCTTGGTTCCTGCCTGGTTATGTGCACGTTCGCCTATAACGTTCAGTCCAATAAATTATGTTCCCGGAAATACCTACACATGGATTTTTGACGGTACATCTTATATTACGACAGGATCAGGTGCTACAATAACGTACAATACAGCAGGAACAAAAACAATTCAGTTGAAAATTAAAACTCCTATGGGATGTGAATATCTTTCTCCTGTAATTGGTGTTGATGTAAAAGAGGCCACTCTCGATGGAGATTTGGCGCCTCCTACACTTGTTGCTTGTATAGGAAGTGCTCCTAATATTATATTCAGCAGTACACTAGGGTCTCCTACTCAGTATATCTGGATGAATGGTTCTCAACCTGTTTCAGGAGCACCAAACTCTCCTGTATTCACACCAACACAATCAGGTAACTACTGGCCTGTGCTGGTATCATCAGACGGATGTACAACAAGTATTATGAGTACTAAAGCAATACCGGTAACGCTTAAAAATCCTCCATATGTTAACATATCAGGAACAGCGAATATCTGCGAAGGATCTTCAACAGTACTTACAGGTATTGTAACAGATAATACACTAGAATATCAGTGGAAAAAAGGAAATTCTGTGATTGTACCATGGGCTTCTTCTCCTTATCCTATTGCTATAAGTACAGGACCATTATCTGCTGGTACTTATGTGTATACGCTGGAAGTAAGAACTCCGGGTACCTCAGGATGTACAAGCAGCAAAAGCTTTACAGTTACTGTAAATAGTCCACCGGCACCGATTTCAGTAACTTATAATATGGTAAACTGCCAGCCTTATCAGGTGATGTTGACAGCATCTGGACCGTCTGCAGGAGTTTATAACTGGAGCAACGGGATGACAGGGCAATCTATTACAGTGAATGAAGGTGGTGCTTATCAGGTTATTTATACGGCACCAAGTGGATGTAAAGTTGTAGGTAATACACAGGTTCCATTAAGCCTTGAAAGCCTGATGTGGGTATTCCCAACGGGATGCTATGATGAATGTCTTAGAAAGAATTATGTTTTAGGACCAAAAGGAGTCTTCGATCATCATGATTGGCTGTTGTTCGGAAACAGCATCCAGAGCGGAAACAATAATTATATCTATCCGCTGTATATCAATGTTGCAGGGACCTATCAGCTGCAAATCGATCATCTGGGATGTCAGTTTACTTCCGGAACCATGAATTACTATCCAGGTAAAGAATGTGGATTCGAAACAGAATGTAAACTGGAAGCAGATATCAAAAATATGAAATGGGTTGGTGACCATTATAATGTGTATGGAGTAATCTTCAATACCGGAAGCCAGCCGATAAGTCTTACCGTTTCAAGTCTTAATGGATTTGGAATTTATCTTCCATCTATTATTACGATTCCGGCAGGCGGGGTGTATGATATGAACGCTAATCCATTGGCATTCTATCCAAACTCAGGCTTCCAGGGTACAGATGAGATTTTATTCTCTAATGAGACATGTAAGTTTACTACCAAAGCGGTGGATCCAAACTGGATGGGTATGAAAAGTGCAGAAAGAAGTGTAATAGCGACTTCAGTTTCTTCTCTGAAAATGATCCCAAATCCTGCTAAGGAAAAAGTGAAAATCTCGTATAATACGGGCAATGAAAAATTACAGGCAAAACAGGTTACAGTTTTTGATGCCATGGGCAATGTCAAATTCCGTAAGGAACTGAAAACGGCTTCCGGAGAGGTAGACGTGGATGTTACCAGCTGGTTGCAGGGTGTTTATATTGTTATCGTACAAACGGGAGACACCTCATTACAAGGAAAACTAATTAAAAATTAGTAGCTTATAAAGCAGTGTTCTCTTCGGAGAGCACTGTTTTTTTATAGGATGTGATAATTAAATGAATTTTTATGATACAATTAAAAAACAAACTTTGGGGATTACTTCTGATAGTACCAGGATTATCTTTTAGTCAGGCTTATCAATGGCAATGGGGAAAACAGGCAGGAGGATTAACAGGTTCTGCTGATCCGGGGTTTCATTATGTATTTGATGAATCTATAAGGGATATTGTAGTGGATAATAACAATAATACCTATTATCTTGCCACAATGCGTGAACAGGATCAAAATCTGAATGGAGCTTCTGTAACCAATTACGGTCTGAGTGATCTTTTTCTGTTCTCTGCAGACTGTGCAGGAAATATAAGATGGACCAGGCCAATAGGAGGTTCAGGAGATGGAGAAAATGCATGGCATATTAAAGTAGATAATAACGGAGGATTATATGTGCTGGCAACCCTTTATAACAATTCATATGTAGGAGATCCTAATGCTGTTCCTATGCATTTTGATGATACCCATACACAGCCTTTGTATACTTATTATGACCAAACGATAGAACCAGCCCATAAAGCTGCTTTTCTCCTAAAATATAATACTTCAGACGGTACATTGGCATGGAGCAAGTCTTTACAGGGTGATGTTAGCTATTCCACGCGAATGTGTGATGTTCAGATGATGTATATGGATGCATCTAAAAATATTCATGCTATAATGGGGTTTAGAGCAGGTACGCATTTAAACGGATTAATTACAGTGCCTTCAACCTTTACATCAACGTATCAGTATTATGCCGTTAAATTCAATTATGATAATGGGAATATGACACCAGCGACTCCTTTGCTTCTTCCTGTTACAGGAGGAGCAATAAATATTGTAGGAAGAGAGGGAAAAGTGAATGTAGTATACGATGAAAGTTTGAATCGTTATTATATCGCTGGTAAAAGAATGGATCCGGGATTCAGTAATCTGGTTGATCTTTCCTATAACAATGTTCCATTTACGAAAGCAGCATATGTACTTGCTTTAGATGGTACTACCGGAGCTGAGGTATGGAGAAAAGAACTTAATAATGGTACAACAAGTACGGATGATGAAATTCATGCAATTATAAAAGACCCGGTTACTTCAGATATTTATATTTCAGGGCGTTATTTTAACGGAATAACCGTGCCTGCAACTTTCGGAAGCTATACTTTTCCTCTGAGAAATTATGTGGAAGCTGTTCCGTTTGTTATGAAGATGAACGCAGCAGGTACAGTACAATGGGCAAGAACTCCGGAAGCAATGTCTGGTCTTCAGTTTGGTTATCGTTTTACCAAAGGAACAATTGCTATAAATGGAAATGAAATAGCCTTTGCTAAAGGAAGTTGGTCTGATGTCTGGGGAAGCTATGCAATGGTACGTCCTGATGGAGACAGATCAGATCCTTTATTGGTGAGACTTAATAAAGATACCGGAGATGTTTTGGGAACAGGAGAAATCCGCAGTAACTATTATGTTATAGATGAATTTACGGCGGTTGCTGCAGATAATGATGGCAACTATGTGGTGGGAGGTTTTTTTCATGATCAGTTATTTACAGATGCCAATGACAATGTCAATACAATGGCGGTTAATGTAGCAGGAGGAAAATCTCAGTCTTTTTTTACAAAATTTGCTAAATCAGCGTGCAGTCAGATGTCAGTAGAAGAAACTGCTGCTCAGGCAGGAATGCAATTATATCCTAATCCGGTTCAGGATGTATTAACGATTAAGAGTAAAGAGCCTTTGGTTTCTTATGAGATTTTTGGGGCTACGGGACAACTGGTAAAACAGGGAACTTTGAATATGATGCAGGAACAGATTGTAGTATCTTCTCTTCAGACAGGAGTATATTACGTTAAACTTAAAACCAAATCTTCGACAGTAACGGAAAAAATATTGAAGAAGTAAAAAAAACAAAACTGAAAACTAATAACCTTATATATAAAGCAGTGTTCTCCAAAAGAAAGCACTGTTTTTTTATCGTTGCTGGTTGATGTAATTGAATAACCTATTCCGTATTTTTGCACAGAATTAAATGGCTAAACTGTTTATTCCAAAATATGAACAATATGTTTTCTGATAATCGTCAAATTGAGGTGGTTTCTTCCTTTTCTGAACTTGTAAATACCCATTTTCAGGGAGTGATGAATGCCATTTGCTGGCATCGAAATATGGCGGGTGATTTTAAAGAAATTGTGGCAAAGCTTCAGTTAAAAGATAATATCACCGAAGTCACCAGTGAAGATCTTTTAGCACTCCAACTATCAGAAGAAGGCAGTATCGCAAGGGGAGTTATTTTAAATGATTTACAGCTATTGACAGATTTTGGTGCATCTCCGGTTCTTAATTTACTTAAATGCTATGAACGTGACGAAGAACTTGGTTTCATTTCAACAGATGTATACTCATATCATGTAGACCGTTCTCCTGTAGGAACAGATACTTTTCTATGTACTTATCACGGGGCAGCAAGTGACATCATAGCCAATGATGAGGTTGAACAGAAAATTTTAATTCCTGAAATCCGGGAACAGCTCAAAACATTACACGACGGTCCGGAAGAAGAATTTGAAGACTTCCTGAAAGAGTATTTCTTTGATCTTCATTATCAGCCTAAGCCTGATGCAAAGCCTGTCAATTTGGGTGTTGGCCATCTTTGGCGGATTGCTGTAGATCATCCTGAGCAATCAGCCTTACCTTGTGTTCACAGAGCACCTGTTGAAAATGATGGAGCATACAGATTGCTGTTGATTTGTTAGATTATATTTTAAGTAAAATCAATTGATTGAATAAAGAAAATCCAATATCGGAAAGATGTTGGATTTTTTATGGCTGATTATAAAGCGCTCTTTTACTCCTGACTGATTGCCTTTAGTTCGTTTAAGTAATCTTTACTTTCAATATTCCCGACCGCAAATTCGTGTTCCAGCAGTTTGATTTTTTCTGTCTTAGTGTAAGATCGCTTATAGATTTTTTCCAGTATGCTGTCCTCATCAGGTAAAGGATTGAAGATGTTTTTCAGATCCCGATACGCATGATAATACCTGATTCCCAGTAATCTTTGTGAATGCGCATTGAAATGTACACCGTCAGGATTGGCAGTAAGGTCTTTTGCGGTGGCAAAATAACAGTTTTCATGAGTCTGTGCAAACTGTTCCAATTGCTGATTGACTAAAGGATAATGAATGAAATACGGTCCAAATATTCCATGGGATAGATAATCGCCTAAGCCACCAATGATAAGAGGAATTTTCGGACTGTTTAATTCTTTACGCAGCGTTTCAATAATTTCAGAAAATTTTTCCTGATACTTTTCTGCCTTTTCAGGAGAGCAGTCACTCTCACCCTGATGCCATAAGATTCCTTTGATTTCGCTTGTTCGTTGGGCAAGTCTGGCTTGTGATATAGCGTTTTCAAATAAAGCACCATCCACAGCCCAGTCATCAAGACTGGTGCCTCCGTCAGCACATGGAATTAATCCAATTTCATTCTGCGTATTATCAAGTCTCCATGCTGCTGCAAATGAAGCAGCAAGCCCGACACCCGAACTTGGACGGTCATAATTTATCGGTTCTGACATGATTTGCCATAATCCGTTTCTCAGCATTTTAATATGTTCGTCAAAAATAGGAGGGACTTCCTTTGCGTAGCCGCGCCCAGCCATATTGGACTGGCCTATCATTAAAAAAGAATGTATCATTATTGTTTATTTAATTGCATGCCTATGCTTCTGCTAAAGGCATTCCAGGCTAGTTTTTTTATTTCATTGGGAGCAATATCTCCGGATCTGTAAGCGGTGATGGTTGCAGTGATCGTATTTGTGAAAAGAATTTTTATCCAGACTAATGGCAACTGGCTGTCTATCAATCCTTCTTTTTGTAGTTTTTCAATTGTACTGAACAGCTCATTTCTTACTTTTAAATACTCCTTACCTGTTTCGGTTTTATAGGTAGGCTCAATTTCATTCAGTTTTATCAAAAAAGCATACTTTGTTCCGCTCTCAATTCCTGCATATAATAAGTTTTCAAGTTGTACCAGCGGATCTGTGGAACTGTTACAAGCTTTAATAGCTGCATTTTCCCAGGCCTGCATCATATTTTTGTTGCAGGCTTCCAGTAATTCGTTCCGGTTTTTGAAATAGCGGTGCAATGTCCTTCTGTTAAGATTACAATGTTCTGCAATCTCTTCAAATGTTGCCGAAAAGTTTTCATTGAAAACCGTTATAGCGGTATCAATAATTTTTTGTTGAGTACTCATTATTTTTTATTGGCTCAAATTTACGACAAATGTCTCAATATTGAGACGTTTATTTAAAAAATCATGATCAATAGAAATCGGTGTTAAAAATAATATACAGTAAATCAGGTGATTGAATTTATTTTTTTAAATCCCAAGCAAGGATATGGAATTTCTGTATTTATATAGATGAGTACTCAGTAAAATATTTTTTTAATCAAAATAATTAATTAAAATCAAAATGAAAAAATTCATTCATGTAAAATTGATATCTATGCTTGTGATCTTACTGGCTATTCCTTTTGCTCTGGCAAGCTGCAGTAATGATGATGAATCTCCTAAACCTAATCCTGTGACCATCAGTTTTGATGATCTTAATGGTGAATACACAGGAAAAGCAAGTGTATCCCAGGGAACTGTAAACGGAGAAACAGCGGTTGCTTTTACGGCCAAGAAAAACTTGATTTCCTATTCAGAATTTCCAATGAAAGAAATTATTTACTCTGTAATTTCTGATCCCGTGAAAGCTAATCAAGCCTTAACAGCCATTGGGAAAATAAAATATGACCTGGATTATACAGCAGTTTTATATCAGTATAAAAAGGAAATAGAACTTAATCTTCTTCCTAAAGAATTAACGGTTCAGGTTCCTATTGATGGTGTAAACAAGAAGGTTGTCATAACATTCACAGCTTCCAAAAAAGGATTGTTTACCAAACAGAGCAAGCAAAATATGAATTTTGAACTGCTTGCGAGTAAAATAACCGTTGAAGGAACAGCTGTCAATCCTTTCAACCCTATAAAATATAATTTTCAAATGCTGAAGAAGTAGATGCAGTGAGGAATAGTGTACAGATGCACTTACACAAGTGCATCTGTTTTATTTCTTAATTACCATTTGATCCTTATTTTAGGAACTACTTTTTTTATTTCTTTGGCTACATTAGTTCCTGCTTTCCCCAGTTCATTACTTATGTTTCTGACCACTTTTACGGCTTCATGATTTTTTCCGGGACCGTATTGTAAATCATGAACAGTCGTATTCCATGTTTTAACGATATCATTATTAGGTCCGAACTGATTTTTTAAGGCATCTCCAATTTGATTTAATCCTTTAACAATTGTATTATTCTTTCCAAAACATCCATGATCTCCACCTACACCGTTTGTTAAACATTTGCTTAATTCACGGTAGGTTAATTGGCCACCTGCACAACCTGCAAATGCATAAGGCTGGCCTCCGGTACTTACAGCGCATTCCACTGCTATTTGTGCTTCCGTATTCAGATTAAGCTTTCCTGCGCCGTAGCACACAGCAGTTCCCATAAAGGTTACCTGACCACTGCTGGCCTGATCTTTAAAGCAGGAAACTAATTGTTTTAACTCCGGATTATTTACTTTATCAGCAAAACAAAGCGGATACATTTCGTAATTATTACCATATTCTTTATAGCATTTCATCATATCCTGAGTAATCTGTCTTTCTTTTGAACCTCCTAATATGCTGAGCATGCAAAGGCTTTGTTCCTCAGGCGTTTGTGAGTTTTTTGCACACTTATAAATTTCAAGTTCTTTTTTGCCAGCCATATTTGTTACCATACAATCCCCGAATTCCAGCTTATTGATTGTTCCGTCAGGATTCATGGTGTTTTTATAACAGTCTACAGCCGTTTGTTCGCTTGTCATCATGACGTCCCCGAAAGGTTTTTGTTCATCCACTATTTGTGTAGGTAAGGGTCTCAATCCGTCAGCGGTTTCAATTCCTATTTGATTATCGTAAGTTGGTTTTGGCAGGAACATCACAGGTCGGGGAGGGACAGGAATCGTGGAATAACCAATAATCCGGTATCCCAATCGGTAATCCAATTCGATAATATTTCTATCAAAGTCAAGAAAAAATGCCTTTTGATAAGGAACTGCTGAAGGCAAACACAGATAATTAATTCCGGTTTGGTCATATACTGCCTGGCCTGCATTTCCCGGATTTCCATTCTGAACAATTACTCCCGTGTTATACATGGTAAAAGACTGACCGTAAGTGGTCAAAACCATTTGCCCGATAGGATAAACCTGAGCAAAGAGGATAGAGCAGAAACCCATAAGTGAAACGAGTACACTTAAAATGGATAGTTTTTTAATAATTGTGTTCATGGTACTTATTTTTGATAAAGTTACCTCTGTAAACAAATACTAAAACATTACCCTTTTTCGCTATTTTTCAAAGCAAACGATTAAATAAAGGGAATTAAATTATTTCCGGCTAAAAAAATAAACTGCAGTGATTATTATGCTTGGAGAGTAAAGAAGAATTCCTGAACTGAGCGTTTCTGAAACTGAAATGTACCAGGAGTAGTGAGGGTAAAGAACCAACCTGTAAATTCCTATTTTGAAGAAATAATTTTGTGTTGTTCATTCGTGGTTTTGGTAACCTTACTTTTTTCTGCAGGTGTATGAGGTGTCCCAAAAATATGTCTTCGATGATTCTCACCCCAATCCTGTAATGAAGTTACCACCTGATCCAATGTACTGGTATAATCTGTAGGGAAATATTCAATAATGACAGGATAACTCTCCGTTACGATCCGTTCAATTAGTCCGTTCTGTTCCAGTTCCTTTAATTCCTTTGCCAGTACTTTTGGTGTCAGCTTTGGAATGCTTTTTCGTATTTCTGTAAAACGTCTGTTTCCTGCATTCACGGAAATGATAATCTGCAATTTCCACTTTCCACTGATGATATCCAGGGTATCCCGAATGGGTCTAAGTGCCTGCAGGCATTCTTTATGATCATGATGTTCTTCCATGTTGCTTTCCTTTAGGTAACTGCTATACTTTGGAATGTGAATTTACAATAATTTTGCCCCTGTCAAAAACAAAAAATTTAGAAATGGCAAATATTTTAAATATCAAAACAAGCATCAGCGGTGAAGATTCGGTAAGCAGCAAACTGTCACAGGCAGTAATTGAACATTTATTGGCAAAAGATAATTTGAGCAAGGTTGTTGTTCGTGACCTGGCTAATGATATCATTCCGCACATGGAACTCGAGCACTTCAATGCCTTCAATGTAAGAGACGAAGAAAAAAATGAACAGGAAAGAGAAGTTTCAAGGTTCTCAGATCTGGCGATAAAGGAAATCCAGGAAGCAGATATTATTGTGATTGGTGTTCCGTTTTACAATTTTGGGATTCCTTCAACATTGAAATCATGGATTGATCATATTTCTATTGCAGGGAAAACATTCTCTTACGCCGACGGCACACTCAAAGGTCTTCTTGAAAATAAAAAAGTATACCTGAATTTTGCGGTAGGAGGAGTCTATGATAATGGAATCGTAGAGAATATGGAAAAATACCTGAAGACATTTTTTGAATTTATAGGAATCACCGATGTGGAAGTTTTCAAAACAGAAGGTACAGTGATACCGGAACTCAGGGAAGCGAGTTTTTTGAAAGCTGTAGAAGACATTGAAACGGCCATCACTCAGGCCTGATAAAGATGACAGCTACTTATCTGAAAATACAGATAGGTAGCTGTTTAGCTTATTATAAAGATGTATGTAGGATTAGCAATTATTATTTTTCGTAATTAATACGGTTTTTAGGATGGTCAATAGGAATTAAGGTTTTATTTTCCGATACAGAAAGTAAAATTTCGTTTGTTAATCATAATTACAGAATATTCAGGTGTACAGAAGTAGTACATATCATAAATTCACATTCATTCATGACTATTAAAACAAATGTAAATATTATTGCTTATACTACTACCTTCAAAAGATGATTGCATTTTTTGTCTTTAAAACTTTGGAACCCCCCTAATAATATATTCAATTAATTAATTACAAACATCAATTTAATTTCACCAAACAACTTTATTAAACATAGGTTGCCAATTCGTTCCATCGTGATACTCAACTGTGTTTAAATAATCCGTCAATTTTGGAAATGTAACACCCGAAGTTGCAACTAAGAAATTATATATTTTATCATAAGCATCTTGTAAAGACTCATAATTAAAATTAGGATTTTTCTTATCGGGATTATATGAAGGATATGGGATTGTACCATTATGTCCATAACATTTATCTGCAACACAATGAACTTTAGAAAGAACTGGCGCAAGCACCCCATTTTTTTTCACTGTCAAAGCATCTTTTAAAATTAATTCATAAAAACAATAATGATTTGTTGGAACATCAATTTCATAAGTTATTTTTAGTCGCTTTCCTTGTTCTAAACAACATTTGAAGTTATTTGCTATATCTAAATTTATAAATTGCTCTTTTAACTTAATGAAGCTGTCCTGTATAATAACTAGCTCTCTCCTGTAAAGTGGCGACGTTATTTCATGATGAGAAAGAGGATGTAACAAAGCAGAAAGCAAAGAATAAATAATATCAACATACTCAGTTGAATTTCCGGAATTTCCCAAAAAACGTTTCGCTCTCAAAATTAGCTGAGTCAGCTGATAATCTGGTATTTGCGTGTTTTCAGCATCAGCAGTTTCCCATTTTGGAATAAATTCTTTAATTAATTCTTCCAATGCTTTTCTAAAATAATTTGCAGAAGCTGGAAAATCGGGGGCAGATCTATGATTCAAATATCTTGTCGCCTTATCAAAATTTGATTCTCCCTCTATAATGATAGGTTTATTAATTTTATTATTTGAGATTGGGTCAGTATCTAAGCCAACATACATTTCAATAATCTTCCATTTTTCGCTACTGTTAATTTCAAAATATTTCTTAGCTAACTCAAACCAATGCCTGTCATATGTAGAAATGAATTTTTGATAATCTGAAAATTCATTTTTGAGTATATTAAGTATTGGTATTCTATTAGCGGTATCCAAACCTACAAAAACATCATCTAAATATAGAATTTTTAAATCTACTGTTGTTGGGTTAGTTCGCAATGAGGCTAAATATAAACATACAGCAATAGCTGATAATCGAGCTTCATTTAAAAAATCATTATATCCTCCAACAATTGGAACTCCATCTTTGATTACCTTTAGTTTGAAAACACTTGTAGTATTCCATTCCCATTTATATCCATAATTAAAGTTAAGGGGAGCTAGTATATAACTTAATTCAATATTAAATTCACTAAAATAATTAGATAAATATTGATTTAAAATCGTAAAAACTTCATCTAATGTACCTTTTAAATGAGTTTCAAAAATTGGAAGAAATGTAATTGCATTTCTATGACAATGATCATTCCTTGTATATGCATTTGTAATTAAATCATTTTGAAGTTGGTGCCATCTTTCTTTAAATCTAAAATTCCCTCCTGTACTATGTGGAATATGATCTCCCAATAGATTTAAGATTATTAATTCAAATAAATTTGGTTCAGGTTCATTATGAAAATAGACTTTTAGTAAATCAGTATAATCAAGAAAACCTTTTATTAGAGCAGTATTTTGAATAAATAGAACATTGTTATCAGAACTTGTATCAGAAAATATGTGAGTTACCTCCGTTCCAGCAAGTGTACTACCTATTGATGAATCATAATCAGAAAACTGTAACTTTATTCCACATGAATGAGTAAGTAAATATCTATTTTTTATAAACTGTAAGGTAGCATCTCTTGAACTTGCAAAAAAATCATTTATTGCTTTATATAAAGAACTCTTTCCACTACCATTCTCACCATAAACTAACATATTTTCCCCATTTGGCATATCTATAGAATCATACGCTCCAAAATAGCCCCTAAAATTATTAATCGCAATTGATGTAATCCTTTTACTCATTTTTAAGAAATAAATTAATAAATAGATTCTATATCAATAATTTGAGGAATATTTAAAAGTGATAGTAAATCCCCTCCTAAATAATGTTCTGGCGAGCTTATTTCTGTATATAGTTTTTCAACAGCTGCAGCTTTTTGGGTGACATCATTTTCATTCTCCAAAATTGGAAACATGGAAACATGTTTTTTGATGTCAATTTCTTTTTCTTTAAATTCTTTATCAAAAAATATCTCATACACTAAAGCATCAAGAACTCTCTCAAAAAATAAAGTAGCTTTATGATTATGTTCACTATTTATAATATAATCAACTACATTTGCGAATTTAGCTTGGTTATTTAAATCTATAATAGGTATTTTTATTTCATTAAAAAAACTAGATAATAACGGTTTTGTTTCTTCCGTATTAGTTCTTTTTTGAACAAAATATCTATTAAAGTAAAATCGACTTGATAATAGAGCTAAGATAAACTTAGGTAAAAAATTAGGTCTTTTTAATACTATCCCAATAATGTTATTTCTAAATGCCAAAGTAGCATTTGTAATTGCCATATTTAAACGAGACAAAGAATTTGAATTACGAGATATTAGAATTTTTTCCTTAGAATCAAAAAACTCCCTAAAACGAGAATCTATATCAAGGGTTATTGAATCTAATTTTTTATTATCAATAGTATAATTTTTAAAAATATCCTGAGTTAAGCATTTATATGTGATATGTGTTTCACTTGAAATTTTTAGAGAAGGTTTACTGACGTTTCCTTTTACTCCTAATTCTATTGAAGATATTTCTCTAAGAAACGCACTAATATTATTATTATTATTATTATTATTATTATTATTATTATTATTAATGGGACTACCAGAATACTTCTTTTTAAATAATTTTACAGCATTTTCAAATGTTGATTTTTCATCAATACTTGACATTAAAGAAAAAAGATCTTTAATATCCTCTCGAATTTTGATCTTATTTTTTAAAATAAGATCATATGGGATATTAAATAAAAAATACCATAAAGCATAAAAACTTTGCTGGGTTCTTCTACCATTTCCAATTAAGAATAGATCATCTAGATTTTCATTCAAAACTACTGTTGTTGAATCTTTTTTGTCAGTAAGTAACTCTTTTAGTTTGTGAATAAATTCGAATTCAAAAAAATTGATAGCTTCAACAAAATGATTTTTAACTTCTATACTTTCTAATGCTTTTGTAATTTCATTTTTTGATTTTAATCTAAAATTAATTTTACTGCCAATTTTATATATATCAATTTCTGATTTTTCAATACTTTGATTGTTACTATTCTTATATCTAGAATATTCTAAAAATGCTAATGCAGTATATATATTCTCATCTTCCATTCTAGAATTATTCTTCCTGAAATAAAACCAGCTCTTGTGATTTTTATGAACAGCCTTTATATTATCAATAATATCCCTTGAGATATATGAATTCCACATTTCAAATGTATCTTCTTTTATAGGATATGGCTTATCATTTAATCTTACAAATAAATCTATGGGTTCAAAATTTTTATTATATTTCTTGTCAATTTCAATTATCCATAAATCAAAATTTTTAATTCTATCCTGAAAATCAAGTGATAAATCACTAAATTTTTTTCCATGTAAGCTATTTAAAATTCCATTTTTTAAATATAAAGAGTATCCATTTTTATTGGAATAAGTTGTCTCGCCATTTTCATTTAAATAAGAATCTCCTGTAAAACCTAGTATACTTAATATTCTTTGCTGACCATCTAAAACTTCCCTAATTCCATCTTCCCTTTTAAATACAAAAATTGGAGGAATTTTTATTCCTAGTAAAATACTTTCAATAATAGAGGATGATTTTTTTTTGTTTATTACTTCTTTTCTTTGATACTGGGGGCGAATTAAAAAGCGTTGCCGCTCCATTAAACGTATAATATCAGTTATAGAAATAGATGAAGGCTCTGGTTTATTAATCCTCAATTCTTCAAAACTTTTCAATTCTTCATCAACAGGATTAATTCCTTTATTTTTTTGTTTAAAATCCTGATTTGTATCTAAGTAAAGATTAAGTGATTTTCCAAATTGATCTTCAAAAAATTTTGTTGTTATGCTATACCTTTCATAAAGTTCTTTTGCAAAAGAACTTCTTTGAAGTCTATATGAGCTTATGTTATTTATCAAATAAATAACCAATTTGTTTATTATTTCAGGATTGTCAATATTCTTTAGCTCAATATCCTCATTTTCAAGTGCTGAAAACACCCAAAATAAACACTCTGAAATTAATCTATTATATGAACTACTTTGTTTTGCAAAACTGCTTTTTATTTTAGTTAAAAGATTTAATTTCGCAACGAAGCCTTTGTATATTTGTTCAATTTCTGAATCATCAATTTTTGCAAATAGTGCTTCATAAAACTTTGAAATAACAATTTGTTTTTTGACTGCATAATACTTGATTGGAATTTCATGTTGAACAAGTAACTGTCGAATCCTTTTAAGTATTATTTCTATATCATTCATTTCTAAATTAAAAACATGTGAAATATCTCGATTTAGAATTTCATCTTCTTGTATTTTCTTCTTTAAAAATGCATTTAAATCATCTTCTAAATAGACTGCGTTGTCTATTTCTGATGGTTTTAGAGGTGTAATTCCTGAATTATATCTTTTGAATATTTCTCTTTTAACTAATTCTTCTACGTCATCACTAATTCCTTCTTTTGATGGCAAACTGAATTCAATAATACGTAATTTGGTATCCCAAAATAAATCCTGAAGTTCAGAATCAATATCTTTAAAAGCTTTATTAGCTAATCCTATGTTTCCTAATTTATGTAGTCCATTTTTCCTTAATTTAAGCTCATTGTCTTTAAATCTTAAAACAGTTTGATATCTTTGGCGTCCATCAATTACTTCCATCTTATCACCGTTTCGAAAAAAAACTAATGGGGGAATTTCTGTTCCAAGCAATATACTTTCAATAAAATAAGATGCCTTTTCATCATCCCATACATAATTACGTTGATATGATGGTTTAAAATCGGTATTTCTAACTCTAGTTTTGTTATTGAATAAACTTTCAATAGACATTACTTTTGACTCGATTTTAATTTTATTTTCAAAAATATCTCTAATATCCATAAACTGTAATCCTAAAATTTTATTTATCTATCAACGTTAATTCGACAAATACAAATTTAATTTCTTTTTTTTCAAATTTATGATTATTAATGCATATTTATATTCAATCTTTCAAATAACTTCTAAATATAAATTCCCCAAAATGTATATCAAAAAAAACAAGAGAGGTAAAATGCTAAAAATAATTTTTTTTAATGTGGTTTTCGCTTGCAAATAAATTATGAAATATATTCAGAAAATGGAATAGAAGGATTGGTCTTAATGGAAGAATGCTTAATTCTAAGAAGCCAATTGAAATTCAAAATAGTGTACTAACGCTATTCTAATGATATATAATTAATATAAACCCGGTATATAACAATACCGGGCTTTTGATTATAAACGTAAATTTTGAATAAAGGAGCAACGAATGACAATCGTTTTGAAAAAACGAGTAGTCTGAGGAAGTGACGACTGAAAAATTGTCATCAAGATAGATTATTCAGGAAATTATCAAGCTGACTTCTAGAATTTATTTAAATAATATCTCCGTCTTTAATATAATATCTGTAATAAAAGTTAATCTCTCAACTAAAATAAACATATATTTACTTCCCGATACAGAAAGTAAAAATAACTGATAAACAGATATTTATGCTTTCTGAGGGACAATGGGGTAACAGAATCCCACAAACTAATAATATTTATTACAAAGGTAGTGATATTTTAAAAATAACTCAATATTAATTGAAAAGACATTTCAAATCGATCTCAATGTCAGTAAGATCATTTCAGTAAACAATGATATCACCAAAGGATTTCCCGCTGGTTCTATAAATTATACCATCTTGAATAAATCTGGTGATTAGTGATGAATTCCTTAAATTTATAGGAAGTATTGCCATTTCATTTTCAAAAATCCAATAATCTGAATCCCTCCAATTACTTGGATGTATTCTGGTGATCATTGCTGCACTTACCGCGTATTCTGACCTTTGTCATTTCTACCTGTAAAAAATCCGTCATGCTCCCGAAATTCCTGAAAAGCATTTTGGTTGGTAATTAATTTCGGTACGATACATGTTGAACCCATCAAGCAATCCATTACATAATCCTTATCTAGAGCCAATATATCAACTGCATTTATTGCAATAAGATACGGTTTATCTAGTAAACCGTATCGTTCAGGCTTTACCTTTAAAGCTTTCCTTAAACTTTCTACGTTGTTTAATATCTTTGCATGCATCCCATAGACACCAATTGCACGATGATTTTTTTTGCCATGTTCTTTATTGCTTTTCAAAATTGGTCCATATTCTATATAAATATTGTTATCTTCATTCCGTATAAAAATATACATCATTTCCTTACTGTTTTCCGTAAACCCATCTTGTTTTATATAAGTAGTTTAGCCCGATATTTTGATAAAGCTTAAAGAATTTGTGAAGAGCATGCAAAATTGCTTGAATTTTAGTAGTGGTTTTGAATTAATTATTAAATTGCATCAACTAATAACTTTCACTATGAAAAACCAAATATACAATCCTCTTTAATTTAACAGCCTGCTTCATCAAAAGCATGGAATGATTTGTCCGGAGATTAACAGGCAAGTCAGGTCTGCACGTATCCCTAATTTATTGGGATACAGATTAACCGTCCTAAAACTGTATTATGAAATTTCTACATACCGCAGACTGGCACATTGGCCAGCTGTTTCACGAATACGACCGCAGCTACGAGCATCAGCAGTTTCTGAACTGGCTGGTAGAAATTTTATTAACTGAAAACATTGAAGTCTTGCTGATCAGTGGTGATATCTTCGATAGTTCCAATCCGTCGGCAGCCTCGGTGAGGATGTTCTACCGCTTCCTAAATGAAGCGACCAGAGCAGTGCCTCATCTGCAGATCATGATTACGGCAGGTAACCATGATTCGGCGGCACGACTGGAAGCACCGAAACCTCTACTGGAATCCTCTAATGTTCACATTATCGGCCTGGTAGAAAAAGATGCAGTGGGAAACATTGATTACGAAAAACTACTGGTTAAAATACATGATGCTTCCGGAGCGATAAAAGCTTTTTGCCTGGCCATTCCGTTCCTGCGGATGGGTGATTATCCTGCCATTGCCGATTGTGCCAATCCCTACACCGAAGGCGTCGCGGCTTTATATCAGGAAGCCTTTGCGTATGCCCAACAATACAGCACGGAAGACCAGCCTATTATTGCCATGGGACACCTGCATACGCAGCAGGCAGAAATTACCGATCTGGATAAAACCGAAAGGCTGATCATGGGCGGTGTGGAATGTATTTCAGCGAGTGCTTTTCATTCCGATATCAAATACGTTGCGTTGGGACACATCCACAAGGCGCAGAAAATAGGCGGAAAGGAACACATCCGCTACTGTGGCAGTCCCTTGCCGATGTCCTTTTCAGAAATTCATTACATACATCAGGTGATTGTTTTTGATCTCGATCAGGAAATCAGCAATCTGAAGGCGATTGAAATTCCGGTATTTGTGCCATTGCAAAGAATTCCACATCAGCATCAGCCTTTGCATGAAGTCATTGCCCAGTTGGAGCAATTGCCAGAGTTGGTTGCCGGCATGGAAAACCTGCCTTATCTACAAGTCCGTGTACTACTCGATGGACCCGAGCCTGCTTTACGTCATAAAATAGAAACCGCCCTGGCTGGTAAAGCGGTACGATTGGCTAAAATCGATGCCCAATATCCGTCCGCTGCCGCAGCAACACCCGAACTCATCACCGCTGAAAAGCTGAATGAACTGCAGCCCATTGATGTTTTCGATAAAGCCTACCAATCCAGATACCAGAGCGAAGTACCACAGGAAATCATGCAATTGTTCCAACAGGTGGCGCAGGAAATCAACCAAAACGCCGGATAACATGAAGATATTAGCCATACGCATTAAAAATTTAGCTTCACTGGAAGGCACTACCGAAATTGATTTTACGGCAGAACCCTTATGTTCGGCGGGCATCTTTGCGATTACCGGCGCTACCGGAGCGGGGAAATCGACCATACTGGATGCGTTGTGCCTCGCCTTATATGGTAAAACACCACGATACGTTCAGGCAAGAGGAGAAACGGGCATTGAAATAAAGGATGTACAAAATAGCACTATGAGCCAGGGCGATGTACGCGGTATCTTACGTGACGGTACGGCAGATGGATTTGCAGAAGTGGATTTTAGAGGGATCGACGGGCAAAACTATCGGGCAACCTGGAGTGTGCGACGGGCCAGAAACCGGGCCGACGGAAGCATGCAGTCGGATGCCGTGACCTTAAAAAACATTTCCAATCAGGTTGATCTTCCGGGAAGAAAAGCCGAAACCTACAGTGAAATTGCAAGGTTAGTCGGGTTAAATTTCGAACAGTTTACCCGCTCGGTATTACTGGCGCAGGGTGATTTTACTGCTTTTATGAAAGCCAACCGGGATGAGAAATCCTCCCTGCTTGAGAAGCTGACCGGAAACCATATCTACTCCGAGATTTCCAGGAAGGTTTACGAAAAATATAAAGCAGAAGAAGTGTTGCTGCGTGACCTTCAGTTGCACAAAGAAGGCATTCTGACCTTGAGCGATGAAGAACTGCAAGTTCTGGTGGCAGATCAGGCGCTTTTGGAGAGGCAGATCACAGACCTCGATAAAGAAATCGAAAGATTAAACGCAGGAATTAGCTGGTATGAGCAGCTCGCCAAATACAGTCAGGGCCACGATGAAGCCATCCTGATGGTACAGCAGGCAACCGAAAACAAAGATTCGGCCTTGCCGAGAAGCAGGCATCTGCGAATGGCCGAACAGGCACAACAAACCCGAAGCTGGGCAGACGCTTTGGCGCAGTCACAGGAACAACATACCGTTAAAACAACAGCACTAGCAACGGTAAAGGAAACCCTGATTTCCTTACAGCAACAAAAAGAAAGCCTTGAAAAGCAGCTTCAACAGTCAGAACATCAACTTTCCGTTCAAAACAAGGCCCTTACCGATTCCCTACCGCTATTGGAAGAAGCCCGCAAACTGGATACCTTGCTGGGAGAGAAAAAAGAACAGGTCGACCGGCTGAAAGAAGAGGCTGAAAAAGCTGCCGGGCTGAATCGGAAACATCAGGATATCTTAAAAGGAAAACAGCAAGCCTTCACCGATCTTGTTTTACAGATTGAAAGCATTACGCAGTGGCAAACCGAACAGGCAGCCCGCAAACCTGTTGCCGAGCATACAGACCTCATTCTCGCCAAACTCGGAGATGCCCAAAAGCTGTTGGAGAACCAAAAAGCTTCTTCCGAAAAATTAGTGGCGTTAAAGGATAAAATCCAGGCGGCCGAAGTGCAGCAGAAAACCATTGAGGACAGCTGGAAAAATCAGCTTCAACTGCTGGACGAAAACCGGAAAACGTATGAGGCAAAGTCCGAAGCGTTACACTCCGTTCCGATGGAAAGCTTAACTCTCGATAAAACCGAAACCGATCAGAAAGTAGAAGAAACCGTCAGGGCACAGGCGCAATGGCAGCTTTTGTATTATGCACAGACCGAATGGGAAAACTTACGGCATAAGCACATACAGGAACAAGCCGATCATCAGACCAGACAAGAACTTTTACAACAACTCAAACAAGAACTCCCCTTAGCAAAAGCGGAAAGCGATACCGCAGATCAGCTCCTGCAACAGGCCCGTCTGGCATCGGCTGAAAATGTAGAAACACTCCGGGAAGCTTTGGTGGAAGATAAACCCTGTCCGGTATGTGGCAGCACCCATCATCCCTACGCTATACAAAATCCACAACTGGAAAAAGTGTTGGCCCAACTGGAAAAAGCCAGCCAGGAGAAAACACAATACCATCTCAGCCTCCACAGCCGTCATGATGCCCTGGAGCGGGAATGCACCACCCTACAGCAAAATATTCAGCGGCGAAATGAAGAAATGCATGCTAAAGAATCAGCTCTGGCAACCCAAAAGCAAACCTGGGAACAATCTGATATCGCCAAAAATAGTTTGAATATTCCCGATGCCGGAAAAGCGGACTGGATCACAGCGCAATTACAAACCCTTAAAACCAAACAAGCCGATCTCTCTGCCCGGTTACAAGCCTATGCCGGGCAGAAGCAGGAATTGGAAGCCGCAAAAACAGGAATAGATCAACTGAAAGAAAATATCGATACCCTTGCCGGACAGCTGAAAGACCTTCAAAACAGCTTATCGCTTTATGACGAGCAGCACAGCCAGGCAAGGCGTGAACAGGAGCTGGCTACCGTCTATCTGGATGAAATTGAACAGCTTCTTGCCCCATATTTTACCATATCCGGCTGGATGAACAACTGGAAAGCAGCTCCGGAAACCTTTGTGGAAAGCATCACCGCCTTTGCCCAACAATGGAAAGCCCAAGCCGAAAAACTGGAAGTCCGTACCCGGGAAAAAGCAGCCCTCGAAGCCACACTGAAAGAGCTGGAAAGCCAAGCCAAAACGCTGGAAACGGAAGCCAGTAGTAAAATCGAAATCCACCGTGCGCAACAGCAATCGTATCTGGATCTTACTAGACAACGTAAAAACCTATTTGATGGTCAGCCTGCCGACGAAATGGAACTTCAGTTCAAACAGGCGGTTATCAAAGCACAGGAAGATGTAGCGCTACTGAAAACCAAACAGCAAACCTTGGCGATCGAACAGACCAAAATCCTCACCCACCAGGAG
Organism: Chryseobacterium indologenes; assembly: GCF_002025665.1. Lineage (GTDB taxonomy): Bacteria > Bacteroidota > Bacteroidia > Flavobacteriales > Weeksellaceae > Chryseobacterium > Chryseobacterium metallicongregator. Next base: position 3,449,396 of record NZ_CP018786.1, on the reverse strand, counting down.
GAACTGGCAAACGCCTTAACTGCATTGAACGCAGCAATTCAGAAAACTTCCCGCCAAATACAGGACTGGCTGAACGATTATAATCAAAAAAATGAGCAATGGCTCAACCTGGAAGAACTTCACCAATTACTCGCTTTAGGAAATGACTGGATCGAAAATGAACGTTTAGCACTACAAGCTATTGATGAGGAACTGACCAGAGCCAACAGCATTCTTACCGAACGGAAACAGGCTTTAGACCGTCATCAGAAAAACAGTAACGCGGAAATACCACTCGAAGAACTGATGACCCTGCACACGAATGCCCGATCGGAAGTGGAAGAAAAGAAGCACAAAAAAGGGGAAAACGGTTTCCGCTTGCAGCAGGACGAAGCTAACAAAAACAAAATCGGCGACCTGTTAAAACGCATTTCGGAACAGGCTACTGTTACCGAAAACTGGGCCAAGCTCAACGATATTATCGGTTCGGCTGATGGGAAGAAATTCCGCCAGATTGCGCAGGAATATACGCTGGATGTATTGCTTGGTTATGCCAATATCCATTTGCAGGCGCTCACCAGCCGCTACCGGATCGAACGCATTCCGGCATCGCTCGGTTTGCAGGTGGTGGATCAGGACATGGGCGACGAAGTGCGTACGGTGTATTCACTTTCCGGCGGAGAATCTTTCCTGGTGTCACTGGCTTTGGCTTTGGGCCTTGCCTCCCTGTCGTCCAGCCGCATGAAAGTGGAATCTTTATTTATCGATGAAGGTTTCGGCTCGCTGGATCCCAACACGCTCAATATCGCCATGGACGCCCTCGAACGCCTCCACAACCAGGGCCGTAAAGTCGGCGTGATCTCCCATGTACAGGAAATGACGGAACGGATCCCGGTGCAGATAAAGGTGAGCAAGCAGCAGAGCGGGAGAAGTAAGGTGGAGGTGATGGGAGTTTAGAACTAAAAAAAACTTAAAAATTATAACTATGAAAATAAGTAATTTAAAGATTAAAGGATTTAGATCATTTGGGCCAGAAGAAATTAAGATTCCTGTTGATGAAAAACTGGTTGGTTTTATTGGACTCAATAGTGCTGGTAAAACCACTGCTCTTGAAGCACTAAGAAAATTATTTGGACAATCCTTAACAGATAGGGAAATTTTCCGGCAAGATTTTCATATCGGCAAAGATGAAAAACTTGAAGATATTACTGAAAGGACTCTTTCTATTGAAGCCAGAATTGATTTTGACGAAGAAGAGCAGGAAGCAGTTCCTCATTTTTTTACCGATATGGTAATTGATGAAGAAAACAGCATTCCATATCTCCGGTTGAGACTCGAAGCTTCTTGGATAAAAACTGATTATGGTCCTGAAGGTGAAATTGATAGTAAAGTTTATTATATTAAAGTTCCTGAAGGTAGTGTAGAAGGTGACGACACCAAACAAATATTTCCTAATCACTTAAAACGTCTGATACAAATACTTTATGTTCCTGCAATACGTAGACCTGTTGAACAATTAAAATATGCATCTGGAAGTATATTATTTCGTGTTTTAAAAAAGATAAAATCAAATGATACTTTTAAATCAGAATTCGATGAAAAAATAAAAGATATAAATGATGCTTTTAAAGGTTTGGAAGACTTTAATATCGTACAAACATCTATTACAGAAAATTGGAGACAATTCCATAAAGATGAGCGTTATAAAGATACGACTCTTGGCTTTGGAGGAAGCGATCTTGATTCCATTCTGAAAAAGCTTGAAATATCCTTTAGTCCCACCGGAACCCACAAAACCTATCAGATTGATGAGCTGGGAGAGGGCTATCGTTCTTTATTTTATTTAACACTGGTATGTGCCTTACTGGAAATAGAAGAGAAATTAGCAGAAAATGATGACGAAGAGAATATTGGAATAAATAGGCCTCTTCTGACAATATTAGCGATAGAAGAACCCGAAAATCATATTGCTCCACAGCTTTTAGGAAGGGTAATAAAAATATTAAAAAAAATCGCAAGTAAAGATAATTCACAGGTTTTACTATCATCTCATACACCTGCGATCGTTAAAAGGCTGAATCCGGAAAGTATTCTTCACTTTAGAATTACGGAAAAATTTGAAACTGAAGTAAATAAAATATTACTTCCAGAGAAAACAGATGATGCATACAAGTATGTCAAGGAAGCTGTTCACAATTATCCCGAATTATACTTTGCTAGATTGGTTGTAATTGGCGAAGGAGATAGTGAAGAAGTGATCTTCAATAGACTTATGGAAGTAATGGAAGTTGATTTTGATGACAATATTATCACTTTTGCCCCACTTGGCCACCGATTTGTAAATCATATTTGGAGATTGTTAGAAACACTCCATATTCCTTATGTTACTCTCTTAGATTTAGACGTGGAAAGAGAAGGTGGCGGTTGGGGAAGGATTAAATATGCACTTAATCAATTAATTAAAATAGGTGTAAAAAAAGAAGAGCTTCTAAAGTTGGCTGATGGAAGTATACTCTCTGATGATGCATTAAAAGAAATGCATACCTGGAGTTTGACAGAAAAAGATTCAATTGAAAATTTGAATGGCTGGGTGGATTACTTGAGAAAGTATAATATTTTCTATTCTAATCCTCTTGATTTGGATTTTCTAATGCTTACACATTATCCAGAATTTTATAGAAAAGCAATTCCAAAAAATGGAGGACCTCAAATACCAGATGAAACAACTGAAGCTGAAAAATTTGATGCTAAAGTGAAGGTAGCCATCCAAGCTACATTAAAATCAGAGAAAGCAACCGCAGCTACCTACTCTGAGGAAGATCGAAAATTAATGATCTGGTATAATTACCACTTTTTAGGCCGAGGAAAACCAACTACCCATATTCAGGTCTTATCGTCTATGACTGATGAAGAAATAAATGCTAATCTACCTCAGGTATTTACGGAGGTTTTTGATTGTATATCGTCACTTTTAAAAACAAATCAAGAAGATGAAGCCAATCAAATCTAAAGAATGGATCCCAACAAATGGAATGGATCTTGAAGAAAACGCGTTTAAAGTTGCAACCACTATAGAAAATAACCTTGTTGTGGCTGGTCCGGGCGCAGGAAAGACAGAGCTTTTAGCTCAAAAAGCTTGCTTCCTCTTGCAAACGAATACCTGTAAATTTCCTCATAAGATACTAGCAATAAGTTTTAAAAGAGATGCTGCATACAACCTAAAAGAACGGGTTAGACTTCGTTGCGGTGACGAATTATCTAAACGCTTTGATTCATTAACCTTTGACTCATTTGCCAAACAATTATTAGATCGATTTAAGCAAGCACTTCCAGATGAATATAAAATCTCATCAGAATATGAAATTGTGCTTGGGGATCAATTCATTTTAGCTTTATATGAAAGTGAAGATATTAATTATTTCAATACAACACATCGAAATACCATTATCCAACTTCATAACGCACAATTACCGCACTTATCAAATAATAAAGCTGAGACTATAAGATATAAAGTTTGGCAGAAAATGATTCAACAATCAAAGTTATCTTTCACCATGGTGATGCGTTTGGCTGAATATATTATCAATACAAACCCGAAAATTAAAAAATACCTTCAACAAACTTATCATTTTGTATTTTTAGATGAATTTCAGGACACTACTGAACTACAGTATGATCTATTCAAAAGTTGCTTTTTAGATAGTCACACTTCTTACACCGCTGTTGGTGATGATAAACAACGTATAATGATGTGGGCCGGCGCAAGAGAAACTGTGTTTGAGGATTTTATTACTGATGTAAATGCGACTAGAATTCCTCTCAATATGAACTTTAGATGTGCGCCCAGACTAGTGACTTTGTTAAATCATCTTACTCGTCATTTATTAGGAAAAGATGATTTTGCTACTCCATCGCCGAAATGGAACGCCGAACAGGGAGAATGTTACTTTTGGGTTTTTGAAAATCCAGAATCAGAAATGCAAATACTTTTTCGTGAAATTCAAGATTGGATAAATACAGAAGGGATAAATCCCAGGGATATATGTATTTTGGTTAAACAGCAATTAACGCAATATGCCGGAGATCTCATTACTTATTTTAATGAAAATGGTATTAAAGCCAGAGACGAAAATAAATTGCAAGATATTTTAACACAAGAAGTCTGTATTTATATCATTAATATTCTATATGCTATTTTTCAGAAAAAAGCCGGCGAAGCCAAACAAGCGGCATTTGTTTTTTTAAGCAATCTTCACACAGAATTAGAAGATGATCAATTACTAAAACTGCAAAATATCATTTCAGTTTTTATTAAGAAAAAGCAAGATGAATATCAAAAGAGAACTCTCAGTGAAGAGCAGATCAATACACTTATTGATGAAATCATCGACTTCGCAGGTAAAGACCGCATTAGAGCAAGTTTTCCGTCATACAAAAATGCTGCTGAATTCGATCGAACCATTACTTCTTTGAAAGAGGTGCTTATTAAAGATTATCATACTACTAAGAATAATATGATTCTAGCGTTAGATATGGTCCTTGGTAAAGACACAATACCAGTTATGACAATTCATAAAAGCAAAGGTCTTGAATATCATACTGTGATTTTTATTGGCTTGGAGGATGGTGCTTTTTGGTCATTTGAACGACAACCGGATGAAGATAAATGTGCATTTTTTGTTGCATTATCAAGAGCAAAAGAGCGTGTAGCATTTACATTTAGTAAGAAAAGAACTGGTCGTTTTGGATTGCGGGATCAATCAATAACAAATATTAGCGTTATCCTTGACGAATTAAAAAAATCGGGTATAGTTACAATGGTTGAAAGAAAGTTAAATAGTTGACATTTAACAATCAAATTAAAAAAAATATTAGAAATCATTAGAACCTTATCCAAAAATATAGTTTTTTACTAGTTAGTCTGAATTCCAATCAAAAATGAACTACGAAAAAGCGCTCTCCCTCTACAAAAACGACAAAACCCTCCAGCTACTGCGGGCGGAACATTTCCCGTTACTGGTGAGCTTTTTCCATTTGGTTTTCAAGCAGCAGGACCGGATTTCATACCTGCAAACCGAATTGCAGAGCATTTTGGGCGATTATCTCTTTTCCCTCCAAAGGCAGGGCATTGAAGATTACCAGAAAGCACCTGTAGATTATTTGCAGAAATGGGCCGAGCAGGGATATCTGCGCCGCTATTACGAAAGAGCCGACGAACCCGTGTACGAACTTTCGCCGGCGACGGAAAATGCACTCAAATGGCTCGAAGACCTGAACAAACAACAATTTGTAGGCACCCACAGCCGCCTCATCCAGTTTTTCCGTTTGCTCCAGCAGATCGTGAACACTACCTCAGGACCTTACGAACGCATCCAGCAGCTGCAGGAAGAGCGTCGGAAGATTGATCAGGAAATCGAACAGATCCGCCAGGGAAATTTCGAGCAGCCTTCCGATACCCAGCTCAAGGAAAACTACTTTCTGGCCGAAGAAACCGCCAAGCGCTTGCTGTCGGATTTCCGGCAGGTGGAAGAAAATTTCAGGGAACTCGATACCCAGACCCGCCAGACCATCATCAAAAGCAGCCTGGCCAAAGCCGATCTGCTCGACAATGTCTTTCAGCAGCAGGATTTTTTGTGGAACACCGATCAGGGCAAAAGTTTTAAAGCGTTTTGGGAATTTCTGATGAGCGAGCAGATGCAGGAAGAGCTCGAAGAATTGCTGGATAAGATCAATGCCATCCCGGCGATTTTCGAAATCAAAAAAGAACAAACCGTAGATAGGATCAAAACCAACCTTGTGGATGCCGGAGATAAGGTAAACCGGAGCAACGACGGCCTCATTGAGCAGCTTCGGAAATTTGTAGAACAAAAGAACCTTTCCGAAAGCCGGCACATCCTGCAAAGTATCGAACAGATCGAAAGCCTGCTGCTCGAACATAAAGAATCGCTTGATCAGCAAGCCGTGTGGATGGAGATCGATGAAGTTTTCAAACCTTCCTTTACCATGGACCGGCCGCTTTTTACCCCACCGGTTAAAGTGGCCTTTGCAGCCACAGAAATTGCTGACGGCGTGGCCTCGGCGGATACCGATCTGCTGTTTGAGCAGTTTTATGTCGACATAGAACTTCTTCGCAACAACGTAAAAACCCTATTGAAAAACCGTTCACAGGTAGCACTTTCCGATCTGCTCCATCAGTATAAGCCTACCAAAGGCGTTGCCGAAATATTAGGCTACATGCAGATCGCCACCAACGAAGAAAAACATGTCGTTAACCGTGAACAATCTGAATACCACATCATCGAAAACGAAAGCACCGGAAAAATCTATCGCATGCAAACCCCGGTCATCATCTTTAACCGATAAACATGGAATACCGCTACTCCACCAGCCTCATTGCCTTATTAAAAGGCATCGTTTACAGCCACCAGAAAGAAACCTGGGAAAACCTGCTGCAATACGAAGCCGATGTGAAAAAATATTTCGTCCCCATCGGACGTGAACTCTTTCTGGATAAAAGCGAAGGCTATGCCTTTTTACGCCCAAAAAAATGGGAAGACGGCGAAAAAGCCTTACCTGCCTTATCTGATAAACGGCCGCTCAATTTTATGACCTCTCTGATCTGTATCGTCCTGAGAAAATTCTTACTGGAGCATGATGCACAGGGCGGCTCCGTACGTTCTATCATCAGCGAACAGGAGATCATTAACCGTGTAAAGGTATTTTTACCCAACACTAATGACGAAGCCAAACAACAGGAAAAAATCAATACCTCTATTAATAAAGTGGTCGACATCGGCTTCCTGAGAAAGCTGGAAGACCAGGAAAAAAACTATGAAATACACCGGATCATTAAAGGTTTTGTAAATGCCGACGTGATCGATGAAACCTTACAGAAGTTCCGGAATTATGCCGCTGAAAACCAACCGAAAGACTAAACTCATTTATGGAAAAACTATTTGATACCCATCCGGAAGACTTCAGCCTGTCCGGCTACCGCCTGCAATACCTCGAAGTGCTTAACTGGGGAACCTTTAACCAGGTGCGCTGGCAGATCCAGCCCAACGGACAAAATGCCCTTCTGACAGGCGATATCGGTTCAGGAAAATCCACCCTCGTGGATGCTCTGACCTGCCTGCTTGTCCCTCACCATAAAATCATCTTCAATAAAGCTGCCGGTGCCGAGGGGAAAGAGCGCAACCTGCTGAGCTACGTGCGAGGGGAATTTAAAAAAGAAAAGGAAGAAATCACCAAAACGGCGAAAAAGGTTTATTTACGACCAGATGATCATACCTATACCGTTATTATCGGGAATTTTTATAACCAGGGCTATAACGAACACATTTGCCTGGCCCAGTTTTTCTGGATCGGCAAAGAGGGAAAAGTAGAGAAGCTGCTCATCATCAGTACCACGCCTTTAACCATAAAGGAACATTTTCAGCATTTCGGCGATATCAATGAGCTGCGAAAGAACCTCCGCAACATACCGGGCGTACAATTGTTCAACGATAATTTCTCGCAGTATAGCGAGCATTTCCGCAGGCTTTTCGGCATGAACAGCGATAAAGCGATCGATCTCTTTTATCAAACCGTTTCCATGAAATCCGTCAGCAGCCTGACCGATTTTGTCCGCGAACAGATGCTGGAAAAAACCGATGTCAAAGAACAGATTGATGCCCTGCTTAAACGGTTCGACGACCTTAACAAAGCCCACGCCGCAGTGGTAAACACCCGGGAACAATATCAAATCCTGAAACCATTGGCCGAAGCCAGTGAAAATTACGACAAGGTTAGCCGGGAAATTGAAGACATAGAAGCCATGCTGGAAGTCATGCCAGTATGGTTTGCCGAAAAGAAATGGGAACTGTTGGAACAGGCGATCGATGAAACCCGCCACGAACTCGCAAAAGCAGAACAGCAGCAACGCACCATTACACAGGAATTGGAAGCCTCGGAAGAACGTAGGCAAACGATTATACAGGATATTGCCAATAATGGCGGAACACGAATTGAACAGATTGCCGGAGAGATCAGGCGGCATGAGCAGGACAAAGAAACCAAGCAAAAGGAATTTGACGATTATGATCGCCTCGCTTTACAGACCGGGTTGGCAAGCATAAAGCACGAAAAAGACTTTCGGAACAACATTAGTCGGGCCAATGAATTGATTGAAAACTGCGGCCGTTTAGAAGAAGAATTACGGGAACAGCGGGATAACCAAGTGACTGAACTGCGAAAACAGGAAGCCGAATATCAGGCGGAGCGAAAAGAACTGCAATCGCTCAAAGAACGTAAAACACAGATTCCGGCCTGGCTGGTGGCCTTCCGTTCGCAACTCTGTACTGATTTGAGGATTGACGAAGAAGATTTGCCTTTCGCGGGGGAATTGCTGAAAGTGAATGAACAGGAAGGCCAATGGGAAGGCGCTATCGAAAAGCTGCTCCGTGATGCCGGCATCAGCTTACTCGTTCCCGGAAAGCATTACCGGAGCGTTAGCCATTATGTCAACAACAATCCGTTAAAAGGTGCTGATGGAAGGGGCATTAAACTGACCTATTTGGAAGCGGACTTGAATGGCAGTAGCCGAATCCTTAAAGAATTGGATGAAGACAGCATAACATACAAAATAGACATCAAACCTGAAACGCCCTTTTACGATTGGCTGGAAAATTACCTGCAACGCAGCTTTGGCGATTATATTTGCACCGATGTGGATGGTTTACAACATGTTCCTTTCGGTATCACCCGGCAAGGGCTGATCAAGAGTGGTCGCATCCGCCATACCAAAGACGACCGCAAACGCATTGATGACCGACGAAATTATGTATTGGGCTGGAGCAATGCCGAAAAAATAAAAGCACTGGAAAGTTCGGTGGATAAGCTCGAACGGACTATTCATGAATTAAAAACCAGGCTAAAGGATATTGAAGAGAAAGGACAAAAAAACAGCGAACAGAAGCAACTGCTGGGGCTTTTGCTTTACGTAAAAGATTTTTCCCGCATTAACTGGCAGTACCATGTCTCCAAAATCTATGAACTCGAACAGGAGCGCAATCAATTGCTGAATAACAATGATAAGCTTGCCCAGCTGCAACGCAACAAAAGTGAAGTAGATCAGCAGATTTCGGATGGAAAGTCCAGACAAAACCAGCTCACGGAAGACATTGGTGGTTTCAAAACAAAAATTCAAGGATATAGAGATCAGCAGGAACATGCATTGCGCCAAAAAGAACAATTAGCACTTCACCTGAAAGAAAAGTGGTATCCGCTGATTGACGAAAAACTGAGTAATGTAAAAATCAACCTCAGAGGCATAGAAAATAGGCAGGATGAATTCCGCAAACAATTTCAGGGTGAAAATGGTGAATTGAAAAGGCTTCGCGGACGTCAGGCGGGTTACCGTACCCACATTGAGAAAAAGATGCGGGAAATTAAAGAACATTCCCGGGCCGAATACAGTGAAGTTACCGATAGCATTGATGCCCGTGCAGAATACATTAAAAAGTTCAGGCAACTGGAATCTGAAGACCTGAAACGGCACGAAGAACGCTTCAAGGAGGAATTGAATAAAAACGTGATCAACAGCATTGCCGTGTTCGACAGCCAATTGCAGAAGCACGAAAAAGACATCAAACAGAAAATCCGGATCATTAACGAACACCTTTCGGAAATTGTGTATAACGCGGTGCAGGATACCTACATCACCATTTTAATGGATGCCACCCCGAATAAAGAAGTACGGCTTTTCAGGGAAGAACTGAAAAAATGTTATATCCATTCCTTCAGCAGCCATAATGATTTATACACTGAGGAAAAATACGAACAGGTGAAAAGGATCTTGGACCGCTTTGCCAGCATGGAAAATGCAGACCGCGACTGGACTTCAACCGTTACGGATGTGCGCCAGTGGTTCGAGTTCAACGCCAGCGAACGTTACCGCTCCGATGGTACGGAAAAAGAATTTTATGAAGGTTCAGGCGGAAAAAGCGGGGGGCAGAAGGAAAAACTGGCCTACACCATCCTGGCCAGTGCTTTGGCCTATCAGTTTGGGCTGCAGTTCGGAGAGCGCAAAAGCAAAAGTTTCCGTTTTGTGGTGATTGATGAAGCCTTCGGCAGAGGCAGCGACGAAAGTACCCGTTACGGACTGGAGTTGTTTAAAAAATTAAATCTCCAACTGCTGATCGTTACGCCACTGCAGAAAATCCATGTAATAGAAGGACATGTCAATTCCTTTCACTTTGTGAGCAACCGCGAAGGCAATAACTCGCAGGTGAGTAATTTCACCAAAGAAGAATATGAAAGCGAACGCGATAAACATAACGGAATTTTCAATAACACACCCAAAATATGATCAGTCCGGCAGAAATTAAAAAACAGGCGTTGAAATGGTGGAAGCCCTTGCTGCAAAGCCATATTCTGGAAGAACTCTTTTTCCCGAAAATAATAGACCGTATCGGAAAAGTAAAATCGGGTCACATTACCGAACGGTTTGAAGTCCTGCAAAAGGAAATAGAAGAATTATACCGCTATTCAAAAAATCAAACCGGTAAAGGCTACCTCGTGCAGACCGCCGGTAGGAATTTCAGGCGGACAGGCAGCCATGATTTGCCGGATAGCGTAGTTTTTGAAACGATTGATGATTATCTCTATGTTATTGGCTGTGCGAAGGAATGGCGACTATTTATAGCCAATTATAACACCATTATCGGTACTATTCCAGGATTGAAAGACTGGACCTTGAACAATTGCTTATGGTTAACAAAAGGAGAAATCAGCTGGAATGATGTGCTGAAGGTTTGCCGATATTTTATAGAGACCCCGCGGCCCAATCTTTACCTGCGTCAGCTGCCCATCGAGATCCATACCAAATTCATTGAGGAAAACAATGCGTTGATTCAATCCTTACTCGATTTCCTGATTCCTGATCATGTGCGTTCAGCCCAACAAAAACGTTTTGTCGAACGGTTCTTTTTACGGTACGATGAGCCATTGGTCAGGCTCCGCTTTCTGGATGAAAACCCACATCCGGATTTCAGATTCAGGGACATCAGCATTCCACTATCCGATTTCGAAGCCCTTGAACTTCCGGTGGAAAATATCCTGATTGCCGAAAATAAAATGAATTTTTTAACCTTACCGCTATTAGAATCCACCGTTGCCATATGGAGCGGCGGCGGCTTTAATATTGCCTATCTGAAAAATGCGCTCTGGCTATCAGAAAAAAAAATCCTTTACTGGGGCGATATTGACGAACATGGTTTTCAGATCCTGCATCAGCTACGCTCGTACCATCGGCATGCCCAAAGCGTTATGATGGACCGGACGACTTTTGAAACTTTTCAAAACTATGCAGTAAGTGGCGCAAGAAATAAATCCCAAAATCTAAATCTGCTGACCAAAGATGAAAACGATCTTTTCCAGTATTTAAAGGCTTTGGAAAAAAACAGGCTGGAACAGGAGAAAATTCCGCAGGTGTATGTAGATAGATGTTTGAGGAATAGTATCGAATCATGAAGTGGTTGCATAAATCTCTAATTTTCGATGAGTATGTAAGTATCCCATTTTTCTGATAATTTTTCCAAGTCAACCCTACTACAACATCTCAATTTACAGTTTCATCAATATTTTTTAACATTGTTTTATGGGGACAACAATGGATAATAATATATAATATGCTTTAATATACCAAACTATAATAAGCAGTAGAACAATTATTCAGATTTTAATCAAAATCTAACTTAATTTTTAATGACGCTTCTCTGGCAACGGAATCTATTATTTTAGTATAAATTTCTGTTGTCTTAAGGTTTCTATGACCCAAAAGTTTAGAAATTGTATAAATAGATGTGCCTGATGCAAGCTGTAATGTAGCAAATGTATGTCGAAAACCATGAAACGTAAAGTATTTGTTGATGCCGGCATTCTTTAGCCATGGTTTAAGAAATTTAATAACATCATCATACTTAATTCCTTCAAAAACTTTTTCATTATTATCTTTTGGAAGACCTAATATTTCTAATGTCTTATCTGATATAGGGTAGTATTCTGCATTTCCAGTTTTACTTTGTTTGTATATAATGTAAAAACTGCCCTTAGACCCTTGTATGTCACCCCATACAAGTTTTTTAATATCGGAAAAACGAAAACCGGTTAATGCGGAAAATAAGCCAGCTTTTTTAACTAATTGTGATTCACATTTTGCATCAGCCATACTTTGTAGCTCATGTAAGAAGAGGAAACAGCGATGAGTTTCCTCTAATTTTATTCCTTTGACAACCGTACTGAAATCTGTTAAAATATATTTATTAATAAAAGCACTCTTAAGGGTATTTCTAAATTTGTCAAAATAAGATGATGCAGTATTAAGACTGATTTTTCTTTCGTATCTGCCAACAGATGGATTAGATAATAGAAAATTTCTAAACTGTTCACATGTAGAATAGTCGAGCTCAATAAAAGGTAAATTTTTTCCGCAAAAATTCTGAAAATACCTTACAGCCATTTGCCAATTGCATGAATCTGGTCTTTTGTTTGCTTCAGTTTGAAAGAATTCAGTAAAATCTGATATCCTTTTTTTGATTAAAAAATCATAGTTTTTATTTTGAATATCTATTAGACGTTCGGCTTTTCTATATTCCACCAATTTCAAAGTTTCAATATTATGTAGTTTTTCTACATTATTTTTAGGATTCAAATAGGTGTGTAAATGTAGAAAATACTTTCTCTTAAGTTCTCCCGTTATTGGATGTGCTATGGGAGGATAGATATCCAAATAATGAGATTCTTGTCCATTGCTTATGGGCTTTTGTCTTAGTTTTACCCTTGTCATCATCGGTTTATTTTCTCATTAATAAAGCATAGTTTAAAGGTCAAAAGGTCTTTTTCACAATTGCAGTTTTTTCGAATGCTAATTCTCTTTGACTTTTCGAATACTAATCTTAAAAAGATTATCAATTTCTATTCTACTAATCCTGGTATTTCTTACAGATAGTTTTATTGATTTTAAACGGCCAGAATTAACTAGATCATATACCATTTGCTTACTACATTTCAATAAGCAGGCTGATTCTTTAACGGTTAGAAAAGCGGAGCTATTTATAAGATCCATAGAGGATTCTTTAAAAAGTTGAGTGTTGATGTTACTTTTTTCTATTTTTTTTGTTTTTAGTTCAGCTTTATATGCTTTTTTATTACAGGTATGGCTGCAGTACTTTGTGACTGTTGTTTTTGCGATAAATTCCTTGCCACAATATTGGCATATTCTTATGATCTCAATGTTAGAACTCATATCAATGTTTTTAAAGCGGACTGTTAACCAAATAATTTAATATGGGATTAACCCATAACATTTTGCAATGTGTATCCATAATAGTGGATACTGTAATGTTTGAAAATTCTAGAAGTTTAGTAATTTCCTGATAATATACTCATTCGTAGTTTATTGCTAATCCTATCATTATATACTTCAAGCATCATTTTTACTCTTAAATTTTCTGCTAGGAACAGTGTTTGGTCATTATGCTTTTTTTCAATTTGCGATTTAGGCATGCGATACAGAAAAAGTTTTAAATAAAATTTTCGCTGCGATTTTCCAGTTAATGGATCATAGATAGGAGGATAAGCATCTAAATAAAGTCTAACAGTATTTTTAGCTGCAGGCTTTTTACGTAATTTAATAAGTGTCATAATATTTTGTTTTAGAGTTGTCTACAAAAATATTATGAACTCTGTTTAGTTTTAAATTATGTCTTTGAAAAGCCTAATTTGTCTTTTATAGGCCTTCCAATAATATAAAATCAACTATATTAATTATGATTTTTGATAACTGTATTGAATAACCTTCGTATAATTTCTTTAGACACATAAACAGATTTTCCCTTCTTTATTTTAATTATATTATTTATTTTCAATTTATTGTACAGGGCACTGGCAGAGATTCTATATAGGTTAATGATCTCATTTATTGTCCAACAGTCTTTTATTTTTGTATCTTCATCTTTAAATATAAAAGGTTCTATTTCTGTTTTACTTTGATATAATAACTTTCCAATTTCTTCCTTAAAAACTCTGGTTTTTCTTTGACTAAAATTAATAGAAGATAACTTTCCTTTTTTGATCATATCATAGATTGTAGTTCGGGCACATCCTATAATACTGGAGGCTTCTTTTATCGTCATACAATCAAAGGGAGAATAAGTGTACAGTTTAAAATTGCATAAATTCTTATTTTCTATTGTTTGAGATGAATTTTTATTATATCTCTTATACATTTTTGTTCTACATCTTTGACTGCAAAACCTTGTTACAGTGGTTTTGGCTGCAAATTCTAATCCACAATATTCGCATGTTTTCAATATGTGGATATGTGTACTCATTGCTTTGTTCTAACTAGTTGTGCATCTTGAATATAAATCTAAAAATAGATGGTTGTAAATGAATGCAATAAATTGTCCAAAGTCTAAAATAAGACAGTTAAATTGTCTCAAAAGTGGATTATAAAATGCTTAAAAGAATCTTAGAAATCAACTTTGATAATTGTTAATCAATTTATATAGAAATTAGACCCATTAAGTACAGTAAATTAACCTTTATACTAATGGTAAATTGTTTAAATCTAAATCGTTTGTATGAAAATGAATTATTTAAAAAAAGGCTGTAAAAGTTCTAAAGAATTACCTTTAAATAAATACTAATTAATTCATTTAGAGCGTGCTAGTATATATTAAGTGCAGTGAATTAACCAATAAAATCGTACGGTTTTTATTTTGGAGCTAGGGGACAAAACTGGGGACAAATTTAACTGATTTATAGTGCTAATTTTCTTTTGTAAAACATATAAATTGCTGTAATACAGCGATTTATAGCATATTTAAGGGGGGTTGTTTAATTATTTAAGTTGTTGATTTTCAGTCACTTATACGCATCATTTCCCGATACAAAACTTAGAAAAAATATTCCCCAGTACTTCATCATTCGTCACCTCTCCGGAAATTTCTCCAAGATGTTCCAGGGCGTTTCTAAGCTCATACGCCAGTAATTCTGTAGAGATTTGGAAAGAAATAGCTTCTTTTACCTTGTGAGCGGCATCCAGAGACTTTCTTAAGGCTTCGAAATGACGCTGGTTGGTAATAACAACATTATTTTCTTCAGACTTTAAATGCTCAACATACGATGAGAGTTCGTTCTTCAGATCCTGAATATTTTGATTTTCAACTGCTGATATTTTAATAAAATCAAATTCGTGGGAAATGGCATTTCTGAAAATATCTTCTAATGTTTCATATTTGGTAGGAGTAACTTCATCAATTTTTGTTGCACAGATAATCAGCTTCAGATCTTCTCTCAATAGGGATTGGATCATTTCAATATCTTCCGAAAAATCTTCCGTAGCAGCATCGGCCAGATACACAAGGATATTGGCGTTTTCTACCTTTTCTTTTGCTTTTTTTACTCCGATAGCTTCAATTTCATCCACCGTTTCACGAAGTCCTGCGGTATCAATCAATCGGAAAGCATGTCCTTTAATATGAAGAATTTCCTCAATGGTATCTCTTGTTGTTCCTGCAATATTACTTACAATCGCTCTTTCTTCCTTTAAAAGAGAATTCAGCAGCGTAGATTTTCCGGCATTGGGTTTTCCGATAATAGCTACGGCGGTTCCGTTTTTAATGGCATTTCCGTATTGGAAACTCTCAATCAGAGAATTTAATTTTAATTCAATTTTATCCAATAATCCACTCAATGCACTTCTGTCAGCAAACTCTACATCTTCTTCAGCGAAATCAAGCTCCAGTTCAATTAAGGAAACAAAATTTAAAAGGTCAGTTCTTAATACAGATATTTCGTTGGTAATTCCTCCTTTAAGCTGGTTGATCGCAACTTTTCTCGAAGCTTCATTTTCAGAGGCGATGACATCAGCAATAGCTTCCGCCTGGGAAAGGTCAATTCTTCCATTGATAAAGGCACGAAGGGTAAATTCTCCCGCCTTCGCCATTCTTGCTCCGTTTTTGATCAGGGTTTCAAGAATACGTTTTCCGATATGCGGAGACCCGTGAAAAGCAATCTCCACAGAATTTTCAGTGGTGAAACTTTTTGGAGCCAGGAAGATTGAAAGCATTACCTCATCAATAGCTTCCTCCTCATCCATAAAATAACCGTAATGAATGGTGTGGGATTTCTGTTTTTCCAGTTGTTTTGCCGGAAAACTTTTCTGAACTACAGATAAAGCCTCATTTCCTGAAACTCGGATGATGCCCAAAGCACCTATTCCATTGGCAGTAGCCAGTGCACATATCGTATCGTTATTCATGCTGCAAATTTACGGTTTTTAATGTGAATTTTCATGGAGGTCCGCTATTCAGATTATCTATTGTTGTATTCAGTTAAAAACAGCGGAAATATTTCTATTAAACATAGTATGAAAACACAATTTTAAAGATGAAATTTTGAAAAATAATTCTGTTGAATATAAACAGAATTGAAAAGGTATAGTTTGCTGTGGTGTAACATTTATAAGTGTTTTTTAGTAACATTAACAATGATGGATGGTGGTTAAATGTCATATATGGAGTAAAAAATTAAACAGTTGTTTGGTGTGTTAATTGTTGTTAGTGGGGTCGATGATGTTGAAAGTTTAAATTTTTATTATTAAAACGGTAATAATTTGTTAAAGTATTATAAATGTATATGAATAACCTATTTTTTTTAAAGATTAATAAAAAAATATCTTTTTTATTAATGCTTGCTTTTAGCGCTGTGGCTTATGCTCAATGTATTCCTTATACAGGGCAGGCGATGACAAGTGGAAACACGTATTGTCTTAACGGAAATCTTAATGTAAGTACCAATATCAGTATCCCGAACGGAGCAACTCTTATGATACAATCCGGACAGTTGCAATCCAACAGTATCCAGGTGGATGGAGTGCTGGAAATTGGTGATGGAGCAAGTGTTAAGTCGACAGGAACAGTGAAAGTAGGAACTTTCGGATCTCAGAAAAATTCAAAAATTAAACTGGGAACCAAATCCTTTCTATCGCTTGTAGGATCGGTCGTTCAGGAAGATCCAACCTTTGGTGGCTTTTATCCCGGAACAACTTCTGTTATTGAAATGGGAACAAGCAGTGTGGTAGAAATTTGTGGAACATTTACCCAGCAGTCCACCACGTATCCTTCCGTTGAATATGTAGGTATTCCTACCGGCAGAGCGTACTGTATTGCAAAAGCGGATGTAAGTGGAGGCGGAGGTGCTTCTATTATCAGTGATGACAGTCAGATAGTTGCTATTGTTATGGGATCTGTAACAGGATTAGGAATGGGAAATTCCAGTTTTTGTGGACCGAATGCCACCAAAGCAATGTGTCCTTCTCTTTGGCCTGAAGGATTGTCTGAAGATAAATCAAGTTGTGGAAATGCGCCTGTGATTATTGATGAGATCGATGGATTTTGTACAAAACCCGGAATTTCCGGTACACCAGATGGATTTACTAAATTCGGAATTACCATACAGCAGAAAAACAAGGCATGGCCGGAAAATGTACCGAATGGATTTTTGGCTATGGAATCAAAAAACAAAGGTTTTGTCATTACCAGAGTTCAGCACGTAAGCCAGACTCCACAGCCCGGAGATTCCATCGCAGAACCGAAAGAAGGAATGCTCCTGTATGACATTCAGGATAAATGTATAAAGCTTTATAACGGCACCGAATGGAAATGTGTACAAAGAAGCTGTAATGATTAACCCAATAAATAGATCGTATGAAAAATATAAAAAATATAGGGATAGCAATAGCTTTGGTTATTTTTAACTCGTTTTTTGCTCAGGTAGCTATTGGTAAACAGGTGATAGACGGAAGCAGTACGGTGCTAGACTTTGATAACGTATCCGGAAATACAAAAGGCTTAATTCTTCCCGCTACCTCAGGATTTCCCACAGGATCTTTGGTGAACGGAACATTCATCTTTGATGTCACAGATAGCAAAGTAAAAGTCTACGAAAATGAGGTCTGGAAATCCTTATCAGATGCCGGAAATTCAAGTGCGGTTATTGTCAACAATTCTGCAGAGTCAGGGAAAGGAGTCATTATGGGAGAGGCAACAAGCTCTGCTGATGGAGTATTGGTGCTGGAATCTCAAAATAAAGCAATGATTCTTCCTAAAATAACATCACCCCATCTTAATGTGAAAAATCCTTATCCGGGAATGATCTGTTATGATACAGCCAGCAAGACTCTGGCAGTATTTGACGGCTCAGTCTGGAACTACTGGAAATAAGTACAGGCAGAGTAATCTGTCTTAAAATAATAGAAAGCAGCTGTATTTTTATGCAGTTGCTTTTTTATTTCCCATATTAAACAATCTGAGCACTTTCCTTGATACTGTTCATAACAAAAATACTTTTGGTCTGACCAATTCCTTCAATTTCAGATAATTTGTTCACAAAAAACTCATGGAACTCATCCATATTGGGAGCAAGGATCTTCAGCATAAAATCAAAATCCCCACTGATATTGTAAAACTCTACCACTTCCTTCAGTTTGCCCACTTCCTCAATGAATTTTCCCGCTGTTTTTTTATTATGGACATTTAAGGCAATCATACAGATCACCATCATTCCTTTATTGACCTTTTTACGGTCTACTACAGCAGTATATTCTTTAATGATTCCCTGTTTTTCCATACGTTTGATACGCTCATGCGTAGGCGTAGGACTCAAATTGATCCTTGCCGAAATATCACGGACACTCATCTTTGCATCTTTCTGAAGCAAACGGAGGATAGATAAGTCTTTTTCATCTGGAATATAATTTTCAGTTGCCATTTTGTTCTGTTTTTATAGGTTTTTTCTGGTAGATCAGATGTTTTGTTCTTTTAAATGTTTTAAATATTAAATATTGTTCCAAATTTAAGGTTAAATTTTTAAATACGTTCTGTTAATTTTAATTTTGCAGGAAATTTGAAACATGGATACAAGAAAGAATGTAATATTAATTTTAGCATCGGTAGGAACATTTGTAGAGGCGTTGGATATTGCCATTATTAATTTAACCATTCCTTCTATTCAGCAGCAGTTTCAGATTGGAGCCGAGACTGTTCAGTGGTTGCAGACGCTCTATGTATTGTTCTTTGGAGGATTTCTGATCATTGGAGGGAAGCTTTCAGACCAGATCGGGAGAAAAAAAATGTTTCTCCTTGGAGCGTTGATCTTTATGCTTACTTCATTAGGCGCAGGATTATCTCAAAATTTTGAGGTACTGGCCATCTTCCGTGCTTTACAGGGATTGGGAGCTGCGTTAGTAATGCCATCAGCGCTGTCTATTGTAACCAATACGTTCAGGGGAGAACAGGAAAGAAACCGGGCCATCGGAATTTTCAGTTCATTTGCTGCTATTGGTTCAGGAAGTGGTCTTTCAGTAGGAGGAATTATCAGTACATACCTGAGCTGGCATTGGGTTTTCCTGATCAATGTTCCTATTCTTTTAATCACATTGGTGTTATCGTACTATTATCTGCCGGCAGATGAGAAAAATGAAACTGCTCAAAAAACAGATATGGTTTCAGGAATATTGATGGTACTTGGGCTTTTAAGTCTGACTTACGGAACTCATGAATTGATTCATATTAAAGAACAGCCTTTCCTGGTAATAGGTTCTTTGGTACTGGCATTAGTACTGCTTGTTATGGTGTATTACCGTTTAAAATCTGTTGCTGAGCCTTTGGTAGATTTAAAACTATTTAAACATAGATCTTTAGTGGTTTCCAATGCGGTATTCTTTACCCTGGGAGCATTTTTTATCGGGTTTTTATTTCTAATTTCACTGATGCTTCAGAAAGATATGGGATATAGTGCTGCTTCTGCAGGATTAATGCTTGTTCCGTTCAGTATTCTTTCTGCTTTGACGGCTAAATTTATTCTGCCACACGTATCAAAACGTCTGAGCTCTTCCCAGATGGGAATTTTAGGGTGGTCTTTCATGCTGACTGGAGGTTTGTTACTCTTGATTTCTGTTTATACCGGACATCCGCTAACAGTAGTTTTATTGGGAGCGGCATGCATCTCCGGAGTTGGAATGACATTTTGTTTTACCGCACTTTCAGTGATGGGAATTCAGGATGTGGAACCTGCACATTACGGGTTGGCATCAAGTTTGAGCTCTACAAGTTACTTTCTGGGAGCAGGAATCGGATTGTCATTCATGACATTGATGAGTCAGATTTTTCCATCAGAACTTGCAGTCGGAAGCCTGAATCTGATTATTTTGATCAGTTATGCTTTACTGGCTCTCGGAATGTTATTCTATTTTATATTGAAAAGCTTAAAATTGAAACAGGCAGAAGTAGCTGTTTCATAAGCGGTCTTAAAAATACACAAACTATATGAGGAAAGAATCGATGCTTAGGTGTCGGTTCTTTTTTTTGTTCTTTTGCCATTCTGTTTCCCTTTACTACCTTTGCTATTTACTATATATCATGAAAATACAGGTTATCAGCGATCTTCATCGGGAATTTGGAAGTACGGAATTATGTTTTGATCACGCAGATGTGTTGGTACTGGCAGGGGATATCAATCTGGGAACCAAAGGAGTTGAATGGATTAAAGAAACAATACCCAATAAACCTGTCATCTATGTTTTGGGCAATCATGAATACTATAAAGGCTCATACCCGAAGACACTCAATAAAATTAAGGAAGCAGCGTTGGATACCAATGTTCACGTGCTGGAAAATTCATTTGTAGACATTGACGGTATTCGTTTTCATGGGGCAACGCTGTGGACAGATTTTTCAATCTTTGGAAATCCTGTTCAGTACGGAATGCTTTGTCAGTCCAAAATGAACGATTATAAAATGATCAGGAGAGATCCTTCCTATTCAAAAATGAGAACATTAGATACCTTTAAAATTCATCAGCTTTCAAAACAATGGTTAAAAGAAAGTCTTGAAGACTCAAAAGGACTTAAAAATATTGTCGTTACCCATCATGCTCCCAGTCTCCAATCAGTGCCGGAGCATTATAAAGAAGATCCCGTTACCTCTGCCTATGCATCTGATCTGGAAGATGTAATCAAAGAATATCAACCTTTGTACTGGATTCATGGGCATATCCATACGCCATGCAGATATAAAATTGAAAAAACAGAAGTTATTTGTAATCCTCATGGGTATATCGATGAAAAATATAACGGCTATGATAAAGAACTGATTGTTATCGTTTAGCAAAAAAGTAGTTTTGCCTATTGCCTATTGCCTATTGCCTATTGCCTATTGCCTATTGCCTATTGCCTATTGCCTATTGCCTATTGCCTATTGCCTATTTTATCCTTTCTCCTTAATCACTATCTTCGTATTCTAATACCTTTCCAATGCCTAAAAAATCCCAGCCAAAACCTGATTTTGTTTCGCAGCTTGCTTTTGATGAAGTTCTTCAGCAGGTGGAATTTGATCTTAGAATCAAGGAATTTGTCGTGATGGAAATTGACAAGGCAAACTACATCATACAACCTAATATGCCTTATCGTTCCGACTATTTCTGCATTTTTATGGTGCAAAAAGGAGGCGTTACATTCAGGTTGGATGATAAGAGTTACAGCGTGACCAAAGGAGATATTATTTTTTGCCCCATGCTGGAAACATTTTGGCTGGATGAAATTACAGAAGACTACAATGCTAAATATATTTTCTTTTCATTGAACTTTATATCCGATGCAGGCTTTAATTATAAATCAAATAATGTTCTCAAGAGCCTGTCTTCTGATCCGGCCAATATCATCAGGAATGAATCGGATGTATACAGGAAAGTGAATTTCCATCTCGACGAGTTGAAAGTTTTGAATGACAAGGAAAAAGATAATTATTATTTCAATGAAATGATCTGGCATCATTTTTCACTGGTGATTTACGAAATTGACAATTATTTCAAGAAAACGGAGAGACCTCATCCGGTTACCCACAGAGAAGATGAGCTGACGACCAGTTTCTTTAAGCTCGTTCAGCATCATTTCAAAGAAGAACACAATGTTCAGTTCTATGCCGATAAACTTTTTATCAGCCGTAAATACCTTACGAAAGTGATCAATAAAACGGTATTTAAATCCCCGAGAGATATTATCCATCAGGTATTGGCTGTTGAAGCCAGGCTGCTGCTGAAAAATCCTAACCTGAATATCAGTGAAGTGGCATCCAAGTTGAGTTTTTCAGATCAGGCATCTTTCAGTAAATTTTTTAAAAAACACGCGGGAAGATCTCCTTTGGAATACAAAAAAGATGATTTGTATTGATAATCAGTGATTTGTGTTTTTGAGACGTCTTTTTACCAAATTTCAACTATTATTTTGATTAAAAATAGCAAATAGTATTATTTATATTGTCTATGAATGATATTTCTCATGTTTTTTTAAATAAGGAGTCTTTTTGACAAAATAAGGAGTTTTTCGAATAATCCTATTGAATTTTTTTCGTTCGATTTTTGTGCGGAAAATTTAAAAGGACTATTGTTATGCAAAGATTTTTTATTCAAAAATCGACTCTACTTTTTCTCTCGCTGATTGTATTGGCGGGTTGTAAGAAGAATAATCAAAACCAGAGCTATCAGCAGCAGGCGCCGGAATTACCCGTGGCAAAAGTAACACAGGGAGACGCTTCTGTTTCCAGAGAATATGCAGCATCTATTGAAGGGGTTTCCAATGTGGAAATAAGACCTCAGGTAACAGGATATTTAAGCAAAATTTTTGTAGATGAAGGTGATTTTGTAAGGGCAGGGCAGCCGTTGTTCAAAATTGAAGATCAGGTTTTCCGTGAGCAGCTGAAAAGTGCTCAGGCATCTTTGATTACCGCTCAGGCGAATCTTTCCACTTCTAAAATTGATCTGGACAGAAAAAAAGAACTGTTCAAGAACAAAATGGTTTCAGAAATTCAGGTGAAAGAAGCTGAGGCAGCTTATAATGCGGCACGTGGAGCAGTAAGCCAATCCACTTCTACCATTGAATCGGCTAAAATCAATTTGAACTTCTCCACCATTAAAGCTCCGGTAAGCGGATTTATCGGAAGGTTCAACTATCGTCTGGGAAGTTTAATGACTCCGGGAAATCAGGAGCCGATTACCTTATTATCAGATATTCACCAGGTGTATACTTACTTCAGCCTGAGCGAAAATGATTTTAATAATTTCCAGAAGCAGTACACAGGAAGCAGTATTGACGAGGTGATCAAAAATACTCCGGCAGTATCATTATTGCTTTCAGGAGGTGAAAAATATGCTGAAACAGGAAAGATTGATGCTGTAGAAGGACAGTTCAATAAAACAACAGGATCCATTACTTTAAGAGCGAAATTCAACAATCCCAACAACCTTTTGAGAAGCGGGAATACAGGCAAGATTATACTTGATCAGTTCTACAGCAATGTTGTTTTACTTCCGATTGCTTCTACGAGAACCATTCAGGATAAAGTTTTTGTATTTACCATTCAGGGAGGAAAAGCCGCAATGCTTCCGATTGAAGTAAACGGAAAAGCAGGCGATAACTTTATTGTAGCGAAAGGGCTTAAAGCAGGCGATGAATATATCACCAGCGGTTTTGACCGGTTGCAGCCGGGAACTCCTGTAGTGGCACAAAAGAAAAATGCTCAACAGAAAAAATCCTAAGAAGAAGTCATGTTAAAGAAAATTATAAAAAGACCCGTACTGGCAACGGTTATTTCCGTATTGCTTGTTATTCTGGGGATCGTCGGGATGGTAAGCCTTCCGATTACAAAATTTCCGGACATCGCACCTCCTACCGTTATGGTAACAGCTGCTTATCCGGGAGCTAATGCTGAAACAATTGCCAGGTCAGTAGCACCGCCACTGGAAAATGCCATCAATGGAGTGGAAAATATGGACTATATTACTTCTACAGCGAGTAATGACGGTACATTGAGTATTACTGTTATTTTTAAATTAGGAACAGATCCGGATCAGGCCGCGATTAACGTTCAGAACAGAGTGGCACAGGTGACCAACCAGCTTCCTGCAGAGGTAATCCAGGCGGGAATCACCACCGTGAAAAGACAGAACAGTATGATTGCGATGGTCTCTCTGACCAGTAAAGATGGTACGATGAGTGATCTTTTTCTTGAAAACTATGCGAAAATCAACATTGTTCCGGAACTGAAAAGAGTAAAAGGAGTAGGAGATGCCATGGTGTATGGAAATAAAGATTACTCCATGCGTATCTGGCTGGACCCGAATAAACTGACTTCCTACAATCTTACGCCCTCCGATGTTTCCCGTGCTATTCAGACGCAAAACCTTGAAGCAGCACCCGGAAGATTAGGGGAAAGAAGTAAAGAAGTGATGGAATATGTTCTTCGCTACAAAGGAAAATTTACAGAACCTGAGCAATATGAAAATATCACGATTAAAGCGTTGAATGATGGTTCTGTTTTAAAATTAAAAGACATTGCCAAAGTAGAATTCGGAGCGTACAGTTATACGGTTTCTTCCAATTATAATAAAAAAGCTTCGGTAACGATGGCGATCTTCCAGATGGCTGGATCCAATGCCAATGAAGTACAGATCGCCCTTCAGGAAAGAATGAAAGAGCTGGAAAAGTCCTTCCCTGCAGGAATGGATTATGAAATTCCCTATGCTACAAAAGATGCACTGGATCAATCCATAGAGCAGGTTATTCATACATTGATAGAAGCATTTATCCTGGTTTTTATTGTGGTGTATATCTTCCTTCAGGATTTCCGTTCTACGCTGATTCCGGCTATTGCAGTTCCGGTATCTATTGTAGGAACGTTCTTCTTTATGAAGGTTTTCGGATTCTCTATTAATATTCTTACGTTGTTTGCTTTGGTACTCGCCATTGGTATTGTAGTGGATGATGCTATTGTTGTGGTGGAAGCGGTTCATGCTAAAATGGAACATAAAAAGCTTAATCCGAGGGCTGCAACAATGTCAGCGATGAGTGAAATTACAGGAGCCATTGTTTCCATTACATTGATCATGTCTGCCGTATTCGTTCCGGTAGCCTTTATGAGTGGTTCCACGGGATTGTTTTACCAGCAGTTTGCCTTGACATTGGCTATCGCGATTGTGATTTCAGCGATCAATGCCTTGACATTGAGCCCGGCGTTATGTGCTTTATTTTTAAAACAACACCATCCGGGAACGCATGAAAAAATGAATTTCAAAGATCGTTTCTTCGCAGGTTTCAATGCCAGCTTTAATAAACTGACATTCCGTTATGGGAAAGCTGTGCTGTTCCTTTTGAAAAGAAAATGGGTGGCACTTGTTATGATTGTGGCTTTCGGAGGTTTGTTTGCATGGATGTCTATGACAACGCCTAAAGGATTTATTCCGGACGAAGACCAGAGTTTTATCATTGTAACCGCGAACCTTGCTCCGGGAGCTTCAAAAGACAGAACCTCAAAAGTAGTTTCCGATACTGAAGATTTATTGATGAAAAATCCGGCCGTGGATAAAGTAATTTCTGTAGACGGATTGAACTTATTCAGTGGTTCAATGTCATCATCGGCAGCTTCTATTTTCGTTAAATTAAAAAAAGGAGGCGAGAGAGGTGCTGTTAATAATATCAATGACATAATCGGACAAACCCAGGGAATGCTTTCCCAGGATAAAAGAGCTAATTTCCTTGTGATCAATACGCCAACGGTAGATGGTTTCGGAAATACCAGTGGAATGGAACTTGTGCTTCAGGACCGTACCAACGGAGAACTTCAGAATTTAGGAAATATTTCTTACGGAATGATGGGAGCTTTGATGCAGAGACCTGAAGTAGCGGTAGCATTTACCACTTTCGATGTTACGTATCCGCAGTTTGAAGTGCTTGTAGATGAAGTGAAATCTGCCCAGCTGGGAGTCAATGTTTCTGACGTATTAGGAGTAATGCAGGGATATTACGGAAGTATTCAGGCATCTGATTTCAATAGATTTGGAAAGTATTACAGAGTTCTGGTACAATCTACACCAGAGACAAGACAAGATAAAGAATCCCTGAACGGAATTTTTGTTAAAAATAATTTAGGTCAGATGGTTCCTATCAATACGTTGGTAAGCCTGAAACAGGTAACAGGAGCTGAGGTAGTAGACCGCTTCAACCTGTTTAATTCATCCAATTTAACAGTAATGGCAGCTCCGGGATATAGTACCGGACAGGCTATGGCCGCCATTGAAGAAGTGAGCAAGCAGGTACTTCCTCCGGGATATACTTATGATTATAAAGGAATGAGCCGTGAAGAAGCAGGTTCAAGCTCACAATCTGTTATGATCTTCGGATTATGTATCGTGTTTGTATTCTTCCTTTTATCTGCTCAATATGAAAGTTATATTCTTCCATTGGCTGTATTGATTGCTATTCCGGTGGGACTTTCCGGAGTATTTGTAGGAATTACATTTGCGGAATTATCCAATAATATTTATGTACAGATTGCTCTGGTAATGTTGATTGGGTTATTAGCAAAAAATGGTATCCTGATTGTGGAATTTGCCATTCAGAGACGTAGAGCAGGGAAAAGTCTTATCGCCTCTGCGGTGGAAGGAGCAAAAGCCCGTTTACGTCCTATTTTGATGACCTCTCTGGCATTTATTACCGGATTGATCCCATTGATCTTTGTGGTTGGACCTTCTGCAATGGGTAACCATTCTATTGGATATGCCGCCATTTCAGGGATGCTTTTCGGAACGATCTTAGGAATTTTCGTAGTTCCTGTTCTTTTCGTAGTGTTTCAGGCCTTGCATGAAAGAATCAACGGAAAAGTGGTAACCGATGCAGATTGGGAATATTAATTCAAATGATTTTAACAATGAAAATAAAAAATATAGCATATATCGCATTCATTTCGGGAACCGCAATCTCCTGTAAAGTTCAGAAATATGAACGGCCTGAAGTAAAAATGCCTGAAGCTTTCAGAAGTGACAGCATTGTAGCAGGTTCTCATGAAAATATTGCGAAGATCAGCTACAAAGACTTTTTTAAAGATCCTGTTCTTGTAGGATTGATAGATAAAGCGATGGTGCAAAATAACGATCTTCAGGTCGCTTTAAAACAAATAGAATTTGCTTCATTGGCTTACAATCAGAGCAAATGGGCAAATATTCCGACTGTTAGTGCTTCTGCCAATGCCAATATCAACCGTCCTTCAGACAACAGTATGAACGGAATGATGGCCGGACAGTTTATGGGAAAAAGGTATATGGAAGATTATACAACTTCTTTGAGTTTCTCATGGGAAGCCGATATCTGGGGAAAGATTAAAGGAAGAAAGGAACAGGCTTTGGTCGAATATCTTAAAACACAGGAAGCGGCAAAAGCGGTAAAAACTCAGGTTGTAGCTGCGGTTGTACAGGGATATTACAACTTGTTAATGCTGGATACTCAGCTGGAAATTACAAAATCTAATCTGGCTTATGCGGATAATACGCTGAAATTTCTGACCAAACAGCAGGAACTTGGTTTGACAACAGCTTTGGCGGTACAGCAACAGGAAATTGTAAAAGATCAGATTTTGAAATCAATTCCGGCTATTGAAAGTTCTGTAACAACCCAGGAAAATGCTTTGAGCCTGTTAACGGGATCTATGCCCGGAAAAATTGAAAGAAATGCAAGCCTGAACAATGTACAGTCTCCGGATCATCTTGCTGCAGGAATTCCTTCTGAATTATTAAGCTACAGACCGGATATTAAAACGGCAGAATTGGAAGTCAGAAAAAGTGCTGCTGCGATTCATGTGGCAAAAATGAGTATGTATCCTTCATTGAATATTACTGCGCAGGGTGGTGTGAATGCCTTCCAGATCAGCAAATGGTTCAGTGTTCCGGGATCGCTTTTCGGAATGGTAGCGGGAGCTGTAGCACAGCCTATTTTGAACGGGAAACAGTTGAAAACCCAATATGAGCAGTCTAAAGTATTGGCTGATCAGGCGGAAATTAACTTTAAGCAATCTGTTTTAAAAGCGGTAGGTGAAGTTTCTGATGCATTGGTTCAGATTAAAAAGCTGGAAGAACAGCAGAAAATTGCAGAAGGACTGGCAGTGAAATCTGGAGAAGCAGTAAAGAAGGCTGATCTGTTATTTAAATATAATTCAGCAACTTATGTAGAAGTGATTATCGCACAAACGAATAAACTTCAGGCAGAACTGGAGCTGGCTTCTCTGAAAACCCAGAGACTGAATGCCATTACAGCGCTGTACCGCTCTGTAGGAGGCGGATGGCAATAAAGTAAAATTGAATCTGTTTCGTCTTTAATGACGAAGCAGGTTTTTAATCCATTATCATTATGAAGACAAATATACAAGAGGGGATCATTCTCATTCCGGATTTCAGCGGATTTACCGAATTTGTGTTCAATACAAAATTGTACACAGGTGAGTATATTGTGCGACAATTATTGTCTACACTGATTGATGTGAACGATGAGTATTTTGAAATTTCCGAGATTGAGGGCGATGCCATTTTATTTTACCGTTATGATGAAAATCCATCCTATCAGAGTATTTCAACAATATTGTGGAAGATGAGAAGTGCCTTCAACAGGAAAATAGAGGAGTTAAGTAAAAGTTTAAGCACAAAAATTGATCTGGCTCTTAAGTTTATTGTTCATTACGGATCCTTCTCACAGTACAATATTGGAAACTTCAGAAAATTATATGGAAAAACGATTGTGGAAGCCCATCAGCTTTTGAAAAACGGAGTGGCAGAACAACCTTCTTATGCGCTTTTCAGTAATTCTTTTCTGGAAAGCAGTAAAAATAAGGAGTCTGATTTTAATAAAGATCCGCTTCGTTTGCCGGAAGTAGGTGTTATCCACTATTTTGAAAATTTAAACTAGCATATATTTTTTAATATCATTCCTTGTAAATTTGCTATTGCTAGCGGCCCGGGTGAGATCCGGGCTTTTTTTATGGGACTACCTCTGAATAAAAATTGATTTATATAGACTGGAAGTAAAATATTCATATAATTATCAAGGATTTTAAAACTTTTTTACGCTAAATTTAAATTATGTGTAAAAAGCTTTTTTAAGAATATTTATTATGAAAGTGATTTATATTGTCTCTTTTTATTGAATAATGTGTAGTGTTTTTGAATTTATGTTTAAATTTAGTGCTGATATCTTGTTGGTAATTAAGTATTTATTTTAATTTTTTTCTTTTTTGATGTAACGAAATTATCAAGATAGTGGTCTTATAGATAAAACTATAATTTCACATGAAAATACTATTATTTCCAATAGCACTATTAACAGGCTCATTAGCAATGGCTCAGCAAGCTCCAGCTCCGGCAGCCAGCGATACTGTAAAAGGAAATGCAAAAGAAATAGAAGCTGTTACACTGGTAGCCAGAAAACCAACAGTAGAATCGAAAATAGACAGAACTGTATTCAATGTAGCCAATAGTGCAATTCTGGCAGGAAATACAACATGGGATGTTCTTAGGATGACGCCTTTGGTAAGTATTGATAACAATGATGAGGTAAAAGCCGAGGGACAATTGGTTACCGTATACATCAATGACAGGAAATCTGTTTTTACAGGAAAAGAATTGAAGGAATATCTTAAAACAATTCCAGCAGATAACCTGATGAAAATTGAAGTGATTACCAGCCCGTCTTCCCGTTATGAAACTTCAGGATCCGTGATCAATATTGTCCTTAAAAAAAGAGATGATGAAGGAATAAAAGGAAGCATCTCCCTCAACAACAGGCAAAGTACAAAGAACTCACAATACACGAACTTCAACCTGAACTATCATAAGAAAAAGTTTACCCAAACCTTTATAGGAGGCTACAATAGCGGAAATTATGTACAAAAGACCCAAACATGGGACAATCGGTATGCAACGAATAAACTGACCCAGTTCAATTTGGAGAATGTGATGAGAAACGAAAGTCCGTCTATTTCTTCCACTTCAGAATTTGCACTGAATGATAAAAACAATATCGGATTTGTAGCAGAATATTCACAGAGCAGAAATTTGTCTCTGTCAGAGTCTAATGGGATGATCTTCAATAATGGTGAGCCTGGAGACTCTTTTCTTCAGACTCAGAATACATGGGGATTCAACCGTAATCTGGGAACGAATGCTTTCTATAAATATTATGATAAAGAAAAGAACAGAATTTTAGATATTAATTTAGGAACCAATTACTCCAGCAATGACAATGACAATTTAATTGATAAACAAATTAATAATCAGACTGGCAGCTCAAATCAGCAGCTGGGAGTTATCAGCTCCAATCAGATGCGTAATTATTATCTGAAAGTAGATTATACACAGCCTTTAGGGAAATCTGGGGGTACTGTAGAAGTAGGAGGAAAAACGGAAATTAATAACCATGTTATTCCCAATAGTCTGTATGGATTCAGTATGAATGATAGTCATTCAGAATATTACAATCTTGCGAGAAATGATATCTTTCATTATGAGGATAATCTGAGCTCTTTATATGCCAACTATAGTAAGACATTCTTTGAAAAACTGGAAACAAGAATCGGAGTACGTTATGAATATATTGATTATAAAGTAAGACAGGATGTTGCGGGGACAGAGAGAAAAGATTCATACGGAACTTTTCTTCCCAATTTATTGCTGAAATATAATTTTTCAGAGAAATTTGATTTAAGTCTTACCTATAACCGAAGCATCTGGAGACCGTGGTATTCTGAATTTAATCCTTTCCTCGTTCCTGAAATTAACGGAACCTATTCCAGAGGAAACCTTTATCTGAATCCCAATCCGAATGACCGGCTTTATATGAAATTGGGAATCCTGAAAAAATACTTTATCTCTGCAAGATATATGCACACGAATCAGGATTACTGGACAACGTATGTTACGGAAAACGGAAGAACGGTTTCATTGCCAGGAAACTTCGATGGAAAGGTTGAAAAATATTACCTGTTTGCCAATACCAACCAGAACTTCCTGAAAAATAAACTGAATGTGAACGCCGGATTCGGATGGTATTACATTAATAATAAAGACTTCAACCAAAAGAATGATCTAAGGGGTAAAGACTATATCAGTTATTGGGGAGCTTCTGCCAACGTATCTTACACGAATCTTTTCAATAAAAATATTAATCTAAGTGCGTGGGTAGAATTGGCCAACCAGAATAATGGAAATTCTTATGCGAATAATACCAACGTATTCCATAATATTTCAGTGACCAAAATATTCCCGAAAACTCAGATGGAGCTAAGTATGCAGCTGATGAATATCTTTAAAAGACCTTACGGTGATAACACGACTTATAGCCCGGACGGAACATTCAGAGAGTACTCAAAATGGGACTGGTATGGTGTTTCCCTTACTTTCGTAAAACGTTTCGGAAATCAGAAGGTAAAAGAAAATACAAAAACCGACGTAGAGAAAAACGGAGGCGGAGGAAAGTAATTCAGTATTTGTTAGATAAAAATGAAAGCAGGTTTCCAATTGGGAATCTGCTTCTTTATTAACCATATAAACAATAAACACCGGTTTGTCAGAAAACGTACATAAAGTATAGCAGATTGTTTGCTGTATAAACGCAATGCTCGCAAAGTTGTATTACATGGTATACTTTTTTCGATCGCAATGGCACTTCGTTTAGCAATGGTATATTTGTCTCAGCTGAGTTTAACGCCTTTGCGAACTTTTTTCCATAAAAATTATTTCTGAAAGAATTGCGCTCTTTTGCGTTTAAACAATAGTGTCTTATAGATTTCGTAATCTGAGCAGAGCTAAAATTGTGTGACCTGTTGGAGAATAAAAAAACAGATCCCAATCTGGAATCTGTTTGCATTCTATCAAATAATTATTAAATAGAGTTTAGTACTCTTAACTCTCAGTTTTATTTAAGGGTAAATTTCACTTTCGTTTTAATAGCATCTGAGGAATTTCCAATCAATGCTTCAAAATCTCCAGGTTCAGCTACCCAATCGTGTTTTTGAGCATCAAAATAACTTAGAGCTGTTTTATCAATCGTGAAAGTAACTTCTTTTTGCTCTCCCGGGTTCAGATATACTTTTTCAAAACCTTTCAGCTCTTTTGCAGGGCGTGGAACAGATGATTTTAAATCACTGATATAAAGCTGGGCAACTTCTGCTCCTGCTTTTTTACCTGTATTTTTAACGGTTACTGAAAATGTGATTTTACCGTCCTGTGAAATAGTAATCTGGTCTGCTTTTGCTTTTCCGAATTCGAAAGTGGTATAACTCAATCCATGTCCGAAACTGAAAAGAGGTTTTATATTCTTAGTGTCATGCCAACGATAGCCTACAAAAATGCTTTCATTGTAAGTAATATTGATAGGATTTTTCTGATCTTTACCTTTTCCTGCTGCAAACTCATCCTTTTGCCCTGGATATTCTCCAAGCTGATGGGCTGAATTGTCTTCAAGTTTTACAGGGAAGGTAAACGGAAGCTTTCCTGATGGGTTGGCATCTCCGGCTAAAACAGCGGCAATAGAGTTTCCTGCTTCAGAGCCCAGATACCAAGCCTGTAAAACTGTGGGAACTTCTTTAATCCATGGCATTGCTACGGCATTTCCGGAAACTAAAATTACTGCAAGGTTTTTATTTGCTTTGGCAATAGCAGAAATCACGTGATCCTGATTGTAGGGTAATCCATAGCTTTTTCTGTCGTTTCCTTCACTGTCCTGGAAGTCTGCTTTGTTCAAACCTCCTACGAAAATTACGTAATCCGATTTTTTAGCTAATTCTATAGCTTCATTCAGTAATTCTGCTTCAGAGCGGGAATCTTTTAAATCCTGTCCGGATTTTACGCCATTGTATTCTCCTCCGATGTCACCTACATAACCTCTTGCATATTGTACATCTGCCTGTTTTCCAAATCTGGATTTGATTCCGTCTAAAGGAAGGGTTTCATATTTCACTTTTAAAGATGAAGAACCTCCGCCTACCGTCATTATTTTGATGGCATTTTCTCCGATAACCGCTATTTTTTTAGCCTTATTAATATCAATTGGAAGAATATTGCCCTGATTTTTTAATAAAACAATTCCTTCTTCTCCGATTTCTTTAGCAACCGCTTTATGCTCTTCAGAAGCAATATTTCCGAAAGGCTTGTTGCGGTTCATTGTCGTTTTATAGGCAAGACGAAGAAGTCTTGTTACCTTATCATCCAATTCTTTAGTTCCTACTTTTCCTGCTTTAATCAAATCAAGATAAGGCTTTGCCAGATAATAATTATCATAGGCATTTTTCGTCCCTGCGGAAAGTCCGTTCGTCCATGACCCGAATTCAAGATCAAGACCGTTATGGATGGCCTGTTCTGTATTGTTTACAGCACCCCAGTCGGATACCACTACGCCTTTATAGTTCCATTCTTTCTTTAAAATATCATTTAACAGATACTGATTCTGGCTGGCATACTGACCTTTGTACATGTCATAAGCACCCATGATGGTCCAGGAATCACCTTCTGTTACGGCTGCTTTGAAAGGTGGCAGATAGATTTCATAAAGAGCTCTGTCGTCTACATTCACATTGCTTGTATGGCGGAACATTTCCTGATTGTTCAGGGCAAAATGTTTCACAGAGGTTGCCACTCCGTTAGACTGTACTCCTTTAATGTAAGGTACTACCATCTTTGAAGTCAGATAAGGATCTTCACCCATGTATTCAAAATTTCTTCCATTCAGCGGAGTTCTGTAAATATTAACTCCAGGTCCCAGAAGAATATCTTTTTTTCTGTAGCGGGCTTCTTCACCCAACGCTTTACCATAATTCCATGACATTTTTTTATTCCATGTGGCGGATAAAGCGGTCAGGGCAGGGTAGGCGATAATAGAATCGTTTGTCCATCCGGCCTGATCCCATTCGTCCCACATTACCTCAGGACGTACTCCATGAGGGCCATCTGTTGTCCAGAATTCAGGAATTCCCAATCTGGGAACACCCGGTGAGCTGAATTTCGACTGTGCATGAAGCATGGCCACTTTTTCTTCCAGTGTCATTCTTGATAATGCATCCTGAATACGCTGTTCTACAGGTTTGGATTCATCTAAATAAACGGGGATGGTAGTATTGGTCTGAGCCATATAAGAAGCAGAAATAAAGGTGAGTAAACTTATAATGACGGTTTTCTTTAACATAATGCCTTTCTATTTGATTTACAGCAAAAATAAAGAAAATTTTTTATTATCTCAAATTGAGAAAATAAAATTTTAGCGAATAAAAAACTGCCTGCTTAATGGCGGACAGCTTTTTATTAAATATTGTATTGGTAAATGCGGAAAAACTGAAGAGAAGCATAAGAGTGAAAAGCAATACTCTGAATCGCGAAAACCCGTACCCCGAATCCACCCTCACAACTCTACTACTCTCAAACCCTCAAACTCTCTCACTCATCAATCCCATCCTTTCACAGCGCCACCTTTGAAAATTTCTTTGGCTTTCTTTTCCACTTCGGGAGACTGATAGGCTTTTACAAAGTTTTTTACTTTCTGGCTGTTTTTATTATCTGGTCTGGCAACGACTACATTCACATAAGGTGAGTCTTTATCTTCTACAAGAATACCTTGTTTTTCCTGATCCAACCCTGCCTGAGCAGCAAAATTATTATTAATCACCCCCACAACAACATCTCTGTCTTCCAGAACTCTTGGGATCTGAGCTCCTTCAATTTCCATAATTTTCAGTTGTTTCGGGTTTTCTGTAATATCCGTTACTTTGGGAAGAAGTCCGACACCATCTTTCAATTTCAGCAGACCACTTTTTTGCAGAAGCAGTAAAGAACGTCCTCCGTTGGTAGGATCATTGGGTATAACAATCGTGTTGCCTTCCTGTAGCTGACTGATATTAT
Source organism: Chryseobacterium indologenes (assembly GCF_002025665.1). Classification (GTDB taxonomy): domain Bacteria; phylum Bacteroidota; class Bacteroidia; order Flavobacteriales; family Weeksellaceae; genus Chryseobacterium; species Chryseobacterium metallicongregator. Next base: position 3,414,611 of record NZ_CP018786.1, on the reverse strand, counting down.
TAATCTTTTTTGAGTACGCTACTATAGGATAAACAAATGTATTGCCTACAGGCACAAGATTATAACCTCTTTGTTTTGACTGTTCTGTTAAATAAGGAATATGCTGAAAAGCATTGGCATCAATATCTCCGTTGGTCAAAGCTTCATTGGGAACTACATAATCGTTGAAAGGGATAAGCTCCACTTCCAGGTTATACTTATCTTTAGCTACTTTTTTGGCAACTTCGGCAATTTCCTGTTCCGGACCGTAAGTAATTCCTACGCGGATAAAGTTCGGATCATCTTTTCTTCCCGAACATGCGCTGAACAGTAATATTCCGGCAGTTAATAAACCAAAAATCTTTATTTTTTTCATTCTAATTAAATTTTATATATACTGATCACGCATCACGCATCTCGTACGCCGGATCTCAAATCTCAAACCCTCCGACACTCTCACCCAATTACCTGTGATCAAATCTTTTTGACAACCTGTCGCCCATAAACTGGATGAAGAAAACCAAAAGTACAAGCAGAATCAATACCGTATTCATAATGACAATATCATATCCGATATATCCATACTGGTAGCCCACCTGTCCAAGTCCACCTGCACCTACGGCACCACCCATTGCTGAGTAACCTACTAAAGTAATCAAAGTGATGGTTGCATTATTGATTAATGAAGGAAGTGCTTCAGGAAGCAAAACTTTTCTGATGATCTGTAATGGAGAAGCTCCTAAAGCTCTGGCTGTTTCTATAAGACCATGAGGAACTTCAATAAGGCTGTTTTCTACAAGTCTTGCAATAAAAGGAGCTGCACCCACACTTAGTGGAACCAAAGCAGCATTTACTCCAATAGAAGTACCTGCCAGAATTCTGGTAAAAGGAATCATCCATACAATTAGAATAATGAAGGGAATGGCGCGGAAAATATTAACCAAAATAGAAAGCCCTCTATGATAGGCTGCATTTTCCAGCAGTTGGCCTTTTCTTGTTAAAAATAACAGTATTCCTACCGGAAGACCCAGTGCAAATCCAAAAAATCCGGATAAAAATGTCATATAAACCGTTTCCCAGGTTCCTTTTGCCAAAAGGGCAATTACCGTATCACTAAGCATATCCTTTTACTGTATTTTGAATTTTATTTTGGTTGAAATAATAGATCGCCTGTTGGTTTTCTTCAGTTTCACCTTGAAGCTGCAGCAGAAGTTTCCCGAAATTGGAATTTCCAAAATACTCTACATCTGCCTTTAACAATTTATAAGGGATTTTATATTGGTTGTATAGTGTTGAAAGAATTTGTTCAACACTGATATTTTCGTTAAGTTCTATTTCGACCAGCGGAAATAAACCTTTTTTAGGTTCTTTCTGTAGTCTGTTGCTGAGTTCCTGTGGCAGGGTCATGATGTCTGAATTGATGAACTGGCGGATGATCGGGTTTTCTTTATCCGAAATAATCTCGCTCAACGTTCCTTTTGTTAATAATTTTCCTTTATCGATCACAGCAACGTGGTTGCAGACCGCTTTGATGACTTCCATTTCGTGGGTAATTAAAAGGATGGTAATTCCCAGTCTCTGATTAATATCTCTTAAAAGCTGCAGAATAGACTGCGTGGTAGCAGGATCCAGTGCGCTGGTTGCTTCATCACAAAGCAGAAGGTGAGGATCATTGGCCAAAGCCCTTGCAATGGCAACTCTTTGTTTCTGCCCTCCGGAAAGGCTTTTAGGATAATCGTTGGCTTTATCCTCAAGTCCTACGATTTTCAGTAATTCATTGACTTTTCTGTTGATTTCGTCCTTACTGGTATGATCCAGTTCAAGAGGAAGCGCTACATTATCAAAAACAGTTCTTGAAGAAAGAAGATTGAAATGCTGAAAAATCATTCCGATTTTTTTACGCTCCTCAGCCAGTTGTTTGGAACTCAGTTGGGTAAAATCTTTTCCATTAATGATAATCTGTCCTTCATCCGGTCTTTCCAGGAGGTTAACGGTACGTATCAGGGTACTTTTTCCTGCACCCGAAAATCCTATAATTCCTACGATATCTCCTTTATCTATGGTAAGACTTACCTTATCCAGTGCTTTAAAAGACTGTTTTTTCTGATGAAATGTTTTTGATATGTTTCTGATTTCTATCATTCTGATTTTATATACTTTTTTAAATAGGCTGATATCTTCTGCCTGTTCTGTTTAAAAATCTCCTTACTCTTCTGATTTTGACCTTTGACCGTTTTGAAAGTCTGAAATATTTGGTGACATTCGTTAGAAGTACTCCCAGCAATATAACGAATAAACCGTACAGCTGACCTCCATTGATGCTTTGGTTGGCAATAATCCAGCCTGCAATCACTGTTACAATAGGATTGATGTAGGTATGGGTGCTTACCAAAGCAGCGGGTTTTACGGACAGAAGCCAAATGTACGACAAATAAGCGACTATCGATCCAAAGAAGATCAAAAATAGAACTCCAAACCATGCCGATAACGGAACAGCAGAAACTGAAAAATCAGTCCATTCTTTTCTGAAAAAAGCAATGAGAAAGGAGGCTAATCCTGCTATGATAAGCTGTTGAGCAATATTCATAAATGTAGATTGAGAAGCCGGATTTTTCTTTGAATATAAAGAACCTAATACCCAGGCAATAGAACTTAATCCCAACACTACAAACGCAGTAATACGTAAGTTTCCATCTGCCAATGCATGAGCATTAGAATTTACACTACCTTTTAAAAACATAATCAATCCTGCAAAACCAATTACCAATCCTATCGGAATAAATTTATCTGAAAAATAATATTTCCAGTTCTTTTTGTCGATAGCAATAAACCAGAATGGCCCTGTTGCAATCGAAATAGCAGCCTCAGAAGCCGTTACATATTGTTCTCCCCAGGCTACTAGCCCGGTTCCTCCGGTAAGAATAAGAATACCGGTAATTGCATTTTTCTTCCAGTTGATCAGAGAATTTGCTTTTTCTCCTTTAGAAAGAAGATATCCTATCATCAGAATTCCGGCAACCAGAAATCTTAATCCTGAAAGAATGAATGGCGGAAAACCTTTTAAGCCAAATGAAATAGCTAAAAACGTAATTCCCCATATCACATAGATGTTTGTAAAAGCCAATGGAATCAACCATTTGTTTTTAGAATTGCTCATTTTTATTTTTTTGATGTTGTTGTGTTCAATAAAAAAAGGCTCTACCACGTGGTAAAGCCTTTGAAAATATATCTATATAAAAGTAAGGTCAACCACAGTATTCTTGATGTATAGGCATACAGATATCCTTCATCATATTTTTGATGGTATGTTTCTTAATTGTATTATTGTTTGATTTTGCCTTCATTTTGTTTTATTTCCTGAATACGTTTGCAAATATATAATTTAATTTTTATTAGTCTACTAAAAAAGTAGGTATTTTGAATATTAATTTATTGTTAATGATTTAAATTACTGTTTGGCAGTATTTTACAATTTAAATATTCACTCATTTATTTTAATTTTAAAAATATTTTTAATGCCTTTTATTTCAAAAAATAGAGAAAATATCATTTATTTTTAATTATTAAAAATGTAATATAAATTGAAATTTATGAGAATTGAATAATTTTTATATTGTCATGGGTAAAATAGATAGAAATTTATTCTGGTGCATTTTTATTTTGTAGATTATTTATAAACCTAATGTGTGTATTGAGGGAATTCCAATCAAATCTGTGAATTTTAAATTAAATTATTATCAGATCAAAGAGACAAGATCATTGGACCTTTTTGATTTATTAAACTAGTTAAATGCACAGGATTTCTGTTCACTGTAATTTAGCATCAAAATTAAAAGACATGGACAATAGAATTTTAGGTCTGCATCATATTACTGCTATTGCAGACAACGCCAAAAGAAATTTAGATTTTTATACCAAAGTTTTAGGTGTAAGACTGGTAAAGAAAACTGTAAATTTTGATGATCCTGGAACGTATCACTTCTATTTCGGAAACGAAAACGGAACACCGGGAACCATTCTTACTTTCTTTCCATGGGAAGGAATAGGAAAAGGAAATAATGGAAGTGGTATGGCTACTCATATTGGATATTCAGTACCCAAAGGAAGTCTTGAATTCTGGAAAGATCATTTACAAAGCTTACATGTAGCTACAGAAGAGGGCGAAGTCTTCGGAGAAAAAATGATTTCTTTTAAAGATCCGGACGGGCTTCAGTTACAGTTGATAGAACCGCTTAGTGAAGACAACAGAAAAGTATGGACAACAGATGATATCAAAGATGAAAATGCCTTGAAAGGGTTCCATAATGTTACATTAACCTTAAAAAAGGCAGATCCTACCATCAAAGTTCTGACGGATATTTTAGGATATGATTTGCAGAAACAAGATGGCGAAAGATACAGATTGGCAACTGATGCCATTGATACGGCTAATATTGTTGATATTATTGAAAATGATACCATTCCGGCAGGTAGAAATGCAGCGGGAACCAATCACCACATTGCATTCAGAGTAAAAGATGATAATGTTTTGATGGAGTATCGTGAGAAAGCGTTATCTGCGGGATTAAGCATCACTCCGAAGATCAACAGAGATTATTTTTACTCACTGTACTTCCGTGAGCCGGGAGGCGTTTTGTTTGAAATTGCAACCGACAACCCGGGATTCACCGTAGACGAACCTTTGAATGAATTGGGCAAAAATCTGAAACTTCCCGTTCAATATGAAGGAATGCGTGACAAAATAGAAGGAGTACTGCCGAACTTATCATAGATCATCGGTCATATTTTAGAAAGATGCTAATTTTGAATTAAGAATTAAAAACAAGAAAAATGGAAAGAACAGAAATAGTTTTAGAAGGAAGAAAAGGAGAGATTCAGCTTTTCTCAGACGATCATAAAGCAGGTAAAATGGATATTTCAGTCATTGGAAAAAAACTGACTGTTTACCATACCGAAGTAAATCAGGAATATGAAGGAAAAGGTTTTGCAAAAATTTTACTGGAAAGACTGGTTTCCTATGCAAGAGAAAATGATTTGAAAATTTTACCGTTGTGTCCGTATGTTCACGCCCAGTTCAAACGTCATCCGGAAGAATATAATGATGTATGGTTGAAGGAAGAGCTATAGTGAGTTTGAGAGGCGGGTTTCGGGATGCGGGTTTTCGAGATTCGAGTTTGAGAATCGGAGGGTAATAGGGTTTGAGAGTCTTGAGCTAAAAAATAGAAGTGAAAGACAAACGATGCATAAAGCTACTCTCGCGCTTATCAACCCGAATCCCGAAATCTCGCCTTCCATCATAATAACCAATTAACAATTTCAACACAATGAAACTTATCACAGGATTGCATCACGTAACGGCAATTACCGGCAATGCACAGGAAAATATAGACTTTTATACCGGAGTTTTAGGACTTCGATTAGTAAAAAAAACGGTCAATTTTGATTACTCAGATGTTTATCATTTTTATTTCGGTGACGAATACGGAACACCGGGAACCATTATGACCACTTTTCCCTATGGCAAAGATTTGATCAATGGAAGACATGGTAAAGGAATGCTCAATACCACTGCTTTTTCAGTTTCTTTAGAAGCCCTGGATTATTGGATGAATCGTCTGGAACAATTCAATATTCCTTTCAAGCAGCCGCAGCAAAGATTTTCTGATGAAGTTTTCATTTATCTGGAAGATTTTGACGGGCTAGGGCTGGAATTGGTTTTTAATGATAAAGACGAAAGAAAAGGATATTACAACGGCTATATTCCAAAAGATTATGCAATCAAAGGGATTCATCACGTGGAAATCTGGCAGGATGCTTATGAAAGAACAGCTGCACTTCTGACGACTCAGATGGATCATAAAGTGATCAAAGAAAGTCCTGACCGATTGAGATTAGGAACAGAAAATATGCCAGGGAAATACGTAGATCTGCTTTCTACTCCCAACGCTTTGAAAGGATTAGCCGGAAGAGGTACTGTTCATCATGTAGCTTTTGCCACTCCAGATGCAGAATCTCAGCTGGAAATGGTAAAAAGATTAAATGCATACGGACTGGAACATACTGAAGTGAAAGACAGAAAATATTTTACTTCTGTGTATTTTAAAGAACCGGGAGGTGTTTTATTTGAAATTGCAACTTCCGGCCCCGGATTCGATGTAGATGAAGAGGCCGCATTTTTAGGAGAAGATCTCCAATTGCCACTACAGTTTGAAAAAAGAAGAGAACGTTTGAATGAAGTTCTTCCCAAAATCGATTATCCAACAGAAAAATTCAGATAGAAATAATGAGTCATATTTTAAATATAAAAACAGCAGGCATACCATTGAATCAGGCAGAAAAAGCTTTGATCATGGTTCACGGACGTGGAGGAAGTGCTCAGGATATTCTGAGTTTATCACAGCATTTAAATGTAAAAGATTATGCTCTGTTAGCGCCACAGGCACTGAATCACACCTGGTATCCCTTCTCATTTATAGCACCCGTGGAACAGAACGAACCATGGTTGTCATCAGCCCTTGAAATGGTTGATGAAACAGTAAAAGCCACAGTAAAATCCGGAATTCAACCTGAAAATATCTACTTTTTCGGATTTTCTCAGGGAGCCTGTCTTACCCTTGAATTTTTAGCACGAAATGCTCAGAAGTTTGGTGGAGCAGCAGCCATTATCGGTGGAGTGATAGGAGATAAAATCAACCGTGAAAATTATAAAGGCGATTTTGCAGGAACTCCAATTTTTCTGGGAACCAGCAATCCGGATTTTCATGTGCCCGTAGAAAGAGTATATGCTACAGCCAATATTTTAAGAGAAATGAATGCGGAGGTAACAGAAAAAGTATATGCCAATTTCGGACATTCTATTAACGAGGAAGAAATTGAAATAGCTAATTCAGTGATATTTAAATAATTTAACCACAAAAGTCACAAAAGATTTGATAAGCTAATATTGAATTTATGACAAGGACACTTAAGTTTTATAAAAATCTTTGATTTTTCTCTTATGTGATCTTTATATTGTATGTTATTAAACTTTATAAACATTTTAAAATAAAAACTTTGTGACTTTTGTGGTTATTACATTTTAAGTAATCAAGTAAAGTGGAGATTCCTACGGAATGACAAATATTACGTTTTATCTATCCGTACACTTTGTCATTCCGTAGGAATCTATCCAATGCATAAATTAACATTTAATAAAGATGAGCTTTAGCCCGCCTTACAATAAATAATCAATCCACTAGCTTTAGCCAAAACCTAAATAACCAGAATCTAAAAACTAACCTCTAATTTCTAACTTCTAAAAAACATGCACGAACAACTACTTTTAATATTAGGTCTTTTATTACTGGTTATGCTGCTGGTCATGCTGGCACAGCGGATCAAAATTGCCTATCCTATCTTTCTGGTTCTTGCCGGTTTGGGAATCAGCCTTATTCCCGGAGTCCCTGTTTTAAAGCTGGATCCGGAGATTATATTTCTGATTTTTTTACCACCTCTTTTATACGAAGCGGCCTGGTACACTTCATGGAACGATTTCTGGAAATGGAAACGTCCCATTAGTTTGTTGGCATTTGGATTGGTATTTCTGACCTCTCTGGTAGTGGCTTATACTTCACAAATGTTGATTCCTGGGTTTACATTGGCATTAGGGTTTTTATTGGGAGGAATTGTTTCGCCACCGGATGCTGTAGCAGCCACAACCGTCTTAAAAGGATTAAAAGTTCCCAAGCGTACGATTGCCATTCTGGAAGGAGAAAGTCTGATTAATGATGCCTCTTCACTGATTGTTTTCAGATTTGCTCTGGCAGCTGTAATGACAGGGGCTTTCTCAATGCATGAAGCGACTGGACAGTTTTTTCTGGTAGCAGGAATGGGTGTTGTCATAGGAATCGCAGGAGCGCATATTTTTTATGCTATTCACAGGTTTTTACCCACTACACCCGCTATTGATGCGGCACTTACTGTAATGACTCCTTATATTTTGTTTCTTTCAGCAGAGCATTTTCATTTTTCGGGAGTGATGGCTGTGGTGAGCGGAGGATTGTTTATGTCTTTCCGTGCTCATGAAATTTTTAAAACAGGAACCACTAGAATTAACATGACAGGAGTCTGGAACACCCTTATTTTTGTGATGAATGCTTTGGTTTTTGTATTAATAGGGCTCGAACTTCCGGATATCATCAATGGATTAGGGGGAATTTCTTTGATGGAAGGAATCAAATATGGTTTAATTATCAGTTTGATTGTCATTGTTGTACGTCTGTTGTGGATTTATCCTGTGGCTCATCTTCCAAGATGGTTCAGTGAAAAAGCTCGTCGTGATCCTAGTCCGGGATGGAAAAATCCGTTGATTATAGGCTGGGCAGGAATGAGAGGAGTGGTTTCCCTTGCAACAGCCTTGTCAATACCGGTTATGATGAATTCACAAACTGAATTCCCGATGAGAAACCTGATCATTTTTATCACATTCGTAGTCATTTTTGTGACATTGGTGTTTCAGGGACTTACCTTGCCTTTAGTTATTAAATTAACTAAAATAGGAGAGATTGATCATATCCTTCCTTCTCATGAACAGCAGGCCGGAATTCAGATGAGACTGGATAAACTTGCCGTTCATAAACTTGATAACGAATACAATGAAGCGGTGAACAGCAATGGTCTGCTGGAGAATCTTAAAAAGGCACTGGAAAGTGATATCAAACTTCACCAGAATCATTTAAGTTCTATTGAAATGTGTGCCAACAGGCAAAATGATATGGCAGAATATCACAAAGTAATGCTGGACATATTTGCCCTGCAAAGAAAGGAACTGTTTAAAATGAAACGAGAAAAACTCTTCAGTGATGATGAAATCAGAAAAGCAGAATCCCAACTGGATCTTAATGAACTGAAAATTACAGGGAATAAACATTTGTAGGAGCGGTTCGGAAGGTGGGTTTTGAGTTTGACAGTCGGAGGGTTTGAGAATATTAGAGTTGTTAGTGTGGAAGCGGGTTTCGAGATTCAGATTATTGAGTGGGAGCATTTGGGAGTAAAAGTGTTTAGATTCCTACGGAATGGACAAACTAAGCACTTTATTTATCCGCACACTGTGTCATTCCGCAGGAATCTAGATCGTCATTTTACCCTTCGTGAACAATATAAACATTAAACATTAAACTCTGAACCTTGAACTTTGAATTTTAAACTTTAAACAATATGAAAACATTACATTTTTTAGTCATTGGAAAAAACCAGGAAATTCTGGATACTTTAAAAAGAATTATAGAAAACAATGAAGGCTGGACAGCAGAAATCCAAAGCGATCAAGGTTTCTGCTATGAATACATAAAAAATAATAAAGTAGATATTGTCCTTTTAAGCTCTGGCTTAGAAGATGATTTTGAGAAAGATATAAAAATATTCTGTGCCGGTTTAGATAAGGACGTTAAAGTAATTGATCATTACGGAGGCGGAAGTGGACTTTTAAAGAATGAAGTTTACAGTCTTTTTCCTAATTTGCAGGGATAAACCTACATTATGTTCGAAAATATCATCAAAAATATTACACGATTTATCTCCATCACTCCGGAAGAAGAAAAAACTTTTACAGATCTGCTTGTTTGCCAGTCGTTTCCAAAGAAAACGGTTTTACTCAGAGAAGGAGAAATCTGCCAGTTTGAAGGGTATATTCACAAAGGATGTGTAAGAATGTATTGTTTGGATGATAATGGTTCTGAAGTAACGTTACTGTTTGCCATCGAAGACTGGTGGATCAGTGATATTGCCTCATTTCAGGAGCAGAAACCTTCTAAAGTGTATATTGAAACGCTGGAAGATTCGGAAATCTATATGCTAAACCCTTCAACGAAAGAAAAATTATTGCAGGAAGTTCCTAAATTTGAAAGAGTTTTCAGAATGCTGGTTCAGAGAAATCTGGCAACCCTGCAGAGCCGACTGGTTAATACCATTTCCAAAACCGCATCAGACAGATACCTTGAATTTATCAAAGTATATCCTTCAATTCCACAAAGAGTAGCACAATATTACATCGCTTCTTATCTCGGTGTTTCAAAAGAATTTGTCAGTACCATCAGAAAGCGTCTTGCTTCAAAGGAGAAATAAATCTTAGTTTTTATACTTGCAGATTGCAGAGATTTGCATGGGTTTTATAGGTGTGAATATTCCTGTGAAATTATAGCCACCCATTTTATCGGAAATAAAATCCTGACGCCTTAAAAATATTTAGCTTAAAAAACAACTCGCGTCTTTGCGGTTTCCAACTATTCAGCTATTTTTTGACTTATCATTCATACAGAGATTCCTACGGAATGACACAATTGCAATTGCGGCCTTACCCATGCAGTTTGTCATTCCGTAGGAATCTAGTGAAGTTATCCTTTAAATTATTATACTGAATTGAATAGTTCCTAAGAGTAAAAAGATTCTTGCAATTTCCAAAAAACTGCAATCCACTTTAGTTATACTGCCGAATACAAAAGTATCCGGCATTTTTTTTTGCTGCAAAGTCATTTATTAAACTAGTTAAATGTGCAGGGTTTCTGGTCTCTCTACATTTGTCCTATCAAACAAGAACAAACAACAATCTGATATGGACAGAAAAGATTTTTTAAAGAAAGGATTATTGGGAACAGGAATGTTTGTAGCATCAGCTTCTTTGGCCAGCGCTATGAAAAATGACATCGATGAGATCGAACCATTAGAACCGATCGGATACAATCATCTTCCCAATACAGAATCAAAAATAAAAGAAAACTCTGTTATTCACAGAGCAGACTCAAGAGGGAAAGCTGACCACGGATGGCTGTTGAGCCAGCACACTTTCAGTTTTGCCAATTATCACAATCCTGAAAGAATGCATTTCGGAGTATTGAGAGTCCTGAATGATGATAAAGTAGAAGCCGGAAGAGGCTTCGGAACACACCCTCACGACAATATGGAAATCATCAGTATTCCTTTGGAAGGTGACCTGGAACACAAAGACAGCATGGGAAATACAGCGGTGATCAGAAGTGGAGATATTCAGGTGATGAGTGCAGGAACAGGAATTATGCACAGTGAATTCAACAAAAACAGTGATAAGCTGGTAAAATTCCTTCAAATCTGGATTTATCCGAAAAAAAGAAATGTGACGCCGAGATATGATCAGATCACTTTAGACAAAACCAAAGGCCACAATCAATTTCAACAGATTCTTTCTCCTGATGCAGATGACGAGGGTGTATGGATTCATCAGGATGCGTGGTTTCACCTGGGAACTTTTGATCAGAATAAAGAAACGCATTATCAGATCAGAAAAAAAGGAAATGGAATCTATGTTTTTATCCTTAAAGGAAGCGCAGAAATAGGCGGAGAGATCATAGAAGAACGTGACGGATTCGGAGTCTGGGATATTCAGGAAATTACGATCAAAACCCTTCAAGAAGGTACAGAAATCCTTTTGATGGAAGTACCGATGACATTATAAATAAAAAATCCAACAGAAATAACAACCCTTAAATTTTAAATAATTATGAAAAAATTAATCCTATCATTTGCAGCTGGTTTATTATCATTAACTGCATCAGCTCAAAACCCTGGAAAATCATTATTAAACCCTACTAATCACGCAGTAGTGCTTATAGACCACGAAGGACAAATGGCTTTCGCTACAAAAAGCATCAGCATGGAAGAATTAAGAAATAATGTGGCATTGGTAGCAGGAGGATCAAAAATATTCAATGTTCCTACAGTGGTAACGACAGTGGCAGAAAAATCATTCAGCGGACCTGTTTTCCCTGAAATTTCAGAAGTATATCCTGAAGTAACAAGCGGATATGTAGACAGAACCACAATGAATACCTGGGAAGACACTAATGCTCACAAAGCCATCACAGGGAAAAATAAAAAGAAACTGGTTTTTGCAGGATTATGGACAAGTGTATGTATCGTAGGCCCTGTATTATCAGCTATTGATGAAGGGTATGATGTATATGTGGTAACAGATGCTTCAGGAGATATCTCCAAAGAAGCTCACGATCAGTCAATCACCCGTATGGTTCAGGCAGGAGCACACCCAATTACTTCTGTTCAGTATGTGTTGGAACTGCAGAGAGACTGGGCAAGAAAAGAAACGTACAAACCAGTTAATGATCTGATGAAAAAACACGGAGGAGCTTACGGTATAGGAATTCAGTATGCTCAGGAAATGTTAAAACATTAATGATCTGTTTCGGCAGGCTGAAAGCCTGCCGAAACCTTCAACCTTAAATATTGAAATAATGAAACTACTGAATATACTTACTCTTTCCACAGTTTTGGCAGCAGGACTCCTGAATGCTCAGAAAGCAGACATGATTATCACCAACGGGAAGATTACCACAATGGATGATAAAAATCCTGAAGTACAGGCTGTCGCCATCAAAGACCATAAAATCTTACAGGCAGGAACCAATGCCCAGATTTTAAAATTAAAAAACAGTAATACAAAAGTCATTGATGCCAAAGGAAACAGAGTGATTCCCGGTTTGTTTGACAGCCATTTGCATGTGATCCGTGGAGGAAGATTTTACAATACAGAACTTCGTTGGGATGGCGTGAAATCTTTAAAAAGAGCTTTGGAAATGTTGAAAGAACAAGCTCAGAGAACACCGAAAGGACAATGGGTAAGGGTCATCGGAGGCTGGAATGAATATCAGTTTGAAGAAAAAAGACTTCCCACACTGGCTGAAATTAATGAGGCCACAGGAAATGTTCCCACATTCATCATGTATCTTTATGGAAAAGCATGGCTAAACAAAGCAGGATTACAAGAACTGAATATCAACGGAGATACTCCAAATCCGGCACAGGGACTTATTGAAAAAGACAATAATGGAGTTCCCACAGGATTATTGGTTGCAGAGCCTAACGCATTCATCCTTTATTCAACATTGGCCAAATTACCGGAGTTGAAAGAAGAAGAAAAAATAAACTCAACCCTCCAGTATATGACGGAACTGAACAGATTAGGGATAACGGCTGTAATGGATGCAGGAGGAGGATTCCAAAATTTCCCTGACGATTATGGAACAACAGATCAGCTGAACAAAGAAGGAAAAATTACCGTTCGCTTACCTTACTATTTATTTGCTCAAAAGAAAGGTTCTGAGCTTGCAGATTATACCAAATGGATAGGAATGGTAGAGATTGATGATCATGGCCACAATGATTTTAATGAAATAGATTACCATGTGAACGGAGGTGGTGAAAACCTGGTTTCTGATGGTGCCGATTTTGAAAACTTTCTTTTTCCAAGACCAGAACTTCCCGCTACCATGGAGAAAAATATGAAAGAGGTTGTAAGTCTTCTGGTAAAAAATAAATGGCCTTTCAGAATTCATGCTACCTATAATGAAAGTATCACAAGATTTTTAAATGTCATTGAGGAAGTCAACAAAGAAAATCCTTTGAACGGATTAGTCTGGTTTATTGATCACGCAGAAACCGTTACTGAAGACAATATGAAAAGAATAAAAACTTTGGGTGGAGGAATTGCAGTACAGCACAGAATGGCATATCAGGGAGAAAGTTTCATCCACAGATATGGTAAAAAGCCGGCTTTAGCTTCTCCTCCCGTGAAAAAAATGCTTGAAATGGGAATTCCTGTAGGATTGGGAACTGATGGAACAAGAGTAGCAAGTTACAATCCATGGGTTGCTTTATACTGGATCACCACAGGAAAAACCATCGGAGGAACTCAGGTGATGGGAAAAGAAAATACGCTGGACAGAAAAACAGCCCTATCCCTTTCTACTTATGGAGGTTATGAATTAATAAAAGACTATCAGAAAGGAAAAATACAAAAGGGATATTTTGCAGACCTTACCATTTTGGATAAAGACTATTTTGAGGTTAAGGATGAAGAAATCAAAAACATCACTTCAAAACTGACAATCGTAGATGGGAAAGTAGTTTACGGAGATGAAACCTACAAAACAGCAGCTCCAGCACCGCTTCCTGTCATTCCGGAATGGTCACCCGTAAAATATTACGGAGGCTATCAAACCCAATAACCAATAGTTGATCAAAAGTACAAAAATTCCCCTCCTTTGGAGGGGTGGCGAAAATTCAAAGAATTTTTGACGGGGTGGTCTTACACGCAAAGTCATTAACAATATTAAATGCCACCAATGAGCTGTGTCAATCTGTACAATCTGCGGCTAAAAAACAAAAATCAGCTTAAAATTCATTCCAATCATGAAAAAGTTAATTCATATTATCACAAACACCAATCCGGGAGAGAAACTAATCAATATTGCACTTTTAGTGTTCAGAGTTTTACTTTCCGTAGAATTAATCGTAGCCCACGGCTTAAAAAAAATAGGAGTAGGCGTTTCAGAAGCCGAGCAGGTTCCGAACCCGTTGCACCTTCCTGAAGCATTCAACAGTCTTTTTGCGGATGCTGCCAATCTCGTATTTCCGGTATTTGTAATCTTCGGGTTTCTCACAAGAATTGCCGTATTGCCGATCTTGGCTGTGACTCTTACAGGATATTTTATTCTCCATTGGAATGATGCATTATTGGTGAAAGACACTCCCTTTATGTACAGTTTATGTTACCTTTTTCTACTGTTTATGGGTGCTGGGAAATATTCTTTGGATCATTATTTAACAAAGAAATCATTATGAAAAAACTGATTGTCATTGTACTGTTGTTGCAGATTTTTATTCCAATTCAGCTCTTAGCTCAGTTTAAGCTGATGAGGTTTGATGAAGAGTATGTGGCATACAAAGACTCCGCAAAAACTTTTTATAACTCCATAAAATACATCCCGATTGCAGAAAACAATAACAAATATCTGTCATTGGGAGGAGAAGCCAGACTTGAATTTGTAGACTTTAATAATGAAGATTGGGGAAGAATGGATATTGGAAGCAATCCTTTTCTGATTCAAAGATACACGATACATGCAGATCTGCATCTGGGCTCACGGGTAAGAATTTTCGGGCAGGTGAGAAGTGCATGGGAAAATGGAAGGAAAAATGGACCAAGACCGATTGATGAAGACCATCTGAATATTCAGAACCTCTTCATTGATGTCGATATCCTGAAAAATGATAAAGAAAAACTGACCGTACGTGCAGGAAGACAGGAATTGGACTATGGAAGCGGAAGACTGATCTCCGTAAGAGAAGGTCCGAATTTAAGACTCTATTTTGATGGATTAAAATTCATGTACAAAAGAGGAAATTTCAGATCGGATGCCTTTATGATGGCTGCCAGTGAAATAAGTCCGGGAGCGTTGGATAACAAATCTTCGAAATCAGTCAACCTTTGGGGAAGTTACAACACATGGATTATTCCCAAAAGCGGAAATCTGGAGCTCTATTATCTGGGGATCCACAGAAAGGATGTACGCTTTGAAGACGGACTTTCAGACGAAAACAGACATACTTTTGGCGGAAGATTCTGGAAATATGGCGGTGGCTTTATCTACAACTTTGAAGCAGCCTATCAGTTTGGCAATTTTAATAAAGGAAATATCAGCGCATGGACAGCTTCTGCAGATATCGGATATATGTTTGAAAATGTAAAAGGAAAACCCACCATCAATCTTAGAAACGATTATATTTCAGGCGACAGCAATAAAGGAGACGGAACATTAGGGACATTCAATCCTCTGTATCCGAAAGGTGGATATTTTGGATTTAATCCTCAGATAGGTCCGGTGAATTTAATTGATATTCATCCCTATGCAACGATTGATTTAGGTAAAAAAATAACGGTGCAGGCAGACGTAGTTTTCAACTGGAGATATTCTACCCAGGATGGAATTTACAGGCCCAGCGGAACATTAAACCTACCATCTTCAAACTCAAAAAAGAAATACATCGGAACGGCTTTCTTGGGAAGTTTTAATTATAAAATCAATTCATTTTTAACCTTTAATACAGGAATACAATATTTCAATACCGGAGCTTTCATCAACGATGTCATCGATAACCACAAAGACGGACTCTTTATCAACTCCAGAATTGTATTTAAGTTTTAAAAAAATATAGGGAATTTGAAAGTTAATTGAACAATTATCCCACATCAATGTACCTTTCCATCCCAAAAACTACCTTTGAAAAAGCAAAAAATAGCCGGAGCAAAGCGACTTGCGCCTTAAAAAAATAAAACAACAGCAAAAACTTAGTGCCTTTGCGTTATCCCAACAAACAAACATTAAAACCCGCATTTCTCAAAAAACTATCCCACATCAATGCACCTCTACATCACAGAAACTACCTTTGAAAAAACAAAAATAGCCGGAGCGAAGCGACTTGCGCCTTAAAAAATAAAACATCAGCAAAAACTTAGCGCCTTTGCGTTATCCAACAAAACACTCGCAACCCGCACCTCTCAACAAATTATTCCAGATCAATGTACTTTTCCATCACAGAAACTACCTTTGAAAAAGCAAAAATAGCCGGAGCAAAGCGACTTGCGCCTTAAAAAATAAAACAACAGCAAAAACTTAGCGCCTTTGCATTATCCAACAAAAACACACACAACCAGCAACAAAAATAACCAGCAACTAACAACAAAAAAATCTCATGAAAAATACAGTAAAACAATCACTGGTAATTGCAACATTAGCATTCTCAACATTAAATTTTGCACAAACAACCACTGCAACACCTGCAAAAACAACAGCCATCGGAACATCCAAAACCTGGGGAACTGTAGACGGTATCTCCATGGTAGGATTGGTACAGGGACCTTCTTCAGCAGATGCCCAGCTTCAGGTAGCCTGTGTTTTCGAATATACAGAAGGAGACATCTTCAATGCTCAGGCCTTACCTGCTAAATTGAACGGACTGGTTCATCTGGATGAAGCTTTAAAAGGAGAATTAACCAATATCAGAAAGGCAGGACAGTTTCAGGGACATTCTTTGGAAACCCTTTTAATTACACCACCTGCAGGATCGATGTCTGCAAAGAAATTATTATTGATTGGCTTAGGCGACCGCAACAAATTCACTCCTGATTTAATGACTTCCGTAGGAGAAGTAGCTGCCCGCGAAGCGATGAGATTAGGTGTTACCAATTTTGCCTTTGCCAGCGATCTGAAAGATGCTGGAATAGACTCTCCAACCGCTTTGGTAGCCGGAAACGTAGTAAGAGGAATTGTACATGCCAACCGTTCAGAAAATTACCTGAAAGAACACAAATTATCCACCATCAAAAAATTAGAAAAAGTATATCTTCTGGCTGGTCCAGCCTTCTTTGAAACCGCAGGTGGAGGAATTGCTGATGCCATTTCAGAAGTAAAAAAGAAATAATGAACCTAGTTTCATTACATTGTTAATTTAGCCTCCTTTTTTAAGGGGGCTTTTTAGTCTATTTATTAATTATCTTTGTCAAACTAATAACTATAAAATCTATTACAGTTTTAGATATACTTTTTTATAAATAAATATTTTAAGCTTGTATTTTTTCAAATTATGAACATAAATAATCTAATATTAATTTTTCTAATATTAATTTTAATCATCATTCTATTAATAATTTTAAATATTAAAGGTTTGGTTGAAAATGTAAATGAATCAATTAAGAAAAACTGGACCTTTATTGGAGTTTTGTTAGGAATCTCATTTATATTTATTTCTTTATTTTCTCCGTACTTCTTAACAAATATTTTAAGTGGAAAAGAATTAAATCCTAATGAGATAGGTGATACAATTGGTGGAACAATGGGACCTTTTGTTGGTATAGCTGGTGTAATTTTTACTTTTCTTGCTTTTTATATGCAAAAATTAGCAAATGATGAGATTAAAAATCAATTTATAATTCAAAAATTTGAAAGTCAGTTTTATGAGATGTTAAAACTACATAAGGAAAATGTTAATGAAGTAAAATATATTGAGGAAAATGATAAAACTTTTACGGGTAGAAGAGCATTTGAGGAATTGTATTCAGAATTAAAACACATATATAAACATATAGAGAGGTTATCTCGAGATAATTTAGATAATAATAGTATTTTAAAAAAATCTTATTTAATATTTTTCTTTGGTATTAGATCAAAACAAAATCAATTAAATTGTCAATATAAAAACGGTCTAGATATAGAAGGAACAATTACTGCAGATGATAATATTTATTTATTTTTTACTCAAAATAAGCCCATGAATATATCATACTGTTCTGGTCATTCAAATTATTTAGCTCATATTTATCGACACTTATATTTGACAGTGAAGTTTGTGGCTGATGAAGATGAAAAGATTATAAGTTATAAGGAGAAAAGAAAATATCTTAGAATTTTAAGAGCACAATTATCCAATTTTGAACAGGCACTATTATTTTATAATTGGAAAGCAGGGTTTGGTGAAAAATGGGAACAGAATGATAAAAGTAAAGTAAATAATTTTTTTACTGATTATAGAATGATTCATAATTTGAATAATGAAATGCTATTTGATAATACTATTCTAGAAGATGTTGAAGAATTTAAAAGAAGTTTAAAAAAAGAAAGTGGAAAAGAGAATGATCCATTATTTGAGTTTCAAGATTAATGTTTGTCTTATATTGAAAATACCTAATACTTATTTGAATAATCAATTGCCCTAAGATTTGAATGTAAAAATTATTAGATTAAATTTAGTTATTAGAAAAAACATATTATGTTGGAATTTGTATGGATTAGCTAAAGTCAAAAAAAATCCCGATTTTTGCACTCCTTCAATAAACCCGAGTTCATGAAATTATGTATTGCCGAGAAACCCAGTGTTGCCAGAGATATCGCCAAAGTATTGGGCGCTACCACGCCTAAACAAGGCTATATGGAAGGAAACGGCTATTGCGTGACATGGACGTTCGGACACCTTTGTACCCTGAAAGAACCTCATGACTACGGTCCACAGTTCAAATCCTGGAACCTTTTTTCACTGCCGATTATTCCCAACAGTTTTGGAATCAAGCTGATCCCGAATAAAGGCGTTGAAAATCAGTTTAAAGTCATTGAAAAATTGGTCGAAGAATGTGATGAGGTCATCAACTGCGGGGATGCCGGGCAGGAGGGAGAACTCATCCAGCGTTGGGTATTGCAGAAAGCGAAATGTAACAAACCCATCCAGCGTTTATGGATATCTTCATTGACGGAAGATGCTATTAAAGAAGGGTTTGCCAGCTTAAAACCTGCGGAAGATTATAAAAATCTGTATCTGGCCGGAAATGCCAGAGCTATCGGAGACTGGCTATTGGGAATCAATGCGACCAGACTTTTTACGAAAAAATTTGGGGGAAATAAAGCCGTTCTTTCCATTGGAAGGGTGCAAACTCCCACATTGGCCATGCTGGTGCAGCGTCAGAAAGAAATTGATGCCTTTACCACAGAAGAGTATTGGGAACTGAAAACCAAATATCGTGACGTTCTTTTCAATGCAGCGATTGACCGTTTAAAAACACTGGAACGAGCTGAAAAAGGATTGGAATATCTTAAAGTCAATCCATTTGAGATCGTTTCTTTCGAAATTAAAGAAGGGAAAGAAAAAAATCCACGACTTTTCGACCTGACCGGACTTCAGGTAGAAGCCAATAAAAAATACGGTTATTCAGCAGAAAATACACTGAATTATATCCAAAGTCTTTATGAAAAGAAGCATGTAACCTATCCGCGTGTTGATACCACCTATCTATCCGAGAGTTTATATCCGAAAATAACAGGTATTCTTCAGAAAATGTATCCTTATCAGGAGCTGATTGCTCCGTTACTGGAAGCTCCGATTCCAAAATCAAAGGCTGTTTTCGACGATACAAAAGTAACCGATCACCATGCGATCATTCCTACGGAAATTCCACCTTCTCAAAATCTGAGCAGGGAAGAAAAACTGATTTATGATCTGATTGCCAAACGTTTCATTGCCGTTTTCTATCCGGAATGTAAAATTTCAAATACATTGGTGGAAGGAAAAGTAGGAACGATTCCTTTCAAAACTAGTGGAAGACAGGTGCTTGAAGCAGGATGGAGAGCCGTTTATGCCAAAGAGCCTAAAGAAGAAGCTGCAGATAAAGACAAAGAAAAAGAGGAAGAACAAACCATCCCTGAATTTACTGTAGGAGAAACCGGACCACATGATCCTATGATTCACCAGGGAAAAACAACACCTCCAAAACCTTATACCGAAGCAACCTTGCTGAGAGCCATGGAAACTGCCGGAAAACAGGTAGAAGATGAAGAGTTGCGTGAAATGCTGAAGAACAACGGAATCGGAAGACCATCTACCCGTGCCAACATCATTGAAACCCTTTTCAAAAGAAAATACATCGAGAAGAAAAGGAAAAACCTCATCGCTACCCAAACCGGAATTCAGTTGATTGATACCATCGAAGACGAGCTGTTAAAAAGTCCGGAACTAACTGGTGAATGGGAATCCAAACTTCGTAAAATTGAAAAAGGAGAGTATGAAGCCAACCTTTTCAAAGAAGAACTGATTCAGATGGTTACCGAACTTACTGAGAAAGTAGTGTACGGAAAAGGAAAAGTAATTACCCTTCAGGAAGAAGAGAAAGAAGAAGTAAAGGAAAAGAAAAAAAGAGAACCTGCACAGAAAAAAGAACTTCAGTCCTGGGAAGAAACGAAATGCCCGAAATGCAAAGGACACAACCTGATCAAAGGAAAAACAGCAGTAGGATGTTCTGATTTTAAAAACTGCGGATTCAAAATTACCTTTGAAATTTTCGGTAAAAAATTATCCGATAAACAGCTTTTAGACCTTGTATTAAAAGGAAAAACCTCAAAATTGAAAGGCTTTACCACACATCCGGAAAACCTTGCAGAAGGTGTTTTAACTTTGAGTGATGATTTTCAGGTGCAACTTGGTTAATCAATAGTAAGTCTCACCTAAACATTATCCAACCATCTTAATTCACGATTCAGAAAAATCAGGTTAAATAGCATTCATTGTTGAGTGGAGAATACGGGATTCGAAACCGCAACCTTTTGACTGCCAGTCAAACACAATAGCTTTTGATATACGCTATTTATATGAGCTTCCTCTTCAAGGATAATGAAATGATGGCTAGAACTCTCTACACCGATAGATGATACAATTTTAGACATGATCACATTTTATCGGAGATAAAATCTTTGCGCCTTAAAAACATACAATTTGGAAAACAACTTGCGCCTTTGCGTTTTCCAACAATCTTCCGGCTTTTCATTTATACAGAGATTCCTACGGAATGACAAACTATACGGATAAACTAAGCATTGTATTTGTCATTCCGTAGGAATCCAGCCTTATGTTTTCACAGTTTTTTATATAAATATTCCAGGAGAAGAAGTGAGAATTCATAGGTTACCGGAACAACCTCTCGTACCAGCCTCCAACATCACTTTTAATTTCTTCATGATGCTTACATAAAATAACTGCCAGTTCCAGTTCTGATCTATCCGATTTATAAGGATTCAAAGTAAGAAATCCAAAGAAGTTTCCGTCCTGATCCAGAATTGCCGGAGGATAAGAAGCATAGGAATTCCATGGAGAATAGGCGCTGTACGTACTCCCATAATTTCCATATGTATTCCAGATGGATTTTGAACTGAAGACATTTCCGTAATCGCTGAACTTGTTCCAGATCGAATTTTTATCAAAATTATCACAGTTTAGGCATCCCAGATACTGATCCTGATCTGCACCGCCATACAAATGCAGCGTTTGTGCCTGAAAACAGAATCCTGCCAGTAAACCTAAAAGTTGTAAAAACCTTTTTAAACCCATCATAAAGCTTTCCTGCAAATCTAACCTTTTGAACTGAAAAATTTTGATTATTGCTGAATAAAACGACACACAACAAAACGTTACAGGTTTTCAATACCTATAAGGTTTAAATATTCATATAGAGATCAAAGAGCAGCATAAGTTTATATCAGTTCCCTCAAAGCTTCCTGACACTGGAAATTTTTAATCTTTATATTCTTTAATCTTTAAATCAATTTCTACCTTTACATTCAAATTCAAAAGTAATGACACCAGAGAAAAGAAAACTCATCACAGACAGCTTCAACCGTTCGGAAACCTTGAAATTCTATAAAGCAGAACTGCTGGGAGTAGAAACCGATTTTATATCCATGAAAATCCCTAAAATGGAAATGATGACCAGAAAAGCAGGAATGTTTAACGGAGCGATGATCGCCTCTCTGGTGGATGTTTCTTCAGGATATGCTGCTGTGAGCCATTATCCGGAAGACTGTTATGTAGTAACCGTTGAATTGAAAGTGAATTATCTTCGTCCGGCAATGGGGGATGCTTTGGTTTCAAAATCCTATGTTATCAAAGGTGGAGGTAAAATTGTTGTCGTGAGAACGGAAATTTATGTTCAGACTGAAGGTTCGGACTCGGAAAGTCATGTAGCGACCTCATTAGTCACCATGATGAAAATAAAATAAGACGTTACGGGAAATAAAAGACAAAATATTCCTTCAATAAAGGGTTTCAAAGCATTATTTTTTCCGGAATGGAATGGCTTTTGCTCGACAAACCCCATAAACATTAAAAAATATCACAATGAACTTAATTATCCGACTATTTATTACGGCAATTGTAGCTTATCTTTTAACTAAAATCTTGCCGGGAGTACATTTTGAAGGGTTTTCTTCAGCCATTATCTTTGCTATTGTGCTTGGGGTTCTTAATATATTTGTAAAGCCTATTTTAAGTCTGTTCGGCCTTCCGTTAACGATCCTTACCTTAGGATTCTTTGCCTTGGTAATCAATGCCGGAATTATCCTGATTGCAGACTATTTCATAGACAGCATGGTTGTAGATGGTTTCTGGTGGGCATTTATCTTCAGTATATTATTGTCAATCGTAACTTCTCTTGCGAACTCAATGTTCTCAGATGGAGATTAATTAAAATCATAAAAGATCAAAATAAAAAATCCGCTCAACGAGCGGATTTTTTTATTTTTTAATGAACTTCAATAACACGAGGTCTTCTTTCGAATCTTTAAGTCTTAGAAAATAAGATCCCGAACTAAGCTGATTAACGGTAATTTCTTTTACAAACGGATCCTTTACAACAGTCTTTCCGGTCATATCTATAATCTCATATTCTTTGAAGTTCCGGTCAGTATTTAGTTTTAAAATATCTGAAACAGGATTCGGATAAACTTTGATTAAAACGTTGTTATTTTTAGATATCGATTCATTAGTCGTTAGAAATAAGCATGAAGGCGGAGTTGTTATTACACCATCCGTAAAATCATAATACAAAGTACTTCCCATCGGAATCAGATTAGTGCTGATGGTGGCAGGAATATTCTCAAATAGAGTGCAATTATTAAAACGGACATTGGCACTTTCAAAATCTTTTGTAGTTTTATACCATGATTCACATCCTGTAGGTTGCATGACAACTCCGGGCCAGAATGTATCCATTGCAAATCCGTCTATAGAATTGGGACTAACCATGTCAATCATTACGCAGCTTCCTGAAGTCCATGTAGAAGGGATTTTAAAATAAATAGCAGCTGTAGGAATATTTCCAGTGTAATACTTTTTACTGATTACAGGAGAAGAACTTCCTTGTCCGTTAACAAGAAATGCCTTGATCTCTTTATTCTGATCAATAGAAATCTGCACATTATTTACGGCAGAGGAAGAACTAATCGTCGGAGTGCTTCCGTCAGTCGTATAATAAATAGTCCCGTTTCCATTAATAGTGACCTGATAAGGATTATAATAATGATTGGGAAAAGGACTCATCGTAAGCTGTGAAAAAAAGAATGAAGACACACAAAGTGAAGAAAAAAGTATAAATTTTTTCATATTAAATGGGTATTAGTTTAGTTTTTATAAAATTAGTGAAATTCACTAGTAAATAAATTATTTATTTTTCAATTTTAGGAAACTTAAATGTTAATTCTTTAGTCCGTTTTTATTTTAAATATTAACTTTGGCAATCTTTGAATTTAATAAAAGGATGTAGGAAATCAGCTGATTTTGTACATCCGTTAAAAATGAATATCAACATATGAAACTTAAGTACAGCCTGCTGGCTTTGGCAGCTCCGCTTTTAATGAATGCACAACAAGTAATGACGCCTGAAATTCTTTGGACTTTGAAAAAAGTTGGGGTACAGGCAGTTTCACCAGATCAGGGTTCCCTTATCTACAAAGTAGGACAGGTAGACCTGAAAACAGAGAAAACGAAAAATGAGAACTATTTTCTGAATGTTCTTAATCATCAGTCTTCTAAAATTGATTTCGGTAAAAAAGCCCTTATTCAATGGGATAAAAACGGAATTTATGCGCAGGAAGGTGATAAAATCTATCTTTCTAAAGATGCCGGAAAAACCTGGACAGAATTTTATACGATTGGTGAAGCTGATAACGTTGTAATTTCTCCGGACGGGAAGAAAATTGCTTTCAGCAAGCAGGTATTGGTAGAAAAAGTGATGGGGAAAGATAAATTCAGTGATACTCCTAAAACGACAGCACAGGTTTACACAGATCTGAACCACAGACACTGGGATTATTTCAATGAAGGAAAATATAACCATGTATTTGTTGTGAATACAGCCGATAAAGTAGAAGGAGCGAAAGACCTTTTGGAAGGGAAAACATGGGATTCTCCTCAGAGACCTTTTGGTGGTGCTGAAGACTTTATCTGGAGTCCGGATTCTGCACAGCTTTTATATGTTACAAAACCTAAAAGTGGTAAAGAATATTCTACAAGCACCAATACAGATATCTTTGCTTACGATCTGGCATCTGGTACAACCAAAAACCTTACAGAATCCAACAAAGGATATGATGTAAACCCTAAGTTCAGCCCGGACGGAAAATCTTTAATCTGGCAGAGTATGGCCAGAGACGGATATGAAGCAGATAAAAATGATGTGAAAATCTTAGACTGGAAGTCAGGGAAGACCACTAATCTTACTTCAGGATGGGATGAAAGCGTTTCAGGAGATGTACTTTGGGGAGCCGATTCAAAAACAATCTACTTCACAGCAGCATTCAGAGGAACAAAACAGCTTTTTGCTTTGGATTCAAAATCAGCAAAAATACAGCAGATCACCAAAGGAGATTTTGACGTCAACGAAATCTTTACAGACAATAAAACTTCACTTTTAGTAGGAAGAACAGATGTAAACCATGCTACAGAATTATTCTCTGTAAACGTTAAAAACGGAGAGATGAAGCAGGTAACTGAAGCAAACAAAGAAACATACGCTAAGTTAGCTCAGGGGAAATCTGAACTTAAGATGGTGAAAACTTCAGACGGTAAAGAAATGGGGGTGTGGTTCCACTATCCACCGAACTTTGACCCAAATAAAAAATATCCTACTTTGGTATACTGCCAGGGTGGACCGCAGTCTGCTCTTACTCAGTTTTTCAGCGTAAGATGGAACTTTGCTCTTATGACTGCTAACGATTATATCGTAGTGGCTCCAAACAGAAGAGGGATGCCAGGCTGGGGAACAAAATGGAACGAAGAGATTTCAAAAGACTGGGGCGGACAGCCAATGAGAGATTATCTTGCAGCAACAGACTTTGCGAAAACTTTACCTTACGTAGATGGTGACAGAGTAGCAGCTGTAGGAGCTAGTTACGGAGGATACAGCGTATTTATGTTAGCCGGAATCCATGAGAACAGATTCAAAACATTCATCGCTCATGATGGTTTATTTGATATGAAATCCTGGTATCTGACTACAGAAGAACTTTGGTTTGCGAATTGGGATCTTGGTTCTCCATGGGAAAAACCACTTCCAAAAGCCTATACAGAATTCAACCCAAGTAACTTTGTAGAAAAATGGAACAAACCAATCATGATTGTTCAGGGAGGAATTGATTTCCGTGTTCCTTACGAGCAAGGGCAGGAAGCTTTCCAGGCTGCAAAATTAAGAGGATTAAAATCTAAACTGGTTTACTTCCCGAACGAAAACCACTGGGTACTTCATCCACAAAACGGATTGGTATGGCAGAGAGAATTCTTTGATTGGCTGAAGGAAACTTTATAAGATCAATAAAAATAAATATCAATAGGAGCGGGCTTTAGCCCGCTTTTTTTATGAAAAATATCCAATGGCTTTAGCCAAAATCTAAATAACCTGAGTTGTTTAAGGGAATTAAATTCAGGTTATTGGAAGCTGGAAGTAGCTGCTAATCTTAACATTGATAGAGGTTACTATAAATTAATGATATCACTGTTTAGAAAGATGAAAATGGCGACAACCCGTTTTTTAAGACCTCAATAACTTCCTTCTTCAAGCTCCCGGCTTCCAGCCAGATTAAAATAATTTAAATCTCTATATTTGAATATGCAAAACCGTATTTCTTCATTTCCACCTATCATTGATTCTCAGTCTGATATTCTAATTTTAGGATCAATTCCCGGGGTGAAATCATTGGAAAAGCAGCAATATTATGCCCATCCTCAAAATAAATTCTGGAAAATCATTTTTGAATTGCTGCACGAAGAATTTACTCATGATTATACTCAAAGAATTGAAACGATAAAGAAACATCATATCGCCCTTTGGGATGTCATTGATTCCTGTGAGAGAAAAGGAAGTCTGGATTCCGAAATCAAAAACGAAGAAGCCAATCAGATTGCTGAACTGCTGGAAAAACATCCGAATATA
Organism: Chryseobacterium indologenes; assembly: GCF_002025665.1. Classification (GTDB taxonomy): domain Bacteria; phylum Bacteroidota; class Bacteroidia; order Flavobacteriales; family Weeksellaceae; genus Chryseobacterium; species Chryseobacterium metallicongregator. The sequence continues at coordinate 3,388,030 of NZ_CP018786.1, read as the reverse complement.
AAAGCTGTTTTCTGCAACGGTGGAAAGTCATACAAGAACTTACAGAAACTACTCGGGAAAGATTATAAGCTGCCCATTTTTTTATTGCCTTCTACAAGTCCGCTTCATACCGTTTCCTTTGAAAAGAAACTGGAAGAGTGGAAAAGAATTCTTAAGTTTTTGAGGTAATTAGGAGTTTTGGAATTTGGGGTGCGAGATTCAGGTTATTGAGTGTGACTGTTGATGATGGGAGAGTTTGAACGAGATGCCAGATTTTGTGATTCGGGATTTGGGTTTGAGAGTCGGAGAGTGAGAAGATAAAGCTGGATTCTTACGGAATGGCAAACAGAGCACTTTATTTATCCGCACACTTTGTCATTCCGTAGGAATCTAAATATCGTATGTAATCTTAGTACAAATGATAAGAGCTTAAAAATCATTTACTTCTCAAGTATTCCCTCAATCCCTTCAACAGTTCTAACTGGTTTTTTGTTCTTTCCAGATTGTGTTCAGGATGCATGATAGAATAGTAGGTACTTCCGTTAAGGTAATCTGTTAAAAAGCGAAGTTCCTGGATATAAATAGCGACTTGTGCCGCATAATCAAGACTATCAGATTCTTCAGACGTCAGTTTTTCTTTTAGATAAAATAAAAATCCCTCTTTTACAACTTTATACATTTCAGGATTGAAATTGTTTTGGGCTGTTCCGTCATCTTCCTGTGTTGTATTGGTGTAAGACTGAATCATGGTTCCGAAATCATACAAAATAGTAGAAATCATCATAGTATCCAGATCTATCACAGCTAAAGGGTTATGGTTCTGATCAAAGAGAATATTACTGATTTTTACATCGGCATGAATAATCCTTTTGGGAATCTGATTGTTTTTCTCCATTTCAATCCATCGGTCAGGCAACGACAAAAGCTGGTTGGTGATTTCTATTTCAACCTTAGCATTTTCTCTTAAATGAGGTGCTGCATTTTTTAGTGAGTCTTTATAATCTGCAACCCTCTTCTCAAAATTGAGGAAATTAGGAAGAGAATCTTGAATGGCAGGTAGTTGTTCAGTATTTACTGTATTTAGAAAATAACTGAAGGTTTTAGCAGCATCAAAAGCGGTCTGTAAGGATGGAGCAGTAAGGAATGTAATGCTGTTTTCTACAAAACTTAACATACGCCATAGCTGACCATTTTTATCTTTTACCAGAATTTGGCCAGTGAGAGAAGGAATGGGTTCTATAATTTCAAATTGATAATTATTTGACCTGAGAACTTCATTAATCATTAAATGGTTATTAACGACCACTTCCGGCTGTTTAAAAACATGATTGTTGATTTTCTGCAGAATAAACTTTTTCCCTTGATCTTTATTCTCCAAAAGATAGGTTGTATTGATCAATCCATCAGTAATAGGAGTGAGGTTGTAATTATCAGTATTAATAAACTTTGCAACAATATCATTTAGCTCCATAAATCTTCCGGGTATCTGTTATTTTTAATCTCTGAAGTCAGAAAATCTATAATTTCCTTTTTATCATCAGCATAGGTAACTCCCATCCATCGGGATGGAGATGCTTTCACTTTTACTTTTACTCTGTTTTCGTTCATCATTTTTTGTACTGCGGAAGGAATGTAAAATTCCTGATTGGGTAGTGGATCAGATTCGATGAAATCATAGAAATAGGCTTCCAGATAACAAAAAATATGAGGATGGAAAATAAAAAAATTCATGGATACCAATGTTTCGGGATCTAATTTTATATTTTCTCCGTTTTCAACATAAATGATGGAATGATTGATTTTTTGAATAGAAGTTTGTTCTTCTACTTTGATCAGATAATTTTCTGCATCCAACGTACATATTCCTCTTGCTACGGCACCGTTGCCACTCAATGTTGTACCCACAGGATAAGCAATCATTCCTAATTGTGTATCTGAAATATAATGATGATTAATTTCATCAGCAGCCAGTTGATAGGCTTCTTTTCCGTAGAAATCATCTGCATTGATCATGACAAAAGGTTCCTGTATTGAATATTTGGCGCAAAGTACGGCATGAGCAGTTCCCCATGGCTTCTCACGATCAGGATAATCAAAGCCTTCCAGTGAAATAGGAATGGTGTCTATCTCCTGATATACCCAAAGCAATTCAAAATTTTTAGCTTTTGAAATGCCGTTGAGCCTTTCAATATAACTTTCAGGAATCAGTTTGTTGACAATAATAACTACTTTTTGGAAACCGGCCTCCAGAGCATCAAAGATAGAATACTCAAGAATAGGCGAACCGTTATCAAGTATTCCATCTATCTGCTTAAGTCCTTTATATCTGCTGCCCAATCCGCCTGCCAGTATGAGTAATGTTTTTTTAGAACTCATCGGTCATTCCAAATACAGGTTTACGGGTTTTCCATTTTCCATTAGTAAAATCAGGGATATCAACTACCTGACCGCCTTTGGCAATAGACTCTTCACTCAATGGGGTTATAGAATACCATAGGGCAAGATCATATACATCCATCGGGAATTCTATATTTCGTTTGATACATTCAATGAAAGTATTCATCACAAAGAAGTCCATTCCCCCATGTCCGGCTCCTGCAGCAGTAGTTTCAAACTTCTTCCACATCGGATGATCATATTCTTTCATCCATTTTTCAGTATTGTCCCAACGGTGGGTATGGTTCATTGTTTTTTCAAAATAGATATGCCCCTGGGTAAAATCTCCCGATCCGAAATCCTGCCATAATCCTTCAGTTCCCTGAACTCTGAAGCCAAGATCATAAGGTCTTTGTAAACTTGTATCATGAGTAAGAAGAATGGTTTCTCCATTGGCACAAGCAATTTGTGTGGTTACAATATCTCCCTGGTTGAATTTTACTTTAGCGCTGGGATGGTTTTCTCCTCCTTTTGGATGCTCAACAATATATTTATGAAGGCCTACAGATTTTGATGAGAATGAAGAAAGTCTTGTTAAGCGATTTCCTCGGTTGATATCCATCATCATCGCAACCGGACCTAATCCATGGGTGGGATAAAGCTCTCCATTACGTTTTACATAATGTTCGGTTCTCCATTTTGCTTCACTGAATCCTTTTTCTCCAAATTCAGCCCCGGAATTGTACGGATTAACTCCATCATTGAAAAGAACACCTCTCAGGTCATGCTGATAACCGCCTCTTCCATGTACCAGCTCCCCGAACATTCCTTTACGTACCATATTCAGGATGGCCATAATGTCTCTGCGGTAACAAACGTTTTCCATCATAAAGATAGGAACTTTCGTTTCCTCATATACTTTTACAAATTCCCAACAGTCCTGAAGCTTTATTGCTCCGGAAACTTCCATGCCCACAATTTTTTTAGCGCGCATAGCTTCCACACCTTGGGTAAGATGCCATTCCCATGGAGTAGCAATCACAACAGCGTCTATTGTTTTTAATTTTAAAAGATTTCGATAGTCATATTCCCCATTGGAAAATTCCTGAGCAGCCGGTTTATTGTTGTCTTTTAATATTTTTTGAGATGCGGCAAGCATTCTTTTCTCCGGATCTGCAAATGCAACAATCTCTACATCACTACGTTTAGCCAGTAATTTTACATGTTCCTGACCACGAAGACCTACGCCGATAAAACCGACGCGGACTTTTTTATCTGTTTTAAAATCATTTGAATAAGCAAATAAAGAATTGGGTAAAACCAATGCTCCAAAGCTTGCTAAAGCAGCTGTCTTAAGAAAGTTTCTGCGGGAATTACTATTGTTCATCTATTATTTTTTCTTAAATATATTAAAACTTTTGTAAATCCCGATAAAGTGATAGATAATAGGATAATGAAGTAATAAAGGTAGTTGGTAAGAATTTGTGAGTTGTTGGATTTTAAAGTTGAATGATTTTGGAATTGTTGATGTATAGATTATTAATTTTCGCTTTTTTCTTTATTTTGATCATTTATATTTTTTTTACATATTTTGTTATATGCGTGAAAATTTATTGATTGATCCAGGCTTTTCTTAATGCAACTTGTTTTGAATCGGGATTGGAAACAGGAGTTACTTTTCCATTAGTTTCATCATAGTTGAATCCTGCTTTTTCCAGGTATTCTTTTAAAGGAATGGGTTGAGTACCTTCTACATAATCTCTGAAAAATGTACGGATTTCCGGAAAGGTCATTTTTGTAATCTCATCAAAAAGCTCATCATCATTGAAATATTTACCTGCTCCATACTTTTTCATAAGCATCTGCATCAGATCCTGAGTTCCTGTTTTACCGTTAGAAAGTTCTCTTAATCTTATATCCAGACACAACCCGAGTAATGCTCCTTTCAGATAAAAATTCATATATTGATCTTGTCTTTCCATAGATTTTTTACTCATTTCTGTTAAAGATAGAGTGTTGTCAAATGCTTTCATACCATTGATCTTTTCTTCCAGACTTTTTTCAAAATCTTCCAGACTGATCATTTTTTGTTTGATAGGCATATGAATGGTTGCATACTCCGTCATTCCTTCATATAACCAAAGGTGTTGAGACATCACAGGATTCAGGAAATCATAATGCTGAATTTCTCCTGAATGAATGTTGAGTGGGGTAACCACATGGAAAAATTCGTGAGAAGCCACTCTGTTCAGAGCATTTGGAAGAAACTTCATACTTCCGGAACGGTACAGACAGACCGTAGAGTGGGAATGTTCAAGCCCGTCTCCTAAAAATCCATTCTCATGGGAAGATTCATAATAAATCAGAAAAGCATATTTTTTGACAGGTAATGTTCCGCCAAGATAAGCCTGCTGATTTTTCAGGATGTTTTCTATTTCGTGGGCAATTGTTTTGGAGTAATGTCTTTCCTTTTTGTTGTAGAATGATACAAGTACTTTGGTATGACCTATTTTCAGCCAGGTGGTATCAGGAACAGAATATAAAACAGGAGAATCTACCAGTTCGCGGTAATCCTTTGCCCAAACCATATCCGTATTTTTATTTTTCTGTTGATAATCTAAAGCAGAAGAAGCGTAAAAATCCTTGTTCTTTGTAATGGTAATCTGATAAGGAATCTCTTTCATTTCCTCAAAATATCCTATTAAAGAATTATAATTGATGACAAAAACGCTGTCTTTTATAAACATACTGCCGGCAGATCTGGCTTCATTAGATTCTTTTTCCAAAGAGTCCCACCCGTCAGCTACCTGATAGGATATTTTCTTTACCCGGTTGAGATCGTGTACCATCCAGCTGTTTTTATCCAGACGTTCGGTTACTACTTTTTTACCGTTTTTATCGGTGGCTGAGAAATCAGAAACATATTGTCCGAAATTCATAGCCTGATAAAACCCGGGTACCAGTTTGGGGATGATAAATTTGCCCTGTTTAAGATTATTCTTTGGGGGCGAAAAAGATACCCGGACTTCATCATTGTTCATATGAAGAAGATCAATAGAATATTCGTAATTTTTTTTTGAAGTCTGAGCAATCATTACATTAGGAAGTAGAATGATCACGAAAAATAGTTTTATAAGGGTATTCACTGGATGCAATTTTAATGATTACGAATATTTTAAATCACCTCTAAGGTTGGTCTGGTTTATTTTTCCATATAGTATACCTCTTCATAAGGCTGAATCAGTACCCATCCATGTCCTGAAAACTTCATCTGGAATTCTTCACCGCTTCCTCTGCCGATAAGGCTTTTGAAAGAAACATTCGTTTTCAGTTCCGGGCTTAGGTTTCCAGACCATGCAACTGTGGCATTAGGATCTGTAAATACAGGAGTGTCAGGAGTTACAAGTAGGGTTAAAGGATCTCCGTGAGTGGTAATAGCAATATGTCCCGTTCCTGAAAGTTTTGCCTGAAAAAGCCCTCCGGACATCATTCCTGCAATACTTTTCAGCATGGTGATATCACTTTTTACGCTTTGTTCATGGGCAAGAATATCATTTCCGTTTACACATACAGATTCATTATTCAGATAAAGAATACGGACTTTTTTACTGGAATCTGCTACATATAGTTTTCCGGTTCCTTCTGCTTTCATAAGCTTGGCTCCTTCACCGCTGATAGCTTTCTTCAAAAGATTTCCAATTCCTCCGGACAGCATTCCCTGTCTTTCAAAATTGATATTTCCCACATAGCTTACCATACTTCCTCTTTTAGTCCATACTGCCTGATTATTAAGGTTGATTTCCAGAAGATGTTTCGTCTCCAGCTCAAAATAATCTCTTTGCTGCGGATTCTCTTTCGTTTCGTTGATAAATGCTTCAATTGAATATTTACTCATAATGATAATTTTTTAATTTGTTGTTTTTATAGTGTTATTACTTAGTTTGTCGAGTTTATACTCCCTTTTGTTACTTTTAGGATTCAGATCTACAAATTCATACTTTTCAAAATTGGCAAGTCTGGTTTTGAACATTTCAGTTGCTTTTTCCAGTGACCAGGTTTTAGGATAATGAAAACCTTCAAATTCAGCATTGAAAATTTGCGCTTTGAAATCATGCGAAAATTCGTCATCACCAGCATAGGTCAATGCTATTTTACCCGTCCATATAATATCATATTTGTTATTGTCTGTTTTTGAAAACTGGATCTGATGTCCTGCACTGCTGTCATGCCCCAACAGATAAATATTGAAGGCAAGGCCATCATCATCAAAACGCTGTTCAGAAGGGAGATCATTACTGAAAAGATCGTTTTTAACAACTGTATCGAAGTCAAGTTTTTCATCAAGGTTGTTAATTTTGATTCCTCTTTGTTCGCCCCAATAGTTGGATGACAATGTACAGGCATGGTAGTTTTCCCATACTATTTTGGAGTTCCACTCGGACAGATCTTCGTTTTCTTCTTCACTGTTTTCATCATCATTGGTGTAATAATTTTCAGTTTTTAAATGAAAATCAAACCAGATAAATCCATACTCGTCAATTCTTCCGCTCCAGCTGAAAGTTTCAATTTTGTGGCCATTAGGATACGGATTATCAATGAAGTATATTGTACTTACAGATTCCATAATAAATTGTAATTTTTCCAAAAATACTCTTTTTATGCCTTGGAAATCCCCGTAAAATCACGGTTTTATATTTGATTGTAAATAATACTTGACAAAGGGGTGTTCAATGTTGTATATTTGCACTCCGAAAATTACACCTTGTAATTTCAATAATTTTTAAACCGTAATTTAAAAAATGAAAACATCAGATTTTAATTTTGATCTTCCTGCGGAATTATTAGCAGAACACCCATCAGAGCACAGAGACGAAGCGAGATTAATGGTACTTGATAGAAAAACACAAACTATCGAGCACAAATTATTCAAGGATGTTGTGGATTATTTTGATGAAGAAGATTTGTTCATCTTCAACAATACAAAAGTTTTCCCTGCACGTCTTTACGGAAATAAAGAAAAAACAGGTGCTAAAATTGAAGTTTTCTTATTAAGAGAGCTTGATAAAGAAACAAGAGTTTGGGACGTTTTGGTAGATCCTGCAAGAAAAATCAGAATTGGTAACAAATTATTCTTCACAGAAGATGAGTCTTTGGTAGCTGAGGTAATTGATAACACGACTTCAAGAGGAAGAACATTAAGATTCTTATTCGACGGTTCTTACGACGAATTCAGAACGAAATTGAAAGAATTGGGAGAAACTCCGCTTCCAAAATATATCAAAAGAGCGGTAGAGCCGGAAGATGCTGAAAGATATCAGACGATCTATGCAAAAGTAGAAGGAGCAGTAGCTGCACCTACAGCTGGACTTCACTTCTCTAAGCATTTGATGAAGAGATTAGAGATCAAAGGAATTAATTTTGCTGAAGTAACGCTTCACGTAGGATTGGGAACATTCAACCCGATTGAGGTAGAAGATCTTTCTAAGCACAAAATGGAGTCTGAAGAGATCATCATTGATGAGAAAAATGCTGCGATTATCAACAAAGCAGTAGAAACTCACAGAAGAGTTTGTGCAGTAGGTACTACTACGATGAGAGCATTGGAAACTTCTGTTTCTTCAAACAAAAAAATCTCTGCTTTCAACGGATGGACTAATAAATTCATTTATCCACCTCACGATTTCGGAGTTGCTAACTCAATGATCACCAACTTCCACACACCGAAGTCTACTTTAATTATGATGATTGCTGCATTTGCAGGAAGAGATTTCATCATGCATGCTTATGAAGAAGCCGTAAAAGAAAAGTATAAATTCTATTCTTACGGTGACGCAATGTTAATTCTATAAAAAAGATAATAGGTAAAAGGTTGCAGGTAATAGTATCTGCAACCTGCCACCTAAAATCTACAACCTTACAATGAAAGATATCCGTACATTATCATTAGACCAGCTTAAAGACTACTTTGTATCTTTAGGAGAAAAACCGTTTCGTGCGAAACAGGTCTATGACTGGCTATGGAGTAAAAACCTCCATTCGATTGACGAAATGACGAATCTTTCCAAATCACTTCGTGAGAGAATTTCGGAAGAATATACCATTAATCCTGTTTCCGTAGACCTTCTTCAAAAAAGCTCTGACGGAACCATCAAAAACGGAGTGAAACTTCACGACGGGCTGATGGTGGAATCTGTTCTTATTCCTACAGAAACGAGAACTACAGCCTGTGTGTCTTCACAGGTAGGATGCTCATTAAACTGCGAATTCTGTGCTACAGCAAGACTGAAAAGGATGAGAAATCTTGAAGTTGCTGAAATTGTAGATCAGGTAGCTCTGATTGACAGCCAGAGCAGAATGTATTTTGACAGACCGCTTTCCAATATCGTATTTATGGGAATGGGAGAGCCGATGATGAATTACAAAAACGTAGTGGAAGCCATCAAAAAAATTACCCAGCCGGAAGGTTTGGGAATGTCTCCAAGAAGAATTACCGTTTCTACATCCGGTATTCCTAAGATGATCAAAATGCTTGCAGATGACGAACTGCGTGTGAAGCTGGCTTTATCCCTTCACTCTGCTATCGAATCCAAGCGTAATGAGATCATGCCTTTCTCTGATAAATTCCCGTTGACGGATATTATGGAGGCCCTTCAGTACTGGTATCAGAAGACAGGTTCTGTGATTACTTTTGAATACTGCGTATGGAAAGGAATCAATGACGGTGACGAAGACATTAAAGCTTTAATCAAATATTGCAAACAGGTTCCTTCAAAAGTAAATCTTATCCAGTACAACCCGATCGGAGATGGAAAATATGATCAGTGCAACAAACAGGCTGAAGAAAATTACATCAGACAGCTTGAAAACGCAGGGGTAACTGTAATGGTCAGAAGAAGCCGTGGAGGTGATATTGATGCCGCTTGCGGACAGTTGGCCAACAAAACAACAGATTAAAATTTCCTTAAAAAAAGCCTAAAACTTTCATAAAAAATAGGTTAAAACCCTACCTTTGCACAAATTATTTTGTGATGATGGATTTTCTTATGAGCGAGGATGGGCTGGAAAATGTTTATGCATGGGCTATTCCATTGCATGCTACTGTTATTTTAGCTGAAATGATTTACAGCCACGTTTCAGAAGCTAAGCTATATAGTGGAAAAGATCTTGCTACCAATGTTTATCTTGCATTGATGAACTTTGGCCTAGACCTTATCATGAAGGCATTTGCCATGGGAGTGATGTTTTTCTTTTACCATCACAGACTTTTTTCATGGGATCTCAGCATCTGGTATTTGCTGGCATGTTTTATCATCACAGACTTTGCTTATTATGTGCTGCATTATGTGGACCACCGTTCCAGAGCATTCTGGGCAGTTCATATTACGCATCACAGTTCAGAGTATTTTAACCTGACAACAGGATTCAGAAGCCCCGTATTACAGCCACTTTACAGATATTTGTATTTTTCACCGCTTGCATTTTTAGGATTCAATCCATGGCATATTATGGTGGCTTACGCCATCGGGCAGGTTTATGGAACATGGGTACACACACAAACTGTGAAGAGTATGGGATTCCTGGAATATATTCTGGTAACACCTTCCCATCACCGTGTGCACCACGCATGTAACGTGAAATATCTGGATAAAAACATGGGAATGTGTCTCATTATCTGGGATAAAATATTTGGAACCTTCCAAAAAGAAGATCCAAATGTACCCGTGAAATATGGAATCTATCCAAAAATGCCGGATAACAGACCAGATACTGTTCTTTTTTATGAATGGAGAAAAATTTGGAAAGATCTGAAGCAGCCAGGATTAAAATTCACAGACAGAGTTAATTATATTTTCAATTCACCTGGATGGAGACATGATGGAACCGGAAAGACTGTAAGGCAATATCAGAAAGAATATTTTGCAAGACAGGCTAGAAAGAAAGAACAACAGCAAAATCAGAAAGAGCAGAAAACGGCTTAACTTCTGATTTAAAATCAATAGAAATCTAAGTGAAAAGCGGGCTATTTTAACCCGCTTTTCTTTTTTAAGAAGTTAGAAAAAGTAAAACGGAGAATAAGCAAAACAATAAATCTCTTCAAAAATCCAAAATTTTTTTCATTGACTCCATACAATATTTAAATTCCTTCGGAATGACAATGTGGGATAAATAAAAACGCTTAGTTTGTCCATTCTGTAGGAATCTACATTCTCCCCTCAAACCCGTATTCCGAAACCCGAATCTCACCTCAGAATAAAGCCCTACTTTTGTCTTATGAAAAAATTCCTTCTGATTATTGCTCTTTTCGTTGGTCAATCTGCATTTTCTCAGCAGACCGATTTTCTGAAAATTAAAAAATACAGAGTAGGTTATCTTGATGATAAAATTGAGGAAACCTCAGGACTGAATATTTTAAATGGAAAACTTTACACATTCAATGACAGTGGAAATGCTGCTGAACTTTTTGAAATTGATAAAAAGAGCGGCGAAATTATCAGAACGCTGAAAACTAATGTAATCAATACGGACTGGGAGGCTTTGGCCAATGATGGGAAAAATTTTTATATCGGAGATTTCGGAAATAATGCAGGAACAAGGAAAGATCTGATGATCTATAAAGTTCCTTACGGACGTATTGATACAGCTAATATCATTAAAATTCCCGGTTCAGAAAGAGCTTTGGATGGAACAAGAATTCTTTTTTATTATCCGGAACAGACTGATTTTACCTCTAAAAACACAAAAAATGACTTCGATGCAGAAGCCATGATCTACTTGAATGGAAAGCTGCATGTATTTACCAAAGAATGGGCTTCAAAAGCAACCTCACACTATATCGTAGATCCTGATATTTCAGAACTGCAAAAGGCAGAAAAAATAGAAGCTTATACAACAGGTTTTGTGGTTACAGATGCTTCTTATTTTGATAAAAAGCTTTATTTAATAGGATATACCAAGAAAACAGAAGTCTTTTTAGATATTTTTACAGAAACCGAACCAGGAATATTTTTTAAAGAAAAACCAAAGCATTATTACCTCGGGACTGCGCTTTCATTAGCACAGATTGAGGGAATAAGTGTAGATGAAACGGGAATTTATATTTCAGGAGAAAAGTTCAGATCTCCGTTGGGAACCACAAAACCTTCCTTTTATTTTATTCCGAAAGATCAACTCAAAGATTAATTTACCTTAAAATTGAGCGAAAAAAATTATCTTTGTGAGAATTAATAATTATTCACCCAGCATTCGCAGATTGTGGCAAATACAGTAGAAGAGATTAAACGACCGATCAATGATGAAATGAAACTTTTTGAACAGAAGTTTTATGAGTCAATGCAGAGTAAAGTAGCTTTATTGGATAAAGTAACCCGTTTTATTGTTACCACCAAAGGAAAGCAGATGCGTCCTATGTTTGTGTTTCTTTGTGCCAAACTGGTGGGTGAGGTAACGGAAAAAACCTATCGAGGTGCTTCTATGATCGAGCTGATCCACACGGCTACTCTGGTACATGATGACGTGGTGGATGAAAGTTTTAAACGTCGTAATTTCTTTTCAATCAATGCACTTTGGAAGAATAAAATTGCGGTTTTGGTAGGGGATTATCTTTTGTCAAAATCAGTTTTACTCTCCACAGATCACAAAGATTATGATCTGCTTGGGGTAATTTCCAGAACGATCCGTGAAATGTCTGAAGGAGAACTTCTTCAGCTGGAAAAAGCCAGAAAACTGGATATCACTGAAGAGGTGTATTATGAAATTATCCGTCAGAAAACAGCTACTCTGATAGCAGCCTGTTGCGAAATAGGTGTTCTTTCCAATAATGCAGATGAAGCTCTTGCCAAGAAGATGATGGATTTTGGTACTTTTACCGGAATGGCATTTCAGATTAAGGATGACCTTTTCGACTATTTAAGTTCAAACGTGATCGGTAAACCGGTAGGGATTGATATTAAAGAACAGAAAATGACACTGCCTTTGATTCATACCTTAAAGATCGCCAGTGAAAAAGACAGGAAATACTATTTCGATACCATAAAACGATATAATAACAATCCTAAGCGTGTAAAAGAGCTTATAGAATTTGTTAAAAATTCTGGTGGATTGGAATATGCTATTACCATCATGAAAGATTTCCAGCAAAAAGCCAAAGATATTCTGAATGAGTTTCCGGATTCTGAAGCAAGAAAGTCGTTACATATTATGCTTGATTATGTGATTGAGCGAAAATTCTGATGTTGATATTTTTTAGTTGTTCTGAGTTTTTTATTCACTTATTTCCCTTTCTTCCCACGTGGTATGTAAATTTTTCATTGTTGGAGAAAAAATAGAGCTATCTTTCAATAATTCAATCAGTTGTGATTAGTTGCGTTTTTTATGATATTAAATTACTGTAAACTAATATTTTGCATCATTTAAATAAAGTGCTTGTTAATAATTCATTGGGTTTCAGTATATTTTTTGTTAATTTGTCGCAAGAAAAAACAACAAATAATGAAAAAAATTCAGACAATGATGATAGCGTGTGCTATCACTTCAAGCGTTATTTCGTACGCACAAGTGGGAATAGGTACTCAAAATCCCCAGACAACTTTTCATATTGACGGTTCTAAAGACAATCCTGCCACAGGAGTTCCTTCTGTAGCCCAACAGGATAATGATTTTAGTGTAACCTCAACTGCTAAAGTAGGGATAGGTACCGCTTCTCCAAGTGAAAAATTAGATGTGGCGTCCGGAAATGCCCGTATCCGTAATATTAATTCAAATATAGGCGTCGGAGGAACTGACAGGGTTGTTGTAGCTGATGCTAGCGGAGTACTGAAGACTATAGACTTTACTGCTTATTCGCTTTTTCATGCACGTTTAGCAGCTAACCAGAACATCAGTTCTTCAACAATTACTACTTTATTATTCGCTGCACCAATAGCAACTTCTCCTTTCTATTCCTATAATACCGGAACTGGAGTAATGACTTTTAATCAGGCTGGCAATTATCTGGTAACATTACAGGCAAGTTTTACCAATATGCCTGCAGATACTCAGTTGCTTATTGGTATCAGACCTGTACCAGATGCTAATTACCTGGGAAGAGGAAGCCATTATAATGCAGTTGCTTCTTCAGGAACTGTAGGTGAGCTGATGAATTATACAACTGTAGTTGTTGCTCCTACAGCGGGATACCAGATTCGTTTTACAGCAGCTCCGAATCAAAATGCTACGATTATTTCAACAGAAACAGGATCTACAGGAAGCGGAAATGTTACCAATGTAACTGTTCAGAAGATATAATTCTACCTTTTATTATAATTAAAACTAAAGTGTTTTGTAATATGTTTTCAGGAATCTGGAAATATGTACAAAACACTTTCTCTTTTATATTTAGAATCTGATATTGATTCAGTTAAAAAAATTGGAAATAGCTTCTTATTGAATTCTCAAATTTTTATACGATTGCCCTTATGTATTACCGTAAATTACGCAATTGTGCGAAAATTTTAAATTAAATAATTTTCAGGGTTACAATAATAACAGCTAGAACTATACAAAATAAAGCGATTAAAAATAAATAATCCGCAATGTTCTCAAACGTAGATTCCCGCTTTCTATTCCTAGTTCTGATCGCCAGAAATGAAAAGAAACAGCTACAGGCAAAAAGAATACAGGCAAATCCTGCAAATTCGTCCAAATACGTATTCTGACTGATCTTAGAGATTTTCAGTGACGTAATAATGATTAATGAAAATCCTAAAAGATTGCTGGACGCATTCAAGATGTGAGGTGACTTTTTTTCCATCATTTACAATTTTTTTCAAAATAAAGCACAATTTTTTTTATTATCAAATTTTTAAAAAAGATTATTAAAAATTAAAATTAATTTAAAAAGTGTATATTAGCAAAATACTTGAAGATTAAAAAACTTTTTTACTTAGCTATGCAAACAACCTATATTGAAACACAGCAAATATCCTTTCAAGATTTTAAAAATCAGATACTTGGAGACTACAGGTTAGGAAGGATCTCTCGTGAAATGTCTTATCTCGGAAGGAGAGAAGTACTCACTGGAAAAGCTAAATTTGGAATTTTTGGGGATGGAAAAGAACTTCCTCAGCTTGCAATGGCGAAAGTTTTCAGAAATGGAGACTTCCGTTCAGGATATTACAGGGATCAGACTTTTGCATTGGCAATAGATGCCTTAACAGTAGAAAGTTTCTTTGCACAGATGTATGCAGATACCAGTGTGGAAAGAGAGCCTGCATCAGCGGGAAGACAAATGAACGGGCATTTTGCAACAAGAAGTTTAAATGAAGACGGAAGCTGGAAAGATTTGACAGCTCAGAAAAATATTTCTTCCGATATTTCCCCTACAGCCGGACAAATGCCAAGATTATTGGGATTAGCTCAGGCTTCAACGATCTATAAAAGCGTAAAATTTGACGGTTCAGAAAAATTCTCAAGAGAAGGTAACGAAATTGCTTTCGGAACTATTGGGGATGCTTCTACAGCAGAAGGACACTTCTGGGAAACTCTGAATGCAGCATGTGCTCTTCAGGTTCCTATGATTGTTTCTATCTGGGATGACGGATACGGAATTTCAGTTCCTACGAAAAATCAGAGAGCAAAAGCTGATATCAGTGAAATGCTAAGTGGTTTCCAGAGAAAAGAAGGAGAAAACCAGGGATGTGAGATTATCCAGGTAAGAGCTTGGGATTATCCTGCATTATTAGATGCTTATGCTAAGGCAGAACATTTTGCAAGAACAGAAAGTGTACCAGTGGTAGTGCACGTGGTAGACGTTACTCAGCCTCAGGGACACTCTACATCCGGATCTCACGAAAGATATAAAAACGAAGAACGTCTGGCTTGGGAAGCAGAGTATGACGGGCTGGCAAAATTCAAAGAGTGGATTCTGAACTATTCTATCGAAATAGATGGAAAAGAGGAAGTAATTGCTACTGCTGAAGAATTGGATGCTATTGACGAAGAAGCGAAAAAAGCAGCAAAAACAGGTCAGAAAGTAGCTTGGGAAAACTATCAGAAAGCCATTTCAGTACTTATTCAGTCTATTTTACCTTTAGTAGAAAACCTTAAAGGACAAAATGCTGAAGTGGAAACTTATATTGCTCACTTCAACAAATTAGTTTCAAAAGCTAAGAAAGATATTTTCCATTTGGTAAGACAGACTTTACTGGCAACAAGAGGAACAAATTCTGCAGAAAGAAATCAATTGATGCAGAAATACAATGAAGTATCTGCTGTTGAAAAAGACAACTATTCTTCTCACTTATATTCTCAGTCTGAATGGAAGGCTGAAAACGTTCAGGAAATCAAACCTGTATATTCTGACAGCTCTGAAGATGTAGATGGAAGAGTAGTGATCAGAAACAACTTCGACAAAATTTTTGAGAAATATCCTGAAACTTTAATCTTTGGAGAGGATACCGGAAATATCGGTGACGTAAACCAGGGATTGGAAGGAATGCAGGAAAAATATGGTGCTTTACGTATCGCTGATACAGGAATTCGTGAAGCAACGATCCTTGGACAGGGAATTGGTATGGCGATGAGAGGTTTAAGACCAATCGCTGAAATCCAATACTTAGACTATGTTCTTTACTGTTTACAGGGAATGAGTGATGATCTGGCAACGGTACATTACAGAACAAAAGGAGGTCAGAAAGCTCCATTAATTATCAGAACGAGAGGTCACAGATTAGAAGGAATCTGGCACTCTGGCTCTCCAATGGCGGGTATTCTGAACCTTTCAAAAGGAATTTTAGTATTAGTACCTAGAAATCTTACAAAAGCAGCAGGATTCTACAACACTATGCTTCAGGCTGACGAACCTGCCATCATCGTAGAATGTCTGAATGGATACAGATTAAAAGAAAAACAACCGGATAACTTAGGTGAATTCACAGTTCCTGTAGGGAAAATTGAAGTAACTAAAGAAGGAAAAGATGTTACTTTGGTAACGTACGGTTCTACATGGAGAATTGTAACGGAAGCTGCCAACGAATTGGAAAAATTAGGAATTTCTGCAGAAGTAATCGATATTCAGTCATTGATTCCTTTCGATTTATCTCACGAAATTGCTGAAAGTGTTAAGAAAACCAACAGATTAGTCGTGATTGACGAAGATGTGGAAGGAGGAACTACAGGGTTCATCCTACAGCAGATCCTTGAAAAGCAGAAAGCATTCAGATATCTGGATTCAGATCCGTTGACGATCTCTGCTAATGATCACAGACCAGCATATGCAAGTGATGGTGATTATTTCAGCAAACCGTCTACAGACGATATGGTGGAAAAAATCTACGCAATGTTTAATGAAACAAATCCTCAGAAATATCCTGCGATATTCTAATTGGGATTTTAGATACATTTAAAAACCGCTTCCTTTTGGGAGTGGTTTTTTTGTTTATATTTACTTGAATCCTTCAGTGATAAACCATGAAAATTAGACTCTTATATTTGATCTTAATATTAATAATTATAGGTTGTAAGAAAGCGAATAAAAAAGAAGTTTTACTGGCAGACAGAGAAGCTCCTTTAGGCTGGATTTATTTGAAAATGTATGATGATAACAGTTTCGAATTCATTTCCCAGGGAATGATGCGGGATAAAGATGTGTACAGCGGAAATTATAGCTTAAAAAATGATACCCTTTATTTTAAATACAAAGATTCAATTCCTAAAGCAGGTTCAAAAGCTGTGATAGAGAAAGGGTTTGTATATTACCTTAATGGCGATTACCATGAAAGTGTTCAAATACAACTTAATAAATTATCTATTCAAAAATAAAAACAGCCATAGATTTATAGCTCCTTCTTGATTAATCTACCTCAGCCAAAGTAATCCTCAATTTATTCAAAGTATTCATCAAAGTTATACTTGCGGTAAGCTCCACAATTTCTCTTTCCGTAAATTGCTCAGTCAGTTTTGCTTTGATATGTTGCCAATCATCTTTACTGTCAATGACAGCTTCAGCCCATTCTAAAACAAGCTTTTGCTGATCATTAAAGGCATTCGTGTGTTTCCAGCCCGGGAGCCTGTTAATGGTATCTTGCTCAAACCCAAAATCAGATAATTCTTTAGCATGATAACTGCAGCAATAAGCACAGCCATTGATTTGTGAGACGCGTAACTCTACCAAAGCGATCAGTTTTTCATCAATACCGGATTTTCGGATGCTGTGGTGGGCTTTGTATAAATTTCCAATGGTTTCTTTTGCAATTTCTTTGTAATTCATAGTGAAATATTTTCTGCAAATTTGCATCAGAAATGGCTTTGAACCTATATGCTTACCTTTTCGTTATATACTTACCTTTTTGAAAGTGCTCAATTATATTAAATAAAACATGAAAGAAATAACTTCATTTTTGAAGTCCCGAAAATGGGCACTTATTATTTCGATACTATATGTAGGAACCGGAACATTGGCAGTATGTTCAGCTTATGGCAGCGATCCATTATATGGTGAATGGACTTTATATGCTTTAATAGTAACATTTCCTGTCTCAATTTTGAGTTTCGGATGTAGATATGCTGATCCAAGTATATGGCCTGTATTATTGATTCAGTTTATTATGTTTTTAATTACATTTTTTATTTTATCCTTATTTATAAAAAGTAAGCCGGATAATTAATAAATAATGTTCAGTATTGTTTTAAAAAGCAAAAAAGCGATCAAACATTGACAGCCTTTTTATTTTTTATATCTTCATTCAAAAAAGAACAATCTTTATCTTCATGCTGTCCCTTCACCTGATATTTTGCTTCCCACTCTTCCAGTAAATACAGAATAGGTAATAAAGCCAATCCTTTTTCTGTAAGAGAATATTCCACTCGCGGAGGCAGTTCTTTAAACTCTTCACGGATAACCAGACCATCAGTTTCCATCTCCCTCAATTGATCAGTCAATACCTTTCTGGAAATGACATTAATGCGTACTGCCAGCTCTCCAAAACGTAACTTCCTGTCTTTAATAACAAGAACAATAATAGGCTTCCATTTGCTTCCCAAAGCGGCCATTGCCTTGCCCAGAGGGCAGCTGTATTGCATTAATTCATTCTTTTTCATAAGGAGATCTTTATTTTAAACAGCATATAAAACCAAAGTTTCATATGTTACTTTAATGTTACTAATGTAAGTTACTGCGAAGTTACCACTATTTTTTTAATAAAAGATACAAAAGTGAACTATTATTAGTTACTTTGTGTAACAATTATAAAATATAAATTTAAATATGAGTACATCATCATTATTTAAACCGTTTCAATACAAGAATTTACAGCTTAAAAATAGAATAGTAATGGCTCCTATGACCAGAGCACAATCTGACAATGGAGTTCCCACTCAGAATATTGCAGACTATTACGGAAGGAGAGCTGCTTCAGAAGTAGGATTAATTCTTTCTGAGGGAACTGTGATCAACAGACCTGGATCAAAGAACTTACAGAATATCCCTGATTTCTATGGTACAGAAGCATTAAATGGCTGGAAAAATGTCATCGATACTGTACATCAGAATGGAGGTAAAATGGGACCTCAGATCTGGCATGTAGGAGATACAAGAATGTCGGAAGACTATCCGTTAGTTCAAATGGAAAAAGCTTCAACAATGACAATTGAAGATATTCAGGATACCATTGCACAGTTTGCAGCATCCGCAAAATCAGCAAAAGATCTTGGTTTCGATTGTATTGAAATCCATGGAGCACATGGATACCTTATTGACCAGTTTTTCTGGGAAGTGACCAATACAAGGACTGACGAATACGGAGGTAAAACATTAAAAGAAAGAAGCAGATTTGCTGTAGAAGTAGTAAAAGCGATCAGAGCAGCAGTAGGAGAGGACTTTACCATTATTATCCGTCTTTCACAGTGGAAGCAGCAGGATTATAAAACAAGACTGGCATTCACTCCAAACGAAATGGAAGACTGGTTATTACCATTAAAAGAGGCTGGTGTAGATATTTTCCATTGTTCACAGCGTCGTTTCTGGGAACCGGAATTTGAAGGTTCTGATTTAAACTTTGCAGGATGGGCTAAAAAAATTACCGGACAGCCAACCATTACGGTAGGTTCAGTAGGTTTGAACGGTGATTTCCTGAATGCTTTTGCAGGGCAAGGAACAGAAAAAAGAGACCTTACAGAATTGATCAGAAGACTTGACAATGAAGAGTTTGATCTTGTTGCAGTAGGAAGAGCAATCTTACAGGATCATCAGTGGGTACAGAAGATCAAAGATGGCAATACTGAAGCACTTCTTGATTTTTCAGCAGAAAGTATGGGCGTTTTATTTTAATATCAATAATGAATTGTCAATTCATTTCGCGGTTGATTTTTTAACAGCATAATTTATTCACTGCAAGCTGGATTTGACGATTCAATCTGGTATTAAATCAGCATAATTCACTTTATTTTATATTTAATTTTCACCTATTTATTAAAGAACCCGATTTCAGAAACTCTGAAATCGGGTTTTTATTTACTTCTTTATAAACAATTTCTAAAAGCTTTGAATTCCTTTTTATAAGAATCTGCATCCTGTTGCAGCGGGTTCGCATGACCAATAAGCAGGAACACCATTTTCAGCTTTATGTCGGCATGCAACAGTATCGCCTTCGCATTGTGGAGCATTTCCTCCAATGATGTTCTTTAATGTCGATTTTGTTAATTTCTTTAGATTTTTCATGTTAATTAGTTTGTTGATTCATGCAAATATAATATTTTTTGTAAATCAAACAATACTTTGCACTAAAATGGGAAATATATTTTTTCAAATAACATATTCTAAAAACAAACCCGCTTCCGGAATTTCCAGAAGCGGGTTTTAACAGATTTAAATATCTAAAACTGCCTTAAAAAATGGCAGAAATGATTTCTTTATCTTATAAACCAATATTTTTAGTTGGCTTCAATTGTTTTAAGATGCTTTTTGGAATTGCATTTTTGTGAACAAGGATTGCTGTTGATTTGTATTCAACATAAGGTCTTGTTACGTAAAGATATCCGGCGAAATCATTGGTTACACCCCATGAGTTTTTCACCATATAATATTCTTTACCTGTCTGGTCTTTTGCCAAACCTACGATATGCATACCGTGGTCATCCGTTGTAGAAAGATTGTTAAGTGCTTTCTGACGCATGTCTTCACTGATGGTTTTATCTTTTTTAGGCTCAGTAAACAAAGTTTGTTTGTTCTCTGCAGTGATCTGGTCAAGATCCATATCCGGAACGTAAGCTACCCCGTTTTTATAAGAGAAATAAGGCTCAGAAACATCCGTTGCCCAACCTACAGAATATCCTTTTGTTACAGCATTGTCAATGATTGCAGTAAGGTCTTTCATCGGAACATTCCAGTCAGAATCGTGGCTCCAGTTATCAGGAATGGGAACTACAAATTTTTCATAGTAAGCATAATCTTTATAAGAAGATAATTCTACATAATCTTCAGGATTGATTCCTACTACTTCTTTAGCAAATGTTTTTGGAGTGTAGTTTTTCCCTTCATATGTGAAGTTAGCAGGTACTTTTCCTAAATATTCATCAAGAATAGCATCTACCGAATCCATCCAGTTATCTGTCAGTTTCCCTTTTGAAGAAGCCTGAACAAGGCTGTCAAGAACAGGTTTTAGTTTCCCTTGCATTTCCTTGAAGTTGTTGGTAGTCTGTCCAGCTTTTAATCCTGTATACACATCCTGAGGAACAGCTCCATACTTCTTATACATATTGATTACGTCGTGAAGTTCTCCTCCATCTCCCCAGCTGATAGCACCATTATTCAAAACGTATAATTTGGCTTTATCGTGGTAAGAATTTCTCGCTGTAAAGATTTCAGCAAGATCTACAGGTTTTTTGCCCATTCTCTGCATTTCAGATTCAAGGAAAGAGTTTCCGGAGTAGCTCCAGCAAGTTCCTGATGAACCCTGGTTCTTTACAGAAGTCGCGCCAACGTCTTTTAACGTTGTGAACTGAAAATTAGCATTTTGTGATTGGTTGTTTTTTAACTTATTGATTAAGTCATCTTGGGCAAACATCATACTTCCTGCAGACAAAACAAAAAGTAATGATGCAATTTTGGCATTTTTCATTACTATAAAAAGATTATTTATATTAAGAGTCGTTGATAATAGAGATTTGTTACACATGGAAAAGTTAAATTTGAAATTAAAAAAATCACAAAAAAGATTGAAATTATAGAGGCCAATTTACCCTTTTGCTCAAAAAAAGTTGATCATGTTTCCAACCCTTTCAAAAGTTTCCGCATCTATAATAATATAACTCCTGACTATGGAACAAGAATTATTATTGGAATGTCAGCGTAACAACCGCAATGCCCAGCGGAAAGTTTACGAGAAAATGGCGGGCAGGCTTTACTCAGTCTGCAGACGCTATTTGAAAAACGATGAAGATATAGAAGAAGTATTAGCCGATACATTCTACAAGATCTTCACGAAAATCACCCAGCTTCATAATGCAGATACCTTTGAAGCATGGGCAAGAAAAATTACGGTGAATGAATGCCTTCAGAAATTAAGATCCAACAAAGAACTGTTTATTTCTCTGGAAGAAAACTTCATTGATCATTCTGAAGGAACTACAGAAAACCTTTCCCTGGAAAAAGATATTCTGAGCTTATTGAATTTTCTCCCGGAAGGCTGCAGAGCCATCTTTAATCTTTTCGCTATTGAAGGATATCCTCATAAGGAAATAGCAATCATGCTTTCCATAAGCGAGGGAACATCAAAATCCCAACTCAATTTTGCAAGAAAAAAGTTGCAGGAACTTCTCGTAAATCAAAACATTTAAACTTTTACAACAATGGAAAATAATCATATAGATCAACAATTCAATGAAGCCTCCAGGCTTTCAGAAGAGCCAACTGTTTTTCCTGGTTTTGAGAAAGTATGGGGAAAGATTGAAGAGAAATTAGATAAAAAAGAAGAGAAAAAGAAAATCATTCCTCTTTGGCTACCCTATAGTATTGCTGCAAGTCTGATGATCGGTTTAGGGGCTTTTTACTTTATGGATAAAAAAGAGGTTGCAGAACCTTTACCATCTGCAATTGCAGAAAATAAAGTTTCAAAAAGTCCTGGTAATAAAGTTGATATTGCAAAAATAGACAGCATTACAAAGCATAATATCCAAAAAGAAAAAAATATTGTTAAGCCGGCAGAAAATATTGCAGTGAATACAATTCAGTTACCACCGAAATATTCTGTTGAGCTTCCTCCTCTTCCTCCGTCTTCGGATCATGTATATCAACCGGCAATCTCCGAAAATCAGTTAGTAAGAGAGAAAAGCGACATCGTATATGATGATAGGAAAGCTAATTACATTTCTTCCGGACAACGAAAAGATAGCAATAGAGTCACGAGTATTGATGAAGTTGTAATGGTTGGTTTTGGACAAAGGAAGGTAGTAAATTCAGTGACAGCATCCAGTACCGTTACAAGCTCTGTCAGTAATTTGCCTCAACCCACTACTTATTCTTCATTGGCAGGAAGGGTTGCAGGAATTCAAATCAATGGATCAGGAAATCAGGGGAGTAACATAGCTCCTGGAGATTTCAATAATTTTCAGCTGAGGATTAGAGGGACAGCTTCTATAAAACCAGAAAATCAGGCTTTGTTTGTTGTCAATGGAATGGTGACAAAAGATGAGGATTTCAGAAAATTAGATCCTAAAAAAATTGAAAGCATGAATGTTTTAAAAGGTGTTTCTGCTACAGCAATTTACGGAAATAAAGCAGCAAATGGAGTGATCGTGGTAACCACTAAAGATCCATCAAGAAGGGAAAGAAAAAGATTGAAAAAGCTGCAGGAAAAAATCAATAAACAACAGCCGATTACACAGGTTGCCCCCAATAATGAAAGTTATGATGCTTTTGTTGAAAATCCTTTTGAACTGACGCGCAACCAGCCGTTATCCACCTTCTCTATTGATGTTGATAATGCTTCTTATTCCAATGTGAGAAGAATGATCAATACTGGTCAGGGAGTCGATAAAAATGCTGTAAGAATCGAAGAAATGGTGAATTATTTCAAATATGATTATCCTCAGCCTAAAAATGAAGATCCTTTTTCAATCAATACAGAATACAACGATTCACCATGGAACCCTAAACATAAATTACTTAAAATAGGGCTTCAGGGAAAAAATCTTCCCACGGACAAACTGCCTGCATCCAACCTTGTATTTCTTATTGACGTTTCAGGCTCAATGAATGAGGAAAATAAATTACCATTATTAAAATCTTCCTTTAAAGTGCTGCTGAATCAGCTCAGACCAAAAGATAAAGTAGGGATTGTAGTCTATGCGGGAAGTGCAGGAATGGTTCTACCTCCTACTTCAGCAGGAGAAAAAGATAAAATTATTGAAGCACTGGATCATCTTCAGGCTGGCGGAAGTACAGCAGGAGGAGCTGGAATTGAGCTTGCTTATAAACTGGCGGAGGAAAACTTTGTAAAAGATGGAAATAACCGGGTTATTATTGCAACCGACGGAGACTTCAATGTAGGAATGTCTTCAACCTCAGATCTTAAAATGCTGATTGAAGATAAAAGAAAATCAGGCGTTTTCCTCACTTGCTTAGGTTTCGGGATGGGCAACTATAAAGACAATACGCTGGAAACCCTTGCCGATAAGGGAAACGGCAATTATGCTTATATTGATAATATGCAGGAAGCGAATAAGTTTCTGGGGAAAGAATTTGCAGGAAGTATGTATGCTATCGCAAAGGATGTAAAAATCCAGATTGAATTTAATCCTGAATATGTAAAATCATATCGCCTGATTGGTTACGAGAATAGAAAACTGAAAAATGAAGACTTTGCCAATGATAAAATCGATGCTGGAGAATTGGGAAGCGGACATACCGTTACCGCTTTGTATGAAGTGATTCCTGCAGATGTAAAATCGGATTTCGCTCCTAAAGAAAGTAATCTGAAATATACCCGGAATACTTCATCGAGAGAATTTGGAGATGAACTGGCAACAATTAAATTCAGATATAAAAAACCTGACGGAGATACCAGTCTTGAAATAAGTCAGATTGTTAAAAATACAGATAATAGAATATCTTCTGCAAGTCCGGATTTTAAATTTGCCTCTTCCGTAGCCTGGTTTGGGTTAGTATTAAGAAACTCAGAACTGATTACAAAAAAAGATCTTTCCGATATTGAAAACCTGGCTAAACAGGGAAAAAGTAAGGATGAAGAAGGCTATCGTTCAGAATTTATAAGGCTGATAGAGAGCTATAAAACAATTCAAAAGTAATTTTTAAGAGAAGAAATCTGTTTTATTTAACAATTATTAACAGGATTGAATTAATTTTAATAATTTCCTGTCGAAATTTTTAAAGATGAAAAAAATTGTAATAACCATGCTAGGGCTTGTTGCATTGACAAGCTGTAAAATTCAAAAAAATACTGAAAAAGCCAATGAACCAAAGACTTACAGTGTCAGGAAAGATAAAGATCAGGATGGGATTCCTAATCAATTAGATAAATGTCCTGATATTGCCGGTCCGGTAGAAAATGAGGGCTGTCCGTGGGTAGAGTCGGATGGAGACGGTGTTATTGATAAAGATGACGCATGTCCTACAGTGGCAGGACCTCCTGAAAATAATGGCTGTCCGTGGCCGGACACAGATGGAGATGGTATTTTGGATAAAGACGATGCCTGTCCTACGGTTCCGGGATTACCGGAATATAATGGCTGCCCGAAACCAAAGTCAGTTACTGCAATGGAAGTAGTAAGTTCCAGATCGATATCCTATGAATCAGGAAGAGTTTATGACCATCAGGTTGGTGACAAAAAAAATGTTAAAAAGACTACAAAAAAGGTAGATCAGGATATTGATTATAACAATGAAGAATATGCAGCGTTAGTTGAAAATGCATTTGAATTAACCCGTAATCAACCTGTTTCTACATTCTCTATTGATGTAGACAATGCATCCTATTCCAATGTCAGAAGAATGATCAGTTATGGATCTAAGGTTGATAAAAACTCAGTGAGGGTAGAAGAGATGATTAATTATTTTAGATATGATTATCCACAGCCTGCCAATGGCGATCCTTTTTCAATTAATACAGAATACAGTGAATCTCCATGGAATCCTAAACATAAACTGCTCAAAATAGGACTTCAGGGGAAAAATATTCCGATGGATCGTCTGCCTGCATCCAATATTGTTTTCCTTATCGATGTTTCAGGGTCAATGGATGCAGAAAATAAACTTCCCTTGCTGAAGTCTTCTCTTAAAGTTTTACTGAACCAGCTCAGACCTAAGGATAAGGTTGGGATTGTAGTCTATGCGGGAAGTGCAGGAGTGGTTTTACCCCCAACGTCAGCAGGTGAAAAAGAAAAAATTATTAAAGCGTTGGATAATCTTCAGGCCGGAGGAAGCACAGCCGGAGGAGCTGGAATTGAACTTGCTTATAAACTAGCGAAGCAAAACTTTATAAAAGGAGGAAATAACAGAGTTGTTCTGGCAACAGACGGTGATTTTAATGTGGGAGCTTCTTCTACCACCGATATTGAAGCGTTGATAACAGAAAAAAGGAAAACCGGAATCTTCCTTACCTGTCTTGGCTATGGAATGGGAAATTACAAAGACAATACCATGGAAATTCTGGCGGACAAAGGAAATGGAAATTATGCCTATATTGATAATATGCAGGAAGCCAATAAATTCTTGGGAAGAGAATTTGCAGGAAATATTTATACCATTGCCAAAGATGTAAAAGTGCAGATTGAATTTAATCCTAAATATGTAAAATCATACCGACTGATTGGTTATGAAAACAGAAAACTAAGAAATGAAGACTTTGTAAATGATAAGATTGATGCAGGAGAACTAGGAAGCGGACATACAGTAACTGCTTTATATGAAGTTATCCCGTCAAATGTAGAGTCTGAATTTATCCCACAAGAAACAAAATTGAAATACTCTGAAATTTCTAAGAAGAAGAACTTTGGAGATGAAATGGCAACGGTAAAATTCAGGTACAAAAAATCTGATGGAGACAAAAGCATTGAGATAACTAAAGTGATTAAAAAAGAAGATAAATCTTCAGTAAGTCCGGATTTTAAATTTGCCTCTTCCGTAGCCTGGTTCGGGTTAGTATTAAGAAACTCAGAACTGATTACAAAAAAAGATCTTTCCGATATTGAAAACCTTGCTAAACAGGGAAAAAGTAAGGATGAAGAAGGCTACCGGTCAGAATTTTTAAAGCTGATAGAAAGCTATAAAACAATTCAAAAGTAATTCATAAAAAAGAAATTTCCCCGGAAATTTCTTTTTTTATATTTTTAAGCATACTAACAACCGATGAAAAAGAATTATTTGCTGTTACTGCCATTTACGATTACCCTATTACAGGCACAAAATTCACAACTCTATTACTCTGGTAAATTTTTAACAACTAAAGATAAGGAGCAGAATTTTTTAAAGGTTTATAATAAAAACAGCGGTATTTATGAACTAACTGATGAGGAAGGATTTGCTATTATTGCGGCTAAACCTTATGATACCCTTGTATGGAATCAAGGGAAAAATACCCATGTTATTTCTTCTTATGAACTCAGAGAATTAAAAGCGATTCTGGAAAATCAGACAGGAAGTAAAAGTGTTGAAAATATTTACAGTAAAGCCTATGACAGTCTTGTTTCAAAGGAAATTAAAGACGATTTCAGTATTGAAAAAACTAAAAACCTCCTAAGTAAAAGATCTCACTCATATTTTGATAAAATAAGAAAATTAAAACAAAAGAACGATAGTGTTTATGTTTTAAAAAGGATCAATGAGACAACATTACTCTTTAACGGAAGCTTTACCACATCTTTTGATATTAAAAGCAGGAATGCTGTTCCGGAGACTCAAAATAAGTATGTTCAGGGAAGATCTGAAAATGGAAATCTTGTTTGGAAAGGCCCCGAAACGAATGAAATGTTCAGTTTTGGACCAGATATATCAACTCTTGGATTTAATGGATTACCTTATGAGTACGACCAGAATGGAAAACTGATTCCGTGGGTTAATGCGCTTCAGCGTGCGCAAAGATACGATAACAACCTTTTTAAAACTACGGTAGGTTATAATAACCAGTTGAATGTAAATGCTTTTATAAAACAGGGGAACAATGAAAAACTTCGTCTTTCACTGAATCTGGGACAGCAAAAGAACCAGATGTATTTTATTGATCAGTTTGATATTACCAATACCCTTAAAGCAAAACTTAACGCAGATTTGGGTAGATATTACATTAATCTAGCTTTCAATTATGAAGAAAATAGAGCAACCAATACCAATAGAATAGGTTTGTTCAACAGAGCTTACCAAAATTCATTGTTAACGCCGGTTTCTTTTTCAAATGAACAAAATACTTTGCTGAATAATGGCTCACAGAGAAGCTACAGCAAATATGCAGACAATCCTTCATTCCTTTTTGAGCAGGATAGCAAATACCATTTTAAGAATCAGGACAGGCAGTTGAGTCTTAATGTAGCGAGAGACTGGAATAACTTTAAACTGAATATCACTCAGGCCTATGAAAATATTACTATCTGGAATCAGGACCAATATAAACCTTCTACTTATGGTTTCCTCAGCGGTGTATCGAATGAAAGGATTCAAAACAACAGCTCTTATCATTCCAATATACAGGGCTCTTATTCATTGGGAGACTATGACTTTAGAAATACTTTCAGTCTGAATTTTATTTTAAATGATAAAAAATCCGACATTTATAACAGCCTGACTCATCAAAAATATCTCTATCAGAGAACTTCACAGGATCATATTTTTAATTATAATATGAATATCCGCGATTATGATTTTGAAGCAGGTTTTAATCTTGGGAATTCATTTTATATCTCCAATACTTCCCTTAAAAATAATTATTGGCTTCCAAAGGCTAACTTTTATTTGACGTTCAATGGGATCTTCAATTGGTATAATTACAATTTTAAATTATTGGGAAGCTACACACAATTAAGCTCCGAGCCGGAAATTACAAGATCCTATGCTTCGTATTCTACTACTTTGCTGAATGCAGAAAATTACAATCAATATTTTCCGGTACAGGAAGTGGAAAGCTTCAGAGGTTTATCCAATATCAATACTAGAGAATGGAAAATTGGAACCAGGCTGAATCTTGGGTATAAAATGAGTGTAGAAGGAGAGTATTTTAATAAAAAAAATAAAGATGATATATTTCCTGTTTTTGAAAACAATCAGCTGATATTAAAGAATATAGCAGATCATACGTACAGCGGGTATGAATTCAATTTTGCTTACGAAAAGTTGCAGCTTGGATATGATTTGTATATCACCAATAAAATTTCATTCTTTAAATACAAAGATATTGTAGACCGCATGGCTCCCGGATATCAGAACCATGCTGTTTCAGGATTCAAAGATATTTATAAAACACTATCAGAAGGACAGGTTTTGGGGGCTGTGATGGGAAGTTACTTTGAAAGAAATGCAGACGGACAAGTGATTATTGATGAGTTTGGATTTCCTAAAAAAGCAGACGGAATGAAAATTATTGCAGATCCTACACCGGATTTTGTGATGAAATTCAACCACAGTTTTGCCTATAAAAATTGGTCCTTAGATATCAATTGGGAATGGAAAAAAGGGGGCCACCTCTGGAACGGAACACAGGCTGTTCTCGATTACTACGGTCGTTCTTATGGCTCGGGAGAAGAAAGGAATATCAAAAATTATATTTTCGAAGGCGTACAGGCCAATGGAACTGTCAACCAGATTCCTGTTGATTTCTATGATCCTGGCCGGAATGTTCTGGAAAACAGATGGTCGAAGTACGGTTATTTAGGGGTGGCTGAAAATTATGTTCAAAAGGCAGATTATATAAGAATCAACAATATATCACTTTCCTCAGATTTCCCGATTAACCATAATAAACAGACTCTCAGACTGACTTTTTATGTAAATAATATTATGCTTTGGCAGGCCAATAAAGGCGTAGATCCTAATCAGAATTTCTACGATTTGAGTAATGGAAGAGGACTGGATTTTTTTAATCTTCCTTCCTTTAAAACATTTGGCTGTATTGTTTCTCTTAAATTTTAACTCATGAATCTCAAGTTTATATCACCCTATATCATCCTGCTGTGCTTATTATTTTCAGGCTTTTCTGTGAAGGGGCAGCAACCATTTCAGGATTTTGAAAAAGAAAAGACCTACATTCAGACCAATCATGTTTTTTATAAACCTGGGGAGCACATGTATTTTAAAATATATGTTGTTAAAGGAAACAATAATTTACCAGTCGAAGAAAGCAGAGTCGTAAATTTTGAAATAACAGATCCTGCAGGAAGTGTTGTGAGAAAATTAAAATACGAAATTACCAATGGATATGCCCGGGGAGACTTCTATTTTGCTGAAGACATGAAGGGTGGCATCTATAAAATCAGAGCTTTTACCAACTGGATGCAGAATGAAGAAGGCAAAAATGCATTTGAGAAAGAAATTACCCTTCAGAAAATAGTATCACCAAGGATTTTAATGAAGCTTGATTTTCCTAAAAAAGGATATGGCCCGGGAGATGAGGTAAGTGCCGATTTTTCAATGAGAAGTCTTAGCAATCTTCCGATTCCTTTTTATGAAGCGGATTACACAGTAATGCACAACGGAGAAACCATTTCAGAAGGAAAACTTATTACCGATAAAGAAGGTAAAAAACTGTTGAGATTTAAGCTTCCTGAGATCTTGGAATCCTCTGATGCTCTTTTGAATATCAAAGTGAATTTTGACGGGTTTACCGAATCCATTTCCAGAAATATTCCTATTGTTCTGAATAATCTGGATGTGAAATTCTTACCGGAAGGCGGAACTTTTATCAATGGAATAGAACAGAATATCGCTTTTAAAATTCTGGATGAGTTTGAAAAACCTGTAGATGCTGTTCTGGCAGTTTACAATCAGAATCACGAAAAAATAAAAGAAATTTCAGCCTACAATTTCGGAATGGGAAGCTTCCGGTTTAGCCCTAAAATAGGAGAAAATTATTATGCGAAAGTTGTAAAGCCGGAAAATATTACCCAGACTTTTAATCTCCCCGTAGCAAAAAATGAAGGACTGGTTTTGAATATTCAGAATGAAAATAAAAACCTGAATTTTACCATTCTTTCTACCCAGGAAAAAACAATTACCCTGCTGGGAAGTTTCCGCGGAAAAGAAGTTTACAGCAAAATCATTTCGCTGAAAAAAGGAATGAATTCTTTGGAAATTGCAGAAAAGGATTTCCCCACAGGAATCTGCAGGTTTACCGTTCTGGAAAACAGTATGCCGCTTGCAGAACGGATTGTTTTTGCCAATAAAGTAAACCAGCTGAATATAAAAGTTACTCCTGTAAAGAAACATTATCTGCCGAGAGAAAAAGTAATGCTGAATATTGAAACTACAGATGAAAATAATAAACCCGTTCCCGCTAATCTTGGAATAAGTGTAGTAGATGATAAGCTATGGACATATGCTGATGATAAGCAGAATCATATTATTTCCTGGCTTTTGATGGACTCTGAGCTCAAAGGGAAAATTGAAAAACCTCAGTTTTATTTCGATAAAAAAGAAGAAAAAGCAGATAAAAGCTTAGATCTTGTGATGCTGACAAACGGTTATCGATATTTTGAACCTATTCCGGAAATTCTGAAGACCAATAAATACAAATACCTTCCTGAAAAGAAAAACACAATCTATGGCGTGGTAGAAGATGAAAACAAAAAGCCGGTGAAAGCAGATATTTTTCTTTTGGATACAGATAATAAAAAAATTCTCAAGCAGACTGTTGCAGAAAATGGAAAGTTCTATTTTTCGGATTTAAATGCTGATTATTCATACAAAATTATTGCAAAATCTTTTCAGCCCAAACATCAGCTGAAAATCAGAATTCTGTCTTATAATCTGGATATTAATCCTTTAGTAAAACAGAAATTGACCAACATAGACGTAGAAGAAATTGTAAAGGAAGCTGAAAGAAAAGAAGAAGTAAAAACAGAAAATAAAAACAAAACCAGTCAGTTAAATCCCCCACGAAGATCAAAAACTGATACAATCAGAAGGAATGCAAGTATTGAAGAAGTAGTTGTGCTGGGGTACAGTGTAAAGAAAGATCAATTAGCGGTTGCTTCTACAACAGTAGCTTCTTCTATGGAAATGCAGAATGCCAGTGTAACTTCTCTGTTGAGTGGAAAAGTTGCCGGAGTAGTGGTAACAAACACCGGACAGCCGGGAGCAGGAGAACAGATCAATATTAGAGGAACAGCCTCCATGACCAATAAGAACCCTCTATTCATTGTGGATGGTATTCCTGTCGAAAACTTTAATACGACGATCAATCCAAATGATATCAGCAGTATTACCGTTTTGAAAGATGCTGCTGCTACTGCTATTTATGGAAGCAGAGCTGTGAATGGAGTAGTGGTCGTCAACTCATCCAAAAATAGAAAATCAGAAATAAGTTTTGATATTACTCCGAAATCTTATCTCGCCATACAAGCCTTGCCTTATGGAAAACTTATCTCATATGCTGGGGCAAGAGAATTTGTTTATCCTGAATATAAAACAACCAATACCTCTTACCGTTTTGATTACAGAGAAGCACTTTACTGGAATCCGGTAGTAGAGACGGATAAAAATGGGAAGGCAAAAGTAGAGTTTTATAATTCAGATACCAATTCCACTTTCAGAATTATGACAGAAGGAATTGCTGCATCAGGACTTGTAGGGAGAGATGAAACAACGTATGCTGCCCAGAGTTTGATTTCAATAGATGCCAAAATTCCACAATATCTGACAAGAACAGATCAGATGATAATTCCTGTGGTAATTAAAAATAATTCTCCTGAAACGCGCAAAATGACCATGGATGTAATTGTTCCGAACCATGTAAAACTCATCAGTTCCGATAGTCTTATCACTCTGAAGCCATTGGAATCAGGAAGATTATTTGTAAGAATACAGACCGATGAGATAGTGAATTCCAATATTCAATTTACCATAAGATCCGGAGATTTCAGAGAAACAATGATTCTTCCGTTTAAAGTTGAAGAAAAAGGATTTCCCCATCAGTTTTCCATTATCAATAACAAAACAGAAGAGATAAAAATCAATATTCCGGAGTATATCAATGGAAGCTTATTTTCCTCATATTATGTGTTTGAAAGCACTGCTTTGCAATTGTTTGACAATCTGGCACAATTGAAGAAAGAGCCTTACGGATGCTTTGAACAGCTTTCATCAACGGTGTATCCTAATATTTTTATTCTGGATTATTTGAAATCAAGTAAAAAAATAAATACAGCAACAGAGAATGAAGTCATTAAAAATATGAAAAAAGGCTTCCAGAAAATGTTGAGCTATAAAAATAAAGATGGAGGATTCGGGTATTTCAACAGCGAGGAATCGGATGTGTCACTTTCAGCGTTTGCATTATTAGAATTTACCGAATTAAAGAAGTATGTAAATCCGGACGCTAAGCTTATCCATGGGCTCTCCACATTTATTCTGTCGAAAAAGGATGCAAACGGATTATTCGAAGTTAGAAAGCCTTATGAATCCAAAAAAGATTTTTCTGAATTTTCCTGGTCTAGAAATATGTATGTTGTATATGCTCTGTCCAAACTTGGGTTTAAAAATAAAATTGAAGATTCCTTTCAGGTAACGCTCAAAAGAGCTTTAGTTACAAAAGATTCTTATCAGCTGGCTTTGCTTGCCAATGCTGCGGCTCACTTAGGAAAACAAAAGGAATATGATAACCTGATGCAGATGCTGGACCAGCAGTATGAAACGAAGAATATAAAATCTAAAATCACTTTTACAGGTTCATGGGGAATGTCTGCGGATGCAGAAACACTTTCATTATATATAATGGCGCTTCAGAAAGATGAGAAGTTCAATGAGTTGAAAATTGCTGAAGTAGCTGATCAACTTATTGGTCTCAATGGATATTACGGATTCGGTTCTACACAGGCCACAACACTGGCAATACAGGCATTATCTGATTTTTTCTCTAAAAATGGAAAATTGTATGGGACTGAAAAACCTGATATCAGGATTAATAATGCAAAAGTCTCACCTATGATAAGTGCTTCATCAGCATTTAAAGCCGGAGAAAATACTATTAATGTTCACTATCCAAATAAAAATGGACTTCCATATAAGTTTGAATATCAATATTATACATTGCAAGCTCCGGAAAGCAAAGATATTCCTATTACCATGGAGACAAAATTAAAATCCGGAATATCTAAAGTAGGGGAGACTAAGAGAATGACCATTACCGTAAAAAACAAAATAAACGGAGAGCTGCCAATGACCATAGCAAAAATTGGTGTACCAGCAGGACTGACTCTGCAAAATGCCTTACTGAAAGATATGGTTGATAAAAAACAGGTTTCTTACTATGAGGTTTTTGATAACTATCTGGTTTTATATTGGGAACATTTTAATGACGAGGAAACAAAAACCGTTAATCTTGACCTTAAAGTAGAATTTGCAGGAACTTACACAGGAAAATCAAGTAATGTTTATCTCTATTATATGCCGGAAGCAAAATATTGGAGCCAAGGGATTACAACCAGTATTGAACCTTAATTTTTATAAGTTAAAACAGGTATTCTAAGGAGATCTGTTTTAATTTTAAAATTAATTTTCAAAAATTATTGAAAATTCAAAAAATATAATTACATTTGTTACAGAAATTAAAAACGGAAACAAGATGCAACTTTCAGAAGCAAAAGAAAAATACATTCAGACCTGGGGAACCTTTGCTACCAATTGGGGAATCAACCGTACGATGGCACAGGTGCATGCATTGCTTCTGGCGAGCGGAAAACCTCTTTCTACTGATGAAGTCATGGAACAGCTGGAAATTTCAAGAGGAAATGCCAATATGAATCTCCGTGCTCTGATAGACTGGGGAATCGTGAAAAAAGAATTTGTAAAAGGCGACCGTAAAGAATATTTCGTAGCAGAAAAAGATGTCTGGTATCTGTTCAAACAAATTACAAAAGAAAGAAGAAAAAGAGAGATTGAACCAGTCATTTCCTTTCTTGAAGAATTAAAAAATATTGAGGATAAAGATTCAGAAGAAGCACAGGAATTTATCAAGCTGATGAATGATTTCAGTTCTGTAACCGGAAAAATCAACAACATCATGGATCTGGCGATAAAAAGTGATGACCACTGGCTGGTAGGGAAGATTACCAATCTGTTGAAATAAAGAACAAAAGAGGATGAAAATCCTTTTTTATTTCAATCTAATTTTCAAAAATTACTGAAAATATAAAACTTATAATATCATGAAGAATTTTTTAAAACGTTATCTCTATTTAAGTCTCTTTCTGACTGTTGTTTTAATTGTTGCCGTATGGTTTTTTCTTGTTGCCAAAGGTGAATATGGAGTGACAATGTTCCTCACCATTCCGGTTTCTATTGGATTTATCATCGGATATGTAAAGTATTTTAAAAAAATTGGATTAATGAATGTTCTGAAGACTATCTTAAAAATAGTTTTAGGATTAGTCATTTTCTCTCTGATTTTAATAGGAGCTGGTGTAGAAGGAGCTATTTGCATTATTATGGCTATTCCATTTATTGGCTTTGCGATGTTCGTGGGCTTCAATATTGGTTTTATCATAGGAGTATTTGACGAAAAACGGCATACCGGAAGTGTTATAGTATTTATTCTTTTTATCAATCCTGCATCTTATATTTTCGATACCTATACAAAACCTATTGAGGAAACTATTACAACAGAAATGATTGTGAATTCTTCCAATGAAAAAGTTTGGAAACTTTTAAATACACAAATCAATTTCGATACTCCTGATTTTATACTGTTTGAAAAAGGAGTCAGTTATCCAAAGAATATAAAACTTGTTAATGACAACGGAAAATTGGGCTATAGCTGTCAGACCAATAATGATGAATTACAACTTAATATCAATGAATTTATTGAAAATAAAAAAGTGAAATTCTTTTTGGAAAATCAGACTGTTCCAATGAAAGAAATAACACCTTATCAAAATATTGATGCTAAGCATTTGCACGATTATTTTATTGTGAAATATGGCGAAATTACTTTAGATAAGCTATCAGAAAATAGAACAAAGATCATTGCAAAAACAAAATACAGTTACAAAATTGCCCCCACCTGGTATTGGAAAAATTGGTCCGGCTATATCATTGATAAAATGCAAAACCATGTATTACAATCTATAAAAACACAATCTGAAAATGAATGATCTGCAAAAATATTTTGACAACCTGCAACCCAGGTATTATGTTAATGAAATTGCATCTTTAGGGTTTACCAGACTGTTTAGGAAAATGGCTGTTCAAAAGGTGAAAAGCTACGGGGATAAAAGAGTTTTGGACTTGATGAGCGGGCAGGGAGAAAATTTAGAATTTATACAGGCACACAATGATAATACAGAAATTGTAGCACTGGATTTCTCATCAGCAATGCATATGAAACTGGCTGCAACATTCAAAAACAAATTGTCAATACAACAGATCCGGAACGATTTTTTCGAAAGCCAGATTCCCGATCATTCTATGGATATTATCCTTTGCTCTTACGGGACAAAGACGATAGAAGAAGACCAGAAGCCGATTTTTGCAGATAAACTTTCAAATATCATTGATGAGAAAGGTGAAATTATCATTGTAGAATTTGTGAAACCTAAAACAAAGTGGAGATTCAATTGTGTGAAATGGTATATAGAGGTTCTTGTGACAAAGGTTTTTGGGAATGAATTTGGAAAATTGTTCCATTATATCAATAAAAATGAAAGCCTGGAAGATCTTAAAGATCAGTTTATCAAAAACGGACTCTCCATTATATCGCACAAAAGATATCTGGATTTGGTTGAAATTCTTCATGTGAAAAGAAACTAGTTTTTTATTTGAACCCATATTTCAAAAATTACTGAAAATTTTAAATGAATAATAATTATGAGAAATTTAATCATTCACTTATTCCTGATTATTTATTTCAGACGAAAAGGATCACTTTAAACTATAAAATTTTAAACCTTAAAAAAATGTCAACCATCTATTTAAATACAGTCATCAAAGCAGATATTCACTATGTTTTTGATCTGGCAAGAAATATTGATCTGCATCAGCAGTCCACCTCAAAATCTCATGAAAAAGCCATTGCAGGACGTACTTCAGGACTGATTGAAGAAAATGAAACCGTAACCTGGCGGGCAAAACATCTGGGAGTATATCAAAACCTCACTACAAAAATTGTCAGCATGGAAAAACCGTTTCAGTTTATTGATGTCATGCAGAAAGGAGCTTTCAAGTTCATGCGCCACCATCATATTTTTAAATCTGTAAACGGAAATACTTTGATGACAGATATTTTCGAATTTGAATCTCCGCTGGGCATCATTGGAAAGCTATTTAATGCTGTTTTTCTAAGAACGTATCTCAAAAACTTTCTGATTCAAAGAAATGAAATGATCAAAACCATTGCAGAATCTTCTGTCCGTGACGGAATTGCGATTTTTTAACCTAAAAAACATAGTTATGAACTTTTTAAAAGCAGAATGGCGAAAACTGGCCATCATCAATTACGAGATTAATCCTGAAATTTTGCAGCCCTATCTTCCAAAAGGAACAGAGCTTGATTTTTATAAAGGCAAATGTTATGTAAGCCTGGTTGGATTTATGTTTTTAAATACCAGACTACTGGGAGTTCCTATTCCTTTTCACCGAAACTTTGAAGAAGTGAATCTAAGGTTTTACGTAAAGAAAAAAGAAAATGGAATCTGGAAAAGAGGAGTCGTGTTTATTAAAGAAATTGTTCCAAAGCCTGCACTAAGCCTGGTCGCTAATTCTATTTACAAAGAAAATTATCATACCATGCCTATGAAAAATCAGATTGAAAAAAGAGAAGATGAACTGCTGATCCGATATTCATGGAAAGATAAAAGCTGGCATTCTATTCAGATTATGGCTGAAAATACAGCGAAACCAATGGAGGAAAACTCAGAATTTGAATTTATTACAGAACATTATTTTGGCTTTACAAAAAAGGAAAATACAACCTCAGAATACGAAGTCTGCCATCCAAAATGGGAATGCTATACTGTAAAAGAATATCAATTAGAAGTAGATTTTCAAAAGATTTATGGAAATAATTTCGAAGACCTGAACCATCAGAAACCTGTTTCCGTAATGCTTGCCGAAGGCTCAGAAATTCAGGTCAAAACCAAAAAATACATTCATTAAAAAGAATAAGATTAAAGAACATCTTTCTCTCTCCAGGATCATCTGTGCAAATTAGTGAAATCTGTGGGCAAACCATAAACTTTGAACTTTGAACCCAAAACATTAAATCTCAAACCATGAAAATAATCATAGCCGGAGGCTCCGGATTTCTCGGTGAAAACCTGGAAAAATACTTTACAACAAAAGGAAATCAGGTCTACATTCTTACCCGCAATCCTCAACGTAAAAATGAAATCTATTGGAATGCCCAAA
Organism: Chryseobacterium indologenes; assembly: GCF_002025665.1. Taxonomy (GTDB): domain Bacteria; phylum Bacteroidota; class Bacteroidia; order Flavobacteriales; family Weeksellaceae; genus Chryseobacterium; species Chryseobacterium metallicongregator. The sequence goes on along the minus strand of NZ_CP018786.1, from coordinate 3,350,142 downwards.
CAATAAGTGAATGGAAAAATAACCTTGAAAAAGCAGATGTTCTCATCAACCTGACAGGGAAGTCTGTAGATTGCCGCTATCATGAGAAAAATAAACAGGAAATCTATTCCTCAAGAATCAACAGTACAAGAATATTACAGAAAGCAGTAGATCAATGTTCTCATAAACCAAAAGTATGGCTGAATGCCAGTTCTGCAACCATTTATGTTCACTCTGAAAAGAACTTAAACACAGAAGAAAACGGAATTGTGGGAGACGACTTTTCTATGAATATCTGCAAAAGCTGGGAAGAAGAATTTTTTGCAGGTAAAAATGAAGAAATACGAAAAGTTGCCCTTCGAACTTCCATTGTTCTTGGAAATAATGGCGGCGCTTTTCCGAAGCTGAAAATGATTACAAAACTGGGCTTAGGTGGAAAGCAGGGAAGAGGAAATCAGATGGTAAGCTGGGTTCATATCGAAGATTTCTGTAGAGCAGTGGATTGGATTATTCAGGATGAGAATCTTTCAGGAACAGTGAATATAACTGCTCCGACTCCTCTTTCCAATCAAAGCATGATGAGAAAACTAAGACATAAAACAAAAGTTGCTTTTGGACTCAATGCTCCCGTCTGGCAGCTGGAAATAGCCTCCATATTCCTGAATACGGAAACGGAATTATTATTAAAAAGCAGAAACGTCTATCCGGAAAAACTTATAAAAAGTGGATTTAAGTTTTCATATTCTACATTTGATGAAGCGATTCTTAATCTCTTGGAATCCTAATGTTTGCGGGTTTCCTAAAGGATAATTAAATTAGCGGAAAACTATTCCATATGCTGGTTATATCCAAAATAAAACCCTTTTTTCTTTCATTCCTTTTTATAAGTTCAATTGCTTTTTCACAAGCTCATAATGTATCAGAAGGTTATCAGAAGCCTACAGACCCTTTGGTTGTCCAGAATCTGGAGCAGTGGCAGGATATGAAATTCGGACTGTTTATGCATTGGGGAACCTACAGCCAGTGGGGGATTGTTGAGAGCTGGAGCTTATGCCCGGAAGATGAATCATGGACACAGCGAAAACCAGAATACGGAAAATCTTACTACCAATATGTGAAGAATTACGAAAATCTTCAGACAACTTTCAATCCAACTCAGTTCAATCCTCAGAAATGGGCTGAAGCAGTAAAAAAGGCTGGAATGAAATATGTAGTTTTTACAACCAAGCATCATGATGGTTTTGCTATGTTTGATACCCGCCAGTCGGATTATAAAATCACTTCTCCTAAAACTCCTTTTTCAAAAAATCCAAAATCCGATGTGACGAAAGAGATTTTCAATACATTCAGAAAAGAAGGATTTAAAATTGGTGCTTATTATTCAAAACCTGATTGGCATTCCGATGATTACTGGTGGTCTTATTTTCCACCCAAAGACAGAAATGTCAATTATGATCCAAAGAAATATCCTGAAAGATGGGAGAATTTTAAAAAATTCACTTTCAATCAGCTGAACGAAATTACTTCCAATTATGGGAAAGTTGATATTCTTTGGCTGGATGGCGGCTGGGTACGTCCTTTTCACACTATAGACCCCAAAGTAGAATGGCAGCGCACCATCAAAGTAGAGCAGGATATCGATATGGATAAAATAGGAACAATGGCCAGAAAAAATCAGCCAGGGATTATTATTGTCGATCGTACTGTTTCCGGAAAATGGGAAAACTATGTAACTCCTGAGCAGGCAGTTCCGGAACATGCTCTTTCCATTCCCTGGGAAAGCTGCATCACAATGGGAGATTCCTTTTCCTATGTTCCTAATGACAACTATAAAACCTCTCAAAAGATCATTGAAACTCTTGTGAAAATCATTTCAAGAGGAGGAAATTACCTTATGAATATTGCGCCCGGACCTAACGGAGATTATGATCCGATAGTTTATGAAAGGTTACAGCAGATTTCCAATTGGATGGAGAAAAATCAGTCTGCGGTTTTTGCAACAAGAAGCATTGCGCCTTATCACGACGGAAATTTTTATTATACGCAAAGCAAAGATCATAAGACGGTAAATGTTTTCCATCTGGATGAACAATCAGAATATAAAGCTCCTTCAAAACTTACTTTTTCCCTTCCGGAAAATTTTAAACCCAAATCTTTGAAAATATTAGGTATTTCTTCAAAAATTCAATGGAAAAAATCAGGGAATTCAATTGAAATTAATTTGCCGAAAGAAAGAGATCAGTTAAAATATTCAACCGTAATTCAAATCGTTCAATAATGAGATGTATTTATTTTAAACTTACCGGAGCCGCATTATTGTTGAATGTTGTGATTACATTTGCTCAGAAACCATTATATAAAGATTCAAAACAACCCATTGAAACCAGAGTTCAGGATCTGCTGAAGAGAATGACACCAGAAGAAAAATTCTGGCAGTGCTTTATGATTCCCGGAGATCTGGATCATGTTCCGAAAGGACAATATTCCCATGGGATTTTCGGATTACAGGTAAGTGCAGGAAATCAGGGCGGTGGTGCAGCGGGACAGCTATTGAAGTATAATGCCAGTGAAGATGCAGAAAGATTGGTTAAAAAAATCAATGCCATTCAGAAATATTTCGTGGAAGAATCAAGATTGGGAATTCCTATTATTCCTTTTGATGAAGCTTTACATGGATTGGTTAGGGAAGGTGCTACTGCTTTTCCGCAGGCAATCGGTCTGGCAGCTACTTTTAATCCGGAATTAATGACCAAGGTTTCAACAGCTATTGCAAGAGAATCAAAACTGAGGGGAATTCGTCAAATCCTGACCCCGGTGGTGAACCTTGCCAGTGATGTGAGATGGGGAAGAACAGAGGAAACCTATGGTGAAGACCCCTTTTTAACTTCTGTAATGGGAGTAAGCTTTGTCAGTTCATTTGAAAACCAGGGAATCATTACCACACCCAAGCACTTTTTAGCCAATGTAGGAGAAGGAGGAAGAGACTCATATCCGATCCATTGGAGCAAAAGATACTTGGAAGAAACCCATTTGATCCCTTTTCACAATGCTTTTACAAAAGGAAAAAGCCGTTCTGTAATGACTTCTTATAATTTGCTTGATGGAAGACCTTCAACTGCAAACCATTGGCTGTTAACGGAAAAATTAAAAAAAGGATGGAATTTCAAAGGCTTTGTTATCAGTGATGCAAGTGCGGTTGGTGGAGCAAATGTGCTGCATTTTACAGCAAAAGATTATGATGATGCCTCCGCACAGGCAATTAATGCGGGTCTTGATGTCATATTTCAGACAGAATACAAACATTATCAGCTCTTCATTCCTCCGTTCTTAGATGGAAGAATTTCAAAAGAAAGAATAGATGATGCAGTATCAAGAGTTTTGAGGGCCAAATTTGAGCTTGGGCTATTTGAAACCCCCTATGTTTCTGCTAAGGAAATTGAAGATTTAAAAAAGCTTACTCACAAACCTTTGGCAGAAAAAGCAGCGGCAGAGTCTTTTGTATTACTTCAGAACAATAGTCAGACACTTCCTGTTCCAGGGAATGTTAAAAAGATTCTTGTAGTGGGAACAGATGCTGTGGATGCAAGATTAGGAGGGTATTCAGGGCCTGGAAACAAAAAAGTAAATATCCTGGATGGCCTTAAAAATTATGTGAAAAATACAGACACTGAAGTTATCTATTCAAAAGGAATTGATTGGAATGTAAAAGACTTTGCCACTATTTCAAATGAATATTTATCCTCCGAAAACAAAAAAGGATTAACGGGAAACTATTTTTCTAATACGGATTTAAAAGGCAATCCCGCTTTCGGAAAACAGGATGAACAAGTCAATTTCAAATGGACTTTATATTCTCCTGATCCGGAAAAATTGCAGCCTGACAATTATAGTATTCGATGGACCGGAAAACTGGAAGCTCCAAGCTCCGGCAAATTTGAAGTAGGCTTGCGTGGGAATGATGGCTTTAGGTTATACCTGGGTGGGAAATTAGTCATTGATCAATGGGAAAAGCTGAGTTATTCTACAAAAACAGTTGATGTGGACTTTGTAAAAGGGAAAAAATATGATATTAAGATTGAATTCCATGAAAATCGAGGTGAAGCTAATCTGGAATTGATCTGGAACTATGGCTTGCACCATTATCAGAAAGGTTTTAAAGAAGCTTTGGATCTTGCTCAGAAAGCAGATTACATTATCATTACTGCTGGAATTCATGAAGGCGAATTTCAGGACAGATCATCACTAAGTTTGCCTGGAAATCAGGAAGCGTTTATTCATGAGGTTTCTAAACTGAAGAAACCTGTAACTGTGGTTCTGATAGGTGGCTCTGCTATAAAAACAACAGCGTGGAAAGACGAGGTAGGAGCCATCTTGGACATTTGGTATCCGGGAGAAGAAGGCGGAAATGCTGTGGCAAAAACACTTTTCGGGGCAGAGAATCCATCAGGTAAACTGCCTGTCACTTTTCCGGTTCAGGAAGGTCAGTTGCCTTTAACTTATAATCATCATCCAACAGGAAGAGGAAATGATTATCATGATCTGAGTGGAGAACCATTATATCCGTTTGGCTTCGGACTCAGTTATACCTCTTTTGAAATTTCTGAGCTGCAATTGAGCAAAACTCAGTATTCGGAAAATGAAACCATTGTAGCTAAAGTCAACGTAAAAAATACAGGTTCAAAAACCGGAAGTGAAGTCGTTCAGCTCTATGTAAAAGATGTATTGGCTTCAGTTTCAAGACCCGTTATTGAGCTCAAAGGATTTCAGAAAATAGCATTGCAGCCCGGAGAATCAAAATCTGTTACCATTGAAGTTCCCATAAAATACTTACAGTTTCTGAATGAAAAAATGGAATGGACTGTAGAAAAAGGAACCTACAGGATCATGGTTGGAAACTCATCCAAAAACCTTCCTTTAAAACAGAATATTGAAGTTTTATAAAGTAAAAAAGAGCAGAAATTTCTGCTCTTTTTTTATATATATTATAGAATTTGCTTAATATTTTCTAGCCAATAGAACGTTCAGCAAGAATGTTCCTGTCCAGTTACTGTTATTAGATCCGTTATTTCCTATGAAATCTATACGGGCCACAGATACAGTAAGTCTTGTTCTTCCTGCAGTACCATTATTAGCAAGGCTTACAAAAGACGCTGTAAATACATCCGGGAAACTTGAATTATTTCCTGCAGTAAGGATGGGATACATATTGTTAACGTTGAACGGAGTACCCTGATATTCATAAACCAAGGTCATTCTGCTGGCATTGGCATAGGTGGCAGTGTGAGCATTATCTACAGATGTTTTGCTAATGATCCACCATCTGTCGTTTGCTGCTCCTGTATCATAACCTACATTACCATGACCGGTCCAGTCAGCAACAGGTGCAGTTCCCAGTCTATGAGGAGGAATGAGAACTTGTGTACCATAGATTTCCACGTTGCTCGGTTTTGGAAGAACGGTAAAAGATAAATCCCATGTTCCGCCAGACGTATTGCTGTTGTTGACAACTTCAGCATACGCCCCTGTAGGAATCATAAAAGAAGTAACAGGAGTATTGTCGATTCTCAATGTATTTCCACTGGAAGCCTGTAACGTAATGGCATTCGGGGAAATGTTTTTAATCTTGTAAATTCTCCCTGTATAACTGGCTGTTCCGGTTCCGATGACAGGAAGAGTAAACGTGGCATCTGCAGTACCATTATAAGTAATGTAATGATCAGTAGCCAGAATATTATAGGTGGTGGCGGTGATCTCAGTATAACCAGCCCTTAATGAACCGTTGATTGCAAGTGTACTGTTAGGTGTCATGGTATTAATACCTACTTGTGCAGTTAGGGGAACAGCTGCAAATAAGAAGAGCGAAATGTATTTTTTCATATTGTATAAATTTGGATTTAAACAAAAATATAAAAAAAAATAGCTAAAAATCACCTAAGTATGAATATTTTAAATTTTTTTAATGAAAATCACTGGTTGGTGATAGGAGTTATTTTTGAAGCTACTTAAATCAATCTGCAAGGGACTTCCAAATCTTCCGTAAGATAATAGCTTGAACACAGGCGGTGGTATCCATCTGCAATAATCAGCTCGTTTTGACCTCTGACCAGCAATATGGGAGAAAGTTTTTTGTTTTTTTCTACTTTTTTAAGGTTTTCTTGCACATGAATATTAGTTTCCGGTAACAAGGTAAGTTTACTGGCTCTTAAAATATCTTTCGACTTCTTTATAATAGTAGGAGCAGCCTTTAATTTTTTAACCAATTTTTGTGCTTCATCAGGTTGAAAAAGAAGCTCAAGATAGTCCTGAGCTGCAGGGAAATCGTGATCTTCCGGTTCTTTCAGCCAGATATTGTCTTTGTTCAGGTGAGTTTTTTTAGCAGAAGTCTTCATAAGTGCTTATTTAAGAGATTAATAAATGTATGAAAAAATAGAACGTATTTTAATAAATCAGTATGAATACAATTTGCTTTTTATTTCTCACCAAAAATCTTGGTATGATATATGCAAGATTCATCATGAACCGGAATGAGTTTCATTAAATGATATTGGATTAATTGAAATCATTCAAAAATATGAACATTATGAAAAAATTATTAATTTCAACAGTATTGTTACTAGGTTTATCTATGAATGTCTATGGACAAAAACGTCCGCCAGAACCACCGCACCCTTCAAAAAGCGAACTGGTCAATATTAAAATGCAAGAGCTTACCAAAAAATATAATTTGGAGAAAAAACTTATCCTTAACCATCCGCTTGCTACCAAACAGATGAAGAGAGATCAGATGAAAGCCTTAAATCAAAGATATGCGACTGAAAAGCGATTACTTAGACAGGCGAAATAATACAGAATTTTTACAGTTATTAAAATAAAAAAAGCTGTTTTTTATATCTTGAACTTTGAGAAGTTTTCAATGTGAAGGAAAATTTATTGAAAGAGAATGCGTTTTGTGTTCTCTTTCTTTGTTTAAAATTGAATAAAATAGCTTTGTTAGTGCATTTTAAGATCAATCTGAAGAAACATAAAACATCCAATATTTTTCCTTAAATTCGCATAAAAATTTTTAAAGTAATGAATTACGATATTATTGTCATTGGAAGTGGTCCTGGTGGATATGTTACTGCGATCAGAGCAGCGCAATTAGGTTTCAAAACCGCAATTATCGAGAAAGAAAATTTAGGAGGAATTTGCCTTAACTGGGGATGTATTCCAACTAAAGCTTTATTGAAATCTGCTCAGGTTTTTCATTATATCAACCATGCTGAAGATTATGGTTTGAATAAAGTGGAGGCAAGCTTTGAATTCCCGAATGTGATTCAGAGAAGCCGTGGTGTTGCCAGCAAAATGAGCAAAGGAATCGAATTCTTGATGAAAAAGAATAAGATTGACGTAATTCTTGGTACTGCAAAAGTACAGAAAGGTAAAAAAGTTTCTGTTACAGATAAAGAAGGTAAAGTAACTGAATATACAGGTACTCACATCATTATCGCTACAGGAGCTCGTTCAAGAGAATTACCAAACTTACCGCAGGATGGTAAAAAAGTAATCGGATACAGACAGGCATTATCTCTTCCTGAGCAGCCGAAATCTATGATCGTTGTAGGTTCTGGAGCTATCGGAGTAGAGTTTGCTGACTTTTATAACACAATGGGAACTAAAGTAACTGTTGTTGAATTTATGCCAAACATCGTACCTGTAGAAGACGAAGAAATCTCTAAACACTTAGAAAAATCTCTTAAAAAGACAGGAATCGAAATTATGACAAACGCTTCTGTAGAAAGTGTTGATACAAGCGGGGAAGGCGTAAAAGCTACTGTGAAAACAGCGAACGGAAACATCACTCTTGAAGCTGATATCTTATTATCTGCTGTAGGTATTGCTGCTAATATTGAGAACATCGGATTAGAAGAAGTAGGAATCCAGACAGACAAAGGAAGAGTATTGGTAAACGAATGGTACGAAACTTCAGTACCTGGTTACTATGCGATCGGAGATATCATCCCGACTCAGGCATTGGCTCACGTTGCTTCTGCAGAAGGAATCACTTGTGTTGAGAAAATCAAAGGAATGCACGTTGAGAAAATCGACTATGGCAATATTCCTGGATGTACATATTGTCACCCTGAAGTAGCTTCTGTAGGTCTTACTGAAAAGCAGGCTAAAGAAAAAGGATACGAAATCAAAGTTGGTAAATTCCCTCTTTCTGCAAGTGGTAAAGCTACTGCAAACGGAAATACTGATGGATTTATCAAAGTGATTTTTGATGCTAAATATGGTGAGTGGTTAGGATGCCACATGATCGGTGAAGGGGTAACTGATATGGTTGCTGAAGCTGTTGTAGCTAGAAAACTAGAGACTACAGGTCATGAGATCATCAAGTCTATCCACCCGCACCCAACAGTTTCTGAAGCAATTATGGAAGCTGCTGCTGCTGCTTACGGTGAAGTGATTCACATTTAATCTGAAGTATACAGAAATCTATATTATAAAAAGCCCGGAGAAATCCGGGCTTCTTTTGTTGATGCTGAAAAAAAATACATAAACCTCCCAGGTTTCAAAAACCTGGGAGGTTTGATACTTAATACACCTTAATTAAATACTAACCACATCGAAGAGTATAACTTTTTAGATTGAATTTTTGTCCCATTATTATAGATTTTATTAAAATAATTTTAAAATCAGCATATTTATAAAAATTAACTTAATTATATCAGGCTGTTTTCTTACATTTATTCTATGAATTTTGAGAGAGTAGGACTTGTTTTATCAGGAGGTGGTACCAAAGGAATCGCTCATGCAGGAGTATTAAAATTCTTAAGGGAAAAAGGAATTGAAGTAGATATCCTTTCCTGCTGCAGCGCAGGCTCTATTGTAGGATGCCTTCACGCTATAGGAAAAACCCCTGAGGAAATCCTGGAGTTTTTCAATTCCGTCTATTTTTTCAACTGGAAACATTTCACATTCAATCAGCCTGGACTTGTATCTTCGGTAATTTTCAGAAACTATCTGAAACCTATTTTCCATGAAATGAAACTGGGTGATTTAGATATCGAAGTGAAAATTGTGGCCACAGAGCTTGTTGCCGGAACCCAGAAGATTTTTGATAAAGATTTTGAGATTGTTGATGCCATTATTGCTTCATGCTCTATTCCCGGAATAACGACACCTTACATCATTGGTGATGAAATGTATTGTGATGGAGGAGTATTGAATAATTTTCCGGCAGATATCATCAGGGAAGACTGTGATAAACTGATCGGTGTATTTGTATCGCCACCCAACGAAGCAAAGATCAAGGATCTGAACTCCATTAAAGCTATCGTTTCCCGTTCTTACGATCTTTTGTCCTACAGGATTGAAAAAATAAAATTTGATTACTGTGACTGGTTCATTTCTTCCCAAAAATTATCTTCCTACGGAACTTTTGAACGAAGAAAAGACAGATTGGAAGAGATCTTCAATATCGGTTACAAAGCGGCAAAAGAAAGTTACGAAGAAAGTATTTTTTTCACAGAATTAAGACAATCCGGAACATAAAAAAATCCTGTATCAATCAATACCGGATTTTTATTTTATAAGAAAGAAAAGATTTTGAGGTCTTAAAGAGAAGTTATAGAATGACTATAACAACTTCCAGCTTCTCTCCTCCATCTTCCAGCTTTAATTTTTCACTACATATCCGTCCTGGCGAACAATTTCACGGTCGTTAGCATCATTTACAACTAATGTATAAGGTGCTTTTTTCGGAGAATCTGTAAGATAATTTCTCCAGATCTGATAACTGTGGCCCTCATTATTGAAGTTAATATAGTAGTTTCCTCCTGTACCATCAGGAATCAGTTCACCATCACTGATGATCATGCTTGGTTTTGCCGTAATCTTTGCGTTGGCATTCCACGACTGGTAAAGGTACTTGCCATTCGGTTGTTTGTCGATTCTGATCTTGAACTTTTTGGTTTTGATAATGACAGTCTTCGGTACCTGCTGAAGGGCAGAAGAAGTTATAAAACCATCTGTTTTAGGTACCGGAACTTCTTTGGCATAAGCGAAAGAAAACTGAGCTAAGCAGAAAGTCCCTAATAAAATATGCTTTATCATATTGAGTGGTTATTGGTTAATATTTCAGACTCTATCAAATATAGAGCCATTTTTCATTAAAGAGAGAGTTTATAGATCTGAAAAAGAAGTTCTTAAGACTTTTGTATATTGGTTCTTAAAAATAATGATATTGATTTTCAGTTGATTACTATTTTGTTTGCGAAATAGTATCAAATTCTGAAACAACTGAATACTTTTCTTATGTACATTTGTACCATCAAAGGATCTCGTTTCTTTATTATCAAAATGAAACTAATTAACTTTAAGTTTTTTCTATTAAAAGTATCAGAAATCATCTTCACGATTTTTAATACATCTCCTCCTGTAATTTCTTAATTTTTTTCGAAAGAATTATCACATAATTCGTACTCTGTTTTTTCGTATTCTGAAGAATCAGAGCGCAATCCCTGTTTTAAAATTTAATTAAAAAACAAAAACAAACTATGGAATTAGATTTTCATGGCTGGATGATTCCGGTCGTAATGGCGCTTTTGTGCGTACTTTTTTACAAATTCATTTTGAGAATTTTCTTTGGATTGATCATTGTTCCTCAGGACAAAATTGGTTTGGTGACCAAAAAATTTGTGTTGGTAGGAAAACAGGAACTTCCGGAAGGCAGAATTATTGCTACCAACGGAGAAGCGGGTTTTCAAGCTCAGACATTAGCTCCGGGAGTGTATTTTGGAAAATGGATCTGGCAATATTCTATCGATTTTCAACCTTTTACAGTGATTCCGACCGGCAAAATAGGTTTGCTGCTGGCAAAAGATGGGATAGAACTGGAAACAGGAAGAATTTTAGCCAGAAAAGTGGACTGCGATTCTTTTCAGGATGCTGAAGCCTTTTTAAAAAATGGAGGAAGAAAAGGCCGTCAGACTGCAATTATTGCCCCGGGATCATACAGAATCAATACCTTATTATTTGAAATAGAATTAACGGATATGACTCAAATTCCTGACAATGCGGTGGGAATTATCACCACAATGGAAGGAAGTCCTTTGGAAGAAGGTCAGATTGCCGGTAAAATTATCAATGATCATAATAAGTTTCAGGATGTAGACACTTTTTTAAATAACGGAGGATATAAAGGTCTTCAGGAGCAGGTAATCCTTGCAGGTTCCTATTTTCTGAACCCTTGGTTTACAAAAGTTGAAATGGTAAAAATGACGGAAATTCCGATTGGTCATGTTGGGGTAATCATCAGCTATGTAGGTGAAGAGGGAAAAGACCTCAGCGGAATTGATTTTAAACATGGAAATATCGTTGAGAAAGGTCATAAAGGAGTTTGGGCAGAACCCATTGGCCCTGGAAAATATCCTATTAATCCTTATATCATGAAGGTTGAGCTTGTTCCTACCACCAACCTGGTATTGAACTGGGCTTATGAAAGAAGCGAATCTCATCAACTTGATAAAAATCTTTCAACGATTACCGTACGAAGTAAAGACGGTTTCCCTTTCAATCTTGATGTTTCCCAAATTATTCATATTCCTACTTATGAAGCTCCAAAAGTAATTGCCCGTTTCGGGAATATGATTAATCTTGTCAGCCAGGTATTAGAGCCAACCATTGGGAATTATTTTAGAAACTCCGCTCAGGACAGTGATGTAATTGCCTTTTTAGGAACCCGAAAAGAAAGACAACAGTCGGCAAAAGACCATATCAGCAGTGTTTTGGAACAGTATAATGTCAACGCTGTCGATACTTTAATTGGAGCTATTGTTCCTCCGGAAAGTTTAATGAAGACTTTAACAGACAGAAAACTGGCGGAAGAGCAGAAAATAACTTATGAAACTGAAATGCTGGCGCAGGAAACCCGTCAGGCACTGGAAAAAGAAACGGCTGTTGCGGATATGCAGAAAGAAATTGTAAAAGCAGATCAGGGCGTTGTGATTGCAGAAAGAATCGCAGATGCATCAGTGAAAAAAGCAACCGGAGATGCCAATTCTGTAAGGTTGCAGGCGAATGCAGAAGGAGACAGATTGAAACTGCTGGCAACCGGAGAAGCAGAGAAAACAAGACTTCTTGCAAAAGCCGAAGCAGAAAAAATAGAGTTGCTGGCCAAAGCAAGTGCCGAACAGATTTCCTTGACGGGTAATGCTGAAGCAGAAAAAATTCTGGCTATCGGTAAATCTAATGCAGAATCTTACAAACTGTCTGTAGAAGCAATGGGTGGCAATAATTTTACTCAATTAAAAATCATGGAAAATATTGCGAATCAGAATGTAAGAATTATGCCTGAAGTATTAATCGGAGGAAGCGGAGATTCTGCGAATGGAGGAATCAGTGGACTTTTAGGACTTCAGTTGTTGGAACAGGTTCAAAAGAAAAGTATTGAAACAGTTGCTGCTCCTGAAGAGAAGACAGACAACAACTCTTAACTCAATTGAGAAATAACTTAAACTTAACTCAAATTTTGAATTTTTAAAATGATTTATATCGTTCAGCTCATTATAGCACTACTGATTATTAGTTTTTTTGTTTTCTCCATTATTGAAATCTATTGTGAAATTGTGAAAAAAAGTTCTAAGGCCTTTTTTGGTATGTTTATTAGCTTGATTTTATTTTTTTTAATGATCACAGTACGCAATCATTGGGTTAAAAATGAACTTGTAGAAAATATAAATGCTTCAAAAATAGAACAGAGTAATTCATCTTTTTCAATAAAAGAATTGTCCAATATTCACATTGTAAGCGAGAAAATGAGAGTGACTGACAAAGATATTATTGTAGTATTAATGCCTCAAAAAGATACGCTTTACATGAACCAGGATTTTCATGATAAAAATAAATTCTGGGTTCACTATAAAAAGTATGAGATTTTAAAATTTACAGCACCTGTAGGATATATAATAAAAAACTAAAAAAATCGCCCGAAAATATTTTCGGGCGATCTATTATTCTTTAAGAGGTATAACTTGCAAAAGCATCTTCCAGGCTTTCAAATTTGCCTTTAAACTCGTCAATAGGGCAGTCCTGAAGAATATTTCCTTTATGGATAAGAATGACTCTTGAGCAAAGCGCTTCCACTTCCTGCATGATGTGTGTAGAAAGTAAAACTGTTTTTGCCTGACCAATTTCTTTTACCACATTACGGATTTCAATAATCTGGTTGGGATCCAGACCATTGGTAGGTTCATCCAGAATCAGTAAATCCGGCTGATGAATAATGGCCTGTGCAAGCCCTACACGCTGTTTGTATCCTTTAGATAATTGTCCGATCTTTTTTGATTTTTCAGGAGTAATTCCTACCAGTTTGATCACCTCATCTACTCTGGATTCAGAAATTTTGTGGATGTTGGCAACAAACTGAAGGTATTCTTTCACATACATCTCCAGATAAAGCGGATTATTCTCAGGAAGAAAACCGATTTTCTTTTTGCTTTCAATCTCATGATCTGAGATATTCATTCCATTAAAAATAATTTCTCCCTGATCAATTTTCAGTGCACCGACAATAGATTTCATCAGGGTAGATTTTCCGGCACCGTTTGGGCCAAGAAGACCAATGATCTCATTTTTATCAATAGAAATGTTGATATTGTCAAGGGCAGTCTGCTCACCAAATTTTTTGGTTAAATTGATTATCTGAAGTGGCATAAGTTTTACTATCTTTTTGCAAAAATAAAATAAAAAAACTCATCCGATAGAATGAGTTTCGCAATATTTATAAAATATAATTATTTTCTTGATTTTTTCTTGGCTCCGCCTGATGCAGGAGTTGCTGTAGAGGCTGTATTTGTAGCTCCTTTATTACCCGTTGGGTTTATCGTAGCAGGTTTGTCATACATAGCATACTTTCCATTGGTTCTTCCAAAGATTTTTTCCACCTGTTTTTGGTTTAAAAACTGGGATTTTCCGATGTATTTTCTGTTTTTGTTGATCACCTGGATAAACTGCATGGTTTGTTGACCATAGTTTTTTTCATAATGAAGTTCTATGATATCATTGGGCAGTTCCAATACAACATTTTCTTCTGGAGTGGAAACAAAACCATCCATAATAAGTTTATATAATCCGGCTACATCTCCATTAAGATTCTGGAATGAAAAAGATCGGATTGTGTTCAGGTTGCTGGTATTCAGATCCTGGTAATTGATTGTAAATTTATCTTCCTTTTTATAGAGACCAACGGAATTATCTTTACCAATTTCCACCAAACTTTCATTTTTCAACACTTTGATCTGTGAGAAAACTGAAATACCGAACATACATGTAATAAGTAGAATTATTTTTCTCATGGAATGAATTTTAATGTTTTATAACTTGGTGCACATAAAGTTACTCATAAAAAAGCTAAAAAACAATTTTATTCGTTAAAGCAAAAGTAACACTTTTTTTTAATATTTATACGTGATCATCTGCTGATGCTATGGATTTCATTGTTTATATAAGAGTTTGGTAATCATGAGATTAATTCTCTTTTGTTATAGTGCTGTGATGTCTGTTAAGATAGGTTTTTGATTGTTAAAAAGATGTAATGTATTGAAAAACAGATTGAAAATCCTTTAAGTAAGATTGAATTAAAAATTAATTTAAAATAAATGTTAAAAATGTAATTTTATGATTTAAAATTAAAGAACTTATAACAGTTTGTTTTTAGAAACAGTGGCTATAAAGGAATCGAACTCCTTTCTGTAGCTTCTGCCAACAGGGATCTGGTGCTTGCTGACAATCAGTTCGTTATTATTAAAAGCAGTTACGAAAGCAGCATTAATGATAAAAGATCGGTGGATTCTTACAAAGCCTTTACCAGATAAGGTTTTCTCAATATCTGTTATTTTACTTTTTGAAATAAAGCTTCCCTGGGTTGCTAGTACCACTTTGATATCATTTCCCTGGCTTTCAAAATAGATGATCTCTGAAAGGGAAAGTTTGCGGTGCATTCCCTCTGTTTTAATGAGGATGAAATCTTCTCTTTGGTCAACAGTATTTCTTAACAGGCGTTCTACAGCTTTGAAAAAACGTTCGAAGGTAATGGGCTTCAGGAGATAATCTACAGCTTCGAGTTCGAATCCTTCAATAGCAAAATCACGATAGGCTGTGGTGAAAATGGTTTTAGGCTTTTGAGGTAAGGACTTCAGAAAATCGATTCCATTAAGATGAGGCATTTGTATGTCCAGAAACATCAGATCAACGGACTGATTTTGCAGTATTTTATAAGCCTGAATTGCATTTTCTGCTTTTCCCGTAAGTTTCAGATCGTCAATCTTGGAGATATGGTTTTCCAGTAATGATGCGGCTAAAGGCTCGTCATCTACAATAATGCAGTTAATCATAATGGGAAGGCGTTGTTATTTCAACTTTAAAAATATTATTTTCCTGTGAGATCTGAAAAGTAAAATGTTCCTGATAATGATAATGAAGCTGTCTTTTTATATTTTGCAATCCGATTCCTTTCTCATTAGATGTGGGTGAATCTGAGAAGGTATTTTCAATTTTAAAAACAGATTGCTGAGGATTCGTTTCTATTTCAATCGTCATTCCCGTTGTTCCTGAACTTTTTCCTGCTCCATGTTTAAAAGCATTTTCTACCAGAGTGAGATAGAGAAGTGGCGGAATGGTATTCGCCGATTGTAAGACCATGTTTAGGTTAATTTTTAATCTTTCATCATGGTATCGAAGTTTTTCCAATGCAATGTAATGATTAATAATATCCAGTTCATCAGAAACCTGCACCCACTTTTTTTGTCCTTTGTATAAAATATAATCCAGAATATCCGAAAGCTGGCTGATGGATTGGGATGTTTGATCAGAATGGCTGATGGACAGAGAGTAAATATTATTCAAAGTATTGAAGAGAAAATGAGGGTTGAGCTGAGATTTGAGAGATTGCAGTTCCAGCTCTGTTTTTTCCTTCTGAAGTTTGATGGTGCGTTCCTTTTCATCTTTATACCGTATGATAAACATGATTGAAATAAAGATAAATGCGCCGCTGATAATCGGAAAGGTATAATGAAGCAGCAGGTAAGGAATATCTGTGAAAATTTCAAAAGGGGTGTCTTTCAATAATTCATTGATGAATAGAGGTTCTGCAATATAAACAATAAAAAACCGGTTAATGACAGAAATAATATAAAGGCTGAGAAGAATAGACAGTATTAATTTAACATACTTTTTCTGATCAAAAAAATGACGAATGAGAACAAAATAAATAAAATTGGCTCCTGCAATCTGGAAAATCCAATGGCAAAAATTATAAATAATCAATCCTTTGGTAGCTTCACTATCATATTCTCCAGACATTCTTACTGTTCCGAATAAAAATAAAGCCGGCCAGAAGAACAGCTGGAAGTATAGATTTTGTCTGATCTGAATTTCTGACAGAGTTTTCATCATCCTCAAAAATATAAAATCTTAAGTAACCTTAGGAAAATGTTATGCTAATGGTATTAAAATAATGACATACAACATTATTCACGGTATGAACTGCATATTTTGTCGTTGATACTGAATAGGCAGTTGTCCGGATATTCCATCCGAAATCACCCTGAAATTCACCCACATTTGCATGAAAAAATAATGAAGGAATATTCAGAAAGGCTTTACGGATTAGATCATCTTAGAGCTATTGCAATTTTATTGGTGCTCATGTATCATTATCGGGCATTCAAACATCCTGACTGGATAGACAGTATCGGAAGGTTTGGCTGGACAGGTGTAGATTTGTTTTTTGTTTTAAGTGGTTTTCTGATCTCAGGGCAATTGTTCAAAGAAATAAAGAATAAAGGAAATGTCAGTCTGAAAGTATTCTATATAAAACGGTTTTTCAGGATTTTTCCGGCTTACTTTTTTACTATTTTCCTTTATTTTACATTCCCTTTTTTCAGAGAGCGTGAAACTTTATCTCCGTTATGGAAGTTTATTACTTTTACCCAAAACTATGGATTGGATGTTATCAACCGTGGAACCTTTTCCCATGCATGGTCTTTATGTATCGAAGAGCAGTTTTATCTTATTCTTCCCCTGTTTCTTTTAATGGTGTCATCTACAAAATTATTCAGATATCTGACAGTTCTGATGATGACTGTTATCGGACTTTCTATTGTATTCAGGTTGATGGTATGGAATGAATATATATCAGGGCTGGATACAGCTTCCACTGATTTCTGGAAACTATGGTATATGCAAATATATTACCCCACTCATACAAGGCTGGATGGTTTAGGGATAGGTGTTTTGATCGGATATTTGATGCAGTATTCATCACAATTCAAAAAAATAGTAAGTAACAACGGAAACAGACTTTTCTTTTTGGGAATTGTATTGTTGGGAATATCTTTCTGGATATGTAATGAGCAGGCTTCAAAAACAGCTTCCATATTCGGGTTTACGTTGGTAGCTATAAGTTTTGGAGTAATTCTTATGGCTGCAGTTTCTCAATCATCTTTCCTGTATCGGACAAAATCTTATCTCACTGCTCAACTGGCAGCTTTGTCTTATGCTGTTTACCTGTCGCATAAGGGAATTATTCATCTCACGCAGGAAGGATTTGATTATTTTAAATTTGAAACATCAGATAATATAAGTCTTATGGTTTGTCTCTTAGCCTGCGTACTTGGAGGTTTATTCTACAGATTTGTGATAGAAAAACCTTTCTCTATTGTTAAAACAAGAATTTTAAAAAGAATTGTATAATCTCTACATCTTTAGGGTAGATGTTAAAGTAGTATCCTTGCTAAAAATCTTTGATTTTTTTTTGCGCCTTAAAATTTACATCGAATTAAAAAAGCTTTGCGCCTTTGCGTTTTCCAATTAAACTCTTCTTATTTATTTTTTTTGGAAAATCGCAAAGGCACAAAAAAGTTGTTATAAGACGAAGATTTTATCTGCGATAAAATTGAATGCTGTGTATTCTAAAAGCCTTTGGTGGGTACTTTTTTAAGTGTTAGGGTTATTTAGCAGTGATTGCCTTCAGAACTGTATTTTTTATTGCAGCTTCTTTGAAACTCCAGTATTCACGGTTTTCAGGCATCTGATTTTCGAGGATGATCAAAGTTGTATCTGTGGAAGGAAAGTAGGTGTTAAGACAGGTAAACCCATCACCAAGACCAGTCACGGCAAAATAATCCAGACCTGCTTCTTTGATAAACCTTACATTATACCCGAATCCCATGCTTTCTTTTCCAAATACGTCATGCTGAGAGCGGGTAGAAGGGGTCATCATCTGTTTTTGAAACTCCGGAGACAACAGTTTTCCTTTAAATAAGGCCTGATCCCACTTTGCGAGATCCTGTACGGTAGAAATGATTCCTGCAGCAGGAACGATATCCTCATTCAGAAAAGACTCTTTCACTTTTTTAAACTGATTGTTTTCATTCATATAACCGGGAACGGGAGATTGGTTATTTTTTTGGTTATAAACAAAAGTCTGATTCATTTTCAGTTTTTTAAAAAGAGAATTAGCCAGTTCAGTGAAACTTTTTCCTGTTGTATTTTTAAGAATTTCCCCAAGCATCATATAAGAGAGATTACCATATTTAAACTGAGAACCGGCTTTGAAAGCTGAAGGTTTTTCCAGTTTGGTAATTCCGTGAGTATGGTTCAGGAGATGATGGATTGTTACTGTATCTGCCCAGGTTTGGGTAATAGCAGGAAGATATTTTTTGATAGGAGTATGAAGATCCAGTTTTCCCTGTTCGGCAGCCTGTAGAACTAAAACAGCGGTTACCTGCTTAGAGTTTGACATGATTTCAAACTGATCATCTGCTTTCAAAGGAATCTTTTTTTCAAAATCCTTATAACCGTTGGATTTCAGATATTGTACTTTTCCTTTTTGTGCGACCAAAACAACGCCATTGAATTTTATTGGGCTGGTAGCAGTGATAATGCTGTCAATTTTATGGGCATATGTGGTTTTTTTCTGAGCCGAAGCGGTAAAAGATAGCAAGGTGAAAGATATACCGGTGAAAAATAATTGTGTTTTGGTCATTATTAATGTTTTTATAGCTGAAAATTGAGATGGAGAATGAAAACTACTCTCATTGAAATCATTTTGCAACTGAGCACTTCAAAAAGATTTGAGTTCCCAAATATATCTTTTTCTTTTGATTGTACAAGGAAGTATTTTCGTCAATTATTATGAGTATAAGCATAAACCTGTCAGATAAATATTATTATTTTTATCACAAGTTTTTGAATTATATAATATTATTTACAGTGCCCTCTCTTATGGAAAATATGAAGCGTAAAAATGAAGTTTCTTCTTTGAAAGAAAATAAAAAACATTTAATTAATTCTTCTGTAATGTACAGCCGATTTGTACTTATGGCTTTGATGATGTTCTGTTTTATGTATATCATTATGTACACGATGATAGACAACCCGAGAAATTTTATTTCAAATATTAATAATTTATACATGACTCTCATGATGGTTTCAGCCATGTTACTTATTGAATTATGGGTCATGCGAAAGAGGTATAGGAACAGAACGCTTAATTGGATCATTGTAAGTATTGGAGTGGTGACAAGTCTGTTTTCCTGGTTTGGAATCAGAGAACAGGTGAATGTGGATGACAGGCAGTTTGTAAAAAGTATGATTCCTCATCATGCAGCAGCCTTATTGATATCTGAAAAGGTACACCTCAGTGATCCACAGCTGATTATCCTTCAGAGAAATATTTTTAAAACCCAATCTGCAGAAATTAAGCTGATGAAAAGAAAACTCCGGGAGTTTGAAAGAAGGTAGAGTAGGAGACAGGAAATAACAAGAAGAGTATTCTACTGTTATTTTATTCAGGATATTTTAATAATTTAGTTCTTATGAAAATTAAAATTATCTGCCTTTTTGGACTTCTTTTCTCCATTATTTCCTGTAAAAAAAATAAAGAATATCCTAAATATGTTGAATTGGAATCGGGAAATGGAAGTTATTCACTTTATATAAAAGATGGAAATTTCGAATTTTTAAAAACAGAACATGTAAGCTATGATCAGATTGTAACAGCACCTTTTTCTGAAGGTAAATATAAGATAACAGGTGATGAACTGATTTTGAATAGTGATAAAGGGAAAAAATATATTTTCAAAATCGGGAATGACTCTGAACTGATCCCTGAAAAAGTGGATTCACTGAAAGACCTGAAAGGATTATATCCTGTTCAGATTCTTCATAACAATAAAATGCCGAAAGAAATGGGACGTCTGGATTCTTTGGGAAGAAAAAATGCGTTGTGGCTTTACTTTAATGAAAAAGGAAAGGTGGTTAACCAGAGGTTGTATAAAAATGGAGAGCTGGTAAAAGATCATTACAAATCTGATATTGTTATAAAATAAAGAATCTGCAAGAGACTTAGGAAATAAACAGTATTCAATTTTATCACAGATAAAATCCTTGCGCCTTATAGCAGCCTTTTTAATAGGATTTTGCGCCTTTGTGATTTTCCAATTATATCTTTCGTATTTGTGTTTTTTTGGAAAATCGCAAAGATGCAAAGCTTTTTTAATTCTCAGCACCTTACTTTAATCAATAAAAAGGCACCACTTAGAAGTAAATGGTGCCTCGTCACTGAATATATTTGAATGTAAAATTGTTTCTGTTTATCTATTCATTCTGCTTGATTTGTGGGTTGTTATTAATCTCTTTATTAGGAATCTGAAACCTGAATTTATCAGGGGTCAGATTGAATCTTCCAAAAGTATGGTTCGTGCCCGTATATATTCTTTCCAAAGGAGTATTCAGCCTTTTCATATCAAACCAGGCGTAGCCTTCACCCCAGAGTTCTATTCTCTTTTGCAGGACAATTTCATTGATCAGCGCGCTGCCGGATTTTGTAGACAATGTATAAGCCTGATCTCTTTTTGAAGTAATATCAAACAATACCTGTCTCGCTTCGGCTTCTCGTCCTTGTCTGGCAAGGGCTTCAGCCTGGATATAATATAATGAAGATGCTCTGATGTAAATATAATCTCCCTCAAAAAGGGTAGGATCTTTAAATTTCCAGCTTACATACGGCGGATAATTTTTTGTTTTTCCATTAAAAGTATACGCTGCATTCTGGCTTCCATTGAAGACTTTCTTACGGTAATCCGATGCCGGAATGGCTTCATAAAGACGCTTATCGATCAGCTTACGGATCTGTGCAGCTCCTGCATAGCCTTCATTGGTATTATCAAACATGGAGAAGAAAGAAGCGTAATAATTTCCGATACTCATTGTGGAAATCGTATTATGAAAACCCCATATTACCTCAGGATTATTAATGTTGGAAAATCCGGTAGAGGTATAATCATCTTCGGTCATAAGGACAATTCCCTGTTTACCTTCCTGAGCGTATTGAGCAGCTTTGATATAATCTCCTGTTTCCAGAAACACTTCAGATGCAATAGCTTTAGCGGTTCTTTGGTCTATCTGGGCTCTGGAAGGGCGGGCATACGTATCCAGAAGCGTAATAGATTCTTCAATATCTTTTTTGATTTGTGAATAGACTTCAGCAACCGTTGATCTGGGAAGTCCCTGACTTGGGTTATTGGCTGTAAGAACCAATGGAAGTCCAGGCTCAGACTGATGTCCATTATAATCATTGGCATAAAAACGAACCAGGTAAAAATAGGAATAAGCTCTTAAAGCCAGAAGCTGTCCTGCAATTGCTCTGTTTTTTGCATTGGCATTTTTATCCAGACCATCAAGCAGCTTGTTGATCACAAATATTCTTGCATAAAAAGTGGTCCACACAATCTCAGAAGCAATATTACTGGCATTGGTGGCTTCATAATTATAAAACATTCCTAAATGCTGGTTGGTAGACTGGATCACATCATTGGACATAAGGTCGGATCCCGCTTTTATTCCCATGATTCCGAAATCTGAATGAACGGTAGTACCGCCTGCACCATTGCTTCGAAGATCAAGATAGATTCCACCCAGGATTTTTTCCGGGCTGTTGGCATCGCTATTGAGCTGCTCCCCGGAAATATCTCCTTCCGGCAAAGTATTGAGATCATTAGCACAGCTGGTAGCCAAAAAACTTAGGGTTGCAGCTGTTATAAAGTATTTTATTGTGTTCATTCCTGTTCTTTTAAAAATTAAGTTTAAACCCTAAAGAGACACTGGACAGAAGAGAATAACGGTAAGCATCAGAAACTCCTGTCAGTGAAGCTCTTGGATCATATCCTTTTCTCTTTGACCATAGGTATAGATTGTTCCCCGTCACATAAATTTTCAGACCAGATAAACCTGCCTGTTGGGCAAAACCTTCAGGAAGCTGATAGGAAAGGGTTACATCCTGAAGACTGATATAATCCGATTTGATAAGATAAAGTGTTGAATTTCCATTCTGGTTCGTAGCCGTAAGATCTACTCTTGGTAAGGCAGCCGTTGGATTTTCCGGAGTCCAGGTTTTATCCAGATCCGTTGAATAGTTAGACCCATAGCTGTCAGAATGGAATAAGCTTCTGTAAATATCATCATATCCATATCCACCGAACTGGTAAGCAAAATTCACTGCCAGATTGAATCTTTTATAGCTGAAATCTGTCCCAAATCCACCATATACCTTTGGAATGGCAGACTTTCCGGTGTTATAATCGGTGGCTTCCTTATAATTATTGGTTATTGTTCTTTCTTCCTTTTGAGTGATTGGATTGATGGTGGTACGATACCACAAAGCATCACCATTCTCAGGATTTACCCCTGCAAATTCTTTGAGGAAATACGTGTAACGGTCTCCACCTTCTGTCAGAATAAATAAACCTGAAACAAGCCCGGTATTTCTCTGCTCGGCTGGTAATCGGGTAATCTTGTTTTTGTAATGAGTGGCATTGGCGTAAAAACTCCACTGGAACTCATCACCGCGAAGAATATCAATATTGACATTCGCCTGAACACCTCTGTTCGTCATATCTCCGATATTTCCATACTTCACATAGGAGCCTGCATTGGATGGAGGAAGAGGAAGTGTGTAGATCATATCCGAAACTTTTCTTTCAAAATAATCAGCATTCAGATTGATTCTGTTTTTTAAAAGTGAAATTTCAAAACCGGCATTCAGATTTTTGGAGGTTTCCCATTTCAAATCTTTATTTCCTTGTTTTTTAAGAGATAGAACAGGTTTGTCATTCCCGAAATTATTGATTCCGTAGATATCCTGATAAGCATAGTAGTCTCTGGAAGAGCCGCTTAAAAGGATGTTGTCATTTCCCTGCTGGCCATAAGAAGCTTTTAATTTTAAAGAATTAATCACGCTGTTGTCCTTAAGAAAATCTTCTTTTGCGATATTCCATGCAAGACCTAATCCATAAAAATTTCCCCATCTGCTCTCCGGAGAAAATACAGAAGAACCGTCTCTACGAATGTTAGCATTGAAGAAATATTTACCATCATAATTATACAATAACCTTGTGAAATAGCCTTCTACAGCATATTCATAGCCGCTTCCTGATAATCCGGTAATTTTCACAGCATTATCAAAAGCTTGTGAGTCAGGTAATAAAAGCTGCTGTTTTGATCCTGAAAAGCCATCATCTTTTATTTTATTCAGTTCATGCCCTACAAGGAGATTGAAGCTGTGATTTCCCAGTTTTTTCTGGTAGGTAAGCAACTGTTGGTGGTTCAGTGTATATT
The DNA here is from genome assembly GCF_002025665.1 of Chryseobacterium indologenes. Lineage (GTDB taxonomy): Bacteria > Bacteroidota > Bacteroidia > Flavobacteriales > Weeksellaceae > Chryseobacterium > Chryseobacterium metallicongregator. The sequence continues at coordinate 3,326,502 of NZ_CP018786.1, read as the reverse complement.
TAAAGTTTGAACTTTGCGAAATAGTTCCTCCCACAGAAGAAGAAGTTCCTCCTTCCGTATTTCCGAACTGAAGGTTTCTTGTATTTTCGAGATAAGCACCAAAATTATAGGTAAAATCCAGCCCTTTGATGATTTCATAATTTAAACCAAGATTAAGATTGGTCACATTACTTACGATTTGTGATTTATTCTTCTGAAGGTTACCTACGGGATTTTCAAATACAGCATAAGATCTTGTAGCTCCGTTAGGCCCTTGTCCGTCTCCATAATCATATAAAGCATTTCCATAACTGTCATAAAGCCTTTGATAATTGTTGTCTCTCAGAAAAACAGGATAGAAAGGAGCAATATTTCGGGCAAACTGGAAAGGGTTGGAGAAACCTCCGGTCTCACCGAAATCCTGCTTGCTGTAAGTGTAGGATAAAGCACTGGTTAGTTTCAGTTTTGAAGTGATAGTGTAGTCTACATTAGATCTGATCCCGAATCTTTCAAACCCTGATGAAATCAAATATCCCTTGTCATCAAGATAGTTAAGAGAAGTGTAAGATTTTACCTGATCTCCATTAGCATTGATACCTACCGTAGCTTCTCGCCTTAAAGCAGGTCTGAAAAGCAGTTTTTTCCAATCGTCCTGATATAATAATTTTGCATCAGAATTAAAAGAACCATCCTTTGATATCAGCTGATTAAAAGGAACATTATACACATTATACCCAAGTTTTGTCAATGCTGAAAGTCCCACATCGTGAGGAGAAGGGCCTGAAGGAACAGCTCCCGGTTGTTTCAGTCTTGCGATTTCACCAATTCTGGCTCGGTTATAATAAGCTGTATAATAATCCTGAGGAGAAGTATAAACCGAATAATCTTCAATAGATCTGAAATTAACCCCTGTTTTTACATCGGCCTCAATACTTACACCCTTACTTTTTCCTCTTTTGGTGTTCACAATAATAACTCCGTTGGCCCCTCTGGAACCATACAGAGCATTCGAAGAGGCATCTTCCAGAAAAGAAATACTTTCGATATCCGATGCCGCAATACTGTTCAGATTTCCGCTGTACGGAATACCATCCAGTACAATCAGAGGGTCGCTGGATGCGTTGATAGAGCCAATTCCTCTCATTCTGATGGTAGGCTGGGAACCCGGCTGCCCTGAGGAAATCACCTGTACTCCTGCCACTTTTCCTCCAATTCCCTGAAGAATATTTCCATTTTGAAGATTAGAAAGATCCTTAGCCTTCAGCGACTGTACAGATCCTGTAATTTCTTCTTTTTTCTGCTTTCCAAAAGCTACCACCACCACTTCTTTTATGGAGGTTTCCTTGGAAAGACTGTCTTTACTTTGTGCAAAACCATATTCCGCGAACAGCAGTAAGGCCAATACACCAAGCTTGCATTGTTTCTTTTTCATTATATTAATCTAGGTTTAAAACTGAATTGTGTATTACTGCTGATCTCTCCGTAAGAAATAATAATTCCCTGCCTCCTTTTTCAGGGAGGATATAAAAAACAGAAAATTAAATTTACAGGAGATGTACCCGGATGAAAGAAGCCTTGAATTCCTTGGCTTTAATTCCTACAGCAATGAATGTATCTCTTAAAAAGTTAGCACATCATCATCATGCGCATCATATCAAAGCACATGTCTTGAGAAATGCAGTTGTGCTGTGAAAGGGTAGGCATTCCACAACAGTTTTGCTGTGCAGGAGTTGCCGCCGTAATGGTGCATAGGTAAGAATTAAAGGTATTCTTATTCATGAGAATAAAGTTTATTTTTTAACTGGGTCAAAATTATTTAATAATTGACAAACCGTGGTAAAAGAGAGGTATGAGAAAAATCATATTAACCTACTAATTTAGTAGACTAATAGTGTTTTATAAAATGATATTAATTTATTTATTTGTAAATCAGTAATTTGTGTTTTTGTATAAAATGTTAAAAAATGATAAAAAAGTTGTAGTGGCAATCGTGAATTAAAATTAACACCATAAGTCTATTGATTTTGTAGACTTATTGTTTATTTTATAGCAGTACTAATCATAAGATCTGGCATCAGGAGCTTTATCCTGCTATCCGCTCATACTCCTCGCCCCTGGCTGAAACCACTTCCTGCTGTGGGGTAACCGCTGCTATCAGGGCTAGAATAGAATTATGAATTATGAATTATGAATTATGAATTATGAATTATGAATTATGAATTGCGAATGAAAGAAATATACTCAAACATCAGTGTTTATCTGTGTAATCTGTGGGAAAAATTTAGCCAAAACCAAAAAAAGAAGCCTGCCTTTTGGCAGACTCCTATAAAAACAAGATTGAAAAGAATTTATTGTTTGGTAATATCCGGAACCTCCAAAGGTGTCTGGTCCCAACCGCCGCCTAGTGCTCTGTATACAGCAACACTCGCTTTAAGTTGATTCACTTTCTTTTCCACCAGCTCAAACCTTGATTCCAGTGCGTCACGTTGGGTCAGTAAAACCTCCATATAATCAGCACGGGCATATTTGAACAGATCATTAGAAATATCAATCGACTTGGTTAAAGCATTCACTTCCTTCGTTTTGATATTCACACTGCTTTCCAGATTATGAATTTTAGACAATTGATTAGCTACCTCAATATAAGCTCCCAGAACAGTCTGCTCATAATGATATACCGCCTGAATCTGTTTCGCACTGGCATTATTATAAGCCGCTTTAATCGCTCTTCGGTTGATCAGTGGAGCTGTAAGTTCTCCCGCAAGAGAGAACAGGAACGACTGAGGTTTGATGATATATAAAGGATTAAATGCCTGGAGTCCAACTCCGGCAGAAAGATCAAGAGAAGGGTAGAACCTTGCTTTGGCTACTTTAATGTCAAGCTTGGCCGCAGCCAGTTCATATTCAGCCTGTTTAATATCCGGACGGTTTTCTAAAAGTTCGGAAGGAATTCCTCCATACACGGCTTGCGGAACAACAGAATCGAACGAATTCTGACTTCTTTCCACAGATTGCGGAAATCTTCCCACCAGATAATTGATCTTATTCTCAGTTTCAACAATCTTCTGTTGGATATCATACTGCATTCCCTGAGTTTTCAGAACCTGGGCTTCAAATCTCTGTACAGCCAGTTCATTGGATCGGGCATTCTTCTTTAAATCTTTGATAATCTCCAGCGCATCATTCTGAATTTTGATATTCTGGTTCAAAATAACCAGCTCATTATCCAGTGCCAACAGTTCATAATAAGAATCAGCAATCTCAGAAATCAGATGAGTTGTCATGAAGTTCTTTCCTTCAATGCTCGCAAGATACCTTTGTACCTGTGCTTTTGTAGCATTATGAAGTTTTCCCCAGATATCGGTTTCCCACTGTGCCTGGGCACCAATTCCAAAGTCAAATAAAGGTTCCGGCATTTCTCTGCCGGGTTCTATTTCGGTATTGGCTTCCATCGCTCCGATATTGGTGTACCGGCTTACTTTGTCTACGCCAGCTCCGGCTTTTAAACCTACAGAAGGAAGATATTCACCTTTCTTGGCTTTGATTTCGTTTTTAGACATTTCAATTTCCTGAAGGACAATATTCAGTTCCTGATTATTCTGAAGAGCCTGACTAATCAGCTCCTGAAGATGAGGATCACTGAAATATTCATTCCACTTCATTTTTCCCGTATTGATAGTGTCATTTTCTGCTGAACCGTATTTCTCAGGAACGGTTTTATTTTCAGCACGTTGTTCTATTTCGATAGGTTTACAGGCAGTAAGACTTAATAAGAAGACTGCCAGACCTGCATATTGATATATTTTTCTTTTATTCATAATGGATCATGTCTTCGCTTAATGGAGATTCATCTTCGTCTTTGATCATTTTTTTACCATCAGACCATTTGGCAAATATGTAGTAGAGCCCCGGAATTACAATCACTCCGAATAGCGTTCCTATCAGCATTCCTCCCAGTGAAGACGCTCCAATGGTGTGGTTTCCGATCGCTCCGGCACCTCTTGCAAAAACAAGCGGAACCAATCCTGCAATAAAGGCAAAAGAGGTCATCAGAATCGGTCTGAAACGGGCTTTGGAGCCTTCTACAGCCGCTTCAAGAATAGAATCTCCGGCCTGACGTCTTTTCACTGCAAATTCTACAATAAGTACTGCATTTTTACCCAGTAATCCGATAATCATAATCAATCCTACCTGTGCATAAATATCATTTTCCAGTCCCATCGCTTTTAATAATAAGAAAGACCCGAAAACTCCCACCGGAAGTGAACAAAGTACGGCAAACGGAATCAGGAAACTTTCATACTGAGCTGCCAGAACCAGATAAACAAATACCAAAACAACAAGGAATACGTAGATCGCTTCATTACCACGTTGTGCCTCATCGTAAGACAATCCTTCCCAGGCTACTTTGTATCCGTGAGGAAGTGTTTTAGCTGCCGTTTCATTGATGGCCTGAATGGCATCCGCTGTTGTATATCCAGAAGCCGGAAGTCCACGGATTGCCGCAGAATTGTACATGTTGTAACGGGTGATTTCGTTAGGTCCCTGTGTCTTTTTCATCGTCATAAATGCTGAATAAGGAACCATTTCATCACGGTCATTTTTTACATATAGATTCATAATATCCGTAGGAAGCCTTCTGAATTCCGGAGACGATTGTACATATACTTTAAAGAACTGTCCGAAACGGATAAAGCCCTGTTCATAGGTACTACCGATCAGAATGTTGAGGTTGTCCATCGCTTTTCCGATAGAAACTCCTTTCTGCATCGCTGCATTATTATCAAATACCAGTTCATACTGAGGATAATTGGCTGCAAAGAAGGTAAATACTCCTGAAAGTTCCTTACGTTTTTTAAGCTGGGCAATGAAATCTTTATTGGCTTTATCAAATTCCTGATAATCAGTCGTTCTGTTCAGATCCAGAAGTCTCATAGAGAAACCTCCCGAAGATCCGAATCCTGGTACAGCGGGTGGTTCGAAGAATTCAATGGTAGCTCCAAGATCTTTTGATTTTTCTTCCAGCTCTTCCATGATTTCCTTTACAGAATGATCACGGTCATTCCAGCTTTTAAGGTTGATCAGACAGGTTCCTGCATTTGATCCACGTCCTTCCGTCATGATTTCGTATCCTGCCAGGGATGATACAGATTCCACACCGTCTACACCCATACAGATTTTCTGCAACGTTCTGGAAACTTTATTCGTTTGTTCCAGCGTAGAACCCGGAGGAGTCTGGATAATGGCATAGATGGTTCCCTGGTCTTCGTTTGGGATAAATCCGCCCGGAAGTACTTTATTAATCATCACAATTCCGGCACAGAAAGCAATCAGGATTCCCCATGTGACTACCTTTCGGCTTACGATTTTTCTAAGGAATGAAGCGTATTTTCCTGTTATTTTATCAAATCCGCTATTAAAAGAGTCTAAAGCTTTGGTGAAAATATTGACTTTCTTAGGCTTTCCATGATGGTTTTTCAATAACATTGCAGCCAAGACCGGAGTCAGTGTAAGCGCTACTACCGCTGAAATCACAATAGAACTTGCCATGGTAATAGAAAACTGACGGTAGAAAGTTCCCACCGGACCAGTCATAAATGAAATAGGAATGAAAACGGCTACCATCACGGCTGTAATGGCAATAATAGCGCCCGCAATTTCACCCATTACTTCTTTTACGGCTTTGTAAGGCGAAATATTACTGTCTTCCATTTTGGCGTGAACGGCTTCTATCACTACAATCGCGTTATCAACCACAATACCGATTGCCAATACCAGTGCGAAAAGGGTAACAAGATTAATGGTTAATCCGAAAAACTGAATGACAAAGAAAGTTCCGATCAAAGAAACCGGCACGGCAATAATAGGAATCAACGTAGAACGCCAGTCGCCAAGGAAAATGAAAACCACGATGGCTACAAGGATAAATGCATCTCTCAAGGTGTGCATTACCTGCTCAATGGAAGCATCCAGGAATTGGGATACGTCATAACTGATTTTATAATCAACTCCCGGAGGAAAGTTTCCTTTCATTTCTGCCAGTTTCGCTTTCACATCTCTGATCACATCATTGGCATTACTTCCATAGTTTTGTTTTAAAACGATAGAAGCGGAAGGATGTCCGTCAAGATTGGAATAAATATCAAAGAACTCACTTCCAAGCTCTACTTTGGCAATATCTTTCAGCTTTACATTTTCTCCTTCCGCATTGGAACGGACAATGATGTTTTCATATTCTTCCGGCTTGTTGTACTGTCCTTTATAAGTCAATACATATTCCAGAGACTGTGCTGCAATACCGGAACTCTGTCCGATTCTTCCCGGACGGCCAATGATACTTTGCTCACCAATAGCCTTCATCACCTCATCTACAGAAATAGAATACGCACGCATACGGTCAGGATTCAGCCAGATACGCATGGCATATCTTCGGCTACCCAGAATCTGAGATTTTGCAATCCCGTGAATACGGTTAATTTCCGGGATGATATTCACCATAGAATAGTTGTACAGGAATTTTTCATCCATACTTTTATTCGTACTGTAAAGATTCACGTACATCAGCATACTCGGCTGAATCGGGTTTACCACAACTCCTTCTTTCTGTACAAGTTCGGGTAATAAAGGCATTACCTGATCCACTCTGGTTTTTACCAGAACTACCGCTTCATTGGGATCGGTTCCGGGATCAAAGACAACGTTTACCGTAGCTTCTCCGGCACTGGTGGCATCGGTAGTGATGTAACGCATTCCCTGAACTCCATTAATGGCATTTTCAATCGTAATCAAAGATGATTTTACCAATACATCTGCACTCGCTCCCGGATAAGCAATAGAAACAGCTACTGTGGTAGGGGCAATTTTAGGAAACTGTTCTGTAGGAAGCTGCTTCATGGCAATCCCTCCCATAAACAGGATCACAACCGATATCACAATGGCGAAAACCGGTCGGTGTATTACTTTTTTAAACATAATGCTGCTTTTGGTTACTCGGCGTACAGATCCAGGTTCGACATTACTTTCTCCGGCTTTTGGTACTTTGAACTGATCTTTTGGTTTTCCTGTACCATTCTAAGCCCCTCAAGAAGAATTCTTTCATCCTTTCCAAGCCCTGAAGCCACTACATAAATGTGAGGTAATTCGGCAGCAACTTTTATTTCTCTTGCATGTACTTTGCCGTCTTTACCAATCACATAGACATATTTCTTTTCCAGCTCTTCAAAAGTGGCTTTCTGCGGAATCATCATCGCATTGGCATAAGGTGAAGTAATGACAATATTTCCCGTTTCACCGTATCTCAATAGTCCTTTTGGATTCGGGAAAGTAGCTCTGTAAGCGATATTTCCTGTTTCATTGTCAAAATCAGATTCAATGGTTTGTACAATGCCATCTTGCGTAAACTCTTTGCCATTGGCCATTCTCAGACGTACATGCAATGGATTGTCATCTTTTTTCGCATCCATCTGATTAAGATATTCAGCTTCTGGTACATTGAAGTATACCCACATTTTGCTGTTGTCTGAAAGCTCCGTTACAAGCTCTCCTTCATCTACAAGGCTTCCTTTTCTTACGTGTAATTTTCCTACAATTCCGGTAAAGGGAGCACGGATTTCTGTGAATCTCAAATGAGTATTCATTGAAGAAAGCTCAGCCTGGGCTTTTTCATATCTTGCTTTAGCCATAGCCATTTCCTGAGGAGCAACGATATTTTTGTCAGAAAGATTTTTTGTATTCTGATATTCAATTTCTGCGTATTTGGTTTCCGCTTTGGCACGGTTTACATCAGATTCGTAAAGATTAGGCATGATTTTGAACATCAGTTGCCCTTTCTGTACAAACTGCCCTTCATCTACATAAATAGACTGGATGTATCCTTTTTCCTGGGCACGAAGCTCAATATGATTAATAGAACGGATTTGCGCAACATAATCTTTGTTGACTAAAGTATCTTTTATTAGCGGGCTTGTAACGTTGAATGACGCTGCTTCTGTTTTTTCCTTTTTTTCAGATTGACAGCCTACAAACAAGAAAATAAGGCACAAGTTGATATACATGAGACTTTTCTTGACCATGATAAATTTTGTTTTTATAATAATTTATAATTGAAAAAATAGAGTTACCTGCTCTCAAATTAGGATTTGAAAGCATATAAGGTTTTCGAAAAAATTACTATAAAATCACAGTCGGATGACCCTGTACTGGATGTACAGATCATCATGTAAGGTCTTTAAATGTTCTGATTGAGAAAGTGAAACAGCAATTTGTCTGTTGTGAAATGTAGTGACAAAGCCTGAAATAAGATGCCAGAAGCCATCTTTGAAAAGAGCAATAAGTTCTGTAGAACTTGATGACTCTACATTGTCGTCATTTTCATTATCATTTTCAGAAAGGTTTGCTCTGATTTTGTTGTAACGGGGATGGCTGACATTGTAAGCATCATTGGCTTCATGATTTTTAAGAAAGGCAAAAGATTCTTTGAAGCTTTTTTTCTGATGAACAAGAAGATCAGTGGTAAAATGAAGATCAGAAGAGATATCTGTTGAAATATACTGCTGAATTTGCCCATAGTACCATCCTAAAACGGTAAGCAACGCAAATAACAAACTGTACAAATATTGATAAAATCTTTTCCGCATCCCAGAGGCAAAGGTAGGTAAACTTCAAAATAAGTACAACCATTAAAGATTAAAAAAGTGTTAAAAAGTGTTCTGTTTACCGAAAAAATACATCTATTCATCAAGTTTCCTTTTTTGGCTAAGAAGAAGATAGATTCGGTGAAGTCTTCTTTACAGGTATTTCAGAATTTTGTTCTAACAAAAAATTATAGAAATGAATATTGTTTTAACAGGTTCCATCGGGAACATCGGAAAACCTCTTACAGAAGAGCTTGTAGAGAAAGGACACTCGGTAACAGTGATAAGCAGTACTATAGAAAGAATGTCAGCTATAGAAGCATTGGGAGCAAAAGCGGCGATAGGCAGTATGTTTGATTCTGATTTTCTCACGGATGTATTTACAGGGGCAGATATTGTTTATTTAATGGAAACCATGGAAGCAGCAGGAGATTTTTTTGATAAAGATGTTGATTTTATTGGAAAGATCTGCGAAATTGGCCACCATTACAAAACAGCTGTGGAGCGCTCGGGAGTGAAGAAAATTATCCATCTCAGCAGTATTGGAGCTCACACGGATAAAGGGACGGGGATTATCGTGTTTCATCATCATGTAGAACAGATTCTGAAGCAGCTTCCGGATGAAGTTGCCATCAAATTTATTCGTCCGGTAGGCATTTATTTCAATATGTTTTCATTCATCAATACGATTAAAAACAAAGGCTTTATTATTTCCAATTGGGGAGGAGATCAGAAAGAACCGTGGGTTTCTCCATTGGATATTGCGGCTGTTATTGCAGAAGAAACTGAAAAACCATTTGATGGTAGAATGGTACGATATGTAGCAAGTGATGAGGTTTCTCCTAATGAAATTGCGAAAGTCTTGGGGAATTCAATCGGCAAGCCGGATCTTCAGTGGAAGGTGATCTCAGACCAGGAATTATTGAAAAACTGGCTTGATATCGGCTTTAATGAGCAGGTGGCTAGAGGTTTTGTAGAAACTCAGGCTGCTCAGGGAAGCGGGATTCTGTATGAAGATTATGATCAGCATCAGCCTGTTTTGGGAAAAGTAAAACTGGCCGACTTTGCAAAAGAATTTGCTGAGGTCTACCAAAATGATGAAGTGTAAATAGTGAACCACAAAAGTCACAAAAGTTTTTAAGCATTTTAGTAAGACGAAGAGCATATTCTTACGCTGAAAAGTACACTTAAGAATAAAATAACGCACTGCTTTAACCACAAGCATCTGTGAAAATCTGTGCAATCTGTGGGAAAAATAAACTACAAAAGTCACAAAAGAAATAAATATTTAATTAAAATAAAGAGAAAATTTTGACGTAGAGAAGTCCAAATAAGTTTTGAAAATAATAGTATTAACGTAAATATTTGTGAAAATCTGTGTCATCTGTGCGAAAAAACTCTACAACAACAGTTTACTGCAAAAACAATTTGTAATTTTATAGATATGGAAAGACGGGCAATAAAAAGAATAAAAACCATCACAGAATTTCACCGTTCAAGAGGATTGCCTCCTCCTGAACATCCTTTGATCAGTGTGATTGATTATAAAGAGGTAAAGCGGCCTGCTGACATCGGTGAGTTCAACTGGATGCTGGATTTTTACCAGATTTCTTTAAAAATAGGAATGAATGGAAAGCTGAAGTACGGCCAGCAGGAATATGATTTTGATGAAGGAACGCTGTTTTTTATTTCCCCAAACCAGATTTTCAGAATAGAAGCAGATCTTAATATGCAGGAAAACCAATCTGGCTGGATGCTGTTGATTCACCCAGATTTTCTATGGCATACTTCACTGGCGAAGATCATAAAGCAGTATGATTTTTTTGATTATTCAGTGAACGAAGCTTTATTCCTTTCAAAAAAAGAAGAAATTACCATCAATGGAATTATAGAAAACATTCAGCAGGAATACCATTCGGTGATTGATAAATTCAGCCAGAATATTATCATTTCCCATATTGAAACCTTACTCAATTATTCCGAAAGATTCTACGAAAGGCAGTTTATCACCAGAAAAACAACCAACCATACCATTCTGAATCGTTTAGAAGTTATGCTGGATGATTATTTCAATGATAATGATCTTGTATCAAAAAGATTACCTACCGTACAGTTTGTTGCAGATCATCTTGGAATTTCTCCCAATTATTTAAGTCGTATGTTAAGAACGCTTACTGGCCAGAGTACCCAGCAGTTTATTCATGATAAACTGATTGAAAAAGCGAAAGAAAAACTTTCTACCACAGATTTATCAGTAAGTGAGATTGCCTATGAACTGGGTTTTGAACATCCACAATCTTTTACCAAATTGTTTAAAAATAAAACCCGTCTTTCTCCATTGAAGTTCAGAACTTCTTTTCAGTAAAGAATTCGAAAATGTTGTCTTTTTTTCTCATTATTAAATGTTGTCCTTAAAAATGTTCTGTCATAATTTACCTACTTCAGAACCTGTAAATGAGGCCGATCAGAAAACAATTAAAGCATAATAATTACTTGAAGGATATTAATAAAATTAATCTTATTTTTGAATTAGCTTTATTTTGCACAATTTTTGCTATAACAAGCTACTTTTATTTTATCAGTTAAAACATAACTGATAGTACAACCCCTCCAATATTTATTATGATGAAAAAATACCTTATTTATATATTACTTTTTGGAGCACCCTTATTTTGGGGGCAAGGTAAAGTGACTGAAAAAACTGTATACCAACAAAACCTGGCGTTATCAGAGAAAGAAAATGCAGCAATGGCATTTGATGCTGATATAAAATTGTCCGATGCAGAACTCGCTTTAGATAAAAAACTCTTCCAGATCCGTAAAGAGTTTATCAGTGATACAGAAACGAAGAAGACACCTTTATATAACAGTTCTTTTAATGAATTAAAACCAATTATAGAAAGTAGCAAACTGTTTGAAATTCTTCAGACCATGCCAAAAGGAGGTTTACTGCATACCCACAGCGGTGGAATTACAGATGTAAAATGGATTATTTCGGCTGCCAGAAAATACCAGGAATGCTATGTTTTTGATCAGAAAGATAATGATCAGTACATTTTTGGGCAGCTGGCTTTTTTTGAAAAAGGAAAAGTTCCGAACGGATTTGTAAACCTTGATAAAAAACTCACTTCAAACCCTGGTTTTGAAAAAGAACTGCAGGATCTTCTTACGCTGAAACGTGATAACCTTTGCTCTTACACAGATTATTGGATTGAATTTGAAAAACGTTTTAAACGCATCAGTTTATTGCTTCCGTATCGTCCTTTCTTTAAAGCATATTATCTGAAAGGATTTCAGGATTTGATTAAAGATAAAGTACAACACGTAGAAATCAGATATATCTTTGATGAACTTTATGATTTTCAACATGGAAAATATCCTTTGAAAACTTCCATTACAGATTTGCAGGATATTCTTAAAGAAGTACAGAAATCAGATCCGCAGTTCACCCTGAAACTGATCTATTCAAGCTTTAAATTCTTAGATAATGAAAGTATTGAAAAGCAGCTGGAAACGGCATTTGAAATGAAGAAAGAATTTCCTGATATGATCTCAGGTTTTGATCTTGTGGCAGATGAAGCTGCCGGGCATAATATCAGTTTTTTTGAGAAAAGCTGGGCCAAAATGAGCGGACTTCATAAAAAGTACGGAGTGGAACTGCCTCTTTTCCTTCATGCCGGAGAAAGCAATTCTATCCTGAATAAAAATATTCTGGATGTAGCGCTGCTGAACAATAAAAGAATTGGCCACGGACTGAACCTTATCTATTTTCCAAAAACGATGGAACAGATCAAAAAACAAAATAAACTGGTGGAAGTAAGCCCGATCAGTAATCAGGTTTTAGGATATGTAAGTGATTTAAGAAACCATCCTGCAAGGGTTTTATTGAGCAACGGAGTACAATGTTCTATCAGCAGTGATGATCCGTCTGTGTACGGATACACAGGTCTGAGTTATGATTTCTGGGTTACACAAGTGTATTGGGAACTGGATGTGAAAGCATTGAAAAAACTGGTTTTCAATTCCATTAATTATTCTTCTATGAATAATGGTGAGAAAAAGAAAGCACTCACTTACCTGAACCAGCAATGGGATGATTTTGTTCAGAAAACAAATCAGAAATTAAACTAATCGGAATCATCCTAATAAAAATAAAATCGCATTATTGAGCTCAATAATGCGATTTGTCTTTTAATAGAAACATTCAGATAAATAGCTATTACTTTTTAAACTTTAATCTGGACAATTCTTTTTTCATGGGAGTGCTCAGCTTTGATGGACTTACTTGAGTCAGAACCAAAGATTCACAACCATTGAAAATGACAAAACGTTTTATGGTTTCTACGAAAGGCTTAAGCCATAAATTAAGGTCAATAGTAGTGTTTTCAATATGTAAATGAATCAGTTCCAGTTTTTTTTCTTTTCTGTGGGCTTTACAGTCAACCCTTCCGATAAACTGATCTCCAAACAGAATAGGCAGGCAGAAATAACCATATTGTCTTTTTTCCTTTGGAGTATAGCATTCCAGACGAAAATCAAAATCAAAAATCTGTTTGATCCGCTCTCGATGAATAATGGAATTATCAAACGGAGAAAGCAGCCATACACTGGAACTAGCCTGATCAAAAGTTCTTTCCAGTATTTCATTTTGTACAAAAGCAGAAGGTCCTCCTTCAATAGCCACTTTTGAGATTGTACCTTCTTCAAGCATCATCTGTAAAACCTTATTGACATTCGTCTTTACATCATTTCCCTTCCTGAGGTGAGTGATTTGTTTTAATGTTGTAAATCCATACGCTCTCAGATTGGTTCTTACCAGATATTCTGCAAACTCAAATGGAGTAGGTTCTGTAGTATTCGTAGAAGATGGCAAAACTCTTTCAGCCAGATCATATGTTTTCTGCATTCCGGAACGTCCGCTGATCATCAGGTCTCCCTGCATGAAAAGTCTTTCAAGAGCTAGTTTGGCAGGTTTCCAATTCCACCAGCTTCCTGTTTTATGGCTTTCATTCTCAAAATCTCTTGCTCTTTTAGGTCCTTCATTGCGGATGGTGTCTGTCACATATTCCATCACTTTGGGATCAGCATTATAATAACGGGATTCCCCTCTTTTAATCATCAGCATTTGAGGCAAAACATACCGGAAATCTTTCATAGGAAGATAGGACGCAGCATGAAACCAATACTCAAATACTTGACGTTGTTCCACCAATTCTTCCAGATCATTTGCCTGAAAATCGGGAATTCTTGTCCAAAGTGTGTGATGATGGGCCCGCTCCACCATAGATAATGTATCAATCTGAATATATCCGAGATGTTCCAAAGCATTCAGAGCTGCAGCTTTTCCAATCCCGAATGGAGTATCCTGTGTTAATCCCTGACTTTCTAATGTTAGAAGTTTTAAGTGTTCTTGCTTCAGTCTTTTTTCCATATTTTAATTTGAAGAAAACAAGTGTTATGATGTTTTTTCAAATATAATGATTTGCTACAAAATGGATCATTTGTGTAGTGGTATGATGAAATATTTCTTCTCTAAAAAAGTTTGAAAATAAATAGTTCCGAAAAGTTCTATGACAAAAACTAAACTGACAATACAATCTTCCCAAACAGAGGCTTTTCTCGTTTCGAGTCCTCTATTCTTTGATGGGCTTTTTGAATATTTTCAAGTGAGTATATACTGTCTATCACAGGTTTCACTTTTCCGGTTTCAATTAATTCAGTGATATGATGCAGTTCATCCCTGCTTTGTCGGGTAAAAACAAAATGATATGTTGCATTTTTTTCCCAGGCATTGATAAGGTTTTGAGGTTTTGGAATATCCACCAGTGTTACCACGGAACCATAATCCGCTAAAGCAAGTGGACTGTCTGAAAGTGTTGCTCCTCCTACGGTATCAATAATCACATTCACACCTTTTCCTTTAGTGTAGATTTGTATTTTTTCAATCCAGTTTTCCTTATGGTGATCAATTACAACATCTGCTCCAAGCTTTTTTAATTTCTTATGCAGAATGCTTTGTCCGGTAGTGTAAACAAAAGCCCCTAATGCCTTCGAGACTTGTATGGCAAGAGTCCCTACGCCACCTGCACCACCAAGGATTAGAATACTGTCTCCCTTTTTTAATTGTGCTCTTACCATCAGCATTTCCCAAACTGTTCCTCCGATAAGCGGAATTGCAGCAGCCTCTTCATAGCTGATGTTATCTGGCATTCTTGATAGTGAAGATTCATCGGTAAGATGATATTCTGTATAACTTCCGGAGCCGCCAAAACGGGGAGAATAATACACCTTATCACCAGTTTTCCAGTTTTTTACAGCTTCACCCACAGCAATAATATCTCCGGCAACATCATGGCCGGTTATAACAGGCAAATCAAAAAGAGCAGCATAATCACCGCGTCTTATCTGAAAATCAAGAGGATTTATAGAAGTTGCCCTTACTTTTACTAGTACTTGAGAAGGATCTGCGATAGAAGGAATAGATGTTTCTGCAAGTTGTAAAACTTCAGGTCCGCCATAGTTTTTAATGACAATTGTCTTCATAATAAAATGTTTCGCTTATTTCTTAAAATTGATTCAATAGTGATAGATACTATCGAGGTAATGTCCCCATAAATTCAAAGATTTCAGCACCTATTTCTTCAGCATGGGTTTCCAGGGCAAAGTGTCCCGTGTCATAAAATTTTAATTTGGCTTCCGGCAGATCTTTTTTATAAGCTTCAGCTCCTGCAGGAAGGAAATAGGGATCTTTGTTTCCCCATACCAGTAATAATTTGGGCTGATACTTTCTGAAATATTCATGAAACTTTGGATATAAAGCCACATTGGTTCTGTAATCTTTGACCAGATCCAGCTGGATTTCTATATTACCTGGTCTGTCAAGGAATTTCTGATCTAGAGTATAAGCTTCCGGTGCTATTAAAGAAAGATCAGAAACACCATGCTGGTACTGAAACAGAGTTACTTCTTTAGAAACGAAGCCTTTTAATGCAAGGCGGTTGGCTTCTGTTGTATCCTGCCAGTATTTTTGGATCGGATTCCATTCATTGCTTAATCCTTCTTCATAGGCATTTCCGTTTTGTGAAACGATCCCTGTGATTTTTTCAGGATTGTTCATGGCAAGACGCAAACCTACCGGAGCACCATAATCAAAAATGTAAATCGCAAAACGTTTCATATTCAGCTTTTCTACAAATGTCTGTACCGTTCCTGCAAGATTGTCGAAGGTATAAGAGAACTCCTTATGATCCGGAGCATCAGAATAGCCAAATCCCGGCAGATCCGGAGCTATGACATGGTATTTTTTGCTTAAAATCGGGATCAGATTTCTGAACATATGAGATGAGGTAGGATATCCGTGCAGAAGAAGTATCGTTGGAGCATTGGCCGGACCTGCTTCTCTGTAAAACAGATTTAAATCATTTACTTTGATGTTGCGGTAGTGAACAGGGTGATTTTCCATAATGTGATTATTTACATGTAATTTTTGATTGGTTTGTGCTAATGTCATATTGCCTGCGAACAGGACAAATGATACACCTGCAATGAATTGTCTTGAAATTATTTTCATTTATTTTTTTTGATAGTCCAAAATTAATACGGATATTTGATTATTAAAAACGATTAATTGTAATAAGTTAAATCACTAATAATGATTAATTAAGATGAACATTAATGATTTAAAAATATTTGAAGCGGTAGCTGAAACAGGAAGCTTTACAAAGGCAGCTTCTGTGATGTTTACGGTTCAGTCGAACGTTACGGCAAGAATAAAAAGCCTTGAGGATGAGTTTGATACCAAGCTCTTCTCCCGGACATCCAGAAGGGTAGAGCTTACTTCTGAAGGAATGATCCTGATGCAGTATTCAAAACAGATCCGGCATTTGGTGGAAGAAGCAAAAAATAATATCCAGAGTGGTGATAATATCAGAGGATGTTTGAAAATAGGTTGTATAGAAACAACAATGGCGCTGAAAGTTCCGGAAATCCTCAATACTTTTGATGAAAATTATCCTGATATTGAGCTTGAGTTCAAATCAGATACCAGAGATTCAGTGCTGTCTGATGTTCTGAATTACAACCTGGATGCTGCCTTTGTTTCTGCTCCTGTGAATGTCAAAGGACTGGAAAAAATCTGCATTAAGGAAGAGCAGCTTGTAATTCTTACTTCTTCAAAAGGCCCGAATCTGCAGACATTGATTGAGAAAGAACCATTGAAAATAGTGGTCTTTGATGAAGGATGTATTTTCAGAGAAAGATTAGAATCCTGGTTAAGCCACAAAGGAATTCTTAACTACAAAAGTACAGTTCTGAATTCCATTGAAGGAGTCATTAACTTTGTGGAAGCAGGGTTGGGAGTCAGCATATTGCCGGAAGAAGTGGTCACTAAATATTATGCCGGAAGAGGAATTAAAACCTATGGACTGAATAAGCAGCTGGGAACAATGAATACCATTCTTGTTTTTAGAAAAGACGGACCACAGTCGAAAGCTTTACAGTGTTTTATTGATATGCATTTAGAAGTATAAATTATAAAGGCTATGGCAAAAGCTACTGAGACACTTGATGAGTATTTACAGGAATAAATACGGAGCGTTATCAGGAGATTTTCCCCAAAATGACGGACAGTTTAATGTCTTTAGAATTGAAGACAGAATTAGCACCCATACTTCCTAAGAATGTCATTTTTTACCAAATGGTAAATACACCCAAAAGACAATTGCTAACTTTGTTATCATGAAAGAGTTTATAGAATATATTCTGCAGTTTGGTCATTTGAACCAACAGCAAATAGATCTTATCACGAGCAAAGCAAAAGAGATTGAGCTGAGCAAGGAGGAATATTTTGCAGAAGCAGGAAAAGTCCTCAGGCAGGTAGGTTTTATTCTTGACGGGATCATTCGTATCTGCTATTATAACAACAAAGGGGAAGAAATTACCAAGATCTTTATTGAAGAAAAACATTTGCTCTTCAATCTGAAAAATGTACCTTCCACAGAATATATTCAGGCCGCAACAGACTGTACATTGCTGGTGTTTTCTAATCAGGATTGGAAAGAAATTTCAGATACCATTATCGACTGGGAAAATATTATTCAAAAAGTGACGAATAAAGCCCTTGCCCAAAAGCTGGAAAGGATAAGTCCGTTAGTATCACAGGATGCTACCACGCGCTATCTGGAATTTATGGAAAAATATCCCACATTGGTCAATCGTATCCCTTTATCTTATATTGCCTCTTATCTGGGAATTACTCAGCAGTCATTAAGCAGAATCAGGAAAAATATCCGGTAATATGCTTTTTACCAAATGGTAAACAGGTTCTTTTTTTATCGGTGCACCTTTGCTGTGTCAATATAAAAGAATAAAAAATGAACCCAACAATTTTCATTACAGGCGCTTCATCAGGATTAGGAAAAGCCGCCGCTAAACTGTTTGCATCAAAAGGCTGGATTGTAATTGCCACCATGAGGCATCCCGAAAAAGAAACTGAACTTACAGAATGGTCTAACATTCGTCTCCTGAAATTAGATATCAACGATCCGAAACAGATTTCCGGAATTGCTTCAGAAGCAGAAAAAATAAGTCCGGTGGATGTAGTCCTGAATAATGCTGCTTACGGACTTATGGGACCTTTTGAAGGAATTTCAGATGAACAGCTTGCCCGTCAGATCAATACCAATTTTTTAGGAACTCTATTGGTGACAAAGGCATTTCTTCCTTATTTAAGAGCTAGAAAAAACGGAACAATTATTACGGTAACTTCATCTACTGCCAATATTCCTTACCCGTTTGTTTCCGTATATGCTGCCACAAAATCTGCATTGGAGAAATGGACAGAAGGAATGCGCTACGAACTGAAAGATTGGGATATTAAGATTAAAACAGTAGTTCCTGCTTACATGCAGACTGATTTTGGAAGCAATGCACAAATGGTTTCCCATCCCGATTATCAGCATATTTTTAATCAATATATAGCAGCCATGAGAGCGGATTCATCTGCAAAACGGGATGCTCCTGAAACCATTGCTGATATTGTTTACGAAGCCGCTACAGACAATAGAGAGCAGCTTCATTATATTGCTGGTGAACTGGCAACCTCTGAATATGAATGGCTGAGAAAAGAAGGAATAGAAACGATAATTAATCAGATGAATGAACGCTTTTTTGGTTAATATGCATTCGCAATTATTGTAGTGTAAATTTTTAGGTGGTATCTATCATTTTTGCTGTTTCAAAGTTGAATGGATAATGGGCAGTTAAAAATGGATGTTTTTTATATTACTTCCTTACAGAGAATAGTTTATGGCCACCTGATTATGAGTCAGGTACTCTGAAAAATGGAAATATTTTGTGAAGGAGATCTGGTGATCTGCTAAGGGTTTGAATCCCTTCTTCCAGGAAAGTTCAGAAGAAGGGGCGATTCCCTCCAACTCCCCGAAAAGAGAAGTCAGGAGTTTGATTTTTAATTACAGTCATGGACAGTTAATCCTCAGCAGTAAGATTATAATGGTGTACTATACTTTAGATATTGCCTGGTAGAATCCTGAGGCATTAACGAATATTCCGCCTTGAGGTTTCCAGCCACGGAGAATGTAATCATTAACTTCCTGTTCTAAATTTTCTAAAATAAAATTGGAGAGTACTTTGTAATTCATGATGATAGATTTTAGTTTTATCGAAGATACAAATAATTCATTCATAGCCTATGCAGACGAATATCGTTTTTTCTTAATCATCAAGTCTGTAAATAAACTCCTCAATCTCCGTTTGTCTGGCATTGGCAAACCCTTTATCGGTGCCGATTTTTACAAAGGCGCATTTTTCCAGAACCTTTTGTGAACCCAGATTATCAAAGGCAACCCGTCCAAAAATGGGCCTTGTGGTCTCAATTGTGAGAAAATCTTTCAAAGCATTTGTAGCAATACCTTTTCCCCAGAAATTCTTATCAATCCAATAGGTGATTTCTGCGTCTCCTTCCATGATAAATTTGGCAATACTTCCAACGATCACTGTACCGGCAATGATCGTTTGGTTATTGATGGTAGGATCAGCCAGTAGTTTTGTGAACTTGGCGATATAGGCTTCTTTATTCGCAGAATCTTTTGATGTAAATGCTGCCAGATGATTGGCTTCATCATCAAGCTGAAACTGAAAAAGAGTTTCTAAATCTTCCACTACAGTCGGCCTGAGTTTGATGTCATATTGAGTATCTTTCATGGTGTGAGATAGTGTTGGTTGATTTTCAAATATAGAATTTATTTAAGCTATTTAGATAACGGTTAACCTTTAAAAATAAAATTGATCAGGATTTATTTAAAAACACTTTAGACACTTAAGCAGATTTAAAAATAGCAGCCATAAAAATAGCACTTAAGATAAAAATCAAAGATTTTTTAAACTTATGTGGACTTATTATGCAAAATAAAATACTCTAAAGTTTACTTAAGTGTTTAAAAATTTGTGGTTTATATTTTCCCACGGATGACACAGATTTTCACAGATGCTTATGATTAAAATAATGCGTTGTTTTTTATACGTAAAAATGCCTATCGTCTACAGTACAAATACTTGGCTTCAAAATCGGAAATTTATACCCTAAAATCTGCCTTTTTTTCGCCGTTACTTTGATATGTTCAAAAGAAGCTTCAAAACCCTGAACAACGGCAGCATCCGAAAAGCCAAGAAAAGAGTAGGAACCATACCAATATTATTATCATGAAAAATCCAGAAAATGTTGCTCCCTTTGTAGAAGCATCACAAATTATTACAGAACTGAAAGACAGAGCTAATGATATTCTTTCCAGTGTTTTAAGTACAGACCTGTCTGCGATCACCATCAATGGTAAAGGAAATTTTCCTTATTACTGGCAGGATCCTTCTAATCTGAAGTTTAATAAGAAAACTTATGACTGGATCTCTTCCAACCTTAGAGCTAATACTGAACCAGTACAGCTGGATCAGGTGTTTACCAATTATTTTATTGATGCTTTTTCAAAAGTCAATTATTCTTTATCTGTAGAAGATACCGCTGTACTGAATGATGCGCATACAAGAGCTACAGATCAGCAGATGGCTTTGCTTAATGCTTGGGTAGCGGCTTATAATACGCTTCCTCCAGCTACCGATACCATGCAGCCTATTGATATCATTATGGATAAAATTGCTACTGAATGGGCGAATCCTTCCACTACTTTATACCAGATTCAGAAGAGTGATAACCTTGATGCGTTACTGAATAAGACCCCGGCAAGCGGTAAACCTATTCTCCCTGTCTTAGCCAATTATCTGGACGCACTGGGCGCTACGATATCATTACAGAACAATGTAACGATGAATAACGGTTACCTGTCCAAAGCATTGAAGAATGTACAGAATCCTAAAAAAGAGAATGGCGGACTGCTGCTGAATGATGACAGTATTTTACCGGCTTTTGAAGTGACCACTCCGCTCAACGAAATTTTAAACGGGCTTAAAAATACTTCTCAGACTGCTCAGATCGATATGGAAGTGACCCGTGAATCTGAAAGTCGTTTCAGTGTTTCCGTAGAAGGGAAGACTGGTTTTTCTATTCCTATCTTTGATTTCTTTACCTTAGGAATTGGGGGAAATGCCAATTATTTCAGTGAAGATATTGCAATAAGCAAAAATTCCATCCAAATCTCGATGATGTTTACAGGGGTTACACTTGTGAACTTTGGCCCCAAAGACTTTAATATTGCCAGCAATATGTATTGGGCATGGTTTGACCCAATTCGTAAAGCACAGATCAACAGCAGAGATAAAGAAGAAGAAAAACATATTTCAGGGTATAAGTTTTCTCCGGATCCGGGGATGAAATTCGGACCGGAAGGACCTTTCGGATTACTGAACGGGGTGGCTATTTCCAATTATCCTACGGTAGAGATCACAGTAACGGGTGAAGATTATAAAAGCATTCAGAAAACCTTTGAACAGTCTACTTCTGCCACGCTTTCTTTCTTAGGAATTCCGTTGGCAAGCGTTAAAGAATCTACCTATTCTTCTTCCTACTCTGTAGATCATTCTAAATCTTCCATCAAGATTACACTCAGTCCTCCGCCAAGTTTGGTGGCTGGTAACAACAGAGATTCCATAGCATGGGTTCTGGGTGCAGTTGTGGATTATCCGGCTGAAGTGAGTGATGATGTTGAACTTCTTAACAATGAAGAGTTAGTAGCGAAGGGCGCTTATCCTAACTATCAGCTGTATAAAGATAACTTCGGAACTACTTATTGTTCTGTAAAAAAAGTGAAATCTCACGCCGTAGGTGCTACATGGGTAAGCGAATGTCTTGCCGCCCATCCGGGAACAAGCCCTGCAGGAAAACCATGGACAAGCCCAAAACAATCCGGGGTGATCTGGCCATAATCAACAACAATAAGTATAACAAAATAGACTGTCTCAACAAGGCAGTCTATTTTTATTAGGTTGCTTTCAAAGTATTCTTATTGTGTCAATTTTCAGACTTTTTGCTGGTTCGAAACATGGAAACTATGAAGGATAGGAATGTTTAAAAAACTATTTGACCAGAAGGTAAATTCCGACTCCAATGGCTGCATAAGCCGTAACGGTAAGGATATCAGCGATAGGCTGCGAAAACCGTTTTTCTGCAATTCTCTCGCTATTGATCTGGTTCTTATGGAATTTCAGGCTTTTTTTAGCATTACGAACAGGGTGTGCTACCAGACTGTCTCCTTCCCAACGGTCAACAATGACTTTATAACTCTTGTTGTCTACCTCAATTTTAACATTTTTACCGGCAGCCAGTTTCTCCTGAACATTGACCGGTACAGGGGCTGGCTGTGCATTCATGTTTGGAGCGGCAGTGGTTGTCCCCATCATTTGAGAAGAAGTATTATTCGCTATATCGGTATTCTTTTTAGGGCCCTGATTATTGTTGGTTGCCACAGCCGGATCTGCAGGCTTTTTTACCTGATAGGTATAGCAGCTGGTAAGCGTAGATAATATAAGGATGAAATAAAGATTCTTTCGCATAAGCCAAATTTAAGAATTAAACGGAATATTTGGGAGTTTCTTTTGAAAGATGATATTTTTTTATAAAATTCTTACTGTTTTTCATGCAAAAAGTTTCCAGATATTAGTTGGGATAAAGTAAAAAGCAAAATGTTGTTTTTGTTGTGTAAGTTTTATACAAAGGGACTTCAGTTGATTTCCTTGTCAAGGTTTTAAATCTTGATAAGGGGATGTTTGCTATGGATGTAGCAGTACCATAGATTATGCTGATGAAAAAGGACTTTTAGATCATATTGTTGTTTTTAGAATGTTTGATTTATGAGTTTAAGAACCACACGAAAGGATTTGTGCGGTAGCGGAGAGATTCTTCCTTCGTCAGAATGACAGAAGTACAATTATTTGCTTGGGGTTATAGCAAGTGACGGAGAACATTACTTCCTTCTTCCAGCTCCCTGCATCCCAACTCTCACATCCAACAGATAAAAAATCCAGCCAGTATCAATCAAATTTTTATATTTGCATGGGTTGGGCAGGACTCTCAGAAGATCGCCGGAATACCCATCAAAACTTAAAATATAATAACCCAAAACAAAGAAAAATAAGGAATGGATAAGAGTAATTTATTAATTATTATAGCTTCGGTTTCTATATTCATTTCTATACTTCTTGCTGTTTTCCTCGTTACCGTAAAGACGAAACATAAGGTAAGTAATGTTTTATTTGCTGTTTTTCTCATCCTGAATGCTATAGATATTTGTGATCCTTTGTTTTATATGATGGTGGATGGGCCGTCTAACCTCGGAATGTTCAAAAACATGTTTGTTTTCCTGCAAATTCCGGTTTTTTATCTCTATGTATTATCTGTCTGTTATTCGGATTTCAAACTGAAACCTCAGCATTTGCTGCACACGATTCCGTTTATCATTACTAATCTTGCTTTAGTGCCCCGTTTCTATGGCGTAGATACTGCCGCTAAAATTTTCTTTATTGAAAACCGCCAGAATATGATGGAACTGAAGTTTAATCATATTCTGCTGCATGTTCAGATGATTATTTACTTTGTTGCGGTTTTCAGGGTATTAAGAAAATCGAAGACGCTTTATCTTGAAAATTATGCAGGGAAAAATATAAACTCCTACAACTGGCTGTTCCAGTTTACGGTGGTATTGTGTATTGTATATGGTATAGCCCTTTTAAAAAACATCCTTAAATTTTCGGATTATGTTTACATTTCAGAGGGGATAAAGGCCGGACTTTTATTATTATCCCTTTTCATTATCTGCTGGTATCTTTTCAAAGCACTGAATCATCCTGAGCTTTTCAGAAATGTGGATTCAAAATTGAAACTGGTATCTGAGATGGTTTCGGAAGACAAAAACAACGAAGAACCGGTGACAAGTGACAGGGAATATAATGAGGATATTTTGAGATTAAAAAATTATATGGTGGAGAAAAAGCCATTTCTCAACTCCTCACTTACCATTCAGGAAGTGTCCGGTGAAATTGAAATTCCTGTGCGTGAATTGTCTCTTTTAATCAACCACCAATTAGGGCAACATTTCTATGATTTTGTAAATACCTATCGAATAGAAAATGCAATGGACATCTTAAAAGATGAAACCAAAAGTAAGATAACAGTCCTTGAAATTCTATATGAAGTGGGATTTAATTCAAAATCTTCTTTTAATACAGCTTTCAAAAAACACACAGGAACTACGCCTACATTGTATCGTAAAAGCTTGTAATACAGTGTTTTGTGATTAGTCGTACGCTTTTTTGGAATGATTCGTACGTATTTTTTGTGGCAAATGTGAACGATTACTTTTATTCGGTCGCCAGCTTTGAGGAGCTTCCACATCTTTGTATCGAAATTAATATTTAACATTAAAAAACGATACAATGAAAACTTCATTACCATTCTTAGCAGGTCTTTTATTTTTAAGCAGCTTTACTTTCGGACAAAAATTTTCTACAAAGATTGATTCTATTATTCGGGATAATTATAAGAAAAATCCAACGGTAGGAATCAGCGTTGGTTTTATCCATAATAACGAAGAACATTTTACTTCTTATGGTAACCTGAATACAGAAAATAAAAATAAGATTGACAAAAACTCTCTGTTCGAAATTGCCTCCATCACCAAAATATTAACTACCAATTTAATTGCTCAGGCAGTGATAGACCGCAAAATAAAACTGGATGATTATATAGATAATTTCCTTCCCAAGGAATATGTTTTGCATCAAAATCTTAAAAACAAAATCAGAATTTCAGATCTTGCCTCTCACCAATCCGGATTGCCGGATATAGACTTTCCGAAATTAATAGAACTGAATCCTCAGCAGCCTATCAGCAGTGTGACCCAAAATACACTGACCTCTTTAATCAATACCTGCACTGAGCTGAAAGACTATGGTAAATACCGTTATTCTACCATTGGCTATGCTTTACTGGGGCAGATTCTGGAAAAAGTATACGGAAAGAGTTATGATGTCCTTATCAGAGAAAAACTAACAGAGCCATTAAAAATGACTACTACATTAACGAAAGATTTTAATGTAAAAAACCGAACAACAGGTCACAATCAGGATGGAGGAACTCAGGAATTTTTCCATTGGAATGTTACCGCTCCCGCCGGATTAGTGAAATCTAACTCAGCCGATATGATCAGGTTTTTAAAGGCTGTATTAAATGATAAAACCAAAGTAGGACAGGCTTCCATAATAGGGGAGAAAATTTTTTACAAGGATGAAAAAAGAGAAATGGGATTAGGCTTAAATATCTCAACAGATGATCAAAATACACTGTATATAAAATCCGGAGATTCTATGGGACAATCTTCCATCATATGTTATAACAGGGCTAAAAAGTGGGGTATTATTATCTTTCTTGATCAGAGAAACTCAAAGATGAGGCAGGATCTTCTGAATACAATGTATGATACCGTCCTGAAGTAACGGCAGTATGCCTGTTTGTTATATGAATACTCATCTTAATGAAAAGGGGCAAGTCTACATACAGACTTGTCCCTTTGATGATCTTCAGAATCTTTTTGAAGATTATTTCAAAACCTGCTGGTCATAAAGAATATTGTCATCTTCATCAAAGCTTATGATCAACATTTTATATTGTTTTGCACTGTCGTTATTGAAAAATTTAATTCTTGGCGGAACGTAATCGCTGTCAAATAGATTAGGGTTCCAGTAAAGTGTTTCACGGGTATCATTTTCAATTTTTTCCGGAGCATCATTATCTATCATTTCAATAGGGAATTCTGAAGGTTTATCATATCCTTTGATGATGGATGAATTGTTCTTTTTTACTTCTTTTTCGTTGCTTTTAGCCTGCATATTGCCTTTCATTGTGTAGATGGCTACGGCATCGCCTACCAATCCTGATCCTTTGATGATTTTTACCATTGCAATATTGTTGATGGGAAGAGTGGAAATCATGGTAGGATCGGTAGCTATTTCATCTAAAAAGAGTTTGGCTTGCTGTCCTCGGATATAAGGTACGTTGGCTCCTGAATTATTTCTCTGAAATGTCAGGCCTGCAGCTTTTCCCTGCAGCCAGTCCAAAATATTGGTGTATCCTGACGTATGCTGGTCTTCATTCACGAAATCAAATACAGTAGAATTGACAGAACTGAACATTCCGCTGGAAAGTTGTTTATCAAGATCTGCCTTCGCATCTTTCTTTTTTCCTACCAAAGCAACTTCCTGAATTTGTATATCATTACTCTCTTTCTTTTTTATATTTTTTTGAGTATTGATGGCTCTTGAAATAGTTAAAGGAAGAGCTTTATTTTTATCAGCTTTTACCAATGTGTATTTTGTAGCCGGGAAATTGCCCTTAAATGGGGAAGGTGTGACTAACGGTTCTATGGTGACAAACAAATCCTCATTTCCTGATTCCTTATTTTCTGAATTGACAAAGGCTGAAACTTCCAGAGGTTCATCATTGTTGAGGTTATTTAAATAGATATACCCGTTCTGATCTGTTTTGAATTGGCTGAATGCAGGCTGGCTTTGACCAGATTTTGATAATAAATTGATGTTCGTGTTGGGTAGCAGAGCATTATTTTTAATAGGTTTTACTCTGTAAGAAAGGTATTTTTGAGACTGGTTCTTAATGGTAGGTGAAACTCCGCTGAGTACAGCATTCCAATCGAATCTTTTCCATTTTTCAGAAATAAGCAAGGCGTCCAGCGCTTCAGTATTGGCATTTTTAGACAAATATTGTGCAGGACTGTCTATTCTTGTGGTAAAATCTCCCGTTAGCCAAAGACCGCTCAGGATATTTTCTTCTTCCGGTGTCTCAGTACCATTATCTTCGCTTACCACAACCGTATAATTTTTGAAATAAGATTCCGGAGAAAGATCAATACTATTAAAAGCTCTTGGGGTTGGTTTTAAGCTCTGGCCTACTATTTCTGCTTTCTCAACCTTTAAATTACCAGGTTTTATAAAGCAAAGCCTTTGTGCCACCACATTGTCCTGATCATCAAGAATAACCAATTGCAAGATACCGTTAGCACCACTACTGATTTTTGTAGGAATAAGGCTGGATGCTTCATTGGTCAAATGGTTGATGTTGGCTCTGTAAGCAAGATGGTTATTGATGAGCCCAATAATTTTATAACCCTGCAGTTGCTGTTTTAGGTTAACGCCTTTCAACGTGTATTTGATTCCTTCTTTAGAACTGGAAACGTCTATATTGAGACCGCTGTCTGCAGCTTGTGGCAGATCTATAGTTTGGCTCTTTCCTGCATTATCATGAATAATAGCCTGATATTTTTTTCCTGGCGCGGGAGTTATTTTAAAAGACGCAACATTTTTATCAAAAGATTTAAATGTAGTGACAGGAGTGTTGGGATTTTGAGAGTCTATTATTTTTCCGGACCAGTTTTCCGGCAGAGAAGAATGGGAAGATAATCTTACAGCAAATTTTGTAGGCATGCCGTTAATAAAAGTTCCGCCTTCCGGAAATACCTTGGCAGACCAATCGGAACTCTTGGCGATCACCAATGATTCTGTAGAGTTTGGATTGTAAACCGGAATTGTTTTGACAATTTGGAAGTCTTCATTAAAATTGGTCATGTATGGCGTGTAAGCTCTTACAAAATAAACCTGTTCAGGAAGATCTTCTTTCAGTTGAAAATCCCCGCTGCCTTCACCATTCGTAAGAAGTACTGTTTTCCAGTCTATTAATTTTTTATCAGAATTATACAGCTCAACAAACAGAGTAGTGGATAATGCAGAGCGGTTATATCCGTCAAATACAAAACTTTTGAACCAGATTTTATCACCAGCTGCATATTGTGATTTGTCGGTAAGTACATATACTTTTTCCTGCTCGTAATTATCCTCAAGATTGGTAATTGCTTTTTCTAATTTGGTTTGTGCCAGTACAGGCTGTACCATTGAAAGGAGCAATACACAGAACATATTTTTCATAGAAATCTCAGCACATTTTAATTCTTTGCTAATGTAATCATTTAAAGGTTTCTGGAGTTGATATTTAACATGTTATTTCACAAGAGTAAAAAGAATTTAAGGATGTTTTTAAGTCAAAAATCTTGAGATGCAGTGCATGATGAAGTATTGGTGAATGACAATAGGGAATTGTGAATTAAATAGGAACTTGCTGTAAATTAAAATTTTAGAGATGGAAATTTAATCAACATTTAGTGATAAAAAATATTTTGAATGAATATTTTTATTATTTTTATGAAATAAACTAAAACATGAAAATATATGAAATTTATTCACATTCCCAAATTCAACCTGACATAGTACCTTAAAAAAATCCTTTTTAATTTAAATTACAAATAAGCCTCATCTGATGAGAGGCCTGTATTTCTATATATATCAAGATAAAGCATAATTAAAAATCGATACAAACAAAATTAAGCTTAAACAAATCCTTAAATCCAATTATTCCTATGGAAAAATCACACAATCACATGCATGGCTGCATGCATTGCTCTTGCCACAATCCTGTTTTGGATGTTCTTAAAGAAGAACTTTTCAGTGCAGAAAATATGACAAAAATAAATCCGGGTTCCGGAAAAGCTATCCACGAAAAACCACAAACTCTCATGGTAAGCGGAGGAATCATCCGCCCTATGATTGGAGGATCAACAGCTACCGTTGAATCTGTTGGGATCGCTGATGGAAAAATAGTGGTAACCGGTACAAAAGATCAGGTAGAAGAGTATATGAAACAGCACTATCAAAGGTTTCAAAGAAAAGAATTAACCGGTACCCAAACTTTACTTCCGGGTCTTATAGAACCCCATGTTCATATGGTTCCAACTGCAATGATGCAGGGCTGGCTGGATCTAAGTCCTTTTGAAGGACAGAATTTAAAGGCCATATATGACCTTGCCTCTGTGGGAACCATCATCAACAATCATATTCCTAAAATTCCGGGAGCTGTTATTTTAGGTAGAGGACTGGATCCTTCATTAATGCCTTTTAAGGAAAAAGACGGTAAAAAAGAGTTAATAACCATCGATAATATATTACTTGACAGTATTAATCATACTACACCGATGATGTTGTTAAGTGCTTCCATGCATACACTTTATCTGAATACCAAGGCGCTGGAATATGTATTTAAACATAATTCTGATATCAGTGACGAGTATAAAACCGTTGAAAATTATATTGCTGAGACTAAAGGTCAGCTGCAGGAAGGCTTACAGATGACTCCTGCATTGAAGACGGTAAAGCTGCAGATCATTGCGATGAGCATAGAGATTAACAGATATCTTACCAATCTTTTCAATACAGCCAATTCAAGAGGGGTTACTTTTATGTATGATGCCGGACTGAATAAAGGTTCTGAAACACTTTTAACCAAATATTTTGAGACTCACCCTGAGCTGGTAAGAACAGGAGGTGCTTATCTATGTTCCAGCCAGGAAGATGTGGATAAACTGGAACCTTATAAAGAGCCGGAGCACTATAAACCTGTATATAATGGACATATTAAAGTGGTTTCAGATGGTTCCAACCAAGGTTTGACGGGTTATCAGAGTGCTCCTTATCTGTGTAATCCTGCCAATAATACAGGAGTGTTTAATTTCCCGCAGACAGGTATTCCTGCCCATACGATTCCCCCAAGCTATAATACATTAATCAACAGTGTGGTAGCAGTAAAAGGCTGGCCGCTGATGGTTCATGCTAATGGAGATCAGGCGGTAACATTTGCTATCAATGCTTATCAACGTACACTTGCTCAATATAGAGGCCCGGAGCTTCGTAACCGTATTGAACACTGTTCACTGCTGACATCGGAGCAAATTACCAATATGCTTCAAATGGGTGTTTCACCAAGTTTCCTGATTGGTCACGTAGGCTACTGGGGTTATGCTTTTAAAGAAGTGATATTCGGAGAAAAGGCTCAAATGCTTGACCTTTGTGGTTCAACGCTTGCTGCCGGTATGAGAATTACCCTTCACAGCGACAATGAGGTGAGTCCATTAGGTCCTCTAAGAATGATGGAACAATCCATTACCAGAATCATGGAAAAAAATCCAAATGATATTGAAGTTTTAAACAGTGCTGAACGTATTACTCCGGAGCAGGCTTTAATTGCCGTTACTTATGATGCTGCCTGGCAGTGTTATGCGGATAAATGGGTGGGATCGTTAAATGAAGGTTACTTTGCTGATTTTGTTATTTTGGAACAGGATCCTCTTTCATTGAATACACCTTCATTACAGTATATGAAAATGAGAGACATTCCGGTATTGGAAACCTGGGTAGGCGGTATACCTGTGTATGTGAATCATAAGACTGAAAAAACAGTAACAGAGAAAAATGTTCTTTTTTCAGATAAATCATAACAGGTTTTTAAATAATTGCTAATCAAATATCCATCAGAGCAGATCATTTCTGCTCTGATTTTTGTTTTTATAGAGTTGATTTTATGATGGGATTTTAGCAAGTACCTGATCTCTCCGTTCTGATAATGTACCCCTTACTTTGATTGTTTCTATTCCCAGATCATCAATCCAATCATGGAGCAAGTCATTAACCTGACGTCTAAGTGTTGGCAGATCTATCTCCTGAATGGAAATCATATCCGGCTCTTCAATGGAAACAAATACAAAAAGATCAATTTCGGAAACCATGGCCTGAGTTTTTTCAAAAAGCGACTGAATATTTCTGTGGGGATCAAGAACATGAAGATAGGCTAAGATATCAATAATGCATCTGTCAAATATCACATCGTCTCCGCTTTGGGAAATGAGATGGGTTGAATAATTAAACTGCTCAATGAAATCCTCAGCATTCGGATCTTCTGAAAATTCATAACCTGAAGACTCCAGCTGATAATAAGGCTCTGTTTCAAATCTATATCCGGGAAGATTCTCCAGAAGTTCTTCCGCTAATGTGGTTTTACCAACTTTGTGAGCACCGAATATTGCAATTCTCATATTTTCAGTCTATTTGTGATGTGTTGAGACTTAATTCCTAATGACTCTTCATTCGATTCCAAATGTAGGTAAAAAAGAAAAGCTAATTGTATAACTAGCTTTTCCGGATAAATCTGATCGCTATACCTTTTGATACCAGAAGTACAGTATGTTATTTTTAAACAACGAAGTCAGAAAGAATCCGATTTATTGCTGTTTAATTATAAATTTTCTTTGTAAAAAGGGATGAGCTTATTCAATGCAATTTTTACAGGTTCTGGTTTGTCATAGAGATCATAATGTGACCAACCCTCAACAACTACCAATTCTTTCTTCTTAGAAGCAGCACGGCGAACAATCTCAAATCCATCTCTATATGCTCCGAAAGCTCCTGGTTTGCTTCCTACAATCACCAATAACGGTTGAGTCAACAATTTTTCGGCAAGATTATAAGCATCCCAGGTGAGGGCCGCAGCATTATGGGAAAATAATGTCTTGTTTACCCCATTGGCACTTTCACCACGAGAGGTACGATAATACTCGGTAGCTTCCAGAAGGTCAATGTTGGCATTGGCTTCTTTAGCTATTTCATAAGTAGGGTAAAGTCCCTGGTCAATTCTCAAAGCGGCTCCTCTGGCTTCTGCTGTTCTTTGTTCTGCAATCGCTTCAAGATTGGCGATCGGATCGCCAAATTCACGCATTACACGACCATAGTTAGCTCCAGTTACTGTTGCAACCGCTTTGATACGACGCTCTTTCATTGTAGCGTTAATAGAATAACCTCCTGCACCACAAATACCTAAAACTCCAATTCTTTTTTCATCTACAAATGGAAGGGTTACCAGATAATCGCACGCATAACTGTAATCTTCTACCCGAAATGATGGATCTTCCAAAAATCTAGGTTCGCCACCACTTTCTCCCTGAAAAGAAGCATCCGGAACCAATACTACAAACCCTGCATCAGCAAATGCTTGTCCATATACATTTCCTGAAGTTTGTTCTTTACAGCTTCCAATAGGATGGGTGCTTATGATAGTAGGATATTTTTTGTTTTCATCGAAATCTGGTGGGAATAATAGATCTGCTGCGATATCCCAATACAATGCTTTGAATTTTACTGATTTTTTCATTTTTAAATATTTTATCTTATAAATGTTTTTTCATTTTGATAAGACAAAGGTAGGCTGGCTATGATGCTATATTTGAAAACAAAATACTTTAAAACAGAAACATTTTACTGATTTCTGAATATCTTAGGAGAGATGCCTGTTTTTTTACGAAAAAATCTGGTGAAATAGGTAGGGTATTCAAAACCTAAACTATAAGCTATTTCATTAATACTAAGCTTGGTTTCGCGTAATTTGGTTTTTGCTGATTGTATGATATATTGCTGAATGTGTTCTATGGGAGGCTGGCCAGTGAAATGTTTAATGACATCTCCAAAATAATTGACAGAAAGATGTACTCTGTCTGCAAAATAGGCAACCGAGGGAAATGTTTCTATAGTATTATCTTTTCCAAAGTACCAATCCAGATCTTTATAAAAATCCGCTACTACTTTATTGTAAATTTTGCTTCTTGATTCAAACTGACGTTCATAAAAAGTCTGAGTGTAGGAAAGTATAAGCACAGCATAAGAAACCAAAACATCCTGAGAAAAGTCTTCCCGCTGGTATTCTTCATAAGCTTTTATAAAAAGATCATACAAGACTTTACTTTCTCGGTCAGTCAAAAATAGAGCTTCATGGCGTGTATAGCCTGTAAATGTATAATCTTTTGCAAATTTATCAAGCAGTTTTGGATTAACAAAAATTCCATATCCTACAAATGGATGTTCCAGATCCCATTCCATATTATTTCCAGGTCTGTCAAGGAAAAGACTTGAACTTGACATTTCGTTAACAGGTGGCTGTACGGCAATATTGTTTTTGATTGCTATTACATAAAATTCAAGCTCAACAGGGGCTGATTTTAAAAGTAAATTCTTATGTTCATCATAATGAATAACCTGAATAGTATCACTATTGGAGCCTTTTACATTAATGTACTTTAGAAAAGAAGGTATGTTGTATGATTTTATCATTGTAATGTTTATTCAAAAATAAAAAAATAGTTATTTCATCAACGAAACATATTACTGGAAGAAAGAAACAATTTACCGATTTGTGAATAGTTATAAAAACAAATCCCAAATCTGTTTTGTTTTGAATTCTGTTGAGCATTTTAGTTTGTATCTTTCCTTTTATAATCCAGGAAAAAAAATATTGGCTAATTGAGCTGGATTCACATAAATTTAAAAGCCAAAAAGGATGACCATAAAAATCTATAGACCTGAAAACCCTGTACTAAAAAAATATATTGAATGCTTTTATATTCTCGAGCAGACCTCTGAAGAACCCTCAGCTACTTACTTTACCTTTCCGAGCATCTATACCATTGTCACTGCTAGTGAGAACACGGAAACTCTGGTCACTAAAAATAAAATAACAACCAGATACTGCCAATCGAATCCAATTGAAACCAATCTGGTAAGCGATTTTAATGAACCGGTATTGGTGAGCTATGAAGGCGTAATCAATGAAATTACTACCTATTTCAAGCCATTGGGAATCAATGCTTTTATACCGAATGATTTAAGAGATTATTCAGAGGGGAGTTTTCCGGATTTTAGTCCATATGAGGATTATAAAGCAACTATGGCTGCTATTCTTTCCACAAAAGATCCGGGAGAAAAAATCAAGGCATTAGAATCATATTGGCTTTCAAAATTTCGCCCGTTTGAGAATACCCTGTTGACAGAAGTACTCACCGAAATGTTCCATACGAATAATATCAATCAGTCTATGACGAAATTGTCTTTTGCAACGGGCAGGTCACGAACAACGATCAACAAGCATTTTGATCAGCATATTTGTAAAACACCCTCGCAGTTCAAAAAAATCATCAGATTCAGGGCAGCCATTCAAAGTCAGCTTGAAGATGGAAATAGAGCGGGATTGTCTTATAGTCTGGATTATTTTGACCAGTCACACATGATCAGGGATTTTAAAAAATTAACAGGTTTTACACCAAAAATCTTTTTTTCAAAAATAACAACACTTGAAAAAGGATTCATAAAATGGATGTTTATCTAGCAGGGTTTACAAAAATACAATGATGATGATGGATTATGTAGTATCATTGCAGCTTAATCATATCATTCAATAGTTTATGAAGCCAATCCTAATATTACTTTTATTCCCAATTCTTATTTTCGGGCAGAAAGATGTGTCAGCCAATCTTGCAAAATATATGCAGGCTCAGGTTGAAATAAATAATTTTAGCGGAGCTGTTCTTGTATCGAAAAACGGCCAGGTTTTACTAAAAAAAGCGTACGGTTTGGCAGATTATGAGTGGAATATTAAAAATACCATAGATACTAAATTTCAATTGGCCTCAGTAACAAAACAATTTACCGCCACGGCTATACTTCTATTGATTGAAAAAGGAAAACTATCTCTTGATGATAAACTGAGTAAGTTTTTACCAGATTACCCCAAGGGTGATAGTGTTACAATCCATATGTTATTATCGCATAGCTCGGGGTTGGCTATGGGTTTTAAAGAAATAGCCTTAAGCTCGATGGATAAAGATTCTGCTTATGTCAAAATAAAGAAAATGCCTTATGAATTTTCTCCAGGAACTCAAAGCGGATACAGCAATATCGGCTATTATTTGTTGGCTAAGATCATTGAAAAAGTGTCAGGTGAGAAGTATGCTGTTTTCTTAAAGAAGAACATATTTGAAAAAGCAGGAATGAAGAATACCGGCGTTAGTAATAACGAATCGATTGTTGAAAAAAAAGCAAAGGCTTACTATCACACAGAAAACGGGCTTATTCATAATCCCTATATCAACTGGGAAATTAATGTAGGGCATGATGGTGTTTATTCCACAGTTGAAGATCTGGCCTTATGGGATAAAGCCTTATATGGAACAAATATTCTTTCTGCACAGATGAAGAAACTCATGTTTAGTCCCTATGGCGCTGAAAATTGGGGGTATGGCTTTGTAATCAATCCGTTTTACAATCACGGGCATCAATTGATTGCTCATGATGGAGGCTTTTTCGGGACAATGACTTCTTTTAACCGCTTTACGGACGACAAGCTTTTCGTGACTGTACTTTCCAATAATGAATCATTTTCCTATATTATAAGTTATGGACTTTCCGCCATTGCATTGGGAAAAGAAGTTGAGCTTCCTTACAAACATTATCGGGTTGAAATAGACCCCAATTTATACGATCAATATATCGGTAAGTATGATAAAATAGACATATTGAAAATTGACGGTAAACTTTATTTTAACAGTGTGGAGATGGAGCTCATCCCAGAATCTAAAACCAAATTTTTCAGAGCAGATAATAATGACAGAACCGTTGAATTCATTCCAGATAGTGCAGGTCTTTACAATTCTATAATTCTGACAAAAGGAGGAGTAAAAGAAGTTGTAATAAGAAGTAAATAGCCCAAATGGTCTTGATGAATCAGGAATATAAGTAATCTGTGTTTTATCATCAATCTGGTTGATGGGTATAAAGGAGTAGAATTAACATTTTTATAAAATAGAATCGGCATATCCAGGCATATGATGCCATAATTTTGTCTATATTTAGAGGAAGTTTAATAGTATATAGGTTTTAGTAATGTTTAGAAATAGGCTTGTGTTTATATTTTGCACGCTGACCTTGCCTATAAATACTAATATAAAAAAAGACAATGCCGATAAACCTAATACCTCCGGACGGAGGCATGTTATACAAAGAAACAGATATGACTCAGTTTTTCCCTGAGCCATTAAATGCAATAACTGCCGTATTTTTTTTAGCCATAGCCATTTTCTGGACCCTTAAAATAAAGGATAATTTTAAAGAATATCCTTTTTTAACCTACTGCTTAGTTTTATTATACATTGGTGCCATAGGAGGAACTGTTTATCATTCATTCAGACAATGGCCGGTATTTATCATGATGGATTGGCTGCCCATTATGTTGTTATGCCTTTCTGCCGGATTTTATTTTGTAACCCAGAGCACCAGATGGTACTATGCTGTTGCAATGGTTCTGGGATATCTGATATTGATGTTTGGTTTAAGAAACTGGATTTTGGTAGATAACCCTTCTCTTTTTATCAACGTCAATTATGCAATCATGGCCTCATTGGTAGTTTTCTCAGTAATAAGGTATTTGATCTATACCCAATGGAAAGCTGGCAAATGGGTAGGCTTTGCTGTACTATCGTTTGTTTTTGCCCTGACCTTCCGCATCGCTGACAAATGGGAATGGTTCAGTTTCGGAACCCACTTCTTATGGCATACTTTCGGGGCAGTGGCGACGTTTTGTATGTTTAATTATATTTATCTTACGCGGAATACAATTAGAAAAGCATAAGTGGTTTTATTTATGCTGTGCAAAGTTTCTTGGTTTAAGCTTATTTGCTTTAAAATAGAAGACTTTCGAGAGCGGGTAATAACTTTATTGAAGTTGAGTAAGCTAATTGAAAAGAATTAATTAGGAAAAAGTTTACATATAATGTAAACTTTTTTTTGTATATTTGTTAAGCAATGTACGTATTAAATAAAATTACGGGTAAGAAACAGACTGCAACAATAACTAGAATTGATGCTGCTGAAATTTCGAAAATTAATAAAACCAGGCGATTTGATTTTAATTGGAACAAAGAAAAAAACTTTCATGTCTATAAATTGACAGTAGAGGAGAAAGAAGAACCTATGGGGCTGCTATCAATAGAAGAGCGGCCACAGGATTATGCTTTGGAAATCAGACTTCTGGCAGCTTCTAAAGAAAATGTAGGTAAATCGCAAAATTATAGCCGGATTGCAGGCTGCCTTATTGCATTTGCATGCAGAGAAGCATTTAAAAAAGGATTTGAAGGCTATGTATGCTTAAAGCCAAAAACAAAGCTTGAAAAGCATTATATACAACAATATGGACTACAGTCAACCAAAATATATTTGATCACTGAAGGAGAAAATTCACTAAAATTAATTCAGGAATATTATGAAGACAAACAGGAAGGAAATTAAGGAAACAGATTTTTCAAAATTTACAAGTGAAGAACTTGCGGATGCTTTTATCTTTCCTGCAGATCGAATTTTGAATGCGAAAGAGAAAAAAGAGGAGAAGGACTTTTGGATAGCTCGTCGCAAACAGTTTGAAAATCGTACTCATAGTCAAAAAATGTATTCGAGATTGTTACAGCTAAAGTTTCAATTGGAAGACTATATAGATAGCAGCCAATATTTGGAAGCTTTTAGTTTTGGCTTTTTTTTAAATGAGTATGTTAGCAGACAAGATAAAAAAGATAAGGACTTTGCTGTTGAGGTTGATGTGAAGCCAGCTGTACTTAGTCAATATATTAATAATCATCGAAAGCCGACAGATGAATTCATCATCAGGCTTGAATTACATTCCAACGGGCTGATTCCTGCAATACATTGGTTTAAGGTTATCCAAAAAAATAAAGAACATGAGATCATGACCAATCAGAAATTAAGAGAGGAAGAAAGTAAGCATGTTAAAAACAGACTTGGATTTGCTTATTAGCTTTCATTTACTTTGAAATAGCTAGGAAGCTTCAGATCAGTAAAGACTTGCTTAAAAATCCCAAAGAAAACTGGGATTTTTTTGTTTTTAAATACTGCAACGGAAAATCTACTGATTTTAAGCTGATGAAATAAGGTTATTTTCTTTGAATTTGCTCCGAAGTCAGGAGACTTCGGAGAGCGGGGTAATTAGGAAGGCATAAGTTTTTAGACCTTTCATCAGATCATTACTGGAATTTTTTTAACGCAAAGTCCATTGATAATTTCGTTGTATTGTAAGTGAGCTCAATGCTTCGACTTCGTCGCTCATGAAGCGGTGTGTTTATCCATACGCTTCGAGGAATCAACAAGGTTGAGTCTACACTTTGCTTTCTTAAAAATCAACAATTACAAAAATAAAAATCTCTGCGTCAAATATCATCAGTATATTTTTTTCACTTACTAAACTCCTTAAAAATAGGGATTTCCTATCCTTATTTTTATTTGTAAGTTAGTGCCGCAAAAATAGTACAGGATAAAAATATACAGAACGATTCTGATGAAGAAAGATTCGTATTGTTTTATCCTTCACTGTTTTAAAAAAATGAGACACCTAAAAACTAAATTTATTACAATGAAGAAGACACTGATTATTCTATCCATGGGCGCTTTGCTTGCTGCCTGCAACAAAAAGGCTGAACAGAAAACAGAGGCAGCTAAGGACACTGTCGCCATAGGAAATACTACAGCCGCAGAAAAATCTCCCGGAGAAACTACTCAATTTGACATCAACGCTGTGCCGGTTTCCACCGCTGAAGTAGGTGATTTTCCCTTTTTCAGTTTTCCTAAAGGACTGGACTTTCAAAACAAACCAGTACAAAGAAGCTTTGACATGCTGTATTTTCCACTTAACGGCGTAATGACGCCCATAGAAGGAAAAGTATGGAAAACATATGTAGTCAACGGGAAAAGTAACAAGGAAGAATGGTCATTGCCCTATTTTTTGAAAAGCTATGATGATGCTATTACAAAAGCAGGCGGTGTAAAAATATTTGATGGTAAAGTTTCTCAGCCAGAGCTTGACAGAATAAAAGAAGATGCCAAATACTTTGGCGAGGAAGGTTCTATAGATTATTGGAATGAACCCGTAAAAGTATATGTCATCAGAAGAACAAATGGCGATGATATTTATATTCAGCTCTATGGAAATACCTCTACCGGAGCCATACAGATTCTACAGAAAGCCTCGGTTGAGCAAGGCACAAAATCGTAGAGGGAAGATGGTGGAAAAATAAGGTAAATCCTAAAACAATACAGACTTGCAGTTTGTTTTGATTTCAGTTATGAAAATACTCCTGATTTTAGGCTGATAATAAAACCATTTTCTTTAAACTTGTTCCGAAGTCAGGAGACTTTGGAGAGCGGGGATATAAATGGTAAGGCTTGAAATCACAGACAAATAATCTTTTAATATGATGATTAGATAATCTATTATTTTGTAGATTGCACTCAAATAACAACCATGAAAATAGAGGATTTTCTTGATAGTCACAAAGACTATTATTCTATAGAGACATTTATAATAAGCTTATTGAAAATACATGTTGAAGCACAAGGTAAGCCATTCCAGATTATAAATAATACGTTGGGGGATGCTATTGCTGAGGATGGATTTGATGACTTTTCTGGTGGGACACTTATAGAAATAAAACCTACTCTCAGTCAAAGAAGAATTAACGCACTTATAGATAAGTTCCTGCAACTTAGAATAAAGTCACCAAACGGTAAAGAGATAAAAAATTTAGTTTTAATTTCTCCAATTTGGACTATCCTTAATGAAGATAAAACAACGAAACATCTAATAACTGGGCATGACCATTCTGGACTACAGATATCTTTATGGGGTACCGAAAAAATTAATAATGTGATTTATCAACATCGGAAGGATGCCAATATTATTGCGAACAATATTTTTGAAAAAAGACTAGAAAATGCTATAAATGTTACTTCCAAAGATTGGAAGGAGGAAAGACAAGAACGTTTGGATGAATTGAGGGAATTATATACAAAAGGTCAATTTAGTATGTTTTTGGGGGCTGGTGTTTCGAGTAGTGCAGGGATGGCAGATTGGAATACTCTATTAAATTCGTTATTTGTTTCATATTTATCGAATGAATTTCAAAGCGATAAAAAAATTGAAGAAACTGATATTAAGGAAATAGTTTTAAGACTTAATCAAGTAGATGAAACCTCTGCGCTGAGAGCTGCTAGGTATTTGAGAAAGGCCTTAATTAAAAACCCTAAGATAGATTCAAATTTCATTACAGCCATTACTGAAAATCTTTATAAGTTAAGAGATACAACAAAACAGCTTGATTCAGCTTTGATTCAGTCGATTAGTAATTTATGTATGCCTACTCGAACTGGAGCAAAAGTGAAGTCAGTAGTTACCTACAATTTTGATGATTTATTGGAAAGAAATTTGAAGGAAAAAAAAATAAGACATCATAGTATATATATGGACAATGATTTCTGTGATCCCGAGGATCTACCTATATATCATGTTCATGGTTTTTTACCTGAAGATAGAAAGAAATATCCTAATCTAGAGAATAGTACCCTCGTATTTTCAGAAGAGGGGTATCATACTATTTATACTGATGCTTATCATTGGTCTAATCTTGTGCAATTAAGTAATCTTAGAGATAATAACTGTTTAATGATCGGTCTTTCAATGGCGGATCCTAATCTTCGAAGGTTATTAGACATATCAGCAAAGAATTTGGATAAGCCCAGGCATTTTGCAATTATAAGAAGGATTTCTCATAATAGCTTTTGTTATGATAAAAAGGATGGAGAAGATAAAGTGCAGATGGTCCAAAATTTAGAAGCAGCTAAAAATTTCTTAGAAGATCATCATAAATTAAATGAGGATTTAATGCGTGAGTTGGGTATTACAGTAATTTGGTATGAAACTCATGAGGATATACCTGAATTATTAGATGAACTAAAGTCATAGGTTATCTGCTGTACAAAGCCTCCTGATTTTGAGTTAGTAAATGAGATCATTTTCTAAACTTGCTCCAAAGTCAGGAGACTTTAGAGATCTAGTGAGCAGGTAGCAAGTTATCCAATATCTTGCAAATGAACTCTATATTTTAATCCATTTTGCCAGACTATTGTAGGTTTATTATTTTTGTATCTTTCTTTAATTACTTTAGAAATATGTTCATTTGCAATCATATCACTATCGTAAAAATTTGGAAGCTTGAAATTGTACTTATAATTAAGATGTAATTCTTCAACTAAACCCTTTGCAAAATCAAAATTTTCTAAATCATAAAAGATTTCATATTCATCTAAGCCAATATTTTTTCTTGATAGAAAAGAAAAATAAGATAAAATACATTCGAGTATTGTTTTATGTGAAAATTTGTAATCGCCATTTGAATTTCTGTTTAAAAGTGTTCTGCTGCGAATTTCTAATTCATTTAAATTGATATTATTTTTTAATGCAATTGCTTGTGATTCCTCAAAACTAATAAAATACCCATTTTCTTTATAGTTATTATAAATAGATATTGCTAACTCATATGTAAATAGATACAAATTATTTTTAAAAATATATCTTTCAGTTTCAAGATATTTATTAGATTCTCTATTAATCCAAGCTTCTATTAATGTTTCATATACTTCAAATTTTAAAAAGTCATTTCTATTTAATTTTACCAAATCATCAATATAGGATAATAACATAGGGCGGAAGAAAATATCTTTTGTACTCAGAATAATTTTTTTTGCCTTTTCTTTCTTTTCAATTTCCCATAAAGGGAACGTATTATTTAGATATTTATTAACATCGGCTTGATTAAATGGTGAAAGGTAAACCTTTTTAATGATGTGAAAACCATTGCCTTCTGTATTGTATTTTTTTATTTTTAGTTCAAATGGTTCATCTTTTTCATTTATAAAAAAATTAGTTCTACAAGTGATTATTACCTGTTTAAAATGAGAGACTGAATTTATTAATTTATCCAGAAATAAGGAGTAGTTATTTGTCTGTTCGTGAAAAAAAAGATTTGATTCGTCAAGTGCATCCAATAGCAATATAGTTTGTTCTGGCTCAGGAATTTCAGAAATTATTTTTTTTAATTCATCAAAACTTTCTCCTAGAGGTAAAAGCTTCATTTTTTCATTTGAAAAAATAAGCTGTCTAATGTTTTTGTTATAAAGTCTAAATAGGTTTAGAAGGAAAGTAGTTTTCCCCATACCTGCATCTCCTAAAATTAAATAGTATTTCTGTTCAGGATCTTTAATTCTAAAAACATTCTTTAAAAAAAAATTCAGTAAGTCCTCACGGACCGCAAAAGCAAAATTGTTATTGTATTCAATTTCGTTTGATGGGTCAATATTTTGGCATTTTGAACGGATATATTTTTTCTTAGCAGATTGTAGAACTGTATTGGTATAGTAAGGTTTAAGACTAAGATTGTTTTTTCTTTTTAAAAATAAATTATAAAAATATTTAGTAATAAAGGTGATTGCAGTACAAATGGCACCAACATTTATAATTTCAGCTAATATTTTAGATATTTTATGTGTAAAAAAGTGATTGAAAAAAATTTCAATTAATTCATTCATTGTTAATGTTTTATATGGTAAATCCTTTGCATTTAATGATAACGATAAATCCTAACTCATCATAATCTCCTATTGCAATTCTGTTAGATTTTTTCTTAAAGTTTGGGCATTTATTTTAAGACTTAATCTTAGTTAAAGCTTGATCTAACTTTTCAAATGTATAAATCAATAAATTAAGTTTCTTACGGCTTTCCGTAAACACTAAAAATAAAAAGCCCCTTAAAATTTTCAATCAGTATTTTCACGGAAATTTTTAAATATTATGAAAATTTCATCACAAAAAAAATCCCAACTTTCGTCAGGATTTTCTCTTATTTTGATTTTTAAACTCTTTTTGTAGCTGAGCGATCTCACTTTCAATCTTCTTTACCTCTTTTTCATTGAGTTTTGTAAATAAATGTAATAGATCAATTTCAAGAAAATTACAGAATGTGACAAGACTTTCAATGGTTGGATTTGTTTCAGCTCTTTCAATCCTACCAACATGGTTACTTGAGATATTAAGTTCATTTCCAAGTTGAAACTGTGAAAGTCTCTTTTTAAGCCTATATAACTGAATAAGCTTTCCAATTTGAAATTTTAATTCTTCTATTTCCCATTTATACATTTAGTAAATGTTGGACTTTCTATAATTTCTCATAAACACATATATGTGTTTTATTTGTTTTTTTATTACTTTTATAAAAAATACAACAATGAAAAAGACAAAAAAGGATTTTGATCCCCAATTTCGGGCAGATAAAAAACACTCTGGGCTACAGCTGATGGAAACTTTCTTTCAGTTCAATGAGCTGGATGTTTCCAAGGAAAGGCTTAGTAACATTATGAATTATGCGGTAAAAAGAAATAGCTGGATCAATGAAGATCCGGCGGTGATTTTTGAGTTTCACCAGTCGATGAAGTCGTTGATCCGGGCAGGCTATCTCATGATGCTGAAGGAAAAGAAATGGACGGTCGATACGCAGCCGGAAAAGATTTCCCCGTGGGTTCTTGGTCTGCTTTCGGAGAAGGAATACCGGAATCCTCTGCTGGTTTTCAAAAAAGCCTTCAGCGCCTACACCCTCAAAGAATTTGATTATTTTATGTCCGGAATCGTCTATTTTTCAATGGGTGTCTATGAAAATCTACCGGAAAGAAATATTGTAATGCCGTACATCCATACGGTGAAAATGCTGGATGCCGCACACCTTATTCTTCAGAGAAAAAGAGAAAAGAAGATCGCTGAAACCCATTAAAATAAAAAATGCCCCTAAAAAGTGTCTGACTTTTTGGGGGCAGTCTATTCAGGGGCATTATATTATTGAGCTTTTACCTGCTCCAGCTTGATGAATATTTTAGAAAGGTTGGGCTGGGCACTGCCGTTAGTGGGCGCTCCTGCCATAATGGTTGCGGTATAAGCGGTTTTTGAAGAAGAATTACTGTCTATCCAGGTATATCTTCTATGCTCAGGTCCGCCGCCGGCTCCATCTATAATTCCTACATTCCCCCAGTAAGCATTTCCAACTGCTCCTGTGCCTTGAGGAAACCAGGTAGCAGATGAGTCTGCCATACCGCCCCATACTCCTGAAGTAATATTGTTGGTGGTTACCGCAGAGCCGATATAACCACCATATTCGGTATTATAATTCCAGTATAGATTAACGGTAGCACCAGTATTATTAAATAATTGCACATTAGGAACTGCAGCGGTTGTACCACTTGTCGTATCAAATATTACCCTGATCGAATATTTACCATCCGGGGTAGCAAGAGGGAAAGTATAGGCTTGTTTCCCGTTGGGATCGGTGGTTAGGGTAGGATAGCCCATCACAGCTACCGATGCAATATCTGCACGGCT
This sequence comes from Chryseobacterium indologenes, assembly GCF_002025665.1. Lineage (GTDB taxonomy): Bacteria > Bacteroidota > Bacteroidia > Flavobacteriales > Weeksellaceae > Chryseobacterium > Chryseobacterium metallicongregator. The sequence goes on along the minus strand of NZ_CP018786.1, from coordinate 3,282,399 downwards.
GGTATTTCCCACGGTAGCAGTACAGTTTTGTGCTGCTGTTAAGAAAGGGACGGTAGCACTGGTCATAGGAAGAGTCATATCATTAGCCGTGGTAGGAGTTCCGCTTACCGAGAATACCAGTTCGCCATCCCCAAACTCCAAAGTTCCGGGTCTTAGCTGGAAGGTTAACCCGTTTACTGTAAAAGGAGTTCCTGAATTATATGAACCTCCGTTTCCTCCACTGTAAGTCATTCTCAGGTTTCCGCTGTACGGAGTACCGGCAGTATAAGTAGAAGGATTTAAGTACGCTGTAGTACATTGTAATGCAGAAATAGCCGGAGCCACAGCATTGGTTGCCTGCGTAAGTCTTTGCCAAACAGATCCGTCAAAATAATAATAGCCCATTGCAGTAACATTTACACGTTGTCCTGCCGTATCTCCACCGGTAACGTCTGTAATATAAATTAATGCTCCGCTCTGGTTGCTGCCATACGTGGCCGTATTGGCTGTAAGCTCTGCTCTTGTAAGCCTCGGAGCCTGTAATCCGTATGTTTGGGTATTATCCGTAATCAGCCCTGAAGTATCTCTTTTAGCAGATACATCCACCGTTGTTTTGGGTGAAGTGGTATTGAACCCTACTTGGGCAAATGAGAATCCGGAAATGAAGAGAGCACAGACTTGTGTAAATTTTGTTTTCATATTAAAGTGATTTATGTTGCATGTCAAATATAACTCTTTTTTATGAAAAATAAAATAAAATACCTTTGTGATTGTGAAAAATTAACCAATTTGTAATATTCTATTTGATTTAAATGGTAAATACGAGGTTGGAACTATTGATGTCAAATTCTGTTTTTGGGCTGTATCACATTATTTGATTGAAAAAGATGCGATGTTGATTATGATTTTTATGATGTAAACCTTTCATTTTTGAACCCGTTATTTAGAGTAGAAGCCAGCTTGCATTAAAGTGGAATTATTAATGAGTTTTGTATTGGTTGTTTTTATATTTATTCTGTTATTTTGAGAAAAATTTAATACATTGTTTGAAATTTTTAGGTTGTTTTTCTTTTAATGTTGAAAGAAAGATGATTTACTTATATTTGCCCCGCAAAGCAAATTCATATGTTCAAAAAAGTAATTACTGTATGTGTCCTTAGCTTTTATACGGTTTTTTGTTCGGCTCAACAGGTTCGGCCTTCAAAATCATCTGAAATTTACCGTGAACTCAAAACCCTTAAACACCTGCCTAAAGTTTTATACCTTGCGGCCCATCCCGATGATGAAAATACAGGATTACTTTCCTGGCTGATCAACGATCAAAATGTAGAAACGGGCTATCTGTCTTTAACCAGAGGAGATGGCGGGCAGAACTTATTAGGCACAGAGCAGGGTGCTGCATTGGGTTTAATCAGGACACATGAGCTTTTAGAGGCAAGAAAGTTAGACGGCGCTCAACAGTTTTTTACCCGTGCAATTGATTTCGGGTTTTCTAAAAATACTACCGACACTTTTAAACAATGGGATGAAAATAGCATCATAGCGGATGTAGTCTGGGTAATCCGTAAATTTCGTCCGGACGTTATCATTTGTCGTTTTCCTCCTACTGCTGCGGCAGGGCACGGACAACATGCGGCTTCGGCTGTGGTGGCGGAAAAAGCTTTTAAGCTGGCAGGCAATAAAACGGCTTTTCCGGATCAATTGAAATATGTCAATGCGTGGCAGCCAAAACGTGTATTGTGGAATACTTTCCGCTTTGGTGGGGTGAATACAACCGCTGAAAATCAACTGAAAGTGACCGTTGGGCAATATGATGCACAACTGGGAATGGGCTATGGTGAATTGGCCGGATTAAGCAGAAGTTTGCATAAAAGCCAGGGTGCAGGAACGCAGTCTGTAGCCGGGATCAGAACAGAATATTTTTCCCATGTGATCGGTGAGCCCGCAAAAACAACACTTTTCGATGGTGTAGTTAAAACCTGGACTTCACAAGGAAACGCTGATATTGACCAATCATTAGATCAGATTATTTCTGCTTTCAATTTCAATAATCCAGACCTCAGCTTACCTGCTTTGCTTGCTTTACGAAAAAAGGTCATGGCACTCAAAGATGGAGATCTGAAAAACGATAAAATTAAATCTCTTGACCATATCATTTTAAGCTGTGCCGGGTTTATGGGTGAGGTTGTTACCAATCAGGCTGAAGCGGTTGCCGGAGATCATTACAATTTCAGGTTAAATCTGATATCAAGAGCTGCAAATCCTGTTATTTTAGAAGATGTACAATGGTTAACTCAATCAGAAAATTTCAATAGAAAACTCTCAAAAGATTCTTTAATTACCATTCAGCATGATATTCAGATTCCTGCAGATGCAGCACTCACAGAACCTTACTGGTTGGCAAAACCTCCCGTGAATGCAGCCACTTTTTCCGTTCCCAATGATACTTTAATCGGTTTACCGGAGGCAGAATCACCGCTGAATGTTTTACTGGGTTTAAAAATCGGTTCGGAAAAGTTTCAGGTTAAACTTCCTTTATCTTTCAAGAAATTAGATCCGGTGCGTGGTGATGTAGTTGAAGCCTTGCGCATTGTTCCTGCATTGGAACTGAAATTTACACAGTCGCTTTACTGGGTTAAAGAAAATGAAGATTTACATTTGAGTTTAAATTTTAAAGTGAATTCCAACAAACCGTTCAATAAAGGTGTTTTGAATCTTATGTATAGCGGAGAACGATTAGGGAGCGCTGATGTAAATTCGCTCAATGGGAAAGATTTTATCGTCGATTACCTTATTCCTAAAACGAAGCTTGCCTCAATATATTCATCTCGTTTGCCATTGGATGCCAGTTTTGTTGCAGATGGAGTAGTTTACAATAAAAAGCAAGTATTAATTCAGTATCCGCATTTACCTTCTTTACAATATTTTGCGCCTGCAACTGCAATCGTAATGAAAGCTGATATTCAGACGAAGATTAAAAAAATTGGTTACATAGAAGGAGCTGGTGATTTCATTCCTGAGTTTCTGCGCATTGCCGGTATTCAGGTAGATGTTCTGAAAGACGAAGATTTTTATGGAAACATAGATGAATCCGATGGAAGCAGTAATCAAAACAAACTATCACAATATGATGCCATCGTATTGGGTGTTCGTGCTAATAACACTGAGAAAAAGCTGGGCCGCTGGATGCCTTTTTTATGGTCCTATACCAAAGCCGGAGGTAATCTGGTGATGCAGTATAATACCAACCAGGATACCACTGTTGACAAATTGGGAATGTACAATTTCAATATTGCCAATAAGCGTGTTACAGAAGAAAATGCTGCAGTTACGTTTTTAAATCCCAATCATAAATTACTGAACTTTCCAAATAAAATTACTGCGGATGATTTTAAAGGCTGGGTACAGGAAAGGGGTGCCTATTTTCCTGCTCAATGGGATGCAGCGTATGAACCGCTTTTTGAAATGCATGATACGGATGAAGAGCCTCTTCAGGGATCAACTTTATATGCCCAATACGGGAAAGGTAATTTTATTTATACACCGTTGGCATTTTTCAGACAGTTGCCTGCAGGAAATGTGGGAGCTGCACGTTTATTTTTAAACTTTTTATCTGCACAGAAAAACTGATGAACAAACAACTTAAAAACTGGAATATCTGGTACATATTATTAGCAGTTGCATTAGTAGTACAGATTGTATTTTATTATGGGTTTACTAAATTCTGGGCATGAGTAATATAGATTGGACCGTTCTTATTGTTACACTTGTGGCGGTGGTCGTTTACGGCGTATTCATCGGCCGTGGCCAAAAAAGCAACGAATCATACCTGAAAGCAGATAACAAAATGCCCTGGTATATTGTCCTTTTAGGGATTATGGCCACGCAGGCAAGTGCCATTACATTTCTTTCAGCACCAGGCCAGGCGTATACGGATGGTATGCGTTTCGTTCAGTATTATTTTGGTTTGCCTTTGGCGATGATTGTGATCTGTATCACCTTCATCCCGATTTTTCAGCGCTTAAATGTTTATACTGCTTATGAATATTTAGAGAACCGTTTTGATAAAAAAACAAGGGTACTCACTTCACTACTTTTTCTTTTTTCCAGAGGTTTATCAACGGGAATTAGTATTTACGCCCCGAGTATCATCTTATCAAGCGTTTTAAACTGGAATATTTATTTAACGAATGTTTTAACAGGCGGTATTCTGTTGATTTACACTTATATTGGAGGAGCAAAAGCGATCGCTCATACCCAGAAATTACAGTTTCTTATTATTCTTGGAACAATGGCTTTTGCAGGGTATTTACTTATTCAAAATATGCCAAATGGAATTGGCTTTAATGATGCCCTCTATCTGGCAGGGAAATCAGGGAAGCTTAATGTGATCACAACAGAATTCGACTGGAAAGATAAATACAATATCTGGAGTGGAATAATTGGTGGTTTTTTTCTGGCGCTTTCTTACTTCGGTACAGACCAAAGCCAGGTCGGGAGGTATATTACCGCCAAAGATAATACCAATGCAAAAATGGGTCTGCTATTGAACGGATTGGTCAAAATTCCGATGCAGTTTGCTATTCTTTTGATTGGTGCTTTGCTTTTCGCTTTCTTTTCTCTAAAACCTGCTCCGATTTATTTTAATGAACGTTCTTATCAACATCTAAAGGAGGCAAAACCTGAACAGGCTGCCATTTTTGAAAAAGAGCATCAGGATTTACAAATAAAATTTAATGCAGAATCGAAAGAAATTCTAAAGCTGAAAGAAACTCATTCTCCACAACTTCAAAAAACAATTCAGGATTTTAAAAATACTCAAACCCAAGTAAAAGAACTTCACGGCAGGGTAGAGGAAGCTATCAATCATTCAAACTATACTACAGAGAAAACGGATACGAATTACATTTTCCTTTATTTCGTAAAAAATACTTTGCCTGTAGGAATGATCGGTTTACTGTTTGCTGTCATTTTTCTGGCCAGCTGGGGTTCCATTTCGGCCGCACTGAATTCCCTTGCTGCCTGCTCATTAAAAGATGTTCATTTACTATTTAAAAAAGAACTTCCTGATGAAAAAACCGAATTGAAGTACAGCCGCCTGCACACTTTAGCCTGGGGTATTTTCTCCATCGGTGTAGCTATGTTTGCTACGCAGATGGGTTCACTTATTGAAGCGGTTAATGTATTGGGCTCTCTTTTCTACGGTCCGATATTGGGAATTTTCCTGGTTGCATTTTATTACAAAAAGATCAATGGCCCGAATGTATTTATTGCTGCCATTTTATCGGAAATTGCTGTGATTACCGTTTATCAGTTTGATATTGTTTCTTTTCTTTGGCTTAATGTAATCGGGGCAGCAGCGGTGATTGTATTTTCAGCAATCGGATTGCTGTTTTATAAGCAGAAAACAGTAAATTCGTAAGCAAATAATAACAAAAACAAACAAATAAAATATTATGAAAACAATGATTAAATCTGCTACTGTACTTTTTGCAGCAGTGACGCTTTCAGTAAACGCCTTTGCACAGGAAACTAAAAAACCTGCAAGCCCTCCGGCAACTGCTACAGGAAAAGTGAAAGATGCAAATATTACAATTGCCTATAGCAGTCCTTCTGTAAAAGGACGTACAATCTGGGGTGGTTTGGAAGCTTATGATAAAGTTTGGCGTGCAGGTGCTAATGAAGCTACTACTTTCGAAACGGATAAAGATATTACCGTTCAGGGTAAAAAACTGCCTGCAGGTAAATACAGCTTTTTCTTAATCCCTAAACAAAGCGGAATCTGGACAGCGATTTTTAACAAAGAGCCAAAACAATGGGGTGCTTATAAATATGAACAAGCTAAAGATGCTTTACGTGTGGATGTAAAAACAAAGGCTTTACCAGCAACACAGGAAGCTTTAGTTTATAAAGTAAATAATAATGGATTTACAATGGATTGGGATAAAATCTCAGTTCCTGTAGAGATCAAATAAATGTAAATATAAGAAATGAAAATCCCGGTTAATCCGGGATTTTTTGTTTGTCATTTTGATATTGTATCAAAGATTACTGTCATTACATCGTAAAAAGTGTAATTCATTTTTGGATAGTCAAAAGTTGGTTGATTTTCAAAATCATTTCCTTTGCATTCTGATTGGTAGGATCAAGTTCCAATGATTTCTGATAATCGCTTTTTGATAAGGTATATTCTTTTTTGTTAAAATAAGCTTCACCACGGCTGTCATACACATTTCCTGACGTTGGAAACTCATTGACATTTAAGTTAAAAATCTTAAGAGCTGCCTCTGATTGGTTGTCTCTTAGAAATTCATAGCCAAGCTCGTTGAGTTCGTTTTCATTGGAGAAGTTGTAGGCATTGGGATTTTTCTTTTTTAGTTCGTGGTACAACGCAATTCCTTTGTCAATATTTTTTAAACATTCCTTTCTGATGGTTAAGGCAATGGATTCTTTTTGAGGCTCTATGGGATAATTTTTCCATTGGTTCAAACTGGCAATACTTAAAAGAATTTCATCGATGAGTTTAAAATTATTACCGTTGGTCATTACAACCAGACCGTTTCCGTCTTCAACACTTCCAATATAATAACACACAAAACCTTCATTCCCACCACTGTGTCCGAAATATTTTGTGCCTTTGAAATCATTCAGAAACACACCGTAATTATTTTCAATTCTCTTTACAGACATTTGCTTTGATAAAACTTTATTCGATTTGCCTGCTAATGACAATTGTGTTTCGATGATATATTTTGCCAGATCATTGGGGTTTGTCCATAAACCGGCTACTGCTTTTTCAGGATAAATATGATATTTACCTTTTACCTCCTTTCCGTTATTATAAGCTGTTGCAAGTAATTTTTCTTTATCTGAAGAAGGCGGTTGATTGTAAGAACTTTCGTTCATCCCTAACGGAGTCAAAACATTTTTCAACATATAATCTTCATATTTTTCTCCTGTAGTATTTTCAAGAATTAATTGTGAAATGGTTGTTCCCCCTCCTGAATATTGAAATTTAAGGTCGGGCTCAAACGCAGACCGCACCGCAGGAGAATTGGCTGGTTTTTGTCCATCGAGAATTTGTAGTAGAGAAGGTAATTCTTTCCCTTTTTGATACCCTCCGAAACCATGAACAGATAAACCCGCTTTATGGCTCAACAGATTGGCAAGAGAAATTTTTTTACCTTTTGAAACCGAATCGTATGGAAATTTCCAGGTTTTTAAGTAATTATTGATGTCATTGTCCAAGCCTAATTTTCCTTGTTCAACCAATTTTAAAAGACCGAGACTGTTGATAGACTTGCTGATAGATGCGGCCTGAAACAGTGTTTGCTGGGTTGTTTTTCGGTTTTCAGCAACGTCTGCATAGCCATAAGCTTTTGTCCATTCTATCTTATAATCTTTTATGACCGCAATGCTTACTGCATTCATATTGTAGAAAGCCATTCTTTCTTTGAGCGTCCATTTTTTTGTTTTCGATGTATCCCAGCTGAGCAGATTGTCTTCGAATGATTTTATTTTATCCTTCACACTTTGCGCGAAAACATTCAACGATAAAGAAAGCAGTAGGATGAGGTGTATTTTTTTCATTTAGAAATATTTAATTGATTGTGTATGTAATAAGACAATTCAAAAGAGTATGTTATTACATTTTGTACCTGTTTTACTTCCCGTTTCCTTCTCCATTTTTTCTCTATCATTTTTTAGTTCCACCAAGACTTATTGCTTTTTTATAATTATATAATGCTAAATCATATTCTGATTGGTATAGTAAAGTTCTCCCAGACTATCCAATAGATTATTTTGTCTCGTATAAAAAAGGGGAATCATTTTCGATTCCCCTTTTTTATATTATATATTAAGCCTCAATAAATTCCAAAAGATCTTTATTAATGGTTTCATGCTCTGTAGTAGGCATTCCGTGAGGGAAACCCGGATACGTAATCAGTTTTCCGTTTTTCAATAGTTTTGCGGATTTAATGGCAGAGTTTTCGATGGGAACAATTTGGTCATCTTCTCCGTGAAGAACCAAAACAGGAATCTCTACAGCTTTTAAATCTTCAGTAAAGTCAGTCTCGGAAAACGCTTTGATTCCGTCATAATGTGCCACAATTCCACCCATCATTCCTTGTCTCCACCAGTTTCTCTGTATCCCGTCTTTTACATTAGCTCCTTCTCTGTTGTATCCGTAGAAAGGGAAAGTCAAATCAAAATAAAACTGGTTTCTGTTATTCAAAGTCTGTTCTCTGATTCCATCAAAAACTTCCATCGGAACACCGTCAGGATTGTTTTCACTTTTTACCATTATCGGTGGAACGGCACTAATTAAAACTGCTTTTTTTGCTCTTCCGTTAGAATATTTGTGAACGTAACGGATCACTTCACCACCTCCTGTAGAGTGACCAATGTGAACGACATCTTTCAAGTCAAGGAATTCAACCAATTCTGCAGCGTCAGATGCATATTGCTCGATGGTGTGATTGTAAATATTCTGGCTGGAACGACCGTGGCCTCTTCTGTCATGTGAAATCACTCTGTAGCCTCTCTGAAGGAAGAAAATTACCTGTGCATCCCAATCGTCTGACGATAATGGCCATCCGTGATGAAACATTAATACAGGTCCTTCTCCCTGGTCTTTATAAAAAATCTCTGTTCCGTCTTTTAATTGTAATGTGCTCATTGTTTTGAATTTTTAATGTTTGGTTAATTTATTTGATAAGTATTTGTTTTCTTATTTCTTCAGCAAATGTAGGGTGGATAAAGCAGGTAGAAATTAATCTAGTTTAATTTCGTACATTTTGATAAAGTTTTTTTTATTTTGATAGCTATTTCTATCTTCCATTCGCTACACTTATAATGCTGCTTTCAAAATCCGTATCGACCTTCTCTTAAAAAGAGATGCTGTTTTCCAATAAATCAAAACGGCTTCTGAAAATAAATAGTTGCTGATTAAATAAAAAATCAGAGCAGAAATGATCTGCTCTGATTGTATTTTTTACTTACTGATAAATGCCTTCTAAAAACAGCATATACCTTCCGGGCTGAAATTCTCCATATGAAAACAGATAGATCACACCATTCTTTTTCAGATAATGAACTTCTAATCCCTCTTCAGATACATATTTTTCAATAAAAGTATTTTTTACATTGAACTGACTTTCTCTGACGATGCTTTCAAAGCTTTCATCATCTATTTCTTTTTTTAAATCTCTTAACGGACTGTTATAAAAATCAATCAATTTAATTTTTTGATTTTCAATTTCAAAGATTTCTTTTAGGCATTCTTGTTCATCGCCATCAAATAATTTTTGCCTGGTTATTTCGTTTTTTCTGATCATATTTTTTTAGTTTAGATCTAATATATTAATTTACTAAAGGATATGTTCTTTAAGCTTGATTTTAAAATTATTGTGCTTCTGAAATCAATTTTTCTATTAACTTCCAATCTACATTTTCATCAAAATGATCCCAATCTGAAATTTGGTTTGGTCTGTTTTCAGGGGGTAAAGGAGATACATAAAATATACATCGGTAAGCAGTTTCCCTAATATTAACTTCAGTATTTTTATTTTCGAGAATTGAATAAAGTGTTTTCATAACTGATGCTTTATTCTGTTTACGATATGTGTTTGCCCAACTTATCAGGGCATCTGATCGTACGTCGTCATCTTTATCATAAGAAAACATTTCCCATGCTTTATCTCTAAATTCATCCATTCCCCAATAAAAGCACAAAACTCTGATGGATGCACTGCGTGCTTGTTCGTTGGGATCGTCACATATTTTTACAATAGTATTCTTTAACTGATTTTTTTCCTGAGGTGTCCAAGAATATTTTTTTCCGCAATCTATTAACAAATCATATAATTCGTTTCCGTCTGATTCATTTTCAAGTAATTGCTGCATTTCTTTTACATTCATGATATTTGTAATTAATTTTTTATTGTTTTATTTATTTCTTCTTTTAATTTACTTAAATCTTTTAGTAAATCTTCAAATTCTTGATAGTTTAATGGATTTTTAGACATTTGGCTTTTTAAAGCTTTCGTAGCATTTATAATACTGTTCATTGCTTGTTCATTTTCAGCCAGATGATCATAAGGAATTCCATTTGAATCTAAAATTTGCTCTCCTCTTTTCTCCTTAATTACAGCAGCTAAATCATCTGGTGTTAGATTTTTTTTAATACTGTTCCGAGCTTTTTCAAGCTTTCTCTTTAAATCCTGTAAATGATGAGAAAAATCCAAATCCCTCCATTTCTTTAAGAAATTATTTCTATAGTTCTGCCAATCAATTAATCTTTGCAGTTCTTCGGGAGTAAGAGGAGGCTTGTTTTTTCCCGTTGAAGTCAATTGGTCCTCTGGATATCCTGTGGTTTTTACTTTTTCAACCTGAACTACCTCTTCCTTGCTATTGATTGGTGTATTTTCTTCTCCTAAGTCTTTAATTCCTGATGTATTTTCACCTTCTGTAATAACTTTTGACTCAGCTAAAGTAGTGTTTTTTGATGTTTTAGCGATAGGTTTTATATATCCTTCTTTTATTAAATCATTGATAGATACCGGAAGTTCATACTGAATACCTCCACCTTTTTCTCCAAACCAAGGAATGATTTCTCCTTCACTGACTAGAGGTATGTCTTTCAAAACTTTATACCTTGTATAGGGTTTACTATCTGTCCCTTTAGATAAAGCTCTGTCTGTATAAGGAGTACCATCTTTTCCTGCAAAGGTTCCTTTATCCTGGAAAACTCCATTTTCATCAATCCATCCGCCGTATCTGTCAAAAATGCTTCCTTCTTTTAAGGTAACCTCTATGGTACCTGTTGCCCCACGGTTCGGAGGCCAGTTTCCATTGAGATTTTTATCTGTAAACAATTGCTCTAGTTGTTTCCAGTTTTTATTTTTAAACAAATCATAAGCCTGTTTTGCAATTTCATCAGATGGGAAGCCGGTTTCAACTGATTTTAGGAACTGATTAAAATCGGGTTGTTTGTAAGTATTCTCCAGAGCGTGTACTGCTGGTTTATTACTGATCGTATTTTTAGGAATTTTCCCGCCCGTTAAATTCTCAGGCGTATCAATAAATTCACTATGCTGCTCCGGATTGTAAGGTTTTTTTGAGGTTTGTCTTTTTACCTTTGGCAGTTTCTCCAATTCTCCTCCTTTTAAGTTTTTACTGCTTAGCATTACCAATCCTGCAGTTAATGTCAACTGGCCTAAAATTTTAACTATAGCCTCTATTTTTTCCGCTGTAGTCAGGTTTTTATTATCATGAATATCTTGTATGCTTTCTAAACCTTTAGAGGTAATCATCACTGCAGCAGTACCATTAAGGGCAAAATCAGTTAAAATGATATACTGAATCCCTGTTGATGATATTTTTATAACAGAGGATGCCTTAGCGATGCTGGATAATGTGCCTGCCATCCCTAAAAAGCTTGAAGCTATCATAATAACATCTAAAGTCAGGGTTTCGCTGGTTAATGTTCCTTTTTGTACTTTATCAATAATGCTGGCGGTTCCGGAAGTAGCACCTGTGGTACCTGCAGCTATAAATAAGTAAGGAGCAATAGGTGCCATCGGCGTAAATGTGGCTACCAATCCTGCTACTGCAAAACCTAAAGAAGCCCAACCCGTTCCGGTGGATAGCGATTCCCAAAATGATGCTCCATCAGTAGTGAAATTCCCTTTCAGAGTAGGATAGCCTAATGTATTGGATGGAATTTCATAAGCCAGAATACCATCCGGATAGGTATTTTTGCTGTCAAATTCTTCAAATAAATCTTTTAAATTATTTCCTTCATAAGTACGCTGATGCTGTACACCTGGAGTAAGATCTGTTAATACATAATTGCTTGGATTCTTTTTGCTTTTTCCTATAAATACATTGAGTGAAAGGGTTTCTGTAGTTTCCTCGTTGATGGCTACGGCATTAATAGCTAATGCTGTTTGGGGAGCAATGGTATTAAAGCTTTTGTCAATGGTTTTCTTATATTCCCGTATGTTTTTTAGAGCCTGATAATCATCCTTGGGTAAGATAACCTGTCGGTAAGATGCTTCCTGGCCTGTATGATTATTATTTTTGTCTAATACAAGACAATGAATGGTATACACTCCTGTAAGTGACCCTAAAAAAGCAGCTGTTGCCTGAGAAGAATTCATATTCCAGCCATCTCTACCGAAATATTCTCCTCTTTTATAACCATGTACATTGGCATTTTTAGCATATTCCACACCTAGTAATGCACTTGCACCATCAAACATTTCTTTAGGGGTATTGATCTCTGCAAACCAAAAATAATGATGATCCTTAGGGATAGGCTTTCCTTTAATTGAATAATAAGACTGCGGAATATGATTAATATCTGCAGAACTTACTCTTGCAGGATTTTCACTATAGGTTGCAGATTCAATATAGAAATTCGGATCGCTTTTCTGTTCCTTGAATGCTCCTTTTGAAAGATTGAACTCAATAAAGGCTGCCTGTTGTCTGAAATCTGAATAATTTTGAATTTTATTCTTTTTCAAATCACCAGCTGCCGCCTCTTCAAGGGTCTTAACCTGATATTCTTTGGTATGAGCTCTGAATTCTTTTGTTAGAGTATTTTCTATGATGAAGACAAATGTAAAGTTCCCTGATTGATGGGTATTAATAGAAAACTGACTGATTGCTGTTCCATCCTGTCTGAATGTTTTAGTGTCCTTTCTAAAAGGGTATTCAAACAGGTTGTACACTCTTCCGCCATTCCGGATCAATACTTTTCGTACAACTTCTGGTTTTTTACTTCCTTCGGTGGTTATAACAGGTGTTTCATATTGATACGTACAATCAAACTCTATAGGCTGTCCTTCTATGGCATACTTTGTTTTAGGCTTAATCCATGATCCTTTACCTGTGACCACAACTTCCTGCAACAGCTCACCTTCGGGATTTGCTGGCTCTGGCACCAGCTGTGATTGCGGCTCCTCATAGTTTGCATATAATAACCGTATCGCTTTAAATAAGTCTTTGTTGCCTAATTCTTCATATAAATCCTGTACTAATCCTACTTTTCGTTTAGGTTTGTATGTTACATCATAATACTGAATAAGCTCGTATCTTTCTTCATAGGAAAGTTTTTCTAAAGCCATAAAAACTTTATCTTCATCAGTTCCTGAAAAAATTCCCAGTGTTCTGTGCTCAAAGGCTTCGTACAGCATTTTTGCGCGTTCAGAAACAGGAAGACCAACTTCTTTCCGACTGTTTAAGAAATTCAATGCTTCATTCATTTTCAGCAAGGTTTCCCTATTAAGAGTACCGGAAGTATTGATATTATTCTTACGTTGAAAATTGATGATTCCGGTCTTTGTTTCGTTCCAGAAAAGATTCTTATTTTCAGGGGTTTTATGCCCTAATTTATTTAGGGCGTTATGAAGGGTTGAAACATGCTGCCCTTTGTCAAATAATTGAATAACAGATACATTTTTTTCTATTTTATTGAATGCCCTGTTTTTAAATGGGTCGTATGTTATTTGGGTAGTTTCTGCTTTTGCGAGAGATATTTTGCTGTCCTGATCAGTGATTTGCTCGTGCTTATCTTTATCCTCTTTACTATTGATATTTTGCTTCCCGGACCTGCCAGCCCTGGGTGCAAATGTTTTTTTATGTCTGCTCATGTTATTGGTTATTAGATGAGTTTTTTATTCTTGTTTTTGTACAAATGGGCTGAGACGGGATTGATTTTTTCCAAAGGCCTTTTCGTTTTCTATCATTAAATAAGTGCTTATTAATGAGTAAGTAATGCTGGTTTCATTACGGTCATGTAATGCCATCGCTGCATTTTTCATAATGTTTCGGATATTCGCTCCCGTATAGTTATATTCTTTGGTTAAATATTGTAAAAGATCATTACTTTCAAAAGTTATGTTTTTAGGCAAATAATGCTCCCAAAGGGCTTTTCTGGTAGTCTCTGTAGGACGTATTACATTCACGGAAACATCTATACGGCGCTTGAAAGCATCATCCATATTGTTTTCAAAATTGGAAGCAAGGATTGTTAATCCGTCAAATTTTTCTATTCGCTGCAATAGATAGGAGACCTCCTGGTTGGCGTAGCGGTCATGGGCATCTTTTACGTCAGAACGTTTTCCAAACAAAGCGTCAGCTTCATCAAAAAACAGCATACAGTTTTTACCCTGCAGTCTGTTGAACAGCACTTCAAGATTTTTCTCCGTTTCACCAATGTATTTGCTCACAACCTGTGAGAGATCTACATGATACATATCAATACCATAGGTGTTGGCAAGAATTCCTGCAAGCATCGTTTTCCCCGTTCCCGGTGCACCGTAGAATAAAGCAATGAAGCCTGGTTTGAAACTATGCTCATTGGTTTTGAAAAAGCCGTTTTCCAATGCACTGATATAATGTCCTATGGGTTTTATCTGATCTCTCACATTATCTTCCAAAATAATATCTTGCATGGTGAGATCAGATTTGTAAAGCCTGCCGGGAAAGTAAGAACCATGATCCAGCTGTGGTTTCTGCCCTGATAAGAAATAATTGAGATAAGCGGTATCCAATTCAATTTTTCCATGAATAAATTCTGTTGAAGAACGATTGTAAATAATATCATTTTTCAATAGTACACTGCCATTGACGAGTTGTGCACCATACTGTGACCATAGTGATAAATCTTTACCTGCCAACAAAAAAAGTGCGGTTTGAAAAGTGGGCTTAAAACTGCGGCTGATTCTATCATATTCACCACCTGCTTCAATGGCAAATGCATTGCTGTTTTCTTCTATCTGCACAAATGTTTTCAGGATGGATGGATAATGAGCCGAAGCAATGCCCAGCGCTAAGATGATTCTGTCCAGAACAGTAAGCTGGTGGGCATTTATTGTAATAGAATAAGGAGATTGATCATCTGATTCCGGAGTTTCAGGTATTTCATAGCCAATATTCAACTCTTTCTCATCTTCCAGAAATAATTCTTTACATCGTTTTTCAATAAGCGATTGCAACCATTTCATTTCTTCATTTAAAGAGTTATGATTGACAGGATTGGCTTGAAATAAAGGATTGATTACTTCTGTTTTTTCATTAATATTTGTTTTTATTAATGGTGAGTGTTCATGGTTATTAGGAGATTTCATAATCTTATTTTGAATTAATAGGGTTGCAGTGAGGTATTGCTGATGTAAAATCAGCAACTTCAGAGTATTTTGAAAGTTGTAGAATATTTAGAAAATGTAACCTGTTATTACCAGTTTACGAATATGAATTTTTTCTGCCAGGGGAGTTTTACGAGGCCAATTCCCCAGGAAAGTTTTTCAAGAAGAATATCCTGTGTCTTTCGTTCTACAATAAGGGTATTATCAGAATCAGTGATAGTTAATTTCCCCGGGCGCTGGAAAAACTCATTTTGTAGTAATGCAGCAGATGATTTTTTCATGGGAGCCCAGTTGTACTGTACACTTTCTATGACATTTTTAGCCTGCGATTTATGCTTGCGTGAAAGTTTAATATGCCTGTTAATGGTTTGATGCATTGGAATATTGCACAGGAATTTTTCAAAAATCATGTCATATTCAGGAGCATTTGTTTTTCCGGTGGCGATATAATGCAGTAGATGGGCACACAATTCCGGATCAATGAGCTGTTGGGTTTTGGGATCAATGAGTTCACAATGTTCGAACAGAGGTTTGATGAATGGATGGATCAAAATAAGCCCTGCATTTTGAATGTATTGTCCCTCGTTCGGGTTTACATCCTCCTGAATGATTACATTTTTTTCCTGAATAGGTTCTATTGAGGTTTCTGCATTTTCAGGTTGATCTGCTGCATTCGTTCTGATGTTTTCAGAAATTTCATTTTCTGTAATAAAGGGGAATATCTTAACTATTGTTTTCCTGTTCTGATGATTGTTTTTTGTTATTGATAAACCAATCTGTTCTATTGTTGAAATTTCTTGTAAAAGATACTCCCGGGGATGATTATTGGATGTATTCAGATACTCTGATATGACATTGAAAACCAAATGCCATATTGCAATTCGATCTGTATGACTCAGTTTCGATAAATGATGTATTGTATCAGTCTTCAGGTTGATGATCAGTTTCTTATTTTTCAAAACTGCCATGCATAATTGTGCAATTTGTTCATTGGAAAACTGATTGATAAGCCGGTTTCGGACATTTTCTTTTGACAAAGCAGAGATGATCCTTTTCTGAAAGCCAGTGGCCGAAATAAGGCGATCAAAAACGGCTGGTTCCAAAATAGACATCGTATTGCTCTCCGAACTCCACCAGGGCATAGTTCCTTTTTCTAAAAAATAGATCAATGTTTTGAGCATTTTTTCCTGATTATCCATCAGATAGGATTTAATATCACTTTCTGTTTCCTGATGGGAAGTTTTAACGGGTTTAGTAATTTCTGACAATTCATCTTTAAAGAGTTCGGCTATTTGATCCTTTAACTCCGTATTTAATGCGCTGCTTTTTACTTCCACACTTAATGCTAAACGGGGAATCTGCAGGGTATGACCAGCCAACTTATATTCTAAAGCCTTGATATGCTTTTCTATTTCCGGGAAAACATCAATAGACAAAAAGCTGTTAATATCGTCTTTTATACGAAGTGCCTTTTCCTTGTTGTTGACGGTAATTTCAAGAAAAACTTTCTGAATGATATGATTTTGTTTCACATTAAATAGGTTTAAATGATACAATATTGGGAATCGTCAAACTGTTCTACTTTTTGTCAAATTCTCCGCCCCAGAAACCTGCAGGACAAAGGCTGAATCTTGATCTCTGCTTGGCACTCAATCTGCATCCGCAGCCTCTTACAAATCCATCTTTTGGGCCATCTGTCACTTCCAGAGTCTCTGGATTGAGCCATTTCATTGCGTTGCAATTGTTGCCGTTTTTTAAAGGACATGCATTACAAATTTCTTCCCTTAAAGAGAAAATAGCTTCTTCGTTTTGATCGGCTACACCCAATTTTGAACGTAGTTCATTAAAATGACCGCCAATGATTTCATTGCGTTTACTGAAAAGATTTTTAATGTTCATATGATTAATGTTTTTAAAATTATTGGGTCAAAATTAGAAAGAAGAGATCCTATTTTTCGAATTATAAGGCCGCTCTATTCTGTCTTTGCAGTAAAAGACAAAATCATATCCTAAGGATGCAGATTTATATTTTCTTGAAATTACCGGATGTAAAAAAGCTTATCTTTTTCATCAGGAAAGCCTATGTTTTTTTTGAGAACTTATGCTTTAGACAATCAACCAACCTATTCGGTGATGTACCATTCAAAAAATTTAGGACCACTAAAAACAGCCATTTGATTGAGGAATAATCATAAGTTGAAATACAATGATTTTTTTTCAGAATAAAGCTCAGTTGGCAGACTGAAAATTTGATCATCATGGGAGGCGAAAAATCTTCAGGTTAAAATTTGATTTTTTAATATCGTTTTTAACGTATTTATCTTCAGTGTATTAATGGTGTTGTTTTTAGTTTTCTTTGATAAGAATTAAAATCCTATTTACTGCAAAGACTGTATTGAGCGCCCAAAATATTTGTCTTTTGAGGAGGTGTGATTGTATGTTTGCACCATAATAATTAAGAACAGAAATTATGATTAATAAAGTATTAACAGTTTTAAAAAATCAGCTAAATGCTCCGGATGGTTTGTGGGATCCTAACGTTCCTAACGAAATTGAAATTGCTGTTGTTGATGACATTGCAAAACATGATGACAACACTGAAGGACTTAGTAATAAAGTAGTAATTAGTCTGCTCAATATTGAGGAAGAATCAACATTGAAAAACAGATCAAGGTATCAGCCGGTTGTGGTGGAAAATAATCCGGTCCGATATGATAAGGAAAGTACTCCTGCTTACTTAAATCTATATGTAATGATCGCTGCCAACAGAAGTACGTACAGTAAATCTTTACTGAGTATTTCAAAAGTTATTGAAGTATTTCAAGCCAAGAATGTTCTGGAGTATGTTGACCTTGAGCCTGAAAATAATTTCAGTTTCAGAATTGAACTGCATTCCATTCCTTTTGAACAGCTAAGTTACGTCTGGGGTTTATTAGGCGGAAAAATAATGCCTTCTGCTTTATATAAAATAAGTGTGATAAAAATTGCAGCTAAGGAAGTAGTTCCTGTTAAATTAATTAATGATATTAATATACAGAGTATTAAAGTTGATTAATCATAAAAGCAAAAAACTAAAAAACTAAAAACTAATAACCCTTTAAACTTTTAAACATGTTAAATCCAGCAACACCAGGTGTTTCTGTTGAAGAAATTACGAAACTTCCATACTCAGTTGCCTACATAGAAACGGCTATGCCAGCATTTATCGGGTATACCGAACTACTCCCTGTTGGGTATAATGAGCCCTTCATCATCCGTTCTCTTTTAGAATATGAGCAATATTTTGGAAAAGCAAAAGAAGAAAATATCCAGCTACAGGATGTAGAAGGCAAAGGAGCAACTATTGTAGCACCTCAGGTACAATTTTTAATGTATTATTCACTGCAAATGTATTTTGCCAATGGCGGTGGACCGTGTTATATCATTTCTGTAGGGGATTATACATCAGCACAAGTACAATTATCCTCATTGGAAACGGGACTGGCTAAAATCGATCATAAAAAAATTAAAGAACCGATTCTTATTATTTTCCCTGATGCTATTTCGCTTACCAATGAATCTGAATTTTATAGTATTTACAATCAGGCTATTGATAAAGCTAAAGATGAGACTAAAAACAGATTTGTTATACTGGATACCTATTACGGAAATTCTGTTATTCAATCAAACAATTTTACCACGATTGAATCTTTTAGAAGTGAAGTAAACCCGACTAATCATGCTGCAGCTTACTTTCCTCACTTAAAAACCATTTTGAATTATACTTTTGATGAGACTAAAACACCTATAGTACATGCCGGTTTACAAAAAGCAGGACAAGGAAGTGCTCTTTTTTATGCTGGGGAGACTGCTGCTTTAGATGAATTAAAAAGTTTGGCGAGTGCCGAAATCTCAACCGGGTCTGCGGATGCTTACGTCCTTGCCGATTTATTAGGTCAGGCTATTGCGATAGCAGAAGAAGTGAATGAAAATGCTGATGCGGGTGATAAAAAAAATGCTTTAACCGTAGCAATTTCTGAAGCACAGATTGTATTAGAAGCCATTTATGACGGAACAATAGATGATTTTATGATCCCTGATGGCTCAGATGAAAATGCACCTGGTTTCACTGAAGAGTTTACTGATTTAAAAACGGCAATTCTCGAGGTAAAAGACGAAAAAGGAGATGCAGACGGGATTACACTTAAAAATCTGGAATCATCCAATTCGGCATTATACAATCAGGTGAAAAAAGAAATGCAGTCGTTAAAAGTTGTTTTACCGCCATCATCAGCAATAGCAGGAGCATACGGCAGAATAGACAGTACAAGAGGAGTGTGGAAAGCTCCGGCAAATATCAATATCAGCCATGTCATTACCCCGACAGAAAAAATTTCAGATCAGGAACAGGCTACTTTAAACATAGATGCTTTAGGGAAATCAATCAATGCGATCAGAACTTTTACAGGAAAAGGTACTTTAATCTGGGGAGCCAGAACCCTTGAAGGAAAAGATAAAAATGATGAAGGGAAAGATAACGAATGGAAGTATGTACATGTACGCCGCTATTATAATATGATCAGACAATCGGTCAACGATGCCCTCAATAAGTTTATGAATGAGCCCAATATTCCTCACACATGGTTACGGGCAAAAACAATGCTGGAAAATTTTCTTAATCAGCAATGGATGGAGGGTGCATTGGCAGGAAGTACACCGAAAGAAGCTTATGAAGTAACCGTGAAAGGAGTAGAAGGAACTACTATAATGAATGTAGACCTTAAAATAGCATTAGTGCGTCCTGCAGAGTTTATTGTACTCAATTTTTCGCACAAATTGCAACAGTTCTAGAAAGATAAAATCAATAAATCAATCACGAATAAATACCCGAAGTTTTACTTCGAGGAATAATTAATATTAACGTAAAATTTTTTAAAATGAATTACAAAACCCCTGGAGTTTACGTGGAGGAACAAGGAAAATTTCCCCCTTCCGTAGCGCAAGTTGAAACGGCTATCCCTGCTTTTATTGGGTATACAGCGGATGGACCGAAAAATAAACCAACAAGAATTGCTTCGATGTTGGAGTATGAAGAAATTTTTGGAAAAGCAAATCCGGAAATCTTCGCTGTAGCTTTCAAAGATGGTGTTGCAACAGCAATTCCAACCAAGGTAAGCGACTTTAAAATGTATTATGCCATGCAGATGTATTTTGCCAATGGTGGTGGTCCTTGTTATATTGTTTCTGTAGGAGATTATAAAAGTCCAGAGGCTGTAGGTGCTCCTACACCGGCAGAAGCTTTTTTATCCGGTCTTGAATTATTAAAAAAAGAAGACGAACCTACTCTGATCGTTTTTCCGGATCTTCAAAGTTTAGCTCCTTCTGCTGCTGATATTGCTGCTGCTTCTGCTGTTGTTACAACTGCAGTATATGCTAAGAATGTTGCTTCTGCTGCTAAAGGAATTGCAGGTGTTGTTGCAGACGCTGTTGCAGGCGCTAATGTAGATGCTGCTGTTGCTGCTGCCGTTGCTAAGGCAGCTGAGTTTAATGTTGCTAATCCTAACGACTTACAGGTTGCTGGTGCTAAGGGAGGTCAGGCTGTTGTCGCCGCAGTTAAGGTGGCTGCTGCTGTTGCTAATGCTACGGTTGCTACTGTTAAGGCTGCTGCTCAGGCTGTTGCTACTGCTCTTGAAACAGATTTTACTACAGCTTCTACTATGGAGACTGATGCTCTTGCTGCCAGCAGTCTTGTTACTTCCAGAGCTGGTAATTCTGTTGCTATCGGCAAAATCTATGCTTTGTACAATAAAGCTTTAGATCAGGCAGAATTATTAAAAGACAGGTTCGTCATTATGGATATTCTTCAAGACGCTGCTGCTTTTAGAGATAAAGTAACTTCTACAGGTCTGAAATATGGTGCGGCTTATTATCCAAAACTGAAGACTGTTTTAAGCTATGATTTCAAAGATGCCGATGTTTTAGTTACCGGTGCATCTGGTATCACAACTTTAGCCGCATTGAAGATTGCTAATTCTGAAATGTATAATCAGGCTAAACAAGCAATCGAGTCTGCATCAGTAGTACTGGCACCGTCATCAGCAATTGCCGGAGTTTACGCCAAAGCAGACAGTAATTCGGGAGTATGGAAATCACCCGCTAATGTAGGGCTTAGTCTGGTAGATGTACCGGCTGTAAAAATTTCCAATAAAGAACAGGATCTGCTTAATGTAGATGCTACCTCAGGAAAATCAATCAACGCGATCAGAACTTTTGCAGGAAAAGGAACATTAGTTTGGGGAGCAAGAACATTAGACGGAAACAGCAACGAATGGAGATATGTATCTGTACGTAGATTCTTCAACATGGTAGAAGAATCTGTGAAGAAAGCTACAGAACGTTTTGTCTTTGAACCGAATACTGCCAATACATGGACTCGTGTACAGGCTATGATCGAGAATTTCCTTGATCAGCAGTGGAGAGACGGTGCCTTAGCAGGAAGCAAGCCGGAAGAAGCGTATTACGTAAGCGTTGGTCTGCACAAAACAATGTCGGCTCAGGATATTTTAGAAGGAAGAATGAACATCGAAATCGGTATGGCTGCAGTTCGTCCTGCTGAATTTATCGTACTCAATTTTTCACACAAATTACAGGAAGCATAAAATCAATTAAATAACAATTAAAATTAAAAATAAATTATGAGTACATATCCATTAGTAAAGTTTGCCTTTGAAGTAGATTGGGGCGGAACAAAAGTAGGATTTCAGGAAGTCAGCGGTTTAAATGTTGAAGCAGCTTTAATTGAATACAGACATGGCGCAAGTCCTGATTTCAGTAAGATTAAGATGCCTGGAATGAAAACTTTCAGTAACATCACTTTAAAAAGAGGAACTTTTAAAACTGATAATGAATATTTCGACTGGTTCCAAAGTATTCAGCTAAGTACAGTAGAACGCAGATCTATCACGATTTCCCTTTTAGATGAAACAGGAGCTCCTGCAGTAACGTGGAAAGTGAAAAATGCATTCCCGCTTAAATTACAATCAACAGATCTGAAAGCTGAAGGTAATGAGGTGGCTATTGAAACACTGGAAATTGCCCACGAAGGATTAACTATTGAAAATAACTAATATTAACTTTAAATTTTTAACAAATGAATTACAAAACACCTGGAGTTTACGTAGAAGAAATTGCGAAATTCCCACCCTCTGTAGCACAAGTAGAAACGGCTATCCCTGCTTTTATCGGACATACGGATAAAGGACCAAGAAATGAACCGACAAGAATCTCTTCTATGTTGGAATATGAAACCATTTTTGGAGGAGCAAAAAATGAAAAAACAGCGATCTCTATTTCGATTGAAGATACTGTGGTAACAGCAAAAGTAGACAACGCCAAACTAAGTCCTTATAAAATGCATTATGCGATGCAAATGTACTTTGCCAATGGTGGAGGACCATGTTATGTCGTTTCAGTGGCAGATTATGATAAAACTCCTGCCTTAGGAACAGAAACACTTGCCGGCGGTTTATGGTTCGGATTAAAATCATTAGAAAAAGAAGACGAACCAACGCTTATTGTTTTCCCGGATGCTGAAGTTCTAGGAGCAGATGCTTATAAACTTTACAATAAAGCGTTGGATCAGGCAGAAGACTTGAAAGACAGATTCGTTATTATGGATGTTTTTGAAGATGCTGCTGCTTTTAGAGCCGGAGTAAACGCTACAGGATTAAAATATGGAGCCGCATATTATCCAAAGTTAGAAACAGTGTTAAGCTATAGCTTTGATGATAAAGACGTTAAAATCGATAGCTATAAAGAAATCAATGCTTCAGGAGCACTTGTAGACGTTACAATGCCTCAGAATGAAAATAATTTAGCATGGTTGAAATCAAAAAGTTCAGCATTGTACAATCAGGCTCAGGCAGTCATTGCATCTAAAAGAGTAGTATTGACTCCATCATCATCAATGGCAGGAATTTATGCTAAAGTAGACAGTACTTCCGGAGTATGGAAAGCACCTGCCAACTTAGCAATCAGCAATGTACTGGCACCTGTAGCGAAAATTTCTCATGAAGAACAAGAAGGATTGAACGTAGATGCGGTAGCAGGAAAATCAATCAACGCGATCAGAACTTTTACAGGAAAAGGAACATTAGTCTGGGGGGCTAGAACACTAGACGGAAACAGTAATGAGTGGAAATATGTACCTGTACGTAGATTCTTCAACATGGTAGAAGAGTCTGTGAAGAAAGCTACAGAACGTTTCGTTTTTGAACCGAATACTGCCAATACATGGGTTCGTGTACAGGCTATGATCGAGAATTTCCTTGATCAGCAGTGGAGAGATGGTGCATTAGCAGGAAGCAAGCCTGAAGAAGCGTATTATGTAAGCGTTGGTCTGCACAAAACAATGTCTGCCCAGGATATTTTAGAAGGAAGAATGAACATCGAAATCGGTATGGCTGCAGTACGTCCTGCTGAATTTATCGTGTTACGTTTTTCACACAAATTACAGGAAGCATAAAATACAATTAAATAACAATTAAATATAAAAATATTATGAGTACATATCCATTAGTAAAGTTTGCCTTTGAAGTAGATTGGGGAGGAACAAAAGTAGGATTTCAGGAAGTAAGTGGTTTAAATGTTGAAGCAGCTTTAATTGAATACAGACATGGTGCAAGCCCTGACTTTAGTAAGATTAAAATGCCTGGAATGAAAACTTTCAGTAACATCACTTTAAAAAGAGGAACTTTTAAAACTGATAACGAATATTTCGATTGGTTCCAAAGTATTCAGCTAAGTACAGTAGAACGCAGATCTATCACGATTTCCCTTTTAGATGAAACAGGAGCTCCTGCAGTAACGTGGAAAGTGAAAAATGCATTCCCGCTTAAATTACAATCAACAGATCTGAAAGCTGAAGGGAATGAGGTGGCTATCGAAACCTTAGAAATTGCACACGAAGGATTAACTATTGAAAATAACTAATCATGGCAGTTTTATATCCTCCAACCAGTTTCTCTTTTATTGTTAACGGGATTTCAACAACAGAGGGTATTGACTCCAGATTTCAATCTATATCTGGTTTATCAACAGAAATTGGAACTGAAGAATATGCCGAGGGAGGCGAAAACAGGTTTACACACCAACTTCCTTTGAGACCCAAATATCCTAATTTAGTTCTTAAGCGTGGGTTAATCGTAAGTTCAGGATTGATAAGCTGGTGTAGAAATGCGATGGAAAACTTCCAGTTTGAACCTAGAGACCTGATCATTACTCTTTCAGGAGGAATTCAGTCTACAGCCCCCTTAATGGTTTGGAATGTAGTGGGAGCATACCCTGTAAGATGGGAAGTATCCGAATTCAACGCAGAAGAAAGCAAACTTGCTATTGAAACAATAGAACTGAAATATAGATATTTCACAATACCCTCATCGTTAGCAAGCTTAGGCTTGTAATTTCTAAATCAAATCTAAGCACCTGAACGTGTGTTAGTTTAAAGATAAATTTTACCCAAATCTTTTTTCATAAAAAACAACAGATTGGTCTATAACAGAGACTGAACACACCCTTCATGTGCTTGGATTTTTTTAAACAAACATGTTAAATCATTGGTTATTAGTGTTTTGAATATTAATGATCATTAAAAAACAAACGAAATGCCAATAGAAATAAAAGAGCTTCACATTAAAATAAATGTGGACGAAAAAGCAGCAGTAACTACAACTGCCACATCGGTAGATGAAGCACAGCTCATGCGCGCCATCAACGAAAGTGTAGAACAGGCAGCAAAGATAGAACACCGTAAAAAAGAAAGATAATGAGAGGCGAAATAAAAAAAATAAAGATAGGAACATACGAAGATTCTACATATGGAAGAATGATTAGTAGTACTGCTTTTGTGGCTCTTATTAATCCGACAGGTTTCTCTTTTACACGTAAAAATGAATATAATACGACACAGGAACCTGGAACCAGTGCTACAGACCCAAAATACATCAATGCAGCCCCTCAATCCTTACAACTGGAATTTTTATTTGACGGTACAGGCGTAACAGAAGCCAATTCTGGTAATAAGCTTATCAATAAAATAAAGGAAGGCTTAGGAAAAAGAAATCCTTTCAGTAAAAAAGCAGTAGAAGATCAATTAGCTGAATTTTATGTAGCTACCGGAAATTATAATGGCTCGATTCATAAACCGTACAATGTTATAATTATCTGGGGAGAGTTTGAATTTAAAGGGGTTTTGACTGAATTTACAATAGATTACAAATTATTTAATAATGATGGAACTCCTCTGAGAGCTGTAGGAAAAGCAACATTTGCAGGAGCAGTGAGTAAGGAACTTGCAGCAAGAACTGTAAAAACTTCTTCTCCTGATCTTACCCATAAAAGAATAGTACAAGCCGGGGATACATTACCCTTAATGACCGAAAGAATTTACGGAGATTCCAAATACTATCTGGAGGTAGCTAAAGTAAATAATCTTGTCGATTTCAGACAGCTAAAACCAGGGCAGGAATTATTCTTTCCGCCATTAGAAAAAGTTTCATAACATGAATAATAGCGGATACATACAAACAGCAAAAAATCCAGATTTAGTTACCTATAAGGTGATGTCTGGAGGCACAGAACTGCCGGGGAAGTACGGGGTGAAAAGCATTATCGTGGAAAAAGAATTCAACAGAATTCCTTATGCGCGCATTGTTATTTTAGACGGAAGTGTACCGGAGCAGGATTTCAAGCTCAGTAATGAAGATCTGTTAATTCCAGGAAAAGAAATTGAGATCACCGCTGGATACCATTCTGAAGAGGAAACCATTTTTAAAGGAGTTGTCGTAAAGCACAATATCAAAATCAGAAACGGTTCTTCTTATCTGATTGTAGAATGCAGAGATAAGGCTGTAAAAATGACCTTAGGAAGAAAAAGCAAATATTTCTACGAAAGTACAGACAGTGATGTTATTGAAGAATTGGTTGGCAATAACGGACTTACTGCCGATGTTGAAACGACTTCCAATTCACATAAGGAATTGGTTCAGTACCAGGCTTCCGATTGGGATTTTATGCTCACCAGAGCACAGGCGAACGGTAAACTTTGCTCCGTTGAAGACGGAACCATCAAAATCGCTAAACCTGATTTTAGTGGTGAAGCCGTAGAAACAGTGGTTTACGGATCATCTGTACATGAATTTGATGGAGAAATTGACGCCAGAGACCAATTTAACAAAATTACAGCCAAAACATGGAGCTATACCGATCAGGAACTGACAGAAGTGGAAGCTCAGGATCCTGCCATCAACCTCAACGGAAATCTTTCATCAGGTGATTTGGCAGATGTTTTCGGAATCGAAGACCTGCAGCTTAAACACGGTGGAAATCTCACTAAGGGAGAATTGCAGGAATGGGGTGATGCGAAAGCAACTTTCCAGCAATTAGCCAAAACAAGAGGAAGAGTAAAATTCCAGGGAATTCCCTCTGTAAAACCGGGAGTTTCATTGACCCTTCAAGGCGTTGGAAACCGATTCAACGGGAAAATATACGTAACAGGTGTCCGTCATGAAATTGCTGAAGGAAATTGGCTGGTAGATGCTCAGTTCGGACTTTCTCCAACATGGTTCTCAGAAACCTATGATGTAAGTGAAATGCCAGGTTCAGGAATTATTCCTGCCATAAGCGGATTACATGTAGGAGTAGTGTCTCAATTGGAATCAGATCCGGACGGAGAAGATAGAATTTTAGTACAAATTCCGATCATCAATAACGAAGAAGAAGGGATTTGGGCAAGAATAGCCACCCTTGATGCCGGAGAAAACAGAGGATCATTCTTCAGACCGGAAATCGGAGACGAAGTCATTATCGGATTCATTAATGATGATCCCAATGATGCCGTGGTACTTGGAATGCTGAACAGCAGTGCAAAACCGGCTCCTATTGTAGCTTCTGATGATAACCATGAAAAAGGATTTGTGACCCGAAGCGAAATGAAAATGATCTTTAATGATGACAAAATTTCCTATACGCTTGAAACACCAAAAGGCAAAAAAGTGATCGTAGATGAAGATGCAGATGTTATTAAAATAGAAGACGAACATTCTAATATTCTTACCCTTAACAAAGATGGTATTAGTATGGAAAGCGGGAAAGACATCAAGATCAAAGCAAAGGGTGATATCAATATGGAAGGAAAGAATATCAATGTAAAAGCAAGCGCTCAGTTCAAAGCAGAAGGAAGTTCTGGTTCAGAACTTAAATCAGGAGCAGTAACCGTAGTAAAAGGATCTCAAGTTAAAATTAATTAATAATCATGAAACCGGCAGCAAGAATTACAGATATGCATACGTGTCCTATGGTAACGGGAACGGTTCCCCATGTAGGAGGTCCTATCATTCCGGCAGGAGAACCCACGGTACTTATTGGCGGAATGCCTGCAGCAAGACAAGGAGATAAAGCAGTATGTACAGGGCCACCGGACACCATTGCGTCAGGATCTTCAAGTGTTTTGATAGGCGGAAAACCTGCCGCAAGAATGGGAGATTCTACCGCTCATGGAGGGGTAATAACCGCAGGTGATGCTACTGTTTTAATAGGCGGATAATAGGGAAGGCAGCTTTAATACCATCATAAGCTCCCATATACATAGAATCTGACTAAACATAAAAATGTAAAACATCAATAATAAAAACGGTTAGAATAACCAAAAACTCTATGCTACAGATGCAAGATGTGAACATTCAATATAACAAATAACGTATGAAAATAAATACAGATTTTTTAGGAACAGGCTGGAGTTTTCCGCCTGAGTTTAATGAGACTGAAGGAAAACTGGTCATGACCACAGATGTAGAAGACATCAATAACAGCCTTAAGATTTTATTGTCAACACGCCCTGGTGAACGTGTCATGTTCCCAAACTACGGGTGTGACTTGCAGGAAATGCTCTTTAAACCTCTGGACTTAACGCTGATTACCCAAATGAAAGGAATCGTGGAGCGTGCTATTTTATATCATGAGCCCAGAATCAATATTCTAAGTATTGAAATTGATACTCAGGAAGAGCTTCAGGGTGAAGTTTTAATACAAGTTGACTACGAAGTAAGAAATACTAATACAAGAAGCAATATGGTTTTCCCTTTTTACAAAGGAGAAGCTACCGAAATATAATGAATTACGGGATGTCTGTAGCCATTTTGAATACTACCAAACACTACAATAAGTATTGCATCTGACCATAGAAAGATAAATATAAACAAATGAAAAAAACAGATACATTTTCACATTATCGTGAAGGAAAATCACAAATGCAGCGCTTTTTAGCAGAACTAGATCCTGGGAATCTTGAGTTACACGATTTCGATTTGTTTGACTGGCTATTATTCGCAAACAATTTTGCTCAACGTGTAAACTATTTTGACAAAGATGATAATACAAAACCAAAAGGAAAGTGGGGAAACTTCTTCCTGGGTGATGATGCCGGCGCTATCCCACGTAGAGAAAGCGTTGAGTATAAAAGTATGAAAAAACAGGTTACAGATCTTATGTCCCAGTTTGAACAGGATAGCAGCCTGACACCTCACCTGACATTATTCGTTTGCTTTTTAAAATTATTGGATTTCTCAAAAAAAGCCTTCAATAATCTGACGAAAAGACACCTGGATTTCTATTATAACGAAATTCTTCAAATTGAGAAAAATGATGCTAAATCAGATAAAGTCTATGTGATTTTTGAACTCGCTAAAAAAGCGATTCAGGAAAAAATTCCGGCCGGTACATTGCTGGATGGAAATAAAGATGCTAATGGTAAAAAACGAATCTACAAAACAGGTGATGAACTTGTAGCCAATCAGGCAAAAGTAGTTGAGATCAAAAGTTTCTTAAATGACGTCGAAAACAGAGAACTGAAAATGGCTCCCGTAGCCAACTCTGCTGACGGATTGGGTGATAAATTGCCGGAAAACAACAACTATTGGTGGCCGTTTGGATATAATTCTGATGAAACCGTTTCCAATAAGTCGATTTATAAGGAACTTCCAAAAGCCAAACTAGGGTTTTCCATAGCATCCTCATTACTTGATTTAAAAGAAGGAGAACGTACCATTACCCTTAAGATTGATTTTAATAAGAACTCAACCCAGAAATTACAGAGCCTTTCAAAAACAGAGATTAAAAATAATATCAAAGTGCTTTGCAGCGGGGAGAATGAGTGGTTATCAGGTGCTGATTTAACATGTATTAAAAACGAAGAAGAAAGATTAGAACTTTCTATTACATTACAAAAAGAGTTCCCGGCCGTTGTAAAATACAATAAAGAAGTGCTGGCAGAAACATTTCAAACCAGCTTTCCTGTGGTAAGATTGATGATTGAAGGAGAAAAATACTATGATCTATATGAAGCTCTTTCAGAAAAATCAATAAAGAACATCGAAATAGCGGTTGATGTAAAAGGAGTAAAATCTATTCAGCTGGAAAATGACAATGGGGCATTAAATTCAGAAAAACCTTATTATCCTTTCACCGCACAACCTGTTAAAGGATCTAATTTCTATATCAAATGTCCTGAACTGTTTTCCAAAAAATGGCAGAATGCAGACATCACGATCAATTGGAAAAATGCTCCGGATTCTATAAAAGATTTATACAGCGGATATGTTATTCAACCAAATCAAAACATCAGTTTAACTGATTTTGAGGCCTTAAAAAGCTCCTCAATCGTAGGTTCTGATGGCTATTTTAAAGCGGATGTTGCCTTGCTTGATAAGGAAATCTGGTATGAAAAGGCTAATGACATTGATGTATTCACAAAAGTAAAAGACGCTTATAAAATCCAGTTTTCCGTAAATAATGCAAGTAATAAAGCAGGAACAAGTGAGACGATCAGAGTAACACTGAACCAGTCGTCATTACAGGATGTATATCCTAAACTATATACATTGGCATTATCAAGTAATCCGACCTTTAAAAAACTTATTCCCAACGAGCCATACATTCCTTTTGCGGAAGATATAGAGTTGAATTACAGCGCGAAAGAAAATGTGTATTCGTACCTGGAAAAAGAATCTGCAGGAGAAGCTTCAAAAAATAAAGAAGTACAGCTGTATCACGAAGACGTGTTCGGTCAATACGAAAAAGAAGTTGAAACCAACAGCATTGTACCGGTACACCAAAATGGAGGTGAATTATACATCGGTCTGGAAGCAATGCCTCAGACTACTGTATCGCTATTAATTCAAATGCTGGAAGGAAGTGAAAATCCTTTAGTGGATACTTTTCTGGAAAAAGAATTTATAGAATGGAATATCCTTTCAAACAATACATGGACAAGTTTGTCGGATTATATGCTGCAAAACGAGACCAGAAAGTTCCTGGAATCAGGGATTGTCAAGTTTAAAGTACCTAAGGATATCGATAAAAGTCATACAAGATTTACCGACGGATTAGTCTGGATCAGAGCCAGATCACAAAGAAGTTATGATGCCGTATGCAAAATCCAGGGAATCTATACTCAGGCTGTTTTAGCAACATTCCAGAATCAGGATAATGACCTGGCTCACCTCAATAACGGATTGGAAGCGAAAACCATTACTAAGCTTATCACCAGAGTTCCTCAGGTAAAATCCGTCAGCCAGCCTTATAACTCGTTTGATGGTAAATACAAAGAAACAGATACGGAGTTTTACAGGCGTGTAAGTGAACGATTAAGACATAAGCACAGAGCTATTACCCAATGGGATTATGAACATTTGGTATTACAGGAATTCCCGGAAGTCTTTAAGGTAAAATGTTTAAATCATACTTCCGAAAATTCATATATGGCGCCGGGCCATGTAACCCTGATGGTGGTTCCGAATATTAAAAATAAAAATGCTTTTGATGTCTATCAGCCGAGAGTAAGCAGAGCCTCTTTGAATAAAATTCAGAATTATGTAAATGAATTAAATACAATGCACGTGAAAGCGCAGGTAATTAATCCCAATTATAAAGAAGCAAAAGTAGAAACAAAGGTCAGGTTCTTTGAGCAGTATGACGAAACATTTTACCTCAAACAGCTGGACGAAGATATTAAAAAATATATATCGCCATGGGCTTTTACAGACTCTGAAAATATTGATTTTAATGTAGAACTGAATATTAATCAATTGGTTAATTATCTGGAGCAGTTGTATTATGTGGATTACATTGATGAGATTAAAATATTTGTGAATAATGTCCTGCAAAGACAATCTTTAATTGAAGTAGATCCAAAATCAATTCTGGTATCTGCCAAGCAGCACAATGTCACTATTACAGAACAGGTATGTATTTAATAATAAACAAGAAGAAACATAATCATGTCAGAAAATAAACATATTAGTATATCAAAAAATATAGAAACCGGGGATCAGACAGATTTTCATTTTCTACGCAAAACAGGAATTGAATACATAGAAAAGTTAGGAGGAAAACTCTGGACCGATTATAACTCTCATGATCCTGGTATCACCACTCTGGAAGTTTTAAGCTATGCCATAACGGATCTTGGGATGAGGATGAACCTGAACATGGAAGATATCCTGGCATCTGATGATGCAAATAAAGACATTCATACCCAGTTTTTAAAGGCTGCAGAAATTTTACCTTCAAGACCTTTAAACGAACTGGACTACAGAAAGTTGTTTATCGATATCAACACAGCTGGAAGTCTTAAAAGACCAATCCGTAACTGTTGGCTGATTCCTAAAAATGAAAAATTATATGTCGATTGTAAAACCGGGGATTTAGACTTTAAACCTATCGGAGAAAAAACAAAAAGTTTTAACGTAAAAGGATTGTATGACCTTTATGTAGATTATGCCGAAGATATTGATGCGGATGGTATCGGATGTGAAAAATCCAATGTCAATATCAAAATATTAGACAGTTACCATGCTAATAGAGGACTTTGCGAAGACCTGGCAGAAATTAAAGAAGTTGAAATCCAGAAAGTGGCGGTATGTGCCCGTATCGGACTTGTCAGCAAAGCAGATGAAGAGTTGGTGCATGCTAAAGTCATCAGAACAATCAATAATTATCTGTCTCCGGAGGTTCATTTTTATTCACTGAAACAAATGCTGGACAAGGGTCTGGCTACAGATCAGATTTTTGAAGGCCCGCTTCTTGAGAATGGCTTTATCGATACGGAAGAGCTTAAAAACAGCCAGTTAAGAACAGAAGTTCGCCTTTCCGATATCATCAGTGAAATCATGAAAATTGATGGGGTTAAAGAAATTCATGACGTGTCTATTGCGGGTTGTGACAGTGTGATCAAACAAAATAATGATTGGCTGATCTGTATTGAAAAAGGCAGAAAACCGGAACTGTGCGAGCTGAGTTCATTCAGTTACAGTAAAGGATCTCTTCCGTTAAATATCAATGATAAAAAAGTTCAGGATTACTTAGAAATTCTTAAAAGAGAAGAAGAAGTACTTAGAGAAGATGCAAGACAGAATAAAGAATTGGTATTGCCAAAAGGAACTTCATATGATATCGCCAACTATGCTACTATTCTGAATGAATTTCCGGACACCTATGGAGTAGGAGAATCTGGAATTATTGGAAATCAATCCCCGGAGAGAGAAGCACTGGCCAAACAAATGAAAGGGTATTTGTTATTTTTTGATCAGATCCTTGCCGGCTATTTCAAACATCTTGAAAAAGTAAAAGAAGTATTAAGCATTAATGGTAAGTTAAAAAGAACCTTTTTTACCCAGGCTCTTAAGAATATTAAAGGCTTTGATGAGCTGGTTTCTGACTATGATACTGAAAGTGATGATCAACTTACCGATTCGTTATATGAAGAGCTTGATAACAGTGTGGAACGTCGAAACGAAGTTTTGGATCATTTGATCTCCCGTTTTGCGGAAACATTTAGTGACTATACCTTCTTAATGAAATCATTGTATGGGAAATCTACCGATGAAATTGTCTTAAGAAACAAAGAAAATTTCTTGAAAGAATATTCATCATTAAGTAAAGACAGAGGGTTGGGATATAATTATACCTTAATTGGAGATTCAGATCTTTGGAATACCAGTAATATTTCCGGTGTTCAGAAAAGAATCGCCCGTCTGCTGGGGATTAAAGATTATACCCAGAGAAACTTATCTCAAACGCCGGTATCCATTATTGAAACAACAGACAATGCCGGTAAAAACACTTATACCTGGAAAATAAAAGATGCCGGTAGCAATATCATCTTATCATCTGTCAACAGCTATACGACTGAGCATATTGCTATAAAAAACCTGAATGATGCCATTTATCAAACCATTCAGATTGATGAGGAAGATCTTCAGAATGCATTAGACACCTTAGATGAGAAAAACCCTGAAGTTACATTAGAAAAATTAAAAACATGTGAAAAGAGGTATTGTTTCATTGGAAATATAAAAATCCGTGTTTCATCGGGAGGTAACTACTATTTTGAAATTGTAGATGATACTGATGAACAAAATGTAATTGCTGTTCACAAAAAAACCAATCCTTATTCAGGTTTGAAAGAACTGAAAGACGGAATTAAGGCAACGGTGAAGTATTTCAAGTATGAATTTACAGAAGAGGGTATTTTCCTTGTTGAGCATTTATTATTAAAGCCAACCACTAAGGATTATAAGCTCATGGGAGGTATTGGCTGTATGTCTATCGGAGGTACTTTCAGAATCATGTATGACCTGGAGGATGAAAATCCTACAACAGATCCAATAGAATATTCGGAAGCTTTTATGTCTTCGTGTGAAGAAGGTTGTGAAACAGATGTGGAAGTATTTGATCCTTATTCTTACAGGGTAAGTGTTGTCCTTCCGGGGTTTGCTTACCGTTTCCAGGATCCGGATTTCAGACGTTATGCGGAAACCGTGATCAGACAGGAAATTCCTGCTCATGTTTTAGCAAAAATTTGCTGGGTGGGAGACCGTTTGAGCGAAAAACAAACCGCTCAGAACGATTTGGCCGAATTTGAAGTAGCATTTAAAAAATACCTCTCAGATAAAGCGAGGAATAATATTTTGAATCTTGGAAACAGCATTACAGATTTACTGACTGCTCTCAGCCATTTAAATAATATCTATCGACCAGGAAGGCTTTTAGACTGCGATGCTAATGATAATGACACTCTGGACGGAAAAATCATATTAGGACAATCGAACTTATCAAAAAAAATGAAAAATAATGAACACTAAATTAGACAATGTAACAACCCAATATAGAAAGTTCAACGACAATCAGGCGTTAACAGAAGGGCAATTAAACGAATTTATAGACTATTTCGAAGATCAGGACAGATTATCAAGAACCCGCCTGAGCGGCGTAGGGGTAGTATGTGGTTTTAAATCGGAATACGTAGAGCTTGAAATCTCACCTTCTCTGACAGAAAAAATGTCCAGACCCGGAGATATAGATATTGAGATTCCTCTTGATACTATTATGATTACACAGGGAGCCGGGGTTACTACTGATGGAGACTTGATAACACTGCGTCAGATAGAAGGCAAAAAATCAGTGGCTGTTATAGACTTCGATGCTAAAAATTACAGATACTATAGAAATTATGTTGATGTTCTGGGGTATGAGCATTTTCGTATCGGAGGACAGCAAATCCCTCTTTTAGAATTGTTTACCACACAAGAGTATACACAGTTAGTGAATGAAGGAGCTAATGCTGCAGATTTTAAACAGGTAAGAGAGATTTATAATTCATTAAATGATAAAATTGTAATTCTGTATCTGGAAAGTTATTCTAATGATGAAACCCCATGTCAGGATGCAGATTGTGACAATAACGGAGCAGAGCAGGTTGCTAATCTTAAAGTGCTTCTGGCAGATTCAGCATCTGTTTCAGAGCTTATCACGAAAGGTGACGCAAAAGACGCTATCTATAAACAGCACAATACCTATGAAAAGCTTTTTGACAGTTTACCTAATATAGAGGCGAAAAGAGTTATTCTGGATGCTCTTGTAAAGACAGCACCGCAGTTAAAAACAAAATTTCACGGTGCTATCAGTACTGTCGCAGAATTAAGTGATGGTTTTACCTCTATTGCAGGAGCTTTTAATGTAAATATGAATCTGGGTGGGCAGACGCTTTTTGATAAACTGAACCCTTTGCTGACAAGCACTTCTCCAGGCTTAGAAGATTATCAATACCGATATGATTTATTAAAGGATTTGATTGATACCTATAATGAAATAAAAGGGCTGATCCTGCATCTGAATGCTGAATGCTGTCCGGATATTGCTTCATTCCCTAAGCACCTCATGTTAGGACCAGTTGGAGCAAAGCAGGAATTAGGGAAATATATCCCTTTACGTCATAGTTTTTATAATTCACCCATTACTACCAATGATGACGAGAATTATGAAAGAGTTGTAATGCTTGCCAATCGTTTTGTGCAGAAGGTCAATGGTTTTCAAACCTATATCGGACGAATTAAAATTACACCTTCAAATATGAATGTAAGATTGGGTAATAAGGCCATACCGTATTACTATAATGTAGACAAATCCTTATTAGCCCAATGGAACTTTGAAAAAACAAAAACCGATAGGGCAGCTTACAATTTAAGCTATCATACAGCCAATTTAGCAGGAGAAGATTTTATTCAGAATCCACTGAATTATAACATTGACAATAATGATTTTTATAGAATTGAAGGTCACCTGGGAATGCCTTATAAAACAGCATTACAAAACATCAATGATCTTAAGACACAATACGGATTAGCTTTTGATGTCATTGCATTGGTTTTGGAAAAAGGAGGAAAGCCTGGTAGCGAGCCTCCAATCCGGGAAAAAACAGTATCTATTGATGAGCTCAGAAAGCAGCTGATATCTATTTCAAGCGATGTCAGCAACAGAACACTCAATTCACAGAATACCTTACTGAACATTTCTAAACTGGATGAACAGCTGAGATTGCTGAACCAGGCTGAATTCTCAAAAGAAGGATCTTCAGATGGCGTTACAGTAGTAAAACAGGATCCTAAAAAAGACGATGTTGTAAGTGAGCTTTTAAGCGAGTTTTTAGAAAGGAAATCAGGCCTGGAACATAAGGCAGGAGTAGAGCCGGGCGGAACTTTCGCATTGATTTATTACTCAGAAGATGAAAATCAGGTTCTTGCAGATTTTTCACTGCCTTATCTGTGTTGTTCTAAAAAGGATCCTGCATTCCTGTCTTTACCGGCAAACAAACTATGCCAGAAAGATGCTCCGGTATTGATGACCATTGTTCCGTTAGACGGACAAGTAAAAGCATTTGTGAATGGTGCTCCGATTCCTGCAGTTACACAATCCGGAGGTCAAAGTTTCTTCGATCCTGGTCTGGTTAACGCAGCTTATTTTGGACAAACGATTACGTTTACTGTTAACGATGATCCAGTAGAAGCACAGATGGTAGTGTATGCACAACCAAATGTATCTGTTACTACAGGTACTGTGAGTTATGATGCTCCTACGATGGACGAAAATGCAAACAATCCGGATGCTACGGTTGAATTTAATGTCACCGGAGACTTTACAGGGGTTACATTTACCTGGAATTTTGATGATGGTACTCCAATCGTGCATAATGAGGCTCCAACTAATAAAAAAGTTCATGTGTATAAGCTGGTTGCAGGACAAGAAAAAACTTTCAATCCAACACTTACAGTAACCAATGCTAACGGCTGTAGTACGGTCTACAAATTAGCTCCGCTAAAATTAAAAGGACAATCCACTATTGCATGTTTAAGTGGTATGAGAGTGGTTATTCAGTATAGAGATGATGTAGACCAAGGTCACGTTTGTAATGATGCTACCTTCAACTTAAAAGGAAATGGTATTGTGATAGGTGGAAACAATCCTTACCCTGGCTTTATTGGAAATATCCATTTAAGTAATACAGGAGGCAGCCAGGATAGAGGTAACCATAAACCAGGTACTCCTGCACTGAGCAGATATAATGAAATTGTTATCACTCAGGCAGAAGCTAAACAAATGGCATCATTATCGTCAGATGGTTTCGTAGAGTTTTCACTTGAATGTGCTTTACCGGTTAATAACAGACCGCCAACTGGTTGCCACCAGGATGTTGCCTATACCGAAATATTCCTGGCAAATGCTACAGTTCCTATTTATTTTGGTTATCCAAATGGTAATTTCCTAAGAATAAACCCTTGTACAGGAGTCACAAAATAATAGTCAATAATAACTTCATAGGCAGTATAAATTGTCTATGAAGTTTATTAAAAGACTTGAATAAATCATTAAAAAATGAACAATAATGAAGAATCAATTAAGTAATATAGCAGTCCAATACCGTAAATTCAGTAAAGGGCAGTATATAGAAGATCCTGATCAGTTCAATGAGTTCCTGGATTTTTTCGAAGACCAGGACCGTTTGTCCAGAGTATTGCTGCAGGGAGTGGGTATTGTATGCGGTCTCAAACCAAAACTTATTTATAAAAACAGGCTGCTCAGCAGCATACAGCTTTCTCAGGGAGTAGCACTTACCACCGATGGCGATTTATTAACC
Source organism: Chryseobacterium indologenes (assembly GCF_002025665.1). Taxonomy (GTDB): domain Bacteria; phylum Bacteroidota; class Bacteroidia; order Flavobacteriales; family Weeksellaceae; genus Chryseobacterium; species Chryseobacterium metallicongregator. Next base: position 3,244,761 of record NZ_CP018786.1, on the reverse strand, counting down.
CTGAACAATACGAGTAAGAAGAGTGAAGATCTGTACATGAGTGATCTGAAGACAGTTGATCTTGAAAATAAAGACTTCACCCATTTTAAAGCATATGATAATTTTAAAATAAAATACCCGTCGTTTTACGAGGGAAACGAGCAGATTGAACTATGGGAATTGGCAACGGCTCAGGAAGCAATATCAGATTTTCAACCTATTAATAATCTTACAAATTTAGAGGATAAATACCTGTTACTGTATTTGGAAGATTATGAAAAAGAAATTAAACCTTGTAGAGGAGTTGACTGTGATAATCATGGAATACAACAAATCAGAAATCTTAAAGTATTAGTTACTACAGCAAGTGGGATCAATCATATTCTTGGAGAAGATGGTTTTACTCTGCCTGACCCCATAACAGGTGAGGTTCAACTTAAAAGAAAAGATCGTCTTCAGCCTCATCCTTTGTTTATCGAAGATATCATGGAGCCTGTGAAACAAAACAGGGTTATTTTAGAACAGTTTGTTTCAGAAAAAAAGTTGAGTGCCTCTGATTTAAAGAATATATATATCAAAGCTCTGGATAAAACTGATTTTGGGAAGGTTGTTTTTGAAAGAATGGAAGCAATCGGTAAAATAGTAGGGATTTCAACAGCCAACCATGATACATTTAAAGCATCCTTTACCAGAATTTTTAATCAGGAGTCAGGTTTTCAGTATGCTTACGATGTTGTAAAGGATTTAATGGATACCTACTCTGAAATTATAGAATTGCTTCCTAAAGCATTCACCAAATGTCTTCCGGATTTTGTTTCTTTTCCTAAGCACATCATGCTTGGAAAATTACTATCAGATCTCCAATTGGATTTCTCAAGACATCAATTTTATAACTCGCCTGCTCTGGATGATGATAAAGCAACCCAAAAAGTTAAAACCCTGATTAGTCGTTTTAATCAGCAAGCGGGATATTTTAATCCTGATAATATTGTTAAAAATAAGGAAAGGGTTAAAATTACTCCGTCACAAAAATTAAATCCTCTGAGTAATAAAGCAATTCCTTTTTATTACACGGTTACAGAAGATTTCTTAAAAGCGTGGAATTTTGATAAAACAAGCAACAGGTCTTCTAACAGCAACCTGACATTTGATACGGATTGGGTGTTAATAGGAAAATTTGAAAAAGAAAGCCCTTTAAACCTCAATATAGATGACTATTCGTTTTATAATATAGAAGGTCATCAGGGAATGGATTATCAGATTGCTTTTGAGCAGATAAAAGAAATTAAGGATAAGCAGCAGCTGGGATTTGATATTATGCTCTTGTCTTTAGAAGAATTAAAAGGAAATAAAGACCTGTCAAAAGCATATTTCAATGAATATGTAGAAAAAAATTCGGGATTGGAGCATAAGCGGGGAGTAAAACGTGGAGGTACTTTTATCCTGGTTTATGATTCCATAAAAAATCCAAAAGTTATTGCAGATTTTTCCCTTCCATACATCTGTTGTACTCCAAAAGCAATCATCAAATTAAGTTTGCCAACTTCTGTTATCTGTGCTGAATCTAATCCTATACCTTTTACAGTATCTCCTATGAATGGAGTTGTGAAAGCAAATATTGGTAATGGCGTGAAATTTATCAATGGACAATATGTCTTTGATCCGAAGGCTGTGGAAGAACAGTTCTATGGTCAGGAAATTACCTTTACTGTCAATGGGAAACCAACTGATTGCAGCATTAAAGTGATTTCGGAACCGGATATAAAAGTAGAAGTCGTTGAACCTGTTATTTATCCTGGAGGAGATTCAACAGCAACAATAGTCAACTTTAAAGTTTCCGGAGCAAACTTTGCCGATTATGCGTATAGCTGGGATTTCCTTGGGACTGACGTTTGGGCTCCTTTCAATCCTGATGAAAATGGCTTTGTAAGTTATAAGTATTACAATCTGGATCCATCAAGGATTCCAACTGTAAGAGTGAAGGTGATTGGTAATGGCTGTACTCAGACTGTAGCTGTAAATTTGCCACTGACCAAAGAGTGTCCGGTGATTTCAAATATTAAATATTCAGTTGTTGATAATGGTGATGGTACCCAGACATTCACATTTGATTGGGATTTACCTAAAGACCTCACGGGAATAACAGGCTTGAATATTTATGATTCAAATGACCCTGGAAATGGCTGGCATTATGAATCCGGATCATATAGTCCGCGAAGATCAATCAAATTGCCTTTAGGTAAATACGACATTCGATTCGGATTGGTGGGTTCATGTAGAGAAGCAGCAAATACTGTGGATCTTCCGGGATTTGATGATATTGGAATTGAAAAAGATCAGAATAATCATCCACCTACTGCGTTGATCAGATGGAAGGATAATTCAGGAATTGAGGACAGGCTATGCAGACAATCGGTTTGTAGTTTTACCATTGACGTTTATGCAACGGATCAGGATGAAGATATTGCAACTATTCAGATTTTTAAAAGTACTGATAATGGAGCTACATGGAGTTTGTTTATTGGTAATCTTACTGGAACTTCATTTACCGATATCATAAACAGAGCTGGTACACAGTTGTATAAAGCAATTGTTATAGATAGAAAAAACAATACAACAACTTCAAATATTCTGTCTTATAAAAAAGAAAATCATCCACCTGTTGTATCAATCAAATGGAACGATACAGCCGGAATTGAAGATAGGGTATGTACACAGTCTGCTTGTAGTTACACAGTTGGTGTGTATGCAAGCGATCCTGATGGTGATATTGCCAACGTTCAGATTCATAAAAGTACCAATAACGGTGCTACATGGAATGTGTTTATTGGCAATCTTACGGTGACTACATTTACAGATTCTATAAACGGAGTTGGTACAAATCTATATAAAGCAGTTGTAGTAGATGGAGAAAATAATACTGTGACTTCAAACATTCTTTCCTATAAAAATGAATATCGTCCAACGGTTGTGATTAATAGCATTAGCTTTCCTAATAAAAATTGCTGTACTGTTGAGCTGCCCACTATTTTAGCTGGTGCCGGTGGAAATCAGAACATTCTTCTGTCTAATTTACGTTTTAGGGAATTGGGATTAAAAGGATGGGGTAGAGGAGCAGATGTGCTTCTGTATTTCTGGAGCAAATTAGAAGGTCCGGATGTAATCCTTGAGAATGTTAACGAACCAACTCTGATCATCAAAGATTTACAAGTTGGAAAATATAGATTCCAGCTTTTGGTCAAGGATGCTAATAGTGATGCATTTGAAGTTGATGTAGCAGAAATAAGAGTGGATTAAAGAACATATTCTTTGTGCTATATCTGATATAAAGGGGTGTTTTTTATTTTTTGGAATAATTACAACATCCCTTACATACTAGAAAAAATAAATAACAACAATAAACATAATATAATGGAAAAATGTGATGTTTCATTTAAAATACAATATCAATCTTCCGAGACAATAACAGAGGCTTCTGTGGAATACAATTATCCACCAGGATCCGCAAATGTAGAAACCGTTGATATAAGGAATGCAGTGCTTCAGGATAGTAATTCGATAAAACTACCTGGTATTCAGGAAGTGGGTACTTACAATCTGGACGTTAAACTGGGGGTCAATGGTGTTCTTGCTACAAGCAATGCTACATTGAACGTTGGAGGGTGCAGCTCTTTCTGTGAAACTCCGAAGGTTCTTGATGTAAAAGTACTGGAGGATGGGCAGCTGGTAATGAACTACGTGGTTTTTAATACCAGCAATCTTGCCGCATTGGAATACCAGATAGCGAAGGATCCTGCTTTTAAAGAGGAAGATATTATTTATTCAAAGGTGGGTTTTAGTGATGTAAATTATACCCAATTTGAAAATATTGACATGAGAAATGGAAATATTCCAGATAAAACTCCTTTATACATAAGAATAAGAAAATATTGCAGGCCCAATGGGATTTCGGAATGGTCGGATTTCGTGAAATTTGACTCAGGAATATGGGGAGTAGAAGCTTACTGCTTGTCCGGTGTAGATGATCGTAACCGGGACTCTCTTTGTTTCGGAACATCTCCTGCATGGAAAGTGAAAGTAACTTTAAGCCCCTTTAGACCAGATATAGGAAGCTTGATTCACCTGACTAATGGTATGCTTGCAATACCGGATAATATAAGAGAGTTTGAGCAAAATGCACCTGAGAATTTCAAAAAAAGTGGAATACGATGGATAAGATTCCTAAGGTCTGATTCAGAATTTAACCCAAGTTTAATTTATCGGGTAGATCCGGACTCAGCTGAAATACGGGAAATTGAAGAAGATAAATGTTATTAGAATATCTTACATTATAATGATCTGAAATGCCCCAATAAAATCCTCAAGAAATTGAGGATTTTATTTCCCTAGGCAATTATCTTCTGTTGTTTTTACGTCTTGTACTTATAATATTGAAAAGTTTCGCAACATCCTTCAAATGGATCTCGAAATCTTCATAATATTCATTCAGAGAATGAAGGGTGATGATCCCTCTTTCCACATCATGGTTGATGATTCGCTTTACCAAAATCCCTTTCTCTTTGTGAACAATTACAAAATCCCACTTATCATAATGGAGTTTACTCATCCAGTAATCCTGTCTGATGTTTCTGCATAAGATTATATCACCTTCCAGATAGCTTTCGTATGATCCGTTATCCATACTGTCTCCTTTCACTTCAAAACACATGTATTCACCTCTGTGCTCTACATCATCTGTAAAAGGAATAGTGGGTAAACTATCTATATATTCTTCATCAGCAAAATTACTCAGATAACCGGCTTGTGCGTATTGATTCGCCAATGGAACATGCATGATCTTTAAATCTGAAAAAACAACTGGAGACGCACTGTCATCATTGAGTTCCTGTTGTTTTAATAGTAGATTGGTGACAAAGTAAGCGGTTGTTTCCGGTATTTTTCGTTCGCCTTTTTCCCAATATTGCACGGCTCTGGTGCCCACTCCTATAGATTTTGCTATATCAGCCTGCTTCATGTTTAGTTTCTTTCTAATTTCTTTGAATTCTAAATAGTTCATTTTGATATGTTTATAGTTATTTGTAAAAAAAAATGAATAATTTGTTCGTTTTTGTTTTGAAAAACGAACAATGTTCGTATATTTGTTTCGTCGTTAAGATGGAACAGTACAAATGTACAAAATTATATTTAAAATTTAATATTTTTTTAATATTTTAAAATATTGCTTTTGGTTTGTAATTGTATGTAATTAAATGAGTTGGAAATTTATTTTATATGTAGTGTATTTAAAATATAGATATTTTCTTTTTTTATTTTATCCGGAGCTAGTAGGGATAGGGAAAATTTCAAATACTCTTTAAGGTGTAAAAAGTGCGTTTTATTGTATTGTTTTATTTGTGTTTTGTTCGTTTTTAAATTGTTCCTCTAATGATAAAAATGCGTTTATTTTTGATAGATATCTAAATAAAGCAATCATTTTGCTCTTTGTTTTTTCCTGAAAATAAAAAAACAAGTCCAACATGTAGAATAACATTACTGCTCAACATATAAAATATCGATTAATTATAGTTGTCAGTAAAGTTGCTAATACATCCTGAGAGGGCAAATGAAATTTAAAATAAAGAAGTCAGGGTAAGATTTTTATTGATAAATACCTGGTACCGGCTTCTAAAAAAACAAAATTAATTGAATTAGACATCTTTTTAGAAGGCGGAATATTCGTCTTTAGGGATTCTTATGACTTAATGAAACGGTCAACAGGCAAGAGAAGGAAGCCTGTCTGATTCAAAAAAACTTTTTAACCACAAAAACTTTTAACCATAGAATATGAAACGTAGTAAAGAATTAGTCGAAAAAAGAAAAGATTTTGTCATTGATTATGTAAAACGTAATCAGGATAAACAGATGAAAGTGATTGTCAACGAGTTGATGGAAATGTTGTTTTTGTCTGAAAGAACAATATATAACATCATTCTTCAACCATAGTATACGGTCACGGAAGAAAGCTCAATCCTTACCATTTAATATAATGTTGTAACTTGAATATCAATAAGATAATGTTTGTAGATAGTGTGTATTCATAATTCATTTCTTGAAATTATTCATTCTAAAAAGATAAAAAGGGATTCAAAGCTATTGCTAAATCCTCAACAGCCTCATACAGATTAAAAGGCTGCTCTAATATCTTTCTCAAATTTAAATTATAGGTAAAATATTAAGGTAAAAAACGGTTTTTGCTTTGTAGTTCTGTTGTTTTAAATAAAACATGAATTGTAAAAGGAAACCGTTTGGCCTTAGTGTATTGGAAGAGAAATCAATTTTAAAAAAAACTAAAAAAGCAATTGTTCATTTAATAAAATTCTAGTAACCATGAAAAAAAAAGAAAAGAAAAAAAAGAAAAAAGATAAGGAAAAACTGAAGAAGCCAGGTAGAGATATCAGTGATATTATTGACGAGTTAGCGTATGCGGATGAGAGTGAAAATATCATGAAAATCAGAAAGTTTTTAGATGATATGTATATCCTGTCTCAGGAATAATTAAACATCTGAAAGTGGTTTGAAAATTAAAATTTTTAATAAATAATAGAGAAGAAAAAGAATGAATTTGGATAGTATAAAAGCCCTGTTAATCGGAACTGCAATAGCTTTTTCAGGAGGATTACTTAGGGTACTGGTCTCCATACAAAATAAAGAGAAAAAACAACCATGGGAGCATTTTATCACATTGGTAATCGTAGTCATCGTAGGCTTTACAATGAGCTATTTAATGAACAGAGCTGAGTTGCATGATAAATGGTATTCAACAGGGATATTATTTGTGCTTGGCTACGGTTATGATAAATTCCTGAAAATGATCACTACAAACCTCCCAAACTGGATTGATAAAGCAGTGAATCTTTTTATTGAAAACCGATATGGAGTGAAGACAGACAGACAGTTTGATGAGGAAGAAGAAAAGAAAGATGATATGAAATAATAAAAAGATTCTGAAATAGTCTTTACCGTAATGACAGAATCAATCACTCTAAAGGAGATATTCTCCCGGAAAAGAGTGGATTTAAAACTTAAAAAAACCTGAAAATTCAAAAGCAAGAGAAGAAACCAGGAAATGGTTCAGTGTTGCCTGTTTCTCAAAGTCAAATACCATTTCTATTTACTTATGTTCTTAAAGAATCTACCTCACCGGTATGATTTTTCCAACCCGGCAGGCATCCTATAAGGCACAATATCTTAGTTGTGCCTATAGGTCTTTTAAAATAATATGAAATTAAAAAACTAAGTCAATGAAAACAGCAAAACCTGTAGAAAAAGACAATAAGGCCCATAAAAACCAGAGCAAAAAGCAAAAGCCGAAAAATCCGGTAGTTGTACCTCTGCCCGAGGTTGATGTGGTCAGTATACAAACACAAAAATCCGGAAATAGAGGCATTGCTGCCGGATCAGGAAGCCCTAATGACAGTCTGCTCCACCTCAATGGTACCATTGCGAGGGTTCATGATTCACGAGATATTTATGGCCAGGGATCAGAAAAAAAATATGGAAAACTCCAGGAGAGTCTGGCGAAAACCGGAGACATCAACCATCCTGACACCAGGAAAATTGAAAAAGGCTATATGTCTACTTTGAATGACAATCAAATACAAGATTATCATAAACTCAAATCGGGAACCTACCTGCCCAAAACAGTACAGGAACAAGCTGTCGTTTATCAGGAAAGCAAGAGCAATCAGGAAGCAAAAGCGGATACAAAGACGTCAGGAAAAGCCGTTTCCAGGAAACCGGAAGTTGTTGCTGTAGAAAAACTTCAGTCCGTAACTGCAGATAAAACGATAGAGGCTGATGCGGAAACAAAAACCTCTGCAAACGCCACAGACAATCCTGGATTTATAGAATTGAGCGGACGGATCAGCGCTACAGCTCAAGTGCAGAAACGCCACGAACCTGCAAAAAAATCATCTGAAGATGCACAAGCTGCAGCACCATCACCAGCCAATGAACGCCAGAGTATGGCGCAAGCAAGTCAGGTGAATACCATGGATGAACAAAAACCAGGGCTGTTCAAGAAAGAAGATTTTAAAGCTTTGCTGAGTGAAAAAATACATAACATCAAGCTTCCGAAAAATGAAGAGCAGGCAGATGAGTTCGAGAAACACAACAACATACAGGAAGTTAATCAAAAGGCAGTAGGCGATGTTAAAAAAGAAAAGAATCTGGCATCTAATGATATTGCTTCTGCAACAGCTGCACAACCTGATACCGCTGCACAGCCTGTTCGTGCCGTTGCAAAAATGCCAACACAAAATGTAGGTATTGCTCCGGGAACACCTAATGTAGTGAAAGCGATGCCAGTGAAAAGAAATGCAGAAAGCGTAGAACAACCTATTAAGGAACAAACAGCAAGCATCGACAGTGAAATGAAAGCCAATGGAGTCACCGATACAATGCTGGCAAAATCTAATGAGCCTACGTTTACAGATGCTTTGGCACAAAAGAATAAAGCCAAAACCCAAAGCGCTGCAGCAACTCAACAGTTCAGAACCAACGAAAATAAGGAGCTGTCTAAAACCCGTAATGAAGCACAAACACAGGCGGCCCATCACATTAGCGGCATGCATGGTGCGAGAAAAGGCGGACTAGGTAATGTACATGGTGAACAAAAGCAGACCTCAGGCAAAGACAGCCAGAAACGAAAAGAAATTGCCGATCATATTAATGGTATTTACCTTACCTCCAAAACTGATGTGGATGGTATTTTAAATAATCTGGACAAATCGGTGGCCGAAAAATTTGATAATGGCAGCAAAGAAGCTAAAAAAGCATTTGAAGCCCATGTCGATAAAGAAATGAAGGCTTATAAAAAGAAACGTTATGGGGATGCCTATGCAAAATACGGAGCCTTAGTGGCAGCAGGAAAATGGTTATGGGACAAAGCTACAGGCTTACCTAAAGAGGTCAACAAATTTTTTGACAGCGGTAAGGACCTGTACATTAAAGTCATGGATAAATTTATTGACCAAATCGCCACCCATGTTACCACGCAGCTTAATGCAGCCAAAACCAGAATTGCTAAAGGCAAAAAAGAGGTACAGACTTATGTCAACAGTTTATCACCAAGTTTAAGAAAAATTGGAAAAGATGCTATTGCAGAGATCCAAAGCAAATTCAATGCATTGGAAGACAGTGTAAACAGTAAAAAGGATGCATTAATTGATGTGTTGGCTAAAAAATACGCAGATAATATAACAAGCATTGATGCCAGAATTTCAGACTTAAAAACACAAAATAGCGGCTGGGTGAATCAGGCTCTTGATGTTCTTAGAACCAGTGTGTTTGCCATTATTATTGAAATTAAAAATACCCTTACCAATTTATTGTCCGGTGTTATCAGTGCCATTCAGGCGATTATCATGGATCCGATAGGATTCTTTAAAAATCTTATTGCCGGAGTTTCGCAAGGATTTACCAATTTCGGGAATAACATCTGGACTCACCTTAAAACCGGTTTCTTCGGATGGCTGACGGGAGCAATGAAAGGAATCTCTTTAACGATGCCGGAAGATGTATTCTCATTAAAAGGAATTTTCTCCATCACAACACAGGTGCTTGGTTTAACATGGAGCGGAATCAGAGCCATCGGTTCTAAAGTGATAGGTGAACCTGTAATGAAAGTTCTTGAAACAAGCTTTGAAATGGTGCAAATTGTTCGAAAAGAAGGTGTTGCCGGACTTTGGGAGCATTTGAAAGATCAGTTTGCCGACCTTAAAGCTACGGTAATGGATGCTATTATGGACATTATCCAGACACAGGTCATCCAGGCAGGTATTAAATGGGTAATGGGATTATTGACTCCGGTAGGAGCATTTATAAAAGCGGCAATGGCGATTATAGATGTTGTGAAATTCTTTATCCAGCGGGCTGCACAAATTATGGAACTGGTAAAAGCCTTTACCGATAGTATAAAAGCAATTGCCAGCGGAAATGTAGGAGCTGTGGCCAAATCAATAGAAAATGCATTAGGTAAAGCAGTTCCGGTACTGATTGGTTTCTTAGCTTCATTACTGGGAATTGGTGGATTGGCAGATAAGGTGGTAGGAGTAATACGTAAAATACGGGAACGTATTGTGAAGGCGATTACTAAGTTCTGGACTTTTGTGAAAATAAAAGGTGGTAAACTACTAAACAAACTAGGCATTAGTAAGAAAGGAAAAGATGATGGAAAGGATAAAAAAGGAATGACCAGAAATGATAAAAAGCTTGAAGATAATGAAGTTGGAGAAACCATTTATTTTTCTGCTGAAGGAGAGAATCACAAACTCTGGATTGCTAAAAAAGGTAATAATGTTGAAGTAATGGTAGCAAGTACGCCTATGAATGTAGGTGACAGACTAAGAAAGTGGGAGAATGAGCTTCATAATTTACCAAAAGAAGAACAAGTAAAAGCTAAAACTTTATTGTCTGAAGCTAAAAGTCAATATCGTGAAACCGATAAAGATGCAAAAGAAACCGATAAAGCATTGGATAAAGCAAGAATACAAGGCGCATCAAGCGATGAAATTAAAAGAGCAGAAAAATTAGATAATAATGTAGAGAATAAAGAAGAACAACTTTCTAATACGCTACAGCAATTATTTAATATATTTGGAGAGGGCAATGCGCTGAATTATAGCATACAAAAAGTGGCTTTTATCGAAAACAAAGAGTTCGCAAAAAACAGAGAGGTAAACTTAGAAGAAGGCAAATATCCTGAAAGAATAAGAGAACAAATGCTAGAGTTTATTAAACATATACCAGAGTTAAGAAATGGTGGAAATACTGACTTAAGAAAAAAAATGGTATCTACAGGTTCAAAATCAATTCGTAATTGGGATATTGCACAAGGTGCCATATATTCTCCGTTTTTAGGAGAATATCATGGAGCATTACAAAATATGCGCGAAGAGTTAAAAGGGCAAGAATATATTATAACTACCGAAACAGGAGGTTCGTTTTTAGGAGATGCCGTAACTAAACATACTTCTATCAAAAACGAAAAGATAAGAAAAATGCCAAGAGATAAAGTGACCGGTAAGGATCATAATATTCAGCAACCTGAAGATTTAGTAATTTATGTAAAAGAAGCTATGAAAGGAAAGGAAGATCAAACTATTACATTTACTATTGTAGAGCCATTATTTTCAGGTACTTCAGTTATTTCATTGATGAAAGCTACTGGAGAATTAATAAATACTTATCCGAATATTCTGTTCAAATTTGTAACAATGCAAGAAACTTTAGGATTTAATAAAGATGATGCAAGTACTAAAGTAGAAAAAAGTAAAAGAAAAATGATGGAAATACATAAAATTACACAAGCAAATAAAGTACAAGTGCATTATGAACAAACTACTTATGTATTAGGAGAAGATGTACCTAGTCATACAAGTTATAAGACTAAGAGTCCTGTCGTAGTTTTTAATGCTACTGATGGAATAATGACAGTATATCAAATAAAACCAGCTGGCCAGACTACTACGAGGGATATTGTAATTGCTCTAGGTAACGGTGAGTTTAACGGTAAGCTCAAAGATGTTTTATAAGAATAATAATATATTTGGGTTAATAATTTTAAATAATAAAATAATATGGCAATAGGTATAACACAAGTAGATTTACATAAATCTAAATCAGGATATTATTATCTTGATACACAAAAAATGATTGACCAATATCTGTTGGGAGATCATTCTTTAGAAACAATTAGCGCATTAATAAAAGAACTAATAGATGATGAACTTCCATTTTTTGCGGAAGAGGAATTTCCTTACACAGAATTAACTAGATGTGATTACACTGTTATTTCCGAAGATACCTTTATTAAGTTGCAACAAAATAAGATGTTACCTCTTAAATTAGACTATTCTTCAGCTATGTATGTGAATTTTAAATATGAAAATAATGAGTTTGTACATCCAGAAGGAGAAAACAATTATTTGCATTCAAATATGCCATGTATGGTTTATTTTCAAAATAATATAGTTACATTTTTTATTCTTGATGAAGATGGAGATGCTTATTTTTCATACCCTTTGAGTTATGATGATTTAAAATAACATAATTATTGAAGTAAGAAAATCGTGATAAAAAAATTATCTTAAGTAGAAATTAAAACTGGCCAATTAAAAGTGTTAAGATTAAAGACTCTGCAAAGCTAAATGATTCTTACAGAGTCTTTTTAATTTAATAAAATTCATACAAAAGAATGATATACTTTAGGCCAAAAATTATAATTGTATATTAAATGTTAAGGCCTAATTTCATTGTTTAGGGTTATCATAGTACCTAAAAGAAATTCAGCTTTTAATCTTTATTAGATTTAATTCTCTCTACTACCTCACGAATCCTTTCGTGCGGTTTTATTTTCAATCATTTATCTACAAGTTTTTATCTTTATAAAAGAATAATCAATACTTTTGAATACATCAAATAACCAAAGTCAATAACTCATTAAAATATTGAATATGAAAAAAATACTATTCTTTTGTTCCCTTCTCTTCAGTCTTTCTTTAGTTGCTCAAACTATAGAATCCGGAAGCCATAGTACCACAGGATATATTAAAGATGACGGAACTATAGAAAACAGCAGTCATTCCACTGTGGGATATATTAAAAATGATGGGACTATCGAAAATAAAAGCCGAAGCACTATTGGCTACATCAAAAGTGACGGAACTATTGAAAATAAGAGCCGTTCTACGGTAGGGTATGTAAAAAAAGACGGGACTGTAGAAAACAGCAGTCGTTCCACTATTGGTTACATCAAAGATGATGGAACGGTTGAAAACAGCAGCCACAGCACTATCGGGTATGCAAAAGGAATCAGAAAAGAGTGGGCGGCGGTAGTATATTTCTTCTTTAAGCTGGATTAACCATCAACTCTGCGAAAAGAAATTAACGTTAAGCATAGAAGCTAAAAAGGCTCGGATTATAAGATCCGGGCCTTTTTTATTCCTGCAAAGTAGAGGGTACTGCAACTACAGAATAGCGGGGCCAAAAAACTTTCACAGGAACAAAAAAAGTATGAATTTTGGGCAATGAAACGTAAGACGTCATCATCCTGCTTCTTACAACTAAACGGTGCTGCAACTACAGCATAACGAGACTAAAACCCTTTTCCAGGGATAAAAAAAGGATGAGTTCAGAACTTTAAAACATAACATAAATTATCATTGAAACCAAAGTGTAATAATGCCCGGAAGCATAAATTATAAAGAAGTATTATGGCGGAAAATAAACTAACAACCAGAGACCAGTTAAAAAACTATTTTGAAACAGGAAAATATCCCACACAAAGCCAGTTTGCAGATCTGATAGATTCTTTAAGACTTAGAGAAGATGTTCTTACCAAAAAAGAACTGGCCATTTTTGCCAATAGTTTGGCAGCTATTGACAACCTATTCGTTAATTTTTCAACAAATAATGTCGGAAATCTAAAATTTTCAATCGTGGTAAGCACAAATGATGAACCGGATCAGGTAATCTCATCTGCTGATTTCAAAAGCTTTTTAGATAAACGTTATTTTGTAGGGAGTGCCCCTTATACAATAAAAGTAAAAGAAATCTTTGAAGGTGATTTGAAAGAAACGGAATATTATAGTTTGGCTTATCAATTAGATCAGACCTACACTATTTATAGATTGTTCGGGAATAATCTGAACACAATCCCTGTTGGATTTGACTTTGGAGAGCTGGAAGGTATTGGGCTACCTATACAACTTTCAAAAGGAGGTTTTGGAAGAAAAATAAACATTTTAAACACCAGTGTTAAATTCGTTAATAAAACTGAAGTGCCTATCCAGTATAGAATAGAAAGCACCGGATGGAATGATCGATATAGAGCTGAAGATACAGTTACGGATCATTATGACCTGGAAGATTCTTTGAGTTTCTATTATAGAGCAGACCTTACGAAAGCCAGTCAATCCATTAAATGTGAAGTCTATAATGCCGAAAATGATACCCTTTTGGCAACCGGTTATTTACCCGCAGGCCAAAACCAGGTTTCGTTGAATGGCGGACAGGTTAATGGAATCAGAAATGTAAGAATCGAATGCAGCTATTCTGAAAATGTAAAATAGTGAAAGCTAAAAAAGATGAGTTTCGAACTCCAGACTGAGCATACGTAGAAATGAAAACCAAAGAACAATAAAATATAATGGAAGAAAATAAACTGACCCCAAGAGAAGAATTAAAAACCTATTTTAAAACCGGTGAATATCCCACCCAAAATCAATTTTCTGATTTGATAGATTCATTCTGGCATAAAGATGAAGTGATGGATTTGGAAGCTATAAAAGGCTTACAAGCTTCTTTAGATAATAAATTGGATAAAGAAGTTGAACAAATTCTTTTAGAAGCCGTAAATGATGCAGTAGCCAGTACAAAATCAATTGTCAAAGGAGAAGCATTTCCAAACAGTTTACCAACAGCGTGGATAACGGGTGATCCGGATCTTTACGAAAAATGGGAAGCCAGGACAGTAGGTACTTATATCAATTTTAAAAATATTTCCGGTGTACCTATTGAAGTTACAACTGCAGACTTGGATGAACAATTAGTATTTCTGAATGTTAGTAATGGAGTTACGAAAAAAGACTTTGTGGCTGTTCCGGGAGTAAATGTAGCATTAGAATTTGACTCTGATAATAATATTGACGCTCAGGGAGGTAAACAAATCAATAGTTGGCTGGTCAATAAAGTAAAAGGAGGAGAATCTGATGAGGTAAGAAAATCAGTAGAAGAGGTAGGCGGCTTTTATAAAAAGATTGGAGTTGAATTGGCAGGGACTTCTCCTGATGGAATACAAGCTGGCTTATACAATATTAAATCAAATACAACAGCAGTTTCAGATTCAAATAAATTTTTAACAAAAGCAAATATAAGACTTGCAGTAGCAGGTAATTTAAAGTTTTGTATCGGCCGCTATGATGGTACAAAATTTATTATGCGTTGGGAAAGTGAAGAAAAATCGGGAGTTGCCGGTTGGAACAATTTTGATTTTACGAACCAGAAAATAAAAATCAATACCGGAGAAATGGCTGCTGTTTTTTGTTTACCAACTACATCAGCTCAAATATTTTATGGAGATCCGGGTGCTGTCGGAAATAGATTTGTTCAATATAGTACCACTTCAGGAGGAGTACAGGCAGGTGTCGGAAGTTATTATGCTCTGTGGTTTGAGCTTTCGGATATTAATGAAACTACTCTGCAAAGTGAATCTGTTTTCAATCTTTCCAAATCAGTTAGTAAAATTGTAGAAGATTATTCTCAGAATGGCTATACAGGTGTTGAGGTTGGAAAAGGAGAATCTGGTGTTTCGGTAGATTCTGATGGTATAGAAGGATACGCAATTAATAAATTAGAGCTTGAAAATTCCCATATATTAGAAAAAATTGAAATCAGAACAGTTACTGCAGGGGCTTATCAAATAGTAACCGGATTTTTGGACCAGGCTGGGAAGTTTATTGAAAAAAATGTAATAAGAAAGACTTTAAATGCCGGGTTTAATGTTGTTACAATTGATCCGATAATACTTGCAAAAGGAGAGTATGTGGGGTTAAAATTTCCTTCAAAATTTCCTGTGAATAATACACCTGCAATAGCAAATCTGTGGGCTGCTGACAATTACACCGGAGTGCTGACGCAAGTATCAGGGAAATCTCTTCCAATGAAGTTATACCTTAAAGAATATATTGAAAGCCCTATATCTACAAAATCAGATTTATCTTCTATCAATTCATCAATTGCAGGATTACAACAGAATTTTACTTTTAACGGGAAAAAAGTATCCTTATTATTTAATCCGGATGGCTCTGTGACATGGGATTATGTCGCAGGATATTCAAATATACTTCATTTAGGAAATTCAATCGCCAGGCATCCGGTTCTTGCTTATTGGTGGGGGAGCTGGGGAATGGCTGCATCTGAGAAGAGTAAAGATTATGTACATCGTTTTTTAGAAAAAATGAAGGTTTTTAAACCTGCTGCAACCACTGATGTGTTAAATATTGCCGGATGGGAAACTTCTCCTTCTACATGGGATAAATCTCAATTAGATACTTATTTGTCAGGAAAAGATTTGATTTGTGTAAGACTGGGTGAAAATGCAGTTTTTTCTGGAGCATTTAAAGCAGAGTATTCAGCATTGATTAATTATATAAAAATAAAAAATCCAACAGCTAAAATAATTATTGGAGGTGTATTCTGGGCAGATGTTAATAAAGACTCAGCAATGTCTCAGGTAGCCACAGAGAATAACTTAACCTTTGTTAAAATATCTCATCTTGATATTCCTGCAAACAGATCCTATATGGGAGCACAGGTTAAAGGTGACGATAGTCAGTGGCATACTGTCAATAATTCAGGTGTAGCAATTCATCCCGGTGATTTGGGAATGGAGGCTATTGCATCCGAAATGTTCAATGCTCTGGGTCTTTAAAGAAATAACACTTACTGCAACTACAGAACAGAGCGTTCAAAAAACTTTCCCGAAAAGAGAAAAAAGATGAACTTCGGCTTTGAAATCAAGTAACCCATCATTCGATGATTAAAACCAAGCAGTACCGCAGAATAGAGAAATTTAAAAATTTTTATAGGAATTTAAAAAAAATGAATCCCGAATTTTAAAAACATAACAAAAATAATCATTGAACCCAAAGGCAATTAAATTGTAAAGAATAATAAAATATAATGGAAGAAAATAAATTAACCCCAAGAGAAGAATTAAAAACCTATTTTGAAACAGGAAAACATCCAACGCAAGGTCAATTTTCGGAATTGATAGATTCTTTAAGACATAAGAAAGATGTCCTCACCAGTAAAGAAATGGTAATCCTTGCCAATAGTCTGGCACTTATTGATAATGCATTCATTTACTATTCTACAAACGACGTTGGAAATTTAAAGTTCCGGATTGGTATCAGCTCACAGGATGAAGAAGATCAGGTAGTCACCGTAAGACAAACTGACATCGTTGTGGAAAAACAATTCTTATTAGGCAGTGCACCTTATACTTTTAAAGTAAAAGAAATATCGGGAGAAACATTAAAAGAAAACGAATATTATCTTTTGAGATATGAAATAAGCCAGAGCTATACGATTTTTAGAATGTTTGGAAATGGCCTGAATACAATTCCTGTAGGTTTTGATTTAGGATCACTTGAGGGTAAAAGGTTACCCGTGAATATTTATAAACAGAATTTTGGAAGAAAGATAAACGTTCTGAATACAGATATTAAGTTTGTTAACAAAACAGAAGTGCCTATACAGTACAGAGTAAGTGCAAGTAACTGGAGTGATAGATTCAGAGCTGAAGATATGGTTACTGATCATTATGATTTAAGTGATCATTTAAGCTTTAATTATAAAGCAGACCTTACGGGATTGAGTCAATCTGTACGATGCGATATCTTTGATGAAGATACCAATACCCTTTTAGCTACAGGCTTTTTATATGCCGGACAAAGTCAGGATGCATGGTATGGCGGTGATATAAATGAAATCAGAAATGTAAGAATCGAATGTAGTTATTCTATTAATGAAAAATAGTCTGACTGGAATTTCTTAACAGCAATCAGTAGTACAAAATATTCATACTTCTGAAGTAACAGTACTGGAATAAACCATCATTTGATCCTAAAAAATTAAGAGTTACTGCAACTACAGTACAGATAGGGCAGAAAACTTTTATAAGAACAAAAAAGGGATTAATTTTGAACTGTACACAACAACAACATAGTAATTGTTATTATGTAACACAACAAGCCGCATCCTATCCCTATAAAAGATATTAAGATCGCAAGGCGGCAGAGAAGTAATCCATTACATTCTCATTACTAAAAATACTACCTCAATCGGAGAGACTCTCATTGGCAGGACTCCTTTTAGCATCTGAAGTCCCGGAATTTTCTGATATGTAAACATTTGAATCTCCTTCTGGAAGCAGAATGGCTGATCTTCGGATCTCTTGTTCTCCTTCAAACGCAGATTGATTCTTTAAAATGAAGGACTCCAATGAAGGGCGACTTTCCAAAAGCAGTTGCGGAGCCAGCTGTGGAGAGACACTCAAATGTGAGCAAGTTTCCGGTTGAGGTTTCTTGAAATAACGACAAGATAAGTGGAAGCATCTTAAAAGTGAAAATGATGCAGAACCCCGGATCTTAAAAAAGATAAAAACCAATGGAGTCAGAACAATTACAAAAATTATTTACCCATTTAGAAAAGGTTATTACATGGCGTATCAACAATCCTTCAGAGGATTTTAATATAGGAGCCCCTGAATTTAATACTAGTAACCATGAGAATTTTCAATTAGGAGATTATATTTCAGGGAAAGAGCTTGCCCATCAGGAAGTCGTGATTCTTTTAATGGCTTTGCTGCCACGATTAGATCCATCATTACTGAAACGCATTTATCTGGAACTTCCGGGGAGTGCACTGTTTGACTTCTGTTCAACCAATGATAGCGGCAGGCTCTTTTACCCTACAATTCAGGCAGCTCAATACGTTTTGGGAGGGGATAGTATTTCAGAAAGATTAAAATCACTGGATTATTTCGGTCCGAATTCGGTTTTGAGTCAAGAAGAACTCATTGTTTTTTCAGGTTCAGCCCATGAACATGCATCAATGAACAGCCAGATCAATATTCATGAAGAAGCTTTTAATAAGATCATGTTTGGCCTGGAATTATTACCGAAAATGAGCAATGATTTTCCTGCAGAACAAATACTTACCCATCGATCATGGACGGATTTGATTCTTCCTCAAATGACGTTACAGGAGCTTAAAAGTATTGAAGCCTGGTACAATAGCAGCCGGATTCTTATGGAAGATTGGAATATGCAGACCAAACTTAAACCAGGGTTCAGAGTGTTGTTTCATGGAGAGCCGGGAACAGGAAAAACTCTTGCGGCCAGCCTTTTAGGGAAATACACCCAGCGCCCTGTTTTCAGAGTGGATGTTTCTATGCTGGTCTCAAAGTACATTGGAGAAACAGAAAAGCAATTAGCTAAACTGTTCAATAAAGCAGAAAATAAAAACTGGATTTTATTTTTTGATGAAGCGGATGCTATTTTCGGAAAACGAACCTCTGTAAAAGATGCCCATGATAAATATGCCAATCAGGAAGTTTCTTATTTGCTGCAACGCATAGAAACATTTTCAGGGCTTATTATTCTGGCATCCAACTTTAAAAATAATATGGATAAAGCCTTTACACGACGCTTTCACAGCTGCATACAATTTAATAATCCAAAGCATGAAGAGCGTCTGCGTATCTGGCAGCAAAATTTACCCGAACAATTACAACTTGAAGATATTGATCTGGAACAAATTGCTCAACGATATGAATTAACCGGTTCTAATATTATGAATATCATACAGGATGTTAGTTTAAAAACAATTGCATTAAAAGAATCTGGCTTTAAAGTAAGCTTAGACATGTTGCTGGATAGCATCAAAAAAGAATACGTAAAAGAAGATAAAATCTTTATGTAAGAATTTGAATACCATTTGGATTTCCTGAGTCTGAAGAATTCAAGATAAGCCTTTTCAATTTTTAAAACTAAAACTCATGAAAACAAAAATTCTGTTGTTGCTCATCTTGAGCAGTCTCATGTTGGGCTGCCGGAGTAAACACAAAATTACAGCCACTTATAAAGAAAATACTAAAAATACAGAAGAAATAAAAGCTGATTCTTTAACACTTCAAACCTCACAATCAACTCAAAGTCTATCGGATGAGATGTCACTGAAGGAAGAGAAAAATGAAATATCCGGTGAGCTATTGATTAAAGGAAAATCTGACGCATCTCATCCCTTTGTTTTCCATAATGTGGTGGGACGTGATACCCTTCAACGTATTTCCATCCTGGGAAATGCAGAATATTCTATCAGCAGTTATTATGCAAAGGGCAACCATGAAAAATCAGAGGTTAAAAAAGAAGAAATTACCCATGCTGTTCAGGATGTAACCCAGAAAACAAGTTCAAAAGAAACAGTCAAAGAAGTGGCTTCAAATGTCTCTGAAGAAACAAAGAAAATTCAAACAGATGGATTTGAAATTCTGGCCTGGATTTTCATTACGATTATTGGAATCACTTTAATACTCATCTTTTTCACCTACAAATATTTTAAGACATGAAAACATCGCAAAAGGGAATCAATCTGATTGTATCATTTGAAGGTTTCAATTCAAAACCTTATCTGGATTCTGCCGGAATTCCCACAATAGGATATGGCAACACCTACTATCCAGGAGGAAAAAAAGTAACCATGAAAGATCCTGCCATCACTAAAGAAAAAGGAATAGAGTTATTTTCATCTGTTTTACCAACTTATGAAAAAATTGTCAACAGTAAAATTAAACTGAATCTTACTCAAAATCAATTTGATGCTCTCGTATCGCATACTTACAATACCGGAGGATCAGATGGACTATTTTCTTTGATTAATAAAAAAGCAGAAGAGCAGGCCATCAGAAATTGGTTTACCACGAAATACATTACAGCTGCCGGGAAAACATTAAACGGGCTCATCCGCAGAAGAAAAGCTGAAGCTGATCTGTTCTTTTCTAAATAAATAATTTCTACCTAATAGTGGGAACTTTAAACCATCTGTTATCATTGGAAATAAATCTCCAAAGTCAGGTGTAGCCTGCTTTGTTCCGGCTTCAAACTGCTCATACAGTTCAAATTTCAAACAAAGATGTTATAGCATCATTGTAATATTTTGAGATCGCAAAAGTGGAATCAGCTTCATGGATTCTTTCTAAGTGAACGCATAGACATATCGCTTCATCTGCAAGTATATGGACTTCTTCGCTCCTTTAAAATGTCACGCGATAGAAATAATCTTTAAGCCTTTCCCAATTATCAATTTTATCAAAACTAATTATCAATTATCAAATGAGTACACCATTACATACAATTTTCAGTTGGTTTGAAACTGGAGATTTTCCAACAGAAACCCAGTTTAAAGACACGTTTTTATCTTTTTATCACAAAGATGACTTAATCCCTATGAAAAGTATTGAAGGATTTG
This sequence comes from Chryseobacterium indologenes, assembly GCF_002025665.1. Taxonomy (GTDB): domain Bacteria; phylum Bacteroidota; class Bacteroidia; order Flavobacteriales; family Weeksellaceae; genus Chryseobacterium; species Chryseobacterium metallicongregator. Next base: position 3,223,710 of record NZ_CP018786.1, on the reverse strand, counting down.
AAGAGACCTTTCAGTTATTTGCCAGTGCAGAAGCATTTCAGGAACACTTACAAGACCCAAAGGCTCATTCGGAATATCTGGCTTTATTGAATGCCGGCAACCTGACTGCAGCACATGTTGACAGCTGGAAAAGCAAACTCGGAATCAGCAATGTTGCTACCATCGACAGTTCTGATCAATTAGGCAATACGTACACGAAAATACAGGTAAATAGTTTTGTGGATGCACTGAAAGATGCTGATAAAGACTTAGCCCTGAAGATAGAAAATATTAGAAAGATACTATTGTCTAATGATCTGTCTTTAGATGAACTTCAGGAAATAGTAAACTTCATTAAAAAAAACCGTGATGATATTGAAGCTTTAAAAGCTCTTCCCATAGGAGAATCAAGTGAAGATAAAGTAAAGCTGTTATTGGACTACGGTTGGCTAGGCAGCCCGAAAAATCAACAGGAATTTAATAAGCAGATCTATGATAAGATTTTGCTGATCTCACAAACAGCTGAAAGTGCAGTAGTGCAGATTACCGGAAGTGCAGTATTTCCCAATACCCTTCAAACGGAAAATGTAATCATTCAGGCCCGGGACAGTGTTACCGGAAAAAAAATAAATATTGACGATTATGCAACCAATCAAACCATCGAGATTAAGATGTTGGGCGACCTTGCTAATCCGATTAACATTCTCATTTTAAAAGTTAAACCATAAAAAAATAAAAAACTATGAATAACAACGCAGTAATCAGTAATAACGCAAATCAGGATAATTTTTTCGGGGAATTACAACGTACCCGTTTTCAACAATTTACTTCATTTCCCAGTACGGATAATGTTCCTGCAGGTTGGGTAATTGATTATAATGGGCAATTGCATCAATGGAACGGAACCGAATGGATTAATTTGGCCGAAAATTATGTACATCCAGATTATCCACTGACTAATAATCCATTTCAGACCAATCAGACAAGCGGGCTTCTATTGCTAAGTCAGCTCCTGACCAATAGTTCAGGGCATGTTATTAAAGTAGCAGGCCGAAATCTTACCAATGCAGATATTGTTTCTATTGTTGTGAATGACGCTATTCAGTCAGGTACCTTTACATGGTCATCCTATAAAATTAAGACTTATGTTGAAAACTTCATAGGACAAAGTCTTACAGGAGCACTGATCTATCAGCCGGGAGGTTATACTCCTTCTACTGTTGAAGGTTCAATGACGATGCCATCACCTGCTACAGCAGCTGTAATTAAAACAGGAATGGTATGGGTGATTACAGCAAATGGATGGGTGGGCAATGAACCTGTATCTGTGGGTGACCATCTTATTGCCAATACCGATGATGCTTACAATATTCCTAAAAATTATCAGATTATAGAAAAAGGTATTCCTGATATTGTAGACGCTACAGATACGGTAAAAGGAGTGATCCAGATTGCTACAGATATTGAAGCTATTGAGGGAGTCAATATTACTAAAGCAATGACTCCAAAATCTACGAAAGCTGTTTTGGATGCAAAAATTAAATCCCAAACATGGCATATCGGAGATGGAGCGTCCGTTTCTTTCCCCATCACCCATGGCTGGAATACCGTGAATGTTGATTATATCTGTTATCGTAATGCTGATAATAGAAAAATAAATGTAAGCTGTAGGGTTATATCAGAAAATGACGTACAAATAGATGTTTTGGCACCTCTTACCCCGAATGAATATAGAATTACTTTAACTGCAAGACTAGACTAATGATTGCTCCTGAATATTTTAACAATCATATCGCCGTAGAAGGCGAAATAATTGTGAAAAGTGTTCCAAACGATGCAGGTTCTGTAATGGTTTGGAATTCTGTAACGAAAAAAATTAGCACAAGAACCCATGCGGAAATAGTTTCTGATTTAAATTTAGTAACCACTAATACCTTTCAGGATATATCGGCAAGAAAAACATTCTCAGGAGCTACCGGGAATGCTTATAATGCAGTTGCTTTAGAAGTAAGAGGTAATGGTACATCTGATACAGTTTACCCTGCAATTTCTTTCCATCAGCCAGGCCTTTATGCCGGTACATTGCAATATAGATCAAACGGTTACCATTTTATGAATATCAATGGCAATGCTTTTGATAACGTGAGATCTGCCGGGTATTATAAAGATGGGTCAGATAATGGAAGATTCCTTACGGGAGGCGGTGGAGATTATGATTCCCGGGGAAAAGAAGACTCCTGGTATCATTCCGGAAGAAACTTCCCGCAGGGTACATTCATTGAAACTGATGTAGATTATTCTGTAGACTATGGAGATCAGTTTCTTTTAGAGATTAAAGGGAATATGTACGGTACTGATCAGCCTTTAGATTGTAAGATTCAGGGCTATATCTATAATGGTACTATTATTTCTCATAGCGGCTATTCTACATTACATTACTGGAATTCGATTACTGCCTTAAACTTAAATGGTAAACTTTGTTTTTGGTTTACTCAATTATCTTATTGGCAGGGGTTTGATGTAAAGGTAACGGTTGGATATGGAGGCTTAGATCAAGGTAAAAACAGAGTTACTTCAGTGTCCGATCATCCGGATCCGGGAGGTATAAAAAGAGTTCAGATCAATCTTAAACATTTACTCACTAAAGAAGAATTAGTTGCTGGTAATACATTTTGGGAGAAGAAGGATACAGGTGGCTATTGGGCATTAGATTCCGACAGACCTATAGCCGGACTCAATGGAAATGGAGCGCAGGCAATTTTATCTGGTGGTTTATTGGCCTCTTCTGCTTATACTGACTCTCAGTTTATTCCTGCATATGGTATCCATTCAAGAGGTTTTGTGCAAACAGATGAAGGTTTTCAAAACAGGTTTTACAAAGTAGACGAAAGGAATAGAATCTGGTCATTTGCAAACGCAGATACTTACGGACTTTCTTATTATCAGGGAAATGCCAATAGCCTGAATGAGGGGATAGGTTTCCATTTTGGAGATCCGGATCAGCCTACTCATTTTCTGGGAAGATCAGGTCAGATTTATTCTAGCGTAGGTATTTATTCTAATTCATTTACTACAGGTAATAAACAGGTTTTAAATTATAGTGGCCCGTCTACATTATATGTAGGAAACCCTACCATTAATACGATTATAGAATCTAATGGCAATGACATTATACATTATAAAAATGGAGTCAATGGAGTGGTTTGGGATGCCCATAACTTAGATCCGTCAACTTTTGTTAATGCATCAGTTCTAAATAATTATGTTCCCTACAATGGCGCAGCACAGGATGTGAATCTTGGGACAAAGGATTTAGAATTTGATGGCGGGGGATCTATAAGTAAACACCAGAATAATGTAAGGATATTTAATAAAGTTTATCAAGGGAATTATGGTGATGGAGGGCACACAGGTATTTTAGCGATTAAAATGCCACAAGCCTCAACAGAACATGCTATGTTTAGTGTTGATATTAATATTTATGGATATGAAAATCAGTACTTAGGAAAAGTGAATGTTGCTTTCTACAAATATGTATCAGGAACTCTGGTTACCAATGGTTCAAAAGCGATATGGGAAGTCACAGATAATTTTCCTACCACTACCGCAAGGATTGGGATTGGAACTGATGGATATGTTAGTATTTTATTAGGAGAATCAAACACATTCTGGAATGGATACTTCTCATTTGAAGTCGCTAAAGTAGAAGTTAAATATGGGAACTATAATCTTGACTGGAATGTAGGATGGTCTCATGCAATAGAACCTAACTTTGATTTATATCCTACCCATATCATTACTTTACCTTCTGATGTAGTCGCTACGAGAAGTTGGTTAACAAATTTTGCAGACAGTAGCTATATTCCAAAAGCAGTTCAGCTTAATGATAACTTCAATAGTCTTGGAGGGTATTCCAGTTCCGGAGTTTATAGAGCGAACAGTAACGGAGGAGGAGTTCAGCATTTGTATAGTCCTATGTTGCACATGGGGGCTCAGGATACCACAGCACAGTTGCAGGTAAAATATAATGATACGAATGCAGACGCAGGAGAATTAGTCTATAGAAGTGGGTATAATGGCAATTGGACATTATGGAGAAAAGCCTGGGATAATGTAAATTTCAAACCAAGTGAGTATCAGACAAGAAATACAGATGAAATTATCTCTGCAGCTAAATCCTATTATAACAGAATACCTTTCAAACTAAAAAATAGTTCATATAAATCCTGGTCAATTCAGAAACCTACCAATAACAATTTAATACTGGCACCTTCTGTTACAAATAATGCAGAAGATTGGGATTTAAATAATGGTATAACATTCACTGATGCCGGTCAGGTTTCATCAAAAGGTTTCAATAAAGTTGGGTATAATGATAACTATATCTTAACAGCAGGTGGTGGGCAAAGATTAGCCTCAGACTTTGTATCATCTTCAGACTTAGGAAACTATCTCAGAAAAGATGGCGATACTATGACAGGTACTTTTAATATAGAGACTCCAGCTATGTTAGGTAAGTGGAAAAGTACTGCACAAACAGGGAATTATCTGACCTGGCAAAAATATGATGGATCTAAAGATATAGCCTATATTGGAGCTGATGGAGGTGCTGCCACATGGGGTGGGACAGGAGATAATTTTGTAGTTAGAGCGGTAAATGATGGTGATTTATTATTAAATTCAGACAATGGTGTTGTTAAAATTCAAGGGGGTATTCCCTGGACTACTAACAATTTAAATCCCGCAGAATACTTAGCGAAAAGAGGAAACCATCAGGATGCAGCCGCAGTAAAAACCGATTATCCTTTAAGTGTTACAGATTGGGCGACAGGTAACGGATTCCCCACTACTTACGGTAACTCTTTACATATTGCAGGAAATAATACATGGTATCATAGAATAGATTTTCCTTTATTCAGCAATCATTTAGAATATTGGCAGGCTGTTAATACAACAACCATGACGAAAAAAGGGAATATTCCTTTATTGTCAGATGGAGAAGCACTTTGGACCAATAATAATTTTAATCCAGATGCTAAAGTTAATTCTGCTGAAAATGCTCAAACATTAGGATTCTCAAGTGGTTTGTCAGCAGGTGCACCTTACATCTATCATAGAACAGATGGTTATGTATTTCTGGCTACTCAATCTTGGGTGTCATCTAATTTTACAAGCCAGACTCTCTCAATTCAACCTGAGGAGGAAGGTGGTCAATGGATAAATCTAACTAATTCAAACGGAGTCTTTGCTACAAATTACTTTGTTACTTCAAGAGATGGTTCAAGAGACCCGAATACAGTTGTTGCTCCAAATGGCAATTCCCGTAGAGTTAGATTTGATTTTATTAATGCCGGATCTGTTGGAGGCTCTGGAAATTATGCGGGTGTAATGACTTACGCTCCCTGGGATGGCACCTCTGCATCCACTGGGGATTCTTCATACCAATTGGTTTTTGCCAATCAAACCGGTATAAATGGAGAAGGAATACCAATGCTTAAAATCAGAAAAGGTATTGATGATAAGTGGTCTAAGGCATGGTATAAATTATGGAGTGACGCAGATTTCTCTCAAAATAATATCAATAGCTGGAATTATATGTCTAATAACGGTGTTATTGTAAACCAGCAATTTACTAGCCATACAGGTAATGGATTAATGGTTGCTGATGAATATAATGGCGGAGAATCTGGTATATATAATGAACAGGATGGGTTCTATTTAACTGTTTTGGAAGGTGAATATTATAAATATTCAAGTAAATATAAGAGTTGGGAAGGGATTAATTTCCATAGAAAGAGTTATAACATTGGTATAGGTACAGATGCTAATGATGCCGATAAAGTAACTGTTTCAGGCTCAGTAAAGGCTACTGAAAACTTTAAATCAAAAGATGAAAAGCCTAATACTTTATTTATTCCTGACGGAAGTCTTTCCTATCTTGATGATGAGATTATCAATGAAGACTCTAGAATGAGATTATCTCATGGCATGATTGAGCAGCAGCCAGGAGTTCAATATTATGATTCTGATAATAGAATGCTGGTCATCAGATGTGTTCATGGTGAACAATTTACATTAGGAAAATGTTTCCGGGGTCAGAGAATACTCGTATTAAATGCCAGTGATAGCCATGCGCAAGGATTTGACATAAAAAGTGCAGCTTATTCATACAAAATACCACCGTATAGCTCTATCCAATTATTTGCATGGGATGAAAAGACAGTTTATAAATATGCAGAAAATAAGATGTATTAAAACTTGAAAATTCCAAAATAAGGAATATATAACTCATATAAGATGGCGTCACTTGTTGTAAAGTGGCGCCATTTTTATATTATTTCTTTGTTGGAATCTATTAATTTCTTGGATGAAAAAGTAGAAGTCTATAACTTTGAAGTGGAAGTCTACTGCTAGGCATATTTCTGGAGGAAATACAAATGCAGTAGAAAGGGAAGGTATAGCAGCTGCAGTTTCCCCCACCAAACGTTAGTTCTTTCATTAAATAAAAAAAGGAATTATGTGGGAGGAATGTTGAGAAGACAAGGAAACACAATAATTACGGATGAAAATTCTGAACATAGATGGAATAATCAAATCAGAAAACAGGTCTAAAAGTTAATCATACAATATGGAGATAAGAATAATATATATATCAGAGATTAATTATGAGTGTTATTTTTGTGGTAATTGTTGGAAAATAATTTACGAAGGTAAAACCACAAATATTACTATGAATAATTTCCATGGTCATCCTTTTTATATAATTTTTGAAAATACAGAAACGGTGAGTCAACAGTTAAAAATGTTAATTAATAAAGATAATATATTACTTCCTGATATTTTTCCTATAGAACTAATCTTGAAAGATATTATTGATCACCACCAAGGTTACTGGTTAAATTTATGTTTATGTTTTATTATTAAAATGGAATGTTTAAACAGTAATATGATACAGCTTTTGAGTACAACTCAAAATAATAAAAAATTTAGTCAAGAATTAAGGCATAAAATAAGAGAAGTCATACTTCTTAATAATTAACTAAGATCGTAGAATTAATGCTATAAGGTTGAATATCTGTGAACTATATGGTGGTAATATTCAATCAATGATGAAAAAACTTTGGTAATGTCATATATTGTTATTAGATTTATAATGAATTCTGAATGACAATATTATTACACCTCACTAAATTTATTAATCATGAAAAAGCAAATCTTTATCATTGCGCTGTCTCTGGGAGCAATTGCCTTAGGAACCAACCAGGTTATGGCACAAAATTCAGAGCAGGTGAGTACATCAGTAAATATTATTTTATCGGATGTTATTGCAATGGACATTAGCTCTGTTGCTTCAGAAGGTGCCGTAGATTTTAACTATGGGAGCACAAAAGACTATAATTCATCAAAAAATGTGACCGTTCCCAACAGTTTAGTCATTATTTCTTCTAAAAATTTTGATGTAAAAGTAAAATCTGAAGGTGCACACTTTGTAAGTGGCGCAAACCTAATTCCTGTAGATATATTACAAGTAAAAGCAATACCGGGCGGAAGTTTGGTGGGAACCTTGAATGAGGTTACTTTATCTACAACTGATCAGGTGCTGGTGAGTAATGCAAGTTTAGGAACCAAACAGTCTTTAAATATTGCCTATTCCATTTCAGCGGAAAATGCATCCAAGGTTCTTCTGGGAAAACCAAAGGGAACTTATACACAAAAAATAACTTATACTGCCACTGCATTGTAAGTAAATAACAATTTTAAATAGAAAAGCCCTCAGTACTGTCATAGTATTGAGGGCTTTTCTATTTAAACCTAATGAGTAATCCTGTAGTGATTTTACTACGTGAACTTCCTTTTTCCACTACAAAGAAACTTTTAGCACCACTATAAATTTGCAGTATACAAAAGATAACAATTAAGTAAAAAATAACAATAAAATATTACCATCATGAAAAAACAAATCGTAATCACAGCCTTAACTTTTGGAGCGATCATATTAGGAACTAACAATGTTCAAGCTCAAAATACAACTGCAACCACAACGGTAAACATTACTCTGAACGACGTAATCTCCATTGACGCAGGAAGTACAGCAATTGGTAATACAGTTGACTTTAACTACGTTACTGCAGCAGACTATAACTCTGATCAGACGATTACTAAAGCCAACTCTTTAAAAGTTACTTCCACGAAGAACTTTAATGTTAAAGTAAAAGCAGGAGGTGCTAATTTTATGAATGGGACGAACCTAATCCCTGTCAATGTTTTGACAATTAAAGCAGCTACAGCTGCCGGAACAATGGGCGGAACAAAAAATACTGTAGTTTTATCTGCAACGGATCAGAATTTAGTTACCAATGCTCCTCTTGGAAGTGCCTTAACATTGAATCTGGATTACACTATTCCAGCAGCAAAATCCTCATCTTCTGATATTTTAGGTAAACCAGCCGGAACTTATACGCAAACAGTAACTTATACCGCAACAGCTTTATAAATTAATTTTTTCATATTAATATTTTGTGATTTGGTGTTTCGAAGGCTTCCTCAGGAGGCCTTTGATTTTGTATGTATTGTACCGATATAGATAAAACTCAAAATCCGGGAATTTATATTACGACAGCTTTATAATAGAAATAACAGCAATTTATATATGCCCTCAACACTTTCTAAGTGTTGAGGGTTTTACTATTTAAGTCAAATGAATAAACCATGTAGTGATTTTACTACGTGAACTTCCTTTTTCCACTACAAAGAAACTTTTAGCACCACTATAAATTTGCAGTATACAAAAGATAACAATTAAGTAAAAAATAACAATAAAATATTACCATCATGAAAAAACAAATCGTAATCACAGCCTTAACTTTTGGAGCGATCATATTAGGAACTAACAATGTTCAAGCTCAAAATACAACTGCAACCACAACGGTAAACATTACTCTGAACGACGTAATCTCCATTGACGCAGGAAGTACTGCCATTGGTAATACAGTTGACTTTAACTACGTTACTGCAGCAGATTACAACTCTGATCAGACCATTACTAAAGCCAACTCTTTGAAAGTTACTTCCACGAAGAACTTTAATGTTAAAGTAAAAGCAGGAGGTGCTAATTTTATGAATGGGACGAACCTAATCCCTGTCAATGTTTTGACAATTAAAGCAGCTACAGCTGCCGGAACAATGGGCGGAACAAAAAATACTGTAGTTTTATCTGCAACGGATCAGAATTTAGTTACCAATGCTCCTCTTGGAAGTGCCTTAACATTGAATCTGGATTACACTATTCCAGCAGCAAAATCCTCATCTTCTGATATTTTAGGTAAACCAGCCGGAACTTATACGCAAACAGTAACTTATACCGCAACAGCTTTATAAATTAATTTTTCATATTAATATTTTGTGATTTGGTGTTTCGAAGGCTTCCTCAGGAGGCCTTTGATTTTGTATGTATTGTACCGATTATAGATAAAACTCAAAATCCGGGAATTTATATTACGACAGCTTTATAATAGAAATAACAGCAATTTATATATGCCCTCAACACTTTCTAAGTGTTGAGGGTTTTACTATTTAAGTCAAATGAATAAACCATGTAGTGATTTTACTACGTGAACTTCCTTTTTCCACTACAAAGAAACTTTTAGCACCACTATAAATTTGCAGTATACAAAAGATAACAATTAAGTAAAAAATAACAATAAAATATTACCATCATGAAAAAACAAATCGTAATCACAGCCTTAACTTTTGGAGCGATCATATTAGGAACTAACAATGTTCAAGCTCAAAATACAACTGCAACCACAACGGTAAACATTACTCTGAACGACGTAATCTCCATTGACGCAGGAAGTACTGCCATTGGTAATACAGTTGACTTTAACTACGTTACTGCAGCAGATTACAACTCTGATCAGACCATTACTAAAGCCAACTCTTTGAAAGTTACTTCCACGAAGAACTTTAATGTTAAAGTAAAAGCAGGAGGTGCTAATTTTATGAATGGGACGAACCTAATCCCTGTCAATGTTTTGACAATTAAAGCAGCTACAGCTGCCGGAACAATGGGCGGAACAAAAAATACTGTAGTTTTATCTGCAACGGATCAGAATTTAGTTACCAATGCTCCTCTTGGAAGTGCCTTAACATTGAATCTGGATTACACTATTCCAGCAGCAAAATCCTCATCTTCTGATATTTTAGGTAAACCAGCCGGAACTTATACGCAAACAGTAACTTACACTGCGACAGCTTTATAATAAAAAACACATCAATATAAAAAAACACATCAATATACATGCCCTCAGTACCTGGAAAGTGCTGAGGGTTTTTCTATTTAAACCCAAGGAGTAATTCTGTAGTTATTTTACTACATGCACTTCCGTCTTCCACTACAAAGAAACTTTTATCACCGCTGTAGATTTGTAGTGTTCAAAAGAGAACAGTTAAACAAGAATAACAATTAAATAATACTACCATGACAAAACAAATCGTAATCACAGCCTTAACTTTTGGAGCGATCATATTAGGAACTAACAATGTTCAAGCTCAAAATACTACAGCAACCACAACGGTAAACATTACCCTGAACGATGTAATCTCCATCGACGCAGGAAGTACTGCCATTGGCGGGACAGTTGCCTTTAACTATGTTACTGCAGCAGACTATAACTCTGATCAGACAATTACTAAAGCCAACGCTTTGAAAGTTACTTCTACAAAGAACTTTAATGTTAAAGTAAAAGCAGGAGGCCCAAATTTCGTCAATGGTTTAAATTCAATTCCTGTAGATGTTTTGACAATTAAAGCAGCTACAGCAGCCGGAACTATGGGCGGAACAAAAAATGATGTGGTTTTATCTGCAGGAGAAAGAACCTTAGTAGCGAATGCTCCTCTTGGAAGTGCATTAACACTGAATTTGGACTACACAATTCCAGCAGCAAAATCATCTTCTTCTGATATTTTAGGTAAACCAGCCGGAACTTATACACAAACAGTAACTTATACCGCGACTGCTTTATAATAAAATTTTTAGTTTGGAAAGGCTCATTTTGCTACGTTTTCAGTAGTTTTGAGAATCTTTTATTATTAAACTATTTACACCATGCACAAGTTTATTCATCTTTTCATTTTCTTTATCCTTACAGGGTCTTCTTCACTTCTGGCACAAAGTATCTCTATGTCACCTACACGCTTGTTTTTCACAGGTAATCCAGGAGAAAAAGTAACAAAGACAGTCACGCTTCAAAACAGCTCGGATAAGGAGTATGTTTTTAATCTCAACTATAAAGATTGGGTTAGAGAAGAAGACGGAAATAAGGTTTATCTTGAAGCAGGCAGTTCAAAAACTTCCAATGCCTCTTGGGTATCCACCTTAGAAAACACTGTAACAGTTCCTGCGAAAAGTACAAAGGAGATTGTAGTAACCATGCAGATTCCGGCAAACGCATCACAGTCTGTCGTTACAAACAGCATGCTGTTTTTTACACAACTTCCTCAGCAGGCAGATAAGGCACGTATTCAGAATGGTATTGGTATTATCACTTTATTTGAGGTGGGACTTCACATCTTTTACACTCCACCGGGAAACCATGTGAAAAGTTTGGATATCACCAATATTTCAGAAGTGAGCAATGAAAATGCGGTGAATAGAAAAGTTGCAGTAAGCATCCATAATGATGGAAACACTATCAATGATGCTACCGTTGAGTTTGAACTTACCAATACAGACAGTGGTAAAGAAATAAAATTACCCGCAATTTCCATCTCCATGTTTCCGGATACCAATCAGGTTGTTCAGTTTTCTTTACCAGAGAACATTTCAGGGAACTTCCTTGGCGTGGTTATCGTCAAAATGGCAGAATCCAATGATTTACGTGTAGGAGAAAAAAACTTTAAATTTTAAAATTACGCTTTGAAACCACAGAATGGAATATCAATATCAGTACTAAGAAGAACAATCTTATTTTTTGTATTTGTTCTTCTGCACTTTTCGTGGGCCTTTGCACAGGAAAAGAAGGATATACAAATCCATTTTGAAAATGACAGTGTAACTGTTGAGAAGGGTTCTACTTTTACTAATTTCCTGGTCATTGAGAATAAAAGTTCTGAAGAGATTACAATTCAGAATATCATCCCTCAGGAACAATATCCGGGATTGCTTTTCTATCCCAAAAATGACTTCACCTTGGGCGCTGGTCAGTCTAAAAATCTTCCTGTGAAACTGATCGCCAACGTGGATTTTATGAAACTGAGATCCAATACGGTCCAATTCCAGGTTTCGTATGCCACTCCAACGGTCACCAGAACTGAAAGTGCCTCATTCTTTGTCGCTAAAGGCGAGAACAAAAACATCGCGATTTATACAGCGACCTACGAAAATTTCATTAACCCTGCTTTGCCCCAATCCTCAATTCTGCTGACTGTAGAAAACCAGGGGTATAGTAAACGCACCGTTAAGATTGATTTGCAGTCAATTCCTGATGGTTTGGAAATTTTGCCCAAACAGCAAACCTTATCTTTGGAAGGTTTAGAAAAACAAACGGTTGAGATCAAAATCGCAGTCAGAAAACAGAATACACTTTATCCGGAATTTAATATTAATGCAATCGTCACAGATCTGCTTGATAATAAAATTGTGGGAAGCAACACGATCTACTTAGTTATTTTATCGCACAACAGACAAATTGCCCGTGGAAACGAAGCGGTGAGCGGAAGTAATTTTGCAGAAATGAGCTATAATGAAAACAGTTCAGGTTTCAATTTTCTTCAATTGAGGGGAAATACAGCATTCCGGGTGACTGAGAATTTAAAATCACGCTTCAATATCGGTGCAGATTACTATTTTGAAGACGGCCTTTATAACGTGTATGATACCTGGCTGGAACTGGAGAGAAAAAATACGGTTTTACGCTTGGGAAATGTTAATAGCAGCGATTACGACTACCCGGTTTTCGGAAGAGGTGGGAAAGTTTCTACCAAATTTGGTAACAATAATCAGATTGAAGTTCTTGCACTGGAAAGTAATTATAATCTGTACGGTACTTATTTCCAGCAAACAGAAGGATCTACCATGGCGGGTGCAAAATACGCTTTTGGAAATGCTAAATCTTTCAATGGAAAAGTATCCTATATATTCGATCATGATCCGCGCTTTAATGTAGATACACAGGTAGCTAACGCAGTAACATCATTGTTAATCAACGAAAAACATATCATCCGCACGGAGTTGGGCCTGAGCAACGAAAAAGGTCTTTCGAATAAAGACGAAAATACAGGAGCTTCAATGGGAGCCAATTACGAAGGGAAAATAGGGAAATGGGATATACAATCTTTCAATTCTTTTGCCACCAAAAGTTATGCAGGGATCAAACGGGGATCTTTTTTCTCAAATCAGAGGATTGGCCGTCAATTTTCTGCTGCTCAGCGCGCTTTTATCCAATATCAGAATTCGCAGGTAGAACCCGAGTTCCTGAGTTTCCAGAGTGAACCCATCCAACCAGGGAATACCTCTAATTTACGTTATTATTTTAACAGTACAGAAGCTTTGGGACTAGGGTATCAGTTTTCTTTAAAGAAGTGGAATTTCCTACTTTATCCAAAGGTTGAAAAACAAAAAACAGCTAATTTTTATACATCGCAGGAACTTTTTTCTTACCGGTTGGAAGCCAACATCAGTACTACATTAGGTGCTCACGGATTGAACCTGACAGCGGAATATTCTTATTCAAAAGAGAATGATAATCCAGAATGGTTCAACAGTTTGAAAACGACTTTATCTTACAGATATAAATCATTCTCTCTCAACGGAACAGCTCAATGGAACGCAATGAGTGTCTTTGATTTAAATTCTTATTATGATGGAAACCGTAATTTCGCCAACTATAATGTTTACGCCTCGTATAATTTCCAGATGTTTAATCATAATCTGACTGGATCTTTTTCAGCCGGGACCTTCTATTCGGAACTTTATAAAAATTTAAACAGTAATATCACCGGTAATCTGGAGTATAAGATTTCGCCTTCCTGGTCCACCACAGGGTATTTTAATCTTTCCGGTTATAAATCTACGGCTGAATATGCAACCAGTGGAAGTTATTACCAGTTCAGAGTGGGGATTAAAAAATATTTTACTACAGCAACAGCTCTCGGAAATTATAAAGTGGCTTTCCAGTTCTTTGAAGATAAAAATTTTAATGGACTTCTGGAATCTGGTGAATCGGTACTTGCTAATGAAATTGTAAAACTGGAAAATTATGTAGCGATAACAGATAAGAATGGAAAAGTAGTTTTTCAGAATGTGCCTGAAGGTACTTACACACTGAAAATGAACGAAAGTGCAGGTGCCCGATTGATGATGGATCCTGTCATTATGGTGCATGCCAATATTAATCGTAAAGTAGGCTTGGTAAAAAACATCAGGGTAAGTGGGAAATTAACAGAGATCAGACAAGCCTACGATGTTTTGGAAACGGATGTAACCGGAATAGTGGTATATGCAAAAAGTGAAGAGGGTATGATCTATACTGCCGTGGTTAATCAAAAAAATGAGTTTGAGTTTTTCCTGAAAGATGGAAAATACACTCTCTATATTGAAAATGACAAATATAGCTATACACAACCTACCCAAACTATTCAGGTGACAAAAGAAGGGTACTCAAAAACAGTGGTTTTTGAATATAAGAAGAAAGACACCACCATTAAGGTGAAAAAGTTTTAAATTTAAAAGTATGAAAAAGATGAGGTCTTTTCTAATAGGAATTTTTACCGTGTTGTGCGGGTCTACAGCCACAAAAGCTCAGGATGTTTACCTGTCAGTTCCTGAAAATAATATTTTTAACAGGAGCGAATTTACCTCAGTACCTACAAGGGTAATGACGAACGCCAACAGAACCAACTGGGACTATGCCTTTTTGGGATTACTCCCAACCGCTCCTACATTTACCTCTGTTTCCGGGCCAAATTTTACTCATTCTTCTTCCTCACTTACTTTACCCGGTTCCGCACTTCTGTGGCAGTTGGAAAGTATGGGCGGGCAGATGCCATCTACCGGATTTTCAGGTTATTTGCCAGGTTTTCAGTCGTTCAGTACAAGTGCTATAAGATGGTTTGAACCGCCATCCATCAGTCTAGGGGGAGGATTCAACCGGGGAAATATCAATTTTACATTTAAAATTCCTGCCTCACAATTTAGTGCCAATGCCTTTCGGGCAGGGAATTACTCCATGGATATAACTCAGAATTATAATGACTTCACACCACGTAATTTTAAAACAATTTTAGTCATCCCTTCGGCTATAAAATGGGTTGCAAACTCTTTAACAAAATATATAGAAATCTCTTCTTTGAATGACTACCGCAGTACAAGCACGAGGGTGTGGGATCTGGGGAGTACGGAAATAGCAAATACGGTTGATTTTAATTTTTGGGCGAAAGCTGCTGCCTCAAATGTTCAGTTTACGTCCTCTAAAGGTGTTCCGGGAACCAGAAATATAGCAAGCATTAAATTGGGTAGTAACGGATCTTCACTTACGACCAAAGCATTATCTTCCGATTTTCAGAATTTTTCTCCTGCTAATTTTAGTGTTGTAGCAGGAAACAGAAACAACTTCATTCCGCAACTTTATGTGTCTGCGGAAGATTTTAAAAACTTTTTTTTTGAAGCCGGAACTTATACATTTGATTTGAACTTCAATGCCAGCAGTACAGATAACTCAATTAACAGTTTGCAAAATACGGCTGTACAGTTAAAGGTGCTTCCTCTGTCGGAGATCACCATCCCAAGTTCCGGACGCAATGTAAACTTCAATTTTAATACTGCTGCCCATTACACCGACGGTCAGTCACAAATCATTCCCAACCAAATCACGTTGTCCAATAATGAAAATTTTGAGCTCTATGTAAAATCGGACGAAAATTATTTCAAGAAAGGCGGTCTGCAGACCAGCATCAATTCAAATATTTTACAAATTGGCATCGATGGGAGTTCTGTAAATGTTCCCTTATCCAAAACTCCTCAAAAAATACTCTTTAACGGAGCACCGGTTTTGGACCGTGGATTGAACGTAAGATACACCATATCACCTGCGGGTGCCCAAAGTTTGGTAGGAAAGGAAAACACCACTTATTCTATCAATGTTTACTATAGCTTTACGGCAATTTAACAATACTTTTTGAAATGACTTCTCCTTATGGACAATAATCAATTGCCGGAGAAACATAATATTGATAAAGTAACTGCATCCAAAAAATGGGTGATTGGCTGCTAAGATTACCATTTTTGCTTTTATTTGCTGATGAAAAATTCCTCCATCGGAATAAATAAGCTGTATACTTTCCAATAATTCGTTTTCTGAATGCAGCATTTTGTTACAGCATTTTATGGCTGTAGTTTCACCATACAATTGGCGGAAAACACAAAACTTCCCAAAAGATTTCCTGAAGTATCTCCATAGATACGTTTTCTTCCTTTGATGATTTTTCCTTCATCAAGCTCCTATATTATCAATACCTGCAGATGTATTTTGTTAGTCTGGCTATTAATTATTGCCACTTCAGGCTGCCATTTTTTATCTTGCATCATTCAGCTGTTTGCGATCAGTAACCTGTTGATAGTGTTCCATATTCCATCTTTTTTCTATTTTCGATAATACCGGTAAACAGCCTGCCAGAGTCAAAATTCTCCTGGAATCTGACATAGTCATTTTTGTGAAATAAAACAGGACCTGTATTATTTCAGGTAAATCCCATTTGATTTTTTTTTAACTAATATGATATTTTTTTTAACTTGCTACCTTCTGGAAGAAAGGTCTGAACTATATGTTTTTAGTTGCATTTAAGCAATATAACTCTTTCTGCCTTCTTTCAAAAAAATCAAAAAGCTTCTAAAACCGTGATACTTAATTTATGAATGATTTTATCAACGAACTTCAATTAAAAATCGAAAGACTGGAAAACGAAATCAATTTCAAGAACGGATTGATCTCGATTTTGTCTCATGACTCAAAAGAACTGTTTGGAACCTTTCTGTGGCTTACAGAAGAGCTGGAGCAAAATACTCTAAGTGAGGAAGATTTTTTTAAATTGTTGCCGCAGGTAAAACGAGATGCCCAGAAGAATCTGCAAACTATTCAGGACAGCATTGCATGGCTAAAAACACAATACGGGGAATTTAAGATTAAACCCGTTAAAATCATGGTGATGGATCTTTTTCACGATTTAGAAGAAAAATATGCTGCTAAATTGAAAGAAAAAAACATTAATTTTTATTTTAAAGGAGATCATAATGCATTTCTTACAAGCGATCGGATGTTACTCGAATATGTTTTGGACAAAATTTTCAACAACGCCATTAAATATTCATTGCCAGGTCAAGAGGTTTATTTACAAGTAATTACGGAAGGTGATCAGGTTGTACTTTCTATAATTGATTCCGGAACAGGAATCAATGAAAAGTATTTACCTGGGATCTACACTTATGGTAATCCTATATTTCTGGGAACTGCAGGCGAGAAAGGAGTTGGATTAAGTTTGAAAATTGTAAAAAATTTTATATCCTTGCTGAAGGGAAACATCCAAATTATTTCCGCTGAAAATAAAGGTACTACGGTTTCTCTTTTTTTACGTAAATTTATAGAATAATGGGTTTAAAAGCAAACATTCGCATTGTTGTAGCAGATGATCATGGTATCGTCCGGATGGGTTTGATACAAACAATCAAACGATTCAGACCCGATGCCATCGTTTCAGAAGTAGAGGATTATAAATCGCTGTACAAATTAATTCTGAAAGAAGAATTTGATCTGGCCATTATGGACGTTAATATGCCTAATGGTACTGTTCAGGAAGCAATAGATTACATAAAAATTCACCAACCTGCATTAAAAATTCTAATATTTTCTTCGCAGGATGAAGAACTGTATGGAATGCGTTATCTGAAAATGGGTGCTGGTGGCTATCTAAGCAAGTTAAGCTCCACTGAAGTAATTGAGACTGCTTTAACAGCGATGCTCAGTAAGGGCCGGTATATCAGTGAAAATATAAAAGAAGCGATTTTTTTAGAATCATTAAATGGCACAGCCAAAAGCTCTCCCTTTGAAGCATTATCAGACCGCGAATTGCAAATTGCCAATAAACTTGCAGAAGGTCTTCCCCTCAAAGAAATTTCTAATCAGCTGAACCTCCATTCATCAACGATCAGTACATACAAAATCAGGTTGTTTGAGAAGTTGAAAATACGATCCATACCCGAATTGGTAGAGATTCTCAGGCTGTATAATCAGTAAACATTCATCACAAAAATCTGATTGTGAATCAATCTCTGTTCCATTCAGACAAAAAGGTTCCAGCGAATCAAAATCTATGACAGAAAAGGAAGAGGTTGACAGAGAGCCTGTGGTACATTCCAAAGCGCCATGGCCTGTGAAAAAAGGAGGAATATGGCTGAAGCTCTATAAACATTCCTTATCACTTGCTTTTGCAATCCTTTTTCTAGCAAGCTTAATTTTACATTTCTATGGCAGTCTTACGGATTTTAATGATGAACAAATAATGAAAAGTAAACCGCCTGTAACAGCATTACAGTATATTTCAGAATCCAGATTCTGGTTTGAATCTTTTCAGAACTGGCAGAGTGAATTTCTGGCAGTAGCTTCTCTTGTCCTTTTATCTATTTGGCTACGTGAAAGAGGCTCTCCCGAATCGAAGCCTGTTGATATGCCTCACAGCGAAAATTAATAATGATACCTATGAAACCTAAAGAAATTTTCGGAGTTCCCATTCAGAAGAAAGGTGGATACCACGATACAGAATCTAAGAAAAACGATATTGCCCCTGAGCGTGTTGAGGAAGTTTTCAATACACTTAGAGAAAGATTCATGTTGATCAACAATTGGAAAAGGTACTGTGGCGAAGGGTTTGCAGATTTTAAACTTTTTGATTCAGAGGGTAAAATGATTAATAGATACCCTTTGATTGGTGATTATATCAGGATAGATATTCCGGGTCCGGGAGCCGTAGAAGCCAAGGGTTTCGACTGGGTTGAAATTGTGGATCTGTTTGAAGAGCAGACCCATGGTATTTGTCTTGATTTTGTGATGATGACTTGCAGACCTTCAAAAAATCCTCAGGATAAAACATCGGAACACATATTACATTTTTATTCTGATCAAGCTACCTCTACATTTGGAATTTTTAAAGGAAGAGACTTTATTCAGGTAGGAATATATGGACGAAATGAATTACCTAATATGGACGCTGAGTTTTTAGACAAAGCCAGAAACCTCTTGATCGCAGCGGGGGGAATGATCGGTGTTTCAAAAATTGAGTGGAAAACACTGGTAAATGGTTTGCTGAATTTATAACGGTTTGAAAAGAAAGGTGTTAAATAACTTATAAATACATCTAAATAAATAGCATTTACATTAATTTGGAAAAGGTTTTGTACTCTAACAGTTTAAAACAAAAAATATGAGAGCAATCTGGAATGGAGCAATAGGTTTTGGATTGGTAAATATACCGATCAAGTTGTACTCGGCCAGTGAATCGAGTACATTAGATCTGGATATGCTGGATAAAAAAGATCTCAGCAATATCAAATACAAAAGGGTAAATGAAAATACTAACAAAGAAGTAGCATGGGAAAATATCGTAAAGGGCTATAAAATAGAAGATAAATACATTGTATTAGAAGATGAGGATTTTCAGGCGGTAAGTCCTGAGAAATCAAAAATTCTCAGTATTTTACAGTTTGTAAAAGAAGAAGAAGTGGATCCTGCACTTTTCGAAACCCCCTATTTTTTAGAACCTCAAAAAAATGGAGAAGCAGCCTACAAATTATTGTTGAAAGCCTTAATGAAAACAAAAATGGCGGGGATAGGCTCTTTTATTTTAAGAGAAAGGGAAATTCTGTGCATGATCCGCCCTTATCAAGATGAAATTCTTATGGTAAACAGGATGAGGTATCCGGAAGAAATGAGAACGTATGAAGATCTGAAAATACCTTCAGGAAAAGCACCGAAAGCTGAGGAACTCAAAATGGCAGAAACATTAATTAAATCTTTAGCAGAGACTTTCGATCCTTTGAAGTACAGAGATACATATAATGAAGATCTTTTGAAAATTATAAAGCAGAAAGCAAAAGGTAAAAGAGCAAAAGTTAAGGAAACAAAAGAGCCTGCGGGAAAAGCGACTGACCTTATGGCAATGCTGAAGGCCAGCCTTGAGTCAGGAAAAAGAAAAGCAGGATAAGACTTTAATCAGATAATCATTTTTCGTTTAACTTTAAATTTTTGTAAAATGCCATTAGAAGAATATCATAAAAAGAGAGATTTTAAGGTAACTTCCGAACCGGAAGGCAAAGAAAAGGAAAGTACAGCAAAACTGAGATTTGTGATTCAGCGTCACGCAGCAACACGTCTGCATTATGATTTTCGACTTGAAATGGAGGGTGTTCTTAAAAGCTGGGCAGTTCCGAAAGGACCTTCCCTTAATCCTTCTGATAAAAGACTGGCGATGATGGTAGAAGATCATCCTTATGAATACCGCACATTTGAAGGAAGCATTCCCAAAGGAAATTATGGTGCCGGTGAAGTTGAAATCTGGGACGAAGGAACCTATGAACCTTTGGAAAAAATAGATGGAAAAAGTGATGATCTGGTTATGCGTTCGGAACTGCATAAGCAATCCCTTAAGTTTATTTTGCATGGTAAAAAACTGAAAGGTGAGTTTGCTTTGGTGAAAATTAAAAATTCAACAGAGGAAAATGCATGGCTTCTTATCAAACATAAAGACCGCTATGCTGTTGCAGAAGACTATGATGCTGAAGAGCAAACCCCAAAAAACTCTAAAGTTACAGCTTACCTTCAGGAGAAAAGCAGTAAAAAAAAAAATAATACCGCCGAAAGCTTAAAACATTACAAAAATTATACGTCGGCACTTTCCGGAGAAAAAAAACTTCCCGATTTTATCAGACCCATGCTCTGTAAAACAAGCGAAAAACCGTTTGATAACAAAGATTGGGCTTTTGAAATAAAGTGGGATGGGTATAGAGCGATTGCCGATATAAGAGATGGTGAAATCCGGTTGTATTCCAGAAACGGACTGGATTTTTCAAAATCATTTAGAAAAGTTTCCGATGCACTCAAAATTCAGAACCACGAAATGGTTCTGGACGGTGAAGTCGTTGCATATGATGATAAAGGAAAACCTAATTTCCAATGGCTGCCGAGAATTGCAGAACAAAATACAGACCTGGTCCTCATCTATCAGGTATTCGATTTACTATGGCTGAACGGACATTCCACAGAAAACCTTTCTTATTTACAGCGAAAAGAACTGCTGAAAGAAGCTTTAATTGAAAATGACATTATCAAGTATCATGATCATATTCTTCAAAACGGAAAAGATTTCTTTCAGGCTGCCGAAAATATGGGATTGGAAGGAATTATAGCCAAAAAAGCAGACAGTGAATACAAAGAAAACATCAGAAGCTCCGAATGGCTGAAAATAAAGATCCATCAAAGTGATGAAGCAGTAATCTGTGGTTTCACTGCTCCGAAAGGAGCAAGAAAACATTTCGGATCACTTATTTTAGGGAAATATCTGAATGGGGAGCTCATATTTTGTGGACATACAGGGACAGGATTTACAGAGCAAAGTCTTAAAGAGATTCACCAGAAATTACAACCTCTGGTAGTGAAGGAATCAGCATTTAAAATAACTCCCAAAACCAATTCCAAAGCAACATGGCTTAAACCTGAATTGGTAGCTGAGATAAAATATACAGAACTTACAAAAGACCATATATACCGGCATCCGGTTTTTTTAAGACTAAGAGAAGATATTGATGATACGGATGTAAAATTTGATACGAATTCACCTCAAAAACAGCCTGAAATGAAAGCTAAAGCAACATCAAAAAAAACAACTACCACAGATATAGTCAAGAAAATCGGAAAACAGCAGGTCACACTTACCAATCAGAATAAACTGTATTTTCCCGCGGACGGAATTACAAAAGGTGACATTATAGAGTATTATCAGAGTATTTCTAAATTTATTTTACCTCATTTGAAAAACCGTCCACAATCACTCAACCGTTTTCCGAATGGGATCGAAGGGTTGAGCTTTTATCAGAAAGATGCTGATGAACATACACCGGGTTGGGTGACTTTGCAAAAAATATTCTCTGAAAGTAATGATAAATACATCAATTATATCATTTGTAATGATAAGGAAACCTTGGCATATCTGAATAATTTGGGCTGTATTGAACTGAATATCTGGACAAGTCATACACCGAAGGTAGATTTTCCCGATTATTTGGTGCTTGATCTTGATCCTTCAGAAAAAAATACATTTGAAGATGTGATAGAAACAGCATTGGCTGTTAAAGAAGTTCTGGATAAAGCAGGTATTATAGGCTATCCGAAAACATCAGGAAGTTCTGGTATTCATGTATATATTCCTATGGGAGCGAAGTATACGTATGATCAGGTGAAAGATTTTGGACATGTGCTTATGCAATTGGTTCATCAGGAACTTCCGGAACTTACTACACTGGAAAGGAGTCTCCAAAAAAGAGATAAAAATAAAATTTATCTGGATTATTTACAGAACAGACGAGCACAGACATTGGCAAGTGTATATAGCGTACGTCCAAAACCCGGAGCCCCTGTTTCTACACCATTAGAATGGAATGAAGTGAAAAAAGGTCTTCATCCTACCAATTTTACAATCCATAATATGGCAGAACGCTTACAGGAAAAGGGAGATCTCTTCAAATCGATTTTAGGAAAAGGAATTGATCTTTTAAAAGCTATAAATAGATTAGGAAATATATAACGATTATGAAAGGTTTAACAGATAAGAGTATTTCTAAACGCATAGACTAATAAGTTAACAAATAGTGCTGTTTTCATTTGCCTTTATCAATAAAATGTATTTTAACTTTAACTTCGATTAGATATGAAAAAACATATTGTCATTGTAGGTGGAGGATTCGCAGGAATTAACCTTATAAAATCTTTGGTAAACGATAACAGATTTATAATAACGTTGGTAGATAAAAACAATTACCATTTTTTTCCGCCACTTATCTACCAGGTTGCTACTTCTTTTATTGAAGCTTCGAATATTAGTTATCCATTCAGAAAGCTATTTTCAAACTATAAAAACGTACGGTTTTACATGGGGAGTTTAGTGAGGGTGATTCCTGAAACAAAAACTATAGAAACGGAGAATGGAGAACTTCAATATGATGAGCTTGTTTTAGCAATGGGTACTGAATCCAACTTCTTTGGAATGGAGAATGTACAGAAATTCGCCCTCCCTATGAAAACTATTGATGAAGCAATTTATGTAAGGAATTATATGCTTTTGACAATGGAAGAAGCTGCAAGAAATAAAAAAGTAAAAGACTCACCGAAGTTGCAGAATATTGTGATTGCAGGAGGCGGTCCTACTGGTGTAGAACTGGCGGGAATGATTGCTGAAATGGGACAATACATAGCAGAGAAAGAATATCCTGAAATTAATCGTGGTTTTTCTCATATTTACCTTATCGACGCGCTTCCTTCTTTACTTTCCCCCATGAGTAAAATGGCTCAGGAGGCAGCTTATCATAAATTGGAGAAGCTTGGTGTTAAAATTATTTTAAATGTTGCAGTAAAAGATTATGTTGAATCAAAAGTCATACTGGCAGAC
This sequence comes from Chryseobacterium indologenes, assembly GCF_002025665.1. GTDB lineage: Bacteria > Bacteroidota > Bacteroidia > Flavobacteriales > Weeksellaceae > Chryseobacterium > Chryseobacterium metallicongregator. Next base: position 3,200,025 of record NZ_CP018786.1, on the reverse strand, counting down.
GGAAAATCTATTGAAACAGAAACATTGATCTGGACTTCAGGAGTCATTGGCCGGGAAGTAAAGGGGCTACCCCAAGAAAGTATAGGAAAAGGGAGAAGGATTTTAGTAGATGAATATAATAGAGTTAAAGCAACAGATCATATATATGCTTTGGGAGATATATGCTTGCAGACAACGGAAGAAAAATATCCCAATGGCCATCCTCAGTTAGCACAAGTGGCTATTCAACAAGGTAAGAATTTAGGTAAAAACTTTAAAAGAATTGAAGATGAGAAAATCTTATCACCATTTATATATAAAGATAAAGGAACTATGGCTATCATTTCAAAATTCAATGCAGTGGTAGATCTTCCAGGATTTTCATTTAAGGGAGTTACAGCGTGGTTGACCTGGCTGTTTATTCATATTATTCCCTTAGTGGGTTTTCGGAATAAACTCCGTTTAGCTCTGGATTGGCTAAGATTATTTATAACAAATAATCCTTCCATAAGGCTCATCCTTCGACCCAAAAAAAATAATTTACAGAGCAATAGTAAATGATTGTATTCTGCGATGACTAGTCCTAAATAAGCGTTACATATTAATAGGATAAAAATACTAATATTTATTATATAGTTGTTGGGTTATCCCGACAACTATATTTGTTTTTATACGTTCTTATTTTTACACTATTTTGTTTGTGCATCTGCTCAGGTATTTTCATATAACACGACCAATGTGGTCTTTTGGTATTATTAATGTGAACTGCATCTTCTACCAATAACTTCATAGTCTGTATATTCGCTTCAGTCGAAATATCTTTTTTTTGATCGAACAAAAACACATTTTTTCCTGAAATGTATTTAATAATGTATTTCCACTTAAAAAAAATCAGTATGCACGAATAACCGTACATACTGATTGTAAATCACTTATATTCTAGTCCTTATAATAATGTATTATAGAACTTTGCAAAACTTATCTCTTACATTCTAATCGTGAGAAACATAGGCTAAAATTATTTTTTAATAACCTTAACGCTTTTAAAGGCATTCCCTTTTTCATCTTTCAAAGAAAGTGAGTAAGTTCCCGAAGGATATTTAACAAACTCTGTATTTATTTTCGTTTCAATGGCTTCAATATTTCCTGTTGAACTGAAAAGCATTCTTCCATCTGCACTAAAAATATTTACACTGTAATTTCCTGATGCATTTTCTAATTTAATATGAATTAATCCGTTTTGCTCCACAGGATTAGGGTACACAATGAATTCTGAATTATTTCTTAATTCTACATTATCTTTTAATTCTGAATTATTTTTTTTCCCTTTGCCTGCTAAAGTAGTTGAAACAGGATAAACCAAAATTTTCTGTCCATTGTAACCCACTGCATAAACAGCTCTAGCACTGGAAGGGTAATACACTTTTGTAGTATTGTTACTAACATCACCAGTCCCCATAACAGATACATAAATCAATTTATTATTGGCATCGAATGTTTCATAGGCAACTGCATTTCTCCAAACACTGTGCTGTACAGTAAGATAATTATTATTTAAAGTAACTCCCTGGCCTGTTTGTCCGCTCACCGGAAGAAGGTCACGGAAAGCTGCAACGCTACGTGCTGAAATATAATTCATTACAGGAGAAACCGGTTTCTGATAGTTCTTAGACTTTATGGATGCAATCGTAGCATCAATCTGAGCCTGCGTAATGGTAAGCTGACCAAAACCGTAATCATCAATATTCCTGTTTATCGGCCTTAAAAATCCGGTTATTGTAAAGAATTCTGTTAAATCTTCCTGCACTGCATCACAGGTATTTTTCACAAAATTCAGAAGCAAATCACCATTTGAGACCCCGGAAGAATTGGTGTTTCTTGCCTTGTTGGCAACCGTTGCAAACCAGTGCGCATAATCTACTCCTGTATAGTTAGTTGGATAATTAAAGGAAAGAACCGGCGCATTTCGTGAAGCTCCGGCCAGCTGATAATACAGCTCAAGCTGCCAGAAAGGGATTAATACTTTAAAATTATCCGAATTTACACTATCTTGTAAAGGTTGCTTATTGACGGTTGTATTCAGAATACCTCCATTTATTCTTCCTCCTGCCACGCTGGCCATTCCTGCTGCTGGTGATTCATCAAATCTTTCCACACTGGTCAGTCCATCTTGTTCTGTACTCATATTATAATCCACCCATGCACTGTATATATTATTGGTAACTTCTGTAGTGCCAATCCATTTAAGATCCGGGCTTATCTGATTAATATGCCCAAATTCATGTGCAAATCCCCATACAGACAATTGATTAATATCAGCAACATAGTTATCATTTCCGTTAGCATCCATATTAATACCCAGCCCGCCTGCATGCCAGCCTCCGCCGTCATTACTATAGCCGAACATACGGTTTTTGGGAACTAAATTATATTTATACAAGCCCATCACAAGCCACTCATTTTTTACCATAAGATCGAGTTTTGAAACAAGGGCTACCTGATTATGAAGAGCATATGCTTTCAGCGTGCTTTTTTTATAAACCATATGGACATGCTGTCCCACAACATCAATCATATTATAAGCCGAATTCGTAAGATCTGCCTCCCAATCACTTTGTGTAGATTTTTGATAATGATAAAGACCATTAACCTTACCGGAAACAATATTGATTTTGATATCAGGTAATGCCGCATTGGTATTATAATAATTGATATATCCCAAGCCACTGTTGGTTACAGGAAATACATTTAAACCATTATGAATCTCATAATAGGAGTCAGTGCCATATAAAGAGGTAGAAAAATCTTTCACCTTCAGAGAAACAATTGCTCCTGCTGGGATATTCTGAGCAAACAAAGCTACTTTTTCCCCCTGTGCAAACACAATACCTGTAGGATTCTCAAAAGTGCTATAGCCACTTCCCACCTTTAAATTACCTGTAGTAACAGAAACAGGAGGGTAAACACTATAATTCTGAACCCTGTATTTTTTTACATAAGTTCCGTTAAATAGACATTGCGCTAACCCTTTATAGAATGGCGATGTCATATTATTTATATCCGCCTGAGTAACAGAAGACTTCAATGCTGAATAAAGATTGTCTGTAAAAATATTGCTGTAAGGATTATTAACCACTGAAGCGCCTGATTTATAAAAGCCCATTTCAGCACAGCTTGCAAAACTGTTCTTCCCATTGTTTACTGTAATTCTTACATTCAAAGGGGTAATCTGATTTGGAAAGTAAACCTTCACAGGAGAAGTAGAATACTGAAAATCAAATGTCATTAACGGAACATATGTGCTGTTTGTGCTCGTATTATAACTGATACTCACGCTTCCAAGCAGCCCGTTGTCTCCACTGGGCCTAGGCGTATATTTTAGATAATCGATAGGAGTAACACCATCTAATCTGTAATTTAACACCACCGGAAAAACAGTACTGCCATATGCAGAATGATAAATCGTACTCACATTATTATCATAAGATTTATCTATATCTTCTCCAGGCTGATAAGATGACGCAGTCGTTCCTGAAGGGGTGATGGTGGCCATCACATCATTGCTCCCGCTTATACTTAGTTCGGATGTATTGATGGGGCAGTCTATACCGTCAACAATCGCAGGTTGTTGTTGAGAAAAGAATCTCACCTCTGCACCGCTTGAGAAATTTCCAGAGCCTGCATTTACGGTTATCTTAATGATATATGGGTCTTGGATAGAGCTAGGGAAAATAAATTCCTTATCCGCATCACTGAGAGCCCAAATTAAATTATTGCTTACCGGGATGAAAGTATTGGGTTCCGCCTGTGTACTGTAGGAAATACTTACATTAGTCCAAATTCCGTTTGTACCTGAAGCTTGTCTTGGGGTGTAAATCAGTTTTCTGATATTGGGAACATTAGGATTAAAATAAAATTTCAACTCATCCGGAATACCGTTCACCGACCAATTAGTATGATAAATGGTAGCATTATTGCCATCAATCAACTTGGTAACTTCAGTCCCTGGTTGTGCTGGTTGCGAAGAGGTAACCGAATTCACAGAAGCCGGAACGAGCTGTAGTTCAGAAAAGAATTTCATTTCTGCACCACTGGAGAAGTTTCCAGAGCCTGCATTTACGGTTATCTTAATGATATAAGGGTTTTGAATAGCGGTAGGGAAAATAAATTCCTTATCCGCATCACTGAGAGCCCAAATTAAATTATTGCTTACCGGGATGAAAGTATCGGGAGCCGTCTGTGTACTGTAGGAAATACTTACATTAGTCCAAATCCCGTTTGTACCTGAAGCTTGTCTTGGGGTGTAAATCAGTTTTTTAATATTGGTGACATTAGGATTAAAATAAAATTTCAACTCATCCGGAATACCGTTCACCGACCAATTAGTATGATAAATGGTAGCATTATTGCCATCAATCAACTGGGTAACTTCAGTCCCTGGTTGTGCTGGTTGCGAAGAGGTAACCGAATTCACAGGAGCTGGAATTAATTGTGAAAACCCATGGAGTCCACATAACAAAAAAAAGAATAATGATAGTTTTCTCATATAATATGTTTTATATTGCATTAAATATGTATGTTTTTTGAATTTTAACATAAATTATCAATAATATTTTTTTTTATTAATAAATAAAACATTAAAATCTGAAGTTTTGGTTGTTGTTTGTTGTTTTTTCATTTCTTTAAATTTGTTTAATATTAAAACACCATGTTGGGAGTTTTATGTGACGTAAAGATAAATTATACGGCCATTTGATAAACAATTTAAAAAGTAAATATTTAACTAAATTGATGTAGTTTTATCATTTAAAATACTCCTAAAATCTTCCATTTCTCCCAAAATGAAGGCTGATATGTACTATTTTCGTTTTTGATGAAAAAACAGCTCTGAAAAATGTACATTTCCACAGTTCTATGATGGTAAGCAATCGCGCAGCTTCTTGTAAACCTGTTTTTTCAAGAGAAAAATACCGTTTCAAGGATAGTTCTTATATCCTTTTCTCATTGTAAACATTAAAAGCCTGCACTGAGCTAAGCTTATAGTGAGCTTGTTGAAGGAAAGTACCGAAAGATTTTCTCTTTTTTAGACCGAACAAAATACATTATTAAATACCATCAGTGTGTTGTGTAAACTCCCCGGTAAATATTGAAAATCATTCAGAAATATTGAAGGACTATGACAGTTGTTTCTTTTGTGCAGGTGTAAGTTCGGTGGGCGAAAGCGAGGAAGGTTTTACTAAAAAAACGTATGATTTTGTTGTTCCGTTTGCTACTTCACTATTATCAATCAATCAGGCAATGACATTTATTTATGTGTCTGGCAACCGCACCGACAGCACCGAAAAAGGAAAAGTAATGTGGGCAAGGGTAAAAGGCCGCACAGAAAACGCCTTGATGAAGCTTCCTTTCAAAGATCAGTACAATTTTCGCCCTGCTATAATGAAAGGCACGAAAGGGCAAAAAAAATGTAAAAACATTGTACAAAATAATGGGCCCGTTGATTGCCCATTTATTTTCGCAAAACCTTAAAGCTTTTTCTTGCCAAGAATGGAATTCAGGCAAATGAGAATGAAGCTAAAATTATATTGGAATTGCTATATTTAGTATCGAAAAATTACAATAAGCCAAAAGAGAAAGAAATGCTAGAACCTTAATGGGATTTCAAACCAAGCTTAAATATCGATTAAATCCACTTTTAGACTGTCTGTTTCAGATGGACCAGGGATTTCACATCAAAAAATTCAAACCATAAAATATCAGGCTGTAAAAGTTTGATATAGAGATTTTATGTGTAAAAAAAGAGAGACAACTATTTGATAGTTGTCTCTTTAAGTGACCTCGACAGGATTCAAACCTGTAACCTTCTGAGCCGTAATCAGATGCGCTATTCAGTTGCGCCACGAGGCCGTTTGTTATCTTGTTGTTTAACGGTTGCAAATATACCACTTTTTTCCGTTCTTTGGAAGATGAAACAGAGAATTTTACTTTTATTTACAGTTTTAGCGCTAATTGCCTGTAAAAGAGAATCAAAAATTTCGTCCTCAGATTGGACAAATATCTCAAATCGTACCCAATACAAGGAACAGGACGGAAACCTGGAGTTGAAATCGGGAAACTTTACTTATAATTTTAAACAAAATCAAACTCCTTTCAAGAAAATCATCCTGTTGAATGCTAGTATGGCAGGGTATATTTCAGAACTGGGAGCAGAAAATGTAATCCTAGGAGTTTCCAGTCCGGAGTATATTTTTTCAGATAAAATCCAGAATCTTATTAAAGAAGGGAAAATCCAAAACGTAGGGAGCGAACAGAAATATGATGTGGAAAAGATCATCTCTATGAAACCGGATGCTATTTTTACTAATCATATTGCCAGCTTCGACAATACTTATGAACTTTTGAAAAACAATGGTATTCAGGTGATATTTCTGGATGAATACATGGAACAGAAGCCTTTGGAAAAAACGGCTTATATCAAACTTTTCGGAGAGTTTTTAGGAAAAGAAAAAGAAGCTGAAGCTAAATATCAGGAAGTGGAGAAAAACTACAATGATCTGAAAAAGCTTGCATTAACAGCAAAAGAGAAACCTGTTGTGCTTGCTAATGAAATGTATGGAGATGTTTGGTATCTTCCAGGGGGAAATACTTCTGTGGCTCATTATATTTCGGATGCCAATGCTAATTATATCATGAAGGATAATAAAGATGAAAAAGCATTGACAATGAGCTTTGAGGAAGTATATGCCAAAGCAGGAAGCGTTCAGTACTGGGTAAATGCAGGAAGCCACACTTCGAAAAAAGAAATGTTGGGTATGAATCCATTTTATGGAAAACTGGATGTATTCAATAAAGGAAAGATCTATACGATTGCAGGAAAAGAAAAACTGAAAGCGAATGATTTCTTTGAAAGCGGAGTGGTAAGAGCAGATTTGATCCTTAAAGATTATATAAAGATCTTTCATCCTGAACTTTTACCCAATTATCAGCTTACTTACATGAAAGAATTGCAGTAACTCGTACTATTTGCTTATTTTTGCCTTTCCTTTTTATCAAGTTATGTGGAAAAAAATTAAACAGCTTATCTTCATCATTCTTGTTTTGAATGTAGTTTTTATCATCTGGGGCCGATTTTTTAATCCGCCAATCACTCTTACTCAGATAGGAGGACTTTTTGAGTATGGAAAACTGCATAGAGATTACATTTCCTATGACGAAATGGGAGGTAATGTGAAAAAAGCCGTAATTGCTTCTGAAGATCAGAAGTTCTTTGATCATGACGGCTTCGATTACACAGCAATCGAAAAAGCCATGAAATATAATGAGAAAGGCAAAAAAATAAGAGGAGGAAGTACTATTTCCCAGCAAACAGCGAAGAATGTGTTTCTTTGGCAGGGCAGAAGCTGGGTGAGAAAAGGACTGGAAGCGGTGTATACTTTCATCATTGAAAAAGTATGGACTAAAGATATTATCCTTGAAAGATACCTGAATTCCATAGAAATGGGACAGGGTGTATTTGGTGTAGAGGCTGCTGCTCAATATTATTTTGGAAAATCATCCAAAGATTTAAGTACCTCAGATGCAGCCTGGATTGCCGCTGTATTGCCTAATCCAAAGAAGTATGATCCTAAGAATCCATCCCCATATTTAAGAAAGAAACATAATTGGATCATGAGACAGATGAGGAATGTGAGTTTGAAATAGTATCTTTGTACTAATGAAATTTTTTAATTCCAGCACAAATTTTGAGTCAGTTCTTAAAAAATATTTTTCTTTTAAGAACGAAACTCTTTCTTTAGAACCATTTGCAGAGTTTTTAGAGACCATAAAAGAGGCTGACTTTACAGATGTGCTCAATTTTTTCAGAAGCAATCCTAATTTTGCTGAGAACTTTAAATATTATATCCACAATATTTTTAGAGGAAGACCATTCAATCTTTCACTGACAGAAGCAAATATTCTTTCAGAAAATGCCTTCTTTCCTGAGCTTAAAAAAAGAATCCTGAACAAGGTTCTGCCACCCGTTGAAAACGAAAATACGGTATGGTACATGATCGATAACGTCAGTATGAGGCCGAAGAAGGATTTAAAATATCTGCATAATCTTCCTGAAAATGAGATCAATGAATTTTTTAATATGTTGGGAGCTTCGGATTTTATTATCCACCCTAACGTTAAAAAAGAACTTATTTTCTCTATGAACATTCTTTCCTGGAGGGTAACAGGAATGGCGATGGAAGTGGAAGTGGTTAGAATGGCCCCTCAATACAGAAATTTAGACAATCCGTTTCTTGCCCTTCAGAATGAGCTGGAAACATTGGCCGATGATCTGGTTAAAGATCCTGAATTACAACTGCATTCAAAAGACAGCCGATATAAGCAGATCAAAATCTATGCAGAACAATGCCAGGAGTTTGTGAATATTGCTTTTAAAAATTCTGCCAAATATGGTATTTCTGGGAAGATTAATCAATCTCTGTTAAAAATTCGTCAGCAGACTGAAAGAATATATGAAATCGTTCAGTTATTGGTTATTGATACAGATGAAGATATTCAGATAAAATCTAAACAGTTGATTTTTAATATTCTGAGTTATAAATCTCACAAAAATAATATTTCAGACCTGATCAATGACAGTACGAGGTTGATCTCACACCTTATTACCAATCACACTGCTGAAGCAGGAACTCATTATATTACCTCTACCCGTAAGGAATATATGACCATGTTCTACAAAGCGAGTGGTGGTGGTATTATCGTAGGAGCCCTTTGTGTTCTGAAAATGCTCTATGGATATATCCCGGGAAGTGATTTCTCACATGCCTTTCTGTATTCAATGAACTATGCGATGGGATTTGTGATGATTTATCTGATGGGTTTTACACTGGCTACAAAACAGCCGGCAATGACTGCTGCCACGATGACAAAAGTATTATCAGAAGAAGGAAATGCCCAAAGAAATAATACGGAATTTGCCCATTTGGTATCCAAATTATTCAGAAGTCAGTTCATTGCCTTTGTAGGAAATGTATTGCTTGCCTTTCCGGTAGCTCTTGCCATTATTTACGGATTGGATGTGTTTTTCTCACAAAATCTAGCCGTAGAACGCTCGGATAAATTATTAAAAGACCTTGACCCTTTTAAATCAAAAGCTATTCTGCATGCCAGTATCGCCGGATTTTATCTTTTTATTTCCGGGATTATTTCTGGAAATATCGGGAATAACTCTGTGTTTTACCAGATTCCAGAAAGAATTGCCAAAAACCTATCAATCAGAAACTTTTTCGGAAAGAAATTCGCAAAAGGACTTTCGAAATATTATGCTAAAAACTGGCCGGGAATCATTTCCAATTTCTGGTTTGGGGTTTTCCTTGGGGCAACGGCTCCGGTCGGAATGTTTTTCGGACTGGATTTGGATATCAGACACATTACCTTTGCAGCCGGAAACTTTGCTTTAGGGTTATATGGAAAAGATTTCTCTGTAGATTCCTATACATTCTGGATGTCTTTTGTAACGGTATTCCTGATTGGTTTCTTTAACTTCCTGGTGAGTTTCAGCTTGTCGATGTTCCTGGCATTCCGGTCAAGAAAAATGAATTTCGGACAGGTAAGTGAGATCTATAAAGAGATTTTCAGATATTTTACGAAACATCCGTTGAAATTCTTCCTGCCGCTTAGCTCTGGTCTGGACAAAAAAGCAGACGATTTGATGAGCAGTACTATTTCCAATAAATCAGAAGAACATTAATATAATAAAAATGCTACCCTCGGGTAGCATTTTTCTATTGTTATAGCTATTAAAGACAAATAGGAAGTAATGGGCATTTTGTAGGCAATGTTGTCCAATAAGCACATTCGTTTTCATTAGCGCAGCTTACAGCACAGCAGATCTGTCCAACTCCCCCTCCCTGTATTGTTTTTAAAGTTTTTCTTGTCAGTTTTTTTGATGCAATTGATTTTTTCATGGTAAAAATATTTATTAATGTGCATTAAAAATACGTATAAAATTGCATAAAATAAAATAATTTCAATGTTGGTGAATTATTTAAATGAATTTACATTCTACTTCTATAATATCTGAAGATCATTAAATTTCTCTACCCCAAATTTATCCTGGAATTTTTTTAGATAAAAGCTTTTCCGCATTTTAAAATCGTGTTTTAATAAGGGGGAATCAATTTTAATAATAATACATTCGTTTTCTATATTGACACTTCTAATTTCATTGAAAAGACTTTCATCAAGATATTCTTCAAGAAAATCTTTAATGTCAAAAGCAACTAGTTTATGTTCAAAACCATACATTCTGGCAAAAGATTTTACCAGTTCAGAGGATTGATATTCACGTTTTTTCTTCTTCATAGTCGGGGGGGCGGGTTTCGGGATGCGTGATTCGGGTTATTTGGTTTGTGATTATTGTGCTACTTTTTATTCCAATTTTCTATGACCCATTTTTTATAAATATTGATCTTTCCTCCCAATGTGTTGTATTCATTTCTTAATGTTTCAAATTCTGAGGAAAAATTAGGGTATAATATGATAATTTTTTCCAGATGGTTAATGGTTTCATCGTTACTCGCATGGCTGTATATCAGGAAGCGAATGTAATCATTTTTATAAGTTGATCTTCCATAGCCTTCAACAATATTTGTAATGACTGAGTCTGAAGACCTTCTTAATTGACTACCTAGTTCGAACAGTTCGTATTTAGGAAGAAGATGAGACGCTTTATGGGTTTTTAAAAATAAATCAAAAGCTTTTTTATAAATATCCAGATTTCTATAACTCATATCATTGGTGTTTTAGGATCTTAAGTTAAGATAAAAAACAGTTCAATGATAAAGAATATTAGTTTTTTAATTTATATCTACACCCATACTTATTTGCCTGCATTTAATACCTCGTAACTCGCATCCCGAATCTCTTACTAGACCTCAAAAATTATACTTTCCTCATTGATTTTCTTTACTACACTCTCCGTACGTTCTCTGTGGGTATCCGTGATGAAGATCTGTCCGAAACTTTCTTTATTAACAAGCTCAATCAATTGTGCAACTCTGGTATCATCAAGCTTATCAAAAATATCATCGAGCAATAAAATAGGAGTCTTTTTGGTGAGTTCTTTTACAAGACTCATCTGAGCCAGCTTTAAAGAGATCAGGAAAGATTTCTGCTGTCCCTGTGATCCGATTTTCTTGATTAATACATCATCCATTTCAAAAAGAAGATCATCCTTATGAATTCCTTTTGACGTGTAAGTAAGCATTCGGTCTCTCTCAAGACTTTCTTTTAAAAGGTTTTCAAAAGAATCTTCCAGTAAATGAGATTCATAAATTACTGATACGGTTTCCTTGCCTCCGGAAATAATCTGATAGAAATTCTGAACAATAGGGTTGAGCTGTTCTACAAACTCTTTTCTTTTCTTAAAGATTTTCGTTCCAAATCGGGTGATAGGCTCATCATAGATTTCCAGAGAATCTTTGTCCCAGGTTCTGTTTTTGGCAAAATATTTTAGTAGCGCATTTCGTTGCTGAATGCTTTTCTGATATTGGATGAGGTCAAAAAGATATTCAGAATCCGTTTGAGAGATCATCGCATCCAGAAATTTACGTCTGCTTTCTCCGGAATCCGAAATAAGATTAGAATCGTAAGGTGAAATCATAACACTTGGCAGGTATCCAATATGATCTGCAAGCCTGTCGTAACTTTTATCATTCTTTTTGATCACCTTTTTAGCTTCCTTAGGCTGGGTGATTCTGATGATATCCTCACTGTCTTCATTCTGAATTTCAGCATCAATGGTAAAAAAGTCTTCCTCTTGTTTAATATTGTTGAGGTCCGTATTTCCCAGAAAGCTTTTTCCTACTGATAAATAATGCAAAGCATCCAGAATATTGGTCTTTCCCACGCCATTATTTCCCACAAAACAGTTGATCTGCGGGGAAAATTCAAATTTTTTCTCGGAATGGTTTTTGAAATTGTAGAGGGAAAGCTTCTTGATAATCATTCGTCAAAAATACTCCATTATTACTAAAAATAAAAAAGGAAGTGCCGAACAAGTTTCCACTCCGAATGAGAAATAAGCGTCATCTCTTTTATTATCAGAGAAGTAGATGAGAATATAAGTTACGATGCTTGCCATAAAAAAAGATATGGCGTAAGATAATTCAAGATAGAAGATCCCAATGATGTTGCTGATGAAAACAAGTGCGTAGGCAATATATTTAGTGTTTTTCACACCTATCAGCATGGGGAAAGTCTTTACTGTATCACTGTTCATATCGCGGATATCAAAAGGAAGTACAAGTGCAGTGATAAAGAAAAAGCTGATCAGAAAAATAGGAATACTAAATTCCGGAAGGGTAAGCCAGCAGTTGACCAATGCCCACACTAATCCTACGTAGAAGACTTTCAGTAAAGGAATTTTCCGGATATACACATCAAGAAAAAAGCTATTATAAAGCAATCCCAGCACGACAATGATAAACCATTTCAGAAGTCTGATTTCATTATGATTATGAATGATTAAAAAAGCACAGATGATTCCGGCAATGGCGTTGATAATCACTATTTTGAAAAAATACCTGGTATATTGATATTTAGTATACAGATAACCACTGAAATAAGTGATGAAAATAAATGCGAAAGTAGGGAAACGGAATGTGTTTTGCTCTTTCATGAAAAATACTGCAAAAAGAGTTCCCATAAGAGAGACATAAATCTGGCTGTCTATGACGGTTTTTTTCAGTATTTTTAAGATGTTCATTTATCAAAATTAATATATATGAAAAGATTTTCCAAGATTTTTCTGCTTTTGCTTGTAATGCTAAGCTTTTCAACGGTATCCGCACAGAAATATTACGATACCCAATGGAAAAAAGTGGCTGATAACAGTGTAAAAGGAGCTTATAAATCTAATCTTCCCATTATTTTAGACATACAAAAACAAGCCATGAAAGAAAATAATGCCTTCGAGCTGATCCGTTCTCTGAAAGCGGAATTCAGTATTGTAAACCAAACCGTGGATGATGATCAGAATAATGCTGCTTCTCAGTTTTTCAAAAAAATTAAAGATGCAGAAGGTAAAATAAACGGAGACGGAAAGCTGGTATACAAAGTCTTAATGAATGGCTTTTTCATGGATTATTACAACCAGAACTCATGGAAAATAAACGGAAGAACCAATATCAATTCACAGGATGTTTCACAGATTGAAACCTGGAGTAAACTTGATTTCAAAAATTATCTGACGAAAAATTTCCAGGAACTTGATAAAGAAAAACCTGAAATGAAAAAGATCTCTCTGGGAAAGTATAAAAATATCTTTTCAGAAGCAGAAGACCTTATTTATTTCCCGACATTGTCAGATTGGTATGCAGTAAAGAAAATAGCGTTTTTATCTGAAAACAATATTTTTACCAAAAATGAACTAACCGAAAACCATACAACAATCAATGTAATTTATGATGAACTGATCGAACAGAATACAGGAAATTCCAAGCTGTATTTCATGAAAGAAAAGCTTACGGAAAACTGTAACTTCAATCATTGTAAGGATAAACTTCAGCAGCTTCAGAATCTTTTGAAATCTAATATAGAAGGAGATTATAAAGTGATGATTATGGGAGATGTGATGGATGAACTTACTAATCAGAAGAAGCCTAAAGAAGCTCTTGCATTAGCGGCACAAGCAAAAAGTGAATACCCGAAATCTCTTTTCCTGGAGAATATTAAAAGCAAGGAAGCACAGATTGTCAATCCGTATCTGACTTTAAAATATGAAGCACAGACGCAGAATAATCTGCCGATTCACTTTGTAGCACAGTATCAGAACGTATCAGAATTTACCCTGAATATTTATGAAGTGAAAGACGATTTTACTTCGTTAATTCGATATGTTCAGGATTCTTATTCCGATACTTTCAATAAACTAAAAAAGCATCTGGTAAGGAAAGAAACATTCCAGCTTCCGGATCCTAAAGATTATCAGAGTCACAAAACTTCTTTGGAGGTGAAACCGCTTCCTTCAGGAGTGTATGTTGCAGAATTTACGGTTGCTGGAACGGATATGAAAGATACAGACTCCAGACAGAATTTATATTTTCTGGTTTCCGGAAACAGAATCATTTATCAGAATAAAACGGATAGAAGCCCTCTTTCAGATGAGTTGAAATTGGTAAATAGCGAGAATGGTAAACCTTTAGCCAATGAAGGTCTTCGATTTTATGAATTTGTTTCCAATAAAACATTAACTAAAATTGAGGGAACAACCAATGCCAGCGGAGTATTTAAGCTTCCTGCTACAGATAGCAAAGAATATTACAGAACATTCCTGATTCAACAGCCTAAAACAAATGATTTTCAGATCATGCAGGTGTACGGAAACAGAGGTTATGCTGAAGATTATAATCCAAATAAACAAACCCGTTCAACGGCACAGATTTTTATTGACAGAGGAATTTACCGTCCCGGACAGACTGTTTATTTCAAGGTGGTTAATACCAGAATGAATAAAGAAGTTGAAACTGTTATTTCAGGATTAAAACAAAAAATAACGTTATTGAACACTAATAGTGAAGAGGTTTCTTCACAGGATTTCACCACCAATGAATTCGGTTCTTATCATGGAAGTTTCATTCTTCCAAAAGGAAAACTGAATGGTAATTTTTACCTGAGAATAGAAGGGGAAAGTGCTGGATATAAAAATTTCAGGGTAGAAGAATATAAAAGACCCAAATTTGAAGTAACCTTTGATCCGGTAAAAGAAGAGTATAAGTATGGCCAAACAATTGATTTGAAAGGAAAAGCCGTGATGTTCTCGGGAGTGCCTTTGAGCAATACTACAGTGAATTATGAGATCAAAAAACAAAATATCAGATGGAGATATTTCAGCTGGTATCCACAGAATGATGATAATGAAAATTCAATTTTAGGCGAAGCCAAAACCAATGAAAAAGGAGAATTTACCATTCACTTGGAACTTAAAAAAGATGAAAAACTGGAAGGGATACAAATTGATAATTATGCCATCAATGCATCCGTTACAGACATCAACGGAGAAACGCAGACTGCCGATACTCAATTAAAAGTAGCGTCGGTTTCTCATTACATTCAGGCAGAAAACATCAGCAATATTTTTACAGATGAAAATGTAAAAGTGAAGGTAGAAACCAAAAATTATAATGATCAGAATCTTAAAAAGCCATATCAGGTTAAGCTATCAAAACTAACTGCTCCGGATAGGATTTTCAGAGAAAATTTCAAGTCTGATGTTCAGAATCTGCCTAAATATTCAAAAGAAGAATTCATCAGCAGATTCCCACACGATCTTTTTGATAAAAATGATGAGATCAAAAACTGGAAAACGGAAAAAGTACTGATTGAAAGACAGCAGCAGCCATCCGCTGACAATGCTCAATTTTCAACCAACCTTGATTTAGGAAAACTGGAAACAGGAGATTATGAACTTGAACTTTTCAATATTGAAGGAAAAGATACGATCAAAACGTCACAATATTTCAGTGTTTGGGATAAAACAGCTTTAAAACCCACTCAGAAAACATTCCTTACGGTTATCGCTCCGAAAGAAGAATTATCCAGAGGAGAAAAAGCAAAAGTGTATGTTTACTCGGCTGTTCCTGATGCTTTAATCAATGTTTTTGTGCAGGACGGATCCGGAAAAACCATTTCAGAAGTTCATCAGATGAAAAACGGAGTATTAGAATATACGGCTGAAATTCCTAAAGATAAAAGTGTCTCAGATCTGAATCTTCAGTTTCAGCTGGTAGCA
The DNA here is from genome assembly GCF_002025665.1 of Chryseobacterium indologenes. Classification (GTDB taxonomy): domain Bacteria; phylum Bacteroidota; class Bacteroidia; order Flavobacteriales; family Weeksellaceae; genus Chryseobacterium; species Chryseobacterium metallicongregator. The sequence continues at coordinate 3,184,259 of NZ_CP018786.1, read as the reverse complement.
TTTAATGATGTGAATACAGAATCTGTTTCTTTAAAAATAAAAGATACTGAAAAACCTTTGAAAATTGAAACCGTTACTTTCAGAGATAAACTGGAACCGAATTCTAAGGAAAAATGGACAGTAAAAGTAACTGGAAATGATAATGAAAAGATCAATGCTGAAGTATTGGCGAATATGTATGATATGTCTCTGGATCAGTTTGCTAAAAACACGTACAGCTGGAGAAAACTATATACTCCATTTGTAATGGTGACTTCTTATGGAATCAGAAATTATCTTCAGCAGCAAAACTATCAGAAGAGATTAAAATACTTTGAAGACAGATATATAACTGTTCCTCAGTTTAACTGGTTTGATGGAAATTATTATTCAATTTCAAGGGAAACTATAGTAGGATTTAGCAATCAGGAAGGAGTTAAAGCTCCGGCTTATGCACCACCTCCGTCACCAATTGCTGGTGCTAAATTTAAAACAGCAAGAGCTGCTGTTGCAGAAGATAGAATTGAGGTGATGCAGAATGTTGTTCCTGAGCCTGTAAAAGCTCCGAAGGTAGAAACTTCTCCTCCTGGATCTTCTGAAGAAAATCTGGCTAAAGTAGCTGTTCGTAAGAATCTAAACGAAACGGCATTCTTCTATCCGGATCTGAAAACCGATGCAGAAGGTAATGTAAGCTTCGAGTTCACTTCTCCGGAAGCACTGACAAAATGGAAACTGATGTTTCTTGCCCACACCAAAGATGCAAGAGCAGCGACATTAGAAAAAGAAGTGGTAACGCAGAAAGAATTCTCTGTAACTCCTAACTATCCAAGATTCCTGAGAGAAGGAGATGAACTCAATCTGCAGTCGAAACTATCCAATCTTACCGATAAAAAACTAAGCGGTTCTGCGGAATTACAGATTTTAGATGCCTTCACCAATGAAAATATTTCTTCTAAATTCGGAATGAGTTCAGGAGGACAAAACTTTAGCTTAGCTGAAAATGGAAGCAGTGCACTGACATGGAAATTAAAAGTTCCGGACAATGTTTCTTCTGTTATTTTCAAAGTGGTAGCAAAAGCTGGAGCGTATTCGGATGGAGAGCAGCAGGCTATTGCGGTATTGCCAAACAGAATGCTGGTAACGGATGCTGTTCCTGTATTTGTAAAAGAAGGAGAGACCAAAACATTTGTACTGGATAACCTTAAAAATAATACCTCTACAACAGCTTCTAATGTTTCCAATACGTTAGAACTGACAACCAATCCGATCTGGGAGATCATGTTTGCCCTTCCAAGTCTGAAAAATGACCAGAATAACTCTGCAGATGTTATCTTTAATAAATGGTTTGCTGATGTATTGGCTTCGGAAATATTCAAAGCAAATCCAAAAATGAAAACGGTTTTTGAGGAATATCAGAACAAGGGATTATTAAATTCAAATCTTGAAAAGAATCAGGAATTAAAACAATTGTTGCTGGAAGAAACACCATGGGTGCTGGAAAGTAAAAATGAAGGTGAACAGATGCAGAAACTGGCATTACTGTTTGATGTCAATACCATGAAAAATTCTATCAATCAGGATTGGGATGAGTTTAAAAAACTGCAAAATCCTGACGGTGGATTCTCATGGTATCCTGGTTATCCAAGTTCTTACGGAACGTCATTGTATATCCTTAAAAACTTAGGGAAAATCAATTCCTGGTTAAAAGATAATGTGAAAGATTATCAAAATGCTGATCAAAAAGTACTTGTTGCTAAATTGATCCAGTATGTAGATAATGAGGTGAATAAATATTTTGATGCTAAAAAAGGAAATGTCTGGAACAACTGGGCAATGGATTATCTTGATACCAGAAACTATTGGGAAAAGCAATATCCATTGAAAGGAAAAGGTGCTACCTTGAAAACATTGGTGAAACAAAAGGCAAAAACAGCGAAAATCACCGACTTTACATTCTTCGGACTTCACCGTGCTGCATTATTAATGAACGATTATGGTCTGAAAGATGTGTCTGCAAAGTTGATGACTTATCTTAAGGAAACTTCTACAGATACCAAAACACAAGGGGTCTACTGGAAACAGAACCTGAATGATTGGGGATGGTTCGGCTCGAAAGTAGTCAACCATGCCGGAGCATTGGAAGCTTTCAATAGGTTACAATCTAACGACCAAAACTTTATTGAAGATGTGAAAATCTGGCTGGTAACCCAAAAAGAAGTTAACTCATGGGGAAGTTCAAGAGGAACAGCTGAGGTGATCTTTACCATTTTGAATTCGGGAAAATCATGGACGGGAACAGAAAGTGATAAAGCAACAATTGTTTGGGGTGGAAAAGAACTAGTTCCTCAGACACAAGCTACAGGCTACGTGAAATCGACAGTGAAGCCAGGAGCTATAGATAAAAACCTAGCCACTGTAACTGTAACGAAACCTGGTCCTGGAATTGTTCAGGGAGGATTGTTCTGGCAATATTATGAGGATCTTGATAAAATAAAATCTTCAGAAAACTATATTTCTGTGACGAAAGAGCTTTATAAAAAAGTGAAAACTGTAAACGGAGAAGAACTTCAGAAAATCTCTTCTGAAACACCGTTGAAAGTAGGAGATAAAGTAACCGTAAGAATGATTCTGAACACGGACAGAGCCATGGAGTTTATTCATATTAAAGATATGCGTGCAGCAGGATTCGAGCCTGTAGATGTATTATCCGGATACCAGTGGAAAAATAATCTTGGGTACTATCAGTCTACCAAAGATGCCTCTACCAATTTCTATATTCAGTATATGCCGAAAGGAAAATATGTTTTTGAATACGATGTGGTCTCCAATGCATCAGGAAAATTCTCCAACGGAATTACAACGATGCAGAATTATTACGCACCACAGATGAATGCGCATACAAAAGGAAGTAATGTAACAATTTCAGAGTAACTGATCAACATAGAAAACTGTAGTAAATTTTTTTACTGCAGTTTTTTATTTCTAAATTTTTAATAAAAATAGAATGAAATCGAAAAATCAAACAATTGTTTAATTTTGGAATGATTTTTGGAATTAAGATAGTAGCAATTAAAAAAATTATTAAAAGATGAAATTTTCTAAAACTTTAATCACAGGGTTAGTATTAATGGCTGGAGTAAATGCTTTCGCACAAAAGAAAGCAGAGAAGTTTGAAAAACTACAGATTGAAATGTTCCCCAAAGCAAAAGAAGGATATAAGCAAGTATATATTCAGCTTCCCGTAGCAAAAAATGAAAACGATTTGAAAGTTGAACTTTTTGTAGGAGCTGAAAAAATGTTAGACTGTAACAACTATTTCCTGATGGGAGAAATGAAAACTCAGGATCTTCAGGGATGGGGATACAACTATTATGAAGTAGAATCTAAAGGAGAAACCGCAGGAACACTGATGGGTTGTCTGGATAAAAAACAGACTAAAAAGTTTGTGACTTTAAAACCTGAAATTGTAAGATATAACAGTAAACTTCCATTGGTATTCTACGTACCGAAAGACATTGAAGTTCGTTACCGAATTTTACGCCCTGATGCTGGCATGAAAAAAGCAGTTCAAAAATAAATCAGCTTATTATAATTATACAGAAAACTCCTCACAGTGATGTGGGGAGTTTTCGTTTTTTCAGAATAAGATAATTCGTCATGTTCTTTGCTTAGTGAAACGCCTTTGCGCACGAGTTCAAAGCTATCCATAATGCTTTTGCGAACATTGCGTTGTAATATAAGTTTCGACTAAAGCCCATTCCTATTGAATCCTCATTCTCAAAAATTTTACTGATTTTTATTTCAGAGCTTAAGCATCCAGTTTGCTATTCCGTAGGAATCCAGCCTCCAAAATTTAAAATATAAAGAGAATAAGTCCAGTTTTATTCAATAGAAATGGGCTTTAGCCCATTTAATAAATAATTTAAATTCCTTTGGCTTTAGCCCAAACTTACACTCAATTTTACAGCGAGCAGATTATTTATTATCAAAGTTTATCCACTCCATTTCTCGTTCCACAGGAATCCGGTTTCCAAAATTCAAAATCAAAATAAAAGAAGAAGGTGATAATGTATCCATTTCTCAATGGCTTTAAGTTTGGGCTAAAGCTGCTGGAAATTTTGTTCTCATTAAACGGGCTAAAGCCCGTTCCTATTGAATTGATTAGTTTGGATAGAGTTTTATCGAATCCTTTTGTTGAGTATCACGCCTTTGCGCTCGTTTTAAAGCCAATTCATAATCCCTTTGCGATCATAGCGTTTTTCTTCCAAGAACCTATCTACATCCTTTATCATTCCGCAGGAATCCAAATTTCAAAATTCAGTATAAAAAATTTATAGATATTTTTTAGTTATAATACTCTCATATCCCTTTATTTATTGATAAAATAGTTCTCAATTGAGTATGGAAAAAGTAGAGTTAAGTAATTTTTCAAAGTTTTTTAGTTTTTAATTAACATTTAAACGCTTTGCCCAAAACTTTATTTTGTAGGGCTTTAAACTTAAACGTATTTTAAACTTAGTTTAAATTCACGGTATTGTAGAATTATCTTTAAGGATTTTAACAATTTTTGCATTATATTTGTTATAAACATAAACCATGAAAAACAATTTATTGATTTTTACGTTTAGTTTTTTTGCTTTCCCCGCTTTTGGCTGGGCACAGTCTGCGCCGGATTTTAAAGAACTTCTGGATAGTGCTATGGTTCGGGACTCGAACCTCAAAATGCAGATTACCCAAAACAAACTTACCGATCTTGACGAACACAAACTCAAGGATATCTTTCTTCCAACTCTGGAATTAAGTGGTAAGGCTGGCTATCTCAACGGAACAGCAAGACTGACGTCACCAGAATTCAATCTCGCTCCCTTTATCAATATCCCTGAAGGGGCTTTCAACAATAATTTCAATGTTTCCGGATTTTCAGGTATTACCAAGGCAGATGCCAAAATGCTGCTGTATTCAGGAGGAAAGGTGAAGTACATGAAAAAAGCGGTGGAAGAAAAGAAAAAGTCTGAAGATATCCTTCTGGAGAAAACAAAAGATGAGGTGATTGCTACTATTTCTAAAGCATATGACCAGCTAGCTCTCATTCATCAGTCTAAAAAAGTTCTGGATGAAAGTAAAAAAAGACTGGATATCAACAGAAAAACTGCGGACAAAGCGCTTGGCTATGGTTTGATAACACCTTATGATCATAAGAAAATCGAGCTGGCCCAAGCTACTTTAGATGCTAAAATGGTAGAATATGAAGGGAAAAAAGAATTGCTTCTTACCCAGCTTTATATTTTGACAGGGATTCAAAGAGACAGGCTCAGAATGATTGATCCTGTATTATCTCCTGTAGAATTGTTGGCTGCAGAAAAAGGAATTGAACAAAGAGCAGAAATCCGTGCACTGGAACATGGGATCAGTGCTGCAGACTATAAAATAAAAGCAGAAAAAACGTGGATGATTCCCAAAGTACAGCTGATGGCTTCTGCTTATTATATCGGATTGTATGGAAACAGAATAAAGTCCTCAGAAAATGTCATTCCTGCTGTGCCAATTCTTGGATATGAAGGAAAAAAGCTGGACTGGAGACCCAATAATATCAACGTGTTTCCATTGATTACGGCAGGTGTCGGTTTTAAATGGGAGATCTTCGATGGTAAAGAAGGAAAACATGCAGAAGAAACAGCCAAAGTTGGGAAAGAAGTATTGCAGAACCAGAAAGAAGACGCGCTGAAGAAGCTGACGTTGAATCTGGCCAATAATCAAACCAATTACGATATTGCTTCTGCACAGATTACCTTGAAAGCCAAAGAAAAAGAGCTGGCAAAAAATGCGTTGGTACAGGCCGAAAAAGAATTCAGATACGGAATGAGCAAATCTTCACAGCTTATTGATGCAGAAAACGACCTGGAAGCTTCCGAACTGGAATATCAGAATGCCATTTTCAACCAGAGAAGAGCGGGAATAGAACTGATGAGGTCTACCCAGGAGCTGGATATCACCAAATTTTATTTAATCCCTTAAAAATTTAAATGATGCATAAAAATATATCTATACTCTTCGCTGCTCTGTTTTTATTGGGGAGCTGTGACAAAAAAAATGAAAAAATCAAAGAACCTGAAGGAAAAACTAAAAAGGATGTGATCTCTTTCGCTCCTAAAGTTACCGGAAGGATTCTTAAAATATATGTTTCTGAAGGTCAGACTGTAAAGAAAGGAGATACTTTGGCTCAGCTTGATGTCCCTGAAGTTTCTGCAAAAATAGCACAGGCACAAGGTGCAGTAAGTGCGGCTTCAGCTCAGGAACAAATGGCCAAAAACGGAGCAACATCCGATCAGCTGAAACAACTTCAGGCCAAATATAAAGGATTGAAGGAACAATATGAATTTGCCCAGAAATCTTACAAAAGAGCCAACAATATGTTTCGCGACAGCTTAATGTCTCCACAGGCTCATGATGAAATCTATGCAAAATTACAAGGCGCAAAAGCTCAGTATGATGCTGTAGTGGCAGAATTGGATGATGTAAACAGAGGAACCCGTTTCGAAAAAATAGAAATGGCGGCAGGGCAGGCTTCACAAGCCAAAGGAGCTTTGCAGGAAGCTAATGTAGCCTATTCCGAAAGATATATCATTGCTACCAACGATATGGAAATTGAGACCATCAGCTTAAATACAGGGGAACTGGCAACCGCTGGTTTCGCTCTGTTTAACGGATATATTCCGGAGAGTACGTATTTCAGATTTACCATCCCGGAAAGTGCTATCTCAAAATACAAAAAAGGGCAGGAGGTAACCATGCAGGTAGTGTATAACAAAGAAAACCTGACAGGAAATATTGTATACATTAAGCAGTTGACAAAGTATGCTGATATCACCACGGCTTATCCTGATTACCAGTTACAGGATGCGATCTATGAGATCAAAGTAAAACCCAAAGACATGAATAAGGCTAAAAGTATTCTGGTCAACGCGAATGTAATCCTGAAATAAATTGAAAAGAACAGATGAAGTTTCAATGGAATTTCATTTTATTCTTCAACATATAAAAATATACAGATGAAAGAATTTTTCCGTCTTTTGAAACGTGAGTTCAAACTTTTTATCGGCAATTCTACCTTAAGGACGGTGTTCTTTTTGGCACCGGTCTTCTATGCTACCTTGCTGGGGTTTGTCTACAAAAGCGGAAAAGTTGAAAATACTCCTGTTTTGGTTGTTGATAGGGACAATACGCCTTTATCCAACCAACTGACGGAAATGCTGGATGATAATAAAAGCATCAAAATTATCAGATATCTGCAGGAACCTCTCAGTATTAAAGATGAGGTGATCAGGCATGAAGCAGCAGCTGTCGTAATTATTCCATCAAGATTTGAAGGAGATATGTTGCAGAAAAAATACCCGGAGCTCAATGTTTATATCAATACAGGGAATGTTTTAACAGCAAATTTTGCATCGAAAGCGCTTCAGCTGACCATAGGAACATTTTCTGCCGGAGCTTCCATTAAAGCTCTTCAGAAAGCAGGAATGCCCGCTGCAAAAGCTGCAACACAATATGAACCTTTCAAAGCCAATTATATTACTCTTTTCAATACTACAGGAAACTATCTTATTTTTATGTGGCCTGCAATGCTGGCAGTGGTATTACAACAGGTAATTTTATTAGCAATGGCAGTAAGTTTTGCTGCCGAATTTGAAAGAGGATCTTTTGTGAAAGAATATCTCAAAATGAAGAAATGGGCTTTCCCAACCATGCTTATTAAAGTCATTCCAATCTGGGTGTTTTCTATTCTTATTGTAGGTATTTATTACTTTATGCATATGATCTTCAGGGTTCCGATGCCGGAAGGAATTCTTAATTTTATACTCCTCACAGCCGTTTTTGTGGGATCAGTTTCATTTTTGGGCGTATTCATCAGTATCCTAATCCCGGATGCTTTGAAAGCGACACAAATCCTGATGGTAATTGCTTCACCGGCCTTCATTATCAGCGGGTTTACATGGCCTTTGAGCGCAATGCCTGCTTTCGTCCAGTTTATCGCGAATATTATTCCTTTGACTCCTTTCTTACAGGCTTTCAAAATTTTATTAATTCAAAAGGGTTCGGTAGAACTTACATTCCCATATCTGAAACATCTAACTATCCTTTTAGTAATATATGCTATTATCGGCTGGATTGCTTTAAAGATCAAACTTTGGTTTATTTTCAAAAAATCCACACCTCAGGAAATTACAATTGAGGAAACTTCTCGGGAAGAGATAGAGTAGTTTTTGGTTAATTTGTTGCTGGGTTTTAAGTTAGATGTTAATAGGATGCTGGTTTGCTGGTTGCTTTTGGCAGTATATGGGCTGACTGATAATCAGTTTCTATGCCCGACGAATTAAAACAAGAGCAGGAAAAAACACATAAAAAATACCCCGAAAAATAGCCAAAAAAATTTCGAACTCGAATTCCGTACCCCGTAACTCGTATCTCATAACAAGCACTTCTCAATTTTTTCAACCGACTATAAAATCAAACAAAAAAACTGATATATTTGTCCATAGTAAAATAGAAATTATATGGAAAATGTATTTGATGCAAAAGATGCTCAAAACTATATAGATAGGATCAACAGATTGGTAGAAGATACTCACGGTTTGTGGGGGAAAATGACAGTAGACCAAATGCTGGCACACTGTTGTATTACCTATGAAATGATCTATGAGCCGGAAAAACACAAAAAGCCGGGAGCGATTGCAAAATTTATACTAAAAACTTTCGTAAAACCTAAAGTGGTGGGAGAAAAAGCATATCCGAGAGATTCTCCTACCGCTCCACAGTTTTTGATTACCACAAGAAAGAATTTTCACGAAGAAAAAACAAGACTGATCGGGTTTATTCAAAAGACTCAGCAGTTAGGCGCAGATGCGTTCGATGGTAAAGAATCTTTTTCTTTCGGAAAACTGAATTCCCAGGAATGGAATAATATGTTTGCCAAACATCTGAATCACCATCTGGCACAATTTGGTGTTTAATAAATCACACAACATGAAAAAATTTTTATTACTCCTCATTCTGACTGCCAATTTTACATTAGGGCAGATGCCGGATATCTCAAATACCTGGCTGAACAATAGTAAACCTTACATAGGGACTATTGGGAGCAAAGGCCAGGAACTGAAACTGAAGATCAATATTTCTGAACAGAATAAAAAGAATGACCAGGAATATTTCGTTTCAGGATATTCTCTTGTGGATACCAGTTATGCGAAATTTGAAGGGAAAATTACCATTTCAAAATATAAGGATTCCAAAAAACAGGGAACAGTATATGGAGAATATGAGTTGGCAGAAGAGAATAAAGGAAAACATTCGGGACTTTTCAAAGGAAAGTTTGTCTATAACTTCAAATGGAATAGAAAGACAGAGAAAATTGAAGGACAATCTATTGAGTTTATAGGAGACTGGAAAAGTTATGACGGAACTCTGGAGTTTAAAACTCAATTGAAAAACCAATAACGATGTTGAGAAGAATATTAGCTGTATTGGTTGGCCTTATCACAGGATCCGTTTGTATTACTGTGGTGGAAAAGATAGGGCATGCTTTGTACCCACCACCTGCACAGGCAGAGGCCGGAGATATGGAAGCTTTGAAATTGTATGTAGATCAGGCTCCTTTTATGGCTCTGTTTTTTATCATTATTGCCTATGCCTTGGCAGCAATTGTTTCAGGTTTTGTAGCCTCAAAAATCTCAAATAATGGGAAATATACAGCTGCTGCAATCTGTGGAATTATTTTTTTACTGATGACCATTTACATGATGGCATCTTTACCTTCTCCTATCTGGTTCTGGATTTTAGGAATTCTGGTATGGGGACTGGTTTTCGTAGGACATAAACTTGCTTTAAAAACAATAAAAATATGAAATTAGGAGCTTTTTCAATCAGTTTAAGTGTAAAAGATCTTCAGAAATCCAAAGACTTTTATGAGAAACTTGGGTTCACCACTATGGCAGGAACAGAAGCACAAAATTACCTGATCATGAAAAACGGGTCTACTCTTATCGGACTTTTTCAGGCGATGTTTGATGGGAATATGCTTACTTTCAATCCGGGATGGGATGAAAATGCACAGAATCTGGAATCTTTTGATGATGTGCGTGAAATTCAGAAAAAGTTAAGAGAAACTGGAGTAGAAATCGGGAAAGAAGCCGATGAAACCACTTCCGGTCCTGAGCATATCTATCTGAAAGACCCTGATGGAAATATGATTCTTATAGATCAACACAGATAATAATTAACAACACATTTATGATGAGAACATTTAAACGCATTTTTTTACTTTTGGCCACATTACTAATCATCTTGTTGGTTTGGGCTGCTTTTATTTCGGGAGACTGTAAATATGAAAAGTCGATTTCTATCAATGCTCCGGTAGAAAGAGTGTGGAAAAATACCAATACCCTCAAGGCAATGGATCAATGGAGTCCATGGAATGATCTTGATCCGGGTATGAAAAAAGACTGGACAGGAACAACCGGTCAACCCGGAGAAAAAGTTTGCTGGGACAGTAAAAATAAACAGGCAGGAAAAGGTTGTCAGGAATTAGAAAAAATAGATGAAACAGGTAAAAGAATAGATACAAAAATCAAATTTCTCACCCCTTATGAAAGTGAAGCAAATGCTTATGTAACAGTAGTTCCGGAAGGAAGCGGAAGTAAAGCAACATGGGGATTTACTTCAGAGATTCCTTATCCGTTTACTTTGATGAAACTGTTTATGAATATGGAGAAAGCTATTGGAAAAGATTATCAGAAAGGACTTTCAAGATTAAAAACCTTATCTGAAAAACCTCAATAAAATAAACTTAACTTAAAAAAACAAAACAATTATGGCAACAGTAAACGTTTACCTGACATTCAACGGAAACTGCAGAGAAGCATTCGATTTTTATAAATCTGTTTTCGGAGGAGAATATCCTTACATCGGAACATTTGGAGAAATGCCTCCAATGGAAGGAAAAGAAACGCCTGAAGAAGACAAAAACAAAATCATGCACGTTTCACTTCCGATCTCCAAAGAAACGATTTTGATGGGAAGCGATACAGGAGGAGAGTGGTCTTCCAACTTCAAAGCAGGAAACAACTTCTCTATTTCTGTGAACGCTGAATCTAAAGAAGAAGCTGACAAATTATTCGGTGGTCTTTCTGCTGGTGGACAGGTAACAATGCCTATGGCTGATACCTTCTGGGGAGCTTATTTTGGAATGTTTAGTGACAAATTCGGAATCAACTGGATGGTAAACTATGACGATCCTGCTAAAATGCAGCAGCATCCATAAGATTTATATTTGAATTCAAAATATTCAAAAACCGACAGATAGCTGTCGGTTTTTTTATTATTTACTAGCTGTACCGCTTTTATTTCTTTTTAATGATTTTATAGCTTCCTGATGCTGTTGTGATGAGGTAAATGCCATCCGGTAGTTCGCTTATATCAAACTCATTTTTATCTTTTTCTGCTGCTGCAGATTTCATAAGTTTTCCAGCCTGGTCGTATAATGAAACTTTTTCGTTTTTTTTCAGGTCATCCATATAGAAGATACCAGGAGTAGGATTCGGATAAATATTCCCTTTGCCTTTGAGGACATTTTCCGAAGTTCCCAGCGTGGAAATTTTTGTCCATGTAAACGCATCCAGGCACATATAGACATATCCTCCGGTGGATTGCAGCTGGAGTTCATCAATGGTTGTATTGCTGTTATTCTGATTATTTAAAGTAGCAAGATCAATCAGGGTAAATCCGTTGTTAATGCCCGTTGTTCCCATTGTTGCATTGAATGTTGTATTAAAACCTGAAGTTTTTGTGGTGGTAAACTTTGTAACTCCTCCTAATTTTCCTGTAATGATCAGTGTTCCTGATGAGGTAGACTGGTTTAAAGCAGTATTACTCAGGAAGACCCAAAACTTGGATACGGTGAACATAGAATTGCTTTTAACACTGAAAGAAGGAGCATTAATATTGGTTGTTCCTGTATTGTCAATATAAACATTGTCATTCGCTGTTCCGTTCCAGCCGGTGTTTGGATAATTACTTTGAATTCTAAAAGTTCCGGCCTGTGAAATAATATTGAATGTATATCCATTGCTGGTAAAGCTTGTGCTGCCACCAGTTGAAGTTTCAAAAGTTACAGTGGTGATCTGTGCATTGATCGTTGTAATACTGCTTATGAAAGCAAGAATTACAAAAAAGATAATTTTTTTCATGATACAGATTTTTTAATGTTTACAGAAGATCATAAACTTTCTGTACTGTTGATATGCTCATGGGGTTTTCCTATAAAGGATACCACAAAGTAACCGAGAAATACAAAGTGATAACAGCGTATTAAATGCCTAATTGAAAAATGCGTAGAAATACGCAGTTTTGTTGTTTGTTATTATTATAATTTTGAAAAATGAATATTATGTTAATTAAAATGAAATTATTTCACGGTATGGTTAGTTTTTTTCATAACTTGTAATGTGTAGCTACAGTGACTTTATTCTAAACCTATTATATAATTTAAAACAAGAAAAACTATGGAACTACCAAAACACGCAATCTCATTAGATGATGCTAAAACATGGATCACAAATTGGCAAAACACAAAAGGTATTGACGGAATTTCAATAAAGGCCCACCTTATCCCTGCAAAGGATATCCATGATATTTTCATTAAAGACAAAGGATTTGAGAAATATCGCGGATATAATGCCATTACCAATGAAGGCGAATTTAAGTTTCTGATGGTAGGAGTGGATGCATATGATAATGATATTGTAAACTATGAAAAAGGAGATTATGTATATGATATGACAACACCTTGTCCAAGTGTATGTTCTGCCGAAAAATGGTGGAATCTGTAATCTGAAAATCAGAGATTATTGGATCATTGGATTGAAATATTGTCATTGATTGGAAAAGGCATTCTGCTGATCAATCTGGCAGTATACTGTATGGGCTTTTCAAGAGCAGGAAAAGCCTATACATTCTTCATCAGCTATCTGGCCTGGATATTAATATGTGAAATTGTTTTCTATGTATTGAATTCTCAGAAGATTAACAATCTGTTTTTCTCTCATTATTATCTGATCGGTCAGTTTTTGTTACTGGGGTTGTTCTTTCATGAAATTTTAATAGAAAAATACCAGAAAAAAGCAGCACGTACACTTTTAATTATCATTCCTGTAGTTCTCGTTATACAGTATATCATATACCCTGAAAAGTATTATGTTTTTAATCTATTTGAAATTTTTGTTACTTCTTTTTCTATTATCATTCTTGCATTATTTCATTTATATAATATACTGGATACCAAAAAGAAATACAATTATATAAGTCTGGGACTTTTACTTTATCTGATAAGCAGTACCGTAATATTTTTGTCCGGAAATCTGTATACGGTGATGAACAGAAAACTGCATAAAGAGATTTGGGTATTCAATGTTGTTATGTTCATTGTGTACCAGCTCTTTATTCTGATAGACTATTTTTCTTCCCGTAAAAAAAATGTGTAATTACTGTTATGATTTTAAAAAATGAATGAAAATACAATTATTTCCACTATCGTTTATACCTTTCTGGCTTTTACCTTACTGGCCATTACCCTGATTATATTTTATTATTTTTCGAATAAGAAAATAACAAGAAACCTTATTCAGAAAAAAGAGCTGGAGGTGAGATATGAGAAAGATCTTACTCACGCCATTATCAGTGCTCAGGAAAAAGAAAGGCTGAGAATTGCCCAGGATCTGCATGATGATATTAGCTCAAAACTCAGTGTGGTTTCTTTAAATATCCATCTTTTGGATTTTGATAATTTGTCCAGAGAAGAATATAATGATCTGAAAAATAAAATAATACATCTGGTCAACAAAACAGCAGAAAGTGCCAGGCAGATCTCACATGATCTCCTTCCTCCGATTTTAGAAAAATTTGGACTCCATGCCGCAATAGATGCATTGTGCTCAGAAATTAACCTGTCCAAAACCCTGCAGGTTACTTATTCCAATAGTTTGTACTTTGCAAAAGCAGAAGAAGAAAAAAATTTGCATATCTTTAGAATACTTCAGGAGCTTATTAACAATTCCATAAAACATGGAGAAAGTACACATATTGAGATAGAATTTTTGGGAAAAGACGGAAAAAATACCTGTATCTATAAAGATGACGGGAAAGGATTTGATCTTAATGAAAATACATTGAAAGGTGGATTAGGCTTAAGAAATATCAGAAGCCGGGTAGAATTGATCAATGGAACACTTAAAATTGAAAGTGAAAAAAATAAAGGGATTGCTGTAGAATTTACATTTTAAATCGTTATAAAATGGAAAAGGATATAATTCGTGTAATAACCGTAGACGATGAAGCACTCTTTCGTCAGGGAATTTCATTGTTGATACAGAGAGAAAAAGATATTGAACTGGTAAGTGATTTCAGTAACGGGAAAGAGCTGCTTGACGAGCTTATAACCCTGGAAGAACTGCCTGATATTATCCTGATGGATCTCAATATGCCGGAAATTAACGGAGTAGAAGCTACCAAACAAATTCATGTCAAATATCCTCAGATCAGGATTGTTGCATTGACCAGTTATAATACAAAAGCGTTTATTGTCAATATGATACAGTCCGGAGCCTGTTCCTTCCTTAAAAAAAACTCTAGCCCTGCTGAATTGCTCACGGCAATCCGGGAAGTACACAGCAAAGGTTTCTTTTATAACAACGAGGTAATGGAAGCTTTACATCAAAACCTTACAGAACCTAAGAAAAAAGTTTCCAGCATTTTTGATGCCAACCATATTTCCAAAAGAGAAAAAGAAGTATTGGAACTCATCTGCAAACAATACAACACTTCTGAAATAGCAGATCAGCTTTTTATAAGTTCCAGAACCGTTGAAGGCCACCGTAACAGTCTTCTGCTGAAAACAGGAGCCAAAAATACGGCAGGTTTAGTGGTATATGCCATAGAAAGTAAAATTGCAGATATGAACTATTTAAAAGACAGGTTTGAATAAATATTCATGCCGTTGTTTTCATTAAAAATTAAATGAAATTTATATTTTCTGATTAAATTAGTTTTTGTATTATAAGCAGATACACATGATTTGTTTATGAAAAAATAATACTTTTATATTCTTAAATAATAACAATCAGAAAAATACAAAAGAATGAAATTTACGATCGAAAACATCAAAGCAGAACACCAAAAAGTAAAAACCGGAGCCGATTTTCCTCAATATATTCAAGCCATAAAAGCATTAGGTGTTTCTCATTACAAAGCATATGTCTCTGATGGAAATACAGAGTACTTTAATAATGAAAATCAATCTGTACAGACCGGTAACAAATATGATGCTCTTCCCATTTCCGATACTTTAAATCTTGAAAATTTTAAAATAAGGCTAAAGCTTCACCAAGAAGGCGGAACAGATTACCTTACTTTCTGTAAAGACTGTGCAGAAAACGGAATCAATGGCTGGATAATGGATCTTCATGCAATGACCTGTACTTATTTTGACCAGAATGAAACGAATGTTCTGACCGAACAGGTTCCAGGATAATCTTTTACACAAATACGGATGCAGATCATTGCATCCTTACTTGTTTATAATAACTTATAAAATATTGTTTGCTATTATTGATTTAAAATATTAATTTTGTTAAAAACGATAGATAATAGTAATTGATAAACATGAGAAAGGTTTTTACGAAGTTGGCATTCACAGTATTAGGTTTTGGGTCCATTTTGACATTTGCTCAAAAAAACGATCTGGGAGCATGGTATATGTATTTTGGAAACAATAAAATCAGCAAGAAATTGAACTGGCACAATGAAATCCAGTACCGTAATTTCGATGCTGTAGGAGACCTGGAACAGTTACTGATCCGTACAGGAATCGGATATGATCTTACAGAGAACAATAACAATGTTTTATTAGGATACGGCTTCATTCTCAGCCAACCTTATGTAAACGGTGAGAAAAAAGAAAATATTGAACACCGAATTTTCCAGCAGTATATTACCAAACAGAAATTCGGGCGTTTCTATCTTCAGCATCGTTACCGTTTGGAAGAACGTTTTCTGCAGGATGATTTCAGAATAAGATTCCGTTACATGCTGGGACTGAATATTCCGATTACTCAAAAAGAAATGCTGCCAAAAACTCTTTATGCATCGGTATATAATGAAATTTTTCTGCATTTCAACAGTCCGGTTTTCGACAGAAACAGAGTGTATGGTGCTTTAGGATATGTCATCAACAAAAATATGAGGATTGAAGCAGGGTATATGAATCAGATTCAGGAGAACAGAAACCGAGGGCAGATTCAGATTGGTTTTTATAACAACATCCCGTTTACTAAAAACTAATAAAACTTTTACTGAATGCTGTGAAGAAAACCATTATTTAAAAATAAATCATAATAAACACTATAAAATAAACACTTATGCATTCAGGAAAAAGATTCGGAGCCCGGGAGTTCATTATCTGGACAAGACGGAGCATTTATGCGTTGGTTGTATTATCAGCTATTCCTACAGTCTTGTACTTTTTAGGCTGGAAGTTTCTTTCTGTTCCATGGCAGCCTATTGCCATCATGGGGACAGCTGTTGCCTTTATTGTTGGATTTAAAAATAATGCCAGCTACAGCAGACTCTGGGAAGCAAGACAAATCTATGGATCTATTATCAATGACAGCCGTAGTTTTGGATATATCCTGAGAGATGCACTGCTCTCTAAAGATCCTGGTAAAGTAAAAGAAATGTTTCTTCGTCATTATGCATGGCTTACTGCATTGAGATTTCAGCTTCGTGAACCGAGAGCATGGGAAAATATGGGCACAGACCAGTTTGATGAATATGCCAAAAAATATGATATTCCGGAGAGACTGACCAAACTGGATGAAGAATTGAAAAAATACCTTTCCGAACCTGAACTTCAGTATATTTTAAGCAAAAAGAACAGGGCTACCCAACTGATGGCGAAGCAGAGTAAAGTTTTGTCTGAAGCCTATGAAAAAGGAGAACTGAATGACTTTCAATGGACACAGATCAATCAGCAATTGGTGAAGTTTACCGACGATCAGGGAAAAGCTGAAAGAATTAAAAACTTTCCCTATCCAAGAAATTTCTCTTCCATCACCACGTATCTTTTGCTGCTCTTTATTGTTTTCGTTCCTTTCGGATTATTGAAAGAGTTCGACAAATTAGGGGAAGGAACCATGGTAGAAGGATGGACATTATGGTTCAATATTCCGTTTTCTTTACTGGTGACCTGGTGTTTCCATACCTTAGACAACGTAGGAGAAGCTTCTGTTAATCCGTTTGAAGGGAGTGCCAATGATGTGCCGATTACTCAGATCAGCCGTACTATTGAAATCGATATGAGAGATATGTTGGATGAATCTGATCTTCCGCCAGCCATCACTCCAAAGAATAATATTGTACTTTAATTCTTTCCGTTTTTATAATGTATGAAGATGGTTGTAAAGAAAAAGTCTAAACTTTGGATGAAATTAAACCTATAAGGTTTGGGAAATTAGATTTGGACATCAAACCCAAATAAAAATACTTAACACTTAAAAAAAACTTATTTAAAAATGATTCACAGCTATGTTATAATATCCATTGCAGTACTGCTGTCTGTGATGATATTGGTAATGATCGGCCAGAAATTAAAAGTTGCTTATCCTATTTTCCTTGTTATTGCAGGATTACTGATAAGCTTCGTGCCGGGAATGCCGCGTATTGAAATAGAACCTGACCTTGTCTTTCTGATTTTTCTGCCGCCTATTTTATTTGAAGCCGCATGGTTTACTTCATGGCAGGATTTTCATAAATGGAGAAAGCAGATTTTTTCCATGGCTTTCGGACTGGTGTTTTTAACATCCATTGTCGTGGCTTATCTTTCATCTTCCATTATTCCGGGGCTTACTGTAGCTATGGGATTCTTGCTGGGAGGTGTGAATTCTCCGCCGGATGCAGTAGCCGCAACTTCGGTTCTGAAACATATGAAAATCCCTAAAAAGATCACCAATATTTTGGAAGGAGAGAGCTTAATCAACGATGCATCCAGTTTAATTGTATTTAAATTTGCTCTGGCTGCCGTTATTTCAGGACAGTTTATCTGGAGAGATGCCGTTCAGGATTTCTTTACCATGGCCATTGGAGGGATTGCGGTAGGAGTGGCAGTAGGCTTTCTGTTTGGAGCTTTATTGAGGATTATTCCTACCAATTCTAATATTGATACCATTATTACCCTTATTGTTCCTTACATTATGTATGTGGGAGCAGAGCATTTTCATTTTTCTGGAGTATTGGCAGTGGTTGCCGGAGGTTTACTGATGTCCTATAATTCGCATTGTTATTTGAGCCATACCTCAAGGATACAGTCCGGAAATGTATGGAGTGTTTTGATATTCCTGATGAATACCATCATCTTTATCCTGATTGGCCTGGAACTTCCGATTGTAGTGGAAGGAATGAAAGAATATACTATTTCAGAAGGTATTTTCTACAGTGTAGTGATTGGTGGAGCGATTATCGGAACAAGAATTTTGTATAGTTATGCATTAATGTATTTCCCAAGAGTCTGCTCTAAAGAATTAAGATTAAAAGTTCCCAAACCGGATTGGAGAGAACCATTTATCATCAGCTTTGCAGCAATGAGAGGAGTGGTTTCGCTGGCAGCAGCCTTGTCAATTCCTGCTTTTTTACCTAACGGAGAAGCGTTTCCACACAGAAATATTATTTTATTTGTCACTTTCGTTATCATATTGATTACCCTGGTAGGACAAGGTTTATTGTTGAGTCCGATCTTGAAATTATTGAATATTCAGGATGCAGGAAGTGAATTGCCGGAAGAAAAACAGGAAGTAATCCTTATGCGAAAACTGAAAGAAACCGCATTGCACAAACTGGATAATGATTTTTCTGAATTAGCCGTAACCAACAGTCTGGTACGTCATCAAAAGCACAAATTGGAAAATGAAATGATGCTGATGGCAGATAAAGCCCAATGCATGGCTTCCACAGGAGATTATGTAACCGCTATCAATCAAAATAAAGATGTGCTTCGACAGATCATTCAGGCGCAGAGAAACGAATTGCACAGAATGAAAAGAGAAAAGATATTTGATGATCATGTGATGAGAACTATTGAAATGCAGTTGGATTTTGATGAAGCAAAGATCACCGGATTTTCACATGGATAAATTAAAAAGTGAACCACAAAAGTCACAAAAGAATATTGACTGAAGAAGCTCAAATGGTGAAAAAAGATCACAAAATGAAAATCGTTAGATTTTAATGACTTAAGTGCGTTCTTCATGAGTAGAAACTTAAGTTTTAAACCATTAAGAGATGAAACTTTTGTGACTTTTGTGGTTAGGTATTACGGACAAAATGTGTACATTTAAACATATTAAATTCATAATATGAGTACACCCATCACTGTTCAGTATACAATAAATGCTCCAGCCGAAAAAGTCTGGAAAGCATTAACTGATAAAAACGAAATGAAATCCTGGTATTTTGATATCCAGGATTTTGTATTGGAAGCAAGGCAAGAATTTAATTTCTATGAACCCGGAGGAGCCAACAAATACCATCATCACGGGGAGATTTTAGAAATAATCCCGAATCAGAAATTAAAACACACCTGGTCTTATCCTGATTTTTCGGCACTGAAAACCATTGTAACCTGGGAGTTGTTGCCCGAAAACGGACAGACTGTGGTAAAACTAACTCATGAGGATATTGAAAATTTCAAAGAGTTGGGAGAAGGTTTTTCAAGAGAAAACTTTACAGAAGGGTGGAACACAATTTTGGGACAGAGTTTAAAAGAATATTTAGAAAAATAAAAAATGATCACATTACACCTTTTTACGATAGATGATGCTCCACAATTAATTTCAAAGATAAAAGATGAAAAGATGCTTCTTCAGTTTGCCGGACCTGTATACCGTTTCCCTCTTACAGAAGAACAGTTGGAAAAAGATTTGTCTGATGAAAACAGAACTCTTTTTAAAATTACAGATCAGACCGGAAGTACAATCGGACATGCTCAGATTTTTTTAAAAGAAAAAACATTCCTGCTGGGAAGAATTCTGATCTGGGACGAAAACAATAGAGGAAAAGGCTACGGAAAAAAAGTTATGCAGGAGCTTTTGAAATATGGGTTCAATCATTTTGATAAAGAAACAGCAGAACTGAACGTCTACGATTGGAATACCGGAGCTATAGAATGTTACAAGAAAGTAGGTTTTGCTTTTGATCCTTATGTTAAGAGTGAAGCCAAAATAGATCAGGAAACATGGGTTTCTCTGAATATGAAAATCAATAAAAATACCTTTGAATTACAGGAATCATGACAGAGTTTACAGGACTTCGCCCTATTTTCTGGACAGAAAATCTTGATGAAACCATCGCATTTTATATGAATGTTCTCGGATTTACACTGATGGGCAGAAATGACGACTGGCAATGGGCCTCTCTTCGAAAAGATGAAGTATACATTATGCTTTCTCAACCTAACGAGCATGAAAACAATACTTCCATAGGGTTTTCAGGATCATTTTATTTCAATGTAAATCAAGTGGATGATCTTTGGGAAGACCTTAAAACAAAAGCCAAAGTCTGCTATGAAATTGAAACTTTTGAATGGGGAATGAGAGAATTTGCAATATATGACAACAATGGATACATATTACAATTTGGTGAACCCGTAGATAATATTGGCAATACGGAATAAAATTTGCTATTTTTGGAGAAATATTTAGAAATTCAATGAAAAAAAGTATAATAGCGGGTTTCGCAGCGATTTTATTATTGGCGTCTTGTAATAAGGATAAAGAGATTCTTAATACATTAAACACTTATAATACTTCAATGGAGGCGAAGGGATACCATTTCGGAGATAAGCTTGAGCTTCCGAAAGAGGTAACGGAAAATGCAGAAAGCGTAACGATCAGCTTTGGAGATAAAGAAACAACAGATTTAACAATTGACCCTAAATTTTTTACATTAGGGGACAATGCTGTTACCTTCAACATTAAAACAAAGGGAGGTGAAGTCCTTAATCAGGATGCTACCATCAATGTATTTGCAAAAAATCCTGAAAAAAATATTCCTTATCAGATTGTAGCCGAATATCCTCACGATCCTAAAAACTTTGTACAGGGTTTCCAGATCGAAGGAAATACTATTTATGAAAGTGACGGACAAAACGGATCTTCACAGATTTTAAAATACACGCTGGGAACAACCACTCCGTTGGCTTCTACAAAACAGGCTCAGGAAGACTTTTCTGAAGGAAGTACCATCGTGGGTGATAAAGTGTACCAGTTGACATGGCAGAGCAAAAAAGGATATGTTTATGATAAAAGTTCATTAAAGTTGCTTTCAGAATTTGCTTATCCAAATGTATTAGGTGAAGGTTGGGGATTAACATATGACGGGAAAAGCCTGATTGCTTCTGATGGAAGTAAGCTTTTATATTTCCTTGATGTAAACGATCCTTCAAAACTGATTAAATATATTGCAGTTGCAGGAAGTTCTCAGGCTTATGACCAGTTGAACGAGCTGGAATACCACAACGGATTTATCTATGCCAACGTATGGCAGAAGCCGATTATTTTAAAGATCAATCCAGCCAATGGAGAAGTAGTGGGAACTTTTGATTTTACAGAAATCGCAAAACAGAATACCAAAGGAAGTGATGATGTACTGAACGGAATCGCTTTCAAAGGAGAGAATATGCTGGTAACTGGAAAGAACTGGCCAAAGATTTATGAAGTTCAGATCAAATAATCTGATTCTATTGATAAAAAACAAAAATAGCGTTCCCTCGGGAGCGTTATTTTCGTTTTAAGGATTAAATTTTAGTATTTTTGGCAAATGATTAATACCTTTATGAAGCGAAACATTACTTTGGGTTTTGCAGCAGTTCTATTCTTGGTTTCTTGCAGTAACAAAGAAAAAATGCTTGATTCTCTGGCGGATTATAACAATGCAAAAGAAGCAAAAGGATATCATTTCGGAGATAAGCTTGAACTTCCAAAAGAGGTCACAGAAAATGCAGAAAGCATTAAGATTAGCTTTGGAGATAAAGAAACAGCAGACTTAACGATTGATCCTAAATTTTTCACACTAGGAGATAATAAAGTGGTCTTTGTAATTAAGACCATTAGCGGGGAAGTGCTAAATCAGGATGCTACAATCAATGTATTCACAAAAACATCTGAGCAGAATATTCCCTATACAATAGTGGCTGACTATCCTCATGATCCCAAAAACTTTATTGAAGGTTTTGTGGTAGAAGGAAATACAGTGTATGAAAGTGACGGAATGAAGGGATCTTCCCAGCTTATCAAATATACTTTAGGATCTTCAATTCCCAAAATTCTGGCTAAGCAGCCTGCTGATATTTTCTCTGAAGGTTGTACGATTGTAGGAGATAAGGTATATCAGCTGACCTATCAGAATAAAATTGGTTTTATTTATGATAAAAATACTTTGAAAAAAATATCTGAATTTCCATTGCCTGGTGTAATTGGAGAAGGTTGGGGATTATCCTATGATGGGAAAAACCTGATCGCTACAGACGGTTCAAAGAATCTTTATTTTCTGGATGTCAATAATCCTTCACAAGTGGTGAAAACTTTAGCCGTTGGTGGTAATTCTACCATTTATAATCAACTCAATGAACTTGAATATCACAAGGGATTTATCTACGCTAATGTTTGGCATCAACCTGTCATTCTAAAAATTAATCCTGCAAACGGAGAAGTCGTAGGTAAACTTGATTTCACACAATTGACCAACGAAAATGATAAGGGAGACAGCGAACATGTTTTAAACGGAATTGCTTTTAAAGGAGATAATATGCTGGTGACAGGTAAAAACTGGGAGAAAATTTATGAAGTCGCTTTTCAATAAACTCATTATATCTTTTGTAGAGCAGTCCTTTTCAGCAATAAGATGGTCTCAAATTTGATGAACCTCAAAGAAGATTCTATCAGACTTAACCATCTTTTGAGTAACGTTATTTTTTAGTAAATTCAAGACATTAAAAAAACAGAGTGAAGCTTTTAAACTTAATATTTTTTTTCCTTTTCTGTACGGTTTCAGCGCAGAATATTCTTCCTTTAGATACATTGAAACTAAAGGAGGCCAAAGATATGCTTGCTGACGACTATGGAAATCTGTATATCTATAAAAACAAAGATTTCAGTTTTACCAAATATGATTCTTTAGGAAAGCAGATCGGAAAAATGATGCTTACTGTTCCATACAAAGTTCAGACAGTTCAAAATCCTCTGAATGTACCTTTGTTTTCTGAAAATGCCCAGGAAATGAAATTTGTAGACCAGAATATGAATGAAATTCAAAAGCTTGATTTTAAACAGAAATTCGGTTTTATAAGAATGACATATGCGGAAGACCTACAACAGATGTGGCTCCTGGATGACAGTACAAAACGTCTGATACAGTACAATTTCAGAAACGATACCACCATCAACTCATATCCTTTTGATATCAGTTTTGAAGATTTAATGGATATGCTGGTCTATGAAAATAAAGTCTATATCTTAACAAGAAAACATATCAGGATTTACAGCCTGAAATTTGAAAAACTTTTCGAAGCCCCTCTGGAAAACGGAAAACGTTTTCGAAGAGAGAATGATATGATCCTGGTGGTGGCCAGTAATTTCATTTCACAATATGTCCCTGAAAAAGGGATGACAACCATTTTTGAAGATCAGGAAGCGCAAATTGTGGATAAAAACATCCTCTCTTATTTTGCAATCAAAGGGAACAAACTCTATCTTTACAGCCTTGAAAAAGTAAAGAAAGCCAAACAGCAAAAACAGCTCGAAGCTCAGCCGGAATCTCTACAGCCATCTACAGAAAAGCCAGCAGAAACAACTGAAGAGAAACCTGATGAGAATACAGCAGAGAAACCTTCAGACAATACCTTACAGAAATTGATTGAAGACACTTCTAAAGTTCAGACTGAAGCCATCGAAAAACTTATCAACTAATCAGTAATACAAGGAAAAAGAATATTATGCATATTGCAGTTACAGGAAACATCGGAGCCGGAAAAACAACTTTGACAACGATGCTTTCCAAGCATTACGGATGGGATGCACAATTTGAAGATGTAGATCATAACCCTTATCTGGAGGATTTTTATTCCGATATGAGCAAATGGAGTTTTGCATTACAGGTCTATTTCCTGGGAAGCAGATTCCGTCAGGTGAAAGAGATTAGAGAAAGCGGGAAAAACATTATTCAGGATCGTACCATCTATGAAGATGCCCATATTTTTGCAGAAAACCTGAATGATATGAATCTTCTTTCAGACAGGGATTTTAATAACTATTCATCAGTTTTTGATTTGATGAAGTCTTTTGTATCAGCTCCGGATCTTTTAATCTATTTAAAATCAGATGTTCCTAATCTGGTTAAAAAAATCTACAAAAGAGGTCGTGAGTATGAAGCATCCATCAGTATTGAATATCTTTCAAAACTGAACCAGAAATATGAAAAATGGATTTCCAATTATACGGAAGGAAAACTTTTGATTGTAGAAGTGGATGATCTTGATTTCGTTGAAAAACCTGAAGATTTCGGATTTATTCTGGAGAAAATTGAAGCCGAACTTCACGGTTTGTTTTAACATATTTTTATCAGAAAATTAAGACATACTCAGGGTAATTCTTTTTAAATTTGTTTAGGTCAAGTTTAATTTTTTGAATAATTAATTATATCATGGTAGTTAAAGTTTTACATAACGGAAACTGTTCAAAGTCAAATGCTGTATTAGAGTATCTTGACGAAAACGGAGTACCTTTTGAAATCATTAATATTGTTGAAGATCCGTTAAGTCCGCTTGAAATAAGAACAGTATTGAAAAAGCTGAACCAAAGTGTTTTTCATATCATTCGTAAGACAGATAAGCTGTATATTGAAAACTATGCAGATAAAAACTATTCAGAAGAAGAGTGGATTAAGATTCTTTCTGAAAATCCATCTCTGATACAAAGGCCGATTCTGGTAAAAGGATCAGTAGCAATGCTGGGAAGACCTATTGAAAATGTAAAGTTCTTTATTGAAAAATAGATCAACTTAATAAATAAAAAAAATCCGTTCTTTTAAAGAGCGGATTTTTTATGTTATTGAGTTTCAGTTTTGTTGGGCCCATTGATTATCTTATATAAAGCTTCCAGTTCTTTTGGAGGGCGTCCGGAATCAAAATCTGAAGAAGTATATTCCTTTCCGTTAGAGGTAATGATAATGGAGGCAATCATTGCCCGGTCAGAATGCCTGCCCTCTGTAGGAGCTTTAAGATCTGATATCTTGGATAAGTCAATGGTTTGAGCCAGTCTGGAAACCGTCTGCCATTCCGCAGGAGATATTTTAGTAGTAGTAATTTCTTCGTTAATATTGGATTCTTTTGAAGAAGGGGTGAAGACTATATTTCTGCTGAATCCTCTTGTTCTTTCTATCAATTGGATCTGTTCGATCTTTTGTTGTTGAACTGCAGAGGAAATATTGCTGGTATTATTCTCGGTGTTATTTTTGTGCATACAGCTTGTTGCAGAGGTTGCCAAAATAATATTAAATAGGATCAGTTGGATGTTCATCATGTTCTGTTTTTAAGTTTTAAATAATAAAAAACCGCTTCATGATGATGAAACGGCCTTTGTTTTTACAATAGAATAACGCCTTCTATTTTTGCTACTTCTTTATAAATATTCACTACCTGATTGGCATCCAAAACAAATGCATTAATATTGCAGGCAGTGTATTTTCCATTTTTGCTTTCGCGGTTTCCCAGTGTAAATTTAATACCATCAAAAACTCTGTAAATTTCAGTAAGTTTTGCCTGGTCTGTAGGAATAATAAATTTAAATAAATAATCCTCCGGAAAATCATGATGATCTTCCAGTTTCTCCTTCAAAGACTGATAAAAATCTTCAGGACTTGCGTGTTGATTTCCTTGTAATATATCCATCTGCAATTGTTAATATAATATAAATATAACGAAAAATTTCCTATTTTCCAAATGGCCCCAGCAGAGACTTGGAGTTCTGGTGTTCATAATCTTCTATGATATTGAATAATCCATTTACCAGCTGTTCAGAAGCCAGTTTACTCAATCCTCCGGAATTGACAGTGTTATTATTTCCCCCTAAAAGACTGCCCAGAAAATTACTTCCTGATAACGCTGTATTAATGGTTTTTACAATCCCATATTCATTCAGTTTTTCATCTACTTTAGGAGCGATCGCTGCAATAAGCTGTTGAGATGTTTTTTCCTTCAGAATCTGGGTTGCGGTAGTTCCTTGCATAATTCTGGTTACATCCTGAGCATTCAGGCTGTTTACTGCATCCTGCAAAATAGGCTTTGAGGTATTAACCGTATAAGCTGCTGCCTGTGCAATATAATCTCTTTCTTTGGCTACCAGTGAAGGTGCAATTTTCTCCAGCGTAGAATTGATATCTCTCAGCTCTTTTGGAAGCGCTTTGTCTACCATATTATTTTGCAGAAACGCTTCTTTATTTCCGTAGATACCCATTCCCTTATCAATACCATTGAGCAGAATCCTTTTGATAATGGAAAGCCCCATGTCGGACGTGGCCAATGATGTGCAAGATTGTACACTGGTGGTAATAACAGCACCTGTCCCGATGATAAGAGCGGCTGCAATGATATACTTTTTCATTGATCTTTTATTATTTGCTTTATAAATGCTTTTCTCAAAAACTGCACCAAAGGTAATTACTATTCTGTATTTAACAAAATATTAAATTGAGTGTTGGATTTGGTGAATTTTTTGGATGAAAATGTTAATTTAACATTAATAAAATAATGATAAATTGATAATTATTTTGAATATAAAATTATAAAATTTAAAGATTTATCATTTTTGATTTAATAAAAAAGGGCGATGTTTAAATATTTAAGATAATTTAACATTGTTCGATATTTTTTATATTTTTGGCTAATGTCTTTTTTTGAGATTTTAAATAACTCCACTATTTAAAGACAAAATTGAATTTGATTTATTTGAATAAAATTGAAACTATATGAAACAAAGTAATTTAAAGTATCCATGTCTCATTGCCGTGTTGTATTTCGGGATGAACGTGAATGCACAGGTTACGCAGGATTCTGCTAAAGTCCAGAAGATTGACGAAGTCGTGATGATTGGATATGGTAGCCGTAAAAAAGTAGATAATACAACAGCTATCAGTTCTATCAGTGCGGAGGAAGTAACCAGAACCAAAGTATTGAACGCATCACAGGCTATTCAGGGAAAAGCAGCCGGAGTACAGGTAACTGCATCCGACGCACCCGGATCTACTCCTACAGTAATGATCAGAGGACTGGGGACTGTATTGGGAGGGCGAACGCCTTTATTTGTGGTGGATGGAATATATACTGATAATATTAATAATATCAATTCCAATGACATTCTTACCTATGATGTACTAAAAGATGCGGCAGCCTTAGCCATTTATGGTAACAGAGCAGCTAACGGAGTAATCATTATTACTACAAAATCAGGTAAAGGAAAATTAAGTGTTTCTTATGATGGATTAGTAGGATTCAGAAGTCCTTTAAAAACGGTTAAAATGGCCAATGGATCTGAATTTGCAAATTATAATAATGCGGGCAAAACAAGTACTTATCTGAATCCTAATCAGCCTTACAGTACAGATTGGTTTAAAGAAATTACCAGAACAGGGATTTATAATCAGCATAATGTTTCTATTTCAGG
Source organism: Chryseobacterium indologenes (assembly GCF_002025665.1). GTDB lineage: Bacteria > Bacteroidota > Bacteroidia > Flavobacteriales > Weeksellaceae > Chryseobacterium > Chryseobacterium metallicongregator. The sequence continues at coordinate 3,156,471 of NZ_CP018786.1, read as the reverse complement.
ATCTTCTGAAGCTGCAAAATATTTCTTGAGTTTAGGAAATTATGAAGAGCAATCTATCCTTAAAGGGACCAATTATAACAGGACAACAGTAAGAACAAATAACGAGTTCAGAATTTCTAAAGGAATCAGATTAGCTCAAACTTTGAGTGCTACTTTTACCAATGATACACCAAAATCATTTGGTGCTTTTACCAATGCATACAAGCAGTCACCGCTAGTTCCTGTAAATTATCCGAATGGCAAATATGGCCAGCCTATTTATGATGCCAATGGGAATATCAGTTATGTGGGAGGACGTTTTAATAATGTTGGAAACCCGGTGATGCAACTTGCCTATGATAACCAAAGAGGAAAGAATTTCTTATTGCAGGGTGGTTTAAAATTAGATATTGATATTTACAAAGATTTGAAATTTACTTCTCAGTTTAGTGGAGAGTACAATAATTATAAATATTACAACTTTGTAAACTCTAAAGCATTCTGGTTAGATAGTGATCCAACAAGAGTTGAAAGTGGTTATGATGCTTCTCTGCCTCTGACAAGATTAACCAATAAAAACCAGAACTATTACAACTGGGTACTTAATAACTATTTAACGTATACCAAAAAAGTAGGAGACCATGATATTGAAATTGTAGCCGGTACAGAAACTTCAGTAGCAAATGGTCTTGAAACTTTAGTGATCAACAGAAAGAATGTACCTGTTTCACAAGATTACTGGAATCTGGATGGTGTAGATTACTATGGAAATTTATTTAGTGATAATACAACCAAAGCTATTGAATCTATAAAAGGTAACAGAAATACAACACTTTCTTATTTCGGAAGACTTCAGTATAAATTCATGAACCGTTATTTATTAAGTGGAACTATCAGAAGAGACGGGTCATCTCAGTTTGCTGAGGGGCATAGATGGGGGACATTTCCATCATTTGGAGCCGGATGGATCATTTCTGAAGAAAGCTTTATGCAGGATGGATTCTTTAACCTTTTAAAATTAAGAGGAGGCTGGGGTAAACTGGGTAATCAGAAAGTTCCGTTAAACTACTTACCACTTTCATCTGGAGCAACTTATAATTACGGATTTGGAACATCGCCTGTAAGCAATGGAGTAACTGTTAACCAGGGATATGATCCGGATTTAGGATGGGAAGTGACTGAAGAAACTTCTTTAGGATTGGATTTTGCGATCCTGGATAAGAGGTTGTCCGGTAGCTTTGATGTTTATAACAGAAAAACCAATAACCTTATTTTAGGAGTAGTACCTTATCTTGCAACAGGTATTTCTGATGTGAATTATTCACATATGGGAAGTGTCGTTAATAAGGGAGCTGAGGTGAGTTTAAACTGGTCAGATAAATTAAGTGAAGATTTCAGTTATTCAGTTGGAGCTAATTATTCTTACAATAAAAATAAACTTGCGAGAATTGATACCTCAAAACCGGTTTCTCAGATTATTGGAGGAAACCTGGGGAACGGAGTAGATACAAAACTATTTAATGCTTCAGCAATAGGCTATGCTTTAGGAAGTTTCTATTTATATGAAACGGATGGTTATGATGCGAATGGTAACCTGAAATTTAAAGATCTGAACGGTAATGGTGTTATGGATGGAGGAGACAGACGTTTCTTTGATTCCTACATACCGAAATCTACATTAGGGGTAAACATTTCCATGTCTTATAAAAACTGGGACTTTGCGCTTAACGGATACGGAGCTTTTGGATTTAAAGTTTATAATGGTAAAAAAGCACAAAGAAATGGAGGAGAGAATGTTGAAGCATCAGTAGCCAATAATTTCTGGTCAGCATCCAATACAAATGCTGGAAACCCTGTAAATCCTTCAAGTATTCCTGTAGCCTCTAATTTCTATTTGGAAAGTGGAGATTATTTCAGAATCAATAATATTTCGGTAGGATATACATTTAGAAATGTAACGGATTATATGAAATCTATCAAGCTTTATGTGAGCGCAATTAATCCAATTGTATTCCAGAAATATTCGGGGTATTCGTCAGAATTATCAGGATATAATCCTGCAGATCCAACAGCAGAAGGAGATCCTTACAAACGTGCTGGGATAGAGTTGGATGCTTATCCTACATTGAGGTCTTTTGTATTTGGTGTTAACCTAAATTTTTAAAAAAATGAATAAGAAATATATCATAGCAGCTGCATTTTTAATTTTAGGAGCTGTTAACCAGAGTTGCAGCAATGACTTTATTGATGTATCTCCTACAGAAAAAATTCCCGAAGCTGCTTTGGGTGAAATATATAATAATAATGAAGGAGCCAATAGTTTGGTAACTGCTATTTATGCCAAGTTTTTAGACTGGAATATGAGTACTTTTGCATGGATTGGAGTAACATCCATCGTTTCAGATGATGCTGATAAAGGTTCAAGCCCAAGTGATTCAGGTTCTGATAAAGATATTCTGGATGCACTGAATTTTAATGCGGCAACTCCATCATTCAAAGAGCTGTTTGCCTCCAATTATCAAGGGATTAACAGATGTAATCAGGCATTGAAATATCTTCCTCAATTAGATAAAGCTGATCCCCAACTACGTGCAAGATTAACAGGTGAAGCTAAGTTTTTAAGAGCGTTCATGTATTTTACTTTAGTGAAATCTTTTGGAGGTGTTCCATTAGTAGATCACGTTCCTGTAACAGGAGTTGAGGCAGATAAACAAATGACACTTACCAAAAAAAGCAAAGAAGAAGTTTACGCATTTATTGAAAAGGATCTTAAAGATGCTATTGCCGTTCTACCCAACAAATCAGCTTACGGAGCAAGTGACTTAGGGAGAGCATCTGTTGGTGCAGCTCATGCTTTATTAGCTAAAGTGTATTTATATCAGAAAAAATGGCAGTTGGCTGTAGATGAGACCAATTTGGTTACAGGCTATTCACTGACGCCTGTTTTCCAGGATATCTATAAGGTTTCAGGAGAAAATAATGCTGAATCCGTTTTTGAAATCAACGGTACGGGAGGAACAGCTGGAAGAGCAATTCAACAGTACAGTCAGGTTCAGGGAGCAAGAGGTACTACAGGATGGGGCTGGGGATTTGCTACACCTACCCAAGGTCTGTATGATGCATACTCTGCAACAGATTCAAGAAGAGATGCTACGATTATCCACAGAGATATGACTTTATATGATGGATATTACGTAGGTCCAAATACAGAAAATAAATTCTATAACTATAAAGCTTATTCTTCAAATTATAGAGATCAGGCTTCCACAGATGTAAATATTCGTTATCTGAGATATGCTGAAGTGCTATTAATCAGAGCTGAAGCAATGAACGAACTGGGACAAACATCTGCGGCTATTCCTTTCCTGAATCAGGTAAGAAACAGAGCTAACATTGGCAATACTCCTGCTTCTTCCCAGGCAGATGTAAGATTAGATATTTGGAAACAAAGAAGATTGGAGCTTGCTTTTGAGCATGACAGATGGTTTGATCTTGTAAGAACAGGACAAGCACAAGCAGCGATGGCAGCTGATGGTGGTAAAAAATTCATTGTTGGAAAACATGAAGTATTCCCACTTCCACAAGACTTCATCATGGAAGCTGGTGGATTATCTGCTCAAAACCCAGGCTATTAAAATAAACCATAAACATTAGAGGAGAATGAAAGTTCTCCTCTTCTTTTAGTTAAAAACCCTATAAAAAGAGATCTCATGAAAAGGAACGTATTATCAATGGCTATCACCTCTTTATTCTTTGTGTATTCCTGTAAAAATGCTCCCGTTGCCAAATTGGAAGCTGGAAAAACTGAAGCGGTAAAAAGCAATATCACAGATGAACAACTGATGGACAGAGTACAGAAAGATGCTTTAAAGTACTTCTGGGATTACGCAGAACCCAACTCAATGCTGGGAAGAGAGCGTTACCATGAAGACAATATCTATCCGGATAACGATAAACACGTGATCACTACAGGAGGCTCAGGATTTGGGTTGGCAACTATTCTGGTAGGCGTAGAAAGAGGATTTGTTCCAAGGAAAGAAGCAGTGAAAAGACTTACTCATATCATGGATTTTCTGGCAAAAGCAGACCGTCACAAAGGGGCATGGTCACATTGGATCAACGGGGAAACAGGAAAAACAGTTCCTTTCGGAAAAAAAGATAATGGAGGAGATCTTGTAGAAACAGCATTCCTTACCTCAGGAATACTGATGATCCGGGAGTATTTTAAAAACGGAAATGCAGAAGAAAAAGCCCTGGCAGCAAAATGTGATGAGTTATGGAAAGGAATTCAATGGAACTGGTATACCAAAGGAGGTCAGAAGGTTCTTTACTGGCACTGGTCACCGGATTACCAATGGGAAATGAATTTTCCTCTGGAAGGATATAATGAATGTCTGATCACGTATATTTTAGCCGCATCTTCACCTACTTATTCCATTGATGCTGAAACCTATTATAAAGGCTGGACCAGAAATGGAACTTACCTTACAGACAAAACAAAGTACGGATTACCTCTGTACGTAAAACACAACTATGCCGAAGAATATGGCGGACCGCTATTCTGGGCGCAATATTCATATATCGGTCTTGATCCGACTGGATTATCAGATAAACTTGTCAAAAATTATTTTGACGTCAATAAAAATCAAACCCTCATCGACTATAAATATTGCGTTGAAAATCCAAAACAATGGAAAGGTTATGGACCAAACTATTGGGGACTTACAGCCGGTTATACAAGAAACGAGGACGGAAGTACCGGCTATACCGCTCATATGCCAGGCAATGATAATGGAGTAATCACTCCTACAGCTGCATTGAGCAGTTTTCCCTATACACCTAAAGAATCAATGGCTTTCCTGAGATTTATATACACTCAAAAACCTGAATTTATAGGATCAGCAGGCCCTTATGATGCCACTTCCATTAATTATAACAATTGGTTTACCCCAAGATATCTGGCCATAGACCAGGGAACCATAGCACCCATGATTGAAAATTACAGATCCGGATTCCTTTGGAAGCTGTTTATGAATGCTCCTGAAATTCAGCAGGGACTAAAAAAACTAAGCTTCCAATCTACCAAATATGGAATAAAATAAATTCAATAGGAACGGGCTATTATCCTGAGCACAATCGAAGGGAATCCGTTTAAATAAAAAAGATCAAATCCCCTGTATTTTAGCCAAAACCTAAATAACAATATGAAACTAAAACTGAAATATATCCCTCTTTTATTATTGCCGTTTTCATTGCAACTGAATGCGCAGGAGATAAAAGCGGAACTCAATAAAGAAATTAAAAGACAGGAAAAACTCTCCTATATTCTGGATTACCCTAAGAATACAAAAGGGAATGTTCCTTTGATTGTTTTTCTACACGGCTCCGGAGAGCGTGGAACTAATCTTGATTTAGTAAAAGCACACAGCCCGTTTACCTATAAAAATCTGATTAAAGAACCTGTAGCCATTCTGGCACCTCAATGTCCGGAAGGAACATGGTGGGATACCGTTACCGTCTATAATCTGATCAAAGAAATTCAGAAGAAATATAAAATTGATGCTTCACGCATTTATCTCACAGGACTTTCCATGGGAGGCTGGGGAACTTTAAAGCTGGCCATGGAACATCCGGAAATGTTTGCTGCTGTAGCTTCAGTCTGCGCACCGACAGATCAGGTAATGACTGCCAATATTCATCAGTTTAAAAACCTGAATATGAAAATATTTCATGGCGGAATGGATGATATTGTATTGCCCGCTAATGCTTTTAATTTTTATCAAAAGCTGCATCCTGTAAACCCAACAGCAGAATTGGTTATCTTCCCGAACGACAATCATAATTCATGGGATTCAGCCTATTCAAACCCAGATTTGTATGAATGGATGCTGTCTAAAAAGAAAGAAAAATAACCCCAAAATACACAATGATTGAAAGATAAACTCATCGAATTAAAGCAAAAAAATAAAACAATAATTTAAGAAGATAGATTTATGAAAAAGTTAATTGTAATCGCCACCTTAGCATTGGCTCCTGTATTTTCCGCTCAGGAAATGGTAACGAAGCCCGTTCAGTCTTATCAGACGGCTCAGTATCAGGCTAAAAAGAAAGCTTTTGTAGATAATCTCTTGTCTAAAATGACTTTGGATGAAAAGATAGGACAGATGAACCTTCCGACTTCCGGAGATTTCACTACCGGACAGGCACAGAGTTCTGATATTGGAAAGAAGGTAGAACAGGGGCTAGTAGGAGGATTATTCAATATAAAAGGAGCAGATAAGATCAAAGCTGTTCAGAAAGTAGCTGTAGAAAAAAGCCGTCTGAAAATTCCTATGATTTTTGGGATGGATGTGATCCACGGGTATGAAACTACTTTCCCGATTCCATTAGGATTGGCTGCTTCATGGGATATGAACCTTATCCAGCAGTCTGCAAAAGTAGCTGCCAGAGAAGCCGCTTCTGACGGAATCAACTGGACATTCTCTCCAATGGTAGATATTTCCCGCGAACCAAGATGGGGTAGAGTATCAGAAGGTTCAGGAGAGGATCCTTATTTAGGAAGTGAAATTTCTAAAAACATGGTGTATGGTTATCAGGGGAAAGACCTTGCTAACGGTACCAACATCTTAGCATGCGTAAAACATTTTGCTCTATATGGAGCAGGTGAATCCGGGAGAGATTACAATACCGTTGACATGAGCCATGTAAGAATGTTTAATGAATATTTTCCTCCTTACAAAGCAGCAGTGGATGCTGGTGTTGCTTCGGTAATGGCTTCTTTCAATGAAGTGGATGGAGTGCCTGCTACAGGAAACAGATGGCTTCAGACTGAAGTATTAAGAAATCTATGGAAATTCAAAGGCTTCGTAGTAACAGACTATACGGGTATCAATGAAATGGTAGACCATGGTATGGGAGATCTTCAGCAGGTATCTGCTTTGGCTTTAAAAGCTGGAGTTGATATGGATATGGTAGGAGAAGGCTTTTTAACAACTTTAAAAAAATCTCTGGCAGAAGGAAAAGTGACACAAGCCGAAATTGATATGGCGGCAAGAAGAATTCTTGAAGCAAAATATGATCTTGGTTTATTTGATAATCCATACAAGCACGGAGATGCAAAGTTAGCGGCAAAAGAAGTCTATAATATGGAAAACCGTAATATAGCAAGAAATACAGCTGCTCAATCCATGGTGTTGTTGAAAAATGATAATCAGGTATTGCCTTTAAAAAAATCAGGAACAGTGGCTGTCATTGGCCCATTGGTGAATAACTCAATGAATATGGCCGGAACATGGAGCGTTGCTACAAAACACGCTGTTTCAGTTTCTCTGATGCAGGGATTGCAGTCCAACTACGGAAAAGAAGTTAAGTTTTTATCAGCAAAAGGAGCGAATATAGACTATGATGCGAAGTTGGAAGAAATCTATGCAGCTCACGGTAAAAAAACAGACAGAGACAACCGTTCCAAAGAAGAATTATTAAAAGAAGCGGTAGATGTTGCCAGCAAAGCAGATGTCATTGTTCTGGCTATCGGAGAATCTGCTGAAATGAGTGGAGAATCTTCTTCAAGAACAGAAATTACCATTCCTCAGTCTCAGGTCGACTTACTGAAGGAATTAAAGAAAACCGGAAAACCAATCGCGATGGTTCTTTTCACAGGCCGCCCACTAGCTTTAACCAATGTAAAAGATACTCCGGATTCTATCTTGAACGCGTGGTTTGCAGGATCTGAAGCTGGTAATGCCATTGCAGATGTTCTGTTCGGAAAAGTAAACCCATCCGGAAAACTTCCGATGACTTTCCCAAGAAGCCTTGGACAGGTGCCAATCTATTATAATGCTAAAAATACAGGCCGCCCGCTAAGCCAGGATAAAGTAGACAAATGTACTTATGAAAGATTCCGTTCAAACTATATGGACGAGTGTAATACTCCTTTGTATGCTTTCGGATACGGATTAAGCTACACGAAATTCAATTACTCGGATATGACAGTTTCCAATACTACAGCGAAAGGAAATCAGACTGTTCAGGCATCTGTTACAGTAACCAATGCAGGAAACTATGATGGTGCTGAGGTTGTTCAGTTGTATATCAGAGACATAGTGGGAAGTATAACAAGACCGGTAAAAGAATTGAAAGGCTTCCAGAAAGTATTTTTGAAAAAAGGAGAATCGAAAAAAGTAACTTTCGATATCACTCCTGAAAATCTGAAATTCTATAACGGAGATTTGAAATATGACTGGGAATCAGGTGAATTTGATATTATGATCGGAACTAGCTCTGACAATGTTCAGCATTCAAAGATTAACTGGACTAAGTAATATCTGAAAAAGTAACTCACCGGATTGTGTTATGGTATTTTTTTGGCACGATTTTTAATAATACCACGGGTAATTATTAATATACAAATCGACATGAAAAAAACAATTTTATTAAGCACAATGTTCCTTGGTTCTTTAGCATTTGCACAAAAAGGAGTAATAAAAGGTGGTGACAAAGATGCGCACGGATGTATTGGTTCTGCAGGATATACTTATTCTCAAATTAAGAAAGACTGTATAAGAACTTTTGAACAGAAGATTAAGTTAACAGAAGTCGCTCCTAAAGAAAGTTATACTTCGATAGCTGCAGTTATTTTCAGTAAAGACATGAAAAAAGCTGAGGTTTTTGTAAAAGATGCCGGTGACAGAAGTATTATCCTTACCAGAGCAGGAGGTAGAGCCAAAGCATGGAAAAAGGATGGTTATGTATTGGTTCCTTACAAAAAGAACGGATATCAGCTTAAAAAAGATAATATCGTGATCTATCAGTAAAATCCGATTTCAAAAAATAAAACCACTCGCGAGAGTGGTTTTTTTTGTACCTTAGAGAAATTAATTAATATCACATTTTTGGGATATTTTTAATCCATCAGAAAACAAAAATTTTACATATGAAAAAAATAATTTTACTCAGTGCCATGTTCCTTGGTTCATTCGTTTTTGCGCAAAAAAGTGCTCCGGTTCTGGGAGGAGACAGAGATGTTCATGGTTGTATTGGTTCCGCAGGATATACGTATTCACAATTAAGAAATAATTGTATACAAACGTTCAATCAGAAAATAAAACTCAAAGAAGTAAAATCAGATAAAAGCTATACTTCAATGACGGCAGTCATTTTCAATAAAAGTATGACCAAAGCTGAAGTATTTATTCCGGATGGAGTTGCAAAAAGTATTATTTTGGATAAGCAGGGAAAGGCAAAGATATGGAAAAGCGGAGCTCATGTGAAAGACAGCTATGTTTTAAGCCCTTACAAAAAAAGTTACCAGATCAAGAAGAATGATGAAGTCATCTATCAGTAAAATCAAACTTAAAAAAATATATAGCCACTCGGGAGAGTGGTTTTTTTGTGGTATGAAATCAATGAATTCATTTGGATTTTAATGCGACAAGTTTTGTCGTTGTGGATAGATATTTTTGCAATATAATAGAATGAAAAATATATCAGAATTAAATGATAAATAACATGATTAACGGTACCACATAAAAGAGACTTTCTATCTTAAAAAATGTTAAATTTGCGAAGTTTTAAGAAACTAATTACTAACTCAAAAAACGACAACACGAGAATGAGAAAACTTTATCTCTGTGCATTTACCTTATGCACAATTCTGGGCGTATCTGCTCAGGAAGTGGTGTGGCAAAAAGATATCCAATCCTCTACCCAGGATTTTCTGAGCCAGGTCACCACAACCATTGATCAGCAGTATTTGATCACAGGTAGTTCTATTCAAAGCAATAAACAACAGGCTTCAGGCAGTAAGCAAAACAACGGTTATGATTTTCATCTGGTAAAACTTAACCAGCAGGGACAGGAAGTCTGGGAGAAATATTTTTCAGGACAAAACCATGATTATTTATCTGCTACGGTCACAACACAGGATGGAGGATTTCTTTTGGCTGGAACATCTTATTCAGGAAAAGGTTTAGATAAAAAAGAGGATTCTAAAGGCGGTTCAGATATCTGGCTGATCAGGATCAATGAATTCGGGGATGAATTGTGGCAGAAAACTCTGGGAAGTTCTTCCGATGAAGAAGCAAGATCTGTTATTCAAACTACCGATTTAGGATTTTTTGTGGCCGGAAATGTACAGAATTCTGCAAAAGGCTATGGTTCCAAAGATGTATGGATCACGAGACTTGATAAAAACGGAAAAGAACTCTCCCAATTAATTTTAGGAGGAAAAGGTTTAGACGAAGTGGAAAAGATGATTCCAACGAGAGATGGAGGTGCGCTACTTGGGATTTATTCCAGGAGTTCCGAGGTTCGTGTTTCGGGTTCTGAACAAGATTCCGGGATGCGAGGTGCGGGTTCTGCATCAAATGTTCAAAACCCGAATCCCGTATCCCGAAACTCGAAACAAACTGAAAACTTCGGTGAAGGAGATTACTGGATTGTAAAACTCGACAAAAACGGAAAAGTAGAATGGGAAAAGAATTTCGGAGGAAAAGGAGATGATCATTTGAGAACTCTGGCCTTAACTTCAAATGGCTTTATCATCGGTGGAGAGTCAAGATCAGAAAGATCAGGAAACAAAACCGTTGGATTGGAAGAAGGAATAGATCTTTGGCTGATTGCTCTCAATGAAAGAGGTGAAGAACAGTGGCAGAAATCCTACAATTTCAAAAACAGAGATATTTTGATGGGCATGAGTGTGGTAAGCGGAAGGCTGGAAGATGGAAGCGAGAAGTCTAAAGGCATTCTGTTGGGAGGTTACACTCAGGCTGAAGGAAGAATTCAAACTGATGATGAGACTTTCTGGATGCTCTACCTTGATCAGAATGGAAATGAACAGTGGAGAAAACACATAAAGGGAGAATCCAGACAAAAAGAAGAAAGGCTATCTGATTTAAAACTGAACAGAGACGGTTCTATTATTCTGGCCGGAACTAGCGCAGAAGAACTGGGTAAAGAAAACTGGAAAATCATGAAACTGGGAGACAAACAGGTAGATCAGCTGATTGAAAAATACGATATCAAGATCTATCCAAACCCTGTTTCTGATTATGCATACGTAGAAGTCGGTTTCGACTTCAAAGATGCTGATATTCTTTTGTATGACATGAGCGGAAGACAACTTCAAAGTATAAAAACCAAAAACAGAGTGACTAAGATTAATACCCAGGCTTTGGTGCAGGGAGCTTATCTGGTGACGGTAAAAACTGATACGAATAAAATGGCGAATGCTAAATTAATTAAGAAATAAACTACGATGAAGAAAACAATTATGCTGTTGGGGACATTATCCGCACTATTTGCATTTGGTCAAAGTTCAGGGGTCTCACCTGAAAATAAATTTGCAATTTCAGTCAAGAGTCCCGATGCTAGTCAGCTGTCTAAATTTATAGATATCCCTACTGCGACTTCTACAGGGACTATTGGTGTTGATATTCCCATTTATACACTAAATGTAGATGGATATAAATTGCCTATTGAGTTGAAAAATCATGCTTCAGGTGTAAAAGTCAGAGAGATGGCAACTAAAGTAGGCTTAGGCTGGTCATTAAGTCTAGGAGGTATTTCTTTATCAAAACAGATCTTTGGAGCAGATGATAGGGGCTGGATTCCTTATGTTAACCCGGTCTCATTTAAACCTAACGAAGTTGAAAATGATAATGGCCTCGCAGCTATTATAACAGGATTCCAGGCAAATGCTCCAGATATTCCGGGTAAAAAACATGATACCCAGCCCGATATCTTTTCTTATTCTATTGGGCAGTTTTCAGGGGAATTTTATTTAAGCAGTACAGGCCAAGTCATTCAGGTTCCTTACAATAATATTAAAATTGTATTAAATGGATCTTTGTTTGAAATAACGGATGATCAGGGGATTACCTATTATTTTTCTCCCGCCAACCAAACCAGAACCCTTGGTGGTTCTATACCTACAGATGATGATTATTTATTATCAATGACAGATTATGAGATCGATAAAATTAAACTTCCATCAGGTAAAGAAATTAAATTCAATTACCTTAAAACAGATTATTATAAATATATAAGCAACAATACAAAAAGATATGAAATTTATAAAGATTGTCAATACTCGACAACGAATTCTGTGTTTAGAGAATTTTTAAGTACAACAGAAGTTTTTGATGAACAATCAATAAAAAGTATAGAGTTTGGAAATGAGAAAGTGGAATTTATTTATTCTAGTAATAGGCAGGATTTGAATAATGGACTTTCACTTGATAAAATATCTGTTAAAAATGGAAATCAAACGATATTAGCATATGATTTGGTTAAAGATTATTTTAACAGTTATGAGGTAATTGCAGGTGATGCTACAACAGCTAAAAGGTTAAAATTAAAAGAAGTTGTTAATTCAAATGATGGTTCAAAATATAAACTTTTCTATAATGAGGACAAAGTTTTACCAAACAGACTTTCAGATGCTACAGATCATTTTGGTTTTTCTAACGGAGGGGGTTCAGAGACAGGCATACCATTCACACAATTTGCAGGAAAGACATATGGATCTAATATTGATAAAGAACAGCATCTTGAGTATGCGGTTTCGGGCAGTCTGAAAAAAATTCAGTATCCAACAGGGGGAAGTATGGAAATTGAGTATGAAGGTGATGATTACTATACAACAAGAAAACAGGTAAAATTTGAACAAAAAAATGTTACAATTGATAGTGATGTTACCCCTTATTATGAATTTTCCATTGCCGGACATAATATTGTAGATTCTTATGGAGATAAAGTTACTTTTACTTCCTACTTTTCAAGCCCTGTAAATCCTGAAAATACAACACTTGATCTTCCCGTAAAATCTTATTTTGAGGGTGAAATTATGGATACTGATGATAACGTTTTGGCTAATTTCATTTTTACGGGCTCCTTACCTTTAACCTTAGACAAAAAAGATGCATACAGATTAAGAATTAGAAAAGTTAATTTGCGTGGCCAGGCACCGCACATTAATCTTGACGATTATTATGCTACACTTGGACTAAGCTGGACAGAAATATCAACATCTCAAACAACAGGAAATTATAAAACAGGAGGATTAAGAGTAAAAAAGATCATAAAAAGAGATGAAAATGATGCTGTAGCTCAGAGTGTTGAATATAATTACAACGATGATCAAGGAAAATCTACTGGAAATTATGTAGGTGATGATGTTAATTATATTTATACCTCTCCTTTACCGACTGATCCTTCTAGCAATATATGTCAGATAACGACAATTGGTAATATTGGTAGCTTTAATTCAAGTACAATTAATGGAAAACCTATCGTTTATGACAGGGTGCAGACAAAATATATCGGAAATCAGGAAAATTATAAAGTTATAGATACTTATTCCAATAGCAGAGGGCTGAACCCAATTGGGTTAAATCCAACTGTATTTACCTATTTTGATGGTAAATATAATCTTGGTCAAATTAAAAAGAAAGAATATTTTAATTCAGCCGGTAAATTAGTAAAAAGTACAGATTTTGAATATGAAAATGATTATTATTTTAATAAGTTTTCTAATGATTACAATGCTGCAGAGCCTTATTTAACAATAAAGCCTTATTCTATTTTAGTTAGTGGTTATCATTTATTTATTAATATTGGTTCTCCTTTTCCTGCAAGCTATAGAGCATTTTATAGTGTTGAACGGTATCAGATTTCTTCCGCTTGGGTAAAACAGAAAAGCATATTATCCAAGACCTATTTCAATAATCAGGAGCTTTCTGAACGTAAAGAATACCTTTACGATCCAAATTATAAACATCTCAACCCAATAAAGGAAAGAATCACTTATTCAGATAATAAGGTAAATGAGTCTGCGTTCGGTTTTGCTCATGAGAAAAACAATCAAAAATTAATTACAGCCAATATGATTGGAGTTCCTTTAGAGGTAACAGAAATAAAAAAGCAGAGCATTAACGATCCTAATGCAAAAATTGTTTCAAAAACGGAAACCAAATATGATAATCCATTGACCTTACTTCCAAGCTCAGCATTGTCGTATGATCTTCAGAATAATCCTACTACCGAAGTTATTTATGATCAATACGATTCCAAAGGGAATCTGCAGCAATACACCACAAAAGACGGTATTTCAACCGTAATCGTTTGGGGTTACTACCAAACTCAGCCTATTGCAAAAATAGAGGGAGCCAAATTAACAAACATCCAGCAGTCTTTAATTGATTCCATTGTTAATGCTTCCAATACAGATGCTTTAGCTGGTCCCAACAATGATGAAACGAATTTCTTTTCTGCATTGAATACCTTCAGAGCTAATACTGCCTTATCCGCTTATCAGATCACTACTTTTACGTATGATCCATTAGTTGGGGTAAGAAGCATCACTCCACCATCCGGAATCAGAGAAAGCTATGTGTACGATTCTGCAAACAGGCTTCAGAAAGTGATCGATGTGAATGGCAAAGTGTTGAAGGAGATGAAATACAATTACAAAAACTAAAACTGATGAAAAAGATATTAATTCCCATAGGAATCCTCATAATAGGAACTACCCACGCACAGCTTACCAATACAGAAAATTATGTCTATTCAAAGACATATTTATCAGATCCTACACTTGCTAATGTTAAAAGTTCAGAAACCGTTCAGTATTTTGACGGATTGGGGAGACCCAAACAAATTGTCAATGTCAAAGCCTCTCCATTGGGAAAAGATGTAGTTGTCCCCATTAAATACGATCAGTTTGGAAGACAGGTTCAGGACTACCTTCCTGTTCCTCAGGGAGCAACATTAAACGGTGGTATTATTACCGACCCATTAGCCAATGTAAGTAGTACCCCTTATGGAACAGAGAAAATCTATTCAGAAAAGATCCTGGAAAATTCACCATTAGACCGTATTATAGGACAAAAACAAGTGGGAACTGCCTGGGATAACAAACCCGTACAATTTGGATACGATGCCAATGCCGATGGCGAGGTTAAAAAATATACCGCCACTTTTAACTATACCACTTTTACTTCCCAACTCACCTTATCCGGCTCTTACGGAATAGGTCAGCTGTATAAAAATACAGTCACTGATGAAGACGAAAACCCAACCATAGAATTTAAAAATGGGCAGGGACAAGTTGTTTTGGTTAGAAAAGTAATCAGTGCCACAGAAAGTGCAGACACCTATTATGTTTACAATGATTATAATCAATTGGCATATGTAATTCCTCCCAAAGCCTCTTTAGAAGCAGATCCTAATACCGTACTGAATGATTTATGCTATCAGTATAAATATGATGTAAGAAACCGTTTGGTAGAAAAAAAGCTTCCTGGAAAAGGCTGGGAATATATGGTTTATAATAAAGCTGATCAGCTTATTTTGACTCAGGATACCGAGCTTAAAGGAAAAGGACAATGGCTCTTTACTAAGTATGACCAGTTTGGAAGAACCATCTACACCGGAATCACCAATAATACTGCCAGCAGGGCATCGATACAAAACAGTGCCAATGTCAATACCGTTTTATATGAAACCAGGACCGCTGCAGCCGGATTTACCTTAAATGGTATGGCTGTATATTATACCAAACTTTCCATTCCTTCCAGTGTTAGCCAGATACTAAATGTCAATTATTATGATACTTATCCTCCGGGTTCATCTTCAGTTACCAATGTGTTTGCCCAGCCTCTTCTTACGGACAATCCGGCTAATGAACAAACTACCAAAGGACTCCTTACCGCCTCCTATATCAAAAATATAGAAGATGATCAGTGGACAAGGAACTTTATCTGGTATGATACCAAAGGAAGAAACATCGGTTCAAGAAGCAACAACCATTTAGGAGGATATACTGTGGTCAATAATAAACTTGACTATACTGGAGTTGTTCTTCAGACCAATACCTACCATAGAAGACTGGGTTCAGATCCTGAAAAACTCATTGTAGAAAAATTCACCTATGATCCTCAGAACAGGCTTCTGACCCACACCCATCAGGTGGGCAGCAACCCTGTTGAATATCTGGCCCAGAATAAGTACAATGAAATTTCCCAGCTGGAATCTAAGAAAGTAGGAGGAACAGCTGCCGCATCACCATTACAGACCATAGATTATCAATACAATATCCGGGGTTGGATGACAAAGATCAATGATCCTGCCAACTTAGGGAGCGATCTGTTTGGTTATCAGATCAATTATAATCAGGTAGAAGGATTGGAAATGCCTAACTCAGATTTTTCTGATTTAAAGGTAAAACCAAAATATAACGGAAATATTGCTGAGGTATCATGGAAAACCTTAACAGAAGATAATGAGCCGTTGAAAAGATATGGATATGTTTATGATAGTTTAAACAGATTGTCAGCAGGGTTCTACCAGAAAGCCGGAGCAGAAGCAGCTAAAGAGTATTTTGAAAAACTGGAATATGATCTTAACGGAAATATTACACGGCTTAAAAGATCCGAAGGTATTCTTCCGGGAAGCACTGTGGCAATGAGTATAGATAATCTTAAATATGATTACTCCGGAAACAGGCTGATAAAAGTAACCGATGAACAGCAGAATCCATCTGGTTATCCTTCCATTACAGTTCCTAATCCTATTGAGTATGATAATGGCAATCTCAGCGGGAATGGAAACATGACCAAACATTTGGATAAAGGGATTTCCTCTATTGAATATAATTATTTAAATTTACCAGATAAGATTACCCAAAACTCAAAATTGACAAGCTATCTTTACAGAGCAGACGGGGTAAAAGTAAAGAAGCTTTTTGGAGATCTGGAGACCCATTATCTGGATGGCTTTCAGTATAAAACTACATTTTTAAGAGAATCCTGGGATGGAGAAGGCACTTTCATTCCTGATCCTAATGAGATTCCTGAATTGAAATTGAGAATCATTCCTACTTCTGAAGGATATTATGATGCGCTTCTCAACAAGTATGTCTATAATTTTACAGATCATTTGGGAAATGTAAGATTAAGTTATACCGATACAAATGGAGATGGTATTATCCAGCCAAGGAGATATAATACATCAACATGTTCGCCTAAATTTGGTTGCCTTGGAGAATGGAAACCGGGAGAAATTGTAGAAGTCAATACTTATTATCCTTTTGGATTACTGCATAATTATACAGCTACAACGCAGAATGCTTATCAATACAAGTACAATGGGAAGGAACTTCAGGAAAGTGGCATGTATGATTATGGAGCAAGATTTTATATGCCAGATATTGGAAGATGGGGAGTAGTAGATCCGCTGGCGGAGAAGATGAGAAGATGGAGTCCTTATACTTATGCGTTTGATAATCCGATTATGTTTATAGATCCAGACGGAAGACAAGGAATAGATATTATTATCTTAACAACCAATGGTTCATTTAAAGCTTCAAAAGAAGTATTGTATAAAACCCCTGAAGGAAAAAGATTATGGGACAAATATGGAACAAGTAAAACTGATGATATTTATATAGACTCTAAAAACTTTGGTTCTGGTTCCTCTACTATAGCAGAAACTGTAAGAGATGTTAAATCTATGGGGCTTGTAAAAGATGGGAAAGTATCAATTCCTGAAGGATATAGTAATATGTCTGAATTTAACAACTTAGATATATCTCAGTCTGGAGATAAAAATGTCCATTTGATATCTTTAAACGAAAACTATTTTAAAGAAAAGAATAATGACTTAAGATATAGTGTTAAACATGTAGATGGTGAAGGTAATTCAAAAACTATTGGATATAGTAATTATGATTTAGCAGAAGCTATCTACCATGAAGGTAAAGCACATATAGAAGATGGAACAGATGCAGATACTGATCATGTTAAATATGGAACTAAATCCTTTAAACTAAGCGCTCCGCGAGAGCTAGGTTCTCCTTCTGATATAATTGTTAATCAACTTGTTAAAGTTAGAGAAGACGCAAAAAAAGAAAAAAATGATAAAGGAAATTAAAAAAATAACGTTTTTATCTGTACTACTTTTATCTTTCATTAATTTAGTAAAAGGACAGGTATTAGAATTTTATAGACCTATTATTATAACATACAAATCAGAAATCCTAAACAATGAAAAGATCAATTTAGGAATGTTTGATTATCTTAAACAAGAGACTTCAACGATGAAGTCAGAATATTTGAAGTATGATTCTGATAAAGAGAGTTTATATAAGTATGATGGTGTAAGTAAAAGTTTTCAAAAAATAATTTGTTTGAAATCAGATAACTTTAAATCTCAGGAAAAAATAAAATTAGGAATATTTGATGAATTTAATTTAGTAAAAGAAAACTCTAAAAGTTTTATAGCTTCTTCACCGTATGGAAAATACCCCTCTCATCATAAAATAATTAATTCTATTGAAATACTTCAAAAAACAAAGAAGACATTGATTTTAAGAATCAATTATCAAGATGAATTTGAATGGAAATATTTTGGGATACTGGTTTTAACAGATTATAAGTATGAAAACTTAGAAGATGATTAATAAAATCTGCCCTGCTACCGCACGAATCCTTTCGTGTGTGAGGTAAGAATAAAAGCCACCGCTCTTGTAGTGGCTTTTATTTTATATGTATAACTGGTTAATAATTACATTTCTCCATCCAATATAATTATTTAAATTTACCAGATAAGATTACCCAAAACTCAAAATTGACAAGCTATCTTTACAGAGCAGACGGGGTAAAAGTAAAGAAGCTTTTTGGAGATCTGGAGACCCATTATCTGGATGGCTTTCAGTATAAAATTACATTTTTAAGAGAATCCTGGGATGGTGAAGGAACTTTCATTCCTGATCCTAATGAGATTCCAGAATTGAAATTGAGAATCATTCCTACTTCTGAAGGATATTATGATGCACTTCTCAACAAGTATGTCTATAATTTTACAGATCATTTGGGAAATGTAAGATTAAGTTATACCGATACAAATGGAGATGGTATTATCCAGCCAAGGAGATATAATACATCAACATGTTCGCCTAAATTTGGTTGCCTTGGAGAATGGAAACCGGGAGAAATTGTAGAAGTCAATACTTATTATCCTTTTGGGTTAATGCATAATTATACTGCGACTACCCAGAATGCTTATCAGTACAAGTATAATGGGAAGGAGCTTCAGGAGAGTGGAATGTATGATTATGGAGCGAGGATGTATATGCCGGATTTAGGTAGATGGGGAGTTGTTGATCCTTTAGCGGACCAAATGAGAAGCTGGTCTCCTTATAATTACGTTTTTAATAATCCAATTCGCTTTATTGATCCTGATGGAAGAGCGCCTTTTGGAGGACCTGGAGATGGAACAGACGGAAAAACGTATAATATACAAGAAGTTGTAATTACTGTAAGACGAAAAACGAGTAATTTTTTTACTAGGCTCTTGAACGATATTAAAAGAGGTTTTGTAAATCAGTACAGTTCTAAAACAAATGCAGATAAATATGGAGGATTAAATTCTTATCGTCTTTGGCAAGGAAGTCCATTTTATAACCAAGGAGAAACAAAAATGGATAGGATTTTTCGACTGATGGGAAATAGCAAACGGGAGGAAATGTTAGATTTTGGTGGAGGTGGCTATAATATGTTTGGTGGTTATGGCAGAGCAGCCAAAGCGGCAAATGTTGTAGAAAACGCAGCAGAAGTGGAGTCAAATATTCCTACAATCCTAGGTTACAATATTGAAGAAATAGGAGAGGATTTTGCTATTTTTTCATTTGAAGGAAATGGTGAAGCACCGGATATGACTATATACACAAATTTAGAACCACAAGGGACCCATGTAAATGCGAAAGTTGATATAATTCCAACAAAGGTGTTATCTGGAGAAATTACATTAGAAGAAGCATATTCCAAATATGCAGGTAAAATTGGAATAAAAGATTATAGGAATAGCATTGAAACCTGGGCTAAAAATAAAGGATTTAAATCAATTAGTTATTATGGACAAAGAGCAACAGGTAAGGCAACAGGAAGAGTTCAAAATTCAAAAAAATTCGAAATTAAATAATGAAACATTTAGAAATTATAGAAGAAATCAAAAAGGATAAAAATATGACTTTAGAAAGTATAGTTACTATTTTTAATAAAAAAAGAATACCAAAGAATGCATCATTTCATTTAATTAAGATTAATTTTAATTATGTAGATGGTGATATAATAAAATATTTAGACCTTATTTATGGGAATGAGTCAACAAATCTTTTTAACAAAGATTTTATTGATAAATTAAATTCTCCAGACTCTTAAATGTAATATACTATTTATAAAAAAGAGGCTGTCTCCAAAAGGACAGCCTTTATTTATGTCTAAATAAGTTCTAATAATTAGATTCCTTCATCCATTATAATTATTTAAGTTTATCCGGCAAGATTACCCAAAACTCCAAAGTAACGGATTATACTTACAGAGCAGACGGGGTGAAAGTAAGAAAGGTTTTCGGTACAGAAACAACCGATTATCTGGATGGTTTCCAGTATACAGATTCAGTATTGAAATTCTTCCCAACAGCAGAAGGGTATTTTAATGTTGAGACCGGAAAGTATGTGTACAATTATACGGATCATCTTGGAAATACCAGATTGAGCTACGCTAAGAATGGAGCAGGAACAGAGATCATTGAGGAGAGTAATTATTATCCTTTTGGATTGAAGCATGAGGGATATAATGTATTAACAGGAAATCCAGCATATAAGTACAAGTACAATGGCAAGGAACTACAAGAAAGTGGTATGTATGATTATGGAGCAAGATTCTATATGCCGGATATTGGGAGATGGGGTGTTGTGGATCCGTTGGCGGAGAAACATTATGAACTAAACCCTATGATGTATGCAGCAAATAATCCAATTATGATGATTGATCCTGATGGAAGAGATTGGACAATTACAGAGACTTATGATAAAAAGACAAATACAACTAATTATCATTTAGTATTTACTGGGGCTGTTCTAAATAGCTCCTCAAACAAGAAAATTGATATGAAAAAATTTGCAAATATAGTACAATCACAAACTGAGGCAATGTTTAGTAAAGTGTCTAATAATCCGAATGTTACAATTTCATCAAGTATAAATATAAGAGCTATAGAAGATGAAAAAGATTTGAAAAATACAGATACGTTAATTGAAATAAAAAATTCAGATTCTGAGGATTTTAAAGTTTATAAAAAAGGTGAAGTGGTGGCTAGGCAAATGAATGGAAAAGAAGTATCGGTAAATGAGAAATATGTAGGTGATATAATGAGTGGCAAGAATGACAAGACGATGCCCCATGAATTAGGTCATATCGGAGGATTTCAACATCCTGATCAACAGTCTAGTGGAGGTTTTTTTGACATTTTTACTGGTTGGGATATTTCTTCATCTAATTTTATGATGCGAGGAGCAATAAAAAATCCTACTGGCCCCACGCCTTCACAAATAAAGAGAATGAATAGGCTATATAAAGCAGGAAGGTTAAATAATAAGAATATAATACCAAGTGAGCAAAGATGAAAAATATTAAAAGAATTATAATTTGTACATTGATCTTGACGGTTTCTTGTAAAGAAAAAAAAACTTTAATTGAAAAAGAAATAGCATACTCAAATTTATCCGAACCTAGTGAAAATATATATGTAGAACTATTATCATATTATCCAGCTAAAAATAAAAATCAATCAAATTTTTATATAGTAAAGAATATTTATGATAATAAAGATACTTTATTTATTGTTGATAAAGACAATTTTCCAATTCCTGATTTTATAAAGAAGTATGAAGGTGTTGAGAAGACAGCTATAATATTAAGAAAAGGCGAGATGAAGAGTAAGGCAAAGTATTTAGTCAATATATCAGAAAATGATAATTTAAAAAATAAAAAAATATATTTAGGAGAACTTATCAGATTGATAGATTAAAGAATAATATCATATAAAATACTAGTATTAACATATTCTAGCTCGTGTCCACAAACAAAACAAAACCTCTGCAACAGCGGAGGTTTTGTTTTTTCCTTGTTTAAAAAAATATTGATATACAAGAATGATCATCCGAAGTTAATAAACAAATTATCGTTGTAAGTTGAATAAAATAAGCAGGTTATGTTTTCATATCCGAAAAATATGTATATTGGATCTACCAAATTAAAGCGTAATCCGAAAAGCATAAAGAGTAGGAAAAAAATCAAAAA
This sequence comes from Chryseobacterium indologenes, assembly GCF_002025665.1. Classification (GTDB taxonomy): domain Bacteria; phylum Bacteroidota; class Bacteroidia; order Flavobacteriales; family Weeksellaceae; genus Chryseobacterium; species Chryseobacterium metallicongregator. Next base: position 3,134,353 of record NZ_CP018786.1, on the reverse strand, counting down.
ATGTTACTATGAAAAACTTAAGAAAACTTTCAAAAAGAGAATTGAAAACAGTTCAGGGAGGTATCCCAATGTGTATGCCAGGATATTTTTGGTGCTCATTTGTAAAAAAATGTATTCCTGTAGGAACATCATGCGGACTTATTATCGATTAACTAATTAAAAAATAGGAAAAACAGGCTGTCTCAGAAATGGGATAGCCTGTTTTATGTGTTCTCCCTACTAATCGACTTAGGAATCAGGAGCGTAAAGAAAATTTGAATGGACTCCGTTAAAAAAATTCCACTGTCTGAGCATGGGACTTACTCAGATCCGAAGCAGAACCGGATGATCCATGCGAGTTTGGAAATTTTAGGAGTACATTCAAATTTTTAGCGGATGATTCCCGTCTTGAACTTTTGAATACTTTTGTTTCAAGACAAAAGTATAAATGAAAATCATAATAAATATTTTACGAGTTATTTGTGTTACTTCTTTTTTAATCTGTGATTTTTATTTATTGATGGTATTAGCCAGTAGTCATAATATTTCTCATCACGTATATTTTAATATCATAATCGCAATTCTAATTTTTATAGTTCTATATTTCTATTTGCGTTATATTAAAAAGAAAATATTCGACAGCTAATCCTGCCCATGTCTATAAATAGTACAAAAGACATTAGAGTCTAATCGTATTGGTTTCTAGTATTAAAAAGTAGTAGCTTACTGATTAGTATCCGGCTTAGGAATCAGGAGCGTAAAGAAAATTTCAATGTAATCCGTTAAAAAATTTTCACTGTCTGAGCATGGGACTTACTCAGATCCGAAGCAGAACCGGATGATCCATGCGAGTTTGGAAATTTTAGGAGTACATTTAAATTTTTAGCGGATGATTCCTGTCTTGAACTTTTGCATACTTTTGTTTCAAGACAAAAGTATAAGTATAAATCATGAATGAAAATCATCAAATCTGGATTTTCATCTCTCACCGAAAAACCGTATTTTTGTACATCTAAAAAGTAAAAGAACGAATGAATTCCTACAAAAATCCATTGGAAGAACGCTACTCCAGTGAAGAAATGTTATTTAACTTCTCACACAATAACAAATTCCAGAATTGGAGAAAGCTTTGGATAGCTCTTGCTGAAATCGAAAAAGACCTTGGTCTTGATATCACAGATGAGCAGATTGCAGAATTGAAAGCAAATGCTGAAAATATCGATTACGTAAAAGCAGCAGAGTACGAGAAAAAATTCCGTCATGATGTAATGGCTCACGTTCACGCATATGGTGATGTGGCGCCTTCAGCAAAAGGAATTATCCACCTTGGAGCAACTTCAGCTTTTGTAGGAGACAATACAGACTTAATTCAAATCCGTGACGGACTTTTAATCTTAAAGAAAAAGTTGGTGAACGTGATGAAAAATCTTTCGGATTTTGCGATTCAGTATAAAGATCTTCCTACTTTAGGATTCACACACTTCCAGCCGGCTCAGTTGACAACAGTTGGGAAAAGAGCAACACTTTGGTTACAGAGTTTGGTTCTTGACATTGAAGAATTAGATTTCTTCCTAGAAACACTTCGTTTCAGAGGAGTAAAAGGAACTACAGGAACTGCTGCCAGCTTCCTTGAATTGTTCAACGGTGATTATTCTAAAGTAAAACACTTAGATAAAGAACTTTCAAAAAGATTCGGTTTCGAAAAAGTTTTCGGAGTTTCCGGACAGACTTACGATAGAAAAATTGATGCGAAAGTTGTCGCTTTATTAGGAAATATTGCACAATCTGCACACAAGTTCACAAACGATTTACGTCTACTTCAAAACCTTAAGGAAATTGAAGAACCATTTGAGAAAAACCAGATCGGTTCTTCGGCAATGGCATACAAACGTAACCCAATGAGAAGCGAAAGAATCGGAGCGTTGGCAAAATATGTAATGTCTTTGACAACAAGTTCTGCAATGGTAGCTTCTACACAATGGTTTGAAAGAACATTAGATGACTCTGCAAACAAGAGATTAACAATTCCTCAGGCGTTTTTAGCTGTTGATGCTATTCTATTAATCTGGAACAACATCATGAACGGAATCGTTGTGTATCCAAACAGAATCAACAAACATATTATGGAAGAACTTCCTTTCATGGCGACAGAATACATCATCATGGAAGAAGTAAAAGCAGGTGGTGACCGTCAGGAAATCCACGAGGTAATCAGAGTTCACTCTATGGAAGCTTCCAAGAAAGTGAAAGAAGAAGGAAAAGAAAACGACCTTATCGAGAGAATCTTAAACGATGATTCTTTAAAACTAGACAAATCAAAACTGAAAGAGGTTTTAGATCCTAAAAACTTTATTGGTTTCGCGCCAATCCAGACGGAGGAATTCATCAAAAATGAAGTACAGCCGATTATAGACCAAAACAAAGACTTAATAGGATTGGAAGCAGATCTTAAAGTATAAAACAATATGCAGTCTTTTGGGCTGCATATTTTATTTAATTCGTATGAAGATTTACCTGTTTTTTATTTTGCTTTTATTTCCTGTGATGATATTTTCTCAGGATTTAAAACCGAATAAAAAAATCAGATCCGATGCCGATTTTAGCCATATAGTTTCAGGGATGACCGCTCCTGTTAGCTTGGGTGACTTCTCCAGAACGGCATTGTTTACAAACTCTAAAAATGACAGCATTTTTGCTGCAGAATATGAAAATAAGAGTAACGATGCATTATTTAAATTCAAAATTATTCCGGCTTTTCTTGATGAGGAAAGACTTTTAAATCATTATTATAAAGATTTAACTGAAAGAAAATATACTCCTAAAGAAAGTGGAAAAGTAAATAAAGGGGTAACCTTTAAAGAAGGAAAGTTCAAGCTTCACGGAATCAGTAGCTATTTTAACCATCTTAACAGACTGATTAATGTAAGGCTTTATGATGCAGGTTTTTGGGTTTTTATTTCAGAAATAAGCCAGAAAGGGAATGATACTTTAGTTCTGGATAAAATGCATGATGAATTTTTAAAGAATCTACAACCAGCAAAAATTGTACAAAATAATCCTTTAACAAGATATTCGAACATTATTTATGCACCTGTTGCTGCTCGTGACACAGTATTATTAAGAATCACCATGAGTAGTGCTACAAATAAGATGAAATGGATATATGAGAATATTGATAAATATGAAAGAGCTTCAGGAATCCCTGGAGTCCTTTTAGATTTTCACATTGCGGGAATTAATGGTTTTATAGATTATAAGACGAAAAAAAGTTCCACATCAATTAAGGAAGGTAATTTCACTGTAGATAAGTTGATTTCGTTCTTCACAAAACTTCGAAATGATGGCTTTATAGACGAATATTTAATGGAGCAGTATAACTATTTATTAAGTCCACCAGAAAATCATCAGTTTGATTATGAAGGTTATCAGAAGTGGAAGCTAAACAATTCTGTAGACTATAATGTTGCTAATAAGTATTATATTATTGTAAATTCGCGTAAGAAAACAGATCTCACCAAAGACGAGTAAATTAAGCCTTGAAACCACTTCCAATTCAATGAAAAAAATACTTTTAACCATCATACTGACACCAATCATTTCTTTTTCTCAGACTAAAGAAGATTTACATTATTTCAAATCCAAAGATTCTTTAGTGGGAGTAAAAGATAAAGCTGGAAAAATAATTGTTCCTGCACAGTTCAAAATCTTTTCATTTCTTAAAGATGGAGATCCTGTCGAAGGAGAAACTATTCTTTTTGATGGTAGTAAAGAAGGTGAAAAGTCAGAAAAAAATGCATGGGGATATGTGTACGACAGAAAAGGGAAATTCCTGTATCAGCCATTCCTTTATGACAACGGAGCAGATTACTTCTCTGAAGGACTGAGAAGATTGGTTAAAAATGGAAAAGTAGGATTTGCAGACCGTAACGGAAAGACAATTATTGAAGCTGAGCATGACTTTGCATTTTCTTTTAATTACGGATACGCCACCTTTTGTGACGGCTGCGACTGGGAAAAAACAAATGACGAGCACAGATCTGTTGTAGGTGGAAAATGGGGAGTAATGAATGTCAAAGGACAAACCATTCAGCCATTGGCAAAACCAACAGAACAGGATGTTGAAATAGACGGGAAATACTACCCGAATCCGTTTCAATACAATGAAAAAGAGAAGAATATCCTTCAGTTCTTTGAAAAACAGAAGAAAAAGCTTTCAGATCTTTATTATGTGAACTTTTACAATAAACTGTCTGAAAAGGAAAAGAATCTGTTTTTTGAAATTGTAGAAAGACCAAAAGAAAACTTTCCCTATTATCAGGTGAATACCTATAATCACAAGAAGAAAGATTTGGATATGCTTTACCGTTTCAAATTCCTGGTCTCAGAAGATGGTAAAACATTTTATGCCATTGAGGATTTTAATGAAAAGAAAGTTCCTTTTGAAAACTGGCTGAAAGAAGAAATAAAAAATGCAGAAGACTTTCAGAAAGAACATAAGGACAATCCGAATAAATTTATAAACAAATAAAATAAATTTGGAAATTCCATAGGTCAAATTTAAAGAAAATACGACTTATTCCTTTAAATTTGTACGGAATAATGGTTAGAGAGAAATCTTTCCCAAAATTTCCAATACAGATGAATTTAAAGACGGAAACTTTAAATTCAGAAAAAGTAAAAAGAAAAATAAATCTAATATTAAAAATCTGACATCTAATGTCTAATAACAAAAGAATTTTCGTAGAAAAAAGAGGAATTTTCGATGTTGAAAGTCCAAAAATTTTTGATGAAGTAAAAGCGGTTGTTCCGGCAGTTCAAAGCGTGAAAGTATACAATGTATATGATATTTTCAATCTGAATGAAGGAGAATTTGAAAAAGTGGTGAACAACACTTTCGTAGACCCTGTTACTGATATTTTGCATACAGAAAACCCTGCAAAAACAATTCATTTCGGAATGGAATTTTTGCCTGGCCAGTATGATCAGAGAGCAGACTCTGCGCAGCAGTGTATCGCTTTACTGACAGAAAATGAAAAATCAAAAGTAAGAAGTGGAAAATTAATTGAATTTGAAGGAGTTTCTGAAGCTGATCTGGTTAAAATCAAAGACCTTTTGATCAACAAAGTGGAATCTCAGGAAAAAGACTTATCTATTCTGGATATTCCTGCAGATGAAACCCCATCAAAAGTGATTATCCACGAAAATTTCATCAATTTCAATGACGCTGAACTTGAAAGTTTCTATAACAATCATGGTTTTGCATTAGGATTGGATGACCTGAAATTCATTCAGGAATATTTCAAGACCGAAGAGAGAAATCCTACGGAAACAGAATTAAAAGTATTAGACACCTATTGGAGCGACCACTGTCGTCACACTACATTTGAAACAGAATTGTCAGACATTCAGTTTGAAGGTCAGTTCAAACACACATTGGAAACGATCTTCAATGACTATATCGAAAAAAGAAAATTCTTAGGCCGTGAGCTGAAGCCAATTTCCCTAATGGATCTGGCAACAGTATGCGGTAAATATTTCCATAAAACTGGAAACCTGGATAATCTTGTTATTTCAGACGAGATCAATGCATGTACCATCCAGATCGAAGCTGAATACGATGGTAAAAAAGAACCTTGGTATTTATTATTCAAAAACGAAACACACAATCACCCTACAGAAATTGAACCGTTTGGTGGAGCATCAACGTGTTTGGGAGGAGCCATCAGAGATCCATTATCCGGAAGATCTTTCGTTTTCCAGGCGATGAGATTAACGGGTGCTGCAGACGTTTTAGAATCTGTTGACAAAACATTACCAGGGAAATTACCTCAGAAAACAATTACAAAACAGGCAGCCAACGGATATTCATCTTATGGTAACCAGATTGGTCTTGCTACTACAATGGTTTCTGAAATCTATGACGAAGGTTATAAAGCGAAAAGAATGGAAGTAGGTTTTGTTACCGGAGCTGTTCCTGTAGACTGGGTAAGACGTGAAAAACCTGAAAATGGTGATTCAATCATTATTTTAGGAGGAGCAACAGGTCGTGACGGAGTTGGAGGAGCAAGCGGAAGCTCAAAAGAGCAGGACGAGACTTCAATCCACACCATGAGTTCTGAAGTTCAGAAAGGGAATGCTGTAGAAGAACGTAAAATTCAGAGACTATTCAGAAATCCTGAAGTAACGAAGCTGATTAAAAAGTCAAATGACTTCGGAGCTGGAGGTGTTTCTGTAGCAATTGGTGAAATTGCAGACTCTTTAGAGGTAAACCTTGATGTATTACCATTAAAATATGAAGGATTAAACGGTACCGAACTGGCTATTTCTGAATCTCAGGAAAGAATGGCTGTGGTAGTAGATCCTCAGGATAAAGAAAAATTCATCAAATTCTGTGAAGCTGAAAACATTGTTGCTGTAGAAGTGGCAAAAGTGACAGATTCCGGAAGAATGCAGATGTTCTGGAAAGGAGACAAAATTGTAGACCTTTCAAGAGCTTTCTTAGACACCAACGGGTGTTCAAAATCTCAGGAAGTGAAAATCACTCACCTTGAAGACGTAAAAGAAGAAACGAAAGCTTTCACTGCAGAAAACTTCCTGAACATCTTAAAAGATAAAAACGTAGCTTCCCAAAAAGGGCTGTTGGAAATGTTTGACTCTTCCATTGGAGCGACTACAGTAGCCATGCCTTTAGGAGGGAAATATCAGCAGACCTTAATGGAAGGAAGTGTGCAGACACTACCGATTTTAGGAGCAAAAGATATTAAAACCGTTTCTTTGGCAAGCTGGGGATTCGATGCTGAAATTTCAAAACAAAACTCACTGTTAGGATCATCTTATGCCGTAGTTGAAAGTGTGGCGAAGATTGTTGCCATGGGAGGTGATTATAAAAATATCAGACTAAGCTTCCAGGAATACTTTGAAAAATTAGGACAGAACCCTGAAAAATGGGGTAAACCTTTAGCTTCACTTTTAGGAGCTTATGATGCTCAGATCAACTTAGGTCTGGCTGCCATTGGAGGTAAAGATTCCATGAGTGGAACATATCAGGATCTGAATGTTCCTCCAACCCTGATTTCTTTTGCATGTGCCAACGGAGATAAAGAAAATATCATCTCTCCTGAATTGAAAAATGCAGGAAACAAACTGTATTTCTTCAATCATATTGCTCAGGAAAACGGACTTCCAAACTATAATGCTTTAAAAGACGTTTTTGAATTCATTTTCGAAAACATCAAAGCAGGAAAAATCGTTTCTGTGAAAACAGTGAAAGAAGGAGGTCTTGCGGTAGCTTTAGCAAAAATGAGCTTCGGAAATAGATTAGGTGCTGAGGTTAATGCTGATGAAAATATAGTATTAGCTAAAAATATCGGTAGCTTAATCATTGAAGCAAAAGAAGAATTAAGCTTTACTGCTCTTCAGTTGATCGGAGAAGTAAAAGATTCTGGTATGGTAAAAATAAACGGTCTTGAATCCAATATCGTAGATCTTGTATCTGCTAATACCAATACATTCGAGAACCTTTTCCCGACAGTAGAAAAAGAAAAGATCACGGTTGAAATTGATGAAAAATCAAACTCAATCCACCCAAGAAATATTATCATTAAAAAACACGGAATTGCACAGCCTAAAGTTTTTGCTCCGGTATTCCCGGGAACCAACTGTGAGTATGATACGCTGAATGCATTCCAGAAAGAAGGTGCCGTAGTAAGCAGCTTACCTTTGATCAATATCAACCACCAGTTACTGGATGAAAGCATTGATGCTTGGGTTGAAGAGATCAGAACTTCTCAGATTCTGGCATTCTCAGGAGGTTTCTCCGCAGGTGACGAGCCGGATGGTTCTGCAAAATTCATTGTAAACGTTCTGAAAAACGAGAAAATGAAAAATGCAGTACACGAATTATTAGACAGAGACGGGATGATCATCGGGATCTGTAACGGATTCCAGGCATTGGTGAAATCAGGATTGCTGCCTTACGGAAGAATCAAAGATTTGGATGAGAACTCTCCGACATTGGCTCACAATGCGATCAGAAGACACATCTCTCAGATGGTAACAGTACAGGTAGTGAATGACGAAAGCCCTTGGTTAAAAGGAATGAAAGGACAAACTTTCACTATTCCTATTTCTCACGGGGAAGGACGTTTCATGGCTTCAGAAGAAGAAATCAAGAAATTGTATGAAAACGGACAAATTGCTACTCAATACATTGATCTTGATGGAAATATTGCCCACGGAATGCCATTCAACCCTAATAACTCATTATTCGGAATTGAAGGAGTTACCAGCCCATGTGGAAAGATCTACGGAAGAATGGGACACCCGGAGCGTTTTGCTGAAGGTCTCATGAAGAATATACCAACCGCGAATTATCATAATATATTCAAAAACGGTGTTGAATACTTCAAATAACAATACAAGAAAAATGATCGTCATCCATGGCGGTCATTTTTCGTCTTTAGGAGGTTTCTACGAAGAAGTTTCCAGTGTTCTGATGAAAGATACAGACTGGAAAGTAGGAACATTAGACGGATTTGATGATATTCTTTACGGAGGTTTCGGAATATTCGAAAACAAAGAAGAAATTGAAATCATCTGGAAAGAATCACAGAAGTCAAAAGAAGACTTAGGTTTTAAGGCTACCTGTGAATTCTATGAAAATAAAATCAGACAGGGAAAACCATTTAATATAGAATTAATTCAGCAGAAATTAGACGAATTAACTGAAGGAAAAGGGCAAACCCTTTTTGAAATCCTGATTGAAATTATAGAATCACATACGAATATTACGCTGAGCCTAGAATGATGAGTAATGAGTAATGAGTAATGAGTAATGAGTAATGAGTAATGAGTAATGAGTAATGAGTGCGGATTTTTAAACCGTTAAGAAGAATAAAGATTGTAAGGAAAGTTAATTCATCAATGATGAATAAGGTATTCTCTTTAATGATAACTTCAGCTATTACCTTAATAATTCTTCACTTCTTCAAAAATCTTAATGGTTCGAATAAGTGTATTCAACCAGGGTACAAATCGGTCTATAGCTAAGTAAAACGCCCTTGTGGACAAAAACATAAAATTAATATAAACACTTAGCGCCTTTTGCGTTAAAAATCACACAAATTGAAGAGAATTATTTCCCTTAAACAGTTTTTTCTTAATACTTTTACTTCAACAAAACAGGAAACAATAAAGTTGAATGAAGAAAATTATTTACGGGCTGTTCTTCGGTGACAGCATTACCTATGGAGAATATGACGGAGTTTTTGGTGGTTGGGTAGATATTCTGAAAAGATATGCCCTGCAGAAATTTCATGAAGGAAATGGAGATGAACTGATTCTCTTCAATCTCGGAATAGGAGGAGAAACCACAGAAGGATTACTGAAAAGAATACCTCACGAATTAAACGCAAGAAATTCCGCTGATGGAAATATTGTTTTTCTAAGTTACGGAGCCAACGATCTTGCAGTCAAAGATGGAGTACAGATCGTAGATCCTGAAAAATTTGAAAATAATATTAAAGAAGCTGTCGCACATGCCAGACAGTTTTCCGATACAATTTATCTTGTAAGCATTCTTCCTTTCTCTCAAAAAATAGATGGAGTTGTGGTGAGTTCTGGTAAAAAAAGAATCAATGAAGATGTCGTTGCTTATAATCAGATATTGAAAGATATCGCCACTGAAGACTCGCTGACCTATATTGATTTCTATTCCGCTTTCCTGCCGGATAAAGAGATACTGCTTTCTGCAGACGGTGTACATCCCAATGAAAAAGGTTATGGAATGATGGCCGAAATCGCAATCCCAATCATTGAAAAATATTTATAATGCCCAATTTATTTTCTTACGGAACGCTGCAAAAAGAGCAAGTTCAAATGGAAACCTTCGGAAGACTCTTACAAGGTGAAAAAGATATTTTATCCGGCTACAGATTAAATATGCTTGAAATTACAGATCCGGAAGTACTTCGAAAAAGCGGTCAGAAATACCATCCGGTTCTGGAGTTTTCAGGAAATGACAACGATCAGGTAGAAGGAGTGTTTTTTGAGGTGACAGAAGAAGAAATTCTTCAGGCAGACGAATATGAAGTTGATGATTACAAAAGAATCGAATCCGTTTTTAAATCCGGAAAAAAAGGGTTTATCTATGTAGGGAAATAGTCATTGCGGGCAAAGCGAAGCAATGATTAAATTCACTACTAAAATAATTCAATAGGGGTGGGCTTTAGCCCACTCATCCTAAAAAACATACTTCTATTGGCTTTAGCCAAAACTTTAAAAAACTACTGACATACCCTTGTCACAACCTGTCCTTATCTTTGCTCTATAACAAAGAATTAATAATGAATAACGTAAAAATAGAACCTTTTAAGGTAATTGGTATTTCAGTAAGAACAACTAATGAAAATGGACAGGCAGGAAAAGATATTCCGGTATTATGGGAAAAAATGATCAGTGAAGATATTCTCAATTCAATTCCTAATAAAATAGACAATACCATCTATTCTATCTACACAGATTACGAAAAAGACCACACAAAGCCTTATACAACAGTTCTCGGGTGTCAAGTAGAAAACCTTGATAATATTCCTGAAGGGATGGTGGGATATTCATTTGATGGTGGAGAATATTTAAAATTTACAGTCAATGGAGACCTTTCAAAAGATTTAGTCATCAATGAATGGATGAAAATCTGGAATATGGAGTTAGGAAGGATATTTACCGCAGATTTTGAAGTGTACGGAGAAAAAGCTCAAAATCCTTCCGATGCACAAGTTGATATCTTCATCGCTGTGAAATAAAAGATGAAAAAATAAAATATTTCTAGCTTTCACAAACTTTTGAACTGAAGAAGTGATATTCCCCTCCTCTGGAGGGGTGTCAAAAATTCAAAGAATTTTTGACGGGGTGGTTTAGCAGCATGTGTTAACAATCTCCCAATTTTAATTGAAAACATATTTCCAGTATACCAAAACGCCAACAATCACCGCTGCAATAGCTGTAAGGACTACAGCTCCTGCAGCAATATCTTTAATAAAGCCGATTCTTTTGTCAAAATCAGGTTGAATGATATCACAGATCTTTTCAATAGCAGTATTGAAAATTTCAGCACTTAAAACAGCGAATGAGGCGATAATAACCAAAGCGGTGTCTGTGCTGTTCAGTTTGAAATAAAAAATAAGAAAGAGATTAACAAAAAATGCGATGAACTCAATCTGGAAATTTCTTTCCGTTTTTACCATCATAAAAATACCTCTGAAAGCATGAAGAAAACTTTTATAAATAGGAGGTTTTTGCATGATTTTCAAACTTTTTTCACAAATATAGGTTTTGTATTTGATAAAAAAATGAATATCCGCTGAAATCTAAGCATAATATCAAGGCTCAAAACAAATTAAGGATCTTTGTTAAAAACTCCTCCATATTATTCTTTTCTTTGTTGTATGTATTTATTATATTTGTAGAAACTTATTTTATAAATCTATGAAATTTATTATTTCAAGTGGTGAACTGCAGAAGGCGTTGCAAACTGTAAGTGGCGTAATATCAAGCTCTCAATCGAGACCGATTTTAGAAAACTATCTTTTTGAATTAGACGGAAATAATGTTACCATTACAGCATCTGACGGCGAGACAACTCTTGTTACTTCTCTGGAAGTAAAGTCTGATGATACAGGTAAATTTGCTGTTCCTGCTAAAATTTTTCAGGATTTTATCAAGACATATGGTGAACAGCCTCTGACATTTGTTGTAAAAGACAATGCCGAAGGTACTGGAAGCCAGCTTGAGATTTTAGATGAAAAAGATAATTTCGCAGTAGCATTAGACAATGCTGATGATTATCCTGAATTACCGGAATTCGACGCTTCCCAAAGTGTAACGATGCCGGCAGGAGTTTTGTCTGAAGCTTTGACAAACACACTATTCGCTACAAGTAACGATTCCCTTCGTCCGGTAATGACAGGAGTGCTTTTCCAGTTTGGAGAAAATGAAACCAATTTCGTTTCTACAGACTCCCACAGATTGGTGGTGTACAAAAGAGCAGACCTGATGAATGCTGAGCCGATGGAGTTTATCATGCCTAAGAAACCTCTGAACATTTTTAAAAATATCCTGGCAAGTTCCAATGAAGACGTTACCATCGACTTCAATGAGAATATGGCTAAATTTACTTTTGGTAAGCACATCTGGATCTGTAGACTGATTGACGGAAAATATCCGAACTATACAGCGGTAATTCCAAAGGAAAATCCAAATGTATTGACAATCAACAGAAACCTGTTGTTAGGAGCGATCAAAAGAGCATCTATCATGTCTAACAAATCTACCAACCAGGTAAGATTCAAGCTTTCCGGAAATATTCTTCACCTTCATGCAGAAGATACTGAATATGCTAACAAAGCAGACATGCAGATTCCTTGCGACTATAACGGAGAAGATATCAATATCGGATTCAGCTCAAAATTCTTAACGGAAATGCTGACAATCTTAGGATCTGATGATATCACAATGAAAATGTCTCAGCCTAACAGACCAGGAATCATTGAACCTCTTGACGGTCTTGAAGAAAATGAAAATATCTTAATGTTATCAATGCCGGTAATCGGATTGTAATAGTAAGATAACAAATAATAGTAAGCCGGAATTTTCCGGCTTTTGTTTTTATGGAATATTGGTAATTCCTGAAAGAATAGAAAATATGTTTTTTTGTTTAAAACACGAATTACACAAATTTTTTCACAAAAATCACAAATGAAAACCATACGAATTGTGTTATTTGTGAGTCATTAGTGTCATTAGTGTTTAAAAAGGACTCATCATGAAAATAAAAGTACAGCCTTACCACACCTCAGATTTTCCCTCAGAATTGACTACGGAAAACTACAGTGTCATTCTGTGGAAAGGAGCTGGTGTTTTCTCTGTAGATGATATCAACTACTCTTACAGCGGATATAATATTCTATTTCTTTCCCCTTACCAGAAGGTTAAACTGGTTTCGGAATCTAATGAGACGATTCATATGCTTTTCTTTCATGGCGATTATTACTGTATAGAATATCATAAAGAGGAAGTGGCTTGTAATGGACTTCTCTTCAATAATATTTATCTGAATCCGGGCATTGAGCTGTCAGAAGAGAGGTATCATTATATTCTTGAGCTTTATAACCATATTAAAAAAGAAGAATCTGAGAAACATCCATTTTCGGAATCTATTATAAAAACCTATATTCAGCTTATTCTTGCTATTGGAAGCAAACAGAAAAGCAGTATTGAAAACAATGTGGTTTCTCATGAAAAGCTTCACAATAAAAACGCAGTAGAATTTCAAAAACTATTGGAATCCTATTTTAAAACGGAAAAAGAACTATCATTTTACAGTGATAAACTCAATATTACTAATAATACATTAAGTAAAGCAGTAAAGAAAGAATTTTCTAAAAGACCAACTCAGCTTATCAATGAGAGAATTATTCTGGAATCTAAAAAACTACTGCATTTAACCTACAGATCTGTGAAGGAAATTGCTGCAGAATTAGGATTTGCAGATGAATTTTATTTCAGCAGGTATTTCAAAAAATCAGTAGGATGCTCCCCTAAAAATTACAGAGAAAAAGTAGGAATATCCGTAGTGGCGAAAATGTCCATGTAATGTCCTAAAATGTCTATGTTGGTGCTGCAGGCATGTGAATACCTTTGGTAAAAAATAAATCACATGCAAAACAACAGACTTTATCACCAATTATTACAATTGGATAATTACTTTTTCAATTTTCTCAGAATTTCAATTTTCATCGTTATGGCCTGGATTGGAAGCTTGAAAGCTTTTCATTATGAAGCGGATGGAATTGTACCTTTCGTAGCCAACAGCCCTTTGATGAGTTTCTTTTACAAAAATGCAGATCATAAAGTCTTCAATGAAGATAAAAAGCTTGTTGCAGAATATACTCTGTATAAAAATCCTGAAGGGAAAGCGATCCAGAAAAATATTGACTGGCATAAGGAAAACAGAACGTATACCTTTTCCTATGGTTTGGGATCAATGATTGTTGTTATCGGATTTTTGGTGCTGTTAGGAATCTGGTCTCCTAAAATAGGAGCCGTTGGAGGTGTTTTAACATTTTTAATGTCATTCGTCACACTATCATTTCTGATCACAACGCCGGAAGTATATGTACCCAATCTGGGTGGAGATTATGCGACGCCTCAGTATGGTTTTCCCTATTTGTCAGGAGCAGGACGTCTTGTATTGAAGGATATTATCATGATGGCCGGAGGATTGGTATTATTTTCTGATAGCCTTAAGAAGCTGGTGAGACCGTTGGATCAATAGATTCCCGAATCCGTAACAGAGGGATTAACGAAAATTTATTATCTTAAAATCGCTTGTAAATTTCTCTATTTCTCAAAAAAACACGACATTTGTAGCTCGAAAATCACACCGGAAAAGGTGTGGGATTTCAAATAAAAGTTTCAAAATAGAGCAGGTGAAATCTTAGAACTCATCTGACGAATTAAATAAGTAGATAGATTAACAAATGAAAATATCAAACAACTGGCTGAAGGACTTTGTAAAAACGGAATCAAAAACTGAAAGAATCGGTGAATTCCTTACAGATATTGGTCTTGAGGTTGAAGGGATAGATAAATTTGAAAGTGTAAGAGGCAGCCTGGAAGGAATCGTTGTAGGTAAAGTACTGACTTGCGAAAAACATCCTAATGCTGACAAACTGAAGAAGACAACAGTAGATGTAGGAAACGGAAAAGTGTTGAACATTGTTTGCGGAGCTCCTAATGTTGAGGCTGGACAAACTGTTCCTGTAGCCGTTGTCGGAACAAAAATCTATGACAAAACCGGAAACTTTTTTGAAATTAAAGAAGCTAAAATCAGAGGAGAGGTTTCTCAGGGAATGATCTGTGCAGAAGATGAACTAGGTCTTAGTGAAGATCATGGAGGAATCATGGTGCTGGATGAAACCAAATATGAATTAGGAAAAAACTTTGCAGACTATTTTGAGCTTACCAATGATGAGGTTTTTGAAATCGGATTAACACCAAACAGAACAGATGCTATGTCTCACTATGGTGTTGCCAGAGATTTACATGCCTATCTTTCTACCAATCAATTGAAATCTCAATTCAATAAAGTAGCTTCTGAAG
Source organism: Chryseobacterium indologenes (assembly GCF_002025665.1). GTDB lineage: Bacteria > Bacteroidota > Bacteroidia > Flavobacteriales > Weeksellaceae > Chryseobacterium > Chryseobacterium metallicongregator. The sequence goes on along the minus strand of NZ_CP018786.1, from coordinate 3,119,215 downwards.
TTTTGAATAATGAGGGAACTCATGATTTCAAACTGGAAATTGAAGATGCTGAATTGTGTCCAAGATATATCGGAGCTGTTATTGAAAACGTAAAAGTTGCAGAATCACCATCTTGGTTGAAAGACAGACTGAAAGCAATTGGACTTAGCCCAATCAATAATGTTGTAGATATTACCAACTATATTCTTCACGGGTACGGGCAGCCGCTTCACGCTTTTGATGCAGATAAAATTGCAGATAAGAAAGTAAAAGTAGGAGTAGTAAAACCGGGAACAAAATTTACGACTTTAGATGGTGTTGAAAGAACATTGAATGGTTCTGAAATCATGATCAAAGACGGTAAAGATAAGCCAATGTGTATTGCCGGAGTATTCGGTGGTGAGAACTCAGGAGTATCTGAAACAACAAAAACAATATTCCTTGAAAGTGCTTACTTCAATCCGATTGCTGTAAGAAAAGGGGCTAAAGCGCACAGCTTGAATACCGATGCTTCTTTCAGATTTGAAAGAGGAGTAGACCCGAACCTTACAAGAACAGCCATCACTCATGCTATTAAAATGATTCAGGAAATTGCTGAAGGTAAATTAGTAGGAGAGTTACTGGAAGAATATCCTAAGAAAATAGAAGACAACTATGTGATTATCAGGTTTTCTAAAATTGAACAGATTTTAGGAACAAAAATTCACAGAGAAAAAGTAAAAGAAATCTTAAAAGCGTTGGAAATTCAGGTTTTAAATGAAATTCCTAACGGTTTCGAAATCTCTGTTCCTGCTTACAGAGCAGATGTGACAAGAGAAATTGATGTGATTGAAGAGATTTTAAGAATCTACGGATACAATAAAATTGATGCACCACAGAAGTTTTCATTTACGCCGGTTAAGCTGAGTACTAACGATCAGGATGAACTGGAAAATAACTGGGCAAGAACTTTACAAGGCCTTGGTTTCAATGAAGTAATGAACAACTCATTAACTTCTGTAAAAGACGAAACAGATGCTGTAAAACTATTGAACCCTTTAAGCGGTGATCTGGCATTCATGAGAAAGTCTTTATTAGAAGGACTTCTTCAGAATACAGTATATAACATCAACAGAAAGAATCAGGATATCAAATTCTTCGAATTAGGAAAAATTTATCACAAAAAAGATAAATATGAAGAAAGAAAACAACTGGCATTACTGGTTTCTGGAAGAGATGTTGCAGAAAACTGGCTTCAGCCAAAATCTGTGGTAAGTTTCTATAACCTTAAAGCTTACGTAAAAGTTTTATTGGAAAGACTTGCTGTAGATTACAAAGAAGTTGCTCTTTCTGACGAAAGATTCTCTGATGCATTGGCATACGAGGCAGAAGGTAAAACTTTGGTAAGAATAGGAAAAGTAGCACCTGCTTTGTTAAAAGACTTTGATATTGATCAGGAATGTTTCTACGCTGAAATTGAATTGGAATATGCTCAGGAATTACGTTCTAAAAATGAATTGAAATTCAAAGACATTCCGAAGTTCAACAAAATCAGAAGAGACTTAGCTTTATTGATTGATAAAACAGTAAACTATCAGGATTTATATCAGACAGCTAAAAAGAACAAATCTCCATTTATTAAGAATATTAACCTATTCGATGTATATGAGGGTAAAAATCTTCCGGAAGGTAAGAAGTCTTATGCAATGAGCTTCGAGCTATTGAACGAAGAGAAAACACTGGAAGAAAAAGAGATTACCGAAGTAATGGATTCTCTGATCAAAGCTTTCCAGAAAGAATTCAACGCTGAGTTGAGATCTTAATACTTGAAAATACTTATTTCAATATAATAGAAACGGACTTTTTAAAAGTCCGTTTTTTGTTTTAAAATATGAATAGTGTATTCATGTTCGTAGGTTTCGGCTAAAGCCAATTGAATATTGGTTTTAAGTAAAAACGGGCTAAAGCCCGTTCCTATTGAATTGTGTTTTATTGCATATTTTCTTATGATTCGGTAGTGGTCTATCCACAATCTTTGTCACTCCGTAGGAGTCTCGGCGCAGTAAGTTTTCAGATACTAAGTATAATATAGATTTTTTCAGAATGACAAAGGCAATGCTATAACTTTAGTGCAGATAAAGTTCTTATGTCTTAACGCTTCAACCCTTTTTTGATTATCAAGAGCGTAAAAATAATTCGGAAAAATATTCGAAATATCAACTGTTAAAGAATAATAAAATTCACGGCAACCCGTTTAAATAATATAATTTCCGTAAATTTGGGTTAATTCAAAAAGAAAAAAATGAAAAATCTTTTTTTAAGTATATGTACAGCTGCAGTATTGGCTTCATGTGGATCCATGACAAGCCCGTCTGCATCTAAAGTAGGAAAAGCTCAGCCTGCTCTTGCCAGCACAAAATGGACTTTGGCTGAAACGGTAAAAGGTAAAGTTCCAACATTGAATATTGAAGGAGAAAAGATCACTGGAAATGCAGGATGCAACAACTATTTCGGAACGGCTACAATAGATCCGTCTACAGGTAGTTTTACAGCTGGACAGATGGGATCTACGAAAATGATGTGCAGCAACATCGGAGTAGAGCAGAACTTTATGGATATGATGGGAAAGGCTAACAAATATGTGGTTTCCGGAAATACTTTAGAATTGTACAAAGACAATCTTTTGCTATTGAAATTTACAAAATCAGAATAAAAAAACAAAAGGAACTCAATTGAGTTCCTTTTTTATGTTTAGAGTGTTATTAATCTTCCTCTTCTTCGTCGTACTTAGCCAACTCTTCGTCGCACCATTTGAACGCTGCTTCTACTACTTTAGTAGCCTCGTCTGCCATCGTTTCTTCATCATCACCTTCAAGATCATCTAACCACTCAACTTCTTCTTCCTCAACGTTTAGGATAAATCTTGGATATTCTGTATGAACTACGAATAGATCCTCTGGAAACTCCGAATTATCTGCTAATAAAAACTTTGGTAATTTCATTTTTTTAATGTTTTAACTTTCTCAAAGATAATTAAAATTATTGATTTAAGATGACTTCAAAAACATTTTTGAAACTTTTTCAGCTTTTTTGCTTTCAGAATAATCGTAGAACCCTTCTCCTGATTTTACACCCAGTTTTCCGGCTGTCACCATATTTACAAGCAATGGGTTTGGAGCATACTTAGGATTTTTGAAACCGTCATACATTACGTTTAGAATGGCAAGGCATACATCAAGACCAATAAAGTCTGCCAGTTGAAGTGGACCCATCGGATGAGCCATTCCCAATTTCATTACCGTATCAATTTCTTCTACACCTGCCACTCCGTTATAAAGTGTTTCGATAGATTCATTAATCATTGGCATTAGAATTCTGTTTGCCACAAAACCCGGATAATCATTTACCTCTACAGGAACTTTACCCAAAGTTTTACTCATTTCATAAATTGAATCAAAAGTTTCTTTGGAAGTAGAATATCCTTTGATGATTTCTACCAGTTTCATAATTGGAACCGGGTTCATGAAGTGCATACCGATTACTTTGTCGGCTCTTTTGGTAGCCGCAGCAATTTTTGTAATAGAAATAGAAGAAGTGTTGGTTGCAAGGATACAGTTGGCTGGAGCGAGTTCATCCATTTGACCGAAGATCTTTAATTTAAGATCAAGGTTTTCGGTAGCTGCCTCTACAATAAGGTCTGCTGCACCTGCTGCATCATTCAATCCTGTAAAAGTAGTGATGTTACCTAAAGTTTCAGCCTTTTGCTCCTCTGTAAGGTTTCCTTTTGCAATGATTCTGTCAAGATTGGTAGTAATGGTTTTTAAACCTCTGTCCAAAGCTTCCTGGGATACATCTACAAGATTTACTTTAAAACCGCTTTGTGCGAAAGTATGTGCAATACCATTCCCCATGGTTCCCGCTCCGATAACTACAATGTTTTTGATCATTTTTCCTTTATTTTTTATAGATAGTTAAATTTTTTACGTCTGTAAGATCTGATTGTGTGACAACAGCTGTAGAGTCAAAGGAAACATTTCCGGTACTTTGACTTTTCTTATTATTGTTCTGGTTGGAAACAGTAGCCGTTAATCCTCTTATCAATCGTTTTTTCTGATTTTTTGTAAGAAAGTCTGTGCCAACGTATAACGTAAATTCACCTTCTCTTCCCATCCCTTTCTGGATAAGGACTTCCATACTTTTTATCTGGCTTTTGTTCTTAAATTCTTTCAGAAAGCTCATCACAGGTTTATCAGAGGCAGGACCACAGCATACACTTCTGTAGCTGATCTCTAAATAATTCTGATTCTTCTGCGAATAAAAGAATGTAAAAGCAAATAGAGCCGTTGTTATTATTATTTTTTTCATGTTAAATCGCTTTAAAAATAAGCTTAAAATTTTACTTATTAAAATATTCCCAAACCTCTCTGGAAATATCTGAAATCATCCTGCAGTTAACAGCATCCGTTTCCGTTGAATTACTGACAAATACAGCTAATGCATAGTGCTTGCCATTAGGTAAAGTAATGATTCCTATTTCATTTTCTGCACCCGTTAGACCCGCATTATTCTTCCCTGAAGCTCCCGTTTTTCTTGCCACAGGCGTATTTTTGGGAAGCTGTTCCACTATTTTATTCATTCCCGTTGAGGTAGACCATAGTACTTTCATCAGATAATCTGTCGACTTTTTTGATAGTAATTTCCCATCATAGAACTTTTTAAGGACATCAATTGCTGATTTTGTAGTGCTGTAATTTTCATATTGAACATTCCAGTCTTTATGCATGTCTTCTTCGTTATATTTGATCTGAAATCCTTTTACCCCTTTTGAATCCATAAACTTCTGAACAGTCTGGGTTCCTCCCAATAATTTGAGAAGAATATCACAGCCGTTGTTATCACTTTTGGCAACCGTATATTCAATCACTTCACTTAAAGGAATTTCAACATTTCCTCCAGGATATTGATCACGAAGCGGCGACCATGTATTTTCTAATAAATTGGATTTGTCCAGTACAACTTTCTGATCCAGAGAAAGTTTTCCCTGATCTACAAAATTCAGAACCGCTGCGGCAATGTGAAACTTGAATACACTTTGCATAGGAAGCTTTTTATCTGCATTTTTATCATATTTAAAGCCATTTTCAAAACCTAAGACCGAAACGCTCACTGTCGCTTTCTTGTTCTTAAGAATTGAATTTATTTTTTGTTCTAATAAAGAGGTCTGAGCAAAGGTAAATGCTGAGATCAGAAGGAAAAATAGTGCTGTTTTTTTCATAGTATGATCATTAAAAAAGCCCTCTTCTGAAGATCGGAAGAGAGCTGCAATTTAAGACAATTATTACTATTTTAATTCAAAATAATTCAGATTGACACCATCATTTTCAAAGACAATTCTGATTTTATTTTCTCCTTTCTGTAAGGTGATATTTTTGGCTGAAACCATTTTCCAGTTTTCATTTCCTCCTGTTGATACAAGTGAAATCGTCGCTAAAACTTTTCCGGAAGCCGTTTCAATTCTTATTTTAGAATCATTGGCTGATGCATATCGGATGTCAAACGTATAATTTTTATCTCCTTTTGACTGGATTGTATATTGAAGCCATTCTCCGGATTCTGTTTTTCCTACATAATATTGGTTGGTAACCTTATCATTACATTGATAAATATCTACGCCATCATTTCTCATCTGTTGTCCGGAGTTCCATTCCGATCTTTTTGCCGGATCACTCACCCAAAGATTGATGAAATCTTTATCAAGATAAGCTGCACCCATTCTTCCCAAATCATATTCTGAAGCGAATATTCTTCCCGGAGCCTGATGATTTCTGAAAGGTTTTGTAGAAGCATCTGTAATCTGTCTGAACATGGCGTCAATCACATCTCTTTTAATCTCAGTGTTGTTCAGTTTATAATTATCAGCAATCTGTAGTAAAGCTTTTTTAGCATACTCTTTAGATGGCTTTTCACCTCCGTTTTTCCAGTAATCCAATAACTTTTCATATTCAGGAGTAATTTTTACATTGGTAATTCCTGCAATATTATCAATCTTTTTCATTGGCCAGAAGGCATATCCGATATTATGCTTACCCAAAAGCTGAATCAACTCAGTAAACCATACATTGGAATTCTCACCGGTTTCTCCAAGCCAGATCGGCATATTGTGCTTCTCTCTGAGATCCAATGCGAATTTCAAGGTTTGATCATCATTATAATTCCAGTATTTATGAAAACTGAAAGCCATATTATTATCCCAGATAGCCGGAAGTCCGTTATAATTATTTCCCCAGCCGTTTCCTTCAATAAAAATAATATGCTTCTTATCAACTTCTCTAATGGCTGCAGTGATGTCCTTTTGAAGTTTCCAAAGCGGAGCATTAGACAATTCATCCGTACCATTAGGATTTTTACCCGTGAAATTAATATTGGGCTCGTTAATCAGGTCATACCCTCCAATCCATGGATTATCTTTATATCTTTCGGCCAGTTTTTTCCAAAGCGCAATCGTTTTTCTCTGGTTTTCTTCATTGGCCCAAAGTGAAGGCTTAGACTTATCATTATCAGAGATGTTCGCATCATTGCCCTGACCTCCCGGAGCAGCATGAAGATCCAGAATCAGGTATATTTTGTTATCTGTACACCATTGAAGAAGATCATCAGTCATTTTAAAACCTTCCTCCAGCCACGTATCTTTTCCTTTGACAGCCTCCTTTTCAATCGGTAATGTATAAAGATTGTAATGCATCGGAAGCCTGATAGAATTAAATCCAGCTTTGGCTAAAAAGTCAATATCCTGCTTGGTGATTCCATTTTTAAGATAAGCTTTGTAGAACTCATTCATTCCATCTTCGCCAATTAATTCAGCAATTTTCTCTTTAATCTTATACTGAGGTCCTGCAAAATCAGCAGTTTTCAGCATATATCCTTCCTGAAGCATCCAACCGCCAAGTCCAAGACCTTTCAATTGAATATTTTCACCTTTATCATTAACGATTTTTTGCCCTGAAGTCTTCAGTAATTGTGATGTCCCAAATTGAGACAATAAAAGTGCGGATAATAGAATGGCTCTTTTCATAGTAGTTTCAATGGTTTAAAATAATAGGGAAATATTAGAAATTATAATGAATGATGGCAGCACCAGATGAACCTGTATTCAGTTCATTGAGTTTGCCCGATATCCATATATGTAAAACAAAATCTTTCAATACTTTATTGAATTATTCCTCAAATATATTGTTTTTTTATTTTGAAAAGGATTTTTTATTAATAAATCAGTAATTATTGATGAAAAGTTTTTATTCTCTTGATATTTAAGAACAGAGATTTATTGCCTCAATTGTGAACCCAGAAATGAAAATGCTACCTCATAACCAATTTTTTCTGATTAATAAGATAGCATTATCTCTGTTACTGTTCAGGAAAACAGTATATTTTTAACTGATCAGTTTCATAATTTCTAAAGCCACTTTCAAAGCTTCAGTTCCGTCTTCAAGAGAAACCTCTACATTTTTGTCACCTGTGATAGCATCTGCGAAAGAATTTAATTCATCCAAAATAGCATTGTTAGGCTGGATATTCGGATATTCAAATAGAATCTGGTTCTTCTCTCCCTCTGCATTTTCAATGATCATATCAAATGGAGTAGGGTTTTCAGGAGCATCCTTCATTCTGATTACTTCAGCCTTTTTCTCAAGGAAATCAACAGAAATATAAGCATCCTTCTGGAAGAATCTGCTTTTTCTCATCGCCTTCATAGAAATTCTGGAAGTCGTAAGGTTCGCCACACATCCGTTCTCGAACTCTATTCTTGCGTTGGCAATATCCGGAGTTTTACTTACTACACAAACACCGCTAGCGTGAATATTTTTCACTTTAGATTTCGCAATGCTTAATAAAATATCAAGATCGTGAATCATAAGATCCAATACTACAGAAACATCCGTCCCACGTGGATTAAATTCAGCCAGTCTGTGGATTTCAATAAACATCGGAGTGCTGATGTATTCCTTAGTAGCAATAAACGCTGGATTGTATCGCTCAACGTGTCCTACCTGTGCTTTGATTCCTTTTTCCTGGCATAAACTAAGAATTTCTTCTGCCTGTTCAAGAGTCTGGGTTACCGGTTTTTCAATAAAGAAATGCAGCCCTTTTTCGATGGCTTTTAAAGCATAATCATAATGATAAACTGTTGGCGTGACAATATCAAGCATGTCAATCTGCTCAAGCAATTCATCAAAATTTTCAAAATATTTATATCCGAATTCGGCTTCTAATTTCTTTCCGTTTTCAACATCTTTATCATGGAAACCTACAAATTCATATCGATCTGACTGATTAAGAAGTTTTAAATGTATTTTTCCCAAGTGTCCGGCACCTACCAAACCTGCTTTTAACATAGCTGTATTAAATTTTTGTAAAGATAGTGAATGTACATTTATAAAATACATGACTTTTCACTTGGAGATATTCAAGATGGAACATGTTCATTCATTAAGGAAATTACAGTAAATTCACGGTCAGAAAATAACTATGAAAAGAATAATTTCGATTTTATTCATCTTGGGATTATGTACTGCCGGATGTATAGGAGATAGTCCATATGATCCGCAGGCAAAATGTGGAACGCCAACAAATCTGACATTTGAAAAAGGAACTAACCGGCTTTCCTGGAGCTTTATCAGCCAGGGCGAAGGATATTATGAAATACAGTACGGCGAACAGGGTTTCTCTTTGGGAAAGGGAACTACAGTGGTCACCAACAAGTATTTTTATAACCTTCCTCTCTATAAAGATAATAAATACGACCTTTATGTGAGAAAAAATTGCGGAATAGCTGGTGGCCGGAGCAACTGGGCGGGACCCGTTACTGTTTTGGCCACTCATACAACCACCTGTGTAAAACCAGAGTATGCAACCTATTCAAAAACAACTTCTTCTGTGAATTCTTCTGTTTTTGATGCTACAGTGTCCTGGGAAAATGATGGAATTTCTACATACGAAACTGTGTTGACCACCAGTTCAGCTCCTCCTGCAAGTGGAGATTTGGTGTTTGCAGGTCAAAAAGCCATCTATGTAGGGTTAAGTAAAACAGTGAATTATAATTTTTTTGTGAGAAAAAAATGTGCTGATAATACCTTCAGCGATTTTTACGGACCTTATCCGATAAAATGGAATTAAGAAATAAAAACAAAGCAATCAAAAATGGATTGCTTTGTTTTTGTGGATAATTCTTTGCTTCAATTTCTGAAATCTAATTTCTAATTTCTTACTTTTGTCAAATGCAGGATTCGTTTGTACATAAAGGAAAAAGAAAGATTTTAGTCGAGTATCTTCGAAACAGAATTGGAATTTCAGACGAAAATGTACTTTCGGCAATGAGTGAAGTTCCAAGACACCTTTTTATCGAAAGTATTTTTGAAGATTTTGCCTATGAAGACCGGGCTTTCCCGATTCTGGCTCATCAGACCATTTCCCATCCTTCCACGGTAGCGGAACAGTCTGAACTATTGAAGGTAAAACCAGGTGAAAAAGTATTGGAAATTGGAACAGGATGCGGATACCAGACTGCAGTTTTAATGGCGATGAAAGCCCATGTCTATACGGTAGAAAGGCAGAAAGATCTGTTTGATTTTTCTAAAAAGAAACTCAGAGAACTTCATCTGTTTCCAAAGTTTCAAAGCTTTGGAGATGGTTTTGCCGGACTTCCTACTTTTGCTCCTTTTGATAAAATCATCGTAACCTGTGGTGCTTCCACGCTGCCTACAGAACTTTTAAAACAACTGAATGTCGGAGGAATAATGGTGATCCCATTGGGGCCAACAGATGAACAGGTTTTATACAGATTTACCAAAGTAGGTCCTACAGAATTCGAAAAAGAAGAATTTGGAGCCTATAAATTTGTTCCGATGCTTGGAAATACAAATCAATAGTAAGAGGTTTCTAAAGAGTGTGTCACTCTGAATGAAATGGAATGTAATGAAGAATCTTATACAGTTTAGTTAATAAGATTCTTTCTCAGTCAGAATGGCAAAAGCCAGATAATTTGACTTTTTAGAGAACCCGTTTTTCATAGATAAAATTCATCTGATTTAATCAAAATTTAAAATCTTTTAACTCCATTTCGGAATGAAAATTGATGGAATTAAAACCCTCAGTATACAATCACCATCACAGAAAATAAATAGATTTTGAATCAAACATTCAGATGAAAAGAAATAATTTTTTTAATATTAAAGTTCAATAACCTTACTTTTTGCGAGTGAGGTTTTTTTAATTAAAATCATTAAACAACAGTAGAATGAAAGTTTTTATCAATAAAAGAATTCCCGAAACAGGAATTGAAATGCTGAAAGAAGCAGGTTTGGAGCTTATATTTCCGGAAAAGGAAAACCTTTCTTATGAAGAATGGATTCATTACTGTAAAACTACAGATACCATACTTAATGTAGGCGGAGACTTCAGATATGATAAGAATTTTTTTGATACCTGCCCGAATGTCAAAGCTATTGCATTATATTCTGTAGGATTTGATCACGTTGACATTAAAGAAGCTACGCAAAGAAATATTCCGATAGGAAATACTCCGGATGTTTTGAGCAAAGCCACTTCAGATGTTGCTTTTTTACTGATGCAGTCTGTTGCCAGAAGAGCAAGCTATAATTTTCAGAAAGTAAAAGATGACAATTGGGGAGCTTTTGATCCTTTACATGCGTTGGGACAAGAATTGTACGGAAAAACACTTGGGATTTTTGGATTGGGACGTATCGGCTATGAAATGGCTGAGAAATCAAGAAAGGCTTTTGGAATGAATATCATTTACCACAACCGTCGTCAAAATGAAGAAGCAGAAAACGAGCTGGGGGCAACTTATGTTTCTTTCGAAGAACTGATTCGGAGATCAGATGTATTGAGTGTACATGCCAACTTTACTACTGAACAGAAAGAATTGTTCAATGAGTCTATATTTGAGCAGATGAAACCGAATGCTATTTTCATTAATACAGCCAGAGGAGGTTTTCACAATCAAAAAGATCTGTATCAGGCACTCGTGGACAAGAAAATCTGGGGAGCAGGTCTGGATGTTACTAATCCGGAACCAATGTCTGCAGATGATCCTATTCTGGGGCTTTCAAGTGTCTGTATTCTGCCACATATCGGTTCTGCGACTGTTGAAGCCAGAAATGGAATGGCCAGACTAGCTGCAGGAAATATTATCGCTTTTGCAAAAAATGAGAAAATGCCCAATTGTGCAAATCCTGATGTTTATTCTCCTCAATCATCATAACTTGGAATTATTTTTGTTCTGATAATATAAACCTAAAATCTTAAATAATATGGCACCAGAGAAAAATATTAATGAGCAAAACAAGAGGTTAGAACAAATGGATTATAACCCCAGTGAAGATATATTTAAGAGAGAAAAACATATTTCGCTCGATGGAGACGGAAATCCTATTTTGGATGAGGATTTTGACGATGATAAAATTGATAAAGGCTTAGATATCCCTGGAGCTGATGACGATGATGAAATGGAAGAAATAGGAGAGGAAGATGAAGAAAACAACTATTGGAGTCTCAGCGATAATGAAGATGATCATGAAGAAGAAAACGATGATGTTCTAACCTAAATTTTAACGATACAAAAATCAGCCTTATTGAATTTCAGTAAGGTTTTTTTTTATGTGAAATAACAACTAATATGGGTAAGGGCAATTCCCCTCCCTCGGAGGGGTGGATTCAAAAATTAAAAAATTTTTGAAGACGGGGTGGTTCCATAATGCAGCACAATAAAATCCTCCAACTCCTTCATCACCAGACTCAGATTATTCCTTACATCAAAATCATTTATTCTGAAAACCAATAATCCCAATGACTCCAGATATTTCTGTCTTATGCTGTCATAAACTTCATTTTCATCATGGCTTGATCCATCTATTTCTATAATGAGCCCAAGTGTTTTGACATAAAAATCAACGATATAATTTCCGATAATCCTTTGTCTGTCAAAATCAATGGTATAAAATTTTTTTGCACGGACTTTCTTCCAGAAGATCACTTCACCTAAGATCCGGGCTTTACGCTTTTCTTTTAATAATACTTTTAAATAGGGATTGTAGGGTAGATTTTCAACGAAATTCCTGCGGATAGGAATTCCGTTGATGACGGTGAGGGTTTCTTTCATTGTTGTGTTTTGACCACCCCGTCTTTCAAAGTTATCAACTTTGAAATCCACCCCTCCAAGGGAGGGGAATTGAGGTGCATTTATTCAAATATAGTATTTAATATCAAATGGCGGCTGGTTTACAACTTTCATAACTTTCCCTAAACCCTAAACCCTAAACCCTAAACCCTAAACCCTAAACCCTAAACCCTAAACCCTAAACCCTAAACCCTAAACTTTAAACCATTCTTCCCTTCCCCTCTTGCCTATATTTCCTATTTTGAATATCTTTAAAACTTCAAACATTGTTTAAAACATAGACCTTTACATAGTAATATGACATTTCAAGAACAGATACAGCAGGGGATTCCTAATCAGCTGCCGCAACCAAAACCATACGAGACCAATATCAACCATGCTCCGAAGCGTAAAGAAATTTTAGGAGAAGAAGAGAAAAAACTGGCATTGAAGAATGCTTTACGTTATTTCGAACCTCAGTTTCATGCAGAACTGATTCCTGAATTTAAGCAGGAACTGGAAGATTACGGAAGGATTTATATGTACCGTTTCCGTCCGGATTATGAAATGAAAGCGAGACCAATTACAGACTATCCCGGAAAATCTGAGCAGGCCAAAGCGATCATGCTGATGATTCAGAATAACCTGGATTATGCGGTGGCACAGCATCCTCATGAACTGATTACCTATGGTGGAAACGGAGCGGTTTTCTCCAACTGGGCACAATATCTGTTGACGATGAAGTATCTGTCGGAAATGAATAATGATCAGACATTGGTGATGTATTCAGGACATCCGATGGGATTGTTCCCGTCTCATAAAGACGCACCAAGAGTGGTTGTAACGAATGGAATGATGATCCCGAACTATTCAAAACCGGATGACTGGGAGAAATTCAATGCATTAGGCGTTACCCAGTATGGGCAAATGACGGCAGGAAGTTATATGTATATCGGTCCTCAGGGGATTGTTCACGGAACAACGATTACAGTGTTAAATGCTTTCAGAAAAATCAAAAAAGAGCCGAAAGGAGGTCTTTTTGTAACTTCAGGATTAGGGGGAATGAGTGGAGCTCAGCCAAAAGCAGGAAATATTGCTGGTTGCGTTACCGTATGTGCAGAAGTGAATCCAAAGATCACGAAAATCCGTCACGATCAGAAATGGGTGAATGAAATTCATGAAGATCTTGATACATTGGTAAAAAGAGTAAGAGAAGCACAGGCCAGCAAAGAAACAGTGTCTTTAGCTTACCTTGGAAATATTGTGGAAGTTTGGGAGAAATTTGATCAGGAAGATGTAAGAATTGATATCGGATCGGATCAGACTTCCCTTCACAATCCTTGGGCGGGAGGTTACTATCCTGCCGGACAAAGTTTTGAAGAATCTAATATCATGATGGCTGAAAATCCTGAGTTATTCAAGGAAAAAGTTCAGGAAACATTAAGAAGACATGCTGCAGCGATCAATAAACATACTGCAAAAGGAACGTATTTCTTTGATTACGGAAATGCCTTTTTACTGGAAGCTTCCAGAGCCGGAGCTGATGTAATGGCAGAAAATCCGACGTTAGGAAGAGAATTCAAATATCCGAGTTATGTGCAAGATATTATGGGACCAATGTGTTTCGATTATGGCTTCGGGCCGTTCCGTTGGGTATGTTCCAGTGGAAATCCGGAAGATCTGCAGAAGACAGATGATATTGCATGCGCAGTATTGGAAGAAATGGTGAAAAATTCTCCGGAAGAGATCCAGCAGCAGATGAAAGATAACATTCAGTGGATCAAAGGAGCACAGGAAAATAAACTGGTGGTGGGTTCTCAGGCAAGAATTCTTTATGCAGATGCAGAAGGAAGAATGAAAATTGCGGAAGCCTTCAACAAAGCCATTAAAAACGGAGAAATCGGACCGGTGGTATTAGGTAGAGACCACCACGATGTTTCAGGAACAGATTCTCCTTACAGGGAAACTTCCAATATCTATGACGGATCGAGATTTACAGCGGATATGGCCATTCACAACGTAATTGGAGACAGTTTCCGTGGAGCTACCTGGGTTTCCATTCACAATGGTGGTGGAGTAGGCTGGGGAGAAGTAATCAACGGAGGTTTCGGAATGCTTCTTGACGGTAGCGATGATGCCGACAGAAGATTAAAATCCATGCTTTTCTGGGATGTGAACAACGGAATCTCAAGAAGAAGCTGGGCAAGAAACGAAGGCGCTGTTTTCGCTATTAAAAGAGCAATGGAAGCAGAACCGAATTTGAAAGTGACTCTTCCAAACCTTGTAGACGAAAATTTATTGTAATATAAAATTCAACATTGGCAACGATTAACAAAAAATTGTTTTCACATCTGAACGTAGAGGATAGTGATCCTGTATGGGAGAAGTTTGCTGAGGTTGAATTTTCAAAGAAAAACATATTTACTGACAACAGAGCCTATCTTGTAGAAGATGGGCTTGTCCGTAAATACTACATCAACAGCACCTCAGATATTGATACAGAAATATGTGCAGAATTCTACTTTCCCGGCGATATTTTTACAGTGGAAGAGAAAAGTTCCGATGCCGTTTACGAATCCATGAATAAAGGGCTGGCATGGGAAATCACTCTGGATGAGGTAAAAGATCTATTTGCTGTAAACCCACACTGCCGTTTTGTGCAGAACTACTATCTGAGCAGAAAGCTCAATGCGGCTATGAAAAGAGAAATGCTTCTGCTGAAAAACACTCCTCAGGATCTCTATGAATATCTGTTGAAAAACAAACCTCATTACATACAGAATATTCCTTTAAAATATCTCGCTTCTTATATCGGGATTACGCCCATCTCTTTAAGCCGGATCAGGAAGCGTATTCATTAGTGTTATTTTTAACGCAAAGCTCGCAAAGAATTTTACTTTTATTTTTCCGTTCGCAAAGGTGCTGCCGCTTAGCAATGGTATAATTTTGTAGCTGAATGAAATGCCCTTGCGATCGAAAAACTAGCCGTCATTAATATATTCTTTGCGTAGATCGCGTTTTTATCTTTCTACATGTCTATTCATTAATTATCTTTTGTTTATTGTCTTGCCTTCCGTAAGTCTATTCCTTTGCTAAAAAAGAATATGGAAATACAAAAACTAAACTGGGCAGGCATCCGCCTCACTTCTCACAATAAAACCATCCTAATAGACGCAGTAGAAGATTTCTCTTACTATAAACCTGTTTTGGGTGATGCTGTAGAAAATCTTTTAGCGTTTTCAGATCATGTACAGGCAGATTACATCCTGTTTACGCATATGCATCTTGATCATTTTGATAAAGGGATCATCCAAAAATGCCTAAAGAAAGATGGAAAACTGATTGTCTATGCAGGACTGGAAACCATTGTAAAAAAGCTGGTTGAAGATGTTGAAATTATTACTCTGAATCTTGACGAAACCTTTACAGAAAATAATATCACCTTCAAACCCGTATTTGCCATGGATGGAGTAGGAGAAATACAGTCTTCCTGGATTGTTGATGATGGAACCACAAAGATCTTTCATGGCGGAGATACCATCTGGCACAACCAGTTCTGGAAGCTTGGAAAGGAAAACCCAAACATAGACTATGCTTTTTTACCGGTAAACGGAGTTGTAGTGAACTTTGAAATCATCGGGTTGGAATACAGTCCGGTTCCTGCTTCCCTCAATCTGAAAGAAGCTTTTGCAGCAGCCCACCTTCTGCACGCCAAAAAGATGGTGCCCATCCATTACGGATTGTTTGCCCATGAGAAATGCTATATCCCTCAGATTTTTGATGATCAGGATTTGAAAAACATTTCAGAGGAAGTAGGACAGGAGTATATGGTTTTGAAGGATGGAGTGGCATTGACAGAATCTTAATTGATATTTGTAATGAAAGCTGTCATTCTGAATGAAATGCAATGGAGTGAAGAAACTCAATATCAATAGGAACGGGTTATTATCCTGAGCGTAGACGAAGGAACCCTCTTTTTTGTACATAAAAATAAATCAATAGGAACGGGCTTTAGCCCGTTTTTTTTTGTGCATAATAAGATTGGCTTTAGCCAAAATTTAAAATTAAGTTTTGGCTAAAGCCTTTGGTATTTATCTTTTTATATCGGGCTAAAGCCCGATGCTATTGATGAGCTCACTGGATTTTAATACTAATTCTTTAATATTTGGTGTATTTTTGTTTCTATAATGTGTGCTATTGAAGTATGTGATTTATTTAGATATATTCGCCAAAAATTTCTGACATCTTTGTTTTCCAATTAGAAGGTAAATTATCCCAATTATTATCCCATTCCAATGTTTGCTTATACGCTTTGTATGGCTTTTCGGAATTAGCTTCATAACCTAATTCTTCTTCAACACTATTTTCCATTACAACAATTCTTCCATTTCCACCTAAAGCATCTGCAATTGGTTGATTGTATTTTGCAGCATTTGGTTCACCTAAATCTAAATCATGAACTACTATTGGTTTTATTCCCATTGAAGTTAAATATTTTATTAGGCCAATTATAGCAGCTTTTCCACGAGCTTTAACAATCTCAAAGTCAGATAAAATTCTAAAATATTTAGCTTTATCCAAAAGTTTTAACGTTTCGCGTATTAAGATATCTTCTGTATCTCCTTCTACAATTATTACATTCTTTGTAAAAAATATTCTTGATACATAGTTGTCAATTTTCATTATCATTTTTACATAGGTTTTATCAACGCTTTGGAGTTCTTTAAATTTTTCGGTAACACTAAAGGTATTACATTCAACATGATTACCGCAATTATAAAGTCTATTTAATATTTGTTTTGGTTTACGAGATAAATCAATAATATATGGTGAATGTGTTGAAGCAATTATTTGGGATGTATTAGAACTTAATTCATAAATTGCTTCTCTCATTTGATTTGCTGCGCTTGGATGTAAATATGTTTCAGGTTCTTCAAAACAGACTATTAATGAACGAGCATGATCATCTTCTTTTTTTGATAGCCATAATTGTCTGTATCTCAACATTCCAAAAACAGCAGCTCTAATCATACCAGTACCTTGATTATCAATAGACGTCTTTATATTACTTGACATTTCAACAGTAAATGCTGGTTTAAGACTAGAAGGATCACTTAAGCTTGTAGATGCATATAATTTAGAATCTGGAAAAACAGTTGATAAAACTGTGTTTAGCTCATTCATCATTTTTCCGAACTCAGATTCATCATCTTGTGGGTCCAGTTCCTTTGCAAGGTTATTTAGGTGAACTTGGGCATTTTTAAAATGTTCAGAATTTTCTCTAACAGTTTGAAATAGTTCTCCAAGGGTTATACTAAGAACTCCGTTACCAGACCCTTGAATTTCATGTAATCCAACATCAACAGGAATTAATAAGAACCTCGGTAACATCTTAAGTACATTTCCAGGAATTCCACCAGGATTTTGAAACCAAGTTTCCTCTTCAGAAATCTCCCAAATCTCATCAATTAAGTCTAATTTTTCTAATACAGCTTTACCTTTTCCTATATTAGATTGCAACTCAGGAAAATACTCTTCAATAGTTTCTTGAGACAGACCATTGTCAATGTAATCTTGAGGCTTTTTACAATCAGAGTAAATATCTTTTATGTTTCTAACTTTAGATTTAAATTCAATAATTACATCTTTACCTAATTCATATGTTTTTCTATAAATTACGGATAATCCAGTTTCTTCAGAATCATCAGGTATATCATAACTAAAAATTCTACCTTTAAAACCTCTCCATGTTTTAGCTTCAGCAGGAAGATTTCTAAATTCAGCTTCAAGAGTAATTGTATTAGTGTCAACTTTTACTTCATGCGTTTCATCATCTATTATTGAATGAAAGTCAACCGTTGACAACTGCTTTTTTGCAGAAAGCAAAATATCTATGGCTTTAATTATTGAGCTTTTCCCACAATTATTTTGTCCAATTAGAAATGTTGCATCTCCAAAAATGAGATTTACTTCTTTAAGTCTCTTATAACCTGATATTTTTAATGAATAGAGTTTCATGTATGTGTTAGTTTATTTATATTATGTTATTTTCAAATATAAAAATCTAACTTCATACATAATTACGGTTTTCCGTTTTTTATACACATTCCAACCTTTTCTTGTATCACTGCATCTTTATAAGAAAAGAGTTTTATGAAAATAACCATACCAAAACCTTGTCATGAAAACTGGAACGCCATGACACCTGATGAGAAGGGAAGATTTTGCGCAGTCTGTTCCAAAACGGTGAGAGATTTCAGAAGAGCTTCGGATGATGAGCTTATAGAGGTTTTTACGAAAGCAACGGATGAGATCTGCGGTAGTTTTCTTCCTTCACAGCTCAACAGAGATCTGCATTATTCTTATATCAATGCTCTTTTTGTGAAGTTTGCGGTAGGATTTATGTTGACAACATGAGGAATTGTAAGTGTGAATGCACAGCAAAAGATCGCCAATGATATTTTAAAAACTGAAGATATCAAAGAAATTACCCTTGCTGAATTTGGGACTCATAAAGACAGGAAACTACTCAGATCAATTTCTGTAGTACCTGCTGATGCTATAGACCGTAAAGAAAAGGAAAGTAAAACATCTGTCCCCAATTTAGCCCAACCATTGACTACGCAGGTATTACCCAATGTAGTACAAAGTATAAGTTCAGTACGTATTGGTGGGGTGCCTTCAAGCAAAGCTAGATCTTATAATCCACTGTATGTTGTAGATGGAAAGATCAGTGATTATGAAAAAGTAAAAGCTCTGGATCCTAATCTGATAAAAACAATGAATGTTCTGAAGGGAGCCTCTGCAACAGCATATTATGGCGAAAAAGCAAAAGATGGGGTAATCGTAATTACTACAAAAAGAAAAAAATATAAAACAAATTAAGACTCTTTATTTTCCCACAGATTTCACAGATCTTTTTCATGTTTATCTGCTTAATCCACCCAATCTGCGAGAGAACATTGAGATTGCTTCACCTTCGGTTCGCAATGACAGTGGTAGTGTTGAAATTTTATCGGAGATAAAATCCTTGCGCCTTAAAACAGAAAGCATTACTATCATTTTGCGCCATTGCGTTCATCCCAACCATAATACAGAAAAAACTCAGCAATTCGCTGAGTTTATTATTAAGGTAATTAAGAAAGTACAAAGCATTAAATTATCTTAATGGTTTAATATGATTTATTATTTTACAGCGGCAATAGCTGCTTCATAATTGGGTTCCTGAGCGATATCTGGTACCTGTTCTTCATAGATGATCTTTCCTGAAGGATCTATTACCACAACTGCTCTGCTCAGAAGACCTTTCATTGCAGAATCTACCAGTTCCACCCCATAGTTCCATCCGAAGTCTGAACGGAAATCGGAAAGCATTATCACATTTTTAATTCCTTCCGCTCCACAGAATCTTTTCTGGGCAAATGGCAGGTCTTTGGAAATACACAGTACTACCGTATTGGGAAGATTTCCAGCCTCTTCATTGAAATGATGTACAGAAGCAGAGCAAACACCGGTGTCCACACTTGGGAAGATATTCAGAATAACATACCTTCCTTTGAAGGAATCCAGCGTTTGATCATTCATATTCACACCTGTAAGGGTAAACTTAGGAGCTGGTTTATTCAGTGCTGGTAATTTGGCATAAGTATGAACTTCTTTCCCGCCCATTAAAACCGTGTTGGTAGCTTTAGATTTTTGAGCAAAGCCCACCGCAGAGAAGAATAGCAGTGTGCCGCAAACTAATTTTGAAAACATGAAATTTATTTTTAAGCTAAATTATTCTTTTTTTAGGAGCTAAGATTAATTTTAATTCAAATAGATCAAATCTATGGTCAGATTGTTTCTTCCAAAATATTTTACCTCTACCTTTATGTTATAAAATATAGTTTCAAAGGTATCATTCTGAATGAAATAAAATGTAATGAAGAATCTCATATAAAAATCAATAAAGATTTTTCCTTCGTCAGAATGACAAAAGTCAAATAGTTTAAATTTTGAGACAATCTCAATCTTATCACATAAAAAAATAGAAAGATTTATGAGTTCAGAAAATACAGCATCCTTCCATCACATTTTTAAAGGAGAAAACGAAATTCCGGAAGAATATAAAGTTCCGGTTATCCATCAGAGAACTTATCTTTTGAATGGGGAACTGGTAGAGTGGAATGGTGATGTCACGGAAATTTATTCTCCGGTGTGCATCCCCACAGAAAACGGATTGGAAAGAAAGCTTCTGGGAAGCATCCCGAATATTGGCCCGAACGAGGCGATGGAAGTTCTTGAAGCCTGTGTAAAAGCCTATGATAATGGGCTTGGCGAGTGGCCTACCATGTCTGTGGAGGGACGAATCAAATGCATGCAGAAATTCGTATACCTGATGATCCAGCAAAGAGATCTGATCATTAAGTTACTGATGTGGGAAATCGGGAAAACACTGGCTGATTCTACTAAAGAATTTGACCGTACTGTAGATTATATCAATCAGACCATAGACGCTCTTAAGGATCTTGACAGAGAGTCTTCCCGTTTTCAACAGGCTGAAGGAACCATTGCGCAGATCAGAAGAGCACCGCTTGGCGTGGTGTTAAGTATGGGACCTTTCAATTATCCTCTGAATGAAATCTTTACCACATTGATTCCTGCTTTGATCATGGGGAATACTATCCTGTTTAAACTTCCAAAACATGGTGTCCTTGCTCATTATCCTTTATTAAACGCTTTCAAAGAAGCATTTCCGAAAGGAACGGTGAATACATTATATGGAAAAGGATCAGAAATTATCACACCAATCATGGAAAGCGGAAAAGTGAATGTTCTTGCCTTTATCGGATCAAGTAAAGTCGCCAACGGACTGAAAAAACTACACCCGAAAGTGAACCGTTTAAGAGCTATTCTGAGTCTGGATGCTAAAAATGCAGCCATCGTTACTAAAAATGCGAATCTTGATGTAGCGGTGAGTGAATGTATTTTGGGGGCACTTTCTTTCAACGGACAACGCTGTACAGCCTTGAAACTGATATTTGTTCAGAAAGAAGTGGCATTGGAGTTTACAGAGAAATTAAGTGCAGCAGTCTCTGCTTTGAACGCTGGGTTGCCTTGGGAAAAAGACGTGAAAGTAACGCCACTTCCGGAAGTCAATAAACCTGCCTATTTAAAAGAATGTATTGATGATGCTTTACAGAAAGGAGCTGCAATACTGAATAAAGATGGAGGCTATACAGATGAATCTTTTGTTTTCCCGGCAGTTGTATATCCGGTAAATAGTGATATGAAGCTTTATCATGAGGAACAGTTTGGCCCTGTGATTCCTGTTGTTCCGTTCGAAGATATAGAAGAACCAATAGAATATCAGGTGAATGCTTCACATGGGATGCAGGTAAGTATTTTCAGTGAAGATCCCCAGGAAGTTGCAAGACTGATTGATCCGTTTGTCAATCTTGTAAGCCGTGTCAATATCAACTGCCAGGCACAGCGAGGTCCTGATGTTTTTCCTTTCACCGGAAGAAAAGACAGTGCGGAAGGAACACTTTCCGTTTTTGATGCGCTCCGCTCATTCTCTATCCGGTCTCTGGTGGCTGCAAAACTAACAGATTCCAACAAAGAACTACTGAATACTATTGTCAGAGAACATGATTCTAACTTTTTAAGCACAGATTATATTTTCTGATTCTGACTGATATCGTATTTAACATAAAATAAAAATCCTCAATAAACACCTTGGTTTGTTGAGGATTTTTTTAACTTAATGCCGGAAATTAGAGTTTTGTGTTATAATAAGATGGTGTTTTTTAGAAATATCATCTAAGGATCAGTGTGTAAATCATGTCTTCACCCGAAAAAGAATTTTTAGAGAAAATTGAAAAACACAAAGGTGTTGTTTTCAAGATCTCTAAAATGTATATGGATAATAAGGACGATCAGAATGACCTCTATCAGGAGATCATTTATCAGGCCTGGAAATCATATGGTGATTTTCAAAAGAGGAGTGATTTCTCCACATGGCTGTACAGAACTGCGCTCAACACAGCAATTGTTTTTTTGCGAAGTGAAAAAAAACGTAGTTTTATACAGAATCAGAATGTAGATGGGCTGAGTGCCCGCCAGGAACCTTATAATGATACGGATGATATGAATATGAAGCTGATGTATGAAGCTATCCATCAGCTAAGCCCCATTGATAAAGCCCTTATATTCTTCTTTTTAGAGGGCTTTTCCGGAAAAGAGATTGCTGTACAGCTGGGAATTACTGAAGTGAATACACGGGTAAAGCTGAAAAGGGCAAAAGAAAAACTGAAAGAGATCATCATCAGGCAAGGTACAGGTTCCTATTAAAAATAGCACTATGGACTTAGAAAATTTTAAAGAAATTTGGAATAAAGATACAGGACAGGAATCTCCTGAAATTTCTCTGGAAAAACAGAAAGAAATACATTCTCCGTTGGAGATGCTGAAAGTGAATATGGAAACTGAATTCTGGCTGATGATTGTAACATTGCCTTTGCTTTTAACGGGTTTTCCTTTCGCATCTAAAGACTCCAATATTAAAACGATTTCAGTGTTTGTCACCATCCTGACCGTTGCTATTATTGTTTATTTTTATTCCCGCTTCCTGAAATTGTATAAGCTGCTCAGAAAAAACAGTACGAATACAAATTATGATTTGTTTACTCTTAAGACGCAGCTTCTCATCTCGAAACAAATTTATATTTCCTATTATATTGCTTATATCCCGCTTGGGTTTCTTTTATCTCTGATCCAGATCAATTTTCATTTTGACAGGGAGTATAACCTCGCAATTTTCGGAATCAGCCTTCTGATTACTCTTCTGTTGATTGCTTTTATCATCAAATACTGGATCTATTATATGTACGGAAGGTATATTGATGATGTGGTACGTTTGGTAGATGAACTTAACGGAATTGAAGTAAGTCCAAAACCTGACAAGAGAAAAACGTGGTTTGAACGCTCACAGAAATTTTTTATGAATAAAATGGGGATTAAAGGAAATGTCCTGAATACCGTCATATGGTTTGTATCCATGTATTTTTTTATCATTTTATTTCTGACAATTGTTCTTTTGATCATTATCATAGTAGGTGCAAAACTTGATTTTCTGGATATCGGATCATTACAGAGAGCTTTAAATAAACTGAATTAGAAATTACGCTATCTTCTGTAAAATTTCTATCTTTAGAAAATTGAGTTGTAAAAAAATATCACATGGATGATTTTAAAAATCAAGTGTATTCTATAGAAGAATTTCTGGAGTTAGTAAAGAGCAAACAGGACAGGAAAGCATCCTTTGATCCGGAATATAATTATGCAGTCTATTCTTCAACAGATGAATTTAAACCCGAAATGAAAGTTTTTATCGGAGATCCTCTGGATATTGGTGAGAATGATAATGAAATCTTACCAGATTTTGTTTTTCATAACAAGCTTCATTATATATGTTCAGATGAAAATATTCAGGATGTGGTGGATCTTGCTTTCAGGCAGCATGCTGATGTTACTTCTTCTCAGCTTATTACTGCTCTGAACCATTATCTTGAAAAAGATGATTTCTTAGATTTTAAATAATGAAAGAATTAAATACTTAAATAAATAACCTGATGTGAAAAAATATCAGGTTATTGTTTTTTTTGGATGTAACATTTTTACTTTTTTTCTACTAACTGATCAGGTCAGAAAAAATTATTTCGACTCATACTATTCTGAGTAAATAGTAAAAAGCTTAAAAAACACACAATGAGACCTGGCAGTACTTTTCTGTCGGGTTTTTTTATTTCTTTTGTAAAAATCTGTAACAATTTTTTTAAACGAAAACTAACTCTATAGAGTAACAAGCTATGACCTCATTAGAACAAGAGTTTATCAGTCAAATTGAACAGCATAAAGGAATCCTGTTTAAGATTTCTAAAATGTATATGACTGAAAAAGACGACCGTGATGATCTTTTTCAGGAGATCACTTATCAGCTCTGGAAAGCATTTCCTGGTTTCAGAGGCGAAAGTGAATTTTCTACATGGCTATACAGAATTGCTTTGAATACGGCAATTATTTTCCTGAAATCAGAAAAGAGAAGAAGTTTTATTTCCCATGAAGATTTTTCTAATCAGATCATTATTCAGGAAGATTATGATGATCGTAAAGAAGAACGTCTGGCTGAAATGTATAAAGCAATCCATCAGCTTAATCCTATTGACAAGGCTTTTATATTCTATTATCTGGAAGATTTTTCTGGAAAGCAGATTGCCGAACAGATGGGAATCTCAGAAGGTAATGCAAGAGTGAAAATGAACCGGGCCAAAAATAAACTTAAAGATATCTTAAGCCAAATAAAAACCAACCAACATTAAAATCAGTAATCCCATGAATATCGATGAATTGAAAAATACCTGGAACGAAGATATTGTGGAGGAAACTCCCGAAATAAGCATAGAACAGAGAAATAAACTGAATCTTCCTCTTGAAAAGATACGCAAAAATATGCGCGTGGAATTCTGGTGGATGATAGGAATCTTTGTCTTCGCTTTTCTGGTGTGCGCTGTATGCAGGCCATTCAAACTTCAGTTGTACATCACGGTATTAATTGCTTCCATGCTTTTGGTTACCGTTTTCTTTTTTAGTAAGTTTTTTAAACTGTATAATGAAATCAGTAATCCTGCACCTAAAACTTATGATTCTTTGAAAGATCTCGTGATGCAGCTCAATCTTAATAAACAGTATTATCTCTCGTATTACATCAGTTTTGCCCCGTTTCTTGTATGTGAGATTCTTATTGTCCTGGAGTTTATTCCGTGGCCAAAACCTCTTAGTGAATTGAAGATAGCGGTGATCTTAATTAGTACAGTAATCGTAGGATTATTTTTGCTTTATATTATGGGAAGATTTTGGTATCAACGCTACTATGGAAGATATATCCAATATATTGAAGATCTTTTGGAAGAATTAAAAAGATAAAAAGAGTTCGGCGGGCTGAAAGCCCGCCGAACCTATATTCATTACCGTCCTTTATGTTCTTTTTCTTTGGCAATTTCGTTTTTTATCCAATCCAGCTGTGGATCTTTTTTGTCAATAATATCCTGCATGCTTTCAGTAATAGTCACATCAGGAACAACTCCTTTCCGTGAGTCTGAAAAACTGATATTAGGCTGTACCAAAAGTAGACCTATTGGAAACCTGATTTCAGAATTGGGAAGCTTTTGGTAGGAATAAAAACCGGCAACAGTTCCGTCATTGGCACCACCTGTTTCTTCTCCCACAAGCGTTGCTCTTTTATCATTTTTAAGTTTGGCGGTAATAATAGAAGATGCCGAGAAACTTCCTCCGTTAATCAGTACGAAAACTTTTCCCTGGAAGGCATCCTTTTTAGGTTTTGTAGGTTTGTCAGCCTTCATTTTGTAGAATACCTTTCCATCCTTTTTATACGTACTGAAAGTCTGTGCAAAAAAGTAGCTCGGATAGGCAATACTTTTAAGAGCATATTCTAAAGGAGTACTTTTCCTGAAATAATTGGTGCGTAAAGGAGCATTCCTTGAAGTTAACTGAGAGGGTTTGATCAGGGTAAACGGAGTATCCGCTAAATACGAATACAGATTATTGATTTCATACAGTGAGCCGCCGTAGTTATTTCTGACATCGATGATAAGATAAGGAGACTTTGCATCATTGATCTTGGCAAAAGTCTTTTTATAAAACTCATCCGAATAGTCTCTTGAAAAGCTTTTCACCTTAATATAAGCAATAGTACTGTCTTTGTCCAGAAATTTAAAACTTCTGTTATAGGAATTACTGGAAGCTACATAATCGTTCAGTTTCTTTTCCAGTGTTTTTTTCTGCATTTCCTTATCCTTTTCAAGATCAGTATCAGATTTTGTTTCTCTGGTTAAGGTATATGTCTTTTTTTCTCCCTTATAAAGGGTTTCAAGAGTAGCTTTGCTGTCAAAACCATTTTCGGCAGTATAAAAATTAAAGAACAGGTCTTTTAAAAAATACGGATGAAAGGTGGTATTATCACCATCACTGCTGATAAGGCTTCTGTACTTCCTGATATAATAGGATACAGGAACATTATTGATGGATAAAATTTCAGTTCCCGTTTGTATATGTTCAATAGAATCCCTGTTCTGAATAATATACATCTGATCACCTGAAATATAATATTCAAAACGACTGAACATTCCTTTCTGATGTTCCAGCCTTTTTATTTCACTTTTGGTAAATTTCTTTCTGGGAATTCTCAATGAAAGATGTCCTTCTCTAATTCCTGCAATGACAGGTTGAAGCTTGAAATAAAACTGAAGAGGAGTAAGAGGCTCGGTGATGGTCTGTTTAAGGCTGTCAAATTTACGTTCCAGCTCTTTCTTGGGGATGTACCAGTATAATTGAGGATGCATTTGCTGTAATTTTGAATACGCAAAATCCACATCTTCTTTCAGTTGCTCCGGTGGAATACATGAGGCCCGCTGTTCGTTGTGTTTTTTTATAGAGGCACAAGACGAAAAAATAGCGAGAAGAAATATTACCGAATAATTTTTCAATGTATCTGAGTTTTTTTAGGGTGCTAAAATAGAAAGTTTAAAATTAATCCCGATCTAAACGGGTAATAAATTTTTAAAAATTCATGATAAATTTAGTTAAAAAACGGAGTAAAATGGAATAAATTTTCATTTAAAAGCAAAAGTCAATACATTTGATATTTATTTTGTACAGATGATTTACTGGATTATTACGAGCGTAGCTGTTTTGACGGTTACTTTTTTTATAGTGATCAATATGAAGACGTTTGGTGGAGTGCCAAAAGGGAAGAGGCTGAAGCGTATCAGACAGTCGAAACTCTATAAAAACAGACAGTTTCAGAATATCAGTCATACTCCTTCCATTACAGAAGGCTACAAAATGTCAAAAGTAACCTACGATTTTTTTTTAGGAAAGAAAGATCCGCTGTTGAAACCTTTAAAAGCCATTCCTTCTCTTCATACCAATTTGAAAAATATTGATAAAAATGAGGAGTTATTGATCTGGCTGGGACATTCCTCTTATTATCTGCAGACAGATGGAGTTTCCTTTTTAATAGATCCTGTCCTGAGTCTTTATGGTTCACCTTTTAAGTACTTTAATAAAGCCTTCAAAGGATCAGATATTTTTAAACCTGAAGATATTCCGAACATTGATTATCTCGTGATAACGCATGATCATTTTGACCACCTGGATTACCCAACTGTAAAATCTATCGAAGAAAGAACAGGAATGGCTATTATTCCTTTGGGAGTAGGAGCGCACCTGGAAAGATGGGGCTATGCTGAAAACAAGCTTATTGAAGAAGAATGGGGAACAGAAGTTGCTCTGAAAAATGATATAAAAATTGTTTTTACTCCTGCCAGACATTTTTCCGGCAGAAGAATAAGGCAGAATGATACGCTTTGGAGTTCTTACGTTCTGATAACACCTACCAGGAAGTTTTTCTTAGGAGGAGACAGTGGCTATGATTCCCATTTTAAAACAATAGGCGAGCAATATGGACCTTTCGATTATGCTGTTCTTGAAAATGGACAATATGGAGAGGCATGGAGGTATATCCATACATTGCCGGAAGATGTTGTTCAGGCTGCTATTGATCTGAAAGCAGAACGTATTATCCCGGTTCATGCTGCCAAATTTGCATTGGCACTTCATCCATGGAATGAACCTTTACAAAAAATAACGGCTCTTGGAAAAGACAAAAAACTGGATATCCTCACTCCGATGATTGGCGAGGTAGTACATCTGAATCAGTCAGAACAGCAATTTACAGCCTGGTGGGAAAGCTGATCAGGCATGCCAGATTTCTTTATATCTTGCGGGGTGATTTTCAAACTGTTGTCTTACAAAATCACATTCCGGGTCTACAAGCAAATCTTTCTCTTCGGCGTAACGTACCAGCTCATCCAGCAATAGTTTAGCATATCCTTTTCCCTCACGCTCTTCGTCAAGTTTCGTATAATATACAATAAGCAGTCTTCCGTCAACCTCTATGGACATATAACCTGCCTTTTTCCCATCGATAAGTAGCTGCAATTCATCCTGATATTGAGATACCTGAAACTTTATATTTTCCATAACAATGTAAGATTTGGTTGATTAAAAATAATTTGAGAAGATTTCTTTAAAAATATTCTTTCCATTAAAATTACGAAATTAAAACATATGAAATAATAGTTTTTAGGAATCTTAACGAATTTTATAACATAAATAGTAAAAAGATAAAAGATAAAAGATAAAAGATAAAAGATAAAAGATAAAAGATGTTGTTGTTAAAATTCAATAGAGGTGGCTTTTAACCCATCTAACAATAAAATATTGATCCATTGGCTTTAGCCAAAACTTAAAAATATAAATTTTAGACCTCCAGATTTAAACCTTCAATCCATTGATTATTAATGTTTTTCACTTTCATTTTCTAATGAAACTAATTACTTTTTAATTCTATTTTAAAATAATAAACACTCAATAATTTGATGAAAGAAAAGAAAATATTTCAAAGATAATCAGTTGTTTGTAGTTTTTCTTAACAAATATTAGTATTTGTAATTAAAAATTGGCACTTTAATTGACTATCACTTGATAATTATTTTTAAAGTGGAATGAAATGAAAAAGTTAATATTAACAGCATTATTGGTTGGGACATTCAGTTTAAGTTATGCCCAGTCAGATTATTATAATGATTACAGAAGGAGTATTTCAGATATCAACTGGCAAAGAGTGATTACCGACCTTGTTCTTTCGACAACACAAGCCAATCAGATCTATGTGCTGAATGACAGATACCATGATTATGATACATGGAACAGAGTGTATGTTGTAGAGCCGGGAAGATGGAGAAACGACCGTTATTCGGAGCTGGAAAGAATTCTGGGGAGAGAAAAGTACATCATCTTTAAAAAGAAATACTACAGAGGACAAAACCCTGTAATTGTTTACGGAAGAAACAAAAACGATTATAAAAAATACCGTAAACAACAGGAGAAGTATTATAAAAATCAGGAGAAATACTACAAAAAACAAAATAAACATCATGGTCACGGACATGATGATGATTGGGATTAGATTATTATCAACTCAATATTCACTTTTAAATGGCTGGCAGGATTGTCAGCCATTTAATTTTTTAATCCCGTAATTATTATGATTTAATTTGTTTGATTTTTATAACTTTGATCTATGGAATCACACGAATCACTGAATGGTTTTTATGAAAGGAATGCTCCTAACCTGGCATCACAATGTGTTGGGGTGAATAAAATGGGGCACTTCAATGTCTTTTCACGGGAATATTGCTCTCCACATACTCCTTACAGCAGGAGAGATTATTATAAGATTTCACTCATCATTGGAAAAGGGAAACTTCATTATGCTGATAAATGGATCAAAGTAGATCGTCCCGCCTTATTGTTTTCCAATCCCATTATTCCTTATTCCTGGGAAGCGGATGATGAAGATCAGAAAGGTTGGTTCTGCCTTTTTACCGATCAGTTTCTGCATAACGGAAGTCGTATAGGAAATCTTCAGGATTCTCCGCTTTTCAAAATTGGGGGAACTCCGGTTTTCTTTGTCGATGAAGAACAGCAGAAGATACTTTCTGAGATGTATACCAAAATGATGACTGAGATTCAGTCGGATTATATTCACAAGTATGATATACTGAGAGCATATCTTCATCTGATGATTCATGAAACGATGAGAATGCAGCCGGCAGAAAGTTTTGAGCCTTATCAGAATGCTTCACAAAGAGTAGCGTCCTTATTTATGGAACTATTGGAAAGACAATTTCCTATCGACAGCCCTGAGGCTTTTTTGAAATTAAAAACTCCGAATGATTATGCTCAGACTCTTTCCATTCATGTGAATTCTTTAAACCGTTCGGTAAAAGAGATTACAGGGAAAACAACCAGTCAGCAGATTACCGGAAGGATTATTCAGGAAGCCAATGCCTTATTGAAACATACAGACTGGAATATCTCTGAGATTGC
Organism: Chryseobacterium indologenes; assembly: GCF_002025665.1. Lineage (GTDB taxonomy): Bacteria > Bacteroidota > Bacteroidia > Flavobacteriales > Weeksellaceae > Chryseobacterium > Chryseobacterium metallicongregator. Next base: position 3,089,070 of record NZ_CP018786.1, on the reverse strand, counting down.
CTATGGATTGGGCTTTGAAGAACCTGCCTATTTTACCAATTACTTTAAAAAACAGACCGGAATTACTCCCAATGCATTAAGAATGGATGTTGTTTGAATTTTATAATTTTTAGTTTGAATTCTATATCGTGGCAGGTTTCCGGATGTTCTAATTTTGTCATATAAAATTAAATCATACCTATCATGAAATTTAAAAAATTAGGAAACACAGAAGAACAGTTATCAGCAATCGGTTTAGGATGTATGGGAATGAGCTTTGCTTATGGTCCTACAGACGAGCAGGAAAGTATCAATACTCTGCACAGAGCATTGGACTTAGGAGTAAACTTTTGGGATACAGCAGATATGTATGCCAATGGAGAAAATGAAAAACTGATCTCTAAAGTTTTAGTCCCAAACAGAGATAAGATTTTTATTGCAACCAAATTTGGATTCAGGTTTAAAGATGGTAAAGCAAGCCACAGTGGAGCTCCCGGAACGTATTTCGACGGTTCTCCGGAATGGATCAGACAGGCCGTAGATTTAAGCCTCCAAAGATTAAAGATCGATACTATTGACTTGTATTATGCCCATAGAGTAGACCCTAATGTTCCTGTAGAAGAAACCGTAGGTGCTATGGCTGAGTTGGTGAAAGCCGGAAAAGTAAAATATATCGGATTATCTGAAGCCTCTGCAGAATCCATCAGAAAAGCTAACAAAATTCATCCTATTGCAGCATTACAGTCAGAATATTCCATCCTTACGAAAGATGTTGAAAAAGATATTTTACCAACCATCAGAGAGCTTGGAATTTCTTTAGTTCCTTACTCACCGTTGGCGAGAGGTCTTTTTACCAATATTTATGAGGTGCAGAATTTGGGTGATGATGACTTTAGAAAATCATTACCACGCTACCAGCAAGAATATCTTGAAAATAATACCAAACTGGCTAATGAGATCAATGAGTTGGCGGCTTCCAAAGGCGTAAAAGGAACTCAGCTTGCACTGGCATGGGTGTTGAATCAGGGAGACGATATTATCCCGATTCCTGGTACGAAAAGAATTAAATATCTTGAAGAAAATATTGCAGCTGTCAATATTGAGCTTTCTCAATCAGATCTGGATACCATTGATGCGATCCTGAAAAAATACCCGAACGTAGGGGAAAGATATACAGAAGGTTCAATGAAATTGGTCAATAACTAAAAGACTATAATACAAAAACTGAGTTCCCGATCATGAAAGGAGCTCAGTTTTTTGTTTTGATAGTTAAAATGAACAGAGCTAAGCTATGAACAGAAGAGAATTATTAAAGAACGGATTATTAGCGGGAACATTAAGTATGATCCCTTTTTCCGGTTTAATGGCAGAAAAGAAATCCTTTATTGAAAAAACTGAAGATGATCTTTCCGGTTTTAAAAAATTAAAGCTTGGAGAACTTGATTTATTTGTACTTACCGATGGGTATATCCGTGAAGAAAATGTGAACACATTTGCTCCGAGAGCCAATGTTTCGGAACTGAAATCGATTCTTAAAGATCATTTCAGACCGGATCATTATATTGATCTGGCGATGAATATCCTTTTGATTAAAACAAAAGATAAGCTTATTATGATGGATGCCGGAATGGGGAATTTTGCTGATGAAAGAACCGGATTTTTACTAAAAAGCCTTCAAAAAGCAGGGTTCTCTCCAAAAGACATTACCGATATTTTTATTTCTCACGCACATCCTGACCATATTGGGGGCGTTATCGATAAAAAACAGAATCTGGTTTTTCCGAATGCCAATATTTTCATTTCAAAAATTGAACATGATTTCTGGATGAAAGCTTCCCTTAAAGATTTTAATAACAGTGCTTTGAAAAATAACCCTGAAGTTCTCAATCAGATTATTCCTGCTCTTCAAAACATATTAAAGACCATTCAGCCGAAACTGAAGTTCTATGATTTTGAGAATCCGCTGTATAAGTATTTCAGTTTTCAGCTGGCTCCCGGTCATACCCCAGGTTTAACCATTACCACAATATCTTCGGGGAATGAAAAGCTATTGTATATTGCTGACCTTATCCATTCTGATATCATTCTTTTTCCTCATCCTGACTGGGGTTTTTCCGGAGACACTGATCTGGATATTGCAACCGCTTCAAGAAGAAAAAATCTTCAGCAGTTGGCAGAAACTAAGACCAGAGCATTTGCCAGTCATTTACCATGGCCTGGACTTGGATTTACAAAAACAAAATCCGGCGCATTTGAATGGTTTCCGGAAAGTTTTATGAATTAGGTAATAGGTAATAGGTAATAGGTAATAGGTGGCAGGGATTAGGGATTAGGGGGGATAAATAGAAACGAGTGATCTCAATCAATAGTAATGAGGAGCTTAGGATTCCCCTCCTCCGGAGGGGTGGCAAAAATTCAAAGAATTTTTGACGGGGTGGTTAACTAAACGGAATGGTTAATCATGCGCATAATCCAATCAATAGAAGCGGACTTTAGTCCGCTTTTTTAATAGATATTTATTCATTCGGTTTTAACCAAAACTTATTGATCATTAGCTTTACACAACAGATCCTCCCGGGCAACGAGAGGATCTGTTTTAACATAAGAAAAAATTAGAGTTTATCATTAAGCCTCTCCGAATATCAATTCAGGAGAATAGAGTTTTCTGAACATCAGATAAGTCATTGTGAGCACAGAAAAAGCGACTATAGCATCTATTGTAGACGGAAAACCAAGTACCGCTATTTTTGAAAAGAAAGCAAAGAGAATATCAAAGAACATTCCTGCAAATACCCATTCTTTCAGTCTTAATAATCTATTGGGAAGAAGAAGAACCAGAACTCCTGCAATTTTAAAAACACCCAATATATAAATAAAATGAGGAGGATAGCCAAGCTGTTGGGTAATGTCCCATACAACCGGATTTTTTGTAAGTTCAAAGAAACCACTAGCTCCAAACCAAAGTGACATAAAAATGGCTCCTGCCCAATAGATGATTTTTGTTGTTTTTGTTTTCATTGTTGTAGTAATTTTAATTGTTAATGATGTAAAAAATTATTGAAAAGTTGTTTTTGCTGATCCTGAAATTTTTCCGGTTTTAACATTCTGAATAAAGGCTATGACTTCCCAGTTCTGTGGTGAAAAACCTTTCGGAAGTTTGAATGTTGTTGTTCCTCCCTGTTGCTTATTCAGCGAGATCTGGTTTTGCTGGTGTACGATTTGCCAGTGATGCAGATGACGTCCTTCATTTTCACCTTTTCCTACCTGAGTGGAAGAATGTTTTTCAACCAGATTAACCAGAAGCATGCTCTGAGGATCAAGGGAAGACGTTTTATACTGCACATCAATTTTATTCTGTGAAACATTTGCAGATAATTCTACATTTGTTTTTTTAGCGGCAAACAAAGCTTCCTGAATAGCATTTTTGATATTGCCCTCATCAGAACCTACAAATTCCTTTTGTCCGTTGACTACCAGCTGTGGAGTGTAAACCTGTGAATTTAATATACGACTGTACTGTTGTTGTCGTTGAGAGTTTTCAGAACTGCTGAATCGGTCTTTCCATCCAAGGCGGTTCCAGTAATCCACATGGTAGGAGAGTAGATATACAGGTTCGTCCTTATATTCTTTTTCAATTTTTCCCATCAGCTCATCAGCAGGAGGGCAGCTTGAACAGCCTTCTGAAGTAAAAAGTTCTAAAACAGCAAATCCATTATTCTCAGAAGCTTGAGATTGTGATGTCTTTTGTTCTTTATTTTGATGAATAAATGCTGAGGTAGCAAATAGTAATGTTGTGAAAGCGCTTACTGTGATTAAGTTTTTTAGTATCATGTCATTTAATTTGATTCAAAAGTAGATACTTCGAAAAGGCAAAAAAATGCAAAAAAAGCTCAACCGGACAAATTAAGAGGTGAACCCGGAAATTGTGAGGGGAAGTATTTTAAGGCTGGATGCTGGAAGAGGGAGGAAGGAAGTTTTTGGAGTGCAAAGAGGAATTGATGTTTATATTTTTTGATAGTAAAAATATGAGCAACGAAGCTTAAAAAATTAAAACAAAAGAAAACCCTGATCATCTCAATCAGGGCTATAATTTATTTAAATAAGACTTTTATAGATCATAATGCCTTCAAGTACTTCCAGCATCCAACCTCCAGCTTCCTTTCTCCTTTACCTATCCTCCAGCCATGTGAAAAAACTATGGGTCTTTTCTTTGTTAATCAAAAGTTTTTCAGGGGTTTCAATGGTAAGCTTTACCAGTATTTTACGCTGAAAATAATGTTCCATTTCCTTAATCGCTTTAAAATTAACAAGATATTGGCGGTTAACCCTGAAGAACTGCTTGTCAGAAACCTGTTCTGCTACCTGGCCCAAAGGTTGGGTAAGAGGAAACTGCTCTTTGGCAAACGTAACAAGATGAGTAATCTCATTATGGATATAAAAATAGGCAATATCTTCTGTAGGAATCGTTGTATATTTTTGATTTTTAAAAACCAGAAAACTGCTTTTACCTGTAGGTTGATTCATTTTCTGTATGATCGATTCCAGATCCGGAAGATCATTTTTCTGGAAGAATTTTTTCAGTTCGTCAACTTTTCTCAGGGCTTCGGCAATATCTTCTTTTGAAAATGGTTTTAAAACATAGTCAACTCCCTTACTTTTAAAAGCATCCAGCATATACTGATCAAAAGCAGTACAAAAAACCACAGGGCAGGTAATATCAACCGATTTGAAAATTTCAAAGGAAAGTCCGTCCGAAAGATGGATATCCATAAAAATAAGATCAGGTTTGATTTCCTTTAAGCCTTCAATACTTGTTTCAATACTGTCATAAACACCCAGTATTTTTGAGTCCGGTTTTAGGTCTGAGATTAAATTCTGAAGAGATTTCGCTGCCCGGAATTCATCTTCAATAATGATTATATTCATGGATTAATGGTAGTTTTATCTGAAACGTTTTTTCGTCTGAATTAATGATGATATCTTTTTCCAGCAAGTGTTTATAGCGCATTTTAATGTTGTCCAGCCCAACTCCCAAAGAATCTTCGGGGTTTACTTTTCGCTGGATAGGATTTTCGATCACAATATGATTATCAGCAGTATAAATTTTAATATGTAATGGTCTGCTCTGCGAAACAATATTATGTTTGATACAGTTCTCCACCAAAAGCTGAAGCGTAAAAGGAGGAATAAGAGTTTGAGCGGTTTCTGTTCCAAGCTCGTTGGTAAACTTAATTCCTTCTCCAAAACGGGCTTTCTGAAGAAACAGATAAGAATCTACTATTCTCATTTCTTCCTGAACGCTGATTAAATCCAGTTTTCTGCTTTCAAGAGTAAATCTGTAAAAATCAGATAGTTTTACAATAAAATCAACAGTTTCTTCATCACGCGTTTCGGCCATTAGTTTTAACGTATTCAGACTGTTGAACAGAAAGTGTGGATTGATCTGCTGCTTTAACAATTCATACTGAGCTCCTAAATTATCGCTTTTTACCTTTTCCAGTTCAAGCTGTACCTGTTGTCCTGTGTAATTATTCTGAAGTAGGTTCAGGAACATATAGCACACCAGATTGATCAGAATTCCTCTTACCTCAATCATCAGCATCACCGGACCAAAATTAATATGGGAGAGAATCAGCTGTTGAATCCATGCCAGACCAAACATAATTACCATCCCAAAAGCGAGTACCACCATCAGTCTCGAATAAGAAATATGCTGTCTTCGTTTTTTCGTGCGGTTCAGCATATAAATATTAATGTACCACATGATCACAGAAAATGCTGCTGTAATGGCTGAGTTTACCACGGCTTCTTTCCAGTTGAATTGATGGGATGCCAGCTGAGGTACGGATGATAAAATACCCAGGAAAATGGAGCTTATCCAGATAATGGATTGTGAGATTTTAATTTTTTGCTGTTGCATGAAATCTGCTGATTTGAAAAGGTTAAATTAATCTTTTTTATTTAAAATATTATGATAAATAGTGAAACTGTAGTTTTTTATTAAGGCCTGCTTGCAGGGCGGTAACTCATAAAATACTGTACTCTTTCTTTTTTATTGAGAGGACTGTTTTGTGAAAGATCATTTTTAAGATCATAAGAAACGTTTCCGGCATTGTCAGCCTGAACAGTTTCAATACTTACCAATTCTCCGGTGATGGTTCCACCAATGTATTGAGGATTATCATGATATTTCCAGGTTACCAGTTTCATGACAGCACCTGCTTCAGGGGTCTGGCTTTCCTTTGATAAAGCTTCCAAAGCTTTTTCATTTCCATATAAAGCCGACATGGTTTTGTTCTTAGGGTTTAAAGAGTTGGAGATGAATTTCAGATGGCCAGGATCAAAAACAATCCTCGAAAGACCATTATTTGTATCATTGTTTTTTTTGCTGCAAGCGGTAATAGCAATAAGACTTACCAGTAAGATGAAGATCGTATTTTTCATTTTTTCTGTAAATTTTGGATTAATCTTTGGGTATTGACTTTCATCGGAACATCAAACAGATAACCTGTTTTTTCAGCCAATTGTCTGTGACAGGCAATACATGATTCTTTGGCGAAAGATGCTGTTTTTCCTGTTGGATGGAGATCTTCTCCGGAGAATTTTGCAAATCCCCAACCCTCAGTATCTTGATATTGCTTAGAATCTTTTACCATAAACTGTGCATTGATAAATTTCCCGGGTCTGATTTCTCCGTTAGGAAATTCCTGTTGTTTCCATACCGATTTTACGACTATACTTCCATCTGGCCATGGATGAAAGTTTTCTGTTTCCACGGCTTTCACAGCAATATCATTTCCATAAATTACACGGATAGAATTATCAAAAAGAGTACTCATGCTGATGACCTTCCAGTTTTTAAAATCAGGAGTGTATTGAACTCCATTGGGAGAAACCGGAAACTTTGCTGATGCTGGAGTTGATACAGTTTGAGGTGTTTTCATCTTTGTTTGAGCTGATGGCTGTACTGAGGATAGTGAAAGCGTATATTTTTTAATTGTTTCAATATCTTTTTCTGTTATTTTAGCAGAAGGGTGCAGCAGCGTGTATTCATGAAGAGGCATTTTTCCGCTTTGCATCATATTGAGAATGGCGTACATTTTTCCTTGATTTTCAGCAGGAGATTTTCCCCATTCTGAAAAGTTCAGGACTTCTCTGGCTCTTTTAATATCTTTATTCACAGCCCATGAAACAGGAGCTATTTTATCATACCAGCTTAAATTCTGCTGATTGGAATGACAGCTGAAACATGAGTTTTCAAGAATACTTATCACTTCCCTTGGGGCTTCAATCTTTCCTGTAACCGGTTTTCCTTCCAAAGGTCTGCTGAATAGCTGCAACCCTCCGAAGATTCCTAGTATAGCCAGAAAGACAATGGCAATGGGATTTCTTTTTTTCTTTACGATATCCATAATGAGTATTGTTTTATTTTTCTGGATCAAAAGTAGGTGGGTATTGTATGTTGTGAAACGGAAAACAGGCTGATCCGGACAAATCAAAAGGCGAATCCTGAATTTTTAACCCCGAAAATACACATGAAAAATCCCGGCAATTGTTTTACCGGGATTTGATGAAGACTGTAGTTTATAAAGTAATACCACCGTCTATTATAATTTCAGTTCCGGTGATATACCCGGAAGATTCGTTATCTGATAAATAAGTAACCAGCTTTGCAACTTCTTCAGCTGTCCCCATTTTCTTCAACGGAATCTGGGCAATAAGATGGCTGGTAAGATTTTTTAAGGTTTCTTCATCCAATCCAGCTTTGTTCATAATTTCGGTTTGTATAGGACCGGGGCTTATCATATTCACTCTGATTTTTCTGGGAGCTAATTCTGCTGCTGCTGTTTTGGCAATGGAATTCAACGCGGCTTTGCTTGCCTGATAAGCAGAACTGTTCGGCTTATAGGTAGAAGCAACAATAGAAGATAAAAAGATAACAGATGCTCCATCATTCAATAAAGGAATGAATTTGCTTAGCGTAAAATAGGCTCCCCTGAAATTGATGTTCATCACCTGATCAAAATTTTCAACATCCATATTTTCAATAGGTGTCAGAGTTCCGGTTATTCCTGCATTGATAAACAGAATATCTGCCTTACCGAACTTTTTCTCTACTTCTTTCTTCAACAGATCAATATCATCAAGATTAGCCTGATCTGCGATGAAAGGGATTGCTCCAAGCTCCTGAGCTGCTTTTTCTACAGCTTCTTTCCGTCTTCCGGTGATGATTACGGTTGCTCCTTCTGAAATGAGTCCTTTAGCGGCAGCGAATCCGATTCCGCTGTTTCCTCCTGTTACGATAGCCAGTTTATGGGTTAATTTTTTCATTGTAAAATTTTTTGACAAAGTTATTTCAAAATGATATACTTTTGTAACCAGTATCACAGAGTATACCAGTATAACGAATGATATCACTTAACTTTGCAACTATGGAAAGAGATCAGACAGAAGAACTTAGAGCCCTGCAGGATACCCTTTATTTTATCGGAGGGAAATGGCGAATTCCCGTGATCAATTCACTGTGTAACGGAAACAGACGGTTCAGGGAAATTGAACGCAGTATTCCTGGAATTACCACCAGAATGCTTTCAAAAGAACTGAAAGATATGGAACTGAATAAACTGCTAAAACGCACCGTTTATCCGGAAACTCCTGTTTTAATAGAATACGAACCTACAGAATACTGCCGGACTTTTGGAAATATCATCCAGGAAATGATCAACTGGGGGAGAGAGCATAGAAGAGTGATTGTAGAGGATAGGTAGCGGGTTGTAGGGATTAGGGATTAGGGATTAGGGATTAGGGATTAGGGAGCGCTGGACTTTGATGAGTAAGTATGTGTTCAGTATTCCCCTCTTTCGGAGGGGTGGCAAAAATTCAAAGAATTTTTGACGGGGTGGTTTTAACATGGAGATGATATCCACAAAAAAAGCTCCTTAAAAAAGGAGCTTTTAATTGTATATCAGAACGAAAATTAGATTCCGTCAATGATTTCATTTAAAACAGTGCTAGGTCTCATTGCTGCATACGTTTTATACGTATCAGTTTTGTAGTACCCTTCAATGTTCTGAGGTTTACCCTGAGCACCAATTAATTCAGCATTGATTACCTCTTCGTTTTCCTGCATTGCCTGAGCAACAGGAGCGAACTGAGCTGCCAATTCAGCATCTGCAGTCTGGTTAGCTAACGCTTCAGCCCAGTACATTGCTAAATAGAAGTGAGAACCTCTGTTATCAATCTGACCTACTTTTCTTGCAGGAGATTTGTCTGTAGCTAAGAATTTAGCATTAGCCTCATCCAATGCGTCAGCTAGAACCTGAGATTTCGTGTTCCCCTGAGTTTGTGCAAGGTGCTCTAAAGAAGCCTGAAGTGCTAAGAATTCACCAAGAGAATCCCATCTTAAATATCCTTCTTCTAAGAACTGCTCAACGTGTTTTGGAGCAGAACCTCCGGCACCAGTTTCAAATAAACCACCACCGTTCATTAATGGAACAATAGAAAGCATTTTTGCAGAAGTACCCAGCTCAAGGATTGGGAAAAGGTCTGTTAAATAATCTCTCAATACGTTTCCGGAAACAGAGATTGTATCTTTACCTTCTCTAGCTCTCTTCAACGTTTCTGTCATAGCATCTTTTACATCAAGGATTCTGATGTCAAGACCTGTTGTATCGTGATCAGCAAGATATTTCTCTACTTTTTTGATGATTTCTCTGTCGTGAGCTCTTCCTTTGTCTAACCAGAAGATCGCAGGAGTATCAGATAATCTTGATCTGTTTACCGCTAATTTTACCCAGTCCTGGATAGGAGCATCTTTAGTCTGACACATTCTGAAGATGTCATCTTTCTCTACTTTCTGAGAAAGAAGAACGTTTCCAGCCTCATCCTGAACTTCTACAGTTCCGTCAGCTGCTAATTGGAAAGTTTTATCATGAGAACCATATTCTTCAGCTTTTTGAGCCATTAAACCTACGTTTGGAACAGATCCCATAGTGGTAGGGTCTAATTTTCCATGCGCTTTCATATCGTCAATTACAGACTGATAGAAACCTGCATAAGAACGGTCTGGGATGATACAAACAGTATCTTCTTCGTTTCCGTCCTTATTCCACATTTTACCTCCACCTCTTACAAGAGCAGCCATAGAGGCATCAACGATGATGTCAGAAGGTACGTGGAAGTTAGTAATTCCTTTGTCAGAATTTACCATTGCCACTCTAGGTCCTTCAGCAAGAGCTTTTTCAATATCAGCTTTGATGTCAGCCTCCTGAGCATTTCCTTTGATTTTGTCGAAAAGATCTGCAAGACCGTTATTTGGATTGATGTCTAAAGACTTGAAAGTCTCAGCATATTTAGTGAATACTTCTTTGAAGAAAGTCTCAACGATAGCCCCGAAAATAATTGGGTCAGAGATTTTCATCATTGTCGCTTTAAGGTGGGCAGAAAGAAGTACATTTCTTTTCTTAGCTTCCTCAATTGCTTCCTGAACAAATACTCTTAATGCATTTAAGTTCATTACAGAAGAATCAATTACTTCACCAGCCTGAAGACCAGCGAAATCTTTTAATACAGATTCAGAACCGTCGTTTCCTTTGAATACGATTCTGTATTTTGTAGCATTTTCTAATGTTGTAGAAGTTTCTGTACCGTAGAAATCACCATTGTTCATGTGAGCTACGTCAGTTTTGCTGTCAGATGCCCAGTTACCCATTCTGTGAGGGTTTGCTTTTGCATAGTTTTTAACAGCTTTTGGAGCACGTCTGTCAGAGTTTCCTTCTCTTAATACAGGGTTTACAGCACTTCCTAATACTTTCGCATATTTAGCTTTGATTGCTTTTTCTTCGTCATTTTTAGGCTCTGCAGGATAGTTTGGAACTGCGAAACCTTTACCTTGTAATTCAGCAATAGCTGCATCCAATTGAGGTACAGAAGCAGAAATGTTAGGTAACTTAATGATGTTTGCATCAGGTTGTGTTGCCAATTCTCCTAATTCTGCCAAAGCATCACCGATTTTTTGATCGTCTTTTAAAAACTCAGGGAAGTTAGCTAAAATTCTTCCTGCCAGAGAAATATCCGGAACTGCAATTTCGATATCTGCTGATTTTGTGAAAGCTTTTACGATAGGTAAAAACGAGTGAGTAGCCAGCATTGGAGCTTCATCAGTAAGTGTGTAATAGATTTTTGATTTTTCTGACATTATACTGTTATTTTTTATTTGAAATTTTAAGTCCCACAAATTTAGTAAATATCATTGTTTTATTTAAGATATTTCCATAAAAAAAACACGCTTTTGACTCTTTAATTTTATATCTGTATAATTTATGCTTCACTTCCTTTCATAATTATTTTAAAAACAATTTTACAATTTTCATAAGCTGAACTTTTTGCCCATAAAATCTTCATTTTTTAGAGTATGGAAATAGTGAACTTTTGTTTGGAAACTTGATTATCAAATGGATAAATTTTATTTTCACTTTAAGATTAATTTAACCATAATAAAACGGATAAAATTTTCTTTTTTGATTAAATTTGAAAAACTTTAAAAATAATATTATGTCCACGACAATCACTTTAAAAGGAAACGAAGTACACACAATAGGAACATTGCCATCAGTAGGAACTACAGTAAAAGACTTTACACTGGTAGATTCAGGGCTGGCTGTAAAAACTCTTGAAACTTTTGCAGGAAAGAAAAAAGTATTCAATATTTTCCCAAGCATTGATACACCTACCTGTGCTGCTTCTTCCAGAAAATTCAATGAAGAGGCTTCAAAACTTGATAATACGGTTATCATCAATGTTTCTAAAGACCTTCCATTCGCATTAGGAAGATTCTGTGCAGCTGAAGGATTGAATAATGTGGAAACACTTTCAGACTTCAGAAGCAGTTTTGGAGATGATTATGAAGTGACTATCGCAGACTCTCCTATGAAAGGATTATTGAGCCGTGCCGTGATTGTAACAGACGAAAACAATAAAGTAGTTTATACAGAGCAGGTTCCGGAAATTGCCAATGAACCTAATTATGATGCCGCTCTGGCAGCATTGAAATAATAAAATAATTTTTGTAGAAAAGCCTTGTGAATGTAAATTTTGCGAGGCTTTTTTTGAATATAACACCTAATCAAATCACACCAAATGACGTCAAATAATTATAAGAAATATGGAGAACTTTTTCAGGTAGATTCAGATCACTTTGAAGAATTCTACACTTTACTTCACGATACAAAACTTTTAAAATCTGATTTTTTTCTGAAACAAGGTGAAAAATGCAAGTATCTGGGCTTTATTAAAAAAGGAACCATCAGATCTTTTTACATCAACGATCAGGGACGTGAAATCAATTTCGGATTCTATTTTGAGAATGAATTTTTTACAGATTATGAAAGTATTCTCTGCGATACTGTATCTAATATGAATATTCAGGCGCTGGAAAACTGTGAAATTTTACTGCTGAGTAAAGATAGTCTGCAGGATTTATACAAGAAAGAAGCTTACTGGCAGCAATTCGGGAGAATGATGAGTGAAAAGATCTATCTGGATGCCAAAAAACGAATCGATGATCTTTTATGCTTTTCCCCAGAAAACAGATATCTCAATTTAGTTAAAAAACAGCCTGCACTCTTTCAGAAAATTGCCCAGAAACACATTGCCAGTTACCTTGGCGTAACAGAACAGTCACTCAGCCGTATCAGAAGCCGTATCGTTAATTAACTTAAGTTAACGTTCACTGATGTTTTAAACCGTAGCTTTATCATCATCAAACATCATCAAATTTTAACACAATCATTATGGAACAAAAAGATTTAACCATTATTTTGGTACACGGAGCATGGGGAGACGGATCACACTGGCAGTACATTATCCCTTCACTGACAAAAGCAGGGTATAAAGTAAGAAGTGTTCAGAATCCATTAACATCGTTACAGGACGATATTAACAAGACAAAAGATCTTATTGATGCCCAGGAAGGGAAAGTACTTCTGGTAGGACACTCTTATGGTGGTGCTGTTATTTCAGGAGCCGGACATCATGATAAAGTTGCAGGGCTGGTTTATATTGCGGCTTTTGCGCCAGATGCAGGAGACAGTCTGGGATCTCTGTTAGGAAGAAGAGAATCTCCAGGTGGAGCAAGTATTTATCCTGATAACAAAGGTTTTTTATGGATTAAATATGATGAATTTAAATCTGCTTTCTGTCAGGACTTAGACGATGAAAAAGCTTTGGTAATGTCATTATCACAAAAACCTATTCACGGACAATGTTTTGGTGATGTAGCAGGTGAACCGGCATGGAAAATGCGCCCAAGTTGGTATCAGATCTCTTTGCAGGATCGTATGATCCCTGCAGAAACAGAAAAAGAAATGGCAGAACGCCTTGAACCAAAGAAAATAATCTCTTTAGATGCAGGACACGCTTCATTGGCATCACATCCGGAAGAAGTTACTCAATTAATTTTAGAGGCAGCTGCTTCCGTTTAATACAAAATACAGTACAATAATTGATTAAGCCTTGTGAATTTTACGTAATTTCACAAGGCTTTTTTTAATGAAAAAATACTTTAGAAATGGTAAAAAGAATAGTAGCCAATATCAATACAAGTGATCTTTCCAGAGCCAATCAGTTTTATCAGGATATTCTGGAACTGGATGTTTTGATGGATCATGGATGGATCAAAACATTGGGTAATAACGAGGAGGCAAAAGTTCAGATCAGTTTTGCTGAACAGGGAGGAAACGATACAGAAGTTCCTGATCTTTCCATTGAAGTAGATAATGTGGATGAAGTCTTTGACAAAATGAAAAATGCCGGCTTTGAAATCACTTACGAACTCACCAATGAAGACTGGGGAGTCCGCAGATTTTTCGTTAAAGATCCATTTCAGAAACTGATTAATATACTGTCTCACCAATAAATAAAAGTACAATGAAAGCAGATAGAATTATTCCTGTATTAAGAATTTTCGATTATCGGAAAACAAAAGAATTTTATGTAGACTGGCTGGGATTTGAAATTGTATGGGAACATTATTTTGATGAAAATACACCTGTTTATATGGAAGTGAAAAAAGAGAATATCATTTTCCATTTAAGTGAACATCATGGGGATGGAACACCTGGAACAAAGGTGTCGATCTGGGGTGAAGGCGTTCCGGAATATCATAAGGAACTGATTGAAAAAAAATATAAATACAACCGTCCGGGACTCGAAAAAACGTTTTATGGCGCTATATCCTTTACGGTAACTGATCCTTTTGGGAATACAATCACTTTCGAAGAAGAATATGATGAGGCAAAACACAAAGACCTGCAATTGTATTCACATGAATGATTCCACTCAAACAACATAACTGATTTTTAGTAAATTATGTTTTCAAATATACATCAGGAATTTGAAGTCCCGGAAGAACTCCGGGATACCATAAAATGTTTTTGGTATAACAGAAGAGATTATGGAGAAGAACTGTCAGAATTTACAGTACTGCCGGATGGTTATGCCGAAATTATCTTTCACTTTGGCAGCGGATGCAGTATTTCTCATCAGGGAATTTTGCAGGCTTTACCTTCTCCGTTTATCATGGGATTACTCAATCAGCCTGCTCTTTTTCATGCTCAAAATCAATTGGAAATCATCGGAATCAGGTGTTTTCCATGGGCAGTTTTTGACTTATTGGGACTTTCATCAGAAAAAACAGAAAACGGAGTTCATAGGTTTGAACATCCCGTTGCACAGCTTCAATCTGCCTTGAATGACTTTATTACTCGGGGAAAAATAGAGGACGCTATCTTTCAGGTAGAACAATATTTTCTGAAATTACACTCACAGATTACCATAGACAGCCTGCTTTTCAAAGCCGGTGCGGCTATGAGAAAAAATTACGGAGCTATTCCAGTAAATCAAGTTGCTGATTCTGCCCATACAACAGTTCGGACATTAGAAAGAAAATTCAAACAGTCTTCGGGACACACTGTAAAAGATGTATCCGGAATTATGCGTTTTGAACAGATAAGAAACCGCTTATGGGATGCTCCTGAAACTTCTATTGCGGCACTCGCACAGGAATTTGGATACACCGATCAATCTCACTTAAGCAGAGAATTTAAACGATACAGCGGTTCTACACCCGCAGCTTTTGCAAGAGAAGCAAGAAAAAGAAAACAAGCGATAAGCAATGATTTTGTCGCATTTGTACAAGCATGATACAACTGCATTCCTGAATTTTGTGACATAATAAATACATCACAAAATTATGGTGCTGAATCATAAAAAAGTAGCCATCATCGGCGCAGGCCCAGTGGGTTTAACCATGGCAGTCTTATTACAGCAAAAAGGCGTTGAAGTAAATGTTTATGAAAGAGATCTGAATGCACAGACAAGAGTCTGGGGCGGTACATTGGATCTTCATAAAGAATCAGGACAGAAAGCCATTAAAAAAGCGGGTCTGTTGGATCAATATTATGCTACAGCCTTACCTATGGGAATAAAAATATCCGATGAACAGGGAAATGTTCTGTTTACAAAAGAAATTACTCCCGAAAATCAATATGAAAATCCTGAAATCAACAGAAATCATCTGAGAGAAATGCTGCTTGGCAGTCTGGCAGATGATACCGTAATCTGGGAAATGAATTTTACCGGAATGGAAGAACATGACGGAAAATGGCTGCTTCATTTTAAAGATAAACCTGATGTGACTGCGGATCTTGTTATTGGTGCCAATGGTGGAATGTCCAAAGTAAGAAAATACGCCACGGAAGCAGAAGTGGAAGAAACCGGAACTTTTATCATTCAGGGAGATGTTCCACAGCCTGAAAAAGCTTGTCCCGAATTTTTCAACTGGTGTGAGGGGAAAAGACCAATGGCCGCGTTTGAAGGAAATTTATTGGTAGCCAATCCTTATAATAACGGAGCTTTGACGTATGGAGTCATATTCAAAAAGCCTGAGGAATGGAAAGAGGGCTGTAATTTGGATTTTAAAGATACGGAACAGGTACGCCAGTTTCTTTCTGAAAGATTGTCTTCATGGAATGAGCTGTATCAGCAGTTATTTCTTTCAACTTCTTTTTTTGTAGGGTTGCCGACAAGGAAAATTCCATTAGACAAACCCTGGAAAAATAATCGCCCTTTACCTGTAACCCTGATTGGGGATGCTGCTCATCTTATGCCTCCTTTTGCAGGACAGGGAGTGAACAGCGGACTGATGGATGCTTTAATTTTATCGGAGAATTTAACTGAAGGAGCCTATCAAACTATATCCGAAGCCATTAACGCTTACGAAAAAGAGATGTTTCTTTATGCTGGAGAAGCACAGCTGGAATCCAGCAAAAATGAACTGGAAATGCGTGATGTCAATTTCTCCTTTACAAGCCTTATCCAATAATTAATGATTCGGATCATTAAAAAATAAGGGGAATAAAACTTACCTTTACATTTTAATAATAGAATGAAACGTTCAGGAACAGCAGATTTACCTCTTCACTATGGCAAAGTACCGCCATGGTTGTATGAGCGTATGTCTGTTCTGGGACTGTCCATTATTGAAGTTATTCTGATGGATTACGGTAAAGATGAGGTTTTGCGTCGATTAGCAGATCCATTCTGGTTTCAAAGTTTTGGTGCGGTGATGGGGATGGACTGGCATTCTTCAGGAATTACCACTTCCGTTATGGGAGCATTGAAACGTTCTATTAACCCTAATTCACAATCTCTGGGACTTTATATCTGTGGTGGAAAAGGGAAATTCTCCCGTGAGACTCCATCAGAACTGATCAGGATTGCAGATAAAACCGGATTGAACGGGACAGATCTTGTAAGAGCCAGCAAACTTTCTGCAAAAGTAGATAATACAGCCATTCAGGATGGTTATCAACTATATCTGCACAATTTTATTCTGTCAGATAACGGAAACTGGAGCGTCATTCAACAGGGAATGCATGAATCTGATGGAACAGCAAGAAGATATCACTGGCATTCCGAAAACATCACTTCATTTGTAGAAAAACCTCACACAGGAATCAATGGAATTTCAAGAGGTCGAATTCTTAACCTTACTGATACCGAAGCTTCAGAAAACAGAAAAGGCATTCTGGATATTTCCCATACCGATTCGGCTGAGATTATGAAGGATTTTGCAAGACTGATTCTTCCTGCTCATCATGATGTTCAGGCTTCTGATGTAGATTTGAAACGATTGGGAGCACTTTTATACGTTACCAGAGAACAGCAGCCTCAGAATTTTGAAGACTTGCTGATGTTGGAAGGAGTAGGACCAAGAACCATGCAGTCATTAGCTTTGGTAAGTGAAGTGATTCACGGAGCGCCTTCAAGATTTGCTGATCCGGCAAGGTTTTCCTTTGCTCATGGCGGTAAAGACGGACATCCTTTCCCTGTTCCGATTAATACTTATGATGAAAGTATCAGCATTCTCAGAAAAGGAATAGAAAAGTCCAAACTGGGAAATTCTGATAAATTAAACTCTTTAAATAAGCTTCATCAGATCGTAGCTGAAGCAGAAAAGGATTTCACTCCGGATTTTGATATCCAGCAGGTCATTGAAGAAGAAAGACAAAACTCATGGCGTTTAGGTGGAAAAACCGTATTTGGAGATGCCCAGAAACCTAATCCTCCAAAAGCGATCCAGCTTTCTTTATTTTAAAGCAAAAGTTTTATCATTCTATTACCGTCGACTAAATGTTTTACCATTCCCATCCTCCGGAAGGGTGGCAAGAATTCAAAGAATTTTTGACGGGGTGGTTTTAAAATGACTGTTTAAAAATATTTGGTCTTAAAGTAGTATTTATTATAGTGTAATACATGGCTTTTTATAAAGATATTATATTCTTTGTTTAATGTTTTTTACTTTTAATTCAATTAAAAATTTTACTTTTAAAGACTTAAAAAAATGACACCAATGACCAATAAAGCTTTAGAAACCTGCTATGATTTCCCCTTTTTTTTCCCGGAAGAGCTTGCTGAAATATTTCAGGCTCATGAAAAAACATCTTTCCAGAAAGGTGATTTCATTCTTGAAGAAGGAAAAACGGCCAATGAATATTATATTCTTGAAAGTGGATTGGCGCGTTCCTATGTGAATGATTTCAACGGAAACGAAGTAACCACTCATTTTTTTGTAGAGAATGAAGTGATTATTGAGGTCTTGTCAATGTTTCAGAGAGTTCCCTCTCAGGAAAATATCGTTTGTATTACAGACTGTGAATGCTGGAGACTGGATTATGACACTTTCCAGGAGCTGTTCCATAAAATTCCAAACCTCAGAGAATGGGGAAGATCGTGGATGTCTCAGGAACTTTTTGCCTATAAACAAAGATCTGTAGAGATGTTTACCCTTTCTGCCACCAGAAGATACCTTAATTTGCTTGAGCAGAAATCTAAAGTCATCCAATTTGCACCCTTGAAACAAATTGCTTCCTATCTGGGAGTTACAGACACTTCTTTAAGCCGTATCCGTAAGGAAATCGTTTCCCATCCTAAGAAAATTTAAATCTTGCCCTATGACAAGTAGATTTTCATTGCACCTCGGTAATTTTGGATTACAGTTTAACACTAAAATTACAAAAAATGAAAATCAATCAAATTTATGTGAACCTTCCGGTGAAAGATGTACAGAAAACAAAAGAATTCTGGACTAAGGTAGGTTTTTCTATCAATGAACAATTCTCTGATGATAAAGCAACCTGTGTTGTTTTGAATGATACCATCTATGCTATGTTTCTGCAGGAAGATTATTTTATGACCTTCACCAATAAACCTGTTGCCAAAGAAAATACCAGTCAGGTTCTTGTAGCAGTAGGCTTAAACAGTCGTGAAGAAGTGGATGCAATAGTAAATACCGCTGTAGAGAACGGAGCGTGGCAACATGAAGAGCCTCAGGACTACGGGTGGATGTACCAGAATTCTTTCTGGGATCTGGAGGGACACGGCTGGAATATTACTTTTGCTGATCTGTCTCAAATGCCGACAGAATAATTTCAGATCAAATTAAAATCAAATCTTGTCCTATGGCAAGCATAATCTTACCATATTCTGGTAATTTTGGATAACAATCACCACTAAAATTTACAAAATGAACATTACCGATATTTACGTCAATTTACCCGTAAAAGACGTTCAAAAAACTAGAGAATTCTGGACAAAGCTTGGCTTTTCTATTAATGAACAGTTTTCAGATGATAAAGCAATATGTGTAGTGATGAAAGAAAATCATATTTACACGATGTTTCTCAAAGAAGAGTTTTTCCAAACCTTTACCAACAGACCTTTTGCAAAAGGAGATACTACTCAGGTACTTCTTGCCATCGGGGCAAACAGCCGGGATGAAGTAGATAGTATGGTAAAAACAGCCATCGAAAACGGAGGTTCAAAATACAGTGAACCCGTAGATTACGGATGGATGTATCAAAGCAGTTTTGCGGATATCAATGGCCATCAGTGGGAAGTAATGCATGGAGATGTCTCTCAGATCCCTGCTGAATAGTCTGCTCAAATCACAAATATATACATCCAATGGAAACACAGTCAAACGATATAGAAATCATAAAAAATCAGGTAACCAGTAACTATTATGTGATTACGTTGAATATAGATGGTATTACCCACGAAGAATCTATGATTTTTCCCAATGGTGAAGCCAATTGTATGAACTGGATTCTGGGGCATTTGATCCAAATCAGAAATCCTTTATTGAATATTTTAGGAGAAGAATCTGTCTGGGACAGTGAAAAATTTTCTTTCTATAACAGAGGAGAAATGCCTTTAGATCGAAAAGATGAATTAGTCAACTTTGAAGATTTAAAATCTTATCTGAAACAATCTCAGGATAAGCTGGAAGCAAAACTTAGTAATCTTGAGCATTTTCAATCTGAAATGGTTAAAGATATATCAACGCTAAGCCTTCATGAAATCTATCACAGCGGACAGTTGGGCTATCTCCGAAGAATTTTAGGAAAACCTGGAGCAATAAAATAGCATGTTATTTTTAGATTCCTTGCTTTGCTCGGAATGACAAGTACATCGCTGACATATTTAGTATTACATTTTTAGAACAGTCAATTTTATCGAAGATAAAATCCCCGCGCCTTAAAAACGCATGGTTTGTAAAACTCTTAGCGCCTTTGCGTTTCTCCAAAATTCTAACCTTTAATTTCTAACTTCTAATCTATAATTAAAAATGAACACACCAAAATCAAAAAAAATGGAACTCGTCATTCCGGCTTACAGAATGCATTCCCAGAGCTTTATGAATGTTTTGGACGGTATTTCGGAAGAAGACGCCTTGAAAAGAATTGAAAATAAAACCAATCACATCGTATGGATGGCAGGAAACTTTATCAACATGCGCTATGGATTAGGCTGGGTACTTGGGCTTCGGGACGAAGATCCTTACAGCGATTTATTTTTCCAGGGAAAAGCACTGGATGAAAGCTTTAAATATCCAACGCTGGCTGAATTGAAAGAAAATTTTCACTCAATTTCTGCTAAAGTATATGAAAAACTTTATGAAGTAACCGATGAAGAACTGGATGAAATATTTGAAATAGGAATGAATATCCCTTTCATTAAAGAAACAAAACTCAATTTTGTCGGAATGTGTATCGGCCGTGAAGACTATTTATGCGGACAGATAGGTTTAATGCGCAGAATTTTAGATTATCCGGGAATGAAGTATGATGTGGATGAAAATCTTAAATATTAATGATGAATCCAATAGAAAAAGGCTATAAAAAAGTCAACGGAATCCAATTGTATTACGAGATCTATGGATCAGGAAAGCCTTTGGTATTGATCCATGGCGGTGGCTCTTCCATGCTCTATGATTTTAAAGAAGTCATTGAAAGAATGGCTGACCAATTTCAGTTGATAGGAATCGATTTACAAAATCACGGAAGAAGTGAGCATCGGGATATTCCAGAAACATTTGAACAGGATGCTGATGATGTAGCCGGAATTCTAGCAGAACTTACTATCGGGAAAGCTTCATTTTGGGGATTTAGCAACGGAGGAAGTACCGTAATGCAGATTGGCCATCGTCATCCGGGAATAGTTGAAAAATTGGTCATTGCTTCAGCTTTTTATAAAAGAAGTGGAATGATAGATGGCTTTTTTGAAGGCATGCAGGAAGCCACTTTCGAATCAATGCCAGAAACTTTTAAAATTAATTTTTTAAATCTCAATCCGGATTTTTCAAAACTGGAAAACCTTTTTGAGAAAGACTGCACAAGGATGCAAACGTTTGAAGATTGGGATGATGAGGTGCTGACGTCTATAAAGTCACCCACATTATTTATCAGTGGAGATCAGGATGTGATGAAGCCGGAACATACTGCAGCAATGTGGAGGCTGGTAAAAGGTTCACGATTAATGATTCTTCCTGCCACTCATGGCACTTATATGATGCCGGATTTTGACGGAAGTCTGGATACCAATCTAATAGACTTTACCGTCAGAGAAGTGGCGAAATTTTTAAACCATTAAGTATTTTTTATTCATAGTAAATTAATTAATTCTTAATGGATCAACAGTAGAAACAATATCTTATAATAATAACTTTAAAATTAAAAATCATGGCTAAATTAAATCCATACCTAAATTTTGATGGAACAGCAGAAGAAGCGTTCAATTTTTACAAAACTGTTTTCGGTGGTGAATTCGTTGGAGGAATTCATAAAATGGGAAATGCTCCCGGAACAGAAAACCTTTCGGAAGAAGAAAAAAACAGAGTAATGCACATTGCTCTGCCTATCGGAGGTGATCTTTTAATGGCATCAGATATTGTACCCGGATTTGGGCAGACTCTTACTGTAGGAAACAACAATTATGTTTCTATTTTCCCTGATTCCAAAAGTGAAGCAGATAGACTTTTTAAAGAACTTTCTGATGGTGGAAATGTAGAAATGCCAATCGAAGATCAGTTTTGGGGAGACTATTTCGGGTGTTTCCAGGATAAATACGGTGTTCATTGGATGGTGAACTATAATGACGAATACGCAAAATAATCTTATATTTAACTAATTATATGAAGAGTTGCCCAAAAATGGGCATCTCTTTATGCAAACTTAAAAAATAGAACTATGGATCCAATTAAAATAGACATTACAATTTTAGCACCGGTGGAAAAGGTTTGGAATTATTTCAATGAGCCCAAACACATCACGAAATGGAATTTCGCCCATGAAACCTGGCAGTGTCCTAGTTCTGAAAATAACCTTACCGTAGGGGGCAAATTCAAAAACAGAATGGAAGCGAAAGACAAAAGTTTCGGATTCGATTTTGAAGGAGTATATGATGAGATAGTTCCTCATGAGGTCATTAAGTATCACATGGAAGACGGACGGAAAGTAGAAGTTGTTTTCAATAAAATAGATGAGAATACAACGAAAGTCATTGAAATTTTCGATCCGGAAAAACAAAATTCTGTGGAAATGCAGCGAGATGGCTGGTATGCTATTCTCAACAACTTCCACAAATATGTTGAGAATCATTAACAATTTTTTTGTAGCCATGATCAATCTAGTTATCATGTCAAAGAGTTTAAACTCTATTTATGCTTTTAATTATGACTCTGCAGAGCAATTCCTTTACGGAGTTATTGCAATACCTGCAAGAAAAGCCTTAGAAAAAGAAAAAATAAATTCTTTGGAAAAACTTTCAGATTATTCCGAAAAAGAAATCATGCAGCTTCATGGTTTCGGTAAAAATGCGATGATGAAGCTGAAGAATTATATGAAAGAAAATCAGGTCTGTTTTAAAGAAGCATAATAAATATACAACTGGAAAACTTGCAGTGTCTTACAGTAAAGCGTAATAGTATCGTTTCAATGTAAAGGCATAAGATCCGTTTTGCTTTTGTATAGAGAATTTAAAAGTATAAATACATTTTTCTTGTTAAAATTTAAAATTATGAATAACGATATTTTCCCATGTCTCTGGTATGATGGAGACGCCAAGCAGTCTGCAGAATTTTATTGTAAAGTTTTTGGAGGCGAAATCACAGCAGATACTCCTGTTGTGATGAACATTGATTTGTTTGGACAAAGAATCATGCTTCTAAATGGAGGCCCGCAATTCAAAAAAAATGCTTCTATATCTTTTATGGTAATCTGTGAAACAGAAGACGAAGTTCAAAAATACTGGGATCAGTTACTGGATGGCGGAA
The DNA here is from genome assembly GCF_002025665.1 of Chryseobacterium indologenes. GTDB lineage: Bacteria > Bacteroidota > Bacteroidia > Flavobacteriales > Weeksellaceae > Chryseobacterium > Chryseobacterium metallicongregator. The sequence goes on along the minus strand of NZ_CP018786.1, from coordinate 3,065,918 downwards.
TAGCTTTGATGGAACTGGGATCTTACTCATGGAGTCCGAAATACGGATGGGTTCAGGATAAATACGGAGTAACATGGCAGTTGTTTCTGGGTGAAAAAGCAAGTGATCAGAAAATAGTTCCTACGCTGATGTTTATCCATCAGAATAATGGGAAAGCAAAAGAAGCAATGGAGCTTTATACCAGAACTTTTCCCAATTCAAGTATCGGGAATATATTAACCTATGACGCAGGCAGTGAAGGTCATGATATACCAGAACCGGCAGAAAATGTACAGCATGCTCATTTTACAATCGATAATTATAGCTTATTCTGTATGGATAATTCCTATGATCATCAGTTTGACTTTAATGAAGGAATATCATTGGTGGTAATGACAGATGACCAGGAACAGACTGACAAATACTGGAATACTTTTACAGCAGACGGAGGAAGAGAAAGCATGTGCGGCTGGCTGAAAGATAAGTATGGACTAAGCTGGCAGATTGTACCTAAGAGGCTCATCCAGCTGATGAATGATTCTAATCAGGAAAAAGCATATAAAGTAGTTCAGGCCATGATGAAAATGCAGAAAATTATCATCCGGGATCTGGAAGATGCTTATAATTCTTAAACTTTTCGGCGTATTGTTTGATGCTATTTAAAGGTTGGAAATTAGAAGTGATTGTACAAAATCCTCTCACTCTAAAATTCTCCAACCCAATTACCTGTAACCAAATACCTTAAAAATATATGGAAAAATTATCATACGAAATAGAAATCAATGCTGAACCTGAAAAAGTATGGAGTGTTCTTTGGGGTGATATTACCTACAGACAATGGACTACAGCATTTACAGACGGTTCTTTCTATGAAGGAACGCTGGAAGAAAATAATATTGTCAAATTTCTTGATCCTAAGAACAATGGGATGTACAGCAGAGTAGAAAAAGTGATTCCCAATGAAGAAATAAAATTTCTGCATCTGGGTGAAATTTATGACGGTATTGAAGTGCCTAAGGATTGGGGAGAAGCCACAGAAGCTTACTTTCTTGAGGAGAACGAAGACGGAACTTTACTGAAAGCGGAAATTCAGACTCCGGCAGAATTTAAAGAATTTTTTGAAGAGAAATTTCCAAAGGCAATGTCAATTGTGAAACATCTCTCAGAAAATCAGTTATAAACAATTCGGTTTGAACTAAAAGCAAAAAATCATTTGAGCTTTGAGATTGCTTCACTTTGCTCACAATGACCACTTAAAAAAATGAAACAAATGGAAACTTTATCATACGAAACAGTAATAGATGCTCCTCTACAGAAAGTATGGGACATCCTCTGGAATCCTGAAACGTACAGTGAATGGACCAAGTATTTCGGGGCAGGATCTGTTATGAAATCCGACTGGAAAGTAGGAGGTAAAACCTATTTCCTTAATGCACAGGGGGAAGGAATGGTTTCAACCATAGACAGTCTGGATGAGCCTAACCAGATTGTATTTAAACACTTGGGAATGGTGGATAAAGAGGGAAATGAAGATACCCAGAGTAAAGAAGTCATGGAATGGAACGGAAGTTTTGAGAAATACTTTCTGATAGACTTTGGCGGGAAAACAAAACTTCACGCTGAAGTTCAGGTAGAAAAACAATGGCAGGATCATATGAACACAGGCTTTACAAAAGGACTGATGGTTGTGAAAAGCCTTGCCGAAGGTGTAAGTTTTGGTTCAGTATAATGAAATTCAAAGTTTAAAGTTGAGGTTTTGATCCTGAATACTAATCCCTAATCCCTAATCCCTGCACCTACTACCTGCCACCTATAACCTATCATCTATACCCTAAAAAATGAAATTACTCGTCATACTTTTCGCAACTTTTATTCTGGCTTTGCTGGCAACTTTTTTGTTTCAGGGGAAGCCGGACTTTATATTTTCAGGAAATTTGGGAATGGCTGTTTTCATCATATTTACAGGTTTTTCCCATTTTAAATTTCAAAAGGGAATGGCGATGATGATTCCTGATTTTATCCCTGCCAGAATGTTTTGGGTATACTTTACAGGAGTTCTGGAAATTGCAGCAGGAATCGGATTGATGATTCCGGCTATTCGTGAGATCACAGCTATTTTACTGATCATTTTTTATGTATTGGTTTTCATAGCTAATATCAATTCTTCCAAGAAAAAGATTAATATTTTTAAAGCCGATTACACCGGTCCGGGAATGAGATATCTTTACATCCAAAGGATTCCCATGCAGATTATTCTGATACTCTGGACCTGGTATTTCGGAATTTATTTACAATAAAAAAGACAGTCTGTAAAGGCTGTCTTTTTTATATAATTGAGATTTTTTTAATTAAATGATATGAAAGTGTAACATTTTGTAGGTGGAATGTGTCTTATTATATAAAATGCATTTGTTTTCTATTGTTTTAAAAATGAGTGCTTTCTATAACTTTAACCTTTAAAACAGAAGTTATGAACCTAAATCACAACATTTTCGGTACAGCCCTTATTGTACTATCCACCATTATGACTAACGCACAGAGTTCTACTGCCAAACTGCCGGGAGATCCTACTTTGCCATCTTCCAAGGCTAATCTTGAGAAACTGATTTCTTATGACAAAGGAAACTTTAAATATAAAGTTGAAGATTACTTTGCAAGACCAAAAGCCTCGGCCTTTAAAATCTCTCCTGACGGGAAATACCTTTCCTATAAAGAAAAAGATCAGGAGAAAAAAAATCATGTCTATGTAAAAGATCTGAGTACAGGAAAAATTACGAAAGCCATTGTAGAAAAAGATGATCTGGTAAGAGGGTACGGATGGCTGAACAAAAAACGTCTTTTCTATACTCAGGATAGAGGTGGAAATGAAAATATCCACCTTTATGCCACCGATATCGATGGAAGCAATCAAAAGGATTTAACACCATTTGATGGAGTAAAGGTACAGGCAATTATTCCTATAAAAGATACTGATTTCGTTGTGGTTACCATGAACAAAAACAACAAGCAGATCTTTGAACCTTTTAAAATCAATTTCGTTACTGGGGAAATGACCCAGCTGTATGAAAATAAAGATGTCAACAGTCCTATTGACGACTATCTTTTTGATAAGGATGGAAATCTGAGAGGTTATAGCGTTCTTGAAAACGGATTAACCACAAAAACCTATTATAAAGATCTGCAGACCGGAAAATTCAATCTGATTAAATCTGCAGACTGGTCTGATACCTTCAGTATTATAGAATTTAATGAAAATTCTAAAAATAAAGATGAAGCGTATGTGGTAACGAATCTGGATAGCGATAAAGCGAGAATCGTGCTGTATGATCTGAAAAAAAATGCTGTGATTAAAGAAATTTATTCTAATCCGGTATATGATGTAAGTTCAATAAGCACTGCCGGTAAAAACAGAAATTATGAACTTGATTTTATAAGTTATGAAGGTACTAAGGGGGAAACAGTTCCGGTAAGTAAATTTTATAAAGAAATACATGATCAATTAAAATCTCAGTTTGGAGATAAGGAATTTGGAATTGCTTCTTCTGATGATAATAATGATAAACTTCTGGTTGTTGTAGGAAGTGATAAGCTGTATGGTACCTATTATGAATACAATACCAAAACCAAGCAGACCAAACTTCTTTACAACCTGATGCCTCAGTTGAAGGAAGAAGATATGGCTGAAATGCGACCTATCGAATTTAAAAGCAGAGACGGATTGACTATTCATGGATATATTACCCTGCCTAAAGCGGCACTGGAAGGTAAAAAAGTTCCTTTGATTGTCAACCCTCACGGTGGGCCACAGGGAATCAGAGACAGTTGGGGATTCAATCCGGAAACACAATTATTTGCAAGCAGAGGATACGCTACGCTTCAGGTGAACTTCAGAATTTCAGGAGGATATGGAAAATCATTCCAGAAAGCGGGTTACAAGCAGATCGGAAGAAAAGCAATGGATGATGTGGAAGATGGTGTAAAATATGCTATTGAGCAAGGATGGGTAGACAAGAATAAAGTTGCGATTTATGGAGGAAGCCATGGTGGATATGCAACATTGATGGGATTGATTAAAACTCCTGATTTATATGCTTGTGGGGTAGATTATGTAGGCGTATCCAACATCTTTACTTTCTTTGATTCTTTCCCAGAATACTGGAAACCATACAAAGAAATGGTAAAACAGATCTGGTATGATCTTGATAACCCTGAAGAAGCTAAAATTGCTAAAGAAGTTTCTCCGGTATTCCAGATTGATAAGATTAAGAAACCTTTATTTGTGGTACAGGGAGCTAATGATCCAAGAGTAAATATCAATGAATCTGATCAGATTGTAAAAGCAATGCGTGCCAAAGGATTTGAAGTTCCTTATCTGGTAAAATATGATGAAGGTCACGGATTTGGAAAAGAACCGAACAGAATAGAGCTTTATAAGTCGATGCTGGGATTCTTTGCAGAGAATTTTAATAAATAAACTATTAATTTTATAATAATGGAAACGGAAGGCTTTTGTCTTCCGTTTCTTGTTTGTAGAGGTAGTGATAACACTGTTTAACACTATATAACGGTATGATAACTCAGAAAAAAATGTTTTCTGCAGAAATTTGTGGAATCAAAAAAGATATTATGATACACAGATTATTTTTACTATTGTTTCTGACCATTATGATAACATATTCCAAAGCTCAGGGCAATGCTGGAGAACAGGTTAATACCAATGCTCAAAAACCATTAAAACTTTCAGATCCTTTAAAGAACAATACCCGTGAAAGTATTGAAATTCCCTTTGAAGTAGATAACGGAATTATTTATGTACAGGCACAATTCAATGGAGAAAGAGGTACATTCATACTGGACAGTGGAGCTCCTGATCTGATATTGAATTCAGATGCAGAAAATCTGGTTTATGATTCATCCAATAAAAGTGAAGCTTCAGGCGTGGGAGGAAAGGTGAAAAAATCAGGAACTGCCCATATACAATCATTCGATTGGTATGGAATTACTCTTTCTGATGGAGATGTGCTTTCTGTTTCCATGTCTCATCTTACAAAGAGAAAGATTTTAGGATTAATAGGATATCGTGTATTTAATGATTACATTTTAACCTTTGATTACAAAAAATCAAAGATTACCGGAACATTGAAGACATCTTTATCTCAGGAAAAAGAACGAAATGGAAAGCTTCTTGCAACGATTCCGTTTGAAATGTATAAGCATATTCCTGTACTTCAGATAGAAATTAATGGAAAGATGTACAATATGGGTCTGGACACAGGTGCTGCAGCCAATTTATTTTATGAAAAATATGTTCCCGAACTGAAAGAGTCTATCATCAGATATAAAGAATCTGACCTTACCGGAATTGGTGGAAAAGTGAAGGCAAAGAAAGGACGCGTTAAAAAAATAATCATAAGAGGTGTTGAGTATAATAAGCTGAATTTTATTTTTGAAGATGCTACGCTTACTTCTCTCAATCAGGGCAGTACGTTAAAACTCGATGGTTTGTTAGGGTATGAATTTTTAAAGACCTATAAAACAACGATCGATTTTAAAGCTAAAGAAATCCGTATTTATGAGTAATGAACAAAAAACTGCTATTGAATTCAATAGCAGTTTTCTGTTAGTCTATTATTAACCGATAACCGGTAGCTCTTATATTGATGATGCTTATTCTGGGATCATCGGCAAGCTGCTTCCGCAATTTGGAGATGAAAACATCCAAGCTTCGTCCGTTAAAAAAATTATCATCTCCCCAAAGGTCGATAAGTGTTTCTTTTCTTGGTAAAATACCGTTTTTATAAGTTGCGAAGCGATAGAGAATTTCTCCTGATCTTGGAGATAGTTTATAAGATTTTCCTTGGTGTGTTAATTCGTAGGTGTTCGGATTATAGAAATAACCTCCTATGGCAATAGAATGGATAACTGGACTTGCAGAGGTACTCTTCAATAACTTGTTCATCCTTGCAATAAGCTCTTCAATACTGAAGGGTTTTCGCATATAATCATCTGCTCCAATCGTAAAACCTTTCAGAACATCTTCTGTAAGTACCCGGGCTGAAAGTAAAATCAAAGGAATGTTATTTCCATCATCCCTTAAAGTTTGCAAAAAGGTATAACCATCCAGTTTAGGCATCATAATATCGGCAATGACAATATCAAAGGATTTGTTTTCTATTGCTTCCAGACCATCACTTCCATTCTTTACCCATTCTACCACAAAACCTTCTCTGGTGAGCATATCAGCAGTGATTTCACCCAGGTCAGGGTCGTCTTCTAAATACAGTACTTTAAATTTATGACTCATATAATGGCATATTTAGTTCCATAACAGTGCCTTCTGATTCCGGTTTTATAATACGTATGTTTCCGTTTTGTTTCTTTAAAGAGTTTTTTACAAAACTCAGACCCAGGCCGAAACCTTTTACATCATATAGATCACCATTAGGAATTCTAAAATAAGGTTTAAAAATCTCCTGAAAATACTTTTCCGGAATTCCAATTCCATTATCTTCTATTTTGATCAGAATACGGTTTCGGTTCTGTTTGGCAGAAATGATAATTACAGGTTCTTGTTCCGAATACTTTAATGAATTATCCAATAGATTTAAAAGTATCTGTTTCATTTGATCATGATTTCCTTTAATAAGAACACTGTCATCAATATCCCGTATCATTATTTTTGCCTTTTTTTCTGTAATAATATCAGAGAGAATTTCTTTTACTTCTTCTAGTAAAATTAATAAATTGATAGGAATTAAACTCAGTTTTTCTGTACTGATATCTGCTCTGGCATTTTGAAGAATTGCCTCTACAAGAGTAGAAAGCTGATGGGAAGCTCTTTGAATACTTTTTGCGTATTTTCGGGCTCCTTCAGGTTCATTGGCTATATTGTACTTTTCAAGGCCTTCTGCTGCAATAAGCAGTGTAGAAATAGGGATTTTTAGCTCATGCGTCATATTTCTTGTGAAAATTTCTTTGTTTTTTAATAGCTTTTGGCTAAAATTTAAGTTTCTGAAAAGAATAACAATGGTGATTACACAAAGAAGAACATAGAATACAGAAAAAAAGAGTATTTCCTTTATTTCATATAAAGTAATTTCCGTTAAATTGATAATATGAACACGGTAGGTTGTATTATTTTCTACTAAAGAGTTTATAGGTTCAGTAGTGTTTTGGTTAGTGATTTTATGATTATTAGGGTATGTTTTCTTTTTTGTCTTATTTTCAATATATATATCTATTTCAACATCTTTTTTAAACGAATGTTTTAAGGATTTTTTTAAAGAGTTATACAGAAAAGTACTTAACATTTTACTTTCATAGAACTCACCATTCCCTTGAGGTTTTATTTTCTCATTGATAATATTTTTGGTTTTTGGTTGGGTGATGTATACTTCAACTTTTTTACTTGCATCCGGATTTGTAGTGTTTTTGCTGGCTAACTTTTCTTTTATACTGCTTTGATTTAACATGTTTTGGATCAGTATCTGTGCGGTTTCTGATTTGGTGTTTTTTAGAATTTCTTCTTTTTTATTTTGAAAATTAACCCAAATCCAATACCCCTGAAAAACCAATACAACAATAATGGTTATAATAAACAGCAGCTTTCCAAAGTTGGTGAAAAATTTATTCATAAGATTATATAATGATCGAAATTAACATATTATAGAATACAAAAATGACTTGATAACACTATTTAACACTATGTAACATTTTGATAACCCATATCCTGATGTTTTTGGAGGAAATTTGCAGTATTGAATTGAGATATATAGAATGTTTAATAGTAAAAAATATAAATAATGAATGTAAAATCTAAGATCCTTACAGCCGCCCAGGTTATACTGTCTGTAATGATAATTAAGGCACAAACTAATGCTAAATTACCCGGTGATGTCACACTTCCGTCTTCTAAACAAACCCTTGAGAAACTTATTTCTTTTGATCAGGGAAACTTCAAATACATAGTTGAAGATTATTTTGCACGACCAAAAGCATCAGCATTTAAAATCTCACCTGATGGTAAATATCTCTCCTATAAAGAAAAGGATAAGGACGGGAAAAATCATGTCTATGTAAAAGATCTGAATACAGAAAAAATTACCACAGCTATTATAGAAAAAGAGAATCTCATTCAGCAATATGGCTGGCTGAATAAAAACCGTCTTTATTATATACAGGATAAAGGTGGAAATGAAAACATTCATCTATATGTAGCAGATCTGGACGGAAATAATTCTAAAGATCTTACTCCGTTTGAAGGGACTAAGCTTGGTTATGTCCAAATAATAAAAGACACAGATTTTGTTATTGTTACCATGAATAAGAATAATAAACAAATTTTTGAACCTTTTAAAATCAATTATAAAACAGGGGAAATGGTTCAGTTATTTGAGAATAAAGATCCCAAAAATCCTATTAATGAGTATATTTATGATAAAGATGGCAACCTGCGTGGATATGTAATTCTGGAGAATGGTTTGACAAAAAAAACGTACTATAAAGATTTACAGACAGGTAAATTTAATCTTATTAAAACAGTAGACTGGAAAGATAGATTCAGTATTATTGAATTTAATTATCATTCTAAAAATAAAGATGAAGCCTTTGTAAAAACAGATTTAGATGGGGATAAGAAAAGAATTGTTTTGTATGATCTGAAGAAAAATGCAGTAATCAGAGAAGTTTATTCTAATCCTGTATATGATGTGAGTTCAATAAGTACAGCCGGTAAAAACAGGAATTATGAATTAGATTTTATCAGCTATGAAGGAAGCAAAGAAGAAACAGTTCCGGTAAGTAAATTTTATAAGGAAATTGACCATCAATTAAAATCTCAGCTTGGAGACAAAGAATTTAGTATGGTTTCTTCTGATGATGCTGAAGAGAAATTTCTGGTACTTGTGACAAGTGATAAGCTACCCGGAATTTATTATGAATACGATACAAAAACAAAGAAATTGAAATTCCTATATAATCTTAAGCCACAACTTAAAGAAGAAGATATGGCAGAGATGAGACCTATTGAATTCAAAAGTAGAGACGGACTTACAATTTATGGATATATTACATTACCTAAAGCTGCATTGGAAGGGAAAAAAGTCCCTTTGATTGTAAACCCTCATGGTGGTCCTCAAGGAATCAGAGATAGCTGGGGATTTAATCCAGAAACACAGCTTTTTGCAAGCAGAGGTTATGCTACACTTCAGGTCAACTTCAGGATTTCAGGAGGATATGGAAAAGAATTCCAAAAATCTGGTTATAATGAGATTGGCAGAAAAGTAATGGATGATGTGGAGGATGGAGTAAAATATGCCATTGAGCAAGGTTGGATAGATAAAGATAAAATTGCCATTTATGGTGGAAGCCATGGAGGATACGCTACTCTGATGGGGTTGATCAAAACTCCTGATCTATACACCTGTGGAGTAGATTATGTAGGGGTGTCCAATATCTTCACGTTCTTTGATTCATTTCCTGAATACTGGAAACCACTTAAAGAACAGATGAAACAAATCTGGTATAATCTTGATGATCCTGAGCAAGCCAAAATTGCTAAAGAAGTTTCACCTGTTTTCCAGATTGACAAGATCAAAAAACCTTTATTTGTAGTACAGGGAGCTAACGATCCAAGGGTGAATATCAATGAATCTGATCAGATTGTAAAAGCAATGCGTGCCAAAGGTTTTGAAGTTCCTTATCTGGTAAAATATGATGAAGGACACGGATTTGGAAAAGAACAGAACAGAATAGAGCTTTATAAGTCGATGCTGGGATTCTTTGCAGAGAACTTTAATAAGTAATTATAATATGGAAACGGAAGGCGAAAGTCTTCCGTTTCTTTTTATTATTGTGAGGGATTGAAAAAGTCATTGCGAATCAAAGATGAAGCAATCTCATTATAATTGTTACATTAAGGGTTTAGAAAGTGGGAATGAATATACATAGAAACTTTTATCATTCATCACTTATTATCCTAGCCCCGATAACAGCGGTTACCCCGGAACATGAATGGGAGATTCGGAGGGGAAGAGTGTGGGATCGTTGGGTGTGAGGAGTATGAGCGGATAGCGGGAAAAAGCTTCTGAAAAATAATTTATGCGTAAGTTGTTGAAAATTTATGAGATAAAAAACATTGATGAATAAAAGAAAAATTGAATTTTAAGAAAAATATTTTAAATTTATTAAAGTAAAACCAAAAGTTCAGCCGTCATAACAATATGGAGGTTGTCGAAAAAATAACAATGCCACAGAAGGAGAAAGAAAACATCATCTCACAGACCGTTTCCAACTACGGAGGGAAGCTGATGTCCTATATTCGTCCGAAAGTGAAAAACACGGAGGATGCGGAAGATATTCTGCAGGAAGTGTGGTATCAGTTCAGTAGCCTTACGAATCTCTCGGAGATCGTAAACGTTGGGGGCTGGCTGTACAGGGTGACGGCAAATAAAATTACAGACCGTTACCGAAAAAAGAAAACAGAAAATCTTGAAGATTTCGTATATGAAGATGAAGACGGCAGTTTTTCTATCAAGGATATCCTTTTGATGGATGAAAGTGCGGGTCCTGAAGTGAAGATGTTTCAGGATGAGATCTGGAAAAAACTGTTTGAAGCACTTGATGAACTTCCCGAAAAACAAAGGCTGGTCTACGTAGAAAACGAACTGAATGACAAAACCCTCCAGGAGATCGCCGATGAACAGGGAGAAAACATCAAAACCATCATCAGTAGAAAAAACTATGCTGTGAAGCACTTGAGAAACAGATTGAGAAAATTATACGAAGATTTAAAAAGTTAGAAAAAGAAATTATGAATCATAAACACAAAAAGGGTTGGTTTTTTTTATTGCTATGCCCGCCATTAATTTTAGTTGCCGTTACATGGATTGTCATGATGCTTTGGAACTGCCTTCTTCCGGAGATTTTAGGCGCTAAAACCATTACTTTCTGGCAGGCCATGGGAATACTGATCCTAAGCAAAATTCTTTTTGGCGGTTTCCATTTCGGTAAGGGAATGAGAGATTTCAAGGAAAGAAAAATGAGGGAGAAAATGGAAGGTTTATCCCCGGAGGAAAGAGAGAAATTCAAAGAGGTTTGGAGAAATAAATGCTCGGGAGGATTCTTCAACAGAAACAACGAATAATTTGAAATTTTTAAAGAAGTAGTAAAGTAAAATCAGAATTCATTCGTCTCTATAAAAAACAAGAAGTAGTAAAATTTAAAATTTTGAAAAAATGAAAAATTCAGCATTAAAAGGAGCTCTTGGAGCATTAGCCGTTGTAGGTGTAGCCTTAATTGCTAAAAAAGCAATACAAAGAAAAAGATTTATCAAAGGTATTTTTGATGAGTACGGAATTAAAGAAAAATCCCCTTTCGGACTGGCAGATAAGATCAGAGAAATGAATGAGGAAGACTATCAGGAACTGAAAGGAAAATTCAAAAAAGAATTCCATTCAAGATGCTGCAAAAAGGATAATACCTGCGAAGCATAATATCCTAAGAACTAAATTGAAATTGTTTAATTCCGGCGCGGGAAGCAAAGCTTCCCGCGCCGGAATTTTTTTGTTTAAACAACTCCTGGGAAAGTTTTTAATACTACATTTGTGTCTTTGCAATTATAAAAAATCAGGTTATGATGAGGTTTAGAAATGTTTTTATTGTCATACTTTCGTTTTTTTCGATTATATTGTTTGGCCAAAAGTCACAACAAAAACAATACATTTTCTTTTTACATAATAAATTTCTGGAAGATCATTCTTTTGAGGAAAAACATCCCAAATATGGTGTTGCAGAATATGAAACAATACTCAACAAACTAAGGGATCAAAATACAATTGTTATTTCTGAGAAAAGAAAATCAGGTACAGATCCATCGGTTTATGCTGAGAAGGTAAAGAAGCAGATTGATAGCCTGATGAAAAAAGGAATTCCGGCCGGAAAGATTGCGGTTGTAGGAACTTCTCAGGGAGGATATATTGCACAGTATGTCTCTTTTTACGAGAAAAATCCACAATTGAAATTTGTCTTCATTGGAGCTACCTTCAAAGATGATTCTTTGGAAAAAGACAAAAACTTCAGGTTATATGGAAGAATTCTTTCCATTACGGAGAAATCGGATGACGGGCATGTACTGTTATCACAGGAACAAAGATTTATCAGATCTGATATTAAAGATTTTAAGGAAATTGAACTTAATACAGGTTTACATCACGGTTTTCTTTTTAAAACGCTCAATGATTGGATTGTTCCCACTAAGAAATGGGTTTCACAGAAATAAATAATGTTTTTGGAATATGATTTTATTGAAATTATACTCCAATTATCTGCGTAATCTGTGAAATCTGCGGGCAGAAATTAAAGTTGAGATTCCTTGCTATGCTCGAAATGACAAAAGAATTGTTGAACTCATTTAATTCGCAGCATTTGTTGAGAAGTGCAATTTTATCGGAGATAAAATCCTTGCGCCTTAAAAATATACAGTTTGTTGTAAAAAGACTTAGCGTCTTTGCGTTTTCCAACCAACGGATTATAAGCTATATTGAGATTGCTTCACCTTCGGTTCGCAATGACTTTTTGATCCATATTTTCAACAAAAAATTACTGTAAACATCAAACACAAAGAAAAATAAATCCTTATTTTTGTATTGCTCAATGAAAGATTACTACTATTTTCTCGGTATATCACAGGATGCTTCGGAAGAAGACGTCAAAAAAGCCTATCGAAAACTGTCTTTAAAATATCATCCTGATAAAAATGATAATGACGATTTTTTTGCTGACCGTTTCCGTGAGATCCAGGAAGCCTATGAGACTTTGAGTGATCGTGCGCTTAGACGTACTTATGATCAGAATCTGGAAAATCATCAGAGAAGTTTCAGATATAATATTCCGCCAGCTATCAAAACTTTTACAGCGAATAAAGTTCATGCGAAAAAAGGAGAGGAGATTATCATCAACTGGCAGACGAGCAATGCTGATGTAGTAAAGGTATTGCCTTTCGGATTGGAAAAGCCGTATGGAGAGAGGGTCTTCAAGATCACAGAATTTAAAGACGGGAAATTCCAGATTTTGCTTCATGCAACGAATTCTCTTTTGCACAAAACGGTTGTTCAGGGAATTACCATTACAGAAGTTTTTGAGAACGATTCTGAAAAGTTCAAAAACTCGGTGGAAGAAATGTTTAAGCCACAGCCCAGAACAAGAATTAACAAATCTGGTCAGCCTAAAATTATGATGTTGGTCTGGGGAATTATTATTCTAGCGATTGCTATTTATATGCTGATCAAAAATTTCAGCTAGTTTATGCCATTTTCTTTCTTCCCGGGCATTTTTTACATCTTTTTCCTTTTTTGAATTTTTTACAACAAGATTTCTTTTCACAGAACATCTCTTCTTTATTGAATGAGTAAGGAGCCAATGGCGGAACTTTAAATGGGACAATCATATTCATGCTGCAAATATATTAATTTAGAATAAATATAATTAATAAAATTTCATAAAATTCTTAAAACCTGATGTATAACGGAAAAAGTCTTTTATATAAAGAAATAAAAAGGCTGGATTGACGCTCTCATCACTTCTTATATTCACCATAAATGAAGCTAAAGATTGGTTTTTGAATAAAATTAAAATTTACAGCCTTTTTACAAGATAAGTTTAATCAATTAGAGTAGATGCAGTTGAATAATTTATTTTACTTTAATAAAGTTGAACGTGTTTAATTATATGAGAATTAATGTTTTTTTATGTATTATGTATAGAATAATGAATATTGTTATTGAAACTCATCTGAACTCTGTATGATGTTTATGAAAAACAAATTGTGAGAAAAGTCACAAATATTTTTGTGAATTATCGCCTTGGATACCCTCTTGTACAATCGTCCAAAAAATTGTAATTTTACCCATCTTTTTACAAACAAAATCTAATAAATAAAAATGAATACAGAACAGTTTGTGAGCCGTCACATTTCCCTTAATGAAGCCGATAAACAGGCGATGTTGGAAAAACTTGGCGTTTCTAGTATTGAAGAGTTAATTTCTCAAACCATCCCTTCTTCTATCCGTTTAGAGAAAGATCTTGAGATCTCGGAACCACTTTCTGAATACGAAATGTTGAACCACTCAAAAGAATTGGCATCTAAAAATACTGATTATACAAGTTATATCGGATTTGGATACCACAATACACTTTTACCTTCAGCAATCCAGAGAAATATTTTTGAAAACCCTAGCTGGTATACGGCATATACTCCATATCAGGCAGAAATTGCACAGGGAAGACTTGAAGCTCTTCTTAATTTCCAGACTGTAGTATGTGATCTTACTGGTTTTGCATTAGCCAACGCATCTTTATTGGATGAATCTACTGCTGCTGCTGAAGCAATGCATATGTTCTTCAACAACAGATCTAAAGACCAGAAAAAAGCAGGAGCTAATAAGTTCTTCATTTCTGACCTTGTGCTTCCTCAAACAGTTTCTGTATTAAAAACAAAAGCTGAAGGATTAGAAATCGAAATCGTAGTTGGAGATCATAAAACACACCAGTTTGATGCTTCTTATTATGGTATTTTATTACAGTATCCTGGTAAAAACGGAATCGTTTTAGATTATACAGAAGATATTGTAGAATATAAAAAACTTGATCTTCAGGTAGCGGTTGCTTGTGATCCGATGGCTTTGGTTAAGTTAAAGTCTCCTGCAGAAATGGGTGCTGACTGTGCGGTAGGAACTACACAGAGATTCGGTATTCCATTAGGGTACGGAGGGCCTCACGCAGCTTTTTTTGCTTGTAGAGAAGATTATAAAAGAGATATTCCTGGAAGAATCATCGGGGTTTCTCAGGATATGTACGGAAGACGTGCTTTAAGAATGGCATTACAGACAAGAGAGCAGCACATCAAAAGAGAGAAAGCTACTTCAAACATCTGTACAGCTCAGGTTCTTTTGGCAGTAATGGCCGGTATGTATGCTGTTTACCACGGTCCTAAAGGGTTAGGTTATATCGCTGATCAGATCCACTTTAAAGCAAATGCGTTGAAAAACGGTCTTAAGGCATTAGGATATCAGGTAGTAGAAGAGCCAATCTTCGATACAGTGAAAATGACAATGGCTGAAGATGAGAAAGCAAGATTAGTAAGACTGATGCTTGATCATAGATTAAACCTTAACTATTTCACAGAAGGAGTAGTAAGTATTGCGATCAACGAAAGTACAACATTAGAGAAATTAAATTATCTAATGGCTTCTTTCGCTCAGTTTAAAGACAAGCAGACTTTCAAATTAGAAATAAAAGAAGGATACAGCATTCCTGAAGAAAACTTAAGAAAAGACGAAATTCTTACGGAATCAGTATTCAACAAATACCACACGGAAACAGAATTGATGCGTTACATCAAGCGTCTTGAGAGAAAAGATTTATCATTGACTCATTCAATGATTTCTTTAGGATCTTGTACTATGAAGCTGAACGCAGCGACTCAAATGTTACCGCTTTCATGGGAAAACTGGGGCGCAGTGCATCCGTTTGTGCCTGTAAACCAGGCTGAAGGATATCAGGAAATGATCCGTGAACTGGAGAAAGACTTAGCAGAAATTACAGGTTTTGCAGGAACTTCTCTTCAGCCAAACTCCGGAGCACAAGGAGAATATGCAGGATTAATGGTGATCAGAGAATATCATATTTCAAGAGGAGACCACCACAGAAATGTAGTATTGATTCCTCAGTCTGCACACGGAACAAACCCGGCTTCCGCTGCTATGGCAGGAATGAAAATCGTTGTTGTGAAAAACCTTGAAAACGGTGAAATCGACTTCGAAGATCTTAAAGCTAAAACAGAACTTCATTCAGCAAACTTATCTGCTGTAATGATTACTTATCCTTCTACTTACGGATTCTTTGATGCTAACATTAAAGAAATTACCAACCTGATCCATGAGCACGGAGGACAAGTATATATGGATGGTGCCAACATGAACGCTCAGGTAGGATTTACAAGTCCTGGAAACATCGGGGCTGACGTTTGCCACCTTAACCTTCACAAAACTTTCGCAATTCCTCACGGAGGTGGAGGTCCTGGAGTAGGTCCAATTTGTGTTGCTAAACACTTAGTACCTTTCCTTCCTTCTAACGCGAACATCAGAATCGGAGCTAAAGAAGCTATCGAAGGTATTTCTGCTGCACCGTACGGTTCAGGATTGATCCTTAACATTTCTTATTCTTATATTAAAATGTTAGGAACTGAAGGCCTTAAAAAGGCTACGGGACATGCAATCATGAATGCGAACTACCTGAAAGAAATTTTAGCAGAGCATTTCCCGATTTTATATTCAAACGAAAACGGAAGAGTAGCTCACGAATGTATCGTAGATTTCCGTCAGTTCAAATCTTTAGGAATTGAAGTGGCTGATGTGGCGAAGAGATTAATGGATTATGGTTTCCATGCTCCTACCGTTTCTTTCCCGGTTGCAGGTACTTTGATGATTGAGCCTACAGAATCTGAAAGCAAGTCTGAAATTGATCGTTTTGCTGAAGCGTTGATCTCTATCAAAAAAGAAATCGATGAAATTGCAAACGGTGAAGCAGATGCTGCCAACAACGTATTGAAAAATGCTCCTCACACAGAACAATTGGTAATCTCTGATTCTTGGGATAAACCATACAGCAGAGAAAAGGCAGCTTATCCATTAGAGTGGGTAAGAGACCACAAATTCTTTGCTTCTGTATCAAGAGTAGATGAAGCATATGGAGACAGAAACTTAGTATGTACTTGTGAGCCCATTGAAGCTTATATGTAATCTCAGTTTTTTAACTATAAAAAATCCCTTTCAGCAATGAGAGGGATTTTTGTTTTCGGTCATGGCGAGCGAAGCGAAGCAATCTCAAGACCTATTTCGGGAAATTATAAGAAAGCCACGTTATAAAAGCCACTACACTCACCAATGAAATTAATGATCCATAAAAAAGACCAAAACCAAGATTTTTTAGAGATACAACTTTTACCGATTTTGAAAAATAAATCAAAGCCCCCATGGCAAGGCAGACAATGAAAATTCCAATGATGGTTTCGAAGCTGTCTAATAATTGTAATGATATGATTGATAAGAGTTGTATTACAATGGTGAGGATGAGAAAAAAGTATTTCATGAAAGTGGTTATGAGTTGATTCAAAGATAGGTTTTTCGATTATTCAAATATCTTATATTTCTCAACATAATTTTCTTTTTCCTTAAAATGCCCTGTTTTTTGATCATAAAGAAAAATATATTCTACAGGAACTTTTTTGAAAGGATTATTAACAGAATAACTAACCTGCTTGCCATTAATAGTTTCAAAATCATACCAATCTCCTTGTGGAGTCTGTCCTTGTATCAAAAGAAGGTTTCCAGTAAAAGCTATATCATTGAAGCCATCATTATTGTAGTCTTTTATTTTTAATTTTAACTCATTAGGCTCATATACTTTATTGTCTTCATGGGCATCATATGTTCTGACCTCTCCCTCATAGATATTTACTAAAGAATCTGCTGCTATTTTGTAAAGTTCATGCCCGCCATTTCCTTGCCCTGTTACAGATGTAACCAGTAAGAACGGGTTCTCTTTTGGGAAAATGGAAACCAATTCATACCGATGGGCAGAAAGCGTTTTCATCAGTTTGCCATCCTGTGTTAATATTAACTGATTTTTCCAGGGATATTCCGCTGTAGAACCAACTTTCCAGTCATATTCAATAAAATAATAATCCTGATCTGAACCATTAATTTTTACTTTTTTGAATACCGTGATTTTTTCACCTTCCTGCTGGACCTGGCTTTCATGAATGTTCAGATCAAAGGCTTGTCGAAGATTTGTGATGAATTTAGAAGAATCTTTGATTGCAGGATAATCTGCAAGATATTCAAGTGGTATGGACATTTTAAGATTGGGATTCTCTTTGCCTGTCTGAACACTTTCTTTTTTGTGAGTACAATTCAAAATGAGTAAAGGTAAAAGTACTGCCAGGGATATTTTTTTCATGGATTTATTAGTAGCGAAAGGAAATTTTTTGAAATTTATTATATTTTAATGAAATGTCAATCATTTAATTACTATTTTGAAACAAAAATCACCTCCCAAAAATTGAGAGGTGTCTTAGTATTTAAATTCCAGTTTGTTATCTTCTTTTAAAGCTATAAGCAAGCAAAATAGCTACGCCCATAGTAACGCAGGTTATAATTGAAATGGTTTCAATGGAAATTCCACTTTTCATCTGTGTGTTTTCTTTTTCACATGAAAAAAAGAATAATAATGTCATGAATAGACATACCGATAGTAATTTTTTATCCATAAATGTATTTGTTTGGTTATGAAATATTTATAGCAAAAAGTATACCGGATTTGTAGACTTAAAAAACCTGTTCTACAAAGGCTTTTCTTCATCCCAATAATAGCTGTCCGGATAGATTCTTGTTCCAAAAACAGCAGTGCCTACTCGTACAATGGTTGCACCTTCTTCAATGGCAGTTTCCAGATCTCCGCTCATTCCCATAGAAAGTTCTTTCATTTCTACATTGGGAATATTTTCGGTGATGATATCTTGTTGAAGTCTTTTCAGGATTTTAAAGCATGCTCTTACTTTCTCGGTTTCAGCACTGAATAATCCAATGGTCATCAGTCCCTTTATTTTTAAAGTAGAGTAGCGTGAAATCTTTCGGGTAAGTTTAATGGTATTATTGGGATCAACACCAAATTTACTCTCTTCATTGGACGTATTCACCTGAATTAAAACATCCATCGTACTGTTTTTAGCTAAAAGCTTTTGATGAAGTTTCTCGGCAAGTTCCAGACGATCCAGAGACTGAATACAGGTAACACCATACTTCAGAATATCTTTGATTTTATTGGTCTGAAGATGGCCTATAAAATGATTTTCATGGGGAATATCCTTTAGCTCCTCATATTTTTCCTTCAGTTCCTGGACTTTATTTTCAGCAATTAAGGTTTGTCCATTTTCCAAAGCAATTTTAATGCGCTCTGCAGAAACAGTTTTCGTCGCCAGTAATAACCTGACTTCATTACTATTTCTTCCGGATTGCTCACAGGCCTTTTTTATCCGATCATTGATCAAAGTGAGATTGTGGAGGATATCTTCTTTCATGATGAGATGGTTTTGGCTTCCAGCTTTTTAATTAAAGCAGCTTTAACGGCTGTTAAGGCATAATCTTTAGCTTCAGCAAAGGAAATGGAATATTTTCTTTCAATAGTTCTAATTTCTTCCGGAAACTTAGCTAATAACTGGTCGTAGAATGTATCCAGGATCTCAGCAGAAGGCATTTCGTAATTAATTTTTAATTGGAAACGTCTTAAAAGGGCAGTATCAATAATCTCAGGATGATTGGTAGCACAGATTAAAAGAGCATTCTCAGGGTAATAGTCAATCAGCTGAATCAAAGTATTAACCAATCTTCTCATTTCACCTACATCTTTGTCATCACTGCCTCTCGCTTTCCCGATCTGATCCAGTTCATCAAGGAATAATACCGATCTTTCCCTGGCGGCTTTATCAAAAATCATTTTAATGTTCTGTGATGTTTCTCCGATACGGGATGAAACAATATTACTAAGATTTAAAATAATAATATTTTTTCCAAGAGCATTAGCAATTGCTTTTGCCGTCATTGTTTTTCCACATCCGGAGCTTCCTTCAAGTAAAATTTTATGGTTAACCGGCAAGCCATACTCCTGGAGTTCTTTAACGTAAGTGTGCTCTTTAATAAGCTGTACAAGCTGTTCTCTGTTGTTGGCACTGAGAAATACTTCGTTAAGGCTTACCTGTTCTTTATCTTGAATAATGAGGTTGTACAGATTCATGATGACGATTAAAAGGATTATTGAATAAACAAAGATAAAGCTTTATTGAATGTTAAAAAGAATCCTGAATCATAATAAACATCTGGTCCAACGTAAAGTGAATGATAGGTTATAAATGATAAATTATGAGTGATGAATTATGGGTGTACATCTGTAAAATAAAAAATATTCCCTAGCATCTGTGAAAATCTGTGAAATCTGTGGGAAATAAACAATTATGCTTTTATAAAACTCTCCCAATAAAAAAAAGAAAAGCCAGACCTAGGGCCGGCTTTTCTCATTTGGATATTAAAATTTGTTATGAAACTAAGATCTTTCTGCTTATGTTTTTGGGCCCTTTTACCCAATGGTAAAAGAGCAATCCGATTTCTCAGACTAAAAACATAAAACAATATAATTAGTATAGATATTCTATAGGCTTGTTTTATTTTAAGATTAGTTTCTTTCTCTTCTTACTGTCATGAAATATGAAGTGATTACTACTAAACCTGTTACGATACCGATATAAGTTACCATTTTGTATTATTTTTAATTATTTGACTTTTTTTTATCAATTTTTCAATTGCAATATTACTACTTTCAAATCATGTGCCAAAGTAAAACACTATGATGTATATCAGTGTATTACGGTGTTTTATGTTCATGTATTGGTGAATTTTTGTTTACATTAAATTAATGTATTATTTGGAATTTATTAATACTTTTATTATTCTATCTGTAAAATTATGTGAATGTGTTAATCGTTTTTTGACTTCTATATTGGAGTTGATAAAACAAATAATAAATAATGCGCAGCATAATATTGTCGTAAAGTGTAATTTTTGAACTTTGATTTTTCACTTCAATAGACTTTTATGTTAATAAAATTTATTCTTGACGCTGATTTTTATGCTGGAATTTTTGTCAGTTGTCACATTTCATGTCATAGAGAAATATTATTTCATGCCAAAAATGAAAATAAAGTTGTCTGCTGACCGATTTATTTCAGGTCAGTAAAACCCACACAATGAGAATGATTGTTTTTGAAAATGAAAGGCTTAATGGTATTTGGACTCCTGTGAAAATTATTGAAGCTTAGAAAGAGCTGACCTTTCATGGATAATATAAACATTTCTTGTCCCGGGAATAGAGAGGGTGAGAGAATTCTCTTTTGAATTCCCCGGGGGCTTTTACTACTTTTGTAGAAAGAATGAATTTATGGGACGCAGTTATATTTTTCTTGCCCTGGCAATTGTATTTGAGATTATTGCCACAACCTTCCTGAAAAAGTCTGAAGAATTTTCTAAACTATGGCCATCGGTAGTGACAGTTATCGGATATGCCTGTGCGTTTTATTTTCTGAGTCTTACTCTGCGACATATTCCTGTGGGAATTACCTACGCCATCTGGTCCGGAGTAGGTATAGTCTTTATAACGATGATAGGAGTTATAGCTTTCAAGCAGGTTCCTGATCTGCCTGCCATTATTGGAATTGCCCTGATTGTAATTGGGGTGATTATTATTAATGTGTTCTCAAAAATGGGGACTCATTAAAAAATAATCTCCTGCTGCTTTTCCATTTGTTTCCAGTGCTGGGATCTTGTTTTGTATAAAAAGAACTTTCCCAGTTTATATTTGAACTTTAAATATCCCCGGAACTCAATACCGTTAAATAATGTAAAAGGAATTGCTGGATTTTCCTTTAATGATTCTCTTATTCCTTTACTGAATACGGTAGGACCCGTAGTAGCATGTATATTATGTGGATAGCGGTGAGTATCTATATTATCAATCATCAATTCTAATGTTTTCTTTAGAAAAGGATGGTTTTTGTTGAAAATAAGTGCCCATTGAACATATAGGTTTTCGTGTCTTTCTACACTGATCACAGCTTCATCATCTGCCTGAATAAGTTTTTCAAACGGTTTTATAGTACTGCTGTCTATATCAAGGTATATCCCACCTTTTTTATATAAAATAGCATACCTGAAGAAATCTGCTTTTGCCGCTCCAATGGTAAGTTTACGATAACTTTTAATATATTCAGGAGGGAATTCTTCGGTGATAAACTTCTCTATATCCTGGTCATCATAGAAAAAATAGCGGTATTCTGGATTTTTCCTTTTCATATTCCAGATGTGATATCTTGTAATCAAAGGAAGTTTTTTAGTTATGAAAGTCTGAAATATTTGTTTAGGTACTGCCATTTTCTATTTTTTAAAGCATCTTCTTATATAAAACCAAAATCATTTTTCATCAGCGATGTGTAGCAGTAATAAGATTTTTCCTGAAATAGAGAGATATCTATCTTTGAAATAGCTTATGCTTAGCTGGAGTTTTGATTCTATTTTAGACGAATGGTTAAATAGTGTGGATAAAAATTTTAATTTTTTTTTAATCTTTAGGGTGAGGAGCTTTACGAATAAGGTTCGATATAAAAGAAATTGATTGTCTCTTGAATTTATTTTGTTTTCTGTCTTTCAAAAGGGTTATAAGAAATTCCAATATTGAAATATAATGAAGGTTTATAAGTCGCTTTCCATATATAATCATTAAAAGAATCCTGCTTATTAAATGCTCTCGAATTGATATTGGCTCTGACTCCCGTTTTGAAAGTGCCTATGAAATTTCCGCCAAGATTATGCTCATAAATAGCTCCTGAATTGATCACAACCTGTCTGAATTCATAAGTGTTATCATTATGGTAAGTATAAAATGAGGTGTTATCCATTTCTGTTCCCAGAGAAATTCTGCCACTGGAAAAAATATCTTTTCTTACCAATACTTTTTTCGGAAGAAGGATGTCCAGTACCCATCCATTATTGAATCTGTTTTCATACGTGAAGATAGGAAGCACGGGAATTTGGGAACTCGGGTCAATAATACCAGCCAATCCGAGACTCATTTTTGTTTTTGGAGTTGCCTTTAAAATCAATGAAGCAGTTACCAATCCTCTGATCCTTTCAAAATGCTGGTCACTTCCATCTGTAGAAATGCTGGCGGAATATATTGCTGTCTTTTTAAATAATCTTGAAAAGTAGCTTAGGTTAATTGCTTCCGAATGATAATGAAAGTTTTCCTCAGTCTGAGTTCCGGGTATGACAGGGTTTTCGTTTTTGATAGAAGTATAGCGGTAGCCAAGGGCAGTACTCAAAAGCCAGCTTCTGTTTTTGATAAAATAAATATTGGCATCCGCCTTCATTTGCTGAAAACTTTTGACCTTATTATCTGGTAAATCCTGGCCCTGTAACTGTGAAGAAAAAGAGGATGGGGTTACCAGAGTATATTCAATATTGAAGTTTCGTGACTGTGGGATTTTATCTGCAAAGAAAGCACGGACCTTCAAAGGAATACTATCCTTTTTCTGGGCATAAATAATGTTTTTAAAAGGAAGTATTGCCAAGGGGACAAGTACTCTTCTCAATGTTTTCATGGGTAGTTTATTTTAATGGCTGAATAATAGACTGGAAAAAACTGAAGGTAAAAATTCTCTCATAGAAGATATCCAGACTGTTTTCAATAATGGCATCCGTATAGCAGGCAGTATCCTGAACAAATGTTTCCTCTACAAAAACAAACCAAAGTTCTGAGAGTCCGTATCTTCTTCTAAACTCTTCAGAGGCATTGCTGTCAGGAACGGCAGAATGTTTAAGGTCACAAAACAAAATTCCTTTTTTCTCTCCTTCATGTTCTACAATATTAATAGAATGGTGGAGGTAGCTGAGAATCTTCATTTCCGAATCGAAACATTCTACAAAATGATGCAGATCAATAAGCTGTATTACTTTTTCTTCCTGTTGAGATTCTGTCATAAAAAAGCATTCCAGTGATATTTCCTGAGTGAGTTCGTGAAAAACTGTTAATTCCATATGTGTCATTTTACGGTACAAAGGAATAGAGAAAAGAAGTGTGTAAATTTGTTTTTATACAAAATGGCTGGTATTTTATACAAAACCCCCGAGCATGATAATTGGTATAATAAAATACAGGTTTTGTATAATAAAATAGTTGTAATTTACGTTATTGACTATTTTTGTTAATCATAAAATGAGCCTATCGTATGAAATACAGTCCGTGGAAATTTGAAGAAACCTTTGTAATGGATTTTCTGGTGGAAGCGAAATATGGGTTCCTAAGACATCTGCTGTTTCTGATCTTCTTTTTCATTTTGATCTACAGTGCACGGTTCTGGCATTGGTATTCAGGGATGTATCAGTATTATGTTTTATTCTTTGTGTATACAATTCTGATTACCATGGTATACATTAATATATATGTATTGGTTCCCAGATTTTTCTTTAAAACAAAATATGTCACCTATCTGGCGTTGCTTGTTCTGATGGGAGTTGTAGGGCTCAATTTTATCGGATATGGCTTTAAAACGTTCTTTGAAGAATACAGGGTAAAAAATATTCTCAGAGAAAATGAAAAGGGAGGAATCTATGAAGGGGTTCTCATGTGTATACCGATTATTATGACAACAACAACGATCAAGCTTTTGCAGAAATGGATCAGTGATAATAAAAGGATCAATGAATTGAGCAATCTAACCCTGAATATGGAACTGAATGAACTGAGAAATCAGA
Source organism: Chryseobacterium indologenes (assembly GCF_002025665.1). Taxonomy (GTDB): domain Bacteria; phylum Bacteroidota; class Bacteroidia; order Flavobacteriales; family Weeksellaceae; genus Chryseobacterium; species Chryseobacterium metallicongregator. Next base: position 3,041,526 of record NZ_CP018786.1, on the reverse strand, counting down.
TTAATCCTCACTTTCTGTTCAATATGCTGAATAATGTGAAAGCACTCATCAGAACAGACCCTGCAAAAGCCTCAGTGGTAATTGTAAAGCTGTCCGAATTTCTCAGATATCAGCTGTATGAAAACAGTGAAGAGAAAACGTTATTGACTTCAGAGATTGATTTTCTATCCAATTTTTTAAACCTTGAAAAAATTAGACGTGATAATTTCACTTTTGATATTCATGTGAATCTTGACAGAAGAGTTGTTAACAGTGCTTTTATCCCTCCCAATCTGTTTACCACTTTCGTGGAAAATGCGGTCAAGCATAGTGTAGATCTCAGTGGGGAAGAATCTTATGTAAAAATAGAAATCAATATTGAGAACAAACAGCTTTATTTCAGATGTGTAAATTCCAGGAGTGCTGACTACATTGTTTCTGACAAGAAAAACAGCGGATTGGGGCTTGCCAACATCACCAGAAGACTGGAGCTTCTTTATAATGATACTTTTGATTTGAAGATAGAATCTGATGATAAAGAATATAGTGTAAATTTAAAAATTCCCGTGTGATGAATTGTATTATTGTTGATGATGAACCGCTGGCAAGATCCGAAATGAGATCGCTGATTGCTGAAATTTCCAATATGGATGTTCTGGGTGAATTTTCCAATGCGCCGTCTGCTCTGGAATTTCTTAAGGATAATGATGTAGATCTTATTTTCCTCGATATAGAAATGCCGATGGTAACAGGTCTTGAGTTTGCAGAAATGCTTCCGAAAAAATCCCTCATAATCTTTACCACTGCCTATTCTCAATATGCATTGAAAAGCTATGAACTGGAAGCCGTTGATTATCTTTTGAAACCTATTGATCCTCAAAGGTTGGAAAAAGCAATTGAAAAAGCAATACTTTACACCGAACTTTTGTCTAAAGATACCGTTAAAAATACGGTAGAATCCAATACAGCAGATTTTTTGTTTATTAAAGCTGAGCGAAGGTTTTATAAAATTAGTTTTTCTGATATTAAGTTTATTGAAGGACTCAAAGATTATGTGGTTATTCATACTAAGCAGCAAAAGCTCATCACGGCAATGAATTTAAAAACTATTCATCAGAAAATATCAGGGGAAACTTTCATCAGAGTCAGCAAATCATACGTGGTGAATATGAATTTTATAGATTCATTCGACAATCATAATATATACATTGAAGACTCTGAGATTCCTCTTGGTGAAGTATACAGAGCCGAGTTCTTTACAAAATTTGCCGGAGGACTTCTGAATTCAGACTGATTTATGAGTAATGGGAAATGAGCAATAAGTAATAATAAATATCATCTACAAGATCAAAAAAATCTGTGTAATCAGTGGGAAAATATTTAATAAAGTTTCTGGTCTCTTTCACAAAAGAAACTTCTCCTTTTTCCTACACCCGTCTGTTTCTTAGTAAGCTTTTGTCCACATATAGGACACACAGATTTTGTATGAACCAGCCAGTGCTTTTTCAAAACAAATTCTCTTTTCCATTTCAGAAAATCAAAACTGTAATTCCTGGCTTCAGCTATAAGTTCTTTCCTTTTTTTGGCAGGTAGATTTCCCAACATACTTTCCGGCTGAACACCAATTCTGAAAAGCACTTCGTTTTTAATGATGTTGCCGACACCAGAGAAAATATCCTGATTCATCAGTGCATCACAAACCATCATTTTCGGATTTGATTTTAATTTCTCTTCAGCTTTCTTAGGATTCCACTGATCGCTCATTACATCGGCTTCCCAATCAATTGTGGAGAGAAATTCAAGGTCTACAGACTTTACAGAACAGGTGTAAAAATAGATGCTTCCCGTAGAGAAAAACAATGCTAACCGCAATCTTTTATCCGGTTTGGTTTGTTCATCAATGCTGTAAGAACCAAACATTAATAAATGAATCCGGATCGCTGCTTTTTCAAAAACGAGATAAGTTTGTTTTCCAAAAGTTCGGATTTCCAGAAGAGATTGGCCAATGAAAATTTCTTTCTCGAATTTGGCATTTCCTGAAACTTCTGTCACTTGCTGACCTGCAAATGGCTGCAGGTTTTCTTTCATTAATATAATGGATGGACCTTCAGGCATACGTTTGTTTTGAGATAAAGATTCAAATAATATTCCATAACCCAATAAAATCTGAGCTTTATCCCAAAACAAACCTGTTTAAAATTCTTAGATCAGTTTTTGTCCCACAAAACGGATAACAGAACCCGTTCCATTATGGAATAATCCTTCATTAAGTTCTATTTCTGTTTCTGCTAATTCAATAATATCATAATCCGGAAAATCAGCTTTGATCTCTTCAATAGAAAATAACGATTCAATATCCTTTGGCCCGCCTACCTTTTCGTTCTTTGCAATATATTCAAGATGGCTTTTACTGAAAGCTTCAAAAATAATAAAACCGCCTTTTCGCAGATATTGATTCAGCATTTGATGGATAGAAGATTTTATATTTCCCGGAAAGTGAGCATAGATAAGCGCAATAGCATCAAACTGCTCTTTCTGATAATTTAAAGTAGAAAGTTCTCCCACCTGATAATCAATAGTAATCTGCTGTTGTCCGGCCAATTGTAACGCTTTATCTCTTCCGTTTGCACTGATATCGAAAGCAGAAGCCTGCCATCCTTTTGTAGCTGCAAAAACGGCATTCCGACCTTCGCCTTCTGCAGGGAAGAGTATTTTGCCGGGAGTTAATCTGGTTAGCTGTTCTCTCAGGTAATTATTGGGTTCTGTTCCATACGCAAACTCTTCGCTGCTGTACCTTTCGTCCCATCTGTTGAGCCATGTGTTGTCTGTCATAGTTATAATTTAAAATTTGAAAGAAGAATTTTAGGGATTCTTCAACTGTATTAGCTGGATCAAATGTAAAATATTTATTCAAGCTTTCCGATCCCTAAAAAACGTTTACTATAATAGATTTTTTGAATGGAAGATCCTGCTAATAAAAATCTAAATACTATTCCGTACAATTAAAATTTGGAGTAATTTTGAAAAATGATGAATTTAAACCAGATTTTCACCAATCAACGTACAGGAAACAATCCACAGACCAAAGCTTCACGAACTGATTTTCAAAGGGATTTCGACAGAATTATCTTCTCTTCTGCCTTCAGAAGACTGCAGAATAAAACGCAGGTTTTTCCTCTTCCCGGAAGTGTTTTTGTACACAACAGACTTACCCATTCTTTGGAGGTATCATCCGTAGGAAGAAGTTTAGGAAGTATTATCGGTGAATTTATTGCGGATGATTTTAAAAATGAACTGACTGAGGATTCAAAGAATTTTTATCTCTATAATTTAGGAAATGTAATTGCGGCAGCGTGTTTATGCCATGATGTGGGAAATCCTGCATTCGGACATTCCGGAGAAGATGCTATTGCAAGCTATTTTGAAAGGAACGAAAAAGATTTGAAATCAAAATTCAATGAGAAGGAGTGGGCAGATCTGGTTAATTTTGAAGGAAACGCCAATGCCATCAGAGTATTGGCACAGCAGCAGCAAGGAAAAGATGCAGGAGGAATTCAGCTGACGTTCTCTACATTGGCAAGTATTGCAAAATATCCGTGTGAAGCGGTTGCAAAGAAAAAAGGAATCATTCACAGGAAGAAATTCGGCTTTTTCCAGAATGAAAAAGATATATTCCTAGAAATTGCAAAAGGAACTCAGCTTATTTCTGAAAGCGAAGAACCGCATATTTTCAAGAGACATCCTTTTGTCTGGCTGGTAGAAGCGGCTGATGATATCTGCTACAACATCATTGATATGGAAGATGCTCACAGACTGGGAATTGTTTCCACAGCAGACTGTAAAAACTTATTTTTCGAACTGGTAAAATCTGAAACAGATGATGTTCAGAGAATTGAAACAAAGTTAAGTTCTATTTCCAATGAAAACGAACAGATTTCTTATTTAAGGGCAAAAGTAATCAATGCATTAATCAACAAATCGATTGAGATGTATAAGTATAACTTTGAGACGATTCTTGAAGGAAACTTAGGCAATGGTTTACTTGATATTTACAAAAAAGAAAATAAAGCATTGCAGGATATTGCCAGTTTCTCCGTAGAAAAAATCTACAATCATAAAGCGGTTGTTGAAATTGAAAATGCCGGTTATAATGTAATGTATGAATTGCTGGATCATTTTATTCCTTCCATTCTGAAAGCTAAAGACCACAGAAAATCCTATGATGAAAAAGCTTTGAAACTCATTCCAAAGCAATTTATTTACAATGACGGAACCGATTATCAGAAAGTTCTTGGAGTCATTGATTTTGTTTCCGGGATGACGGATAACTATGCTACCGATTTGTATCGAAAAATTAAAGGAATAGACATCGGAATGACGGTGTAAATTCTATTTATTGTAATAATTCAGAAGCCTCTTCGATTAATGACTGCATTAAAGTGGAGGCTTTTTTATGTTTTAAAAGCGGAGCAATCTGACCCGACCAGAAAAATACGAGATCATTCTTTTGCTGTTCCAAAGCCGCTTTCCTGAATGCTCCCATGAAATGAGTTTGTAGAGGAAAGGGCAGGGTTTTATCCGTTGCAGTCAATACATCTCTTGTGATTTTTGTAGTAATTCCACGTCCCAATCTTCCGGTATAAGCTCTGGAAAGTGTGGTGGATTTAGCAGCGTCAGAAAATAGAAATTCCTTATGAATTGGCAGAGCTCCGGATTCTTCAGTTGCCAGAAAAGCGGTGCCAATCTGTACAGCATCAGCTCCCAGCTTAAAAGCTCCCGCAATGCCACGGCCGTTGGCGATTCCTCCGGCAGCCACTACAGGAATTTTTACCCTATCCTTTATTAATTGAATCAAAGCGAAAGTTCCCGTTGTAGAAAGTTCAGCCTGATCCAGAAACGAAGGTCTGTGGCCGCCACTTTCGAAACCGGAAGCCACAATAGCATCCACACCCGTTTTTTCCAGGGCAATTGCTTCATCCAACGTTGTTGCATTTCCTAATACCACTGTTCCCTGACGATGAAGTTCCTCAATGATATTTTCATCCAGCAAACCAAACATAAAGCTGAACACCTTGGGCTTAATATCAAGAACAACCTCCAACTGATTCTGAAACCTTGATTCAAAAGTGGGTGGTGCTTCAGGAATATCCATATTTAAAAGATCAAAATACGGTTTGAAGGTTTCAACGGCTTTTTGATATTGCTCTTTTGTATGTTCTTTATCAATAATATCGTGATCATTTACCCAGAGATTAAGATTGTAAGGTTGATCTGTTTTGGATTGTATGGCTTTGTGAATGTCATAGATTTCCTGTGGTGACAATGTGTAAGCTCCAAAACCTCCCAATCCGCCAAGATTACTCACCGTTGTTGTCAATGCAACGGTAGAAAGACCTCCGCCAAAAGGGCCTTGCAGAATAGGATATTCAATACCCAATAATTCTGTAATTCTATTTTTATTCCACATGACTTTATTCTTTTTAATTAAAAATTTGAATTAAAGGTATACGTTGGTTAATGTCTTGTTAACGATGAACCATTTTCCGTCTATATGATTGAAAGTTATGAAATTATAATAATTAAAATCATACATTCTGACGTGTAATTTTGCGACAGCAATCGAATTAATGACATCAATAGAAAGAATTATTGCTTTAAAATCTTTTCCGGATTTCTGTGGGCTTACACGGTTTCCGACTCCTTCAATATATTGTTCTGCTGTTTTGAAATACGGAACTCCGTTAACATCTCCGAAAAGTAAAGCGCCTTTGTAGAATGCTTTTTTTAGAAGTTCACTATTCCCTTCATAAATTCCTTTGAAATAATAATTTTCTATGATATTTCTTATTTCGGTTTCCGGGTTTTGGTAGGTTTTCATATCCTTTACATTTTGTGCATGGCCGCTCAACGGAAAGCTGAGCAGCCATGCTATAATTAATGATAGTTTCATGATAAATGGTGTCCGGCTCCCATTCCTCCATCAACATTGATGATGGCTCCGGAAATTAATTTGTTCTTGGCAATTGCATGAATCATCTGAGCAACTTCTTCAGGCTCACCAATGCGGTTAATCAGGTGTATTCCTGCATTATTGTCAAGGTCCGCACCATGCATCGGAGTTCTTATCAATCCCGGAGCAATCGTATTAACTCTGATATTATCTTTTCCAAACTCTGCCGCCAGCTGTAAAGTCAGAGCATGAATTGCTCCTTTGCTTGAAATAGGTGCTGTAGAAGGAGATTCTGCAATCGCATGAGATACCAATGGTGTTCCTACATTGATAACCACTCCGTCTTTTTGTCTGATCATCTGAGGAATAACGGCCTGTGTAGTAAAGAATGTTCCTTTTAAATTGGTGGTTAAAAAACGGTCCAGATAATCTTCAGTGACTTCCAGAAAGGGTTTGTTCTCATAAATTCCGGCATTATTGATAAGAACATCAACAGATCCGAATCTTTCTAAAGCTGTTTGAACCAGTGTTTCTCCAGTTGTTTTGTCTGAAACATTTCCGGCAACCATGGCCAGATGATCTCCGGCTCCCAGTTCATGATAAACTTCCTCTAATTTGGATGCTGTTTGCGAATTAATGATGACATTATCACCTCTGTCTAAGAAATAACGGGCTGTTTCCAATCCTATTCCTGAAGAAGCTCCTGTTACAATTATGGTTTGCTTTTTCATTTTTACGCTTATTTTTTTACTGTTGAAAATCCCTGTTCTTTTAACACTGAAACCTGTTCTCCGGCATATCCCCAGTTATCATCTTCAATTTCGTTAATCACGATATGGGTTAAATGAGGATCCTTATTCAAAACCGAAGTGACTGCTTCACTGATTTTTCTGATTAATTGTTGTTTGGTTTCGCGGGTAAGATCTTCGCGAAGCACATCTACTTTTATGAATGGCATGATGTAAATTTTTAAGATTATTTGAATTAATAAGCTTCCGCAACAAGATGAATGTTTAACTCAAAATTGTTGTAGATCAAAGTGTCTCCAAGATTGGTGAAGAAATTGAAGGATCTGAATTTGATATTGAACTTCGTCCTGTCAATTACAATCTTGCTTTTAAGAACAGCTGTATTATCTGTTTTTGCAATCTCCAGGCTGGTATCGATAGAATGGGTAATCCCTTTTATCGTAAGATCTCCTTCTACATAATAAAGATTTTCAGCACCCGGTTCTGCATGAGTGATTTCGAAATAAGCTTCAGGAAACTGTTCAGAATTAAAGAAATCATCAGAAGCCAGATGATTAGCAAACTGCGTATTGGTTTCAGTATTCTCGATATCAAGGATTTTGATGCTTCGGGTATCTATTGTGAATTTTCCTGATAAAGATTTTTCCTCTCCTAATGTGAAGTTTCCTTCTTTTACACCAATAGTTCCGTTGTGAGCTCCGGTTACTTTTCTGCCGATCCAGTTGATGGTACTGTTTCCGGCATTGACTTTAAAATTTTTTGTGTCCATTTTTATTGGGTTTAAATGTTGACACAAAGTTCAGCCGATCAAAAGAAAAAGTTACGTGATGTACCTCACAAAATAGAGGAGGAGATCAATCGTTTTCAAAGAGGTTGATTATTGATGAAGTCTGCTCAACGTTTCTCTGGTTACCCCAAGATAAGAAGCAATCAGATGCTTTGGAACCAGATTATATAATTGAGGATACATGGATAAAAGCTCCTGATACCTGAATTTGGCATCGTTATTCATAAAAGAAAGCAGACGTTTCTGTGCAGCGACATATCCTTTATTGGTTCTCCATCGGAAAAAATGCTCAACCTCATGAATTTCATTGCAGATTTTCTCTCTGTCTTCATTGGAAATAGATAAGATTGTGGCATTTGTAATACAGTCAACATTAATGGTAGCTCTTGTTTTGCTGTAAAGCGCATCAAAATCGGTAACCCACCAGGTCGGCATAGCAAACTGAAGGATAAACATTTTCATGCTGTCATTAAGATAAAAAGCTTTTAAACAGCCTTCAAGCACAAAATATTCATGGTTTACAAAGTCACCCTCCAAAATCAGGCTTTGTCCTTTCTTTAAAGTAATCAGATTAAAATGTCCAAAAACATAATCCAGCTGCTCGTCTGTGAGCGTCGTAAATTTTGAAATGTGATCTTTTAATATTTCTTTAGAATTAACCATGATGGGGAATGAATATTCAAAAGTAAGCCTTTTTCAGAATAATTTTAATTTAAATCATGCTATACTTCTGATGTTTGATTTCTTGAAGATGATCCTCTAAGTCTTAAATTTATTTTTCATATATTTAAGCAAGCACCAGTAAAAATGTTTTTAACAAAACAGGATTTATTGCGACACATTAGAAAAACTTAAAACTATGGGTATATATTTAGCGCCCGTTATTTTCTTCGGGCTTATCATTTTATTTGCTTCGTTTTTTGTTGTTAAACAGGAAACTGCGGCTATTATCGAACGTTTCGGAAAATTTCGGGCTGTAAAACATTCAGGGCTTCATCTTAAACTGCCCATCATAGATCAGATTGCGAAAAGACTGAATTTGAGAATTCAGCAGCTGGACGTAATGATTGATACGAAAACATTGGATAACGTTTTCATCAAAATGAAAATTTCTGTTCAGTACCAGGTGATCCGAAGTCAGGTAGGAGATGCTTATTATCGTTTGGAAAATCCGGAAAATCAAATTACTTCATTTGTATTCGATGTCGTGCGTGCTGAGGTTCCGAAACTGAAACTGGATGATGTTTTTGTAAGAAAAGACGATGTAGCAATTGCGGTGAAAAGTGAACTTCAGGAAGCGATGAACAGCTACGGATATGATATTATCAAAGCGTTGGTAACAGATATTGATCCTGATGAGCAGGTAAAACATGCCATGAACAGAATTAATGCGGCAGAAAGAGAAAAAACAGCTGCAGAATATGAATCAGAAGCACAGAGAATCCGAATTGTAGCCGTTGCAAAAGCAGAAGCAGAATCTAAAAAACTTCAGGGACAAGGGATTGCAGACCAAAGAAGAGAAATTGCAAAAGGACTTGAAGAGTCTGTAAGAATGCTGAATAATGTAGATATCAATTCTCATGAAGCATCAGCGCTTATCGTGGTAACACAGCACTATGATACATTGCATTCGGTGGGAGCAAGCAACAGAAGTAGTCTTGTCCTTCTTCCCAATTCGCCTACTGCAGCCAGCGGAATGCTGAATGATCTGGTTGTAGCCATGACAACCGCAAATACCGTAGGAGAGACTACCAAAGGAAAATATCCTGATCCACCTCAAAAAGAAACTGGATTTTAAGATAGAAAGGAAAATGAATATATAATTGTTAACTTTTCCGGATTGACCAAAAGTAACTTCTGACTTCATTCTTCCAGCCTCCAACATAAAAAAAGTTCCTGAAATTTTCAGGAACTTTTTTATTAATTATTTCTTCGTTTTAGAAACTTGTTCTACCAATGTGTATTTGATTGAAGAGGCGTCTGCCGGAGGGTTTTCGATTTTTTCTGTTTTTACTTTTAAAACATATTCGTAACCCGGTTCATAAGTAAATCCTTCAATACTGCTGTAGAAATTAGTCCAGTTTTCAGAAGCATTTTCTTTTACCTGCATGCATTTCATACGGCCTGCTCCTGCAGAACAGTCTACAGTTTGTGGCCCTACGATAATTGTTTTTTCATTAGCTGCCAGTTCTTTCTTTTTTGTTTTAGAAACCTGTTTTATCAATGTGTATTTTATGGAAGATCCATCAGCTGGCGGATTGGCAATTTTTTCTGTTTTTACTTTTAAAACATATTCATATCCCGGTTCATAAGTAAATCCTTCGATATTGCTGTAGAAATTGGTCCAGTTTGCGGAAGTGTTTTCTTTTACCTGCAGACATTTCATAGGAGCTACGCCTGTACAGTCTGCTGTCTGTGGTCCTACGATGAATGTTTTTTCATCACCTGCGGATGCATTGGCTGTGGTTGTACATTGCGTCATCGCGAATAATGCTAATACGGGTGCTGCTCCTTTTAGAATTGTTGCTATACTTTTCATAAACTTGATTTTTTTCCCCATACCTCGCAATTACCATGCCGAAATTGTAGTACTTCTGCTATTGCTTTTTATTTTTTTAATCGTTTAATTTGAATTTCTTAAACACTAACCACAAAACATAATTCTTATAATAAATATGGAAAATCAAATGCAAGTTGAAAATTACAGGATTCAAAAACCTGAAATGTGGGCAGGAAATATCGGGGATGAAGAAATAAAAAGCCGAATCAAAGACTCCGAATTTGCCAAAAGACAAATTGATGAAGGTCGTGATTACTGCTACTTTTTAGACAAAAAATACTACACAAGCAACACCGAAAACAGTGAGTATGTCTGTATGGCCTATACTCTGAACGAACCCGGAAATCTTGAAAGAGCTTCTGTTTCTGATGTGATTGTAGAGGAGAATGAAGTTTACCAGATTCACAGAATCAGTGTGTTGAGAGACGGAGTACTGATTGATAAAATTCCGGATACGAAAATTAAGGTTCTTGACAGTGAAAATCAAAGTAGTGGTGGAGTCTTGAGTAGTAATAAAAAAATCAATATTACTATTAAAGATTTAAGACTGTATGATGTGCTGATTTTAGAAGATTCAAGAATCAAAGAATTTACAGACCGCGATTTTCTGAGAAAGAAATTCTCAAAATATGTCTGGGTAAGTCCGGATAACTATTGGGCTTATGGTAGCTTTACATTCACTTTTATCAATGAACGTGAACAAACTATTGCTTACAAAAAAACATTTTTCAGAGATGGACAGGGCAATGTTCTTGAATCGGAAATCAATTATCTGAAAAAAGGAGAACGGTTTGTGATTGAAGAAGAAAATTACATCAATCCTGTAGACTCAGGACGTGAAATTTTCCCTTATATAGATTTTGCTACAGAAAGTAACTGGAAAGACCTTTCCAACTATATTGTACCAATCTATGAGGAGATTTTCAATAAAGCTTCATTACAGGATTTTGCTCCGAACCTTGTTGAAAAACTGGATGCGATTACTGATCAGGATGAAAAGCTGCAGTTTGCCATAGAATATGTTCAGAATCATATTTATTACATCTTCAACGCAGATGAAATGAATGGACATAAACCACAGGAACCTTCAGTAACTTATGAAAATAAACAGGGAGACTGTAAGGCAAAATCCGTTTTGTTAAAAGTAATCCTTGATTATATAGGAGTAGACGCGTCTGTAGTGCTGGTGAATTTTAATACAGATTATTATATTAAATACTATCTTCCTTCATTATTAAGCTTTAATCATGTGGTGGTAAAAGTAAATTATAAAGGAGGGGAATATTTCATTGATGCCACCATCCGTGATGAATTCGGATTGATTGAAAACAGAGGATTCATCTATTTTATGCATTATCTGGAAGTGAAAAGAGATCAGGAACTTAAGGTGAGAAAATCGTATAAATTCCCTTATTTCTGCATTAATGAAAGAGTTGATTTAGCTGCTCAGGGCAATACCGGAAAACTTACTCTGTCAACCACTTATAAAGGAAACAGAGCTAATGCTATGAGAAGGTATTTTAAAAGTACCAATAAAAGAGAAATCATAGACAGCTGGAACAGCTTCCTTTTCTATGCGCTTAATTATTCAGGTGACCGTAATGGTACAGATGTCCGAAACGTCTTTAAAGATGCTGCTATTGATATAGTAAGCGATGATAAGAGACTGAATGAAGTAAAGATTCAATATACTGCTGCTATTGAGAATCCTTATTTTGTAGATCCACAGAAAAACCGTTTTCTGATGTACTTTGACCGAAATGTAGTGAAGGCAGGCGCAAGAGACTTTATGCACAAAGATTTACCATTCTGGCATAATTTCGATAGTGAGAAATATGAAATCAATCTCCATACAGATCAGAAAATTGATACTGAAGAAAAATATACCATTCAGGAAAGTACAATAGCGAATCCATATTTTGACTATAAAAGCCGTAAAAAAGTGAACAAGAACGGGGCAAGTGTGAATATTGAATATAATCCTCTGATCAATCTTGAAATTCCGCAAAGTGAGTTTGAACAGTTCAGAACAGATCATCATACCGTTGCTGACAGTAATTTCGGACTGGGAATAGACATTATTGAACCAGGACTGATGAATATGCTTAAATTCAGCTTTAAGAAGAAATTTAAATAGAGCTTTATATTCAAAGTTTAATGTTTAATGTTTCGACGGGCGGCGAAGCCGCCCGTCGAAATATTTTATTCTAATAATATTCATTGATAATCAATTTTAAAGTACAATTTTATATATGAACAGGATAATGCTTCTGGGATTTTGTGTTGTGGTTTCCTCATTTGTTAAAGCACAGAATGTAACCAAAGAAAATATTACAGGATTCTGGAAACTGAAGGAAGCAGGGTTTTATGAAGGGAAAAAGAAAGTAGTAAAAGAATTTGATAACTGCCGTTTGATGAGGAATTACGCCATCAGGGAAGATGGATTTGCTATTTACAATTATGTAGAAGGTAAAACAGGAGATTGCAGTCCTTCCGAACCAAGACTTTCTTTTTGGAGGATTGTAGAAAACAGAATCCAGTTTTATGTGGATGACCAAAACATTCTGGAAGAAGTGGAAGTAACAATGAATAAAGATCATACGATAACATTTTCAAGTTATATTCCTAAACGGACAAGTGTGAATGGAGATGCTCTTGCTGAGAAAATAGTAAATACGGTTCACTACGACATACTTGAAAAAAAATATTAATGGTAAACCTTAAACTTTTTGACGTATGAATTATGTAACAATAATCTATCTCCTGAATATTGTACTCTATGCCATGTATTTTTTTGGAAGAACCGGAAGTGAGGTGGCAATGTCCAGCTTAGATTATATGGTTTCAGGAATCCTATCCCTCTTTCTTATGTTTGCAGGATATCTGAATGCAAAAAAAGGAATGATCTACAGAACGGTTCTGTGGATATTTTTTGTAAATGTATTTTTATTTGCTTGTTCCGGTTTGTTTGACCAGTTTGGAAGCCATTTTAATATCCTTTCCAATAGTAATAGTGACAGTTTTTTCTTTACGCTGGCACTGCTTGTGTATAACGGGTATCTTTTCTCTCTAGCGGTTATTCTTGAGGGTTCAGGACTGGCATTGATAGTTCCGGTTGTATTATCTTTCATTCTGCCTTCATTGGGATATCTGATCGGAAAAAAAACTTCATCCGAATAAGCAGAACTCTACCGACGCATAGTCATTGCGAGCCGAAGGTGAAGCAATCTCAATCGAATAGTAAAGGTTGGAAAACGCAAGGGCGCAAGTATTATTAGAGGAGTGCTTTTAAGACGCAAAGATTTTATCTCCGATAAAATTTCAAAACTCTGTTTTGTCATTCCGAGCAAAGCAAGGAATCTAAAGTCTAAACTACAAGAAAAATAATAACGTACAACTGAACAAAGTCGAAATGTTTTCTTGTGCCTTAAAATATACGCAACCTATAACTCTTGCGCCTTTGCATCTCCCAAACTCATACTTTTGGATTAAAAAGGAGTTTAATGTTACTCCTGATTCTGAGGTTTATTATCGGGCATTATGAATTTCTGTTTACCAATAAGCAGTTCAAAAAACAGTCTGAAATCTGAAATGAGAGACCATAAAGGATATTTAAAAGTAGCCGGTTTGTTTCTCTCAATCACAGCATGACTAAACCATGCAAATCCATAGCCTACAATGGGGATATACCAAAGAAACCTTTCCTTTCCGGAACTGATGACATACCATATAACGAAAAATACGAGAAATGTTCCGATAAAGTGAAAAATACGGGTTCCTGTTTTACTGTGTTCCGTAAGATAAAACTGATAAAATGCTTTGTATGTTTTAATTCTTTCAGTCATGGCGGTCTAGTTTATTGATTCTATTGAAGTTAAAGCAATAATTCTGCCGATTTTGAAAGAGAATAAAAAAAGAAAAAGGCAAAATCGCAAATCAGTTTCTCCATCAGGTTTAACCTCTTTGCTATTTTGCCTTTTCGTAATTATGCTTGTTTATTTAGCTATTCTTTAATTCTTTACCCAGTTTACTGTTTTTGTATCCGTAGCAGAAGTAAATCACCATACCAATCAGGAACCACATCCCGAACCAGAACCAGTTCTCATGGCTCATTCCTGTAAGAAGGTACAGACATGAACTTAATCCAATCAGTGGAATTAATGATAAATTCTTTACAAAAGCCACAACACATAAGATCAGGTTGATGATGATAAAGAAGAAAATAGAAGCTCTGAATTCTCCTTCATTAGGATCTGACCAGTTCATCAGGTTGTCAAAAAACTCCGGCTGCCATTTGTAGAAAGCCAGCAAACCGCCGATAAAAATAACAGGGAAGATGATTTTACCATTCACATAAGGAAGGTGAAATCTGCCTTTGATTTTTTCTTTCGCAGGAAGCATAAGCACTCCTGCGCACACCAGTACAAATGCGAAAATAGTTCCGATACTTGTAAAATCAAGAATGAAAGTTTTATCTGTAAATAAAATAGGAATACCTACTACAATCCCTGTAACAATAGTTGCATACGATGGTGTTTTATACTTAGGATGTACTTTCTGGAATCTCTGAGGCATTAGTCCGTCACGGCTCATGGCATACCAGATTCTCGGCTGTCCCATCTGGAAAACCAATAATACGGTAGTAATGGCAACTATCGCAACGAAAGAAACCACAAGCTCCATCCAGGCTACATTAGCATTTGTTTTTTCAAATATGAAAGAAAGAGGATCTCCAACACCGTCAAATTTCTTATAATCTACCATTCCTGTCAATACAAGTGTTAATGCAATGTAGATCACAGTACACAGCACAAGAGAAATAATCATTCCCTTTGGTAAAGTCTTTTGTGGGTCTTTAGTCTCTTCAGAAAGAACACTTAAAGCATCAAATCCGATATAAGCAAAGAATACTCCTGATACGGCACTCATTACTCCTGCAAAACCATTCGGCATGAAGGATGGTGTTCCTGTTGTAGGACTTACTGGAGTCCAGTTTTCAGTATTGATATAAGAGAAACCCACCAGAATAACCAGTAAAATAACCCCAAGCTTTAAGATAACCAAAGAGTTGTTGAAGTTTTTACTTTCTTTTACTCCTACATAACAAAGCCATGTAATCAAACCGTTAATAACCAATGCCGGAATATCTACGATGAATTTCAAACTTCCGATTAATGGAGCTGTTTTCCAGGCATTTAATAATTCCTTGTTTTCAGAACCATATTGAACAGCTTTTCTTGCTTCAGTATAACTACAGGTCAGATAATCAGGAATATGCATTCCGAGACGCCCTAAGAAACTGGTGAAGTAATCCGACCAGGAAAAGGCTACGTAAATATTCCCGAAAGAATATTCCATGATCAGAGCCCATCCGATTATCCATGCAATCAATTCTCCAAAACTGGCATAGGCATACGTGTAAGCAGAACCTGCGGTAGGAATTCTGCTGGCAAATTCAGCGTAGCATAAAGCGGTAAACCCACAGGCAAAACCGCAAATCAAATATAGTAGAATAACACCGGGGCCTCCTCTGAAAACGGCTTCTCCTAAACTGCTGAAACTTCCAGCTCCTATAATGGCCGCAATACCAAAAAATACAATGTCCCATACACCTAAGACCCTTAAAAGTCCCGTTGAAGTATCTGTATCTGAATAGATTTTTCTTCTAAAAAGTTGACTCATTCAATAACTATATTTGATTTGAAAAAAAGCAAATGTAATGATTTTTTATTTTGATGTTAACAGTTGTTAAGAACATTTGGGTAAAAATACTCAAACAAAAGGCTTTAGTCTTTATAAACAGGGATTTCCACATAACTGTCATTATACCATTTTATCTCTAAAGGTTCCCCGGAATCCTTGACCGTTTCATCACTTACATCTTTCCCGGAACCATAATTGATCTGCCAGTTGGGACTTTTATTCACTCCGACCAATAAAAGGAGTTTGCTTCCTTTTTCTATCTTTTTACTCATGAAATAAGAATTGTTAATCGGAATCTGTTCCGTTTTATTGGGTTCAAGAAGCTGTCGTTTTTCATTGTTCTTCGCATAGCTGGCTCTCACAATATGAGTGGATAGAAGAGAGGATTTCCCATCCGGTTGAATCTGATACAAGGAAGTATCCGTGTCAAAATCTTTCTTATTGATGGAAACATTGAAGATTCCGGAAAGATTTCCACTCATGATGATATCCTTGTCAAGAACTTCACTTTCAAAAGCGACAGAATTTGTCATTTTTATGCTGTCTTTTTTACTGACTTTGTAATAAGTGTCTTTCTGATCTCTGTTTTTTAAATCAACAATTTGTGTTGTGAAGGTCTTGTTTTCAGATTTATTAAATACAGAAGATGTGTTTTTTTTGTCCTGAAGGTAAAATTTCAAAGAAGAATTATGCATTTTATCAAGATCAGCTACATGCTTCCATGTATTCGTATTCATCACCTGAAAATTGATTCTGTCTTTTAAAATTTCCGGTTTTTGACCTCCTTTAAGAATATAATCGAACCATGAGAAAGCAAGGTCATCAATACTGATTCTGGCCACTGGGTCAATAGGATTGCCATTCACGTAAGTAAACCCGAAACTTTGTGCTCCTCCATGATTATAAGGGCCTATGACCAGATAATGATTTGCATTTTTATTGTATAGATGATGCTGTTTAAAATAATACAGCGCGCCAATCTGATCATCATCATAATATCCCGTTGTCGTCAGGATAGGAATATTGATTTTAGAAAAATCCTCTTTGTAAGGTACCATTTTCTGCCAGTACTGATCATATCCCGGATGATCCAGCCATCGTTGGAATATTTTGCTTGGTTTACCACTTATTGTATCTAAAGACCTGAATGCTTTTCCGCTTTTGTACCATTTTGTATAAATAGAATCCCATTTTACAGCATTGGCGAAATCAGCCTCGTCCGTAAGTTTGTTATTGGTCACATACTGTATCCACTGAAGCATGTAGCTCATGAAGATATTATTCTGAGCCGGATAATCGATCCCGATTCCAACGGCAACCTGAGGAACAATTGTTTTTAATGCCGGATGTAGTTTTTTTACAGCTCCCCATTGGCTGAAACCTAAGTAACTGCCGCCAATCATTCCCACTTTTCCATTGCACCAGGGTTGTTTGCTTACCCAGTCGATCACTTCATAAAGATCTTCAGATTCATGTTCAAAAGGATTATTAACATTATTACTGTTTCTCTTACCTCTTGTATTGACAACAGCTCCTACATAATTATAAACAGCAGCTCGTTTTCCAAAGAACTCATCAAATGAACCTGCATAGATATTATTGGTAAGAATAACGGGAAGCGGAGTAGTATCTCCTTTTTTTCTGACAATGGTAATTGTTAGAGTATTTCCGTTTTTTAATTTAAGATCTCTGGTTTCAATAATGAATTTTTCTCTGTCTTTTGAAGCCAGGATCTGCATCACCTGAGGTTTTATACCGGAATAGGTTTTATAACTTAAATAGCTTTTGCATAGAGCAAGGGCTGTCCTGTAATCAATACTGTCTTTGTCTTTTTGTTTATCCAGTATTTTATTCAGTTGTTTTTTTGACTGTTTTACATCCCCGTCAAGAGCAATTCCTAGTCTGGGAATCTTTTTTTCTAAAAGACTTTCATATTTTTTATTAAATACTTTTTGAAGGGCATTGGAAAATGAGATATTGTTTTCTTTTTGCTCCATTTTCGCAAGTGTATACAGTTCAAATCCGATATATCTGTAGTCTCCCATATTGTTATCTGCAAAGAGCTTACGGTTTTCGGTAAGAGAAGTAAGCGAATTTTTATAATCCTGAGCCACTATCTGCAAACGGAAAAGGTTGTCCATAAGATCAACGGTGTTTTCCGGCTTGTATTTTGCCGATTGAAGATGAGGAATCACTTGTTGCGCAAGTCCCGGTATCTGTTTTTCCAATATAACAGAGTCATTTACAGCTGTCTTTGGAAAATAAAACTTTTGTGCCTGCAGGAGGTTTACAAAAATTAATGCTAAAAGTATCTTAAATTTCATGAGATGGTGTGTTTATGGTATGTTTTTAGCTACTGTTGAAAAAGTATCAAATTAAAATGTGTTTTTGATAACTGTTTATTAAAATGTTTACATTTTATCAAACGAAAATAGTAAATTTTATCATTGTATGGTGAGAAAAATTACATTGTTATGAAATAAGAATTAACAGCCATTAACACTGTTAAAACTTGCTTAAACAATAAGTTTTTAATATTTTCGTTAACTTATTTAGACTAATTTTCTTATATCAAGAAGAATGAAATCAAAAAAAATACTTTTAGCGGCTGCTGTAATTTATTTCGGAATCTCCGATGCTCAACAGTCTCAATATTTTACCCAGAAAGAAAATTACAGGTTCAATCTAGCCGAAAATCTTTATCAGACCAAAATATACAATGCTTCTCAGTACGAATATGCAAGACAATATTTCTACAATCAGAATTTGTCCCGTTCGAAAAAAGAAGCTGCGCAGTTTTTTGATAATGTGATCGGTGTGATTCTTCAGAAAAATCATGCTGAAGATGGGTTAACGGCTTTTATGAAAGAATATCCTAATTCTGCTTATTTTGCACAGGCTAATCTTCCTTTGGCAGATTACTATTTAGCAAAAAAAGATTTCGACAAAGCACTGGAAACTTTGAAAAAAGTGAATCAGTATCAGCTTTCGAAGGAGGAAAATACCCAGTATATTCTGAAGCTTGGATATGCAAAATTCATGACAGGCGATTCTAAAGGAGCTACTGATGCCCTTGAAGAAGCTTATAAAACAGCAGATCAGTCTCAAAAAGGAGATATTGCTTATATGCTGGGACATTTGTATTACAGCAACAGACAGAGTGATAAAGCTTTCCAGTATTTTGATTCGATAAAGGATCAGGATAAGTTCTCCAAACTGGTACGTCCTTATTATGTGCAGATGTATTATAATGATAAGAATTACGATCAGGCGATTACGGAAGGAAATGCTTTGTTAAACGAAAATATTTCAGATTCTTATAAAGCTGAAGTTCATAAGATCATTGGGGAGAGTTATTTCATGAAAAATGATTATACTTCTGCCTACCCACATTTAAAAGATTATCTGAGCGTACAGCAAAATCCATCAGAAAATGATTTGTATGAGATGGGATTTGTGGCAGCACAGCTGAAAAAATATGATGAAGCGGTTTCCTATTACAACCAGCTTCTTAACAGTAATTCTGCTTTAGCTCAAAATGCATACTACCAGTTAGGAAATGCTTATCTGGCAGTAGATAAAAAACAGGAAGCACTTTCTGCATTCCGTTCTTCTTATCAGATGGATTATGATGCGAAAGTGAAAAAGCTGGCTCATGAGCAGTACGCTAAATTGAGTTACGATATCGGTAACCCGTTTGAAAGCCCTTCAGCGGTAATCCAAAGTTATATCAACGAAAATCAGAATGGTGCCAATGCCACAGAAATGAGGTCATTATTGGTGAAATCCTATCTGTACTCCGGAAACTATAAAGAAACGCTGAATGCGATTGACAGATTGCAAAGTTCAACTCCTGAGATCAACAAAGTAGATCAGGAAGTTTCTTATTTATTGGGAACCGAAGAGTTCAACAAAGGAAACTATGACGAAGCTGAGAAATATTTCTTAAGAAGTCTTGGTTTCAATATCAATAAGGAATTCAAAAGCCGAGCTTTATACTGGCTGGCACAGGTGTATTACCAAAAAGGAAATTATCCTTCTGCCATTGTACGTTATGAAAAGCTTCTGAATGAAAATTTCCCTGAAAAACAGCAGCTTCCCTATGATTTAGGATATGCTTATTTTAAATCCAAGAAATTTGATCAGGCTGCTACGTATTTCAAACAATATCTTGCCAATCCGAAACCGGAATTTAAAAATGATGCAGAACTTCGTCTTGCAGATATTCATTATGCAAACAATGACCTGAACGAAGCGATTGCCATTTATGATAAAAATGAAGATGCTACGGATTATACTTTGTACCAAAAAGCAATGGCTTTAGGATTCAAAGGAGACACACAGGCGAAGATTAGTAACCTTAAAAACCTTTTATCAAAATATCCGGATTCCGAATATTATGATGACGCTCAATACGAAATAGGAACGGCTTACGCAGCTCAGGATGATTTTGTGAACTCCAATGATTATTTCGGAAAAGTAATTAAAGGATCTTCTGACAAGGATCTGATTGCTAACGCATCTATCTACAGAGCACAAAATTATATCGACCAGAATCAGAATGATAAAGCTCTTTCTGAACTGAAATCTTTGGGTGAACAGTATAAGAATACAGCTTATGCTCAGAAAGTAGTTCAGGCTGCTAAACCTATCTTCACGAAAAACGGAGATGTTTCAGGATATGAAACTTTTGCAAGAAATATTGGTGTCAATGTAGATGCTGCTGAAATTGATGAGATCAACTTATCTACAGGTAAACAGTTGTTTGCGAAAAAGGATTATAAAAATGCAATTTCTTACTACGAGAAGTATCTGACACAGAATCCGACAGGTGAAGGATTGTACCAGGCTAAATATGAATTAGGGGAAAGTTACTACCAGACTAATAATTCAACTAAAGCTTTACTTGTGCTTCAGGAAGTTGCTGGAATTCAGAACGATTACCAGGATGATGCACAAACTCGTTTAGCTCAAATCTTTATTACACAGGGGAATAATGCAGAAGCCAGAAAGTACCTTGAAGGCATTAAAAATTCTTCCAATATCAGTATTAAAAACTATGCAAATGTGGAGTTGATGAAACTGTATGCGGAAGAAAATAATTTCTCTGAAGCGGAAAAATTAGCCAATGCAGTGATTGCTAATTCTAAAAACTCAGCAGCCGTTATTGAAACAGCGAAAGTGATTAAGGCAAGAAGTCTGATGAACTCAGGAAAAGATAAAGATGCGCAAGCTGCCTATGTCTCTCTTGAAAAGTCATCCAATACTTCAGTAGCTGCGGAAGCTTTATATGCTAAAGCGTATTATCAGAACAAAGGAAAAGCTTTCAAGTCTTCTAATGAAACAATCTTTAAGCTTGCCAACAACTATGCTTCGGAAGAGTTCTGGGGAGCAAAAGCGTTGGTATTGATGGCTAAAAACTATATCGGCCTGAAAGACAACTATCAGGCAAGTTATACTTGTGATCAGATCATTGCGAACTACAAGGATTTCCCTGAGATCGTAGCAGAAGCTAAAGAAGTTAAAAAGCAGATTAAGAAATAAGAAATGAAGGTGTTTAAAATTGCCATATATTCTTTTTTAATTTCAGGTTCTCTCTGGAGCTGCATTCCTTCATACAGTGCATATCCAAAGGAGTATAACCAAGCAAAAGCTGATTTCAAAAAGCAAAAAGCTTTTGTGGTGAATAAGGATCTTGAGGAAGAATTTAAAATTTTAAAACATTCTGATATTTATGAAATTGTAGAAGACAGTACTAATGTAGCTAAGATCACACTGCATCCGATGTTAACCCATACTCCTCCTTGCGGAAACCCAATGATTGGAAGTATGCTCACCGTTGGATTATTGCCTTCAGGATTTCCATATGATATTTCTTATAGTTATGATGTAGCTGAGAACAGTACAACGAAAAATTATCAATACAAATTACAAGTTTATCAAAGCCTTTGGCTGTTTAATATATTCAGACTGGGGAGAACTTTTACAAAACAGTCAGGGAAAGCTTTATTAGGCAACTACATTGCTTCCAATAAATAAAAACCCGTTATATATTTTTTTCAAATAAAGAAAATATGAACAAGAAAATTCAATTATTATCCATATTATTTTTAGGGTTCTCGTCGGTGGCGTTTTCCCAGATCAAGGAGGAAAAATTGGTTCTTAATAAGAAGAGAGAGCCGGAAGTGAAGAAGATTGAGAAGAAGAAAACTTCTGTGGAAACCATCAAAAATTATCCGCCGGAAGAGAAATCGCAGACTCCTGTGAAGTATAACATCACGGATGTTCCTGCCGTTTCAGACTTCAAAACTTCTACCATTCAAGGGGAAGATGTGGCTCCAAAATTTGACGGAACGGCTCAGAATAACTATTTCCAGTTTGGAATGGGTAATTACGGGAAAGTTCTGGTAGACGGAAACGTTTCAAAAACCCTTGAAAATAAGCTTGAAGTAGGAGCAGATGTTCATGTTCTTTCCACGAACGGTCTTAAAAAAGATTACGACTGGAAATCCGGGCAGACTTCTGCTAATATCGGAGCTTTCTTAAACTCTTATGGTGAAAAAGGGAAGTTTAACCTTAATGCTGAATATGGTTTAGACAGCTATAACTATTATGGAATCTATGCTATGCAGCCTACCGGTGAGCTTGATCTGAAACAAAAAGTAAATCAGTTTAAAGTAAACGGATACTATGATTTTTATTCCAATGAAATCTTAAATGATGTAAGGGTAAAATCATCATTCCTGAAAGATCATTTTGATGCTTCGGAAAACCAGGTTTCCATCCTTGCCAATTTCTCTAAACATGCTGTTGAATTAGGAAAATCAGGAATCAACCTGAATGCAGATCTTGGAGTAGATTTAGATGCGGTGAAGACAGATTTTGCGATCAGAGATAAAAATTCTTCCAATTTCTTCAATACCAGCCTGACTCCGAAAGTGACGTTCAGAAAAGGAGATTCTTATTTGATGTTAGGATCTTCATTCTCTTTCCTGAATGCTAAAAACTCAGCGGAACTGGTTTCTCAGCAGAAAAACAATAAAACCTATTGGTTCCCGCAAGCGGAGTTCCAGTTTGCTGCCGCTAAAGAATTTAAATTCTACGGAGGGGTAGACGGAGGTCTGAAGCTGAATACTTATGGAGATATGTTGCAGACGAATCCATTCATCCTTTCTGACCAGTTTTTAAAGCCAACAGAGACGAAATATCATTTTTATGTAGGATTGAGAGGAGATATCGATGAAACGTTGAAATACGACTTCTCTGCAGGTTATGGAAAGATGAGAGATATTATGTTCTTTAAAGCCAATGGCCTTTTTGATAACACATCTGTTAACCGTTCTGCATATAATTTTGCTAATACATTCTCTGCTGTGTATGATGATGGAAATGTAAGCGATATTAAAGGTAGCGTACAGTATTTCCCATTGGCTAACCTTATTTTAGATGGAGAATTAAGATTTACAAAGTATGATCTTAAGAACTACGACAATATTTATAACATTCCTTTATTCAATGCGAGTATCGGGGCAAAATATACAATGCTTGACAAGAAATTATTGTTAGGATTCAAAGGGATCTTTGCAAGTGACAGAACTACAAACTCTTATGCGATTGAAGGAGTCGGTGCTCCGAATGTAATTTTCCAATCTACGGAGAATACAAACGATAAAGTGGGTGGTTACGCTGATTTAAATCTTTCTGCAGAGTATAAAATTCACAAAAATTTCAGTATTTTCGCACTCGGAAATAATCTTCTGAGCTCAAAATACCAGACGTACAAAGGATATAAAGTCCTGGGTGCACAGATTTTGGGAGGAGTGAAAATTACTTTCTAAAAGGTAGATTATAGGATAGAATTAAAAGGCTCAACACCTATTACCTAATTCCTATTATCTGCTACCTGGAATAGGCTGCATAGTTTAATGGATAGAACTTCGGATTTCGGCTCCGACAGTGAGGGTTCGAATCCTTCTGCGGTCACAAAGCTCCTTTTTTAGGAGCTTTTTTGTATTATACTCCGAAACACACCCCTACTTAATATTTTAATATAGATACACTCCGAATTATGGGGCTTTTTGCTAATCCAGCCTGTTACTATTTTTATTGCCATTCTTCTGTCGTTATCTGTAATTCCTTTCTCTTTCATAGATTTACCATCTCAACAGCACCCAGAAACATCAAACAATATAGAGAAATAGTACAAACAAAATTTACACAACTATAATTTATATCTACAGAAATGTTTTGTTATTGTTAGTGTATCATTATAAATTGCACCATATAACAACTCATTTTTTATTTGAGTTTTCATGGTTATTAGTTTTTTTTATCCTCGGAGAGATCTGGGGATTTTTTTATGGATATTTTTCAATATAGAATTAGACGTTTCTGTAATGTATTGTCAGATCAGTGTAGAAATTAACAAGAGAACTTCTGTTATTTATATTATCTTTAAGGGTGTCTCATAGGTTCAGAATGGAAATATGTTTCATCACTATAATTATATCAAAATCAATATTTTTAAATTATTATGTCCATTTTGATGGTATCTGTGTCGTATGCTACAGCGTATTGATAAGGTATCTGTAGCGTATATTATTTCTTTATTTCAGATTAAAATAAGATCAATTTTACCACTCAATTCCAATGAGGTGAAAATGTATTGTAAGAACAGCAGTTATAAGATTAAAAAGGCATCAGGTATGCTTCTTTATAATGAAGATTATATTTTATTTTTGGTTTTGTACTGTATAATTTTTGCTTTACACCTTGTTTTTATTCACAGAAATACAATTATTGAGGGTGAAAAAATTAAAAAAAACTTAAAATTTCATCCTGTTTTTTAATTCGTTTATTCTTATCATTTTTCTTTTCTGATGTATAAATCACAAATAAGTGAAAATAATAAATTAAACATATTGTTTTTGGTGTTGTTTAATTGTTCAAACATTCTTATTGGTCTTTTAGGTGGTGCTGCGTAGAACTCTCTCAATTTGTTTGAGTTATATTTGAATGGGGGATTGTTCTTCCTCTTGAGTTTCTTTGTTTTTATAATTAAACACTAATGTAAATATAGCGTAGTGTGCCTGTTTATAGGGCTTCATGACATTACGATCATAAATAAAAAAATCCCCACCCAATGGTAATACGTTCTTTTGCGATCCGGAAAACGCTTTTGCATGGGATTTAATTTTTTATACCTTTGACCCGTTCTCATAAATAAATAGAAATAAATATGAGATCAAAATTGAAAAGAAATAATCAATTGAACTAAAAAACTAATTAATCCATAATACAGATATTTTCTTTGTTTTACTATTAATTGTAATTAGTCATCTGACTATCTCTGCTCATTAATTTTAACTAATAAAAATTTAATTTAACCATGAAAAAAACGTTATTTGTACTTTCTGCACTTTTTTTATTTTCTTGTAATGGGAATGATGACATTTTAAGCAATTCTCCTGCAGACAAAAATATAGAAAGTAGCACGAAAGCAAATATGTTCACAGCGGGAACAAAAATTGGAAATGACATCGAATTGAAAGATATTACCGATATCGCTCCAATAAAAAGTGAATCACCTAACTACGCTTTTGAATTTACTAAGCAGCTAGATTTTGGTGGTAATGAAAAGAAAACAAGTGTTTTGACCGGAGTAGATGAAGCAGGCAAAATATATTATTCAACACAGAATGACGGTGTTGCTGATTTTATTGTTCAGCCTGTAGTAGAAGGTGATTACTCAGATGTTTTATATCTGGATGGAGATGGAAATAAAATGTACAGACTTAAATTATCTATGAATGCTACTAAAACTGGAGTAGATATCGTATTTTTAGAGTCGTATACAAAAACGGATGCTGCCCTTGCACGTCAGAAGTGGAGTCAATGTTTCTCAGCTAGCGCAGGTTCTGCTCTAGGAGTAAGTGGAGCAGTTGTCTCTGGCTTTACAGGTCCTTGGGGAGTAGCAGGTTGGTATGCAGGTATTGCAGCTTATTGTGCATTAGTATAATCATTATAAACTATAAATTATGAAAAAAGGAAATTTAATAGTATTCATTACATTTTTTATTTTGGGATTATCTGTTTTCTATTTTTTAGGGGATAGCAATATTAATGGAACTAGTTCTTACAATATCTATATATTAGTATTTGCGCTCGTTGCTTTAGTCCCTTTAATTAAATTCTTATTTCCAGTAACTAAGAAAATGGGTATTGGAACTCCGTATTTTTTTTCTAATTTATTTAAAAGTATTTTTCCTAAAAAATAAAAGAATACTATTATCATATTAAAAAAGAAGGCGCTGAAAATTTTCAGTGCTTTTTTTATATCTAAGATTTTAAAGCTTTCTTATAGTATTTGTTTATTTCTGCAATTAATATTTACATTATTATAGTGTAATGTTTACGAACTAAATTGTTCAATGCATTCATTTTTAAATAGTTTTGATACCTAATTCAAAGAAAACAATACGATTTAAATTAGAATGAAGACAAAAGAAATTATTGGAATTCTCTTAGGTGGTTTTAGCCTATTTCCAGCACAAACAACTACAGCAATTACTAAAGCATTTAACGATCCTGCCATAGGAAATGTAGTGAATAACTATAGTGTCAATGGAGTAGTAGATCACACTGCAATTGGAAATAATGCCACTTTCAATAATACAAATTTAACACAAGGGCCTTTAAGTATTACATCTTATACTGCAGTAACACCAACAGAACTTATAACCTATCCTGGATCAACAATAAAAATGAATAGTTTGGGAAATACTGTATTTTATAAATCAACGGATTCAAAACTTGAAATAACTGGAATAGTAACTTCACAGGCGACACTAAATTTTAATTCTGATAACGGAACCTTTATAACATATCCTACTGCTTATGGATCTACAATAACAGACACCGCGGCTGGAAAATTCTCATCATCATTAGCATCCGGACTTTTTAAAGGAACAATTACAACTTCAGGCGATGCTTACGGAACATTAATGATAGGATCACAAGTGTATAATAATGTTTTGAGAGTCAGATCAGTGCAAAATCTCAATTTATATTCTTCTTTTGATACTTCTTATTTAGTACCCCTTGGAGTCATTACAAATGTTACCTATTCTTATTATGATGGTAGCCATAAGTTTCCTTTATTAAGCTCTACCAGTGGAGTTGTTAATATTCCATTGTTTAATATTAGCCAGTCAGTTGATTATACGCAGGTGCTAGGTGAAGTTTATTTATCTACTGCCAATTTTACGCTAAAGGAAGATTTTAAAATCTATCCTAATCCAGCACATGATGTTATTCATTTGGCTGGAAAAATAAGAACACAATCTTCTGTGAACATTTATACCGCTGAGGGAAAATTAGTGAAAAGGTTTAATAATACTCCTGATAAAATTGATATATCAGCGCTTCCAAGAGCCTGCTATTTTATTGAAGTTTCCAATAAAGATGGGAAATCAGAAAAGTTAAAGTTGATCAAAGAATAAGACTTTACAATAGTATAAAATAATAACAGTTTTAAAAATAAAGCAATTATGTCAATTAAATTAGGTGATATTGCCCCAAATTTTCAGGCTGATTCGTCTGGTGGTAAAATAGATTTCTATAATTACCTTGGGGATTCATGGGGAATTTTGTTTTCTCACCCTGCAGATTACACCCCTGTATGTACTACGGAGCTGGGAATGACAGCAAAGTTGCAATCAGAATTTACTAAACGAAATACCAAAATGATTGCACTAAGTGTTGATAGAGCAGAGGATCATCAGAATTGGATAAAAGACATTAATGAAACGCAAATGACTTGTGTTCAGTTTCCCATCATTGCTGACCATAATCTTACTGTTTCAAAGCTTTATGATTTTATTCATCCCAAAGCATCCACAACAGCAACAGTTCGTTCTTTGTTGATACTTGATCCCAATAAGATTATTCGTTTAATTATTACTTACCCAGCATCTACAGGACGGAATTTTGATGAAATAATTCGTGTTTTAGATTCTTTACAGTTAGTGGATAGATATACGATCGCAACTCCTGTAAATTGGAAAGATGGTGATGATGTAATTATTCCTCCCACCATTTCTACAGAGGATGCCCGAAAATTATATCCAAAAGGAGTTAGAGAAATTAAGCCTTATTTAAGATATACGCCACATCCTGATAAATAATAGACTACTGCTAAGGGAACTGGATGTAAAGATCAATTAAAAAACACATCTCATTATGAATAGAAAAAAAATACTTTTATTAAGTCTGCTATGTGGATTGACGGTTTCATGTAACAAATCAGAAAATAAAGAGGCTCAATCAAAGATTTCTTCTCATGTAATGACAAAAGAACAACAGAATAAGTTAACCGGTGAAGAGGTTCTGAAAGATTTTATTGAAGGAAATAAAAGATTCCAAGATGGAACTATAACGATGAGAGATCATACGAGGCAAACAAGAATGCTTGTGACAGGTCAGTATCCGAAAGCTGTAGTTATAAGTTGCTTAGATAGCCGTGTACCTGTGGAAGATATTTTTGATCAGGGGTTAGGAGATGTTTTTGTTGGAAGAGTAGCTGGAAATTTTGTGGATGAAGATTTATTGGGAAGTATCGAGTTTGCCTGTAAAGTAGCAGGAGCGAAACTTGTCCTGGTAATGGGGCATCAACATTGTGGAGCTATAAAAGGCGCAATTGACGATGTTAAGTTGGGTAATATAACAGCGATGCTTTCCAAAATAAAACCAGCAGTAAATATAAGTCAAAATTATACAGGAAAGAAAAGCTCAAAAAACGATGATTTTGTAAAATTCGTTTCTGAAAATAATGTCAGAATAGCACTCAGGGATATAAGAACAAGAAGTCCAATCCTTAAGGAAATGGAAGATAAAGGACAGATAAAAATTATGGGAGCGTTTTATAGGATTACTGATGGAACATTGGAGTTTATAAAATAATTCAGTCTGCTAATTTGTTAAATTAGATTGTAAGTGGTTTTTTTATCTATTTGAAGAGATTATTAATGAGATGTTTCGCCCTAAAATAGTTTGACATAAAATTAGACAATATTTAATCCGGAGAATCATTTAGTTTCTTCGGATTTTTTATTAAACTCTTATGACAATTTAATATTTACAAAGTGATCCTTTGTTAGCTACAATTAAGTAGTATTATTATGTTGGGCCAACGATTTATATCTACAGAATATTTTTTTTGAATATAGTTGAATATCATACTTTTACAAAATAAGAATTCATCTTTATAATTTTTATACCAAGATAAAAACAAGATAATTGTTGGTATATTGAAAATACAGATTAATTCTCATGTTGTATCTAAAAAGACAGTATTAGTACTCACTCACAGCATATATGCAATACAGCTTTAGATATAAAACCAAATAAATACAAATACATGATGAAAAATAAGTCAATTACTTCTATTAATGTGCAGACAAATGGAGATGAAAAAATATAAAGCATCAATGGATGCAAGCACCCACTTTTCTCTATTTTGAAGAAGAAAAATCATAAATCTTATTTCCCCTTTCTTTATCGGCCTCAGATACCTCCCTCTATTCGCGTTTTAAGAACATATCTGAGGCAAGGGGATAAGAGAGTGGGATAAGATGAAAAAAAATAAAATAGTATTTGGTTTTAGGGAGAACTGGCTATGTAAACTCAGTAATGAATAAGTATAGCCAGCTTCATAAATATACTAAGATATCATCCCGATTTTTGTTTGTAATAATAGAATAGTTAAATAACGATACAGAAGAAATCAATCTTGGTACTGAAAATGAAAAGTCCTATAAAGGCAAGCTGAAGATGGTTATGTTTTTTCAAGTGCTGTTCAGTTTTTTGGTTTTTTTTATGTTTTCCGGTATTAATATGTAAGAAGCAATAATGCTACATAATTTTAAAAATTTAAATAATGAAAAAACCAGCAATTTTATTAGGAGCTCTGACTTTAGGAGCGTTTACATTAGGAACAAATATAGCTTTTGCTAGTGTGAAATCAATGGAAATACATTCTACAGAAGCGGCTTGTGGAGGTAAAACAGAAAAAAGTGCTGAAGCTAAATGTGGAGGTAAAAAAACTTCTGAAGGAAAATGCGGAGGTAAAAAAACAGAAGCCAAAACTAAAGAAGGGAAATGTGGTGAAGGAAAGTGTGGTGAAGGGAAATGTGGAGGTAAAAAAACTAAGAATGAAACAAAAAAAACAAAAAAAACAACATCATCTAAATAATTTTTTTGGAATCGGCAGACTTGTACAATAGGTCTGTCGATTTTTTTTAAGTAGATAGACTTAAGTAAAATATAAAATTATGGTAGGAATTGGATATAGAAAAGAATTCTCGAAAGCATTTTTGAATACGGATGTTTTGCGACCTGATTTTGTAGAAGTAGCACCTGAAAACTGGTTAGGAGTCGGAGGATATTGGAAACAGGAATTAAAGCAGGTCCTGGAAAAATACCCGCTTTATTGTCATGGACTATCTCTTTCTATAGGCAGTCCGGAAGGAGTTGATAAGGATTTTGTGAAAAAGGTAAAGCAGTTTTTGGAAGACACTCAAGCTGTACTTTATTCCGAACATCTTACTTTCTCTAAAGTGGATAATGCCCATTTGTACGACTTATTGCCTATCCCTTTTACCCAAGAAGCAATAGAGCGGGTTTCTGAAAACATTCTTCAGGTTCAGGATATTTTGAAAAGGCCATTGATTTTGGAAAATGGAAGTTATTATACTGTTTTAGAAGCTGAAATGTCAGAAGAAGATTTCATCAATGAAATTGTAAACAGAACTGGCTGCGAATTGTTACTGGATGTGAACAATGTATTTGTTAATGCGTTCAATCATACGTATGATGCGAAGAAATTTATCCAAAAAATACCCTTAGATAAGGTGAAATATATCCATATGGCAGGTCACTATCAAGTGAATGAATATTTAATTATAGATACTCACGGAGGAGATATCATTGATCCTGTGTATGACTTATTTGGATGGACTATAGGGCAAATAAATAAAGATGTACCTGTTCTTTTGGAAAGAGACTTTAATATTCCGGAACTGGAGAATTTACAACATGAAATTGATATGCTGAGAGTAATAAAAAATGACATTCTAAAACCTCAATATACTGCTATAAATGCACAATAAAACATTTTCCCTTCAAACGGATCTTGCCTTGTATTGCAGAACCGGCTTAGATGAACCACAAACCAGTATTCAGGAGCATACATTTCATTACAGAAGGCTGGTATATAATGTGATAAAAGATACATTGAAAAGAGCATTTCCTATGACAAGGAAATTAATAGGTAAAAGAAGATGGAAAAAAATGGTATCATATTTTTTTGAACACCACAAATGTCAAACTCCTCAGGTGTGGAAACTTCCACAGGAGTTTTCAGATTATTATCAGCAGCACAATTTCCCTTTTAAGAAAAGGTTTGCTTTCCTTGCTGCGCTTCTACAGTATGAATGGCTGGAGATTGAAGTTTTTATGATGGAGGATTTACCCATTGATGAATTCAGCATAGAAAAAAGAATGCAGGAAGATGAAATTATTCCCAATCCGGAAATTAAGATTTTATCTACAGAATATCCTATTCATTTAAAAAATGTGAAAGAAATTACAGAAGAAGACAGAGGTCAGTATTTTGTATCTGTCCATCGGGACTTTTATACCAAACAAATACATTTCAACGATCTCTCTTATCCTTTTGTGGAAATTATTTTAAAAGCTAACGAAGGCTGTTTTAGCAGAAAAGATTTCATAGAATTGCTTGCCAAGTACGATAATGACGGAGAAAAAGTGATGAAATTATATCATGATTTTGAACAGTTTGCATTACAGAATACACTTTTTTTAGGATATCGGAATAAGTAGCATTTAATTTAATAAAGAAGTGTTGTCATCTTCTATTCTAAACATTATTATATCAAATCAATGAAAAAAATACAAGAAATAATTAACAGGTCTTATAAAATACAAGATTTTGTTTTATTGGCTTTACGACTGGTGCTGGCATACGGTTTTTTTAATCCGGCAATGATGAAGGTAAAGGATATTGGTAGTATTGCAGCTTGGTTTAAGAGTATTAATATTCCCTTACCTTTATTAAATGCCTATTTAGCAACTGGAACAGAACTTTTAGGAGTGATTCTGTTGACCTTAGGTCTGCTTACCAGATGGATTTCAATTCCCTTGATTATTACGATGATTGTAGCCATTGTTACCGTACATTGGGAAAATGGTTTTGATGCGGGAGACAATGGATTTGAAATTCCGTTATATTATATTCTGATGCTCCTTGCGCTTTTATCTTTTGGTGCTGGAAAATACAGTTTGGATCAACTTTTTAAATTAAATAGGATTAAAAATTAAATTTATTTTCTTTAGATTTCTTAAAAGTTCAATTGAGAAATTTTAAGAGCTAAAAAATAGAGTTAATTGATAAGTTTATATATCTGCTTCTTACATTGGTAATCTGAATAGATGCATCATAAGGTAATTTTTTTCTGATTCTGGAAATGAAAACATCTAAACTACGACCATTAAAAAAGCCATCTTCACCCCATATTTGTTGTAATGTATATGATTATCAATAATTTCATTCTTATGTTCCAACAGTAGTTTTAAAACCTCAGCTTCTCTGTAGGTAATATTAAAAATAAGATCATCGTATTGTAAGGTTTATTTGGTATAGTTGAAGCAGTAAATTCCAATATTGAATTTACTTTCATCCACTTTTTGATCAATACGGTTTAATGTATGAATACGCACAATAAGCTCTTCCATACTGAATAGTTTTTTCAAATAGTCATTTCTTCCACACTGAAAGCCATTAAAGATATCTTGTACCTGAGATTTGGCAGTTAAAAAATGATAGGTGTGAGCTGGTCTGTTTTTCGGATTTCGGATGCCAGTGAAACCCAATCTTTCTTACGCATCATAACATCCAAAACAATAGTGTCCGGCTTTTTATTAATATAATGATCATAAGCTTGCTGGCTGTTATTATAATGTGTAACTGAGAAATTTATGATTTCCAGGCTTTCTCTCAAAATGAATATACCAAAAAATCATGAGTTCAATATGGTATATCCTGCTCCTGCTGTGGACTACCTTAATGTAAAAGTATCATCTGATAAAAAAGTAAAAGCAGTATCCGTTGTTAATACGATGGGTAGGGAAGTATTCCACACTGAGCAGATTTCTTTAGAAGGACAAAGTGTAAAAATTGATGTGCAAAAGCTTATGACCGGAAACTATATTGTGAATGTCATGTTTACCGATGGCAGCCAATCATCTGCTAAATTCCTTAAAAAATAGGATTTATTTTAGAATTAATTTCATATTTATCAACTGTATGTGGATGGCTGTTATAGCCATCCATTTTTTTGTAGAGAAATATTTATTAATGACAGCTGCATGTTGATAGCAGTATAATTTTTATTCATATTCTTAAAATGAATAAAAACTACATGCTTGACTGTTTATTCTTACAGCGTTGTTTTTTGATGGATTATTAAATCCCATATTTTTGAAATATTATTACTTGCCGCATGCAAAACAGTATTAATACAACTAAAAACAATTTAGAATTTTAATCACATGAAAAAAATAATTATTAACGTAATGCTTTGTGGTATGGGCCTTCAGTTAGTGGGCGCACAACAAGTAAATGTAAATTGTCCGGAAGGAGCAGCATTACAAAAGCAAAAAGATGCTGTTGTTAAATTCTCATGGAACTCCGTGGGAAGTTTGATCAATAATGGAGATGGTAAAATTTACTTATTAACTTCCCGTACTGCAATGAATGACTATATTATGGGACAGAATATTGAGACAGATTTGACATTTGGGGCAGAAAATACAACATGTACAGGAGGTGTTATCAATCCTCCTGTTAAGGCTTCGGTTATCATAAAGCCAGTTGCGAGAAGTTATCAGGAACCTTATAATTATGCCGTTGCGGAAGTTATCACTGATTTATCCACTATTCCAGGCTTGGATTTATCAAAAATTTATCTCAATGGATGGGATCGCCAGGATACAGCTCCTCAATCAGGGGCATACATAGGTTTTCCAAATTATAATGATACAAAGAAAATAGGAACATTTAATAAGTTACAAGCTCCAGTAATTTATGATAACAGTAAAAAACTGATTGTGACACTTATACCAACAGTTAGTGGATACCAAGGAGCTAGTAATACTTCCGGTTCACCGATATTTGATGAGAACAAAAGAACAAAGGCTGTAGTATATAATTCACAAGGCCAGACTCTGAACCCTTCTTATACACAAAAAGAGGCTGTTAGCATTACATTAGCAGGAGCTTGGCAACATGGAGAAAGTATTAATGAGTATTTAGTAGGCAAAACATTGCAGTCCGCACTGGATCCTAATAATACCAGCTTAGAATATACCAATGGTATTGAACTTACTGAAATGCGTAGAATTGTTAATGGTCCTAAATATTTAATCAATAAAAAATCTGGTTATGTATTTACCATTAACACCAATGGTGATTTGATTCAAAAATCAACCTCTGGTGGATCTAACACATTCACTATAAGCACAGATATGTACGGCTATTATAAATTTAAAAGCCAGTCCAATAATGTTGTAATTGGAAGTATAGGGACTAATGCCGGGAGTAAAATTACCGCGGGGCAGAATATAGCTTATCCAAATGATACTAATCAAAGATTTCGAATATTGCCAACAGGTTCATGGGATGGAACTTACTATATTCAGGATGTAAGATCTGGCTTAAATCTTACAATAGAAGGCTCATCCAATGACTATGGCGCCAAAATCGTTTTAGGAACTAAGTCTGGAGCAGCTTACGAAGAGTGGTTTTTAGGAGATGCACCTGGATATGCTTCAAGAAATTCTGTTTCTCAAAATGCAGATAGCTCAAAATCAATTAGCTCTATCTCAGTATATCCTGCTCCTGCTGTGGACTACCTGAATGTAAAAGTATCATCTGATAAAAAAGTAAAAGCAGTATCCGTTGTTAATACGATGGGTAGGGAAGTATTCCACACTGAGCAGATTTCTTTAGAAGGACAAAGTGTAAAAATTAATGTGCAGAAATTGATGACCGGAAACTATATGGTAAATGTTGTATTTACCGATGGCAGCCAATCATCCGCTAAATTCCTTAAAAAATAGGACTATTTTAGAATCAACTTCATATTTATCAACTGTATGTGGATGGCTGTTATGGCCATCCATTTTTTTGTAGAGAAATATTTATTAATGACAGCTGCATGTTGATAGCAGTGTAATTTTTATTCATATTCTTAAAATGAATAAAAACTACATGCTTGACTGTTTATTCTTACAGCGTTGTTTTTTGATGGATTATTAAATCATTTAATTTTGAAAATTATTATGTTATTAAGTAATAAGGCAACTGTAATTAAATATTGTGCAATGGGCTGGCCTTCTTGAAAGATATTTATTGGGACATGTTCTCGGATTTTCCAATTGAGATTTTCTATTCAATTGGTTATATAAATAAATCCAAGGATTTACAATGGGAATTCAAAAATACTGTAAGTTGAGTTCTGTCGTTTCTCCAGGCTTGTATTGCATAAGCGCATTTACTTTTTTATTTTTAATAAATAACATAATCCGATGGTTGTGAGTGTGTTGAAAAAAAATAAAAATTTTTTGTCAGGATTTCAAAATTCTATCGACTACAATAATGTAAATATCAGTATTAAGAAATAAGTACAAAAAATGAAAACGAAAACAAATGTATTTTTAGACTTTGATAATACCCAATTTGATGGTCATCTACATAATGCGATCATGAAATATACAAATAAGTATCAAGATAATGATCTTCCTGGATTAGCAAAAGATCAGTTAATGAAAGAGCTTATGGGTAAAGATCCCCTTACACCAAGTTCCAAGTATGCTGTACAGGCTGCATTGATAAATGCTAAAAATGCCGCTAAAGAAGAAGCGGAAAAAACTGGAAAGCCTGAAAAAACATTTAACTTTTTTGATGCAAAGGGTTTGAATGAATTTGTTAAAAAAAGTAAAAATCAAGGTGTTGATGTTGTTGTATTAACTGCCTCTCTTTTTCCGGGTGCAATTAAAGCAGTATATGAAACAAGGGGTTTAACTGACTTAAACAATATTCCAATGATTGCTGTTCCTATTAGTAAGGATAGGATTGTAATGGCTAAAAGTAAGGATGCGGAAATAAAAAAATATGAAAAAGCACAAAAATCAAGTATTGAAGAATTGAGTACTGTTCATAATATTTTTGTTGATGATAGTAAGGAAAATATTGAAGTATTTACCAAAAGTAGAAACCCGAATAATATCGGGATTTTAGCAACGAAAGGAATTGATTTGGAAAAGCTTACTACTGAAGTTGAAAAAACGCTTATCCAACAAGTAGCGAAATCTGAACAAAGTAAGGGTAAGAAAAATGCGTCATCTATAGAAAGTATATATGCCAATGCGGGAGAAGACATATATTCAAATGCAGGTGAAGGTCTTTATGCAAACGCATATGAAGTTAGATCAGGTAAAAATAAAATTGACCTTTCAAGATTTACAGAAACTCAGAATAAACCTGAAGTCGCACCAAAACTTCCTCCAAAATCACCAAAACTTCCTGCCAGAGCTCCTAAAGTCGAGTCTGAGGTAGCTCCTGCACTTCCTCCTAAAGGACCAAAACTGCGTTAAAAATATTGAATAATAAAGACACAGACAAAAAATATACTATAGATAGGATACTTCTATATAATCTACCGCTTATTTATATACTCACAAGAGTGAATTGTAAGCTGAGAAAAATAGATTGTTTCCCAAGTGATTTTTTGTAATGATAAAGAACTTTTTCGAATAAAATAAACACAACTTGTATGGAATATAAAACGCCAAAAACATTGGAAAGGACGCCTTTAATCTTTGGTTATCCTGTAATTACCGCTATGATAGTTGTTATATGTTTAATGCTATTCCTTTTTATTGTATTTAAGAAGGTATTATTATCATTAGTGTTTTTAGTAATTCCTGTTATTTATTTATACATAATAAAAAAGTATCCTAGAAAAGGAGAATTTAAAGAGTTTTTTTTTGATTTTAAGATGGGAGTACAATGTATCAGATTTGATGAGAAATTGGAAAATTTGATTAGTATAAAATCAAAAGACAGCAAAGGATTTAAGAAAAATAGTAACTGAGGTATTACAAATCATTAATTGATCTGAATAGAGTCATTGAGCTTATATTCAATACCTTATTTGTCAAAAATTTTATGGAATAGCATCATTCTACGGGATGCTGGTGACAAAAAAACAGGAATACTAAATTTTCAACAGATATTCCGGATACAGATCAACATAAACAAATAAAATTAAAATTTAGTTTAAAAAAAATATAATAGTATGAAAAATTTGAAATTTAATAGAAGGAATTTTATTGCATTATTATTGCCAATGGGGAGTTTATTATACGCCCAAACAGGAGGAGGTGCAGGAACAATTGATACGAAAATTGCTGGGTGGACACAGACTCTTAAAACTTCGTTGAACGCTGGTGTTGCTGCTTTTGCAATTGTTGGTGCTTTTCTGATATTTGTTCAATATATGCAAGGTAATGAACAGGCTCAAAAGAATTTTGTCCGTTTTGTAATAGGTTTAGCTATTTTCGGCTTGGTTGATGTCATTACTCATGTATTCATCTAATATAGAGTTTTTTAAATAGTATTGTTA
This sequence comes from Chryseobacterium indologenes, assembly GCF_002025665.1. Classification (GTDB taxonomy): domain Bacteria; phylum Bacteroidota; class Bacteroidia; order Flavobacteriales; family Weeksellaceae; genus Chryseobacterium; species Chryseobacterium metallicongregator. The sequence continues at coordinate 3,004,034 of NZ_CP018786.1, read as the reverse complement.
GATTTAAGCTATATGTACTAAGTAGTCTATATAGCTTTTTTCTAAAATTAACACGATCTATCTCTGTGAGACTTTTTACAATGTAAAATTATTCAACATCATCTTGTCAATTACTTTTTCTTAAAATTTTGCTTGTGGCATGTATTCTCATACTATGCCCATCAAGAACACCTTTAATTTAACTATGGAATTTAAATCTTTTCTTACCTCTTCAAATATTGAAGAAGAAAGAGTGAAGTTTGCTTCAATGGAAGCAGAAAATAAAGCATTAGATAATGATATCAGGTGTATAAAGTGCAAAAGTAACCAAAATGTTAAGCTTGCTTTACTATCAGAAAATGGGGATGAAAGGCAATCTTTCTTATGCGAAAATTGTAGAAAAGCTTCTTTTAAAGTTAAAATATTCAGATAGAGGGCTTTTATCTGTATCATAATTTATCAATATAAAAAAACAATGGATTTAAAAAAATTACGTGAAATTCCTTCTACTTATTCTTTAATTAAAAAGGCTTTATTTCTTAGCTTTTTTATCACAGTAATAGCGATTGTTTCTAGTGGAATCTGGGCTGTTTATGTAAGTAAAGTTTTTACTAAAAAGATATATGTTCTAACTGAAAAAGGGCAAGCTGCAATTGCAAATTCTATGAATAATGATCAGGACTATGAAAATTATAGATTACCTGAGATTAAAAATCATATTAAAGTATTTCATCGATTATTTTTTGGCTATGATCAATTTAGCTATGATAAGAATATTAATGAAGCACTTTATCTGATCGGAAACTCTGGTAAACAATTGTACTTATCTCTTAAAGCAAACGGACATTTTGCGAGGATACAATCTCAAAATTTAGTTCAAAAACTAGATATAGATTCTATAAAAGTTAATGATAAAGAATATCCTTATCACGCATCTGTTTATGGGAAACTCAGTGTTTCCAGAGTTGACCAGAATGTGAGTACAAAAAATCTGTTCTATGCTTCATTTGATTTATATAATGTGGCAAGAACTGAAAATAATCCTCATGGTTTACTTATTGAAAACTATCTATTCAAAAGTAAAGGATTCGAAGAGGCTTCAGCTCATGATGCTGGCAATAATGTACAAGAGGAAACCCCTCTTAATACAGAGGATAACTGATACAGTATAGTATGCTGAAATCCTTTTTGATGAATAAGTACTGGTAGATAATTTGGAATTCCGACAATTGGATTCCATAGTAATTTGTATATAATGAAAAATGATAAATATTCTTTAGATATTTTAATTATATTCTCTTTTTTAGTAAGTATACTATTGGTTTTAGTAGATATTTATTATTCTAAATATAGTTATGTAGCGCAGAGAAACTTGGGTAACGAATATATCAATATATTCATCATAAAGTTATTTAAAACTTTCCCCCTCATTAAGAATCCTTTATTATTAAGGGCTTTAAGCCTTACTATTGTTACCTTTTGTTGCTTTGGTTTTGAAGTTAAGAGAGAGGTAGGAGAAAATTCTTCTTTTATGAAGAATATTATAGTAGCAGGGATATCTCTTATTATTTTCTTAAGCGTATCGGTTTTGAAGATCGAGATTATATCTTATACTATTATATCTTTTACGTCTTATATTATTTATATCGTTGGATTTTTAAAACTCAGAAAATTCTTCAATTTTTATGATAAGAAGGATGAATTTAATGACAAGAATCTAATTTTTGAACAAGAGAAAGTCGTTAAGAAAAACCCTTATTCTGTGAATTTTAAAACAGAAAATGGGGTGATTAATGTAGTAAATCCTTTTAGGGCCACGATGGTTTTGGGAACTCCGGGATCAGGAAAGTCTTACTCTGTGGTTGAAGAGTATATCCGACAGCATATTCAAAAGCAGTTTTCAATGATGGTGTATGATTTCAAATTTCCTGCACTGGCAAAAGAAACATTTGCTTTTTATGAATATTATAAAGAAAAATACAACATTCAACCTCGTTTTTGTGTAGTTTCTTTAGATGATTTGGAGAAATCCAATTTTGTGAATCCTCTGGATCCTCAACTGATAAGGAAAGCAGCAGATGCCATTGAAGCATCACAAACCATCTTATTTAATTTGAATAAAGAATGGATTACAGAAAAAGACTTTTTTGCTCAATCTGCTATTTCCTATTTCGCAGCCTGTATTTATTTTTTGAGAATTTATGAAGATGGGAAGTTTTGTACGTTGCCTCATGCCATATCTTTAGCTTCTTTGCCGGATGAAAAAGTATTTAAAGTTTTTGGGAAATACTCAGAACTAAGGTTCTTTATGACTCCTTTTGCAGATGCTTTGGCAAAGCAGGCTTATGAGCAGCTTTCAGGTCAGACGGCTTCTGCGAGAATACCTCTGTCTCAGTTGGCAACAAAGGAATTGTTTTGGGTAATGGGAAATAATGTTTTCCCTGAAGAGAATATTTCATTAAGTATCAATAATCCGGAAAGTCCATGCATATTAATTATTGCTAACTCACCAAGTACCCAAACCACTAATTCTCCTGCTTTAGGGCTTGTGGTTACCCAACTTCTAAAAGAAATTAATCAGCAAGGAAGGCAGCCTTGTTCGGTCATATTGGATGAGTTACCAACCATGTATTTTATGGGGTTAGATAACCTGATTGCAACGGCGAGATCCAATAAAGTTTCTACAACCATTGGAATGCAGGATCTTGAACAGCTGAAGAGAGATTACGGTGATAAAGTAGCTGAAACCATATTTAATATCGTAGGAAATATTTTCAGCGGTTCGGTAAGAAGTGAGACGGCAAACAAGCTTCAGGAAATATTTGGAAAGAAAAAACAAAAATTAAAAAACGTAACAATAGATACCAATAATTCATATTCTATCAATGAGAATTTGGAGTATGCCATTCCGGTATCTACTATATCTCAGCTTTCTCAGGGAGAGTTTGTAGGGGTTGTTGCTGATAATTTCGGAGAAGAAATCAACAGAAAGATTTTTAGGGGAAAAATAGAAGTAGAGAAGCGTACAGATCAGATCAAGAAGGAGATCCCAACAATCATAGAAGGAGAAATGATCAATGAGGTTCTGAATGGAAATTTTGAAAGAATTGTAAAAGAGGTAGATATTCTTATTGAAAACGAATTATATAGAATTTCCCAGGAGGAAGAAGCAGATATGGCCAGTGAGCCACTGTCAGATATAGCCACTCAGGAGGATTGATTTTTTGTAATTGAAATAAATGTATAATGATGGTAACTTCTTATGTATAGAGTATTTAGCGGAAAAAACAGGTTACTTCCTGTGTATGTTGTTTTTCTTATAGTATTTACCTGTCAAAAAATAAAATCACAAAAGATGATACCACCGGTGGAATCCTATGACAAAATTGTTTCATCCCATTACGGATATCGAAAACATCCTATTGATGGAGTAATTAAAAAGCATCAAGGTGTTGATTTTTCTGTACCTACAGGAACTGCTGTTTTTTCTACCTATTACGGTATCGTATTAAGTTCAACATACGAAAGAGGATATGGAAATACAATTTTAATTGATAACCAAGGAGGTTTTAGAACCAGATATGGACATTTAATGGCCCTATTTGTTGGAAAAGGTGAATATGTAAAGCCTGGACAACTGATAGGATTAAGTGGGAATACAGGACATTCTACAGGACCCCATCTACATTATGAAATAATAGTTGAAGGTAAAAGAATAGACCCTTTATTGTTTCTGAATATTATGTGTAATAATAGTTTATAAAATATGTTTGCAAATCTAGACAAGAAAAAAAAGATCATCATTGGGGTTGTTTTTGTGGCTGCCTTAGGGATTCTTATTTTGATTATGAGCCTCATACTCTTCCCAAAAATGAAGGAGTCCAATGATAAATTGATTTTAACTCCCAATGTAGATGAGAAACAGCTTGAAGAAAAATCAAAATTAGAAATTTATAATCAGGATGAAAGGGATTTAAAGAAGTATTTTTCAAAAGATGGAAAGTATGGTATAGATACCGAATTTCCGGAAGATGAAAAATTATTGCAGGAACAAATGCAGAATTTTGATGGGCAGAGTGAAGAAAATGACTATGCCAAACGGCAGGAACGTTACATGAAAGCTTTATCTAAAATTTCTTCACAAGAAAGGAGCTATCCTTCCAATTCTGGTTATGGTTCAGGCTATGGTTCTGATTCTGAAAATAGTTTGAACAAAATATTTGAGCTTCAGAATAAGATTCGTTCAGGATTAGCGGAAAACGCAGTCTCTGGCAATTCTGTAGATTCTGTTAATACTTCAAAAAACAGAGAAAATAAAAAGAATCTGGCTAAAAATGATAATAGAGATCAAAAGAATTTTTTCCAGGGAACAACAGCAGGAAGTAATAAGAAGGTTTTACAGCTGATTCCTTCAGAAACTATAGAGCAGAAGAGAATATTAGACAAAAGTATTATTCCTATCAGAATAAAAGAAGATATGAGGCTTACAGATGTCCCGGGTGGACTGGTAATTCCTAAGAATACAATTGTTTATGGAAGAATATCTTTAGGCGAAGACCGTATTAATATTGATATTGAAAGTTATAAAAAAGATAATGTTCTTTATCTGTTAAACTTTAGAGTTTACGACTATGATGGAAGAGAAGGTATTCATATGAATAATCATTCCTGGCTTAAAATACCATCAACAGTTTCGAAAGATGTTTTTGATTACGCCATTGAAAGAGGAACAAATGCAAACGGTTCTATTTTAGGAGGTAATAATACTGGGATTGATTTAAAAGAGGCCAGAAACCTGGCAATTTTATCAGCTGGGAAAGAAATCAGCAAAGAAGTATTTGAGAAAAAAAGAGTGTTTTTACCTAAAAAATACCAATTATGGATCAATATAAGAGCATCCAATAATAACTCTGTTTCTAATTAGAGAAGTCTTATAAAATGGTATTAAGAATTATTTCCTAAGATTATGAAAGATATAGATATCAAAAAAATATTTAACATATTAGCCGTAGATGATGATTTGCTAATTAGTAAAAAAGGAGATGTTGGCCTGGTCTATAAGGTTATGCTTCCTCAGATATATTCGCTTGATAGCGAGCAGATTGAGCAGATTAGTGTGATTTTCGACAAAGTAATCAGATCTTTACCTGCCGGAACAATTTTGCAGAAACAGGATTTCTTTTTTGTAGATTCCATCACAGAACATGTATCTGAGAGTCCTAATTTTTTATCAGCAAGTGATAACAGGTTTTTTCATGAAAAGCCGACTATGAGCCATGAGTGTTATCTTACAATCATAAAGGATTCTAAAAGTAAAGTAAGTATACTTAATAATTCCAGTCAGTATAATAAATACTTAGACGGAATAGATGATTTTATCAAGGCAGTAGAATCGAGTCTTTCATTTTTAACAAAGGAAAGCTTTTTCACTGTGGAAAGATTGAATAGTGATCAGATTATTGCTCTTTTAGGAAAATATTTATCTCTTTCGAAAGAAGGAGAGACTAACCTGAGAGATATGTTTTTTGATAGGAACTTGCAGGTAGGAAATAAATTCGCAGAATTGTATACCATTTCTTCTAATAATCAACTTCCTATTACCATTAATAGTACCATCAAAAGTATTGAATATTCTACTCCTAAAACTGATTTCAGAATTCCTTTTATACAGCCGGTATCTACAGGGCTGGATGTAAACCATATCTACAATCAGGTCATTTTTATTGAGGATTCAGAAAAAGTTTTTTCTTCCCTGAAGACCAAAATGAATCAATTTAAAAGTATGGCGATACTTTCAAGAGAAAATCAGGTTACTTACCAACAGGTAGAAGATCTGGTAGAAGATGTTTTGGAACGGGAATTAACATTTATTTATCAGCACTTTAGTGTGATCGTCTGGAATGTTTCGCAGAAGAAATTAGAGAATGACGTCAACTTATTAGAAAATGCTTTCAGGGATTTAGGAATTACGCCTTATCAGGTTAAGTATGCCTTAAAGGAATTGTATATGAATAATTGTCCTGGGGCACCTGCTTATATTTCAGAGAATCATAAATTTATTGGTATATCCGAGCAAACCTCTTCATTATTGAATTTTGAGTCCTATTACGAGAGTAATAAAGACGGAATTCTTTTCTGTGACCGTAAAAATGAATCTCCTTTACGTCTTGACTTATGGGACGAACCTGTTAAAAAGGGAATCATTGTGAACAGAAATAGATTAATTTTCGGGCCTTCAGGAACCGGGAAGTCATTTTTGATCAATCATATTGCGAGTCAGTATTATGAGCAAGGTCACCATATTGTAATGATAGATATAGGAAACTCCTATAAAAAGCTATGTGAATTGGTGGAGGGTGTTTACTTTACGTATGACTTAAATTCACCTTTACAATTTAATCCTTTCTATTACTATGACGAAGATGAAATTAACATAGATAAGAAAACCTTCCTGCTTTCACTGATCTTTTTCTTATGGAAAGGAGAAGAAGGAGCTTCCAGAGAAGAAAAACAAATACTGTCCAGCTATCTGGATCTTTATTACGAACATGTCGTCAAAAATGGTATTTTTCCTTGTATGTCTACTTTCTATGAGTTTATATCAGAAAATACAGCTGTTGAAGAAGAATCAAGTTATTTTGATAAAGTCAGCTTTAAACTCTCTCTCAAAGATTTTTATGACGGACATTATAAAGATATACTCAATGCAGCAGAACCTGCGAACCTGATTCATGAGCGTTTTATTGTATTCGAAATGGACAATATCAAAGACCATCCTATACTATTCCCTTTAGTTACCATGTTGTGTATTAATCTGGTGATGACTAAGATTCAGAAGATTCCCGGAGAGAAAAAATCAATATTTATAGATGAGTGTTGGAAACCTATTTCTAAAGGTGAAATGGCGGAGTTTATTAAATACTTGTATAAGACCGTTCGTAAGTTTTATGGAGAAGTTGCTATTGCAACTCAGGATTTGGAAGATATTTTAGATACTGCTGCGGGCCCTGCCATGGTAAATAATACAGACACCTTGATTATGCTCTCCCATAAAAAGAAAATGGCATCTAAAGATAAGTTTTCCAAATATTTGTCACTCAGTGAATCTGATCTTCAAAAACTTTACTCTACAGACAAAGGAGAAGTATATGTTAAAGTAGGAAGTATGTCTAATGTATATAAAGTCAAAGTATCCCCCGAAAGATATGCATGTTATTCTTCCAATGCTGATGAAAACAAAATAATCAGGGGTATATACGAAGCAAAAGGAAACATGTCTGTGGCTATTAATGATTTTATTGATTTAAATTCTCAAAAGAAATGAAAAAACACATTGTATTATTTATTCTATTTTTTATGTGCTCTCAGGGATCTTTCGCCCAGGAAATATTGGAGCCTTTATCTCAACGCCAGGCAATTGAAGTTTCAGATGTGAAAACAACACACATTATTTTTGATGAAAAAATAAAGTATGTGGATGTGGGATCTACTTATTTCGTTGCAGATACCATTGGAAATATGCTAAAATTAAAGCATACGGGGGAAGAGCTGAATGATCCGAAAAGCCAACAGGCAAATCTTACGGTTATTAACGGTAAAGGAAGCTATTATTCTATTGATATGGGGTACAACAGAGACCCGAATATTACAACGTATAAGGCAGTGGAAACCCTTACTAAGATAGATTATTTTGCAAAGGAAAATATCAACAAAATTGAAAAGGAAGAAAGAACAGCACAAGATCTTCAGGAATTGTGTATGTTATCTGAAAATGCTCCTTCTACCGTAAAAATTAAAGATAATAATGATGGATTGAACCTGACTTTAAATGGAATCTATTACAGAAATTTTCAGAATAAAATTGTCTTACGCGTAGAAATCTATAATACCTCTAAAATCACTCTGGATATAGACCAGATTCTTTTCAGATCAAAACTTAAAAATAATAATGCGGCAAAGAAAGATTATGTATATCAGGAGAGAATACTGACACCGGTAAAATCCTGTGGCGACCAGCGAAATATAAAATTGGGTGAAACAAGAGTTCTTACCTTCATCTTTGATAAGTTCACCTTAAACGAAGATGAGATATTGAGTCTTGAAGTAGGGGAGCATGCCGGAGGCAGAAGCGTAAATATCCGCATTCCCAGAAAGAAGCTTTTATTTCCGGAATACATATAAATATATTCAGTTATGAAATATCTGATTCTGTTATTCCTGTTTTTTTCACTACAGTATAAGGGACAGTTACCCTACATTGATCCCATAGGTTTAGTGGAGAGAATCATTGAGAAAAAAGGCACTGATGATTATGAAAAAGCTACAAAAAAAAGCTTAGATGAGCTGGCTCAGATTGAGGTTGTTAATGAAATTGAAAATTCGGCCAGAACTACGATCTCTAAAAAGGATCTTATCAACTTTTCCAAGTACTCCAACGTTTGCAAGCCTTACCTTAATCCTGTTAAAAAAAGCAAGTGCAGAAAGAAGCTGGAATATATTAAAGCCGCAAACAGCATATTAGAAGATGCATTTATAGCAGGAGTAGGAATAAAGATTAACCGCGGAAACAGAGAAAAGCTGGATGAAGGATTTATAAGTACCTTAAATTTTCTGACTAAGGAATTGGATGAAATGAAATATGAGGCGGAACAAAGCAATCTATTCTACAAATTAGGTCTTATACCTAAGTAATTTCATTTATATAATAAGTTTTAACAATATAGTATTATGAGAGCATTACCATTTTTGTTTTTTTTCACATTTCAGCTATTTTCAGCTCAGTTTGTACATGTTGCTATTCATTTGAATAATACAGATTCAGATACAAGACAAAAGCTTGTGGAAATTCTTGGACACACTGCTGCAAGAGCTATACAGCTGAAGCTCCAAAATGATTACCTGGAAGAAATGATTAAGAATGATGAAGAATTTTTAGAAAGGAATTATAAAAAGTCCAGCAAATTTGATAAGCAAAATAGTTTTATTATTAAGTCTTTAACTACTGGGGCTTTAGGGGTCGGACCTGTTATATTGAACAAGTTTAAAAAACTTCCTTATATAACCAATGTTAAGAATGATTATTTACAATCTTTAGCATTAGATAAATTAGTTCTTCTTGCTCTCCAAAATGTTGATGCCTCAAAAATTAAAGCGTCTGAAAGACAGGAAATCTATAGAGTTCGTGATCTGTTGGTAAGGGTATATTCTAAAAATGATAAGGACGTTTTTGGTATTATGACTTTGCCTGCTTTGGCACTTCTGATACAATCTAATCCGGATCTCATCCAATTGATCAAGAACCTTGAAATTGTATTTTAGTTTTCTATCAACTATAAATTTATTCCAATATGTACAGGTTTTTAATAGTAATGTTATTATTTACTTCAATAAGAACTTATTCCCAACCGTTTGCCAATAATCCTATTGGCCCAATCTCGGATGTACCTTCGAACCTTGGATCAGCTGCAATTATTGTAGAAAATATTTTTTTAAAAGAAAGAGAAGAAACAACAGAGAAAAGGACTAAAGATTTTGTAAAAGAGTATAGAAAAAGGCTTCTATATTATGGAGGTGCTGCCTGGCTTTCTACAGTAAATGGCATTATCAATAATGTCAAAGACAGAGCCCGTAAACTTAAGGAAGATAATGAAAAACTTTCTTTCCTGTTTTATTCAAAAAAGAAAGAGAATAGAGTGTATTTACTTTCAGCAGATAACCAGATTGAGAATATGTCTTCAAATTTCTTAAATGGTGAAAAGCTTACCATTCTGGGCGAAAAAATTAATCTGTATGAAGAATTAAGGGCATCCCTGTCTGCCATTAACCGGGAACTTGATAGAGTAGATGATAATATAAAACAGAGTAATCTCAAGAAGAAATTAGTTCAGCAATTTGTTAAATAAAATAGTTAATATAAATTTTTCAGAGTCATGAATATACTATATTTTGATTTCAGATCATTTGGTGTTAAGATATTTTTCGTAGGATCATTATTATTGTCTGTAATCTTCAAAGCTCAGATTGTCATTAATTTAACTTGGAGTTGGTCAGCTAATGATCTTCTGTCAAAGGAGCTGTATAAAGATATTGTTTCAGCACATCGGAAACTGGAAGGGTATGCCATAGCGAAAAGTGCTGTTGTTGCAAGAACAAAGGATATTTATATAGAACCTAACAAGGAACTTACCCGTATTTCATCTAATTTAACTTCAAAAAAAGACGATATATTAAAATTCGTATCCAAAACAAGTTATAGTTATATAGAGGACAAATATCCGATAGTGGCTATTTCGCCTCTTTCAAGTGGTAAACTGTCAAACCTTTTAGTAAGAAGAAGATTCAAAAAGAAATATGATTCCGAGAAAGAGAACATTACAAACTATCTGGATACAACCAACTATATTCCTGAAGGAGAGCGGTTACGTTTAATTCAGCAGGCATTAGATAAAGTAATAAGAGTAACACTTGAAGATGAAAACTATTAAATACCTATCTACATTCCTCTTTCTTTTTAGCTTTAGTTTTTTTTATACGCAGACATGGTCTTTTGATATTACCGATTATGTAGTTGCAGGAACCAAAACTGGAATTGCTGCAGGCTTAGGGGGAGAAATTGCCCTAAAGGACGAACAGAATAAGTTGCTGGAAAAACTTATAAAGCTGGAAAAAGAGATTGATGATAAAAAGAGTGTGGCAAACATCAATAGCCTTGCGCTTGCTGCTGCTTCTATCGCTACGATTGAGACGACCAAAAAAGATATAAAAAATATAAAAAAGGTCATTAACATCATAAAGTTCAATCCATTATTTCTTAAACATTCATTACTAAGGAAATATGATGAACTGATCATTGAAGACAGATATTTAGATGAAGCCCAATCTGACTATTACAGATACTTAGCATCAGGAATTCTTTCCGGAGGTGTGGGGCAGGTTTATACTGTTTTCGGAAAGCTGCTAATAAGAATTCTGAAAATCAAAGCCACAGTTTTGTCTATCAAGAAAGATATTGAATCCTTATCGGTTATCAATAAAGTACTATTAAATAATTAATAATAACATCTGTAAAATACAAAGTTATTGATGGTTAAAAACGACAAGCTAAATGACAATAGATGAAATTTTAAATCAGTATAGAACAATTCTTAAAACCAGATTTGATCTTTATATTAACGAGTCGAAACCCTATGTTCTTCTCATAGCGGTTACATTTACTTTTGTTTTTGTGGGGTATAAAGTAATGAAAGCAATGGCTGATCCGGATGAAAAAATTGGGCGGGATACGCTTTTAAGGCCCATCCTCACGCTTATGGCGATTACATTATATATTCCTCTGGTCAAATTATTATTATTTGATACGGTAGATATTTTATCAGATATAGTAAAACACGGAGCCTATAAAGTGACAGGACGCAGCGCTGCTGATTTTGAACAGGCCTTTCAAACTTCTATTACCCATGTGCAGGGAACAGGGGCAGATGGAAACGGAGTCTATGATGTCCTGCAGATCAATCCCTTTTTAGAACTTCTCCATATCATTATTTACTTTTTAGCTTCTGTTGCAGGAGGATATATATTATTGAGACAATTATTGATGATATTTGTTTATTATGTTCTGGGGATATTTGTTTTGCCTTTTTCTCTTATTGTATCTAATGAAAGGATTCTGAAGTCATGGTTCTTTGGCTTTTTGTCTATACTGCTATGGGAACCCATATTAACGATTCTAAAAGTAATGATCGTTCTTTTGCCTGTTGATAAGACAGAATTTACGAATGTCCTGCTTTCTATTGCTCTTCAGCTTGTAATGATATTTATGGTATTAAAAGTTCCCCATTTCGCTAATCTTTTAGTAGATCCGGAATCTGGTAATAAATTTGGTAATAAGACTGGTTCTGTTCTGAGAGGTTTGCCCGGGAAAGCTTTCAATGCATTAAAATCTAAATAACATAGATCCGGATGAGATGTATTTAGGCTGGTTATTAAAGTTTTTTTTATGAAAAATTTTATAAATACGTCTATAATTATATAACAATTCAAAAAACACGAATGGAATGACTGAGAATACTTTTAAAAATACTGCCTGCGAAATTTTATATTCATTGCTCCCAACCAGACTTTCTGAAGCCCGGTTGAATTGGATGAAAACTGTGATGTTATTTGAAAATGAGGATCTTTTCTTTCTAAATTTTGGATTGATCCCTCGTATGATTCCATCCGATTCACCGGAATGGGAGCCATCCGAAAAAATCATCCTTGAACAGCTGTATCCAGGTCTTACCTCCGGCCAATGGAATCTGCAACAGCTTTGCCGGTGTTTATTGATGGCTCATATCCCTGAAGATCAGAATGTAATCATCATCAAACAACTGACTCAATCTGCAGACATTGGCGAGCTTACCTGTATTTACAAAGGAATATTCTTTCTGGAAAATGCTTTTGAATTTGTTCCTCTTGTTGAAGAAGGCCTCAGAACCAATATGACTTCTGTTTTCGATTCTATAGCGCTTTTAAATCCTTTTGCTGCCAAATACCTGCCTCTGGATTCCTGGAACCAGCTTGTTCTTAAAGCATTGTTCATGTGGCGTCCACTTTACAGGATTACTAATCTGGATCTGCGTAAAAACGAAAAGATGGCTTTCTTAGCTACTGATTACATTCATGAAAGGTGGGCTGCCGGAAGAGCAGTATCCCCGGAGATCTGGCGATTGATGGATGGGTTTCTTAATAAAGACGTAACAGCATGCTTATTAAAAGTTATCGAATTTGGTGACCCACTTTCAAAAAATGCAGCTATCATCTTACTCAGAGAAAATGCTTCCAATACCTGCAATAATATATTAAGACCCATAAATACCACTTTATGGGACTATATCGGAGAGCAATATTACATTCAAAATAAATGATATAAAATCTACTGAGAGTAGAATAATATCACGGTTTTCAAGATTTCACTTAAGGATTGTAAAAGGCTTGTTATTAGGATGATAAAATTTTCTGGGATATTAAGCATTTTCCTTTTACTCACCGCTTCATATCAGTAAGTGATATATCAATTATGGCTTAGATCTTTAATGAGTCCATGAATATTTTAAACTAATAGGAACAGGATTTTTTTCTTTAAAGTTTTGATTTATAACTACAATCGTGTAGGTTTAATTGGACAGGGAATGTGTTAATCGGTTAACCAAAAAAAATAAATTTGTTAGAAGATACATAGGATAAAAATATTTATAGAGTAATTTAAAATTTTTTAATTATGATAGATAGAATAGTAATTTTAGGAGACAGTATGTCAGACTTTGGTATTAAAAAGAATACCCTTATGGGCATGGTCGCAAGGGCTGCCGGTGCGATGCGTGTTAATGCTGTGGGACGTTTCAGTGACTCAAAAAACTGGGGCGACTTTATTTCGGAATGGTCCGGTATGGAGAGTTTGATAGATGGTAAAGATAAGAAACAAACAGATGCCTTAACGGCGAAACATCTTTCTCTGAAAGAGTCAACTCATGGAAGCCCGGATAACAGATTATCTTTCGTAAACTATGCGGTAGGTGGTGCAGTAGTTAATGAAAGGGAAAAGCTGGCACACAAATTAGCACTGACCACTATACTGGAGCAGAAAGAAAAGTATTTCAAAGAATTAGACAGTGATACGTTTAAGGCTAAAAATACAATGCATATTGTCTGGATTGGTCTTAACGATACGGTTACCGATGGTAAAGACGCTTCAAAAATGAAGGAAATCGTTGCTCAGATCAAAGGTATGACTGATGAGATTCGTGATCGTGTTGCTAAGGATGGAGGCAAAGCCTATTTTATGGTGGTCAATAATCCTGCTCCGGTAGAAGCTGTACGTTATGTTAAAAAACCAAATGATCCGGCTGCACTTAAAGCCCAGGAAGCTACTTTGGAGTTTAACAAACATCTCAAAGAAGCATTTCCCAATAAATATGATGATACGATGGTGGTTGATATGTATGAAGCACTTAAAACCAACCTGTATAATTTACGCCTCATAAAAGCTGCACAGCACCGCGGAAGAAAAGTAAAATTCAACGAGTCGGAGGACAATATGGATACTTCTCTTGCAAATACCCTGAAAGAATTTAAAGAAATATATAAGGATAAAGGAGGTAATGAAATATTTGATGAAATCCAACCGCTTTTACATAAGGCACTTGGAGAGGATAATGAGATTACACTTCACAGGGAAGTGGGTGATTTAATCATTAAGAAACTGGCTGAAGGTAACAAATCTGCTGAAAAGCTGGAAAGCATAAAGGCTGTTAAAAATGCATTAATGGCTACCGGAACATATCCAAGCCAGATCGAATTTGTAACAAAATATTACGAACAAATCAAACCCGAAAAACATAAGGAAGATATTGCGAAACTTCAGGGAGAACTTGATAAAATATTTTCACAAAATCTTGTGAAACAGCTGGATGATAATTTAAAGATCTCAAACACCGGACTATATGATACGGTTGGCTCTATATTGAATGACGGACTTAATAAAGGAGGACAGAATAGAGATAACAGTACTTTCAGAAAATTATTAGATAATGTAACCGCTAATAATCTGGGATTTGTAGCGACATCGGATGGAGCACACCCTACTGAGGCAGCTTACAAAGCGATTGCTTTAACTATGGCCTCTCACCTTATTCAAGGCTTTTCTGTTTTGCCAGGCCCTGATTTTATAAAGAATGCACAAGACGCACTCGTTGAGGCTGAGATTTTTGAGAATAAGGTAAATATTCCACTTGCCCGTTCCAATGATAAATCAGACCTTAGTAAATTTACTACCCCTACTGTGAAGGCAAATCCAAAGGCGGCAGCTCTTTCTGCTGAAGCCTTAAGACAGCAGCAGCAAAAAGGTATAAAACAAGAAAAACCTACTACTAAGACGCATCATACAAGCCTTTAAAGGTAATATAAAGCGATTTGAGAGATTCATTTAAGTTTACAGCGTTAATGTTCAACATCAAGTATACTTAGAATTTAAGTGGTACATGTTATTATTAACGTTGTAAACTTTTATAATTATTAGTTTAAAAACATCCATCTCAACTTTAGAGTTTACCTATTTCCGGCTATTTCAGCAAATGACAAGCCATAGGAGATGATATGTAGCTTAGAAGGGTATTAAAACCAAGATCATATAACAGTTCTTTAAAACTTTAATATATATAACATGCCTAAAACAGAAAACGAAGAACTAAACGAACATTTAGAGAATGTAAAAAAAACTGGTTCTCACGCAAAACAAACAGATTTTCACGATAATATTGATTCCAGAAATGAAAACGAAAAGAAACGCAGCTCTCCAATAGAAAAACCTCAGAAGGGAAGAGGCTTGAGGTTCCTAGATTCTGTTGCGAAAAACGGTTCTTTTATTAAGAAGGCTTTAAAAGCTACCGGGATTGGATTAGCCGTAGGGTTGGGACTTGCATTACTTTTTCCACCATTAGGAATTGCAGTCATGGCCATTTCTGCAATAGCAGGTGTTGCAGCCATCGGAGGGAAAGTAGCATACAGTTATGCCAAAGCAAAAGAGGAAAACAGGAATCATAAAGAAAGTACTGAACCAAAGGCTGAAATACTTCGCGAGATTGTTAAAGAGTTAATGGAAGAAAAATTATCAAAAGATAAAGAAGAAACTCAACAACAGGAAAAAAAGAACGGCAGTAAGGATGATTTGAAAAAGAATGGTGAAACATTCACAGGGGGCACAATAAGAAAAGTAGAAGACGTTACTGAAAATGTTATAAAAAATGAAAGGAGCAATAACCAAAAATTATCTTTTGATTCTACGGTAAATAATAAGGAGGTTAATAATAGTCATGAAGTTAGAAAATCTGCAATAAATACTAATGAATCCGGATTGGCAATGTTTACTAGACCATTAAATAGTCCTAATCCTAATATAAAACAAGCTGCTACCGCTTCAAAACCTAAAGTACAGCAGAAAGAAACACAAAGTGCCGGTAAAAATATGGGAATGAGACGTAATACATTATAATGTTTGTAATAAATAAATTATATCATCTGTTTGTTTTTTTATATCCTTAGCTTGTTACAAGCTAAGGATTTTTTTGGGAATTAAAACGAATCATTTTCATTATTTCGGTAACCCCTTCTTCTTTTAAAATATCGTAATGGTCAAAAGTACTTTCAAAAAAATCAACCTTATTAACAAAATTTATATTATTCTCAATAAATGAATCCTGATCACCTTCTGCTTTAATATGGATAATCTCAGTATTAAGCTTTTTATTTGAGAGATTATTATAAACAAAGTAGAATGTCCTTTCCACAATATGGGTTATTCTTCTAATGCTGTCCATCCCCAGATCTCTATTTTCCTGATTGATAAAATGAATAAAGCTTTCTCGGTCCTTACATTTTTCAAGGCAGTTTTTTATTGCTGTATCGTCAATACTACGAGTAAATACAGAATATAAAATGGTAACAAAATAGGGATCATCAAAGGAAATACTTTCCTTATTCCTCTCATTCATTGTTCTATGATTGGGAGAACCGGGAGCAATAAGTAATATCCTATCAACAGTATCATTCATTTTTTCTAACTGAAAAGCGACTTCGTAGGCAAGCTTTGCACCAAAGGAATATCCTACTAAAGTATAAGGACCTTTTGGATACTTTTTCTTTAAGATCTTAATATCCTCCAAAGCCATTTCTTCTAAACTTGTATATGGAACTTCATTATTATTCAGTCCATAAGCCTGAAATCCATATACTGGAGTGGAAGATATTTCTTTTCCCAGCGGTTTCAGGTTTAAAGGATAGCCACCTAATCCTGGCCAGCAAATGACAGGTTGTATTCCTTGGGCTTTATTAAGAGAAATCATTCTTGAGCTGTTTATGGTATTGGTATTCTGAATAATCATATCAGATAATGATACAATATCTCTTGCTTCAAACAGAATCTGGACAGGAAGATTACATTTTAATTCTTTATTGATCCTGTTAATTAATAATAATGCAGAGAGCGAGTTTCCTCCTAATTCAAAAAAATCATCTTTTGTGGAGATTTCATCTATTTTCAAAAGGTTTTTCCACAGATCAAGTAATCGATGCTGAGTTTCATTTTCAGGCAAAAGAAATGGAGTAATACGTTTATTAATTATTTCCTGAGCACTATTTTGAATTTCTATAAGATCAATTTTTCCATTGCTTGTTCTCGGTAGGGACTGCAGAATAACAATCCTGCCGGGTAACATATAATCAGGTAAAAATGAGGCAAGATCCTGTTTAATAATCTCTGCAGGACCTGCCATATGTACAGTATCTTCTTTCATCCCTCTGGAGTATTTTTGGTCAGGAGATATCTTTCCTCCTAACGCAAAATAAACTCCCGTCTTATCGTTCAGTTTAAGTATTTTTTTTATTTTCTTCGCTGCTTTAAGATCATTTCCACTTTTTGAACTATAACCCGAAGATACAAAGCCCATCATTTGATCATTCATTTGAAAAGTCTGAAGGAGTCTTCCCAATTCTATGTATTGATCCCATGTCTCCAGATGATTCAGAAAACATACACCAATTTCTGCGTTGTCATATATTCGTTGATTAATAGCAATAACATCGTTTTTTTCTATTTTTTCATCAGCAAGTGGCATCAATTCTCCATTGATATACTTATAAATTCCCTTATTGTCCAGGGTTTCTTTATTAAATTGAATCAGAATTTCAATCGCAATATTATCCTTCTCTTTTTTACGATCTCCTCTTATGATTGGAAATGATCCCAGATAATAATCCTCCTTACGGCATCCAAATAATTTTTCTTTAACACAATCTATTTCTTCACTATGATATCCTTTTCCAATATATTGTTGAAATTGCTTTAAAACATTATCAAAGAGACCAATGATGTGCCCTGCTTCAAATTCCAGAACTTCTTTGATATTATTTTTATAAACAGGCTCAATAGCACTCTTTTTTCCTATAAAATGCAGGGTAATGGGTGATTTTTCATTACCTGAACATTCTTTAAATTCATAAATGAGGAATAAAGTATGCATAATAGGATGATAATAATATAAACCATTTTTCAAGTCTTTCATATTAGCCGTCTCAAGGAAAATTTGAGTGGCATATAAGGCGCCTGGCGAAGCATAACCGTATTTAGGAAGTATTCTTTCCTGACTGTAAAAAGCTCCAAAATATCGCATTATATAGCCGAGATCCTGAAAGCTCATGTCTTTATATGAAGAAGGAATAAACCTATCAATCTTACTGGTGAGAATTTTGGTAAGGCAATTCAAAACCTCATCTTTATGAACATCACCGCCTTCAAATGACCGATAGCTTTTTCTTGCAAAAATCTTTTCATTTTGAAAGCTATCTGAATAATAACCTGGAAGTTTTACGGATTCTTTACCTGTCAATTCTTTATCATTCTTGCATCCAGAATTGGATAATTGTGCTTTTACCTGAAGTTGATCTGATTTGGAGGCATGATGGTGAGCATTTTCTGCTCCTTGATCCATTAGAGCGGCTTCATTTGGATTCAATTCTATGAAAGCAACCAGCTGCTGTGTTGAATTTATAGTGTTTTCGGATATAATCACTGCTGCATGACGTACCCATGGATGCTTTTCAATATTAATCTTTATTTCATCCAATTCTAGTCTGTATCCCCTTAATTTAACTTGATTATCCAATCGTCCTACAAAGTACAAATGAAGGTTCTCATCCTGAACGACCAAATCTCCAGTTTTATAATAATACTGATCATCAATTGTAACAAATCGTTCAAGGGTTTGCTTTGTATTCTTATAATATCCATTTGAAACCTGTATTCCTGAAATATAAAGCTCTCCTGTTTCTCCATTTGAACAATGGTTGCCCTTGTTATTTAACAGGAGAAAACTATGGTTGTTTACAATATTACCAATAGGAATAGTATCTTTATAGTCTTCCATACTATCTTTTACAAGTATATGAGAGCTAATATTTATCGTACATTCTGTAGGTCCATAAAGATTAGTGATTTTAGCGTTGGGAAGCTGCTTAAACATGCTTGCTGCTAATTTCCTGGTGAGTGCCTCTCCTCCGCTAAAAATACATTTTAATGTTTTACAGTCCCGAAAAAAATCATTTTCCGTAAGTGCTTGAAGTAAAGTGGGAACGCCCTGCAAAGTATTAATTCCATATTGTTTTATCATACCCGTTATTTGGTCAGGGTTTTTATGAATCCCTACAGGACCTATTACAACTTCACTTCCATTACATCCTGAAAGAATTTCCCATTGTGCTGCATCAAAACTGATGGGAGTTTTATGAAGTATTTTAGTAGAAAAACCAATATTATGCTGACTTTCCAACCAGTTCATCTGATGAGATATATTTTTATGTTGTATCATAACCCCTTTGGGATTCCCGGTACTGCCCGAAGTGTAAATGATATATGCAAGATCTTCTTCTGAACTCCAAAAATCTAGTTCAGTATTGGTAATTTCATATTCACTAAGAAAACTCTTCACATCTTCTAAACAGATTATCTTCGTATTTTTCAAATTAAAAACGTGTAGTTTTTTTTGACATTCTCTGCTTGTTAATATATAATTGATACCACTATTATCAATCATGTATTGCAGCCGTTCTTCCGGATAGTCAAGTGATAGTGGAATATAAGATTTACAGGCCATTAATATTCCCCAAATTCCTAAACCCATTTCTACGGATGGTTCCATATAAATCCCAACAGGTTCTTTACTCAAGGATAAAAGCCGTAAATACAATGAGATTTTAAGACTTTCAATACAGACGTCATTAAAAGTCAGTTCTTTTTGATAGTCTCTTAAGTATATTTTCTCACCGTAATTCGTTTGTTGTGAAAAAAGGAGATAAGGAAGAGTTTCTTTTGAATAATTTTTTTTGAAATAGTTGCTATCCAAATAAGATTTTATTAATAAATTGTTGGAAGTAATAGTTCTGTTCATTATTAGGTTCAATTTTGAGTGGGTAGGTAATCGGAATATTCTATTTCCCGGTAAATATGATCTTTAAAATATCTCTTGAATTTTGAATATTTTCTGATTCTTCCTAAGCCACAGGTTGCGAAGGATGAACAATTTCTTTATGAAATTGATCATAGAGTTCTATTTTAATTTTTTTGAAACAAAAAATGTTATAAAGGAATAATAGATTAGATCTCCTGCATATGAAAACAGGCAGGAGATCTGGTAACAATATTTAATTTAAATCTAATTTCAAAGTTGAATCTCCAGTTTTTAAAAAGGATATTTATAAATGATATTCTATTTTTGTCTTAATCAAAGATTCCAGAATGTTCATGTTTCCAACTAGAGCAGTTAGGTTCTTAGAGTACATTCGGCAGACGTATTTAATTGTTATTAAAAATAATATTCAGCAGATGCTGACAAACATCTATGCTTTCAATGGTTGAATCTGATTGTAATTCACTAATGAAAATAGGTTTATTATGGTCATCCTTTGGTATAATTCCATGTGAGCCATTTACCAATGATGCATCCAGAGGTATTACATCCATAAGAGTCCTGAAGCCCAGTTTTTTCTGCAGGAGTTTAAAAATAATGATTGGCTTGATCATTGTTTTTGCAGGATCCAAAAAAAGCTCTGCAGGATCATAGCCTGGTTTTTTATGAATTTCAACAGTTCGTGCAAAGTCGGGAGCCTTTTTGTCTTCCAGCCAATAGTAATAAGTGAACCAGCTGTTCTCTTCTGCCAGAAGAATAAGATCTCCTGCGCGTTCATGATCCAGATGATATTCTTTTTTTTCATCATCAGTGAGTACTTTTGCAATATCCGATCTTTTTTCCAGAGAATTTTTTAATTCCGGAATGATGCTTTTATCTTTTACATAAATATGGGCTATCTGATGATCAGCGAGAGCAAATGCTTTGGATTCCCCGGGATCTAAAAGCTCACGGCCGTTTTCTTCCCTGATTTGTAACAATCCTTTGTAACGTAATATTCTATTGATATCTATAGGTTTGCTGACATTGGTAATCCCATATTCTGATAAGATGACGCATTTTACTCCATGACTTTCGTAGAACTCAATCAGATCTTTAACTACTTTATCGATGGCTTTTACTTCTTCATAGATTTCTTTAGAAGAGGAAGGAAATTTTTGACAGCAATAATCTAAATGAGGTAAATACACCAGATTTAGAGTTGGTTTGTACCAGGTGTACACTAATTTCGATGCATTGGCAATCCACTGGCTTGAACGAATGGTCGTTTTAGGACCCCAAAAATCAAAAAGAGGGAAGACTCCAAGCTGTTGCTGAAGACGCTTTCTAAGAAGAGATGGTTTAGAATAACAGTCCGGCTTTTTTTGTCCGTCGGCTCTGTACTGTGGACGTGGGGTAACAGTGAAATCAGCATCTGAATACATATTGTACCACCAAAATAAATTGGCACAAGTAAAATCAGGATTGATTTCTTTAGCCAGATCCCAAATTTTTGGGGACTGAACCAGCTTATTGGATTGTTTCCACATCTTTATCTCACAATCGATTCTATCATACCAACCATTACCTACAATTCCGTGTTCAGATGGCCATTGACCAGTTAGATAAGTAGCCTGGGCCGAACAAGTCAACGCTGGAATTACCGGTTCTATGATACTTAAATGCTTATTCTTTTTCATCCATTGACTGATAAATAAATCAGAATCTTGAAGTAGGGCAGAAGTAAGGCCTACCACATTAATAACAACTGTCTGCTGCATAGTATGTATTATATTCTTAAAGCTGTTTGTTCTTTATTTTACACATCGTATCAGTTACCCATTTAAGTTCTCTTTCTATAGATTCTGTGATATTGGTTTGGAAGTGATCCGGAAGAACGTCCCAGGTGTAGGTCTCTACCTCCAAATGCAGAGAACATTCTGTTGCATACCAATATCGGAGGGTATTGATAATTTCATTTTGAGTGGTACCCAACAATTCAAACCGATCAAGAAATATGGGAACATGGAAATGGGTACGCAATTCTTCAAACCGGGGAAGCCCCATTGAAACAATAGCTGGTCCAAGATCTTCAAATCGCAGGATACTTCCATCAGAATTTTTGATAACAGCCTGATGCAAATAAGTACTTTCATCAAAAGCAATCAGACAATCCTGAGCTTCTTTTACAGAAACTTGTTCAGAAATATTGAATTGCAGGGCTGCACTGATCTGTATTTTTCCGATCTTCAGACCATGATTTTCCATTTTTTTCAAAACATGTTCACTTTTTTCAAAGCCAACCGCAAAATGACAGACATCAAAACAAAGCTGAACATGTTCCCGGATGTGTTGCTGTGCTTCCGTAAAAGTGCATTTTAGAATGGCAGCGAGATTGTAAGCTCCTTCTTTGAGAAGATAATCTGTGAAAAATTGAATATACTCATCACTGGTTTCAATAATTCCGTCTGGTTCAGGCTCAATATTGAGATGCAGTTTCTTTTTGCAAAAGCGGTTTATTTTTACCATTAAGGCTGTAATTTCTACCAGATGCTGAGTAGATTTTTGTTTTACGGTGACTAAATCCTCGTCAGTCTTAAACCAATGTCTGTAAGATAATGGAGATGTTGAAATACTGCCTTCAATGCCGGAAGGCAGCAGTTCTTTAAGAATGCTTACCAGCAATACCGTATAATCGAATCTTTCTGTACTTGCCCAGTCCGGAAGATGAACACGGTCTTTAACCGGTTCACCATGAAAACTCCCATAGGGAAATCCATTGATGGTGTAGACATACATATTGTTCTTATGAAGCCATGATTTAAAATCTGAAAGTCTGTTCCCGCTCAGCAATTCTATTGCTGCCAGATTAGAAAGCCGCAGACCAATGCCAAAAGGCTTATCCGGGGAAATGTTCTTTTTAACCGGAATACAATAGGACTCTATATTAGAAAATATTTCTTCCCAGGATTCTCCACTGTGGATATTCGTACAATAACTTAAGTGACTATTGGGTGTAACTAGCATAATACATGTACAGATTGTGAATAGAAAGATAGATATTGAATCGAGTTGGCTATGGTAGTACTCAGGAGGGTATGTACTTCTTCACCTTTACCAATTTTAGACAATAGGGTAATGGTGAGCTCTCCTCCCAGATGTTCTCTGAACTCATCGATACCGGACAATATCTCATCAAAATGAGTAATTAAAAATGGATGTGTTATAGTAAAACCTAATGCAAGAAGGCAGTCCAGGATCCTATTTAAGCTATCCAGATCAATTTTATTAGACAGGTAAGAGTAGGCAGAATCAAGAGCAATTCCAATGGCAACGGCTTCACCATGTAAAAGTTCATAGTTGGTGATATGTTCCAGCTTATGTGCTACCCAATGACCAAAATCCAAAGGCCTTGAAGAACCATTTTCAAAAGGATCTCCATTTTTGGAAATGTGGTGTGCATGAAGTTCGGCGCAACGGAAGATTAATTCTTCCATAATGTCGATTTTTCCATTATTCAGAGCCAGAGCATGATCTTCTATCCAGCAGAAAAAGTTTTCATCTTTTATCAGTGCAACTTTTATAGCCTCAGAAATTCCGGATCTCCAGTTGCGGACATCAAGCGTTTTTAAAAAATCAGAATCATTAATTACTGCATAAGGAGGAGCAAATGTACCCAGGAAATTCTTTTTCCCAAAGTAATTGATGCCGTTCTTTACTCCAATTCCTGAATCATTTTGAGATAAAACGGTTGTAGGGATACGAATCAGCCTGATTCCACGGTGGGCAATAGCAGCCATATAACCCACTGCATCAAGCACTGCACCTCCACCTATGGCTGCAACAAAAGAATGGCGGTCTACTTTATTATCATGAATAAATTGAAGGATTTTTTCGTGATCCTCCTGATTATTTTTTATGGTTTCTCCGCCTTTCATAACTAAAAATTGTTCAGGCAAAATACCGATATGATAATGGCCTAAATAATCAGTAATGGCAGCCATAAGCTCAACGTTGGAGTCAGCAACCCCTTTATCTATAATAAAAACAATTTTACGCCTTTGATATTGCTGTTCCTGTTTGAGAATATTGATAAATGACGGATTGTCCAAATCAAAAATGGAACGGCTGAATATAACGTCATAATGGAAGGGAACCGCAAAGTTTTGTTGTATAGTTTTTTGATCGTTCATGTTGTGAAAAATAATTTATGTAACTGCAAATTTTTTTGATAATGTAGTGGATAATGGGAGTAAGATCAGTACCGGCAGGGCATGCAGTAAATCTGTGGAACCTGCAATATAGCTGGCATTAAGGAGAATAAGTGATAAAACACCTGTTTTTACAGCTATTTTAATATAATCAGGCTGGTTAAAATGAATGGCCGAGAGCTTTGCCAAAAAATTGACTGCTAGCCAGCAAAATAAAAGAGGAAGCAGATTGAGAATTTTCAAACCAATCAGATTTCCGATAAAGGTATACAGGAATATAAGCAGAAAATCCAGTAAAAAAGTAGAGAGGATCACAGATTTATTGTTTCCCTGGGCTTCTTTCTTTGAGATAAAAGTTACCCCTGTAATAAAGAGTGTAGATATAACGGCTATTAACCCATTACACCAAACCGCATTATTGATAATACTAATACCCAGCAGCAGGTTGAATCCTCTGCATAATCCCATATTCAGAGAGCCGGCAAAAAAATAATATTTACTTACTTTATTATAAAAAAGAGCCAGAATACAGATGCTTAGTGCCAGAAAACCACTTAATAGCGATACTGAAAAGGCTGATATAATACCTATAGCAAACATGGAAATTCCTAGTATGACAGCTTCTTTTTTAGAAACCAAATGACGGGGAAGTATCCTTTCAGGTCGGGATATCATATCTGATTCCAGATCAAAAACATCATTAAAAACAATTCCTCCACCATACAGACCACTTGTTGAAATGACAAGCAAAAGAACATGAAGTAAAAGAGGATAATCCGGGTACTGATGAATCAATATTCCGGAAATTGCAACGCCTGCAAGGATATCAGATATAGCAGTGATAATATTAGCTGGGCGCAGTAAAGCAAATAAATAATAGATTTTACCAGACATTGGTTAGTTTTTGATGATATTGTTAAAGGTGATTTCCAGTGATTCCTGACCTCTTAATATGCTGTTGCCTTCAAACAGACAATCCTGCTGGATAATCATTTCATTTGACCAGTCACTTTCATTCATTTGCCCGCTTTGTGAATAAGCAGTAAGAGCATTTTTGTAACAGGTTAAATGTACATCTTCTATGGATATCCCTCTTTCAAGCATTAAAGCTGCTGTTTTAGGAACAGATAAGGGATCGCTTACTCCCCAGTCTGCAGAGCTGTCTACAATAATTCTTTCAGAACCATACTGTTTTACAACCTCTACCATACGCTCATTACCCATTTTTGTATTGGGATAAATGGTGAAAGCAGCCCAGTATCCATTGTCCAAAACGCATTTTGCTGTTTCCTCGTTGTTATGGTCTATTACGACCATGTTTGGATTTACTCCATGTTCTTTCAGTACATTCATACTCCTGATTGTTCCGTTTTTTTTGTCCCTATGCGGTGTATGAACCATAATAGGTAAATTAAATTTCAAAGCCAGCTCAATCTGCAGTCTGAAATATTTATCTTCAGCAGGGGTCTGATCATCATAGCCAATTTCTCCAATGGCAACAACTCCTTCTTTGGCTGCAAATAATGGCAGCAGGTCCATTACTTTCTCAGCTAAAGCTTCATTATTGGCTTCTTTGGAGTTCAGTCCAATGGTACAGTAATGTTTTATCCCGAACTGTGATGCCCGGAATCTTTCCCATCCTACCAGTGTGCTGAAATAATCTTTAAAAGAGGAAGCTTCTGTTCTGGCCTGCCCCAGCCAGAATGCAGGTTCAATCACGGCAACTATTCCTGCTGCGCGCATTGCCTGATAATCATTAGTGGTTCTTGAAACCATATGAATGTGTGGATCGATAAAGTACATAGTGTTTATTTATTTATTTATTTATTTGAATGTAATATTGTTCTCCGATATAGTTCCATAAAGTAGTATTTATGGGTCTTAATATGTTATTGCATGTGTTGGAAGCATTTTCTCTGAGTACGATGATGGCTGCATGCTTGGACAGAGGGTCGCCAGATTCAATAACCTTCAACAGATCTGAGGTAATCTCTTTATTAACGAATCCGTCCATCAATCGCCAGATCTCCGGCGATACTG
Source organism: Chryseobacterium indologenes (assembly GCF_002025665.1). Classification (GTDB taxonomy): domain Bacteria; phylum Bacteroidota; class Bacteroidia; order Flavobacteriales; family Weeksellaceae; genus Chryseobacterium; species Chryseobacterium metallicongregator. Next base: position 2,977,831 of record NZ_CP018786.1, on the reverse strand, counting down.
TTCTTCCTGCAGACCATCTTTCGTGAACAAAATCTGTGGCAATAAAAGCTAGCATCTCATTTTTACGCAGATCCAGATTGGTAATCTGATAGAGTGGCCGTCCCATGAACAATGTTTTAAGAACCAGCTGATTCCAGGAATTCAGAGAGAGATATTTGGCAGCAAAAGGATTTAAAAGCGCTATGGCATCAAAAATAGAAGTGATATTGGTTCTGATGCCTTCTTCAACGAGTGGAACAAACTCAAATGCATTTTCCAGGAAGAATATTCCTTTATAAATACAGATAAGCTCGTTGATATCTGCTGACTGTGTTAGTTTTTTTACGATAGTTACGTTTTGATCTTCCGGAATATGGGCCATAAGCAGGCATCGGCAGAATTGCTGGAGATTCCATTGACCAGAGGTTAGACCTGGGTAAAGTTGTTCAAGGTTGATTTTTTCAGATCTACTCCATTGTGGTGCATCAGAGGGAATCATACGGAAAATCAGCCCGAAGTTCTGAAAGAAAAGGTTTTCATTTTCAAATAATATAACAGTTTTCATCCAATCCATCTGGGCTTCTGAAAGCCTTGTTTGGATCAATGAATATAATATTTCGCAGGAATTATTTTTTATAGTATTATCAGTCATTCCAGAGTGTTTTTGAATTGTATATAATTGTAGATGTATTTATCGGCTGCCAAAAAATTCATTTCGTGTAAATTCTTTGTCATTAAGGGTATTTAAAAACAGGATCAGTTTTGAAATGTCTTCTTTTTGTAAACTGATTGACTTCAGCGCCTTGTTTTGGAATGAAGGGTTTTTGTTCTTTTTGCTAGTATAAAATTCAATGACTTCTTCCAGAGATTCATATCTTCCGTCATGCATATAGGGATAAGTATAAGAGATATTTCTAAGGGTGGGAATTTTAAATTTAAATCGATCCTCTTTTTTTTGCGTAACCTGATATACTCCATAATCCTTTAAATTTTTGTCAATGGGAAGTCCGTTATTTTCAAATCGGTTGGTGGTGAACAAAGGTTCTGTATGGCAGGAAGAGCAATTTGCTTTAAAAATTTCATACCCTTTTTGCTCATCTTCAGTAAATTGTTCTGATCCCCGCTGTACCCTATCGTATTTTGAATTGGCTGAAACCAGCATAAGCATATATTGTGATAGAGAACGAAGTATTCTGGCATTGGTAATCTGCTCATCACCATACGCTTCTCTGAACAATGACAGATAATAGTCATTGGCTTTTAATTTCTTTTTGATGTTGTCCAGATTTTCATCCATTTCCAAAGAATCATTAATAGGAGAGACTGAAAGCACATGGATATCATTGATTCTGCCATCCCACATAAATTGATCCATCCAGGCTAGATTGATGAGTGCTGGAGCGTTTCTCTTACCAAATTTGTCCTCAATTCCATGGCTCAGATTGTGATCAACATGGGCGAATGACATTTCCTGGGTATGGCAGCTTGCACAGGAAATAGTATTGTTTCTGGAAAAGATAGGGTCGTGAAAAAGTTTTTTCCCCAGATTATATGCCTCTGCAGACAAGGGGTTTTCTTTGAAATTATACTTTGTTTCCGGAAAACCTATAGGAACGTTGAAATACAATGGGGTAGTATTGAAATCTTCCACCATCAGTAAAGGCAGGGCAAGAAGACTTAAAAATTTTATTGGAAACATTTTTTGAAGAATTGGGAAAAGGAAAGAGAATCATCATTGATAGACATAATGGTCTTTTTTTTATTCTGACTCAGGAAATCAAGAATTGGTTTCAGTTCAATATCTGCTGTCAGGGTATCTGTTCCCTGATATATTTTTTTTACGGTAAATGTTGTATTGTAGTCTTGGGAATTGCCTCCTATATGGAAAACAAAGGGCTGGTTGTTCTTGTTATTTCCGTAAGATCCTTCAATTTTATAATTAATATATCCGGTACGCCAGGACCAAAACATACCATGGATAGGATCAAGCTCATTCTCCATATTGCTGTTTTTGGTGGTAAGGCTGTCCAGTCCGATGGTAAATAAGACTGATTCTACTTCTTTAACACTGCTTTTAGGCAGTTGTATCATCCACGATTCTTTTTTTGTTAGACTGTAAAGGAAGACCTTGTCGATAATTTCAGATGAGCCATCTTTATAATTGATCATGAAATTAGAAACATAAAATTTGAATAACTTGATTGTGAGCAGTTGATCTTTAGGGTGGTGTTGGGGAGTGTGTGTGATTTTTTCACCGTTAAGAAGGGGATTGAACTTAATGTTCAGACTATCCTTTGTGGCTGAATATCCCTTGTGGCTAAGAAGTAACATAGTCAATAAAAACAGTATTTTTTTCATAATATAAAGAGGTGCGCCTTAACGGCGCACCATGGTGATTGAATTCTACTTTTTAATAATTTTCTTAGTAGCTCTTTCTTTAGTTGTAGAGTTGACAAATACAATAGTGTAAGTTCCGTTCGGATACTTAGCAATGTCTACTGTCGCATCCTGTACTGAACCTCTCTTCATTTCTCTTCCTGCCATATCGTAAATACTATACTCGGTATAATTTTTTACAGCATCATAGCTGAAGTTAATGCTTGAACTGGTTGGGTTTGGATAAACAAGATCCTTGTTTATTGGAAGTTCTGGTTTATCTCCGTTTGGAGCAGAAATTGCTTTGGTATTGTTACCCATTCTTGCAGTAGTTGTACACTGACTCTTAGATATCCATGCACTGGTTTTTGTATTAGTTCCCAATGAGTTGGTTGCTTTCAACGAAACTTTATAGAAGCTGGCAGCATAATTAGGTAATGTAAATACAAAATCTTTGCTGGTACTGGTTAGGATATTCTGGTATTGATTTCCTTCCTGAACAGTCCACAGATAAGTAGTAGCAGATCCTCCAGCACTTGTATTGATAATCGTATTAGTTCTATTCGTACATAATGTTGTTGGCTCAGCAAAGTTGGCAACAGGCGTTACTGTGGCATTGCATGCTTTTTTAGCTATCCATGCACCTGATTTTGTATTTGTTCCCAACGAGTTAGCAGCTGTCAACTCAACTCTAAACCATTCAGAAGTACTGTTAGGAATAGTGAAATCAAAATCTTTGCTTGGGTTAGTAAGAACAACCTGATTGTTTCCATCATATAATTTCCATGTATAAGATGTAGAAGGGCCACCCGTACTATTATTGATTACTTTTACACTTTTGTCTGTGCACACTTCAAATGGATCTGTAAAATTAGCAACCGGCATAGCATCATTATTGACTTCAAAGTCTACGTAAACAGGATTGGCATTACCATAGGTAGTATTTCCGGCCTGTAACAGAATGATTCTTGCTGCTCCGGCTCCTCCTGTAAAGGTGATTTTACCACTATTATCCACATTGATAGGTCCGGAAACCCTTCTGAATGAAATCGGCAGCCCTGAAGATGCGGTAGCATTCAATAGATATGGATTGGCATTCTTGCTGATTTTCGTTAATGGATTTGAAACAGTAATGGTCTGGCTTTGCAGTCCATTACATGTCTGGAAAATCTGTTTGCTGAATTCAGTTTCAGCACCTTGTGCATCTTTTACTTTTACCAATACCTCAAACCAATAGGTTGCTCCTTCCCCGCATCCTCCTTCCGGAACAAATGTAGTATTAGTTGTTGAACCGTTGATTACTGAACCATAGTGGATATGATCATCATGGTGTCTGTTCACCTGCATGGTATAGGTTAAGTTACCCGCACTTGTCAGATCATCAGTGGCTGCAACACTAATATTAACATTAGTAGAGCTTGGGTAAGTATTAGGTAAGGCCTGAACAACTGAGTTATCAGAGGATCTCTTCACCACTACATCCTGAATAACAGGAGCATTATTATTAAGATAAATTTCTTTTGTAGCAATATTGGTAGCTCCTCCTGCATCAGTAACAGTAAGTGTTACCACTCTTTTATCTGCATTTGAGTTTGGAATTGTAAAGGTACGAACAGGGTTCACCTCAGTAGAAGTGGTTCCGTCTCCAAAATTCCATAAATACTGTAAGTTTTGAGTTTCTTTATCATAGGAAAGGTCTCCATAAAACTGTACTGTATTTCCACTTTGATTAATAGAGTTTTTATCAGATTTAATGATTGCTGTTGGAGTATAATTACCGGTTATCTCTAATCTTGAAATAGAATTCCCGTAGGTTCCGTTGTAGTTTACAACATAAATATATCCGTCATATGGGTTGGTGTATAAATGAACAATACCTCCTGCTTCAAAAGCCTTATATACCCTTGTTGGACTTGAAAAATTGGCATTTGTACCGTTTTCATTAAACTTAATACCCATCACTTCATTTCCAACATAATCTGCGGCCAGAACTGTGTTTGCCAGTGCACCATTGTACCTGTCAACAATAATATCTTTAGGATAAAAGGTATTACCGGTAGAAGAGGTACCTTGATGATTATATGAATCAGAAGAAAGATTATACCAAAGTACAGCATTACCATTTTGGTTAATTTTACTGTCTGTTCCCCAACCTTTGTTAGCATTATTTTGGTGAGCCCATGCATATAAAGGATTTTTGAAAGTGTAAGAAGGATCTTTTGTAAAAGTGGTAAACTGCTCATTAATCCTTGCATTATCAAACCCTTCATAGTGCGGCCATCCTCCATTGTCCCCCATAGAGTATAGGGCAGCTTCTTCCCAGGCATTTTCTCCGGTATCACTTACCAAAAATTGTCCAGGTCCCCCTCCAAGAACATTCTGTGTAAGAGGAGTTACTCTGTAAGGGTTTCTAAGCCCCATTACTGCCATTCTGGATTGTGCGCTTCTCGGTTGGGCTGAATTATAATACGGATTTCCAGGTATTCCATCTCCTGTATCTTTATTAATCCTTAAAATCTTACCGGAAAGAGAAGTCTTTGATTGAGCCCTCATCTGCATTAATGATTGCTCGGCCTGAGGAAGAATCCCTCGTGTAACCCCTTGTGGTCCTACCTGATCCCCCAGAGAGCCATCACCAACAGAAAGCATTAAGTTACCATCAGCTCCGAAGAATGCAGTTCCCACTCCATGGGTTGTTCCAAAAATTGCTGGTCCATCTGTAAGACCATATTGGGTATTATTTCCCACCAATACTTTTCGGGAATTATAATCAATAGCTCCATTTTTATAAGTATATCGGGTACATCTTCCAATGGTTGCCGAAAACTGATCATCAGCATTTATTCCAGAGAATAAGGTACGCGGCTCTACAGTATACCATAAATAAATATAGCCATTAACCGCAAACTGAGGGTCAAGAGCAAATCCTAATAATCCATGGTCATCACCATCCGGGCTCATAACTTCACCTGAAATATCAATAACCGTAGAAACGTTACCTCCATTGGGAGCGATTTGTTTTACTTTACCACCTTTCTCCCAGACATAAGCATTTCCACTGCTGTCAAAAACAACACCCACCGGCTGTTCAAAATTTGACTTGTAGGGCTGGAGCTGAAAATTTTGACTGTACACATCACATAATCCGGCTAGGAAGAGTGATAAAAACATAATTTTTTTCATGATTTTTATATAATAATTTTAATATTCATGATGTATACGAATGTGAAAGAAATTCCCCGGGTCATGAATATTTGTAATACAAATATCCTTCTTAAATCACTTTAAATAGAAATAATGTATGTAGGAATAACTTGATTGAATACAGAAATAAAATGTGAAAATATCGTTAAAAAACTACAGGAATTATGGGTATTATTTTTTATGCGGTGAAGAAATAGATCATTTTGCTTTCCTTATCTATATATTGGTAAATGATTGGGAATTTTTATGATTATTGTTGTCCAAATTTTCATTCATTTCCAAAGAATTATTAATGAGGACAGGACTTTGGAAGAGTTTTTTTCCCCTGATGGTATGCTTTTGTCTATAAAAGATTTTCTTTTACATTATATTTTGTTTCCGAAACCTCTGTTTGTGAAAAGGAAAGAACCAACATTGCTAGACATATTTTTTATCCTGTCTCAGGAAATTAAGAATAGATTTAAGTTCGGTATTGCCTTTTAAGTAGGTTTCAGCATTTTTCATAATATAAAAAGTGCGCCGTTTAGGCGCACCATGGTAATTGAATTCTACTTTTTAATAATTTTGCTGGTGATTCTTTCTTTAGTTGAGGTGTTGATCAATACAATAGTATAATTTCCGTTAGGATATTTAGAAATATCTACTGCTGCATCCTGTATTGAACCCTTATTCATTTCTCTTCCTGCCATATCGTAAATACTATACTCGGTATAACTTTTTAAGGCATTATCGCTGAAGTTAAAGCTTGAACTTGTTGGATTTGGATAAACAAGATCATTGTCTATTGGAAGTTCTGCTTTATCTCTTTCTGAAGCATAAATTACTTTATTGTTAAGACTTGTTTTTGTTGTACATTGATTCTTATACATCCATGCGCTGGTTTTTGAGTTGGTTCCTGATGAGTTGGTTGCTTTCAAAGTAACCTGATAATAGTATGCGGGAAGATTAGGTAATGTGAATACAAAATCTTTGTTGGTACTGGTAAGAATATTTTGATACGTATTTCCTTCTTTCAGCGTCCATTCATAAGTGGTATCAGGTCCATTGCTACTTGTATTAATGATCGTATTATTGCTGTTAGTACATAATGTATTGGGTGCAGTAAAGTCGGCAAGAGGTGAGGAGGCTATAGCAGAACATTGTTCTTTATAAATCCATGCGCTGGTTTTTGTATTTGTTCCCGATGCATTGGCTGCTTTCAGAGTAATTTCATAGTAATAAGCAGGATGGTTTGGTAATGTGAATACGAAATCTTTGCTGGTACTTGTAAGGATATTTTGATAAGTATTTCCTTCTTTCAGCGTCCATTCATATGTGGTATCAGATCCACCGTTACTTGTATTAACGATTGTATTATTGCTGTTAGTACATAATGTATTGGGGGTAATAAAGCTGGCAAGAAGGGAGGTTGTGGCAGAACATACTTTTTTAGCTATCCATGCACCTGATTTCGTATTTGTTCCCAACGAATTAGCAGCTGTCAGTTCTACTCTAAACAATGCAGAAGGGCTGTTAGGAATAGTGAAATCAAAATCTTTGTTTGAGCTGGTAAGAACAACATGGTTATTGCCATCATATAATCTCCACGTATAAGATGCAGAAGATCCGCCCGTACTATTATTGATTACTTTTACACTTTTGTCTGTGCACACTTCAAATGGATCTGTAAAATTAGCAACCGGCATAGCATCATTATTGACTTCAAAGTCTATGTAAACAGGAGTGGCATTACCATAGGTGGTATTTCCGGCCTGTAACAGAATGATTCTTGCTGCTCCGGCTCCTCCTGTAAAGGTGATTTTACCACTATTATCCACATTGATAGGTCCGGAAACCCTTCTGAATGAAATCGGCAGCCCTGAAGATGCGGTAGCATTCAATAGATATGGATTGGCATTCCTGCTGATTTTTGTTAATGGATTGGAAACAGTAATGGTCTGGCTTTGCAGTCCATTACATGTCTGAAAAATCTGTTTGCTGAATTCATTTTCAGCACCTTGTGCATCTTTTACTTTTACCAATACCTCAAACCAATAGGTTGCTCCCTCCCCGCAGCCTCCTTCCGGTACAAAAGTGGTATTAGTTGTTGAGCCGTTGATTACTGAGCCATAATGGATATGATCGTCATGGTGTCTGTTCACCTGTATGGTATAGGTTAAGTTACCCGCACTTGTCAGATCATCAGTGGCTGCAACATTAATATTAACATTAGTAGAGCTTGGGTGAGTATTAGGTAAGGTTTGAACAATTGTGTTATCAGATGTTCTCCTAATTACTACATCCTGAATAACAGGGGCATTATTATTAAGATAAATTTCTTTGGTCGCAATATTGGTAGCTCCTCCTGCATCAGTAACAGTAAGTGTTACCACTCTTTTATCCGGGGCAGAGTTTGGAATAGAAAAAGTATGTACCGGATTTATTTCAGTAGAAGTGGTTCCGTCTCCAAAATTCCATAAATACTGTAAGTTTTGAGTTTCTTTATCATAGGAAAGATCACCATAAAATTGTACCGTATTTCCAGTCTGATTAATAGAGTTTTTATCAGATTTAATAATTGCTGTTGGAGCATAATTACCTGTTATAGCCAATCTTGAAATCGAATTTCCGTTACCAGCATAATTTACAGTATAAATATATCCGTCGTATGGATTAGTATATAAATGGACAATGCCACCAGCACTAAGAGCCTTATATACCTTTGCTGGACGTGAGAAATTAGCTGCTGAGTTATTTTCTTCAAATTTAATAGCCATAAGATCACTTCCTGTATAATCACCCACCAGAATAGTGTTGGTTAAGGAACCCCCATATCTGTCAATACTAATTTCTTTTGGATAAAAAGTATTGGCGGTAGATGAGGTTCCTTTATGATTGTATGAATCAGAAGAAAGATTGTACCAAAGGACCGGATTGCCGTCTTTGTTGATTTTACTGTCTGTTCCCCAGAGTTTGTTAGGGTTGCCATTATCGGGATGGGCCCATGCATATAAAGGGTATTTGAAGGTATAAGAAGGGTCTTTGGGAAAAGTGGTAAACTGCTCATTGATCCTTGCATGATCAAACCCTTCATAATGGGGCCATCCTCCATTATCTCCCATAGAGTATAGGGCTGCTTCTTCCCAGGCATTCTCTCCGGTATCACTTACTAAAAACTGGCCGGGTCCGTTTCCGACAATGTTCTGTGTAATGGCAGTAACCCTGTAAGGATTTCTAAGCCCCATTACGGCCAACCTGGATTGTGCACTTCTCGGTTGTGTTGAATCATAATACGGATTGCCGGGTATTCCATTTCCGGTTTCTTTATCAATCCTTAAAATCTTACCGGAAAGAGAAGATTTTGATTGAACCCTCATTTGTATTAATGATTGCTCAGCCTGAGGAAGAATACCTCTTGCAACGCCTTGTGCTCCTGCCTGATCACCCAGAGAGCTGTCCCCAATAGAAAGCATTAAGCTGCCGTCTGCTCCGAAAAATGCACTTCCGACTCCATGTGCCGTTGCTAAAATAGGAGGTCCATCTCTAAAGCCATATTGGGTATGATCTCCTACCAATATCTTCCTGGTACCAGGATCAAGAACACCGTTTACGTAAGTATATCGGGTACATCTTCCAATTGTTGCTGAAAACTGATCATCCGCATTTATTCCGGAGAATAAGGTGCGGGGTTCTACCGTATACCATAAATATACATAACCATTAGTAGCAAATTGAGGATCAAGAGTAAATCCTAATAATCCATGATCATCACCACTGGGATTCATCACTTCACTTGAAATGTCAATGATTGTGGTAACATTGCCTCCATTCGGGGCAATTTGTTTTACCTTACCGGCTTTTTCCCAGACATAAGCATTCCCGCTGCTGTCAAAGACTACTCCAACTGGCAGATCAAAACCCGCTTTGTATGTTTGAAGTTCAAAATTTTGACTGTACACATCACACAATCCACATAGGAATAGTGACAAAAACATCATTTTTTTCATAATTTTTATATTTATAAGATTGATGCTGTATAAAAAAATACCAATATAATTCCCTTTGTAGAGAGTTTGTTTGTTGTAAATGTCTTATTAAATACCTTTGAATGAAAATAATATATGTAGAAATAAATTGATTAAAACCTGAAATAAAATGTAATAATATCGTTGAAAAACTACAGTCTTTTTAAAATTATTAGTTATAGTGGCAAAGAATATAGAATGTTTTTGTCAGCAATTTGTATTGTTAAATGTATGGATAATTTTATTTTCATTGCTTGTCCGTTAATTCAAAAAAGAAAGATGGACAATAGTCCATCTTTCTACAAACACTTACAAAAAAACCTATGGTCTATATCCGGAAAAGGGTATCTTCTAAACCAGGAACATATTGAAATAAATACAGATAATATCATTCTTAATGAAACTCCGGAATAAACAGGATAATATTTCTATGACGATGAGCTTTGTCAAGCATTTTTATTGATATTTTGTAAGTGAATTAATTTTTACAAACCTATTGAAAAAATTAAAACAGCAGAGAATGAAAACTGTAGATATTGTACTACGAACAGGAAGTTATTTATTGCTGTATTATGAATAAATTTTAATTGGTGTTAAATTAAAAGGATGAGCAATGGCCCATCCTTTTTACAATGTACTGATTCTAAGATCCGGATTATACTAAATGAAATTTATTATTAATAAGTAAATGAATTTTTTATTTTAGAGATATTGGTAGCGTCATGATGATTATAAGCGTTGTATGCTCCGAAAAAACCATTTAGTTTTTCGTACATAACATCCCCGGTATTATCTGCATGATCAGCTCCTAAATTATGACCACATTCATGAGCTAGTGTACTATTATAATTATCATTGGCTATTGCAACAGAATTTTCTCTATAAAAGTTTGGGTAGTCACTATTAGTTCCTTTATACACATTAAGGCCTGCTCTTCCGTTAGCGTCATTCCAATTATTTCCAAATAATGCGACTCTTACATGTCTCATCTTAGGGTTTTTATAAGGATGACTAGCCGAAAATATTTGTAACTTTTTTATCTGGTCAAGTGAATTGTCTACTTTTGATAGTGCATTTGTCCATTCTATTATCTCATCAAGGTAACCGTAATTAATTGTTCCGTCAGGATTGAGAGGAGAGTGATTAGTGAACTGATATTGCCACCAGTTGATTTGTATGTTTGGATCTATACCTTTTAATGAAGTGGCTAAGTGTGTATATTGATTATCAAAATCTGGATCTCCTATCATGCCTATTAATTCAATATTATAAGTGAGTACTATGTTGGAATTTTTTGCGATATCTTCTGTCTTATTGTTTAGTTCACCTGGAGTAGAAGTAAGGTGATTTGTACCGCATTTTACTTGACCTTCTGCTGACTTCCTTTTTTGGTTACTGGCAGTCTCATTTAAGAGTACATAATGATTTGAATTTTCAATAATGGTATTATATTGATTATTGTCATTAACCATTTTCTTATTAAACTGATTTAGCATTTGCTGTCCATCTATTCCATTTTTTTGGGCATAAGCTAAAAATTGTGTTTTCAGCTTCCCTTGTGGGTTAAACTTTATTGGCTTATAACCAATATTTAGTTCATTTTTTCCTTTTAGTCTAAAATCCTGATTTTTATCATTATAAAACAGATCAAACCCGTTTTCTCCAATGATCATGATGGCGTTTTCATTAATTTTTCCATCAGTATTCACGGAACCTGTAAAAGTTCTCTTTTTTCCAAACAGCGTATCACTATTACTTGTCATTTCAAAATAGAGTTTTGTACCATCATTTTTGATAAGCGTGAATTTTCTTACTTCGCCTTCTTTTTCAATAGGTTTTGCAAAATCCGGTATTAGCGGTAGTTCTGAAACTTTGTATACAGTACCATTATTGGTTACAATACCACTGTCAGTAGATGAACTGGTTTCAAGGTTCTCATTGTGACATGAAACAAACAGAGTGGCTGCAAAGGCCATTGAAATCATAATTTTTTTCATAAAATAATTCTTTAATAGGTGATAAAATCAATCCCTTTATTGTGATATAAAAAAATATACGGGTGGATATAAAACTACATGGATGAAAGAATTAATGATCTTACTTATCGTATTTTTTAATAGACATGTCATCATACAATAAAAGGATGAACAAAACTGCTCATCCTTTTTACAATGTACTGATTTTAAGATCCGGATTAATTAATTATTAATGATGTTTTTATTTTGGAGATATTGGTAACGTCATGATGATTATAAGCATTGTATGCTCCCCAGAAACCCTTTGCTTCGGGATGCATAACATCCTCTGTATTGTTAACATGTATAGCTCCTAAATTATGGCCACATTCATGAGCCAATGTAGTATTGTAATTATCAGATATTATTAGAACAGATCGTCCATTCCGATAAGAGCTTTCAGTACTAGTTTTATAATAATTCAACTCAGCTAAACCTTCTAAATAATTGTTCCAGCTATCTCCATATGCTGCCATTCTTACACGTCTTTTAGTGTTATAAGGATGTTTTTCGGAAAAAGCCCGTAACTTTTCTAGCTGTTTGTAGGCATCGGCTTCTTTTTCTAATGCATTAGTCCATTCTGCCAGCTCTTCAATATAATTTTGATTAATGGTTCCGTCTGAATTTTGTGGAGAATTAGTGAATTGATATTGCCACCAGTTGATTTGCATGTTTGGATATATAGCTTTTAATGATAGGACTACCTTAGCATATTGGTTATCGAAGTCCACGTCTCCCATGATGCCTATAACTTCTATATTGTAAGCTCCTACTTTTGTATTTTTTTCAACATTTTCTACTTTATTGTTTAATTCATGTTGAGTAGAAGTAAGGTGGTCTATACCACATTTCCCTTGTCTTTCTGCTGACCTTCTTTTTTGTAAACCTGCAGTCTCATTTAAGAGTACATAATGATTTGAGTTTTCAATAATCGTATTATATTGATTATTGTCATTACCCCTTTTCTTATTAAACTGATTTAGCAATTGCTGTCCATTAATTCCCTTTTTTTGAGTATAAGCTAAGAATTCTGTTTTAAGTTTACCTTGTGGGTTAAATTCTACTGGCTTATAGCCAACATTTAATTCACTTTTTCCCTTTAGCCTGAAATCCTGATTTTTATCATTATAAAACAGATCAAACCCGTTTTCTCCAATGATCATGATGGCGTTTTCATTAATTTTTCCATCAGTATTCACGGAACCTGTAAAAGTTCTCTTTTTTCCAAACAGCGTATCACTATTACTTGTCAGTTCAAAATAGAGTTTTGAACCATCGTTTTTAATCAAAGTAAACTTTCTTACTTCGCCTTCTTTTTCAATAGGTTTTGCAAAATCCGGTATTAGCGGTAGTTCTGAAATTTTGTACATACTGCCATTGTTGGTTACAACACCGTTATCTGCAGATGAACTAGTTTCAAGATTTTCATTATTACAAGAAATAAACAGAGTGGCTGCAAAGGCCATTGAAATCATAATCTTTTTCATAATATAATTCTTTAATCGGTGATAAATTTATTGACTTAATTGTGATGTGAAAAATACCAGTCGTAAAGATTAAACTACAGATATGAAGGTATTTATGGTCTTTATTGTTATGTTTTTTTAGATTGAATGCAGTGTTAGTATATTCATATTGAGTAAGGATACTTATAGTTTTCTACTCGGTTATTCTTAAAATTTAAACTATACCTGAACTTTCCATAAAAATACCCCAAAAAGTCAGAGACTTTTTGGGGTATTCCATTTTGTGATGGTTTTATTCTTTTTTAAAGAAAATGAAACCTTGACACTAATGAGCAGATTGATCCATATCGATATTCATCAGATCTACTCTCTGTTTTTTAATAGGATCCAACCTGATAGTTCAACATTCTTTTTACTTATTTTATCTTGCCAGAATAGTTTGTACCAATACGTATCAGTTGGAAGAGGGTTTCCAATATATTTCCCGTTCCAAATTGGAGTTTTGGAGGTTGGTTTAAATACTGCTTTACCATATTTGTCGAATATGCTTCCTTCAAAATTTCCGTATTTACTGATCTCACTAAAATCTATTACATCGTTAATGCCATCACTATTGGGAGTAATAACATTAGCCATAAAGAAAGTATAATATTCTACATTTGTATCACAAGAAGTCTCTTTGTTTCTAACTCGAATAGAATATAGAGTGTTTTTAAGAACATTGGTGAAAACATTTGAAGTCTGCCAGGTTACCCCTCCATCAATAGAATATTCAAGAGAAATACTTCCATTATTTTTTGCATTAATAGTTAAGGTATTGTTATTGTAAACTATACCGGTAATTTCTGGAGTAAGAATATATGAAACTGTAGCGGTAAAGGATTTAGAGCAAGTTCCATTATTGATGGTTACTGTATAAGTACCGGTAGCAGTTACATTGATTTTCTGAGTTGTCGCTCCGGTATTCCAGTTATAAGTATAGTTTAAACCTGATCCTGCATCTAATATACCCGTATCTCCTTTGCAGATTTCTATATTGTTCAGAGAGGATGTTATTTCAGGAATCACATTGATGGTAATGGTTGCAGCTGTTTGTGAACCACAACCATTGGTTCCCACTCCGGTTACGGTATAGGTCGTTGTGGAAGTAGGGGAAACTGTTTGAGTATTTCCGTTACCTGATAATCCAGTCCATGTATAGGTTATAGCACCGGATGCAGTTAGAGTAACAGATTGCCCTTTACAAATTGTAAGAGCAGGTGCGGTGATAGAAATAATAGGTGGGGTTGTATTATTTATTACGGTTACTGTAGCTTGTTTCACACAACCTAATGGATTAGCACTTGTAATCGTAAGGGTGTAAGTTCCACCATTATTAACTATTGGAGTTAAAGTATTTGCTCCTGAAATAATATTTCCACCATTGGTTGCTGTCCACAAGAATGTTGCTCCAGGCTGATAAACAGATGTTGTAGCATCCAGTGTAATTTGTGCAACAGTACATGTAATTTGCGAAGGAGTAGCAATATTGACGATAATAGCAGGGTCCATGGTTACGGTTACCGATTTTTGATATTGGCAACCTGCGGGTGTAGTAACAGTCACCGTATAAATACCTCCTGATGTAACTGTATTTGTAGTTCCGTTTACCCCGTTTGACCAGGAAAAAGTATTTCCTGTGCCTGATGCCGTTGCCGTTAAAATTGTAGATGAACCTTCACAAAAGGCTAAACTCCCAGTAATTTGCACATTGGGATTCACATCTGCTACAACAGTAATTGATGCAGGAGCAATGGCACAGTTTCCACTTGTATTAGTTAAAGTATAAGTTCCGGGAGCTGTTATGGTGATAGATTGAGTTGTTGCTCCTGTAGACCATGTATTTCCCGTTGTAAAATTCGATGTTAAAGTTACACTCCCATTACTACAGATTGCCGGAGCTGATGTAGAAATGACTAGAGTAGGGTTTATATTGATTATCAATTGCAATTCTACAACTTTCGAACAGGTAGCTGATGCTATACGGACATAAATGGTTGCATTTCCGGAAAGATAAGCTGTTGGAGTTGCAATTGTATTCGTGTTGCCGGCAATAGCATCAGCTTGATTCACATAATAATCAAATGTTACTCCTGAAGTCGTACTCATGTTTGTCTGAGCAGTTGTTAAATTGAAAATGGCAGTCGTTGAAGCTGAACATTGACTTAAACTGGAGTTTTGTGCGACAGGAACCACACCTTGAGTTACGGTCACGGATTTTTGATATTGGCAACCTGAAGGCGTAGTAACAGTCACTGTATACACACCTCCTGCCGTAACGGTATTGGTAGATCCGTTTACCCCGTTTGACCAGGAAAAAGTATTTCCGGTTCCTGTAGAAGTGGCTGTTAAAGTAGTTGCTGAAGGGTCACATAAAACTAGGTTTCCTGTAATCTGTACATCAGGATTGCTTTCAGCATTGATGGTAACAGAAGTAGAAGTACTTGTACATGATCCATTGCTGTTGGATAGGGTATAGGTTCCCGGAGAGGTCACGGTAATAGATTGTGTTGTTGCCCCTGTAGACCATATATTTCCAGTAGTTTGGTTTGAGGTAAGAGTCACGCTCCCACCATAACAAATGGTAGCTGACGAAGGAGTAATAACAGGAGTTACAGTCTGTGTTACTGCAAGCTGCAATTGAGCCACTTTGAAACATGCTCCTGAGCTGACACGGACATAAATGGTTGCATTTCCGGAAAGATAAGCTGCAGGATTGGCAATGGTATTGGTATTTCCTGCATTGGCGTCTGCCAAAGTCGTATAATATGAAAACACAGTTCCGGGAGTAGTACTTATTAAAGTTTGTGCGGATGTTAAATCGAAATTAGCTGTTGTGGAGCTGGAACATTCGCTTAAGGTTGCGTTCTGAACTACCGGAACCACACCTTGAGTTACGGTCACGGATTTTTGATATTGGCAACCTGAAGGCGTAGTAACAGTCACTGTATACACACCTCCTGCCGTAACGGTATTGGTAGATCCGTTTACCCCGTTTGACCAGGAAAAAGTATTTCCGGTTCCTGTAGAAGTGGCTGTTAAAGTAGTTGCTGAAGATTCACAAAGAATCAGGTTTCCTGTAATCTGTACATCAGGATTGCTTTCAGCATTGATGGTAACAGAAGTAGAAGTACTTGTACATGATCCATTGCTGTTGGATAGGGTATAGGTTCCCGGAGAAGTTACGGTAATAGATTGTGTTGTTGCCCCTGTAGACCATATATTTCCAGTAGTTTGGTTTGAGGTAAGAGTCACGCTGCCACCATAACAAATGGTAGCTGATGAAGGAGTGATAACAGGATTTACAGTCTGTGTTACTGTAAGCTGCAATTGAGCCACTTTGAAACATGCTCCTGAGCTGACACGGACATAAATGATTGCATTTCCGGAAAGATAAGCTGCAGGATTGGCAATGGTATTGGTATTTCCTGCATTGGCGTCTGCCAAAGTCGTATAATATGAAAACACAGTTCCCGGAGTAGTACTTATTAAAGTTTGTGCGGATGTTAAATCGAAATTAGCTGTTGTGGAGCTGGAACATTCGCTTAAGGTTGCGTTCTGAACTACCGGAACCACACCTTGAGTTACGGTCACGGATTTTTGATATTGGCAACCTGAAGGCGTAGTAACAGTCACTGTATACACACCTCCTGCCGTAACGGTATTGGTAGATCCGTTTACCCCGTTTGACCAGGAAAAAGTATTTCCGGTTCCTGTAGAAGTGGCTGTTAAAGTAGTTGCTGAAGATTCACAAAGAATCAGGTTTCCTGTAATCTGTACATCAGGATTGCTTTCAGCATTGATGGTAACAGAAGTAGAAGTACTTGTACATGATCCATTGCTGTTGGATAGGGTATAGGTTCCCGGAGAAGTTACGGTAATAGATTGTGTTGTTGCCCCTGTAGACCATATATTTCCAGTAGTTTGGTTTGAGGTAAGAGTCACGCTGCCACCATAACAAATGGTAGCTGATGAAGGAGTGATAACAGGATTTACAGTCTGTGTTACTGTAAGCTGCAATTGAGCCACTTTGAAACATGCTCCTGAGCTGACACGGACATAAATGGTTGCATTTCCGGAAAGATAAGCTGCAGGATTGGCAATGGTATTGGTATTTCCTGCATTGGCGTCTGCCAAAGTCGTATAATATGAAAACACAGTTCCCGGAGTAGTACTTATTAAAGTTTGTGCGGATGTTAAATCGAAATTAGCTGTTGTGGAGCTGGAACATTCACTTAAGCTTGCGTTCTGGACGACAGGCGAAGTTCCGCCTATTACAGTAATAGTAGCCTCTCCGGGGCAGTTGTTTCCCTGAATAAAAACCTTAACAGTATATACACCTGGCTGTGTTGCTGTATAGCTTGCGTTCGTCGCTCCGGGAATAGCATTGGCTCCCTGATACCACTGATAGGTTATATTAGATCCTTGAACAGAAGCAGTAAACGTTTGCGGCGTATTATCACACATATTGACAGTTCCTGGAAGCTGTACATTTGCCGGATCCATCATTTTCACCCCGATATCGAATGATCCTGCCTCAAGAAATACTGCTGAATCATATGCGGTATCATTATAATCTGCAAGTACAATTTTAAAATGATAGGTTTCTCCAGGAATTACTGTTGCTTTTGCAGTAAGTGGAATAGTACGTCCGTTAAAATTAGTCTCAATCTGAGCAGTATTGGTACCCCCATAATATACTTCATTTTGAGGTCCGCAGTTTGGATATTGAGGGTGAATATTGGTTACACTTACAGGCCCTGCTCCTCCTGGAAGTACAGCAAGATTGGTATAAGTAGGATCAGATACTTTTTTTAAGAGTAAGGCAAAGCCATCAGTATAGGAACAAGGATAGTTGCCCTGATATTCTTTAGAAGCAAATAAATATCTGAAAGTAATTTCAGTAGAAGCAGCCACAAAGTCAAATTCTATAGAAGTGGCATTGGTTAAGTTGTTGGTTCCTATAGCAGCAGATAAATCTGCGTCTCCTCCGGTTCCAAGGTCATCACTTAAATTAGGCTGGAAAGTATTCCCTGCTTTATTTGCATATCCTGTTGAAAGTACAATTCCTTTAGTGAAAGGAAAGTTTGTACTTGATTTATTGAAATATCCCCAGCTTCGGTTCGGATCAGTGGCCGGTAAGTTTGGGGAAACAGTTACATTGCTTACATTTGAACTGATACAAGTGGTGCCTCCTGATATAAGAACATCACTGATCAGCTGATTTATTGGATAGTTCGACTCTGGATAGCCTGGTGCATTTACATCTATAAAAGCACCAGCTCTCAAAGATGCAGCCTTAGGTTTAGCCGCAATCTCTACCCTTCCTTTATTTTGAGCCAAAACAAAGTTTCCCAGGAAAGCTAAAAATAACGCTAAAAGTAAATTTTCTCTCATATTATTGTTTTTATTATGTTTTATGACTTATAACTTTATTGGTAAAATAGATGATGATCTTGATAAGTTTCTTTGAGTAGTGAGTGGTTTTGCTCATCCTTTTTTTACATTGGACGGATTTGGAAATCTAGATATCTCATTCTTTTTTAAGATGAATAAGTTGATATTGATCTATTCATACATGTCCATTACTGATTGAATGGCAGTTTGAAGGTTTAAATATCCGATGTAGCGAATAATGGGTTTTAAATGCAACCCAGCATAATAATTTTCACATATTAATTCTTTTTTAGTGATGAAATTAAGAATGTAATAGGTGTAACAAAGAATTTAAAGTGTAGTTGTTGAACTACGATTGTGAAAATATTGTTAGTGTTATTTTTTCTGTTTTTTATGACATGGGTATCATGTAAAATCGATTTAGAAATCTCATTGTTGGGTAAAGTGTATTATCTCCTGTTTCTTGCATAGGTTAGAAGTTTATTCTTGAGAATACTCACCGGATCGGTCAATATTTTATTATTGATGTCAGTTTTACCTTGTAATTTGAAGATTTTGCAATGATCTGTATAAATCAGTTCATATCCGTTTTCTTCTATTGTCATCACTGCTTTTTCTTTTGTTTTTATATCAGTCATCACAAAACCAGTCAGGGTATTGTCTTCCTTCCAAAAGCTTGAGGATGTACCTTTTAGTTCAAAATTTAATTTTTTACAGTCATCCTTGATCAATGTGAATTTCCGAATTTCCCACGATTCTTTAATTGGTGCAGCAAAGTCTGGAACAGCAGCCAATTCCGAAATTTGGTAAACTTTATGATAAATAGTAGAGGAGTTCTTATTGGTAAATATTTTTGGTTCAGTATGGGTACATGCCAGATTAAGGGCTGCCACAACGACCAGAGTAAATATGGATTTCATTAATTCTTCAATGTGTGACAAAAATATTAATGCTTTTCTATAACAGAGAATCAGAATCGTAGGCATTATACTACACTTATGAAAATATTAATCAATGAAATCCTGCCTTTTTAATGATAAAAACAAGTAATATCCTTTGTTGATCTTAATAGATTTATAAAGAAGGCTGTGGTATAAAAAAGAAAGATGAGCATATTGCCCATCTTCCATTGTACACTTAAATACTAATAATACGTACTATATCCTTAAAAAAGTTACTGGACTTTATATCCGATTTATGTAATACTTTTAAATTAAAAAAGGGTGAAATTTAATATTATGAATAATGTCAATAGTACTAAAAATCGGAAATTGAAGATGTGGATATAGTTGGTTCTCAAAAGATGTCCCCTATCTTTTACTTATTTAAAATATTACTAGTAAAGTATACATAAACAACTTAATAAGACAAACTTATTAAAATAGCTTAAGTAATAAGAAGTATAGGTTGTAGATATTCAACTATATCAATGAAGTAATAAATTGTCATATAAGATCTTTTTTTAGAATGTTATATAAAAAAGATGAGCTCATTGAGCCCATCTTAATCCTGTACCATCTCAAAAATACAGAAAGTTAAAATATGAATGTTTGACGAATTTATGTTTAAAAATGATATCTTTTTATTAAAGGATTATGTAATTGACTTATATTATACTTTTAAATTTAAATGAGCGAAATTTAAAAGATGAAATAAACAGTTTAATAATGACAAACTTATTGAAATAGCTTAAGTAATAAGAAGTATATGTTGTAAACATTAGACTATACCAATGAAGCTATAAATTGTCATATAACATATTTTTAAGGATGTTATATAAAAAAGATGGGCTCAATGAGCCCATCCTGATCCTGTACCATCTCATAAAATACAGGAAATTAAAAAATATGAATGTTAAACGAAGTTATATTCAGCCCCCTTTATTAGATATCATGTTTTATTGATACAGTGTTTGATCTTATTTTTTAATGAATTTTTGGGAAGATTTTCCTAAAGTGGTTTCAATATCAATTAAATAAGTTCCGCTTAGGAAGTGTTTAACATCCACCTTATCACCAATAACTTTAGCATTCATTTTTCTTCCAGACATATCATAAACAGCAATTGATTTAATTTTCCCTTTTGTTTTAATATTCAATACATCAGAAGCCGGATTTGGATAAATGGAAATTTCTGAGTTTGTTGTATCAACATCTACAGTAGATAATGCACAAGGTGTTGTAATACTGCCATATGGTTGTGTATTATATCCAAATTCAGTTACAGAATAATTTGAACCATTTGCCCCCACAATCAATTTGAAATAACCGTTAATGTTGTAGCCATCGAATTGGTTTCTAAAACCAACATAAGCGGTTTGGCCAGACCAGGTAGTATATGTAGGAGTGTAGACATCCAGTTGTCCGGGAGTACTAATAGGATAGCCTATATTATTTGCATTAGTTATGGTGGTACAGGCTGGAATTAAACTGATATTTCTTGTTCCTGTTTCACATACTAATCCTTTCCAATAGGTTTCCAGTTTTAATTGATTTGCAGCATAATACCAGGCGCCATATCCTGCATCATCACTAAGTTCCGGGTTAATGATAAAATATTTCCAAGGTGCTCCGGAGTTGGTTGTTACGGTTGTTGCTGTTGGGTTGGCATAGCTTTCCAGAGGAGTCCCTGTAACTATTTTATAAGGATCTTTATAAGAAAAAGTTAATGCTAAAGCTGTTGTTGATCCTAGTGAAGTTGTGCCTCCTGTTATAGCCGGATTCAGGAATGTAATTGATGAATTCAGGACCTGGCTTTTAGGGTGACTGGTTGCCGCACCATTTATGGTAAGTGTAGCAGTAGTAGGGCTTGTAACTACTATAGCTGCTGTTAATCCTGCGGGTAATGAAGAAGTGAAATGTGTTCCTGCAGTAAGAGTTGTTCCATTTGGTACGGCAAATGTTGCTGAATTTAATGTAATTGTTGATGTAGGAGCAGAGGCTACTGTTCCATCTAATGATACAGCTCCGTTATTGTCTAAGTTCTCTGTAAATGTACTGTTGCTAAGGGTTAGCCTTGGTGGAGTATTAGCAACTCCGGTTGCAGCTAAGTTGGCAGGCTGCCATAAATTTATTCTTGAAGCATGGTTTAATGCAGCTATCATCCTGTCAACCTGTCCATTAGTAAACATTTTATAACAACCGGAAGAACCGTTGTATCCCATATAGTTTTCTACGTTCACTTTTTGTCCTAGACAATTATTGCCCACTGTACATCCTAGTCCGGAAGACATATTTTCTACAGGGGTGTCAGCCACTCCGTCACCATCATTACCAGGGTTGGCAGTTGAACACAGAACATTGAACGTGTGCTGAAGATTTAGCCAATGTCCAAATTCGTGAGTGAATGTATCAGAAAACTCGTTTGAAGCCACTGTTCCTGCAGCATTAAATATATAACGTCCATTATAAACAACTCTGGCTGTATTTACTGAAGTCATGTATGAATCCGGATACCAGGCCACTCCTGATTGATATAAATCCTTATTAGCATACAGGTCATTTTGGATATACACATTCATATACTTTGAATTATCCCAGGCATCTGTGCCAATTTCTGTATCATATCCGCCACCGTTGCCGTATCCACCTTTGAAAGGATGAAATACCACTCCACTTGTTGCTTTTCCGGTTGGATCAATTTTAGCTAATCGAAATTCAATGCTTAACGCTCCTCTGATAGATTGGAAGTCAGGATCTACAGTGTTTGAATCAGTATTGATTCCATTGAAATTTAAGTTAATTTGTTCCAGTAAGTCAACTACTTTTTGATAATTTACTTTTACATTACTCTGAGATTCTCCATACACATGAAAAACCACAGGGATAATGTAGGTTGGATTATTGATTGTATTATTCAATGAATTTTTGTTTGATTTCATTTTTTTTATGAAATCTTTGGTGTATTTCTCAAAATTTTCATATTCAGCCTTTGATTCAGGATGCAGTTCAAAATGTTTTTTCATCATTTCATCTGCTTTACACTCATGAGGCCTATTTTGCTGTGCAAAACCTATTATTGGAAATAGGGACATAAATAGTAATGATTTAAATTTCATAATTTTGGATTTTTATGTTAATAAATTATTTGAATAATCCAATTATTTGGGGTTTAATCAACCTATTTAATTGGATCTAGTAGAATGATTTTAACTTGTCTGTAAAATTCTGATAGTCAATACCTCCCATGCTTTTGTCTACAACTTTGCCATCTTTTATAATAAAAGTCTGTGGTATAACGCTATATCCCATGACGCCATTTCCGCCAAGAAATGTTTTGATTGTCTCTATATAATCTTTGTTTTTAAACGTTATATCATTAATAGGGTGTTTTGTAAGAAACATTTCTAATTTTTTCTGATCTTCATCCAGCGATAAGAAAACAAATTTGATATGATTATTTTCGGTTGCTATTTTTTGAAAGGCGGGGATTTCCTCTACACATGGCTGACACCAGGTTGCCCATACATTAACAACAGTTATTCCCCCTTTACTAAGATATTCTTTATGGAAAGGACTATTTTTAATATCAGGTGATTTATGCTGTTGGGTTAAACTATTTGTGTTCTTGGACCTAAGGAATAATAAACCAATTAATATTATTCCCATTGGAATAATGAAAAATAAAAACCACCTTTTCATATAACTTCTTTTATGAGCAAAGCTATATAATAAATTTGCTTACAAAGGCATTAAGGTTGTAGTTATTTAACGATAGGAATGACGGTTTTTATAGTGGTTATTGTTGATTTATATCTGTAAAAAAGCCCTGTTTTAAAAATTTTAAAACAAGGCTTTACTAATATGAAGTTAAATATAGAAATGCTCTTATTATTCGGTAAGGTTTTTATGAGGGGTATTAAGACATAACTGAAGTTGTTTTTTATCAAGTTGATTCTCCCAGTTAGCCACTACAACAGTAGCCACAGAATTACCAATAACATTTGTGATGGCTCTGCATTCACTCATAAATTTATCGATTCCTAAAATCAGCGTCATTCCGGCAATAGGAATTTCCGGTACAATAGCCAATGTTGCTGCTAAAGTGACAAAACCTGCTCCTGTAACCCCTGCCGCTCCTTTAGAACTTAGCATAGCAATCAGAAGGAGTGCCAGCTGTTTTTCAATAGGCAGGTGAATATTAAGAGCCTGGGCAATAAAAAGTGAAGCAAGAGTCATATAAATATTAGTTCCGTCAAGATTAAAAGAATAGCCGGTAGGAACAACAAAACCTACAATAGTTTTCGAACAGCCTGCTTTCTCAAGCTTCTCCATAATCCCTGGCAGTGCAGATTCTGAAGAACTTGTTCCTAATACCAGAAGAACTTCTTCTTTAAGATAAACGATGAGCTTGAAAATATTAAATCCATTATACCAGGCTACTGCTCCTAATATGATAATGATGAACAGGATAGAAGTGATGTAAAAAGTACCTACTAAAAAAATCAGATTTAAAACCGAGTAAAGTCCGTATTTCCCGATAGTAAATGCCATTGCACCAAAAGCTCCGATAGGTGCAAGCTTCATCAGCATATGTACAATTTTAAAGATGGGAGCTGATAGATCCTGGATAAAATCAATGATCTTCTGGCTTTTACTTTTAGTTAATACCAAAGCAACTCCCATTAAGATAGATACCAACAGTATCTGAAGAATGTTATCGCCTACAAGAGGACTAAACAAAGTGTCAGGAATAATATTAGTGAGAAATCCAGTGATCGTTGTTTCATGGGCTTTCTGTTGATACTGGGAAATATCACCGGAAAGATTAGCCGGATCTATATTTAATCCTGATCCTGGCTGTAATAGATTTCCTACAATAAGCCCAATGACAAGAGCCAGGGTAGAGAATGTAAGAAAATAGATCATTGATTTTATAGCAATCCGACCCACTTTGGTGAGGTCTGTCATGTGGGCAATTCCCAATGTAAGGGTAATAAAAATAACCGGGGCGATAATCATTTTAACCAGTTTAATAAAACCGTCACCCAATGGTTTCATTTTTTCACCAACTTCAGGATAAAACTGACCTAAAAGTACTCCGCCAATGATAGCTATAACAACTTGAAAGTAAAGCTGCTGATATATTTTTTTTGATTTCATAAGTGTTTAAATTATTATACTTGTAATATGTTAAGGGATAGAATGCCGAATAAATATTGTGGTTTACCGATATAGCTGCATTTAATCTTTATCTAATTCTGAAGTTTTTTTCGTGTCTTTCATTCTTGCATATACAATCAGAGAAAAAAGTATACATGCTGTGATGTACCAATAGAATAATGATTCCATGTTTATCTTTTTGAGCCATAGGGCAATATATTCAGCAGTTCCCCCAAAAATAGCAACAGTAAGGGCATAAGGAAGACCTACTCCCAAAGCCCGGATCTCTGAAGGAAAGAGTTCTGCTTTTACTACCGCATTAATTGAAGTATATCCGCTAAGAATAACCAGGGCAATCATAATTAAAAAGAATGCAGCCCATGCAGAGCTAATGACACTCAGCATAGTGAGAAGAGGTACTGTGCATATTGTTCCAAGAATTCCAAAACCAATCAGTAAAGGTTTTCTGCCTATTTTGTCAGATACCATTCCAAATACTGGCTGCAGACATGCAAAAAGAAATAAGGAAATAAATGATATCAAAGTAGACTGTTCTTTGCTAAGATGCACTGTATTGACCAGGAACTTTTGCATGTACGTTGTATAGGTATAGAACGCCAGAGTTCCTCCTAATGTAAGCCCAACTACAGTAAGGATGGCTTTGGGATGCTTAAGGAGTTCTTTGATTGTTCCTTTCTTTTCTTGAGAAGCTTTATTTTTAAAAGCCTCAGTTTCATGAAGGCTTGACCTAAGATATAAGGCAATCACGGAAAGAAAAGCTCCTACTACAAAAGGAATTCTCCATCCCCAATTTTCCAGCTGTGTTTCTGTGAGTACTAATTTCTGTAAAATGAGCTGGATTCCTAAGGCTATAAGCTGTCCACCAATTAAAGTTACGTATTGAAAACTTGAATAGAAACCTCTTCTTTTTTCATCTGCCATTTCACTCAGATACGTAGCTGAAACGCCATATTCTCCGCCTACACTTAATCCTTGAAGAAGTCTTGCAATCAATAACATTACGGGGGCTAAGATTCCTATAGTTTCATAAGTAGGAGTAAGGGCTATCAGTAATGATCCGAAAGACATCAGTAAAACGGAAAGGGTCATAGCTCTTTTTCTTCCAATTTTATCTGCAATACTTCCAAACATCCATCCACCAACAGGACGCATGAGGAAACCTACAGCAAAAATTCCGGCAGTATTAAGCAGCTGTGCATTAAGGTCAGAATCCGGGAAAAATGAATTTGAAAAATAGATGGCAAATGCGGCATAAGCATACCAGTCATACCATTCTACCAGATTTCCTATTGAACCACCAATGATGGCTTTGATTCTCTGCGAAGTTGTAATTTGAGTTGTATTCATAGAAAGTAATTTTAAAGTACGATGTAAAGTCCAAGCAGGAATTCTCCCTTTCTGTCAAAAATCGTTTTTGAAACAGCATCATATATCGGTCTGCTGCTATACTGAGCTACAATTTTTGCATTTTGGCCATAGAGAAAGAAATTGGCACCCATGTCATAGTAGCTTCCTTTTTCATGTAAGGCTTTCATATCTTTTAAAGCATAGCTGAAGAAGGGTTGAACTTTCAGGATTTTACTGAATTTAGGAAGTACGAAACCAGCCTGGGTAAAGAATATATTTCCTGTTCCCATTAAAATCCGGTTATTTCCTGCTCCCTCCAGAGCTTTTTGTCCTGTGAATTCAGGATCTGCTGTGCCAGGGTTCATAATACCACTTGTTCTTAGATAGTTAGGACCATAGTTATAATTATAGAAGACGCCATATATAGTAAGCCCCATTTCTTTCTTTTTATCTCCAACTGGAATTTCAGAGTAGATATCAGTGCCGAAAATAGAAGCATTATGAGATTCAAAAACATTTTCTTTGGGCTGGGTCAGTGTAGCATTTTTATTGGCGTAAAATCCTGCTCCTATATTCAGTACTTTTTTTACAGCGAGGTTGTTTCCAGCCAGAAAAGAGGTTGCTGTAATTTCTTTATTGAAAAACTGATAGTAGGCATATCCTGCAAAGGATAATTTACCATTTTGATTATTATCTACAGCACCGCTTCCTACAATAGGCTTTATGTTTGTAGCAAAAGGTTTATTGACACTGAATCTATAATTAAGTCTGTCAAATTCTCCATGTACAAATACACCAAACTGTCTGGAAAACTGATCTGAAATTTCAATAGTGGGAAAATTAAAAATAGGAAGATCTCCTGCCAGCATTTTAGTGGTACTTCCGTTTGTCATTCTACTTACTCCATTCCAGGAATGAAGCCCTACACCGAAGTAAAGGTTGCTTTTATTAGGTAACCCTGTCTGAAAATCATTTCTTGGAATAATTGCTAATTCATTATAGGCATCATGGAAAAAGAAGGCAGCCTTTTTTCCTGCTCCATTCGTGCCTGTACCTGAGCCTCCTCCAGAGATAAAATTTTGATTGTTTGCTCCTATCTGAAGGAATACAGAGTAAAAAGGAGTGACCTGGCTTTGAATGGTGAGTCTCATTCTTCGCATTCCTGCATCATAAGTTTCCTGCTGAGGAACAGAGTTTACAGCTGTACCCGGATTATTTTCAATGCTTCGAAGCCATATCTGGCTGGAAACACTGAATTTTAACCATTTATCTCCTTTAGGATTAAGGTTGATTTTGAGTTCACCAATATCTAAGGGATTTTTTTCAGTCGTAATTTCAGGTTTCTTAAGCTTAAGAGTATCTTGACTGTAAGCCATCGGAGCTCCTATTAAACCTAAAATTAATAGCATTCTTTTCATAGGTGGTTTTATTTGCACCTAAACAAGACATAAATTCTGAAGAAAATCTGAAGTTGTTACTGATGTACTGAATTTGTTATTAAATTATTGTTTTTCAATGGATTGATTTGTGAAATATATTATGATAGTGTGTCTATTGTTGTTAAAATGATAAGAGATTTTAGTGTGGTAAATCTCCAAAATTCTCTTTACCAATGCCAAACCAATCCCGATAGAGTTTTGGTTGGGATTACCACGCTTGAATCTCTGGAATAATTCTTCAGTGGGCAGAGTAGGAGGATAGCCGGTGTTGGAGATCTCAAAAAAATGTTCTGTAAGTTTTAAGCGAATATCCCCATTATCCATATTGTGTTTTCTGGCATTACTGATAAGGTTATTGATGATGATGGCTGCCAGATTTTTATCAAGGCTTAAAAAAATATTATCTTGAATATCAGTAATAATAGTGAGGTTTTGAAGAGTAAATATTTCTTCAAAGTATTGCAGTCTTTCCCGTAATACTTCTGAAAAATTAATGGGATCGGTAGTTCTTTTCTCAAAATGTTCCAGTTTTGCCAGAAGAATAAGAGATTGATTGATAGAAGAGAGTCTGTCCAATTCATTATTCATCATATCTAAGGTGGTGAGCTGGTACTCAGAAAGCTGACTGTCCATTAGCAGTTCTATCTTCCCTTTCATAGAAGCCAGAGGAGTCTGGAGTTCGTGAGAAGTGTTTTCAGAAAGTTCTTCCAGCAGGTTATAATCTTTTTTTGAATTATCAGACATTTTCAGCAGAAACTGATTAAGCAGTTTGAATTCTTTGATGTTGGTCTCCATAAGATTCATCTGAGAATGATCTTTTAAATTGAATTTTTTAATCTCATCCAGAGAACAATAGAACGGTTCCAGAATACTTTTTGAAACAATTGTACTGACAATGATCGTTAGGATGATCAGAAATATTGTTATCCATGCAATCACCATCAGAATACTTGTTAGAAACCGGTGCTCAATGATCGTAATGTAACGGATGCTTTTTATGGAATATTTTTTTTTGTGAATAACAAGATAATCCATTACTTCTATCTTATTAATGTAAGATTGTGAATTACTATTCCAAATATATTTTTCTGCAATTTGTTTTCTCTTGGATATATGTTGGGAATCAGGAAGCATAGTTACAGCGGGGTTCTGGCCAAAAAGAGTATAGTCATAGGATGGATTTTGTTCCAACTGCTGGGCGACCTGCATATTCTGGGTTTGTAGTTTTAGAATAGCAGAACGGACGATGGTTCTTTCCAGTGCAAAATACATAATGATAAAACCCATCATGAGAACAAAGAATACCAAACAGGCAAAAGCCCTTGCAAATTGTAAACTTAAACTCATTTGTCAATCCACTTATAGCCCAATCCATAGACAGTCTGCAGATAATCTTTACCTCCTGATTCTATGAGTTTTTTTCTTAGATTTTTCAAATGTTGATATACAAAATCAATATTGTCAATACTATAGGTGTAATCTCCCCATAAATGACTGGCGATAGCCTGCTTGGTCAGCATCCTGTTTTGGTTGTTGATAAAATAGATCAAAAGGTTCAATTCCTTTTTGGTTAAACTGATCAGCTGATTACAGATACTGCATGCCTTAGATTCAAGATCTATTGATATTTCATTGAAGATAAGATGTCGGTGGGTTTCCGGGGTTTTCCTCCTGAAAACAGCTTTTATCCTGGAATGAAGTTCAGGAAGTGGGAAAGGTTTCGTAATATAATCATCGGCACCTTCATCCAGTCCTGCTAATTTGATGTCTAATGAATCTCTTGCTGATACAATGATTACACCTGTTCCCGCAGAGCAGGTTTTAATATGTTTTAAAATATCCAGACCATTTCCGTCGGGAAGCATCAGATCAAGAAGAATACAATCATACTCAAAAAGTTCAATCTTTTCGAATGCTGTTTGAGCATCTGATGCAATTTCACAGATATAATCTTCATTTTTCAGATAATCAGTGATATTGATGATCAAATCTTTATGGTCTTCTATAATTAAGATTTTCATAGTAAATATTATCTGAGTTGAGCATAACAATAAAAACATGGTGTTTCAAATGGACACAAGGTTTTTTAATTATTTTTTATGTACTTGATTTCGGTCTCCCAATCTAACAAGATCAACAGTGTTTTTAATATTCAGTTTTTTATAAATTCTTGCTTTGTAGGTGCTGACTGTAGATAGGTGAAGGTTTAATTCATTTGATATTTCAATATTTCCGTAACCCTTAACCAGTAGATTAAATATTTCCTTTTCTCTTTCTGATAAAGCTTCCAGTGGATTTATTGGAGTGTCTTTTTTTGCAGAAGAAACCAGTTTTTTCACAATCTCCGGAGAATAATAGGTTCCGGTTTCAAAGATTTGCTGAACTGCTTCCAGAATATTGTTTTCGTCAGATAGTTTATTAATATATCCATCGGCGCCTTCAATGATATACTGTACTGCGATGTCATTGTCGTATACAGAGAAAACCAGAATTTTCAGATTGGACTGTATTTTTTTTAATTCACCAATCATGCTTAAATATTTACTTTCCGGCATATTGATATCGAGGATGAGCAAATCAAACTGTTCTGCGTATAACTTATCCGTGAGTTCCGTATAAGATTCTGCACAGGAAATCTGTACATCTTTGTAGTGGGATTCTAAAATCAGTGTAGTGCCTAATCTTACTACAAAATGATCATCTGCAATAATAATTTTTCTAGTCATATTTTTGTTTTTTTATTTTAATCGATACTATAGTTCCTTGTGGTATATTGTTTTTAAATTCAATTTTACCATTGATCATCATAAGCAGCTGAAGGATGAGATGTAATCCTAAACTGTATTTTTGTAAAACCAGTTTTTCATTTTCAATATTGTCCTGAAGCTTTTCATAATAAGTCATCTGTTCCTTGCTCATTCCTTTACCGGTATCTCTTACTTCCAGGAAAAAGATAGTATCATCTTCAATGGTAGAAAGCTCTATAACTCCATTAGTGGTATTTTTAATTGCATTATCTATAAGGTTATGGATGATAACTGCTACCACATTCTGGTTGATCTTTGAATAAGTAGGGTCTTTAATATTGTTGACAATAAGAGTATTTTGCTCTTTGGCAGCCACCTCAAAAAGTGTTTTTTTAGCTTCCACAATTTCGTAAACATTATAAGTTTCATTCTTTTCAGAAATATTATATATCTCCGCGTATTCTTTTAAGGTTTTCACGAAATTGTAAAATTCTACCGAAGATTTGTAGAAACTTTCAAAATGTTTTTTTTGTATATAACGATCATGTTCGTCAGTCTCATATAACTTTTTGGCGGTTATAGATAAGAACTTTATAGGAGTAATAATATCATGGCTTATGGTTTCCAATAGTTTTTTCTGCTGTACACTCTCTTTTCGCAGTTGTTCCTTGGTATATTCTAATTTTGAAACTGTTTTTGATAGTTTCCGGGTTCTTATTTCAATAATGTCTTCAAGTTCCTTCTTGTTTAATATTTGCCTTTTTATTCTAAGTTTTATCATTTTTAATGTAAATACTGATATAAAAAATAGAATAAAAATCTTAAAGATGAGAATCTGATAAAAAAGGTGCTTTACATTAATATTAATTGTTTTGTACATGTATTTCCCTTTCGGAGAAGTTAATACCCTCACAATAAGTTGATATTGTCCCGGCTCCAGATTTGAAATATAATATTTACCATCGCCGTTTATTTTTTCCCATTTTTCATTCTTAGAACCTTTTAGTTTTGCTTCGATAACTAAATTGGTTCTATTGGCATAATAGGGAACATCAACTAATATAATTGCTTTATAAAAATTATTTTCAAGAGTAATATTTTTTCCTTTAATATTGCTTTTGGAATCATAAAATATGACTCTTTCCAAAAAGAAGTTTTTAGGGTAGTAGCTTCTTATTTTTTCAGGATGGAAAAATACAAGTCCCTTTATAGAAGGAAATACAAAATTTCCATTTTGAAGAACCGAAGCACTGGGTGAGCAGCCACCATTGAACTCATTGGTATTAAAGCCGTCTTCCTTGCTATATCGGTAATAGTTGGGTAATGTTTTTCTGTCTTTAGAATATTGCAGAAGGTTGTTTTTCAGTACCTGGAATAATCCATTATTGGTACTGATCCAGAGAAACCCATTTTTGTCCTCCAGAATAGTATGTGAAAATAAAAGATATCTGTTTTTATCTTCCGGCATTTTAATGAGTTGCTTGTTTTTATATAAAAAGAAGCCATTTCCTTGGGTCATAATCCAGAAATTTCCATCCTCTGTTTTTGTAATTTCTCTTACATGTAACGGGGTGGCAGATATTTTTTTAGGAATAAAAGTGGGCGTTTCTATTGAATATAAAGCATCCCTGGTTCCTACCAGCCACTTATCATGGCCACGTTCATGAACTGTGGTAACAATATTTGGAATGGAAAATTGTAAGAATGGGGTTTTAAAATCGGAGTCTTTGTAAAAGGTAAGGAGAGATTTCAGTATAGGTTTGTGGAACGTTACAATGAAAAAATTTTTCGCCCTCCATGCATAAGAGGGTTCCTTTTTAAAAGCAAGTTTTTCTTTTTTAGAATAATTAGATTTTTTAAGATAACGAAGTAAACTTGATTTCTGCTGAACAAGAATATTCTTTTGATTATCATACAGTAAAAAAAAATTGCTTGTTGTATTAAAATGATACTGTTTTACCAATCCGTTTTCATTGTATACATCACCTAAGGAAGTGATTACCTTATCATTTTCAAAAGGAAGCATTGAATAAAAGATGTTTTCATAGGATTTATCTGATTTGTTGACAACATGAAAATTGTTGAATTTTATTACATTCAATCCATCTGATAATGTTCCAAGGTACAGTTTATTGTTCACTTCATCATGATAAATGGCGGCTAAAGAGTTTTTATTAAGATCATAATCTGCTAATTTTTTTAAACTAAAAGTATTATGCTCATAGCCTATTTTATACAGTGTATGATTCAGGATAATAAAAGATTGATTATTGATCTGGCTCCAGTACATTTCTATACCATTTTTAAAGAAAATCTCAGGTGCATCCAGGTAAGTTATCTGAGTAGGAGAAATTTTAATTATTTTTTTTAATGATTTGGAAATGATAAAAATAGTCTGGTCAAAACAAAATGTATCTGAAATATAGTTTTTAGGTAGATTCTTCAGCGTTGTAACTTTATGATCCTTATATTGTACGGTTCCATCATGCAACAAGTGATAATAGTTGTTCTTATCAAAATAAATAAAGAAATCTTTATCTTCAAACTGATCTGATATGGTATTCTTAGTAAAAATAAAGTTCGATTTGCTTTTACGTAATACTCTTTGCAGGCAACCTGATTTACGAGTGAGAATACTTACATTTCTTTTAGATATTAATGCAGTATTTTCGTCGAAAGCTGTTGCATTGTAAATGGTATCTTTCTTTGAATTTCCAAAAAAAGTGGTAAATCTGTTGTTTTTAAAGTTAAGATGGTTATAGGTGGCAAAATTATTTCCGTCATAACGTACCAATCCGTTTTCTGTACTGATCCAGATGAATCCGTACTTATCTTTAATAATATCCTTTACACTGTTCTGAGGAAGGCCATTGTCTGTATCATACCATATTGAAGCTGTTTGCTGACTGGAGTACAGTTGTATAGTTATGAAAAATATAAATATAAGTTGTTTATTAAACATTTTTAATACTTGTAATTATAAAGTATTCATGGTCTAGTATTATAAAATTAATAAATTTTGAAAGCCAGTAGAAGTGTTGGATGTCGTTTTAAAACTACATGCTTTTAAATTTAAAATGATAGCCACGTCGATTTCCATGGCTTTTTTAGAGTGTTTGGTGGATGTTAATTAAATACTTGGTAAACTTGGTGTTCCGTAATGGATATAGAATTTGTTTTGATATCTTGTTGAGAAAGTTATTGATAATAATGATGTGATAAACAATATTTGTTCTCTTTATTATAAAATAAAATCAGTAGATATCAGACGAATATCAAATTACTGATTTTTTGCATTTTGAAGAAAGATTATTATACTCTCAATAGGTAAAAAAAAATAGATCCTAGAATCTATTTTCTTTAGTATAAATTTCTTCGATGTTAGAATTTCTGGCTAAAGAAGAATTTGTTAGCAATTAAATACCTATTTTTCTTTACTGTAAGTTTGAGCAACATTATTTTTAGGGTCTCCAATTAAAGATACAACCGTTAACGATGTATTATCAAGTTTTTGAATAAGTAAGGTGTCAATATCGCTAGAGGTGGAAGGCTGTGCTACTCCTACAGTACGACTCCATAGAAATAGGGTATCATGAGAAATTTTCCATTGTTCATACAGCAACGTGTGCATATTTATTGATGCTGCGGTACCATTGTCCCGAAGCTCAATACCTTGCTTTTCCTTTTCCTGTCCTGGAATAGGTTGTACCCATTTTCCTACAAGTTCAGCTTTAATATCTGATGCTTTATTTGAAGTAACTTCTGTATTTTCTTTTTTGGGAGAAGTGCACGCTGTCAAAATACCCAAGATAATTAGTGATAATACCTTTTTTTTCATAATGTTTATGTTTTTATATGTATGCCTTGTAAATGTCTTCGTTATAAACTTCTTCGTTATAAACTTCTTATACCAACTTATCAATTGCTTCTAGCTATGTCTAATTAACCCTGATGTTTTTATCAAGTGTTTAATTTTTTTTGATTTGGCAAAATTAAGTAATTGTTCTCTAAAGTATGTTTAAATGAGTGTAGTTATTAAACTACACGATACGCTATTTAAAGTGTCTTAAAGAAATTTGTTTGAAAAAAAATAAATTTATTTTATAAAATATAGTAGATGATATCTATTGTTATTTGATTGTCTGATAGATTTAATAAATTAATGAGATTGAATTTATTAAGATGAATCCAGTAAATCATCTTTCTATATTTGCCCCACTATAAAATAAAAAATTATGAAAAAAAATGTTTTGTTAGCGGGAATCCTGATAGCATCAACAGTCTATTCTCAGCAGTTGACGACTAATACAGGGAGCCCTGTAGGAGATAACCAAAATTCTAAAACAGTAGGTAATAACGGACCGGTATTGCTGGAGGATATTCATTTAATCGAAAAACTGGCTGCCTTTGACAGGGAAAGAATTCCTGAAAGAGTAGTGCATGCAAGAGGAGCAGGAGCCATAGGTGAATTTGTTGCAGATGCTGATTTTTCTGATGTTACAATGGCTGATTTTTTATCAAAGGCTGGTAAGAAAACTCCGGTATTGGTAAGATTCTCTACCGTAGTACATCAGCAGGGATCTCCGGAAACTTTTAGAGATCCAAGAGGATTTGCTGTTAAGTTTTATACGGATCAGGGAAATTATGACTTGGTAGGTAACAATTTACCGGTGTTTTTTATCAGAGATGCAATTAAGTTTCCAGATATGGTACACGCTTTTAAACCTTCTCCGGTTACTAATAATGCTTCCGATAATAACAGGGTTTTTGATTTTATGGCTAATATCCCGGAGGCTACCCATATGCTGACATGGTTGTTCTCTGACAATGGAATTCCTGCCAATTACAGAGAGATGCAAGGAAATGGAGTACATGCTTTTAAATGGATCAATACAAAAGGAGAAATAACTTATGTAAAATACAAGTGGATTCCCAAGCAAGGTGAAAGAAATCTTACGCAGGAAGAAGCTGATAAAATCCAATCTACACAAATAGAACATGCAACAAGAGATTTATATAATTCTATCCAGAATAAAGACTTTCCAAAATGGGATTTATATGTGCAGATGTTGAAAAAGGATGATTTTGAAAAGCTCGATTTTAATCCGGTAGATGTAACTAAAGTATGGCCGGAATCTATCGCAAAATCAGTGAAAGTGGGAACGATGACCCTTAATCAAAATCCAACAAATTATTTTCAGCAGGTAGAACAGGCTGCTTTTTCTCCCGGTACTCTTGTTCCGGGAATAGAACCATCAGAAGATAAACTGTTACAGGGAAGATTATTCTCATATTTTGATACCCAAAGACACAGAATTGGAGGGAACTTCCAACAGTTACCAATTAATGCAGCAAAAAATAATGTGACAACATATAACCAAAACGGCTATATGTCTATGAGAGCTCAGAACGGAGAGGTAAACTATCAGCCTTCAACAACTAAGCCTGAAGTTACTGATAATAAAAAATTCAAATACTCCCAAACTGTTTTCCCTGCCGGTACATCTACAGCACAAGCTAAACTCGATAAAGAAAACAACTTTAAACAAGCTGGAGAACTTTATCGGTCTTTCTCTAAAAAAGATCAGGATAACCTGATTAAAAATCTGGGTAGTGCTCTGAGCAGTGTTGAGAATAAAAAAGTAGTGGCGAAAATGATCTCCTATTTCTATCAGGCAGATGCAGAATATGGAAAGCGACTGGCTCAATATGTTAAAATGGATCGTCAGCAACTGGAATCTTTATTGTCTTCAAAATAGAAATAATGAAATATCTTTTTTCTACCATCATGATGTTTTTTGCAATGAGCAAAATGAGTGCACAGGATATTTTTTCTTATGCAAAGACAGGTAATGTAGAAGCAATTTCTCAGTTTAAAAAAGAGGTCAATTCTAAAAATGAGGAAGGATATACTCCTTTAATACTTGCCGTATATCATAATCATGAAAAGGCGGTAAAGTGGTTGCTTGACAATGGAGCTCAGCCTGATCTTCAAGATAATAGTGGTAATACGGCACTAATGGGAGCTACGTTTAAAGGATATAAAGAAATGATTTTGTTGTTGATTTCCCATAAGGCAAATATAAACATCAAAAACTATAATGATGCAACGGCTCTTATCTATGCTGCTGTTTTTGCAAGAACAGAAATCCTAAAACTGCTCTTAGAGAACGGAGCAGATAAAAATGCTAAGGATAATAGAGGCAATACGGCTTTGCAACATGCCGTAATGCAAAATAATGAAGAGGCTGTAAAGCTGCTTCAATCATTATAATTTCGGAGAATTGTTTTATTGTCTGCTAACTTCCATAATAATCCTCCTGTCAATCTGACGGAGGATTATTGTAATGATATCACCCTGTAAAATAGAGTTTATATTTTAATATATTTCACCATCTACAGAGTTACGTAGTTTTTAAACTACATAAACAAGATATAATACTACATTGGTGGCAATTTGTTTTTACAGGGGAAAGTTAAATTTTTCATATCCCGTATTTTAAATTTGTTACATCAAAATGGATTAGTTCCATTCTTGAAAAATAAAAGAATTATTAGTCAGTAATGACGAATTGCAAATAAAAACATAATATATTTTAATTCCCAAAAACATTAAAAAACTATCTGTAGAACAATTTTATATCAGGTAATGCACTTCTGTAAAGATTTAATTCTACTTTTTGTTTACGCTTAAAACAAAAAATCATTTTTCCAGTTCCCTTTTTAAGTAATGGAATGTTTTTCTGTCTTACGTTAACAATGCACAAGTGGATATAAGAATCAGGGTTACTTGCTTATCCCATATTTTTCACTTCAAAAAAGTTTAAATATTAAAATTAAAACAATGAGAAAAAATTTAACAAATTTATTTATGGCAGCCCTAATGGTAACTTCTGCTGGCATTTTTGCACAGACGGCAGGTGTAGGGATTGATACTACAACGCCTAACTCCACATTGGATGTTAATGGAAAACTAGGGGCTACTGATCTTGACGGACTTCAGGCACCGAGGCTTACCCGTGCACAGCTTTCCGCTAAAGGAGATGTACTTTATGGAGCTAATCAAAAAGGAGCATTGATATATATTACAGATATCTCAGCAGGTAACAATACCGGACCAAGAGTAAATATTGACGGTATTGGCTACTATTATTTTGATGGTTCAGTATGGCAGAAACTGATCAGTTCTTATAACAATATTTATAATGCAGATGGCACTCTTACCAGTACGAGAACGGTTACACAAAATGGAAAGGATCTGAAATTTGTGAATCAACAAACTACAACTATTAATAATAGTGTGGGGCTGGGTATCGTACAGGATTCAGGAACGGGAACAAGATCTTCAATGGGCTTTTCCAATGGTGGAAATTATTCATTGTTTATTTATTGTGATACCAACTCAGAAGCACAAGTTGTAGCTGCAGGAAATAGTTCTGGACTTACTATTGGGACAGGTGGTACAAATGCACCTACAGGTATTAGTTTTCTGACAACTCCAACTTCTGGAGTTAATGGAGTTACACAAGCTAAGATCGAACCTGATGGAAATGCTTTTTTTGTTAAGAATGTGGGTGTTGGATATTCAACTACTACTTTTGCGCCAGGTGAAAAATTAAAAGTAAGCGGAAGTATTACGACAGCAACAACTACCTATCCCGATTATGTATTCGAAGAGTATTACAACGGAAAATCTTTACTGAATTCTAAATATAAATTTTTAAATATTTATGATACAGAAAAATTTATTAAAGAGAACAACCATTTACCTGGGGTAACTTCTATTAATGATTTAGCAAAAACAGAAAATGGACTTTACTCATTTAATTTATCAGAACTTTCAACCCAGACATTGGAGAAAGTAGAAGAACTTTACTTGCATGTTATCAAACAGCAAACACAGATTGATGCTCAAAAAGAACAAATCAATAAACTACTTGACTTAACCCAAAAATTACAAAAGAAAATTAAGTCAAAAAAGCATTAATAAAATTGTATTAACAACTTTACGATTCTTATAGAATACAGATGATTAAAAAAAAACGGAATATTTATTCCGTTTTTTTTATTTACATTCATTCATTCAGTAGGTACTTCAATAGATTATTTTTTAGAAAAAACTAAATATAGGAGTTTATTTATGTTTGTGTGTCTGGTTTTTATCGCCTAGTCTTACAAGATCAACCGTGGTTTTAATATTCAACTTTTTATAAATTCTTGCTTTGTAGGTGCTCACAGTAGAAAGGTGAAGGTTTAATTCATTTGATATTTCAATATTCCCGTACCCTTTAACCAACAGGTCAAATATTTCTTTTTCTCTTTCTGATAATGTTTCAAGTGGATTTACAGGATTGTTTTTTTTAGCTGAAGAAACGAGTTTTTTTACAATATCCGGAGAATAATAGGTTCCGGTTTCAAAGATTTGCTGAACTGCTTCCAGGATATTGTTTTCGTCAGATAGTTTATTAATATATCCATCGGCGCCTTCTATGATATACTGCACTGCAATATCATTATCATACACAGAAAAAACCAGAATTTTAAGATGGGGATGCATCGTTTTTAATTCACCAATCATACTTAAATATTTGCTTTCCGGCATATTGATGTCCAGGATTAGTAGGTCGAATTGTTCAATATGTAGCTTTTCTATGAGTTCCGTATAGGATTCTGCACAGGAAACCTGTACATCTTTGTAGTGGGATTCTAAAATCAGTGTAGTGCCAAATCTTACTACAAAATGATCATCTGCAATAATAATTTTTTTATTCATGTTTTTGTTTTTTTATTTTGATTGATATTATCGTTCCTTGAGGTATATTATTTTTAAATTCAATTTTGCCATTGATCATCATGAGTAACTGAAGAATAAGGTGTAATCCTAAACTGTATTTTTGTAAAACCAGTTTTTCATTTTCAATATTATCCTGAAGCTTTTCATAATAGATCATTTGTTCCTTACTCATTCCCTTGCCCGTATCTTTTACCTCCAGGAAGAAGGTACGGCTATATTCAAACATAGAAAGTTCTATGATTCCACTGGTAGTATTTTTAACTGCATTATCTATAAGGTTGTGGATGATAACTGCTAGTACATTCTGATTGATTTTTGAATAGGTAGGATCTTTTATATTATTAATAATAACGACGTTTTGTTCTTTGGCAGCACCTTCAAAAAGAGCTTTTTTGACTTCTACCAGTTCGTAAATATTATAAATTTCATTCTTTTCGGAATTATTATATATCTCCGCGTATTCTTTTAAGGTTTTTACGAAATTGTAAAATTCTACTGAAGATTTATAGAAACTTTCAAAATATTTCTTTTGAATGTAACGATCATGCTCGTCAGTCTCGTATAACTTTTGAGCTGTGATGGATAAAAACTTTATAGGAGTAATGATATCATGGCTAATCGTCTCTAATAATTTTTTCTGTTGTATACTCTCTTTTCGCAGCTGTTCCTTGGTATGTTCTAATTTTGAAACTGTTTTTGACAGTTTCCGGGTTCTTGTTGCGATAATTTTTTCAAGTTCCCTTTTTTTCTTTTTCTGTCTTTTTATTCTTATTTTAAAAAGGGTAAATACAATAAGAATTAATAGTAAAGCAATAAAGAATTTAAAAATAAGTGTTTGATAAAATAAATATTTTACATTGATATTGAGTGTTTTGTATAGATATTTCCCTTCGGGAGAAATTAATACCCTCGCAATAAGTTGATATTGGCCTGGTTCCAGGTTTGAGATATAATATTTACCATCACTATTTATCCTTTCCCATTTCTCATTTTTGGAATCTTTTAGTTTTGCTTCGATAACCAAATTGGCTCTGTTGGCATAATAAGGCACATCCAATAATATAATTGCTTTATAAAAATTGTTTTCCAGATTAATATTCTGCCCTTTTATACTGCTTTTGGAGTCATAAAAAATAACCCGCTCCAAAAAGAAGTTTTTAGGATAATAACTTCTTATTTTCTGAGGATCAAAAAACACCAGGCCTTTGATGGATGGAAATACAAAATATCCATTCTGAAGAACTGAAGAGCTGGGAGCACCTCCACCATTGAACTCATTCGTATTAAACCCGTCTTCCTTGCTATATCGGTAATAGTTAGGTAAAGTTTTCTTATCTTTAGCATATTGCAGTAAGTTGTTTTTGAATACTTTGAATAAACCATTGTTAGTACTGATCCAAAGAAATCCTTTGTTGTCCTCCAGAATAGTATGGGCAAATAAAAGGTATCCGTTTTTATCTTCCGGCATTTTAATAAGTTGGCCCTTATTATAAAGGAAAAAACCGTTTCCCTGAGTCATGATCCAAAAATTTCCATCCTTTGTCTTTGTAATTTCTCTTATGTGTAAGGGCTCGGTGGAAATTTTTTTAGGGGTAAATGTTGGTGCTTCTATTGTATATAAAGCTTCTCTGCTCCCTATCAGCCATTTATTGTGAGCCAACTTCTGTACTGAAGTGACAATATTTGGAACCCAAAATTGTAAAAAGGGATCTTTAAAACTGGAGTCTTTATAGAAGGTGAGCTGAGATTGTAATGAAGGTTGCTCATGAAATGCAATAACATAGTAATTGTTGACATTCAATACATGAGATGGTGTTTTCTCAAAATATATAGATTCACTTTTCGAGTAGTTGGAGTTTTGAAAAAAACGGAGTAATGAAGCCCCATTTTGAACAATAATATTTTTTTTACTGTCATATAACAAGAAATATCGGCTTGTCGTATTAAAATGATACTGTTTTATCAATCCGTTTTCATTGTATACATCTCCGGAAGGGGTAATTACTTTATTATCTTCAAAGGGAAGTATTGAATAAAAAATATTTTCATAGGATTTATCAGATCGGTTAGCTACATGAAAATTATTAAACTTGATGACATTCAATCCATCTGATAATGTTCCGAGATATAATTTATTGTTGATTTCATCATGATAAATGGAAGCTAAGGAGTTTTCATTAAGATCATAATGAATCATTTTTTTTAAACCAATTTCATTATGCTGAAAGGATACTCTATACAAGGTATTGTCATGAAAAAGAAAGCATTGATCATTAATTTGGCTCCAATATACTTTCACATTATTTTGGAAAAAAATATCCGAGGCATCTAAATATCTGACTTGCCCTGACGAAATTTTGATAATTTTTTTTAATGTTCTGGAAATGATAAAAATATTTTGTCCTAAACAAAAAGTATTGGTTATATAATTCTTATGCAGTTTCTTTATGGGTACTATCTTTCTATCATTATATTGTATAATTCCATTATTAAATAGATGATAGGTGTTTTTTTTACCAAAATAAATAAAGAAGTCTTTATGATCTATTTTTTCAGGAGCTCCATTTTTTACAAATAATCCATATAACTTGCTTTCATGCAATGCTTTTCTTACACAATCTGTCTGATAACGTAAAGTGTTTATGTTTCTTTTATTGAGTAAAACTATGTTTTCTGTATAAGCAGTAAAATTATAAATAGAGTCTTTTTCTACACTGCCAAAAAATGTGGTAAACCTGTTGTTTTTAAGATTAAGATGATTATAAGTAACAAAACTATATCCGTCATAACGTACTAAACCATTTTCTGTACTCAGCCATATGAACCCATGTTTATCTTTAATGATATCTTTTACACTATTCTGGGGAAGTCCGTTATCCGTGTCATACCATGCAGTATCGACTAGTTGACCGTAACAACTCTGTATAAAAATTAATAGCAGGGATGTAAGTATTCTGTGCGACATTGCTAATTTTAGTGTTTTATTTTTATGTTTTTATTTATTATATTTAATTATTGTTGTAAATGTAGTAAAAATTAATTACTATTGAAAAAATTAAATGTCATTTATAAACTACATGCTATATTATTAAAAATTACAATAATGATAACATATATTTACAAAAATTATTTTAGGTTTTATTAAGGTTATCAGATATTTGCAACAATAATTTATTACTTGATTTAACAATTTAAGTTAAATATGTTCCCAAACATTTTAATCAAAAATTTCAAGGTTATTTCACACAGAGGAGATAATTTCTCCTTTGTGTTTAAAGAAATAACATGTTTTACTTGATTAAATTATTTTATCTTAAAAAAACAAAGTTGAATAACAGGCAAATGAATGAAAAAAATAAACCTAAATATGATTAAAAACACAAAAGTTAGATCTTTTGCAGCTGTATTATTAGGGCTGTCAACTGGCGTATTTGCGCAAACAGGAAATGTTGGAATTAATACAACGTCTCCTACAAAAACATTGGATATTAATGGACAATTGCGAGTTAGAGACTTGCCAGTTATTCCGGCTGGAACTCCTATGGTTGCTGATGGAAATGGAAATGTAGGGGTGTTTAAGCCTGTAAATCCGAATGATTTTGTTTTGTATAATATTGATAGTAATGTGAGACAAAACACTAGCGCGAACGTGCCCTTAACATCTATATTAAATACGATGCAAACAAATGCGCAGGATGGAGGGACCGGG
Source organism: Chryseobacterium indologenes (assembly GCF_002025665.1). Lineage (GTDB taxonomy): Bacteria > Bacteroidota > Bacteroidia > Flavobacteriales > Weeksellaceae > Chryseobacterium > Chryseobacterium metallicongregator. Next base: position 2,935,193 of record NZ_CP018786.1, on the reverse strand, counting down.
ACTACTATTCAACCTGCTAACTGCTGGGTGGTACCTAATTCGGAAGTTGTATTTAAATTTCCTGCAGGGTCGATAAGGAGAGGAACGGCAACATGGAATACATGGTTTGAAATGAGTTACGGATTTAATTATTCTCAAGTAAATATAGAAGGGGGTACAGGAAGAATCAAAGTGCCACTTTTCTTTCATAGCAGGGCATATGCCAGATTGTATAAAAAAACGGGTACTGCCTGGAATGTTGTTGATGTAGTTACTGTAACAATGCAAACCACTCAGATTTCACCGTATTTGAGTGAAGCTGCCAATAATGATAGCTCAGGAGTTCCATATACAACAACAGCTTCTAATAATGCAAATCTTAGATATTTCTTATCTGCTTTCTATAGTATTGGAGATGGTACAGCTGTTAGTATTGACCCAGATAGTGAATATAAAGTAGAATTGTTATATGGAATTGAAAACCTTTCAACAAGACAAACTCTTACTGATCCACAACTTTTGAAAAACTGGGGAGTACAATCCGTGGGATATAGTTTTTATAAGAATTAGATTTTTAATTACATTTTTGAATGAGCGGAATAGCAATATTCCGCCATTTGAATTCAAGAATGTAAAAAGAGAAAATAAATAAGAATAAACAATTTTAATAATTGGAGGTTAATGAAAATAAATAATAAGAAAAAAGTAAGCAATTATATGACTTTTCAGTTAGTTATATCTACATTGCTTTTTTTGATCATTATTAGTCTTGGGTATTTTGGTTATCATTTATTTTCAGGAATATTTTTCTTAACGGCTTTACTTGTATTGATATATGCTGCATTAAAGAACCGGTTTATATTCGAATATGAGAATTCCGGACAAGTGGTTTCCATTAAAAATTATCAATGGCTTTCAGGTGGAAAAAAAATGCCGGTCTTTGAAATGCCTCAAACAAAAATTATTAGGATAGAAATAAAGGAAAGAATCTTTCGGAAATATTTAATTATTCTTTTTTCAAATTCTTCAGGAAAGATATTGAAAAAAAGTATTGATATTACTTTTTGTAATCAAAGTCAAATAAACCAGCTTTTAGGTGATATTACGAGAAGTTTAACCGCGAAAACACAAGAGCTTACTTCCAAGATATAACAGTTGTTTTTTGAATATAAATATATTTAAAATGGAAAATTTAAAAGATATTCATATCGGAGCTTTGGTATATGAGCGTGTAAATGAACAAGATATTGATATGAGCAGAATATGCAGATTCTTACATTCAACAGAAAAAGAGATTCTGGAAATGTATTCCATGAAATCATTGGATGTGGATGTACTGCTAAAATGGTCAAAATTATTGGAATATGATTTTTTCCGTCTCTATTCCAATCATTTAATATTATATGCTCCAGTTGGCAGCCAGAATAAAAATATAGTAAAATCAAAACTGCCTCAGTTCCGGAAAAGTTTATATACAAAGGAAATTATAGACTATATGTTGGAGCTCCTGGAAAATAAACAGAAAACCCAACTTGAAATCATTAATCATTACGGAATTCCCAAATCAACATTGAATAAATGGATAAGCAAGTACAAACAATAAATACGGGACCTAATTATAAAAGGATTTACCATGATTTCATAGAGTCTAAATGTCCGGATAAAAGGGAATATGTAAAGAAATATTTATCAAAAGATACCATGTCCCTGTCTGATGTTTTAAAGATTAATAATATTATTTTTTTTGATGTATTATCTAAAAGCCAGAAGTTCAAATCTTATGATAAGAAGACCATTTTTGAAATTCTTGATTATCAAAAAACACATAAATTAAATAATAGTCAGCTAGCCAAGCATTTTAAATTAAGCAGAAATACTGTTACAAAATGGAAACGTATCTTTTTAGTATAATCTGCATCTTTTCATCCTAAAGTAATAAGGGTATATATTACTTCGTTTTTTTCTAAGTTTTTAAAGAGTATATCTGATGGGTATACTCTTTTTTTATTCTCATAGTAAAAACAGATTAAGTCTATATAGTGTCGTATTTTATTTACAAGATGTAGTTTTTATCATACATCTGTAGCCATTAATCTCTACATGCTAATTTTGCTTCTATATGATAATTAGTGGAAATTTGAATTAGATTAATGATTAGATATTGTGTAATAGTTAATGTGGTTCTAAAAACTAAAGATGAAATATTTAGAGAGAAATTTTTTCTCTAAATATTTTTTAGTCTAGAAAACAGGAGTAATGATAGAAAGTAAATTTTTACTTAATAACTATTAATCAGGATTTGTGCTTTTAATTTTTCAATTCTAAATATTAAAAATATGCGAAAAGTTTATCTTGTACTACTTTCATTTCTTTATTCTACCGTATCCTATAGCCAGGTTGGGATAAATACGGCTACACCAGCAGGAACGTTTGACGTTGTTGGAAAAGCTACTGACCCGGCAGTTCAGGATGGCTTTTTACCTCCAAGGCTTACTGGTGATCAGTTAAAGGGTAAAGATCTTGCTTACAATATGGCACAAAATGGGATTATGGTATTTGCTACATCTGCTGTAACCACAGTTTCTCCCAAAACCATTAATGTTACTTCTGCAGGATTTTATTATTATGATGCAGTAAATGCAGTATGGGTAGGTCTAAAAGATAATTCAAGTAATTCAGGAACGTCTTTATATGCATCCAAAGATGGAGCCTGGTCATTAGTAAATCTTGGAATTTCAGGTACTAACTGGAATAAGATCGATCTTTCTTCGCAAGATGTGAAGACAGGAACTGCTTCCCTTCTCAATACTGGAGTGTATACAGCAGCTAAAAATGGAATTTATGAAGTGTCATTTGAAACGCAATTGGCTGGAGGTATAGATTTGAGTATTCTGGGAGGTAAAAAAATGGGGATTTTAAAAAATGGAACGATGGTATTTGAGGAAAAAGTATTTGATGCAGTACGGGTTTCCATATTAGGAGTTACCCTTGCTGCGGTTCCCGTAACTTCTACAACTTTGACTGGTCTTATTAAACTTAATGCCGGGGAAACAATTGCTTTTGCTATTGAAACTGGAGGAGTTAATTTAACCTTATTAACCGATGGAAAGGTTTCTGTATCGGTATTTAAAGTATCTGATTAAGACTGTTAATTGGAAAATAGAGTCAATTAGTGCTGAAATATGTTTATAATAATCATATACTTAAGTAGCACATAAAAATAAATAAAAAACGACAATGGAAAAAGATTTGAATGACATCAGTAAATGCCCGTTTCATAACGGAACAATGAAGAAGAGCGTAGCAGGCGGAGGAACCCAGAATTCTGACTGGTGGCCTGATCAGCTTAGAGTAGATCTTCTGCGCCAGCATTCTTCCCTTTCAGATCCTATGGACAAGGATTTCGATTATGCCCAAGCATTTGCAAGCCTTGACCTGGAAGCTGTAAAAAAAGACCTTCATGCATTAATGACAGATTCCCAGGCTTGGTGGCCGGCAGACTTTGGTCATTATGGTCCTCTGTTTATCCGTATGGCCTGGCATAGTGCCGGAACATACCGTGTAGGTGACGGAAGAGGTGGAGCAGGAGCAGGACAACAGCGTTTCGCACCATTAAACAGCTGGCCAGATAACGTAAGTCTTGATAAAGCAAGAAGGTTACTATGGCCTATCAAACAAAAATATGGAAGAAACATTTCATGGGCGGACCTTTTAATTCTTACCGGAAATATTGCTCTTGAGTCAATGGGCTTTAAAACATTCGGATTTGCCGGAGGGCGTGCAGATGTCTGGGAGCCGGATGCTGATATCTATTGGGGATCAGAAAAAACATGGCTGGGAGGTGACCTGCGTTATGCTCACGGCTCAGAAGGAGTTGTAGAAGGACAATCAGCCGTGCTTCCTACCGATGATAATGCGGATGGTGATATTCATTCAAGAAATCTTGAAAATCCATTGGCTGCCGTACAGATGGGACTTATTTATGTAAATCCTGAAGGACCGGACGGAAATCCGGATCCTATTGCTGCCGCTAAAGATATCCGTGATACTTTCGGCCGTATGGCGATGAATGACGAAGAAACCGTAGCTTTGATTGCAGGAGGACATACTTTTGGTAAAACCCATGGAGCAGGTCCTGCAGATCACGTAGGAAAAGAACCTGAAGGAGCTGGAATTGAGCAGCAAGGACTTGGCTGGGCAAGCACTTATAAATCAGGAAGCGGAAGAGATGCTATTTCCAGCGGTCTTGAAGTAACCTGGACAGAAACACCAACGCAATGGAGTAATTATTTCTTTAAAAATCTTTTTGAAAATGAATGGGAATTGACGAAAAGTCCTGCCGGAGCTCACCAATGGGTAGCTAAGGATGGAGCAGATATTATTCCTGACGCATTTGATTCTTCCAAAAAGCATAAACCCACCATGCTTACCACAGACCTTTCGTTGAGACAGGATCCTGTTTACGAAAAAATTTCAAGACATTTTTATGAAAACCCTGATGCGTTTGCCGATGCTTTTTCAAGAGCATGGTTTAAATTAACGCACAGAGATATGGGACCACGTGCCCGTTATTTAGGTCCGGATGTTCCGCAGGAAGAACTGATCTGGCAGGATCCTATTCCGGAAGTGAATCATGAATTGGTTGATGGCAATGATGTAGAAACATTGAAATCAAAAGTATTAAACTCAGGATTAAGCAATGCTGAACTGATCTCTGCAGCCTGGGCTTCTGCTTCTACTTTCAGAGGAAGTGATAAACGTGGTGGCGCCAACGGAGCCAGAATCAGACTGGAGCCTCAAAGAAATTGGGAGGTAAACAATCCTTCACAACTTAATAAAGTATTAAACGTACTGGAAGGCATCCAAAAAGAATTCAACGATTCTCAAAACGGAGATAAAAAAATATCATTGGCAGACTTAATTGTACTAGCAGGAAATGCTGCTGTAGAATCTGCCGCAGGAAATGCTGGTCAGGAGGTAAAAGTTCCTTTTGCTCCGGGAAGAATGGATGCTTCTCAGGAACAGACGGATGTAGAATCTATGGGATACCTTGAGCCTGCAGCGGATGGATTCCGTAATTATCTGAAAAGAAAATACACGGTGTCTACCGAATCTTTATTGATTGATAAAGCACAGCTTTTAACTCTTACTGCCCCAGAATTGACTGTGTTGATAGGAGGAATGCGTGCTTTAGATACGAACTTTGACGGTTCAAAACATGGCGTATTCACCAGCCGTCCTGGAGTTCTTACCAATGATTTCTTTGTGAATCTCCTGGATATGGGAACGCAGTGGAAAGCAATGTCAGACGATAGAGAATTGTACATGGGAACTGACCGCTCAACAGGTCAGCCGAAATGGACAGCAACACGTGCGGATCTTGTTTTCGGATCTAATTCTGAATTGAGAGCCATAGCAGAAGTATACGGAAGTGCTGATGCACAAGGTAAGTTTGTGAAAGACTTTGTCGCAGCATGGACGAAGGTGATGAATCTGGACAGGTTTACTTTGGTTAAGTAATGTATATATTAAAACAGCAGAAATGCTGTTTTTTTGTTTATAATGCATTGCCATATTAACAGTAAGAATAAATTCGATTATATTTTATAAGCTATGAAAAACAATTATTTTTTTATCTGGTACTTCAGATAACGGTATCTGGACAACAGTATAAAATGACTGTCGCTTATATAGAGTCATTACAACCTTCACAGTCCGGATATGAAGCGGCAATGTGTAATGATGGTAATGAGAATACAATTTATCATTCTCTCCATAACCTGAGTACAGCAATACCAGATCAATTGAATTTACTATTTATCATTCAAACTGGAATGGTACAGCATAATAATTAGAAAAAGCATCTGTAAAAACAGATGCTTTTTTATGAGTGAAAAATAGAGCATAAGTCTCTATTTCTTTGCCTGTAGAGACAAGTTATCCATATAAACCGCCTGATGTACTCCATTCAGCATAACTTTCAAACCTAAATGGGAATCTTTTTTCAAAGAAACAGTAAATGTTTTTTTCTCACCTGTTATTTTGGAAGGTTTCGTGATTGAAACATAGGTTTTTACATCAGAAGGGTTGTCCACTGAAAAAAGTTCTAAAGTAGTTTCTCCTCCATTATCAGAAAGATCAAGGGACAGCGTATAGGTTCCGGCTTTAATTTCCGGTGTTACCAGATACATATTTTCTCCAGGATTGCTCATTGAATAGAATATAATTCTTTTATCACTTGCATACAGCATCGCTTTCCCAGCCTGAGCAGTCCAGCATTTATTAATATCTTTCCAGGCATCAAAATTTTCTGCAAGGGCGGTTACGGGTTTACACTGTGCATTTGCTGTTAGAAACCCTCCTAAAACTGCTATTCCCGTAAGTACGATTTTTTTCATGTATTATTTTTATTTATAATGAGTAAAAATAAGCAAAAAAGGTCGTACCGGATGCTATTGTTTTATGATTTAAGTTAGCTTCCACTGATGAATGATGCAGCGAAAATCAAAATGAAATCATAAAACACTGTAAAATAGTTTGATAGAAGGTTGTAGCGCGTTTTGCAGAATTTATGACTTAAAATTAAAATAAGCTTTCCGCTGACAGAAAGCTTATTCAGTTTTAGGTAAAATGTAATTATAAACAAGACTTAAAAATAAAATAATTCTACTCCATCGGTTATGAGTGAGATCATATTAATTTTTTATCTCTTTTCCGCAATTGATAAGTTCAGTGACAAGCTGCCCACTTTGCGCTGCCCAATAATTTTTGTCACACACTACAATTAAATTTCGTTTAGCTCTACTCACAGCAGTATTAACCAGATTAAGACCTTTGGAAATAGGAATTGTAGTATCAACAAACCATTTATCATAAGTGTCAACAATACTTAAAATTACAGTATCCCATTCTCTGCCCTGAGAGCCATGAACAGTGAGGATTTTCAAATCATTTCTTTCTTGTGGTAAAGAATTGTTGAGTAATCTTATTTGTTTTTTATAAGGGGTTAAAATGACAAAGTCCTCCGTTCCATTTTTTTTAAGGCTATGAACAAGTTTGCTTATTTCTGAAACTTCATTCATTGATACTCTTGATTTTGGTCCTTCAGCTTTTTTAGCATTAATATACTGTATCTGGGTTTCACCTTTCGGATTATTGGAGCTAAAGTCGTTTTCATAAACATGTTTAGACAGAATTTGAGCCAGATTATTCCCGAATCTATAGGTCGCATTTAAAGAAGTCTTTGAAATATTTTCAGATTTGAATTCCGAATTGTCCAGGTACTGATTTCTGGAGAAATCCTTTGATTTTGAAAAAAGAGTGTCCAGGAAAATGGCAGACTGAGCCCATAAAAACATATTATAAAACTTGCCATCCCTTTCAATACTGCTATCATTGATTTCACAAACCGGAGGTAATTGCTTGTGATCCCCTAGAAATGAAATGGGCGTTGAATGATTAAACAATGTCAAAGCTTTAATAATATTGGCATAACCTGCTTCATCCAGAAAAATATGCTCAACATTCAACTTTGATTCTGCGTAACGTCCAATATAGCCATCTAAAGTGCATGCAATTATATTGACGGATTTCAAACGCTCTTCAGTAGATGAAATAGCTAGCTTAGCTCTTAAATGCAGATATCTTTCCAATTCAGATTCTATTACAACTGAGCTGTGATTTTTATATTCTGAAAATAGATGCGTGTCAACTTCTAACTTATCTCTTTTTTGAAGGAGTATAGTATCTGCCTTTTTTTTAATTTCTTTTATATTTGTGACGGACAGTTTAGAAAGAACCGACTGAACTTCCGGAAGAAATTTGGTCTGGTCAATCAGATTAGTGATTTTTACAGATACTTTTTTCTGAATCTCAGCTAAATCTCTCTCTTGAACCGTTCTTTTCTTACTGATTTCAGAGAGTTCATATTTCGAATATTCCAGATCTTTATTGAAATCATAAATTCTCTTTCTAATCTCATAAACTTCCTTTTCTGCACGCGTTGGTTTACTGCTGAATGCTTTGATAATCTTATGGGAAATAGAATTTATTTTAACAATATTTTTTTCCAGCTGTTGAGCTTCTTTAATGCTGTTTTCAGAAAGTAACTTAACCTCTATTTCCTTTTTTCTGAATACGATATTCACCTCAGCCAATGAGTCTGTATCTTGTTTTGTACGCTCAGAAAGTTCAATTAAATCATCAAATTCAGGAGTTAAGTTTATAAATCTGTCAATGGCTTGCTGCTGATTTTGAAAATTTAACATTCGCTCCAGAATATCAATTTGTTTATCTATTTCAGCCAGCTTTTTTTGAACCCCTTTTTCTTCACAGACTTCCGGAAATTCCTCAGCAAATTTTTTCGAGGGTGTTCCCAGACGTATAATTTGTTTTCTGTCGATCCCTGCCTTATCAGTCATTTTAATGATCCCTTTTAACACTTGCTCAATCGCATTATTAGTGGGAGCTAAAATGGCAATTGTATCCCCTTTTTTGATATAATGGAGCACTGCATAGGCAAGAACAAATTGGGTTTTCCCTGTACCGGGAGCTCCCCAGATATAAGAAAAGGGAGATGTGAAAATATTTTTTAAAGACTGTTTTTGGTTTTCGGAAGGTTGAAGATTTTTCTCCGGAAAAAAATCAATATTCTGAAAGTCCTCTGAGTATTTTGATGCTCTAGTAGGTAAGGAGAGCTTGCTTCCATTATGTACATACCAGTCTTTTACTCTTTCAACCAGGAACTTCAGATCAGAGACTACTTTAAGGTCATTTTTATGTAGTCCAGTGAAATCCGGGGATATATTGTCAGAAGGCTTAATTAAAAGTATATTTTTATCATTGTCGTATTCAATAATTTTAATTTCTGTGGAATCATAATCTTTACCATTGCGGAAATTCCTGAAAAAAACAGCTTCTGTATCAAAAAGCTTTGCAGACAAACGAAGCTTAATCACGGTATGCCTGCCTGGCAAATATTCTAAATCAAAAACATCAACTTCCTGGATACCTTTATTGTTATTCTGTAGATATTCATAATAGTTTTGGCAACTGTCTATTGCTATTTCTCTTATTTCTTCTGTCGTCATTTATTTGACATTTATAAATATTATTCTGCTATTTGTGGGATAGTGTTTGTAAAATTAACTTGTAATGGGTTTATCTCATTATGGTTTTCCGTAAAAACAAAACTATTGATCTTATTAAAAGTAAGAATACGTATTTTCACTGTATTTATTTAGGTTCTGGAGCTTTTTAAAAGGATTTAAAACAGTTAAAAAAAGAAGAAATGGAAAAAATAATATTCTTTATAAATAATTACGGTGGTAGACATGATAATAACCAAGGTATAAATCATTGAGTCAAGCAGCCACAGTACCATAAGATATGCCCATGGCATTAAAAAAGATTGGGTTGCAGTGATGTATTTCTTTTTTAAGCTATAGAAGGAATTTTTTTTATAATTTTAGCTTATATTTTATAATCTGAATGGAATACATCAATAAAACAAGTACTTTCTTTCTTTTAAAAAGTGTTATTTATGCAGTTGGATTTCTAAGCTTAATAGGGATATCAAGACTTTGGATAGGATCAAATGAAAATTGGAATCAGATGATAGAAAATGAATGTATTCCGGCATTAATAGTCCGAAGTATTTTTTTGGTGGTGGCAGGATTACTATTTATAGGGTTATCATTCATAATAAACAAGATCTACAAGAAAGAGAACCATTTTTCGAAAGAATTGGTTGTTTTACTATTGTTTTCTCTCACGCTGAATGTAATAACGATGTTAGGCATCATCTGACATAAAGCTATATAAAAAAATGTGACTATTAAATAAAGTAAGTTGTACATAGAAAAATTTCCTAAATGTGGTAGGTGTTTAAGCCTTATTGGCGTATAAATTGATACTACAAACTGAATTGAATTTTGATGACTAATGACTAAAACGACTATAACTCTGATTTTCTTTTTAAGTGGTTTTTTCTTTTTAAATGCACAGGAGAAGAAAGATTCACTTTATTATAAAATAGAAGAATTTTCAGATAAAAGAAAAGTTACCAAATTCATTCACCGCTTTATATTCCGTAGAGAGCCGGATTCTACATCCGTTAAGTCCAATACTGAAAAACTTTTGCAAAACACATATAACAAAAAAATTATCAGAAATATCAGGATAGAAACCATTGACCCTTTTGGCTATGGCTCTAAAGACAGCAAGGAAATAGGGAAATGGTATGATTGGATAAAGGATCACCTTCATTCCAGTACGAGAAGATCGACAGTTAATAATTTTTTGCTTTTTGAAGAAGGAGAAGAATATAATGCCCAAAAGCTCTATGAATCTGAACGTTTGCTGAGAGCAATGCCTTTTATAAACAGAGTTAATATCAGTGTTTCAGACAGTACTTCCAGTAAAGATTCTATAGATGTTGTTGTAAAGGTCCTTGATTCCTGGAGCCTGAAACCAAGAATCAGTTATTCCGGAAGTAAAATTGGTTTGGGAGTTACTGAAGAGAATGTACTGGGACTGGGACATACTCTGGACTTCCTTTACAGAAACGATTCTAAAGAAAAGCAGGATTATCTTTTAGGAAGCTATACCACTTATAATCTTTTTGGGACTTATATCAATGCCCAGATTCTTGGGGAAAGGGATTTTTCGAGAAATGAAAGAATTAATTTCAGCCTTAGAAGAGACTTTTTCTCACCTTTAACGAAGTGGGCGGGAGGTTTTACTTTTGAATATTTTTTACGAAAAGTTTTACTTCCTATAGGTACGGATACCACTTTTCCTGAAGTTCAGATCAAAGTATACAGTCAGGATTTATGGGGTGGTTATCAGATTCCGGTTTCCTCTGATCCTAGTGAAAAAATATCCAGTAATATTGCCATTATAGGAAGATTCCAGAATTATCAGTACAAAGACAGCCCTGGAATTGATCAGTATAAATATTTCAGCTCTTACAACAGTTTTCTGATGTCTGTTGGGTTTATTCAGAGAAACTTTTCAGTTCAGAAGAATATTTTCCAGTATGATTTGCCTGAGGATATTGCTTACGGTAATTCTGTAAACGTTATTGCCGGAGGCTTATCAAGAAATAAAGAAGTGAATCCGTATGTGGGGATTTCAGCATCTTACGGCCGTTTTACAAAGTTGGGGTATTTCACTGTAAAAGCACAGTTTGGAAGGTTTTTTAATGAAGATAGCCAGAATAGGGAATCTTTCCGCTTTGACGGAACTTATTTTACCAACCTTATGGACTGGAAATTTGCCAAAGCAAGACATTTTTTCTCTCCAACACTAGCCCTTGGAAATCCGCAGCATAATTACTCTTATAAGGATCGGATAAACCTTTCTTCTGCAGACGAGTTTCCTGTTTATAATGCAGATTATATCGGAACCAAAAAAATAGTGTTAAGATATCAGCTCCAGTTGTTTATTAATAAAACATGGAAGAATTTCCATTTCAGTCCTTATTTAACTACCGCAGTGGGCTGGCTGGGAATGCCCGATGATAAACTATTGAAAACCAAAGCCAATACAAAAATCGGAATAGGTGTTTTAATTAATAATCCCTATCTGGTTTTCAACAGGATTCAGATTTCTTTCATGTATTATCCACGTGTTCCTTTTGATAATAATTCTGTTTTTGATTTTAACAGTAACAGAAATAATCTTTTACCTATGAACAGCTTTGCCACGGATGTTCCTCATTTTGTCAATTTTGGAAATTGATAATAGAAAGTTAACTCTATAATTGACTATCTGTAAATACTTCGTTTTTAAGGCTATATATCAGGATTGTTTTTGATAGGATATTACCCATTTGGGTAATTGACTGGTTGTTATATAATCACAAAATTTGTGATGAAATACATTGTATGCTGTAAAGTATATTCAGATGAAGTTTAAAAAATAATAACAACCCCAAAACTAATCCCTATGAAACCATTGAATTTTCTTTTATTATTGACCACACTTTTTACTTCTGTCGTTATGTATGGACAACCAACTGGTAAAACATTACCTGTACCAAAGCCAATGCCTATAACAGATGCTGAAAAATGGATTGCAATTTCGCCTATTTTGCTCTTCCTGTTAATTACCTGTCTTGTCTTTTTTAAACTAAAAAAAGATAAAGTCTCTTTAAAAGATCTTCTTTTGGATAAAGATGCTAATGTTCAGATAGAGGTAGAAAAAACAAAACAAACAGAAGCTTTTTTAGCCGCTTCTCCTGAAAGTCAGCAGGTCATGAAGGGAGCCGCTGCAACACTTAATAACACTTCAGATTCTAATACCGAAAAACCTAATACAAGTGTAAGTCGTTTTCTTGCGTTTATAAGTGGGTTAGTGTCTGTAGGTCTTGCGTGTGTTCTCACGACATTCGCCATCTGGAACTATTTTGATGTAAGTGATTTTCCCAATCTGAATGATCTCGTTGGTGTTTTACTTACATTGGGAATAGGAGTAGTGCCTTATGCATTCAATAAAATCACTACAGCTGCTAAATAGATAGACTTTTATATCCAGATTGTTTACATCAGGCAGATTTTAATACAATAGAAACCTTCCTTGCTTTTGGCAGGGAAGGTTTTAATCAAAATGTAATCCACATTCTGAAAACTAAACTACTACATCTATTTTTACATTAATATTTCCACGCGTTGCTTTTGAATAAGGACATGTCGCATGAGCTGTTTCCACAACTTTTCTTGCTTCGTCTATTGCAAGTCCCGGTAAAAGTACCTGTAAATGTGCCTGCAGGAAAAATCCATCATCATTGGTGGCCAAATCTACAGAGGTATTGACAGATAAGTCTGGAGGAAGTGTAATTCCAAGCTTTGCAGAGCCTAATTGCATCGCTCCGATAAAACAGGCAGACCATCCTGCTGATAATAGTTGTTCCGGATTTGTTCCGTTTCCCTTGGCTCCGGGAGGAGTCAGTTCTATATCAAGTTTGCCGTCACTGCTTTTTGCTTCTCCGTTACGGCCGCCCGTTACGATGACATTACCAGAATATAATACTTTACTGATATTGACTACAGTTGTATTTTCTACTTCCTGAATGGTATTTAATTCCATATTTTTATTATTTAGATTAAACGATTTTGTTGATTGATCCTATGATTGTTAAAGTTTTTTTCTTAAATCTTTGAAAGCTGCTCTAAGCTCTTCAGTAAATACCTGTGGCTGTTCCCAGGCTGCAAAATGTCCGCCTTTCGAAGCTTTATGATAATAGTATAAGGTAGGGTAGGCCTTCTTTGACCAGCTTTCCGGAGCCTGATAAATTTCGTGAGGAAATACCGAAATAGCTACAGGAACCTTAATGTCTTTTGTTTTCTGTGCCTCTGCACTGAAATTATTCTTGTTATTTTCCCAATAGAAGCGTGAAGAAGACGCTCCGGTATTGGTAAGCCAGTAAAGTGTAATATCATCTAGGATGGCATCACGACCAATTACATTTTCAGGATGAAGATCACTTTCACTCCATTCTGCAATTTTTTCGTAAAGGAATGCTGCTAAAGCTGTTGGAGAATCAGAAAGTAAATAACCTGTTGTCTGTGGTCTTGTTACCATCATTCCTCCATAGGCTGCATTTCTTCCAAAGAATGTACTCATTGCATGATAAGCTTTTGCTTCTGATGCAGAAAGTCCTGATGGGACAGGATCCCCGGCATTGATTGGCTTTACAAGTTCAGCAGGAATAGTAGCCGGCATGGTAAGATGAATTCCTAGAAGGCCTGAAGGAGCCTGTTTGGCTAGAGCATCAGATATTACAGAACCATGATCACCACCTTCAGAAACATATTTTTTGTAGCCAAGCCTTTTCATCAAAACATCCCAGGCAAGGGCAACACGGTCCGGATTCCAGCCCAGTTCAGTTGGTATTTCTGAAAAACCATATCCCGGAATGGCAGGTATAATCACATCAAAGGCATCGCTTGCCTTACCACCGTATTTTACAGGGTCAGTTAAAGGATCTATTGCATTGATAAACTCTAGCGGAGAACCAGGCCAGCCATGAGTAAGAATCACCGGCATTGCATTAGATTCCTTTGAACGAACGTGGATAAACTGAATATCAAGTCCGTCAATATTGGTTACGAATTGTGGAAGAGCATTCAGCTTATTTTCCACTTTTCTCCAGTCGTATCCGTTGCCCCAATAGGTTATGAGTTCTTTTAACTGTTCAAGCCGAATTCCCTGAGAAGCATCTTTCACTGTCTCTTTATCCGGGAAACGGGTTTCGGAAATACGTTTTTTAAGATCATCCAGTTGAGATTGCGGAATACTGATGTGAAAAGGACGGATACTTGTGTCATTTTTTGATGATAGAGTAGTGGTCTTGTTGTTTTGTGCTTTAGAAATAGCAGGTGTACTTAAAGTAAAAGTTACTGCTAAAAGGATGGTTGAAATTGTTGTTTTCATTGCTTTATTGTATTAGATTGTAGATCTGTTTTTCTTTTTGATGAGACAAAATTATGCTCCTGGAAACCCTTGAGAAATGAGTAATTTGTTCAAGTAGTCATATTTCACAGCGAAATAGACATTGCAGGAGGTGAACAGGAAAACAGTATCAATATGAAGCAGATGGAAGTAACGCTAAGAAAAGTGAGTGAGTTGTTGATCTCAAAAAAGGATAAAAAATAAGCTCCGTTCTTCTATAAAACGGAGCTTATTTTGTGAAAACACTCTTTTTCGATGTTATCCGTGAGCTTCTACAGATACATCATTCCATTCTTCCCATACTTTTAAACGTTGCTCGTAATTTTGTTTTACAAAAGGAAGTGCTACTTTTCCAAGCAATAAGCGCAATGGAGGATTTTCAGTTTCTGCTAACTTTATCAGTGCCGGAGCTGTAGCTTCTACATCTCCAAAAGAAGTTTCAGATTCTGAGAAAGCCTTTTTAACACCATCGTAAACCGGATTGCTTTGCGTATTAATTCCTGTATGCCAGATATTGGAAGCATAGCCATTAGGTTCTACCAACGTTACTTTGATTCCAAAGCCTTTTACTTCCGTTGCTAAAGTTTCACTTAAGCCTTCCAGTGCAAACTTAGACGCATTGTAAAGTCCCATGGTTGGTAAAGTAGCCAATCCTAAAATAGAAGAAACCTGAATGATATGACCACTTTTCTGATCTCTCATGATGGGAAGTACCGCCTGTGTAAGCCATAAAGTTCCAAAGAAATTCGTTTCAAACTGTGCTCTTGCTTCCTGTTCGTTGGTTTCTTCCACTGCACCCGTTAATGCATATCCGGCATTATTGATCAGAATATCAATGCTGCCGAAGTATTGATGAACTTTCTGAACTACTGTTAATGATTCCTCTCTTTTATCTACATCTAAGGTTAAAGGCAATACGGAATCTCCATATTTTTCTTTTAAATCATTAAGTGTTTCTACATTTCTGGCTGTTGCTGCCACTTTGTATCCTTTTGCTAAAAAAGCTTCTGCCCATGCTTTTCCAAAACCTTTTGATGCTCCTGTAATTAAAACTGTTTTTGACATTGTTTTGTTTTTAATTGATTGTTATGATTATACTTTTTAAAAAGTTTTATTTTCAAATTTAAATGACCGAACGGTCATATTTTGGATAAAAAAATTTAGACACAATTTTCCTCAATTATTTTTTTTAGACTTTGCGTAATAACTGCCATTCTCACATTGTTACCGGACATTCTTGCGATCAAATGTCCACCTTCAAGCATTGCGAAAAGAACCGTTGCAAAATCTGCAGGATTCCAGTCTGCTCTGAATTCTTTATTGAAAATGCCTCTTTCAATAATATCGGAAAGCAATTCCTGCCCCTGCTTGATAGCACGGTTTATTTTTTCCTTGACAACCGGATTGGTATCGTCGGCTTCCATTCCGAAATTTAATAAAGGACAGCCTCCGGTTACTGGCGGATGATTAGGATCACTGAAAAAATCAATATATGCGAATAACTGCTCTTTAGAAGTTTTGAATTTCCTTAAATTGTTTAAAAGTCTTTCACTCAGTAATTTAAGATTATGATCAACAGCAGCGCAGGCAAGTACTTCCTTGTTCTCAAAATGAACGTACATACTACCTTTAGACAATTTGGTGGCTTCCATAATATCACTCATAGAAGTAGCAGCGATCCCTTTTGTATTAAATATAGGAGCCGATTTTTCTATAATGAATTGTTTGGTTTCTTCACCTTTTGTCATGATAGTATAAAATAATAATGCAAAGATATGACCGATTGGTCATAAAAACAAATTTTTTATGCTTTTTTTATATTGCATTGTTTTAATGTCAACTAAATCAGTTGTTTATTGTCCTTCTTCAGGAAGACATTGAGGAATTTCTCCTATTTCATTTATTGTAAATCCTTCTTCAAAAAGTTTTCTTTTATGATTAATTCCCCAGTCTTTAAGAGCAAATATGATAGGATTTAAAGTTGAAGAATAAGACAGAGGCTGATAAATGATTTTAACAGGATAATCATCAATAACAGTTCTTTTGATGAGCTGATGTTGTTCAAGTTCCTTGAGTTCCTTAGCCAGAACCTTTGGAGTAATACCTGGTATACTGTCCTGTATATCAGTAAAGCGATCATTACCTACAGATACAGATACCATGATGGCCAGCTTCCATTTGCCACTTAAAACGTCCAAAGCATCCCGTACAGGCTTGATCGTTTCCAGGCAGCTTGATTTAATTTTTTTTACAGACATACGCTTACAAATTATTTCGCTTTCCTTTGGGAAAGTACTATACAAAGGAAAGTAAATCTGTGCTAAATTGCAACATCATTTTTAAGGTATTTCCTTCTGAGACACAATAAACCGTATGAAGGAAATATTGTAATAATGAAAAGAATTCCGGCCGGTATTCTTCTGAGTTAAAAAGAGTCAATAATTAAAAAGAGACGAACAAAAAGAATGAAAAAAGTAATCTTAATTACAGGTTCAAGTACCGGTTTTGGTGCATTAATGGTAAAAACATTTAACAAAGAAGGGCATATCGTCATAGCTACGATGCGAAATACTACTGGAAGCAATGCTGAACACGCAAAAAATCTGAATACGCTGGAGAATACAGAAGTAGTAGATATGGATATCACAGATGATCAGTCTGTAAAAAAAGCTGTTGTTTAGTACATGAAAAGTATGGCAGAATTGATGTTTTGATCAATAATGCAGGAATATATGGAGCAGGAGTTCTTGAATCTTATTCAATACCACAGATCCAGAAACTCTTTGATGTGAATGTTTGGGGAACATTGAGAGTGAATAATGAAGTTTTACCTATTATGAGAGCTGCAAAAGATGGTCTTATCATCACCATTTCCAGTCAGGTAGGCCGAATTTCACTTCCATTACAGTCTGCTTATAATTCTACAAAATTTGCATTGGAAGGCCTTATAGAAGGTTCGTATGAAGAGTTGATAGGGCAGGGAATAGAGTCAGTACTGCTTGAGCCGGGAGGATTCATGACGGAAATTATCGGTAAGGCGCATATTAATGGAGACCGCGAGGGCATTCAGGAATCTTATGGTACTGCTGTGGCAGATATCAGTCAGAAAATTCAGACCGTATTTGGTAAACTCTTTATGGAATCAGCTCCGGATCCACAAATCATTGCAGATGGAACGCTTAAACTGGTAAATACAGAAAAAGGAAAAAGACCGCTCCGTACGCCCTTAGATCCTCTTTCCAATGGAGTAGATAAAGAATACAATCTGATTACAGAACAGGTAAAACAAAAGTGGATAGAAGCTTATGGTTTATAAAATATAATATTAAATTATTGTAGTCCATACATCCCATAGAAAAGGAAAAGTACTAATAAACGGTACTTTTCCTTTTGTATTTTGAATATACAGAGAATAAATAAACGCTATTTATTGAAATTTAAATGAAGACAACCTCAATTTAATTTCTAAATTTACCCGAAATTGAATGCAATGGCCAACGGTAACCTGAATGTGCACACTTTGCGCGAACTTTATCAGCAACTAGGACTTCCTGTGGATTATCTGGAGGAAGAATCCGGATTTACCATTCATTATCTGGAAGAAACATTCCAGGATTTGCCGTTTCGTTCAGAACCTTTTCGTCCTAACTACTTTAGCTTTTTGTTTATTAAAAGTGCATTTGGGCATTACACAATCGATGATCAGAGATTCGAAGTGACTTCAGATACTGTTTACTTTACCAACCCCGGCAATTACAGAATTTTTGAATGGGAAAAACTAAAGCATACCTGTCTGATTACCTTCGGAGAAGGATTTTTGAAAGAATATGTGCATGAAGATGTCTATAATGATTTCTCTTTTCTTTTATCAGAAGTAGTTTCACCCCGTGTTTTGACTCCTGACCAGTTTAGCCAGATAGAAGAATTATATGCTTTGATTCATAAAGAATATAAAGGACATTCATTATATAAAAACAAAATTATCGGTGCTCTTGTGATCACGCTGCTGCTTAAAATCAAAGAATATTTCTTTCAGGACTATAATCCTATTTATGAAGGGAACCGCAGTTCACGGATTGTAAAAAATTTCAAACAAAATATTGAACAGCATTTCAGAGATCTGATCAGTGGAAAGACCAATACCCAGTTCAGGGTTCAGGATTATGCGAACCTGCAGGCTCTCCATGTTAATTATTTATCAAGCGTTATCAGTAGCAAAACCGGAAAAACAATCACTTCATGGATTGCTGATAAAGCAATTACCGAAGCAAAAGTAATGCTTCAGGATGAAACCCTTAGCATTAAAGAAATTGCAGCCCGTTTAGGCTTTCTTGAAACATCCCATTTCAGCAATTATTTCAAAAAAAATACTTCAATCAGCCCTGCAGAATATAGAAAACAGTACTTTGGAAAGCAATCTTAGAAATTTGCAACATCTCCTATAATTCTTGTACGTTCCTGAGGAGCATAATGTATCAACTTTGTCCTATCAAATTAACATTGATAAAAACAAAGTAATATGAGTACATTAAACAACAAAGTAATCCTTGTGACCGGAGCGTCAAGAGGAATCGGAGCTGAAATCGCTCAACAGTTAGCTTCAACGGGAGCAAAAGTAATCGTTAACTACGCAGGCGGAAAAGATGCCGCAGAACAGGTTGTCGCTTCTATAAAAGATAAAGGAGGTGACGCTATTGCAGTCCAGGCAGATGTAAGTAATTCAGAAGCTGTAAAGCAATTATTTGATCAGGCGATCAGCCATTATGGAAAAATCGATGTATTGGTTAATAATGCAGGAATCATGATTACCAAATTGATCAAAGATACTACTGATGAAGACTTTTCACGTCAGTTCGACATCAATGTAAGGGGAACATTTAATACTTTAAGAGAAGCAGCAACCCAGCTTGCTGATAACGGAAGTATTATTAATTTCTCTTCAACAACTACGAGAGTGATGATGCCAACGTATGGAACTTATGTAGCTACCAAAGGAGCTGTAGAACAGCTAACCCGAGTATTCGCTAAAGAAGTGGGAAGCAGAGGAATCAATGTGAATGCAATACTTCCGGGACCTACTAACACCGCATTGTTTACAGAAGGAAAACCTCAGGAAGTAATAGACAGACTGGCTTCTTTAAATGCTTTTAACCGTTTGGGAGAACCTGCTGATATTGCCAAAATTGTTGTCTTTCTGGCTGGTGATGATGCCAAATGGATCAGCGGACAAACGATTGGAGCCAATGGGGCTATGGCTTAATATCATACACCAATACTATTACATTATGAAGACTTTACCAATAGCAGTTGCTTTCGGATTTTTCGGAGCGGTTGCCGTTACTGTTTCCTTTTCGATGCAGTGGCCTACATGGGTGATGTTTGTAGCCTGGGTCAGTTTCTATATTTTCGGTAAAAAGATAGAAACCTCACTTTGGGCACTTTTACAGATTGTACTGGGAATGATGATGGCAATTCTGATACAGGTTACTGCAGGCGGATTGCAGCAGCTGATCGGAGGGTTAGGCTTTCCTTTGGCTGTTTTCCTGTACATTGGATCATTAGCCTACTTTGCGGGAACAAAAAAACTGAACAACATTCCTGCCTGGTTTCTGGGCTTAATCATCCTGTTTGGAGTTCACCCTCCACTGGAACCATTGCCTGTACTCAACTTATTAATACCCATTTTAGCAGGATTTCTATTTGCCTGGCTGAACAATAAGGTAGTTGATATGATTCATGAAAGACAGACATCAAAATCAACTGTTCAATAACAACTATTACACACAATCATTATTAAAATTTAAAAAAATGAATTCATTACAAAATAAAGTAGCCGTTATTACCGGCTCAGGAAGAGGTTTGGGAAAAGCTATTGCAGAACGTTATGCTGCGCTGGGTGCAGATATCATATTAAATTATTCCCGTGACAAAGCTTCCACAGATGAGGTAGAAAGCAATATCAAAGCTATGGGAAGAAAGGTTATTTCCGTTCAGGCAGATGTGAGAAAAGTATCTGAAATACACTATCTTTTTGATGAAGCAAAAAAAGCTTTTGGGAAAATAGATATCGTTGTTGCCAATGCCGGAATTGAAATGGTGGAAACTCCAGTAACGCAGTTCACGGAAGAACAGTTTGACAGACTTTTCTCCATCAATACCAAAGGGGCTTATTTTACCATGCAGCAGGCAGCTTTGAATGTAGAAGACAATGGACGCATTATTTATGTAGCATCCAGTACCACAGCTTTTCCTGTGCCGGGTATGGCAGTATATGGAGGAAGTAAAACCACCCCAAGGTATCTGGTAGATGTGTTATCAAAAGAAATTGGGCATCGTGGAGTAACTGTAAACACGATTATCCCTTTCGCTGTAGATCATTCGGGAATTTTTGCCGAAGAAGGAAGCTATCCTGAATTGAGAAAATCCCTGATTGACAGCTGTCCGATGGGAAGACTGGCGGAAGTAGAAGATGTAGCCAATATTGCCGAATTCTTTGCCAGTGATCTTTCTTCATTTGTGAACGGGCAGCATTTATTAGTCAATGGCGGAGCTAATCAGTAAAATAATACTATGAAT
The DNA here is from genome assembly GCF_002025665.1 of Chryseobacterium indologenes. Lineage (GTDB taxonomy): Bacteria > Bacteroidota > Bacteroidia > Flavobacteriales > Weeksellaceae > Chryseobacterium > Chryseobacterium metallicongregator. Next base: position 2,914,184 of record NZ_CP018786.1, on the reverse strand, counting down.
ATTTTTAAATTATTAAGTATGGTATTGATGATGGCTTGCAGTCTGAATGCTTGTGGACAACGGTATCAAAACCATCAACACAAAAAAATAAAGAGTATGGATACTTCGAAAATTATAAATATAAAAGTAAAACAGGCTATTGAAGCCTTCCAGGCAAGTGATATAGAAAAATGGATATCTCTTTTTGCAAAAGATGCGGTATTGCTTGACGATGGTAACCCAAGAGATCTGAAAGAATTTTCAACCCATGCCATTCTTATTGAAAATTTCGTAAGCATTGATAAAGTGGAGGATAACGGAAACTCAGTGTATGGAGCATTCCACAGTGATAAATACGGAGATTTTAAAGCCTATTTTAAATTCCATTTTAATAAAGATGGGAAAATAAACAAGCTTGAAATAGGGCAGACAGATAATTAAAAACTCATGAGAAACTCTCTCTCAATACATTGTTTGGGAGTTTCTATTTGTATGGAATGAACTATGAAAAAGATCACGATTTTTTTTAACAGAGACAAAGGCTTATTCTTCTTCAGGATGATTATCAGTATGATTCTTTATATAAATCATGGGCATGAAAAACTGTTTCACTTCTCTGAAATGCTCTCGAAAATTGCTGACCCTTTGCATATAGGAAAATTACCGGGGCTTTTGTTTGCTGCTTTTTCCGATGTTTTTTGTGCGTTACTTTTATTATTAGGTTTCAAAACGAAAATCGCTTCTTTTGTAATTGCATTCAATACTTTGGTTGCGTTTATCTTGGTTCAGCATGGAGATGTAACCACCTTCAGAGGAGAAATTGCCCTCTTATTTTTTAGCAGCTCCTTACTCCTGTTTTTTACCGGTCCTGGGATATACAGCCTGGATGAATTCATGAAGAAAACAGAATGATTAATTTGTCCATGCAAATCATTAGCTGATAAGCTGGATTAATATAAGAGAACAATTTAACTCTAAGTTTACAAAAAGCTCCTATTTAGGGGCTTTTTATTTAGGGCAGATAGACGTATAACTTTTTTTAATCCTAACTTTGCTGCGGTAAAAGGAACTATGAAGAAACTGGAGATTAAAAAAAATATTCAGAAACAGGAAGATAAAAATCTGTCTTTCCGGGTTTTTGATTTGAATAAAGACCATTTGGCCCAATATGCAAAACCTCACAAAAAAGACCATTTTTGTATTTTTATTGTAGAAGAGGGAAAACTTCAGGTTTGTATTGAAGATAAAATTCATTGGATAAAAGCGGGGAAAATCTCTGTGATATTTCCGGAACAGGTAAATTTTGTGGCAGCCTCCAGCGAAGATCTCATCGGGAAGATTATTTTGTTTGAAGAAATATTGTTTTGTTCTGATATTCTGAAAAATGAATTAAGTACCTATAATGTTAATCTTTCTACACAGCTTAACTGTACAATACTTTCACGGGAAGACTTTGAACAAAGCTTACGCAACACTTCAATCATCAAAGAAATTTACGAACAGCCCACCCTTATAAAGAAAGAACAGGCCAGATTTTACATTAAAATTGTCCTTCTCGGACTTATTGAATCGATTCACGGACTGCATCCGGTTCTGCATGAAAAAACAGCAGATCAACCCCTGTATGTAAGATTTAAAAAGCTGTTGAATGAACATTATAAACAACACAGAACGGTTCAGTACTATGCAGAAGAACTGGCCATTACTTCCAAAAAGCTAAACTCTATTACCAAAAAACATTGTGGAGAGACTGCTATTCAGGCTATCCATAACCGTATTTTAACGGAAATTAAACGGCAGCTGATGTTTTCAGATCTTTCCCATAAGGAAATTGCTTTTGATTTGGGTTTTAATTCTCCATCTGCCCTCAATAAATTTGTAAAAGCAAAACTCAAAGAAACTCCCACCGAACTTCAACAGGAACTGGCGCAAATGTATAACGTATAGTCTCGTTTGTATAACAGGGCTTGTGAAGGCTTATCTAATTTTGTATCATTAAAATCAGATAAGAAAAATGAGCAAATTATTTATTGCAGGCGAAGTCTTCCATGGTGCAGGAAGTCTTGATGAATTAAAAAATATCAAAGGAAAAAAAGCAGTTATTGTAACAGGAGGGAGTTCCATGAGAAAAAGCGGAACCCTTGATAAAGCGATAGCCTATCTTCATGAAGCAGGAATCGAAACACAGATTTTCGAAGGGGTAGAAGAAGACCCATCATCAGCAACCTGTCTGAAAGGTGCAGAGGTGATGAATACTTTCCAACCTGACTGGATTATCGGTTTAGGTGGCTGCTCCGCCATTGATGCTGCAAAAATTATGTGGGTATTTTACGAATATCCTGAGGTGGAATTTGATGCTTTGATTAAACCTTTCACAGTTCCCGTTTTGAGAAATAAAGCAAAGTTTATTGCTATTCCTTCTACCAGTGGTACGGGAACGGAAACTACGGGGCTTGCGGTGATTACGGATAGAGAGAAAGGCGTAAAATATCCTGTGGTTTCTTATGAATTAACACCGGATATTGCTATTATTGATGGGGAAATCTGCGCTTCAATGCCGGCACATGTAACTTCCAATACAGGGCTTGATGCTCTGACACATTGTGTGGAGGCCTATGTCTCCAATATTGATAACAATATTGCAGATGCCTTATCTAAAGGTGGTTTAGAGATTGTTTTTGATAACCTTAAAGAAGCCGTAGAAAACCCAAATAATATTCAGGCCCGTCAGAATATGCATGATGCATCATTTATGGCTGGTTTAGCCTTCAATAATGCATGGTTGGGAATTGTTCACTCTCTTTCTCATCAGGTAGGAGCGCTGTATGGAATTCCTCACGGAGCTTCAAATGCTATTTTCCTTCCGAATGTGATCCGTTACAATGCTCTGGCTACAGAACGTTATCCTGATCTGGCAAGAGTAATTGGGAAAGAAACTACCGAAGAACTGGCTCAGGCTATTGAGACACTACGTTCTGAAGTTAACAATCATTCAGCGATCAAAGATTTCGGAATTTCAAAAGAAGATTGGGAGAAAAACCTTGACTATATTGCAGCCAACGCTTTAGCAGACCCTTGTACAGGTTTCAATCCGAGAGTGCCTGTTTTAGAGGAACTGAAAGCAATTTACAATGCCTGTTATGAAGGTGCTGTATATGCAGAGGAAGTTGTTGCAGGATAAGATTTGATAACACTTCAATGTGTTGATATCTAGAAATACACTATTTATATAGTAAAAAGAAAGAGAACTCAATCTGAGTTCTCTTTCTTCAGTTATTTAATTATTTGACCATGATTTTAATGTTTTCCCTACGATCATTTTCATATAGAATACTCATCAAGTAAGCTCCTTTTTCATACGTTGAAAAATCTATTTTGAGATCAAAAACATTCAGGTTTTTCCAATCGGCAAGCTTCCTTTGAGCTATATCATAAATGATGATATTCTTTATTTTTCCTTTACTTTTCAGGTAACAAAAATCGGTGACCGGATTAGGGTAAAAGGTAAGCTCGGACTCAATGGCAAGATCTGCAGTTCCCAGAGAACCGATAGTAATAACCTTACTTAACGTTTCTGAACAGGTATTTTTATTAACTGTCAGGGTGACGGTATAACTTCCGGGAGAGGCATAATGATGAGCCGGATCTGATGAGGAATCTGTGGTACCATCACCAAAACTCCATAATACTGAAGTGTAATTGGCGGAATGATTGGTGAAATTCACAGTGGTTCCATTAATTCCTGCGATAAAATCCGAATGAAGATGAAACGCATTGCTGTTCCATTGTGCAGGATTATTAAAAAAGACCTGATCAGCAATCTCCTGAAAATTTTCAGCAGTGTTTTGAGGCAGTCCGTTATAAAATGCAGAAGGGAAAACATGATCCTGGAAAACCGCAGAATACATAGAAGCTGCTACAAGGTAACTTCCTTTCGGCCCCGGATGAATATCATTATACGATCCATGAAGAGCCAGATCCTGCGATGAAGTGTAATACTGCCTTGCTGATTCTCCGGCAGGAACCATTTCTACCTGCATCAGGTTAGACATCTTAGTAATGGAGTCCTTTATTTTCTGCTGAAAAGTAAAATATACATTATATTCATTAGCAGAGGGTACTCCATACGGAATTTCATATAAGAATATTTTGGAACATGGGCTGTATTTTCGGATGGAATCCCTGATTTTGCGGCCACGCTCTGCTGTCACGGAAACAGGATAAGAATGACCTGCAGATTCACCAGTACCGGGCTGCATGATAACATACTTATAGTTTTTTGATTTTATTTTTTGGTACAGTGCAGGATCATCTACGTGATTAACAAATCCGGTTCCTCCCGGCGTATGGGTTGTTATGGAAACATTCTTTCCTTTTGAAGCAGCTATATTTTTGAAAATTTCAGGCATGTCATTAAAATACGTGACACTGTTTCCTATAAACAGAACCTCATTAGATTGACAGAAAGATAAGACTGAAAAACCAGTACATATCAGAAGAAGTAGTTTTTTTAGCATATCATATTTTTTTAGATTCTTATGTAAAAAAGGTACCTGCAAACAACCACTTATTATGCAGGTACACAATACAAACGATGATTAAAAATGTTTTTTTATCAATATAGAATTATACTTTTCTTTATCTGTTTTTATTATTAAACGCTTTAAAAAGTACCTGCAGGAAACCCAATCTATACTGCAGGCACAAGATTAAAAGGTGTTTAAATGAAAATGTTAGTTTATTTACTTTGTTAGAGATTTTTGCTTTATTATGAGTTAATGACTGGGTTTTATCTTTTTAAAATAAATTTGGAAAAGTACCTGCGGGTCATCTGTAATACCTGCAGGTACGGTACACTAATTATTACAACTATTTCTTGATTAATTTTGTATTATAAGTCGTCTTATCATCCTTTATGGTGATGACGTACATTCCTTTGATCAATGACGCAACATTGATTCTTTTTCCGTCCGGTTGCCCTTCCTGAACAAGTCTTCCGTCTGCACTGTAAATTTTGTAGACAGCTTTACCTTTCAGGTTTTTCACTTCTATAAATGTATCTGCAGGATTAGGATAAATTTCGATATCAGATGAGGATTGAGCTGATTCTTTAATCCCAAGTGCCGCATTGATCTTTACAGAAAAATCCCATACTGAGCCACGGGAGAACAGGTCACCATTATCATCTAAAGATGGGCTTGTACACGCATCAACTGAAGCATTGTAAAAACCACTGGCAACTCTCATTCTTAATGTTTTGTCGCCATTATAAGCATCGGCTGGGACTGTAAATGCAAAACTTCCCTGGTGTCTTTTATTGGCATTGGGAACAGCTCCGTTAATGCCTACTCTTTCTGAAGCTTCAAATACTCCGTTTCTGTTGTAATCAATCCACACCTGTACCCAATCCTGAAAGTTTCCTCCGGCACGGTTAGCATACACAATATAGTTCATATTGTATTGCGCACCCTGAGTAAGCTGAATCAGTCTGGCAGGATCTTCCGAATAATCTTTATAAGCGTGCTGAACGGTTGTCCCGTTTCCAGCTAAATCCACATTGGCTAAAGTCACTCTTAATATTCCGCTGAAATACGGGCTGTTTGTCGTGTTTCCTCCTGTAGTCATCAGGCAGTAGTCATATCCGGTGCGTAATCCTTTGGTTTTAAAATTATATACAGATGAAAATGCCCCGGGAACATTATTAATCACAGATGCTACACGAACTTCATAAGAGGTCTCATCTTCAAGATTATTTAATAACACAGAACTAACCGGACTGGCAGCATTGGACCAGTTTGCTCCTCCTGTTTTTCTGTAATTCACAGAATAGGTTGCTCCCGGTACATGATTCCATGAAACAGTTGCTGAGGTTTTTAATATATCATTGTCGAACGCAGCAAGCCCCGTTGGTGGATTGTTTGAAGAAGCCGGAGCATTTCCTACAGTCAGTGTAGGAGAAACCGCATAAAATATATTTCCTACCGCTGAAATTCGCAGTTTAATATTTCCCTGAAGCGCAGCAGGCATTTGTATTTCAAAACTTCCGTCATTCGGAGTTGAAGCTACCAGTTCTGTCCATGCTGCTCCGTTATTCAGATCGGTTGTATATTCAATCTTTACATTGGCTGTGTTGTATGGGGCGAGGTTGGTATTGGCAACATCCCATGAAATGGTATTGTTTGCATTATTATAAAGCGTAGTAGAAGGAGTTAATCCTTTGAATTTAAAAGGTCCGTCATTTCCAACGGTTACTGTATTTTCTGCAGAAATAGTTAAGGGTCTGTTTGGATTATTATCACGTACAGTTACAGCGTAATGTAACACTCTGGGAATATAGGAAACTGTTTCCCATGTATCTTTATTGGTCAGTTTCCCACTCATCACTACAGGCAGGCTCGGGAAATATCTTCTTCCGGAAGCCACTGCAGGAAAAGAACGGGTAAGTGAACCCTCAGGATTGAATCCCCAGCCGCTGTCTCCTGAGATGGAACTCGTTGAGCCTACGCTGTCATACTGTTCCCAGTTATAGGTAAACTGATTTCCATCTGCATCAACTGCATTGGCATCCAGATAATAGGCTGTCCCTTTAGGAATATTATAGGAAATAAGCGGAGTAATAGCTGGTGCATTATTGTTAGCGATATTTTCTGCTACACCGCACCCCACTTTACCTTCAAGATTGGTAAGAATTTGATTGATGGATGAATAGTGGAAATAAGCATCACTGTTCATCTGAACATTATTGGCTGTGATTCCTGCATAGGCCATGATGGTTGTTCCTCCGCCAGGTTCTATATTGACTCCTGAGCCTTCTGTAACAGTCGAAAATGTATGATTACCTCCAAGCTGGTGCCCCATCTCATGGGCTACATAATCAATATCAAAGGTATCTCCCACAGGGTTGCCATTCTGTGTAAATGCAGAACCTTTTCCTAGCGGTTCCGCTGCTGTTGGGTCGGTACATATGCAGCCTATACAGCCTGCATTTCCATTTCCTCCTGCCGCATTAAAAACATGTCCGATATCATAATTATCATTACCTACCTGAGCCGTTAAGGTTTGTTGCAGCTGGCCATTCAAATCGTTTGTATAAGGATCATTGGCAGGATTGGCATAAATGATATTGGGAAGGTTTTGTATATTCAAATGAATCGCAAATTCTTTTTCAAAAACACCGTTTACCCTGGTCATGGTATTATTCATCTGGGCAAGTGCTCCTGCAACCCCTCCAAAAAGGGTTGTATATTCTCCCGTTGCAGACAAGGCAAGTCTGTAGGTTTCTGTATCTTGAGGCAGCCGGTCTTCCAGTAATATTGATTCCGGCAAGTTTATTTTTTCCGGAATTCTTTAAAGATTTGATGTCCAGTCCTTTTTTACCTTCCATGCTGCAGCTAAAGCCATGCTCAGACTCTGTTCTTTCTGTTTTATAGAATACACCATAGGTCTTTTTATCTGTTGTAATCGGTTCTATAAACTGAAAAACACCGTCTTTAATAATCATTGACTGTATTTCTGTAGGAGATGTACTGAATCTTACATATTTGGATGGGTCATCAATTCCCACTCCTACATAAGATCCTAATCCATATTTTTCAGCCAAAGATTTTTCCATCACAGGATTGCTGTACACTGCAAAGCTTTCTATGGCTCCTTCTGCTGTCGGTAATTGAATCGTTACTGCTCTTGCATTTGCGCCGGTTTCCTCAGCGTTTTTTAATAACTGTATTAAAGCATTAATATCAGTTTTGTAAGCATACTTGATTTTTACCTCTCTTCTGATCTCAGACACTTTTTGTGAAGAGGTTTCCCATCTTTGGGCATTGGAAAGACAGAAACCAGAAATCAAAAATAATGATAATAGAGTTTTTCTCATTTTAAAAATTAGGTATTTAAATAGTGGTATTGCGAAGAATGAATATAAAAATTCGGGTCTTCAAAAGTAATTGCTAATTTTGTATTGCAAACAATGATATTTTATGATTTTATTAAATTGTGTACGTAATACGTATGTGATTTTGTTTACTCGGGAGTTTTTTAGTGTTGATATTGTATTTTATATTTGAGTGGTTGCGACTAAAAAAACTATTTTTTTTATGTTGTATTTTCTTTCACATCATACTGAGGAAGAGTTCAAAAAAGATATCCTTAATCTGTTCAATATGTATAGCAAGAATTGTCAATATAATTATTAATACCAGAGTCATTTGGAGTAATGATATTAGGGAGTGTACAATTCATTTCTCCGGGAGTGCAATTGTATCCGTTTTTTATACTTTGACTTCATCTCTGGGAATATTGGTAAAGTATTCGAATTGTATCAGCTGATATTATCTGTACAATGTATTCTTTTAAAAAGTACCTACAGACTTTGTCTATGCTGCAGGTACGCTACTAAGGATGATTAAGAAAAACTAATTATTTAGAAATATATTTTTGAAATAGTATTAAACCTTACCTACCTAGCAGTTTCTGAAAAACAGAAGGTTAATATTCCTAGCGAGCAAAATTTTATCGTGAATAAATGAGGATTGAACAATTTTTTTTGAGCTTTAAAATAATATTCCGGTATTCAAAATTAATTGTTAATTTTATAAAGTAAATAATATTTTATTGCGTTTTTATTGATTTGTGTATATAATACGTATGTATTTTGCGTAATGTAGGGCGGTGTAGTAGTAATATTGTATTTTTAATTATAGTGGAGTATGGTGAAAAATTTGTCTTTTTTCTTTTTCTTTATCTTTTCTTTTTTTTATTCACAGCATACGGAGAAGCAATTTAAGAATATCATCTTTGACATCGAATTTTCTACCGCCGGGCCAAAAGAAATAAAAAAAATTGACAGCCTTATTGAGGTGTGTCGAAAAAACTCTTATAATGATTGTGTTGCATTAGGATATCTCAAGATTGCGAATATCTATGACAGAATGAATGATTTCAAGAAGTCTTTTTATTATATAGATAAAGTAGAAAAGGAGAACCTTATTAGCTCGGATACAGATTTTGAAGTCATATTTTACCTTCATATTCAAAAATCTTTTTTATACCAGAAATTGAATGAAAGGGTAGCCTCTTTAAAACAATTGGATGAAATCTATGATGAGACCATGAAAACGGGTAATGCCTATTTTATTTATCTGATCAATCGGCAGTATGCAAGTAAATATGGTGATCAGAATAAAAAAGAACTGGCGCTAAAATATTCCAGAATCGCTTACAAATATTCCAAAATTTATAGAGAAAATAAAGGTAACCTTTATAGAATAGACAAAAATAGGCTGAGTAACAGCTATAAAACTTCTGCTTATCTTGCGGGAGCATATACAGATCTTCATAAAATGGATTCTGCAAAAATCTATATTGATGAAGCTCTCCGGAATGAAAAGAAAATTGATGATATTGGTATACAGTATATTACGGCTTTTTATGCTGCGCGTTATTTTAGGGCGGTAAAAAATATTGAGCAGGCTCAGCATTATTTATGGATTTGTAAAAATATTGCCAATAATTATTATAAAAGTGAAAATTATCAAATTGCTGTAGCGGAAGAACTGAAAAGTTTGTATGAGGACCTTGGGCAAAAAGATAGTCTCAGCTATTATTCTCAATGGTTATTGAAGATAGAAGCATCGAACAGTGAGCAAAATCAAATGTTGAATGATGCTGTTGATAAACAGAGTGAAATAGAAACAACCAACATTAAGAAAGAATCAAAAAAACTTTTTTTTATTTTATCAGGAAGTATTGCAGTATGTATTCTTTTTATTTTTCTTTTCCTCTATTACTACAGAAAACACAAAAGTAAAAGTCTGGATAAGATTGATATGCCCCATCAGTCACCAGCTCAGGAAAGTATTTTTAAAGAAGTCATACAGCTTGCCAAAGAAAACAGCTCTGAATTCTTAACCCGATTCAATGAATACTGTCCCCGCTTTTCAGAGGAGCTTCTGAAGGTTTCTCCGTTAAAAACTTCAGAAATCAGGTTTTGTGCCTATATATACCTGAATTTTTCTACCAAAGATATTGCTGAATATACATTTACTTCAGTACGAACAGTCCAGACCAAAAAATACAATCTGCGAAAAAAACTGGATATTCCTGGTAATATGGATATTTATGTCTGGTTTTCAAAACTATTGAAATAAAGATTACGAATATAGTGAAAAACAAAAGAGACTATTTCATTTCGAAATAGTCTCAGCTTTTAAATTAACTTCCGATTCATATCAGTAATTAATTTCTTATTGTTGAAATATGGATGTTTTTCTGTCCATTGGAATCTATAAGCTCAATATTGCTGATCATATCATTGTAGACCAGGGTTGTGGTATCATTGAACGGATAACCTTCAATAAACACAGTTCTGTCCTTTGGAAGATTGTTCTGCTCATTCAGCATTTCCAGAGATAAACTATCGGGAAAGCCTGCATTTTTTTTAAACTTAATTTCTATTAAACCTTTGTCAGCCAGATAATCAAACTTCTTTAAATGAGAAGGTAAATGGGCTTTGGTTTTAAAAATAGTTGTCCTTTCAATACTGCTTTTATAAAGATCAAACATACTGGAAGTTCCGATGACATTATTGTACACTGCAAACCTTACATTACTGTTTTTTTGAGCAAAAAGTACTGCGGAAAATAATATAAGGAAAATATATAATAGCTTTTTCATACTTAAAATAGAGGTTTAAAAGTTTGATTAATTTCTGTTTTTTACCATAATCCATCCCGTATATTTTATCGGAGTCTGTTTTTTGTTGGTCTCATTCCAGCCCATATCAAACCAGTAGTTTCCGGTAGATACTTTCTTGCCGCCAATGCTGCCATCCCATTGATAGCTGTTTAATTTGCTTCCTTCGTGAATTTTGCTTCCATATCGGTCATAAATACTGAATGTGAAATTGGGTTTCCCTGCCAAAGCAGAATAGTCCAGTACATCATTTATTCCATCACCATTAGGCGTAATGATATTAATAAGATTAGGAACTGTAATTTCTACCTCTACAGGAGTACAGTTATAACCGTCTTTTACATAAAAAGTATTGCTTCCGCGCGGAACATTGGTAAATGCATTTTCATTCTGCCAGTTGATATTATCCATCGAATACTGATAAGGTGTTGTTCCTCCAATTGCAGTTAAGGTAACCGTATTATTGCTGATGTTAATATCTGAAATTACAGGATTTTCTGATGGATAAACCTTTACGGTTTGCCTTGTAGTACATTCTCTCGTTTTCAGATCTACCCAATAAGTTCCCACTCCCACATTACTGATGGATGGTGTTGTTGCTCCAGTACTCCATAGATAAGAAGTATATCCGGGGCCGGCATCCAGTGTGGTGGTATTTTCCATACAGATAATTTTATCCTTTAGTACCTCCGAGTAGGTAGGAGGAATAACCGTAAGCGTAACCTCTGCAATTCTGTAACATCCGTTGGCATTGCTTACCTTAATGTAAACCACTCCGTCAGGAGCAATATAACTGGCTGGGTTCAGGATTTCATTGGTTCCACTGTGGGCATCGGCAGGAGAAGGATAATATTGTTTAATTGTTCCCGGCTGTACATTCACTCCTGCTGAGGTTAAATTAAATATGCCAAGGACAGGATTAGAAGGTTCAAAACATGACCTTAAGGCTGCATCTTTAACAATTGGGCTTTCGGAAACTGTTAACGTTAAAGTTACCTGCTCACAATCTGTAAAGTCAGGATTGTTTCCACAAAACTTATAAACAATAGTGTCTGTACCCATATAACCGAAATTAGGGACATAAGTAATTACTCCTGCCGGATCGATGGTTGCTGTACCGTTTGCCGGAGGTGTAAGAATTGTTACCGTGCCGGGAACATAGCTTTGAGTAGAATTGGTAAACTGAGGTACTATAGACTGATACCCTTCGCAGACAGTCATTGCTTTGGTAGACTCTTCAAGACATGTGAATACTTTGTAAACCGGAGTGATGGCCGGCGTACATGATCCTACTGCTATTTTTACGGTATAATTTCCGGAAACCAACGGAGTATAAGTATTCGCATTGGCTCCTGTAATAGGGTTTCCATTCAAAAACCACTGGTAAGTATCATAGCTGTCATCCACTTCAAGTACAATACCAGGAATACATTCTCCTGTCTGTTTTGCAATTAATGGGATAGAGGAGAACCCGGCAAAATATCCTCCATATCCGGAAGTACTGTATCCTCCATTAATCCCTGCGGTTACCGCTTTATCCGAAATAACTGTTACATTTCCGGTGATAGAGGGGATGGCATACGTTACCCAGCTGCTATTTCCTGTTAGCGGAAAAGGGCCTTCTGAAGCGAGTGGCGGAGCTCCGTTTACCATTACATTGGCTCCGGCTTCAGTTAAAATATTCAGCTTTACTATAGTTCCATTCGGGACAGTGCTTGTGGTACCTGTTCCGGTAGGCATTTCATTAATCTTTCCGATTTCATCAATTTTTCGGGGTAAAAAACAGTTCAATGGTGGAATATAGTTGTAACCACAGGTAGCACTGCTGTTATTTACTGAAACCAATTGATATAAATAGACATTTTTTGAAGTCGTAATAAACATATTAAAATGCCCTGAATTCCCCTGCTGTACATAATTGTTCCCAGTGATCCTGTAAAAATCACCACTGTTTATGGTGGCAATAGGAGTGTTGGAACCATTGATGAATATTTGGGTATGGTCTTCCGTTCCAATAATGATACCTCCTTCCAGATCATCAGCGGAAGATCTGGTTCTTACCATGGCAAAAGTACTTCCAAGCCTTTCTGTAGGTACAGATTGATCAAGGATGGCATCAGAGCCAGATCCGGTATTATTTCCAAAATTTCCATTTACATTTCCGTTGGTAAGCGTAATGGGTTTGTCAGAAACAATTTTAGCTCCGATAAAAGCAGACTGATTTTGACCTCCCGTTCCGGGACCTCCTGCAAAAATAAAAGACTGTCCCTTATTAAGTGTAATGGTCTGAGTATTGGTGGCTGGTGCTGCTCCAAAGAACGTTACGTTTCCACTCCATGTAGCGGTTACTACGGTATTGTTTTCAGTGGCCAGTATTCCTGCTGTAAAATTATATCCGGTAAGTGATGAGGTTGTAGGAGTTCCGGCTACGTAAAATTCCTTACCAATCCCGGCTTTCCCTTTACTGGTGATGATTTCGGCGTGTGTAGTGTTGCTTACTATTCTTAATGAACAGTAGAACGGCTTTGTCCCTTGTAGATGTAACCCTTTCGTGATAACACTATAAGCGTCTGATGTAACATTGGCGGCGATAGCAGAAATGGGTACAACAAAGGTTTGTGGGGCATTTTTGCTGATTGTGACAGTGCCAATCGGAGTATTGTTATTGTTAATTGTAACAACAAAAGGGGTTGCGGAATCTGTAGAAAGGTATAATGCCTGTGTGTAACTTGTGGAGGCATAATAAGGAGCAAACCAGTGATCTGTATCTCTTTGTGCCGAAATCTGAATGCCCAAGATAATGAATAATAAACTGAGTATGATGTTTTTCATGAATTACTAAATTTTGATTCTAAAAATTGAAATTTCATTGACAAAAGAGATTAAGATTCTTTAATAAACTTCTTCTGAACGGTTATTCCTCCATCTTCTATCTCGATCATATACATTCCATGGATAAGATTGCTCACATCAATAGCATTGTTCAGAATGATTCCACTTGATATCAATCTTCCAGCAGCACTGTAAATTTTATATTGAGCTTTGAAGCTTATATTTTTTACATACAATACTGAGCTTACCGGGTTGGGATAAATGTGGATGTCTGCTTGATTAAGAGAATTTGGTACAGGTTGTTTTGAAATTCTGACCGTATAATCTTCCACCTCGCCGTCTTTGAAATTCGTACAGTTCACAGGAATACCATCCTTCTGTAAAGCGACTCTCATGACTACATATTTATAATCTGTCATACTTATGAAAGCATTGTCAGGAACAGAGAAAGTAGTACTTGCCGTTGGGTTTCCATTAGGCCCGTCTGCCAGAATTCTTTCATTGATGTCAAATTCTCCGTTTCTGTTAAAATCAATCCAGACCGCTACGCCAGCGTTAGTTCCTGAACTTAAAGTTTTTTCAATAGTAATCTGATTACCTTTTGATCCCTGGATCAACTCAATAAATTGTAAAGGATTTCCTGTGAAGTTTGAATAAGTAGATGCAAGAGATTCATTTATCATTTCCTTATTACCATTAGGTTTCACGGTCACCTTTGAAATAAATTCTGTCGTAGAATTAGCTGCTGACATCGGGCAGTAGATGACGGTTGGAGTAGTGAAATAATACAGTTTTGTAAAATTTCCCGGTACTCCGTTACAGAGATTGGCTACCTGCATTTCGTATTTAGTGAGTTCCAGCAAACCAGTGATGGTGTAAGTATTCGTAGGAACCACAACCTCTGTCCAGCTCGGAATACCTACTTTTCTGTACTTCAGTATATAAGTAGTTCCCGGAAAAGGATCCCATACCACTTCTGCCGTTGTTGGCATAATCTGAGTGATCATAAGCCCCGGAGGAGAAATTTCACATATTCTTTCTGTGGTAAATACTTTTGGATTAGACCACGGATTGGCTGTTGTTTCTCCATTACAAATATTGGCTACCTGTACTTCGTATGTTTTAAATGAATCAAGGTTTGGAATCGTATATGAATTTGCCGGTGGTTGAGGGATCGTTGGTGTATTCCATGGGCCAGCGCCTACTTCCCGCCATCTTAAAATATAAGAGGCACTTGGAACAACCGGATTCCAGGTGATTAAGGCTGAGTTTGATGTTACATTACTTATCGTTACAAATGGTGGAGTAGGATCACATCTTGTTGTAAATGTTTTTATTGGAGTATATACTCCGATTCCTGTGCTGCCACAAACCGCTGCAATTCTTACCTCATAAGTAGTAGCAGGAGTTAAAGCATTGATTGTTACAGGCGGGTTTCCTCCTAAAACAGATAGGTTTAAAGTGGTCCATGCAGAAGCAGGTGTTGTAACAGGTCTGTATTCCAGAACAAACGCATTATTGTTGGCTGCAGCAGTCCAGTTTATATTCACAGAATTATGTGTGATATTGGTAAATACAGGATTTCCCGGTGTTGTATTATTACAAGGTCTTAATCTTACAGCATAATCTTCTACCTCTCCATTGGCTGCATCTGCACACATTACAGGAGCACTGGTTCGTTTCAGTACCACTCTCATCGTAGTGGTTAGTGGACCTGTATAAACTCCTGTTGCAGGAACATTAAAAGTTGCTGTTATTGGAGTTGTTGTGCTGGCAGTAGAAGTCATTATTTTTTCAGCATCTGTGAAAACTCCGTCTCTGTCCCAATCGATCCAAGCGTTTACGGCATCAGCATACTGAGTACCTGCCCATTCTTTAGAAACCGATAATTGATTTCCCTGGGAACCGATTTCAAGATTGATAAGTGTAGTAGCAGATGTGTAACTGATGTAATTCGTTTGAACAGATGTGTTGTCCATTACTGGGAAGTTGACAGGGGTAACTTTCACATTTGAAATATAATCGTTAATTCCTGTTCCGGTCATACTGCAATACGTTAATGGCGGAGTTGTAAAACTTATACTTGGAGAAAATGCTCCCTGACTTCCATTACAGATTGTGGCAATTTGTACCTGATATCCGGTTTGCTCGGTAAGTCCTGTTATTGTATAAAAGCTTTGTCCTGCCGGAAGTGTTTGTCCTGTTGCACTTGGAAGCCAAGCACCTGTATTTCCTTGTCTCCATCTGATAACGTAAGTTGCGTTGGCGGTTGGTATCCATGAGACATACGCAGAATTATGAGTAAGGTTATTCACTGCAATAGTAGTAGGAGCAGCTGTAGTACAAGGCTGAAGATCAATGAACTTTACGTAATAATCTTCCACCTCTCCATTACTTGTTAAAGGTCCGCAGGCGTTGGCTGGAGTGAGAGAATATACAATGACACGCATTTTTACTTTACTTGTTCCCAAATAAGCATTTGCGGGAACATCAAAAGTAGCAGTAACAGGAGTTGTGCTGGAATAACCAAGATTCATAATTCTTTCTCCGCCAGCAGTGGTTGTTGGGTTGTTATCAAAAATACCATCCCCGTTAAAATCTATCCACGCATTGGTAGAATAGGTTCCTGATATAATTGATCTTCCTACAGACAATGTATTGTTAACTGAATTTCTCAGGAGTGTAATGGTCTTTGTAGGATCTGTAGAATAATCCGTATATGTTGTTGGCCCTGAGTTATTACTGGTTAAAGGTACATTGGTACCCATCATCGTAATGTTATTAATGTAACCGTTCGTAACTGTTGCTGTTGCAGCATTACAGTAAGTGAGTGCAGGTGTTGTAAAACTGACCGGGGTAGAAAATGTCCCTTGCGTTCCACAAATGGTTGCGATCTCTACCTCGTATTGAGTCTGCTCAGTTAAAGAGGTAAGCGTTACATTATTAGTAAAAGGAGTCGTTATATTGATCGTTTGCCATGTAAGGGAAGGAGGTATTCTGTATCTTACAACATATGTGGCATTGGCTGTTGCAGTCCAGGTAACATTGGCTGAGGTAGCTGTAATATTATTTATTGCAATATTGGCTGGAGGAGTGTTGGTACAACTTGGTAACGTTGTACCTGTCAATTGTACCCTCGGTAATACAGCATATCTGCTTGTTGCAGTAGGAAGATTTGCCAGGTCCGGATTGGTAGTTGAATTGTAATAAATCATTCCACGGTTATTTCCTGCAGAATAACTTCCCCAGTTGGCGGTACATGATGTTCCTGTTGAATTCTCATCAACACCTATCACCACATTGCTGACACCGTCCCATAGGAAAGGTGTGCTTAGAGGAATTTCCACCCAGGTACCAGCTACCATTGCCGGTAAAGTTCCAGAATATACCTGTGTTAAAGAGGGGGAAGGGATCCAGCTTGAAGTGGTTGCAAAATCTGCTTGTGAAGTGTTTCCCATATACACTACCCATTGATTATAATTAGCTTGGGTAGCTGCAGTTGTGGAAACAAAAAATCTGATAGCTGTTATATAATTATTCGTTCCGACAGCGGCTCCAATCTCTGAAGCCATATAAATCTGCTGGGAATAATTGAATCCAGAACAGGAATAAACGGGTAGGAAAGCATGAGTGGCAGCACCTCCACCAATTTGTCCTGGTGTAAAAGGATTACCTGCTACCCATTGTGATTTATCCGTTGCAGAACAGACAGATCTTATCCACCAGTAATAAGTAGCACCCGAAGTAAGAGAGCTGATATTAGCACTTGTTCCGGGATTGGGTGTGCCTGGTGTTGCAGCTGCAGGAGGAGTACTGTTTGTACTGTAGTAATATTCATATCCATTGGCTGGAGCTGGTGCAGGTACAAGCGGAGCAGTCCAGTTCAGTGTTGCAGAAGTAGGTGCAATATTAGATGCAGGCAAAGTAACAGGTTCAAAACATGTAGGAGCTTGTATTACCTGAACTTCGTCTAATAATACATCGTCATAAAAATCACCATTTCCTGCTACATCTTTATCAACGGCAAACTTTAGCTGAATAGTTGTTCCGACATAACTTGCTGCCAAAGGAACACCAACTGTTCTCCATTCAGGAGAATTGGTATCACCGGACCAGACTTGTACCCATCCGGAACCGTTATTTACGGCAAGTTTTAGCTGATTGTTGTCGGCAGCAGGCACTGTGCCATTGAGTGCTGTCAAATGATCCTTAAACCATTCAAATTTGATATAAGGATTCGTTAATCCGGCTAAGTTGATCTGAGGGCTAATCAGTTCAACGGTGTGTTCACCTGCATAAGGTGAAGATGCATCAACCCATGCAAAAGTTCCGGCAGGTTTCCCTCCGTTTCCGGTAGCTCCATATCCCGCTGATCCGGAAAATTTCCACTTAACATTAGCGTTCGTTGAGGTTGAAGAAGGGTTTTGGCTGATCCAGCATGCTGGTAGTGCACCACTGCTGAATGACTGTGAAAAAGGCACAGGAACAGGAGAACAGGTTTGTCCCCGGGCATGCGCAAAAATCATTAAAAATAAGATAATGGGTAGAATTTTTCTCATATAGTTTCATTTTAAGTTAGAGTCTGTTATTCAATTTACTTAAGTGTCCTTTTGAAAAGTACACGTGCTTTTTTATGGGATTCGTTTCAGAAACTCATAGAAAAACTGTGTTTTCAATTCACAGAGACGATAAGTGGGTTAAAGCATATTACTGTACTTCCACATCACCTCTTTAACAAAAGTGATCAATGGATAAACAGGAAAAATAGTAGAATACTAAGCGAGTGGGAATAATTTCGGTTGCAGATGAGTGATGGTTTAATCTATTTTATAAAAAAACTCACTTTTCTGCGTATAAGTTGTTGTAGTTTTTAATTTTTTTTGGAATCTTTCATTTTTAGATGGTTCTCTTTGATTAGTTTTTATTGTTATGGCTTGGGTAAAATTAATTTATTAAAAATTGAATGTTACTATACTTTCGTATAGTTTTAAATCAAAGCTTGATGAATTAATTAGAAACTGATCCTCCAAAAATGCTTTCAAAACAGAAAAAATATAAATTTCCTTTTAAAATATTGACTTATATAAATATCTTTCTTTCATTCTTCTGCTTTTTTTCTTTTTTCATCTCCGTACAAAGTGGAAATATATAATTTTCAAGGTATTAAAAATGTAATAAAATGAATCTATGCAGTTTTTTTTATTATCAAAATAAGTGATTTGTAGTTTTTAGTTTAATTATAATTAAGTTTTAATAGATTTTTTATTTAGCTTAATTATGAATATGTTTGCAAAAGTCGTCTAATAAAAAAGTTTTATATCTTATTATCATGTCAAAAATATGAGTGATAAAAATAATTCATTATATGCCGCAAAGGCATCAGAGAAGTATCTTAATGTACTAAAAGCGGTATCAGAAACCAGTCTGGGCTGTGTTTACATTGCAGATCTTAAAACAAAAAAATTAGAGTTTATTTCTGAGAATCCTCTTCTTTTTTCCGGTTTAAGTGCTGCTGAAGTTGAAAAAATGGGTTATAATTTTTTTCGTAAATACACTAAGAAGGCCGATCTTGACATATTAAAGAAAGTAAGTACCTACGGATTAAAGTTTTTTGAATGCCTTTCACCTGAAGAAAAAAAAGTACACACCATTACCTATGATTTTCATCTGAAATATGCCAATAGTGTAGATGTGCTTGTCAATCATAAGATTACACCTATAGAACTCTTTGATGATGGAGAAATTTCCAAAATAGTCTGTGTAGTGTCTTATTCTCTCAACCGGTCTGCAGGAAATATCAGGATTGTTTCCAATACCTCAGAGACCTATTGGAAGTATAATCTCTTCACGGGAAAATGGACAGAAGAATCTAAAGTTGCCCTAAAATTAAGGGAAATAGAAATAATACGACTTTACCTTCAGGGATTAAAAATAGAAGAAATTGCAGAACAATTGTTTGTGTCACCAAGTACCATAAAGTTTCACAGAAGCAAATTGTTTGAGAGAATTGGAGTAAAGAATATTATCGAAGCAATATCCTACGTAATAACGAATAATTTGATTTAAACTATACTTTTTTAAATGCTTCCAGGCCGAAATGGCTGAGAATCAAAATAGAACGCTCAGTGTAACTTACAGTTTTTAATGAAAAAACTGCTTGCTTTCTGTGTATTGTTTTCTGAACATTCTCCCTCTGCAAAATGATAGAAGGAGAGTGCCCGGAACAGCTTAATTAAGCTGATAATTTGTAATTACTAAACTCAGGATGAAATGAACATAATTCTGTTCTACCTCTTTTCTGTTAATCAGTTTGTTTTTGTATTCATAAGAGTTCAGGTCTCTGGATAGTTTCTGATATGTTTCAAAATCATCACCCTTTATCTTTACTCTTATATTACCATCTTTTCTGTTGATAATGACATTATCTAAAGTTCTTACTTTAAATAAAACCTCACATAATGTAGGACGAGCCTTCATTGACCCAATATATCTTTCAACTATATTAATCTTGAACGAATCAAATATGATATTATTAAAAACGATTTTAGAATTAGGCTCCTGAGTGTTGAGTTCAAGTTTATAGTTCATTACTTTATAAATTTTGGCAAATATAAGTTTAATTATGCCAAAAAACAGACTGTTTTAATAGATCATTCCCATATTAATGATTGAATTTTATTCTGTAAACACAAAATCATGTGAAAATGTGAATATTAGGGGCTTATAAATGAGGGAAAAACAAAAGTGCTCTCAACTTTTTATTTCCTTTTATTTTTTTCATACTAGGCATTTCCGTAATTTTATTGTCTGTATAACAAAATTCATATTAATACCAATATAATGGAAAGATATAGTTATGGGATGGTTGGCCTTGGAGTAATGGGGCGGAATCTGCTTTATAATATTGCTGACAACGGATTTTCAATCGCAGGATTCGACCTTGATCAGGAAAAAGTGAAAGAATTAGAAGGAGGAGATGCTTCAGAAATGAAGGTAAAAGGTACAGGCTCTTTAGAAGATTTCGTATCCGCACTGGAAATTCCAAGAAAAATTATTCTTATGGTTCCTGCTGGAAAACCTGTAGATGCTGTGCTGGAAAATATTACCCCACTTTTAAGTGAAGGCGATATCGTGATTGATGCAGGAAATTCTTATTTTGAAGATACCAACAGACGTGTTGCTGATCTGGCGTCCAAAAAACTGCATTTTATGGGAATGGGAGTGTCAGGAGGTGAAAAAGGTGCCAGAACAGGACCAAGTATAATGCCGGGAGGTGATCTGGAAGCCTTCAAACTTCTGAAACCAATGCTGGAAGCCATTGCAGCAAAAGTAGACAACGAAGCATGTACAGCTTATATGGGAAAAGGGGCTGCTGGAAACTATGTGAAAATGGTACATAATGGTATTGAATATGCAATTATGCAGCTTATCAGTGAAGCTTATGATCTTCTTAAAAGAGGAGCAGGTCTAAATAACGAACAGCTTTATGAGGTTTTCAAAGAATGGAATAATGGCGAAATGAACTCTTTCCTTATTGAAATTACCAGAGATATCTTCACCCAAAAAGATTCATTAACAGATAGCTATCTTGTAGATCAGATTTTAGATAAAGCAGGAGCGAAAGGAACCGGAAAATGGACTTCTGAGCAAGCTATGGAAATAGGAGTTTCTATTCCTACTATTGATATTGCTGTAACTTCAAGAATTTTATCTGCTTATAAAAACGAAAGAATTCAGGCTTCAAAAATCTATACTGAAAGCGAAATTACAAATCCGGAAAATACAGAATTATTCATTCAGGAAGTGGGTGATGCTCTTTTCCTTTCTACCTTAATCAGCTATGCGCAAGGTTTATCTTTACTGGTAAAAGCATCTGAAGAATATGGTTTTGAAATTCCATTGAAAGATGTAGTGAAAATCTGGAGAGGAGGGTGTATTATACGTTCTGTATTACTGGAAAAATTCTATTTTGCGTATACCCAAAATCCTACTCTTTCTAATATTCTTCTTGATCACGATATTTCTGAATTGGTAAAATCAAAAATCAAAGCTTTAAGAAAAACTGCAGGCTATGCCGTTACCAACGGAATCTCAAGTTTGGGAATCCAGACGGCTTTGGGATATTTTGATGCCTATACTACAGAATCTCTTCCTGTGAATCTGATCCAGGCTCAGCGTGATTATTTCGGAGCTCATACGTATCAGCGTATTGACAGAGAGGGAGTTTTCCATACTTCTTGGCAAAGTGCAAACAATTAAAAATTCGGAAGAAATGAATCAAAATAGAATCTTGCAGCCAACAACTATCGTTATTTTTGGTGCTACAGGAGATCTGGCAAAAAGAAAACTTTTTCCGGCATTTTATAACTTATATATCGATGGCAGAATGCCCAAAGGCTTTAATATTGTAGCATTGGGAAGGGCAGAAAATACCAACGAAAATTTTAGAAATTATATCAAAGAAAACCTTGAGAGTTTCTCCAGAAAAAAAGTGACTTCTGAAGATTGGGCAGGGTTTCAGGCTCATATTACTTATTTTCAGCATCAGCTGGATGAAGAAAGTTCTTATGAGAATCTACAGCAGAAATTGCAGGATTTTGATTCCGTGTATGGGATAAGAGCAAACAGGTTATTTTATTTATCCATTGGACCTAATTTTATTACCACGATATCCAATCATATCAAAACAACTTCATTGGCTTCTGATCCGAAAAAGGACCGTATTATTATTGAAAAACCTTTTGGTCATAATAAACAGTCTGCGATTGAATTAAACAGTCTTTTGGCTAAAACTTTTGAAGAGGAACAAATCTATCGTATCGACCACTATCTGGGGAAAGAAACAGTGCAGAACATATTGGCGTTCAGGTTTGGGAATTCAATTTTTGAACCTTTATGGGATCATAAATACATAGAATCTGTACAGATTACAGTAGCGGAAGAAGTTGGGGTAGAGACAAGAGGAGCTTTCTATGAACAGACAGGAGCATTAAGGGATATGATCCAGAACCACCTGTTGCAGATCCTGTGTATGGTAGCAATGGAACCACCTGCTTCATTGCAGTCTGGTGAAATCAGAGACCGAAAAGTAGACGTTCTTAAATCAATTCGTAGAATATCTTCCGATCAGGTGGATCATTATGCGGTAAGAGGTCAGTACGGAAAAGGTACTATAAACGGAGTGGAAGTGAAAGGTTACCGTCAGGAAGATGGAATTGCTTCGGATTCCAATACAGAAACTTTTGCTGCCATAAAATTTTATCTGGATAATGAAAGATGGCAGGATGTTCCTTTCTATGTTCGTACCGGGAAAAAAATGAAAGAAAAACACTCTTACATTACCATACAATTTAAACCGCTTCCTCACTCAACGTTCTCAGACAGTCCACATCTTTTGTCAGCAAACAGGTTGATTATTAATATCCAGCCAATGATGGATATCAGATTACAGTTCATGACTAAAAAACCAGGGCTGACGTTGGATTTGAAGCCTGCTGAAATGATTTTCGATAATTTTGCCTGTCAGGATGATACTCCGGAAGCTTATGAAACCTTATTACAGGATGCTCTTTTGGGAGATCTTACCTTATTTATGCGTTCCGATCAGGTGGAAGAAGCATGGGATGTTGTCACCACCATACAGGAAGCCTGGGAAAATAATAAAGACCTTTCTTTTCCAAACTATAAAGCAGGAAGCTGGGGACCGGAAGACGTGAATGCTTTGGTAGAAAGACAAGGACACAGCTGGGTATAAAACAATATAAATTTAAACAAACAGAAAATGAATATTACAGTATTTGACGATCTGGAAAAACTGTACACAAAGGCTGCAGATACATTTGTTGACCTTTCAAAAAAATCTATTCAGAAAAATGACCGTTTTGTAGTGGCTCTCAGTGGAGGATCTTCGCCTAAAGCCATTTTCAAACTGCTGGCGACACCAGAATATAAAGAACAGATTGAGTGGAATAAAGTCTACTTTTTTTGGGTAGATGAAAGATGGGTTCCTTTGAACGATGATAAAAGCAACTTCCGAATGACAGATGAGGCACTTCTCAATCAGGTTCCGGTAGATCAAAACCATATCTTTCCTATGTATGCTGAAGGAATCACTCCTGAAGACTATGCTAAAGCTTATGAACAGCAGATCAGAACTGTTCTTGACGATGAAGGTGTTTTTGATTTTATCCTGCTGGGAATGGGAGATGATGGTCATACGGCTTCATTATTTCCTGGAGAAGAAGTTTTAAATGAAAAAGAAAAATGGGTTTCTGCCTATTATCTTAAACCTCAGGAAATGTTCAGAATTACTTTGACTGCACCTATTATCAATAATGCAGATCATATTCTGGCTATTGCATTTGGTGAATCCAAAAAACATGCGCTGAATGAAGTTTTGAATGGTGAATATAATCCTTCATTATATCCAATGCAGCTTATTGAGAAGAAGAATGGATTTCAGTTTTTTACAGACGAAAAAGCCAGAGGTTAATATACTTCAATCTTGAAAAAAATAAGAGACTGTCCTTGGACAGTCTCTCTTCATATCAACTATTCTATTACCGGATTCCCGGTAAATACAATTTTCTGTACATTAAAACGAAAATAAGGTACGCTAAATGAAAACAGCATCATTAGAGAACTCATGACGCTGCAGCATTTAGTGTTTTTACCTTAGTTGCTTTTTGTTCGAAACTTATAATTTTTCCAACTCAAATAGTGCTTCTATGTAAAATGGTTATTAGTTTTGAACAAATATACAAAATAAGACACTTCGTAGTGTCTAAAGGTTTAAAAAAATGAAAAATATTTTGATCAGCAATTTGAAACCTCAAGAAAACCCTTTCGCATACAGCATTATAAGAGAATAATAAAATTGTAAAAAGTAGATTGAAGTATATAAAAACGACAGCATAACAGGGGACCGCTAAAAATATCATCATTACTAAAAGCAACACCATTACATACATAATGATGCTGCTGAAGTAATGTTTTGCCTCAGTATTGAATATTAAAATATTTATACTGAGGGAACTAACGGTACAACCTGATCTCTCTCAACCTCACAACTTTGATTGTCTGTTTATTTAAAAATGGTTATTAGTTTATGCAAATATATAAATTTAGACACTAAAAAGTGTCTAAAAACGAAAAAAAATTCATAAACTTGTACGATTGAAAGTTTACCATGGAAAGAAAGTCTGTAGCAGGAAGTATCCGGAACAAGGAACGCAGTAAAAAAAAGTTTTTGGATGCAGTGGGAAAGATACTGAGAACAAAAGGGTATACTGCCTTGAAAGTGAATAGTATTGCTGCTACAGCCGGGGTGGATAAGAAAATGATTTATTCTTATTTTGGAGGGATAGACGGGTTGATTGATGAGTATATCCGGTCGCAGGATTACTGGAGCAAAGTAACCATTGAAGAAATCGGCAAAATAAAACCCAAGTTGGATGATGGAGGGAAATCTTTCATGGAAGAAATGCTTTTATCTCAATTTGATTATGTTTATTCCAGCAAAGAAGCGCAAAAACTCCTGCTTTGGCGCTTGTCAGAACCTCGTAAATCTTTAAAAAAACTTACAGAAACACAGGAAGAAAACGGAGAGTACATTTTTAAACTTTTGATGGATTCCCATTTTAAAGATAATGCTGAAGATGTTCGTTCTATTATGGCAATTATGGTTTCCGGACTTTATTACCTGAATATGTTTTCCTCTCTTAATGGAAGCATTTTCTGTGGAATAGATGTGAACACGCCTAAAGGAAGGGATAAGATCAAGAAAGCTATTTCTTTCATGTTGCATCATACCTATGAAAACCTCTAGATTTTTAATTTTGAAAATTGAACTTTCTATAAAAAACAAAACCATTAGAAATCTAATGGTCTGTCTATAAGTTGTGTTTCTACCTTAGTTGTTTCGTATTTGAAATTGTCTTAAAGTATGGGAACTCAATAATACAATTTGATTGTCTTATTTTTCAACCTAATAGTGTTTTAAAATATATAGTTGGTTTTAGTTTGTACAAATATATAAAATAAGACACTGTGAAGTGTGTAAAATGGTAAAATTTTTCTTAATTTTATTTAATGTTTTGAAATTCAGAATGTTATTTTTGTTTTAAGAGTAAGAAATTCTATTAATTAATCTTTTTCAATAGGTTTAATCTGTAAAATACAACAGTATTTCTATCTTATAGTAAGTATATACTTCCTAAAAAGAATAAGTGATAAAAAATATCTATAAAAAAGTATTTTATTTAATATCATTCCATTTTTTGAGATAAAAAAACAGCATCACTATAGAAAAATGATGCTGCTAGTTGTGTTTTTACCTCAGTCGTTGATGTTCGAAATATTTTAAACTGAGGGAACTAACGATACAATCTGAATAGTTTTTAATTTTTCAACTTCAATAGTGTTTTATATATAAAATGGTTTTAGTTTGTGCAAATATATACAAATAGATTAAATTAGACACTGGTAGGTGTCTAAAATGATAAAAAAATTTCTTAAACTTGTATATTGAATGTTTAGTCATGGAAAGAAAGTCAGCATCAGGTAGTATTAGGAATAAAGAACGCAGCAAAAAAAAGTTTTTGGATGCAGTTGGAAAAATACTCAAAACGAAGGGACATGCAGGGTTGAAGATTAATGATATCGCTGCTACTGCCGGAGTAGATAAAAAAATGATCTATACCTATTTTGGCGGAATGGATGGCCTGATGGACGAATATGTCCGTACACAGGATTTCTGGGTAAAAGTAACCAGCGAGGAAGTGGAAAAGATGAAACCGAATCTTGAAGATGGAGGCAGAGAATTTATCGAACATATGCTTCTTTCACAGTTTGATTACGTATACGCCAATAAAGAAGCTCAAAAACTATTGTTGTGGACTATTTCTGAGCCCCGAAAATCATTAAAAAAACTGATTGATACTCAGGAAGAAAATGGAGAATATATCTTCAAATTATTGATGGAATCCCGTTTTAAAGATAAAATGGATACCTACCGTTCTATTATGGCTATCATGGTTTCAGGACTATACTACCTCAATATGTTTGCATCTCTGAATGGTAGTCTTTTCTGTGGTATAGATACGAATACACCTGAAGGACGGGAAAAAATTAAAAAGGCAATATCTTTCATGGTAGAACAGACCCATGATAATCTATAAGTTATTATAAATAATATACAAAAAAAGGGCAAAATTATTGCCCCTTTTTTGTATGATACCTGGTAGTCTATCCTTTATGATAAGGACATCCTGAAGCTGCATCAGGATTTCCGTTGGTATTATAAAACTGTTCTTCAATAACCTTTCTCTGATCCTCAGGAATATCCTGTATCTTACGAAGAGTATTAACCTGAATATGAGGCCAGCTCGTAGTACCTCCATCGTTTCCGAAATCAAATTCAAAGAATACGATTTGTTCGTACTGAAGCTGAAGAATTTCTTTTCCGTCTTCAATGATGGTTTCAATCCACATGTCCATATCCACTTCAACAGTCGGAACGAAACGGTTGACAAAAGGAACGTTCAAAACTCCTCCCTGCGCTCCGGTTTTCATTTTTGAAGACATTCTCACATGAACATGATTGCTGACGTGTTGGCCTCTTAGCGTATCTCTTAATCTCAAATCAGGGCGCACAGAGTAAGGATAAAGATCATCAGCCAGTATTCTCTGGGTATAAATCTTGTTTGAACCCGGATCATTATCATCATCAAGCGTTTGATGAACCCACTCCGGTGCTGGTTGATCAAGATCAATGATTTCCTGAGGAGTTACTCCTGCATTTCCCATTGTACGTGAAATTGAAAGATGATTGGTTTCCCAGGCTTCTTTACCATAAGGGAACTGAGGAGAGCCATCAATTAAATAGTACGTCTTTTTATCTTTATTTTGAGGGATGATATCTCCAAGCAAAGTAATGGTACTTCCATGAGGAATAACACCGCTTCTTGAGATAGAGTAGTCCGGGATAAAATAAGGACCATCAAGTCCTGCTCCCGGCTTTATTTCCTGTGCCGGAATAATTTCATAATAAGGCTGTCCCGGCTCCAGCTGGCTTTGAAGAATATATTTAGGGTTGGGCTCTCCGTCTGGTGTTATCCTTAGCAAAGGCTCATCTCTGTATTCGCCGGTGTATCCATATTTAGCATCCTCTGTTGAAATAGCATGAATACCACGGTCTCTTTCAATAGATTCTTTCGTTGCTGCATGATTATAGACATCACTCAGCCATAGGTACATTCCGTTTTCTTCGTGGATGGGTGTATATTTCAGGGCATCCTGCCCTGGAACAGCATTAACACTTTTAATGGTTTGTTCATATTTAACTGCTCCGCAGAAAAGTTCGCTTGCACCACCACGGTTACGCACTCCTCCGGGAACGATGGAGAATGTCAGTTTCTCAATATATTCTTCACTGTCAAAAGCGAATTTTCCAGGTATTGTCCCTGAATTGGTTCCTGGGGAAGGCATGATGGTAGTATGTACTCCGCTTGCTAATGATGGTTTTGGAACGTCTTTATTGTAATTGACATTATAGCTTACCCAGGTACCATCCAGTGCAGCCAGAACTCCATAATCTACATTATTTTCAATAGCCTGCAGGTTGTCTTCTCTGAATGGTCTTACCGGATCATCAATAAGAAGTTTTGAATATCCATCCATTACTTCAGCCAGATTAACTTCCTTCTGACCCGGCATTTTGCGGAATAACTGTTCTCCTCCCGCTTCCGGACTTTCTTTTTTTCTTTTTAACATGATATATCGTTTTTATGGTTATAGATTGATGTATTCGAATGTTGGCCCAGCGTTAGTCTGCGCATCCAACGGTTGTTTCATCAGATTAACAGCCTGCTCTTTCAGGGCGTACATATACATAATAGATTTTTCAAGTTCTCTCTGATTTCCTTCTACAGCACTTTGTATAGCGTCTAATAAACGTCTGTAAGTTTTATTAAACTCAACAGCCTGTGCATGTAATTCTTTGTTTTTTATATAGTCTTCCATCTTCGGATTAGGTTTCATCGGATAAGCCTCATTCCAGTCTACCGGAAGATCTTTTCCTGTAGGTGGTGTCGTTACAGGCATCATTCCGTTTTCATCCATGAAAGGCTCATAGTTTCCTCCCAGATAGAAATGCTCATGGAAAACTTCTTTGAATCTGAAATAATGTGCCAGTTCAACCCCTTCTTCAAACTGGGATGGGTCAACATCAAAAATAGAATCATCAGCACCTTCACCTTGCCCTTTGATTTCCTGGAAAACAGCAATTACTCCGGCCAAAGCCTCTACAGAATGTAATTTTCCTCCACTTCCGTAATATTGTTCCGGACGGATCTGTTTTTTTGAATCTCCTGTAAAAATTCCACCTGTATTTAATTCCTCAAAAGTCTTCGGAAGGCTGCCATGCTTTTTGTAATAAGCAATGATTTGGAAAATAACAATATAGAAGAATAAAACATCATAATATTCACCAATGGTGTGTACATTTTCCATGATGAAAGCTTTCATGTTTTCAAGCGTCCAGAAGTTGTTTTCCTGTACTGCCGTTCTTTGAGAATATAACGCAGAAGTGTCAGCTTCGTGATCATATTTCGGAGCTTTTACCAAAGGCTGGCTTGGACTTTCAATTGCGATAAATGTGGCAATACTATTGCTTGAAAATGTTTCCAACCCTACATAGAAATCAACATTCATAGGTAATTTCATCGGATAAGTAGGGTAGTTTTCCTGTTTGTTGACAGAAGGCTGAATATCAATGGCATTCAGAACATTACAAACCATAATCAGATGAAGCATTTCTTCTACAGCAACACTTCTGATAATTTGTGAAGCCAAAGCGTTAGTTCCATCCTTGATTGAATACAAAGCCGTAAGGTAAGGAGGGATTGTAGAGTGTTCGATAAGAATGGCCGTTTGCAATAGATCTTGTAAAACCGGTTTATAATCAATTTCCGTTATCCCTTTTTTTAATTCTGAAACTCCAGAACCCAACTCAGATTCCAGATAAGCATTGAAATCTTTGATCTGATCATTAAGCAAAAGATTCGTTAAGGTTTTGCTGTGATGTTTTAACCCTTCTATCCAATCTTCTTTGCCAAGTGTTGAATCAAATAATAAAGAAGGTAATGAAATGGTTTCAGTAACAACGGCGCTTCTTGCAGCCATCCTTCCTTCGGTTAATAACGTTTCCTGTGGTTGTGCTGTTTTATTGATAAGTCTTTGTCTCATGATGTTATTTTTTTAGTTGAATTTCAAGATCAGCAAGAATAGATTCTACAGAACGGATCGTGAATGCTGATAAGGTTAAAGTAGGGTTTGAAGTTCCCAGAGTCGTCATATTTCCTGCGCCTACGACGTATAAATTCGGATGATCCCAGGTTTTGCAATAGCTGTTGGTTACAGAATCTTCTGCTGTAGAACCCATTCTGTGAGTTCCTACGATATGGCCAGCTCCGTTATAAGAATATCTTTCTCCGTTGTACATCACAGAATTTTTGTCTTCCGCAGTATACTTTGTGAAATTCTCAATATTTAATCTTTTAAACATCTGATCAGAGGCATGTTTTGCCTGTTCCATTGCTTTCATTTCATACTCTGTCAGTTCATAGTGAATAACAGGGCGCGGAATTCCCATTACATCCAGATACTGATCGTTAATCGTAACTCTGTTATTAGGATTTGGAAGCTGTTCAATTTCAAAATGAAATAATACCTGCTTGGAAAGTCTGTCGGTGAGCTTTTCTCTTAATTTTGCTCCAAAATGTTTTTCTTTGATAAAGTAGGCTACATCAGAACCCGGAGAAAATGCCGGCCATCCCCAACCCCAGTTGTCAAGAGGAGAGATCCATGCTGAAAATTTATCTCTGAAGCTTCCGTCACGGAAAGACGAAATGTTTGTGGTAGAACCTGGGCCTCTGTAAGGATAAACCGGTTCAGGGAAAAGTCCCCAGGTAAGCATTACCATATGATCCATCAGGTTTCTTCCCACCTGATCACTGCTGTTAGCCGCTGTTTTGACAACGTTGTTAACCGTATATTTGGAGTTCAGTAGAATTTTTGGGTTTTCAAAAGCATTAGCAGCCAAAATCACAATAGCCTCTGAAGTATCAATAGATTCTTCAACAAAATCTGTTTTCTCTTTTGAAGTATATCTTCTCAAATGAACCTTGGAGATTTTATCTTTATCATTTTGGTCAATACTTAATCTGTAAACCACACTCTGCGCCTGAATCTGCATGTGTGGATTACGCTTAAGATTTTCGTTGTCATTAAGTTTATATAAAGCTTTTTTCAAGGTTTTTAAAGCATTATATTTAGCCTGAACAGGGCAGATAGGAACACATGACGCATTTCCTTCACAACGTTCTCCCATATAAGGATTCCAAACAGAACCAAGTGCTTTGTATTCTTCTTTTTCAGAGCTGTCTAAAACCAGTTTGTATCCGGAATCTTTTGGCTCAGCTTTGATGATCTTTGTTTTCCCGTATTTTGGATTCGGAATAGAGTTTCTTCCCTGTGGAGAAGGCACCATCATTAAAGGAATCTCTCCGGAACTTAGTTTCACACTTGTGCCTTTAAGCCCTTCGATAATCTTATGATCCATATAACTCTGAGGAATTTCTTCCATCGGAAATACATAATTCCCATAATATTCTTCCGTTTTCTCCGTAATTGGATATTCCTGCCTTGAAACATCTCCAGAAACCCCGATTTCAAATTCTGCCATTTCATAATAAGGCCTTAGTTCTTCATAATTTATCGGCCAGTTGATAGAAGTTTTTTCATCAGAATCCGGCTTTGGAATGGTAATGCCATATTTTTCTGTAAGTTTAAAATCATTGGGAAGCATTCTTGGTGTAGTTCCCAGCCAGTGAAGGGTAGTTCCACCACCTACTCTTATCGCATCACTTGCAAAAGGCATTGGCCCAAACTGTACCAGATATCCCTTTTTATCCGGATACGGCTGCACAATGTGTTCCATATCCAGAACGTTGGGAGAAGGTGCCTGTTTTAAGTTCGGATAAGGAGAATTGGGAACTTTGGCTTCCTCTCTGTAAAAAGTACGGATATATTCATTGTAAGTGGTCATTGAGGATACGGAATCCAGTTCGATACCAGCTTCCAGACCTGCTTCGTACATAAGGATTGATATTTCCTTGATATTATCCGATTTTCCGGCATCTGCACGGTGGATCATTTTTCCTTTGGTTATATCAAATACATGATCGGACAATAGCTTCGCGATCAATGATCCTGCGATCCCCGTTCCTACGATGATCACATCTTTTTTGTTATTGGTCTGGCTCATGAGTTACTGTTTACAGGTTTAATATTCCATGATTTATATCCCGGCTGCTTGGCTCCCGGAGGATGAGAGTGCATAAGATTCCATACAAGACCTTCCTTGTAAGAAAGATCATTGATATAGGCTCCTTCCCAGGTTCCCAAATACCACATGGTGATTACTTTTCCGGCAATGTCATTCATTCCCGGATTGCTGATAATTTCAGATTGAATGGCCTTGTTTACTTCTTCTTTACCTGAATGATTTTCAAGAATATTTTTAGAAACGGTAAGGAATTCCACGAAAGTTGCTGCTTCCATGCTTTTTAAAACATAAGTATAATACGTTTCTGCAAGCCCTGTTGACTGTAGTTCATTTACTGTAAATCCGGCAAGTGCTTCCGAGATAGACATAAACACGTCGAAATAATAATCGTCGACGTTGAGGATTTTGTTAATAATATTCATTTCGTTAAAAATTTGGGTTAGATATCTTCAACTCCTTTTAATGGGAGGTTATCATGCCGATCGATCTACAGTTGCCGGATTTTTCAGATAGCACCTCTTTTTCAGAAATGATTGAATGTTTTTCAAGCGATCCATAGTTATCAATTTTGTTTATCCGAAATTAATCAGAACTCAGCAGATGGGATTCAGTATTTCTACGTAATTTGTGTTTATTTAATTTTAATTTTTTGTAACAAACCCTTTGTATTAGGCTGTTTCAGAAGGTTTTGTTTTCACCTAGTTTAGAATTATTTTAAATAATTTGGTATTGAATATAAAACAGGATTTTAATGTCGGAGGAGTCCATAACTTAAAAAATAATAATAAATTGATGATCAGCATGTAACGAAAGCGAAACGGCATATGTCTAATCTATATAATTAAACCTTTGACTTAACGATTATAAAAGATAAAACCCATTACTGATAGCCATGAAACGCCTTACCTTAACTTTATTATGCTTTGTTTCTTCTCTTTTGTCTGCTCAGGGATTGGGTAATAAAAAGGAAACAGCTGTTCATTCTTCGAAAAATAGAAGTTTGCTGTCCGTACATCAATCTATTGAACAGGAAACAGATAAAATATTCAATAAATTGGTGAATATCAGACGGGATTTTCATGAAAACCCAGAACTGGCAGGGAAGGAGACGCAAACTCAGGAAAAAATTAAGAAGTATCTGTTGGATCTGGGAATGGAAGTTCAAACAGAGAATTACGGACGTAGTGTTGTAGGGATTCTGAAAGGAGGTAAGGCAGGAAAAAAAATTGCCTGGAGATCAGATATGGATGCCCTTCCGAATGATTATCCCGATCCTGAAATCTTCAAATCAAAAATAAAAGGAATTCAGCATGGTTGTGGTCATGATATCCATATGGCGATCGGATTGGGAATTGCTGAGGTTCTATCCAGAAATAAGAAAGAATTAAAAGGGACAGTTTATTTTATATTCCAGCCCGAAGAAGAAACTTTTAAAGGAGCAAAAGAAATGCTTCATAACGGATTGCTTTCCAAAATAAAACCAGATGAAATCTATGGATTGCATGTGACCGCTACACCTGTCGGGCAGATCATGGTGAAACCCAATGAAATGTTTGCTTATCAGAAGAGAATCAGGATTCAGTTAAAAAACGGATTGTCAGAAGAAGAGCTCAATGGGCTGGCAAAGAAGATCAGCAATTCATTATTCAGGACTTCTGACAGAGGCAAACCCTGGGAATTACAATCTATTGTTGATTCTAAAATTGGATTGACAAATCCTGATACTATTTTCAAAGATTATCTGTTCACAGACGGAAAATTCAACATTTTTTCCAAAAACAACGAATCATTTCTTGAAACGTACCTGTATGAGACGAACTCCTTTAATTTAGATAAAATAATTCCTACAGTTCAAAAAGTGATTGAAGACAGCGGGTATAAAGATCAGCTTCTTTCCGTTTCATTTGTTCAGGGAAATCCAACTATCGTCAATGATGAAAGACTGACCCGTTCAGCAACAGAAATTCTTCGGAATCTGTATGGCAAAAATGCAGTTGCTCCGGATTATGGTCAGGTTCCGTTTTTTAATGATGATTTTTCTTATTTTCAAGAAAAAATCCCAGGAGTGTACTTCTTCCTGGGTGGTTCCAATTTTGAAAAAGGTGTGATCGCTATGAATCATTCTCCCAATTTTCAGGTGGATGAAGAAAGTATCAGAACGGGAGTTAAAAGTTTTTCATCATTAATCATTGAACGTCTTAACAGAAACTAATTTTTCACTGCAATGGCATCAATCTCAAACAACATTCCTGGTAAGGCAAGTTGACTTACAGGGATAAGCGTGCTAGTTGGCAGGAATGATTCTTTCCAAACTTTCTTGGCTTCCTCAGTCCATATCTGAAGTTTTTCCTGATTGTGGTCAACAATGAGAAGAGTAATTTTGACAATATTATCAAACGTCATAGAATGGCTTTGTAATACTATTTCAAGATTATTCAAAGCATCCTGAACCTGAGTTTTAAAGTCAGCTGCCAATGAATGGCTTTCTCCAACACCACCGCTTTGGCCGGATATAAAACATATTATGGAGGGAGATTCCACAGAAATACTGTGTGAGAAGCCATAAGGACTGGGATTGAATAATTCAGAGGGATTAATCAGTTTGGGTTGTTTATTGTTTTCCATAATCTTTCATTTAATAAAGTAAAAATGAGAGAAAAAAATCGAAAAAGTCTTTACATATGTTGAGAAAAATATTCTTTTAATTCTGTAAATATTGCTTTGGTATATCATTAAATTTTGATACAAAAAATGCTGTTCAGAGGAACAGCATTTTTAATTTTACTCTACAACAATACTTTCAATCCCTTTTTGCAAAGCTGTATCCTGGATAACCGGAACAGAAAGTCCTTCTGCACGGACAACGGAAATATCTGTCATTCCCATGAATCCAAGAGTTTGTTTTAAGTAAGGAACTACAAAGTCATAAGCTTGTCTTTCTCCTTCAGAATATACTCCGCCACTGGAAAAAGCAAGATATACTTTCTTATTTTTTACCAATCCTTCAGGACCATCTTCACTATAGCTAAATGTTTTTCCTGCTCTGGCAATATGATCGAGCCAGGATTTCAATGTAGATGTGATACTGAAATTGTAAAGAGGAGCTTCAATAATGATGATATCTGCTTCATGCAATTCATCAATTACCGCGTCTGAAAGTTTTACTGTTTCCAACTGCTCAGAAGTACGGTTTTCAGCGGGAGTAAAAAATGCATTGATATGCGTTTCTTCCAAATGAGGAAAAAGAGGATTGGCTAGATCGCGTTTTTTTAAAACACTGTCAGGATATTTGGTTGTAATTTTTTCTACAACAGCATTTCCCAGTTTTTTACTGATTGATGACTCGCTTCTTGGACTTGAAGTAATATGAAGTACTCGTTTCATTTTTATTTTTTTTAAAATTGATGTTTCAAAATTATTTATATTTACTAATAAAAAGATAGTAGTTACCGAAAGGTTAGTAATAACATTTAGGTTAGTAACAACAGAAAAAGAGACAATGGAAGAAGAAAAAATAGTGTATTCAAGGCCGCAATGCAGTACTCATCTGGCTGCTACAGAGGATGCTTTGTACGTTTTGGGAGGCAGGTGGACCATTCGGGTTATGATTGCTATTCTGGGTGGGCATACGCGCTTCAATGAACTTCAAAGAACCATCAGTGGTATTTCAGCAAGAGTATTATCCAGTGAATTAAAAAAGCTGGAGGTTAATCATTTGGTTGAAAGAACCGTTATTACGGATCAAAAGCCGGTGTTGGTAGAATATGTTCCCACAGAATACAGTGAGTCACTGAAAGAGGTTATTGCTGCACTGGCAGATTGGGGAGCAAAACATAAAAAGAAAATTACAGCCTGATATCAGGCTGGATGAGTAGTGTTGATATTAAAATATACCATGTTTTGGGGTATTTGATGGGTTACGGCATTGCTTGTGCTTTAAGTATTTTTTATTCAAATTAATAATAACAAGATGGTCATAAATGAAGACTTATTATTTTCTTACGGAGCCACTCTGGAAAACTATGAAGCAGGAGATGCTATCTTTCAGGAAGGTACCGCAGCAAAATATTATTTCCAGATCAGGCATGGTACTGTGAAACTGAATACCTTTTTGGAAGACGGAAAAGAATTTGTTCATGGGCTACCTTTTGATGGACATTGCATTGGTGAAAGCTACTTATTTACTGAACATCATTATGCCATTAATGCCATTGCTGTTACGCATTGTGAAATTATTAAAATTTCCAAAACTAAACTTCTCGAAATACTGCTGGAAAAGCCTGAATTAATGCTTGAAATTAATAAATATATGGCAGACAGGATGCATTTCAGGTTTATGATTTCCAGCTTTCTGGCAATTTCAGATCCTATCATAAAGCTCATGAAACTTTTTGATCATATTAAAAAATATTTCGGATTTGAAGAACCTTATTCATTTCTGGTTCCTTATACCAGACAGCAAATAGCAACCTTAACCGGTCTTCGCGTGGAGACGGTGATTCGATACGTCAAGAAAATGGAGGAGCAGAAGATGGTTAAAATTGAAAGTACCAAAATTTATTATTAGCTTTCATTCACATTATTGAGCTCTTTTATTATTTTAAAATTAAAACAGGCTGATGGGTGTTCTGGTAAATTCCTTCAGAAATACTTCTGCTTGCCAGATAATAGAGAAAGCTATGCTTACCCGGTAAAGCAATGATAAGGTCAGCTTCATTGGAGGTTGCAAAACTTAGAATACCATTGATGACATTTTCATCATGAGAATAATGAATACTGCTCGGAATTTCTGTTAAATGCTCACGGATATAATTTTCCAGTTCCCTTTTTTTGCCTTCATCCTCTTTTTCACTGGTGTTGATATTTAAAAATGACAGTCGTACATCTTGTTTATGAATAACAGATTTGTGGTGAAAAAGCCTCTCTAATCTTTTAATATCTTTTATATCACAGGGAATAAAGATATTTTTAATAGGAGTATAATGATAGCTGTTGGGTATAATTAAAGTCTTTACAGGGCTTGTTCTTGCAATACTTATAATATTGTCAGAAACAAAACTATCAGTGGATGAAGTCTGGTCATCACTGCCCAGAATAATCAGTTCCACAGACGGTTGGTTTTTTAAAAGCTCATTAATACTTCTGGTAAGAGTCCAATCACTTAAAACTCTGGAAACTTTAACTTCAGTTGACTTTTCTGTAATAATACTGCTTAGCTCATCAAATAATGATTCTGTTCTCTGCAGTAAAGTATTGACACTTTCTTCATTCACAAATGAATGCCCTTCTGCAATATGCAGATAATCAAACTCAGATTCTCCTGCTGTTTTGAGCAGGATGATGTTTTGATATTCGTAGGTTTTTGCCCAATCTGCGGCAATTCTTACTGCATTTTCCGTAGTTGATGTAAAATCAATGGGTACAAGGATTGTTCTCATATTGTATTATGTTTTGGTCCTGATTTTTCCAGGTTGGCTGTCATTTTTTTTACCAAAAGCAGTGCTTTAATGATCTCTTCTTCATGAATATCATCAGCTGCTTTTTTATAAAGATCCAATGCCCAGGGATAAACAGTTTCTACAATCTGTTTTCCTTTCGGAGTTAAAAAGATCTGCTTATTTCTCCGGTCGTTTTTATCAGCGATCCGTTCCACAAGGTTTCGTTTGACAAGACTGTTGATAAGATAGGTAATACTTGATTTGTCTTTGCTTACCTTATTTCCTATTTCCTGTTGGTTGATACCACTATTGCGTGAAAGCAATCCCAGGATTTCAATCAGTTCAAAAGACAGATCCGGATCATATTCATTAATAGTAGTCTGGATTTTCTGTCGAAGACGGCTTTTCATTTCACTCATTGCAAGGCCAAGCTCCAGAGCAAGTTCCGATATGTTATTCAGTTTTACGGACATACTTTTATAATAATATAGCAGGATAAGGTGTTTGTCAAAAGGATTTTAAACTGACTTATCCTAACAAATATACAGAAAATTAGTTTTAATTAAAACTAATTAATGATGAAATATTACATACCGAGTAAAAGGAAAAAGAAAGCTACAGGAACAGATTTTGTACTTTGATGATCACAGGCTTTTGAAAAGTATTAACTCAAAAATTAAAATAATGTCCACAATTGCATTAAAAAGAGTTTATGAAACTCCATCTCCGGGTGATGGATACCGTGTTCTGGTAGATCGGCTCTGGCCAAGAGGTCTTTCAAAAGAAAATGCTGATCTTGATGAATGGAATAAAGATCTTGCTCCGTCAACAGAATTAAGACTATGGTTTCATCACGATGTTGCGCTATGGAAAGAATTCTCAGAAAAATATAGGAAGGAACTTGATGAAAGTAATCTTGGGAAAGATTTCCTGAAACACCACAAGAAACAGGAAAAAATTACCTTGCTATATGCTGCTAAAGACGAAGAACATTGTCATGCGATTATTTTGAAAAAATACCTTGAGAGTATATCACAGGTATAAAAGAAGCAGAGATTAATTCCCTGCTTTTTCTTTTTTAACGGCCTGATGCATAATAAGGATAATTCCCAAAAGGAAACATGCAATGATTAGATAGCGCCAGGAGAGACCTTTTTGATCTGTTACCGTTCCGCTTACCGAAATGATAAAACTTGTTACAGAAGTGATTACGTATACCAATCCACCCATTAATCCACCGGCAGTTCCTGCATTTTTAGGAAAGTAAAGCATACTTGTCGTAAAAAAGGAGGTAAATAAAATTCCGGAACAGATGTGAATAAAAAATGCAAAAGGAATCATAATGAAAAGACTTTCTGTAAAATAGCTGGTGACGATCAAGGCTGAGATCAGAATCAGCTGAAGAAGGATGGGTTGTAAAATTCTTGGTTTAAAATCAAGAGTCAGTCTGCGTTT
The DNA here is from genome assembly GCF_002025665.1 of Chryseobacterium indologenes. Lineage (GTDB taxonomy): Bacteria > Bacteroidota > Bacteroidia > Flavobacteriales > Weeksellaceae > Chryseobacterium > Chryseobacterium metallicongregator. The sequence goes on along the minus strand of NZ_CP018786.1, from coordinate 2,875,445 downwards.
TCCAATAAACCCTCCAATCATCCATGAAAATCCTAAGATCAGTGTACAGTATCCAATAACTACAGGGGTAAAATGAAAGGTGTTTTCAATAATAAAAGGGCCTGTAATATTAAATAACATCACGATAGAATAGCTCAGTCCTAAGATAAAAATACCCAGCATGAAAATCCTGTTTTTAAGCATCATTTTGTAAAGGCTGATATTCTCTGAAAGATCCAGTTTCTTTTTCTGGGGAAGACTCTCTTCACTGAAGAACCATTCAAAAAGAAATAGAAATCCGGCATATCCGGCCAGAAAATAAAAATTAGCATGCCAGTTAAATATTTTCTCAAGATATCCTCCGAGGAAAGGAGCCAGAATAGGTCCGCAAGACCATACAATGGTAAAATAGCTCAGGTAATGTTTTACCCTTTCAGCATCATAAATATCCACAAAAATAGCACGAGTTGCCACAACAAGTACAGAAACCGCAGCTCCCTGAAGAATACGAAGCAGACAAATCAGTAGAATACTGTTCGTCATCGTAATTAAAATACTGGTCAGGATCAATAGGAATAATGCTATCAATTTAGGACGATAGCGCCCGATGCTATCCAGAATTCCTCCAACAAACAACTGTGAAATCCCGTAACTAAGAAGATATGAAGTTAATGTAATCTGGATATCTTTTTCCGATACCATCATTTCTTTGGCCATAGAAGGAAATGATGGCAAATAAATATCTGTGACAAACCCTGAAAGCGGGATAGACACAAACGCCATAATAGTAATTAATCTGATTCGTTGCTCAGATGCTTCTCTCAACATATTCATTCATTTTTTACTATGCAAAAATAAGTCAAGAAATACAAAACTGGATTTTAAAAGACAAAGTAAAAATTACAAAAATCAAATATTAAGATAAATTCTTAAACTTTAATGGGGAAGTCCGGGCATGCTTTTTAAAGAAATTATTAAAATGTGCAGGCTGATCAAACCCTAAAGTATACCCTATCTGGGCAATATCCCAATTCGTATACTTCAGCAGATTTTTAGACTCTTCAAACATTTTTTCCTTAATGATCTGAGTTGTAGTAAGGTGTGTTACAGATTTTACGGAAGAGTTCAAATGATTGACGTGTACATTCAGATGCTCTGCAAAATCGGAAGGCGTCTTTAGGGCAAGAGGATAAGCAGGGGAATCCAAAGGAAACTGTTTATTGAGTAATTCATCAAAAAGTTTGTACAGACGAACATTGGCAGGAAGTTCATTGGGATTGATGTCTTCCACACGGTTTTCCAATGCCAGATGCATAACAGAAGCAAGATTACTTTTGATGCTGCTGCAGCGGAAAGGGTAGGTAGAGTTATTCATTCTGTAAATCTGATCAAAATAAAGAGTGGCTAATTGGGTCTGTTCTTCCGTCAGAAAAACAACCGGTTTGCTCCATTCCTTGAACATTGAAGTCTTTTTAAACAGATTAAATTCTGAATTTCCATTAAAAAATTCCTGATTAAACAGACAGAAATATCCTTCCTGTACATCGCTTTCACATTCCCAGGAATAAGGAATGCTTGGAGAAGGGAAGAATAGGGCAGGACCATCTATAAACAGCTGATGTGAACCATAATGGATCGTGCCTTTTCCGATGATGAAGCTGATTTTATAATAATCACGACGGTTGTAAGGGCTTTTAAAGCTGCAGTATCTTCGCATCGAAATGTTGAAATGAGATTTTCCGGTTTCAAAATCCTCAGAATCAAACATTTTAATCTGATTGTTACGGATACGTCTGTAATAATCTTCTATCGTTTCCAGCTGATCACTCATAGGTGAAAATTATAAAAATCAAAGATAGGTAAACAATTGCTTACATAAAATGATTTTAAGTGAGATAATAAAAATAAGAACTATAGTCTTTCTCAATATCAATAATATGAAAGGAAGAACTACTATATAAGCATACACAAATACCTGTGCGATTTGCCATTAAGAACTAACTTTTATTGATTTCCAATTCCAAAATGTGGGAAGGCATTTGAAAAGGGCCAGTCTTCGAACTTTCCGCAGTTATAAAACCACACTCTTTTAAAAAACCAGTAAGCGGATCATGATCCAGTATATTGATCCAAATAATATCTGTGAAACTTACTGCAGATCTGCATTTTTTCCAAAGAGAATCTCTTGTTTCCGGAGTGTCAAACTCTGAAAGAATTACAAAACTTATTTCTGTTGCTCTTTTTCCATCTGGAATTCCTGAATGCAGAGAACCGCTTTTTATAATACTGTATCCAACAGGTTTCTGATTGGCATAAGTCATGATCAGCTGGTTGGAAAGATCATTCAGATCATTGATCATCTTTCTCGGATCAATTTCTTGCTGAATATATTTTTTTATGTGTTCTTCGCTTACAAACTCTTTGTGCAATCTATAAACGGAAGAATCTATAATGGTTATAAGATCAGAAATTCCCTCCTCAGAACCTACTGTAAATTTTGAAATGATATCCATGGGATTTTTTTTATTCAAAATTATAAGATTAATCCGTTCAAAAGGGGTACAGTTCGCTAAAATATAATCGGTACAGAATGGTATTTTTGTAAATTTGTTCAGTACAGTTGAAGTGATATGATGAAACCTTATAAGTACGAAGTTTTTACGGCTGAAATAGAGAAGCAGATCTACAGTGGAATTTTACAGGAAAATGACAGGCTTCCATCCGTTCGTTACATCAAAGAAAAATACAAACTGAGTACAAGCTCTGTACAAAGTGGATTTGAATACCTTATGATTAAAGGGTTGGTCAGGAGTAATCCACGGTCTGGCTATTTTGTCACAGGAATCCAGGAGGAGAATATTCCGGAAGCAAAAGTTAAACTTCCAACCGTAGTGAGGGATGAAGTATTTATGAAAAATATGATGCTTACTTCCAAAAGAACTTCAGAATTCAGCTCTTTCAATACGGCGGTGCCCGGAGATCTTCTGATTCCGCAAAAGCTTATTCTCAGAACAATGCAGGAAGTCATTCGCGAGAAGGGAGCGGCACTGCTCAGATATTATCCTTCAAACGGTTTGGAAGCACTGAGGAAGCATATTGCAAAACAAATGGGAACCTATGGCTGTGCATTAAACCCTGAAGAAATAATTATTACTGATGGTGCTTTGCAGGCACTTACAATTGCTTTAAAATCAGTTACAAAATCTGGTGATGTGGTCGCTGTTGACAGTCCCTGCGTGTTTTCTGTATTGGAAGTGCTTGCTCATCTCGAACTAAAAGTCATTGAGATTCCTGTGCATTATAAAACAGGCTTTGATACTGAATATTTTCAAAAGACCTGTAAGGAAAATAAAATCTGCGCTCTTGTCACGACTCCCAATTTTCACAATCCCACAGGTGTTGTAATGAATGATGAAACAAAAAAAGAAATTCTGAGCATCGCAGGAATTCATCAGTTCTGTATTATTGAGAATGATATGTATTCCGATCTTTATTTTGGAGAACAAAGACCGCGAAGTATCAAAAGTTTTGATAAAAAGGGAATCGTGATGACGTATTCATCCTTTTCAAAGACGTTAGCTCCAGGGGTTCGTTTAGGCTGGTTACATGCCGGAAGTTTTTATGCAAAATCTGAAAGAGTAAGATTTGCTTTAGGACGTACAGTTTCTCCCATTTATCAGGAACTGGTGTTGAAACTGCTGCAGGGGAGTCGTTATGAAAGACATCTCCGTTCATTTCGGAAAAAGCTCAATCAGCAGGCTGTTCAGGTATTGGAAGCATTAAGGAAATTCTTTCCGGAAGAGGCTTATTTTCATAGACCACTGGGAGGTTACAGCATTTGGGGACAGCTTCCGGAAAATATGGATATGAAAAGATTTTATCAGTATTGTGAGTTGCATCAGATTTTATTTACTCCCGGAGACACGTTTTCCTTCACAGACAAATACCATTACCATTTCAGGATTGTTTTTGCCGAAAGAATTACTTCTGAAAGCATTATTTTATTAAAAAATGCAGGCAGGAGAGCAAAAGAACTACAGTTTTGAACGGTTAAAAATAATTAAGTATGATAAGGAAATCAAATGGCTTTGTTAATAAACTTTTTTAAGACAATCTCGTTTGCTGTTTTTGTTGATTCTTATTGATTCTGAGTGGTTTATTTAAATATTGATTTCTTCTGTATATAAACCCCAGATACGTGGCTGATTTTCTACAATAATTTGATTTTATTTTAAAAATTAAATTGAATTTAAGAAAGACTTAGAAAAAATGATTAAATCCACTATTTTTTTTCAACACAATTAGGCTGGAATCACCATAAAACCTATATTTGCAGCCTAAATTTTTAAATAAATGAAAGAACTAATTGAAAAAATCAACGCAGAATTTGAAGCGTTCACAACTGAGGCAAACCAACAAGCGGAAAAAGGAAACAAAGCAGCTGGTACAAGAGCACGTAAAGCAGCTTTAGAACTAAGCAAATTGTTCAAAGAATTCAGAAAAGTTTCTGTAGAAGAAGCTAAGAAATAATTCACCTTTAGCCGGCTTTTGAAGCCGGTTTTTTTATTTCCGGAATACAAAAAGTGTTTTAATATGAAAGATGTTAAAAATCCCCAGTTTTAGAATGTATTTTGCGGAAATTAAGTATTTAGTGTTAAATAGTATTAAAGTGTACTAAACTTTTGTTCTTCTATGTACTTCCAGGTCTATATTTGTGTTATTAATTAAAACTAATATTACAAATAACCATGAAGTCCTATTATCTTCTATTCATTTTCTTTTTCGGTTTTTTTTCTGCACAGAAATTAAGAGTAGTGGATTCCGAAAACGGAAATCCTATTCCCAATGCAAGAATTATCCTTCAGGATCAAATCATTTATACCAATGAAGATGGTTTTGCTCCAGTAAACTCAGATGCTGTCAATTTTGAAATTTCTGCTTCAGGTTTTCAAAAAGAGAAAATACAAGCCTATAACGCTCAGGTAAAACTTAAACCTGTCTATAAAAATATCGATGAGATCAAAATCATCAATGTAGACATCAAAAAAATATTTGAAGACATCAATAAAAATTATCATAAAAAATATTATGATGATCCTTCTCTTTATGACATTGTATATAAGGAAAAAGGCTTTGATAATAATAAGCTCTACTTTCTGGTTATTGCGGAAGCCAAGTTCTGGAGTAAAAATAACCAATATAATTTTAAAGATGGTTTTCGTAAAAACTATGATGAAATCCTTCAGATGCAGCTGAATAACGTTAAATACCTGAAGAAAGTAAATACTGATAGTATTTTCACGGGAAAAACCAATGAGTTTTCACATGAATATCTAGGAAACCTCTTTCTGAATTATGAACTTTACAGAACACTTCAGCATTTGAGAATGAAGGATTGTAAATATACCGGAAGGTTGATTTTTGAGGAAGGCGATGAACAGTTGATTACCTTTAAAATAGATTCAGTAAGAGGAATTCAGATGAAAGGTGAATTTAAATATAATAAAGCTGATAAAGTGATTACTTATTTTGAAACGCATTATTATCAGACAGATTTTCCTACCATGAAGAAAACTACAACAGATGGAAGAGAATTTCAATACAAACTTGGTGATGCCACATTAATTTTTGATTTTTATAAGAAAGACGGTGTCTATGTACCTGCATTGACGAAGCTGGAAGGAGATGGTTTTACCGTTTTTTATAAAGATGAGACCCATGTAAGGAAATTCAGTCGTGAAATTATCTATACTACTTTTACCAAAACCAATAAGAAAGGACTTAATCCGAAGGTTGATTTTAATATCAGTATCTGGAATAATGTTCCTGTAAATGAAAAAAAAGCTGGGATAACACTGCTTTCCAAAGAGGAACAGGCGTTTCTCAATGAAAAATAAAGTGTCATTTCTAAAGACCGCAAGACTGTCGTATTGATGGTCTTTTTTTATTAATTATGGTTGCTTTTAGAATTTTATTATTGCTTTTGGATAAAACTGTTGATAATATAATTGAAAAACCTCTTTTTTAGGCTTAATCCTTCACTATCTCCCTAATTTCTTTTATCTTTAAACCAATCAATAAATAGTATGAGGATAAATAGATTTTTTGCAGTTCCTGCAGTAGTGCTGGCTGCCCAGTTTTCATGGGCTCAGGTAAAGGTTGACCCAAAAGAAAGGCTTAACCCTATCGTAAAAAGTTTTGTAGATGAAGTAAATAATAATTCCCAGCTGGAAAACCTTGCGTCGGAGCTGCTAGATGGGATCGGCCCCCGTCTTGTAGGAACTCCCGAAATGCTACAGGCAAACGAATGGAGTGCCAATAAACTTCGTTCTTGGGGAATAGAGGCTAATCTTCAACAATTCGGAACATGGAAAGGATGGCAGAGAGGAACGACTCATGTTGATATGACATATCCTCGTGTAAAATCTCTTTCAGCAACACAACTTGCATGGAGTCCGGCTACTAAAAAAGCAATTGAAGCCGAAGTGATTATCCTTCCAAAAGTGTCTTCTAAAGCTGAATTTGACCAGTGGCTTCCTTCCGCGAAAGGAAAAATTGTGCTGATGGCACAGTACCAGAAAATCGGTCGTTCTGATGAACAAATCAAAGAATTTGCAACACCTGAATTGTATGAAAAGCTTAAAGCGGAAAAAGAACAGGCTGCCAAAGATTTTGCTGCTTATATAAAGAATGTCGGTTATGATAACAACAGTCTTCCTGAAGCTTTAGAGAAAGCTGGAGCGGCAGGTATTGTCATTTCAAACTGGACTGGTATCATGGGAGCTAACAGAATATTCGGAGCGAAAACTAGTAAAATTCCAATGATCGATATCGATGTGGAAGACTATGGAATGCTTTACAGAATGGCAGAAAAAGGAACTCAGCCTAAAATAAAAATTGATGCTCAATCCAAAATACTTCCTGAAGCCAAAAGCTTCAATACAATCGGAATGATCAAAGGAAAGGAAAAACCGGATGAATATGTGATCCTTTCAGCTCACCTTGACTCATGGGATGGAGCGCAGGGAGCTACGGATAATGGAACCGGAACAATCACCATGCTCGAAACAATGAGGATTCTGAAGAAATATTATCCGAATAATAAAAGAACTATTGTAATCGGGCTTTGGGGAAGCGAAGAGCAGGGATTAAACGGATCGAGAGGTTTCGTAATGGATAATCCTCAGATTATTAAAGGGGTACAGGCTGCTTTTAATCAGGATAATGGAACCGGACGTGTTGTGAACATCAGCGGTCAGGGATTTGTAAAAGCTTATGATTACGTAGGAAGATGGCTTGACGGTGTTCCCAAAGCAGTAAGAAGCCATATCAAAACTGACTTTCCGGGGATGCCTGGCGGAGGAGGTTCTGACCATGCTTCATTTGTGGCAGCAGGAGTACCCGGAATTTCTTTAGGTTCTCTGAACTGGGGATATTTCGGATATACGTGGCATACAACGAAAGATACTTATGACAAGATCGTTTTTGATGAAGTAAAAAATAATGTGATTTTAACGGCAGCATTAGCCTATATGGCTTCCGAAGATCCTGAATTCAGCGACAGGGAAAAAAGAGTAATGCCTCGGGATGAAAAAGGAGAGGTCGTAAAATGGTCGGAAGTAAAAGAACCTAGAAGAAGTTCTAAAGATTACAAATAGGTATTCTTTATTTGAAACAGATAAAAGATTAGATATATGGGGTGGAACAGAGATATTAATTCAGGATAATTTTAAATTTCTCTGAATATATAACAGTAAAGCCCTATAATTTATCCTATTCTTTTTTTGCCGTTATTGGCTAAAAACATTTATTTATCTAGTTGAATAATATATGTTTTAGCCAATGATGGCATTTTTTATTATGAATTTCCTAAGAAATGGAATATTCCTTACTATCTAAATAAGAAAGAGATAATATTCTTTTATCCTCTGTATAAAATATATTCTTAAAATAAAAAGTATAATATTTTTAAATACAGATAAATTTCATAATAACGGTATATGAGTGTGAATTGATTAAATACTGAATAAAGTTTTCCATTTCGCAACGGTGTTACGACTTAATTTAAAATGTAGGGCAAGCTGCGTATTATTAAGATAATTCTTTTTTTGATATTCAAGAATTTTGAATATCGTTTCCTTATTGTAAGAACGATGGGACTGATTAGACTTAATGTTCTGATTATAACTAAATATGATCCTATTGATTTCTATTACATCAAACGCTGATAGATTTTTCTTCGATAAAATTTTTGCACATTCATGCTTTTTCTCCGGATATTTCAGGTCAACAAGATCACTGTAAATCTTTTTGTAATCCGGAGTATTTGAATGAGGTTGTCTTGGATTGTCCATTTGTATTATATTGATGTTTATTTTTTATTTTATAGCCCTATGTAGGAGCTGCAGTTGAAACATAATAAATACTAGAGTTTATAAATTAATTAAAGAACGAGGGATCTCTAATAAATTGTAAGAATACTTTAAAATTTTAAAATAATATGGTAAGACTATTTTTTTAAAATCTTACATAGAGTTTTATTCTTTATGTGGTTTACAACTCTAGTATTTGATCCTTAATACTAGCAAAACAGCATGCTAAGCTAATAAGAAGTATGTAGTTTGTGTTTTGTGTAAAATTATATTTTTTGTTCTATACACTGCAAAATTTTGAATACATCAGGTGTACATCTTTTGCTAAAAATCAAAAAAAGTTAAATTATAGTCTAATGTGAATCTCTTCCTTTTTTAATATAGGCTGGATCTATTTGATTGAAAACATGTGTGTTTTGTGATGCTGTATCTATGATGTATGTGGTATTTGAGAGTTCGGGATACTTATTTTATACTTTTGGTACGAACCTAAAAAACAAAAAACAATATGGAGAAAACCAGGTTCGTATAGTGTTTGTGTAGCATGTATTCCCAAGTGGGGATTAATACTCAATAGAACGTTCATTAGTATAACTTTTATGCTTAATCATAGAAAAATGAAAAAAAAAATTATCATTTTAATGAGTATTATAATCACTTTCTTGTGTGCTGTAAATACTCCTCAAAAAAATATTTCTTATAAATCAGCCAGGAATTATTTTATTAAGAATGCCTACGATAAAAGAGATTTTGCAGAAAGATTAATTACTTCACACGTAGAGTTTGATTATATTTTTTGGACTTCAATAACAATAGAAGCAGATGGAAAACCTATATCTATTGTATTTACCCCTCAAAGGAAATGTATTGGCTCTGTTTATCCTAAAACCAATTTTTCATAAAATAAAAGAATAACTGGAGTTATTTCCTTATCAATTCAATCTAACATCGACAGAACTATAATTGAATATATAGTATGATCATAGTGAGCATAAAAAGAATATTTCAATTTTTAATGATGGTATTTACCCATTCGTCTATTTTTACTGTTTTATATTCTCAGACCTATACTCCGGAGCAAATAGACAATGCATTAATAATTAAATCCGAGAAACTCAGAATAAGAGGACAAAAAAAAGAATTAATTTCTTTAAATCAAAATTATATTGTTATTTCCAGAAATCAAAACTATTTAAAAGGAGAGATTTTAGGTTACATCAATATTGCTAATATTTGTGCTACCATAGGAGACTATAAACATTCTTTTTGCTATTTACAGAAAGCGGAAGAGAAAATAAAAAAAATTAATAATGCTTATTTATCTGCAAGACTTTATCAGGAATATGGGCAGCTTAATTATGTTATTGGTTTGTATGTAAAGGCGTTGAAATACAACTCACAATCTATTTATTATGGAAGGATGCTTTCTAAGCAGTATGAAAAAGAAGTGTTATCTGCTGTTTATGCTAATAGGGCGGATTTTTTGCATGATATCCACCAAAATGATTCTTCATTGATCTATTTGCATAAAGCATTGAAAATAAAATCAAGTCCGGTAATCAATTCGTTGATAGCAGATCATTACATGGTTTATAAAAAAGACACAGACTCATCTTCATACTATTTGAATAATGCATTAAAATTATTGCGTAAAATGAATTACTGGAATATTCAGAGAGGGCAGACTTATTACTACTACGGTAATTTATTTTGTAAAAAGAATAATTACGCGAAAGCATTGGTGTACTATGGGAAATCTGTTTCCATTCTGGAAAAAACAAAGAGGGTCTATAATATTCCTCAGTTGTACAAAACAATAGCTAATACTTATCGGATTTTAAATGATGAAGAGAAAGAAAAAGAATATCTTAATAAGTATACAAAGCTAAAAGACAGTTTAAACAGAATTTGTAATGAAAGTATTAATATTTCTGTGGGCGAAACTTTAAAAGAAAAAGAATCTGAGAATATTTCAAAGAATAATATTTTTTTCATTTACAATATTGTGGTTGTCTGCCTTATAGTTATTCTATGTATTGCGTATATCTTATACCAAAAAAACAAAATTATAATAAGTCAAAAAGAATTTGAAGCGAGTGTTTTAAAAGAAAAACTCAATAATTCCTGTGATTACATTATTGAACTGGCTAAAAAAAATGACCCTAATTTTCTTAACAAATTTCAGGAAATATATCCATGCTTTATTAAGAAGTTACTTACCATAAATTCTAATTTATCAAAATCTGATTTAAGTTTTTGTACAATGATATGGTTAGGGTTTTCATCAAAAGAAATTGCACAGTATACTTTTGTGGAGCATCGGTCTGTGCAAAATAAAAAGCATAGACTCAGGAAAAAAATGAATATCTCGTCAGATATAGATCTGTATTTTTTCTTTAAAAATCTTTCTGATAATTAGGAGAGAAGGATGTGTAAGGTAGGTGTAATTGTATCTTTAAAAAGTTATATGCTTTGTTTTTTAAGGTTTTATAATTGTTTTTTTTATGACGTATGTTTGCTGTAAAACCAGTATACGGGTTCTACAACAAGTAATTCATTTAGAGTATCTGCCGACGGTGTGTACCAGATAACAATGAATGCACACTCCTGTGATAGGGATCTGGGATGATACATCTGATAAATGGGTTGCCCATGTTAATGACCTGTATACAGCAACAACGGGGAGTTTGCAAACCTATACGCTGCTTAATTCTATTCCTATGTTGGCTTCTCATACATATTCATTCAGGGCTTATAATACAGAGAATGTAATGGTTAAGTATTTAAGCTCAGGGTCTACAGGGTCTGGCCCCATTACGCAAATGTCTTTAAAGCGATTGAAATAGAGAAATTATGATTTTTTATGCTTTGATTTATTTGAAAAATAAATCCAAATACAGGAAATAGACTAAAAAATTAGTCTATTTTTTGTTATATACTTCTTTATTTCCTGTACTGTATTTTTATAGCCGGGTAATTTTGCAATTAGAACTATAAAATTAATTATGGTAAAATTAAATTGATAAATTAATTATTTCCATCACTATACTTCGCTATCCATTTATATAATGTGGTTTTTGGTATTTTATAATCATTTATTATTTCTAGCTTTGTTTTTTTTCCTGTTTCAATTTGTTCCAGAATAAATTCTATGATTTCCTTGGTGTAGATATTTTTCCTAAACTCAGGTAAACAAGATGTTTTTTTATGGGAAGCATTAGCAGGAAATTCCTTTTTAGGAGGCGAAAAGAGTATAAGGTGCTGTGAGTAGGCTCTGAAAAAATCATATTCTAACAGTTTGCTCCATCTTAATAATTTATCTGTTGTCAGATCATTTTCAAGGAACATTTGTTCAATTTCAGATTCGGTACATTTCATAAAACTACATGCTCTCTGCATATCCAATGCTTCTTCCAGAAACTTAGCTTTAATAATACTGCCAATATGTATTTTTTTAAAGTTCAAAATAAAAGGTGTTTTTTATATGATTAAATTTTTTCAAAAAAAGTAAAAGTCTTAGAACCTCTTTTTGTCTGGTTAAAGAAAAAGCAGCTCCGAATGTTAATGAATATTTTACTCAATGGTATACAGTTGATATTAATTCTTTTGTTCAAATTTAGCACTGATTATTCGCTTCTAATCAAATAGTCATACAGCATAAGTACATCATTTTTTATCAAATGTATATGGATCAAAAAAACTCCCGAAAAACGGGAGTAGCAACTTTGATCAGTATTATAGATCTCTATAAAATCAAAAATGAAAACTGATTTTGTTATTAAAAATGCGCTAGATTTTTTTTCATGATACAGGAAGGACTAAAAGCTTTAAATAGGTTTTCTTATTTTCTTACCAGATTCTTAAATGAATAAGGTTTTTATGCTCATGTGTCAAACTTATCCTGTAGAAATTTTCTTGCTGTAAATTTAGATTTGATATATAAACCAAGCAAAATAATAGATACATCAAAAGTACATCAGTTTTTTATAGGGGTAAATAAAGCACCTTTGGTATTGATAAAATGGTTTTCGGTTGGTGTTAAAGTTATATTATATGAATGTATTTTTGTTACAGGATCGCAACTGATTTAAAAAGCAAATTCTATATAAGTCAATTTTACAATGAAATTTTAGTTTTATTTATTTCACTGTTAATAATGTTTTGTTGTATGGTATTTAATCAGCCTATTAAAAACTGCCAGTTCAATTGATTCTTCACTACTTTATTTACACAAAGCTTTAGAAATAAAACCAGCACCAATTATCAATTCTATGATAGGCGATCACTATTTACAGTTTGGTAAGTATGAATAAAAGGCTTCTCTTAAAAGAAACCTTTTATTTTATGCTATTTATTTTGTGTCACTGGAAATATAAAATTCCAGCTGTGAAAAGGTGAGGATTTCAGGTTCATACAGAGGATCAGTAAGCTTTCCAAATCCATATTTACAGAAAATAAATGGTAATTGGTTGGAATCTGCTGAATCATAATCGGTTTGGGTATCACCAATGTATACGGAATCATCTGTGGATAGTTGATTTCTTTCCATAAGAAGCTTTATGTTTTCAGACTTTGGCTTTTGGGTTCGTCCGTGAGACTCAAAATCAACAAACAGATCATTGAATTGATAATAATCTAAAAATGATTCAATGTAGCCATCCTGACAGTTACTCACTATGAAAAGGGAATAAGTGTTGGCTAGATTCTTTAAAGTGTTTTCTACTCCATCGTATAAAATCCCACCTTGTAAGTGAAGTGTTTTATTTTCTTCGGCTACAATTTCAGAAAGGATTTCTTTGGTTTGCAGATCCGAAATGCCGGGAATAATATCTTTTACAATATCGTGGGCTAACAGTCCCATATACTGATCCATGTCTTCTGGTTTCAGGGCTTTTTTGATCAACTGATGTTTGCCCAATACCTCATTCCATATTTTGATGATTGTAGCTCTGGAATCCCATAATGTTCCATCCAGATCGAAGATTAGATTCTTTGTTTTCAAAATGATTAATTTGTGGTTTAAATTTAAATAGGGTAATATTTAAAATTACAAAATCATACTCAGCTGGACTCTTTTTCTTGCCTCATCCACTTCCGTTACTTTTACACGAACATGTTGATGAAGTTTTACTACCTCGTTGACATCGGATACAAATCCTTCTTTCAGCTGGGAAATATGAACTAGTCCGCTTTCTTTGATTCCAAGATCCACGAAACACCCAAAAGCGGTAATATTATTGACAATTCCCGGCAGAATCATCCCTGCTTTTAAATCTTTAATACTTTTAACATTCGGGTCGAATTCAAATACTTTTGCTGCTTTTCTGGGATCTAATCCTGGTTTTTCAAGTTCTTTTAAAATATCCTTGATTCCTAAGATTCCAACTTCACCTGTAATATAGTTCTCGGGTTTTACCAGTGCTATTTTTTCTTTATTGGCTATCAGTTCATTAGTTTTAATGCCTAAATCTTTTGCCATTTTCTCTACAATTCCATAAGCTTCAGGGTGTACGGCAGAGTTGTCTAATGGGTTTGTGGAATTTGTGATTCTTACAAAAGCAGCGGCTTGCTGGAAAGCTTTTTCTCCAAGTCTTGGAACTTTTTTAAGCTGTTTTCTATCTTCAAAAGCACCGTTTTCAGTACGGTAATTCACAATGTTTTCTGCCATTTTTTCTCCAATTCCGGAAACATAACTTAAGAGTGATTTGCTGGCGGTATTTAAGTTAATTCCCACAGAGTTTACACATTTCATTACGGTGGAATCCAGTTCATTTTTCAGCTGAGTCTGATCTACATCATGCTGATACTGTCCAACCCCGATGGATTTGGCGTCAATTTTTACCAATTCCGCCAGCGGATCGGAAAGTCTTCTTCCGATAGAAACTGCCCCACGCACCGTTACATCATACGACGGGAATTCATCTCTTGCAATTTTACTTGCAGAATAAACAGATGCTCCTGCTTCTGAAACTACAAAAACCTGTAAAGGTTTATCAAAAGCAATTTTTTTGATAAAGAATTCTGTTTCACGGCTTGCTGTTCCGTTACCAATAGAAATAGCTTCGATATTATAAGCATTCACCATGGAACGGATCTTTTTCATGGCCATTCCACTTTCATTCTGTGGAGCGTGAGGGTAGAGGGTTTCGTTGTGTAATAAATCTCCCTTTTCATCCAGACATACTACTTTGCATCCGCTTCGGTATCCGGGATCTATTGCCAGAATCCTCTTTTCTCCTAAAGGCGGGGCGAGAAGGAGTTGGCTTAAGTTCTCAGAGAAAATTTCAATGGCTTTTTTATCTGCTTTTTCTTTAGCTTCCTGTAGGGCTTCATTGGAAATAGCGGGTTCCAGAAGTCTTTTATAACTATCTTTTATGGCTAGTGCAATTTGTTCAGAACTTTCATTATTAGATTTGATAATGGCTTTTTCAATAAAATCAATGGCTTCTTCCTTGTCTATTCCTACATTTGTTTTTACAAAACCTTCTGCTTCAGCTCTGAGCATGGCTAAAAGTCTGTGAGAAGGTGTTCTGCTAAGGCTTTCTTCCCATTCAAAATATTGAGAGAATTTCTGGGCTTCTTCTTCATCTTTTTTAGCTTTTACAACCTTGGAGGTAACTACTGCTTTGCGCTGAAATAGTCTGCGAAGGTTCTTACGAACATACATGTTTTCGTTAATCCATTCTGCCATGATGTCTCTCGCTCCCTGTAAGGCTTCTTCTTCAGAAGCAACATCATTATTCAGGTATTTTGAAGCCAGAAACTGAATGTCATTACTTTTCTGGCTCATAATGATTTTAGCTAAAGGTTCCAGTCCTTTTTCCTTGGCCGTATCAGCTTTGGTTTTCTTACGTTTTTTAAAAGGCAGATAAAGGTCTTCCAGCTCCTGGATATCAAAGCTTTCTTCTATTCTCTGTTGAAGTTCAGGAGTCAATGCATTCTGTTCTTCTATTGATTTTAAGATAGATTCTTTTCTCTTGACAATGTCATCAAATTGCTTGCTGATTTTTGAGATCTGTTCGATTTGTGTTTCATCAAGATTTCCGGTTTTATCTTTTCGGTAACGGGAAATAAAAGGAATGGTACAGTCTTCGGATAATAATTGTAAAGTATTGTTGATTCTCTTTTCAGAAATATTGAGCTGTTTCTGTATAAATTCTACGGTCGTCATTGTTCTGTTTTCGGATAGCTAAAATAGGGTTTTGGAATGGAAAAAATGAAATTGAAATATAAAAAAAAGCCTGATTACAGAAAATGTAATCAGGCTGTATGATAATTTTTAAATTAATTAAGGCAGAACTTCATTATAATAAAGAGGAGTTTCACTATTTTTATCATATCCCATTATAATGATTTTATATTTCTTAGCATCATCATTGTTGTAAAACTGGATGTTTGAAGGTTCTGGAGATTGATCTTCTAAATAAGGATTCCAGTAAAGAATACTTCTGGTGTCCTGTGGAATACTCTTAAAACTGTCATTTTCATAAACAGGATTGTCAAAAGGAATCTCTTTATTATATCCGTTTAATGTTATTTTTCTTAACTGTGAAGGTAAACTTTTATCGATTGTTTTTCCTGAAGGACCACTTCTTTTGGTATAAATTGCAATAATACCTAATTCTCCTCCAAAAACTCCTACAATAGACCCTTTGCTTACTTTTACCATAGCAATTTCAGACATAGGTAAACTAGATATTTGTCCAGGGTCAACATTTACCTCGTCTAGGAATACACCGGCTGCACTTCCTCTGATGTAAGGTATATAGTCTCCATTTTGGAATTGAACATTAAGACCGGCAACTTTACCCTGCAACCACTGCAAGATATTGGTTGAACCTTGGAGATTTGGATTGTTAACAAAATCAAAGACGCTTTCGTTAATACTTGTGAAAAGAGAACTACTTAAT
Organism: Chryseobacterium indologenes; assembly: GCF_002025665.1. Classification (GTDB taxonomy): domain Bacteria; phylum Bacteroidota; class Bacteroidia; order Flavobacteriales; family Weeksellaceae; genus Chryseobacterium; species Chryseobacterium metallicongregator. The sequence goes on along the minus strand of NZ_CP018786.1, from coordinate 2,859,184 downwards.
TGCTTATTTAATTTTTTTGTTTTATCCTTTAATTCTCCCTTTAATTTTACCTCTGCAATATTGATAACTTTATCGCTGATGGCTTTTTGAGTATTAAGGGCTGTAATAGCTCTGGTAACTTCATTAGAAGGTTGTTCGTTAGCAGATCGAGGTGTTAATTGATAGGGTGTTAAAGGTAGTTTCTTTTGATAAGGAATAAACTCATAACTAGGCTGAAAAAAAACAGTATAATTAGGGTCAGTCTGTTTGGTGTTTAATTGATAAGAAAATTTCATTGAATCTTCAAAAAGCAGATTGTTCAATGTAAAAAAACCATTGCTGTCAGATTTTATCTGAAAGATCTGAGGACCTGAGTTGGTGTCAAAAATTAAATTTAAATCTGTATTAGGAGAAGGTTTTCCCTGAACATTGATCTTTCCTTTATAAGAAAGAAAGTTTTGTGGCTCATATTTAATAACAGGGTAGTTTCCAGACATTATAGATTGCCAGTCAAATCTTTTCCATTTTTCTGAAATTAGAAGGGCATCCAATGCATCTGTATTAGAACGGGGAGAGAAATACTGAGCGGGTTTGGTGATTTTTGAGGTAATATCTCCGGTAAGCCAAAAAGAGCTTAGCAAATTCTGATCTTCTTCTGTGTTACCAACCCCTGAATCAGTTATTAATACGGTATAATTAGGGTGATTTGAATTTTTAGAAATATCAAATGAACTTTTCCCCCGAGGGCTGTTACTTAAAGAAATAGATTCTAAGGCGGGCTTTTTGACTTGTAAAGACTGTGGTTGTACAAAAGACAACCTGCTTGCTATAATATTCTCTTTATCATCAAAAACTGTGAGCTGTAAAATACCATTAACAAGTTGATTGTAAGAAATAGGGTATTGAGTATCATTTGAAATCTTGCTAATCTTGGCTTTATAGACCAATTGATTGGCCATTGTTCCTATAATTTTAAAATATTTTGAGCTCTCCGGTAGGTTCTTTGATTGTAAGGAATAAGTAAGATGATTTTTATCGCTGGTTACTTGAAGGTTGATTCCTGATGGCGAAACATCTGGAAGAGAAATGTTTTGAGTTTGTCCCTGACTATCCTGAACTATCAATTGATATTTTTTTCCACTCTTTGGGGTAAGGCTGAATAAACCAACATTTTGGTCCAGCCCTTTGAATGTTGAAATCTTTACATTTGGATTGTCTGTATCGGTTATATAGCCTTCCCAGTTGGAAGGAGCTTCTCCATTTGATTGTAGTCTTACAGCAAATTTGGTGTTGATTCCATCTATGAAGCTTCCACTTTCAGGATGCACAGAGGCTGTCCAATGGGAATCGTTGTTTGCGGTTAATTTTTCGGGAGAAGTGGGATTGTATATGGGAATAGGCTTTACGAGCTGAAAATCTTCACTAAAGTTTGCCATCCAGGTGGTATAGGCTCTGACGTAATATATATCTTCCTTTAAAGAATCCGGTAAAGAAATGCTTCCATTTCCTTCTCCATTTATTAATGGAAAAAGTTTTTTACTAATTTGATTCTTATTTTTGTCATACAGTTCTATAAATAGAGAACTTGATGTGTTTGTGGTAGTATATCCATCAAATACGAAAGCTTTAAACCATAAATTATCTCCTGCAACAAAACTGTTTTTATTCAATAATAAATGTATTTTTTCCTGAGGATATTTTTGTTCAAGAGTTTTAATTGCTTCTTCAGCTTTTGTTTGTGCGTTGATGCAATACATTGTGCTTATTGCAAGTGCAGTTATTAGTTTTTTTGACATGTTTGTATGAAAGTTTGTGTTTTTGTACGAGGCGGTAAAATTACATTTTTTGTAATAAATTAAAACAGAAAAAAATAAATTCAACTGAAAAAACAAAAACACTAATTTTTTTTAATATTTTGATGGTGTATCGAAGAGTTATTGTGGATATTTATTAATTTAATCTTAAATAATAGAAAACTAATATTTAATTTTTTGTTTGATATATGATAATGTTTAAATATTTACTTATTTATGCTTTGCTAAAACCTAATAACCGCAATAATAAACATGAGAAAAATATTTATACTATTCATCTGTTTTTCTTTTATAATATCTTGTACAGTTACAGAATATGAAGAGCCTAAAAAGTGCAATTGCACAGTACAGGAATATGGACGGACCGTGATTTTAAAAAACGGGAATGATGGTACTTATACTGATTACTCTGATACAGGATGGGTGGTTAAAGGAAACCCACAGAAAGATAATTCCGTTGAATGCTCCAGGAATGGAACTCAAAAGGATACGGAATTCTCCAGTAGTTATGATTCTCAATACAGATGGGATGTATATCGTAAATGGATCTATGATTGTAAATAATATCAAAATACCACATTTCTTGATGTATGTTAAGGCTCCTCCAAATAGGTTTTTCTATTTTTGTACCCGAAAACAACAAAATTTCAATAAACTTTTTTAAAACAGTTCAATATGAAAAAAATTAGCGTAATTGCATTAGTAGGAGTAGGTTTGCTTTTGGCATCATGTGATAAAGGAAAAACAGCAGAAACAGCAGCTACGGCTCAGGAACAAACTGTAGCAGAGAGCAAAGGAGAAACATTGGCAGTAGATACAGTAGGCTCAGTAGTAAACTGGAAAGCTTTCCACAAAGGAGGAATGGCACCTCGTTGGGGAACACTTACGGTGAAGTCTGGAGATATCAGTGTTGATGCAGGTCAGGTTTCTGCAGGAAACTTTGTGATTGATATGACCTCTATCAAAGTAGATCCGGCTTCAGTAACAGAAAAAGATAAAAAACCGGCTGATCTTGAAGCTCACCTTAAAAATCCTGATTTCTTTGATGTAGCGAAAAACCCTACTTCAGATTTCAAAATTACAAGTGTTGCAGATTTGAAAGAAGCGCCAAAAGATGCAGTAGCTGGTGCTAATAAAACAGTAAGCGGAAACCTTACTTTATCAGGAAAAACAATGAATGTTACTTTCCCTGCGAAAGTAGAAGTAGCTGAAAATTCAGCAGCGATTCAGGCTAAATTTACTGTAAACAGAGCAGATTGGGGGCTTAAATTCGGTACTTCTGAAGCAGATCCTGCAGAATGGATGATCAGCAAAGATATCGAGATTGCAATCGACGTAAAAGCTAAAAAATAAGTTATTTAAACTTTAATAACTACCAGAGCTGTCTTCATGAAGACAGCTCTTTTTATTTGGATTTTTTCCTTAAATGGATAAAGGAACTAATTTACAATCTTGGAATTCAGGATTCTTACACAATATTCACTTCCCAGATATAAAGGATTCCCGTGCTTCTCAGACCAGAATCCATCCAGTATGTCCTTACTCAGACAGCGATATACAGCAACTCCTTTATAGATTTTATCGTCTTCTCCTTCATAGTTGAAATTAATCACTAAAATTTGGTCTTTATAAAACCCTGTTCCATTTTGCTGATGGTCACCAATCATCCATTGGGCAATAATACGGTTGTTTTCATCAATAGTTAAGGTTAATATCCCATGATAAGATGGATGGGAAGATTCTTCCTGATTACTTCCCTCAATTGAATAGCTTCCTGCAAGATCCTGTACTGTCATTGAATTGTTTTTAAGAAGGACAAATTTAAAAAATCTTATTCTGATAATACACCAACATGGTAAATGGATGTAGATTTTAGAGTTGTTCTATGTACAAATTAAGCTTTACTTTTGCTGCAAATTAATTTTAGAATGATTCCTTTTCTCCTTATAGCCAATCTGATTACTTTTGGCGTCTTTGGTTTTGATAAATGGCAAGCCCAAAAACATCAATGGAGAATTTCAGAAAACACTCTTTTGGTCCTCTCTCTTTTAGGTGGAATTTTAGGAGCCGCTTCCGGAATGATTCTATTCAATCATAAAGTTTCTAAAAAGTCTTTTCTCATGAAATTTATACTGGTTGTTTTAATTGACCTTGTCGTGTTTTGCAGGTTGATAAGGCATTGATTGTGAATGTTAAAAATAGTTTTTCGAAATGTTAAATATTTGAATAACATATTAATTGTTATGTTTTTTTTATATTTTTATCATGCTAATAACACATAAACAAAATAACATGAGAAATCTTAGAAAAATTTCCAGAACTGAAATGAAATCAGTTCAGGGAGGAATCATTAAAGGAATGGTAAGATGCAAAGATGCCGATACATGTGCTGTAAGATGGGGATGGGCAACCGGATTCTCCAGTAATTGTGCAGAATTTGATATCATCTGCGGAGAACCGCCGGTAATAGATCCATGCGAAATACAAGCTTGTGTATAAATAACTTAAAGAGTGTTTTTCGACACTCTTTTTTTATTGTCTTGTAAATAAGTATTTTAAACAAATTATTAAATATTTAGATAACTAAATATTTTTTCATTAAAAATCACTACTTTTGCACCCGTAAAAATCTTTTATGCAAAACATTAGAAATATTGCGATTATCGCACACGTTGACCACGGAAAGACGACTTTGGTTGACAAGATCATTCACGCTACCAACATTTTCAGAGAAAATCAGGAGAGTGGGGAGTTAATTATGGATAACAACGATCTTGAAAGAGAAAGAGGGATCACCATCTTATCCAAGAATATTTCTGTTACTTATAAAGACACAAAAATTAACGTAATTGATACTCCTGGTCACGCCGATTTTGGTGGAGAAGTAGAAAGAGTATTGAAAATGGCTGATGGGGTTATTTTGTTAGTGGATGCGTTCGAAGGACCAATGCCACAAACAAGATTCGTACTTCAGAAAGCATTGGAATTAGGATTGAGACCATTAGTGGTTATCAACAAAGTAGATAAGCCAAACTGCCGTCCTGACGAAGTTCATGATAAAGTATTTGATTTATTCTTCAACCTTGAAGCTACAGAAGAGCAATTGGATTTCCCTACGTTCTATGGATCTTCAAAACAAGGATGGTTCAACACTTCATTAGAGCAAACTGAAGATATCTTACCATTATTAGACGGTATTTTACAATATGTTCCTGAACCGAAAGTAACAGAAGGAAATCTTCAGATGCAGATTACTTCTCTTGACTTCTCTTCTTTCTTAGGAAGAATTGCCATCGGGAAAGTGACAAGAGGTGAGATCAAAGAATCTCAATGGATCGGTCTTGCTCAGGCAGAAGGTAAAATTGTAAAAGGAAAAGTAAAAGAACTTTACGTTTTTGAAGGATTAGGAAAGAAAAAAGTAACTGAAGTAAAAGCAGGAGATATCTGTGCTGTAGTAGGTTTTGATGCTTTCCAGATTGGTGATTCTTTCGTTGATCTTGAAAATCCTGAGCCATTGGAAAGAACGGCAATTGACGAACCTACGTTGAACATGACGTTCTCTATCAACAACTCACCTTTCTTCGGTAAAGATGGTAAATATGTAACTTCAAACCACCTTAAAGAAAGATTAACTAAAGAATTAGAGAAAAACCTTGCATTAAGAGTTCAACAGACTGATGATGCAAACACATTCCTGGTATTTGGTAGAGGGATCCTTCACTTATCTGTTTTGATCGAAACAATGAGAAGAGAAGGGTACGAAATGACAATTGGTCAGCCGCAGGTTATCTTCAAAGAAATTGACGGTGAGAAATGTGAGCCTTATGAATCTTTAGTTGTTGATGTTCCTGAAGAATTTGCTTCAAGAGTTATCGACCTGGCAACTCAGAGAAAAGGTGACCTTCACATCATGGAAACTAAAGGTGAAATGCAGCACATGGAATTCGAAATTCCTTCAAGAGGTTTGATCGGATTACGTTCTCAGATGTTGACAGCTACTGCAGGTGAAGCTATCATGGCACACCGTTTCACAGAATATAAGCCTTTCAAAGGTGCTATCCCAGGAAGAAACAATGGGGTTCTGATCAGCAAAACTACAGGTCCTGCTACAGAATATTCTATTGCTAAACTACAGGATAGAGGTAAGTTTTTCGTTGATCCGGGTGAGGAAATCTACACAGGAATGATCATCGGTGAACAAAACAAACCTGGTGACTTAGTAGTAAACATCGTTGAAGCAAAACAGTTGAATAACATGAGAGCTTCTGGAAAAGATAAAGATACTGGTGTTGCTCCAAAAATCTTATTCTCTCTGGAAGAATGTATGGAATACATCCAGGGTGATGAAGCTATCGAGGTTACTCCAAACTTCATCAGAATGAGAAAGAAAATCCTTTCTGAAGAAGAAAGAAAAAGAGTTGAAAGAGGAGCGAAAGCATAATCTAAAATTCTTAAAATATAATAAAGCCTCGATTTTCGGGGCTTTTTTTCTATGCCAACCCATTAAAATGCTTATTTTGGCATAATAATCTCTAAGAATAAAAATAAATTTTAATGTAGTTTTGTGACTATGAGAATGAATAAATTAAAACTTATCGTTTTACTGGGCTTTTTTGCCTCTTACACTACCTCATGTTCCGTTCAGAACAATGTTGTAAAAACACCTTCCACAAAGAATCCGACAAAACCAACCAACAATACAAATCCTCCAAAAGTAAATCCAACAGCTACAAAACCTACAACAGGAACAGCAGCTTCAACGGAAGAAAACTTCAGAACCAATCTTCCGGAAATCAAAAGAGAATTCCGAGGAGCATGGATTGCCAGTGTTGCCAATATCAACTGGCCTTCAAGAAATGATCTCACGGTGGAACAGCAGAAAGCAGAGGCTATTAGTATGCTTGATATGCTGAAAGACAATAATTTCAACGCCGCTATTTTCCAGATCAGACCTTCCGCAGATGCACTTTATACAAGTAATATCGAACCATGGTCTTACTTTCTGACCGGAGAAACAGGAAAGTCTCCATATCCAAACTATGATCCGCTTCAGTTCTGGATTGAAGAAGCTCATAAAAGAGGGCTGGAATTGCATGTCTGGTTAAATCCTTACCGTGCACACCATACGAATGGCGGAGCTGTTAATAACCTGTCGATGGCCAATAAGCTGTCTGATATTGTAGTAAGATTAAAGAACGGAATGTACTGGTTTGATCCGGCTAATCCGAAAACGCAAGGCCATGTGTCCAATGTGGTGAAAGATATTGTAAAAAGATATGATATTGATGCTGTGCATTTCGACGATTATTTCTATCCTTATGCTACCTATAATAAAGGTGCGGATTTTCCTGATAATGCAAGTTGGAGCGCCTATGTTAGCAGTGGAGGAACTTTATCCAGAGCAGACTGGAGAAGAGATAATGTGAATAAATTTGTAGAACGTATCTATAAAGAAATTCACGCAGAAAAAAATAGTGTAAGATTTGGAATCAGCCCGTTTGGAATTTGGAAACCCGGATATCCTGCAGGAATTGTAGGGTCTTCTCAGTATGACGAACTGTATGCAGATGCTAAACTTTGGTTAAATAAAGGTTGGGTAGATTATTTCTCACCACAGTTGTACTGGCCGGTAGATTCCAAAGGACAAAGCTTTGAAGCCTTGTTAAGCTGGTGGCAATCTGAAAATACAATGAACCGCCACCTTTGGCCAGGGTTGAATACTGTTGAGATTAAAGTATCAGACCGTCCTGCCGAAATCAAAAATCAGATCGCTATTTCCAGAAATATCCTTAAAAATGATGCCGGAGAAATTCATTGGAGCATTGCCGGATTGACCAGAAACCCCAATATGCTTCCTGCTTTGAAAACCGGGCCATATAATGAAAAAGCGTTAGTTCCGAAATCTCCATGGATCAAAACAGTTCCATTGCAAACTCCTACTTTGTTTATTGCTGATAATGGAAGCTTTGCTCAGACAAGCTGGAGCACAAAAAATGTCGCTGATGTATTTTTATGGGTACTTTTCACTCAATATAACGGTGTATGGCAAACAGAAATTTTAACGCTGGATACCCTTTCAAAAGAAATTCCTAAATCTAAAGACGGAAAAAAATTGAATGCAGTCGCAATCAAAGCCATCGACAGATTAGGGAATGAAAGTGATTATACAGCTCGAAAAATTAAATAGTTGGATTAAAAATCTGCTCCCAATATGTCATTGTGAACCTTTAAATGAAGCAATCTCAATAATAAATGTAAAAACCAGTTCTCTAGAGCTGGTTTTTATTTTAGAATAACTATAAATTATTAATTTAAATCATTGATAATCAGTATTGTTTCTGGATTGCAGATGTGTTTTTAAGTATAATAAGAACTTTATCGGAACTGTTTTTGCATGATTAATTCCATAATCACCAAAATATAACATTATGAATACTAAAAGACTTTCCACCAACATGGAAAAAGCACTTAGTGACCAGATGAACAAGGAAATTCATGCTTCACACGTTTTTTTATCGTATGGAATCTGGGCTGATGACAAAGGTTATCAGGGGATTGCAAACTTCCTTTACCGCCATGCTCAGGAAGAGAGAAATCATTCCATAAAATTCATGGAATACATCTTAAACAGAGGTGGAAAACCAAAAGTAGATGCTATTCCTGCTCCTCCTGCAGATCCGGACAGTCTTACCGCTTGCTTTGATGGTGTATTTAAACATGAAGTTGACAATACCACCGCTATTTACAGAATTGTAGACCTTTCTATGGAGGAAAAAGATTGGGCTACCTGGAATTTTATGCAATGGTTTGTACAGGAACAGATTGAAGAAGAAACATTAGCTCAGAATTTAATTGATAAACTGAAAATCGCAGGCGGCGACAGAGCTACTGACGAATCTTTATTTACTTTAGATAAAACTTTACAGGAAGCACCTAATGATGTTCCGCTGGCTCAGAATGCCACAGGAGACAATCCATAAAACACCTGGTGAACCTAAGCCTTTTAAATCTGTCAGAATACTGACAGATTTTTTTATTATGAAACTCTCTTAAAAATCACTATCTTTGCACACTCGTAATTCAAGGTTCTGAGATCAATGTTTAAAGTTGAAGATACCTTGAGTTGCCCTAAACCTTAAACTTTGAATTTTACAATATGAAATGTGGAATCGTAGGCTTACCGAATGTAGGTAAATCAACTCTTTTTAACTGTCTGAGCAATGCAAAAGCTCAATCAGCAAACTATCCTTTCTGTACTATTGAACCGAACCTTGGGACGGTTTCTGTACCAGATCAGAGATTGTTTGAACTGGAGAAAATCGTAAAACCTGAGAGAGTTTTACCCGCTGTAGTTGAAATTGTTGATATTGCGGGTCTTGTAAAAGGTGCCAGCAAAGGAGAAGGATTGGGGAACCAGTTCTTGGCTAATATCCGCGAGTGTGAAGCGATTATTCATGTTTTAAGATGTTTTGATAATGGAAATATCGTTCACGTAGAAGGTTCAGTAGATCCATTAAGAGATAAAGAAATTATTGATATAGAACTTCAGCTGAAAGACCTTGAAACCGTAGGAAAAGCAGTTGAAAAAGCTAAAAAATTCATCAAATCAGGGAAGAAAGAAGATATTCTTACTTACGAAACCCTTCAGAATTTACAGAAATTTCTTGAAGACGGTAAGAATGCAAGAGAATTTGCGACTGATGACTTTACAAAATCAATCATCGGAGAAGTTCAATTGTTGACAAATAAACCGGTCCTTTACGTTTGTAATGTAGATGAAAACTCTATCAAAAACGGAAATGAGTGGATTGCTAAGATTGAAGAAATGGCTAAAGGCGAAGGTGCTGAAGTAGTAGTACTGGCAGCACAGATCGAAGCGGATATTAATGAACTTGAAACGTTCGAAGAAAGAGAAATTTTCCTTGATGAACTTGGTCTTACAGAGCCGGGAGTTAACCGTTTGATCAGAAAAGCATATGATCTTTTGAAACTTCAGACGTATTTTACAGCTGGGGTAAAAGAAGTAAGAGCTTGGACTATCGGACAGGGCTGGACAGCTCCACAAGCTGCAGGAGTAATCCATACAGACTTTGAAAAAGGATTTATCCGTGCAGAAGTAATCAAGTATAACGATTACATTACTTACGGTTCTGAAGTAAAGATAAAAGAAGCCGGAAAACTTTCTGTAGAAGGTAAAGAATATATCGTACAGGATGGTGACATCATGCACTTTAGATTCAACGTATAAGAAAAGTATTAAAGTTAGTTATATTAAAAAAGCGCTTCCATGTATTTGGGAGCGTTTTTTGCTTTAAATTAATAATGTTGGCTGTCTGTTTATATTTTGATGTTTGGAACAGGTACTAAAAATTACTGCTCCCTGAAGTTAGAGAGCAGCATTTTTATTTTTAAAGTGGGATACCTATATCAAACCGGCATTTTGGCTCTATACAGGATAGAGAGAAGACAACACAATTATTAGTTATATCTGTGCATCTTAATTCTGCCTGGCCACTTCTACACTCTGGTTCATAACATGATGGATGGATTTGTGCGCATACTCTGCCGTTTGCTCCACCTGTACTACATATCATGACACCTCCTTTAATGGTTTTCAACTGTTTTTTATTCAGTTTTTTACCATTATTTAAATATTGATTTTTCATTCGTTAAAGTTTTTATGGTTTAGTTTTTTTTGACTTATTACAATTCAATACCTGGCTGGCACTGTAATTCTGCGCAGGCAAAAGAAAATTTCTTACAGGTAAGGTCTGGAAGAAGACACATTTCTTTTCCTCCGGTTATTACTCTTAATTGTCTTTTGTTCAATTTTTTTCCGTGAGTTAAATCTTGATTTTTCATACTGTTTAATTTTTGTTTTTGTAATGAGTGCTATCTTTAGGGTTGTGGTCTGCAGATTTTTTGGGCACAGCCAACAGAAATCTTGGTGCAGTTTCTGACATCGTCAGGAGGATAGGTTTCACATGGGAATTCTGTGCATGGTCTTGGCTCCATGCAATCCAGCATACCTCCCTGAATCATTTTTAATTGTTTTTTTTCAAGCTTTTTACCTTTACTTAATTCAATCTTTTTCATAGTTTTTTTGTTTATAAAATGGCCCTTTAATTATAATTGTGGTCTGCACTCTTTCTGTGCACATTTTGGAGAAATGATTGTGCATCCATAGGGATCAGAAGAAGGCTCACAAGGGGTAGGGCAAAGAACTGGTTCCATGCAGTTGATAAGACCTCCTTTAATAGTTCTTAATTCTTTTTTGTTTAATTTTTTTCCGATTTGACTGATTTGATTTCTCATTGATTTGATTTTTAATAGGTTAGTTTTGACTAAAGTAATAAAAATAAATGAGTTATATCACTGTGTATAGAAAAAATAAATATTTTTTTAATGTTGTTTCGGATATTGATGGTTAATATTAAGTTGGATTAATAAATTCGTTGAAGTTTTAAACTGACATATTGAGTGGATGGTTTTGAAATTTAAAAATAAGTTTAGAGTTCAGATAGGGGCATCCAAAATCAATTCAAAGTAGGTTATTTCATAACTTTGTATATTTGAATTTTACAAATCATTTGTAATGGAAAAAATAGCACACACTTCACTGGAAGATTTTTATAAAGAGATGGCAGCCAAGCTGGGAAAAGATCTCGAAAGTATTTTTCCAAAAGGATTGCATAAAGACATCGGTCACTTTAATGTTTTTGATATTGCCCAAACGATAGAAAGAGCAAAGGCCACTTCCGAAATGCCTTATAACAGAAGGAAATACTATAAAATCAGCTTTATAAAAGGAAGAAATAGAGCAGAATATGCAGACAAAGTAATTTCAATACAACAGAATGCCTTATTGTTTGCAACTCCTAAAGTTCCGTATCACTGGGTTCCTGAAGATCCGGATCAGTCCGGAAGTTTCTGTGTATTTACGGAAGACTTCTTCATTAAGGATAAATCTTACTACAATCTTGAAGATCTTCCTATCTTTCAGCCGGGAGGAGTGCCTGTCTTTGAAATTGATAATGAATTTGCAGAAGAGATTGAAAGCCTCTTTAAAAAAATTAAAAAAGAAATAGATTCAGATTATGTATTTAAATATGATCTGATCAGAAACTATGTTCTGGAGTTGATTCATTATGGACAGAAATTACAGCCTGCATCCAAAATATCGGCTTCAAATGATGCATCCATGCGAGTGGTTTCTTTATTTATAGAGCTGCTGGAAAGACAGTTTCCTATTGAATCATGGGAACAGAGACTGCAATTGAAGACTGCAAAAGATTATGCAGACCGATTGGCTGTTCATGTCAATTACTTAAACAAAAGATTAAAAGAAAGCACCGGAAAGACAACCACAGAATTTATTTCGGACCGGATTATTCAGGAAGCTAAAATACTCTTAAAACAAACGAAATGGAATGTTTCAGAAATATCATATGCGCTGGGATTTGAGGAGATTGCCCATTTTTCCAATTTCTTTAAAAGGAAAACAACGTTTACCCCATTGGAATTTCGTTCCTGATTTGAATTTTGCAAATTTCAGATTGATTCAAGCAAACACTTCAGTCTGAAAATATCCCAACTTTGTACCATCAAAATAATCAAAATACAATGAACACAAAAACAAATATTGCACTGGTAACCGGAGGAAGCCGTGGATTAGGGAAAAACTCAGCACTTAAAATTGCTCAAAAAGGATTAGATGTTATTATTACCTACAGAAGTAACAAAGAAGAGGCTGATGCTGTTGTTAATGAAATCAAATCAATGGGAAGAAATGCTGTAGCATTTCAGCTTGATACAAAAGATATTAAAAGCTTTGATGCTTTTGTAAAAAACGTAACAGATCATTTGCAGCAAAATACAGGAAGTACTCATATTGATTACCTGATCAATAATGCAGGAACAGCCTTATATTCCCCGATTACAGAAGTAACGGAAGAACAATTGGACGATGTGGTAGATATTCACTTTAAAGGGGTATTTTTCCTGACTCAAAAATTATTGCCGTTTATCAATGATGGAGGAGGTATTATTAATGTCTCTTCAGGGTTGGCGAGATTTGCAACACCGGGATCTTCTATTTATGGATCAATTAAAGCAGGTGTAGAAATGCTGACGAAATACATGGCTAAAGAGCTGGGTTCGAGAAAAATCAAAGCCAATGTTGTAGCTCCGGGAGCTATTGAAACAGATTTTGGTGGCGGAAGAGTAAGAGACAATGAAGAGATTAATGCCATGGTGGCAGGTGCTACAGCGCTGGGAAGAGTAGGTCTTCCGGATGACATTGGTGGAGTGGTTGCCTTCCTGTGTACAGAAGATGCAAGATGGATCAATGGACAAAGAATAGAAGTTTCAGGAGGAATGTTTCTATAGAACTTTAAAAGGCCAAAAAGAGAAATTTTTAATTTCCTTTTTGGCCTTTTTCACTATCTTTAACCTAGAGATCAGTCAATATGGTTAAAGAATTTCTTGATCAATATCCATACATTTTGTTGGGACTTGAGGCCCTTTATCTTCTCGGGGTTATTTTCCTGGCAGCTAAGATCATTATGGATACCAGAAATACAAGCAAAACACTGGCTTACCTTCTCCTTATTATTTTTCTTCCGGTGGTAGGAATCATCATTTATTTTGTTTTTGGAGTCAATTTCAGAAAGAATAAATTTTATACCTTCAAAATAGAACGCAATGAGCAGATATATCAAAAAGTACAGCAATATATTGAAGAAACCCATCATAAAACACTGATTGCTCATCAGGAAGAATTACAGAATTTTTTGCTCACTGTTAATTTTCTTTACAATGCCGGTAATGCACCTGTTTCTCAGGGAAATCATACGGAAATCCTGATCAATGGTGAGGCTAAATTTGAAAAGGTTTTTGAAGTACTTGAAAAGGCAGCACATCATATCCATCTGGAATATTATATTTATGATAATGACGACGTCGGAAACAGGCTTGCTGATCTGTTGATGAGGAAAGCAAAGCAAGGTGTTAAAATACGTTTTCTTTATGATGATCTGGGAAGTGGAAAATTAGGCCGGAAGTTTTTAAGAAAGTTACAGGAAGCAGGAGTGGAAGTATCTCCGGTCAACAAAATTACTTTCAGGCTTCTTGCGAACAGAGTAAATTACAGAGATCACAGGAAGATCATCATTGTAGATGGGACTGAGGTTTTTACAGGTGGCATCAATGTTTCGGATAAATACATCAATCCTAATCCAAAACAGTACTGGAGAGACGTTCATCTTTATATTAAAGGAGAAGCCGCTTTTTATTTTCAGTTTTTGTTTTTCAGCAACTGGGTTTTTGCTACTGAAAAATTTCCCGAAATCTCAACTTCGTATTTCGATTATAAAAAAGCAGAAGCAGGAAGTTCTCTTGTTCAGGTTGCTGCAAGTGGTCCTGATACCAGACCTTCCATTGTGTTGAGCACCAGTTCGGCAATTCTTTCTGCCCAAAAAAAAGTATATATTGTAACGCCTTATTTTATCCCTGTTGAAACGGTATTGAACGCTATAAAGCAGGCTGGTCTTTCCGGACTTGATGTAAGGCTTATGGTACCAAAATCAGGAGACTCTGTGGTGGTGAATGCCGCAGCCTATTCCTATTATGATGAACTTCTGGAGAACAAAGTGAGAGTATTCTTTTACAAAAAAGGGTTTATTCATGCCAAAACAATGATTGTTGATGACCATTTCTCATCTGTAGGAACCGCGAATATGGATGTCAGAAGTCAGGAACTTAATTTTGAGGTGAATACATTAATCTTTGATGCTGAAATTAATCAGAAGCTTAAAAACCTTTTTATTGAGGATATGAATGATTGTGAAGAAATCTTCCTTGATACCTGGAAAAAAAGGTCAAAATTCAAAGTTTTTTTTGAACATCTGGCCAGACTGCTTTCTCCGCTAATTTAAAATTCACCTGTGAATAGAAAAAAAAACTCCGGAAACATTTCCGGAGTTTTATGCATAATCTCTTTACCTCTTTGTTTTAATCAGAAAGTATTAAATCTTTGATAAATTCTCAAGAGCCTTTTCCAGGGTTTCCTGCTTCTTGGCAAAGCACAACCTGATCACATTCTCATTCAGCTTGTTTTTATAAAATGAAGAGAAAGGAACGCTGGCCACCTTATGATTGATGGTAAGTTCTGAAGCAAAATCAAAATCATTTTTATCCGAAATCTTATCATATTTCACCGCCTGAAAATAAGTCCCTTCACAATCCAGAAGCTCGAACGATGTACCTGTAAGACCTTTTCTCAGAAAGTCTCTTTTTTCCTGGAAAAACTGATTCAGATAAGTATAATGTTCATCGTTTTTCATGTATTCTGCCAGAGCCAGCTGAATAGGAGTGTTTACACAAAACACATTGAATTGATGTACTTTTCTGAATTCTTCCGTTAGGCTTTCAGGTGCTGCACAATAGCCTACTTTCCATCCGGTAACATGGAAAAGCTTACCAAAAGAGGCCACTAGAAGACTTCTTTCTTTCAATTCAGGGTATTTACAGATGCTTAAATGCTGTTTTCCATCAAAAATAATATTTTCATACACTTCATCACTCAAAATAAGAATAGAAGTTCCTTTTACCAGCGTAATAAGTTCTTGGATATCATTTTCTTTCAGAATTTTTCCTGAAGGATTGTTAGGATTATTAAGAATGATCATCCTGGTCTTTTCACTGATAAGATTGTTTACTTCCGCCCAGTTGATTTCATAATCGGGAGCTTTCATTTCAAATCGTTTGACAATACCTCCGAAAAGTTCTACCGTAGGTTCATAACAATCATACGCCGGTTCAAAAATAATTACTTCGTCATCCTTTTTAATAAATGATGCAATAGCCGTGAAAATTGCCTGAGTACCACCCGCAGTAACTGTTATTTCAGAGTCCGGATGGTAAACTGCCTGATGGCTGTTTTCAATTTTTCGTGCAATTTCTTCCTTTAAGCTAATCATTCCGCCAAGAGGTGCATACTGGTTGAAGCCTTTTTTAATAAAATGATCTACATGATTTAATAATTCTGAATCTGGCATAAAATCAGGAAAACCCTGAGACAGATTGATGGCTTCATTTTCATTGGCAAGCTGAGTCATCTGGCTGAAAATAGTGGTTCCTACATTGGAAAGTTTTGATAAAGGAAGTTGTATCATAAAAACAGTTTTGTGGACCGAATTTAATGAAATAATTAAAACAGTTTGAAGTTAAGGAGATAAAAATTAGCAAACAGTAGGTTTAATGAAGTTTTTAGAAAAATTTTAAGATCAAATAGTAAGTTCCAGATTATAGAAATGGTTTAAACAATTGTTTGAATTTTCCTTTTAAACCAATGAAAAGATACTTACATTTGTTAGACCAACAACCATAAAAACAATGACAATGAAGATTAAGAAGACAGGGTTTCCTGAAAGGTCTATTTTGTTTCAAGGGAAAAAAGATTTCGATTATATGGATAGCTTTCAGGGAGAACTTGCCAATGACGGTCGAAATATTGATATCTCGGAAATAGGAAAAACTTTCTTTACAAGCGGACCAAAATGGGGAAAGAAAATGTTTGCTTTCAGAAATAAAATAATGGGATTATTCGGGTTGAAAACCGGATATGAAGCAGAAAAACAACAAACCGAGAAGGATTTTCAATGCGAAATAGGAGAGCGTATAGGACTTTTTAAGGTGTTTGATAAAACCAATAACGAAATTGTTCTGGGAGAAGATGATAAGCATCTGGATTTCAGAGTTTCTCTTTTCGTAGACAAGAATAAAAAAGAGATCAATAAAAACTCCCTTACCATATCAACGACGGTAAAATTTCATAACTGGCTGGGAGTTCTCTATTTTTTACCCGTTCGGCCTTTCCATAGACTGATTGTACCAGCAATGCTGAAAAATATGATTGGGCAGCTGGAAAAGAAGAAATTGTATACAATGTAAAATTGATATAAAATGACCATCCTCATAAAAGGATGGTCATTATTTTAAAAGGAATAAATTTAATAGGAACTTAATAGTAAATCAATCTGTGCATTGCTTACTCCAGCGGGCCTGTTCGCCTTAAGCTGAACACTTAAACTGCTTAATCCATAACAATATTTTAGGAAATTATTTTCAATATTTGCTAAGGTATAGCCGGTAACCTGATCATTGACCGTTCCCATAGGTTGAGGGCTAAATGACTGTCCCAATTCATTGAAATTATCAACTAAATTAATGAATAAGTTGGTGTAGTCAGAACTTGTATTCAAACTCCAGAACTGATATCCGAAACGATTAGGAAATACAGGAGGATTAGATGGATTATAATTTGGCGTTCCATAATTTGCAATGCCTCTTTCTCTATATTCTATTCCTGTTACAAACCATTCTACAGCACATGGCCAGCTTTCCTGCAACATAGAATTAACCTGTGAATACTGAACTAAACCGGTGTTCATCTTGATCACATGAGATGTATGGGCCAGTTCATGTACAGTGGTTGAAAAATAATCATCAGACTGATATTCCGTTGTTGATCCGGGCTGAAACCTTGCTATTTTTAGGTAAGGAAAAAGAACATAATTGATTCCCTGCCAATTTTTAGCGGTATTTTTAGCTATGATGTGTGAACGGTTTCCACCAGGTCTGACAGGCCTTTGCAGGCCTCCTATATCTTTATAAAAATAGCGATAAGCTGCTCTGAACATGTGGCCCTGCATATTTTCATAGCCAGGCATAATGTCATGACTCCAATGATTACTTTTGATATTATTTCGGACTACATTGGACGGGCTGACCATGTTATCCTTTATTACAAAATGCTTTCTATCCATATGCAGTTTAAAATCTACATTTCTGTTGTTGGGAAAAGGGGTGCCGCTCAATCCGTACTGGCCATTTGCATTGGTGATACCTTCTCTTGTTCTCAAACCTCTTTTAGCGGTAACTTTGGCGCCTTCAAAAGGGATCAGTGTATTTAATCTTGTATCGAAAATTCGGATGGTACCATATATTGGAGCGCCTCCTCCTCCTCCGGGATTTGGGTTTGGATTGGGATACCATTGCCCAGGTTCTCCTATGTTATCCCAGGGCTTATAGTCGCTGGGCTCCCAAGGTGTGAAACCGGATATATTTTCTGCCCTATGGACCAGGCTATAGACGAATTTATAATTCATATTACCAGTGCCTAAGAGCTCAAGATCCTCTTCGGGAAGATACACCTCCTGAAGAATCTCATAGCTAATCCCGGCAGGTAAGGCTGTCTCATTCCTCACCGTTGCATATTGCGGTGTAGGCTGATCGGCGGGAACATCAGGATCATGATAGAATTTACCGACTACCAATACTTCTTTATCAAGTGGATAATCATAAAGAATAAGATCGGATTGCTGTAGTGTTTCCAGTTCATCTTCCGTTGCCGGATTGAATTTAATGTATTTGTGTGTAGAGCGAATATTTACAGCAGTCAATGATCTGTTGCCTTCTGCTTTTGGCTCAGCCAGCAATGATTTGTAGGCAGCCATCATGTTTTCAATCGTGTATGGAATAGGAAGCTGTTCTCCTAATACGGTAGGTTCTCCCTCTTCAGCATATTTTGTTTCATCTTCTGAAGTGAGATCCCTGTTCATGAGTTGGGAATTGGAAGCTTCAGTTTCGTACTGTTCTATCACATCAGAGCAGGATGCGGATAAAAGAGAAACCAAAGCCATGTAGAGTACTATTTTTTTCATGGGTTAATTTTTTCAGTTTTTACATTATTTTCTGGTCCGGAATAAGATTGCCGGAAACTTTTTCTTTTAAAAACCACATTCCAATCGGCAGACTGGAATGTATTTTTAAAATCATTATTATTTAGGTTCAATCCATGGAAGTCCATTCCATGGCATGGTATAAATAAAAGGAAGTCCTCCAATAGGTTGTTGCGGATTAGATGCAATAGGAGGCTGGGGTTGAGGGATTGTTCCGGGGTTGCTTGGGGTAACAAATGCTGTTCCTCCAGCAATGGATCTCATTTGATTTCTCTTGAGTACTTTTCTAGTGATTTTCATGATAATTTTTTTTTGTTTAACATGACGAAAGTAGAGAAGAGTCTTAACAAAAAACAGCTCCAACTAATAAGTGCGGAGGTTGAATAAGTAAGTGCGAAAGAAAATATTTTATTCGGGTTTTCCTATGGTGGAAAGGAAGTCATTCTTCTTGCGGTAGGAGACATCCAGAACGGATCCGTCACTCATTACTACCTGTCCGCCTCTGCCTTTAATATATTCCTGAAGATGATTAATGTTAATAAGATGCTTATGATGTATCCTGAAAAAATGATGTTCCATCAGAATGGGTTCAAACTCATGAAGCGTTCTGGATACCATTATTTTTGATTTATCGGCAAGATAAAAAAGGGTATAGCTTGAATCTGCTTCACAGCGGATGATATTGGATATTTCTACCAACTTAAATCCCTGAAGGGTAGAAAGAACAATTTTGTTATCTTTAAGAAGAGTATGATTGGGAGTCTGTATTTTTTTGATATTGTCCAGGGCTTTATTGACAGCAATCATAAAATCCATTTTTTTTATAGGCTTTAAAAGATAATCTGTAGCTCCATTTTTAATCGCCTGAATAGCGAAATTTTCGTAAGCTGTGATGAAAATGATCTGGGAATGAACTTCATTCAGCTTTGAGAGTAAATCGAAAGTGGTTCCATCACCTAACTGAACATCCAGAAACAGAATGTCGGGAGAGTTTTTGATAAGGTAAATATAAGCTTCTTCCACGGAGGAAGCCTGGAATTCTATGTTGATTTCAGGAAATTCATTTTCCATAAGTAATGCAATATAATCTCTGCCATCTTGCTCATCATCAACAATGCATGCCTGTATTTTATTTCTCATAAGGTTTTATATAAAGTTTTATTTGCGTTCCCTGTCTGTTGCTTTCCGGAAACGCATTGATTTCTAAAAAAATATTGGTATCAAAAAGCTGTTTGAAAGTCTCAATCCTTTTATGAGAAAGTTTTACCCCGAAGGAGTTGTCTTTTTTCAAAGCTTCCTGGTTGGAAATTCCTATACCATTATCTTCAATGGTAATACATAAAGAAACATTCGTATAATCAAAGCTGATAAGAATTTTTCCTTTCCTGTCTTTTAATCCTGAAATGCCATGCTTTATCGCATTTTCCACAAAGGGCTGTATCAGTAAAGAAGGAATCTTCCAGTTTTGATCTACCTGTTCAGAAATGATGATTTTATACTCAAAAAGATCTTTTACACGAAGCTTTTCCATATCAAGATACAGCGTGAGATATTCCACTTCATCTTTAATAGACATAAAGGTTTTTTCTGAATAATAAAGTGTTTTTCGGATCATCTTGGCGAAAATATCCAGGTAGTTTTCTGTTTCACGGTAATCTTTTTTATACAATAAAAATTGGATGGAATTCAGACAGTTGTAAATAAAATGAGGGTTGATCTGAGCTTTAATGGCCTGAAGTTCAAGTTCGGCAATCTTCTTTTCATATTCCATTTTTTCCATTTTCTTATTTCTTTTTTTATGCAGGTAAGAAAAGACAATCATCAATAGAGTTCCGATGGTGATGATGGCCAATATCAGCCTGAACCACCATGTCTGCCAGAACAGAGGTTTTATATAAAAAGCGAGATCGGAAGAGGCGTAGGATTGTTTTCCGTTATATCCTAAACCGTAAACCCGGAAGGTGTATTTACCTGGCGGAATAGAGTTGAAGATGACTTTAGAAGAATTATTGATCTGCCATGAGTTATTAAGGCCTTCCAGCTTATATTTATAGCTTATTTTTCCCAACGAGGTATAATCCAGAAAGCTGAGATTGAAAATAACGGTATTGTGGGGATAAGCAGTCAGGCTTTTTTGCAGGTCATAATGCTCATTATTTTCAATAGATACTGAATTAATGACGACCTTTTTATGAATGAATTTTTCCTGAGTCAGTAGTTTTTTGATGGAAAATATTCCAAGTCCTTTAGAAGTTCCAATGAAGATGGTGTCATTTTTTATCACACAACCTGCCACTGCATCAGAGGGAAGTCCGTCTGTCTGGGTGAAGTTATTGATATGTTGATTCTTTGCTGTCAGTTCAACTCTGGATATCCCTGAATTGGTGCTTGCCCAGAATGTATTTTTATTTTCTACTTCTATTTTTTTTACCTGGTCATTGATTAATCCATCATTCTTTCCGATTTTTCTTATAATTCCTTGAGTATTAAAAAGAATAATCCCGTGGAGGTTAGTTGCTCCCAAATAAGTATAATCATCTAATTTTTTAATATCTGTAAAATAGTATCCCTTTAAAAATAAAGTTTTTTTCCGGTTTCTGATATTGTATTTGTACAGATCACTGAAGCTGCCGATAAACAGATTCTCTTTATCGTAGGGAAAAACGGTGTATACCCGCTCCTGAAAAAGGGTTGTTGTTTTTTTAGTCTTTAAACTATAGGTCAATAAGCCGCCAGATGTACAGAAAAATAAGGAATCCTGTGTGTAAGAGACAATGTTCTTTAAGGAACAATATATCTTTTTAGAAGTATTATTGACCATATCATGAACAATAACTTTACCTGATAAACCGAAAATGGAAATATTGCCTTTTAAATATACCGAGATGTTTTCATCTTTATCACCTTTATCCAGGATAATATTTTGTATTTTATTGTTTTTACTGATAAGCGCACCGGCAGATTGATTGTAGCCGAGAAGAATATTTCCGTTATCTTTTGTAATGGCTTTTATATACTCAGAATTACTTTTTACAGGCAAATTGATATGATTGGCAAAAAGGGATTTTGATATGAAAAATACACCATTATTCCGTGAATTGAACCATACGTTATCATCTTTGTCTACAAGAACATTATTGATCACATAACGGTCCAGTATTTTGATGGGAGTACCAAGGTTTATCTTTTTTTCAGTCAGTGATTCGTTGAAATATAAAACGCCTCCATTACTTATATTCAGCCATAGTTTATTGTTTTTATCAATAAGTCCGTAGAAAACATTCTCTTGTGTGCCACAATCATAAGATAGGATCTTTTTTATGCCTGAGGGTGCAGAGAGTTGATACACTTCAATTGTATTTTTATTTAAGAATACAAAAAGATCATCTTTCTCACAGATCATACTTCCGGTTTCTGCCTTCAAATATTGCTTTTTTCCGGTGAGGATATTGTAGACAAGTATATTTCCCTGATGAGAATCATGCAAATAGAGATTGTAAGTATGCGGCTCAAACCTGAGCGTTGCAAAATATCTTTTCCCGTAATCTAATGGGATGGAGATCTTTTTAACTTTTCCGCTTTCATAGATGAAAATATTCTGAGGGTTTAAATTTCCATAAAAATAAAGTCGGTTTCCATTACGGGTAACTTTCGGAATAGAGCTTGAAAACTGATTTTTTACATAGTCATTAATGTTCAGATTGATAACACGGCCGTTTTTTAAATAAGCAAAATCATTCAGGAAGGGAAGAATGAATACCTCGCCGTTGGGCAAAGGCTCACAGGATATAATATCAATATTCTTTAAACCTTCTTTCTTACCGTATTGTTTAAATTCTTTTCCGTCAAATCTGAATAAGCCGTTATCGCTGCCTATCCAGATGAAACCATTTTTATCTTGTCTCAGATGATAGGTATAGGAGCAGTTTAATCCTTCCTCATCGCTATAGTTCACCATCCCGGGGATCTGTGAAGAAAATAATGAGGGAAAGAATAAAATTGCAGATAATGTGAGGAAAGTAAATAAATTTTTCACATGATAATGATAATTTCGTAAATATATAATTTGATTAAGAATAATACAATGTTTGTAGTAGAATATTGAAAAAAAACAAGAGGAAAAAATTCGGATAATTTTGGACAATTTTGTACTTTTGTATGTTTGCTGAAATCATATATGTCACAAGAAATAAATCCAACCTACTCCGAAGATAATATCAGAACCCTCGATTGGCAGGAACACATCCGTTTGCGCCCCGGTATGTACATCGGGAAGCTCGGTGATGGTTCTTCCGCTGATGACGGTATTTATATCCTGTTAAAAGAAATCCTTGATAACTCTATTGATGAGTTCAGGATGAGATCAGGGAAAAGAATTGAAATAAAGCTGGACGATGGTAAAGTTACCATCCGTGACTTTGGACGTGGAATTCCACTAGGGAAAGTGGTAGACGCTGTCTCAAAAATGAATACCGGTGGTAAGTACGACAGTAAAGCGTTTAAAAAATCTGTAGGTTTGAATGGTGTCGGTACCAAAGCGGTAAATGCCCTTTCAGATTACTTCAGAGTTCGTTCTTTCCGTGACGGAAAAATGAAAGTTGCTGAATTCTCCCGCGGGATGATCACAGAAAACTTTGATGAGAAAGAAACCTCAGACAGAAACGGTACTGAAATTTCTTTTATTCCTGATGGAGAAATCTTCCTGCATTTCAAATACAGGAAAGAGTATATCGAAAGAATGCTCCGTAACTATGCGTACCTGAATCCGGGACTTAAAATTCTTTTCAACGGAGAAACCTATTATTCTGAAAATGGTCTTAAAGACCTGTTGGAAGAAGAGCTGGAGAGTGAGATTCTTTATCCGATTGTTCATTTGAAGGATGAAGATATTGAACTTGCCATTACCCATTCTGATAAATCACAGACCGAAACCTATTTCTCATTCGTGAACGGACAGAATACAACGCAGGGAGGAACACACCTTAATGCATTCCGTGAAGCATATGTAAAAACGATTCGTGAGTTTTTCAATAAAAGCTTTGATGCCTCTGATATCAGAAAATCTATCATTGCTGCAATCTCCATCAATGTAGAAGAACCGGTTTTCGAATCCCAGACCAAAACAAAATTAGGATCTAATGATATGGGGCCAAACGGACCTACCGTAAGAACATTCATTATTGATTTCCTGAAGAGTAAACTGGACAATTTCCTGCACAAAAATCCGGAAATAGCTGAAGCAATTCAGAGAAAAATATTAATTTCCGAGAGAGAAAGAAAAGAACTTTCAGGAATTCAGAAACTGGCAAGAGAAAGAGCTAAAAAAGTATCTCTTCACAATAAAAAACTTCGTGACTGCAGACAGCATTATAACGATCAGAAAGCCGAAAGAAAAGGAGAGAGCCAGATCTTCATTACCGAGGGAGATTCTGCATCCGGATCTATCACAAAATCCAGAGATGTAGAAACTCAGGCCGTATTTTCACTGAAGGGTAAACCACTGAACTGTTATGGTCTTACCAAGAAAGTAGTATATGAAAATGAAGAATTTAATCTTCTTCAGGCCGCATTAAATATTGAAGAAAGTCTGGAAGATCTGAGATACAATCAGGTAATTATTGCTACTGATGCCGATGTGGATGGGATGCACATCCGTTTGCTGATGATTACTTTCTTCCTGCAGTTCTTCCCGGATCTGATTAAAAACGGACACCTTTATATCCTTCAGACTCCGTTATTCAGAGTAAGAAATAAAAAGGAAACAAGATATTGCTATACAGAAGCAGAAAGAATAAAAGCATTAAACGAATTGGGGAAAAACCCTGAAATCACCCGATTTAAAGGATTGGGAGAAATTTCTCCGGACGAATTTAAGCACTTCATTGGTAAAGATATCCGTTTAGAACCTGTAGTAGTAGGAAAAGACCAGACGATTGATCAACTTCTGGAATTCTACATGGGGAAAAATACACCGGACAGACAAACCTTCATCCTGGAAAACCTTGTGGTAGAGGATGATACTGATATTGATAAAAAAGAAATACTGAATGAAGTAGAAAATTAAAAAAAAACTTATAACTTAAAAACTGGTTGTAAGAGCCATTGCAGACTGAAAAAAAGCACAATTTTGGATGAAGTAGGAAATTATAATACTTACACAGCCAAAAAAATAAAATGAGACTAAGTAACCGTAATAAAGCATCAATTTATAACTCTTTGAGTACACTGCTTTTGATGATTGCAGTGTTTGGGATAACTGTATTTGCAGCTAATGAATACAGATTTCATGCGATGGGTAAAGAAAGTTATTTATTAATTATTGTTCCTGTTTTGCTGCTGATTATCTTTTATATCAGCGGAAGACAGATTTTTGAATATGACAGTGACGGAGAAGCTTTGAATTTTAAAAACAGGAATGTTATTCCCTTTTTAAACAAGCCTCTTCATGACGAATTTCCAAAATACAAACTGATAAAATATGATGTGGTCAGTATTCTCTTTTTCAAAAGATTATACATTACCGTTTCCAGTAAGAATAATGGTTCTACCATACTCAAATACCAGATCTCTTATTTGAGTAACAAAGAAGTAAACGATTTAAAACTCTCTCTGAACAAAGTAGTGAAAGCTAATAAAGAGAAAAAAGATAAAATAGATGACGACAGAAGAATATTCGCATGAGGGTGAAAGCTTAAAAAAAGTTTCCGGGCTGTACAAAGACTGGTTTCTTGATTATGCTTCCTATGTAATTCTGGATAGAGCTATCCCTTCAATATATGACGGTTTAAAACCCGTTCAACGAAGAATTATGCACTCCATGCGGGAGCTGGAAGACGGCCGTTACAATAAAGTAGCCAACATCGTGGGAAATACCATGAAATATCACCCACACGGTGATGCTTCCATTACAGATGCCATGGTACAGATTGGACAGAAAGAACTGTTAATAGATACTCAGGGAAACTGGGGTAATATTTATACAGGTGACTCTGCAGCTGCCGCGAGATATATTGAAGCAAGACTGACTCCTTTTGCCCTGGAAGTAGTCTTTAATCCTAAAACTACAGATTGGACAAAGTCTTATGACGGAAGAAACAATGAACCTATTGATTTACCGGTAAAATTCCCCTTGCTTCTTGCACAGGGAGTAGAAGGTATTGGAGTAGGACTTTCCACAAAAATACTTCCTCATAACTTTAATGAACTTATTAACGCATCCGTAGCCTATTTAAAAGGTAAGAAATTTGAACTATATCCGGACTTTTTAACAGCCGGTTATCTTGACGTTTCCGAATATAACGATGGTCACAGAGGAGGAAAAGTAAGAGCAAGAGCCAAAATTACCCAGACGGATAAGCATACATTAGTCATTTCTGAACTTCCTTACTCCAAAACAACAACGGATCTTATTGACTCTATTCTAAAAGCCAATGAGAAAGGTAAGATCAAAATCAAAAAGATTGAGGACAATACTTCAGATAAAGTAGAAATCCTGATTCATATTCATAATGATGTTTCTCCGGATAAGACTATTGATGCGCTGTATGCATTTACAGACTGTCAGGTGACAATCTCTCCGAATGCCTGTGTGATTGTAGGAGATAAACCAATGTTTTTGACGGTATCTGATATTCTGAAAACAAATACAGATCATACCGTATCCTTACTGAAGAAAGAACTGGAAATAGAACTTCATGAACTTCAGGAAAGCTGGCATTTTTCTTCATTGGAAAGAATTTTCATTGAGAACAGGATTTACCACGATATTGAAGAAGTGAAAACCTGGGAAGAGGTAATAAAAACTATTGATGCAGGATTAAAACCTCATACGAAACATCTTTTAAGAGCTGTTACAGAAGAAGATATTTTAAAACTTACAGAAATCAGAATCAAGAGAATTTCAAGATTCGATTTAGATAAATTTAAAGAAAATATAGCCTCACTTGAAGGTAAAATAGAACAGGTGAAATACCATCTTGCTAACCTGATTGCTTATGCTATCGATTACTATTTAAATATTCAGAAAAAATACGGTAAAGACAAACAAAGAAAGACTGAACTTAGAATCTTTGATACTATTGACGCTACAAAAGTAGCTGTAGCCAATGAAAAATTCTATGCGAATTTCGAAGAAGGCTTCATTGGAACATCTCTGAAAAAAGATCAGTATTTGTTCGACTGTTCTGACATTGATGATATCATCACATTCAGAAAAGACGGAAGCATGAAGGTCGTAAAAGTGGAAGCGAAAACTTTCATTGGTAAAGATATTCTTCACGTTGCCATTTGGAAGAAAAACGACAAGAGAACCGTCTATAATATGATCTATCGTGAAGGAAGGGAAGGTCCGTATTATATGAAACGATTCTCTGTAACCGGAGTTACACGAAATACAGATTATCCTTTAGCTTCAGATAAAAAAGGCTCGGAAACACTCTATTTCTCAGCCAACCCTAATGGGGAAGCAGAAACTGTAACAGTTCTTTTAAAACCAAATCCTAGAATCAGGAAGAACAAAATGGAGATCAATTTCTCCGATCTTGCCATTAAAGGACGTGATTCCAAAGGAAACCTTGTGACTAAGTATGCTGTAAAGAAAGTAGATATGAAGGAAGAAGGAGTTTCTACTCTCGCTCCTAGAAAAATCTGGTTTGATGATACGGTAAGAAGGCTGAATGCAGATGTAAGAGGTACACTACTGGGAAGCTTCAAAGGAGATGACAAAATCCTGACCATCAATACAAATGGTGAAGTAAAACTGGTGTCTTTTGATTTGGGTAACCGTTTTGATGATGAATATCTGGTGTTGGAAAAATGGAGACCTGCACAGCCAATCACCTGTATCTATTACGACGGAGAAAAAGATATTTATTTCATTAAGAGATTCTTACTGGAAAATACAGTGAATGTGCAGACTTTTATGCCTTCTGAACACCCGAAATCATTCATCGAAAATGTAATTGTTGCCAACGACGTTACTGCAGAAATCATTTTTGCTAAAGATAAAGGGAAAGAACGTGATCCGGAAACCATCAATATTGATGAATTCATAGCGGTAAAAGGTATAAAAGCCATTGGAAACCAGTTTACGAAATTCAAAGTAAAAGCCATCAATATTACCATTCCTGAACCTGTGGAAGAAGAACCTGAAGTATACGAAGATCCTGAACCAACAGGAGATATGGATGAAGATGGAGGAATGATTGGAGATCTGTTCCAGGATGACGGGAATAATGAAAATGAATAGACAAAACTAAAGATGTCTGTTCAGATATAAAATAAAAAGAACACAATGGATATAGTTGTTATCATTATCATTGCAGCTACATGTATTTTTAGTTACATGGGGTTCAATAATACAGCATTATTTGAAAAATATAAATTCAATGTCGGAGCAATTGCGAATCGTAAAGAGTATGTAAGACTTATCAGTTCGGCATTTTTGCATGCAGACTTTATGCACTTATTTTTTAATATGCTTTCCCTGTATTTTTTCCAGGGAGTAGTTATTAGTTTCTTTGGAGAAATAGGATTTCTGATTCTTTATTTTGGATCTATGATTCTTGGAAACTTATTTAGTCTACAGATTTATAAAAATCAGCCTTGGTACTCTGCAATTGGAGCATCAGGAGCGGTTTCAGGAATTATTTTTGCATCCATAGCCATGGCTCCAAATGAGATCAGCGTCAATTTCTTACCGGGATGGTTATTTGGAACCCTGTATTTCGGATACTCAGTGTATATGATGCTGAATCCTAAGCAGTGGGATAATCTGGGGCATGCAGCTCACCTTGGAGGAGCATTTTTCGGGTTGGTTTACTCTATTGTAATGCATCCGCAGCTGGCCATGAGCAATATTCTTTTCCTGGGAATCATGTCACTTCCACTCATTTATTTAGGATATGAAATTTTTGTAAGGAAGCGAATAGGATAAAAGACTATTTTTAATCAAAATATCAAAACCAATGAACACATCAGAGTTAAACAGTTTCATCGTGATACTTATCTATGGTTCATTGGTTTTGCTTTCTCTGCTAAAGCTGGCCAATCCTTTACAAGTAAATCATAAAGCCAATTTCTGGTTCGGAATATTTCTCTTTCTGTGGTCTACCTTTTGGCTGGATGAGGTGCTGTTTTTGATCACAGGTTCAGTTGTGGAGTTTCATTCCCTGTTTTGGGTAAGGTTTATTCAGTTTTTTACTCCCATCGTTTTTTACTTTAGTGTATTGTTTTATACCAATCCTTCCTTTACTTTTAAACTTACAGCGGTTAAGTTTTTAATCCTTCCGGCAGCTTTTCTGATTTGTCTTGTATTGATCAAATTGGGATATGCAAAACCATTTGAATATCTCAGTATTATTCTGATCCTTATTCAGGCGCTCTTCTATACGGCACTTTCCTATATTACCATCCGAAAACATCAGAAAAAGATCCAGCAGTTTTCTTCCAATACCGAAGGAATCAATCTGAACTGGCTGGAATATATTATTCTGGTGCTTCTTATAGTGAATATCATTTACGTGATTTATAATCTGTTCTATGATCCAAAATCACTGAATTTCTTTATCAATACGGTCTTTTTATCTGTTATTTACTGTGTTGGATATTATTCTCTGAAACAGAAGGAAATTTATCCTTTAGAAGAAAAACAAAGACAGGAATTGATCTCTATAGATGAAGATTCCGATCAGGAAGAAGTTAAAAGAAAACTTATTTCTGATGAAGAATTACTGAAGATTAAAACTTCACTGGAAGGAATTATGGAACTTCAAAAGCCTTATCTTGACAGTGAACTTAATCTGATCAGACTGGCTGAAATGCTGTCCGTTTCTACCCATCATTTGTCTTACGTCATCAATACAGGCTTTGGAAAAAATTTCTTCCAATATGTGAATGAATTCAGGGTAGATTATGCCAAAAAACTTTTGAAAGAATCCAACAGCAAATTATCCATTCTCGGGGTTGCTTACGAATCCGGGTTCAATTCTAAAACTTCTTTTAATACAACCTTTAAAAAAGTGACCGGACAAACTCCTTCTGAGTTCAAAAAATAAGTTCCGGTTTATAAACTTTTACTTTTTATAAATTTAAATAATTGATTTTCAGTACACTGTGTGTTTTGAATTTCTTTCTTGAAAATCGGTTCGTTCGGATAATCCGGAACATTCAAACCTACCTTCCATCATAGTTTTGTACCATAAAATTTAAACTTATGGATACCCAAGAATCCTATGCTGTCGTTACGGGAGCAAGTCAGGGACTCGGAAAATCATTCGCTGAACATCTGGCAAAACAAAAGATCAATGTCATCCTTATCAGCCTTCCGGATCAGAATCTCAAAGAATTTTCCGAGGATCTCAAAAGATTGTATGAGATAAAAGTGGATTATTATGAAACAGATCTTTCAGTTCATGAAAATGTGATGAAGCTTACAGAATGGCTCAACAGTTCTTTTAATATTCATATTCTGATTAATAATGCAGGACTTGACGGAACAAAGAAATTCACAGAAGCTTCTTCTGATTATATCAACACCATTTTACAGGTGAATGTAGCAGCCACTTCACTAATTACGCATCAGCTGCTTCCTAACCTTTTAAAACAACCCAAAGCCTATATTCTGAATGTTTCCAGTATGGCAGCCTTTTCACCCATAGGTTTTAAAACCGTATATCCGGCTTCTAAAAGTTTTATCCATTCATTTTCGAGAGGACTTCATGAAGAACTAAAAGATACTAATGTCTTTGTAAGCGTTGTGAATCCGGGAGCCATGAAAACGAATAAAGATGTTTGTGAAAGAATAGAAAAACAAGGCCTTATGGGAAGATTAACACTTTTAAATCCTGATAAAGTAGCTTCATACTGCATCCGGCAATTGTTTAAAAAAGATTCCGTCATTATGGTGAACCCAATCAGCTGGCTGGTGATGAAAATTTTACCCATATGGATCAAACTGCCATTAATGACTCAGGCTATAAAAAGAGAAATCGAAGCATGAAAAAAGTTTGTGTAACCGGAGCAACAGGACTTCTGGGAACTAATGTTATCCTTAAATTATTACAAAATGGTTATTCTGTTACTGCTCTGGTGCGTCAGAAAAGCAGCTGGCTGGGCGAAGAAAACAAAAATCTGAAGCTGGTGGAAGCAGACCTTTCGTCAGATATCTCAGTATATATTACCGATATTGACTGTATCATTCATATTGCGGCAGAAACACGCCAGAATCTCATCCGGTATGACGAATACAGAAAAGTGAATTATGAAGCAGTTGTGAATCTGTTTACCCATGCAGAATTGATGGGTGTAAAAAAGTTTTTATTTGTAAGTACAGCCAATACCTTAGGATTTGGAAACACAGCCTTCTGGGGAAGTGAAAAAGCACCACAGATTTATCCTTTTACTCATTCATTCTATGCGCAAAGTAAACTGGCTGCTGAAGATTATCTTTTAAAAAACGGTAAGAATACTGACGTTATCATTGTTAATCCAACTTTTATGATTGGAGCCTATGACAGCAAACCGAGTTCCGGGAAAATCATCTTCTGGGCCTGGAAAAAGAAACTGGTTTTCTATCCGAAAGGAGGAAGAACTTTGTACATGTGGAAGATGCAGCCAACGGAATAGTAAATGCTATTGAAAAAGGAAAGAATGGCGAAAAATATCTTCTAGCTAATGAAAACTTAAGCTACAGAGATTTTTTTAAGAAAGTAAACCAGATTACCAGGCAAAATCCAATCATGATCCCCATTCCAAACAAGCTTTTGAGTTTCCTTGGATTAATGGGTGGTGGTTTAAGAAAATTAAAAATAAAAACGGATCTGAGTTCTGCCAATATGAAATCCCTGCAGATCTTTAATTATTATTCTAATCAGAAATCAATAGAGGAGTTGGGGATTCAATATCAATCGATTGATAAAGCTATTGAAGAGGCTGTACAGTATTTTATTGAAAATTCTGTCAGGAATAAAAAAACCAGCTCTTAAAAGCTGGTTTTATCAGGTTATCTTGTGATTTTCTGAGTTACATTTTTGTTGGAAATAACGCAGGCTTTACTGCAGTTATTGGCACTTGAAATATTAACCTGTACCAATGCCGGTAATGATCTGTATTCTTCCTTATTGTAAGGTGCTTCAGTACCATTGCTTCCACCACCTTTAATATCATATTGTACCTGGGCTACTCCTGTGAATCCCGTTGCAGGTTTGAAAGAAAGTGCTCCGGTAGTAGGGAAATAGGTCCATGTTCCCTGGCTGTTGGTATAAACACCTCCTGTGATATTAGGAATTACAGCTCCGTTGTTATCTAAAAAACGGAATGAATTAAAATCAAGGTTGTTATACGAAAGTGTTGGCGGGTTTTGGCCACTTGCTGAAGAATAAGCCGCATCATTAAGCAAAGGGTAGTAGATTGACTTTATTCCAGGGCATCCTGCAAACAAATCATCTGTTACTTCCGCAGCATAAGGCCTTGTAACTCCCAAATTTTTCAATAAATGGATATTTTTGGCAGCTCCGGTAGAAGCGGCAAACCCAATTCTGAAAGTAGAAGGAGCTGAGGTATCCAGAGTTCTTACTGTAGTGTTGGATATAGTAGTTTCAGTGTACTTCAGAGATGTTGGATAGTAATAATTGTCAATCACTTTTTCTTTTACAGTTCCATGCTGTATTTCCAGGGTTATATTGTAACCGCCGGCAGGATTGGGAACTAATGTAATATAGGCTTTACGGAATCTTGCATCATTTTCATTTTGAGGGATTGTTGTTCCGCCACTTTCAATGCTGAATTGTTGAAGAGTCGTATTTTTAATACCAATATATTTTCCAGTTGCAGGATCCAGATAAGCCGTTCGGTTGCTGCTGGAAGGGGAGGCATTGGTGGCTGTACTGTAAAGTAAAGGATAGCCATTATATCCTACCGGTTCTGCAGACGAAAGATATTGGTTTCCACGTTTACCTCTTAAAGATATATTGCTTCGTCCATCGGCTAATGTTACCCCAAATATTCCATTCCGAACTCTTTCACCTTGGTTAAAACTTGTTTTAAAATTTCCGTATTCATCCAGACCTATTCCCAGATAGGCTCCTCTCAGCCCTTCCGTGGATTCTCCGCCACGTACAAAACTATATCCTAATCCTCCACCAAAATATCCGAGATTAAGCTGGTCTTTAGGAATAGATCCATCTACTAAGAATATAGAAATACCATCACCTCCGTTGGTATTTCCTCCATAAATAGCAAATTCGAATTCAAACTTGATTCCCTGATCACTTTTGAAAATTTTATCTGCAAGGATAACTCCTCCCGAAATATTATTGACACTTCTGGTAAGTCTTAGCCCGTCTGTAGTAAACGTTGCATCATTCTGAACACCACTGGTAGCAACCTTATAGGCTTCCTGAGGCTGTAATCCCTGTGTGAAATTAACAAAGTACGGATAACCGGTTCCCTGTTCATTTTGTGCCTTAATATTTTGTGAGAAAATAAATAAGGAAAAAATAAACAGAAATCTTTTGTATCGTAAAATTGAGCTGTTTTTTATCATCACTCAATTATTTAACAACGAAAACAATATTGATAAAAGAACAGTCCGTTGCTGCAGCTTTTACATCATAAGTCATCACTCCATCATCAGAAATAGAAATATTACTGAATACATTAGGATCTGCATCTGTTACATAATAGTAAAGATCTTTACTGGACGGGAAAAAAGGAATTGAAGCGGGAGCACTGGTACTCTTTGCTTTTGGAGAGCCAAACTGAGTTTTATACAATGTATATAAATCTTTGGTTCTACCATTGGCTGTGGTGGAAGTGTCAAAAGAAACACTAGGCATATAAAACATTTTTACTGCATTACTGCTGATACAAAGCCAATCAGGTTTAGTAGGAGTTCCAATATTCTGACTTAAACATTTTTTGTCGGTATCATAGATAAGAAGCGAGTTGGCCGGATTCGCAATTGCATCTCTCTTTGCTGTGGTTAACCTAGGTATCAGCATTCCTTTATTTTGGCTGTAAACATCCAGAATTGCACTTTGATCAGGTGTGGCTATATTAATCCCTACTTGAGCGAAAGAAAATGAACTGGCAAAAATGATTGGTAGAAATAATTTTTTAATCATGATGTCTTAATAATTTTTTATCTGTGTGTATGTTTTTTTAGGGAAAAGAATATTTTTAGGCTTAATTCTACAAAGGCAATAGTTATCACTGACAAATTCATTAAAACAATGAATTGTTCTGCTCAAATAATAGCCAAATGAGACCTTTTGTTCAAAAGCTCATCAACAGATATAGCAAGTATACTTCATAAAGAAATATCTTATGCCTACCTGGGCGGTTAGTCGAAAAAATAAATTGATTATGTAGCCGTATAAGCTCTTAAATAAGTAAGATTCATATTCCCTCGTGTTTTTTGCAAATATACAAAGAAATATCCACAGGTTTATGTTTATAGAATTAATTCTAAATTCCTCTTAATAATTAACATATTTTAGTTTAATTTTTTACATAATTTATAAATAGATAAGATTATTTTTATTATGCAAATCTTGCTATTGTATTAGGAAATCCTAAAAAACAGATGAAATTGAGACGTTGATATGTAAAAAACGAAGGAAAAAATCACATTTTTAAATACAAAGAATTGAAAAAGAGTCTATTTTGAAAAATTATTCAACGCATCATTCAGAGTGCTTACAAAATTGACATGTCTTGTTTTATTACTTTCAAACATAAAATCCTTCATGCTTTTGCTTTCATATTTACCGAAATCACCTACAATAGCCAATCCTATACGATAGTTTGAGAACTTTTGAAGAATCTCTCCGGCAATTTTTGTTTTTAAATCAAAGAATTCAGAGGTAATGTTTTTTTCGTGAAGAATAACTTTATCAAACCCCTGATAATAGATATCTCCCATTAGATCGAGCCCGTCTTGTGCAGACTGGATAATGATGTCATCAGAAATAATTTCTGCAATTTTTATCGTGTTGATTTCGTGTGATTTGATGAGCATGGTACTCGCAATTAATTATTTCTTTCCATAAATAAACCTGTCGTTTTCAGATAAATCCTTCAATAATTGAACGTCAGAAAAATCCTGATACAATTCCAGCGTTTCAGGGCCCAGTTTCTGATTGATTTCCAGAAACAGAAGTCCATTATTCTTCAGATACTTGTTAGCATCTTCTGCAATTTTTCTGTAAAATATCAAAGCATCTGAAGTAGGAGAAAAAAGAGCCATTTTAGGTTCAAACTCTTTTACAGAATCAGCAATTTCTATCTCTTCTTCAATCCCGATGTATGGAGGATTTGAAATGATGATATCATAATTTTCAGCCAGTTCAAAATTGAGATAATCAGCATGAATGAACCGGATTTTCAATTGGTGGTACTCCGCATTTTTTTTAGCTGTATTCAAAGCTTTTTCAGAAAAATCAATGGATGAAACTTCCGCTTCTGGAAAATGTTTTTTTAAAACCAAAGGAATAATTCCGCTTCCGGTTCCAATATCTAAAATCTTTAAACCTTGAACATTAAACTTTGAATCTTTAATCTCCCTGATAGCCATTTCCAACAGCTCCTCAGTTTCAGGGCGTGGAATCAGGACATTCTCATCCACAAAGAATTTCATTCCGTAAAACTCCGTTTCACCCAATATCTGCTGATAAGGTCGTCCTGTTCTAAGTTCCGAAACAAGATGATAAAGTTTTTCTTCATCATCAATCAGAAGTTCCTGCTCAGCGAATCTTCTTTGCTGAAATGGATCAAAACCTACGATTTGATGAATAAACAAAGACGATAAAAACATACTTTCCGACTCTGTATAAAGGCCGGAAAGTTCTGTTTTGAAATGTTTTTTAAATGCTGAAATTGTCATTTATCTTGTAAAAACCAGTTTTGTATCTGTAGACTTCTCTTCATCAATTCTATATCCTTCATAGTTGAAGGCTTTCACATCTTCCAGTGTTTTGGCATTGGTTTCTGCACAGAATCTCACTACAAGGCCTCTGGCATGTTTGGTATACACAACAATGGTCTTCAGTTTTCCGTCTTTTAATTCGTAAAAATCGAAATCAATAACTTTGTGGTTCAGTTTTTTTCTGTCGATTACTTTCCCATATTCGTTACTGGCAAGGTGAAGAAGGATTTCTCCTTTTTTCATCTCAGCATTCAGTTGTTCTGTAATTTTTTCTCTCCAGAATTCGTATAGGTTTTTGTATTGCTCAAATTCAAAAGGGCGACCCATTTCCAGTCTGTAAAGCATCACTTTATCAGAGGGTTTCAGTAAACCGTATAGCCCGGAAAGCATTCTGTAGTTTTTCTGCAGGTAATCTACAGCATTTTTATCCAGTGTTTTGGAATCCAGCCCTCTGTAAACCTCTCCTGTAAAGGCAAACATGGCAGGAGCAGATTCTTTCGCTGTAGGTTTGGATTTCCATTTTTGATTTCTTTCCCAGTTTTCATCAGCAAGCTTAGGTGATATTTCCATCAACTCGGAAAGATATTTTGGCGATTTTTCTTTTAAATAAGATTGTATCAATGCTGCATCTTCAATGAATTTTGGAGTAGAAGATTTCAACAGATCTGTTGAATTTTCCACGTTCATTAATTTGGCAGGAGATGTTATAATTTTCATAATGTTAAAATACAGATAAGTGTTTAATATCAATAAAATTCATCATCATCATGGCAATAAAATCAATCATAAAATGACAGATGATCAGAATTTTAATATTTGAATAACGTTTATAAAATATAGCAAATACGATTCCGATAAAAAAAGGTCCGAGAACCTGGCTTATGGTACCGTAAGTACTATGTAAAATTCCAAATAAGACCGATGAAATAACAATTGCAACGGTGGGATTGTTGTAGATTTTTTCAAGCCTGGACTGTATATAGCCTCGCATCAGGAACTCCTCTACAATAGCAGCTGTAAGGCATGTAAAAATAACTAAAAAATAATTATTTCTAAAAATGGGTACAAGGTTGAGAAGTTTAGTGCTTATTTTTTCCTCTATAAAAAACAGGATGACTGCATTCAGAATCCCTCCGCCAATCAAACAGATAAAATACAAGCTCAGCACAGCTTTGACATAAAATGCAGCTGAATATTTTTTCTCTTCCTTAAATAAAAAAGCACTTTTTTCAATAAAAATAGTGTAGAGAAGTACGAGAAGGAGAATTATCCATAACGTAATTCTGCTGAGAAAGAAATTGACTTCTGTAATTCCTTTTATTCCGGTTATCATTGTGACAGCTGGAAAAGCATACAGCATGGCAGTAGCCAAAATAGTAAACGTGAGTAAAATCCCTACAGCATATTTCCCGGTAAGACTCATAATTCAGTACCCTAAACCTTGAACTTTAAACTTTGAATTAAATGATCCCTTTTCCCTGACGAATAATCTCCGGTTCTCCTGACGTAAGGTCTACAATCGTGGAAGCCACATTATCTCCATACCCTGAATCAATAACAATATCTACCAGATGATCATATTTTTCAGCAATAAGTTCAGGATCGGTAGAATATTCAATAATTTCATCATCGTCTTTAATGGAAGTAGATGCAATAGGGTGGCCCAGTTTTTCAACAATAAGCTGTGGAATCGGATGGTCAGGAACACGGATACCAATTGTTTTATGTCCTTTATAAGCTAAAGGTAAACTTTTATTGGCTTCAAGAATGAAAGTAAATGGTCCGGGAAGATGACTTTTCAGAAATCTGAAAACCGAGGTGTCGATAGGTCTTGTAAAGTCCGAAAGATGGCTTAGATCATTACAGATAATTGAGAATTTTGACTTCTCAAGCTTCATTTTTTTGAGCTGGGCCAGTTTTTCCATGGCTTTTATATCAAAAATATTACACCCTAAAGCATAAATCGTATCAGAAGGATAGATAATCAGCCCGCCGTTGTTTAAAGTTTTAATAACCTCATTCACAAGATTTTCCTGTGGGTTGTCCGGATAAATTTTTAATATTTTTGCCATAAAACAAAGATACAAATAATAAAATAGTTTTCATAAAAGTCCTTTATTTAAAAGAAAAATTAGGATTTGTAAAAAATATTCGTACCTTTGCAATCCAATATCGCGGGATGGAGCAGTAGGTAGCTCGTCGGGCTCATAACCCGAAGGTCATCGGTTCGAGTCCGGTTCCCGCTACTAAGTAAGTACTTTCGGTAAGTACTCTAAAAATATACCGCGGGATGGAGCAGTAGGTAGCTCGTCGGGCTCATAACCCGAAGGTCATCGGTTCGAGTCCGGTTCCCGCTACTAAGCAAGTGCTTTCGGTAAGCACTCTAAAAATACACCGCGGGATGGAGCAGTAGGTAGCTCGTCGGGCTCATAACCCGAAGGTCATCGGTTCGAGTCCGGTTCCCGCTACTAAGCAAGTGCTTTCGGTAAGCACTCTAAAAATACACCGCGGGATGGAGCAGTAGGTAGCTCGTCGGGCTCATAACCCGAAGGTCATCGGTTCGAGTCCGGTTCCCGCTACTAAGCAAGTGTTTTCGGTAAACACTCTAAAAATATACCGCGGGATGGAGCAGTAGGTAGCTCGTCGGGCTCATAACCCGAAGGTCATCGGTTCGAGTCCGGTTCCCGCTACTAAACAAAAAATCGGTATGACTTATTGTTATGCCGATTTTTTTGTATATTTTTTTAGAATTAATAAACTTTGATTTAATTCTTGTTTAGGAACATTGGGAATACAGTAGTTGAAGAAATAGAAGAGTTTATTAAAAACTTGAAAGACTTCGGGGTAATTTTTAATAAAAAAACTCCTACTAGCAGAAGTTTTTTTACAATTTAATATCTATCTAATTATCAATTATTGCTTTGTCAGCACAATATCTTTTGGAAAATTTATTGGGAAATCACCATATTGGTTGACATAGGCATTGTGTTGACAATTTTCATCAATAAAACTTGGATAATATTCGAAATGTAAAGTCATTTGGTTACCTGAAAAACTTGTAATATCAAGAAAAGCTTTTTTATTACACATGTTTTTTGGAGAAAAATATATTCTTTTCCAGTTTCCATTTACTAAACTATTTTCAATACCTCTAAATTCAGGAGATTGGTAGTCAAAATTTGTAATCCTATCTATTTCTATCACTCCATTTGATGCTATTATTTTTCTTTCACCAAATATTTTATCTTCGTAAAATGGCTTGTTACCACTATAATAATATTTCACTTTCTTTAATTCTAAAAATAGTGTTTTACCTCCCCAATTTCCTTTCCATAGGCCTACATATTGATCAAGTTCATTATTGGTGTCTTTTAAGTACGCATTATCAGGAAGATTATCCAAACTAGTATTTAAAGGATAAATCTGTGCTTTACAAGAAATTGTAATGATTGAAAGTATGATTAAGAATATTTGTTTCATAATTTTATGTTTTTATTCAGGGCACTCCGATGCGTTTAAAGTTCCATTAGTATTCAGACCAAGTTTTGTATTTCCAGTATCTGTATTTCTAAATAATACAAGTCCAGTCATATTCATTTTAATTTTCATAAAGTTTAAAAATTGTTTTTCCAATTTCTCCATATCATAATTTACAGTTCCACTCACATTTGAAACAGTTCTTGCTTCACTTAACATTTTTGCATATAATTCATTTAGCTCATCATATTGTTGTTGCGTATAATTAGGAAAAGCAGTTGCAGATGATCCGTCAAAATTAAATGAATAATTTCCATTACTAGTCACTACAGTAAGAGTAAGATTATTTAAAGGGATTTTAGGAGTATTTGTTGCTACTGCGTTCCAATTTTGAGCCCAAACAATCCATTGATTAAATAAAATAATGTCTCCTGGAGAAAACATAGGATATAATGTATTATAATGAGAGTGCATTAAGGTAGTGGTATTTGGAAATATTTTCATATCTACCTGGCTGGTTCCTGGCTTATTTTGCAACAATTGATTTTGCAGGGTACCATCAGGGTTACGTCCAATTCTATATCCACTTTCGTGAGATTCTCCTGTTTTATCTTGTAAGGAAGTAATATTACTTTTGAAAGTAGTATTGGTCGTTTGTATTTTCAATTTCGAACATGGATTTTGCTCTTCAGGTATTTCAGGATATTCATACCCATTATTTCCGTTTCCCCCATCATCCATTCCAATAGGATCGAATGACTTTGGTGGGATGCCGGTGCCTCCCTGATATTCACAATTGGTAACTGATTTCACATAAGGCACACAATTAGGCTCATTATCAGAACATCCTATTGATAACCATCTAGTAGTACATACGAAAGCAGATATTGTCTTAGATGATATATTTCTTTTCATATTAATTACTTCCTCATACTTTATAACATTTGAATGCATGGCAAGATTAAAAAATTCAATGAGGTCTTTATTATCTTTTTCGTAAAAAAATACTTTATTTCCTGTTCTAACCGCCTCCATTAAAAGTACTACTTTATTGTCTTTAATAATAGGTACTAAAGCATACGTTTCATTAAAATTGCCAAAAGTCATGGCATAATCCCAGTTCAATTCCCCATATCTAGTCCTTACATGTTCCAGATTGGCAACTTTTAGGAATATCTGTTGTACTTTGCTGATATACACATTATCTTCTTTCCAAAAACTCCGTGAAGCAAATTTAGCAGACATATTTTTTGAATTTTGCTGGGATTGACTTTCAACAGCGAGATCATCGCGGATACAAGAATTCATACTGAATAATGTTACAATCACCAGAAATATTCTTGTTACATGCATTTTTCTTTTCATAAGCATTTGTTTTTTTAGTTTTTAAATATAATATATTTTTCACATTCAATTGAATAATTTTAATGAATATGATACAGGACAATTTTGCAACAAATATTTTACATACCACTACGGGATTCCGTAATTTTTAAAACTTTTTCAAATGTATATTATACATGCAGGATGAAGCAATATTTATTGCTTCACTTTTTCATTTATTAATTATTGTTTCATTTGTTTTTCCATTGTTGATAAGCTTCTCTCATACAATGACCACACGGACGATAACCATTTTCTAAAGCTTCTTTTTCATCTGCAAAGAAAACCCTGTTTTCCATCTTCATTCTTTTTCCTGATCGGCAGCTGAGTAATCCGTAGATTTTCAATTTTTTATTCCCTCCAAAACAAATGTCTCCGCTGTGGATTTTACTTCTCAGATTTTCAGATGATAGTTGAGAATGCTGAATCATGATTCATCTTTTTATAACATTTAATAACTAACTGGCTGCATCATGGAAAATAATACCTAAAGTATAGCGGTTTCCTTCTCTCACTTCACTTACTCCATGTTTCATATTGACTCTGTAGTAACCCTTGGTTCCTTTTTCCGGTTTAAATTGAGTTGTAAAAATAAGTACATCCCCTTTTTTAGGTTTTAAAACAATAGCTTTTGATTGCGCTCTCGGAATTTGTTGGGTAAGCACAAACTCTCCGCCTGTAAAATCTGTATCAGGTTCACTGAGCATTAATACAATTTGAATAGGAAAGTATACATCTCCATATAGATCCTGATGTAAGGTGTTAAATCCATCTTTTCCATATTTCAAAATTAAAACCGTAGCTTTTTGCTGGCCGTTAAAATGACACAGGTTCAGGAACTCCTGATGATCTGAAGGAAATTGAGTGTCAATATGTAAAGCTTTAAACCACGTATTGGCAATAGAAGCCAGATAGGGATAGATTGTTGTTCGTATGGTTTGAATAATTTCTGGTAATGGATAGCTAAAGTATTTATACTCACCCAATCCAAAGCGATGTCTGGCCATTACAACTGTTTTACGATAAAGAGAAGAATGATCGTAATCTGATTTCAATAGTTCACATTCTTCTTCAGACAGCAGATCAGGAATGATAGCATAGCCGTTTTGATGCATTGCTTCTGTAAGTTGTTGCCAGTCTGTATTTTTGATTGTATGAACAATATTTTTCATTGGTTTGATTTTATTCTGCAAAAATCTATAGTTCTTCAGAACAATACAATCCGAAACGTGCGATATTCATTGTATGATTTAATAAAGATAAGAGTAAGTCTATCTGGACTATGGTTTTAATATGATTCTGGATGATATCACTGGTCCTGTTTAAAGCTATTTTTGCCGTGTTAATAAAAATAGATATAACGATGAATCACATGATTAAAAAGGCAAGTCTTGAGGATCTTGATGAAACGGCTGAATTGTTCAATCTTTACCGTATTTTTTACAGACAGGAGTCGGATCTTGAAAAAGGGAAGGCTTTTCTCAAAGAGCGGTTTTTAAACAGTGAATCCGATATTTTCCTTGCATTAGCAGACGGAAAAGCCGTAGGATTCGTACAGCTTTACAAATTATTTCATTATACCAGATTACAAAAACAATGGCTGTTAAGTGATCTTTTTGTTCATCCTGATTATAGAGGGAAGGGACTTTCTGTGGCACTAATTGACCGCAGTAAACAATGGTGTGAAGAAACAGGAGCGTGTGGGCTGATGCTTGAAACCGAAAAAACAAATGATATAGGAAACACGCTGTATCCACGCTGCGGGTTTGAATATGACGGATTGCATAATTACTACCATTGGTGGAAATAGAACAAAGCGAGTCAAACGTAATCGTAGAGCATCTTTTTTTGAGGTGCTTTACTTCTATAATGAGAAGTAGTATTAGTTCTACAGTTTTGAACATTTAATTCTACAGGTATTTTCAGCCAGCAGAAGGCTATAGTCCTATTTTTGTAAAGCTCTTACAGATCATGGGTAGGACAGTTGATCTGTAGAGTGTATGCAAAAAAATCTCTGCCTAATTTTCTACTTTTTCCCCAAGGGTTTTATGATTAGTACCACAAAACTGCTTTTTCCGGCGGAGATTTTTTGCTTTTGAATAAAAAAAGAGAACCACAATTGCGGTTCTCTTTTTATTTTTAAATATGATTTAAATATTATTGTGCCAGTTGAGCGTAAGGAGTAAGCTTGTTGTCATCAGACATTGTCTGTCCTAAAAAGTCTCTTTTTTGATCCGCTTTCATTCTTCCCGCAGCATCGTTTGCATTGAAATACGCTTCACTTAGCTTTGTAGCAATATCAGCAGGTTTGAATTCAAATTTTGTATCTCCTTCAACACCCAGATATCCGTTCTTTCTTGTAAGGTTGGTAATATAATTGTTGTAATTGATCATCGTACCTCTCAACATATTGTTGTGGTATTCCATACATTTCTTAGCTTTTTTAGAAGAATTGTTCAGGATACAGTTTTTCATATTGTTTCTGTATAAAAACCATTCAGACTCTAAAATACCATATTCTCTACCCAAAGCAATCTTTCCGTTATTCACAATATTATTATCTCCTTCTTTTGTAGAGATCGTTTGAAGATGCTGAATAACCAATGGAACGGTAGCTTCGATTTTTGATTTTGTATCTTTTAATATACTAAGATCGGCAGCAGGAGAACCCTTCTTTTGTGCTGTAGTAACATTGAAAATAAGCAGTAATAGTACAATCAATAAATTATATCTTTTCATGAGAAATTTTTAAAGCACTAAAATAAATATAATTTCCCGGTTAAAACAAATACATTTTAATATTTATTTAATAAAATTTAACAATTCTATAATGTATATGAATCATTGTTGTAAAAATGACGTCTTCAGGGTCTTTATTGACATGATTTTTGTAATTTAAAATGTTAATATAATTCAATTTGTGCATTTGAATAGTCATTCACTATCAAAATATTTTTATGTGCATGGATAAAAAAAACACTACTCATAATGATAGTAGTGTTTTGCAAAGATTATTTATTTGAAATAATGAGTGATTTTATCACTTTCAGGAACTACTTTAGAGTCAAAATGCTCCAGTAATTTTCCTTCTGGGCTGATCAGAAACTTATTGAAATTCCAGCTTATGGCAGCGTCCATTACTCCGTTTTGAGATTTATGAGTAAGATAATCGAATACGGGAGTGATTTTTGAACCTTTTACATCCACTGAAGTGGTAAGAGGAAAGGTTACCCCATAGTTCTTTTCGCAGAAAGATTTGATATCAACATTGTCATGAAATTCCTGATCTGCAAAATTATCAGAAGGGAAGCCAACCACAACCAGTTTATCACCATAATCCTTGTAAAGCTGCTCCAATCCTTTGTATTGAGGCGTGTATCCACACTTGGATGCTGTGTTTACAATAAGAATGTATTTTCCTTTGTATTCAGAAAAGTCAATTTTTCCTCCATCGATGGATTCAATCTTAAAATCATAAATTGATTTTGCAGGTTTCGTACCTCTGGAGTCATCCGATTTAATAAATGATGAAAGGCTTATAATCCCTATAAGCACCATTCCGATAAAAAGTATTTTTTTCATTGAGAAAAGATTTTAATATTAATGTATATATTATGTTATTTATTTAATAGTAAAGGCATTTGATCTGCTGCCCATATTTTACCTTCTTCATCTTTAAAGATTTTTCCTTCATTTTCAATTTTTTTCAGCACTCTGCTTACCACTTCCCGTGAGGTTCCCAGACTTCCTGCTATTTCTCTGTGTTTGATTTTTACAGGTTGATTTCCTGCTAAAATCACTTTTCGTTTAATATAATTCAAAACACGT
Organism: Chryseobacterium indologenes; assembly: GCF_002025665.1. GTDB lineage: Bacteria > Bacteroidota > Bacteroidia > Flavobacteriales > Weeksellaceae > Chryseobacterium > Chryseobacterium metallicongregator. Next base: position 2,815,037 of record NZ_CP018786.1, on the reverse strand, counting down.
GTGTCCAGATGATGAAACATCGCTTCATTAATCATATCCATTACAGCTGAAAATCTTCTTTCATATTCATGAAAAAATATTGCATTAATGGCAGGAAACGCTACCAGCCACTTGCTCATCACTGCCAGAGGAACAAGAAGAACTTCAGAGTCTTCTTCCGTAGTGGCATAGACCTTACTGATGTTATTATTAAAAATTGATGAAAAGGTCATCAGACAGTTCTCTTCATCACTGATATAATAATATACAAGTTCACGGCCATCATTCAGAGAATATACTTTAATAGCTCCTTTTATTAAAAACAAAACATACTTGACGCGGTCTCCTTCGCGGATAATTTCCTGCCTGGCTTCTATTTTGTCGTAGATTCCATGGGTTTTGAGCTCTTTCAGAAAGTCCTCACCAAGAAAACCAAATTTACGGCGAATAAATCCGTCTGCAATAGTATTTTTTTGATCCATTTTATTTATTCTTTATTTTGAGCTGGAGTTGAGCTCGTTTGTTTATTGCTGTGCAAAAATTATTTCTGATCAGGCAAAATATTAGCTTTCTCCGATGATAATCAGAGATTAAATTATTTTATATACAGCTTTTAGTTAATTGTTTACCGCTCTTCAAGCCACTGAAGAAAACGGGAAGCTTTGTCTTTGGTGACCAATGGCTTTTCCGGAGTGGTAATTTTCAGGCTGACAAGAAGTTTTCTGGAGAAATAATGTTCCACTTCAACAATAGCTGTAAAGTTGATCAGATATTGTCTGTTAATTCTAAAGAACTGAGCTCCTGAAACGAGCTGCCCGATCTCATCCAATGATTGTGGAACTGAATATTCTTTCTGATCGAAAGTCACCAGTACTGTACTTCCAAACTGGCTGTAAAAGCAGGCAATTTTGTCAACAGGAATATTATTGTATTTATTATTGGAAAAGACCAGAAAATTGGTTTTTCCTCTTCCTGTTGTCAGATTATTCAGGATATCTTCCAGTTTCCGGTCAGGAGAAGGAGCGTGCTGAAAAAAGTTTTTAAGATCATTGATCTTTTCAAAAGCGGACTGAATATCTTTTTTCTCAAAAGGTTTCAAGATATAATCCACTCCGTTACTTTTAAAAGCTTCTATCGCATATTCATCAAAGGCAGTACAGAAAACAACAGGCATTTTTATCCTGACCTTACTGAATATCTCAAAACAATTTCCGTCCGCCAGCTGAATATCCATAAAGATAATATCCGGAGTTTCAGTGCCAGAAAGATATTCCACAGCCATAGCAACGCTTTCAATGTACTGTACTATGGTAGCTTCCGGCTGTACTGCAACGATCATCCGTCCCAATGCCTTTGCAGTTTTTATCTCATCTTCTATTACTAAAACTTTCATCTACTATGGGTAATTTGACTGTGAAATTATGATCATTATGCAATATGGTAAGTTCCTTTTCAGCAAAATGCTTATAACGTTCTCTGATATTTTCAATTCCTATTCCTGCGGATTCCTGAGGAATATTCTTGGGCTGGAAATTATTTTCAATAATAATATATTCGTTATCGCTGTATAGTTTTATGATTAACGGATTGGCCAGCGATACAATATTGTGTTTGATGCAATTTTCACACAAAAGCTGCAGTGTAAACGGAGGAATGTAAGAATTTAAGATCTCTTCCGGAATATCTATTTTAAACTCTATACCATCTTCAAACCTAGATGTCAGAAGGAAAACGTAGGCATCCAGTATTGTAAGCTCCTTTTTTAAGGGAATAAGCTCCATTTTTCTGTTGTCTAAAGTGAAGCGATAGAAATCCGCAAGCCTCACCACAAAATCTCCCGAACTTTCATCTTTTATGTCAATCATAGACTTCAGTGTATTGAGGCTGTTGAATAAAAAATGAGGATTAATCTGCTGCTTCAGCAATTCATATTGGGCATTGAGATTATCCGTTCTGATTTGTTCAAGTTCAAATTTAATCTGCTGAGAATTATAAGTCTGATACAAAAGGTAGAGGAACATATAAATCGTAAGATTGATCAGTACTCCCCGGAATTCGTACATCAGAACCATAGTATTAAATCCATACTTGGGAAATATAATATGATGAATGAGCACTATGGCTGCCATGACAACTACTCCGATGGATAAGCTGACCACCAGTTTTTTATTGAAAAATCTCGTAGATATATTCTGAATAGAAAACTTCGGCAGACTATAGATATTAAAATACCATACAAATAATGAGAATAAAAAGGAGATGGAAAAATCTATCGTCAGCTCTCCCAATGTAATATGCATACGAAGTATTTTGGGTACTGAAGCCAGAATCCCCATAAAAAGAGCACTGAAGAGAATGATTCTCGGATCAATCCTGAATACCTTTCTTCCGTTGGTATTTATATATTTTGCATAGATCATAAATAAAAATCAGGCAGTTAAGCAGTCACAAAGATACAAAAGCTAAATAACGGCACGGCAGCATGTCCGTTATTTAGCACTGAGATTTCTATAAAAACACAAAACTAGGGCATAGCTGCTGCCATATTTTTCACAGGTACAGGCCAAACACCGCCTGGAGTAGGAAATGAAATGCCTTTATTAGAACCCATCACCATATTATCCTGTCCAAAACGGTAAAGAGGCCATCCTTTATACGTAAGCTGTTTTCTTCCGAATACTGTAATAGATCCGAAAAGCGTTTTATCCAGCCCGGAAGGAACTACAATTTTATCTGTTTCATAAATAGGCCAAACTCCATTATTCGAAAAATCAGAGGCTGTAAAATTGTTTTTATTTTGTTTGTCATTCTTAAAGGTATAAAGTGTTACTCCTTTAGCATCTGTAAAATACAGCGTTTTTCCCGTGCCTTCCGTATAAGTTGAAGTATAGTTTTTTCCGTCATGTCCTACAAGTTGTGCATTGGTAAGCATAATAGTATAATCAGGTTTTGCAACAAACCATACGCCTCCTACGTTTTCTCCGCCGGTTTTCCCTGCATCTTCTTTTACATTGGTTCCGTTCACCAAAGGCGCATAGTAATAAAGAGGTCTTCCTTTATAGGTTACCTGCTTTTTCCCTGAACCTGTTGTTATTGTTGTAAAATCTGAAAGTTCCAATCCGGAACCTAGTTTTTCAGCAGAAAGGTTATCTGCATTGAAGATAGGCCATACCGGTTCGCATCCTCCGGTACAATTGTTAGTGGCGGTAGCATCATTGGCAAAATAATAAAGAGTGTGACCCTCTTTATCAGTCAGGACATTTCCAAGAATGGCATCATTTCTCAATTGTACTTCTTTAACAACAGGATCAGATGGCTCATCCTGATTATCCTTCGAACAGGCAACAGAGGTGAAGAGCAGTAATGCTGCTGAAATACATCCTGTTACCAGGCTTGAACTGAATGTAAATTTTTCCATTTTTTTTAATAGTTTTTAATGAATATTATTTTTTTATATGTGATTTTAAAATCCTGTGTTAAGGCATTATTGAAGGTTTCATACTTAGAATTGTAGAAACTCTGTTTGTCCCATCTGCCTTCACTTTCTTAAGTTCTTTCCCTTCATATTTTTGATATAGAATTTCTGAGTTTTCGGAGAAAGGCAATTTACTTTTGATAACTTCTACAGACAGAAGGTTATTGGGGATTTTGGCTCCATACCAATAAGGATCATCCTTCTGCGACCAGGTAACCAAAGCCAGTATTCTTTCCTTACCATTGACTTTTTTAGCATTATCCTTCAAATCATCAATTGCTGAATCAGTGCCGTACAGCGTCATCATAGTCTGTTTTTTATGATTGATGGAAGAGGTTACCACCTTTAAATTCATGACATTAAAATCAAAGCTTTCAGGAAGGGAGGCATTTTGATTCACGGGTTCGTATTGTTTTTTGGAATTGCAGCTCACAACAAATACGCACATTATTAAATAAACAATCAGATTCTTCATAGCTTAATGGTTAAGAGGAGAGGTAAATACAAAATCATTGTCTTTCATAGGGCGGTGGCAGCTGATGCACTCGTTGGCGAAATCTGCTGTCTTTCCATACGGTTCAAGTTTGGGAGATAAAAATCTTGCCCATCCCCATCCTTTTGTAGAGGCGAATTTTTTGGAATCCTTAATCATATATTCCACTTGTTTAAAAGCTCCGGTAGTAACATTCCCATCACTGTCTATAATCTGATCCCATGCTACTTTCGCGAATATGGTTCCGTCCGGCCATGGATTTGTTTTATGTTCTTTTGCCGCTTTTACAGCAATATCATTTCCGAATATGATACGCATGGTACCATTATCAAACCTTTCTGTAGAACTGATCGGTTTCCAGTTTTTATAATCAGGAATATAGCTGATCCCATTCAGTGCAGTAGGGAACGAGACTTTGGATACCTGAGTATGGACGCCTTGCTGAAGCTGTTTGTTATATGCAGAAACTTTTGCTGTATCAGGCTTTTGTTTTGGAGCAAGAGAAGTCACATAGTTTTTAAGGATGCGGATATCATTTTCAGAAAGTTTTGCTTCGGGATGAAGTAATTCGTAGCTTTTTAGAGGCATTGCTTTCAGATTAATCTGATTAAAAGCTTCCCAAAGTTTGGCATTTTGTGCAGGAGGAGCCAGTTTATCCCATTCAGAAAAATTGAGTCCTTCTTTTCCTTTTTTAATATGGTCTGCTACCAGCCAGTAAGCAGGTGTAATCTGATCAAACCACTTCAGATCTGCCTGATTAGAATGGCAATCGAAACACGAGCGCTGCAGGATCGCTCTTACTTCAGTAGGCACATGAATCTCACCCGTCACAGGCTTTTGTACAATTTCAGGTCTGTAAAACTGAATTCCAGTAAAGACAATCAGTACTATCATCAGGATATTTTTTGTTTTTAATTTTTTCAAAAAACGATTCATATCTCTTTGTTTTTTATTCAAATTTCAGGACTTTTTGAAGTATGTTTTTCTGAAAATTTGATCAATCGGACAAATTTTACTTTGAATCTGACATTTGTGATTATGAATTTTTTTAACCTTTATTTTTGATCAGTCTTATCCTTGTCAAGGTTTAAAACCCTGACAAGGATGAAAAAGAGTTTAAGATCTTAGAATAATCAGATCTATTTAGTATAGAATAATAACTCTATTGAATAGTTTTTTGCACAATAAACAGCCAATAAATCTATTCATTAAAAATTTAATAAATTTTAACTATTTCTATTGTGTTGATTTTCAAGTGATTATTGTTTAATATGTTTTATCACTAAAAAAATAGTTGTTTGATTCATTTTTATTTCTACATTTGTATAACTAATTTATTAGTGATATAGAATGAGATGATTGTATATCACTTTAATTGATAAATGAACGGAATATGAAAATTCAGACTCTGACAAAAGCAGAAGAACAGGTAATGCAGTATTTATGGAAATTAGAAAAAGGCTTCCTGAAGGATGTGCTTGATCTTTTCCCGGAGCCAAAACCACACACAAATACTGTTTCTACTATTTTAAAAGTGTTGAAGGATAAAGAATTTGTAGACTATCATGTCTATGGAAGACAGCATGAGTATTTTCCGCTGGTTTCAAAAGAACAGTACTCCGGGAAAACCATGAAGAGCCTTGTGAAAAACTATTTTAAAGGTTCTTACAAAAGTGCCGTTTCATTTTTAGTTGAAAAAAATGAAATGACAGTAGAAGATCTTGAGATGTTATTAGATGAACTCAAAAAGAAAGACTAAGACCTATGGAAGCCATACTTTTATACTTTGGGAAAACTATTTTATGTTCAGGTGTAACATTTTTGTATTATCAGTTGTCATTAAAAGACAAGACATTCCATCATTATAACAGATTTTATCTGCTGGGTGCAATTGTGATATCACTTTTGTTACCACTTATCAGAATAGATGATTTTACGATAGAGGTAAATAATGATATGTATATGCTTCTTGACAAGATTCAGAATTTTAACACAGAAAAAAACATAGACAATGGTAACCTTTATTTTAACATTATTTTTTCAGCTCTGGGACTGGTTTCTCTCTATTTTTTAGGGAAGCTGTTGTATGGGATTTTCAAAATCCAGCAGTTTAAAAATCAATTTCAGAAAGAAAGTTTTGACGGGATCAATTTTTACCGTACAGACCTTACTGAAGCTCCATTTTCTTATTTTAAAAACCTGTTCTGGAAGAATACAATTACACTGCATTCTGATATAGGAAAACAGATTTTAAAGCATGAAATGGTACATATTGAGCAGAAACATTCCTTTGATAAAATCTTTATCGAGATTATTACCTCTGTTTTCTGGTTCAATCCGTTCTTTCATCTCATTAAAAGAGAAATTAATCTAATCCATGAATATCTGGCTGATAAAAAAGCCGTAAAACAATCGGACACCAAAGCATTTGCGCAGATGCTTTTAGCAAGCCACTTTTCCGGAACACAGTTGCCTGTTACCAGTCCGTTTCTAAGTTCAAACCTTAAAAAAAGACTTAAGATGTTACAAAAACCAAAAACCAAATTCGGATATGCGCGAAGAATTTTTGCCTTACCGGTTGTATTCTCTATCGCTTTTGCTTATCTGGTAAATGCTAAAAACAGAGAAATTGAAGAAACAAACCTTTCTATAAAAGAAGTAGTTTCAGAAATCAAAAAAGATACGATAAGACCTGAAAAATCGGGTCAGGAAAAAATTGCAGAACTAAAAACGGTATCGGGTGAAGACCACACCAAAATAACCGGGCTTGAAAAGAAAATAAAAGAAAAAGAGAAAGAGCTGGAAGGTTTGGATCCCGAAAGTGACCTCTTCAGCGATAAAATAGAAGAAATAAGCAATCTGGCTTCAGAGATAGGTGAAATTGCTTCAAAAGTTGAAGTTGATAAGTATTTCAATTCTGTAGAATGGAAGAATCAGATGAAGGAGCTCGAGAATATGGAACCTCTTAGTAAAAAAGAGCTTCGAAAAATAGAAAGAGCAGCAAAAAAAGCAGAAAAAGCAGAAAAAGCAGCTGCAAAAATAGGAGAGTTGCCAATTCCTCAAGCATCACCTCAAGCGCCAAAAGAACCAAAAATAACCTATTTTAAAACAAACAGAGTTGTTAATTATAGTGATCTGAGTGCTCAGGAAAAAGAAGAGATACGCAAAGCAATGGCCGAAGCTAAAAAAGCAATGAAAGAAGCAACTAAGGCCAGAATAGAAGGAGAAAAAGCACGAGTAGAAGGTGACAGAGCACGTGCTGAAGGAGATAGAATCAGAGTACAAAGCCAAAGAATCAGGATTGATGCGGACAGAATCAGAAAAGAAGCTGAAAAAGCCCGCCTGGAAGCGGAAAAAACAGCGCAAAATTTCAGAGGAGGTAATTTTACGATGGTGAGTTCTTCTCCTAACGTCATGGTAATGCGTGCTGATTTTATTAAAAAAGACGGAAATGGCAATATTTCAATGAATGGAGTTAAAAAATTTAATGTAAGTGCCGGAGATGATTTCAGATACAAATACTATATAGACGGAAGAGAGAGTTCCAAAGAAGATATTAATACTTTAAAACCTGAAAGTATTTCAAGTATGAGAGTTATTAAAGGAAGTCTAGTAAAAGGGACAGAAGGGGAGATAAGAATTGAAACAAAGAAATAAAGTTCCATCAGGCTTTGTCTGTTTCAGATTGGCAAAGCCTTTTTTAATACAATTAAACATACACTATGGGAAAAAAATATTTGATTTTACTGGTATTTTTAGGAGTGTTTGCCAACGCTCAAGTCAACAGGTTTTTCTATGACTATAAATATATATCTGATTCTACTAATAAAGCAGATGTGAAAAATGATGTAATGTTTCTGGACATTGATAAAAATGGGTCTAAATATTACAGCCGAGAAAAATTTGTTTCAGATTCTGCAACAAAAGCAGATATTGCAAAGCAGATGAAAGGAGGATTCGGAGGCAGTATTAATATCAAAAGAAATATAAAACCGGGAACAATTTCTTCAACGGTTACAAAAAAGTATCCGGATTACAGTGTTTCATTCTCAGAAAACATTGGGAATACCAGCTATAAGATGCCGGAAGATCAAAAACCTGAATGGAAAATACTTCCTGAAAAGCAGAAAATCGGAGAGTATAATACGCAAAAAGCAACCACCAATTATGGAGGGAGAAGTTGGGTAGCATGGTTTTCTACAGATATTCCTTTTCAGGATGGTCCTTATAAATTCTATGGATTGCCGGGACTTATTGTTAAAATTGAGGATACCACAGGCTCACATATAATGACCCTGATCGGGAATAAGAAAACAGAAGCTGCATCGCAGGAAGATATTCAAATACCTGGCCTCACTACAATAGGTTTGGGGGGTAAAGAAATAGAGATCAGCAAAAAGCAGTTTAAAAAAGCCTGGAAAGATTATCTTGTTGATCCTACAAAAGATATGAAGCAAACCATGAGTACTCTTCCGGCAGGAGCTGTTGTAAATATGAAAAATCAGGATGGTAAAAGCATTGATATGAATGAAATGTACAGGAATATTGAAAAAAGAGCAAAAGAAGATCAATTAAAAAATAACAATAAAATAGAACCGGATTTGTTCAAGTAAAATTATATATTTTCTAATATCTGCAGGATGGCATTTTGTCATCCTGTTTTTATTTTAACAAAAGACATTAAGAAAAAGTGTGATAAATATCAATTCATCATGTTATGATATATTTAGTATCTTCAATGAACAATAAGTAATAGCAACCAACGTTATATCTCATGACAGAAAAGGAAAAATGTGCAGCCGGGCTTTTATATAATGCCAATTATGACAAAGAACTGATTCAGGAACGTATTGCCTGCAAAGATCTGTGTCAGGAATATAATGGTCTGAAAAACTCAGATACAGAAAACAGATACAGACTGCTCAGAAAGATTATTGGTAGTATAAAAGAAAATATCTGTATAGAACCCAATTTCTGGTGCGACTATGGATATAATATAAAAGTAGGGGAGAATTTCTATGCCAATCATAACCTTGTTATTCTGGACTGTGCTAAAGTAAAGTTTGGTGATAACGTGTTTATCGGGCCCAATTGCAGTTTTTATACAGCAGGCCATCCGCTTGATGTACAGCAAAGGAATGAAGGGCTGGAATATGCACATCCGATCAAAGTTGGTGATAATGTATGGTTGGGAGGAAATGTGATTGTACTTCCGGGTGTTTCTATCGGAAATAATTCGGTGATTGGAGCGGGAAGTGTTGTCACAAAAGATATTCCGGACAATGCAGTAGCTGTGGGAAATCCGTGTAAGGTTGTTAAATTTATAACAGAAAAAAACTAAAAAATATAGTAAACTAACCATGAAAAAAATGATCATTCTCTTCAGCCTTATATTGGCTGTAATGACTAATGCACAGAATCAAAGATTTATCTACGAGTACAAATTTATCACAGACTCTACAGCGAGAGATAAAGAGCTAAGTGAAACTATGTACCTTGAAGTAGCTTCCAAGGGATCCAAATTTTACAGTAAAGATTATTTTCAGTCCGACTCCACGATGAGAGCTATCACTGAAAAAGATACTCAAAGCTTAAACATTAACCTCGGAAACTTTAAGTTTAAAGGCAAAATACGCTACAACATTGAAAAAATGTATCCTGACTATTCTACCAACTTCTTTACTACTCTGGGTTCTGATGAATACCAGGTAGAGGAAAAGAGAAAGCAGAACTGGAAGATTCTTCCTGAAAAAGAAAAAATAGGAGAATTTAATACACAGAAAGCTGTTTGTGATTTTGCTGGTAGAAAATGGACGGCATGGTTCACTACAGATCTTCCCATTCAGGATGGGCCCTACAAATTTTATGGACTTCCGGGATTAATTGTAAAAGTGGAAGATAATACCCATTCTCATTCATTCGAATTAAAAGGCAGCCAGAAACTTCCGGCTGGATATGAATGGAAAAGTACCAAAGATAAAGAACGTTATCATACTCTTATCACACTTAACGAAGCCAAATTTAAAAAAGCTTTTAATGATTACCGCCAGGATCCTATGAAGAGTCAAAAACAAATGCTGGCACAGGGCACCATCATTGAGATGAGAGACAGTACAGGAAAAATACTGGACCCGGTACAGGCAAGCAGAGATCAGGAAGCGATGGCCAAAGCCAATATTAAAAAACAGAATAATATTCTTGAACTGGATCTGCTGAAATAAACTTAAAACATTATAAAAAAATCCCGGAATAACATTCCGGGATTTTTTATATCTGAATAAGGATCAGTGATTATGCTAATTTCTGAGAATCTGCAATAAACTGAGCCAATCCGCTGTCTGTTAACGGGTGCTTCAATAAGCTCAAGATCGGAGGAAGTGGAGACGTGATAACATCTGCTCCGATTTTAGCACAGTCGATAATGTGCATTGAGTGACGGATAGAAGCTGCTAAGATTTCAGTTTCGAACATATAGTTATCGAAAATTAATCTGATCTCCTGGATAAGGTTAAGACCGTCTGTAGAAATATCATCTAATCTTCCTAGAAATGGAGAAACATAAGTTGCTCCTGCTTTTGCTGCCAAAAGAGCCTGTCCCGGAGAGAAGATCAAAGTACAGTTTGTTTTGATTCCTTTATCAGAAAAATATTTTAAAGCTTTGATTCCGTCTTTGATCATCGGAATTTTAACAACGATATTTGGGTGAATAGCAGCCAATTCGTCTCCTTCTTTAATCATTTCTTCATACGTTGTAGAAAGAACTTCTGCAGAAATATCTCCGTCTACAAGTTCGCAGATCGTTTTATAATGGTTTTTGATCGCTTCAGCTCCCTGAATTCCTTCTTTTGCCATTAATGAAGGATTGGTAGTTACACCATCTAAGATCCCAAGATCTCTTGCTTCTTTGATTTGTTCTAAATTAGCTGTGTCAATAAAAAATTTCATTTTGATAAATAGATTTATTGATACAAAGATAGGGAATTAATTGGGTTCTGAGGTATGAATTTTGAGTTACGAGGGATGGGATTTAGAGTAAATGAGTTTGAGTGTAGGAGGGTTTTAGAGTAGGAAGGCTATAGAGGAAAAAAAAATATGTTGATGTTAACCCAAATAGTTAATTTTGTTTCTAGCCTAACTAAATCTGCCATCCATGAAAAACAACAGCTTCACCGCCACATTGGAAATTATAGGAATCAATCCTTTTGTTTTTATTCCTGAAGAAATTCTGGAAGAAATTTTTAATGAATCAGGGAGAAATAAAAGCCCCATTGCTGTAAAAGGAACTGTGAACGGGAAAGAGTTTAAACAAAACCTGATGAAATATCTGGGAGAATGGAGGCTGTATGTGAACCTGATAATGCTGAAAAACTCTCCGAAAAGAATAGGAGAAGTTATTGAAGTTGTTCTGGAATACGATGATTCTGACAGAAGTATTTCTATCCATCCTCAATTAGAAAAAGCAATTAAAGAAAGTGCTGTGGCAACAGCAAATTTCGAAAACCTGATTCCTTCAAGAAGACATGAGCTGATCCGGTATATCAATAATTTAAAGACCGAAGCCAGTATTCAGAGAAACATTGATAAAATTATCAGACATCTGCATGGTGAAACAGATTTTTTCGGAAAAAAGATTGAGTAGCGTAAACCAGGAATCAAGAGATCAAATTATAAAGAATGAATAAACAAGTGATAAATTAAACATGTTTATCATTTATAATTAAAAACAAAAAGACCGGAAAATTTTTCCGGTCTTTTTTATTTACTAAGAATTTAATGTTTTGCTAAGCTTTACAGCATCCTCATTGGTTGGGTCATACTGTATGGATTTTGCAATGTGTTCTTTTGCTTTATTAGGATCAGTTTGCTGTTCTGTAAAGGCAAGATAGAAATAAGCGTATGCCAGATTCTTCTTATTTTGCTCTACTTCTTCAGGTTTTACTGTTGCAATATACTTTTCGTAAGCAATTTTTGCATTGGCATCATCTTTTGCAGACTGATAGGCATAGGCCTGGCTGTAATAAGATGGAGCCCAGTCTGGTAATAAAACAGATATTTTCTTCCAGGTATCAATGGCATTGGGCCAGTCTGAAGCTTCCTGATAAGCATTCGCCAGTTTTGCTAATGATTCTGCATCTTTTGGATTGGCTGCAATCTGTTTTTTAAGACCCTCAATAGTTGGATTAGTGGTTTGACTCGTTGATGCCGAAGTTTCCGGCTGAGTCGTTTGTGCGTTTACAAGACTTACACTTCCTGCTAGTATTAATCCTAAAAATAGGCTTCTACTATTAATTTTACTCATTTTCATAATCTTATATTTTAAATTCGAAATCTAAAATTCAATAATAATTCCACAAAATCTAAAATTTTAGAGGCTTTAAGTTTTTTTAGAAAATATTAACGGGATTCGTGTTTTTTTTAGTTTAATTTTTGATTCGTTCATCTTTGAAGCTATCTTTGTAATTCATTTTTTTATTAATACCTATAATTTCACCATATGAACATTATATTAGCTTCAACATCCACACTTTTTGGTGGAGAATATCTGGAATACTTAAGAGAAGAATTAATCCAACTCTATAAAGGAATTGACGAAATTGTGTTTATCCCTTTCGCAAGACCAGGCGGAATTTCCCATGATGATTATACGACTAAAGCACGTTCTTTCTTTGAAACCATCAATATAAAAGTAAAAGGGCTTCATGAATTTGAAGATAAAAAAGAAGCCATTCATCAGGCAAAAGGGTTCTTTACCGGAGGAGGAAATACTTTTTTATTGGTTAAAACTTTACATGAAGAAGGGCTGATGTCTGCTCTGAAAGAAAATGTATCTGAAGGAAAAGCTTATCTTGGATGTAGTGCAGGAAGTAATATCGGAGGTCAGAATATGAAAACTACGAATGATATGCCGATTGTATATCCGCCAAGTTTCGATTGTATGGGATTGGTTCCTTTTAATCTCAATCCCCATTACCTTGACCCTAATCCGGATTTGAAACATAATGGAGAAACCAGAGAAACCCGTATTCAGGAATTCCTTACTCAAAATGATATCAAAGTAGTTGGTCTTAGAGAAGGAAACTGGATTAGGAGAACGGGAGAATCAATAACAGTGGAAGGAAGTGAACTGACAAGAATTTTTGAAAAAGGGAAAGAGCCTTACGAAATAGAATCAGGAAGCAGCCTTTAATGAACAAAGAAGAAATAAACCTTTTTATAGAGCGTAATCTGACTAATTTTTCAGTGAACAGTACCGGATGGAGTGATCTTATCCGGAAATTGCTGTATGAATTTGCTGCAGCGGGCTGGAACATGGAACATCGTGTCTTTGGAAAGGAAAAGTTTGGAGAATTGAGATGCTACACCTATTCTGAAGATGAAACACTTAATGCCCAACTAAAAAAAATCAAAGAAAAATATTCAGAGTTGTCTGTCAAGACGTGTGAGATCTGTGGAGAAGAAGGTAAATTAAGAACAATTGGTTCATGGCAGACAACATTGTGTCTGAATCACTTTCTGGAGCAGCAACCTGTTATTGAAATTGATGACAAACAGAATATCAAAAGAAGCAATGAGACTGTTCTGAATATTAAAAATATTGTTAAAGCTGAGGTAGAATATGACCTTCAAAGGCTATGGCTTTTTATAAATAAAACGGAGTCGGTGTATTTTTCATGGCAGGAACCGAATTATTATCTGCTTCTGAAAACAATTCCTCTTTCCCTTTTTTCGGAAGAAAACCAGCATGAGATTTCGGTATTGTTTCAAAACTTACAGGATTGTGAAGTATGTGGTCATAAAGCAGTTTACCAAAAAAACTGTTTACGCTGTCATCATGAACCCTGGAATGATTCCGGATATTTTATTCAGGACTACGGAGAAAAATCAAATTATATCAAAGAATGCCAGATGGATATTTCCATAGATGAAGATGATTATGAGAAATATTTCAAACATGATCGTTCATTTGAAAAATCTCCTGACCATCAGATTCTTTTCACTTCCGATGACCTCATTGAGTATAAAAAGCTTTTATTTTAACTATATTTGATTAGAATTAAATGTAGGCAAAAGATTCAGCTACAGGTAACATTACTATTGTTGTGAACTGTATTTGAAACTATTTGCTTAGATCAAAACAACAATTCAATGAAAAAAACACTTGCTGTTCTCACACTTTCTGTACAAATTGTTACTGCTCAGAATATAACCCAAAAATTAGATAAAGTAACAAAGGATCTTATGGATTCTTCTGGAGCAGTTTCTTCCAGTTTATCATTTTATGTTTCAGATGAAAACGGCAGTTTTATATACGAATATCAGGGAAACAGAGGACTTTCTACAGCTTCTACACAGAAGATCTTTACGGCAGGTGCTGCATTGGAAGCTTTAGGGAAAAATTATACTTTCACTACTACTTCAAGCTATTCCGGAAATATCTCCGGAGGAACGCTGAACGGAAATCTTTTCATCAGCTCCAAAGGTGATCCTACATTAGGAAGCTGGAGGTATGATGGCTATAAACCTGAAAATTTTAAAAAGAAGCTGATTGAGGCAATTAAAAACTCAGGAATAACAAAAATCTCAGGAGATCTGGTGATTGATGATTCTTATTTTGATCATCAGACGATTCCGGGAGGGTGGCCTTGGGATGATCTTGGTAATTACTACGGAGCTGGAGTCTGGGGAATCAACTGGAGAGAAAACCAGTTTGATATCAATATTAACGGAACTGATTTTAAAGGGTTTTCTTATCCGCTGGAAGGCGTAAAGTGGCTCAATGATCTTAAAGCAGGAGGAAACTCGGATCAAAGTCTGATTTTTACCGCTCCTCATTCTGATGTTGCTTTGATTAATGGAATGCTTCCGGCAGGAAAAACCGTTACCGTTTCCGGTTCTACTCCTAATCCTCCATTACAATTAGCCACAGAAGTAAAACAATGGTTAAAAGAAGCCGGAATTGAACTTTCAGGAAAAGCAATAACAAATTCTCAACTTGAAATAGAAGGAAAACAGGTTTTAGTCGCTCCGGAAAATAATATTCTCCTTACTTATCAGTCTCCGACTTTAGATAAAATTGTCTACTGGTTTTTAAGAAAAAGTATCAATCTTTACGGAGAAACCCTGATTAAAACATTAGGAAAAGAGAAAAAAGGAAATTCAAGTTTCAAAAGCGGTGTTTCTTATCTGAAAGAATTCTGGAAATCAAAGGGAATTAATCCTAATATGATCAATTTTGCTGATGGGAGCGGACTTTCTCCACAAAATTATGTGGCTGCAAAAGCAGAAGTACAGGCACTTTTATATGCTAAAAAACAATCATGGTTTGAGGCTTATTACGACGGATTCCCGGTTCAGGATAATGGAATGAAGATGAAAAGCGGGACGATGAGAGATACCAAATCTTTCGCAGGATATCACACTGCAAAAGATGGAAAAAAATATGTATTTTCGATTATCATCAACAATTATCAGGGAAGTGGAAATACAGAGCTGCAGAAAATCCTGAATGTTTTAAAATAAAATACTTTGAGAAAATCCATACTCACCAGACTGAATAACTGGATCATTTTTGTGGTGATGACTACTTTGGTGATTGCTATTGTAGTAGCTTCAACATCGCTTATTAATTTTCTCAGAAAAGAGGAGATCAAAAGGATCAGTCTTCTTTCCAAAGCAATAAGAATACAACAGGAAGTGAAAACTCCAGACACAGACGTTCTGGATTTGTTGCCTGATATCCTGAATATCAATAATACTATTCCGTTCATTGTAACAGATAAGTATAAAAATCCAATCCTTGATCTCGGATACTACAGAAATATTCCTGAAAGTACAATTAAGGATCCTGAGAAATTGCAGGATTTGATCCGGAATATGGAGAAAAACTATGATCCTATTGAGATTAAGGTACCAGATGGCAATAATCAGTTTGTATACTATGACAATTCGCGTCTGCTTAATAATCTTAGGTATTCACCCTATATTTTAGGACTGTTTATTTTACTGTATTTTGGTTTTTCTTTCTGGTTTTTCAGAACGATAAAGAAAACAGATGAAGGTTATCTTTGGGCTGGGTTGGCTAAGGAAACAGCGCATCAGATTGGAACTCCTTTGTCTTCTATGATTGGCTGGATAGAGATTATGAAGCTGGATAATCCGGATTCAGATGGCGTACATGAGATTGAAAAAGATATTGAAAGACTCAGAACGATCTCAGAACGATTCTCAAAAATTGGTTCTATTCCTGAGTTGAATGACCGAAATTTTAATAAAACCATTCAGGAGAATTATGACTATTTGAAAACAAGAATTTCAAGGAAAATCAATTTTACACTTAATCTTCCAACATATACCGTTTTGGTTCCTCATAACAAAATTCTGATGAGCTGGGTGATTGAAAATCTTGTAAAAAATGCTGTGGATGCAATGAAAGGAGAAGGAGCTATCACCATGTCTGTTTTTGAAAGAAATAAAAATATTCTCATTGAAGTAAAGGACAACGGAAGCGGGATGACAAAACAACAGGCCCGAAATGCTTTTAATCCAGGGTATTCTACCAAAAAAAGAGGCTGGGGATTGGGGTTGTCATTAGCAAGAAGGGTAATTCATGAATACCACAACGGAGATATCAAAATTTCTCAGACTGAAGTAGGAAAGGGAAGTACTTTCAGGATAACAATCAGAAAGGAGGAAACTCTTTAACTGCAAATTTCTTTTACAAATAAGAAACCTAACAGGTTTTCAAAAACTGTTAGGTTTGAATATTCAAGAATAAAGCTATCGAGTAAGAAAATAAAAAGCGAGGAAATTTTCCCCGCTTTTGTTTTTATTTTTTACCAGTAAGCCACTGTGTCTGTAGTTTCAGTTCTTCCGGAGTTGGATTCGCCTTAAATGAAGGAGTTTCCATAGTCATTTTATCCAGAATAGCCTTTCCTTTCAATGTCATTTTCTCTTTCTTCCCGGCATTATCTCTTAAAATAGTTACCGTTACTTCCTGGCCTTCTTTAATGGTTCTGGTATAACCAATAAAATCCTGTACTTTTTTGATGTCTACTGTTCTTCCGTCTAAAGCAAGTACCTGGTCTGTAATTTTGAATCCGATACTTTTTGCAAATGGAGATAATGCAGAATGGTCATCAAAAGCAAAAGCATTAGTCTTCTCATCAAAACCAGTCTGGTTCGGGTCTTTGATAAACCAGAAAAGAGGTTGGCTTTCCTGCTTTTTAATATCCACACCTACCATGCTCAGATATTGTGCATAAGGGGTTGGCTGGTTTCCTGCAATATATTTGTTATAGAAATCTTTTACCTGAGGATATCCCGTAACTGTTACCAGTTCGTCAATCAGTTTATCATCTTTGAAAGGTTTGTTTTCACCAAATCTCTGAGACAGTTTTCTGATCATATCACGATATCCCATTTCTCCGTTGGACAATTTTCTAAGCTCGATGTCTAAACACATGGCTAAAAGCGCTCCTTTCTCATATACGTTTCTGTACTGATCTTTGTAAGGCTCTACCAATACATTTTTACTCATTACCGTAAATGGCATTGTATCATCATAACTCTTGGAGTTGGCAATTTTTTCACCGATTCTTTCAAGGAACTGATCTTTATTAATCAAACCTTCCTGAATCTGGAATAAGTTGGCAAAATATTCTGTTCCGCCTTCGTACATCCATAGGTGCTGAGACATTTTAGGATCTGCATAATCGAAATAGTGAATTTCTTCAGAATGCGTCTTCAGAGGATTTACAGTATGGAAAAATTCGTGAGAAACTACATCTGTAATAGTATTGTCAATAGCATCTTTTGGCATTGCTTCCGGAAGAACAACACTTGTAGATTCGTGGTGTTCCAATGCTCCGAAACCTTTTACTTTAGGTCCGTCACCACCGGAAAGATAAAGCATGATGGCATACTTTTTATTCGTGTTCATATCTCCCAGGAATTTCTTCTGGGCAACAACCATTTTTTCAAGATTGTCTTTGAAATCTGCTGCTTTATATTTTCCTGTTGGAGAATATACACCCAATACAAGATCCATTCCTCCTGCGTTGAAGGTAATATAATCAGGTTTTGTATACATTAATGGAGAATCTGTCACCTTAGCATAATTGGCAAGAGTATAGGTATCTGTAGATTCAGATTTATCCTGATCCACCAACGCTGTGGTTCCGTAGAAATCAGTTGGTTTCTGAACGACAAGCTGATAAGGAACATCCTGCATATTCTCAATATATCCTATGAATCCGTGGGTATTGATCATGTATACTTTTCCTTCTTCAATATCCGTTCCTGAAGGAGAAAATACTGCTTTATGCTTTGATGTATCCAATTCATCATCAAAACTGTCATTCACAAGATATGAGATTTTGGAAAGTGCCTGAGCATTTTTCAAGGAGTAAGTATTGTCATTTACTTTAGTATAAGTAAGTTCTTTTCCTTTATTGTCGTAAAATTTGATTCCTTCGATGAATCTTCCATAGTCGTCTACAGAATAAGTACCTGGAACCGTTTTTGGGAAATGAAATTTAATGTCTCCGGATTTCATTTTCGGAAATTCCATGGTAACGGCTACTTTATCATCTTTTACATTGACAAGGTCAATAGTAGTTTTTATAGACTGAGCATTTGCTAAAAAAGCAGCAAAAATACCAAGGCTAAGTACTGTTTTTCTCATTAGGCTTAAATTAATAGTTAAATAGTTGCTTTTTTTCTGAGTTTGTTACGAAGAAAGTATTAAACTTTTCTTAAAATTTTAATAGCAAAAAGCAAAAAGGCAAATCTGCTGATGTGCGGATTTGCCTTTTTCTTTATTTAGTTTCCTTATAATTGATATAATAGTTCGGGCTTAGCTCAACCGAAGTGCTCTTTTTAAGTTTTACGGTCTGCCATTCTTCCGTTGGATTTATGGTTTGATCACCATTGATGATGATAGGTAATTTCAGGTTTTTTACCACATCCGTATAACGGAACTTTAAAGTATCCCCATTTTGAGCATACTCAAGGGTTGGTATTTTTATGGATCTCAGATACTGATCAAAAACCGTTGAAAAATCGATTCCTGATTTTGAAGAAATATAATCTTCTATCTGTTGAGTGGTAACAGTCTGATGATAAAAGTCTTTATTCAAACCTCTTAAAATCTGTCTGAATTTTTCATCATTATTGATAACTTGCCTTATCGTGTGAAGCATGTTGGCTCCTTTCGGATACATATCTCCGCTGCCTTCATTTCTTACACCATACTGGCCAATAATAGGAATGTCATTGTCTATCAAATTCCTGATCCCCTGAACATAAATTTCAGAAGATTTTTTGTCCATATATTTTTCCGTGAAAAGAGTCTCGGAATAATTGGTGAAACTTTCATGGATCCACATATCAGCCTGATCTTTTGCGGTAATATTGTTAGCAAACCATTCATGTCCGCTTTCATGAATAATAATGAAATCCCAGTTTAGCCCAACTCCCGTCCCAGAAAGATCTCTGCCGAGATAGCCGTTCTGATATTTATTCCCATAGGCTACATTACTTTGATGTTCCATACCAAGATGAGGTGATTCTACAAGCTTGTATGAATCTTCATAAAACGGGTACGGACCAAACCAGTATTCAAAAGCTGATAACATAGGTTTTACCTGCTCAAACTGTTTCTTTGCCTTGTCCAGATTATAGTCAATTACCCAGTAATCCAGGTCCAGTTTTCCTTTTTCACCCTCAAATGTATCTTTAAAATTTACATATTTCCCTATGCTCGGGATAATGGAGTAGGCGTTGATAGGATTTTTGACCTCCCAGGTATAAGTAGTTTTACTGCCGGTTGTTTTTTTATCAGTGAGTCTGCCATTACCCACACCTACCAGATCATTGGGAGTGACAATTTTCATAATGATCCCGTTATCAGGTTCATCGCTCCAGATATCTTTGGTAGGAAGCCATATGGAAGCTCCTATTCCCTCATCAGCAGCAGTCATCCATGGATTCCCTTTTTCATCTTTAGTGAAAACCCATCCGCCATCCCACGGTGCTTTTTTAGCTATGGTAGGCTTTCCGGAATAGGTAACGTTAATTGTATATTTTTCACCTTTTTTGAATTTTTTATTTGTTGTAATGAAAATAAAGTCTCCATCCTGCTTATAATTGGCAATAGGAAAGTTTCCTTCCACCTTATCCGCTTTCATTGGTTGTTGAAGGTCAATCTGGAAAACAGGATTGGTAATATCTTTGATGATCTCAAAACTGATTTTATTATTTCCTTTAATGCTTTTCTGCTCAAAATCGGGCTCTACAGAAAGATCATATTTTTTGACATCCCAAAAATTTCTGAATTCGGTATTGGAACCCTTTAATGTATCCTGTTTGGTGAAAACCTTACCCTTCTCAAAGAACTGTCCGAAAACCAGCCCTGATGCAAATAAGAGTGTATATGATAATTTTTTCATTTAAACTTATATTAAATCTTTTCAAAAGTATAAAATTAAATTAATAGCCCCATGCAGGAAATCAAATTAAATACAGATTTTAAGAAGACATAAAAAAAGCCCGGTCATTGCCGGGCTGTAAAAACTGATTAGATTTTATTTTTTGATGAATTTCAGATTTGAAGTCGTTCCTTTATCTTCAATTGAAATAATATAAGCTCCTGTACTTAGGTTGGATACAGAGATTTTATTATCATTAATCTGGCCATTCATTACTTTTTGACCCGCCATATTGGTAATGATATACTGAGCTTTAGATGAAATCTGAGTTACATTCAATACATCACTTGCCGGGTTAGGGTAGATCTGAATTGAGTTCTTATCTTTCACAGTCTCACTGGTAGAAAGCTGTTGCTGAATCAGTACCGGATAATCCTCAACTTCACCATATTGCTGGTTGCTGCATCCGCTGTTTGGCTGGCTTTCATAGCCTAATACAACTCTCATAATTACGTTTCCTCCGGTATAAGCATCTGCCGGTACGGAGAATGTTCCGGAAACAGGTGATATGGTACTAGCTGCGCTGGTGTAGATGACTTCAGAAGAAGAGAATACTCCGTCTTTGTTAAAGTCTATCCATGCTGTTACTCCGTCATTATACTGAGCACCTGTCCATCCTTTGGTTATACTTACATTATTCCCAGTAGATCCGGACATAAGCGTAATTAGTTTTGAAGGATCTGTAGTATAGTCTGTGTAAGGAGTATTACTGCTGCTGTTTGAAACAGGGCTCATTCCGGCACCAGTTACTGTAACATTGGAAATATACTCATCAGCAGCATTTGTTCCGGTTATTGAACATTTAGCAAATGGAGATGTTGTGAAATTCGTTGATGCTGAATAAGAACCAACCGAAGCACTACAAACATTAGCTACCTGTACTTCATATTGAGTAGCTTCAGTAAGCCCTGAAATGTTGTAAGCATTTGTTGAAACAGGTACTGTAGTCCATGTTGCTGTTCCTACTTTTCTATACATTACAGAGTATGTTGCTCCTACTAATGCGGTCCAGTTTACTGATGCTGAAGTTCTTGTAATACCGGTTACAGTAATTCCTGTTGGAGCAGATGTTGTACAAGCACTCGCAGATGCGGATACGGTAGCATTTCCAACAGCGTAGAATACATTATCAATGGCGCTTACTCTTATTTTTACACTCGCACCTGTTGCCAAAGAAGAAAAAGAAAACGGCTCAGATCCGTCATTAGCTGTAGACGGACTAATAACGGTCCATGTAGTTCCGTTGTCTGTAGTATAATCTATTTTAACATTTTGTACATTATACGGAGCATTATTGGTGTTTACCACATCCCAAGTCACGGCTCCAGCTGTATTATTATAAACGGTAGTTGAAGTTACTTTGAAAGGTCCTTCATTTCCTATATCCACTTTCATCAGACTGCTCTGAGTTTGCTGTTGTGCAGCATCCGGATTGTTATCTCTTACCGTTACCTTGAAATTCATTGTTCTCGGGATATTGGATACAGTCTCCCAATCTACTGCACTGGTAAGAGCACCGTTAAGAACATTGGTGAATTTAGGGAAATAGCGGGTAGGCGAGGTTGTAGGCATTAGAGATCTGAAATTCGCTCCATTATTTCTGGTTGCACTTACTGGCCCAAAAGCAGATGTAGCCAGATCATATTGTTCCCAGGTATAAGTCATAGGATCATTTTGTGTATCTGTTGCAGAAGCTGTTAACACAAAAGCCGTTCCTTTAGGAATCATTTTATTAGCCATTGGCTGAATAGAAGGAGGTGTATTGGCTACATTCGTAATAATTCCACAGTCCTGAGCATTAACATAGGTACCTACTTCTTCAATGTTTTTGGTATGAAAATAAGCATCAGAATGCATCTGAACATTATAGTTGGTAATACCAGCATATCCCATAATTGAAGATCCGGATCCCGGCTCCATATGGGCACCGTGCAATGCAATAGACATGGTATGTGCTGCACCGAACTGGTGGCCGATTTCATGAGCTACAAAATCGATGTCATAATTATCTCCAAAAGGCTGATCCGGAGTAGAAGGAGAAGTAATTCCCGCTCCTTTAGAGGTTGCATCATTGTTACTTGCAGGGTTTCTGCAGACATTTCCTACATCTCCGGCACTTCCTCCGCCACCTCTATGGCCAAAGAAATGTCCTATATCATATGCAGCGTTACCTACACCGGCAGTATTGGTAAGCGTTTGCTGAAGCTGCAGGTTCCATGCACCGGGAGCACTATAGGTTCCGTTTGAATTGGTGATTACATTTGAATAAGGATCAGTAGCGGGATCTGCAAATATAAGTTGGGGAAGATCCTGTACAATCATATGGATTCCGAAATCTTTTTCAAAAACACCATTTACACGGTTCATTGTAGCGTTAATACGGGCTGCTGCTGCTGGAACACTTCCGGCAAGTTGCGTATATTCACCGTTTACAGAGATGGCAATTCTGTAGGTTCTGTATTTTTGTTCATTACTTTTATTAGCGCTCCCTAACCCCTTTAAAACATTTTTTGTTTTAAGCAGTTTATTCATTTCTTTCTTTACCTTCTCAGGTTCAGAGGTTCTACATTCGAAAGGATCTTCATGAGATTTATTAGATTTGAAAAAGACTCCATATACATCCTTTTCTTTATTGATCGGTTCTATGAATTCGTATTTTCCTGTATCAGTATTAAATGTCATAGACTGAAAATCGTTTGGTGCTGTACTGAATCGGATTTGTTTATGCGGATTATCCAGCCCGATACCTGAGTATGCTCCCAATTCATATCTGTCCGCCATAGATTTTTCTACTACCGGCGAACTGTACACTGAAAACCTTTCAATTCTTCCATCTGCTGTAGGAAGGGAAACAATTACAGCGCTTCCTCCTTTTCCTGCTTCAGGAGCATTCTTTAGTTGATCTCTTAATGCAGAAAGATCAAATTTGTAGGCATATTCTACTTTTACTTCTTTTCTTACTGGCGTAACTTTTTCCGAGACAGGTTTCCAGCGTTGTGCCTGCAAACCACTTAGACTTAAAGCCAATGCACAGACGAAAATAATTTTCTTTTTCATATTTTTTTATTGATTGTTATTAAAGTTTTTAAAGATAGTTTATTTTTTTAAATCTTTAGCTGGTGATACATTGTTAATTGCTCCCAACTTTATAATTTTAGTTGAATTTTATCGTTGTTTTTAATTATATTAAGAATAGATATAATTAAGGTTGATTTTTTAAATAAAAAAAACGCTACCATTCAATCAAATGGTAGCGTTTAAGCTTTTATTAGTAAAAAATACTGTTTATTTCTGTACTACAGGAAGATTTCCGTTGCTCTTCTGTACTTTTTTATAGGTGAATGTACACATCATAATACTGAATTCATATAAGATAAGCAGCGGGAATGCAGCCATCAGCATACTTAAAACATCTGCCGGAGTAATGATTGCAGCCACTACCATAATCAGAACAATAGCATGACGACGGTAGGTCTTCATAAATGTAGGCGTCAGAATTCCGATGCTGGTAAGGAAGTAGATCAAAATCGGGAAAAGGAAAATAACGCCCATACCCAAAACCACCTGTAAAAATAAAGTGGTATAATCACTTAAATCATAAAGCGGAACGATAATGTCTGAGATTTTAAAAATGACCCCGAAATTAACGGCAAACGGAAGAATCAGGAAATAACCACATAATACTCCGGTCATAAAAAGAATCCATACCGCATTAATAATATAAATAGAATTTTTTCTTTCTCTCGGATGTAAAGCAGGACCAATAAAACGCCACAGTTCCCAGACAATATAAGGAAATGCAGCTACCATTCCTCCAAAAACAGAAACAGCCATCATTACGTTGAACTGCTGATACAATCTTTGTACACGAACAGGGAAGTCCTTTGGAAGATGAATACTATCTTCTCCTAAAATCATTCTTGAAAAATGATTAACAACTCTGAAAGTCGGGAAATCATTTCTGGTGGGTCCAAAAAAGATATGGTCCATAATCCAGTTGATATTAAAACCCACCACAAAAGCCGCAATTATGATAGCAATAATCGAACGGATCAGATGCCCTCTTAATTCTCCTATATGTCCAAGAAAGGACATGTCTTTACCATCACTCACAGAATACAATTTTTAAAGCGCAAATTTATAAAATATTTAATTAAATGACCGATGTTGGATTCTAAAATTATCGTGGTACATATAAAGCAAAATCAAAATCCCTTTCTTTAATATTCATTTCTGTTAAAAGGTCTTCTGCAGCTGCGTTGATTTTTTTCCACCTTTCATCATGGCTAAGATCTATTGATTCGAAAACCCATTCTTCTTCTGTGACTTCATCAGTAACCTTTTTAAAATCTGATATTTTCTGTCTCAGTGATTCGTTGATGAACTTATTTCTGAATAACGATTCTATTTCTTCGCTGTATGAGAATATATGTAAATCATCTCCGATATCTGTCAGAGACAGGCAGTCTGCAACAGAATTGAATTTTTTATCATCATAAGTACAGAAGATCAGACATCGGACAACGAGGTCAAAATAGTCCTGACTTTTTTGATCATAGTATAAATTTCTATCATGAGTAGGATATTCAGGTCTATGATCAGATTCCATCGGAAGATGATGTACTTTATTTCTTTGTGAATCCTGATAGTCAAGATATTTTTTCAAAAATATAGGGAATAGAATCAGTAAATAAAGAATAATCATCATGATACCTTAAAAATATTTAATTAAAATGCTGATCCGGAGGTACAATGCCTGAAATCCTTTATTTGAATTCTAGTTAATTCCTTCGTCTAACAGTTTATGCAGGTCTATAATCCCAAAATACTTTCCGTTTTCCGTTACTACAAGCTGGCCGATATTATTTTCTTTCAGAACTTTCATGGCTTCTTTCGCCAGAGCTTCCTTTTCAATTGTTCTCGGACGGGCAGACATAATATCTTTAGCCGATACCTTACTTATATCTTCTCCCTTCATCAGCATTCTTCTCAAATCACCATCTGTGATCACTCCAATAATCTGATCTTCTTTGGTTACGACAGTGATTCCATGGCTTGAAGCACTGATGGAAATGATGACGTCTCTTATGGAAGAGTCTTCTGTAACCTGAGGTTTTTGGGAAGAAAGAAACTGTTCTACTTTAGAAGTAAGATTCTTTCCTAGGCTTCCTCCAGGGTGGAATTTGGCAAAATCATTAGCTTTAAAATCATTCAGTTCCATTAAAGCAACAGCTAAAGCATCTCCCAAAGCCATTTGTATAGTTGTAGAACTTGTAGGAGCCAGTTTATTAGGGCAGGCTTCAACGTCTACATGAGTATCTAAAATAACCTCAGAAAACTCAGCGAGTTTACTCGTCTTATTTCCTGTCATTCCGATAAGAGCAGAAGAATAATCCTTTAAATAAGAAACCAGATTGGCAATTTCTGGAGAATTTCCGGAGTTGGAGATACATAAAACAACATCCTGTTTCTGAATGACTCCAAGATCACCATGAATAGCTTCTGAAGCATGTAAAAACTGAGAAGGCGTACCTGTAGAATTCAGCGTAGCAACAATTTTGTTACCCACATGGGCAGATTTCCCTATTCCTACTACAATGAGCTTTCCTTTTGCCGAGTGAATGATCTCTACAGCCTGTGCAAATTGGTCATCAATTCTGTTTTTTAATTTTTCTAGTTCAGAAATTTCTATTTCTAAAGTGCTTTTTGCAATTGATATAATGTTGGTTCTATCCATTTTACGATGATAAGGTATACAAAAAAGTTTATAAAAAACGTTATATTTTAAAAAGAATATTTAATATAAATTTTATTTTTTATAAATTCGTTCGCTTTTATTTTAAGCAGAATTTTTATAACTTTGGGTGAGATGCAAATTTAGCAATAGAAAATTAGATGAGCGCAAAAAAAGCCAATTTATCAGGCGAATTGAAAAAGTATTTTGGGTTTTCTACATTTAAGGGCCAGCAGGAACAAATTATAGACAACCTATTGAATGGGAAGGATATATTTGTTTTAATGCCTACAGGTGGCGGAAAATCATTATGTTATCAGCTTCCGGCACTTATTTCGGAAGGAACAGCAATAGTAGTTTCGCCCTTAATAGCGTTAATGAAAAATCAGGTAGATGCGGTGAACGGTCTTTCATCAGATGATGGAGTAGCACACGTCCTGAATTCATCATTAAACAAAACGCAGACCAAGCAGGTTTTTGACGATATCAAAAGCGGCAAAACCAAACTTCTGTATGTAGCTCCTGAATCATTAATTAAAGATGATTACCTGGATTTTTTGAAAGAGGTGAAAATTTCTTTCTTTGCTATCGACGAGGCTCACTGTATTTCAGAGTGGGGACATGATTTCAGACCGGAATACAGGAATCTGAAACAGATTATTGACAAAATCGCCAATGTACCGGTGATTGCTTTAACGGCTACTGCTACTCCTAAGGTTCAGGATGATATCCAGAAAACTTTAGGAATGACGAATGCGTTGGTGTTTAAAGAAAGTTTCAACCGTCCTAATCTATATTATGAAGTATGTCCTAAAATCAATGTAGATAAGGAAATCGTTAAATTTATCAATCAACATAAAGGAAAATCAGGAATTGTTTACTGCCTGAGTCGTAGAAAAGTTGAAGAATTTGCCCAGCTTTTGCAGGTGAATGGAATTAATGCACTTCCTTATCATGCCGGTCTTGACCAAAAAGTGAGAGTAGCGAATCAGGATAAATTTCTGATGGAAGAAGTGGATGTAATTGTGGCCACCATTGCCTTCGGGATGGGAATTGATAAACCTGATGTCCGTTTTGTAATTCATTACGACTTCCCGAAATCACTGGAAAGCTATTATCAGGAAACCGGCAGAGCAGGAAGAGACGGAGGAGAAGGCCATTGTCTGGCATTCTATGATCCGAAAGACATTGAAAAACTGGAGAAATTCCTGGCTCAAAAACCTGTTTCAGAAAGAGAAATCGGATTACAGCTTTTGAATGAAGTGGTAGGGTATGCCGAAACTTCCATGAGCAGAAGACAATATATTCTATACTATTTTGGAGAAAGTTTCGATCCGGTAAACGGAGACGGAGCTAAAATGTGCGACAACTCATCCAATCCTCCAAAATTAAAAGATGCTACGATAGATCTCGAAAAGTCATTGGCGTTGATCAATGATACAGGAGAAAAATTCAAATCTAAAGATCTGATTTCCGTTATCGTAGGAAAGGAAAATGCAGTAACAAAATCTTATAAGCTTGAACAAAGTTCTCACTTTGGTTTTGGAAAAGACGAAAAAGATAATTACTGGAAAACAATTTTGAGACAGGCGACTGTTCAGAATTTTTTACAGAAAGATATTGAAACCTACGGGGTTTTAAAAATTACAGAGAAAGGGAAAAGTGTCCTGAATGGTAAATCTAAAGACATCTTTTTAATTGCTGAAGACCGTGAATTTGATCTTACTCAGGCAAAAGCTGAGAGTGATCAGGTACAGCAGCAGGCTGGAGGAGGACTGGATCAGAACCTTTTCAATCTGTTGAAAGAATTGAGAAAAAAAGTAGCCAAAAAACATGGGATTCCACCCTATACAGTATTTATGGATCCAAGTTTGGAGGATATGACAGTTCAATATCCAATAAGTGTAGATGAGATCACCAAAATCTATGGTGTAGGGGAAGGAAAAGCCAAAAAATACGGTAAAGAATTCGCAGATTACATCAAAACATACGTAGAAGATAACAACATCGAACGTACTCAGGATATGGTATTGAAGCAGGTGGCCAATAAATCCAGCCATAAAGTTTTCATCATCCAGAGTACTGATAAGAAAATTGACCTTGAAGATATAGCAAGAGCTAAAAATCTTTCTATGGATGAACTTCTGAAAGAAATGGAAAGGATTGTTTATCAGGGAACAAAGCTGAATATCGACTATTATATTGAAGATAATTTTGATGAAGACATTGTAGACGGGTTCATGGAATTCATGAACGAATCTGAAAGCGACAGTATGAAAGTATTGCTGGATGAATTCGGGGATGAACTGTCTGATGAAGAAGTAAGAATGTTGAGAATTAAATTCATTAGTGACGTAGCGAATTAAAAAAATCAATATTTTTAGAATAATTAGATAAAGTAAGCTTTTCATCAGGAAGGCTTACTTTATTTTTATAGCGTGCTACGTCTACAGTAAATAGTAAAATCAAATCAGATTTTAAAGCTTAGTTAATTTCTGTTAATTACCATCAAAACAGCAATCTTCACCCTTCCTATATTTGACTTTTAACCAAACTTTTTAGTAACTTTGATAAGATGAAAAAAATATCTGTCATATTTATTCTGCCGGACTTAGAAACCGGGGGCGCAGAAAGGATTGTTACCACAATAGCGAATCATCTTTCCAGAGATCGGTTTGAGCCTAAGATTTTGCTGTTACGTAAACAAGGCGGATATTTGAATTTTCTGAAAAAAGATGTCGAAATTATCGATATCAATACCGAAAGAATAAGACATTCTTTAAAACCTATTTTAGGAGAAATCTACAGAAGAAAACCTGATATTGTATTCTCCGGTTTTGGTGAAGTAAATGCTTATTTATCATTGTTTATAAGACTTTTTCCAAGAACAAAATTTATTGCGAGAGAAACTAATGTTGTCACACAGCATGTAACCCGCAAAGAGATTAAGTTTTTCTATAATTTTTACAATAACTATCAGAGAATTATCGCTCAAAGTGATGATATGATGAAAGATCTTGTTGATAATTTCAATATTAAAAAGAAAAAAATTGTCAAGATCAATAATCCTGTAGACTTTGACTTTATTGAAGATAAAATGTCTATTTCTTTAAAACCGGAATGTTTCAAATACAATTATAAAAATGTAGTGGCCATTGGAAATCTGTCTTCCAGAAAAGGATTTGATAACCTGCTGAAAGTTTTTTCAAGACTGAAGAATGAAAACATTATGCTTCATATTTTAGGAGATGGAAAAGACAAAGACCTTTTGCTTCAGACAAAAGAGCTTTTAGGATTGAAAAAAGTGATTTTCCATGGCAGACAAGAAAATCCCTATCAATATTTGAAATATGCTGATTTATTTGTGCTTTCTTCGCGATACGAAGGTTTTCCCAATGTTCTTCTGGAAGCTGGAGCCTGTGGAACCTATTCTTTAGCCAATAACTGCCCTGGGGGAATCAATGAAATTATCCAGCACAATATAAATGGTGAAATTGCCAATATTGAAAATTATGATGGCTTTGCCCAGCAGATTGTAACCGTATTGCAGAACAATTACAACAGAGATGCTATAAAAAACTCGATTAAATCACGGTTTTCCAAGAATATTATTTTGGATAAATATGAGAAAGTTTTGCTGGATTTAATGAAGTAGTATCATCATATTATTTGCCTTATGGAGTTTTATTTTCTTAGATTTGGGGCTTTATTAAATCAATATCAATGAATAAAATCCAAAAATTAGGATGTGCCTGTGAAAAACCTGACTTCAATTATACTGAATTCAGAAGTTCGGAATTAGGTATAGATCATACAGACGGAAGATATGGAGAAGTAACGATTCAACAGTGCAAACTGTGCCAAAGAATATGGATTCATTATTTTGTTGAATATGAAAGTTTTTCCAAATCAGGAAGATGGTACAAAGGAATTGTTTCGAAAAAAGACCGTGCCCAGATCACTCCGGAAAATGCAGTGGAATACCTGGAAAGCCTTGACTGGTATGTGTATGGTGGTTCTTTTTTTGAAAGCACAGGTACATTTGGACAAGGAAAGCTGAATATCTAATCTAATACATTAAATATCTAATCAATGAAGCCATTTATAATTGTTATTTTGATGCTGAACTCTGTTGTTTTAGCAGCTCAGCAGAAGACCATTTCCAGAAAAGAATTATTAAAAACTGCTCTTGATCAGAATGTTAAATTTACAGAAATTCAGGAAATAACAATGGCTGCAGGACAAGGAGCTCCTGAACATCTGCATCCCTGTCCCGTTTTAGGAATTATAAATTCTGGCGAAGCTGTTTTTCAGATTGAAGGACAACAAAAAGTGGTGCTTCATGCAGGAGATGCTTTTTACGAACCTAAAAACGTGAAAATTCTTCATTTTGATAATGCGTCAGCTGAAAAACCTCTGGTCTTCACCGCAATTTACCTGAAGGAAGGGAATGAAGAAAATATAAAGTTCATAAAATAACACTTTTCATAAAACTAAAGCATATAATTATCATTTTTAAAATTGATAAAACTCACTTTGGTGCTTGGTAATTTATATGTAAATTTGTGAGAATTAAGATAGATAATAATAAACAAATTCATACAATAACATGAGTCAATTCGATGTTACCGTAATAGGTTCTGGTCCCGGTGGTTATGTGGCTGCTATTCGTGCAGCACAATTAGGTTTCAAAACAGCAATTATTGAAAAATATTCAACTTTAGGCGGAACTTGTCTTAACGTTGGATGTATTCCGTCAAAAGCGCTTCTTGACAGCTCTGAACATTTCGAAAATGCAAAACACAATTTTGCAGGTCACGGAATTATCATCAACGAGCCTCAGGCAGATATCGCAAGAATGATCGAGCGTAAAAACGAAGTGATCAAACAAAACACTGACGGAATCAGCTACCTGATGAACAAAAACCAGATTACTGTTTTTGAAGGAGTAGGAAGCTTCGAATCTGCTACTCAGATTAAAGTGACGAAAAACGACGGTTCTTCTGAAACCATCGAATCTAAATATACAATCATTGCAACGGGTTCTAAACCATCTACACTGCCTTTCATCTCTTTAGACAAAGAAAGAGTGATTACTTCTACGGAAGCTTTAAATCTTAAAGAAATTCCTAAGCATTTGGTAGTAATCGGAGGTGGAGTTATCGGTCTTGAGCTAGGTTCTGTATACCTAAGATTGGGAGCTCAGGTAACAGTTGTTGAATTTATGGATAAAATCATCCCTGGAATGGATGGAGCTTTAAGCAAAGAATTGACTAAAGTTCTTAAAAAACAAGGAATGAAGTTTATGCTTTCTACTGCGGTTTCTGCGGTTGAAAGAAACGGAGATACTGTAAAGATCACGGCTAAAGATAAAAAAGGAGAAGAAGTAGTAGTAGAAGGAGATTACTGTTTAGTTTCTGTGGGAAGAAAACCTTACACAGATGGTCTTGGCCTTGAGAAAGCAGGAGTAGAACTTGACGAAAGAGGAAGAGTAAAAGTAAACGACCACCTACAAACGAATGTTGCGAATATCTACGCAATCGGTGACGTTATCAAAGGAGCGATGCTGGCTCACAAAGCTGAAGAAGAAGGTGTTTTTGTAGCTGAAACATTAGCTGGACAAAAACCTCACATCAACTATAACCTTATTCCAGGTGTTGTTTATACATGGCCGGAAGTGGCAGGAGTTGGTAAAACTGAAGAGCAGCTGAAAGAGGAAGGAGTAGCTTACAAAGTTGGATCTTTCCCAATGAGAGCTCTAGGTAGAAGCCGTGCAAGTGGTGATATCGATGGTCTTGTTAAGATTATTGCAGACGAAAAAACAGATGAGGTTTTAGGAATGCACATCGTAGGAGCAAGAGCTGCTGACCTTATTGCTGAAGGGGTAATCGCTATGGAATTCCGTGCAAGTGCTGAAGACATTGCAAGAAGTTCTCACGCTCACCCAACGTATGCAGAAGCTATTAAAGAGGCTGCATTGGATGCTACAGCAAAAAGACCTATTCATATGTAATATTTGATTAAAAGATTTAATCATTTAAATATTTAAAAATTAAAGGCTGTTTCTTTTTGAGACAGCCTTTTTTATATGGGTTTGGCATAAAAATGGAGATGGTTTTTGAAAATTTCATGTATGAAAAAGATTTTTATCGGTTGGATGCTTTTGGCGGGAATAAGCGCATGGGCACAGGAAGCAGGAAAAGCAGGGGAATTATTAAAAAATGAAGCTTCTGCTACAGAAATGAGATCTCCCAAAATCTTAAATGAAAGAAACAAAACTCCTGATGGGATGAGACCTGGAAATAATACTATTCCTCAGAGAAATAGAAATAATAATCCAAATTATCAGTGGAACAGAAACTACGGATATGCAGAAGTTTTTCTCAGAATTCCTGAGCAGGGCTTTTTTACCGTTGAGGTTGGAGATCAGATGATGGCCAATGGTTCCGGAAAATACAGATTCTTTGATTTGTCATCAGGGAGAATGCCTATTTCAATTTATGAAAATGGTTTTCTGGTGTACAGAACAACGTTGATGCTTCGTAACAACAACAGAATGGTGCTGGATTTTTTCACCAATGAAGGTCTCTTTTTATTGGATTCTTATCCTGTTCAGAATCAGTATGGATTTAATGATTGGAATGACATCTGGAACAATCCTTACGGAAATCAACCTGGAGACTGGAATAACCAAGGAAATGTGATGGATAACAATTCTTTCCGCCAGTTTTTTGATATGATGATGAGAAATGAAAAGTTTGATGACGGGAAAGTAGCCATGATCAATCAGCAGATGCGTACTTCTATGTTTACTTCTGCACAAATAAGAGATCTGGTAAAAGCCCTTAGTTTTGATAATAAAAAATTGGCATTGGCGAAGTCTATGTACCGAAATTGTGCCGATAAAGACAGATATTTCATGGTGTATGATGCCTTTGATTTTGAAAGCAGCAAACGGGAACTGATGGATTATATTTCTAATTTATAATAAGAATCTTGTTCATCTTTCTCCCTGGAATAATTGAAAATCCTGTATTTGAATACAACAAACAATGATTTGAACACGTCCTGATCTTTCCGAAATCCGAACTTTGCCTCATTAATAAGATATATTATGAATAAGCAAAAAGTATGGTTTATAACCGGAGCATCACGAGGAATGGGACAGCAGGTGGTAAAAGAAGTTTTAGATAAAGGAGATAAAGTAATAGCAGTTTCCCGGAACATACAACCTACCCATAATGGAGATACAGAAAATTTCCTCTCTTTACAGGTTGATATTACTAATGATGAGGATGTAAAAAATGCTGTAAAAAAAGGGATTAAGTATTTTGGTAGTATTGATGTGGTTCTTAATAATGCAGGCTATTATTTAGCAGGCAGTATAGAAGAAATAAAGGATGAAGAATTCCGTAAAACAATGGATGTAAACCTGTTTGGGATGGTTAATGTTATAAGGCATGCTATGCCATTTCTGAGAAAGCAGGGTTCAGGGCATATTATCAATATTTCTTCCAACATGGGTTATGTTGGCTATGCCAATACCGGAAGTTATAATGCCTCAAAATTTGCGGTCATAGGACTTTCGGAAGCCCTTGCGCAGGAAGTCAACATTTTCGGGGTCAATGTTACAGTAGTAGCTCCCGGGATGTTCCGTACAGGTTTTATGAGTGAGGCAACTTTAATGGCTGCAGAAAATAAGATTGAAGATTATCATTTGGACAAACATATTGATATGCTTCAAAGCTTCCATGGTCATCAGCCTGGTGATCCCGTAAAACTAGCTCAGATACTTTATAATATTAGTACTTTAAGTAATCCTCCATTGCATCTGATATTAGGAAAGGATAGTTATGAATCAATTATTGAACATAGAAAAAATGAAACAGAAGAACTAGAACAATGGAAACAGCTTTCCTTTTCTACGGATTTTAAATAATGTGTAAATTTGAGTAAATGAAAAAGCCTTATTCAGTACCTTATGTCATAAGATCTATTTCAGAGCTGCATCGTTTGTTTGCTCTTCCTCAGCCGGATCATCCTTTGATAAGTGTAATTGATTTTGAATTATTAAGCTATGAGCATAGCGATATATGGAAGCATTTTACCAATGATTTTTATTGCATTGTTCTTAAAAAAGGAAGCAACGGGAATTTTAAATACGGTCTTAAAGATTATGATTTTGATGAAGGGATGATGAGTTTTACAAAACCAGGACAGGTATTTTCCGTAACATCAATAAAAAATAATCCTGTTAAAGGATATATGCTAGTATTCAAGGCTGAGTTAATCCGTTCATATTCTTTAGGGAAAAATATAGATCAATATGGTTTTTTCTCTTATTCCATAGCAGAAGCACTGCATCTTTCAGAAAAAGAAAATATGGTAATTTCATCTTTACTGAAACAGTTACAACAGGAACTGAAGAATAATATAGACCATTACAGTCAGGATGTCATAGTATCTTACCTGGATCTTTTATTGAGTTATTCCAACCGTTTTTATAACCGACAGTTTATTACCAGAAAATCAGTGAATAATGATATTCTTACCAGGCTTGAACAAATTTTGAAGGATTATTTTAATAATGAACAAACTTTTGCCAAAGGGCTGCCCACCGTTCAGTTTCTTGCTGATGAACTTCACCTTTCACCCAATTATATGACGGATCTGCTGCGCAATACGATAGGGCAGAATACGCAACAATATATTCATGAACATTTAATTGAAAAAGCTAAGAAACTTTTAACAGCTTCCAATTTAACAGTTACAGAAATTGCTTATCAACTGGGATTTGAATATCCTCAGTCATTCAGTAAATTATTCAAAAAAAGTACAAAACAAACTCCATTAGAGTTCCGGAAATCTTTTAATTAAAAAAATAAGTCAGATAATTTCTTTTTTTATATTTTTGTAGTAATTATTACAAAAATAAATGAAAGGGAGACCCAATATTTATCAGGACAAAGAATTGATTCTAAAAGCGCAGAAAATATTCTGGGAAAAAGGTTTTACTGCAACCTCACTTTCTGACCTGAGCAATGCAACAGGAGCAGGTGCCGGTAGTTTGTATAATACTTTCAAAGGAGGTAAAAAAGAGCTTTTTAAGAAAAGCCTGGAACAGCGAAGAGAAGATTTTGAAACTTTTAAACACACCTTGGAAAACAGTGAGAATCCTATTGAAGTCATCAAAAATTTCTTTATAAATATTGCCAATGCTGAATATGATGAGCATAGGAAAGGCTGTATCGTTGCCAATACGCTTGTTGAAATGACATTCGTAGATGAAGACTTGAAAGAGGAAGCTGCGGAAATATTAAAAGAAACAGAGAAACTCTATACCTCTGTCATAGAAACTCAGCAAAAAAAGGGAAACCTGAAGTCATCATTACCGGCTGATATTTTGGGGAAATATCTGATTACTTTTTGGTGTGGGATTAATTCCCTTCGAAGAATCTATCCGGACCGGAAGATTTTGAAAACTCAGATTGAATTACAATTACAGTTACTGCATTAAATTTTTTTAATTATTTATTTAACGATCATTACAAAAATAAAACAATGAATTTACAACTAAAAGGAAAGAAAGCATTTATCAGTGGTTCTACACAAGGAATAGGATTTTCAATTGCAAAACAATTATTACAGGAAGGAGCATCAGTGGTCATCAATGGAAGAAATGCTGAGAAAACGGAAGAGGCAAAGAGAAAACTCAAACAGGAATTTCCAGAAGCTGATGTGTTTGGAATTGCGGCAGATTTTGCTAAAAAAGAAGATCTTAACAAGCTGCTTGAGGAGTTGGAGGATATTGATATTCTTATTAATAATGTCGGCGTTTTCGGAATCAGTGATTTTTATGAATTGAAAGATGAAGATTGGTATCATTATTTTGAAATCAATGTGATGAGCGGGATGCGTTTATCAAGAAAGCTGCTTCCCGGGATGATCAGAAAAAACTCGGGCAGAATTATTTTTATCAGCAGCGAATCAGGGGTCAATGTTCCTGAAAATATGATTCATTATGGAATGACAAAAGCTGCGATGTCAGCATTAAGTAATGGTTTATCTAAACTCACAAAAGGAAGTGCCGTTACGGTTAATACCATTTTAGGTGGCCCTACCTATAGCGATGGGGTTGCTCATACTGTAGAGCAAATAGCCGAAGTTCAAAATCTGACTGTGGATCAAATGAAAGAAATTATTATTCAGACCTCCAATCCGCATATTCTTTTACAAAGATTTATAAATCCTGAAGAAATTGCCAGTCTGGCAGTATACCTTTCCAGTCCTCTTTCGGTTGCGGTAAATGGAGCAAGCTTAAGAGCAGATAGCGGAGTTTTAAAGATCATTTAATCAATAAAAATACATCTGAAGTTGTTCTTTTACATTATTTTCAGCTTGTCATAAAACTTAGAATGTTTCGGAGCGATATTAAGCTGTATTCCAAAGGTTATTCCTTTAAAATATTTATCTCTGTGAATAGGAAAAGCATATCCGGTATTGAGAAATACAGCATTAAATAGGGACACCCCTATTCTTGGTTCTACTGAATAGGGGTTGGCGGAAGCTCCAATCAACAATCCGGCACGGAGAAAATTGATATTCATCTCGGGAATCAATTTATCTGTCTCATTAACACGGGTATAAAGCAAAGAGGGGCCCGCAATAATAGAACCTTCATAGCGCTCTCCAAATCTGTATTCTAATCCGGCCTGCAGAAAATTTCTTCCGGTATATCGATATGAAATATTCACCGCTGTTTTCTCCAGCAGTTGAGCATTTGAAAAGATAACCGAAAGGAAAAGAGGGAGGATGAAATACTTTTTCATGATTGTTTTTTATTCAAATGTAAGCGTTTTACAGTCTTTATGAAAGGCTAAAATAAGTCTTCAAAAGAATTATAACGGTATTGACTAGGTTGGCATCTTCAAATTTCCGTACCTTTGTCAGCTAATTTTATCATCAATGCAACTCGGAAAAACTCAAACTTTAACAATTTCAGAAAAAATTAATTCAGGATGGATCCTCGTAGATGAATCCGGTGAAAAGGCTTTTCTGCCTAAAATCTTTATTCAGGATGAAAAAGAAATAGGTGAGGAGGTTGAAGTTTTTGTATATCAGGATGATGATAAATTAAAAGCAACTACTGAGATTCCGTTAGCTGAAGTCGGTGAATTTGCGGTAATGAGCTGTGTACAAAGTCTTCCAAGCGGAGCTTTTATGGACTGGGGAATCATTAAAGATTTATTTATTCCTTACAAGCAGCAGAAAACCAAAATTATCGAAGGGAAAAGATACCTGGTTTATATCTATGTAGACGAAGATATGGAACTGATTACTGGTACTACGAAATTCAAGAGAAATCCTCAGTATGATGAACTTCCGTTCAAAAAAGGAGACAAAGTAGACCTGATCATGATGAATGAAAGTGAATTGGGCTGGAATGTCATCATCAATAAACAATACATTGGTTTGATCTACGCTTCCGATGTTTTTAAAAAACTGTATCCATTATCAG
The DNA here is from genome assembly GCF_002025665.1 of Chryseobacterium indologenes. GTDB lineage: Bacteria > Bacteroidota > Bacteroidia > Flavobacteriales > Weeksellaceae > Chryseobacterium > Chryseobacterium metallicongregator. The sequence continues at coordinate 2,777,351 of NZ_CP018786.1, read as the reverse complement.
AAGAAACAGGATTTATCAAAGCTATTCGTGAAGACGGTAAAATAGATGTCTCTTTACAGCCGGAAGGATTTGAAAATATTGATGAGTTCAAACAAAAGATTCTGAACAAACTGGAAGAAAACTACGGACTTCTGTATGTATCTGATAAATCTTCACCTGAAGAGATTAAGGATGAACTTCAGATGAGTAAGAAGAATTTTAAAAAAGCGATCGGAGGACTTTATAAAGATAAAATCATCGATATTTCAGACGATAAGATCAAATTATTATAAAACAAAAACGAGCAGAAATTTCTGCTCGTTTTTATTTTACTATCTGTTCTTAATCAGAAGCCAGCCGCTGTAGACTCTTCCGTCAGAAACTTTTATAGTATACCAGTAATTTCCGGTGGAGATAGGGTGAGATTCATATTTTCCATCCCATTGAAAAGGATTCTTTTTAATAATCTCTTTGTAGATCACAGCGCCTCTTCTGTCATATAAACTTACCTCTGTCCCAGGATAATTTTCCAATCCGGCAATTCTCCATGTATCATTGATGCCATCACCGTTGGGACTGATTGCATTTGGAATATTGAATATTGAGAAGTTCTTCTGTCCGATAATACATCCTGATTTTGTTCTCACATACACAGTATATTCTCCCATATTTAAATTAGTGAATATATTAGAATCCTGCCATGTGAAATTATCTAAAGAAAACTCATAATTTCCACTCTGAGAAAGAATCACAGTTGCTGTATTGTTTGTAATATTCACAGAAACAATATGAGCCAAAACAGAGTAGCTCACCTGGGTAGAGCTTGTACTTTCACATCCGAAAACGTTGGTTACTTTCACAGTATATGTTCCCGGAGTAGATACTGTAATAGCTTGTGTGGTTGCTCCCGTATTCCATTCATAAGACTTAAATCCGGGACCCGGATCTAAAACAACTGATTTCCCTTCGCAGAAATCAAGCATATCAGGAAGCAGAACATTAGGTTTTGGATTAAGCGTAAGGCTTAATCGAACCACTTTAAAACATCCGTCCGGAGTTGAAACCCTTACGTGGATAAGGGTTGTCCCGACATTCAAAATATAAGCTGAAGGATTAGAAATAGGGTTTCCTGCAGTGTCAGTATAAGTAAAAATATAATTCCCCGGATTATTAATAATACTTGCTTCGTATGAGTGAAGATTAACAACCATTGAATTGGCAGTAGTTGTATTACACTGTACCTGCGTAATGTCTTTTGCGGACACATTGTCTGTGGACAGTGTTACGGTAATAGCCAGTTTTTCAGACTCACAGTTATTTACTGTTTGGGTTACAAAGTATGTTTGTCCGTTCATAAGAGGAGTTGACATTGGAATTACATTTCCTGCTGTATCATAGAATTTAAAGGATGTTCCCGTTACAACTATCTTTTCTAGTGTAGGATTTGCAGAAGCACAGAAATCCTGATTAACATTGGCCGTAGGTTTAGGAGTATTATTTACCGTTACCTGAACCGAAGTTTTATTACTCTCACAGCCGTTAATCGTCTGGGAAGCATAATAGGTTTGTCCATTGATAAGAGCCGTTGTTGCAGGTAAAATATTTCCTGCTGCATCATACCATTTTATATTCTGTCCTGTGATCTGAATATCAGAAATCTTAGGATTATTGGTAGCACAGAACGTTTGCTGAGCGTTTGCTGTTGTCGGAAGAGCAGGAGATGATACAATTACATTCTGATTCTGAGTTGCAGTATTACCATTTCCGTCGTTATAAGTCCAGTGGATGATATAGTTTCCAGGGATTGAATAAGATAAAGGGTCTGTTGTTGTTGCAGTAATTGAGCCAGCACAATTATCGGTAGCAGTAGGAATAGTAGTAACCGTTGTATGACAATCTCCGGTAATGTCTGCCAGAGCAGGAATATTCGGAACAGGGGCAATATGATCACCTACAATAACATTTATGGTAAATGTTCCACTGCAAGTTCCTCCTGAAACCTGACAAGTATAAGTTCCTGCCTGAGTTGTTGTCGCATTAGGTATGGTTGGGTTCTGCTGGTTTGATGTAAAACCATTTGGGCCTGTCCAGCTATAGTTTGTTCCGCCAGAGGCATTAAGTTGAAGAGTAGAGTTAGTACAAACAGGAGAGTTTGATGAGAGTGTATTGGAAGAGTTGGTTGTACTATATTTATACAGTAGCACATCCTCAGCACCATTTCCACTGTTATTATTAATTGTTGTTCCGTTCAGTATGATCGGTATATTTCTAAAGTTTGATGAAAGATAGACATTATCATTATTGATGAAGATTTCGTTTGCTGCATTTAAGTTTTGATAAGGAGTATTTTGCGGGGCATCAGATTTGAACAGATATTCAGCTTCAAAATTGATTAAATTAATTTTAAAGAAAACCAAATCTTCACCATAATAAGTGTTATTGGTATTAGAACTGGTAATCGTAGTATTGCCCAGTGTCATCGTTTTTGAAAAGGTTCCAAAGGTGTACAGGTAATCATTGGTTTCAGCAAAATAGGCATTATTTAAAGTTCTTGTATTATTATTGGATTCCTGAGGGATTTGTAAGAAACTGTTGTTGTAAAACTTTAAATACCGGAGTAGATTTAAATTATTAATATCAAACTCGGTAATAATACTTTGCTGTACTCCATTACTGGTACTGCCTGTAGAAAATGAAGTGTTGTCTACTTTTGTTGAAATAGCAAAAGTTCCATAAACATACATCTTATCATTAATTTTGTTATAATGAAGATTTGTGGGGCAATATGCCCAGTAAACTCCCGTATTGTTGGAGATCTCTTTAGAAAGGATCAACTGTAGGTTATGATCAAATTTTTCAATCTTACTATATGCAAAATTCGCATGAACTTTTGATATATAAATGTTACCGGCATTATCCATTTCAGAGTCTTTAAAAAATTCCATATCCTGACCTAGCTGGATCGCATTGTAGAAATTTCCATTGGTATCAAATTTGGCTAGAAATCCTCTGCGATAAGGCTGCGTAAGACCGCTGTTATTGGTTAATGAAACCTGATTGAAAAAATCCAGTGTATAACTGAAAACACCTGTTACAATAACATCATTCTGATGAACAAATATGTTTTTTGCCAGTCTTCCAATCTCTCCAGTGAATTGTTTCTCCCAAATTAAAGTACCGTCTGCACTGTACTTTTTTAATTTGTTGACATAGTTCATATAATAACCAGACGTTCCAAGCGTATAGATATTCCCGGCATTGTCTACTGTTAAAGCCTGTATTACATCATATTTTTCCCAAATCAGATTACAGTTAAAATCATATTTGAGCATTTTGGCATACGTATAAGACTGGTCAGCCTGATAAACATATAAAAAACCATCATTTGTTTTTTTCATGCCTACCATATTATCCTCAATCCAGCCCCCAAAATTTTTTGCACAGTTATTACATTGTGAATAACACAGAGTTGCTATCAATAGAACGAATAGCAAGAGAAGTTTTCGCATTGGGTTATTAATTTTTGCGGCAAAGATATAAAAATAGACTTCTCATTAAACAGTAAGTAATAACAAACTTGTGTGAACAAATATGATGGATATCATGACAATTTTGTTTAATTTTTTTGTTTAACAATTTTGTCAAAAATATTTTTTACTATAAATTTGCACAAATTTGTTTAACAAAAATGTCAAATCAAGCAAAAAAAGACCAAACACAGGAATTGATCAAAGAGACAGCGAAGAATTTATTCTTTGTGAAAGGAAAATTTGATGCTACTACGCAGGAGATTGCAGATGAAGCTGGAGTGAACAGAACCCTTATTAATTACTATTTCCGTTCAAGGGATAAGCTTATCCAGATCATCTTTGATGAAGCACAAAGAGTAGAACAGGAAAAATCGAAGATCATTCAGAATTCTGATCTGCCTTTTAAAGAGAAGATCAGCCAATTCATAGAAAGCAGTCTTTCTACAAGTCTTCAGTATCCGTATCTGGAAACGTATATCGTATCCCAGATCAATAAAGGAACCTGCCATCAGAGAGAAATTGAAGAAGATATCCTGAACGATATGTACAAGGATATTGAAAAGGAAATGGAATTGGGAAATATTGAGAAAATGGCACCTGTTCAGTTTATTCTGAATATGGTTGCGCTATTGGTATTCCCAAGTGCAATAAGACCATTATTTATGGAAAATCTTTTAATTAATGATGAAGAATATGATAAGATTATTTCTGAAAGAAAAGAGATTATTATCAATATGTTGTTCAAAAACTAAAAAAAAACTAAAGTATTTCTGAAAATGATTCGTCAAATAGAAATAAATAATGACTGAAAATTAAATAAAAAATAAACGAAGTATAAAATTATGAATAGAAAACGTATAACTGCTACAAAGCTAAAAATTGGGATAGCTTCAGCATTTATGATTTTCGGCTCTACACTGATGTCTGCCCAGCAGCAGGTTTCCCTGCAGGAAGCAATAAAGCAGGCACTTCAAAATAAAGCAGAAGCTAAAAAGGCTGCTTTACAGGTCAAAAAAGCCGAATTTAAAATTGATGAAGCCAGAGCTGGTGCCCTTCCGCAGGTGACTGCAACGGCAGGTTTAACCTATAATCCGATTATTCAGGAATCTTTACTGGAATTTGGAGGAGAGAAAATCAGAGCTCAGTTTGGTCAGCCTTGGGGTTCAACAGCTTCTGTACAACTTCAACAGGCGATTTTTGATCAAAGAGTATTTACAGGATTGAAAGCTGCAAAATCAACAAGAGAATTTTATGTACTGAATGCTCAGTTAACCAATGAACAGATTATTGAAAATGTAGCAACAGCTTATTATCAGGTGTTTGTACAGGAGGAAAATCTTAAAACGGTAACTGCAAGCTATGCCAACACTGAAAAAGTAAGAAATGTGATTAAAAGTCTGGTTGATAATGGTTTGGCAAAATCAATCGATTTAGACCGAACAAATGTTCAGCTTACCAATATTGGTTCCAATAAACAGACCTTAATCAACTCTGTTGAACTTTCAAAAAATGCTCTGAAGTTCTATATGGGAATCCCGATTTCTACAGACATCGAACTTGAAGAAAAAGAAATCGAACCAAAGCCTGAGCTGATTGCGAGCAACGTAAATCTTAATGATCGTACAGAGCTTAAAGTTTTAAACAAAAATAGGGAACTTTTGGTTTTCAATAAAAAAGCGACTGAAGCTTATCTTTATCCATCAGTAAATCTTACAGCGAACTATGGATGGGGAGCAAACGGTGCAAAATTCCCGTTGACAAATGGTCTTAGCAGAGGCGTTCTTTGGAGTGATTATTCAGCCATTGGTTTGAATGTAAATATTCCTATTTTCACTGGAGGAGCTACAAAAGCAAAGATCAACCAGGCAGAAATTGATATTCAGGATCTTGATGTTGATATTGAAAATACTCAGTTGAGCTTAAGTTTAGATTATAAAAATGCAGTTACCAATATGGAAAATGCATTGATTAATATCGAAAGCATGAAAGATAATGTAGGATTGGCGGAAAGAGTTCAGAAAAATACTCAGTCTAACTATCAGTATGGCCTGGCTACCCTTACAGAAGTACTGGATTCTGAAAATGCTTTGACACAAGCAAAACAGAACTATTCTAATGCATTATTAGATTACAAACAGGCAGAGATTAAGCTGATAAAAGCTAAGGGTGAACTAAACACACTACAAAACTTATAATAAACTAAAATGAAAAAAACTTTAATATATATCATCGTAGCAGCTGTACTGGTAGGGTTAGCCGCGTATAAGATTGCTGGTAACAAAGAAAAGCAGACGCAGGAAGTAAAAGAAGTTGCCAAGCAGGTGGATAAAATCAATGTCAATATTGTAACAGTTACAAGAGAAAATATTGATACAGACTATTCAGCCAACGGAACTTTCATTCCTAAGCAGGAAATGAACCAGTCTTCTGAAATCTCAGGACGTATCGTAAGTGTTTTGGTAAAAGAAGGTTCAAGAGTTGGAGCTGGTCAGGTTTTAGCAACAATTAAAAGAGATGCTATTGAAGTTGATGTTACCCAGGCTCAGAATAATCTTCAGAATGCTATTATGGATAACCAACGCTATGAAAACGCTTACAAAACAGGCGGAGTTACAAAGCAACAGCTTGATAACTCAAGATTACAGCTGAAAAATATGCAGGCTGCAGTTAGAGCACAAAGCGTAAAAGTAAATGACACAAGCATCCGTGCGGGAATCAGCGGAACAATCAACAAGAAAATGGTTGAACCGGGAACAGTAGTTTCTCCTGGAACGTCCATGTTTGAAATCGTAAATATCAACAGCCTTAAACTTTCTGTTTTAGTAGATGAAAGCCAGATCGGAAAAATCCAGTTAGGTCAGGAAGTTCCGATTAAAGTAAATGTTTTACCTGAAGATTCTTTCGTAGGTAGAATTACTTTCATCGCTCCTAAAAGTGATGCTTCTCTGAATTTCCCTGTAGAAATTGAAGTACAAAACAGAGGAAACCTGAAAGCAGGTATGTACGCAACTGCTAAATTCAGTACAAACAACGGTGCCGAGACTCAGAATATGCTGACAGTTCCTGCAGAAGCGTTTGTAAATGGAGTAAGCTCAGGACAATTATTCGTTGTTCAGAATGGAGTTGCTAAATTGATCAAAGTAACCATTGGAAAAGTTTACGGAGATAAAGTTCAGGTGTTAAGCGGATTGAATGGAGGAGAGCAGGTGGTAACCAGCGGACAGATCAATCTGGATAACGGATCTAAAGTGAACATTATAAAGTAGTAGATCTATGAAGTTAGCAGAAATATCGATTAAAAGACCCTCGCTGGTAATTGTATTATTTACAATTCTGACGTTGGGAGGTATCCTGAGTTATACGCTCATGGGATACGAATTGATTCCAAAGTTTGAAACCAACATGGTAACCATTTCTACGGTTTATCCGGGAGCTTCACCTGCAGAGGTGGAAACCTCCGTGACCCGAAAGATTGAAGATGCCGTAGGGTCTTTGGAAAACGTTAAAAAAGTAGAATCTTCTTCATACGAGAGTTTATCCGTAATCATGGTTCAGCTGAACGATGGTGCCGATGTAGACTACGCCTTGAATGATGCCCAGAGAAAGGTAAATGCGATTCTGGCAGATCTTCCGGAGGATGTAAAAGCACCGTCTTTGAATAAATTCTCCTTAGATGACTTACCTATTATCACGATGAGTATTTCATCGGATAAACTGAACAGTAAAGATCTTTATGACTTATTGGATAAAAAGATTGAACCTATTTTCTCCCGTGTAAACGGTGTGGCTCAGGTTGACCTTGTAGGTGGACAGGAGAGAGAAATCCAGGTGAATCTTGATGAAAAAAAATTACAGGGGTACGGACTTTCAATCGGAGACGTACAACAGGCAATTCTTTCATCAAACCTTGACTTCCCTACAGGAAGTTTGAAAACGAGAACTACAAAATCTACGATCAGACTTTCAGGAAAGTATAAATCTACAGAGGAAATGAATAACCTTGTTGTTTCTAACAAAAATGGAGCACAAGTACGTTTATCTGATATTGCAACCGTTTTCGACTCTCAGAAGGATGTTGAAAAAGTAGCGAGATTCAACCAGTTTCCTACCATTTTAATGCAGGTTAAAAAACAATCTGATGCGAATGCCGTAGCGGTATCTGAAAGTGTTCAGAAAACAATTAAAACAGTAGAAGAAGCTTATAAAGTTCAGGGAGTAAAAGTAAAAATCGTAAACGATACTACAGAATTTACCCTTGAATCCGCCAACCACGTTATTTTCGACTTATTTTTAGCGATTATCCTCGTGGCCATTGTAATGTTATTATTCCTTCACAGTATCAGAAACGCATTTATTGTAATGGTTTCTATCCCGGCTTCATTGGTGGCAGCGTTCATCGGAATGAACCTGATGGGATATACTTTGAACTTAATGAGTTTACTGGGGCTTTCACTTGTGGTAGGTATCCTGGTGGATGACGCGATTGTAGTACTGGAAAATATTTACCGTCACATGGAGATGGGTAAAAGTAAGATCAGAGCTGCTTATGACGGAGCTTCAGAAATTGGATTTACCGTGGCTGCGATTACCTTGGTAATTGTGGTGGTATTCTTACCGATTGCGATGAGTTCAGGTCTTGTAGCCAACATCCTGGCACAGTTCTGCGTCACGGTAGTTATTGCCACTTTGTTATCATTGTTGGCCTCATTTACCATCATTCCTTGGTTATCATCAAGATTTGGTAAACTGGAACATTTAACAGGTAAAAACTGGTTTGAGAAATTCATCCTTTGGTTTGAAGGATTAATTGACAAGTTTACACACTGGATCACAGGAATCCTTGAATGGTGTCTGAAAACAACATTAAGAAGAATTTCAACAGTAGTAATTACATTCATTGTCTTAATCAGTTCATTCATGTTGGTAGCATTCGGATTCATTGGAGGTGAGTTCTTCCCGCCAATCGACCGTGGTCAGTTCTTAGTACAGATGGAATTGTCAAAAGATGCAACCGTTGAAAAAACAAACCAGTTAACATTAGACGTTGAGAAGTTTTTAAGAAATGATAAAGATGTTGTAGACCTTATCACCACAGTTGGACAGCAGTCTACAGGTTTTGGTGGAGCTCAGGCAACCACTTACCAGTCTGAGGTTCAGGTGAACTTAACAGATAAGTCTGAACGTTCTGAAAGTACCAATATCAAAGCTGCAAAAATTAAAAGACAGTTAGAGGAGAAATTCACAGGAGTTGAATTTAAAACCGCTCCAATCGGTATCATGGGTGCTGAAAATGCTCCAATTGAGATGGTGGTAACCGCTCCGGATAACGCCACAGCAGTAAAAGAAGCTACAAGAATCCTTGAACTATTGAAAAAAGTTCCTGGAGCAGTAGATGCTGAATTATCAACCGATACAGGTAGCCCGGAAGTTCAGGTAAGTATTGACAGAGATAAAATGTCTGCCTTAGGTTTAAACCTTTCAAGTGTAGGACAGACAATGCAGACCGCATTCAACGGGAATACTGACGGAAAATTCAGAGCCGGAGAATATGAATATGACATCAATATCCGTTTCGGAGATGTGAACAGACAATCTATTGATGACGTTAAAAACCTTATGTTTACAAACCCTCAGGGACAGCAGGTTCGTTTAAGCCAGTTTGCTGATGTAAAAATGGGTTCAGGACCAAGTTTGCTTGAACGTAGAGATAAATCTCCATCTGTAAAAGTAAGAGCTAAAGCTGTAGGTAGACCAGTAGGGGACGTAGCTAATGAGTGGGCAAACCAGTTCATGAACAGCACCAAAAAACCTGTAGGGGTAGATTACATCTGGAGTGGAGATATGGAGAATCAGCAGGAAGGTTTCGGTACGTTAGGAATTGCATTACTAGCCGCTATCGTATTGGTATACCTGGTAATGGTTTCCCTATATGACAGTTTCGTATATCCTTTCGTGGTATTGTTCTCAATCCCGTTAGCGATGATCGGGGTAATGGTAATCCTTGCCTTAACTGCCAATTCATTGAACATCTTTACGATGTTAGGGATGATCATGTTGATTGGTCTGGTAGCGAAGAATGCGATCCTTATCGTTGACTTTACGAATGCAAGAAAAGCAGCAGGTGCCAATACTCACGATGCCCTGGTACAAGCCAACCACGCACGTCTTCGTCCGATCCTGATGACCACCATTGCGATGATCTTCGGTATGTTACCGATCGCATTGGCAACAGGGGCCGGAGCTGAGATGAACAAAGGTCTTGCATGGGTAGTAATCGGTGGTTTGACATCATCACTATTCCTTACTTTGATCATTGTACCGGTAGTATACTCTCTATTTGACTCTGTTCTAAGAAGAATGGGTAAAGATACTAAAGTAGACTATGAAGCTGAAATGAAAGCAGATTACGTACACAGAGAACTGAATGAAGACGGATTTACTCCGAAGCATTTAGATAAATAAATTAAACCTTTAATTAACCGAAAGCGCCTCAGATTTTCTGAGGCGCTTTTTTCATGTTGATTTATAATATAGGTTTGGGCTAAAGCCGTTGGATTATTTTTTTTGTTGTAAATGGGCTAAAGCCCATTTCTATTGATGATTATTGCGCATTAAGAAAATATTCAATAGGAGTAGGCTCTAATCCTGAGCTTAGACGAAGGAAACCCGCTTAACTCTACAACAACGAATAGATGGTTTTAGCCGGAACATAAAAAAAGCTCCCAGTAAAACTGAAAGCTCTTCTATATTGTAATGGAAAAAATTAATCTGCCATAGCCTCTCCGGACTTTCTGTACACGAAGTTTCCGTAGATGTGTCTTCTTGCAAAACGGCTTGGTGAATCAGCGTTGATCATTTTAATGTAAGTGTTTTTAGGAACTCCCATATACTCATACATATTTCCGTTTAAGTGCTGAACCGTTAAAATTGATTTCTCCAGATAAAAATCCTGAATATTCGATTTTGTAATGGTTTCAGTATATTCTTCTTTGTACTTTTCCTGTGTTTCAGGATTAATACTTACCAAAAAGTGGTATGCCTCAATCACAGATTTACTTTTTTCTTCTGCTTCCTGCTTTCCTGCTTCATCATTAATGAATTTATCAGGATGGGTATCTTTCATTACATTCCTGTAAATCGTCTTTAATTCTCTTAAAGTAACGTTTTTATCAACTCCAAGAAGTGTTCTGTGCTCACCAATTTTTTTCATATCTCTAATCCTTATTTTCGGGGTGCAAAATTAAGAAATTAAATCCATAAAATCATAACTTATTCATTATTAATTTATTTGAACATTTTTGAAGTTGGAAATTTATAATGGATAGAGGTAAGTACAGAGCGTAAAATTAACTTTTACAGCTAATTAAATGCAGAATACAAATTTTTATTCAGTTTAAAATAAATAAATCCATTCTTAAAATCAATCACTGTATTGAACCTTTTTAAAAACTGATTACCAAAAAATCCCGCCATTTTTTCTGTGGAATCAATTCCCTCTGTAGAACCCGAAAGTGTAATCGGAAGATTATAAAGATATTTCTGAGCGAATTTAACAGTCGGACAAATAACAACAGGCATTTCATACACAGAGCCGTCAGAACCTTGTGCTGTGGCTTTACCTATTGTTTTCATGGTTGTTACCAGAACATTCTTTTTTGCAAAAGGAGAAGTAATCGTAAGCACATCATCAGCTCCGCTGTCGAGCCCAAAGAATCCTGAATATTCTTTATCATTCACAATGATACTGCTTTCTACGGCAGGGTAGTTGTCGATCATATGGAGTTTTACCTTTTCATATCCTGTTAAATCCACAGACAGGTCATCTTCTTCATAAAACCGGATTTCATTTCTATGATAATTTATTTCAATGAGTTTGCCCTTCATTATATCCGTTCCGAAGACCCCATCAAAATGGGTAGATTCATAAGGAATAAGAGTAAATTGTATTTCCTTTTTCTCAAAATTTCCAAACTGTATTGTGTTGTGGCTGCTGTAATCTACAGTATTCACTCCATTAGAACCTCTGTTTTCAGACTTTCCATCAATTTTCATTGGGATCTTTTTTTTTGAATTGCTATTAATCACAGAGCCATCGGCACCTGTGTCAAACAGGAACTTAATACTGTCGGTTTTGTTTACTTGGCAATACACATAGACGGAATTGTTTTCCAGGGAAAAGGGAAGAATAGTAGGTGTTTTTTGAGCAGATACTGTTAGACACAATACCAAGGTCAGGAGAATAACAATTGGCTTCATGGAGTAGTTTTAAAGACGAAAATAGAGGTAATGACGGCTTTTACAAAGAAATAACAGGCCATTAACCCACTTTTAACCGTTCCTTAACCGTTCTCTGCAGACTTAACCAATAAAAAACAGCACCCAATCTGAGTGCTGCTATTCTATTTTTTAATGATTCAATCTTTCAATCTTTTTAATAAGTTTATGGCTGATCACAAGTTCTTTTTAACTTGGTGAAAATCTTATCAAAATCCTTATAAGTTGTCTCTTCATTATTACGCTTTTGTCTGAAACTGCTGTTGGCACAGTTGTGAAAACCAAGACCGATCATATCAATTAATGCATAATCTTCTTTTTGGGGGTCGTTCATTTTGGCATCAAACCTTGCCATTACGCCTTTCGGGTCAGCATTATTTTTGCTTTTAAGTTCAGTATACGCTCTCCAGGCTGCAAACATCTTTTCTCTGTCAGGAGAAGATATAGCATCAATCTGTTCTCTGCAGGTATCATAATATTTACTGTTTCTCAGCGTGGAAGGATCAGAATAGGCTAGGATTTCTTCTTTGTTAAGTTGGTATTCATTTTCAAAAGAATCAATGGTTTCTTCCATTAATTTTTTCCATTGGGGAAGATCAATGACTTTAAGGCTGTACAATTCCTTTTTCTTTTCTTCATACTGCTTTTCCAGTTCCTGTAAATAAGTTTCTCTGTTTTTGCGGATCTCGTCAAGCTGGGTAATTTTAAAAACAGGTTGGGTGTCAAATACAACACCATTGAACTGATACAAAAGTTTATTTACCCCGTCTATTTCTTCCTTGTTATATTTAGCCGGGTCAAAATACCCTTTATTGTCACAATTAAAAGTCTGATAGCTGTAAGGGGTCAGATTGTTTGCTTTTGCAGGAGTTTTTTGCCCCCAAATAGTAATGGATAAGGCCAAAGCAAGCCCGATCATCATTTTTTTCATGTACATAACCTGTTGAAAGAATCCGAATTTTCTGAATTTCTATGCAAAATTAAGGCTTTAAATTCGAAATATAAAGGATTAAATAGATTTTCTCAATGGTTTTTGCAAATTTTATATGAATTTTATACTGAATGGTTTATGTTTTAAAAATCCAAGCTCCTTAAATTCTAAAAAATGAATAGCAATAAACTGATACAGAGTTATTTTCGTTAATAATAATTACTTACTTCAATAAGATTATAATCCGGATCACGGAAGTAAACTGATTTGATTTTTCCTACCGCTCCGGTTCTGTCTACAACTCCCTCAATAATTTCTATATTTTTCTGTCTGAGCTCTTTCATTATCTCATGAACATCTGTCTCTGCAATAAAGCAAAGATCAGCAGAACCACAGGTTGGAGTCTTTGCCTTAGGTTCAAATTCATATCCTTTCTGATGCAGATTAATCTTTTGATTTCCAAAAATGAGTGCTTTTCTGTTCTCTCCAAAAGTAATGACTTCAAATCCCATAACATGAGTGTAAAATTTAATAGTCTTATCAATATCTGCCACCGTTAAAACAAGATGGTCAAGGTTTTTAATTTTCATACATTAATTTTTAGATAATAATGCAGATCAAAATTAAGGCTATTTAGACGATTGTTGTCCTGTAATTGATTGTTTTTTTAGATTTAAAATAATAGATTTACACACATTAACACGAAGCCATGATATATTATTTTTTTCTTCTTTTTATTATTGCTGTTTTGGGAGGAATCTCTTATCTGATAATGCGTTTTTTCAGTAAATGGACCCGAAATAGTCAATATGGAGCATTTTTTAATACCCTGATATTTATTGCATCATTTTTTCTGGTGTCATTTATCAGTCTTTTAATCTTCTTTTCCACCGTTGATTTTTCCAGGTAATAATGATTCTTTTCTGAGAATTAAATAAGCCATAAAAAGATTGATCATAAGGGCTGCCCAGACATTCAGACCATAAAAAAGTTCATAATCATGACGGGTTTCATTATAAAACAGATTTTTAACAATTCTGAACGTAATGGCTGTGGTGGTAACTGCATAGCTTAAGATCATATGCATCCTGTGTCTGTTCACATTTCCTTTTTTGATGAAAAGTACGGCTACAATAGTGAAATAAGCCCAAAGGACATCCTGGATCAGAAATCCTGTAATTCCAATAATGCCGCCATTGGAAAAAAGTCCCAGTACAAAGCAAGCCGGAACATTGATGATCAGAATATTATAAACATATATTTTTCCAATTATCTTATGAAGTCCTTTATTTTCAGTCAAAAATCGATTTGAAAACTGTGTCAGACCTGCCAGAAGGCAAAGCGTTATGGAAAAGATGTGAATGTAGAAAAAAGTCATCCAGTACGGATTATTCACTACCTGCTGCTTAAAAGCCAGAAATCCTATATTTTTTTCAAAAGAAGTATACTGGGAAATGGTTTTCAGCATCAGAATACTGAAAAGAAGGACCAAAAATAAAGCACTTACTTTAATGATCTTTATTCCCAAAGACTTCATATGGTATAAAACGATTAATCTTCCAATACTTCTCTGATCTGTTTTTCAAGATCTTCCATGTTTTCAAACTTTCTCAATTCCAGTGACTTTCCTGAAGATCTGAGCTCTGCAATAATATCAAGGATTAATTCTAAAGGCTCAGCTTCGTAGCCAAACAGATTGCTGTCAAAATTAGTTCCTACCAATAATCCGTCACTATTCATTCCCAGACACCAGTTTTCTACAAACTCGTTGAGAGGAATAGGAGAGGGCTCATAATGATTCCACTGGTTTTCTATGCATGATTTTGCTATGACAGCATCAGACCAGAAGCAAATGATCTGTACCTCTTCACCGTCTTCGTATTCTGACTCGTTGGAGTAGGAGGTAGCATAGCCATTACCATCTTTTAAAGCATAGACTGTTTCTGTCTCAGTAATTTTTTTAATAAAGTCTTTATGACGATTCTCTACCGTAATATGATCTTGGAGCATTTTTATTGAATTATAAATTATGAGTGATGAATTGTAGGTCTTATGAAATTTCACTCTTGTTGATATGAATAATTTCGGGATTTTGACCATCTGAATCTCTTTTAGATCTACCATAAAGTCCTATTTCAAGATCATTTGGAGAATCACTGTCCAGTTCGGAAGGATGTACATACGTATACATACCATATCCATGCCCGGAAACCAGCCATCCTTCAGTAAGGTTTAAATGAATTACATTGAAATCTCCGGCAGGGCCTCCGGCATAAACCGGACCAAATTCTTTCATTAATTGTAATGCTTCCTTTTTTATATCTTCGATAATACTGATATCATCAAAAATAATATAAGTGCCATTTTCAAAAAGAACCCAATCCTGAAATTTGGGATTAATGGCAAGCTTCACATGTTCAATCATCTGTTAATAGTTTAAATATGAATTATAAGTTAATATTTTTATTTAGATATGCAGTTTTCAAGTATCAATCATCATTGATTTCTACATGATTCCTTTGATCCTCAAATGTTGCAGAAGCATAATGGTTTTTGCATCTTTGATTTCTCCGGTATCAATCATTTTCAGGCTTTCTTCGAACGATAATTCCAGAACTTCGATATTTTCACCTTCTTCTTCCAATCCGCCTCCGTCATTGATTTTCATTTCATTTGAATACTCTGCAATGAAGAAATAAAGAATTTCCGTCACAGACCCGGGCGACATATAGGCTTCAAATATTTTTTCAACCTTTGAAATTTTATATCCGGTTTCTTCCTCAGTTTCCCTTTTGATACAGTCTTCCGGATTATCATTATCTAAAAGTCCTGCGCAGGCTTCAATGAGCATGCCTGTAGAATTTCCGTTGATATAAGTCGGTAAACGGAATTGGCGGGTAAGAATAACAGTGTTTGAATCTGTATTGTAAAGAAGGATTACTGCGCCGTTTCCGCGGTCATAGGCTTCTCTGCTCTGAGTTTCTGTAGTTCCGTCTTTTTTCAAAACAGAGTAGGTGACTTTGTTTAAAGTATACCAGTTGTCTGAAAGGATTTCTGTGTTTAATAAGGTGATATTCGGGTTTTTCATGAGAATATTTTCTGTATTATAATAAATAGGTGTTGAAATATTTTTTTAATTAATTTTTCTTGAATTTACTTCTTTAATAAGTCTTTTAAAGCATTCTCCAGATCCGGGAATTTGAAATGGAAACCTGCATCCTGAAGTTTCTTTGAGGAAGCTCTTGAACCTTCCAATATTGCAGTAGCCAGCTCTCCGAATAAGAGTTTTAGCACAAATCCGGGAACATTAGGCATAAATAGAGGTTTTTCAAGCACTTGGGCAATCTTTTTTGTAAGATCTTTATTGGTGGCATGCTGTGGAGATACAGCATTATAAGCGCCATCTATTGCTGGGTTTTTTAAAGCAAATTCATATATAGAACAGATATCTTCAATATGAACCCATGGCATATATTGTTGGCCACTTCCCAGTGGAGATCCGATATAATATTGAATAGGAGGGATCATTTTCTTTAATGCTCCGTCTTTTTCAGAAAGCACTACAGCAGTGCGTATTTTCACAACTCTTTCCGCCAGATACTGTTCTTTAAAATCATCAGCGGCTCTTTCCCATAAAACAACCACTTCACTTAGAAAATCGTTGCCTGGTGGATCGGTTTCTGTATAAATTTTTTCTGAAGTTTCTGTACCGTAGAAATTAATTCCTGAGGCTGAAATAAAGGATTTAAGCTTGATTTTGTTTTTTCTTAAAGTTGTTCGAAGCAATTCTGCGGAATCCACACGGCTGGAAATCAATTCTCTTTTTCTTTCCGGAGTCCAGCGCTTTTCCGAAATATTGGCACCTGCAAGATGAATGATATGAGAAACATTGTCAAAGGCAGTTTCATCTATAGCCTTTTTTTGGATATCCCATTCATATTCATGATCATGCACTTTTTTTCGGGTCAGAAACCGGATTTCGTATTCCTTGCCTATTTTTTTTGCCAGTTCTTTGGCAATCATACCACTGGCACCGGTGATCAGAACAACTTCTTTCATAGTATTATATTTGTGGTGGATAGGTTATGCCTGATTTTTTACAATCAGTACAAAATCATCTTCCAGAAGTTTATAACCGTAATCATAAATGAATTTGTATTCAGAGCCGTTTTTATAAACTTTCAGATTAGTAAAATAATCGAAATCAAAACCTAAGCCATCCAGTCTGGATTTTGGGACTTTTGTTTTGCCATCGGTATTTATTTCCATCAGGATACGGTAATTCTTACGGAGTTTGTTATTAACATTCCGCATTAGATTACTAGAGTCCTTATTCTGCTTATTGTTATAGGCGTTTCGACAGGCATCGTTGCAGAATTTTTTATCTGATCTTCCGATGATTTTCTCGCCACATTCCAGACAATTCATGATTTTTATTTTAAGTGATGGTTGTGTCTTTTTTTCAGCAGTTTTTTGAACATGCTGTGGGTAGGATAACTTCTGTTAGGTGTAATATTATTGAAAAATAATGCAACAATCAAAAGAATAATGCATCCGGAAAGAACAGGAGAGAGAACATACCAATATCCCAATTCCGGAATTTTCCCTGTAGAACTTACTGCAATCAGAGCAGTAGCTCCGCCTGGTGGATGCAAAGTTTTTGTATACTGCATCAATACTATGGAAAATGCTACTGCCAAAGGTGCCGAAAGCCAGATGATATCCGGAACAAACTGATAAACAGTAACTCCTACCAATGCAGACAGAACATGTCCGCCGATAAGATTTCTCGGTTGTGCCAGAGGACTCTGTATTGCTCCATAAATAAGAACACTTGATGCTCCAAAAGAACCAATCAGGAATATATTCTCAGTTTCTGTAAGTGAGTGAGACTGGATAAATGCAATGATCCCGATGCCAAAAAATGCACCTAAAAATGACCAGAAATGCTCTTTATAGTCAACAAGTGTTTCTTTATAGATCACATATTTTGAAACTCTGAATGTTCTTTTGATTGTCTTCTTCATTTACTCTTCTTTATTTTTTATAATTTGAATTAAATTGTCTACAAACGGACGGGTGTACGTTCCGTTTTCATCGTAATCAGGGTCTAAAATGGTAATCTCTATTCCAAAGCATAAAGGGTTTTCGAATAAAGGTTTCAGCATTTCCCCGAGATCATCATAGCTGATTCCGTCTTCCATTCTGCTGTCTACAGCAGGCATAATCTCATCTTTCAGGATATCAACATCAAAATGAATGAAAAATCCATCCAACCCTTTATCGTTTACCATTTTCAGAAAGTCTACAGCCGTTTTTCTGAAACCATTTTGTCTCAGACGGTATAAATCAAAATAATGAATATTGGAATTGATCATCTGATCAACATATTCTTTATCATCAGTTTCTGCATTTCCACAGCAGAAGATATTTTCCTCGGAAAGGTAAGGCTTTAAACCGTCAATATTAGTCAGTTTTTGATGTCCGGTACCTGTAATAATGGCGAGATCCATTCCTGCTGCACCTCCGGTTTCAGAAAGCTCCGGCAGGATAAAGTCTGTGTGCCCGTCAAGATAAAAAAGTCCGAAATTCCCTGTTTTTTTCAGAGCGATGGCATTTCCTATGAGAATGCTGCAGTCGCCTCCAAGAATAATATTGAATGTATTCTTTTCGTAATGATGGAGAATACAGTCTGCCTGTTTTTTAGCATATTCAATAATCTGATTGGCATTTCTGACTTTCGATTCCTCATCAAAGTCCATAGAATACTCAGGAGCTTCCAGTCTGAAAACATTGACAGGATTAATTCTGCTATGAAAACCAAATTTTCTGAGCCATTCCGGAAGCTTTCGAACTCCGGGTTCTGTCTCATGTTCCTTTTTGGTAAGTCCCAAATTGAGAGGAAACTCAAAAATATTGATGCTCCTTTTCATAGATGAATTTTCACAAAGATAAGGAATTATCCGTTTGTAAATGGATAATTAAAAAAGCACTCATCAGTATTTCATTCTATTTTATGAAAATAAAGGATCTTGATTTATAGGATCAGTTTTTAAAACATGTAAACTTTTTTTGTACTTCTCTGTGTTTTGAATAATGTAATATTGATCGGTGTTTATGAAAAAATATTCATTCATAAACCTATATTGTTATGTATAACAGTCTTATTTTCAGTAAATAAATTTAATTTTTATTTCACTGTATTGTGTTTTTTTGTAATTTTGATATCAAACATTCAAAAAAAACAAACCATGAAAAAATCCAATTTATTACTCAGTATTCTGTGTTCTTCATTTATGCTTGGACAGGTAGGGATTAATACCACTTCTCCACAAGGAGTTCTGGATGTCACCTCAGCTAATTCAGCAGTTGTACTCTCAAGAAATGCCAATCCTCCGGCTAATGTAACCACACCCACTGCGGGAATGATCATCTACGATTCCACCAATAAGACTTTAAGGTACTATAATGGGACCCAATGGAGTACAGTGATCTCTTCAGCAACCTTAACAACAGCGAATGAAGGAGTTGTTAAACTGAATAGTGGAGCAGGTGTGAAACCCACATTTGCCTTCAAATCTTCAGGAGGAGTTCCTTTAATGACTTATCAGAATATTGTTTATCAGACACCGATGAATATTGTAACAGACTTTGCGGCACCTCCTACTACCACATGGCCGGAAAATATTGCAAGCCCGGTGCCGGGAGATATATACAACCCTTCTACAGGACAGTTTTTGGAAAATCCTATTGCAGGTCAGGTTCACATGTGGAGGGTTATTGTGAGCTACAGTAATAAGAATAACGGCTCTGTAGCATTTGTGACTGTAAATCTTTCCAATCCACTTCCTCCTTCAACATTTTCTATAGATCAGACTGCTGTGGCTCCCAACGGGGTAACTTCCGGAAATCTTGTCTTTTATCTGGTGAGCGTTGCAGATCCTTTATCTATAGGCAGCGGGTATCTTATTAAAATAAAATCTGATACCACATTAGATGCTACTATTGATAGTGTTACAAGGATTTCTCAAGCCAAAGATTAATCTCATTATTAAAAGCTTATTTTCAAATTTGACAGATGTCAGACAAGAACAAACTCTTTAAGTTTGTTCTTGTTTTCATGGTGACAGATATAATTTGTTAAACATTAAAACCCATAAAAATACTATTCAATTAAAATGCTTACTATGGAAAAACAAGCCGTTAAACCTGAGTTTACTTTTAAAATGTATGAAATATTAGGCGGTTTATGGTTAACCGGATGTGTAAAAACAGCTGCTGAACTCAATATTGCAGATTTGCTGGCCTCTGGTCCGAAAACAATTTCCTTCCTTGCTGAAGAAACTCAATCACATGAAACGCAACTGTACCGGGTTATGAGAGCATTGAGCAGTGCCGGAATATTTGAAGAATCAGAAAACAGAACTTTTATTTTGAATGATTTTGGAGCTGCTTTGCAAACTGATGCGCCAGGAACTGCAAAAAACTTTGTATTAACCATTATGAATGAGCACTTTCCTGGTTATGGGGATCTGACGTATGCAGTTCAGAAAGGGAAAATACCATTTGAACATATTCATGGGAAAGATCTTTGGGGTTTTTATAAAGAATTTCCTGAAATAGGGGAAAACTTTGGAAAAGGAATGACGGGAATGTCCGGAATGGAGCTGAAAGGCATTATAGAAAACTATGATTTTAAACCTTATAAAAAAATTGTTGATATAGGCGGCGGCAATGGGATAATGATCCATACCATTCTGAATAATGCTCCGGAAAGCTCAGGGATTATCTTTGATGAAGCCAATGTGATTGAGAAAACAATTAAGATGATTCCTGAAAATCTGAAAGGAAGATGTTCTGTCGCTACAGGAAGTTTTTTTAATGAAGTTCCGCAGGGAGCAGATTTATATACCATGAAATGGATTATGCATGACTGGAGTGATGATGAATGTGTACAAATTCTGAAAAACTGTTATAATGCCATGTCTAAAGGGGCAAAGCTATTAATCATAGATGCCGTTATCCCTGATGATTCTTTAAATAAACCCCATATGGCCAAACTTCTGGATATTGTTATGCTGGCCTGCCTTACAGGAAAAGAAAGAAGTTTAAGTGAGTTTAAAATAATCATTGAAAAAGCAGGATTAAAGTTTAATCAGCTTATTCATATCGGAACAGAAGCAAAAAGCATTATTGAATGTGAAAAAATATAGATTTCAAATTTTATTTTTAGTTGCATGATTAAGTAGGAGGCGCTCAACAATTTTGTTGAGTG
The DNA here is from genome assembly GCF_002025665.1 of Chryseobacterium indologenes. Taxonomy (GTDB): domain Bacteria; phylum Bacteroidota; class Bacteroidia; order Flavobacteriales; family Weeksellaceae; genus Chryseobacterium; species Chryseobacterium metallicongregator. The sequence continues at coordinate 2,756,362 of NZ_CP018786.1, read as the reverse complement.
CCTTTTTTGTTGGATTTTTTTAGATGAAAGTCAGAACAGAAAATTTCCCACATAATTTTAAATTTATATTCTTATTTAATTATAATTAGAAATTATATTTTACAGAAATTATATAAAGCTGTAATTTTTAAATACATGTGATTTTTTTATTTAAAATATTGTTTTTCAAGCATTTAACATAATGAAATAATTCACATCAATTTTGATTTATTTTCTATTTTTAAAATGTTTAATTTAAATTTATTATTAATCATTAAAAAAAACAATTATGAAAAAAACAATTTTATTAGGTGCTATTTTGCTAGCTGGTATAGCTAGCGCATTCCCTTTCAGAACCTCGTGTGGGAGTGTTGTAAATGTAACGCAAACAGAAGGATATACAATGGAGCAAATAACCAACTTTTTACAATTTGTTAATTATAATGAATGTGGTACTAAGCCCAAAGGAATAACTCTTTATATTCATTAATTACTAATTCAAAATTTCAAGCAAAGTATTATTTATGCTTTGCTTGTATTATTTAAACTATGAAAATTTACTGCAGTCTATTTTTCTTTTTCTTTATAATCATTATTAAATCTCAAGGAGGTTTTAATGTTGTATATGAAGCTGATTACAAATTAGTTTATAAAAATCAAACCAAAAATGCTATTATCCAGGATGCTGCGTTTGCTCTTTTGATGAACGAAAAAGAATCTTACTATAAAAACATTAATCAATATGTCGGAGACTCATTGCGTTTAGAAAAAAAACTTCATGAAAATAGTCCGATTGACGAGCAAATGAAATATATTTCCGACTTTCCGGAAAATATAGGAACAACAACAGGAAAGATTTATGTAACTTTTAAAACATCTAATGAATACTTTAAATACGAAGAAACAAATAATATCAATTGGCAACTTACAAATGACTTTAAAACAATTGGGAAGTATAAATGCCAAAAAGCTATAACAAAAAAATATGGTAGAACCTGGATTGCATATTTTACAAAAGAAATACCCTTTCCTTTTGGTCCATACAAGTTTAGTAAATTACCAGGGTTGATTTTGGAAGTGTTTGATGACAAAGATGATTATCATTTTACGATGTATAATTTCAAAAAAAGGAAATATTATTGTATTTCTGCTAATTTGCATTCTAATGCTAAACCAGTGAAGAAAGAAAAAATATTTGACTATCAACGAAAAGAATTAACTGATCCCACTCTTTATAACAAATTCATTGAAGATACTGAAGAGCGTCGTTCTCTCCTTAAAAAAGCAGGAAATAGAGCAAAAAATTACAATCCCATCGAATTAAGCATATACTAAAAAACATCTCTAGGAGATGTTTTTTTATTAAAAGAATTAATTTTAATCTGTCAATTTTTTTGATGCTTTCTATTTTTTAAGTCTTTCAATTTCTTCTTTAAGCAAACCAATATATTCCTGCATCGTTTTTATGATTTCTATGCTTAGTTCATGACCAATATTTGTAACATTGCTATTATCACCACCATTATTAGCATTTACAGAAGATCCTGGACTGTCATTAAAAACAGGATTTTCAATAACAATTTTAGCTTCCTCTTCCTCGTAGATTTCTTCCACAGGAACCTCTAAATACTGGGCAAGCTTGTTCCATTCTGCCTGTGTTATAGATACAGCACCGCTTTCTTTTCTGCTATAATTGGAGACGTCAGTAGGAATCACTTCAGCCATTTGCTGTTGAGTGAAGCCTTTCATCTTTCTTACTATACGGAGTTTTTCTTTTTGCATATCAGACATTTTTACAAATTTGCAAAAAAAAATTAAATTAAAGAGAAAAAAATCCTTGTAACGCATCTATTTTTCAATGTTTTTTAGAAAGAGAAAAATATTTTAAGATGTGGTTTTTCATCATTTAATTTTTACTTTAAAAGTGATGATTAATGCTTTTAAATCTTTATAAATATTGTTTCTACGGAATTTTGTTTTTTTTTATTATTCGTTTTCAAACGACTACAAACGGATTTAAATAGTTTATAACCGACTGTGGTATCGGAACATCGCAATCTTTGCAACAGAGATTTGAGAAAAACAGTGAACGTCTCTTATCTGAATTTATTAATCTTTAAAATATAAAAGTTATGTCACTAAGAAACAAAGTAACATTAATTGGTTACACAGGAAAAGAAGTTGAAATGGTAAACTTCGACAACGGAAATGTAAAAGCAAGTGTATCTTTAGCTACCAGCGATCACTACACGAATGCTAAAGGAGAAAAAGTAGAAGAAACACAATGGCACAACCTGATTGCCTTTGGGAAAGCAGCAGAAATCTTTGAAAAGTATGTATCTAAGGGAAAAGAAATTGCCATAGAAGGAAAAATCACCTACAGATCATATGATGATAAAGATGGGGTAAAACGGTATATCACAGAAATTCGTGTAGACGAGATTCTTTTATTAGGAGGTAAATAATAAAAAACACAAATGATGAGAGTGAAAATTTTTAAAATCAGGCTGCCTGAAGAGTTTCTCTATAAAGATCAGAAAATGCTGGATGATTTTCTGGAAGGCAATGAGATCATGAAAGTGGAAACAGCTTTTGTGAGTGAAGAAAAATATTGGTCTGTAATATTGTATTTTGAAGACTTAAAATTGATAAAAAATACAATAAAAGAACCTAAGGTAATTAAATATTCTGCAGAAAATGATCTTTTGAATACAGATGAAGAAAAGATTCTGGATGCTCTGAAACTCTGGAGATCAGAAAAAGCCAGAGAACAGAACCTGCCCACTTATTTCATCGCGAGCAATAAAGAACTGATATCTGTAGCCAAGTATAAACCTGCTAAAAAAGAAGAATTGCTGGAGATCAAGGGATTTGGAAAGCATAAGATTGAAAACTATGGTGAAGAGATCCTTGAGATTCTTGAAAGCGTATGATTTTTTTAATAATTGATAACACAACAAGAAAAGCTGAGGGAAGATTTTCTTCAGCTTTTTATACTGTGTAAAGTCCTTGTAATTCCGTACTTTTGCATTTATCAAAATGACATATAAGAAATGAAGCCAAGTTTAGCAAAAGGGACGAGAGATTTTACGGCACAGGAAGTTTCCAGAAGAAAATATATCATCAATATTTTACAGAATAATTTCGAATTATTCGGGTTTCAGCCACTGGAAACTCCAAGTTTTGAAAATCTGTCTACACTGACAGGAAAGTACGGAGAAGAGGGTGACCGCTTGATTTTTAAAATTTTAAATTCAAGTATCAACGAAGCAAAAGAAGAGAAAAAGAATCAGATGCTTCATGACTTTCAGAAAGCATTAGACAAACCATTCAGTGCGGAAAGTCTTACAGATAAAGCCCTTCGTTATGACCTTACCGTACCTTTTGCAAGATTCGTGGCAATGAATCATGGTAAACTGACATTTCCCTTCAAACGTTCTCAGATCCAGCCGGTTTGGAGAGCAGACAGACCCCAGAAAGGAAGATTCAGAGAGTTTTATCAGTGTGATGCTGATGTTGTAGGAAGTGAGAGTTTATTACAGGAAGTGGAGCTGGTTCAGTTATATCTGAAGTCATTTGCCGATCTGAAAGTTCCAGTAACCATTCATATGAACAACAGAAAGATTCTTTCCGGATTGGCAGAATATGCAGGAATCACAGATAAACTGATTGATTTTACTGTAGCATTGGATAAACTGGATAAAATTGGTAAAGACGGAGTTGTAAAAGAATTATTGGAAAGAGAAATTTCTCAGGAATCTATTGATAAACTGGATTTCTTATTCAGCCAGTCAGACGATGCGTTGGAAAATCTTCTTCAGTTGAAAGAAAAGTTTACAGGAAATGAAATCGGCCTGAAAGGAGTAGAAGAACTTGAATTTGTTCTTACACAATCTCTGAACCTGGGTGTGGATATTCAAAACCTGGTTTTCAATATTACTTTGGCAAGAGGTCTGGACTATTACACCGGAGCTATTTTCGAAGTGAAAGCAGATGAGGTTGCCATGGGGTCCATTGGAGGTGGTGGAAGATATGATAACCTGACTGAAGTTTTTGGAGTGAAAAACATTCCGGGAATAGGAATTTCATTCGGATTAGACAGAATTTACCTGGTAATGGAAGAACTGAATCTTTTCCCTGAAGAAGCATCAGCCAAAATAGAGTATCTGTTTGCTAACTTTGGAGGTGAAGGAATCACTGATGCATTAAAGCTGATCATGAAGCTAAGAGCAAAAGGTATTTCAGCTGAATTATATCCTGAAAATGCAAAGATCAACAAGCAGTTTACCTATGCTGAAAAGAAAGGCATAAAAAATCTTGTTTTCCTGGGTGAAGAAGAAATTAAAAATAATACAGTTACTTTCAAAGATCTTGAGGCTGGAGAACAGAAAACTGTTTCTTTAGAAGAGTTTTTAGGAGAATAATAGTAAACACCTATAAAAAATAAAACAACCACAAAAGTAATTTTGTGGTTGTTTTATTTGATGGATGCTAAGATTTAAATATTTTTAACCTGTACAATCGGTTTAGAATTTGTAATTTGGAGTCGATATTATAAAACAGGGTGAAATGACGCTCTGTATTCATAAAAACTTTTAAACATAAAAACCAGATGAATATTATTTGTGCATTGTGCGGAACACCGCTGACGGCTACTGATATGTCCGTTGGTAAAAATAAACTTGCTGATGGTGGTTATTTGTGTGCAGGATGTTTTACTAAAGCTATTACGATCAATAGAGACCTTATCAATAATCTTGACCAATTCTATTTTGCAGAAATTACAGGAATAATTCTGAAAAGTAAAATTGATGCCAGCCAGAACTCGGGAGGATCTCATTCCACGACCAATCACCACGACCAATATGATGCGCCCACCAGACTGGATGAAATAAAAGATCAGATTGTTGCACTTAATGCAAGACTGAGCGTTTTGGCGAATGAGGAAGTGAATGAATTGGCGAATGTGTTGGATAGAGATGAAAGATTATTGGCCATTGCAGAAGGTATAGACCTTCAGAGTAACAGAGAAGGGATTATATTTTCAACCCAGAAAAGAATTGCTTTTATTGATAAAAAATTTCTGGGTGGTGTTGCAAAAAATGAATTCTTCATTCAGGATATCTCTTCTATCGATCATACTGAAAACCTTTTGTATTCAATACTGAAAATCAATACTTATAGAGGTTCTGCACAGTTTAAACTGCATAATAAAAATGATGGAAGAGCATTTTCCAATGTTCAAAACAGAAGTACAACTTATACTGAAAATGAATTCAGACAAGAGTCTAGTCCATTACAGGCATTTACTCAAACAATTCCGGATCTGGTACAAGAAGATGTATATTCTGCAGCTCAAGAAGATTCAAATACAATTTTTGAACAGCTGGAAAAATTGGGAAAACTAAGAGAAAACGGAATTTTAACAGATGAAGAGTTTGCAGAACAAAAGAAAAAACTGCTTGATAAATTATAAAAGAAGAAGAAATGAGCAATAATTGTGCATTGTGTACTACAGAATTAACATCCATGGATACGCTTTTGGGAGCGAATACGCTTTCAGACGGTAATATTTTATGTAATAAATGTTTAAATAAAGTAACCGATATCAATGATGAGTTGCTTTATAATCTTAATAAATTCAGCATTAAAGATATCAATACCATGCTGAGTGCAGAAAAAACTGAAACAGTTCAGGCAGTCATGATAGCAGAACAGAATCTTCCTGCAGCGATAAATTATGGCTCTCATCAAATCTCAAAAGAGATTTACAAACGAAGACACCAGAAAATAAAGAATGAACTGGAAATGCTGAATGCGAATCTTTCCATCTTTACCAAAGGAGAAATCAAGGAACTTCCTTATCTTATCTCTGAAGAAGAACAGATCATTGCAATTACAGATGCACAGTTTGTCAATACCTTAGCTGCCGGAATATTAGTGGCAACCCCTACGAGATTAATTTCTGTATCAAAAGCTATGTTTGGCGACGCAAAAATCAATGATTACCCTAATGAAACTATTAAAGCTATAAGCTTTGTAACAGATCCGAGATCCCCCATTATTAAGCTGCATCTTGATGAAAGAGTGGTAGAGTTTGAATGTTTCATGGATAAAGAAGATGCAGAAAAATTCTACGATAAGATAAAAAGTACTTATAATAGTCCTCAGGAACAACCTTCAAAACAAATCGGCTCTGCAAACAAAGGTGTTTCAGTTTCATCAGAAGAAGTTTTTAATCAACTTGAGAAATTAGGAAAGCTGAGAGAGAACGGAATTTTAACCGATGCGGAATTTGCAGAGCAAAAAAAGAAATTATTGGAGCAATTAAAATAAAACTTTTAACACCCAATCATGAAGGATAAAGTATCTTCAAAAATAGTTGAAAACTGGCTGAAAGGATGGTGCCTGTCAAGAGAAACACCTTTTCCTGTGTCCTATAAATCAGGATTCCATGTGACTGTAGGAGATGAAAAACAGAAAGAACGTTTCGTATTTCCTGAGCTTAATGAGGATTTTTTCCAGCTTGCCGATTCAATTGATGAGCCCTGGATTTATCTGAAGGTATCCACTTCTCCTGATGAGTTTATAGAGAAAATCCCTGAAAGATGGCAACTGCAGTCACAGGGATATCTGATGACCTGTTTTCACCCGATGGAATTTCCGGAAACCAGTCTTGCAGAAGGATATCACTTTATGTTTTCTGAATATAACACTACCTTCGTGATCAGAATTGTAGCCGAAAATGGCGAACTGGCTTCCATAGGGCGTGTCTCTCTTATAGATGGTTGTGCTATCTATGACAGGATCATTACCGAAAAAAATCATCAAAGGAAAGGGCTTGCCCGTTTTTTATTGAAAGAATTGGAGAAAATCGCTTTATCCAAAGGATGTCCCAATAATCTTTTAGTGGCTACGGAAGAAGGTAAACTATTGTATGAAACCTTAGGCTGGAAGCTGTACAGTCTGCATACTTCCATTGTGATACCATCAGAAGACTAATATTTTTATTGAATTAAATTTTATTACTAATAAACAGTAATTTAGACCCATAAACTAATGCTATGAGTGAAAAATCAAGACTTGACGAAATAAGAGATGAACTTAAAAATCTCGATATAAGCCCTACCATATTTGCCCGAAAAGAAATTCATGAATTGCCGGATATCCTATCATCAGATGAAAGAATTGTCTATCTCGTAGAAGGTAGAAACAAACTGAACAATCATCATATCATCTTAGTAGCTACAGAGAGAAGGCTGATTTTTGTAGATAAGGAGTTCATGTACGGACTGAAAGTAGAAGATTTTTCTTACAGCAAAATAAGCTCCATACAATATGAAACGGAATTCTTACTGGCTTCTATAGATATTCAGGTTACTGATGATATTGTAGAGATTGATGGAGTAGGAAAGTATCACGCTGAGCTGTTTTGCGAAAAAGTAAGGGATTTCATGTCCCAACCTGAAAAATCCTTTCAAGGCAAATCCGAACCTAGCGTTTTAGATCAGTTGGAACAATTGGGCAGACTAAGGGAAGCCGGAGTATTAAGCGAAGAAGAATTTCTGGAGCAAAAGAAAAAATTGATGGAGAAACTTCCATAAACATACAATATGTGGAAAGTTTTTAATAATAATTGGTATAACTCTGTATTAGTTTCGGCCCTTGTAGCTTTCTTCTGCTTTTTTTTGGACTTTCTCTATTTAATAGGTATACATTGTATATCTGCTGTTTTCTTCCTTTTATTTTTCTTCTGATTACTTTTGTTCTGGGTATCATCAGGATTGTAAAGAAAGATTATTTGAAAGGAATTTTGCAGATTCTTTCTACAGTAGCATTGGCGGCGGTTACCTTTGGTTACTTCACTTTTGCATTGATGTTTTATCCTTATGATTATTTCGCGGAAGGATTAAAAATTCCCGGAAATATTAAATTTGAAAAACCTTTGAAGCTTAATGATGAAAATGACAGAATAAATATTCATCAGCGGGACTTTATTCTTTACGATTATTTCCAGCCGGGGATGTATAAATATGATCTGTTTTTACATAAGATTGAAAAAGGGAAAGTATATCTGAAAATATTTGAAATTACTAAAAACCAGATTCTTTCTGAGGAAAGTATAAAAAAGAAAAGCCAGATTGAAGTTGAAAATAAGCCAGATGAATTAAAAAGATTTGAATTAAAAGATGACTTTACAATCTATGAAGGCGATTGGGGACAGTTTTATGGGGGTAGAATTGAGGTTTGGTTTAAACCAGATGATGTCAATAAACCTGAAAGAAAATTAATCACAAAAAACTATATTGTTCAAGGCTGGATGAGATAGATGATTTAAAGAATTAAACTATGGAAAATTACTTAGAAATCAATAAAAAATCATGGAACGCTAAAGTAGAACCTCATCTGAAATCGGATTTCTACTTTGTGGATGAATTTTTAAAAGGGAGAACCTCTCTGAACTCAATAGAATTAGATCTTCTTGGGGATATAAAAGGGAAAACTATTCTGCATTTGCAGTGCCATTTCGGTCAGGATTCTATCTCCTTGTCAAGAATGGGAGCTAAAGTTACCGGGATAGACCTTTCTGATAAAGCTATTGATACTGCCAGAGAGCTTGCCCGGAAATGTGGTGCTGATACAGAATTTATCTGTTCAGATGTGTATAATCTGCCCAATGTTCTGGATCAGAAATTTGATATTGTGTATACAAGCTACGGTACAATAGGATGGCTTCCTGATCTTGAAAAATGGGCTGGAATTATCAATCATTTCTTAAAATCGGAAGGAAAGTTCATTATGGCAGAATTCCATCCTGTTGTCTGGATGTTTGATGATGACTTTACAAAAGTGGCTTACAATTATTTCAATGAGAAACCGATTGTAGAAACCTATGAAGGGACTTATGCGGATCAGTCTGCACCTATTGAGCAGGAATACGTCATGTGGAATCACTCTTTATCAGAAGTTCTCGATAATTTGATAAAGAAAGATTTACAACTGAATACTTTCCTGGAGTTTAACTGGTCACCATATCCTTGTTTCAGGCATGTAGAAGAATTTGAAACAGGAAAATGGAGAATTCCACAGTTCGGAAATAAAATACCTCTTGTCTATGCGCTTATAGCACAGAAAAAATAAAACCTTAAGGGTTGTATTACAATAAAAAGTCACCGTAGTACTACTACGATGACTTTTTTCCTATATATGAATGTTAAAAAAACTGCTCTGTGTTGATTAGCTTAGGGAATCCTCTGCTTTTGTCTTTACTTCGTCTACTTTATTCTGAACCTGGGAAGCAACGTCATTTGCTTTGCTTTTAAGGTCATTTCCCCACTTATTAAGATTATCTTTTGCAGTATTGATTTTATCTTTTACAGCTTGTTGATCTTCAGGGCTTGAATTCTTATATTTCCAATAAGCTAATGCACCTAGTCCTAGTAAAGCTAATAATCCTTTTGTCTTGTTTCCCATGATTTCTATTTTTTTAAGTATTAATATTAAAATTTGTTGTTATGAATAATGTAAAATACGTGCCAAAAAAATAACTGGACTTATAAAAAAATGTTAAATTTAAGAGAAGACTTCAAAATTTTCACCATCAAAACTGGCGAAAACCATAGTAGGATATGAATCCTGATGATAAATATTTCCCTCTTTATCAATAGCGATAGCACCTGCAAACCCACCAATGACTGCAAGTTCTTCAAATGTCTTGCTAAAAGCCTGTTCAAGGTTCATACCATCTGTAACTCTCGTTACAATTTTGGCAGCAGTAGCATTGCTCACAATATCTTCACCTACGCCGGTACAGCTTACGGCACAAAAAGCATTGGCATAATTTCCGGCCACTGTGGCAGAATCCGAAATTCTCCCTGGAATCTCAAAACCTTTCCCTCCCGTAGAGGTGGCAACAGCTAGTTTTCCTTCCTGATCAATGGCTACACAGCCCACAGTTCCTTTACCTCCATTAGCAAGTTTGGCTTCATATTCTTTTCTTCTCTGAGGTGTTTCTGTAGAAAAATTCTCAAATCCATTCTCTGTAGCATAGATCTTGGCACCATTTCCTCCTAAAACTCTGTCATCTTCATTGATAAGATCTTTAGCCACAAAAATAGGATTCTGTACATTTTGAATATTAATTACACCACTTAGTCTCTGAGTATTTCCATTCATAATGGCAGCACTCATACGGATAACACCATCACTCTGGATCTGAGAACCGATTCCTGCATTATATAAAGGATCATCCTCCAGTAATGAAACGGCATAGGCAACCGTATCAAATGCAGAATGAGTTTTAAGATACTCAAACGATTTTTGAGCAATTTCTTTTAAAGAGTTCTGTTTTGCTATTTTTACTTCATGACTTTGGTCGCTTTCAGAGAAAAAACCGCCGTGGATAATTACTTTCATAAAATTATAGATGATGATTGATAAATGATATTCTTTTACGAAGTTAATTTATATATTCTAATTAAACATTCAACTTTAAACAAAAAAATGAAACCGAAGTTCCATTTTATATTCATCAATAATGAAGTTGTTTAAATTTTATAAAACCACAAAGTCACAAAAGTTTTCATGTTAAAACATATTAGCTCACCTCAGTAGGTTTAAAATGGTTCTGGATAAAAGTTTACATAAGATGAAAATCAAAGATTTTCAGAATACTTAAGTGTACTTATTATACATGAAGCTTAACTATAAAAAACTTAAGTATTTAAAATATTATAAATTTATGGTTAAAAAATAATCATTGCAAAAAGTTTAGACGCTTTTAATATTTTTTTGATTATATCAGCTATTTATCCTGTGGTATCGGATTAAACTGAGAGTTTTCAATTGTTAATGTCTTCGTTGTAAGATCATAATGATCATTCATAGACATCACATGTACCGTTAAATTATCAATAGAAATAGGTTCTCCAAGGTTGATATTAGTAAGGTTGGTATCTTTGATAAATCTTCCGTCAACTAAGATCACAAGGCCTGAGCCCACAGCAGTCATGACATCGTTATGAATGAAAAGTCCCGTATCTTCACCCAGGCCGATTCCCAGAGTTCTCGGATTGTTGACTACTGCCTGGAAAAGACGCCCGATTCTTCCTCGTTGTACAAAATGCGTATCAATGATGACATTATCGATCAATCCCAATCCTTGAGTGGTTTTAATTTCTCCTTTTAATAGAGCTTCAGAGCTGCTTCCCTGATAAATCATATTTTCAGAAGCTGCCGCAGCACCTGCCGAAGTTCCGGAATAAATAAAATCCTGTTCCTGATATTTTAATAAAACGGTATCATGAAATCTTGTTCCACCAAGAATAGAAGTTAGTCTCAACTGATCTCCTCCTGTGAACATCATGACATCAGCAGCGTTTGCTCTTGCCACCATCGCATCAGAATTGGCTTCCTCACGGTTGTGGATGTCAAGAACATTTACATTTTTAGCCCCAAGAAATTCAAATGCTTTTTTATATTCAGAACCTACGATCTGGGGAATTTGAGATGCAGTGGTAACGATTTCAATCACAGAATTTTCTTTCAGTTTTGATTCGTTGATGATCTTTCTTAAGATCCCACGTTCAAAAAAATTAAGATTCTTTTCGATATTCTGATCATAATCGGTTTCAGCAAAACTTCCTTTGTTTACAGCGCCTCCGATAACTATTAATTTTCCAACAGGTTTCGTCATGGTACAAAATTAAAAAATAATTAACATTCTTTGGCGAAATTCGTGCCATCTTTAGTTGATTTTTAATGTTTTAGGAATGTTAATTAAAATTAATTTTTTTTTAACGAATCTTTAAATGTGGTATAGTTTCGTTTAGGGTTTTACATTATCTTTGGTTTTGAAAGGAGTTATTGTTAACTGTTAAAATGCCAATAGACTATGAAAATCGAAAAGATTCAGGCACTAAGAGGTCCTAACATCTGGAGCATCAGAAGAAAGAAGCTGATACAGATGAGGTTGGACTTAGAAGAAATGGAGAATTATCCTACCAATAAAATTGAAGGATTCCGGGAAAGGATTGAAAAATTAATCCCATCATTGATGACGCACCGATGCTCGGAAGGAGTGGAAGGAGGCTTTTTCCACAGAGTGGAAACGGGAACATGGATGGGACATGTCATTGAGCATATTGCTTTGGAAATACAAACCCTGGCAGGAATGGATGTAGGGTTTGGAAGAACCCGTGAAACAAAAACTCCGGGAGTATATAATGTGGTGTTTAATTATATCGAAGAAAATGCCGGAATTTATGCTGCAGAAGAATCTGTGAAGATTGCAGAAGCTCTGGTTGAAAGCAAAGACTATGATTTGAATGCATGTATCCATAGATTAAAAGAAATCAGAGAGCGTGTCCGTTTGGGGCCTTCTACCGGAAGTATTGTGGAAGAAGCTGCTTCCAGAAGAATCCCATGGATCAGATTGGGCACAAACTCATTGGTACAGCTTGGTTATGGAGTGAATCAACAAAGATTTCAGGCTACGATTACCGGGAAAACAAGTTCTATTGCTGTAGATATTGCCTGTAATAAAGAACTTACCAAAAGAATGCTTCACGATGCAGCGATTCCCGTGCCTATTGGAGACTTGGTATTTGATGAAGAAGGATTAAACGCTGTGATCAGAAAAATTGGTTATCCTGTAGTTTTAAAACCTCTGGATGGAAACCATGGAAAAGGATCATCCATTAATGTCAACGATTGGGATGCTGCTAAGATCGGTCTTGAGCACGCTCAGAAATATTCTAGAAAAGTAATTGTTGAGAAATATATCACTGGCTACGACTTCCGTATACTGGTCATCAATAATAAAATGGTGGCTGCTGCCAGAAGAGTTCCTGCCCATGTTGTAGGAGATGGAGAACTGAACCTTCAGCAGCTTATTGAAAAAGAAAACAAAGACCCGAGAAGAGGCTATGGCCATGAAAATGTCCTTACCGAAATTGAAGTGGATAAAGACACTTTAGAGTTACTCGATAAACTTCAATATACTCTGGAAACTATTCCTCAAAGAGGAGAAGTGGTGTATCTGAAATCAACAGCCAATCTTTCTACCGGAGGAACTTCCATTGATGTAACAGATATGGTGCATCCGGAAAATATCACAATGGCTGAAAGAATTTCTAAAATTATCGGGTTGGATGTCTGCGGTATTGACGTGATGGCAGAAAACCTTACCCAGCCTTTAAAAGAAAGTGGTGGAGCTATTATTGAAGTGAATGCAGCACCAGGGTTCAGAATGCACCTTGCTCCAAGTGAAGGATTACCAAGAAATGTGGCTGCTCCGGTGGTTGATATGCTGTATCCTCCAGGAAAACCTTTTACCATCCCAATCATTGCGGTAACAGGTACCAATGGAAAAACAACCACAACGAGACTGATCTCTCATATTGTAAAAAGTAATGGTTACAGAGTAGGATTTACGACTTCAGACGGAATTTATATTCAAAATACCATGCTGTCAAAAGGAGATACTACAGGGCCGCTTTCTGCAGAATTTATCTTAAAAGATCCTACGGTGGAATTTGCAGTTCTGGAGACAGCCAGAGGCGGAATTTTACGATCCGGTCTTGGTTTTTCACAATGCGATATCGGAGTTCTGACCAATATTGAAGAAGATCACCTGGGAATGAATGATATTCACAGTTTGAAAGATCTTACCAAAGTAAAACGTGTTGTACTGGATAGCGTGAAAAAGAGTGGTTGGAGTGTTTTGAATGCCGACAACGAATATTCCATGAAGATTGTGAGTGATCTCGATTCTAATGTGGCTATTTTCAGTATGGATGAAAACAACCCTCATATTGTAAAATTTGCCAAAGAAGGAAAGATCACCTGTGTGTTTGAAGAAGGTTTTGTAACCATCAAAAAAGGAGACTGGAAAATCAGAATAGGAAAAGCCAAAGATTTCCCGATTACGATGGAAGGAAAGGCCAGATTTATGATTGAAAACGTACTGGCAGCCAGTTTGGCAAGTTATCTTTATGGATTTGGAATTGAGGATATTTCGAACTCTTTGAGAACGTTTATTCCAAGTGCTCAGCTTACTCCTGGAAGACTGAATGTTTTTAAATTCAAAAATTTTAAAGTTCTGATTGACTTTGCCCATAATCCTTCAGGATACGAAGCCATTGAAGATTATCTGAAAAACGTAGAGTCTACAAAGAAAATCGGTATTATTTCCGGTGTCGGAGACCGAAGAGATAATGATATCAGAGAATGCGGAAAAATTGCCGGAAGAATGTTCGATTATATTATTATCCGAAATGAGAAACATCTACGTGGAAGAACGGAAGAGGAAATCAACGGATTGATTATTGACGGGATTAATTCTGCAGGCAGAGACGTTAGTTATGAGATTATTCCTAAAGAGATTGAAGCTTTAAAGCATGCGATTGGAATGGCAGAAGAAGGAACGTTTATTACTGCCTTAAGTGATGTTATTTCCAATGCCATTGATCTGGTTCAGGAATATCAGGCCAAAGAACTTTTGGAAGATGATAAAAACGTGTAATACATCTATATAAAACTTACTAAAATTGCAATACGGAACAAAAAAACGTATTGCAATTTTTTTATCTATTGTGTTGTAGTAGAGTTTGTTTGATTAAAAACAGATGATATATCTGTGATGACTATTGTACAAACAATTAAAAGTTAATCATTACGGTTTCCCGTAGAGTATACCTACAGTCTCTCCGTATATTTACATCGTTTGTATAAACTAAAAGTACAAGTCAAGTTTTTTTAATGTCCTCCTGTTTGGGAGGATTTTTTATTATGAGTTGAGAGTGGGGATTCTATAGTTATTTTTAAACCTTCTTTTTTTACGGAAACCCGTAACCATTATTTCTTTATATTAAATCTCTAAATGGAGAATAGTTTTTATATTTGACTTTTAAACTAAAATCAAAACCATGAAAAATTTAAAGAAAATCTCTAAGGAGAAATTAAGAAGTATCAACGGAAAAGGAGGATGTCCTCCAGGTTGGCATGATTGCCCGGTGCCATGGAATGATAAGGTATGCATTCCGCATGACAATGAAATGGCATGTCCCGATTTATAAAAAACGATTCCTCGCTGAGAGGGATTTTTTGTTCTTATATTTCAAAGTTTAAACATCTTCACTCAGACTTTATAGACTTCTTCCCGAGATCTACTGTTTTCTAAATAGTTTTTAATCAGCTTTTCCTGGTTTTCAGGCGTCCGGGCCTGTCAATTTAAAATAGGGTGTTTTTCCTTCACTATTTTGGGAGTTACAGGTTTAATTTTGCTCAAAATAAATAAAATGAATCCATGAGAACAATCAATTACATCGTTATACATTGTACCGCAACACAGCCAGATGTTAAAATAGAGAGCATTAAAAGGTATTGGAAGGAAAACCTGAAATGGAAAAATCCAGGGTATCACTATATGATAAAAGCGGATGGAGAAGTAGTCAACACTTTGCCCATCGATCAGGTATCCAATGGAGTTGCAGGGTGGAATTCTCAAATTATCAATATATCATACATCGGAGGCATTGATAAAAGCAACCATCCAAAAGACACAAGAACGGAAGAGCAAAAAAAATCTATTATAAAGCTGTTAAGAGAATTAAAATCAAAATTTCCCAGAGCTAAAATTCAAGGACATAGAGATTTTCCCAATGTTCATAAAGCTTGCCCTAGTTTTGATGCTAAGAAAGAATATGCTGGGTTATTAATAACATGAACTCGTGCAAAAGCGTTTTTAAAATAACATTATGGGAAACTTAATATACAAACAATTAAAAATCAGTCATTACGGTTTTCCGTAGAATATCCCAACAGCCTATCCGTATATTTACAATGTTTGTGAAAACACAGCGTACATGTCAATTTTTTTATCCTCCCTTGTTGGGGGATTTTTTTTTAATCCCGGAGAGATCTTCAGTAGTAAAAGATAAAACCTCCGACATTTCGGAGGTTTGTTTCTATACGTTTTCTCAGGTTTTCTTTATACTCAGCATTTTTAAGATAAAAATAAAGGAATACGTTCTAATCTGAGATGAAGCTGATTTTATCCGAAAAAAGCATTAGAACTACCGATCCAGATGGCATCTTTTTTATTGAAATCTACATTGACCATGGCGGCTTTTGTCATTCTTCCAAGATTTTCCAATAGAATAGGACGGTCGTCATTTTCCCGCCAAATATACAACAAACGGATCTCCGCTTTTGAAAAATCTCCGTTGATATCTTCAAAAATGGGTTCATAGTACACTTTTCTCTGCAAAATATAGTTTTCTTTATCCTGAATAGCCTCTGTAACTTCCTTTGTAGGATTTAAATTAACGCCACTTCCCGCGAATGAAAATAAAGGTTTTAATACAAAATCATCCAGGTTTTCATTTTCCGGGAATTCATGCAGGAAATAACTCTTTGGAACAAACTCATGCTTCAGTAATGGCAAAAGGAACTTTGAGATTTTAAAGAACCAATTGGGGTGGGTGATCCATTTGACATCCACTTCTTCACGGAAATCAAATTCTGTAGTAAGATCAGGAATATTATCCAGTTCGTCAAATATAACACGGTTGTAGATTCTTTTGATTTCGGTTAGCTTACCATTATTTTCATAATACAGCTTTCGTCCTTCCTTCTTTACTTTTGTCAGACATACGGTTTTGATGCCTATTAATTTTTCTGTCAGAGCAAAATCAATAGCTGTTTTTTGTCTTTCCGGAAAAATTTCAAGCAGGATTACATTTTCAGGATTTTCATCTCCTACAATCAGTTCTTTTAAATAGTTTTTAAAAGTTTCATGCGGCATAGGATTTCTGATCTCTGCAAGAAAAGGGTAGACTTCACAATACGTTTCCTCATATACTTTCTGGAAAGCATACAAAGAAGGAAATGCCTGAAGCTCGATCAGCTGAGGTTCTATTGCTCCGTTTTCGCTTTTGCAGACTCCAAAATCTATTGTGAAAAAATGAGGCTGATCCGTATCATTGGGAACCCGGCAGTTATCAGGAATGGCTTTTTGAAGTAATTCTGCGGGCATTGCTTTAATCTGGCTAATGATACTTTCGCTGGCATCAATAAGTTTTGCTTCAAACTCTTTAGTAAGGAAAATAGGACTTTCTGAAACTCTGAACGTAGGTTCTGTTCCTCCCTTTTCTGTCAGGATACTTTTGAGTTGATTGTATTTTTCATCTGAAAACGCCTGATTGTACTGTTTTCTATATTTTGGAATCATATTTTTTTTCTTTGTGATGTTAAAAAAATCGAGCATTTCTGCCCGATTTGAGTTTACCACAAAAGGCACAAAAGTTTTTAGAATATAAAAGTTTACAATACACTTTTATAAAATATCTATTTAATTGGGAAATCTTTGATTTTCAAGAAAGCTTATGTGTTCTTTTCAACAGCTTTTATGATTGCTTATTAGACTTAATGCCCAAATCTCTTTTGTGACTTTTGTGGTTTATATTGATTTAATTTTTTAAGCCAAAGTCTTAGCTTCTTTCAAAATGTTTTTTTTTGCAAACTGAAGGAATCTCGGAAGAATCTGATGTCTGGTCAGAATGATTTTATCTTCATCGTCTATTCTATCTATTGTTTCAAGATATTTTTCCATTCCGAAGCTTTCAATCATAGCTTCTTTATTCTTTTCATCCTTCAGGTTTTCGATCAAAGATTCAGGGTTGGCTTCCGGGTGAAACTGTGTTCCGAATATTTCCTCCGAAAAACGAACAGCCATTACCGCTCTTTCAAGATTGATATGAGGACGAAATTTTTCAATCGCCATGATGGTCATGCCCAATTCTTCAAAACGCTCATGATCCGGTTCAATAAACTGGTAGGCTCTCGAATCTACCGCATAAAAAGGATCCTGAAGATTTTTGAACAAGAATTCTTCTTTACCTTCATCTGTTTTATGAACAGGCATTACTCCGAAAGAATAAGACTTTCTTTTGCAGATATTTCCCAGATTCCAGTGAATACTTGCCAGCTGGAATGAATGGCAGATCAGGAAAAGATATTTTTTATCTTCATGGTATTTATTATGCTCAAGAACAGCATCTAAAAAAGAAGCAAATCTGTCTTCCCAGGCAAGACCTTCCCGATGTGGATTTCCGGGACCGCCTGAAGAAATGAAAATATCAAAATCCCCAATCTCCGGCATTTCATCTTTAAATCTTACATCAAATGTTTTGATAACAACATTTTCTTCAGAGTTCTGCTGAAAAGATTCAGAAATTTCTTTAATGTTTCTAAAGCCTTGGTTCACATGATTATTGTTCATGTCCAGCAGAGCAATTCGAATATCTTTCATTACATCATATTTTTTGTAAAGTTACCAAAAAAATTATGAAGCAGGTTCACCATGGGTTATGCCATACTCGGTTTCAGAGATCATATAATCAACGACTTTCGTCAGATCACCAGTTTCTTTAAAGATCTGAAGCTGTCGGTCTGCACCGGTTCCGTTTTCAAGAATTTTCCATGCATATTCCACTTCATGACGGCATCCCAAATCGTCTACCACATCATCAATAAACTCTAAAAGTTCTTTCAATAAATGAGGATAAGGAACGGATTCTTCTTTCCCAAAATCGATCAGATGGGCTTCAATACCACTTTTCGATGCACGCCATTTATTTTCGTTCAGCAATAGTCTTCTATAGCTTCTGAAGCTCAAGTTTTGCTGGTGAAGTTTATAGATTTTGGCAACGAGACTCTGCATGATAGCAGCAAGGCATACCGTTTCATCAATTCTTAGCGGCATATCACAGATTCTGAATTCAATTGTAGGGTAGAATGGATGTACCCGTAGATCCCACCAGATTTTCTTGGCATTGTCAATGGTTCCTGTTTTTACCAGGAGATCTACATAACTGTCAAATTCTGCCAGAGAGTTGAAGTAACTCGGAATACCGGTTCTTGGGAATTTTACGAAGATTTCCTGTCTGTACGATTTAAAACCTGTATACCTTCCAATCCAGAAAGGTGAATTGGTAGAAAGGGCGTATACGTGAGGAAGGAAATACCTCATCACATTCTGAATTCTTACGCCTTCTTCACGATTGGGAATTCCAATATGAACATGCAGTCCGAAAATAAGATTTTCACGGGCCACATCTCCCATATCATCTACGATTTTAATGTATCTTTCTCCCTGAGTGATACTGTTGTCTGACCAATGCGAAAAAGGGTGAGTACCACCTCCGGAAACACGAAGTCCCTGTTCATGGGCGATATTGATAAGGTGACGCCTTAAATTCGTTAATTCTGTTCTGGCTTCCTGAATGTTCTGGCAGATTCCCGTTTCCATTTCAATCATGGATTCGTGCATTTCGTGCTTTAAGTTCTCACTTAAAACCGCTTTGCCGCCTTCAATAATTTTTGAAACGTGAGAAACCAGATCTCTGCTTTCAACATCGATGATCTGATATTCTTCTTCAATTCCAATAGTAAACTGATGATGCATGTACTTTTGTGTTTTTTAATTCTTTTTCAATGTTATTTAATGGAATCCTTCACGAATGTTCCCCAGGCAATGTTAGGTTTCCCCGGAACATATTCTTTAGCTTTTTCAATAGCCAGTTTGGCAGCATGTTCTATGATCCATGCAAAGTTTTCTTCTCCTACAGAATTTCGGTCTGCATCAGGAGCGGGATTACAGAAATCGATGGCATAAGGAATACCGTCTCTTACAGCAAATTCCACAGTGTTGAAATCGTATCCTAAAGCCTGATTCATTTTAATCGTATAATCATGAATGGTTTTCAATAATTTTTCAAGTTCTTCACCTTGGGTCTGATGAGTGGTGGCATATCTGAGGTGAGGTGCATTTCTCGGCTCATAAGGCATAATGTGGACATATTTTTGACCCAGACAGTACACTCTGTAATAATCATCAAAGATAATTTCTTCCTGTACCATCATCACCAGCTGTTCCGTTTCTCCCAATTTGTTCCAGAGATCATCCGGATTTTCTACTCTGTACACATTTTTCCAGCCTCCACCGTCATGAGGTTTCATATATGCAGGAAACCCTACATAATTGAAGATATATTCCCAGTCATGAGGAAATTTCAGGTTTCTGAATGAAGTTTCTGAAGTATTGTCCGGTCTTTCGTGCGATGGAAGGAGAACCGTTTTAGGAAGCGGAATTCCCAGTTTTGACATCAGGGCATTGTTGAAAAATTTCTCATCAGCACTCCACCAGAATGGATTATTGATTACATAAGTACCGTTAAGGGCTGCATTTTTTAAATAAGCTCTGTAAAAGGGAACGTCCTGTGAAATTCTGTCGATAATCACTGCATAACCATAATCTGCACCCTGTTCCAATTTATCAATAGTAACGGGTTCAGCGATGATATCTCCACCTCCCATTTCATTTACTTTGTCTATAAATGCCCAGGGAAAAGTGTCTTCCATACCGAAAAGAATTCCTACTTTTTTTGTCATAATTTTTGTTTTTAGGGTGGGTGTTATTTTTTTCTATTTGTTTTTTATTGTTTTTAAGAGAAAAATGCTCCTATAAATGTAGGGAAGACCATTCTCCACAACGGCCAGTCGTGGCCAATCCATTTTCTTTCATCATACCAGAAGTCAATGCCTTTTATCCTCAGGATTTCGGACATTTCAATATTTTTATCCTTGCAGATATCCTGATCAGAAGTGCTGAGTACAATGTGCATATGTTTGTATTTCCAGGCTTCATCATTTCTTACAAATTCCCTTGGACAGTTGAAGTAGACCAAATCATCGGAATAACCATCCATAAAGTTTCTTATGCTGAATGCTCCTGAAAGACAGAACAGATGAGAAACCACATCCGGAAATCTGAATGCAAAATTAGCCGCATGATATCCTCCGAAACTAGCGCCTGCTACGGCCACACGATGGGTCTTGTGAAGCTTTTGGATATAAGGAACAAATTCCTTGATCAGGAACTGTACATACCTTTCGTAGTTTCTTATTCTTTGCTGAGGAGATATGTTGTCATCATAAAAACTCCAGCTATCGATGGTCTGTACATTGTAAAGCTTTACTTTTCCCTGTTCTATAAACCAGTTGATACTTCCGTTGAGATGAAAATCATGATTCTGGGTATACTGTCCCTGGGAGGTTGGAAACATGATGATAGGATGGCCGTAATGTCCGGTCACTTCTACCTTGAGACTTGTTCCCAATATATTTGAATAATACTCTGTATGTTCTATGTGAGGCATTTTTCCTTGTTTGGTTTTAATATTGTGCTTTATATGAGTGTAATAAATTCAATTCCTCCAAGCTGATCTTTTTCTAAAATATCCAGTACGATGGTTCCTAATGTAGGATGTTCGAGGATTATATTTTCTTTAAAGATCCATTTTGATCGAGGTTTGTTAGCATAAGTTGAATCTACAAACCTATAATATGCTTTGCTTTGCCATTTTCCAGAACTTATGCTCTCTAAATTACATTTTAGTATGGAATCTTCAGGCAGATTGTATATTATGAATTCAATAACATTTTGAATATCAATATCACGCTGCATTTTTTAAGAACTCAATTTGTTGCTTTTGGGGGGAAGGATGTTCAGCATATCTGCATGAATTATTTCGGCAGCTGAATCTAATCTGTCCTGTACAACGGTGGCATCTCCGGATTTATATACAATTCCTACATGATAGTCTATCGGAAGGAATTTTACCACCTCTTCGCACTCAAAGCTGCTGTAGTTGGGTTCTTTATCTTTGATCAGGGCGACAATCAGTCCGGAGTAGTATCCTGTAGGCGGAGAAACACTGTAATCATTTCCTCTCAGAAGGGCATCTTCAATTTTGGCCCATTCTCTCCAGATATTGATACCGCTTGATGCTTCAACCAGGTCCGGAATATGAGCACCACCAACTCGTGATGACGTTTCAAGGAAATACCATTTTCCGTCTTCTTTTCCACGGATAAATTCTGTATGGGTTGCTCCGTTGATCAGCCCGAAATTGGACAATACTTTAGCATTTATTTCTTCCAGTGCTTTAAATTCTTCAGAATATCTTCCTAAAGTTTTGGACCGGAATACTCCGCCTTCATGAGAGACCTGCATAGGAGGAGCAAGATATTTTGAAGCAGAAGTGAATACTATTTTTTTATTGAAAGTAAGGCTGTCTACATGGTAAACGTCTCCCGGTTTAAAGCTTTCCAGTAAAAAAAGATGACGTTCCTCTCCCAGAGTTTCCAATGCTTCAAGAAGCTGTTCTTTAGAGGTTATTTTCTTGATTCCTGATGCTGATGCTTCGGATCGGGGTTTCAGTACCCAAGGGGCAGAAACACGGTCTGTAAATTCATCCACTTCATGATCATTGAAAACAGCGGTGAACTCAGGAACACTGATCCCGGAATCTTTTGCTTTTTGGCGCATAGCCAGTTTATCTCTGAAATAGCGGTGGGTAGTTTGTCCCATCCCTGGAATACGGAATGTTTCCCTGATTAATGCAGCTTTTTCTACGTCATAATCATCCAAAGCCACTACAGCATCTACTTTTCTGGTTTTCATCAGGTGGGAAAATCCCTGAATTAAATGTTCCAGATTCCATACAGACGGCTTTAGTTCCGGCATGTAAAATGCCTCATCAATAGCATGCCAGGGCCAGTTTTTTTCTTTGAGGTTTTCGGAGGTTACAAGGATGATTTTATTACCGAGCTTCTTCATTTCGTCCATAAAATCGTAGCCTTTATAATAGCACGAAATACACACAATGGTTTTCTTCTCCATATAATGTTTTTTAAGATTTAGTGAATTTTCAAAAATAAAAGCATTTATTTATTATTTTATTAATAGAAAAAAATGAAATATTGTATGGTTTTGAAAATCCACTAATCAATTATACAGAGTTTTTTTGTAAAAAACTAATTTTTAGTGATAATTTTCAATTAAATTCACGAGGAGTTGAACTCCAAAACCTGTTGCTGCTTTTTCTTTAGCATATCCTACACTTCCAAAGGCTACTCCGGCAATGTCCAGATGAGCCCATTTAGGGTGATTTTCAATGAATTGTTCCAGGAATTTTGCCGCAATAATACAGTCTCCTACAGGTTTCAGAGAGATGTTTTTCATATCGGCTACATCAGACTGAATATCGTCTTTCCATACATCCCATAAAGGCAGATTCCATACTCTCTGATTGGTTTGATCTCCTGTTTTGATCAGGTTATTTTTCAGTTCCTCATTATTGGAGAACATGGCAGCACAAGTGTCACCGAACATTCTTACCGAGCTTCCCGTTAAAGTAGCCAGGTCAATCAGGAAATCTGTTTTGTAGTTCTTAGAAAGATAAGATAAACCATCTGCAAGGATCAGTCTGCCTTCCGCATCGGTATCAAGAACTTCAATAGTTTTTCCGTTATAAGCGGTGATTACGTCACTTGGAAGCAATGCCTTTTCTGAAACGGCATTATCTGTGATGGGTAGTACAGCAACAATATTCACAGGAAGCTGCATTTCAGCGGCATAGATTAGCGTTCCCAAAACAGCGGTAGCGCCTCCCATATCGGATTTCATATAATGCAGATTGGCAGAGCTTTTTATTGATATTCCTCCTGTGTCAAATAAGATACATTTTCCTACCATTCCGAAAGTTTTGGCATTTTTAACGGTAGTTTTATATTCTAAAATAGTGAAAGCAGCATCGTAAGCACTTCCTTGGTTCACAGAAAGATAAGCACCTAATCCAAGTTCTTCACATTTCTTTCTGTTGAATGCAGTGTATTTTAAGTCATATTTTTTAGCCATATTTTTAAGGTATGCACTTAAAATATCAGGTTTTTTAAGATTGGCTGGTTTGTTAAGCCAGTCCTGGCAGGTAGTCTGTCCGTTAACCAGTGCTTCAGCTTTCTGGCTGATATGGTCTAGCTTTTTCTGGCTTAAATTTTCAAAATGCAACTCAAATTTTGTATTCCAGAAAGTATGTTTCTTATCAAAAGGGTAGTTGTAAGTTCCAACCAAAAGTCCTTTTATAAATTCTTCGAACTGTTTTTCGTTCATGAAATCGGCAAGGGCTAACGTAGGCATTGCTTGTAGTTTTTCTTTCTGTGTCTGTGAAAACTTGGCTGCTACCTGCTGAATTTCGAAATTTTGTAAAGTAGATTTCCCTAATCCAATGAAATAAGTAATTCCTTCTTCATGAGCGTTGACAAAAACTTCATATTTTTTTCCTGTAAAAAAAGTGGAAATATTTTTATTGAAATTTTTACTGGTTTTTGTCCATTCTTCCTCGGTAAACAGGTGAAAAACCTGAGTGTAATTTTTGTTTTTTTTATTGATTAGTTTCATAAATAGATGTTATATTTCTAAATTCATAAAGATTGCTGTCTTCATTTGCATCTGTCTGACTGAAATCTTCTACAGCAATTTTATATTTAGTTTTTTATGCTTTGTTGTTGTGGTTTTACTTCTACAGGATTTTCCGTATTATCATAGAAGAGCCATTCAATAGCCCTTGGAAACTCCTGAGACCAGTAAAATTCATTGTGAGTGCCTTCAGGATTGATATTGGTTTTAAATTCAAAATCAAAAAGTTTTTTCTCTTCCCATCTTTTCAGATATTCTTCAAAAATATGAATTCTTTTGACCATTTTTGATCCTTCCTGACCTCCGCCATAAAGATAAATTTTGGTTTTAAAAGGAACTCTGAAATTCATCATCGGAAAGTTGTTGTTCGGTTCTACCCAAAGCGAAGGCGAGAAGATCAATAATTTGGAATATACTTCAGGATAAAGAAATCCACTGTATATACTGATGAGCGCTCCCAGTGAACTGCCTCCGATTCCGGTATTGTCACGGTCTTTTTTAGTCCTGTAATTTTCGTCCACAAAAGGTTTTAAAGTATCTGCAATAAAGCGGATGTATTTTTTTCCTTCAGAACCGTTGGCTACATGATCATTATCAAAAATATATTCCTTGATTCTTTCTTCACTGCCATGTTCTATTGCTATGATGATAAGATCACCACGTCCGTACTCTGCAAGAATAGACAGCTTTTTGTCAATCTCCCAGTTCCCGAAACCACTTCCTTCATTAAATAAATTCTGTGCATCTTGAAGGTATAAAACGGGATATCGTTTATCGGTTGTGTGATAATCGTAGGGAAGAAGAGCCCAGACTTTGCGGTAACGGTCAAGCTGCGGGATATAAAAATTTTCGGAAATAACTTTTGCTATAGGATAATATTCTTCTTTGAATGGTCCCCAGTTTAATCTCCATTTTTCCACCGAATCTGAAGTTTTACCTGCAGTCTTTTTGATTTTCCGGTTGGGGGTGATATTTCCATACTGATCCAGTTCCACATTCTCCCATCCGCCTTTTGTGAATTTATATTCAATTTCATCAGGAAGTGCCTGATCTTCGATTTCTATACAATAATTGGATGCATCAAGTTGTTTAAGCTGAAAATGGAAATCTTTAGGGTTCCATGTATTGAAATTTCCGGTAATAAATACCGGTCTGTCGTCTTTTTCTGCTGTATAAAGTTCAAACCTCATCGTTGTGTTTAATAAAATGTTGATGTTAAATTTATAAAAAAAGATTGTTTTGAAATCATAAAAATGTGAAGTAAAAAATGATATATTTGATAGATAGACAAAACACGAAGTGATGTTGACAATTATTTGATGAATAATTCATCGCTGTTGTCAGTATTTTTCGTAGTTTCAGGGAAAATATAAATACAAACTGATCTTGATGAATTCTGTTAAGACCTACACACTTTTCACTGATCATGATGTGTATCTTTTCAAAGAAGGTAGGCATTATAAGCTGTATAATAAATTTGGAGCGCATTCTGCGGAAAAAGATGGTGTAAAAGGTGTCTATTTTTCAGTTTGGGCACCCAATGCAAAGAAGGTTTCCGTGATTGGAAATTTTAATAACTGGAATCACAAAGATCATATTTTGTTTCCAAGATGGGACGAATCTGGAATTTGGGAAGGATTTATTGAAGGATTAACCTGGGGAACGTTATACAAATATGCTGTAGAAACACAAGGAGGTGAAATTCTGGAAAAAAGTGATCCTTATGCTGTAAGCTGGGAACAGAATATACAGGCGGCTTCTCTGGTTTCTACCACATGGTATGAATGGAACGATCAGAAGTGGATGGATAACCGCTGGGGAAACAACAGACTTGAAGCTCCCCTATCAGTATATGAACTTCATCTGGGTTCCTGGGTGAGGGAAGAAGATCAACCTCAAAGATTTTTAAACTACAGAGATATTGCTAAAAAGCTGGTTCCTTACATCAAAGAAATGGGTTTTACCCATGTGGAATTGATGCCAGTGATGGAATATCCTTACGAACCCAGCTGGGGATATCAGATTACCGGTTTTTATGCTGCAACTTCGCGCTTTGGTTCACCACAGGATCTGATGTTTCTTATTGATGAACTTCACAACAATGAAATAGGCGTTATTCTGGACTGGGTTCCGTCCCATTTTCCGGGAGATGCTAATGGTCTTCACCGTTTTGATGGCTCCTATCTGTATGAGCATGAAGATCCGAGAAAAGGCTTTCATCCCGATTGGAAATCACATATTTTCAATTACGGAAGAAATGAAGTTAAATCTTTTCTGATCTCAAATGCCATGTTCTGGCTGGATCGTTATCATGCGGACGGACTGCGTGTGGATGCGGTAACCTCAATGCTTCATCTTGATTATTCAAGAAATGAAGGAGAATGGGAACCTAATATCTATGGGGATAATGTTAATCTGGAAGCTAAAGCTTTTCTTCAGGAATTTAATACGGCGGTTTATAAAGAATTTGGGAATAATATCATGACCATAGCGGAAGAAAGTTCAGATTTTCCTATGCTTACAAAACCTGTCCATGACGGTGGTGTAGGATTTGGAATGAAATGGATGATGGGCTGGATGCATGATACACTGGATTACTTCAAAGAAGATTTTATTAACCGCAAATTTCATCATCATAAACTAACCTTTGCTTCCATGTATATGTATAATGAAAATTATATGATGCCTTTGTCGCACGACGAAGTGGTACACGGAAAAGCAAGTCTTATTTATAAAATGAAAGGCGATGAATGGCAGAAATTTGCCAATCTTCGTACCTTATATGTATACATGTATACCCATCCCGGAGCCAAGCTGCTTTTTATGGGCGATGAATTCGGGCAGACCAGTGAATGGAATTTTACCCGAAGCCTCGACTGGCATTTGCTGAAATATCCTGTTCATAAAGGAATGCAGGATATAGTGAAAGAACTGAATCATTTGTACCGGTCAGAAACTGCTTTTTACGAAAATCAGTTTGATAAACATGGTTTTGAATGGGTAGAAGCGGATGATCTGGAAAACTCAGTGTATGTATACCTTCGAAAAGGAAAAAGAAAAGATGATGTCCTGATGGTAGCTTTAAATCTGGCACCAAAAGTATTGGATTATAAAATCGGGATTTCTGCAGGAACCCATTGGGAAGTTGTTTTAAATTCCGATGATGAAAAATACAGCGGAAGCGGAGTAGAACCCGAAATTGTGGAAGAAAAGTATGAAGAATGGCGAGGATATCCGAAAACAATGACGATTAAGTTACCTCCATTGGCTGGAATTATTTTACGACAAAAGAAAGATAAAAAGTATAAATTACATAGAATTAAACACAAGAGATAAAGAATGGTTGTTTATCATTTAAGTACAGAATGTTATCCCGTAGCAAAAGTGGGAGGTCTGGCAGATGTGGTGGGAGCGTTACCAAAGTATCAGAATAAAATAAAAGGCATAGAAGCCAAGGTAGTAATGCCATGGTACAATAAACCTTTTATCCATGATCATGAATTTGAAGTTGTTTTTGATGGTTTTATTCATCAGGGAACGAATATGCTGCAGGTTCAGATATTGAAGGAAAAGAGTAATGTGCTGGGATTTGAACTGTATATGGTAAGAATTCCCGGGTTGCTAGACAGAGACAATCCTTACGGGTATCAGGACGAAAGCTTCCAGTTTCTGGCTTTTCAGCATGGAGTGCTGCATTGGTTATGTGCTATGGAAATTCGCCCAGATGTACTGCATTGCCATGATTATCATACCGGATTGGTTCCTTTTATGGTACAAAACTGTCCGGAATTCGGATTCTTAAAAGGAGTAAAGACAATAGGAACTATTCATAACGGAGAATATCAGGGAATGATGAGCTGGGGCATGGCTAACTATATGCCTGCTTTTGATAATTACAAATGGGGGCTGATGGATTGGAACGGATTCATGAATCCTCTGGCAAGTATGATTAAATGTGCCGATGCTTTTACCACTGTTTCCGAAGGCTATCTTGAAGAACTTTTCATCAGCTTTCGTGGGCTGGAAAGTCTCGTTCGTCAGGAATTCGGAAAAGCATATGGAATCATCAACGGTATTGATACGGAAGTCTGGAATCCTGAAACTGATCCGATGCTGGATTTTAATTTTAACAGCAAAAATGCAATAGCTCAGAAAAAGAAAAACAAAGAAAAGCTTTGCAAAGAATATGGATTAAAACCAGAACTTCCTTTGTTCGCCTTTATCGGAAGATTTGCCACGGAAAAAGGAGCAGACCTGCTACCTGATGTTGTGTGGCGAAGTATTAAGCAGAGCTATGGTGCTTTAAATATTATGATTCTCGGGTCAGGAAATACCTATATTGAAAATAAACTGAAAGAATACGATTATACCTACACCAATTTTGCTCTCGATCTGGGATATAAAGAACATCTTTCCCATAAGATTTATGCATCAGCAGATTTCCTTCTGATGCCTTCAAGAGTAGAGCCTTGCGGACTGAATCAGATGTATTCCATGAGATACGGAACCGTTCCGGTGGTAAGATATACAGGAGGTCTCAGAGATACGGTGGAAGATATTTCAACAGGTGGAGCAGGACTTAATTTTACTTATCCGGGCGTAGATGATGTTGTACATGCGATGAACAGGGCAATGGCGATTTATAATCAAAAAGGAGTGATGGATGATCTTATTCATGCCAACATGAATTTTGACTTTGCATGGGAGAAATCTGCAGAAAAATACATAGCTTTATATAATAGCTGATAAGCATTCTTACTTATATGAAAACAAAGAATGCTTTAAAGTAGTAGTAAACACTAAGAACCGAACAGTAAACTTAATACAATAAAAAACGCAAGATATTTATGAATCGAAATGTAATCTCCATTGTTTTAGGAGGAGGCAGAGGAACAAGATTATTCCCGTTAACGTATACCAGATCAAAACCGGCTGTTCCTATTGCAGGAAAATACAGACTGGTGGATATTCCTATTTCAAACTGCCTGAATTCAGGATTGAATAAAATTCTGGTGTTAACGCAGTTTAATTCTGCTTCCCTCAATTCACATATTAAAAACTCTTACCACTTCGATATCTTCAGCAAAGGCTTTGTTGATATTCTGGCAGCTGAGCAGAATGTAGAAAATGAAAGCTGGTATCAGGGAACTGCAGATGCCGTGCGCCAGTCTATGAAACATCTTGAAAAATATGACTATGATTATATCCTGATTCTTTCAGGGGATCAGTTGTATCAGATGGATTTCAGGGAAATGCTCGATTTTCATATTGAAAACGGAGGTGACCTTACCATTGCTACCATTCCGGTTAATGCAAAAGATGCCACAGGGTTTGGGATTTTGAAATCCGATGATGAAGGAAATATCACTTCATTTTATGAAAAGCCTGATTACGATATGCTGCCAGGCCTGAAATCTGAAGTTTCAGAAGAAAATAAACATACCGGAAAAGAGTTTCTTGCTTCCATGGGAATTTATATTTTCACCAAGAATATCCTTAAAAAGATGTTTGAAGAAGGAGCAGGAGATGATTTCGGAAAAGATATCATTCCAAGCTCTATCGGAAAATATAAGACATTAAGCTATCAGTACGAAGGCTATTGGACGGATATCGGAACCATAGAGTCTTTCTACGAAGCCAATCTGGACCTTTGTCTGGATCTGCCTCAATTTAACCTTTTCTCTTCTTCTCCTATCTATACCAGAGCAAGGATGCTTCCGCCTTCAAAAATTAATGGTTCATATGTAAGTAAGGCTGTTTTTGGAGATGGATGTATCATAATGGCAGATAAAATTGAAAATTCCGTGATCGGAAACAGAACAAGAATTGATAAAGGAAGTACCATCGTAAATTCCTACGTCATGGGAGCTGATTTCTATCAAAACACAACGGAAATTGTTCTGAATGACAGAGGTGGCCGTCCTAATATGGGAATTGGAAAATACTGTTACATAGAAAAAGCAATCCTTGATAAAAACTGTTACATCGGTGACAATGTGAAAATCATTGGAGGAAAACATATTCCGGATGGTGATTATGGGACTTATTCCGTACAGGATGGGATTGTCGTAGTAAAGAAGGGAGCAGTGATTGCTCCGGGAACACATATAGGGTAGAGAAAGGGAGATGGATGCTGGAAGATTGAAGTTATGAAAGCTGGAGTAGATACAAAAATTTTTATATAAAATTCCGGTTTATACAATTATTTCAATAATTTTCAATCATAAGTTCACGAATGATTTCTGGCTAACAGTATCCTCCTGCTTCCCTCACCCTGCTTCCAGCCTTTAACAGGTTAATTATTGTTAAACATACAACTAGAGTGATCAGCGTATTGTTCACTCTTTTTATTTGTATTATTTTTGTGCGATGCGTATTTTTAAAATCTTAGCGGTAATCATTATTCTTTTGGGGGGAGCTTATGCTGCTTCCATGTATTATTTTGTAGATGAAAGTAAAAACTTTACGATTGAAAAAGAGATCGATTATCCCGTGGATAAAGTTTTTTCCCAGTTTAATAACCTTCAGAATTTTACAAGATGGAATAACTTTTTTACCAGCTCACCATCTATAGACATTGATTATTATACGCCATATGAAGGACAGGGAAGTGCCATCAGCTATGTAGATCCTAAAAATGACACCGACGGAGAAATGTTCATCAGGTATGAAAATCTTAATAAAACATTGAAATATCAGCTTTTTGAGGACGAAAATGAAAATCCGACATTGGTTGATGTTAAATTCAAGCCGGTTTCTGCTGAAAAGACAAAGATTATCTGGTATGTTCATACCCCAAAACTCGCGGTCTGGAGAAGAGTAGAAAACTTCTGGACTGAAGATCGTTTTGCTGAAAATATCAACAAAAGTATGGTGAATCTTAAAAACTCTTTAGGAAATAAAGTGGAAAAAGATAACCAGATGGCAGCCATCAAATATGATAGTCTGATGGTAGAAAATGAAGAAGACAAACTGTTGTTGGGAATCAATGTAAGTACTTCGAATAAGAAAGATGCTCTTTACAAAAATATCGTGATGAACTATAACAAAGTCTATAACTTCGTGACAATGGATCTTGGAAAAAGAGATGATGAATTCGGGTATCCGGTCTTGATTACTGATGCAGATAATTACAAAGACAAGGAGGTTTCTTATTTCCTCGGAATTCCACTTTCTAAGAAAATCGGAGTGTCTGATAATAATTTCAATTTTAGGTCCGTAAATCCGTCTCAAAATTACGTAATGTACTACAAAGGGAACTATGAGGGACGAATTCGGGCAATCCAGCAGCTCATTCAGAAAGCCAAAAAAGACGAGATGCGCTTCGGAGATATCCGTCAGACCTTTATTGAACGTCCGATGGAAGGTCAGGAAGTAAATGTTAAGCTCTCATTATCAGTATATAAGTAATTTTTTTTTATTTTATTTTTTCTTAAGTTTTTTTAACGGTTTCAGACTGTTCTAACTCGGTTTTTTTTATTAAATTTGAAGATTAATTCTACAAATAAATTTTAATAAATAGATAAACTGTAATAATGGACAGATTTTCATTCCTAAACGCAGCTCATTCTCAGTTAATTGAGGATTTATACCAACAGTACTTAAAATTCCCGGACTCTCTAGAACCATCATGGAAAGCTTTCTTTCAAGGCTTCGATTTTGCTTTGGAGAACTACGGAGATGACGATAACATCCAGTTTATTCAGGCTTCGGCCAACGCTGCCCCGGCAGTTCAACAACAGATTTCTCAGGCAGTATCAAACGGAGAAGTTCCTGAGCATATCAAGAAAGAATTTAAAGTAGTAAACCTTATCGAGGCTTACAGAACAAGAGGACACCTTTTTACAAAGACTAACCCTGTTAGAGAAAGAAGACACTATACACCTACTTTAGACATCGAAAATTTTGGTCTTTCTAAAGAAGATTTAAATACAAAATTCAACTGTGCCGTTGAAACAGGAATGAAAGAGCCTGCTACTTTAGCAGACCTTATCAAGCATCTTGAAAGCATCTACTGTGATTCTATCGGAGTAGAATACATGCACATCAACAATGTTGAAGAAAAAGATTTCATCAAAAGATGGCTTCAGGTAAACGAAAACCATCCAAGTCTTTCTGCAAATGAAAAAACAGAAATCTTATTAAAATTAAACCAGGCGGTTGCTTTTGAAAACTACCTTCACACAAAATTTGTAGGACAAAAAAGATTCTCATTAGAAGGAGGGGAAACATTAATCCCTGCTTTAGACCAGCTGATCTCAAGATCTTCTCAACTAGGAGTAGATGAAGTCGTACTAGGGATGGCTCACAGAGGTAGACTGAATGTTCTTACGAATATTTTCGGAAAATCTTACAAGCAGATCTTCTCAGAATTTGAAGGGAAAGAATTTGAAGAAGATGTATTCTCTGGTGACGTTAAATATCACTTAGGTTCTTCTAAAAAGATCAAAACTGCTTCAGGAGAAGAAGTGTGTATCAACCTTACGCCAAACCCGTCTCACCTTGAAACGGTTGCTGCTCTTGTAGAAGGTATCTGCCGTGCAAAAGTAGACGACAAATACAAAGATTATTCTAAAGTATTGCCAATTATCATCCACGGTGACGGAGCTATTGCCGGACAAGGTATCGCTTATGAAGTTGCTCAGATGATGACTTTGGAAGGATACAGAACAGGAGGTACAGTTCATATCGTTGTTAATAACCAGGTTTCGTTTACAACGAACTATATGGATGCAAGATCTTCAACATACTGTACAGACATTGCAAAAGTTACAGAATCTCCTGTAATGCACGTAAATGCTGACGATGCTGAAGCGGTTGTTCATGCTATCCACTTTGCTGCTGACTTCAGAGCAAAATTCGGAAAAGATGTCTACATCGATCTTTTAGGATACAGAAAATATGGTCACAACGAAGGTGATGAGCCAAGATTTACTCAGCCTAACTTGTATAAATCTATTTCAAAGCACCCGAATCCAAGAGAAATTTATAAAGATAAGTTGCTTAAAGACAGTGTTACTTCAAACGATGTAATTGCTAAAATGGAAACGGAATTTAAAGCTCTTCTAGATAAAGACTTTGACGCTTCTAAAGAAATTGAGAAAAACGTAATGGATGTGTTCATGGCTGAAGATTGGGTAAATTATCCAATTGGTAAGAGAGGAGCAGTTCAGTTACCGGTAGATACAAAATATGACTTAGCGAAGCTGAAAGAATTGGCGCTTAAAATGTCAACACTTCCTGCAGACAAAAAGTTCATCAATAAAATTACAAGACTTTTCGATAACCGTATCAAAGCGATTGAAGGAAACTCATTAGACTGGGCACTAGGAGAGTGGTTAGCATATGCAACTCTGCTTGTAGAAGGTCACAATGTAAGAATTTCCGGAGAAGATGTGGAAAGAGGAACATTCTCTCACAGACATGCTGTGGTAAAAACTGAAGATACAGAAGAAGAATATATCCCATTAAGACATGTTTCTGAAAACAGATTTGATGTATTCAACTCTCACCTTTCAGAATATGGTGTTCTAGGTTTCGATTACGGATATGCAATGGCGTCTCCAAATACTTTAACCATCTGGGAAGCTCAGTTCGGAGATTTCGTGAACGGTGCTCAGATTATTGTTGACCAGTATTTAGCTGCTGCAGAAGAAAAATGGAAAATTCAGGATGGATTGGTAATGTTATTGCCTCACGGTTCAGAAGGACAGGGAGCAGAGCACTCTTCAGCAAGATTGGAGAGATTCCTTACTCTTTGTGCTAACGAAAATATGGTAGTAGCGAATATTACTTCACCTGCCAACTACTTCCATTTATTGAGAAGACAGTTGAAATGGGCGTTCAGAAAACCATTAATTGTAATGAGCCCTAAATCTTTATTGAGACACCCTAAAGTAGTTTCTCCACTTGAAGATTTCGCAACAGGTTCATTCCAGCCAATCTTAGACGATCCTACAGCAGATCCTAAAAAAGTAGAAAAAGTAGTTCTTTGTTCAGGTAAACTGTACTTCGAATTATTAGCGAAGAAAGAAGAACTGAACTGTGAAAACATTGCTTTAGTAAGATTCGAGCAGTTATATCCGCTTCAGGCAGATGCTATCGAAGCGATCTTCAATAAGTATGAAAACAAAAAACAATTAGTGTGGGCTCAGGAAGAACCTGAAAACATGGGTGCTTGGTCTTATATCCTGAGAAACTTCAGAGATACAGGAATCCAGGTAGTAGCTCCGGTACCAAGCGGTGCTCCGGCTCCGGGTAGCCACAAGATGTTTGAGAAAAACCAAAATGCAGTGATCAATAGAGTTTTCGATAGAGATGATGCTCCTGCAAAAAGACCAGTTACAGCTTAATTTAAATAATAATCAATTAAAAAATAAAAAATACTCGATATGTCAGTTTTAGAAATGAAAGTTCCTTCACCGGGCGAATCAATTACAGAAGTTGAAATTGCAACTTGGCTTGTAAAAGATGGTGATTATGTAGAAAAAGATCAACCTATCGCCGAAGTGGATTCAGATAAAGCAACTCTTGAATTGCCTGCAGAACAAAGTGGTGTTATCACTTTAAAGGCAGAAGAAGGTGATGTAGTACAAGTAGGTCAGGTAGTTTGTTTAATTGATATGGATGCTGCAAGACCAGAAGGTGCTGCACCTGCTGCTGAAGCTCCAAAACAGGAAGAAGCTCCGAAAGCTGCTGAACCTGCTAAACAAGAAGCTCCAAAACCAGCTGCTCCGGTAGCTGCTCCACAAACTTACGCAACAGGAGCTCCATCTCCGGCTGCTAAGAAAATCCTTGACGAAAAAGGGATGGATGCTGCTCAGGTTTCAGGAACAGGAAGAGATGGAAGAATCACTAAAACTGATGCTGAATTAGCGGCAGTTCCTGCATTAGGAGGAAGCCCTATGACTGCTACAGGTGCCAGAACTACCACTACCACTAAACTTTCAGTTTTAAGAAGAAAAATCGCTCAAAGACTAGTTTCTGTAAAAAATGAAACAGCAATGTTGACGACTTTCAACGAAGTGGATATGTCTGAAATCTTCAGATTAAGAAAGCAATATAAAGAAGAATTTGCTCAAAAACACGGAGTAGGACTTGGTTTCATGTCTTTCTTTACAAAAGCAGTAACAAGAGCATTACAAATGTATCCGGATGTAAACGCATCTATCGACGGAGACTTTAAAGTAAACTATGATTTCTGTGATATTTCAATTGCCGTTTCAGGTCCTAAAGGATTAATGGTTCCGGTATTGAGAAATGCTGAAAATATGTCTTTTGCAGGTGTTGAAGCCAACATTAAAGATCTTGCTGTAAAAGTAAGAGACGGTAAAATTACTGTTGATGAAATGACTGGTGGTACTTTCACTATTACTAATGGTGGTACTTTCGGATCTATGATGTCTACACCAATCATCAACCCTCCACAATCTGCAATCTTAGGAATGCACAACATTATCCAGAGACCAGTAGCTGTTGACGGACAGGTAGTAATCAGACCAATGATGTACGTTGCAATGTCTTATGACCACAGAATTATTGACGGTAAAGAATCTGTAGGATTCCTTGTAGCGGTAAAAGAAGGTATCGACAATCCTGTTGAAATTCTAATGGGAGGTGACGAAAGAAAAGGCCTTGGATTATAGTTTTTAATGAAATTATAACATAATATATAATCTCGCCTCAAAAAAGGCGAGATTTTTGTATTTATTAAGAAAATGCTACAATGATGTTTTCAAAAATGACTT
This sequence comes from Chryseobacterium indologenes, assembly GCF_002025665.1. Taxonomy (GTDB): domain Bacteria; phylum Bacteroidota; class Bacteroidia; order Flavobacteriales; family Weeksellaceae; genus Chryseobacterium; species Chryseobacterium metallicongregator. Next base: position 2,720,314 of record NZ_CP018786.1, on the reverse strand, counting down.
CCAATATCAAAGTTTCAGTTATACCTGAATATGATAGTAAAAACAGTTATCCTTCCGAAAACCGTTACGTTTTTAAATACAATATCACGATAGAAAATGACGGAAGCTTTCCTATCAAAGTATTGAAAAGAAAATGGTTGATCTTCGATGTCGGATTCGGATACACAGAAATTATAGGCGACGGGGTGATTGGATTGACCCCTGAGATAGGAACTGGTGAAAATTTTGCTTATTTCTCCAATGTAATGCTTCGTTCCGGAGTAGGAAATATGAGCGGAAAATACCTGGTTAAAAACATGGAGACACAGGAAACTTTTGAGATTGATATTCCAAAATTCAATTTGTTGTCTGAAGTGTTGAGTAATTAAAAACTGATGCCCTGTAAAAAGTACAGGTTTTACAGATCAATAAAAACCCGGGTTTATTTGTTTATAAAATTACTAAAGCCTTTTAATTTTTGCTTTCATATACTCGTTTACTTCATCATTACTGGTGAGGAAGAGTTTCTCAAATGCCAGTAAAGAAATCTTGGCACATACTTCAGCATCTGCCCCGGCTCTGTGGTGGGTAAAATCAATTTGATGGTATTCAGCTAATGGCTTCAGACCATATTTCGGAAGATAATTCCAAGACTTCTTAGCAAGCTGTATGCTGCAGAGATAGTTCAATTTTGGGGTAAACATTCCGTAATGCTCAAGACATCCTCTTAAAACAGAAGCGTCAAACCCTGCATTGTGAGCAATCATAAGACTTCCATACATCATATCCTGAGCTTCATACCATACTTCATCAAAGGTAGGTGCATCTTTTACATCTTCAGGATGAATACCGTGTACAGCAATATTGAATTTACTGAAATAAGGAAAACTTGGTGGTTTTATCAGCCAGGTCTTTGTTTCTACAATTTTAGAATCCTGTACGACACAAATTCCCATCTCGCAAGCTGAGCTTTTCTCGTGAGTGGCCGTTTCAAAATCTATTGCACAGAAATCCATTGTTTTAAATTATAAATTGTTTTTTGTTGCTGGTTACTGGTTCTCTTGTTTAGAATTGGAGGTTCAAGGTTTTGGGTTTAAAGTTTAAGGTTAATTGAAGTTATGAAATTTTACTCTAATGCGTCTTAGCTCAAAATAGGTATAGAAAGTGGCAATTTTCCCTAATCCCTAATCCCTAATCCCTGCAACCTATAACCCATCATCTGCCACCTATTCCCTTCCTCCCAAAAAGTGTTTAAAAATCAACCATTTTGATTGGTAGAAGTCATTCTTCTGATGTTTCTGGCGAAGTTTCCATGTTCCGGGAAGCTGAGCATAAAATCCAAAATGAGCTCTTACTACAGCCCACAGATGTGGAAAACCATGCTTTAATCCAAAATAAATTCCAGCCACACCATCCAGACATAATCTGAAAAAAATCAGCCAGATCAGTTGTGGAAAAGGAAGATTTTTAAGCATCATGGAAAGATTATTTCTGATGTTTAAATAAGTCTTTTGTGCACTCTGTTTGTTGAGCGTTCCACCACCTACATGATAAACACTGGCTTTTCCGGTATAATAAATCTTTTTTCCTGAGTTGATAAGTCTCCAGCAAAGGTCAATTTCTTCCTGATGAGCAAAAAATCTTGCGTCAAAACCATTCTGATCCCAAAAATCTGTTGAACGGATAAAAAAGCAGCATCCTGATGCCCAGAAGATCTCTGTTTCATCATTATACTGGCCTTTATCTTCTTCCAGATCATCAAAAACCCTTCCTCTGCAATAAGGATATCCAAGGTTGTCAATCAATCCACCGGCAGCCCCGGCAAATTCGAAATGACTTCTGTTATGATAAGATAAAATTTTAGGTTGTACTGCTGAAATTAAAGGATTTTTTTCCAATAATTCCAACACAGGTTCTGTCCAGTTCTCTGTAACTTCCACATCTGAATTGAGAAGACAGTAATATTCATGTTTGATTGCTTTCAATCCCTCATTGTAACCTCCTGCAAACCCATAGTTTTTATCATTTCTAATAATGTTTACTGTTGGGAAGTTCTTTTGTAGAAATTCAATGGAATCATCTGTAGAAAGGTTGTCTATTACATAGATATCTGTATTCTGAGAAAATTGAACCACTCCCGGAAGAAATTTTTCAAGCCAATTTCTGCCGTTCCAGTTTAAGATGGCTACTGCCAGTTTTTTCTGCATGTCAATTTATTTTTTTTCAGAATCAAAATTTTTAATAGAATCCTGGTATTTCCATTTTCTGTGTGACCAAAGATAGTTGTCCGGATATTTGTGTAAAGTGTTTTCCAATAATTTATGAAATTTTCTCACTACTTCATTTTCTGTAAACTTTTCACCATCCGGATATATTCTGTGATAATTAACCTGATAATAACCGCGTTTTACCTTTTTCATTTCACAATAGATGAACACAAGATCCATCCTTGTAGCAAGCCTGTCATAGCCTATGAAAGCAGGAGTACGCTGATTCAAAAATTCCAGTCCGTAAGTGACATGAGCGTGGTGAGGTGTTTGATCAGCTACAAACATATAAGCTGAATCTCCGTTATTTTTAGATCTGAAAATATTCAGAATAACTTCATTGGCTTCCAGTGCTTCGTTTCCAAATTTGTTTCGGACTTTCTTCATCTGATTTTCCCAGAAATCACTGTTTACCTTTCTGTACACGGGGTGGCAATGTGCCTGAGGGATAATTTTTGCCAGTGCATTGATCCATTCCCAATTGAAAACGTGCCCTGCCAAAAGGATAATATTTTTACCTTCTTCTTTAGCTTCGTGAAATAAATGCTGATTGATATGCTGCATTCTCACCCGGGATTCTGTCTCTGAAATAGTGAAAGATTTAATGGTTTCTACCAGATAATCTGAAAAATTAAGGTAGAATTTCTTTCGGATTTCTTTTATTTCCTCTTCGGATTTTTCAGGGAAAGACTTTCTAAGGTTTTGAGTGATAACCTCTTTCCTGTATCCTACAATATAATAATTCAGGAAAAAGATAACGTCCGAAAAAATATACAATATTTTAAGCGGAAGCTTAGAGATCAGAGTTAATATTTTGATTAGAAAATTCATAAAACACGCAAATTTAGTGATAATAAAATTATGGTTCTATTTTTGCAGAAGGATATATGTTATTTTTTTTACTTTTATATTATGAAAAAATTGATAATATTCGCTTCCTTGGGATTAAGTGTTTTCGCTTTTTCGCAAGATGTAAAGAATTCGCCCGATAAAGGAAAACAAAAAACAGCTCTTATAGTGCCTGCAGAGCAGGCTAAATTAGAAGCTCAGAAAAAGGCCGCTGAAGAAAAAGCGAAGCTTCCAAAGCCATATGATCCAAAAGCGGATGCTCAGGCTGATATTAATAAATTAGTTGCTCAGGCTAAGAAAGAAGGCAAGAATGTAATGATCCAGGCTGGTGGAAACTGGTGTATCTGGTGTCTTCGTTTTAATAATTACGTTCAGACTACCCCTGAACTGAAGGAAATTGTAGATAAGAACTATGTCTACTATCATTTAAACTTTTCTCCTGATAACAAGAATGAAAAGGTTTTTGCCCAATATGGCAATCCAGGGGATAAATTTGGTTATCCGGTTTTTATTGTTTTAGATAAAGATGGGAAAATGATCAAAGTTCAGCAAAGTGATGTTTTAGAAGAAGGGAAAGGATATAGTAAAGAAAAAGTGAAAGAATTCTTTACAACCTGGGCTCCTAAAAAAGGATAAAATATAAAAACTGCTTCAGCAATGAGGCAGTTTTTTATTTCTATTGAGTTGATTTATATAATTACCATACAATGAGTGTAATCTGTAAATAGGGACTTCAGTATTACATTAATTTTTTGATCCAGCTTAATTTTTTCTCAGAATAAGGTGGATATTTAATATTCGGTTCTCCCCATGTCGCTTTTTCAAGAATTGATTTTGCGTGAGAAAAGGTTTCGAAGCCATATTTCCCATGGTAATTTCCCATACCGGAACTTCCCACTCCTCCAAACGGAAGATGATCATTGCTTAAATGCATCACCGTATCATTGATACAGCCTCCTCCGAACGACAATTTACGGGTAAAGTTCTCTTTTTCCTCAGAATCGTTGGTGAAAAGATAAGCTGCCAGTGGTTTTTCAAGTTCTACAATAGAGTTGAGTGCAGCATTATAATTTTGAAAACTGATGACCGGAAGCAGCGGTCCGAAAATTTCTTCCTGCATAATTGCATCATTCCAATCTACTGGATTCAAAATAGTAGGTTCTATATACAGTTTTTCCTCGTTGAAGTGACCTCCTGAGTATACTTTTTCCTGATCAATAAGGCGGATAAGGCGCTGGAAATTCTTTAGGTTAATAATTCTTGTATATTGTTCAGAATCCTGATCATATTTAAATTCTTTGATGTATTTTCTCAACATTTCCAGAAACTGTTCCTGAATAGTTTCTTCCACCAACAGATAATCAGGAGCTACACAGGTCTGCCCGGCATTGAGAAATTTTCCCCACACAATTCTTTTGGCAGCCATTTCGAGATTCGCATTTTTTGTAACAATAGCCGGAGATTTTCCACCCAGTTCAAGGGTTACGGGAGTTAAATGTTCTGCAGCCGCTTTATAAACAATCTTTCCAACTTTTGTACTTCCTGTAAAAAATATTTTGTCAAATTTTAATCTTAAAAGAGCTGTTGTTTCTTCAATTCCTCCTTCATACACATAAAGATATTCAGGGGGAAAATTTTCATTGATCATGGATGCCATAGCTTTCATTGTATTTTCGGCTATTTCGCTGGGCTTAAGAATACAACAGTTTCCGGCAGCCATTGCGGCAATAATAGGAGAAAGTGATAATTGATAAGGATAATTCCAGGCTCCGATGACGAGTATACAGCCAAGCGGATCAGCATAAACTTTACTGGTTCCCAGCTGATTGACAAGGTTGGTGCTTACTTTTTTAGGTTTTGAAAGGGACTTTAAGTTTTTAATATAGTAATTAATATCATTCACAATGAAAGACAGCTCTGTTGTGAAGGTATCAAATCTCGATTTTCCAAAATCTTTATAAATCGCCTCACACAGCATATTTTCATTAGAAATAATAAGCTTTTTAAGCTTTTCAAGATACATTTTCCGGAAAGCAAGGCTTTTGGTTTGTTGGGTAGTGAAAAAATCTCTTTGCTTCAGTAAAATACTTTCAATTTCCATGGGTAGGCTTTTGTGTTAAACGTAGTCATCTGCGCAATATTGCGGTTTAAAAATACGAACAATAAATCGGCCAAAAAATTTTAAGCGAAACTTCTTTCTTTTACATAATATTCCTCACTGCTATTTTTACAGGATGGTAAAGCAACAGACCAATTGCGGTAACAAGCGCCAGCCAGAACAATCCTGTGAAAATTTCCATATTGGAAAGGAGAATAGATTGGGCTGTTATTTTAGCCTTAAAAGCTCCTGCTGTCATGGATAAAGAATCATTCACTGACAGTTTGGAAATATGAGCTCCGAAAATTTGATTCCACTGACTGTAAAAAACGGGATTGGTATCTGTAAGATTAGCACTGAGGGTATCAGAATGTTTTAATGTTAAAAATAACATCAGATTCTGCATCAAAGCGTAACCGATCGCAGTTGTCCAGAAACGGGTTGTCGTTCCCAGTGCCGTAGCGTTGGATACATATTCTTCACGAGTTCCTGAAATTAAAAAGAAAACAAGCGGCGTAAATAATAATCCCTGAGCTACTCCCTGCAGAAATAAAGGCGGACAGATGGTGGAAAGGGTAGTGTCAGGATAAAAAGTATAGGTAAACCAGGCACAATCTATGGCCAGTAAAAGAAATCCGGTAAAGAAAACAATTCTTGAAGATATTCCACGAACCAGACAGATTCCTGATAATAGTATTCCCACAAGAGTTCCTGCCACATTCCAGTACTGGATGTTCACAATATAATCCCAGGGCCATTTCCATACTGTAGCCATAATGCTGTAGACGTTATTTAGCCCTGAACGGATCAAATAAAAAATAAAAAACAGAATCATTCCCGCAATGACATTTTTGGAGCTGAAAACTTCAAAATGAAACAAAGGTCTCTTAGAATTTCTTTGTTTAAGCATAAATAAGCCTCCTGAAAGAAGGAATATAAAAAGGCACATGATAATGGTATCAGATTCAAACCACATGAGTCTTTTCCCATAAATAATAGCATAGCCGCCAGCCTGCAGACAAACCCAAAGCAAAAACCAGCTTGTAATATCCAATTGGTATAAAGGTTTTTTAGGAAAGAATCTGTTTCTGTTGAATAAAGCAATGCCTATAATCAGTACAAATACATGAAAATACACCATCATCAGAATCATATGCTGAAAATCGTAATCTTCAATGCTTGATTTTAGCAGGGAAGTGGTAATTGTTCCTCCTGTCAGCATGATCGTATACATGAAGAGGTATGCTAAAACTTTGGCGTGTTTTGTTTTTAATTCAGCAATAATTAAAGGAAGGAAAATAGCCCCTTCCAGCAGCCCGAAAATTCCTTCTAAAAACCGAATCACCAATATAACATGATAATCATGGGTAACTGATAAAACGTAAAGAATAATAACGGAAATGGAAGCCATCAACAGTACATAATATTTGACACTGAAATAGGCCATAAACCGCTGTAAAACTAAAAGGGTAACCACAAATGTCCCATACATCAAAATCATTAAATACTGGATGTCATCTGAATCTACATCCATAAAAGAAGATGTGAAGGCGCTGTTCGAATGTAAAAGCGACAACAACATCAGGTGGGGAAACAATGCCAGTATAAGAAGTGGCAGTTTCAGCCATTGTGGTACCCATTTATGATAAACTGTATTATGTTGCATAATTTGTAAGCATTAAGCTTAGAAAAAGGAGATGGTAAATGAACAAATTGTCATTGAACCTGATTTAAAAATGCGAAAAGACAAAGGGCAAAGGTGTAAATAAGTAAAAGGTAAAATGGCAAATATGCGTAAGAAAAAATTTGCAGATTCGCTATTTTGCAGTTTGTCTTTTCGCTAAAAAAATAATTTAATTTGAAAATTTGAAAATGAGAGAATTTGAAAATGATAATAAAACCGGATATTTTTATACTCTAATACTCTAATACTCTAATACTCTAAACCCTCCCACACTCAAACTCATATCTTCTTCGCACTTACCAGAACATTCATTCCGGAAAGCAGTTTTTCGTTGTCTTTATTGTTATCTAGAATAATTTTCACAGGAAATCTCTGTTCAATTTTCACAAAGTTTCCCGTTGCATTATCAGGTTTTACTAAGGAAAACTGAGAACCTGAAGCTGGAGAAACGGAAAGAATTTTTCCTTTAAACTCAACATCGGGATAAGCATCTGCAGTAATAATTACTTCCTGGCTTTGGTCAATCTGCCCAAGCTGTGTTTCTTTATAATTAGCAATAATCCATTTTTCTTTGCTGACAATCTGAACCAGGGCCTGACCTTCTTTAATCAACTGCCCTTCCTGAATGGTCTTTTTTCCAACCCACCCGTCATAAGGAGCCGTAATGACAGTATAAGAAAGATACAGTTTCGCATTATTAAGACTTGCAGAACTCTGTTGGATCTGGCTTTTTACAGGAGCAACTTTCGTCTGTTGTTCGTTCGCTCCGGCTTTTACTGCATTTTTCTGCTGTTCCAATGCTAAAAGATTGGCTTTTGACTGTTCATAAGATGCTTTTACATTTTCAAATTCCTGCTCTGTAGCCGCATCTTCTGTCAAAAGGTTTTTATATCTTTTGTAATCCTGTTCTGTTCTCCAGATATCAATTTTTGCGGAAGCAATTTTAGCATCAATAATTTTTGTGTCACTTTCTTTGGTGCTGACACCACTTTCAATGGTACTGATGGTTGCCGTATTGGCATGAAGATTCGCTTCAGCCATGTGTACCTGATTCACAAACTCTCTGTTGTCAATGACAATTAAAGTATCTCCTTTATGTACAAACTGATTTTCGTTAAATCGTATCGTTTTGATGAAACCCGATACCTTACTGGATACAGGCGTTATATATTGCTCGATCTGCGCATCATTCGTCGTCACATTTTTTCTAGAAAAAAGATAAAAGCTTACCATTCCTGTGATTCCGCTGATAATAAGGATCCAGGCCAGTAAAGTAATGGATTTGTTGATTCTTTTTTCCTTTTGTGTCAATTGTTTCTGTGCCATAGTTTTTATAAGTTTCCAATCGTATATTGGAGTTGGTAATATTTAAGTTGTCTGTTGATTTTTACGGAAATAAGATTAGATTCAGCTTCCAGATAAGTATTATCGGCGTCTATCAGTTCAGTGATAAGACTTAGTTTATTAGCGTATTTAGTTCTTACAATACGGTAATTTTCTTTAGCCTGATTAATCGCTTCTTCAGCAATTTTCACCTTCTGGTCTGTCTCTTCAAACTTTTTATAAGCCTCATAAACATTATGTCTTAGATTTTCCTCGTTTTCTTCAATCTGCAGTTTGGCAAGATCAATATTTTCCCGTGCTTCCTGCATTCTGTATTTGTTTTTGTACAGATTTTCGATAGGATAGGTAAGATTTACACCTACCATTCCCAAACGATATGCATAGGGTTCAGGAGGAAAGAACATCATATTCGGATATTTTAAAAAATATTCTCCACCAGCTGTAATTTTGGGTAAATAATTCGCTTTGATAATCTTTTGATCTAGCTCCTTAAGAGAAAGATTCTTATGAGTGATTTCAACAGACTCATTTTTGTTTAAAGCAGTTTCTGTCAGTTCATCAACATAGGGAATCGTTGCATTGTCTGAAATCAAATCTTCTGTATTCACATGCATTTCCTGATTTTCAGGAAGAGAAAGAATCGTCTTCAATTTATGTTCTGCGATCTGAATATCATTATCCAGTTCCGTCCAGCTCATTTTATGGTTTGACAGCTGCAGTGAAGTTCTTAAGACTTCATTTACCGTTACAACACCATTAGCTTTCAAAGCTTTTACCTGCTTGATGTTTACAGAATCTTCTTTCATTTTATCATTAATAAGACTCTGTTGCTCTTTTAAATGATGGATTTGTAGAAAAGCAGTAATGATGGCCATTTTAAGCTGTCTTTCGTCCAGATGGGTTTTTAAAGCTGAAACTTCAGTATCTATAGCCGCTTTTTTCTCTGTATTTTTAATTTTTCCTCCCATGTAAACCGGGATTGAAGCAGATAATGTAAAATCGTACATTCCATTAATCGCATCGTACTTGGTGGCTTTATTAAATACACCATTCTGATGCTGAAACAGGTTCGTTACCTGATTGTAGCTTGTATGAAACTCAATGTCCGGAAGCTTTTCCATTTTGAGATCTTTTTCTTTGGTAACGGACATTTCCTGTTTGAGATGACTTATCTGTATGTTTTTATTGTTTTTCAGACCAATCTCTACAGCTTGTTGTAAGCCGAGATGCTGGTAATCGATCATCTGTGAGTGTAAAAAATTGCTCAATAATAAGCACAACGCAATGCACATATACCGGCATGCGTTAAATATGATATTCATAAATTAATTAAAAGATTTTTGCTAAAATGATTTTGATGCAGCAAAGTTACGATGAGAAGCCACAGACCCTATTTGTGAAAACAGAAAAAGATTTGCTCATTTACGCCAATTTAGAAATTCTTCTTACCTTTATGGGATGAACAACAGCCATTTTAAAGAAGTAGAAGAAGATGATACCGAATTTTACGTTTATCATGTCCTTACCGGAAATGTAACCACGGAAATTCATTATCACAGTTCTGCACAGTTAGTCTATGCAGAAGGCGGTATTGTACATGTTTTTACAGATCAGAAACACTGGTATCTTCCTGCCAGATGTTTTATGTGGATTCCAGCCGGAACTCCTCACTATATCTTTTCTACCAGTCCAAAGGTTGATTTATATAACTTTTATTTTAAAAAAGAAGAAAATGAAAGTGGCTTTTTTGATGAAATCAATATTTATTCTGTAAATAATTTACTGCGGGAGATGATTTTGTATACTAAAGAATGGGATGGGAAAATCACAAAAAATGACACGTCTAAATATTTTTTTCTCAAAGCTCTTAAAGATGTCTTGCAAGAGAAAAAACACAAACACCTTGCCTTTCCCATACAGCATCCGTTTCCCAAAGATGAAACTTTACTGAAAATTGCAAGATATATTCATGCTAACCTTGAGAAGCCTCTTACAATCGAATCTACGGCAAAAGAATTTGGAATGAGTACGAGAACCCTTTCCAGGAAATTTAAAGAGATTCTGGGCATGAATTACATTCGTTTTCTAAGAGCGTTGAGAATTACCCGCTCCCTTGAGCTGATGCTGGAAGGAAAATATAATATGTACGAAATTGCTATGATGGTAGGGTACAACAGCCTCTCGTCGTTCAGTAATATTTTCAAAAAGGTAATCGGTATTGCCCCTACGGAGTATCAGCACAAATTGAGAGGGGATAAGTAGTGAGTAGGAGCGTTTGAGAGTTTGAGATTCGGGTTGCGTGTTACGTGGTAACAGGTTTTTATAACGGGATAAACTTTCTTGCCTGTTCTTACATATAAGGTTGTTAAAAAGCCAATGTAACGAGTAATAGCAGTTAAGATTTCCTACATTCCCCTTCTCAGAAGAGGTGGATTTTTGCCAAGCAAAAGTACTGGGTAGTCTCTGCGTAACTCTTTCTAAATTACATAAAAAAACCACCTCAATAAATTGAAGTGGTTTTGTATTGTGAGAAAATCTCAGTTGCTTATATTAAGCTTCTTCAGATTTAGCTTCTTCTTTCTTAGCAGCAGGAGCAGCTACAACTGGAGCGTCAGATACGATATCAAACTCATAGTTGTACTCTACATTTCTGTGAAGTCTGATAAGAGCTGCGAATTTACCAGTTCTCTTGATTGTGTTACCAGGAATTTTGATGTATTTTTTCTCTACAGAAACACCAGCTTTTTCTAAAGCAGCAGATAGATCAGCATTGTTGATAGATCCGAATAATTTGTCACCAGTACCTACTTTTGCAGGGATCGTGATAGAAGTTTTCTTCAATTGCTCAACTACAGCGTTAGCAGCAGCGATTAATTTAGCTTCTTCTTCTTTTCTAGCTTCTAATGTAGCTTCTAAAGCAGCTTTGTTTTTAGGGGTAGCTAAAAGAGCAATTCCTTGAGGAATTAAGAAGTTTCTAGCATAACCTGGCTTTACGTTTACTGTATCAAACTCAAGTCCTAAGTTTTCTACGTCTTTTTTTAGGATAATTTCCATTGTTGTTGTCCTTTTTAAGATTTTAGTTTTATATCTAAAATCAAGTTAGAATTAATGATGTATTCAGCAACAAAAGAAGAGGAGATCTCTTCTTTTATTTATTTTTTGTCTTATTTCAATAAGTCAGCTACGTATGGTAGTAAAGCAAGGTGTCTTGCTCTTTTGATAGCAGCAGAAACTTTTCTTTGGTATTTTAAAGAAGTTCCAGTGTATCTTCTTGGTAAAATTTTACCTTGCTCGTTTACAAATTGTAATAAGAAATCAGCATCTTTGTAATCAACGTGCTTAATTCCGTATTTTTTGAATCTACAATATTTCTTTTCAGATTTTGTATTGATATCAAGTGGAGTAAGGAATTTTACTTCTGATTCTCCTCCTGCTGAGGCTTGTTTAGCCATTTCATCTATTGCCATGTCTTGTCTTTTTTAAAAAATAGGGTTAATAATTAAGCTTTAGCTGCTTTTACTTTAGCTCTTCTTGTTACAGCGTACTCTACAGCGTGCTTGTCAAGTTTTGTAGTAAGGTAACGGATTACTCTTTCGTCACGCTTAAATGCTAATTCTAAATCAGCAACTACAGTACCTTCTCCTTTAAATTCGATTAAAGTATAGAACCCATTCTTTTTCAATTGAATTGGGTAAGCTAATTTTTTTAATCCCCAGTTTTCTTTAGCAACGATTTCGCAGTTCTTTTCTTTGATTAGATCTACATACTTGTTCACTGCTTCCTCTACCTGTGCCTCAGATAGAACGGGAGTTAAAATGAAAACAGTTTCGTAATTGTTCATAATGTTAAAAAATTTGTTAATTATTTCGAGGTGCAAAAGTAGAAAATATATTTCTTATATGCAAGAGTATTGGTGAAATAGTTGACGTTTCCTGAGAATGTTTATTCATCTTTTTATTGATTTCTGGATTCAGTTTCATCTTTGGATCTGATTTCCGCCAGAAAATTCACCTTCAAAACATCATACAAAGAATGTCTGCTCACCAGAATAGAGGCAATAGAAGATACCATTCCGGCAAGCATCAGATGGAATATCAGGGAATGTCTGTCCGTCATTTCCAGCACAATAATGGCTGAAGTAAACGGAGCTCTTGTAATACCGGTAAGAAAAGCTACCATTCCCGCCAGAATCACCACATTGGTTTCGTTAGGTGTTAAATGAATAATTCCTGAAATAACAGAACCTATACTTGCACCCGCAGTAAGAGCTGGAGCAAAAATTCCGCCAGCACCTCCTGAAGTAAAGGAAAGTGCAGGGCCAAGCATTCTGAGGATAGGAACATACCAGTCTTCGTGCTTGTCTTTAGTAAAAAGAACGCGTTCCATGATTTCTTTTCCTGATCCCAGAACTTCTCTGTTGATGAAATAAGCGATGGAAGCAATAATTAAAGCACAAGCAATAAGAAAAACAACATTGGCTCTATCCGTTTTCAGTTTTTTCTTCTTCCAGCTATTGATTTTAAGCATGGTAACAGATAGTTGGCTAGCCATAATGCCAGCAGTAGCAGCAACCAATACAATGGGAAACATAACCATTAAAGAAACATCATTGGTTTTGGGGTATCCCAGATATAAATAAGATCCTGCCAATGTTTGAGCGGTAAGACCTGCAATGATTACTGCTGTAAATAAAGCCGTTTTAAAGTAATTGATATGGGTTTTTGACAATTCTTCAACTGCAAACACAATTCCTCCAAGCGGAGTATTAAATGCGGCAGCAAGTCCGGCTGCAGCTCCTGTCATAATCATGTTTTTCTTGGAAATCTTCGGCCACCATTCCGGAAGGTATTCATTCACTTTTCTGAAAACTGAACCTGCTATCTGAATGGTAGGGCCTTCACGTCCTACTGCACCTCCTCCGATTACGAGGATCACGGAAGACAGTATTTTAAAAAAAATAATCTTAATACTTAACAGATTCCGGATTTTCCTATGTTCTTTCGGATTGGCCAGTTCTACAGCTGCCATCACTTGAGGAATACCACTTCCTTTGGCATTAGGAGCAAATTCTTTCACCAACCACCACGATAAAACAAATCCAAGGGGAGCAATAATAAAAATCATCCATGCATGCCAGTCGAAAATAAAATTCATGAGATGTTCACCCCATGCAAATACCTGTGCATACATTACAGCAAAAAAGCCTGTAATTACAGATCCTATCCAAAAAGGGATGGCCTGAAGCAGGTTGTGTTTCAGCTGTTCATTCCGTATGTTATCGAAGGAATTTTTGAGAGATCTTTTTATTAGGGCGAAAATTTTCAGCATTTGCAGGTTTTGAGGGATGAAATTACGGTAAAATTTTTGGAAATTATATTTCGTTTAAAAACTTTGAAATGATTTCAGCACTTTCAACCGTAAGAATATCAGGAATGCCAAAACTTAAAATACTGTTTCTCACTTCAAGTTTAAAATCCTCGTTGGGGAAACTTTTGATGGTATTTTTTCTTTGCTGGGTTAAAAAGTTCATGACTTTAAATTGATCATTTCCTACTACATAAAAGTCTTTAAAATCACGGTCTTTAAAATTGACATTGAAACTGCTGAAAATTCCTGCAATTTTATCCATTAATTTCTTTTTATTGAGAAAAATATATCCAAAATTTTCATCTAATTCTTTTAATCCCCAAAGCTGAATAGTGTCATATTTACGTCCTAAACGCCCACCTCTGGAAGTTATTCCAACTTTACTGACAATAAAAAGATAGAAAGAACTTTTTTGGGTTTTGCCTTTTACTAAATAGCAGATTTGTGGGATAAACAATGAATATATATCATGAGAGCTGAATTGTTCATAAGGGGATTCTTTACTATCAATTACTGAAATATCATATGACTCAGAAAGCAGATCAAAAACCTCAGTAATTAATTTTTCATCTTCCTCTGTGAAATCAAAAAATCGTGTAACGTCATATTTTCTGTAATCCGGATCCATTTTCTCAAATAATATTTGTTTAAAAATAATGTTAATCAATCTAATTTCCAAAAAAGTTAGTATAGTATATAAATGATTTTGATAATTGTTGATTTGTTTGGTAATTGTTATTTTTATTGAGTATTTGATATTTATTTTGCGAAATATTTGGTCTTTTGAAAGTTTATCAAACTTAACTGGTAAAAAACAAAAAACCTCCGATTTAATCGAAGGTTTTCATTTTATATGATCTGCAATAAGCAAAATTACTTATTACTGATTATTTATTACTTATATTTCTGTGTTCAGATCCCAGTTTTCAAGGTAGTCGTGAACGTGCTTCAGCATCATTCCTCCGAGAGAACCGTCTACCACTCTGTGGTCATAAGAGTGAGACATGAACATTAAGTTTCTGATTGCGATTACATCTCCGTCAGCTGTTTCAAGAACTGCAGGCTTCTTAACGATTGCTCCGATGGCTAAAATAGCTACCTGAGGCTGAGGAATGATCGGTGTTCCCATCAGGTTTCCGAAACTTCCTACGTTAGAAATTGTATAAGTTGCCCCTTGAGTGTCTTCTGGTCTCAATTTCTTGTTTCTTGCTCTGTAAGCCAGGTCATTGATTGCTTTTGCAAGACCTGAAAGAGATAACTGATCTGCATTTTTGATGACAGGAACGATAAGGTTTCCGTCCGGAAGAGCAGTAGCCATACCGATATTGATGTTTTTCTTTTTAATGATGTTTTCACCATTAACAGAAACATTGATCATTGGGAAATCCTGGATTGCTTTCACTACAGCTTTTACGAAAATAGGCATGAAAGTCAGTTTTTCACCTTCACGTTTTTCGAATACTGCTTTGTTTTTATTTCTCCATTTTACAACGTTGGTAACGTCTGTTTCAATGAATGAAGTAACGTGTGGAGCAATTTGTTTCGCTTTTACCATGTTTTCAGCGATGATCTTTCTCATTCTGTCCATTGGAATGATTTCATCACCTGCATTTACCGGAATGGTAGCTGCAGGAGCAGATACTGCTGGTTGTGGAGTAGAAGCTGCCTGTACAGGAGCCGCTTGCTGAGCTGGCTTACTTCCTCTGTTAGCAACATACGCTAATATATCTTCTTTGGTAATTCTTCCTTCTAAACCGTTTCCTTTGATAGATTTCAGTTCGGTTTCAGAAATATTTTCCTGTTGTGCTATAGATTTTACCAGTGGAGATAGATAAAGGTCTCCTGAGAATTCTACGTTTGAAGCAGCTACTGTTTGTAGAGGTTCTTCAATCGCTTTTAAAGTTTCAGCATCCGGAGTAGCTGCCGGAGTTTCAGTTTTTACTTCTTCAGAAGCTGAACCTTCTCCTTCAATTTCTAAAATAGCAATGGCTTCACCTACTTTTGCAACTTCATCTTTTTGCTTTAAAATTTTTACAATTTTCCCCGAAACTGGTGTCGGTACATCTGAATCTACTTTATCTGTTGCAATTTCTACTACGGAGTCATCCTCCTTTACGTTATCACCTTCATTGAATAACCAAGTGATAATTGTCGCTTCCATAACCCCTTCTCCCATGGATGGAAGCAATAATTTGTATTCTGCCATTTTTGATTTTTAGATTTTGACAAATATATAAAAAAAATCGGTTTTTTTAAGAAATATATAATCTTAGCTGAATTCGATATAAATATTTTCACCTACATTCAGGCCAAACAGGCTTTTAGCACCGTTTTTCTTGCTTCCTTTGTAGATGGTAAGCTCCAATAACTGGCTATCATTGAAGATTGCAGCAGACTGTCCGTGGAATTCAGTCTCCCTTTTCCAGTCTGAAACGACTTCTGTATGACTTGAAAATATTCTTGAAAGGCTTAAATTTCTGAATTTTATAGTAAAACTACTGTAACCTTTACTGATGTTTTCAAAAAAATCTTTATTGATATTTGATATTATATTTCCGAAATTGTCAATATAAGTCACTTCACCAATAATCATCCCTTCCGATTCATTATAAACCGCTCGTGGAAACATCAGTTGTTTTGCGGTGCTTATTTTCCTTCCTATGACTTCAGGAAGTCCACCATTGGCAAGATGTACTGCTGCAGGAACAAAAATGTCTGTAGAAGTAAAGTTGATAACGTCGTCAAAACGATTGTTCAGCGTAAGTTCGTAGATCGCTTCCGGTTTAATATCAAAAAATATAAGGCTTAAAAGACCATTATCTGCTGCCAGGAAATAAGATCCGTCTGCTTTATAGATGAGATTCTTTCTTGATTTGTTGTAAAAACTGTCTACAGAAAGAATGTGAATGCTTCCTTTAGGAAAATATTTATAAGCATTTCTTACAATATACGAAGTCTGTATAAGGTTGAATGCCTGGATATCGTGGGTTATATCAATAATATTAACCTCAGGGTTTAGGGACAGAATTTTGCCTTTCACAGCGGCAACTCTGTAATCTAAATTTCCGAAATCCGAAGTAAGGGTAATAATTGACATGAGCAATTTATAGAATAGTGTAGTATTGCAAAGTTATTTAAAATAAAAAGAAAGCCCGAAAGATTGTTGAAAAGAATTTGATATAAATTTGAAAAAAAGCTTTAATTTTAAAATCTAAAAATAAAAATACTGCATGTTTGAATTAACATATGATTTGGAAGATATCGATGCGAAAATCTTCTATGGAGTTAATAACCAATATTTCAACTTAATAAAATCAAGTTTTCCAACCATTAAAATTACAGGAAGAGATCATTTTATCTTTGCCATGGGAAATCAGGAAGCTTTAGACATACTGAAACAAAAACTGGATGATATTGTCAGTTTTATCTCCAAAAACAATTCAATAGGGCTGAAAGATGTTGAAAATATATTGAATATTAAAGACGAAAATGAGAAGCAACTGGTATTCGATCAGGATATCATTGTAAAAGGAGTTAACGGAAAAGTTATTAAAGCTAAAACAACCAATCTTAAAAAGCTGGTAAAAGAGACGGAGAAAAAGGACATGGTTTTTGCCATTGGACCTGCAGGAACCGGAAAAACATATACCAGTGTGGCATTGGCGGCAAGAGCTTTGAGAGATAAAGAGGTGAAAAGAATTATCCTGACAAGACCGGCTGTAGAAGCAGGAGAGAGTCTGGGATTTCTGCCTGGTGATCTTAAAGAAAAACTTGATCCGTATTTACAACCTTTGTATGATGCACTTCGTGATATGATTCCGCATGAGAAACTGGAAGGTTTCATGGAGAAGAAAGTGATTGAAGTAGCACCATTGGCTTTCATGAGAGGACGTACTTTGGATGATGCTTTTGTGATTCTTGATGAAGCACAGAACACCACTCATGCTCAGATGAAAATGTTCCTTACCAGAATGGGGATGAATGCCAAGTTCATTATTACAGGAGATCCAAGTCAGATTGACCTTCCTAAAAATCAACAGTCCGGATTGAAAGAAGCCATGAGAATTTTAAATGGAGTGAAAGAAATAGGATTTGTACATCTTACAGAAGAGGATGTGGTAAGGCATCCGGTAGTAAGAAAGATTATCCTGGCTTATAACGATGAGGAAAAGAGACTAAGAAACGACTAGGGAGGATGAGTAAAAGTTTCCATTAACCTTTTATTAACCTTAAATTGGTTAGTTAAAATTTGTTAATTTGAAAAAAATAATTAGTTTTGCAGACCTTTAAATGTAAAAACTAATTAAACATGAAAAAACTTTTACTTGTTGCGGCAGTCGCTGCTATGGGAATTTGTGCCAACGCACAAGAATTTCGATTTGGTCCAAAAGCCGGTTTCGCAATGTCTACCATTAAACTAGACGATAAGCAAGATGATCTTGACGGAAGAAAAATGTCTCCTAAATATACCTTCTATATCGGTGGAATGGCTGAGTACAAATTCAATGATAACTTTGCTGTTCAGGGAGAGGTGTTGTATTCACCACTTGGAGCTAAAGAAAAGATTGATGGAGTAAACGCCGGAGGAATGTATTTCGGGGAGTCGACTAAAGTGACTTTCGGGACTCTTTTGGTTCCTGTTTCTGCAAAATACTTTATTACAGAAGGCTTCTCTGTAGCTGCAGGTCTTAACGTGGGAATTATTCTTACCGCTAAACAAAAGACTGTCATCGGTTCAGATTTCCTTGATGTAGAAATGGAAGGTGAAGGCGGTGATGTAGATATTAAAAAAGATATCAAATCATTGAACCTTGCTCCGTTCTTAGGTGTTGAATATATGCTGGAAAACGGTCTTTTCTTTGATGCAAGATACAGCTTAGGAGTATCCAACCTATCCAATGACAACAGCGGAGGTACTGTAAAGAACAGCTTTGCTCAGGTGGGTGTGGGTTTCAAATTCGGAGGAAACTAATTCTGAAATTTTTTACTATCAAATAATATAATGCAGGACAAATTTTGTCCTGCTTTTCCTGTTGTAGTATGGTTTATTCTAATAATAAAAATAATTAGTATTTTTGCACGGTAATTCAAAGCTACTAAAAAAATGAAAAAACTATTATTACTAGGTGCTTTTGCACTTTTAGGAGGTGCTGCTCAAGCGCAGGAAGGTTTTAAAATCGGTGGACATATTGGTGTTCCCGTATCAGATGCAAGTGATGTATCTTCGTTTACATTAGGAGTAGATGCAGCTTATATGTGGAATATTGCTAAAGGTCTTGATCTTGGGGTAACCACAGGATATTCTCATTTCTTCGGAAAAGATCACTTTGATGATTTCGGATTTGTTCCTGTAGCTGTTTCCGGGAAATATAGATTTAAAGGAGCTCCTATCTTTGTAGGATTAGACCTTGGATACGGTATTTCTACAAAAGATGGTGTAGATGGTGGTTTCTATGCACAGCCTAAATTTGGATATCAAATGTCTAAAGGGGAGTTGTACATCGGTTACCAATCTATCAGCAACAAGCGTGACCTGCCAGGATGGGGAAGCTATAGCTGGAATGTAGGAGCTGTTAACATTGGTTATAATTTCTTCTTGAAATAAGGAAAAGCAATTGTATATGAAAACTCCGGCCGAAGGCCGGAGTTTTTTGATTACTTATATATAGACTGTACGGATTTCTGATCATGAATTTTTAATAGAGTGGATGTATAACGATTAGAAATAAGGAAAAACAGCTTTGAATAATAAACATTTGTTTAAATTTTAAGAGTTAATAACTTTAAAATTAATGGTTTAGGTTAATTAATTTTAGCATTTCTCCAGAATTGGTGGGGTTTTGCAAAAAATCGCAAAATTTAAAAAGTTAAATATATTTGTCTCTTGTTGAAAAAAAGTGATTTTTTTATTCATAATCTTGTGAAAAACTTAATAAGTCCTCTTAACTAGGATTTATTTTTATAAAACTCCAAATTTTAACAATGATATTAATCACATTAACAAATTTTAATATTAGTGGGGACCACTGTAAATTTGCCCTCAGAAAGTATTAAAATTTTTTAAAATGAAAAAAATATTATTAGCGGGTGCTGTTGCACTTTTTGGTTTATCAAACGCTCAGATTGCTAAAGGAACTACATATTTATCAGGATCTGTTGGTTATTCTCAGGTAGAATCTAACAACGGTAACGATAAAAAAGAAAACTTCAATGTATTACCTACAGTTGGATATTTCGTAAACACTAACCTAGCAATTGGATTAGGAGTTGGATACCAAACTGAAAAGAACACTATAACAACTACTCTTGGTAACACAGTAGGGGAAAGCATCACTAAGCAACCAGCTTTTGTTGTTGCTCCATTCGTAAGAAAATACTGGACTTTATCTGACAAGTTATATTTCTTCGGTCAATTAGCAGTGCCAATGCAATTTGGAAAAACTGAAACTGAAACTAACTCTGTAACTACAATAGGAAACAATACAGTTTCAACTTCAACTTCAACTGAAGCTAAATACACTAAAATCGGTGTTACTGTTAAACCAGGTTTAGATTATTTCTTAAACAAAAACTGGTCTATTGAAGCTACTATCGGTGAGTTCGGTTATAGCAACTACAAGCCAAAAGATGGTGATGCTACAAACAACTACAACTTCGGATTGAATTTATCTTCTGTAACTTTCGGAGTTAAATATGTATTTGCAAAATAATAAACAAAGCATATAGCAAGAAAGCCCTGAGAAACTCTTAGGGCTTTTTTTCTATATAAAACTAATATAATAATCATGAAAAAAATCGTATTGATGGGCGCTGTGGCGCTTTTCGGTTTATCAAATGCACAGATTGCAAAAGGAACTTCTTATCTTTCAGGTCAGGTAGGATATTATCACAATGAGAAAAACGAATTTGAAACCAATAGAAAGGATGATGTGATCAGAATCCTTCCTACAGCGGGGTATTTCGTTACTAATAATCTGGCTGTGGGACTTGGTATAGGCTATAAAAGTGCTGTTACAAAATACAAATTGGGCAATCCTGCCATCAGTAATGTATTTGAAGTTAAATATACAGATAATGCTTTTGTGGTAGCTCCATTCGTGAGAAAATACTGGACTTTATCGGATAAATTATACATCTTCGGGCAGTTACAGGTTCCATTAGAGTTTGGTAAGGAAAAAATGAATGCAAACAGTAATATTAACGATGCGGATCCATTACTTACAGCTGCTTTGAACAGAGAAAATAACTATACCAATATTGGAGTGAATATCAAGCCAGGGCTGGACTATTTCATCACGAAGAACTGGTCAATTGAAGCTACAATAGGAGAGTTCGGGTACAATACTCACAAAAGAGATATTGACGGGGCAAAAAGAACTGATGATTACAAATTTGGTATCAGTTTAACGTCCGTGACTTTTGGAGTTAAATATGTATTTGCAAAATAATAAATAAAATAGATATATTAGCCCTGAGATGGCCACCTTAGGGCTTCTTTACTATAAAACTATTTAATAATCATGAAAAAAATCTTATTGGCATCTGCAATTGCTTTATTTGCAGGTTTGAATGCACAAACGACATTCGGTGTAAAAGCAGGATATGCTTTATCAAAATTAAATTCCAGTGAAGGAGATCTTGAATTGGGAGGGGTAGAAGCAAATTTAAAATCAAAATCAGGGTTTTATATCGGAGGTTTGGTTGAGCACAAATTCACAGCTAAATTTGCGGTTCAGGGAGAAGTAGAATATGCTAATCTTGGAGGAAAGGCAGAGGTTGGAATACCAGGCACAGGCATTACTGTAACTGAAAAGATGAATCTTAACAGAATTGTAATTCCTGTATCCGCAAGGTATTACGCAACTCCGGAGCTGGGAATTTACGCAGGTCCTTATGTAAGCTTTAAAACAAATAATAAAGTAAAATTTGAAATAAGTGGTCCTAATGCCGGTATGGTAGATCCTTCAGGACTTAAAGAAGGGGAGCGTTATTTAGAAAGAGAATTGAATGACGGGTTGAAATCTACTGATTTCGGTTTGTTCTTAGGGGCAGATTATAAAGTATACAAAGGATTCTTTGTAGATGCACGCTATAGTTTTGGTCTTACAAATATGATCAAGAATCCTGTGGATGGTGAAACATTAAAAATGAATTTCTTTCAGTTAGGAGTAGGGTATAAGTTTAAATAAACAGATCTCAATATAAAAACAAAAAACTCTCAGAATTTCTGAGAGTTTTTTTATGAATGATTTTTGTCTTTCTTATTTTCCAAACATTCCACCCATTCCAGGCATATTTGGCATTTTGCTCATCATCTGCATCATTTGCTTTCCTTGAGGTCCCTGCATCATCTTCATCATTTTACCCATCTGATCGAACTGTTTCATCAATTGATTCACGTCTTCGATTTTTCTGCCGGCACCTTTAGCAATTCTTCCTTTTCTCTGTGTATTGATGATAGAAGGTCTTCTTCTTTCTTCAGGAGTCATAGAGTAGATGATCGCTTCAATGTGCTTAAATGCATCATCACTGATTTCTACGTCTTTAATCGCTTTTCCAACTCCGGGAATCATTCCCATCAAATCCTTCATGTTACCCATCTTCTTGATTTGATTGATCTGCTTAAGGAAATCATCAAAACCGAATTCGTTTTTAGCAATTTTTTTGTGAAGTTTTTTAGCTTCTTCTTCGTCAAACTGCTCCTGAGCTCTTTCTACTAAGGAAACAACGTCTCCCATTCCCAGGATCCTGTCTGCCATCCTTTCCGGGTAGAAAAGATCTAAAGCTTCCATTTTTTCTCCTGTAGAGATAAATTTGATTGGTTTTTCAACAACAGAACGGATTGTCAGTGCAGCACCACCTCTTGTATCACCATCTAATTTCGTTAAAACAACTCCGTCAAAGTTCAAAGCATCATTGAATGCTTTTGCTGTATTCACAGCATCCTGACCTGTCATGGAGTCTACTACGAATAGCGTTTCATTGGGTTTAATGAAGTAATGAACAGATTTAATCTCGTTCATCATCTGCTCATCAATGGCCAAACGACCTGCCGTATCCACAATTACTACATCATGGCCGTTTGATTTTGCAAAATTAATTGCATTTTCAGCAATGGTAGAAGGATTTGTAGAGCCTTCTTCAGTAAAAACAGGAACATTGATCTGTCCTCCTAATACTTTCAGCTGGTCAATTGCTGCAGGACGGTATACGTCACAGGCTACCAATAAAGGTTTTTTATTTCTTTTTGTCTGTAAATAATTAGCAAGCTTTCCTGAGAAAGTTGTCTTACCAGATCCCTGAAGACCTGCAATAAGGATTACAGTAGGTTTTCCTGAAAGATTAATTCCTTCCTGAGAACCTCCCATCAGGTCTACCAGTTCATCATGAACAATTTTCGTCATCAACTGTCCCGGAGTAAGGGAAGTAAGAACGTTTTCTCCTAATGCTTTATCCTGAACTCTTTTTGTAAGATCTTTGGCAACTTTATAGTTAACGTCGGCATCCACCAATGCTCTACGGATCTCCTTTACGGTTTCCGCAACATTGATTTCAGTAATTTTTCCTCTTCCGGAAATATTATGTAATGCCTTGTCTAATTTATCCTGTAAACTATTAAACATATTTATTGTAAATTATAGGTTTGCAAAAATAAGGAATTTTTAGCATATCTAAAGTGTTTGATCGCGTAATATTATATATATACGTAATATTATTATAGACAAGAAAAATGATAAATATCAAATCATGGTATAATCCGATAGAAAAAGTCTATTTTTGCGATCAATTAAAATATAGAATGAAAATCAATCCCAATATTCTTGTTGTCATTTTATTCTTTCTGACTTTCCTGGTGCATTTTTCCCTTTGGAAATTTGTTTTTCACCTGGATGAAATTGTAATCATTAAATTTTACCTTTTTCTAAGCGTCATATTTATGATGATGATTACTCTTATTATCTTAATCAATAGAGTAGCACCGGAATTTTTAGGATTGTCTGTTATTGGTTTGATCCTTTTAAAATTCGGTTTGATGTACTTAATCAGAAAAAAACTGAACTTTGAAGTGATTCCCGGCTATAAATTTCATTTTATTATGCCTTATTTTGTCCTGACAGCCCTGCTTACATACTATGCCATTAAGCTGATTAATCATGATAAAAAACAGTAAAATAATTTATTGAAACTAGAAAAAATATCATATTTTTGCACAACGAAAAAAACCTATCAATGTTTAAGAAATTCGCAGTTTTATTCTACAGTATTTTTGTATTAAACTTAGTGTCTGCACAGCACGGTGAGGCTACTGCTGGCGCAGCTCCTGCTCAAGAGCTTTCAGAGAAAGACAAAGTAAGCAAAGAAAACAAAGAGTTCATCGATCATCACTTATTAGATGCACATGATTTCACATTGATGGTTGATAAAGATGGTCACCACATCGGTTTCCCTCTTCCTGTTATTATCTATGATAACGGTTTCCACTCTTTCATGAGTAACAAAGAAGGGTTCATGCACGGAGAGCCTACTGAAGTAGACGGTTCTTTTTATGTATTGCACCATGAGAAAATCTACAAGACTGATGCCGCTGGAACTTTAACACTTGGTGAAGACGGTCATCCAACTAACGTAAAACCTTTAGATCTTTCTATAACAAAAAGTGTATTGATCATTTTATTAGTGTCAATCTTTATGTTTGTATTATTTGTTGGAATGGCTAAATCTTATAAGAAGTCTGCAGTTCCTACAGGTGTAGCAAGATTCTTAGAGCCACTAATCATCTTTGTGAGAGACGAAGTTGCTATTCCTAATATCGGACACAAGTATAAGAGATTCATGGGTTATTTATTAACAGTGTTTTTCTTTATCCTTTTCCTTAACGTTCTTGGATTAATGCCTTTCGGAATCAATGTTACAGGTAATATTACAATGACATTCTTCCTGGCTATCCTTACGTATTTGATTACAACATTCTCAGCGAACAAAGATTACTGGAAACACATCTTCTGGATGCCAGGAGTACCGGTTCCAATGAAACTGATCATGCTTCCTATCGAATTGTTGGGAACAATCACTAAACCATTCGCATTGATGATCCGACTTTTTGCAAACATGACTGCAGGACACATCGTAGTAATGAGTTTGATCGGATTGATCTATGTATTCAAGAATTTCATCGCAGGTGTTGCATTCCCATTCTTAACATTAGTAATTTATTTACTGGAAGTATTGGTAGCATTCCTACAGGCTTATATTTTTACAATGTTATCAGCACTGTTTATCGGAATGGCAGTAGAAGAGCACGAGCACGAACATCATGCAGCTCACTAATTGAAATTATAAATTAAAGTAAAACAAATTTTTTAAAATTATATATTATGGAAATCCCTAAAATTGTAGGTGCTGGTATCGTAGTACTAGGTGTAGGTATCGGTCTTGGTAAAATCGGAGCTGCTGCTCTTGAAGCTATCGCTAGACAACCTGAGCAATCTGGAAAAATCCAAACAGCTATGCTTATCGCAGCTGCACTTGTAGAAGGTGTTGCGTTTGCTGCTCTATTCGCAGTAAACTAATTAAATTCAAACCATTATCTGTGACGGTTGGTTACAGGTAATGGTTCTTTAAAAAAGTAATAATTATTTATACATTTATATAATGGAATTAATTCATCAGTTTTCATCAGGGTTATTTATTATCCAGTCTGTAATTTTTCTAGCATTATTATTTTTGTTAGGTAAATTCGCTTGGAAACCTATTTTAACGTCTATCAATGACAGAGAAACATCTATTGTTGACGCTCTTAATCAAGCTAAATTAGCTAGAAAAGAAATGGAAACTTTAAAAGAGGATAACGAAAGAATCATTCGTGAAGCTAAAATCGAAAGAGATGCTATCCTTAAAGAAGCCAGAGAAATTAAAGACAGAATCGTAGGAGAAGCTAAAGATGTTGCTAAAGCTGAAGGAGACAAAATGATCGAAGCTGCTAAACAGACTATCAACGCTGAGAAAAATGCTGCAATGGCAGACATCAAAACTCAGATTGGTACTTTATCTGTAAACATTGCTGAGTCTATCTTGAAGCAAAAGCTAGACAACAGCGAAGCTCAAAACGAATTAGTTCAAAATTATTTAAACAAATCAAACCTTAACTAAGAATGCTTACATCTAAAGTAGCTAAAAGATACGCACAAGGTTTACTTGACTTCACCAACGAATCAGGTCAAACGGCTACTGTATTTTCTGAAATGAAAGATGTAGTAAAGATCATGAAAGAGTCTGCGGACTTAAATAAATTTTTCATGACTCCTTACATCGATTCTAAAAAGAAAATAGAAGTAGCAAACGAAATTTTCAAAGGTTTATCTGTCTCTTCTCAGAACCTGATCAGATTGGTTATTAAGCACGGACGTGAAAACCAATTGAAAAATATCGCTCAGGAATTCATCAACAAAGTTGAAGACCTTAGTGGTGTACAGAGAGTAACACTTACAACAGCAACTCCGCTTTCAAAAGAAAACCTTGATCAGATTTTAAGATCTACCAATCTTGTAAATGCTGATTCAAACTTTGATCTGAAAGTAAATGTGAAGCCTGAAATTCTTGGAGGATATGTTCTGAGAGTAGGTGACCAGCAGGTAGATGCGTCTGTGAAGACAAAATTGAACCAAGTTAAAAAAGATTTCCAATTAAATTAAGAAAAACAACCATACAATGGCAGAAATAAATCCGGCAGAAGTATCTGCGATCTTAAAACAGCAATTGGCCAACTTCGATACTCAATCAAACGTTGAGGAAGTAGGTACAGTTTTAACCATCGGTGATGGTATTGCTCGTGTATACGGGTTAGAAAACGTACAATACGGAGAGTTGGTGAAATTTTCTAGTGATGTAGAAGGTATTGTACTTAACCTTGAAGAAGACAACGTGGGTGTTGCTCTACTTGGTGAAAGTAAATTAGTAAAAGAAGGTGATACAGTAAGAAGAACAAACAGAATCTCTTCTATCAAAGTAGGAGAAGGTATGTTAGGAAGAGTAGTAGATACTCTTGGTAACCCAATCGATGGTAAAGGTCCTATTACTGGGGATTTATACGAAATGCCATTGGAAAGAAAGGCTCCTGGAGTTATCTTCAGACAGCCGGTAACTGAGCCTTTACAGTCTGGTATCGTGGCAATTGATGCGATGATCCCTGTAGGAAGAGGTCAGAGAGAGCTTATCATTGGTGACAGACAAACAGGTAAAACGACTGTTGCTATCGATACGATCATCAACCAAAAAGAATTCTTTGATGCTGGTAAACCAGTATATTGTATATATGTTGCTATCGGTCAGAAAGCTTCTACTGTAGCACAAATCGTTAAAACTCTTTCTGATAAAGGAGCTTTAGCTTATACGGTAATCGTTGCAGCTAACGCATCAGATCCAGTTCCAATGCAGGTATATTCTGCAATGGCAGGAGCTTCTATCGGTGAGTTCTTCAGAGACACTGGTAGACCAGCACTTATCGTTTATGATGATTTATCTAAACAAGCTGTTGCTTACCGTGAGCTTTCTCTACTATTGAGAAGACCACCGGGCCGTGAAGCTTATCCTGGAGACGTTTTCTACCTTCACTCAAGACTATTGGAAAGAGCTGCAAAAGTAATCGCTGATGACGAAATTGCTAAGCAAATGAACGATTTGCCAGAGTCTCTTAAGCCAATCGTAAAAGGTGGTGGTTCATTAACAGCCCTTCCAATTATCGAAACTCAGGCTGGTGACGTTTCTGCATATATCCCTACAAACGTAATCTCTATTACAGACGGACAGATCTTCTTGGAGTCTGATCTATTCAACTCAGGGGTTCGTCCTGCAATCAACGTAGGTATCTCTGTATCAAGGGTAGGAGGTAACGCTCAGATCAAATCAATGAAAAAAGTTTCTGGTACATTGAAGCTTGACCAGGCTCAGTATAAAGAACTAGAAGCGTTTGCTAAATTCGGTTCTGACCTTGATGCTTCTACTTTAGCAGTTATCTCTAAAGGAGAAAGAAACGTAGAAATCCTTAAGCAGCCGGTAAATGCACCACTTCCTGTAGAAAGTCAGGTAGCGATCGTATACGCTGGAACAGAAAACTTAATGAGAAACGTTCCATTGAACAAGATTAAAGAATTCCAACACGAATATATCGAGTTCCTTAAGTCTAAGCACCCTGATACAATGGCTGCTATTAAGTCTGGAAAAATCGATAACGATATTACAGGTGTTCTTAAGCAGGCAGCTAACGATTTAGCTTCTAAATACAACTAAAAAATTCAATGTTTAAGGTTTGAAATATAGTGTTTTAAACCTTAAACTTTAGACCTTAAACTTTGAACCCAAATTAATGGCAAACTTAAAAGAAATACGAGGCAGAATTACGTCAATTTCATCTACGATGCAGATTACACGTGCTATGAAGATGGTTTCCGCAGCGAAACTTAAAAAAGCACAGGACGCAATCGTAATGTTAAGACCTTATTCTGAAAAATTACAGGAGCTTATCCAGAATGTAAATTCTAGCTCTGATCCTGATCAGATTTCTGTATATGCTCAGAAAAGAGAGGTTAAAAGAGTACTATTCATCGCTGTTACTTCAAACAGAGGTCTTGCGGGAGCTTTTAACTCTTCTATCGTAAAAGAGCTTAACCTTCAGTCTCAGAATAATTCTCAATATGAGATTGAAATTCTACCTGTAGGTAAAAAAGCATTTGATGCTGTAAGAAGAAACCGTACGGTATATGCTAATGGAAGTTCTGTGTATGATAATCTGAACTTTGATGCAGTTGCTCATATCACTGAAGGGGTAATGACAAGCTTCAGAGAAGGTAAATTTGACGAAGTTTATGTTATCTATAACAAATTCGTTAATGCTGCTACTCAGGAAGTAACTACAGAAAAACTTCTTCCTATCTCAATGCCGGAAAACACTGAGCCACAGGTTGAAACAGATTATATCTTTGAACCTAACAGAACTGAGATTCTTGATAATTTGATTCCAAAGTCTATCAAAACTCAGGTTTTCAAAGCCATCTTAGATTCAGTAGCATCTGAGCACGGAGCGAGAATGACTGCAATGCACAAAGCAACAGACAACGCTCAAGCTTTAAAGAATGATCTAGTGATCTTCTATAACAAAGCAAGACAGGCTGCAATTACCAACGAAATCCTGGAAATTGTTTCCGGAGCAGAAGCTTTGAAAAATTCATAAAGAATTATTTTATTATACAAATAAAAGCACCGAAATTATCGGTGCTTTTTTGTTTACATAGTGATGAAACAGTCATTGGTTATTCAAAAATCCCGTTTCCATCAGAAAATGAGCAGTTGTTCCAATTATTGTTTTTATTTAAAAATAGCCATGTTATATCAAGCCATATTTTTGTAAGAAAATTCCTTCATCGAAATAATCAATCCCGGATTCAGGCAGGTTATTTTTATTTTACATATCTTTGTAGCTAATAAAATTTATACAACCTCTAAATGGACTCGGACATAGTCAGGCTTTTGCTGGCCTTATTTCTTGTTTTACTAAATGGCTTCTTCGTAGCCGCAGAATTTTCAATTGTTAAAGTTCGTTATTCACAAATTCAGTTAAAAGCCGCAGAAGGAAACTCTATGGCTAAGCAGGCAGAACATATCATCAAACATCTTGATGAATATCTTTCCGCTACACAATTAGGAATTACATTAGCATCCCTTGCCCTTGGTTGGGTAGGAGAAAGCGCCCTGCATCATATTGTTGAAAATATTTTTACGTCTTTGAGCATTAATTTGACTCAGACAACCATTACTACCATTTCAGTAGTGACAAGTTTTGTATTGATTACCATCATGCATATTGTGTTTGGTGAACTTATTCCAAAATCAATCGCTATCAGAAAATCTGAAGCAACTACAATGGCAACAGCGGTTCCGTTGAGAGTTTTCTATACTATTTTTAAACCGTTTATCTGGTTGATGAACTCCATGTCAAATGGTTTCTTAAGACTTGTAAAAATTCACCCTGCTTCCGAACAGGAAATTCACTCTACGGAAGAACTTCAGCTTTTGGTAAAACAAAGTGCAGACAGTGGAGAAATTGAGGAGGAAAACTATGAGATCATCAAAAATGCATTTGATTTTACCGATCATTCTGCCAAGCAGATCATGGTTCCAAGACAGAATATTACTTCCATAGACTTTGAAGAAGATGTTAATGATATCATCAATAAAATTATGGACAGCGGTTATTCCCGTATTCCTGTTTATATTGATTCTATTGACAACGTGATCGGAATTTTCTACACAAAGGAAATTATAAGAGAATTTGTGAAGAGAAAAGGAGATCTGGATCATGAAGACCTTAAAGATCTAATGCGTGATGCCTTTTTCGTAGTAGAAAGTAAAAAAGTTTCAGACTTACTGAAGACTTTCCAGCTTAAAAAACAACATATCGCCATTGTTATTGACGAATTTGGAGGAACAGAAGGTATTATTACATTAGAAGATATTCTTGAAGAACTTGTAGGAGAAATTCAGGATGAAGAAGACGATGAAGAAAAAATCGTTGATAAAATAGCGGACAATACCTATTGGGTGCAGGCTACACAGCCGTTGGACGAAATCAATGAGTTTCTGCCTAAAAAGCTTCCTCTTTCCGAAGAAAGCGAGTACAACTCACTGGCAGGATTCATTCTTTATGAGCTGGAAGAAATCCCTGAAGAAAACCAGGAATTTGATCTTGAGGATTATCACTTCAAAATTCTGAAAATGAACAACAAGAGTGTGGAACTTGTGGAATTGATTTATCAGGAACCTAATGCTATAGATAATCTGGCAGATAAAATAGGAGAAGTTTAAAAGAATGAGAATGAATTTTTATAACAGCATAAAAGATTACGAAAATCCGAAACGTCAGTACGAAGAAGAAGTTCTCGTTTTAGATGATACGGATGAAGTTTATAAACTGGTATTGCATAACGACGATATTCATACTTTTGATTATGTCATAGACTGCCTGATCGAAATATGTAAGCATACCCTGGAACAAGCTGAGCAATGTACGATTCTGGTTCATTACAAAGGCAAGTGTACCGTAAAAACCGGCTCAATGGATGTTTTGAAGCCTATGCATGAAAAATTAATTTCGCGTGAATTAACAAGCGAAATCGTATAAAATAAAATCCGACAAATTAATTGTCGGATTTTTTTATTAAATCAAGAGAGTAAATTTGAGTAATAACAATAAATCATAAAGACTGGCAGCTTTCCCGAAAATATTTTAATATTTAAATGCTTTAATCTTTTAATTTCTCAATACACTTACATTGCCATATTTTATCTAAAATAGTATATTTGTACCAACTATAAAGAAACAAAAAAACAATGCTTGTAATAGGAATTGCCGGTGGTACAGGATCCGGCAAAACTACAGTTGTTGATAAGATACTTCAGCAGCTTGATATTGAGGGAATGAATATCCTCTCTCAGGATAATTATTATCACGACAACCAGGGTCTTACACTGACGGAAAGAGAAGCTTTAAACTATGATCATCCGAAATCTATAGACTTTGACTTACTGATAAAACATGTAAAAGCTTTAAAAAACAATGAGTCTATTGAACAGCCGATTTATAGCTTTGTTACTCATTCCAGAACAGGAGATCATGTTACTGTAGAACCTAAAAACGTATTGGTAGTAGAAGGAATTCTTGTTTTAACCAACAAAGAATTGCTGAAGGAATTTGATTTGAAAGTATTTGTTCATGCAGATTCTGACGAAAGACTGATCAGGAGGATCAGAAGAGATACTCAGGAAAGAGGAAGAGATCTGAGCGAAGTATTACACCGTTATCAGACCACATTGAAACCAATGCACCAGGAATTCATCGAGCCGTCTAAAAATGATGCCGATCTTATTATCCCCAATATGAAGCAGAATTCCGTAGCGATTGATTTTTTAACTACCGTTATTAAAAATTCGTTGAAAAAACATTAAAAAATGGAAGAAAACAACCTTATCAAAGACATTCAGCCGAAATCTGAAACATTCAAACTTATCCAGAAATATGTTTTGAATAAGTATACCATTACGATCTGTCTGTTTTTGGTATGGATGATTTTTTTCGATAAAACCTCATTTCTTGTAATTAATGAACTGAATGGTGAGATTCATAAATATGAAGATCAGCTGGATTATTATAAAAAAGAATATGAGAAAAATGATGCTTTTTATAAAAAACTGATGAACAACAAGTCAGAAAAAGAAAAGTACGCAAGAGAAAATTATTTTATGAAAAAACCAAATGAAGAGATCTTCATTCTGGTAGTAGACAGTACAAAAGTCGCTAAAAAGTAATAAAGTTGAATAGAATGACGTCAATGAGGAAATGTATTTTGAATATTTAAAAATTCACATTGACCATTCACAAATAAAAAACTAATGTCAAATACAGATATACTTTCAAACTGGGAAAATCTAGTCAAAAAACAGCTTAAAACAGAGGATATTTACCCTGTTTTAGAAAAACAGAATCTGGAAGGAGTAGAGGTAAAACCTTTTTATACAGAGGTTCAGAAACCTTTGGTAAACCTGCCCAGAGTGGAAGAAAGCACCCATTTGGTAGCTAGATACCATGAAAGTCTGGAAGAAGAAGTATTTGCATTCATCCTTGATCAGAATGTCGAAAATCTTGATCAGAAAACTCTTTTTGTGAATAATAAAGATCTTGCAGGGCATATAAGTCCTAAAGAAGAAGACCAGTATTTTTCGCTGATTGATGTCTTTAATGAAAAAGAAGGAAGTATTGATGATCAGCTGGTAAAAGAATTGCTGTCAAAAGATTTTAAAAGAAATATTTGTATAGATATTTCACTTCATCAGAATGCTGGAGCTGCTATTTACCAACAGCTGGGAATTGGCCTTGCAAAAGCTAAGGAGCTGGCAGAGATATATGGTGCTGAAGTTTTAAACAAACTGATCTTCAGAATAGCTGTAGGAGGAAGTTATTTCTTTGAAATGGCCAAACTGAGAGCTTTTAAAATCATTTTTAATCAGCTTTCTAAAGAATACGGACTGGACGAAGTTCCTTACATCTTTGCCGAAACTTCGCTGCGAAATAAAGCGGTTGCTGATAACGAAAATAACCTTATCCGTTCTACACTGGAGCTTGCTTCTGCCATGATTGGTGGGGCAGATGCTGTTTTCTCTAACAATTATCTTGTTGACAGAAGTACCGATAATTCAGAAGAGATCTCTTTCAAACAACAGATCGTTCTGGCTTACGAAAGTATTATCAATGTATTTGAAGATGCTTCTAACGGAAGTTACTATGTTGAAGATATTACTCAGCAGTTTGCTGAAAAAGCATGGGCTTTGTTCGTTGAAATTGAAGAAGCGGGAGGATATTTAGAGCTTTTGAAACAGGGAGTCGTTCAGAAAAAAATCTATGATCATGCTATTGAAGAGCAGCAATGGATTGAAGAAGGGAAAATAAAGCTTATCGGAGTGAATCTGTACCCTAAATTAGACATTAAAAAGTCTATTGCAGATCTTTACAACGAAAAAGAAATAAAAGCCGTTCGTTGGGCCGAAATGTTTGAATAATATTTTTAACCACAGATTATACAGATTTTCACAGATGATTATTCATAATATTCTGTGAATTTTTTTATCAAAAGTTTAAATACGAACAATTATATAAAATTAAAACCAGTTTAAGTTGAAATATAAATTCTATTTGAATTTTGGTTAAATTAAGAAACTATAGTGTATCTCATAATATTGTACTTTTGATACAAATACAATGTAATGAAAGAAAATGAGATAAGTTTTTATATCAGAAAATCTATATTTTCTGTTTACAACGAACTAGGTCCAGGTCTTTTGGAGAAAGTTTATGAAAAAGCCTTAGCTTATGAACTGGAAAATAATGGTTTAAGAGTACAGACCCAAGTTTCAATGAATATTAAATTTAAAGATGTATTTATTGATTCAGGTTTTATAGCAGATATAATTGTTGAAGATAAAGTAATCATAGAAGTTGAGGCAGTTACTGAAATATCAAATATCCATCATCAGCAATTATTAACATATTTAAAACTAACAAATTTGAAATTAGGGATTTTGGTTAACTTTAATACAGACTATATTGATAAAAGTATTTTTAGAAAGATAAATGGAAAGTTAGACTAAAAAATAAAGAATAATCATCTTCGAAAGTTTATGAAAACTGTAGGATACTTTAATTTCACCACAGATTACATGGATTTCCTCAGATGATTGCACATAATTTATTTGGCATCCTTTAAAATATAAAACATAATCATCTGTGTAATTCTGTGAAAATCTGTGGTTAAATTACTAAACAAAGAAATTCAAAATTATATCAATGCAAATCTAAAAACAGATCTGCACTCATTGTTATTAAAAAAATCTCCGTTTCCAGAAGTTTCCATGCATGAAATTGTACAGCAGATCAAAGGAAAACAGGTAGCGGAAAGGAAATTTCCATTTCTCTTAAAAGAAGGCATTCTCTTCCCACCACAGCTTAATCTTGAACAGTCTTCTTCAGAAAAAACGGCACTTTATAAATCTGAAATACTGAAAGGGAAAACATTCATTGACCTTACAAGTGGTTTCGGGATTGATGCCTTTTATCTGTCTCAAAATTTTGATAATATCACTTTAATAGAGCAGAATAAAGAGCTTTTAGAGATTGTTGAAAATAACTGGGGTATTTTAAATCGTAAGGCGAAATTTATCAATCTAAAGCTTGAAGATTTTTTGAATGAAAATCAGGAACACTTTGATGTCATTTATCTTGATCCGGCCAGAAGAGACGAGCAAAAAAACAAAGTTTTTCTTTTGGAAGATCTCTCTCCTGATATTCTTGAAATTCAGGAAAAATTATGCTCTATATCCGATCTTGTGGTGATAAAGCTTTCCCCGCTTATTGATCTTAAGTATCTTGTTTCAGTATTGCCGGGTATTTCAAGAATGGATATTATCGCTCTGAAAAATGATGTGAAAGAAGTTGTAGTATTTCTTTCCAACGAAAATACGGATAAAATCATCTGTAATTGTGTGAACCTTGAAAGCAAAGAATCTGTCTTTAGCTTTACATTTGGCGAAGAAGAAACTGCCCAATCCGAATATTCTGAACCCGAAAGATACATTTACATCCCCAATCATTCCATTTTAAAGGCTGGAGTCTTTAATCTGATCTCTCAGAAATTTGGATTAAAAAAACTTCATCCCAATAGTCATCTTTATACTTCCAGCGAAAGAATTGAAAACTTCCCGGGAAGAATTTTAGAGATGGAATCTGTTGATTCTAAAAGCATTAAAAAGAAAGGTCAGTTTAATATTATAACAAAAAATTATCCTCTAAAACCTGAAGAAATCAAAAAGAAATATGGTTTAAAAGACGGAGGAGATCAGTATCTTATTTTTACCCAATCCAAAAAAGGGAAAATAATATTAAAATCAGTATAAAAATGTTGCCGAAAAAAGCAGGATTTCTTACTTTTGGGCAATCAAAAATTTAAGCATGAAATCGCTTGCTGTTTGGAGGATCAAATAAGTTAAAAATAGTGCGGTTTCATATTACCTTTTAAAAAAAATAATTTTACATATGAAAAAATTAGTTATATGTTTAGCGATTGCAACGGTAGCGGTAAGCTGTAAGAAAGTTCCACAAGGAGGAAACAGAGGTACTTTGAAACTTGAAGAAGGAGTAGAAAGATATTCTGACGACCCTCAGGGAGAAGCTCACGGACATGAAGCTGGAGCTGCAGAGCATAAAGAAGAGGCTCATGCAACACCAGAAGCTGCTGCTCCAAAAACAGACAGTACTGCAGCTGCGAAACCTGCTGAAGCTGATAAAGCACCAAAAGCTGAACACTAATTAGAAGTACAAAATATATAAGTGCCCTGTTTCTGCAGGGCATTTTTTTATTAAAAAAGAGGGTTACGAGGTTCATTAACAGGAGGTTCGTAAAATCCTTGCTTTTTGTTTGTTCCTGCCGGGCATTTTTTTTAATTTTAACAAAATAAATTTTTACAATGCAAGAGACATTAAATTACATTAACGAAAACAAACAGCGTTTCGTGGATGAATTATTTGAGTTATTGAGAATTCCTTCTATTTCTGCAGATCCGGCGTATAAAGATGACGTTTTGAAATGCGCAGATGTAGTGGCAGCACATCTTAAAAATGCAGGCGCTGATAATGTGGAAGTTTGCAACACAAAAGGATATCCAATTGTTTTCGGGGAAAAGATTTTAGATAAAAATTTACCTACAGTTTTGGTGTATGGACACTATGATGTTCAGCCGGCAGATCCATTGGAATTATGGACAAAGCCACCTTTTGAGCCTTATATTGAAAAAACTGAATTACACCCTGATGGAGCTATCTTCGCAAGAGGTTCTGCTGATGATAAAGGACAGTTCTTTATGCATTTGAAAGCTTTTGAAGCGATGATGAAGACCAATGCTCTTCCTTGCAATGTTAAATTTATCTTAGAAGGAGAAGAAGAAGTAGGATCTGTAAGCTTAGGAGACTGGGTCAATGAAAATAAAGAGAAATTAGCTTGCGACTGTATCTTAATTTCTGATACTCACATTTATAGTAATGAACAACCTACTGTAACAACAGGTTTAAGAGGTTTAAGTTATGTAGAAGTAGAAGTGGAAGGTCCAAACAGAGACTTGCACTCAGGCCTTTACGGTGGAGCAGTTCCGAATCCTATTCATGTTCTTTCAAGAATGATCGCCAATCTGATTGATGAAAACGGGCATATCACTATAGACGGATTCTACGACAATGTAGAAACTGTTTCAGATGCTGAAAGAGCTGATATGAACAAATTGAAAGATAATCCGGAAGAATTCAAAAAATCAATCGGATTAAGCAATATCGAAGGGGAAAAAGGATATACAACTTTAGAAAGAACTTCTATTCGCCCTACTTTAGACTGCAACGGAATCTGGGGCGGTTATACAGGAGAAGGAGCAAAAACAGTAATTCCTTCAAAAGCTTTTGCTAAAATTTCAATGCGTTTGGTTCCTTACCAGACTCCTCAGGAAATTACGGAGAAATTCACAAAATATTTTGAAAAGATTGCTCCCGATACGGTAAAAATTAAAGTAACCCCTCACCACGGAGGTATGCCTTACGTTTTACCAACGGATACAAAAGAATTTGCTGCTGCAAAACAAGCAATGGAATCAGCATTCGGAAAAGAAGTTCTCCCTTACAGAGGTGGAGGAAGTATCCCGATTACAGCAATGTTTGAGCAGATTTTAGGAGCTAAGTCTGTATTAATGGGCTTCGGATTGGATTCTGATGCGATCCACTCTCCAAACGAACATTATGGACTATTTAATTTCTATAAAGGGATTGAAAGTATTCCTTTGTTCTTTGAGAATTATTCAAAATAATTAATCGAAAACAAGATATGATAAGGTATTTCTGCAAAGAAATACCTTATTTTTTTGCTCTTTTATCAATTATTAACGAAGTCTTTTCAAGGTTTTGAAAATTAAATTCGCTGAAAATAAATGGGTTAATTTTTTATTTGCAATAAGTTATTTCACTATTCATTGAAAGTTTATATTTTTAATACAAAACTTGATTTACTATGAAAAAATACTACTCAATTGCATTTTTGCTATCATCAATATGTTTTTTCGCCCAACAAGCCATATCATTTGAGCCTATTGAAGGATTCAACGTTGGAGATATCAATGGACAGGCTGGTTGGATCAGTACTCCTACCGGAGGGGTGCCGGAAAATGTTACCCATCAAAGCATCAGTTTTGATAAAGCCAGTGATGGAAGCCGTTCCCTGAGAATTGTCAAAGAAAATACTTATGGAACGCAGGCTGAGCCAATCATAGGAGGTTTTTATAATCTGTCGGCTCCTCTTGCTTACAATAATTTTTCTGTATCATTCGATATTAATATGTCACAGCTCAACGGTTCTGATTTTGGTTTTCAGGCTGTAAACAATATGGATGACCAGTTTGTAGTAAGATTGGATTTTGGAAAAACCGGGTCGGTAAAGATCCTGGATATGTTATCTGGCATACAGAATCTTATTTCTACACCTTCCGCCTGGCTGTCGAATACCTGGTATCGGTTAAAAGTAGTAGGAAGCGCCACAGATGTACGGTATTACCTTAATGATTTGCTGATCTATACAGGTACAGCAGCAAGTTCATTGAATATAAACCAGCTTCGTTTTGTTCATAATAATTCGCTGGGATCAGCTTATATTGATCATATTAAAATTAATAGCGAGTTGGGAACAATGGGTGTTCAGGATTCCAATGCAAATACTAAAAAAATATCTCTTTATCCTAATCCTGCAACTGATTTTATCAATATCAATACTGCTGCCAAAGTAAAAAGTATAGAACTCTATGACGAAACAGGTAAGCTTATAAAGACTGAAATAAACCATAATAAAATAGAGGTAAAAGGCTTACCCAAAGGAGTATATATGGTCAATGTAAAAACTGAAGAAAGAAATTTTACAGAAAAAGTGATCGTCAGATAAATTATTTCACACCGCTGAAAACATGTGCTCTGTTTAGTGTTTTGATATATTTATGGATGATTTTTTCGGAATTACTATTCTTTCTTAGATTTAATATCTTCATTATTTTTGATTAAAAATATTATGTTAATTTGTTAATAGGTGTAAAATATTCATATATTTTGCTTTTTAGATTTAAAACGTATATATTTGTTCGAAACTAAAAAAATATCATGAAGAAACTTTACATTTTCGCAATTTCGTTGATTTCAATATCATCTTTTGCTCAGCAGACTATTTCTTTTGAAGCCGGTGAAGGGTATACAGCAGGAAACATTAATGGACAGCAGGGCTGGGTTACGACTAATAATGGAGCAACACCGCCAGTATATCTGACAAGTCAATTGGTGTCAGCTGAAATGGCAAGCCAGGGATCAAACAGTTTTAAAATAACAACAGATGCCCCTTATGGGCCACAGCAAAGTCCTGTAATGGGTGGTTTTTATACCTTTACGACACCATTAACGTATAATAGCTTTACACAATCATTTGATGTAAGACTGACTCAAAAAAGTACATCAAGTTCAGACTTTGTTTTTAGAACTGTAAATACAGTAGGTACAGGAGGAATCGTTACTTATATTGACTTCTCTTATGATGGAAGCATTCTGATTGCAACAGCAGGTTCAAATAATTTAGTCAATACCAATCAAACCTGGAATGCCAATACCTGGTACAGGGTAAAAATAGTTTCTACGGCTACGGGAATCCAATATTACCTGAATGATGCTCTCATTTACACAGGACAACCATTCAGTAACAATAATATTAACAGGATGGATTTTGTACATGATAACTATGGAGGTTCTGCTTATATCGATAATATCAAAATTAATAATGAAGCAGCCTTATCTACAAAAGACGCCGTTAAAAATGACATAAAACTGTCTATCTATCCAAACCCGGCTACTGATGTTATAAAAATCACAACACCAAACAAGATCAAACATGTTGAAGCATATGATATGTCTGGAAAGAGAGTAGATGTAACATTAAACGGAGATCAGGTAAATGTCAGAAGCCTGTCTGCCGGAGCTTATTTACTGAATGTAGAAACAGAAGGAAGAAACTTCACAGAGAAGTTCATCAAAAAATAATACTGATAAATCTTAGTATCAGCAAAACGCTCCAATTGGAGCGTTTTTGTTATTTTAGAGAATTAAAAATTTCAATCATATGTCAGATAATAAAACAGCTTATATAACAGGAGGAACCAAAGGAATAGGTTTCGGGATTGCGAAAATTTTACTTGAAAATGGCATTTCTGTAGCATTTTCAGGAAGAAAAAGAGAAGATGTAATGAAGGCAGAAGAAGAACTTAAGCAATATTCAGAAAATGTTTTGGGGATTGTTTCTGATGTAAGAAGTCTGGAAAGCGAACAGGAAGCTGTAAAATATACCGTTGAAAAGTTCGGAAGACTGGATTATATTATTGCCAATGCAGGATTGGGCATTTTTAAGCCCGTAGATGAGTTGACGGCAGAGGAGTGGAATGATATGATAGAAACGAATCTTACAGGTGTTTTTTATACCTTGAAAGCCTCTGTGGAAGAACTGAAAAAGACAGAAGGCTACTATATTACCATTTCCAGTCTCGCAGGGGCGAATTTCTTTGAAAATGGGACAGGATACAATGCTTCAAAATTCGGAGTGGTAGGTTTTACACAGGCTGCCATGATTGATCTAAGGAAATACAATATTAAATCTACTGTGATCATGCCGGGTTCTGTAGCCACTCATTTTAACGGAAATATTCCGTCTGAAAAGGACAGTTGGAAGATCCAGCCTGAAGATATGGGGAATCTTATATTGGATATTTTAAAGATGAATCCAAGAGTTTTGCCAAGTAAAATAGAGTTTAGGGCAACGAAACCAGCTAAGTAACTACATCTAATGTATTGAATAATAATTTAATAAGTATTATGCATGCATAATATATTTTTTATTTATATTAGCAAAAATTAATTCAAACAAAATCTCTGCATAAACTGTCATGATTTTATGCGCCAAAAGGGAAAAAATAAAATAGTACACATGAAACCTTAAGGTTACATATGACCCATAAAAAAATTAAGAACAACATATGAAAATATTAGTTTGTATTAGTAGTGTTCCGGATACTACTTCCAAAATTAACTTTACAGCAGACAAATCTGCTTTCGACAAAAACGGAATTCAGTGGGTAATTAACCCTCTAGACGAATTTGCGTTGACAAAAGCGGTTAAACTTCAGGAATCTCAGGGAGCAACAGTAACAGTAATCAACGTAGGTGATGCTGCTACAGAACCTGTAATCAGAAAAGCTTTAGCAATTGGTGCTAACGATGCAGTAAGAGTAAATCTTGATCCAAAAGACAGCTATTCTACAGCAAAAGAAATTGCAGCTGTAGCTCAAAACGGAGGATATGATCTTATCCTTTGCGGAAAAGAATCTATCGATTATAACGGCGGTTCTGTTCCTGGAATGGTAGCTCAGTTATTAAACCAACCTTTCGTAAACGCTTCAGTAGGATTAGACGTAAACGGAAGCGAAGCTACTGCAGTAAGAGAAATTGAAGGAGGAAAAGAAACTATTTCTGTAAAATTACCGGCAATTATTGCAGGTCAGAAAGGATTAGTAGATGAGAAAGATCTTATCATCCCGAATATGAGAGGAATTATGTCTGCAAGAACAAAACCTTTGCAGGTAGTAGAACCTTCTTCTTCAGAAGTAAAAGTTCAGGGAGTATCTTATGACAGCGTTCCGCCAAGAGCTGCTGTGAAAATGGTTTCTCCGGATAATCTTGATGAATTGGTAAGATTACTTCACGAAGAAGCTAAAGTAATCTAATCTTTAAATTTTTCAATCTTTTAATTTTTAAATTTAAAACAATGGCAGTATTCGTATACGCAGAAAATATAAACGGAGTTTACAAAAAAGCAGCTTTTGAAGCAGTTTCTTATGCTAAAGCTATCGCTGATAAAGCAGGAGATACCGTTACAGCAATCTCTGTAAACCCAACAGATTCTTCAGATTTATTATACAAATATGGAGCATCAAATGTTATCAATATCAAAGACGAAGGTCTTAAAAATTTCTCAGCAAAAGCATTCGCTCAGGCTGTAAGTGAAGTAGCAGACGGAAATATCATCGTTTTCCCTCACACTACTGACGCTTCTTCCATTGCTCCTATGCTTGCGGTAATGAAGAACTATTCTTTAATTACTAATGCATTGGAAGCTCCTGAAAGCCTTTCTCCTTTCCAGGTAAAAAGAAGAGCATTTTCAGGAAAAGGTTTCATGCATGCAAAAGCGGAAGGAAACGGAGTAATTGTTACTGTTTCTCAAAATGCTTTCGGTGTTAAAGAAAACGCAGTATCAGGTTCAGAAGAAGTGAAAAACTTATCTGTTGCTAATGAAGATACTAAAGTGATTTCTCACGAGCAGAGTTCAGGTAAATTAGACCTTAAAGAAGCAGAAGTTGTTGTTTCTGCTGGTAGAGGGATGAAAGGACCTGAAAACTGGGGAATGATCGAAGATTTGGCAAACGTTTTAGGAGCAGCTACAGCATGTTCTAAGCCTGTTTCTGATATCGGATGGAGACCTCACACAGAGCACGTAGGACAAACAGGTAAAGCAATTGCCCCTAATCTTTACGTTGCAGTAGGAATTTCAGGAGCTATTCAGCACCTTGCCGGAGTAAACTCTTCAAAAACAATCGTAGTAATCAACAGTGATCCTGAAGCACCATTCTTCAAGTCTGCTGATTATGGAGTAGTAGGAGATGCTTTCCAGATTATTCCTGCATTAACAGAGAAAATTAAAGCAATTAAAGGATAAGAAAGTGAATTGTGAATAGTTAATTCGCTTTGCTCGTCAATTTTTAAGTAAATACTTGCAAAGCAAAATTCACTATTGACGTTTGACAATCATCAACAATACAGATAAAAGCTCGGCTTTCCGGGCTTTTATTTTTGCGTAAAAAAGTGAAAACACAATAAAAAATTAATCTATATTTGTAGCTATGGATTATAAGCAGCTAATTATTCGCGGAATATCGTACAGCCAGACCCAGTCGGGGGCTTACGCATTGTTACTGGAGCATGAAGAAACACATATAAAATTACCTGTTGTTATAGGAAATTTCGAAGCCCAGTCTATCTCTCTCGGATTGGAGAAAGATATTCATCCACCGCGTCCTCTTACTCATGATTTATTTACAAAATTTATAGTTTCTGCCAATTATGAGCTGATTTCTGTCATTATCTATCAGATTGTAGACGGAGTATTCTTTTCAAATATCAACTTTAAAAATAAAGTAACAGACGAAGAACTGATCCTTGATGCCAGAACCTCCGATGCTGTTGCAATGGCTGTAAGATTTGATGCGCCCATATTTACAACGCAGCAGGTTTTAAATGAAGCCGGGATTTTATTGGAACTGGAAGATGTTTCAAAAGAAGAACAATCATTCTCAGAAACTGTACAAACAGAAGATAACTTAAAATCTCTTTCTATGGAAGAGCTTCAGAAATTACTAGATGAAGCCGTTAAAGAAGAAGACTATGATACCGCCCTTGAAATCCAGGAAGAAATCAAGAGGAGGAAAAAGAAAATTGATTAAAGAGATACTTTTTATATAAACTATGAATTTAAAATTACGCCTGACCATCCTCAGTTTTCTCCAATTTTTCGTTTGGGGAGCTTGGCTGATTACGATGGCAAACTTCTGGTTTGGCACAAAACATTGGGATGGAACTCAGTTTGGAGCTGTGTTCGGAACAATGGGAATTGCTTCTATATTTATGCCAACCATTACTGGAATTATTGCTGACCGCTGGGTAAATGCGGAACGCATATTTTCAGTATTACACATCCTCTATGGGGTTATTCTTTTTATTTTACCTCATTCTACAGACCCGAATTCCTTCTTTTCAGTAATGCTTTTGGCCATGTGTTTCTACATGCCTACCATTGCACTTGCCAATTCAATTTCTTATACGATCCTGAAAAATAACAATCTGGATGTGGTGAAAGACTTTCCACCGATTCGTGTATGGGGAACTATTGGTTTTATTGTTGCGATGTGGATCACAAACCTTAGTGGGAATAAAGAAACAGAAGGTCAGTTTTATATCGGAGGTGTTGTCGCAATTTTCTTAGGAATTTATGCCCTTACACTTCCAAAATGTCCCCCACAAAAACTGATTGACAAACATTCACCATTATCTGAGCAGTTAGGCTTGAATGCATTTAAGCTTTTTGGAAACTATAAAATGGCTTTATTCTTTATGTTTTCAATGCTTTTGGGAGCAGCACTTCAACTTACCAATGCATATGGTGATGTATTTTTAAGTGAGTTTGCTCATTTTCCTAAATATGCAGACTCATTTGTAGTAAAGAGATCTACCATCATTATGTCAATTTCTCAGGTTTCAGAAACCCTGTTTATTTTGGCAATTCCTTTCTTCCTGAAGAAATTTGGAATTAAAAAAGTAATGTTGATATCGATGCTGGCCTGGGTTTTAAGATTCGGATTCTTTGCTTATGGGGTGCCGGACGGATTTGGCCTTTCTTTAATCATTCTTTCATGTATCGTGTACGGAATGGCTTTCGATTTCTTTAATATCTCAGGGTCACTTTTCGTGGAAACGACTACCGATAAAAAAATACGTTCTTCGGCTCAGGGATTATTCATGATGATGACCAACGGTTTTGGAGCGGTTTTCGGAAGTTATGCCGCAGGTTGGGCTATTGATAAGTTCTTTACGCATAAGTTTTCTACAGCTTCAGATCTTTCTGCTTACCTGCAGACAACCCCTGATAATCCTACTTTCCTGAATATTTTAAAGAAGAGTTTTAATGCTGCTGTCAATTCAGACGGAACTCTTTCCTCTGTTGTGATGGTAAAAGACTGGCAGCAGATTTGGCTTTCTTTTGCAATCTATGCGTTAATACTGGCGGTTTTCTTTGCCGTACTGTTTAAACATAAACATAACCCGGAAGATGTTTCATCAGTGAAACACTAATTGAAACGTATATTTATTAAGATATTAAATTGCATTTTTGAAAAAAAATGCAATTTTTTTATTTTGAGATATCCTTTTATACAATAAAGCTTTGCAGAAGAAAAATATGGACTTCCGTCGTGATAGAAACTTCAGGTGGTGATTTTTAATTTGATAATAAATTCCATTTTTATTTATATAATAATCAAAAACTCCGGAGTTTTTTTGTAACTAACAAGTGTTCGGGTATGGAATTTCTATTTTTAAAACACACTACTTAAAAGTGTGTTTTTTTTTGTATTTTGGCACTTTAGTAAATATGAAAAATATTCAGTTATTAGGATTACTGTTAGTAATTGTAGGCAGCTTTTTACCCTTGGTGCATGTGCCTGTTATCGGGAACTGGAACTATTGGAAGCTTGATCATTATCTTGCTATTGCGTGCTGGATTTTTTCGGCATGTGCAGTTTTTGGAATTGTAAATAACAGTGC
This sequence comes from Chryseobacterium indologenes, assembly GCF_002025665.1. Classification (GTDB taxonomy): domain Bacteria; phylum Bacteroidota; class Bacteroidia; order Flavobacteriales; family Weeksellaceae; genus Chryseobacterium; species Chryseobacterium metallicongregator. The sequence goes on along the minus strand of NZ_CP018786.1, from coordinate 2,675,642 downwards.
TAAAATTGTCAGATTCTTTGGTATTCTGCTTATTCTTTTATTCGGATTCACCCTGATTGCTGTGAAAATGCAGTCACTGCAATACTTTAGCTTTTTACCTTTCAAATCCTGGCAGGAAACTTTTGCAGGAATTGTTAAATTGAAATGGGGTTGGGCTGTAGAGTTTTTAGGCGCTTTTCTGATGGTTTTTGCCGGAGGAAATAAAAAAGTTAACAACAGAACACAAATATAAATATGAACTTCTTAAAAATATTTTCAGCAGGTATTTTGTTGACAGCAGCTACACAGATGCATGCTCAGACAACAGAACAGAAAAAACCGGACAATCCGCCTAAATGTGTGAATATAAAAGAAGGGAAGTTTACAAGACCCAATTACCCGGAAGCAATATGGTATATGACTATTAAAGATAATGTTCAAACTGAATATTTCAATAATGGAAAAGATTATATCAAGTCAACATTGGTTTTTGTGGACGACTGCAATTATAAAGCAATCGTGATGGAAAAATCCGATAAAAATGATCCCGCACAGATTGGAGATGTCTTCAATAATAAAATAGTAGCCACTCAGGATAATCTTCTGAAAGTGAATACCAAAATTGAAGGGACTCAGTTTGATCTGGTATACGTAAAAGTGAAATAAATTCTAACTATAAAAATGGAATCTTTATTCCGTTTTAGCTAAAATAAAATTATATACATGAAAGAAGTATTCATTGTTTCCGCAGTAAGAACACCTATGGGGAGTTTTATGGGAAGCTTATCAACAGTTCCGGCTACAAAACTGGGAGCAACTGCCGTAAAAGGAGCATTAGATAAAATTGGTTTAGATCCTAATCATGTTCAGGAAATCTATATGGGAAATGTTCTTCAGGCAGGAGAAGGCCAGGCGCCGGCTCGTCAGGTTGCTTTAGGAGCAGGTCTTTCAATCAATACACCTTCTACTACAGTAAATAAAGTTTGTGCTTCAGGAATGAAAGCTGTAACAATGGCAGCTCAGGCTATCAAAGCTGGTGATGCTGATGTAATAGTTGCAGGAGGTATGGAGAATATGTCTTTAGTTCCTCATTATTACAATGCAAGAGTCGCTACAAAATTAGGCGATATCAAAATGCTTGACGGAATGGTACTTGACGGTCTTACAGACGTATACAACAAAGTACATATGGGAGTATGCGCAGAAAAATGTGCTGTAGACTATAATATTACAAGAGAAGATCAGGATAACTTCGCTGTAGAATCTTACAAAAGATCTGCAAAAGCTTGGAGCGAAGGTAAATTCAACGAAGAAATTGTACCGGTTTCTATTCCTCAGAGAAAAGGTGAACCTGTAATCTTTGCTGAAGATGAAGAATATAAAGCGGTAAACTTCGACAGAATTTCAACACTTCCTACTGTATTTAAAAAAGAAGAAGGAACAGTAACTGCAGCTAATGCATCTACTTTGAACGATGGAGCTTCTGCATTAATCCTTGTTTCCAAAGAAAAAATGGAGGAACTGGGATTGAAACCTCTGGCAAAAATCGTTTCTTATGCTGATGCAGCCCATGAGCCTGAAAACTTTACAACAGCTCCGGCAAAAGCTTTACCTATCGCTCTTAAAAAAGCAGGATTAGAAGTTTCAGATATCGATTTCTTCGAATTCAACGAAGCTTTCTCAGTAGTAGGATTAGCTAACAACAAAATCTTAGGATTAGATGCTGCTAAAGTAAACGTAAACGGAGGTGCTGTAGCATTAGGACACCCACTGGGAAGTTCAGGTTCAAGAATCATCGTTACATTAATCAACGTATTGAAGCAAAATAATGCGAAATATGGAGCTGCTGCTATCTGTAATGGTGGTGGTGGTGCTTCTGCAATTGTGATTGAAAACTTATAATTACACATACAAACACATTGTGTATTTAAAATATAAAAATCGGGGTCTTTGTACCCCGATTTTTTCGTTACAGAATAGAATGATGAGATCTTCAATCATATATTCAGATTGGTCAACACATTATTTACCAACATAGATTAAGGATTTTCAGCCCCTATAAAGTATAAAATAAGATTAAAACTTTGCTGAATGATTTCAATACCCTACAATTATTATTTTCAAAATAACATTAAAAACCGTAGAATATTCCGTAGTTTTTCTATTTTTGTGCTACTAATATATATTTGAAATGTCTGAAACTGAGAATCGACAGCCTAAAAACATAAAGAATAATCCGAAAATTATGAAAGCCTGGGCGGTATATGACTGGGCAAATTCTGTTTATTCCCTGGTGATTACCTCTACCATTTTTCCCATTTATTACTCTATCCTGACCACCGCTTACGAGAAAAAAGAATATGTAGCGGAAACAAAAACCTGGATTGATGTTCCGGTAAGGCATATGATTAAAATTTTTGGCGAAGAATATCAGCCGGATGCGGTGTATGGATATTCCCTTACCATATCATTCTTTGTTGTGGTATTACTGTCTCCATTTTTATCTTCATTAGCGGATACTATTGGAAACAAAAAATCTTTCCTGCAGTTTTTCTGTTATCTTGGTGCCACATCTTGTATGGGATTGGCCATGTTTACAGGAATGCATAATGTATTTTTAGGACTTTTATTCAGTATTACAGCCAGTGTCGGTTTCTGGGGAAGTTTAGTGTTTTACAACTCTTTCCTCCCGGATATTGCGACACCAGACAGGCAGGATGCACTTTCTGCAAGAGGATATGTTTACGGATATATTGGTTCTGTAGTTTTAGTGGTGATTTGTTTGGTGCTGATTCAGGTTTTTGCCAAAGGAGCAGCCCAGCAGCTCCTGTTTACAAGAATCAGTTTCCTTTTAACAGGAGCATGGTGGTTCGGGTTTTCTCAATATACATTCAAACATCTTCCTCAATTTGGGGATGTGAAAGATAAACTTCCTAAAGATTTAGTACTACTGAACTATAAGAATATCTTCAAAAAACATGAAGAGCAGGGTGGCTTCTTTGAAGTATTTAAAGATAATCTGAGCTTCTATAAAGATATAGCCAAAGAAAGTTTCCACGAACTGTTTAAAGTAGGAGGAGAACTTTTCAAAGATCGAAATCTGAAATTCTTCCTGTCGAGTTTCTTCTTTTACAGTGTAGGAATGCAGACTATTTTCCTGATGGCTACATTATTTGGAAAAAGTGAAATTAATCTTGCTCAGGATAAACTGATCGGAACTCTTCTGGTAATTCAGATTGAAGCCATTATCGGAGCCGTTATTTTCTCAAGATTATCCAAGAGAATTGGGAATAGAAATGTTATTTCCATTGCAATCATCCTTTGGATTGTAGCGTGCCTTTGGGCTTATTTCCTCAACAAAGAAAATCCTACAGTAGAATACCAGTTTTATGGTGTAGCAGCTGTAGTAGGTTTAGTAATGGGTGGTCTTCAGGCGATGTCCAGATCCACGTACTCAAAATTGCTTCCGGAAAACTCAATGGAAAATACTACCTACTTCAGTTTCTATGATGTTTTGGAGAAAATTGCCATCATTATCGGAACATTTATCTTTGCCACATTGATTGAACATTTCAATAATATGCGTATTGCAGCCTTATCAATGACCATATTTTTTGGTGCAGGATTAATTTTAATACGATTCCTGAACGTTACAATGAGAAAAGACAGAGAAACATTATAAAATTAAAAGACGTTATTTTTAACGTCTTTTTTTTATTACGATCATCTATTGAATTTTATCCATGAAATTATATTTATTTACCATATTTTTTTCGTATTTTTAATAGAAGAACTGAAGAAAGTAAAATAGAAGGCAATTCGGCCTGAGTTTTGCTTATATTCAGCGGAATAATTTTTAACTTTGCAAAAAGATTTATTGTCAATATGACCAACCCTTTATTTTATGCAAAAATAATCCTGTTTGGAGAATATGGAATGATTGAAGATTCCCAGGGGCTTGTAGTACCTTACAGCTTCTATAAAGGAACTTTGAAATTTTCAGATTTGAGTTCTGAATTTGAACTGAATTCCAACAGACATCTGCAGAAGTATTCTGAATTTCTTACAGCACTTGATCTTTCCGACGACTTTAAGTTGGATATCGAGAGCTTCAAAAATGATATTTCAAACGGCCTTTTCTTTGATTCCAATATTCCTCAGGGATATGGAGTGGGAAGTTCCGGAGCTTTGGTAGCTGCTATTTTTGAAAAATATTCAGTCAGCAAACTGAACCCTGAAAACATTTCAAAAGATAATCTTAAAAAATTAAAAGCTGTTTTTGGTGAAATGGAAAGTTATTTCCATGGAAAAAGTTCAGGAATGGATCCACTGATCTGTTATATGAATCTGCCAATTCTTATCGAAAATAAAGAAAATTTAGACAGGGTAGATATTCCGGAAGGTGAAGAAGGAAAAGGAGCTATTTTCCTGATTGATTCCGGAATGACAGGTGAAACAGGACCTATGATCCAGATTTTCTTCGAAAAAATGAAAACAGAAGGTTTCCGTAAAACCCTGAAGGAAGAGTTCATCCGTTACAACAACGCATGTATCGAATCTTTCCTTAAAAAAGACATGAACCCATTCTTCAGAAATCTTAAAAAGCTTTCTCACTGGGCTTATGAACATTTCCGTCCTATGATTCCTGAAAGTATTTTTAATATCTGGAAAAAAGGACTGGATTCTAACGCTTATTATCTGAAACTGTGTGGTAGCGGTGGAGGCGGCTATATCTTAGGATTTACCAAAGATTATGCAAAAGCAGAAAAAATGCTTGATGGCTTCCAAAAAGAAGTGATTTACAGATTTTAAATAGATTGGAATGAATTCTGAAAAAGAACCTTTCCAATCTAAAAACTATCTCTCAAAATCTCTATTTTACAGATTTTCACAATTCGTGGGCTTTTTGCTTGGAGCACGTTTTTTTGTAGCTGCTCTTTTGACGTTTGCTCTTTATGTTTCTACTTTTTTCCTGTTCAATCAGGATGAATCTTTCAGAAAATTTGTCTTTGATTTTAAAGTTCACGGTATTATTTTTTGTACCGTCCTTACGATTCTGGCCGGTGGTATTATCAACCAATTCTACGATCTGGAAAAAGATCATGTAGTAAAACCTTTCAGAACACGAGTTCAGAGCTTCATCAAACAGAAATATTTTCTTTATGCCTATTTAGCACTCAGTGCTATTTCTTTAGGGGTAGCCTGGATGATTTCTCACAATGTATTTGTTTTTTTTGTGGTCTATCAATTCTTTATGTGGTTTTATAGCCATAAATTGAGCAGAATACTGATCCTGAACAATCTTACTTTTGTTAGTCTCACTTTGTATCCGTTCTTTGGAATGATGGTGTATTACGAAACCTTTTCCAAAAAGGTTTTCCTGATGGCTGTCTTTCTGTTTCTTATCCTGCTATGTATTGATATTGTGAAAGATACACTTACCAGAAGTGTGGATAAAACATTCGGATATACCACAATTCCCAATTACTTTAAAAGCAGAAATACAAAAATTATTCTGACTTCTTTACTGATATTTACCATGGTAGTTTCCATGAAGATTATTACAAAAACCGGTATCACCGGATTCATGGCCTATTATTTTGCCGGAGGGCTTTTTGTCATGATCGTATGCATTTATCTCCTGTTAAACGCTTCCCGAAGAAGTAACATCTTCACATTAAATATATTACGATTCTGGGTTTTCGTTGGAATCATCGCAATGCTTTTAAATGGAATAGAGCATAAATTGTAAAAAAAATCTTTAAATAAACTGAGGTTATTATTACCTTTGCATAACTAAATTTAATAAATAGGAATGCCCATTTTTAATGATACTAAAATTGCATTTGCAGACAAGTCTGATGCACAATTGAGAAAGGCTTACTGGATGTTTAAAATGATTGAACAGCCCGCTCTTACAAGCCTTGGAACATCTGTTCTGAATTTCACAGTACACAATAATTTTCCTTTCGTAACCGGAATTGTAAAAAATACTTTATTTGCGCAGTTTTGTGGTGGTGAAACCCGTGAAGAAAGTATGAAAGTTGTAAAGCAGCTATTCAAAAGAGGAGTCGGAAGTATTTTTGATTATTCCATTGAAGGGAAAGAAGATGAAGAAACCTTTGATGCGGTTTGCAAAGAAATTAAGGACATTGTAAGATTCTCAGTAGGAAATCCGGCGATTCCTTTTATTGTATTTAAACCTACCGCTTTCGGAAGAATTGATCTTTATGAAGCTGTTGGAAAAGGAGCGGAGCTTACTACCAGCCAGAAAGAAGAATGGGAAAGAGTCGTAAAAAGATTTGATGAAGTATGCAGTCTTTGCCATGAACATGATAAAAAAGTAATGGTAGATGCTGAAGAAACCTGGATGCAGGACGCAGCAGACCATCTTTGCGAAGAGATGATGGAGAAATATAACCAGCAGAAACCTATTGTTTGGAATACCATCCAGATGTACAGAACCGGAAGACTGGAGTATATGGAAGCCAACCTTCAAAGAGCAAGAGAAAAGAATTACTTCATTGGTTACAAGATCGTTCGTGGTGCTTATATGGAAAAAGAAAGAGCCAGAGCTGCAGAAAAAGGGTATGCAGATCCTATTCAGCCAACCAAAGAGGCTTCAGATAAAAATTATAATGCAGGAATTGACTTCGTAATGGATCATTTGGATAAAGTTTCAGCGTTCTTCGGAACCCATAACGAAATCTCTTCTGAGCTGATCATGGATAAAATGAAAGCAAAATCTCTGGAAAGCAGTAATCCACACGTTTATTTTGGACAGCTTTACGGAATGAGTGATAATATTACTTTCTATTTGTCAGATAAAGGCTATAATGTGGCTAAATATCTTCCATATGGACCTGTAAAGGATGTTGTGCCTTATTTGACGAGAAGAGCCCAGGAAAATACCTCTGTGGCCGGACAAACCGGAAGAGAGCTTGGACTGATCAAAAAAGAACTTGAAAGAAGAAAGAAATAATAATATTGTCAATATATCTATTACTAGACCTGCAGTTGTGTGGGTCTTTTTTATTGGAACTAAGCGACTGGGAAAATATGATAATTAATAATAATCGAAACAATTGTCTGTTGTTGTGATTATATAGTAAAATAATTTTATTTTTATTGCTGATTTAATTTTAAATAATTATATTTGATAGAACCATAAAAACTAATGAAAAAAAAATATTTTCAATTACTGTCATAATTCTGTCTTAGAATAGAATCCTAACCATATAATAATCCAGTACTATATTACCCTTTTAAATAGCCCAAATTGTAAAAACTATAATTATAGGAACAGATGATCATAAAAAAAACTCTATCAACTGGTATCCTGTAAAAATTTTAAAAATAAAATAAAGCAATAGCTTTAGTTTTCTTCTTCAAATATTTTTTAACCTGATCATTTTTTTTGATCAGGTTTTTTTAAGGCTCAAAACTTTCGAATTTTCCGTTTTCGTAGAACAGAACAATACGTTTTATTTTACTTTGTTGATTACCAAATAGTTGACCTAAAATATGATCGCCAGAATTTTCTAATCGCTGAGAATCCGATATTTTTTCCTGAGCTTTATCATGGGTTGGTATAACCGATTCTCCAGGACTTGATATTGAAGGTTGCGTTTCCGTTTCATCACTTCCGAATTCATCATCATCATTCATCATCGTAAAAAGGTCGGGTAGTGGAGTTGTCTTTATTTTTTCCTCTTCGGGATGTTCTTCGTTAGTTTCTGATTCAGGTAGCTGGGATTTCAACATTTCACCTTCACCGGTAACCAGCCAGTCCCAAAGAAGTTCCGGAAAACGGGATTTTATTTTTATGATAAACTCAAGAGACGGTTTGTTTCTTCCTGATGTGATATGTGAAATGGATGAACGTTGTACGTCAATCTCATCAGCAAACTCGGAAGGAGTAAGATGAGAATACTCTATAATTTTGGAAATTCTTTCATTTAAACTCATAAAAATAAGTCATTAATTATTTTACAAATGTAATATATATAATTTACAAATGCAAAATACAAATGTAAATAATTGAAAATATTCTTTGTATACATTTGTAACTTTATTTTAATCATTTTAAAATCAAATATTTACAGTTAAATTACAATTGTATTTACTTATAATACTTATCCATCATTAAAGTTCTGCACAAGTAGTTTATATCTATTAAAGGACTTATATTTTTCCAAAATATTGGTTTAAAAATGTAAATTCAGCCCATTTATGAGCTATTTTGTCCATTAGATATCTTTAAAAATAGAATATACATTATTAAACTACTTAAATCATTTTCAGAAATAAGATTATCGATAAATACCTCATAAAACGCATATAAAAGCACTTTTAATAGAATTACATAGGTAAATTACTGATGTAAACACACCATTTTAAGCCCATATTTGGCTAAATTGAGGTGAAAATTGTGTTTCTGTTAAACAACTCTTTTTATCGAAGATTAAGGATCCTAAAAAAAGTGCAATTTGAGTAATTTTCAGAGATCCATTTGATTTTTACTCGTTTTACATATGTATATTTCATTAAACATCCATGTTTTCTACAATTTTTATGTTTAATAAAATAACTCTCAATTAGTAAAAAAAGCCTTTTTATGCACTTAAAGTACTATTACAAATACAATTGAGATAAATTTTATAAATATATGATTTACAGTTGTTTAAATATATGCAATTAAATTATTCTCAATCCACAATTTTATCCACAGACAATTTGTCCTTCAGTAATGTTTAACAATGTTACAAGTGTTAACTTGTCTGCATAACTCTGAAATTGCCTAATTTAAACTTTGTAAACAATCTCAAAATCAGATGTCAAATGTAAATTTGTTAATTTTAGTCATTTTTACAAATGTTAATTTAAGTTTTTGGCTAAAAATGGCTAAATTTGATTCTTGTAAACTATTCCTAAAATGAATTTTGAACAGATCTATTCTCAAAACCCCGATTTCTCAAATCGCTATATTTCCCCTGAAAAATTATTTTCTTATCTACAGACCAATCTCAGCGATTATATTCAGGAGATCGGAACATCCTATTTAGATAAACCTATTTATCAGTTAAGCATCGGAACCGGAAACATTCAGGTATTGGCCTGGTCACAAATGCACGGAAATGAATCCAATGCTACTCATGCTATGCTTGACCTTTTGGTAAGTCTTGATAAAGTACCCGAAATGAAAGAGGATTTATTCAGTAAAATAAAGCTTGATTTTATATTCATGCTGAATCCGGATGGATCTGAAAGATGGACCAGACTGAATGCATCCGATATTGACCTGAACAGAGATTTTCATAACGAAGCCAGTAAAGAGATTAAATTTCTGAAGAAAGCAGCCGCTTCAAAAAAATATGATTATGCACTCAACCTTCATGAGCAGAGAACCATATTTACTACAGATGGAATTCATCCTGCTACGCTTTCCTTTTTGGCACCTTCAGAAAATGTAGAACGTACCGTTACTGAAAACAGAAAAAAATGTATGGCAGTAATTGGAAGCGTATACAATCATTTAAAAGAAATGATTCCCAACCAGATCGGAAGATATTCTGATGAATTTTATCCGACTTCTACCGGAGATAATTTTATCAAAGTGGGAATGCCAACCATCTTATTCGAAGGTGGGCACTTTGTAGAAGATTATACCAGAACAGGAACAAGAAAATATTATACAATTGCTCTTTATTATGCATTGAAAGCAATCAGTGAACTGAACTCTGATATTGCAGGCTGGGAAACTTACCTTGAAATTCCTGAGAATCAGGAAACGCATTATGATATTATTTACAGAAATGTAAAGCTAAATACAGAGCATGAATGTATCCTGGATATTGCAGTTCAGTACAGGGAGACCAAAGAAGAAGGGAAAAATGAAATCTCTTTTATTCCTTTTGTAATGGAAGCAGGTGATGTAAAGCAAAAGAAGGGCTGGCTGGAAATTGACTGTACGGGAAAGAAATTTATTTCTGCAACTAAATATCCGAAACTGGATGCTGTGGTAGAATTTAAAATTGAAGATTAAAAAACTTAAAACCATTAAGATGTAATAGAGTATTAAGAGAAGCTTAACTTAAAGTCTTCCTTATTGTTTTTATTATATTTCCAACACAACTCTAAAAATGAAGCCGATAATTTAAATTATCGGCTTTTTTATTGTTTTCTATATTTTCTTATTCTGGTTCATACCCAATTGAAAATATAAACTAATTTAATATCAATAGGAATGGGCTTTAGCCCATTTAATTTAAATAAACATTCATCCGGCTTTAGCCAAAACCTAACCTTATAAATAAATTTTATTCAATAATTAAAGTTTACTTAACCACTTTAATTCCATTCGCTACAAATCTGATCTCTTCTTTAGGCTGAGTGATAGCATCAATTTCAGACTGAGGCTGTTTAGCATCTTCTGCATAATGCTTTTGCTCATTTACAGAAATTACTTTTCTTTCTGCATTGCCATCCAATACTACATTTTTTCCTTTTAACGCTGTAGGTACGAAGAAAGCATAGTCTTTCATTTTTACAAAAAACTTAGAATTATCTTCTGTCTGGATCGTAAGCCAGCAACCTTTTTTGTCACATACGTCAGTTACTTTTCCTTTAATAGATACATTCTCAACTTTTTTGTTGTCTTTTTTAAGCTGCTTATTCAATTTATCTACGGTAATCGCTTTGGATTCAGCAGATGAAGTTACCTGACTTCCATAAGTATCACCTACCAAAGCTTTCCCTTCTGGCGGTCCGGATTGAGCAAATGCTAATGAAGAACCTGTTAAAGCGACAGCAAATAATAAAACTTTAAATTTCATGTTTAATATTTTTCTCAAAAATACTAATTAAAATTGAATCATAAAGGAATAAAAAATAACAAAAAACAGGTGTTTTGATGAATTTTCAACAAAATTGAAAATCAAAGGCAGATTTGATTATATTTGACCCCTATACTTGACTATGCAAAAAAAACTGAAACTATGGGATGCCATCATGCTTGTGATGGGATCTATGATCGGAAGCGGGATCTTTATTGTAAGTGCTGATATGATGCGAAACCTGGGATCAGGATACTGGCTCATTGTGGTGTGGGTCATCACAGGAATAATGACAGTAGCCGCAGCCATAAGCTATGGAGAACTGTCCGCACTGTTTCCGAAAGCAGGAGGGCAATATACTTACCTGAAAGAGATCTTCGGTAAAAGAATGGGTTTCCTTTACGGATGGGGATTGTTTACCGTAATACAAACCGGAACAATTGCTGCTGTAGCAATGGCTTTTGGTAAATTTACAGCATATCTGATTCCTTCATTAAACGATGCTGCCCCTATTTTTCAGAGCGGTGAATTTAAAATTACCTGGATACAGATTCTGGCAATTGCTGTAATTCTGTTGCTTACGTACATCAATACCAGAGGAGTAGAGAGTGGAAAAATCCTTCAGAATATCTTTACCGGTTCCAAAATTATCGCATTATTAGGTTTGATTGCTGCCGGTTTTATATTGGTAGACGTTTCTCATTTAGCAGAAAATTTCAGCTGGGGAACAGATTCTTTCAATAATCTTAAAAAAGATTTAAGTGGTAATTTCCTTAAAGAAGGTTGGAAACCCATCGGAGGAATGACTCTTTTAGGAGGAATTGCTGCTGCAATGGTAGGTTCTGTTTTCAGTTCCGTTGCCTGGGAAAGTGTAACATTCGTTTCCGGAGAAATTGAAAATCCTAAAAAGAATGTAGTAAAGTCTATGATTTACGGTACTTCTGCTGTAATGATCCTTTATATCGCGGTGAATTATGTCTACTTAAATGCACTGGACAGAGAGGGGATTGCATTTGCAGCCAATGACAGGGTAGCAGTAGCAGCATCCCAGAATATTTTCGGAAGTGCGGGAACTATCATCATTGCTTTATTGGTCATGATCTCTACATTTGGATGTAATAACGGATTGATTCTGGCAGGAGCAAGAGTTTTCCAGACGATGGCAAAAGACGGAATGTTCTTTAAGTCAGCAGAAAAAAATAATAAAAATGAAGTTCCTGAAAATGCTTTATGGATGCAGGGAGTTTGGGCCTCAATTCTATGTCTGAGCGGACAGTATGGAAATTTATTGGATATGATCTCTTTCGTGATCGTTCTGTTCTATATGATTACGGTTTTTGGAGTTATTTATTTAAGAATGAAACAGCCGGAACTGGAAAGACCTTATAAAACATGGTTTTATCCGGTAACACCTGTTATTTACCTTGTCATCGGAACTTGTTTCTGCATCCTGTTGCTTATTTACAAACAGCAGTATACATGGCCTGGTTTTGTTTTGGTATTACTGGGACTTCCCGTGTACTATTTTATCAACCGAAAAAAAGCAAATTCTTAAATAACATAAAAATATAACAGATTAAAGGGCTTTCAATTCAGTTTGAAGGCCCTTATTTTTGAATAATATTTAAAGTATTGTAATCATTATTTGTCGAAAATGTGTAATTTGGTATTTCGTTTTTAAAACAGGACCATGAAGTAAAAACAATAAGCTATGGATACACCAAATTACAGAATGCCTTTCGTACCGTCTACTTTAATGACCGAAGGCGGAAGTATCGATACCTGCGATATGGGAGAAAGTATTGCCCACAATATTATGCTGCTGATCACCACCAAAAAAGGGGAGAACAGATATGATGAAAACTATGGAAATGATGTTTGGAACCTTGAATTCGATAATGGAGTTACAAGTGCCATCTGGGAAAGCGTTTTTATCAAAAGCTTAAGGAGACAGATTCAGGAATATGAACCAAGAATCGTAAACCCGCAGATTGATGCTCATATACAATTTGTAGAGCACAGTTATGATACTAAAGAACACACCGAAATTAAAAAGAAAGTAAGAATTGCCATCAATGCAAAAATGGAAGAAACAGGAGAACGCTTTAGTTTTTCAACAGAATTGTTTCTAAGTCCAATGTCTATTGATTAATATTTTTAACAGCGAAAGAAAATTATGAATTTAGATCAGAATATTTATTCCAAAGAATCTGTAAAAGCACGAATGCTGCAGAATGCAACAAAGGTATGGGGATTGAGAAGTCCGCAGTCTTTGGATCCTTTTGTTAAACTGTTGATAGATGCATTCAGTACAGAAGTTTTTAAAGCGAATAATGAAATACAGACGGTCAATGCCCGTATACTGGAAAAACTGGCAAAATTACTTACACCGTCCATCTATACACATCCTATTCCGGCTCATTCCGTAGCTTTTACACAACCTTATGAGTCTTCTGAAATTTTATTGGAGCACACGGAATTCTTTTTCCGTAAACAGATGACTTCCACTGTAAAATCAGAATCAGATAAGCAGCTGAACATTCCTTTTACTCCGGTAGGAAATGTAAGAATCAATAAAGTTCACACTTCCATCATGTTTGTAGGAAATACCTGCTACAGCATCGATGACAGATTCAATAAAATTCCTATTGCAAGATTTCAGGGAAAGCCTGAAGATTACAGAAAAATTACAATCGGAGTAGATGTAAGCAAATATGTAAGTGAAAATTTTCCGAAATATCTGAGTATATTCTGCTCCAATCCTGCTTTTGAGCATCTTGATTTCGTATACAAATTATTGCCTTACATCTCTGTAACAAGTAATGGCAATCCTCTGTTTGTAAGAGAAGGATTAAGCTATCTTACAGAAAGTCAGAATGATGGTTATGAACAGATGTTTAAAGAACAATCCATCAGAAATAAAGTAATTGAGGATATTAAAAGTATCTATCGCCATAAATTTATTGAAGTAACAGGAATCTCTCAAAGTTTGTTCTCAGAACCGGGACAGCTTCCTCAGAATCTTGATTTTCTTGCAGGAAAAGAAGAAATTACTAAATTCCTGGACAATAAAAGTTATCTGTGGCTTACTTTTGAGTTTCCGCCACAATTTTCCGCAGAAATCCTGGATAACTTCTCTTTTGTTCTGAATGCCTTTCCAGTCTACAACAGAGGCTGGAAAAAAACAGAGTACAGCCTGGATATTATGGGAAATAATATTCCTTTGGTAACAGACGAAGGAGAACATTTCCTTTATGTAGATGAAGTACAGGATGGTGACGGAAGAAAATATACTGAAATTCCTTTTACTCCTGCTGATGATCTTAAAAAAGGATTGTATACCGTAAGAAAAGGAGGAATGGAACGATTCACCAGCAGAAATGCAGTCGATATGATAGCCAATGTTCTGGAACTGACCAGAGACGAAATTGCTGCATTTTCCCTTTTGAACAGAGATAATGTAAAAGGAGTTCTCAGCGAAATGTCTGATAAAATGAAAACTATGGTGCAGAAAGTAAACAATGCCAAAAGGAATATCAGACAGGAACTGAATTATGTCATCATGGAACCTGTAGAAAAAACAGATCATACTTACGCTTCTTTCTGGGTAACACATTGTACGCTGGCTAATCATATGCGACCAGGAACAGAACTTTCCAATCAGCTGAAATCTCAGACTGTGGTATTGCTTACAGAAACATTAGGAGGATCTGAAGAGCAGAAAGGAACTGATAGTATTCAGGCTTACAAATATGCATTGACGACCAGAGATAAGATCATTTCTTTGGAAGACGTTAAAAATTATTGCCGCATGATTCTGAAAGATGAGGTAAGAGAAGTAAGAGTAAGAAGAGGAACCATGATCAGCAATAAACCAAAAGAAGGATTTGTAAGAACTGTTGAGGTAGAAATTGTTCCTCAAAACTATTCTTTTTATGGAAGAGCCTATTGGGAGAATATGGCCAATATCATCAGAAACCAGATTATTGCCAAAGCCATTGACGGAATTGAATATATTGTAACAATTACCAATGAAGATGTTGATTTCCAGGATATGTAATTCTTAAAAAAATAAATCAGTTTAAAATATAAAATGCCGTATCAATTGCGGCATTTTTAAATGATATCAATAGGAACGGGCTTTAGCATGTTTTTTAATAAATGAGTTTTCCATTGGCTTCAGCCCAAACATAATGATCCAAAAATGCCGAAATGATTTGAGAAAAATGCAATAATATCGGGTTCAGTGTTTTAACAAAACCTAAGAATTTTTTATGAAACTTTTATCCCTTTTATATTCCAAAAAAGTCTATAAAATTTCGTATTTTTGCACGTTGTGATTTTCAGGCAAAGTCACTCCAAATTATGAGCAAATCAACAGAATATATAGAAGTTTACGGAGCACGTGAACACAATCTTAAAAATATTAATGTAAAAATTCCACGTAATGAATTGGTCGTGATTACCGGCCTTTCCGGAAGTGGAAAATCGTCATTGGCTTTTGATACCATTTTTGCGGAAGGCCAGCGTCGTTATATTGAAACATTCTCTGCCTATGCACGTCAGTTTCTAGGCGGACTGGAACGTCCTGATGTAGATAAAATTGAAGGACTTTCACCGGTTATTGCTATCGAGCAGAAAACAACCAATAAAAATCCACGTTCTACTGTAGGAACAGTTACTGAGCTGTACGACTTTCTGCGTCTTTTGTATGCAAGAGTTTCGGATGCGTACTCTTTGTCTACAGGGCAAAAGTTGGTGAGCTATACCGAAGATCAGATCCTTGAAACCATCAAAGAAAATTATAAAAAAGAAAAAATCATGCTTTTGGCGCCAGTGGTGCGTTCCAGAAAAGGACATTATCATGAACTTTTTGTCCAGATGGCTAAAAAAGGCTACGGACAGGCAAGAATTGATGGTGAATTACAGGATATTGAATATGATTTAAAACTTGACCGTTATAAAACCCACGACATCGATATTGTGATCGACCGTTGGATTATCGGAGAGAATGCTTCGGAAGGAAGAATGGAAAAATCATTGCGTACAGCGATGGAAATGGGAGAAGGTATTATTGGAATTCAGAAACTGGGAAGTACAGACATCGAATACTTTTCTAAAAACCTGATGGATGCTGAAACAGGACATTCTTTGGCGTTGCCTGAACCCAACACATTCTCATTCAATTCACCCAAAGGAAGCTGCCCGAACTGTAAAGGATTGGGAACAATCAAAAAGATCAATACGGATTATTTCATAGACAATCCAAAATTATCCATCAATCAGGGAGGATTATTGCCGTTGGAAGATATCAAATCGAATAAATGGATTCTGTCACAAATTAAAAATATCCTTGAAATCTTTGGATTGGGGTTAACAACTCCTTTGCAGGATATTCCGGAAGAAGCATTGGATTATATCTACAACGGTTGTCACAAAGAATTTAATAAAGACCTGAAATACGCAGGAATTACCAAGAAAATAAAGATTGGTTTCGATGGTCTTATTGCTTTCATGGAAGAAATTATCGATGAGAGAGAATCTTATGAAGCCATTTTGTTGGAAAGACATTTCACCACAGAAGAAACATGCCCGGAGTGTCATGGTACCCGTCTTCAGCCTTCAAGTTTAAGTTTTAAAATTGACGGAAAAAATATTGCTGAGGTCAATGGATTAAGCTTAGCAGATTTAAAAGACTGGTTAGCTGACGTTAAAGATAAATTTTCAGAAAAAAATAAAATCATTGCTCATGAAATCTTAAAAGAGATTGAAACCAGACTTCAGTTTTTGCTGGATGTAGGGTTGGATTATTTAAGTCTGAGCAGAAGTTCGAAAACCCTTTCGGGAGGAGAATCACAAAGGATTCGTCTGGCGACTCAAATCGGGTCTCAATTGGTGAATGTGTTGTACATCCTTGATGAACCAAGTATCGGACTTCACCAGAGAGATAATGAAAGGCTGATCCATTCTCTGAAAAACCTTAGAGATATCGGAAACTCTGTATTGGTGGTAGAGCATGATAAAGACATGATTCTGGAAGCCGATGAGGTACTGGATATTGGTCCAAGAGCCGGAAAGTTCGGTGGAGAGATCCTTTGGCAGGGAAAACCGAAAGATTTATTGAAAGCAGATACCATCACTGCTCAATACATCAATGGAAAAAGAAAAATTGCAATTCCGGAAGAAAGAAGAGCAGGAAGCGGTAAAAATATTGTTTTAAAAGGAGCTACAGGAAACAATCTTAAAAATGTTACCCTGGATGTTCCTCTTGGAAAACTGGTCGTAGTAACCGGAATTTCAGGAAGTGGAAAATCTTCTTTGATTAACGGAACATTGTATCCGATCCTTAACAAACATTTCTACAGAGCGGTTCAGGAGCCGTTACCGTACAAAAAAATTGAAGGGTTAGATAATATTGATAAAATTGTAGATGTAGATCAAACACCAATCGGAAGAACACCACGTTCAAATCCTGCTACTTATACCGGAATGTTTACCGATATCAGAAACCTTTTTGCAGAGCTGCCGGAAAGTAAAATCCGTGGTTATAAACCAGGCCGATTCTCTTTCAACGTAAAAGGCGGAAGATGCGAAACCTGTCAGGGAGGAGGATTGAAAGTGATTGAAATGAATTTCCTTCCGGATGTATACGTTCATTGTGAAACCTGCAACGGAAAACGTTTCAACAGGGAAACCCTGGAAGTACGTTACAAAGGTAAATCAATTTCTGACGTTCTGGATATGACGATTGATGAAGCAGTAGATTTCTTCCAGCCGATTCCTAAGATTTTTGCAAAAGTGAAAACTCTGCAGGATGTTGGATTAGGATATATTACCCTGGGACAGCAATCAACGACGCTTTCCGGAGGTGAAGCACAGCGTATCAAGTTAGCAACCGAACTGTCAAAAAGACAAACCGGAAATACCCTTTACATCCTTGATGAACCCACTACAGGGCTTCATTTTGAAGATGTGAAAATCCTGATGGATGCCATTAACCAATTGGTAGAACTTGGAAACTCGTTCATCATCATCGAACATAATATGGACGTCATCAAATTAGCAGACCATATTATTGATGTTGGACCGGAAGGAGGAAAATATGGAGGACAGATTGTAGCACAGGGAACTCCTGAGGAAATTGTGAAGTCTAAGAAGAGTTTGACCGGGAAGTTTTTGAAGAGGGAATTGGAGTAGATATCAGAATAAAAAAATAGAGATAATTATTGGCTAAACTTAAATAGTTTAGCCTTTTTTATGCTTAAAATAACTCTCCAATATTAAATTTTCAATTATTTTAAAAATTTATTTCGCTGATAATCAGTTAATTAAATTACAATATTAACTCAATGTTAACTGAATGTAAAATTAATATGAATTATTTTTAATAACTTTGGTTAAGAGATACAAAATAAGGTTAGTATAATATTTAAAACCAGTTAGTTATGAAAAATAGAATTCAAATATTGATGGCTTCACTTTTCGTTTGTGGATTTGCTGCTGTTTTGAACACTGCTAAAGCTCAAACTACAGATCATAATACCATTCAGGAAATTCAACTGAGTAGAAGTGAAACGTTTAACGATATCAGAAATAAATTAGAAGCCAATTTTGACCTTACCAATCCTGATTACAAACAGGGAACCGTAAATTCGGTGGTGAAGTTTGATATTGCAAAAAATGGTAAAATTGTAAATGTTCACTCCACAGGAGACTGTAAAACCGTAAGCAAAGAAATTGAAATGGTATTAAGCGACCTTGATTATAAAGTAGACCGTAAAAAACTGACTGAAAATATGGTTGCCTATACTTACGTAATGCCTGTGACAGTAGAGATCCACAGCAGATAGTATTCATTGCATATTATTCAATAATGTGTGAATAATGAAAACTTATCAGATTAAGTTGTAATAAACAATAAACCGTAAAGTTTTAGTTTTGGGCTACCATAAAATTAAAACTATATGAAAAATTTAAAGAAGCTGACAAAATCAGATTTGAAGTCAGTGTACGGAGGAGCACCTGTAAAATACTGTACATTTTGCGAATGGGCAAATAAAGTAATTTGCAGCGACGTTCCAATTGTTCAGTGCCCTTAAAAAAATAAAGCCGCTTTTATAAGCGGCTTTTCTATTATTTTGTACTTTCAACAAATTCTGTTAATCTTGCTTTAAGATCTTTAGAATTCCCTATTTTATCAAAAGTAACATTATCTACTCTCCACCCTTTTTCTGTATGGGTCAGGTGTACTGTATCCATCCATGTTTCTTTAGGTGCACCCATACTATATTCAAAGGATACCAATGCTTCAGCAGTTTTATCCTGTATCTTGACAGATTTAATTGTATAACTGGTAAATCCTTCATACAAACTGGAGAAAATAGCTCCTTCAAAAATTAATGGCTTTTCATCAGGATGATCACTCTTTTTTACCCTTTCAATATCTGCTTTTGAGGCATTTATAGCATTGTCTAAAACTTTTTTTAAATCCTGAGAAAACAAAGTATCCGGAATAGGCTGGTTGTAAATTGCTTCATTAGATTTACCGTATTGAGTATAAAGCTCATTTACTTTTTCAGTGATGGCCGACTCTGGAGATATGACAGGCTGTGGTTTGTCTTTTTTGCAAGACACAAAGAACAGGAATATTCCTAAACAGAGGAGTAGTTTTTTCATTTGATATTATTTTTTTGTGGTGTTTATAAGAATCCCAAGCTCAAAATGTATACCAAAATCTGTCCATAAAATATTTTTTACGAATCGCAAAAATCGATACATTTGAGTAGATAAAAAAAAATTGTGGATCCTATTCTTAACGTTGCCATCCGTTCCCTCTGCGTTTACCTTTTTATGGTGATCGCTATCCGTTTGTTTGGTAAAAATCAGCTTTCTCAGCTCAATGCAGGGGATGTTGTGCTGCTTCTATTAATTTCAAATGCCGTTCAGAATGCAATGGTTGGCCCGGACACTTCTCTTCAGGGAGGAATTATTGCGGCATTGGTTTTGTTTGTTGCTAATTTTATTTTGAAAAGGATCATGTTTTCAAGTCGTTCCTTTCAGGCTTTTATGGAAGATGAACCGGTAATTCTTATCAGAGACGGAGTAGCAGATCAGGCCGCTCTGAATCGGGTTAAAATTACAGAAAGCGAATTGGAAGAAGCCATAAGAGAACATGGAATTGAAAACATACACAATGTAAAGCTTTCTGTGTTGGAAGTGGATGGGAATATCAGTGTTGTTTCTCAGGACGAAAAAAGTAAACAGACCCACTATTCAAGAATTAAAAGAAAACTTAAAAGAAAATACCATTAAATACAATGAATTACGAATTAAGAGAAATGCTTCCCAGTGATGAAGCCCGCGTGCTTGAGATTTTCAAGCAGGGTGTAGATGGCGGTATCGCAACTTTAGAAACAGAAGTTCCCACAGCTGAAGCCTGGAGCATGGAATATTTCAATGACTGCCGCTGGGTGCTGGAAAATGAAAATAATGAAGTAGTAGGATGGTGCGCCCTGAAACCGGTCAGCAAAAGAGAATGTTTTAAAGGAGTCGCAGAAGTAAGCATTTATTTTGATAACGAATACCAAGGTAAGGGATTGGGTTCGGTATTGCTTAAAAAGATAATTTTGGATAGCGAGGATCACGGATTCTGGACATTACAGACCAATATCTTCTCCGAAAATGAAATGGCCATCAAATCTCATCAGAAAAACGGTTTCAGAATGGTAGGAGTCCGTAAAAAAATCGGAAAGCTTAATGGTGAGTGGAAAGACCTTGTTCTGATGGAAAAAAGAAGCGAAGTCATTTAAAAAATTATAAATGATGAATGATGAATGATGAATGATGAATGATGAATTTGTTTGATAAGCATACTAGTCTCATAACAAAATTCACAATTGACTTGCGAAACAAAATTGACCAACCTTAAACTTTGAACTTTTGGCATTACCCTTGTTATATTAATAAGTGAAAAAATAGAAATAATGAAAAATTTGATTAAAGTTACAGGAGTCCTTATTGTGATGTTTATGCTGTCATCATGCGTAGTTCATGACAATGGAGCCAGAGGAAATACAATCCCTCCGGGACAGGCTAAAAAAGTGTTTGGAGGAAGTGCAAAAGATTATGCTCCGGGACAGGTGAAAAAGAGAAGTGGCTATTAAAGCACTTGTAAAATAAAAATATGAGCCGTTAGTTTTAACATACATTAGCTTAATTTCAATTTCTTTTGGCATTAACATTGATATATTTCGCTATCGAAATTGAAAAAGTGAAAATAATGAAAAGTATGTTGAAAATTGCTGGGGTAGCAGTAGTTGTTTTAATGATGTCCTCTTGCGTGGTACATGAGCATCATGGGAGAAGAATGCCACCCGGGCATGCCAAAAGGTATTATGGCGGAAGTGCAAGGTACTATGCACCCGGCCAGGTAAAGAAAGTGTATATTTATGACGATCGTGGTCATCATCACAAAGGTCGCGGTCATGGACATCACAGATAAAAAAGAAAAGCACTGAATTTTTCAGTGCTTTTTTTATGACTAATTATAATCTCGATTTTTTCGGATTAAGGAAAGTGTTAAATACCATCACTTCCTGCCCAAACTTTTTCTCAATTCTTTCAGAAATATTTAAAAGCTCACTTTTAATGAAATCTTCACGTAATTCTTCATTATCAAAAATTAACAGGAGATTATAATTTTTTCCTTCCTCGATAAAGTCACTGTGCACCTCAGAAAGAATATACTTGTTAACATCCATCAGGTTTTCAGTCATTAAAACCAGTGTTTCATCAATATAATTTTCCCATTCTTCTAGGTTATCTTTCGTGCAGTGGAAAGTTATACTTAATACGCTCATATTTTTATGAATTTTTAAGATTTTTTTGGATAAATTCTACAGCAAAAATCGGCATTTTTTTCGTAAATTAGCCCGTTAATAAAAATTGGAAATAAATAATTTTCAGACTTACAGCTAAGAGTTTGAATATCATTACAATAAAATTTGTTTATGCAAAAAGAAGGAGAAAGACTGATTCCTATCAACATTGTTGATGAAATGAAGTCGTCTTATATCGATTATTCGATGTCGGTTATCGTTTCAAGAGCGTTACCGGATGTAAGAGACGGCTTGAAACCCGTTCATAGAAGAGTACTTTATGGTATGTATGGATTAGGGGTATTTTCTAACAGAAAATATTTAAAATCTGCGAGAATTGTTGGGGATGTATTAGGTAAATACCACCCACACGGAGATTCCTCTGTATATGATGCTATGGTAAGAATGGCACAGGATTGGAGCTTACGTTATCCTCAGGTAGACGGACAGGGTAACTTCGGTTCTATGGATGGTGACCCGCCTGCAGCAATGCGTTATACCGAGGCAAGATTGAAAAAGATCTCTGATGAGGTTCTTTCAGACCTAGACAAAGAAACAGTTGATTTTCAGAATAACTTCGACGACAGTTTACAGGAGCCGACAGTAATGCCTACTAAAGTTCCAAATCTTTTGGTAAACGGTACTTCAGGTATTGCCGTAGGTATGGCAACCAATATGGCGCCTCATAACCTGTCAGAATCCGTAGATGCAATCTGTGCTTATATCGATAATAAAGAAATTACGATTGATGAGCTGATGCAGCACATTATTGCGCCGGATTTCCCTACAGGTGGTATCATCTATGGATATGACGGAGTAAGAGATGCTTTCCATACAGGAAGAGGTAGAGTTGTTTTAAGAGCTAAAGTTAACTTTGATGAAATCGGAAACAGAAACGCGATTATCGTTACTGAAATCCCTTATCAGGTGAACAAAGCTGAAATGATCGCCAGAACAGCAGAGCTTGTTAAAGACGAAAAAATCCCTGGTATCCACGAGATCAGAGATGAATCGGATAGAAAAGGACTTCGTGTGGTTTACGAATTGAAAAATGACGCAATCCCAAATGTAGTTCTTAACTTATTATATAAATATACGGCACTTCAGACTTCTTTCAGTGTAAACAATATTGCACTGGTACACGGAAGACCGGAGCAGTTGAACCTTAAAGATATCATTCATCACTTTGTAGAGCACAGACATGAGGTAATCGTAAGAAGAACTCAGTATGAGCTTAAAAAAGCAAAAGAAAGAGCGCACATCCTTGAAGGATTCATGAAAGTAATTGGAACTCAGGATTCTCTGGACAGAGCCATTTCTATTATCCGTCACAGTGCAAACCCTCAGGCTGCAAAAGAAGGCTTGATCGAAGCATTTGAACTTTCAGACATTCAGGCTCAGGCTATTCTAGATCTTAGATTAGCTCGTTTAACAGGAATGGAGCTTGATAAGATCCGTGATGAATACGATGCAATCATGAAAGAAATTGCAAATTTGGAAGACATCTTAGCTAACGAGCCGAGAAGATTCCAGATCATCAAGGAAGAATTGATCGAAATCAAAGAAAAATACGGAGACGAAAGAAGAACTGAAATTGATTATTCAGGAGGAGAAATGTCTATCGAAGATATCATCCCTAACGAATCTGTAGTTCTTACGATCTCTCACGCAGGATACATCAAGAGAACTTCACTTTCAGAATATAAAATTCAAAGTAGAGGCGGTGTAGGAAACAAAGCAGCAACAACAAGGGATTCTGACTTCCTTGAGTATATTGTTTCTGCAACCAACCACCAGTACATGTTATTCTTTACAGAAAAAGGAAGATGTTATTGGCTAAGAGTATTTGAAATTCCTGAAGGCTCTAAAACAGCAAAAGGAAGAGCGGTACAAAACCTAATCAACATCGAACCGGATGATAAGATTAAAGCCTATATCAGAACGAACAACCTTAAGGATTCTGAATATGTAAATCAAATGAGCGTTGTGATGGTAACCAAAAACGGTACAATCAAGAAAACATCATTGGAAGCATATTCAAGACCAAGAGTAAACGGGGTAAATGCTATCGAAATTAGAGATAATGACCAGTTATTAGGTGCTTACCTTACCAACGGAGAATCTCAGATTATGATTGCTACTAAAAATGGTAAATGTATCCGTTTCCCTGAGGAGAAAGTAAGAGAAGTAGGAAGAGGATCTATCGGTGTAAGAGGGATCTTGCTTGAAGAAGGTGACGAAGCTATTGGTATGATTGTTGTGAACGATGTAGAGAACGAAACAGTACTTGTAGTATCTGAAAAAGGATACGGAAAGAGAACTGCAGTAGAAGACTACCGAATTACCAACAGAGGAGGAAAAGGAGTTATTACCCTTAATATCACTGAAAAAACAGGAAATCTTATCGCTATTCAGAATGTAACAGACGAAGACGGATTGATGATTATCAACAAATCCGGTGTTGCGATCAGAATGGGAATGGATGAAATGAGAGTGATGGGTAGAAATACTCAGGGAGTGAAACTGATCAACCTTAAGAAAAATGACGAAATTGCAGCCATTGCAAAAGTAGAAATGGATAAAGATGTAGAAGAAGATTCTGAAGAACTTGAAGAAACAGAAGAAGGAGTTGTAGGATCGCTATTTGATAACCAGGAAAATGACAATGTAACACCTCAGGCTGAAAATGAAAATTCGGCAGAGGAAAATGAGAATTCTGATTCTGAAGAATAAATTGTACAATTAAATATAGAATAGTTATTATGAAGAAACTAATTTTAGGAATGGCTATCGTGGCGTCTGCTTTTGTTTTCGGACAAAAAGATGCAAATGCTCTGAATGCAAAGCTTCAGGAAGCCAACAAAGCAGCGATGGCTGCGTATGATGCAAAAAACTATGCAGCAGCAGCACCTAAGTTTATTGAAGTTTATGACTTATTAAAATCCAGCGGTCAGGACAATAAAATATATATGTATTATGCAGGACTTAGCCACGCGTTAGCTAATAACAGTGACCAGTCTATCAAAATATATACAGATCTTGTGAATTCAGGGTTTACAGGTGTAGAAACTACATATACTGCAAAAGAAAAGAAAAGTGGTCAGGTTGTGAACTTTGATAAAGCAACTTGGGAGGTGATGAAGAAAAATTCAGACTATACTGATTTCAAAACTGAACAATCTAAGAGTATAGAGACTGATTTGTATGAAACCTTAGTTTCATTACTTCTGAATGCTAAAAAAGCTAATGAAGCACTTGTGGTTATTGATAAGGGATTAGCTAAATTCCCGAACAATGCTAAGCTTAAAGAAGCTCAAACTACAGCATATCTTCAGTCAGGAAACACAGAAAAATTTGTTGCAGGATTGAAAGAACAATTGGCTAAAAACCCAAATGATGCAGTAAGCTGGTTTAATTTAGGTGTAATGCAGAGCAAAAAACCTGAAACAGTTGCAGATGCTTTAGAAGCATTTAAGAAAGCAATCGAATTAAAACCTGATTTTGCTGATGCTTACCAGAATTTGGTTTATACTACAATTGGTGATGATTCTAAAGTAGTAGCAGATATTAATGCATTAAGAAAAGATAAGCCAGACGAGGCTTCTAAATTAATTGATGCAAGAAGAGAAAGATTTGCTAAAGCATTACCATTTGCAGAAGGATGGTATAAAGTAGCACCAAAAAATATTGAAGCTGTTACTGCTCTAAAAGAAATTTATGTAGTAACTAAAAACGTGGATAAAGTTAAAGAAATGAAAGCTAAAGAAGCTGAACTTACAGCTGCTGGAGCAAAATAATCATTTTTTTACAATAACAGATATGAAAACCGGAACAGAAATGTTCCGGTTTTTTTATTGTAAACAGAAAGTGTTGACTGAGCTTCTTATCCGGATTTTATTTTTTATGCAGGAGTTTTTAGATCTGTTATGATGTATAAACCTAACAGGTTTTTAAAACCTGTTAGGTTTAATTTATTCAACTCTGCTATGCAGTTTCTGTTGAAAATTCTTCATGCCGAATTCATGCATTCAAAATTTCTGTTTTTTATAGAGATGAACCTTAAATTTCAACCTGAGAATTTCTCTGTAATTCCGTATCTTTGAGAAAAATTTTTTTAAGATGATCGAGTGGAAAACCGCCAAGGAATACGAAGATATTACCTATAAAAAATCTAACGGAGTAGCAAGAATTGCTTTCAACAGACCTGAGGTGCGTAATGCTTTCAGACCTAAAACAACTTCAGAATTATACGATGCTTTTTATGATGCCTATGAAGATCCTTCAATAGGAGTTGTATTACTTTCAGGAGAAGGACCTAGCCCTAAAGACGGTGGCTGGGCATTTTGTAGTGGAGGTGATCAAAAAGCCAGAGGACATCAGGGATATGTAGGAGAAGATGGAAGGCATCGTTTGAATATTCTTGAGGTTCAGCGTCTGATCCGTTTCATGCCGAAAGTGGTAATCGCAGTTGTTCCGGGATGGGCAGTTGGTGGAGGACACTCACTTCACGTAGTATGTGACCTTACTTTAGCAAGTGAAGAACATGCTATTTTCAAACAAACAGATGCTGATGTTACTAGTTTTGATGGTGGTTACGGTTCTGCTTACCTTGCTAAAATGGTAGGGCAGAAAAAAGCCCGTGAAATCTTCTTTTTAGGAAGAAATTATTCTGCTCAGGAAGCTTTCGAGATGGGAATGGTAAATAAAGTAGTTCCTCATGCAGAATTAGAAGATACTGCTTACGAATGGGCTCAGGAAATTTTGGCTAAATCTCCAACTTCTATCAGAATGCTGAAATTTGCCATGAACCTTACAGACGATGGGATGGTAGGGCAACAGGTTTTCGCAGGAGAAGCAACCCGTCTTGCCTATATGACAGAAGAGGCTCAGGAAGGAAGAAATGCTTTCCTTGAAAAAAGAAAGCCCAACTTCGGAGAAGATCAATGGATATCATAACATGAGTGATGAGTAATAAGTAATGAGCAATATTTTTCATTATTTATTACCCATTGCCTATTACTTATAAATTTATGACGGATTGGATAAAAGCCGCAAGGCTAAGAACTTTACCGCTTTCCCTAAGCGGGATTATTATGGGGGCTTTCATTGCAAAATGGAGACTTTACGGAGAAGGAGGAATCTGGGACTGGAAAATCCTTGCGTTTGCTCTTTTGGTTACCCTTTTATACCAGATTTTATCAAATTATGCCAATGACTATGGGGATGGAGTAAAAGGAACCGACGCCAAAAGAATCAATGAAGCAGAAGCAAGAGCTGTAGCATCAGGAAAAATTACTGCGAAACAAATGAAGAATGCGGTAATCCTTTTCGCAGCATTATCTTTCATTGCTACCATTGCTTTGCTATACGTAGCTTTCATTCCGAACTATATGAATGAATTCTATATCTTCATAGGACTGGGCGTAGCATGTATTCTTGCAGCAATTGGATATACTGTAGGTAAAAAACCTTACGGATACATGGGATTGGGAGATATTTTTGTGTTTATCTTCTTTGGACTGGTTTCTGTATGTGGAAGCTATTTCTTATTTACAAAAACTTTCAGCTGGGATATATTATTACCAGGAACAGCTGTTGGAATGATGAGTATGGCTGTTCTTAACCTGAACAATATGAGAGATATTGAAAGTGATAGACTATCAGGGAAAAACAGCTTTGCATTGAGGATCGGATTCAAAAATGCAATGATCTATGAAATGGTTCTTTTGCAACTTCCTTTACTACTTATTCTTGTATTTTTAGGAATGAATGGATTTATGCAGCAGCAAAACTATTACGTCTTCATCGTAATGATTCTGTTGTTTCCACTATCAAAATTAAGAAGAAAGATATTGTCTGTAAAAGAACCGAAGGAATTAGATCAATATTTAAAGCAGGTGGGAATCATGACCTTTGTGATGGCTATTCTTACAGCAGCTGGACTTAATTTATTTAACTAATCCAAAATATTATATCATGAGTTCTAATGTCTATGTTGAAGCTCAAATGCTTATCAGAAAACCGATTGAAGATGTTTTTGAAGCATTTATCAATCCGGAAGTAACCACCCATTTCTGGTTTACAAAATCTACCGGAAAATTGGAAGAAGGTAAAACTATTACCTGGGAATGGGAAATGTACGGCGTGAAAAACGTAGTGAAGGTTCACGAGATCATTCCGAATCAGCTGATCAGAACAGAATGGGGAGAGCCTTCAACCAACGTGGACTATGAATTCAAAACCATGGAAAAAGGAACTCTTGTTATCGTTAAAAGCTATGGATTCAGCCAAACGGGTGAAGATCTGCTTAAAGTAATTAATGACAATACAGGAGGTTTTACGACAGTTTTAGACGGGTGTAAAGCTTATTTGGAACATGGAATTAATCTCAGATTAATTGAAGATAAATTCCCATCGAAATAACAAATTAAAGAAAACGCAAATGGCACGAATAATTTCACAAATGTCACTAATCTCATTGTGCTCTTTGTGAAATTATTTGAGTCATTTGTGTTTAAAAATTTAAACTAAAATTTAAAATGAAAATACAATTCTTAGGGCAAAATTGTTTCCTGTTCACGTATAAGGACAAAACAATTCTGAGCGACCCTTTTTACAACTACAAAAAAGCAGAATCAGGTTTTGATATCGCTGCTCAAAAAATCGACTACATTCTGTTGACTCATGCACATGGTGATCATATTGCTGATGTAGCAGAAGTATTACAGCATCATCCGGATGCTACCATCATTGGAGTTCCTGAAGTATGCGGTTATTTCCAGCAGGCTAAAAATAAAGATGATGTGAACTTAGGAGGATCGGCAAAAATCGACGATCTTAAAATTTCCATGGTTCCGGCTCACCATACAAGTTCTTTCCCGGATGGAAGCTATGGAGGCGTTCCTGTAGGATATATTTTCAGACTTCCTGAAGGTAAAAACATCTATTTGGCAGGTGATACTGGAGTAATGGCGGATATGGAGCTGTTTCCGAGATTATACGGAAACATTGATCTGTCTATTCTTCCCATCGGAAGCCATTATACAATGTGCCCCAGAAAAGCTTCTTTTGCAGCAGCAGAACTATTAAAAACACCGAAAGTAATCGGATGTCACTTTGATACTTTCCCTGCTATTGAAATTAACCATGAAAGTGCATTAAAACATTTTGCTGATAAAAATGTAGAACTTGTTTTACCAAAATTGGGGGAGACTTTCGAATTTTAATCAATAACGAAACCGGAGGTAATCTGAAAATTAGAAAAATGAAAATGATGCGTAAGGTATTAAAAACAAAAAAAGATAATTATCAAATTACCTCTCTTCTTACTTTAAATCAAAAAAAAATGGCAAGCTACCTAAATCACACCGCTACGACCGATTACCTTTGCTGCGTTCCCACCCTGGAGGATTCTCAGGAGCTGGTTGTTTAGGACTTGCCGTTGCAAAGGTAGGAATATTTTATAAACTTCAAAACTTTATCAAAGAAAATTAGTTGAAAAAATGCAGTGGTAAAGCTAAACGTCTGACATTTAGAGGGAAAAATTTTCAACTTTTTTTAAAAATTTAAATATGACGAAAAGTCCATCAACACTAGGAATTATACTTTTTATCGCTACAATGATTGTTTTTTTTGTAGTGTATACTTTTTTCTCAGGAATCAATTATTTTGATATCTCTTTGAAAGCCAACGCTTTTATTTTGCCTCTTTTATATGCCGGAGTTGCTTTCTGGTCTGTAAAATCGTTTTGGAACAACCATAGAGTCGTAAAATTCAAGGAAGCTTTCAAAAGAGCATTTGTTCCGATGTTCATCGGAGGAATTCTTTCCATTTTCAGTATTTATGCTTTTTTAACTTTTGTAGATCCTGCAGCTAAAAGCCTGTTGAACTATCAATATGTTCAAAGACAAAAATCAGAACTGGATACAGAATATACTTCAGCAAGAAAAATTCTGAAGCATCAGAAAGATATTGATGAGCTGGATCAGAAATACAAAGAAAGATTGCAAAGCTTCACACCAGAGGCGGTTAAAGGAAAAGATATGCTTACCGCAAGTCATTTTTCAGGATATTTTGCAGCAATTCTTATATTTTACGTAGTTTTGTCGGTGTTTTTCGGAGCGTTTTTCAGAACAAGAACGATACATCAACCCGAAGAAACAAATCAAGCCTAATTTTTATTAAAATTAAATGAATTTATCTATAGTTATTCCGTTACTGAACGAAGAAGACTCTCTGGAAGAGCTTTTTTCAAGAATCGATAAAGTATGCACAACCAGTAATTTATCTTATGAAATCTGGTTTGTAGACGATGGAAGTACGGATTTGTCGTGGAGTATTATTGAGAATATGAAAGTTCAGTATCCTCAGATCCACGCTATTAAATTTTCCAGAAATTATGGAAAATCACAAGCACTTCATGCCGCTTTTGAAAGAACAAACGGTGATGTAGTGATTACCATGGATGCCGATTTGCAGGATTTCCCTGAAGAAATTCCGGAACTGTATAATATGGTGATTCATGATAATTATGATATCGTTTCCGGTTGGAAAAAGAAGCGTTTTGATAATGTCATGACGAAAAATATTCCGTCAAAATTATTCAATGCAGCAGCGAGAAAAGTTTCAGGAGTTTATCTTCATGATTTCAACTGTGGTTTGAAAGCCTATAAAAGACAGGTGGTAAAATCGGTTGATGTTTATGGAGATATGCACCGTTATATTCCGGTACTGGCTGCCAATGCTGGTTTCAGAAGAATCACGGAAAAAGAAGTGCAGCACCAGGCTAGACCTTACGGAACTTCAAAATTTGGAACAGAAAGATTTGTCAGAGGATTTCTGGATCTGATAACCCTTTGGTTTGTAAGCCGTTTTGGAGGAAGACCAATGCATTTCTTCGGAGCTGTGGGTACTTTAATGTTTATTGTTGGTTTTCTTTCAGCACTTTGGTTAGGAATTTCTAAACTTATTGATGTTGCAAGAGGAATTTATGGACATTTAATTACCAATAATCCTTGGTTCTTTATTGCTTTGACCATGATGATTTTGGGAAGTCTTCTGTTTGTAGCAGGGTTCTTGGGAGAAATGATTATCAGAACAAACCGCGAACATAAGAACTATAATATTGACGAAGTGATATAATCTTTAAACACTAATGGCACGAATGTTTCACAAATAGCACTATGTATGCTTGTGATATTGGTGGATAAAATTAGTGTGATTCGTGGTTTTTAAACTAAATAATAGGAAACCACAATTATAATAACTTCATCTTAATAAATAAAAGCACTCTGTCAACAGGGTGCTTTTTTGTAATTTTATAAAAACTTTTAATCTAAATGTTTCAACTCAAATCAATTCTTTTTTATTTTCTTTTATTCCTGACCATTTCCTGTTCATCCAACAAACTTTCCGGCTCATGGGAGTTTATTGATATTTATGATGGAGAAATCTGTAATACAGATACGTTGAAAAATAAAACAAACAATTCCAGATATGGAACAGGAATTCTGACCTTTTATCAGGATAAAACTTTTACTTCAATGGGGAACAACGGGACATATCAGATAGAAAATAATCTGTTGAAAATGAAGTATAATGATGATGAAAATGTAACCCCAATGAAAATTTCTGGTGTAAGTAAAAATTATCTACTTTTATTTTCAGTGGCAGGTAGTCCTAAAACGTGGTTTTATAAAAAAGTAAAAGAAAAGACGAATAAGAAATAGTTTTCAGAAAAGCAAAAAATTGAAAATTATCAGGTATTTTATTGTCAAAAGACAAAGATTTTTAGAAATTTTAATCCTATTTTTGTTCAAAGTAATATTGAAAATCCTGTAAGATGCATGAAGAAAGGCTTTCAGAGATTTTCAGTAAAAATGATTGCGATTATAATATTGAATATTTCAAATTACATATGAAAAAAATTGTATACACATTAATGCTGGTGGCCGTAGTTTCCTGTGGAAAAGTTTCTCCAAAAGGAAATATTGAAAAGAAAGATGTGGATGTTTCGGAGTTCGTCAACCTTGATCTGGAAGGTAAATTCCGTGTATTTTATGCCAAAGGTCCAAAGAATTTTGTAGAAATAGAGACCTATCCGAATGTGGCGGGTAATCTGGATGTAGATGTAAAAGACAAAACACTTTTCATCAAAGAAAAAAGAGCGACAAAAGGAGTTGATTTTTATAATGTGACAATTTATTCCAAATATAATCTTGAAAAAGTAGCTGTTTCTGATTCTGTGGAAGTGAATATTTCAAGTGAAATCAAAACAGACAATTTCAGGCTAAATATGAAGAATAATGCAAGCTTCATGGGGTCTGTCAACACAAGAAGGGCAGAAGTGGAAATGCACAACAGAAGCCGCGCTAACTTTTTGGGATTGTCTAAAGATGCTGTGATAAAGATTTCAGATACAGCAAGTTTAATTGCACCTTACTGGAAAATCACCAACCTGAATATTGATTCAAAAAACGGAAATTATGCAGAAGTAAATGTAAAAGATTCTTTAAAAGGACATATTCAGAATACTGCAAAATTTATTTACTATAACGATCCAATCAGAGCATTTAAGATTGATAAAACGACGAAAGTCGAAAACAAAAAACTGGATTAAACCAGTATTATTTAAACCAGAAACTAGGAACTTTACAAACTATAAAAGAACAACAATACAAATATGAATACACTAGAAAAAGCGAAACTTTGGTTAAGTGATACCTTCGATAAAGAAACGAGAGATGCTGTACAGACATTAATCGACAGTAATTCTCCGGACCTGGAAGATTCTTTCTACAGAGAACTGGAATTCGGTACAGGAGGTATGCGTGGGATAATGGGAGTGGGGACCAACCGCTTGAATAAATATACATTAGGACAGGCTACTCAGGGATTGGCCAATTATATGCTTCAGCAGTTCAAAGGAGAAGAGATTAAAGTGGCCATCGCTTATGATGTTCGTAATAACTCAAAAGAATTCGGAAAACTGGTAGCAGATGTTCTGACAGCCAACGGAATTAAAGTATTACTTTTCAAAGATCACAGACCGACTCCGGAATTGTCTTTCACTGTTCGTGATAAAAAATGTAATGGAGGAATTGTATTGACAGCGTCTCACAATCCGCCTGAATACAACGGTTATAAAGTATACTGGAACGACGGAGCACAAATTGTTCCGCCTAATGATGAAGCTATTATCAATGAGGTATATTCCGTAAAATTTGAAGAAATTAAATTCAACGGAAATGACGATCTAATTGAGTGGATCGGAGAGGAGCAGGATGATGTTTACATCGATGCCTGTATTGAAAATTCTACCTATCAGAATGTTGGAAAAGAAAATCTAAATATTGTTTTCACCTCTATCCACGGAACAACTTATACGACCATTCCAAAAGCTTTAGAAAAAGCAGGATTCAAAAAAATAGATCTTGTAAGAGAACAGATGATCCCAAGCGGAAATTTCCCTACCGTAGATTCTCCAAACCCGGAAGAGCCTGCTGCACTGGAAATGGCAATGGATCTGGCAAGAATTACCAATGCTGATATCGTTATCGGAACAGATCCGGATGGGGATAGATTAGGTATTGCAGTAAGAAACCTTGAGGGTGAAATGCAGTTACTGAACGGTAACCAAACCAATACAATCCTTACTTACTACATCCTGAATGAATGGAGAAAGCAGGGAAGAATTACCGGAAAAGAATTTATTGGTTCTACGATCGTAACTTCAGATATCTTCTTTGATATTGCACAGAAGTTTGGGGTAGAATGCAAAGTAGGTCTTACCGGATTCAAATGGATCGGAAAAATGATCCGCGAAGCAGAAGGAACACAGAAATTTGTGTGTGGAGGCGAGGAAAGTTTCGGATTCATGACCGGAGATTTTGTTCGTGATAAAGACTCTTGCGGAAGTATCCTTGTAGCTTGTGAAATTGCTGCATGGTGCAAAGCCAATGGAAAAACTATGTATCAGTACATGATCGAGATCTACGAAGACCTTGGAATGTATTATGAAGGATTGATCAATATCGTAAGAAAAGGAAAAGAAGGAGCTGAAGAAATTCAGAATATGATGAAAGACTTCCGTGAGAATCCTCCAAAAGAACTGGCTGGTTCATTAGTAGAAGAAGTGAAAGACTTTAAGGAACAGACAAGCCTTACCGTTTCTACCAACGAGAAAAAAGTAATGAATGATATTCCGAAGTCTAACGTTTTGATCTATTACACACAGGATGGAACAAAAGTATGCGTAAGACCTTCAGGAACAGAACCCAAAATCAAGTTCTATGTTTCAGTGAAGGATTCCGTTACTTCAGAAGCTGATTTCAGAGACAAATTAAAATCATTGGAAGTTAAAATAGGAGCCGTTAAAACAGATTTGAAACTGGATTAAGGTGCTGAAAACAGCAGATGATAAAAAGAGTTATAGCAATATGCATACTATCTGCAGCTGTAGTTTCCTGTAAAAAGGAAACTACAGTTTCAGAAGTAAAACAGGTAAACGATTCGATTACCAAAACTGAATCCGAAGAAGATCAGTACAAACCCATAGACACAGCTTGTTCATCCACTAACAAAACGGAGGATTATATTACATCTCTTCAATGGTATCGTACCAAAATCGAAAAAGAGATGGCAGCTAACAGTCCGGAACAGAATGACAGAGTATACGAAGATTATTTAAAAATAAGAGGAAAGTATACAGAATGTCTGATGAATCTTCATACTGATGTCTTGGATAAATATGCGAATTATTATAACTATGATAAGGATCAGTACAACTTTCCGGATAACGTTAAAAAAATAGCTTCAGAACTAAAGAAAGCAGGTCTTGAATTCAGAGAAGTAGGAGAAGGAATGACTGAAATATGGACCATTCCGGGATATTATTCTTCTCTTTTTAAAAATAAACTGACTCCGGATTATGAAGCTTATATTTCACAAACGGATAAAGAAAGTGAAGCTAATTATGCAGCAGATGCAGGATTGATAATCAGCTGGGAGCAACTAGGCGACAGGCTGATGTTCTGGGAAAATTTTATGAATAAATATCCTGAAAGCAAGCTGATAAAGACTGTAAAACAAGACTATAACTACTATTTGTCTGATTATCTTTTGGGAATGGATAATACTCCAACCTACGAAAGAGAACCAGACAAAGAAACCGGAAAACTAAACGATGAAAACAGAGCGGAATTCAACAGGATGATCAAAAAATATCCGAATTCCAACACGACAAAAAAAGCAAAAGAAGTAATCACCCTTTTTGATGCACAAACACCGGTAGATCAAATATATGAGAAGATTCATGGAGAACGATAATATAAATTTAAAATAAGAAAAAGTGAAAGTTTCAAAATTAGCAGCGAACCTGATCGGTTCTGAAATTGTAAAAATTGGTAACGAAGTAAATGATCTAAAAGCAAAAGGAGCAGAAATTGCCAATCTTACTATTGGTGATCTGAATTCTAATATCTATCCTATTCCAACATTATTGAAGGAAGAGATTCAGAAAGCATATCAGAATAATCTGACGAACTATCCCCCTGCCAACGGACTTTTATCTTTAAGAAAAGAAGTTTCCAAAGACCTTAAAAAAAGATGGAATCTTGACTATTCTCCTGAAGATATCCTGATTACTGCAGGATCAAGACCTTTGATCTATGCTGTATACAAAACGATCGTAGATGAAGGAGATAAAGTAGTATATCCTACACCATCTTGGAATAATAATCACTATGCTTACCTTACTTCAGCCAATGCTGTAGAAGTAAAGACAAAGCCTGAAACCAATTTTCTTCCGACTGCTGATGATTTAAGACCTCATTTGGATGGAGCTGTGTTATTAGCTTTATGTTCTCCTTTGAACCCTACAGGAACCATGTTTACAAAAGAACAGCTTTCTGAGATCTGCGAATTGGTCATTGCTGAAAACAAAAAAAGAGGGGAAAATCAAAAACCTTTATACTTAATGTATGACCAGATCTACTCTTGCCTTACATTCGGTGCTGAGCACGTAGATCCAGTTTCTCTTTTCCCTGAAATGAAAGACTACACTATCTATATCGACGGTATTTCAAAATGCCTTGCAGCAACAGGAGTACGTGTTGGATGGGGATTCGGGCCTGCTCATATCCTTGATAAAATGAAGGCGCTTCTTACTCACGTTGGGGCATGGGCACCAAAACCAGAGCAGGAAGCGACGGCTAAATTCTATGAAAATTCAGAGAATGTAGATACTTTCGTGAATGATTTTAAAGCTAAACTTGAAAACAGCTTAAAAGTACTTCACAATGGAGTTCAGGACTTAAAAGGAAAAGGATTGGCTGTTGACAGTATTGAACCAATGGGAGCTCTTTATCTTACTATTAAATTAGATTATATCGGGAAAACAAAACCAGATGGCGTAGTAATTGAAAACTCTTCAGACCTGGTATTCTACTTAATTAATGAAGCAGGAGTAGCATTAGTGCCATTCTCAGCCTTCGGAGAAGAAAAAACTGAACCTTGGTTCCGTGCTTCTGTAGGAGGATTAGCTGTAGATGAGATTAAAGTAATGCTTCCAAAACTGGAAAGTGCTTTGAACAAATTAAAGTAATCTTTACATAAAATATAAATGCTTCGACTCTGTCCGGCATGACACTGTTAAAAACAAAATGAGTTTAATTGTGTCACGCTGAGCAAAGTCGAAACATTTTTTACACACCTTATGAAACCATGAAACTTTCACAGAAATTCTTTCTTAAAACAAAATATATGTTTTTTTCAACGCTGGCAATCATTGTAATAGTGATTCTCAGTGTTTGGCTTTCAGGAAAAGGATCTCATCGTTCACTATTTCAGAATTCAATTTTATCAACCTCTGTTTTGGCTGGAGCATTTTTCCTATTTATTACGTTGGGACTATATTTTGGGTTGAAACTAAAAGACAATATCGGAAATATTTTAAACAAAGAAAGAATACAAAGATATGCTGATAAAACACCAAAACTTGATGGTTTTGAGTTTGATCCACCAGCTGTTGGTGATGGAATAGGAGGTATTATTTTATCAATTCTTTTATGGATTGTAGTTTCAATTCTACTCATTTTTCTTTCCTACTTTTTTGGTCTTTTCTTTTGGTCGTCTGTATTATTATTAGGAGCTATCTTGTACTGGATTTTTTTCAGAGCTTTAAGGTTGGTTTTCAAAAACTCAGGAAAATGCAAGGGCAATTTGCTAAAAAGTTTTGGATTCGGACTTTTTTATTCTTTTCTCTATATCTCCTGGATGTATGGAATTATTTTTCTGATCAAATATTTGCATTGAAGTTGTGTTTATTAATCAAAAAATTAAATAAATATTAAAAATTAAATAATCTCTTTGTACGACATACAACAAGGAATTATCTTTGAGACTTTTACACACCTGAATATAATAAAGTCGAAAATTACACGATGAAAAAACTGAGATTTCTACTCTTACCAGTTTCAATATTGGTATGCTCACAAGAGGTTGATACATTGAAGGTAAATGAGCTTCCAAAGGAACTTGGATTGCCAAAAGTACAAACTTACACCCTAAAAGACGGATCTGTCAGAACCTATCCTAAACCTAAATTATTAGATTTTGTAACCAAATTACCCAGAAACTTTATCGATACCAATAAAGACTTTGTAGCCAAAGATCATGCTTATTATCTGGGAGGTGCTGTTGCGGCAACTTTGATTCTTCTGCCATTTGATCAGAAACTGATTGACAACTCAAGAGAGCTTGCAGAACAATGGGGGATGGATAAGGATAATAACTACCACAAAGTCGGAGGTGTATTTAAAATTCCGAAAGATATCGGATCTACTCTGTATCTCATAGGAAATGGTTCCACATTAGTATTACTAGGAATTGGTTTTGGTACCTATGGATTGATTAAAAATGATTACAGAGCACAGGCTACGGCGAGTGGTTTGATGGAAAGTTTAATTCTTTCCGGAGTTTTCACTCAAACCCTTAAAAGAATTACCGGAAGAGAAAGTCCATTTATTGCCGAAGAATATGGGCATAAAGGAGGCGCGTGGAATCCATTTCCAAGTTTCTCCGCATTCAGTAAAAATACATCGAATTATGATGCAATGCCATCAGGACATTTAACTACCTTTATGGCTGGGATCACAGTTATTGCAGATAACTATCCGGATGCCAAATGGATCAAACCTGTAGGATATACACTGGCAGGAGCATTATGCTTTCAAATGATGCAAAGTAAAGTTCACTGGGCTTCAGACTATCCGTTAGCCTTATTAATGGGATATTTTATTGGAAAAACAATCTCAAAAAGCAGATATACTTCTTCAGAAGGAACTATAGGAAAGACAAAATATAGTCTCAACTTCACTGCATCCCGCCAATGGGAATACAATATGGTAGGCGTAAAACTCTCTTTTTAAACTCTGAAATCTCTGTTTTGTAGAGGAAATAAGATACTTTTCACTACATTTGGTCTCAGGATAAAAGGTTTATCCTGGCTTTTATAAATGCCGGAATGGAACCTCCTGATTTAAAAAGAATTACTTAATATTGTATTGAATGAAAATAATCGCTGTCATCCCTGCGCGTTACGAAGCAAGCCGTTTTCCAGGGAAACTAATGCAGATTTTAGGAGAAAAAACCGTGATTACCACAACCTATCAGAATGTAGTGGAAACCGGACTGTTTGACGAAGTATTTGTCGCCACAGACTCTGAAATTATTTTTGATGAAATCGTAAAAAACGGAGGAAAAGCTGTAATGACAGGACAGCACGAGACCGGAAGCGACCGTATTGCTGAAGCAGTACAGAATATAGATTGTGATATCGTGATCAATGTTCAGGGAGATGAACCTTTCCTTAAGTTAGAACCTTTATGTCAGTTGATTGAAGTTTTCAGAAATGACAACCAACAGGAAATATCTTTAGCTTCTTTAAAAATACAACTGCATGAAAAAGAAGAAATTGAAAACCCGAATAATGTAAAAGTGATTACTGATAATAATGGTTTTGCCTTGTATTTTAGCCGTTCCGTAATTCCTTTTCACAGAGAAGTTTCTTATGATGTAAGTTATTTTAAACATATTGGAGTATATGCTTTCAGGAAAGAAGCCTTGTTGCTATTTTCAAAGCTGGCTATGAAGCCATTGGAAATAGCAGAAAAGATTGAATGCATCCGTTATCTTGAATATGGAATGAAAATCAAAATGATAGAAACCAATTTTGTAGGAGTAGGCATTGATACTCCGGAAGATCTGGAAAAAGCCCGGAAGTTAATTTAAAATCAGAAGAATGAGCAAAACAAATTGACCTTTTAATTGTTTTGTGTTTTTGCAATTTTACATAAATCCCCCTATATTTGAATTTATAAATAAAATTAATGAAGAAGTTATTATTAGTATTTGGACTGATATTTTCGCATGTGATATTCGGACAGACCGCAAAGGAAATTATTGACAAAAATATTGAATTATCCGGAGGGTTAACCAATTGGAAACTGTTAAATTCAGTATTGCTTCAGGGAAAAGTAATCCTGGGAATTAAAGATGAATATCCGATAAGAATTTTCCAGCAACGTCCAAATCTTACTAAAACATTGATTACTACCGGAGGAAAAGAAACCGCAATTGAAGGTTTTGATGGTACCAAAGGATATGCTATGAATTATGCGGCCAACAAACTTCAGGAATATCCTGAATATGTGCCGGAAAGCTTTGATAATGACTTCATTGATTGGGAAAATAAAGGATTTGATGCCAAATACCTTGGAAAAGAAAAAGTAGGAGAGATCTACTGCCATAAGGTAGAACTTACCAAAAATGTGAATAAGAATATGTACTATTTTGATACAAAAACTTATATGTTGATCAAAGAAGTGAAAAAAGATGAAACATTGATCTATTCTGATTTTAAAAAAGTTGGAAACATTGTAATGCCTTTCAGAATTGAATCTTCAAGTGCTAAAAAAGATGGAGATTATGTGATGTTATTAAACAGAGTAGACATTAATAAAGTATTCCCGGCTAATATTTTTAAGTTTTAATTCAACTGCAGTTCTCTGCATAAACTTATAAGACATGAAAAAGATTTTTTTACTGCTGCTTTCTTTCATGGCATTTCTGCAAAGCTGCTTCAATCAAAAAAGTGAAATTTCAAAAGCTAAAACCAACGAACTTATGGGAAAAACAATATATGACTTCAAAGTAGAAAGTCTTGATGGCAAAGAAATCAATTTTGCAGATTTCAAAGGAAAAAAAATCCTGATTGTTAATACAGCTTCAGAATGTGGGTTTACCCCTCAGTATGCAGATCTTGAGAAGGTATATGAGCAATATAAAGATAAATTGGTAGTTATAGGTTTTCCTGCTAATAACTTCGGAGGA
This sequence comes from Chryseobacterium indologenes, assembly GCF_002025665.1. Classification (GTDB taxonomy): domain Bacteria; phylum Bacteroidota; class Bacteroidia; order Flavobacteriales; family Weeksellaceae; genus Chryseobacterium; species Chryseobacterium metallicongregator. Next base: position 2,635,561 of record NZ_CP018786.1, on the reverse strand, counting down.
CAAGAACCTGGAACCAATACTGAGATTGGAGCTTTCTGCCAGAAAAACTATGGAGTAACATTCCCTATGGCTGCTAAAGTTTCTGTAAAAGGTGATGATACCGCACCAATCTTTAAATTTTTAACAGAGAAAGAATTAAACGGAGTAAAAAATACAAGTATCCTTTGGAACTTTACGAAATTCCTGGTGGACGAAAACGGAAAACTGATTGATTCTTTTGTAAGTACTACAAATCCTACAGATCAGGCGATTACAAAGTATCTGAAATAATAATGCATTGCGTAGATTTTCTGGATCGGTTTGAAGCTTGTATCATCAGCGGAGCAATTGGAGATGCGTGGGGAAGCAGTTATGAAAATGAAATAAAAATCGATGATTCCCATATTTATTATTTAGGGAAAAAAAACATAAACCGAAGAGTTTGGAGTATTACGGATGATACACAAATGACTTTGGCGACTTGTGAAGTTTTGTCTGAGGACAGCTTTACTCCTGAAAATCTTATCAATAAATTTATAGAATATTACAGAAGCCGCAAATTAACAGGAATTGGCGCTTCTACACTTAAGGCAATTTTAGATACTGAAGCTGGTATTCATTGGAGCCAGGCAGGACGAACTGGAGAATTTGCCGCAGGAAACGGAGGAGCAATGAGAATTGCTCCTTTTGCTTTTTTCTCACATATGACAAGGCAAGATATTTATGAAGCCTGTAAGGTAACACACAGAAATGATGAAGCTTTTTCTGGAGCCCTGGCTGTTTTTCTTTCCATAAAAGCAATTCTAAATTCTGATTGGAATGGAAACAATAATCTTTTTGATATTATTATTCCGGAAATTCCCGATACAAGTGTAAAAGACAGATTAATCGAAATTAATTCAATAGGCAATAATTCTTCAATTTCAGAAATATCAAAATTGGGCAATAATGGCTATGTTGTTAATTCGGTTCCTTTTGCAATTTACTGTTCAACCAAAATTATTGATTTAGGTCTGGAAGAAATGTTGAAACAAATTATAAGTTCGGGTGGAGATACAGATACCAATGCTTCAATTGCCGGACAAATTGCGGGAACATTGATCGGAACTGAAAATATTCCCCATGAATTAATTTTGAAACTTAAAAAACTACCGGATTATAAATGGATCAAGCCAATTATTGATGCAACAAAACAGAAAATCAGTTGAAGCATTATCCATTACTCTTCTCTGCAAAGCAGAAAATGTTCCCCAGCTTAATACTCGAATAGCCATTACTTTTTATTTTCGAAGAATTGATCATGGCCTTTGCCAGAATATCGGTCGGCAAAGGTTTTTTACTTTCTAACAGCCCAAGTTTATTCGCAAATTTAATAATGCGGCTTCCCAATACTTCTCCGGTTCTTTCAGAGTCTTTTCGTTCAAGCATTCCTGGCTTAAAAATGGTAATCTTATTGAAATGCAATTGTTTTACGGCCTCTTCCAGTTCACCTTTCATCTTGGAATAGAAAATTTTAGACTGCGGATTTGCACCATAAGCAGATACCAGAATATAATCTTCCACCTCATTTTCTTTTGCGGCTTTTGCAAATTCATACTGATAATCAAAATCTACTTTCTTCTGGGCTTCTTTGCTTCCGGCATCTTTTAAGGTAGTTCCCAGACATGAAAACGCCACATCTCCCTTCACCATATTTTTCCATTCTTCAGGCTTTTCAAAATTCACCACATGAACTTTCAGTTTATCATTCTGAATATCGACAGGTTTTCTGACAAAAATATCTACTTCATCAAATTCTTTATCATTGAGTAACTGATTCACCAGATCTTTTCCTGTAGCGCCTGTAGCACCTATTACCAGAGCTTTCATAATAATTGCGATTTTGTGAGATTATTTCTTTCTTAAATTTACTAAATTTGAATCAAAGATTAAAGAATTATATCATTTAATCATTACGAATTACTGATCACTCATTACTCATATTGAATATGGATGCCAACGAAATTTTAGACTATTGCCTTGCCAAAAAAGGAGTTACGGAAAGTTTTCCGTTTGATAACGAAACACTTGTACTTAAAGTAGATACCAAAATGTTTTTACTGATGGGTCTTGAAAGACAGCCGTTAGCAATCAATGTAAAAACAGATCCGGAGTGGAGTGCAGAGCTTCGTGAGCAATATCCTCAGATCACAGGTGCTTATCATATGAACAAAACCCACTGGAATTCCGTGGCAGTAGATGGACTGAAAAGAGATTTGATCTTTAAACTTATTGACCAATCCTATGATCTGGTTTTTAAATCTCTTACCAAGAAGGCTCAAAATGAAGTAAATTCTTTATAGTAAATAAAATAAATTGAGGTATGAAATTTGTTATCTATTACCGGTGAAATAATATATTTAATCTTAATAAAATAAATAACAAATGAGAAACCACCTTTTATTATTCGCAACAGCAGGTGCATTTCTGCTATCAAGCTGTACCAATCCGGTAAAGAAAAGTACTACAGAAACTACAACTCCTGAAGCATCCGCAGCATCCGCTTCCTCTGAAAATCTTAAAATAGAATTTTCAGGAGTGGAGAATTTTACCATTAAAAATCCAAAACTAAAGGTTAGCCTGTACGGAATGGATGAAAAACTGGCCGATGCTCCTGCCAGCTTAATTACAGAGAAAGAATTTGAGCAGAAATCTGTACCATTTACTATTGATCTTCCGGTGCCAAAAGATGCTGAAAGTAAAATCAATCCAAAACCTGCTGGTCCGGCAAAATACTATGTAACCATAAGCTGGGACTCAGATGGAAATGGAAAAGCAGATGAAAAGGGTGATATCTTCATTGATTATGACAAACAGTTCCCCAATGTGAAACTGAACAATGAAACCCAGAAAATCTACTTAAAAGTATTAAAATAAACTAAAAGGCTATTCAGTGAGAATAGCCTTTCTTGTTAATAAATCTTTATATTCTAATGCTTTCTTTTCAATCAGATGCCAGGAAACGTATCCTAACAGAATAGATAGCGGTAATGAAATTATAAATAACATAGCTGTATCCAGTTTAAAGAAATACATCAGCGTCTGCTGTATAGGGAAAGAATAAATATAAATACCATAAGAAGTATCTCCGATAGTATCTCCAACTTTATTAAGATATCGGGTAGAGCTTTTCCCAAGAAGAATTACCAGCAGAGGCAGGGTAATATAGCAGGTATACTGATTAATATTTAAATATACACTGGCAATAAGAACAGTGAAAGAAAGAATAATAAGAATGTTTTCTGTTCTTTTATTGGTATTCAGGTAAGTCATGATCATTCCTCCGACGAAAAAGCACATCAGATTGTAAAAGTGATTACTTCCCAGTTCCATTTTCATGAATAATCCGTGAAGGAAATAGGGATGAAAAAGACTTAAGAGATAACTTGATATAAATAGCAGAATGACAACTGTTTTCACAAATGTTTTTTCCCTGATAAAGAAGAGTAGTGAAACCATGACATACATGCTGAATTCATAGCATATAGTCCACAAACTCCCATTGATACTGTGTTTGTAAGGATTGTTTTCAAAAACTCCATCAATACCTTTTTGACGGAAAAATAAAGTGATATTTTGAGGAATATAAGTGTAAACAGATTTGTTCTGTAAGTAAGGAACAGTATTTTCATACACTGCAGGTGCCAGTAAAACCGTAAGAAAAAGTACGACTAATAGTGCCGGAAAAAGTCTTAAAAGTCTTTTCCAGTAAAAATCGGGAAGACTTTTGCAGCGAAGCAGGCTTTTAAAAATCAGGTATCCGGAGATAATAAAAAAACCATGAACTCCCAGATAAGAAAATTCCATCTGGCCGTTGGTAAGTTGTGACAGTAGATCACCATGAGGCGCTCCTGAAAGAGCATAGGAATGGGAAATGACAACAAAGCTTGCAAAAATAAGCCTTAGAAAGTCAAAATTATTACTCCTTGAATTCATATATTTGTGTTAATCTTTTATCCTCATCCAGTCTTTCAATCAATTTGTCAAGACCTTCAAATTTGATTTCATCATGAAGAAAATCCCTGAAACTTACCGTAATCTTTTCTTCATAAATATCATCATCAAAATCAAGGATATAAACCTCCACAGTTAGTTTTTCTCCGTTTACCGTGGGATTGGTTCCCACACTCAGCATTCCTTTATATTGGTTGCCTTTTACGAATACTTCTACAATATAAGCTCCTTTTTTAGGTAATAGCTTGATAGATTCAGTGTCAATATTGGCTGTTGGATATCCGATGGTTCTCCCAATCTTTTTTCCATGAACTACAGTTCCTGAAACAGAGTAGGAATATCCCAGCATTTCATTGGCCTCTTTAACATTTCCTGCTAACAGGGCATTACGTACTTTTGTGGAACTGATATTATTTTCATGAATATTAATCGCTTCCATCTGTTCTACTTCAAAATCCAGTTCTTTTGATAATTTCTGAAGAAGCTCAAAATTTCCACTTTTATTTTTTCCGAAAGAATGATCGTATCCTATAATAAGGTACTTTACATTAAGTTTATCAACTAAAATCTGGCGTACGAATTCTTCTCCGGTCAGATTTCTGAATTCTTCATCAAATTCTTTCAGGAACAAATTATCAATGCCATATTTCTCAACCAGTTGTTTCTTTTCTTCCAGTGTATTCAGAAGTTTTAAATCTTCATTAGGATTAAAAACAAATCTTGGATGAGGCCAGAACGTAAGGATTGCTGTTTCCAGATTATTTTCTGTACCTATTTTAGTCAGTTCATCGATAATACTCTTGTGCCCGAGATGTACCCCGTCAAACATTCCTAAAGACAATGCTAAAGGCTTCTGTGAGGAGTAATCTGTAAAATTCTTGAAAACTTTCAAAACGGAAAAATTTTGATTGCAAATATAAAACCTTTATTTTTAATGTAACGGAGGGAATCTGAAAATTTGAAAATGAAAAATTTTGAAAAAAATCCTACATTATATAATACTATAATAATAACAACTTAATGAATTGCAAATTTGCTGTTAAATATAATGATAAATATTGAATTTTACATAGTAAATGACAAACTCATTCATCTCTTCAAAAGCATGATAAAAATCTTTTTTTTACCAATTGCGGGTTTATGAAGAATCACTATATTTGCACCAAGAAAAAATTTAGCAATGGCAAACCAAATTAAAGGTAAAATTTCTCAAATTATTGGTCCGGTAATCGACGTTGTCTTCACAGATGTGGAAGCTGTTCCAGCAATCTATGACGCGTTAGAAATTACAAAAGAAAACGGTGAAAAAGTAGTTTTAGAGGTAGAACAACATATTGGCGAAGATACAGTAAGATGTATCGCAATGGACGCTACTGACGGTCTTAAAAGAGGGCAAGACGTAATTGGATACGGAAATCCTATTATGATGCCTATCGGAGAGGCAGTAAACGGAAGACTATTCAACGTTGTTGGTGATGCTATCGATGGACTTCAAGATATTTCTAAGGATGGTGGTCTTCCAATTCACAGACCAGCTCCAAAATTTGATCAATTATCAACTTCAGCAGAAGTTTTATTTACAGGTATTAAAGTAATCGACCTAGTTGAGCCTTACGCAAAAGGAGGTAAAATTGGATTGTTCGGTGGTGCTGGTGTAGGTAAAACAGTATTGATCCAGGAGTTGATTAACAATATTGCAAAAGGACACGGAGGTCTTTCTGTTTTCGCTGGAGTAGGTGAAAGAACGAGAGAAGGAAATGACCTTTTGAGAGAGATGTTGGAATCAGGTATTATCAAGTATGGTGATGATTTCATGCATTCTATGGAAAACGGAGGTTGGGATCTTTCTAAAGTAGACTTAGAAGCTATGAAAGATTCAAAAGCTGCATTCGTTTTCGGACAGATGAACGAGCCGCCAGGTGCAAGAGCTAGAGTAGCACTTTCTGGTCTTACATTGGCTGAGTACTACAGAGATGGTGGAGAAAGCGGACAAGGTAGAGACGTACTTTTCTTCGTAGACAACATCTTCCGTTTTACACAGGCTGGTTCTGAGGTATCTGCACTTCTTGGTCGTATGCCATCAGCGGTAGGTTACCAACCTACACTTGCTTCTGAAATGGGTGCGATGCAGGAAAGAATTACTTCAACTAAAAATGGTTCAATTACTTCAGTACAGGCGGTATACGTACCTGCGGATGACTTAACTGACCCGGCTCCTGCAACTACGTTTGCTCACTTGGATGCAACTACAGTACTTGACAGAAAGATTGCTTCATTAGGTATCTATCCAGCGGTAGATCCACTTTCTTCTACTTCTAGAATCCTAAACCCTGAAATTTTAGGTAATGATCACTACAATTGTGCTCAAAGAGTAAAAGAAATCCTTCAAAGATATAAAGCTCTTCAGGATATCATCGCAATCCTTGGTATGGAAGAACTTTCTGAAGAAGATAAAGCTGTTGTATACCGTGCAAGAAAAGTTCAGAGATTCTTATCTCAGCCTTTCCACGTAGCAGAGCAGTTTACAGGTATCCCAGGATCATTGGTAGACATCAAAGATACTATCAAAGGATTCAACATGATTATGGATGGTGAATTAGATCACTTACCAGAAGCAGCTTTCAACTTGAAAGGAACCATCGAAGAAGCTATCGAAGCAGGACAAAAAATGTTAGCTGAAAACGCTTAATAATTAGACATAAGATTTTTAGACATGAGATGAGAGACATATAATGTTTGTCAAAAATCTTTTAATCTTCAATCTTTTAATCTTTTAATCTAAATTAAATGAATATAAAAATTTTAACACCAGAATACGTAGTTTTTGAAGGAGAAGTAGACTCAGTATTATTGCCTGGAAAAAATGGTGAATTTCACATCATGAAAAACCACGCAGGAATTGTTTCTTCTTTAATCGGAGGTGATGTAAAGCTTTTTGCTAATTCTATTGATGAGGCTTATGCTAAAAACTTCACTAAAGAAACTGGAAAAGACTCTGTTTTTGCTTATGCTATCAAAAGCGGTGTTGTAGAATTTAATCATAATAAAGGTATTATCCTTTGTGAATAATTAAATGAAAAGCTAAATATATTTTCAAGAAAGTGTAACTTTGTGTTACACTTTTTTTATTTATGTAAAAGTCTGATGGTATGAAGAAAGGCATAATCATATTCTTTACAGTTCTGGGTGTTTTCCTCCATGCTCAGAATATTAAAACCAAGAGAGGAATTATTAATCTTGACGGTATTCCGGTAGCTAAGCTCTCCAACAAATCCAGCGAATATACTTTTATGGATTTAAAAGAGACTCCGCTCTATACGATAAAATTCATTGACAAAAGCATCGTTGATTCTGTTCGCGACAGCTATATCAGTGTCAACAGAGTATATAACAGGGATAAAACAATCGAAATTGATTATTCATCACCTTCTGCATTTTCCGGAGAAGAAAAATCTGCCGTCTTTACTTCAGTTAAAGATCTTAAAATCATTGATAACAAAGGAATCAATGTCAAAAATCTCGATGAACTTTTTTCAAATGTACCCAAAAGAAAGCTGGATACTAAAACGAAAGATGCGTATGCTATCAGAAAGAAAATTGATAAGATGAATATTGAGGTCAATAAAGTAGGAGAGATTCTTAGTAATGGTGTTCCGGTAGGATATTTTACGAATCTTCCTGTAAGTTTTGGCTCAGAAGATACCATCATGGATAAGACTCCAATAGACATTGAAATCTATGATGCTAAGAGTAAACTTATCGGTAGATATATCACGACCACAAAGCAATTAAAAACAGCAGGAGGGAAGTCATTTACCATATACAAGGAAATGTCCGGGAGAGCTTCTATTTTAAAATTCCCAACCTATAAAGCATTAGCTGAACGTATGGCGATTATGGATCCTAATTTTATTAAAATACAGGAGAAAGTATCAGTGGGGACTGTAACAAAAGAAACGCCTAATTAAAAGAAATATATTTTTATATCAATAGAAACGGGCTTTAGCCCGTTTATTTATTAAGGATCAAATTTCCATTGGCTTTAGCCAAAACTTATATAATTTACTTTAAACCACCTTGTCAAAAATTCTTTGAATTTTCGCCACCCTCCAGAGGATGGTAATATTTTGCCGGTTTATATATAGTAGTTAAAAATTTGGACTTGATTTTTTCGAAACGAAAAAAAACTTTATTCTCTTAAATAAAAATCTGTGTAAATCCGCGTAAGCTGTGGGAGATTATAATTCTATAGAAACAGATGTAATTCGTTCAGAAAAAGAAAAATTTATAGAAAATTATGTTTTTTTAAAAATCCCTGAGAAAAAAGCAGAAATTTTTATAAACTTAAAATCACCCCATTTTCTTTCAACTGCTGTATCGGTTTTGAGAACCAGAATAACTCAAAATCATCGAAATTTTCTTCAAATTGACTCTTAAGTTGCTGAATTGTAGGTTTTTTAGAATTTTCAATCGCATTCTCTTCCAGTATGTTCATCAACCATTCTGCCTTTTCCTGCTCCAGTTCAATCTTCACAATATTGGTTTTTAGGTGGAATGTAAGAAGCGTATACGTACCAGAATATTTCTTTTTATTTTTTACGCGATTCTCAGCGATTACATTTTTGGTCAAAAAGACAACTTTTGAATTTGCTTTCAGACTAAACTGTCCATCTTCCAAAAGACAGTCGTGAATATAATCCGGATGAATGGTTGTTCTTGGAATTTTAAAATCGAACCACTCCTGAAGCGGTAACTCGAAATTTACTCCATGCATATAATTGAACAGAGATTTTTTTAATCCGAAGCTGAACTTGTTGTGATCGATTCCGGTTTTATCTTTAAAGTCAATATCATTATTGGCAAACAAAATTTCCTGTTTTACCGGAACTACCCCAAAATCTTCAGGGCTCATTCCAACGGGTGAGTGAGCAGTCATCGCAAATTGATGCCAGAATCCACTTTGAAGAATTCCCATCTCAAACATCTGTCGAATCATTTCCAGAGAATCTACTGTTTCCTGAATCGTTTGGGTAGGGTAGCCATACATCAGATAAGCATGAACCATAATTCCTGCTTCTGTAAAATTTCTGGTTACATTAGCAACCTGTTCCACAGAAACTCCTTTATCAATTAACTTCAGCAATCGGTCACTGGCCACTTCCAGACCACCGGAAACCGCAACACATCCCGAAAGTTTCAGGAGATAACATAAATCACGGGTAAAGCTTTTTTCAAAACGGATATTGGTCCACCACGTAACCACAAGATTTCTTCTGAGAATTTCCAGAGCAACCTCTCTCATTAAAGCTGGTGGTGCTGCTTCATCTACAAAATGGAATCCTGTCTCACCGGTTGTTTTGATTAATTCTTCAATTCGATCTACCAGAATCTTAGCAGAGATAGGTTCATAGATTTTAATATAGTCTAAAGAAATATCACAGAATGTACATTTCCCCCAGTAGCATCCGTGTGCCATGGTCAGTTTGTTCCATCTTCCGTCGCTCCATAAACTGTGCATCGGATTGGCAATTTCGATAACGGAAATATATTGATCAAGTTTTAAATCTGTATAATCAGGAGTTCCTACTTCAGACTGTTTGAAGTCATGTCTTTTAGAATTGTTCTTGTAGACAACTTCTTTATTTTCGAGAAGAAAAGTTCTTTTAAACTCACCTTCCTCAGATGCAATTTCTAAATTCTGGTAAAGAAGTTCCAGAGGAAGTTCACCATCATCTAAAGTAATAAAATCAAAAAATTCGAATACTCTCTGATCTTTGACTTCTCTTAATTCCGTATTGGGAAATCCTCCTCCCATAGCAATTTTAATGTGAGGATAATGCTTTTTGATCCATTGGGCACATTTGAATCCGGAATACAAATTACCAGGAAACGGAATGGAAAAACAAACAAGCTTTGGCTGAACAGCTTCAATTTTTTCCTGAAGAATTTTTAAAGTGAACCCATCTATAAATGTAGGTTCACCAGATAGTTTAGAATATAATTCATCAAAAGAATTGGCACTTTTTCCAAGGCGTTCTGCATATCTGCTGAAGCCAAAATCAGCATCAATATTTTCTACAATATAATCGGAAATATCTTCCAGGTACAGAGTTGCCAGATGCTTGGCCTTATCCTGAAGTCCCATATTTCCAAAAGCAAATTCCATATCATCCAGCTGGTTGAAACGGGAAGCTTCGGGAAGAAAGTTCATGCTGCAGATCTGTCTTGCCAGTGTAGGAGTTTTATCCTGTAAAAAAGTAATAACCTGATCTATTGTTTTTAAATACTCCTCTCTTAAGGCATAGATTCTCTGAGAGTTTTCAGAGGTGTTCAGGAGGTCAATTTTTTTATTGAAAACCTTCTGAATTCCATCCTTTGAAAATAATTCCAAAATAACATCGATCCCCAAATCTACCTGATAGCTTGAAATATTCTTGGTATTTAAAAAACCTTTTATATAAGCTGTTGCAGGATAAGGAGTATTAAGTTGGGTAAACGGCGGAGTAATAAGAAGCAGGTCTTTCAACAGAAATTTTTTGCAAAGTTATTCCAAAGTTTTTTTAGAAAAAAATTTTTTCTCCTGATTATAAACAGTGAGGAAAAGTCTTTAGAGATATTGCATTTTATTACTATTCGATTTTCTTGATTCTTCTTATTTCCAATTCATAGAAGCAGCAAATTATTTTAGAATAAATTAGAAGGTTTATTAAACAAAGCATCCGGAGAATAGCTGTCAATAAATGTTAAGAAAGCATCTTCGTCAAAATATCCGTCTTCATCAAGAATTTCAGCTTTCAGCAATCCGATTTCACCAGGTCTTTCAAGGCTTATATTTTCAATAAACTTTCCGGTTTTCCCTATTATTTCATTATGAAAACTGATTAAGTATCTGGAATAAATATTTCCTTCGGCCACCGTGTAATGTCCGTTTTCTGCAATGAGAGAAGTCATAATGCTTCCTCCGATATATGTTTCATTATCATTTCCTGAAGCACCAAACAATACTTTTGAGGTAACATTTCCAGAGCAATATAATGAACCGTTGACGATAATATTTTCAGCCTGTATATTACCGGTAACAATAAGAACAATATAGTCTTCCACAAACAGTTTTTTGGATAACCGAAGGTCACCTTCTATAAGAATTATTTTGTATCCTTCATCTTCAGAGGTAATTAATTCAAGAGAAATGCTGTCTTCATTTTCTATGAGAACAATTTCAGGTGCATTATCCTCATTGTTGATATACAGAGAAGCATCTTTGATCTTTTCTGCTGTTTCATCATCCAGCATTTCGAGAAATTCGGCAAGACTTTCTTCATCTAAATAGCTTTCATTGAAAAAATTATTTTCCAAAGCTTCATGAGCGATGCTATATAGATTTTCCGATTTATCTTTGAGCTGTTTGTATAATTGATCTTTGGTAAGTTTTTGCAATTCTTTCATCGGCTTTTAAAAGTATATACATGGGTCAGTTCAGTGGGGGAAACACCTATTAATAGACCAATGCAATATAATCAGATAAATTTTGTTATGCCAGAAAGTAAAGGATTTATTTTCTTAAATGTTTTCCAGCATAATATTTTTTTAGCTTAATATGATATTATTTTATCAATAAGCTCACTTCTACGAACTCCTGTGTGGCATTTTATTATTTATGATACAAAAAAGAACAATGTAAAAATATTTTTAGATACTTGATTTTTGGGAGTCTTTCATTCCTATAATGTTCAGTTTTTTTGATATATTGTAATAATGATTTACTAAAAATTTATACAACAAGTACATTTTATTTACAATGTCAAAAGAAACCACTCCGCTTATAGAATATTTTAAAAGCTATATTCCGCTTTCAAAGAATGAAATTGAGGTATTGAATGAACGGTTTGTTGAAAGAAGAATCAAGCGAAAACAGTTTATTCTTAAAGAAAACGAGATCTGCCAGTATTATACATTTGTAGTCTCCGGCTGCTTAAAAATGTACAATATACATGGTAACGGAGAAGAACACAATCTTCAGTTTGCTGCAGAAAACGACTGGATTGTAGATATAGACAGTTTTCATAATAAAAAGCCCAGTAAACTATACATTGCTGCACTGGAAACTTCTACTGTACTACAGATTGAAAAAAATGACCTTTGGTTTCTTTACACCTATTATCCTAAATTTGACAAAAATTTCAGAGTAATTATTGAGCAAAAATTTATTGAACTGCAAAATCGGGTGCTTCAAAATATAAGTGCTACGGGAGAAGAAAAATATGAGTTTTTCCTCAAACATTATCCTCACCTGGCGAATTGGCTTCCCAATACACAGATTGCTTCCTATCTTGGAATCACACCACAGTTTTTAAGCAAAATCCGGCAGAGAAGAATAAAAAACTAATTTTTATATGAAACTAGTTTCATCATTCGCCTTACCAAATGTCAAGATGAGTTCTTAAACTAGTTTGTCTTTTTTTGAATGGCTTTCCTACTAATTTTGACATAGATAATTTATTAAAAATCAAAAGAAAATGGAAACATTAAAAAAAGTGGCCGTTATTGGTCTTGGTAACATTGGAAAAGCAATTGCAGATGATTTGGTTAATAATAACCGTAACGTGATTGTAGCATCAAGAAATGATGAAGAGTCTGCTGGTTTTGCTCAACAGTCCAATGGTTTTGCCAAAAGTATGGATATTGATCAGGCAATCAATACCGCAGATATTATTATTCCGGCAATAGGGTTTGGTGCTTTCAAAGAATTTTTCAATGATCATGGGAATATTCTGAAAGGGAAGATCATTATTGATGTATCCAATCCTATTACTCCGGATGGAAATGGCGGATTTAAAAAGATTATCGGAGAAAAAGAATCTGCAGGAGAACTCAACAGAGCTGTGCTTCCTCAGGGAGCTAAGCTGGTAAAGGCATTTGGGACATTGGGTGCAGCAAGTCTTGCGGGAGCTTCCAACAGTAATCCTGAAAAAGCAGTATTGTTTTATGCTTCAGATGATACCTCAGTTGACAAAGATATAGAAGATGTTATTAGAAATGCAGGATTTGATCCTTTAAAAGTAGGAGGAATTGATCAGTCGATCCGTATTGAAGTTTTTGGAGATTTGCATGAATTTGGAGCACTGGGAAAAACGGTAAGTCTTGCAGAAGCTCAATCAAAATTATAGAAAAATACTTGCTAAAGTTATACAAAAAGCCGGACTCCTAAAGAAGCCCGGCTTTTATATTATTTTTTATATCAGGTTAAGCATGACCTATTTTCTTTTGATCACCAATGACATTCAGGGTAACTCCAAAAAGAATTAAAGTAATCCCGATGAGCAAATTAGGCGTAAATTTTTCATGAAACATCAAGACACTGATCAGTACAGCAACTACAGGCTCCAAAGCTCCTAAAATAGCAACAGGAGTAGATCCGATATATTTGATCGCAAATACCAAACATAAGCTGGAAATAACTGTAGTAAGAAATGCAAAAATAAGGAAGTTAATAAAAATTTCTGTTGAAGGAATAGCAAACGATTCATTTGCCATCAAAGCTTTGGTCATAAAGAACATTGAGGTGAAAAGCATAGAATAAAACGTAAGCTTAAATCCGGAAACCTTGATATTCGATTTGTTGACAATGACCATATATAATGCATAGAACAATGAACTAAGCATTACAATTCCCAATCCTGCAAAATTAATTTCCAGTCCGTTTCCTTTTAAACATAAAACAATGACTCCAGCGAAAGCAAGAAGTAAAGATGCTCCCGATAGCCTGGTCAATCTCTCTTTGTAAAAGAAAAGCATGATGAGTGCTACAATAATCGGATAAATAAATAAAACGGTAGAAGCAATTCCTGGCGTGAGGAAATCATATCCTAAAAACAGAAACTCTGAAGAAAGGGCATAGCAGATTCCAAGGATAGCCAGAATTAAGGCTTCTTTTTTATTGATTTTAAAACTTTCTCTGGAATACAGCAAATATCCTCCCACCATTAGAGCCGAAAAGAAAAATCTGTAAAACAGCGTGATGTCCATTGAAAAGTGTGCCTGCTTAACAGGCAGGATAAAAATAGGAATCAAACCATATGAAACGGCTGATAAAATTCCCAGTGTGTAACCTCTAAGTTTCATTTGCTTTATAGTTATTAAATAAAAAAGCCACTGAATCAATCAGTGGCTTTTTTTATTTTTAAGATTAAATTGGTTTAAAACTTAATCCTTGTTCCTGCAGTAATTTTTGTTCCTGCTCTTTGTAGTAGCCACCTACTAATTTATCATGAATTGCTTCAAACGCTGCCAGAGTTTCGTTGATCTCTGCATCGGTATGAGAAGCGGTAGGAATAAGCCTTAAAAGAATCATTCCCTTCGGAATGACCGGATATACCACCACAGAGGTGAAGATACCGTAATTTTCTCTTAAATCTTTTACCAATAGAGTAGCTTCTACAGGAGTTCCCTGCATCATTACCGGAGTTACACAAGTATTAGTGTCTCCAATATTGAATCCTCTTTCTGTAAGTCCGTTCTGTAGTTTGTAAACATTCTCCCAAAGTTTAGCTTTGATCTCAGGTCTTGTTCTCAATAGCTCAAGTCTTTTCAATCCTCCGATTACCATTGGCATTGTAAGAGATTTTGCGAAGATTTGTGATCTCAGGTTGAATTTCAGATATCTGATGATTTCTTTGTCACCCGCAAGGAATGCTCCGAAACCTGCCATTGATTTAGCAAAAGTAGAGAAATACACATCAATCTGATCGTTACAGTCCTGCTCTTCACCTACACCCGCACCTGTTGTTCCAAGTGTTCCGAAACCGTGAGCATCATCTACTAAAAGTCTGAACTGGTATTTGGATTTAAGATCGCAGATCTCTTTGATTTTTCCCTGTTGTCCTCTCATTCCGAAAACACCTTCTGTAATCACAAGAATACCTCCTCCTGTTTCTTCAGCCACCTTGGTTGCTCTCTGAAGGTTTTTCTCAAGACTTGCCATATCATTGTGCTTGTAGGTAAATCTTTTACCGGAATGAAGTCTTACTCCATCCACGATGCAGGCATGAGAATCCATATCATAAACAATAACATCATTTCTGCTTACCAAAGCATCAATGGTAGAAACCATTCCCTGGTAACCGAAATTCAATAGATATGCTGATTCTTTTTTTACGAAGTCTGCCAATTCTCTTTCCAGCTGAAGGTGCTGATCTGTTTCTCCAGACATTGCTCTTGCTCCCATTGGATAGAACATTCCGTATTCTGCAGCCGCTTTTGCATCCGCTTCTATTACTTCAGGATGATTACACAATCCTAAATAATCATTAGCACTCCAGAAAATTACTTCTCTACCCTGAAACTGCATTCTAGGGCCGATGGGTCCCTCTAATCGTGGGAAAATAAAATAGCCTTCACCATAATCTGCAAATTGTCCAAGTGGTCCTGGATTTTCTTTTATTCTTTCAAAAATATCCAACATTGTATCGTAATTTTTAAGTAATAAAGCCTTTTTTGTCTGAACACGCAAAAGGCTTTATTTGTATCGTGATTTTATTCGTTCTTATTTGATAAACTCCGTTTTGAAAACTTCGTCGTAATTGTGAACACAGTTGTTGACAAATCCCTGTTCAGCCATCCATTTATCACTGTATACTTTAGTGATGTATCGGGAACCGTGGTCAGGATATATTAAAACAACTATATCATTTTCTGTAAGCTCATGAGATTGGGCATACTGCATCAATCCCTGCGTTACAGCTCCGGTAGTATAACCTCCCATAATAGCTTCTTTCAAAGCAATTTCACGGGTTCTGTACGCGGACATTTCATCATTTACCCTTACAAACTCATCCACCTTGTCGAAAAGCAGGGCAGAAGGGATCAGGTTTTTACCCATTCCTTCGATCTGATAAGGATGTACATCTTCTTTATGAATTTCTCCTGTCTCGTGATAGCTTTTAAGGATAGAACCATCAGCATCTACACCAATGATTTTGATATCAGGATTTTTTTCCTTCAAAAACTTGGCAGAACCAGACAGTGTACCACCAGTTCCTGTACAAGCGAAAAGGTGAGTGATCTTACCTTCTGTCTGTTCCCATATTTCAGGACCTGTTGTCTGATAGTGTGCATCAATATTAAGTTCGTTAAAATATTGATTGATGTAAATAGAATTAGGGGTTTCCTGAGCGATTCTTTTAGCTACTTCATAATATGATCTGGGATCATCCGCCGGTACATTGGCCGGGCATATATACACCGTGGCCCCCAATGCTTTCAGATAAGCAATTTTTTCAGGTTTTGTTTTATCACTTACTGCAAGAATACATTTATATCCCTTAATGATACATACCATCGCAATAGAAAACCCAGTATTACCGGAAGTAGTTTCTACAACTACAGAATCTTCTTTTAAAAGGCCTTTTTTCTCTGCGTTCTCTATAATATGAAGTGCGATTCGGTCTTTGGTGGAATGTCCAGGATTATATGATTCTAACTTGGCGTATACGGTTGCTGGAATATCTTTTGTAACAGTATTTAGCTTCACCATAGGAGTGTGTCCTATTAGGCCAAGAATATTATCGTAAACATTACTCATTATTTGTTATTTTCAATAAAAATCTGACTGCAAAAATACAAAAAAATAAATAATTACTAAACTTTTGTTTGATTTCTAGGGCATAGTTTGTAAAAAAATATTTTAGTATTTTCAGTTTTGACACGAGTATAATCGCAAATACTACGCCAAAATTTTTAAATTTTGTTAAAACCCGCATAAAATAAGATAAAAGCCTTATTTTCGCATAATTGATTTAATACTATGAAAAATTGGACTTTTAGGCAATGGAACACCGTTTCAGGATGGGTGATTTTCGTCATTGCTTTTTTCACGTACTTGTCCACCATAGAACCCAATTTCAGTTTCTGGGATTGTGGCGAGTACATTTCTTCTGCAGTAAAACTTGAAGTAACGCACGCTCCCGGAGCTGCTTTATTCCAGATAGTGGGTGCCGTGGCAGCCATTTTTGCATTAGGGAAAGGCGAAAACTATTCTATCGTGATCAACGCGATGTCTGCATTGTTCAGTGCGCTGACTATTTTATTTTTGTTTTGGACGATCACTCATTTTGTGAGAAGGCTTTTAAACAAAGATTTTGAAGAAATTACAAAACATCAGGAAATCTCTATTTTATTTGCCGGAGCGATAGGAGCACTTTGCTTTACGTTCTCAGATACATTCTGGTTTTCGGCAGTAGAAGGAGAGGTTTACTCTATGGCTTCTATGTTTATTGCGCTTTTGGTCTGGTTAATCACCAAATGGGAGAATGAGTATCAAGCGGGAGACAGTGAAAGATGGATTATTCTTATTTTCTTTATTTTAGGACTTTCTGTGGGAGTGCACATGATGTGTATGCTAGCGATTCCTGCAGTATGTCTGGTTTACTATGCAAGAAATTATAAGTTTACCTGGAAAAACTTTATCTGGGCAAACCTTATTACACTGGGGATTTTGATTATTGTTTTCAAAATTATCTTCCCTTTAATTATGACGATGTTCGGAAGACTTGAGATTTTCTTTGTGAATGGTCTTGGACTTCCTTTCCACTCAGGAACAATTGCAGCGTTTATTTTAATGGTAGCGATTTGCTATTTCTTAATTAAGTATGCAAGAAAAGCAAAAAGAAATATCTATCAGACCGCTGCATTATCTGTAGTTTTCATGATGATTGGGTTCTCTTGCTGGATGGTTATTCCTATCAGAGCCAACGCAAATCCACCGATGAACCTTAATGATCCTGATACAGCAATTGGTATGCTGGATTATTATAACAGAGAGCAGTATGGTGACTGGCCTACAATTTACGGGCAAAACTACACGGCATTCCTTGATGCTAACGGAATTGAAAAGAATGAAGACGGAAGTTTTAAAACACAAAAAACCGGAGAGATCTACGAAAAAGACGAAAAAACCGGAACATACAGAAAAACCGGAGACCGTTTCAATTATGTATTCAACAAGTCTCAGGTGAGCTTAATGCCAAGAATGTTTAATGAGGATAAGGATGTAATGGCAAACTATATTTCTATGTATGGTGCTCCTGATTTTACATTCAACTATGGTAATGAAGATGTGGCAGACAATCCACAGGCTAAGCAGATTTTTGATGAGCTGAGAGCTAAATATGAAGACAAATCCATTACCGCTTCAGATTATCTGAAAGTAAAACCTTATAACCTGATCAATGTTCAGAAGCCTTCATTACTTCAGAATATGGATTACTTTATTACTTTCCAGAACGGATATTACTTTGTAAGATACCTGATGTGGAACTTCGTAGGAAGACAAAATGACCTTGAAGGAAACATGGAAAGCACAAAAGGAAACTGGATTTCCGGTATTCCTTTCATTGATAATGCTACTGTAGGAAATCAGGATAAAATGCCTGCTAAATTCAAGAATGAAAGTACAGTAAAATTCTTCTTCCTTCCATTAATTTTAGGTTTGATCGGATTCTTTTTCCAATTGAACAGAGACTTCGGAAGATTCTATGCCTTGTTATCTTTATTCATTTTGACAAGTGTAGGGATTGTTTTCTATACAGGAGTAAAACCTTTTGAACCGAGAGAAAGAGATTATGCAATGGTAGGTTCATTCTATGCGTTTGCGATCTGGATTGGATTGGGAGCAGGAGCCATCCTATGGTTCTTACAGTCTAAAATAAAATCAAACGGAGCTAACATTGCTTTAGGAGTGGTTTTATTAGGAGTACCTTTCATGATGGGCTTCCAAAACTATAATGTTCATGACAGAAGCGACAGATATACAGCGTATGATTATGCATATTCAGTATTAAAATCATTACCGAAAAACGATATCCTTTTCGTGTACGGAGATAATGATACTTATCCGGTTTGGGCTATTCAGGAAACAGAGCAGTTCAGAGATGATGTGAAGGTAGTGAACTTTACCCTTGCTTCAACGCCATGGAATCTGGATCAGGTGAAAAGAAGAACGTACAACGCTATGGGTATTCCTAGCCAGTTGACACACGATGATTACAGAGATGGAGTAAATGACCAGATTTATATGATGAAGAAGGAAGATTGGGAAGGTGTTTTCTCTATGCTGAAAGAACAGGGAGCTCCGGAAACAGAATTCCAATCGTTCAGAAAGTATCTTACTCAGGATTCTTTAACATTGAAGCAAGCAATTGAATTCATTAAATTCAAATCTCCTGAAAAAGACGAATTGTTGAAAATGTATTTTGGAGAAGAGAAATTCGAAAAATACAATATCCTTCCGGTAAACAAATTCATCCTTCCTGTAAATAAAGAAAATGCTTTAAAAGCTGGAATCATCAACAAAGAAGATCTTCCGAATGTAGCCAATCAAATCATGATTACTTACAAAGGAAATACACTTTATAAGAACAACCTTATTCTGATGGATCTTTTAGCGAACTTCGACTGGAAGCGTCCGATCAACTTCTCATCAGGAGGGATTTATGACAGCGAGAATATTTTCTATCTGAACGATTACCTTCAGTTTGACGGATTCAGCTACAGATTAATTCCTATCCAAACGCCTCCGACAGCTGATGGAGATATGGGAAGAGTAGATACTAATTCTCTTTATAATGTAGTGAAAAACTTCAGATGGGGGAACTTCAAGAATTTAAATGCTCACTTTGATGAAACGGCTACTTCCAATATCATCAGCTACAGAATGTCAGCAAGCAGAGCGGCGGCAGCCCTTGCGTTAAGCGGACAGAAAGCTAAAGCATTAGAAATTCTGGATCTTGCAGCGAAAGAAATTCCAGCAGAGAAATATAATGATCCTCGTTCTTTAAGTTCAATTGTTTCAGGATACATCATTGCAGGTCAGGAACAGAAAGGTCTTCAGCTTGCTGAGGTACTTAAGAAAGGGATCTTTGAAGAATATGATTATTATTTAAGTCTTTCTAAAGCAGATCAAAGCTATCTGAGAAGACAAATGAGAACAAAACCAATGGAATATTCTCTTGTTGTTTCTGCAGTAACAGACGCTTACACAAAGATCGGACAGAAAGAAAAAGCCTATGCTTATCTGGTAAAATCCATAGAGCCGATTGACAAGAAGTTCAATGTATTTATCAAAGATCTTCAGGAAATGGGCAGAGATAAGGCGATGAAAGAGTCTGAAAATGTTCAGCAGATCACGCCGTTCTATCAGTACTTATTTGATGTCATGGAACCATATGATTCTACGTATTCAAAAGAAAAGGAAAATCAGATTACCAACGCGATTATCAAAGCGACAAAATAAAAATACTTTAAAACGGAACTTCGGTTCCGTTTTTTTATTATTGGGAATCCTGAATATTAAGGTTATATTTGTGAAAGTAAAAATACATAATGTCCGAAACACAAAATAGCAAATTCCCAATCTATGCCGTCATTGCTACGGTTCTTTTTAAGCTTCTTTTTTTATTAACGCACTACATTCAGGAAGATGCATTTATTACCTGGAGGGTTGCTCAGAACCTGTTGGATTATGGAGTAATCGGCTTCAATGGAGATACCAAGATTTCTGCCTCTACCACACATCTGTATGTATTTGTATCCTATATTTTCAATTTTGTTTTTGGAAAAGAAAACTTTATTGAACCTCTTTTGATTTTTAATTCTTTACTGTTTACCATAGGAACGTTATGGCTGTCTCATTTGGTTTTAAAAAATCCATGGCATAAAGTTATCTTTATATTTTTGATAGGGATTTTGCCGCCATCCATTAAAATTTCAATTCTTGGAATGGAATACGGAATTCTGTTTTTTCTGGAGATGGCATTGCTGTACTACGGATTTAACAAAGGGAAAAAATGGGTAGTGACACTTCTTCCTGTTTTAATCATGTTTACAAGGATTGATACAGTAATCTTCCTGGGAATTGTATTTCTAGTGGATCTATTCTGGAACAGAAAAATCAGATGGAATTATATTTTTGGCGGAGTGCTGGGAGTCTTAGCCACAGTTGCCTTCAACTGGTTTTACTTTGGCGAACTGGTTAATAATACCATTACTGCAAAAAAACTTCTTTATAGCGAGAACTTTACGATCCAGCAGCATATTGGTTACTTTTTTAAGAGCTTCGGAAACTTCTGGGGAATGCTGAAAGTTCCGGGAGATTTTAATCCTCTCACCATTGTAGTCTTGATTTTTGAACTGCTTTGCTTTATTTATCTGATCAGACAACGAGAGAAGAGAAACTACTTCTTGTGGATGATTTTTCTTTTCGGATGGGCAAAACAAATCATTTTTATTTCTCAGAAAAGCTTGTTCGACTGGTATTACTGGGTGCCGCAGCTTTTGCTTTTTGTTCCTATTCTTATTTTTGTATTGGAACAGAAAGAAAAGAGAAATCTATGGCTGTCATTGCTTGTGATATTCTATATTTTCCCCATGCTTGTTTTCCAGACTGTTCACTGTATCGCAACAGGAAATGGGGAATGGAACTACCGCAGAACAATTGGTACCTTTTTACATCAATATGAAAAAGATAAAAATCAATGGATCTTGCTTGAACCAGCAGGTTATGTTCCTTATTTTTCAGGGTTAAAAACGATTGATGAGGTTGGGCTGGTAGATAAAGAAATTCAGGAGGAAATAAAAAAAGATAAGGTAAATTACTGGATCAATACCGTAAAGACAAGAAAACCGAAATATCTTCTTTCTTACCAGAATCTGTACGAAGGAAATACGGCAAATTCAGAATATTATAAAACTCACTACAGGCTTTTAAAAGAATTCCGGGTGAAAGATCATCTGAAAAGTAATAATAAGATTTTAGAAAAAATTTACCACCTGAAACCTTCAGGAACAGACTATAATTTGTACATTAGAGTTGATTAAAAGATTGAAATATTTAAGCATTTAAAGATTAAAAAAATAAGGAGTTCTTATAATTTTTTCACCCTCAAACCCTCAAACTTACAACCTGCAACCTATCATCTAATCCCTAATCCCTGAAAAAAATGAAATACTGTGCTTTTCTCCGTGGTGTCAACGTAAAAGGAACCAATATGAAAATGGCTGATGTGTGCCAGGTTTTTAAAGATGCCGGAATGAAAGACGTGAGTTCAATACTGGCTTCCGGAAATATTGTATTTTCTTCAGATAAAAGTATTGGAGATTTAAAGGTCATTCTGGAAAAAGCAATGTCAGAGTACTTTTCTTATGAAGCCTTTTTGTTTGTAAAATCTCAGGAAGAAACTGAGGTTTTCTGGAACAGTATTCCTTTCGAAAAAAATGATGAACTTCATATTTATGGTTTTGTTGGAATTCCAGGGGTTGAAAAAGTTCTGATGGAAGAATTTCAGAAAGCTGCACAGGCAGAAAATGAAAAGGCAGAGATTATCAATGATATATTTTACTGGCAGGTTCCGAAGGGCAATACCTTAGATTCTACCTTTGGAAAAGTATTGGGCAAAAAAAGTCTTAAAGATCAGTTTACCAGCAGGAATGTGAATACGTTTGAGAAGGTTTTGAAAAAGATGAATTAAAATATTTTCTGCTTATTTTAGGTTTTGGCTAAAGCCAATTGAGTATTTTATCTTTATTAAACGGGCTAAAGCCCGTTCCTATTGAATAAATAATAGTCCACAGATAGTATATTTTTTATAAAGGAATGAATAAAACTCACAGTTTGTCATTCCGAAGGAATCTAATCTCGCATTCCACAAGCATTGTAAAAAATTAATCAAAGCAATACTTTGCCCAGATTATTGTTTCTTAACTTTCCCTAAACCCTAAACCCTAAACCCTAAACCCTAAACCCTAAACCCTAAACCCTAAACCCTAAACCCTAAACCCTAAACCCTAAACCCTAAACCCTAAACCCTAAACCCTACAAATAATTTCCATTTGTGAAACTTTCTCAGTATTTTTACTGAACTTTTTAATTACAACAAAATGATTCAGTATTTAGATAATATTTCGCACAAAGATTCAAAAAACTTTTTCCTTATTGCCGGCCCTTGTATCATTGAAGGAGAAGATATGGCATTAAGAATTGCTGAAAAAGTAATCAGTCTCACAGATAAATATAATATTCCCTATATCTTCAAAGGAAGTTTCAAAAAGGCTAACAGAAGCCGTGTAGATTCTTTCACAACTATTGGTGAAGAGAAATCTCTTGAAATCCTTAAAAAAGTAGGAGAGACCTTCAATATTCCTACCACTACAGATATTCATGAGAATGAGCATGCAGCATTGGCAGCACAATATGTAGATGTATTACAGATTCCTGCATTCCTTGTACGTCAGACTGATTTATTGGTGGCTGCAGCACAAACAGGAAAGTGTGTGACTTTGAAAAAAGGACAATTCCTTTCACCGGAAGCAATGAAGTTTGCCGTTCAGAAAATTACAGATTCTAACAATCAGAAAGTAGCTATTATTGAAAGAGGAAATTCTTTCGGATATACAGATCTTATTGTGGACTACAGAGGAATTCCTACGATGAGAGAATACGCTCCAGTGATTTTGGATGTTACTCACTCTTTACAACAACCTAACCAAAGTTCAGGGGTTACAGGAGGAAGACCGGATCTTATTGAAACCGTTGCCAAAGCAGGAATTGCAGTAGGAGCAGACGGAATTTTCATCGAAACGCATCCTACACCGGAAACGGCATTATCTGATGGTGCCAACATGTTAAGATTAGATTTATTAGAAGATTTGTTACAAAAATTGACAAGAATTAGAGAATCGATTTTGTAATTGTTAAAAAAACATTAATTTTAGAAATTCTAAAACATTTCTTTTGAAAAAACTAGTTTTACCGCTAAGCCTTATGGTCCCTGTACTGTTTTTCTCCCAACAAAGGAAAAAAGATACAGCGACTACTAAAGTAACCGATATAGAGGAAGTTGTCTTCCAGAAAAAAGCAACAGGAAGAACCAATGACCTTACCAACGTAAGAATTTCAGCGAAAGAAGCGAAATCAGTAGCTTCTATTAATGGAGGAATTGAAGGATTGCTTAAAACATTACCTTCCGTAAACTCCAACACCGAGCTGTCTTCACAATATATGGTTCGTGGTGGAAACTATGATGAGAACCTTATCTACATTAATGATATTGAAATCTACAGACCTTTCCTGATCAGAAACTCTCAGCAGGAAGGGATGAGTATCATTAACCCGGATATGGTTTCCGCAGTGAATTTTTCCGCAGGAGGATTTGAAGCCAAATATGGGGATAAAATGTCTTCCGCTTTAAATATCTATTACCGTGAGCCTGAAAAATTTGAAGTTTCAGGAGAGGCAAGTTTAATTGGAGGAAGGCTGACAACAGGCCTGGCTTCCAAAAATAAAAAATTTACAGCCTTATTTTCCGGAAGATACAGAAACACCAATCTTGTTCTTAATACTTTAAAAGAAGATACAGATTTTAACCCGACGTATTGGGATTTTCAGTCTTATCTGAATTATCATGTGAGTGATAAATTCACGATGTCATTCATCGGATATTATTCCAAGAATGATTATCAGATGATTCCTAAAGCGAAAAGTGTTACGTTTGGAAGTCTTCAGCAGCCTATCACTGTAAATATTGGCTATGGAGGGCAGGAAAATGACCAATATAAAAATATGATGGGTACATTTTCCATGAACTATAAGCCTGCAGACAAATGGAAGCTTACACTGGATGCCTTTGCTTATCAGAACAGAGAAAGAGAGTATTACACAATACAGTCAGCCTACGAGCTTCAAACTTTTGATCCTGTGACGCAGCAGCCTGTAACGTCTTTCGATGTTGGAGGGCAGATAGAACATGCAAGAAATGACTTGTTTGTAAGAACATACGGAACACAGTTCAGAGCAAAATTCTCTCCCAATGTTAATACAGACTTTGAGGTTGGATTTAAATATGAAAAAGAAAATCTGAAAGATCTTACCAATGAATGGAAATTAGTAGATTCTGCAGGATACAGCATTCCAAGACCGGAAGTCATTGATCCGAGAACCGGAACTACAGGAGATCTTAAGCTTGCTTATTATATTGCCGGGCAAAATAATATTGAGCCTACAAGACTTTCAGCATACGCACAGTATTCACAGAAGTTTTATTGGGGAGCCAGTAAAGTATTCGTGAATGCGGGAGTACGTGTGGCGAACTGGAGTTTCAATAAAGAAACAATATTTTCTCCAAGAGCACAGTTTGCGATCAAACCGGATTGGGACAGCGATATGTTGTTCAAAATTTCCGGAGGTATTTACTATCAGTCTCCTTTTTATAAAGAGATCAAAGATTTGGACGGTAATTTTAACTCCAATATAAAGTCACAACGCTCTATCCAGGTAATTCTTGCCAATGATTACGAGTTCCAGATGTATGACAGACCCTTTAAGCTGACTACAGAACTTTATTATAAGAAAATGGATAACCTGATTCCATATTATATGGATAATGTAAGGATCCGTTATTCCGGGCAGAATAATTCTAAAGGATATGCTTATGGTATTGATACCAGATTATTCGGAGAATTTGTTCCGGGTGTAGATTCATGGTTATCTGCGAGTTATGCAAGGGTGTATGAGAATATTGATGGAAGAGGGGATATTCCGAGACCTACAGATCAGAGGTTGAGGTTTGCGATGTTCTATCAGGATTATATGCCAAGCTTTCCGTCTATGCGTGTAAACCTTACCTTAGTGTATGCGATGGGATTGCCTACAGGAGCTCCCGTAATGTTTAACAGCAATGGACAACCTGATTTTGGTTCAGCTTATAATTATCAGCAGACGCTGCCTTCTTATAAAAGAGTAGACTTAGGATTAACAAAGGTATTTATTGATCCGAAAGAAAAAAATAAGAGATCGGGTTTCTGGGGTAATTTCGAGGAACTTACATTAGGTGTTCAGGTTTTCAATGCATTTAACATCAACAACACTGTTGCTAACCAATGGATCACGGACTATAACAGCAATTATATGTATCCTGTTCCGGTACGTCTTACAGGGCGTTTCTTTAATGTGAAACTGGAATTCAAACTATAGAATTGAGATCAAAAAATAAAATAAAAGCTTCCGAAAATCCGGAAGCTTTTTTGTTTACCCGAATTTTATAACAACATTACCAAATTCTATAACAACGGTTTCAGAGATATTTTTACCTTTGTCTTACTAATGAAAAAGATTCTTGCCATATTGTTTTCTATTTTCTACTTCGGATTTTCTTCCGGAGCAGCTTTTAGCATTCATTATTGTATGAAAGAATTTATTTCTGTAAGTCAGAAAGCGGATGACATCTGTGCGAAATGTGGTGTTAAAGAAAAGAAAGGATGTTGCAAAACGGAGATCAAAATCGTAAAAGTAGACGATTCCCAGAAATCTGATTATCTGAATGTTGATTTCTTAAGTGCTGTTTCAGAGATTCCGGTGAAACATCAGTTTACTTTCATTGATAAATCTTTTTCTGCCACTAAATTTACTCAAATTCAGATCAATGCACCACCTGAAGGCCGTCTGATAGCTATCTACATCAATCATTGTAATTTTAGAATTTAGAATTTGTCAGTCGTTTGCGGTATAAGCATATACTGTTATGAGCGACATGTACTGACGCATTTACTGATGCGTAATCCATTATTCTTTATTAAAAATTAATTCTAAAATTTAAAACAATGAAAAAATATATCATCACAGCAGCTTTATCATTATTCTCAATCGTTTCATTATCTGCACAATCTAAAAAGGATGCTCAGGTTTCTAAACTATATCAGAATTATATTGCTATCAAATCAGCGTTAGCTTCAGATGATGCGGATAAAACTTCAAAAGCTGCAACAGAATTCATTAAAACAGCTTCTGTTATTGATTATAAAGTAGTTTCAGAAGGAAATCTTAATGTTCTAAGAAAAGATGCTTCTGTTATTTCCGATGCAAGAACTATTGCTGCACAAAGAGAAACTTTCTTAAACCTTTCAGATAATATGATTGCTCTGACCAAGCAGTTCAAGCTTTCTGAAAAACCAGTTTATGTTCAATATTGCCCAATGGCAGACGGAAGCTGGCTAAGCGATGAAAAACAGATCGTTAATCCATATTACGGAAAGTCTATGCTTACATGTGGAAGTGTAAAGTCGGAGATTAAATAATTACCATACTATTCTTTAAAATAATAAGTTGCATGGCTTGAACTATAATTAACTTTAAGCTTTGCAACTTCTAAGAAGTTCGAAATATTATGAAAAAGCTGATAATGTTTCTGATACTTTTGTTCTCTGTATTAACTTTCGCTCAAACTACAAAAAACGTTTATACTTGTCCGATGCACCCTGAAGTGGTGTCTTCTAAACCTGGAGACTGTCCGAAATGCGGAATGACTCTGGAGAAGAAAACTGCTGCCGTAAAGTCAAAATCGGTAACCAAACCGGAAGCGAAATCTATAACAGAGGCAAAAGCAAAATCCTCAGAAACAAAAATAAATACAATCCATTCTCAAATTACCTATGCATGTCCGATGCATCCGGAAGTAGTTTCAGACAAACCGGGAAAATGTCCTAAATGCGGGATGGAGCTTGAGGAAAAAGAAGATCATTCCCCTACAGATAAACCGAAGTCAGAAAGTTCTGTTTTAAGAAGAAATTCTGAAAACGGGAGAATTACTTTTGGAGGAAAAACAGTTCGTTACGATCTCTATGTAAAAGATACGATTGTCAATTTTACAGGAAAAAACAGAAGAGCAATTGCAATCAATGGTAAACTCCAGTCTCCAACTCTATATTTTACGGAAGGAGACACGGCCGAGATCTATCTGCACAATATGCTTAAAGAAAATACAGGATTACACTGGCATGGTGTGATTCTTCCAAACGAACAGGATGGAGTTCCATACCTTACCACAAAACCTGTAAAGCCTGGAGAAATCCATTTATATAAATTCAGAATCTCTCAAAACGGAACGTATTGGTACCATTCTCACGAAGCGCTTCAGGAACAGATAGGAATGAACGGTATTCTGGTTTTCAAGAAAAGAGAAGGTGAACCCAAAACAGAATACAATGCTGATATTCCGGTATTACTGGGAGATTGGAGTGATGATGACCCCATGCAGATTGCAAGAAGACTTCATATGGCCAATACAGACTGGTATGCGGTAAAGAAAAACGCTGTACAAAGTTACTGGGAAGCCATCAAATCCGGAAACCTGGGAACAAAGGCTCTGAATGAATGGAAAAGGATGGAAGCCATGGACGTAAGTGACGTGTATTACGATAAATTCTTAATCAATGGTTCTCCCAGCTCAGATTATTCTAACTTAAAAGCTGGTGACAAAGTACGGTTGAGAGTTGCGAACGGAGGTTCATCTACCTATTTCTGGCTGAATTATGGCGGTGGAAAGATAAAAGTAGTGGGAAATGACGGAAATGATGTGGTACCAGTAGAAGTTGACCGACTGATTGTAGGAGTTTCAGAAACGTATGACATTGAAGTTACCATTCCCGAAAATAAGAGTTTTGAATTCAGAGCAACTTCTGAAGACAGAATAGGACATGCTTCTCTCTGGCTGGGTTCAGGTGAAAAGGTTGAAGCTCCCAATCTTCCGAGATTGATGCTTTTTGAAGGAATGAAAATGATGAACGGTATGATGGAGATGAGCGGAAATATGAAACCGATGAACATGACAATGGGAAATCAAATGATGGATATGAACGAAGTGATGTATCCGGAATTGTCTGAAAACCAAAGAAAAACTACAGCGAAGCACATCAATGAGATGATGGGAGTGAAAACCAAAGAAGATAAAAAAGAAGATCATTCTCAACACTCAGGAATGGAGATGAAGGAAGAAAAAACGATTAAGAGACTTTCTTATAATATTTTAAAATCTCCTGAGAAGACCATTCTTCCCACAGACAGTCTTCGTGAAATGAAATTTACACTGGAAGGAAATATGAATCATTATCTGTGGACACTGGATAACAAAACCGTTACAGAAACAGATAAAATTCTGATCAAAAAAGGAGAAGTCCTTAGAATTAAACTCTATAATAATTCCATGATGCGTCACCCGATGCACCTTCATGGTCATGATTTCAGATTAATCAATTCAAAAGGAGAGTATTCTCCGCTGAAAAATGTAGTGGATATCATGCCGATGGAAACTGTAACCATAGAATTTGCGGCCAACCAGGACGGAGACTGGTTCTTCCACTGTCATATTCTATACCATATGATGGCAGGGATGGGAAGAATTTTCAGTTATGAAAACTCGAAACCCAATCCACAGCTTCCGAACAGAAAGCTGGCCTGGAAAAACTTTATACAGGATAATAAAATGACCAGTTCTATGGCAATGCTGGATTTAGCAAGCAATAAGATCCATGCAGAAACAATGACGATGTTTGGACCGAGATGGGCCAATCTGAATGAGTTTCATACCAACTGGAATTTTGATCATTTTGAAGGAAGTGCAAAAGTAGGGCGATTCTTAGGTAAATTTCAATGGGTATTACCTTATGCAGGAATTAGAGTGCAGAAAAATCATGAGATCATGGAGAGACAGATGGCAGAAGATCTGGGAATGGAATTTCATGGTAAAAAGACCTGGTTTGGACAGCAGAAGGCTTCAAAAAACAGATTTGCATTGATGGTGGGTATGCAGTATGTATTGCCAATGCTGATTACTGCTGATGCAAGTGTTGATCAGAACGGAAAAGTATTATTAGAGCTTAGTCGTGAAGATATACCGCTTTCCAGAAGGCTGAGAGGGAACTTTAGCATCAATTCGGACGGTGAGTTTTCTACAGGACTTCGGTACATTGTGCAGAAATGGTTATCCTTTTCCGGAAACTATGATAAAGAAATAGGTTGGGGTGCGGGTGTTACTTTAACTTATTAATTACAAATAAATTATATTCAAAAAAGCTGTCTCATTGAGGCAGCTTTTTTTGATCAAATAGATGTTAGTTATTGCCAAACTGTATATAAACACAAAGAATAGATAATTGTAATGTTTAATTTTAGAAGGCAAAGAAGCAACTTCGTCGCTGAAGAAGCTTTATGTAATACATTTGCTTAGAAAAAGAGTTTGTTTATTCCCTTTTATAGGTCCTAAAGATAT
Organism: Chryseobacterium indologenes; assembly: GCF_002025665.1. GTDB lineage: Bacteria > Bacteroidota > Bacteroidia > Flavobacteriales > Weeksellaceae > Chryseobacterium > Chryseobacterium metallicongregator. The sequence continues at coordinate 2,605,499 of NZ_CP018786.1, read as the reverse complement.
ATTCTATATAGACCGGAATCAATAAAAAAAGCCATCTCATTTTCACGAGATGGCTTTATATAATTGATGCAAATGCTTTTATTTAGAAGCTCCTGCGGCTTTTTCAGTCTTTGCTGGTGTATAAGTAACTTTCGAAATATCAACCGTCATTTCTTTCAGACGTTTTGCTACATTTTCAGGCATTTCTTTCTGATATCTTCCTCCGATTACTTCAGCGAGGAATTTCTCTGTTTCAGCATACATCGCCATACTATTTACCGGTTTACGGAATCCGTGACCTTCATCATCCGCTAAGATATAATTAACCTTTTTACCTTTATCACGAAGCGCGATGACAATCTGATCTGCCTCAGCCTGCTTTACTCTTGGATCATTAGCTCCCTGAACAATCAGTAAAGGTTTGTTGATTTTATCTACACTGAATAAAGGGCTTGCCTCATGCATACGTTTTTTACCTTCTTCCGTTTTAGGATCACCTACCATCCCATAAAGGAAAGCACGGGCAGCTTCCCAGTAAGCAGGAACTGAATCCAGTAACGTAAATAAGTTACTTGGTCCTACGATATCTACTCCCGCAGCATATACATCCGGAGTGAAAGCCAGACCTGCCAGTGTTGCATAGCCACCGTAGCTTCCTCCCATGATGACTACTTTATTTTTATCTGCAATTCCCTGATCAATAAGGTATTTTACGCCCCAGGTAATGTCATCCTGCATCAGTTTTCCCCATTGAAGGTCTCCGCCATTCTGGAACTTTTTACCATAACCGCCACTTGCTCTGAAGTTAGGCTGAAGCACGGCATACCCTCTGTTGGCTAAAAACTGTACTGTTGAGTTATATCCCCAATAATCTCTTGGACCTTTTGGGCCTCCGTGAACCAAAACAACAACAGGAACATTCTTGCCAGATGAACCTACAGGTAAAGTCAGATAAGCCGGAATTTCAAGTCCGTCACTGCTTTTATAGCTGATAGGAGTCATTGCAGCCAGATACTTCTCAACCTTTTTCAATTCTGTTCTTGGCGTATACTGGAATATGAGCTGTTTTGTCTTTGCATCGAAGAAATACGCTTCTGAAGCATATTTATCTCCTCCCACAGAAACCAGAAACTTAGAATAATCATTGGTAGAACTTGCAAAACCAACCTCTCTTCCTGGGAATTTACTTTGCAGGAATTTATAATTAGCTTCCCACGCTTTATCTTTCCAGTAATATTCTGTTTTATCTCCTGTATAAGACGTATAAATCATCTTTCTTGTATTTCTGTCCATAAACAGTCCTCCAAAATCTACTTTATCTTTAGGATCACTTTCTATTTTTGTAATCTGTTTTGTTTTCGGATCCATCAGGAATAGTGCAGATTTATCCAGATCTCCTTTATTGGTTACCAGATAAAACTTAGAATTGTCTTCGTTCCAGTTTGATATATAAGCACTTTCCGTTACCAATGTTTCGTAAATAGGAGTCAGCTTATCGCCTTCTTTGTAAAAAAACTGTGTGGTTCCTTTATCATCCGTTTTAGAAAGAACCCTCAATTTTTCATCCCAGTCAAATTCATAGCTTGTAATACGGTCTGTATTTTCGTAAATCTTTTTCAGCTGTCCTGTAGAAATCTTCAGTGAATATAAATCGTGCCATGCTTTATCACGGTTATTCAAACCAATCATTAGTAAATCAGGATCTTTTCTGCTTGCCAGATAAATACTTGCAGTAACGTCTTTAAGCGGTGTTATATTTCTTGATTCCGGAACTCCTTTTGTCACTTTTGCCATAGGATCTACTGCAAAAATATTCATGTTTTCATCTCCGTTATTATCTTTTACATACAGGATATATTTTCCGTCTTCTGTCCAGAAATATCCATTCAACGGGCGTTTGCTGTTTGTTAAAGGACGTGCTTTTTCAAAAGGCTCATCAATTTTTTTTACCCAGATATTCATAATCCCCTCATATTCTTTTGTAAAGGAAATCCATTTTCCATCCGGGCTCAGTTGTCCTCCTGAAATTTCCGGGTTACCAAAGAATAAACCTCTGTCCAGTACCGGGACCTCCTGTGCTCGTGCTGTATGTACTCCTATGAGCAGGAGCAATACATAAAAGATTTTTTTCATGTTTTTAAGTTTTAGTTGTTATTAATAAATTGTTTATGATTTTTTAATTTTTATCGATTCTAACAATAATGACCTACATTTCCAGTTCTATGATTTTTCTCGCCATTTTCTGATTCATACTTTCCGGTAGTAAGCCCATCAGAAAATTCCGGATTGAATTTCCTCTTTCCCATTGAGAAACCTTTCCGATGGTACGGCTTGTATTGACGATAGAGTCAACTTTTTTTCTTCTGATCCCTTGAAACTTTTTGAAAATAGCATTGAAATCCTGATGATCTTCCAGTAATCTTCCAATGATATAAGCATCTTCAATGGCCTGGCAGGCACCTTGTCCCATATTGGGAGTTGTAGCGTGGGCCGCATCACCAATCAGACAAAGATTTTCAGAATACCATTGAGGAATAGGAGCGAGGTCAGAAATTGTGTTGCAGATAATATTTTCGTTGGTGGTAGCTTCAATAATTTTTAAAACCAAAGCATCAAAATCTTTAAAGATCTCTGCAATTTTCAAATCCTTTCCAAAGCTTTTTTCATTGACACAGGCATACCAGTACACTTTTTTATCAGAAATTTTTACAAAACCGAAACGTTTTCCTTTTCCCCACATTTCAAAAGCTTCCTGATGGTGTTTTTCCGGAAGGTCAAAATCTACCAGGCCACGCCAGCATTTCTGCCCAGAGTTCCGTATGATACCTGTTTTCAGGATCTGATTACGGATAGGAGATTTTATACCGTCGGCTCCAAAAACGATTGTACTTTCAATCCGTTTTCCATTTTCAAAATCTAAAATATAGTTTTCTTCTTTTCTTATTTTTTGTAATGAATGGTTCAGTTGTATAGAATCTGGGTTTAAATTTTCAGCCATAATTTTCTGAAGCTCAGCCCGGTGAATGGCAACGTTACAGGAATTGTACTGAAATTCCAGTTCCATAATCTCTGTTTTGGTGATGGTCTGTAAAGATTCATTGGCGATAACGATTCTATGAACTTTATTACCTGCATTTTCAATCTTTTCTTTTAAGCCCAAACGATCAAAAACCTGCATGGCATTGACGGCCATCATAATTCCGGCTCCTACAGGTTTTATTTCGGGAGCAGATTCATAGATCGTAAAATCATATTGATGCTTTTTCAGTACATTTCCGAGGGTAAGTCCTCCGATTCCGGCTCCGATGATTGAAATGGTGTTCATAAGGCTTAGTTTTATTTAAAACGTAAAGAGGTGAAAGATTCTTATTGGTATATCTTTTTATGACAGTCTAATGGTAACTTATAGCGTTAAAATATAACTCTCTGATACCTTTTTAAAACCATATCGGCTGAAAAAGTTGTGAGCACCATGATTATTGACTCCGCTTTCCAGCAAAATGAAACTGATATTCCAGTTTTTAGATTCATGAATGGCTTTCTCCAAAAGAGTACTTCCCAGGGATTGACCTCTCACAGACTGATCCAGGAGCATATCCTCCAGAATTGCATATTTTTTAAAAGGACTGTTGATGACGTTGAAAACCATCATGCCGACAATTTCTCCATTTTCATTTTCAGCGATCAGAATATTCAGTTTGGAGTTCCCGTCAGAATTAAAATCAGTGATTAGTTGTTCTGTCAGAATCAGTTCAAGATCTGGATTCCAGTGGTGTGAATCTATAGCTCTTCCTGACATCATTTCGCCATGAGAAATGTAAGCATCTGTTTTATGGGTAATGAAAAAGTCTACGAGTTCTTTCACTCGGCTTTTATCGGTAAGCCATTGGGTAGTATATTTCATGAGGTGTAATGGTTTTTATTTTAATTTTTTCAATTCTTCTAGAAGTTGATTCTGCTTATTGATAAATTGATTGAGGTTGTCTGCTTTCAGTGGATGAGCGGTTTGGTATTTTTCAATTTCAGGAAGCGTTTTTCTGATTTTGAATACAAGGTATTGATCATGAAGTGTGGTCCTATTTGCTTTTATTTTGGCGATGAGGTCTCGGATAGTTTGTGTTTTTATATCGTATTTTTCAGAGCTTGCTTTTATCTCTTTTTCAATTTGTTTTTTTGTAACAGAATCGGTTACCGAATTTGATAGTGCCATTGCATCATTATAGTAGGTTTCCGATTTACCGATAATATCATCATATTCCGAAATGGAGTTTTCAGCTTCCTTTTGAATATTTTCTATTCTTGTATCAAGATCCTGTAAAGTTTTATCATTTTTTATCAGCTCCTGATAGATTTCATGAACAAGGTTTCCTTCACGTGAGGAGTATCTGGTATTTTTTTTAATAGTTCCTGAAACTGAAGACTCAGCATTGTCAACTGCGTTTTCTATCACAGGAGCCTGCTGCGATTTGTTTTCTCCGCAGGAAAGCAGAGATAAAGCCAGAATAGAAGCGAAAAGTATTTTTTTCATAGTATGTTTTGTTTTGGTTGAAAATCAGCTTCATATCCAAAGCAACTAAAATTAATCATTTCAATTCTAACACAAGAGATTAAAGGATATGATTTTAATTAGTTGAACAAACCTTGAAAAATGTTACATCAATAAAAAAACGGAGCCTGAAACCAGACTCCGCCTATAAAATTTTTTACGCTAAAATTATTTACCCAGATAAGATTTAAGAATCTTGCTTCTGGTATTGTGTTTTAGTCTCTTAATTGCTTTTTCTTTGATCTGACGAACTCTCTCTCTTGTAAGATCGAAAGTTTCACCAATTTCTTCTAAAGTCATTGGGTGTTTTCCGTTCAGTCCGAAGTACAATCTTACCAGATCAGCCTCTCTTGGCGTCAAAGTATTCAATGCTCTTTCAATCTCGATTTGTAGAGATTCCAGCATCAGATCTTTATCAGGACTTGGAGATTCTCCTGAACGTAATACATCATAAAGATTAGAATCTTCACCTTCTACTAAAGGTGCATCCATAGACAGGTGTCTTCCGGAGTTTTTCATAGATTCTTTGATATCTTCCTCGCTCATGTCAAGAACTTCAGCCAATTCTTCCGGAGAAGGTGGTCTTTCATTTTCCTGTTCAAGGTGAGCGTATGCTTTATTGATTTTGTTGATAGAACCAATCTTGTTCAATGGTAGTCTTACAATTCTTGACTGTTCAGCCAATGCCTGTAGGATTGATTGACGGATCCACCATACTGCATAAGAGATAAATTTGAAACCTCTAGTTTCATCGTACCTTTTTGCCGCTTTCATTAATCCTAAGTTACCTTCATTAATCAAATCGGGTAAAGAAAGACCTTGATTTTGGTATTGCTTAGATACAGATACTACGAAACGAAGGTTGGCTTTGATTAATTTCTCAAGTGCGGCTCTGTCACCTGCACGTATTCTTTGTGCCAATTCTACTTCCTCGTCCGCAGTGATCAGTTCCACTTTACCAATTTCCTGCAAATACTTGTCTAATGAAGCAGTTTCCCGGTTGGTAACCTGCTTAGTGATTTTTAATTGTCTCATTTATTTTATCCTCAAAAAAGAGTTACTATAATATATACGTATGAAAAGGTAAAAAGGTTACACAAGGTGCAATATTTTTTGTACAATATATAAAGTAAAATACATTAATGTACATTTAAAATAATTTAATTCACTGATATAAAGTGTTTTATGTTATTTCTTGTTTTGAAAATAAAATTTAAATTAGTAATCAAAACCCTGGCATTCATTCGAGAAACCTGTCAATTCCTTAAACTTTAAACAAAAAAAACGAAACCGAAGTCCCGTTTTTATCTCTAAGAGTTATATTTTAAATTGTATTGGGTTAAAAACCCGAAACCTGCAACTCGAAATTCTACTTAGAAAAGCTCATTCAATACTTTTGCCAGTCTCAATCCTCCGTACAACAATTGTCTTTCCATTGTTTCATTGAATTTATACTGATAGTCATAAGATAACTTAGAATCGTTTGGAGTCTGTGCATAAATCTTGTTGGCGATTTTATGAGAATCATACAACCAGTCTTCCAGTGTTCCGGATTGAATCTGTGCTACTTCTTCTTTAGATTTGATATCTAAAAGCTTGGAATATTCAGTGTAGCTGTATTTTTGAGAATCTACTAATTTTCCATCCCAAACAGAGTGTAAATTGGTTTTTTCCCCGAAATAGGTAACATTGATTTTGTTTCCACCCAAATCTTCAGCTCTTCCTACGTGAAGTGGCTGTGCAAGGTCTCCCATAATGTGGATAAGGAAGATTAAGGCAATTTTTCTGTCTTTTTCAGAAGTGTTTTTGTCTTTGATCTGGCTGGACAATGTATTTACCTGAGTATAAAGGCTTGGTCCTGCCTGTGCTTTTAGATTTTGTTCAAAAGCTTTAAAATCAGTCATCGGATCAATGTTTACATAATGCCATGAAGAAGCCTGCTTCCATGCACCTGTAGTGTCAGATTTTATAAAATCCGGCCAGTTCGCCCAATAAGCCAGACGCTCTTTTCCCATGATTTTTTTAATCTCTCTTCTTGCTTTGCGGGAAAGGTGGTTTTGTGCAATGTCTGCAATCACCCTGTGTCCCGTTAATCCCCACGCATAAGAATAAAGTGAAGAGGCCATGAATGCTAAAATCAGAATTTTAGAATAAATACTTTTCATTTTAAATAACAATTTTCAGTCTGCAAAGATACGGCCCACTTTCGGAATGAGCATACATAATGCTGAATTTATTCTATAAGATAATGTTAATAAAATTTAATGTAAATAAATACATAATAATCTTAGGTTTGAAAAGAATAGAAAACATTGAAGATAAAGGTGTAAAACTCTTCATATTCTATATAAACCTAAATTAAAACCTTAACTCCCGAATTTTAAATTTTAAACTTTAAACCTTGAACCTTGAACCTTGAACCTCACACTCTAAACAATTGGTTCTGAATAGTTAATTTTAAATTCTAAAAAACAAATAAATAGTCTATTTACCGTATTTTCACGGAATTTGTAGAAAATTATTCCTATTAATGTCAATAAATTACTACTTTTAAAATAAAATTGTTGTAAAAATATTTTTTCAAACTTATGAGATATATTATCTTTACAAGTCATAATCAGAGGAAACACTATGTATGAGAGTAATATTGTAGATATGCATTACAATAAGCTGCAGACAGACTTTAAGGCTGAAGCTGTAGCTGTTAACCTTTTGAAATACCACCGTGCGGTAAGCAATATATTCATAGAGAGGGTTGGTGTAAACGACCGTGCTTACCTGAAAGACATTAAAAGTATTTCAAGCAGTTATTTAGGATTTGATGAGGAAGTCTTTACTATAGAGAGCTACAGAGAAGGTATTTACGATTATCTTCCGGAAGGTTTATTTCATCCGCCGTCTCTCGGGGCTTCCAGAAAGAATGTAGATACTGTGGTAAGGGAAATCCGGAAACAGAAAAGGGTAGAAGATGATGCCCGTAAGTTTTTCCGACCTTTTGAGCTGGAAGTATTTTTTACAGAAATCAGTGCTTTGCTTAAAGAATCAGAATTTGATATTACAAGCAGTACAGATTCTTTACTGGAAACAGTAAGTGAGCTTTGGCCTATGATCAAAATGCTGGACAAGCAGAGTGCCTATATTTTTATGCATATTTTACCATTTTTCCACCAGATAAGAGGAGACAAAAGATGGTTTGAAAGATGCATGACTGCTTTTCTGCAGGTACCGGTACAAGTTACTTTTTCTCCTAATATTATTGACGGAATTGAGAAAAATGACGATTCCATGTTATTGGGAAATTCGAGATTAGGAGTCACCTATATTCCAAGCGGGCCTCATATGGATGGACAGCGAAATTGGGTGGTGAACATTGGACCTATTCCTTATGGGGATATGAAGAAGTATATTCCTGGAAGTCCTTTCAGAAATGTGCTTCAGGCACTGTATGATTATTTTCTTCCTGTAACAGTAGATGTGGAAGAGAATTTTGTTACAGAAAAAGAGGAATATTCATTCAGTCTTGAAGACGATGAAAGAAATGCCAGCCGCCTTGGATACTCTACATTCCTCTAAATTATTTTATTATATTTACAGCTACCAACAAAGTATAAATTCGAAAAGAAACAAATGGAAATTTCTTCAGTAAAAGGTATTTTTTTAAGGTATATCTTAATGCCTTTAATCGCAATTATTATGATGGTTATACTCGGTGTAATCAGGAGAAATAAACCTGCGATCAAAATTAAAGTAATTATTATATACGTACTGCTTTGCAGCTTATGTCTGGCTATCCCGGGTGTTTTTGGATTTGCGGGAAACCTTTTTAATCCGTACTGGTACCTTATTGCACAGGTTATTTATCTTATTTTTGGGATTATTCATGTGAATCTGTTACATAAATATTTCAAAAAGCATATTGATTCTCTGGCAATGAGTATTCTGTTTGAGTCTATTCTTTCATTAACGTGTATGGCTTTGGGAGGATATCTTTTCACTCTGATTTTTAACTGGATGAGCAAAGGCACAGGATATGCTGTAATGGCAGCTACAAGTATGGTCATCTTTGTGGTTCCGATGGTATTTTATTACTGCTATATTCAGTTTATCAGTATTCCTTTTGATATTTATAAAACTTGGAGATATTCACCGGAGCAGAAACTTCCTGATTTTGAAGGTGCAGATTTTGACAGATTGATGGTACTGAATGTTGAACTGAGCAAAAAATTAGAAGATACCAACCGTTTCAGAATTAAAGCAAAAACGCTTCCTACAGGAGTTACTTTCGGAGATTGGTTCTACAGAGTGGTGGATGATTACAACCACAAAAATCCAGGTTCTATTATTCACCTTTCAGACGAAGGAAATGAGCCTTACTACTGGATCTTTTACACTAAAAAATCGTTTTTCAGCTTTAGAAAATATATAGATTTCGACCACGACATTACGACAAACAACATTTCTGAAAATGAAGTGGTGATTTGTAAGAGAGTTATTCAGCATGAAGAGGAGGGAGTCACAAGAAAATCATAAACACAAAAAATTAAAAAGTATTAAACATGATACAGCCTATTAAACATTTTGCAATCAATTGGGTGGATGGGATGAAAGTGTCCCAGAGGCACCTTAATGATCAGGATAATTTCTTAATTGATACCATCAGAGATTCCAATTCCCTTGGAATTACTACATATAACTACGGACTTTTACCTATTTCCAATGAATTTACAGACCGTACCATTTTTGATGTTCATAACACGGCAACCAATGATGTACAGCTTGTCATTAAGCGTTGCAGTGCTGTTACGATGGCAGGATACCGTATTGAGTTGACAGACAGACGAATCAGCGTGAAATCATTGGCAAAATCAATGAACGAAGAACAGGCTGATGGGGAATATTATATTTTGATCTCTGTAAATCCTTTTGATAAAGTACCTTTTGGAGATATTGATCCTGAGGAAATTCCACCACGCCACCCAAGTGCACAACCGAATCACCATATTGAACTTCTTCCTGTAACGTCTTTAAACAGCAGCTATTCAGGTGGAAATTATCTTATCATTGGTAAGGTAGATTTAAAAGGAAATATTGCTCAGGTGGATTCCAATTTTATTCCGCCCTGTACTTCTGTACAGAGTCATCCGGCTTTGGTAGATTATTACAGCAGCTATGCGAAATCTATCGGAAATCTTCAGCAGTATGCTTTTAAAATCATTCAGAAAGCATCTCATAAAAATCAGAATACCGCGTTGGCACAAAACGTTAAGTTCTTGTGTACTACCATGGTGAATACTTTTGGAGATATGTATTTCCAGTTCAGAAATATTACGCCTTGGCAGCCACCTGTATTTTTAATTGAGTCTTTTGCAAGACTGGCGCTTCATTTATACAATTCAACCCAGCTTCTTGTTCCTGCAGAATTGGAGGAAATGCTGAACTACAGTTTGGAATGGAGTGAGATTGCTCCTCATACCTTATTGAACCAGTTGTCTATTGTAGCAGAAACAAACTATGATCACCATAATTGTGGAGAGCCATTGCTTTATATTCAACAGATGTTGAGAAGCCTTGAAATTATCTTCTCTAAACTGAGCGAGCTTGATTATATCGGTCAGAGAAAAGAAAATATCATTGTTAATGAGCAGGAAGTTTCTACCAACACGAACCCAAAAAGAGGTTGGAGTGTTTTAGATTAAAATTATTAAGTAAAAATAGAGTCCCGGATGAAAATTCGGGATTTTTTATAGGCTTATTTTGAAAAAATTAAAAGTAAATTTGTTGTAAGGATTGATAAAATGAATTCAGAGTTTATAAGAAAAGATACTCCGGGATGTTCGGATAAAATATTTTTAAACAGTGCAGGCGCATCATTAATGCCTAAAACCGTTGTGGAGGCTACCATTAAGTTTTTATATCAGGAACAGGAATTGGGAGGCTATGCGGCAGCGGTGCAAAACCCAGGTCTCATCAATCAGTTTTACGAAGAGACGGCAAAATTGATTAATACAAAGCCTTCCAATATTGCATTTGCAGGCAGTTCTACAGATGGATATGCAAAAGCTTTGTCCAGTATTGATTTTAAAGAAGGAGACTCTATCATTACCACCAATGATGATTATATTTCCAATCAGATTGCTTTTATTTCTTTGCAGAAAAGGTATCAAATTGAAATCATCAGGGTCGCCAATCTTCCTGACCATGAATTGGATCTTGAAGATTTCGAAAGATTAATTAAAAAACATAATCCTAAATTAATTGCTGTTACTCATATTCCAACTAATTCCGGTTTAATTCAGAATGTAGAAGGAGTGGGGAAGTTGTGTAAACAATATGATGTTCTGTATCTTGTGGATGCTTGTCAGTCAGTAGGACAGATTGTGGTGGATGTAGAAAAAATCCATTGTGATTTTCTGACGGCAACCGGAAGGAAATTTATGCGAGGACCAAGAGGAACTGGATTTTTATACGTTTCAGATAAAGTATTAAACCAGAAAATGTATCCATTGTTTTTAGATAGTTTTGGTGCTCAATGGACCGCATTTAATGATTTTCAGCTTTATGACACAGCCAAAAGATTTGAGCTTTTTGAAAGACCTTATGCTGCTTTGGTGGGATTTGCAGAAGCTTTGCGCTATGCCAATGTCATTGGAATGGATCAGATTGAGAGCTACAACCGGAAGTTGGCAGATACATTAAGAATCAATCTGCAGAATAATGATTTCAGAGTGTTGGATAAAGGAAACAGGTTAAGCAGTATTGTTACTTTTTGCCAGGCAGATGGAAAGGTAGAAAAAATCCATAAGGCTTTGAGTGATCATAAGGTGTTTTTTAAGGAAAACCACAGAGAGGATGCTTTAATTGATTTTTCCTATAAAAATGTAGACCACGCGATCCGGCTATCTCCCCATTATTTCAATACGATGGAAGAAATTGAAAAAGTATCACAACTTTTAGAAAATATATGATGGTTTAAAATTTGAAGCGCCCTGGCATTCGTCAGGGCGCTCCGATTTTATTTTTTGTTCAGAAGATCAAGCGTATGTTCTACGTGTCCGCCTCCTTTCCATTCATCGTGTCCAGGAATAATCAGGGTAGCTTGTGAATATTTGTTTTTAAGTTTTGTCATGGTTTGCGGCCATTGTGCAACGTTGGCTTCTCCCGTGTAGCCAAGATCAACGGCTGCTTTGCTCTTGACAAGACATCCTCCATCAAGTATTTTATATTTTGGAAACCAAACCACTACATTATCAGCAGTATGTCCTTCACCAAGAAAGTCTACTATAAATTCTTCTCCACCAATATGGTAAGGTTTTCCTGTTTTAATAAGTTCTGTAGAAGTTGCTTTTCCATCTTTCTTCAAAAGCTCGTTGGTTTTCGCTGTAGCGTAGGTTTTGATCCCTTTCTTATTATAAAAGCTTAAATCTCCGGCTCTGTCTTCATGTGAATGCGTTGCAAATACAGCTATCACAGGAAGATGATGACGTTTTTGAATTGTATCCAAAAGACTTTGATACTGTGTTTTCTGCCAGGGAACATCAAACAAAACAACCCCTTTTTTGGTCACCAGATAAACGGCATTGGTAGAATATTCTTTACCTCCGAATACCCCGAAAGTTTTATAAATATAAAAATTGGGTTGAATCTGTGGTTCAATTACAAAGTCTCTTATCTGAGTGGTTTGGGCATTTGCCAATGGGCTTAGCAACATCGAAATAATAAAAAACGGAATGCTTTTTTTCATAATTTTTTAAAGTAATAATTAAAATGTTTGTATTTGTCAGAAAAGACAAAGTCGGTAGATTGTTTTGCAAACCTAACTAAAAATAATTTTCCGGATAATGTAAAAAGGGAGTTTAACCGTTTTTTAACGATTTCAGGTAAAATTACTTCTTCACATTTATAATGTTACAACAACATATGAATAGGAATTTCAAGTCCTGATTTTACTGTATTCATAGAAACTAACGTTCTGAAATGTTTGATATTATCATTACCATAAAATATTCTGCGGGTAAGCTGTTCATAGTCTTTCATAGAAGAAACAACAATAATCAATACAAAATCTGACTCTCCCGTCACGTAGTAACATTGCTGAACTTCAGGAGCAGAGGTGAATAATGTCTGTGCTTGATCTATCTGGTCAATTAAGTTGTTTATGATGCTTTTTGTAAAATAACAAACCTCACAGGTTATAAAAACGTGTGAGGTTTATTTTCTCAGTTTTAATGACTTATTTCTTAACCAGTATTTTCTCAGTCGCCTTTTTGCTTAAAATTTCTGTTTTGCCCTCAATTTCTATCGTCATTGATTTATCAAAACTTTCTATTTTTACAATTTTTACTTTTGTATTGAGAAGTAATTTTCTGTCGTTCAGATACGTCAGGAAAGCATCATCGGAAAGGGTAACAGAGGCGAAAGTTACATTTTCTCCCGGTTCACAACTGCTTAATTTTTGCAGATCCTGGGCGATAATATTACCGTCTTTATCAGGAATAGGTTCTCCATGAGGATCGAATTTAGGATGATCCAGAATTTCGTCCATTTTATCAAAAAAGATTTGAGAATGCACATGCTCAAGCTGTTCTGCAATCTCATGAACGTTTTCCCAGCCGAAATTCATTTTCTTAACCAGGAACATTTCGGTAAGCCGGTGTTTACGAACAACCAGGGCAGCTTCACGTCTCCCGCTTTCTGTCACGATTAAGGGTTTGTAGGTTTCATAAATGACCCATTTTTTTTCCGCAAATTTCTTCATCATGTTATTGACACTCGGCATTTTTACATTTAAAAATTTGCTGAGCTCATTAATCGTAACCTTTCCTTCATTGTCAACTAAATGAAACAAAGCTTTCAGGTAATTCTCTTCTGTTAGGGTTGTTTTCAAAATGTTAGATGATTTTCAGTACAAATCTAACAAAATAAAATGAAAAGTTGACTCTTGTTATTTTAACTTTTTTTACTTTTACTCTATGAAATTTTCATTCAAAAACGATTATTCTGAAGGCTGCCATCCTAATATTTTACAGGCACTTTCACAGTATAATCTTGTACAGCAGGCTGGCTATGGAGAAGATGAGTATTCATTAAAAGCGAAAGCATTAATTAAAGAAAAAATCAACAATCCGGATTCGGAAGTTTTTTTAGTTTCTGGTGGAACGCAGGCGAACTTAATTGTTATTTCTGCCATTCTAAAACCTTATCAGTGTGTTATTTCTGCTGCTCCCGGGCATATACTGAATAATGAAACAGGAGCTATTGAAGCTACAGGCCATAAAATATTGGGTATTGAAACAGCAGATGGAAAAATAAAACCTTCAGATATTGTTCCAATTTTAGAGGGCCACAGTAATGTTCCGCATCAGGTGATGCCTAAACTGGTATATATCTCGAATTCTACAGAGTTGGGAACAATCTACCAGGCAAAAGAACTGGAAGAACTCTCCGCATTTTGTAAGGAAAATAAATTATACCTGTTTATGGATGGAGCAAGGCTGGGGCATGGACTGACAGCAGAGATCAGTGATCTGACCCTTGAAAAAGTAGCTGCTCTTACTGATATTTTCTATCTTGGAGGAACTAAAAACGGAGCTTTGATAGGAGAGGCAATTGTAATAAATAATCCTGTGCTGCAGGAAGATTTTGCTTTTAATATCAAACAAAAAGGAGCGTTACTGGCAAAAGGTAGACTGTTGGGAATTCAGTTTATGGAACTCATGAAAGACAATCTGTATTTTGATCTGGCAAGACATGCCAATCAGCAGGCGATGAAAATTAAAAAGGCTTTGCAGGAAAAAGGAACAGCTTTTCTTTCAGATACCTATACCAACCAGATTTTTCCTATTTTAAATAATGATCTTATTGAGGTATTATCAGAGAATTTTGAATTCTATGTCTGGAAAAAAGTAGATGAAAATTTTTCAGCCATTCGTCTTATTACTTCATGGAGCACAGGAGATGAAGCTGTAAACCGTTTTATTGAAATTATTGAACAGAATTAATATAAAATGAAAAGGCTGTCTCGAAAGTGCCATAGAGAACTTTTGAGACAGCCTTTTTTTATTTTATAACAGATTATTTTTTCAAAGCTTCACTTACGGCCTTACAATCTGCAGGGCTTAGCTTCTGTCCGTCTTTATAGCTTATCTTTTTCTCATCAGCATATTTAGACTGTCCGTCTTCTTCTTTATGATCACCAATACCTTCCGTCAAAACATTATCCTTTTGAAGGAAGTAGATATCTCTTTTACTCTTTTTTCCTTCAGAGCTGAATTCATAAGTTAGTTTCAGGGTATCTCCGGATTTGAAACCCGTTACATCTCCTTTTGAGCTGTCTTTTTCACTGTTTTTATAAGATAATTTTCCGGTGATTGTTCCTAAATTGTCATCAATAGAAGCAAAAACACTGTCTTTTCCTGTAGCCCCGATATAACAGAACGATTTTGGCCCAAGAGTATCTATTACAGGTTCTTCCACAGCAATGGTATCTGCTTCCACTTTGGGAGCCGGTGCTTCAGTTTTCTTATTACAATTGATTAAAAAAGCTGATACAGCGCCCAATAAGATTAATTTTTTCATATCCTTAATTGTTAAAAATCAAATTTCTATTCTGCTAAAATAATAATAGTATTTGTATATTAAAAATAGGATATGAAGAGATAATGATTTTATGATGAAAATTAATATTTCAGAAAATGAATTTTAAGGAAAATATTAATTGAAAAATACATTGAAATTATCAATACTTACGGCATGAATTAACAGGTCGCTCCTCCGGAGCTTTATTATTACGGAGACTTCATTTTTTCTATTAACAGTAGATTCCGATGGGATCAAATTCAGTTCCAATAGGAGCTAACTGTTAATAGTACGTATTCGCTTTAAAATTATAGCTCCAGAGGAGCGATCTGTTAATTATACTTTAATCTAATTGGACAACAATGTTTAAAAATATTGCTCATAATGAAATACTATTTTAATGCTCTTTAAAATGTCTAATGTTTTTAGGCACGAAAAATGATCTACTTTTTAAAATTGATTTAATGAAAAAGATCGCTAAAGTACTAGGCTTGGGATTATGTATGTTGGGTTTATACTTTGTACAAGGACAGGCTCCTCAGAATTATATTTATACGTCCTCGGGAGATCTGCATGGAATTGAAAAGATGATTACCCGCAAAGATATTGGCGGAGTACAGATTGTTTACAACTGGAAGGCTTTGGAAACTTCAAAAGATGTGTATGATTTTTCTGTTATTGAGAAAGATCTGAATTATCTGACAAGCCTCAATAAAAAACTATTTATCCAGCTTCAGGACAGGTTTTTTGAACCACAGGCAAAATATATCCCTGACTATGTGTTGAAAGATAAAGAATATACAGGAGGACTGGTTCCTCAGTATGATAATCCGGGTGAAAATAAACCTGTTGGAAACGGCTGGGCTACCCAGCAATGGAATCCAGCAGTCCGAATGAGATTTCAGAAACTGATAGGAGAGCTGGCAAAGCGATTTGACGGAAAAATTCAGGGGATTAATCTTCCGGAAACAGTGATCGATATTGATATGAAAAAGGATAAAACAGGTTTTAGCTGCGACCGTTATTTTCAGGCCGAATTGGAAAATTTACAATTTGCAAGAACTGCTTTCCATCATTCTTACGTATTGCAATATGTCAATTTCTTTCCGTGTGAATGGGGAAATGATCACCAGTATATGTCCAGGCTGTTCGAGTTTGCTTATAAAAATAATATCGGATTGGGTGGACCCGATATTGTTCCGGATAAAAAAGCACAAATGAAAAATTCTTATCCTTTTTTTAATCAATATAAAGGAAAGCTTTCTTTGGTAGCCATGGCCGTTCAGGAGCCGACGCTGACTTACAAAAACCCGAAAACGAACAAACCTTTTACCAAAGAAGAATTTACAGAATATGCCGAAAACTATCTTGGCGTTAACATTATTTTCTGGAGTGTGGAATCTCCCTGGTTGAGAGATCCCAATTAACAATTCTCCCTTATATTTTTAATAATCCTCTAAAGCCTCTTGCTGCATAATAAGAATCTGCACCATTGTGATAGGTGAATACAGTGTTGTATCGTCTGTCACAGAAAAGAGCGCCTCCAAGCTCTCGTATTGGAGAGGGTGTCTTGATCCAGCTTGAAGTTTTTTGATCAAACTTTCCTAATTCCTGAAGATGGCGGTATTGTTCTTCTGTCAAAAGTTCAATACCCATTTCGGAAGCGGTATCAATGACATTGCTTTCCGGTTTGTTGGCTTTTCTGGCATCCCAGGCATGATAATCATAGCATAAACTTCTGCGTTTTGGGCTTTCCGGAGAGCAGTCCACAAAGGAATATTCATCCGTTTTTTTATTGTAATCTACCACGTCGGGTTCACCTTCTGTGGCTTCCATTTCGTGTAAAGACCGGATTTTTTCGGGGTGGGATTCCAGTTTTTGCTGGATTTTTTCCCATTTCATGTCTTTATGACGGGACATATTTTTTTCGAAACGGGTTTTTAATGTTTTTAAAAGTTCGTTGATTTGTTCCTGGGTTAGTTTATTTTTCATGTCAAATTTTTTTATAATTTATTGTGTTGTGCTGTTTGAAATCGCAAAGGCGCAACTTTCTTAGTGAGAATATTTCTTAAGACGCAAAGATTTTATCTTCGATAAAATTTCTGACTGTTATTCTTTAAAACTATTAATCAATAATAGTGATTTTTCTGTCTGCAGGTCTGAAATACCATGAAATAAGAACCAACACCAATAATAATACGGCCGGAAAAGTTCTGCCAACTGTATCACCCACGATAAGATGAGAGATTACAGCTCCTGACATGACAAAGAAAAATCCTGCATAAGCCCATTCTTTTAAAAGCAGACGCTTAGGAATTAAGATGGCAATAACGCCCAGAATTTTCCAGACTCCGATGATGGTCATCAGATAAGAAGGGTAGCCGAGATTGGTAAAATTGGCCAGTTCATCTTTGTTTTTCATTAGTTGGACAATGGCTGTTGAAACCATTCCCAAAGCCATCCAAAGGGTGAATATCCAATAGATGATTTTTGTTCTTTTTTGTGATGGTTGTGGTGTGTTCATGATTGTTTTTTATATAATTAGTCGTTTAATCCTATTCCGTCCATGATTTGTGGAATGCATTTTTCAATGCGCGCTTCACGGGTTTTTGATTGTTTTGCAGAAGAAAAGTGGAGTAGATAGGCTCTTTGTCTTCCGGGAGTTAATGCTTTAAAAGCCTCCTGTAATGCAGGATTTTGATCCAGCTTCTCTTGAAACTCTTCAGCCATTTCAAACTCTTTTGTTTTCTTCATTTCCACTTTTGCACCTGATTCTTCTATTTCAACAGCTTGAAACATATAAGCCCGAAGAATTTCCTCCAAATCATTAATTTGCGCTACCTCAGTAAAACGAATCTGCCTTGCAGCCTGTACATTTTTAGACTGCTGAATCAGGATATTGTCAGGATCTTTCATCAAAGCTCCCTTAAAGAAGAGAAGTGCACAGTATTCTTTAAAACCGTGGATAAGGAAAATATTTTTCCCTTCATAGGTATAGCAGGGACAGCCCCATTTTAGATCTTCTACAAGCTCAGTACGAAGGGCAATAGCTCTTAACTTTTCAAATTCTTCCTGCCACTGTCCGGCATTTTCGAAGAAAAAATTAACTTTTGGATTCATTGTGTGGTTTGTTTGAGGGTTTGGGAGTATTAGAGTGAGAGAGTTTGGGGTTTCGGGATGTGAGATTCGGGTTATTCAGGTTAGAGTGTTTGAGAGTATTGATTGGGAGAGTTTCGGGTTTCGGGATGCAAGTTATTCAGGGTAGTATATAAACCTCGCACCTCGAAACTCGTATCGTCTATCATCTCTTCGTCTATTATCTTTTATCTATAATCTGCTACCTTCCACCTAACAATTCCTGCAAACGATTATGCGCCATATTAATACCTTGTGCGAATGGCATTTTCAGATGCTGATCTCTGAAGTCTACAGATTTATAAATGGTTTGGATGGTAATCTTGCTGGTGGTATCCGTTAATTTTTCAAATGTTAAAAACTCGATCTGAGCCGGAAAAGGAGTATTTTCCATCTGGAAAGTTCTTATAATTTTTTCATTCTGAACAATATCATGAATAGTTCCATTGGCACTGAAAACTACATCTCCCTGAGGATTTGAGGTTTCGAAGCGGTAACTTCCATGTTGTTTGTTTTCGAAGTGGGTTACTTTCGTTCCCATCCATTGTTCGAACAGTTCAGCTTCTGTATACGCTTTAAAAAGAAGTTCTACAGGAAGATCAAATTCTCTGATGATGAAGATTTCCTGCTGGCCGTCTTCTGCCTGGATTTTTGTTTTAAGTTCCATATTTTGAGTTTGGTGTTTAAGTTTGAGGGTTTGAGGGTTTGAGAGTGTTAGAGTGGGAGAGTTTGATACGTGTTTCGGGGTTTTGTGTTTGCGAGGTTCGAGGTATTGTAGATTTTTAAATTGCAATTCATTTATCCAATTTATCTTGGAACTTTGCACCCCGAAACACGTATCTCGCACCTGGCATCACGCTTCTCTATTCTGATACGCTTTCATAACATCCTCCAGTTTGTTGAACTTTTCATCCCACATCTTGCGGAAAGGTTCTATAAAATCGGCTATTTCTTTCATTTTATTGGGATTTAGGTGATAGATAATTTCTCTGCCGTTTTGTTCAGATCGTAGCAGTTCACATTCTGTAAGGATCTGGAGATGTTTTGAAACAGTGGGTCTTGCCGTATCAAAATTGGAGGCAATCGCTCCTGCTGTCATCGACTGTGTTGCTACCAATATCAATATAGATCGTCTTGTAGGATCTGCTATCGCCTGAAATACATCTCTTCTTAAATTCATCGTGTAGTTATTTGACTATAAATATATGTGTAGTTATTCAGCTACGCAAATATTTTGCAATAAATTTTTGATTATAATGAAAAAAGCTCAACAATATAAGGTAATACATTGTTGAGCTTTGAATTTTTATAGGAGAATAGGGAAGTATGCTTAAGATCTTACTTCCAGATCTTCAACGATATTTATGGCTTCCTGTAAATAGAGGTCTTTTTGCAGATTTTTAATCCATACCTCCGATTTGTTTTTGAATGCTGCGTCATTTTTTTCTCTTTCGATATCCTTTGGATACATAGTGAATGTAAGGCCGCTTTCTAATGTTTTTAACACTTTGAATTTATCATCCTGAGTTTTTCTCTGCTTCATCAGGTCACTATATTTTTGAATACTCAAAGGCACAGTTTTTTCCTTACCCAGATTTTCTTTCCATTGGGCGTACTCAAGTAACAGTTTATAATTATCATTTTTAGCAATTCGCTCTGCGCTTACTTTCTGCAAAGCCTGAATATTGAAGACGTTTTGTTTGTTGAAGCTCGTTCCCGGTATTTTATCCCACGCTAATGCATAGTCATCATATTTTTCTCCGATGTCTGCATAAGAAAAAACATCTTTCATCTGGATATCCGAGCTTACGCCTTTTCTCTGGGTAGACTCTCCGGTAATTCTATAATATTTCTGAATCGTTAGTTTTACCGAACCGAAATCTTCTTCAGTATTTAAAAACCTGTTCAAATCTACAAATACCTGTACGGTTCCTTTTCCATACGATACAGGAGAGCCCATGATAACCGCTCTTCCGTAATCCTGCATTACGCCGGCTAAAATTTCTGCTGCAGAAGCGGATAATTCATTTTGCAGAATCACAAGCGGACCGTTCCAAATGGGCGCTTCATTTTTATTTTTTAACGTGGTAATCTTTCCATTTCCATCCTTCACCTGCACATACGGGCCTGCATCCATGAAAAGTCCCATAATATCACCAACTTCCGTTAAAGAACCTCCGGAATTACCTCTCAGATCGAGAACAATTCCCTGGATATTTTGTTCTTTAAGTTTGATGATTTCTTTTTTAATATCATCAGAAGCATTTCTGCCGTCTTTATCTTCAAAATCAGCATTGAACTTAGGTAAATTAATAAGTCCGTATTTTTTATCGGATGTATTGATGATAATACTTTTAGCAAAAGTATCTTCAATCGATATTTCTTCACGGATAATGGTCACATCCTGAATCGTTCCGTCTTTTTTCTGTACGGTTAAAGTGATCGGAGTTCCTTTTTCACCTCTGATTAATTTGATGGCTTCACTGGAAAGCATATCCACAACATTGACAGGATCAGTATCGGGGGTAGATTTTATTTTTAAGATTTTATCACCTTCCGTCAGCTGTTTGGTTTTCCATGCCGGAGCTCCAATGGATAATGTGCCAATATAGAGGTTTCCTTTCTTCTCCTGTATGACTGCACCTATCCCGATGATCTTTCCTTTGAAGTCCATATCAAAATCTTTCTTTCCCTGCGGCGAATAATAATTGGTATGCGGATCAAAAATATGAGTATAAGCATTCATATAGACGGTAAACCAATCCATTTTTTGTCTTTTCCTGAATCTGATAAATTTTTCTTCCAGAAGATCTTTCACATTTTCTGTCGCTTTTTTTACCTTTTCATCCTGGCTCAGTACTTCGGGCTTGCTGTTGTTATCTTTATTGGTAGAATCATCCTTCTTTTTTTCTTCGCTTTTCCTGTTCAGGGATTCTATTTCCTGGAGAATATTGTATTTCACATATTTCCTCCACTCATTATATTGCTGCTGCTTGTTGGCAGGTGCATTTTTTAGTTTGGGTTCCAATGTTAATATTTCATCCTCTTGGAGATTGATGGGCTTGCTGAAGATATCCTTCGTCATTTTATCAATTTCATCAATCCTTTGATACAATTTATCGACCGTCAGTTTATAAAAAGTCAGATCTCCGGTGTTCAGATAATCGTCCAGTTTGGTTTCATATTTACGAAACTCATCCATGTCAGATTGCAGAAAATAGGTTTTTGTAGGATCTATTGATTCAAAATACTGCTTATACACTTCTTTTGAATACGCATCATTAATAGGTTTGGGGCTGTAATGCAGATAAGACAAAATATTCTTTGTATTGACCATGATGATCTGCATCTTTTCTTCTTCATTGAGAGGAGGACGGAAACCGAACACGAAAAATGTAAGCGGGAGAAGAAGTAATAAACGAACGGTTCTAAAATTTTTCAACATATCTCTGATTGTGCTTTTAATTGAAAACTATCTTTATTTTGTTGTCATTAATTGATCTTTTTTCAATGTAATAATTGAAAACAGCAATAAACAAGAGTTTTCAATGTGCTTTTATAAAATCATGTGAATGTATGAAAAATATTGATAATAAGGAGTTGGGGAGGAGGATTTTAAGATAAGTTTAAGGTTTAATAACAGCCATCCATATTAAAATAAATGATACGAGCAAAACTGTTCTTATTAGCTAAATTATTCTTTTTATATTAAATCAATTACTGTATTTCTTATTTCTTTATAAATGGAAGAATGGCTTTCACTATTTTTTCCAGAGCATTAATTGAAATGTCTTCATTATCATTTTTATCATCAGTATAAGAAACATTGTTTCCAAAATACTTAGCTACTAGTTCTTCTTTAATTTGTTGTTTTTTATCATCTGGTAAAAGTTCAATAAACGGACCTATAGATGCCAATTCTAATTCTAAATTTCGATTCTTCGTTTCTAGATTGCGATGTTTATTGGACTCTTTTGCTGCATATACAGCTGGATAAGTAAGTACAGCAGCAGCTAATATTCTTACTAATGATTTATACAAATTAAATTCTCCATTGCTTAAATCTAGAATTGACTTAATTAATAATACAGACATTAAAATCATAAATCCTAGTGCTATCCATCGGAAAAAATTTGCACTTTTATTATTCTGATTGGCAATTTTCTGATAATTTCCTGTTACCCCTACATTCCCTACAATATTGACAATTTTTTTTGCTTCTTCTAATTTTGTATTTAAATTATTAATTATTAGATCAGATGCTTCTTTAAGTTCAGTTTTCTGATTTTCAAATATTTTACTATTAGTCTCTATATCAGTATTTAATTGTTCTTTGAACGATTTTCTGTCTAATGAAATTTCTTCATTGAATCTTTTCTGCTCAGCCTCGAAAATGTTACTATTATTAACTTTTATTGTCTCAAATTCATTGTTGTAAGTTGCCATTACATTCTGGATCTCAGCTTCTTTTGCTACGAGTTGTCTTTCAAAGTCTTGTAATTTTGTATTTTTATTTGATAAATCTTGCTGTGTTTTAAGTAATTCTGCCTGTATTTTTTTATTATTATCTTGTAGCTTTTGGTAAGCGCTTTCAATGGTGCTTTGAAAACTTGAAATTGCTTTAGAAAAATTAAAGTCATTCTTAGAAACTGCAAAAGGAAGATTACGAACTCTGCTTAAAGCTGATTGGAAATTATTTATAGCATTTGATATATGTCCTGTATTTTTATTTCCATAAAATGTATTGATTTGAGATGTCCCAGCCTCAATTTCAGTAGCTATACTTAAAAGTTCTGCGTCTGTAATAAGAATTGGTATAGTTATTCGTAATTTATCAATGATATATTGATGAACCGTTTTAAAAAATGTAAAGTTTTCAATTCCTATTGACGTCTCTGCATTCTCATTATTAAGTGCATTTTGAAGTTGGTCGAGCTTCTCAAAAACAGAATGATTTTTGAAATTTTCTAGGATCATAGTTTTTTCAGATTAGATTTCTTATAAATTATTTCTTCTCAATCAAAGTTTCCAACTTCTCAATCATCTCTTTCTGCTGCTGAAGCATACGCTCATAAAGCTCCACCATTTTATCAAGAGGATTGAAATTGAAATTAGGATAATAGTTATAACCATTCGATTGATCATTGAACGTATTAGAAATAATATTCACCGCCTGCTCCTCATCAAAATTCTCAATCGCTTCCGCGGGAACTTTCAATATTTGTGCTACCTGCGCCAGAATATCAGATTCTACGGTTTCTTTTTGTTCTAAAAGGGAGATTTTCTTCTGGTTCCAGTCGTCGCCCAGTTCAAAAGCCAATGCTTCCTGTTTGATGCCCAGCATTTCGCGGAAACGCTTTATATTTCTACCTTGGTGTATTTTTTTATTTTGCATATCTGTGTAACTCATAATAACAAATATAAAGCTTTAGATCAAAAAAATAAAGCGCTGTTTTAAAATAAATACTATTCTAAAATATCCCTGTTTCAGAATAAAATATCCTTTCCTCAGATGGTTTATCCTTCCTATTATCCCTTCATTTGTAGAAAAATAACACCTATGAAAAGAAAAAGAAGAATGAACAGCAGCAAATATAATGAACTGAACAATCGTTACCTTACGGTTTTCCTCAAATCATTTTCAAGAGCGTATGGCAAAATAGTCTACTTCCCCGAAATAAGAATAGCAGGGAAGTGGGTACAGCAATGTGGTTTTAAGGCAGGAGATAAAATACTGGTTACGGTGAGCAGAAACCAGATTATTTTGGAAAGGGAAGTGGATTATGAAGGATCAGTATGATTTTTTTGATAGTTTCTTGCAGATTTAGGAGATTGAGCAGATTTTTATTAGTTATTATCTGCGATATCTGCTTGATCTGCGGAAGATTTTTAGATTGTTTATTTTATAAAAACACCGATATATTTTCCATTGTATTCTACTACAGTCGTTTCTATGTTTTTTTTGATACAAAAATCCTGATAAGCAGAATTGTCGCCAATATCATCACTAATAAAGACTGCCCCAGACTTCAGTTTTTTATAAATCTGCTGGTAAGCCCACATTCTTCCGTGGTAACTTTTGTCAGAATCATAGTGGAAAACATCAAAAGAGGAAACCTTTTTAAAAATTTTAGGTAATGATTCCCTATCTGCAAAACGGAATAACTGCCAATATTTTGTAAGATTTTCCGGAACAACATATCCTACATACTGATCACCATCCTGAGCAAGATAAGGCATGTCTGAGCTATAGAGTGTACCATTTCTTTTTTGAAGCGAAAGTAATATGGCCAGAGAAGACCATCCATAAGCCACACCTGTTTCCAGAACATTTTGTGCTTTGGTAAATTCGCAGGCGTAATAAATGAGCTCCAGAGCACCAGGTCCACCCATTGTAATAGGGCATTCTTTTTCTTTTGAGCTGGCTTTTTCCAGGATGTCAGCATAGGTAGATCTGAAAGGATCTGTATTCATAGCGAAAAGTCTGGAAACTGCTTCTTTTTGGGAAACTGCTATGGAGGCAGCCCAG
This sequence comes from Chryseobacterium indologenes, assembly GCF_002025665.1. Lineage (GTDB taxonomy): Bacteria > Bacteroidota > Bacteroidia > Flavobacteriales > Weeksellaceae > Chryseobacterium > Chryseobacterium metallicongregator. The sequence continues at coordinate 2,580,735 of NZ_CP018786.1, read as the reverse complement.
GAATTTGTTTTTGCTTTTCCTTTGAACGGACTTCTTCTGCTTACCGTATTTTTAATGATTTTTCTGCCCAGTTCAGGATAAAGAGCAGGTCTTTTAAGATAAGCTACAAATGTTTTGAGAACTGTTGACATTTCATTGATTGTATTAAAGTTACAAGACAAATGTATCCTATTAAAAACCATATTACATTGATGCAATATTAATTTTGAGAGTAAATCTGTTTAAGATTTTTTAATAAATAGAGTCCGGTAATAGATCAGTGAAATATCTTATTTTGATATAAATATTAAGTTTTAAAGCATTGATTTGCTTTGTTTAAAAAAAACTAATGATGGGTAAGTGAACGTGCTATGAGAGTCGCTCGCAGATTTGGATGATTAGGCAGATGTTTATAGAATAACTTGCGGGATCTCTTTGATTCGCAAAAGATAGTATTCTTTGATTCTCATCTGTTTAAGGGAGAAATCATTTCTTTATATTGGAGGAAGAGTTTTTGCTTTTCTCTTTACAAAAATGTCTGTCCAAAAATATATGGAGTACGGTCATAAAAACGGCAATACTATTCTGCTTTTTCACTGGGGGTAGGTATTTTGTTTTTCATTAACACACTAAAAAGTGTGTTGTTTGCAAATGTATAAAATAATTGTATAAACAGAAAGAAAAATGAGACCAAATTATCAGGATAATTTTCAAGGGTTTATGGCTGCGGAAAGCTATACTCAGGAAATTGCCCTATCTTTGGGGTTTCTATGCTTTCTGGCATTAATCAATAGTATTCGAAAATGAAATTTTTATTAGACCTTTTATTCCGTGTTGTTCAGCTTTTTACAGAACCTTATTTTTTAGTATTTCTTGCAGTAGTTATCATTGCTCTCCTCAAAAGAAAAAACAAAAGCAAAAATCTGAGGATAGGAGTTGGCTTTTTTGCTGTTTTAATGGTCCTGTTTATAGGAAATGGCTTTCTGGGAAAACTGATTTCCAGATATCTGCAGAAAAATTACGTGAGTACGGTTGTGAGTAAAAATAGAGCTCCTCAAAATCCTGTTATTGTTGTATTGGGTGGTGGAGTTGTAGATTTTGAATATACAGAAAAGCTGCATACCATGTCTTATTCCAGAATGGTAATGGCTTATCAGCTGTATCATGAATACAAGGCCAATAATCTGACTTGTAAAATCCTGATTTCCGGAAAAGGAAGAGGGCACAAAAGTGAAGCAGAATTATTCAGTGAAAATTTTAAAAGAATGGGCGTATCAGATGCTGATATCATAAAAGAAGATAAAAGCATGAATACGTATGAAAATGCAAAATATTCCAGCAAGATCTTACAACAGATGGCTCCTTCTGATGTATACCTGGTTACTTCCGGGTTTCATATGAAAAGGTCTATGGCTTTGTTTCAGACATTTGGATTAAACCCAGTTCCACAAGCCTCAGATTTTATAGATACTGAAACTACTGTATTTCCTAACAGCTATAATGCGGCATTTACTTTTGTGATGCTCAAAGAAGTGTTGGGAATATGGCAGGTGCAGCTGTATAATAGCCTGGGATTGAATGGATAGTTATATGTTTTTGCTTATAAAGAATGGTGTTTAATAAGACATCTATAAAAAATTAAATATTAAGGCCACTCAATAAAATTATTGAGTGGCCCATTTTTTTATTCCAAACCGTGGGTTTGACGGTGATATTTTAGATTTGAGAGATTCAATTTATGATGATTGTGAATTATTAAGTGACCTGATAAACATCCAATTAATTGTAAGTTATCATTAATCGAAAATACTCCTTTGTCAAACATAATATGATGATTAGGACAAAGGCAAATAAGATTATCAGGATTATCATCTCCATTATGAGGTTTGCCCAATGGTTTAATATGGGCACCTTCCGCATAATGGCCTAATTTGGTAGGAATAGAAATCTGGCAAACTTGACATTTAAAATCATATAATTTTTTTATCTGCCATGCGACTTTTGTATCTCGTACAATTCTTAGAACAGTACTCTCTATAATTCTTTTGGCTCTTTCAGAATAGTCTAATTCAATTTGCTGTACTGTTTTTTTAGATTGATTATTACCTGAATATTCTAGACGAAATCTACAAATTTTGAAGCCACTTTTACCAATTTCTTCCCATGCATCTACAACGCTATATAACCCCGCATATAAATATCCTTCTTTAGGTGAGTGCTCAGACTTATGAGATGCTCCTCGAATAACTCTTACGGGTAATCCTTGGTCCATACTTATTCTTAGTCCTGCATTTCCTTTTTCCCAGACTTGATCTTTTATTTGCTTTCCAGTATTACTATCATTGCCGCCTACTCCTGTATAGACAATTTCTTCTCCAAAATCTAAATCATCTTCATATCCACCAGAAAGAACAATAGCAGCAGTGCCTTCGTTTGAGTTTCCATCAATTCCTGCTGCCCAATTTCTATGAAAACTTGTAGACATCATTTCTCTTCTATTCTTAAAATGATATCCTTCTTCAATACCTTCTATCTCACCAAATATGATAGGTTTACTCACGGTTATTTTTATTTAAGTACAAATTTATAATTTTATGTAAAAAAATAACCGAAAATAAACTATTTTAGAATGTTTTTATTTATATTTTGACGTTTTAATGTTTTTTATTAATAGAAATTACCGTCTGCAAAACCACGGAAGCAATAATAAACACCAATCCTATATAAAACGAAAGATTTACTTCTTTGCTTTCTCCGAAAAATAAGAATGCCATAATGATAGCATACACAGGTTCCAGATTGTAGGTTAAGTTGACGGTAAATGCCGGAATTTTCTTCAAAACCTCTGCAAACATCACATATAAGCCAACAGTACAAAAAAGCGATAAAATGCCCAAATAAGCCGTGTTTTTTAAGTCAGTAACTATGCTATCTGACTGAAAATAGAGGAGATATACGGGCAAAAACGCTCCCCAGCATAAAGTGCCGGCAATCATCTGATAATAGTTGATGATTTTGGTATCAAAATGACTTACAAGACGTTTATTATAAATCGTATACAAAGCCCCGAATGCCGATGAAAAGACACCTAATATAATCCCAAACTGATAGGAAGTATCAAAATGAAATATTAAACTGATTCCTGCAATAGTTAACGTACTGAGAAGTAATTCTGAAAGCTTGAATTTCTCTTTATCAAGAACAGGTTTGAATACGGCTGTGAAAAAACTTGTCAGGCAGTAGCATACCACACCAATGGATATATTGGCATATTTTATACTGGCATAAAAAAGAAGCCAATGGAGCGTAAGCAGTAAGCCGGCTTTTGAAATCTGAATTTTTTCCCGGAAAGGAATATCCGTTGGAATTTTCAAGAGCTTTACAATAAAGAACAAAATAATAGAGGAGAAGAGGAGTCTGTACCAGACCAGCAAACCTTCGTTAAGAGTGATCAATTTCCCGAATACACCTGTAAATCCGGCCAGAATTACGGCCAGATGTAATAATAAATATGATTTTTTCATTAGAGAATGAACTGTAAAATTGGAATTAATATTTTTGTTAGAATGTGAAGCACGAAAAACTAGGTCGTTAATAAGTTAACGACATGAGTACGCTTCAAATTAGATTGAAAATATTAAGGTGCCGGAGGAGGCAGACAGTTCGAGCGGTTCATATTGATCTGTTGAATGTCAAATATAGGGAAAAATATGTTGAAAGTCTACATAAAAAATACATTGAATTTGTGTCCATCCGGATCTGCAAATACAAAACCATAGTAGTTTTCTCCAAAGCTCTCAGGCTCTGAAACAATGGTTCCACCAGCATTTTTTACTTCTTCAGCCCATTCATCCACCTGATTTTTACTTTCTGCAGAAAGGGTGAATATAATTTCGTTGGAGCTTTGCGGATCTCCAAATTTCATGCTTTTCAGGTTGTTTTCTATGACATTTTTTAAGAAAAAGTGAACAATCAATTCATTTCCAGCCATAAAAAAACTTACCAGCTCATTGGAACTGTGAGGATTATTGGGTTTGAATCCCAGCTCAGTATAGAACTTCTGCGTGCGTTCAAGGTCGGTTACGGCCAGATTGGCCCAGATCATTTTAGGTTTCATACTATTTTATTTTTTGGTTAGGATAAAGGTATTCTGTTTTTACAGAATAAAACCTGCCATGTGGCAAGATTTTGTATTTTTAAGATTAATAAGAGACTTTGAATGGTTTAAATTTAACATAATATAATGAAATTATAATACATGAATAAGAGTATTGCAGATTAAGATTAAGCAGTTAGGATGAAATACAGAGGGTTTGCGGGCTGATCAAAGTTTTGTTGAAAACTGGAAGAGTCTCAGCTTTAGTCATCATCTCTATGACAAAGATTGGGATGTCTATGGTATAGACAGTATTATGAAGAGTATAAAGATTTATATGCAGCGAATCAGAAAAGTTTTTATAATAACATACTGGAACATTATTTTTGTGACGATGAATTGCCGTGCGGTCAATATTTTTTTTAAGATTGGATTTTCACGCCATTTAAAAAAAACTCAGAGGATTATGAAGAACTGGATGGACTTGTAGAGGAATATGAAGTAAAAAAAATCGTACAAGGCAAAGAGATGGATTTCATGAAATGTATTTTCAGGAAATTGAGAATGAAGGAAAGCTGGAAGAGTTTCTGGATCATTTTATGACCCAGGAAGAGTTCTTAGAAACGGTTAAAGAATATTTGATAGGGAAAATGACAGAATAAGAGATTCTCAGGCGGTTAATTACTCTATTTCTGGACAATAATAAAAGTCCTATAATTTATATTATGTTAAATTTGATATGGTGTATAATTTGTTCATTGTAAAATAACTTTCGTAAATCTATTTATATTAGTAATATAAAACTTTATTCTGATCATTTTTTGAGATTATTTATTTGAAATAATTTTTGTGTTTTTTCCTGTTGCTGTATAATTTGAACATTGCATACCATTTCCATAATAAATAACACGAAACCCATTTGGAATTGGAGAATTATAACAGATTTCCATTTTATCTAAAGCTTTTTTAAGTATCATAGCATTGTTGGTTGTTGCTGTTCCTAACGTATTACAAGATAAACTTCTTAGAGAAGCAACAAAAACATATTCTTCGGGAATTGGTGAATTATAACAAATTTCGAGATTATCTTTCGCTAAATCAATTACATTAGCATTTGGAGCATATGAACCAAAATTGGGACAACTGCTTTCCATAGCATTTCCAATTATAACATAACCTTTAGGAACAGGAACATTATAACAAATTATTTTCTTTGTTTGTGCTTTAGAATTAGTTAGTGCTAAATTAAAAGCAAAGAAAATTAAAATAAATTCTAGTTTTTTCATCTTTTTTAAGATTTAGTATTAATTTTTAGTCTTTAAAATTATCTTTAAAAAATTAAACTTCTTTACGGTAAACCGTATCTATCTTATTTATTTAATTGGTTTTCACAAACATTTTCACGAACACTATCAGCTATTGAATCTGGTATTATTAGTTTAAGGATTCCAGCATATTCTTCAGATACTTTTACCAGGCCTTTAGCTGTATAATCTGTAGCAATGAGATCCTATGCCGTCAATTATTTGTTTATGAATAACTAGTGTTTGCGAAATTACAGATATCAAATATGTTATTTCTTCGCCTATTCAGTTGTAATTTCCTGTAATAGGATCTACGGTAAAAGGTCTGTGGGTTATAATAAAAGGATTTGGTTTTAAATTCAATTAAATAATTTTAAAGGTTTGTTAAAGTTAAAATCAAAATCTACAATATGAAATAACCCTTTTGTGGTATATTCAAAAAAACAATAAATCTTTTTGATTATTTTTTGACTGCTATATTATTAATTTCTTCACCTGTATGATGGTCCAGAATTTTAGCATACCTGTAAAATGTTGCTCTGATCAATCCGAGTTGTGAGATTTATTTATAACCATTTTGTGAGATATTCAAAAACAAACTATCCTCTATTTCAGGTTGTGCTACAAACTTTGCTTTACCTAAATTTAGCTTTGAAAACCTTCTTAAATATTCAGTTTCAGAATAATTTCCCTTTAATCCTTTATCATAGGGATAATAACTTTGTTTAAATTTTGAAGAATAATTTAGTGGATAAAATCTCTTGACAGTTACCTTATATTTTATATTCAATTTTTCCTTTCCTTTTAAATAAAATATCGAATTGCCTTCATCAGGCTTTTTATAAGTAATCAAACCAGAATCACCAATTTCAGTCAAATACCCATCATAAATACTATCTAATTTTTTTTGATAAAATTTTGAAGATGGGTTATCCTTTATTGTTGCATAAACTATAATTGGATCACGATGTTTCATATCATCTTTTAAATTTATATCTTTAAATTGAAGCGTATTAGGTGCGGGAAAAATAATATCTTGAGAAGTATTATTTTCAAATATAAGTGACAGTTCATTATTACTGTTAATATATTTCAGATTAAATGCTTTTTTTCCTTTTTGTTCACAAGCTACAAAAAGAAAAAGTATTGTTACTATTATAATATTTTTCATTTTAGTGTAATTTTGAGCTATGTATTAAATCTAGGTATTGTATAAACAGCCTACAAAATAAATGGCGGATTAAGGAATCTTAAATGAAGCCTTAATCCGCCACTTGTACAAACTGCTATGAACAGATATTTTTCTGTTTATTTAATTTTATTTAATTTTATTTAATTTTATTTAATTTTTCTAATTCGGGTAATTCTCTTTTATACTTTTCAACGTCCCAAACTAAATCCCAATTTTTAATATAGTTAGAAATTGGATCTAAGCCAACTTCTGTTCTTCTTTTATCTACATTGTCAGGATCAGTTAAAGGTAAAACATAGTAAGTATTATTACTTTGATTGATTCCTATCTGGCTTCCGTAGATTTGTTTTCTACCTTCCCGAATTTCTATTCTGTCAATTAACAAAGCTAAAGAACCTGGATTTGCATTGCCTTTTGTTACCGCTTCTTTCATCATGGGTAAATATTTTTTCTGCGTTTCCAGATCTGAATGCTGAATGACAAGAAATAATGCACTATTGGCTTGTGCGCCTACTTTGTCTTTACCCACCCAGCCTTTTTCATCTAATATCTTTTTTACTTTTATTAAATTAATGGAGTCTTTCTGATTGGTTATTTTCCAAAGATCATTCATTTCTTTAGAATTTGGACCGAATTTTTTTTGAGTTTCACTCATTTGCATTCTATATTTTTGGTCTTCTTCAAGAATTGCCAATAATTCAGCCTGCAATGGCTTGTCATAATTTGCTTCTATTGATGCTATTTTTTTCTCTAACTTTTCAATGGTTTTCCCCCACTCTTTTTTTGAATGCAAATTTTCTAAATCAGTATCAGAATTTAAGTGTTTTAGATTAGTCCAGCCTTTTTCTATTGATAAGTTCAACCATTTAAATGCTTGCTTTTCATTTCCTGCTAAAGAAGATGAACATGCACCATTGTATAAATGACTTGGATTTTCGCTTTCGATTTTAAAAGCCTTATTATATAAATCTGCAGACATTTTATAATCTTTTGATTCATATAATTTATTAGCTTCACTTATTAATTTTAAATATTCCTGAGCATTCACGTTTACAAATAAAAATAATAATAACAAAGTATAAATAGTGCTTCTCATGTTTTCTGTATTTAAATTTTTATGGTTATTATTCTACTAATATAAAATTTATTTTGATGATTGGATTGTTAAGAGATCACAAAAAAGAAATTATACTATGTTTTCGTTGGATTGACGAATTTTTTTGTTTTTAAATTAAATCATCATATTGAATAGCTATTTGTAAGAATTTTTTTTATAAGTAAAACAGCATCTTCAAGTTCTTTTTCATTCTTTGAAGCAAAACCTAATCGAAAAGCATTCTCTTTTTCATCTATTTGCTTGATTTTCAATTGTGGATGAGTTTTCAATGTATTAACGCTGTAGGAATCTTTTAGTTGTAACCAAACCGACAGGCCTCCGTCTGGTAAAGTAAAAGATATATAAGGACTCAGATGCTGTTGCAAAAGTATATTCAGATAATCTCTGCGTTGATGGTAAGATTTTTTGGCTTTCTTTAGGTATCTTCCCAAATCACCACTTTTAATCAATTCTGCTAATGCATTCTGCATATATCCATCCCCTCCTACATCTATTGCTTTTCGTAAAACAACAGCTTCCTGAATGAAATTTTTAGGAGCTACCATAAAACCAATACGAATGGAAGAACCCAATATTTTTGAAAATGAACCTATGTAAATGACATTCCCCTTATGAGCTCCACTTGCCAAAGGTAGATATGGTGAAGAGGAATAATGATAATCATAATCGTAATCATCCTCAATAATAGCAAACGAATATTGATTGGAAAGCTCCAATAGTTTCATTCTTCTTTCAACGCTCAAAGTGACAGTTGTAGGATAATGATGATGAGGAATGAGGTATACAGCAGTTATTTTTTTCTTTTTACATATTTTTTCTAGAGCATTGATGTCCAGCCCGTTTTCATCTACAGGAATTTCTATCACAGACGCCTTTGTTTTTTCAAAAGCACTGTTCGCAATAGGATATCCTGGTTTTCCGCAAATAATAATATCTTCTGCCTGTAAAAGCAACTGAGCCGCCAGATAAATGCTCATTTGTGCACCATGGGTAATCAACAGATTATCAGCGGAAATATTCAGTCCCCTTGTTACAGATAAATATCTCGATAACTCTTCTCTTAGTTTTAGCGTACCTTGAGTTGTCCCTACAACTGCTTTTTTAATGCTAAAGCTTCTTGATGTATAACTACGGTAAATTTTCAACAGCTCATCTATAGGAGAAAGCCGAATATCGGGATGTCCATCATCAATGAAAACCTCAGGAAGAACAGTCAGCTCCTGCAGTGACGGATCTTTCTTTGAGATATGAAGCGGAAGATCGAAATTATTTTCATAGGATACAGATGAATCTTGAGCGTTCCACTTTTGAGGTTGTAGAGTGGGAATATGCTCAGATACTCTAACCTGTTTTCGGGGAATAATCAAGATCCAATCCTGGGCATTGAGCTCTTCATATGCAGCGATTACCGTTTTACGATGTACACCCAGTGTTTTTGCAAGTTCTCTGGTGCCGGGAAGAGCCATTCCAGCCTTTAAATTACCATTTCTTATTGTATTAATAATAGAGATGGCTATCTGTCTGTAAACAGGAAGCTTTTTTTCTTTATCAATATTGATGATGTGTTCAAACGGAAACATTCTGGACTACTCTATATGTTTAATCTGGTATACAAATGTAGTCCAAATTACCTATAATTTTGTCCTGTAAACCCAATAAATTTAATTAAAAGTATGATAGCTGTAATATTTGAAGTCGTTCCTGAAGAAGGAAAAAAAGATGAATACCTGAATATAGCGAGATCACTAAAATCTGAGCTGGAAATGATTCCCGGATTTATTTCGATTGAACGGTTTCAAAGTCTTGTAGATCCAAAGAAAATCCTCTCCCTGTCTTTTTGGGAAGATGAATATAGTATAAAAGAATGGCGCAACAGAACCACGCACAGGAAAGCACAACAGGCAGGACGGAATTCTGTGTTTGAAGATTACAGATTGCGTGTAGCTTCCGTCATACGGGATTATGGAATGTCTGAAAGACAGGAAGCCCCTACGGATAATATCTTTTAAAATAATAGTAAAAAAATAAAAAATGATTACGTACCAAATTGAAGAAAAAATTGGAATAGAAGAATTCATCCAGGTGTTGGAAAACTCTACATTAGGAGAAAGACGTCCGATCAACGAACCGGAAAGAATAACAGAGATGCTGCAGCATGCCAATCTTATTGCAACAGCCCGGGATAATGGGAAATTGATTGGAATATCAAGATCGTTAACCGATTTTGCCTTCTGCACTTATCTTTCAGACCTAGCTGTTGATGAGAATTATCAAAAGAAAGGCATTGGAAAAGAATTAATCCGATTGACAAAAGAACACACTCCAAAAGCTACATTGATTCTATTGGCAGCACCAAAAGCTGTAGGTTATTATCCTAAAATCGGGATGAAACAGTGGGAACAGTGTTATATCCTGAACAATGTGGAGAATTTGAAATAAAAATACCCCGGAAAATAAGAAGACATGTACTAAAATTACATGTCTTCTTTCAAGTATAATCACTTATTTATATTGTTCCCGCTAAACTAGATATCTCTTACCTGTTAAACGGATATTCATTAATCCAATGAAAACTCCTTTTGTTTAAAGGATAATCTTCCTTTTTCTTTTTTATTGTTTTTATTTTTACAGAATCGCGACCCTTATTTCCTGTAAAAATGATACTGTCTTTTTGGGTATTGTAATGCAGGTAAGCATATAGTTCCTGATGATCTGTTTTACGAAGCATAAGTGTTTTCTTTTCAGTATCTACAACACTCTGAAACGTTTTAGTACTGTCATTGTTCAGGATAACTTTTGCCCGGCTTGGAGAACTTATCAATATTTTTTTCCAGCCAATAGAATCGTTGCATGGTATTTCCTGGTTGTTTATGATAAATTTATCCACAATATACGCACCCTCCATTGGAGCGGCCGGAGGTGTATAGAATAGTGCTGATGAAGAGCTCAATATGAAAAATGCTACTACAAGCCATTTGAATACAATAACGGTAATACTCTTCCACTTTTTGTCAAATGTTCTTTTTTGAAAACGTAACTGCGATGGCTGATGCAAGATAAAAAAACGATATAACGCCATTGCATCACCGCTAACAATAAAGAGACAGAACAAAACAATATGACTGGAAAATATTTTAACCGGCACATCATAAAAAAAATTCAACAGAGCTACATTAATCATCACTGTCATGGAAAAAAGCGCACCAAAAGTTTTGGTTCTCCTGAAAAGAAGTAAAAGTCCACCCATAACTTCCAACAATCCGGAAACAAATGTATAACCAGTGGAAGCTCCCATCATAGTCCATACCATGCCCATTGGTGACATATCTCCAACCTTTTCTTCCAGTCTGCCAATTGAATTAGGAGGAAACTGTCCGTCGTGTAGTTTTGCAAAACCGTATGAAAGCATTATCATAGCTACGTAATAGCGTGCTACTACTACCGTAAACCAATGAAGATCTTTAAATGTCCGCTGTTTTTTATCTGCAAGAAGTATAATGAGTGCAGCCACCAGCGCTAAGCCAATATTGACAATCACTACCCAATAATCTAATGTAGTATCGCCGCTGCCAGTCATTATAATATATTCTACCTGTGTTTGCTGAAAAACATTTTTACACAACCACAAGACTCCGCTCTTATATATTCCTGCTAAAGGTGAAAACTGGGAGGTGAAAATAAAAAGATACACATAAGAAATAACAAACAAATGCAGGAAACGTAGTACAGTATTGTGCTTTCGTTGATTGGGAAAACTGATCGGTTTTGTATCCATATTAATAATATTTATTTAAGATAAAAAAGCTTGCTTTAATCATATAAATTTTTAGATCGTTTTTGATATATTTTGGGTAAAATTTAAAAGCTCTATCATTTATTTCTCTGTATCAAATCCAAGCTTCTTTCTAAATTCAAGAGTTAGCTTGTAACTTTCTTCAATTGGAACTTCCTTTTTCGATCCTTTACTAATATCCTTACCTTGTTCTGTCCATAAGTAAGGAAAAAAGCTGAATACCTGGTCGCCTTTAAGTTTTGCTACATCTTTTTTCCAATTTGCCCATCTGTATTCTTTGTAAAATTCATCAAGATTTTTATTAAAACAAAAATTCAGAAATTCCGTGTAAGTAATATCAAGAGGTTCATATTCCAAATTATCTGGTGCCAAATAATACACTTTCCCTAAATCGTTTCCAAGTCCTCCACCATTAAGGATGAAAATACCTCCTATTGCATCGTCGGCAATTAAAAGATATGGAATGGGCTGCCCATAATCCTCAAATGTTTTTCCTCTATTCCATTCCGGCAATGACCTGCGTAGCTTCTCACTACCTGAGCCAAGAATTCTTATCCAGCCATTATCAACCAAAAGCCCCCCTGTCATGTATACAATTGAACCCATTGGAGATTTGGTTGTAACTTGGGTTTTATATAAAGCATCCTTTGCTTTGTTGCTATCTACTGGCAATATTTCCACTTTATTTTTTGCGGTGTCTATCCATTCTTTTACAAGAATCCAGCCTGGATCTTTATCGTTTATTAATTCATCAATAGAGCGCATTTTTGTTTGTCCATAAGTTGTTAATGAGAATAAGGATAATATAATAATTGTCAAATATTTTATCATGTTGTTTAGTTTTCTAAAATGATAATTAATTGTATACATTTTTCTGTCATTATTTTACCTCAATTTTATGATAAGCAATCCATCGTTTGAGATTGCCCACCATTCTTTTTAAATGATCTTCATTCAGGAAAATATTGGTCCAATATTCAAATCTGTCGCACTGAACACTTATATAATAGTTCATAATGGCCAGACATGCGTAAGGTAAAAACTGTTTCTCTTCATGACTAATTTTAGTGACAGTTTCATAGCCTCTTATGAAATGATCTGCTTTTGCCTCATACTCTTCTTGGTTCAAATGGGTTGTAAATAACTGAAATAGAAAATAAGAAATATCAAAGCATAAATAACCGTTCCCACAGAAATCAAAATCAAAAAATGTGATTTTTTCTTCGTTATCAATATGTAAATTATCAAACCACACGTCAAGATGAACCGCTCCATATCTCATGTTCTGTTGGTCTGCTTTTTCCATTTTTAGCGTTAAAAAATCGGAAACGTTCTCTAAAAATTCAATTTCGGCAGTGTTTTTACTATAGAAATTTTTTGTCCTTATAACAGGGTTCTTGAGCAGATTTTGAGAATTATAAGACATTCTCATCAGTTCGACATGTTCTGTTGATTGATGAACTTTCGCTAATGCTTTTCCAATCAGAAAGCTTGTTTCTGGGGAGAATTTTGCTGTCTTTATACCTTTAGCATATGAAAATAGAACCCCAAATCTTGTTCCTTCCGGAGCTTCAATTTCCTGGATAAACTTATTGGATTGATCTGCTATAGGAAAAGCAACTTGTCGGTCTGCTTCTTTCAGATGGTTGAGAAGTCTTAATTCTTCTTGAATTTCTAATTCAGTTCGCCAATGATGGGTGTAGACTCTAAAAACGTATTTGTTTTCGCCATCATGAACAATGTATAAATGGTTCATTGCAAGCCGAAAGATGCTGCATTCCGTTTTGTCGGTAAATCCATATTTTTCTTGAATAAGTTGACCAAGTCTATCAGGTGAAAGCGTGCTGTTTATGGTCGGAAATTTCTCTGTCATTTAATTCTCGTTCGTAGCTGGTTATATAGTTTGTGCAATTTCGTTAACATTTTTCTATTTTACACCTATTAATCCTTTTATTTAACTATTTCCTGCAATTCAACTTCTAAATCCTTTTTTTCCTTTTCTTTATAAAATTCAGAATTTGCTAACGAAATATTAAATTCTTTGACAGTTGCAGAATAATCCTGGTGTAGTAAGATTTTAGCTTTTATAATATTCAAATAAGCCTCTGAAAAATTTGGATAAGAATCTGTGAGGATTTTCCAGGCTTGAAGAGCTTTATCGTATTGTTTTTCATTATAAAATGCCCATCCTTTTCCATTTAAAATACCCAGGGAAAAATTTAGATTAACCCCGTAATTGGATCGTATTTCTTTATCCAATAATGATTTAATACTCAAGTCTGTTTGCTTATTTGATATATACTTCGACTGAATGGCAGACCAATCTTCAAATATTTCATAAAGAGCTGTATTAATAAGTAGGCCTGGCGTTGCATTATGATCTGCTTTTTTAAACTCATATCCTTTCATATCCAGAAAAGGATTGTTAATTTTCTTAATGATAGAATCCATCTTCATGAAATCTTCAGGATAATCGTTTCCGATTCCAAAACGATAATATTTTTTTGTACGAAAAGAGCGCTTATTGAATTGGCTTATAGAATCTGTTAAGTCAACATTTTTCTGAGTAAAAAACGGGCTCATAGAGATAATGGCATTCAAATCATTTATTCTTGAATTCCATAATGATGTTGTAAAATACCCATATCGGGAATGACCAATTAACACTCTAAAAGCAGAGGCTTTGTACTCTCTTTCAGCTAATGGGATGAGTTGTTCAAAAATAAATTTTTCATTTTCCAGGGCAAGGCCGTTGGGATCAGAAATTTTATACTGTGTTTCAAGATAGCGGTATCTTTGTTCTGATTCAACGCTTATTATGATAGAGGAAGGAATCTGTTCATTACTCGTTAAATAGTCAATGGTATTGAGAATATAATGATTACTCCTTTTATTTTGCCTGTCAAATATAATGATTAAAGGAAATTTGTTCCCGGACTTTTTCTGCCATTCTATGGGAACCATTACTGAAATTTTTTTCTCAAAACCAAGACTAGTTGATTTTAATATTGTGTCTTTTAGTATTTTATATCTTTCATAGTTCTGGGCAAGCAGTGAAGAAGTTGCTGAAGTGAAAATTAAAAGAAAGAGTAAATACTTTTTTATCATGGTAATTGGTGTAAATATCAGTTAAGACTCAAATGTACGGATTGTGTTTATATAAAATTTGCAATGATGATAATGTTTTTCGATTTTATTCACAAAAAAGCTCCAAAATCCGTAGATTTTGGAGCTGATTTTATAACTGGTCTTTCGGCTGACCTACTTTCATCTATAATTCCGGATGTTATTGTTGAATTTGTCCATGTATGATTAAAAAAATCTGCAGTTATTAACGTGCAGAAATGAGATTGATTTATATCGTTATTTTCACACAGGCTGAAATATTAATTTCGGGAAGCGGACTTAATAATTTTCACTGAGTAAATCCTTCATCATCAGTTGTATTGCCAATAAGATTGATTATAGGTTGATCTCCTGTTATAAAAGATAAACATGTTCTTAGTTATTATTGTTAATAATCGGAGCCAGTTCTTTTTTTAATTCTTCAAACTTTTCTTTGCTCATCATATCAATTTCCACTAACTCTTTTGCCTCTTTTAATTTTGCAATTGCTTCATCTCTGGTCATTTTTCTGTTTTTTAAAAGAATTTCACCAGATTCAATTCCTAACTCAGTATCCATAACGCTTAAATATTTATTGATTCCAAAAGCTCTGTCATTTATTTCTCCCAAAACCATTACCACATACAGGGGCTTATTTTTACTGCCTCTGTGATATGTTTTTATCTCTCTGACAATAACTTTAGTGTTTTTTAAGCTGTTGTCTGCCATATTTTGTGCTTCACCACCCATAGCAGACATAATACTTCCAAATCCAGCGGGTCTTCCCATTTGTATAAATTCATAAGTTTTTTTTGAAGTACTTCTTGATTGTGAAATTCCCCCTCTTGCTTTATTACCATAACTCCCCGAATAAGTTCTTGTATTCAGTTCTTCCGAGGTAGGAGATCCTAATATTAAAGTATCACCCACCTTCACACTATTTTTACTCGTTGTAAGATATTCCTTAACCTGAGCGCCGTTTTTAATAGTATTGAAAAAATTAATATCCTGAGTGTTTTCGTAGGTCAATAAATTAATATTTTCTTGTGCCTGAATATGTACTATCGATAAAAGAATAGTAAAAAAAGTAATTGTTTTTTTCATAATTGTTATTTTAATATATTGGAATTCAATCCATACTTTACACAAATATAACACACTTATTTATATATAAATTGAGGAAAACCATAAAGCTCCAAAGTACAATGACTTTGGAGCTAAATTTAAATAGCTAACCTTTCGGCTGTCCTATTATTGCTTGGTGATTTTATTGAAAAAAGTATCACCTTTAAAGATATAGTCTCCTGCAGGATATTCAGTCAGATCGATGGTATTTTTCCCTTTTCTAAATAATATATTTTTAATGAGGTTACCGTTATTATCATATAAATAAACATTTTCGTCTACTGAGGATTCCACATTGATCACTCCTGTCGTTGGATTAGGATAAGCGGAAGTTTTCGTTTTTGGTGAAGCTTCTCTTGTTGACAGATAACAACCGGAAATATAGGAATCTCCAATAATATTAAAGCCTTTGTTGATCAGTTGGGCTCTCGCCAGCATTGCTTGCGGTGTAGAATAAACCAATCCTGTTGCATCTATAGTTCCGGATGTTATTGTTGAGTTCGCCCATGTAGGATTATTATTCAGAGCGATGAGAAAATTGCTGTAATTTGTACATGATAAGCCGACATTTTTAAATCCCAAATAGATTGAATTCCAGCTGAAGTTCTGAAGCTTGATATTCCATGAAGAAATATCCTGGTCAAAATTTGAAGCACCTGCAAACATATTAAATCCGGCGAAATAATCAATCTTACTTACATCCCAGTTTCCGATGGGCTGATTGAATGATACTGCATTTTCAAACATATGCTCAAAATCTGTCACTTTACCTGTGTTCCAGTTATCAAGTGGCTGATTAAACGCTGCTGCATTATAGAATGTATAGCGGAAATTAGTCGCATTTTCTGTATTCCATGAATTTAATGGCTGGTTGAAAGCTGTGGCATCTGCAAACATGGAGGAGAAATCAGTTCCGGATATTGTATTCCAAGCAGAAATATCTTGATTGAAAGAAGATGCAGAAGAAAACATGCTGCTGAAATTGGTTACTTTGGCTGTATACCAGTTTGCAATATTCTGATTAAACAGAGTTGCTCCACTGAACATACCACTCATGTCTGTAACATTGTATGGATTCCAGTAAGAAAATGAAGTGTGTCCTGTCAAAGATGAACAATTAAGAAACATTTGTGATAAACTGGTAATCTGTGTAAGATCTGGACCGTCTGCAGCGGTTACGTTAAGATTGGGACAGTTGGCGAATGCTCTGTCGAATTGCTGAAGCCATGTCGTATTTCCCCACTGGCTGAGTTCTATGAGTTCCTGATTTCCACCTGGAGGCACCATGTCGGTATTGGCCCTGAACCCGTAAAATAATCCGTTACCACTGAATACTTTTAATTGGTAAGTGGCCTGCAGAGGATCTGGATGGAATGATGGCCCAAAATAGATGAGTAGAGGTTCATTGCTGCTAGAGGTTACATAATCAAACATCCCGTTATGCTCAGGATATCCTACTTCTTCCCAGTGAATGGTGTAATCGGTTCCTGTGCCACCGAACCTTATGGAATGATCGATAATGCCGTTTGCATTGGGTTTCCAGATGGTAGTAAATTCATTCTGCGCATAGGAAATGCAAAATAAAAGAAGAAAAATGATTATTAGTTGTTTTTTACACATAAATTAAAAGAGGTTTTGTTAGGTTAAAATTGGGTTTAGTAAGACAATTAATTTCCCGGGATTCTTTATCTTATCTCTAATACAAAGGTACTTACGCATAGCGACAGAACTCGTCGTATTAAAAGTTATGACCTCTTTTTTTTAGTTTTTTTGTTGATTATTTTTTGTATAAATAGACAGGGTAAAAGCCGTCAGAAATAGTCTGCATTCTAAGAAGGATTTTGAATAGATAACCTAAAAAAATCTGCAGCTATTAATGACTAAGAACTGCAGAAGTAAGATTGATTTATATTGTTATTTTCACACCGGCTGAAATATTAATTCCGGGAAGCGGGCTGAGAAACTTTAACTGAGAGTTCTGAAGTCTTGCTTCGGTGTTCAACAGGTTATTTCCTATAATATAATACTCCAGATCACCTATGCCTAAACTGTTGTCTTTATAGGCTAAACGTACATTTAGCAATGAAAATGCTGGCATAGGAAGCTCAGGATTGATATTCTTTCCTAAATATTTTTGTTTTAAATAATGGTCTAAACTTACATTCATACTGAAGTTCTGTACATTTCCTTCCAGAGAGAATCCGAAACGGCTTGTAGGCATATTAGGCATATAATCACCATCACTCCACTTTCTTATGGAGCTGTCGGCAACGCTTATATTTCTTACCAAATCATAATATCCACCTATCTCCCACTTTCCTATTTTTCCAAGATCTGCTTTATAAGAAGCTTCAGCTTCAATTCCATTGATTTCTGTATCATCAGAACGCCATTCTTTTACCAGAAAAATTTCTCTGGAAATCCCGGTATGGGCAAGGTAAATATAATTTTTATAAGAAGTATTGTACCAGCTGGCCGATACGCGGAAGTTCTTCAGGTTGAGCCCTCCTCCTATTTCAACCGTATTTGCAGTTTCCTTATCCAGTCTGTCATCACCATTTTCCTCCGTCAGGATGGCAAAATGATTGTTTCCTGAATAAAGCTCATTCACTTCCGGTGCTCTTTCTGAATGGTTGTACTGTACTTTCAGATATCCTTTTTTAAAGAGAGTCCATTGAGCGGAACTATGAAATTGGTGAAGGGTAAAATCTCTGTCGCTGAGTTTTCCACCGGAAAGTCCACGACTTCTGACATATTTATTATCTGCTTCCGCTCTACGTTGTACATGATCATTTCTATACCCAAGATCAAACTGAATGATATTAAAATCAAGATGCTGCATCGTAAAGACTCCAATTTCACGGCTTATAGTATTAGGCAGATATTTTTGGCCTCCAGTTCCTTCCATATCTCTGTATTGTACTTCAAGACCTGTAGTTCCAGTAAGAAACCTCAATTTCTGCTGTGTGATTTCCAGACGGCTATTGTGTTGGTTTATGGCAAACTGATTGGCGCGGTAACGATCCAGAAGTTCTGCGTTTTTCGAAAATACGCCCATATAATTCAGTTTGATGCTTGAAATCGGAAAATGGGTAAACTTGTAACCGGATTCAAACATGGCTTTATGGGATAAGCTTCTGATATTAATGGGACTATATTCTATTTTGGGCTGTGGTTTTCCATGGCTATGTTTAGGTATTTTAGGGATTGCATACCCGGGAACTCCAAAATAGGAATAAGAATTCTGATAAGCACCTCCCACATACAATGATTTTCCAATATAACTGGTGCCAACATAAAATGAATTGCTTTCCGAATGACTGTTGGGTATCACTCCATCTTTTGTTTCCACATAATCCTTGATTCCGTTTACTTCACTTTTATAACGGTCTTTCACGGCATCCTGACCAGGAACATACAGATCATTCTTTGGATTAGGATAATATTTACCATCAGCAGGATTGTAGTACGTAGAACTGAAGGTGTAAAGATCATCTTCAGACAGCTCATATTCAATCATATGATCCTTGGCAAACTGGCTGATGTAGGGAAAAAGACTCTTGTTGAGTACCCGTCTTGAATTTACATCAATCTGGCACAACGACTGTAAGATACTGTTGAAACCGACAAGGTTCGGATCATAGCATCTGCTGTCTTTTGATTTTCCCGGAATTCTGACCATTTCCTGTTTCTGATTGGATGCTCCTACCGTCCAGACCCAGTTTTTAGCAATAACTCCTTTCGCTGAAAAAGCCTGTTTTTGTCCACTGTTGCTTCCCCCTTCAAGAAGTCCTTTTACATTAAATTTTTTATCCGGCAATTGTCTGACAATATAATCTGTTTCAATATCTAAGGCTCCTCCAATAGCTTTTCCTCCATATAAAACCGATGCTGAGTTTTTATAAACGGTAATATTCTGAACATTGTTCATCTCTATATCCGTATTAAAATCTGGACTTATCCCGGAAAGATCATTCACTGCTGTTCCGTTTTCCAATATTTTTACCCGGTTTCCGCTTAGACTTCTGATCACAGGAGCTCCGGAATTCGGTCCGTATCCTGAATTTTGAATTCCGGGAATCTTACTCAATGTTTCTCCCAATGTATTGGATTGAATAAAATCCAGCTTTTTTCTTGAAATATTTACAGTGTTATAATTAGATTTTCCCTGTACCTGAACGGATTCTATATCCTTTACAATCTTTTTTTCAGGGGTAATTTTCTGAGCTTTCAGTAGAGATGGTGAATACATAAGTGTGCCACCCACCAAAAAATAAACGGTCCTTTTCATGTGCATATACTTTAATGATCCGGCAAAGCTAGAAAATTAAATTTATTAATGCAACATTGTTGCTTTATTGATTTTTTATTGAAAAGATATTCTGAATGAATATAAGTGTTTGAAAATAAGTGCTCTATATGAGGTTTCTGTGGTCTATAAGGATATAAAAAAACCGCTCTAAAAAGAGCGGTCTGATTTTTTACTGTGAATTTGCTTGCTGATTAGCAAGTAGAACCGCACTCAAGTAATTTGATGTGGATTACACCATTAACAACACATTGTGTTTGGCATAAAGCGTTAGTTACAACAGTGCTTACACCGCCTACTACTCCACCTACTGTAGATCCTACGCCAGAAACAACACCTCCAACGATAGTACCTACACCGCCTACTACTCCACCAACTACACCTCCTAGTCCACCTAGAAGACCGCCGATTGGATCTAGTAATCCGTTACCTGAAATAGCTTTTAATTCGTTTCTGTCCAATTTTTTTAAGTTTTTCATAACTATAATTTTATATGATTATTACATCACGAATATATGAATAATAACTTTACAATTGCAAATTATTTTCAATAAATTAATTATATGTTTTTATTATTTAATATTTCATTAATATAAGTGTATTTTAATAAAAATATGATTTTCACTTATATGTGATTGATTTTCTAAAAGTTAAAAATGATAACTCAATTTGTGGATTTTAGAGTTATTATTTTTGCATTAAATGCTCTTTATTGGTGTTTATTTTTCAACACCAATGAAATCTCTGTAATTTGCCTATAAACAGACTTTTGTTAAGGTGTAAATTGACCATTTGAAGTCCTCGGAAGGATTAATTTTTGAAAAAAAGAGAAAAGGAAGATAAAATTTGTGTTCTTCTTGTAGTAAAAACCATTCTGTTCATTGATAACGGAATCAAATTTTGTATTTTTGCTGACATACTTATATCAATGTCAGTTTTTTCAAATAATATACGCTTTTTAAGAGCCAGGAGAAAGCTCTCCCAACAAAATGTAGCCGATGAATTATTGATTTCAAGAGTCCGGTATTCAAAATATGAAAACGGAATTTCTGAACCTCCTATTGAGCTGCTGGTAAAAATCTCAAAATATTTCCATGTAAGTATTGATCTTATGCTGTCTGTAGATATTGAGAAGCATCCGATAGATGAAATGCTGAAGCTTCCGGACAACAGAATTGTTCTTCCGGTTGCGGTAGATACTCATGGAAATGATACGATAGAAATTATTCCTCAGAAAGCTTCAATGGGTTATCTGGAAGGTTATAGCGATATAGATTATATTGAAAGTCTTCAGCGTATTGCTCTTCCATTTCTTACCAATGGAAAATACAGAGCTTTCCCTGCAGATGGGGATTCTATGCCTCCGTTCAGAAACGGATCTTATATTGTAGGAAAATATGTAGAGGGAATCAATGAATTGAAACCAGGTAAAACCTATGTTTTCGTTACCTTAAATGATGGAATTACCTATAAGCGTTTTAAAGAAAGAAAAGAAAATGCAATCTCAGTAAGTGCTGACAATTCTTTTTATGAACCTTATGATATTCCTTTTGAAGAAGTAGTGGAAATCTGGCAGTACGCTTCAGGAATTTTCCCTGAAGATTTTGAACCGGGCGATTATGAAAGCTACAATTTTAAAGAAATGTTCCGTGAACTGAGACAGGACATCAGGGATCTTGACAAAAAGGTTTCCGGCCGTCGTCGTAAACAATAGTAATATGTAAAATATTTATTATATAATATACTCCCGGTCATACAGCCGGGATATTTTTGTTTATATGGCATCTTTTTGTAGCGGTATATGATGTGAGTATTACAAAAATCAATTCTTTTTAATTACGGCAATAGTTATTTCATCATAAATATCTATTATTTGATGTTTTATGGAATAATAATCTCAAAAAAATAAGTTTTAATGAATAATCTCTGGTTTGAGAGATAAAAGTTCAATATATTTGTGATACCAGATGTAGCTCATTAATAATAAACTTCGATGAAAAGATATCCGACTTTTTTATTAGCATTACTTTTCCCAATTACTCTATATAGCCAGCAGAATCTTACTGCTGATGAATTGTTTGTTAAAGCCCGTACCACTGCTTTTGAGCAGAAAGACTATGCTACATCTATTGCCCTGGCAAAAGAGGCATTGGAAAAAGCACCTAATTATACTGATATTTCCGTTTTTCTAGGAAGATTATATACCTGGAATAAAGACGTAGCGGCAGCAAGAGCTGTGTTTGAAGATCTCGGAAAAAGAGAGGTTCAGGATGAAGATTATTTCCTGGCGTATGCTTCATTGGAATACTGGAATGATCAGAATACAAAAGCTATCGAAATTATAGATAAAGGACTTTTTTATCATTCTAAATCTGAGGCATTACTATTGTTGAAAGCAAAAGTATATTTTGGAATGGATAATTATGAAGAAGCTGACAAAGCAGTAACCACTCTATTATCTATTAATCCAAAAAATACAGAGGCAAGGGCTCTTGCAGTAAGAATCAAGGATCTGTCTTCTAAAAATGCTGTTGGAATTATTTACAACTATTCCCATTTTGACAAACAATTTGATGATGACTGGCATATCGTAGGAGTAAGTTACAAAAGAATTACACCTATTGGTTCTGTGATCCTTCGCGGAAACTATGCAAACAAATTTGCACAAGGCGGTACACAGATTGAATTGGAAGCGTATCCAAGACTTTCCAAAATGTTCTACCTTTATGTAGGCGGAGGATATTCTGATGATGTAGGTCTGTTTCCGAAATACCGTACCGGTGTTTCCCTGAATGCCAATCTTCCTCACAGTTTTGAAGCAGAATTGGGATACCGCCAGCTTCATTTCAGCAACAGCATCTGGATGTATACTGCTGCTGTAGGAAAATATTATAAAAATTTCTGGTTCAACCTGCGTACTTATATTACTCCTGACAGCAAAAACATTTCACATTCTTATACAGGAACGGTGCGTTATTATACTAAAGGAGCTCAGGATTATTTTGCTTTTCAGATTGGAACAGGAATAAGCCCGGAAGAATACCGAAATAATCTTCTGGAAAACGAGACCTTTAAGCTTAAAACCTTTAAAGTAGGCGCTGAGTATAACTTTTCTTACCGCTCCGTCAATCTTTTTTCTATAGGAACAATGTATTATAACCAGGAATTCCGTCCGGGTGAGAAAGGAAATCAGTTTGACATTACTTTAGGCTATACCCGAAAGTTTTAAAACTTTGATTTTGTTTTTTTCTTAAAATTGACGATTACTGAATCCGGCATCAGTTTTTTCGTGGAATAAAACTGAGCATTCATGCTTTTATACTGATTGAACCTTCCATTGATCTTACTCATGGCTGCAGCGTCATTGGAAGCATCTTCTTCCATGTCTTTAAGCGTGAAAAGCTGCCCATCATGGATATAATATTTTTCAGAAACAAAATCTATAAGCTGGTTTTTACTTTGCATCATAGGAATTCCGGCTTTGTTGATTTCAGCATCTGCGGAGAATCCTCTTCCAACCCATGTTACTGTAGAAGGTGTAGTGATTTTATAATTATTTCTGTAGTACGCTAAAATAGAAGGTGCAATATCAAAATGACTTACTGTTTTATGAAAACGTTTTGATTCTTTTAATAATGGTGAATAGATTAATAAAGGCACATGGAATCTGTCAATTTTAGATTCTAAGGTAATTTCAGGCATACTGTGATCTCCTGTAATGACAAAAATTGTGTTTTTGAAATCCGGACGTTTGCTGTAATTTTCAAAGAACCCTTTCATAGCATCATCAGCATTCAAGACGGAGATGAGCTGATTTTTATGAGCGGCTGCCCATTTTTTCTGTTCTTTGGTTAAAATCCCTGAGTTTAGCCTTTGGTTGTACAACTTTTCATAATAATCCTTATTGTTGATTAAAAAAGGATTATGTGTTGAAAGTGTAAGTATCATATTGAAATACGGCTGATTCTGCGGTTTCTGTTGCTGTTGCATTTTATTTAAGACTGCCTGATCTTCATATCCCCAACTCTCCCCGTTGTTAGCAGGAAGTTTACGGTATGGAATGGTGAATGAGGCTTCGTCCACAATATGATCTACTCCACTGTATTCCAGGAATTCACGGTAGCGGTCAAATGATACATGACCTCCATAATAAAATCCTGTTTCAAATCCGTTCGCTTTAAGGATATTATAAAGATTGAAATTCTCCGGTGTTTTTTCTATTTCAAGGAAGCCGTTTTTTCCGAAAGGAAGAGATCCCGTTAATGATGGTAATGCTCCGAATGTTCTTCCTGCTGAGCTTAAACTGTTTTCCCAATACAACCCTTTATTGGATAAAGAATCAAGATAAGGGGTGAAGTTGCCGATATATCCTTTCGGAGATGTATACGCATGTCCGAAGCCTTCCATAACAAGAAAAACAAGATTAGGAACTTTCTCAGATTTGTTCATATAAGATCCTAAGAAATCCGGGGTGTTTTCTTTTCTCCAGAACGGAAAGTTTTTATCGATCATTTCTGCGTTGGCGGTAAAATCTTCATTATCGCTTAGCAATTCGGTGAGTTCCGGATGGTCGCTGATGAAATTGTCTTCATTGGATTTAAAGAAATAAGCCCATTTACTTTTTGCTGCATTTTGGTTAAACTCACTCTCAGAATTCAAAACCTTTGCTCCTACTAAATTGGAAGGAATAAAGAATGCTGATAATCCGAAAATCAATAATATCATTCCCGGATATATTGATTTTAAAGCTGTTTTACCTGCAATCCATAAAGGAACAAGAGAAGCTGTTATCAAAATTCCCAGTAATGCAAAGTTTTTGAAGTTGAGCATTCCGCTTGCCTGCAAAATCTGCTTCATCTCTTCTTTACTGTAGTATAAAAGATCTGCACCCAATACGTTACGGCTTTCAGAAAAATATAGGAATAAGATATACTGTGTAACTGCTACAACAACCAGGGTTAAAATTCCCAGAATTCTTGCCCAGCCTTCTTTGATAAAATTAATAATCAGATATATAACTCCGACACAGAATGTCAGTTGCAGGGCAAATAAAATGTTTTCAAAGAAAAGACGCCCAATAATGGCTGATGTTTCAAATTTTGGAAAGGTATATTTGTACCATAGAGATTCTGCGGTTACTCCTATTAAAAATAATGCAAAGAAAACCAACGCCAGCATTCCCCATTTTTTGAGTCCTACCTGAAGAATAGCAGATATTCTTTCTTTCAGCGGTAAATGTTGTGTACTTTGGTTGAAACCTTGTCTTGTCATTTCGCCCCAGCCATGAGATTTTTTGAAATAATCTATAAATCCGTTAACCCCTGCTTTTACCACAATTGGATGAAAATAAAAAGGTTCGGAAAAAGCTGTGAAAATTAATCTAAAGAAGTCTTTTCTTTTGGTGTAGACCTGATGGCTTACGAGATCCACCAGTATCGCATAGATGGAATATAAGAATCCCATTGAGATCACGAGGGCGAACAGAACGATAAAGAATGGCCAGTTGATAATTCCCAGTAATAAAAAGATGATAAAGATAATATAACCTGAAAATTCGATGAGCGGACCGAGAAATTCAAAGAAGAACCAATAAGGAAGGCTGATCATTCCCAGTTTTTTATACTTTGGATTGAACATCATTTTTCGGTGTTTCCACAGGGTTTCCATGGTACCGCGCATCCATCTGTTTCGCTGTTTTCTAAGAATATCTTTGGATTCGGGAACTTCTGTCCAGCATAGAGGATCCGGAATAGTAAGTACTTCGTAAGGCTCATTTTTTTCTTCCATGTACTTCCTCATTCTTACCACCAGCTCCATGTCCTCTCCCACTGTACTTTTATCATAACCACCGCAAGCCAGTACGATTTTTCGGTCAAAGACTCCAAAAGCACCGGAGATCAGAATCAATCCTGAAGCTCTGGACCACGCCATACGCCCCAATACAAAAGCTCGGATATATTCCAATGCCTGTGTTCTTCCCAGTAGGGTTTTCGGCATATTGACACTTACTACTTTTCCGTTTTCAATGACGCAATTGTTAGCCAGACGAATCACTCCACCGCATGCAATGAACTTTTTATCAGTCTGCTCCAGCATGGGCTTTGCAAGCTTTAAAATGGAGTCCTGCTCCAGAATACAGTCAACATCAATGCAGACCAGATATTCACCGGAAGAAATATTGACGCCAACATTTAAAGCATCTGCCTTTCCTCCGTTTTCTTTATCAACAACAATCAGTTTTTTAAAGGCCGGGTTTTTACTTTTATAAACTCCTCTTACCGCATTGGTTTCTATTTTTCCCTGAATAAAATAAACTACAGATTCAAGTTCGTAAGCTTCGATCAGCTTTTGGATAGAATCATCCTTACTTCCGTCATTTACAATGATAATTTCAAGATTATGATAGTAAAGAGATAAGAGAGAACGTACATTTTCCACAATGGTCATTCCTTCATTATAGGCCGGAGCAATAACGCTGAATACAGGAGCATTGGGATTAGCCGCAATGATGCTGTAGTCTGTGAATGTATTTTCTTTTTTATAACGCAATACAGCACCCAACGCATAAATTCCTATCCAGCCATAGATAAGGGTTACTGCTGTTCCGTAAACCAAAAACAACCAAATAACAACTTCATAGATGATGTGTGAGAATTCTAACATACTTTTTCCTGTAATGCGTATTTAATAATTTGAATGAGTTCTTCTGAAGAGGTTTCTTTTTGAGATATTTCTGCCAGGTATTCCTGTTGCTCCAAAGCACATAAAGCTTCTGCAGCATACACCTTTATCCCTGAATCAGCATTGTTTAATAATTGATTTTTCAGAAAATCCGTACTGCATTGTTCTTTTGACTTTTTCATGACTTTCAGAACCTCTTTCTGCACTTCAATGGGTTGATTTGGATACATTTCCATAAGATGAGCAATGGTGGAAGAATTTTCCAGTGACAATAAAGTCTGTACTGCTTGTACCCTTACTTCAACGGAAGGATGATTCAACAGATCAATTACTGTAGAATAGAGTGATAATATCTGAAATTTTCTTAATAGCTTAAGGGTAAAAATGACTACGGATTCATTAGAACTTTCCATCCATTTTTTAATACTATCCCCTGATTTTTCAGGAATGTGGGTGATTGAAATAAGCAAACGAAGCTGCTGCCATTCTGATATTCTGGAGGAAATGCTGTTCAGAAAATGAAGACCTTCAAATCCTTTAAAGTTAACCATCGCATATTGAGCCTCCTGATACACCTGAGCTGAAGGATGGGTTAAAAATGTAGAAATTTTTGGCAATGCTTCTTCCACGTGCATTGCTGTAAGCTCCTGTATTCCTCCTGCAATAATATGTTCTTTCTTTTGATTCAGTTTTTTCAATGCTTCTTCCTGAAGGCCATATTCCCGGAATAAGTCTTTGAGCTTATTTTGAGCTGCTCCGGAAAATTTTTTCTCGGATTCTGCCAGTTTCTGAAGGAATAGATTTCTGAATGAAGGACTGCCAGAAGCCACTGAAAAGTTAGTGTCTGCATACATTTCCTCTTCGCCATATACAATCACTTCTGAGATTTTTTTATTGATCACTTCAGACCATCTGAAGGCCTGAACAGATTCTCTGTACTGATAAAAGCTGTAAATCAGTACAACAATAATCAGTAAGAGTACTAAAGATAGCATTCCCAGAAAAACAAGAAAAAGAAAATGCACAGAAGTGGTGAGAAACATGGCTTTAGTTTATTTTAAAGAGAATCTTTTTATTCTTAATATCAATTCATTGGGACTGAATGGTTTCACAATAAAATCGGCAGCTCCGAGGTCAAAAGCATTCAGTACTACTTCTTCCTGCCCCATGCTGGAAAGCATGATTACTGGTACCTGCTTGCCCATGGTTTTAATGGCTGAAAGTATTTCAATTCCTGAGGCAAACGGCATCATAATATCTGTGATAGCCAGATCTACATCTCTGGTTTTAAGGGTTTCGATAGCGTCTTTCCCGTTTCGGGTCAGGATCACTTCATGCCCTTCTTTTAATAATTTGTGTTCAATCGTTTTTAGAATCAGTTCGTCGTCTTCGGCGATTAGAATCAGCATAATTTTAGTATTTTATTGTATTAGATTTTTAATTAATTGTAATCCTGTTGTTATTTCGCGGATAATTTCTTCTTCCATGGACATAAAATCCATGTTCGTTTCTGCTTTTTTCTCCCAGCTGGCAGTACGTTCTGTAAGTTTTACCAATCCTGCTGTTCCTGCTGTTCCTTTGAGTTTGTGAAGAATCAGTTTCAGGTGGTCACTGTCTTTTTCAGCAGTACTTTTTTTGATATTTTCTTCAGCCTGATTAAGTTGTTCTATGACAAGATTTAAGAAGATTTTCCTGAAATCTTCATCATCGTCACCTATTTGTTCGTTCAGAAGATTTATATCAAGGTAATTTTCCTGATGGGAAGAATCTTCAGCAGGGTTATTACTTTCGTTAATGATGTACTTTTTAAGCATTTCCAGCAGATCTGCCTGCCTTAAAGGTTTAGGAAGGAAGTCATTCATCCCGGAATCCAGACATTTTTCTTTCTCTCCCAGTACATTACCTGCCGTTACCCCAATAATGGGAACATTAGAATATTCCGGGAGTAAACGGATTTGTTTGGTCGCTTCAATACCATCCATTACCGGCATCTGAACATCCATTAAAATGATATTGAATGCCTTTTCTTTACACTGCAAAACTGCCTGAAGTCCATCCGTAGCTTCTGTAAGATGTGCATCCGGTACCAATGAACGCATCATTTTGTGGTTAAGAACCATATTAACAGGATTGTCATCCACCAATAAAACCTGCGGTGCCTGCATCAGTATAGAGTCTTCTGTTTCCGGTTGTGCAATGCTGGTTACCTCCTTTTCAGTGTTTTTTACAGCTCGTCTCAATGTTTTATAGAGTTCTTCAGACTTGATAGGCTTCAGCAGGAAGAATGAATTGTTTTCCTGACGGAAAGAATTGATCACATCATGTTCCTCGGAAGACGTGTGGAGAATAATCAAAGGAGAAGATTCATTTTGTTTGCTGAATAGTTCCTTGATTTTTTCTATTGTTTCCAGACCGGAAATGATAGGCATATGATAATCCATCAGAATGACATCAAAACGCTCTCCTGCAAGCAGTATCTGAAGAGCCTCCATTCCATTGGCCGCAAGCTTTGAATCTATATTTTTATAAGCAAGCATGTGTTGAATGATAATTCTGTTTGCTTCATTATCATCTACAATAAGTACTTTGCTTATTTTCAGATCTTCGTCTTCATGACGATCAGATAGTTCATAAGGAACCTCTAAGTCAAAATAGAAAACAGAACCTTTTTGAAGTTCACTTACCAATGACAGGCTGCTTCCCATATATTTCAGAATATTATTGGAAATGGTCAATCCGAGACCCGTTCCTCCATACGTTTTACTGATAGAGCTGTTTTCTTGCGTAAAGGCATTGAAAATATGGTGTTGCTTTTCCTTAGGAATACCAATTCCGGTATCTCTTACAGAAAATCTAAGTTTGATATTCTTGTTATCAATATTGAGCTTTTCTACTTTAAGCTCTATTTCTCCCTGTTGTGTAAATTTCACGGCATTTCCAAGAAGGTTGACTAAAATTTGTTTCAGTCTTGATTCATCCAGCCACATGATTTCAGGAAGACCCTGTTCTATATTGAGGAGTAATTCTATATTTTTTTTCTGTGACTGGTAAAGGATTACATTGATCACCTGACTTACCATGTCATAAATATTGGATTTTTCAATGATAAGATCCATTTTTCCGGATTCTACCTTGGAAAAATCAAGAATATCATTGATGATATTCAATAAATTCTCTCCTGATTCATTGATATAATTGAGGTATTGAGTCTGTATATCATTCAACGGAGTTTTTAAAAGAAGATCGGAAAAACCAATAACACCGTTCAGCGGAGTCCGGATTTCATGGCTCATGTTGGCTAAGAATTCAGACTTTGCTTTGCTGGCAATATCTGCCATTTTCTTGGCATTTTTCAGTTCTCTATTGATTCTTACGGAAGGGGTAATATTCTGTGCAGAAACAATAATTCCTCCGATAACATTATTGGAAAGGTACCAAGGCGTCACTTCTACACTGTAATGCTGAATGATTCCTTTACCCGGAACTTCTATGGCCATATCTTCATTTTTATAGGCCTTTCCTGCCAGTGCATCCTGATATATTTTTAATCTCTCATCCGGTACATTGGGTGAGATTTTAAACATGTTCTCACCAATAAGTCTGATGTCATTCATCTGAAACTCATCTTTCCAGCTTCTGCTTACAGAAACATAATTGAGATCTTTGTCAAACATGGCTACTGTAGAAGGTACATATTTTACAAAAGACTGCAGCATAGCTTCTTTTTTAGCCAGTTCCAGGTAGATATTTTTGAAGGTATCAATATTCTGAATAATTCCATAGACTCTGGTGCATACTCCATCTTCAAATTCCGGGATACCTTTTACCCTTACCCAGATCATCATGCCGTCATTTTGTACAAGCTGTAATTCTTCATCATAGGGAATCCCTTCTTTTATAGCTTTTTCGAATAAGAATTCCAGTTTCTCACGGCTTTTTTCACTATAGAACCCCAGTGCATTTTCAAAATCAGGCTGGAAATTTTTATCTATTTTATGGATTTCTCTGGTAGATTGTGACCAGAGAACAGTATTGTTTTTCAGGTTGACTTCCCATCCTCCCACCTGTGCAACGGCACTGGTTTGTTCCAACATCTTTTTGGTATGAACAAGATCTTTTTCCAAAGTTATTCTTTCGGTAACATTCAGTGCGGTACTCACCACGTAAGGATTTCCTTCTTTGTTGATTTCCACAAGATTATGGTACATCCAGATCATGTCTTCACCTCCTTTAGTTCTCAGGATCATGGTTCCGAAATCTTCCTGATTTTTGTTGATTCTTTCGAGGTATTGTTCAAGAAGAGGCCAGTTTTTCTGGGGAACAAGGTCTTTTAAATTCAACCTTTCTACCTCTTCGACAGAATATTGAAGGGTTTCTCTTCCTTTCTCGTTGACAGCAATGATATTTCCTTCCATATCATGCATACTCATTAAGCCTATAGCATTTTCAAAGAAGCTTCTGAAGCGGCGTTCAGAGCTTTCTAGTTTAAGCTTTTCTTCAATACGTTGGGTGATATTAATTCCAAAACAAAAAATCTCTGAATGATTTTGATTGAGCTTTAAATACCATTCAATAATGATCGTTTGGATATCATCTATTTTTGTTGAAGTAGTAAATGTTACTTCTTCATCCGTATTGGGAAGGTTTTTGGAAAGTAATTGGAGTTGAGAATTATGATTCCCTATCAGGTCCAGGAAATTCTGGCCGAGAATCTGACCTTTATCCATTTGAAATGTATTTTCAAAAGCCGGATTAATCTCTTTCAGTGAGAAATCTTTACCCAGAACACAGATCAGGTTATTGGAAATGGTAAAAGTTTGTTGAAAATACTCAGCCTGGATATTTTTCCTTTTGCCCGTCAGAATTTTTGTGATCGCGTCTCCTATCTTTTTTAGAGCAGATATCTGGTCTTCTGTGATGGTTTTAGGTTTATAGTCGATAACGCAGATGGTTCCCAATACAAAACCTTCATCATCAATCAAAGGAACTCCTGCATAAAACCGGATTCCGCCCGCCAGAATGAGTGGATTTTCTGATGATCTTTCATCCAATAATGTATCATTGATGATCAGAATTTCTCCACTTGCAATTGAATATTGGCATACCGTATTTTTTCTGTCTACAAAATCAAGAGCCATTCCCACGCAACTCTGAATGGTCTGGGTTTCGCTTTCCATCATGGCAATAAGCGCTGCAGGACAGTCTGTCACCAGACATGCGGTTTCTGCAAAAATGTCTAACTGGGGATCTTTTTCAAGGTTTAAAAGATCAAAATACTCCAGTTTCTTCATTCTCCCTTCTTCATTCGCAGGAATTGGATACTTCTTCATATACTATATCAACAATTAGAGACTTTTCTTTTTTGATTATTAAAAAATGATAATCAAGGCATTAAAGTTTATATTTTAAATATTTTTAAGTGCTTTAAATTATTATTTTAATAAGTAAACCAAATTACGAAATTATTTCGTATTCCGTTACAGTAAATTTGATAATAAAGCTATATGTGTATTTATTTAAAATTAACCAGGAAAAGTTTTTAAATAAATAAAGAAGTAATATCTATTATAAAGATAAAAGTACCTGGTCTGATAATAAGATGCTTAATGAATGAAATCTGTTGTATAATACATCTTAAATATGAATATTTTTGAAGGCAGATCATTTATTATTTCAAAAAGTCCATTCCCGGAAAATTCGGAAATGGACTCACCACTTATCATCATCCAAATCACAACTAAACTATGAACAATGAAGCAATAGCCTGTGCATCGCTGCCGCTTAAAATTTCATCATAAGCTGCAGAACCTGCCGCAGCACCAAATAGAGTTGCTGTGTTGTAGCCTGCCTGATTGGTATTGTCTTCTCCTGCATACACAGGATTGGTGGCTGAAGGCATACTTCCTCCGTTAGCAAGCTCAATCCACCCTTTGTTGGCTCTCATTCTTCTTACTTGTGAAGCATGTCTTGCTTCAACGGAATGAATCTGTAATGCTGCCTGAAGCACCACTTTGTTGGACATCACATTTCCTGCCTGTCCTTTATAAGCTCTTACTCCGGTATCTTCAAAGGCCTGAGCAAGGATAAGAAATTGGTTATAATCTATAAAAGGCATGAAATTTCCGCCTGCTGTAAAATCAAACGTAGGCTTATTTCCGGGAGTTGTTCCTAAAGAAGTCAGTGTGCTTTTCAGGAAGCTTACATGGGCAGATTCATGTTTTGAAATCTGCATGAAAACGGTTCTGTCTCCATTAGGAATTAATCCTGGTGTTGACAATCCGATGCTGTAGTACTCATTTTCCAGATATTCCAGTACCAATGCCAGCTGTAAAGCATCTGTGAGTGTACTTTTTAGAGCCATACCTGTTAATTTTGCTTTTGGAGCTTCTGCTTTGGCTGGAGTAGCCATCATCGCTCCTAATCCAAGAGGTACAGCTGCTGTAGCTGCTTTTTTTCCGAATAAAGAAATATTCGTAATGGTTTCCAGTCTTGAAGCTTCTGAAGTGAAAAATTTATCATCAGAAAGCTTGTCCAGTAATCTAAGAATATTCATAATGTGAGTTTTTAAGGTGAATGATTAGTTGATTCCTCTTTCTTTCCAGGTAAAAGGTGTTTTGATAAATGCTCCGGCAGCCATTACAATATCTTTTGGCTCTTTGGCGAGATCAAGTCCATTAGCATCTATCACATCATCTCCCGAAAAATCGGCAGATCCGGGATTGATTAGATTTCTGATGGCAGAGGCATGTCTGGCTTCCACAGAAACTATTTTACCGGCAATCACAAGATAGGCAGGATTGGAAATATATTTTCCTGCTCCATTATAAGCTGCAACACCGGTATCTTCCAATGCTTTTGCGGTAGCCAATACTGAATTCCTGTCATTAAAATTCACATTCGGATACTGGAATTCAAGCTTAGGAAGCACATGATCTGTAGCGCCACTAATGGCAACTTTGAAGAAATCTCTATGAATCACCTCATGATGATAGAGATCTGTAAAAACCTCTTTTTCAATACTGGAAATTCCCGTATAAAAATTGTTCACCACTTTCGTGTAAAAATCGGCTTCAAGCTGTTCTAAAGCATAAGCATAATTGAGTACACCTACATCTCCTGTGCCAAGATCATACTTGGATTCTTCTATAATCTGGAAGTCATCATCATCATTACATCCGATGATGGTAAGGCCTGCAATGGCTAATCCTACTCCACCTAATTTTAAAAAGTTTCTTCTGCTGGTATCAAGGGTGGCACCCTGATTAGAAACCTGAATTGGTTTTTTCATACTATTAATTTTTTAGTGTTAGATATAAAAGAAAGAAAAACAGCATACTGAATATGCTGTTTGAAATCTTAGAATTTATTATGGCATCAATACCGTATCTATTACATGAATCACTCCATTAGATTGGTTCACATCAGCAATCGTTACTTTGGCACTGTTTCCTTTTGCATCTTTTATGTAAAGATCTTTACCTTTTGTCCAGAATGTAAGATTTTCACCCTGTACTGTTTTCATCATGCTTTTTCCGTTCCCTGCTTTTACGGCTGTCCATATTTCTTTAGCACTGTATCTTCCGGGAAGAACGTGATAAGTTAAGATGGAAGTAAGCATTGCTTTGTTTTCAGGTTTTACAAGGTTTTCTACTGTTCCTTTCGGAAGTTTTGCAAAGGCAGCATCTGTAGGTGCCAGTACAGTAAAAGGTCCTGCGCCCTGTAGAGTTTCTACCAAACCTGCTGCTTTCACTGCTGCAACAAGAGTTTTGTGATCTTTGGAGTTGACCGCGTTTTCAATAATATTTTTGGATGGATACATAGGGGCTCCTCCTACCATTACTGTTTTTTCTTTCATCGTTTGTGCAGTTACCTTTCCGCTGAAAGCAAATGATAAAGCTACCATTGCTAAAACTGTGATTTTTGAATGTGTGTTCATTGCGTTGATTTTTAGTTAATTATACTGGTGTGTTTTAAAATCATTTACGAGGTTGGTTTTATTTTAGATTGAAAAAAATGAAAATTATTTTTAATTCACTGTAAATCAGTTTATTATTTTTTATTTGGAATAAATTCAAGACATATAGAGTTCATGCAGAAACGTTTTCCTGTAGGTTTCGGACCATCATCAAAGACGTGTCCCAAATGAGAATCACATCTTCCGCATAGTACTTCCGTACGTTCCATGTGATAAGAAGTATCTTTTCTGTATTTGACACTTTTTTTACCAATGGGCTGATAAAAAGAAGGCCAGCCGCAGGTGGTAGCGAATTTGGAGGTTGAAATAAAAAGAGGATTCCCGCATACGGCACAATAATAAGTCCCTTTTTCATCAAATTCATAATATTTTCCGGTAAAAGCCGTTTCTGTAGCTCCTTCTCTGGCCACCTGATAGAGTTCTGGTTTTAAAATCTTTTTCCATTCATTATTGCTTACTTTCAGTGTATTTTGTGCAGTGTGTGAGTAATATGGATTTTTGCTTTTAAAAAGAGTACTTTGTGCGTGATAAGTCCCGAAAGATAAGACAACGCAAAAAGCAAGTATTGTTTTTGAAAATGGTGTTTTCATATTGACTATTTTTTAATTATTTTCTTATTATCATGTACGAAATAAAAGTTGTTGTAGATTTTGTTGGGAATATGTTTTATTTTATTACATTTGACTAGAAAAATAAACGCTATTAAAACAACCTATTCGGAAGAGGAACTTATCGTTTTATTAAAAGAAAAAAACGAAAACGGTTTTCATTATCTGTATGACCACTATTCCGGTGCGTTGTATGGAATCATTCTTCGAATCGTTCAGTCTAAAGAATATACCGAAGAAGTTATTCAGGATGTTTTTGTTAAAATATGGAACTCCATCCATCAGTATGACTCTTCCAAAGGAAGGTTTTATACATGGATGATCAATATTGCCCGGAATACAGCTATCGACTATCTAAAATCTAAGGGATTCCAGAATGAACTTAAAAACCAATCACTTCCGGATTTCGTATATAATACTGCAGAGCTTTCAACCACTAATAATTCTTCCGATTATATCGGATTTAATAACGTGCTGGAAGGTCTGGAAGCAGACAAGCAGGAGCTTATAAACCTTGCTTATTATCAGGGATATACCCAGCATGAAATATCCGAAAAACTGAAGATACCGCTGGGAACGGTAAAAACGAAAATGCGGAATGCACTGATGAAATTAAAAGATTTGCTAAAAGATTATCAATAAATTGAACACTAAAGAATACATATCATCCGGAATTATAGAATCTTATATTCTAGGTCATGCTTCTCCCGAGGAAGCAGGGATTTTGGAGTGTGTGATGAAAAATAATGCTGAAGTAAAAGCGGCTTTTGAAGAAGCACAGAAAACTTTAGAACATCTTGCTACAGCTCAGGCTGTAACACCTCCAAGTGATTTGAAATCTAAGATTTGGAATAAAATTCAACAGGAACAGGTGGCTGAAGAAGTAGCTCCTGTTCTTTCAGCAGATATTCCTGAAGTAGGAAGACAGAGAGAAAATAATACAGACAGAAAGGAGATTCAGAGAAGTACTCCTTGGAAAACATATGCTATAGCAGCTTCGGTATTATTTCTGGTAAGTGTTGGCGGAAATGTATTCTGGATGAATACGCAATCTGACAATCAGGAAAAAATAGCACTAATGATGGCAGACAAGAAGAATCAGGATCAGGCAATGGAGAAAATGAATCTTAAGATTGATATGTTTTCCAATCCTGATATGCAGATGGTAATGCTGAAGGGCGTAGAAAAACATACAGAGGACAAAGCCATGGTTTTCTGGGACAAAAAGACGAAAGAAGTCTATCTGAATGCAGAAAAACTTCCTAAAGCCCCTGAAGGTATGCAATATCAGCTTTGGGCTATAGAAGATGGAAAACCGGTAAATGCAGGAATGTACACCGAAGATAAAGACAGTAGGATTGCTCTGGCCAGTATACCAGAAGCTCAGGCTTTTGCTATTACGCTTGAAAAAGAAGGTGGAAGCAGCGTTCCGACTATGGAAAATATGTTTGTAATGGGTGAAATTTAAGTTTCACCCATTTCATTTAATTGGCCTTTCTGTAATTATAGATCGCAAGACCGTTAAGTACCACTGCAAAACCTACCAGATAATAGAATTCGGTTTGTACTTCATAGAATCGACTGCCTTTCAGGACAATGAGTCTTACTACTTTAATAAAATGAGTTACGGGAGTAAGGTTAGACATTTTCCGAGCCCAGTCCGGCATACTTTCGGTATTCGTAAAAAAACCGCTCATCAACATAAATACCATCATAAAAAAATATGCAATAAACATGGCTTGCAGCTGGGTATCTGCAAAGGTGGATATGAGCAGTCCCAACCCCAGTAAAGCAATAAGATAAATTGCTGCAAAAACATACAGTGTGAAAAGACTCCCTTCCGGAAAAATACCATAAATAACATACATTACAACGAGTCCTATGGTAAAAACGATCATTCCTACAATCCAGAAAGGAATCAGCTTACCTAAAATAAACTGCCATTTTTTTATAGGAGTTACGTTAATTTGTTCAATCGTTCCTATTTCCTTCTCTTTTACAATGTTTAAGGCAGTGATAAAACCTCCGATCAGAGTAAGAAGCAGTACTAATATACCCGGAACCATATAATATTTATATTCTGCTCTTGGGTTATACCAGTTGGTCTCTTTAATAACAATTTTCGCAGGAGTATTGTCTGATTTTCGGGCTGATAATTTTACATTCACATCCAGACTACTGTTGAAATCATTGATCACAGAGAGTAAATAGCTTCCTCCCAGTGCTGATTTTGTTCCATTAATTGCATCAATAGAGAGATTCACTTTCTGGCTTCCTTCCCGCACAAGATTGCGTTCAAATCCGGGAGGAATTTCCAAAACAAGGTCAGCATTTCCCTCTTCAATCATTTTTAATCCATTTTTATAGGATTCAGGATTTCCTGCCAGTTTAAAGTAACCGGAAGACATGATTTTATGAAGTAATTTTTGAGAATAGCTGCTGTGGTCATGATCTATATAGGCAATATTGATGTTTTTTACTTCAAAATTGGCGGCCAGAGGCATGATGATCAGCTGTACTACAGGCATTACAAACATCATCGCAAGGATCGTTTTATCCCTGAATATCTGACGAAATTCTTTTCTCAATATGAATACCATTATTCTCATGACAGACGGATTTTAAATTTCTTCAGGGCAAGTGCCAGCAATCCTACCGACATGATCAGTAAAACCAACGTCTCTTTCCATACATATCTGAAATCAAGACCTTTCAGCATGACTGCTTTTACAATATCATAATAATATCTTGAGGGAAGAATTCTGGATATCACCTGAAAAACTACCGGCATATTTTCTACGGGAAACATAAATCCCGTTAATAATAAGGTAGGAAGCATCATTCCCATCATGGAAATAAGCATAGCGGTCTGCTGGGAGTTGGTAACATTAGATATCAATAGACCTAATGAAAGACATGTGATAATGAATAATATGCTTTCTACAAACAATAGAACAAGGCTGCCACGGATCTCTACATTTAATAAATAAACAGAGAGAAGGAGAATAATGATAAAGTTAACAAGAGACAGCACAAGATAAGGGATAGCTTTTGCTATCAATACCATAACAGGTTTGAAAGGAGACACCAATAATATTTCCATGGTTCCCATTTCTTTTTCGCGAACAACAGCTACGGATGTCAAAGCAGTACTTACAATCATAAAGATAAGGGCAATAACACCCGGAATAAAATTAAGGGATCCATTCTGGTCTTCATTATAAAGCTGCCTCATTTCAGGAAGAATCTTATAGGAAGGTTTGATATTGGGATTGAGCTGCTGCTGGTACCCTGCAATCATTGCATTGAGATAATTGGTAAGAATAGTGGCTGTATTCGGATCTGAAGCATCGGCAATAATCCGTATCTGCGCTCCGTCTGAGGTATAGAGATCTGATCCGAAATTCGCGGGAAATATTACGGCACATTTTATCTTCCCTTCCCTGAATTTTTTCTCAATATCCGGATAATTTAGAGAAGATTCCTGCATCTGGAAATAGGAACTTGATTTTATCTTTGAAATGACCTGCTCAGACTGAACATCATGGGCATTGTCCAAAACTGTAATCCCGATATTTTTAACCTCACTACTCAAAGCATACCCAAAAAGGATAATTTGAACAACAGGCATACCGAAAAGAATCAGCAGCGTTCTCCGGTCTCTGAATACATGATAGAATTCTTTTCTGATGAATACGAATAACTGTTTCATTATTTAGTCTTTTTTGGACAACTCTTTATCCGTTGAGATCTTTTTTGTTTTAATCGCCTGATCTTTTGGCTCCTCTTGCCAGTTCATAAAATACATCATCCATGGAATGGGTATTGAACTTCTTTTTAAGATTGGAAGGTGTATCCATGGCTTCTACTTTTCCATCTACCATCACAGAGATTCGGTTGCAGTATTCTGCTTCATCCATATAGTGTGTGGTCACAAATACGGTAATCCCATCTGCTGCTGCCTGATAAATCATATCCCAGAACTGTCTTCGGGTGATAGGATCTACGCCTCCGGTAGGTTCATCAAGAAATACAATTTTAGGTTTATGAAAAACAGCCACCGAGAATGCCAGTTTTTGTTTCCAGCCTAATGGGAGGGCTCCTACCAGTTTTTTTGCTTCGTTTTCTAATCCCAATGTAGCAACCAGATCAGTACTTCTTGTCTTTATATCCTTGCGGGAAACCCCATATACACCTCCATAAAACTCAATATTCTCCAGAATGGTAAGGTTATCATAGAGCGAGAATTTCTGGCTCATATAGCCAATATTTTTTTTGATCTGTTCTTGTTGTTTATATACATTGAATCCGGCTACTGATGCTGTTCCTGAAGTAGGGTAAGATAATCCGCACAGAATCCGCATGGCGGTAGTTTTTCCTGCTCCGTTAGCTCCAAGGAAACCGAATATCTCGCCTTGATCCACATCAAAAGAAATAGAATCAACAGCTTTAAAGTCTCCAAACTGTTTGGTGAGGTCTCTACAGATAATTGCTTTATTCTCCATGATTTACTTCTTTTTGTTCCCGCATCAGCCGGATAAAACTGTCTTCAATGGTTGGTGTTATTTTCATCACTTCCAAACTTTCCGGATGATATCTTTCGGCTATATTTATTACAGATTGCATATCTCCATCTTCTTTTAATGTAAGGTGCAGATATTCTCCAAAAGCATAACAGCTTTCAATATCTTTGTCAGTACGGAGAGCTTCAAGCAGTGGATAAATATTTTTACTTTTAGCAGCAAAAAGTGGTTTGGGAAAATTGTTTACAATGTTTTCAGGTTGATCTATAGACATTATTTTTCCATTCTGTATCAGTGCAATCCGGTCACAAAGTTTTGCTTCATCCATATAAGGTGTGGATACCAGGATGGTGATATTCTGCTCTTTCAATTTAGCCAGCATATCCCAGAATTCTTTTCTGGAAACAACATCTACTCCGGTTGTGGGCTCATCAAGAAATAAGACTTCCGGTTTATGGATCAGAGCGCAGCATAATGCCAGTTTTTGTTTCATTCCTCCAGAGAGCTTACCTGCCCGCCGGTTACCAAATGGTTTAATCTGCTCATAAATATCTTTAATCAGATCGTAATTTTCTTCAATTGTAGTTTCAAAAATGGCTGCAAAGAAATTCAGATTTTCATTCACTGTAAGATCCTGATAAAGAGAAAATTTTCCGGGCATGTATCCTACTTTATTTCTGATGGGCTGATATTCCTTTACCACATCATGACCTTCCACTTCTGCCGTTCCGCTGTCTGCCAGTAAAAGAGTGGTCAGAATCCGGAATAGAGAGGTTTTTCCAGCTCCATCAGGCCCGATAAGACCAAAAAGCTCTCCTTTCTTTACATCAAAAGAAATATCATCTACTGCTTTTACGCCATTGTAGGTTTTGATTATATTTTTTACGGTAATGGAAAACATTTTCTGGTGATCGTATTTAATTTTTTAAAATAGTGTTTCTCCGTACATTCCTATCTTCAGATAACCATCATTTTTCACTCGTATTTTGATCGCATAGACAAGATTGGCTCTTTCATCTTTGGTTTGGATGGTTTTTGGAGAAAATTCCGATTTGTCTGAAATCCATGTAATGATTCCCGGATATTCTTTAAATCCCTTTTCTCCCTGATCGATTCTTACTTTTACTTTCTGGCCAAGTTTTACCTGTGGCAATTGAGTTCCGGTAATATAGGCTCTGAGATCCAGAGTACTGATATCTGCTATTTTATACAGAGGTTTTCCAATCACCTGCATTTCACCTTTCAGCGCATAGTTAACCAATACTGCCCCATTGATAGGATTGATAATTGTTCCTTTATTAATTTGTTCCTGAAATTGTGCTGCTGTTTTTTCCAGGGGAGCTTTTTCACTTAAAATGCTTCTGTTTTGGGTGCTGTTGTTGGAATTATTGACGGAAAGCTGCTGTCGGGTAACGGAAATCTGCTTTTTGAGCTGTACAATGGCAGCATCAATATCGTCTAACTGCTTTCGGGTTGCAGCATCTGCCTTTACCAGATTGGCGGTACGGGTACGTTCATGAATCTGATGATCCAGCTGTGCTTCCTGTACGGCCAACTGTTTTTTCACCAACAAATCCTGTTCATTGGTATTACTTGTTTTTTGCTGTAAGGCTTGAATGCTGGCTTCTGCCTGTGCTTTCTGCAGTTCGGCCATGGTAACGTCAATACGGCCCACCTGAGCACCTGCTTTAAGAGTGGCTCCTTCCTGTATGGAATAGGAAATTAATTCTCCGTTTTGCTGGGCAGAAACGATAACTTCATCTGCTTCAAAGTTTCCTGAAGCATCAAATTCGTCTTTGGATTTACATGCACTTAACAGGGTAAAAGCACTTAGTATGATGATCATTTTTTTCATAGAATTCAAGGATTATTAATTTCCGGAAATAAATTTCTGATTATACCTGGCCTGTAACAGCTGAATCTGATGGAGAATCATTGTCTGATTAGCCAGGTGTTCTGTATTAAGCTTCTGAATATATTCATGGGTCGTAATTACACCATTTGCCAGCTGAGCTTCTGCTGATCTGCTGACTGATTGTCTAAGGCCGATTACGATTTTGTCCTGCTCCAGCAGGTTGCTGTATTTTTTAATGTTTTCTTCCTGCTGAGCCATGTCCATTTTGGTATTGAGTAAAAATGTTTCTTTGTCCGTATCGGTAGCTTTTCTGTTCAGCTCCAGAATTTGTTTTTTATTGGAAGATGTATACAAACTTTCCAGAGACCAGCTGAATCTTACTCCGGTAATAAACCATGGTCCGAATTTATTTTCAATAATATTAAGAGTAGGTCTTCCATATGCTCCCTGAAAGAAAGCACTTACCTTAGGCATAAGATCAGATTTAAGCTGTTCTTCCTGTAATGTGTAGACTGATTTCTGAAGATCAAAACCTTTCAGTTCCGGTCTGTTGATTTCCGCAGATAGAAGTTCCGGCTCCGGGGATTCCAATACTGAAGAATCGGAAAGTTCTTTTCCAATAAAGATCCCAAGCATTTTCAGATAAGCGTTGCGACTGGATATATATTCTGTACCGGCCATCTCTGTATTCAATACTTCTGCCTTCAGTTCATCTACATTACTGCGGTAGGCTGTTCCATATTGCAAAGATGCTTCTGCTTTCTGTACCTGAGTCTGCAGGCTTGCTTTTTTTATTTCATTTTGTCTGAGCTGAGCATTGGTTAAAAGAATAGAGAAAAATAAAGCATTAATTCTCTGTTTTAATGTATATAAGGAAACTTCTATATTTTGGGTTTGTAGTTCTGTATTAACTTTTGTAAGCTCTTTCTGGTTGTGTATTATACCACCATCATATAATAACTGATCTACCTCTCCCTGAATTTTATATTGGTCTCTACTTAATGACGGAAGTGATGCATTGATAGGTAGAGCCCCTAAAGCATCAGAAAAGCTGATAGTTTGGGATTGGTAAGTTGCCTGACCGGTAAATGAAATTTTGGGCAGGTAGCCTTTATTTGCGTTATCTATTGTGTATTCTGCCGTTTTTGCTACAATTCCTAATTTTTTGATTGTAGGATAATTTTCTTTTGCAAGGTGATAACATTCTTCAAGCGTTAATGGTGCAGACTGAGCATTCAGAGAAGTAACAGCTGTCACACTTAAAAAAAGCGTAAGAAGAGGTATATGAAATTTTCTATACATAAGAATTGATTATTTGAAGTTAAAACCAATTTTACATTTATTATTCATCAGATTTAATCATTTGATTAAATTAAGGACAAAAAAATTATCCTTTTGACATGGTGGCTTTTATCCACATAGGAATGAGCTTCTTGCGTTCCAGCATCAGCTTTTCAAATTCTTTGTCATTCAGTTTACTGCTTCCCAGTAACATGGGCTTGGCAATAAAAGGAAATACGGTAAGTCCGAGTATATTGATCAGAAAATGGAGAGGAT
Source organism: Chryseobacterium indologenes (assembly GCF_002025665.1). GTDB lineage: Bacteria > Bacteroidota > Bacteroidia > Flavobacteriales > Weeksellaceae > Chryseobacterium > Chryseobacterium metallicongregator. The sequence goes on along the minus strand of NZ_CP018786.1, from coordinate 2,537,516 downwards.
TGGGCTCTTTAATGCTTCCGTTCTTTATGGCTTCCTGATGTTGTTTTAAAAACTCGGAGGTTTCTATTACTTCTTTCAGAGGAATTTTTTGTAAAAGCAGATTAGGATTATTGCGAAGTTCACTGATAATGAACGTTGGAATTTCCGGTTCTTTGATGATGAGATCAATATATTTTCCTACTACTTCCACCACTTTCTCATCAATACTGGTATTTTTATCATTGAGTACCATCATTAAATTCTGAAAAAATCCTGCCATTGTTTCTATCATAATCATCTCAAAAAGCTTTGCTTTACTTCTGAAATAATAGTTGAGTAATGCCAGATTGATTCCCGCTTCTTCTGCGATGTCCCGCGTTCTTGTGGCAGCAAATCCTTTTTTATAAAACACAGTACGGGCTGCTTCTTTTATTTTTTCTTCCGTACTGCTATCTATTTTTTTCATTCCTACTATTTTCTCTTACAAAGATATAAACAAAATTTATTATTTAATCAAATATTTTAATCATTTGATTAAATTTAACATAGTGACATTTAATTATTTGATAAACAAAGTTTTGTGTGTTTAAATGTAAAGTATTCATATATTTTGAGGACAGAATTTTGGAAAAGTTTACTGTTTCATAACCTATAAAAAAATCATAGAAACTGAAGATTATTTTCTGTTTCTATGATTGATAAAATATGATTTTGACGTATGATTTAATTAGTAACTACTCCGATTCTTGCTTTCAAAGGAATGTTGTAGGTATTCAGGCAAGGTGTCTGCCCGTGGAAATCAAAATCAATATTGACTTCAGGCCTGAAAATCAAACAATGGGTAGATCCGCCAAAATGAAAGGTGCCTATAGGATCTCCTTTTTTGACGTGATCCCCTTCTTTTACAGTAATTTCACAGCTGGATACTTCAGCCATTCCAATAGCAACAAAGCACATCAATCCTATTTTATCATTATCTGACTGGATAAAAATCAAGGCACGTGCAGCCAGTTCTGTGATATATCCCTGAGAATCATTAGGGCCGGAAGGATCATAACCTTCAATAGGAGCTTCAGCATAATAAGTTCCCGGAACATTCTCAATGGCTACAATAGTACCATCTACCGGACTGTTCCATCGATGATAGGTTTTAGCACAAAGAAATGCCTGATAGACTGTGCTGTTATCACCAAATTTCTGAGCCAGTTCATGATGGTTCATGATATCCAGCAAAGAATAAGGTTGTCCTTTCATCCAGAATTTATCTTTCATCTGAGCATTGGTAACACAATTGTAAGGAGCCGATTCGCAGGCATTAACAATAACTGACGGATCTTTGTCCTCCTCACTTACTTCTCTTACTCCTGGATTAAATTGACGGGTAAAAAAATCGTCCCAGCTTTTAAATCCAAAATAAGGTTCATTAGGTTGGCACTGATAATTGTAAATGAAATTCTGTAAAGGATCTTCAGGATTATTCCCTTTTCCTCTTAAAGGATCCATGGCAGCAATTGCTTCGAGAGCTTGTGGAGAAAACCAACCTAAAGGATTGGTGTAATCCGGCTGTGGCTGGTTTACCGGACCATTCACCAAAACATATTGTGATGCCGGAGATTCCAGAAAAGTTTTCCATTCTGCTAAAATAACGCTTAGTTTTTCGTTAACTTCGGGATGAAGAAACGTTAAATATCCTGCCTGAGTTCCCATTGCCCAGTCTACAATCGCATTAATCGGAAATCCTACAAGTCCTATATTATCTTCTATAACACTGTAGCATGGCGCTTCCTGTAAAACCTGATTGATAATAAGGAGCATGGTTTCGAAGTTTTTTACAGGTTCATTATATCCTTGTGGGATCTCATCATACATGCTGGTAAAACTCATATATAAAACAGGATTATTGTAGATTGCGTCCCTGAGATCAGCAACGGTCGGATTCATTGGAAGTCTGCTGTTTTGAGCCTGCTTTACTTTTTTTTCCAGCCAGGTGTTAAGGAACTTTCTGTCTGAGGGCAGCCATTTCCCCACTCTGTATTTTACATGGTTCATAGTACGGTTTTTAAGTTTTTTTAAAATTGATGGTACTATAAAGTTACTTCAATTGACAGAATATCACAATAGTATTTCTACTTAATGTGAAATAAGTAAAAACACCTACTGTGTAATTTTAATGGCAGTTTGTTTTTATGCACAAAAAAACAAGGCGGACACAATCAATCCGCCTCGTATCTCCCAAATAATTAAATATGAAAAAATATGAATGTCTATACCAGACAGGCCTTCAGCATCAGATCATGAAGGTCTGTATTTTTGATGAACGGCTGTAAAAACTCGTTTCCAGGGCCATAAGCAGCTACTTCCACATAATCTCCGGAATGATCCATGCTGATCCACCCCACAGAATTCCTGCTTTTCTGAATTTCTGAATATAATTTAAAAGGCAGTTTCTTATAATTATAAAGTCCTTCTTCTTTTTCAAGTCCGTTGTAAAAACTCAAAATATGTTTGGCTTCATCATCGTTCAGTGTAATTTTGTTGCCTTCATAAATCCAGTCTTTAATGTCTTTTACAGAATAATCTTTGTGAATCTTGTTCAGAATGTATTCATTGGTGTATTTGTATTCTGAAATACTGTTAAACTGCTTGGTGGCTTCAGCTCCGTAAATAGTTCCCGGATTCGCATTTCCATGATCTGTAGTGATGATGACTAAAGTATTTCCATCTTTTTCAGCAAAATCTATGACTGCCTTTACAGCTTCATCAAATGCCAGCTGATCATGGATAAGTGCGGCTACGTCATTGGCATGAGCAGACCAGTCTACTTTTCCGGCTTCTACCTGAAGGACAAAACCTTCGGGATGATCTTTCATCTGATTGATGGCGGTAGTGGCCATTTCAGCAAGAGTCGGTGTGTTTTTGTACTCCTGAAGATGGGTTCTGTCAATAGTATAGGGTAATGCACCTGTACTGAAGATTCCTAATAGTTTTTCCCCTTTTTTGATTTCTTTCAGATCATTTTGTGTTTTCAGGATCCGGTATCCTTTTTTGCTGTAAACAGAATAGAGGTCTTTTTTATCTTCTCTTTTGGCAGGGTTGAAAAATTCGTCTCCGCCTCCAAACAGCACATCTAATTCCAGCTCTGCATACATTTCTGCAATTTGAGGTTCAGCATTTCTTTTGGAAGAATTTATACAGAATCCTGCAGGAGTCGCATGAGTAATGGTTACCGTAGTCACACAACCGGCTTTCTTTCCTGCTTTTTTATATTTCTGCCATATGGGAAGATGCTTTTCTCCATTGGCTCCTATATTCAGAGTTCCGTTTTTAACTCTTATTCCTCCTCCAAAAGCTGAACTTGCGGCAGCAGAATCTGTAACGATAGAACTTGCAGAAGCGGTGTCCATCAAAGCACGGGTCACCCTTTTATCATGATACAGATTAAGCCAGTTACTTCCTTTTCCTAAAATGTTCCGTGAATACAAGTCTGCCATTGAAAGCGTTCCCAGGCTCATCCCGTCACTTACCATGAAGATGATATTCTTAGCTTTCCCTTTTCCGTGTTGCTCAGTGTTCTTCCCGAAGCTCCAGAGATCGGATGGTGATAAGGTCAATAGTCCTGAAAGCAGTGCAGATCCTTTTAGAAATTTTCTTCTGTCCATATTGTTTTTGAAATAATGCTGAAAGTTATCGTATTTATTTTTTTTATCGTAACATTGTTGCATTAATTAAAGGTTAATTTTAAATATTCTTCGGAAACGGATCTTCAAAACTTTGATTTTTATCAAACAGCTCCTTTTCACTTTCGTTAATAAGACAATGCTGAAGGTCTGATAACATTTGTTCTTTATCCAGATTCTGCCCGATAAACACCAATTCATTAATTCTGTCACCCCAGTTTTTATCCCATCTGCTTTCTATGAACTTTTGATTTTCTACAAATGAAGAATACTGAACCCTGTGATTCATAGGCATACTACTCCACCAAACGCCTGCTTTTTCAAGTCTGAAAGAACCTCCTGCCTGAGAAAAATTCAATGCATCATTAGGTCTTGAGGCTAACCAGAATAATCCTTTAGCTCGGATGGTTCCTTCCGGATAATGGTGATTCAGATATTCCCACAATCTTATAGGATGGAAGGGTTTTTTATCTCTGAAAACCATTGAACTTATTCCGTATTCTTCCGTTTCCGGGATGTGATGTTCTGACTGTAATTCTTTTTGCCAGCCTGCGGATGACTGTGCTTTATCAAAATCAAAAAGCTGTGTATTTAAAATCTTTTGAGGATCAATTTTTCCGAACTCTGCATGTAAAAGTGTCGCATCTGGATTCAGTTTTCTGATCGCTGCTTTTAAAAAGCCTAATGTTTCTGCATCTATAAGATCTGTTTTGTTTAAAATAATCACGTTGGCAAATTCAATCTGGTCGGTCAAAAGATTGACAATGGTTCTGTAATCGCCTTCCATATCGGTAAGATCACGATCCAGCAACATTTCATTGGATCCAAAATCATTCATGAAATTGAAACAGTCTACCACCGTTACCATTGTATCAACATAGCTGAAACGGGACAAGTCTATTCCACTGTCTTCATCAATATAAGTAAAGGTTTGAGCAACAGGAATAGGTTCACTGATTCCCGTACTTTCGATAAGGAGATAGTCAAAACGGTTTTCATTCGCCAAACGTTCTACTTCTACCATAAGATCTTCACGAAGTGTACAGCAGATGCATCCGTTACTCATTTCTACCAGTTTTTCTTCAGTTCTTGAAAGGGTATTTTGATTTTCAACAAGGCGTGCATCAATATTAATTTCACTCATATCATTCACTATGACTGCTACTTTTAATCCTTGTTTATTATGAAGAATATGATTCAGTAGTGTCGTTTTTCCAGCTCCTAGAAAGCCGCTGAGTACCGTTACAGGAAGTTTTTTAACCATTCTCTTAATGTTTATGATTTTTAAAATTGATAATATGACCGGTAATTAATCCGACAACTCCTACATAAATCAGAGGAATATGGACTTCAAACAGGAAATCTGCCAGTATAGAAATGAAAATGAGAGCTATAGATGCCCAGAATAAAAACTTCAGCCATCGGTTTTCCATTCTCTTCGTTATTCTGAACACCACAACGGCTCCAATGCAAAGAAAAGCCAGATCAATATAGGGATTGTGTGATATTCCCACGGGAACAATCAGTAATAACGGAAAGACGATACAATGAATCAGGCATAAAACAGCAGCGGAGATTCCTACAGCATCAAGAATTTTTGATTTCATAATAGTATGGATTAATTTTCTTATCGTAACTTTGTTGCAAAAGTAGAAATAAAAAATTAAATAACGCAACTTTGTTGCATTAAAATATGAAACAGGTCAGAAATACACAGGCCAAAACGGAAATTTTAAACCTTATCAATGGTTCAGATATAGCCCTTACCCACTCTGATATTCAGAAGAAACTGGGAGATCTGTGCAATAGAGTAACCATTTACAGGGTATTGGAAAGGCTTGAAAACGAAGGTGCTATACACAAGATCGTCAATATTGACGGTGTGGTGAATTTTGCAAAGTGTAGTGGAAAATGTACACATGAACAGCATTTTCACAATCACGTTCATTTTAACTGTAAAGAATGTCATTCCGTGACGTGCATTGAAAACGCTATTCCTGAAATCAGTTTACCGGAACATTTTATCGCACAGGAATATAATTTTATCATCAGCGGGATATGCCCGAAATGTGCTGATGCTTAAAAAGTAAAAAGGCAGAAAAGCGAATATACTGATCTGCCTTTTGTTTTATTGAAATATAAATTCTGTTATAAAGAAGAAATATAGACTTCTATTTTGGTGCCATCATAATTGAAGGTTCCGTCAGAATTCTTTTTACCCAATACCCATTTCATATCCACAGGTACTGTCCATGCTGATCCTAATGAAAATCCGTTGACAGATCTGATTTCATTTCCGTTTCCTGTCGTAATCGCTGAATGAAAAAATGTTTTATCAATAAGCCTGTAAAAACCAATGGCTTTTCCTGCAGGAATGGGCGCATATCCATCCCATTTTTCTCCAGCCGGATAATTGAATAAGGTTAACCATTTTTGTCCTGCAGATTCTGCAAGCTGAGTAGGACTTATCCTGGCACCACGCATATACAATGCATAGGCAACCACATCATGACATACTCCACTGTTGTATTTCGAAATATTCTCTTCCCCTGAGAGAATGGAATGAGCAACGGGTGCCCTTTCAGATAGGGATAGCTGAGCCTTCCTGGCTCCTTCCGGTGTTATAAATGACATATTGTAATATTTTGTTTGGTGAAGTAAAGATACAGCTTTAAAATTTAATCACTTCTATTAGAAAATAGGTCTTTATTTTTTTAAGTTTTGGCTAAAGCCTTTGGCATGATGAATAATAAATTAGGTGGGCTTTAGCCCACCTCTATTGATAATATAATTTAAAACTTCTAACAATAAAACATACATTCATAGCTGAAAAGTTTTCCTTCTTTAAATGTAAAAATAAAGACACCTGCATCTCCATTCTGAATATAATATTCGTGGGGAGAAGCAATCCAGCGTGTTGAGAGCAGATCTCCAAAACGGGTAACAAAATCCTTTTCATTATAATTGGAATCCATACGCTCATTGCCAAGAATTACAGCTTCACCGTTGTTAAAAGACATTTTGTAAATACTTCCGGAAACTTTTCCTTTATATTCTTCAAAAGCTACAATAATATCGGACGTTCTGTAAAAATACTGAGGTTCCCAGCCACATTCAGGGGTATTGGGAATGTCTTTTACCTTCTGCATTTCCAGCTGTTTTACTTGTGTCTCTGTAATTTTTCCGTCAAAAAGTTGGGTTTCTTTCCATAGAAAGTGCATATTCAAACTTTTCAGCTTTTTCTCATAGATTTCGGTTTGTGGCTTTTTCGCCGATTGATCTGCCAGAAGAAGTTCAAAATCGATATCTACTTTTGGATTTTCTATTCCTGAATAAGATTCTTTCCAATAGAGTAATGCTTGTTTAAGATTTTTATCTTCCAGCCATGCTATTTCGCGTAATCTTCCAACCTGAGCCAGTTCTTTTTCCTTGTTCTTTCCTTTTGCTGCCAGATAATCTTTCAGAATTTTATCGTAGGTAAGTTCTGTTCCCAGATATTTCATCTGGATATATTCCGGATTTTCGTGGAAATGGTCGCCAATATATACCCAGCCATCCTGGTACAAAGGAACATAATCAATACAGATCAACTCGTTTAAAACAGCTCTGCGGGTCGCTGTACTTTCTGTTGTTGGTCCTTTTCGTACACGCAATTCTGATCCCTGTACATAAAAATGTGGACATTGGTATCCTTCTTTTCCTCTATAGAAATACTGTAGTGGCTCACCCGCTGATTTTTTTCCATGCATAGACTTTTGGAGTAGCTGGCGGTCTATAAAACCAATATCACCATTGCTTACCTGTACTTTGTATTGTGTTTGGGTAGAATCCAGAACGTAAACCGGTGCTTCAGTAGAAAAAACTCCCAAAACATCCTTATTGTTTCCATTTTCACGATAAAGGTGACCCCATTCGGAGGTATAAATCGGGCGTGCTCCGGCATTCTGAGCCTGGATATTGTAGAAGCAGCATTGAATGATTCCGGCTGCCAATAGTATCTTATTCAACATATTGTAATGGGTATCTGCGAAAGTTTTCATGTCTTTCACAGGGGTGTTCATAATGGTTTTTATGGTTACTCCTTCAAAAATAATGAAAAATGAGAGTTTGTCCTAAAGTTATTGTTATTCAGAATGGGTATAAATTCCATCCTATTCATCTGTTTCCATTGGGTAGCGTAAATAAAAATACTATTTTTATCGCCCAAAAAAGTAAAGACTAAATATGCCGACTGATGCTTCTCTTAAGCTGATTCCTATGACAACTTTCGTGCTGGAGTATTATTCCCACGAAGGATATGCTGATCTTCAGATTTTGAATCTGATGAATAATTATGCCAATTTCTTAAAGAAGCGTCTGACTCTTGGAATGTTTGTTCCCATAGACCGTACAGGAAATATCTTAAAAGAGCCCAAAAATTACACAGCATGGAAATCTCTTGACCATAATGATGGGAAAAGAACGGATATTGTCGGTTTTGAAGAATATGCTGAATATCAAAAGGCTGAGCAGAATTGTATGTTTGAAGGATTTAAAGTAGATTATAATGGATACTCAAAAGTGAGAATCATCGCTTCTTATGACCCTTCTATTGAATTGTCTTTTAACAAAAATGATCTTATTCCTTCAGGATTCAATGATGTAGAATCACTGACTGTGTTTGACGATATCTTTTTAACTTCCAGCGCATTAAAAGCAATCGGAATAAAGAGATAAATTGTCGTACTAATATATCATAAGCTATTATCTTATTGCAGGTTCTTCTTGAATTCAGAAGGAGACATTTCTTTGTACGACTTGAATATTTTATTGAAGTGGCTGGCATCATTGAAGCCCAGTTTATCAGCAATTTCACTGATATTATAATGACTCTGGAGTAAAAGCTTTTCAGCAGTTTTAATTTTATGCTGTATAATATGCTGTTGTATGGAGAAACCTGTCTGCTTTTTGATGTGAATACTAATATAGTTCGGAGACAGCATAAATTCTTTGGCAAGGTTTTCAATTTTCATTTTATAGGTATCCAACGCATTGACATTAATATAATATAAGATCCTCTCAATTCTGCTTACATTTTGAGTGATCCAGTTTTTTGCAGTAACATTTTGCATCGTATTTCGGATCAGAATCGTAATAATACTGGAAAAGAGATCAGTCGTTATCTCTTTGTTATAGGTGTTTTTATGGCTGAATTCATACAGAAGAATCCGGGCAAGCTGTAACAGATGTACCCGATCAGTTTTACTTTTAATCACTGATTCATAAACGAAAGAATGATCTTCCATCAGGAGCTGCACAACTTTCTGAAGTTCATTCTTTTTATTAGATAGCAAATTTTCCCAGATATACTGTTCCGTAAATTTGATATAAATGAATTTCGTTTTGTTTTTAATCGAAAATTCATGGCCATCACTCGGCCTTAAAAGAAAAACATCTCCTTTTTTGTATGGAAAAGTAATGTTGTTAAGATGATGAAATCCTTTTCCACTTTCTATGATAATCAGCTCATAAAAGTTATGATTATGATATTCAACATCCCAATTTTCTTTTTCAATACTGAAAACATTGAAAGAATTGAAATTAACGATTCGTTTCATCTAAGAATGGATTTTTACAAATTTATCATTAATTTTTACAATGTCTACTGTTGGATTATTGATCAAATTTGTACTATCAATACATTCAAAATGAAATATATAAAACAATCCGTATTGCTGCTTGCTTCAACCATTGCTTTGATGTCCTTTTCTGATCGTCATGATGGAGATAAAACTGATAAAAAACAACAGCATAAAACACAGGCTTCAACTAAAAAATACTGGCCCAACGGAGCTCAATTGGTTATTTCTGTTTCCATGCAGTTTGAAACTGGAGGGCAGCCGGAAGGAGCAGAAAGTCCATTCAGCGGGACACCTCTGCCTAAAGGACAACCCGATCTTCCGGCAGAAAGCTGGTATCGTTACGGCGGAAATGAAGGAATTTACCGGATGTTGGATTTATGGAAAAAATACAATATCAAAGTAACCTCTCATGTAGTGGGAACCGCTGCTAAAAGATATCCTGAAGTTGCCAAAGCTATTGCCAACGGTGGTCATGAAATTGCAGCTCATGGTTTTACCTGGGACAACCAGTGGAATAAGAGCTATGCCGATGAACTGAATTTTGTAAAGCAAGGCGTAGATGTCGTTGAAAAGATTACAGGGAAGAAAGCTGTTGGCTATAACGCTAATTGGCTCAGAAGAAGCCCGAATACGCTTAAAGTACTACAAGATCTTGGTTTTCTGTATCATATAGATGATTTAAGCCACGATGAACCTTTCATTACTAAAGTAAAAGATAAAAACTTTGTGGTAATCCCTTATACATTACGTAATAATGATATTGTTAACATTGAAGGAAAACACTGGAGCCCTGATCAGTTTTTGAATCAGTTAAAATTTGAATTTGATCGTCTTTATGAAGAAGGAGCATCAAAAAGAAGAATGATGAGTATCAGTTTCCATGACAGAATCGGAGGAACACCCACTATGGTTCATGCTATGGAAGAATTCATTAAATACACCAAAGAAAAACAAGGTGTAGTCTTTATGAGAAAAGATGATATCGCCAAAATGGTAATGAATGATCCCGATACTCCGGTTGATGATAGTGAAGAAAAGTTTAATAAGTAAGGAGGATGGAAGCTGGAAGAATGATTTTGTTGAAGTCTTAAAAGTACTTTTTTGACAAATATACCTTCCCTCTCCCAACCCCAAAAACATACCTCTATGAATACAAAAACAGCCTATATTTTCCTTCGTGTTTCGATGGGAATAAACCTTTTAGGACACGGATTGGTCCGATTGGTAAAATTACAGGACTTTGCCTCAGGAATGATGAAAGGTTTTGAAACAAGCTGGCTTCCACAGCCATTGGTACAGCTCTTTGGGATAACGCTACCCTTTTTCGAATTTCTCATCGGATTATTGCTGATGATTGGTTTTAAAACCCGCATTGCCACCATAGCCGGAGCTTCCCTGATCGTCCTGCTGCTTTTTGGAAGCAGTACCGTTGAAAACTGGGAAGCCATGGGAATTCAGATGATTTATGCAGGGTTATTTTACCTATTGATCAGCAGAATTGAAGATAATTATCTGGCACTGGATAGAAAAAATTAAATCAAGCTAACGAGCAGAGAAGGCTGGGAAAGAAAAGGAAACAAAGAGAAATAAAGAATAAATTATTCATCGTTGTGATCTTTACTTTTCCGGCTTTTTTTGCGACTTCAGAGATTATGTTACAACTTTCATGAATTCAGCTACTCTATTTTTATCATTATGCCCGAATTTTGTATTAGAAATAAGAGCAACTGAATATTCTGTTTATTTTCAGTGCGATATCCAACCCTCAAAATAAAAAATGATGCAAACGATATTAGGAGCCAATGGGCAGATTGGCGAAGAGCTGGCAAGAGAACTAAAAAGAAATTATACCTCAGATATCCGTATTGTCAGCAGAAATGCTAAAAAAGTAAATGATACTGACAGTATTTTTTCTGCAGATTTATCAGACAGAGAAAGAGCAATTGAAGCTGTGAAAGGAAGCGAAATTGCCTATTTTACCCTTGGACTTCCTATGGATACTAATCTGTGGGAAAAGCAATTCGTGGTCATTATGAAAAACGTTATTGAAGCTTGTAAAATCAATGATACCAAGCTCGTGTTTTTTGATAACACCTATATGTATCCTCAAAACAATGATGTTTTAACAGAACAAACTCCGTTTGCTCCCGTAGGGCGAAAAGGAATGATAAGAAAACAGATGGCAGAAATGCTTTTAAAAGAAATGCAGGCCGGAACAATAGAAGCCGTCATCTGCAGAGCTCCAGAATTTTATGGCCCCGGAAAAACTCAAAGTATTACCAATAGTCTTATTTTCAATGCCATTAAAGAAGATAAAAAACTGAAAGTCCCTTTAAGAGATGATAAATTACGAAGTCTGATCTGGACACCTGATGCAAGCCGTGCTACCGCTTTAATCGGAAATACTCCCGATGCTTATGGACAAACCTGGCATTTGCCGGTAGACGATAATAAGTTAACCTATAAAGAGTTCATTGCATTGACTTCTCAGATCTATGGGAAAGAATTCAGGTATGCCGTAATCCCCAATCTGGCTTTTACCATAGGGTCTTTCTTCAATAAAAATGCAAAAGAATTGAAGGAACTGCTTCCAAGATATCAATATGATAATCTTTTTGACGATTCAAAATTCAGGAAAAGGTTCCCGGAATTTAAGGTAACTCCCTACAGACAGGGAATTGAACAGATCAAAAAAGAACAGCTAGCGGCAAAATAATACGGTTAAAATAAGTAACTTAGAAACACCAATACCACAACCGAAGGGGAAAATATTCCCCTCCTTTGGAGAGGTAGCGAAAATTCACAGAATTTTTGACAGGGTGGTTAAAGGATAAATTCAAACAAAAAAGGAAATGAAAGCTCCTGAAAAAGTAACTTCTATCACAGCATTACACAACTATCTGAAATTGAAAAGGCCTTCCAACCCTTTGATCAGCGTGTTTGATTTTAATGAAGTGAATATAGATCCGGAAACGATACTAAGTGCCGTGACTACAGATTTTTATGTGGTTTCCATTAAAAAGGATTGTGCAGGAAGATGTAAATATGGACAGCATTATTATGATTTTGAGGATGGAATCATGTATTTTATTGCTCCCCATCAGGTATTGCAGTTTGAAGATATTCTGCTTTCCGAAGTGAGAGGAAATGTATTGGTTATACATCCTGATTTTCTGCAGGGATATCCGTTAGCGTCTGTCATAAAAGATTATGGCTACTTCTCTTATACGGCCAACGAAGCGCTCTACCTTTCCGAAAAAGAAGAAAAATCTGTAACGGATATCATGGATAATATCAGCAGAGAGATTGAAGCCAATATGGATGGTTTTACCCAGGATTTACTGGTATCCAATATTGATTTGCTGTTAAAATATTGTGACAGATTCTATAACCGTCAGTTTTTAACCCGAAAAAAAGTAAATCATGATCTTTTGACTCAGCTTGAAAATTTACTGGATGATTATTTCAAAAATGAAAAACTGCTGATCAATGGGATTCCCACCGTACAGTTTATGGCAGGACAGATGAATATAAGTCCCAATTATCTAAGTGACATGCTGAGGGTTCATACAGGACAGACAACGCAGCAGCATATTCAGAACAGAGTGATTGAAAAGGCAAAAGAGATGTTGTCTACCACTACAATGTCTGTTTCTGAGATTGCTTACAATCTGGGATTTGAGCATCCACAGTCTTTTCATCGTTTGTTTAAAAATCAGACCGCTGTTTCTCCTTTAGAATTCAGAAAGAGCTTTAATTAGAGCTTTTTGACATTATAATGTGCGCTAATTAAAAAGCAAGTATAAATATTTTATTATATTTGTCTGAATTGCATGGGATTTATGACAGGAAAGAATGGAATATTACATGGTATACAGATCGTTAGTATATTTTTAATACTAGTCCATTTTCTGATCCCAAAAACAGAAAACACAACCTTTTCTACCATAGAAATCACAAGTAATTCCAATTCCGAAGAAAGTCCTCAGAAAAAATGTAATAAGAATTTTCTTGAAGAAAATAACAAGACTCCGATAAAATGCAATAATAACTATTGCTCTAATTCTTCTCTCTTTTTTACCACCTCTTTTCCTTCCTTTGGATTTGAAAAATTTATGGATCCGGAAATAAGCAAAGGCTTCTTTTTATACGATGATCCACCCTATTCTTCTTTTTTTAATTCTATTTGGATTCCGCCCAAAATAAAAATGTAATTTTCAGTTATTGGTAAAATAACATTTTCAGCTATGGAATATTTTTTTTCCATACCCTATCCTATTATCTAAATCAGAATTACATGACCAGCTGCTGTTCATGGCTTTGTCACGGTGATGTAATCAAAAAATGAATTAAAAAAATAATGAAAACAATAGTATCAAACCTCGAAAAAAACACGAATACCATCTATATAATATGCAGAATATTAATTGGGTTATTCTTTTTTGTAGCAGGCTTTAACAAACTTTTCCATCCTGTTTTCCAGGGATATATGTTCAATACCATCAGTACTATAGGATTTCCTTTTCCTCAGTTTACGGCCAATTTCGCTGCATTTTGTGAATGTATCTTTGGTTTGTTTTTAATGCTGGGCTTTTGGACGAGAATAAGTTCAGTATTTTTAATCATTATTATACTTGTCGCTTTATTTACCCATGATCTGGGGACAATTCCTAAGGAACTTATTCCTATCAAACCCGAAACCGGAGTGTATAAAATGGATCCTTTTACATGGCTGGGTTATTTTCTATACTTGCCTCAAGTGTTATATCTCCTGTTTTTGCTTCTGTTTTTATTTCAGGGGTGTACAGGATTTGGAATTGATCGTCTCAGAAAAACAAAATCTGGAAACAGCTAATAATTATAAACAGCTCTCTTTTTGGGAGCTGTTTTTTGTTGAAAAATCGCAAGGTTTTTCTAAATTTTATGTATGATTTTAAGACGCAATAAAATCGAAGATTTTCAGCAAGTGATGATTGTGTTTTTATAATAGAGTAAAGTGATTAGCATATTTTTGCATCAACATCTGTTGACTTTAAATCATCTGTGAAAGTTTTAAAATATACAGTGTTTAATTTTATCGAAGATAAAATCCTTGCGCCTTACAGAAGCTTTTTTAATATCATTTTGCACCTTTGCGTTTCCCAAATAAAAGCATTCAAAAAAAATAAAAAAACGCAAAGATTTAATGGTTTCAGATTTTTACTAAAAATGAGTAATGATAATACCATATAGACTGTATCATTGATTTTTCCCCTGTGATTCCTCAAGATAAAGTAAAACATTAAAATCTTTGCGTTTAAATAGCATACTTCTTTTATGATAAGATTGATTTTGTTATGGTAATAAGGCTCATGGCAATAACTACCATTCCTACCACGACAAACATTTTCTTTGTTGGCAGTTTTGAGGTAAGCATGGCAGAAAAAGGAGCGGTAAAAACACCACCCAGCAAAAGCCCCAACACAATATTCCAGTGATGAATACCAATGGTAAAGATGAAGGTAATGGCACTCGTAATGGTCAGTAAAAACTTGGCAACGGTGGAACTTCCTACTACATAACGGGGAATTCTTCCCTCTTTGATCAATGTTCCGGTCACCAATGGTCCCCAGCCACCACCTGCAAAAGAATCAATAAAACCACCTACCAATCCTAATACTCTGAGATTGGTTCTGCGTTTAGGCTTTGCTTGCCCTGGTTTTTTATCTTTGAATGCATTTCTTAAAATGTTTACTCCAAGATACAAGGTATAGCAGGCGATAATTGGCTTTACAATATGAGCATAATGTTCCCCATAATGAGAAAGCGTTAATGCTCCGATAACAGAACCTACAATTGCCAGCGGGAATAAAACCCATACCATTTTCTTATTAACATTTCCCAGTTTATAATGGCTGAAACTTCCGGCTGCAGTGGTAAATGACTCTGCAGAATGAATGCTTGCACTTACAACGGGTGGCGGAACATTCAGGAGTAAAAGGATTGTAGTACATATTACGCCATATCCCATTCCCATGGATCCGGCAACAATCTCTGCCATAAATCCTGCAAACAGCATCCAGTAAAAAATATGACCATCTTTATTCAAGAAATACTGAATATTCCCCGAAAGGTTGAACTGATACACCACAAGTCCAAATAATCCGAAAAGCAATAAAACACCTATGATGGCAAGATAAATATTGGCTTTTCTCTGCGCCGTTTTGGTAATATTGATCAGTTTTTCAATTTCCATATCCGGTTTCGAAGAAACTTTTCCGTCCGATAGATATTCTGTAGTGATCTTATTGAGTTCTTTCACCTTGTAATTAAAATCTCCCGTCAGCTTGTTACGGATATCCTGCATATTGTCTAATACATGATTCATTTCATCAGGGATGACCTCTGTAAAGGTTTCTCTTAATCTTTTAGCGATGGTCGGAGATTTTCCATTGGTTGAAATGGCAATTTTAAGGCTTCCTTTTTTGACAATGGAACCTAAATAAAAATCACATAGATCAGGCTTGTCGGCAATATTGACCAGTACATTTTTTTTCTGCGCTGTTTCCCTGATCTCCCCTGCCAGTACAATATCATTTACCGCAATAATTGCAATATCCATATCATTAAAATCATGATCATGGTATGACCTTTCGTGCAGTACTATATTGGAATATTTATTTTGTAAGGTTCTTACTTCAGGAATAATCTCTTTTGCTACCAGTTTGATGGAAGTTTCCGGTGAATTGCCCAGTACGGATTCCAGTTTTTCGAGAGCAACCTTTCCACCACCAATGATCAGCAGTGAAAGGGTTTCAAGTTTTAAAAATATGGGATATAAAGAATTGCTCATGCTGATTACAGTTTTAAATCATAAGTAAAAGCGAGATAGTACAGTCCTCCGATTTCAGGACCTGCTGCATACTGGAAATAACGACGGTTCAGAAGATTGGTTGCTCCAATTTTTACATTCGCACGGATTTCAGGGATCTTCCATGTAGCCTGAGCATCAATGGTATAATAAGCCGGAATTGCTCCTGATGCTAAAGGACTTTCCCACATAAAACCACTCTGCCATCTTGCAACAAGGGTAAATCCTATATTTTTGACAATTTCTCGGTTTCCGATACTTACATTCACCATCCATTTCGGAGTGTTGAAAGCCGTAATAAACAGATCTGATGTATTGTTGGAGGCAAGATCATTATAAGAAACATTGGTATTCACATTATAATTTCCGGTAATATTATAACGAATTCCTAAAGAGGTTCCATAGCTTTTGTAGGTATTATTGCTGTTGGTATAAACTCTGTATCTGTCCTGTTTACTTCGGTCAAGCATAGCAAGTACAGCAGCATTGCTCCCTACCTGACTGTTTTTTGGGACGGCTACTTCTACCTGACCAAGGAATCGTTCGTAAATATTGTAATAAAAATCCCAATCCAGCACCAGCTTGTTATTGAAGAAAGTAGACTTGTACCCTACTTCAAATGAATTGATTTTTTCCGGCTGTAATTTCTGCAGATTAGCTACAGTTAAAAGCTGTTTATTATCCTGAGCGGCCTGAGCCTGAGTTTTTCCGGCATCTACATCTGCATTCACTGCTGAGGTAAATTTGTCAATGGAAGCCAGGGTATAGGAGTTTTCCAGATATCCCAGTCCGTCATTCACTTTCGAAAGGCCTCCCACTCTTCTTACATTTCCATTATTCACGAATGAAAGTGCTTCAAATAACGAAGGAAAACGATATCCATTCTGGAAAGATGCTCTGAAATTATGTTCTTTCACCGGAGAATAAACGACACTTATTCTAGGGTTAAGTTTGGCTTCAAATTCGGGATTCCTGTCAATTCGTAAAGCAGCGTTAACTTTTATTTTATCATTAAAGAAAAGCCTGGTAATCTGAGCAAAAGCTCCATATTTCTTATAAATAACATCTTTTCCAAAAGTACCGTTGTCTAAAGGAATATTTCTTTCATTGACAGGACGGTTAAAATCAACAAAATTATTGCCATCCGGAGTAATACTGTACAAACGGTAATCTACACCCGCAAGAAGGTTGAATATCTTTACAAATCTGCTGAAATCATAGGTCAGTTCTCCTTGATAAAAGCGGGATTTCTGTTCCAGTTTAGCGCCACCCGTTGCCGGAGCACCTGCTACTCCTCCATTGGCTGAATCCCAGTTATTGATTCCGATAATGGTATTTTTTAACTGTTCAAAGGCTGCCGTTCCCGGAACAACTCTGTTTTTATCTGCTTGCTGCCGAGCCAGGATAAATGCATCATTAAGATTAATCCCTGAATTCAGGCTATTCTGGAGAGTCGTTTGAAATATATTTTTCCAATTGGTATTGGAAAGGTTGGTCAGATCAAGATTATCTGCCAAAGGTTTCAGATTATAAGAATCTCCTGTATTTTCTATGGATACATAAGCTCTGAAGGTCAGTTCTTTTCCTGTGAGTTCTATTTTATGGTTCTGAACCGTAGCATTCTGCAAACGGATTTTATTTCCTCTCTGGAAAGTTCCGTCCAGCAAGCCATAACGGTATACATAAGATGTTCTCCACTGATCACCGAAACGGTAGTATAATCCTGCATCGAACTTGATATTTTTTACATCCGGGCTTACAAGATCTTTTTCAAGATATCCCGTCCTCGAAACATTAAATGTGGTGGGCTTTCCGTTGTAATCTACTTTTACAGCAACACGGTTGTTTCTTTCATCGCCATATTTATTCCAAAGGTCTTCTGCCGGATTATTAGCAAGAGCAAAATTAGGATTGGCTGTGACCAATGCTCCTGAGTTCTGATCTGTCAGGTTGTTCGAAATCCAGTCGGTTCCACTGAAATAAGAGGCATTGACTTTAACAGCAAAGTTTTTATTAATCACCTTTGCAAAACGGATAGCACTTTCTCCCAGAGAACTTATTTTATGGTTAGCATTGTCTACATGATTCACTCCACCACGGAAATAAACACTTATTCCTTCAGAGGTAAACGGATCTTTGGTTTGTAAACTTGCCAGTCCGTTAATGGCATTCATTCCATATAATGCTGAAGCTGCTCCCGGAGTCACTTCCATAGACTGGATGTCGAGTTCTGTTGGCCCTATGGCATTTCCCAGTGGTACTCCCAACGTTGCCGACTGTACATCTACTCCGTCTACCAGCTGCATAAAACGAAAATTATTGGGTGAGTTAAAACCTCTTGAATTAGGTATTTTTAAGGTAAGACTTGAGGTTAAAAGCTGCAGTCCTTTTACATTTTCCAATGTTTCATAGAACGAAGCTGCCGGACTTTCCCTGATGGTTTTAATATCAATTTTTTCAATGGCAATCGGTGATCTTAATATTTTTTCAGGAACTCTGGAAGCTGAGATTACGACATCATCAATGATGGTATTCTGAGGGTTCAGCCCTATCGTTATTTTGTTGGAGGGAGAAAGAATTTCAACAGTCTGGCTGGTGAAGCCATCTTTCTGAATAACCACTCTGAATGGAATGGTGACTCTTGTTCTGATTTTGAAATTACCCAACTGATCCGTGAATGCGTTATCCTGTGTATTTTCGATCTGTACTTTTACGGAGTCAAGACCTTTTCGTGTATCTGTATTTTTGATGCTTCCGCTAAGCTCTATAAGCTGCTGCTGTGCTTCTGCAAAATTAAAGAATAGAAATGTGAATGCAATAATACCTGCTTTTGGTAGAAAATTTCCCTGTTTTTTGTTTTTCATTTTTGCTTCATTTTTAGGTTGAGAATGAAGCTGTCTGAACTTTTACATTGATTGTTTTTGACCACAAAAGGCACAAAAGTTTTCATGTTAAAACACTTTAGTTCACTTAGTAAGTTTAAAATGATACCGTAGAAAGCTCACATTAGATGAAAATCAAAGATTTTCACAAAACTTAGGTGTTCTTATTATGCACAAAGTTAGGCTCTTAAAAAACTTAAGTGTTTAAAAACTTTTGTGACTTTTGTGGTTGGATTGAAAAGTTGAAACAGCTTTGATTGTATTGTTATTTTGAGAATCAACAACACATACACATTCGTCCGCCTAAATGAAGAGGTTTAGTTTTTTTGTTTTTTTTCAGATCATAATGAAAATTAGCCATATAATTAATTTAAGGTATGTAAATAACGGTATGAAAAATCACCAAATGTTTCTTCTGCAAGTCTTTTCTGTACATAAATTCCGAAAAGCTCATCCAGCGTTGTAAGAATTTCTTCTTCGCCAATATTTTCTTTAAATTTTGTATTCAATCTCATTCCCAGACGGTCTCCTCCGATGTGAAGGTTATATTTTCCATAAGCTGTACCCACAAATCCGATTTCAGCATTGGGAGATCTCCCGCAGCCATTAGGACATCCGGTCATACGAATGGTAATATCTTCTTCCCGCAGACCATATTTTTCAAGGATAGGTTCTATTTTAGTTACCAGTGAAGGCAGATAACGCTGTGCTTCAGCCAAAGCCAGTGAACAGGTATTCAGGGCAACACAGGCAACAGAGTTTTTACGTAATGCACTGGCTCCGTTTGTATACTCTGAAATTCCGTGTTCTTTTAAAATATTTTCAATGTCACCTTTATCTTTATCATCAATATCAGCCAGAATAAGGTTCTGGTTACAGGTAAAACGGAAATTGGCTTTACCAGTTTGTGCGATTTTTAATAATCCTGATTTTAAAGGATATTCTGTTGTATTAAGGATTCTTCCATGCTCTACAAATACAGTATAAAACCATTTTCCTTCATGATTTTGAATCCAGCCATAGCGGTCTTTTCGCTGTTCAAACTTAAATTCTCTGGCGGGTTCAAAACTGAAACCTGTTCTTTTTTCTACTTCCGCTCTGTACTGGTCGATACCCAATTTATCAATCGTATATTTTAACCTTGATAATTTCCGGTCGCTTCTGTTTCCGAAGTCTCTTTGTACCGTAATGATTTCGTAGACAGCCTTCAAAACTTTTTCTTCCGTATCTACAAACCCAAGAATGGAGGCAAGACGTGCATAGGTTGCTTCGTTTCCATGAGTGGCACCAAGTCCTCCTCCGGCAGCAATGTTGTAGCCAACAATTTTATCATTTTCGATAATAGCAATTAAGGCAATATCATTGATGAATACATCCACATCGTTATTAGGTGGAACAGCTATCCCTATTTTCAGCTTTCTGGGAAGATATCTGTCCTGATACAGAGGATCTTCTTCTGCTTTTCGGTCTACCAGAAGTTCATCATCAATCCAGATATCATAATAAGATTTGGTTTTTGGAAGACACATTTCACTGATTTTTCCTGCCAGTTCGTAAGCTTCCTGCTGTAAAGGAGATTCCGAAGGGTTAGCTGTACACGTTACATTTCTGTTGACGTCTCCACAAGCGGCAATAGAATCCAGATGCTGAAGATTGAAGCTCTGAATGGTAGGTCTTAAATGAGATTTTAAAATACCATGCAGCTGAATGGTTTGTCTTGTTGTTACTTTAATGGTTCCCGTAGAATGATCTTCTGCTGTTTCATGCAGTCCTATCCATTGTTCCGGAGTTAAAAAGCCACCGGGAAGTCTTAATCTGATCATATAAGAATATAGCCATTCCAGTTTTTTAGAGACACGCTCTTCCCTTCGGTCTCTGTCGTCCTGTTGGTACATTCCATGAAATTTGATCAGAGTCTGATCATCTTCCCTTATGGCTCCGGTAAAATTATCAGCAAGGCTCTCTTTTAAAGATCCTCTGAGCCCGTTACTGCTGGTTTTAATCCTTTCTACCGGTGAAAGGTTTTCTTTATCATTGTTCATAATTGTTTCCTTTAATTTTTTACGAGTACTTCTTTATCCCATTTAATAAACATCTTTGGAATATCTGCCGCTAAGCTCCATTTCTTCCAGATAAAGGGCTGCATCTTCTTTGCTTCTTTTTCCTTCATTCTGAATGATTGTGAGAAGTGTCTGTTCTACATCACGAGCCATTGGTTCCTTGGCTCCACATACATATACCGATGCTCCTCCTTCCAACCAATAAAACACTTCCTGAGCCTTTTGTTCCAGTCTGTGCTGCACATATACTTTTTCAGCTGTATCTCTCGAAAATGCAAGGTCTAAATGCGTCAGGCTGCCCGTTTTAAGAAAATCCTGAAGTTCAGCCTGATAAAGAAAGTCTGATACAAAGCTTCTGTCCCCAAAAAACAGCCAGTTTCTTCCTTCTGCCCCTGTGGCATCACGCTCCCAAAGGAAAGATCTGAATGGAGCGATTCCTGTTCCCGGACCAATCATAATAATGTCTTTATCAGCTTCCGGTAATTTGAAGTGTCCTGCATCCTGAATATAAAACTCAACCTCTTCTCCTTCCTTGAATTCACTCAGAAAACCGCTACATAATCCATTGTGTTTCTGATGGTCAATAAAGAATTCTGACCGGGCAACGGTAATATGAATCTCCGTATCCCCATGAGCTTCCAGAGAAGATGAAATTGAATAGAGACGAGGTGTCTGAGCGGTTAATACCTGAATGATTTCCTCAAATTCATCTGCATTTTTTACCGGATAAATTCTAAGCAAATCAAGAAGACTTAATCTGACTTCAGGAATGGAATGTTCCGTTATTTTTGCATACTGAGCTACTACAGATTTAAGCAGATAGCTGATGTTAAGATGCTTGTGCAAAAGTTCTTCTACAGAATCCGTAATTTTTGTTGTTTCAACCTGTTTCTGAGGATCAATTCCTGTGAGAGCAATAATTTCGTCTACTACAGATTTAGGATTGAAAGGAAGCAATCCTAACGCTGCACCAGGTTGATAAGCCAGGGATTCTTCTGTTTCAATTTCGATGTGATACGTTTCTTTTTCTGAAGTAATATCATTCAGATTGATGATTGCTGAGACTTTTCCCTGGTATTTTTTTCTTCCGGTGGAAACCTTTGGAGCTGAAATGCTTTTTGCACTTTGACCAACATTTTTATTGACTGTTTCAAATACATGTTCTATCCAGTGTGAAGCTTCCTGCTCATAATCAATATCACATTTCTTTAGTGGGATAACACGCTGAGCTCCCAGTATTTCAAAGCGCGAATCTACATCTTCCCCGGTTTGGCAGAACAGAGGATAACTGCTGTCTCCCAAAGCCAATACTCCAAATTTAAGTCCACTAAGATTAATTTCATTTTCATAAATATAATCATAGAACTTTTTGGCAAGAGCAGGTGGTTCACCTTCTCCCTGAGTACTGATCACTACAAAAAAGAACTCTTCTTTAGCAAGGTCTTTAGGTTTGTATTGAGAAAGGTCGGCGAGTTTTACCTGAAGTCCTTTTTTCTTCACAATACCTGCCAAAGCTGTAGCCAATTTTTTACTGTTTCCGGTTTCTGTTCCGTAAGCCAGTGTTATTTTCTTTACAACATTTTGTGAAGTATTATTGGTTTCCTGAGGCGGCAGTACAGCGGTCAGTGACGATCCTCCGGCGATCCCTGCAAGATATCCGCTTGCCCAGATGGCTTCGTCTCTGGAGAGGTCTCCGGAGATTTGTTTTAATACGTTTAATTTAGTTTCAGACAGCATATTCAAAGAAATTTTGAGTGGTAGGAATTAGACTTCCGTTTTCTACTGATTTAAAATAAAGACCTTCCTGCTCAGCATTTTCCAGCCATGAAAATTCTTCATGAAGGTTAACAATTTTACCAACAACAACCAATGAAGGTGAAGCAAAGTTTTTGTCTCCGAATTTTTCATTAAAATCATCAAATGATGAAGTGTACACCTTTTGGAAAGGCGTTGTCGCCTGTTCAATGACTGCAATTTTTTTATCACCTGAAATCTCAAGCTGTTTCAGCTTTTCTACAAGAGGGGTAAGATTTCCTTTAGACATATAGAAAACAAGGGTATCATTGGTTAAAGCAAGCTCTTTCCAGTATTCTTCACTCACAATTTCTGATTTATAATACGTCAGAAAACGCACTGATGTAGAATATCCTCTTGCTGTTAAAGGCATTCCTGCAAATGCGGCTGCTCCTAATGCGGCTGTAATTCCCGGAATAATTTCGTAAGGAATATGATTCTGTTTTAAAGCCTGCAATTCATCCAGAATATTAGAGAATATAGAAACGTCTCCTCCTTTAAGCCTGACAATAGTTTTGTTCTGATGGGCATATTCCACCATCAAAGTATTGATATGAGACTGCGGTGTGGAAGCATTTTTACTGCATTCTTTCCCTACATAGATGATTTCTGTGTTTTCATTGACGTAGGTTTCCAGAATCTCCGGACTTACAAGGCGGTCACATAAGATGACGTCTGCTTCTGCGATTGCTTTTACTGCTTTTACAGTGATCAGTTCAGGATTGCCGGGTCCTGCACCGATAAGGTAGACCTTTGGTGATTTTATATTTGTTTTCATTGAAGTAGGTGTTATTTAAGGATTTAGAAGAGTCCTTCTACGGACAGATACCTTTCTCCGGTATCGTAATTAATGGTAAGAATTTTAGCGTTAGGTTGTATTTCCGGTAAATGTTTGGCGATGGCTGCTAAAGCAGCTCCTGTGGAAACTCCCACAAAAAGGCCTTCTTTTTTAGCTGCATTAAGGGCATATTCATAAGCTTCCTCCTTGCCTACTGTGATCACTCCGTCTAAAAGAGTAATATCCAGGATGGAAGGTACAAAGCCTGCTCCTAATCCCTGTAATGGGTGTGGCGCCGGGCTTCCTCCGCTTAATACAGGGGATAATTCCGGCTCTACAGCAATAACTTTTACGTTAGGATACTTTTCTTTTACTGTTTTTGCGATTCCGGTGATGTGTCCTCCGGTTCCTACTCCTGTAATGATGTAATCCAGGCCATCCGGGAAATCTTTTAAAATTTCCTGTGCGGTGGTTTCTACGTGTACTTTTACATTGGCAGGATTGTCAAACTGTCTTGGAATCCATGAATTTGGGGTTTCTTCAGCAAGCTCGTTGGCTTTTTCAATAGCCCCTTTCATTCCTTTTTCTCTTGGGGTAAGTACGAATTCTGCTCCATACGCTTCCATAATTTTACGGCGTTCTATGCTCATGCTTTCCGGCATGACAAGGATCAGTTTGTATCCTTTTACAGCAGCTACCAAAGCGAGTCCTATTCCTGTATTTCCGCTCGTAGGTTCTATAATGACACTGTCTTTATTTAATAATCCTTTGGTTTCTGCATCTTCAATCATTGCTAATCCAATTCTGTCTTTAATGCTTCCGCCAGGGTTGCTTTTTTCAAGTTTGATCCAGATTTCATGATCTGAACTGAAGAGTTTATTAATTTTTACGACGGGTGTGTTTCCAATCGTTTCTAATGCGTTCTGAAACTTCATATCAATATACTTTTTATTTTTGTTTTTTTAAATCACAAAGGTTAATGATTCCGGTAATGAAGTATTATCCTTTATTTTTATTTCACTTTTGTGATAGACCAGAGAGTTGGCAGGAACATCTTGGGTTACCCAGACATTTCCTCCTATGATACTTTCTCTGCCTATGGTTGTTTCACCTCCCAGAATGGTGGCTCCCGAATAGATGATCACATCATCTTCAATATTGGGGTGCCTTTTCTGATGGGCTTTTTCTTTGGAAACATTCAAGGCTCCGAGGGTTACTCCCTGATAGATTTTGACATTGTTTCCTATAATGGTTGTTTCTCCAATCACGATTCCTGTTCCATGGTCAATAAAGAAAGATTTTCCAATGGTCGCTCCCGGATGAATATCAATTCCCGTTTTACTGTGGGCATATTCTGAAATGACACGTGGTAGAATCTTCACTTCCTGACTCCAAAGCTGGTGCGAAATACGGTAGACATAGGTGGCAAAAAAGCCTGGATATGCCAGATATACCTCTTCCAGAGAATCTGCTGCCGGATCAAATTCCAGAATAGATTTTGCATCCAGAACCAACTGATCATACAGTGTCGGCAAGGCTTCAAAAAATTGATTGACTTGTTTTTCAGTAAGATCTTTATCTCCTGCAACGGTATTAATTAAGTCAGAAAGTGTTTCCTGCAAGGCTTCGAAATTTCTTTTCAGTTGCTCTTCAGTATTGTCAGTCTGAGGCAGGAAAAGTGTTTCATACAAATCCTTAACCCATTTTTTGGTCTTTATTTTATCAAAGAATCCATGAATGCTGTTTTGCTTTGTCTGATGAATTCTTTCAATTAATTGATCGGGAATTGCCATTTTTTCTATTGAATTATACAGGCTGCTACCGTTGAATTGGACGTTTCATCTACCAAAATGGCAGAGCCCGTTGTTTTATTATTGGTAAAGCTGTCATAGACCAAAGGCTGTGCCGTTCGAAGGGTAACTTTTACAATTTCGTTCAGTTTAATTTCCCCATCCGCCTGTTCCCGGATAAGGGTATTGACATTGATCTTGTAATCTACTTCTTTTACAACGGCTTTGACAAGTCTGCTATTCTGTTGCAACAGATATTTATTCCCTGGCTGCAAAGGCTTCTGATCAAGCCAGCATAACAGAATTTCAAGGTCTTTTTCAACCGCAGGAACATGTTCTTCCGTTGCAAAAATATCTCCTCTGCTGACATCTACATCATGAGCCAGGTGAATCACTGCAGGCTGACCTTCAAATGCCTCTTCTTTTTCAACGCCATTGATCTCTATCTTGGTAATTTCAGTCGTAAGATCTGCCGGAAGAATATGGATTTTGTCTCCTTTGGTAAATTTTCCACTAAGTATTTGCCCGGCATAACCCCGATAATCATGCAGTTCCTCCGTTTGAGGACGAATCACATACTGAACCTGAAAACGGCTTCCGTTATTTTTTTGTTCATGTAGGGTTACTTCTTCAAGATACTCAAGAAGAGAGTTTCCTTCATACCAATCTGTTCTGGAAGATTTTGAAACAATATTATCTCCTTTTAATGCGGAGATCGGAAAATAGCTTACGTCATTTAATCCCAGATTTTCTGCAATTTTTGCATATTCTGATTTTATATTTTCAAAAACATCTTCTGCATAATCTACCATATCCATTTTGTTGATGGCTACCGCAACTTTCTTCAACTGTAATAAAGAGGCAATAATGGAATGTCTTCTGGTCTGCTCTATCACTCCTTTTCTTGCATCGATCAGAATTACCATCAGATCAGAATTGGATGCTCCGGTGATCATATTACGGGTATATTGTACATGCCCGGGAGCATCAGCAATGATAAATTTTCTTTTTGCGGTTGAAAAATAACGGTAGGCAACATCAATCGTGATTCCCTGTTCTCTTTCTGCACGCAGACCATCCGTTAAAAGAGCAAGGTCTACTCCGTCTTCATTTTTATTTTTAGAATGTTTTTCAAGGACTTCCAATTGATCCTGTAAAATACTTTTGCTATCGTAAAGCAGTCTGCCAATAAGGGTACTTTTACCGTCATCTACGCTTCCTGCTGTTATAAATCTTAATATATCCATCCGATTTTTGTTATAAATAATGAGTAATTGGTAATGAGTAATATTCTGTGGTTAAGAAGTAAAAGCTGTCTATTCTATTACTTATTACTCATTGCTGATTGCTTATCTAGAAATAGCCTCCTTTTTTTCTGTCTTCCATGGCGGCTTCTGTTACTCTGTCGTCAATTCTGGTTTCTCCGCGTTCTGAAATTCTTGTGGCTACAATTTCATCGATTACCGCATCAATGGTTACAGCATTGGATTCTACAGCAGCAGTGCAGGTCATATCGCCTACAGTTCGGTAACGTATTTTTTTTGTGGTGATGATATCTTCCGGTTCTAATACAACATGTGAAGAATTGGCAAGCCATTGACCGTTAAAGTCTACCACTTCTCTTTCATGCGAGAAATAGATGGAAGGGAGTGCAATTTTTTCTCTTCGGATATAATTCCAGATGTCAAGTTCTGTCCAGTTGCTTATAGGGAAAACCCTTACATTTTCTCCTTTGTGGATTTTTCCGTTAAAAATATTCCAAAGTTCAGGACGTTGCAGTTTAGGATCCCACTGTCCGAATTCATCACGGACGGAAAATATTCTTTCCTTGGCGCGGGCTTTTTCCTCATCTCTTCTGGCTCCTCCGATACAGGCATCGAATTCAAATTCTTCAATCGTATCAAGAAGTGTATAGGTTTGCAGCCAGTTTCTGCTTGGGAATTTACCTTTAGCCTCAGTTAATTTTTTACTTTTTATGGTATCTTCCACTTTCCTCACGACCAGATTAACATCTAATTCTTTTACCAGCTGATCACGGAAATCCAATACCTCCTGAAAGTTGTGTCCGGTGTCTACATGAACAAATGTAAACGGGATTTTCCCATGGAAGAAAGCTTTTCTCGCCAGATGAGCCAGCACAATACTGTCTTTGCCTCCACTGAATAATAAGGCAGGACGTTCAAACTGACCCGCTACTTCTCTTAATATATAAATAGATTCAGCTTCTAACTGATCTAAATAGTTTAACTGATGTATTGACATTTTTTTCTTTTTTTATTGATGAATATGCAGACCGCATTCTTTTTTGTTGGCATCTTCCCACCACCAACGGCCTGCTCTGAAATCTTCTCCTTCTTTGACCGCTCTGGTACAAGGCTCACATCCTATGCTTACAAATCCTTTTTTATGAAGGTGATTGTAGGGTAAGTGATGATCTTTTACATAGGATGTCACCTGTTCTGTCGTCCAGTGAAGGATAGGATGAAATTTTATGATCTTATTATCCGGATCCCATTCTAATTGGGGCATATTTTGCCTGTTGGGAGAATGTTCCGCTCTCAGACCGGTGATCCATACTTCATAGCCTTCTAGTGCTTTTCTTAGTGGGTGAACTTTTCGGATGGTACAGCATGCTTTCCTTTTCTCTACAGATTGATAGAATGAATCAGGGCCATTTTCTGTGACAAATTCTCTGAGTTCTCCCGTATCCGGATAATAGGCTTTGATCTTCTTTTTAAAGAAAGCCTTGGTGGAAGTCCAGGTTTCATAAGTCTGTTCAAAAAGTCTTCCCGTATCCAGGGTAAATATTTCAATATTTAAATCTTTAATCAGATGAGTGATGACCTGATCCTCGTAACTGAAACTGGTTGAAAAGATCACTTTACCCGGGAATCTTTCAGTCAGTATTTGCAATACATTGGTTTGAAAAGATGCTTCATTAGCCTCTTTCACAAGTTTTTCGAATTCATTTTCCAGACTGTTATTCATTTTGAATTGAGATTTAAGTCTTGCAAATATATATAAAATTCTATAACTCCTATCAAAATAGTAGAATTTAAATAAAAAAAATTTTATCCCTTGGTAATAAACTTAGTAAGAGTGGCTTCCATCATGCTTGTTCTGGTCTTTTCACGAACGATCATTAATTCTTTTCTCAGATAGCAGACTGCTTCATCTACACAGTCGTCACATGCTTCGTAAAAGTTTAAAGAAACACATGGTGTAAGCGCAATGGGACCATCGAAAATACGGTAAATGTCTGCTAATGAGACATCGTCGGGTGATTTCAGTAAGTAATACCCTCCTACTTTGCCTTGTTTACTGTTGACCAGTTTGGCTCTTTTAAGTTCGAGAAGAATTTGTTCCAGAAATTTCTTGGGGATGTTTTCGTCTTGTGCAATAACGGAGGTTGGCAGAAAGCCCTGGTTATAATTCCTTGCTAATCTGACCATTGCTTTAAGCGCATATTTGCAACGTTTCGACATCATAATTCCTGCAAGTTATGATAAATTATTGTATAAATGAAATGTTTTTAGGGTTGAAGACTTTGTATTCAACCACAAAAGTCACAAAAGATTTTAAAAACACTTAAGTTGATTTTAAGTAAGAAATAAACTCTCGGGAAGTTCTATTAAGCTTAAAAAAATCAAATATTTTTTATTGCCTGAGATTATTTTAGTCTAAAAATATGCACAAGCATCTGGGTAAATCTGTGAAATCTGTGGGAAAAAGATACTCAATAAGTTTACCCTTTCTGCAATATAAAGTAAGCCAGTTCTCTATCCTCTCGTACCAGATTTTCAATTCTGCTGAAGCCACTTTTTAAAAGTACTTTTTGAGATCCTATATTATCAAGATCGGTTACAGCCACAATATCTTTCTGATGATTCAGTGAAGAACAATAATCAATAAGAGCTTTACAAACCTCAGTTCCAAGTCCTTTACCCCAATACTCTTCTCCTAAGGTATAGCCGATTTCCAGTTGTTCCGGATTGTCAAGGAAGACTCTTGCGAGGCACATTCCTACAAAATCCTGATTTTGGGTATTAAATATTCCCCATCTGCTGAAGCTTCCTTCTGTGTAATCAGATAATGCCTTATCAAACATTTCTTTATACTCTTCCGGAGTTTTGTAAGGCAGATACCGGGTAACATTTTCATTTTCAAAAAGACCAGAAAATAAAGGGAATTCTTCGGGAGTAAATTCGCGGATGGTGATGGTGTCGTTTTTATAATGCACTGAATATTTTTATCAAAGAATAAAATTACATAAATAAATGGAGAACTGCTCATAAATAGGATAAAAAATTGGGCTTACCATGAAGCCCAATTAACTGCATATGAATACTAAACTATTATTCATATTTCTGAGAAAAGTGTTTTGTTATTTAAAATGTTTTAAACCAGTCTGTAACTGCTTTGAGTTTGATTCTATTTTTTAATGAATTTTTGGGAAGATTTTCCTAAAGTGGTTTCAATATCAATTAAATAAGTTCCGCTTAGGAAGTGTTTAACATCCACCTTATCACCAATAATTTTAGCATTCATTTTTCTTCCAAACATATCGTAAACAGAAATTGATTTAATTTTTCCTTTTGTTTTAATATTCAATACATCAGAAGCCGGATTTGGATAGATGGATGTTTCTGAGTTTGTTGTATCAATGTCTGCAATGGATAATGGTAATGCACAAGGCGTTGTAATACTGCCATATGGTTGTGTATTATATCCAAATTCAGTTACAGAATAACCTGAACCATTGGCCCCAGCAATCAGTTTGAAATAACCGTTAATGTTGTAGCCATCGAATTGGTTTCTAAAACCAACATAAGCTGTTTTGCCAGACCAGGTAGTGTATGTAGGAGTGTAGACATCCAGTTGTCCGGGAGTATAAGTAGGATAACCTATATTATTTGCATTAGTTATGGTGGTGCAGGCTGGAATTAAACTGATATTTCTTGTTCCTGTTTCACATACTAATCCTTTCCAATAGGTTTCCAGTTTTAATTGATTTGCAGCATAATACCAGGCGCCATATCCTGCATCATCACTAAGTTCCGGGTTAATGATAAAATATTTCCAAGGTGCTCCGGAGTTGGTTGTTACTGTTGTTGGTGTTGGATTGGCATAGCTTTCCAGAGGAGTCCCTGTAACTATTTTATAAGGATCTTTATAAGAAAAAGTTAATGCTAAAGCTGTTGTTGATCCTAGTGAAGTTGTACCTCCTGTTATAGCTGGATTAAGGAATGTAATTGATGAATTGAGAACCTGGCTTTTAGGGTGACTGGTTGCCGCACCATTTATGGTAAGTGTAGCAGTAGTAGGGCTTGTAACTACTATAGCTGCTGTTAATCCTGCGGGTAATGAAGAAGTGAAATGTGTTCCTGCAGTAAGAGTTGTTCCATTTGGTACGGCAAATGTTGCTGAATTTAATGTAATTGTTGATGTAGGAGCAGAGGCTACTGTTCCATCTAATGATACAGCTCCGTTATTGTCTAAGTTCTCTGTAAATGTACTGTTGCTAAGGGTTAGCCTTGGTGGAGTATTAGCAACTCCGGTTGCAGCTAAGTTGGCAGGCTGCCATAAATTTATTCTTGTAGCATGGTTTAATGCAGCTATCATCCTGTTAACCTGCCCATTAGTAAACATTTTATAACAACCGGAAGAACCGTTGTATCCCATATAGTTTTCTACGTTCACTTTTTGTCCTAGACAATTATTGCCCACTGTACATCCTAGTCCGGAAGACATATTTTCTACAGGGGTGTCAGCCACTCCGTCACCATCATTACCAGGGTTGGCAGTTGAACACAGAACATTGAACGTGTGCTGAAGATTTAGCCAATGTCCAAATTCGTGAGTGAATGTATCAGAAAACTCGTTTGAAGCCACTGTTCCTGCAGCATTAAATATATAACGTCCATTATAAACAACTCTGGCTGTATTTACTGAAGTCATGTATGAATCCGGATACCACGCCACTCCTGATTGATATAAATCCTTATTAGCATATAGGTCATTTTGGATATACACATTCATATACTTTGAATTATCCCAGGCATCTGTGCCAACTTGTGCATCATATCCGCCACCGTTGCCATATCCACCTTTGAAAGGATGAAATACCACTCCACTTGTTGCTTTTCCGGTTGGATCAATTTTAGCTAATCGAAATTCAATGCTTAACGCTCCTCTGATAGATTGGAAGTCAGGATCTACAGTGTTTGAATCAGTGTTGATTCCATTGAAATTTAAGTTGATTTGTTGCAGCAAGTCAACTACTTTTTGGTAATTTACTTTTACATTACTCTGAGATTCTCCATACACATGAAAAACCACAGGGATGATATAGGTGGGAGAATTCACCTTTTTATTCAATGGAGTTTTGTTTGATTCCATTTTTTTTACAAAATCTTTGGTGAATTTTTCAAAATTTTCATATTCAGCCTTAGATTCAGGATGCAGTTCAAAATGTTTTTTCATCATTTCATCTGCTTTACACTCATGAGGTCTGTTTTCTTGAGCAAAACCTATTATTGGAAATAGGGAAACAAGTAGTAGTAATTTAAATTTTTTCATGATTTTTGGATTTGGTTGTTAATAAATTATTTGAATAATTAAATGGTTTTAGGCATAATTTTTTTTGTGTGTTATGTGATGTTTTTAATTAAATCTTTCAGGGTTGAATATCTTTATCTCAACCGTTGGCTTTTGGTCATTGGCAAGTTCTGAAACTGTTTTTCCAAAAATGGGTCCTAAGCTTAGTCCCATCATTCCGCCGCCGCCTGCAATAATCAGATTCTTCATTTGGGAAGACTGTCCTAAATACGGAAGTCCATCCGGAGCACAAGGTCTGTATCCGAACCAAATTTCAGATTCTTTTGGGGTTTCAACCTTGAAATCGGGTAAATATTTGGGGATGGATTGGATGATTCCTTCTACCCTTTTCATATTAATTTTATCCTGATGGGAAGCCAGCTCCATAGTTCCGCCGAAACGGATCAGTCCATTCATAGGAGTGACTGCTACTCTAGCTTCAAGTAATAATGCTGCATGCTCTAATGTATTGAGAGGATTTTCCGGTTGGTGCATCAACGAATACCCTTTTCCAGGCATTAATTGTATTTTAATACCTGCTTTTTGAGCAAGCTCAGGTAGGAATGAACCTCCTGTCATAATAAATTGATCTGCAGTAAATTCCTTTCCATTGGCAATGAGCGTTTTAATAGTGTTTCCAAAAGTTTTAAAGCCCGTTACTTGATGATGTGTATGAAAAACGACACCATTATTTTTAAGATAAGAGATCATTTGCTTCATCAGCTTCATGGGATTCATGTGGCCGTCACATTTATAATTGACCCCACCGATTACATCCAGCCGGACATTGGGCTCCAGCTCCTGAATTTCTGATTGATCCAGAATATCAACGGGTAATCCCATATTGATGGCTTTGTAAGCCAGTTCTGTTTCCTCTTCTGCAACTTTCTCTGTTTTATAGAGCATTAGAATACCATTTTGATTCAGTTCAAAATCAAATCCGTCTTTTTGGGCAATTTCATCATACAATTTGCTGCTTGCAAGATTAAGATCCCGGATTGCAGATGCAGAGTAATCAACATGTTTCTGGTTGGAATGTTTCAAAAACTTCAATCCCCAGGAAACCAGTCTGGAATTGAGTGATGGCCTTACATAAAACGGACTTTTACTGTCAAACATCCAGCGTATTCCCTGAGCGACGACACCCGGTGCTGCCAATGGAGTAAAATGACTGGGTACAATCATTCCTGCATTTCCATAGGAGCAGTTGTTGGTAAGGTCATTCTGTTCCAGAATTTCTACCTGCCATCCTTTCTGTAAAAGGTAATACGCTGAGCTTAATCCTGCTATTCCTGCACCGATAATCAGTGCTTTTCCTTTATTCTGTGTCATCTTGTTTGTTTACATCACCTGAAATCCTTGCCAATAAGGATCTTCGTCATCAATAATAATATGATTATAGCCGGTAATTCTGGCCCAGCCTTCTACTGACGGGATAATGGCTGGCCTTCCATCAACAGTAGTGGTTCCTTCAATTCTCCCTATAAACTGAGAACCGATATAGCTTTCATGAATGAATTCTTCCCCTTCTTTTAATTTTCCTTTAGCATACCATTGAGCCATTCTTGCAGAAGTTCCTGTTCCGCATGGAGAACGATCCAGAGCATTTTCTCCTACTAACACTGCATTTCTTCCACTCGCTTTAGAATCTGTAGGATTGCCCGTCCATTGAATATGACTTAATCCGCTAATATGTTCAATTTCAGGATGGAAGAATTCATATTTTTCATTGAGTAATTTTCGGATAATCTTTCCATAATGAATGAGCTGGCTGGCCGTAAAATCAGAAATATCTCTGAAATTTTCCTGAGGATCGATAATGGCATAAAAGTTTCCGCCATAAGCTACATCAGCACTTATTAATCCAAGATCCGGACATTCAACTTCCAGATTTTCAGCGTATAGAAAAGATTTTACATTTGTCAGCTTTACAGACTTTACTTTTTTCCCTTCCTGTATATAATCGATGAGAATGAGTCCTGCAGGTGTTTCAAGACGTAATTTTCCCGGAATTTTAGGAACAACAAGCCCTTCTTCAATAGCTATGGTAACCGTTCCGATTGTTCCGTGTCCGCACATGGGAAGACATCCGCTGGTTTCAATATATAAAACTCCGATATCATTATTTTCATCTACAGGAGGATACAGCATACTTCCGCTCATCATATCATGACCACGGGGTTCAAACATCAGTCCTTTTCTTATCCAGTCATATTCTTTCATGAAGTGAAGCCTGCGTTCCATCATGGAATTTCCTTTTAAAATAGGAGTTCCTCCTGCAACAAGACGTACAGGACATCCACAGGTGTGTGAATCTATACAAAAAAATGTTCTGTTCATATTGTCTGTAATTTTAAAGATTCTGAATTCATTACCCCATCCACCATTCTGCTTATTTGTAACGGATTGTCATTTTTAAGCTCTTCGGGTAGAAATTCATCCGGCCAGTTCTGAAAAGAAATTGGACGAACGAAACGCTTTACAGCATCCGGCCCTACAGAGGTAAAACGGGAATCAGTAGTGGCAGGAAAAGGGCCACCATGCTGCATAGCATACACAACTTCTACTCCTGTGGGCATTCCATTGAATAATAGTCTTCCGCATTTATCTTTCAGAATATTAATCAGTGTATCATTATTACGCACATCTTCATGGGTAGCGGCTACAGTAATTGTTAACTGCCCTTTTAATTCTTGAGCAATTTTCACGAGTTCTTCCTTTGTTTCACAAGCTACAACAACACCAAACGGACCAAAAACTTCTTCACTTAATACAGGATTATTCAGGAATGTTTGGGCATTTGTTTTTATAATTGAAGCGCTTACCTTAGAATCTTCTGTTGCTGTGTTTGCTGACATTATTATTTCAACATCAGGCTGTTCTATTGCGCTACTCCTGTTTTTTTCAAAACTTTCCAATATTCCTTTGTGGAGCATATTGACAGGAGTAACATACTGAGTTTCCTCTTTTAATACAGTGATAAAACGGTCAAGTGGTTTCCCTTTCAAAGAAATAAACACTCCCGGATTGGTACAAAATTGTCCAACTCCTAACGTTAAAGAAGCAATATATTCTTTGGCCAGAGTTTCTGCCTTTGTTTCAAGCAAGTTTTGAAAGGCAAATACAGGATTGATACTTCCCATTTCTGCAAATACAGGAATAGGATTTTCACGGCTGTTAGCAATATCAAACAGAGCTTTTCCCCCATGGAAAGAACCGGTAAATGCAACTGCTTTGATGTCTTTATGCTGAGTTAAATAAGCCCCGATTTCATAAGAGGTTCCGGTAATATGGCTAAAAACTCCTTCAGGCCATCCAAATGCTTTAACAACAGTAGTGATAGCATCAGCCATGATTTGTGAAGTCTTAGGATGTGCAGGATGTGCTTTTATAATGACAGGACAGCCTGCACCAATAGCACTGGCAGTATCTCCTCCCGCAGTAGAAAATGCAAAAGGAAAATTACTGGCTCCAAAAATGACAACAGGCCCAATGCCTACATTGTATTTTCTGAGATCTCCTTTTTGTTTTTCAGGCTGCGCAAGATCGAGTCTGGCTTCTGTATATATGCCGGCAGCAACCGCTTTTGCATAGCTTCTCCATTGTCCTGTTGTTCTGGCTTTTTCACCAATAAGTCTGGCTAATGGCAAAGAAGTTTCGGCATGAGTAACTTCCAGAAGCTCTACTCCTAATACTTCAATCTGATCCGCAACAGCATTCATAAATTCTGCCCGCTCATTGATGGTTGTATTCTTCAGGAATTGAAAAGCTTCAACAGCCATCTGGATTCTTTTATCAATATTTTGTGTGGGTGTTTCTTCCATCATATTTGTTGTTCTGGAATTAATAATTCGGGACGATTAGCTCTGCCCTCTTCAATAATTTTTTGAATTTTTTCAGCTTCTTTTCCATAAAGTTCTAGACGTGGAGCTCTTACATATGGATTGCTTATTCCTTCTGCTGTTGCAGCCAGTTTAATATATTGGATAAGTTTAGGGTGAATATCCAGTTCCAACAATGGCATAAACCATCTGTAGATCGCTACAGCTTTATCATACTCATTTGCTTTCACATGATTGTACATCGCCATGGTTTCATTAGGAAACGCATCTACAAGACCTGCCACAAGACCGTCTGCTCCAAGCATCAGGGTTTCCAGACAAATTGTATCTACCCCACCAAGAATTTTGATCCTTTTTCCAAAACGGTTGATCATTCTGGTTACATTCGCGAGATCTCTTGTTGATTCTTTAACAGCCTGAATGGTCGGATATTCAATAAGCTCCTCGAACATTTCAAGGGAAACATATATTCCATAATCTATGGGATTGTTATAAATAAGAATAGGAAGATCTGTCGCAGAAGCCACTGCTTTGAAATACTCAACAACTTCATGGTTGTCTGCTTTGTAACGCATAGGTGGAAGCAACATGAGACCGTCTGCCCCTAATTCTTTTGCTTTTTGGGCAAAGTTGACTGCATTTTTGGTAGTATTTTCAGAAAGATTGAGAATGACAGGAATTCTTCCCTGCGTTATTTTTTTTGCGTATTTCAGCAGTTCAAATTTTTCTTCTGTTTCCAAAGCACTGGCTTCTCCTAATGTTCCTGCAAGGATAATTCCGTGAACTCCTGCTTTAATCTGGGCTTCTGTATTGATAGCAAACATTTCAAAGTCTATCCCACCTTCTTTTGTAAAAGGAGTTAATACAGCGGGATAAATACCTTCCCAGTTTAGTTTTGTACTCATATCAAATAATATTTATCCAAAACTAGCAGAATTTCAAAACGGTAAATGTTAATATTTTAATAGGTTCTAACCGTATTTTAACATGTTGTTTTTTTATTGCTCTATGGTAGCCTCTTTATAATGCTTCAGGTATTCTTTAGGAGAATATTTCATAATGGATTTGAACACCCTGTTAAAATTGGTAAGGCTATTGAATCCACTATTAAATGCAACAGATGAAATACTGTACATATTACTGGCAGTTAATAGTCTGCAGGCCCTTTGTACACGAAGTTCATTGAGGTATTCAATATACGTAATGCGGGTACGTTTTTTAAAAGACCGGCAAAAAGCCTGAGGTGTCATACAGGCTTCTTTGGCAATAAGATCCAGAGTCAGTTTACTTTGTGTAAAATTTTTCTTGATAAAAGTCTGCGCATCTATAATTCTTTGATCAGTATCAGAAATAGGATTAGGTAAATTCTTTTCTGAAGATAACGGAATATGCAAATGCCTGTTTTGCATAAGATGATTTAAAATCCTGATAAAATCGATAATCTGATCTACTCCTTTAGTTTTTTGCAGGGCAGCAATATCTTCTGCGATACTTTTTTTAAGCTTGGCTGCCACCTGGAAACCTACTTCGGAATGATTGATGAAATTTTTTAGTTCCTCAAATTCAGGTAAGTCGAAAAATGCAGCAATCTTTTTATGAGGATCAAAGAAAATAGAGATGGCATGAACCTTCTGTTTTTCATTTTTCTCAAAATTGCCCCTGAAAACATGGGATTGATTAGCTCCGAGATAGAAAATATCGCCCGCTTCAAAATTAAAGAGATTCTGTTCTATGGCCAGTGTGCCATGTCCTTTAAGAATCCACATGATTTGCGTTTCTGTATGACGATGGAAATAAGGATAGAAATTAGGCATTATATCTTCCTGAATGCGAATACTTTTGTTGGTATCGGCGGGAACAGAAAACTGGAGGCTCTTCATCATAATATGAATGCTTTACTGGGTTATTAGATTAACAATGTTAAAATATTGCTGAAGTTAAGCAAAATATGAACATTAAATATCATATTAAAATCCAAATTTTACATATTCTTATTTTTAATGAATAAAGTACTATAAATAGTACAAAATCGTAACTTTAAACTTTTAAAATAAAAAGTATTCATAATATATGTTTTCAGCACAAACTTATCAGGACAGAAGGTCAGTATTACAAAGAAATGTGTCTAACGGAATCTTATTATTTCTGGGAAATATAGAGAATCCTGTAAACTTTGAACACAATCCTTATTATTTCCGCCAGGATAGTACTTATTTATATTATTTTGGAATTCAGGAACCCCGAATTGCAGCCATTATTGATATTGATGAAAATAAGACCATTGTTTTCGGAGATGAACTAAGTATTGATGATATTGTGTGGATGGGCAGGCAGGAAACCTTGAAAGGAAAAAGCCTGAAGTCCGGAGTACAGGAAACTTTACCTTATGCAGAGCTTTCTCAATATATTGTAAAAGCAAAAGCTTCAGGAAGAAAAGTACATTATCTTCCTCCCTATCAGTCTTCCAATAAAATTGTACTGGGAGATCTTCTTGGGATTAAAATTGCTGAATTGCAACCATCTGTGGAAATGATTAAAGCTATTGTAAAACAGCGCTCCATCAAAGAACCTCAGGAAATTGTACAGATCGAACAGGCTGTGAATGTATCCAATGAAATGCATTTACTGGCAATGCGTGCAGCAAAGCCGGGAATGAAAGAATATGAAATTGCCAACGCAATCCAGTATCTTGCGGCCAACAAAGAGTGTCAGATGTCTTATCCACCTATTGTGACGATCAACGGAGGGATTCTGCATAATCATTACCGCCTCAATACCTTAAAAGAGGGAGATCTTTTCCTCAATGATTCCGGAGCAGAAACAGCGATGGGATATGCAGGGGATCTTACGAGAACCTTTCCTGCAGGCAAAACTTTTACAACCCAACAAAAGGAAATGTATGAAGTTGTTCTGAATGCTTTCAACAATGCCCAACAGCTTCTGAAACCGGGAGTACGATTTAAAGATATTCACCTGAAAGCAGCACAACATCTGGTAGAAGGGCTTATCGATCTCGGATTGATGAAAGGAAATCCTGAAGATGCGGTAAAGAATCATGCTCATACACTATTCTTTCAGTGTGGGCTTGGGCATATGATGGGACTTGATGTACATGATATGGAAGACCTTGGAGAGCAATATATTGGCTATACTGAAGACGAACCAAAAGATACCAAAACATTCGGATTGAAATCTTTACGTTTAGGGAAAGCATTGGAGTCTGGTTTTGTTGTAACGGTTGAGCCCGGTATTTACATGATTCCGGATCTGATTGATATGTGGCAGTCCGAAAACAAAAACGCAGACTTTATTAATTATGATAAAGTAAATGAATACCGGGATTTCGGAGGAATTCGTGTGGAAGATGATTTCCTGATAACAGATAATGCTTACAGACTTTTAGGCAATGGACTTATCAAAACGGTTGAAGAAATTGAAAATTACAGAGCTGAACATTTAGCTTAATTTAAATCATATTTATGAGGAACATAAAAAAAATAACATCTATTGCATTGTATTTCCTGTGTTTGTCCCCATTGGCAGCACAGAAAACTCAATGGACTCCTGATGGTAATGCGTATTATTCATTTACTAAAAAAGGGGTTGAAATTGTTGACATACTGCATCCCGGGAAAGATCAGCTTCTTTTAAATAGTAGCGAACTGGTTCCTACAGGAAGTTCTGAAGCCTTACAGGTACAGAGTTTTCAGGTATCTCCTGATGATAAAAGTTTATTACTTTTTGCCAATACAAAGAAAGTATGGAGAGATAATACCCGTGGAGATTACTGGATTTACGACAAAAATACTAAAAAGCTTACCCAATTGGGAAAAGGGTTACCCACTTCCTCACTGATGTTTGCAAAGTATTCTCCGGATGGCAAAAAAGTCGCTTATGTGTCTAAGCATAATATTTATGTTGAAGATCTTTCCAGTAATCAGCAGACTAAAATCACCACAGATGGTACAGACGGAATAATCAACGGAACTTTTGACTGGGTATATGAAGAGGAGTTCGGAACTCAGGATGGATTCAGATGGTCTCCGGATGGAAGTAAAATTGCTTACTGGAAGCTGGATGCACGTGATACGAAAAACTTCCTGATGATCAATAATACGGATAGTCTGTATTCTTTTACCGTTCCCGTAGAATATCCAAAGGTGGGAGAAAATCCTTCCGGATGCAGTATCTGGTTTTATGATCTGGCCTCCAAATCTTCAAAGAAAGCTGATATTGCAGGGGATGAAATGCAAAACTATATCCCAAGAATGGAATGGGTGCTGGATTCTAAATCCATTATTCTGCAGCAACTGAACAGAAAGCAGAATCAAAGTAAAATTATCGTAGCAGATGCCAACTCCGCACGCAGTAAGACGATTCATACAGAAACCGATGCGGCATGGATTGATATAAAATCCCGATGGAATGACAACGATCCAAAGGGTTGGGACTGGATTGATAATGGAAAAGAATTTTTATGGCTTTCTGAGAAGGACGGATGGAGACATATTTATAAAATAGATATGAATGGTAAGGAAACATTAATTACAAAAGATGCTTACGATGTCATAAAACCGGAATTCTTTGATGTTAAGAACAATCAGATTTACTTTTTAGCTTCCCCCAATAATGCCACTCAGAAATACCTGTACAAGGTAAGTATGAAAGGAGGAAAAGCCCAAAAAGTAACCCCTGAATCCTATACGGGTTCTAATACTTATACAATATCACCCAATGGAAAAATTGCCCTGTTTACGAATAACAGTATCAATGCATTTTCCGCAGATGCAGTGATATCACTTCCGGAACATAAAGAATTAGTTGCTGCCAACAGGTCTGTAAAAGCAGATCCTGCAAAATCTAAAGCTGAATTTTTCCAGATTACTACACAGGACGGTATTACATTAGATGGATGGGTAGTAAAGCCTAAAAATTTCGATCCTAATAAAAAATATCCTATCGTTTTCTACGTATATGGAGAGCCTGCTCTGCAAACAGTTACAGATGATTTTTATACCGGCTGGAATTGGTTATATGCCGGAAATATGGCTGAAGATGGTTATTTATATGTTTCTATTGAAAATCGTGGCACACCTTCTCCTAGAGGAAGCGAATGGAGAAAATCTGTCTATCGTAAAATAGGTCAGATGAATATCCGTGATCAGGCTATGGGAGCGAAAGCTTTATTTGCAAAATGGCCTTATATCGATACTTCAAGAGTTGCCGTATGGGGCTGGAGCGGTGGAGGTTCTTCTACCCTGAATCTTTTAGGACAGTATCCTGATATTTATCAAACAGGAATTGCCATTGCACCGGTTGCTAATCAGTTATTCTATGACAATATCTATCAGGAACGTTATATGGGGCTTCCACAGGAAAACAGAGAAGATTTTGTTAAGGGTTCACCATTAGCTTATGCTAAAAACTTAAAAGGAAACCTTCTGTTGGTTCATGGAACGGGTGATGATAATGTACATTATCAGAATACAGAAGTATACATCAATGAACTGGTAAAATACAACAAACAGTTTCAGCTGATGTCTTATCCTAACCGTAGCCACGCTATTAATGAAGGAGAAGGAACATCGCTGCATCTGACAACTATGTTTACAAAATATTTAAAAGAACACTGCCCCCCGGGAGCAAAATAAAAATATACAAAAACCTGCATTATTGCAGGTTTTTGTATTTAAAGAGAAATTGGTATCTTAAACTACGATTTAGTAATGATGATATAATAACTTGTGTCACCACCAGTTGGTATATTGAGTAAACATTCATTGTG
Organism: Chryseobacterium indologenes; assembly: GCF_002025665.1. Lineage (GTDB taxonomy): Bacteria > Bacteroidota > Bacteroidia > Flavobacteriales > Weeksellaceae > Chryseobacterium > Chryseobacterium metallicongregator. The sequence goes on along the minus strand of NZ_CP018786.1, from coordinate 2,495,861 downwards.
AGTTAACTGATTAGGTTCTCCGCCTATATATTGAAAGAAAAGTGCTACTTTTTGATTAGGTACTGTTGTTTGTAATGTATGTGTTAAGATCTGAGCATTTGAAAATGCATAAGATACAGTTGTTGTATTTCCAAAATCATCCCTGTTTGCGTTAATAATTCCTCCTGAAGTAGTATTAGAAGTATAAGTACTGCCGGATGCTGTGGCAAAAACGGTATTTATATTGATCTGTCCGGAGAAACTATAATTTTGAGTGTTATTATATCTGTTGCAACGAATTGATCCCCAGGTTTCAAAAGAATATACACCAGGCTCAGGAATTACAATATATTTAACATTACTTACCGACTGCCCATTCACTGTTGCCGAAGCATCTGTACCAAAGGTAAATCCTGCGCTATTGCCCTTTAAGCCGGCATCATTATTAATAGGAATATTGATATATTGATTGGGGTCATATAGCGAAAATCCGCCTGTGTTGGTAGTAAATGAATAGGTGGCAGGATAGTTGGAAAGTTGCTGATAATACAAATATTTAACAGTGACTGGCATTACTACACTATTTCCAGAGGCATCCACTCCTAATTTATTGAAGGGAGGAGTATAAGCCGGTGATGAAAGTCCAAGTAAATTTTCATGCCTTATATTAAGTACTCCGGCAGAGTTTACATGTAATAAGGCTGTGGGTGTGGAAGTTCCTATATTAATTCCCACCTTTCCTGTATTGATGACTTTCATAAGTTCTGAAGAAGCAGAATTATTAATTTCCAAAGCTTTCGTCCCACTAGTATTACTTTTAGATACAACATCAAGAGTGGCAGTAGGCGTCGCTGTATTGAATCCTATATTGCTGCTTTGAGCAAATAAAAAGAAGGAAACAAATGTAAATGGTATAAAGAATATTTTGTTCATTACCTTTTTATTTGCAGTTATAACTTAGAAATAATAAATGTTGCTTTTTTTTCCAAACCAGCAGCCTCTGAAAGAGAGCATGCATTTGTGTTGAACTGATCACCTGTTCCCCAGTTAGTAAATAGAGCAAGTTTCTGATTGGCTGTTGTAGTAGCTATAATAGAAAACATACTATTTTGTGAGGGATAATCATATTGCCCTGGGCTACTTAAACTACCTGCACTGTCACGTAGAGGAAATATATTGCTGCGTATACTGGCCTGTTCATTATAAGTAGTACTTCCTGTAGCTGCCAGATAAATACTGCTGACTGCACCTATAAAATTGTTTCCTCCATTGCTTCCCGATATAGCACCAGTACAATTAATAGAATACTTTAAATTTAGTTTATATACGCCAGGATCAGGAATGGTAATGTAAATTACATTGGTTGCCGGATTACTTCCTCCGGAGGTTCTGTTAAGCGTTGCAGATGCATCAGTGCCCAATGTTACATTTAGTGAATTACTGGCAATACCGGTAGCCTGGAAAGGCAAACTGTAGAAAATACTATTATTGTAAAGAGAAAATGGAGAAGTTGTCTGAGAGTTGTCGATAGTAATGTAAGAATAAAGTACAGCAGGTACATAGGTACCTACATATCCATTAGCATCTATTGCAATAGGTGTTACACTGCCTGCTAATTGGGGAAGGTTTTCGTAACGGATACTTCCTTTGGTATGCAGCTTCGCAGTTGGGATAGGTGCGTTTATTCCCACATTCCCATTATCAAGAACTGTCACCATTTCCGTTCCTGTGGAGTTGTTTATTTCCAATGCCTTTGTAGTATTGGTATTGCCTTTTGAGACGATATCCAGTGCAGCAGACGGTGATGACTGATTAATGCCTACTTGGGAATGGCTTAATGCAAAAGTAAGCACAAAAGCCTGTAATAATATTTTTTTCATCCTGTGTTATTTGGTGACAAATCTGCATTAAAAATCAAAATATATCAAATAAATATATACAACATAAATACATCACGCATACAACACAAGTTTCTCATTTTAATCTAAGTTATTAATTTTCAATTATTTAATTATTCTATTATTGTATCAATATAGATTTATTTTATTTATATCTTGACAAAATGAACTGTAAAAATTACCATCAAACATATTATGCAAAGAATAACATTTTTTTTAGTATAAATATTCATAAAAAAATAATATTGAAAAATTACGGCTCTGTACATATTTATTATTTAAAAAAAGAAACTCATCTTCCCGAATTTCATTTAAGATAAATTATTATTATTTTTGAATTAATAATTCTAACATCATTCATGAAACTACCACCCTCCTATTATTCCAATCAGGATGTTCTTTTTCTGGCGCAGGACCTTTTGGGAAAAGTACTTTTTACCAAAATCAATGGTGAAACAACAGCAGGAATTATTGTAGAAACAGAAGCCTATTTTGGCGTTAAGGATAAAGCTTCCCATGCCTATAAAGGCAGACGTACAGATCGTACAGAAACATTATACAGTCATGGCGGTGTATCTTATGTGTATCTATGCTACGGGGTTCATCATCTTTTTAATGTGGTGACTTCAGTGCAAGATGATCCTCATGCTGTTCTTGTGAGAGCTATAGAACCTTTAATTGGAACAGAAATTATGGAGCTCAGAAGGAATATGTCAGCTTCTAAACCTTCTATTTCTGCAGGCCCCGGATCGGCAGCGAAAGCATTAGGAATTGACAGGACATTCAATAAAAAAGATCTGGCCGGACATGAGATCTGGATTGAAGACCATGGAATTTCATATGCTCAGGATGAAATCAGTGCAAGTCCTCGTATTGGTGTTGCCTATGCACAGGAAGATGCTCTTTTACCCTGGCGTTTTTTTGTGAAGGGAAATAAATATGTGAGTAAACCTAATAAAGTATAAATATCAGGATTCATGGACCGAATGATGGAACTCTTTATAATACATCACCAGACTATCAAGAGAAAAACCTCGGTTCAGACCGCTTGTATTGGGTAAAACCCATACTTTTGCCCCGCAAAAATCTTCTGGCTGCTCTCCCCAAAGAATTTCTTTTTTCTTAGAAAATGCTTTGTAAGCTGCTTTGCCTAGAAAAGCAACATATTTCGGTTGGTATTTTGTTATTTTAAGTTTAAAATTTTCAAGAGATTCATCAAATTCTTCCTTTGAAAGTTCATCTGCACGGGAGGTTGCTCTAGCCACAGCTGTCGTTAGTCCATATCCAAAATCCAGAAGAGAAGTATCATTCACCGCTTCTATTTCATAGGGTGTAAACCCTGCCTGATGCAGTACTTTCCAAAAACGATTACTCCTCCCTGAAAAATGGTGGCCGTCATTTGAGGATTTTAAACCTGGATTAATTCCACAAAAAATAACGTTAAGATGTGTTGAAATAATGTCTGTCAGCATAATGATATTAAGTTACTTCGTGGTATAAAGGTATCACTATTTGTGTTATTCAAATTCCATTATATTATTATATTATATGAAACGTTTCATCTTCGGTAAAATACATTCTATCTCTGTTTTTTGCCGGATCACATAGTTTATAGTATTGATTATAAATTGATAGCGGTAATTTTGTATTGTAAAAGCAATGAATTTTCTTTAATAGATTTTCATTCTCAATATCATTAAAACAAAAATAGTATGAACTGGATTGCATTAATTATCGCAGGAATTTTTGAGATTGGATGGCCTTTGGGGCTTAAATTATCCCAACAACCGGAAAATAATAAATGGAGCTGGATCATGTTTTCGATCTTATGCATGACCATCAGTGGTGGATTTCTCTGGTTTGCTCAAAAAAGTATTCCTATAGGAACGGCATATGCAGTCTGGACAGGAATTGGGGCGGTAGGAACTTTATTGGTGGGCATTCTCTTTTTTCAGGATTCTGCAAGTATTTTAAGATTGCTTTCTGCTTTATTGATTGTAGTGGGAATCATTGGTCTTAAGGTATTTTAAACAAAAATTGGCTTAAGATAATTATAAGTCTTAAACCAAAACATTATTCAACATTCAAATAATAAACTATCTTCATGTATATTTGCCGCCTTTGAATTGAAGGACTTAAAATTCCCCTCCTTTGGAGGGGTGGCAAAAATTCTTTGAATTTTTGACGGGGTGGTTTTAAACATAATTTCACTTCTCAATCCTAAAGCTCTATCAATGGCTTATAAGTTCTCCCCACGGGAAGTTTTTTTCCATTGATCTGAATAATATTGGCAGATTTCACCTCTATTTTTGATCGTGATATAATATAGGATTTATGAATGCGGACAAACATTTCGGGATTTAGAATTTCCTCTATTTTACTGATGGGCATTTTAAAAGTGAAAGTCTCTGTCTTTGTATGAATATGAATGTATTCTCTTAAACTTTCAATATAAAAAATATCCTGGAGAATAATTTTAATCTTCTTTTTACCACTGTTCATGAAAATAAAATCACGTTCAGAAACTTCAAGTAAAGCATCTTCTGCTTCCATCAAATACCTGAATTTTTCAATAGCAGTCAAAAAACGCTCATAAGGAATGGGTTTCATCAGATAATCCGCAATATCTAGCTCATAACCTTCAACCGCATACTGATGATAAGCAGTTGTAACAATCACAAAAGGAGGATTTTTTACATTTCTGAGAAAATCAAAGCCCTTTATTACAGGAAGATGAAGATCAAGAAACATTAAATCTACATCATGAATACTTAAAAGACTGCTGGCATATACTGCATCGGCACATTTTCCTACGAGATTCAGTTCCGGATCTCTAGAAATGAAATTTTCCAGTATATCAGCAGCAATAGGTTCATCTTCTACAATAATACAGTTGTATCTTTTAGTGGCTGGTTGTATCATGGAAATCAATGATTAAAGTTATAATATAGCGGTTATTCTTATCTTCTACAGAAAGCGTATGATTGGGATAAAGCAATTCGAGCTGCCTGCGGATATTTTTCAGACCTATTTTTGTGGAATGCTCATGGGGTTGTTCCTGTTTGGAGTTTTCTATGAAATAAGTAAGAATTCCGTTTTTTAATCGGATATCTACTGTAATGAATGCTTCTCCCAGGGTTTCGGAAACGCCATGTTTAAAGGCATTTTCTATAAACTGTATCAATATCAGTGGTGAAATTTCCTGAGAAGCATTATCAATATTTTCTGTAAAGTTCACAGTAAGCTGACGGTAACGAATCTTCTGAATCTGGATGAAATCTTTAATATTCTCAATATCCTTGGCTACAGAAATAGTTTTTTCTGCAGCTTCGTAAATATTATACCGCATTACTTTGGAAAGCTGCAGAATAACATCCGGAGTTTCATCTGCTTTTTTCAGTGCCATTCCGTAAATGTTATTAAGCGTATTGAAAAGAAAATGAGGATTGATCTGAGCCTTCAGCATAGTAAGTTCCTGATCTAGTTTTTCTGATTTTAATTGAGAGATCTGTTCTTTGAGTATATTCTTTTGTCGTGTAATTTCAACCCCAAAAATAAGACCTACCATAAAAATCAGATCCATAAAAGAATTAAAAGCCACATAGCCGTTGATAAATCCTGTAGCATGCTTTCCGTCCAATGTTTCTGTAACGCCATAGATCTCAGGATAAATAATATAATGGGTTAAAAACCGGTGAACCAAAACAGTTGCTATTATAATGAGAATACAGAAAATATATTTAAAAACATGCTTAAGATCAAGCCTTTCGTTTACATACAGCAAAGCATACGCTAAGGGAATTTTCACAAAAAGATATCCGAGCTCCAGCATAAAGGTATTCTGAAGTCTTATCTGCCATTTAAAATCCGGAAACTGATATCTGGACCAGTAAAAGTCAAGGTAAATTTCCAGAATATAATACAATATCCAAAAAAGCAGATGAATCCGCCATTTAGATTGACTGTCTGATTTCAAGCTTATTATCATTTAAAAGTACAAAGTACTATTTGTTCTCTCAAATATAAAAAATAAGTCTATTAAATGAAGGTTACCATCTACCAACTATCAGTATTGATGATGGCTGCTAATAAAGGACTATGAAAAAACAAATGATTTTAAAATGTTACCTCTTCTTTTTATTCATAAAATTCAGGGAAACTTCGGGGTACATCAGATTAAAAAAACTGAAGATCAGCAAAACATTGAACTCAATACCATTAGTTCCGCCACCTGCCACAAACCATCCATTTTGCCAGTGGACGTAATAGATTCCAAAAATGAAAATCAAAATATTACAAACAGCCACTGGCTTGATCCATCTGTCAACCCAGATTAATGGTACCGATAAAAGATGGGTCAGTTTTACTACCCAGGCTATATAAATTCCTACAGGATTGAAACCTAATCCATTCAGATAGATCTGTCCAAAGTCATTTACATCCCCACTGAAAATAGAAATCACACTATGCATCAGCAAGATCATTGAAAGCGCAAAACGGAGGTAGAAACTTTTTTTCATAGAAACAAAATTAGTATACAAAAACAAAGGCACAATTTTCTGAATATCAACAACTGTTAAATCAATATAAACGTTTTATGTTCGTGGTAATTATAACTTTTATTGGTGAACAGTATTTTAATGAGATATTAATTTTATAACATATTTCAATATAAAGTGATTTAATTAAAAGAATTTATTATCTTTACGCCCAGATACGATGATGAGTTCCCTCATAATCATTAACCCGTCTTCAACAGATATTTCAAATGATTATGGCAAGATTCTAATACACAAATACTTTTATCTTTTTCAATTAAAAAAGAGTGGTAAAATAACTTACCACTCTTTTATATTATATCCAGAAAACAATCTTTCTTAATTCTGTGTCAGACTTTTCTTAATGAAATCTTCCAGTTCTTTGCCATGAAGGTTTTTAGCTAAAATAGTTCCCTGCCCGTCAATAATGACATTAAAAGGCAGTTCATCAACTTCATAAAGCTTTGCTACAGGGCTTTTCCAGAATTTTAAATCACTGATCTGTATCCAGTTGATCTGAAATCTGTCAATTGTTTTCTGCCAGTTTTCTTTATTCTTATCCAAAGAAACACCTACTATTTCAAACTGATTATTTTTTATCTGTTCTGAGTAGGTACTATACATCGTTTTCAACTGAGGTTGTTCCTCTACACAAGGAGCACACCATGTTGCCCAGAAATCAATCAGAACCAATTTTCCTTTCAATTCGGAAAGAGAAAATGAAGTTCCATCCGCTTTGGTCATTGTAATTTCAGGCGCTTTCTTCCCTATTTCTATTTTGTTTTGAGCATTCATATAGCTTGAAAACAGTATTAAAAATAGTAGTTTAAAACCATTCTTCATATTAATCATTTGTAGGATAATCTTTATCAAGCCAGTCTGTTTTGATATTTTTCGAAAGATTTAAAAGTTTCGCATTTTTGAAGCCCATTTCCATCAGCAAAGCAAATGCAGGACGAATATTGGGGCATTTTACAAAAGGACAGCATCCGCAGTAGACCACAATTTCTCTGTTCTTTGGAATATCTTTAAGATAATTTCTCAATTTTTCCAGATTTTCAGGTTCATGTGTTGGGCCAATGTCAACAGAACCCTTGATAATAGCTTCAGGACCAACTGAAATAATCACAAGATCTTTTGTTTTATTTTTTTCAATTCTGGAAGCCAGTAATGCGGGATCCATCAGCTGGCTGTCTTTCCATGGATCCTGTTTTTGCTGTGCCTGAATGAAAACTGAACAGACCAAGCAAGCAATGATAAACAAATATTTCATTCTTCTATTTTTCACAAAGATAAGTTGAAAAGTTCAGAGTTCAGGGCTGGAGTGTTTCAAGTTGACTTATTAAAATTTTTAATTTTAAAGCCTTTAACAAATAATTTTATACATTTATGTGAAGTATTGTTGAATAAAAACACTCTTAACAATGGAAGAAAGATTCCAGCCTGATGCTATCATTATCGGAACCGGACTGGCAGGGCTTACTGCTGCCATGGAAATTACCAATACCGGGAAAAAAGTACTGCTTTTAGATCAGGAAACTGAACAGAACATTGGTGGACAGGCATTCTGGTCATTTGGAGGATTATTTCTCATCAATTCACCACAGCAAAGAAGAATGGGAATCAAAGATTCTTATGAACTGGCATTACAGGACTGGAAAGGAACAGCTGGTTTTGACCGCTCGGAAGACTACTGGCCTCGTCAATGGGCTGAAGCTTACCTGAAATTTGCTGCTGGTGAAAAGTACGAATATATTTCAAAACTGGGAATCAAGTTAATGTTTATGGTAGGCTGGGCGGAACGTGGTGATGGTTCCGCAACAGGTCATGGAAATTCTGTACCCCGCTTTCATGTGAGTTGGGGAACAGGAACGGGAGTTGTAAAACCTTTTGTGGAAAAAGCTTATAAAGCTCAGGAAAAAGGGCTGCTTCAGATGAAATTCAGACATCGGGTGACAGAACTTATTACCGAAAACGGAAAGATAAAAGGTCTTAAAGGGGATATTCTGGAAAATGATACCCAGGAAAGAGGTGCTGCTACCAACAGAAATGTTATCTCAACATTTGAATATACAGCTCCAAATATCATCATCGCTTCCGGAGGAATTGGTGCCAACCATGAGCTGGTAAGAAAAAACTGGCCGGAAAGATTGGGAAAAGCACCCGAAAACATGGTTTGTGGTGTTCCGGCCTATGTGGATGGTAAAATGATAGGCATTGCAGAAAATGCAGGCGCTCATATCATTAATCCGGACAGAATGTGGCATTATACAGAAGGCTTACAGAACTGGAATCCAATCTGGCCAAAACACGGAATCCGGATACTTCCGGGGCCTTCATCGCTATGGTTTGATGCAAAAGGGAAACGTCTCCCAGCCCCTTTTCTCCCTGGATTTGATACGCTGGGAACTTTACAGTATATTCAGGAAACGGGGTTTTCTTATTCGTGGTTTATTCTTACTCAGAAAATTATCAAAAAAGAATTTGCTCTTTCAGGTTCAGAGCAGAATCCTGATATCACTAATAAAGACTACTCTCTTTTTCTGAAAAGGATTTTTGGTAAAAAAGCACCAGGACCTGTAGAAGCTTTTAAAGAACACGGAAAAGACTTTATTGTATCAGATAGTCTGGAAGATCTGGTTAAAAGAATGAATGAACTGGCTGGAAATACTCTGTTGAAATATGAAAACATAAAATCTCAGATTGAAGCCAGAGACAGAGAGCTAGACAATAAGTTTTCAAAAGACATTCAGGTTAATTATATCCGGAATACCCGAAATTATTTAGGTGATAAATTGGGAAGAGTTGCTGCTCCGCATAAGATTCTAGATCCTGAAAACGGACCTTTGATTGCTGTACGCCTTAATATTTTAACCCGAAAAACGTTGGGCGGAATAAAAACCAATCTGAATGGTCAGGTATTGAGAGAGGATGACAGTATTATTGAAGGACTGTATGCTGCAGGAGAAGCTGCCGGTTTTGGCGGTGGCGGAATGCATGGCTACAGAGCTCTGGAAGGAACATTCTTAGGTGGTTGTATCTTTTCAGGAATGAAAGCCGGAAAATACATTGCCGGACTTTAAAATTAAATACTAATAAATATGAGTAATTATTTCGATCATAAAGTCATCTGGATCACAGGAGCATCCTCAGGCATTGGCGAAGCTTTGGTAAAAGAGTTAACCGAAAGTAGCAATGCCAAAATTATCCTTTCTTCCAGAAAAGAAGAACAGCTTCATTCCGTTGCTGAAAAAGCTGGATTGAGTAAAGATCGGTATGCGGTGATTCCTTTAGATCTTAAAAATTATAAAGAAATGCCTTCCATTGCAGTAAAAGCATCAGAACAATTCGGTAAGATCGATATTTTGATTAATAATGCAGGATTGTCACAACGGTCATTAGCTATGGAAACCGATATTGAAGTAGATAAACAGCTTATCAATATTGATTATATCGGAACAGTAGCTCTTACAAAGGCTGTTTTGCCTTATATGATTAAAAATAAAGGAGGACACATTGCCGTCGTGTCCAGTTTAATGGGAATTTTCGGTGCTCCTATGCGAAGCGGATATGCCGGTGCAAAACATGCATTACATGGTTTTTTTGATGCCTTGAGGGCAGAATTATTCAGTCAGAATATTAAGATTACGATCATTTGTCCTGGTTTTATACAAACTGATATTTCTATTAATGCAGTTACAGGAAACGGATCATTACAGGGTACTATGGATGATGCCACAAAGAATGGTATGCCTACAGATATTTTTGCAAAAAAAATGCTCCATGCCATTGAAAAACAGAAACATCAAAAAGCTATAGGCGGTAAAGAAGTTATGGCTGTGTATCTAAAGAGATTCTTTCCCAATATATTAGCCAAAATAATCCGTAAAGCTAAGGTGGTGTAAAGAAAAAGCACCATTCAAGAAGAAATGATGCTTTTAATAAATATAATGAAGAATTTGTTTTAAAAGGTTTTTACCAAACCAATTCCCACAATTTTATTCTGATAAAATGGCATTACCATCGTGGATGAAAGCGAAGTTTTAACTTTATTTTTTCCTCGTAATAAATTATCAATTTTTGGAAACAGCCAATAAGCCAGTTCTGTAGAAAGAATTCCAAATCCGGCTCCTGCTACAACATCTCCCAGCCAGTGTTTATCATTCAACATTCTGTAAACTCCGGTGAAAATTGCAAACGGATATCCGGAGATACTGAGCCAGAAATTGGTGTCTTTATATTCCCGGAACATAAATTGTGCTGAAGAAAATGCGGTGGCAGCATGTCCTGAAGGAAAAGATAACGTATTAGATCCGTCCGGCCTTTCCTCTTTTACCAGATACTTTAATGGCATTGTAAAGGCAGCTGCAATTAACTGTGACGAAGCATAAATGATGGTGCGGTCTCTCAGATTATGTTTTCCTTTTATTCCCATTGCATTAAGCCCGTATACCATTACTGCCGGAGCATATTGGGTATAATTATCGAGCTGTATCTGTTTAGGCTGATGTTCGTTGATTTCAACCTTAGTAGATACATTAAGCTGCTTCAGATTCTTAATGGAAAGACCTGCTACTCCATAGGTAATAAATACTGCAGGAATGATCAGGCTTTTATAATTCAGTGTGTTTTTTTGAACTTCTTTCGTGCTAATGCTATCCTGTACAGACTTTTCAACCTTAATTGTATCATTGACACTCTGTGCATTGATTCTGCTTAAAATTGAACTCAAAATCATTACATACATCCATGTTTTTTGAAAGTGCTTTTTCATTCTAAATTACTTTAAAATTATCCGATTCTGTATTAAAATTTATAGCTGTATCCCAAGCGAACCACCTGGGTTTCGTAATAATCATTGCTGGTATAAGCAAATCCTTTACCCTGTACAGACTTCTTGATCACCATTGTATTGAGTAAATCTGAGGCGTTAAAAAAAAGTTCTCCCTTTCCTTTCTGAATGGCTTTTTTCACTCCTGCATCCATCGAAAATCTTGATTGTATTTTTCCCTGAGGAATAATATCCGGAGCCAGATACACCAAGGTAAACTGCATATCCAACCCTTTGGAGAAATGAAAAACATTGTTCATCTTAACATTCCCTGAGATAGCTGTTTGCTGATCTGCAGAGAATGTATTAGGCTGAGGATACAGATTTTGTACAGTAAATGCGTCAATCTGATTACGGTATATATTTCCGTTGACATTCAGGGAATAAACATCCGATACTTTTTGGTTCCAAATTGTTTCAAGTCCTGTATTATAACTCTTCCCTGCATTTTGGAAGATGGCATAAATTAAAGTGCTGCCCGGAACAATACTGGAAATTCTAGTGATCGTCCCATTGGCAAAACGATGATATAATGCAGAATATAAATATCCGCTATCCCAATTGTGTTTATATCCGAGTTCAACGGAGTTCGTAAACTGTGGACGTAAGGCAGGATTTCCTACTTTAATAATTTCAGCATCGTCATATTTAGGGAAAATTCTGATATCTACTTCATTGGGACGGTCTACCCTTCTGTTGTAGAAAACAGAGAACTTATTACGGTCATCAAGCTTATACGCCAACCTGAAATTCGGGAATGGCTGGGTGTAATTGTATCCGTCACTTTTATACGTAGGATGGTTTGGATTTACATCATACTGAATTCTCACATATTCCAGTCTAAGCCCCAATTCTGCTTCCCATTTTTCATTTTCAAAAATATAATTTCCATACACGGCAGGAATAAATTCTTTATAATCTGCCTTCCCACCTGCAGAAACATCCAGAACAGAGTTTGCCCCCGGAATAAAATTCATATTGGTAGGAATGCTTCTGTTTCTCAGCTTAATTCCTGTTTCTATTCGTCCATATTTTAAAGGTTTTACATAATCTACATTGAAATCGTAGACTTGTTCATCCGATAATAGTTTAAAAGCATCTGTTCCGGTAGAAGACGGCAGATAATTGTCATAGAAATATTTTTCATCCTCTCTATGGTACGTATAGTTGAATCCCACATTCAGTACATGTCCGGCTTCTTTGAATTTATGCTGATAAGAAGCAGTTCCCATCACTGTTGTTTTCAGTTCATCCTCCAGAAACTGCCATAAACGAAGACGCTGAGACATATCTCCATTGAAAAACGGCTGATCTCCCCTGTCGATAATTTTTTCACTTCCATACATTCCTGAAATAGTGAAGGTATTCTGAGGATCAATATTCCAGTCTATTCCGGCTTTGGTCGTAAAGAAATTGGTATTTCTGTTTCTTTTCAGCTGAGAGTTGATCAATGTTCCGTCATCATAACTACGGGTAACAAATTCATTTTTGTTAAGGGTTTCCGTATAAAGATTATCCGCCTGTAAAAATATATTGACTTTGTTTTTTCTGTAATTGATAGATAATGATGGATTAATTTTAGGCGTAAGAGTATACTGTGGTCTTATGGTGGGAAGATTTTCCTTTCTTACCCAAAGTGAACCTAGTCCTGTAGTGAACCCTGCTTTTCCGTTCCATCCGTTCTGTTTATTTTTTTTCATGATAATATTGATGATTCCGGCATTTCCGTTCGCATCATATTTTGAGGAAGGATTGTTGATGATCTCAATTTTATCAATCGCAGAAGCAGGGATATTATCCAGTCCGGTCTGGCTTCCAAAACCTGTAAGAGCCGTCTGTTTGCCATCAATCAGAACGGTTACTTTATCATTGCCTCTCAGCTGTACTTTACCATCCTGTACGGTAATTCCCGGAAGGTTTTGCATACTTTGTAATACGGAACCACCGCTTTGACTGATATTATCGGCCACAGAATAGGTTTTCTTATCCAAACGGCTGTCTATTTCATTCTTTTTGGAAGCTGTAATGGTAATCGCTTCTATTTTGGTTTCAGTTTCCTGCTGTGGAGTTAACTCAATGGTAGGAATTTCCAGAAACTCAGAAAGACTTCCTATAAAAACAGGTTGTATCTGTGTACGATATCCTGCGAGTGAGGTTTCCAGAAGATAGTGGTCTGGTTTTATTCCGGTAAGAGAAAATCTGCCGTCTTCATTGGTAATTGTTCCGGCTGTAAAAGTGCTGTCTTTTTCTTTTTTTAAAATAATATGAGCATAAGGCAATGCTGTTTTGTCTATACTCGTGATCCTTCCTGAAGCCGTCACAGAAGCTATCTGTGCAGAAACAAGGGAAGAAGCCACTATACAGGCTGGAAAAAATATCAGAGCTGTTTTATTCATTCTTCTAGTTTTATATTTTCTTTAAAGTCTTTTTCGTTATAACAGGTGTTGGATTATTCGTTTTGAAGGGGTAATTCCCGGTTGTATTTTCTTTGTGAAATGACAATCATCAATACCATCAGAGCAAGAGATATCAGAGAAGCATTGAGAGTTCCCAGATCCAGCCCTCCTTTCGCTAAAGGTTTGGTTAAAAGATCTCCGAAAGTAGCCCCAAATGGTCTGGTGAAAACAAAAGCAATCCAGAACAGCAACACATGATTGATCTTTGTGGCATAATGAAGTACGACAACAATAAGGATAATCAGTCCGGTAATCAAAGCTCCTGTCATGTAGCCAAGTCCTAAATTATCACTCAGAAAATCTCCAAAAGCAGTTCCCAGGCTGTTGGAAAATAAAATGGCAGTCCAGTAGTATAATTCTTTATTTCTTTCAAAAATGGGATAAACCTCAAGATTACCATACTTTTTATACCACAAAAACAAAGAAAATAAAAGACCTGAAAGTAAAATTAAACTGCCAGTCAGATAGCCGGTCTTCAGAGTTCTGTCGATGCAGTCAGAGATTTCCGTTCCTAAAGTGGTTGTTCCTATAATCACCATCCAATAGATGGCTGGTATATATTTTTTTACACCAAGCTGCACGGATAAAATGACGACAAAGAACAACAGGGTAATCAGAATACCTACTATATAGCCCAGATGAAGCGTCATAGAAATAAAATCACCTAAAGTCTCTCCTAATGTGGTGGCTACAATTTTCATCAGCCAGAATAGAAGGGTAACGGTTGCAACTTTGTTTACTGTTCTCATTTCTAAATAAAATTTATACCTCAGTATGTTTTCAATACAAAGGTGCAACCCGATTTAGAAGAAATTTAGAATTGTGGGAAAAGGGAATATTTTTAACTATAATTTAACAGAGAAAATATGATGTTGATTCTCAAACCTGTAGTTGATAGTCCACTGATGAAGTCTGCAGATTTCTTGAATAATAGACAGCCCCAGCCCGCTTCCACTATTATCTGTTGAAAGTTTTGAAAATCTTTTGAATAAAAAATCTGTATTCAGTTTCTCAGTCCCGGAATTGGAAACTTCAAAAACAGAATCAGTAAGCTGTAGAGAAATACTCCCGCCTGCAGTAGTATGACGGATTGCATTGATAATAAGATTGTTGATCAGTATTTCTGCCAGAATATTATTTCCACTTACCTGTACCTCATTGAAAATATGTTCTGTAACTGAAATATTTTTTTGCTCAAAATGTTCTCTGAGAATATCAATGCTTTGATGAAGCAAATGATCAAAAGAAATAGTTTCTGAACTGTCGAACTGGTTATTATCAATTTTAGCAAGCAGCAAAAGGTTTTTATTGATACGGGAGCTTCTTGTAAGCGCCCTGTTCATATCTTCTGCAATGCTGTATTGTTTTTCGGTAAGATTCTGATCCTGAAGCAAAAGATCCAGTTTGTTTTTAATAATGGCAAGTGGAGTCTGCAATTCGTGGGAGGCATTTTCAGTGAACTCTTTCTGGGTTTTGTAAGCTGATACATTACGTTCAATAAGTTTGTAAAGAGACTGATTGAGTTCTTCAAATTCAGTGGTGTCAGAAGTCGGAAATTCTATAGTATTCTGACTGTTAAGATTGAAACTCTTCAACTGATCCAATGTACTTCTGAACGGTTTCCAGACAGATGAGGAAAGCCTTCTGTTAAGATATAAAAGACCAACAACAATCACCACAAAAAAGAAAATGGTAATCATGGCAATAACTGCTATGGTTTCATGAGATTCCTCAATATTGGTCTGTATGGTAAACAGATAGGGCTTATTATGAAGATAAATTACTTTTTCAAGACATCTGTAGCGTTCTTTTTTCTGTTCCGAAATAAAAGGAAGATGCCTTTCGTAAGTATAAACACTGTCCCGCTTTACCTGATGGGGAGAAATTCTTTCAATATTGGTTTCAGGCTGAATATGATTCCATAATTCAAGGCTTTTGTCCAGTGCTTCTTCAGAAAGTTGCAGCTGATTGAATTCATAAGCCGTTTTTTCTATAATAATCTGATTATGCTCATCCAACTCACTTTTCCAGATCGTATCCACCACAAAATAATACACAGGAATACTGATCATCAGTACAATAAGTACGTAGATAAGAAAGGGTTTGGTGGTTTTGGTGAGTAGAGGCTTCAAAATAATGATGAATTATAAATTATAAATTTTTACTTTTTGAGGTAATGATAATGCTTCGGATTATTTTTAATATTTCTGTAGCTTCATTATTGATGCTTTCATATTCTGTGGATGATAAATAATCAGTATGAAATAAAAGCTCAATCCATTAAATAGATTCATCACATTCTTTTTGGGCAATAGCGAGTTTATGAATAAAGTCTGCTTTACTTTCTGCATTCTGTGATTTTCTTATTAAAGCTCCTACTGCAGTTCCGTTTCTTAATAATTGTTTACTCAGAACATATTCATTCTTATTAGCCGAAAGATATTTATAAAGATTAATGATCCTAATTGCAAAATTAAAACTTTTATCTTTCAGCACATTTTTCTTTTCACTCATAATTTATAATTCATCATTCATAATTACTTAAGTTTTCCCACTTATATCCCGTTCCATAGACTGTTTTCAGATAATGTCCACATCCTGCGTCATAGAGCTTCTTCTTGAGGTTTTTTACATGAGCATAGACAAAATCATGATTGTCAAGCATATCTGCGAAGTCTCCGGAAAGATGTTCTGCCAGAGTACTTTTGGAAATAACTTTATTTTTGTTACCGATAAAATAAATGAGGAGATCGAATTCTTTTTTTGTCAAAGAAATCACTTCATCATTTACAGCCACAGTTTTGGCCAATAAATCGATTTGAAGTTCATTTTGTTTTACTACATTAGAACTGCTGAACTGTTTCCGCCGGATAATAGAATATACTCTGGCCATAAGCTCAGAAAGATGAAAAGGTTTGGTAAGGTAATCATCAGCGCCCAGCTTTAGCCCTTCAATTTTATCATCAAGGGCATTTTTTGCAGAAATAATAATTACTCCGTCCTGTTTCTGTTGTTTTTTTAATTCTTCCAAAATGGTAAGTCCATTTCCGTCCGGTAGCATAATGTCCAATAAAATACAATCATAGTCAAATGTTTCAATTTTATCCATGGCTTCACCGAAGGTACTGGCCGTTTCACAAAGGTAGTTTTCTCCGGAAAGATATTCGGAAATACTTTGAGCAAGTGCTGCTTCGTCTTCAATGATAAGAATTTTCATGCGATAAATCTATAACCAAATTTAGAAGAAATTTTGAATTTTAAATTAAATTATAAATTACAAAAATAGAATCTATAGAACAAGTGTAAAGGCTCAAAAGGAGGTTTTTTGTGATATATTTCATAAATTTACGGTGCTGTATCAATCTGATGATAGTATAAAATATTTCCAAGGTGAAAATTCACAACAAAAAAAAGTACCTGAGCTTCCTTAAATTTAAAAGAGATTTCCAAAAATACGGACTAGAAAAAGCACGCAGTTATGAGCTTATTCTGCATTGGCTGAACAACAGGCTAAGTAGAAATCAGTTTCTTGTTCTTTCCGGAATTCTGGTAGGCTGCACAGCTGGTCTGGCAGGAGTTATTCTGAAAACGCTGGTACACAATATTCACTATTTTATTACGAATAAAGTTCATTTTGAATATCAGATATTATTCTATATCGTCTTTCCTTTTTTAGGAATTGTTTTGACTACCATGATTGTTCTGACGCTGTTCAAAGGTCAGGACCGTAAAGGGATCGGAGCTATTTTGTACGAAATTGCTCAGAATTCCAGTATTGTGGCTTCCGTTAAAATGTATTCTCAGGTAATACAGAGTGCAGTTACCGTAGGATTGGGAGGTTCAGCAGGATTGGAAAGTCCTATTGCCGTTACCGGAGCTGCCATTGGTTCCAATTATGCACAGACGTACAGACTGAGTTACAAAGAACGTACTTTATTACTTGCTGCGGGAGCTACTGCCGGGATTGCATCTGCTTTCAATGCTCCTATTGCCGGGATTATGTTTGCCTTTGAAATTCTTTTAACCGGAGTTGTTTTCACAGATTTTATTCCTTTAGTCGTTGCTGCGGTCTGCGGAAGTCTTTTATCTAGGATTTTGTTGCAGGAAGATGTGCTTTTTAGGTTTTATACCAGAGATCCATTTAACTATAAAAATGTTCCGTATTATCTTATTTTAGGAATTGTTACAGGCTTGTACGCCCGTTATTTTGTGATTATTTCTCAAAAAGTAGAACATTTTATAAAAGGGCTTCAGCTTTCGAGAATGCGTAAAGCAATGTTCGGAGGAGCTGTTCTTTCTCTATTATGCGTTCTTTTTCCTCCTTTGTTTGGGGAAGGTTATGAAACGGTAAAAGCTTTTACCAATGGAAATACCTACTCTATTATTGAAAACAGTTTTTTCAGATATTTTGAGATCGGCGACTGGACCATTATTATATTTTTAGTTCTGGTATTGCTTCTAAAAGCATTTGCCACTTCATTTACCATATTCAGTGGTGGAAATGGTGGTAATTTTGCGCCTTCTCTTTTTGCCGGAGGAACTTTAGGTTATTTATTTGCACTGGTTTGTCAGCATTTAGGCTTTACGGATGTTCCTGTGACCAATCTTGTGTTGGTTGGAATGGCAGGTGCCATGAGTGGTGTACTCTATGCTCCTCTTACAGCTATATTTCTGATCGCAGAATCAAGTTTCGGATATGATTTGTTTATTCCCTTGATGATAGCCTCTATCATATCTTACCTTATTGCCAAATGGTTCTCCCCAATTTCTCCGGAATTAAAATCATTAGCTGATGAAGGAAAAATTTTCACAAACAAGCATGACAAAAACCTACTTTTCGCCCTGAGAACTGAAGACTTTATTGACAAATATTCACAAACAATCAGTCAGAATGCCTCTGTTACAGAATTGTTTGAAATGGTAAAGAATGGAGATAAAAATATTTTCGCTGTGGTAGATGAGAACAGAAAACTTAAAGGAGTTCTTACTTTGGATGATATAAGGCCTTATTTATTCAACAAAGAAATGGAAACCTCTCAGACAGTTACTCAGATCATGAAAGCACCACCAGCTGTTCTTCATAGGGAAAATAGACCACTGGATATTCTCCAGACCTTTGATGATACAGGAGTGTGGAATCTGCCGGTAGTGAGTGATGCTAATGATTTCATAGGCTTTATTTCAAAATCTTCAATATTAATGAGCTACAGACAGCTTCTGAAGGAATATTCCGATTAATAGTAATAACAGAATATAACAACCGAAAACCTAAATTCCCCTCCTCCGGAGGGGTGGCGAAAATTCAAAGAATTTTTGACGGGGTGGTTAACATCGTCGAATAACAAAAAAATCCGTTCATTTCTGAACGGATTTAATTTTAGTCTATAATGAAATTTGAAAAAATTAGTTGCTTGCATTATTCAGCAGGTCAATATCTTCCTGATCCAGAATAAGCTTAGGCGCATTGAATACGGTCTCCAGCTGTGAAGCACTGGTGGCACTTACGATAGGTGCTGTGATCAAAGGATTGGATAGCAGCCATGCCAGAGAAACCATTCCCTGAGTGGTATTGTGTTTTGCACTCACCTGATCCAGCGCTTTTAAAACTTCAAGCCCTTTTGGATTCAAATATTTTCTTACCCCTTCCCCTCTCGCGCTTTTTGCAAGATCTGCTTCATCACGATATTTACCGGTCAGGAAACCTGCTGCCAGTGACCAATACGGAAATACACTTAAGTCAAACTGGTCTGCCAGAGGAGCATAATTTTGTTCAAAACCTTCTCTTTCCATCAGATTGTAATGAGGTTGTAACGCAACATATTTAGGAAGATTATTCTTTTCCGCGGCTTCAAATGATGCTTTCAGGCGTTCCGGAGATAAGTTGGAAGCCGCAATATAACGTACTTTTCCAGCCTTAATGATCTCATCATAAGCAGAAAGCGTTTCTTCTACCGGAGTGGTATTATCATCAAAATGGGTATAATAGAGATCAATATGATCCGTCTGAAGTCTTTGCAGAGACTCATCTACAGATTTAAGAATATGTTTTTTACTGATATCATAACCATGTTCTTTTGTCTCTGAGCCAACTTTCGTTGCTAAAACGATGTCGTTGCGGTTTGATCTGCTTTTCATCCACTTTCCGATGATCTCTTCAGACTGTCCGCCTTTTCCGTTCACCCACCATGAATAGGTGTCTGCAGTATCTATAAAATTGAATCCGGCTTCAGTAAAGCGGTCCAGTATATCAAAAGACTGTTTTTCGTCCAGTGTCCATCCAAAAACATTTCCTCCGAAATTGATTGGGGCAATCGCTAAATCGGTGTTTTTGATTTTTCTTTTTTCCATAAAAATAATTTTACTAAGTGAGCTCTAAGGTAAGGAATATTAAGTCCGGAGAATATTCAAAATGACCATTCTCTTTATAGTTATTATAAATGAAAATGCTGATCTTTCCTCAGTTTTTTTGATTATTATTTTGTTGTTAGAAAATCGCAAAGACGCAAATAAATTAAACACCAGCTGCCATAAGGTGCAAAGATTTTATCTTTGATTTGCTATTTTCAAACAAAAAAGCTAAAAAAAAATAAAAACAGCCCGTTTGAAAAGCTGTTTTTATTATCTATCAATTAAAAATACGGTTATTTTTCAACCTGTGGAATATCAATAGCAATAAGCTGAAGTTTGTATTCCTGTAATTGAAGATTGATGGCTGATAAACCGTTGCTGAAGAATGATGATGCTGTAAAAAGCTCATGATAATATGCGATCCCTTCAAGAACATTTTTCCTGAAAGCATTCCATTTTTTTGTCTGCGAATGAGTAATCTGTACAGTGGATTCGGTGATTTCCTTTCTCAGATAATCCACATACATTTTCAGTTCATTAATAAACATATTCGGACGTTGATTATCATAAAGAATATTGGTGTTTCCGTAGATATGTTTTACCATTTCTGAAAGAGAAACTTCCTTATCAAAAAAGGCAATATTCGGTCCGGGACATATTACAACGCCTTGCTTTTCTCCTTTAATTTCAAGGTTCTGTTCCATGTATGCTGCATTCACAAGTCCTACACATAAGCAGGCTTTATCGGTAATTTCGGATTTTCTTTTATTGAATTCCTTTTCCGTCAAGGTTTGTTTGTTTTCGAACAGCTCTTTCAGTTTGATCTCCTGATATTTTCTGGAAGCAGTACATGTTCCTTCCTGAGAAAATTCTTTGCTTAGTGCGAGAAGCTTTTTGGGACACGAACTTCCATATTTCCCTTTTGCTTCTTTCTCATACTTCAAGACTTCATTGGATGTCCCTTTTACCGTATTAAAAGGCACTCCCAATGGCGAAATATTACTTAGATAGAAATCCTTCTCTTTTGACTGTAAAAGCAGATTTCGGGTTTCTGTATCTACCGATGTTGCTTCTGGTACAAGTAAAAATGGTGAACCCCATCCAACACTGTCTACACTATAATTAGCCAGTAAAAATTCATGCTCTTCAGAAGTTCCTACTCCACCCTGAACGGTAATCTTCATTTCTAAAGGTTCGGAAACTATATGTTTTCCTTTTTGTTCTAAAGCAGCCGTCATTAAGGTGTGAGCTGATTGTATCAGATCGCTTTTTTTCTGCTTAAATTCTTCCATGATAGGTCCAAGAAGCATTCCTTCAGTGGCAAAAGCATGACCACCGCAATTCAGTCCGGATTCTATTCTGTATTCTGAAACCCATAATCCTTTTTTAGCCAGAAAATTTCCCTGAATCATAGCAGAACGGAAATCGCTTACTTTAAGGATAATTTTCTTTTTGATGTTGCCGTTTTCATCCGGAAAAAAATCATCAAACTCTTCCATATAGCTATACAAACGGGGGTTCATCCCTGCAGAAAGAACCATTGATGATGATAGTTTACTTTTGGCAAATCCACGCAGAGAGGCATGCGCATCGTTGTACATCACAGGAAGCTGTTCATTATTCTGATAATTGTCTTTATCTACTTTCGTCATGATATTGACATCAATACTTCCCGGTTTTAAATTGGATTCTATGAAATTTTTGATATTAGAACTCCAATTGTCTTTTTGATTGATAAGATTCTGAAGACTGTTTTTGAAATCTGATGTATTGGGAAGCATAGCTACGAAATCCATCAAAGCTTCTTTATTCTTGCTGATTTCTTGTTTGAAAGATTCAAATTTTTCATTCACAATATCATCCACCATATCCAGATAAGCCGTAACTCTTCTGGCTCTGTAGTCTTCTGTTTTTGCTGAAATTCCGAAATAGTTAAGATTGAACTTTTTGTTGTAAAAGTTCTTCATTTTTTCCAGAATTTCATCATCAATAATGGAAATGACGGAAGAAATTCCATACTGGGCAACACGAATCGGGCTGTCTATTGTGTAAGCCAGACCCATTACCGGAATATGGAAATTGTGCAAAGGTTTTTTTGTCATAAAGTTTTGATAAAAGTTCTTTTGTTATTCATCTAAAAATCCTTTACAACTATTCACTGCTTAAAAATATTATTTTAAAATGAATTATGCATTAAATAATATTTCATTTTGTGTAAAACATGTCAAATGTCATTTTTTTGAATCGATTTCTGTAAAATTGTTACTGAGACACCATTAATTGTATGACTACCACATCAACTATAACTTTTTTTACTATATTTATTAGTTGAACGATGACCATCCTATGAGAAAAAATAAAGGATTATTCGCCGGAATAATCGCCGCTCTAATTGCTTTTTCTTCTTCCATTATAATAATTGAAGCCCTGGTCGCAATGGAAATTGCAAAAAGTACTTCTGACGTAATAGGAGATCTTTTTACGATTGATTCCAATATTAAAGAACATCTTATAACAGATCTTCTGTTTCTTGGTATTACCGGAGTTGCGTATGTATTCTCCCTCAGAAAAATTAAAAATGATATTTTTTCATTTATTACTCTTTTGGTTTTTATGGCTTCAATATTTGTTTTTGGGAGTGATGTATTGCTCCAGTTTGAAGCAATGAAAGTAGAGAAACTTGATGGACAATTTGGGTTTTATATTTTTGAAAAAGTAGCCTATACCAGTTTGATATATCCTGTTGTTGGTCTTATTTATGACAGATACAGAAGAAAACTTAAATGATAACAAATAAAATATACGTATTAAGCTTATTTTTAAGCTCTATCTGGACTTTCTCCCAAAATGTCAATGAAGACCTTATTCACTATTTAAAAGAGGCGGAAACGATTCTTA
The DNA here is from genome assembly GCF_002025665.1 of Chryseobacterium indologenes. GTDB lineage: Bacteria > Bacteroidota > Bacteroidia > Flavobacteriales > Weeksellaceae > Chryseobacterium > Chryseobacterium metallicongregator. The sequence continues at coordinate 2,472,913 of NZ_CP018786.1, read as the reverse complement.
TTACCAGTCATGAAGATCTCAGACTTGATATTGAAACACCTGGTAAGAGTATAACCATTTACAGAGACTTACTAAAAAATGGTGTTCCCAACAATGAAATCATAATAAATAAGGTCGTACTCACTCCTGAATCAAAACAAGAATTAATAGAGATTATAAAAGGGCAGAAAAGTGTAAAAGTCTGGGATGGAGCTTTCTGTTTCGAGCCGCACAATACGTTGTTCATTTATAAGGAAAATCAGTGGAAGAATATTGAGTTATGTTTTGGATGTAAGCAATATAATCATAGTAAAGAATTACCCGTTAATAGAGAAGAATTTCTGCATAGTTATCAGGACTGGCTCAATCTTGAAGAGTTTTTTAAAAAGCAGGGAGTGCATTGGAATGAGTCTGTAAAAAAATAACAAAAAGATCAGTCAAACCAGACTGATCTTTTTACTTGTATCATGTTTCCCTAAGAGCTATTCAGCTTTGTTCTTAAGCATCATCAGAAGACTGTAAGCTCCTTTCTGTACAATTTTCTTATCTTTTAAAAAGTCTGATTTTATTATCTCTGTAAACTGGTCATCAGAAATTCCGGTCACTACGGGAATTATTTTATAATTGGATTTTCCCAGATCTTCAAAAACGTAATTTTTATTTTCATAAGAAACCACTGCTTCATTGGGAAGACCTTGTGTATAACGGCTACTGATTTTAACTTCAGCATTGATATACATTCCTTTTACAAATTCAGCATTTGCCGAAGACAGCTTAGCAATTGCAGTGGCAGATCCTCCATTTTCAATACTTGGCACTACGCTGACAATTTTGGCATTGGACTTCAGCTCCGGATTCTGATTGTTATACACTAAAATTTCCTGTCCTGTTTGAATATCATTCACATCATTTTCAAATACCTTTAATTCTAAAAGTAATCCTGCAGGGTTGATCAATTCAAATAAAGTATCTGCCGGATTGATGTATTGTCCGTTATTCACAAGAATTTTGCTTACAAAACCTGTAAACGGAGCATAAATATTGATTTTACTTCTGATATTTCCGGTAGTCAGACTTTTGGCATTGATTCCGATGATTTTCAGTTTTTCTTCCAACCCCTTTAGAGTGGCATTCAAAGTAGAATAATCTGCCTGGGCAATCTGCATGGTTTTGTCACTGCTGGCTTTACTTGTATTCAAATCTTTCTGACGGTTGAAATTCAATCTTGCCGCTTCAAGCTGGGCTTTGGTGACCAGATAATCCTGCTGCAATTGTATAAACTGAGGATCTTCCACTACTGCAAGCACCTGCCCTTTGCTGAAATGGCTTCCATTAATGACATTGATAGATTTGATATGTCCACCCATGATACTGGAAACCAAACTAATGTGAGAAGGTGCAATTTCCGCCTTTCCATTCAATCTCACCAGCTTTTCCATATTCCTGTTCTGAATACTGGTTGTTGTTAATCCTACAGACTGAATCTGTTTTTCTGTAAGATGAACGGAGTTTTTGTCGTTCTTAGAAAATTTCGTGTTTTCATACACCGTTTTTTCCTCCTCATTTTTTCCTGAACATGAAGATAGAGTAAGGATGAAAGCTAGGCTGTATAGGGATATATTCTTGAAATGCATGATGGTATTATTTTGAAATTAAGAATTGAAGTTCGGCTCCGATCTGATTCAGTTTTTCCAGCTGATCAATATAATCTGCTTTGGTTTTTACGGCCTGATTCACCAATATTACCCAGTCCAGATAGTCTATTTCTCCTACTTCCATCTGTTTCTGGGCTGTTTTTAAAATGATTTCAGATTTTGGAAGCTGTTTTTGTTCATAATTTTCGATGATCTGCTGTTGGTTCATATAGGTAGTCAACTGTTGTTTCAATCTGTTTTTAAGCTCAATTTCTTTTCTCTGATACTGATTTTCGGAAATAACAATTTTAGTCTGTGCTGCCTTTGCTAAAGCTCTCTGTCCTTTGGTAAACAATGGAATTCCCACTCCTACCTGAACCGAATTGAACCGATTATTATTGATGTTTTTCATACTCTGATTGGTATATCCTATAAGAAGATCCGGAAGCAGCCTGCTTTTTTCAAGCTGTACTTCTGCCTCTCCTACTTTGATCTGTTGCTGCAAATATTGAAGCTCAGGATGCTGTTTTACCATTTCTTCTGAGATCTGTAAACCAATATTCATCGTGGGATGATCAGCAATGGGGTGATAAGGTGTTGTAGACTGTAGCAATAATTGAAGTTGAAGCTTTGCAATATTCAGATCATTTTCAAGGGTATTCAGTTGTACTTCTATCTGTTCTTTCTGAATTTCCGCGGTGGATTCCTCCAGAATATTGGCTTCCCCTTTTTTTAATCTTAATCCGGCTTTATCTGCAAAATTATGATATAACTGGCTGATGTATTCCAGGACTTTTTTCTTCTCCTGAAGCACCAGTATCCTGTAGAAAACATCTGTTACTTCTTTGGTAAGCTGTATTTTAGTCAGATTCTGATTGATGACACTGGCAGACCATTCGGCATCCAGCATTTGTTTTCTTTTTGAATACACTGTTGGAAAACTGAATCTTTGAGAGATTCCGAATGAATTATCCGTTTCCTCGCCCTGAATTTGACCAAATCCTCCGGTAATTTCCGTCTGGGGAATATCCAGATAACTGGCTTTCAGTTTTTCCTGATAATCTGATACTAATTTTGAATTTTTAAGAGTACCATTCTGCAGGTATGCTTTTTCCAAAGCCTGATCGTAGGTAATATTTTCCTGAGCCTGATAAGTTCCAAAGGATATTAACAACAGGAAAACAGACAATTTTTTATAGTTGAGTTTTTTTGAGTATTTCATTTTATCTTTATTAATATGTTCAAACAGGACGTATAAAATTGGAAGGACAAACAAGGTTAAAAGGGTCGCAAGCATTAATCCTCCGATCACCACCGTTGCCAAAGGTCTCTGTACTTCTGCTCCTGCACCGTTGCTGATTGCCATGGGAAGGAATCCCAGAGAAGCTACAAAAGCCGTCATTAAAACCGGACGAAGCCTGATTTTTGTTCCTATGAGTACAATTCTGCTCGTATTTACTATTCCATTCTTTTTCAATCGGTTAAATTCTGATATCAAAACAATTCCATTAAGTACGGCAACTCCAAATAATGCAATAAATCCTACCCCTGCACTGATGCTGAAAGGCATTCCTCTCAACGCCAGAAAGTACACACCTCCTATCGCAGATAAAGGAATGGCTGTATAGATCAGCAGGCTGTGTTTTACAGAACCGAAAGCAAAGAATAAGAGCAGGAAAATCATCACTAACGAAATAGGAACTGCAATTCCCAGTCTGGCTTTGGCTTCATTTAAATTTTCAAAAGCTCCTCCATAAGAAACAGTGTAGCCCGGTGATAATTTCAGGCTTTTATCTGTTTTTTGCTGAAGTTCTTCCACGATACTCTGAACATCTCTTCCTCTCACATTAAAACCTACAATAATTCTCCTTTTAGTATCTTCCCTCTGAATCTGGTTCGGACTGTTTTTAAGCTCTACTTTAGCCAATTGAGACAAAGGAATCTGTTCTCCTGAAGTGGTAGGAATCAGAAGGTTTTGGATGCTTGTAATATCTTTTTTATGTTCATTATCCATTCGGACAACGATATCAAACTTTTTCTCACCTTCATACAATGCTCCTGCAGTTTGTCCGGCAAAAGCCATATTAATCACTCTGTTGATATCTGCAACTGAAATATTATATCGGGACAGTTCCGAACGGTTATAATCAATCACAACCTGTGGAGCTCCTACTACCGGCTCGATATATAGATCCTGTGCACCTTTTACAGTGTTAATAATGCTTCCAATCTTTTTGGCATACGTGGCAAGGCTGTCCAGATCTTCACCGTAAATCTTGCAGACTACATCTTGTCTTGCACCCGTCATCAGTTCATTGAAACGCATCTGTACCGGAAACTGGAAACTGGTGGTGAGGCCTGGGATAACGCTTAATGCTTTGCTCATTTTATCAGAAAGCTCAGGAAATGTTGTTGCGGAAGTCCATTTCTTTTTAGGCTTTAAAACAACGATCATATCTCCGGAATCCATAGGCATAGGTTCTGTAGGAATTTCTGCACTCCCAATTTTCATGACTACTTTTTCTACTTCAGGAAACTGTGTTAAAAGGATATGTGCGGCCTGTGTGGTGGCTTTTTTGGTTTCATTGATATTACTTCCCTGAAGAATTCTCATTTCAACAGCAAAGTCGCCTTCCTCCAAAGAGGGTATAAATTCTCCACCCATTCTGGAAAGGGTAAAAACAGCACCTGCAAACAGGATCAATACGCCAATGATGATCGTTTTTCTGAATTTAAGAGCTTTCATCAGTAATTGCTGATGTCCGGTTTCCACTTTATCCATGACGCGGTCCGAGATGTTCTCTTTTTCTTTTTTCTTTCTGCTTAATACCAGAGAACTCATCATCGGAATATAAGTCAGGGAAAGAATAAATGCTCCAATCAGGGCAAAGGCAACGGTCTGAGCCATAGGCTTAAACATTTTCCCTTCAATTCCCTGAAGGGTAAAAATCGGAAGATATACGATTAAGATAATGATCTGCCCGAAAACCGCACTGTTAACCATTTTGGTAGCAGAGCTGGAAACCTGATCATCCATTTCTCTTTTGCTGAGCATATTGTCTTTTCCAAAATGCTTTTTATGGGCAAGTTGATGCAGCACGGATTCCACAATAATGACGGCACCGTCTACAATAAGACCAAAATCCAGCGCTCCAAGACTCATAAGATTTCCTCCTACACCGAAAATATTCATCATGATAATGGCGAAAAGCATGGCCAAAGGAATAACAGAAGCCACCAATAATCCTGCTCTGAAATTTCCTAAAAATAATACCAGAATGAAAACCACAATCAAAGCTCCTTCCATCAGGTTTGTTTTTACAGTACTGATGGTATTATTCACCATCTTAGCACGATCAAGGAAAGGCTCAATTACTACTCCTTCCGGTAAGGACTCCTGAATTTTCTCCAGTCTTTGTTTGATATTTCCAATCACTACATTGGCATTTTCACCTTTCAGCATCAGAACTATAGCTCCGGAAACCTCTCCAGTGTCATTATAAGTCATAGCGCCATACCTTGTTGCATAACCTATTTTCACAGAAGCTACATCTTTGATATGTACCGGAATGCCTTCTTTCGTTTCCGCTACCTGAATGCTTCCAATATCTTCCGTACTTCCCAGAAGCCCTTCACTGCGGATAAACAAAACAGTTTCTTTCTTTTCAATATATGCACCTCCGGTATTCTGGTTATTCTTTTCCAGCGCGGCAAAAACATCATTGATATTGATGTTGAATGCTTGTAGTTTATTAGGATTAATGGCAATTTCATATTGTTTCAGTTTTCCTCCGAAACTGCTGACATCCGCCACACCTTTAGTTCCAAGAAGTTGTCTTCTGACCACCCAATCCTGGATAGTCCTCAGTTCTGTTTCATCATATACATTTTCGTATCCTTTTTTTGCCCGTATCACATATTGGAAAATTTCTCCCAATCCTGTTGAAATAGGCCCTAATTCCGGTTTACCGATTCCGGCTGGTATATTGTCCTGAACAAGCTGCAACCGTTCCTGAACCTGTTGACGAGCCCAATACACATCCGTCTTATCATCAAAAACTACAGTCACTAATGAAAGTCCGAATCGTGAGAAACTTCTCAGCTCCGTAATTCCGCTGATATTGCTGGTGGCCTGTTCGATAGGAAATGTAACAAGGCGTTCTATATCTGCAGCACCATAAGAAGGAGCAGTAGTAATAATCTGAACCTGATTATTGGTGATGTCCGGCTGGGCATCAATGGGAAGTTTAGTGGTTTCATAGACTCCAAAAAGGATGAGAGCTACTGTAAACAGAGCAATGATGAGTTTATTCTTTACAGAAAACTCAATAATTTTATTTAACATGGAAAAACTATTAATTGATAATCCGGAATGCTTTATAAAAGCTGAGATTCACCCAAAACTTAAAGTATCAAAACAAGTGTTTGTAACTTCTCTGGTTAAGGTTTAAGCATCAATACAATGCATTACGAATTAATTGATATGTAACAAGAATTCACTGCTTTAGGTAAAAACATAAAGCATTAATTTTCAATGTAAAGTCAATTAAGAAAGCCGTGGTGGCTGGAAAATCTGAGAAAGGTATTGGTTGGAAAAATCTTTTTCCTTATAGATACTGCTTTTCTTTGAAACAGTAATTTCCTTAGGTTTTTTTATTTCAAATGAAAGCTCAGGAAGCTGGGCGTGTACAGTAAGTACGATAGGTGGATTGATAAACGGCAGTTTCTGATCGGTATCCCAGTCAGAATCCTGTTTGTGGTTATCATAGTGCTCCATTACAAATTCTGAAAAGCTTCCATGGTATTCCATGAAATGTTCCACAAACATAGGCACTTTCAGTACTTCCCCCGCATTGGTGGTAGCCAGCACATACATTATTGAACATAATATGGAGAACCATTTTAACATGAGTGCAAATATAGGGCTTAAATTTTTTCTGAGAAGGCTGTAATATTAATTTTTTGAGAATTTTAGCCAGTTTAAAAGCAGTTTAAATAAATAATAACTCTTCGTAAAAATGTTAGGTTTATCAAACAAGAATCAAAGCCTTGACTTCAGCCTGCTCAATGTCTCCTGCGAAATATTAAGATATGAAGCGACCAATTTATTGGAAAGCCTTCTTACCACCACCGGATTTTCATCCAAAAGCTGGCGGTATTTTTCAAGTGCATCCTGAACAAGGAAAGACATCAGTCTTTTGGTATTATTTACATAGGCAGTTTCAAGATATATTCTGTAAAACTTTTCCCATTGAGGGATAATCTCCAGAAGATGATAAAAATCTTTATGAGTAATATAATATACTTCTGAATCCTCTACGGCTTCTATGAATTCCTCAGAGGGTTCAGAAGTAATAAAACTGGTGAGTGCAGTTGCAAACTGATTTTCAAAAGCAAAATATCGGGTAGAATCCTGCCCTTCTTCATTAATAAAAAATATACGGAGACAGCCATTGACAACAAAAAATGTTCTCTGGCTGTTTTGCCCGTTGGAAAGTAATAACTCATTTTTTTTCAGGGAAATAACTTTAAAATAAGAAAGTATCGTTTCCAATTCATAATCTGTTATTGATATTCTATTTTTGATATATGACGTTAAAAGTTCCTGCATGTAAGCAAAAATAGTGATAAATGGCTTTGCTTACATCTTTTATTCTTTCCTGTTTAGAGGTTTTCTGCCTGTCCGGCTTTCCAGTATGAACAAATGTACATTCCATGTGGATCCCATTCCAGTGTTGTTTTGAAGTAAGTACGAAGTTCATGCACAGTGGAATATTCTGCAGCGATATAAACATATTCTTTTAAAACGCCAGGTGGAAACTGAACAGATTTCACTGCTTCTGCAAGCTTGCTTCCCTGTTCAGGATGAGGATTGTGCAGCCATTCAACCGAAATATCTGCCGCAGAACACAGGATCAATTCGTCCTCTTTACCTGCCACTTCCAATATTATTTTTGCTCTTACATAGGAAGGAAACTGTTCTGAAATGGCACAAATCACCGGCAGTGCCGTTGCATCTCCTGCAAGCAGATAAAAATCAGCATTCGGAACTAACGGTTTTGAACTTTCTTTCATTCCTATTTCCAATAGACCTCCTGGTTTGGTCTTCAATGCCCATGCAGAAGCTGGTCCGTTGTCACCATGAGCTACAAAATCAACACTCAGTTCTTTTTCTTCCAGGTCAATTTTTCTATTGGTATAGGTTCTGATCAGAGTGATGTTTTCTTCTTCAGTGGGGATAAAGATTTTATTATTAGATCCGGACTTTACATTCGCCAATAGTTCAGCCTGTTTTTCATCAATATCAAATATAACACGGATTAAATGTGGTGTAATAAAAAGTTTCTTTTTAACGGTAAATACAGAATGTATTTTCTTCGTTTCTTTTACTTGAGATGTTAGTGAATGTTCCATTTTTATTTTTTGTTAAATAGTAAAATAATCATTGCAATGATACAGCTGATGCCTCCGAACAGGTATACAGTCTGATAATCAAACCAACCGGCAATTAATCCTGCTATAGGACCTGCGAGCCCTAATGAAAGGTCAACAAATGCGACATAGGCTCCTAGTGCTGTTCCTCTCATCTGCGGTTTTACTTTTTGAATGGCAAGAACTCCCAAAGCCGGAAAAACCAATGAAAACCCAACACCCGTCAACCCACATCCGATAATGGCCAATGTTTTGGATGCAGAGGTCCAAATCAGCATTTGTCCAGCCACTTCGATAATCAGAGAGATCAAGGCTATTGTAAAGCCTCCGTATTTATCTGGAAAAGAAGCAAAGAAAATTCTGGTCAGCACATAACATGCTCCGAAGATCATAAAAGCCAATGAAGCATCACCCCAATTTTTTTGAGAGAAAAATAACGCAATAAAAGAAGCAATACATCCAAAAGCCATTGATGAAAAAGCAAGGCTCAGACCCTGACCAGATATGGCACCAATTATTTTGTAGAAAGGTGTTCTTACATAATCTTTATCCACAGGAATAGAAGGAAGTTTAGCAGTGGAAAGCCAGCTTACCAGCGGAAGTAAGGCAATAAAAAGAAAAGCAGGCAGAATATTGTATTCTTTACTTAACCATATACTGATGGGAGCTCCGATTGCAATTCCCGCATACATGGCAATACCATTCCAGGTCATTACTTTTCCCGAGCTGGAATGTCCTACAAGGCCTATTCCCCACGTTAACGCTCCGGTAACCAGAAAACTTTCACCAACCCCATGAATAATTCTTGCCAATAAGAGAGAAGCAAGTGCCAGAATAGGATTAGCTTGGAATAATACTGCCAGTACATAAATAATCCCAGCAATAACAGCCAATATTACACCTGACATTTTACTTTTCTTAGCACCTCTGGTGTCTGTCATCTTTCCGGAATAGGCACGGGTTAAAAGTGTTGATAATGATTGCAGACCAATCACAAGTCCTACAATAATGCTGTCAAAGCCTAATGTGTTCTGAACAAACCTGGGAAGTACTCCTAAAGCAATTCCTATGGTAAGGTAGACCGCAAATACCGAAATGATAATAGGAGCGGTTGCCTGATAGAAATTAATAGTCTGTCCTTTTTCTAATGTTGTACTCATAAATTTTGTTTAAAATATTCGGGTGCAAAGGTCCCGGTACAACAGATAAAAAACTTTGACTTAGATCAAAAAAGGAAGAACAGCCTTAATCAAGATTCAAAAAACCGTCTGTAAGACCTTTCCATTGTATTTTAGCAATCCCCATCATTCCACCTATAGCAGTGGCAAGATTTCTAAAAACATCCAGGAGCTGAGCATTCAAGTTGGGTCTTTCATTTCGTCCGTATACAGCTGCTTTTAAATAAGCTATATTTCTGGATATCATAAAGGTTGAGCTTGCTGCAGAACTGTAAAAATGAGCAATATGACGGCTTTTTTTATTTTGAGGATCTATTGATGGTCTGCATGTGATTGATATACTTTCGGAAAAACTGTCCTGATAGAAACAGATATCTGTTATTTCTACCCAATCGTATCCTTTAGCTTCAGGTTCTCCCGGACCAGGAATATCAATCCTGATAAAATCTCCTTTTTGAGGTTCTCGGTCTGCGGGATTCCCATCAAAATCATACAATTTAAATGTAGCAAATGCTTTTCCACTATAACTTCCCCAATTATTAACTGAAAAAAATCTTTCTTTTAATATGGTAAACTTTTCCGGAATCAAACCCTGTTCAAATACTTTTCTGCTTTCTGTATCATGGAAGCCTCCGAATTTTTGTGAAGGAACTCCCTTAAATATCTTTGGACTCATATGACAGGTTTTTAAGCAAAATAGAACAAAAAAACTATAAAATTTTATGAGCAGGGTCACAAAAGAGTTAAACAATTGTTTGAATACAGACTCATCAAAGCCATATTTTGATAATAATTCACTTTTTACGACATTTTTATTTTGGATAAAAAACAGGCATACAATTCTTCAGGTGGCGAATTATATTTAAATAGATATATTTTTCCGTTAGTAATTTCGGAATCCCAAAGAAAACCAACAACATTTAAGGAATAATTGTTTTTACTTAAAATAAATATTTTTTAAAAAAAATAAGCTTATGATGTTTTGCATACCATGATTTTTGCTTATATTTGTGAATCGAAATAATTTTTTTTCATCATTTGTGTTTTTTTAAGGTCTTCACTCGTGGAGACCTTTTTATTTTCAATAATCTCATAATTGAATATTGGCTATTGAAGTGAAAAAATGAACGAAATGTGAAATATTATCTTTTTCAATATCCCCAATCGCTTTTACACAAAGGAATATATAAAGTTTTGAGATGTTAATAACTCTTCTTTTTAATAAATCCCGACCCGCTTTGTACGTGTTTTAAAGCTTATTGAATGGTTTTAATAAAATCAGTTGGCCTGAACTGCATCACAGACTGAAAACTTCTGGTATAAGCCTGAACACTCTTATATCCTACTTCATAAGCTGTTTCTGAAATGGTAAGATTTCCTGAACTCAAATATTCCAGACTCTTGAGGATACGAAGCATTTGTTGATATTTGCTTAAGGTAAGGCCGGTTTCTTTTTTGAAAATACGTTCCAGGGTACGGAAAGATAAAAGTGCTGTATCACTGAGGTCTTCCATTTTGATCTCATTCCGGTAATGATTGTGAAGATGTTCTATAACTTTTGTAAGACGTTTATCTTTGGGAAGACTGATATGAAGAGTAAGAGAATGTTCTACAAACCGTGGAAGTTCGTTGAATAATGCTTTCAGAAATAGGCTCTCATGATGATCCGGAGTCATCAGCTTAGACCATTTCTCTGCATATTTTATCATTTCCTTCAAAACAGGAGGAACAGAAAATACATTCACTTCATGATAAAAAGGTTCCTGGGTGCTGATCTCCGCAAACATGATCATCAGCTTGATCTTTTCAGAATGGGAATTGGTTTTATGGATAGCATTTGGCGGGATCCATACCGCATGATTCTGAGGAAGGAGATAGATTTTTTCTTCAATAGTAATATACTGAAAACCACTCTCCACATACACGAGCTGACCTTTTTGATGGTAATGGAGCACATCATCATGTATCCAGTTTTCTTCAAACCATACAAAATAAGGCTTTTTCAGTTCATCTATTTTTATGCTGTCGTTAGCGTTCATGTCGTTTTAGGTTAAAACTTTGGCAAAATTAAACAAAATTACTGTGTTAATTTTGTGCAAAAGTTTTTATTATGATGAAGAATGAAGTAAAAAAGAATGCTTCTTATGTTTTATTAATCATTAATGTTCTGGTAGTTATATTAATTTCCAGTAACCTCCGTTCACCTATTGTAGCGGTTGCCCCTGTACTGGGAGAAGTAAGAGATGCATTGAAACTGGATAATTTTCAGGTAAGTCTGCTTACGTCTATTCCACTGTTCATGTTTGCCGCCTGTTCTGTTCTTGTGAGTAGATTTTCTAATAAGTTCGGGATCAGTAAACTTCTAATATACTCTCTGATTATTTTAAGCTTCGGGTTATTTTTACGAATCAGTGGATCTCTATGGCTTTTGTTTTTAGGTTCTCTATTCATTGGTTTAGGAATATGCATCGGAAATGTGGTTACTCCAGGATATGTTAAGAATAATTTTCCGAAGCAGATAGGTCTTATGACAGGAATTTTCGCTGTATCTATGAATCTCACTGCAGCTTTAGCTTCTGGGTTCAGTGTAAAAATAGGAGAATTGACAGGTTTTGGATGGAAAGGATCTCTGGGAATATGGCTGGTGATTGCCGCACTCGGCTTTCTGGTTTTATCATTGGAATTCATATTTAACAAAAGAAATCCGGTTCAGCCTAAAACAGCGCTCAGTACTTCAGATTTTAATATGTTCAAATCTGCCCAGGCATGGAATATCAGTATTTTTATGGGTCTGCAGTCTTTATTTTATTATTGTCTGGTGGCCTGGCTGCCTTCATTTCTTGCGGATTTTAATATGCAGGGAGAAAGCTCGGGATGGGTTTTCTTTGTGATTCAGATTACGATGATTCCTGTGACGTTCTGCTGCCCGATTATTGCCAGTAAGATGAAAGATCAGAGACTGATGATTTTTTTTATATGTGCTCTGATGTTCGGAAGTACGATGATGTTTGTGTTCCTGAAATCTCAGTGGATTTATGTGAATGCTGTGATCATAGGAATTTCCAACGGTTTGTCTTTCAGTTTATCTATCCTGTTTTTTTCAACGAGAACGAAAAGCAGTATCAATGCGGTTAAAATATCTGGTATGGCACAGTCTGTGGGATATCTGATTGCCGCATTCGGACCTCCGTTATTTGGAAAACTGCATGATTGGGATATTTCCTGGAACAGTTCATTCTATTTATTAAGTTGTGCCGTACTGCTGATGCTGTATTTCGGATTGAAAGCAGCGAGAAATAAATATGTTGAGGATTAAGATGGCTAAAGGTTATGTGACACGTCTTTTATTGCTGGATGCTACCCATTCTTCTTTTTGGCATTTTGGGCAGCGTCCGGCATTACCCGCTTTTTTATGTTCAGTATACCCACAGAATATACAAGAGTAATGTCTTTCCTCATGAATATATTGTAACGGATTATGTAATGAGCCTGGCATAATAGGAAGTCCATACTTTACAGATTCATCTTCTAAAAAGAATACACTGATCTCTCCTGATATCTCTTCTATAGCCATTTCAATCTGTCCAAGTTGCGAAATTCCTTTTAGTCTCAACTCAGCAAAGAATTCATCACTCCCAAGGTTTTCTTTTTGAAAGTTTTTAATTGAAAATTCGCCATTTTCTACCAGACAGATAGATTTTCCTTCCACCAGATTTTCAAAACTTTTACTTTTTCCGATAAAATGGGTCACAATAGAATATAGAAGGATAATAACAATAAAAACAATAAGGGATGAAATAATTCCGACATCCTTATTAAACATAGGATCTCCTGCTGCTGATCCCAGGCCAATAATGACTACCAACTCAAAGATTGAGAGTTGTTTTACCCCTCTTTTTCCTAAAATTCTAAGTCCGATGATAATAGCAAGGAACATAATCATGGTACGAAGAATGATCTCCAAAAGAAAAGACCATTCTTCGTGTCCCAGTAATAATTCTTTCCAATCAAGATTTAAGAGAAAAACTGACAGCATACAAATTATTTATCAGGAAATATTCAAAAAATAAGCCATAACTCCTGTTATTTATTTCATATCTGTTTCAGGCTTACCTCTTCTCCGTCTTTCAGTATGAAACATTGGTTTTCGAGTCCTTTTTCTGTTATTTTTCCCTGAATAAATTTTCTGTCTTCTCTGCAATGGCTTACCGCTTCCAGATGGGTTACCCAAACGGTAGATTCCGGTGTGTATTCACAGAGTTTTATAATATCTTCAGCAGTCATAATAATAGGATCTCCCACAGAGAAAGTGGCAGCTCCTCCTGCAACAATAATGTGCTGTGGCTGGTGTTTGTCGATTTCTGCGGCAATTTCATCATACCAAATCGTGTCTCCTGCTATGTAAACGGATTTATTTTCTTTTTTAAAAACAAAACCATTTACGATTCCCATTTTTTCTCCGATTTCTCCGGTTCCATGCTCGCCTTTCGTGGTAGATATCCCAATATTTTCCCACTGAATCTTATTATTCACAGCAATAATATTGGTAAAGCCCTGTGCTGCGATTTGGTCTGAAATAACATCCGGACAGATGATCGGAATATTTTTATCAAGAAGTCTGGCGGCTTCAGAATCCCAATGATCAGGGTGAAGATGGGTGACCGCAACTGCGTCTATCTCTTCCAATCTTTTATTTAATTCTTCTTTATTAAAAGGCAGATCTGTGAGAGGGTTCAGTAATTCACTTTCTGTCATCGGCATTTTTCCCATAGAGCCTTTTTCGCCCAGCATAGGATCTACGAGGATGGAAATTCCATCAATATTCAATAGCAATGTAGCATTGCGCCATAATTGTAATTTCATTTTGAGTATGTTTGCAGAACAAAGCTATTGCCTGATGAGGGTAAAACAATCGAAGGTTACCAAAAGGTTAACCATAAATTTTCAACTGAGCTATGAATTTTGAAGAATTTAAAAACTGTGGATTAAGACGAAGCCTGAATATTCTTTCAGGGAAATGGAAGCCTTTGATCCTGCACAATCTTTTTGAAGAAGACCAGGTCCGTTTTGTAGAACTTTGGCGGAATATGCCTCGGGTTTCCAAGAAAGTATTGGCAGAACAGCTGAAGCAGTTGGAAGAAGACCTTATTATTGAACGGATTGAAGTTTATAATTTCCCACCGGAAGTCTATTATAAACTAACAAAGAAAGGACAAAAACTGGGACCTATTCTTTCCGAACTTCATTCTTGGGGAAATGAATTGGGATAAATTATTTTAAAAATTTTATATATTGTTGAAAATTACACTGTAATTTAAATGATATAAAAACTAATAACAATTTTTACAGATGAAAAGAATTATTATTTTGATTTCCTGTGCAATAGGCGCATGGGTAACTGCACAGATAGCTCCACCGCCAACGATTCAAAGATCTAACACCACATCCCGCGGACTTACTGTCAATTCTAGAAAAGGGACATTAATTGAAAAGAAAATTACCAATCTGGGCAAGTTCAAAAACCTGAATATTCAAAAAATTGTAACGAAAGATGTTTCCGACAATTCTTCAGATACTCTTCTGGGAATCATGTACGAATACGAAACGTTTGATGAAATATCAAAAAAAACACTTACCGTTGATAAAAATGAACTGGGAAAACTGATCCAGTCTCTTCAGATTGTGGAACAGAAAGAAAACGAAAAGGCTGGCCAGGAAACCAAATATAAGTTTGTAACGATGAGTAATATTGAATTTGGAAGTGTTTATCGTGAAAAGCTTTCTTCGTGGGTGAATTATATAAAAATTCCAGGCAATCATTTTAATCATAATTTACTGGAATTCAATAAAGATGAATTAAAAGAATTGATTACTAT
The DNA here is from genome assembly GCF_002025665.1 of Chryseobacterium indologenes. Taxonomy (GTDB): domain Bacteria; phylum Bacteroidota; class Bacteroidia; order Flavobacteriales; family Weeksellaceae; genus Chryseobacterium; species Chryseobacterium metallicongregator. The sequence goes on along the minus strand of NZ_CP018786.1, from coordinate 2,457,814 downwards.
TTTAAAGAAAGCAGAACAGGAGATTTAAAAAATACAGGCACTGGCATTCAACATAAAAACCTTATAGGTCTTGGAAACCTATAAGGTATATTAAAAAAATTAAAAATAATTATTACCGGAACAGATCGTTTATTCTCTAAACTGATCCAGAACCTCTGTAATATTCTGATAGACAAAATCTAATTCTTCTGATGTAATACAATAAGGAGGAACCAGATAGATTACATTTCCCAACGGCCTCATGATAATCCCTCTCTGTAAGAATTCATTGTAAAGCGTCTTTCCTATTTCATTGAAATAAGAAGTGTCATTCCCGGTTTTAAAATCGAAAGCTAAAATAGTTCCGATCTGCCTAATCTTTTCTACATGAGGATGCAATGCAAGTACTTTTACAAACTCTGAATGTTGATGAGTGATGCGGTTGATATTCATTTGAGTTTCGTTTGTAAGTAATAATTCCATACTGGCAAGAGCCGCTGTACAGGCTAAAGGATTAGCTGTAAACGAATGCCCGTGAAATAATGTTTTATAACGGTCTTCAGAAAGGAAAGCCTCATAAATTTCATTGGAGCAGGTCGTAATTCCCATTGGCATGGTTCCTCCTGTCAATCCTTTTGAAAAACACATAATATCCGGCTTTTCCGTAAGATAATCTGCTGCGAAAAGTTTACCTGTTCTTCCAAACCCTGTAAAAACTTCATCCTGAATCATAAGAACCCCTTCTTCTCTGCAGAATTTCATCAGCTGGCTAAGGTCTTCAGCTTTATACATCAACATTCCGGCAGCCCCCTGAACTAATGGCTCATAGATAAAGCAGGCTACTTCATCAGCAAGTTCTTTAATCTGTTTCTGCAGGCTTTCCAAGTTTTCTGCATTGGGTGTATCTATAAAAACAACTTCAAACAACATGCTTTCAAAAGGCCTTGTCCAGAAACTCTTTCCACTTACAGACATCGCCCCGAAAGTATCTCCGTGATACGCATTTTTAAAAGCTAAAATCTTTGTCTTCTTTTTCTCTTGATTATATGCATATTGAATACACATTTTCAAAGCAACTTCTACTGAGGTAGAACCATTATCCGAATAAAAGACCTTTTCCTGACCAGCCGGAAGAAGTTTCAGCAAATTTTCTGAAAGCTGTACAGCAGGTTCATGAGTAAATCCTGCGAAAATTACCTGCTCCAGTGTATTCAACTGTTCAAAAACACGTTGTGCAATATAAGGATGTGAATGTCCGTGTAGTGTTACCCACCATGATGAAACAACATCCAGATATTTTTTTCCTTCGGTATCATACAGGTAAATTCCTTTTCCTTTTACAATAGGAATGGCATCATCAGCTGTTTTCATCTGCGTGTACGGATGCCAGTTGACCGCTTTATCTCTCTCCTGCAGGCTGATTTCTTTTATTATTGTATTCATATTTTGATGTAAAAAGTAGAAATAAGTGATGGAGTTGGATTTAACAATAATTTAGTTGAATATGTTGTCGTAAATGTTGAAGTAATCGCAAAGGCGCAAAGTTTTTGTCAAAGATTGCGAGTATTTTAAGGCGCAAGAAAATCAAAGATTTTCAGCAAGTGAAGTGTTATAAATTTCCTTGCAGATTTAGGGAATTTAGTAGATTTTCTAAATTTCATCTGCTTACTTTGTATAATCTGCGAGAGACTAAAATTTGCAATATCCAATTTTATTGGAGATAAAATTCTTGCGCCTTAAAATATTATTTACCTTAAAAATCTTCGCGTCTTTGCGTTTTCCAACTCATATCCGTTTAAAGCAGTTTATAAAAATTCAAAACCAATTTTATAATAAGCGCTATAATACCAATAATCCAGCTCATCACTCATAATTTATCATTCATAATTTATAATTACCTAGCAGCATGTTTCTTTTTTCATCATAGGTTTCAGTCCTAAAGTCTGAAGCATCTGCATATCTTCAGAAACTCCCGGATTAGGCGTTACCAATAGCGTTTCTCTTTCTCCTGTAAAAATGGAATTAGCTCCTGCCATAAAGCACCATGCCTGCTCTGTTTCAGTCATTTCTATACGTCCTGCACTTAATCTTACCATAGAAGAAGGCATTACGATTCTTGCAGTAGCGATCATTCTTACCATTTCCCAGGTATCAACTTTTTCATTGTCTTCTAACGGAGTTCCTGCTACTCTTGCTAAAGCATTGATAGGAACAGATTCGGGATGTTTTGGCATTGTTGCCAAGGTCAGAAGCATTGAAATTCTGTCTCTGTGGGTCTCTCCAAGTCCGATAATTCCTCCGGAACATACTGTAATTCCTGCTTTTCTTACGTTGTTGATCGTATTGATTCTATTGTCAAACGTTCTGGTAGAAATGATCTCTTCATAATATTGTTCTGAGGTATCAAGATTGTGATTATAGGCATATAATCCGGCTTCCTGCAATCTTAAAGCCTGCTCTTCGGTAAGCATTCCCAGTGTACAGCAAACTTCCAGACCAAGGTCATTTACTCCTTTCACCATATCAATCACTCTGTCAAAATCACGGTTATTACGAACTTCACGCCATGCTGCTGCCATACAGAACCTTGAAGATCCTGAATCTTTTGCTTTTTGTGCATGGGCAATTACAGTTTCTGTAGGTAATAAAGCCTGTACTTTGATATCCGTATGATAACGGGCTGCCTGTCCACAATATGAACAGTCTTCAGGGCATCCGCCTGTTTTGATGGATAATAATGTGGAGATCTGTACTTCAGAAGGATCATGCCATTCGCGATGTACGGAGGCTGCTTTATAGATCAGCTCCATCAGGGGAAGGTGATAAATTTCCTCAATTTCTTCTTTCGTCCAGTTGTTTCTCAATGTTGTTTTTGTATCCATTATCCTATTTTTGTTATTGTTAATTGCTTTGCAGCATGTTGTATAGATTCTTTATCCGTACTGTTGATTTCGGGAATCTTTATAATTTTTGTTTCTTTTTCGATAAAACTGCAGATTACCCTTTCTGTATCTTCCGGAAAATCTCCGTTAAGAATTAAATATTCTAACTGAATTCCCCTCTGTTGTAAAGCCAGGATTGAGAGCAGGCTATGATTAATGCAGCCTAAATAATTTCTGATTACTAATGCTACAGGAAGACTTAATTCCTCAATGAGATCAATCATGAAAGTAGTGTCTGAAATCGGAACCATTAAGCCTCCTGCTCCTTCTACAATCAGTGGATTTTCTGTTTCAGGGAGTTGAAAATCATTCAGATTGATGGCAATATTTTCTTCTCTTGCGGACTGGTGTGGTGATGCAGCCAGCTGTAAACGATAGGTTTCCGGATGGCATACCTTCGTATCAGTCCATTCCTCAATTTTATGACTGTCTGTGTAGTGAAGATCTCCGGACTGTATGGGTTTCCAGTATTCTGTTTTAAAATGCTGAACCAAAACGGCTGAGCAGACTGTTTTTCCTATTTCGGTTCCTATTCCTGTTATAAATAATTTCATGTTTTCGGGATTCGTGGTTCGTGTTCCGGGTTTTGAATCTTTTTGCTTTAAATAAATTCTTTAATAATTCCCGTCAGTTTCATAATTTCTTCTTCTGTATTAAAGCTGTGAAGGCAAATCCGCAGTCGTTCACTTCCTTCTTTTACCGTAGGACTGTATATGGCATAGGTTAAAAAACCTTCTTCAGATAAAGTATCCTGTAATTGTTTTAGTTTTTGATTATCCGGAATTACGATAGCCTGAATGGGGCTTATTTCCATTGATGGAGACTGTAGATTTTGACTTCGGAAAATTTTAATATTGTCCTGAAGTTTTATCGCCAGGTCATGATTTTGATCTAAAAATTCATATCCTGTCTTAATACTCATCCACTGAAAATCCTGTGCGGATGTTGTATAAATGAACGGACTTGCAAAATTGATCAGGTAAGATTTCACCGTTTCATTACAGAGAATTGCAGCTCCATGTGCTCCGAGAGCTTTTCCGTAGGTCACAACTGCCGCTGAAACCTGATGTTGTAACTGATACTTTTCAATCAATCCATATCCGAAAACTCCAAATGCGTGGGCTTCGTCAACAATCAGAGAGGCTTTGTATTGATGGGCAAGCTCAGCAATTTCCTGAATAGGGGCAAAATCTCCTTCCATTGAGTACAAACTTTCTATGGCGATATAAGAATGACCTTTCTGTCTTTTTAAAACATTCTCAAGACCTTCAATATCATTGTGTTTGAATTTCAGTTTTTTTGCATTTGATAATCTGCAGGCATCATGCACCGACCGATGAATCTGTTCGTCTACAATCACAGTATCATGACGGTTTGGAAGTGTAGAAAACAAAGCCAGATTCGCATTATATCCGGATGGAAAAAGCAATGCAGACTCAAACTGATGTTTTTGAGCGATATTCTTTTCCACAGAAACTGCCATATCACTGTTTCCGCTAATCAATCTTGAACCTGTACTTCCGGAAAGCAGCTGAGGGTTATCTGTAATGTTTTGCAGCAGTAATTGTTGAAGCTCTTTACTTTTTGCCAATCCCAGATAATCATTGGAATAAAAATCTATTCCATCGGATTGAAGAAGCAAACGCCTTAATATTCCCTCTTCTGTTCTTTTGTCAAGAGATTCCTGAAAACGAGAGGTATTGCTAAGCATAATTCAACTGAGCAACTTCCTGGGTAATGGCATTGATCCACTCTTCATGCAGTTCTTTTTCTATCGTCAGAATATGATCCGCGTGATGTTTCCAATCTGGCGAAAACTCATTAAGCTGGTTGATCATTTCTTCCAGATGTCCTTCTTCTTCAATAATAATTGATTTTACCATAATTTTAGAAGAAGCTTCAGTAAGTGCTTGTTGATACACAGGATAAAGTTCATCAGCACGAACTTCAATAGCGTAGGTTACAAAAAGATAAGCGGCATATTTAATATCTGTTTTATCAAGATTGAATGCTTTCTGAAGATATCGACAGGCTTTAATATCCAATGAGTGAAGATATTGGCTTGTTGCAATAGGGGCCAGAAGTTCTGAGCTTTCGTAAGTTTTGCAGAGTTCAGGATTTATTTTCCCTATTTGTTTTTTTAAATAATAAGCATGGCGATGCTCTTCAGCAGCGTGTTTCAGCTGGATCTGAGAAACCAGGGTTGGATGTTCACATTTTGATATTTTTCTTGCACCGGCATTTTCCATGAATGAAAGAGTGTTCAGCCATTTGGCGTGGGTACTTCCTTCCTGTACAATTTTTTTTAACAGATGATGAAATTCCATAGATTTTTATTTTGATGTCAAAAGTAGTATATTGCCGGATGGTTATATTGTGCCAGTTTTGATATTATGGATAGTCCGGTTAAGATTCCTTATGAAAGTTTTATAAAAATTGATAGAAAATCAGAGACTTCTATCTATCTACAGATTGCCAATCAGCTGATCAATGCCATTCAGAGAGGTTTTTTGCCTTTTGGAACGAAGCTGCCTGGAACAAGAACGTTTAGTGAAATGCTGGAAATCCATAGAAATACAGCAGTTGCGGTATATGATGAACTCTCTGCACAAGGCTGGACAGAGAGTTTTCCAAACAAAGGAACTTTTGTCATTGGAAAAGATCAGGAAAAACCTGTTAAATTGAACGATTTTGAACAAAATAACCTTCAAAACTACCCTGCTTCTACTGGTTTTTCATTCAAAACATCCAATATTCTCGATAATCCTTTTGAACATTCGGACTGTGAGTATGTCTTTAATGATGGTGTACCGGATATCCGTTTGACTCAGATCGGACAGCATTCCCGATTTTACAGTTCTATTCTGAAACGCAAATCTAATCAGAAAGCTTTGGGACATTATAATCATGATGGAAGTGAATTTTTTAAAGAACATTTATCCCAATATCTGAATCTTTCCCGTGGACTTCCTATTTCTAAGAACAACCTGCTCATCACCCGAAGCACGGAAATGAGTATTTATATTGTTTCAGAAATTCTTCTCTCTGCCGGTGACACTGTATTGGTGGGAGCTTTGAGCTATTTCTCCGTCAATATGATCTTTATGAAAGCTGGGGTTGACATTGTTTCTATTCCCATAGATGAAGAAGGAATTATTGTGGAAAGCGTTCGTGAAGCCTGTAAAAAGCAGAAAATACGGATGCTTTATCTTACTCCGCACCACCACTATCCTACTACGGTTGCGTTAAGTGCCCAGAGAAGATTTGAACTGCTGGAACTGGCCAATGAATATGGATTTATTATTCTCGAAGATGATTACGATTACGAATTTCATTATGATAAAAGCCCCATTCTTCCTTTAGCCAGTGCCGATACCAACGGAATGGTAATTTATATTGGTTCATTCGGGAAATCTTTGGCTCCGGGATTCAGGACAGGATTTATTGTTGCTCCGGAAAATCTGATGACCGAGATGCGTAAATATCTTGGAATTATTGACCGCCAGGGCGATATTCTTATGGAAAGAGCTCTTGGAGAAATGATTGCAGAAGGGGAAATCAACCGCTATCTGAAAAAATCTTTAAAGGTTTATCAGGAAAGACGTGATCATTTTGTTTTGCTACTGGAAGAAAACCTGGGTGATTTGATTACTTTTCAAAAACCTTCCGGAGGGCTCGCTATATGGCTGGAATGGAATATTCCACTGAATCTGATGCAACTAAGCCGAAGCTGTGCTAAGGATAACCTTTTCATTCCCAAAACATTGTTATATCAGAATAAAGGTCTTACCGCCATGCGTTTGGGATTTGGTGATCTTAATTTTGAAGAGATGAACAAAGGGATTGAGGTTTTTACTAAAAATGTGAAGGGATTGATTGGTTGATTAAAATAGATAATTGTACCGTTTTATGGATCTGCAGGAAAATTATGAGGTATCACTTGCTGAAAATCTTTGATTTTCTTGCGCCTTAAAAAGTTATAAGATTAAAAAACTTTGTGCCTTTGCGATCACCAAAAAATACTTTATCAAAAGAATATTTTAGTTTTGAACGCAAAGGCGCAATTGAAATCAAAAATAACTTGTTTTGAAGGCGCAAGGATTTTATCTGCAATAAAATTGATACTGGATATTTAAAAATAAGAAGTTATCTAACTTTTAGATTGATTGATTTTAACCACAAAAGACACAAAAGTTTTGAATATTTAAGTTTTAAGAGTCTGATTTACGCTTAATAAGTACACATGAGTTTTTAGAAAATCTTTGATTTTCATCTTAGTGAACTTTTTTGCAGTATCATTTTAAGCTTATTTAAACAGTTAAAATTTTTAAAGTAAAATCTTTTGTGACTTTTGTGGTTTTAAAAAAAAATAAAAGCCTCTTTCCAGAGGCTTTTTATTAATGATGAGAAGGAAAAACTACTTTGTTTTTCTTATGTTTTGGTTTCTTCTTTTTCTTATTCAAATAGATAATAAAACCGGTAATCGGGAGTGACAGAGCAATAATGGCTGCCAGAAAATAAATAATTCTGGTGGTCATTCCAAAGATGCTTCCGGTGTGAAGATCATAATTTCTTTCTCTCAATGCGGTTCCATATCCGATATTTTTGTTTTTATAAGATTGAGATTTTAAAATATCTCCTGAATATTGATCCAAATTAAAATGTTCGTTTCTATACTGTCTACCGTCATAGGTCAGTTCAGCATAATATGTTCCCTCTTCCGATCTTGGAAAATTGATAAGTGCTGATTTTTTATCTTTCAATCCTTTTTCCATAGTGTTTCCAATCAAATCCAGGATGTTATTCCGGTTTGAAAATTCTTCGGAAGGAATTGTACTTTTGGCTTTTTTTTCTGTTGGAATATTTCCGTTCAGTGTGTTCTTTACCCATTTATCTACATCTTCGAAGCTCCATATCAATGCGGAATAAGAGATTAAGAGTAAAGGAATCACAGCGTAGAACCCCAACACATTATGAACATCATAATTGATTCTCTTCCAATTGGCGGACGTTTTAATGAAGAACATTCCTTTCAGCATGGCTTTACTCATTTTTCGGGGATACCATATCACAAGCCCCGATAAAAGGATAATAGCAAAAATCAATGTGGAATAACCGGTAATTGTTTTTCCGATTTTTTCTCCCAGCAGAAGTCTTCTGTGAAGATCCAGCACAATTTCAAAGAAATCTTTTTTGGCATCTTCTACTTCCTGTACTTTTCCCGTGTAAGGATCTACATAAATCCGGTAATAATAAAGATAAGTTCCCCAATACGTCCATGCTTCCTCATCCATTTTCAGTGTGCGGAAGACATAGGTTCGTGAGGGATCGGAAGGCATTACCACTCTTTTGACTTTCAAACCTTCAGGAAGTGCTTTTTCTGCTTTTTCCGTAAGTTCTGATAATGAAAGTTTTTTTCTTCCAATGTTTTCAACATAATATCTGTTGGGATGAACAATATGTTTTAATTCTTCTTCGAAAGCCAGAATACAACCTGTAGCGGCCATGATAACAACTATAAGCCCGGACGTTAGTCCGAGCCATAGATGTAACTGATATGCAATTTTTCTAAACTTCAGCTTCATTCTTAAAATTTAAAGCTAACCTCAGCAACAAAATTACGAGGCATTTGAGCTACTACCACTCCCTGTCCTGCAAAATATTGTACATTGCCCAGGTTATTCATTTTAAATCCTAATCTGTATCTTTCTTTTTCAAGGGAAATAGAAGCATTGATTAAGGTGTAGGCAGGAAATATAAACTGTCCGGTTCTCACTTTATTTCCGGTAATCTGTTTTCCTACACGGTTTACCCCAAAACCTACTCCAAGTCCCTGAAGTCCTTTGATCGGAAGGATATAACTGATCCAGGAATTAAATACATTCGCAGGACCTGCAGATTCCGGACGACGTCCTTCTACATCTGCATCTGCTTTTTCAAATCTGCTGTGGTTATAGGAATATCCGGCCATAATGTTTAATCCCTGAACAGGGTTCATAATGGTTTCAATTTCAATCCCTTTACTTCTCTGTGTTCCATCCTGAACAACAATATTGTATTCTTTTCCGTCACGGATTACGCCACTTCCTCTCTGGATGTTATCTACAAGAATATCGTAGTATCCAACGGTGAAATTAATTTTATTTCTCCAAAGATTTCCTTTTAATCCTACTTCCCACTGATTGGCCATCTGAGGTTTCATTTCTCCGCTATAATCTGGCAACTGCTGTGTAACAGGTGCTATATAGCTAAAGCCATTCATATAGTTTCCATAAGCAGATAACTGGTCTTTAAGAATCTGGTATACGATTCCCACTTTTGGAGACCATGCAGTCTGCTTAAAATCACCAACACGTTTGTTATCACTCATATTAAGCTGTCCTTTACTTTCGTAATGATCCATACGTAAGCTTAAAAGGGTAATCAAACGGTCTGTAATATAAGTTACATTAGATATATAGGCTCCATAAAGGTTTGATGAAGAAGTATTTCGCACCAAAGATGCTGGAGAAGCTTGAATCTTTTTTAATGCCAAATCTTTGGAAATATTACCATATACCCCTGTTACCGGCAGTACTACTGGTCCTGTAGGATTTGTCCCATCAATGTAATCATACACTACAATCGGAGAATGATTATTGTTGATAGATTGATTTAAATAATCTAATCCGATTAACACTTTATTTTTAATTTTTCCGATATTAAATTCTCCGTTGAAGTTCTGCTGAACACTTGTAGAAGAAGCTTCCGAGTTCTGCCACTGTACGTTACGTTCCAGCAGAGCATCGCTGGTTGTTCCTCTGATAAACTGATATTGATATAATCCTTCCGTTTTTCTGAAGTTTCTTGAAAGCAACGTTTGCGAAGTCCATTTATCCGATATTTTGTAATTGGCCTCTGCTTTTACATTGATAGACGGAGCTTTTAAGGTCATATCATTGTTGGAGTAAGACCTTTTCCAGTCGAATCCAAGTTCATCTGGTGTATGAGCAACATAGGGTCTTGTTCTGGCCAGAAAAATAATTGGAGTGTTTGTTCCTTCATAATTATAAATCTGAGCTCCTAAGTTAAATTTCAATCTTTCATTAACCTGATAACTTACTGTAGGTGCTACAAAGAATGACTTTCTGAATTCAGAATCTCTAAATCCGTTCTGATACTGATAAGCGGCATTCAAACGGAATAACATATTTCTGGATTCTGTAATCGGACCATAAACATCAGCGGTTACACGGTTCAGGTTATAGCTTCCCATCAGATAAGAAGCTTCTCCCCCGAAATAATCTTTCGGTTTTTTGGTGACCGCATTAATCAAACCTCCAAAAGAAGTTACAGCCCCACCATACAATGTTCCTGAAGGTCCTTTGATCACTTCAAGACGCTCAAGATCGGCAGGATCTATCTCTCCGTTCGTAGTTGCAGGAACGCCGTCTACCATAGATACTTTGGTAGGAAATCCTCTAAGGCTGTAGTAGAAACTTCCGTCTCCTGAACCTCTTCCCGGACTTCCCTGCATTTTTACCATACCCGGAACGTTTTTCAATACTTCCGAAATATCGTAAGTAAGCTGTTCTTTCATGATCTGCTGGTTGATGCTTGTGTAAGCCTGTGGATTTTCAAGAACTTTCAAAGGCATTTTAGCCACTGAAGTACTGTCTTTATCCAAAAATTTATTTCTGCTCACTGCGTATACTGTAATTCCCTCAATCACATTATTGTGTAAAGGGGCATAGATCGCAGGGATTTCATAGACATCTTTCTGAATGTGGATGGGTTCCCTCATCAGTTCGATATCATTTAAAACCACCTGAAGCGTATATTCTCCAGGTGGTACATTTTCAAAGTAATATTCTCCTAAATTATTGGTTTTTGCCTGATAAGACGTGTTGACAAGTCTTAAAATAGCATTTTTTACTGGTGCTTTTTCAGACAGCATGATTTTGCCATGAATTCTGTCGCCCTGTTGTGCAGAAAGCGAGTTTGAAGATAAAGCAAGACCAAGAAGTAATATAAGGGTTTTAGATGTTTTCATGCTGTAAGTTTTGTAACAGGGGATAGTTTATTTTACCGTTTTGTGATAATGGGAATGATTCTATAAGTTCTGTGCGTACATATTGGGGATTGATACGCAGTTTATTTTTAATGGTTTCGGTGATGATCTGAGGATCTATTTCCGGATTGTCATACAATACCACGATTTTTTTATCATTGGCATTCAGACATACGAAAGTATTGCCCTGCATTTCATTTTTAAGGATAAATTCTACCTCATCCAGATTAAGGCGTATTCCGAAAAGCTTCATGATACGCTTTATTCTTCCTGTGATATAATAAATTCCGTTCTCCCCTTTTCTTGCTGTATCTCCGGTATGTAGTACGGAAGGTTGCTCATAAGTAGCAAGATCCTCCAGTTTATTAGCATAACCTCCAAAAATACTGACATGTGAAAAAAGAAGTTCATCTGTGTCAGGATCAATCTTGAAGTTTCCTCTCTCTACAACAGTTCCAATAGAGGTTTCTTCTTCAAGGAGTCCTTCCGTCGTAAGGTAAGCCATTCTTCCTCCAGCTTCTGTTTGTCCGTACTGCGCAAAGAATTCTTTTTTAAATTCATGACAATAAGAGAATAGAGTTTTCCTCAGTTCAGCGTTGATCACCCCTCCGGTATGGGTAAAATACCTCAGACTTGGAGAGTCTTTTCTGAAGAATCCTATTCTGTTCAGGTTCTCATAAAGAAAAGGAACTCCTCCTAAAGTACTGTAGCCGTACTCCTCCATTTCGTCCCAGAATGCTTTCTGCATAATGTCTTTATCTGTACATACAATTCTTCCTGCGCGCATACAGTTCGTAGTGAAAATAGAGAACCCGTATACGAAGTTGATAGGAACGTTTAAAGGAACTACATCCGTTCCCTGAATCGGCATATACTGAAGGATACTCAATGCATTCTGATAAAGACTTTCATCAGATAATTTAACAAGCTTTGGAACGCCTGTTGTCCCTGAAGTACTCAAAAGGATTTTGATATCAGGATGAATCGTAATTTCACTCTTATAATCATTCTTCGCGAAGATGCTGATGTTGTCTGAGAATACTTTCAGACTGTATCCGGCAATTTCCTCTCTTTGCGGATCAAAGATGTATTTAGGACGGTATTCCGCTTCAATACGTTCTTTAAATTCCTCATGCAGTTTCTGTCCCAGTACCGCAATGGTGTGCGCTGTACCATAAAAATTGAGCAGCACTTCAATACTTGACAGCTGGTTGTCATTGTATAAAAAGAGCAGCCCTTTTTCTACGGGGTTTAAGCCTAAAGACCGGTACAGTGTTCCCACCGGTATTGTTGTACCGGTGGAAGCATCTGTAAACCCCAAGTTCTTATTGGCAATTACATTTTCTAAAATTTTCATATGCTTAGTTTTCTACGAATACATCGTATTTTTTCATTTTTTCGCGAATCTTTCCGACGGTTCCCATCTCCAGAATATCATTAAAATCAAATTTGATCTGATAAAACTGTTCAAGTGCTTCTACGATAAGAAGATGAGACATAGAATCCCATTCCGGGATTTCCTGATACGTTAGTTTTTCATCTACCAATTCTTTCTTGATTGCAATGGCAGAGGCAATAATTTCATAAAATTCTTCTGTAGTGTTCATTTTAAATTTTTATAGTTTTCCATTTTCCATTTTTAAAAATCATTAGGAATAGTACAGCCAAAACAATTTCCGAAGAAACGATTGCGGTAAATATTCCTCTCAGTTCCCACTGAAATCTTACTCCCAAGAGATAAGCCAGAGGAAGCTGAATCACATAAAACATGACGAGGTACAACAACGTTACCTGTAATATGTTTCCGGCCGCATTCAGAGCACGGCTGATCACCATGGTAAATCCTAACAGCAGATAAGCCATAGATACCACATGGATGTATTGAACCGCATATCTTGCAACTTCCGGTTCTGTAGTGAAAAATTTCACCACATATTCCGCTGCGATCTGCCAGAATAAGGCTACAATTACCAGATAAGTCATATTGATTGTTCCGGCTCTCCAGACTGTTTTTTCAGCACGTTCCGGTTCTCCGGCACCCAAATTCTGTCCTGTAAGAACTCCGGCAGCATTTCCTATTCCCCAGGCGGGCATTGTAGCTACTGAAGCAATACGCTGGGCAATAATATATCCTGCAAGCGCTGTAGTTCCGAAAGTGGAGATAATCTTCACCATAATCAGCCAGCTGGATGTTGGGATGATATACTGAACCAGCCCTCCAAAAGCTATTTTCAGAATCTTCTGCAGCAATGGAATATCAAGCTGGAAAGGAACTCTGATGCTTATACTGGTTTTTCCTGTGGCAAATACAAAAGCCTGGTATAAAACACCTAAAAGCCTCGACAAAACTGTAGCATAAGCCAATCCCATCAATCCAAAAGCAGGAATAAATCCTAATCCGAAAACAAGGATTACTGCGAAAATGATATTGGAAATATGACAGATCCAAAGTGATTTCATGGCAATATCGGCATCACCAGCCCCTCTGAAGAGTCCATTCACAGAAAGACGGAAAATCACAAGCCCGATACTTAGGAAGACCAGCCTTGAGAAAGAAACGCCTTCGGTTACCGTACCGGCATTAACTCCCAGGAAATCCACAATTTCTGTGGCAAAATAGCTGGAAACTCCCCCAATAAGCACCGCAAAAAGTAAAGCAAGAAGAATGATATACTGAGCTGTTCTGCCCATTCCTTCCTGATCTTTTTCACCTGCTCTTCTGGCTGTGAGAGTAGCTGCAGCAATACCTAACCCTACTGCAATGGCATAAGCAAAATTGATGTAGTTATCTGTAATTCCCACAAGGCCCAGAACTTTGTCTCCTAATTTTGCAATAATCAATAGATTGACACTCACAAAAACAGATTCCATGACAAGTTCCATTACCATGGGAATGGCAAGACTAAAGATGGAACGGTTGATACTTCCGGAAGTCAGTTCAACTTTTTTTCCGGCTATGGCTCCATACGTAAAAACCGCTCCTTCTTTTAGTATATGCAGGAATTTCTTCATACTGCTGCTACTGAATTTTTATTGGCAATCTGATAAAGTGGGTTAGGCAATGCTCCGTCTTTTCTCGGAATGGCAAATGCTTTATTTTCGCTGTAACCGTTATTTTTCAGACGCAGACTGTTGATATAGAATCTTTTGAATGCCGGCACGTACAGGTCATACTTTTCGTATCTTTCCTGAAGGTGGGTATTCTCAGCTTTATAATTTTCTACACAGTTGTGAACTAGTTCCCAGAATGTCTCTTCATTAAAGTTGGAATAGGTATGCAGCGCATTCGACAGATATCTGAAGAAAGCATCAAAAACTCCCAACAAAATAAACAACGGGATATTTTCTTTATTGGAAGACTGAATCAAACCATCTGCAAGGTGTGCAGGAAGCTTTTCTCTGGCTTCTGTAGTAAGTACAATATCATCCACAAAATCTTTGATTACGATTCTCTTCGGAACTCCGTTCTTCAGAACCACCATAATGTTTTCTCCGTGTGGCGTTACACATAATGAATGCGTGTAATAGATATGTAGCAAAGGCGTAAGATAGGCATCAAGATAGCTTTCAATCCATTCTTTAATGCTCACTCCTGCTTTTTCAGCAAATGCCTGAACCAATGGAACTCCGCTCTCATCTACATATAGTAAAGAAGCCATGGTTACCATTTGCTCATCTTCTTTCAGATAATTTTCAGCACTTTCTCTCCATAATGCTCCAAGGAATTCATTATATTGATAAGGTACGCTCGCAATAGCTCCATATTGTGGATGCAGATATGTGATGGCAGCCTCTTCACCTAAGAAAATAGTCTCTTTGTTTTCAAGGTAAGCATCATCTTTAATCAAGCCTTTTACCCAGTCTGTAATAGCCGGAGCAATTTTCATCTGCTTAGGTGATAATCCTCTGATATTTCCTGTACTCAGAATAGAAACAGCCGTTTTCAGGTATCTCTTTTTAGGATGATCTACATTGAATAGAGTACGGATACTCTGCTGTGGACTGTACGTATCACTACCCTCACCTAATTGGATTAAAATTCCTGAAGCAATATCTCCGGCAAAATGAATCTGAAGCTTATGCTCCCACTGCCATGGATGTACTGGGATAAAGTGATAATCTTCGACAACTTTTCTTTTGTTTAACAACTGTTGCTGAAAATCATTATATAAATCCTCTCCTATTTCTGCACGGTAAAACTCATCTCTGTTGATATGTTCCAAAGACTGGAATGATGATCTGCTTTTATGAGAGGCCAGCCAGATTACTTTTAAATTTTCATCGGCTTCAGGAGCGTATGTTTTCAGATCTCTTGGAGAAAAACCTAATCGGCTTTTGTTCACAATGACCCACGGATGTCCGGTCATATTGTGTTCTACAGTTTGATAATCTGCATCCGCAAGATCTTTTGAAGACATCACTCCTCTTGATAAAATTAAAGCATCACAATACAAAGTATGCAATAATTCTTCCGTGTATCTTGCAATCGTATAAGGATCTAAGTCAAAAACAGTCTGCATTTCCAGAAAGAAAGCTGCTACATCTACTGAAGACAGCTCTTCACCGTTTTCTGTTTTTGTAATGCTGTCTTTATCAATATGCCAGTAATCCATCATTCTTTCCTGTCCGCGGAAGCTGTAGACAATATTTTCAACTCCGGTTTCAAGGGTAAAAACAGTATATCCGTTTTTATTTTCAAAGGTTACCACAGGTTTTAGAAGCTCTTCGTGCATCAGTTCTGCGATGGTTTTGGCCATTAGGTTTCTGTTGGCCTGATTCCAGTTTTCCTGGCTTATTGTATTTTTTAAGTTGGTGTTCATTTTTTGATTAAATTTTGGCAGTTGGTAAATCAGCATATTTTTCTACATCGAAATCCTGGAAAGCAATTTTCTTTTCAATTTTATAATACTCTCTTCCCAGAATATCATTGATGATGTAGGAATTACGGTAAGCCGCCATTCCTAAGTCGGTAGAAATATAGCTGTGGGTATGTACTTCAGCATGGAGAACATAAATTTCAGCTCCGTTATGGTCTATTGAGTAATTCCTGTTCACATCAAATAATCCACTGGAATCTCTCTTGATTCTATCCTGAATATTCTTTAAGAAGGCAGGTTCGTGATAACGATATCCTGTTCCTAAAATCAGATAATCAGCTTCCTGATCATAAGGCACATCCTGTTCAAGTTGCGTAAACTCAAGATTGATGAAATCCGGATTGCTGTTGTCTACTCTATTCAACTGGCTGTTAGGAATAATTTTAAGATTAGGATCAGCATTGTCGATATTCAGATCATAAATAAAATCATAGATATCATTGATCAGATCGTAATTGATTCCTTTAAACTGAGCTTGCTGCTTGCTTAAAATGGTTTTCCTTGCAGATTCGCTTCTGTTGTAGAAATATTCTACATAATCAGGAGAAGTAAGCTCCAATGTTAGTTTAGAATATTCCATAGGGAAAAATCTGTCCGGACGGGAATACCAACCCAGTTGTGTTTTTTCGTTCCTGTTTTGAAGAAGGTCATAAAAAACTTCTGCAGCACTCTGACCAGAACCGATAATCGCTATTTTTTTTCCCTGAGACAAAAGTTCTTCTTTTCTATACAGATAAGAACTTGTATGAATAACACGGGAATCATCCTTCGGAATAAAAGAAGGAATATGAGGCTGTGTTCCTGTTCCTAAAATCAGTCTTTCCGTTTTAAAAACCGTCGTCTCTTTTGTTTTGGTGTGAACTGTCGTCACATGATATAATCCATCTTCATAAATAATATCCGCTACCTGAGTAGAAAAACGGCATTGTGGAAGCTGTTCAATTACCCATTGACAGTAACGGTTGTATTCTTTTCTCGGAATGAAAAAATCTTCTCTGATAAAAAACTTATACAATCTTCCAGTTTCCTTTAAATAATTCAAAAGGCTTAAAGGATTCGTAGGATCAGCCATGGAAACGCAGTCGCATAAAAATGGAGTCTGCAGGGTTACATGGTCAATCATCAATCCCGGGTGCCAGTCGAAACCATCTCTTTGGTCCAGGAAAAGGGTTTTCAGTTCCGAAATCGGATTAGATAATGCGGCAAGTCCCAGATTAAAAGGACCTATACCTATGCCTATTACATTGTATACGGCTTCGTTAGTCATTTTTTGTGATGTTTGTGGTGATTTGTACCTCTTTATTCTGTGGGAATTTTTCCCAATACCATTCTCTGTAACAGAAGTTCAGATTGGCTTTTTTATGAGGCATTTCTATTACTTTATCTACTTTGAATCCTACATGGGCTTTATTCATCATAGACGCAAGCGAGTCAACAGATCCTTCTCCTACCATTTTTCCTACCTGTGGCTGTGCAAAAACATAGTCAACCATAGATTGAGTAGACGGAGATACAAATTTCTTTTTAGGATCAATAGGTGCAATAAACTGGTGTGTACCGTAATCTGTTGGCAGCACTTCGTAATAATCACCTACAATATCTCTGCAAGCCCAATACACCTCAATATTACATGATGGTTCATCGTTACCTGCGATGATATAACTGTGAGCTTCATCGCTTGGAAGCATTAGTCTGTAATACGTTTCCAGCTCGTCAATGGGCCAGTTCATCTGCCAAATTTTTACGGCATGTTCACGGTTGAACCATTCATGAAGCATTTCAAGGTCATTTTCAAGATCTATAGGACGCATACTCATCGTTACGTCCTCTTTCTGGAAATATCTTTTAAAGAAAACTTCTGTTCCCTGCGGATTGATTAACTGATCCGAGAAGAAATGTTTGTGAAGAAGGTTCGGAACTTTAGCATAAGAAATTGAAGAAGCGTTCACGCCTCCGTCTACATCAGCAACCGCCGACTGAAGGTTTGATTTTACTGCCCAATATCTTTGATTCAAAGCATAATCCGTTAATGAGGAAGGTTCAGTTTCATAAAGATTTTCAAACTCCCTGTACAGAATATGAATCAGTCTTCTTTCCTTAACCAGACCTGTTTTGCCTATTGAAGCAATCAGTGCGCTCAGGTTACTTACCAGAAGGTGGTGTGAAATAATGTCCAGAAGGCGCTCATCCCTAATGAAAAGATCTTCAACTTCAGGATAATCTTTAATCAGAGATTCATATTTTCCTTTAAAGCTTTCTTTGATTAAATACCCCTGTCCGTCTCTCACATAAATAGATTCAGGAAGAAGTTGATTATCCAATTGAACAAGTAAGTTTTGCTGATGAACTTCAGGAGCCATGCCTAATTGATCATACAACCTGTTTAAAGGAGAAAGCAATAAGTTTACATACTTTTCAAACCAAATAATAGCTGCTTTTTCTGCATCTACACCCAATTGATTGGCTACATTTTTAAAGAAGTGCGTCGTAAAATTAAACCCGTCTGTAGATTCATCCTGGCAAAGTCTTGCTAATAGAATCACCTTGTCTTCATTTGAAAAAGGATTTTCACGGAGCAGTATATTCAGACTGTCCATATTCTTTCCTCCATAATGAACGCTTAACGTGGAAGGTTCCAGCAATAATTTAAAATTCGGGAAGTTTTGTTCAAATGAAGCTTTTTGATGCTGCCACCATATTGCCGAAGCATATCCTCTGTTGAGATCTTTTAAGCTGTTTGTTCTTACAGAGCCTGTCATTAAAACATGCAAAGAGAACTTTAACATCCAGCTAAAGTCCGGATTATATACTGTTCTTATAGAAGAAGTTGCATAAAAATCCTCCCCCAAAGGTCCTATGTGAATAATTTTTCCGGAACCAAGCATTTCAGGATATTCTTCGGTTGATAAAAGATATTGTGCTTCCCATGGATGGCATGGAACTATATAAAAATCATTTGTGTTTTCAAAATCGTAGCTTTCCGGTAAAGAAGTCCATTTTTCGAAGATTTCCTTTGCAGAAATTCCCGGAAGGGATTTTTCTGTGATACAGTCTTTATGAATCAGGAAATAATCCAGCTGAAATCCTTTTCCGAATTCGGGACCGTATAACAACTGTTCTTCCTCAGAGAATCCCATTCTTGATTTGGTGAAAGGGTGTAGATTGTGTCCGGCAGGAAGCATCTGTTCGGATTCAAGGAAAGAATAGGTTAAAAGCTGATCATCCTGAAGACAAGCTTCTGTTGTCAATTCCAAATTTCTTAAGCTGCTTTGAATTCTTTCCACAAAATTTCTGAAACCTGTTTCGTTTGTAGTCTCAGAAAGTTCTCTGTAAACCAGTTCAGTAAGCTTTTGATCATTCACTTCAAAAACTTCCTGATTTTGGTGATCTACCGCCCACAAAACAGGTCCGTATTCATGAAAAAGAGTTTCGGAACGATAAGAAACCGGAGCAAATAAAAACAGTCCGCTTTTCTTCATTTCAAACCTCATAAACAATGAATAATCACTATTTTGAAGAGCTTTTGCTGTAAGAAGATCATATTTCGGAACGCCCTGATAGAATTTTCCGTTTCCCAGTTCTCTCAGCATTCCGTTCAACAGAATTCTGAAGGTAATTTCCCGGGCTTTTTCTCCTGTTCTATTTTTCTGAATTAAAGTCTTTTCCATGATTTTTGATTGTGGTGAGAATTTGATGAATGTCTTCCGTGGTCGTAATCGGATTCAGGAACGTAAACTTCAGATAGAAGTTCCCATCCACTTTGGTACTGGCTACAAGGATTTCCCCGCTGTAGAACAGTTTCATCTTGATGTATTGATTCAAGGCATTCAGATCACTGATTTCAGGATTTACATATCTGAAAACAAGAACACTTAAGTCAGAATCTGAAAGGAGTTCAAAATCTGCATCTTCCGTAATCATTGCAGCAACATCTTTGGTAAGATCAATCACTGTATCTGTATATTCTGCCAACTGTTCTTTCCCCATCATTCTTATGGTAAACCAAAGTTTTAAAGCATCAAATCTTCTCGTACTCTGGGTAATGGATTTATTGATCTGTGCCGGAATTTCTTCTTCGTCCATTTCTTTAGGATTCAGATAATCGGCGTGATGTTTAAGAATTAACAGTTCTTTTTTATTCTTAACAATAAAAGCACTGCTGCTGATAGGCTGGAAGAATGATTTGTGGTAATCAATCGTTACAGAATCTGCTCTTTCAATACCATTAATCAGATTACGGTATTTTTCACTTAATAGTAAAGCACAACCGTAAGCGGCATCTACGTGCATCCATATATTATACTGTTCTGCAATATTGGCGATATCTTCCAGTGGATCAATATTTCCAAAGTCTGTAGTTCCGGCTGTAGCCACAATCCCAATTGGGATATTTCCTAATTGTTCTTCTCTCTTAATGTATTTTTTCAAAAGAGAAATGTCCATACGGAAGCGGTCATCGGTAGGAACTTTAACAATACTTTTCTCACCCAGTCCCATAATGGAAGCGTTTTTCAGATTACTGAAGTGAGATTTATCTGAAACAAATATTCTGAAACGGCTTGCCTCCGCTGGCAGACCATCCATTTTAATGTTGTGATTATATCTTTTCTGAGAAAAACAGTCACGCATCATGACCAGTCCCATTAAATTACTCTGTGAGCCCCCTGCGGTGAAAACACCGTCACTTTCATTCGTATTATATCCGATCTGACCGGCAGTCCAGTCGATCAGTTTTCTCTCCATGAAGGTTCCTCCGGCACTCTGATCATAAGTATCCTGTGAAGAATTGATGGCACTTACAAGAATTTCTCCTGCCAATGCCGGGATTACCACAGGACAGTTAAGGTGAGCTACATATTGTGGTAAGTGAAAAGCTGTGGCATGCTTTACATAAATATCATCTACTTCTGCCAGAAGCTCATTATAATTGGAAAGTTTTTGATTAAGGTCTATCTGTTGTACCATTCCTTTCATTGTTTGGGCTTCTATACCACTGAAAGGTTTGTTGTTTCTGTGAAGAAATTCCTGAACCAGGTCTAAAGTACTATTGACAGCATTACGATAATGATCATAATTGTCAGGATGAAAAATATTCCCAAAATTCCCCGAAATGTGAGGTGAAGTGGTGCTTGCGAGCTCTTCTAGGGATATTAAATTGTTGTTCATAAAAGTTTTGTAATGTGATTTTTTAAATCTGTGAGTTGTTGTGGTTTTTTCGATATACGATTATATATATCTGATAGTCATGTTTTTAAATTTTACATTTTTTATTATATTTTATTTGGTGATTACGTAATTATTACTAAATTTGAACCAGCTATTGTTATTTAGAATAATTAAAAACAAAGATAAAAATTATTACTTAACACCAAATTTTTTTTAATGAATTCTACAGAAATTTTAGATAAAGACTGTTTAACAGCGGTAAAACTGCTTCCTACGGTCATAGAAGTCACCTCTCAGGAAAGAAGAATGATAAAAGATGCGGCATTGCATCTTCAGAAAAAGTATGACAATTATGAAAACCGTGATTTTATAAAGCATGTACATCAGCTGGCGTCTTATTTCTTACCGGAGAGAATTTTAAACATAGCGGCTGATTTTGCGAGTGACTTTTCAAAAAATCAGTATGGTGCACTGATCTTTACAGGATTAATGGATATAGATCAGGAGGATATAGGATCTACCCCTCCGAATTGGCAGGCGGCAGATTATTCAAAATTTAATTTATATGGTTTTGCGTGTGCACTTATTCATGGGGCACTTCCTTCAAAACCTGTACAATATTATTCACAGCGTAAAGGCGGCGGATTGATCCACGCTATTATTCCTGACGAAAAAATGAAGGAAACACAAACCGGATCAGGATCTTCAACAGATTTATATGTACACACAGAAGATGCTTTTCTGAAACATCAGGCAGATTATTTAAGCTTTATGTATGTAAGAAATGAGGAACAGGTTCCTTCTACGCTTTACTCTATCCGTTCTCATGAATCTATCGGGGATAATTACAGACCTCTTTTTGAGCGTATTTATAAAATCCCGAAAGATGCTAACCTGGAAACGGCGGAAAATGAAGAAGAGACGTTAGATTCTGTACTGTATGGTAATTATAGTCTTCCGTTTATGAGATTTGATGCTGCGGAACAGCTTTTCAATTCGAGTATAAGACAATCTGAGGAAGCTCAAAGTACGCTGCATGAGTTCTGGGAAGAAGCCAGACATTTGATTTACTCCGGGTTTACTCCTCAGGCAGGAGATGTTATTCTGGTTAATAATCATTTATGCGCTCATGGGAGGTCGGCATTCCGTGCGGGCGTAAGAAATATTGACGGTATAGAACAGCCGTGCGAGAGAAGAATTATGCTTCGTATGATGAGTAAAGTGAGTCTTATTGATATGAGAGCACACACGCTTACAGAAGATCCGTTCTTTGTAATAGAAGAGCATTTGGGTAAAAACTTTCAACAATTTTAATATGCTGGTTAGTTAGCATTTTGAACATCAATCAATCGTAAATCCTTTTTAAGCAATGCTTAAAAAGGATTTTTTATTAGACCTATATTTTCCTATTTAAATTTAAAAATCATTTTAAATTTCTTTTATCTGGCTAATAACTTAAATAGATTTTAATAAAAATGAATAAATTATTCTTTTTCATGAAACATATGCTGTTACTGTACGACAGATATTAATGGAAATTAACAAATAAATATTTTCTTTAAAAACTATTCATCATGATACAATCAACAACATTATTTACAAAAAAAATAATCAGTCTTCCGCTGGTTTTATTTGCCATGGGAACTTATGCCCAGAATGAAGCGAAAACACTGGATAGTCTCTTTACAGCTCTTCATAGCCAGAATAAATTCAACGGAAATGTCCTGGTTGCTGAAAAAGGTAAACCTATTTTTGAGAAAAGCTATGGACTGGCAGATGAAGGAAATAAACGTAAACTTGATGTACAGAGCACTTTTGAATTAGCATCTGTATCCAAACAGTTTACAGCAATGGGAATTGTTCTTTTACAGAAAGCAGGAAAGCTGAACTATGATGACAAAATATCCAAATACCTTCCTGAACTCTCCTTTTATGATAAAATTACAGTGAGAAATCTTTTAAATCACACCAGTGGACTTCCTGATTATATGGAGTTATTCGAAAAGAACTGGAACAAAAGTAAATTTGCAGTAAACGATGATATCATTAAAGAATTTGCAAAGTATAAACCTACTTTGGAATTCGAACCTAATCAACAGTTTGAATATAGTAATACGGGATATGCTTTTTTAGCGAGCATTATTGAAAGGGTTTCCAAAAAATCTTTTGGAGAATTTTTAAGCCAGAATATTTTCAAACCACTGGATATGAAACATACATTGGTATACAGGAGTCGCTATCAGCCACAGTCAGTTTCCAATTATGCTTTAGGATATGAAACTGATGAGTCCGGAAAAAAAGTTCTGCTGGACAGTCATGGGAAAGAATATTACACCTATTATCTTGACGGAATTGTAGGTGATGGGATGGTAAATTCTACTTTGGAAGATCTTCTTAAATGGGACAGAGCCCTTTATACAAACAAGCTAGTGAAAGAAGATGATAAGAAACTGATATTTAATGATGTTACTACAGCCAATGGGAAAGCAAGTAATTATGGATTCGGATGGTTTGTTAAAAAGACTTCCAAATATGGAAAAATAGCCAATCATTCCGGAGGCTGGGCAGGGTATGCCACCTTCATAGAAAGGCATCTGGATAATGATAAAACTTTTATTTTACTTCAAAATAACAGAACTCCACTCACTAAAATTCCATCAGATGATATTCGGAAAATACTTTATCATGAAAAACTTGGATCTGAAAATCTGAAAAAAGCCAGCCTTTCTGCAGATCAGCTTCAAGTATATTCTGGAGTATATGCTGCTCCCAATTTCCCGATGAAAATAAAAATATTTGTTCAGAACGGAGCTCTTTACGGACAGGCGGAAGGGCAGCAAGCGTTTGAACTGACAGCTTATGAAAATCATATTTTTAAGTTTGACAGTGCAGATATAAGAATGGTCTTTGATCCGGCAAAAAACACAATGGATTTCACGCAGGGAGGTTCACCTAAGTTTACATTTTCAAAAGAAAAGTAATAAGAATAATAGGTTTTGGCTAAAGCCAATATTATCATCAATAATAGAGAAAGCGGGCTAAAGCCCGCCTCTATTGATATAAAAACGAATCTATATTCAATAGGAGCGGGCTTTAGCCCGTTTAATAATTAAATATAAATTTCCATGGCTTTAGCCAAAACTTAAAAGTTTATAATTTTACTGTTTAAAGAACCTGTCAAACAAAGACAATTGCTCAGATAATGATCTGCTCCAATATTCGGGAACATGTCCTCCTAAAGATTCGGTATAGAGATGCTGGATTTTCATTTCTGTCAGTTTTTTATGAAAATTCCTGTTCATATTGATCATCTGGGTGTCTTCTGTACCACAGTCGAAGATATATTGCTGTCCTGCTCCGGCCATCAGCTTTATTTTACTATCGGTAAGAAAATTGGGATTAATTGATTCCAATGGCCCAAGAACTTTATTCACCATATATTTCTGATAGCCTTCTCCGAAAGAATTGAAATCCAACGCTCCACAAGAACTCCCTACGATACCAAATGTCTTATTATAAGTCACTCCGATATTGGTTGCCCCATAGCCACCCATACTCCATCCCAGAATTCCACGGAATTTTTTCTCTGTTTTCACAGGATAATTTTTATCAATAAATTCTACCAATTCCTTTCCAATAAAGGTTTGGTATTGTGAGTCTTTAACGATTGGGCTGTCCACATACCATGAACTGTAATTCCCATCCGGAAGCACATAGATTGTTTTCAATTCCTGTGCTTTTTTTACCAGATCCGGTAGGTCCTGCTTAATGATTCTGTCAGGATTTCCACTGAAACCATGAAGGATATAAACAGACGGATAGGTTGTATTAGGCTGAAGATTGGGAGTGATGATTACTGTTTTGATTTTCTTATTCATTTTCGGACTGAAAATTTCCTGATGAATAATTTTTTGTGCTGATAACTGAATACATGCAGTCAGGACAAATACAATGTTGATAAGCTTCTTCATATTGAAAAATGTTTAATGAATGATAATCACGGATTTCTAATTATAGAACATATAATGTACCAATGATCTTTTTGATACAGCAAAATTGCCACTGAAAAAAAACAAAAGCCTCAACATATGTTGAAGCTTTTATTAATTTATTTTCTACTTATATTAAAAATGTCAATCAATTTCTTTTTTTATCCGGCTTAGCTGTGTAGGGGTAATTCCCAGATAAGAAGCGATATGATGCTGTTTGAGTCGATTATAAAGGGAGGCATTTTCAAGCAATTGCAGATATCTCTTTTTTGCAGTTTCGTATTTCAGGGAAACTTCTAAAGGTTCTTTATTTACCACCCAGTTTTTTTCCAGGTAATACATGTGAAAAAGTGCAAGATCATGATGTTTCTCCAATAATTCACGATACGCTTTTGCGGGATATTGTATCACTGAGCAGTCTTCCAGTGCAATGATATTGAAATCGCTGGGTTCATTTTTAATAATGGCGGCCGTAGAAGCAACAAAGCTGTTTTCTTCAAAAAAGATTTTATAAATATTGTTTCCCTGTTCATCTATGGTATAATATCCTATGAGTCCGGATTTGATGAAATAATAATATCTCGCCATGGATCCGGATTCCAAGAGAAGATCATTTTTGCGGTAATATTCTTCCGTACAGATATCCAATACATCTTTAACCGTTTCTTCGGATAAAGGATAATACTGATTAATATGTTTTACAAACTCTGAATGGTTCATTTGGGAATATTTTACTCAAATGCAATTGCCTTACTTTCTGTCTTTGAATCACAAAATTTCTGATAAAAGATTAAAATCCGATTTTTCTCAAATTTTAAAATATAATCATCTGTGAAAATCTGCGTCATCTGTGGTTAAAAAAGTTTAATCCAGTATTTTTTTCATCATCAGATCCGTTTGTTCTTCTTCTCCCAATCTGAAAATATGTTTGTCAAACTCGACAAATCCGTTTTTTCTGTAAAATTGTAAAGCTCTCAGATTTTCCTCCCAGACTCCCAGCCATAGATAGGATTTCTTGAGTTGTTGAGCCGTTTCCAAAGCCTGATCATACAGTAGCTGTCCTACTTTTTTACCATGATGGCTTTTCTTCACGTAGATTCTCTCAATTTCCAGGCTGCTATCATCCTGAAGTTCTGTCTGAGCATTTCCTGTATTTACCTTCAGATATCCTACCGGATTGTCTTCTTCCCAGGCAATATAGAAATGAGAATCAGGATTATTAAGTTCAGATTTTATTTTTTCAGTATTGAAGCTTTCCTCCAGATACTTTTTCATGGCTTCCTCTGTATTATCTTCTGCAAAAGTTTCAGAAAATGTCTGTATTCCCAAACTTTGTACAATTTCTATGTCTTCAGCCAAGGCTTTGTTAATGATAATTGAACTCATGATAGTAAGAATAAATGTTATGAAAAAAGAATTTTCTTAAAAGCTTCAGAAGCCAGGTGAACCTGTACACTCCAGTCGTCTGCAGCATCGCTTCCGGCATCATCAGAGATATATTTCAGGCATAGAAACGGAATGTTTTCCTTTTGGGCAATTAATGCCAACGGATAGGCTTCCATGTCTACGATATTATATACGGTTTCAGAGTGGTTCATTTCAAAACTGTCACCACTGCCGCAAACGCCTTCTTTCAGGGTTTCCATTTTAAGACCGTATTCCAATACAGGTGGTACTCCGGATAACGGTGTTTCATACAATTGAAATCCTAATCCTCTTACATCCATATCTCTCTGGATGAATTTTGTACAGCATACTACTTCTCCTTTGTGAAATCCTTTACTTCCCGCAGAACCTAAATTTACAATCAGTTTAGGTTTTCTTGTATGAATTTCTTTGGTTAATTCGATCGCTGCATTTACTTTTCCGATGCCGGTAATTAATTTGTTTTTATCATCAAAAACGGTTCCTGCTTCGGAATCTAATGCAAAAACAAAAAGGGTATCATCTATTGAATAATGACTTTCGTTGTTAATTTTTATCATTGAGAAATCAGATTTATACAGCGATTGGTGCTGTATGACAAAGATACGAGACTCTATTTAATTAAAAACCCCAAAATAGTTTTATTTTGGGGTTCTCATATCTTAGATACTACATCCATCCGCATTACAGGAAGCTCCGTTTTCACCGGAAAGATCCTTAAACGGGCTCACCGTTTCTTTATATGTCTGCTGAAGTGCATTTTCAAATACTTCTGCAGGCTGCGCTCCGGAAACGGCATATTTTCCATTCAAAACGAAGAAAGGAACTCCGGAAATACCATTGTTTCTTGCCTCCTGAATATCCTGGTTGACTTCATAATCCAATTGATCTGTTGTAACTGCCTGTCTTGCTTCTTCTTTATTAATGTTTAAGCTTTCAGCAAGATCAACCAGAACTTCTGTATCTCCCACATTTTTACCGTCAATAAAATGAGCGATAAATAATGCTTCTTCCATTTCATTAGACTTATTATGTTTCTTAGCTAAATGAAGCAATTTATGGGCACTGAAGGTATTGGTGATCAATGTTTTTCCAAAATTAAAATCAATTCCGGCTCCTTTACCCATTTGCGTTACCTGACCAAGCATTTGTGTAGCCTGAGCTTCTGCAACCCCCTTTTTTTCTCTAAAATACTGAATGGTGTCCTGCGTTTCCTTCGGATCTAAAGTAGGATCCAACTGAAAACTCTTCCACTCCACTTCTACTTCATCTTTAAAAGGAAGCTTATTCAAAGCCTGTTCAAAATTATTTTTTCCGATATAACAAAACGGACACATCACGTCCGACCAGATTTCTATTTTCATTGTATTTAATTTTACATCAAGAAACTGTTTAAACTTATCAAAAAATATTCAATATCTATTAAAACCATTAAGAAGGATTTAAGAGATAAAGTATAGTTAAGATGAATCATTCTGATTTTTAAGCTTAAAGCGAAGCTCATCTTAATACTCTTAAACTCATATTAAATCTTAATGGTTTAAAAATAAAAGCTTAAATCAATTTCAAATTAATAGTACAAAGATAGTCTATTTTATTTAATGTAACAAAAATCATTACAGTTTAATTCTGACAGGTGGAGAGTACCTGACTGCGCTTCTCCATTATCCCTTTTAGAATCATCATTGCAAAGGCAAGAAGTCCAAAAACAAGACCTATCCAAGGAATGTACTCTACTCCTTTTGTTACGATAACCCATCCTCCAATTGTAGTTCCCAGCGTCACCCCAAGATTTCCAAATGATGTGGCAAGACTGTTGGCAAACTCCAATGAGTCTGGTGCTGAAGAGATCATATAGGTGGATGCATTCAAAAAGCTAGGTGAATAAAGAAATCCCCAGATTCCTATAACTACAATTGTTGCCCATATATTTCCGTCAGAAAAATAGAGAAGAACAGGTACTACAATAGTTCCGGAAAGAAAAATAGCTGTTGTAGCTGCCACATTTTTATTGAGCATTTTTCCGGCTACTCCATTGGCAAATACTCCGATAATTCCAAATAACAAGAGCATATAGCTTACCATTGAAGTATCCATTCCTTTGGCTTTGTTCAGATAATCTGCGAAATAACTGTAAGTAGAAAACCAAGCCGTAATCATGAAAAAATTAGTCAGTGTACTGAGTACAAATGGAGGCTGCTTCAATATTCTGACCTGATTTCCATAAGATTTTTTCTCCTTTACAGGCATTGGAGGAAGAAGGAAATAAATGACAACCAGAGCAATCAAACTGACTATAGTTTGTATCATAAATGAATATTCCCAGGACCACAGACCTGCAATCCATGTTGCAAAAGGAACTGTAGTAACCATGGCAACGGCTACTCCATTAAAAACAATCCCCATGAGTTCATTCTTCTTACGGTCATCTGCCTGAGAAACAGCCACAGATAATGCGGTCGCAATATATACCGGCTGAAGGAATGCAGGCAAAATTCTCACCAACATCAGCAGCCAGAAAGGAGGTGAAAAAGAAGATACAAATCCTGTAATCAGAAACATAAAAATAGCAGTGAGCATTATTTTCTTACGGTCAAAACCTGAGGTAAGCAAGGTCATAAAAGGTCCTGTAAGAGCAATGATTAAAGCAAAAGCACTCAGGAGATACCCAGCTTTGTCTATACTGATTTTATAATGCTCAGCAATTTGCGGTAGAATTCCGATGACACCAAATTCTGTTGTAATAACGGCTATAAATCCAAGACATCCAATGTATGCATATTTCTTCATAGTCCTTTTTATTCGTCAGATTTTAAGTTTTGATGGGCAAAATCAGCCATTTCATTCACTGCAGCCTGTACTTCTTCCAATAGTTCTCCCATGTGCATAAATCCGTGAACCATATCTTTGTAAAGACTTGCTTTAAGCTCAACTCCTGCGTTTTTCATATTTTCAGAAAGCTGTTTTCCATCATCCAGTAAAGGATCATGCTCTGCCAGAATGATTAAGGTAGGTGGCGTTTCTTTAAAATCTTTAATTAAAACAGGAATCGCGAGCGGATTTTCATTTTCTTTTTCCGGAAGATAGCCAGCCCAAGCTTCTATACCGCCTTGTTTGTTAAGAACCGGACCGTTTTCATAGATTTCCCAGGTCTTTGAGTTCAATTGATTGTCTACAGCAGGGTAAATCAAGGCCTGAAATTTCAATTGTTTTCCGAGCTGAGTAGAAACTGCCGTTGATAAAGCTGCTCCGGCACTGTCACCAATGATTCCAACCTTATCAGGATCGATTCCTAAAAATTCTGCATTTTCAAATACCCATTTTACACCACCAATACAATCATTTAAACCAGCTGGAAAAGGATATTCGGGAGCAAGGCGGTAATCTATAAAAATAATAACGGATCCTGTTTTATTAGCCAGTTTACGGACTACAGCATCGTGTGTTTCATAACCACCAGCAATAAACCATCCTCCATGAATATAAATAATAGCCGACGATTGTTGAACATCTCTTCCTTTAGGACGGTAAATCCGGATAGGAATCTGATGATTTTCCTGTGGAATATGCAGTTCTTCAATCATAGCTACTGATTCTTTCTTCCCGCTAAGCTGAAGAGACATGGTTTCAAGAAATTTGCGTGCTCCGTCTAAAGAATCCTGTGGATTGAAGGGTTGTATGGTTTCTAAATGATTTAAAATTTGTGTTATTTTAGGAGTTAATTGCATTTTTATTTTGATTTAAGTTGTTGCTGCTACGGAAAACATGAGCGCTATTGTCTTTCCTATTGCAGTTATTTTCTGTTTTGATGAACAAAATTAAATCTCAAACCTTACATTTGCATTGTATACAGCTAAATGTATGGTACTAACAAATTTGTAAGTAATGGGCAAAATAAAAGAAAACTCAACGAATAATATCAATAAAAAGTATATCCAGGGATGTGATCTGAGCTATGCAGTATGCAAAATCGGAGGGCGTTGGAAGCTGATCATTTTAAACAAGTTAAAAGACGGAAAATTACGCTTCAGTGAGCTTAGAAACTCTATTTCAGGAATAACGGAAAGAATGCTAACCCTTCAGCTGAGAGAACTTGAAAAAGAAAGCCTGGTAAAAAGAACTGTCCACGCTGAAGTTCCGCCAAGAGTAGACTATGAACTTACGGATATTGCCAGAGAGCTGATCCCCATTTGGAAACAGCTTGATGAATGGGGAGGAAAACACAGAGAAATGATGCAGGCACAGGAAAATATAGAAGAAGTATCATAAAAAAGCTTCGGAGGATTTTATCGCAGATAAAATCCTCCGAAGCAATACATAGGTTTAGGATAAAAAATACTTTTCTTTTTATGCTTTATTTACTTTTTTACAAAACAGGATGTGCGCTATCAGAGCCAGAACTCCAAAGGCCGTTCCTACGAAGCATACACCGGTCCATTGAGCCTTTTGCCAGGCAATAGAAGCCAGCCAGGTTCCCAGTGATCCTCCGATAAAATAAGACACCATATAAACGGTATTCAGTCTATTAACAGCATTTGATTTGATAAGGAAATAATTGGTCTGGTTCATAATGTGACTTGACTGTACTCCCAGATCTACAAGAATTACTCCGACAATCAGCCCCCAATAGGTTTCTCCGGCAAAATAAGTAAACCCCCAGCTTGCTATTACAATCAATAAAGAGTACAATATTATCCGGTTAATATCCAGATACTTTTGAAGCTTTCCCACTTTGGCTGCGGCTAAAGCTCCTACAGCACCTGCTAATCCAAAGCTCCCAACTACAGAAGATCCTGCATTAAAAGGTGGCTTTTCCATATGAAAAACTAATGTGGTAAACAAAGCACACATTGATCCAAATGCCATTGCTCCACGGAAGGATGCCAGCTGAAGAATCGGTTGTGTTTTGGCAAGTTGGGCTACAGAACGCATCAGCTCTTTATAAGTTCCTTTAAAATTGGGAGACAGCTCTGGAAGCATTTTATAAACAGCTAACCAAACAAGGATCATCAGTCCTGCTGCAATTCCAAACATGGCTCTCCATCCCCAGACTTCCCCTACTATTCCCCCTATAAAACGGGAAAGAAGGATTCCCAACAATAATCCGGACATAACCAGCCCAATATTGGCTGATTTCTCTTTATCAGATGAAAGCTCAGCTGCAATCGGGACAAATAATTGCGGAATAACCGATGTAGCTCCAATCAGTAAACTGGCTGCATACAGCATCCACAACTGAGTAGCAAAAGTCATCCATAAAAGTGAACCGAAAACCAGACACAAATCAATTAAAATTAATTTCTTGCGGAAAAACTTATCTCCCAAAGGAACAATCAGCAGCAATCCTAATGCATAGCCAATCTGTGTAAGGACAGAAATTTTACTTGCAGCACTTTCGGAAACCTGAAGTTCTTCAGAGATGAGTGCCAATAAAGGCTGATTATAATAATTGTTGGCGACTACAAGCCCGGAAATAACGGCCATAAGCCAGATGACCGTCCGGGAAATACCATAGGAAGAACTCTCCTGCATTACGTATAAAGTTTTTATTTGAATTGAAAGTCATCTGACAGCAGATCGTCAGATTTTTAAGAGATCAAATATAATCATTAAAAAAAGAAAATTTCCGGTCTTATCTTTTACATCCTTATGAATAATCAGTAATGCTGCGATAAGTAGAATGATTTCAGTATTCTGCCTCTATGATTGTTTTTATTGATCATATATATCGATGAAAAACCTTTTAAATATTAGAAATATTAAGGAAATTTGCAGCATGAAAATTATTCCACTTAAAGAAGGCAATTTTTCTGCAAGCAAAACCAAAGACTTTACGCTTTTAACAGAAGAAAATTTTGATACAATCGGAGGAATCAAAATGTCTGTTCAGCCATTTCTTATCATTACTGAAAATGATTTTATCCTTTTAGATGCTGGGATTGGCTGGAAAAATGAATCCAGAAATACAATGGTTTCAGAAATTCTTAAAAAGGAAAATATTCGTCCTGAACAGATCACAAAGTTATTGCTTTCCCATCTTCATAAAGATCATATTGAAGGAGCTGTAAAGCTTACAGAAAATGGTTTTGAGGCTGCTTTTCCCAATGCTCAGATTTATATTCAGAAACGTGAACTGGATTTTGCAATGGAAAAGAAAGGAAATCCTTCTTTTGATTTTGATGTGCTGGAAAAACTAATTCAGCTTCCTAATATCATATGGATGAATGAAGATCAGGGACAGATCACAGACGAAATTTCATATGAAGTAGTTGGCGGACATACTCCTTTTATGCAGGTGTTCTGGATCAGGGAAAATGGGGAAACTGTTTTTTATGGAGCTGATGATCTTCCGCAGGCTTCTTATTTAAAATATCATTTAGCCTATAAAAGTGATTTCGATGGCAGAAAAGCAATGGAATTAAGACTTACATGGGAAAAGGAAGCAAGAGAGAACAACTGGAAAATTCTTTTGTATCATGATCTGGAGAAATCTGTAGTAGAAGTTTAAATATAAAAAATGGTTTAAATTTCATTAAACCATTTATAGATATCAAATTCAGAAGGAATATTGAGTTTTTTTCTGATCCTGTTTTTCCTGTTTTGTATTGCTTTTGGGGTAACAAAAATACAGGTTGCAATTTCCTTGGTAGTCATATTGAGCTTAAGGTAAATACAAAAGATCAGTTCAGAATTTTTAAGGGAAGGCTGTATATCAGATAACTTTTTAAAAAAATCGGGATAAACCAGTCGGAATTTATTTAAGAGACGAGGGGAATTGCTTTTGGCTAATGCCATTATTTCGTCTTGTACAAGAATCTTTTGGGTTAAATCCTCTAAGTTAGTTTCAGGTTTTCTATTTTTCATAATACTTTTTCATCTCTTATTTCAGATGCCACATCTCTTGTGAATCTGTACAAAGTCTTTTTTTCACTGTTCAATTTGTGTTTTACCGAATCAACATTGGGAACAAAATAATTTTTATGTATTCAAAATTCTATAGCTTTTAATCAATATTACGCAACGATTGATGATGTATAGCCCGCATTTATTGAATGATTATGTTAAAAAAATTACACATATGAATTTCTTTCCATTTTTATACAGGCAAAGAAAGAGAAAATGATTAAAATTTTATTAAATACGTGTACCACATAGATACCACGTTATATATTGAGTCGAAATATCATAATTGCTTTTATCAACTTGTTTCCCATTATTTGCGTTTCTGTTTTGATAGGAAGTAAATGTAGTCTGTTATTCCGTTAACTTTTTATGATCTCGATCAATGTTTTCAACCTATTTATCGGAAAAAACTAAATATATGTGGTATATGAATGGTACCACATCATAGGAGAAATAAATAAAATGGGTGTTCCTTTATTACTATAAAATTTTGAAGCATCAGGCAATCTCTCAAAGAGATATTTAAAATTTTAGCTGAAAATAAATAACAACTATGATCCCTGAAAATTTACTCATCTCGTTTGGAGCAGAAATTAAAGACTATAAAGCAGAAGCTATTATTTTCCGTGAAGAAGAGTCACCAATATATTATTACCAGATTCAAAAAGGTAAAATTAAACTCAATAATTATACAGAAAACGGGAAAGAGTTTATCCAAAATATATTCTCAGATGGTCATAGCTTTGGAGAATCCTTACTTTTTGTCAACAGACCTTATCCTATGAACGCTGTTGCAATGGTAGATTCAAGTATTTTTATAATGCCGGGACAGAACTTTATGGAGCTGCTCCGGAATAACCCTGAAATTTCATTAAATGTTTATCAATGTCTCGCTGAAAGAATGTATTATAAATATATCATGCTTTATAATCTTTCATTCCAAAACCCTGTTTCCAAACTAAAACTCCTGATGGATTATCTGAAAAGCTACCATGACGATAAAACCCCTTATTCTTTCCAGATTCCCCTTACCCGCCAACAGCTTGCTTCACTTACCGGATTATGTGTAGAAACAGTTATACGAACCATAAAACATATGGAAAAGGATCAAATTTTGAAAATAGAACGCGGGAAGATTTATTATTAAAAGGCAAAAGCCGGGCTGAGTCCGGCTTTTTTTATTATTGCTCTTTATTCTTTATTATTTTCAAGTCCTGAAGATAATTCTTACAGCCTTCAAAATCGAAATATTTTTCTTTTAATAATTTCACCTGATAAGATATAGGAAGATATTTCCCCCACTTAGAAAAATCAATAATTTCAGGTCTGTTTTCTAATAAATCATTCAGTATTTTATTAATATTTTGCTCTATATCAGAACTAATGAAGGCTATTTTTAGTTCTTCTGTGGTATAGTTTTCTATTTCAAAAGCACTTTTTTGAGGATCCAATACATTCTCTATATTCAGACTATTCAATAACAATTCTATAGTACGGTTAATTCTTGAACTTGTAAAAGAATAAAAAGTAAGCTTTTCATTATGCTCCAACAAAGGTCTTTCCTTTTTGAAATCACTGATGGTAAAAGAAGAAAATTCACTTCGTAAAAGAATAATGATTTGTTGAGCAACATCATCCAGAAATTCATATTGTTCTTTAGAAATAAGTATTTCAAACATTTTTTCTCTGATCTGATGAACTGTATCCGCAGCATCTCCGAAAAATTTAGGTTTCTTACCATCTCGGGCAGGGATTACCTCTATTTTTTTTGTCTGATAATCAATATCTTTTATGCTCCATATTTTAGCAGAAAGATAAATATTTTCATCTATTCTTATTTGTGGAGTTAAAGGTAATTCTCCAATTTTCACTCCGTTACTGGCTACTTTAAAAAACACAGGAGTACTAAAAAGACTGTAGAACTCTTTCGTGTTTACCACTTCTTCTCCATCTATACCAATGATCAATTCATTTCCTAGTTTTTCAAAAAAATCAATAGCAATAAGATGGCTGATGATTTCTTCTGTTTCTTCTATACTAATTTCTGTAAAGGCAGAATTTCCTTTCATTTCTTCTACAAGCTTAGATAAAGAAACTCCGGAAGAGCTTTTAACAATAGATAAAAGCTGATGAACCATTACATCATATGGCTTTTTGTTGATATAAACAGGCTCTATATAATGTTCCTGATAGAGCATCCAACATGCCAGAGACTGTAATAAGCTCCATGTTTCTGTTGCATACAGGAATAAATTACTGGCTTTACCTTCTCTTCTACCACTTCTTCCTACACGCTGAATAAGTGAAGCAATACTATGGGTAGCATCAATCTGTACCACTTCATCTACATTACCAATATCTATTCCTAATTCCAATGTTGAAGTACAGGAAATACAAAAATTCTGTAACGTTGAATTTTTAGCAAAAAACTCAACATATTCACGAACTTCTTTATCTACAGAAGAATGATGTGAAAAATAATTTTTGTGTCCCCCTACTTTTTCTGAAATTTGTTTCAACTTCACCGCAACTTCTTCTACTCTTCCACGGGCATTGGGAAATATTAAAACTTTACTTTCTCTGGTTCGGATGTAAAGGTCTTTTAATAATGGCAAAGGCAGTTCCTCAACAGAGCCTGGGAAATATTTAAATACCACATTAATTGGTTTTGGAGTAGTATCTCTAATAACTTTTGTATGCTCACTATCCCCAAAAAATTCTTTCAGCTCAATATACTGATTTGTATCACTTACCGTTGCAGAAAGCCCGACAACACTGAACTTTTTACCATTTACTTTTTGAAGTCGATTCAATAAAGATTGTAAATGAGTTCCTCTGTCTGAACCTAGAAAAGAATGAATTTCGTCAATAACCACATAATTCAGGGCAGAGAACAGATGGCGTATATTATAAGGTTTATTGACAAACATTGCTTCCAGAGATTCCGGAGTGATAAGAACAATGCCCTCCGGATTCTTCAAAAGTCTGTCTTTAGCTCCTTTAGAAGCTTCACCATGCCATTTTGTGACAGGAACATCCAGATATTCGCAGAGACTTTCTACCCTGAGAAACTGATCGTTAATCAAGGCAATAAGTGGTGAAATATAAAGTACTTTTACACCTTGTTCTTTAAAATTCACCTTAGAAAGAATAGGTAGAAAAGCAGCCTCAGTTTTCCCTGAAGCTGTTCTTGATATTAAAATATAATTATTGTCCGTAGAAATGATTTTTTGAATGGATGCCTCCTGAATAGGTCTAAGACTTTCCCATTTTTTATCCCGGATATATTTCCTGATTGGTTCTGAAAGTAAATTGAAAGCCGTCATAATTCTTCAATACTGTCTAACAGAATAAGATCACTTGGTCTTTCATCTGTGATTTCAATTTCTCCAAAAAGTCTTTTTTTATCAACTTCCGGGTTTTGTCTGATAATATTAAGGATATTCAAAAAGTCCCTGATCACCTCTCTTGGTGTAAGGAATTCTGCGGCCCCTGGTTTGTTGAAAATTTCTTCCATAAAAGTGGAAATCTCCTCATCTGTAATATTCAGTTCTATTTTATAGTTAAAATCAAAAATAAGTTTCAGTTTTTTTAACAGAACAAATATTTCATTATGGTTCAAAGGCATCAGCTTAATCACAGGCTGTGCAAAATCACGGAATTCAGAAGTTTCAAATTTATTGGCTTCCAGTCTTGATTTCAGAGCCTTATAACTAAACAAACCTCTTCTTTCGTTTTCCAGAAATTCTTTTGTTCCGGCAAAATTGATGAAAAGATTAGCTACTTTCCCTTGAAAGCAATCATTATATATAGATAAAATTTTCTCATAGTTTTTCTCACGCGAAGCCATAGTAGAAATTTTATAGAGGTTGATGGCTTCGTCCAAATTGATCATAAAACCACTGTAACCCATGCTTACAAAAAGTTTACAAAAGTTTTTAAGCATGTCATAATAATTGGAATCATTGATGATTTCTCTGATTCCTAAATCCTGTCTTGCTTCTGTCTTAGTGCTATACTCTCCTTTCAACCATTTCAGGGCATTTCTGCGCAATAATTCATCTCCTTTGATATAACCTTCATAGTATTTAACAATAGCAGAACCAAAGTCAAAACCGCCCACTTCTGTAATTTCGTTGACTGTTTTCATAATAGAATTCTGAATTAGCTCCAGGTACTGATCATTTCGGATCTCTAACAAGGATAAATGGTTTTCTTCTGCTGTTTTTGCAATCACCTGCTCAATCCACTTTTCAAGTAAAGTCTGCAAAGCACCGCCTTCTGGTTTCGTTTGGATGGCAATATTGTCCATAATCGCAGAATATAGGATTACACTTTTCCCATCATTAGAGTAAAGTCTGTTATCCGGTGTGAAATCAGCATTGGCTACCACAAATTTTTGTTTTAAAGCCACTGTATTTAGAAGATGAAGCATAAAAGATTTTCCACTTCCGAAATCTCCGATCCAGAATTTTACCAGACTGAGACCGTTTTTAACATCATCCAGAGAACTTATAAAAGCATTAATTTCTTCAGATCTCCCAACGGTAATATGTTGTACTCCTATTTTAGGTACTACACCGCTTACCAGAGAGTTGATAATAGAAGTAGCTTCTTTTGGTTTAATATTGTCAATCATTGTTTAAAAGTTTTTTATAATAATTTGTGTTTATAATAAAGTATCCGTCTTCTTCTTCAATCAGAATATCATCAAGAAGTTCAAAGCAGCATTCATTAACGGAATCTATGGTAGAACCCATAAAGAGGCCTTTTATTTTAATAAAATCCTGAAGTTCTTCCTGTGGGATATTGAAACTATGCTTTTCAAATAAGTCAAGAAGATCTTTTTGTAAATCGGTTAAATGAAGATCATTCCTGTATTTGCAAACCTCAATTTCTGATATCTGTGGAGTAATGGTTATTATTAATTCTTCTTCATCAACAGATTCTGTTTGCTGTACGAAAAGTATTTCTTCTTCGCTGTCATCATTGAGAATCTGGCCTAATATATCCGCTGTTTCAGAATGTTGTGCCTGAATATTTTTAATTGCATCATGATCAATCTTAATTCTCTTTCTTTTAGGAAGATAGAACTGACTGATTTTCTCAAGGGCTGCATTCATATTTCTGTCAGCTATAAAATCATTCAGGATCTTTTCAAAGTCAGAAAGTAATTCTTTAGTAAAAAACAGGTTTTTCTGAATGTTTTTCGGAAATTCCCTTTTATCAAATTTAGGAGAATTCAGATCCTTTTCTAAATAATGAATATAAAGTCTCAATGCACAATTTTTGTCATGCTCTGCCACAAATTTTGAAGATTCAAAAAAGATTGCATCTACAGATGGATTTTTGATATTAACATCTGTCAGTCTGAAAATTTCTCTCTCAAAGGCTAATGGATTAGAATAATCATCCCGAATCAGTTCAAATTTTGACTTCCAGCGGTTGGTATTATTTTCATTAAGAATAATATTGGTTTTGTAATCCGCATCAAGAATCTGAAATTGATTTTCGATCAGGAAATTTTCAAGCTTTAAAACGATTTTTTTATTGTACTGATAAAGAATATCCTGATCAGTATAATTGAAATCAGTATTTATTTTCCTTTTGATACCATACACTTCACGGACATTATTTTCACATAGTTTTAAAATATGATTGAAAATTTCTGTCTGTACAGAACTGTAAATATAACTGTAGTTCAGGCTGTCTTTTTTATAGTTATAACGCAGACAGACGATGATTTCCGACAATTCATCAATGACAGTTGCATATGATTTATTGACCGGAATACAGTTGGCATAAAGGTAGTCTATTGATCTTAAGAACTGCTTTATAATTTGTATTCTGCAAAATTCAATCTCGTTGAACACATTATTAGAAAAAGACAAAGGATCGAGTATGGCAGTCTGATTCTCATTAAGATTAAGTTTTCGGCTGTATTTCTTACCAATTTTCCATAAGTCTGGATCATAAGACCGATGTTGATCCTCAGGATTCACAGCAATAAAATTTTCATTTCCAAAATCAATGGGAATTTCAGAATTTCCGGAAACATCGATAATAAAAGGATCTGTAGGTGATGAAACTTTATCGTTCGACATAGTGTATTTGTGGGGTTATCATTATAAACTATTCTGAAGAGCTTTTTCAAATAGAATCAAAAATATCAAACTCATGAACTAAAATAATGGTGTGCCCAGATTTTCTGAGATCTAAAGCTTTTTCCACTTTTCTTCCATAGCACGAATAACTCCAGCAGGCATTGTTCGTATCCCCGATAATCAGATAATCTGTCTTTTTGGAGATGCTATTCACAGAAATCCCACCTTTATTGGTAATAGCCTTCTGCAGCTCACTTCTGTTGCCTCTGCTTAGAATTCCGGTAATACAGAAGGTTTTATTTTCAAAAATAATTTCAGGATCTACAGCACAAATTCCAGAAATAGAAACACCTTCGGTATCTTTTTCTACTTTTTCAGCAATGTCTGTATTTTTCAACTCAACAAACTGTTTAATAAAAGCTGTAAGAACAGCTCTTTCTTCTTCTTCTATTTTCTTGTCTGCAACGATGGATAAAACAAGGCTCCTGATTTCATCATAAGGGTAATATGAATTCAAATGTTCATTTTCAGACAACCATTCGTGGAGCTTAAAAATTTCCTCATCATTGAGGATACCATCAGCCAGTATGCCATGAAAGATCCCCTGCAAAAGCTGTAAATCTGATGTAATTCCATTATAGTATATACTGTCATGTTCATATTTCTGACAAAGCCAGTAGAGATCTTCAACAGCTTCCTTAGCAGGAATTTCGTTGGATACAGTATTTTCAATTAACAGCATAAATTCGCGGAATGGATTTCTGTTAATCAGATCATAATGCTCTTTGGCCCATAATCTGAGTTCATCCATTTCTTTGCCATCAATAATATTATCGGAAAGAATGCCTAATAAAAGTCCTTTTAAAGAATTAATGGCTTTGTCTGCTCTTGCTTTGGAAGTAAGAACCTGTAAATCAAGGTTTTCAAAATCGCTCATCTTAATACAATTGTGTTTATTAGTTAATTAGTTTTTTGATTATCAATCAATTTTCTAATATAAGTAATATAATGACTCAAATGTATTGAAGATCTGGAAATATTTTTTACGGTTTTCCACAATGAAATAAGAGAAATGGTGAAAATAGAACTGCAACTATCTTTATTTCATCAATCTTAAAATGTTATAGGCTGCAGTTATTGATCCAACTCTTTCTGAAACTCTTCCAGATATCGGGAAAGGTGAATTCCATCTGCCAATCCGTGATGTGCTTCAATTGACACCGGAAGATATTTTCTTCCTTCTCGAATGTTGAATCTTCCAAAAGCAATTTTAGGAATCGATTCTGTTGTGTTAAAATCAGTAGGATGCAATATCGCACTGAACGAGTTCCATGGAATGGTGGTGTGCCTGATGTGGTCTTTCCCCAACCTTTCATTGCTAAGTCTCAACCCTGTACTTTCATGTACTCCTTTTATCTCCTCCTGCAGAGCTGCATTGAATGTTTCGAAATCTTCTGAGAAAGGAGTGAATGAAAAACCGAAAGTACCATCCGGTCTTCCAATCGTACTACCAGCATGAACGGTATCAAACTGTATCACCTGCCCATCAATAATTCTCAGCTTTAGCTCATCTACTCTATTGATCGCCACCATAGATTTGTGAAAATAATAGGCAAAAAATGAATACCCTTTTTCTCTTGCTGTACTGTAGGCGTGTGTACAGTCTACCTCTGTTGTAAATCCAAAATAAGGGCTTGCCATGTTAGAAAAAAATTCAAAATGTTCTTTTCTGTTCCAGTTCTCTATATCTACGATCCTCATTGATTCTTATTTGTTGCAAATTTCTGAAAGTTTATCCGGTTTTAAAAGTTTATGCTTAAAAATATAATTAAAACTTAATTTTGTAAAATACCTATTTGGTCGATATTTTGCTGCAAAACAATGGTATTTTATACTTTCATTGATTTACTTTTTCAACTAACTCCTTTTCATCCAGGAGATTGAAAATATACAAACTTAATTAATAACAAAATAAAAGATAGGATAATGGAAAAAGTAGGATTTATCGGATTAGGAAATATGGGCCACCCTATGGCAAAAAATATTGAAAAAGCGGAATTTCCACTTTCAGTTTATAACAGATCATCAGAAAAAGCCAAAGATTTTGAAGAAAAATCTACAGTCTACACCCAAATTAAAGACCTTGTACAAAATAGTGATATTATTTTCACAATGTTAACCAATGACCATGCTGTAAAAGCAGTATATAAAGAAATTCTTCCTTTAAACATTCAGGGAAAACTCTTTGTGGATATGAGTACTATTTCTCCGGAAACGTCCACAGAAACCGCTGCCACTCTCAAAATAAAAGAAGCTTCGTTTATTGATGCTCCCGTAGCAGGAAGTACTTTACCGGCAAAAGAAGGAACACTGATCATTATGGCAGGAGGCGAAGAAAAAGACATTCAGCGCGCCATGCCTTATCTTTTGAAAATGGGAAAATCTGTAAAACATTTGGGTGAAAACGGAAAAGGAATCGCAGGAAAACTTTCTATCAATTATTTTCTGTCCACTATTTATCAGGGACTGGCGGAAACTGTTTTATTAGCCGGAAAATTAGGAATTGAACGATCAGACATGCTGGAAATCATCAACGAAAGTGCCAGTGGAAGCGGTGCTACCAAAGTAAAAACACCGATGCTAATTACTGACCAGTACGCTCCGGCATTTGCCCTTGATCTGATGCTGAAAGACATTCTTCTTGCAAAAGATGCAGGAGCAGATTATCCTCTGTCCGAAGCTTTGATTCAAACGTATCAAAATGCACACAACAAAGGTTTTGGTGAAGATGATGTGATTGGAATCATCAATTATTTGAAAACAATAGGATAAATACAGAGATTATGAATTACAAAGGAAACCGTTGGTCTGCCAGAAAAGTAAATCAGATTTACATCGTTAGTCTTGATAATCATTCCAATATTGTAGAAGGTTTAACGGACTTTATTCAAAACCAAAACATCCAGGCAGGAGA
Source organism: Chryseobacterium indologenes (assembly GCF_002025665.1). Classification (GTDB taxonomy): domain Bacteria; phylum Bacteroidota; class Bacteroidia; order Flavobacteriales; family Weeksellaceae; genus Chryseobacterium; species Chryseobacterium metallicongregator. The sequence goes on along the minus strand of NZ_CP018786.1, from coordinate 2,415,405 downwards.
AGTAACCGGTATAGGAGCTGTGAGTGAAGCTACTCTCCGATTCTTTAATCCAACCACCAAAAAATATGTAGATAAGACTTTCAAAGAACAGATGGAAGTCACTAATATTTCCGGAAATGTTTCTGAAATAGAAGGAAAACTGACTCTTCATCTTCATATTACACTCGGAAGAGAAGATTACACCGCTTTGGCAGGACATCTTCTGGAAGCAAAAATTCAGGGAGCTGCGGAATTTATTTTCTATCCATTGAATACAAGAACTGTAAAAATTAAAAATGAGGAAATAGGAATCAATCTCTATGATTTTGAAAAATAATGTTTTGATGCGTTTGAAAATAGTAATTTTGATGAAATATTTATTTGATGTTTGAAGTTCTGCTTTCCCATATCGAAAATAAGGTTGATATCACGGAAGAACAAAAGAATCAGGTTCAGTCTTTTTTTACCCTTAAAAAACTTCGCAGAAAACAATATCTTCTTCAGGAAGGAGATATCTGCAAATCGTTGTCTTTTGTAAGCAAAGGGCTGCTAAAGTCTTATTTTCTGGATGAAAAAGGAAATGAGCACATCAATATGTTCGCCTTTGAAGGCTGGTGGATTTCAGATTTCAACAGCTTTATCAATCAGGAAAAATCGGTACTCAATATTGATGCGATTGAAGAAACTGAAGTACTGATGATCACCTTGGAAGACTATGAAAAAATGATGCTGGAAATTCCTGTAATGGATCGCTATTTCAGAATTTTATACCAAAACAGCCTCGTAACGAAAGATTACAGACTCATTGTGTCCAATAGCTACACTGCTGAAGAAAAATATCTTCAACTGGCACAAAAGAATCCGGAAATGATCAAAAGAGTGCCACACAACCTTATTGCCTCTTACCTTGGTCTTGCACCGGAAACCGTAAGCAGAATCCGTAAAAAGAATTCTTTAAATAATACTTGATCCAAATCAATCCAAATGCATGATCCACATCAAGCGTAAGAGCCTGCTGTCAACCATAATTTTGTACAAGAAATTTTACAATACTTATGGAAAATATTGCATTGGTAGTAGGTGCTACCGGAATTACAGGAAGTAATCTTGCAGAAGAATTAATTGCACAAGGCTGGACAACATACGGATTATCCAGAAACCCGAACACCAATATGGATGGGCTTCGTCCCATTAAAGCAGACCTTCTGAATGAGCAGAACCTTGCAGAAGCACTGGAAGGAATCTCTCCCACTCATATTTACTTTACCACATGGATGCGCAACGACACTGAAGAAGAAAACATCCGTGTCAACAGCCTATTGGTGAGAAATCTGCTAAACATTTTATCTCTTAAAAAATCGGTTCAGCATGTGGCATTGGTTACAGGGCTTAAACACTATTTAGGTCCATTTGAAGCTTATGCTAAAGAAGGAGTTTTACCGGAAACACCCGTCAGAGAAGAACATCCAAGACTTCCACTTCCCAACTTTTATTATGCACAGGAAGACGAAGTTTATAAAGCTTCTGAAAGAGATGGTTTTACATGGAGTATTCACAGGCCTCACACCGTAGTTGGATATGCCGTAGGAAATCTTATGAATATCGGAACTACATTGGCTGCATATGCCAGCATCTGTAAAGAAACCGGAAGAAAATTCATCTGGCCGGGTTCAGAGGCACAGTGGAATGGTGTTTCAGATGTAACTGATGCAAGAATACTAGCCAAACAATTGGTGTGGGCTTCATCTACAGAATCTGCAAAAAACCAGGCTTTTAATATTGCTAACGGAGATGTTTTCCGATGGAAATGGCTTTGGAAAAGACTAGCAGACTGGTTCGGTGTAGAAGCTGAAGGTTTCGATGGTACCATAAGACCTCTTGAAAAAGAAGTTGAAAATGATCACGAAATATGGAAAACCATTGCAGAGAAATATAATCTCAAAGAAAGTAACCTTAACCATCTGTCATCTGCGTGGCACACTGATCTTGATCTGGGAAGACCACTGGAAGTGATGTGTGATATGTCTAAAAGCAGAAAATTGGGCTTTACAACTTATATAAGTACAGTAGATTCTTTTACAGAAGTATTTGAAAGATTGAGATCAGAAAATATGATCCCTTAATAATATGTAGGAAAACGCAAAGACATAGGAAAATCATAAATGATTGACAGATTCTCGCAGATTTTATGATTAATCAACAGACAATAAAATAATATTTTGAAATATTCAGAATTAAATTTTATCGGAGCTAAAATCTTTGCGCTTTAGAACTGTCACATTGTAAAACCTTTCTTGCGTCTTTGCGCTTTTCCAACAGTTAAATTATAGTATAATTGTGTTTTTTTTAATGGTTAAAAGTTAGATCTCAGTAGTTGTCACCCCGAATTTCTTTTTGAAAGAAGAATAAAAGTGAGATAAATTCTCAAAACCCAGATCAAGATAAATATCTGCAGGTTTCTTATCTCTGTTTTTAATCAAATAATAGGCTTCCTTTAATCTTTTTTCTTTCAGCCACTGTTTCGGTGTCATTTCAAAGGTCTTGTTGAAATCTCTTTTAAACCCCGAAAGACTACGCCCTGTGAGCCTTGCAAAAGCATCTACAGAAACATTGAACATAAAGTTTTTATTCATAAAATCCTTAAGATCAATTTTATGAGGTTCAGAAAAATCAAAAAGAAGATTTTTAAAATCCGGATTGCTCAGCAAAAGTAATTCTAAGGCTTCCTTCACCTTTAATGCGGCTAACTTTGGAGGAATTTCCTTTGTTTTATTAATGTAAGGAATAAGAGAAGCGAAATAGCTTTTAAAAAAATCATCAGGCTCAAAAAATAACCGTTCATTACTAAGAAATTTGGCACTTACATTGATTTTGTTTTCAGTAGCATACTGTCTCAGCGTTTCATCATCCAATGTCATAGAAACAAACTGATACTTTTCATGAGCCGAAGGATATTTTATCGTTCTGATCAGTTGATTTTTTCTCACCAGAACCACTGTATTCTCTTTGATTACTGTTTTACCATGTTCATGAAAAGCATGAGTTTCTCCTGAGATCTGAAATCCAAGAAAATGATCCGGAATAAATTCCTCATGGCCTCTGTAAGATTCAAAGGCACACGAATAAACAAGTTGATCAAATATGATTTCAGAAGTATTTTCCATTATACAAATATCTGAAATTTAAGCAATAGCATAAGCTCCTGCCTCCGCAATTTCTTTATCCTGTTCAGGACTCCCCCCTGAAGATCCGATGGCGCCCATAATATTTCCTGCTGTATCTTTTATGACAACACCACCAGGAATAGTCAGAAGCCCTTCATTTGAATTCAGCATTCCATACCCATGAAAACCGGTTTCAGAAATAATGCTTCCCATCACCTCACTGTTTACTCCAAACATCACTGCTGTTTTTGCCTTTTTAACAGCAAAATCAATTACTCCATAAACGCTATCTAGTCTGGCCAATGCAATAATGTGTCCGCCCATATCTACCACAGCAATAGTCACAGGAATATTCATTGATAAGGCTTTTTCTTTGGCTGCATGTAAAGCTTTCTCTGCCGTTTTATAATTCAACTCCATAATATTAGCTTTTTGTGGTCCATGCATCTGCCTGAAGCTGTTTTACAAACTCTTCAGTTTCCTTTGGATGTACATTTCTAAAATTACTGTTGTCATCTAAAGCAACATTTACAATAACATCCGCCATAGACTTAGGATCAAGCTGGTGTGCTAAAGATTCTGCTGCTCCATCAAACGCTGATTCCGGAGTAAAGTTGATTTTCGGATCATACCAATGGAAAATAGAATCTACTCCTCTATCATTGAAACCTGTTCCAAATACGCCGGGATTACACGTTGCAATTTTGATATTGAATGGAGCTAATTCAGTTCTCAGTCCTTCTGCAATAGATTCCAACGCATGTTTGGAAGCACAGTAAGCAGCTACATAAGGAACGGTCCATAAACCTCCCATTGAAGATGTGAAAACAATCTTACCATTCTTCTTTTCAACAAACTTTTTGATATAGCCCTGTGCAAGATTTAAAGCACCAAATACATTTACTTCAAACATAGAGCGGATAATATCTACGGGCTGCTCTGCAATCGGACCACCTTCCATAATTCCGGCATTGCTGATGAGAACATCAATATCATTATATTTCTTTAAAATATAATCTACATCTCTCTGGCTCGTTACATCCAATTTGTCCACTGTAAGATTCACATCCTGTTCTTTGGCTTCACGGATTAAATCACTCATCTGAGGATAGACCTGTGTAGTGGCGATTACTTTGTGTCCTTTTTTAGCAAGATCAAAAGCCGCTATCTTTCCAAATCCGCTTGCTGCACCTGTAATTAAAATTGTTTTATTCATTGTATTCTTTTTTAATGATGGTACAAATTTCAAAGATTTTAAAAAGGTCAATATTGCCTGGAAGTTCATTTTTATATTGCTGAAAAGTTCAGAAAGTGTATCAGAAAAGAATGTTTTTTCAAATAACTCTCCTTTTTACATCATAAAAAAATAGAATTATCGTTAGATTGGTAACCTGTACAATATAACTAATAACGAACATATGCTTAAAATTAAAACACTCTTTTTAATTCTTCTCACCTCCTCTTCTTTTAGCTTAGCTCAAAACTGCACTTGTGAAAGTAATTATCTGTGGGTGAAAAAGACCTTCGAGGAAAATGATGCCGGATATCAGTATATTATTGATAAAAAGGGCGTTTTAGCTTATCAGGCTCATAACAATGACTTTCTGCACAGAATCAAAAATATAAAATCAGATACGGAATGTACCCAGACGATCTATGAATGGCTTAAGTTCTTCAGATCCGGGCATTTTTCAATTTCAAAAATTGGAAATAAAATCCAGGAAACTCAGCCAGTGGTTGTGAATGAAAATACCAAAACAGAACTGATAAAAGTAGATATAGAAAAGTTCAAAAAAGAAGTGTTAAATAAAAAAGAATCAGACATTGAAGGAATTTGGGAAACTGAGCCTTACACTATAGGAATTAAAAAGTTGGGAGAAGTCTACAAAGGCTTTATCATCATATCCGGAGCTGAAAACTGGAAACCAAACGAGTTAAAACTAATTTTCAATGTTGACAAAACCAAAGGAACTTACTATTTAAGAAACAAATCGAGTCAGGAAATAAATAACATACGGTTAGTAGGAAAAAATTATCTTGAAATCAATGACTTTACCCTGAAAAGAGTTTCTCCAAAATTTGAAAAAGAAGAAGGTATTGAAACATATTATCAAGCGATCACAGCCCAAAAACCTTTTCTGAAGGAACTCAACAAAACGACTCTACTTTTGAGAATTCCTTCATTCAACGGTGCTTTGAGAAAAGATATAGATAGCGTCATTACAGCCAATCAATCTAAAATTGAAAGCACAGAAAATCTTATTATTGATATCAGAAATAATGGCGGTGGCAGCGATAACAGCTTTGCCAAAATTATTCCTTATCTCTATACAAACCCTATCAGAAGTGTCAGAACACAATTTTATTCTACAAAACTGAATAATCAAAGGATGCTGGATCTTTATGAGAATTATCAGAAATATGGAATACCTGCAGAGGAAAGAGAATATCTAAAGAAAGCTTATGATAAGCTCAGCCAAAACCCGGGCAGGTTTGTAAGCCTGCAGGACGATGGGAATTTGGTAGGAATTAATAAAATGGATAAAATTTCACCTTACCCAAAAAATGTAGGGATCATCATCAATAAAGGAAACGGAAGTACAGCAGAAGAGTTTTTACTGGCCGCTAAACAAAGCAAAAAAGTAAAGCTTTTTGGAACCACTACAGCAGGTGTTTTGGATATTTCCAATATGTATTTTGTAAATTCTCCATGTAATGAATTTAAATTCGGATATGCACTCTCCAAAAGCTTCCGTATACCTGATATGGCTATTGATGAAAAAGGTATTCAGCCAGACTATTTCATTGATAAAACTATCCCCGATTATCAATGGATTGACTTTGTAAGCGATATGTTGAATGAAAAATAAACTATCCAAGCTGTTTCAAATAGAAACAGCTTTTTTATGCTTTAAAATCCTATTATAATCCTTCCTTTCATTATTTAACACTAAAGATATGAATAGAAACGGGCTTCAGCCCATTTATTCTTTAACACATTCCATTGGAGCCAAAACCTATTATGAATAATCATTCCTACAATATGGAATGATTCATAAGATCTCATACCACAATAATAAAAAAATAAACACTTTATTGTAAATTGGTTAACTTTTTGAAGCTTATTTTCTAAACCAGTCACACCATTGAAATTAATCACATTTACCAAAAAAGGCATTTACTGTCCACAGGGAAAATTTTATATAGATCCCTGGAGACCTGTAGACATGGCAGTTATTACCCATGGCCACGCCGATCATGCCCGCTGGGGAATGAAAAAATACCTTTGTCACCATTTTACCAAACCTATTCTGCATCAGAGAATCGGAACCGATATCGAATGCCAGAGCGTAGAATATGGAGAAGTGATTACCATCAATGGAGTAAAACTTTCACTTCACCCTGCCGGACATATCATTGGTTCTGCTCAGATAAAGCTTGAATATAAAGGATATGTGACAGTAATCTCAGGAGATTATAAAGTTCAGGATGACGGATTGAGCACACCTTTTGAGCTGGTAAGATGTAATGAATTTGTCACAGAAAGTACCTTTGGACTGCCTATTTACAACTGGCTGGAAGTTCCGGATTTAAATAAAAAACTCCAGAACTGGGTGCTGAAAAATAAAGAAAATAATAAAACTTCTGTATTCATCGGGTATTCTTTAGGGAAAGCCCAACGCATTATGAAAGCAGTGAAAGAATTAGGGAAAATATACGTTCATTATTCCATCGGAAAGCTTAATGAAGCCTTTGAAACAGTAGGAATTGAACTTCCAGAATATACCATTGCAGATTTCAGAGAACGCCCAAAAGAGATGGAACACGAAATTGTGATTGTACCACCTGCTTTGCTCGACAGTAATATCATTAAGAAAATTCCAGATCCGGCTACAGCGATATGTTCCGGATGGATGCAGGTGCGTGGCGCCAGAAGATGGCGAAGTGCAGATGCAGGATTTGCGATGAGTGACCATGCAGACTGGAAAGGATTGTTACAAACAGTAAAAGCAACTGAAGCAGAGCTGGTTCATGTTACTCACGGACAGACGGAAGTTTTTTCCAAATATCTGAATGAAACAGGAATTAAAGCAGATGTTGTAGAAACACTTTACGGTGAGGATGAAGAAGAATCTGAAAAAGAAATCTCACAAAATCCGGAATCATGAGACATTTTGCAGACCTTATCAACGCATTGGAAACAACCAATAAAACCAATGCTAAAATTGATGCCATCATTGATTATCTCGAGCGCGCTCCTGATGAAGATAAAGTATGGTTTATCGCTTTATTTACCGGCAAAAGACCTAAGAGAAATGTCAATACCAATTACATGAAAGAATGGGCGCTGGAAATCACAAAACTTCCTTATTGGCTGTTTCAGGAATCTTATTCTGCAGTAGGCGATCTTGGAGAAACGTTATCATTAATTCTCCCGCCTCCACAGGAAAAAATAGAACGTTCATTATCAGAATGGATGAATGATATTGTTAATCTGAAGGGCCAAACAGATACAGAAAAGAAAGAATTTGTACTGCAATCATGGAATGGTCTGGATTATACCGAGCGTTTGATTTTCAATAAATTAATTGGCGGAAGCTTCCGGATTGGAGTATCAGATAAAACATTAATCAATGCACTGACAAAATTTTCCGGGCAGGAATCTAGTGCGCTCATGCACAGTTTAATGGGAAAATGGTTACCGGATGAAGTCACTTTCAAAGAGCTTATTGATGCGGAAAATATAAATCCTGACAACTCAAAACCTTATCCTTTCTGCCTTGCCTATCCTTTGGAAAAAGAAACTGAAGAACTGGGAAATCCTGATGAATGGCTGGTAGAATACAAATGGGACGGAATACGTGGGCAGATCATCAGAAGAAACGATGAAGTGTTCATCTGGTCAAGAGGTGAAGAACTCGTTACAGAACAATTTCCGGAAATTACAGATGCCATAAAAGCAATGAAAGGCAACTTTGTACTGGATGGAGAAATACTTGCAGTAAACGATAGTAAGGTTTTAAATTTTAATGAGTTACAAAAGAGATTAAACAGGAAAACTTTAACTAAAAAAATGCTCTCAGAAATCCCCATAGAAGTCTTTGTCTACGACTTGCTGGAACTGGAAGGCAACGACCTGAGAGAAAAACCAATCTCCGCAAGAAGAGCTTTACTTGAAGAATTATTATTGAATGAGAATCCCGAACGCATCAGTATTTCCCAAAGTCTGCATTTTGAAAAATGGGAAGAGCTGAATTCGCTTCGTGAAAATTCAAGAGAAGTAAACAGCGAAGGATTGATGTTAAAACAAAAAAATTCACCTTATCATTCCGGAAGGAAAAAAGGCGACTGGTGGAAGTGGAAAATCAATCCTTTTACCATTGATGCAGTTTTGATCTACGCCCAAAAAGGCAGCGGTAGACGAAGTGCTTATTACACAGATTATAGTTTTGCAGTGAAGAACGGAGATAGCTTGGTGACCATTGCCAAAGCCTACTCAGGATTAACGGATAAAGAAATCATGGAGGTGAGCCGGTTTGTTACCAAAAATGCCATTGAAAAATTTGGTCCTGTAAGAACGGTAAAAGCGGAACTGATTTTCGAAATTGCTTTTGAAGGCATAGGTTTCAGCAACCGTCATAAAAGCGGTGTAGCCCTACGATTTCCTAGAATTGTAAGATGGAGGAAAGATAAAACTGTAGACGAAATTGATGATTTGGAAGAGATTAAAAAATTAATACAGTAATTATTGTAACGCAATGGCGCAATGACTTTTTGCTTAAGCGTAATATTTTTTGTTCGCAAAGGCACTATGTTCATGAATAGTAAGACATTGTCTTCGCTGAGTGAAACGCCCTTGCGAACGAAAAACAAATAATATCCTATAAAATCTTAGCGTCTTAGCGTTAAAAATTAAATAAAAATAGAATTGGCAACTTTCGAACATACCAATGGATTAAAGATCATTCAACAATGGATGACCGATAAAGGTATTTCCCCTTTCAAATTTCAGCTGGAAACCTGGAAGAAATTTGGAAACGGATACAGCGGAATGGTCGTTGCTCCTACAGGTTTTGGAAAAACATTTTCTGTTTTTTTAGCCTTAATTTCAGATTTCCTGAATCATCCCGAACAATATAAAAAAGGATTAAAAATGATCTGGATAACGCCGCTCCGGTCTCTATCCAAAGATATTGCAAAAGCGATGCAGGAAGCTATTGATGAAATTGGGCTTGATTGGGCTGTAGGCGTAAGAAACGGAGATACGGATCCGAAAGTAAGGCAGCAGCAGGTAAAAAAGATGCCTGAAATTCTTGTTGTAACTCCTGAAAGCCTTCACCTGCTTCTTGCACAGAAAAATAATGAAACATTTTTCAAGGATATGAAATGTGTAGCAGTGGATGAATGGCACGAATTACTAGGTTCAAAGCGTGGAGTTATGGTAGAACTCGGGATTTCGCAGCTTAGAAAATATGTTCCGAAGATCAAAATCTGGGGCATCACCGCAACCATTGGAAATCTGGATGAAGCCATGGAAGTGCTTATTCCGTATGATGTTAAAAAGACAAAAATTACAGCCAAAGAGCAGAAAAAGATAGATATTCTCCCTGTTTTTCCGGATGAAATTGAGATATTGCCCTGGGCAGGACATCTTGGGAACAAACTTGCAGATAAAGTGGTTCCCATTATTCTGGAATCAAAATCCACCATTGTATTTACGAATACCAGAAGTCAGAGCGAAATGTGGTATCAGCTTTTATTGGATGCTTGTCCTGATTTTGCAGGGCAGATTGCCATCCATCATAGCTCTATTGATGCTCATTTAAGAATCTGGATTGAGGAAAATTTGAGTTCCGGAAAATTAAAAGCCGTAGTTTCTACATCATCTCTCGATCTTGGAATTGATTTTAAACCTGTAGATACGGTTATTCAAATTGGTTCTGCCAAGGGAGTTGCACGTTTTCTTCAAAGAGCCGGACGTAGCGGCCACTCTCCTTTTGAAACCTCCAAAATCTATTGTGTTCCCACCCATTCTTTGGAACTGATTGAAGTTTCAGCTCTAAAAGAAGCCGTAAAACAAAAAGTTGTTGAGCCCAGAGAGCCACAGGTTTTATGTTTTGATGTGCTGGTTCAGTTTATGATGACATTGGCGGTTGGAGACGGCTTTTACCCTGATGAGTTGTATCAGAGAATTAAAAAAGTATATGCATTTCAGGAAATGCTTGAAGAAGAATGGAAAAGTATTCTGGAATTTCTTACCATTGGCGGCAGTGTGTTGAAAAGCTATGAAGAGTTCCATAAAATCGTCATTATGGAAGACGGTCTTTATAAAGTAACTTCAAGAAAAATCGCTATGCTCCATCGTATGAATATGGGCGTGATTGTAAGTGATGCCATGCTGAAAGTAAAATTTATTTCCGGTGGCTATATCGGAATGATTGAAGAATATTTTATTTCAAAATTAAAAAAAGAAGAAAAATTTATTCTGGCCGGACGTACACTGGAAGTAGTGATTATCAAAGACATGACGGTATATGTGAGGGCAGCTAAAGGAAGAGCCCTGGTTCCGAGCTATCTTGGTGGAAGACTTCCTTTGAGTTCCAATCTGGGACATTTTCTGAGAGAAAAACTTTCGCATGCCTTAAATCCGAAAGCTTCGGAAAAAGAGCTTAAATTTTTACACCCGCTTTTAATTAATCAGGAAAAAAACTCCCATATTCCCAAAGAAGATGAATTTTTGGTGGAATTGATTAAAAACCGTGAAGGATATCACTTGTTTATGTATCCTTTTGAAGGACGTCTCGTCCACGAAGTAATGGCTGCTCTGATTGCCTATCGGATCTCAAAACTTGCCCCAATCTCCTTTTCTATGGCGATGAATGATTATGGATTTGAACTCTTCAGCGATAAAGAAATTCCTTTAAATGAAGACAATCTTCAACAGATTTTAAGCAGAGAGAATCTGATGAATGATGTGATCGCAAGTATCAATTCTGCGGAAATGGCAAGGAGAAAATTTCGTGATATTGCGGTGATTTCTGGAATGGTGATTCAAAATTATGCAGGGCAACAACGTTCTAACAAATCATTACAAAGTTCTGCCGGATTGATTTTTAAAGTATTGGAAGACCATGATCCTAATCACTTTTTAATAAAACAAGCGTATACAGAAGTTTTTAATATGCAACTTCAGGAACAGCGTCTTGTAGAAGCTTTTAAAAGAATTGAAAAATCTGAAATTATTTTAAAACATTCCCGATCATTTACTCCGTTGAGTTTTCCAATTAAAGTGGACAGTTTACGACAAACGCTTTCAAGTGAAGGGCTGGATGCGAGAATTAAAAGAATGCTAAAAATGTCTGATATAAGTGATCTTTGATAATTAATTCAATATTTTTTTCAATAAATCCCCTCTATTTTAAATCTTATTCATTACCTAATATTCTACGTTAATTTTCTTGATAAGTTTAAATAATCATCGTAACTTAGAGTATACCTTCTTAGAAGTTTAAATAAAATTTAAAAATGGAAAAATTGTTCTTAGTCCGTCACGGACAGTCACTCTGGAATCTGGAAAACAGATTTACAGGGTGGAAAGATATTGATATAACTGAAGCCGGTATTGAAGAAGCAAAAAAAGCAGGACTTGCTTTAAAAGGAGAAAGAATAGATATTGCATTCACTTCTGCATTAATCAGAGCACAACATACCCTGTCTATCATCCTGAATGAAATTGGAAATCCCAACATCCCGGTCATCAAAGACAAAGCATTAAACGAACGTTCTTACGGAAATCTGGAAGGGCTAAACAAAGCAGAAACCGCTCTGAAATATGGTGACGAACAGGTTCATACCTGGCGCAGGTCATTTGATGTAGTTCCACCAGGTGGAGAAAGCCTTAAAGATACTTACAACAGAGTGATCCCTTATTTTGAAAGCCAGATAAGACCATTATTAAAACAGGGCGAAAATGTATTAATTGTGGCCCACGGAAATAGTCTTCGTGCCTTAATTATGGATCTGGAGCATCTTTCTCCTGAAGAAATTTTAGAAAGAGAAATTGCTACCGGCTTTCCACTGACGTATGTTTTTGATGAAAAATTTCATGTAAGCCGTAAAGTTGGCTAAATATGAGCTAAATAGTTTAATTTTAGACATTCATTTTTCAATCCATCAAGTGTTTATAGCAACTAAAAATATTTCCATCCAAAACGAAACTTTTACTCTGACCAATCAGCGGGCAGTATTCTGGCAAAAAGAAAGAGCATTGATTCTTTCTGATCTGCACATCGGAAAAACGGCCCATTTTCGTAAAAATGGAATTGCACTGGCCAATCATATTATGAAAAGTGATCTGGAAAGATTATCTGCACTGATTGAATATTTCCAGCCTGAAAAATTTATTGTAGTTGGAGATTTACTTCATGCCGGAGACAATTCTGATGTAGATGAATTCTGTACCTGGAAAAGCCAATATCCTGATCTAGAGTTTTATCTTATTGAAGGAAACCATGACCGGATTTCAAAAGCACTGGAGGAAAAATTATGCTTTAACCATAAGTCTGAATTTCTTGAAACAAATGAGATTACCTTTATTCACGATTTTGATGCAACAAGATCCGAGTTTCAGATTACCGGACATATTCACCCTGGAATTGTGCTGAATTCTGCAGTGAAAAATATCAGGCTTCCCTGCTTTGCGCTCAGCAACAATCAATTGTTACTTCCTGCTTTTAGTGAATTCACAGGATTGGATACCAAAAATCTACCTAAGAAAAGCACATTTTTTGTGTTTACAGATGCAGAGATTTATGAGATTTAATAACCTAAGGTCAATCGGTCAATCTTGCTATACAAAATAAAGGCAGATAAAAACCTGCCTTTATAAAACCACCATCTTCATGATCAATGTATTGATTCCCTCTTCATTTACATGCCTCTAGCATCCTGGTTTGTATTATGCATAAAAACGATTCGTGAAATCTTAATTTTTCTTACTTAAGCGGATGCTGTATGCTGTAATCAAAACTGTTACCAGCAGGAACAAAGCTCCGATCCAGGGTGTACTTTCCAGCCCTAGAGAAGAAGTCACAATCATTCCTCCTGCATAAGATCCGATTGCAATCCCCATATTAAAGGCTGCAATATTGATCCCTGAAGCAACGTCTTCGGTTCCCGGAAGTTCTTTTTCAGCAATTTGTACCACCAATAGCTGAAGTCCCGGAACAGAAGCAAATGATAAAGCTCCTAAAAGAAAAAGGGTAATGATGCTTAAAACCGGACTGCTTACCGTGAAATAAAACGCTAGCAATACCAATCCCTGTGCGGCAAACATCCATAGAAGGGCTTTCAGAGGATTTTTATTCGCTACTTTCCCACCAATCAGGTTTCCTAAAGCAATGGCAATTCCATAAACCAAAAGGATAAAAGTAACGGTAGATTCCTGAAATCCTGTAATTTTCTGTAAAATAGGTGACAGATAAGTAAACACGACAAACGTCCCTCCATACCCCATTGCAGTCATTAAAAAGGCAAAAATCAGACGTTTATTTCCCAATACCTTAAACTGGCTTTTTAATGAAGCTGTTTTCCCATTTTTTAGCGTATTGGGAACCAATAATAAACTGGCTACTAACCCAATGATTCCAAGGATTGAAACCCCTATGAAAGTTGCTCTCCATCCGAAATGCTGTCCTATAAATGTTCCCAGAGGAACTCCTGTTACAATCGCAAGAGTAAGTCCGGCAAACATAATAGAAATGGCTGTGGCTCTCTTCTCTTCGGGGACTAGCGAAGCTGCAATGGTAGAACCTATGGAAAAATAAATTCCATGGGCCAATCCCGTAAGTATTCTTGCCAGAATTAATGTTATAAAGCTGGGAGCTATAGACGCCAGTCCGTTTCCAATAACAAATAGCATCATAATGGAAACCAAAAGTATTTTACGTGGTACTTTCCCTGTTAATGCCGTTAATATCGGTGCTCCGATAGCTACTCCTATCGCATAAAGACTTACCAATAATCCCGCTGACGGAATGGTAATCCCGAGATCAGATGCTACGGTGGGCAGCAGTCCTACAATTACAAATTCAGTAGTTCCTATTCCGAAGGCACTTATTGTTAATGCCCATAAAGCTGCAGGAAGACCTTTTTTAACCGTCTGCGTTGCAGTATTGATTTCTATTTCTTTTTGAAAATTCATTGTCTTATAATTTGTTGATATTGATAAGGCAAATTTCCGACGAATATTTATATTATAAAAATTATTTAAATTGTATTAAAGTATCAGAATAATGATAGTTTTATTTTAAGTTTAAAATTTGTTCCTTTGTACAATAATCAGCAGTTTTAATGAAGAAATCAGAAGCAACCCGACTTACTATTCTCCAGAAAGCGTTCGAATTAATCTATGTAAAAGGTTTCCAGACAACAAGCATTGATGAAATTATCGCAACGACTCAGGTGACGAAAGGTGCTTTTTACTATCATTTTAAAACTAAAGATGAGATGGGACTGGCTATTATCAACGAACTGATGAAGCCCAACTTCAGACGCAACTTTATTGAATCCCTCCAAAACAACAGAAATCCTCTGGACAATATTTACGAGATCATCCATAATCTCCTGATGGAAAATGATTTTCTAAAAGTTGAGTACGGCTGCCCTACTTCGAATTTTGTGCAGCAAATGGCACCATGGCACACTGCCTTTACCCAGGCTTTACATGAGCTTTCGAAAGAGTGGGAAGAAGCTTTTACTAAAAGTATTGAAAAAGGTAAAAAGGAAGGAATCATTAAAAAGGAAGTCAGCGCAAGAGAAGTCAGTGTTTTTGTCATTTCCGGGTATTGGGGAGTAAGAAATTTGGGTAAAGTTGAAAATTCAAAAGAAGTATATCTTGTTTATTTAAAGGGACTTAAGTCTTATTTAAACACGCTTCAATAATTTTTTTATTCAAAAACATACTAATTAGTATGTTTTTATTATACCTTTGTCCTGTTCTAAAAAAATAACCCATGTACCAAACCTTTACTTTTTTACATTCACTCACCAGATGGCTGGTCTTAATAAGCCTGACTTATGCAGTATACCGCTCTTTCAAAGGATATTATTCTGACAGAGAATTTACAGGAAGAGATAATGCAGTAAGACACTGGACCGCTACCATAGCCCACATCCAACTGGTTATTGGAATGGTGTTTTATATTAAAAGCCCGGTAATCAAATACTTTTGGAAAAATTTTAAGGAAGCTAAAGACTCTTTTGAACATCTGTTTTTCGGAATGATTCATATTTCACTGATGATTATAGCCATTATTCTCATTACAATAGGCTCTGCTTTAGCCAAAAGAAGATCTTCAGATAATGAAAAATTCAAGACTGTGGGGATCTGGTTTTCAATAGCACTGATCATTATTTTCATTGCCATTCCGTGGCCTTTTTCTCCTTTTGTAAACAGACCTTATTTCAGATAATTATGATAGATTTATTTAAAACAAAAATCGGACGGCTGAGAATTCTGGCTATTTTAGAAGGGATCTCATTACTGACGCTGATAGGCATTGCCGTTCCTATGAAGTATTGGATGGGAAATCCTTTATTGGTAAGACTCATCGGCCCTGTACACGGAACATTATTCCTCTTGTTCCTGTTCAACACACTGAGCGTTGGTGTAGAACAGAAATGGAAGTTTAAAGAAATAACCTGGAAAGTGATTTTGGCCTGCTTTATTCCGTTCGGCACTTTTTATGTTGATAAAAAAATTCTGAGCAAGCTATGAAAAGTATTCTTATATTCTGTGGAATAGCTCTTATCCTGTATGTAGTCTACAAGGTTTACCGATTCCAGACCTTAGATAACGGTTTACCGGAACTCCTCAAAAAAGGAGCTGTCATTTTGGATGTAAGAACGGAAAAGGAATATAAAACAGGGCATATAGAAGGTTCTGTGAATATTTCTTTAGGAACAATCAGAGAAAGGTATGTAGAATTAGATCCGAAAAGAACATACATCACAGTGTGTTCTCACGGACTCAGAAGCGTAAAAGCCGAAAATATCCTGAAAGAAAGAGGCTTTAAACATATCTATAACGGAGGTGCCTGGACCGACCTGGAGGCAACTATCCATCCATAAAAGCAATGAATCTCTCCTGCTATTATTACAGAAGAGATTCAATTTTTTAATAAGTATTATTGTTAAGCCAAACTACTTTTTGTTCTGATGAATGATCTTGCCCAATGATATTCCTGTATAATTCAGGTCTTCTGGCTTTAATATAGCGAGACCCTCCTGCCTGAGTTAGTTTTTCAGAGGTAATGACAGCCGATTCAAAGCTATCTTCCCACGAGTGGCATTCTGCAATCACATCTCCAAAGGGATCTATAATCATGGAACACCCGTTTTTAAGCTGGTCATCATCCATACCAATTGGATTTGAAAAAACAATATACGCTCCGTTATCATAAGCTCTGGACGGAAGCCACTTCATCAGCCAGTCCCGCCCTTTCATTCCATTAAATTCAAGACGTAAAGATGTAGGATCTGCTACCCTCTTGTCCCAAAGCTGAGAATCAACAAACCCAGCTCCCGGCCTTGTGGAAGGCGTACACATCGTAACATGGGGCATGAAAATGATTTCTGCACCCAAAAGTCTTGTAGCTCTTACATTTTCAATAACATTATTATCATAGCAGATGAGAATTCCACATTTCCAGCCCATAATATCAAAAACACAATACTCATTGCCTGGTGTAAGATGCGGATTGATGAAAGGATGCAGTTTTCTGTACTTTGCTTTTAATCCAGTTTTGTCTACACAAACATAAGCCTTGAAGATGTTATCATGTTCATCTTTCTCAAACAATCCGGCCAGTATGGTGATATTATGCTTTGTAGAAATCTCTTGTAGTCTTTTAATACTCTCACCATCCGGAATAAGTTCTGAAATATCAATAAGTTGCTCTCTGGAAAGTTTTCGGGCAAAAGTATAGCCTGTAATGGAACATTCATGGAAAACAATTACATGAGAACCTTTGGATGCTGCCTCTCCAGCTAATTTTTCTATAACGGATAGGTTATAAACTTTATCACCACTTTTGTTTTCAAATTGTGCCGTCGAAATTTTAATATTCATACTTTTTTTTAAGCAAAACTAGGCTGTGTCGCTTCTTAAAAATTGTATAAAACCGCCATATCAATTTACAGCTCAATAAAATTAACCGCCATTTTATTTTCTGTATGTAAATATTGTTTAGGAGTAAGCCCAATATTATTTTTAAATTCCCTGATAAGATGAGACTGATCAGAATATCCCGCTTCGTAAGAAAGTGTGGTCATTTTTTTATCATCAATCCCATTATTCATAAGGCTTAAAAAGTAATGAAGACGGATAATATTTCCATATTTTTTGGGAGATATTCCCATATGATATTCAAACTTCCTTTCCAGATGCCGTTCAGAATATCCGGTAAAATGCTGCAAATCTTTGGAGGACACAGAGCCTTTATTTTGAAGAAGATATTGTTGTGTAGTTGTTATTAAATGATAATCTGTACTCATTTTTTCGGATAAAAAATGGGTGAAAAAGATATTCAGATCATTGATTATGGCTAAAGAATTCTCTTTATTAAACAATTTTTCCTGAAACACTTCCAGCTTATTTTTCAAAACATCTTCCACGGAGATAATCTGATTGCGAATTTCTTTGGCTGAAGTTTTCAAAAGAATATTCAAAAAATAAGGTTGAAATACGATGGCCATAAGAGAAAACTTACCTTTTGAAAAGAAATCCCTGTAACCGTTTAAAGTACCGTAGAAAAAGGAAAGTGGCATCCGGTCCTCAGAAATACAGGAATACAGATTCATGTCTCCGGATAGTATCAATCCGGAACTACCATCCGTAAAGAGCCTTAAACTTTTTATATCCTCTTGGGAATTTTCCAAAAAGATATAATGTCTGATATAAGGAGCCAGATGTTTGGGAGGCGAAATCTGCATCCATCAAATTTACAGAAAACTTATTGACAGAAAAAGACAATCTCTAAATTTAAGACATGCAAAATCAGTTATTTAATTCTCTCGCAGATTTTGCCAATTACGATATATACACAATCATCTGCGAAATCTGTGCGATCTGCAAGAGATAAAAATTAATAAAATTCTTGCACCTTATGTAGTATTAAAAATTATTCTGCTTCTTCGTGATTTCTAAAAAAACTAAAAGAAATCCATGTAAGATACCACACTTTATTCCCTTTTGGTCAGGTATTTGAATCTTATACTACTTACCAATCACTTAAAATAGTATAGTATGTCAACACAAAATCTTACCCACCTCGAAGCGATCAAAAAGATCAAAGAGTTGTCAGAAAAAGCAAGAATATGTATGTTTTGTACAGAATTGGAAACTACTCCCATCAATTCAAGACCCATGACCCTGCAGGAAACAGACGACAGCGGAAATCTATGGTTTATCAGTAGTGGTACCAGCAACAAAAATTTTGAGATAAAAGAAGACCGCAGAGTACAACTGTTTTTTATGAACAACAGCGATTCCCAATATCTTTCAATTTACGGAAAAGCTTCTGTTTATAAAGATAAAGCGACGATAGAAGATAAATGGTCTCCTCTGGCTAAAGCCTGGTTTGACGGAAAAGATGATCCCAATGTTACCATTATCCGTGTAGAACCTAAAGAAACCTATTATTGGGATACCAAAGCAGGGAAACTGGTCAGCCTTTTCAGTTTTGTAGCTTCTGCAATCACAGGAAATAAAACTAATAATGCTGATGGTGTAGAAGGAAATGCAATAATTTAGGAAGTTCGTAATAAGCAATAAATTCTCTCGCAGATATTGCAAATTAAGCAGATTTGCATCCAATTATCACTTAATCTGTGGGATCTGTAAGAGATAAAAAACGGCTCAAGAAATTGAGCCGTTTATACAAGATTAATGATTCTCTAATTTTTCACATCTTCCATAGACGCTCCAAAATTAATATGAAGAACATTCCCATTGGGTGTTACTAACGCAGGTACAGATTTTACACCTGCCTTTTCAGCATCTTCAATTTTGTTTTTGTCATTACCTAAATGGATAATCTCAACATTTTCCAAACCTATAAGGTTGACGATATCATGTTCTGCGCTGATACATACAGGGCATCCTGCATGATAAAAAATGGATTTTTTCATATGATTGTACTAATTAATAAGGGTTTTAATAATATTTTTTAATTCTTCGGTTTCTTTTTCATGTAAAGGTTTTAAAGGGCTTCGTAAATTACCGCCATCTTCTCCCAGAATATTGAGACCGGATTTCACGGCTCTTGGTAATCCTTTGTTCACAATAAATTTTAAAAGATCAAACTGCTGATAGAAAATTGTTTTTGCTTTCTCAAGATCTCCTTCCTCCACTGCATTATAAAGACCGATATTCAGTTCGGGAATGAGATTGGGAGCTGCAGTACACCAGCCTCTCGCTCCCGCAGAAAATGCAGCCAGAGCCAAAGGATTGGAACCATTATAGAATGCAACCTCTTCACCAAGTTCTCTCCTTAGATAATGCATTCTCTGGATGTCTCCCGTACTTTCTTTGATCATCGTTACATTGGAAATTTCAAGCAGCCTTTTCAGCAAAGCCGGAGACATATCTACTCCACTTGTTGCCGGATTATTGTACGCCATAATCGGAATGGAAATCTTACGCGCTACGGCATCATAGTGCGCTACAATTTCATCATCGGTCAACTTCCAGTAACTCATCGGAATAATCATTACCGCATCTGCCCCGGCTTTTTCTGCGAACTGAGCATGATGAATTGTTTTTTCTGTTGTAAGGTTGGAAACTCCTACCAACGTCGGAATTCTGCCTTTTACCTGCTGTAAAGTAGCTTCAGTAACTTCTTCTTTTTCTTCGTCAGACAGATAAGGCATTACTCCTGTACTCCCCAATGGAGCGATACCATGGCTTCCGGAAGTAATCAGTCTTTCTACCAAATGTTTGAAAAGCGGAATATCTACTTTTTCATTTTTATCAAAAGGAGTTATGGGATAAGCTATAATTCCTTTGAATGGCACATTTTTCATGTTTTTTTGTTTAAAAGTTTAAGATTATTTTTAAACCATTAGGAGAGAATAAGCTTTTAAGAATAGTAAGACTAGCTTCGCGCTTAAAAAAATCATATCCGATATCAAATACAACAGAAGAACGGTTTCCCTTAATGGTTTAAAATATTCATATTAGAGATCTCTTCCTTCTTCCTCTCTCAAAGCAACTCCTAAGTTCTGCAACTGAGGGGCATTTTCACAGGCGATATATTTGGCAGGTTCGGTATCGCTCAGATTCTGGTGTTTATGCCAGGCCCAGGAAGGGATATATACAGCATCACCAGCTTCCCAATGTACTCTTTCATCTTCTACTTCTGTCCAGCCTTTTCCTTCAATTACAAATAATACAGTTTCATAAGTATGGCGGTGTCTGTTGGTTTGCTGTCCGGGAGTTAAGCCTCCTATCGTCATACTCACATTCTTACTCGGAAGATCTACAAAGAAAACGGGATGCTTTCTTTCTGTTGAAAACTGATTGTGTTCTCCTGCATTTTCTACATTTTTATGGATCAAATGGCTTGGCTTTACATACTTTGGTCTTGCAAAAGTTTCGTGGAAATCTTTAGAACTGAATTGTTTCTTGTCCATGATTTTAAAATTATTATGGTTTTGTGCTTTATTGCATGACAAAATTATTTTATATTTGGACTGTTTAAATGATTCAGTTTTTACATAAATAGATAGTCCAGATGTTAAGACCTTGGAAATTGGAATTAGAAATTGATAAAAAGCTTGATAAAGCAGTTTATCTACAGATTGCGGATACTATTATCGCTGATATTCGTACAGGAAGATTAAAAGCAGGTAATGCACTTCCCGGAAGTCGAAATCTTGCACAATCCTTAAAGATTAACAGGAATACCGTTGTAGAAGCCTATCAGGTGCTGATCAATGAAGAATGGGTGATTTCCAGAGAAAGAAAAGGCATTTTCGTATCAGAAAAGCTCCCTGCCTTGCATGAAAAAAATGCAGATGCGCTACATGATTCTAAAAATCAGCAGGTACTACCTAACGGAATTTTAATTAATTTCGATGATGGCCATCCCGACAGTAAAATTGCACCTGTAACAGAACTAGCAAGAGCCTATAGACAAATTTTCAGCATCAAAGCCAAGTGGCAGATGATGGGTTATGGAGATGAACATGGAGATTTGGAATTCAGAAAAATGATCTCTCAGATGCTTAATCATCAGCGTGGAATGCATATTCATGAAAACGAAATTTCTATCACCCGAGGCAGTCAGATGGGCATGTTCCTTACTGCTCAGAGTCTTTTAAGTGCTGGTGATCTTGTTATTGTAGAAGATCCTGGCTATCAGCCTGCATGGCAAGCCTTTCAATATGCAGGAGCACAGCTTTTGTCCGTGCCTGTAGATCATGAAGGAATCGATATTGAGGCTGTTGAAAAGCTTTTAAAACAACATCAGAATATAAAAGCATTATATAGTACTCCTCATAGACAATATCCTACAACAGTTACCCTAAGCCTTTCAAGAAGATTAAAACTGATTGAGTTGTCAAATAAGTACAATATGACCATCATTGAAGATGATTATGATAATGAGTTTCACTTCGGATATCGTCCTATTCTCCCGATTTCAAGTTTTCCCGAACTGCACAATTATGTGTATATCGGAACTTTAAGTAAGGTGGTTGCGCCTGCTTTGAGGATTGGGTATCTGACCACTAAAAATCAGGAACTGCTGAAAAGAATTGGTGATCTGAGAAAGATTATTGATGTGCATGGAGATGTCATCATGGAACAGGCAGTTCTTCAGCTCATTAAAGAAGGTGCCATAAAAAAGCATATCAGAAAAGCAACCGTTCATTATAAGAACAAAAGAGATTTTGTTTTTGAATTGCTAAAGAAACATATGAAAGATATTGCAGATTTTACATTACCCGAAGGTGGTCTGGCTTTTTGGATTGTTCCTAAAGTACAATTGAATTGGAATGTGGTAACAACTTTATTACTGGAAAAAAACATTAAGATTATTCATCCTAAGCAATACAGTCAAAATAATGTAAATGGATTCAGATTAAGCTATGGAGCACTTTCCGAAGAACAGCTGGAACAAAGTATTCCTTTGATTGCTGAGATTTTTTCAAGGTTTGTGATCAAAGATAAGGTTGAATTATAATGGGAAATAATTATACCGGATGTTTTTATCCCTCGCAGATTTTACAGATTACACAGATTTGTATGCTTTGTGTAATCTGTCAGATCTGGAAGATTTTTATGTAAAAAAAAAAAAAATTATTAATTTGGATAAGGCAGAAACTATTAAATGAGTATGGAACACTACTCTACTTCAAAGACAGCCTGAATCTCTACGGAAGAACCCACAGGAATGGAAGAAGCCCCCAAAGTAGCTCTGGCATGTTTTCCTTTTTCCCCGAAGACTTCTACAGCCAGATCAGAAGCAACGTTCATCAGATCTGCATGTTTTGTATAATCATCTTTGGTATTAAAGATTCCTGTAAGCTGAACACACTGTTTTACTCTGCTCAAATCTCCTCCCACCGCTTCATTCAGTACGGAAATAACGTTCAGCATAGTTACTTTTGTAGCATCTTTTACTTGTTGCTCATTTACTTCAACGCCTAATTTCCCCGGATTGAAAATTTTACCATCCTTTAAAGCAACCTGATTGATAAATACCAGATTTCCCGAACGGACAAACGGCTGATAATTTCCTGCCGGTTTTGGAACCTGTGGAAGTGTAATATTTTTTTGCTTAAGAATTTCACTGAAATTCAGGTGATTTGTAGCAGCAACTACCGTTTTCTTAGGATGAGTATTCTTTAACGCCAATGCTATTTTCGCGAAATTTCTTCCCTGAAGTTCAGCAATATTTCGTTCTCCTTTGGTGGGTCTTTCCACATCTTTCAGAGAAGCCATGCTGGTAATTCCTAAAACAGTATTTCCCTGTGGAATAGCTTTGTTCAGCTCTTCTGTCCCACGAATTCCATTAGACATCAATACCATCCCATGCACAGCAAGGCTGTTCCAGAAGGCCTGAAGAGCAAGCTCCTTTCCTGCTCCACTTCCCGCTGACATGAAAACAGTGGCAGGAACGCCTTCCAAAGCATGATTGGTCCATAACTGAACGGTTTTAGATAAAAATTCACTCATTCCCGTACTGATATTCCCGAAATAAACCGGTGAACCAAAAGCAATTCCATCATAAGAGGTTAGTTCATCTACTGTTGCGACAGGAAGATTTTTCAGAGTTGGATTTTGTGAAGCTTTAACTAATTTGATATAAGGGACTGCATTATTTTCGCTTTCCACTCCTTTGGCTATTTCTTTAGCCAGTTCGTAAGTTCCCCCATTGTCTGAATGGATAAGAACCAATATTTTAGCTTTATTTTGTGCCATGATTTGGGTGTTATTAGATAATAAAATTAAAACAAAAAAAAGACATAGTTTTTTCATTCTGAATAAGATATAGATTATATTTTGAATTAAATCATGTAGTTATTACATTGATAATACAAAATTACTACTGTCGTTTTTATTAAATTTGCCAAAATATACATATAAAACGACAACATGAAATGTGGACTGATTGAAAAAACAGAAAGCCAGTTTGTAGATTCTATAGAAAAAGAAGCTTATGTATGGTGCGAAAAAAACTGGAAACATGATGATTATGAACACAGGCATAACCGTGCTCAGCTTACATTTGTGGAAGAAGGGTATCAGTATTTTCATATTGACAGGAAAATTTATCTTGTCCCGCAACATCATGTCATCTGGATTCCCTCAGAAAAAGCACACAAAATTACTTCAGAGGCACAAACCGTTAATCTGATGGTATTTCTTTTCAAATCTGTTTTTGAAGATGAATTTTATCAGAATGTTCAGGTATTTGCCGTTCCCCCTGTTTTGAAAGAAATGCTTTTGTATGCTTCAAAATGGAACCAATCTCTGGATGAAAATGAAGAACAGGATATCTTCTTTAAGGCTATTTTAAAGAGTCTTCCTAATTTCTGCAGGGAAAGTAGCGGCCTGGAAATTCCTGTACCTACTGATACCAGGCTGATTCCTGTATGCAATGATATCAACTCTAATTTTAAATATAATCTGGATATTGATTCTTTAGCCGAAAAAGCACAAATGTCTGTGAGAAGTCTCCAGAGAATTTTCAAAAATGAAACAGGAATTACCTTACAAAAATACCTGCAGCTGACCAGGATTTTAAAGAGTATCGAATTGATAGATACCAAACAATATACCTTGAGTGAAGTAGCTTATAAAGTAGGATATCAAAGTCTTTCAGCATTCACATCATCTTATTTTGCGATTATGCAGACCAAGCCAAAGGTGAATAAAAATTAAAATTTTTGGATAGAACTTATCATTTAATTCCAATACTTATTTTAGAATTAACACCCTATTAAGTTCACTTTTAAAACATCCCAGAATAAATTCTGTATAATATAACTGAGCATTTAAAGCTTGAGTTTTAGGATGTAGTTCCAGCTTCTTTGTAAGAATAATTTCTCCTTTATAAGAAAATGAAAAATAAGCGAAAACCTTGTAACCTGAATTAATAATTGGAGTACAATAACCGGTTGTAGAAATGGACCAGTCTGATTCAAAAAGCTTTGCCACATTGAGAGCCATAGCCTGAGAAATAGCTTCTGCAGCTCCGTCATAATCATCAGGTCCAGGTCTGCTGACCTTAAGAAGTCTTACTTTTTCCGGCAGTGTATAAGTTGTCATACCGCCTTTGTAGAATAAAGGAGCATCCGGCATCTGTGAAAAAGCAAGCTGCAGACAACCGGAAGTAACACTTTCAGCGATTGAAACAGATTCATCAGCAGCTACAAGAAACTGACTTATATAATTGAGAAGATTCTGTTGAAATTCCATAATATTTTATTTTGTGAGGTTCATTTAAAACGGTCATAAAAGAGACCAAAAAGCTGCTGAACAAATGAATACAGCAGCTTTCATGATTAAGTATTGTAAATGGTGTGAAAGGTGTTTTTATAAATTATTAAAATGTAAAGACATTTTCAACAAGGCTGTCTAAAACCTAATCTGTTTTACTGTTCTCAAGAATATCAAGAAACCTATTGATATATTCTTCTTCTTTCAAAACCTTATAATAAGCTGTCTTTGCATATAAACTGAAAGAAAGTGATTCAAACCTTACTTCTGTTTCCCTCCCCGCAGTAACAGATGTATTTTGGGAATGAAATTCACGGATATGAAGAATATACTCTTCGATGCATGTATTTATTGTTCCTTTAAGGACATCACATGTTGCATTCTTTTTGATCTTCTCCAAAGACTTGATCAGAAAAGCCGTCACTCCGTATGAATTAATTATAGGCGGAAACAGAGACTCATTCTCTATCATATTATTCTTATCATTCAACCCGGAATGCCGTAAGGTGTCGTTCTCAAATATCATATTCAAAAAATGGTATTAGTTATGGGAAGCTTTTAAATATTGCTCGAAATAATGAAGGTCATTTTTATCTTTAATAGACAAGTAAAACATGATTTGTTCCGGTTCTTTCAGTCCGATGCTGCCGAAGCAGTCAAAATGAGCAATGAGCGCCTGTATGTTTTCAATATCAATATCTTTCAGGATGATAAACAAAAGAAAGATATTTTCTTTAATTTCTTTAGCATAAACCGCTGCTCCATCTTCAAAGCAATCTCCTTGATGAATTACTTTTATAAATTCTTTGTGCTTCAGGGTATTTATTATTTTCTGACAGTTCATACATTTTGATTTCATGGTTAAAATAAGCCTGTTATCAGCAAGCTATAAAGTATACTGTACCCTTTTAATCTCCCTGCTTTTCATTAAAATTAACAGATGTTTCGGTATTATCTGTGAGTTCCCAGTCTTCATTTTCAGTACTATAAATATTGTTGATTGCACTTACAAAAAATGGGTGAAGCAGAGCTTTTTCTATGTCATTTTCCAATATAAGTCCTTCATTCTCATCCGGTTTTCTTATAGCGGGGTTGGTATTGTGGGATTCTGTAGTTTTATTGGCCATAATATGAATATAGTTTGGTTATTATAGCCCGTAACTGGCACTAAACAGCAATTTCAAAAATGAATACTTTTATATTCATTTTAGCTAAGATCTTAAGAATGGTATTGAAAACTGCTCTATCAAATGTACATAAGAATAACTCACTTTTTTATGATCTGAGTCATTAAAATCATATTTAATATAAAATTTTACGATCTTTTAAAGACAGTATGCCATCTTTTTCCATTTTTTTTAAGTTTCTGATTACTGTTTCTACACGCAAGCCCGTAAGATTAGCAATCTGTTGACGTGTAAATGCAATATGGAAACAATGATGACAGTCTTCATCATGATAGCTTTTAAGATAATCCATTAAGCCTTTCAGTCTCTGCATAGGATTTAGTGAAGCAAGACTCTGCATCATTTTCAATTTATAATAAATTTCCTGTGAAAAACAGGCATTCATTTCAAGAGAAAGATGAGGATGTTTATCGATCATTTCCAGAAAATTATTTTTGGGAAGTCTTATAATTCTGGATGTTTCAAGACAAACTGCATTCACAGGATAATCCTGACTAAGAAAAAGCATTGCTTCCCCAAAGCTTTGGTTTTTACCTAAAATATTATGAATAAACTCTTTTCCTTCTTCACTATAATTATTAAGCTTCACCTTTCCGCTACCAATCTGAAAATAATAAAGCGCATGATCTTCTTCTTTAAAAACAACTTCCTTTTTTTTATATATCCTGTCTTCTGCGCCATAGGAGTACAAAAGATTTTCATCAATATTCATGCAACTTATTGTTTTCATAATTTCAATGGATTTTTTTAATGAAAAACAAATAATATGCCTGAAATAAGGTTAATATAGAATTTTACGATTTTCAATTCTCACAATTTTATCTCTTTCCATGTGTTTAATCGTTCTTATCGCGGTTTCCACACAAAGCCCTGTAAGACTCGCCATTTGCTGTCTCGTTAAGGGAACCAAAAAAGAATAAGGGCTCAGATCTTTTTGAGAACTTTTAAGATAATCCATTAGTCCTCTAAGCCGTATAGAAGGATTTTGAGATGAAAGGCTCTGCATCATAATGAATTTATAATAAAGACGTTCTGAAAGAAAACTGTTTACCTCCATATATAATTCCGGAGATTGATTCAGCAGATTGAAAAAAGCAGATTTATGAAGTCTCAGAATACTACATTCTGTAATAGCTTCTGCATTTACTGGATAAGGTTTTTCTATAAAAAGGATAGATTCTCCACAGCTTTCCCCGTCTGATAAAATATTTTGAATAAACTCTTTGCCTTCTTCATTATAATTGTTGAGCTTTACTTCTCCTTTAACAATCTGATAATAATAATTAGGAATGTCCCCTTCAAAGAATATTACTTCTGAAGGGGTATAATGTCTCGTTTCTGCTCCCGCTGAAATCAAAATGTTTTCGTCGATAACCATAATAGCTTTTTTTGGAATTGTTTTCTTCTTCCTATCTCCCTAGTCTTAGTAAAAATATTAATTGGTAATCGATTCTAAGATGCATGCAAAAACCGCACCTTAATTATTATTGTTAAAGTTAAAAAATGTTAAAAATTTCAACAACTTTAAATCTTTTTGCATTTATTAATTAAATATCATTACTAAAAACACAATTAAATTGCTTTTTTGATATCTTATTTTAAAAATTTTAATTTCAACAATATGTAAAAACACCAAACAATAAACCCCGCTTTATTTGATTAAAACGGGATTTTCGAAGTAGCAACAGGAAAATCTGTTATTTTTTTGATATTTTATTGTTATGGGTTTTTGTGATATATACAAGTTTTTTTGAAAAAACCGCACACCCTATATTGTACCGGAAGGGATTGGATTTATTTTGGAAATAAAATTCGTCCTTATTTTTGTAGTGATGAGGCAAAAGGAAATTTATGATGAACCTATTTTTCTTATAACTGAAGTCAGGAATGTTTTATATTTGATTATTTTGCAAATTTCTTAGTTCCTGCAACACATAATATCACTCCTACTGTTACGCCAAGCATACCCATACTCACCTGTTCATGAAGAAGCCAGGCAGCCAGGGCCAGGCCAAAGAAAGGTTGAAGTAACTGCAGCTGGCCAACAGTTGCAATTCCTCCCTGTGCCAATCCTTTATACCAAAAGATAAAACCAATAAACATACTGAAAAGAGAAATATAAGCCATTCCAAACCATCCCTGAAAGCTGACATTCTGAATATCAGCCGGAAAATAAATGAAAAATAAAGGAATCATTACTGGCAGTGCCAATACCAAAGCCCAGGAAATTACCTGCCATCCTCCTAATGTTTTGGATAATTTAGCTCCTTCAGCATAACCCATCCCACATAAAATAACAGCAAGCAGCATCAGAATATCGCCAATAGGTGATGCTGATATTCCTTGTGAAACAGCATAGCCAATCACTAAGAGGCTTCCCACAATCGAGAAAAACCAAAATATAGGATGAGGTCTTTCTCCGCCACGCATCACACCAAATACGGCAGTTGCCAAAGGGAGCATTCCCAGAAATACAATAGAATGCGCTGAAGTAAGATATTGAAGCGCCAACGCAGAAAGAAGGGGAAACCCAACCACACACCCAAGAGAAACCAACAATAATGGAATCAGATCTTTTTTGACAGGACGTTTTTCTTTCCCCAGCCATAATACGATAAGCGCCAAAACGCCTGCAACCGCTGCACGAACTATGGTTACAAAAGTAGGACTCATTTCCATTACGGCTAATTTAGTAGCCGGCAAACCGCCACTAAATAAGACTACTCCTATAAATCCATTGATCCAACCACTTATATTTTCATCTTTTGATAGTTGTTTTGTCATCATTTTATTTAAGCTTTTAATTGATATTCAAAATTAGAAAGGATAATTAGATAAACACAGTATCAGTTTTGTATATTTGCATGAGCACAGTTTAAAATTATGAGTAAAGAATTTTTATATACAGAAATTGCAGACGGCATTGCAGGACAGATCAGAAGTGGTATTCTAAAGACAGGAGACAAGCTTCCTTCTGTGAGAATGCTATGCCAGGAGCATCAGGTGAGTATGAATACAGCCAAACGTGTTTTTCTGGAACTGGAATCCCAGTCTTTGGTAGAATCTAAGCCACAATCTGGTTATTTTGTAAGCCAGCTGCTCTCTGCCAAACTTCCTTTGCCCGAAGTAAGCCGCCCATCATTGATCGCCAATAATGATGAACCGGATGAACTGATCAGTAAGGTATATGAAAATATGGGTAAAAAAGATCTTACCTTTTTCTCTATCGGGATCCCATCAGGAGATCTCTTACCTCAGGCTAAACTGAAGAAAGAAATTGTAAACGCCACTAGAGAATTAAAAGACGGCGGCACCGAATATGAAGAACTCCAGGGAAACCTGAAATTAAGAAGAATGATTGCTGTACGTTCCTTACAATGGGGAGGAAATTTGAGCGAAAATGACCTGATTACCACCAATGGTGGAATGAACGCTCTTTCTTTTTGCTTAATGGCTTTAGGAAAACCAGGAGACACCGTTGCTATCGAAAGTCCTTGTTACCCAGGAATTCTTCAGCTTGCCAATGGTTTAGGATTAAAAGTTCTGGAACTTCCTACCCACCCTACTACCGGAATAGAAATTGAGGCTTTAAAAAAATTAATTCCTAAAATAGATCTGTGCCTTTTGATTCCCAATTTCAATTCACCTTTGGGAAGCTGTATGCCCGATGAAAACAAAAAAGAAATTGTAAAAATACTTTCTGAAAATAATATTCCGTTGATAGAAGATGATGTCTATGGAGACCTTTATTTTGGTTCCAGTCGTCCGAAATGCTGTAAATCTTTCGATAAAGACGGAAATGTACTGTATTGCAGCTCTATTTCAAAAACATTAGCTCCAGGCTATCGTGTAGGCTGGATTGCTCCGGGGAAATATAAAGACAAAATCATGAAACTTAAACTTCTGCATTCTACGTCTTCTATTTCCATTGTAAATGAAGCTGTTGCCAACTTTCTGAAATCCGGAAAATATGAAAAACATCTTCAGCAGCTTCGCAGAACATTACAGTTCAATTATCAGAACTATGTACAGACCATTGCAGAATTCTTTCCTGAAGGTACAAAAACCAGCCGTCCGCAGGGAGGTTTGTCTTTATGGGTAGAATTTGATCAAAAGGTTCGAACAACAGAATTATACGATCTGGCCATCAAACAGAATATCAGCATCGCTCCCGGAAGAATGTTTACCTTTCAGGAACAGTTTGAAAACTGTATGAGGCTCTGCATCGGGCTTCCATGGTCGGAAGATACACAGGCAAAACTCAGACAGGTTGGACAGCTTGCCAAAAAGATTTATTTAAAGTAAGGAAGATGGAGGCTGGAAGATTGAAGTTAACATAGCTTTAAAAATAACTTATCTCAATTCTTATTGATAAATCTAAACAATAGTTGTTAAAGTTCTTTATATTCAACAGAACTTCCCGCCTCCATCTTCCAGCTTTTCCTATTTGTTATCCGGGATGAAATTTTTTCTCGCCAGCTCCTTTCTTACACGGCTCAGGCTCTCAGGGGTAATTCCAAGGTAAGAAGCAATCATCCATTGCGGAACTCTCAGGAGTAAATCCGGATACATTTTGATGAATTTCATATACCTTTCTTCTGCAGTCTCTCCCAATAAAGAGTTGATCCTGTTTTGAAGACTTCTGATATGTTTCTGAAGAAGAAAATCACTTCTTTCGATGCTGTTCGGAAATTGTTCTACCAGTTTGTTGAAGAAATCAGGGTGAAGAAACAAAACTTCAGAATCTTCCACTGCTTCTATATAATAAATAGATTTCTCATTGAAATAAAGACTGCTTCGGTCAGAAATCAACCAACTTTCCGGAGCAAACTGTATAATATGTTCCTTTCCGTTTTTATCAATAGAATACATCTTTATCAATCCTTTTTCTACAAAGAATATATGACGGCAGATTTCACCATACTGAAGAAGAAACTGATTTTTAGGAATTTTCTTTACTTCATAGTGCAGGCTACACGTATTCACATTCTGAAGCGGAACATTTAAAACTTTGGCTAAATAATTATTTATATTCTTCATGATACAATCTGGCTTAAAGAAATATCCTGGTGTGAAGCATTGTTAACAGGCTTTCCGTTCTCTATGACAATCAGTTGCGGACTTTCGTGTCTGATTTCAAAATCTGCTGCTATTTTGTTAGAAACAGGTCTGTGTGCCAATAAATCCAGATAGTATACATTCACCGGCTGGTCTGAATTCTCTATTTCTTTTTCAAAGTTTTTCAAAACTGTCCTGCTTATGAAACAGCTTGTAGAATGTTTGAATATCGCTATTTTATTCTGAAAAGAGTCTTCTATTGCTTTGGCAAGGTCTTCTTCAGATTCTATCTTTTTCCAGAATGTTTTTTGGTCAGGGGTTTCGTTTTTACCACCGAATATTTTATCAAAAAAACTCATACATTAAATTGTTTTAGATGATGATCAAGATGTTTGTACTCTAAAAATGTCCAGTCTTTTTCAGTCATTATACCGAATAATCTGTGGCGGTCCGGCAGGTTGTTTTTTTCACAAACTTCTCGGAATTCTTCCAGCGTTTTCAGCAGATTGGTTTTTGATACATCAAAATCACACTCAAAATTAACGATTAGTTTTTGAAAAGTAGGCATGTTTCTGGGAATTCCATTATTGAAAATATGCATTTCTATTTTAGTAAAAATCCCTACTACCTCAAACATGACATTAATACGGGGAAGTTCGAGCTTTCCCAAAGCCACCTGAAGAACTAAATCACAATGCTTTAGCATTTGACATACATTCATCTTTCCCCATTTTCCATGAGAATTTTCAGATAACAGGGAAATTCTGTCTTTAATTTCCTGATAATATATTGGATTATTGAGACTCTTCCTTACCAACCTTTTTCTATCTTCAGATTTTCAATATGAGCAAAATGATGATTACAATGCCACACGTATAAAGCAAGGCTTTCTCTTAAATTATAATTCTTTTGATGCTCAGGATGATGAAAAGTTCTTTCAAACTGTTTATTTGTAAGGCTTTTAAGAAGTGTCACCCATCTTTGGTGTGTTCCCTTCAACATTCTCATGGCCGGTTTTACAGGCATATGAAAACTGTCCTGAAGTTCTGCCCATTTCGCTTCGTCATAAGGCTTTATGGTAGGGTTTTCTTCTGTCAGCGCCAGTTTAAAACGGATAAAACTGTTCATATGACTGTCAGAAAGATGATTCACAAGCTGCCTTACTGTCCAGCCTCCTTCTCTGTAAGGGGTATCCAATTGATCGTCTGTGAAGTGTTCAATGAGATTCTTTAGCCGGCCGGGAAAGTCTTTGATTACTTTGATATAAGTATCCAATGTGATATCACAAATGTTTTCAGGCACTTCAAACGGGCCTATTGGAAACTTTTTTTTCTCTAAATCAATCATTGTTCAGGTTTTAATTTTTTAATTATTGCCGATTGGTATTATTCTTATTTGTTATAATAATTGACGAATATCAGCTTGCGCGAATTTATCAAAAATTCAAGAATATAAAGTGAATAAAGCATTAATTATACCGATAATGATTTTTGTGGTATCGATTTTTCATTAAAAAAGGCTTCAATTGTATAAACTGAAGCCTTTCGTAATTATAATAAAGTATTAATATCCATGTAAATCAATACCTTCTGTTCTTTGCAGAGTTACTTTTCTACCCATTTTCTTTTGAATGACTCTGAAATGCTGTAATTCATCATCCGTCAGAATACTGATTGCAGTTCCTTTTTCGTTGGCACGTCCTGTTCTACCAATACGGTGAATATAATCCAGCGGCGAACGCGGCAATTCATAATTGATAACACATGGCAGAGATTCAATATGGATTCCTCGCCCAATTAAGTCTGTAGCCACCAAAATCTGAGCTCCGTTTACTTTAAATTCTTCCAGATTATTTCTTCTTGCTCCCTGAGATTTCTGGCTGTGAATAGCCACTGCTTTTATTTTATTCTTTTTAAGTTTCTCTACCAGATTATCTGCAGATCTTGTAGATGAAACAAAAATCAAAGCCTTTTCTACTTTCTTTTCTTTGATCAGATATCTTAAAAAAGGACCTTTATTTTCCGGAGCAACATGATAGGCTAATTGTTCAATATTATCAATTTCTACTTCTTCTTTTTTAATCTCAATAATCGTAGGATTAATGGAAAGACGTTCTTTCATTTCAGCAACTTTATCATTTAATGTTGCCGAAAATAAAGTAGTTTGTTTCGCTACAGGCATCATAGCAAAAAGTTTATTCATCTCTTCACCAAATCCTAGCTGAAACATTTTATCAGCTTCATCAATCACCAAATGTTTAATTCCTGAAATACTCAATGCATTATGGTCAATTAAATCCAGCAAACGCCCCGGAGTTGCAATCAAAACTTCCACTCCAAACATTCCCTTCATCTGTGGATTGATAGAAACACCTCCATACACGGCCATCGTACGCACTTCCCTCTTTAGATTTTCTGTGAATGCTCTGCAAACTTCATCGATCTGAATAGCCAGTTCACGGGTTGGAACCAATATCAAAACCTGAACATTACGGTCCTTTTTAACTTCCGCATTCTGTAATTTTTCCAGAATCGGCATCACAAAACACGCTGTTTTACCGGAACCTGTCTGGGCAATTCCCATAAGATCTTTCCCTTGTAAAATGACAGGAACAGCCTGCTCCTGTATTGGGAACGGTTTTAAATACCCTAATTTTTTGACAGAACGAATAATATTGTGTGATAATCCTAACGATTCAAATGACATAAAAAATACTTATTTCCTGCAAAGATACGCTATTGATATTTGGTGTAAGCCTCAAAATATAATAGGCTGCAGATAAACTTCAATTATTTTAATTTTCATGCCCTTCATTGATAAGCATTTAAAATTTATGTTGTCGATTTGTCCGATAATTCAGGTTTGGACAAATTTTTGAAGATTAGTTTTGTAAATTTATCAAAAATTCGAGAAATCAAAATATGAAAAAAGCGTTAATAATAGTCGATGTACAGAATGATTTTTGTGAAGGCGGAGCACTTGCAGTCCCTGGAGCCAGCGAAATTATTCCATACATCAATCTCCTGATGGAGGAAAATGAATATGATCAGGTGGTTCTTACACAAGACTGGCATCCTGCAGGTCATAAAAGTTTTGCAAGCAGCAATGGAAGAAAGGTAGGAGAAAGTATTATTTTAAATGGAGTTCCACAATTTATGTGGCCGGATCACTGTATTCAGGGAACTTTTGGAGCAGAATTCCATAAAGATCTGAACAGAGATAAAGTAACCCATATTGTACAGAAAGGTAAAAACATTGAAATTGACAGCTACAGCGGTTTCCAGGATAACAACCACTTTATGAAAACCGGTTTGGATGACTTCTTGAAATATCACGATATACAGCTGGTAGAAATCGTAGGCCTGGCATTAGACTATTGTGTTAAATTTACAGCACAGGATGCAGTAGCCAACGGATATGTAACTTGTCTTCATTTCAATGGAACACGTGCTGTCAATGTAAAACCTGACAACGGTAGAGATGCCATCTATGAAATGATTGAAAAAGGAGTAACTGTATTAGGGTAATTCTTTTTAATGATGAGTTATGAATTTTAAAATTTATGACCTAATATAATAAAAAAAGCGCAGAAATTAATTCTGCGCTTTTTGTTTTTTATCCTAAAGATACTTTTTGAAAGAGTGAAGTAAGTTAAAAATCTGAATCTGTTATTCATCATTTATAACTTATCATTCATTATTTTTTTAAAGCATTTTAAGGTTGTTCACTTCCAGTTCTGTAAGGATTCTCCAGTGTCCTCTCTTGATATTCTTCTTCGTTAATCCTGCAAACATTACTCTGTCTAAAGATTCTACTTCGTATCCTAATCTTTGGAAAATTCTTCTGATAACACGGTTCCATCCGATGTGGATCTCAATTCCAATTTCATTCTTAGGTTTCCCTTCAATATATGAAATCTGATCAACAACAGCTACTCCTTCATCAAGACGGATACCTTCTGCAATAAGACGTAAATCTTCACCAGTAAGCTTCTTATCCAATGTTACATGATAAATCTTCTTAGCATCAAATGATGGATGCGTCAATTTCTTAGTCATGTGTCCGTCATTGGTCAATAAAATAACTCCTGTTGTAGAACGGTCCAGTCTGCCCACCGGGAAAAGTCTGTAAGGAGAAGCATTCGCTACAAGATCCATTACAGTTTTTCTTGCTTTATCGTCCTTTGTAGTAGAAATATAACCTTTTGGCTTATTCAAAAGTACATATACAGGTTTTTCAGGGGTAATGCTTTGTCCATCAAAAACTACTCTGTCTGTTTTTTGTACCTGATATCCCATTTCAGTTACCACCTTTCCGTTGACTTCTACCAACCCCTGAGTAATCAGTTCATCAGCTTCTCTTCTGCTGCAGATTCCTGAATTAGCGATATACTTGTTAAGACGGATGCTGTCTTTATGAACATCTTTTTCAATTTTATTCAGTCTTCTTTTCTGTACAAAAGATCTTGTTTTGTCATCATTTCTGTCCTCTCCATTAGATGGTCTTCTTCCGTATTTCAGGCTGCCTCTTTCGTACTTATCTCTTGTATCGAAATTCTTTCCTCCTCTCTTCGGTTTTCCAAAAGATTTCTTCTCATAGCTCTCACTTTTGTTCGTGATATAAGGTTTTCTTTCAGATTTTGATCCTGAATCGTCGTTGGAATTTTCGAAACTGTCGGTATTTCTTTTAAAAGGTTTCTTTTCAAATCTTGAGTTGGATCCTTTATGTTCCGGGCCTTTTTTTCCTCCATCTTTAGAGAAAGGCTTTTTAAAAGGTTTTGATCTTGAAGAATTTCCAGATCTGGAAGCACGAGAATCATCAGAACTTTTCTTGGTTGAAATTCTTGGTCTCTTTGGTCTGTCTGAATTATTATTATCTCTGCTCATTCTAAAAATTTCTGCAAAGATAGTAATTTAGTTACGAGTTAAAAATTAAGAATCATAACTTTGCACTATAGTTTACATTTTAACTTTACATAAAATAGAAGATGATAACAATATTAAACGATAATTTTTCACAGCTCAACGAGTTTCTTCACGAAAAAACTTTCAGTAAAATTTTCATTCTTGTAGATGAAAACACCCATGAATACTGCCTTCCTGTTCTTTTAGGAAATATGGAAACGGATCTTGGCTTTGAAATTTTAGAGATTGAAGCGGGAGAGGAAATGAAAAATATCCAGACAGCCAATCAGCTTTGGGAAATTCTTACAGAAATGAAGGCAGACAGAAAAGCGCTGGTAATCAACCTTGGTGGCGGTGTAATTACGGATATGGGCGGATTTGTAGCATCTACTTATAAAAGAGGAATACAGTTTATTAACATCCCTACTACCCTTTTATCAATGTGTGATGCTTCTATAGGCGGAAAGACGGGAATAGATTTGATGCACTATAAAAATATGGTGGGAACTT
Organism: Chryseobacterium indologenes; assembly: GCF_002025665.1. Lineage (GTDB taxonomy): Bacteria > Bacteroidota > Bacteroidia > Flavobacteriales > Weeksellaceae > Chryseobacterium > Chryseobacterium metallicongregator. The sequence continues at coordinate 2,378,594 of NZ_CP018786.1, read as the reverse complement.
TTGCTTTCCCTGAGCAAATCTTTATTTTCCCGAAATTCTTAGAAACATTGCCTTTTAAAGAATTAAGAAGCGGATTTGCTGAAATGCTGAAACATGGGTTAATTGCTGATAAAAATCATTGGGATCAGCTGACACAGATCCGTAAACTGGAAGTGGAAACGGTAATTCCACATATTCAAACGTCTATGAATATTAAGCAGAACGTTGTAGATCAGGATTTTCATGAGCAGAACATTAGAAAAACACTTAATTTCGGGCATACAATAGGACACGCAGTAGAAAGCTTATGTCTGCAGCAGGAAAATCCAATCCTTCACGGTGAAGCTGTGGCTATGGGAATGATTGCTGAAGCTCATCTTGCTTATCTTGAAAATCTTATTTCTGAAGAAGATTCAAAAATAATCATTGAAAACATTCAGAGATATTATCCATACCTTGATATCAGCGATTTTAAAGATGAAGATATTACTGCATTATTACTAAACGATAAAAAGAATACAGACAGTAAAATCAATTTCTCTCTGCTTTCGGGAATAGGTTCTTGCATCTATGATCATCAATGTAGCCAGGAAAATATCCTTGAATCTTTATCTTTTTATAGAAAATTGAACGATGCTTAACGTTTTTTTCGAAAAATAAATTCATTTTAAAACCTATTTTTGACAAAATTGTCAATTTAGACCACGTCTAAACAAACATTTATTTAAAATTGCAATTCATTAATAATCAATAATATATTTAAAAAATCACTTAAACACTAAGTGATTTTTTTATTGATTTTACTCATAAAAAATATTTTTGGCAAGCAATTTGAAAGATACTCTGCGTTCAACTGAAAAGCTGAACAAGTAGTAAAATTTAAAATTAAGAAAGAGTAAAATTAAAAAAATTAAAGTTATGAAAAAGTTAATTTTAGGATTAGCGTTAACTGCAGGAACATTCGCATTCGCTCAACAAACAGGAAACACATCTTCTAATCCGGTAACATTTGGGGTAAAAGGAGGTATGAACGTTTCTTCACTTTCAAAAGATAGCGGTCTTGATGATCAGAAATCTAAAATAGGATTCAACGCAGGTGTATTTGCCAACATTCCATTAGCAGCTTCATTCAGCGTTCAGCCAGAGGTTCAGTATTCACAATATGGTAATAAATCAAATTATACTTTAGGAAACACTAAGTTTTCTGCTTCTACCAAATTAGATTATATTACAGTACCGGTAATGTTCCAGTACAACCTGATTCCAAATCTTTATGTGGAAGCAGGACCGGAATTTGGTTTTATGGTAAGTGCTAAAAACAAGTTCAAAAATGAATCAAACGGAGATTCTAACACTACCGATAACTACAAAGACAATCTAAATACATTTAACTTTGGTATTGGTCTTGGAGCTGGATATTATTTCACTCCGAACTTAGGACTTACCGCAAGATATGTTGCAGGTTTAACAGATGTAGCGAAAAACAGACCTAGTGGATCTGATGCTACAAGAAACAACCTATTCCAGGTAGGATTAGCTTATAAATTTAAATAAGCTACACATTCACTAACAAATTTTATATTCAATAGAAAAGAACAGATTAATTTTTTAATCTGTTCTTTTTTTATGTTAAAATAACAAAGTGTTAATAAAACAACAAAAATACATCCCAATTCGATGACTTATCAATTTGTTAAAAACCCATAAAGTCTTTATACAAGGGGGTTCCCGGCATATTGTTTGTTGCTTCTCCGACGTTAAACAACGTAAAATTTAAACTAATCTATGAAAAAGATTTTTCTAGGCCTGGCACTTATCGCAGGCACTTTTGCTTTTGCTCAAAGCACTTCCACTTCTACTGAAGCTACAACTCCATCCACATCTTCTTCTAAAATCAAATTCGGTTTGAAAGCGGGACTTAATGTTTCCAATCTTTCTAATATGAATATGAATTCAAAAGCAGGATTCTATGGTGGTGTTTTTGTGAATATTCCTGTCGCTAAGGATTTCTCTATTCAGCCGGAAGTATTATATAGTGCTGTGGGGGCTAAAGAAAAAGGAGGCAGTAATGCAAAACTTAATTTAGAATATCTTTCTGTTCCGGTAATGTTCCAATATAAGGCACTTCCAAATTTCTATGTAGAAGCAGGGCCTCAATTTAATTTTTTAATTGATGCAAGGTTAAAGAAAAGTGAATCTACGAGCCTTCTTAAAAATGGAACTCAATCTTTCGATTTTGGAATCGGATTGGGAGCAGGCTACTATATTACCAAAAACATTGGGATAAATGTAAGATACACTGCCGGATTATCTGATATTGTAAAAACAAAATATCACTACGGATACGACAGAGAAGGTTCTGTGAGAAATGGGGTATTCCAGGTAGGAGTAAACTACAAATTCTAAAGCTTTATTAAGCTTTTTTCATTAAGTTTTTATAATTAAAGTGGAGCCGGATTAATTTTAATCCGGCTTTTTTAATACAATAGAAAAATTATTCTTCAAAAAACATGGTAAATAGTAGATTTACAGCACATTTAAACTTTGGCACACCGTTTGTTTCTTAATGAAATGTTAAATAAAACTTAATAACTATTAAAATATAAAACTTATGAAAAAGATTTTTTTAGGCCTTGCCCTAGTAGCAGGTACTTTTGCATTCTCTCAGAAGACTTCAACTTCTACTGCTTCAACTTCACCAGTTAGATTTGGTGTAAAAGCAGGTCTTAATATTTCCACTCTTACTGATAGTGAATTCAACTCTAAAGCTGGATTCTACGGAGGTGTATTTGCTAATATTCCTGTAGCTCAGGATTTCTCTTTCCAACCGGAAGTATTATATAGTGGAATGGGTGCAAAAGCTAAAGTAGACAGTGATGTAAAAGCTAATTTAGATTATATCTCTATCCCATTGATGCTTCAGTATAATGCCCTACCTAATCTATATCTGGAGGCTGGTCCACAGTTTAGTTTCCTTGTGAATTCAAAATTAAAATATAAATCAAACTCTACAGATGCCAAAGACGTTTTCAAATCATTTGATTTCGGAATTGGTCTTGGAGCAGGATACTATTTCACACAAAACATCGGTGTTACCGCAAGATATGTTGCTGGTTTAACAGATGTAGCGAAAAACAGACCTGATTTATCTGAAGATAAAGCGAAAAATGGAGTATTCCAGTTTGGTTTAGCTTATAAATTCTAAAAACAAACTTTCTATTCAATACAAAGCCGGGTTTACTATAATCCGGCTTTTTTATTGTTTGAATATTTTTTGGCAAGAAATTTGCGTATTGAATAGTTGATTGTACTCTATTCCGGAAATTTCCAACTTACGGTCTTGTTTTTTACAATGAGTATGCTTTGATTCAGTTGATATTCAATTGAATATCAAAATTAAAATCTAACTATTACCATTAACTTTTAACGAGAACTGTATCAGGTAGGCTGAACATTAGAGTACACAACAGAATATTGAATATATTTTGTTTCATGATTAAAATACATTTTGATTTCAATAGAAAAAGTCAGGTTTATTAGTTTAAGCCTGACTTTTTCGCATACCGTATGATTTTTATCACTTCTTATCTTTATGGCAGATAATTTGCCATAATCAGAAAATAAAACTTAAATCATGAAAAAAATTTTTCTAGGACTTACATTTGTCAGCTCTTTTTTAATGAATGCACAGGAAAAAGAACAGTCTTCCACCACACCATCTTCAGTAAAATTCGGGATTAAAGCCGGTTTCAATGGTTCTGCTTTCAGCAGAGGTGAAAGAAATGAAGTTGATAATAGCGAAAAAATAAAAGCAGGTTCACATATCGGAATATTTGCCAATATTTCTCTTGCTGAAAAATTCAGTATACAACCCGAGCTTCTTTTCAGCCAACTAGGCTCAAAAACGGAAGACCTCTTTATTCATGATTCGGGAGATTATTTTACGAAACAGGAATATGATTACAAAACTAATTTAAACTACCTTACTCTTCCTATTATGGTTCAGTACAATATTCTTCCTCAATTGTATGTGGAGGCAGGACCTGAATTTGGTTTACTTCTGGGAGGAAAAATAGAAGGAGACGGAAGAAACGAAATGAGATACGATGGTACAACTGTTGTTAGTACTGAGAATTTCTCCAATAAAATTCCGATGAAAATATATAATAAGTTCAATTTCGGAATTGGAATTGGTGCAGGATATTATTTTACTCAAAATTTTGGAGTGACCGCCAGATTTACGGCAGGTATAACAGGAATCTTCAAGAATGATTACGGTAGTAAAGTCAGAAATAATGCGCTTCAGCTTGGAGTGGCTTATCGCTTTAAATAGAGATATTTATTATTTTCAAAACTGATACCGGGCTTTAAGAGTCCGGTATTTTTATTTCTATTCTTAAAAATAACCCAGAATACTTTGTTAATTCTTGAAAAGGCTAATTCCAGTTTAAATTTTTTCATCATTTCAATTATCAACAATAAAGCCCATCAGACGTTCAAGTATTTTCACAAAACATTCAGTTTGCAACAAATTTATTCATCAAAAAGGGATAAATTATTAAAAAAAAACTTCCTGAAAACAGCCTGAAAACACCTATAAACAGGCATTTTTTAATTTTGGCAAGCAATTTGCAAAATAATACGAGTCAGATTGAGAGATCATCCGACACACAAATAGTAAAATTAAAAAATAAAATTATGAAGAAGTTATTTTTAGGATTAGCATTAACTGCTGGTACGCTAGCTTTTGCCCAGGAGACAGAAACAAAGACAGAAACGAAAACAGTAAATGCATCACCACTAAAAAAAGATGTTCAGCCTATTAGATTCGGGATTAAAGCAGGGGGAAACTCAGCTTATTTCAGTCAGCAGAAGTTTGGTATCAACAGCCAACAACTAGGTTTCCACGCTGGTGTATTCGTTAACATTCCAATTTCAAAACAATTCAGCTTCCAACCAGAGGTATTATACAACCAAATGGGTGCAAAGGATGTAATGTATTCTACAGAAACAGACAATGGCGTAACGAACGTAAAAACCAAGGTACAGAGCAGAGTAAAAATGGATTATATTTCTGTTCCTTTAATGGTTCAGATGAGACCAATGGAGAAGTTTTATATTGAAGCAGGACCTGAATTCAGTTATTTCATCAGTGGAAAGAATAAAGGAGAATCTACTGTAGCAAGTACTACAGGAGGGGTTACAACCACTACTGCAAGTTCTCACTCTACAGATATTGACAAAGACATGATCAACAGATTCAATTTCGGATTAGGTCTTGGTTTAGGATATGATATCACTTCCAATATCGGGATCAATGCAAGATATGTAAACAGCTTAACAAAGATTGATAAGAGCATGTCTGCCGCTGAAAATAACAACAGAGTATTTCAGTTAGGTCTGAATTATAAATTCTAATCAAAGAACCAATTTTTTAACCCTAAGTGCAGAGTAATCTGTACGCATAAAATAGCCGGAAGTGTATCTTCCGGCTATTTATATTGAAGTAGAATCGTAATAGTTTTATTCGAATATTCTCGGATCATCACTGATGACACCGTCTATTCCCATTTCTTTTAATTCTTTTAATCTTTCTTTGGTATTCACAGTCCATGGGATTACTTTCATGCCTAATGAGTGGCATTCCTGTACTAATTGTGGGGTCACAAGACTATGTTCAGGGCTGTAGATAGTAGGAGTAAAACTCAGGAACTTCATATCTCCGGCTACTCCACTCAGGTGATTGGGATACATTTTGAACTTTTCTACAGGGATGTTTTTAAAATAAGCCTGCTGCTGAGCCAGCTTTTTATCATCTACCTTTTCCACCAGTAAAGCAGTCATGATTTTAGGATATTCTTTATGAAGGATTTCCAGGGTTCTGGGATCAAAAGACTGAATGATCACTCTGTTCTGAATCTTTTTTTCTACAATAATCTTCATCATCAGATCTACAAATTCCTTCGGTTCAGGATGAAAAATGTTATCAGAAAAAGGGCGTGTTTTCGTTTCTATATTGTAAAAAGGCAGCGATCTTTTCAATTCTCGGGCATAAGCTTCAGATGCATCAATGACGTCTGAAAAGAGAGGTTTCTGAACTTTTATTTTCTTTTGATCCGGGTAATTATTCAATTTTTTTAATCCTACGTCAAATGTTTTGATCTTTGCGTAAGGCATTTCATATATTTTGTAATAAAAACCTGAATCTTTGGGAATGTAAGTTCCATCCGGCTTTGTAGCCAGTTCCGGTGAAAGAAAAGCATCATGGGAAAGAATTACCTTTTTATCCTTGGTGATGGCCAGATCCATTTCCAGAGTTGTCACATTCATTTTCAGGGCATTCTTCATTGCCGGAATAGTATTTTCAGGGTAAAGAGATTTCCCTCCGCGGTGTGCCTGATTATCAAAAGACTGTGAAGAGTAAAGCTGGCCCAATACCAGAAAAATACCTGTAAAAAGTACGTTTTTCATATCCTGAAGTTTTAATCTGACAAAATTAAAACTCCTTTATATATTGTATAATACAGGAATATTAAGCTTTTGCTACATTTAAACAACAAAAGAGCCAGGTTGAAAAACCCAGCTCTTCTATTTTTATATTTTTCAGATAAAGAGATTAATTAAATAAATCTACCTCTTCTCCTTTTCCAACAGGATATTCTTCTGTAAAGCATCCGAAACAGTGATTCGCTGATCCTAAAATATCTTTCAGGTTATCTATGCTTAAAAACTCTAAGGAATCTACACCCAGATAATTTTTAAGTTCTTCCGTAGTCATATTCGCTGAGATAAGATCATCTTTGGACGGAGTATCAATTCCCAGATAACATGGTGCAATGATGGGTGGGGAAACACTTCTGAAGTGAATCTCTTTTACGCCTGCATCTTTTAGAATTTTAACCAATCTTTTAGAGGTTGTTCCACGAACAATAGAATCGTCAATAATGACTACTCTCTTATCTTTCATCTCAGAGATGATCGGGTTCAGTTTAAGGTTCACTACCCTTTCTCTCATTTCCTGTGTAGGCACGATGAAACTTCTTCCGATATATCTGTTTTTGATCAAAACCGGACGGAAAGGTATTCCTGAAGCTTTAGAGAAGCCAATAGCAGCCGGAACTCCGGAATCCGGAACTCCAATCACCAAATCAGCTTCTACAGGAGCCTGTTCCCAGATTTTCTCTCCGGATTTTTCTCTGATCTCGTATACATTGATGTTTTCTAAAGTAGAGTCTGGTCTTGCGAAATAAATATATTCGAAAGAACAGATTCTCTGCTTACCTTTCGCTTCATCCATCATATAAGAATGAAGTTTTCCAGGCTCGTTTTCATTGGTATAAATGATCTCACCAGGAAGAATATCACGTACATACTGAGCTCCTACAGCATCCAATGCTACAGATTCAGAAGCCACTACATAAGATTTCTCATCAATAGCTCCCAATACTAACGGACGGATACCGTTGAAGTCTCTGAATGCAAAGAATTTGTTTCTGGTCATCCCTACTACAGAATAAGCTCCTTCGATCTTTTCCATTGTAGCTTTAATAGCTCCACGAAGACCTAAATCAAGGTTTTTCTGGATCAGTCTCAGGATTACTTCAGAATCGGAAGTCGCTCTGAAAACAACGCCTTCAGCCTCTAATTCTGCTTTTAATTCTTTGGCATTGGTAAGGTTACCGTTATGTGCTATAGAAAGTATAATCTGGTCATATTCGTTTTTCGCGAAAAATGGCTGGAAATTATATTTCTTCTTATCTCCTGCAGTGGTATAACGGGTATGCCCAATTGCAGAATTTCCCATAAAAGTTTCAGGTTCCTGAATTTCTTTATAAACATCCAAAACCAGTCCTTCGTCTTTCATGTTTGTGATTCTTCCATCCTTTAAAACGGAAATACCACAAGCTTCCTGACCTCTGTGCTGTAATGCAAAAAGACCAAACTGTGAAAGCGAGAAAGTATCCAGATCATTATCCGAATACATTCCGAAGATCCCACATTCTTCATTAGGAGCATCCAGTCTTTCCTCTTCCTGAGTTCTGAAAAGATTCCTTCCGTAAGTCTGGGTTTCAAACTGTTTTAAATATTCACTTTTATGAATGTCTAAACTTTTCATTTCTATTTTTTCTAAATTAAAAGATTAAAAAATTTAATGATTAAAAGATTACTGACAGTTTAATTTTTAAATGATTCAATCTTTAAATAAATTAAATCTTATTTCTGTAAAAGATTTTTAAGACGGTTGTAGATTTCAACATAAGCCTCAGTAACTTCTCCTAAGTCTCTTCTGAATCTGTCTTTGTCTAATTTCTTCATGGTATCTTTATCCCAAAGTCTGCAAGTATCAGGAGAGATTTCGTCTGCTAAGATGATTTCACCGTCTGAAGTTTTACCTAATTCGATTTTAAAATCTACCAGGATGATATTGATTTTGTCAAACAGGTCGATAAGGATATCATTGATATCTGAAGATAACTCATACATCTCGTCAAGCTCTTCATAAGTAGCTGCTCCTAAGAAAACGGCATGGTGATCATTGATAAGCGGATCTCCCAACTCATCTTTTTTATAGCAGATATCGAAGATCGTTACCGGAGATTTAATTCCTTCTTCCACTCCTAATCTTTGTGCCATACTTCCTGCAGAGTAGTTTCTTACTACCATTTCCAAAGGAATGATAGAAACTTTTCTTACCAGCTGCTCTCTTTCGTCTAATTTTTGGATGAAATGAGTTTTGATCCCTTTTTCATTTAAATATTCAAAAATAAGAGTTGTGATTGCGTTGTTCATTTCTCCTTTAAGGTCTACCTGACCTCTTTTTTGAGCATTAAATGCTGTAGCATCGTCTTTGAAACGTACTACTACTTCATCAGGATTATCGGTTGCAAATACTTGTTTTGCTTTCCCCTCGTACAACATTTCTTTCTTTTGACTCATAATTTTACTTTCTAAATTGTAGTTAGATTTATTGATTTATTTTATTATTATTCCTGTTAAGACAGCCAGTCCAAAACTCAGCAGTGTACCAATTAATACATATTCTGTAAGCTTTCTCTGTTTTGCCTGTGCAAGGTCGCTGAATCTGAAAACAGATTTGGCAGCCACCATGAAACCTACGCCTTCCCAGTGATTCACCATAATAAAAGTGAAAACCAGCAGACGTTCTAAAATTCCGATATATTTTCCGGCACTTGATAAAGATTCGGTTTGAATTGTGTTAGGGCCATCCGGAGCTGGTGTCCATGACGACAATAAGATTTTGATAAAAATAGAAGCTGGTGTCGTTAAGAAAAGTCCTGCCATAATTATCTTTAAAAATTCCTGATTCTGTAAAAATCCGAAGCTGAATTCCTGGAAATAAAAAGAAACTCCACCAATCACCAGAACATGCAGCATCTGATCAATGAAAAACCATCTTTTCTTAGTCTTTACATTCTGGAAACTAAGCTTGGCTGCATCAATAATAAAGTGAGTAATTCCCACCAAAACAGCTACCCACCAAAGTTGAAGATCCCATAGAAAAATAAGACTTAAAATAGTGTGAATCAGAACATGAATATATAAAAATTTACTTTTTAGTTTATAGTTTTCCTTATCTGCAACCCATGAATTTGGCTGAAGTATAAAATCTCCGAGTAGATGTGCCAATATGAGTTTGATAAAGATCATGCCTATAGTTCTGAGATTTTCTTTCTGAAATACTGATTGGTTTCCACGATGAGCTCATAGTTGGCTCGTTTCAGTCTCTGGCTTACCGAAGACTGTGAAATAGCAAATCTCTTAGCAAGATCTTCCTGAGTGATATCCTGATTCATAATCATTTCATGAATAATCTCTGCCGTAGCCATTGTCCAGTTATCAAAATCCTTGGATGACCATTTCAACAGGATATTAAGATCTCTGTCCACCGGATCACTGGATGTTTTGATAGCAACGGTATGACCGTCACTTTTAAGATCATTAAGCAATCTTCCTGAATTCACATAAGCAGTACCGTTAGATTCAGTGATTTTCTCAGAAGAGAAACTTTCCTCACCAATACCTATGGCCATTCTTACATCGAGATTTTCAACACTTTTAATAAGAGATTTTATGGCTAGAAAACGCCAGAAAACGTCATCAATTTTGCACTTGAACTGAAACTCATCTCCTCTGTAGATTTCCCATGTGTGAGGAGCGCTTCCCCATTTTTCGAGAAGATGTTTAAGTCTGGTAATCCAAACTTCAGTGTCCGCATGCTGTGAATTTATAATATCACCGGTAATGACCGCTATCATATTGCAAATATAAGCATAATTACTTATATATAAAAAATATAAGCAGAAACACTTATAGATATTCATTATTAGCGAATCAGCTTATATCAATGATGCAGTAAACATAAGGCTTTTAAGGCTTTAACAAAAAACTGAAAAATTACAGAAATGAAAAAAATATTAGATCTTTTGTTATGTTACCTACTTTAACTCTACTTTTTTATACTTTTTTGGATGGTAAGAAGCTGTTCCTGCTATCCGCTCATTACTCCTCGCTCCTGCCAATTCCAGCTCCTTAACCCTCCAACTCTCCCACTTCTACTGCGGGGTAACCGCTACTATCAGGGCTAGGACAGTCATTGCGGGCAAAGCGAAGCAATCTCTTGAATTATTTCTACACCATATAAAAATAAACCTAACAGGTTTTTAAAACCTGTTAGGTTTGGCTGATAGTATTTAAATCCTTAGATTACTTACTTTTTAATAAACTGATGGGCCTTTTCATCAAGCTTTAAGAAATACATTCCTGCAGGAATTCCCGTCACCGGAATACTTTTCTTATATCTGAAAGGATCCTTCTCCGTATAAATTACTTTCCCGGAAAGATCTATAAGCTGAGCTGTTTTTATATTGGTAACTTCTCCGTTCACATAGAGATTATCGTAAACAGGATTCGGATATATTGTAAACTCATTATTGACAGTAATCAAATCTGCTGTAGATAATGTACCACCCAGGTTCTGACAGTAGTTGGACGGATAAGAATCCCATTCACTGATAGCAAAAGTGTTGTTAGGTTGATTGATCATATTCTTTCTATACAAAGATACATTTCCGTTGTTATTGGTTGTATATTTTACTCCGATAGCATCTACTGTCACCGTTTTATTATAAGCTAGCTCAACATAATTCTCACCTGCAAACATCATAGGATCAGAAGCCGTGACAAATCTCGCCTGGCCAGTGGTATAACATGACAGAGTGCCTTTTGGATTCAGAATAACAAAAGTTTCGTTATTCCCTACTTTACCTTCCAGTTCATAAGTATCTCCACTGTAAATAGCTCCCGAAGAATTATTTTTAAACTGAATATTAATCCTGTAATTATTTAAATTAACTTCATGTCCTGTTTTATTAACAATTTCCAGAGCATTATTCTTTATAAATTCCGTATTTGTTCCCGAGATATACTTCGTAATCATAAGATCCGGAGCATATGAATCCGAAGCAATCGTTGAAGCTGTCAATGTATTGCTGAACGGAGATTCCAGATATGCTTTATCAAAAGCTTTCACTGTAAAGGTATAAGTAGTTGACGGGGTCAAATGATCTATACTGATGGAAGTCCCTTTGGTAACTGCAACAGGTGTCGTAGAACCATTCATATAGACCCTGTATCCTAAAACATCAGTATCGGGAGACGCCGTCCAGTTCAAATTCACAAAATAGGCATTCTGCTGGGTTGAAACCAGTGATCCCGGAGCTGCAGGAGCAATATTGTCGGGGGTTTCAGACCATATCATATCAATCCATTCAGGGTGGTCTATAAATGGATTTCTGTTTTTTTGTATCGTATAAATGGTGTTGTTCCTGTCAATTTCTCTTTGAGAAACCGGATCTGCAGCACTCCATTGTTTCAGCATGGCAATATAGGCAAGATCAACAGCTCTTTCTTCCGTTCCATCCAATGGACATTGATCCGTAGCAGGAGTAAGATTAGCGGAGGTTGTATAAGCCGTATTGAATGAGCCTAATTTCCCTTCATATCGTACTGCAAAATACAGCAATGACCTTGCAATATCCCCTTTGAATTCATTAATAGGTTCATATACCCTTCCGGTGTAAGGATAATTCGGAATAGCTGCATTCGAGATCCTCGACGTATTGGAAAAGATATAATGATTCGTATTATTTCCCATTCCATAAGGATAATTACTCCTGCGCTGATTGATCCATCCATCAACAGGAATTATAAAATTCAGATCCGAATACATAGGATAATCACTGATGGATGAGCTTGTACTGAACGTACTTTGCGGCATCATATGCTCCCTGTTATATCCCTGACCTTCCATGCTCACTCCTGCTACCATCTGATCCACTGTATACTCATAAGCATCCGGTCCCGAAGGAATTTCAGAATAGATATCCAGCAGATATTGAGTATTCGATGCATCGTGATCATAATATTTATCAAGATCAGTCTGCCCATATAACATTTTAAGATCGTCATAATGCCAGTTGACCATCTTTTCTGAAATAATATCGTGGAGTTTTGATTTCAGGGCATATCCCGTCAATCCGGTAGTTCCATCGTAATATCCGGCAGGAGCTTGCGCAGAAATATAAGTGGAAATTAAAATGATAGGAAGTAGAATTTTTTTCATGCCTTAAAAATTGGGGAACTAAAATAGTGAAATAAAAAACGGAAAAGACTGAATATTTTATTAAGAAAGTATTAATTCTCAAAATATAAAAATTTGAAAATTAAAGGGATTGCCCTTTAGATATTACGATTGAAATAATTTATTTTAGCATTCCATCAATTTGGTTATCTTTGGGAACTAACTATTATTATATGAATACAGAGACTATTGACAACATCAAAATGATAGCGGAAACCGCTAGAGAATTCGCAGAAAAGAACATCAGACCGAATATTATGGAATGGGATGAAAGCCAAACGTTTCCAAAAGACTTATTCCACCAATTGGGTGAGATGGGTTTTATGGGAATTGTAGTTCCTGAACAATATGGAGGTTCCGGCTTAGGTTATCATGAGTATGTTACTATTCTGGACGAAATTTCTCAGGTTGACCCATCTATTGGTCTTTCTGTAGCAGCACACAACTCACTTTGCACCAATCATATTTATGAATTTGGAAATGAAGAACAAAGACACAAATGGCTTCCTCAGCTGGCTTCCGGAAAAGTAATCGGAGCTTGGGGACTTACAGAGCACAACACAGGTTCTGATTCAGGAGGCATGTCCACTACTGCTGTAAAAGATGGTGATGAATGGATCATCAACGGAGCTAAAAACTTTATCACTCACGCTATTTCAGGAGATATTGCCGTAGTAATGACAAGAACAGGAGAAATAGGTGCTAAAAATAACTCTACAGCTTTTGTTTTAGAGAAAGGAATGCCTGGATTTACTTCCGGAAAAAAAGAGAATAAATTAGGAATGCGTGCTTCTGAAACAGCAGAATTAATTTTTGATAACGTACGTGTACCGGATTCTCACCGTTTAGGAGAAGTAGGCGAAGGTTTCAAACAGGCTATGAAAGTTTTAGATGGTGGTAGAATCTCTATTGCTGCATTAAGTTTAGGTACTGCAAGAGGAGCTTACAAAGCTGCTTTGAAATATGCAAAAGAAAGACATCAGTTCGGAAAACCTATTGCAGATTTCCAGGCAATCAACTTCATGTTAGCAGATATGGCTACAGAAATTGATGCTGCTGAACTTCTTATCCAAAGAGCATCTACGCTTAAAAATGCAAAACAAAAAATGACAAAAGAAGGAGCTATGGCAAAACTATATGCTTCTGAGGCTTGTGTAAGAATCTCGAACAATGCTGTTCAGATCTTCGGAGGATACGGTTATACAAAAGATTTCCCAGCTGAAAAGTTCTATAGAGACTCTAAGCTTTGTACGATTGGAGAAGGAACTTCTGAGATCCAGAGACTGGTTATTGGAAGAGATATTACAAAATAACCTTAATTTTAAAAACATATACAAATGATTAAACAGGCACTTTTAGGTGAGTTTCTGCATGAAGCTGAAAACACCAGAAAAATTTTACAGGCAATCCCTGACAGCGCATTAGACTGGAAACCCTCTGAAAAAAACTGGACAACCGGTCAGCTGGCCTCACACATTGCTGAAGTATACAATTGGTACGAATCCACTTTCAATCAGGATACTTTTGATATGGGAGCGTATAAGTATGATAAAGGAGATATTTCCAAAGCGGAAAATATCCTCGCAAAATTTGAAGAAAATGTTGCCAACGCACAGAAAGTTCTTGAAAACTCGGATGAAAACACTTATTTTAATGAGTGGAAAATGGAAATGAACGGAAATGTACTTTTCCCACCATCTCCAAGAATCCAGGTGGTAAGAGGCTTTCTTTATAATCATTTGTACCATCACAGAGGTGAGCTGGTGGTTTACCTAAGATCAACCGGAAATAAAGTTCCCGGACTTTATGGCCCTACTGCTGATGATAAGATGTAAGTAAGAATTATATAAATATAGGAAGCTGTTTCAAAATGAAACAGCTTTTTTTGTAGGCAGGATGTAGAGCATTTTTGCAACAATTATCAAAACTCAACTTACTAATATTATTTACACATAATTAAATAATTAGTAAATTTCATTGTCTCATTTTAATAAATTAATAAAAAATTACACATATTTTGTTTTTTTTGAAATTAAAATTCATTTCTTCACTTTCACTTTTCTTTTATTAATAAGCTTTTTCAATTACACTCAATGTATTGCATAACATTTTAAGGTGATATTCCAAATTTCTCTTAAAAAATTTTGTTTTTGATAATATATTTTTCATTAGCTTTGATATTCCACAATCAAATTTAATATTTAATATGAAAAAACAATTAACGCTGATTGGAATGCTCCTTATTTCGGGTATTTCTTTCGCACAGACTGACCGTCTTTGGTCTGAAGGTTCAAAAAGAACTTCATCAGAGATCTTTGAAAACAAAACCAGCATCAGCAATCCCAAGGTATACAACCTGGATATCAACGGATTGAAAAACATTCTGGCAAAAGCTCCCAAAAGACTGGCTGCAGGCGAAAAATCAGAACTCATCATCTCTTTTCCAAATTCTGAAGGCAGAATGGAAAATTTTAAAGTGAGGGAGAATTCCAATTTTGCCCCTGAGTTGGCAGCAAAATATCCGGATATCAAATCCTATGTAGGACAAGGTCTGGATGATCCTAATTCCACAGTCTATTTCAGTGTTTCTCCACTAGGACTGTCATCTATGGAAATTTACGGTGATAAATCTGCAGTATTTATCGAGCCTTACACTAAAGGTCTTTCTTCTTATGTAGTGTACAGAAAATCTGACAAAAAAGATGATCTTAACAAATTTGAATGTACAGTAGTAGATGCTGCACAGAAAGGAGTTTCCAATTCTGCTCTTGCGGCAAGACCTAATGCTGACGATGCTAAACTGAGAACATTCAGACTGGCATTATCCTGCACAGGAGAATACACTACTTATTTCGGAGGTACAAAAGCTCAGGCTTTAGCAGCAATGAATACCACAATGACCCGTGTAAACGGTGTTTTTGAAAAAGATTTCGCTGCAAGAATGGTTCTGATTGCTAACAACGACGCGGTTATTTACACCAATGCTTCTACAGACCCTTATTCTGCAGCTTCAGGAATGAGCAGCTGGAATTCTCAGTTACAAAGTACTTTAACCTCTGTAATTGGTGAAGCCAACTATGATATCGGACACTTGTTCGGAGCTTCAGGAGGTGGAGGAAATGCGGGATGTATCGGGTGTATCTGTACAAACGGATCTAAAGGAAGCGGCTATACTTCTCCGGCAGATGCTATTCCTTCAGGAGATAATTTTGATATCGACTATGTGGCTCACGAAATGGGACATCAGTTTGGTGGAAACCATACTTTCTCTATGAGCAATGAAGGAACAGGCGTTAATATGGAACCGGGATCTGGATCAACAATTATGGGATATGCCGGAATTACCAGCCAGGATATCCAACCTCATTCTGATGCCTTTTTCCATGCCGTAAGCATTCAGCAGATCACAAATAATATTAAAGCCAAAACCTGCTCTGTTAATACCAATACAGGAAATTCCATTCCTACTGCCAGCGCAGGCTTAGATTATACAATTCCAAAAGGAACTCCATTTGTTCTTACAGGAACAGGAACGGATGCCGACGGAGATTCTTTAACATACATCTGGGAACAAATGGACAATGCTTCTTCTTCACAAACAGGAGCAAGCTCAGCTGCCAGTGCAACAAAAACTACTGGTCCTAACTTCAGATCATGGACTCCAACAACTTCACCTGCAAGATACTTCCCAAGAATGGCTTCTGTTTTAACAGGTGCAACCACTACTGCAGGTTCTGAAATCACCGTAGAAGCTCTTTCTTCTGTTGCCAGAACATTAAATTTCAGATTTACCGTTCGTGACAATAAAGCAGGAGGTTCAGGAAACAATTCTGACGATGCGGTAATCACAGTGAATGGAACTGCAGGACCGTTCAATATCACTTCCCAAAATTCAGCAACAACTTACGCTGGAGGAAGTTCTCAAACCATTACATGGAACGTGGCAGGAACTACAGCTAATGGTGTTAATGCAGCCAATGTAGATATCCTTTGGTCAACAGACAGCGGAAATACCTGGACTACCCTATTAGCAGGAACTCCAAATGATGGTTCACAGGCTGTAACAATTCCTAATGCTACGACAACTACAGGAAGAATTATGGTAAAAGGATCTAATCACATTTTCTTTGATGTCAACAATGCCAACATCTCTGTAAATGCAGGTTCAGGAACTCCTGATACGGTTGCTCCTACAGCTCCTACTCTTGCGGCTTCAGGAACTACAGCTACAACCACTAATCTTTCATGGTCTGGAGCTACAGATAATGTTGGAGTGACAGGATATGACGTATACCAGGGAGCTTCATTAATTGGTTCTACAGCGTCTACTACATATACTGTAACAGGACTTTCACCAGCAACTACGTATTCTTTCTCTGTGAAAGCAAAAGATGCAGCTGGAAATGCTTCGGTGTCAAGTAATACAGTAAGTGTTACGACTCTTTCCGGGGGAACCGTTACCTATTGTTCTTCTTCGGCCTCCAACACTGCTGATGAGAGAATTGGAAACGTAACATTTGGATCAATTAACAATACATCTACAGGAACTGCAGGATATGAAAATTTCACTTCGGTTTCTACAAATGTTACAAGAGGAAGTGCTTATACGATTTCCATTACTCCGGTTTGGACTTCTACAAAATACAGCGAAGCATATGCTGTTTATATTGATTACAATGGTGATGGAGACTTCACAGACAGCGGAGAATTAGCTTGGACAAAAGCAGGTTCTACAACAAGTCCGGTTACAGGGTCTATTACAATCCCGGCTACTGCTACTGTTGGATCTACAAGAATGAGAGTAATGATGAAGTATAGTTCAATCCCTACCTCTTCATGTGAAGCCTTCACTTATGGACAAGTAGAAGACTATACCCTTAATATTGTTTCTTCCGGAAAAGGAGATCTTCATAGTACGAAAGATCTGATCACCGATGTGAAGCTTTATCCAAACCCTGCAAGAGATATACTTTATATTTCCAATACAACTTCTGAAGATTACAAAATCTTCGATATGGGTGGAAAACTAATCGACTCTGGAAAACTACAAAGAGGATCCGTGAACGTAAGCAACCTTATCAAAGGTGCTTATATGATTCAGATTGGAGAATCTTCTAAGAGATTTGTTAAAAACTAATCCCTTTAAAATTAAACGATGTGAAAAAACTGCTCCTTATGGGGCAGTTTTATTTTTTTCAATGTAAAATATCATCACAATAAATAATTACAAATGAAATTAATCACATAAAAACATTTTATTTAAAACAAAATAACTATAATTTGAGTTTTTTAATTTAAATTTATCACATAACAATATTTTATTGTACCGTTGACCCAGATTGTATTTAAGGGAGCTCCAAGCCGTTTTTTAAGGTCGGATGCCGTTGCTTCTTTTGACTCTATTTTGGTGTGAATTGGTATTTTAATAATTTACCCGCCAGAAAAGTGTATTATTAAATCAATTTCAGTTTTGAAACCCCTGTTACAGACTGAACATTAATAATATTCATCTCAGTATTTCCATTGAAGATTTCTGTAAAAATAATGTTTCAAAAAGGTACTCCCTCCAATCCCTCAATATTTTAAAATAATTTAAAATTTTTTATATGAAACATTTATTTAAGTACATTTTTTTTTTAGCAATCACTTCTTTCTCGGTTGCCTGTAGTTCGGACAATGATGATGTAATAGATACCAATCCTGACGTTACTTCTGTCTTCTACAAAAATGCAGATGAGCTGGCAGTCACTTATGACCCCAGTAATTCGGCAAGTCAAGCAATCAGAAATCAAGCTTATGACCTATATAAAAGAGGTAAATGGAGTGAACTGGAATCACTTTTTAAGGCTAATAATTTAAATGGCGGTTGGCCGCCTGCCAACGGAGGTTACAATATCGTTGATGATGTTCCTTTACAGGTTGGACAGAAATTCGACAGATACAGCGGAGCGGTTGGCAACTATACCGGCACCGGAGTTCCTACGTTAGGAGGAAGTTTTACAAGCCCTATTATCAATGGTTATACTTATACTTTTACCCAAAGAGCATTAAATCAACCGGAAGACAAGTACGATTTTTACTATGAAATTGATGTTTTGAATAGTTCCATGCAGTTCAAGACCCAAACCGCAGATATTATTCCTTGGTTCAGCCAGGCAGGAAAAGGAAAACAAACCATGTGGAAAATCCCTATCGACATCAACACGGGTTATCAGAAAACATGGAATAAGCTTGCAGAAGAAGGTTATATAAAGGTTACCATTAAGAAAACCCCTAGCGGAAAATATCCTAACTTAGTAGGCACAGTTATTCAGCCATAAATCTACCCAGATGTATTCAATATCAGAAAAAATAAACATTACCGAAAAAGCTTCTGTTGAAAAAAGTAACTTTATCAATGATGAAGCTCTTCCATCAGCCATAATAACTTACAGCTGCTGCTATTGCGGCCACAAAAATACAGTTGAAATCGTTCCCTATGAATCAGGATTTCCTATCTTTCAAGTATATAATGAAAATAAAGTACTTTCCAGAGAAGAATTATTAAAACACGGAATAGTAAACAAAACCTCTCAGAGAATGCTTCACTTTGGAGAATTGACAGTCAATGACCAACCAACATTATATTTTGGGACAGACTGTACTTCCTGCCATTCAAAATACATCTGTGTATTCAGCTATGGAGAAAAACAGCCGGGATTGATGATATTAAATATATCCGGCGTTTGGAAATATGAATAACTGAAATCATTTCTACCCATACAATAAAAGTCTACAGCCTGAAAGTTGTAGACTTTTCTTAATTTAGCAGACAAACTAATTTAATCCGTGAAGCACATCTACCTATGAAAAAAATAACACTGTTTCTTTTTACCCTATACTTTGGATCAGCATTTTCACAAAAAACACTGGCTCAATATCCGGACGGCCAGTTTCCATACCAAGGAGGTTCCATCCAATTATTCTCAGACATGCAGAACTATTTCCTGAAAAGCGGCTCAAAACCATGTGATCAAAATGAGATGTATTTTGTAAGCCTAAAGATTGATGAGAATGGTAAGCCTGCTTTAGTAAAGAAAAAGAGCGATGATCCTATTATAGAAAAGAACAAATGCGCTTTTACTCTTGTTGTCAAATCTTTAGGAAGCTTAAAAAACTGGCAGCCTGCAGAACAAAACGGACAGAAAGTTGCCGCTTATTTCGATTTTATGTTTCAACCCAAAGATTTTTTTGAAAATTACAAACCCGATTACGATATTGTTAAATCATATCAGTCTGCTGCCATGCCCGGAGGGATGAAAGCATTTAGAAAAGATGTTCTTGAAAGCTTAAATAATTATTTGGATTGGGAAACTTACAACCCAAAAGGAACATTTCTTATATCCTTTTCAATAGATGAAAATGGAGACATCACCAATGTAGATCTTGAGCCCAAAGTAGAAAACAATAAAATTCTTCTTGAGGATGTAAAATTTGCTCTGAAAAAAATAAAAGGGAAGTGGAGTCCAGCAAAAAAGAATGGAACACCAGTAAAATCATGGTTTAGAATGCCTATTAACTTTAATTCGCAGGAATAAAATAAAAACAATAGACAGCCTGCGCTTTTGAGTCTCATATTTTACTCGTGTACATTTCACATTTTACAAATCCTTTTCTATCTTTGTGGGAAATAAAAAAATTCATGGATAAAATTGATAGTCTGAACCAAGTAGCAGAATTCCATACTACTTTCAAAGCCCCTATTTTAGATACCCCACAAATTCCTTCTCCGGAAAGATGCAATCTTAGAGTGGAGCTTTTACAGGAAGAATTAAACGAACTGAAACAAGCCATTGCAGATAATAATATTGTAGAAATTGCAGATGCATTGTGTGATCTTCAGTATGTTTTGAGTGGAGCTGTACTGGAATTCGGACTTGGCAACAAATTTGTAGAGCTATTCAACGAAGTTCAGCGCTCCAATATGTCGAAAGCATGTGATAATGAAGAACAGGCAAAGGAAACTGTTGAATTTTATAAAGAGAAGGAAGTAGAATCTTTTTATGAAAAGTCCGGAGAAAAATTCAATGTTTACAGACAGGCAGATCATAAAGTATTAAAAAACAAATATTACTCTCCTGCTGATTTAAAATCAATTATTGAAAAATAACATATGAAAAAATTTATTACCAATATTGTTGCCTTTTCAAGTTTATTTTTAGCTGCACAACAGCTTAATGCTCAAAAAGTAGTAGTAAACCGTGAAGTTGAAACTCAGAAAGATGGCAAAATGCTTTTAGGAAACCAACTGAAAGAGCAATTTTTAAAAGCTCCTTATGCAGATTGGTATGTAAAAGAACATGATGAGTATGTTCTTGACCAAAAAGCCGTCAGTGAATTAAAAAAAGAGAAAATCGGGACTTATGATATTATTGTATTCATGGGAACCTGGTGTGAAGACAGCCACAGAGATTTTCCAAGACTGATGAAAATATTGGAAGCCGTAAGCTATCCGGAAAATAAATTGAATATCATAGCAGTAAACCGTAAAAAAGAATCTCCTACCGGAGATGAAAGTCTTTACAATCTTCAAAAAGTTCCTACCATTATTCTGAAAAGATATGGAAAAGAAGTGGGAAGAATTATAGAAATGCCTACTACAGGATATATCGAGAGGGATTTAGTTGAAATTCTTAAAAAGAATGATTCGTCTGTCATCAAAGAAATTTTTAAATAGATTTGAGAAATTATAGAACAATATTATCCTTTGCAGCCGGTGCCGGTGCCATGGTCCTTCTGTTTTTTGGACTGAAGTCCTGCCTGAACCTTGGAAATAAAACTGAAAAATCGGATTATTATATCCTGACCAATCAGATTTCCAAGATGAATAAAATGGTAGTCATGGAGCAGAATACTTCCAGCATGCAGAAGACTAAAATGGGTTATGAAGTTTTTGGAAAAGAAATATCCAGCAACAGCATTATAACTTATACAAAGACCAATGCACAGGTTTCTTATGACCTTAACAAAATGAAGATCGAAGTAGATTCTATCAATAAAAAATTGATTATCACCGAGCTTCCTGATGCAGACATAAGAATTACGCCAAGCGTTGAAATTCAGTCTTTGGATGATTCTTTTATTAACAGAATTTCAGAAAAAGATATTAAAAATGTTACCCAGAAAGCTAAAGAAACAGCCGAAAAATCAATTGATCAGAATCAGCTGAGAAGTGAAGGCCGCAAACAGCTGATGGAAAATCTTAATAATATCTTTGTTTTGGCTAAGGCTTTAAATTATGAAATAGAAGATAAAACAGGAAAAATTGGTATTTTAGGACTTTAAGGTTAAATATTTCCGTTTGGCAAACCCTTTGAATGATACTATCATATTGTTGAAATTTAAAATTCAAAGTCATGGATACAAAAGGAAACACCAAAAAGAAAGAATCTGCCAATACCGCAGAAACCCAAAAGCAAAACCAGGATTTCCCCAATATTCCTGCGGCATCACAAAAGACCAATCCGCCTGATATTGATAAAGAAGATGTTCAAAAGTCTTCAAAAAATAAATCAGGAAAAACGGATAATACCAAAAAATAAGAATAATATCCCTCACAGGTTTAAAAAATTGAAAAGTTCCGTCTCATACGAGGCGGAACTTTTCTTTCTAACTATCTAACTGAACTTTTTGTTTCTATACAATGGTAGATTTTCCAATCTTGATATTTTCAAAATTGTAATATGATTTCTCGGAATATCTGATATGATCCGCGATAAAGCTTCCCACTTCACTCGTAGAGTAATATTGTTTGGTATTAAGATCAATGGTGACATACTTATTTTCAATAGCATGTTCTACAGATTGTCTCAATTTATCTGCTGCAGCCTTTACATTAAGATGATCCAGCATCATCGCCACACTTAAAATAGAAGCAATAGGATTGGCAATTCCTTTTCCTTTTGCCTGTGGATAAGATCCATGGATAGGCTCAAACAGGGCATTCTTCTCTCCTACCGAAGCAGATGGCAGCAGCCCGATAGAACCTCCGATCACACTTGCTTCATCCGAAATAATATCTCCAAACATATTTTCAGTCAGGATAACATCAAAATGTTTAGGATTAAGAATCAACTGCATGGCTGCATTATCTACAAACATATAATCAAGCTGTACATCCGGATATTCAGGGGCAATTTCCTGACAGATTTTTCTCCATAATCTTGAAGTATCCAGAACATTGGCTTTATCAATAAGGGTAAGTTTTTTCTTTCTTTTCTGAGCTTCCTGAAAGGCCATATGGGCGATAGGAATAATATCTTCACGGCTATATTTGCAGATATCATAAGCATATGCTCCTTCCGGGTCTGTAAATTTTTCACCAAAATAAATTCCACTTACCAGCTCTCTGAAAATCTGGATATCCGCACCTTCGATAATTTCTCTTTTAAGCGGACTTTTATCAATTAATGATGCATATGTTTTCAAGGGGCGGATATTGGCAAACAACCCTAGTTCTTTACGTAGTTTCAATAATCCTTGTTCCGGTCTCACTTTCGCTTCCGGATTGTTATCAAAAACCGGATCCCCGATAGCTCCGAAAAGTACGGCATCAGATTCTTTACATATTTTCAACGTCTCCTCAGGCAAAGGATTTCCTGTCTTAAAAATAGCTTCTGCCCCGATCAATCCATAGTCAAAATGGAATTTACATTGAAACACTTCAGCAATAGCATCCAATATTTTAATGCTTTCACTGATGATTTCCGGGCCAATCCCATCTCCGGGAAGAACCGCAATTTTAAAATAATTGTCGCTCATTTGCTTTTTGTGTTTTTAATTCAAATTCTGTGATGGTTTGTTTTCTACTGATTAGAAAATCAATATCGTCATAGCCGTTTAACAGGCATATTTTTTTGTAAGAATCAATTTCGAAAGTTTCAGTGGTATCTTTAAAGCTTACAGACTGCAATTCCACATCAATGGCAATTTCATTGTCTGGATTTTCATTGATACCTTCCAGGATTTCTTTTAAAAATTCTTCGGAAACCTTTACAGGAAGAAGCCCGTTATTTAAGGCATTGCCTTTAAAAATATCCGCGAAATAACTGGAAATAATTACTTTGAAACCATAATCAGTTAATGACCACGCTGCATGTTCGCGGCTGCTTCCACATCCGAAATTGTTTCCTGCCACTAAAATTTCTCCACTGAATTTAGGGTTATTCAAAACAAAATCAGGATTCGGTTCTCCTGTATGAATATTGAACCTCCAGTCTCTGAACAGATTTTCTCCGAACCCTTTTCTGTCTATACTTTTCAGGAATCTTGCCGGAATAATCTGGTCTGTATCTATATTTTCTGCCGGCAACGGAACTGCGCGGGATTTTAAAACAACTAATTTTTGCATGTACTTTTAATCTGTTTAGTTTAAACTTTCAAAAGCTGAAATTTTACCTTCTATGGCTGCTTTTGCTGCGGTAAGCGGACTTGCAAGAATCGTTCTTGAACCTTGTCCCTGCCTGCCTTCAAAGTTTCTGTTGGAAGTGGAAACACAATATTCTCCTTCCGGAATTTTATCATCGTTCATTGCCAGACATGCTGAACATCCCGGCTGACGGATCTGAAACCCCGCCTCATTGAATATTTTATCCAACCCTTCCTCATAAATCTGTTTAACAACCTGTTGAGATCCGGGAACAATCAGTGCTTTTACAGCCTCAGATTTACTTTTTCCTTTAATATACTGAGCTGCAGAACGGAAATCTTCTATTCTTGCATTGGTACAGCTTCCTATGAAAACATAATTAACCTTGATGGTGTTAACGGCCTGTCCGGCTTCCAGTCCCATATATTTTAATGCCTTCTCTTCCGATTCATTTTGCGGTGCCGGAATCACTTCACGGATTGAAATTCCCATCCCCGGGTTGGTTCCGTAAGTAATCATTGGATAAATATCTGAAGCATCAAAGCTAAGTTCCTCATCAAATGCAGCTCCTTCATCTGTTTTCAGAGTGCTCCAATAGGTTACTTTCTCATTCCAGTCTTCTCCTTTGGGAGCAAATTTTCTCCCTTTTACATATTCAAAAGTAGTTTCATCAGGAGCAATCATTCCTCCTCTGGCTCCCATTTCAATACTCATATTACAGACAGTCATCCTTCCTTCCATCGACATTTCTTCGAACACATTTCCTACATATTCACAGAAATATCCTGTTCCACCATCAGTTCCTATTTTTGAAATGATATAAAGAATAACATCTTTAGGCTGAACATTTTCATTCAGTGTACCATTAACGGTTATTCTCATGGATTTTGGTTTGTTAAGCAACAAACACTGGCTGGCAAACACCTGAGCCACTTGGCTGGTTCCAATCCCAAAAGCAATAGATCCAAATGCACCATGGGTAGAGGTATGGCTGTCTCCGCAAACAATACTCATTCCCGGCTGGGTAATCCCTAATTCCGGAGCGATGATGTGAACAATTCCCTGATATTGGTGTCCTAATCCGAAAAGTTCAATATTGTTTTTCTTACAGTTTTCCGTAAGCTGCTCTACCTGATTTCTTGAAAGTTCATCTTTAATAGGTTGTTCCTGGTGCAATGTAGGTACATTGTGATCCGCAGTGGCTACAATCTGTTCCGGCCTGAATATTTCCAGATTTCTGGATTCAAGTTCCGCAAAAGCCTGAGGGCTGGTTACCTCATGAATAAGATGTTTGTCTATATAAATGATCTGAGGTCCATCAGGAATGGTTTCTACCACGTGAGCGTCCCAAACTTTATCAAAAAGTGTCTTTTTACTATTGTTCATTTTTACTTTATCTTGATTTAAATCAAACCTATCCTATTTTTCTACTGAAAGAATCCATCATCAGGCTCAGATCATCATTTCCTATTTCTTTTTTAAGGTCAGCAATTTTCAAAAACTCCTGATACAGATAATCCAATTCATTTTTGGTAACCTCATATCCGATATGTTTGAAACGGTAAGCCAATGCTGAACGTCCGCTTCTTGCTGTAAGAATAATGGAAGAGGCATTCACACCTACTTCCGCAGGATCAATGATTTCATAAGTTTCTCTGTTTTTAATCACACCATCCTGATGAATTCCTGAGCTGTGAGCAAAAGCATTAGCTCCTACGATGGCTTTGTTTGGCTGTACAGACATTCCCATCAGATCAGATACCATTACACTCATTTCATTTAACATCCTTGAATTCACATCCGTATGCAGATTCAAGTCTTTATGCTGTTTTAAAATCATGACGACTTCTTCCAACGCTGTATTCCCTGCTCGTTCTCCCAATCCGTTGATGGTACATTCAATCTGACGTGCCCCATTGATGGCTCCGGCAATAGAATTGGCAGTCGCCAGCCCAAGATCATTGTGACAATGGCATGAAAGCACCGCTTTTTCAATTCCTTTTACGTTTTCTCTCAGATATTTTATTTTCTGACCATACTCTTCCGGTAAGCAATATCCTGTGGTATCAGGAATATTAAGAACAGTTGCTCCTGCTTTGATCACCGCTTCACAAACTCTTGCCAGATACTCATTATCTGTTCTTCCGGCATCTTCAGCATAAAATTCAACGTCCTCCACATATGTTTTCGCATATCTTACTGCATCAGCAGCCCTTTCAATAATATCTTCTCTTGTGGAGTTGAATTTGTATTTAATATGGGAATCAGAGGTTCCGATTCCTGTATGGATTCTTGGTTTCTTTGCCAACTTCAGCGCTTCTGCTGCTACATCAATATCTTTTTTGTTCGCTCTTGTGAGTCCGCATACCTTCGCATTTTTCACCAGTTTTGAAATTTCTGAAACCGATTCAAAATCTCCGGGACTGGAAATTGGAAATCCTGCCTCGATAATATCAATCCCTAATTCATCAAGCCTTTCAGCAATAATCAGTTTTTGTTCCGTATTCAGTTTGCATCCCGGAACCTGTTCCCCATCTCTCAGTGTCGTATCAAAAATTTCGATTTTTTCGGAATTCATAAGTGAAGTTTTTTACTTAATTTTGGCTCAAAACTACAGCTTGCGATATTTTTTTATTTTCACTTTTTTTGAAAATTACAATATTCAACAGCTTAAAAAACAATTGTATTTATTTATTAATCAATAATTTAATTCTCAAAAATTTACAATGGCAGAATTGCAGAAAGATTTTTTGTTTGTATTGGTAAAGTCATTGACCACCTCTGAAAAAAGACAGTTTAAGTTATACGTAAACCGTCTCGGAATTAATGTAGATGCTAAATTTCTTCTGCTGTTTTCTGAAATGGACAAGATGAAAGAATATGATGAAAGCATTATCATTGAGAAAAAAATTTCCACCAAGCAGCAGCTTTCCAACCTTAAAGCCCACCTTTATAAACAGATTCTGGTAAGTCTTCGTATGAACCCAAGTCACCAGAATTACAGAATCCAGCTTCGTGAGCAATTGGATTTTGCAAACATTCTGTATCAGAAAGGTCTTTATAAGCAGGCTTTAAAGATATTGGACAAGACCAAGCAGACAGCATTGGAACTGGATGAGAAAAGTATCGCGTCGGAAATTATAGACCTTGAAAAAGTAATTGAATCACAATTTATTACACGAAGTATTGAAGGCCGTGCCGAAGAGCTTATCAAGCAGTCTCAGGAGATCAGTAAACAAAACCGTTATACAACTAAATTATCCAATCTTTCGCTGAAATTATACAGTGAGATGCTTACTCATGGTTATGTAAAAAATGATGCAGACCGACAGGAAGTGCTGGACGTTTTTAACTCCGAAATTAAAAATATCAACCCTGAGAAACTGAATTTCACGGAAAAACTATGGTATTACAAAGCCCATGTCTGGAAAAACCAGCTTTTACAGGACTACAAATACACACTGAAATATGCCTATCAATGGGTAGATCTTTTTCATAAAAAGCCTGAGATGATCTACAGCCATCCTGTATGGTATATTAAAGGGAATACGTATCTGCTGAAAATCTTGTTTTTATATGGAAATATTGATATTCTGGAAGAACATTTTCAGAATTTCAATAAAATGGTACACGCGGAGAATTTTGTTCAGAATGAGAACCTTCAGTCTCTTATTTTTCTTACGCATTACAATACACTGATGAATATTCACTTTGTAAAAGGAGAATTCTTCACAGGAACCAAGCTTATTCCTGAAGTGGAATTAAAAATGGAAAAACTCAGAGAAAGGATTGATGAGCACCATTTTATGATTCTGTACCTTAAAATGGCAGCCATGTTTTTTGGAAGTAAAA
Organism: Chryseobacterium indologenes; assembly: GCF_002025665.1. Taxonomy (GTDB): domain Bacteria; phylum Bacteroidota; class Bacteroidia; order Flavobacteriales; family Weeksellaceae; genus Chryseobacterium; species Chryseobacterium metallicongregator. The sequence goes on along the minus strand of NZ_CP018786.1, from coordinate 2,350,695 downwards.
TGTTTGAAAAATCCATTGAATATTCTATGAGAGTTATAGAATCCAAAGGAAATGTACAAGAAGATCTTTTGTTTCATACCAGAATTCTGATTTTAATGGCCAAATATGAGTCGGGAAATGATGAAGACTATGATGAATTTATTGCCTCTACTTTAAAGTTTGCCAGGAAAATGAAAAAACCGGAAGAGTTCCATTTTGAAAGCATTCAATTTTTTAAGAACCTTAATAATCAGGTACTGGATCAAAGACAGAAAGCATTTGAAAGCTTTGATAAAAAGCTGGAAGAATTTTCTAATAATGAATATTATCGTCGTTCATTATTCTATATTGATATCCATGGATGGATTAAATCTAAAGTGCAAAATGTTGATGTGATTGAAATTATCAAGCAGAAAGTAAAGTACAAAAGAAAACATTAAATAAAATTATATAAAATGCTATTTTAAAATACTTTATCATATTTTATTTAATGTAAAATTGAATACTAAAAAACAGATAATTTCTTTTAAATATAATCTCCCGCAGATTTAGCTGATTTCACCAATTACATAAGAAACCGGATTAATTTGCTAAATCTGAGAGAGCATAAAATCATCTTATATTCTGTTTTATTTATACAGATGCTCTATAAAATTTAAAGCATTTTTATGGCTGATCTTTTCTACCAATTCGGAAGAAAAGCGCTTTTCAATTTCTTTGTTGATGGAATTAAAAGCAGATGCATCATCATATCCTTCAAAAAAGAAAGGATGACGGGATTTGTCCGGATGGTTTTTGCAAAAGAAAAAATCAGCACCATAGGCAATAAAATCTTCTCCTCCTAAATCAAGGCCATGCTGAATATGTTCATATAGTACCTCAGGATTTTTCTCATCAATACAATTGCGGATAAAATTGAGTCCTATTAATCCTTTTCTTTTAATAACTTCTTTTGCCAGTTCATCAGGAAGGTTTCTTTTTTTGTCATGTACAGATCTATAGTTAGAATGACTTGCCATAACAGGGATTTTATAATTTTTTTGGTCTATATAATTAAGAATTCCATAGGCAAGCTGATCACTGGTATGAGCCAGATCAATGGCAATATTTTTTTCTGAAAAGTAATCAAGCAGAACTTTTCCATCCTCTTTCAATCCAACATCAGAATTGTTTCCTCCTCCAAAGCGGTTTTCAGTATGATGGGTTATTCCGAGATAAAGAATTCGCTGTGTTTTTTCAATGATCGCTTCCAGATTTTTAAAGCCAGATTCTAAGGTTTCATCTTCACTACAAAAGCCAGATGCGTTTTCAATAGAAGCAATAACCCCTACTTTGCCTGTATTATCGGTATTTTTATAGTTTTCCCCTTCAAATAAGAAAAAGTTTTCATTTTGCAGGAGACTTGAAAATATTTCGCTCTGTTTAGCACCGTAAACAGTACTATTTTCACCTGTTGCTGAGTATATAGCCATCACCTGAAGCTTCACATTTCCTTCTTTTAAATAAGGAAGTGAACAACCAAGTTCTTTATCATCAATTAATGAGCCCGGCTCAAGTAAATAACATAATAAGTCGCAGTGCAAATCTACATTTATCGTATTCATATTGAATTGTAATTTGTTTGTTTTTAGATATTTTCGAAAAGAAAATGAGCTTTACTACTAAGAAAATAAATACCCGGAAATTCTGAAGTATTTTTCTGGGATAAAGTGAATATGGAATTCAATGAGCCAAAAACCACCCTCGTCTTTTTCATTTTTAATATTAATTCTCATTCTAAATATATGCTAATATAGTATTTTATCTAAAAATTCCGTATTTTTGCCTCTTAAAATTTCTTAGTAAACAATGATAAAAATTACACTTCCAGACAATAGTGTCAAAGAATTCGAAGGAGCAGTGACTCCTCTAGATGTGGCAAAATCTATAAGCGAGGGATTGGCTAGAAACACCATTTCCGCAATTGTTAATGACAAACAAGTAGAAACGACCACACCTATAACCACGGATTCTACGGTGCAGCTTTTGACCTGGAATGATGATCTTGGAAAGAAGGCTTTCTGGCACTCTTCTGCCCACCTTTTGGCGCAGGCAATCCTTGAGTTTTATCCTAATGCTAAGTTGACGATCGGTCCTGCCATTGAAAGCGGATTCTACTATGACGTGGATTTCGGGGATGAAAGCTTATCTGAAAAAGATTTTGAAAAGATTGAGAAAAAGATCTTAGAAAATGCGAAGAAAGGTTCTACTTTCTCTCTATACCCGGTTTCTAAAGAAGATGCTTTAAAAACGTATGCAGACAATCCGTATAAAGTTGAATTGATCTCTAATCTTAATGATGGAGAAATCACTTTTGTAACGCACGATAACTTCACAGATTTATGTCGTGGTGGTCATATCCCGAATACAGGAATCGTAAAAGCGGTTAAAATATTAAATGCAGCAGGAGCTTATTGGAGAGGTAATGAAAAGAACCCTCAATTAACAAGAGTATACGGTATTTCTTTCCCTAAACAGAAAGATCTTACAGAATATCTTGAAAGACTGGAAGAAGCTAAAAGAAGAGACCACAGAAAATTAGGTAAAGAACTTGGAATTTTCGCATTCTCTGAAAAAGTAGGTGCCGGTTTACCACTTTGGTTGCCAAAAGGTACTGCTTTAAGAAGAAAACTGGAAAATTTCCTTTCTGATGCTCAGAAAAAAGGAGGTTATGAATTCGTAATGTCTCCACACATCGGAGCTAAAGAATTATATGTCACTTCAGGACACTGGGATAAGTATGGGGAAGATAGCTTCCAGCCGATTAAAACGCCTAATGAAGGAGAAGAATTCTTACTGAAGCCAATGAACTGTCCTCACCACTGTGAAATCTACAAGACATCACAATGGAGCTACAGAGATTTACCAAAAAGATATGCAGAATTCGGTACTGTTTACAGATATGAGCAAAGTGGAGAGCTTCACGGATTAACAAGAGTTCGTGGATTTACTCAGGATGACGCTCACCTTTTCTGTACTCCGGATCAGCTTTCTGAAGAATTTGAAAAAGTAATTGATTTAACGCTTTATGTGTTCAAATCTTTAGGTTTTGAAGATTTTGTAACTCAGGTTTCATTAAGAGATCCTGAAAACAAACAAAAATATATCGGTTCTGATGAAAACTGGGAGAAAGCAGAAAGTGCGATCATCAATGCAGCTCAGAAGAAAGGTTTAAAAACAGTAGTAGAATACGGAGAAGCGGCATTCTACGGTCCTAAACTTGACTTCATGGTGAAAGATGCTTTAGGAAGAAAATGGCAGCTGGGAACTATCCAGGTGGATTATAACTTACCGGAAAGATTTGATCTTCATTATATTGGAAATGATAATGAAAAACACAGACCGGTAATGATTCACAGAGCTCCTTTCGGTTCTATGGAACGTTTTATTGCTATTTTGCTGGAAAATACTGCAGGTGATTTCCCATTATGGCTAAGCCCGGATCAGTTTATTATTCTACCAATCAGTGAAAAATATGTAGATTATTCAAAAAAAGTTTCACAATTTTTGGAAAATCACGATATTAGCGGTCAGATTGATGACAGAAACGAGAAGACAGGTAAAAAGATCCGTGATGCTGAATTGAATAAAATTCCTTTCATGCTTGTCGTAGGAGAAAATGAAGAAAATGAAGGCACAATTTCTGTAAGAAGACGTGGAGAAGGAGATCTTGGAGTAATGAAGATGGAGGATTTCGTTGCTTACTTCAAAAAAGAAGCAGCCATATAAATTTAAAATTAAAAGATTGAAGGATTTAAAAATTAACAAAATCCTTCAACTTTAAATATTTAAATCAATTAAATTAAGTAATTAACCAATAAAATTATAATACAATAGCACAAAGATTTAACAACAGGGGCCCACAGAGACGTCCGGTACAAGAGGACTTACACTTGATCAACGATAAAATTCGTGTGAGAGAGCTTCGTTTAGTGGGCGATAACGTAGAGCCAGGAATTTACCCAATTGACAAAGCAAGACAAATTGCTGCGGAACAAGAATTGGATTTAGTAGTAATTTCTGACAAGGCAGAACCATTTATTGCAAGAGTATTGGAATATAAGAAATTCTTATACGAGCAAAAGAAAAAACAGAAGGAACTTAAAGCTAAGCAGGTAAAAGTGGTAGTAAAAGAGATCCGTTTCGGACCTCAGACTGACGATCACGATTACGAATTCAAAAAGAAGCATGCTGAAAAATTCCTTGAAGAAGGTTCTAAATTAAAAACCTACGTATTTTTTAAAGGACGTTCGATTATCTTTAAGGATCAGGGAGAAATTTTGCTTTTAAAACTTGCTCAGGAATTGGAGCACGTGGGTAAAGTAGACCAGCTTCCTAAACTTGAAGGAAAAAGGATGATTATGATGATGAGTCCAAAAAAACCAGCAAAATAATTAAGTCATTATTTTATATAAAGAAACCTCAAAGTAATTTGAGGTTTTTTTATGCTTATATTTCAAAACAAGACTGTCCCGGACTACTCTATTGTTTACCCTTCAAAATCTCCACAATCATGTTCTGTGAAAAGAGGCAAAGCTTTTTTGGTAGTAAAATATTTTGATATTCTTTTGTTCTTTAACTCCAGTTTTTTGCCTTCTATCATGAGTTCGTAAACGGGTGCTTTATCTATTTGAGTTAAAATATAGGTTCTCTCCGGTGTTGCAAAAATAGTTTTACTTCCTTCATTAGAGAATGAAAAATCACTAATTTCAAAAGTGTCTTTTTCATCACAAACATTGGTCCATCTGATCTGATTCTTTGCTATAGAAAGACTTGCCAAATCGCATGAATAGCAGTTTCCCGAAAACTCTATGCCAAATTTTTCATACACATCTGTACTCTTACTATTCAATACATCAATAGGAACCAATGTTGAATAATCAGTTGGTATTTCTACTGGTTCCGGATCATTCTTCACTGGTTTCGATTTAGATGCTACAACGTCTTTTTTGGTGCCCGGAGAAATATTTGTTTCTACTTTTTTGTCTGTAGCGGGTGAACAGGATGCTAATAAAGCAGTCACAACTGAAAGGCTGATTATTAAGTTTTTCATTTTTTATAAAGTGAATTACAATATTGGTTTTATCGTTTTGTAAAATTCTCCAAAATCCATCGTTCAATATATCCCTGTTTTCAGCCATTTATTCCCTATATCAGAAGGTTTTGTTGGCTACAGACCTGAATACAGATACATTTGCGGAAAAATATAAAATGAAAATCTTTCCAATCTTTATATCATCCGTGATAGTTCTTGCAGGATGTAATCAACAGAATAAAACATCGGACACAGATAAAACAACAACTGAAATTAAGCAAAAAAAAATAACACTGGCTGATTTCAAAAAAATAAAAGGAGTTGATAATGTTCTGGATGTACCCTTTCAATTATTCACCAAGCTGGATTCTATACAGTTTTTTGTCACTCCAAGTAAAGAGGCAGCCCATTTGAAAATGGCCTATAATAAACTCGATAATTACTATGGATTTGAAGAGTTTGAGGACTTCTATTCAATTCACTACAGTATTAATAACAATATTTCGAATAGCATTGAAGCTTTTGTCCTGAAATCAGAATTTACACCAGCATTTGAACTTACTTTAAATGGTGTGGATCTTTATGAGATCAGAAGCAGCACATATAAGGAATCTGGTGATTTTAAGAACAAATCTTTTAAGAAATTCGGTACCATTGCTGAGATTTCAGAACAGGAATTTAAAGCCAGCTCAAAAAACAGAATCGATGAAACCTTGGTAAAGAATCCGAATATAACGCTGCAGAATGACAACTGGGTATACAAAGAAAATGGCAGAGAAGAAGTGATTACCCAACATGAAAATATATCCACGGAAACCGGACCTCTGGCTAATGAATATGTAGGAAGATCACCTTATTTAAACATGGAGGTTTTCAAAGAAAACTCTAATAAAGTTGTAGATTCTTACTATTCTTTTTTCAATATAAAAAATGCAGTATTGTTTGAACTCAGCACAAATGGTTATCCGCAAATTCTTCCTTCCAAGAGCTGGGTTACCTGCATTTCATCTAACAATGATGTGGGAAGCGATTTTATCATCACTCAATACTTACCACAAACCAAGAAACATGATAATCTTTTATACGTGAATTTCACCAACTTCAAAATAGCAGACGAAAAAAAGGCATTCTGGACAGCTGATGATACCTTTTATGCGGAAGTCTATCCCCTTAATTCTGCTTCGGTCAATGGTAAAAAGCAAAAAACGGCTTATATAAAAATACAGTTGAAGGCTGATCTGTTTTAGAAAATTTTTTTTGAAGAGCAAGAATGTAACTGAAGTTTGGAATAAGATCAAAAACCCCTGAAATCAGCCAGTGCGTATGGGTATAAAGTCTAATATCTTTGCTGCAATTATTTAAAGAGATACAATGAAAAAATTAAGTTTGACCCTCCTTTTTAGTTTATTAAGTTTTATGACTTTCGCACAATCGTTAAAAGTTGTGATTAAACAGGATGGAAAAGTAATTCAGCCTGTCAATGATGTTTATGAACTGAAAAAATCCCCTTTTCTATTTGAGATTACCTCTAACAATCTGGAAGGCTTTTTAGTGGGAGCCACCACAAATAAAGATATTTATGCCGGAGCACTGGGACTTTTGAACACTGAGGTTCCGTGGTTTCAGAATACAGGCATGGCGGAGGAATTGTATAACAAGGACAAAGAAATGTTTTTAATGGATTCTGCACCTTCTTACTGGTATTATACAGATGCAAAAGACCATAGATTTGATAAAAACCCTAAAGGCAACGCAAAACAATGGACAGCTACCCGTACTATTACAAGGTTTTATGATATTATGATGGATCAGCCTATCAATCTGAAGGATTTTGACGGCAGGGTTTTCCTATTAATGTATCAGCCCGAATATAATGATGAGTATGATTTAATAGGAAAGAAAAACCTGTTCCAGGCTGCACTCAAATTCAAAGATTAATAATTACACCTAATTTTAAATTTATATAAAAAAGGTCTGCTTTGCGATGTAAGCAGACCTTTTTGCTGGTTGAATATTTATTCGATAATTAAGCCGTATTCTATGGCTAATTTTATGGCTGAACTCAGATTAGAAGTCTGAAATTTTTCAATAAGATTCTTTCTGTGGCTTTCTACGGTATGTGGACTGATGAAAAGCTTTTCTGCCATTTGATTGGTTGTCAACCCCTTTGAGGCTTCAGCCAGAATTTCTTTTTCTCTTCGCGTTAATTTCGGAACATGGTTTAATCCATCCGTTGATTTTTTCTCCAAAACAGACTTCGTTTGAGAGCATAAAAACCTGTTCCCGGCATATACAGCAGTAATTCCTTCCAGGATTTCGGAAACTGAGGCATTCTTTTGAATATATCCCAAAGCCCCTTCAGCCAGGGTACTGTTAATTACGGGCAGTTCATTGTGAACACTCAGTATAATAATCTGGAGGCTGCCGTATTTTTTCTTTAAGGGTTTAATCAGTTCAATGCTGTTGGTATCTACCAGATTGATGTCCAGCAATAAAATGTCGACATCTTGTTTTGCAAGACCGGTATTCATCTCAGAAACGTTTCTGAAGCAATCTACTACATCTATCGTATCACTATTTCCTAAAATATTCTTCAACCCTTCTAATAGAAGTGGATGATCATCTGTTATGGCTACTTTTATCATGTTTAATAAATAGGGATTTGAAGTTCTATACTGGTGCCAATATTCAATTCAGAAGTGATATTCATGGTTCCTTTTAGAAATTGGACTCTTAGTTCTATATTATGAAAACCCGCTGTTTTTCTGGCATTTAATCCTGCGGGATCAAAACCTTTACCATTGTCTTCTACGGTAAGGTTTAATAGATTTTCTTCTTCGCTTATCTGAATAATAATTTCAGATGTATTGGCATGTTTTATCGCATTGTTGACCAATTCCTGAATGATCCTGTAAATAATCAATTGCTTTTCCTTCGAAATGGAATTACTGTAATTGATAAACTCAGTGTGAATGTCTAATGCATTATTGGATATACGGGAGGCAAATTCCTTAATCGCAACTTCCAGACCATATTTTGTTAATAAATCCGGCATTAAATTATGCGCTACCCTTCTTAGTTCTTCCACAGCGCCATCAATCTGCTCAATTGATTTTGAAATTCCCTCCTCTATATTTTCGGACTGATAAGGATTTAAATAAGACAATTGATGTTTCGTTCCTGAAAGCAGGCCTCCTAATCCGTCATGAAGATCACGGGCAAGACGACCACGCTCCTGTTCCTGCCCTTCAAGCAATGCGGTAAGCGTAGATATTTTTGAGTTTTGTTTCTCTTGTTCCATAGCCAAAGCATGCAGTTCATCTCTTCTCTTAATAGACTTTGCCCGTTGTTGATAAGCATACAGCAATAAGAGGATTAAAATAATAAAGAAGATGATAAAGAAGATATAATAAGTATTGATCTTCTCTTTGAATGCCAGTAACTTTTTAAAGGTATTAATATCGTTGTTCTTCTGTTGGGTTTCCAGTTTTGCCAACCGAAGCTGCTGTTCTTTTTTCTCGGATTCAAGTTCTGAAAACTTCAGTCGTTCACGTTGGTTTTCTTCTACCAGTTTTAAGTTGTTATATACCTGCTCGCGCTGTGCCCGAAGGATGTTGATCAACTTAATTTCCTGTGCTTTTTTGTCGCTTTCCAGCTGTAACTTGATATATTTCTGTTCCTGGCGTTCTTTATCAAACTGGGATTCTAATCTTTTGGTAATATCCAGTTTTTCCTGGTCATAAACACTTTTGTATTTATCTACATAACTTTTATAATAAGTGATTGCTTCCTGGTAATTCCCCTGTTCTTCGCTAATTCTGGATAACGATTCAAGAATAGATAATTCAATATTATGATCTCGCACCGGACTTTTCCCAATTTCCATAGAGGCTTTTAGAAAATAAGACTTCGCTAAATCATAATTTTTATCCTGTAAGGCTAATTCTGCCAGAATTCCAAATGATGAAGCAATATGAATAGGATCGCCTATTTCCAGACTCACATTGTTGGCTAAGCTGGCATACTGTATTGCTTTATCTCTATCAAATTCAGTATACAAATTGGCTAAATTAATCGCTGCATAGGAAAGACTGCTCCTGTTAAGCATCCTGTCTTTATTTTTATTAAAAGTTGTTATAGCCTGCAGATAATATTGCTCTGTTTTATCTCTCAGCTCCGTATTGGATGGGGTTTGCGTATATTTTTGTTCATACACATACCCCATTCTCATATAGGCATCGAAGATCAGATTTGGGTCATTTTGTTTGGATGCCAGCAACAAAAACTGCTTACTATACTTCTCTTCCAGCTGGTATTCATTGAGGTTAGAATAAATCGTGGACAGTTCTTTGGCTGTATTTCCAAATCTCCCATACAATGTAGAGGTTGTTGGCGAATTTTCATAATATTCAATCGCTTTTAAATACGCAGTAACGGCATCAGTTGTTTTATTATTGCGGATCAGAATCCAGCCTTTTGCGTAATTAAAATAGCCTTTAGCCTCATTATTATTCGTTTTTAAACTATATGCCTTTGCCATGTCAAGACTTTTTGAAGACTCAGCTGTTTTATTATCCAGCCGATAATTCATGGCTTGCACCGCGTATAATATGGTGGCATATTTTCCATCTGTTTGCTTTGCAGCAAGAGAAATGTTGGTGGCTAAAATCTGGTAAGACTTAGGTTTGAGGTTATGAAAAAATAAGGCGGTCGCATATTTGGGAGCCAGATTAAGCTGTTCAGTCATATTGTTTGAGGCATGGCTGTATTCCCTTTCTAATCTGCTTAAAACATCCTGTGCCTGAGTAAAAAACGGACAAACCAACAAAGTAAATATAAATAATAACCTGTACATCAAACCCTTATCTTTATTAAGTTGCATTATAGTAAAGAACATAAATATAAGTAAATACCTGCTAATCGATTTAGCTTGTATTCTTACCCCGAAAAATACTTTATATCTGTGTTGATGTTAGATTCATATTTTTGTTGCTAAATAGCTTTCGCATTATACTTTTACAGCTTCTCCTTCACTCAATTCTAGTTTGTTATTGTTTTTACCCATGTTTTTTAATGTTGTGTTATTTCGAAATAAGAATTGATCATTGAATCGGGTGTGAAAAAGGAAGCTATAAAAGTTATAAATGAAAGATTTTAACCGTTTTATCTTTGGTAATTTTTGAGTCAAAGATAAAAATAGAAGCAGTACAAAAACATCCCTGATAACAGGGGTTTTTACACCTTTGCATCTTCTGAGAAAACCTTTTAAAATATCTAACCTGCAAAAGACACTACAGCAACATCGTATAGAAATAAAATGCAACTAAAGCGACTCCAACAGCTCCGGAAATGAGAAATAAGAGCAAATAATACCCTCCACTTTTATTTTTCTTCTGTACAGAATTCATTATAAAAATAATAAGGGTGCACAAAAATCCAGCTCCGAAAAATAGAATCAGCACAGCAAAGAATATGGCTCTTTCAATCTGTAAATCTGCGGATGAAAGCATAATGATATAGGTTTATAATTTAAATATGAATTCAGAAGACCATCAAGTATATCTGAATTTGATTCTCAATAGTAGAAATAATCAAAAAATAAGACAATCCCGATTATCAGCTATATTTGATAGCCGCCAGACTTTTTCTGAGATCATTTAAAACTAATTTTGAGTTTTTTTCACCTGCAGACATTTATAATATAAAAAATTCCAACCCATTCTAGTTTTAAAGAATATTATCTATATATTATTATTGTTTATAAATTTTTAATGAATTATTACCTTAGATCAATATATTATAAAGGTTTTCTATCTACATTTGTGATTATAAAAAAGTCAAATACACTATTTATTAATTATTAAAAAAGAAACAATGAGCACACTTACATTAAAAGACGGAACAGAAATTTATTACAAAGATTGGGGAAAAGGACAACCGGTTTTCTTTCACCACGGATGGCCATTATCCAGTGATGACTGGGATGCACAAATGTTCTTCTTTTTAGAACAGGGCTACAGAGTAATTGCTCATGACAGAAGAGGACACGGAAGATCTGAACAGACTCCTTACGGACATGATATGGATACTTATGCTTCCGATGTAGCAGAAATTGTTGCAGCTTTAGATTTAAAAGATGTGATCCATGTAGGTCATTCCACAGGCGGTGGTGAAGTAATCCGATATGTAGCAAAACACGGTAACGGAAGAGTGGCAAAAGCCGTTCTGGTAAGTGCAGTGACACCTATTATGGTTCAGAATGAGAATAACCCTAATGGGGTTCCTATTTCTGTTTTTGATGATATCCGAAACAATACAGCGAAACACAGGCAACAGTTTTTCATTGATATTACCTTTCCTTTTTACGGATACAACAGAGAAGGAGCAAATGTTTCTGAAGGAATCCAGAGAAACTGGTGGAGACAGGGAATGAGCGGTTCTATCAAAGCACATTATGACTGTGTAAAAGCGTTCTCTGAAACAGATTTCACTGAAGATCTTAGAAGTGTAGAGGTACCGGTACTTGTAATGCATGGCGAAGATGATCAGATTGTTCCTTTTGAAACAACTGGTAAAGTAGCTGCTACCTTGCTTAAAAATGGTAAACTAATCTCTTATCCTGGTTTTCCTCATGGAATGCCGACAACGGAGGCTGAAACAATCAACAAAGACCTTTTGGAGTTTTTCAAATCTTAGGTTTCTATAGAGACTGGATTAAGTTTACAGTAAAGAGCTTATCTATAAAAAGGCAGACTTGTTTTTAATACAGGTCTGTCTTTCCAATTTGAGGATCATTTTCTTCCTGTTCATCCCTATTAAAAAATACTTTCATGTCTCATTTTTTTTTCGTAATTTTGCAAACTATTATTCCTAATGTCTTTAGGAGTAGCCAAAACAGATATTGATAACAAAAACAATAAAAAAGCAAAACAATGCCAAAATTAAAAACGAAATCAGGTGCTAAGAAACGTTTTGCTCTTACTGGAACAGGTAAGATCAAAAGAAAAAACGCTTACAAAAGCCACATCTTAACTAAGAAAGAAACTAAGCAGAAGAGAAATCTTACGTCTACTTCTTACGTAGCTAAAGTGGATGAGAAAAGCGTTCAACGTCAATTAGCAATTAAGTAGTTTTTATAAATCTATATTCGGTTTATAAGAATTCAAACAAATTCACAATTTTAACCCTGAAACGGTGCCAATAAGAGCAATAACATTGCCGCCCTTTTCAAAAAAACAATTTAAATTATGCCAAGATCAGTAAATGCCGTAGCTTCAAGAGCTCGCAGAAAGAAAATTTTTAAGCACGCTAAAGGTTATTTCGGAAGAAGAAAGAACGTTTGGACTGTAGCTAAAAACGCGGTAGAAAAAGCAATGCAATATGCTTACCGTGGTAGAAAAGAGAAAAAGAGAAATTTCAGAGCACTTTGGATCACTCGTATCAACGCGGGAACTAGAGAGCACGGAATGTCTTACTCTCAATTTATGGGAGCTCTTAAAAAGAACAACATCGAACTTAACAGAAAAGTTTTAGCAGATTTAGCAATGAATCACCCTGAAGCTTTCAAAGCTGTTGTAGATCAAGTAAAATAATGTAGAATAGATTTTGTTATCAATATAAGGTCCCGGGATTTCCCGGGATTTTTTTGTTATATACTTTTATTACTGTTAAAAATCCAGCTGATACTCTTATCAATCCTATTATAATTTCCATATCAACAGTAAACCTTATTAGATAGAATTAATAAAACATGAATTTATCATTGAATACACTTAATAATAAAGAAAAATTTACCTAAATTTTATTCATTTAATGAATTTTAAACTAGCGTAACGATAAATTTAATAAAAAGACATATTATTAATAATAAATTAAGCAAACAAGCACTATTCTATTTAAAAACCAACAATAAATAATGATTTATTGCTATATTAGCAATCTCTAAAGAAAGTATCAAAAATGAAAAAAGTTGCAGCTTTTTTGCTCACTTCCATTGCACTGCAAAATATGAGTGCACAAAGTTTTATTCAAGCTTATAAGGACAGAGCAGACATGGTTACCCAAACCAATATTAGTACAAACCTTCAGGAATTTGCAGGGTTTGGAGTAAAAAAAACAGGTACAACAGCTAATAATAATGCTCTGGACTGGCTTAAAAACAAATATCTGTCTTACGGATATACAGCAACTAATATGTCTGAAGATTCTTTTACCTACGGAAGCAACACTTCAAAAAATCTAATTATTACCAAAACAGGAACAGTATACCCTAACAAATACATCATTATTTGCGGACATTATGACACAATTGTAGGTCCTGGAGTAAGTGACAACGGAAGTGGAACTTCCATTATTCTGGAAGCAGCGAGAATATTGAAAAATGTTCCTACAGAATACTCTATCAAGTTTATTCATTTTTCCGGGGAAGAACAAGGGCTTGTGGGAAGTAACCATTATGTAAACAATGTAGCTTATCAGAATGGTAATAAGGTTCTGGATATAAAATTGGTTTTAAATATTGATCAGGTAGGAGGTCTTATAGGAAATAATAATACTACCATCAACTGTGAAAGAGATGAAGGCGGAGTATCTTCCAATAATGCAATATCCAATACTCTAACTCAGGAATTGATGACCTGTACTACCCTATATTCCCCTCTTCAGACGAATCTATCTCATGCTTACAGCTCAGATTACATGCCTTTTGAAGCGAAAGGATACACTATTACCGGATTCTATGAAACCATCCAAAGTAATAATGAGCATACTGTAAGTGACACTTTTGCCAATCTGGATCCTGTGTATGTTTTTAATGTAGGAAAAGCAGCTGTGGGAGCTTTACAGCACTTTGCCGTTGCCTCTACTTCCAACAATCTTTTAAGCACTAAAGATACAGCACAACACTCAACAGAAGCCATAAGGGTTTATCCTAATCCTGCTAAAGATCTTGTGACTGTTGAATTTCAGGAAAAGGTAAAACAATTCAAAGTTGAAGTCAATGACATGTCTGGAAATACTGTATTAATTCTTGAAAACCAGGAAAAAATAAATACTTCAGGATTAACAAATGGAGTCTATACTTTTACCATTAAAACCGATAAAGGAAATACTACAAAAAAAATAATCATTAATAAATAATGTCAGGTGGAATATTCTGAAGCTGTTTTACATTCAGGAATATTCAGCATTACTCTCATAAAATGAAAAAAATCGCTACTTTTTTATTGGCTTCTATCGCTATTCAAAATACTGGAGCCCAGAGTTTTATTCAGGCTTATCAGAACAGGGCAGATATGGTAAATCAAACCAATATTACAACTTACCTTCAGGAATTTGCTAATCTAGGGGTAAAAACTACAGGGTCAACCGCTAATGCCAACGCCCTGACATGGCTCAAAAACAAGTACCTTTCTTACGGATATACAGCCAGCCAGATAGCAGAAGACCCTTTCACTGCAGGAAGTTATAATTCTAAAAACCTGGTCATTACCAAAACGGGCACACTGTATCCTAATAAATATGTAATCATCTGTGGACATTTCGACAGTATTACCGGTTTAGGAATCAATGATAATGGAAGCGGAACTTCTATTATTCTTGAAGCAGCAAGAATTCTGAAAGATGTTCCAACTGAATACTCTATAAAATTCATCCATTTTTCCGGAGAAGAACAAGGACTTCTGGGAAGTAAACATTATGTAAACAATGTAGCATACCAGAGTGGTGTTCGTGTTCTGGATATTAAACTTGTTTTCAATCTGGATCAGGTTGGCGGTGTAATGGGAAATAACAACAATACTGTTTATTGCGATGAAGATCAGGGTGGACTTTCTTCCAATAATGCCGCTTCGGCTGCTGTGACCCAGGAACTGAGAAACTGTACAGCGCTCTACTCTCCTCTTCTGACTGCTGTAGATCCTGCTGCTGATACGGATTACATTCCTTTTGAACAAAAAGGCGAAGTGATCACAGGTTTCTTTGAAAGAATAAGAAGCACCTATCCGCATACAGTGAATGATACTTTTGCCAATACAGATCCTGTCTATATTTACAAGATAGGAAAAGCATCCGTGGGAGCATTACAGCATTTCGCTGTTGCTACCGGCACATTGGGAACGCATGAAATTGCTGTAAAAAATACTTTGGAAACAGTAAAAATCTATCCAAATCCCGCTAAAGACATCATCAATATCGAACTTCCGGATTCCGGAATTAAAAACTTTACTTTCGAAGTCACTGATTTCCAGGGACGATCTATTTTCAAAAGAAACAATGAAACAAGAATTAATGTTTCATCACTGGAAAACGGAGCTTATATCGGAATTTTAAAAACCGGAGACCAAAAGGTTGTAAGAAAAGTGATGATCGAAAAATAATTTGTATTACTATACAACCATATGAATAAAAAACCTTTGAAGCAATTCAAAGGTTTTTTATTTTTTCACACCAGATTCGCATTACGGCATTTATAACACATACACGAAGATTAATGTGATATTCATAATAAATATTCTTTTATTTTAAAATATTAAACACTTTGTTGTGATTTATTTACTACATTCGTGTTACCAAAATAATATTATTTATATGAAAAAATTCACAACACTTTTATGCTCTGCATTGATGATACAGAGTATTGCGGCTCAAACTTTTATTCAGGCTTACAAAGACAGAGCAGATTTGGTTACCCAAACCAATATCACCACCAATCTTCAGGAGTTTAGTAATTTAGGCGTAAAAACTACTGGCTCGGTAGCTAATACCAACACGTTGAACTGGATCAAAAATAAGTATCTTTCTTACGGCTATACTGCCAGCCAGATCGAAGAAAGTCCTTTTACCTTTGGAAGCACCAGTTCAAAAAATTTAATTATTACCAAAACCGGAACACTTTACCCCAACAAATATGTCATTATCTGTGGGCATTTCGACACCATTTATGGCCCGGGAGTAAATGATAACGGCAGCGGAACATCTATCATTCTTGAAGCAGCAAGGATTCTGAAAAATGTTCCTACAGAATATTCTATAAAGTTTATCCATTTTTCAGGTGAAGAACAGGGGTTAAAAGGAAGCAGCCATTATGTGAATAATGTGGTATATCAGGGAGGTGTCCGCAAATTGGATATCAAACTGGTCTTCAATCTGGATCAGGTAGGCGGAGTGAAAGGAAACAACAATACAACGGTATATTGTGATGAAGATCAGGGAGGTGTTTCCAGTAATAATGCCGCTTCTGCAGCTGTCACTCAACAGCTAAGAAATTGTACAGCACTCTACTCTCCTCTTCTGACTGCTGTAGATCCGGCAGCTGATACAGATTATATTCCTTTTGAGCAGAAAGGTGAAGTGATTACCGGTTTTTTTGAAAGGATAAGAAGTACTTACCCTCACAGCTCTAAGGATACTTTCACTAATATGGATCCTGTTTATGTATACAAGATCGGGAAAGCTACTGTGGGAGCATTACAGCACTTTGCAACAGCTTCTACTACAATGAGCAAGGCAGCCTCTAAAAATTCACTGGAAGCTGTAAAAATCTATCCTAACCCAGCCAATAATGTTCTGAATATTGAATTACCTGATTCTAAAGAAATGAATTTCAGTTTTGAAATCAGCAATTCTATGGGAAGATCACTTTTGAAAGTGAATAATGAAAGAAAGATTAATGTATCTGCTCTTCAAAATGGAGTATATATTGGAGTTTTGAAAGTGGGTGAAGAGACTGTTGTTAAGAATATTATGATTGAAAGATAAAAATTCAATCCATTGACAAAAAACAAAACAGTAGGATTATTCCTGCTGTTTTGTTTTAAATGAGCCTGCCTGTTTAAAATTTTTTCACTTTAAACAATTATTTTTGAATGCCAACTCTTTGATTTTAGAAACTATATCTTCTTCATTAATAAATCCATCTTTGATATCTGTCAATAATTCCTCCAGAGTTACTTTATAAAGATCCGCCTCATTACATGATAAAAAACGGATCATTTCTTTTAAAGCATTATTAAAATCTTTCATTTCACAATAGGACAGATATTTTAACTGAGATGCTAATTCATTATGCTTGTCTCTTTGTAATACATAACCAGCAATATCTATAGTCCATTGATATTCTCCTAGTTTATACCAACAGTTTGACATGAATAATAGTCTGTAGTTTTCAGATTTGGGAGATAATCCATTTAAATTTTGCAATATTGTAATGGCGGGTATATATTGTTCATCATCCATCAGGTTCTTTGCTTCATGTAATTGATTAATCATTTTGATTACAATATTTGATTCCTTTTATTATTGAAAAATTCATTAAGACTCCAACCATAAAGATTAAAAAGATATTCTTTAAATCAACCACGCTAATACCTTTAACAGATTTATCCTGAAATAAAAAAATGAATACCGGGATAAGGCAAATTGCTGACCAGATTACTAAAGCATATTTCATTTCCTAAAATAAACATTTTTCCAAGAATATTATGAATGAATGCCACTTAATGAACGAGCCCTTTTCGTCAATAGAAAAGGGCTCGTTTTTATAAAAAGGATTCAAATTAATAATTAAAATTAAGAGAAACCGTGTAATATCTTCCGTTTCCGCGTACATATTCTGCATCACGAGCTGTATACATCGAAGTTGGCGTGAAATAAGAAGTGTTGAATACATTCTCTATTCCAAGTCCTATTGTCATAAGTTGATTAAGTTTATAGCTTCCCTGAACATTGAACAGGTTAAAGCTTTTCACAGGACCTTCTCCTTCATCATACTTTCCTGATGCGGCAGGTTCAAACTTATCTCTCTTAAACGAATACATGTGATAAACACCCAGTTGTAATTTCTGAGCCTTATCATTCCATTTAACAAAAGAATTCAATCTTGCGGGTGCAATTCTTAAACCGCTTAAATATTTTTCGTAGCTGTTGTCATTTTTCACATCCACTTTTCCTTCCTGATAAGTATAATTGGTTCCAATGGTTAATCCCTGTGTCGGATAGATATTCACCGCTAATTCTACTCCGTTAATATACTGAGGAGCACGAAGCGGAGTCCAGAAACCATTTACAGAAACAAGATCAGCTCCCAACTTGGAGTAATTATAAAAATAACTGGCTGAAAAATCTACATGCTGACCGATCTTACTGTTGAAACCAATTTCATAGTTGTCAATAACCACAGGATCTGTATTGATTTCACTCAGAACATTGCTTTTTGCATCTCTCAGTACACGCCCCAGATCATAAATATTAAATCCTCTGGAATAAGAAGTGAATGGCTGGAAGAAATCAAATGCCACATAACTCACTCCTACATTGTAAGACAGGTTTGAATAGTTTAATCTTCCTCCTTCTACATTGAAGGGAACATCTTTGTTTGAAGGTAAAGTAGTATAATCAGGAACTTTTACGGACATTTTATCCCATCGAACTCCTGCTTTTACCGTCAGATCATCAGTAAGAAAAAGTTTTCCCTGTACGAAAGGCGCTGCAGCCAGCATATTCATTTCCGGAACCCACATTCTTCCATCTACCAACGGCTGACTTGTTTTTTCATTTAAAAGATCCAGACCATAAGTTAATGAACCTTTTAATCCTTTCTCTTTTCCAAATTCTGTATTAAAATCAGCTCTGAAACCATATTTTTTTTCTAAAATGGCCGATTGTCCTCCTGTTTTCCATCTCGGAGCATTTCTGTAATCATAAATGGTATAAAAATCCTGGAAATATAAAGTAGTGTTAAGGGTCGTGTTACGGAAAATATTCTTATTGATATACTTAAGATATCCATTGTGGTTATATCTTGTGCCTTCTTTCACTCCTTCTCTGTCTCCTAATTTCCCGGTAGAAGGTTTCTCTCCATATTTCCCGAGATCTAAAATATATTTGGAATCCTGCAGACTCGAATAGTAGTTATACATCACTTCCAGTCTATTGTTATCATTCAAATCATATCCTATTTTTGCAAAAATATTGTTGACAGCAGTTTCTCCTAATCCGTATCTAGGATTCTGAACCAATCCTTCGCCATCTATTTTTACACCGCTTTGAGTAAGAGTTCCATTCACCAGATAATCGAATTTTCCTACTTTTCCGAAGAAACTTTGTGAAACTCTGTATCCTGCGCCACCCTCTGATTTGAACATTTTGTTATTAAACAGATCATGACTGGTAAATCCTAATACCGTTCTACCTGAAAAAATTTTACCAGAAGTGCTTTTTTGAGTAATATAATTAATGATTCCTCCTTCTGCACCATTCCCATAAATGGAAGTCGCTCCTTTTACCACTTCAATTCGTTCTAAGACCGAAGGATCAATACTTCTGATTTCTCTGTCGTTGTTACGTAACGGACTGGATTGTGGAATTCCGTCGATCATAATCAAAACATTTCTTCCTCTTAATGTTTGTCCTCTGTTACTTACCAGATTATTCCCAAATGCTAATCCTGGTACTTTATAGGCCAGAATATTACTGAGATCAGCAGAAATCAATGACTGCTCTGTAATTTCTTTTTTATTGATAATGTTGACGGTAGAAGCTGTTTTCTTTACAATTTCCGGAGATCTTGATGCGGTAACAATCACTTCATCAAGCCTGTTATGTTCTAATGAATCTTTTTTCTGGGCAGCGACTTGAGCAAATGCCACGAGGCTTCCGATTAAGAAAATAGATTTATTCATACTTAAGTGTTATTTAGAATAATTAAAAACAAAAGTACAATTTTTAACAATCTTTGAATTTTAAGTCTTTTAATAATCCTTCTCTTGAAATAGTTTAAAATTTATACACAAAACACATTTAAATAAAATAATTAATCCATATAATCATTATAGTTTATTTTATTAATACCAACTGATAATGGTCATATATAAAAAACCTTTGAATTAATTCAAAGGTTTATTGATCTCTACTTTTAAGAATTTCTTCAATCTCTTCCAGTGAAAATCCTTTTGCTTTCAATAAGATTAAGAAGTGATACAGCAGATCTGCAGCTTCATTTTTAAAAAGATCTTCATTGTCATCTTTTGCTTCTATGACAAGCTCTACCGCTTCCTCACCTACTTTTTGAGCCATTTTATTGATTCCTCTCTGATAAAGTGAATAGGTATAAGAGTCTTCAGTTTTGGTATCTATTCGTTGTGATATTTTATCTTCCAGTTCATACAGAAATCCTTTGGCATTCTTTTCTCCAAAACAACTGAAACTTCCTGTATGGCAAACTACATTTTTCGGAACGGCTTTAATTAAAATGGTGTCCTGATCGCAGTCGATCTCAATACTTTTTACCGTTAAAAAATTACCCGATTCCTCACCTTTTGTCCAGAGTCTGTTTTTGGAACGGCTGAAAAAAGTAACAATTCCATCTTTCTTTGTTTTTTCAAAAGCCTCTTCATTCATGTAGCCCAGCATCAAAACCTGTAGTGTTCTGCTATCCTGGATGACTACCGGAACAAGCCCGTTATCTTTATTAAAATCTATTTTCATCGTACTTCTATTTTTTGAGTTTTTAACTGTTGTTTTAAATCCTGAATCCCTATTTCATTAAAATGGAAAATACTGGCTGCCAATCCTCCTGTAGCTTTTGTTTCATTGAATACTTTAACAAAGTCATCTACTTTACCAGCACCTCCTGAAGCAATCACAGGAATGCTTATATTGTCTGAAACCAATTTTGTAATGCGAAGATCAAAGCCATTTTTTGTGCCATCACCATCCATAGAAGTCAGCAAAATTTCTCCTGCGCCCAGAGACTCTGCTTCTTTTGCCCATTCTATGGTAAGAAGTTCGGTCGCTTCTCTTCCACCTTTGATATGAACCAGGTCTTTATCAGCCACCAGCCTTGTATCAATAGCCACCACAACGCATTGGCTACCGAATTCTTTAGCTAACTCAGAAATAAGTGCCGGATTTTTTACCGCTGAGGAATTAATACTGATTTTATCCGCTCCTGCTTCCAAAAGCTTTCTGACATCTTCCACTGAAGAAATTCCACCTCCTACTGTAAAGGGAATGCTGAGTTCTTTTGCAATATCTTTTACCAGCTCTACAAACGTTTTTCTATTCTCAATAGTGGCAGTAATATCCAGAAAAACAAGTTCATCAGCACCTTCCCGTTCATACTTTTTGGCAAGCTCTACGGGATCTCCTGCATTTTTAAGGTCTTCAAAATTGATTCCTTTCACCGTAGCTCCATCTTTAATATCCAGACATGGAATAATTCTTTTCTTAAGCATTTTCAATAAAATTTTGAAGTTGTTGTAAGCTTATTTTTCCTTCGTAAATTGCTTTCCCGATAATTGTCCCCGCACAACCGATATCTTTCATTTTATACACATCAGCAATTTCTGAAATCCCTCCACTCGCTACCAGCTGAACTGAGGTTTTATATAAAATCTCAATATAAAGGCCTGTTGACGGCCCTTCCAACATCCCATCTTTTGCAATATCGGTACATATTGTGGATTGTATTCCTTTTTCCTGATACTGAAGGATGAAATCAATGATGTCATTATCACTTTCTTCGAGCCATCCGGAGGTTTTGATTTTTCTGTTGTCACAATCAGCTCCAAGGATAATTTTCTCAGTGCCATATTTTTGAATCATTTCATAGCAGAATTCAGGATTTTGCACCGCAATACTTCCTAAAGTAATCTGTTTTGCCCCAGAATTAAAAGCTGCTTCAATATCTTCCTGAGTTTTTAATCCTCCTCCAAAATCAATATGCAGCGAAGTAGACTGAGCAATATTTTCAAGAACCTTCTGATTGACAATATGCTTTGATTTTGCTCCATCAAGATCCACCAGGTGCAGAAACTGAATGCCGAAACTTTCAAATTCTTTCGCCACTTCTACAGGGTCTTCATTGTATATTTTCTTTGTATTGTAATCTCCTTTTGATAAACGGACACATTTGCCGTCGATAATATCAATAGCCGGAATTATTTTCATCATTATAAATTTATAAAGTTTTTAACGATCTGATTTCCCACAATTCCTGATTTTTCAGGGTGAAACTGCACTGCATAGAAATTATCTTTCTGCAATGAAGCACTGAAAGGCAGAATATAATCACAGACAGAAGTGGTAAAGTCTGAAAGCTCACAATAATAGCTGTGTACAAAATACACATCACTGCTGTTTTCAATTCCTGAAAACAAAGGAGAAGTCTGTCCCGAAACAGTATTCCAACCCATATGCGGAACAATATCCTTTGCTGGAAATTTTCTGACATTAATATCAAAAATCCCCATTCCTTCGGTATCTCCTTCTTCATTTCCCTTACACATCAGCTGCATTCCCAGACATATTCCTAAAACTGGCTGTGTAAGGCTTGGAATCAAAAGATCAAGTTCTTTTTCTTTCAGCAGTTTCATGGTGGATGAAGCCTCTCCTACACCAGGAAAGATCACTTTATCAGCTTTTAAAATCTGCTCGGGATCATCAGTGATCACAGAATCTATTTTCAGTCTGTTGAGGGCATTCTGGACAGAGTTTACATTTCCTCCGTTGTATTTTATTATGGCAATCATTTTTATAAACTTCCTTTTGTAGAAGGTAAACTGTAATTACTATCCGATTGATTTACCGCCATTTTAACGGCTTTTGCAAATGCTTTAAAGATGGATTCTATTTTGTGGTGTTCATTATCTCCTTCTGCTTTGATATTCAGATTGGATTTTGAAGCATCAGTAAAGGATTTAAAGAAGTGAAAAAACATTTCTGTAGGCATATCTCCTATTTTTTCTCTTCTAAACGGCGCATCCCAAACCAACCATGGTCTGCCACCGAAATCTATAGCCACCTGAGAAAGGCAGTCATCCATCGGAAGTAAGAAACCATATCTTTCGATTCCTTTTTTCTTTCCTAAGGCTTTTAAAATGGCCTCTCCCAGTACAATCCCTGTATCTTCAATAGTATGGTGCTCATCTACAGCAAGATCTCCGTTTACTTTGATGGTCAAATCCATATTTCCGTGTCTCGCAATCTGGTCCAGCATGTGATCAAAAAAATGAAGTCCGGTTGAAATATCTGATTTACCATTTCCATCAAGATTGACTTCAATTTCGATATCTGTTTCATTGGTCTTGCGGGAGACTTTAGCCTTTCTCATTCCTGATTTTAAGAACTGATAAATCTCTGACCAGCTTGTAGCAGATAGCTCAGCTTCAGTATTTAAGTTTTGATTAAGATAAACAGCCTTAGAATTAAGATTTTTAGCGAGTTGAACATCCGTATTTCGATCACCAATTACATAGGAATTTTCAAGATCATAATTGCCATAGATGTATTTTGTCAGCATTCCGATTCCTGGTTTTCTGGTAGGAAGATTTTCGGATTCAAAGCTTTTATCAATTAAAATATCACTAAAAATAATCCCTTCATTTTCAAATGCCTGCAACATTTTCGCATGGGGTTTTATGAAATCTTCTTCAGGAAAACTTTCCGTTCCCAACCCGTCTTGATTGGTTACCATCACCAGCTCGTAATCCAGCTCACTGACAATTTTTGCCAGGTTTTGAAAAACTCCCGGATAAAACTCAAGCTTTTCCAGAGAATCTACCTGAAAATCTGTAGGCGGTTCAATGATCAATGTGCCGTCACGGTCTATAAAAAGTACTTTTTTCATATGTTTTTTATAAAATTGTTTTTAACCATTAAGCTCTTTTAAGGGATTAAGAATTATTAAGGGCATAGCTAAAGCTATTAATTGAGCTATATTCTTCTTATTCATCTTTCTTAATGGTTTATATTTATATTTCTTTTAAAAGATTAATTAGTTTTTCATTTTCTGCACGGTTCCCCACATTAATCCTGATACATCCAGGAATAGCCGGGTCTCTTCTGCTGGTTAAAATTTCTTCACCCAACATTTTTGCATAGACATTGTCAACATTTTCCATTCTGATCAAAAAGAAATTAGCATCTGTTGAAAATACTTTCTTAATGCATGTAATTCCTTCAAACTGCAGTTTTAACCATGTTCTCTCTTCCAGAATATGAGTTACATTCTCCTGAAGCTTATTTTCTTCCTCCAATGTCTTTAAAATCAATTCCTGGCTCAAAACATTCACATTATAAGGTGCTTTTACGGTATTAATCAAGGTGATAATCTCTTCGGATGCATAAGCCATACCTACTCTTGCTCCGGCAAATCCCCATGCTTTAGAAAAAGTTTGCAGTACAATCAAGTTAGAATATTGACCCAACAGTTCCAGACTTGATTTTTTTCCGGAAAATTCAATATAAGCTTCATCTACTACTACAATTCCATTGAAATTTTGAAGATAAAATTCAATATCATCTACACTGTTTCCGGTAGGATTATTAGGTGAACATAAAAAGAAAATCTTCAGTGAAGGATCTTCTGCCGCTTTTAAGAAATTGTCTTTTACGATTTCAAAGTTTTCATCCAGGTTCAGCTTTGACACTTTATTTTCATTGATTGCTGCATAGAAACCATACATTGCAAATGACGGATTCATCATCAGAATGGCATCTTTTTTAGGCTCGCAGAAAATTTTAACGATAAGGTCTATCAGCTCATCACTTCCGTTTCCTATGGCAATCTGTGAGGGTGACACCTTTTTAAGCCCTGCAAGCTTGCTTTTAAGCCTTTTCTGAGTAGAATCCGGATAGCGGTTACATTCTCCAAAAGGACTTTCATTCGCATCCAGCATTACCGGAGCGTTGAATTCATTGTGATCCCTGAAGCTGATGTAGGGCTGTAATTGTAATATATTTTCTCTTACTAAAGTTTTGATACTGTTATTTTTCATTGTTAAATTATTTCTTAATGGCTTACATTCTTTTTTTGGATAAACGCAAGGGCGCAAAGTTTTTTAATTCTGTAACACTTTTTTAAAGCGCAAGAAAATCTTAGATTTTCAGCAAGGGTATGGGCTTTGTTTTGCGTTTTTATATAAATTAATCAATTTTATCGGAGATAAAATCTTTGTGTCCTAAAAAATATATTTTACAATATTATTTTGCGTCTTTGCGTTTTCCAACATTCTTACTTTAATCTTATTGACACTGCATTTTTGTGAGCAAACAAACCTTCTGCTTCCGCCATGAGCTCTATTGTTTTTCCTAAATTCTGAAGACCTTCCTTTGAAAGGTGCTGGAATGTTATTTTCTTTACGAAACTGTCCAGTGATACTCCACTGTAATTCTTCGCATAAGCATTGGTAGGAAGGGTGTGATTGGTTCCGCTGGCGTAATCTCCTGCACTTTCACATGAATAGTTTCCAAGGAAAACTGAGCCTGCATTCTGAACCTCCGGAATATATTTTTCAAAATCATCGATGGCCAGAATAAGGTGCTCCGGAGCATAAAGATTACTGAACTCAAGAGCCTCTTCCAAAGAATTGACTAAAATAAAAGAACTGTTTTCTAATGCCTGACCCGCCAATTCATTTCTTGGTAAATCCTTGACTTGCTGCCCAACAGCCTCTATCGTCTCTTCAAATACTTTAAGGTCTGTCGTAATAAAAACAACCTGACTGTCACTCCCGTGTTCTGCCTGAGAAAGAAGATCTGCAGCGCAAAAATCAGGAACGGCTTGTTCATCTGCTATGACAAGAACTTCACTCGGTCCGGCAGGCATATCAATAGCAACTCCGAAACGTTGTGCATATTCTTTTCCTGCAACCACAAACTGATTTCCGGGGCCAAAAATTTTATTAACTGCAGGAATGCTTTCTGTTCCAAAAGTGAAAGCTGCGATAGCCTGTGCTCCACCTGTTTTAAAGATTTCCGAAACTCCGCAAAGCTTTGCCGCATAAAGAATTGCAGGATTGATATTTCCATTCTTATCGGGTGGCGTACAAAGAACTATTTCTTTACAACCGGCCAGATTTGCAGGAACAGCAAGCATCAGCACTGTGGAAAATAATGGAGCAGTTCCTCCCGGAATATAAATCCCAACTCTTTCTACAGCACGGTTTTCGCGCCAGCAAACTACTCCTTTTGTCGTCTCAATTTTTTGAATCGCTTGCTTTTGAGAGGTGTGAAATATTGAAATATTTTCTTTCGCCTGTTGAATAGCATGCTTCAATTCGTCATCAATCTGCTTTTCAACATCTTGAAGTTCTGCATCAGATACTTTAATGCTTACGGTTTCTGCCTTATCAAATTTTTTATTGAATTCTATTAAAGCTTTATCTCCTTTTTTTTCAACTTCCTCGAATATTTCTTTTATCAAACCTGAAATCTCTTTCTGCTCAAGAACAGGGCGTTTTACTAAATCTGTCCAGGTTTCTTTTATGGGATATCTGTATATTTTCATTGTATTATTTTGAAAGTTTTTTTGAAACATCAAGATTCTTATAAGTTGTTGATTTTCATAAATATATTAGCTGAATCTATTTTTTTTGATAAACGCAAAGACGCAAAGTTTTTTTATCTTTTACTTTTTTAAGGCGCAAGAAAATCTTAGATTTTCAGCAAGTGTTTGAATTATATTTTTTTTACTTAAAGCAGCATTCAATTTTATCGGAGATAAAACCTTTGCGCCTTAAAACAATATTAATTTCACTTTCATTGCGCCTTTGTGTTAACCAATATTAATCATCTTAGTAGTCAATATTTTAAATAACCATTTTATCAATCGGAATGATTAAAATATCCTGGGCTCCATTGTCTTTCAGCTCATCAATCACTTCCCAGAAACGTTCTTCATCAATAACAGAATGAATACTGCTCCAGCCTTCTTCTGCAAGAGGAATGACTGTCGGGCTCTTCAATACAGGTAAAACTTCAGATACCTTTTGAATTTTTTCGTTGGGAACATTCATCAGAATGTATTTTGAGTTTTTTGCTTTTAAAACCGCTTTGATTCTGAATACAAATTTTTCAAGAATAGCTTCTTTTACAGTCGATAATTGAGGTGTTTGAGCTAAAACAGCTTCCGATTTTAATAAAGTAACGGTTTCTCTTAATCCGTTTTTGAATAAAGTACTTCCGGAGCTGACAATATCACAGATTCCATCTGCCAGACCAATATTAGGAGCGATTTCTACTGAACCCGAAATCACGTGAATGTCTGATACTATTCCTTCTTTTTCTAAAAAGTTTTTAAGGGTATTAGGATAAGAAGTGGCAATTTTTTTGCCCTGAAAATAAGAAAGCTCATCGGTTTCTACTTCTTTGGGAACAGCCAGTGAAACACGACATTTTGAAAAACCAAGTGTCTGGATTGTTTTGATATTTTTACCTTTTTCAATCAAAAGGTTTTCACCAACAATGGCCACATCCACCACTCCGTCTTCCAGATATTGCGGGATGTCTGAGTTCCGAAGGTACATGATTTCCATCGGAAAGTTATCTACTGAAACTTTGAGTTGGTCTTTACCGTTGTTGACAAAGATTCCGCAGTCTTTGAGAAGCTGAAGAGATTCTTCATAAAGCCGGCCGCTTTTTTGGATTGCAATTTTTAATTTACTCATTTTGCCTTTTTTGGGTCCGAGCAAATAAAAACTGATCTATTGAAATTTCTGAGGAGAATTCAGGAAACAAAAAAACCGTCTATTTACTCAGACGGTTTTATTATTTTTGATTTTAGCACATACTTATATCAATCAATTCCGCCTAACAGAGATGATGATGATAATGATGTAATGCTAAAAATATTGGTTTCATTGTTTGAATTATGATGCAAATGTAGGATTTATTTTTATAATGCAAAGTTTTTTCAGATTAATTTTTGATAAAAATTAATCAGCTCCTTTGCAATAGGTTCGTCATTAAACCTCTGAACAAACTCGAAACCCTTTTCTTCACGGCGTTTTCTCTCAGATTCATTTTCCCAGAGAAATTTGATTTTTGCCCGGATATCAAGTTCATTACCCGGATTGATGTAAACTGAGTCTTTTCCTCCTGCTTCCGGCAGACAGCTGGTGTTGCTTGTTACCACAACAGTTTTGGAAAAAAGTGCCTCAATCACAGGGATTCCAAAGCCTTCAAAGAAGCTTGGATACACAAAAATATCAGCAAGTTTATAGAGGCAAGCCAGTTCATCCATAGAAACTCCTTCGAGGAAGAGCACCTGCTTTTCCATTTTATTCTTTTTAAGAAAACTTTCTATTTTCTGGTAATATTTGGTTTTTCTTCCCACTACAACCAATGGAATTCCTGTTCCGCTGATTGCTTTTATAACATTCAAAAGATTCTTACGATCTTCGATCGTTCCTACATTCAGAACGAACCTTTCGGGAAGCTTACATTTCTCTTTGACAGCTTCCATTAATTCCGGAGACTGCTGTTCTTTAAAAGCATGATGACACCCCTGATAAATAACTTCAATCTTAGTCTCAGGAACCTTTAAATACCGGATAATATCTCTTTTGGTCTGTTCTGAAATAGCAATGATTTTGTCAGCCGAATCAGCCGCTTTTTTAAATTTCCAGAAATGAATCTTTCTGTCAAAAAAAGAATAATACTGCGGATATCTTACAAAGATCAGATCATGAATGGTTACCACCTTTTTGATAGGTTTTGGATCCCATTTTAAAGGAAGTTCGCCAGATAAGCCATGGAAAATATCTGCACTTTGTTTTTGGGCATCTTTCCCCATTTTCAACTGACGGGACAGATTTCCTTTTGAGGTTTCAATAAATTGAACATTAGGACGTTCCAGAATATCTTTTCCGCGCTCCGATTTGTTTTTATTGAGTAACAAATATTCGTTCTCCGGTTCGTATTTGGAAAGGATTCTTACAAGATCTCTCGAGTAATTTCCAAGACCGGATGTATTGTGAAAAAACCGTTTTGCATCAAAGGCAATCTTCATCGTTCTATCTGTTTTTGAAATTCCTGAAATGTTCCGAATGTATGTCCTTCTCCTTTGAGCCAGCGTACGAACGAATCAAATCTTTCTACCATATCTTTCCCTGAGTTTTTTACGGTAAATCCAGGAAGTCTAAAAGCTTCGTCTTTGATTTCTGCAAATTCCCACGGATGGAAATAAATGTTCAGATATTTGTCTTTTTTCAAACTGTCCGAAGCCAGCTTTTTATAGAAGAATAATGGAAAATTGTGAAAGCTTAACCAAAATAAAGGAATTCTGAAATTAGGAGAAACCGAGGCTGGTACCTGCGTTACATTTCCTTCTTTGAAATAGGTTCTGGATACTTTTAAATTATTATATCTTCCAGGCAAAAACGTAGGATTGATGGAGGAATTGTAAGAATATCCTGCTCTTTCCACTTCTTTTTCGTCTACAGGCATCATTCTCGGCATTCTTAATCCGGTCACTTTTGTGGAAAATAATTCTTCCAGTTTCTCTCTGGATTCCTTCAGGTGTTTAACTTCAAATTCTGAATGAAACCATGTATGAGAAGCCAGTTCATGACCTTCGTTTAATAACCTTTCAATAAGGGGTTTGCTGTTTTCTGCAAAAACTACCGTGGAAAAGAAAGTAGCTTTGGCATTATATTTTTTAAGGATGTCAAGTATTCTCTCTAATCCTGTCTGTGAAATTGAAATCTGCTTTTCAAAGGGAATTTCACCCTTATATTCTAATGGCATATCAAATTCTTCAATATCAAAACTCAATAAAACCATTCTAAAAATTTTTGTTTTTAATAATATAATTTGGTCTGTCTTTCACCTGTTTGAATATTTTACCTAAATAAATTCCCATGATTCCGAGGATGATCAACTGAAGTCCTCCAAAGAAAACAATGGTCATAATTAAGGATGCCCAACCTGAAATCTCAGTTTTTGCAATAAATGAATGAATAACGTATGCTCCATATCCAATGACTGACAGTGCCGAGAATAAAAACCCCAGATATGCCGCCAGATAAAGAGGCTTCACGCTGAAAGCAGTGATTCCTGTAAAGGCAAAAGTAAACATCTTTTTAAGGTTGTAACTGCTTTTTCCTGAAAGCCTTTCTGCTGCTGTAAAGTCGATTCCTGTTTGTTTGAAACCCATCCAACTCGTTAATCCTCTCAGAAACAGATCGTCTTCATTAAAATTCCTCATGACTTCAACAGCGCCTGCATCCAGTAATCTGAAATCTGAACCGCCACCTTTTGTTAAGTTAACATCTGAGAGGCTTGATAAAAGCTTGTAAAATAAGTCTGATGTTTTTCTTTTAAAAAATGAAATTTCTTTTGGATATGTTCTAAAGGTAAAAACTACGTCATAGCCTTCTTCCCATTTCTGAATCATTTCTGGAATCAGCGCAGGAGGATGCTGAAGATCTCCGTCCATAGAGATGACTGCATTTCCGTGAGCATTGTCCATTCCGGCTTTTACTGCTGGCTGATGTCCAAAATTACGTGAAAATTCGATGAATTTCACTTCATCATACTGACTGGAAAGTTCTTCTAATTTTTGTTGTGTATTGTCTCTACTGCCATCATTCACAAATATGATTTCAAAGTCATAATTGTTTAAACCATCAAAAACTTCTTTAATTTTCTGATGGATCATGGCAACGTTTCCTTCTTCGTTATAAGCGGGAATTACAATTGAAATTTTCTTCATATGTATTAATTCAGGCTGTAATTTTTCTCAAAATCTTTAGTCAGAAGTTCATAAGTCACTCTCAACCAGATTACAATACAAGGTACGGCTTTTAATGAATATTTGATGATATAATTCTCTTTTACAAATTTCGGGAACAGATCCGAAGTTGAGAAACATGTGAAAATAATGACAAAAACCAACAATCCTATAACAAATGGTGTTCTTTCTTTCTGAAGGAAAAACCAGATCAAAACTCCTACTACCGCTATAATATACGTGGGAGATTCTGAACTTGAACTGAACAATACCAAGAACAGTAATGTGGAAGCCAGAATCATCAGTTGAAATGCATAATGCTTGTATTGCTTAATTCTGATGTAAGGTAAAGCAAAAAGAGGCAATCCACCTGCTAAGAACACAAGGTTAGAAATGGATGCATCTCCTAAAACTCTTCTTACAAAGCCCATTAATGAGATATCCTGCATATTTCCTAATACCTGGTTTTCATTATTCTTTTCTACAATAGACTGAAACCAGTCCGTGTAACACTGAATGACAAACTGCGGACTTGAATAGGCCATTGGAAGCACAAAAAACAATATAGCAATGCCAATTCCTGAAAGAATAAATTTAGTTTTATTTTTAATGAAGAAAAACTGTGTTAATCCTACAATTCCGTAAATTTTTACAAATATTCCTATTAAAATTGCAGTTACAGATTTCACTTCTTTTCTTTCGTAAATATAAACTGCAGACAACAACAAAAGGCCTGTTAGCGCTACATTGAACTGCAAGCTTAAAGCTGCTGTAATGTATTCCTGAAGACAAAGCAATCCGAAAATAGCTTTCTTGCTGTCTGAAAAAGGCAGTTTATAAATTCCGTAGATAAAGATGAAAGTATTGGCAATATTCCAAAGTGAGATTCCCAACCAATCCGGCATCATGGCAAACGGCGCAATCAAAGCACTGAAAAATACACCATAATGGTTCAGATCAAAATAAAGATCAGGATAATGGATAAATAAATTTTTCTGATGAATGGTATTAAAGAATACGTTTTTAAAAATCAGATAATTATTGATCGCATAATCTCCTCTCAGATATTTGGAAATTGCTGTAACAACGGATATAATAAGATAAACCCCAAATATATATTTAGGGTTTAATAGTATTTTAAGAAATTTTTCTTTCAAGATTGTGGTATTAGATTAAAATATTAATCTTAAACGGCTACATTATTATCTCTCAATGCGTCATTCAGAGATGTTTTCTTGTCTGTAGATTCCTTCCTCTGACCGATGATCAGGGCACATGGAACCTGATATTCTCCTGCAGGATACTGTTTTGTATAGCTTCCAGGGATTACTACTGAACGTGCAGGAACTCTTCCTTTGATTTCAATTGGCGTATCTCCTGTAACATCGATTATTTTTGTAGAAGCGGTCAATACTACGTTAGCACCCAGTACAGCTTCTTTTTCTACGTGAACTCCTTCTACAACGATACATCTTGAACCGATAAAGCAATCGTCTTCAATGATTACCGGAGCAGCTTGTAACGGTTCCAATACCCCACCGATACCAACACCACCACTCAGGTGAACGTTTTTACCGATCTGTGCGCAGCTTCCTACAGTCGCCCAAGTATCT
The DNA here is from genome assembly GCF_002025665.1 of Chryseobacterium indologenes. Classification (GTDB taxonomy): domain Bacteria; phylum Bacteroidota; class Bacteroidia; order Flavobacteriales; family Weeksellaceae; genus Chryseobacterium; species Chryseobacterium metallicongregator. The sequence continues at coordinate 2,318,519 of NZ_CP018786.1, read as the reverse complement.
ACCATTGTTCCGGAATCTACATAAGCACCAATATTTACATAAGATGGCATCATAATTACTCCAGGAGCAATATAAGCACCTTCTCTCGCTACTGCATGTGGAACAACTCTCACTCCTTTTTCTGCATAACCTCTCTTCAAAGGCATTTTATCATGAAATTCAAACGGACCTACTTCAATTGTTTCCATTTTCTGGATCGGGAAATACATTACTACAGCTTTCTTTACCCATTCATTTACCTGCCATCCGTTTTCTGTAGGTTCTGCAGTACGAAGTTCCCCTTTATCAACTAAAGAAATAACTTCTCTGATCGCCTTCTGGCTGTCTTCATTCTGCAATAATTCTCTGTTGTCCCAGATATTTTCAATAGTTTGTTGTAATGACATGTTTCTTATTTAAAATTATACCGGCCAAAGATACAAAAAAGTTCAGCAAAACGGGTTTTAACATCATGCTTTTAATAAAGACTCAACATGCGCTTCACCTTCTTTTTGTAGGTCACGTAAATTTGTCCATGTTCTTTTAGGAGATACTCTTCTTCAAGCCTGATCTGGATCTGCATCAAAATGCTTCCTGTCAGGAGAAAAGCAAGCGCAATCACAGTAGGAAAAACAAGAAAAAACCCAACAAGGCTGATGGTTATTCCCAGAAATATGGGATTTCTTGAAAATCTGAATAATCCATGGATTATCAAATCTGTTTTCATTGTATTGTCAATTCCAATCCTCCATGAGTTTTTCATTTGTAACTGCGCTATAATCACCCAAATGAAAGCAACAATCATTAATATAATTCCGGTATATTGAAAAAGATCATATTCCAGCACATTGATTTTAAAAGCAGAGAAAATGTCTTTCGGAAAAAATAAAAGAAGTATTGTATAGATAAACAAAGCGAATAAAACCAGCTTAAAATACAACCCCACAAGTCCGTATGCTGAATCATCTTTGGGAAGAACATTAGGATTTTTTCTAATTTGTTTAGCCACTTTGTAGCTAATGCCTACAAATGAGACCAAAAAGAAAATGATGAAGTAAAAAGGGATAAAAAATCTGATGAAATCTGCCATATGATAATAGTTTTGGGCAAATTTCCTAAGTTTCGTGATGCAATACTATTGCAATGATGAATAGCAGATAGATGGCAAACGGAAACGTAAAAATTCCCCTCCTCCGGAGAGTTGGCGAAAATTCAAAGAATTTTTGACGGGGTGGTTAAATAAGAAGATTATATAAGTTTTGGCTAAAGCCGGTCGAAGTTTTTATTTTTCGATAAACGGGCTAAAGCCCGTTCTTATTGAATATTTCAACTGCTATTTACTCCAAAATAATAAACTCCATTGTTTTCGCAACATGCTTTTCCTGAATAATCCCTTGTGAATATGGAATATTATGATCACTGTTATATTTTGTCAGATAGGCCTGATTAATTTCTTCAGTAAGATCATTGATATCTTCCGGAACGAGAGCTTTTACATGATAAATGGTTTCACCACATTGAATTTCTCCTGCAGAATTTTCTAAAAAGATATTGTACCAGCTTCTTTCAGCGAGCCCCCAGGATCTTGCGAATATCCGGTTTTGGACAACAACCATCCATATTTCGAGAAATTCAGGTCTTTGATGTCCGGCTTTTATTCCGATAATCGTATGATTTTGAATATAATCTAATGCTTTTTCTTTATTCATTATCTTAATTTTATATAAAACTAAAACATGAAAACAAACAAGAAAACTTATTTATGCATACTGTCAGAAAAATGATGTAACGAGATGTTTTTCTGATGTATGATGTTTTTTAAAGCATCATTTTACCAAGAGCTGTTTGCAGGCATTCTTTATAGCTTTTGGCTACTGTAATTTTTAAATCACCACAGATTAAGTGATTGTCTTCGAAAGATTCGATATTCGTCAGATTGACAATGTATGAATTGTGGACCCGCATAAATTCGTCAGGAAGAGTCTCTATGAGGTATTTAAGTGTTTTGTAATAAATGTATCTTTTATTGTCTGTGGTATGAACTTCCACATAATTTCCGAGTCCCTTAATAACATTAATATCTTTAAAGAAAAGCTTTATCAGCTTTTTATCTGATTTAATGAAAGCAAAAGTACGGTTCTCCATCGTTATTATTTTAATTGGAAATGTTTTTACAGCACTCTTTGAGCATGAAGGTAGGCCTTATTCCAGTATTTTTCGTTCAGGGACGAAATAATTACGCCTTTTGAGGTAGAAGCATGAATAAATTTTACTTCTCCGTCAGGACCAATATCATGAACAATTCCCACGTGAGATACTCTACTTCCTCCTGCTGTCGCAAAAAACAACAGATCACCTGGTTTTACGTCTTTGATATCAATATTCTTTCCGGCATCAGCCTGATCAGAAGATCTTCTGGGAAGATTAAAATCATTTTCTTCAAATACTTTTACAGTAAATCCAGAGCAGTCAAATCCCGAAGAAGTATTTCCTCCGAATTTATAGGGTGTTCCGATATACTTTTCTGCATCTTTCAAAACATCATTGATTGATCTTGAAACATTACCACTAAATTTTGAATCCAATTTTCTGAGATTTTCAGCTTTCGCTACGGCCTTTGTATTTGATTTTTTGCTCGCAGAAGCACTTTTAGAGGATCCGCAGGAAACTACAAAAACAGAGGCTGCCAATACCACGACCATCTGCTTTATTTTTATTTTTTGTTGAAATAATTCCGTTCCCATATTCTTCTGATTTATAATTAATTAACAAAACACATCACAAATATACATTTTATAATCTAATTATGCTACAACTATACTACAACTATATTATAAATATATGTTAAAATTTTGATTTTCATTATTTATTGGTATATTTGATTTCTATTTTGAAAATATGGCAACCTATGAAAGTGTAATCAAGATTACCGGAGCAGTGGGCGATCTGGTTTTTTATACTCTGAATGGCAAAAATGTGGTTCGGAAGAAAAGCGGGTTTAATAAAGCTGCGTTTAAGAAAAATCCGTCATATGAGAAAGTAAGACAGAACAGTTCTGAGTTCGGGCATTGTTCCAAAATGGGGAAGATGATCCGGAAAAGCCTGGAAATATATATTAAAGAAGCTGGTGATCCCCTCCTCTACCAGAAGTTTGCAAAGGTGATGACTACTATCAAAGATTTAGATACCATTTCTGAAAGAGGAAAAAGAACGGTTGAAAACGGTTTAAAGACTGAAGAAGGAAGAAAACTCCTGAGGGGATTTCAATTAGGCACGGTAAATCAAATTTCTGATTGTATAAGAATGAAAGATCATGTTTTGTATAAAAATGATCATTGTACCTCAGATCATGCAGTGATTTTAACTTTAAAATTAAATTCTGAAAAGTATAGTATGGAAAGTAGTGAAGAAATAGTGTATTGGAATCAGCAACAAAATACGTCTTTTAAAAAGTATTTTCCTGATAATGATTTCCTGCTCTATTTTATAGCATTAAAGAATGAAAATGATAAGATTACCCATATGGGATTTGTTTAAATAAAAAAGTCTGCAGTACATTCTGCAGACTTTCTTGTTTTATTTCTTCTCTCCTTTCCAGCTTCCTGATATTGCAGGGGTTGGAAGTGAGTTGGACCAGTTTCCGTTTCCTTTCTTTTCTGTCGTTAACGTTCCTTTGAAATCTCCTTGTGAAGGAAGCCCTACTCTGGCGTTAAGATCTCCTGTCTCACTTAAATTCCCGGTAATGCTGTAGTTTTCATTATTAACATCGGAATGCATTGTTCCTACCACTTTACCACTTTCATCTACCACAAAGTTCCAAACTCCTTTATCTGCTCCTTCATAAGAACCAGACCATGTTCCTACATAATCATAAATAGTATCATCATCAGAGCTGCAACCGATAAATAAAAACGCCGTTAATAAAAGTAAAAAAAGTTTCTTCATAGTTTCAGTAGTTTTATAACCTAAAATCCTGTTATTCTCCTATACTTTCATTCCAAAAATCCAGTCATAGAGAATATTGCTTAATATTTATTATTTTTTGTTCCGTGCAAATCTACTAATTTTTTTTATTCAAATTATCTGAATTTTAATTAGCTCACAATATCTTTATTAAAAAACAACATATTCCGGCTAAAATACAAATATTTTTCAAACAAATAGAGCCTCTATATATTTTGAGTTATTTAAAAAAATAAACTTAAAACTTGATATTAATACGTTTAATATTCATTTACAATTAGTTTATATTAGATTTCATGCCATTTGTATTCTATTTTAAAGATATTTCTTACCTTAGTGAAAAATTTAACCTTTTCAAAAAATTACATGAAAACAAAAACATTATTTTTGGCAGCACTTGCTATTTGTGGTAGTTCAACAGCACAGGTTGGGATTAATACCGCCACTCCAAGTCATACTTTGGATGTTAATGGTCTGGTAAGAGTAAGAGGGCTTTCAAATGCTGAAAAAAAAATTGTTGCTGCGGATGCGCAAGGAGTTTTAACTCTTATTTCTCCTGAAGAAATTTTTGCGCCAAAGGCTATATTGAACACATCAACCTCTTCCAGTGAACAAAGATCTACTGTATACGAAGGAAAATGTTTCCAACCTGGTGACAATGCTTCTTCCTGTACTGTTTCTGTCAACCATTACTCTTCTTGTGCAGGGTTCAGCACTCCCGTAGACACTCAAATCATTGTAGGACAAGGAATTAATACAGGAAATGGACAGTTTTTGGGAACATGGACAGCCCGATATGTTGATAATAAAGGGTTTGCAAACGCAACTGCTGTTGCCAATCAGACAGCACCTGACTATCCCAGAATCTCTTATCCAAGTACCAATACAGTGAACTATTTAGGAAGTGGAAACTTTGCAGGTCAATGTAATACAGATTTAGTCACTACCATCAACCAGGCCACCGGAGATATAAAAGTAGAGTCTGTAAAGCGAAGCATGTACGCACACCTTGTGTACCTTATTAATATTGCCCGCTCCAGATCTTTATAATAGTTGATATTTGATTTCAAAAAGGCAGCCACAATATTTTCATTGTGGCTGTTTTTTGTAAAATGAAAAACCCTCTGAAAAGAGGGCTTTGATTTATCTTGGAAAAGGAAGCGTTACCGGATAGCAACCACAAAGGCAGTCCCACTGATCAAATTCTTCTGAACAAACACCAATGGCTTCACATCTCCATAAAGCTCCTGGAGGGCATGCCGGAACATTGGGTCCTGCTCCTTTAACTGTTTTTAATTCTTCTCTCGAGATTTTCTTTAAATTTTTCATGGTTTAAAATGTTTTAGTTCATTTCAAATATAAGAATATTCATTAAACAGCAATTTAATTTGTGAAAAAATTAATTTTACACACAAAAAGCCTCTAAAAAGAGGCTAAAAACTATTATTGAATGAATGAAAAACTTATCCCAAATGTATGAAATATTCATTTCAGCTTTTATGAGTACAGTCATATTCAGCTGTTTTCCATCATTCACTAATTGATAATTTCTCCTTTACTGTTATCCAGTTTTTCACGAAATTTTTGAAGATCTTCAGGAGTTGGTCTACTCCATTCTGTAATTTCTCCGATAATTTTCAAAGGCATTTCGGAGCGATAAGATCGGGTTGGATTTCCCGGAAATTTCTTATCTGTTACATTGGGATCATTTTCGAAATTCCCTGTGGGTTCTACAATATATACACGATCTACTCCATCGCCTTTTGCCAGTGCAGCAGCAAGTCCTGCTCCATTGGTTAAAGCGGTGAAGTAAATATGATTCATTTTGAATTCTGATTTGTAATTAGAGTTTCCGCCTGCTGTCAACAGATCTCCCATTTGTAACTCGGCTTTTGTTCCATGGTAAAAAGGACCTTTATCATACGGATGGTTTTGAAGTAACACTGACAATTCAGCATTCTTTTTTGATTTTTCTGAATCTCCTAAATCCTCATAGCATTTGGAAATATTCAGGTAAAGAGAAGGTAATGCACTTTTAACCGTATCATCATTTATTTTTAAAGCCAACTCTAAGGAAGTTTCAAGCCACTTTAACCGATCAGCAATGGTTTTCTGATGACGTGCTACATAATGAGCTGCCAGAAACTTTTCATGATCGTCCGAAGCTTCTTCCCAGGCTTTTAAAAATAATTGAGCTGCTTCTTCAGGCATTCCTTTGTCTTCAAAGCCCATTCCTTGCAGACAAAACTTGATCACAGGATTAAAAGGAGAAAATTCCATATTTTATTTTTTTCAAATCTAGGGGATTTTTATGTGGAAAAGATGTGTACCCTCTTTAATCCCTTATAAAATTTTACCTGAAAAATTGATTATTGGAGGTTATGAAAAATAAACCATAAAAAATCTTTGCTACAAATATAACAAAAGCCCTCTCAAAGAGAAGGCTTGATTTTTATGTAAACAGTTTTTATTAAGATCCGATTGGAACGCAAGAGCAAACACAATCATAAATCCCCTGGTCTGGGTCACAAACGTAGATCGATTCGCATTTAAGATAGTATTTTGCAGGACATGTAATTGGAGTCCCAGCTCCCTGAACATTTTTCATTTGATCTCTTGTAATTTTCTTTAGATTTTTCATAATTATTTATTAATGTATTAGTTTTTAGTACCTATAGTACTTATTTTCAAATATAACTAAATAAAATTAATCATAAAACATTTGTAAATTTTTCTTTACAATTTATCACTAAGAAGTAAGAACTTTCATATCCCAAGTTCAAATTTTTCTTGTGTGTTAATTCTTACTCTTCTTGATACTGATTTACACTTCCAAAAAAGACTGAACATGAAAAAAGCCCTTTATGAAAAGGGCTTTGCTGATGTGGAGAATACGGGATTCGAACCCGTGACCTTTTGACTGCCAGTCAAACGCGCTAGCCAACTGCGCCAATCCCCCGTTTTTATTGTAAGGCGGTACAAAAGTAAGTATTTAAATGATATTTGCAACTATTTTATAATTTTTATTGAATTAAAATTAATGGAAAAAGGCTCAGGGACAATAAAAGCCATCATTCCTCATTGAATAACATCCCAATTAATCCTATTTTTGTATGAAATTATAATACAATCATGCTACTCTATACAGAAAGATTGGTTCTACGGGATATTACGATTGATGACAAACAGGATATTTTCGATTACCGTTCAGATGCGGAAGCCAATAAATTTCAAGGATGGATTCCTGAAACCCTGGAAGAAGTGGAAAATTTTATCCAAAGAAATACTAAAGAATTCAACCAATCTGAAAGCTGGTATCAGCTGTTAATTACTGATAAAGAGACAAAAGCAGTCATTGGAGATATTGGAGTTCATTTTATAGGAGATGAAAATGTACAGGTAGAACTGGGAATTACATTAAACACATCATTTCAAGGTAAAGGTTATGCTTCTGAGGCTTTAAAAGGAATCATTAGTTTCTTGTTTAATGATTTGCATAAACACAGAATTACAGCTTCCGTAGATCCTGACAACACTGCTTCTCTTCAGCTGATGGAAAGAATCGGATTAAGAAAAGAAGGGCACTTTGTGAAAAGTCTGTTCTGGAAAAATAAATGGGTTGATGATATTATTTATGCTGTTCTTCGTGAAGAATGGCCTACAAAATAGTTGTTCTTAAATGATCATTTATTTTGCTGCACCACACAAAATGAATTTCCTTCGGGATCCAGAAGGACAACATAGTCAGCATCCTGTTCGTAATTCCAGCCTTGCATCTTTGTTGCCCCTATACTCAAAAGCCGCTCTACTTCCTGTTGCTGATTATCAGTTATCAGATCTATATGATGTCTCTTTGGCTCTTCCGAACCGGTTAATTTTAATGATAACTGTATTCCATCGCCCTCTTTTGGGATCAGAATGGCAAAATCAGTATCTGGCTCATCTTTTATTTTGTAGTGTAAGGCTTCACTCCAAAAGGCAATTGCTCTATTCAAATCCACAACACCCCAGACGATGGATAGTATTTTTAAATTCATTGCAGCATTGTTTTTAAATAATGATAGAATTTCAGATCTTAATAATGGTATTCATAAAAAATATAATAAGTATACACCCATCAATGGAATAGCAGATATCTACTACAACACTGTATATTTTTCGTAAAATGGAGTGAATTTTGTTCTTACAATAGTTAAGGCAACTAAATCATTGCAAATCAAATAGGATACAATCATTGTATGGAACCACTTTTTTATCGTAACCGTAATCCAGTTATCATTTTCGATCAATGAATACATCTCTTTTTTTAAGTGTGTAATAACATGATCCTTCTTCTTTCCGTTTAATGAAAATAAGTCTTTCATAATCTTTGGTAATCTTTAATAATTTTTAGTTTAACAAGTTTTTATGTTGGCTTATTTCATGGGTTAGCTTTATTATTCCAAATATAGTGAAATACACAATGTTTACTTTATGACACAAATCATAAAACGAGTGTTAAAATATCCTAAAAAAGACGTGTTTCAGTTATCCTTTCTTAAATTTTCTATTTCCAAAGTGTATTTTCTTCGAGTACGTTCCGAAACAATCAGTCCTGGAAAATAGAAATTTATATTCCTACTCTATAGAGCAAAAGAGCCAAAATTGAATATTTCGGCTCTTTTATTTCTTAAAAATAAAGGTTTTTACTTTTTAAATAATGGATCAGTTCTTTCGGACGGTCAGTCTGAATAATGTTGACTCCTTTATCAATATACCAATCATACAGGTAAGGATGATCAAGAACGAGGTCATCATTGTTTCCGGCGTTATGATGGGGCCATAATGAATTGACCCAGATTTTAACCTTACTTTCTTTAAGCTTTTTAAAATCAATCAGATTCTTTTCCGTTGCTCCTATTGTAAATTCAAAACCATAGACTTTATAGCTCTTAAGGTACTCTGAGATTTTTTTCAGATCTTCCTCTTTCCCCAGCTGGATAATCGGCATATAGTGAATTTCATTTTTGATATCATCATATTTCCGGTTGAATTCCGTGTAGGATTCATGACCTTTAAACAAAATCTGATCCAGCATATTTCGCTTTTTCACCAAAGGATAGACCTGTTTTATATAATCAAAACCTTTATCGAGATTCAGGAGGATTTTTCCATCGGAAACTTCTAAAATCTCCTGTAAAGTAGGAACACTCATTTGAGTTTCCACTCCCAAACCGTCTCTTAGATGAAGCTTTTTGATTTCGGCTAATGTAAAATCAGAGGGTTTCCCTTTGCCTGTTGTTGTTCTGTCGATGGTATTGTCATGCATCAGAATCAAAACACTGTCTTTCGTCATGGCAAGATCTATCTCAGCCATATCGACTCCTTTTTCAATAGCTTTTTTTACCGCCCACACCGAATTTTCCGGAGCCTCTCTCCAATCTCCACGATGAGCAACCACCATTACTTTGTTATCGGGAAAAGCGGAAAGTGAAATTTTCTTTTGCTGAGCAAAGTGGAGAGACGAAATAATAAGAAGAAACAGTTGTAATAATTTATTGTTGAGCATAATTTTAAAGTTTAAATTAATATCCTGGATTTTGTTTAATTGCGGGATCTGTATTGATCTGTCCTTGTGGAACAGGCATCAGAAGATGATAGGGTTTTATTTGTGCAGTGCTGTATCCGGGGTTATTATTAAAGTGAGCTGTCATTACCGAAATAGCCTTTCCTGTCCTCACAAGATCAAACCACCGGTGTCCTTCTCCTACAAATTCAAGCCTTCTTTCGCGGTCAATTTCATTCAGTAATGTCTCTTTTGTGGAGAGGTTTACAGATGCAATACCTGCTCTGGTTTTAATTTTATTCAGCCATATATTGGCATTGGTAAAATCATTCTGTTGAGTAAAACATTCCGCCATCATCAGGAAAACATCAGCTAATCTCAGCACCACAAAGTTGCTTCCTCCATCGGCAATGGTATTGGACGTTTTCACCAGCTTTTTACTGAAAGGAATTCCGTTTGACGTAAGCCCGATATAGGCAGACCGCCTTGTATCTCCTGCCAAATAAAGATTGTATACTTCTTTGGTGGGAAGATTATGGCCTTTCGCTCCTGAAACTGATCCGGAAGGACTGAACATCTGAAATGCCGAACTTCCTTCCGAATTTCCGTTCAATCCGGAGGTGAACTGTACATCAAAAATAATTTCAGCATTATTTTTATTGGTGACATCAAAAATTTTACTGACATCGGTCAGAAGTTGATAGCCTAAAGATTCAATCTGACTCAAATAGGTCAGTGATTCTGCAAACTTGTTCTGTGTAAGAAGCACTTTACCCAAAATTCCCAAAGCTGCTCCTTTGGTTACTCTACCCTTTTGCGTTGTGGTGGTTGGTAAAAGATCAATCGCTTCTTTCAGATCCTTTTCTATCGCTGAATATACTTCTGCGACAGGTGTTCTTGGCTGCCCAAAGTAATCGTTAACATTCGTGGTTTCTTTTAATACCAATGGAACATCACCATAAATTCTTACCAGATTAAAATACATCAGCGCTCTCAGAAACTTCATTTCTCCGGTTCTCGTATTTTTCAGGGCATCAGTCATATCCGGGATTTTTCCAATCCTTGTCAGAATAATATTCGCCTGCTGAATTCCGACATAATTGTCCTTCCAGGTACTTGCAATAAGGCTGTTATTAGGTTGAATAGTGAAAAAATCCAGTTCTCCATACGTAAAAGAATCATTGGCTGGAACCTCATCATAGGTGTTGTCAGAAGGCAATTCTCCCAGTGCAGGCATTGCCAGTTGATACTGTCCGGTGTACTGAAGGGCTCCGTAGACTGAAACAATTCCCTGCTCAATTTCAGAAGCATTGGTATAGAATTGTGAGGAAACTTTCTGGGCTTCAGGATTTACATCCAAAAGATCAGACGAACAAGAAAACATCACAGAAAGACTGAATATTGTAAAGAATATTTTTTTCATGATTTTAAAATTTAAGGTTAAAGCCTACAGAATATATTTTAGCTACCGGATAATAAGCCTGATCAAAGCCCTGGGTAAGAACATTGTCTGAAGTGGCATCGATATTCATTCCTTTATATTTTGACAGCGTGAAAAGATTGTTTCCTACCAGATAGATCTGTGCGTTTTCCAACCCGATATTTCCAAGCATTGATTTTGGGAAATTGAAAGCCAGACGAAGTGATCTCAGTCTTACATAATCTGCATTTTTAAAGTAGAGATTTGAGGTTCTGGCTTCTTTTCTGTTGTTGGAAAAGTTCATATTCGGCATTCCGAAAAACCCATTGGGATTGCTTACTGCATTATAGCGGTTGTCAAAATAATACTGCGAGGCCATTCCGAAACCTTCTCCTGATTCTAAGGTAGTGACAGCATCTGCATTATAAATTCTCTTCCCTATTTCGCTGTATAATGAGAAGCTTAATTCAAAAAGTCCGTATCTGAAATTATTATTGAAACCCAGAATATATTTGGGAACACCGCTTCCGAAACTTCTTTTATCATTGACATCTATCTTCCCATCACCATTGAGGTCTTCCATAATATAATCTCCAACCATTGTTCCGGTAATGTGTGGTGAATTGTTGATCTCATCCTGAGTTTTATAAATTCCGACAATGTTGTACCCATACATTTCACCAATAGAGCCACCTACCTTTGTAACAGAGAAATTATTTTCACCCGTGATAATCTGATTCTGTCCGTTTGCCAAGGCCAAAACTTCATTTTTATTGGTGGAAAAATTAAAGCTTCCCGAATAGGTAAAATCGTTGGCAATATTGAAAGTTTTCGAAGCAATCTGTAATTCAAAACCAGAGTTTTTGATCTTCCCTATATTTTGAAGCGATGTACTGAAACCAGACTGCTGTGGAACGGGAACATCGAGTAACAAACCGTCTCTGTTCAGAATATAATAATCGGCAGAAATATTCAGGATATTTTTAAACAGAGAGAAATCAATTCCGAAGTTGTTTGATCTGGACTTTTCCCAGGAAATATTAGGGTTGGGAGCCGTTGCCGTTGTATACCCTGGTGTTAGAACGCCGCCAAAATTATAATTATCAGGATTCATCAGCGAAAGTGCCCCGAAATTAGGAATCTGATTATTTCCGTTGCTTCCCAGGCTGTATCTTAGCTTTAAATCCGTTACAATAGTATTTTCAGGAAAGAAATTTTCATTACTGATCGTCCAGCCTGCAGAAAATGCATAGAAATCTCCCCATTTGGAATTCTTCCCGAAACGTGAAGAGCCGTCTCTACGATAAGAAGCCATCAGATTATATTTATTATCAAAGGTGTAATTAACTCTGGTAAAATAAGACATCAGCCTCCATTTGTATTGTGTCAGCGTATTTTTAAATGAAGTTCCGCCTGCAATATTCCGGATGCTGTTGTCTGGAAATGCTGTAGCTTCGGTTAAAAGCTGAGTATTATCTTCCTGCTGAAAAGACTGTCCGGCAATGGCATCTATTCTATGCTCACCCCATTTTTTATCAAATGAAAGCAGGTTTTCAATCAGATAATTTTTACGGATATATTCTGTTCTGTTCGCAAAAGTAACATCCGGAGCGGCCGCTCTGTAGGCTCCTACTGTGGAAGGATCGAAGAAATTATATTCGTAATTGGTGTAATCGCCGCCTACTGAAAGTCTGTATTTCAATCCTTTCAACAGCTCAAGCTCAGTAAAAATATTTCCGAATGTTTTAAATAAAGTATATTTTCTGTTCGTCATTTCCTGAATCGCAACGGGATTCTCTACCAAAGCACCGTCAGTTGCTGTATTTCCCAAGATTTGTTGGGAAATGGCCAAACTTCCGTCATCATTATAAGGTTTAAAGAAAGGATACATTGCAGTAGCCATCTGCAGTGGATTATAACTTCTCGAATTTTCTGCTGCATTGATGGTACCCGTTGCATAAGACGGTGTCATTGTTACTCCTATTTTCCATTTATCCGTAAGTTCTGTGGAAAGATTAACGCTGGTAGAAAATTTTTCATAGTCTGTCCCGATCACCAATCCTTTCTGGTTAAAATAGCTCATGGTAAAAGCATATTTGTTTTTATCGCTTCCTCCGGTAATATTTAATGAAGTCTGGCTGATGGGTGCAGGTTTCATTACAGTATTCAGCCAGTCGGTATCGGTGAGCCCTGGCTGCTTTGCCAGATAAGGGGCTAGATAATCAGGGATTAGCTCACGTAAAGATGCTCCTTTACTTATTCTTGTAGCATTATCATCAGAAATACTTCTGTTGCTGCCCTTGGAAAGATAGTTGTTATCTCTGGCTTCTTTCAGAAAAGTGGCCATATCGTAAGCATTCACCAATTTTACATTATCGCTTCTCATCTGCATTCCGTAATAGGAATCAAAAGAAACAGCCATTCTGCCTTTTTTCCCTTGTTTTGTTTCAATGATAATCACTCCATTGGCTCCTCTGGAACCATAAATGGCTGCGGAGGCGGCATCTTTTAAGATATCAATTTTTGCAATGGAATTAGGATCAATAGCATTCAGATTGGAACCTTCGGTGAGAGGAAGTCCGTCAACAACGATCAAGGGATTCGAACCCGCTGTTAATGTTCCAATCCCTCTTACTCTGATAGAGGGTGAACCTCCCGGCGTTGCATTAGCCTGGGTAATCTGAACTCCGGTAGCTTTTCCGGCAATAATATCCCCGAAATTGCTGGAGGCAACGCCTTTCATCTGTTTCTCGTCAATAGAAGAAATAGAGCCGGAATTGTTTTTCTTACTCTGTTTTCCATACCCTACCAAAACAACCTCATCAATATTTTTTTCTCTGGATGTTACCGTGTCTTTTATCGGATTTAAATATTCCGCAGACTGTTGCGCATTATTCCTCTGAATTTTTGCAATTGCTCTTGCATTGAGACGAACGGTGACTGTTTTCTGATCTACATTAAAATCCAGACCAATATTTTTCCTCAGATAGTCTAAAGACGATGATAATGACTGATAGTTAACCTGAGATTCATCCACCTGAATATCCTTAAGGTCTGAAACCGAATAGAAGAATTTTACGCCATGTTCTTTTGAAAGTTTTTCAAAAATTTTAATCAAAGGCGTTTTCCGCTGAATAACGGACTGTTGAAAACATTTGTTAGCCTCTGCGTAGGTAAACTGTGGCGCGCACAAAAGACCCAACAACATCATGCTAATTGTTGTTTTTTTCATAGCTTTGCTGAAATTAGTTGTTATTTGACTGATTTATATTCAATGCATCGGTAACCCCAATTACTGGTGCATTATTTTTCTAAAATGATATGATAATCTGATTCTTTTCGTGTATTTAAACTAAATGGAAATCCTATGGTTTTAATAACTTTATTAAGGTCTCCGGTGATATCTCCATCAATAACGTTTTCTCTATACTGCTGAGGGTAGCTTATCGAGATATTGTACGTCTTCTCCAACTGTGAAATGGCCTGCCCGAATTTCATTTCATTAAAATCAAATGTCCTTACGACATCCTGATCATAGAAATGTTTTTCATTTCCGTCTTTGTCTGCCAGCCATGTTTCTTTAGGCAAAAGATAAGTGGTGTGACCTTTATAATCAATTTTCACTTTTCCTTCTTTCAGATAGACTTTTTTATCTTCGGATCTTTGATCAAGCAGGAATTTTGTCCCCAATACTTTTACTCTAAACCCATTGGCATCAATGATAAAGGGCAACGCTTTATTTTTAGCAACACTGAAGAATGCCTTTCCTTTAAAAGAAATATTTCTGGTTTTCTTACCGAAATTTTCTGTCAGCATCAATTCACTTTCTGGTTGCAGGGTAATAATACTTCCGTCCGGCAAGGTGAATTCCTTTTGCATCGTTTCCGTTCTGAAAACCATTTGCTGATGAGATGAAGAGCTTAGAGTATTTTCAGTAAAGAACAGAGTCATCACGGTAAATAAAGGTAAAAGAACAGCCGCAGCCCACAAAAACCTTTTTGTCTTGTATCTGGATCTGATTTTATTTTCAAGTCCGTTCCAGATTCGCTGATCTGCCGAATCCTTCATTTTCCTGTTTTCTTCTTTGACTGATTTCCATTGATTTTCGAAATCCATACGCTCCTATTTGATCTTTATTAGAGAATACGCAGGAAGTGCAGAATCGTCAACCTATATTTTTTTGATTTAACGATTTGTTCATATTGGGTGATGTTGGGTTAAAGTTAACTCAAGCCTAACTAATTTAAAGAAATTAAATGATGAAGTAAATTGGAATAGTAAAAGTATCATCTAAAAGAAAAAATTCAAATTCGCTCTCAGAAACTTCAACACCTTATTCACATGTTTTTCAACAGCCGTTTTAGAAATATCATTTTCCTGAGCGATGGTAAACAGACTGAGATTCTGGATTTTATTTTTGATGAAAAACTCACGGCTTTTTTCGGGAACCTGCTCCAGAAGACTTTCTATCTTTTTGAGCTGGTCTTCCTGCTGTATTTGTTTTTCAATTTCTGAGCTTTCTTCATCCTGACTTTCAGGGGAACTTTCTAGAGGAACGAAAATCATTTTTCTTTTACGGTAGAAATTGGAGACTTCCTGTTTGGCAGATTTAAAAATAAGCGCTTCGATTTCTGATGGAGAATGGGCTTTGGACAGATATTTCCAGACATGCATAAAAATGTCCTGTACAATTTCTTCAATATCTTCTTCTTCCGAAAGGTATTTGGCCACAAAAAAATACACCCTGTGCTTGTAACCGGAATATATTTCTTTAAAATGATCCATTCTTTAATACGTCTTTGAACTCAAAACTGGTGATACAAAAGTATCTAAAAGCTATGGCAATCATATTAAATATATATTAAGTTTAAATTCTTAGCATTCATCCATCGCCGGATTTTCAAAGAAGTATTTTCTGATTATTTCTCAGAAAGAAAAGTTTACATCATCCGCAGAAGGTCTGAAATTGGAATGCATTGCTGCTGTAAAATAGTCGCAGAATACCTGATATACTGCCGAATGGGTATCCGTAGCCCGGATTCCCAGCTGTGTATAAACGGTAAGGATCTGATGGGACAATTTTTGAACCAGTTCTACTCCATATTGATGAATCTCATGTTCTTTATCTTCTGAAATTCCTTTGTGATCACCGAGTATATTTTCTACTTCTCTGGCTATATTTAAAACTTTTCCCAAATGCTTTTCAACGGATTCTGCAAAAATTTTGAAATTGATTTCAGGACGAATATTTTCTGCTTCTTCAATAAAATGAGAGGCCATTCCCAAATAATTGACCAAGAGCGTCAAATCCGCAAAAATCCGAAACGGAATACTGTCCAAAGTATCATTGGTGAAAAACTGATCGTACACAAAACTGTAATCTTCACTCACCAGAACATTTTCAATAGTGAAAGAATAGGTACCGCTGGCTTTCATTCCCATGGATTTCCAGTTGGGGATAATTTCAGCATGTTCTTTCGGAATGATGAATGATTGAATAGTCTCATTCCCGTCTTTATCCGTTATAGGTTTCCCGTTTTCTGTAATTTTGGCATTGAGTGTAAAATGGGTCAGATGAGGTGCTCCTGTTGCAAAATTCCATGAACCGTTGATCAGATAGGTATTATCATCCTGCTTTTCTGCGGTACCACCAACCATTCCGCTTCCGCCAAAACAGGTTTTGGTATGGGTGAAGAGAAATTGGGCAACTTCAGGTTTGACGTTTCTGGAAAAATAGTTGGCTCCGGCACAAAGTGTCAGCATCCAGCCAAAGCTTCCATCGGTTTGCGCCCAGCCAAATAATGCTTTAAGCCCTTCTTCAAAACGATAACCGAGTCCACCATATTTTTGGGGAACCCAGATTTTAAGCAATCCTTCATCGTGAATATGCAGCATCACTTTATCAGAAATTACAGAAGCTCCCTGAAGTTCTTTTCTGATCTCTTTATTACTGAGCATGAGCTTTGGATTTAATAATTTTTTGCCATTCTATATAACCGGAGATTGCCACTAAAAATAAGAATGATGTTAAAACAGCATAGAGATATAATTCCTTATGAATCATTAAAGGAATGGAAATAATATTACTGATATTGAGGATCACCCAGTTTTCAATTTTCCGTCTTGCCATCAGCCACATTCCTGCCCAGGCAAAAGCACTTACCAGAGAATCCCAAACAGGAACATCCGAATCGGTAAAATGAGTGAGAAAAGACCAGAATAAGATAAAAGTTCCCAAAACAATTCCTCCGGTAATCCATTTTTCATTGGTGGTGGTAACGGAGATTTCCATTTCGGATTTCTGTTTCCCGAATTTCCAGTACAACCATCCGTAGATGCTCATAATCAGGTAATAAAGATTTAAGGTAAATTCAGCATAAAGCTTTGATGTAAGCATTACGTACAGCGTAAGCAGAATACCTGCAATTCCGAAAAGATAGTTGTTGACATTGTTTTTACGGGCCAGTAAAACCTGAATCACTGAAAATAAGACTCCGAACCATTCCGGTAAGGTAATTTGTTTTAAAATGTCCTGCATCATATTAATTTTTAGAAATCAAATGATGAGATGATAAGTAAGCAATCCCTACGCCGGCATTGTCCGGATCAGGTGTGGAAGTACATTCCTGGGTATCATCTCAGCCACTGTTATCTGTAGCACCCCATTGTTGGGGCAAAGGTGCAGCTTTTTTGTGGAAAAAGAAATACATCAGACTAACTTTTTAACGTATATGATCAGGATTATAAAAGATCTGAGTGTTAAATTATAATTTAGTAGATCATTATGTTTAATTTAAAAATTTATATTATGGACAATCAGAAAGAAATCTCAGTACTTAATGACTTACTTCACATTACAAATG
The DNA here is from genome assembly GCF_002025665.1 of Chryseobacterium indologenes. GTDB lineage: Bacteria > Bacteroidota > Bacteroidia > Flavobacteriales > Weeksellaceae > Chryseobacterium > Chryseobacterium metallicongregator. The sequence continues at coordinate 2,300,749 of NZ_CP018786.1, read as the reverse complement.
ACAGAATGGAAGGCTTCGAAAAAGTAGAAGGGAAAGTCTGGGAAATGTATCCTGATGTAAAGGATGAGTATGATCATATGATTTCACAATCGAAAATCATGAAGAATGAACTTATAAACCTCATTACAGAAAGACAGGGTAATCCGGAAAATTCAACTTCCATTGCAGGAGCCATTCACAGGACATGGATTGATATTAAAAATTCTTTCACCATGGGTAATTTGGTAGAATCTACATTAGGAAATGTAGTGTTTGGGGAAAAAGCAGCTATAGAAGCATATCAAAATGCTATGGACAGTGGAGATCTTAGTGAAAAAGGGATTAAAACCGTCTCAGAGCAGCTTCGTAATCTGAAAGATTCTTATCGGCAGTTTAAGAAAATTGAAGAATACAAAAAGAAAGAAGAATAAAAAACTCCCCTTAAAAAGAGGAGCGTAATAATCAAGAACAAAATAATATTTAATCATTCAAAAGTATCAAATACATTCTGTTTGTCTTATGATGCAAGTCATATTAACCCTAGATTATCTGACCGCATTTTTCGCCTTTTCGGATTCTTTTAAATGATGTTCAAGTGTGGGAAGTGTCTTAGAAGCAAAAGATTTTAATGAAGTTTCTGTTCCCTTTGATGCTTCTTTTTTGAATACTTCTATATCTTCTTTATGATCACTCACCATAAGATCTGTATATTTTTTGTCAAAGTCTTTTCCTTTCTTAGCTTTCAGATCATTATACATCTTCTGCTTATCTGCCTCCAAACCTGTGGGAAGTGTATAGCTATTATTAGAAGCCCAGCTTTTAAGTTCATCATTCACTTTGGTATGATCCGTTACCATCATGGATCCCAGAGATTTTACAACAGGATTTTCAGCATTTGTTTCTGCTAATTTTCCCATCATAACTTCCATCAGCCCTCCTATTGCCGCTGCATCTGCAAACTTTTTGTCCTGATCACTTAGAGAAGTTTTCTGGTCTGTGGAGGTTGAAGTTTTAATAGAATCGCTCACCGTCATTCCAGATTCAGCGGAAGGAGACATGGTTGTACTTTGCGTGGATTGGCTGGACGGTGTTTGGTCATTTTTTTTACAGCCTGCCAAAGCAGCTACTGCAAAAATTGTTACTACAAAATTTTTCATAATAATAAATTTTAAGTGGTGATATGAGTGAAATCTATGAGGACTTCTTTATAATAGCAACAATTTATCGGCCAAATAACATTTTCAGCAAATCATTTATTATCATAAAATATTATGAATAAACATTTTACAATTATCGAATCAGCCGGAATGTAAGATTAATACGCTCCTTCATAGAGGTTGCAGACTTAGCAATCCTGTGTTCCCAGTTTTCCTGAAGATCACCTTTCATAATCAATAATGATCCATGAGGAAGTGGTAGGCTGTATTTACTTTGATGATGATCTTTTTTCCTGAAATCAAAATTTCTGGTCTGCCCTAAACTTAAAGATGCAATCACAGGACGTTTCCCGTATCTGCTTTCCTTATCCTGATGCCAGGCAACCGAATCATTATGATCCCTGTAAAGATTAAGCAATACGGAATTGAACTGATAACCAAATATATCTTCTATCCTTTGTTTTAAAGAAAATAATTCGGGAGTCCAGACGTTATTATCCACTTCACCATTTCCTAAAGGATAATCCGTTTTCGGATCACCATACCAGGCTGTTAAACGAGGGGTCAAAACCATTTTATCATACATTTTCTGGGTTCGTTGTTTCCAGGGAGCGGTTTCAAGCAGATGATTTTTAAGTTGGTCCGCTTCGTCCCGACTCAGGAAATGTTCTCTGTATTCCAAAAGGTCTTTTGGAAATTCATATAAATCTTCTGTGTCGAACAAGCTGAGCTGAGTCATATTTTTATTTTTTAAATAAGAGAAAAGCTTATGGTATTTAAGCAAATAAAATTGATACAAATAATATCTACAAATATATTAATAATGATACATAATAAATCATCCACGGAAGATCATTATAAAAAAGTACACATGGGTGGATTTTTCACATGAGTTACATAATTATTTTTTTTCGTTAAAAACAAGCCAATTATAGTATAATTCACTTTTATAACAAATTGTAAATTAAATATCTGAAATAATTAATACATCCAAAAAAACGAGTAATAATGCATTATATGCATACAATAGCATATCACTTCGGGAAGATTTAATACTTAATTCAAAAATAATTATCCATCTTTGCAGCCTTAAAATCAAACACGCTAGTTTATTTCATGAGCATTACTTTTAAAAAGCGACTAATTATAGCGCTTGTATTACCTACGGCCGCCATCTATTATGGGCAGAGTACGAAGGATTCTTTAGAGAAATCTAAATCTATTGATGAGGTTATGTTGGTAGGTAGAAACCTTTCCCAAACAGCCAAAGAGAGAAAAACACCTGTTGCAGTATCCAACATTAAGGCTGCAGAAATTCAGGAAAAACTGGGAAACAGAGAATTCCCTGAAATTATGAAGTCTACTCCATCCGTTTATGTTACCAAAGTAGGTGGAGGATTCGGAGACAGCAGAATCAACATGAGAGGTTTTGACGGGGCTAACATTGCAGTAATCATCAACGGACAGCCGGTGAATGATATGCAGGGAGGTACAGTCTACTGGTCTAACTGGACCGGATTAGCTGATATTGCAAGCAATATTCAGATTCAAAGAGGTTTGGGAGCTTCCAAATTTGTAGTCCCTTCTGTAGGAGGAACGATCAATATTGTAACCAAAGCTACCGATTCTGAGCAGAAAGCAATGATTAAAGGAGAAGTTGGAAATGATAACTACTCCAGAATATCAGCAATGTACTCTTCAGGATTAAAAAACAAATGGGGAACAACAGTATTGCTTTCCCGCTGGCAAGGTGACGGATACATCAATGGAACAAAAGGAGAAGGTTACTCATGGTTTTTCTCTACAGGATTTAAGCCTAATGAAAAGCATGCGTTCAATTTTATCGCTACCGGAGCACCACAAGTACACGATACGAGAAGGTCTTCTGCAACCGGAGCTAATGTGGCAACACTGCAGCAGTTTGAAACTTACGGAAGAAGATACAATCCACAAACAGGAATGCTGAATGGTTCTCAATTCAATTTAGCACCGAACTTCTACCACAAGCCTATCGCTTCATTAAACTGGGATTGGAATATGAATGACAATCTGAAGCTATCCACAGTTCTTTATGGTTCATGGGGACGCGGTGGCGGTGGTACCGGACTTAACGGTTCTATCAAAAACGCAGCCGGACAAACTATGAACTTCATGAATTATGGCGCAGGTGGCGACGGTACGATCAACTGGGATATGATTTACCGTTATAACAGAGGCGGTATGGTAACAGATTATAATGGAAATAGCTTCCAGAAATCAACCTTCACTGCACCTGCAGGTTCTCCTGGTGATTATAACGGAAAATATGTAGCGACTCTGAACGGAACCAATGGGATCGTAAGAAAGCAGAGTATCAATGCTCATGACTGGTATGGAGTAATCGCAGACCTTAATTACAAAAAAAATAACTGGACTTTCAACGGAGGAATTGATCTTAAAACATACAAAGGAGCTTTGTATGACATTGTAACAGATATGTTAGGATCTGATGCATTGTATGTTCCTAATACTGCCAATGCGCCAAAAGGATATTTTATCAATCAGACTGTAAAACCTGAACCGCTTACCAAACTTAAAGATGCTCAGAAAGTATCTATCCATAATGAAGGTTTGGTAAAATGGGCTGGTATCTATGGAATGGTTGAATACAGTTCTGAAAAGCTAAGTGCCTCTGTTCAGGGATCTGTTTCCGAGCAATACTACAAACGAGTGGATTATATGCTGTATACTCCAGGAAATCAGGAGACAAAATGGTATCATAAAACAGGATATATTGTAAAAGGAGGTGCCAACTATAATATAGATGATCACCATAATGTATTTTTCAATACAGGAGTTATTTCAAGACAGCCTTTATTCAATGCATTATTCCCATCCAACCAGAATATCTATAATGATGCTAAAAATGAAAGAATCTTCTCTGTGGAATTAGGATATGGTTTCAAATCGCGTTATATAGATGTGAACATCAATGCTTACAGAACGCAGTGGGATGACAGATTTATCTCAAGAACATTCAATGCTACGGCAGCAGATGTTGCAAAATTCTCTCAGTTAAGCCTTGGAAATGCTTATTTCTATAATGCTTTGAATGTAGGACAGGTACACCAAGGAATCGAATTGGAAGCAAAGGCAAGACCTTTTACTAACCTTAGATTAAGAGGAATGGTATCATTGGGTAACTGGAAATATAAAGGAAATGCTAACTTCAACATTCTGGATGTTCAAACCAACCAGGAAATAGCAGGAGCTACAGGAGTGATCAATATCAAAGACCTGAAAGTAGGAGATGCTGCTCAAACAACAGCAAGCATCGGAGCAGATTACAATATCACCAAAGCATTCAGTATTGATGCCAACTGGGAATATTATGACAAGCTTTATGCTCAGTTCAACCCGATCAACTTCCTTACTGAAGCGGCAAGAGAAAAAGGAATTGTAAAATTGCCAAGCTATCATTTATTTGATGTTGGTGCTTCTTACAAATTTACATTGGATGCGAAAAAATCTTTAACATTGAGAGCTAACGTATATAACTTATTTAACAAATATTATATTTCCGAATTGAGCTCCAATATCTTCGCAGGAGATAAAATTGCCAATGGTCCCGATGCCGGAAAAACGTATCAGGAAGCTGGCAGAGTTTATCAGGGTGTTGCAGACGGCAATACAGGATTCCTTGGTTTTGGAAGAACCTGGTCTGTTGCAGCCACTTTGAGATTCTAAGATAATATATTTTAATAATGAATCAATTGAAAAGGCTGTCTCATTTTTGGACAGCCTTTTCTTATTTTTAAACATAAGTGTCAAAAATAATGTTCTATCTTTTTACAGCTTAAAAATTTTTAGGTTTTTTATTCTGAGCAGCCTGTCTGGCTATTTCATCAATACGATTTTTTCTGGTTTCAGGTCTTTTGGCAAGTACAATCCATTGAAGCAGCATTTTTTTTATAGATTTACTCAAGCTTAGAAAATAGATTTCGGAGCCTTCATGCAGTTTAAATGCTTCACTCAGGTCATCAGGAATGGTAAGGTCTTCTACCGAATCCAAAATATTCCACGAGCCATTCTCTTTTGCAATTCTGATCGTTTCAAATCCTGCTTTGGTCATCAGATTATTTTCTATCAGCTTCTGAACCTTATCTTTATTAATTTTGGACCAGGTACTCTTCGGCTTCCGTCTGCTGAATAACTGCATAAACGAACCTTTGTCTATGGTTTTTCTCGTACTGTCAATCCAGCCAAAACAAAGGGCTTCATCTACCAGATCCGTCCAATGAACAATGGGTAAATTTGATTTTCTGGTATTACAGATAAGCCATACAGACTGCTCTATATGATGATTCTCTTCCAGCCATTGCCTCCATTCTTCCTGTGTATTGACACAGAAGGTGTGTTTGTATGCAATTTCTCCCATAGCTTTTCTTTTATTGATGTAAAATTAACTTACTTTAATGACAATAGTTTGTCAGTATTAAATTTCTATTTCTTAATTATCACATTCCATAATATAAGGCTATTTTAAAGAAATAAATGATAAATTAGACAAACTAAATCATTAAAAGGTTTTACTTTTTTTACTTAGATATGGACACAGAAACTATAAATTATATTATCAGATATTTTGGGAAATTAATGACCAGGGACGAAGCATTAGCACTGAATCATCATATGTATACTTTGAAGAGTTCTGAAAGTGAGCATATAAGAAATGCAATGATAAAGCGGGGCTGGATAAATTCTGATCCTGAAGTCATACAACTATTAGAACATGGACATGAAGTTTTTGAACAAAATGTTGTAACCCGGATAATGGCAGAAACTCCTGAAAAAGTTTTTTTCAACAATTGTCCTAAATGCCACAAACTCGCCCGTACTCCACGTGCAAAACAATGCAGATATTGTGGATATAACTGGCATCATTTAACTGCTGCTCAGTTTAAGCTCAGTAATACATTTCAAGTTACAGGAAGATTTTTTTTTAATAGGACAAATTGAAGAAAGCAAAATAAAAGAAGGACAAAGAATAGATTTAAGAATATTGGGTCTTAATAAAAAACCTAAAATTCAATCCATTGAATTTGTCCTTACACGTCAGGACGAAAAAGCATGGGAAGATATTGCACTGGGTATAGCTGAGTTAACTGCAGAAGATAAAGAATATTTAAAAAGTATCATGCCAGTAAGAGATCCACTTGACATCATAACAGAATAAATTATTTTTTCGAGTTCTTCACCTGCAATGCTCTCTGATAAAAAGACTGATTGGCAATTTTCTCTTCTGCTTCATCAATAGCAGTCAGCAGATTGTTTTTATTGTCTGCAATATCCCCTAAAATCTGAGCCATCAGTTCCCAAACAGGTTTCATTTTTTCAATAAGATCGTTCCCTTTTGAAGTCAGTTTAAACAGTCTTTTTCGTTCATCCTGCTTATCTTTTTCCCATTGGATCAATTCCTGTTTTTCCAGTTCTTTGAGCAGGGTTATTGTAGATGGATGGGTATACCCTATTTCATTGGCAATTTCAACAACGCTTGCTATTTCTTTTTTATAAATGGTGAAAATTACCGGAAACCATTTCAATTCGAAATCAATTCCGAATGCTTTATAGATCAATGCTCCATCTTTCCTCAATTGTTCACTGAGGCGGTGCAGTCTGGTGGATATGGCAAGAATTCCTGCTTCGTTGATTACATTCATATTCAGTCAAGATTTAAGTGGTAAAAAACATCATCAGCACTCATCAAAGGAAATTTAACAGGAAGATCGCTTTTTTCAATCTTTACAAATTCATTCCTTTCATAGAAACGCTGGGCTGCTTTCAGTACCGTTATGGTTCCCAAATATAAATCATCAATTCTGTTTTCGCGACAGAAAGAAATTAAAACTTCCAATAATTCCTGCGCAATATTCAGTTCTTTTCCTCTGAATTCCTTTTTCACAAACATTTTTCTGATGGCTCCTGCCCTGTCGTCAAATTTAACCAATGCTATAGAACCCACCAGCTCACCATCTACAAAAGCACCCCAAAAGTTACCTCCGGCTTCCGTGTAAAAACTTTCTATCTGCAGAAGGTCAGGTTGATCTTTAATAGTAATCGGAATATTAAACTCTTTCTGCTGAATCGTCAAAATCAGATCAATGGCCTGCTCTGAATAAGAATTTCCTATGGGTTGTATCTCTAATTTCATAGTATTTATATTTTAAAGTACAAAACTACGTAGTTGAATACATATATACAAATTGATTTTACCTATTAAATAATTTTAGCATGATCAATAATCAAAAAAAACGTATGCCATTCCTGACATACGTTTTTATGATATTACATTGCTGAATATGGTTATTTCCAGCCTCCTCCTAAAGCCTGATAAAGCTCTACGGCTGCTTTCATTTTACTGTATCTTGCATTGGAAATGTTAAGCTCTGCATTCAATGAATTCACACTTGCATTCAATACTTCAAGATAGTTAGCCATACCATAGTTCACTAATTCCTGGGAATAGTCAACCGATTTTTTGTAGGCATCCAACTCATGTTGCTTCAATTCAATAAATGAATCCTGAACAGAGAAAACTCTGATGGCATCCGAAACTTCTTTTCCGGCAGTCAGAACTGTTTTTCTGAAGTTGAGATAAGCCGTTTCTTTATTGGCAAGACTTACGTCATAGTTGGTCTGAATCTGTCTCTTATTTAAAATCGGTTGAGCCAATCCTGCTACTACGTTTGCAAACAATGAATTTACACTGAATAAGTGGTCAATATCTACCGACTGTACTCCTCCGCTTCCTGTCAGTTTTAAAGTTGGATAAAACTGGGCTTTCGCAGCATTGGTCAGCTCAAAAGCATTCATTAAGTTATACTCTGCTCTCATAACATCCGGACGGTTGGCCAGAAGTTGAGTAGGATAACCTAATTTCAAATCGATTGGAAGTTTTTGCCCTTCCAATGTAGATCTTTCGATAGAATGAGAAGGCTCTCCCATCAGAAGACTCATGGTATTTTCAAGCAATTGGATCTGTGTATCAATATCAATCAGTAATGATTTGGCATTGAAAACAAGAGCCTCACTTTGCTGTACTGCTACTTCAGTAACTGTTCCGGAAGTTTTTAAAGCCTTAGTTGCTTCAAGGTTTTTCTCTCTTACCGCAATGGTTTCTGAAATAATTCTCTTCTGTGCATCAAATGTCAACAATTGATAATATGCAGAAGCGATGGAAGACACCAAACTACTTTTAACAGCTTTATGCGCTGCAACAGTTCCTAAATAAGTAGCCAGTTGTGCTTTCTCCTGTGCTTTTAATTTACCCCAGATATCCGCTTCCCATCCGATACTTGCCGTAATGTCAAACTGGTTCACATAACGTCTTGATCCGATAATCTGTCCGAACTGTGTATTGATAGACTGTGTCTGAAATGTATAGTTGGGTCCTATGGAAACAGTAGGCTGGTAGGCTGCTTTGCTTTGTTTAAGATATGCTTCCGCAGAATTAATACTTTCCAAAGCAATTCTGATATCAAGATTGTTCTCCAGTGCCTTAGAAATATGTCCCTGCAATATAGGATCAGTGAATATCTCTTTCCAAGAAATATTTGCAATACTGGCACTGTCCGAAGGAAGCATATCCGTACGGAACAGCTTTTCGTCTACAACATTCTTCGGTCTTTCATATTCTTTTCTTGCCATACAGGATGAAATGGCACCGAGTATGAAAACTGAAAAAGTGATTCCTTTTATGATGTTTAATAAACTCTTCATTATAAAAAATTAGAAATTAGATGTTAGAGGCCAGAAGTTAGATAGAGCTTTAGACTAATTTCTAAATATCTAACTTCTAACTTCTCTAATTAATTTTATTCTGCTAAATTGATATCTTCTTTTTTGATAGGCTTAATTTTTTCCTGCAGTGTTTCAAAAATCACATACAGAACCGGAATTACAAATAATCCCAAAACAGTTCCTATCAATAGTCCGATTGCCGCACCCGTAGCGATAGATCTGTTACCTACTGCTCCAATTCCACTTGCCAGAACTAACGGCAATAAACCGAAAATAAAGGCGAATGATGTCATTAGAATAGGTCTCACCCTGGCTTTTGCTGCATTGATGGCTGACATTACAATGGTTTCTCCATGATGTCTTCTCTGAACAGCGAATTCAACAATAAGAATTGCATTTTTCGCCAGCAGTCCCACGAGCATGATCAGGGCAATCTGGAAGTAAATATTATTTTCCAGTCCCATAATCTTCTGGCCGAAGTAAGCTCCCATTACCCCAAGAGGAAGAGAAATAATAACAATCAGCGGAAGGATATAACTTTCATACTGTGCAGAAAGGATAAAGTAAACGAAGATCAAACTTAGCCCGAAAATCAGAAGTGTCTGAGATCCTGAATTTAATTCTTCTCTGGTTAACCCTGTAAATTCTACGGCATAGTTTTGATTCAGGGTTTCATCTGCCACCTGTTGTACAGCAGCAATCGCATCCCCGGAACTGTATCCGTCAGAGTTTGCTCCTGTCACCTTCACTGAAGTAAATAGATTATAACGGCTTACAGATTGTGGTCCATAGGCTTTTGTTAATGTTACAAACTGTGAGATTGGAGTCATGATCCCTGATCCTGTTCTGACATAAAGCTGATTCAGATTGTCAATATTCTTTCTATTCTCAGGAAGAGCCTGAACCATCACCCTGAACTGCTTTCCATACTTGGTAAAGTCGGCAGTATAAATACCACCAATATACCCTTGCATAGTCGCCAGAATGTCGTTTACAGAAACACCAAGCTGCTTGCTCAGAGGAACATTAATTTCCATCTGATACTGAGGATATTTTGTATTGAATGAAGTCTGTGCAAACTGAATTTCCGGTCTCTGCATCAGCTTACCGATGAATTCATTCGTTTTAGCATCTAAATCGGCATATTCACCTCCTGACTTGTCCAGCAATACCATTTCAAAACCTGCACTGTTACCAAATCCCGGTACACTTGGCGGTTGGAAGAATACGACTTTAGCGTCAGGAACAGATCCTACAATTCCAAATAATTTTTTGGTGATATCTTCAGAAGTCTGTCCGTCTTTTTTTCTTTCTTCGAATGGTTTCAGTTTCACAAAGGCAAGACCGTTGTTACTTCCGTTTCCGGATAAGAATCCTCTACCCGTAGAAATTGTTACATTCTGTACTCCCGGAACTTTTAATGCTTTTGCCTGAAGTGTTTTCAAAGCATTATACGTTCTTTCCATAGAAGCTCCCGGAGGAAGCTGAACATCTGTAAAGATAATCCCTCTGTCTTCTGTAGGTACAAAACCTTTCTTCATACTGCTGCTTGCCCAGAATAAAATTCCTCCGGTAACAGCAAAAATAATTAAGGTAACCCATTTATGTCTTAACAAGAATACAAATCCTCTTCCGTAACGCTCAGTAGTTGTTTTAAAAGCAATATTAAACTTATAGAAAAACTTCTGTAACAGATTCAGGCTTTGATACTCTTTATGATGCTCTGCGTGAGGTTTCAGGAATAATGAACATAAAACCGGACTCAGCGTTAATGCATTAATAGCAGAAATGATGATGGCAATGATCAACGTAATACCAAACTGCTGGTAGAATACCCCTGTAGGTCCTGTAATGAACGTTACCGGAATAAATACCGCTGCCATTACCAATGTAATAGATATAATAGCTCCTGTAATCTCATCCATTGCCTCTACTGTCGCTTTTTTAGCATCGGAAATACCGTGTTCCATCTTGGCATGAACAGCCTCGACGACGACAATGGCATCATCCACTACAATACCAATGGCCAGTACCAATGCAAATAAGGTTAAGAGGTTCAATGAATATCCGAATAAATTCAGGAAGAAGAACGCCCCCACAATAGATACCGGAACCGCAATGGCCGGGATCAGCGTAGATCTGAAATCCTGAAGGAAAATATACACTACAATAAATACCAGAATGAAGGCTTCGATCAGGGTATGTACTACCTTTTCAATAGAAGCTTCCAGGAATTCGTTGGTATCAAAGTTAAAAGTATATTTTACGCCCTTTGGAAAAGTTCCCTCTGCTGATTTCAGATAGGCTTTGATATTCTTAATAATCTCCTGTGCATTGGATCCCGGAGTCTGGAAGATCCCCATACTGATGGAAGGATTGTTTCCGTTCTCCCCGATTCCTGTATAAGACTGCCCTGCCAGTTCTACTTTAGCAACGTCTTTCAGCATCAGGTTTTGTCCGTTTGCAAGAGATTTGATGATGATATTATCGTACTGTTCTTTATCGTTGAATTTACCTACGTATTTAATGATATATTCAAAAGAACTTCCACTGTTTTGTCCAATAGAACCCGCAGCAGCTTCTCTACTCTGCTCATTGATAGCATTGGTAACATCTGTAGGAGTTACACTGTAGGCTGCCATTTTTGCAGGATCCAACCAGATTCTCATGGAATAGTTTTTACCACCGAAAACGTTGGCATCCCCTACACCATTTACCCTTTTCAGGTTCGGAATAATGTTGATATTCAAAAAGTTCTGAAGGTATACGTCATCCAAATCTTTATTTTCAGAATAGAAAGACATATACATCAGGGCACTGGTCTGCTGCTTCTGGGTTACAACCCCTGAACGTGTTACTTCAGATGGTAAAAGAGGTGTTGCTCTCGCTACACGGTTCTGTACGTTTACCGCTGCAATATCCGGGTCTATTCCTTGTTTGAAGAAAACCTGGATCTGAGCAGAACCGTCATTCCCGGCACTGGAAGTGATATAATCCATACCTTCCACCCCGTTGATCTGTTCTTCCAAAGGAACTACCACACTTTTCATCACCGTCTCAGCATTGGCTCCCGTATAGTTTGCGGAAACACTTACCGTAGGCGGCGCAATATCCGGGTACTGCGTAACCGGTAACGAGATCAGCCCTAGCACACCGAGAATCACAATCAAAATTGAGATTACGGTAGATAAAACCGGTCTGTTAATAAAGTTTTTTATCATTAGAATTTCGGTTTTATAGATTGAACAAGACTATCCATTTTGATTGGCTTCGGCTTCACTGCTGTTCCCGGTTTCAGACCTCCGATACCAGCTGCAATAACCGTTTCTCCTTTATTAACTCCTGATTTAAGAAGAGCCATATTGTCAATTCTGTCGATCACATTTACAACAACGTTTCTGGCAGTATCTCCTTTTTCTACTTTGTATACGTAAACGATACCTTGTTGCTCATAAGTAGCACTTTCAGGTACAACAAGAACATTATCGTAATGCTGAGGGAATCTGATGGTTCCACTGTTACCATTACTTAATAATTTCTGAGCATTCGAAAAAGCAACTCTGAACTGGATAGTTCCGGTTGTAGGATCAATCTGACCAGTAATGGCTTCAATTCTCCCTTTTTCAGGATAAAGACTTCCATTGGCCAACTGAAGTTCTACCATGGGTAAGTTTTTAATTTTCTCAGGCATAGATGCTCCCGGAGATTTTTCAAGGAAATCAAAATATTCCTTTTCATTCATCGCGAAGTAAGCATAGATCTCGGACGTATCTGAAATTGTTGTCAAAGGTGTCTGATCAGACGGCCCTACCAAACTACCTACTTTTAATGGTAGTCTTCCGATCACCCCGGAAATAGGAGCACGAATGATAGAATATTCAATATTGGCTTCTACTCCTTTGTAATTCGCTTCAGCCTGTCTTTTGGCAGCATTAGCCTGTTGAAGCTGAGCCTGAGCCTGTGCCAACTGAGCCTGTGCTGTCTGCAATTGTACACTGCTGATGATATTTTTCTGAACCAGAGGTTTTAGTTTGTTTACTTCAACCTGAGCCGCATTTACAGAAGCCTGAGCCGCTGCAACACTGGAGGCCGCAGCACCTATTCCTGCTTTGGAAGCTGCTGCATTTTCGTTCAGGATATTGGTTTCCAAACGAAACAAAGGCTGCCCTTTTGTAACGTATTGTCCTTCATCTACCAATACCTGGGTAATATACCCTTGTATTTTTGCACGTACATCATTGTTTACTCTACCTTGAATGGTAGCCGGAAACGTCTGATAACCCACTATATTTTTTGACTCCACGGAAACAACCGGATACGGCTTGGCACCATCCTGTTTCGGAGCTTCTTTTTTGCAGGCTGTCAGTGAAAACGCTGCAATGGAAAGTATAACTAGCTTATTATTCATTTTATAGTTTATTAAGAGATTCCTGAATATTTTCTATGTTTTTATTTAAGAGTGCTTTGTAAACTTCTATTCTTTCGTTGTATCCATCATCTTTACTTTTTTTAAAATTGTTTAAATCATCTAATAGTTTTAGTTCGTCCTGCATCTTTTGGACAATTTTTTCGAATCGTATTTTCTTGTATTCATCATTGATGAAAAAATACCGTTTCCGCTCATCCATTTTGTTATGGTCTACGATAAGCTGGGCATTGAGCAGTAATGAAATACTGGTAGAAACAGAGCTTTTGCTTGCAGAGAGCACTTCAACAAATTCGTCAAAAGTAATTCCTACTTTCTCATAGTCAAAAAGAAGGTAGGAATAAATTTTTGAAGCTAAAGGGGGTAAGCTGAACACGGTGCCATAGAATTTTACGGCATCTTGAAAAATTTTTTCATCAATTTCTATACTTTGGTGCATAATATAAAAATTTGAACAAAAGTAGAAATTAGTTCAGAACCAAACGAACAAACCTGATAGAGTTTATAAATAAAGGGCGTTTTAAAAATTCAATGAAAGTTGATTTAACTTTTTGCTTAAATTATAATCTTCTCAAAAGCTTTTCTCATTCCGTCTCTTAAAAGAACTTCTCCGCAATAAGAGTAACCTCTGCCTTCAAGGATTTTCAACATGGCAATATTGTCATGGTTAGTATCAACTTTAATACTCTGAATCCCATGGGATTTGGTAAATTCTTCAATCTGATCAAAAAGCTTTTTAACCATACCCTGCCCTGCAAATTTTTCATCTACAGCCACTCTGTGAACCACAACAAATTCACCATCACTTAACCATGCTCCTTCTATCGTACTGTAAGCAGGTTCATCATTCAGAATAAGTGCTGCATATACTGCAATCTTGCCATCCACTGTCATAACGTGGCCAAATCCTTTCGCAATATCACTTTCCACTGTCCCGAGATTAGGGTATCCGTTCTGCCACTGGGTACTTCCATCCTGTCTTCTTCTTTCAATGGACTGCTGGATGATTTCCCAAATAATGTTTCTGTCTTCAATTTCCGCTTGTCTTAGTTTAATCTCCGGATTCATGTTGTAAAATTTGATTAAAAGATTGATGTAAGAATTAAAAAAGTTACTGTTTGTTCAATTCTTAAATCAATGGTTTATAAATAATTAAAAAACCGAAAATTAATTAAAATTAATTTTCGGTTCGAAGTAGTAAAATTTAAAATTATGAAATTGTTTATTGATTTTCACTTTGTTGAAGGTAAGCATCAATAATTTCAAATGCTTTTTTTTCTTCTTCCAGATCTACCATAACCTTCAGCGAAGTGGCTGTTGGCGTAGTGGTAAACGTAAGATAGTTATTTTCAACGGTATTTGCAATTTGCGCGTCATCCAATTTAGACTTAACCAACTGAATTTCTGAAGGGTTATCACTTACATAAACTGATACTCTCGTACTTCTTTCCATATTCTAATTGTTTGAGTATCTAAATATACGATGTTTTTTTCAAAATTACAAATCCCGGGTTTTAAATTTTATTAATATTGTTTTCAATTTTATCTAAAGCAAGTTGGATTTCTTCTTTAGTAACATTCAAGTGAGGTCTGAAACGAAGAGACTGATCTCCACAAGGAAGAATGATTAATCCGTCATTGAAAAGCTCATTCATCAGGTGGTTTCTCTGCTCTGCAGTAGGAAGATCAATAGCACACATCAAGCCTCTTCCTCTTGCGTTTGAAATTTTTTCAGGATATTTTTCAGCAAGAGCTTTTAAGCTTTCCAGTAAGAAATCTCCAACCACTCTTGCGTTTTCAACAAGATTTTCTTTTTCGATTACTTCCATTACCAACTGAAAACGAAGCATATCGATAAAGTTTCCTCCGAATGTAGAGTTGATTCTTGAACTTTCTCTGAAAACATTGTTCGGAACCTGATCAAACTTCTCTTTATTGGCTAAAACCCCACAAACCTGAGCTTTTTTTCCGAAAGAAATGATATCCGGTTTTGCTGTAAAATGCTGGAAAGCCCACATTTTCCCTGTAATGGCAATACCTGTCTGAACTTCATCAAAAATAAGTAAGATTTCGTTATCATCACAGATTCTTCTTAATCCTAATAAGAATTCGTCTCTGAAATGATTGTCACCTCCTTCAGCCTGAATAGGTTCAATGATGATACAAGCCACTTTATCAGGGTGCATCAAAATTGCCTCTTCAATCTGAAGCAAAGCAAGATTTTCGTTTTTGATGGTTTCTTCAAGGTTTTCTTCAGTAATCGGGAACTTTAATTTTGGATTTAAAATTCTCGGCCAGTTAAACATTGGGAAATATTGGTACTTTCTTGGATCAGAAGTATTGGTTAAACTCAAAGTATAACCACTTCTTCCATGGAAAGCCTGTTTGAAGTGGATACAGATTCCAGCTTCAGTGTCTAATCCTTTTTCAAAGTTTTTGCGGGTTTTCCAATCGAAGCATGCCTTCATTGCATTTTCAACTCCCATCGTTCCGCCTTCGATAAAGAAAGCGTATTGTAATTCTTCAGGGATAACTACTCTTTCAAATACTTCAAGGAAATGAGCGTATTCTTCCGAGTAAACATCAGCCAAAGTAGGTTTGTTTACAGCCATTCTTCCTAACCATTCTGATCTTTCAACAAGATAAGGGTGATTGTATCCGATGGATGCTGATGCAAACATAGAGAACATATCCAGGTATTCTCTGTCTGTCAGTTTATCATAAAGCCAAGATCCATGTGATTTTTCAATATCCATCACAAAATCGAAACCGTCTGCCAACACATGTTTTCCTACTGTTTCTTTTACTTTATTTGCTTTTATATCTAATGTGTGTTCCATAATAAATTTGTAGTGTGATTTAATAAATGAATGATTAAATGACGCTAATAATACAGCATTTAACCATTCAGGTTATTAATTTTTTTGTTTTTTGAGTACTTTAAGTAGAGCTTTTATAAATCAAATTTAATTCCTTGTGCTAAAGGAAGTTGTGCAGTGTAATTTATAGTATTGGTTTGTCTCCTCATATAGTATTTCCAAGCGTCAGATCCTGACTCTCTTCCTCCTCCGGTTTCTTTTTCACCCCCGAAAGCTCCACCAATTTCAGCACCGGAAGTTCCGATATTGACGTTGGCAATACCACAGTCTGAACCTGCATGAGAAAGGAACAATTCTGCTTCTCTTAAATTCTGAGTCATGATTGCAGAAGACAATCCCTGAGGAACATCATTCTGAATAGCGATAGCTTCCTCTAATGTTTTGTATTTGATCAAATATAGGATCGGTGCAAAAGTTTCGTGCTGAACAATCTCATAAGAGTTTTTCACTTCAGCCACACAAGGTTTTACATAGCATCCGGATTCGTAATCTTTACCAGATAAAACGCCACCTTCAACAACGAATTTCCCGCCTTCTTTTTTACATTTTTTGATCGCTTCTTCGTATTGGTTTACAGCATCCGTATCAATAAGTGGTCCCACATGGTTGTTTTCATCCAATGGATTTCCGATTTTCAGCTGCCCGTAAGCTTTTGTTAATCTTGTTTTCACTTCGTTGTAAACACTTTCGTGGATGATTAGCCTTCTTGTTGAAGTACATCTCTGACCAGCAGTTCCTACAGCTCCGAAAACAGCTCCGATAATCGACATATCGATATCAGCTTCTTTTGTAATGATGATGGCATTGTTTCCACCTAATTCAAGAATAGACTTCCCGAATCTTTCTGCTACTTTAGAAGAAACCATTCTTCCTACTCTTGTAGATCCTGTGAAAGATACCAACGCTACTCTTTTATCATCTACCAGTTTCTGTCCGATTTCGTGGTCTGATACCAATACGCTTGAAACTCCTTCAGGAAGATTATTTTCCTTCAGAACTTCCATCATGATATTCTGGCATGCAATAGCACAAAGCGGTGTTTTTTCAGATGGCTTCCAGATGGTAACGTTACCACAAATCCAAGCCAATGCAGTGTTCCAGGACCATACGGCTACCGGGAAGTTGAATGCTGTAATAATCCCAACAACTCCTAGTGGATGGTACTGCTCATACATTCTGTGTCCAGGTCTTTCAGAGTGCATAGTGTACCCCTGAAGCTGTCTTGAAAGTCCAACTGCGAAGTCACAGATATCAATCATCTCCTGAACTTCACCAAGACCTTCCTGTAATGATTTACCCATTTCATAAGAAACAAGTTTACCAAGATCGTCTTTATATTCTCTTAATTTTAAGCCCAGCTGCCTTACCATCTCTCCTCTTTTTGGAGCCGGGATCAGCCTGAATTCCTGAAATGCTTTTTGAGCAGTTTCAATTACTTTGTCATAATCACTTTCTCCGGAAGTTTTTACTTTAGCGATCAATTTTCCATCTACAGGAGAAATGCTTTCTATCACCTTTCCTGAAGCGAAATATTTTCCGCCCACTGAAGTCCCTTTGTTCTCTTCTTTAATCCCAAGATTCTTGAGTGTTTTTTCAATTCCGAAATCCTTTACTTTTTTTGACATAAAATCTTACTTTTCGTTCTCTCTAAAGATAAAAATATTATGTGAACCTCAAAACTTTAATTTTTAATACGCTTTTTATTTGGACTAATTATAAACATGCTTATCTTTGTAGCGTAATCTTTTTGATAATCACCAATGGAAAATTCACAAGAAAACAACTCAAAGCTTAAAAAGTGGTTCAAGCGTGTGGGATGGGCAGGATTAGCTTTCTTTACTATTAAAGGCTTGATTTGGCTCGTTATATTCTACGTTGGAGCAGATAGTCTCCAGAGTTGTATACAATAAAAAAGCAGAGAAAATTTCTCTGCTTTCTTTTTGGTGTAAGATTAACTGAATTGTTATTTCTTTATTGAAAGGCTAAAAAAGGAGGTCTTTTTTATACTTTCTGTAATTTTAAAAAGGGGAAAAATATTCGATTTCTGTGCGTGTATTCCCCAAAAAGATTATTTTTCTTGTTTGATCCACCCTTTTAAACTACTCTTTCTTCTTCCTCCCTGCGTTGACAAGGCTCTGATGCAACAGGTATTCTATCTGTCCGTTCACACTTCTGAATTCATCATTGGCCCACTTTTCAAGGAGTTTATAAGTAGACTCATCTATCCTTATCACAAAGGATTTTTTTCCTTTGCTTTCCGAAGAGTTCTGAGCTTTTTCTGATTTCATTTTCTAAATTCTCTAACATTATTTCTGACTATTTTAGTGTAAAGTTATCTGCACTAAAATCTAACTGTTAATTATTCACTTCTTAATTATAAAGTGTTCCCGCATTTAATATTGGGGTTGCTGCTTTTTCACCGCAAAGAACCACCATTAAATTACTTACCATTGCTGCTTTTCTTTCATCATCAAGATCTACGATATTTTCTTCAGAAAGCTTTTTCAATGCAAGGTCTACCATTCCTACCGCTCCTTCTACAATCTTAGTTCTTGCAGCAACGATAGCTGTCGCCTGCTGTCTCTGAAGCATTGCTCCTGCAATTTCTGAAGCATAGGCCAGGTGTGAAATCCTTGCCTCCTGAATCACAATTCCAGCCTTTGAAAGACGATCTGTAAGTTCCTGTTCCAAAATAGAATTGATTTTATCTCCTCCTTCTCTCAATGTAATAGGAGCATGATCATCTTCTAAATTATCATAAGGAAAGCTCATCGCTAAATGTCTTACCGCCGCTTCACTCTGCATTTTTACAAAATCTGAATAACGCTCCACATCAAAAGCCGCTTTATAAGTATCTCCTACTTTCCATACAATTACAACTGCAATTTCAATAGGGTTACCCATTTTATCATTTACCTTCAAAGTCTGACCTTGCAGATTTTCGGAGCGTAAAGAAATTTTTTGTGATGAATATAAAGGATTGATAAAGAATAATCCGTTCTCTTTTACACTTCCCACGTATTTTCCAAAGAAGTTTAATACTCTCGAATGGTTAGGCTGAATGATCATTAACCCTTTTAAGAAAAAGCACGAAAGAAGAAAACAAAGCATAGAGATAACCACATAAGCTATACTTTGATCTACTCCACTCACAAAGAAGTATACTGCTGCAACAAACAAGGCCAGGCAAATGACCAATGTAAGATAACCCGACATGGGTTTTAATGTTTTTTCCATGATTGAATTTTAATTTGATATTATTTTGATATCATAAAGATAGTAATGAATTTTGAATTATGAATGATAAATTTTGATTTTTTTGAGGTGCGATTTTCGGGATATCGGATTCGGGTATTTTAGCTAACGCAAAGTTCGTGAGGCTAATTCATTAGGATGCATTATATTTTTGTTCGCAAAGCCACTTCGTTTAGCTAAGACCACTATTTTTTTTGCTGAGTGAAACGTCTTTGTGAGCGATATTTTAGCATCATCAAAATCATTGCGGACCTTGCGCTAAAAAAACAAGTTCTTTACATTTTACAAAGCTTCTTCTTCTCTTGCAGAATGTTTTTGCGAACGATATTTTATCATCCCAAAATCATTGCGAACCTTAGCGTTAAAAAAAGTACAAGTTCTTTAAAACACCTTGTTCTCTTGCTGAGTGAAACGCCTTTGCGAACAATAACTCATCATAATATACATCATTGCGAACATAGCGTTAAAACAACTCATCCCAAAGCCAGAAACAATAGAAATAAAAAATCCCGGAAAGTGAATTCCGGGATTTTAATGTATGTATTCAAGAGTCTATTTCTTCGTTAAAGCTTTAAACTTGATATAAGAAACAACTGATAGAAGGATCATTGTTCCTATTCCGATGTATACCCAAGCTGGTACTGGTACCGGATCTCCTGCTGCATATGAGTGAAGTCCGCTTAGATAATAATTAACTCCAAAGTAAGTCATTACCATTGAACAGAATGCAAACATTGTTGCTACGTGGAATGCCCATCTGCTTCTCAATCCAGGTACTAATCTCATGTGCAGTACAAATGCATATACCATGATAGAGATGAAGGCCCATGTTTCTTTCGGGTCCCAGCTCCAGTATCTTCCCCATGATTCGTTGGCCCAGATTCCTCCTAAGAAGTTTCCTACCGTTAAAGCGAACAACCCAATAGTTAATGACATTTCAGAAACAATTACCAGTTCTTTCAATGTCGTATCGTGGTGTATTTTATACGTTTCTTTATTGGAGATAATATAGAACACCAATGAAATTACTGCAATAATCATTGAGAGCGCAAAGAATCCATAGCTTGATGTAATAATAGCCACGTGAACAATTAACCAGTAAGATTTCAATACCGGAACAAGTGGCGTAATCTGCGGATCAAGAGCAGAACCTCCGTGTGCAAATCCCATCATGATAACTGCTACCATGAATCCGGCTGCAGGAATTAATGCATTGGCATTTCTGTACAAGATTAAACCCGCTGTAATACCAACCCAAGAGATAAAAATAATCGCTTCATATCCGTTACTCCAAGGAGCGTGTCCTGAAATATACCATCTTGCCACAAGTCCTAGGAAATGCAATAGATATCCAACCAAACCAATCGCAATAATTACTTTAATTACTTTGTTTAGTATTTTATTTGATTTGAATAATTCAACAAAACCTAGAATCAAAAGAAGACCACCAACAAGTGTGTAGAAAATCAACAATTTGAAGTTGATATCTGCTTTATTCATGAATACTTCAAGATCCACTTTAGATTTAGCAGGAACAACCGCTTTACCCCATTTCTGCTGGTATTCTGAAAGCTTCGCCAATTCTGTATCTGCTTTGCTCCAATCCCCTGTTTTCTGTGCCGTAAGCGCTTCTGCAAAGTAAGGTCCCATTACCTGCTGAGATTCCATATCCGGTTCGAATTTCTGGTCTAGCCATGAATGCCATGTGTGGTTAGCATCATTCTTCACAGGAACAATTCTCATAAACTGACCGCTGAAGAACTCATTGAAGATCTGTACTCTTTCGTTTACAGCAATTACTTCTTTATCATAATTCGTTTGTTCAGCCGGTTTTTTACGGAATGCCGTATTGTAATCGTGTTCCAGAATATACGTAAGATTGCCGTTTGCATCTGCCGGGAAAAGGTTCATTAATGAAGTATACCCGTCTTCGTTTGCTTTGGTTTTATTTTTCAGTTCATCACCTCCTTTAGGTCCTACTTTGATCATAGGAACCATCGTCCAGCTTGGTGTGTCTGTATTGATAGAAAGAAACCATTGGTTAGCCGTAAGAGACTTCCCGTCTGTTCCTTTGAATTCGTCTTTTTTGTATAATTTTCTTAAAACATCTAATGCTTCTGTGTTGATAGGAACAATTCTTCCTTCAAAACTCTGCACCAAAAGATATCCGAATTTATCAGCATGTTCTTTGCTGATTTTGTTTCTCGCAATAATCTCATCCGGAGAAATAGATCTCATTTTCCCCATTGGAGTTGCCAGAGAGTTCTGCTTCGGAGCAGCGCCATCAAGCGGCTGGGCAGACGGAGCCGGAGCGTGAGAATGATTATCTCCTTCCACGTGAATATGTTCTCTGCTTCCGTCAGTAGTTCCGTGAGTTTCGATTTTCTGAGCATTTAAACCTAAACTTAAGAACAATAAAAGTACTCCTGCAGCTTTCTTTTTATTAACGTCAGCCAGCATTTTATTCAATTTCCAGAAATGAGTTCCTTTCCAGAAGAAAATAACAAACATTCCAAGGAATAAAAGTCCATATCCGATATAAGAAATCAAAGTTCCCCAGTAATCGTGGTTTACAGAAAGAACAGTTCCCATTCTGTCCGGATCAAAACTTGACTGGAAGAAACGGTATCCTTTATGATTAAGAACGTGGTTCATATAGATTTTATAAGGAGTTTCTTTACCTTCATCAATGATTTTCACATGGCTTTCGTAAGCACTTGGAGATGAACTTCCAGGATACGTTTCCATCACGAAATCATCCAGTTTCAAGGCGAAAGGTGTGTTGTATACTTTAGGTCCGAAACCTACCATGATGTTTAATCCATCCATAGTCACCTGCTTGTAAGCATTCGGATTTCCTTTTTCAACCGAAAGGTCTACAATTTGTTTTGTTTTTGGTCCCTGAAGCTCAATCTGAAGCATATCAGGTACATTGGCATCTTTCTTTCTGTCGCCTTCAATAGCCATAAGTCTTCCTTTTTTAAGACCTTCAGGTACTACCAGCTTCAGTTCGTTGATCGTATATAAACTTCTTAATGCCAAAGGCTGGAATTCATCTTTCACTGTAGTCCCTGTTGCCTGGGTTGCCATAGTCATATAACTTGCATCAACAGGAGTTTTGATAAATAATTTTCCGCCTTCATTTTTGAATTCAACAGCACCTTCAATCGCCCTGTTGAAGGTCACCAAAGTACCGTTAATGGATTTTGTTTCTCCCGGTTTGATGTAAATATTTTGTCTTCCGGTAGTTCCGGTAGAAACCAAATGAAGGTACTCAGTACCATTTGGTTCAGCTACAAGACTGTCTTTTTTTCTTTGGATGTATTCCTTGGCAAACACTTTCACTTCTTTTCCGTGGAAGTCATAAGTTGCTTTTAGATCTTTGTGTAACGGAGACATCAGATAAGGAACATCCTGATAATTCAGCACATCACCCTTTTCTTCGATCTGAATTTTAAAGAAATTTTTATCGGTTACGATTTCGTTGGATGTTTCACCTTCTCTGATGTGCATTTGTCCTTCGAAACTGATGTATCTGGTGATAGCACCACCAATAAAAATAAAAACAAAGGCAAGGTGGAAAACAAGAACCGGCCACTTATCTTTCTTCCATAGTCTGTATCTTCCGATATTTCCTATGAAATTGAGAATCAGTAAGACCATGATCAGTTCGAACCATTTAGCCTCATAAATTAATGCTTTTGCTGTAGGAGTTCCGTAGTCGTTTTCTAAGAACGTTGCATAAGCCATCGCGAATGCGTACACCAGCAACAATACAGCCATTGTCCTGGTTGAGATAAGAATATCTTGGAGCTTCTTCATGATTTATTGTACTTGACATGCAAAAATAAGCATGATAAACCACAAAGAGCTTAAAAAAAGCTGTTTTTTATCACTTTGGCCTCGGTTTTGCTTATTTTGAAACATTCTTAATAAGCCCAAAAACATTAGGAAAAATTCAATTTCTAATTCTGAAAAAATATAGATTTATAAAAACTATTTCAGTGATTGAACTCTTCTATTTGAAAACCAAATAAAATCTCATAAAACACTGATTTACAACTAAAAAGGAAACATAGAAAATCAACTCACTTACCCAATCAACAATTTCTTCCTGATTTTACTTAAAAACTCATGAGTGATACCAAGATAAGAGGCAACCTGCTGTTGAGTAATTCTCTGTTCCAATCCAGGATACTTTTCTAGGAATTCAAGATAGCGTTTATCTGCTGTTTTACCAGTTAATGAAAGAATTCTTCTTTGCAGGGCTACCGAAGATTTTTGATTCATGATCCTGAAAAGCTTTTCTATCTGCGGCATTGTTTCGTACAGATGTTCCTTATCTTTTTTAGCAATCATCAAAACTTCACTGTCTTCCAGGGCTTCAATATTCAAAATGCTCGGTACATTATTAATAAGGCTGTCTATATCGGTAATCCACCAGCCTTCCACAGCAAAATATAAAGTCTGCTCAAATCCGCTTTCATTAAGATAGTAGATTTTAAAGCAGCCACTCAGCACAAATCCTTCAAAAAGACAATATTCTCCTTCTTTGAGAACAGCCTCTTTCTTTTTAAACACTTTGAGTTCAAATGGCTTTATAAACTGCGTAAGTTCATCTTCTGACAGGTTGATGTATTGACTGATATTTTTAAGAAGTAAATCGAACATGGGATTATTTAAGCAAAATAAAGGTATCAAAATTATTGACACCTTCATGAAATTAAGTTATGTTAAGTTATTGTTGTACTTAATGAATAGAGCCCCGTTTTTTTGTTGGGTAAACGTAAAGGCGCGAAGGCTTATTATACATGCAATTATCTTTTAGGCGCAAGAAAATCAAAGATTTTCAGCAAGTTGAATTGTTTTAAATTTTATCGGAGATAAAATCTTTGCGTCTTAAAAACCGCTTATATTTCAAAAAACTCTTTGCATCTTTGCGTTTTTAATATTTTTATTTTCTCACAGATTGAGCTGATTTTTCAGATGATTACCTATAAGATTATCCAAAAATCTTTGTGCCTTTCCATGTCTCAGATATCTTATTTTAAAAGGTCATGAGTATTGATTACCTGTGCATAAAGATTTCCAAGAGCAGATATTCCAGCCAAAGTAGCCCTTTGTACTTCTGCAGCCTTCACCACTCCCCCATTCAACTCACGGTTTCTGGTTGCTGTAGCATCTCCGATAATGGTATTCGTAAACCCAAAATCAAAAGCAGCTCTGGTAGTTGCCTCTACACAAACATCCGTCATCATTCCTGTAATCACCAGATTTTTAATTTTCTTTGACTGAAGATAACTCAGAAGATCCGTTTCTCTGAAGCTGTTGGGAAAATGCTTAACGATAACTTTTTCATCTTCCATCGGCAAAACCAGATGATTGATTTTAGCTCCCTCTGTATCCGGAAGGAAAAACGTTGCCTCATCGTTGGCAGAAATATGCTGGATGTGAATAACAGGCAGATTGTTTTTCCTGAAGTATTCTAAAACACTTCTGGTGTTTCCAGCGGCCTGTTCACTTTTTTCCAGTGTCATCTTTCCTCCCGGGAAATAATCATTTTGTACATCGATAATGATTAATGCAGTGTATTCCATTTTTTGTTTTTGTGCGTTCATTGTAATCATTGAAATTAATATCAGACCTAAGGTCAGAAAGGTTTTGAATGTATTTTTCATATGCAAAATTATAGGTCAAAATTACAGACACTTCAAGTCCTGACCTTTGAACTAGTTCAAAAAACACTATTGAGATACAATAATTTCTAATATTGTTAATTTTTTCAATCCATGCTGTTTAAATAGAAAATTTTATTATCTTTTTTAAAGAAAAACAAATAATAATCAGTTAATACAATTTAACGGTATCAGATTTGGATAAGCAAAAAAAATAACCTTATTTTATTCTATCATAAGAGAAAATATTTTTAAAGTAAAAATTTTAAATAACCTTTATAAAAGCGGGATTACCAAAATGTTTTTTGGATAAAAAAGATTCATTTAGTGTTGAATAAAACATTAAATTTGCGACATTGATATTATGGATAAAAAGACACAAAAAAAACCGACTGAATCGCCTGAGAAAGGCAGAATTTTATCTAAGCCACGTATTTTTTTCGGGCTTACTTTTATACTTTTATCGGCTGTTCTCGCATTCTCATTCGTCTCTTATCTGATGAACTGGAAAGCAGATCAAAGCCAGGCAGGAACCATGCTGGACAAAAGCATAAAATCTTCCAATATCTTTGGTAAGGTAGGTGACTGGCTTGGGAATATTTTCATTTTTGAAAGTATTGGTATTGCCTCGTTCATCATCGCATTTTTACTGCTTGTGGTAGGGACACTGATTCTTAAGAAAAAAATATTCAAACCCTGGAAAACTATTGGCCACTCTTTATTTTTTATCTGCTGGCTTCCTATTTTTATGGGAGCACTTACTAAAGGCCAGGGGGTTTTAGGAGGTGTCTATGGATATCAGATCATGGACTATCTTAACTCTATCATCGGAGCAGTAGGTTTATGGACCGTATTAGCAGCAAGCATTCTTCTCTATTTTATTCTTGAATTTAATCTTCGTCCAAGTTCTATCAAGTCAAAACTGGATAAGATCAATGAAAATACTATTGGAAAAGTAAAATCTATGATGCCAGACTCCAATGATGATTTCGAAGCTGATGAGGAATTAAGAGAAGAAGCAGAGGAAGCGGAAGAAGAACCCACCTCCAGAGTTACGGTAAGTGATGTTACGAATCATGCTGTCAATAATCCGATTAATACAATGAAAGAACCAGAACCAGTAAATATTCCGAAAGGATTTCCTGAAGTTCCGGTTTCAAACGAAATAGAAACCATTACTACTCCGAACCATACTTCTTTTGATCCGGAACCTAAGGAGGTTTCTCAACCTGTAAGTTTAAATCTTTCTACCAAACCAATTGTTCCGGTTTCCAGCCCTGAGGAAGCATTTGACATCAGACCTTCTACTCCGTCTCCGGCAGTAACATCTGCTCCGGCACAGGAAAATATTAAATTCAATGTAGAAGTAGCTCAGGTAATTGATGTTTTGGATGATTCTGATAAAAAGTCTCAGGAGCTTGTAGAAAAGCATGGTTTGTATGATCACAAGCTTGATCTGGCTAATTTCCAGATGCCTCCTGTAGAATTACTGAAAGATTATGGAAATGAAGAAATTTCTATCAATAAAGAAGAATTAGAAGAAAATAAAAATAAGATTGTTGGACTGCTTAAGAATTTCAACGTTGGAATCGCAGAGATTAAAGCAACCATCGGGCCTACAGTTACTCTGTATGAAATTGTTCCTGAAGCAGGAATCAGAGTAGCAGCGATTAAAAAACTGCAGGATGATATTGCATTGAACCTTTCTGCATTAGGAATCAGAATTATCGCTCCAATGCCAGGGAAGGGAACTATCGGTATTGAGGTGCCAAGAAAAAATCCTACGATGGTTTCTATGCGTTCTGTAATTGCTTCTCAAAAATTCCAGAATACGGATATGGATCTTCCAGTAGTTTTCGGAAAGACTATTTCCAACGAAATCTTCATGGCCGATCTTTCAAAAATGCCTCACTTATTGATGGCTGGAGCAACAGGTCAGGGTAAATCTGTAGGGATCAATGCTATTCTTACTTCCCTTCTTTATAAAAAACATCCAAGCGAACTGAAGTTCGTCATGGTAGACCCTAAAAAAGTAGAACTTTCATTATATTCAAAAATTGAAAGACATTATCTGGCAAAATTACCGGATGCTGAAGAAGCCATCATTACGGATACCAATAAAGTAATCAATACACTGAACTCTCTTTGTATTGAAATGGATACCCGATATGATCTTCTTAAAAATGCTTTCTGTAAAAACTTAAAAGAATACAATAAGAAGTTTACGGAAAGAAAATTAAATCCTGAAAACGGACACCGTTATTTACCTTATATCGTGTTGGTAGTAGACGAGTTTGCAGATTTGATCATGACGGCAGGAAAAGAGGTTGAATTACCGATTGCCAGGCTAGCACAGCTTGCAAGAGCCGTAGGAATCCACCTTATTGTGGCTACACAGAGGCCATCTGTAAACGTAATTACAGGGATGATCAAAGCCAACTTCCCTGCAAGAGCTGCCTTCAGAGTAATCTCCAGTGTAGACTCCAGAACCATCCTTGACTCTCCTGGGGCTGATCAGCTGATTGGTAAAGGAGATATGCTTTATTTTAATGGAAACGAGATATTAAGACTTCAGTGCGCTTTCGTAGATACTCCGGAAGTAGAAAGACTGGCAGAGTTTATCGGTGAACAAAAAGGATATGCTTCGGCATTGTTGCTTCCTGAATATGTTTCTGAAGATTCAACAAGTACTGTAGGTGCTTTTGACCCGAACGAAAAAGATGCTTTATTTGAAGAAGCAGCAAGAATTATTGTTTCCACACAACAGGGATCTACCTCAATGCTTCAGAGACAATTGAAGCTGGGTTATAACAGAGCCGGCAGAATTATGGATCAGCTGGAAGCAAGCGGTATTGTAGGAGGCTTTAACGGTGCTAAGGCAAGAGAAGTTCTGATCAGTGACCTTCATTCTTTAGAGCAATTTCTTGAGGATTTAAGAAATTAATCAGTATAAAAATTAATCCTGGATATTCCTCCGTGAAGACCGGGAAATAAAAAATTCAACTAAAACTAATACCATGAAAATTACAACAAAACAAACTATTAAATTAGGTCTTTTGGCATGTGTGCTTACATTATCATCATGTGCCTTACAGACTGTACCTAGTGAATACGCTTCTGTAAAGCTGGATGTTATTGATTATAACACACTGGGAAATGGCAAAGTCCTAATTTATAATGGTGCAGGAATTCTCCATAAAATGGATAACACAGCAAGACTGAATATTGCACTTAATGATAAATCATTAGGACAAATCCGCCCCAAAGAGTATGTGATTGTTGATTTACAAAAGGGAAAACATGAGTTCACGGTTCTTCATATAGATATGGTGAATATGAGAAGTAAACATCCGGTTGAGATTAATGAAAATACTAAAGTGATTAAAATTGAACCCACCATTACTTCTAATAAATTAACGGTGACCAATATTCTCCCTGAAAAATTTGACCAATATATTGAAAGGCCGGAGAAAAGATAAAGAATATGATCTATAATGTATCCAGCATTACAAGGTTGCTTTTGGAACAGTTTTTGGAAGATCTGCGTAGTTAAAGGAAAAATGAATAGTTTTAACCTTAAGAGTTAAAGAAAATCTAACGATTATTAAATTAAGAAAATGAAAAATATTATTTCAAAAGTTATATTAGGAAGTTTTGTTGTAGGTGCAGTAGGTATGGCCAACGCTCAGAAAATTGATGCTAAAGCCAAAAAGATATTGGATGATATTACAGCCAACTACAATTCTAAAAAGAATTCTTACTTCAAATTTTCTTTTGGAAGCGGTCTTAACGGACAGGTGACAAAAACAGAACCCGGTATTTATTATGTTGCCGGAGAGAAATACAAACTGAAGATCATGGATACCGAACAGATCTTTGACGGTAATAAAATTTACAACATCAACGCTGATGATATGGAAGTAACCGTTGCTAAACCTAACGGAAGCAGTACCATGTTCTCCCCTATCAATTACCTTACGACCTATAGAAATGATTATAATGTAACTTACAACGGTAAGAAAGTAGTAAATGGCGTAAATGCAGACTTTATTAAACTGACCCCTGTAAAAGCGAACGGAATAAAATACGTATACCTTTTTGTAGATTCAGCGAAAAAGCAAATGGTAAAACTTGAACAGCATGGAAACAACAAAGATGTTGCTGTAATTGCTATTAAAGAGTACAAAGAAAACCAGGAGCTGGATCCTAATATGTTTGTTTTTGACAAAAATAAGTTTAAAAACTACATCGTTACAGAGCTTTAAAAAGCTGAAAGTGAATTCGCAAGTCTGTAAATTTACTTTTAAAGTTAAAAAAATAACAAAATATAAAAAGCCACAAGTAAACTTTGTGGCTTTTTGATTAATTTTGGCGCATGTTAAAAATACTAGACCGATACATTATAAAAACCTTCTTTGGACCGTTTTTCTTTATATTCAGCGTATTGTTTTTCATTTTTATTGTAAACATTATCTGGGTACAGTTGGGGCAGTTTATGGGAAAAGGATTAAGCTACTGGCAAATCCTTAAACTTCTTTTTTATCTTGGGGTGAACGTCATCAGTATGGTTCTCCCACTTACGATCCTTCTGGCGAGTATTATGTCGTTTGGTGAATTTGGAGAACGTTACGAGCTTGCAGCCATGAAAGCAGCAGGAATTCCATTGACCAGGGTTATGACTCCCCTTCTTGGAATTTCAACGGCACTTGCCATCATGTTATTTTTCTTTTCCAACAATATTATTCCGGATTTTCAGAAGAAAGCCAAGAACATGCTTTTCAATATTGCCCAAACGAAACCAGCCATCAACTTTACTCCGGGACAGTTTATTGATCAGATTCCCGGTTATATGGTGAAATTTGATAAGATCTACGGGGAAAACGGAGAAAATATTGAAGGCGTTTTTGTTCATAAAAAAGCCAACGCTTATGAAAACCAGCAATCTGTAGTAGCTGAAAAAGGAAAATTTGTTCCGGCGGCCAACAAGAACTTTCTAAAGCTTGTTCTGCATAACGGTTATGTATTTGAAGATGCTTTTGCCGGAAAAGGTGATAATGTAAGATTAAAACAGCCTGATCAGGCTATTAAATTCGACACATTGGTATCCCACTTTGACATCAGTGAAATCATCAATAAAGCCATCGAAAAAGAACAGATTACAGATGACTACCGTTTCCAGACCTACAACCAGCTTGACGGAACAATTTCAAAAACAAAAAAAGACAATAAACAATTCTTTGATAATATAGGATCCGAGGTTCTTAACCAGACCAACTCTGTGATTACCTACATGGATAAAGGCAACAAACATAAAGTAGCTCCGAAAACCCAGATCAAACTAGACACAGTAAAAGGGGATAAAAAACTGGAAATCATTTACAATTCCTATAACAGATTAGACAACCTGAAATCAACACTGGAATCTAAAAAGAATGAATACAGCTCTAATGTAAAATACTTCAGTAAAGTGGTTATTTACCAGCAGAGAATTGTTGCTTATTCTGTAACGTGTATTATCTTCTTCCTGATTGGATCCAGCTTAGGTTCTATCATCAGAAAAGGAGGAATGGGACTTCCGGTAATCATCGCTATTGTTATTTTCATCATCTTTTATGTAATGAATGTTGGGGTAGAAAACATGTCATGGAGCGGGAAAATGAACCCTTACCTTGCAGCATGGCTTCCTAACCTGATCCTTCTTCCTTTTGGAGTCTGGATGACCTACAAAGCACTTACAGACTCACAATTGTTTGATGCAGAAAAATACAAAGCATTGTTCAAACCAATCACTAAAAGGTTTACAAAAAGTAAAGAACATCAGAGATATCAATAATTCTGATTTTAAAAATAAGATTAAAAGCTCCGGAGAAATTCCGGAGCTTTTTTATACGATTTTATCTCAATAATTCATGCTTTTAATTTTTTTGTATTTTTATCAGCCACCAAAGTATCTATCATATGAAAACCCTATTTCTGGCAGCAGGTCTGCTTCTTATTGTTTCCTGTAAAAATGAAAAAGAGAAAACTTTCTATAAAGAATCCGTTTCCAGAGATAGTCTTGTTGTAAAAAACGATTCAATACAGAGCACCACTAAAGATCCTATTGATGAAATCAAAAAAGAATATGCTGCCCTTCGGGCTCAGTTGGAAACTAAAAAGCTGAGTTCTTCAAAATTCAATTATGATTGTAATGATGAACCTTCAGGGGAAGTTACTTTCTATTCTGACAAGGATGAGATTAAAGTAATAGAGCATTTTTATGCAGAACACAGTCATTTTTCCGGATCTGAAAAGTATTTTATTAAAGATGGAAAGCCATTTTTTATTTTCAGACAAGAGACCGTGTGGAGTTTTGATGGTGGCACTCCCGAAAAACCAGTGACTAAAGATGACATTACAGAAACCCGTATCTACCTTCAGAATAATCAGCCGCTAAAATGTCTTGAAAAGAAATACAGCATAAAATCCGATCAGAAAGAAAAAACAGCACCTGATACTATTCCAGGAAAAGAAATTCAGTGTAGTGTGGATGAAATCCTTAAGCGTTACCAATCTCTATTAAAACATAAAGGCCAGAAAGGCTCCATACAATGTTTATAAAACAAAAGAGATTGACCTTTTAGCCAATCTCTTTTTTATATTTTAAAACTGATACACAAAAGCATTAATATTCATTCCTGCTCCTACGGAAGCAAACAAAACCACATCATTTTTGCTGATTTTATGGTGTTCCAGCTCATCCTTCAGAATCATTGTCAGCAAAGAGGGAATAGTAGCAACACTGCTATTTCCTAATTTATGAATAACCATAGGCATAATGTTTTCCGGAACCGGTTTCCCATACAATTGATAGAACCTGCTCACAATGGCTTCATCCATTTTTTCGTTTGCCTGATGAATGATAATTTTATTTAACTGATCAATAGAATAGCCGCTGTTGTCAAGACATTTTTTCATGGCATCGGGAACATTCACCAGAGCAAATTCATATATTTTCCTGCCATCCATCTTGATGTATCGGGTATCCGGGCATCTTTCATTGTTATATGATTTCCCAAAATACAGATAATCTTTTTCTTCCAACGTATAAGAAGCTGATAAATGAGACCTGATCCCGGCATCATCATCCTGATTTACTTCCAGAACTGCCGCTCCTGCTCCATCTGCATAGATCATACTGTCTCTGTCGTGGATATCCACCACACGGGAAAGGGTTTCTGCTCCAATAACCAAACATCGTTTTGCCAAACCTGATTTGATAAACGCATGAGCCTGTATGACTCCCTCAATCCATCCCGGACATCCAAAAAGAACATCATAGGCAACGCAGAAATTATTTCTGATCCCCAATAAATGTTTTACCCTTGCAGCAAGGCTGGGCACCGTATCAGACTGAACTGTTCCGAAACGAACATCCCCGAAATTATGGGCAAATATAATATAGTCCAATGTTTCAGGATCAATTCCCGCATTTTCTATAGCTTCACGCGCTGCAATTAGCCCCAGATCTGAAGTGACCTGTGTGTTATGGGCATATCTTCTTTCTTCAATACCTGTAATCTTTTTTAACTTATCTGTAATGGAGGCATTATTCTCTTTTAATAATATCCCTTCTTCATTAAGAAAAATATGTTTATCAAAAAATAAATTGGTTATTGTTTCCGATGGGATATAGTTTCCTACCCCGATTATTTTTGTCATCATTCTAGTATCTGTATCCTGTTTTTAATTAAACTTCAGGAATAATTCATTAAATATAATGAATGAACGTAAATACTTCACAATATAGTATGGAATAAGAATGTATTGCATTGTAAAAAGTTTAATAAAATAGCAAAAACACAAAAAAAGAGGTCTCCACCGGAAACCTCTTTAGTATTTTCATCAACTGAAAATTATACTTTCATAATTTCAGCCTCTTTTGTCTTAAGATGCTCATCACAAAGCTTAACATATTTATCTGTATACGTCTGGATTTCTTCTTCCACTCCTTTTACAACATCTTCAGAAACTCCTTCCAGTTTTTTAAGTTCTTTCAAACCTTCCTGTCTTGCATTTCTTACCGTTACTTTAGTGTTCTCAGATTCTACTTTAGCCTGCTTTGCAAGTTCCTTTCTTCTTTCCTCAGTTAAAGGCGGAACATTAAGGATAATGTTTTCTCCGTTGTTAGAAGGTGCAAAACCTAAGTTTGAATTGATGATCGCTTTTTCAATCGCATTGATTGCTGTTCTGTCCCAAGGTTGAATAGAGATTGTCATTGCATCCGGAACAGAAACATTCGCAACCTGGTTGATAGGAGTCATTGCCCCATAGTATTCTACCATTACATCCTGAACCATTGCCGTAGAAGCACGTCCTGCTCTAATTCTTTGAAATGCGTGATCCAGGTGCTTTACCGCTGCATCCATGTCTTGTTTTACAGATTCTAATATAAGATCTAATTCTTCCATTATTATATTAAAGTTTGATAAATTACACATCTATTAATTCAACTGAATATCAATTAATTAAATCCAAAAACACTGTAAACATCAGGGTTTTCTTACTGTTTTAAATTATTTTTTATTATTCAGTGCTGCAAAAATAATGATTGTTTTCGAATAATAGCTATTTCCAACATGGATTTTATGTACCTGTCATCTCTTTAGAAAAAAGAAAGCTGTTTTTATTCAAAATTAATTTAAAGCAAAAAAACTTCGGGTACAAATACCTATGGAACATTTTGGTTATTTCTACTTAGTGTGATATGATTTTTTATAACTTCCTTTACTATGTCTTTTAAACAGAACATGAGCAGGTATTTTAAATAGAATACGTGCAATAATAAACGGAAAGTCTCAATGAAGACATTTCCTATTAATTAAAAATTTAAAACTAATTTAAACTCATCACATCATGACAAATCCATCTTTAGATGCCTATCAACAAGTTTTCGGTATGGCAGGTCTTGCCAACCGTGCCGGAGGCTACAACGGTTTTGGTATCCAACTACAGCAGCAGCTTCAGTATGATTTATCCTATTATTTTAACAATGTTCCGCCGGTTAAAATAATGGATCAGAAAACACCTTCCGTAGCTAATCCTTCAGCCGTATCGGAATTAGGAAACTGGGATCTGGTCTGGGGACCTGCTCTGATCGAAGAAAAAAATGAAAAAGGAGTTCCTACCGGAGTTGCAGATAATGCATTATATGTCGTTAAGTCTAATGCTGTCGCATTTCCAGGAGGTCCTACATTGCCTACTTATGTTGTAGCTATTGCTGCTACCAATCCTTCATCACTTTACGATTGGGAAACAGAAGATTTCTCAGTTGCAGAAGTGGTCAACTGGACCACATATAACCCTTCCAATTTTGCTCCGTCACCTTATAATGGTACAGATCCTTATATTTCAAAAGGAACTGCCACTGGAATAGGTATACTGCTGGGGCTTACAAGTCCTCAATCTGCCGCTTCACCTAATACCACACTGCAACAGTTTCTGGCCAGTTTAAATCCTGACCCGGATACCGCCATTATATTTTGTGGACATAGCCTTGCCGGAGCATTATCTCCTACCCTTGCCCTTTATCTGAAAGAGAATAAAGATCTGGATGCTTTCGGGGTAACCCTTGTATATCCTACTGCCGGACCAACTCCAGGTGAGGCTGCATTTGCCAATCTGTTCAACAGTAAATTCCCGCCATTGCCTTCAGGGTGGCAGCCACAAACAGGCTCTTACCAAAGCTGGAATACCATGCACTGGAATGATCTGGACGTTGTTCCTCATGCATGGCCGGTATCGGAACTGGCAAAAATTGCAACTATTTATGGCCAGGCTCCTGCCTATATGACGGCTGCTTTATTAAACGCTTTACAAAAGATGGCAATTAGTGATTCTACAAACTCAGGAGCCAGCTATACAAGAATACAGAACCAATCGCTGCCAGGTCAGCTCCAGCACTCCAGTGCTTCTTCAATTAGCATCAAAACACCGCCTGAGTCTTTGAAAGACTATATGCTTCAGCTATCCGTACAGCATGTGGGAATGTATAATGGTATTCCTGCGGAAGGGTCTAATCCACAAGTGAACGGTCTTATTTTAACACAGCCATTACCAAAACCAGATGTGAAACTGGTACCGGGAGTAACTGCTGTTACCGAATTGGAGATGATTCTTAAAATAATAGATCAGATCATCGGGTGGATTTCTTCCCGTTATGTTTTGGTTGAAAAAGAAAATGCCACGCAAAATGCCAGTGTGGATAAATAATTAAGATTAGTGTTAAAATGAAAACACCTGTCACAATAATTATTGCAACAGGTGTTTTTATATTTTAGGGGTTACATTGATTATAAATCAACCAAAGTACCTACATTTTCTCCGTCTACGATTTTTTCTAAATTTCCATCTTTATTCATATCGAATACAATGATTGGCAATTTATTTTCGTGGCTTAATGTGAATGCAGTCATATCCATTACTTTAAGATTTTTCTCAAATACTTCATCAAAAGATAATGAATTGTATTTTACTGCATTAACATTCTTTTCAGGATCGCTGTCATAGATTCCGTCTACTCTTGTTCCTTTTAGGATGACATCAGCTCCAATTTCGATAGCTCTTAATGTAGCAGCGGTATCTGTAGTAAAATAAGGGTTTCCTGTTCCGGCTCCGAAGATCACTACTCTTCCTTTTTCAAGGTGTCTTACTGCTCTTCTTTTGATGAAAGGTTCAGCCACTTTATCCATTTCGATAGCAGACTGAAGTCTTGTTTTGATTCCTGCATCTTCCAGCGCTCCCTGTAAAGCCATACCATTGATAACAGTAGCAAGCATTCCCATATAATCACCCTGCACTCTGTCCATACCTTTTGCAGCTCCTGCTACCCCACGGAAGATATTTCCTCCTCCAATCACGATCGCTACTTCACAGCCTTTTTCCACTACTTTTTTGATCTCAGCTGCATATTCCTGCAGTCTTTCAGTATCAATACCGTATTGTCTGTTTCCCATTAAGGCCTCACCGCTTAGTTTCAGAAGGATTCTTTTATATTTCATCTTTTATTTTTAAGTAACTTTTTATTAGTACGGGTTTCCCCGGAATTTGATTTTGCAAATATAATCATTAATGATATTGATAAAAGAAAAATATTTAAATAGAAATAATGTAAGAAATATTTTGAAAAGTACGAAAAAGGATTATTTTTGCATTAATTATAAATTGAGTTGAAGAAAATTATCATTTTTTCATTATTTCTATCAGGAATTGTTTCTTATGCACAAACAGGAACAAATGTTTATCCGTTCTTAAATGTGCCTGTATCTGCAAGACAGGCTGCTTTGGGTGGCGATGCAATTTCGATAAGAGATTATGATGTTTCCTTTGCTATTGCAAACCCTGCCCTGTTAAACAAAGATTCTGATAAACAGCTTTCTGTAAATGCAACGGCTTACCTTGCCGATTCGAAATACGGAACTATTGCTTATGCCAAAGACTTTGAGAATGGCCACATGGCTACCATCAATGCAAGGTATATGAGCTATGGAAGTATTCCGAGGACGGATGAAAGCGGTTTTGAAAACGGAGAATTTAAAGCTTCAGATGTAGCGATTGGTGCAGGCTATGCCTACCAGTTTGAAGAAGACTGGACGATTGGTGGAGGACTTAATTTCATTACCTCAAAAATTGACAACTATACTTCTTCCGCCATCTCAGGAACAGCGGGAATTACCTATCATAATAAAAAGAACAAAGAAGTACTATCTCTTGTGATGAGAAATTTTGGTTTTCAGCTGAAATCTTTTAACGGAACAAGAGAGAATCTTCCTTTCAGAGTTGATCTGGGATACACCAGAATAATCAAGAACTTCCCTCTTGCCATCACAATTACAGCCCATGATCTTCAGAAGTTTGATATTTCTTCTGAGGAAAATCTGGATGGGCAAAAAGTAGGAGCCGGCAGAAAGATTGCAGACCACTTTTCATTGGGAGCAGAATTGTTTCCGGAAAAAAACTTCAACATCAGACTGGGCTATAATGTAAAAAGAGGAAATGAACTGGCGGTTGCAGATCAGAGAAACTTCTCAGGACTTTCTGCAGGATTTGGAGTTAAAGTTTCCAGATTCCGTATTGATTACGCCCATGTAAGATACCACAACTCTTCGAATGTCAATCAGATAGGGATTTCCATGGACCTTTCCAGCCACAGAGGAGAATAACCTTCCTGACTGGAAATTTCTTAATTATTCCGAAAATTTGTTACTTCTTCTTGATTTTCTAAAAAAAATCTTGAAATTTGCAGTATGAAAAAACCTGTAATTGCTATCGATGGGTACTCGTCTACCGGAAAAAGTTCTATCTCTAAAGTCATTGCTGATAAACTGGGACTTATTCATATGGATACAGGAGCGCTTTACAGAGGAGTTACCTGGTATGCTTTGCAGCATTGTCTGAATGAAAACGGTGAGATTGATCTGAATACACTGTTCTCTTCTTTTAATCAAATCAAACTTGAGTTTAAAAACAACGATGGCACCCTTATTCTTTTCCTTAATGACACAGATATCTCTAAGGAAATCCGAACCAATATCGTATCTGACAACGTAAGCCTTGTTGCCAAACAGAAAGAAGTAAGAGATTTCTTACTGCAATCACAGCGCACTTTGGCAGAAAAAGGAGGTGTTATTATGGACGGGCGTGACATTGGGACAGTAGTTCTGCCAAATGCAGACTATAAATTCTTTCTTACTGCCAGCATTGACGAAAGAACCAACAGAAGGTTTCTGGAACTGAAAGGTCTGGGAATAGAAGCAGATAAAGAACAGGTAAAGCAAAACCTTATAGAACGTGACAAGATCGATAGTGAGCGTGAAATAGCCCCATTGAAACAGGCTGACGATGCTATCGTAATTGATAATTCTGCACTCACCAAAAAGGAAACCATAGAAGTTATTTTATCTCACATCAAAAAGATTTAACAATTTTTAATAGGCTTCAGGCCTCCTTTGGTATACAAATTGTAAGTTTTATTACTGTAAAAACTAATTTATTATTAATTATTAAAAAACTTAAAATGTCTAGAAAAGGAAATAATACAGCAGGTATATTGGCAGGACTTCTTGCAGGTGCTGCGGCAGGTGTAATCTTAGGAATGTTATACGCACCGGAAGAAGGTAAAGAAACCAGAAAAAAAATCAAAACTAAAGCAAATGATCTTAAAGATCAGGCAAAAAATAAATACGGAGAGGTTTCTGAAAAAGTAAAAGACCAATATGGCAATATTTCTTCTACTTTCAAAGAAACGGCAAGTAGCGTAGCACATACTGTGAAAGACGGATATGATAAATACAAAGATCAGATTGTTTCTAAAACTGCAGATTTGGCAAAAGATGTAGAAGCGGAACTGAATGATCTGAAAAAATAAGTAATTTATCTTTTTTTAAGTAAATTACGGAAAGGAACTTTTGTGCGAAAGTTCCTTTTTTTGTAACTTTAAAAAAAAACAATGATAGAAACTATTAAAGAATACGCCTCCAAGAGAATAGATCTTCTGAAAATTGAAGCGACTGAAAAGTCGTCACTTTCT
The DNA here is from genome assembly GCF_002025665.1 of Chryseobacterium indologenes. Classification (GTDB taxonomy): domain Bacteria; phylum Bacteroidota; class Bacteroidia; order Flavobacteriales; family Weeksellaceae; genus Chryseobacterium; species Chryseobacterium metallicongregator. The sequence goes on along the minus strand of NZ_CP018786.1, from coordinate 2,262,032 downwards.
GCTGGGCTCATTACTTACTTTGTAGTACTGCTTGTTGCTTTTGCTTTTTTTATTATCCTTTTCAATTTTGGAATTGCTTTCCTTATTGGAAAAGCACTGGATAATTACTCATATGGATTCCTGATTGTGGCAGCATTTTATGCGTTGGTAATGGCGTTTGTGGTTGCCTTCAAAACTAAGATTGTCAATACTGTTGCAGATCAGGTTATTAAATTTTTAAATCATTAAACTATGGGCAGAAAATACGAGAGCATAGAAGAATTAAGAAGAAAGAAAAAACTGCTCCAGGGTGAAATAAGTGATCTGGAAAATCTTCTTACCTTCAAAAATACAAAAGAAAGCCTAAGTGCATTTACCAATGGTTTAAGTGATCAGTATCTTCAGGAAAAGATTGATGAAGACGGTGATGAAAAAGTAGTTTTAAGAAAGGATGTCATTGCCAAACAGCTTACTTCAGAGGTGAAAGATCTTCTGATCAGCAAAAATACAGCTGTAGGAATTGCCAGCTCCGCATTCAAAGGAGGAAACATTACCGATGGTCTTGTTAAACTGGGAGTAACCGCTATCGTAGGAAACTATGCCAAAAAGAATATGAAAAGCTCCAACTGGAAGAAAAAACTGATTGGTGCGGCATTGATTTACCTTGCCCCTATTGCTCTGAAATATGTCAGAAAGAAAATGGAGGTCTATCAGAAAAACAAAAGTGTTTCAAGTATGGAACAATTGATATAAAAATCAGATATCAGAAACCAGGCGCTAGATACTATTCAGTAATACTTTACAATAACTTTTAACCTCTGGTTTCTGATTTTCTATTTTGAAAATAACTGTCCTAAAATAATCCCTGCAGCCATTGATACATTCAGGCTTTCTGTAGACTGGGATTTTCCAAACCTCGGAATACTGATACTTTTTTGTAAAAGCTTCTCCGTTTCCTGTCTCATCCCGTTTCCTTCGTTTCCTAAAATGAGATTAATCTTTTCCGGTTTTTCAAAGGTGTAAATATTCTCTCCTTCCATATCTGTTCCGATATTCACATTCTCTGTCTTAGAAAGATATTCCACAAGATCAGTATACACCACATTTACTCTGGTAAATGAGCCCATTGTCGCCTGAATTACTTTCGGATTGTACACATCTACGGTATCTTCACTGCAGATAATCTGTTCAATTCCGAACCAGTCTGCCAATCGTATAATAGTTCCAAGATTTCCAGGATCCTGTATTCCATCCAAAACCAATTGTATATTCTTATCTTCCCATTTTTCTTCATCGGCAAGATAACATACCGCCACAGAATCTTTTGGTGTTTTAAGAAAACTGATTTTTTTCAATTCATTTTCAGAGATATGGGTAACAGGGATATCACTACGGTCCAATTTTTGTGGATCGGTTGATAATATTTCTTTAACTTTAAAGTTAGAATTAAAAAGTTCACAAATGATTTTATTACCTTCAACCAAAAACAAATTGTATTTTTGTCTGAACTTCTTTTTATCTAAAGATTGTAAAACTTTTATTGTATGAGCTGTAAGCATTATAAGAATTCTCCTCAAAAATATTATAAAATTATCTCATTTGCAACATTTGTTGGTCTCCTTTATGCTTGTAGTACGACAAAAAAAGTTCCTGAAGGCGAATATCTGCTTACCAAGAACAGTTTAGAGTTCGAGGATAAGAGAGAATTTTTCGATGAGGAACTGAAAGATTACATCCAGCAAAAGCCCAATAAAAAGCAGTTTCTTTTCATGCCATTGAGTTTACTACTCTACAATATGGCAGATACGAAATACGATACTATACTTAATGAATATATGACCTATCCCGGTGAGATGAGAAATCAGAAACTGAGAGACTCTTTATTCCTTAAATATAATATGAAAAGTAGTGTCGGAAAAAGTCTTCTTTTTGACCGTTTACTGCACAATTGGGGTACAGCACCAGTAATTCTTGATCAGACCAGAAGTGAAAAAAGTGCTGAATCTATCAAGAAAAGACTTACCTACAGAGGATTTTGGGATGCTGATGTAAAATTCAATCATACACTGGATTCTGCTTCCAAAAAAGCATCTGTTAATTATTCGATCAAGCATAACGAGCCTACGCGCATCAAGGATTATTTCTATAACATTCCGGATCAGGGAATCAAAGGATATTACAACTATAATCTGAACAGAAGTCTTGTGAGATCAGGACAGATTCTTGACCAGACCGTTTTGGAAAGAGAGGTTACCAGGATTACTGATCTGATGAGAGAATTTGGTTTCTACAGATTCAATGCTTCCAATGATGAAGTTTATTTTGTGGCCGATTCTCTTAAAAGCAGAAAACAGGTTCCATTAACCCTGGAAATTCATAAAGATTCTCTGGATACGCCTTATAAAATAGCCACTTTTGGAAATATTGACGTTGCCATTGTGGATGAACCTGGAGATTATCCTAAAAATACAAAGAAAGACAGCTTAAGGAGAATAAGATTCCATACAGTGAATGATAAATACAAACTTTCATCCATATGGAGGGCTATTATTCCAGACAGCAAAAAGGTTTTTGACCAAACGAAACTGGACGTAACCAAGAGAAATCTTTTATCGATGAATAACTTTAGCATCGTTAAAGCAAGAGACTCTCTGAGACAAGGTGGAATGACTTCTCCTAACGACAGCATTGTGGATGTTTTATATGTACTGAAACCACTTCCTAAGTATGAACTTAAAGTGGGAACAGATATCAATTATTCTCAGGTTTTAAATCTGGGAATCACTCCTTCTGTGGACCTTACTACCCGAAATGTTTTTAGAGGGGCAGAGAACCTTTCGACGAGCCTTTCAGGAACATTTGGTTCTATCAGAAGTACAAAAGACATCAGTAAAAGAGTGGCTGCGTACGAAATATCAGCTCAGACATCTTTGAATTTCCCGAGGCTTTTATTGCCTTTTAATTATTATAGATTTATTCCTAAACGATATACCCCTACATCATCTATTTTGCTGGGGGCATCCATACAGAATAACATTGGTTTGGGAAGGTTAATTTTTAATACAGGATTGAATTATCAGGCAAGTGTTAATGATCAGGTATATCATAAGCTTACATTATTCAATACTCAGGTCAGTCTGACGAAAAATAAAGATGCTTACTACGATTATTTTGTAAATGACGGAAGGGTAAAAGATGAAGTCTTCGGAAATTATTTTATGTTTAGCCCTGAAACTGCACAAACCGGACAAGATTATAAAGATGGAAAACTCAGCGTAGATGAGGTTTCCAAGAAAATTATCGAGAACGATGCTTACCGTGCGAGTCTTAACCAGCAAGGTACAGATCTTCTGACAGCATTCAGAGGAACATTGGTCAACAAAGACAGACAAACTCAGGATGTCCTTATTTCTTCCATGATCTACAACTTTGTATATAGTGAAATTGGAAAAAAAGAATATCCCAATGCATTTTATTTTAACGGAAAAGTAGAGCTTGCAGGTAACATCTTAAGCTTATTCAATAAAAAAGATAATGACGGAGGTATTGTTACTGGTCCACAGAGAACTATTTTCGGGTTGCCTTATGCACAATTTGTAAAATTTGATATTGACACTAGAAAGTATTTCAAGTTTAACGGAAATCAGACGTTAGTACTTCGTCAGTTTATCGGAGTTGGAATTCCTTTTGGCAACTCTCAGGATATGCCCATCATCAAGTCTTATTTCAATGGAGGTTCCAATGATATCAGAGCCTGGGTAGCCTTTGGGGGATTAGGTCCTGCAGATTCTCAGGTGGATGAAAGAGTTCGTACCTATATGACGGACAATGTAAAACTTACCACCAATATTGAATATAGAATTCCTTTCAATAAAACTTACGAAGGAGCTTTATTTACCGATATCGGGAATACATGGAGTCTTCGTAACTATAATGACGGCTATGGAGATGAATTTAAATTCGGTAAGTTCTGGAAACAAGTAGGTATCGGAAGTGGATTCGGATTAAGATTGAATATCGCTTACGTTACTGCAAGAATTGACCTTGCTTACAAGATCTATGACCCGAATAAACCTGAAGGTGACCGATGGAGATTCAAAAACATACAGCCTTTCAAACCAACAGTTAATATCGCATTCGGATATCCTTTCTAATCCGGAGAAACACCTAAAATAAAATACACTACAGCAATCACACGGGCGAGGATTTCCCTCGTCTGGTTTCTGTAGAAACTTTCAGGTTTTGTGACATCCTGCGCATCAAAGCCCAAAGCATTCATATCATTATTTCTCGCAAAAAACAATGCTCTAAGGTTGTGATATCCCTGAGATACAATAATAACATTCTTCTTCTTATAAACGTCCTTACAACGGAGAATACTTTTATACGTATTAAAACCTTTCGGATCTTCCACAATAATATCTTCAGGTACACCTTCCTGATTGATCAGATAGTTTTTCATTGCTCCCGGCTCGTTATAACCTTTGCTTTTCTCCCCGCTTACTATAATTTTCTTGATTTTCCCATGATGATAAAGAAGGGCTGTTGCATCCATCCTTTTGGTGAAATAAGGATTGGATTTACCGGATCTCATTTTTGGAGATGTTCCCAGAACTAATGCAATTTCCCGTGGCGGAATTTTTGAAATTTTGGTATAGGTTCTCCCGTTGGTAAGCCCAAAAACCCACACATTACAGAAACATATCATCAGAATTCCCAATTCCAATGATATAAATCCAAGGTTAAATATGTTCCTAATAATTCTCAACTAAGATCAAAGTTAAGCTTTATTTTTTTACTTTTCACAATAGACATACAAGCTAAAATATGTCCCTGCTCTTCCTCTTTTTCGGTAAGATACTCATTCTCCAACAGTTCCACTTCTCCTTCCTCCAAAGAACATTCACAACTTCCACAGATTCCGGACTTGCACGAATAAGGTACCGGGAACTTCTGCATCAGAAGCTGTTGAAGGATTTTATCCTTATTATCAGGAAGCTGGGTCGTATATTTTTTTCCAAGCATGGTAAATTCTACCTCAATATTTTCAATCAGAGGAAATTCTTTTTCTACAGGATAAATATCATCATTGAATTCTTCAAAAAGTTCAAAATGGATATTCTTTTTTGGAATTCCGTGGTGATAGCAGGCGTTCGCCAATGTTTTGATCATTTCTCCTTTCCCACAAATAAGCACTTCATCTACCGCATCCCAAATGGTAGATTCTTCATCTGTATCATCCAAATGAAGAATCTGGTTGATAATAAGATTCAGTTTCTTTTCATCCAGCCTGCCATAGAAAAACTGGTCTGCTGTTTTTTCCTGTGAGAAAAAGTAAAATATCTGAAGCCTGTCTCCACATGTTCTGGCAAGATTATCCAACTGCTCGCGATAGACTAAATCGTCTGAGCTTTTATTTCCAAAAAATAAGAATAATCTCGTTCTGGGTTCGTTGTGAAGAATATTTTTGAAATGGCTTAAAATAGGGGTAATTCCAATACCGGCTGCAAAAGCAACAATAGTCCTGAATTCACTGGGTTTAGATACAATGGTAAATCTTCCTGCAGGTTCACTCACCCATAATTCATCACCAACATTATAATTTTGAAATAACTGCGAAGTGGCTCCTTCAGGGGAATTGACCTTTATTCCCAGACATATTTTCCCTTCATAAGGAGCTGAAGTCATTGAATAATCATTAATAACCTCTTTCCCATGTGATTGAAATCGTATACTAACGAACTGCCCGGCCTCAAACCTGAAATTTTCTTTTAAATTCTCAGGAATATCAAACTCCAGAGAAAAAGTATTTTTGGTCAGCTCTTCCTTTTTCGCTATTTTTAACGGATGAAACTGTATCAGTTTCCCTTTATAGATTTGTTGTTCCATAACTTCAATTCAAAAATAGATAAAAAATAATTTATGAAGAAGATAATTTTTTCCATGTTACTTCTTACTGCACTGTACAGCTGTAAAAAAGAAGGTCAGAAATCTGAAAATACTGCAGCTGCAGATTCTCTTTCTGTATCTCAAACTACAGAAACAGAAGGAAGTACAGCTATTCCCAAAGAACTTTCTCCTGAAAACGTAAGTCAGCATTTAGCAAAAAATAATGATACGTTATATGTAACCAATTTTTTTGCCACCTGGTGTGGCCCATGTATCAGAGAAATTCCAAGTTTTAAAAGTAAAATGGATGAGTTGAAAGGAAAACCTGTAAAGTTCACTTTCGTCAACCTTGATGATAAGGCAGATTGGGCTGGTGCTGTTAAGAATTTTGCCACCGAAAATAAATTGGGAGATAATATTATCTTACTGGATGGGCAAAAATTAGATCAAAACTTCTTTCACAACAACTTCAAGCAATGGGATGGAGGTTCTATTCCTTTTACTTTCATGAGAAAAGGTGATAAAACCGATGAATATCTTGGAATGATGACAGAAGATGTTTTGAATTCAAAAATTGATTCTTTTTTAAAATAAAATAGACTGAACTCTTTCTGAATCATGTCAAAAAGATTTAAAATCCTGTGTTTTTTATTCGTGATCGCCATTATGATAAGTGCTGTCATTAATCTGAACACAGGATTTTTAGGTTTAAGCTTTCAGGATTTCTTTCAGGATTCTGCACATAGCCAGATTGCTGAAATCCGCATCAACCGCGTTCTGGTAATGATGCTGGCCGGAATTTCCATTCCTACTTCTGGTTTTCTGATGCAGGAATATTTCCAAAACCCCCTCGCTGGGCCTGATATATTGGGAATAACCTCTGTCGCCAGTCTATCGGTTGCCTTTTACATTTTCTTTTCCCATAACATTTTCCTTCCTGAATTTTTACAGAATAGTTTTCTCAGCCTATCTGCTATTGGAGGAAGCTTACTGTTAATGTTGATACTGCTCTCAATGTCTAACAGATTTCAGGACAAATCGTATCTTATTATTTTCGGGTTTTTAGTATCTGCTTTTGCTGGAGCTATTGTATCCCTGTTGCAGTTTTACGCAGAAAACCAGAGTCTTAAAAACTATATCCTATGGTCTTTCGGAGCGAATAATATGGTAACGAGAAACCAGATTTATGTACTGCTTATATTGGTTTCAATGGGAATGTTTATTTGTTTCAGGGCTATAAAACCACTTATTGGAAATTCTCTGGGCAATTCCTATGCACAGAGTTTAGGCGTAAATCTGAAACAGCTGAAGCTTTTAATCATCGTTGCATCTTCTCTCCTATCAGCTTCTGTTACAGCATTTTTAGGACCAATTCTTTTTATCGGAATTATTGTTCCTCACTTTTGCAGACTCGTTTATAATCCTTCAAAATTATGGCAGCAATGGATTCTTAATATGTTTCTGGGAATGCTGATCATGCTGTTTTTCTCAGTTATTGCAGAAAAAACACAGATTCCTCTGAATGTGATAAGCTCTGTATTCGGTATTCCTGTGATTCTGATGATGCTTTTAAAGCAGAATAAGGTTTAGATCTTTTTGTTGGAAAACGCAAAGGCGCAAGAAACTTTTAAAATCTACATATTTTTAAGACGCAAAGATTTTATCACCTATAAAATTGAACAACGTATATTTTAAATATTCCAAACAAAAATTACCACAATCCCTTGCCGAAAATCTTCGATTTTCTCGCGCCTTAAAATATATCCAATGTATTAAAATACCTTTGAGCCTTTGCGTTTATCCAACATATACTTATTCTAATAATTCATATATTTAAGTTCAACAAAACACCACAAATGACAGAAAATGAATTATCAAAAATTGTTTTTGAGACAGGATTAAAAATTCATAAAAAGCTTGGAGCAGGATTATTTGAACATGTATATGAAGAATGTATGTTCTATGAATTAACAAAAGCTGGATTTTTAGTAGAAAAACAAAAGTTCCTCCCAATTGTTTATGAAGATTTGAAAATAGACAATGCTTTTAAACTCGACCTGATGATTGAAAACAAAGTGATTTTAGAAATAAAAACCGTTGATTACATTAGCCCTACTCATAAAGCTCAACTATTAACCTATTTAAAAATGTCAAACTGCAAATTAGGAATGCTTCTCAATTTTCAATCTGATGTTTTCAAAAACGGTGTCACAAGAATTGTAAACAACTTATAAAATAAACGGGATAAAAATTTGACAAAGTCAATTTCCTTGCGCCTTAAAACATTATTTTTGTAAAACAATTTGCGCCTTCGCGTATAACCAACAAAAGCATGCACCTACAGATCAAACAGGCAAATATCGGCTACAATACCACATTAATCTCCAATGCCAATGCAGATTTAAAGCTCGGTGATGTAGGTCTGCTGATTGGTAATAACGGTGTAGGGAAAACAACATTGATCAAATCTATTCTGCATCAAATGCCTTTACTGAATGGAGAGATTGCTATTAATGGAAAAAATGTAAAAAATCTTTCTGTAAAAGAAATCGCGGAAAATATTGCTATTGTCTTTTCAAAGTCGGTTATTCCGCAGCATTATACAGTTGAAGATCTTATTTCTCTGGGAAAATACATCTACTACCCTTTTTATTTTGAGTTAAAAAAAGAAGACCGCGAAGAAGTTGCGCATATTATTGAAGAATTAGATCTGAATCAGTACAGATATACTCTTTTGAAAAACCTGTCAGATGGAAATCTTCAGAAAGCCTTTATCGGGCGTGCTATTACTCAAAATTCACCTATCATTATTCTGGATGAACCTACTACCCATCTTGATGAGAAAAATAAAATTATTATCCTCAAAACCTTAAGAAAGCTGGCTAAGGAACAAAATAAGCTTATCCTGTTTTCTTCCCACGACTGGCGGCTGGCCAAAGAATTCGCAGACAAAATATGGTATGTAAAGGAGAATCATTTGTATTCAGGGATTGTGGAGGATATTTTGCTTCAGCACAATGAACTTACTAATGCTTCGTTATTTCAAATCAACGAGACCTTTATTCCACCTTTTATCTCGGCACCGCAATTTCACAAGGAAATGCTGTATTCTTTACTTCAAAAAAACTTCCAAAAAGACCTGTCTGAGCTAAATTTTGAATTTCATGACAGTTTTTGGGTAATTAATAAAGATTCCCACACTTACCAATGTGAATCTTTTGAAGAAATCATCAATTTGATCGTAAACATTCATTAATACTGAGTTTTCTTTGATTTATTCACATACTATGCATGCATAGTATTATGCTAATCATACAATTTAATCCTTTTATTTACAGCCTATTAACAAAATTTAACGTTAATAAATATTATGCATGCATAATATTTATTAAATTTGGGTAAAACCATTGGCGCAAAAATGATGGATAATAATAAGGAAAAAATAGAAAACGTAGATTTAATTTTAAAGCAGACCTGGTTGGCTGTTTCTAAAATGTACACAGAATTAGCCCAGGAACATGATTCCACAGCGGTACAGGCACTCACTCTTCTTAAAATTGATCCCAAAGAAGGAACCCGAAGTACCAATCTTGGACCAAAGATGGCTATTGAACCCACTTCATTAACGAGAATCATCAAACTTCTTGAAGATAACGGATATATCTATAAGGAAAAAACCACCACTGATAAAAGAGAGGTGATCATTAAACTTACAGACAAAGGATTAAATTCCAGAAACATGTCTAAGGAAGTTGTTGTCAACTTTAATAAGAAGGTGATGGAGAAAATAGCTCCGGAAAAGCTGGATGCTTTCAAAGACGTGATGACCGAGATCATGAAAATAGCAAACGAATTATTAAATAACAGAAAATAAATTATGATGAAGTCTTCGGGCTCATATAATCTTATACAAATAAAAATTTACATATGAAAAGAAGAATCAAACATGTAACGGTTCTTGGTTCAGGAATTATGGGAAGCGGAATTGCTGCTCACTTCGCCAACATCGGCGTTGAAGTATCACTCTTGGATATTGTTCCTTTTGAACTTACTGAAGCTGAACAAAAAAAAGGTTTGACCAAAGATGACAAGGTCGTAAGAAACAGAATTGCTTCCGAAAACTTTGAAAAACTAAAAAAAGCAAGTCCTGCACTTCTTTATTCACCAAAGTTTGCAGACAGAATTACAATCGGAAACTTCGATGATGATTTGCCGAAAATAAAAAATACAGACTGGATCATTGAAGTAGTAGTAGAAAGGCTTGATATCAAGAAGTCTGTTTACGAAAAAATTGAACAGTTCAGAAAACCGGGTACCTTAATTTCTTCTAATACATCCGGTATTCCTATCCATTTTCTTACAGAAGGGAGAAGCGAGGATTTCAAAAAATATTTCGCCGGAACCCACTTCTTCAACCCTGTAAGATACCTTCCTCTTTTAGAGATTATCCCAACTAACGATACAGATCCTGAGATCATCGATTTCTATATGAATTATGGAGCAAAATTCTTAGGTAAAACAACAGTTTTAGCAAAAGATACCCCAGCTTTCATCGCCAACAGAATCGGTGTGTTCTCTATGATGGATCTTCTTCACAATGTACAGAAATTAGGACTTACCGTTTCTGATGTTGATAAATTAACGGGTCCAGTCATTGGACGTCCAAAATCTGCTACATTCAGAACAGCTGACGTTGTAGGTCTTGATACTTTGGTAATGGTAGCCAACGGGGTTCGTCAAAGCGGTGCGGAAGCGAACGACTTTAATGATGTATTTGCCCTTCCTCCTTATATCCAGAAAATGATGGATAATAAATGGTTAGGTTCAAAAACAGAACAAGGTTTCTATAAAAAAGTGAAAAATGCAGAAGGAAAATCTGAAATTCACGGATTAAACCTTGATACTTTAGAATATGAACTTCAAGGAAAATCATCATTCCCTACTCTGGAATTAACAAAATCTATAGATAAGCCAATTGACAGATTCAAAGTACTGATTGGTGGTAAAGATAAAGCTGGTGAATTATACAGAAAGTCCTTAGGAGCACTATTCGCTTATGTTTCTCATAAAGTACCTGAAATCTCTGATGAAGTTTATAAAATTGACGATGCCATGAGAGCCGGTTTCGGATGGGAAAACGGACCATTTGAGATCTGGGATGCTGTAGGTGTTCAGAAAGGTATTGAACTGGCAAAAGATGCAGGATACGAGGTTTCTGACTGGGTGAAAAATGTAGAAACTTTCTACAAAGTGAATGACGAAGGACAAAGCATTTATGTTGATAAAAATTCAGGTGAATACAACAAAATTCCTGGTCAGGATGCATTCATCATCTTAGATAATATCAGAAAAAATAAAACACTTTGGAGTAATTCAGGGGCTGCTATTGAAGATTTAGGAGATGGTATCATCAACTTTGAGATCCGTTCAAAAATGAACTCTCTTGGAGGCGAAGTTCTTGATGGATTAAACAGAGCCATTGATTTAGCTGAAAAAGAATATGACGGATTAGTTGTAGGAAACCAGGGAGCAAACTTCTCTGTAGGCGCTAACCTTGCCATGATCCTAATGATGGCTATCGAGCAGGATTGGGATGATTTGAATATGGCAATTGCTTACTTCCAGAAATCAATGATGAGAGTACGCTATTCTTCTATTCCTGTAGTAGTTGCTCCTCACGGAATGACTTTAGGCGGAGGGTGCGAAATGACCATGCATGCTGACCGAGTGGTTGCAGCAGCAGAAACGTATATCGGACTTGTAGAAACCGGAGTGGGTGTAATCCCTGGTGGTGGTGGTACTAAAGAATTTACTTTAAGAACTTCCAGAGAATTCCACAACGATGATGTTAAAAATAACAGACTTCGTGATGCTTTTATGAACATCGCCATGGGTAAAGTAGCTACTTCTGCTTATGAAGCTTATGACATGGGAATCCTTGAAAAAGGAAAAGACATCGTTTCTGTAAGCAAAAACAGACAAATTGCTGAAGCTAAAAAAGTAGCGAAACTATTGGCAGAACAGGGATATACTCAGCCTATCGAGCAGAAAGTAAAAGTTCTTGGTAAAGATGCATTAGGAATGTTCTATGTAGGAACAGACCAGATGCTAACCGGAAACTTTATCTCTGCACACGATAAGAAAATTGCAGATAAACTGGCCAACGTAATGGTAGGTGGAAATCTATCTGAACCAACAGTAGTAACAGAACAGTACCTATTGAACCTTGAAAGAGAAACCTTCCTTCAGCTTTGTGGTGAGAGAAAAACTCTTGAGAGAATTCAATATATGTTGCAAAACGGGAAACCTTTGAGAAACTAATGGGAAGCTCCGTAGGAGCGAACTGTTAATAGCATGAATAATTTAAAGATTGGAGAGCCTCGTAGAGGCGACCTGTTAATATATGGCAAATACCTACACTCAGATTTATATTCAAATTGTTTTCGCTGTAAAAGGAAGACAAAATCTGATTTCAAAAGAAAACAGAGAAGAATTGCATCGGTTTATAACAGGTATTGTTTCCAATAGAGATCAAAAATTATTCGCAGTTTTTGCAATGCCGGACCATGTCCATATTCTTATAAGTATGAATCCGACATATTCGGTTTCAGATGTAGTAAGAGATATTAAAGCGGGTTCTTCAAAATTCATCAACGAAAAAGGATGGATCAATGGAAAATTCAATTGGCAGGAAGGGTATGGAGCTTTTTCTTATTCTAAAAGCAGTGTTGATTCTGTTGTAAAGTATATTTTAGAGCAGGAAGAACATCATAAAAAGAAAACTTTTAGAGAAGAATATCTGGATTTTATGTCAAAATTTGAGATAGAATATGATCCAAAATATTTATTTGAATGGATTAATGATTAACAGGTCGCTCCTACGGAGCTCCTCAAAAAGCATAAACAAATATCTATGAACAGTTTACCTCTACGAGGCAAAAAATTCTTAAAACAATTTAATTAAACAAAAAATGAAAACAGCATACATAGTAAAAGGTTTCAGAACAGCCGTTGGAAAAGCTCCAAAAGGAAGTTTAAGATTTACAAGACCTGATGTCATGGCAGCTACCGTTATTGAAAAATTAATGGCTGAGCTACCACAATTAGATAAAAACAGAATTGATGACCTTATCGTAGGAAATGCGATGCCAGAAGCTGAACAAGGGCTGAATGTGGCACGTCTGATCTCTTTGATGGGGTTAAATACTGATAAAGTACCGGGAGTAACCGTAAACAGATACTGTGCTTCAGGAAGTGAGGCAATTGCTATTGCTTCTGCAAAAATCCAGGCTGGTATGGCAGACTGTATCATTGCCGGTGGTACTGAATCTATGTCATATATCCCGATGGGAGGTTACAAGCCGGTTCCTGAAACAGATATCGCAAAAACAAACCCTGATTATTACTGGGGAATGGGTTACACAGCGGAAGAAGTAGCCAAACAATATAATATTACAAGAGAAGAACAGGATCAGTTTGCTTTTGAATCTCATATGAAAGCTTTAAAAGCCAATCAGGAAGGAAAATTTGCCAACCAGATTGTTTCAATTCCCGTAGAATATAATTTCCTTGACGAAAATCAGAAACTGCAGACTAAAAAGTTTGATTTCTCAGTAGATGAAGGGCCTAGAGCTGATACTTCTTTAGCTGGATTAGCAAAACTAAGACCTGTATTCGCCAACGGAGGAAGCGTAACTGCCGGAAACTCTTCTCAAATGAGTGACGGAGCCGCTTTTGTAATGGTAATGAGTGAGGAAATGGTAAAAGAATTAGGACTGGAGCCTGAGGCAAGATTAGTAGCTTACGCAGCTGCCGGATTAGAACCAAGAATCATGGGAATGGGACCTATCTATGCTATTCCAAAAGCATTGAAACAAGCAGGTTTAGAATTAAAAGATATTGATTTGATTGAACTTAATGAAGCTTTTGCCTCTCAATCAGTTGCTATCAAAAAAGAATTAGGACTAAACCCTGATATCTTAAACGTAAACGGAGGAGCTATTGCCCTTGGACACCCGCTTGGATGCACAGGAACGAAACTTACCGTTCAGCTTCTTGACGAAATGAGAAGACGTGGCAACAAATACGGAATGGTTTCTATGTGCGTAGGAACAGGTCAAGGTGCGGCTTCTATTTTTGAACTACTTTAATCAATTATAGATTTTAAATTATAAATTTTAGATGTAATGAGTTTCAAAGAAGATAATTTGATTCAAATAAAAACTTTTGATTTTGCTTTAAGAATAATTCAATTTTATACTGAATGTAAATCTCAAAAGAAGTTTATTTTATCAAAGCAGATTCTTCGTTCAGGAACCTCAATTGGAGCAAATGTAGAAGAAGCTATAGCCGCTCAATCTAAAAAGGATTTTATTTCAAAGCTTTCAATTGCAAATAAAGAGGCAAGAGAAACAAGATATTGGTTAAAACTTTATCATTCTTCAAATCTCGTTCAAATTGAGATCAATTCATATTTAATAGATATTGAAATGATCATTAATATATTGACTAAAATCATTAAAACATCATCTGAAAATTTATAATAACAAAATCTAATTTAAAATTTATAATCTAAAATTTAAAATAATAACAAATGAGCAATATACTTAAAGGCGGGGAATTCCTAATCAAACAAATTCCTGCAAACGAAATTTTCAGTATTGAAGAACTGAATGAAGAACAAAAAATGCTTCGTGATTCTGCGAAGGAATTTATAGATAGAGAGGTTGTTCCCCAAAGAGAGCGTTTCGAAAAGAAAGATTATGCATTCACTGAAGAAACAATGCGTAAACTGGGCGAAATGGGAATGCTGGGAATCGCTGTTCCTGAAGAATACGGAGGTCTTGGAATGGGCTTTGTGACAACAATGCTTGCTTGTGATTATATTTCCGGAACTACAGGTTCATTGGCTACGGCTTATGGAGCACACACCGGAATTGGAACGTTGCCAATCGTTCTTTACGGAACTGAAGAACAAAAGAAAAAATACCTTCCGGATTTAGCAACAGGAACAAAATTCGGGGCTTACTGTCTGACAGAGCCGGATGCTGGTTCTGATGCCAATTCAGGAAAAACAAAAGCAAAACTTTCCGAAGACGGAAAACATTATATCATCAACGGACAGAAAATGTGGATCTCTAATGCAGGATTTGCAGATACATTTACATTATTCGCTAAAATTGATGATGATAAAAATATCACAGGGTTTGTAATCAACAGATCTGAACTTGAAAACCCTGGAAGCTTAACGTTCGGAGAGGAAGAACACAAATTAGGTATCCGTGCTTCTTCTACCCGTCAGGTTTTCTTCAATGATATGAAGATCCCTGTGGAAAATCTTTTAGGAGAAAGAAACAATGGTTTCAAAATCGCTTTAAATGCATTGAACGTAGGCCGTATCAAACTGGCTGCAGCATGTCTTGATGCACAGAGAAGAATCTTAAACCACTCTATCCAGTATTCTAACGAAAGAAAACAATTTGGGGTTTCTATTGCAACTTTCGGAGCGATCAGAAAGAAAATTGCTGAAATGGCAACCGGAGTTTTCGTAAGTGAAGCTGGTTCTTACAGAGCTGCTAAAAACGTGCAGGATAAAATTGATGAATTAGTAGCAAGTGGATTAAGCCATCAGGAAGCAGAGCTGAAAGGTGTTGAAGAATTCGCTGTAGAATGTTCAATCCTTAAAGTATTCGTTTCTGACCTTGCTCAGCATACAGCAGATGAAGGGATCCAGGTATACGGAGGGATGGGATTCTCTGAAGACACTCCTATGGAAGCAGCTTGGAGAGATTCAAGAATTTCAAGAATCTATGAAGGGACCAATGAAATCAACAGATTATTAGCAGTAGGAATGCTGATCAAGAGAGCAATGAAAGGTGAATTGGATCTTTTATCTCCTGCAATGGCTATCAGTAAAGAATTAATGGGTATTCCTTCATTTGAAGTTCCTGACTATTCAGAATTTATGAGTGAAGAAAAAGCGATTATAGCAAACCTTAAGAAAGTATTCTTAATGGTTTCCGGAGCAGCTCTTCAGAAATACATGATGGATATTGAAAAACAACAGCATTTATTATTGAATGCTTCTGAAATCCTTAACCAGATCTACATGGCAGAATCTGCAGTATTAAGAGCAGAAAAACACTTTTCTCCTGAATCTGTAGAAGCAGCTATGGCTCAGTTAAATCTTTACAAAGCGGTTGAGAAAATCATTACTGCAGCTAAAGAAGGAATTGTTTCTTTCGCTGAAGGAGATGAGCAGAGAATGATGCTTTCAGGATTAAGAAGATTCACTAAATATACCAACCATCCGAATGTAGTAGCGCTTACTGAAAAAGTAGCAGCTCACTATATAGAGAAAGGAGCTTATTAGTCTTAATAACATAAATTTGATTCAGCGCCTCAATTTTTGAGGCGCTTTTTTGATCTTTATTAATTATGACATCCATTGAAATTAACGGTATTTAGCAATGTTATTCAAAAAAAATCATTATTTTTATTTTAAATTACATAACACATGAAAATTTTATTATTTCCAATACTCCTTATTTCCGTTACTTTTTCAGCACAAAAAAAAGATAATTTACTTCCTGTACCCAAGATGGATACCACAAAAATTGTTGCTAAAGGAAAATTCCCGGGATATTTTGCTCTGAAACCGGATCAACCTCAAAAAGAACTTTACAAAATATTAACGGTTAAGCCCAATGACACTACTCTTTATCTGGCTTTAAAAGAACCTTCAAAGGATTATTCACAATATAAAATTTTAAATACAATTACTCCTGATAGGTTTCAGGTCAATCGGAAAAAAATACTACCATCCAAATAACCTAACACAAACTAAAAACTATTACCATGGGAAAATTTATTATCTCTAAAAGAACAAACGGAGACTTTCAGTTCAACCTCAAAGCTGGAAACGGGCAGGTTATTTTAACCAGCCAGGGATACAGTACCAAACCATCCTGCGAAAGTGGAATCGGATCTGTAAAGACCAATGCACAGGAAGATGCAAAATTTGAAAGAAATACGGCCAATGACGGCAGGTGCTATTTTAATCTAAAGGCAGGAAACGGACAAATCATAGGAACCAGTCAGATGTATGAATCTGACAATGGCATGGAAAACGGAATAGAATCCGTAAAAAACAATGCTCCACATGCTCATATAGAGGATGAAACAAACTTTTAAAATCATATAAAATATTCTTCATAAAATGCCTTATTTTTTTAAGGCATTTTTTATTTTTGTACTCTATTTTTCATTAGAAATGACAAAAGAAGAATTACTGAATAAAGCAATCAAAATCGCCGATAAGGCTCATAAAGGACAAACCGATAAATACCATGCTCCATACATTGCCCATGTAATGCGTGTAATGAATTATGGTAAAACACTGGATGAAAAGATTGTAGGGGTTCTGCACGATGTTGTGGAGGATCACCCACTGGAATTCAGCCTGGATTATTTAAGATCGGAAGGATTCCCTGAATATATTATTTTTGCCATCAGCTGCCTTACAAAGCTTGATCCGGAAGAAGACTATGATGAATTCATCAAAAGGACGGAACGATCTCTCCTTTCTGTAGCTGTAAAACTGAATGATCTTCGTGATAATATGGACCTTAGAAGAGTAAACAGAGAGCTTACTCCTAAGGATATCAAAAGATTTAATAAATATCTGAAAGCTTATCGTTATCTGATAGAGAAGTATTAATCCGCACCCGGGAAATCGTAAGTTTTCGTATGGTGGTTTGTTCCGTCAATATTGATGTTTAACGCAAGGTAAACGAAATGTAAATTTTTGTTTCCTTTTGCTTCAAATTCACGCTGCCACAGATATCCGCTCACAATACCGAAATAATCATCGATCTGATAGCCGAAACCGCCATAGACTCTATTTCTGGCGAAAGTAGGCTTCATCGGAGAGACAAAGAACACCTCGTCATAAGCATTGGCGAAAACAGTTCCTTTTTTGATGGTTTTTGCATTTAAAGGAACACTTACGTTCAGACGGTATCTGTAACGCATTCTCTGGGAAGTCTGATCTGTTTTTGGCTCGTAAAACCAGCTCTTTTCAGCACGGAAACGGTTTTCAAACTTTACAATACCTTTCTTGATATCAATAACGTCCTGAAGCCATACCCTGAACTCTTCTCTGCTCAGACTATGTTCTTTATAGTTAACATATCTTCCAAGCCCCACAAAAGGTTTGTGGTTTTTGGTAAGATTATACCCTAATCCCCCTTTTATTTCATAATAATCAGGGTAGGTATAATCTTCGTTACCACGCATCTGCCCTTCAGCATAAAGGAAAAATTTCGGATGAAACTTATAGGTCAGAGTCACTGCATTGAAGCTGGAAATGTGTTCCTGTGCTTTAAAAAAAGATATTCCAAGTAATAAACCTAAGCCTATAAGACGTTTCATAAAAAATTTTTGCAAATGTATATTTTTTAACAATTTGTTAATATTAACTTTTATTCATGTTCAAATTAACAATTACTTAATATTGATTGTATAAGAAAAACCAATATGGAACCATCTTTGCGGCATTCCCACCCCAAATGCTTCGGTATATTTTGTGTTGGTCAAATTGTTAATCAACACATATACTGAGTAATCTTTTTTAGCAAAGCTCAGCTTCTCATCTACAAGATTATATGTACCCAGATTGACTCTTTCATTGTAGCGGTAAACAAGCTCATTGGTAAAGTTTTTCAGGAATTTCACCTCTAGCTTGGAAACAAACTGATGTTTCAGATTGTCCAGAATATATCTTGAAACCACACCAGCTTTTTCTTCATATTTGCTGTCAATATATGTGTAGCCAACTGTATATTTTAACCAGTCTGTCGGTCTATGACTCCACTCTGCCTCGATTCCTTTGGTTTTAATATCTCCTACATTCTGAGCATACCATACTTTATCACTCAGGTCTTTTTTTATCCAGTCAATAGAGTTGCTGGAATTTCTTAAAAACCCGCTGATTTTTGCCAAAATTCTATTATTTTGATATTGATATCCTACTTCTGATGACAAAGCATTTTCAGGCTGTAAATCCGGGTTTCCCTGTTCCGTTTTGCTTACATAATAAAGTTCGGTAAAAGTGGGTACACGGTGTACTTTTGCGATGTTTCCATAGATTTTAGAATTGGCACTAAAGTTATAGCCTACATCAAGCCCCGGATAAAAGAAATTTCCTTCCTTAGAATAATTAGCCCATGAAATTCCCGGACTGATGTTCAGTTTTTTATCCAGTAATGAAAAATGATGTTCAAAGAAAACCTGAGATACAAAACGGTTTCGATCACCCAAATTACTGCTTACTAAAAATTCTTTTCTCAATTCAACCCCAATTCCGGTTGTTCCCAATCCCCACTGATAGCTGGAATTCACTTCTCCACCCACATTATTTCCGATGTGCATATTTCGGTAAAAATCCGGATTCCATCGGTCATAAAGGTACATATCCTGTCCTCTTCTCCAGTATACGTTAGAATTAAGCTTCAGCTTTCCAAAAGTCTGCTGGTGAGCCACACTTACGATAGACGCTTGTGTTTCTTCATACTGTTTGGTGGCAGCACTGGAAGCATAAAAACCATTGGCCCCGAATTTCTTTTCCGAAAACCCCGCCTGTACTCTCACATCTCCGTTTTTAATATTCAGCTTTCCCTGATAAAATACATTTCTGATTTCATAATCCGTATTGAACATATACCCTTCCGAAGAAGCAGAATTGGCTTGAAGAGAGTTGGTAAATTTCTCATTTCCAATCTGTGCATTGAATCCAAGACCATAAGAACCATAATCACCTCCTTCCGCACTGATTTTCACTTTCTTCCCTGGGGTAGTTTTGGTAACGATATTAATCACACCGGCATAAGCATTCTGTCCGAAACGTCGTGCTGCAGGGCCTTTAATAATCTCTATCTTTTCTACTTCATCCAGATCTACCGGAATATTCATATTATTATGTCCGGTCTGGGAATCATTCATTCTGATTCCGTTCAGAAGCAGCAAAACCTGCTCAAAAGAACTACCACGAAAACCGATATCACTCTGCACGCCATTAGCACCTCTCCTTCTGATATCCATTCCTGGTACCTGTTGAAGGATTTCGTCTATACTTTTAGCCGGAGAATTTACAATGTCTTCTCTGGTGATAACACTGATGTTCTGATTGGCACTTTTATAAGGTGTAGAGATAAATTTTCCCTGAAATTCGATGCTTTCAATATCTGTTGTCTTTTCCTGTGCATGTACCCAAAGTAAAGATCCCAGAAAAAAAGCACTTCCTATCTTTTTGATCATAATCGTTTTCGTCGTTTTTTAACAGAGTCCAAAAGTAAGGGAGTTCACCAAGACAGGCAAATGATAGTTGTCATAAAAAAAGATGCAACATAATGCTGCATCTGTGTGAGGGAGTAATTTTATCTTTTTCTCATTAAATGTGTAACTAGATCTCTGAATAATTTTCTCATTTCTATATTACATATTTACGGCTACAATTTTAAATAATTTTACAACATAAAACAATAGTTAAATAAAAAAACACAATATATTTTTAAAAATTATATAAAACACTGTAAAATAAACCGTAAAACAAAATTAAGTCCACAAAAAATATTCATTTTTATCATTCACCAACAGATCTATTTCCTTTTTCGACTTCTTATTTCATGTTGATAATAACAATTTTTAACAATAAGATAAGCGTAAATTTTTCGCTAAAATTTCGTAATTTTGTGGGTCTTAATTTTACGATGAAATTATTCTTTTTTCAATGGTAATTCTGTCGGCAATCTAAAAAAATATAGCTGCAGAATATCAGATGAATTAGGGAATACATGTAAAAGTTCAATTGATGACAGCCTAGGAAAATTCTAAGGCAAAACACCATTATACTGAAAGTTTTAATGCTTTACAGTTACTTTTATGAATAAACAAAATATGGCTAACACAACAGAAATAGACATAAAAAAACAGATTTTCGTTAAGAATGCACATCTTAACAATCTGAAACATATAGACGTCCTGATTCCGAAAAATAAACTTATTGTTATTACAGGAGTTTCAGGAAGTGGAAAATCCTCTTTGGCCTTTGATACTATTTATGCTGAAGGACAGAGAAGATATGTAGAAAGTTTAAGTTCTTATGCCCGTCAGTTTTTGGGAAAATTAGAAAAACCAAAAGTGGATGATATCAAAGGACTTGCGCCTTCTATTGCCATCCAGCAGAAAGTAATTTCTTCCAATCCTCGTTCTACGGTAGGAACTTCTACGGAAATCTACGATTATATGAAGCTTTTATTTGCAAGAATCGGGAAAACCTTTTCACCGGTTTCCGGAGAAGAAGTAAAAAAAGATTCAGTGTCTGATGTGGTAGACTTTATTAAAGCTTCTAAAAAGGATACTTCTTTTCTCCTGACCGCTCCTTTGGAATATGATGTTGATAATTTTAAGGAAACCTTAAATATTTTAAAACTGGCAGGTTTCACAAGGCTTGAAATCAATGGAAATCTTGCCGGAATTGAAGATTTGGAAAGTTTTGGTTTTACTCCTGAAAAAGGTATGATCATCAATCTTGTGATCGACCGTTTCTCGTACGAAGAGGACGAAAGTTTTTTACAAAGACTTGCAGACTCTATTCAAATGGCGTTCTATGAAGGACGCGGCTATTGTTCACTAAAGAACACAGAAACGGAAAAAATAAAGGAATTCTCTAATAAATTTGAGCTGGACGGCATGGAGTTCCTTGAACCCAATGTTCATTTTTTCAGCTTTAATAACCCATACGGAGCATGTCCGGCATGTGAAGGATACGGAAAAGTAATCGGAATTGACGAGGATCTTGTAGTTCCTAATAAAACATTATCCATCTACGAAGATGCCGTTGTCTGCTGGAGAGGAGAAACGATGAGCGAATGGAAAAAAGATTTCATCAAAAAAGCAGGTGACTTCCCTATCCACAAACCTTATCATCAGCTAACAAAAGAACAGAAAAATTTCCTTTGGAAAGGTGACGGAAAGAGTAATTTCCCTTGCATCAATAATTTCTTCAAAATGCTTGAAGAAAATCTATACAAAATCCAGTACAGAGTAATGCTTTCCCGTTATAGAGGAAAAACCCTTTGTCCAACATGTGAAGGATTGAGACTTCGTGAAGAAACAAGCTGGGTAAAAGTAGACGGACATAATATTCAATCAATGATTGAACTTCCTTTGGATGAGCTGGCTCCGGTCATTAATGGATTAAAGCTTTCAGATCACGACAAAGAAGTCGCTAAAAGACTGATCTATGAAATCACCACCCGCCTGGAATTCTTATTAAAGGTAGGTTTAGGATATTTAACCTTAAACAGAACGTCCAATACCCTTTCAGGAGGAGAAAGCCAGAGAATTAACTTAGCAACCAGTTTAGGAAGTTCTTTGGTAGGTTCTATTTATATTCTGGATGAGCCTTCTATCGGGCTGCACTCTAAAGACACCGAAAACCTGATCGAAGTATTGAAAAACCTTCGTGATCTTGGAAATACCGTTATTGTAGTAGAGCACGATGAAGATGTGATGAGAGCTGCGGATTATATTATTGATATCGGTCCGGAAGCGGGTTATCTTGGTGGTGAACTGGTATTTGCAGGGGATTATAAAGACCTGAAAAAAGCCAACACCCTTACTTCAGAATATCTTACCGGAAGACTTGAAATTGAAGTTCCGAAGAAAAGAAGAAAAGGAAAAGAATGGATTCATATTAAAGGAGCCCGTCAGAATAATCTTAAAAATATAGATGTAGACGTTCCTTTGGAAAGTCTGGTAGTCATTTCCGGAGTTTCAGGAAGCGGAAAATCTACTTTGATGAAAGAAATCCTTACCAATGACATTCAGATCCAGCTTGGAATGGGTGGTAAAAAAGGAGACTATGATTCTGTAGAATTCCCTAAGAAACTGATCAAAAATATTGAATTGATTGATCAAAACCCAATCGGAAAATCATCCCGTTCAAACCCTGTAACATACTTAAAAGCTTACGATGATATCCGTGATCTTTTTGCCAAGCAGAAAGTAGCCAAAATGATGGGCTATAAACCTAAACATTTCTCTTTCAACGTGGATGGCGGAAGATGTGATGAATGTAAAGGAGAAGGTGTGATCAATGTTTCCATGCAGTTTATGGCAGACATTGAGCTCGAATGTGAAGTTTGTAAAGGAACACGATTCAAAAATGAAATTCTTGAAGTAAGATTTGATGAGAAAAACATCTCTGATATCCTTCATATGACGGTAGATGAAGCATTGGCATTCTTTAAAGATAATAATGAAGAAAAGATCGTAACGAAGTTGAGACCTTTGCAGGAAGTAGGTTTAGGCTATCTGCAGCTGGGGCAAAGCTCCTCCACCCTTTCCGGTGGTGAGGCACAACGTGTGAAACTGGCTTCATTCCTTGTAAAAGGCGTAACAACAGATAAAACGTTATTCATTTTTGATGAACCTTCTACAGGACTTCACTTCCATGATATTCAGAAATTACTTAAATCATTGCAGGCATTGATTGATCTTGGACATTCGGTGATTGTTATTGAACATCAGCCTGATATCATCAAATGTGCCGATTATATTATCGATATCGGTCCGGAAGCCGGAAAACATGGTGGTGAAGTTGTATTTGCAGGAACACCGGAAGATCTGACTAAAAATAAAAAGTCCTATACGGCAAAATACATCAAAGAAAAATTGGAACAATAAATACAATCGGCTGTTTTAAAACAGCCGATTTTTTATTTAGATTCTCTATCTTTATTCAACTTATTAACCCATTACAAAATTATTCTTTATGCCCTGGAATCCCGAATTATATGATCAATACAAAGATGTACGTTACAAACCTTTTTATGATTTAACAGCATTAATCAAGCCTGAAAATAATATAAAAGCCATTGACTTAGGCTGTGGAACCGGAGAACAAACCTCTATTCTTACGGAAAAACTGACAGGTTCTACATTCTTAGGAATAGATTCATCAGCAGAAATGCTTGAAAAATCTAAAAAATTTGAAAATAATAATCTTCATTTTAAACTTCAGACTATTGAAGAAACAGCACAATCTGACCAGAAATGGGATCTTGTGTTCAGTAATGCCGCTTTACAGTGGGCTGATGATCATGAAACTTTATTTCCTAAAATCATTGGACTGCTTTCACAAAATGGACAATTAGCCATACAAATGCCCGTTCAGAAAGAAAATATTCTGAACCAGATTCTAACGGAAATGGCAGATGAGGAGCCTTATTCATCCCAATTAAATCATTTTAACCGTGATTCTCCGGTGCTTTCAATGGATGATTATGCCCAGATATTATTTGATAACGGAATTCAGGATATAGAAATATTTCAGAAGGTTTATCCTATCATTGCACATGATCACGAAGCCTTATATGAGTTTATTTCAGGAACTGCATTATTGCCTTATTTAGAGCGTCTTGAAGGAGAACATAAAGAAAAATTCATCTCTGAATTTAAATCGCGTATTGCAAAAAGGTTTACAAAATACCCTGCTATCTATGCATTTAAACGCATTCTGATGTATGGACGTAAGAAATAGAAAATCTTGATACTAATAAAAAACTGCCACACTTATGTGGCAGTTTCTTCTTTATATATTTTTTACTCTCTCAGATTATACAAGAACGGACTTTGCCTGATATATTCAGAATTGCCAATCTGAGAAACCAAAAACTCCGCAAGATCTGCAGCACTGATTCCTTCTCCTTTACAATCTGTAAGGCTTGTTTCCGTTGGAAAATTGTCCTCTGTAAGATGAATCAGAGGGAGTCTTACCAATGTCCAATCTAGGTTGCTATCCAGAAGAAATTCATATTCTCGCTGTTTATCTGCTGTAGTCTCGGGATAGTTTTGGTACATCCAGTCTGTCGCCATTTCTACCCTTTCATTTTTATAATCGAACGGTGTATTTACACTCAAACCCGTAGTTACAATATATCGCCTGATTCCATGATGATTCATTGCAGAAATGATATTTTTTGCAGCATCGCTGAATATAGACTTCTCTCCTTTTGGTTGTCCTAAAGTACTTATGACAAGATTGGTTCCTTCAATCAAAGTATGGATAGCTCTTTCATCCCTTGCATCTCCTTTTACCACTTCAATTAATGGATTTTGGAGGGTGAAACTCTCAGGATGCCTTAATAAAAGTTTAAGAGAATATCCTTTTTCAAGAAGGTTTTGTACCAGATATTGTCCGGATTTTCCGGTTCCGCCGATCACGGCAATTTTATAGGTTTTCATAATGATTTTTTTAATTATTAAACATCAATAATCAGAAGCAGATTAACCGCTAATGACCGCTGATAATACAAATGACATATTGTCTTTGCTTTTAGATATGATATAATAAAGATATTGGGTTCAGAAAATTGAACCTAAGATGTTCAGGTTAAAAAGAACCTGACTCACAGTAATATGTATTACGAGATTTTAATGAATTAAAGTTACATTTTTTCTTTATTAAAAAATTTAAAATTTATGATTTTGACAACATTTATTAAAAGAGAAAGTTTTTAACTTTGATAACCATCTTAATATCAACTTATTCCACCAAATCCACTTTACACCAATAAAATATAATAATATGGAACCCTTTACA
This sequence comes from Chryseobacterium indologenes, assembly GCF_002025665.1. Lineage (GTDB taxonomy): Bacteria > Bacteroidota > Bacteroidia > Flavobacteriales > Weeksellaceae > Chryseobacterium > Chryseobacterium metallicongregator. Next base: position 2,236,498 of record NZ_CP018786.1, on the reverse strand, counting down.
GTAAACATTCCCGAATCAGTAATAACCGATCTTAAAAACCGTTTACAAAATACCCGCTGGCCGGGAGAACCCGAAAATTCTGGCTGGAACTACGGCACCAACGAAGCTTACCTGAAAGAACTTACCGACTATTGGATCAATCATTACGACTGGAGAATGCAAGAACAGCAATTGAATCAACATCCTCAGTATATCGCCCTGATCGACGGAATTCTGATCCATTTTCAATACATAAGAGGAAAAGGTCCTCATCCCAAACCATTGATTCTTACTCATGGCTGGCCGGATAGCTATTACCGTTTTCATAAAATTATTCCATTGCTTACCGAAGGTGAACAGAGCTTTGATCTTGTTATTCCTTCCATTCCGGGATTTGGCTTTTCTGATAAAACAGCAGTCAGCAGCGAAAGAGTGGCAGATCTCTGGAAAAAACTGATGACTGAAGTGCTTGGCTATGAAAAATTCTGTGCTGCCGGAGGAGATATAGGAATGGGCGTAGTAAAAGCACTGACTTCGAAATATCCTGAAGTACTGGAATCCGTTCACCTCACAGATGTAGGCTATCCTACCGGTCAGGAAGATTTCACCACAATGAGTGAAGAGGAACAGCAATTCGCACAGTTTGTCCAGCAATGGTGGTATAGTGAAGGTGCTTATGCCATGGTACAGTCTACCAAGCCTCAGTCTCTTGCTTATGGTCTCAATGACTCTCCTGTCGGGCTGGCAGCATGGATCATAAGCTTTACCAACGCAGGCGCACCACCGGAATTGATTGAAGCAGCATTCGGAGGAAAAGATGAATTGCTTACTAATATTATGATCTATTGGGTAACACAAACCATAGGATCTTCTGCCAGAATGTACAAAGAAGATGCAGCGGCTTTATGGAGCGGCGCACAAGTTCATCAAAAAAGCAATGTTCCTGCAGGAGTACTTGTATTTCCCCGTGAGGCTCAGTTTCCGAAAGAATGGGCAGAACGTTTTGTGAACGTAACCAGCTTTAAAAAGATGAATGAAGGAGGTCACTTTGCTGCATTGGAATTACCTTATCTATTTGCAGATGAGTTAAGGTCATTCTTTTATACTGTCAGATAAACGATTGATGAAGTACAATCGATCCTACCTTTTAGCAGCTTCCTTTTGATGATAAACTGTTAATCCTTCTAAACCATTACTAAAATTTGTTAACAAAGTATGATTTTTTTGGCGAGTTCTTTTATTTTAGCTGAAATTAATAACTTATGAAAAAATTGACCTGCACTATTGTAGCAGCATTTTTGGTCTGTTCGGTGGAAGCTCAAATACAAAATGCCGGTTTTGAAAACATGACCGATGGATTACCCAACCATTGGAATATAAAAAAAACAGATTCATACGAAGGGAAAATAGATTACACCCAATATTTCGGGGGAAAAGCTTCTATGCAGCTGACAGGAAAATCTGATAATTCCAAAAATTTCCAATCTTTTTCTCAAAAAGTTCCTCTTAATATTCAGCAATTACAGAAAATAGAAATCAGTGCTTATATAAAATCCGAGAACATCAATGGGAAAATCAATCTATGGACTCAAGTGAAGGACGAAAATGGAAAGATGATTGACTTTGGAAATTCAGAATCACAGCAAAAGGCTATAGCCGTCAATAAAGACTGGACGAAATATTCTTTGATTTTCACTGTTGATAAAAATGTAAAAAGTCTTCTTCTTGGAGGAGTATTCTCAGGAAGCGGAACTGTTTGGTTCGATCATTTTGAGCTGAATACAATTTCATTTTCAAATGAAGAACCTTCAAAAGTATCTTCAAAATACATTCAGGACTTTAAAAATATTGTAAAAAAGAATTCAATTTTTTCAGATCAATTAGATTGGAAAAATATTGATACCAATCTTCAACATCTTTCAAAAGGAATGAAAACTATTGATGATACCGATCCTGCATTGGGTTATATTATACAAAATCTAAGACAGGCTGGTGATAATCATTCATTTATTTCCGGAAAAGAGCGTTCTGAAAAGCAAAAGAAAAGCAATACAAATGAAGCAAAACCCGATTCCAGACTGATAGACCAGCATATTGGTTATATTTCAGTTCCCGGTTTTGGTTCCTTAAACACAGAGGTTGGAAATGATTTTGCCTTACAGATCCACAATATGATTAAAAAACTGGACTCTGAAAATACGATTAAAGGCTGGATTGTAGATCTGAGAGGCAATACAGGAGGAAATATGTACCCTATGATTTCAGGTCTCGGAAGCCTGATTGGAGAAGGTACATTGGGATATTTTGTTTACAAAGACAAAAAATCTCCATGGATTTATAAGAACAGAAAGTTTGGTGATAACAAAATTGCAGAACCTTATGACCTTAAAAGCGGACATACTAAAATTGCAGTTCTGATAGGCCCTAGCACAGCCAGTTCCGGAGAAGCTACAACAATTGCATTTATTGGAAAAAGCAATGTAAAACTCTTTGGAAAACCATCGGCAGGTTATACTTCAGCCAACAGTGTTTATCCGTTAAGCGACGGTAAAAGCTTTGCTCTGGCTTCTTCTTATGAAATGGACCGAAACGGGAAAGTCTATTACGGGAAAATTGATCCGGACGTTCCTGTGGAATATAAAGAGGGTCAGGATATGGATATTGAGACCGCAAAAACCTGGATTTTAAATTAGCTTCAGACTTATCCACAAAAAAATGTGGATAACTTGTGAATTTTAACATTAAATTCATATTTCGTATTAAAATTATTACTACATTTACTATGTAATAAACATCGAAGTGGAAACTTTATTTGCTTTTCTTACTACTCTTGAAATTGCAATTAAATTTGAAATAAAAATTTAAGCACAGCATTGTCGGCTGTGCTTTTTATTGTTGTCTAATTAAAAAAATGAGATGTATTTATCTACTGAGTCTGCCCCTAAAGGGCAGATTCTTTTATTCATATACCCTTTCATAAAAAGGTTTTTAGAATTCTTGAAAACCTATTCATTCTAAACTGAATTATTGAGCCTATCAGATTGTTCTTTATTATGTTATAATTTCATCTGTTTTTTCCTATGTACGGTATAACATTTGTATTTTAATGTTTAATTATCAACATTATGGACGAAACGAAAATAGAATCTTTAGACCTGATTAATGATAAGTATTTAATAGATGAATATTTTAAACTTAAGGTGAATAAGGAATTAAATATTGACATTGATCTTAGCTCTGAATATATAACTGCACATAACATAGTTTCAAAAAAATTAATCCTTGTGCAGACATTTTCTCATGTCATTATAGAAAATCCCCAGCTTTATCTTTTATTACGTTCTTTAATTCATAACATCAACAGTTATCACGTAACGAAAAATCAAATGATTTCTGATCTGAACAATACATAAAAAAATCTCTCAAAGTTTGAGAGATTTTTTATTTGGAAAGTCGAAAGATTTACACCTGCTCTTTTATATGCTTTGCCACCATTTCTTCAAGATCATCCAGATTAAAAGGTTTTGAAACATAATCATCTGCCTGTGCTTCAGAAGCTAAAGCAGCAATATCATTGTTTGCCGTAACATAAATTACAGGAATGTGATTAAATTCATCACTGTTTTTCAGAAGTTTTGTGGCTTCCACTCCTCCGATTCTCGGAATCCAGTTATCCATCAGAATAACATCGGGATGGTATTCTGCCACTTTCTCCAGAATATCATGTGAGGTTTCTGAGATTCTGACCTCGTAGCCATTCTCTTCAAATATGATGGTGATCACTTCCAAAATAGCAGCGTCATCATCAAAAATTAAAATTTTCTTTTTGTTCATATTATTTAGGTTATTCTATTACAACTGATTGATATAATCTGCCAGATTATCCGGTTTGATAATTTGGTCATAATCTATTTCTTCTACTGCATGTTTGGGCATATATTCCACTTCTGCCGTTTCAGGATCCTGAATCCATACCTGACCGTTATTTTTTTTAATATAAGACAGCCCTTCTACTCCATCTGCATTAGCTCCGGACAGAAGAATTCCAATCATATTCTCTCCATAAATTTCGGCTGCAGACCTGAAGGTAACATCTATTGAAGGACGGGAATAATTCATTTTTTCTGAGCTGTCCAATGACATATTTTTCTTATTCTCAAACAGCAAATGATAATCTGCCGGAACAATATAAATGGCATTATTGTCCATTTCAGTTTTATCTTCTACTTCTATCACCGGTATCTTCGTAAACTGCTGTAATAAAGTTCTCAGAATGTCTCCTGATTGAGCTTTACGGTGAACCACCACTACAATTGGGATTTTCAGGATATTATTCAGGTTTTTGATCATTTCAATAATGACCTGTAAACTGCCTGCTGATCCTCCTATAACAATTAATTCAATGTTTCTCTGTGATTCCATAGCATTGTTTATTAATGATGATCAAGCTTTTTCCAGATTTTCTGGTCTTCAATCTGATGATAATTCTTTTCAATGGTGGAAAACCTAAGTGTTTCTTTTGCTCCCAAAGCCAGAAAGCCTAAATTTTCCAGGCTGTTGTCAAAAAGTTTAAAAACTCTTTCCTGGAGTTCTCTATCAAAATAAATCAGAACATTTCTGCATATAATCAGCTGAAAACTATTGAAAGAACTGTCTGAAACCAGGTTGTGGGTAGATAAAATAAGTTTTTCCTGTAAGCTTTTATCAAACTTTACACTATCATAATTGGCTGTATAGTAATCTGAAAAATCACGTTTCCCTCCTGAAAGCATATAGTTTTCAGAATATAATTTCATCTGGTATAACGGGAAAACACCGGCTCTGGCTGTCTCAAGAACCGCAGGATTCAAATCTGTACCATAAATCAGGGATTTATCATACAGCCCTGCTTCTTTCAATAAAATAGCGATAGAATAGGCTTCTTCTCCCGTAGAGCAACCAGCAATCCAGATCCTGATCAGCGGATAAGTGCCTAATTGGGGCAAAACTTTTTCCCGTAATGCTTTAAAAAAAGAAGGATCCCGAAACATTTCTGTGACGTTTACCGTAACTTCTTCTACAAAGCGTTTTAAATATTCCGCATCATTCATAAGGGTATATCTAAGTTCCGCAAAGCTGGTAAATCTGTCCAAAAGGCATATCCTATTTACCCTTCTTTTAAACGAAGCCCTGCTATAACCGGAAAAGTCATAACCATACATTTCATAGACATCGTTGATCAGATATTCTATTTCTTCATCTTTTACGATACTTGGTTCCAGCATCTATGAAATTTTTTCTATTGCCATTAGTAAAAGGTCTACATCAATAGGCTTTGAAACATAATCATTAGCACCTACCTCAATGCATTTCTGACGATCTTCAGGCATAGCCTGTGCGGTTACTGCAATAACTGGAATATCTTTGATTTCAGGTGTATTTCTTATGATTCTCACTGCTTCATAGCCGTCTATTCCCGGCATCATCATATCCATAAGCACCATTGAAAAATCAGGATTAGCTTGTAGCATATCCAGAGCTTCCTGAGCCATTGTAGAGGTTTCTACTGCATATCCACGGGCCTTAAGGGTGAGTTTCAATGCAAATATATTGCGTGGATCATCATCCACAATTAAAATTTTCTTTTTCATCAGAGTTTTATCTGTTTAACTTTCATACAACCAAACGCGAAGCAGCGACAACAGCTGATCAATATCTACAGGTTTTGAGATATAATCCGAAGCTCCTGCTGTAATGCATTTCTCACGGTCTCCAATCATTGATTTTGCAGTTACCGCTATAATAGGCAGCCTTTTAAATGCCGGCATTTTTCTGATCTGCTTTATGGTTTCATAGCCATCCATTTCCGGCATCATCATATCCATTAAAATCACATCTATATCAGGATTGTGGTGAATTTGTTCCAGAGCATGCTTTCCGTCCATGGCTACGATAACCTCAACTTTATATTTTTCCAGTGCTTTGGTTAAAGAAAAAATATTGCGTACATCATCATCGGTAATCAGTACTTTTTTGCCACTCAGAACCTCCGTTAAAGATCCCAGCATTCTCCCTGTACTACTTTCTGCGGAATTGTTTTTTTCTTCCACCAGATGCAGGAACAGTCCTACTTCATCTAAAATCCTTTGGTACGAGTGTGCTGTTTTTACAACAATTGAATCTGCGTATTGCTTTATTTTAAGTTCTTCTTCTTTAGATAAATGGTGTTCTGTAAAGATAATGATGGGAAGGTTTTCCAGCCCTTCATGGCTTTTGATGGATTCTATTACATGATAATCATTTCCTTTTGCGCTTCCAATATCCAGAATAACGCAGTCTACAAAATCGGAAGTCAGAGCTTTTACACTATCTTCCACCGTATGTTCTACGGATAAAGAGATATTAAAATTGCTCAGGAAATAAGATAATGCACTGGCATGTTTGGCATTTTCTTCTACAATCAGGACTTTTTGAGATCCTTTTTCTAAGGCTTCTTCAATCTTTCTGAAAACGTCAGTCATTTTATCCAGTGCTACCGGCTTATTAATAAAGTCTACAGCACCTTTCATCAGACTTTCTTTTTTAAGATGAAGAACAGACATCATATGAACCGGAACATGTTTGATATAAGAATCAGATTTCAGTTCATCCATGACCTCCCAGCCATCTTTTACAGGAAGCTGAACATCCAGTAAAATGGCATGCGGATGATACTTTTGAGCCGCTGAAAGAGCATAATCTCCTCTTACCACAACCACTCCTTTATAGCTCTGCAGGTGGGCATATTTCAATAAAGCTTTTGCAAAATTGATATCATCTTCAATGATCAGAATGACTTTATCTCCTTCCTGAATATTTTCTCTATCGTCTGCAACATCTTCAGGAATTTCAAGGGTATTTACGGGAATTACTTTTGTTTCTCCTTCATCAAGAATATTCTGAATTTCTTCCACATCTTCACGGATCACCTCTACAAGATCCTGATCTGTTTCTGAATGGATAATCTCTGTCGCTGCATGTACAGGAATGATAAAACTGAATTCACTTCCTTTGTCTATTTCACTTTTCAGAACCAGCTCACCTCCCAGAAGTCTTGCAATTTCTCGGCTTATGGACAGACCTAAACCTGTTCCTCCAAATTTTCTTTTGGTAGATCCGTCCGCTTGCTGGAATGCTTCAAAGATAATTTTTTGCTTATCCTCAGCAATTCCAACGCCTGTATCTTTCACTGAGAATATAATAAAATCAGGCTTTTCAGAATATTTTTTGATATGTAACCCGATGCTTCCTTTTGTGGTAAATTTTAACGCATTTGACAATAAATTTCTCAATACCTGATCAATTCTTAGACGGTCACTTTCGATCACTTTCTGCACATTTGCATCAATCTCGATATTAAACGGAAGATTCTTTTCCTGAAATACCGGATTGAAAAGACTTTTCAGATCTTTTACCACTTCTTCAAGATTTACGTCCTGATATTCAAGAGTCATTTTACCGGATTCTATTTTGGCAAGATCCAGAATTTCATCAATAAGGGTTAATAAGCTTGTACCCGAACTATGAATTACTTTGGCAGATTCCATCTGATCTTCGTTAAGATTTTCATCAGGATTTTCCGTCATTAATCGGGATAAAAGAAGAATCGAATTCAGCGGAGTACGTAATTCATGAGACATATTGGCTAAAAACTCAGATTTGTATTTGGTGCTTAATGCCAGTTCTTCTACTTTTTTCTGAATTTCATTATTACGTTCAGCAATCAAATGATTTTTTTCTTCCAGCAATCTGGAGCGTTCTTCCAACTCTGCATTAGCCTGCATAAGCTCTTCCTGCTGCACTTTAAGCTCTTCTTCAGATGCCTGAAGCTTCTGGGTTTGTGCTTCCAGTTCAGTATTCAGATTTTCAAGCTCAGAGTGCTGAACCTGTAATTCTTCTGACTGTGCCTGCGTTTCTTCCAATAATTGCTGCTCTTTTTCTCTGCTTTTTGCAGCACTCAGGGCGATTCCTATATTGGTACAGCATTCTTCAAAATAGTGTATTCTGTCTTCCTCAAAATTAGACGTGGAACCAAGCTCCAACACTCCTATTATATGGCCGTCTGCAAAAAGCGGAAGCAATATAATCCCGTAAATTTTAATCGTACTGCTGGCAAAAGTGACTACAAAGTCTTCTTCATGAAGATTATTATAAACCTGTGTCTTAGCATTAACAAAAGCCTGTCCCACCATTCCTTCTCCGGGCTCAAAAGCTTTTTTCATATTGGATTCCAGTCCAAATGCTTTATTAAGTTTTAAAATGCCTTCATCATATAAATATAGAGAGCCATTAATACATTTTCCGTATTCAATCAACTGCATTAAAGATTTATTGGAAACTTCCTGTACAGTCTTATTCCCTACCAGGGATTCATTAAGTAGCGCAAGCCCTTTCTGACGCCAATCGCTCTTATTAATGGTATCAAAAGAGATTTTGAGAGATTCCGTCATGTGATTAAGAGATTCTACCAAATCTCCAAGATCATCCTGAGCATTATCCACTGCTTTTTCACTGTAATCCCCATTCGCTACTCTGTTGGCAATCTTTTGAATAGCACTTACACGACGTGTCATTTCTTCATCTTTTGCCTTAAGCATTTTCTCAAGCTTATCTCTTCGGATAAGATCTGCACGCATTTTTATATAGAAAAACACCGTGACAACAACTGCGGCAATGGCAGAAAAAAGGATAAAAAGAACGGTTGTACCGGACGAACGGTTGAGATCGTTATTTTTAATTTCAACCTGACTTTCTTCATATTGTACAAAATCATTGACAATTTTCCGGCATTGATCCATATAGGTTTTACCCTCAGTAATCTCCTGTTGCGTCATGATAATGCCTCTTCGTCTGTTCTCAACCAAATGTTTCAGGTTCTGCATTACCTGATCAACTGCTGCTTTTAAGCCTGCAAGTCTTTGAATTTGATTCTGATCATTGATATCCAAAGATTCAGCACGTACCAAAGCTTTAGGGTATTCTCTTAACCCTCGTTTATAAGGTTCAAGAAAATCTTCCCTTCCGGTAAGCTGATACCCTCTGTTTCCTGTTTCTGCATCCAGTAATGCAACCAGCACATCTTTCACCGCTGTTACAGAACGTCTGCTTTTGGAAAGACTTTCGCGGTGGTTCATTTGATTTTGGATACTCCAATAAGAGGCCAGTGAACTGGCTATTAAAATCAAAAGTGAAAGACCTACTCCAAACTGAAGATTTCTTATTATTTTTTTCGGCATTAAAATTAGTTTAGTGGTAATGTGAAATAAAAAGTAGAGCCTTCATCTACTATACTGGAAACTCCAACGTTTCCATGGTGCTGTTTGATGATCTCGGAACAGATAAACAATCCGATTCCCATTCCCTGGAACTGCAGTGAAGATTCTTCTACACGGTAGAATTTTTTGAATACAGCATCCTGTTTAAAATCAGGGATACCAATTCCAAAGTCGGTTACGTTCACTCTTACTTCTTCAGCTTCTTCATCTACAAAAGTGGTAACAATAACCTGATTATTATCTGGTGAATATTTTATAGCATTGGTCAGAAAGTTGATGAGTACCTGTTCTATACGGATTTCGTCTAAAGGAATTAAAATATCAGGTTTTGTTCCGTGACGCTCAATTTTCACTTCACGCTGATCGTGAGTTTGTATGATTGTTTCAATCGCATTACTGATCAAATTTTCCAGATTCACCGGCTTTTTATTAATTTTTAGCTTGCCATTTTCTATTTTAGAAACATCCAGCAGATCAGTGATCAATGTATTCAGCTTTTCAATCTGTCCCTGAACTTTCGTTACAAATCCTGCTTCAGAACTTTCTTTGTCGAGTTTCAATTTTCTTTCTAATAACTGAACATAGGCTTTAATACTCGTTAAAGGAGTTTTCAGCTCATGGCTTGCAATGCTTAAAAATTCATCTTTTTCTTTTTCAACTTTCTTCTGATCATCAATATCGGTAAAAGTTCCCACCCAGTTTTTAATACGGCCTTCATCATATACCGGCGTTACTCTAAGCAAATGATAACGGTAATTACCTGAAACCACATTTTTAATTCTAACTTCCAGCTCAAGAGCTTTTCCTTTTTTTCTGCATCTCTCAAACTCCTCTGTTATATCAGGGTCATCGGGATATATTTCAGGAAAATTCTGTTCAGAATCTGAATATTCATACCATTTACCATTCACAAAATCCACCGTTCCGGCTTCATTAAGGGTAAATGCAATTTGTGGAAGTGATTCCAGCATTAAGTGAAAATGGTCAATCTGCGATTTCATCGTCACTTGTGATTCACGTCTTCCTTTAACCTCCAGCTCAAGATTCTGTTGGGCCTTCTTCATCGCTATATTCTGCTCCTGAAGATTATAGAATGTTTTTACTTTCAGTAAAAGAATTTCAGGATCTACAGGTTTGGTGACATAGTCTTTAGCACCAGAAGCATAGCCTTTCGTTATAAATTTCTTGTCTGTATTAACAGCAGATAAAAATATAATGGGAACTTCTTTTGTTTTACTGTAATCTGCAAGTGTTTCTGCTACTTCAAAGCCGTCCATATCAGGCATCTGAACATCCAGAATAATGAGGGCATAGTCGTTTTTAAGGGCTTTACCCAGAGCCTCTTCACCGGAATTGGCTGTTTCCACCTGAAAATCTTTGGACTCTAGTAATTTTTGCAGTGAATAAAGATTACTTTGATTGTCATCAACAATTAAAATCATAGAAGTTAAAATCAATAATTAGTTACAGATATTTAAACCTCAAAAATACTTACAATATTTCAAAACATAGCAATTTTTAAAGTATTATGAATAACTAATTCATACCACATTTTATGCTTTAAATAGGAATAAAATGAGGATTAAGGGAGCTCATCCCATTTAAAAAAAATTCTATAATTTCAGAGAAAGCCGGATTATAAAAGTCCTAAAACCTACTTGAGCATTTATTGTTAAAGTTTTTCTCTTGAATCAACATCCTGATCATTACGCTACTCCGGCAAATAATTTGTAATTTTATGATCTTAGCAAGGCCTCATAGTTCAATGGATAGAATAGAAGTTTCCTAAACTTTAGATCCAGGTTCGATTCCTGGTGCGGCTACAAAACTTGAACTCTTTGTTGAAGAATCTAAGAAGACTAAATGTTCTTGATCATAAATTATCTAATTTGACAATTAAGTTTTGAACCATTACAAGAAAATAATACTATTAAAAGAGGCTACCTTTTTAAGATAGCCTCTTTTTTATAGATTGTGTAAAATCTTTTTTGTAAAAGTAATTCTAAGTAAAAAGTAACTTAGTAGAAGAAATCGAGCACCATTTTCATAATTCTAAACACTAATATATTTTTTGAGTACTTCAAGAAGGTCTGCCTTTCTTACAGGTTTGGGAAGGAAATCATTCATTCCGGCTTCAAGACACTTTTCTTTTTCGCCCAGCACATTTCCGGCTGTAACGCCTATGATAGGTACATGTTCATATCCCGGCAGCATTCTAATATTTTGTGTTGCCTCAATACCACTCATTATCGGCATCTGTACATCCATCATGATAATGGAAAACTGCTTTTTCTTGCATTCCTCCACAGCCTGCAGCCCGTTGACCGCTTCTGTTAAGTGTATACTGGGAGCTAGAGACTTCATCATTCTATTATTCAGGACCATATTCACAACGTTATCATCCACCAAAAGCACTTCTAATTCCGGGGCAAATAAATGCGAAACTTTTTCAGACTGATCCTTACTAATTTCTACCGTATAACTTCGATCTACTTTTTTTAAGGTTTTGTATAGTTCATGTGATTTGATAGGCTTCAACAGTAAATGTGCATTTTGTATTTTCCTAACCGAGGCAAATATGCCCAGTTCTTCAGAAGAAGAAGAAAGAATTATAAATGGAGAAGTCTCTTTTCGCTGATTGAATAGCCCTGTCATTTTATCAATCGTTTCCAATCCGGACATAAGAGGCATATGATAATCCATCAGGATCACATCGAACCGTTCACCTTTCAACAAGATCTCTAATGCTTCCATCCCATTAGAAGCCAGGGTGGATTTTATATTTTTATAGCTAAGCATGTGCTCAAGAATGATCCTGTTGGTTTCATTATCATCAACCACCAGAGCCGTTTTAATAGTTATTTCATCTTCCTCTCTAAATTGAGAGATCTCGTAAGGAATCTCAATGTCAAAGAAAAATACAGAACCACTTTCCTTTGCGCTGCTCAGCGACAAATGGCTTCCCATATATCCCAGGATATTGTTCGAAATAGTAAGCCCTAGACCCGTGCCTCCATATTGTTTACTGATGGAGCTATTTTCCTGAGTAAAGGCATCAAAAATGTATTTCTGTTTTTCAACAGGGATACCGATCCCCGTATCTCTAACCGAGAAACGCAAAGCAATAGTACTATCATCCATGCGTAATTTCTCTACTTTTAGCTCGATCTCTCCCTTTTCTGTAAATTTCACAGCATTCCCAAGAAGATTGATCAAGATCTGTTTTAACCTTGCTTCATCCATAAAAAGTATTTTTGGAAGACCCGGCTCTATATTGAGAAGAAGTTCGATGTTTTTTTTCTGGGATTGATAAATAATAACATTTATAACCTGGCTCAACATATCATAAACATCACATTTTTCAATCAAAAGCTCCATTTTCCCGGATTCTATTTTAGAAAAATCCAATATATCATTGATGATGCTAAGCAGGTTTTCCCCGGACTCATTGATATAATTCAGATATTGCATCTGTGTTTCATTCAACGGTGTCGTAAGGAGAAGGTCTGAAAAACCAATAACTCCGTTTAAAGGAGTCCTGATCTCATGACTCATATTGGCAAGAAATTCGGATTTTGCTTTGCTGGCTATATCTGCTGTTTCCTTGGCATTTTTCAGTTCTTCATTTATCTTTACAGCATTTGTAATATTCTGTATGGAAATAATTACCCCTCCTACTTCATCTTTTGTAAGATACCAAGGTCCGACTTTAAGGTCATAATGCTGAATTTCTTCTTTTCCTTCTACCTTTAGTGTATAGTCACTGTTGATATAGGTTTTTCCCAACAGCGCATTGTCATAAATCTCTTTTCTTTCTTTGGGAATATTAGGTGATATAGTAAAAAGATTATTACCAATAAGATCTACATTATTCATACTAAATTCCTCTTTCCATCTGTTGCTTACAGCAACATAGTTAAGGTCTTTATCAAACATAGCCAAAGGAACAGGAACATCAGTGGCAAAAGACTGCATTATAGCCTCCTTCCGGGTAACCTCCAGAAACATCTTTTTGAAGGCATCAATATCCTGAATGATTCCGAAAACTCTTTTGCAGCTGTCACCTTCAAATTCAGGAATCCCTTTTACTCTTACCCAGATCGTAATGCCATCATTACGCAAAAGCTGAAACTCCTCATCAAAAGTAATTCCTTGTTGTATTGCCCTGTTAAAAAGATATTTTATTCTCTCCCTACTTTTTCCTTTGTAAAATTCAAAGGCACTTTCGAAAGTAGGCTTGAAATCATCTTTTAGTTTGTGAATTTCTCTTGTACTTTGAGACCAGAAGAGCTTCCCGGTCTTCATATTGGCTTCCCAACCTCCCACTTGGGCTACTAAGCCTGTTTCCTCAAGCATTTCCTTAGTATAAAACAGATCTTTTTCTAACTTCCCACGGCGGATAAGGTCAGATTTTAGTTGTATATAAACAAAAATAGTTACACCAATGGCGGCCATGGCAGAAAAGACGATGAACAAAACGGTCAACTCGGAAGACTTGTTCAGTTCTTCATTTTTTATGGCAAGTTGAACTTCCTCCTTTTTTACAAATTTCTGAGCGAGCATGCGGCATCTGTCCATAGCTTCCTTGTTTTGTACAAGTTCTTCCGGACTCATTAATATCCCTTTTTTACGTTTCTCAATAAGCAATACATATTCTTTCATCACTATCTCTGAAGTATGCAGCAATTCATTTAGGATATTAATCTGATCTTTATCTCTAAGATGAAGTTTACCTTTGTTAGAAACAAGCAACGGATATTCACTCCTACTTTTATTGAAAGGTTCAAGAAAATTTTCTCTTCCGGTAAGCTGGTATCCCCTATTTCCTGTTTCAGCATTTAAAAGAGTATTTAAGATATCTTTTGCTAAGCTTATAGATTCCTTATTTTTTAATAAGTCTTTCCTATTCTCCATCTGCTTATGTATGCTTATATAAGATGCTACGGAACTAGTAATCAGAAGTATTAAAGAAATCACTACTCCAATTTGAAGATTTCTTATAATTTTTTTTGGCATTAAATAGTATTTTTGTAATAAAATACTAAAAATAGATCATTTTATAATATTAACAAATTAATTTAGAAATTTGTCAGCAGATAGGGGAATATGAGTACAATCCAAGTCGTTTAAAGATAGAGATGCCCAATTTAAAAGTTTATTTTGTATGCTTTCCTGATTGTTAATTATTATCTAATTTGACTGAAACGAATTAAATTTAGATGACAATATACTTAAATGTACTTGATCATATTTTTATAAATTTTGAAATCAAAATATTCATATATACTTTCTATCTGAAATAAATATTCTTTAAAAAATTTTGAAAAATCATCCGTTGGGGCTACATGTATCCTGTAAATCAGTATTTCTAATTTTATATTGAAATTTTTCCACAAAAAAACCTCCCGAAACAACGAGAGGTTATACTGTAATTTGTCAGAAATATGAAATTTTCAATGCTCAAATATAATCAACTGCTTACTCCCTCTAATATGATCTGAATCATACTGCCCCCAAAACCATTTGACATGTAGTTTAATATAATGATTTACAAGCAGACTATCAGGGAAATTTCCCCATAATTTACTGACATATATTAGTTTAATATCAATTAAATCACTCGTTATTCAAGATCAATTTTCGTATATTTAAGGTATAAGTTTTAAAATATTAAGTTATGAAAGCAGTACGTTTTTTCGGGCACAAAGATGTCCGTGTTGTAAATAATATGGAGAAACCGACTCCTAAAGGAGATGAAGTCTTGTTAAAAATCGGAGGAGCAGGTGTATGCCACTCTGATCTTCATATTATTGACGAGGGAACTGTAGGAGGTTCAGTATTCACATTAGGCCATGAAAATGCAGGTTGGATCGAAGAAATTGGCCCTGACGTTAAAGGTTATAAAAAAGGAGATGCCGTTCTGGTCTATGGTCCTTGGGGATGTGGCCATTGTAAACCCTGTCAGCAATCCAAAGAAAATTATTGTGATCATCAGTCAGAAATGGCTTATGGAGGCGGTTTGGGACTAGATGGAGGAATGGCTGAGTATATGCTTGTTCCTTCTTCAAGATTATTAGTTCCTATTTATGATCTGGATCCCGTGATTGCCGCTCCGCTTACTGATGCAGCATTGACTCCTTATTCCGCAATTAAAAGATCATTGTCTAAACTAACACCCGATGAGTATGTTGTAGTGATTGGCGTTGGAGGACTTGGGCATGTTGCTCTGCAGATTCTTAGAGAAGTTAGCGGCAGTACGGTCATTGCCTGTGATGTGACAGAAGAAAAACTGGCATTCGCCAAAGAACTTGGAGCAACGTTCACTGTGAACTCAAAAGATGCTGATACTGCAGAACAGATTCAGAAAATCACAGGAATTAAAAAAGCTAAAGTGGTTATTGATTTTGTAGGCACTACATCAACCATTGAACTTGGAACTAAAATTGTGAGTCTGGATGGAGATCTTACCATTGTAGGATTGGGTGGCGGTCATTATCAATACAGCATGTCTGGACTTCCATTTGGGGTAAGTATGACAAATCCTTACTGGGGATCAAGAGTTGAACTTATGGAAGTGGTAGGATTGGCAAGACAGAAAAAAATTCATATCGAAATTGAAAAATATAATCTGGATGAGGCCAATGAAGTTTATGATAGAATGAGAAACGGAAAGATCAAAGGCAGAGCTGTTTTGATTCCATAATAAAATGAAAATAGAATATACAGCCGGAAGTAGTTTTGCTTTCGGTTTTTTTATTATCTATCCATCATGAAATCAGAGGTTTAAATTTGATAAAAATAAAATATGTCCAAAATCTGCAGAAGGCCTACTTAAAATGCATCTTTTTGCTTTCAAATAGCTATAATTTGATTAAATTTACGTCAATAACGTCTGCTGTTCAGACTTCATAAAATTGCTCAGAAAAAATCAGTATGAATAAGAAAAGTGCCACCATCTATGATATTTCCAATAAGCTTAACGTAAGTGTGGCAACTGTTTCAAGAGCACTGAATGACCATCCGCGAATAAGTGAGGCAACCAAAGAGCTGGTTCGTAAAACGGCCAAGGAAATGAACTATAAGCAGAACAACCTTGCCAAAGCTTTAAAAAGTGGTGAAACCAAAAACGTAGGGATCATTGTTCCGTATATCAATACCAATTTCTTTTCATCTGTGATCAGAGGAATTGAGGAAGAGCTTTCCCCACTCGGCTATCATGTGATCATCTGTCAGAGCCACGAAGATGTCAATATTGAAAAAAGACAGCTTAATACGTTGCTGAATGCACAGGTAGATGGCATTTTTATGTCTGTTTCTAAAACGACAACAGATATCAGTCATATTCAAAGCATTATAGATACTTCCAATACCCCGGTTATCTTTTTTGACCGTAAAAAAGATATTTCAGGGATCAGCACGGTGACTATTGATGATTATCGTGGGGGCTATATGGCTACAGAACATCTTATCAAAGAAGGTTATAAGAATATATGCCATTTTGCAGGAGATCTTAACCTTGAAATTTATCAAAACCGTCTCAACGGATATAAACAGGCTTTGGCGGATCATCACCTTCCTGTAAAAGAGGATAATGTTATCTTCACAGGCAGTTCTATTGAGGAAGGTACAGAAGCCATTAAAAAACTTTGGAGTAAAAAATCTGTTCCTGATGCTATATTTTCTTCCAGTGATTTTGCCGCATTAGGTGCCTGCCAGGAATTAAAGAAACGAAATATCAAAATTCCTCAGGAAGTGGCTATCATCGGGTTTTCTAATGAGCCTTTTACCCAATTCATGGAACTTCCAATCAGTTCTGTGGATCAGACTCCTGTATTGATGGGAAAAATGTCCGGACAGGTATTTTTAGAAAGTGTAAAAGAAAACGGTTCCGGGGTTTCTATTGAGAAAAAAGTGGTACTTACGCCGCAACTTTATATAAGGAAATCTTCTAAGAGAAAATAATCTTAGTTTAACTACATATAACAATCGTATTGGATAATCAATCTCTTTATATTTTTCTTGGTGGCTTTGGTCAAATCATTTTATGGTTATCTTATAAAAAATTGAAGAACAGAACAACATATTTGATTGTATTATTTTTCACTATTTTGATAGCCTTACTTGGTTACTTCAACTTGAACAGAGAATCATTGAAAATGCCAAACGGCAATGCAGCGACTTGGGCATTTTTCCCTTTGCTTTATATGATTTATTACTGGATATTTAGAAATTTATTTCTTATCATTTTTGGGAATGAACCTTTAATGACAGGTTATATGCAATCCAGTTGGGAACAGGGAGAATATCGAAAATTACATATAGGAGATGCTATTTTCACAGTATCAACTCTTTTTTTACCGTTTTTAACAACTTTATTATTTCAATAAAATATATAAAAAGAAAATGCCTCCTACAAAGTAGAAAGCATTTTCATCCCTAATTAATATTTATAGTCAAAAAACATTTTATAAACTAACCCCTCTTTTCCAGGGAATAAAGTCGTTTTGATTTAAAATAGCAGCCTTGGTTTTTACTTCTCCGCTGGCTACTTTGATGATGTATTCCAGCAGTTCTTCTGCTTTTTCGTCAATTGTCTTTTCCCCTGTAATCACATCACCTGTGTTGAAGTCGATGATATCAGGCATTCTTTCGGAAAGTGAAGTATTGGAGGATATTTTCACTACGGGAACGACAGGATTTCCGGTAGGAGTTCCAAGGCCGGTTGTAAACAGTACAATATTAGAGCCTGAGCCTACCAGAGCTGTTGTACATTCTACATCGTTTCCTGGTGTGCACAATAAATTCAATCCCGGTTTCTTAATATATTCTGTAAAGTCAAGAACATCATTAATAGGCGATGAGCCTCCTTTTTTAGCCGCTCCTGCAGATTTCATGGCATCAGTGATCAATCCGTCTTTAATATTCCCCGGTGACGGATTCATATCAAAACCAGATCCTGCAGCAACGACTGATTCTTCAAAATCTTTCATCAACTGTAAAAATCTTTCTGCATCTTTTTCATTCACACAACGGTTCACCAGCTGCTGCTCTACTCCACACAATTCCGGGAATTCTGAAAGAATAGTTGCGCCACCAATTCCGGCCATTAAATCTGACAACTGCCCTAAAACCGGATTGGCAGAAATTCCGGAAAAACCGTCTGAACCGCCACATTCTAATCCTAATACCAGTTTTGAAATAGGTGCCGGTTTTCTTTGAATCTCATTGGCTTTTTTAATCGCTTCATAAGAATCTTTGATAATTCCACTCAGCATTTCATCTACTGTTCCGGATTTTTGCTGCTCATACACAATAATCGGTTTTTTATTCTCAGGACTGATCTTGTCCAGAGCATCTTTGAAAATCTGTACCTGAAGATTCTGACATCCCAGACTCAAAACGGTTGCTCCGGCAACATTTGGGTTATTAACATATCCTGCCAGCAAACGCCCCAAAGCTTCTGCATCCTGACGAATTCCACCGCAACCGCCCTGATGAGTGATGAATTTAACGTCAATATTTTTAAAAATTCTTTCATCCTGATCTTCTTCCGCAATGGTTTCCGTATCTGAATTATTGATCAGAGATCTCAGCAAAAGCTGATGTTTTGTTACTTTTTCGAATAAGAGTTCTTTTTCAAAAACCTCTTTTAAAATCTCAACATTTCTGTTTTCACAAAAAACCAAAGGAAAAAACAACCATACATTTTCTGTTCCTACCTGTCCGTCTTCTCTGTGATATCCCATGAATGTTTTATCTTTCCACTCCTCTACATTTGGAGCTTTCCAGGCAGTTGTTTCTGTTTTAGCTTGTACTTTTGCACTTTGATGTTTTACATTTTCAGTCGTGATGACTTCTCCTTTTTGAATCGTTTGGCTGGCTTTTCCCACCAAAACTCCATACATGATGACAGCATCCCCCTCAGAAAGATCTTCCGTGACAAATTTATGCTTGGCATTCGTGTCTTTTATAATTTCATAGGTAAAATGATCCAAAATAACAGTTTCGCCCTGATGAAGATCAACGAGAGCTACAGCAACATTATCTTTGGGATTTACTTTCAATACTTTCTTCTGCATGATTTTTAAGAATAGAATTGAACAAAATGGTGATATGCTGTTTCTACATCGTGATGATCAATTTCCCACAAAGCTTTTGCTACAGCATCTTTCAAGCCTTCCGCTTCTGTGAGATCTGTATCCCAGAAAGAAATTTCACTTAAGGCAAATTCCGCTACCTTTTCATAATCACTGGTGGACCATATTTCTTTGAAACGATCAATAATTGTCTGTTCATCATTTAACGGAAGGGCTTTATCCCCGAAATTTCCCTGATAGAATCTGATGAGAGCAGCTAAAGAGAAAGTTAAATTAAGTGGTAATTTTTGATTGATTTCAACATATTTCAATAAGCTTGGAAGCACTCTCACTTTAAATTTAGATACAAAATATAAAGCGATACTTGCCAGATGATGTTTAATAAAAGGATTTCTAAATCTGTCGAAAACTTCTTCTGCAAAATCTTTCAATTCATTTTCATCCAATCCTAAAGTTGGATTGACTTCATTGAAAATGGTGTCTTTTAAAAACTGCCCAATGAACGGATTATCAATGGATTCTTTTACCGTTTCTTTTCCTGATAAAATGGTTGGAGCCAGCATCAAAGTATGTCCACCATTCAGAATTCTTACTTTTCTAAGACGGTACGGCAGAATATCATCTACCACCAGAATCTGCTCATTAATTTGGTCAAAAGGAATTCTTTCTTTTAAATTTTTAACTTCCTGAATGACAAATAGTAAAAAGACTTCAGAAACGACCATCATCCGGTCTTCGTAATCCAACTGTTCTTCGTAGGATTCTGCATCATCTTTAGGATATCCCGGAACAATTCTGTCTACCAAAGTATTGTGAAAACAATTACATTGTTCAATCCATTGCACAAAATCTTCTTTTAAATTCCATAATCTGGCATATTTAATAATGATATCTTTTAAAGCCAAAGCATTATCTTCAATCAGTTCACAAGGGATAATTCTTAATCCTTTTTCTGGTGCTCCTTTGAAATATTTAAATCTTTCATACAATAAAACCGTGAGTTTCGCAGGAAAGTTTTTATGTGGTCCTGCATGATATTCTTCGGTTTCATCATAGGCGATCCCGGTTTCTGTTGTATTGGAAAAGATAAATTCCAATTCTTCTTCTTTTGCTAAAGCCAGAAATTCGTCATAATGTGTATAAGGATTGATGGACTTCTGAATGGAAGAAATCACCTGTTTTTCATCAATAATTTCATCTTTCTTTATTCCTCTTGTAAAAAGGGTGTACAGATTATCCTGCTCTTCAAGCTTATGAACAGAACCTCCCGGTGTAGGCTGTACATTTACAATTCCTGCATTGAACGCTGCTTTTTTATTAAGCTGATCAATGACATAATCTGTAAATCCTCTCATGAAATTCCCGCCTCCAAACTGTACTATTTTAATAGGAAGTTTTTCCTGAAAACCATAGAATTCACGATTTAGTTTTTGTTTTATCTGATTTTCCATTTTTTTCTAATTTGAATGAAACTATCTTTAGGTTTGATAGTTTTTATTTCTACTTAATTACTTTGTATTTAGGAACCAAAGTCTTCATGACATTCCAGGCAATCAGGTAAGCGACTGCACACACAGAGAAAATGATCATGTATCCTTTATCAATTCCATCAGAAATAATAGCGCCCGATTTTTCCAGATCGTGAAGAAAATTCTCCGGCAAACGCTCATTGATGTATTGCGGATATTTCTCCAGCAAAGGCATTCCATCAATAGTAGTCCATGCTTTATGAGCATGATCAAATAACACACCTGATGATTTATTGATTAAAAAAGAACCGATTCCTCCTGCCATTCCACCAATTCCTGTAATGGTTGCAATGGCTTTTTTGGGAAACATATCGCCTACCGTTGAGAAGATATTTGCTGACCAAGCCTGATGAGCGGCTCCTGCCACTCCAATGATTAATACCGGAATCCAATATGAAACAGAGCCCAATGGCTGTGCCAATAATGCCAGCAAAGGGAAAAAAGCAAAGATCAACATCGCTTTCATCCTTCCAGAATACGCATCCATTCCTTTTTTCTCTACGAAATACTTCGGAAGCCATCCTCCAATGATGGAAAATAACGTAATCATATAGAGAACAAATAACGGTAAGGCACTTTGGGTAGAATCCATTTTATAAACAGAACTCAGATAGGCAGGTGTCCAGAACAAGAAAAACCACCAGATCCCGTCTGTCATAAATTTTCCGAAAGCAAAAGCCCACGTCTGCCTGTGACTGAAACATTCTTTGAAAGAGAATTTCTTCTCTGATGCTGATGAATCTCCTACAGCCAAATCGTCCTGATCCTGCTGAATATAAGTAAGCTCATGTTCATTGACTTTATGATGTTCGTGAGGTTTTTTGTAATAGAATACCCAAAGTCCCATCCAAACAAAACCTAAAGCTCCAATGATGATAAATGCCCATTCCCAACCCATAGATTTTGCAATAAAAGGAATGGTTACTGGTGCAGCCAAAGCTCCTACTGTTGCTCCTGCATTAAAAATACTGGTTGCCAGTGCTCTGTCTTTTTTAGGAAAATATTCTGCCGTAGTTTTTATCGCAGCAGGAAAGTTTCCGGCTTCCCCTACTGCCAGGACGAAACGGGCAAAAATAAACAAGGTAACACTGGTACTGATAATGGCACCCACATTATCAACTCCTCCGATAATCTCTTTAGATTCCTGAAAACCTACCCACCAGTTTCCTGTAAGAACTCCTGAAGTGGCAATTCCACAAAAGGCGTGAATAACAGCTC
Organism: Chryseobacterium indologenes; assembly: GCF_002025665.1. Classification (GTDB taxonomy): domain Bacteria; phylum Bacteroidota; class Bacteroidia; order Flavobacteriales; family Weeksellaceae; genus Chryseobacterium; species Chryseobacterium metallicongregator. The sequence goes on along the minus strand of NZ_CP018786.1, from coordinate 2,214,382 downwards.
CTACAGACCAGATTCCTATAGCCCAGAGAAAACCTTTTTTGGTATCCATCCAGTCTACAAACTTTCCGGCAAAAAGCATACTTACGGCATAGAAAATAGAAAATAATGCAGTGATGTTCCCGTAATCATTATTGTTCCAGTGAAACTCAGGAGCAATAAAATCTTTCCAGGTAAGTGACAGCACCTGCCGATCCATATAATTGATGGTCGTTGCAATAAAAAGAAGCACGCAGATCGTCCATCTGAAGTGAGTCGGTTTCGGGGATATTTCTTTATTCATATCAATCGTTAATAGTATTGATTTTTATTGATTTTGACAACAAAATGGGGCAAAAAACTCCTTATCCATACTGCTTTAGCACGGAAATGATTGATTTTTTCAAACCATTTGAATTTAATTAAGGGATTGATATTAATTAGATTGAATGTCATAATCCTGTTTGACCTCTAATTAATTTGTCCGAGTTCCCTTTATGGCTTTAAAATGATAAGAACAATTATGTTAGTTCTTTAATAATCTGTATAGAATGAGCTACAGCTTCTGTGATTTTTCCATAGTCATATTCCCCATTTTCATTTTTCACAAACAACTGCGAACCCAATCCTAAGCAATATGCCCCTGCAGAAATCCATTCACTTATGCTTTCTTTTGTTGGAATGACTCCACCCGTAGGCATTATATTGGACCATGGCATCGGACCTTTCACTGCTTTGATAAATTCCGGTCCACCTACTTGTGTTGCTGGGAAGATTTTTACAATCTCTGCTCCCAGTTCTTCAGCATAAGAAATTTCAGAAACAGAGCCACAGCCAGGTATCCATGCAATTTTTCTCCGGTTGCAAACCTTGGCCACTTCAGGATTTAAAATGGGAGATACAATAAAGTTCGCGCCATTCTGAATGTACAAAGAGGCGGTTGCCGGATCAAGTATGGAGCCAATTCCCAAGATCATTTCAGGAATCTCTTTGACTACGTATTTTACCAGCTCAGCAAAAACTTCATGGGCAAAGTCTCCCCTGTTGGTAAATTCAAAAACACGGGCACCGCCATCAAAACAAGCTTTCACAATTTTTTTGCATACATCTATATCTTCGTGATAAAATACAGGAACAATCCCTGTCTGCTTTGCCATCAAGGCAACTTCTATTCTATTAAATCTTGCCATAGTTATCTTTTTATTCTTCCCCCTGAATTTCCGTTCATTACTTCCAGAATATCTTCTGCACTTGCGTAGTTAATATCTCCGGGAATCGTGTGTTTGATTGCACTGGCTGCATTAGCAAAACTCAAGGCTTTCTGATGATCAAAATGCTTTAAACCATAGATCAGCCCAGCCGCAAAAGCATCTCCGGTTCCAATTCTGTCAACAACAGGATTAATTTCAAGGAGATCGGTTTCAAAATAAGTTTCATCTGCCCAAGCTCTTCCCTGTGTTTGCTGTGTACTTGCTGTAACCCCAATTCTTATTTTATCAAAAATCCTTTGAACAGAAGGAATTTGTTGTTTTAATTCTTTACAGGCATCAATGAAGCCTTCTTTATCTGAAGAAAACTGAGTTCCGAGAATTTCATTAATTTCGTTTACACCTCCAATAAAAATAGTGGAATAAGAAACCAGTTCTTTAAGTACTTCATGTCCTTTTCTTCCATACTTCCAGAGATTGGAACGGTAAGCAGGATCTGTGGAAATCTCAATTCCTTTATTCTGTGCAGTTTTCAGACCTTCTTTCAATGCTTTATAAGCAGATTCTGAAATACCAGGGCTAATGCCTGTCCAATGAAAACACTCACAGCCTTCAAGTGCTTTTTCCCAGTCTATATTTTCTGCATTGATATTGGCAAAAGAACCATTCAACCTGTTATACGCAATTCTGCTGGCACGAACAGATGATCCCACTTCAAGAAAATACAGCCCTAAAGGATGTTCATTTTGATGAATGAAAGTGGTCTCAATTCCAAAGCTTTGAATGAAAGAAACTGCAGATTCGCCTACAAAATCATCCGAAACACAGCTGATATGTCTTACTTCACAACCCATTGTTGCTAATGAAGAAGCAACATTCAGTTCAGTTCCTCCAAAAAAGAACTCCATTTCGTGGCTTTGTTTCATCATTCTGTTTCCGGGTGGGGAAAGTCTCATGATCACTTCACCGAATGTGACTATTTTGCCCATAGCTTTTCATTTAAAAATCAAAATAGTTTTTCGCATTATGGTAGCAGATATCTGAAATGGTTTTCCCTATCAGCTCTATATCATCCGGCAATTCACCGTTTTTCATTTCTTCACCGAAAAGATTGCACAATACTCTTCTGAAATATTCGTGTCTCGGATAAGAAAGAAAACTTCTGGAATCAGTAAGCATTCCTACAAAACAGCTTATTAACCCCATATTGGAAAGGGCATTCATCTGCTTGATCATTCCGTCTTTCTGATCGAGAAACCACCATCCTGAGCCAAACTGTACTTTCCCTTTGATGCTTCCATCATTGAAATTCCCGATCATTGTTGCAAAAATTTCGTTATCAGCCGGGTTTAAATTGTATAAAATGGTTTTGGTGAGTTTATCTTTTCCGTCTAAAGTGTTCAAAAATCGGGACAACGTTTCTGCCTGCACAAAGTCTCCGATGGAATCCCAGCCGGTATCCGGTCCTAGAATTCTGTGCATTCTTTCATTATTATTTCTCAAAGCTCCTAAATGGAACTGCTGAACCCATCCGTATTGATGATAAGCTTCCCCTAAGAATAATAAAATGGTTGTTTTGAATTGATTCACCTGCTTTTCAGCAATCACTTTTCCGGCTAGTTTATCATTGAAAATAGCATTCACTTCCGCTTCTGTAGATTCTTCAAAAGAAATATTATTTAAGCCGTGATCACACAGTCTGCACCCATTTTCGTGGAAATATTCGATTCTTTTAAGCAAAGCATCACATAAAGTCTGGTAAGAATTGATTTCAATCCCTGCTGATGCTCCCAGTTTTGCAATATAATCTGCGAAGTTGTGGTTTTCAATCAGAATAGCTTTATCCGGACGGAATGCAGTACTTACTTTGATATTGAAATCACTTTTCGCCAGATCATGATGGTAATTCAAAGTGTCTGTAGGATCTTCTGTAGTACATAGAGATTCCACATTCATCATTTTCAAAAGACCTCTCGTAGATTTTTCAGGGGTTTGAAGCTGAGTGGTGATGTTTTCATAGATTTCCGATGCATTATCTCCATTCAACAGTTCATCAATTCCGAAATATCTTTTCAATTCCAGATGAGTCCAGTGATACAGAGGGTTTCTCAAAGTATACGGAACTGTTTTTGCCCAGGCCTCGAATTTTTCTTTGTCTGAAGCATCTCCCGTGATAAATTTTTCATTGACTCCCATCGTTCTCATAGCTCTCCATTTGTAATGGTCACCTGCAATCCAGACTTTGGAGATATTGTCAAAAACAGTGTCTTCTGCAATATCTTTAGGAATCAAATGATTATGATAATCGATGATGGGCTGTTTTTCTGCGAATCTGAAGTAAAGTTCTTCAGCGTATTTATTTTGTAATAAGAATTGGTCTGTGATAAAAGGTTTCATTTTTTGTCTAATCTGTTGTTATTCATTAGCAGGTTTTCCAATAGTGGCAAGAATTCCTCCATCTACGTAAATAATCTGTCCGTTGATGAATCTGCTTGCATCAGAAGCAAGGAAAATAGCCGTTCCGGCCAAGTCTTCCGGATTTCCCCATCTTCCTTCGGGTGTTCTGCTGATGATAAAATCATTGAAAGGGTTTCCATCCACACGGATGGGTTCTGTTTGGGAGGTTGCAAAATATCCGGGACCGATTCCGTTCACCTGAATATTGTGTTTTGCCCATTCTGTTGCTAAATTTTTGGTAAGCATTTTAAGGCCGCCTTTTGCTGAAGCATAGGCTATTACATTATCACGTCCCAGCTCACTCATCATCGAGCAGATATTGATAATCTTTCCGGATTTCCTTTTAATCATATATTTCCCGATTAATTTCGACATGATAAAAGGTCCGGTCAGATCTACATCAATTACTTTTCTAAAGTCTTCCACTTCCATATCAATAGCCGGAATACGTTTGATGATTCCTGCATTGTTGACAAGAATATCTACTTTCCCATGAGTGGCTTCCATTAACGCTACTTTTTGGGCAGCTTCCAGTTCATCCGTCACATCAAAAATATAGCCTGTTGCCTTATACCCTTTTTCGTGGTAATAATGCAATGCTTCTTCCAGTTTTGAAGATGTTGTACTGGTAATAGCCAGTTCAGCCCCTGCTGCAGCAAATCCTTCTGCCATTGCCATTCCTAATCCGTGAGTACCTCCGGTAACGACTGCTACCTTACCCGATAAATCAAATAAATTCATTGGAAAAATTACTTTAGTTCGTTTGTTTTAATACCGTCCATATCTCCGTAGTCCATGTTTTCTCCGGCCATGCCCCATATAAAAGTATAATTTGTAGTTCCTACACCAGAGTGGATAGACCATTCCGGAGACAATACCGCTTGCCTGTTCGTCATAAACAGGTGACGGGTTTCGTGAGGCTGTCCCATAAAATGACTTACCGTCTGCCCTTCTTCCAGGTCAAAATAGAAATAAGCTTCCATTCGTCTGGTGTGGGTATGTGCAGGCATCGTGTTCCAGACACTTCCGGGATGGAGTTCAGTCATTCCCATCTGAAGCTGACAGGTTTCTACCACAGAATTGACAATCAGTTTGTTGATGGTACGCTTATTCGCATATTTTTCCTCACCCAGTTCCACAATTTCGGCTTCGTTTCTGGTAATTTTCTTTGTGGGATATTCATGATGTGCCGGAGCTGAATTGATATAGAAATAAGGCTGTTCTTCGCCTGTCTTTTCAAAGATCACTTCCTGAGCTCCTTTTCCGATGTATAGAGCTTCCTTGTTTTCAAGCTCATATACTTTTCCGTCTACTGTTACTTTTCCTGCTGCTCCTACATTGATAATGCCCAGCTCTCTTCTGTCCAGAAAGTTTTCAGCTTTCAGATCACCGGTAGGCTCCAGTTTCAAAGCTTTGGAAGAAGGCATTATACCTCCTACAATAAGCCTGTCATACATAGAATAGACCAGTTTTATTTTATCCTCATTGAATAAATCATCGATTAGAAACTCCCTCCTGAGATCTTCTGTGGTATATTTTTTCACATCTTCAGGATGATGGGCGTAACGAAATTCTGATTGTGCCATACTACTATTTTTACTTTTTCTTTTTACGGTTTTCGCAAACCTGTTAAACTCAATGTAATCGATTGCATAAAATTACACTAAAATTGCAGAAATACTTGTGGGGTTAAATATATAATTATTCTTTAAGTAGTTAACAAAAAATTAATTTTATTTTAAAAAAATCTGATTGTCAGATAAATAAAATTAAGAACAGATTAAAAAACAGATAAAAAAGAGAAGGGAAATCTAAAATAAATTTCCCAAAATTAGAAACTAACCGGACTTAAAATATAAAATAATGCCAAAATAATACAGAAAACAAGCAGTGAAATATTGATTAAAATATCATCAAATTAATACACATATGATATATACTCGTAAATATTAATGAAAAGTACAAAATATAGAAGTGCTGATAATTTCAAAAAGATGACAAAAATCAGAAAATGATTAAAATTTTTCTTCCCGGACATTAATTTTGGGATTTTTTATATCCGAAAACAGACATAGTTTTAATCAAAATTTAAGTTTTATAAACATTAAACACTTCCTAAACACATTTTTATTGTGAAGATTTAGAAAAGAACAAAACATGTATATACGACTGATTTACAATGCTTTAAATTTAAAAAACAAATATATGTAAGGCTAAACACATTGTATTAAACACATAAATTAATGAAAAAATAACATTTTTTTCTTTGCGTATTAAAAAATAATATTAGTTTAGAAGCCAGATTAATTTATTACAAATAATTACGCAATCGATTGCACAACAGCGTAAGAAAATGATTAAAATACGTAATGGCCACTAAAATCCGCAGAATACTTAAAAATCCTAATCAAAAAACGATTGAAAAAACTTTCAACCAAGAATTAAAACTATAAGGATACATAATGGATAAAAGAGTACAATCAATAAAGTGGTTATATTTAACTGTTTTTCTGCTTCCTGTCCTTTCCATGGCTCAGGAAAAAGAAACAAAAAAAGATAAAGAAACCAAACTGGATGATGTGGTTTTGGTAGGCTATACAAAAGTTTCCAAAAAAGATGTTACCAACGCTGTTTCTTCCGTAAAAGGAGAAGCTCTTAAAGATATGCCTTCTACTAATGCTGCTGAAGCCATCCAGGGAAGACTTGCCGGTGTACAGGTTTCCCTGAGTGAAGGATCTCCCGGTGCAGATGTAGACATTGTAGTGCGCGGAGGGAACTCCATTACCCAGAGTAATGCCCCACTCTATATTGTGGATGGGATACAAATGGATAATGCCCTTACCATCTTATCTCCCAAAGAAATAGAATCTATTGAAGTATTAAAAGATGCCTCTTCCACTTCTATTTTCGGATCAAGAGGAGCTAACGGTGTAGTTCTGATCACTACAAAGGGCGGCCGCAAAAAAGGAAAAACAACAATTAACTATAATGGTTTTGTAGGGGTAAGAAGCATTCAGAATAAGATCAATGTACTTGATCCTTACCAGTATGTTCTTTATCAGTATGAACAATATTATAAGAATGGAGATGCAAAAGATATTGAAACTTTTAACACACGCTACGGAACTTTTGATCAGCTGGATAAGTATAAATCTGTCAAAAATGTAAACTGGCAGGATAAACTTTTCGGGAGAGAAGCATTCAATTTTACCCATAATGTGGCATTGTCCGGAGGATCTGAGAATTCTGCATTTTCATTGACCCTTAATAATGTGGAGGAAGACGGAGTGATGATTGGATCCGGATTCAAACGTAATATGGCCAACTTCAGATATGATTATGATATTTCAAAAAAACTGAGTATTGGCCTGAACGCTCGTTACAGCCGTCAGATGATCTATGGAGCGGGAACATCAGCTTCAGGTTCGCAAACCACCAACCGATTGAGAAATGCCATCAGATATCAACCTTTTGAGGGTGGTTCTACGGTAGATGTTGATGATTTTGATCCGTTGTTCGCAGACCAGACCAATCTTGTCAATCCCGTTTTATTGGCTAACGATGAAGTGAAGGAAAGTGGTAGAAACGATTTATTACTGAACGGAACAATTGAGTATAAAATCAGCAAAGATTTTACCTTCCGCAGTGTTATCGGTTATGTACAGAGGGATCAGATTGTGAATCAGTTTTCCGGTCCGGTTACCAGTCTTGCCAGACAGAATAATGATCAGCCAGTGGTATTTATGAGTAATTCTCAAACCAGAAGAATCACCAATACCAACACATTGAATTATAGAAGAACATTCGGTAATCATAAGTTTGATCTCCTGGCAGGGCAGGAAACGGTAAGAACCGATGGTGAATCTACCTCCATCAATATCAAGTGGTTCCCGAAATCTTCTTCAGCACAGGAAGCCTTTGCCAATTCGCAGCTGGCATCACCACCTTCAGGAATGGTTCAGGATGCTCCTAAAACCGCAAGAGAAGTAGACCGTCTGGCGTCTTTCTTTGGAAGGGTAAATTATATCTACAACAACAAATATATTGCAACGGTTTCCATGAGAGCTGATGGCTCGAGTGTTTTCAAACCTGGTCCCAATCAGTGGGGATACTTTCCTGCAGCCTCTCTGGCATGGAAAATCAAGGAAGAAAATTTCTTAAAACAAAGCAATTTTGTCAATGAACTAAAACTTCGTTTAGGATATGGAAAATCAGGAAATAACAGAATCGGAGCTTTTTTATATGATACCTTCTTTACATCTTCGTCAGATTACGGCTACGCTTTCGGAACCAGTGTTACGCCAGGGGCTACCACCGGAAATATCATGGCCAATCCTAATGTAAAATGGGAAACAGCTACTTCATACAATGCGGGAATTGATTTCGGATTGTTTAATGGAAGGCTTTATGGAACTCTGGATGTTTATAAAACAGATACCAAAGATCTTTTATTATTAGCCAAAATACCACAGACTTCCGGGTACGAGTATCAATACCAAAACTCAGGAAGCAGCGAAAATAAAGGGATAGAATTATCAATGGGAAGTACCATCATCAGTAAAGAAAACTTTTCATGGAAAATTGATGCCAATATCTCATCCAACAGAAATACGATCAAAAGTTTAGGAAATAATGCTTCTGCAAGTTCCAATTCCTACTACTACCCTTCCGGATGGCAGAATAACCTGTTTGATTTCCTTGTACAGGTAGGAAAACCGGTAGGAACTTATTGGGGATATGTAACGGCCGGAAGGTATGAAGTGAGTGATTTTAATTATGATGCAGCCACTCAGATCTATACTTTAAAAAACGGAATAGCAAGCTCGGCTGCTGTGGCTAACGGGGCAAAAGCTGTACAGCCGGGAGATCTTAAACTTCAGGATCTCAATGGTGACGGAGTGATTGATAATAAAGACATGACCGACCTTGGAAGCGCACAGCCTAAATTCTATGGTGGTTTTACTCAAACATTCCGTTATAAGAACTGGGATATGAGCTTACTTTTCAATTTCTCCATAGGAAATAAAGTATACAATGCCAACAAAATAGAATACACGACTCAATATCTGTATAAGGATAATAACATGCTTGCTGAAGTGGCAGACCGCTGGAGATGGTTTGACAATGCTGGAAATAAGGTGACAGATCCTACCGCTCTTGCTGCTCTTAACGCCAATACAACGATGTGGACTCCTCCCGCAGGAGCTTACTTCCTACATTCTTATGCTATTGAAGACGGCTCTTTCTTAAGACTGAATAACCTGACCATCGGATACAGTCTTCCAAAAGGATCTCTTGAAGCCATTGGAGTGAAAAACCTGAGACTGTATGCTACCGTGAATAATTTATTTACAATTACCGGTTATTCGGGATTTGATCCGGAAGCCAATACCAGAAGAAATCCATTAACTCCGGGAGTTGATTATTCAGCTTATCCAAGAAGCCGATTTATCTTATCAGGAGTAGATATCACTTTCTAAAACGAACGCTATGAACAAAAATAAATTTTCAAGTCTTTTCTTATCTCTTGCCTGCGTGGTTACTCTTAACTCCTGCAGCGATTACTTAGAGGTAGAAAATCTTTCCAATACTGCTGAAAAGCAACAGTTCGACTCAGCTCCGGACACTTTTGCTGCCCTTGTCGGGGTTTATAACAGTGCCATGGGTGACAATACTTATGGACAGAGAATGAATCTCATTCTTTCCCAATCCGGAGACGATCTCAGAACCTCCGGAGATTATAACGCCAATGACAGAAGAGGAATAAGCTGCTTTGGAGCAGTTCCTACCAATACGGAATTATTAAGACCTTTCCTGGATACTTACACAGGGATTGAAAGAGCTAATCTTGTAATCAAAAATATTCCTCTTTCTCCAGTTTATCAAACCGGATCTGCAGCTGATAAAAAGCTGATGGACCGCTATCTGGGAGAAGCATTAACACTGAGAGCATTGTTTTATTATGATCTTATTAAAAATTGGGGTGATGTTCCTTTTCAGGATGTCCCTTCTGCTGATCTCCCATCCGTTTATATTCCGAAAACAGACCGCGATGTCATCTATGAAAAACTCCTTGATGATCTGGCAAAAGCATCAGCGCTGGTACCATGGAAATCTGAAGGAGGAACTACTGCACAAAGACTTTCCAAAGCAGCAGTAAAAGGATTAAGAGCCAGAATCGCACTGGCAAGAGCCGGATATTCTTTAAGAAGAAGTCCACAACTGATGGTACAGGGTACAAATCCTCAGAAATATTATCAGATTGCTTATGATGAATGTAAAGACATCATCACTTCCGGACAGCACAAGCTGAACCCAAGCTACGAAGGACTTTTCAGATCTTTGCACACCAACACTCCGGATACAACGAATGAAATTATTTTTGCTGTCGGAGCTTTTGGCGGAAACTCAAGAACAGATTCAAAAATCGGATATTATAATGGGTTAAGACATGATGATTCTGACTGGAAATCAGCCGGAGGAATCAGTGCTATTCCAACTTATTTCTATGAATTTAGCAAATATGATTTGAGAAGAGATGTTAATATTGCTATTTTCAGGGTGAGCACATTAAAACAGGAGGATCTTCAGACTTCCATCAACTGGAATGACGGAAAATTCAGAAAGTCGTGGACGAGTATTACAGGAACTTCACAAAATCTGGGAATCGACTGGCCGTTGCTAAGATATGCCGATATTTTATTAATGTTTGCCGAAGCAGACAATGAACTTCACAGTGCTCCTTCTCAGGAAGCCATTGATGCTGTAATGGCTGTAAGACAAAGAGCCTATACAGGTAATTTGGGTCAGATAGGAACCATTCCTACTTCCAAGAATGACTTTTTCAAATATATTGTTCAGGAAAGATTATTGGAATTCGGGGGCGAAGGGTTGAGAAAATATGATCTGATCCGCTGGAATCTTCTGGAAACAAAGATCAATGAAACCAGACAAAAGCTTACAGATTTCATGAACGGTACCGGAGCTTATGCGAACGTTCCCGAGTATATTTTTTACAAAAAACCGGCTTCCACTGTTGTCAATTATGTTCCGACAAAAACTGCTCAGCAAAATGTACTGGATATGGACATTTATGTGAACGGAATCAACAAGGCTGATGTTTTTTATAATCCAAATCAAAGTGTTGCCACTCCTTCAGGGTATACAAAAGTAAACTGGAGACTGGCTATGACACAGCCATACATTAGTGGAGATCCGGTGAAAAGTTATGCCTATTATTTCCAGCCCAATAAAAGGGAACTTCTTCCTATTGCACTGGATGTGATCAATTCAAATTATAACCTTACTCAGGATTACGGATACTAGATAGTTCAACATTCATATCAAAATACAGGCTGTCTTCCACCAAGATCAGTCTGTATTTTACCTCAAAACTGCTTTATGAAACATTCCATCTTTTTTAAAAACACAGCTCTATTTTCTGTTGCTCTGATCGCTTTATTCAGCCTTCTTTCATTCAAAACCAAGGATAAAACCATCGTGGTTTCGAAAGACGGGAAAGGTGATTTTACAACCGTTCAGCAGGCAATTGATGCTATTGAAAACAGTTCTTTAGTAAGAACAAAAGTTTTTATTAAAAACGGAATTTATAAAGAAAAGATTACCATCCCGGAAACAAAAGGAGCTATATTGCTGGAAGGTGAAAATCCAGAAAAAACAATCATTACTTACGATGATTATGCCTCAAAAAAGAATCCTGAAGGAAAAGAGATCGGAACGACAGGTTCATCCACAATATTTATTTATTCGAATGATTTTACAGCGAAAAATATTTCATTTAAAAACAGTTCCGGAAGAGTCGGACAGGCAGTTGCCGTATTAACCTCAGGTGACAGAATCGCCTTTGAAAACTGCCACTTTTTAGGGAATCAGGATACTTTATATTTAAAAGGAGCACAGGATCTTGAAGACAAGACAAAACCGTCAAGAAATTATTTTAAAAACTGTTATATAGAAGGAACAACGGATTATATTTTTGGAGCAGGAACTGCCGTTTTTGAAAATTGTATGATCTACTCCAAAGAAACAGCAAGTTATATTACAGCCGCTTCTACTCCACAGGGAAATGAATTTGGGTTCGTTTTTATCAATTCAAAGATTATTGGAAATGCAAAAGACCATTCCGTCTATCTGGGAAGACCGTGGAGACCTTTTGCCAGGACCGCTTATATTGACTGTGAGCTTAACTCAACGATAAAGCCTGAAGGATGGCACAACTGGAACAAAACGGAAGCAGAAAAGACTACATTGTATGCAGAAGGCAACTCAAAAGGAGCTGGAGCTAATAGTACTCAAAGAGTTCCTTGGTCACATCAATTAAATAAAGAAGAAAGAAAAAAATACACTCCTGAGAACATTCTTAAAGGAAATGATCAGTGGAATATAAAAAAGAGCCTACAATAATTCATACGAGCATCTTCAATTATGACAAAAAACTTCATCAAACTACTCACCACAAGCCTTTTATGCAGTATTTCTACGCTGGTTAGTGCACAGGAAATATTGAGTTTCCCTGGTGCTGAAGGCTTTGGAAGGTTCACCACAGGCGGACGCAGCGGAAAAGTATATTTTGTAACCCATCTGAGAGACGATAGCTCTGAAGGAAGTTTAAGATACGCTTTAGATCAAAAAGGTCCGAGGTATATTGTATTTAAAACCAGTGGAACAATTTACTTACAGTCTCCTTTAAAAATAAAAGAAGGCGATATCACCATTGCCGGACAAACCGCTCCCGGAGACGGAATTACCATTGCCAATTATGAAACATTTGTAGCAGCTGACAACGTTATTATCCGTTATCTGAGATTCAGAATGGGAGATCAGAAAAAATTTGAAGGCGATGCTTTGGGAGCTAGATTTATTAAAAACCTTATGGTAGATCATTGTTCTATGAACTGGTCTACAGACGAAACAGTTTCCATTTACGCCAATGAAAAAACGACTCTTCAATGGTGTCTCATTACGGAAAGCCTTAGAAATTCAGTTCATCAGAAAGGGGCTCATGGCTATGGCGGAATTGCAGGAGGTAAATGGGCATCCTTCCATCATAATATCTATGCACATCACGACAGCAGAAATCCAAGACTGGGGGAATACGCAGGAAGTCAATTTGCGCTGACGGATCTTACCGATTTCAGAAATAATCTGATCTACAACTGGGGACACAACAGTATCTATGGAGGTGAAGCAATGAACGTAAATCTCGTTAATAATTATTACAAACCGGGCCCTGCAACCCTAACCAGACAACGGATTGTCGCCATCGATAAAAATGAAAACCAGGAAACAGAAGTTTATCATATCTGGGGGAAATACTACATCAATGGAAATGTAATGGAAGGAAGTCCGGAAATTACCAAAGATAATTGGACAGAAGGTGTTTTCAGCCAGATGAAACCCAGCTACAATTTAACGGAAAAGGATAGAAATTCTATTAAAATCAATCAGCCTCATGATATTGAAAATAACATCAAAACCCATTCTGCGGAGGAAGCTTACAGTAAAATGCTCAAATCCAGTGGAGCAAGTCTGGTAAGAGATGCTGTTGATCTTCATGTTTTAAAAGACATTAAAACCGGAAGCTTTACTTACACAGGCTCAAAAGGAAGTAAAAACGGCATCATTGATTCACAAAATGATACAGGAGGATTTCCCCATTTAAAACAGGCAAAACCTCTCCTCGATTCGGACAACGACGGAATGCCGGATGAATGGGAAATAAAACATCATTTAGACCCAAAATCAGCCAATGCCAACGGAAGGGATCTTGATAAAAACTATGACAATATAGAAGTCTACATAAATGATATTGTCCGTAGAATAACTGATGAACAAAACTAATAACCATGAAAACTCATCAACAGAAATCGGTAACCCAACAGGAAGAAGTATGAAATTCAGTTTATTTAAAATAATTATAGCAGGTGCTTTTATCAGCACAAATCTTTCAGCGCAGACTTCTGTGATTGAAGCCATTAAGAAAACCCCAAAAGCTGCATTTTCTTATGCTGAACTGTCTGTAAAAGAAGGCGGAAAATGGGAAGGGAATCAATACATTGGAGGGACTTTCAAAAATGTTCAGGAACTCACGCTTCCGGAAGCCCATACAGATCATTCTTCTTATATCAGATACGAAGGAATTGGTCTTGAAAATAATCAGGTTGGCTACAGACTCTATCTGGACTGGAGAAATGCTACTGATATTTTCGGTAAAAAAGTAACGGGACTCGTATTGCCTGAAGTAGGCCAGGACGGTTTTGAATCTTATCATCACGATGCTCCGTGGGGACAGGATATTTTGAAATCCGGACGTACCATAGGAATAGGCTCTTACGGAAGATATGATGAGCAGAATGATTATGTTGAAACCTTTAAAATCGTAAAAAATACGAATGCAAAAGTAGTCAATGAAAAAGATCAGTCTTATGCCCTTATTGCTTACAAAGGTTGGAAAACCTGGGGCAATCCCGTAGACCTGCAATCAAAACTAACAATTTTTCGAAAAGACCGTTTTGTAAAAGTAGAATTAAATCTGAGCAGCAGCCTTTCAGGTCTTTGTACCGGAATCGTCGCTTTCAAAGATATTCCCTTGAAACAAGGAGTCAGTAAAAATAAAAAATGGGGTTATATTGCGACTTATGGGCAACAGACTCTGGCCAAAAAAGAAGACAATCTGGGAATGGCAGTCTTCTATCCGCTTGAAAGCTTTGATAAATATGTGAAAACAAAATCTACCCATACCATCATTTTCAAAAAAACTAAAAATGTATCCTATTATTTTATGGGAGCATGGTCTCAGGAACCTAACGGCTTAACAACCGAAGAATCTTTTTACCAGGATCTGGATCAAAAACTGGATATTCTCGATCAAACTCACCAACTTTAAGGTTTACAATCATGAACTTTATCAATAGCTCTATTAAAATCTATGCGCTGGCAGCTGTATGCTCCGGATTCTTTTCTTCCTGCGCACAAAAGCCATTGCAAAACACTTCAACAGAAATACAATCAGAAGCCAACAGCAAAATTTCAGCTAAACTTCCATGGTCTCAGAGAATGCTTCTTTCTGAAATAAAAAGATTTCCGCAAGCGTGGATGCTGGATTATAACAAAGCCCCGAAATGGAGCTATCCCACAGCAATTGTCCTGGAAGGCGCAGAAAGATTGTACGAAAAAACCGGAAACAAAGAATATTATCAGTATATCACAACTTTCGGTGATACAATGGTGAAAGAAGATGGAAGCATCGTTTCTTATGATCTCTCCAAATACAACATTGATATGCTGAATTGTGGAAATGTCCTTCTCTACCTTTACCAACAGGAAAAAAAAGATAAATATTTAAAAGCTTTACAAACCCTGCGTTCTCAGATAGATGGTCAGCCAAGAACTTCAGAAGGCGGATTCTGGCATAAGAAAATTTACCCTAACCAGATGTGGCTGGACGGATTATATATGGGTGAACCATTTTACGCACACTACACTCATTATTTTTCAAAAGGTGAAGAGGCTGAAAAGGCATACAGTGATATCATCAACCAGTTTGACCTGATTCAAAAGCATCTTTTAGACAAAAAAACAGGGTTACTCTATCACGCCTGGGACGAAAGCCGTCAACAGCAATGGGCCAACAAAGAAACAGGTCTTTCACCTAATTTCTGGTCGAGAGCAATGGGCTGGTACGGAATGGCTATCGTAGATGTTTTAGACTATTTGCCTCAGAATCATCCCGGAAGAGCAAAATTACTTTCCTATTTAAAATCATATTGTGATGCAGTCATCAAAGTACAGGATTCCAAAACAGGACTTTGGTATCAGGTACTGGATAAAGGCGGAGAAAAAGGAAACTATCTGGAAGCTACAGGCTCATCTATGTTTGTGTACACCATGATAAAATCTGTCAACAAAGGATATCTACCCAAATCGTATAAAGCATCTGCGAAAAAAGGATACGACGGCATTATCAAAAACCTTATTACAGTAGATGAAAACGGTGTAGTAAGCTTAAATAAATGCTGTGCAGTGGCTGGACTAGGCGGAACACCATACAGAAGCGGCTCTTATGAATATTACGTGAATGAAGAAGTCCGTTCCAATGATCCGAAAGGAACAGGTCCTTTTATCCTGGCAAGTTTAGAATTTGAAAAATAAAAAAAGATTGGGAAACCCTCATCCTTGTCAAGATAACTTTAATGTTTAATGATTGTATGAAGACAAAAAGTATTTTAAATATCATTGCGATTACAGCATGTTCAGTGGCTTCACCCTATCTTCAGGCTCAGGAAAAGAACTATGTCTCCGATGTCTGGACTGCCGATCAGGGAAAGAACTACCGAAACCCGATTTTATACGCAGACTACTCTGATCCGGATGTTATCCGTGTGGACAACGATTATTATATGACCGCATCCAGTTTCAATGAAACTCCAGGGCTTCCTATCCTTCATTCTAAAGATATGATCAACTGGAAATTGGTTAATTATGCCATTCAGGACATCCTTCCTCTTGAACATTTCTCCACCCCGAAAAGAGGTGACGGAGTTTGGGCTCCAAGCATAAGATTCCACAAAGGAGAATTTTATATTTATTGGGGAGATCCGGATTTTGGAATTTATATGGTAAAAACTAAAGATCCTCTGGGAATTTGGGAAAAACCGGTTTTGGTGATGGAAGGAAAAGGATTAATAGATTCCTGTCCGTTCTGGGATGAAGACGGAAACGCTTATCTTATTCATGGTTGGGCGGGAAGCCGTGCCGGAGTAAAGAGTATATTAACCCTTAATAAAATGAATCCTGAAGGAACAAAAGTTCTGGATAAAGGTGTTCATGTATTTGATGGGCATGACGCTCATCCTACCGTTGAAGGGCCTAAACTATATAAAAGAAACGGCTACTATTATATTTTTGCTCCGGCAGGCGGCGTTGCAACAGGATGGCAGTTGGTATTGAGATCAAAAAACATTTATGGTCCTTATGAAGAAAAAACAGTATTGGAACAGGGCTCAACAGCCATTAACGGACCTCATCAGGGAGCATGGGTAGATACTCCTTCCGGTGAAGACTGGTTTTATCATTTTCAGGATGTGGATGCTGGAGGAAGAATCACTCACCTGCAGCCGATGAAATGGGAAAAAGACTGGCCGGTAATGGGAAATGATCATAATAAAAACGGAATTGGCGAACCTGTTTCAACCTATAAAAAGCCTGATGCTGGGCAATACTACCCTGCTTCAACACCTCCTGAAACTGATGAATTTGATGGTGAAAAACTAGGATTACAATGGCAATGGAGTGCTAATGAAAATATTGTATGGTCATCAAAACTTCCCGGACAAAAATTTTTAAGACTCTTCTCCATCAAAGTTCCGGAAGGAGAAAAAAACCTCTGGAATATCCCTAATCTCTTAACCCAAAAATTTCCGGCCCCGAATTTTGCCGCCACAACAAAGGTAAAATTAGTTCCCGAAGAAGCTAAGGAAGGCAAGACCTCTGGATTATTGATAATGGGACTAGATCATGCATCATTGGTCATCACCAACAAACCTGATGGGTATTATCTCCAATTCAGAAAAGCGGAAAAAGCAGATAAAGGCGGAGAAGAAAAAATACTATTTGAAACTCCATTAAAAAGTAACGAAGTCTATTTGAAAGTCAATGTAAATGAACCTAATGGTCTATGCCAGTTCAGTTACAGTGAAAATGGTAAAAATTTCATCAAAGCTGGTGATATTTTTCAGGCAAAACCAGGCAAATGGATTGGAGCAAAAGTAGGCCTGTACAGCATCAGTACAGCAAAAGCACCTCGTGGAGGATATGCAGATTTCGAATGGTTCAGAATTACAAAAAAATAAAAAGTCATGAAGAAAAATCTACATAAAACCGTTTACTTTTTGTTCAGTCTAATTCTCTTATCAGCATGCCAGTCTCAGGATAAAGCACAAAAAACGATTACAAAACAGCATAAAAAAGTTACCCATATCTACCTCATCGGAGATTCCACCATGGCCGATTACACCGGAGATTATGATCCCGGAAAAGACTATATGAAAGTGCGGTATCCCATTACAGGTTGGGGGCAGGTTTTTCAGCCTTTCTTTGCAAAAGACAGCATTGAAACTCTGAGACCAGCTTTCACAACTGATTCCGTAGTCGTAGTTGACAGAGCTCATGGCGGAAGAAGTACACGAACTTTTTTCCAGGAAGGAAGATGGCGTTATGTGTATGAGCATCTTCAGCCCAATGATTATGTGATCATGCAGTTCGGACACAATGATGGTTCAGAAAAGCATCCTGAGCGCTATGTGAATATTCAGGGATATAAAGAATTTTTACGGTTATTCGTTTCTCAGACAAGAGAAAAAGGAGGAAGTCCTGTTATTGTAACTCCTGTAGCAAGAAATTATCCGTGGAAAGACGGAAAACTTGAAAATGTACACGGTGAATACTGGCAGGCTCCTATGGATGTCGCTAAAGAAATGAACGTTCCTTATATTGATTTAAACAAACTATCCATGGAGTATTTTACTAAAAAAGGACAGGATTTTACAACGAATTATTATTTTATGAATTTTCCGGAAAATACTTACGTAGCTTATCCTAAAGGGCAAAAAGACAATACTCACTTTCAGCCTGAGGGAGCAAAGATAGTTGCCGCTCTGGTCTATCAGGAATTTAAAAATATAATTAAAACTCAAAAAAAATAACATGAAGAAGTCACTTACCATTATCAGTTTAGCAGTAACCATGATGTTTTCCGGGCATGCCTATGCTCAGAATCTGGATATTTATAAAAACATTGAGTTTACAATGCCTCAGGTTGCGGAAACATCTTTTCCAGCCAATACGGTTTCCATTATCCAATTTGGTGGAGTTTCAGGCGGAAATGTAAAAAATACACAGGCATTCAAAAAAGCAATCGATGACCTTAGCAAAAAAGGAGGTGGAAAACTGATTGTTCCGAGAGGAATGTGGCTCACGGGACCTATTGAATTAAAAAGCAATATCAATCTTTATGTGGAAGAAGGCGCTTTCATTATTTTCAGCAAAGATAAAAATGATTATCCATTGGTAGATGTAAGTTTTGAAGGGTTAAACACGACACGTTGCCAATCTCCTATTTCAGCAAAAAATGCAACTAATATCGCCATTACAGGCAAAGGAGTCATTGATGGAAGCGGAGATGCCTGGAGAGCCATTAAGAAAAGCAAAGTGGCAGAATCTGAATGGAAAGAAATCGTAAAATCCGGTGGAATATTATCTTCCGATGGCAAAACATGGTATCCTTCAGAAAGCTATAAAAAAGGATTTGAAAGCAGCTCAAGCTTCAATGTTCCCGATAAAATATCAAAAGACGAACTGAACACAGTAAAAGACTTTCTGCGTCCGGTGATGGTGAGTCTGGTGGGTTGTGACAAAGTATTGTTAGATGGTCCTACCTTCCAGAATTCCCCGGCGTGGAATCTTCATCCTCTGATGTGCTCCAATCTGATTTTAAGAAATCTTACCGTAAGAAACCCATGGTTTTCGCAAAATGGTGACGGTGTAGATCTTGAATCCTGTAAAAATGTACTGATCTACGACAATACATTTGATGTAGGTGATGATGCCATCTGTATTAAATCAGGGAAAAATGAAGACGGCAGAAAAAGAGGAATGCCTACTGAAAATGTCATCATCAAAAACAATATCGTATATCATGGACATGGAGGATTTGTCGTAGGAAGTGAAATGTCCGGAGGTGCCAGAAATATTCATGTTTCCGACTGTACTTTTATCGGAACAGATATTGGGCTTCGTTTCAAAACAACCCGTGGAAGAGGCGGAATTGTAGAAAATATTTATATTAAAAATATTGATATGATTAATATTCCTACCCAAACGATTGGTTTCAATATGTTCTATGAAGGCTCTTCCCCTGTTTTAGAAGACGGACAGAAACAGGAAGGCAATAAAACCCCGGAAAAAGTATATCCCGTAACAGAGGAAACTCCGATTTTCAGAAATATATTCTTTAAAAACATCAATGCGGTTAATTCGTATGAAGCCATTACGTTATTTGGGCTTTCCGAAATGAATCTTAAAAACATTGTGATTGAAGATTCAAAATTCGATACAAAAAAAGGGTTGACTATTGTTGATGCAGACGGAATTCAGTTGAAGAATGTAACCCTGAAATACACGGAAGGAACGGGAGCAACGGTTTATAACAGTAAAAACATTAACCTGTCTACTGTGAAATTTGAATCACCAATCAAACCTTATATCAAAATCTTAGGAAACAAAACCGGAGCTGTAGCTTTACCTAAAAATTTACTCTCTGATAAAAGCACAGTTTCCATAGGAACAGAGGTAGCTAGAAACTCAGTAAAATAGTTGATTATCGCAAAGACGTAAAAGATTGAATTAACAGTGCTTTTAAGACGCAAAGATTTTATCTTCGATAAAATTGAAAGCTTCTCATTTTGCTGAAAATCTTTGATTTTCTCGCGACTTATAAAACAAAAGAAAGGATAAAAATTTTGTGCCTTTGCGTATTCCAACATTTATAAATTAAAGAAATCGCTTTATCAGATGATTTTCACCAAAAGACATACTTATATTTCTATTTTCTTCGTAGGGACGATGGCATTCGGGCAGGTAAGCAGACCGAATGCTTCTCCTTACACCAATGAAGGAACTTTTGAAAAATTAAAGAAAAAATACTCTTTCATAACTCCAATTGATCGCCCGGTTCCGCCAAATATTAAAATCGACAAGGATATTGAATACAAAAACATCAACGGAACATCATTAAAAGCCGATGTATACTACCCTCTTGATGATTCAAAAAAGCATGCAGGAATTGCAATGGTTCACGGTGGCGGATGGATTTCCGGAAGTAAGGATAATGAAAAATATATGGCAATGGAATTAGCTTCAAAGGGATTTGTTGTTATCGCTGTTGGCTACCGTCTTGCGGATGCTGCAAAATATCCTGCCGGCATTGAAGACATAGAAACTGCTATTCAATGGTTGCAGGCTCATCACAAAAAATATTCTTTAAACAAAAAGAAAATAACTGTTTTGGGCGAATCTGCCGGAGCTCAGATGGCAACATTAGTAGGAGTACAAAAGAAAAATAATATAAAAGCGATCATCAATATTGATGGAATTGTATCCTTCATTCATCCTGAAGCAGAGGAAAGTACTTACGCTTCCTATTGGCTGGATGGAGACAGAAATACCAATCTAAAAAACTGGACAGAAGCTTCACCGCTGGAATATGTTGATAAAAATACTCCGCCTATTCTTTTTATCAACAGTTCTCAACCCAGGTTTCATGCCGGAAGAGATGATATGATGAAAAAACTAAAGGCTTACAATATTCCTTGTGAATTTCATGAAATTAAAGATTCTCCACACTCATTCTGGTCTGCAGAGCCATGGTTTACAGAAACGTTGAACTATACCGTTGATTTTTTAAATAAAGTTTTGAAATAATTTTTAACCAGATCTTATGAAAAAATTATTTGTAATACTATTGCTGGCAGTTTCTCAATATATTTGGGCGCAAAGCAAACCTTATATCACCCTTACAGTTGCTCAGGATGGAAGCGGAGATTTTGCCACCATTCAGAAAGCAATCAATTCTGTAAGAGATCTTGGTCCGGCAGAAGCATTCATAAGAATCAAACCGGGAATCTATCATGAGAAAGTGGTCATTCCTTCTTCGAAACATAAGATCACACTGGAAGGGGAAAACAGAAACAATACGATAATTACCAACAATGATTTCTCAGGAAAAACAGATTCTTTCCATGAAAAGATGACGACTTTCAATTCCTATACTCTTCTGGTAATGGGTGATGATATCAAAATCAGCAACCTGACCGTTCAAAACAGTTCATGCAATGAAGGACAGGCGGTTTCGCTTCATGTAGAAGGAGACCGTTTTGTAATGAAAAACGCTGATATTATTGGTTGTCAGGATACTTTTTATGCTGCAACCAACCACAGCAGACAGTATTTTGAAAACTGCTATATAGAAGGAACTACCGATTTTATTTTCGGACAGGCAACCGTTGTTTTTAAAAACTGTACGATTAAAAGCTTAGCCGATTCTTACATCACTGCTGCTGCCACGGAAATTGACAGAAAATATGGATTTGTTTTTTTCGATTGTAAGCTTATTGCTAAAGATGAGGTGTCTAAAGTGTATCTCGGAAGGCCTTGGAGACCGTATGCTAAAACAGTTTTTATCAATACGGAAATGGGAAAACATATTCTCCCTGAAGGCTGGAATCCCTGGAAAGGAGACAAAATGTTTCCCGATAAAGAAAAAACCGCTTATTACGCAGAATACAGAAGCAAAGGCGATGGTGGAAATCCTTCAAAACGGGTAAGCTGGTCTCATCAACTGACAACAAAAGATCTTAAAAATTACAACTTAGAGAAAATATTTGACGGCTGGAACCCTAACATAAATAATAAGCAATAAGTAATATCCAATATACAGAAGATACTTAAATAAAAAAGCAAATGAAAAATAATGACCAATTTTTCTATCCCATTGACATTGGAATATGAAGCGTTAAAAAAATTATTTCTGTGAACGTTAAGAAAATTCTATTGTTTGAGCGCGACACCAGTAATGACCAGAAGAAGAAAAATCGAATTCGCACGAGTTTAGAATTTTTAGAGAATAGAATTAATTTTTAGCGGAAGATTCCCAGTCTTGAATTTTTGATTCTTTTGTTTCAAGACAAAAGAATTATACTAAATAAAATAAACATGAAAAAAAAACTTACCCTTCTTATCTTCTTCCTTTCCATCATCACCTATGCACAGCAACCTACGCTATTCCTCATTGGTGATTCTACCATGGCCAATAAAGAAAATCCGGACAAAAACCCTGAGCATGGCTGGGGACAAATGCTTCCATCTCTTTTTACCTCTGGAATTTCCATTCAGAATCATGCAACTAACGGGAGAAGTTCAAAAAGCTTCAGAACGGAAGGAAGATGGAATAAAGTGATGAATCAGCTTAAGAAAGGGGATTTTGTGATCATCCAGTTTGGACATAATGACCAGAAAATAAATGACTCCACGCGTTTTACCAATCCATACACTCAATACAGAGCCAATCTTGAAAGATATGTCGGCGAAGCCAGAGCTAAAGGTGCTATTCCGATCCTCATGACTTCAATTGTAAGAAGGAATTTTAATGAGAACGGTGTTTTGGTGGATACACATAAAGAATATCCTTTGGTGGTCAGAATGGTTGCCAATGATCTTAAAGTTCCTTTTGTGGATTTACAATTATTGTCAGAGCAGCTGGAAATTTCCTATGGTCCGGAAAACTCAAAAAAACTGCATCTGCATTATAAAAAAGGTGATGAACCTTATTATCCGGAAGGAAAAGATGACGATACTCATTTGTCAAAACTAGGAGCCGAATCTGTTGCATGGCTGGCAGCTACCTCTTTAAAAGCCTTGAAAATCGGCTTGGAGAAGTATATTAAATAACACGAATTGTACAGATCGCACGAAATTTTAATTAAAAATATAAAATGGATTTCAAAAAAGAACCTTTCTTCGATAGGAACACTGCTTGGGAAGATTTAGGAAATGGTATTTCCAGGCAGTTTGTTGGATATAATTCCCAGATAATGATGGTTATTGTAAAATTTGAGAAAGATGCTGTAGGAGCATTACATCAGCATTTTCATTCTCAGATCACGTATGTTGCTTCAGGAAAGTTTGAAGTTACAATAGATGGTGAAACAAAAGTTTTAAAGGAAGGAGATGGATTTTTTGCACAGCCTAATATTTTTCATGGGGTGAAATGTCTTGAAGAAGGAAAGCTCATTGATGCTTTTACGCCTTTCCGGGAGGATTTTCTTATTTAATTAAAAGAATGTTGGAAAACGCAAAGGCACTAAGTTTTTTTTTAATACCATTCGTTTTTAAGGCGCAAAGATTTTATCTCCGATAAAATTGTAAACTGCATCCTTTGCTGAAAATCTCATATGGGCAAAGTCAAATGTTCTTTGCGATAATCCAACAAAAAAACAAAGCATTAAAAATATAAAATACTGCCATTTTTAGTGACTCGTTTAAAGCAATAAATAAATTTTAAATAAAACATAAAATGCAATCGATTGATCAAATAAAATATTTAATATTGTAATTATATAAATATTAATATAGTAAAATATAAAATAATTTAATATTAATAATATAATTTTACACCAAGAACAAATCACAAAATATAAACTATGAAAACAACGTTCAAGGCGGCCTTATTAACAGTCGCTCTAAGCTCTGCTTTTACCTTAACCGGATGTGGTCAGGAAGAAATGAACAATGACCTTACACAAAGCGAACTCAACATCAAAAACTCTTTATCACAAAAGATTGTTCCTCTGGCCAATTGTGTCGCTCCGGGATGGGCTTCTCAAAACGGTGGAACTACCGGTGGCGGAACAGCAGCAGAAACAACCGTTTCTACTTACGCACAATTAAAAGCAGCTATTGAAAATACAGCCGTAAAAGTGATCAAAGTAACCGGAACTATTACCATCACTACCCGTTTATCTCTTCAGGACCAGACAGGAAAAACAATTTACGGAACAACCGGAGCCAAACTCGTTTCTACTGACCAGACGAAAGACGGTTCAGGTATTATCAATATTAAAAGATGTAATAATATCATTATCCGTAACCTTATTTTTGAAGGTCCTGGCGCTTATGACACCGATGGTTGGGATAATGCCATTCTGGACGACTGCCGAAATGTATGGATAGATCACTGCGAATTCAGAGATGGAGTGGATGGAAATTTCGACATTAAGAATAAATCCGATTATATTACTGTTTCTTATACGAAATTCCATTACCTGAAAGCCCCAAAACCTGGAGGCTCAGGAGGAACAGATGATCACAGGTTCTCGAACCTTATCGGATCCAGCGACGGCGCCACTGCTGATGCCGGAAAGCTGAATGTAACTTTTGTCAGATGTTGGTGGGCACCTGGGTGCAGGGAACGTATGCCAAGAGTAAGATTTGGTAAAATTCATATTCTGAACAGCTATTTCAACAGTTCTGTAAGCAACAAATGTATTGCAGCAGGGGTTCAGGCTAATATTCTGGTAGAAAGAAATGTTTTTGAAAATGTAAAAGAGCCTATCAACCTAATGAGTGGATTTACAGCGGTAACCCAATCCGGAAGCAGTTTCATCAATGTTACCGGAAATACAGCAGGAAGCGGAACAGCATTCACTCCGCCATACAGTATCACAAAACTTAATGTAGCAGATGTAAAGGCAGATGTAACAGCTAATGCGGGAGCTACTTTGGGAGGAAATGTTTGTGATCAGTTTTAGCACAAGACTTCAGTAATAGTAGTCATAAAAGGAAGAGGGCGTCTCAGAAATGAGATGCTCTTTTTTATTTGAAAAAAATAAGCGGGTAAAACCCGCTCTTATTGAATACCAATTATTCATTTAATTTATTTTTCTCCAGCCATTTCGGGTATTCTTTGACTAAAAGCTTTTCTGCAAAATCACCAAACCAACTGTAACCGTTTCTTCTTTCTTCTGAGACTTCATTGTAGTTATATTTTACACTTCCATCACGGTCTCCAAACAAAGGTTTATTGGTATGAATATCATAAAATCTTGCCCAGATCACGGAATTTTTATCTTCAGCCAATACTCTTACAGCTTTTCCATTCTGTTTGGTAACATTGTAGCTGTACCCTTCTATTTTATTCTCTTTGAACCATTGTATGGCGGCTTTGATTGATTTTTCAATCTCAGGAGTTACCGGTTGCATCATTAAAAACCTTACAATTCCGACAGATTCTCCGGTGGCTAATGAAATGGGCTCAAAAGCTCTTGCTTTATCCGGCTGCAGTGTAATTTCATGATACTGATCTGCCCAAATGGAAGGAATTCCTTTCTGAAGAACCTGAGTTTTTAAAATACACCCAATTCCTTTTTGTACGGCAATTTTTGATTTTTCTTTTAATAACGAGGAAGCCACATCAAAATTATTCTTTCCTTCCGCTGCGTTAAAAAGAACTGTCAAAGCATTGATCATCGCATTATCATTATAGGTCACCTGCTTTCTGTAGAGCCCTGAATTAGGGTAATACTGAGGAAAACCTCCGTTTTCATACTGCATAAGAATGAGGTAACTGATTCCTTTTTCCGCTGCTTTTAAATAATCCGGATTTTTGGTTGTTGAATATGCTCTAATCAACGCATTGATCTCTCTTGAAGTAGCATTGTTATCAATCGTAGCATGATCATCACCTGTTGATTTTATTTTTTTTAAAAGAGCTTTATCAATCGGCTGATTATAGTTGACCACCGATTTATCCTGAAGCTGTTTTCCCCAACCGCCATTCGGAAGCTGATACACCAGCATTTTCTCCGCTAATGTATCTTTCACCTGGGCTGAACAGTTAACCGCCAGTATTCCTAATGCCAATGTATATATCTTTAAATTCATTTTCTAATATTTAAAATTAAGCTGAGCATTTCACCCTAAAACACTTCCAACCTACAACTCTCCCACTCTCTCACCTAATAACTTTCACCACCAATGGTTTCGCAATAATTTCCGACTGTTTCTGAAGCAAATTCTCCCAATCTTTCTGTGTCTGAACCTGTCCGCTTTTCTGCCACGCAAATCCGGCATAATAGGTTAAAACTTTTGAAGGCTTGGTGACAACATACAAATTGCTTTCATCTGGAATTTCAGAGGTGAAGGCAAGTGATTTTTCAACAATTCTGGGATCTATTACAATTCCTTCTCCTACAAATGCATCATCTATTTTTTCCCAGTGAAGATAATAGCCTTGTTGATTATTCAGCTGAGTTGTTCCTTCGTTTTTATGCAAAGTAATTCCTACAGTAAAATTCGGAACAGGTTTTTCCGTTTCAAAAGTGGATTCAAATTTTGAGAAATTAGAATCCAGATCTAAAGAAATTCTTTTTGTTTCTTTCACTCCATATTCACTCCATGGCTGGTAAGTAAGTTCAAAAACAGTTCTTAAAGGACCTTCTGCAATTGTTTTGGATGATATAAAGTTTTGGGAGGTCTGAAGTTTTTCATTTTCCCATATCCCGATTCCGCCCGTTCCACGGCTGTTTCCTACATGATAAGGATCGTAACCCTCACCTCTTGTATCTTTATGATAATACATAGGATCTGTAAGATAACCTTTGTACCATTTGTTGATAACAGGCAGATCTGTTCTTTTCAGCCAGATGTCTACACCGCTTGAAAGGGTGCTGCTTTTTATTCCTTGTAAAGCTTCCTGCTGACCCTTCGGACCGTATACCCTGAAGGCAACCTTATCATTTTCCCAGGCATAATCATCTACTCTTTCAGGAACCAGCCTGGAATAAGTAGAAATCCTGCTTTCCGGAATCTGTCTCTTTCCGTCTGTTACAATAGTAAAAGTATTTGTTTTCCCTGCATCAATATTCACCTGAAAAAGTAATTCTTCACCCTTTCCGTCACCATTATAATCAATCCACTGAATGGGAATCCAGTTTCCTTTTACATCTTTTATTCTAAGGTCTTTTTCAGTATGCTTACTTAAAAATGATTTCAATAAAGTATTGGGAATAGTTACCACTTCATTTCTGGCAAAACCCGAAGGGTTTGTAACCTGAACAATACTTTGAGCAGATAAAAACCCGAAAACAATGCAACCGATTGCGCAATTTAAGCCCCGAAAGGCAGTTTTTGATATCAACATAAATTTAATCAATTAGTTAATTGACCAAAAATATAAATAATTTGCTAATATTTCACTGAAATTCATTTAAACTTTTAAGATTAAATTTATAATAACGATCGTGCTCCATACAGTAAATTTCAATCTGCTGATTTCAAGTAAAAGCTAAAAATATTCGCTACTTTTTATTCATCATTCAATTTTTATCAAATTAAATTGTACATTTGTCTTTCTATTATGCAAAAATTTCTCAGAGTCTTTTTTGTTTTTTCTTTACTTCTGATATTTGTTTCGAATGTCAGCGGGGTAACGACATGTCTTGATCATGCCAGGCACGCCAAAAGTAAAGTAATCTATAAAAAAGGTTCAAAAGAAGAGAAAATTCCTACCTTTTCCCAGGACGACGAATGTCAGTGTGCTCTTCATATGCATATGACTAATATTCTTCTTCCCGAACCCTTGAATTTGGATTTTGCTATCGACACTACTAATGATAACGAGATGCCGCAGCCGAAAGCCATTTCATATCGTTGTCTTCTTGATTTTTTCAGCTCCAGAGCTCCCCCATCCACATTTTCTACGGTAGCTTAATCTATGCTGCCCTAATATTTCGTTTACAGATTTTTGAGTCTGTACTGTAATTCCGTGGATACCTGTGTCTTCACATTAGTAAGGATATCCGTTTATTAATGGGCATTTTCGATGTCCGTACATCCCTATTCATGACTACCAGTAATTTTAATTATTCGGGAATAATTCATTGTATTTCCCCAAATTCTGTGAAACTTTTCAGTCTAAGTTTCATCACCGCATCGTCATTTCTGTATGCTCAGTCCCGTTCTGAAGATTCTTTATCTACAGTGGTTCAAACCGTTGAGGTCATCGGAAGAAAGTCTAAAGATTATACGTCCGACTACTCTTTTGCAGCCACCAAGATAGCTATGAAAAATAAAGATCTGCCTTTAACGCTTAATACCATTACCAAAGAGCTCATCACCGACCGTCAGGCTTTCCAGCTCGGAGATGTAATGAAAAATGTGAACGGAGTCTCTCCTTCCAGCTATTATAACCAATATAACATTCGGGGAATCAGCCAGAATGAGGAAGGTCAGATCATTAATGGAATGCGGACAAGACAATATTATTTCCTACAGCCTATGACAGCCAATATAGAACGTGTAGAAGTTTTCAAAGGTCCGGCAAGCATTACCATGTCCAGCGTAGATCCTGGAGGAACAATTAATATGGTCACGAAAAAACCATTATCAAATCCACGTCACGAAATCAGCTTATCGGGAGGCAGTTTTGAAACTTATCGTGTCACTACGGATCTTACAGGTCCTTTAAATAAGAGTAAAACTTTATTATATCGTTTTAACGGAGCGTATCAGAATGCTCATTCATTCAGGGATCATGTTAAAAACAGCGGTATTCTGATTTCACCTTCTATCACTTTTGTTCCAAATGAAAAAACATCCGTGAATGTAGAAATGATTTTCAATGATCTTTATGGAAACCTTGACAGAGGACAGCCGATTTTCGGAGCAGTTGCAGGAAAAACAGATTTATACAGCACTCCAAGAAATCTGAATTTAGGAGCTCCGGATGATTTTTTTAAAACCAGAGAACTCATAATAATGGGAACAGTTGCCCATCATTTTAACCAATCCATCAGTTTCAATGCTTCCTATATGAAGCAATATTGGAGAGAAAACCTGCAGGAGCACAGAACAACCAACTCTTTTGTGCCTGATATGGAGAACAAACCGGTTTCCAGCCTTGCCATGATGCAGTTTGTACAGAGAAAGCAAAACTGGGCTACAGATAACATTAATGCTTATTTTAATTTTAAATTCAAAACAGGATCTGTGCAACATCAGGCTTTGATAGGCTATGACAGTCAGATCTGGGAAAAAAGCAAAAGCGGACAACAGAATGCGGCAAGAGGATTTCTTTTGAAGAACGGTTCTGTAGCTTCTTCTTACAATCCAGCAAAAGCTTCGGAGTACCAAACCGTTAATTATAATGGAACAATCATTCCAATGCCTAATGTCACACCATTTGATCTGAATCCGGGAGCTGTAAATTATCAGGGTGTGGATTTTAATACACTTAATGTGATTACGCCTTTACCTTCTGCTCTTACCACAACACATGCAGCTTATATCCAGCATCTTTTGACCTGGAAAAAGTTTAAAATCTTATCGGGAATCCGTCAGGAGTGGTTTCAGGATATTACCAATTTCAAAGAAGCCAATGAAACCTCTTTTACCAATAACAAACTGCTGTACAGATTCGGTATTACTTATAGTGTAACGGATCATATCAATGTGTATGGGACTTATTTAACAGGCTATCAGCCTCAATCCAATACCGTAACGTTGATGCCTAATACCTCCAGTCTTACAGGATCTGCAGCCAGATTTAAACCTTTAACTTCTGATCTCAAAGAATTGGGAATCAAAGCACAACTTTTTGGAAGAATTTCCCTGAATCTTGCGGTGTATGAAATCAACCAGAGAAATATTCTAATCAATGCCAATAATCCTTCGGAACCTGACGAACTTGTACAGCGTGGTGCTGACCGAAGCCGTGGATTTGAAGCTGAGTTTTCGGGACATATTCTTCCTCAGTGGCATATTTACGGAGGCTACAGCTATATTGATGCTAAAATACTGGATGACACCAATCGTGATCTTGTAGGAAAAAGGAAAGAAAACACTTCTAAAAATTCGGTGAATATCTGGACCCGTTACAATTTTTCAACTATTGAATTCCTAAAAGACTTTGGAATTGGGGCCGGAATGCTTTATCAGAGTTCTAAAGTTCCGTGGTTCACAAGGAGTTTTGAACTTCCCGCCTATACTACAATAGATGCCGCTTTATATTATACACCGGCAAAAACTGTTCAGCTCTCTTTTAATCTGAATAATATTACCAACAAAGTCTACTGGATCGGGGCTCAGAACTACTTGAGGCTGTTCCCGGGAACTCCAAGAAATTATTTACTAACTGCTACTTATAAATTTTAAACTATGGCTATTTCAAACTTACAATTGATGGTAAGAAAAACCTGGCAGGATTTGTTTAAAGGAAAACAAAATCTGCTCACCACTGTTGCCGTACTCCTGTTCTGTATGCTGAGTATTGGCATAGGATATACAAAATACACGGATTCTTTTTCGAAAATAAAAGAATACCGGAAAGAAGTCCGGGAAAGCTGGGAGCTCAGGCCTGATAAGCATCCACATCGTATGGCCCATTATGGTTATCTGGTTTTCAGAATCGGGCATCCCTTAAATATTTTTGACAACGGACTGGATGATTATTTAGGAAATGTCATATTTCTGGAGGCTCATAAACAAAATACTGCCAACCTTTCGGAAGCAGGAAGTTCCGGAACTTTAGTCCGATTTGGGGCGTTTAGCAGTGCCTTTATTCTGCAGAGTATTGTTCCATTGATTATTCTTTTTCTGGGATTTGGATTAATTGTTCAGGAACGGGAAAATGCCACTTTAAAGATCATTAGTGTGCAGGGAACTTCCGGAAGGGATATTATCTGGGGTAAAATCCTGGGACTCTGGCTGTTTTCTTTATGTTTCCTGATTCCGGTCATTCCTATTGTTTTCATGGCTGCCTTCATGTCGGAGACTACCAATACAGCGGATATTGTATTACGATTATCATTTCTGTTACCTGCTTATATGATCTACTACTTTTTTATCTGTACATTGACTGTTGTGGTTTCTGCGAATAGTAAAAGTACCTCATCTGCGTTGATCAGCCTTATTGGTTTCTGGCTTCTTTTCATCATTGTTTTGCCTAAAGGAATTCAGTTTGCAGCACAGAATTTATATCCTGCACCTTCCCGGATTGCTTTCGAAACCACTCTGGAAAAGGATATTTTAAAATCGGGAGACAGCCATAATCCTGATGATCCGCATTTCAAAAAGATTAAAGATTCTTTACTGGCAAAGTATCAAGTGAAAACAACCAATGAACTTCCTTTTAACTACGGTGGATTCGTCATGAAGGAAGGAGAAAAGATAAGTTCACAGATTTACATCAGACATCAAAAGGAATTGCAGACCATTTACAACAAACAGCAAGATCTGACAGATTTTTCAGGGTTGATTAATCCTGCCATTGCAATCAAAAATTTTTCCATGATTGCTACAGGCACAGATTTCTTCTCTTATAACCAGTTTCAGAAGCAGGCAGAAGAATATCGTTATCAGATGGCTCAGCATCTAAATGATTTGCAGATTGAGAAGATCAGTAATATTAAACCGGAAAATGGAGGGCCGCCTGCTGTCATCGACAAACACAACTGGGAAAAGTTTCCGGATTTTCAGTACCGGTATACTCCCGTTCTGGAAAGTCTGAAAAAACAACCCATACCTGCAGCTGCATTAGTTCTCTGGATGGCTGTCTGCATTATTGCGATTGAAATAAGTGGAAGAAAATTAAAATTAATCTAAATGAATCGTTATTTATATACCCAATTTTACCGTAACAAAGCCTATATTATCTCACTGCTGTTTTTATTGATAGCCGGACTGATGGCTATTTATACAGGGAAAAAATTTTTAGACAGAAACGAAGATACTATCTCCAAAAGTGGAGCATTTCAAAAAGAAAGTATAGAAAGGAATACAAAATTTCATAAGGATGATCTGGGACTGGTTCTTTACTATATTAAATTCAATCTGGTGGATGAAACACCTAAATTGGCTGCTTTAAATATCGGAATGCGTGATTTAAATCCTTCTATTCAAGGAGTAACCATCCGAAATCTGGAAGAACAACGCTACAATGCTGACTTTTATAATCCCGCCAATGCAGCGGTTGGAAATTTTGACTTTAGTTTTGTCATTGTTTTCCTTTTTCCACTGGTGATTGTGGCATTCTGTTATAATTTGATTTCTGAAGAAGAAGAAAGAGGAACCTGGAAACTGCTTTCCGTTCAAAGTGGTAATTTGCAAAAGCTTCTGGATCAAAAGATGTTCATCCGTCTTTTGGCTATGACGGCTGTTTATCTTGCATTAATTATCATCGCTTCGGTTTGGATTAAAATACCCTTAGACTCTTCCTATATTGTTTTTGTGATCAGCGGTTGGTTGTATATTCTGTTCTGGTTTGCCCTTTGCAGATGGATTGTTTCTTTCCGGAAATCATCAGCTCAGAATGCATTAATCCTTCTGATCGTATGGGTGGCAATCAATTTTATTATTCCGATGAGCAGTAATATTCTGATACAAAAGATCTACCCTGTTCATGAATCCCTTAAAGCAGTAATGGAACAAAGAGAAGGTTATCACAACAAATGGGATGAAGCCAAACGTCCTACCATGGAAAAGTTTTACAAAACCTATCCACAATACAGCAATTTCACTGTGGAAGAAAATGATGCGTTCACCTGGACATGGTATTATGCCATGCAGCATATGGGAGATCTTGAATCGGCAAAATCTTCAGAACAGTATACGGAAAAAATGCAGAAACGGAATCAGGCAGCAAACTATTTAGGCTATCTCCTTCCGAATCTTCATACTCAGCTTGTAGAAAGCCATCTGGCAAAATCTGATATGCAGAATCATTTGCAGTATGCTTCATCCCTCAAGAAATTCCATGAGAAAAAACGATTGTTCTTCTATCCTCTTATTTTTTCCGGAAAGAATGCTGAATCTATCAACTGGGCACAACAAACGATAGAGGTCTTCAAATTCTCTTCCTCTATTAAATGGATACAGATCCTTCTTCCCTACCTTATCTTCATTGCTTTATTCATCATCCTTTCACAATACAAATACAGAAAACTATGTTAAAAACGATCAACTTACATAAAAAATACAACGATTTTACTGCCCTTCATTCTCTCAATCTGGAAGTAAAGAAAGGAGAAATTTTTGCGCTACTCGGGCAAAACGGAGCAGGAAAAAGTACAACCATCAATATTCTTCTGGGACTCATTAAAGCGACCTCCGGAGATGCTTTCATTAATGATATTTCGGTAAAAGAAGAACCTCAAAAGATTAAGAAACACCTTGCGTACATTCCTGAAACAGTGCTTTTATATCCTAACCTTACCGGAATAGAGAACCTTGATTTTTTCTCCAAAATCGCAGGTTTTGATTATCAGAAAGATGAACTGGCTGCATTACTCAAACGTACAGGATTGCAGGAAATCGCACATCATAAAGCTTTGGGAGGATACTCCAAAGGAATGCGCCAGAAAGTAGGAATTGCCATTGCTTTGGCCAAAGATGCAAAAGTACTTCTTTTAGATGAGCCTACCAGCGGACTGGATCCCATTGCTACAGCAGAATTTACAGAAATTGTACGTCAGCTGGGTAAAGAAGGAAGAACTGTTTTAATGGCTACTCACGATATCTTCAACGCAGTGAGTGTAGCCACCAATATTGGCATTATGAGACAGGGAGAACTGGTACAGAATTTACCTTCCAAAGCATTTACAGCACAGGAATTACAGGAGCTGTATCTGCAAACAATCTGATGACTCCGTTACTTCAGTAAGTAACTTTTCATATTAAATATCAATTGGTTGATGCCCGGTGACGTTTTCGTTACCGGGCATTTTTCATACTATATTATTTATGTTAACGCTTTCTTGTATTCTGATAAAGCTCTTTCACGGGCAAAAGTATGCTCTACGATTGGAGAAGGATATGCTGGTGTATTCCATTCCGGAAGCCATTTTTTGATGTACAGTAAATCTTTATCAAATTTTTCTGTCTGGGCCGTTGGATTAAAAACCCTGAAATAAGGAGCTGCATCACAACCTGAGCCTGCCGCCCACTGCCAGTTTCCATTGTTTGCGGAAAGATCGTAGTCGTTCAGTTTTAAGGCAAAATAAGCTTCCCCCCAACGCCAGTCGATCAGCAGATGCTTACATAAAAAACTCGCCACGATCATTCTCACACGGTTATGCATAAAACCAGTCTGATTCAATTCTCTCATTCCGGCATCTACGATTGGATACCCTGTAGTTCCTTCGCACCAGTGTTTAAACTCATCTTCATTATTCCGCCAATGGATATTGTCATACTGTTTTTTGAATGACTGATGAACCACCTGAGGGAAATGATATAAAATCTGCATAAAAAATTCTCGCCAGATCAGCTCCGAAAGCCATACCGCATTATGTTTCAGCGCAAAATCAACACACTTCCGGATGCTGATAGTTCCGAACCGTAGAGCAATGCCGAGTTGTGTAGTATGTTGTAATGCCGGATAATCACGAAACTTATCATAATTATCTATAATAGAAGCTTCCAAAATGGGTTTTTTAAAATCAAAATCCGTTTTTTTGAAACCAATCTCCTTTAAAGTCAGAATCTCAGAATATTTCTGTGGAAAAAGGTTTTTAAAATTTAATTTAAGAGATTGATAATATTCAGGTGTTAACGCTTCCCGCCATTTCTTGGCAAAAGGAGTGTAAACGGTATAAGGAGACCCGTCTTTTTTAATGATCTGGTCTTTATCAAAAATCACCTGATCTTTATAGGCTCTAAAAGGAATATTCTTTTCCTTAAAAAAATAATAGACTTCCTTATCTCTCTCAATCGCCTGAGGTTCATAATCCCGATTACAGGAAACCCCTTCAATAGTATATTCTTCAGATAGTTTTTGGAATATTTCTATAGGTTTCCCATAATAGGTATTGACTTTTGAGTGGTATTCTTTTAATGAAATATTAATACCCGTCAAAGCCTGATGAATATAATCTACTCTGCGGTCCTCTTTATCTTCAAGCTTTTCCAGAATATCGGTATCAAATATAAAAATGGGTATTACCGGAGCATCAGACTGGAGTGCATGATGAAGCCCTACATTATCCTCCAATCTCAAATCACGTCTGAACCAGAAAAGGGTGATTGTATTTTTCATAGAAGTTCTTTTCAATTTCATTGATCATTCCTGCTTGGGAATGACTTCATAACTAAGGATAAAGATACAGATTTTAACTTATAAATAATTTCGGTGATTTACAATATTTGGCTTTACCATTACAGTTTCTATGATGATATGAATTAAAATTTTCCGACATTTGCCCGAATTTAATTGAATAGAAACTTACATCAATGGAAGAATTTGAAGTACCGGTAACGTATAAGGGTAAAGAACTGCTTTTCAACGGAAAGCTGGCCACATTCTCTTATGGATATAAACTGTATGTAGATGTAGATGGAACCGAAGTCGTTATTGAACGTGATGATCACGGAGATTTAAGGGCTCTTCTGCCGGATGCTGCTGCAGAAAAAAATATAGATAAAGGACTTATTGAAGCCATTATTGAGGTTTTTAAAGAACTTCAGGTTTTATAATACGTTCTGCATAAAAAGTCGTCTCAAAAGTCGAACAATTTGGTTTCTGTCATTCTGACGAAGGAAGAATCTCATTAATAACCAAACATATGAGATTCTTAATTACATTTCATTTCATTTCATTCAGAATGACACCTTGGAGATAATCTTTTTCATTTAATTCGTTTATTCAAAAACTACATAATTGACCTTATCTACGCCGGTATTTCCGGTTTTTTCATGATAGGCATACAGAACAAACTCATAATTTCCCGGAGAATTGATTATGTGATTTCCTTCAAAAAGATTGGTTGAAACTAAAGACATATCAATATTCTTTACCCATTTTCCGTCTTTCTTCAGAATTCCTTTCACTTCTATTTCATCGGAATTCCATACTCCTCCTTTATCAATGACACATCCGCACATCATCACAATATTTGCCTGAAATAGGAAAGGCTTATCTTTAATACTTTTCAGGGCAATATACTGATGGGTTCTTGGTTTCAGAATATCAATAATATACCCAGGAATCTCAAGGATTATTCCTTCCCCAAGAATATGTTTCCCGGGAATTAGCCATAGTTCTGTACTTACCACTGCCTGAGCCTGCTTGCTATTCAAAGGAGAAATCACTTCTATATTCACAAATGTAGGTTCATCAATATCTATGGCAGCCATAAAACCTCCTGTCTGTTCGTCTGCAATGGTGTTTCCTCTGATTTTGGGTATTTTCATAATCAGATCGGTATTTCCTGTGCTTCCAGCGGTATTTCCTTCTGCCAGAATTCTTTGATTAAGCTTGTTTCTGATGATAATATGAGCTCCACCCAATGAAGTTCCGATAAACTTCGCATCTCTTGCTTTGGCTCTGATCATGATTTTCGTTTCCGTTGCCGAAATCAGATTCGTGGAAAAAAGAAATGCTGTAACGAGAATTAATGCTTTCATGATTGAATTGATTTTAAATATTCCTGTTTAAACCTGTGGTGAAAAGATTCATTTTTTAATTCCTGATCAATATGATCCAGATAAGCGAAAATCGAAAGATCTTCTGATAATACCTTCAGAATTGCTTTTTCACAACTGTCCCAGATCTGCTCAAGCTGAGGAAGCATTTCAATAGCTTTGGGAGATAATGAAATGATCTGTTTCCGTTTATCCATACGGTCTTTTTTGATGATAACATAACCGCTTTCGTTCATTTTTTTAACGATAACCACAACGGATGGATGCGAATATCCCAAAGGCTCAGCAATATCCGTAATTGAAATTTCACCCTTTTTTTGCAACAGCATAAAAACCAGATACCAATTGGGTTCCACATCAATTCC
Organism: Chryseobacterium indologenes; assembly: GCF_002025665.1. GTDB lineage: Bacteria > Bacteroidota > Bacteroidia > Flavobacteriales > Weeksellaceae > Chryseobacterium > Chryseobacterium metallicongregator. Next base: position 2,177,328 of record NZ_CP018786.1, on the reverse strand, counting down.
AAATTCTTTATAAAATTTCCGGACATCGTGAGACATTCGGTCACTGATCCTTTTCAACCTGCTATCCAAAGCTTTATAGCCTAGTTCTTTAATAAAGTCAAAATCCATCTGAAATATATTTACAGCAAATATATAAAAATATAAAGTTAACTATATAGTTAACTTTATATTTTTATGAGTTTAATTAAACCTTAGTAAAAAACTTTACTTCAAAATTGATCTATTTGAAACTTTTCCTGTATTCTCCGGGAGTTACTCCTCTATATTTTTTGAAAAGTTTGGAAAGGTGGCTTTCATCACTGAACTGGAGTTCATAAGCAATCTCACTTAACCTGACACTGCTGTATTTTAAATAGGTTTCGACCAGTTTCAATCTATAGTCCAGCAGATAATCCTGATAAGAAATTCCAGTCTGTTGTTTAAAATATTCTCCGAAATAATTCCCGGAAATTCCAAAATGATCGGCAATGGTCTGAATTCCTGTCTTATCCCGATCCTTTATATGTTGTTGAATATAAGCTATGATCTTCATGATGGAAAAAGCTTTCCGGTTTTCCTGCAGATCTGAAGTTTCACTCCGAATGATATTCCGGGCAATCAGGTTCAGAAGGATCGACATGCAATTTCTGATAATCAGATAATCTTCCGCCTTATTTTTGAATTCATTCGCAATTTGCAGAATAAGGGTTTCTGCAAAATGTTCATCATTGTTATTTCTGAAAACGCACCCTGCTCTTGCATGATAATTATGGCTGATATATTGTAACTTATACAAATTCTCACAACTTTCAATACGGTCTGCTTCCAGACGGATTTTATCAATAAATTCCACCGGACACTGAATGTTGATGAGCCGAGCAGCATCACTTTCAAAACGATACACTTCCTGCTGTGGAATAATGAAAAGCTTACCCTGAGAAAAATTAATGTTTCGCCCATCATAAGTAAGCGTTCCTTTTCCTTTGACAATATAAATGAATGAAAGAAAAGTGTTTGTTTTAAATACAATCTCTTCTTTCAGCTCTAATTCTCTTACATTAATCTCTTCAAGAGGTAATCCTTTCATGATACACTGTATTTTCCTCCAAAAGTACAATTTTAACAGAACACAAAGCGGGTAATTTTGCATAAAAAAATATGAATGTACATCCGAAACGGTGGCACGCACTCAATTTTTTGATTGCGGGTGCTTTTCTTTCACCACTGGATTATTTTATTGTCAATATGGCTCTGCCTTCCATCAAAAAAGCATTGAATGCCAGTGATCATCAGCTTCAGATGGTTATAGCCATTTATGGACTCACTTATGCGGCACTTGTTGTTTGTGGCGGACGTCTGGGTGATATTTACGGTCGCAAAAAAGTTTTTATATCAGGACTATACACTTTCCTGTTTTCATCTCTTGCCTGCGCTTTTTCTCCGGATGTTAAATGGTTGATTATTTTCAGACTTTTTCAGGGTATTGGCGCATCATTGCTTGCTCCACAGGTATTAGCTTCGATAAAAGACCTTTTCAACAGTCAGGAACAACCTAAAGCTGTCAGTCTCTTTAGTTCGGTATTTGGCCTTGCTTCGGTGATCGGACAGTTATTTGGGGGAATTCTTTTAAGCATGCATTGGGGAAATTTTTCCTGGGAAATGGTATTTCTTGTGAATGTACCGATTACGATGATCTGCATTCTCGGGATCCATTTTACAATGGATAACGGTACTAAGAAAGAGCAAACAGAGATAGATTTTGTGGGAGCTTTGTTATTAATCCTTGCATTACTCATGCTCATCTGCCCTCTTATTTTTGGTCAGAAATTCGGATGGGCATGGTGGATTTTCGGAATTCTTATTGCCGGAATTGTATTATTAATTTCATTTTTAAAATATGAAACTGTACAGCTTCAAGATAATCGTCCGATCCTTATAGATCCGGCTTTGTTGCTGCAGAAACCTTTTGCATTAAGTCTTCTGATTATTTTCTTTTATAATTTCACGGCAGGTTTGTTTATTTGCTATCCTTATTACCTTCAGGAGTTTCTTCATCAAAATACAATGCAGACAGGATTTGCCATCATTCCTTATGGTCTTGCTTTTTTTCTGGCACCCTTAATTACTTCCAGATTACAACTGACAGCATCCAAAATGATCTACTTAGGATTAGGTCTATTGACGACAGGCTTTCTGATGAGTGCGGTTACTTTTTATTTTCAGCAGAAACCCTCTTTTCTCACATTTCTGACCCTGTTTATTGCAGGATTTGGACATGGTACCATTATGCCGGTCATGATGCGGACGGCTATTTCTTTGGTTTCTAAAGATAAAGCTGGACAAGCCTCAGGGTTGGTAAGCATAGGAATTCAAATTGGGAGTGTAACCGGAGGAGCTATTATTGGTACACTGTTTTTTAATCTGATCCCAATTCTGGGATTCACAGAAGCATTTGCAGCCGCTATAGGAATGATAGGTCTTTTTCAGCTGGCTGGGCTTTGGGCAGGAAACAGATTAAGGAAAATTATTGACTGAAAGATAAGTTTAAATCAAAAAATATAATACATTTAACAATGAGCAATACAGAAAAGATCATTTGGGAAATAGAAGAATTTCACCGAAATATCGAAAAATGGTTTCAGGGGAAAATCAAAAATCAGGAAAGCCTTTATCAAGAGTTATTAGCCGGATTTTCACAAGACTTTAAAATGATTAATGGAAACGGAGATACTGTTGCCTTTTCTATGCTTGGAGACTGGCTTCCCACCGTATTTGGGAAATTTCCAGAGCGAAGTATTCAGGTGGAAAATATTGAAGTCAGCCATTCTGACGATCACGGACTTGCGACCTATATTGAAACACAAGTCACAGGAGAAATCATAACTAAAAGAAAATCATCAGCGGTCTTTCTGCTCGATAAGGAAAAAGCGCTGTGGCTTCATCTTATTGAAAACTGGATATAAACAGTATATAACAGCCCTGACCCTCTTAGAAAGGCCGGGGCTTTATATTTTTTGAAAGAACTGTTTACCTATTCAGACCAAGGAGAATGTAAAATACAGTCGCAGAAGTTTTTTCTTTCAAAATTCGGGATCATGAAGGCGCAGACATCTGCTTTTATATTTCCGAAAGTAGTTTCTGTTTTATGTTCAAAACCACCGAAAAATGTAGGAATAATCTTCTTTTTGAAATCATTTCTCGGAAATGCTCTGATAATCTCTTCCCGATGTTCTGCACTCAGGTTTTCATATCCTTCTCCCATCACATCCAATCCCACTCCTGAATACATTAAAGCAACCTCATTTTCTTTATGTTCTGCAATTCCAATGGTAGTGTGAAGTGCAATGGCATCCCAAACGAGCTGAAGTTTATCCTGAGCAATACCATGGCCTTTCAAAAAGTCTCTGGCTGCATTGGCTCCGTCTACCTCAAATCTCAGATCAGTGCTGCTGTAATGAGAAACAAGTCCCAGATCATGAAACACAGATGCTACATACAATAATTCCGAGTCATGAGCTTTGTTTTCACGCTTAGCATTTAATGATGAAAAAAGGAAAACACGCAGAGAGTGATTGTAAATAAACTCCGTTCCGTGTTCCAGGAGAAGTTCTGTGGCTTCGGTTGCAATTTTACTGTCCGGGATGATGATTCCCGCAACTTCTTTTATACGATGTACTGACATATCTTTATATATTTTTATCCAAAGATATCCTGATTGGAGAGGTCTGAGAATAGCAATAAATACCGATGAGATGTCAAAATTTCTGTCGAAACTATACTCCAATATGCATGAACTTACTGCGATAGTTGGCAGGAGATATTTCCGTACTTTTTTTAAAGAAATGGCTGAACTGTTCTGATGTACCGAAATGAAGCTGATAAGCAATCTCTTTAACAGAATGGGAACTGAACTGAAGAAGTCTTTTGGCTTCCGCGATAATCTGCCCGTTGATGATTTCTTTGGCACTTTTATCAGAACAACGCTTACACAATTCACTCAACCTTCTTGGTGTAATATTCAACCTCTCTGAATAGTCATTCACAGCATGAAGGCTGTGATACTGACTACTCAATAATTCCATAAACTTGCGGTAAATGATATAATCCTGGCTGTCAAAAGTTTCTTCTCTTATCATTTTTACATTCGCCAGCTTGATCATTATAATTTTTAGGTAGGCAGCCAGAACATCCATCTGGTTGGTATAAGATTCCGTTTTATATTCCGTTAGTAAGCTTTTAAATAAGCTTAAAAATTCATCTGTTTCGGTTTGATCCGGGATCAGTTTTTGATTCGCAGCAGCATTATTAAACAAAACTGCCTTGCAATTGCTGGCACTGGAAGGGACTCTTTCCCAGAAACAGTCTCCGAAGGAAATATGATAACCACAGACTTCAGAATCATTTTCAAATCTGCAGATCTGACCTTTGGAGAGTAAAAAAATTTCATGATCTGCAATATCAAAAGAATGCTCATCAATCACCAGTACTCCTTTACCCTTTTCAATGATTACAATATGATGATAATTAAGTCTCACAAAATCCACTAAATACGGTAGATCATCTTCCAATCGTTTTACAGAAAAAGAATGGTCAATAACAGATTCTGATACAATTCCTGAGACTGGTTTCATAAAAGGAAATTTTTAATAAAGATAAAAAGTATTTTAAAATGTAAGATTAGACAAAGACCATGAACCAGAACATGCCAAAAAACGCTTAAAAGATGTCAAAAATCCCTTAAAAAGAAATTGATTATGATTTCCTGAAGACTTTCATCTGACCCGCCATAATCGCCAGCAAAATTCCAAAGCAGGCAAAAAGACTGTATGAATACCTAAGATCAAAACTTTCTGCAATATATCCGATAAGAGGTGGCCCCATCAGAAATCCTAAAAATGATATGCTGGAAACAAATGATAAAGCAATACTCGGAGCCACCGTACTCACCTTTCCTACTGTACTGTAAACGGAAGGCACACTCAGGGAACTTCCAAGGCCAATGATCATAAAAGCAATAATGCAGATCCATAGCTCCGGAAAGAAAACACTTAGAAAAAGTCCGCTGCTCATCAATATGCCGCAACATTGCAGAACGATCTTTTTTCCATATTTTTCAATGATTTTATTCCCGATAAAACGACCTAAAGTCATCATTAAGATAAAACTTGTATATCCTAGAATAACAAGGTTTTCAGGTGCTTTAACTATAGTCTGAAAATAAACCCCGCTCCAGTCGAACATAGCTCCTTCAATCGCCATACTCAGAAAGCCTATCATTCCCAAACCAACTAGTGTAGGATTCACTGCTTTAAAAATTGACCTGGTTTGAGGTTCCGCTTTATGGATAATATTGGTCAGATTTTTTGTACTGTAAAACCAAAGTATACCGACCAGAATGAAAATAATAACAAAATGATAAAAAGTTCCCACATGGAGATTAATCATCAACAAACCTATGACTGCCCCTGTAAGACCGGCAAAACACCAGGCACCGTGATATGAAGAAAGAAGTGTTCTTTTCGTGATAGATTCTATTTCTATAGCCTGAGTATTAATGGCAATATTGCACATGTTTCCGGAAACTCCAAAAAAGAAAAGTACAGCACCTAATGTCCAGTATGAAGGTGATAAACCAATTAATAACAAGAAAAAAGGATACAGCATAAAGCATCTTTTAATAATTCCGCTGCTTCCGTAGATACTGATGAGTTTTCCAGCCAAAACCATTGTTGAAAGCTGTCCTATCGGCATAAGAAGCAAAAGTGTTCCCAATTGTGCTTCATTAATGGAAAGCGCTGTTTTAATGATAGGAATACGGCTCGCCCAGGAAGAAAAAACAAGCCCATGGGCAAAGAAAAGTAAAAAACAGGCTGTTGGCATTTTGGCATTAAAAGATTCTCTCTCGTTCATTATAACAGGGTGATAAAAATTCCTTTTGCAAATTTAGACACCCAACTCCATTAAAATCTAGTTCATTTTTGTCATTTTTATGTTCCATTTTAACCAATAACAGAAATTCAGACCTTATCATGGTAGAAAATCACTTTATTTTTTGAAAACAGATATTCATTTTTTTTTATTTTCGATCTATAAAAATGAACCATGAAAGAAAAATGGATTGCCTATCCGACTATTTTGAAAGGAGAAACAATTGAATTAATTCCTCTTGAAAAACAGCATTTTGAAGAATTATATACTGCTGCTTCAGATAAAGAACTCTGGGAACTAATTCCTACAGACTGCTCAGACGAAACAGTGTTTTATAGAACCTATGAATTTGCCTTATCAGAAAGAGAAGCTGGAAATCAGTACCCATTTGTTATACGCCATAAAGAAACCGGAAAGCTGATTGGTTCCACACGCTTTTTTGAAATTTACCCTGCAGACCGGAAACTGGAAATCGGATGGACCTGGGTCACCAAAGAATTCTGGGGAACAACCATCAACCTTGAATGCAAACTCCTGCTCCTCACCTTTTGCTTTGACGTACTGAAAACCAACAGAGTACAATTAAAAACAAAAGATAATAACCTCAGATCAAGAAAAGCCATCGAAAAAATTGGTGGTGTATTTGAAGGTATTTTACGTAAAGACAAAGTTCTCAGCGATGGTAGTACAAGAAATGCAGCTTATTACAGTATTTTGGATGATGAATGGACCACTGCAAAATGTAAAATTGAAGCTTTAATCAAAGAAAAGCAACGTGTTGGCTAAAAAGCATACAATAAAAAACACCTGATATTTGAACCAAGTGTTTTTAATTTATTTAGTTAAAAGACTGTCTGTAGCTCAACGGTGTTTTATCGGTTTTCTTTTTAAACAGTTTGTTGAAGGACTGCGGATGTTCAAATCCAAGAGCATACGCTACTTCAGATACAGAAAAACCTGTGGTAGTAAGATATTCTTTCGCCTTCTCAATCAGTTTTTCATGAATATGCTGCTGAGCATTCAATCCTGTAAGATTACGAAGCATATCACTCAGATAATGAGGTGACAAATTGAGTGTAGAGGCCAGAAATTCTACTGTAGGAAGTCCTTTATTTAATGTTTCCTGCTGATTGAAATAGTTTTCCAGCACAACATCCATTTTGGTCAATAAATCATTATTAACCGCCTTTCTGGTGATAAACTGTCTTTTATAAAAACGGTTGCTGTAATTGAGAAGAACATCCATATAAGAAACAATAACGTCCTGACTTACTTCATCAATAGCGGTATTCAGTTCATTTCCAATATTGTCAAGTAACCCTGTAATGATTGTCTTTTCCTGATCAGACAAGTGCAGTGCTTCATTCGTATCATAAGAAAAGAAACCAAAGTTTTTGATATTCTTTGCCAAAGGATAACTTCTGATAAAATCCGGATGTACCATCAAGGTGTATCCACAATATTCCGCATTCTCATCAGTAGAAAGAACCTGTCCGGGAGCCGTGAACATCATTCCTCCCTCATTAAAATCATAATATCCCTGTCCATAGCCCATTTTTCCGTTGGTAGAATATTTATAAGAGATTTTATAAAAATTCAGGATAAAACTTCGCTTCAGCATATCCTTTTTGATACTCATCTTTGTATTATCAACAAGGCTTACCAAGGGATGAAGGGGTTTTGGGAGCTGCAGCATGCTGTGCAGTTCTGATATGGATGAAATTTTCAAAGGAGCATTATCTTTCTTTTCCATGATATAAAATTATAAATTATTTGGTGGAAAAGGCAGCATAAAGAAGATTTACTTTATGCTACCTTAAAAAAAATCCGGATTAAAGAAACTGTTTTCCTAACTGGTCTCTGAATATTTCATCACCCAATTCAAGACGCTGAGCATACAAAGCTTTAGCATCTTCTCCGGCTACATATCTCAGATTTCTTTTGCCATCAGTAGCTGCTTCATACACTACTTCTGCAATTTGTTCAGGAGTAGAAGCCACTTCCATCATTCCTCCCATTTTGGAAAACAAGGAATCTATCATTTCTTCATAGGCAGGACTTGAAGCGGAATCTAAAGAACGACTTACAAAGTCAGTCTTAATTCCTCCGGGAGAAACGGTTTTAATATCAATTCCAAACTGATTCAGCTCAAAAGCCATACTTTCGCTCCAGCCTTCCAACGCCCATTTTGTAGCATGGTAAATAGAATTTAAAGGGAAAGCTATCAAGCCACCAATGGAAGTAGTAGAAATAAACATTCCGTTGTTTTTCTCTCTGAAATATGGGATGAAGGCCTGCGTTACGCGAATAACTCCTAATAAATTGGTGTTTAACTGTCTTGCAATCTGGTCGTCCGATAATGCTTCCAGAGGCCCCATAAGACCATACCCTGCATTATTAAAAACCAGATCTACATCAGTGAGTTCCAAGGTTTGTTTCACTGTAGACTGTATTTGGTCGAAGTTGGTTACATCAAGAGGAAGTACAGTTACGTTTTCCAAAGTGGCAAGATCAGCTGCTGCTTCAGGATTTCTCATCGTTGCGATTACTTTCCATCCTTTGTTTTGAAATAATTGGGCAGTTGCTTTTCCTAATCCTGTAGAAGCACCTGTTATAAAAATTGTTTTCATTTTTCTTGGTTTAAAATTACAGGACAAAGTTCAGCATTAGAAGAAACGCAGGAGTTGCCAAAATGGGGTAAGCTGTAGCCAAAACGGATTCTTCAATACATTTGTTTTTTGTAAGTTTGTCCCCATCTATTTTTATGGCAGAATATATTCTTGACAACATCAATATCAGTACACTTTCCGTGTATGACCTGCTGAAACATACCTCAGACAGCGCATTTATCGGGATCAGGGATTTTCGTGAAATCTATCCGGTGGCTATTGAAAACAATACAGGAATATTTACAAAACAATCTTCTTCATTACAGGATTTTCCAGTGATTACTATCAGTAAAATAGGCAACTCCTTACTTTGTTCCTGTACCTGTGACCACGAGAAAAACCAGCTTTGTGCTCATCAGGCAGAGATTATTCACTGCATTATTGAAGATAAAAATTATCGATTGTTTTTTGATGAAACGCTACGCAAGAAAATATTTCTCCCTAAAGCTAGAGGATATGGTCTGGAAAACGAGCCGGATCTGGATCAGTATTTTGAACTGGAATACAAAGATGGCCAAATTGGGATATTGCCCAAGATCAAGGAAATGCTTCCTGTAGATGATGTAATGCTGGCAAGAGATCTACTTCCTCAGCATCTTTCTAAACTGGATGAACTGGCAGTATTGGAATCGGGTAAAAAGCAAATATTGGTTATCGGTAAACACCGTTATTACAATCATATGACCTTCTCTCTGATGGAGGCAGAGGTGACGCAGACAGGAAAAATCAAAAATCCGGTCACTCCAATAGATGCCATGCAGCTGATATGGAAAGCAGAGAAACCGGCAGACATTAAATTTTACACTGCTATCACTTCTTTTCAGAATAATTATAATGAAGATTACAATCCGTCAGAACTGGAAGCTTTAAAGCTCATTGTACAGAATCCTCTGGAGCTGGAAGTCTATTATCATGACCGGGAAATCGCAGAAACCGTTTCCGCAAAGTCACTTTCTCATATTGAATTAAATACTTTAGATGCAGAGATTCAACTATCTGTTTTTAAGAAAGATCCGTTTTTTGAAATCAGCGGAGAATTACTGTTTAACGATATTGCTCTCCCATTTAAAAATATTGTTCTAAGAAATGAATATTTTGTCTATAACCGTAACGTTTTCAGCTTCGTAGATGATCCGGACATGCTTAAAATCATCAGGTTCTTTAAGGCTAATAATGAAATTTTACTGGTTCATTCTTCGAAATATGAAGCGTTTATGCACAACACCCTTTCCTCTATAGAAGAGCGTATTCATATTAATTACAGCTACATACAGCCTGCAACAGAAGTACAGCTTGAAGATAAAAATTATCAGACTGAAAAAGTCATTTATCTCCGTCAGCAGGAAAATTATATCGGAATTACTCCCGTTATGAAATATGGTGATGTAGAAGTTCCGGTGTATTCCAGAAAGCAGATTTTTGATACCGACCAGAATGGAAATCCTTTTAAAATAGAAAGAAATGAATCAGCCGAAGCCCGCTTTACTTCATTGGTGATGCAACAGCATCCTGATTTTGAAGAACAGATCGATGGCTATCAGTATTTTTATCTTCACAGAGACAAGTTCCTGGATAACAACTGGTTTATTGAAGCGTTTGAGACCTGGAGAAATGAAGGAATCATCATACTTGGTTTTAACGAATTAAAAAACAACAAATTAAACCCTCATCGGGCTAAAATCAATATTCAAATCACCAGCGGACTGGATTGGTTTAATGCCAAATTAAAAGTGAGATTTGGGCCTAAAGAAGCTTCTTTAAAACAACTTCACCGTGCCATTCGGAACAAGAGTAAATTTGTCCAGCTGGATGATGGCAGCATGGGAATTCTCCCTGAAGAATGGATGGAAAAAATATCCGCTTATTTTCGGGCAGGAGAAATTGATGAAGAACTCTTAAAGATTCCGAAAATCAATTTTACGGAAGTTACCTCATTGTTTGAAAAAGAAGTCCTGAGTAAAGAGGTTCAGGAAGAACTTACTTCATATTCCACGAAATTTTCAAAAGTAAAAGACATTCCGGAAGTAGCTATTCCTGCTGAGCTAAATGCTGAACTGAGGGATTATCAGCATGATGGACTGAACTGGCTCAATTTTCTTGACGAGTTCAACTTCGGTGGATGTTTAGCGGACGATATGGGATTAGGAAAAACGATCCAGATCATTGCTTTTATTCTTTCACAGCGGGAAAAACGAGGCCATACCACCAATCTGATTGTGGTTCCTACTTCCCTTCTTTTCAACTGGCAGGAAGAGATGAGCAAATTTGCGCCTTCTATAAAAGTTCTGCTTCATTATGGTGCTGAACGGCCAAAAACAACGGCTCATATGCCTGATTATGAAGTAGTCCTTACCACCTATGGAATGCTTCTTTCAGACATTAAATTTTTGAAAAATTTTAATTTCAGTTATGTATTTCTTGATGAATCACAGGTGATTAAAAACCCTAATTCAGAAAGATACAAAGCAGCACGTCTGCTTCAGTCGAGAAACAGGATTGTACTGACCGGAACTCCTGTCGAAAACAGTACATTTGACCTTTACAGCCAACTTTCTTTTGCCTGTCCAGGATTGTTGGGAAGCAAACAGCATTTTAAAGATATTTATGCCATTCCTATTGATAAATTTGAGTACAGTAAACGTGCAGCGGAACTTCAGCAAAAGATAAAGCCATTTATCCTCAGAAGAACAAAGAAACAGGTTGCTAAAGAACTTCCGGATAAAACAGAAACAGTCATCTACTGTGAAATGAATACGGAACAGCGCAAGATCTATGATGCTTATGAAAAAGAACTTCGTGAGTTTATTGCAGCCAATGATGACGATGATCTGAACAAGAACAGTATGCATGTTCTTACAGGCCTTACGAGGCTCAGACAGATCTGTAATTCCCCTGTTCTGATGAAAGAGGGATACTCCGGTGAAAATGCTGTTAAAATCGAAATTTTGATGGAGCAAATCCTTGGGAAGTCAAAAGATCATAAAATCCTTGTTTTCTCACAGTTTGTAGGCATGCTTGATTTGATCAAAATTGAGTTGGAACGTCATAACATTCAGTTTGAATATTTAACGGGTCAAACGAAAGACAGAGGTGAAAAAGTAGCTCATTTTCAAAACAATGAAGATATCCGTGTATTTTTGATCAGCTTAAAGGCCGGAGGCGTTGGTCTCAATCTTACCCAGGCAGATTATATTTATCTTGTAGATCCATGGTGGAATCCTGCAGCAGAAAACCAGGCTATTGACCGTAGTTACCGTATAGGACAGACCAAAAATGTAATTGCTGTACGGATGATCTGCTCCAATACTGTGGAAGAAAAAATTCTTACGCTTCAGAAAAAGAAAAAACAATTGGCCCAGAATCTGTTGACCACCGATGGAAAGAAACTTCAGGGACTTTCTAAGCAGGATTTGATGGATTTACTGGGATCTGGTTCATAATATTGAACTTAAAACCTGACAAATAAAAAACCGACAGGTAAAGGACCTGTCGATTAAAAAACAAAAATTGATATGGATATGATTTAGATATGATGTGTCTATTTTTTAATAATCTTTTCTGTGACTGTTTTCTGATTTTTTGTCTGAATTTTAATCAAATAAATTCCTGGAACAAAACTGTCCATAGAAACCGTCATCGAGTTACCTTCCAGCATCTTTTGTCCGGACATATTGTAAATCTGGTATTTCTCCAATCCTTCCTTCATCTTAATTGTTACAGAATTTGCGGTAGGATTTGGATATATTTTCACTTGGGCTGATGCCTCTTTAGAAACTTCAATGGTTGAAAGACTCTCAGGCTGAATATTTAAAGTATAATCCTCTGCCTGACCGATAAACCAACCTGAAGGACAAGGAAGATTCTTTAAAGCTCCCATCCATGAATTGGATTCGTATGCTTTTACCAGTCTGAAACGCGTTTCTCCCAACTGCGCTCCTGCCGGAATGGCGATATTACCTGTTGTAACTCCAGACTCATGACCGGAAACCGGATTGGAATTATCCAGATAGCCCAGATTAAATTGCTCATCAGCATCAAACTGATTATTATGATTAAAATCAATATAAGCATAAGCTGATACGGTAGTCTGGCCATGTGTACCTCCTGTAACTGTTATTGGATAGGTATTTCCACGGTTCACATTGAAAACTGTTGCTGTGAAATTTTCAAGAACATCAGAATTCCCGTCGAGCGCACTGTTTCTAACAACTCCGGCAAATTCTACTGTACTGATCTCACTAACTGTTAAGCTTGTAATATTTTCAGTTCCACAATAAGGAGCAGGGAAACTGACTGTATTTCCTATGATATTAACCGTATAATCTTCCGTCTGCCCTGCTCTTAAGCTGCTGTCACAAGCTGAACTTATAGAATTAGCTGCTGCCGGATTTGAATAAGCCTGAACATTGGTATTTTTAAGAACCCTCATTCTTGTACTTCCGTTGGCTGCAGTGGCAGGAATCGTTATTGTATTGTTGATGGTAAACGCATTCGCAGGATTGGCTGCTTCAAGTCTTCCAATATAGAAACTTTCTCCGGCATCATCAAAATTACCATTCTGGTTAAAGTCTATAAAAACGACTACATCGCTCGGAAATGTACTGGAAGGACCTTTCACGGATATTGGGTAAGAGCTTCCTGACTGCAAATCTGTAGAGATTGCCGTAAAGTTCTCATAAATTTGTGCATTTGAGGACTGAACGGGTGATGAATTATTAATCATTCCGAAAGTCACATTACTGATCATATTGCTGTCAGCTCCATACTGAAAGGTTGGCATACAATATTGCAGCTGCGCATTCATCAGCGAGGCAAGTACAATACCAGAAAGAGTAGTTATTTTTTTCATTTTCTTCGTTAAATTTCTTGGCACAAATTTATATTTATTTAGAATGAATAAAAATAACAACGTAATGATATTTGTCAGTTTAGTAAAAATAACCTATCGGTGTTCTATCTATATACATTTAATAACTTGATTTACCAATGGATAATCAATCTGTTATCCATCCGAAAAGATCTTTCTCAATTTTACTTCAAGAAAGATCTTTTTAATAGCAAGGATAAAAATTTATGATATTTTACTGCTTTAGTCTATATTTTCAATAAGAACCGCGGAAGCTCCTCCTCCACCATTACAGATGGCAGCAATCCCATATCTTCCTTTTTCCTGACGTAAAACATTTACTAAAGTAGTCATAATTCTTGCTCCTGAAGCACCGATCGGATGCCCCAATGCCACTGCTCCTCCATAAACATTTACTTTACTGATATCATAATCCAGAATTTTTTGATTGGATAAAATGACTGATGAATAGGCTTCATTAATCTCGAAAAAGTCGATATCAGAGAGACTAAGACCGGTTTGTTTCAACAGTTTCTGAATAGCAATGGAAGGTGAAGTGGTAAACCATTCCGGTGCCTGTGCGGCATCTGCATAGGCAATTATTCTTGCTAATGGTTTCAGATGATATCGTTCTAAAGCTTCAGAAGATGCTAAAATGATAGCTGCTGCACCATCATTCAGATTGCTTGAATTGGCTGCTGTAAGTGTTCCGTCTGCTTCAAATGCTGGTTTCAACAAAGAAATTTTCTCTGGGATCAGTTTATCAATATCTTCGTCTTTATCAACGATTGTAGTTCCTTTTTTGCCTTCAATCGATATTGGGATCAATTCATTTGCGAACTTGCCATTTTTAGCCGCTTCCTGAGCTCTATGATAGGAAAACAACGCATACTCATCAAGCTCATGTCTGGTGAGTTCATATTTCTTAACGCCCAGTTCGGCTGCACTTCCCATGTGAAAATCATTGTAGACGTCCCACAGCCCATCTTTAATCAATCCGTCAGTAAGATTAGTATCTCCCAGCTTTGTTCCCTGTCGGATTTTGATATAATGCGGAACATTGCTCATACTTTCCATTCCTCCTGTCATAACAATATGATCCAGTCCAAGCTGAATCTGCTGAGCTCCAATCATCGATGATTTCATTCCGGAAGCACAGACTTTATTAATCGTGGCAGCATCTTTATCAACGGGAATTTCAGCAAAAATTGCAGCTTGCCTGGCGGGCGACTGTCCCAATCCGGCACTTAGTACATTTCCCAAATACACACTATCAATGTGCTCAGGAGAAAGTCCAATACTTTCATAAGCATTCTGAATGGCCAAGGCACCTAGTTGAGGCGCAGTAAATCCGGACAGGCTTCCCATAAAACCACCTATCGGGGTTCGTTTTGCTGCTACTATAAATACTTCTTTCATAGATTTTATTTTTTATAATATACCGATCAGTATATTTTTAATTAAAAAAATCCCTTTTATTTTTGATTAGGGAATTACAACAAAGATAACCAAAATATACTAATCGGTATATTTATAAATAAGAAAAAATCTTACTTTTTTGTAAGACTTTATTATTTATGCTCTGCTTAGCTGATCTAATTTTTTCAACAGCGTAGGCATTCTGTAATCTCCATGCATCTGCTCTACTTTAAATTGAATATCATCCACATCTATTCCTCTGGAAGTTACAAAAAGAGGTGTTTTACTTTCTCCACGGAAAACACTTCTTCGCTGGGAATCCGGCGTTGTAAATTCATTTTTTGCAATCCCAACAATAGGATACTTTTCTTCCAATTCTTCGTAAAGGTGTCCACCCAGACCAATTTTTCCATCATTATCCAAAGTGACATATCCATCGACAATGATAATGTCCTCCGCTCTTAATGTTATTTTCTTCAACAGACTTAAAATACAGGGTAATTCTCTTTTGTAAAAGGCTCCGCTTTCATATTCTGAACTCACAGGAGTCTGTTCTATGAAAGTTTCCACTTCTTTTTCAGAAGTCCAGTCTTCAAATGCAATACACACTGTATTGGCATAATCCTCATAATAGTAGGTGTCGAATGCGTAAATCATATTTTTCTCTTCCTTAAAAAAACTCACCAAAATGCCACAATATCCCTGACGGATCGTGAACAAAACATTCTTTTCCCCAATCCATTGTTCTTACAGGAGTCAATTTTACATGTTGATATTTGTCTGTAAGTCCTAAAGACAGCAGTTCGTTCCAGAATTCATCGGTATTGGCAACTTCCATAAAAATCATGGTATTGTCCACCCAGTCTTTTGCGTAATAATCCTGAAGATAAAAACTAATTTCTTCACGTATAAAAAGTGATAATTTTGGCTCCAGGATCACTTCTTCAAAACCCAGATCTTTATAAAAATTTCTGCTGATCTCAAAGTTTTGTGCTCCGATAAAAGGTCTGATGGATTTTAGTTTTAGGGTCATCGTATTTTTATTTTTCCAGTTTTCAAAAGTCATTTCAAACCTCATTTCTCCGTTTCCGTGAGTTCCGGCTTCCTTCCATCCAGATTTCCTGTAGAAGATTTCAGCCCTTGTTTCAGGTGAAGTACCCAGCCATACGAAATCTTTATTTTGCTCAAAATACCAGTCCAGCATAATATCATGGAGTTTTCTGCCGATTCCGTGATTTTCAAAATCTGGATGTACAAAAAGTGCCCAGATATTGTTTTCTTTCAGATCTGCAATGGAAAACCCAACAACCTGATCTTCTACTTCACAAACCCAGCCTTTTCCTCTTTGAAACAGAAACTCTTCACAATCTTTATCGGTAACCAATCCAGGATCTGACAGCGTGTTTTCTTTCACAGCATTTCTTACCTTCTGAATCTGTGGAATGTCTTCTGGCTTTGCTTCTCGGATTATGTTTTTCATGTTGATGGTTTGTTGATAAACGCAAAGGCGTAAAATATTTTATGATGAAATTTTTAAGGCGCAGGATTTTATCTACGATAAAATTGATTATGTTCAAAGCGCTGTAAATAAAAGATACTTTATGCCTTTGGGCTTAACAATGTATTTCAGTGTGCTCTAAAATTAATAATTATTTTCTGTCAACGACAATTCTTTCTTCTCTGTTGGCAATATCCCAGGCTGTAGTAAAAATAAGCTGGGTTCTTTTCTCCAACAACTGATAATCAATCTTTTCAGGATCATCTCCCGGTTTGTGATAATCTTCATGAATACCATCAAAGAAAAATGCTACAGGAATATTATGCTTGGCAAAATTATAATGATCTGAACGGTAATACAGTTGTTCAGGATCATTCAAATCATCGTATTTGTAATTCAATTCCAGGTTGTTGGTTCTTTTGTTAGCTGCTTCATTAATGACTTTAAGCTGAGAACTTAACATTTCAGAGCCAATCACATACACATATTGCTTTCCTCTGTTGGCAGGATCGTCACGTCCGATCATATCAATATTAAGGTCAACCACCGTATTCGCTAATGGGAAAACAGGATTTTCGGAATAATATTCTGAACCAAACAGCCCGTGTTCCTCTCCTGTAACATGTAGAAACAGAATGGATCTTTTAGGTCCTTTACCTGCTTTTTTAGCCTGTTGGAATGCCTTAGCAATTTCCATTACAGCTACAGTTCCACTACCGTCATCGTCTGCTCCATTGTATACTACTCCATTTTTTGTTCCTACGTGATCATAATGTGCAGAAACTACTACAATCTCGTCCGGTTTTTCACTTCCTTCAATAAAAGCTAAAATATTTTCAGAATCCGGAAGGTTCCCTCCTCCTCTTTTCTTCATGAATTCGGACGGTACTTTCTGATAGTAAGAACCTAATGCTTTTGGCGCTGCAATACCCAGATTTTTATAGTAATTAATCATATACTCACCCGCCTTTTTCTGTCCTTTGCTTCCGGTGTCACGCCCTTCCATATCGTCTGCTGCAATGACGTACAGGTTTTTCTTTAAATCCTCTGCATTAATCTCTTTATAGGCATTGTTAAATGCTTTGTTATGTTTTGTTGAAACAGGATGTGAAGCATTCCCGTCAGATATTTTTGCCGTTCCACAACTGGTTACTACAGCCACTGCTATTAACGGAATAAGTATTTTTCTCATAGAAGATAAATTTCTTAAAAATAACAATTTTTATTGAATCCCAGCATCAATAATCACGAGGACAAAATAATATGCAGTTCATTATAAATAGAACAACACATAGACTTTAAGTATAATTTTGATATTAAAATTTTATTATATTTGAATAAAATACAAAATAGGTGGATAAAATTTACGGATTTACTCATTATTCCTTTTTTACGGAGATGTCCAAGCTGGCCAACAGACATGGAAGTTTTGATCTTTCTTTAGGGCTCCCCGATTTTGATATTGATGAACGCCTTACGGAATTTTTAAAAGAAGCTGCTCAAAAAAGCACTTATCATTATGAACCTCTTGCGGGCAACCCTCTGCTGATTGAAAGTATTATTCGTTTCAACACAAAACGGGCTCACAGCATATCAGTCACGAGTAAGGAAGTTACTATTGTTCCCTGCGCAACCTTTGCTTTATATACTTCCCTGAAATCAATTCTGAATCAAGGTGATGAAGTCATCATTATCCAGCCATCTTACTATACCTATGGGCCGGCTGTTGTTATGAATGGCGGAATTCCTGTTTACTATGATCTTGATGGTGATTTTACCATCGATTGGAATCTGTTTAAAGATTGTATTACTGAAAAGACAAAAGCAGTCATTGTCAACTCTCCACAGAATCCCACCGGAAAAGTATGGAAAAAGGAAGATTGGAACCAGCTGTATGAAATGATTAAAGACCACGACATTTTTTTGATTTCAGAAGAAATATATGATACTTATTGTTATGATGAAACTGAACATTACAGTTCTTTCATCCATCCGGGGCTTAGGGAAAAGACTTTCTGTATTTTTTCTTTTGGTAAAATGTTTCATACTTCCGGATGGAAAGTGAGTTATATGCTCTCTTCAGAAGCTTTAACAGCAAGATTCCAGTGTCATCAGCAGTATATTTCTTATAGCGCGAATGCTCCTGCACAATATGCTATCGCAAAATATCTCGATGTATTTGATCCGGATATTAATAAAAAACTCATGCAGACGAAAAGAAATATTTTTAATGAAATGATACAGGAAACTCCTTTTCAGATTGAACAAAAATCGGAAGGAAGTGTTTTTCAGGTGGTTAATTTCAGGAATATCTCTAAAAGTATGACGGATGTGGAATTTTCGAAGTGGCTTACCATTGAGAAGAAGGTTTCCTGTCTTCCACTTTCTGCTTTCTATAATTCAAGACAGAATTCTGATTATATCAGGTTTAGTTTTGCAAAAAAAGATGAGCTGATTATTCAGGCGCTGGAGCATTTGAAAAGGAATCTTTGATGTTTCTGCAGTTGTTTTTCCCGCAAATCGCGCAGATTTTCATTGATAATTTTGAATATTTTATTTGTGTAAGTTTTATTTTTAAGAGTAATCAATAAAAAAAGCACCGCCATAGCGATGCTTTTTCTATTTTTTCAGTGAATTTAAAGAGCCAGTACTCTTACATCAATTCTTCTGTTTTTTGCTTTGCATTCATCAGTATCATTAGCTTCGCATACCGGATGTTGAGATCCATATCCTTCTGCTTCTATTCTGTCTCCAGAAATACCTAGCTCAAGCAATTTAAGTTTGGCAGTCTGTGCTCTCAGATTAGATAACTTAAGGTTACTATCTTCATTACCGCTGTTGTCTGTATATCCACCTAGTTTTATTTTCAGATCCGGATAAGCATTTAAGATTTCTGACAAAGTATTCAGTTGAAGTACGGATTCTGCTTTCAGATCACTTGAACCTGTTTCAAAATAAAGGTTTTCAATGGTATACCACTTATTTGGATCTAATGCAGATTTATCTTTTTGTTTTACCACATTATAAAGTTGGTAAAGCTGGCTTCCGTCACCAATAGCAATCGTTTTTCCTCCGTCCAGTTTTATTTTCTGAATATTTCCTGTTTCATATACAAAGTCTCCGTTTTCATTAAGGTGTCCTTTAATTTCTCCCGGAATAAACGTAATTATTTTAGAATCTCCATTTACAGTTACTGCACTACTGGAAATTCCTGTAAGACTTTCAATTTTTGCTTTTCTGTTCGCCTCAATTTTATCTTTATGTAAAACAGCCAAAGTAGGTGCAATCACCAAAGAAACGATTGACATTAATTTAATCAGGATGTTCATCGAAGGTCCTGATGTATCTTTAAAAGGATCTCCCACCGTATCACCTGTTACAGATGCTTTGTGCGGTTCTGAACCTTTATAATAGGTCTGTCCATTGATATCAACTCCTTTTTCAAAGGATTTCTTTGCATTGTCCCAAGCTCCTCCTGCGTTGTTCTGAAACATTCCCATTAAAACACCACATACGGTTGCACCAGCCAAAAATCCTCCTAATACTTCAGGTCCAAAAATAAATCCGATTAATAAAGGAGAGACAATGGCAATAGCACCAGGCAGCATCATTTTTCTGATGGATGCATCTGTAGAAATGGCTACACATTTTTCATATTCCGGTTGTGCTTTACCTTCCAGAATTCCCGGAATTTCGCGGAACTGTCTTCTTACTTCTTCTACCATCGCCATTGCAGCCTGTCCCACTGCGGTAATGGCCAGTGATGAAAAGATAAACGGAATCATCCCACCTACAAAAAGTCCGGCAAGAACATCTGCTCTGTAAATATCGATCCCATCAATTCCTGCAATCCCTACAAAAGCAGCAAATAAAGCCAATGCCGTTAAAGCAGCTGAAGCAATGGCAAATCCTTTTCCGGTAGCTGCAGTTGTATTTCCTACAGCATCCAGAATATCTGTTTTTTCACGTACTTCTTTGGGAAGTTCACTCATTTCAGCGATACCTCCGGCATTATCTGCA
Organism: Chryseobacterium indologenes; assembly: GCF_002025665.1. Classification (GTDB taxonomy): domain Bacteria; phylum Bacteroidota; class Bacteroidia; order Flavobacteriales; family Weeksellaceae; genus Chryseobacterium; species Chryseobacterium metallicongregator. The sequence continues at coordinate 2,156,969 of NZ_CP018786.1, read as the reverse complement.
ATAGGTCCGAAAGCATCGATAGCAAGCTGCATTGCTGTAGTGGCCATCATTCCGGCAGCTGCAATAGCTACACCATAAAGTCCGGCACACAGATAAGAACCATAAATTCCTCCCGCTAGTACAATAATTGGAAGTAAGGTAGATTCCATCCCAACGGAAAGTCCACCGATAATATTGGTTGCATGGCCTGTAGAAGACTGTCTCACAATACTGGAAACCGGTCTTTTCCCCATAGCAGTGTAATATTCTGTAATAATACTCATTAAAGTTCCTACCACTAATCCTACCATTATCGCTCCGAATACTCCCATCTTCGTAAACTCATGTCCTCTCAGAACCATTTTTTCAGGAAGGATATAAGTTACCAGGAAATAGGAAGCGATGGCAGTAATTACGATACTTCCCCAGTTTCCAAGATTCAATGCATTCTGTACGCTGGAAGTGGATGAACCTTCATTATCATTAATTTTCACAAATAAAGTTCCGATCATTGAAAATATAATTCCTGTTCCTGCAATCAGCATGGGTAAAAGAATCGGGGCAAAACCTCCGAACGCATCATCAGAAACAGTTTCTCTGCCTAATACCATGGTGGCCAGAACTGTCGCTACATAAGAACCAAAAAGGTCGGCTCCCATTCCCGCAACATCACCTACGTTATCTCCTACATTATCTGCAATTGTTGCAGGATTTCGGGGATCATCTTCAGGAATTCCGGCTTCTACTTTTCCTACAAGGTCCGCTCCTACGTCTGCAGCTTTTGTATAAATACCGCCTCCTACTCTTGCAAAAAGCGCAATAGATTCAGCGCCCAGAGAAAATCCGGTAAGAATTTCGATGGTTTTCTCCATTTCATGAGAATCTACTGTAGCTTCGGGGGCAAAAATCTGTTTAATAATAAGAAATAAAGCTCCTAAACCTAAGACAGCAAGCCCGGCAACTCCCATTCCCATCACTGAGCCTCCTGTAAAAGATACTTTAAGGGCTTTTGACAGTGAAGTTCTTGCTGCTTCCGCCGTTCTGACATTAGCTTTGGTCGCAATTTTCATCCCGATAAAGCCTGCACATGCTGAAAAGATGGCACCTACTGCAAAGGCGATACCGATACTCCAGTGTGAATTGGCATTCGTTGATCCCATCACTGCTAATAGAATGGCGACAACTACAACAAAGTAGGTTAAGATTTTGTATTCAGCCTTTAGAAAAGCCATTGCACCGTCTGCAATGTGGCCGCTGATTATTTTCATTTTTTCATTTCCCGCATTCTGTTTGTTTACCCAGTTGCTCTGAAGAAATGTATAAAGCAAAGCTATGACACCAAAAATTGGCACTAACACAAATAGATCCATAGTTTATTATTTTATATTAAAAAATTGAGATTAGTCTTATAAATATAATGAAATTATAAACACGTAATAAAATTCACTAATAATAATCTATTATTTTGTAAATTTGTTTCTCACCATGATTTGAATTAATTATTTATGAAAAGGATATTATATACTCTTTTTTTGCCTGTAATCATAAGCAGTTGTCAAAATAAGATTCCCCAAGAAAAAGCTGAAATACTTTATTTCGGAGGTCCTATTATAACTATGGAAGACTCTTCTCCACAAATTGAAGCTGTAGCAGTAAAAGACGGAAAAATACTTTTTGCGGGAACAAAATCGGATGCAGAACGTTTTTCAGAACCAGCGACCAAAATGATTAATCTTAATGGAAATACTCTTCTTCCCGGGTTTATAGATGTTCATGGACATCTTACTTCAAGAGCCGGGATGATGGATGTTGTAGATTTATCTCCTGAACCTTATGGTACAGTAAATTCAATTAAAGATTTACAGACTAGAATTAAAAACTATATTAAAGACAAAAAAATCACAGATAATATACCCGTTATCGGAAACGGGTATGATGATGCGATTATCGCAGAACATCGTCATCCTACAAAAACCGAACTGGATGCTATCAGCAAGACCAACCCTATTATAGTGATTCATGCTTCAGGCCATGCCAGCGTAGCTAACAGTGCCATGCTAAAGCTTCTGGGAATAACGGAATCATCAAAAGATCCTGAAGGAGGGCACATTGGCAGAGATAAAAAAACAGGAAAGTTGAATGGAAAATTAGAAGAGAATGCAAGTTTCACTGCTTTATTGACCTTAACAGAAAAAATGGATAAGGGTAAAAATACCGAAGCTCATGCTATGGAAAATCTGATGAAAGCCCAGGATGAATGGCTCAGCTATGGACAGACTACGATTTGTGACGGGAGAACGATGGGAGAAAGTGTTGCTCTACTGGAAAAAGCAGCGTCTCAGCATCTTCTTAAAGCTGATGTTGTTTACTTTCCTGATTATGAATATTTCAAAAAGGATTTAAACCGTTTCAAACCAAAGTATATGAAATATGAAAATCGTTTGAAACTAGCCGGGTTCAAATTTTCTGATGACGGTTCTCCGCAAGGAAAAACGGCCTGGCTCACTCAGCCTTACTTAGTTCCACCTGAAGGTCAGTCCAAAGATTATAAAGGGTTCCCTATTTTTACGGATGAAACTTTATATAACGATCTGAAAGTCCTTTTTCAAAATCACATCACTGCCCAGCTTCATGTAAATGGAGATGCAGCAATTGACCAGGCTATACGTGTTATTCAAAGATTAAAAAATGAAAACATTTACAAGCCGGAATTGCGGGCAACATTAATTCATGTACAGAACAGCCGACCTGATCATATTCAAAAGATAAAAGAATTAGGAGTAATCCCTTCTTATTTTTCTACTCATGCTTATTTATGGGGAGATTGGCATTATTCAAGTGTTTTCGGCCCTGAAAGAGCTTCTTTTATAAGTCCTGCAAATTCTGCATTGAAAGCAGGAATTACATTTACCATTCATCATGATGCTCCGGTTACACCACCCGATCTGATTACGGCAGTGTACGCAGCAGTGAATAGAAAGACACGGTCTGGAATGATTTTAGGCCCCAATGAAAGAATCCCCACGCTTGAAGCTTTGAAAGCAATCACCATTAACGGAGCTTATCAATTGCAGGAAGAAAACAGAAAAGGATCTATTAAAGTTGGTAAAATAGCTGATTTTGTTATTCTTGATCAGAATCCTTTAACCATAGCTCCTGAAAACCTCAGAAACATGAAGGTTCTGGAAACAATAAAAGAAGGAAATTCTGTATACAAAAGAAACTAAATCTGTTGATATAGAGTAAAATATTCACAAAAAAAGCAGATGATTTTTTCATCTGCTTTTTTTGTATTCTAGGGAAGAAAATCTTATCCTCCGAATTTATCTGCATAGTCTGTTTGAGAAGCTTTGATCACTTTTCTTGCGTGTTCAGCTCCGTAAACTTCCTGGATTCTGCATTTTGCAGGCTCATCCGGTAAGTTTTTATACGTCAGAAAGTAGTGCATTAATCTTTTTACTTCTGCTTCTGGTAATTCAGAAATATCTCTGAAGTGTCCGAAAGCATGGTCGTTAATCATTACTGCAACAATTTTATCATCCGCTTCACCTCCGTCGATCATTTTGAAACCTCCGATTGGAATAGCTTCCATCAATAAACCTCCAGCATGGATGTTGTGAGAACTTAAAACACAAATATCAAGAGGGTCATGATCACCCATAGTAACGTCAGTAGCTCCTGATTCTACAGCAAGTCTCATCACTTCTTTATCACAGTATGTTCTTGGAACAAAACCATATAAAGCAGGGATAATGTTAGAGAATTTCTGTGGTCTGTCTACCTTTAAGTATCCTGTTTCTTTATCTACTTCATATTTAATAGTATCTGAAGGAACAATTTCCACAAATACGTTGACAACATTTGGCGCATCTTCTCCTGCAGAAATTCCGTGCCATGGATGTGCTTTAAAATTTGGAATCATTATTTATCTGTTATTTTTTAAGTTATTATTAAAATTTCTTTTCTTAAATCTTCTATGGTTTCAGCAATATAATCGTTGCTTTCCATATAGTTCATGATGAAAATCGTTTTGAATTCATCCAGTTGAACTTCTCCTTTCAACCCGTCATACGTTTTGTGAAGGAGTTCTATAATCGCATTCTTTGAGTCAACGATATTCTTCCATGAATTTTTTGTAATGTATAACTGTTGTGAAGAGTTATACTCAAATTCTTCATTAATTGCTTTTTCCGTCAGAAAAATAAACTCGTGAACAGCCAGTCCCCTGTCGAACCTTTGGATAAGGTTTGAAGGTTTCATTCTGTCCAGAAACAATGTCATTCTTTCATAGGAATGTGCTTTGTTCTCTGAATTTGATTTCACGGTGAGTAGTTTGATTTCCTGGTTCTTAAGCGTGATGTATGAGTGTACAAATTGTCTGAGCAAAACCAGAAAAGGAATTGCAATAATCAATGCAAATGCATAGGGTAAATATCCTGAAAGACTCGTCATAATTTTAGACTGCAAAATTACTAATTATTTTCCGTCTTCTAAAGAGTTTTTAAAGATATCCACTTTAGAAATTTGTATATAGACCAATGCAAGGATAATTATAATATAAAAGCCGAGCATCATCCTATTTACCAGAGACGGGAAAACTAAGAATCTCAGCAAAACAGTCCCATAAATAATTGCAAAAAACAAGGTCTGGGACTGGTTCTTTTTATTATGAAATGAAAAACGATTCGCCAAAATAACTACAATAAAAATCAACAGGACTGGAAAATAGGAAGCATTGAACTGTAGCATTATATTACTTTTAATAAATTGAAAATAATCTGCAAAGGAAAATGGATCAGGCTGCGACACAGGATAAATCTGCACTTTGGTAAACTGATTCATAAAAAGTGTAGACCACGAAACCTGATTAAAGGCCTGTATTAAAAAGAAGGAAAGAAATATAAAGCCGTATGATATCAATAATGAACCTGTTTTAATCTGAAGATTATTCCTGTAAAAATAAATAAAGGCATACAGGAATGAATACAATATAAAATATTCCGGTCTTGTGAGCACACATAACATAGCCAATATGCCTGCAAAAAATAAATTTTTCCTCACTAAAAATATATAGAAGCTCGAAAGAAGAAGCAGACATGATAAAGAATCTGCTGAAACATGTCGTGCTGCCTCTGGCAAAGGCTTAAATAAAGAAATTAAAATGGTGATCAGGAGCGCAAGAGGATAATTTTTCAGAATTTTTATCAAGAAGCTGAAAATCAGGATAAGAATCAATACGTAAGAAATAACTGAAATCAAAGAAATAGATGTAGAAGCACTGAAACCAAGTTTAAACAATGACCAGCCGATAAAATTATAAAAAGGTTTTACCACAAAAAGCTGTAACTCTTCTTCGTAGGCTTTGGGATTTTGTGAGATTATTTTATAGTAAGTACTCTCCCCTTTTGCCACTTCCTCAACTATTGGATTAACAGGGCCAAGTCCTGCAAAGTCGGGATTCTTTTCTCTCAGTTCGTCATATACCTTCTGATGAATTTCTTCAATTTTCATTTCAGGATATTCCGTTCTATAAATCAATCCCATATAAGCTTCCATATCCGTGTTGTAATAATGATGGGTATACAGGTAGTATGACATCATGCATACATAGATTGAAAATATAAAAACAAGAATATTCTTCTTTTTTTCCATACACTGATATTATAAGAATACAAATGTAAAAAAACTATCTTTTTAAATCCGAATTCCTATAAAAGGCTTTACGAATAGGATTTTTTATATTAAAGTTCAAACAGAGCCGGTCTCTGTGTCACTTCATGGTAACAAACACTATTTTCATCAAAGAAATGGTAGACAAGACTTTTTCTCGTTCTGTTTTTATCTGTGTGAGGTTCTCCGCCGTGAAGAATATTGGCATGCCAGATTAATAAGTCTCCTTTTTTTGCTTTAAAAACTTCTTTCTTTAAACCTAATTCTTTTACTTTATCTTCAAGAAATGTTTCGTAGGCTCTGTAGCTTTTCTTACCAATTTTCAAAGATGTCCCTTCATTATCGTAATCAGAATTCAGGAAGTAAGGAAGTTTGTGGCTTTTAGGAATATAATGCAATGCTCCGTTATTTTCATCCACATCCTCCAGGGCAATCCATACTCCCAGCAATCCTCCCAATGGATATGTGGTCATGTGAATACTGTCAGAATGGGTTTTCTGCTGGCTACCGTTAATAAAATTGATACTTTGGAAAAGTTTTGATTTTCCGTCTAACAGAATAGATAAAAAATCTAACAGTTCTTTATCACTTCCAATATTTTTAATGATTTCTGAATGATGAATTGCAAACATCAGCTTACCGCCGTATATGAATTTCAAAGTCCCATCTTCCATTAATTTATCAATTTCAGTATTGATTTGATCCGCCGTTTCCGGAGTAAGGAAATTTCTCAGTATCATATAACCATTTTCATCATACTGAAGAGCACTTTCTTTATTTTCTTCGGAAAGCTTTTTAAAAAAAGGAGTTTCCTTGAGTTTGGTATCATCTAGTGTTCTTTCGCTAGCCGGAAGGTGCGCAAAATCTTTACTCGAAATACTTGAAAAATAGTTCTTATTGATTCCGTATTTTTTATATAATGGAATATTATGCTTTAATTTATTCTTTTTAAATAAGTTATAAAGCATGTATGATAATTTGTACTGACGAATCTGCTGTAACATAACTGTTTTACTAAGGATTTTATAAAGTTACGGAATATTAGTTAATTAGAACCAATCTAAACAATGCTTTTCATCATAAAAAAGACTTTCCTCTTAATACAAGATATCCTAACTTTTTGAAGAGGTTCTTTTTTGAATTCTCAATAATTCCATAAGGTCTTAATTCGGGACGAAATCCTCTGAAAAACTCTTCAATATTGGGTAGTTCTCCCCCTTCAAAATCAAAAACATGAGTTTCTATATTTTCTTTAATGAGATGATCGATCAATACGGATGCTCCTGATAATTTGACATAATCTTTATCATTAAAATTTCCTAAAAGCGCTACCATATTACTATCCGAATAAGTAGCAATTACGTTAACAATTTTATGCTGATAGTAAAAAGCTGTAAATTTCAGATATCCGGACTTATAAAAGCTTTCAAAAATCCTCATGAATTCAGACAGATCATGGTCTTTATTCAAACCTATAGTATTGGATTCAATAAAAGTTTTTGCTTTTTCATAAGAAATCATTTTAATTTCTGATTCTTTTAAAACAGCTTCATCTAACCGAAGTTTTCTTTTTCTTTTGGGTGAATATTTCGAATAGACTTTCTCATAGGCCTCAGGATATAATAAAAAGTTTTTCTTGATTCTGATCTTTGTACGAAGCTGATTGACATCGTTAAAAGGATACGCCCTGATCATGTAATTTTTTTCCAGATATTCTAAAAAAGCCTCATTTAGATCTAAATCATCTTTGCCGGAAAAAACACCAAGCTGCTGACAAAGTTTAGGATTGTGTACAATTTTCATCCCATATTTTCTTACAAAAGGGATAGGCATTACCGCTTCATAATCCTTATAAACAAGAATTTCCCAAGGCATTGTAGAAGTAGTGTCTAAAAAGTATTTTGTAGCAGAATATTTTCTTTGTTCGGAATTTTCTAAACATTGAGCGTATTTTACAAAATCAATTTCATGATATTTCAATCTTCTAATCATAATAATCCTGCGTCTGAGAAACTAAAATAAGAATCCTGTGTGACAATAATATGGTCTAAAAGCTGAATACTTAATGTATTTCCTGCTTCTTTTATTTTCTGTGTGATATTGATATCTTCCCGACTTGGTTTTAAGCTTCCGGAAGGATGATTGTGAGCAATGATAATGCCGGTTGAAAAATGATCCAATGCTAACTTATAAAGAGTTCTCACATCTACAATAGACTGGCTGATGCCTCCCTGCGTGAGTTGAGACACATGAATCACTTTATTACTATTATTAAGGAAAATCGCCCAAAACTCTTCTGTTCTCAGATCGGAAAGCTGATTTCTCAGAATGACATAGGCATCATGACTGTTTCCGATAATTGTTTTTTCAGGAATTTCCTGTACTGCCCTTCTTCTCCCAATTTCTAAAGCTGAAATAATTGAAATGGCTTTTGATTCTCCGATACCTTTGAATTTCATCAGATCTTTGGCAGAAAGCAAACTCAATTCATGCCAACTGTTATTGACAGAGGCTAAAATTTTTCTTGCTAATTCCAAAGCATCTTCCTCTCTATTTCCGCTGCCCATAATAATTGCTAAGAGTTCAGAATCAGAAAGTGAGCTTTTGCCTTTTTGCAAAAACTTTTCTCTGGGTCTGTCATCTTCGGCAAGGAGTTTTATGGCCATGGAAAAATAGTATAGATGAATAGTATCAATTAATAAAAAGCATATAAAATGACAGGTTTTGTAGACTTATCAATATATTTTGCTGTTTCTTTAAGTGCATTTACTGAAAGCATCGGGCATCCTAAGCTCAGACATGCAGGAGTTTGTGATTCTGTGTCAGGAATACATCCGTAAGAATGAAGAACTATTGCTCTTTGCAAGGCGTTGCTATTGGTAGCATCCAGCCCTGCCAGGCGATAAGCTTTACCGAACTTTCCTATATAGCTTTCTCCAATGACATATTTTCCAAGAGACGACTGATAAGAGCCTTCAATATTGCTGAATTTCAAAGCATCCGATTTTGCTATGACAGAGCCTGAACCATGAGAAACGACAGCCTGCTGCAGAATTGTATTATTTTTCAGGTTGTAGATAAAATAACGATACTTCCCGGAAGGGATTTTAAAGTTGATAAAAACAGCCAGTTCCTGATTGTACTCTTTTCCTTTAATATAATTTTTAATCTCTGAAATTCTTGTCTCAGGAATACCCAATGGGTTCAACTGCTGGGATTCAGCTTTTGAACAGGAAATTATAATTAAAAAAAGAAAAATAAAGTGTTTCATCATCCGGTTGTGTATACTACTCTATAATCATTCCGTCTTTCATAACGAGCTTGCGGTCTGTAATTTCTGCAAGATTCGGGTTATGCGTTACAATAACAAAAGTTTGATTGTATTTATCTCTAAGATCAAAGAACAATCGGTGAAGATCATCTGCATTCTTGGAATCAAGGTTACCGGTAGGTTCATCCGCAAAAATGATTTTCGGAGAATTAATTAAAGCTCTTGCTACAGCTACCCTTTGTGCCTCTCCACCTGAAAGCTGGTTGGGTTTATGATTCAGTCTTTGTTCAATCTTTAGGTCTTCAAATAAAGCATAAGCCTTTTCAAGAGCTTCTCTTTCGTTGGCTCCTGCTATTTTTGTCGGAAGCAAGACATTTTCCAGCGCTGTAAATTCTGGAAGTAGCTGATGAAACTGAAATACGAAACCGATATTCTGATTCCTGAACTTCGACAGCTGCTTATCATTCATATTAATAAACGACTCTCCTGCTATTTCAATCTCCGTATCATACTTACCAGATTGGGTTGGATGATCCAGCGTTCCTAAAATCTGCAGCAGTGTAGATTTACCTGCTCCTGATTCTCCCACAATAGAAACCACCTCTCCTGTTTTGATATGAATATCAACTCCTTTCAGTACTTCTAAATTCCCATAAGATTTATGGATATTTCTTGCTTTAATCATGATTCAAAAGTAGTGAATTGCCTGCAAATAAAAAACCGCTTTTTGAAGCGGTTTATATTTTATTTTGTTTTTAAAGATATCAAATTTCTTTAATCCATTTATAAGGGACTTTTCTATTAATTTTTTTAATTATTTCTGTCTTATTTTTTTTGTAAAAACTTTTGTAATATAAACTTTTTTCTAAACCCATAAGGTTTTTGAAACCTTAGGGGTTTTGTTAGGAGTCTCCATTTCTATTTACCAAAAACCAAAAAAACCTCCCGATTTGGGAGGTTTTACTATTTTCAATTCAGAAAATTACAGTAACAAAGTTAATGGACTTTCCAAATATGTTCTTAATGTCTGTAGGAACTGAGCACCTGTAGCACCGTCTACCACTCTGTGGTCACAAGCCAATGAAAGTTTCATGGTGTTTCCAACTACGATCTGACCATCTTTAACGATTGGTTTCTCGATAATTGCTCCTACTGAAAGGATTGCAGAGTTTGGCTGGTTGATAATACTTGTAAACGTTTCGATTCCGAACATTCCTAAGTTTGAAATAGAGAATGTAGATCCTTCCATTTCGTTAGCTTTAAGACCTTTGCTCTTAGCTCTTGAAGCCATATCTTTTACAGATGCAGAAATCTGAGTATATGTCATCTGATCTGTATTTTTCAATACTGGAACTACCAATCCGTCTGGAATAGCTACAGCTACACCGATGTTGATATTTCCTCTGTGAATGATCTTGTCCCCTGCCCAGCTTGAATTTACCTGAGGGTGTTTTCTTAAAGCAATTGCAGTCGCTTTAATAATCATATCGTTGAAAGAGATTTTAGTATCCGGAAGAGAATTGATTTCTTTTCTAGCCTCGATCGCTTTATCCATATTGATCTCAACCATCAGATAATAGTGAGGTGCAGAGAACTTACTTTCAGAAAGACGTTTTGCAATGATATTTCTTACCTGAGAGTTTGGAGTCTCTGTATCTTCACCCTGTACAAAGCTTACTGCAACCGGAGCAGCGCTTGCTGCCGGAGCTGAAGCAGCCGGTTTTGCAGCTGGCTGATAATTTTCAATGTCTTTTTTAACGATTCTTCCGTTTTCACCAGATCCCTGAACACTGTTGATATCAACTCCTTTATCCTGAGCCATTTTCTTAGCCAGCGGAGAGATTGCTACTCTGTCAGAAGATGAAGAACTGGCAGCCGGAGCAGCTTTTTCTTCAACCTTTGCTTCTGCTTTTTGTTCAGCTGGTTTTTCAGTTGACTGACCCGCTGCTTTTGGAGCACCTACAGCGGAAACATCTGTTCCTGCAGGGCCAATAATTGCCAATACGGAATCTACCGGAGCAGCACCTCCTTCTTCTACACCTTGCTTCAATAATACTCCATTGAATTCAGATTCGAAATCCTGTACTGCTTTATCTGTTTCGATCTCAGCAAGAAGATCTCCTTCTTTTACTGTATCTCCTACGTTTTTGTGCCATTTAGCAACCTTACCTTCTGTCATTGTATCAGAAAGTCTTGGCATTGTAATAATTTCTACTCCTGCCGGAACTTCTGCAGCAGGCGCAGCAGTTTCTGCTTTAGGCTGTTCTTCTGATTTTTTTTCTTCAGCTTCTGCAGCGGGAGCAGCAGCCCCACCTGTCAATCCTGAAATATCTTCTCCTTCATTCCCGATAATAGCTAAAACAGAGTCTACAGCAGCAGCACCTCCTTCTTCTACACCTACGTATAAAAGGGTACCTTCTATTTCAGATTCGAAATCCTGAACTGCTTTATCAGTTTCAATTTCAGCTAAAATATCTCCTTCTTTTACTTTATCTCCTACTTTTTTATGCCATTTTGCCACCTTACCTTCCGTCATTGTGTCGGACAGGCGGGGCATCGTAATTACTTCTGCCATAATTTATTTTAATTTGAAAATTTAGCAATCTGAAAATTTGAAAATTAAAAAAGGACATAATCTATCACATTTTCAAGTTCTCAAATTGTCAAATTAACTCATTATCTTTTAGTTTTCTAATTTGTCTAAGAATGGATAATCTTCCTGAGCATATACATACTCATAGATTTTTTCTGCATCCGGATACGGAGAGTTTTCCATAAATTCGATACACTCTTCAACAAAGTCTCTGGACTTGTTATCCATAACTTCCAGTTCTGCTTCTGTAGCCCATCCGTTTTCTAAAATTCTATGTTTTATCAATTCGATTGGGTCATCATTTTTATGAAGAGCTACTTCTTCTTTAGATCTATATGGCTCGGCATCAGACATAGAATGTCCTCTGTAACGGTAAGTTCTTGCTTCAATGAAAGTAGGTCCGTCTCCTCTTCTTGCTCTTTCAATAGCTTCGTAAGCCGCTTCTGCCACTTTTTCAGGATCCATTGCATCTACAGCAAGACAAGGCATTTCGTATCCTAATCCTAATTTATAGATATCTTCGTGGTTGGCTGTTCTTTTTACAGAAGTACCCATTGCATATTGGTTGTTTTCTACAACAAATACTACAGGAAGTTTCCAGTTCATTGCCATGTTGAAGGTCTCATGTAAAGAACCTTGTCTTGCAGCACCATCACCAAAGAAACAGATGTTTACTGCTTTTCTGTCGAAATATTTATCTGCAAAAGCAATACCTGCACCTAATGGAATTTGTCCTCCAACGATACCATGTCCTCCGTAAAAACGGTGTTCTTTACTGAAAATGTGCATAGATCCACCCATACCTCCGGATGTTCCGGTAGCTTTACCACAAAGTTCCGCCATGATTCTTTTAGGATCTACTCCCATCGCCATTGGATGGATGTGACATCTGTAAGCAGTAATCATGCTATCCTTTGTAAGATCCATTGCATGTGTAAACCCGGCAGGGATAGCTTCCTGACCGTTATACAAATGTAAAAATCCTCTGATCTTTTGTTTTAGGTAAAGAGAACGGCATTTGTCTTCAAACCTTCTCCACATTGTCATATCTTCATACCACTTCAGGTATACCTCTTTAGAAAATTCTTTCATGTGTTAGCTCTTGCTTTTTTATGATGAAATAGTTGAGCAAAATTATGAAAAAAACTTTGTTTTTATTCTATACATAGATAACTTTTCGATTTTTCTGCAAAATCTATTTGCGGGCTGTATGGATTATTCTTAATTTCCGACCCCCTGGAAGAGTGATAAAGCTACGTTTTATCCGTTACATTCTTTTCGTCAAATCTTAGAAATCATCCTATCCATAAGACTTTCCCGAAACAACATATAATTCGGAAACATTAGGATTCTTTATATTTCGTTCTCCTATTTCATTCCTCTTTAATTATTGTTAATATATATTTTGGTTATTTCAACAACTTCTTTTCGGGGGAAAAATCTGTAAGTTTCAGGCTTCTGTCTTCAATTTCATTGACGAAATTACCATATTGTTTTGCCGTTCTGGCTTTAATTTCCTTCCATTCTTTATCTGTCATAAATCCTTCCCACGCCATTTTCATTGCATGTTCATCTTTCCACTCAAGCAGGTAAACAAATTCTGTTTTTTCATTGAATTCCGATTCCCAGATCGACACAATGGTAAATCCATATTTCTTCATGATTCTCAAGGCATGATCTCTGAAGCGATCCAGAAAAACCTGTTTATTTTCTTTTGGAATTTCATAGATTCTTAATTGATGGACAGGTTGTGGTGTAGAAATATTTTCCCCTGAAACCTTTTGTCCAAAAACTAAATAACCTGATAATATAAATAAGTATGTGAATAGATATTTCATGATAATAATGATTAAAACAGATCAATTAAAATTAAACATTTCTTGCAAAACTTAATACTAATTTAAAGACGCAAAAATATTTCACTCCATTAAAATCAACTGGTAATCAAACAACTTACCCATTAAATCAACTATTCCATCTCATGGTTTTCATTTGATTTTTGAGGTTATAATAGTATATTTGGTTTTTAAACTTGATTATGGAAGAAAAACAATCTTCATTATTACACAAAATTTCAAAAGTCATCTCTGATTTTTTTAATCCTTTGGTCTCTCTGATCATTTTCTTTATCTATATGAGCATCAGAGAATATTCCCTTAAAGATTCTATCCTTTATTTTCTTCCTGTATTATTAATGATCATTATCCCGGTTGTGATATGGCTGGTGTGGAATGTAAAGACGGGAAGATATACCAATATGGATGTTTCCAACCGTGTCCAAAGGAAAACGTTATATATATTTATTGCAGTCTGTGTGATCGCCTATCTTCTTTTTAATTATATCAGAAACGGATATATAGATCTTGTCATGCTATTTATCCTGGTGCTTCTTTTCGCTCTTCAGATCAGCAATCTTTTTATAAAAAGCTCAATGCATACAGCGTTCAATGTATTTGTAGCAGCGCTCTTTTTCTCACTTGACTGTAAAATGGGTCTTGCGTGGCTGGGAATCGCTATTTTAGTCGGAATCACCCGTATTATTTTAAAAAGACATACCGTAAAAGAAGTATTTATGGGGGCTGGAATAGCTTTTCTGGTATCTTTTATCTATCTTTATTGCAATATTCAATTTCAACATTAGAATACTCTATGAAAATAAATCATCTTACTGCCGCAGAAGAAAACTTTATGAAGCTGTTTTGGAGAATGGAATCTTTCTATCTGAAGGACGTTATGGAGCAGCATCCGGAACCGAAACCACACCAGAACACGGTTTCCACTTATTTGAAAATATTAGTTGAAAAAGGTTATCTCTCCACTGTAAAAGAAGGAAGAATCTTCAAATACAGCGTGCTTGTTCCTTTAGAAGAATATAAAAAATTCCTGTTAAAAGAGCTTTCACATAACTTTTTTAATAATTCAGGGAAGGAAATTCTGGAGCTCCTGTTAAGTGAAAAATTAATCTCCCAGGAAGATATGAAAGGTTATTTTGATCTTAAAATCGAGATAAAGCCAGCCAAAATCGAAGAACCTAAGTTTGAAGTAGCTGAAGAAATCCTGAATCCTAAAAAAGAAAAGAAGACCAAAGGAAAAGAAAAAGACAAGGATAAGGATAAAAAGAAAAAAAAGAAAAAAGATTAATCTAAACCTTAAAAACACCAAATCATGAAAACAAAATTCCAGGAAACTCTAAGCCGGGCCAATGAAGTCATTTTTCGATATCCAATGATTTTGGCAATGGCTTTATTAGCTGCTATTGGCACCATATGCATTGTGGAAACGGAGCGTAGTGAAATTACTTCTTATATTAAGTTCACCATTTGTTCCTGCCTCGGAATTTCTCTGATGTTTGCACTAAAAATGTTGTCACAGAGAATCGGGAAAGAATTACTACTACACGTATCCGGTATAATTTTCCTTATAGGTTTTTATTACATTCTGCCTGATAAAAAAAACAGTTTTACAGAAGTCTATGCTTATATCATTGCTGTTACAGCTCTTCTCTCCCATCTACTGGTATCATTTGTTCCGTTTCTGGAGAAAGACAGAGAGCTAAGATTCTGGCAGTACAACAAAAATCTTTTTATCAATATCTTTCTCACTGCCGTATTTACTGGAGTTCTGACAGGCGGTATGGAATTAGCAATCTTAGCCGTTGACAAACTTTTTGACTTTAACTTCCATGACAGAATTTACAGAGATACATTCTTTGTTCTCTCTATTTTTGGAAGCAGTTTTATTTTCCTTTTATTTAATGATAAAGGATTAAATAACCTTGAAAAAGACGGCACCTACCCTGTTGTTTTGAAGTTTTTCACTCAGTTTATTTTAATTCCGTTACTCCTTATCTATGTAACAATTCTTTATTTCTATTCTGTTAAAATATTAATCAACTGGCAGCTTCCAAGAGGCTGGGTTTCTTACCTTGTTTTAGCCTATAGCATTGTGGGTATCCTTGCATTACTTCTGGTTCACCCGTTAAAAGAAGAAAACGCAAAATCCTGGGTCAGAATATTTTCAAAAGCATTCTATTATACCATTGTTCCTTTGATTATTCTGCTTTTCACGGCTATTTTTACCAGAATTTTAGAATATGGATATACAGAACCTAGGTATTTCGTTCTCCTGCTTGCTCTATGGCTGTTAAGCATTGTTGTCTACTTTATTTTCAACAAAAAAGCTACGATAAAGTTCATTCCTGTCAGCTTATTTTTATTTGGCGCTTTTGCATTGATTTTCCCTTACCTTAATGCATTCAGTGTAGCTAAGAGAAGTCAGAAAACAGAATTGATGAATATTTTAAACCAGCATCAGCTAATGAGTGCCGGCAAGATAAATTTTCAGAAAAAAGTTACTGATACTGTTCGTAATGAAATTGCTGATAAATTTGAATTTCTGGCTGAAAGAAGGCAAAGTGAATTCCTATCAGCTCTCCTGAACGAAAAAGATCAGGCTGAATTAGCAGATAATATTGAAAAAGGTACATTTTATAGTATCAATTACGACATTCAGAGTAAGTTCTCAGATGTGAATGTCACCGCAAAAAACAGAGCATATGAAATGAACAGAATCGTTCTTGTTCGTGAAGAACAGGCTGTAGAACTCGGGAATTATCAGTATTTAATTTCTTTCCATCGTTATAGCAGAGATCCTCAAAAACTGAATGATGACCAGTTTGAGCTGACAGATCAGCTGACAGAAGAATCCTCGTTAAAATTAAGTTTAAATTCTAAAGAAGAAGTAGACTTCGGACCACAGATTATTAAATTATTTGAGAAAAATAAAAACAAGAAAGGAAATGTAGTAATCCCCGAAATTGCTATGGAATCTGATTTAGGAAAGTATCACGTTAAACTTATTTTCAGTGAAATTACAAGAGAAAAGTATTCTGACAATGACACTGCCAGTATTTATTACGAAAATGTTTACATCCTTATCAAATTAAAATAAGCATTAAAATAAAAAAAGAGACTACCTTGTGGATAGTCTCTTTTTATTTTATCTAAATAGTTTGTTATCTATTAGTTCCTGAACTCCACAATGGAGTATAATCGTTATAAACTACTAAGTTTCCGTCATTTTGCACAGAAAGCTTGTTGGCTCCTCTGCGGGAAGTATTTGAGCTCCATACTGCTTTATTGTAAGAATCATAAACAACAAGATTTCCATCTGCCTGGAACTCCGCTCTGCTTCCTTTATTATCTGTTCCGGATGCCCAGATAGAATCTCCGTTATCATAGGATAAAACCAGATTTCCGTCATTTTGGAAAGTCAAATAATAGCTGCCATTAGGAGAGAATACTTTTGTTCCTTTACGGAATTTGTACCCAGTACTTATATTCCCATTTCCACGGCCAAAGCCATTGTCTCTTCCACTATTTTTCAAATCGCTTTTTGAGGCCCATAGCGGATTGGAACCATTATAAATGACAAGATTCCCGTCATCCTGAATAGTTAATCTTTCAGCTCTTCTTCCATTAGTATTAGAACTAAAAGCCACCCCATTTCCGGGAGTATAAACTACTAAGTTCCCGTCATCCTGAAAAACAGCTCTCACTCCTCTATTATTTGTTCCTGTATCCCACATTGCAACTCCGGCTCTGTTATATAAAACCAGATTACCATCATTCTGAAAGGTCAAATAGTATCGGTTGTTACTTGCCCAGTATTTTCTGTTTTGTTCTATGTTCTGCCCAGTATAAATGTTTTGTGCATTAATTAATAATCCACCAAACACCATCATTACGACTAATAAATGTTTTTTCATTATAATTACTTTTTGATTGATTGATAATTTTCTAAAATTATGCCAAAACATCATAATATTTCAACCCAAGTTATAATTAAATGATTTACTGGAAATTAAATTCCATAAAAAAAGCGGCTTAAAAGCCGCTTCATATTTTTACCAACGATTTCCGCCTCCGCCACGGTTGTTACCATAGCCTCCGCCTCTATTGTTGTTGTTACCATAACCTCCACCTCTGTTGTTATCGAAGCTTCTTCTTGGCTTCTCTTCTCTTGGCTTAGCTTCAGATACGTTTAGAGTTTTTCCGTTAAATTCTTTTTGGTTAAGAGCTTCAATAGCTTGCTTTCCTTCTTCATCACCCATTTCTACGAAACCGAAACCTCTGGAACGACCAGTTTCTCTGTCTGTAACGATTTTAGCTGATGATACATCACCAAATTCTGCGAATAGATCGTGCAACTCATACTCTTTAGTTGCGTAATTGATGTTTGAAACAAAAATGTTCATTTTAAATAAATTAAAAAATTAATAAAAATTTGGTATATAAAAGAAAAACAACATAAATTAATGAACAAATATTGATTCCAAATATAAACGTATGCAAGATACAATTAAAAATTTCAAATCAAAGCTTTTTTTAAATATTTCTCACATTATGTTGAATCTAAAAACAAAAAAAGCATACAAAACAAGCGTAATTAATTAAAAATCAATTAATTAGATAAAAATAAATTTTATTATAAAATTAGTTAAAGATTTAAAACAAATACTAACGTTGAGCCCTCAAAATCAAGTTAATATGACATACAACATTCTATTTATCAGTTTCCTTACCGCCCTATTCTTAATAAAATTTTAAAACCTGAACCTAAATATGAAACTATACACCACAAATTATACCAACACACTCATTGAAGCTGCCGAAGATTGTCCTGTTTTCCGTGCACAGATTCCTCCGGAAAAAAAGGAAAAAACACTCGCTAATCTCCAATATGAGAAACTTATAAAAAGTCCTTATCAATATTCTTCTGATGATCTAATTTTTGAATGCTATGCCATTAAAAATGAAATTTCAGAAAACGAGAAAGAGGATGAAAGGGAAAAGTTCTTTTCCAAAGGCCAACCTTGTCTGCGGTGTTCTCCTTTGGCGAAAAAATATGGATTTGGATTTCATCATAATCAGGAAGGAAAAGTCGCCCTGATTACCATAGAAAGTGAAGAATATCAAATATTGCTGAATGATTCTTCCATAGCAAAAACGAAAGCCATGCGTTCCAAAAGAAAATGATTGAGAAAATGAATGATTCTTTTCAGATCAATAAATACTATTCTTTTGAAAAGATCAGCTTTTAACACTAAATTTGTACTGCAAATTATTAAAAGATATGAACTACCATACCAGAAAATGGGTGAAACCCGAAGACTTAAACCCCAATCATTCACTTTTCGGAGGAAGACTTCTTCAATGGATTGATGAAGAAGCTGCACTTTATGCTATTATTCAATTAGAAAACACAAAAGTAGTCACAAAATTTATTTCTGAAATCAACTTTGTCAGCTCAGCCAAACAAGGAGATATTATAGAAATAGGAATTGAAGCTACTCATTTCGGATCCTCTTCTATTACTTTAAGATGTGATGTAAGAAATAAAATGACTCATCAAACCATCATTACTGTAGAAAGAATTGTTATGGTAAACCTTAACGAAGAAGGCAATCCTGCTCCTCATGGCAAAACCCAGATAGAATTCGTAAAAGACAGGTTAAACAACAGCCTATGAAGATTTTCATAAAGAATATGGTCTGCAACAGATGCATTGCTGCAGTAGAAAATATTTTCCGTAATGCAGATATAAAAACAGCTAATATCTTACTGGGAGAAGTAGAAACGGAAGCTGATGTTTCTCCTGAAAAAATGCAGATCATAGAAAAAGAACTGCTTGATACAGGTTTTGAAAGGATTATGGATTCTGCTCATCAGACTGTGGAAAAAATCAAAAACCTGATTATTGTAAAAATAAGCGACCTTGATATCTCGGAAGACTTCCTGCTTTCCGAATTTTTAAGTTCAAAACTTCACAAGGATTACAGTGCTCTTTCCAAAACATTTTCTCAAAACGAAAATATCACATTAGAGCAATTCTTCATTCTTCAGAAAATAGAAAAGGTAAAAGAACTTCTTTTATACAACGAATTCAATCTTACTGAAATTGCAGGAAAGCTTGGTTATAAAAGTGTACAGCATCTTTCTTCCCAGTTCAGGAATATAACCGGATTCACTCCTACTGAATTCAAAAAACTCAAAGAACACAATCGCAAAGCGCTTGACAATCTATAAGTTTGAGTGTTTGAGCGTTTAGGGGTGAAGAAGTTAAACATTCCTATTTCACTTACAAACGCTCAAACGCTCCCACCCTACAACTCTCAAACCCTCTTACTCTTATACTCTCCTACTCTCAAACTCTTTCACTCCACCTAATTTTATAACTATTATCCTTAAATTTATAACAACCTTAGGTTTCCATTTTGGAAATTTGTACTATAAATTTAAGAATCATGGAACAACAGTATAAAATACTCGGAATGACCTGTTCCGGCTGCCAGAAAAAAATTTCCAATCAACTGAACAGTGTTGATGGTGTTAAAGCCGATGTTAATCTGGAAACTCATACCGCAACCATCACTTCTGATTATGGTGTGACACTTTCGGCATTAAATGATGCCCTGGCAGAAATAGGAAAATACAGACTTGAAGATCCCAATCATCCTGAGACAGCATTCATAAAACCTCAGGACCGTGTATCTCCGTCTTCGGTATACTATTGTCCAATGGAATGTGAAGGAGATAAAGTATATTTCAAACAGGGCGAAAGATGTCCTGTCTGCAAAATGTATCTGGTTCCTATTGAAGAAAAGCTTGCTAAAGATCCTAATCATCAACCAACCTATTCATCAACCAACCTTCCTGAAAACTTTAAAGATAGTACCGGGAAGCATTATTGTCCGATGTTTTGCGAAGGGGATAAAGTATATGATGAAAAAGGCAGTTGCCCTGTTTGTCATATGGATTTAGAACCGATTACGGAAGAACTTGCCCAAAAAGCAAATTCTCACCAGCATCATTCTCATTCTCACAGTCATCATGATCACCACCACAGCCATAGTCATGAAACCCCTAAAGTAACTGATGAAATGGCAGGCAGATATTACTGTCCGATGTATTGTGAAGGTGATAAAACCTATGACTCCAATGTAGGATGTCCGGTTTGCGGAATGGATCTTGTAAAATATCCTGAAAAGAAAACCGCAAAATATACCTGTCCTATGCACCCGGAAATCATTCGTGACGAACCGGGAGACTGTCCGATCTGCGGAATGGATCTCATAAGAATGCCCGACAGCAGTGATGATGATGAAGATGAAACCTACACTATATTAAAAAGAAAATTCATTACTTCACTGGCGTTTACTATTCCGGTTTTCATTCTTTCAATGGGAGGAATGTTGATCAACTTCCCTTTCTCTCATCAGATTCAAGGATTTATCGAACTTGCTTTAACACTTCCGGTGATGTTTTATTCAGGATGGTTTCTATTGAAAAGAGGCTGGGTTTCCTTTAAAACATGGAACCTCAATATGTTCAGTCTTATTGCACTGGGAGTGGCTGCAGCCTTTATTTTCAGTATTGTAGCTCTGATATTTCCAGACATTATTCCACATGAAATTCGTGGACATAATCATGAAATCCCGTTGTATTTTGAAGCAGTCTGTGTGATTTTAACCCTTGTCATTTTAGGTCAGCTGATGGAAGCAGCGGCTCATAAAAAAACAGGAAATGCCATCAAAGAATTAATGAACCTTTCACCGGATGAAGCCAACCTTATGGTAAATGGTGAAGAAAAGAAAGTTCTGCTTTCTCAGGTAAAAATAGGCGACTTATTAAAAGTAAAACCTGGTGAAAAAATTCCCGTAGATGGAAAAATCACCGAAGGTAATTCTATTGTTGACGAAAGCATGATCACCGGAGAACCCATTCCTGTTGAAAAAAATGTAGACGATAAAGTATCTTCCGGCACAATCAATGGTAATCAGGTATTTATTATGAAGGCAGAAAAGGTAGGTGATGAAACCTTGCTTTCCCAAATTATTAAAATGGTTAATGAAGCCAGCCGCAGCAAAGCTCCAATCCAGAAACTTACAGATAAAGTATCAAAAGTATTTGTCCCTGTGGTAATTGTTATTGCAGTACTTACTTTTGTACTGTGGCAGTTTTTCGGTCCGGAAGGAAAAAGAACTTTATTTGCTTTCGTAAATGCGGTTGCCGTTTTAATTGTGGCTTGTCCTTGTGCTCTTGGGCTGGCAACTCCGATGTCCTTAATGGTAGGAATCGGGAAAGGTGCTAAAAACGGAATCCTTATCAAAAATGCAGAAGCACTTGAGCAGATGAATAAAGTAAATGTTTTGATTACCGATAAAACAGGAACTTTAACAGAAGGAAAACCTTCAGTAGAGCATATTGAAACAATAAACGGAGATCAGCATCAGATTTTAAAACTGGCTTTTTCTTTGAATCAAAATTCTGAACACCCACTTTCCAATGCCGTAATAAAAAGAGCAAAAGAAGAGAATCTGACGGCGGAAAAAGTAGATCAGTTTGAGAATATCTCAGGAAAAGGAGTGAAAGGAAATATCAACGGAAAGACAACTTATCTTGGAAATGAAAGTCTCCTGACCTCTCATCAGATTATGATTCCTGACAGCTTAAAACAGAAAGCAGTAGAAGTTCAGTCTAAAGCCCATACGATTTCCTATATCGCACAGGATCAGCAGGTGCTGGGATTCGTAAGTTTTACAGATAAAATCAAAGAAAGCTCCAAAAAAGCTGTTAAACAGTTGATGAGTGAAGGAATAGACATCATCATGATGACAGGAGATAATGAACATACTGCCAAAGCTGTTGCTGATGAATTAGGAATTAAACATTTCAAAGCCAACTGTCTTCCTGAAGATAAGCTGAATGAGGTAAAGAAACTCCAACAGCAAGGTAAAATTGTAGCGATGACCGGAGACGGGATCAATGACTCTCCTGCCCTTGCCCAATCTGATGTGGGAATTGCCATGGGAACAGGAACAGATGTTGCGATTGAAAGTGCTGAAATTACTTTATTAAAAGGAGATATCTTAGGTGTTGCAAAAGCAAAACTATTGAGTGAAAAGCTTCTCAAAAACATTAAAGAGAACCTGTTCTTTGCTTTCATTTATAATGTTTTAGGAGTTCCGGTTGCGGCAGGATTATTGTATCCATTCTTTGGAATTCTTTTATCACCAATGATTGCAGCTGCAGCAATGAGTTTCAGTTCCCTGTCTGTGATACTGAATTCATTGAGACTCAACTCCGTGGATCTGGATATAAAATAATATCATGACAAAAGAAAATCTTTACATAGGATGTTCGGGATTTTACAATAATGACTGGAAAGGGTCTTTATATCCTGAGAATGCCCAAAGTAAAGATTTTCTTTCTTTATATTCAACAACGTTCAATGCCGTAGAAATCAATTCTACTTTTTATAGGAAACCAACCTCAAAAACATTGTTGAAGTGGTATGATGAAACCCCTGATGATTTCAGATTCTTCATTAAAATTCCCAAAGCCATCACCCATCAAAACCGGCTTGAAAATTCCAAGGATGAAATTGCTCTATTCTGTAATCACATTCAAAGTAATCTGAAGGATAAACTTTCCGGATTTCTATATCAACTTCCTCCTTCCTTTACAAATTCCGCAGAGAACACAGAACGAATCATCAACAATATTGATCATAGACTTCTGAATGTCATTGAATTCCGACACAACTCATGGTGGCAAAAAGAAGTATTTAA
This sequence comes from Chryseobacterium indologenes, assembly GCF_002025665.1. GTDB lineage: Bacteria > Bacteroidota > Bacteroidia > Flavobacteriales > Weeksellaceae > Chryseobacterium > Chryseobacterium metallicongregator. The sequence goes on along the minus strand of NZ_CP018786.1, from coordinate 2,133,824 downwards.
TCTTTTAAAAAAGCACAATATTGTCTTCTCAGGTGTAAGTTTTCCTGGCAATCTTCCCGAAGACCTTATTATTAATCATTCGGAGATACTTTATTATAGACTTCATGGAAAACCTGTTCTTTACAAATCAGAATATCGTAAAGATTTTATGGATGCATTGGCTGAAAAGATTAAAAATACCACGCAAACCTCATTTATTTTCTTCAATAATACCTGGGGAATAGCAGCTATTAAAAATTCGCTGTATTTAAAAAGCATCTTAAAATAAAGATTCTATAAAAATTATCTTTTTTTTGTTAAAATAAAATAATTCTCCGTTCAATGAAGAATATTAAAACATCAATGTATATAGAGAAAAACCATTGGTTTCGCATTTATAAATGTTAAAAAATAAGAAAAACAAAATCATATAATTACAATTCAATTCTTATTGGAAATCGCCTTTAAAATAAAGTTCTTAAAATAAACTTAAAAAGAAAAATAACTGCACAGCATGGCATATAATTTGTTAACTTTCAATTGTTATTTTTAACGATTTTTAACAATTTAAAATTCCATTACCTTTATGAGAAAAATTTTTGCGGGAAAGTCAAAAAATGCGACTTTTCTAGGGATGTTTGCATTGATGAGTGCAACTTCGGCTTTATTGTATAGCTGTAATTTTAAAAATGAAGTGAATAACGACCCCGTCGTCAGTTCACAGGAACATCCTTCCGCAGAAATAGTCCCCAATATGGACGATGAAGGTGTAGACCCGGATAAAAGAGTGATCTACCTCACCTTCGATGATGGTCCCAATCAGGGAACCGAAAATCTTTTAAAAATTCTGGACAAAAGAAATGTTTGTGCAACCGCCTTTCTGGTAGGAAAACATGCTTATGGAAGTAAAAAACAGAAGGATGATCTGTTGTTGCTTAAGCAAAACCCTTTGGTAGAGCTAGCCAATCACAGTTTCTCTCATGCCCATAACAAATACACCGATTTTTATAAAAATACTGAATCAGTAGTCCATGATTTTGATATCGCCAAAGACAGCCTGAAGCTTACTGATAAAATAGCAAGAACTCCCGGAAGAAATATCTGGAGGCTCAACAATATTAACGTAACTGATATCAAAAGTTCTACTGCAGCAGCAGATGGTCTTAAGAAAGCAGGTTATAAAGTTATCGGCTGGGATCTTGAATGGAGACCTTCTCAAAAAATGACTTTAAAAGGAAGTCATGAAGCCATGATCAAGAAAGTAGACAGTATTTTCCTGAACGACCTTGAGAAGACTTCAAGACACCTGGTATTCCTTACCCACGACCAATATCTGAGAGATGCAGACTCTATCAATGAACTGGATATGTTTATTGAAAAATTGCAGAAGAGCAACAAGTTTGTGTTCAGAAAAATCTCTCAGTATCCAAAGATCAATGAGGTCCTGAATTAATTTTACAGTAAAAGTACCGTGTAAAATGTATTCATAACTGGCAACTGTCAGGGAATTTTCGGAAATTTGCATCTATGAGTATTAAAGAAAATTATAAAGCTATAAAAGACCAGCTGCCATCAAATGTTCAGCTGGTTGCTGTTTCAAAAACCCACCCGGCTTCTGCAGTACAGGAAGTATATGATATCGGGCAGAAGGTTTTTGGAGAGAATAAAGTACAGGAACTGATGGAAAAAGCTCCTCTTCTCCCTCAGGACATCCAATGGCACCTAATTGGTCACTTACAGACCAACAAAGTGAAGTACATTGCTTCTTTCATAGATACTATACAAAGTGTGGATTCTGAAAAATTATTGACAGAAATCAATAAAGAAGCAGGAAAGCACAACAGGAAGGTTAAAGTTCTTCTGCAAGTAAAAATCGCGGCGGAAGAAAGTAAGTTCGGACTTGAAATTTCTGAAGCGAAAAATCTTTTCCAACAATCTATTGAAGGCAGTTTTCCCAATGTGGAGATGACTGGTTTAATGGGAATGGCAACATTCACAGATGATGAACAGCAGATTAGAAATGAATTTTTAATCCTAAAAAAGCTTTTTGATGAATTAAATCAATTAAAAACATTAAATACCTTATCAATGGGAATGAGTGATGATTTCCCGATAGCGATCGAGTGTGGAGCTAACTCTGTGAGGGTTGGATCTGCCATTTTTGGGAAAAGAGACTACTCGAAATAGAATATTTAGGTACAGTTTTTGCTAATAATTGAAACAAAAAATTTAAATTTGCAACTATGCAAAAAATCCTTATAGTAGAAGACGAAAAAGCAATCTCGGGAGTACTTCACAGTATTCTTTCGGATGAACTAACCGATTATGAATTTGTTATTGCCGAAGACGGCCTTGAAGGTTACAAACAGGTAGAAAAAGAAGATTTCGCCCTAGTGATTTCTGATATTAAAATGCCTAAGCTTTCAGGAACCGAGCTTTTGAAACAAAGTCTTGCATTAAAACCAGAAACTACTTTTATCATGATCTCAGGACATGCAGACATTGATTCCGCTGTTTCCTGTTTGAAAGAGGGCGCATATGATTTTATCTCCAAACCCATTGATATCAACAGACTTATTACAAGTGTGAAAAATGCATTGGTGAAAGAAACCCTGAAGAAAGAAAACAAAAATCTCCAGACTGAAAATAAAACTTTAAAGAGAAAAGTAAGTAAAAAATACCAGATGATCGGTACCTCTCCTGCTCTTCAAAAGATTCAGGATATGATTGAAAAGGTAGCTGCTTCTGACGCCAGAGTTCTGATCACAGGACCTAACGGTGCAGGAAAAGAGCTGGTTGCTCATGCAATCCACAATCAGAGTGAGCGTGCAAGAGGCCCTATGATAGAGGTAAATTGTGCTGCAATTCCATCTGAACTTATTGAGTCTGAACTTTTCGGGCACGTAAAAGGGTCTTTTACAGGAGCTATTAAAGATAAGCAGGGAAAATTTGAGCAGGCTAATGGCGGTACTATCTTCCTTGATGAGATTGGAGATATGAGCCTTATTGCTCAGGCTAAAGTATTGAGAGCGTTACAGGAAAGCAAAGTTTCTCCTGTGGGAAGTGATAAAGAAATCAAAGTTGATGTAAGAGTAATTGCAGCAACTAACAAAAATATGCAGAAAGAAATTGAGGAAGGAAAATTCAGAGAAGACCTTTACCACAGACTTTCTGTTATTGAAATCTATGTTCCACCGTTGGATGAAAGAAAAGAGGATATCAAATTATTGGTTGAACATTTTTCTGGTATGATTGCTGATGAACACGGTACTTCTGCGAAAAAGTTTGAAGATAAAGCTATTGATGCTTTAAAAGCGCTTTCATGGACTGGAAATATCAGAGAATTAAGGAATGTTGTAGAGAGGTTGATTATTCTTGGTGGAAACACTGTTTCTGAAGGTGACGTTGCAAGTTTTGTAAGGAAATAATAACGCTATTATTTACAATATATAAAAATTTGCAGTGTTCCACTGCAAATTTTTTTTTGACCCAATTTGAATTATAAACTATATGAATCTTAAAATATTATGAACTTTTTAAACAAAAATTATACAAAAGAATGCCTGACTTTGGCTCTGCCTGTAATGCTTACTCAGGTGGGGCAAGTTTCAGTAAATTTATTCGATAATATTATTGTCGGACAACTTTTGGGTGCCGATGCACTGGCATCTGTTTCATTGGGAAATGCTGTATTTTTCTCCATATTTGTATTAGCATTAGGCTTTTCATTTGCTATCCCTCCGTTGGTTTCGGAAGCACATTCCAGAGAAGATCATGCTACAATCAATTCTGTATTCAGCCACGGTTTTATTATCAATATGTCTGTCGGAGTTATTCTGATGATCATTCTCCTTTTGGGAATGCCACTCCTCTATCATTCCGGACAGCCTGCCAAGATTATTCCTGATACGGTAAGCTTCTTAAGCATAATGGTAGTCAGCATGATACCAATTATGGCATTTCAGACGCTTCGTGAAGTTTCTGAAGGTTTATCCTATACCATTGGAGTTACCAAAGCAACCATTATTGCCAATATCATCAATATTGCTTTAAACTATGTCTTTATCAAAGGACTTTGGGGAATTCCGGCAATGGGCGTACAGGGATCTGCATTGGCAACCTTGATTTCCAGAATTTTCATGGTGGTTTTTCTTTATTTTGTTTTGGTAAAAGAAAAAAGAACAAGACGTTATATCAAAGACTTCTCTTTAAAAATTCAGGATTTTTCAAAACAGATGTTTGATAAAATGGTGAGACTTGGATTACCTACGGCTTTACAGATGTTTTTTGAAGTAACCGCTTTTGCCGGAGCAGCATTTATCTGTGGACTGATTTCTGCTCACGATATCGCTTCTCACCAGATTGCCTTAAGCATGGCTTCATTTACCTTCAATTTATGCGTAGGGTTCAGTGTTGCCTCTACGGTAATGATTGGCAGAAAACTGGGTGAACAGAATTTTGTGGAACTGAGAAAGGTAGGAATCAACAACCTGAAAATTGCCTTTATTTTCATGTGTATCTGTGGATTGGTATTTATTTTAGGCAGAAACATACTCCCGACTTTCTTCACAAAAAAAGAAGAAGTCGAAGTTATTACCCTGGCTGCAAAACTAATGATTATCGCTGCTTTATTCCAGCTTTCTGACGGAATTCAGGTGACCGCTTTAGGAATGCTGAGAGGGCTACAGGATGTAAAAATTCCGTCTATTTATACCTTTATTGCCTATTGGGTAATTACTATTCCTTTAGGATATTTCTTGTGTGTTACTTTGGAAATGGGTGCATTCGGAATGTGGATCGCACTTGGACTGGGATTAACAGTCTCCGCTGTTTTCCTGGTGAAACGATTCCTGAATATGTCTGCAAAAAAAATTAAGCAGAATTCATAAAAATAAAAGGCTGTTTCAATATTTGAGACAGCCTTTTTTATATTCATTAATTTACAACAGAACTATGCATATTTTCTAAACACAAACAGCACAAATTAAATTCACAGATAGGCACAAGCTTATTTGCTTATCTGCTCAATTTAATCTATCCTCTTCCCTAAAATCTTCAGACTTCTTTCTACACCATCCAGAATGGCTACATTAGGAAGACTTCCCCAATCTTCAAATCCAAAGTATCTGAACAGCTTCAAACTTGGTTCATTATGAAGGAAAATAAGGGCTACAAGGTTTTTTACTCCAAATTTTCCAGCGTTATCAATACAATACTTAAGAATAGTTTTTCCATATCCTTTTCCTCTGCAGGTTTCATCCAGATAAATGCTTACTTCTACAGTTCCATTGTATGCCGCTCTTTCATGGAATGAACTGAAGCTCACCCACCCTACGGTTTCATTCTGATCATCTTCAACTATCCAAAGTGGTCTTGTCTGAGAATTGTGCTCCTCAAACCATTTTAGTTTGCTTTCTACAGAAACTTCTTCCATATCTGCAGTCACCATCCTGGAGGCTATTGTTGAATTATATATGACTACAATTTTATTTAAATCTGCCAATTCAGCATTTCTGAACTTTAATTTTTCCATTTGACGAATATTCGACTTAATTTTACACAAAAATACTAAATTTCAAAAACACCCCATCAAAATCAACACTTAAATTATTAAATATTAATATTTAAAACAAAACACCCCTTAAAAACACATCAAAACATCAGTAGTAAAAAAACTTTTTTTGATATATGCAAAGACGCAATGGAATTTGAAGATCAAATATTTTAAGGTGCAAAGATTTTATCTTCGATAAAATTGAATACTGGTTATTTTTTAATCATTTGAAGATTCTTTTAATTAAGCAAATTCTAATTAAAAAAGGGCTAGCACAGTTTCCGCAACTTGCTGAAAAATTAATAGTCATCGCTTGCTGAAAATCTTTGATTTTCTTGCGCCTTAAAATTATAAATAAGGATTATAAAACTTTGCGTCTTTGCGATTTTCCAACAAAAGAATGATGTTTAAAAATTATAAATGAGCATTGAGAAAATCTTTACATCTTTTTGCTTGTCAACGAAATTATTTCAAATCCTTTAAGATTCTATTCAAACTTCTCACTGTAATACCAAGATAGGCAGCCATATCTTCTTTAGAAATCTGAATCCCCTGTTTTGACTGCATGTTCAGTAATTGTGTTACAGTATGTTCTACCGTATACAACTGTTGATAAGATGCTCTGCTGGAAGTATTGATAATTCTTTCCGCAAATGAATCCAATAATAAATGGTTAAGAGCAAGATCATTTTTAATCAAAGATTTGAAATAGGAAACATTGACTTCATAAACAGTCACCTCAGATACTGCTTTAACCCCACATAAACAGCTGATATTCTTAATCAATTCTACTTCTCCAAGGATTTCCCCATTTCCCAGAAATTCAACAATATATTCTTTTCCGTTTTCTTCAGTGAGATAACATTTGGCAACACCTTCTTTGATCAGCATAACCTTTGACAGCGGCTGATCCTGTATCAATACATTTTCATCCCGGGAATAAGACTTTAATACCACTTCTTCTCTTCCCTCCTGCTTATGGTAGAGCTTTTCAAAATAACTTAGAAATTCCTGATTTGTTCTTAACATATTCACCCGGGACAAATGTCCTTTTCTTATTGAGTTTTTATATTGAATTTTGCGGACAGAAAATTACAAAACAAAAATGAATAATCATATTACTACGATTGCCTTTGATGCAGATGACACGCTTTGGATCAACGAACCTTATTTTCAGGAAGCAGAAAAAGAATTCTGCATGCTTCTTGAAAATTATCTTCCACGACATTCGGTATCACAGGAATTGTTTACAACAGAAATGCAGAATCTCCATTTATACGGCTATGGAGTAAAAGGATTTATGCTGTGTATGATTGAAACCATAAGTAGAGTTTCTAATAATACAGCGTCATTGGAATTAGTCAACAAAGCTATTCATTTGGGTCAGGAACTTCTTCAGAAACCAATAGAATTATTGGATGGCGTTACCGAAACCCTTGAAAGTTTAAAAGGAAAATACAGACTGGTTGTTGCCACAAAGGGCGATTTGCTGGATCAGGAACGTAAACTGAAAAATTCGGGGTTACAGGAGTATTTTCATCACATTGAAATCATGAGTGACAAAAAAGAACACGATTACAAAAAGCTTTTGAAACATCTGGACTGTCAACCTGAAAACTTTCTGATGCTTGGAAATTCTATCAAATCAGATGTCTTGCCGGTATTAGAAATCGGTGGATCTGCCGCTCATATTCCTTATCATATCACCTGGAGTCATGAACAGCATGATGTAAACCTGGAGCATCCGAATTTTATGGAGCTTAAGAGTATTGATGAGATTTTGAAGCGCTTTTAAATACGATATAGTAACGTCCCCAACTTCCTTATTATATTTTTTAATCAAAAAAAGAGACTGTTTATAGGAAACAGTCTCTTTTATTATTTATTTCTTCAGGCACTTTTCAAGGAACTGATCCTGTTCCCATAAAAGGTGGAAGATATTCTCTTTAGCCTGGTATCCGTGGGCTTCTTTCGGAAGAAGAACCATTTTTACCGGAGCTCCAAGATTTTTCAGTGCCTGGAAGTATCTTTCCGTCTGCAATGTAAATGTTCCCGGATTGTTATCTGCATCCCCATGAATCAAAAGAAGCGGTGTCTTCATTTTGTCTGCATGCATGAACGGAGACATCGTGTTGTAGATTTCCGGAACATCCCAATAGTTTCTCTGTTCACTCTGGAACCCAAATGGTGTCAAAGTTCTGTTATAAGCACCACTTCTTGCAATTCCACAGGCAAAAAGGTTAGAATGTGTCAGAAGGTTTGCTGTCATAAATGCACCGTAAGAATGTCCCCCTACAGCCACTTTTTTTCTGTCGATATATCCTAAATGATCTACGGCATCAATAGCAGCAGCAGCATTGGCTACCAACTGAGGAATAAAAGTATCATTAGGTTCCGTTTTTCCTTCTCCTACAATCGGGAAAGCTGCATTATCTAAAACAGCATACCCTTTGGCCGTCCAATATACAAAAGAGCCATATGTAGGAAATGTAAAGTCATTATCATTTTGAGTACTCTGCCCAGCAGTATCCTTATCTTTATATTCTCTAGGATAAGCCCAGATTAATAAAGGTAGTTTTTCTTTCTTTGCCTTTCTGTCATAGTTTGCAGGTAAATAAAGTGTTCCCGTTAGGCTAACACCATCATTTCTCTTGTAAGTAATCACTTCTTTGTAAACGTCTTTGATACTTTCAAAAGGGTTTGCAAAATTGGTTACGGCTTCTGCTTTATTAGATTTAATATTCTTTTTAAAATAATTCGGATATTGACTCGGCGATTGCTGAGTTGTCAGAATTTCTCCTTTTGAAGGATTTAAAATATCTACAATCCCTTCTTTGGCATTTTTAAGATCAGAGGTATAAAGTCTTTTCTTTTTCAATGATTTAATATCCATTTCGTCAATAAAAGGGTGCTGCCCATCTTTGGTAAATCCATTTCCGATAAGATAGGCTTTTCCGCCTTTCATATCGATTACAGATCTCCCATATTGGTTTTTCGTTGTATTAAAATTTCCAGGATCACTGTAAACATCCTGATAATTTCGGTCATCGAAAACTTTAGATTCTCCACTTTTAAGATCCAGCAGGTAAGATTTTGTATTTCTTGTATCATACCAGCCTTCAGAAACAATAGCATAATGATCATTAGTCCAGGTTACGTCCTTATATCTCTGCTTTGTTTTGAAGAAAGACTTCGGAGCCACTGTAAACGGAGCTTCCCAGGTAAATATCTCGTCTCTGTACTCTGCTGTTTTAGACTGATCTCCTCCATCCAAAGCTTCAGCATAGGTGAGAGTAGCCGGAGCGTCACTTCTCCATGTCATTTCTCTTTTCCCGGTTCTTACGGAGGAGAATCCTTTTGGCATGATTTCATTCAAAGGAACGTCATTTACTGTTTTTACAGCATTTCCTTTCATATCATACACTATTGTTGTTGATGGAAATCTACTGAGGGGTACAATATAGGAGAATGGCTTTTTAATAACGGTAGCCAACAGGTAATTTCCGTCCGGAGATAAACTTAAGCCGGCATACATATCCTGATCTTTCAGTTTCTTAAGATTTCCTGTAAGATCTACATTATAAATTTCAGAAGCAGTAAGGGTCTCAAAGTTCTTTTCGTCCTGAGGATTTTTCAAAAGATCCTGATAAGTCCTGTTTTGGGAAGCCTTACCATCTGCTGTTGAAACAATCGGGCCTGTCGGAAGATCTTCGTTTGCATTGATAAGAGCAGCTCTGTTTTGTGGAAGTGTTCTGATCAGGAAGCTTTGAGAGTCATTATACCATATATAAGGCATTCCTAAATTAGCATTCAGATTATCTGCTGTAATTTTTTTGGCGGACGCTGTTTCCATATCTACAATCCAAAGCTCTACCCCTTTAGCAGTTGTATTGGTAAAAGCCAGTTTCTTTTCATCCGGTGAAAACGAAAGATAGGCAATTTTTGAATTGGAAGGTAAATTTTTAACCTGAATCTCATTTTTATCATTAAGCTTTCTGATCTTCAGATTATTGGAGTAGATCATGCTGCTTGAAATATTTGTAACCGGATTGATTCTAAGTCCACCAAGTTTCATTTCATTCTGACTGAGGTCTTCCAATGTTTTATATGTAGGGCGATACGTAAACACAACCCAGTCTTTTTTGCTGTTCATCAGAACACTTGGAGGTCTTTCATAATCTGCGAGTCTTAAAATCTCAGCAGAAGGTTTCTGATAGGTAATATTTTCCTGTGCATCATAAAAATTGAGAAATGCCAGAAGGCAAATAGTCAGTTTTATCTTCATATAAATTCATTTTCTACGAATGTAGTGAATTTTAAAATAATTTTAACATTGAAAAATAAGACTCCTTTTGGTGTCATATTTATTTTTTCATTACATTTATCTTACAAATTAAAATAATATGAAAAATTTAAAAAAATTATCAAAAGGAAATTTAAAAATGATTAACGGAGGAAGTGCTCCATTATGTGATGCAGGCTTTATGGCTTGCAGAGTAAGAGATGAAAACGGAGCCCTGATCTGGGAATGCTTACCTAACTGCAATTATTAGTAACGGAAAAGGCACTTCATTTTCTGAAGTGCCTTCTTTATTTTGTATGGTTGTAAGATTACCAGTCTGAAGCTCTTTTTCTTCTTTCAATCATATGATCTACTGAAACTTTTCCTGCTCCAATTACCATAAGCAAAAGATAAACAGAAAGATAGATAAGGCTCATTTCTCTTTTTTCGAATGGATCTGCTCCATGAACTACAAAACCTGCAATGATCATTGTAAAGATTAAAAATCCCAGAGCAACTCTTGTAAAAAGCCCTAATATCAGGAGTATTGAACATACAAATTCAGCAAAAACCGTAAGAATCAATGACACCTGTGGTCCTAATCCCATAAAATCAAAAAACTCTATTTTACCACCAGCCAATAGCATCTGAAGCTTTGGAAAACCATGAGAAAGCATGGCAAAACCAACAAACACTCTTACTGCCAGTAAAATAATATCTTTAGGTATTGAGCTGAAATTTGAATTATTATAGTTCATGTACTAAAAAATTTATACTAAGGTAGTAAAAAATCTTTTAATACAACGGGATTACAAGCTATTTTAGTCTATCTGTAACCGAAATTTTTAAGATCTCTATCGTTCTTTCTCCAGTCTTTTTTCACCTTTACAAAAAGGTTTAAATGAATTTTTTTGGTGAAAAACTTCTCAAGGTCTAACCTGGCTTCAGTTCCAACTTTTTTAATAGCTTCTCCTTTGTGCCCGATAATAATTCCTTTTTGGGTATCTCTTTCTACATAAATAATAGAGTCTATAAAGATAATTCCTTCTTTCTCCTTGAACTGTTCAGTCACTACTTCTACAGAGTATGGAATTTCTTTATCATAATTTAAAAGAATTTTCTCACGAATTGTCTCATTAACGAAAAATCTTTCAGGTTTATCCGTATACTGATCTTTATCGTAGTAAGGCGGATTCTCAGGAAGCAAAGATTTTATTTTAGGTAAAATAACTTCTGTATTAAAAGCATTCAATGCAGAGATAGGTAAAATCTCAGCCTTTGGAATTCTGGCATGCCAATCTTCTACCAATTTTTCAAGACCTGCCTGATCTGTCTGGTCTACTTTATTTAATAGAAGAAGTACAGGAACAGGGATTTTATTCAATTTATCAATTAAAAATTCTGATGGTTCTGCTTTATCGGTAACATCTACAATAAATAGAAAAACATCAGCATCCTGCAAAGAGTCCTTTACAAAATCCATCATTTTCTCCTGCAGTCCGTATTTTGGATCCAATACTCCTGGAGTATCAGAAAATACAATCTGAAGATCATCTTCATTATAAATACCAAAAATTCTGTGGCGGGTTGTCTGAGCTTTCTGCGTTACAATCGCCAACTTCTCTCCCATCAATTGGTTAAGCAAGGTCGATTTTCCCGCATTGGGCTTTCCAACTATATTTACAAATCCAGCTTTGTGCATAAAAATAATATTACGAACTGCAAAGTTAGTAAAACAAAATTGGTCTTTACGGTTAATCTTAACAATTAAAAGAAAAAAGAGAGTTATGTGCTTAAATATATCGTGAGGAAAGGAAATTTATAGTGAACAGCAATTGCTGGGCTAACTCTACCCCGTCAAAAAATTATTTGAATTTTCGGCACCCTCCAGAGGAAGGGAATTTGCTCTTTCCTTGGCAATTTTGACGATAAATAAGTTGAATTCGGAAGAATTTTGAATATACACATAGTAATATTTATTATAAAAATTACCTGATAATTTTGTATTGCATTACTTAAAACTGATATTTTTGACTATTAGAATTCATCTTTATGAATATAGACCAGATTCTTGATAAGGTTTACCTTCTTCCTGAGACCTCAAAAAACAGTTTAAAAGAGCATATCACCGAAGTTTCCCATCCTAAAGGCTTTTGTCTGATGGAGGCTGATAAAGTGATTCCTTATCTGTATTTTATCCGGAAAGGGATTGCACGTGCTTATTCTTCAACAGCTGACAATGATATTACTTTCTGGTTCGGAAGCGAGGGACAATGTATTCTCTCGATGAAAAGCTACGTGGAGGACAAACCCGGTTATGAAAGCATCGAATTACTTGAAGACTGCGACCTGTACAGAATGGAAACAGAAAATCTAAGGAAACTGTTCAATGAAGATATCCATATTGCCAACTGGGGACGAAAGCTGGCAGAAGCAGAGATGATAAAATCCGAGGAACTGATTATTTCCAGACAGTTCAAAACGTCTTTGGAACGTTATAAAGATATTATTAATTATCAGCCTGACTTACTTAAAAGAGTTCAGCTCGGTTATATTGCGTCTTATCTTGGAATTACGCAGGTGAGTTTAAGTAGAATTCGGGCGGAGATTAAATAAATTTAAAGATTTAAGAATTGAAATATTTAAAAATTCTTATGTTTTGGCTAAAGCCAAAGGAATGATCATTTTCTTTTGAAAGTGGACTAAAGTCCACTCCTATTGATATAACCATTTTTTTCCTCAAGCTTCCATCTTTCTTTCTTAAAAACCATCTTCATTTTTTAACAATTGTAAAATTTTTTCTCCTGTCAAATTCTGAAATTTGCAGTAGTAAAATTTTAAAAAATGAATTGGTTAATATTAGTTATCGCAGGATTATTTGAAGTTGCCTTCGCATCATGTCTGGGAAAGGCAAAAGAAACATCAGGAACTGAAATGTACCTGTGGTATGCGGGTTTCCTGGTAACAATGACAATCAGTATGCTTTTACTGATCAAAGCTACCCAAACCTTGCCTATCGGTACTGCTTATGCGGTATGGACAGGAATTGGGGCTGTGGGAACTGCTTTAATGGGGATTATTTTCTTTAAGGATCCTGTAAGCTTTTGGAGAGTATTTTTTATTGTAACGCTTATTGGTTCTGTGGTAGGATTAAAGGCTGTTTCTTCCTCACACTAAAAAGCGCATAAACTTCTATCTATATTTAAAAATGGGAACCGTCTTCGTATTGAAGGCGGTTTTTGCGTTTCTATTTTTATTTAATCTAATGGAATTGAGAAGGACGAAATTCTTTTATCTTTGTGAGAAACTTTTAACCTATGAAAAAAATTCTATTCCTTTTAGCAGGTGGCTTACTGACTGCCCAGCAAACCTCCGAATTACTTTCCAATAACTGGTATATTTCCAAAATGGTAACAAGCAGTGGCCAGACTACCAATACACCTTTAATAGATAATGGAGTTCCCGCAACTACATTTAATTCGGCAGGAGGAACAAGCTATGTTATTAATTCCAGATATTACAATACTTCCATAATGGGTTTCGGGATTATGCCCGGAAGCAACAATCTTATCAAAACATCAAGCGCATGTACTCTTTTGTTTTATAACGGAGGAAATGCAGCGCCTGTTCGTGCTTATGATCAGAAAAACTGTGATATTTATGGTTTAGGAGCTTATGCCTCAATATACAGTTACCAAATTACAACCAACGGAAGTGTAAAAACTTTGGTGATTACAGATCCTTCAGGAAACAAAATTTACTATAACAATACTGACCAATTGAGCACTAAAGAAACTGCTGCAGTAACGAAAAATTTTAAAGCATACCCCAATCCTGTAAAAGAAGTTTTGCATCTTGAAAATATTGAGAGAAACCTTCCCCTTAAGATCTACGATTTATCAGGAAAACTGGTATTTGAAACTACAACTAACAGCAACAAAACATCAATTGACACAAGCAGTTTACAGAAAGGGCAATATATCGTAACGATAGAAAATTATAAGTCCTACCCTTTTATTAAAAAATAAAAACAGAACATTTCATGTATATAAAAAACCGTTTCAGCTATTGAAACGGTTTTTATTTTATTTTTTATAAACTACAGGTAAGATTTCATTATGTCTTAACCCGAATTTTTTTATTTCTTCTTCAGAGAATTTCTGTGAATAGAAGTTGGGGTCTATTTCGAAGCCTGCCTTTCTTAAGCGGTCAAAATAATCCATTCCGTACCAACGAACATGATCGTACTGTCCGAAATGTTTCTGACGTTCTTTTGGATCTTTAATCGTGAAGTCTTCGTAGGTTTTCTCCAACGAATTTTTCATCGGAACCTGAAGAATTCCCCATCCGCCAGGTTTCATTACCCTGTAAAGCTCGCTCATTGCTTTTGCATCGTCTTCAATATGTTCCAGAACATGATTACAGAAAATGATATCAAAACTGTCATTTTCAAAAGGTAAATCCAGAATATCTGCTTTCACATCTACAATAGGAGAATAGAGGTCTGCAGATATATAATTCAGATTGCTCATTCTCTTGAATTTCCTTAAAAATTCCTGTTCGGGAGCAATATGCAGGACTTTATAATTCTTAATGAAAAAATCAGTTTCATTCTGAAGATACAGCCACATCTGACGGTGTCTTTCCAAACTTAACGTTCCCGGAGAAAGTGCATTTTCTCTTTGTTTTCCATATCCATAGGGAAGGAATTTTCTATAAGATCTTCCATCAATAGGATCAAAGAATTTGTCACCTTTGAAAAACTGATAAATAAGCGGTCTTGCCCAGATACTCATTTTAATAAGCATAGGGCGTGGAATTTTATTCAGTAAAAGCTTAGTTACCTTTTTCATTAAAAATCCAGTTGGAACTGCTTTTCTTCATCACTTACAATCCCTAAAGCTTCGTATACATAATCAAATGTAGAAAGCAATACCGGCTTACCATTGATCACAGCTACATCATGTTCGAAGTGAGCAGAAGGCATGTTATCTAAAGTCGTTACTGTCCAGCCATCATTATGGAACTTCACTTTTTCGGTTCCCATGTTCACCATCGGCTCAATTGCAATTGCCAAACCGTCTTTAATTACTTTTCCGCTTCCTTGTCTTCCGTAGTTAGGAACCTGTGGATCTTCGTGCATTTTTCTTCCCAATCCGTGTCCTACAAGCTCTCTTACTACTCCATACCCTTCTTTTTCACAGTGTGCCTGGATTGCATAGGAAATATCTCCTATTCTTTTTCCTCTGACAACCTGCTCAATTCCTTTGTATAAAGATTCTTTGGTAACCTGTAGTAATTTTTTAACCTCAGGTTTCACTTCCCCGATTTCAAAAGTGTAGGCATGATCTCCTACGAAACCATTAAGGATCACCCCACAGTCAACAGAAAGAACATCTCCTTCTTTCACTACGTCGTTGTTAGGAAAACCATGAACTACCTGCTCATTCGGAGAGATGCAAAGAGAGTTTGGAAATCCTCCATACCCTAAGAATGCAGGTTCAGCACCATGATCTTTAATAAAATCATGAGCCAGTTTATCTAAATATAAAGTAGTAATCCCTGGTTTAATTTCTTTTGCCAGCATTCCCAATGTTTTAGAAACCAGTCGGGCACTCTCCTTCATCAGACGTAATTCGTCTATCGTTTTTAATTGAATCATTGTATATAGATGTTAGATATTAGATGTTAGAAGCTAGATTACAGCGTTATGTGTATTTCTATATTATAACAATCTATAAACTCTTTTTGATAAAAAACAGAAGCTTTGATTGGCCGTTAAAAACTAACGTCTAATATCTAGCTTCTAATTTCTATTTTACCAAAAAAGGCCTTTTTTCTTTTCTTTTTTAAGTTTTGAATAGGCAAGAACTTCTTTTCCTTCAACACGAAATTCTATTCTTTCCTGAATAATATTGTAGATCTCTCCCCATCCCGGAAATCCTCCCAAGTTTCTGTCATCAATAAACCAGTCTGCATCTAATTTTCTGGATTGATTTTCTGGATCAAAAACTTCTCCTTCAAAGCTTGAGTTCACAGAATAAAATTCTATTCCGTTTTTTTTACAGAATTCTACCGCTTCATCTAATGTTTTTCCGTGTCTGTATGTCCAAAGTATCAATCTGAATCCTTCAGACTGAAGTCTTTTCAAAGTTTCGAATGCAAAAGTTTTCGGTTTTCCAATTGCCGGGTAAGCATCATCAACAATAGTCCCGTCAAAGTCAACAGCAATCTTTTTATTATTTAACATTTTGTCTTTTTTTAGCTTTGCAAAGATAAGAAATAAAAAGAGTGCCCAAAAGAAAGGCACTCAATTACTTTTATATTTTAAATAATAATATAGATCTTATTAGCTTTTTACCCAGCTAAACTGGAACTGAAGATCCGGAGTAGAAACCCTGTCTGTGATCTTCTGTAGCCTTGCAGGAAGCTTCATCAGGTATTCCTGAGCTTTTTCTGCTTTTTCTGTAAGTCCTTTTACGTGCTCAATTTTCCATTCATCTAAAAGGTCTTTCATAATATTGATATAATCCTGACCTGTGTAGACCATACATCTTTGTGCTGCATCTGAGAAATGTCCCCAAAGTTCACCAGCTTTTTGTCCGGACTGTCTCATTAAGTGAGCAGGCATTACAATTTTCTTGCGCATCATATCTTCAAAGGCAAGTATCATTTCTGAAGGATCTACTTCAAGGATTTTTGCTACGAAATGTTTGTATGCTTTAGCGTGTCTTGCTTCGTCTGCAGCAATTACCCCACACATTTTTGCTAATTTTCCGTTTCCGGATTGTTTTGCCAATGTTCCTACTCTTCTGTGAGAGATATTGGTAGCTGTTTCCTGAAAACTTGTATAAATGAAGTTTCTGTATGGGTCCATACTTGTTCCCAAGTCGAATCCGTCATTGATAAGATATTGAGTAGTGATCTCAACTTCTCTCATGTTTACCCTTCCGCACAGATAAAGATATTTGTTTAATAAATCTCCGTGTCTGTTTTCCTCAGCAGTCCATGCTCTTACCCAGTTGGCCCAGCCTACTTTTTCTTCCTGATTGATTCCGTCAACACCCATCAACCAAGATTCATAGGAAGGAAGTGCCTCTTCTGTGATACAGTCACCGATCAATGTTACAAAAAGATCGTAAGGCATTTCACGGGCAAAAGTCTGAATTTCTTCTAAGTCATGTTTAAATTCATCGCTTGAAGGATCTGGTAAATAATCGGAAGGCTGCCAGATTTTTTCAATTGGCGTTAAAAATTTATCAAGAAAAGAACCTACTTCCTTTTCCAATAATCCCATTACTTCTTTCCTAACAAGCTTTTGATACATTTTACTATTCAGTTTTAATTTACAAAGATAAGATTTATTTATTATTTAACGCATAATAAAGTATGCAAGTCATACCTTATCTGACATAAATCATAAAAAAAATGCCGCTGCAAAAGCATAACGGCATTTTTTTAACAATATTATTGAATATTAATTAACCAAAACTTCCCCAGTCATTGCATCTGGTATTTCAACGCCCATTACTTTAAGAATGGTAGGCGCTACATCCCCCAGTTTTCCTGGTTTTAAATTCCATGTATGGTCTTTATCCATAACGATAAAAGGAACCAGATTTGTTGAGTGTTGAGTATTAGGGGTTCCGTCTGCATTGATCATAACATCAGAATTTCCGTGGTCAGCAAGAATGAAAACAGCATATCCGTTTTCATAGGCAGCAGTAGCTACTTTTTCAATGCACTGATCCACCACCTCAGCAGCTTTTACAGCAGCTTCAAAAACGCCTGTATGCCCAACCATATCTGTATTGGCGAAATTTAAACAAACAAAATCAGCTGTTCCTTGCTCCAGTTCCGGAACGATAGCATTGGTGATATCATATGCTGACATTTCCGGCTTCAGGTCGTAAGTAGGAACATCTTTCGGGCTTGGGCAAAGCAGTCTTCTTTCGCCTGAAAACTCCAGTTCTCTTCCTCCTGAGAAAAAGAAAGTAACGTGTGGATATTTCTCTGTTTCTGCAATTCTGATCTGGGTCTTTCCATTTTTTTCAAGAATTTCACCCATTGTTTCCGTCAGTACATTTTCATCAAAAACTACTTGTACGTTCTGGAAGGTTTTATCATAATTCGTTAATGTGACATAATAAAGGTTCAGCTTTTTCATATCATATTCCGGGAAATCTTTCTGAGAAAGCACTTCCGTAATCTCTCTACCTCTGTCTGTACGGAAGTTGAAGCAGATTACTACGTCATTATCTATGATTTTTGCCACCGGCACTACATTTCCTGTAGCCGTAGTATTCATCAGAATAATTGGTTTCAGGAATTCATCGGTAACGTTGTTGTCATAAGAAGCTTTAATAGAAGCTAATGCGTCTGTTGATGGCTCTCCAACTCCTTCTACAAGAGCATCATAAGCCAGTTTTACACGCTCCCATCTTTTATCTCTGTCCATCGCATAGTATCTTCCTACCACTGTTGCCAGTTTTCCTGTAGTAGCTTCCATATGCTTCTGAAGCTCATCGATAAATCCTAATCCTGAATGTGGATCACAGTCTCTACCGTCGGTAAATGCATGAACAAAAACGTTCTCATTCAATCCGAACTCTTTTGCAGCGGTCAGTAATCCTTTTAAGTGATTGATATGTGAATGTACACCTCCATTGGAAACCAATCCGATAAAGTGTACTTTTTTATTTTCTTTTTTGGCATATTCAAAAGCATCCTGAATCACTTTTTCCTGACCCATTGTTCCGTTTTCAACGGCCATATTCAGTTTTACCAGATTTTGGTAAACTACTCTTCCGGCTCCCAGGTTCATGTGTCCTACTTCAGAATTCCCCATCTGTCCGGCTGGTAAACCTACAGCCAATCCACTTGCTTCAAGCGTAGTATGTGGAAATTTCTGGTAACAGCTGTCTATGAATGGTGTATTTGCTTTATCTATTGCAGAAACGTTAGGGTTTGTTCCCAATCCCCATCCGTCAAGAATGGCCAATATTGCTTTTTTTGACATTTTGTAAAACTTTTGTTAGACAAATTTACCTAATTTCCTATGAATAGAAGAATTTGAAGACTCGAATTTTATGGACTGATGATGATAAGTCATCTAACCATGTCAAGGTTTAAAACCTTGGCA
The DNA here is from genome assembly GCF_002025665.1 of Chryseobacterium indologenes. Lineage (GTDB taxonomy): Bacteria > Bacteroidota > Bacteroidia > Flavobacteriales > Weeksellaceae > Chryseobacterium > Chryseobacterium metallicongregator. The sequence goes on along the minus strand of NZ_CP018786.1, from coordinate 2,114,867 downwards.
AGGTTAGAAAAATTGAAATTTCGTTGATTATTTCAGTCCATTAATCGGTAAATCTTTTTAATTTTGCGGTATGGATTTACGAGATCAATTGAAGAATCTTTTTCCTGATCACGAAGAGCAGGATTTTGAGATGCCTGAAGAGCAATTCAAGCAGAAAGAACCTTTGGTATGCAAATTTGAGAAGAAAGGAAGAAACGGTAAGCCTGTAACGATTGTTGAAGGCTGGGAAGGCAGTGAGGAAGACCTTAAAAAAATCTCAAAGAAAATAAAAACCACCTTGGGTATAGGCGGCTCTGAGAAGGATGGAACGATTATCATTCAAGGGGATAACCGTGATAAAATCATGAATATCCTTAAAGAAATGGGCTATAAAACCAAACGTGTTGGCGGATAGTTCTAGAAATAGATCTGGGTTTCCGGCAGTAAGGTTTTTAAGTTTTCAATTTTAGATTTTTCTATAGGATTTCCTGTAAGAATCAACGTTTTCAGGTTTTTAAGCTGTTTGATTTCTTCAGGAATATCTTTCAGCTTGTTGTTCGCCAGATTCATACTGACGATATCTTTCAGCCCTTTTACTTTGGGTGATATTTCTGTGATATTATTTCCACTTACATTCAAAAATTCCAGATTCTTTGCTCTGAAAAGATTTTCCGGAAGTCTGATAATAGCATTCTGCTGCAGTTCAAGATATTTTAAATTTTCAGGAAAAGACAAATTCCCAAGATCATTGATCTGATTATCTGAAAGGTTTAAAAATTTCAGGTTTTTGATCTGATCAAGTTTGTCTGCAATAAAGCTGATCTGGTTTCCCTGAAGGTTTATTTCTTCCAGTGTCGGAATTTCCATAAGAGCTTCGGGAAAAGTGTTCAGATTGTTGGCATCAAAATGCACTACTTTTAGGCTCTGAAGTTTTGCAAGATTAGGATTAATACTTGTCAGACTGTTCAGATTCATTGAAAAAGTGGTCAGTTTCTTAAGCTTGCTTACCTCATCGGGAATATATTTAATGCTGTTTTCATTCACATTTAAAATTTCCAGTTCTTTTAAGGTAAAAAGTTCATGATCCATTTTCTCAAGCTTATTCGCCATAATATTCAAAAAGAATAATGAATTCAGTTTTACGATCTGAGGAGGAAGATTAAAAAGCCCTTTCTCTCTGAAACTCATACTGTAAACTGTTTTTTCACTCTTCAGAGCCTCTTCAATATTAGTAAAAGTGGGATACTTCACCGGATCAATCTGAGCTTTGATCTGAGAAAGAGAGAGTATGGCAATAAATAAGACTAGCTTTTTCATAAACATAAAAGGTCTGCCAGCAACAAAAGTCACTGACAGACAAGAATTATAAATAATTTATTTCTTTACAAGTTTAACTGTTTTCTGGAAACCTCCTTCTGCTTCAATATTTAAAACTAAAACACGAGATCCTTCCAACTGCTGTGTGAAATCAAGGTCCAATACTTTGTTGGTCCCGTTGAACTTCTTTGTATAAACAATTTTCCCGTCCATGCTGTAAGCTGTTACAGAAATATCTTTCAATCCTTTTACAGAATTGATTTTCACGATTCCTGAAGTTGGGTTTGGAGCTACTGTTACTGTATTTTCTTCAATTTTACTATCAATAGTTCCTAAAGTTCCTTCAACTCCCAGGTTGCTTTTAAGGGCAATTACAATTGTTGCTGATTTTCCTTTATAATCAATTGTATTTCCTGTTGCATCCACATCTGTAGAAATGGTTGAATCCGGATGCTGAATAGAGAAGAAACCGAATTTGTGATCAGGGGTAAATGTCAATCCTGTAGGTTCTGAACCAGCCGGCATAGAAGCAAATAATCTTACTTTAGGATTAGCCTGTGTATGATCCGGAGCAATGACCCAGATATAGTTTTTTCCTCCATCCTGAAGTACCCAAAGGTTTCCAAGCTCATCGAAAGTAAGGTTGTCATTTCCGTCTCCCCAAGCTTCAGATTTCATTCCCTGAGCAGTATTGAAAGAATATACAGAAGAACCTCCTCCTACAAATGTCTCCACCTGAGAAGCGGTAGTTCCGTTATCCTGTAAACGGTATACTCTGTCTAATCCTTTTGCAGTAAAATAGATTTTCCCGTCTAATGGGCTGATATCAACATCTTCTACTCCATTGAATTTTGTTCCGCCTAATGACAACGCATTGGTATTGGTATTGTTCTGGTCAACTTTAGTTTTGTTCGGAACCTGAATCCATGTTGCTGTAGTTCCTGCCGGATCTCCTGCAGCCGTTAATCCCTGATCCAGTTTCAACACATAAAGGTTTCCTGATGAAAGATCATTTGGAGTATCCATTACATATTTGTATACCATGTGAGTTCCACCGTCTTCTCCATAATATGCTATAGTTCCTGCATTATTGATCACTACATTTTCGTGGTTCATGATTCCCATCTGCCATAGTTTTCCTTTGGAACCGTCAGCATTTTTAGAAATAACCTGTGCTGTTGCAGGATCAATTTCTACTAACCAACCGTAATCTTTGTAACCATCATTATTCACATCATTGGAAGTAACAGATTCTTCAGCCGTCACCACAGTTCCCCAAGGCGTAATTCCTCCTGAACAGTTTCTGATCGTTTGTACCAAACTTGGAGCTGAGAAACTTACCGCTCTTGATTTGGTCAGCTGCCAAAGTTTTGAAGTCGCGTTATAGTTAATCTCTGCCATGGTAACTCCTCCAGGATTGGTTTCATGGTTTACAGAAAGATATCCGTTGGTACTACTTCCTGTTTTTGGAACATAAGCCGTAAAGTCATTCTGACCACCTACCAATCCTCCGCCTTCAGTATAGTTGTCTCCTTCTTTTAAAATCAGCTGGTATTTGTGCTCAGCAGGGATAATTAATTTATTAGTCTGTGCGGTAGGAACAATGGAAGTAAAGCAGCTGATGTGTGTTCCGTTACAAGCTACAGGGATAGTTGTATTGGTAGTTGTTTTCAGATAAGCATCAATTCTTAAATCTGAACTGGTTGTACTTCTGTTATGTAGTTCAATAGAAAATCTGTTAACACCGTTTACAAATTTTGACTTTGGAATAGAGAAAATGTTATAAACGCTCTCTGCTGCCCCATCAATGGTAGTACTGGAGAAAGTATTGAATGTTACAGCACCCGCAGGCATATTGTCTCTTACGACTTCTTCTCCGTTAAGGTATACAATAATACCGTCATCTCTCATTACTCCAAGTTCCATAGTATCGGAAAGTGTTGAAAGATCTACTGTAAAATCTTTAGCAAAATAAGCAGTTGTAAGTCCTGAGTTGATTGTCGTTGTTACAGGATCTCCATATCCTAACGGGCCGTTTCCAACTGCCCATGTTGAAATGTCATACGTCTGAGCATTCCATCCGGCTGGCTGCGCCTGGTTGTTATCTTTGTAGCTCCATGACGCATTCTTATTGAATATCAGAGTCTGCGCCTGAAGACCAGAACTGGCCAGTATAGCCAAAGCTCCCACTGTTAGTAGTTTTTTCTTCATTTTTTATTTGATTTATTAGACCCTGCAAAACTATTTTTTTAGAACTTTTTCTCTGTTAATAGGATTTTAAATCTAAAACGCCCAATATTAACTTATCAAAAACCTAATGTTAAGGGGATTAATTTTGTGTTAAGTAATCCGGGATACGAGGTTCGGGATCTCGGGCTGGAAGTGAAATGCAATTATTTTATTTACTAATTGTTACCAAACAAGATCTATTAAACACGATAAATCTGCCAGAAAAGAGAAATTTTTATTCGAAACATGAGTATTTTAGAAGATAATTTATTTTCAAAACGAGCTTTATTCTTATCTCTTAAAACTTTATATTTGTTATTATGATTGACACAGCTATGCAAAATAAAAAAATACATCAGGGCAGAAATATCAAACGTTTCCGTGAAATGCTTGGTATCAAGCAGGAAGCTTTAGCTTTTGAATTAGGTGACGACTGGAATCAGAAGAAAGTCTCTCTTTTGGAACAAAAAGAAACTGTAGAGTCTGATGTTTTGATGCAGGTAGCTCAGATTTTGAAGGTTCCGGCAGAAGCGATTGAGAATTTTGATGAAGAACAAGCGATAAACATCATTTCTAATACAGCGTCTTTTGATAATTGTCAACAACCAGCCTTTTTTAATAACCAACCCACCTTTAATCCCCTTGACAAAATGGTTGAACTTTACGAGCGTATGCTGAAACAACAGCAGGAAATGATTGATAAGCTGGAAAAGCTGATCCAAAACAAATAAACAGACAGGTTGATCCGATCTGTAAAACTTTAGGCTAAATTCTGAAACCTTCGTAGATCACATTTACACAAGTTTCAAAATTTAGCCTATTTTTATTAAAACCTATCATTCCTACCGAATCTCGGCTCTCGCAAACCCGAAATCCCGAATCTCTACAATCTCACTCTCAAACTCTCCCACGCTCCAACCCACAAACCCACAAACCCCGTAACCCGCCTACTTCGCTTTACTCACATCCGTAAAAGCATTCAGAAAGGCTATAATCTGTTTGATTTCTGTTTCGGTAAGGTTTAATTTATCTGGTGCTAGGGTTTGATTTTTCATTTTTAATCCTAATCCTTCTCCTCCTCCTTCATTATAAAAATCCAGAACTTCTTCTAAAGTATTGAAAGCCCCGTTATGGAAATAAGGTTTGGTAAGGGCAATATTTCTAACCGTCACTGTTTTGAAAGAATAATCATAAATCCATGATTTTTCCTTTTTCACCGGACTGTTTCCTCTTCCTAAGTCCTGATCAAGTTCTATAGGAAGCTGTTTGATGGGTCTGGTAGTGATTCCCAGTACTTCAGATTCATTTTCATTAAAAAACGGAGGTACCAATCCTGAAAAGTGAGGGGCAAAATGACAGGTTGCACAATTGGCTTTTCCCATAAACAGGTTGAATCCTTTTTTTACATCATCAGAAACATTCTTTTCATTCCTCATGAAACGGTCAAAATCACTGTCAAATGAGTACAATGAAGCCACATAAGAACTTAATGCTTTTGAAAAATTCTCTTTACTGATCTTTCCATCTTTGAAAGCTGCACGGAAAGCCTTTTTATATTCAGGTTTTGTTTTTAGTTTCTGAATAATATTTTCATAGCTCGTATTGAATTCCTGCTCATTATAAATGACGTGTTCCGCCTGCTGTTCAAGGTAAAAAGCACGAAGATCATAGAAAAACCTTTTGGCAAAAACAGCATTATATAAAGACGGAGAGTTTCTCAGAACCGTTTTCCCTTCCACATTACTTTGTGATTTTGCTTTCAGATCTGTAAAGGCATTTTCCTGAAGGTGGCAAGTCGCACAACTCATTTTCCCGTTACCACTTAAGTTCTGATCGTAGAAAATGGATTTTCCAAGGTTTCGGAGTTCCGGATTATCTTCTGAGGATTTCAATAAGGTATAAAAATAAGGATCCAAAAAATCACTGCTGAAAAAGTTTTTGTTTCCTACGTTCCAGCCTGAAAATTCTTTAAGATCATCCGGTCTTCCATCCCATTTCCCTAATTCTTCGTATAAAGGCTGTACATATTTTTTATAAAATTCAATCCTGTCGAAAGTTTCAAAATCGGTATTTTTTGAAAGGTAACTAATGGCTTCTGTTAAAATCTGGTCAGCCTTTTCAGTATTATAATTTTTAAAATAAAGATCATCATTGATGTATTTCTGCATTCCTGCAAGAGCATGGCTTGTTTCCTCAGAAATATTCAACGAACCCGGTGTATCAAAACCTGATACGCCAAGTGAATAGATCCTGATCAGTTCTATACGTAATGGTAATGTCTTATTATTTCCTTTACTCAGTCCATTTTTTAATGCACTTAAATAAAACCCGGCATAACTGTTATACAAAAAAGTAGTAATTGTTTTAATCTTTTCCTTTTCATTTCCTGCTTCATCTGAAAATATAAGTTCATCAAGCACCTGTAATCCTTCAGGAGGAAGTGTATATGATGATGTACCTGCCGCTTCGATGTGAAACAAAGGTGCTGCGTTAAGGTGAGTCTTGGTAAATTCAGGATAATGATAAGCGATATAGAATTCAACTTCTTTGAATGAATTTCTTGTGCTGCTTAGTGATTTCTGCAGTTCTTTCAGAGAAATACGGTCTTCAGAGAACTTATCAACATCTGATTTCAGCTGTTCAAGCTTGGTTTTAAAGTCGGACAACCCTTTATTGATAAATGTATTTTCGCTTTCTTTTCCTTTATAAACAGGATTAAAAGACATTACTGCAAATCCTATCAGAAGGACGATTACAAGCAGTGGGTAAGATCTCATGAATTTTTAGCGGCAAAACTATTAAACTGATGTTATCTCAGTTTTAATAACAGATTAAATAATGTTTATATTTCTGATAACATATTTTTCACTAATTTTAAACCCCGAAATCAAATTCATTATTCTAAAGAGAACGGTTCTTCGAAATACCGGAAAAATAATGGCGGGAGATTATTGGGAGAGGATTTTTTTAAATTAAATTCAACACATCAAAAAAACTAAATAGGAGTATGAAAACAAAACTATGGTTTGCTGTTATGGCAAGTTTCCTTTCTATGACGGCATTTTCCCAGAAAAAAAAGCAACCGGAAAAGCCATCCGGAAAACCACAGGAAATGGCTGTCTATGCTGAGAAAAGAGGATCTGATTATTATTTGGTTCGCCTGGAAAAAGATAAAAACATTCCCAATGTTTATGTGCATTCCAATGGAGTAACCAAGCCTTATAAAAATTATTCTGACCTGAAAGATATTGTTACAGAATTCCCTGGAATGATGACTTCCAACAATTCAACAAAGGAAGAACTGATTTCTATTCTTAAAAAAGATGATCACTTCTACGAAATCACTTCACAGAGGAAAGATCCTAAAAACATTGAAAAGACTGTCATTACTGTATATGAGGTAATGAACGGCCAGAAAAGGATTGTAGAAGAATACAATGACATCTACGAAGTTATGGCATCTCCTTATAAAGAAGCCATTATGATTAATTAAAAAAACAAAAAATATACATATTATGCTAAACAAACTTGCTGCCTCAGAACTTGTTCTGAATGAAGACGGAAGTGTATACCACCTGAATCTTTTACCCGAAGACATTGCTGACAAAATCATCCTTGTAGGTGATCCTGACAGAGTGGCAAAAGTTTCAAAATACTTTGATACCGTAGAAATCAAAAAAAATAAAAGAGAATTCTATACGCATACAGGAACACTTCGTGGTGAAAGAATTACCGTAATGTCTACCGGGATCGGAACTGAAAACATCGATATCGTGATGAACGAACTGGATGCTTTGGTAAACATTGATCTTCAAAACAAAGAATTCAAGACTGAGCACAAGGCTCTTGAACTTTTCCGTATGGGAACTTGCGGAAGTGTAAACCCGGATGTACAGGTAGACAATATGCTGGTTACTCAGAATGTTGTAGGTTTGGATGGATTGATGCACTTCTACCAGGACTACAACTTCGAAAATGAGTTTTCTAAGAGCTTCTTAGAAAAATTCCCTTATGAAAGAATCAAGCCAATGCTTTATTTCTCAGACTGGGCAGAAGAAATGGGAGAATACTACAAAGATGCCAAATACCATGGAAATACCGCAACTTTCCCGGGATTCTATGCTCCACAGGGAAGACAGCTTCGTTTGAAAGCAGTAGATGATCAATTCTTAGAAACGCTGAATGATCTTGGCATTACCAATTTTGAGATGGAAACTTCTGCAATCTATGCTCTTTCAAAATTATTAGGACATAAAGCCATTACCGTAAATAACGTTATTGCCAACAGAAGACGTGGAGAATTCTCTGCAGATCACCATGCTTCTGAGAAAAACCTTATTGAATGGGTGTTGGAAAGAATTATTAAATAATCAATTCTGTTTATGATAAAATAAAAACCTCCGGAAGCTTTTTCCGGAGGTTTTTTATAGGTTTTGGCTAAAGCCTATGGAATTTGATTTATTCTGAAAACGGGCTAAAGCCCATTCCTATTGAATTTATACTGTTGAATTTTGTTCCTTTCACCATGAATAAAGCTCATCACTCTCCTTATCATTCCGTAGGAATCTAAATACAAAACTTTAAAAATAACGTAGAGATTCCTACGGAATGACAAAGGTAGTAAAGGAAATTCTGTAAGTAAAATGAATCAAATACCATAAATAATTACAAATGAAACCTTCTCGGATCCGGATACTGAAATACATAATCCAGCTCTGAAACCAGTTTTGAAGACAAGACCTTCTTACCTTTTACTTCGGAAACTTCCTCCTCAGGTATATTTTTCTGTGCATTAATCACCTGACTCTTTGCAGGATGAATCGGGGCAGTAACATTATAAAGTTTAGCTTCAGTTTTCCTTTCAATCATTTGTGTGATGATGGCACCGATATCAGCATAATGAATATGATTTACAGCGTGATCCAGATTGCTCACATTATAGTTTTTCAGAAGTCTGTTATCTCCCATCAGGCCACCAAGTCTTAGTATATTAAGCTGGGGATATTTACTTCTCAACATTCTTTCACCTGAAATTTTTTCCAAAGGAATGTCTTCTTCTGTAAAGTCCTTGGGCAGATCAGGATAAACACCTGTAGAGCTCATCAGAAACATCTGTCCTTTAAAATCCCCTATAAATGTTGACAAATTCTGAATCCTGTTATATAAAGAGCTTACACAACAACTTTTTTCATGGACAGGAATGGTAATAATTAAAACATCAGCATTCTTAATCTCAGACCATTCATTATAGGGTTCTGCCAGCTGATAGTCCGGGAAAGAAGCAAGTACAGCATGAATTCCTTTACTGTTGAGATCCTTTACTTTATTTTCTGTTGTAGTCGTTGCTGCTATGTCATATTTTCCGGATAAGGAAGAGGCTATTCTTTCTCCCAACCAGCCACAGCCTATAATTCCTATTTTCTTCATATGTCAGAAACAGATTGTATTGTTAATATATTCTCTAAAGAAGCCATTAGCTGGGTCTTTACATCCTCACTCAGATTCATGCACTGCTGAACAGCTTTGGGAATATGTTTCGCTTTTTCTTTAAGCTTTATTCCATTTTCGGTAAGATTAATCAATACAACTCTTTCATCTTCTGCACTGCGGGTTCGGATGATCAATCCGTTTTTTTCCATACGTTTCAAAAGCGGGGTAAGTGTTCCGTTGTCAAGATGCAGATGCTCACCAATCTTTCCGATATTCATTCCGCCATGTTCCCATAAAACAGTCATGACAAGATATTGAGGATATGTAAGTAAAACTTCTTCCAGGTAAGGCTTATATAAGCCCGTGATATATCTGGAAACAGCATACGTTTTAAAACATAAATGTTCGGATAATGGGGTCATCGTTTTCTTTTAAGAAACAAAGATAATCCATTTATTTTGTGCACAATATTTTTGTTTAAAATATTTTTTTATTCAATTAAATAAAAAGAAACATCTTAGTTTCAGGCTGTGATTATTTTGTTATTTTAGCTCAACTAAAACCATACAACTCACTGTGAACATGAAAAACACGCCTCAAACAGGAAACAATAAACTTTCAGAACTCTCCATTGAGGAACTGACAAAAGAAGAAAAAAAACGTTCTGCTGCTCATATTTCCTTTTGTATTATTATGGGAATACTGATAGGCGCCTGCATCTATGTTACCATTAAAAAAGGGTTCAATGGTATCACTCCGCTTCCTCTGGCTTTTTCCCCTTTATACCTTATTATTAGAAAAAGCTGGCAAAATGCCCGAAAGGAACTTCAGTCCCGAAAACTTAATTGAAATTGACGGTCAATAAAAAAAGGACTTCCAGTCCGGAAGTCCTTCACACCATATCAACTATAATAAAAAACCTATTATTTAAAACTCATTGATCATCACATAAAAATGTCCGGAGTACAAACTGTTAGCTGTTCCTGAAATATTAGTGAGATTAATTGTAATACTGGAAGCAGAAGTCAACCTTGGATTCGAGATGGAAAATGAGGAATTTCCTACAAAATCTCCTGCCGGAGAAACTACGACTACAGCTCGCGTAGAGCCAGGTTGATATCCTGATGGAATAGGAATATCAATGGTTGTAGATTTTCCCGGAGGCAAATTATTAATCGAAATTCCGGGCCATGCTTCAAAGCTGATCTGACTTTTCTGAACACTGCCTTTTTCTCCTAATTTAAACTGTCCGCTTACATCCAGTTTTGCAGAGACATTCGGAGTTCCGGTACCAATCCCTACATTAGCATTATTATTTCCCAAAACAATGGCATTAGCCTGTGAAGTAGTAGCTCCATATCCTACTGCTGTCGAAAATTGCCCCAAAGCATTGGCTTCTGAACCTAAAGCTGTTGAATTCTGACTATTTGTTACCGCATTATATCCTAAGGCAGTTTCACTATTCGTATTCGTTTTTGCGTTGTATCCTAATGCAATGGACTGAAATCCATCTGCTGAGGAGTTGTTTCCTACTGCAACAGATTCATTACTGCCGGTCTGCGCGTGAAAACCTATGGCTGTAGACCTGAATCCTGCTGCAGTGGTTTTATTTCCTACTGCTAAGGCTTCATTACCAGAAACTGCTGTTGCACTCCCAATAGCAATTCCCATAAATGCCGAACTGGCGCTTCCAAGGGCAATCCCATTCTGACCGGCCACAGATCCTATTCCAAGGCTTACAGAATTGTCAACTCCCAGTTTTCCTGCTGTTAAAGCGTTGACTTTAAAGATCAGATCATCGTAGGTTTTTGTTCCTAAAGCCAACGTTGTATTCGCTCCTCCATAATTTCCAACGTTCGTACCTGTAAGATTCCAGTTTGTTCCATCTTCTATTTTAGTGGGGTCACCTCCGTTTGCCAGAATTTTATTCCATTTTGATTCAAACCAGTAATAAAATCCAATATCTGTAAGGGTGGAGCTTCCGTTATTCCACACGATAAGTCCGTCCGCCGGTGAAGGTACTGTAATATTGTCTGTTGTAGCAGTTAAAGCAACACTTGGAAGCAGCACTCCTTTATTGCTGGCATTGATATGAAGCATTGCTGAAGGTGCAGGATCAGGAGTTCCTATCCCAACCTGAGCATATATAAAACAAGTAAAGAATAATAAAAGTAAAGTGTAGTCTAGTTTATAGTTTTTTTGCATTTCCTCTATTTTTAGGAGGTGCAAATATACAAATTTTTAATAAATCATTAATTTTATTGAAAAAATCATAATTAAAAACACATTATGGTGATTAAAATAAAACTTAATCACGAAACATTGAAAAATGTTTAAATATCAGCTACTTATCAAATACAGCATCCATTAGGCTTTTCAGATATCTCTAATTTTCTGCTTAATTTTTTTAATTATATAATTAGCAATAAACTTCACTAAAAAATGAATAAATATCAACGGTTATTATCTAATAAAACAACTTTTTAAATGATCGTTCACCATTCCCGTAGCTTGCATATGGGCATAAATGACGGTAGATCCAACAAATTTGAATCCTCTTTTTTTAAGTTCTTTGGAAATAAGATCAGAAATCTCTGTTGTGGCAGGAACATCAGACAGCTTTTCAGGATTGTTATCAATTGGTTTTCCATCAATAAAGCCCCAGATATAGTTGGAAAAGCTTCCAAACTCCTTCTGAACTTCTATAAATTTCTGAGCATTGGAGACTGCGGCAAGAATTTTAAGCCGATTTCTGATAATTCCGGGATTGTTCATGAGTTCTTCAATCTTTTTATCTGAATAAGCTGCTACTTTCTTATAATCGAAATGATCAAAAGCTCTTCTGAAATTTTCTCTTTTAGACAAAATGGTATACCAACTCAAGCCAGCCTGAAAACTCTCAAGAATCAGGAACTCAAATATTGTTTCATCATCATACACAGGTCTTCCCCACTCTTCATCATGATATTTTCTGTAGAGATCATCTTTTTCGCACCAGCCACAACGTATTTTTTCCATAATAATCAATTTTTATCACTTAAAGTTACTACTGATTTAGAAAAATATAACAAAATATTATGAAAAGTTTAACAAAGAGGTTCAGTTTTAGGAATGGTTATTGTTTAATTACTGATACCAAACTAAAATTTATACTATTATGAACAATTCAGAGTACAACAAAGCGGAAAATGCAGTAAATAATGTAGAAAATTCTTTACAGAATGCAACGGACAAAGCCAAATGGAAAATCAATGAATTGGCAGACAAGGCTAAAGATTATATCAATGAGAAAAGGAATAATGATCAGGAAGCCAGCCAGGAAGACTGGCTCGACAGGGTAAAAGCTAATGTATCCGATGCCTGGGAGGATATCAAAGATAAAGCGGATGAAGCATGGGAAAAAACCAAAGATGCGGCAGAGGATGTAAAGGCAGAATGGAATAAGAAAACCAATTAGTATTTCAGTCATATAAATATTTTCAATAAAATGGAGTCTTAAATTGATAAGGCTCCATTTTTTATTATGCCATAAGCACAATTATTGTTACATTTGTATTATAATAAACATTAAAAAATTATGTCATACGGTTTACTTAAAGGCAAAAAGGGAATTATTTTTGGAGCCCTTAATGAACAATCTATCGCATGGAAAGTTGCTGAAAGATGCCATGAGGAAGGTGCTGAATTCATTTTATCTAACGCTCCTATTGCTTTGAGAATGGGAGAACTTAATGGTTTAGCAGAAAAAACAGGTTCTGAAGTAATAGGTGCTGATGCTACTTCTATAGAAGATCTTGAAAAACTTTTTGATGCCGCTGTTGCAAAATTTGGAAAAATCGACTTTATCCTTCACTCTATCGGAATGTCTATCAACGTAAGAAAAGGAAAACACTATACAGAAATGAATTACGACTGGTTGGAAAAAGGCTGGGATATTTCCGCTGTTTCTTTCCATAAAGTAATGCGTGTAGCTTGGGAAAAAGACTGTATGAATGAATGGGGAAGTATTTTGGCCCTTACTTATATTGCAGCTCAGAGAACATTCCCAGACTACAATGATATGTCTGATAACAAAGCGTATCTGGAAAGTATCGCAAGAACTTTCGGAAACTATTGGGGAGAAAGAAAAGTACGTGTAAATACGGTTTCTCAGTCTCCAACAATGACTACTGCCGGTAGTGGAGTGAAAGGTTTCGGAGGATTCCTTGGATATGCTGAAGATATGTCTCCACTAGGAAACGCTACAGCTCTTGAATGTGCAGATTACTGTGTAACTTTATTCTCTGATCTTACTAAAAAAGTAACCATGCAGAATCTTTTCCATGATGGAGGTTTCAGCAGCTCAGGGGTTACTCAGAAAGTGATCAGTAAATATGACGCTGAATAATAACGAACTAACAAAAGTTCCGTTCAAAATAAATAAAACCCATGAATTGTTTCATGGGTTTTTTGTTTTTTATCATTCTGATATTCATCATTCACAAATAAAACCGGCGGCCTCTTCGAGGCCGCCGATTCTGTCAAAAATAATATTAAATTAATATGAAATTATAAAATTACGGTCTGTATAGAATGTGCAGGAGCATTCAGCTTGGCAGCCATTCCTTCTATCCATAGATTGGTTTCAATATCATTGTCTGAATCGTTCATGATAACTGTTACCAGCTGTCCGTTTTCATTCATAAATGCAGAAGATGTCAACGCTGCTCTGTTGGAAGAGCTTCCGATTCTCTGGGCATTCGGCTTGATGTATTTTGAAACATGCCCTATATAATAGTATTCATAGGTATAAAATACCTCTCCTGTTTTAGTATCAGCAATAATTGGGGCAAAGCAGAAATTTCCTTTATGATTAGGTCCACCGGTTTCATCCAACAGAATATTCCAGTCAGTCCATAAAGCATTTCCTTTGTTGAAGTCGTTCAGCATATTTTTGCTGTACAGTTCTCCCAGGCTTACATCGTAGATTTTATCCATATTGAACTGTTCTTTGCATCCTTCAGTAAACGCCAGGAATTTATCAGGAAAAGCTCTGTGGGTTTCTGCTAAATTGTCAAAAAGCTGTGTTTTGTTATTCCATGTTTCATACCAGTGATAACCGATACCATGGGCATATTTTGAGGTTTCAGGATCACTTAAAGTAGTTGTTGCTCTCTGATAGATCAAGTCTCTGTTATGATCCCAGATCATTACTTTTTTATCTTTATATCCGTTTTTCCAAAGGGTTGGTCCAAGGTTCTTTTTCAGAAACTCTCCTTCTTCTTCAGCAGTATAAATGCATGATTCCCAACTTTGCGTAGCCATCGGTTCATTCTGCACCGTTAATCCCCAGATATTAATTCCTCTTTTTTCATATTCTTTGATGAATTTGATATAATAATCTGCCCAGGTCTGGTAGTATTGATTTTCCAATCTTCCGCCTTTATACAAGCTTTTATTTGATTTCATCCATGCTGGTGGGCTCCATGGCGAGAAATAAAACGTAAAATTATTACCAATAGCTTTCTGAGCTTCTTTAATCATTGGGATTTTATACTTTTCATCGTGAGCCACGTTAAAGGTCTTTAGCGAAGTATCATTATCTTCTACATAGGTATAAGAATCACTGGAAAAGTCACAGGAATTCATATTGGTACGAACTACTGTGTATCCCAATCCGCTTTTTCCGAAATAAGCATCCAGAATTTCTTTCTGCTTATTCTTTGGCATTTTATAAAAAGTTTCTGCTGAGGCGTCTGTAATAGCACCTCCTATTCCTATCAGTTTCTGATATTTAAAATGGGGAGCTACAAAAATGCAGGCATCCGTTTCTTTAGGCTGTCCGAACTGCACAAATGTAACAGCTCCTTTATCCACCATCTTCTCATTTACTTTCGAGTTGGTAAGAATTACTTTAGCTGTTTTTCCTGCATTTTTTTTCCAATAATTCTGAGCATTGACATTCATGACAACGCCTACTACAAAACAACTTACAATTAGTTTTCTCATGATTTTTTCTGTTTCCGGACTCATTGGTCCTCATTTTCATTATTTATTTTGATAGACTCTTACGTAATCTATGTAATACTTCTGTGGAAAAACTGCATCATCAATACCTTCTTTTCCACCCCAAAATCCTCCTACAGCAAGATTCAGAATGATAAAGTAAGGTCTGTTAAAAGGCCATGCTTCATTATTTTTCTCTTTATTCTCGTAGGTGAAAAATTTTTTATCATCTATATAAACATCGATCTTTTCGGGTGTCCAGTCTGCTTTATAGACATGAAACTTTTCGCTTGCATCCTTTACAAACAAAGTATCTGTTTTCTGTGTTCCCAGGATATGATTGTATTTTTTTGTATGAACAGAAGCATGGATATAACCTTGATGATAGCCTACATGTTCCATAATATCCAGTTCACCATCATCCGGCCACTTCTTCATATTTTCGCTCATCATCCAGATGGCAGGCCAGGTTCCGCGACCTTTAGGAAGTTTTGCCCTGACTTCAATTGTGCCATATTGGAAAGCAAATTTCCCTTTGGTTAAAAGTCTTGCAGAGGTATACTTACTGTTTTCCCGGTTTTCTTTTCTGGCTTCAATGATGAGATTTCCTTTTTCCATTCTGGCATTCTCAAGCCTGTTTTTGGTATAAAACTGAGCTTCTTCGTTTCCAAAACCGCTTCCTCCGATATCATAATTCCATTTTAATGAATCCGGAAGTCCTTTGCCATTAAATTCATCACTCCAAATCAGCATCCTGCGGGAATCTGACTTGTTTGAAGCACAGTTGAAAGCCGAAAGAAAGAATATTCCTATTACACAGGTACTTATTGTATTTCTGAATTTGATTTTCATGTGTATTAAGTTTTGGCTAAAGCCGTTCTTTTTATATTTCATAAGTGGGCTAAAGCCCACCCCTATTGAATTAAATTGAACTCAATTTATTTTGTCCAGGTGATTCTTTTGGTCTGAACATTTTGAGAATCAGTTCCGATCATAATGTCAAACTCTCCGCTTTCCCAGTCAAAATTCAGATTATCGTCAAAGAATTTCAGATCTTCCGGTGTCAATTTAAAATCAACTTTTTTGCTTTCTCCTTTTTTGATGAATACTTTCTGGAAGCCTTTCAGTTCTTTTACGGGTCTTACTACTTTTCCAAACAGATCTCTGATATAAAGCTGTACCACTTCTTCCCCGTCATATTTCCCTGCATTGGAAACAGTAACGCTGATATTCAAGGTCTGATTTCCTGTAAGGTTTGTGGAATTTAAAACCATATCAGAATATTTGAAATCTGTATAACTTAAACCATATCCAAACGGATATTTTGGATCATTATTAAGATCTATATACGCTGAAACATAGTTTCTGTCTGTATTATTCTTTGCAGGTCTTCCTGTATTATAATGATTATAGTACAAAGGAATCTGACCTTCTGTTCTTGGAAAGCTCATTGGAAGTTTTCCCCCGGGATTTACAGAACCAAATACTACATCTGCAATAGAATTGCCCGCTTCTGTTCCCAGCCACCATGTGTACATAATGGCAGGAATATTGTCTGATGCCCAGTTGAAAATCAGAGGTCGTCCGGCATTGATCATCAGAATGATGGGTTTACCTGTTTTGGCAATTTCTTTTAACAAATCTTCCTGAACACCTGTAAATCCTATAGTACTTCTGCTTTTTGCTTCTCCGCTCATCGCATGACCTTCTCCCAGCGTCATGATGACAACATCAGCTTTTTTTGCAGTTTCTATAGCTTCTGCAAACTGACTTTTGTCCTGATCATCTACATTGCAGCCTTTTGCATATAATAAAGTAGAGTTCTTATCCAGCTGGTTTTTAATTCCGTCAAATTGTGAAACGATTCTTTGATTATCATCTTTGAACGCAACAGACCAAAAACCATGATTAGCTACTGTTTCTTTACCGAAAGGGCCGATCAGAGCCACTGTTTTTGTAGTTTTTGAAAGTGGGAGAATATTTCCCTGGTTTTTAAGAAGAACAATACTTTTTGAACCGAATTCTCTTCCGAATTTTCTGTTTTCCTGATTATCGGTCTGCTCTTTCTGTCTTTTCTCATTACTGAACCTGTAAGGATCATCAAAAAGACCCATTTCGAATTTCTTGGTTAAAATTCTTCCCGTTGCATCATCTACCAGTTTAGGATTTACTTTTCCTTCTTTAACCAATTTGGGAAGTTCTGCCATATACACACGGCTTTCCATATCCATATCGCTTCCTCCCAGTATTGCTTTTTCAGCGGCTTCGGCACCATCTTTAGCATAACCATGAGGCACCATTTCTCCGATGCTTCCCCAGTCTGATACTACAAAACCTTTATAATTCCATTTTCCTTTTAAAAGGTTTCTCTGGATATATTGATTGGCTGTTGCGGGAATTCCGTTAATATCATTGAAAGAATTCATGAAAGTGGCCACTCCTGCTTCTGCTGCAGCTTTGAATGGTGGAAGATAAGTTTCATTCAATTGTCTGAGACTCATATCTACAGAATTGTAATCTCTTCCGCCTACAGCAGCTCCGTAGGCTGCAAAGTGTTTTGCACAGGCCATTACAGCATCAAGACTTCCTAAACCTCTCCCTTGAAATCCTTTAATTCTTGCCAGTCCTATTTTTGTTCCAAGATAAGTATCTTCTCCTGAACCTTCCATTACTCTTCCCCATCTAGGATCTCTGGCAATGTCTACCATCGGGGCAAACGTCCAGTGAATACCGTAAGCGGCAGCTTCTGTTGCTGCAATTCTTTCTGATTTTTCAATCATGGCCAGATCCCAACTTGCTGCCTGTCCAAGATTGACAGGGAATGTGGTACGATAGCCGTGGATAACGTCCTGCCCAAACAATAAAGGGATTTTCAGCCTTGACTGCATAGCCAGTTTCTGAAAAGCTCTGGTTTCTTCAGAACCTGCTACATTCAGCATGGAACCTACTTTCCCTTTTTTAATTTCTTCTAAAACAGCAGCAGAATTGGATTGCTGAGGTCCTGTGGCATATTCAAAACCACTGTACTGAACCATCTGCCCTACCTTTTCTTCCAAAGTCATTTTAGACAATAGCTCTGCTACTTTCTGATCAATGGTCTTTTGTCCGTAAGCCTTCAATCCAAATGCAGAAAATGCCAGTAAGAAATAAACTCTTTTCATAGTATCAAATTAAAAAATATAGGTTGCTGTAGAACGTCCTGAAATTGTTACTGCAGCGGTTTTGCCGGCAAATTTAATATTAAAATTCTCATTTGCCTGATTATCGTTCTGTACAATTAAAACTATTTTCCCAAATTGAGTCTTAAAAGCAGTCGTTGAAAGTTGATCCGTCTGTGTGGAAGCGATGCGCTGAGAACCTGCAGGAATAAATTTTGAAGCGTGTGCAATAATATAATAGGACACATTTCTGGTGAAATTCTCGCTGTCGGAAACGGTTATAGCTCCTTTACATTCTGTACATCCGCCATCTGTATGAGGGGCAAATTTCGGATCATTGGCAAGATTCCATTCAAGAGCTGTTTTGCTCCAGTTTCTCATAGAGCCTATGATTACATTTTTCGAATGCCAGTTCAGATCTTCGGTAAAAGTTCCTTTTGAACCTGTCCACTGCTCGGTAAAATATAAGTTTTTATCAGGGAAAGCATCACGTACTGTACTTAAAGCTGAAATATCTCCTTCGTACAGATGAAATGCAGACCCGTCTATGTACCGATTGGCATCAGAATCTTTTAAAATATCAATCGCATACTCAGGTTTGTTGCAATTGTGGTCATACACAACAATTTTAGTAGTAATTCCGTTGGCTTTAAAAACCGGACCAAGATGGTTCTTAATAAAATCTCTCTGTTGCTCAGACGGCATATACAAACTTGGATTATTTCCCGGATGTAAAGGTTCATTCTGAGGAGTTATGGCATCAATGGTGATCCCTTCTTTTTTCATTCCCTGAATATATTTTACAAAATATTCAGCATATGTTTTATAGAATTCCGGTTTCAGACTTCCTCCTTTCGATTTTCCATTGTCCTTCATCCAAACCGGAGCAGACCATGGAGCAGCAATGATTTTAATAGAAGGATTGATCGCCAGAATCTCTTTCAGCATTCCAATCAAAGCTTTGTCTTTTGCAAGACTGAATTTTGAAAGCGAAGGATCAGTCTGCCCTTCAGGAAGATCATCATATGAAAACACTTCACCATCAAGATCGGAAGCTCCTATACTTAATCTTAAATAGCTGATGGAGATTGAATTTTTATCATTTCCAAAAAGTTCGTTAAGCAATGCTTTTCTTTTGGAAGGTGACAACCGGTTGATTACCTCAACACTTCCTCCTGTTAATGTATATCCAAAGCCGTCAACATATTGAAACTTTTGAGTATCATCAATTTCAATATTCTGAAAGCTGTTGGTATTATTTACAAATTTAACGGGAGTCTGCTGCTGTAATTTTACACTTTCATCACCTTTTGTAAGCCAGTATTGCACTTCGTTTCCTTTATTAGAAACCACTGAGGTACATGATAAAGGAAAAAGGGCCGCACCACTAAGTAGTGCGGCACCTCTAAAGAAACTATATAAGTTGTGAAACTTCATATTTTAGTAACCAGGATTTTGTTTGATCTTCGTATTAAGAAGTTCATTATAAGGAATCGGTAAAAGCTCATTCTTATTGGGTTTAAATCCTCTTGATGCTAATTTGGAAGGAGCTTCTTTCCATCTTACGAGATCAAACCATCGGTGCCCTTCACCAGCTAGTTCACGTCTACGTTCATCTTTAACAGCTTGCAGGGTTACCGGTATAGAAGGCAGTCCAACTCTGGCTCTTACTGCATCCAGTAAAGCCTGGGCTCTCGCACCTGAGCCGTTCAATGCTTCTGCTTCCATTAAGTAAGTGTCTGCCAGCCTTATTACGATATAATTCCTGTTGTAGTTAAGCTCCGGAGCTCCGGGAAGATTAGATACCTCATCTCTTCTCGGAAGATATTTATTCAAAAAATAACCCGTATCATTATGAGCAGGTGAATATTTGATCTCTCCGCTTGCAGTCAGTTGTTTTGCATTCAGAATAGTGGCATTGACTCTAGGATCGTCTTTCAAGAAATTATAAAGATCTTCTGTTGCTGTATTAAATGCCCATCCTGAAACAATATCAGGTGCTGTAGTCTTTAACCTATCATATCCTCTCGGTCCTATCATTATACAGATAGAGTTTCCTTCATCCTTCCCTTGGCCCCAGAAGCCCCAATCCGAATTTCCTTTATTGGTGTGCATTACTTCCAGAATAGATTCTGTGGTGAACTTATTGTCCACTCTCCACAGGTCATTGTAATTGGCAATTAATTTATATCCGTACTGGCTGACTTGTCCCGGCGTTCCGTTCACTTCTGCAAATTGAGCTGCAGCAAGATCTTTCTTATTGTTATACAGATAAATTTTTCCTAAAATAGCTCTGGCTGTCCCCTGGCTGATCCTTCCCACCTCAGCTTTATTAGTAGGTGCAATAGATAGTGGAAGATCATTAATGGATGCTACAATATCTGATTCAATCTGCTCATACACTTTCTGAGGCTCCGTCTGAGGGATATTATAATAATCATCAGTTGCTGTAATAGGCTGTAAGATAAGAGGAATATTTCCAAACATTTTCAGCAGCTCAAAATAGTAAAGAGCCCTCAGCGTTTTAGCTTCAGCAATAAATCTGTTGCGTACCTGATCATTCATTTTAGCACCCGGAATTCTCTGAATAAGGAGATTTGCTCTGGCAATTCCCTGATAGAAATCATTCCAATAGGTTTTAGGAACCGTGATCTGATCAATAGAATAATTAGAGAAACTTTGTATTCCGGTACCGTCTGTAGGACTTCCACCCCCGGAATAGAAATCATCGGAAGCAGCATTAAAGAAAGTGACCGTATTTTCAAACCCGCCAGAATATTTTCTTAGCAGGTCATATACTGATACCAGCGCACTAAAAGACTGCTCTTCATTCTGGAAGTAGTTATTGGAGTCAAAAGCTCCTTTATTCTGTACATCTTCAATGAACTCATCACCACAAGATACGGAACTGAATCCAATACCTGATGTAAGTGCAATCAGTACTATTGCTTTATAGAATCTATTTTTCATGTTTGTTTTTTAAAATTGAATGTTAGCACCAAATATGAATGTTCTGGCCTGTGGATAATATGCCCTATCTATACCATAGGAATCATTAACTGCAATTTCAGGATCATATCCTGTATATTTTGTAAAAGTGAAAAGATTTTCTCCTGTTACATAAAACCTTACTTTACTGGCACCAAAGCGTTTGGAAATATCTACTGGCAGGGTATATCCCAGCTGAACCAGTTTGATTCTCATAAAATCTCCTTTTTGAAGATAATAGTCAGACATTTTGGTATAATTTTCATTTTTATCATCAGCATCCAATCTTGCCACTGTATTTGAAGTGCCTGGTCCTGTCCATCGATCAAGAATTGTAGTTTGATAATTACTGTAGAACAGATCAAGTCTTCTGAGACCCTGGAAAATTTTATTTCCTCCCTGGCCTTGTAAAAATACCATCAGATCTACGTTCTTATAATTAAGGTTTAATGTCAAACCATAGGTAAACTTAGGGACAGAACTTCCCAGATATTCATAATCATCCTGATTGATTCTGCCATCACCATTTACATCAAGTCTTTTAAAGTCACCAGGCTTAGCATTAGGTTGTATCAGGCCTCCACTGGCATTTCTATAGGCATCAATTTCTGCCTGTGTCTGGAAAATACCCAGATTCTGATATCCATAAAAAGCTCCATAGGGAGAACCCACCTGGAATCTTGTTACGGGTCCCATAGACTGGAAAGAGGCAAAGTTTTCGTAGATCTTGTCATCTTCAAGTCTTGTTACTTCATTCTTTAAATAGGAGAAGTTACCATTTACTGAAATTCCGAAATCAGACCAGGTCTTTTTATATCCCAGATTAACTTCAACTCCAGTATTGTTCATATCCCCCACATTTCTCCAAGGTCTGTCCGGAGCACCTACATATCCTGGAATATCCACCTGGCGAAGGATATCCGTTGTTTTCTTCTTAAACCAATCCACGGTTAAAGTAAAATCATTTAAGAATTTTAAATCGGCAGCAATATTCAACTGAGAAGTTTCTTCCCAGCGAAGATCCGGATTTTCAAGAGTAGTTGGAGCATATCCGATAATGATATTATTATCACCATAGGTATAGTTGCTTCCTGATTTAAGGAAGTTGGCAAACCTGAAGTTTTCAATAGCATCATTACCTAAAACACCATATCCACCTCTGAACTTCAAAGTATTAACGATCTTATTCTCCGGCCAGAAATTTTCGTTGGAGACATTCCATCCCAAAGAGAAGGCAGGAAAGTTCCCCCAGTGTCTGTTTTTTGCAAATTTAGAAGAACCATCTCTACGGATTGTACCTGTAAACAGATATTTATCTTCATAATCATAAATCACTCTGGCAAAATAAGAGGCCTTATGGGTTTCAACACCATCATAAGCCGATGTTGAACGATTTTCCTGAGGAACATCAAAATTAAAGGACGCGTCCTCCCAGTTATTAACCGGCAGATTGATATAGGTGGTATTATTTCCAGAACCTATATTATAAAAGTAAGCTCCCTGTCCGATTAATACACTCAAATTATGATTTCCCCATTTATTCTGATACGTCAATGTATTTTCTGTATTCCATTCCAGTTTTCTATTGCTTTCCCTTAAGAAGCTGTTAAATACTGTGTTTCTTGAATTGGTATTAAGATAAAATTTAGGGGTAAACTGCTCTTTTCCCCAATAAGATAGCTTTCCGTTAAGGGTAGTTTTGAAAGTAAAATGTTGTAAAAACTTTAACTCTGCAAATATATTCGCCACAAAATCATCAGACCAGTTGTATCTTCCAAGCTGAGTTTGTCTGAATGCCAGTGGGTTTGTCATCTCATTCTCTACAATAGTTGATACACCATACGGATTTCCGAAAGCATCTCTAATCAGATAAGGAGAAATACCTGCATTATTATATGGGCTTGTATTCAATAAGGCAGGATCTGTAACCACTACCTGTGTGATAGGATCTAAATTGATCGCTGAACTTAAAGGACCTCCGAATTCGTCATTTGCATTAACTCCTTTCGTTTTTTGATGAGTATAGGAGAATGTTTGTCCAATGGTAAGGAAATCAAAAACTTTATGGGTAGAATTCAGCCTTACATTCATTCTTTTGTAATTTGAGATATCTTTCAGGACAATTCCGTCCTGTTCATAATATCCGAAAGAAGAATAAAAAGTAGATCTGTCATTTCCTCCACTCAGACTGAATTCATGAGACTTTCTTTCAGCAGTGTTAAAAACAACATCCTGCCAGTCTGTACCAGTTCCAAAAGATTGGGGATTAGTAAAACGAGGGGCCTTCCCAGCATTAGTTAAAGCTTCATTAATAATAGTTCCATATTGGCTGGCATTCAAAAGATCTAATTTTTTTGACGCCGATCCCACCCCATAAAAACCATTATAGGTTAAATTCATCTTTCCCTTTTTCCCTTTCTTGGTCGTTACAAGAATAACACCTTTCGCTGCAGAAACCCCGTAGATTGCTGCAGAGGCACCATCTTTCAGAATTTCCATATTTTCTATATCAGACTGGTTGAGCCATGCAATATTATCCACAACAATACCATCTACAACCCACAAAGGATCATTACTTCCTGCACCAAAACTCGTAACACCACGAACCCTCACTGTGGCTGCAGACCCAGGCTGTCCGGAATTGGTGACCACAGAAACACCAGCCGCCCTCCCCTGAAGGACTTGTTCAGGCTTTCCTGAAGGAATATCCTCAATATCCTTCGCCCTTACACTGGAGATAGCTCCTGTTACATTACTCTTTTTCTGAGTACCGTAACCGATGACTACCACTTCGTCTATTTTGTTTTCTTTCGCAAGTGTGTCCTTCGCCTTGTTGGTCTGGGCACTGAAGTTGGCCGTAAAATAGAGGACGGCAACCACTCCTACGCTTCTTGATATTCTTACATTCATATACAGTTATTGTTTAATTCTCAAATTGAGACAATAAAAATATATTTTTTTTTAATTAATTAACATTCTATTCATAAATATTTTAATTTTTCTTTTATTTTTCAGGGTTAGAAGCCCTATCTTCGCATCAATATTTCATAAAATATCATAAAAAATTAATAAAGTTATCTCCCAAAATGATCGTCAAGCCATCCAAAATTTCCCTTCCACTAAAACTTACCTTTCTTATTTTTTCAATGGTTTTGAACTGTATGGGATTGGTGATTCTGCAGTTGTCAGAAGAGAAAATCACCTATGGAGAACTGGGGCTTTTAGAATCTTTTAAAGATCTGCCCATTGCTTTTATTTCACTTTTTGCAGTGAGCTTTATCAACAAAACCGGTCCTAAAAAAGCATTGATCCTGGCCCTGGCTATTGTTGGATTCTGTTCCTGCCTTCTCCCTTTTGTAAAGGTTTTCTGGTTTTATAAATTGTGGTTTGCGATTATAGGAGCCTGTTTCGCTATTGGTAAAATCTGTGTTTTTGGGATTATAAGGAATAATATTTCGGATGAAAAATCTCTGGCAAAGACGATGAATAATGTAGAAGCCTCTTTTATGATTGGAATTTTCGTAGTGAATACCGGTTTTGGATGGGTAATCTCCAGCCAGTATTCGGAATTCTGGAAGTTTGGTTTCTTGCTGATTGCTTTATTATCAGTATTTACCATTTTTCTGCTTTCGAAGATAGAAATAGTAGAGTCCAAGCCTATGGAAAGCAAGAGTATTCTCTCAGAACTATCAGGGTTTACTACACCAGCAGTAGCTTTGTTTTTAGGAGTGGTCTTTTTTATTGTCTTCGTAGAACAGGGATTCAATTCATGGCTTCCTTCTTTTTATAAAAACCACCTGAAGGTCAATTCCTTTTTCGCACTTCAGGCCACTTCTTTTTTATCCATTTTTTCTTATGCCGGGAGAACGGTTACAGCCAATATCATCAAAAGATTTTCATTACCCAGATATTATATTACTTGTATGACTTTGATTATCACCTTACTGATCATTATACTGGGCATACAGTATTTTGATTCCGAAGATTCCAGATTCTTACTTTTTTTATTTCCGGTTATTGGCTTGTTTCTTTCACCCCTCTACCCTGTGATCAACTCAAGAATGATTGCGCAGGTGGATAAAGATAAGATTAATCTTTTCACCTCTCTTATTGTTATATTTTCTTCCCTGGGTAGCTCTGTAAGCTCTATTATTATGGCTGTTCTGTTTGAAAAGCAATTGTTAAATTATTATCCATTATACATCTTATCTTCTGTAATTCTGCTTTTTGTGATTAGTTTTATATATTTTACTGTCACAAATAGAAAATAGTTTTATTTTTACTGCCATGAAAATCAAAGACACAAAAAGTAAAGAAACGCTACAGGAACTCATTGACACGAAAGATTTCGTAGCGCATATTTCTGTTGACTGCACCATATTCGGCTTTCATAATAACATTCTGAAAGTTTTGCTTTTAAAATATCATGATCTGGATCTATGGTCACTTCCGGGAGGTTTTGTTTTCAATGACGAAGATCTTAGAGAAGCTGCTGAAAGAGTGTTGTTTGAAAGAACACATCTTAAAGGATTATTTTTGAAACAATTTCATACCTTCGGAAGAATAGACCGTACAGAGAACAATGTACATCAGATTCTCCTTAAAAATAAAGGAATAACAGTTCCTGAAGATCACTGGATTTTCCAACGGTTCGTTACAGTAGGATACTGCAGCCTTATCGATTTTTCACTAACTGACACTTTCCCTGATGCTTTCAATGAAAGCTGTGAATGGTTTGAAGTAAACAATCTTCCTAAAATGGCATTCGACCATGACAGAATTATAGAGACAGGTCTTGAATATCTGAGAATGAATATCAATACAGAGGTTGCAGCAAGTAACCTTCTTCCGGAAAAATTTACAATGAAAGATCTTCAGGCTCTTTATGAAACTATTTTAGGACAGAAATTCAGAAGAAATAATTTTCAGCGAAAAATTTTAAGTTTAAATATTCTGGACAGAATGGAAAAACTGTATGACGGCTCAGCCAATAAAGCCCCATATCTGTATAAATTTAAAACTGAAGTTCATAATTCTACCAATCAGTATCCTATCTCTAATGATGAGGAGTCATAAAAATATAAATTTAATTAAAATCATAAACAAAGTAGCAGTACACCTCTGAAAATCAATAGTAAAACAAGTTTTCAAAAAAATTTTCTAGACACCACGAAAAATGTTACTTTTAACCAAATCAAAAAATCATGTCATATTATCCTCTTACTAGCATCCCTGATTATTATGGAATTGATGCTTTACTTACTGAAGAACATAAACTAATCCGCCAATCTGTAAGAGACTGGGTGGAAAGTTTTGTAATGCCGCAGATAGATCAGGCCGCTCAAAATCATACAGATATTCCTAATCTTATGAGAGAATTGGGGAAAATCGGAGCACTGGGACCTTATATCCCTGTTGAGTATGGCGGTTCAGGATTAGACCAGATTTCTTATGGTCTGATTATGCAGGAGTTGGAAAGAGGAGATTCTGCAGTACGTTCTGCAGCTTCGGTACAAAGTTCATTGGTGATGTTCCCCATTAACGAATTCGGTTCTGAAGAACAGAAAAAGAAATATCTTCCAAAGCTTGCTGCCGGAGAAATGATTGGATCTTTTGGATTGACTGAGCCTAACCATGGTTCTGACCCGGGTTCAATGGAAACTTATTTTAAAGATATGGGTGATCATTATCTTTTAAATGGGGCTAAAATGTGGATCACTAACTCTCCTTTATGCCACATCGCTGTAGTATGGGCAAAAAATGAGGAAGGAAAAGTACAGGGATTAATCGTTGAAAGAGGAATGGAAGGTTTCACCACTCCTGAAACTCACAATAAATGGAGCTTAAGAGCTTCCAAAACCGGAGAACTGGTATTTAATGATGTAAAAGTTCCGAAAGAAAATCTTCTTCCTGGAGTAACAGGATTAAAAGGACCTTTATCTTGTCTGAACTCTGCAAGATATGGAATTTCATGGGGAGTAATTGGTGCTGCTATTGACTGCCACTGTACTGCTGTTCAATACTCTAAAGAAAGAAAACAGTTTGGAAAACCAATTGGTTCTTACCAGCTTCAGCAGAAAAAACTGGCTGAATTCCTGACAGAAATTACAAAAGCTCAATTATTATGTCTTCAGCTAGGAAATCTTAAAAATGCCCACAAAGCAACTCCTGCTCAGATCTCTATGGCTAAACGCAACAACGTACATATGGCTATTGAAATTGCCAGAGAATCCAGACAGATCCTTGGAGGTATGGGAATCATGGGTGAATTCCCGATGATGAGACACGCTGCAAACCTTGAATCTGTAATTACTTATGAAGGAACGCATGATGTTCACTTGCTCATTACCGGATTGGATATTACAGGAATCAACGCTTTCTAAAAAAGATAAAAATATAAATAGAGAGTCTGGCCAATGGTCAGACTCTTTGATTTTACTCACTTTGCAGAGAATTGATATTCAATGAATAATTATTAATACTCTAAAGTTTTTGTGATTTTATTAAAATTATTACTTTAATACCACACAAAAACAAACAATATGAGAAAAATTACAACTTTTTTATTAAGTCTTACAACTTCATTTTACTTTGCACAGCAGGCGGGTGATGTTGTAAGTTCCGAGCAAAAACTGGATTTAACACCACAAGGAGTCATCAATTTTATCGCCGGTAATCTTGGTGATCAGAATGCTCCGGAATTTGCCAACTACCTGAACAGCTTCAATCTTGGACTGAAAGGTTACAAAATCACCTATTACACCAAAAATGAAAACAATGTTCTTGTAAAAGCTACAGGATTATTGATGTACCCTAACGTACCCTTCAAACTCTCAACAGTAGTATCCGATCACGGAACTACAGACAGCAGAAATAATGTTCCGTCTAATTTCAAAGGGGCTTTAACAGCAGGATTTGTTGTGGAACTATCTTATGTACTCAACGGATATATTTTGATGGCACCCGACTACGTAGGGATGGGAACTGGAGACGGAACTCACCCATATGTAGATTATGCTACAGAAGCCGGTGCTACCATAGATTTTATAACCGCAGCAAATAAAGTATTGTCCCAACTGAATATTAAGCGTTATGACGAATATTTCTTAGCTGGATATTCTCAGGGCGCCCATGCTGCGATGTCTACATTGAAAAGATTAAGCATTTCAAATCCCAATAATATAAAATTCAAATATGCCTACATGGGAGACGGGCCTTATGACTTTTCCGGAGTAACGTTAAATAAAGGAGTCCTTGAAAAAGATATTTACCCTTTCACCTCATTCCTGGCAAATGTTCTTCATACCTGCAACAATACAGGTTATAAAACTTATAATAATGACATTTCAGAAGTTATATCTGCAGAATACCTCGATAAATACAACTATCATGTTGTTCAGGATAATGGCGGACTTCTGTGGGGTCCTGTTATATGGAGAAAGCTCTTTACCACCAACTTCGTAAATGATGTCACCAACAATCCCAATAACAAGCTAAGACTATGCATGAAACCTAAGGATGTGTATGACTGGTACAATAAAACACCAATGACATTGGGACATTCTACCGTAGATTTAGCTATTCCGCCAGAAAATACTTCTAAAACTATTGATGTTCAGCGTGGCTATTATCCATGGTGGGATCTGAATAAGTATAAACTGGATTCTTTTTACTGGGGACCGCTGGGACATGTGGGAGGAATTCTTCCCTTTACCTTAGCATCCAATGCTAAATTCAATACGCTGAGAAGCGGCGGGCTTCTTAATGAATGGGCCATTGCAGGATCAATCTTCGGTAAGCAGTCTGCAGAGAAAACATCTGAAAACCCTTCCCTTCTGTCTTCACAGATCAAACCGGATCTGGGTAATATGCAGCTGATAGAAATTACAGATTTCAATAAAGAAAAAACCCAGAGCAGAGCAGCCAGTAACCAAAATTTATCAAATTTAAATGATGGGGTTTATTTATTGAAAGTATCAGAAAACAATGAAAATAAAATAATTCCGTATATCAAAAACACGCCTAAGGAAGTTACCGAAAATGAAATTGTACAATCTGTGAATGCATCTGTTTTGCAATTAAAAGTAGATCAGGAGGAGATTATTGCTGTGAATATTTTTGATGAAAATAAAACATTGATCAAAAGTATTTCCCAAAAACAGTATCGTGAAGCCGGAGGAATCAACATTCAGGATCTGGAAAATAGAAACTATACGTTTGAAGTTGTTACTCTTTACTACAATCTTCAGTTCAGTAAAGCGGTTGGAGGAACAATATCATCAGAGAACAGTACTGATATTTACACCCAGAGACAACAAATTGTAGCTAAATCCGGTAATGATATTAAAAACATTATTATTTATAGTATTTCCGGTGCTTTGATCGTTCAGCAGGAAGTTAATAAACCAATTTTTGAATCCAGAAGCTTAGAATCTGGAGTATATCTTGTACAAATCATACTTTCTAACGGAAAAACCATCAACAAAAAAATAAAACTGTAAAATCAATCACTCTTCATATCTCATTTCAAGTTAATTTTTGGCACTTCAGCAATGAAGTGCTTTTTTATGAATAAACAGCCCAAATAACTCCACTAAAAATAATTGGAGATAAATTTTATTTTGAAATTCATAAAATTACGTAATCCATTATAATTTATCATTTTACAGCATTCATTTTAAACTTTTAACAAAAATTACATCAAAATACAACAAATGATTCTTGTCATTTATTTTGAATTATTCTAAATAAAATTAGTAAACTTGCATTGAGGACGCTACTTTTGCCGAAAGAATAATGCCAGATGGTACATCATGACTCCCGCTTTCCTTTGAGGCTTCGATTTCTCAGTTTTCTTATTTTTATCATTACAATGACAGCCGTCAAGGCGCAAAACCTACAATTCACCATCACGTTTGAAATAAAAAGTCTTGATTCAAATTTGATAAATGGCTCTGAAATCAAGATCTACAACGGAGAAAATTTCTATTCAGTTTCTACAAATGAAAAAGGAATAGCAGTAATTTCATTAATTCCTGGAAAATATAAAACAGAAGCCTGGAAAAATGGAATTCTTGGATATTCCGGTAAAATATCTGTATCAAAAACAGAAACATTTATCTTACCCGTCCAGGAGAAACTCAACACCATCGAAGAAGTCGTGATTACAGCCAAAGAAGGAAAAGGGCTTACCTCTTCTTCCATCATTACTCAACGGGCTATGCAACATTTGCAGCCGTCAAGTTTTTCCGAGCTTCTGGAGCTTCTTCCCGGCGGAAGATCCAATGATCCGGTTCTTAATCAGGCAAACAAAATCAGTCTCCGTGAAACCGGAAGACCAGGTACTGATTACAACACCTCTTCTATGGGAACAACATTTTTGGTGGATGGTGCTCCTTTAAATTCTAATGCTAATCTTCAGTATTCCTATGATTTTTTAGACAAAACCAATAACGGACTGAAGCGAAGACTTACTGTAAACAGCGGTGTAGACATGCGAACCATTTCTACAGACCAAATTGAAAGTGTGGAGGTTCTTCGTGGAATTCCTTCTGTAATCTATGGAAATCTTACCTCAGGAATTGTAAAAATTACCAACAAATCCGGCTATACAAGATGGAAGGCAAGATTTAAGGCAGATGGTTACAGCAAACTATTTGCAGTGAGCAAAGGTTTTGAAAATAAAGAAAAAGATCTGAAAATCAATGCAGGACTGGATTATCTGAATGCAAAGACCGACCCAAGAGACCGTTTGGAAAGCTATAAAAGAATCACCGCCCATCTTGGTATTGTTAAAGAAAAAAAATATGATCATGGAACGGCAAAATGGCAAAGTAATCTCAGTTATACAGGTTCTCTGGATGGTTCAAAATCTGATCCGGATATCGATTTGTCTGAACTGAATTCTTATGAAGTGAATAATCATTTCCTGAGCCTTTCCAATATCTTCAATTATACTAAAAACGAACCATCGTTCTACCGTTCCACTGAAATTCAGACAACGATCAATCAGAGGTTTGAGAAAATAAAGCAGACTAAATTTATCCAGCTTGAAAATGCCACGGCCTTTCCTCTATCCAGAATCGAAGGAGAATACGATGGTTACTACCCTGAACCACGCTATATTTCAAATTATACAGTAGACGGAAAGCCTCTTGATCTTTTTGTCAAAATGATTAATAATTTTCAGCTTAATTCTCAATCGACGACGCATGAGTTCAACGCCGGATTCGACTGGCAAATGAGTAAAAACTGGGGCAAAGGACAATTATTTGACATCTACAGACCTATAGACCCTAAGGCTACCTTCAGACCGCGTGCGTATCGTGATATTCCTGCTTACATGACTTCTGCATTGTTCCTGGAGTCTATCAACTCATTGAATGTGGGTAAGCACAAACTTACACTGGCTTTAGGATTAAGAGGAAATACCATGATGAATTTACCTTCTTCTTTCAAAATGAACGGAAATTGGTATGCAGATCCCAGAGCCAATTTTCAATGGGAACTTCCCTCTTTTGAGTTGATGCACAAAAAGACAACTTTAGCATTAACATTAGGATATGGTAAGCAAAGTCTATTCCCGGATCTCAATCTTCTGTATCCGGAACTCATTTATAAAGATATCCAGCAGCTGAATTATTTTCATAATAACCCAAACTACAGAAGAATCAATTATAAAACACTGATTTACAATCCACAGAATCCAGATATAGAACCTGCTATGAATGAAAAATTTGAAGCAAGAGTTGATTTCAGTCTGGGAGCACATCAGCTGTCTGTGACGGTTTTCAAAGAAAATATGCGTAATGCATTCCGTTCTATGAATGAATATGCTCTGTATCAATATAAAAAATATGATACTTCAGGACTGAATCATGATGCCATCACTTCCCCGCCGGATGTGAATACACTTCCCTACCAGACAGTGAATGAAAACTTTCTCTATACGACTCAGCGAAATGGCAGCAAAGTGGACAAAGAAGGGATTGAATTTCAATATTCTTCCAACAGAATTCCTGGGATCAATACAAGATTTACTTTAAACGGAGCATGGTTCCGAACAAAATATGGCAATAGTCTGCCGGTATACAGAGGAAGAGATTTACTGATCAACGGAAGACCTTATCCTTACCTTGGATTGTATGAAGGAATGGAACCCAGTTCGGTGAATGAAGTGCTGAATACTAATCTGATGCTGGATACTTATTTTCCCCGTCTGGATCTTGTTTTTTCTTCATCATTCCAGTTTTCCTGGTATTCTACGAGGCAAATTCTTCCTATGAGCGGAATTCCAAGTCATTATGTGGACCAGAATGGCTCTGTACTTCCCTATAACCCTGATTCTGTAAAAGGAACTATTCTGGAAAGCCTGATCATTGCTCAGAATGAGGATTTATACAATACCACAAGAAGGCCTATGGAAATGAATCTCAATATGAAAGTAACCAAAAGCTTCAGAAATAAAGCAGTTGTGGTCTCTATGTTTGCAAACCGATTATTCAATTATTATACTCCCTACAACATCAACGGATTTACCATCAACAGAAAAGGAGCTTATGATCCTTATTTCGGAATGGAAATCAATTTCAACTTATAAACAATTTCAATTCAATAAATTATGTTAAAACATGTATTAAGAACACTGTTCGTATTGTGCGCAGCTTTTGCCATTACAGCCTGTTCTTCAGATTCCAATGAAGCTCCGGAAGCAAAAACCTCATTAAAGCTGGAACTTAAAGTAGTTCCTGACAATATTCAGGTTAAAGAATATAAAAACCTTTCGATCAGTTTCAAAGAGTTAAATTCAGGATTTACTATTACTCAGGAACTTAAAAACACCAACGTTTTGCAAGTTGTCCTTCCTTCAGGAACGTACAACATTACTGCGGAAGGAAGCATTATATATGGTGATAACTCCGGATCGGTAGAAGCTAAAGTTGCCGGCGTACAAAACGGAATCGTTATCAATGGTAATGAAACCAGCAAAACGCTGGATCTCTCTTTGAAATCAGGTAACAGCAGTGATCTGATCTTAGAAGAAGTCTTCTTTACCGGAACAAAAACACCACAGGGAGCGATGTATTTCGGTGATCAGTATTTTAAAATTACCAATAATACGGACAAGACTTTGTATGCAGATGGTATGCTACTAATTCAATCCAGTTTTATGACCAATGAAAAACAGGATTACAGCCCCAATATCATGGCAACTACTCTATCTGCAGGTGCCATCATCAGAATTCCGGGAAATGGAACCATCTATCCCGTAAAAGCCGGAGAATCCATTATTATTGCAGAAGACGCTATTAATCATAAAGATTTCAACCCTTCTTCTATTAATCTATCCAATGCCAACTTCCAGATTTTCAAGGAAGACTCAGATGACATTGACAATCCTACCGTTCCGAAAATGGTGAATGTTTTTGAAAAAATGGTAATTCATACCCAAGGATATTATGCCTATGCTTTGGCACGTATGCCACAGGGAATGACTAATGAAACTCTGGTTGCTCAAAACTCTTATACTTACACATATAACCTTACCATTAACGGTGATGTATATCCCATGGACGGAACTGCTGTTAAAATTCCTAATGAGTGGATCACAGATGCCGTTAATTTAAGTGTACAGGATTCATTCCAATGGCTGGTAACTTCACCTTCTCTAGATATGGGATGGACTTCTGTAACTACTTTTGACGGAGATAAAAATCGTTTCGGAAAAGCTGTCCGCAGAAAAGTGACAGGAAAAACAATAGATGGTAAAAATATCCTTAAAGATACCAATAACTCCACAACAGACTTTGAACATGGTGTAAAGCCATCTTTATTCAATTAAAATGAAATATTTTCTTTCCATATCTATCCTGTTCAGCTCCTTTTCAGGGATAAGAATGCATGCCCAGATCAATGACACTATCACAGAGAAAGTGCGTGAAGAATATAGCTTTGAAAGGCTTATTAAAAACAGTATTACCATTAATCCGGCCAGTTATTCCGGGGCAAGGAAGTATAGCAGCACTATTTTTAATGTATTGACAGAAAAAAGCAACACTCCTAACCAGCTGCAACAAAAAGGAAAAGGAATAAACTTATGGGGCGCGGAAGTGTACAGTTTACAGAAGCTCGATGATAAAACTTCAGTTTGGGGAAATGCTTCTTACACACAAGGGAAAAATAAGCACATGGTATGGAATGAAAATTCAGATTATGATCTCATCTATCCTTATGTAGCAGCGGACAGTGTGGGTGGTGATATGAAATTTGAAAACTATAGCTTTTCAGGAGGATATTCCAGAAAAATAGACACTTACACTTTAGGAATTACAGGAAGTTACCAGGCAACATTGAGTTACAGAGATATAGATCCACGACCGAAAAATACAGCGGCTCATTTTTCTTTGGCAATGGGAGCTGATAAACTGATTCTGGAGAAGTTCAGAGTTGGAGCTTATGTACATGCTGAAAAATATACTCAAAAACACTATCTGAGCTTTGTAAGCAATCAGGGATACCCTATGATTTATAATATGAGTGGATTGGGAAATTACAACGAGCTGCTTTCCGGAAAACTTCGTCAGGCCTATTACGAAGGTTGGTCTTACGGAGGAGGTTTACAGATCTTTGAAGCAGACAACAGAAACTGGTATCTGAATATAGGTCTTAAAAAGTTTAATCTTGATAAATTATTGACAGAATATGCAGATCTGAATGCCTCAAAAATTGATGAACAGCAGTTTACCTTTTCGGCTGGAAAATTCTTTGATTCAGAAAAAACAGTCTGGGGAATTTCTGCAGAAGGAAGCAGTACAGAAAGAAAAGGAACAGAAAACCTCTTTATGAACGAGAACTCAAGAAATTATATACAGATCGGAAGTGTGGAAAAATACAACCATAAGATCAATACTATTATTTTCAAAGGGCTTATACAGGTGGGCAATGAAAAGGCAAAATCATCTCTGCTTCCCTTCTTTGGATGGGTTCAGGAAAAAGAAAAGTACAGCAGTCCTCTATCAAGAATAGAATTAAGTAAACTTATGTATGGAGCGGATTATCAATGGTTGAAAACTTTCGAAAATCTGCAGACCTTGTCTGTTGTAACAGGACTTTCAGCTACCAATGTCTATCAAAAAGATGCGCTTTTCAACAATTCCGGAAAACCTTCCATCAATACAATGCTTCAGGAAAATTATGTCTTTCAGTCTTCGGATTTCTGGCAGGCAAAACTTGATATTCATTTTCATTTCAACTTCCCTGTCGTGAAAAATGCTTTTGTAGGAGCTAAGATGATCTACAGTAATTTTAACAATGGCAGCAATACTTTATTGGCAGTCAGTATAGGAAGTATATTTTAAACACATGATGATAAAATTTTCAGATATTAAATTATTCGTTGTTCTTGGAGGAATTGCTCTATTCTCTATGCAGCATACTCTTCAACAATACAAAGTAGACTATGGAGAAACTATAGAACAATATAAAAGACCTGTACAATACTGGCCCAAACCTACAGTGGATGCAGAGGTGAAATGGAAAGAATTTGAAGCCATAGAATGGGATTCCAATTATTATGATACACAGGAATTACCCGAAGTAATACTTGGAAAAAAGCTGTTTTTTGATCCCAAACTGTCACAATCCAGCCAGGTATCCTGCAGCAGCTGTCACAACCCTGAACTGGGCTGGGCAGACGGTCAGGAAGTGGCATTGGGAACCGATCATTTGCAGGGAAAAAGAAATACACAATCGCTTTTCAATATTGCGGATCGCCAATCCTATTTCTGGGACGGAAGAGCCAAGACATTGGAAGAACAACTTGTAGGACCTATTTCTGCTCATAACGAAATGAATATGAAGCCGGAAAAGCTGGCCGGAAAACTTTCAAAATTTAAAGAATACAAGAAGCTTTTTAAAGATGTCTATCAAACTGATAAGATTACATTTGATAAAATCGCCAAAGCTCTTTCTACTTTCCAAAGGACAATCAGAAGTCAGCCCAGCAAACTTGATAATTTCATTAAAGGTGATTATAAAGCCATGAGTGATAAGGAAATCTACGGGATGCATCTCTTCCGTACCAAAGCAAGGTGCATGAACTGTCACTACGGAAAAAATCTTACAGACGAATCTTTTCACAACATAGGGCTTACTTATTACAAACGGGAATATGAGGATCTGGGTCTCTATCATATCACCAAAAATTCTGATGATACCGGTAAATTTAAAACCCCTTCGCTGAGAGATCTTGATTACACTGCTCCATGGATGCATAACGGACTGATGGATGACATGCATGGTGTTGTCAGTTTATACAACAGCGGAATGCAGATGATTAACCCTACTCCGGAAGAAAAAAAAGCTGATCCTAATTTTCCGGTCACAGATCATCTGATAAAGCCTCTACATCTGAATGAGCAGGAGATAGATGCCATTGTTGCATTTTTAAAAAGTATGTCCGGAAGCTATTACAAAATGCCAAGACCGGAAATCCCAAGAAAATAGATTAAATAATTGATTCTATAAACAGTAAATCCTTTTATCTAAAGTACTTATTTAGATAAAAGGATTTTTACTATCTTCTAAATTGATAAAATTTTTGTTTAGAATTTGAAGCCAATACTGAAATAGATCCTTGAAAAGTCAAGCTGGCTGTTTCTGGAAATATTCATACTGATAGGACCGATAAGAGATTCGTAGCCAAGGTTTAGTCCATAACCAAACATATCAAAACTGTCATTAAAAGGAGAAAGTTCTTCACTTACCTTTCCATAGCTGAACGAAGGGGTAAGATAAAGTTTTTTCATAATTCTGTACTGAAATGAAATGGCAGCCTTAGCTACCGAAGTCATCGGAAGTTCTTTTTGGCGAAGACCGTTGAATTCAGGGCTTAGCAGATCGTAATTGTATTCGCTCCCTCCCAGATTATACTTTTGATTCAAAAACAGATAGGGAACCTGATCTTCTTTCTTTGATCCAAAACTCGCACCCAAAAACACGTTAGCCTTTACCGTCAGCCTTCTTGTGATCGGGTAAAAAAAGTTCTCATTTAATGTGAATGAAACAAGGTTTTTAGGCTCGGAATAGTAAGATTCTTTTGGATTAAGGATCAGGTACAAGAGAGGCTGCACGGTGTTCAGATCATAAAGCTCATACTGATCTCCGTAATAAAATCTTGTACTCACCTGAAGATGATTTCCTTTTGTAGTAAAATATCTTTTATTAAGATTGTTCTGTTCAAATTTCAGGAAAGTATTGAAATTACTGTGGTTATAAAGCTTCTTGCTGTAATTATCTACTTTTGATTGATCGACCTTATCCAGTAAACTATACATTCTTTCCGTACTAAATTCCGTTCCCAGAGATAGATAAGCATTGGGATTGATGTTATAATTCAGCGCAATCTTTCCGGTTATATTACGGTACATATGGTTAGGAAAACGGTCCCCGCCATCTTCACTGATATCATACAGCCTGAAGTTCAGGTCATTACTTTTCAGGTGAACCATTTTGGCTTCCAGATCCAGCCACAGACGCTCTCCACTGTCTAAGAACTGCTGGTAAGCAAGTTTAGCTTTGAAACGTTCAGAAATATCCACTGTTGCCAGAAATCTTGATCGGTTGAGAAGAATATTTCTGTACGTATAATTGACAATAATCCCTACGGACTGTTCAGTATCATAGTGCAGCGCGAGTTTAAACGCTCCTTTTTTCGCTCTTTTCACAAATACATTCATCACAAGACCATCGTTTACATTCGTGTAGGTATAATACACTTTAACGTACTGGCGCATTCCAAACACACGGTCTATAGCTTCATTAACGGTTTTTGCATCGTAATACTTCCCTTCCGTAAGCCCCATCTGCTTTTTCAGTACTTCAATTTCTGCCGCATCAGTAATAGGCGTTCCGTCTTCTTCATTAAAAGTAAATTTTGTGGTGGGCAGTTTCACCTCTTCAATCATCATATGTTCATACGTAATTCCGGCTTTTCGCTGCGCCTCTGCAAGAGCTACAAACTCAGGCAGGTGCTTTCTGGCTTCAACCTCTCCTATTTTGATAATCTTTCTGAATCTGGCAAAATCCTTCGTTGTAATTTCTCCCAATGGATCTACAAAATCTACGAGAATATTAGAGAGTTCTTTTTGATGCTTAAAATCCTCCACCGAACGGATAGCATGAGTCTGATAAATCATCTTCATCGGGTTTTCAATCTCCTTTTTCGTAAAAAGCCTGAAACCCGTGTATCCACCAATAACAAAATCAGCACCCATCTCACGCACCTCATTGGCTGGATAATTACGATCCAAACCGCCATCCACCAAAAGTTTCCCATCAATATAAACAGGAGCAAAAGCGGCAGGAATGGCCAGTGTAGAACGAATAGCCAACGGTAGTGATCCTTCTTTCTGCATTACCAGACCTCCGTTTTCAATATCGGAAGAAGTAAGCTGCACGGGAATCCTCAGTTTGCTGAAATCGTTGATATGTTTTGCATTGAAAGTAAGCGTATTAAGAACCTCTCCCATGTACTGTCCTTCAATATAAGAACTCGGAAGAGTCGGAAATCCTTTGACTACCGGAAATTCAAGAATATATTTGTCGTATTCATCCTTTTCACTGATATTTACTTTATTATAAGGAATTTTATTGCTCAGAATCCTGTTCCAATCCATTTTATAGATTGTATGTTTCAGCTGATCTGCGTTATATCCCATTGCATATAAACCTCCCAGAATACCTCCCATACTGGTTCCTGTGATATAATCTACTTTAATTCCCAATGAATCAATCATCTTGAGAATTCCGATATGGGCAAACCCCTTTGCACCTCCACCACTAAGAGCAAGCCCAAATTTTGTGTCTTTAGTTACATTCTGAAGAGCAATATTCAGAGAATCATTCTTTTGCTGAGATTTGATAATAAGA
This sequence comes from Chryseobacterium indologenes, assembly GCF_002025665.1. Lineage (GTDB taxonomy): Bacteria > Bacteroidota > Bacteroidia > Flavobacteriales > Weeksellaceae > Chryseobacterium > Chryseobacterium metallicongregator. Next base: position 2,075,853 of record NZ_CP018786.1, on the reverse strand, counting down.
GAAAAAGCAATAGCTAAAAATATCAGGATCTTTTTCATTGGTGCTGCTTAATGTATCTGATTTAAACTTTAAAAGTTTTTAATAAGTAGTAAAGATACACAAAAAGTTACCTGATTAACTGACTATTCTGTGAAGTAAATAAATGCATTTCAGTCTATAACTTAAAAACAAATATTCCCTCATTTTTCAGACCAGACATGTTTCCCAATACATGTCAGCTATTTTTAATACGTTTTTATAGTTTCCACGAAATTAATATCCGGGTTAAGGATTTCAAGAATAAGGCTTTTAACCGATTTCATGGCATCGTCAATATTTCCTTTATCGAACTGCAATGAAACCATTCCTTTCTTAGCGTCTGCAAAACTCCATATTCCTGTTTCAATCGGGAATCCCCAAAACTCAGGAAGGTGCTGAACAACGTAATGATAAATACAAAGCTGAAGTGCCTGCTTCCTGTCGCTGTTATGAAAATATTCATCTACATTATCCTGATCAATCTTTACATTGAGATTTTTAATCTTCGCTGTCTTATAATCAATAATTCTTAGAGTACCGTTCAGCTTATCAATCCGGTCAATGAATCCAAAGAAAGAAATTTTATCATTTCCATCGAGAGGAAAATCTATATTTTCAAACCTTCTTTCAATATCAATGATCTCCAGTTTATTGCCCTGTTTTATGAGTTCAAGATCATGATTCAGCACATTTTCAATTACCTTTTTAGCAATGGCCTTATGGATATAATTCATTCCTTTTTCATAGAATTCCGGCTGGTGCTTCAGTTTTTCAATAGCAATATTTATATATTCATCTACTGCTTTAACTGAATTCTTTAAATCACTTTCTTTTAAAACCTTACCCTTCAATACCTCATAAACTTCTTGAAGTGAATAATGGACTAGATTTCCATAATTTTTTATCGACAGCTCCTCTTCAATTTCATCCGTTTCCGAAGTGTTTAAAATCTTGGAAAGGTAGAAATCAATCGGATTATAAAGATAACTCGTCAGATGGGAAGCTGATACTTTTTCCTTCCATTTTTGAAGACGATCCTGTACAATTTGTGTCTTGGAAATTTCTATGGGTTTGGTGGCAATAGGTTCAGAAGAATTTTCAATAATGAGATGTTCGATGTCATGAGAACTCTCCATCTCGATCTGTGTAATGAAACGGCTCTTCTCGCCGGTATTCACTCCAGAGCTTAAAGCATTGTACAGCAAATGTACATTTTTCGCATCCTGAATCAGCCTGTAAAAGTGATAGGCATAAATGCTGTCATTTTCAAGAAAAGTATGAAGATCAAAGAACCTTCGGATATCAAAAGGAATATAGGTATTCTGAGAGTTTCCAAGCGGAAGTTTTCCTTCGTTTACAGAAAGCAGAATAACGTTTTCAAAGTTAAGAAGACGCGTTTCCAGTAGTCCCATGATCTGAAGTCCTCTCAGAGGTTCTCCCTGAAAATCAATACTCTCAGAATTGATATGCTGATTAATCAGGATTTCCAGCGTTTCCATTTTGATCTCAATATTGTAGGGAGTCAACTGGTTTTTGATGATTCTGAATGCATTTTCAAAGTGAGAGACATTCTCATACTGAATATCATCTATCTCAAGCCATTTTACCTGCTGACAGAACTCAATAAGCATATCCAGATAGCCGTTGGTTCCTGTTGCTTTTTGAAGAAGTCCATAATAAGACAGACCACTAAGCAGTTCATGTAAAAGTTTTCGAGAAATATAGACAATATTCCTCTCTTCTACTTTGGCTTTAAAATCATTGATAATCTGTTCATCTTCTACAGATTTGGGAAGTTCTTCCAAAATGGGGAAAACATCTCTGTAATAATAAGACAGTTTGTTTTTTTCCAATTGTTTCTGCAGGTAGAAAAGACGTTTCACTGCATTGGAGAAAGATAAGTTTTTCAACGGAAATCCCATTGTAATATTCAAATTATCAACACCATGCATCACATCAAGGCTGGCAGGAAGAAGGTTTTCATCCAGCAGCACTACCGCAGTATTGGAGTAAGTTTTATTATTGATCTCTTTAAAGATCTCAGGCAATACTTTGGTCTGGGTTACATTCCCGGACACTTCGTATACCTTAATTTTTTTAGGTTGATTAAAATCGTCTTCTATCCACTGAAAAGCCCTGTTATCATCAAACTCTTTCCATGTTTTATGATTTCTAAGGAATTTTCCGGCTTCCTGTCTCTCATCATCGAAATAATAACGGTCTGCCTGAAAAAAGCACTGCGCTTTATTCCACTGCAAAAGGCTTCTTACAAGCTTTTCTTCTACTGGAGTAAAGGCATTGAAACCACAAAAAACAAATTCTTCTTTGGTATTTTTTGCAAAGTCGGCAATCCTGGCTTTAGCCACCTCGTGAATCATTCCGGAAGTTGCCCAGTTCCTCTCCTGCAATCTTTCTTTTAGAACAGGGAGAAAAACGTTCATATTCTGCCAGAAATTAAGAAACTTTTTTCTTGGAACATCGTCATCCTCTCCAAGGTCCTGAGCCCATTCTTTGATCCTTTCCTCATCAAACATATACTGCAGAACTGCCTGATCACTGTCTGAAAATTTGAGAATATCATCCCAATCCTTCTGTAAGGTGGGAAACCATTTCAGAAAATCGGAAAAATCATCTCTTGGGATAAGATTCAGGCTTCGGTATACATCAAAAGAGAAAAGCCACAACGGAATTCCCTGAATAGTCTGATGATCCGCTATTTTATTGATAAGCTCCTCGATGGTAAAAAAGTTGGGAAGAAACCCTGAATAGTTATTTTCCTCCAGAATCTGTCTGACAAACACAATGGGACGTTTTCCGGGTAGAATGATATTAAACGCAGAAAGGTCAGTGTTTTGTGATAGCAGTTCGTGGATGATCTTATTGAGGAATTTCAAAGGGTTTTATAGCTTTTTAAGTTGTCTAGTTGTTCAGAAATCAACTGATTATATTCGGTTTGTTTTTCTTTATCGATTCCATGACGGGTTTCGCTGTCATAGGCCATCTGGAAGTTTTTATAATCAATAGCGATTCCGTTATAAATTGCTTTGAAATATTTATTATAATCTCCAGAATTTTTAATTTTTTCAGCAACAGCCTTTCTGAATTTTCTCACAAATAATTCTGCAATATCAAAATGCTTTTGTTCATGCAGCAGGATATAATCATCCATTCTTTTGACATCTTTCCAGGATTTATCTTCATGAAAGAGCGTTTTAATGGTAATCGTAACCGGCGCTTTTGGATTGGAAGATTTTTCAGAATAAAACTCCCAGCCACAATGGGTATATGCTGCTACATCAGGATTCTTTTTCTTGCTAACCGGGCTTTTAAAGTTATCCCATGTTAATTTTTTGCCTTCTTCCCAGATAATTTTCTGTCCGGATACAGCCTGCGCTGCCAATAAACATAATACAAAAGTCAATCTCATTATTCCACTACAATTGTTTTCGTGATCCAGTTATTTCCTCCATTCCAGAATTTAAAAGTATAAGTACCTTTTCTTTGAGGGCTGAAGTTGATTTGATTCGCTCCCACGTAATTCCCTTGTGTACAAGGTCCGTTGGTAATATATTTATAGGAAGTAACCGTTCTTTCCAGATTGGTATTGTAAACATAATCATATCCGTAAAAACCCTCACAATGAGACGGATAAGTGGAATAAGTTTTGATACTCTGTATCGCAAAGACATCCATGGTATCATTGACAATTTTTACGCTGTCTATTTTGATTTTACCAATAGATTCAATGGTATGATAATCATCATCATCACACGAAACCAGAAGCACGCCTAGCACGAATACTGAAAATCCAATATTTAAAAGTTTTTTCATAACCTTTACTTTTCTGATTATTAACAAATATTAGCAAAAATTATTCCTTATTCACATAAAAATCAGGAATTAAAATTACCTTTTGATACATAAACTACTTTCTTCGTATCAAAAAACTCTTCATCAAAATAGTGTTTAAGATTGAAAATTTCACATTTAAGTCCGGCAAGCTCTTCAGCAAGATCACCGCCTTTCAAATATAAAATTCCGTTATGTTTAGGGTTAAACTGTTCTTTTTCAAATTTCCCCTTCAGCCATCTTAAAAATTCCGGCATTTGAGTTACCGCTCTGCTGACTACAAAGTGGAATTTTTCTTTAAGCTTTTCTGCCCTTCCATGGATAGCCGTTACATTAGTAAGTCCTACTCCATCTGCCACAGCCTGTACCACACTGATTTTCTTACCAATAGAATCAATCAGCGTGAATTCTGTTTCAGGAAAAAGGATCGCCAAAGGAATACCTGGAAAACCACCTCCGGTTCCGATATCCAAAACTTTGGTTCCCGGTGCAAATTCCATCACTTTTGCAATTCCCAACGAGTGCAGAATATGCTTTTCATACAGTGATTCCATATCTTTTCTGGAAATTACATTGATCTTTTCATTCCATTCATTGTACAGACTTTCCAGTTTTGAGAACTGTTCTTTCTGTTTTTCAGTAAGATCCGGGAAATATTTTAATAGTAACGATGCAGACATGTGAATTATTATAAACCGCAAAAATAAGTTTTATTTCTCTTGTATTCAAATCTACTTTTCCTGATCCGGCAGTAAATTCTGGTTTTCAGTAAAATCCATCACTTTGCAATTCCTGGTATGACAGGGACACTCAGGTTTCCTGACGAGCTCACGCTCTGTACAGCAAAAATATAATTGTCTTTCGAAAGCGGAATCTTCATAGAAAGTTCAGTGGTGAATATTTTTTTCTGCCATACCGGACTGTCTGTTTCCCTTGCCAGCACATAATATCCTGCGGGGATTCCGGATTTTGGCTTTTCCCAATGTAAAGTTGTTGAATTTGTCAGTTCCTTCACATCCATTTCAACTTTCTCTGGTTTCGAGGTAGATTTTGCAAGACTTGCCAATACGGCAACATTGGCTGCGACATTCTTTTTCAGATATTTAAAATCTATAAACTCAGGAAGATCACCATACTGCTTATTATTTTCAATTCTTATGTCCTGATGCTGATGATCGTAATTTTCATAATATTCGGTCAGTCTTACAGAAGGAAATCCGTTATTCACAAAGCTGGTATGATCTCCTCCACGCAAAAATCTGTCATTTCTATAGATCAGTTTAATCTCTAATCCGTTGACATATTGTTCTGTAATTTCTTTGATATAACGAGCCAGCTGCCTGGATTCACTATCATTTTCAAAACCAAGATTTCTGATTGTCATTGCCTTTTTATCCAGATCTTTGTAAGGCAATCCTTCACTAAACACACGAAGTATACGGGTGTTGATTTCTCCAGTTTCTCCTGCTTTGGGATTACCAATCATGTCATTATTCAAAACAGCTTCCAGTTGCCCATTTTCTCTTTTAATTTTTTCAGCCAATTGTTTAGAGCCTAACAAAGATTGTTCTTCTCCCGAAAAGGCCACGAAAATGACAGACGCCGGAAACGAAGATTTGCTCAGTATTCTCGCAGACTCTATCACAGCACTTACTCCACTCCCATCATCATTGGCACCAGGTGCTTTGGAAGTCCTGTTCATCACATCAGTAACTCTTGAATCCAGATGGCCTCCGATCAGGAAAATTCTCTTATCATTCGGATCTGTTCCTTTGAGAAAAGCAACAGCATTTCCAAGATTTGCCACTTTATCAATTCGTTTTCCATCCGGCTGAATATCTTCCTGCTGTAGATATACTTCCATTCTTCCACCGGAATTTTTAGCATATTCATTGAATTTCCTGATCACCCAATTCCTTGCGGCACCTATTCCGTGTTTAGAATCATCTATCGAACTCAAGGTATGCCGGGTTTCAAAGCTTACCAACTTTCCTATATATGATTTTAATGAATCCTCATTCACCTGCGAGACATATTTTTTCACTTCGTCATCTTTTGAATGCTTCTGAGAAAAAACAGTACAGGAAATCAGTAATAAAAAAACGGAATACCTCATATAACAGATCTTAGATTGTTAAAGATACAAAACCCTACGCTGCAAAATCATCCCTTATGAGAAATTATTTTAATCTCTTTCAATAGGATTAGTGCCCATTTTTAGCATTTCTGCGATCACATCATCCATTTTTGCTCCATATTTTTTGAGCTTATTGATATCCAGCTGAGCAACATAACCGTCCTTCAGTTGCATTTCCATCGTTCCGCTTTTGGAATCCATATTCATCGCCGCAATGTCTTCTGCCGGATTAAAAGTATAATTCTTAATAAGCTTTCTATATTCTTCACCACTCATCTGCTTATTATTTTTCGGTACAAAAGCTGTGATTGCTTTAATTTTCTTAATCTGAACCAATTCAAAACCATGATCATTGTCCCCGTCCTTAATGGCAACAACAAGCCCCGGAAGACCACTGAATTTGTATGGGCCATCGCTTATGGGAAAATCCTTGCTAAACCACGCTTCCCAAGTTCGGCCTTTATAATCTGCAACCGCTTTCTGGCAGTTCAGATCGTTAATCTTTTTAAACTCATTTTCAATTTTCCATTTTGGGATTTCCTGATCTATAGTTACCAGACTTACGCTTTTGTATTTATCATACAGGTTTATCGTCTTTTGGGAATAGTTTTTCTCAATAATATAGTTCAGATTACGGTCATAATTTTTGCCTTTCAACAATGCAGAATAATTTTTGTCTGCCTGATATACTGAATCTCTTTCATATTTAACAGCATTAGTGAAATAGGATTTTTTTCCATCCGTATCCAGGTTCATATAATCAATCACTACAGAATCCTTTTTTTCAATATTTGGTTTCATCTTATACTCGTAGACAAAACGGTAATTCTGTGCATATAAAAGCGGCACGGATAACAAAAAAAGTGCTTTGAATATCTTCTTCATGGAATTAAGTTTTTGGCTAAAATAAGATTAAAATTAGTCTCATACACCAAAAGAAATGATTTTTATAACCTAAAAGAAGTTTTGACTAAAACCTGACAAAAATCTTTAAAGTACCTTTATTTTTATTACCTCCACACCACGTTTTTATTATATATTTGTTAAAATTCAAAAAAATACAATGGATAAACTTTCAGATAGAGTAAAAAGATTAGGATACTCCCAGACATTTGTAATGTCAAACAAAGCCAGAGAAATGAAAGCCAGCGGAATAGATGTGATTAGCTTAACTCTTGGCGAACCGGATTTCGATGTTCCGGACAATATCAAACAGGCAGCATTCGATGCCATCAATCAAAATTACAGCCACTATTCTCCTGTTCCCGGATTTCTGGAACTGCGTGAGGCTATTGCATATAAATTAAAAAGAGATAATAATCTGGAATATAAACCTACCCAGATTTGTGTTTCCAATGGAGCTAAGCAGGCTATTATCAACGTTTTGGCCGCTATTATCAATGATGGTGATGAAGTTCTTCTTCCTGCACCATACTGGGTAAGCTACGATGAAATGGTAAAAATGATGGGTGGAACTTCTGTAATGCTTCCTACATCTTATGTTACCGATTTCAAAGTGACTGCAGAACAGCTTGAAGAAGCTATTACTGAGAAAACCAAAGCTGTACTTTTTAGCTCGCCATGTAATCCGTCAGGAGGATATTATACCTATGACGAATTGAAATCCATTGCCAAAGTAATTGCTAAATACCCTCAGATAACGATAATTTCTGATGAGATTTATGAATACATTAATTATGAAACGAACACCACTTCGATTGCTCAGTTCCCAGAAGTGTATGAACAGACTGCGGTAATCAATGGAATGTCAAAAGCATTTGCTATGACCGGATGGAGAATCGGGTATTCTGCATGTCCGGAATGGCTGGCAAAAGCTTGTGAAAAAGTACAGGGACAGATGACCAGCGGCGCCAATACGGTAGCACAAAGAGCTTCTATTGTTGCCCTGAAAGCAGATCCTTCCGAATACAGATACATGATTGATGCTTTCAAAAAAAGAAGAGATCTTGTCTATGAACTGATCAAAGAAATCCCAGGATTCAAAGTGGTACTTCCAAAGGCTGCCTTCTATTTCTTCCCGGATATTTCGTACTATATTGGAAAAACCCTTGATGGAACAGAAATTAAAAACTCTGACGACTTTGCCATGTTCCTTCTGGAAAATGCTCACGTTGGATGTGTAGGTGGATTCTCTTTTGGAAGCCCGGAATGTATCAGATTCTCTTATGCCGCTTCTGAGGAAGATTTAAGAGAGGCCATGAAACGAATTAAAAATTTATTGGAAAAATTCAATTAACAAATTAATAACCCAACATAAAACACGACAGCAATGAATCTGTTAAAAAAACTAACCATCGCTACAAGTATTGCCGCTGCAAGTTTCGCAGGATATGCTTTTGGCCAGGATTTCCAATGGAAAGAAGCGACTTCCAATGGCTACAAGTATAAATATGTAACCAATGACCCAACTTCCGCAAGGTATTATACTTTGAAAAACGGATTAACGGTAATTTTGAGTCCCACCAATAAAGATCCGAGAATACAAACGTATATTGCAACAAAAGCAGGAAGCAAAACCGATCCTGCAGACCACACAGGTCTTGCCCACTATCTGGAGCACATGCTTTTCAAAGGAACAAACCAGTTTGGATCTAAAGACTGGGCAAAAGAAAAACCTCTTTTAGACCAGATTGACGCTCTTTACGAAAAGTACAACCAGACCAAGGATGAAGCCAAAAGAAAAGAAATCTACAAAGAAATTGACAGAGTTTCCGGAGAGGCAGCAAAATTTGCAATCGCAAATGAATACGATAAAATGATGGCTGGTATGGGAGCTGATGGCACCAATGCCTTCACTTCTTTTGAACAAACGGTCTACACAGAAGATGTACCTGCAAATGTTCTTGACAAATTCCTTGCCGTACAGTCTGAAAGATTCAGAGAACCGGTTCTAAGACTTTTCCACACAGAGCTTGAAGCGGTATATGAAGAAAAAAACAGATCTCTTGATGATGACGGAGATAAAGTTTTCGATACGATGTTTGCCAACCTTTTCCCTAATAACAATTATGGAAAGCAAACCACTATCGGAACCATTGAACACCTGAAAAACCCTTCTCTACACGCGATCAGAGAATATTATAACAATTATTACGTTCCGAATAATATGGGAATCATCATGTCCGGAGATTTTAATCCGGATGAAGTGATTGCAAAAATTGATAAGGCTTTCTCTTACATGAAACCTAAAGCAATTCCTGAATATAAAGTCGGGCAGGAAAAACCTATCACCGCTCCGGTTGTAAAAGAAGTGGTAGGACCGAATCCTGAAAACGTAATGCTTGGTTTCAGATTTCCGGGAGCTTCTACCAAAGATGCCAGAATGCTGAATCTTGTTGGAAACATGCTTACTAACGGACAAGCAGGATTGATCGATCTTGATCTGGTAAAAAAACAGAAACTACTGGGTGCTTATGCCGGAGCTTATGCTTTGAAAGATTATTCTGTTTTACTTTTACAGGGTAAGCCCACTGAAGGACAGTCTCTGGATGAAGTAAAAAATCTTCTTCTTCAGGAAATTGATAAATTAAGAAAAGGGGATTTTTCTGATGACCTTATCCAGTCTATCGTAAACAACGAGAAGAAAGGTATTATTCAGAAAGATGAAAAATATTCGTCAAGAGCAAGCATCCTGATGGATGAATTCACTTCAGAAGTTGATCACAAAGCATCGCTTGAGTATGTTGATGAGATTTCAAAACTAACGAAAAAAGATATCATGGATTTTGTATCCAAATATCTTCAGAACAATAACTACGTTGCAGTTTACAAAAGAAAAGGGGAAGATAAGAGCATTGTAAAAGTTGATAAACCAACCATTACACCGGTTTCCGTTAACAGAGAAGACCAGTCTCCTTTTCTTAAGAAGATTGATGAAATGCCTGAAAACCCTATCGCTCCGGTATGGTTGAATTATGACAAAGACATCGCTAAAAACAAATTAGCTGCTGTAGATGTACTTTCTGTAAAAAATACAGACAACGCTTTGTTCAGAATGTATTATCACTTTGATTCAGGAAAATGGACCAACAAAATTCTTCCATTAGCAGCAGAATATCTTCAGTATTTAGGAACGAAAGACAAGTCTTCTGAAATCATCAGTAAGGAATTCTACAAACTTGCCTCAAGCTTCAATGTGAGTGCAGGAAACGAGGAAACTTACGTATCACTGGAAGGTTTAAATGAAAACTTTGATAAAACCATTTCCTTATTTGAAGATTTAATCAAAAACTGTCAGGCAGACCAGGCTGCTCTTGATGCTTACAAAGTTAGATTGAAGAAAGCCAGAGCAAACGCAAAACAGAATAAAGGAGTAATTATGTCCGGGTTGAGAAGTTATGCTCAATACGGTGCACAGAATCCTTTCAATAATGTACTAAGCGATGCTGAACTTGATGCATTAAAAGCTGAAGACTTAATTAATGTTCTTCATGATTTATTCAATTTCAAGCACAAAGTACTGTATTATGGTCCAAAATCAGGAAATGATGTAGTAGCAGCTTTGAAACCTGTTCACAAACTTCCTGCTACCCTGAAAGATCTTCCTAAGTCTAAAACTTTCGCTCAGATCCCAACTGATAAGAACAAAGTTTTATTTGCTCATTATGATATGGTACAGGCTGAAGTTTTCTGGGTAAGAAATTCTGATCCGTACAATGCATCCACTACTCCAACGGTAAGCTTATTTAACAACTATTTCGGAGGCGGAATGGGATCTATTGTATTCCAGACTATCAGAGAATCAAAAGCACTGGCTTATTCTACCTATTCTTATTTTGCACTTCCAAGTAAGAAAACAGACAAAGACATGGTTATGGCTTATGTTGGAACGCAGGCAGACAAATTCAATGAGTCTACAACGGCTATGAATGAGCTTCTGACGACCCTTCCAAAGTCTGAGCAGTTATTCGAAACAGCGAAAAGCGGATTGAAAAAATCAATTGCTTCTGAAAGAATTACTCAGGACGGAATCATCTTCTCTTATCTGAAATCTCAAAAGCTTGGAAACAACTTTGATATGAGAAAGAATGTTTATGAACAGGCACCAAAACTGTCTTTCACAGACATCAACTCATTCCATGATAAGGAAATGAAAAACAAGAACTACACCTACTGCCTTGTCGCTTCTCAAGACAAAGTGAATGAGGCTGATATGCAGAAATTAGGCGAAGTAAAAAAACTTAATTTAACTGAAATATTTGGTTATTAAAATAAACAAAAAGCCCTGATATCAGGGCTTTTTTATTTAACATCACACCAAAAACAATTATAGATTTTATTTATCGATTTTAGTTTGTTTGATAGATGAATCTTTTATATATTTGCATTAGAAATTTAAATATAAAACAGAAAATTATGTCTTTAGTAGGAAAAAAATTCCCAAATTTAACAATCGACGCAATGTCTGAAATGGGTGACGATTTAAGAATCAACATCCTTGATGAAGCAGTAAACAACCAGCAAAAAGTTCTTTTATTCTGGTACCCTAAAGATTTCACTTTCGTATGTCCTACTGAGCTTCACGCTTTCCAGGAGGCTTTAGGTGAATTCGAAAAAAGAAACACTAAAGTAATCGGTGCATCTTGTGATACTAACGAAGTACACTTCGCATGGTTGAACACACCAAAAGATAACGGAGGAATTGAAGGAGTAACTTACCCACTTTTAGCTGATACTCACAGACAATTGGCTAACACTTTGGGAATTGTTGATCAGGACTTCGAATATGACGAAGATGGAAATGAAGTTTTCACAGGTTCTAACGTAACTTACAGAGCAACTTACCTTATCGACGAAACTGGAAAAATCTTCCACGAAGCGGTAAACGATATGCCTCTAGGAAGAAACGTAAAAGAATTCTTAAGATTAATCGACGCTTACACACACGTACAAAAGCACGGTGAAGTATGTCCTGCAAACTGGGAAGAAGGGAAAGACGCTATGAAAGCTGACAGAACTTCTACAGCAGAATACTTAGCGAAGAACTAATAGAATGTGTTAAAATATTGAAAATGAGATAATTGGAGGATTATCAAAAATTATCTCATTTTCTTCTTTACAAAGCATTAGCACATTTTCAAATTAATAAATTTTCAAATTACAATCATGTACACAGAATTAACCGAAGATACATTACAAAATATAGTGAACGACAATGAAAAAGTAGTTGTTCAGTATGGCGCAACATGGTGCGGAAACTGCAGAATTATGAAGCCGAAATTCAAAAAATTAGCATCTGAAAATGACTCTATTCCATTTTTATATGTTGATGCTGAAAAGCTTCCTGAAAGCAGAAAATTAGCAAAAGTAGACAACTTACCTACTTTCGCAATCTTTAAAAACGGAGAATTGGTTAACCAAGTTCAATCAAACCAGGCGGAAAGTTTAATTAACCTTTTTAACGAATTAGCATAATGAAATTACCCGTAATCAGACAGTTTTATCAGAATCAGACTCCTGAAAATCTTGAAAAGACTTTAGAAGTACTGGAAAGTTTCTGCGAATTCAGAGGAACAAGCGAAGAAGATCTGAATGTTGCAGGAGAATTGATCACCAACATCTGTGGAGCTTTAGAAGTTCACGCGAATGTACAAAATGGAATGAGCGAAAAAGATGCTTTAAACTCTTTTGCTCAGAAGGTTTTAGGATCCATTGACAAGTAACATCTCTCGATTATTTTTAATCAGAAGACTGTAAAAACACAAACTATACAATACCTGAGGTTTTCCTCATTACTATACTTTTTTCTATTCTTTAAGAATCTTTTCTTTCAACTATAAAATGTACTTCAAAGGACTGTAATCAGTCACATGAGGTTGGAAGTTGTATGAAAAATTGTAAAGAATAACCAATTAAAATCCTGGTGATATTTTCATCAGGATTTTTGGGGTTTACTTCTGAAACCACGAATAACACAAATAATTTTCACCGATATCACAAATATTAATACAGCTGTTCAAAAATCATTCATCAAAAAAAAGATATACAAATCACACGTCCTATTGATATTATTAAATTCGTGTTTATTCGTGAAATTATTAGTGACATTTGTGTTTAATTTTAAAAACCACAAGTAACACAAATATTCCTTCACAAATAACACAAATAAATATACGAAAGCATCCGTATCAATCTGTGGGATACTTATAAGTTTGGGCTTAAGCCGTTGGAAGATGTTCATAATGATAAAACGGGCTAAAGCCCGTTCCTACTGATATATTAAATTGTGTTTATTCGTGAAATTATAGTGACATTTGTGTTTAATTTTAAAAACCACAAGTAACACAAATAAATATACGAAAGCATCCGTGTCAATTTGTGGGATACTTATAAGTTTCGGCTTAAGTCGTTGGAAGGCATCCATAAAATATAAAACGGGTTAAAGCCTGTTTCTATTGATATTATTACATTCGTGTTATTCGTGAAAACATTTGTGAACTTTGTGTTTAAATTTTGTGTTTAAATAATAAAAAAATCCCGATGAAAGATCACCGGGACTCTATATTTTAAAAGATAAAATCTACTTATCAATTAGCTTCTTCTGCTCATCAGAATACTCAGAATGTACCAGAATAAAAGCATAATTGAAGCAAAAAGCTGCAATGCCGCTCCTACATACTGATTCGTTCCATAAGAATCTTTTAATTTACTTGTCTGATATAGAATGGTAGCTGACGCTAAAATCACCATTCCAACAGAGAACCACAACCCAAGGTTAAATCCGAAGATCATCCCTCCTACAATTAATCCAATGGAAATAAATCCACCGATTACAATGATATTTCTCAAGAAAGAAAAATCTCTTTTAGAAGTGAATGCTACTGCAGAAATCCCTGCAAACATAGCAATCGTTAAAGTAGCAGCCTGGAAGATTACATTGGTACCACCCGTCATATTGGTTGCAATAAAAAGCAGAGGTAAAAAGATAATCGCTTCCAGCAAGATATAAAAACCAAGCCCCATATATTGGGTAGATTTACTTTGCGAAAGTGACCATTTGGAAGCTAAAACCGAAGCTAGCCAGAAAACTCCGATAATCAACAGCCAGATATACCTTTGGCTAAACATCATCGCAATAAGTTCTGCCGGAACAGTTTTCAATAATATCGTTTCAACTCCAATAAATGCAAGAATAGATAAAGCAACATGCAAATACGTCTTCTTGTAAAAACTCGCCTTCTCCACGTCCGAAGAATGAGCGACTAAAACATCTGTCATCATAGTTAATATTTTTTTTAGTTAATCGAAAATAAATTTTATTTACTTCGCAGGCAAAACACCCAGGATTTTACCATCATCTTCAAATACTGCTGTAATGGCCTCTTTTGAAGATGATTCTCCTGCATATTTATATTTAATACTTGGATGATTGGTTCCATCCATCGTTTTATAGTATCCTGCTTTTAAGATTTCAAGCTTTTTATTGGGATTAATACCTTCTTTGACTTTTTTAAGAACATCATCCGTAACAATTTCCTTTACCTTATCAGAAAGCAATCCATCAATGGTTGTACGGTCAGAAGCCTGTAAAGCTTCAACGAACTTCAGGAAGTTTTCATTATACAAACTAACCTTCTCCTTACTTATACTAGCCTGCTGCTCTTTTTTGGGACTGTTTTCAATCTTTGCACCTGTTACTTTCTGTGCAAAAATCAACTGTCCGCCCACAAGAGCAAGTCCCAGCAATAATTTTTTCATAGTATTCATTTTTGTTCTGGTGAAATAAGTGATGGAAGATACGAAAATCAGACCAGTTCTAAAAATTTCATTGTATCTACATTATCCGCATACGTATCAAGTCCCGGATTTTGTGCTTCACCAAATGGGATAGCATCCAATCCGACCTCTTCTTTTGCTACTACACACTGGATATTTTCCTCATTTTCAACCATAAAGCTTTTCACATCATCCAACGATTCATATCTGCTGAAATTAATTACAGAAAGTGGGCTGAATAGCTTATCATCCTCTTTCAGCATTACAAAATTATTATCCCAGAATTTATCCTGGTTCAAAAGATAAACCGCTCTGTTATAATCATAATTATTTGCATATTTATTATGATTGATAATATCCTGGAAGCCTATGAAGTTTTCAAACAACCTGTCAATAATAAAATCCTGCGGAATGAAAATTCTCGTCACATTTCTGCATCCTAATCCGAAATATTGGAAAATATCTTTTGCCAGAAGCTGCAATTCTTCATTCGTTTCATCTCCTTTCAACACTGCAACGGAAGTTCTGTTCTTACGGATAATATTTAAATGATTTTTAAAATAATATTCCAGATATCTTGCTGTATTATTACTTCCGGTAGCAATAACTGCATCAAAATTTTCCAATTTTTCAACAAATTCAAAAGCTACATTCCCATTGGAAAACTCATTCCACTTTTTTAATAAAAACGGGATCATATACTTATCCTTTGAAGACAGCTTAATGACAGGAATGTGGTTGCTTAGCACAACAGACATCACATCATGAAACCCTACCAAAGGGATATTTCCGGCTAAAATAAGTCCAACTCTTTTAGAAATTTTAGAGATTGAATAATTTCTCAGCCAGTTTTTGATATTTTCTTCAGTCAGAAGATCTGTCCATTGCTGTAAAGCAAATTTCTGATTATCAATGGTAAACCACGGATTCTCTATTTCAGATCTTTTTAACAATAATTCAATATCAACATCATCTTCATTGTGATTTTCCGGTTTCTTAGCTAAAAACGCTTTTATATAACCACTTAATTTAATAAGTCCTAAAACTTGATTTTCGGTATTCATAATTACTTTAAAATTGGGTAAAATTTTGTAATTTTGTGCAAATTTAAAAAAAATTAGCGATGGCTATTAAAATAACTGATGAATGCATTAACTGTGGGGCTTGCGAACCGGAATGCCCAAACAATGCAATATATGAAGGAGCTGTAGATTGGAAAGCTTCTGACGGTACGGCTCTTCAAGGTACGATTACGATGCCGTCAGGACTTACTGTAGATGCCAATTCACCACAGGAACCTGTAAGTGATGATGTATACTTCATTGTAACAGATAAATGTACAGAGTGTAAAGGA
This sequence comes from Chryseobacterium indologenes, assembly GCF_002025665.1. Lineage (GTDB taxonomy): Bacteria > Bacteroidota > Bacteroidia > Flavobacteriales > Weeksellaceae > Chryseobacterium > Chryseobacterium metallicongregator. Next base: position 2,059,759 of record NZ_CP018786.1, on the reverse strand, counting down.
TTCCATGAAGAACCTCAGTGTGCAGCGGTATGCCCTGTAGACTGCTGTGTACCTGATGAAGATCACGTAGAATCTGAAGAAGCTCTTCTTAATAAAAAAGCATTCTTACACGGTGAATAAAAAATTCCGTCTCATCATCTGTGAGGCGGTTTTTTTAACCCAAAATCCAATTAAATCAAAATAAAGCAGAAGGATAATTAATTCCCAAAGCATCCAAAAATAAAAATATGAACAAAAAACACAATTTTAGCGCAGGGCCATGTATTTTGCCACAGGAAGTATTTGAAAAATCAGCACAGGCTATCCTGGACTTTAACGGTATTGGATTATCTCTTCTTGAAATCTCCCACAGAAGTAAGGATTTCGTTGCTGTAATGGATGAAGCGCGTGCCATTGTAAAAAGATTGATGAATCTTGGTGATGATTATGAAGTACTTTATTTAGGAGGTGGTGCCAGCCTGCAATTTGCAATGGTTCCTTACAACCTGATGAAAGTAGGAGGAAAAGCAGCTTACCTGGATACAGGAACTTGGGCGGCCGGAGCTATTAAAGAAGCAAAAAAAGTAGGAACAGTAGATGTAGTAGGTTCTTCAAAAGAAGAAAACTATTCTTTTATTCCTAAAGATTATACGGTAGGTGCAGAATATGATTATTTCCACTGTACTTCCAACAACACCATTTATGGAACTCAAATGAAATCCTTCCCTGAAGTAGATACACTGATGGTATGTGATATGAGTTCTGATATTTTCTCAAGACAACTGGATTTCTCTAAATTTGATCTGATCTTTGCCGGAGCTCAGAAAAATATGGGACCTGCAGGAGTTACTTTAGTAGTTATAAAAAAAGAAATTCTTGGTAAAACAGGAAGAGAAAATATGTTCTCCATTCTGGATTATTCTCAGCATATTGCTAAAGAATCCATGTACAATACTCCACCGGTATTCCCTGTATATGCTTCTTTACTTACTCTTCAGTATCTTGAAAGAAATGGAGGAATTGCTGCTGCAGAACAAAGAAACGAAGCTAAAGCCAAACTTTTATATGACGAAATCGACAGCAACCCGTTATTCGAAACTTTCTGTGTAAAAGAAGACCGTTCACTCATGAATGTTTCTTTCAAAATTACAGACGAAAGCAAGAAAGAAGAATTTGACAATGCGTGGAAAGCAGCAGGGATCAGCGGATTAAACGGACACAGAAGCCTGGGCGGATACAGAGCTAGTTTATACAATGCCTTACCTATCGAAAGTGTACAGGTTTTGGTGGATGTAATGAAGTCAATAAAATAGCTTATATTAGGCGACCGAAAAATAAAAGGATATAAGACAAAAGATGTCAGATAACAGACCTCAAAATCTAACTTCTGACATCTTTAATCTAACATCAATAAAATAACTCATGAAAGTTTTAGCAAACGACGGAATTTCAAAAGCAGGAGAAAAGGCTCTAAAAGAAGCCGGAATTGAAATTCTGGACAATAGAGTGGCTCAGGATCACGTTATTAATTTTATCAACGATAATAATGTGGATGTTCTTCTGGTAAGAAGTGCAACGAAAGTAAGACAGGATCTGATTGATGCATGCCCGGGCCTTAAGATTATCGGAAGAGGCGGTATCGGAATGGACAATATTGATGTAGAATATGCCAAAAGTAAAGGCATCAAAGTCATCAATACACCTACAGCATCTTCAAAATCAGTGGCAGAACTGGTTTTCGGACACTTCATTTCATTAGCAAGATTCCTTCACGAATCGAACAGATTGATGCCTCTGGAAGGAGAAACTCATTTCAATGCTATGAAAAAGTCATTCAGCAATGCGTATGAACTTTCAGGAAAAACATTAGGAGTAATCGGCTTTGGAAGCATTGGCCAGGAAGTCATAAAGATAGGGATTGCTTTAGGAATGAAAGTAATCGTTCTGACAAGAAGCCCGAAAACAGAAGTTCTTACACTGAACTTCTTCAACGGACAGTCTGTGAACTTTGAAATCACTTCCACCAATGATATGAATGCATTCCTTAAAGAGGCGGATTTCATCAGTATTAATACGCCGAAAACGAATGAGTATATTATAGACACCCCTCAGTTTGAAAAAATGAAAGATGGAGTCTATATTGTAAATACTGCAAGAGGAGGTGTCATCAATGAAGTGACCCTTATCGATTTTATCGAGTCAGGAAAAGTAGCCGGAGCTGCATTGGATGTTTTTGAAAACGAACCAAGTCCGGAACTGCCTTTACTGATGAACCCTGCATTATCACTTTCCCCTCACGTAGGTGGCAATACGGTGGATGCGCAAGAAAAAATCGGTATCGAACTTGCAGAACAAATTATTAAGCTACAAAAAGAAACTATAAGATAAATATGCCTGTTTTTAAACCTTTCCGTGGAATAAGACCTCATAGAGACTTTGAGAGCACTTTCCCTACCCATCCACTGGATAATTTCACCCAGGAAGAGATCGCAGAGAAGGCTCAAGTTGAAAATACTTACATCAATATGATTAAACCTTATGTTGTAAGTAAATCTAAAGATATTGACCGGAACCTTCGAAAGATCCGTTCCACATTTGAAGAGCTTCTGGAAGAAAAGAAATTGGTCCAGGACAACTCAGCCTACTATCTTTATGAGCAGATCTACCCCAACAAACAGATGTTCAGAGGACTTCTGGGATTGGCAAGTATTGAAGATTTCTGGAATGGAAAAATCAAAAGACATGAAAGTACCATCCCGCAAAAAAAGGAAAAACTGGCTCACTACCTTGAAAAAGTAAACCTGCAGGCTGAACCTGTGCTTCTTACCTACCCTGCCAATTCAAAAATTGAATTGCTGATGAATCATGAGGAAAAAAATGTTCCTATCTTCAATCATGTAGATTCTATGGGTATCAGACATAAAATCTGGAGAATAGACAACCGCCTGAAGCTACAGCAATTTAAAGAAGTGATTGATCAGATTGATTCGTTTTATATTGCTGATGGACATCACAGAATTGGTTCCACTGCAATCAATGCAAAATATCACAAGGAGAAAAACAAAAAGCATAATGGTACAGAACTTTACAACTTTGTATACAGCTTTATTGTCTCCAACCAGTCGATAAAGATTCATGATTACAACAGAATCTTACACGATCTGAATGGTACTTCTCCGGCAGATTTCCTGAAAGAGCTTGAGAAATATTTCCTGATTCACGAAAAAGGAGAAGCATCATACTATCCTTCTCAAAAATTCCATATTTCAATGTATATGGATGGGAAGTTCTATTCTCTTCACGTGAAGCACGATCTTCGTTCCAAAGAAATGTCTCTTGACAATCTGGATCACCATCTTTTAGATAAGTATATTTTCAAAAACATTCTGAAAATTGAAGATCCGGACAGCTCTGAACTTATTTCTTATGTAAAGGGAACTTCCAATATCAATGGAATTAATCTTTTAAAAGAAAAAGTAGACAACGGTGAAGGTAAAGTTGGTTTTGGAATTTACCCTGTAAGTTTTAATGATATGATTAAAATTTCAGACTTAAAATTAAGCATGCCTCCAAAATGTACATTTATTGAGCCCAAATTAATTACAGCCTTATTAATGTACGACATGAAACCTTAATAAATTCCTATTTTTTCCCTACTTTTATCAATGGAAAAGATAAGTAAATAAAAAATGAAAAAAATATTCATTATACTTCCACTCTTTTTGAGTGGATTTTTATTTTCTCAGAAAAAGCCACAAAAAAGCCCGGCAAAAAAAGGTACTGTTGCCAAATTTAATTATCATGATGAGTTCAGAAAAATTTCAGATGAAATTATGGCTAACGGTACTGCTTATGATAATCTTGGAGAACTCACCAAAAGAATTGGTCCGCGTTTCAGTGCAACTCCCGGTTATACCAAAGCTGTAGAATGGGCAGAAAAAAAATTTAAGGAAATCGGTATTAATATGATCTGGAGACAGGAAGCCAAAGCACCAGTCTGGATCAGAGGAAAAGAATCCTTACAAATCAAAGCAGGAAATGGAGATTGGAAAAACATCAGAATGCTTTCTTTCGGAAATTCTGAAGGAACAGGCGGAAAAGATCTGGTGGGTGAAATCGTTTTAATCAATTCCACATCAGAGCTGAATGCCATGTCAATAGGCCAGTTAAAAGATAAAATAGTTTTTGTGAATGTTCCTATGGACCCGAAAATTATTAATACAAGTGATTCCTATTTACAAACTGCAAAATCAAAATTAATTTCCGCTTCTGTGATTGCTAAGACAGGTGCAAAAGCATTAATTATAAGGTCGCTGACCACAGCTAATGATGACACTCCTCATGCTAAAATGATTTATTACGAACCTGATGATAAAGTTAAAATTCCAGCTTTATCAATTGGAGTAAGATCTGCAGATGAATTGGAGAAAACTTTAAAAAAGCAAAAAGTCACAGCTAAAATCAATATGACCGCCGAAGCGAAAGGTGACACTACAAATCCCAATATCATTGCTGAAATTGGAGGCAAAAAAGACTCTAAAGTAATTGTTTTAGGGGCTCAACTGGATTCGTGGGATATTGGTGAAGGTGCAGTGGATGATGGAACAGGTGTAGTGCAGTGCATCGAAGTGTTAAGAACTTTGAAAGCACTTGGATATGAAAATAACCACACCATCCGTGTAGTTTTGTATGCCAACAGTGAAAACGGAGGACAAGGCCGTGAGATGTATGCTGCATATGTAAAAAAGAAAGACGAAAAGCATGTATTTGCCTTAGGAACCGATGCCGGAGGATATTCTCCACGAGGATTTTCCTTGGATATGTCTCCTCAGAGAAGAAGACTGGTGTATCCGTGGAAAGAATATTTCCTTCCTTATGGCGTTTATGATTTCGACCAGACAGAAGCAATTCAGGATATTTCACCTTTAAAAAAACTCGACATTCCTTTAGCAGAGCTTGTGGTAGACACACAAAGATATTTTGATTATCACCACTCCGAGCAGGATACTTTTGATAAAGTAAATAAAAGAGAGCTTCTTCTTGGGGCTGTCGTCATAACACAGATGATTTTTATGGTTGATAAAAACTGGTAACAATGAAAAAAATAGCAGGAACAGCATTATTGCTTTTCGGAATGGTCGTTTTTGGACAGACTAAAGATGATTCCATCCAATTCAAAAGAATTTCCACTGAAATTCTAAATAACGGTAAAGGATACAATGAACTTAGAGAACTTACCAAAACCATAGGCAACCGTTTAAGCGGTTCTGAAGCCTATGAGAAATCCGTACAGTGGGCTGCCCAGAAGCTTCGTGATGCCGGAGCCGATAAAGTATGGCTTCAGGAAGTCATGATTCCGGTTTGGGTAAGAGGAAAAGAGTCATTGCACATCAAAATTTCTAATGGAAATTGGAAAAGTATGAAAATGCTTTCCCTTGGAAATTCCGAAGGAACAGGAGGAAAAGATGTCTCAGGTGATATTATTATGGTAAAATCACTGGAAGAATATGATAAACTTCCTGCAGAAAAGGTGAAAGATAAGATTGTATTTTTCAACTACCCTTTTAATCAGGAAAATGTACAGACCTTCATTTCTTATCGTGATGCAGGAGCTTATAGACGAACTGCCGCTTCATTGACAGCTAAAAAAGGAGGAAAATTTGCCATCATCCGGTCACTTTCTTCCGCTTTTGACGATGTTCCTCACACAGGCAATATGCGCTATGACGAAAATATTTCCAAAATACCAGCCATAACCATTGGAAATACATCTGCTGATGAACTTGAAGCTTTATTGAAAAACCAGAAAGTAACAGCAAAACTCAATTCCAACTGTGGAATGAAAGGAGAAAAACTTTCCCACTCTGTTATTGGGGAAATTACCGGTAAAAAAGACCAAAGTGTTATTGTTGTTGGTGGACATTTAGATTCCTGGGATGTTGGAGAAGGTGCTCATGATGACGGAGCCGGCATTGTTCAAAGTATTGAGGTATTAAGAACCTTTAAAAAATTAGGTATTCAGAATAATCATACCATTCGCGCCGTTTGTTTTGCCAATGAAGAAAATGGTACGAAAGGCGGAAAACAATATGGCAAAATTACTAAAGAAAACAACGAGAAGCATCTCTTTGCCATAGAATCGGATGCAGGAGGTTTTTCACCACGGGGAATTTCTCTGGAAATGAATGAGTATCAAAGAAACCAGATTAAAGGCTGGGGAAATCTGTTTTTACCTTATGGCGTTTACAACTTTGAAGGTAAATATTCCGGATCTGATATCGCCCCACTTCATGAAATGGGAGTTCCCACGGCTGAACTGGTTCCTGATCCACAGCGTTATTTTGATATTCACCATACCGAAGAGGACACTTTTGAAAAAGTCAACCGAAGAGAGCTGTTGCTCGGGTCTGCGGTGATGACACAACTTATTTATATGATTGACAAAAATTGGTAAACAATGAAAAAGATACTAGGAACTTCATTATTACTTTTTGGAATGGTCGCTTTTGGCCAGTCTAAAGATGATTCTATCCAGTTCAGAAAAATCTCAACAGAAATCCTGAACAACGGAAAAGGATATAGCGAGCTGAGAGAGCTTACAAAAAACATAGGCCACCGTTTAAGCGGATCAGAAGCCTATGAAAAGTCCGTAAAATGGGCTGAACAGAAACTTCGTGATGCAGGAGCTGATAAAGTATGGCTTCAGGAAGTGATGATCCCAGTATGGGTAAGAGGAAAAGAATCTCTGAACATCCAGACTTCCAACGGAAAATGGAAAAGCCTTAAAATGCTTTCCCTTGGAAATTCTGAAGGAACCGGAGGAAAAGATGTTTCCGGAGAAATCATCATGGTAAAATCTATGGAAGAATATGATAAACTTCCCGCTGAAAAAGTAAAAGATAAAATTGTATTCTTCAACTATGCTTTCAGTCAGTCTTTCATAGAAACCTTTAAAGCCTATGGTGATGCTGCAAAATACAGAACTACCGCAGCTTCTCTAACCGCTAAAAAAGGAGGTAAATTTGCCATCGTAAGATCTCTGTCTTCTGCTTTTGATGACGTACCTCACACAGGAGCAATGCGCTACGAAGACAAGGTTTCCAAAATACCGGCAATTGCTATCGGAAGCACAACTGCAGATGAACTGGAAGCTTTACTGAAAAGCCAGAAAGTTATTGCAAAACTCAATTCCAACTGCGGAATGAAAGGAGAAAAACTATCCCATTCTGTGATCGGAGAAATTACAGGTAAAAAAGACCAAAGCGTCATTGTTGTCGGTGGACACCTTGATTCCTGGGATGTAGGCGAAGGCGCACATGATGACGGAGCCGGAATTGTACAAAGCATTGAAGTATTAAGGACTTTTAAAAAGTTAGGTATTCCGAACAACCACACCATCAGAGTTGTTTGTTTTGCCAATGAAGAAAATGGAGTAAAAGGCGGAATCCAATATGGTAAAACCGTAAAAGAGAAAAACGAAAAACATCTTTTTGCCATTGAAACAGATGCCGGAGGTTTCGCACCGAGAGGTATTGCATTGGATATGGATGATGTGAAAAGAAATCAGATTAAAAGCTGGTCGAATTTATTCCTTCCCTATGGAGTTTATAATTTTGAAGAGCGGTTTTCAGGAACAGACCTTTATCCGCTTCACGACATGGGCATTCCCACAGCTGAGCTGATGCCGGATTCTCAACGCTACTTCGATATTCACCACACAGAAGAAGATACTTTTGAAAAGGTGAACCGAAGAGAACTTTTATTGGGAGCAACCGCTTTAACCCAGATTATTTATATGGTTGATAAAAACTGGTAATATATAAGAAACCGTCTGTATAGACGGTTTTTATTTTTTATGAACATGATTTTCTTCACAGAGTCGTCCAATTCATTGTTAAACACAAATTAAACAAATGATTTCACGAATAACACGAATTCAATAATATCAATAGGAATGGGCTTTGGCCCATTTATTTTTATGAATATTTTTCCGATGGCTTTAGCCAAAACTTAAAATGATTTATAACCTTTCTGGAATTACTTTTTAAACTTTCCTGATTCATCTTTTTCAAATGTAAAATTTTCTCCGATACAATACGTGTTTCCCAATATGACCAGCTTATAATCCTTAAAAAATTCTGCACGTTCTTCACCTCTTCGTTTCTCACCTTCCGACTGATAATAGTAAGGTTCCATATTATGCTTTTCAAGGAGCGCATAATAGTGCTTCAGGATGCTCACAGGTCCCTCAGCAAAGCGTCCGCCTGCATAATGGCAAACTGCATTGAGGTCAGCATGTAAAAACTTTTCAATAGCAAAGAGATCCTCAAAAGTCTTTTTATGGAGGGCATATAACTCACTTACCAGTTTATCCGGATTCTGAGATTTTTTTCTGAAGTACAGTTCTGTTACCCCTTCCCTGAATTCTGATAATAAAAAGTGTTCTTTATAGTATGAAAAATGAAGTTCTAATTCGTCCGGAGTTATTTTCACCCTCTTATTCTTCTCACAAATAAGTTTCCAGAAATGATAATCATACAGTCCATTATTAGTGACTGTAAGAGAAAAAGTAAAAATAAAGCTGCCCTCGTTGTCTTTTTCATAGGCACGAAGACTGATTTCACTCAGATTTTTATGGGTAAGAAGCTTTTTTAATTCTTCAGGAAAAGGCAACTCCAATTCTTCTTGTAATGCTGAATAATCTTCCATTAGGTTATTATATAATTATTTTAATTGACAAAAACATCATTTCACCGTAATATTTTCTGCATTTCAAATTATACCATTTAAAAAGCAGAAAATTTTTCTTTATTTCACCAAATGATAGATAAAAAAACATTCGGACTCACGACTTCACTACCCTTGTGAAACAAAGCAATAATCACAAAAATAGAACTTTGGCATGATATTAGCATGTAAAATATTGAGAAAAAATTAAAAAAACACTAAGGATGAGAAAAGAGGTTTTCTGTGGATTTTCAGTTTTTCCACCGATTCAAGTTCATATCTAGTATATGAATCCTTTTTTTTCTACGATGCCGTAAAAGATACGGGTTCGTGATTAACTAACCCCCGTTAGTTCTTCACAGCACTTTTGCACCCCGTATCTAACTGGTATCACAATAAGCAAGAATCTTTATTGATTCAAAAAAACAAAAATATCCCGGACTTTCAGCCCGGTGTTATGATATAAATAAATGGCAAAGTCATCGTGAACCTTAGCCCAGTAAAGGAATTTATTCTTTTTACCGTGATGGATGCGCCTTTATTCTATTAATTAATGTATAACCCTTAAAATGTTAGTAATGATGAGAGCCTTTTTTGAAATGATTTTTAAGAGAAATGAAGATGCTGCAAAATTGCATATATGGAGCCTATTGCTGGTATTAAGTTTTGCTGCATTTTCTGTGTTGGTATACGCCCTAGAACCAAGCTTTAACAGCTTAATTATATACCTGACGGCATTTGCCGTTTATATCGGGTTTGGCCTTGTATTCATCAGTTCCTTAGCCGGAACGAGTATGAAGAAAAGATAACAGAACATATAACTTTCAATTTATTTTTACTGAAAAACCATCCTGTTTAGGGTGGTTTTTTGTTTACAGTCCTACTCCATTATTATATCATCAGTATTTCCAACAAAAAAAAGCCACTCCATCCGGAGCAGCTCTGGTGATAACAAAGTTATCTTAACATCGTAAAAACTTATTCTTTAAACAGATCCTTCATCATTTCTTCAAGGATCTTTTGGGTTTCTTCTTCAATCATTTTTCCTGATTTTTCAACAAGCTCTTCTCTGAAAGGTTCACAGCAGGCCTTTATTCCAAAGCCTTCATCTGTCTTTACAAATTCCGGATGCATGCCATGTTCTCCGCATACTTCAGATTCTATTTCTGTCTTTATCTGGTCGTAATTCAGGTTAAACATATTCTTTTATTTTATTCTTTAAGTGCATGATAAAGATAGAAGTAATAAAGCCTTGCCGAAATCCGTATTTCTACGGTATTTACAAAACAAAAAAAACAGCTTTTTTAAGACGTATAATCTTAACTATAAAAGTTAATGCTTAACCCTTTAGAATTTATCCAGAATTTTCTTCGGTAAAACGGTCGAAAGTTCTTTTTTATATTGCTTTTCAAGAATCACAAATTTCCATGCCTTTTTATCTTTTGAAACCGCACAGGCTTTCATATTAGCGTTGATGAGATACGAACCCTCGTTGGCCAGATACTTCACATTATTAGCACCATATTTAGATGTTAAAGCACTGTTCATCTTCTTTTTTATTTCATCATTTAATGAACTGACATTACACTTCAGTTTCAAAAAATAATGGATAATGGAAAAATATTCCCCGGTAATGAGGTCGGGTTTCTCAATATTTCCAAACTTCAGATCCTGTACTTCAATTTTCATGAATGGATTATTGTAAGTCATATTTAAAATCTGCGTCATCTGCTCTTTTGAAACGACATTGAAGTATTTGGGATATATACAGCTTACCGCCTGATCTATCTGTTTAGATTGAATACTGTTTACAAAATAAGTAAGTGATTTTTTTATCGTTGAATCATCAGGATTGGCCTTAGTCTGTGAAAAAGTCATCAACGACAGCAGAACGAACAGAAACAGAAGTGATTTGGTTTTCATTGTTACATGGTTATTATAAATTTGAAAATTACTTTTTACTGAAAAAACGGATAATCTTTCCAGATACTAAAATGGGTCGTAACCTGTACGTCAATCGTTACAGAATGTATTTGAGACCAATAAAAAAAAGCCATCCTTCCGGACGGCTTTTTGATAATATCTTGAAGATTCAATTATTTTACTTTTACAAGCTCAACATCGAAAACTAACCAGGAATTTGGCGGGATCACTCCTCCTGCTCCTCTTTCTCCGTAAGCCATTGCCGGCGGGATCAATAAAGTAGCAGTTTCGCCTTCTTTTAACAATAGGATACCTTCATCCCATCCTTTGATTACTCTTCCCATTCCGATTGGAATTTCGATAGGCTCGTTTCTCTTGAATGAAGAATCAAATTCAGTTCCGTCTACCAATTTACCTGCATAGTGTACAGATACATTGTCACCCGCTTTTGGAGCTTTACCGTCGGCTGTTTTTGTGATTTTATAGTAAAGACCAGATTCAGTTTTTTGCATACCAGCTTTCAGGTTTTCCACCATTTTTTCCTGGTTAGCTTTGAATTCTTCCTCTCTTTTCTTCTTTTCAGCCTCTTCTTTAGCGATAAAAGCCTTATTATTTTCTGCGATTTTAGCTTTTCCTTCATTGAAAGTCTTAGCTGCATCGTAGTGCTTGTACTCATCACCTTTGCTGAAAACAGAAACTTTTTCTAAAACGATATCAGTTTTAGGTTTATCCTGAGCTCCTTTTTCAACGTTAGCAATAGCATCAATTACATCATTTCCTTTTACCACTTTTCCGAAGATTGTGTGTCTTCCGTCTAACCAAGGGGTAGCAACTTCAGTGATGAAGAATTGAGAACCATTTGTATTAGGTCCTGAGTTTGCCATAGAAAGAACTCCTTTTCCTGTATGTTTAAGGTCGTTTCTTTCATCCTCGAATTTATATCCAGGATCTCCCATTCCAGTTCCCTGAGGATCTCCTCCCTGGATCATGAAATCTTTGATTACTCTGTGGAAAATAGTTCCGTCATAGTAAGGAACTCCTTTAGCCTTAGCTTTGTTGTCGATTTTCCCTTCTGCAAGACCGATAAAGTTGGCTACAGTTACTGGTGCTTTCTTGTCTTCAAATTTTACAATTAAGTTACCTTTTGTAGTTTGAAGATTGGCATAAAGTCCGTCATTAAGACCTTCGTAAGTTTCTTTGTCTACGTTCATTTTTTTATAAATTGGGGTACAACTCATCAGCGAAATACTTGCCGCTGCCAGAATTATATTCTTGTTAAACAATTTCATGTATTTATAAAGCTTTTAATTTTATGATTAATGGAATATCGTTGTCTATTTTCTTTTCGTCTCCGTAAGTTCCGTAGGCTAAAGAAGACGGTACCAAAAGAGTTACTTCCTCTCCATCATGTATAAAACGCAAAGCGTTCTCCACTGCTCTCAGTTCATCAAAGTGCCCGAATCTGGCATCTCTTCTCTCAAAAGGCTGATCATAGATTTTAGTCTGGTCAAAATCATACAGATCATAAGAATAGGAAATTGTAGTTTCATCCTTCCTTCTTTCTCTTTGATCATAGCCCTCTACCGTTACCCAATAATTAAGCTGCGTAGGATAATACTTCACAGACTGACCGCTGATCCAATCCTGAATCTGCCCTCTTTCTATGACATTCAAATTTTTCATCCTGTTCTTAGAAACATCCAGATCTTTTTGGCTTAAAACCCCGCCTACAGGAGGATGGGCCGTCTGTGCATTTCTGTTGCAGCTCAACAGGCTTATGGCTGATATGAAGAGTATTTTTCTCATAAACTTTTGCGAAAATACACATTTCGGGAATCAATTACAAAACTTGACACAGAAATATGTGAATGGAGGAATGTATTCATCTTCAATAAAACTATTCTTCTATTTTATATCAATGCATAAATACAAAAAAGCCGGGAAAAACCCGGCTTTCATATAGTTATTTAAATACTATTAAACTGTTTCAAGAGCGTGATCAACCATAACTCTCCATCCGAACGGATCTTCAGAAAGGTTATTTTGAAGGTCTACCAAATCTTTCTTAAGAAGAGCCGCATAGCTTTCTTCATCAGATAATCTTGGAAGTTCAAGTTTTTCACCCTGATATCCTAAAGCCTGGAACTGTGTAGTTACTACTGCCGTACCTACTCCCCATACTTCTTTAAGCTCATTGTTCTTTAAAGCTTCAATAACTGTTTTCACAGGAATTGGTTCTACTTTTACTTCGATACCTCTTTTCTTAGCTAATTGGATGAAGCTATCTCTTGTTACTCCGTCAAGGATTTTCTCAGATGTTGGAGGTGTATAGATGGTATCGTTAATTCTTACAAATACATTCATTGTACCACTCTCTTCGAAATATTCGTGAGTAGCATCATCTGTCCAGATGATTTGCTCATATCCTTCTTCGATTGCCAACTGAGTTGGATAGAAAGAAGCAGCATAGTTACCTGCAGCTTTCGCGGAACCTACTCCACCGTTTGCAGCTCTTGAATAGTGATCAGAAATTTTTACAGATACCGGTTCAGAATAGTAGCTCTTTGCAGGTGTTGCAACGATAGCAAACATATATTTATTAGATACTCTTGCTTTCAAAGCTTCTTCAGTAGCAAAAATCAAAGGTCTGATATAAAGAGACATTCCTTCCCCCTGTGGAATCCACTCTCTGTCGATATCTACTAATGCCTTTAATCCGTCTAAAAACATTTCTTCAGTCACTTCCGGCATTGCAAGACGCTTCGCTGACTTGTTGATACGTTCAAAATTCTTTTCAGGCCTGAAAAGGAAAACCTGCCCGTCTTTGTCTTTATAGGCTTTCATACCTTCAAAACAAGCTTGTCCATAATTTACTCCCATCATGGCAGGTGTAAATGGAATCGGACCGTAAGGAACTAATTTTACATCACCCCATTTTCCATCTTCGTACTCACAAATGATCATATGATCAATAAAAGTACCACCAAATGAAAAATTGTTAGGGTCAAATGTAGAAATTCTGGAGTTTTCAGTTTTTTGAATTATCATTTTTTAAAATTTTTACGATGTTCTACAAATTTAACATAATTTTCTAAATATAAAAATTTTAGAGTAAATTTGACAAAAAAATAGCTTGAAAAGAGAAATAAAGACCACAAACGACGGTAGTAAAACATTGTTTATCAATGATTTAAACGAAAACTACCATTCTCATCATGGGGCACTACAGGAAGCCGAACACGTGTTTATCAAAAACGGACTTAATTTAATAAATGATTGCGAAATTAATATTTTAGAACTCGGTTTTGGAACAGGTTTGAATGTTTTAGTAACAATTAATGAATATTTAAAAACTGACAAAAATCATGTCATCAATTATTTTTCGCTAGAAAAATACCCCATAAATGAATCCGAAGTTAAGGATTTGGCTTACTTTGAACTTTTTGATAACCCAGAGTTTAAAAATATTTATCAGAAAATTCATCTGGCAGATTGGGAAAAGTCAGTAGAAATCATTAGTGGATTCAATTTAAAAAAGATAGAATGTGATTTTTTCGACCTGAAAGACATTGATCTGCCCAAAATCAACCTTGTTTACTTCGACTGTTTTGGAGCCAGAGTACAGCCAGATCTTTGGGAAAAACCATTATTCGAACTGGTATCTGACAAAATGGCCATTAACGGATTATTAACCACCTACTCTTCTAAAGGAAGTGTAAGAAGAATCCTGCAGGAATTGAATTTCCAGGTAGAGAAAAAACAAGGCCCTCCAGGAAAAAGAGAGATGATTAATGCCATTAAGTTGTAGAAGGAAGCTTGAGGATGGAAGCTGGATGTTTACGGTCGGCTCCTTAAATTAATTCTGATTTTTTATTTTAAAATAATAATCAATAATAAGATACATTAGTTCAACATTATTAAGAATAAATAGTGTTAAAACTTCCAGCTTCGCACTTCCAGCTTTCGGATTTTTCCAACAAAATTCCTTACATTAGCTATACAAATATTATACATTATATATATGATAGATAAGATCAACATTAGAGTGTATGCCTGTGCGGTAAAAGATAAACAAGTTCTGACTTTATTTGAAGAATATGCCGGCGAGCCTTTAATGAAATTTCCGGGTGGTGGATTGGAATACGGTGAAGGAGTACTGGAATGTCTGCATCGTGAGTTTGATGAAGAACTGAATGTAAAAATCAATGTGCTGGAACATTTCTATACTCAGGAAAACTTTCTGGTATCCCGTTTCAAAGAAAACGAGCAGCTTCTTACCATATATTATATAGTAGACATCGTCAACGAGGAAGACTTTATTATTTTGGATCCCTGCATCGAAAAAACAGAATGGATTGATATAGACAGACCAGACAATCCTTTTCCTCTGCCAATAGATAAAATTGTATTCGATAAATTAAAAGAAAAATTCCTGTAAGCATATTCTTACAGGAATTTTTATATTATTTCTTTACTTTAAAATCATTTGCTCCGGGATAAGGCTGCAGATAACCTGAATTCCAATTAGACTGTAGTAATGACTCTATAAATTCGTCACTTCTGTTAGCGTGAGGATCATAGCGCTCTTTCAGATCAATATCAGCCATTTTTCCTTTTACATTCCACCAGAAAGCACTCCATCCGCCTCTTAATTCTTTGATAATCTCAAATACGTTTTTTCCGGTTGCTCTGTTCATCAGCTTTGCAAAAACCTGCCCTTCGGTAGTAGTAAGATCTCTTAGTTGCTTTTCATATTGGTCTGCAAGCATATTCTGTCTTTCTCTTACAAACTTTCTTTTGGCTTTGCTGTCCATATCATTCATGTCTTTCTGGATATCTCTGTACTGCTGTAGTGCAGTAACAAATAAAGGATATACTCTGTACAGCTTTTTATTCAGAAAATAATAGTAATTCTTATCCAGCTGATTATTAAATCTCGGTTTATTCACTAAAACCAACTCATCCAATACAACTACAGGCTCTCCATTGATTTCATACACCTTAATCTTCTGCTGTTCGTCATAATAATACTTATTACCAAATTCATCCACTTTCAGGGATTCGGGCGGATACTGATTGAGTGGTTTTGCCACTATTCCATCTTTCTGACCAAAAACACTGACTCCAAAAAAGAAAATAAAAAGGCAGATAATCTTACTAAAATTCATTATTTTTACACTTATAAGAAGAAAAATTAAACGCAAAAATCATTCCTTTTTATGAAATTTGAAAAGAAATCTTTGAAATTTTTAGAGAAATATTTAAACACATCATCCCCAACAGGTTACGAACACAAAGGACAAGAAGTCTGGATGGACTACATCAGACCTTATGTGGACAAAATAGAAGTAGACCATTATGGAACCTGTTATGGGATCATTAATCCGGAAGCTGAATTTAAAGTAGTGATTGAAGCACATGCTGATGAAATTTCATGGTACGTCAATTATATTACGGATGACGGATTGATCTACGTCATCAGAAACGGTGGTTCAGATCAAACCATTGCCCCTTCAAAAGTAGTTCATATTCACGGTGAAAACGGAATTCTAAAAGGAGTATTCGGGTGGCCGGCTATTCATACAAGAACCAATCAAAATGAGCCTACTCCAAAAATCGAAAACATATTTATCGACTGTGGTGCTACTTCCAAAAAAGAGGTAGAAGAAATGGGAATCTTTGTAGGATGTATGATTACTTATCCAGATGAATTCTTTGAAATGAATGACAGATATTTCGTCTGCAGAGCTCTTGACAACAGAATCGGTGGTTTCATGATTGCCGAAGTGGCCAGACTTTTAAAAGAAAATAAGAAATCAATCCCATTCGGGCTTTATATTACCAACTCTGTACAGGAAGAAGTAGGTTTATACGGAGCAGACATGATTGCTGACACCATCAAACCCAATATCGCGATTGTAACAGATGTTACCCATGACACTACAACTCCGATGATTGAAAAGAAAAAAGAAGGAGATCAGAAATGTGGCGCAGGACCAGTAGTATTTTTTGCTCCAAGTGTTCATCATACCATCAGAGAATTAATTATTGATACCGCAAAAACCAAGAAAATTCCTTTTCAGAGAGCCGCAGCAAGCAGAGCTACAGGAACCGACACAGATGCCTTTGCCCATTCTAATGGCGGAGTACCAAGTGCTTTAATTTCCTTACCTTTGCGTTATATGCATACTACGGTAGAAATGGTATCTAAAGAAGATGTAGGTAATGTGATCAAACTTATCTATGAAACCGTTCTTAAGATCAAGCCGGAAATGAAACTGAAGTATCATTAATTAAAATGAAAAACCTCTTTTATCATCTGATCCGAAAACCAACATTAATATCAATTTTAACTGCTGTCTTTTTTAGTTATATCATTTTTTTAGCGGTA
Organism: Chryseobacterium indologenes; assembly: GCF_002025665.1. Lineage (GTDB taxonomy): Bacteria > Bacteroidota > Bacteroidia > Flavobacteriales > Weeksellaceae > Chryseobacterium > Chryseobacterium metallicongregator. The sequence goes on along the minus strand of NZ_CP018786.1, from coordinate 2,042,739 downwards.
TATAAAATATTTTATCCTCCCAAAATAGGGTCGGCATATAATATGATCCTTGAGATGCTGTTAATTGTCAGTGTTGTACCTTTAGGATTATTTATAATTGACAGGTTATTAGTTATTAAAATTAATAATATGAAATTAACAATCATAGAGACTATTATATTTGGAGGTATTTCCTTATATTATTTTTTGGTTGTTAATCCATTTTAAAGAAAGAAATCTAAGTAAAAGTATAAAAAGTAAAAATGAAAACGAAGCTTATTGCTCCATCCCTTTTATCAGCAGACTTTGGGAATCTGCAGAGAGACATTGAAATGCTGAACAATTCTCAGGCCGACTGGTTCCACATTGATGTAATGGACGGCAGATTTGTTCCCAATATTTCTTTTGGTTTTCCGGTGATGAAAACTGTTCAGCAGCATGCTAAGAAATTTGTAGATGTTCACCTGATGATCGTGGAACCTGAAAAATATGTTGATGAATTTATCAATCATGGTGCTGATCTTGTTTCTGTACATTATGAGGCATGTACCCATCTTCACAGAACTATTCATCACATTCAGAGCAAAGGAGCAAAAGCAGGTGTTGTTTTAAATCCTTCTACTCCGGTATTAATGCTTGAAGACATTATTGCAGATGTTGATCTTGTATTATTAATGAGTGTGAATCCAGGATTTGGAGGTCAAAAATTCATTGAAAATACTTACAAAAAGATTGCTGAAACCAAGGATCTGATCTTAAGTAACAACTCTACAGCACTTATCGAGGTAGACGGAGGAGTAAACCTTGACAACGCTTCTAAATTATTTGAAGCCGGAGCTGATGTTCTTGTTGCAGGAAATGCTGTTTTCTCAGCTGAAAGTCCTGAAAGAACAATTGAACTTTTAAAGATCTAAAAAATTATCTTTATAAAACAAAAGGCAGCCAGTGGCTGCCTTTTCTCTTGTTTGGAAATTTAAGTCGTCTTGGTTATAATCTTTTTTTCAACTTATTTGAAAATGTTTAAAACTATCTTGCTAACAACACAAAGATCTGAATAAAACCCTACGTACACATCCGTAGAAACACCTAATTTAACAGTAAGTATTTTTACTTAATTCCATTATATTTTTCAAACTTCTTTATTCCAGACACAGGCACAGACTACAAGAATGATCGAAATAACTGAAAAGACTGTTCTGATATTATTCAGAAAATTCCATCTGTTTTCAAAATTTTCCCGCATCTTTCTGATGACTTCTGTTGTAGATCCGGATATATCAAACTTATCCAAAGTATCATTCATAGGAACATTTCCGGCAATTGTTACTCCAAAAACACCAATCGCATAAGCCAGTGTAGCCAACAGAAGAAAAATAAAAACAGGTTGCTGTCCACGGAGTAAGAAGGTAGATACAGGAAGAAAAATCACTGTTCCCATAAAGCTCATAAAGAAAACAGGATTTAGGATTTCCCGGTTAATGTTCTGCATTGCTTTCAGGTATTCTGTATCAGAAAGTTTTCCGAGCCCAAGAACAACTGAGCATGAATAAGCATAGAAAAGTCCTCCTATCAGAGCAGTGAGGACAGCGGTAATGATCAATACTAGTGTTGTCATTTTCATATAATTTGATTTTGGTTATCAGAAGAATAGAATTAATAGGGATTCCATTTTTTAATGATATTCTTTGCTGTAAGAATCATTTCAGAATCCCATTTCTCTGTTTTAAAATAATGAAAATCCAGATCTTTAATGGTTTCAACATTTGAATTATCATACAGAAATCGGGTAAGCCTTGATTGTTCTTCATATAACACCAAGTCTTCTAAAGGTTTTTCCGAGTGTTCCACTTCCATCTTATTCCAGCTACTTTTTTCCTTCCCATTAAAATCTGAAGTTTCAATAATGGCTTTAACTTGATTAAAATCATTCAGGAAATCATCTCTTTCTTGTTCTGTTTTCATAGTATGCCCCAGCCTTTCAATGATCACATATTCCAGGTTTCCACATTGTGTAAGTACAGATGGCAGAACAGAAAGAATATCCTGGGGAATAATATCATCATGAGTATCTCTTCTCACCTGCTTTTTTCCATATACACTATCCTGCCAGCTTCCTCCGGAAAGATGGATTTCTTTTACCTTATCCAAAGGATATAAATCAATGATCTCCTGCATTCCTAATTCGAAATTACATGATTGGCAGTAAATATTATGAAGATCAAGAATCAGGAAGCCATTGGTATCTTCCGTCAGCTTGTCAAGAAAAACGCCTTGTTCTTTAACATCATCTATAGAAAATGAGAATGCTAGATTTTCTACCCCTACAGGAATGTTTACAGCATCCTGTAGTCTGCATAACCTGTCTTTTCCTATTTGTAAAGTTTTGGAATGTAAAGATACCGGCAAAGGTACTCCCTGATGAAAATTCTCAGTATTCATGAAACCAAAATGCTCCGTAATATGATTGTATTTCCGCAGACTGACTTCTTCTGTTAATTTTTTCAGCCATTCTTCCTGTCTTTCTGTCCATCTCGCATCAAACAAAGAATAATACACTCCATGTCCTATCAGACGGTCATTTTCTGCGTAGAAATTCAACAGATCCCGAAGCCAATCCGGTTCATTGGTATGATAAAGGGTATCAAAAGACCATTCCATCACTTTGATAGAATTATTCTGCAACAATGGCAAAATAGCAGAAACAAAATCTGCCTCTGCCATCATGGATACACCTAACATTGGCTTTCTCATCTTCTACCCCATTCCGCAAGCCGGACAGCCGTGTCCACGAAGCACAAGTGTATCTTTTTTAACAACCGGTTTAGGTATTCCCGGTTTTTTCTTTTCAACGGTATCCGTAGAAGTGGCTTTCTTTACTTTTTTAACAGGTTTTTTCGTTTTAGTTTCCGGTTTAGTCGTTTGTGCAGACACGCCCACCGCTAATAAACTTGCCATTAATATTGCTGGAATTTTCATAATTTCTTTTTCAGATAAATTTTACAATAAACGTTCCATTTATAAAAATACAATAATAAGAAACGTTTTGATAACAATTATTAATAAATATCAGCAACCCTTATATATGATACCATTATCTTTATCTATATTTAGTGTTAAAATAAATCTATATATGAAAATAAGTCTGATTAAAGCTGTTTTCCTTGGGTTGATATTATCTGCAAATCATATCAGCGCACAGGTTCAGATAGCTGACAACAGCAAAAAAATGGAATGGTTCAGCAATGCAAAACTGGGTATTTTTATTCATTGGGGAATCTACTCTGTTAACGGAATCTCAGAATCCTGGTCATTCTTCAATAATTATATTAACCACGAAAATTATATGAAACAGCTGAATGGTTTTTCAGCTTCAAAATATCAACCTGAACAATGGGTAAATCTCATTAAGGAATCCGGAGCAAAATATGCTGTCATTACCACCAAACATCATGACGGAATTTCGCTATGGAATTCAAGAGCAGAAAAAGCGACAAGCATTCCTCAAAACTCTTTGGCAAAAAAGGATGTGTTAACTCCTTTTGTATCAGCGCTGAAAAAATCAGGATTAAAAACAGGACTTTATTTCTCTTTGCCGGATTGGAGCCATCCCTATTATGATATCAATACCCGGACAAAAAAACGCTACGAACTCAAAAATGATCCAAAGCGCTGGCAGAATTTTATCCGCTACTACCAAGATCAGCTCAATGAGCTTTGTATCCAATATTCTCCTGATCTTCTTTGGTTCGATGGAGACTGGGAACATACTTCTGAAGAATGGAAATCGGCTCAGACCCTGGATTTACTCAAAAAATACAATTCTAATATTATCATTAATTCAAGGCTTAATCATCACGGAGACTATGATACTCCCGAGCAGGGCATTCCTGTTGTTCCACCACAAAATCCATACTGGGAGCTTTGTTACACCATGAATGATTCCTGGGGATATCAGCCTTTTGATAAAAATTACAAAACTCCCAATATGATTGTCAGAACTCTGGCTGATGTGATCAGCATGGGAGGAAATCTTCTTCTTGATATGGGTCCGAAATCAGATGGAACGATTCCTGAGGAACAAATTGAGATTCTTAAAAATCTTGGGCGCTGGACTTCCAAAAATCAGCATGCTATCTATGAAACAACCCGCGGAATTCCTTTTGATAATTATAAAGGGAAGTCTTCTTTATCAACTTCTAAAAAATCTTTATTCCTATATCTGGAAGAAACCAGAAAATTCACAAAAATTTACGGACTGGCAACCCCGCCTGCATCAGTAAAAATCATTGGAGATCCATCCGCTGTTGTTACAATGAATTATAATGCAGAAAAAACACTGACACTGAATTTCTCCAATGTAAAATTTGACAATGATGTCACTGTGGCAGAAATTACTTTTGACACATCTCCTGCATTTTTGAAAGATTTTAAGAAGGAAAAACATACTCTTCCCGAAATACTGGAAAACAAAAACACCCAGAAAGCAGTCTATGAGATTGCCAATGCCCTGAACTATGATCAGAATTTAGTTACAAATGATGGTCTTACAAATGATGGTCTTGACATAAAAATTAAAAAAACGTCTAAAACAAATCCGGAAACCATAGAATGGATAAGTAAGCATACTGAAGCTTTGTTTGAGACAGGAAAAGGTCTTCCGGCTGGTCACTACCCAGGAATGAGCGCTTTATCAAAAGACAAACAGACTCTTTATCTTTTTGTAGAAGGAATACCTACTGGGCCTATTGCTCTGAAAGGAATAAAAAATGAAATTGCCAGAATAAGAGTTGTTGGAGAAGGCACTATGCTGCCTCATACCATCTACAATAAGCTGTACTGGAGTGACAGACCGGGAATTATTTATATTGACGTTCCAAAGGAAAAACTGGACAAGCAAATGACCATCATTGCTGTATTATTGAATAAACCTCTAGAACTCTACAGAGAAAATGTGGGAGCAATTGAAAACAATCTTTAGTATATCTGAAAGATGCATTCATATAAAAACAAAATCCGGAGAAAATTCTCCGGATTTTTTATTTTGTAAGATGATTTTCTTAGAAAATCTCTCTTCCTGAAAAATGGAATTGAGCTTCGATTAATGCATTCTCGTCAGAATCTGAACCGTGAACAGCATTTTCTCCGATGCTTCTTGCAAACATTTTTCTGATAGTACCTTCTGCAGCTTCTGCAGGGTTAGTAGCACCAATTAATGTTCTGAAGTCTTCAACCGCATTGTCTTTTTCTAAAACTGCAGCAACGATAGGACCAGAGCTCATGAATTCTACTAATTCTCCATAAAATGGTCTTTCAGCGTGTACTTCATAGAATTTTTTTGCATCAGCAACTGTAAGCTGAGTTAATTTTAAAGCTTTGATTTTAAAACCTCCTTCAGCAATCTTACCCAATATAGCACCGATATGTCCGTCAGCAACAGCATCAGGCTTAATCATAGTGAATGTAATGTTAGACATAAATGTATATTTTTTTAATGGCGCAAAATTACAAAAAATATCTTTGATTTTTATTTTAATTTTTTTTTAACATAAAAATAACTTTTATTAAGAAATTGTAAACTAAACTTTGGCACAGTAATTGTTTATTCTATTGCGATTCTCATGTTTAATTTGAGTTTTCATGGTTATTAGTTTTTACCCAGCTTCGGCTGGGTTTTTTATTTTCAAAAAAAACTCTATATTTTTATCAATTTAATAATTTTTTAACTCAAATAGCCCCATATACAACATTATTGAAACTTTTATTGAAATTAATACAATATCCAAAAATCGAGTAATATCATTTTTCAGATCGGAAAAAATGTGACAAAAGTGGAGTTATGTGCCGAAAAAAGAGTGCCAGAAAGTAGAGTTATCTAAAAAGAGATTTTTTTTCATTAAAAACTAAAAAAAATAAGCTAAAAAAATACACATTTCAAAACAGAATTAAATACAATCTTTAGAGAAATGATTTTTTAGAATATTATTCTAATATAGTGATACATAAAATAGTACAGATTGTCCGAATTAATCTGTAATTGTTAAAAAGAGAATGTCTTTTGCTGTTTATTTTTGAGAAGCCTCTTCTGCTTCATCCATCAATTTAATATATGTAGCATAGCGGGAATGTTGAATCTCGCCTGTTTCAAGAGCATCGATAACGGCACATTTCGGTTCATTGATGTGAAGACAGTTGTGAAATTTGCACTCTTCTCTCTTTTTAAAAATTTCAGGAAAGTAATGCTGTACTTCTTCTTTTTCAATATCAATCATTGCAAATTCACGAACTCCCGGAGTATCGATAACGTTTCCGCCAAAATGCCAGAAGTGCATCTGAGCAAAGGTTGTGGTATGCTTTCCTTTCAGGTGAGTATCTGAAATTTCAGATGTTTTTAAATTTAATCCTGGCTGTAAAGCATTCACTAAAGTAGATTTCCCACAACCTGAGTGGCCGAAAAATACTGAAGTTTTATCTTTAAGAATCTCCTGAAGCTGATCAAGATTCAATTTAGAATAGGAAGAAATTTCCAAAGTATCATATCCAATTTCCTGATATAGGAATTCAACATCCTTTACAATTTCAATTTCTTCGTCGTGTAAAACATCGATCTTATTAAAAAGAATGAGTGGGGTAATATTATAGGCTTCACAACATGCCAGAAACCTGTCCAGAAATCCTAAAGATGTTTCAGGATGTTTCAGAGTGAAGATAAAGCATGCCAAATCAATATTGGATGCAATAATATGGGCTTCTTTTGAAAGGTTTACGGATTTTCTGATTAGATAATTGGAGCGCGGTTCAATTTTTGTGATCCATGCGATATCATCCTGCTCCAGTTGAAACTCAACAAAATCTCCTACAGCAAGTGGATTGGTAAGTCTAGTTTTTATTAATTTGAATTTCCCCCTGATTCTGGCCTCGAAAATTTTATTTGTTTCCAATTCCAAAACCTGGTACCAACTGCCTGTAGATTTAATGATTTTTCCTTTCATAGATAATGCTGGTGCAAATATACGCAATTAGGGCTTAGCATTCAGGAAATAGGTTTAAAAACACATGTTTCAATTGCCCTAAATGCTGATGTCTAAGCCCTAATTTATTTTTTAGCTGAAAATTTAGTAAAAGTATTAGTCTCTTTTACTTTTTATCCACAGCTTATCTCTCAATCATAATGTTATTCTGAACTTCAATAGACTCTTCGTGAATAGCTTTGAATACTTTTTCAATAAACTCCTGAGACATTCCAGTTTCTTTTGCTTTCTGAGTAGCGTATTCTGTAATTACTTTCCAACGTTCAGGCTGGAAGATTGCAATGTCATTTTCCTTTTTAAGTTTACCGATTTTCTCAGAAATTTTCATTCTTTGAGAAAGAAGTTCAATTAACTGGAAGTCAAGATCAGAGATCAAAGTTCTGTGTCTGCCCATCTCTCCCTCAAAACCTGCAAGATTGGAGCTTCTTACCTTCAGATTACCAATAAGATCTGCAAGAACTTCAGGGGTAATTTGCTGAGAAGCATCACTCCACGCCTCGTCAGGATTGCAGTGCGATTCAATGATCGCTCCCTGGTATCCTACGTTAAGTGCTTCCTGTGTAATATCAGCAAGACCAGTTCTGTTTCCGCAGATGTGAGAAGGATCGATTAACATTGGAATATTTGGGAACTGGCTTTTGAAATCAAGGGCAATCTGCCAGTTTGGATTGTTTCTGTATTTTGTTTTCTGGTATGTTGAAAATCCTCTGTGGATTACTCCCAGGTTTTTAATATCCTGTCCTAAAAGTCTTTCCAAAGCTCCGATCCATAGTGCAAGATCCGGATTCACAGGGTTTTTCACGAAGACAGGCTTATCGGTTCCTCTTAAAGCCATCGCAATTTCCTGCACTGTAAACGGGTTCACTGTAGAACGTGCTCCGATCCAAAGAACATCTACATCTGCTTCCAGAGCTGCAAACACATGGTGTGCATTGGCTACCTCAGTCGCCGTTTTAAAACCGTACTCTTCTTTTACTTTTTTTAGCCAGTTCAAACCGATCACTCCTACTCCTTCAAAACCGTTTGGTTTGGTACGAGGTTTCCAGATTCCTGCACGGAAAACCGATACATTAGCATTGGATTCTTTAATTCTCCTGGCTGTTTCAAGCATTTGAGTTTCACTTTCTGCACTACATGGCCCTGCAATCATTAGAGGTTGTGTAAGCCCATCGATCCACTCATTTTTTAAATCATTTAAATTCATTATTCTAAATTTTATTGTTTTTTTATATAATTTTTTCGTTAACAGCAATAGCCCTTTGGATTATAAAATTTAATTTATAATTCTTTTCAAAAAATGCCGTTCAAAATTGTTTAAAGGAATCAGGAAAATAATAGGGCTCTACTTCTCCTGTATTTTTTGGAAAGAAATTCAGTTAACAGTACCAATAAAATCGGTAATACGTTCTGAAATTTCTATAATAAGAAGCAGAAAAACTAAAATAACCGCTAAAAAAGTAATTAGCGGGTGCAAAAAAAGACTGATATGTGTTAGTCAAATTTTCCATTTTATTCTGGAAATGTCTTTATTTAGCGTTTCTGGTTGTAATTTGTTTTTGTCAAAAACTTATTTTCGACAGAAATATTTGACAAATATATAAAAATTATGTCAAATCAAACTTCATTAAATCATCAAGATCTTTCAAAAGTGGATTTTTTTCTATAAATTTTTCAAACATTTTTCTTTTCGTCACCACCTCAATCTTCAGATTTTCAACGTCTCTGACGTATTCTACCTCGATAATATGGTTCTGAATTTTTCTTTTAAAATGATTAAAAAATTCTCCACTTATTTTATCAAATTCTACTTTTGCAGAATCTGAAGGGAACAAAACTTTGATTTTATGCTCTTCAGCTTTTACCAGTTTGAAGGTCTTAACTGCATTAAATACAAAATTATTTTTTACCTGAAGCTGTTTAAGCATAATTTTCCATTCCACCTGCAGATCTGTATCTGTAAAATGGTTCTGAGGAAGATTATCAGTTTTTACCACAACATCTTCTGTTGTTTCTACGTTATCTTCTTTATTCAAAAAGGAATTGATGCTGAAACCGGAAGAGATTCCCGGTCTTGACAATGGCTTGGTGGTTTTTGTTACTGAAACTTCCTGAACTGCCTGGGAAGCAGCAGGTTGTTGTCCTGTTTTAATTTCTTTCTTCTCCTGGGCCTTTTCCGGCATCTTCACCTCCTGTTTCTCACTGAGAAACGGAGCCAGTATCAGGAACTTTTTTTTTTAGTATCACCTAAATTAGCTGTCAGTGAAGCCAGCTGCATTAAAGCAATTTCAACCGTAAGTCTTGGGTTTTTGGAATTCTTATAATTAATATCTGCATGGTTACAGATCTCAATGCCATCAATAAGCTGCTGGGCGGCCCATTTCTGTCCTTGCTCTACAAATTTAGCCTTTGTTTTCTCTCCTACTTCAATGAGTTCCATGGCGGAAGTATTCTGTGCCATCATCAAATCTCTGAAATGATTTCCTAATCCGGCAATGAAAATATGGGGATCAAAACCTTTTTTCACAATCTCATTGAACGCAAAAAGCACTTCAGGAATTTTGTTTTCCTTCGCAAGATCCACAATGTTCAGATATTGATCATAATCCAGAATGTTGAGTACTTCTGCGGCTTTTGCCAGTGTAATATTTTTCTGGGAGAAGGTAGAAAGTCTGTCGAAGATAGAAAGTGCATCTCTTAATGCGCCATCTGCTTTCTGAGCAATCAGATACAGCGCGTCATCTTCATACTGAATATTTTCTTTTTGGGCAATATCTTTCAGATGATTCTGGATGTCTTCAATGGTAATTCTCTTGAAGTCATAAATCTGACAACGGGATAAAATTGTTGGAATAATTTTATGTTTCTCCGTTGTAGCCAAAATAAAAATAGCATGAGCAGGCGGCTCTTCCAGCGTTTTCAGGAAAGCATTGAAAGCGGCAGAAGACAGCATATGAACCTCATCAATGATATATACTTTGTATTTACCAACCTGAGGTGCAAAACGTACCTGATCTATAAGTTCTCTGATATCATCTACAGAGTTATTGGATGCTGCATCCAGTTCATAGATATTGTAAGCAAAGCCATCTTCTGAAACCGAGCCATCTTTCTCATTGATCTTTCTTGCCAGAATTCTGGCACAGGTAGTTTTACCCACACCACGAGGACCGCAAAAAAGTAATGCCTGAGCTAATTGACTTTCTTCAATTGCATGTTCTAAAGTATCCGTAATATGGGATTGCCCTACAACCGTATCAAACTCCTGAGGACGATATTTTCTTGCAGATACTATAAAATTTTCCATTGGCCAAAAGTAAGAAATATAGTTTTAATTTGAAAATTAAAAGTTTTCAAATTATTAACAAAAACGTATTTCTGCTCAAATCGGAAAACTTTTAATTTCTATTTCTTTTTGCTGTATGCAAAGTCGATCAACTCAACAATAGCGGCTTCAACCTCTTTTCTTCCTTCTTCAGTTTTCAGATCAATACCACAAAACTTATTGGCGTTGTATCCTGTATAAAGGTTGAGATAGTAAGCTCCAGACACAATCAAAGCCATAATTGCTCTGTGTCTTGTTGCTACTCCTTCACCAAAGTAAGGATCTGAGATGTTTCCAAATAAAACCTCTCCTACTTCTTCACGTTGTTCAACCAATTTCTTAAGAATAGGCTTACTTTCCGAAAGCTCCCAAAGGATGATCTTCTGAAGTTCTTTATTTTTCTTCAGGTTTTCGAACTGGTTCAATACAACCATTTTAGTAAGTTCGTGCCCACCGTCCGAGAAATCCATATCAACATCCTGGTTGACCTGGCTCCAGTAATCCTGAGATTTGATATATTCATCGATCAGTTTATCAGTACTTCCAAAGTACTCATAGATCAATTTTTTATCAAATCCGGCAACGGCAGCTATCTTGCTTACTTTTAATCCGGAATATCCTTTTACTCTTAAAATTTTACCAACTGCAGCAAGCAGTTTCTGCTTTGTTTTTTCTTTGTCCCTAATGGGGCCCTGCACTACTTTTCTAGGCATAATTATTATTTTTTCGCAATATGCAATTTTTTATTAATATCATCAAACGCATTAAGCGTTTTGTCGAGATGTTCTTTTTCGTGTCTTGCCGTTACACTCATCCTGATACGTGCGTCTTTTCTTGGTACAGCCGGATAAAGAATCGGGTTGGTATAGATTCCCATTTCTATTAGTAGTTTTCCTACATCTCCTGTTACATAAGGATCTCCAATTTTTACGGGAACGATCGCGGAGCAGGTAACTCCTGTATCTAATCCTAAATCATCCAGTCCTTTTTTGAAATAATTGATGTTATCCCAGAGTTTTTCTCTCCAGATAGGTTCTTCGTCAATTAAATCAATGGCTTTAACAATTCCTGCGGATGATGGTGGAGCTGTGGCTGAGAAGATCTGCTGGCGTGAATGGAATCTTATAAAGGCAGCTATTTTTTTATCTGCAATGACATAACCTCCCAGATTTCCAAATGTTTTGCTGAATGTACCTGTGATGATGTCTACTTTATCCAATAACCCAGCCTGCTCCAAAGTACCTCTTCCGGTTTCTCCAAGGATGCCGACACCATGTACGTCGTCTACCATTAGAAAGGCATTGTACTTTTTCACAAGGTTATAGATCTCATTAATACGGGAAGTATCACCATCTTGGGAATACACTCCGTCCACAATAACGAGTTTCGTACGGTACAGATTTTCAGATACCTTCAAAATGTGTTCCAAAGATTCCAAATTATTGTGCGGAAATGTTTTTTTATTGGTAAAAGCACATCCTTCATGTACACTGGCATGCACTGCCATGTCTAAAATAGCAAGATCTTCTTTCTGCATTAAACACTGTAAACTAGCGCTGTTAGCAGTATATCCGGTAGTAAACACTACGGCTTCATCTTCTGTTCTTTGAAAAAAACTTGAAATTCTTTTTTCTAAAGCATTGTGATAATCAAAGTAGCCACCGATAAGGGGCGTAGCTCCTGTTCCCGTTCCATATTTCTCTATTCCTTCGATAGCAGCCTGCTTTACTTTCGGGTGTTGTGTAAATCCTAAATAATCACTTGATACAAAACTAACAAATTCTCTGTTTTGGTCTGCAATATTTACATTCAGTATTGCATTGGTTCCTGAAGTATTCTTCAGTCTGTAATTCATGTGTCCGTTAGACTTTACAAAGTCTAAATATTCATAAAAAATTTCAGCTCTTTGAGCCATATCATTATCTGGTATATTCTCAAAGTCTTTAATAGTTGCTGTTGTGAAATTGATGCTCATCCTTAATCTTGTTTGTTGTGGTTTAAAAGAAACAAATATATAACTATTTAAAAGGCTTAAGTGCCTCTGTTAAGATTAAATATTATTAAAGACACAATATTTTTATCTTATTATCTGGAAACCAAAGTATTTAAATATACATCTATCTTTTTTAACGTTTTCTGCTTTTGAATTAATTAGTTTTTTCTTACCTAAATTTAATAAAAAAATCAAACAATAAAGAAATATTAATACATAAATAATAAAAAATTGTAATTATTTTTCACAAACGACTCATTTATAAAAGATTATTTTTTTATTATTTTAACATTTTAATTCACTAAACAGCCTTTAAAACACATCAATCCGAACGTTCAAATCCCTACTCTGAGACAAAAACCAGCGCAAATCTCTTGCAACAACAATATTAAACAAAAAAAGTAGTCAATTTAAACTTTTTTGGAATTTCTGAAATTTCCGGGAGTAAAGCCAGTCATTTTTTTGAAAAATTTTGAAAAATTGGAAGGATCATAAGTAAAAATACGGGCAATTTCTGCCACAGACTGATCGGATCCCACGAGCATTTTCTTGATCTGATCAATAATTTTTTCATCGTAAAAGGAGCAAGGGTGCTGTCCGGTTTCTTTTTTAACGGTATCGGTAAGGTGCTTATGGGATATAGCGAGCTCTCTGGCGATCTCATTCAGTTCCATAAATTCAGGAACAACACCGGAAATAACCTCCTGAATGTGCTTATCTAAAAAAGTAAAATACTGGCGGGTAATTTCTTCGCTTCTTTTCATCGTGTATGTTTCTTGCTAATGTGTATTCAAGATATAAATTTAATCATTAAGATACAAAATAACAAGGTAAGCTTTTCGGATATTTCAAGCTGGATATTTAAGAAAAACTGTCTTTAAAAGCTTGTGTAGAATTTTTTACTTTTAACTTTTCCAGGATATTCTGACGGTGTCTGTTGACCGTATTGACGCTTATAGAAAGAAGACCTGCAATTTCTTTGCTTGCATATCCCTCTCCAATCCATTTTAAAACCTCCAATTCTCTGAGGCTTAAAATATTTTTATAATCAAGTTTATCTTTTACAACTACTTCCCCTTTTATCATATTAACAATCATAAAATCAGGAACACCAGATGAAGTCAATGCAATATTATAAAGACAAAGAGCCAGCCTAAGCCTGCCGTTATCGGGCGAATAAACATAAAACATACGGTGCTTCACCCATCTGTAGTCTTCATTTTTATCTTTCATTCTTATTTTTGAAACCACACTATATGCCGTACGTTCTTTTAATTCCATGGTATCCAGCAATTTGAAAAAACGGAGTTCATGGATGTATTTTTTCAGGCGGTCATCAGGATGTATCTTTTTCAGCATTTCTTCTTCCCAGATAGAGTCTATTTCTGTAGGGTTTTCATCCATCTTTAGCCCAAGTTCGTCTGCTGCCGCAGATTTATAAATAAAACTTTTATTCTCCTGCATATCGCTCAGCACAGATATTGCACCTTCCATCTGAGAGTATGCTAATGCTCTCTGTTTATAGATCTCTAGATCAAGTTGGCATTTTTTCGAAGCGTTATCCAGTAATTGATCACTAAGTTGTTCACGGATTTCCATAATGGTTATTTATCAGTATTGACGCAAATAAAGTTTAATAATACTTTTGCTAAAATAATAATTTACCCTTAGAACTTATCCCAAAGAGAATGAAGAAACTGATTTTCGGCTTTTGCATCTTATTCCTGATTCAAAAGTTTTCCGCCCAGAGTCTTGAGAAAATGACATGGTTTAATGAACCTGAAAAATGGGAAATCAAAAATAATAGCCTTTCTGTGTTTGTAACACCACAGAGCGATTACTGGAGGGTTTCACATTATGGATTTACGGTAGATGATGCCCCTTTTTACTACACAACATATGGCGGTGAATTTGAGGCAAAAGTAAAAATAACCGGCAGCTATAAAGCAAGATTTGACCAGATGGGGCTTATGCTGAGAACAGATCAGGAACATTATATCAAAGCCGGAGTAGAATTCGTAGATGGCAAATACAATCTCAGCACTGTGGTCACCCATAATAAAAGTGACTGGAGTGTCATTACATTAGAAAAAACGCCCCCAGCTATATGGATCAAAGCAGTAAGAAGACTGGATGCTGTTGAGATATTTTATTCTTTTGATGATAAAAATTATATCATGATGCGAAATGCGCCTCTTCAGGATAATATTCCTGTAATGGTTGGGTTAATGGCAGCCTGTCCGGACGGAGAAGGATTCACTGCGGTTTTTGAAAACTTCAGAGTAAAACATCTGCCGGATCAGCGCAGACTCAAGTGGCTTGAAACCCACCAATAACGATTGAATTACACTTCAATATACAGTCAATTTTATTCACCTCCCATCATTTCCGGGAGGTTTTTTTTGATTTAAAAAGGATTCTGAATGTTTAAAAATAAAAAAGAGACTGTTTACTTTTAGTACAGTCTCTTTTGTTTTTGAGATAAAAACCGTTTGTGTTCTTAGAATCATTATTTTGACAATAAAGCTTCTTAATTGTTGTGAGAATATTTTTGCAAAAATATGAATATCCATAAGCCCTGACAAAGTTATCATGTAGAATAAACCATCTTTTTTTTGTCGAAGTTTTACTACAAAATCAATTAAACAAAACTTTAACCATTAATTTAAAAACTAATAAAATTATTCAAGCACGAAAATATTTCTCATTTATAAAATTCTAAAACAATTCAGAAATCCAGCACAATACAGAGATCTACAAAAGATGATTTAAAATGAATGTGATATAAATTTATCACTTATTATTGAAATATGATAATTTGTCAAAAAAAATTGAATGGCCTATTGTCTGCAATACATGATAAAACTTATAGAAAACAAAATATGCAATACTAATTTATCGCCATAATTTCACTATTTTTACACGATCAAAAAATATAAAACACAAAAGACCAGAAAACTTCAATGATAAAAATTTATTTTCAATCGTTCCTGCCCTTTAAAAAAACTTTGACTTGTACAAATACTATTATTAACCGTCTATTGCATTAGCAGCAGATATAGATCAGTTTTGCACATATATGAGAGTTTGGGCATTAATTTTTGCTTGTATCTATCTAAACATTTCCGGGCAGCACTATACATCTACGTGGTATAACATAGATAACGGGCTTCCCCAAAGCAGTGCAAAGGCCATTGTCAAAGACAAATATGGCTTCATCTGGATTTCTACTGAAAACGGGCTGGTACGGTATGACGGGAGCTCTTTTATTACCTTTAATAATTTCAGGGTAAATAATCTTCATTTTGGTGAGTTTATAGGAGATCCCTGCCTTGACAGCATCACCGTTCTTAATAATTTCCAGGAAAATAAAATCATTATCAGAAACAGGTTTCCAAAGTTGGCAAGCCTTACTAAGGGTGATAAAATGACCTATTCTAACGGTACAGATATCCTGCATCGCATTGCCAATAATATCATTACATCGGATTTCTATAATGACATCCAATATTTTATTCAGCTTAGAAATTCTGTTTATCATTTTACAGAAAAGAATGCCATCATCTATAAGGAAGGAAAAAAGGAAATAAAAATTGCTTTTCCTTTTACCAATAAAGACCTGAACTATATTTTTGTACTGAATAACCACCTGTTCGTCAATGATCTGAAAAAAAGAAAAACCTACTCCATCTACAAAGGGCACCTTTCTGTTTCTGATAAACCTACACTTTTTAATCATCCTGACACTAAAATCTATTGGCAACAGATCACCAATCAGACTTTTAT
The DNA here is from genome assembly GCF_002025665.1 of Chryseobacterium indologenes. Taxonomy (GTDB): domain Bacteria; phylum Bacteroidota; class Bacteroidia; order Flavobacteriales; family Weeksellaceae; genus Chryseobacterium; species Chryseobacterium metallicongregator. The sequence goes on along the minus strand of NZ_CP018786.1, from coordinate 2,026,631 downwards.
TATCAATCATGACAATATTTACCTTTTAGAAGGAAATGAAAAGGATCTCCGTTTGAAATTTCTTGTCAACTTTGAAGAAATCGGTAATCACTCATATTGCTCCATGTACTATGATGAGAGTTTCAACAAATTGTATCTGGGAACTCTTAATAATGGATTGAATGTGCTGCAACTTTCCAATTTCTATGTTTCAAGGAAAGAGGCCGATTTTTCCAGTAATGTATATTTTGCATCACTTCCTTTCAGTAAAAATACGATTATTGCTGAGGACGGAACAGAATTCGGACGAAATGGGATTGTAAAAAACCATCTATTCGGAAACAATGACAATTATCTGATGATGTATGACCATTCCGGAAATATTCTGATCAGAAAACGAAACACTATTATCAGGTTTTATAAAAATTCAGGGTACAAAAAAAAGGATTCTACTTTTGTTAAAAAAGGGCTTGAAACGTTTATGAAAAGCGGAAATCTTTATGGAACTACCTTTACAGATCTTTCAGGAACTCAGCTTCATCTTTACAGAAAGGACATATTTAAACAACCGGATTTTACCTATACTTTTAAAAGTTTTGTCAATATTTTTTATCAATACAATGAGAATGAAATTCTGACAGGAAACAGTGACGGACTTTATTCTATCACACTTGGCAGCAATACCATAACTCCGTTAATCAAAAACATACATGTCAAAAGTATTATCAGAACAAAGGACAATCTGATATGGATTACTACAAACAAAAACGGATTCTATCTTTTCAGGAATCACAAGCTTATCAAGATGCCAAACGACGTGAACGATTATCTCCAGTCGGCTCATTATATTCTTGAAGATCAGAAAGGATATTATTGGATTTCTTCGAATAATGGAATGTTTAAAGTCGCTAAGAAACAATTACTGCAGTATGCGGAAGGCAAAAAAACTCCGGTTTTTTACTATCGTTTCACTAAAAAAGATGGTTTTCTGACCAATGAATTTAATGGAAGTTCAGAACCTAATGCTTACGCTCTTGAAAATGGAGATTTTGTGTTTCCTTCCATGGATGGTTTTGTATTTTTCAATCCGGAAAATATTCAGACTTATTATCCTGGAAGAAATAAAATTTACATTGAACGGGTAAAAATAGGAAATTCTGAACCTCAGTATTTTCATCAGATCCTTGATTTGAAAAATGATTACAAAACAGCGGATGTCTTTATTGATATTCCTTATTTTTCCAATCCTGAAAACCTTTATATAGAGGCAAAAATATCAGGAAAAGAAAATACCGAATGGGAAAAGATTGCCACAGGAAAAGAATTAAAATACACCATCAGCAACCTTTCTCCCGGAGATTACTCCTTGAGTGTAAGGGTATTGATTTCTGCTGACGGGAAATATGAAGAAAAGACCATACGTTTTAAAATCCAGCCTCTTTTTTATCAGACCTTGCTTTTCAGGGTTTCTGCGTCCATTATTATCCTTATTATCATCATCATTATTGTTCAGTTAACCACTAATTTTCTAAGGATAAAAAATAAAGCTTTAAAACAGATTGTTCATAATAAAAACTCTGAACTGAAGGAAACCTCTCTTCACCTGGAGGTCGTAAAAAACAACCTGCAGAAAGAAACGGAATATCAGAAGAAACTTGTGGAAACTATCAGTCATGACATTACCACTCCGATCAGATTTATTGCCATGCTTTCTCAGAAACTGCATGAATCTGATGATGTAGAACTTCAGAAAAAGTACTTTGACAGTATTTATAAATCTTCTGAACAACTGTATCAGTTTACCCTGAATTTGAAAGAGTACACTGAACTTTATAAGGCTGAAAATATTTTTGAAGAAAAAGAATATCCCATCAACAGAATTCTGGAAATCAAGAATAAATTATTCTGTGAAATTGCAAAAGAAAAAGGGACTACAATTACCAATCTTACTGAAGGTATTATATTTTCTAGGGTAAACGAAAGTATTTTAACTGCTATTATTCATAACATCCTTGATAATGCAGTGAAAAATACCTTTGAAGGAAATATAACCCTTACTATTACCGAAAATCCACAAAAATCCACCATACTCATTACTGATACAGGAACAGGAATGTCTGAAGAACAGATTTCTATTTATATGAACCTGTTCAGAAATCCAAAACTGGAAACACCCAGCTTTAAAGGAAAAGGATTGGGTCTGCATATGGTTATCCATCTGGTAAAAAAGATCAATGCTGAAATGAACTTCAGACAAAACCATCCTAAAGGAACTGTTGTGGAAATAACACTCAAAAAAAACTAATCTTTATGAATGAAAGAATTTTAATCGCTGATGATCATTATGTGGTAAGAGCAGGAACCTCTCTGGTTCTTGAAACTGCTTATCCGGGGCTGAATATAGATTTTGCGGAAAATTATGACCAGGTGAAAAAGAAGTTGGAAAATCAACGGTATGACCTTATTATTTTAGATATTGATATGCCGGGAACTCAGTATAAAAAAATGGTCCCGGAGCTTAAAGATATACAGAATGACCTTAAAATTCTCATATTCTCAGGATATGACAAAGATGTAGCCATCCAATATATCAGAGAAGGTGCTGAAGGCTATCTGAATAAACAAAGCAGTGAAGAGGAAATTAAAAATGCTGTGAAAACAGTAATTGAAAAGGGATATTTCTACCCTGCAGAGCTGATTGGTCTTATTATTCAAAACAAAAGAAATAATCCCGTAGAAAAGTTGTCGTCCAGAGAATACGAAATCTTCAAACTTCTGGCGGACGGTAATGGCAATCTGGAAATTGCCAACAGGCTCAATATTCAGATGTCTACAGTAAGTACTTATAAAAAAAGGATTTTTCAAAAGCTTAATGTTGGAAATATTGCAGAACTGATCAAAGTCTATGAAATGATGCATTAAGAAAACGGGGCCGGAACTTCATAGTATTCCAGCCCCAGAAAAAACACAAATCTCATTAGATTTTTAAACAGCTAACCCATTGATTTTGTATAATTTTATAGAATCATTGTATTTTTAGAATCTTCAGGCAACAAATTAATACAGTCTCTGTACAGAGAGAAACAGTTCTCTAGTGTTGTCAGAAGTATTGGAATCTGTGGTTGTAGCATCACTGCTTCCCGTTGTAGATTTATTATCTACGCGGAATGCATAATACACTCTGTACCACCTTGGTTCCGGTTCTTGTATGGTAATATCAAATGTTACAGTCTCATTATGAGTCTGAGTAAGATAAACACCATCATCAAATTGCCTGTAAGCACCTGGTGATAATTTAATATTTCCGTTGTCAGAATCACCGGTATGGGTAGACATTTCTGAGACCCAGATTTTCACATCTGAAGTTCCTACATTATAAAGTCTCGGATTAAAAGTGGTAGCCGCTCCAGTTCCTGCTGAACTGCTGTTAAATTGCGCATCAAGTCTTAGGAAACCTCCCAGAACAGGAAGGTCAGTAAGATAGGTACTGGCTAATGTGGTGGCCCCGGAAGTACCTGCAGGAATGCTTCCATGATAGTAGATCAGATCTCCAATGGTAATGTCATCATCTTTTCCTCCGAAAGCAAACTTCCAGGTTGTTCCGTTGAACATGTAATAACCGGCTTTATCTACTTTTGCCGTTTTTACTGAAGGGGCAGTTACAGCCTGAGTTACATAGACCAAAGCTCCGGTTTGAGCCGCTAAATAGACATCGTCTTTAGCTCTTAACTGGTCTCCTGTCATTCTGGGAGCCATTACACCATCAGGTACGGTAGCCACGTCTGGTTTTCCTTCCACATGTAATGTTACTTTAGGAGAGTCCGTATTGATGCCTACCTGGGAATATGCAGCTATTGAAAAACACATCATTATGCTGGCAAGAGGTAATTTTATTTTCTTCATTTTAGTATATTTGTTTAAAAATTATTTGATTTATTTAAGGAATGAATAAATCATGTGAGGTCAATTGACAGATCATCAATCAGCCTCTTATTGAGCTAGCTGGTGCAAAGTTACCGGCATTGATAAATCAAATTCATGAAGAATCAATGAAAAACCGGAAACGGCTCAACAAAACACAAACAACTAATAATCAAAATATTAACCCAGTCATTTTTCGAAACTTGACTGATATGGAAACTTATTAAAATGATTTAAAATTATCTGTTACCACAAATGACCACCGAAAAAGACATAAAAATTGAACACTACAAAAGACAGCTCGTTTATTATTATAACATTCTGATGTCTGTCATTCTTGCTGTATTTGGTTTGATATACACCTTTATCATTCCGGATAAAATAATGGCCTGGTATCTTTTTGGTGGACTTTTTTTAATGGTCTATACGTATCTTATTGTACGTAAAACCTACTCGGTGAATGTAATGGTACATTCCTACATCATTATTGCTACTCTTTATAATTTCTACATTATGCTTGCTTTCTGGAACAATTCTATTGCAAGTTTTGTGTGGCTTATCCCGATTCCTCTTGCTGCCTACGTTTTCTTCCAAAGAAAGTATGTCTTCATTTACAGCATGTTTGTTTTAGTGAATATTATTGCGGGATACCTTATTTCCAAAACCTTCAGCTTTAAATTCCCGATACACAGACCTGAAGACGTGAGAATTACTGATACCATTCTTATGATGTCTAATGTGGCAGTAATATCACTTCTGCTCTATTTTAAAGATAAAATAAAACGTGTTGAAATTTACCATGAAATTGAAGAAAAGAATGTACATACAGTAATTCAGCCAGTTTCGGTGACAGAGAAAACACCCTTTGCAGATGAATTGTTTGAAAAAATTGAGCATGTCATGAGAGAAAAACAGCTGTATAAAGATGTCAATTTTAATATTTCAAAACTTTCTACAGAAATGGACATTAACAGCAGTTATATTTCAAAATCAATTCGTGCAAAAGGATATCCCAATTTCAATAATTATCTGAATATGCACAGAATTGAGTGTGTAAAAAGGTTGCTTAATGAAAATGATATTGAAAAAGTTACCCTTATGTACATTTACACAGAGGCTGGTTTCTCTAATCAGTCTACCTTCAACAGGGTTTTCAAACAGATGGAGAACACTACTCCTTCAGAATACATTAGCAGCCTGCAACTTCATTGATTTGTTTCACCAATCAATATCATTGAAATAATGATTTTTAAATTCGGAAAATAATCAGGAAATTTACAAAACTTAATTTTTCTGTCAAACCACTGCATTTATTTAATGGCAAATCATAATGAATTCATCTGAAAAAGCTCTTCAGGGAAGCCAACGTCTCCGATATATAAAACTTTGTATATTCTTTTCCGGGCTGTCAGTTTTTGCACAACTTTATCTTTTTCAGCCGATGCTGCCCATGGCGGCAGAACAGTTTGGAGTGTCTGTAGGTGATACTTCCCTGCTGGTATCATCATCCACAATAGGTATGGCATTGGGATTATTGTTTTTTGCTTTTAAAGCTGACAGTTATTCCAGAAAAAATCTGATGGTCTTTTCATTGATTTCATCTGCCATTCTCACCATTATTTCAACCTGGATTCCAAGTTTAAGCCTCCTGATTGCCATCGGAGTATTGAAAGGTTTTGTTGTTTCCGGAGTGTCCGCAGTTGCTCTTGCCTATCTTACAGAAGAAGTGAGCGCTCTGGCAGTACCGGCAGCCATCAGCATGTACCTGAGTGGGAATACAATCGGTGGAATGAGTGGAAGAATAATGGCTACTCTGTTTGCTGGAGAATTCGGATGGCGTAATGCTGTTCTTCTGATTGGTGTAGAAAGTTTCATTCTGGGAGCTGTATTCTGGAAAATGTTTCCGGAGTCAAAATTTTTCAATCCACAGAAAACGGATTATCACCTTAAGATAAAACAGATGAAATTTTTCCTTACCAATCCTTATATGCTCCGTTTATATTTTACTGCGGCATTACTGATGGGAGTTTTTGTGAGCGTTTATAATTACCTGACATTCAGATTAGAAGCAAAACCATTTTCATTAAGCCATTTTATCATTGCCTTTATTTTTCTGATGTATATTTTTGGAGTTTTCGGGACAATGATCGTAGGTCGCCTTTCAAGGAGATTTCCCATGAATAATATTCTTAAAGCATCCATCCTGTCTATGATTATCGGAGCTGCTTTATTGTTGTCTGAAAATATTTATATCCTTATTTTTGGACTCGGGCTTTTTACTTTATCATTTTTTGCAGCACATACTATGGCCAGTCAGATGACTGCTTTGTATGCCAAACGTGGAAAATCATCAGCAACTTCTATTTACTGGCTGTTTTATTATTTTGGTTCAAGTATTCTGGGAAGTGGTACCGGCTATCTGCTTCATGCTTATTCCTGGAATGTCTTCATAGGAGTTCTTATGATATCCGTTATTATAGCTCTTCTTCTGACAACTTTTAATACCACTCCAAAAGCAAGAATAAAAAACTAGTACCACATACATACCACATCCTGTTTTTCACGGAAAGCTGATAATTCGCTTATGAGTGTACTATTTTAACATATCATTAATTTTTTATAGCAAAAATTTAACCTAATCTTCACTAAAACAAGGCTTAACAATACAATGCCGGGCATACTATTTGCTGTTTATTTGAGACCATATCATCAACTAAAATTCAAAATATTATGAACGTAGCAGATCTAAAAATCAAGAACTTGGTCGAGTACAAAAATCAGATTTATACCATCACTGAGATCTTTCACAATGTTGAGCAGGCTTATTTTGTTAAAATTGAAAATGATATTCAAAGTATTTCAGTTCCGGCAGCCTCTATCAAGCCCATTAAGATCACTGAAGAATGGCTTGAAAAACTAGGATTCTCAAGAACGTACAGTTCAGAACAGAGCATCCGGTATGAAAGACCGGAATCCTTTATAAAATATGATATAGACCTGAGTTCCAGAAAAATACTGGAAGGACTAAAAATATACGGGAACGCCATAAAATGTAAATACATCCATGAGTTTCAGAATATTTTCTCAAGCTTATTCGGAAAGGAAACTATTTCACATTATGGTTATTTGAAAACAGAATCGTAGTTAAATAGTTCTTAGTTGAGGAAGACCACAATTTAGCCCGTAAATTGTGGTCTTCTTATGTATAATAGCTTCATGTAAGTAAGTCCTGATAATTTAATATTTCCGTAAATTTGTTCCCGTACACTATCAGTACAAGACTTCATAATGGATACAGATATAATACTTTCGCAACTCATAGAACACTTTAAGGAAATTGTCTTTTTAGAAGAGAAAGATATTGACTGTATCCTATCCAAATTAGAAATCACACAGCTTAAAAAGAAAGACTATCTGCTTCGTGAAGGGCAGGTATCCAGACATATGCGTTTCATTGCGCAGGGAAGTCTGTATGCATATCATATTGATGAAAAAGGAAAAGAGAATACCACCCAGCTAGGCATTGAAACCTGGTGGGTAAATGATCTTTACAGCTATCTGAGTGAGCTGCCTTCAAGAATGTTTATTCAGGCTAATGAAGATACCACCATCATCCAGATCAGTAAAAGCAATCTGGAATTACTGTACAAAGAAGTTCCGGCTATCTCAGAATTCTGGCGTCTGAAAATGCAGTCTGCCTATGTTACTTTACAGGAAAGAACTTTTGAGCACTCTCGCGTTGATGCCTACACCAAATACAGAACATTTGTCACTACTTACCGTAATATCGAGCAGCGTTTCCCTCAATACATGATCGCTTCCTACCTTGGAATAACGGTAGAATATCTGAGTTATCTGAGAAAAAAACACCTGTCTGATGTTTCTTAAGATTTCTTAAGTTTATTCCCCTCCAGCCCGAATAATTTTGCTCTCAGAAATTTAAAGAGTGAAATATGAAGGCAAAAATTATCGCTATAACAGCTCTGGCATCAGCTTCCTTGAACCTGAATGCACAGAAACTTTCCTATACCCCGGATCTTGTTTTAGGACATCGTTCCTATACTTATATGCATAATGTCAATTTTCAACTGAATGACCGGTTGAAATTGAACAATCTCACCTTATTTGATACAGAATATACCAAAGACAAAGAGAATATATTCTTCATCAGAAATACCCTATCCTATTCTCTTACCAAAAGATTGAGTGCCAATGCTGCATTTGGAATGAAAAACCCGGGAGCATTTTTCAGTGCTTACCTGCAGTATAAGATTATCCAACCCTCCTATTCTCTCTCCTATTCTATAGGAACTACGTATCAGAAAGGGTTTTCTCTGGAACAATCTATATCATTTGAGTACACACCTTATCTGACAGAAAATTTCAAAGGATATTTCAGTGTACTCGCTATTGGGAATATTGATGACAGCGGATATCCCAGAGGTTTGCAGTTTATCAGACTAGGAGTAAAACAGGATAAAATGATGTACGGACTGGCTTCCAATTTCGACCAGTTTAATAATGGAAAAAAGACCCTGGAAAATATCGGGGCATTTGTAAAATATAACTTTTAAATAATGATAAGAAATGAAAAAGAACATTGATTTAGGACTACTTATTACCAGAGTAGCAATCGGGTTTCCCATGTCTGTTTATGGAATCAGTAAGTTGATTAACGGAATTGGGTTTATTCAAGACATGATGATCATGCATGGCTTACCATCATTCTTTGCCTATGGTGTGTTTGCCGGAGAAATTATAGCTCCTGTACTGCTAATCATAGGATTCAGGGCTCGTCTTGCAGGATTGATCTTTGCTGCCAATTGCTTCACGGCTACCATACTGGCACAAACAGCCAATATTTTCAAGCTTAATGAATTTGGAGGCTGGGCTTTGGAACTGCTTGTGATTTATATGCTTGTAAGTCTAAGTTTTTTCTTTACTGGTGCTGGAAAATATGCCGTTTCAACCCAAAATAAATGGGATTAAAATTCCCCCACAAAAACTTTCTATTCATTGATAAATCAGAATCTCAGGATTCTGGTTTATTTTTTACCAAATGACAATAAAAACAGGCATTAGACACCGGTTTCATTCCGTATTTTTACAGTAACCTTAATCGTTAGTCATGAAAGAAGTAATCGTGTATCAAATTGATTCCTTTACCAAAGAAAAATTCAAAGGAAATCCTGCCGGAGTTGTATTAAATGCAGAAAATATGACCTCTGAGGAAATGCAGCTTATCGCCAGAGAACTGAACAATTCTGAAACCGCATTTGTTTTTACATCTGATTCTCAAGAAGAAAACTTTGATTATAACGTTCGCTATTTCACTCCTACCACGGAAGTTCCATCCTGCGGGCATGCTACCATTGCAGCACTGTATGCAAAAGCTCAGGAAGAGCAATTGGATTCCTGTACCATTAGAATTAAAACACAAATCGGAATATTACCGATTTATATTGAAAGAAAAAACAATGATTATCTCATCACGATGACACAGGGAAGTTTTGAATTGAGTCCTGTTTTTGATGTTCAAGCCACTCAAAAAATTGTGCAGGCTTTGGGATTGACCATAGATGATCTTGATGAAAAATGTCCGGTACAGATTGCTTCAACAGGCCATTCAAAAGTAATGATCGGCATCAAAAGCAATATAATTTTAAATCAACTGACACCTGATCTTTCAGCTTTAGCAAAGCTTAGCAAAGAAATCGGATGTAACGGATATTTTGTATTTACTTTCGATACAGATGAAAAAGATATTTTAACCAATGGAAGAATGTTTGCTCCAGCCATCGGTATTTCTGAAGATCCGGTGACTGGAAATGCTAACGGTCCTCTGGGAGGTTATCTTATTCAAAACAAAATCAAAGAAGCTGCTGATGGTATTTTTGAATTCACTGGAAAGCAAGGTGAAGCTATCAACAGGATTGGTAAAGTAAAAGTAAAGGTCAGTATCAAAGACAATCAACCTGATATCATACATATCACCGGAAGTGCAGTATGTGTTTTCAGAACGACTATGAATCTGCAATAATACCGATATTAAGAGAAAAATGTCCCTATTGAAGACCATTGATCGTCATTAAAGGTAAAATAAAAATTGGGCAGACCCTTTTCATATACCATGACAAATCCGAAGGAAATTACTCCACATTTATTCAGAACCGAATACAGCAAAATCGTTGCGGTGCTTTGCAAAATATTTGATATAAAACATATCGAAATTGCGGAAGATATTGCCAGCGAAACTTTTCTGAAAGCTTCAGAATATTGGGCTGTAAACGGAATTCCTGATAATCCTGCAGCGTGGCTTTACACAGTGGCCAAGAATAAAACAAAAGATTATTTCAAACACCTTTCCGTGGTTGAAAAAAACAAACAGGAAGATATAAAAACAACTGAAATGGAGTTTCCAGCAATAGACTTTGATACCAAAAACATCTCCGACAGTCAGCTGGAAATGATTTTTGCGATCTGCACCCCAGTCAATTCTCAGGAAACCCAAATATCTCTGGCATTGCAGATTCTCTGCGGTTTCAGCATAGAGGAAATTGCCAATGCTTTTCTCTCCAAAAAAGAAACCATAAAAAAACGATTACAGCGGGGGCGACAAGCTCTCAGAACGCATCATTTTACCATAGATTCTTTGAGCGAAAAGGATATTTATCAGCGTTTGGAAACCGTACTGACTACTTTATATTTGCTGTTTAATGAAGGGTATTTTTCCAGAACTAATAATCTTTTAATCCGGAAAAACCTTTGTCTGGAAGCGATAAGACTTACTCTGATTCTTACTGACAACACCTTTACCAACACCCCTAAAACCAATGCTTTGCTCGCTTTGATGTGTTTTCAGAGTTCAAGGCTGGAAGCGAGAATCAATGATGAAGGAGAAGCTACTCTTTTTGATGAACAGGATGAATCATTGTGGGATCAAGCTTTGATTGAAAAAGGTAACTATTATCTGATAGAAGCCTGCCAAACTCACAGCAATGAAGTTTCAAAATACCATCTTGAAGCAGGAATTGCGTATTGGCATACTACATCTGCCAGCCAAGATAAATGGCAGCATATTTTAACCCTTTACAATCAGCTTATCATTATTGAATATTCTCCTGTTACTGCTTTAAACAGAGCTTTTGCTTTTTCCAAAGTCTATGGAAATGAGAAAGCACTTGCTGAAGCAGAAAAACTCAATCTCATCAGCAACGGGTATTATCATGGTTTACTTGGATATTTATATTCTGAACTTCATATTGATAAGGCGATTCATCATTATGAAGAAGCGATTCGTCTGACCCAATCAAAACAGGAAAAGCAGAATTTACGGAAACATATTCATCTTTTACAACATCCAAACTAAAATATAAATAAACCGCCTTCCGATCAATAACCGGAAGGCGGTTTTAATTATTGATCGTCTACCGTATTGAGAAAAAAATCTTCTTTTCCTATAAGGTATGTATTAATCAATGCATGCCTGTTGATCTCGATCCGGTCACCGTTGGTAATTTTATATTTCTTCAGCAACGGTTTTTGATTAAAATAAACTGCATCAGAATCAAGCAGGAAGTTCAATTTATAGGATGAAAGACCTAAACAGGTTCTGAGTACTGTTGAAACTCTCATATTAAAATTAAAAAGAGACTGTATTTGAAACGAAACTACCTCGCTCTCCATATGGATAAGATCTTCTACCGGAAGATTGGGATACAGAATTTCATACTCTACACTTTCCCAGTCGGCCTCTACATTATTTTTTCTTCTTATTTCCTGTGAAAAGGCATATTGCCAGGCAATTTCCGTATTGTTTTCTGAAAATTTGTTGAATATTTCTTTACTGATAGATTCTGTTCTGATTCTTGAAAATACCGTCATATTATAGGTGTTGTTACATTTTACACATCGATAAATCAGCCATATATCAATATTCTTTTTCTGCGCATTCAGTCTGAATTTATCGCTGCATTGAAATCTGTCGCTGCTACATTGATTGCATTTCTTTTTGAGTAAGGGAGTATTTTTCGCTTTTACCTCCCAGATATGTTGGGTATTCATTACTTATAATCGTGCTTAATATTCTTTGTTGGATTTTTTCCATAGTATTCACGCATTACAAGGGTTACATATATCCGGATTATAGCTCAAAGATTATTTCTTAAGCCATGGTCTTGCTGTATATTTCAGTTTTGATCAATACTCAAAGCAAAAACAGCAGATAAAGTCACCTTTAGGTAATACGATAAAATAATATGATGAAATAAAAACCTGTTCGGGTAGAATTACCCAAACGAAAGAACGATCAGCCTGTGGTTACTGAGACTGATACTAAGCGAAAATAAGTTTAAGAGAGGTTCTCAAAACGAGTTATTTACTTGGTTATGATAAAAATAGTCAATTTTATTGAAGAACAGAGCATTTTCAAAGGTAAATTCAAAAAATAAAATGGACAATCTATAAAATGGACTATACAACAAAGAAAAATTGAACTATACAACAAACCTATCCTTTCCGTTTCTGCCGAACTTTGTGGTATTAAAATCATCAAAATGAGACAGATTAATAAAATTTACATCAACGGCGAATTTGTTACGCCAAAAGGAACAGAGACTTTTGATCTTATCAATCCGGTTACCAATCAAAAAACAGGAGAAGTGCTTCTGGGAAATGAAGAAGATACAAGAATAGCTATTGCAGCTGCAAAAAAAGCTTTTAAAACATTTTCAAAAACAACAAAAGAAGAACGAATCAGCCTACTTAGAAAACTACACGCAGCCGTAAGCAAAAGAGAAGATGAACTGGTTTCTGCTATGGTGAATGAATATGGCGGAACATTACAATTCTGCAGAATGAGTGTTCAAAATGCAATCTCTGCCTTTACAGCCACCATCAACACCTTAGAATCTTATGATTTTGAAAGAACGGCAGGACATTCTAAAGTACGTTTTGAATCCTTAGGTGTAGTTGGAATTATCACTCCATGGAATGCCAGCAACAGCTTCATCTGTAATAAACTGGCTACTGCCATTGCTGCCGGATGTACAGCCGTCATCAAACCTAGTGAAATGAGTGCTGCACAAACCCAATTGCTTACTGAATGTTTTCATGAAGCAGGGTTACCTGAAGGAGTATTCAATATTGTCAACGGGTTAGGAAATGTAGTCGGAAATGAAATTACACAGCATCATGATATCGCTAAAATATCTTTCACCGGATCTACATTAACGGGAAAATCAATTGCTAAAGGAGCTGTAGACACCATGAAAAGAGTAACCTTAGAACTTGGAGGAAAGTCTCCTAATATTATCCTGGAAGATGCCGATCTTGAGAAAGCAATTCCTATGGCAGTTTTCGGGGCTTATATGAACAATGGACAGGCATGCATTGCTCCTACCCGCCTTCTTGTTCCGAGAAACAAACTGGAGGAAGTAAATGAACTGGCTAAAAAAGCTGCAGGACAGGTAAAAGTAGGAAATCCTAACGAAGAAGATACTCTTGTAGGTCCAATGGTAAGTGCCAAACAATTTGAAAGAGTACAAAGTTATATCCGTCTGGGACAGGAAGAAGGTGCTGTTCTCCTTGCAGGTGGTGAAGGTAAACCGGAAGGTCTTGAAAATGGTAATTTCGTGAAAGCGACCATCTTTACCAATGTTCGTAATGATATGCGTATTGCGCAAGAGGAAATTTTCGGGCCTGTACTGTCTATTATTCCTTATACCAATGAAGAGGAAGCTATTGCTATTGCCAATGACACCACATATGGTCTGGCAGCTTATATCAGTTCTGCCGATCAGGAACATGCAGAACGTGTAGCTGCACAGATTGATGCCGGAAGAATCTGCATTAATGGGTTTGCCCATGATCCTTATGCTCCTTTCGGTGGTTTCAAACAAAGTGGTATCGGGCGTGAGTTTGGTGTATTCGGATTGGAAGCTTATCTGGAACCCAAAGCAATTCTGGTTTAATATGATATTCTTCACAGCAAAATATTCTTATGATTGTTTTGCTGTGAAGATTCTATCATCCTAAAAAGTTTTGTAAGTTTGAATAAGAATCTATCAAGAAATACCTATCTGAGCCATGAGCGAAAATAATATTCCTTTTCCCATCAATTATTCCTGTCACTTTTCAGAATTCAGGGAAGGAGAACAATTTGCACGGATTCACAGTCTGGGTCTTGTTCTTTCGGGGGAAATGGAACTGAATGACGGAATCACAAAAACGATATTCAAGGAAGGAGAACTCTATTCTGCAAGGAAAAACAGTTTACTGAAATTCGCAAAATATCCTCCTAAAAATGGAGAAATCAGAACCATATCCATCTATTTTGATGATGCCATGCTTCATGATTTCAGCCGCGAGTATGGATATCAGGCCGAAAAGAAAGACAATGTTCCTGCCTATATAAAACCGGAACAAAAGGCATTACATTCATTTATGTACTCATTATTGCCTTATGAAGATCTTCCTGCCTCTGAGGAAATTCTTCGGCTTAAACAAAAAGAAGCTCTCCTCTTGCTGCTGAATTATGATCCGGGTCTTAAGGATGTTTTATTTGACTTTTCTGAACCATATAAGATAGATATTGAAACTTTTATGAATAAAAACTTTCATTTCAATGTCAATGTAGAGCGTTTTGCTTACTTAACGGGGAGAAGTCTGTCTGCGTTCAAAAGAGATTTTCAAAAAATATTCGGAGTTCCGCCAAGACAGTGGCTGCAGCTTCGTAGATTAAAGGAAGCCCATTTTCTGCTTACTCAAAAAGGAAGATCCGTTTCTGATATTTATCTTGATCTTGGGTTTGAAAATCTATCCCATTTCTCGTTTGCATTTAAAAAACAGTTCGGCTATCCGCCAAGCGCATTACAGGCAAAATAACTTAGATCTCCTCTAAAAAGAAATACCTGAAAGCAAGAATCACCAGAATAACGACTGCTATTGTAATAATTTTCATCTTCATATCACTCTTAAGATTTTCAGGAGCATAACGCAGTGTTTTTTCATCAAGATAAAAGTCTTTGTATACCTCAGGGTTAATTTTCAGATCTGGGCGAAACACATGTACACCTTTCAGAAAATGCCCGATAAGATCATATCGGTTTTTAAGCGGAATCACATCCAGATTGACCAGTTTCTTCTGAGGGTTTCTGTTTTCATCTTTTTCATGAACATACAGATTCTTTCTAAAATCGCTGTACTTTCCGGAAGCTCGGGATTCTGAAAATATATCTTTTGTATAGGGATTGTCACTTTTTACCAAATCATAATATTTGATTGCTGACAGCACTTCATCATTCCTGTTGAGAAATAGTATTCCCTGATGATTGATGAGCAGACCACTGATTTTTTCATCCTGATTCCTCATCATTTCATACACCAGCCAACCAGCCAGTGAAGCTGCAATAAAAAACAGTAATAAAAAGATCATATCAGAAGCTGTGTCTGTAGAAGGATCTGATAGGGCATCAATAAAAAACCTCAGTAAAACAACAGCAATGGCTGCAAAAAGAATAACAATACTCCACCTCACTCTGGCAATGTATTGAGGATTATAGGTTTCCGATCTCATTTCAGGAAATGCTTCTTTCATGGTTTTAATGTATAGTGTATTAGTTTGACCAGCTTTTAATATCTATTTAAAGATAGTATATCAAAATTTGCCGAGCTGCAAAAATAGAATATTATAGAATATCCATTATTTTAACCTTTAAAAATAACAGATCGTGTCATGAAAATCATAACACGATCTGAATTATAGAATCTAATTATTTAAAATTTTTCTAAACAGCATATTCTACTGAAGCTTCTTTAGCAGCGGCAACCATTGCGATCAAAGCTTTTTCAGTTTCTTCCCAGTGTCTTGTCTTCAGTCCGCAATCAGGATTTACCCAAAGCTGATTGGCAGGAATGACATTCTGAGCCTTTCTCAG
This sequence comes from Chryseobacterium indologenes, assembly GCF_002025665.1. GTDB lineage: Bacteria > Bacteroidota > Bacteroidia > Flavobacteriales > Weeksellaceae > Chryseobacterium > Chryseobacterium metallicongregator. Next base: position 2,010,795 of record NZ_CP018786.1, on the reverse strand, counting down.
CAGTTCAATCATTTCTTCTTTTGACGGAACTCTTGGTGAGTGAATATCGTATACTCCCGGACCAATTTCATTCGGATATTTGAAATCTGCAAAAGCATTCAATAGTTCCATCTGAGAGCGTGAGCATTCTATAGTAATCACGTCTGCATCCATATCGGCAATGTTTTCAATAATATCATTGAACTCAGAATAACACATATGAGTATGAATTTGAGTGGCATCTTCTACTCCACTTGCAGAAATTCTGAAAGCTTCCACAGCCCATTTCAGGTAATTCTGCCAGTCTGTTTTTCTTAATGGAAGTCCTTCTCTGATCGCAGGTTCATCAATCTGAATAATTCTGATCCCTGCTTTTTCCAGATCGACCACTTCATCACGGATTGCCAAAGCAATCTGCTTACACGTTTCTGAACGAGGCTGATCATCACGTACAAAAGACCACTGCAAAATCGTAACCGGACCTGTCAACATTCCTTTTACCCATTTTTCAGTCTGAGATTGTGCATATTCAGACCAATACACCGTCATTGGAGTCGGGCGGGAAACATCACCGAAGATCACAGGAGGTTTCACACAACGACTTCCATAGCTTTGTACCCAACCGTTTTTAGTGAATACAAATCCTTCCAGCTGTTCTCCGAAATATTCCACCATGTCATTACGCTCAAATTCTCCGTGAACCAATACATCGATTCCGATGTCTTCCTGCCAGCGGATTGTTCTCTGAGTTTCTTCTTTCAACAAGGTGTCATATTGTTCTGCGGTAAGCTCTCCTTTTTTGAATTTTGCTCTCCAGCTTCTTACTTCCGTAGTTTGTGGGAATGACCCAATTGTCGTGGTTGGAAATAAAGGAAGCTGCAACACTTCCTGCTGTTCTTCTTTACGGATCTTGAATTTATTTATTCTTTGGGCATCTTTTTCAGTAATAGCATTTGCTCTTTGCTTTACCTGGTGATTATGAATAAGAGGAGAAGTTTTTCTGCTCTCAATTGCTTTTTTATTTTCTTCGAACTCTTCAAGAATCTGCTCGTTTTCATTTCCGGAAGCCAGTTCTTTAAGTGTCACGACTTCTTTTACTTTTTGTTTAGCAAAAGCCAGCCAGTTTTTAATTTCAGGATTAAGATTGGTTTCAAAATCAAGGTCACAAGGTGAATGAAGCAATGAACATGATGGTGCAATGAAAATTCTTCCAGAGCCTAATTTTTCAACAGCTTTTCTGATGAATGACAATGATTTTTCATAATCATTTTTCCAGATATTTCTACCGTCAATGACCCCCAATGAAAGGCTTAAACTGTCCGGAATAACGTTCAGAATTTCGTCCAGCTGTTCAGGATTTCTCACCAGATCAATATGCAATGTATTCACCGGAAGGGAAACGGCAAATGATGCATTATCTTTTACTCCGTCGAAATAAGTAGCCACAATAAATTTCAGTTTCGGGAAACATTTTCTGATTTCGGCATATACAGAAAGATACGTTTCTTTGGCTTTTTCTGATAAATCCAACGCCAGAAAAGGTTCATCAAACTGAATCCATTCTGCTCCCTGGTCCTGAAGTTTAGTTAAAATCTCTGTATAAACAGGAAGAAGGTTTCCAGCCAGATCCAGCTTATCAAATCCTTCTTCTTTTTCTTTTCCCAATAACAAATAAGAAACCAGTCCGATAATTACCGGTTTTGCATTAATTCCCGCTTGTTTTGCTCCTGCAAATTCATTGAAAATTTTATCTGAGCTCAGTTTAAACTGTTGATTTTTATAAAATTCCGGAACGATATAGTGATAGTTGGTATCGAACCATTTGGTCATTTCCATTGCGGTGATGTCCAACCCGTCTTTCTGATATCCTCTTGCCATCGCAAAATAAAGATCCAACTCAGTATTGTTCTTTTTCAGCACCACTTCATGGTAACGTGTTGGAATTGCTCCTACTACAAGGCTCATATCCAATACCTGATCATAGTATGAAAAATCATTACACGGGATAAGGTCTATCCCTGCTTCTTTCTGGAAATTCCAGTTTTGGTTACAGATAGTTCTTCCGGTATTCAGAAGTTCTTCCAAAAGGATTTTACCTGACCAATACTGTTCACAGGCTTTTTTAAGTTCTCTTTTGCTACCAATACGCGGATAGCCAAGGATGTGAGTTTGCATTTTTTTAAACTTTTTAATTAAACTTATTGGGAAAGTTCTTTAAAAGGCTTCGGTATGTTTTAGCGGAAGAAGTTTCAGGAAAGTCATGACATAGCAGACAGGGTAATTCCTTTTAAAAAAGAAAATACTCGAATCCGGTATATCATCTGTATGACCCAAAGCTTCAGACCGCGAAAGCATTGTCAATTCAGTAAAGGCAGGTCTCCTGACTTGTAACAGTTTCCGCCATCCTTCCCGCTTTTGGCAGTGGATCTGCAAGGACAGAAACCTTTGGTGTGTTACTTACAGTTGCGCGACAGCTCGTGATTTACACACGATTCCCTATTAATCTACCTTAAGTAAAACCTTTCCTGTTTGATGAAGTATCTGTAAAGAACTGTACTTTTACCTTTGACTATGGCCATCAGTAAAAGTTTTTAATTTTGTGTAAAATTAACAATACAGAATAAAACCACAACTAACACTAAATAATTAAGCAAATTAAACTTTATAATATACACATAGAAGAATATAATTCTGTACATTTGACTGTTTTAATCATTTAAAAGAATAATATTCTGTGGAACAACTCGATGATAAGGATTTACAGCTGCTCAGGCTGCTCCAGAAAAATGCAAAACTTACTGTCAAGGAGCTTGCAAAAGAAGTGAACCTATCCACCTCACCTGTTTTTGAAAGAGTAAAAAGACTGGAACAGGATGGGTTTGTTAAAAGATATGCAGCCGTTCTTGATGCTGAAAAACTGAATCGCGGATTTACTGTTTTCTGCCAGATCAAACTCAAAATTCACGACAGATCTGTAGGTTATGATTTTGTAAAAGAGATTTTAGAAATTGAAGAAGTTGCCGAATGCTACAATATCTCCGGAGATTTTGATTTCCTTCTGAAAGTTCAGGTAAGAGATATGAAGCATTATCAGGATTTTGTATTCAATAAGCTGGGATCTGTAGATTCCATAGGAAGTACTCACAGTACTTTTGTGATGGCTGAGGTAAAAAATAACCATGGGCTCACCATTTAATGGAATAAAACCGGAGAACCCATTTATTCTTCAATCCATTTTCTGAACGTGGAAGTATTGCTTTGGCTTGTGATAAGATGATCTTTCTGCCCTTTTATCTGAACGGAAAGTGTATTTTTATTGTACCGCTCTATTCTTTCAATATGATTTTTGTGAACAAGTTCACTCCGGTTGATCCTGAAAAAATCAGAAGGATTCAACTGCATTTCAATTTCTTTTAAAGTAGATTCATTTAACAGATGTTTTTTTCCTGCTGTATCAAAGGCAAAAACAACTCCTTCCTCTGCTCCAAAGAAAGAAATCTCTTCCGTATTGATAAAATAAAGTCCCTGGTATGAACTGACAGTAAATCTTTTCTTGTAATTTTTCTGAGTATGTTTGTTGTTCAGCATTTCCTGAAGTTTTGCCAAAACCTGCTGAGATTCTGAAGGTGCTTTTCTCAATAAAAGAAATTTGTCCCATGCTTTTTGGAAACGGTTCTGTGAAAAAGGTTTTAGTAAATATTCAATCCCATTGCTTTCAAAGGCATTCATCCAGAACTGATCATACGCTGTGGTGAAAATAACCGGACATGAAATATTCACCTGATCATAGATTTCAAAGGCATTTCCATCCAATAATTCAATATCGGAAAAGATCAGATCAACAGATGAGTTTTTTAAGAAAACAATAGCCTGTTCTATGGTATCAATTTCCGCAACAATTTCAATAGGAGTTTCAAGTTCGCTGATGAAACGTTTTAATTTGTTTCTTGCAGGAATTTCGTCTTCGATTATTACTACTTTTATCATATTTTATGCTTGAATTATAGGAATGGTAACTGAAAATTCAGTTTCTGTTTTTAAAATATTTACCTGCTGATCAGTTAATAAAGTATATTGCTCTTTGAGATTGTTCAGTGCCCTCCCTGAAGTTTTTTTACGGTTTCGTTTAGGGATTACATTATTCGAAACGGTTATTGTCTTGTCTATTTTTATTATGATCCGGACAGGTTTATCAACAGTACCAAGGTTATGTTGAACCGCATTTTCAAGTAACAATTGTAATGAAAGCGGGATGATATAACCTGATGATTTAACAGAATTGATTGTTAATGAATACGCATTTCCGTATTTGTATTGTATCAGGTTAAAATATTTCTCTGCAAAGGCCAGTTCTTCTTCCACAGACACTAATTTTTTATCAGAAACGTCTAAAACATAACGGTATATTTCGGCAAATTCATTCAGAAAATCTGAAGCCTTGTGTTTGTCTTCTTCTATCAACTGATCAAGGACATTAAGATTATTGAATAAAAAATGAGGATTAAGCTGGGTTTTCAACTGATTAATTTTACTTTCAGACAGGGCATGATCATATAGAGCCAGTTGTTTCTGATATTCTGTATTTTTTTTGTAGTAACGGTACGCCAGAAAAAAACTTCCATAGATAAAGCCTCCGATCAAATCTGAAAAAGTAGAAAGAATAACAACTTCCTGATTAAAATTTTTCTCAACTTTTCCAAAAATAAGAGCAATCACAAAGCCTATTATTTTCATCACCAACAAGTAAGTCAGCAATGAAAAGCTGAATATTTTCAAGACTTCAGCAATGCTGAACGTTGATGATTTCTGCCAGTTTTTAATAAAAAAATCAATGACAAAAAACAGAATACAGGAACTGATGAGTGTAACAACAGCCGCTTCCGGAGTGAAAATATACCAATCCAGTGTTCTTCTTATGCCAATACGGGTATGAATAGACTGTACATAGGCAAACAAAAGGATAAACAGCAGGAAATATCTGTTTTGATTAATTTTGTTTAAAAGGGTTTTCATCGGTTTTATGAAGGATCACTTTTTTACAAAAATAGCCTTATATTTTTACAGGGGTGTTTTTACAGTATTATTTTTTTTCAGGAAATGATGCGGTAACGTTTCCGTTATCATCTAAAAAATCCAGTTTGGCTTCATTATTTTTATCTACACAGAATCTGGCTCTGGGCTTTCCTTTGCTGTCAAATAAAAAGAGCCCGTTATGTTCATCTTTGGTTTTCCCAAGCATCATTCTTGGTGCGCCTCCAATAAGTCCCTGCTGTTCATATTCTTTGTACTTTTTCTGTGCTGCTTCAGGATCTTTCATCTGATCCAGCTCCGCAAAGATTTCCCCTGTTTTTATTTGTGATTCTTTTGAAGGACGGTCATTGAAATAAAGTCCGCTGGATACTACTCTTTTGTCACCTTTCTTATAATCCTGGGTCAAAAGCTGCATGACCTGATCTCCGTCATATTGATCGTAAGTTAGAGATAATCCTGAACTGTGGCCGTTCTGATTTTTCTGTCCGTCATAGATAAAACCTCCGCATTCGATTCCTTCTTCATTGAAAAAGAGCATACCGGAACGTTTCTTTCTTGTTTTATTGGTAGGCCTGCTGTTTATTTTATCTTCTCCGGCAGGAAATTTCCCAACATTGGTAATAACCATCTTTACCGTACCGTCTTTTTCGACGATATTGATTCTTTCCACATCTATTTCAGTAAATTTCTGATTTCCGGATGTTTTAAAGGCTGAAGCTGTTAAAAATACAATTCCAATGACTGCTGTAAAGGCAAATGTTCTTAAAAAAATGAGCTCTCTGTTCATACTGTTATCTTATTAATTGTTTTGACAGGTCAAAGCTATGATAACCGTGTATGTCATTCAATCAGAAAACAATGAACTAAGGAAATAACGAGATGAATGAATGACTTTCACCATTGAGTATTTTTATATCCTTCTTCTTTCATATTTGATCCGGGAAATAAAAACACCCATCAAAAAATGACGGGTGAGATATAATGGTAATTTTCAGCAATTAATTGACTGCCGGATCAATAAGCGTTGGTGTTAAACCTAATGATTTCAACAGGTTTTTGCTGTCAAAAAACAATGTTGCATAATGTTTTCCTTTTTTAAAAACCAGTTTTGATCCACCTGGGAATTCACTGTCAGCTCCTAATTTTTGTGTTTTAGCATTGTATTTAGTGAACCTGGTTTTACTATCCTGTAATGTACTTTTATTCAGAACAAGGCCAAAAGGAAGTCCTTCCACCACTAAAGATTTATTGTCTGAAGTTGTGAAAAACATCTCATTGACAACATTATCTTTTGCAAGACCACAATAAAGCTCCAACCCTGTTTTCATTGGCCATTTTGCATATTTTTCTTCATTGGCATCTTCATAAAAAACGGTTTTTATATTCAGTGCTTTTGATATTTTATCGGGTGTCTGTGGGAAGATAAATTCTGAATTCTTATCCAATAAAGAATTCAAAGCGGCTGTTTTTTGTGAAAATACAGTCACACTTAATGCCAGAAAAAAGAGGGTTACAATGAAATTAAATGGTTTCGTCTGCATGAGAATGTTTTAAAATTTTAATAATTTGATGATTAAAGGTATTAAAATTACACAATTTGTGTGATATAATTCTATGGTGAAACCTTATCTGTAAAATTCCCGATTTTACTTCTTTTGCTGCAAATTAAACACCGTACCAGCAGGATCAGTAATCCAGTGCATGTTGTCAGGAAGTTCTTCAATCTCGTCACAGGTTTCCACACCATTTAACTTCAAATATTCTGTTGCCGTTTCTACGTCAGGGACAGTGAGTTGTAACCAGGTTTCGGAATGGGTATAATTGTCGACGCAATCCAGCCAAATAATATTATTCCCGAATTTTACCTCGTGAGTTCTGGAAACAGTAGGATTATTAATGGGTCTTTCCTCCACTTCTAATTTTAAAATTTCTCTGTAGAAGGTAACTGTTTTTTCATATTTATTTTTGGGAATTTTTATAGCGATATTAATTCCTGCTTCAAATTTTGGATTCATCCTCAAGCTATTTTAAAAAATTATTCAGATAGTTCAGAATCATTGCCGTCTGCATCATCAGACTCACATGAGTTTGTCCCGGGGCAATAGCCAATTGAGATTTCGGCATAGCCCCCATGTCTGCAAAAACATCACCGCCTAATAGTTTATAGGTTTTTGAGAGTTCTGTTTTGTCCAGTCCATCATTATCTCCGGCTATAATTAAAACAGGTACAGGAATTTTAGAAATATTACTATCACCAAGATCAAAAGGTTGTCCGGCGGAAGCCATCATCTGCTCCAGAAATGGAGTCCATTTTGTTTTATCTGGTGCTACAGCATTATAGGCAGTATGCATAGGACTGTTTGTAAAGAGGTCGGGTTTCATTCCTTCAAGCGCTTTATTTACTTCGGGCAGCCAGCCGTTAGTTTTATAGGTTGACGAAATAATAACCAGTTTGTTCAATCTTTCCGGACTCTGTATCGCTAATTGATAAGCCACTTCCCCACCAAAACTATATCCTGCAACATCAGCTTTATCAATTTTCAGATAGTCCATTACCTTTGTAACATCACTGGCTAAAGTTGCATGGGATAACTTCCGTTCTGAAAACGGGGTATGTCCGTGTCCCTGTAATTCAATCGCTATTACTTTCCTGTTTTTAGACAATTCAGGAATCAACTCGCCCCAATTCAGATCAATGGTCATAAAGGCGCCATGTAACAGCACAATAGGCTTTCCTTTACCATAAACTTCATAATACACTTTGATTCCGTTAGCAGGTGCATAGCCGCTTTCAGATGGTTTTATTTTTTGCCCATATATCTTAGATACTGTAAGAAAAACAGTTAGGACCAATAATGCAGAGAATTTGAATAAATTTTTCATAATATTATCAGATTTGGTGGATTAAACTTTTAATCAAAATTACCAAGTCATTCTGAAACCAGACTTGTCACAAGGCAAGATTTTATTGAAATAAAATGAATTTAAAACAACTGAATCTCAAAACTTTCTCCACAAAATATTTTTACGCAATTCCATAAAACAAATACAAAACATCATACAATTAATCAATTAAAAATAAATATTTTTACAATAATTCTACAATAGTTGATAAAATTTGATTAATTTCGAATAGAACTAAACTTAAAAATTATTATGAAAAATTTAAAGAAAATCGAAAGACAAGAATTGAAAACAATTAAAGGTGGAATTGACTGCAGAGGTGGTCAGCTATGTTTAATCGGTGGTAAGTGGCAATGTATGCCTTACGACGGATGTGGTGGTGGAAACCAGCCTTAATCTTAAGTTTAATACAATTACTTGACTATGAAAAATTCTAAAAAAATTTCAAGAGACCAATTAAAGAGTATTAATGGCGGAGCGGTAAGCTGTTCTGAAGCATGCTGCCCACCTCCGGGAATCAAAAGATGCCCATGGGTGATCTGCATAGCGCCATGTGAGATTTTAAGTTAAAAAAAGACTTTATACTCAAAAATAAACCCTGCAATTCAAAATATTGCAGGGCTTTTTTATTCTTCATTTACATGATGTAAAAATAAAAAAACCTTAAATCAATTGATTTAAGGTTTTTCTTTGCGGAGAGTGAGGGATTCGAACCCCCGGACCTGTTACAGTCAACAGTTTTCAAGACTGCCGCAATCGACCACTCTGCCAACTCTCCTTTAACTCCGGTAGTACCGTTGTTTTCAGTGGTGCAAATATAGAAAGTTTTTTATTACTGACAAAATATTTTTTCAATAAAATTCGAATTTCTTGGAGTTTTAAAGGGACAGTTGTGTTCTCAATTAGAGAAAACATAGACTCTACAATCTCAACATCAGATATTTAAACTCAGAAACGAAATATTTCTACTTGTATATTTTTTTAAAAATATTTTTTATCCGTAATAATATTCGGTAGTAACATCTCCGCTGAATGCTGGGTATGCATCCTGTTTCTCCATATGTAGCTCAAATAATCTTTCGCCATTTTGACTTCCTCCCCGAATCTTTAAAGAATGCCATCCATTTTCCAACGAAAGCGTAATACTGTTTTCCTCATTAATGGTAGTAATATCTTTTAAATAGCCAATTCCTACAATTTTCACTTCATTATTAGCCGTCTGAAATACCCAGCCTCTTGATTCGACCTCTACTTCCTCATCATTTAGAATTTTTTCTTCATTTACAGAAACCCGGAATGCGTAATAGTCTTCCTCCACCCCTATAATTGGAATAGCAATTCCTGATTTTGTTATTTCATCCCCATGTTCGTTTTCTACAAAATATTTTAAAATATTATTACCTGCAAGATGATTTTCTTCCAGATATTTTGCTAAAAGCTGTGGACTAAACACCACGAAGCCTTTAAGTTCTGAGAATATTTTCTTCATAATATATTTGAATTGGATTTGGATTAAATATTTAAACTCTATTGCTGTGCTTTTGACTTACGGTCCATTCCACATCAATACAGCAATCAGGTTTTTCTTAGAATTTCAGATAAATAATTGTCTTTCTCTATGAGAAAATCATTAATTATGACAACAACTTCATCTATATTTTTTAAAAAGATTTCCTGATATTCTCTTGCCGGCTTATCCAAACTGTAAACAATTTGGGAATATTCATATTTTGATAATCCGATATAGATATAGTAAGGTTTTTCGGAATTCCGATTGTAGGTTATGTCTATAAAAAGTTTTCCTCTTACTGCTGAAAAAATCAATTCTATATCATCATACAAACCTTCATCTCTTATCAGATTATTATAAACAATGGTCCAGCTTGAAATTTTTAAAGGGATGAGCTCTTTTTTTGATGGATTCAGATATTCTGATAATGCATTGTAGAATTTATCAATTTGATGACCTGTCTCTATCGTTTTATAAATAGTTGCACCATCATGATGCCATTCTCCTAGCCTTCTGGATAACATGCATAAATCAAAAGAATATCCTACATTGATATTTTCATAGGAAACTGAAATAGTTTTTCCTGTAATGTGATTTACAGCACTAAACAATAAGGTATCATCAAAAGGGATATCCTCTATATTATAATTTTTGTCTATAAAAACGTTTGCATCAATACTCCATCCGCCTTCCACCTGAATTCCAGTATTTACGATTCCTTTATCTTTCATTGTTATGGATAATTTGCTTTTTTTATATAACTATTGGCATCTGCTTCTGATATCGGATGGCTGTGTATGGTACCAGAAGCCACTTCCACTCTCATAAACCTTGTTTTTTCTCCCATATTATATCCAATATCGGTAGGATGTTCATAAATATAGTAAGTAACTCCACCATTCGGCACTACATTACCCTTTCTCATAGCATCAAATGCAGCTTTTTTCTCAAAATTTTTGAAGTTATCTTTTACTACATCCGGGAAATATGATCCTTCGGGTTTGCCACCTACTCCTTTAATACTTCTGGCTTTAGCATCTTCCATAGAAGTTGCCTGAATATGTTTAGTAGCGTGAATAGACGGAGGTGTAGGCCTTTTTGATTTTATAATTGAGCCTCGTTCTGCTTTTCTTCGTGACCAACCACCATCAACCTCTATTAATCCCAGCGGATCAATTTCCGAATTACTATCATGAGTATAAGCATACAGATTAGGATTATCTCCAAGCGGGCCTATTGGGTCCTGAGAAAGATAATTCCCGTTTTTCCCATCATAATACCGGAATCTATTATAATAAAGTCCCGTCTCTTCATCTTCATACTGTCCTTGCTGCCGGAAAGGAATGAAGGATTCTTCTCCTTTTACATTTTCAATTCTTCCGAAAATATCATATTCAGCACTCCAGACCAGATTTCCATCCTCATTATAAGCCTGCACAGGTCTCCCTATATAATCTGAAATAATGGAGGCCTTTCTGTTTCCTTCAATCTTTGCAGATGGCACATGGCTTCCTGTTTCATAAACCCATGTTATTAAATTCTCTATGGGCTCTTGCCTATTTATAATATTTCCTTCATCATCAATTTCATTGACAGGTCTTGCCTCAATATCATAATTCCATTCATGTAAAAGAACATTACCATCCCAAATATAACGAGTTATTTTCTGCCAGCCAATTTTAGAAATTCTTCTCCCCAGTGCATCATACTCAAAGCTTACTTCCTTGCCATCCGGACGTTTAATTTTGGCCAGCATTCCATTAGCACTCCAGGAATAAGCCCAGTCACCGGATTCCCATTCCGTTTTTTGAATTTCTGCTGAGGAACTATCATTCACATTAGGTAAAATAATACCTTCCGGCATTTTCGGGCGACTAAGCCAATCTGAGGCAATAGCTTTGTAATAAGGATGGGCATTGTCTGATTTTTCTTGATGTTCCGGTCTTACATTATTGATCACCCTTTTGCTCTTTAATAACAAATTTCCTTCTTCATCATAATGATAAAACCAGTTTTTGTCACGCATCAGCTTTCCACCTTTATCATAGATACGGTCGGTACGTTGTATACTTTCATATAAACAGCCTGTTTCATCAGGATTTTTATGCTGAACTTTTCCGTTGGAATATTCTGCAGCAGCAAGACTCCCGAATGCGTCATAATCAAATCTTGTTCTACCACCTTTTACTCTGTCAAATATAGTCAACAAACGGTTTCCTTCTCCCCATATATAGTCTTTATGAAAAGTAGTATTTGTTTTATGAGTAATTACTTTCTGACTAATAGGCATTCCGAGATGATCAAATTCAAAAGTACTTTCCACATTCCCGGTCATTTGACGGCAAATCATTTGCTCATTTCTACGGGTTTCAACATTCATCTGCCAGGGTAAAATTACCTCTGTAGTGCTGGCGGAAATATTTCTAAGCTGTCCCAGATCAGTATAGGAATAATCAATTTTCGCTCCTAAGCTACTTTCCAGACCAATAAGATTAGCCAGCTGATCATATTTATATTGAACTAAATGTTCCCCTTGTTTTTCATGGGTAATCTGCCCCAACTGGTTTCTCTGAAAGCTAACACTACTATCTTCGTTATCCGCTTTGATAAGCAATCCTGAAGTATCATACTGATATGCTTCCCAGGCTCCGTCCGGATAATCCACCTGTGTTATTCTTCCTGCCAGATCATATTCATAAAAGATTGTACTTCCCTGAGGGGTTCTTCTTTGGGTTATCAAACCATCTTTATCACGGATAAAGACAGTTTTGTGTCCCTCAAAGTCTGTTTCACCAATAATTTTGTTATTATTATCTCTTTCAAAAATATAGACCTCTCCTTTTTCATTGGTCATGCTTACTAAATTTTCGTAAGCATCATAGCCAAATGCTAGTGCTTCTTCTTTTTTATTGGTGAATGCATTCCGGCGGATCTGCCGCTTCAAGCTTCCCATTGGAGTATAACTCATCAACCATTCTGCACGGCCATCTGTAGCATAGACAGGGAGGTCATAGGCATCGTAGCGAAGTTTCAATGGCAATTGCCCCTGTTCATTCACTTCAACCACCCTTCCCATTTTATCTCTTTTCCAAAGAGTTCTGCTTAAAGGTTTCGGGCTAAAGACCAGCAACCTTCCATAGGCATCAAATTTCCAAAATTGCTCACTTCCGATAGTATTGGTAAGCTGAATAAGCTGCCCTCTATCATTATATTCGTAAGATGCCGTAACATTTTCTCTTATGCACCTTTCCGGAAGCCTTTTCCCATCAGCATATTCATAATAAACATTTTCTTCTGCCGCATCTGTATGACTGATTAATCTTCCGTGCTCATCATAATTCCATGTTTCAGAAGCTCCCGAAGGTGAAAAACGGGCAATAACCTGTCCGAACTCATTATACTGATAATGATATTCTTCTCCATCAGGACTGTGAAAAGTCTTGATATTTCCCATTTCATCATACGTATACCCCTGAACACGTCCTTCCGGACTTCCTATCATTTTCAGTTCATTGTATGCTGTAAAGTCATACCAGGTTTCTCCGCCTTCTCCATCTACTTTTTTATATACAAGAAAATGATCATCATAATAATAACGTTCTGTTTTATTATCTTGTTTAGGGTATATTACTTCTGTGAAGCCTTCTTCATCATTATAATGAAAACTTCCTTCCATATATCCATCCAAACCATTAGTATATACTACCCTACCTTTTTTATCATATTTCCAGATATAGCTCATCCCATTCCGGTTGACTCTTCTTACAATCTGATTTTTCCCATTATATTCAAAGACAATCGGTTTTTTGTGAATATCCCAGACATGAGTAAGATTACCCCGTTCATCATAATCGTAGCGGACTTGCACATCTTTTTGGTTTTTATAACAGTAATAAACTGCCGTTATCTTTTTATACTCAGGGTGAATAGTGGTTTCTATACTCGTTTCAGAATTAACATCTTTTATCCTTTTTAGAGCAATATTGCGGCCTTCATACTCATATTCACGAATGGTTCCGTCACCATATTCGATCCTTGCAACTTTATATATCACTCCTTCTGTAACATGATGAAAGCGGGTATAAGTGTAGATATCAGTACCTTTGCGAACAACCCAAATGCTGCTGTTAGGTCTGTACTGCCAGATTTTCTGATCTCTGAAGTAGGTCATTCCTTCTCCGATCTCAGGTACGGGAACAAGCATGGCTATATTTTCTTCAGGATGCATCCATCCGGCAAATTTGTTATTCTCTTCAGGAAGGATAAACAGATCGTGATTATTAAAAACACCGTTTCCTAAAGGTCCAAAATCATAAGGTCTATCGCTGTGCCATTTATTTTTCCAGATTAAAGGGGTGTTCCCCAGAATTTCGAAATCCTCCCATTCAAAAAACATAGCACCCGTTGCAAAATTAACAGGTTCCAGTCCCCAATGACATAATTTCTTAGAAAGAGCATTTGAAAATTTAAACTTATTGAAAGGAGCTTTTTTAAGGACACTGTTATTAAGCTTTTTTAAACCATTCGCTCCCAGTTTCCCTATTTTCTTGGTTAAACTTCTCATTAAAAACATTCCGGCAAGACGCATCAGCATTTCTCCGGGTGTATAAGTATGAGGAATAAATGCTCCTCCCACCAATACAGGTCCGCCCGTATTGATCTGGATATATATGCTTGAAAAGTTATTATAGAAAGCAAAATAAGCCAATGGATTTTTCTTCGGTTTATCAGGCATTGCAGGCAGCATGGTCATTCCGAAAGGGAATCCCATACAGGTTAATACCTGTTGAGGCTGATTTCCGCTCATTTTACTTCCCTGTGCCAGAACGGTCTGTGAACCGTAATACACTTCTCCTTCATGGGGAGCTTCCTGAGGGAAAGGAATGAGATACACCGGAATAAGCGATGTAACGTGTCTGAATGGAATAACCACTCCCATCACACTGGTTGTAGTGGTTGCCTTATGTCTTCCGTGAACATATATTGAGCCTCCCATCGGAATACTTTCCGGAAGAGAGGGCATCAGATTTCTTGCAAATTGCGGAATCGGAATCTTGATAGTAATATAATCCATAATATCAAAAACAATCCCGATAAACGGATGTGGCAATGGCAACGGAATAAACATGAATGAAGGTGGTGGCGGAATGAGAGTCCAATGGATATCAATGGCCAGCACAATATCAAAATGTTTACTTGTATGCTGAATGGCTGTGGAAGGCATTGCAGGGTTATTGATTTTAATCAGTTTTACTTTGCTTTCCGGAGCTGCTCTTTCTGCGGTCACAGCACTGTCTCCACCTCCGCCTCCGCTACTTTTTGCTGACTGATCTGCATCTCCGCCAGCAATGGACTTCACCATAGAAACAGGATTCAGGGAATCAAAATTATTTTTCATTCCGTTCTTCCAGCCCTGTGTGGTTTTATCCCAACTTACCGAAGTAACGTCTGCGTTTACCTTCCAGGAGCGGTCCGGGTTCATGTCCGGTTTTGCTACCTTGATCGGTTTTACTGTTTTTTTATTCAGATCTGCCATGATTCTTTTAATTTGAGATTACCCTGCTTTTGGTTTTTCTACACTCACCTTCCAGTCATCACCAAAATAAGTCTTCATTTCATTGTCTAGTATTCTTTTTTTATCAGTGTCGCTTTCATATTTTAGAATAAGCATTGAGGCTACAAACCTCAGACTGCTCTGTTCTCTTGCTGAGGAATCCATTACTTTTGCTATATCCAGACATTTTTCAAAATATCTGATCATTTTATCTTTTGTCAGAACCGTATCATTCAATGTAGCGATGATTCTGTAACACTCAATTGCCATTGCATATTCTTCTATTTTCTGAGCGGTTTCTGCAGCTTTTTCAAATATTTTTTCTGCTTTGGATTTTTTGGAGTTTCCTAACAGATAACTACCATAATTCATATACATCTGAACTGCTAAAGGGCTTTCCGATTCTACTTCTTCCAATATTGTACGGTAGGTATCTTCTGCCTTTTCTTTCTTCCTGTCTGCGGTATAAGCCTGGGTAAGCATAAAATAAGCAGAAATCTCTCCTTGCTTATTCTTTTGTTCTTTAGCAAGTTTCACAGCTGTTTTCAATGCATGCTCTGCTTCTTTGAATCTTTCTTTGCTTAAATGATTACTTGCGATAAGAATCTGCTGTTGAAAATCCGTATCAGGACTATTCTTTTTACGGTTAGTATGAGCTGCCGTATTCTGCATTAACTGATGAATGTCTACTTCCACTCTGAAGCTATGCGCAGAAGAGATATTGGGCAAGGTTCTGTAGGTATGATGTTCCGCCCAAACCAGTTTAATATCTTTATTTTCTGAGATCTCACAGATCCTGCACCACTCTTTCACCCACAAAGAAAGTTCCTCGATACCACTGATCCTGAGCGGAGCAATGTAGATATAGATTTTAGCATCCTGAATATTAGGGAAGTTCTTCTTTAATTCCATCAAAGGATAAAATGCCTTATATGCATCTGTTGTAAAGTTTTCTTCTGGGTTTTTCAGGTCCCATTGGGGAATATTCTCTTCGCTTTTTTTTAACATCTCATAGAACTCAGTCCATTCATCCAATAAGGTTTGCCCGAAAGAGTTCATTCCGTTAAATTCCTGATAGTGGAGTAAAAAAACATCATCACTTTCTTCATCTTCAGAAAGTTTCGACTTGATAAACCCGTCAAAAAGATCCGTTTCATGTTTTTCTCCTATACAGATCAGCATGGGTTTTTCTTCATTTTTTGAAACGACTTTCTGCCATTGTCTTTTTAACTTCACCAACTCCAAATCTACTGGATTCATCTGCCTTAATTCAGTTTTACAGTTCCACTTACAATATTTGTTTCACTTCCTCCTCCAACATTGATTTTTCCTCCACTGCTAAGATTAGCTTCAGTATCACCCCTCATAGAAAGTGTATTGGTTCCGATATCGAGCGTATCAGATTTGATTCCGACACCCGAAGTAGGTTCACCGTCTTCAGGTCCTACTCCTACTCCGATACTCGTTGTTCCACCAACACCAATATTGACTCCCTGTACAAATATTTCTTTTCCTTTAATCTGAATATTTCCATCTTTATCCATGTAGATTGAACTGTTTCCGCAACTCAGGGTAATAGAAATTTTACTGTCTATCGTTATATTTCCGGCTCCATCTAGAAAAACAGAATTTTGATCTTTATCTTTTACTGTAATTCCACCAGCATCGTCCAGACTCATCGTATGTCCGCTTTTACTGCTTAAGCTTTTAATATTATTTCCGGCTCCACCGCCTCCGCCAACGCCTCCATGGAACATTCCTCCCATCACAAACGGACGGTCAGGATGTTGATGTGCGAAATTGACCACCACCTGATCTCCTTCTTCCGGAATCGCCATGAAACCACGATTTTTACTCACTTTTTCACTTCCTCCGCCATCTGGAGTCATTACCCTGATATATTCTGTTGTGGTAGAGCCGTTTTGCCAGTCGAACTGTACTTTAACTCTACCCTGATTCAAAGGATCTACATTGGAAATTACTTTGGCAAATTGAGCATCTGCTTTTGGTGTATGGAACTCCGGACGGGGAATAAATCCGGTATCAGAAGCTATTGCCTCAAAAGTTCCGGTATAATATCCTCTGGCATCTACCTCATGATACATATCTGTAATCATCAGTTTGGTAAAATAAGTCGTTTCACTGCTTTCTGCTTTTCTCATTTCGATATCCGCGATACAGCCAGGATAAAGAAATGGCACTGTAGTAATTCCTGAAATAACAAATACTTCAGCAGCCTTACTTCCGGCAGTTCCTTTCTGGGAATTTTCCACATCCATGAAAGAGACAGCTTTTATGGGAGCTACTCTCAGTGAGGGAGTTGTAAAAGTTTTTTCTGAAATTTCATATGCTCTTTTGGCTATATCTGAGGTATGATTAATTTTTGAATTTCCTGCTGTTAATTTTTCATTTTTACTACTGTTATAGCCATAAAATGAAGGATTCACGTGCTGTGCTTTCATTTTTATCTTGACATCACTTACACTGCTTCCATACGTAAGTTTCACAGGTTTTTCCTGAGGTGGAAGCTTTCCGAAATGCAATACTTCACCATCGTAATAGAACTGTTCGCCATAGGCTTCTGCAATTCTGGCAAGATAGTTATAATGAGTCTCTTCATATTGTGAGCTGTAAGAAACATTTCCATGGGCTGCATCTACCCTGAAATCAAAACTGTTTTGTCCGAGTCCTTCTTTGATCACCTGATCTGCAATACTGTTAAGACTGATTTCCTGTGCTCCGCCAAAACTTTGAATATGAGGAGCTGCATCCAAAAGAACCGTAGGGCTTGATCCTGTAAGAACAATATTTCCCAGGCTTCCTTTTTCCTGGCTGAAACCTACTTCTGTGATCACTCCTACAAAGTTTCTTTCCGGGCCGTCTTCAACGTCTTTATATCTGAAAATCACAGTAATTCTCTTTCCAAGAAAGTTTTGGGCCTCTTCAAGATTATGATTTTCTGAGCTTCCTAAGGTATCGTGGGCCAGCATCAAATCAAATTCATGATGTTTTACAGCACTTTGTTTAAGCTGAAAATGCTTGAAATGTTTAATTACCTTTCCGTCAATTACAATTTCAAGTTTTATCACACGATTAATTCCTGCAACCTGATTTCCAGGGATTGTATTGGCATTATAAATTCCTGAAGTTGGCTGTTTGGACCATACTTTATCTTCTACCAGTGTGGGAGGGTTCGGTTGTTTAACCTGATTCATAAACATTTGAGAACCGTTTTGAACCAGCCCTGTATACGCCTGAGCCTGAGCCATTTTTTCTGTAGCTTTCTTAATGGTTCCGCTCGATTTTTCATGTACTTCCTGAGCAGCTTTGCTGACAGCCTGATCTGTCAATGTTTCTTTAATATTCTTTACAGTTGAAATTTTATCTTTGGAAACAGGCATTTTGGGTGAATGATCGTCCTGAAACATAATTGTAATATTTTGATTGATTGGGTGTCAGTTTTTTTAAGTCTGAAATTGATCTGGACAGCAAGGTTCAGATACATTTTTCGTTATCCGCACTCCATTGGTAATGGTAAAATCCGGATATTGATATCATAACAGGGTATTAAAAAGGAAAAATATAAGAGTAAGCTTACTTTATAACCCTGTTGGAATTTCAAGATTTCTCTTGATGTTATTCTTGTAATATGTGGGTTTTAATCATTATTAATTTTTTGTAATTGGATTTGTGGTATTACAAAGATAAAACGGTAATTGCTATTCGAAAAATTTTAGACACTTAATCTGAAATTTTGTCGTAGTTCTACGACTTTTCATAAATAATTCTAAAATGAATGATTAAAAAAAAGGAATAAATACCTCTATACCAAATAAATAATTAACAATTTTTAATAAACGCAAACAAACAATTTATCACTTAAAATAGAAATAAATTAAAATATAAGATCTTTTAACAAGAAAAACCAGCTATACATTGACAGCTGGTTTGTATTTTTAATAGTCTGATGATCTTTTATAATTTCACACTGATCTCCTGCACTTCCTCTGCAGAAAGCCCGTAAATTTGAGGTGTTTTTACATCCAGAAGGTTCAGGTAGATATATAATTCTGCCCTGTGATGAATTTCATGTTCTATCATGGCACGAAGCCATTTCCATACGGAAATTTCACTATTGGCAGGTGTAAGACATTTCCTGGTAAGATCTTCATCTGATAGTCCTTCAATAATTTGAAGAGTCTGTCTGTGCATTTCGTTGAAAAACTTCACTGTATTTTCATAACCGTCGGCAAGATCCTTACCGCATCCAGGATAAGCACTTCTCCTTCCTGTAATAGTTTCTCCATACATATACCGTTCAATGGCAGCAATGTGTCTTATCTGATCGCCAATAGTAAATTTCCCGGGTTTATAAGAAAAATCAATATGTTCAGGAGGAACAACTTCAATAATACGATTGGTTCTTTCTCTTATTTTCCTATAATACTCAAGGAATGAGTGTACAGTTTTTATTTCCATATCTTTTGCTTTTTCTGTAAAGTGAATATAAGAAATCTAATAATATTTGGTTTAGGGTTTTATCATAAATCAATCATAAGATTAAAAAAATCCCCAATAAGTGAGTCTAAAATTTGGAAGCTCAATAAATAACCAATATTTTAGTTAAAAAATAACCATGATGAAAAGAGGAATTTGCTTGTGTATTATCCTGTTAAGTTTTAAAAATCTTACTGCCCAGTCTGCAAAAATTGATACTGAAAAACTTCTTGAGTATTATGAAACACAACGTTATGCTGATGCAGCTACTTATCTTCAGAGCATATATCCCGGAGATACACAGGATATAAAAGCCCTTTCACAAATTGCTTACTGTAATATGATGGCTGGAAAACTGCCGGATGCAGAGAAAAGTTACCTGAAAATCAACACTATTCAACCCAACAACCTGCCTACTCTATTCAGCTTAGCAAGTATTAATTCCAGACGTGGAAATGTTTCTAATGCCAAAACCTATCTTCAACAGATTATTCTGCTTGACAGTCTTAATTTCAATGCTTATAAACAACTTGCGGCTTATGCAGAAACACCTGAATCCAGACTTAATTATCTTAAAAAAGCCAATACCTTGAATGCCACCGATCCTGATGTAGCTTATGATCTTTCCATAACTTACAGCGGTCTCAAACAATATCAACCCGCTTATGATGTATTGAAAACAGCAATCGCTGCTGATACTGAAAACTTTACTTTACAACAAGCTCTATTGCCGGTTGCCAATCAGTTAACCCAATATTCTGAAGTGATTGAAATTGGTGAAAAACTACTGAAAAATCATGCTGATGTGAATGTAATGAACGATATGGGACAGGCTTATTTTTATGTAAAGGATTATCAGAAATGCATTATGCTTTACAAAGCGATGGAAGATATGGGTGTACAAAATGAAAGCACATTATATTTTCTGGCACTGAGCTATCGTGAACAGAAAGATTATAACAATGCAGCCATCTATGCACAAAAGACTATTGATGAAGCTATTTCAGACCACACCAACCTTTACTATGCTGCGCTGGCGGGTATTTATGAAGCCCAAAACCAATATAACGAGGCGGTAACAGCTTATAAAAGAGGACTGACTTTTGGTACCAGCAATATTATCTATTACCGTTTGGGACTTCTTTATGATCTCAACCTGAAACAGCCTAAGAATGCAGCGACATACTATCAGATGTATCTTAAAAACAATCCGGATCAGAACAAAGAAAAAGAACAGATTGCCTATGCAAAAGGAAGAATTCCTGTATTAAAATAAATTCAAAAAGAGATAAAAGCATTTTGTGATTATAGTCACAAGGGAATGCTCAGTGAACCTTTAATTTTGTATTCAACAATAAAAACAATCTTTATGAGCAATACCATTCAAAACATTGCAGAACAGTTTATCCACTATTTAAATCAAGAAAATTTTGACAAGGCGGAAAGCTGTCTCGATCCTGGCTTTAAATTTATAGGAGTATTAGGTATGAGAGAAGGAGCTTCTGTTTATATGAAAGATATGAAGCAGATGAAATTTAAGTATGAAATTCTCAGGACTTTTACTTCCGGTGAAGATGTATGTTTTTGGTATAATATTAACATGGGAGAAAAAACAATAGAATCTTCGGGATGGTATCACATACAGAATGGAAAAATCAAAACCTTAAAAGTTCTGTTTGATCCCAGACCTTTATTGGATAAATAAAAACACATTAAAAACGCTGTCCCTGTTCATCTATCTTAATCGTCATAAAAAAAATATGATTATGAAAGAATTTGCATTGATCTTCAGACTGAAAGACATTTCTGATTTTAAACCTTCTCCTGAACAGATCCGGGAGCGCATGATCTGGCTTGGAAACATTGCTGCACAAAACAAACTGGTGGATGAAGGAAATACTTTATTACCCGCTCCGGGAGCTGCCAAAACTGTAAAACCAGATAATATGGTAACGGATGGCCCTTATACCGAGATCAAAGAATTCATTAGTGGATATATTATTGTACGGGCAGAATCTATTGATGAAGCCGTTGAAATAGCGAAAGGAAACCCAATTTTTAAAATTGGAGGAAATATTGAAGTTCGTGAAGTCTTGAAGACCGGCAAGTAAGGTGGAATTTGGGAGGAATTACAGTTTAAGTTGAAAATTTCTTCATGCATTCAGCATTGCTTAAATCCAGCCTGCTTTTTTTCTCCAAACTGTATATTCAACGTCTTTGCTATCAATTTCCGGAATGACTTCAGGTTCCGGAATTTTGTTAATATCTGATTCAGGCAGGACCCGCAGATTTACCTTTTTACGTTCTGCATTTAAGTTTTCTTTATTTTCTACGGGATAAATTGTTCCTTCAGAGGTTAACTGTGTCCCATATTTTTGAGGTTTACTCTGAAAAACCTGAATCCTGTCGTATAAATAGGCTTTATGCAAAAGATTAATATCATTGGAATGCTCTTCCATCATAGCATAACACGTTTTCATAAATTCAGGTTCACCGATGGCATGCTGGATAATCAGCCAGGTTGCATCATTAGCTTTCTCGCCGACTTTTGAGATGGTAGGATAACCTATTTCTG
Organism: Chryseobacterium indologenes; assembly: GCF_002025665.1. GTDB lineage: Bacteria > Bacteroidota > Bacteroidia > Flavobacteriales > Weeksellaceae > Chryseobacterium > Chryseobacterium metallicongregator. The sequence goes on along the minus strand of NZ_CP018786.1, from coordinate 1,988,745 downwards.
CTATAATTTCCCGCAGCCGTTTTGCATTGGCTCTATGAATATTTTCCATTTCAGGATGATAGCCTCCGGATAATTTTCCAGCCAGCAATAGTTTTTCTCTGACGGACAGATCCTGGCCAGCCATTTCGATCAGTTCTTTTTCAAAAGGAAGATTGTTCATATAGTAGTTGATAAATGATGATTGATGAATGAGCGTCTTTCTCTATGTGATTCGATCAAGAATAAAGTGCGCTCTGTTTTCTACTGAAACTTTAGGAACTTCGATAACAGTATAACCATATTCCTGATAAATGTCTTTCATACACTCAAAGGTTTCCACCGCTTTTTCAAAGGTTTGTTTTCTTTCAGGATCGTTTTCATAAATCTCTTTCCATGGGGGAAGAATGAAAACATTATGATGATAAGCCATTTCTCTTGCTTTTGCTACCATAGATACCGGAATTAAAATGTGTTCAAGTTTCATATAGCCCAACGTATCCAATATCCCACGGTCAAAGAAAACAGGTTTCTTATGGGACAACTTGCTTATTTCCATGTAGGTTTTTACAGATTCTTTAAACATCAGTTCTGCAAAAAGTTCTTTGTTAAGCCATGGAAGCCCTTCACCACCAGAATCAATCTGCTCTTTAATGATTTTTCTTCCTTCTTCAGGCACAGTTATCAATTCATGACGGGTTAATTCATCCAGCAATGTTGTTTTTCCTGCTCCGGGACCTCCGGTAATGATATACAATGTTGAAATATTCTGCTTCATGAGTGTACATTCTAGTGTATTTATAACCCCATAGCACAACAGAATTTTTATAGAAGCCGTAGGGTTAGTTATTGTTTTTAATGATACTTTTATAAGTGTTGATACGATCTTCTTCCCGGTACATATTACACAATATCAGGAGATCATCTGTATTGTACCTTTCCGCAACCTGATGTAATTTCTGATCTACGGATTCTGGTGTTTCAATCATAATTCTGTTTAAAGTAGTAAAGAATTCTTCTTCATCCTTTGTTCCCAAAATTTTCTGTTCTACTGCTTCCGGAGAAAGAACCGCATTGGGACTTGCCAATTGTCTGGATTGCAAAAACTGATAGGCCATTCCATAAGCATTACGTTTGGCATCTTCAATGTTGTCTGCTACGGATACAGCTATAGCAACCTGTAATGAAGGCTGAGGAAAATATTGCGTGCTATCAAATTCTTTGAGATAAGTATCGGTATTTTCCTTTCCATTTTTACTATTCATAAAAGCAGCGAATGAATATCCGACCCCGTGCCTGGCTGCTTCTCTGGCAGAAGTTATTCCTGAACCCAGCCACATAATTTCCGGAATATGCAGTACATGAGTCGGCTGTGCAATAAGCCCATCATATATCCCTTCTTCATCTTTTATGAATTGAATGATCTCTTCCAGTTTTGTTTCCATATTGGATAAAATGACTGGTTTATGATTGTTCAGTGCCATTACAGCATTTTTTAATCCTCCCGGTGCTTTTCCCAACCCGAGAATAAACCGTTCAGGATAAAGGGTTGACAGCATTTTGGACCATTCCGCAATTTTATACGCAGAATAATTTCTCATCATAATACCGGCTGTTCCTACTTTGATCCTGTTTGTTTTACTGAGAACAATAGCAGCTAATAATTCAGGGCTGGAGCTTCCATAGGCTTCTACGCCATGATGTTCGGAATACATAATGCTATGAAATCCTATTTCTTCAGCCAATACAGCAAGGTTAATACTGTTTTTCAATGCGGATGCTGCATTGCCACCCATGGTTGTAGGTGACTGATCTAATATCCCCAATTTCAGCTTCATACTATTGAATCAATTTTATGGTGAAGTTATGAAAAAAGCGTTACGTAATGGAAAAATATAATCTGATCATTCTTTAGGCGGGAAGACAATTCCTTCATCCTTAATCAGCTCATAGCCAAACTTCATAATGGTTTCAATCACCGGAATGGCTTTTTTTCCTTTTTCTGTAAGACTATATTCTACTTTTGGAGGAACTACCGGAAACACTTCTCTGTAAATCATCTCTTTCGCTTCCAGTTCGCGCAGCTGGCTGGTCAGCATCTTGTCTGTGATATGCGGAATGTCTTTTTTAAGTTCACTAAAACGAAGAGGTTTCTCCTGTAATCTCCACAGAATAAGCATTTTCCAGGTTCCTCCGATATGACTTAAAGCGAATTCAATAGGAGTATAGTACAATCTTTTATCATGGAAAAATTCAGGCATAATAATTTTTTTTTAGGATCACTTTCAAAAAGGTAAGTATAGAACTAAAAGGTAAGTATATAGTTTTCTGAAAGTCTATTCTGCAAATTTGCAAAAAAATAATGAAAATGAACAGAAATCTTTATGTGCTGGCACTCGGTGTTTTCGGAATTACCACTACTGAATTCGGAGTGATTGGAGTATTGCCAGAAATTGCTTCTACATTCCGGATATCCATTGAAAAAGCAGGCTGAGTGTATTTGCATTGATTGTGGCTGTCTTTGGACCTTTTATGCTGCTTTTATGTTCTTCATTCAAAAGGAAAAATCTACTGGTCTTTTCCTTATTTATTTTTGTTGCCGCTAATATTCTATCTGCGTATATCACCAATTTTTATCTGCTGCTTGCCGTCAGAATGATTCCGGCATTTTTTCATCCGGTATACTGGTCCATTGCCTTATCTGCTGCCGGACAGACCTCAGATCCTAAAGAGAAATCAAAAGCGGTAAGCATTATTTTTTCAGGCCTTACCCTGGCTACCGTCATGGGTGTTCCATTGGCTACTTTTATGTCTGATCTGTTTTCCTGGCAGTCTTCTTTTTTACTTACTGCTTTTATTAATGGCGTTGCACTGGCAGGAGTATGGATTTATTTACCATCGATTCAAAATACCAATGCATCATCAAATAAGTTTCCCTTTAAAATATTTAACAATAAACATCTATGGATTGGGCTTTTTCTGGCATTCTTTACGATTACAGCAATGTATTCAACCTATGGTTATATGGCAGAATTTTTAAAGAGTATTACCAAAATGAACGGAAAACAGATCAGTCTGATGCTCTTCCTTTTTGGAACAGTGGGAATTGCAGGAAATAAAATTGCGGGAAAATATATGAGCAGATTTCCGTTTCAGACCACTCTTCTGTTTTTAATTCTATTATCAGGAATTCATTTGTTAATAGGACATTATGGAAATCAGTTTCTACCTATGATATGGATTATCGGATGTTGGGGGCTGGTTCATTCCGGAGGCTTTCTGATCAGTAATATGAATGTCACTTCTTCCATTTCCGGTCCTTCGGAGTTTATCAATAGTATTTTTACTTCCTGCGGGAATTTTGCTGTTACTGCCGGCACTCTATTCGGAGGATTCTGGATTGCCCGTTATGGGTTAGAGCACATAATTTGGTCAAGCATTATAGGATTAACTCTCGCTCTTATACTGGTGCTTATCAAAAGGAAGTATACAGAAACTAAACTTTAATATAAAAAATAAAACCTTCCTTATTCCGGAAGGTTTCTTTCTTTATAAAGATGATTATGCACATCTGATATCAGCACAACCACCACCACCTCCGTTTCCGTTTTTGTAATAACATGCTGATGTAGGGCATCCACATGCTATACACTCACTCTCTGCAGGTGGACGACCACCCGTGATTGTCTTTAAACTTTGTCTCGCGATTTTCTTTAGATTTTTCATAATAAATAAGTTATTAGTTTGAAAAAGTAATTTAATAAAAAAATCATTGAACAGGTTTGATTCCAATTGTTAAAGTTTTATTTTTCTTAATATATAATATAAAAGAGTCAGTAATAAAGCACCTCCCATAATGATCAGCCACCAATAAGGTAAAACCCAGAGTACAAAATATTTCATGGAGTTCATCAGATAAGAAATCAGATTCTCTGATGGATAAACCTGTCCTAAAGCAGAGTCTGTAAGCCCTAAAATATAGGCTATCAAAGACAATATCAAGATATTTATCATCAACACTTTTAGTATATTTTTCTTCATAGTCATATTTAAAAATAAAAAAGTTGAATCGCTATCTAACTATTTATTCCCCGTTTTAAACTTTATAAGAAGGTTCTCATCTTTCAGAGGATACCCATCTTTTGAGATAAAACTTTTATTGGTCATTACAAATTCATACTCTTTATTAGGTTTAAGATCTGCCTGCAAAACCAACGTTTTATTATCGTTTTCCATTCCTACAACTTTAGTAAATGGAAAATACTCTTTTCCTTTATCAGAAAGGTTAAAAGAATAGCTTTTGGGAGTCATTTCTTTTGAAAAGGTAATTCTTATTTCTTTTGTATCTGCACTTACATTTGCAGAACCGTTTTCAGGCTCTATTTTTACGATATAAGGTAGATTCTTATCATATTCATTGATCAGCTTTTGCTTATCAATTTTTTCACTGAAAAATTTTGATTTGTTCAGGAAGCTTTCAACAGATTTATTATCACTATAGTTCAGTTCAATAATATCTTTGATGGCCTGTTTTTTATCTTTGGTATTCTGGTAATACATTTTACTGATCACATATCCCACATAATAACCTAAATCCGCGCCCTCTCCTTTTTGTCTTCCATTATAAAACCAGTTGGCAAGATTACCGGTAAACATTTCTTTTTTAAATTGAGCTTTAATTTCAGCTTCATGAGCCATTCCGTAAGAAATATATTTTCTTTGCGGAGATTCATTCATCACAAGTTCTGCAATCAGATCGCATGATCCTTCCTTTATAGCCTGATTTAAAACCCTATTTTGATATCCGGTCTGCTGAGTATGTATATATTCGTGAATATTCAGAAAAACGATATTATCCAGAGACTGATTTGCAAACATACCCTTAAGCCACTCATCTTTAAATTCTGAGACATCTGTAGAGCCAATCCCCGTAGCAAGTTCAGTGCCTACCAATACCATATTTCCACTCACAGTTCCTCCAGCGTTAAGCCCGCCAATTGTAAAATACATTTCGGCATCTTTAAGTTCAGGATACAATTGCTTCAGCCTGACAACACCTGCTTCCAACTCTTTGGTCTTAGTTTTTATCGTTAAGGTATTCGGCCTTACTGAATTCCAGAATTTAGGATATTTTTCTATGACTTTTACATACACACTATCGTTATAATCTCTGGCATTCATAAAAGCTTTTAAGCCTTTTGTTGCTTTATCAGTATATAATCTTTTGATAAGATCCAGCTTTCCGGAATAATCATTTGTTTTTTGAATGCTGTCATAAGCCACCCAAAAGTTATCAATATCTGAAGTGAAAATCCTGGTTGATTTCTGTGAAAAAGCAGTGGCAAATACAAGTGAAAAAATAATTGTAGTAAAACGTTTCATGGCTATTTTTAATATGGCAATTATACATACAATTATTGTATTTCACAACCATCTTTTACCTCATAAACACTATAGATTTTAAAAGAATAGAAGGTAAAATCATATTATAATAACTCTAAAAAAAGCACAACCGAAATAGGGGTTTTATTATTTATTTATATTAATTCCAAATAATTTTAATTCTTTCCATTTTATTGTCGCAAATATTTAATACTTTAGCTTAATAATTTGAACGAATGGGAATAATCCTTAAACCAATTGATATTGTAGATGACATTTCACAAGAAGATTTCCGTGAAAAATATCTAAAGCCATGTAAGCCAGTGGTAATCAGAAATATGGCAAGAAAGTGGCCCGCCTATCAAAAATGGACGATGGATTACATGAAGGAAGTAGTAGGCGACGTTGAAGTTCCCCTTTATGACAGTTCCAAAGCAGATCCTGCCGCTCCTATCAATACTCCGACTACGAAGATGCCTTTTCGTGATTATGTTGACCTTATTCAGAGAGAGCCTACAGATCTGAGAATTTTCTTCTTTGACCCTATAAAATTTGCCCCAAAACTGCTGGACGATTATGTTCCGCCAAAAAACCTTATGGGTGGTTTTTTAGATAAATATCCAAGTATGTTTTTCGGAGGTAAAGGTTCTGTGACTTTTCTTCATTATGATATCGACATGCCACATATTTTCCATACTCACTTCAATGGAAGAAAACATGTCCTTCTCTTTGAATACAAATGGAAAACACGTCTGTATAAGCTTCCTTATGCCACCTATGCACTGGAAGATTATGATATTGCCAATCCTGATTTTGAAAAATTCCCGGCATTGGATGGTATTGAAGGAATTGAATGCTTCCTGGAACATGGAGATACATTATTCATGCCTACAGGTTGGTGGCACTGGATGAAATATCTGGATGGATCTTTCTCTATTTCCCTGCGTGCATGGGATAAAAGCTGGGCTGTAAAAGCACATTCTCTTTGGAATCTTGCTGTTCAGCGTAATTTTGATAATTTCATGAAAGGCCGATACAAAAAAAGGTATATGGACTGGAAAGAAAGAAAAGCAGTAGAAAGAGCTCATATTGCTTTGAAAAAAGGGCTTCCCAAAAAGTAATAAAACTTTTTAAATAATTAATGAGTGGATGATTTAACCTGAATCATCCACTTTTTTATTATCTTTTAAGATGCAATTCAAAAATTAGTTAAATTGCAAAATGTTCCCTTAATATCCGTCTATATGTTTGAAAAGTTGATCGATAGCTTTGAGAAGCTATGCCTGCAGATTATTATTGAAATATTGTTGGTTCCGGTAACCATCTTCAAATTGTTTCAGGATCCCCGCCGCTGCTATGACCTGTCTGTTCATGAGATGGAAAAAGAAGAAACTGAGCGTTTCCACGACTACCTCTCTCCTATCAAACTTTCTGTTTACACCTCAGTCATTGTCTCCGTACTTTTAATGGATTATGGTGGTGAGCACAATATTATCTCAAAGATCAAAGGGCTAAGTATGGTAGAAAAAGCTCTATTTATATTTTTGATGAATAATATTACTGCAGTTGTATTCAGTGTTGCTTTATTATGGTACAAAAAAGAGAAAGTGAATACAATAACCTTCCGGACATTATTATTTTCTTTCATTTATACAACGGTGTATACCTCTACTCCTTTTTTTATATTAATCAGTTCGGCTATGTTTCTGGGGCAAACATTGAATGTAGATGCTTATATTGACCGTTTGGGCAAATTGAGTGAATATGGAACCAGAGACTATTTGTTTTTCCTGGTGTTCCTTGTTTTCATCATCATTGGAACCATCGGTGTTTTCAAGCTTTTCAAAGCGTTGCATTATATTCTGAAAAATAACTTCAGCTATCACCCGTATGTTGTATGGTTTTTCACGGTACTTTTCTTTGTTATTCAGCTATATTATGCGAGAGGATTTATTTAAAAACCTACCAGTCTGTTCATATTTTATTTAAATTTGTAAAAATTTTACATCATGCCCAAACCTCGAGAAAGAATAGTAAGCACTGCTATGGTTCTCTTCCATAGACAAGGTTACAACAACACGGGCATCAATCAAATCATCGATGAAGCTGATGTGTCCAAAGCAAGTTTTTACCAGCATTTTAAATCTAAAGATGATCTTTGTATTGAATTCCTTAACAAAAGGTATGATTACTGGGTGACTGAGCTTGAAAAATTCACATCGGAAGCTGAAACATTGCAGGAAAAGTTCCAGAAATCCTTTGATTTCCTGATTTACATGAATGAAAGAGAAGATTTCAGAGGATGCAGCTTTCTGAATATTCTGTCGGAAATTCCAGCTGATAAAGAAGAAATTCACAAAGTCATCCGTCATCATAAAAATAAATTGAGAGAATGTTTCAATGAAGACATTCAAAACGATATAATTTCAGCACATATCTATCTTCTTTTTGAGAGCTCCATACTGACCAGCCAGCTTTATAGATCGAATGAATTGATCGAAAAATCTAAAATAATCGTACAGGATATATTGAACGTCTCCCATTAATCCTTCAGATATGCACATTCCGGATCTTCATTCTTTTTTGAAAACTGATCTTCATTTATCAGCTGAAATTACTTATCCTGCTAAAGCAATCCTGCTTGAGGAAGGAAAAATTTCCGATAAGATGTTCCTTGTAAAAAACGGAGCTTTAAGGGTATTCTTTTATCAGGATGGAAAGGAACTTACATTGGATTTTATAACAGAAAATCAGGCTGTATCATCTTTTGACAGTTTCCTGAATGGCATTCCCTCTGATTTTGTTATTGAAACCCTGGAACCTGCTACAGTCTATGAACTTCATGCTGACACTTTTCAAAAGCTTTTGGAAGATCAGGAATTCCAACGTACCTTTTATCCGCTTTTTTACAAACGTTTCAGTGAAATCAATAAACGGCTGATCTCTTTTCTCAGGGATTCTCCTCAGAAAAGGTATGAACAGCTTCTCAAAAACCGACCTGAGCTTCTTCTGCGCTTTCCACAGCATTATATTGCCTCTTATCTTGGGATTACAAGTGTTTCATTAAGCAGGATACGCAACCGTAGGTAATTTCTTTACAATTGTTATCGTTCAGTCATGAGTCTGTAAGGTAATTTTGTTTCAAATAATAAAGTTATGAAGCATTTTATCCAACAGGTTTTCAGCGAAGTTCTGGAAAATCCGGTATTTGAAGAAGTATTAATCGAAAAGTATTTTTCAAAAGAATACATTCAGTTTGTAGATCATGCTCAACTGAATTACGATGAATTTGTCCTTCACATCAAAAAGCTCAAAGAAAAAGTAAGTGAACAAAAGCTTGAGATTATTAGCCATGCGGAAAACGGTAATATCATATTTACCAACCACATCGCAAAATCTACCCTAAAAGATGGAAGTAAGGTTGTACACAAAGTACTGGCAGAATTTACAATCCAAAATTATCAGATTATACGATGTGATGAATTGACTTTACTTGTGGAGGGTAATGATGCTGCAAAGAATTTAGGATCTGAGAGGTAGATAACACCTTTATGTCCCCTTCACTACTCAGTTTCTATGTTAACAATTCTTAAGAAAACCTTAATTTTCTCTTCAACTCCTTTTCCAAACAGACGTTTAATTTTGTTGTGATTTTTATCTAAAACTAAGAAAAGTGAAAAAAATTTTTACGTCTGTTTTATTTTGTGCTTCAATTTTTTTCTATGCACAAACCGGTTCTCTTTCCGGAAATATCAACGATGATTCGAAGATAGCCCTGCCAGGAGCCAAGATTTCCCTAAGTCCGGGAAATATCTATACAACTTCTGATGAACATGGAAACTTTGTATTCCTGAATGTCCCACCAGGAAGTTACACCATGAAAATTGATTATCTAGGTTATGGCGTACATGAATATAATGTAACCGTAGAATCTGAGAAAAATACCCGTCAGAATATTATTTTCGACAAGAAAGAAACGTCTATTGCAGAAGTTGTAGTCTCAGGAGCTACTTTAAAAAATCAGGCGAGAGCTTTAAACAAGCAAAAAAATAACGCCAATATTACCAATGTGATTTCTTCAGATCAGATCGGGCGTTTTCCTGATGCCAATATCGGGGATGCCCTGAAACGTGTACCGGGAATTACCATACAGAATGATCAGGGTGAAGCCAGAAACCTTATCATCAGAGGGCTTGCACCGAATCTGAACTCCGTTACCCTGAATGGAGACAGAATTCCGTCTGCTGAAGGTGATAACCGTAATGTTCAGATGGACCTGATTCCTTCCGACATGATCTCTACGATAGAAGTTAATAAAACCCTGACTCCGGATATGGATGCCGATGCCATCGGAGGTTCCGTGAACCTTATTACCAGAGCTTCTCCGAACGGACAGAGGATTTCTGCGACAGTTGCAGGAGGATACAATCCCATTCGTGAAAAAGGAAATTATACAGCGGGATTTGTGTATGGAAATAGATTTCTGGATAAAAAACTAGGAGCTGTATTCAGTTTTTCTTATAATAACAACAATTTTGGTTCAGATAATATTGAACCTGTATGGAGCCAGGCTAATGATCTTGCCCAAACGGTGTATGTCAGCAAAATGGGCGTACGTTATTATAATGAACATCGTATCAGACACAGTTTTGATCTTAATATGGATTATGAGTTTAATTCTAAAAACAAGATCTATGCTTCTGCCATGTACAATTTCAGAAATGATAAAGAAACCAGACTGGCCTTAGGATATAAAATAAAACCTGTCTACAGCGCCGATGAAACGGAGATTACTGATTGGAAAGGCAGTATTACAAGACAGAATAAAGGCGGTGATGCCGATAACGACAATACCCGTCTGGAAAAACAAAGAGTTCAGAACTATGCTTTAAGAGGAGAACATTTATTAGGTTCTAAAGTAGATCTTGACTGGTCTGTCAACTATGCCATAGCCAGTGAGGATAAGCCTCATCAACGCTATATAGAATTTGAAAACAGCAAGATGAATTTTGCTCCAGACCTTAGTAATCCTGAAAAACCAATGTTCAATCTTCTGGCAGCAGACAATTTGGGAAGCTATAAACTCAGTGATCTTTCGGATGCCAATAACTTTACCCAGGAAAAAGAGCTTGGTGCCAAAGTGAATGTACGTTTTCCTTTTTCTGTTATTGATGGTCAGAAAGGAAGGCTTCGTACCGGTTTCCGTATGCGTTTGAAGAAGAAGGAAAGAGAGAATGATTTCTATGCTTTTACTCCGGTCAGCAATATGGGAAGTCTCTTATCTGTACCAACGATCAATCTTGATGGTCAGAATTTCCAGGCCGGAAATTATGTGCCGGGAACTTTTGTTGATCCTTCTTTTCTTGGAGGATTAGATTTATTCAATCCAAATTTGTTTAATGGTAAGCTGAAACCTGAAAAGTATCTTTCCAGCAATTACAATGCAAAGGAACAGATTTATGCAGGATATATCCGATGGGATCAGGATTTCAATGATCAGTTATCCATGATTGTTGGAGCACGTATTGAAACTACCCAGATAGATTATACCGGAAATTATGTGATGAATGAAAAAGATCTGGTAGGACAAATTAATAATACCAATACGTACACAAACGTCCTTCCTAATATTTCCTTTAAATATGTTCCGATGCAGGATCTGGTACTTCGTGCAGCATTTACAACAGCTCTTGCCCGCCCGAACTATTATTCACTGGTTCCTTATCTGAATGTTATTTCAGAGGATGAGATCGTTGCAGCAGGAAATCCAAACTTAAAGGCAACCTATGCTTATAATTTTGATTTCATGGCAGAAAAATATTTTAAGTCTGTGGGAATTCTTTCCGGAGGTATTTTCTATAAAAACCTGAACGACTTTATTTATACCTATTCCAAAAGAAATTATACGGCTAATGATTTTGCCAGCGATTTTGCAGGACAGTCCAACCCTATTCCTGCAGGAGAAAGCAACTGGAAGTTTACCCAGCAGCGCAATGGTGACAATGTAGATATTTATGGATTTGAAGTCGCTTTGCAAAGGCAGCTTGATTTTATTCCCGGAGCTTTCTGGAAAGGGCTTGGAGTGTATGTAAACTATACCTATACCAAATCCAAGGCAAAAGGAATTACCAATGAAGATGGGGTGGAAAGAACAGATGTAGGGCTTCCGGGAGCTGCTCCTCATATGTTCAACGGATCGCTTTCGTGGGAAAACAAACGTTTCTCAGCCAGAATTTCCATGAACTATGCCTCTCATTATATTGATGAGCTTGGAGGCAAGGCATTTGATGATCGTTATTACGACAAACAGTTTTTCCTTGATGCCAATGCTTCTTACAAAATTACAAGCCAGCTGAGAATTTTTGCGGAAGCCAATAATCTGACCAATCAACCGTTAAGATACTACCAGGGAATCCAAAGCAGAACCGCTCAGGCTGAATATTACAGACCAAGGTTTACGATGGGAGTGAAATTTGATTTTTAAAATACACATGAAAAACATACATTATATAATAGCCCTTTCAGTTCTTCCACTTGTGATCAACTGTACCGGGCAGAAAGAAGTAACAGAAAAATTAAAACCTACAGTGATCACAGAAACAGTGGTTCATGATACGGATGATCCCGCCATATGGATCAATCCTCAGGATGCTTCAAAAAGTATTATCATTGGAACAGATAAGGATACAGACGGTGGATTGTATGCCTTTGATCTTAACGGGAAAATTATCAATAAAGTGCTAGGATTGAAACGTCCCAACAATGTTGATCTTGAATATGGTTTTATTTTAAATGGGGAAAAAACAGATATTGCAGCGGTAACTGAAAGGGAAACCAATAAAGTAAAATTATACTCGCTTCCTGAACTAAAAGAAGTGGGAGAAATCTCAGTATTTGAAGGAGAAACAGAACGTGGTCCGATGGGAGTTTCAATGTATAAAAATCCGGAAACTGGAGAAATATTTGTCATTGCCGGAAGAAAATCAGGACCAAGTGACGGCTACCTTTGGCAATATAAACTGGTTGAAAAGAATGGTGTTATAACAGGTGAGGTGGTTCGTAAATTTGGAAAATACAGTGGTCTGAAGGAGATTGAAAGCATCGCAGTAGATGACGAAATGGGTTATATCTATTATTCTGATGAACAGTTCGGGGTTCATAAATATTATGCAGATCCGGAGAAAGGCAATGAGGAATTAGCCGTTTTCGGGAAAGGGGATTTTAAATCTGATGTGGAAGGAATTTCCATCTACCCTACTTCTAAAGGGAAAGGATATATCCTTGTTTCCAATCAGCAGAATGATACCTTCAATGTTTATTTAAGAGAGGATCAGTCAAAAGGAAGAATTGCAGAAATTCCGGTTTCTACCCTGGAAAGTGATGGGTCTGAGGTGGCGAATGTTAATTTGGGTTCAAAATTTCCCAAAGGCGTTTTTGTTGCCATGAGTAATGGCAGGGTATTTCACTTTTATGACTGGAGAATCGTTGAAAAAGCCATTAAGTCTGCCGTGAAATCTGCAAAATAAAAATTAATCTTTTAAACCATTAAGGTGGATAAGATTGTAAGAGTATTAAGTTGAGTTAAAGTCACGAGATTGCTTCACCTGCGGCTCGCAATGACAACATAGCTCATCTTAATACTCTTCACTTTTTCATTCTTCTTAATGGTTCATATCTTAAAGTTTTTCAACGCAAAGATTATTTTGCATTACATATTATTTTAAGGTAGCTAAGAAGAGTCGATTTTTAATCGACTGATAAAGCAGAATGTTTATTCATAAGCAGCAATGCTGCTGTACATTGCCTCTTCAAAATAAGTCATTTATATGATAAACTTTGCATTTAATATTACTTTCTTACTGCACTTGTTTTCTCAAAAACTCTGCGGTATATGATATTTTGTTTTTCAATAACTCCACCGGAGTTCCTTCAAACAATACTTCCCCACCAAATTTCCCTGCACCGGGCCCCATATCTATAATCCAGTCTGCCTGCGAAATAATATCAAGATTGTGTTCTATAACAATCAGCGTATTATTCTGATCTACAAGACCATTAAAAAATGTCAGCAGTTTTTGGGTATCACTGGGGTGCAGTCCTGTGCTGGGTTCATCAAGAATAATGATCTGATTGGTATTTTTCAGCTCTCTTGTCAGTTTCAGACGCTGTCTTTCACCTCCGGAAAAGCTATCCAGCCTTTGTCCTAATGTCAGATAATCAAGACCTAATTGTATCAGCAGATCAAAATTTTTAAGAATAAATTCTTTCTTAAAAAAATCAGATGCTTCAGAAACCGTCATATTCATCACTTCTACAATTGTTTTTCCGTTGTATCTGTATTGCAGTACATCAGGATCAAATCCCGAACCTCCACACACTTCACAAGGCTGTTCAATATCGTCCATAAAAGCAAGGTCAATTTTTTCTATCCCCAATCCTTTACAGTTTTTACAGGCTCCTTCACTATTTCTGCTGAACAGCTTATCTGAAACATGATTAGACTGTGCAAAAAGCTTACGGACAATATCCGATATTTCCAGATACGTAAGCAGATTGGAACGGACACTTGCAGCAAACAAAGATTGATCAACAATGGTCACATCCGGATAAAGTTCTGGCAGAATACGATTAATCAGAGTACTTTTACCAGATCCTGCAACTCCTGTTACGACGGTCATTACTCCGGTCGGAATATTTACGGTCACATTTTTAAGATTATATCTATTCGCGTTTTTTATTTTCAGATAGTCATCCGGCTTTCTGAATTTTTGTTTGATGGAAGGTTTCTTTGCGAAATAAGAACCTGTTTTACCTGCCGAGTTTCTCAGGTTTTTAAATGTTCCGTCGTATACCACTTCTCCTCCATTTCTTCCTGAACCAGGGCCTATATCAATAATCCGATCCGCCATTTTGATCAGATCCGGATCATGTTCTACGATTAAAACAGAGTTTCCTTTGTCCCTTATCTGCTGTATAATAGTGATGATATTCTGCAGATCCTTGGGATGAAGGCCAATGCTGGGTTCATCAAATATATATAAAAGATCAATCAGGCTGTTTCCAAGGCTCCGTACCATTTTGATACGTTGAGATTCTCCTCCGGAAAGCGTATTGGTACTTCTGTCCAGCGTCAGATACTGTAGTCCTATCGTGATGATATTCTGCAGTTTTGCGGAAAGTTCTTTGATGACAACTTCATATGGTTTTGAATCCAGTGAAGTAATAAATTCAAGCAGTTCATCCACTGAAAGAGCCATACAATCAGCAATACTTTTACCTTTGATTTTGCAGGACAATATTTTTTCATTCAACCGTTTTCCGTTGCATGACGGGCAGGTTTTGGTGATCACAATATTCTTCAGAGCATCTTTTCTTGTGATGTTTTCTTTAGAATCTTTTTTCAGAAACGCTTTTTCAATTCTTGGAACAATTCCTTCGTATTTTACTGTTTTTCCCCATTCTTTATGAGGGTGTTTCGGTTTGTGTTCCGGTGCATACAACAGAGTTTCCCATTCTTTATCGGTGAAATTCTTTAGCTTTTTATCATTATCAAAATAACCTGACAAAGTATATCTTGTTAAGCGCCATCCTCCAGGCTGAAAAGTAGGGAAACGGACAGCTCCTTCATGTAAAGACTTTTCTTGATCAATTAACGCATTCACATTCAAAGTCTGAACAAAACCTAATCCCTCACATTCAGGACACATGCCCTGAGGATGATTAAATGAAAAAACGTTAGAATATCCTACAAAAGGCTCTCCCATTCTCGAAAACAGCAACCGTAGGGAAGCAGACACATCTGCCGCTGTTCCCACAGTAGATCTGGCATTTCCCCCCAAACGTTTTTGATTGATAATGATGGGAACATTCAAATTTTCAATTTTATCTACATCAGGCAGGCCATAGTGCTGCAGACGGTTTCTGATAAAACTGTTCTGTGTTTCATTAATCTGTCTTTGTGCTTCAGCTCCGATGGTTTCAAAAACCAATGATGATTTTCCAGATCCTGATACTCCCGTAAAAACGACAATCCTGTACTTTGAAATTTTTATGGAAATATTTTTGAGATTATTTTGCCGGGCATTGGTAATTTCTATATTTTCCATATTTAAAATGCTTAACTTTGTTAATAATTAACTAAGTTAAGTATATTTATCATGAAACCCATTGAAAAAGAATTTTTTAACACATTTACAAGTTTCCAATGTCTTATTCTGGCGCATATGAACCGGGGAAATATCAATGGAGTCACTGCAGCACATTATAATATCCTTGAATTTATTTTAAGAAAAGGAACAGCCACAGGAAGGGAAATCTCAGGAGCATTTAATATCAGCCAGGCAGCTATCTCCAAGCAATTGAAATTTTTGATCAGCAATGATTTGATTATTAAGAAACAGGAGAAAACAGATCATAGAAAATTCAACCTTTCAGTCACGAATAAGGGCAGGTTTATTGTAGATAATTCTGAAACTTTCCGCAAAGCGATCACCCAGCAAACGGCTTCTATACTTACTTCTAAAGAACTGGAAAATTTTAATAATCTGCTGGCCAAAGTTTTGAATGAAATAAAATTGTAGTATTCGCCTCTTATTTATAGGTGCCGAATACTCTGTCCCAGATAGAAGTATAGAATCCGAAATTTTTACTTTCATCCAAATGGTGCTGGTTGTGAAATCTGGTTGTTCCTACAAAGAACTGGTCAAAAGAAGCCGGAAAAAATTCTCTGTTAAGGTGTCCTATCGTTCCCCAGATGAGATTAAGCAAAAGATAAACTGAAATGGAAATCACAGAAAAATCATAGCCTAAAAGTAAAACCAGCATCATTAGTCCAAATCCTATGGTTTCAAAAGGATGCAGAACAAAAAGGCTCAAAAAGTTGGTACTGATATGTTCATGATGTTTTCCATGCAAAACTTTGTAGATAAAAGGTAAATGTGCAGCACAATGAAAAAAATACATCAGAAGATCCATTAAGAGAAGCAAAGCAACAACTTCCGCTATTATCCCAATTACAGATTGATTCTGTCCCAATACAATCCATCCGGTTTTCCATAAGAAAGCTCCCAAAAGCATTACAAAGCTGTTACATGCTATAGTAAGCAGACTAAGATAAAAGTCAGATCTGGTAACAGGATGATTTTTTTCCTGCAACTGACTTTTATGGCAAGTCTTTTCAATAAAAATATACAACCCTATAGAAAACAGATATAGGAAAATATTAGCAATCAGGCTGAATATAATCCATTGTGGCCAGGAAAACTGCCAAAATATCTGTAAATAACCGGAAAGTTCTGTTTGATTAAAATTCATAAGCCCTTCATCCTTCAGCTTGATGTCATAAAGGTATGAATTTCAAAGTAAAATTAATCGATAAAGTTATATTCCAGACCTTATTTCTGTCTTGCCTTTCTTCTCAACTCCCGCAGTCTTGACGTCAGTTTCTTTCTTAAACTGTTATGATATTCCCGATAGTTTTTAATGCTGTTCTCCAGATTTTTCTTATTCAGAAGATATTCCTCATACAGATGACCCAGTTCTGAAATCTGAGTAATGACTTCTGAAGGCTGGCTTTCGGGATCTTCCGCAGCTTCTATCAGCAGACGGTAATATTCAATACGGCTGGTCAGGTTCATGTGAAGTTTTGGTTCTATTCCCTGCATGATTTTATCATTTTAGTTATTTTGTGAATTGGTAAAGGATAAAGATATTTTTTATATTATTTTTTGTTTTTGGATCCAGCTTATTTTTCCATCATAACCGGAGGTACATCACTCTGAAATAAAATTTTGATATGTCCATTCTTTTCGTGAGCTACTGATTTGAAATATCCTCCGTTAAGAGCAGAAGAAATAAGGGTTTCATTAGGATCACCCAAAGGTAGTAATGGCAGTCCGGCAAATTCATTGACATTGACCTGTGGTGAAATTCCATTGCTGTATTCTCCGCCTCCGTTGGCATTAAAGACTTTATAGATCACCGGATGAATCTGCCAGGAAATTTTTCTCGGTTTACGCTTGTCTTCCACAACAAATCCTGCCATATCTTTCCCCAGCGTAGTATCTCCCAGCTGAATAACCTGCATATAAGGTTTCAGATTATTAACTACAATTTCGGCTGCAGAAGCCGTACTGTTTGATGTGAGGATAAACACTTTCTGCAGCCCCAATGCATTCGCACGCAAAACCGTAAAGTCCAAAGCTTTGGGATCGTAAGCAATCTGTTGGGCAAATGTTCTTTTTACTTCGCCTCCGTTTTTATTTCCTTTAAAAATGATGAAAGGTGAACCAGATGATAATCCTGAAGGAATCAGGGAACAAAGTGCTGCGGCAGATGATACCGAACCACCATAATTGTATCGAAGATCCAGAATTAATTCCTTTACTCCTGCGGCTTTCAATTCCCCAAACTTTTGATATAGCGTTTGAGTCATTCCGTCAGGGAAATCATAGATATACAGATAACCTACTTTCTTACCATTTTTTTCAAAAACTTTGGATAAAACAGGCTGCTCAAAAGAGAAACCATAGTACACGGTAATGTTTTTTTCATCCGTAACGCTTCCATTTTGCCACTTTCCAACGGTAAGTTCTACAACCGTCTGGTCTTTAATGGATGAAGCCATTGCTTCGGCATTTGCGGCTGTCATTACTTTTCCATTCACTTTGGTAATGATCATTCCTCTTTCCAGTCCTGAATTGAAAGCAGGAGAATTTTGAAGCACCAGCTTAACCACCGTAGCAACCTCATTATTGCTAAGCTGAACAACCGTATAATCAAAACCGTACATATTCCTTATTGAACGTGGATACGAAGAGGAATCTTCCGTATTCACCATGAAAGAAAACCGATCCTTGGAAGATAACAGACTTTTGAAAAAATCTTTTACTGGAAGCTGATAATCCGGTTTTACGGGCATCTCATCTGCCCAATAATAATAACGTTTCATACTGTCCTGAACCCATAGATTCACAGATTCTGTACTTCCTTCCGGAAAAACGGGTGCGCTTTCGTCATTATTATTGGTACACGAAATGAGAAAGATTATGATGGCAATATATTGAAGTTTTAAAAAGTTTTCCATATATAATTACAGATATTCTGCTACGTCAATATCTCCTTTTACCACCCATTCTCCATTTTCAATTTTTTCCTGAAGGATAATCATGTTAGCCCCTGTGTGCTGTTTTAATTTTACCTGAATCATTTTAGTTCCTGCATAAGGCTCCGTAGCTCCCGGTTTGTATAATTCAAGATATACCGGAGCTGTGGAACTGAAAAAATTATAAATCTTTACAGCCGTAAAATTGTCTTTCCCTATACTATCAAATTCTGCCAGTACTACTCCGTTTTCTCTTTTCAAAATACCTTTCACATTTTTCAGTGAGGTTCCTGAAAATTCTCCCAGATTGGGAAAAATAAATTCAAAACCTACTTTCCCAAAATTAACCTGAGGTTTTACCGCATACGTCTGCAGGTAAATTCCCGGAAGATTAAAAAAGTACAGGTCTTTATAGTCTTCTATATTGTCATATGTAATATTGTATTTTGCAATTTCGGTGCCTGTTTCATGGTTATAGACAGACAGTTTATTGGTTTCTCCCTGATCCAGTACAAACTGAAGCTGAGTTTCTATTTTATTGGTATAGGACGTTTTTCCGTCAATGGATACAGGTTGTCCGTTGAATCTCAGCTGAAGAGCATCCGGTTTGGAAAATCCCTTGATATTAACGTCTCCGGGTTTCTGTACCTTATCAGACAACTCCATCGTATTGCTGTCTGTGCATGAAAAAAGTACCGTAAAAAATAGGAGTAATGCAAAGATTTTATTCATCTTTCTCAATTATTTCATTGTAAAACTTAAAAATATTGCCCAGCCCTATAAGCGGGGCAATATATAATTATAAAAAAACTAGTTGGATATATTCTGAATAGCCTTCTTTCAAAGACTACCCATTATTTTATATAAAATTTCATGGTGTTCCTAAAATCAGATTTTAAGGAGCCAGAATGCTTATTTTTTAATAAATTTCAGTCTTTCCGTTGTCTTTCCGTCTGTAACTTCTGCGATATACGCTCCTGCTATAAGACCAGCTATATGAATACCTTTGGAATACTGAGTCGTCAATACTTTTTGTCCAGCTGCATTGTAAATATTAACTACCGTTGTAGTTTCTTTCAATGATGGATTAAGCTGCAGCTGTAAAGATTCTTTTACCGGATTTTCAGCTATTTGTGTTGTAATTTTGTTTCTTTTTATCTCCTTAGTTCCTAAAAATGAAGTAGCATAAATTCCTATTTCATCAATATTAATGTTCTGGATATTATTTCCACTTGCTTTTCTGTTCGCCCACATTCCGATATAGATTTTCTTCCCTGCGAAAGTAGAAAGATCTACAAGAGATTGTACAAACTCGGTAAGATCTGCCGGAAATGGATTGGCTGAATCTCCTACCTGTATTTTATAAAGACTCTGAATATCATTACCACCTGCATCTACCGTCATAGCCTGAAAATCAGCTAATGTAGGAACTTCTTTTTGTGGTGTACTTACATAGATAAAAAGATCTCTGGCAACAATAGTATGGGTAGTTCTCTGCCTTCCGATATTCGCAGCTAAAGTAACGGTACCTGCAGTATTGGTAAGATCAATCTGAGGAGAAATGATCCAGTCGTTTTCCCCAGTAAAGCCATTAGCATTTCCACTTGGCACCAAACTGATAGAATGACGAAGAACGCCGGTAGTTCCATAAGTAAGAGTAGTTCCGTTATGGTAAATGTTTTGTCCCTGTACCCATCCGTTACCATTGCTGTTCAGATCATGGAATGTCCATCCCTGAAGATCAGCAGGAGTATCAAAAGAATTTCCCCATACCAGAGACTGCGCTGCAGCCAGGTGAGATAAAAACAGAACAGATGATAAAATTATTTTTTTCATAATACTGATTATTAATGTTTTTGAAGTAAAAGCAAGGAATCAGCATGTGCTGTTCCCTGCTTTTTAGAAGTTTTTATTATTCTACAATTGTGAAATTGTATTTTGTCCAGATTCCCTGGAAGTTTCCACAGTTTCTTGGAGATACATTCCAGCTTCCTTCGTTGAAGAATGGCTGGCTCATCCCCCATAGAGATGCAGGTGTTCCAGTTAATAGGTTAGCTGCAGGGATTCCTGCTGTTCCTGTACCTGTAACTGAAGTAGTAAATCCGTGAACCTGAATCGTGTTGTATGCTGAAGCTGAAGAAAGCTCAGAACCTGTACCTTCTACTTTGATTCCCACAGGATATCCTGTAACTACAGCGTTATTTAATGTTAATCTTCCGTGTCTTCTGATGTGGATTCCGTTTTCATACAATACTCCTTTATTAGAGTTCTTAGCTCCAATGATGGTAAGGTTGTTGATTACCGGGTGAGTCAACAATGTTGTAGAAGAACCGTCTGCGTTGTTATCAAGCTCGATACCGTTAGAATCCGGGCTTGATCCGCTAAGACTGTGTGTAGAGTTGTAATCTGCCAAAGCTAATGCACAAGTGATTGTTCCTGTATATCCGTTATCGAAGTCGAAGTTATCATCATCTGCTGCAAAAGAAACAAGGTTTGAAGCGTTTACTGTACCTCCGAAGAATTCAAAAGAATCATCTTTTCCGAAAGATACCTGAATATGATCCAAAGTAGTTCCGTTCCCTACTCCTCCTAATGTAAGACCATTGATTTCGTTTCCTGAGTTTGGCGCTAAAAGATCGTACCCTGCAAACTCAATACGTACATATTTCAATGTTCCACCGTTGTGAGAAGCATTTGTACCACCGTAATAGAAATCAGGTCCAGATAATCCTTCAATCGTTTTTGTGAAAGGTGTGTTTGTAGGAGCGTCCCCTAAAATGATAACCCCACCGAAATCACCAGGAGCAGCAGTTGTATCTTCGTTTCCGTCTAACAATTTGTAGCTGGTGAAAATAATAGGTTGAGCTTCTGTACCCGCTGCGTTGATTTTTCCTGTTTTAGAAATTACCAAAACTCCTGTAGCGGTATTGTTTGTGCTTGGTTTAGCTTTAATGAATGTACCCGGCTGAATTGTTAATGTAGCACCATTTTTTACGGTTACAACTCCATTTAATTCAACTACACCACTCCATGTAGTATTTGAAGTAATATCACCGCTTACGCTGGTTACCGGAAGAGCAGAAGCTGTAAGGTACTCAGCAGAAGTAGATTTCATTTCGAATGGAGAAGATGAATCCGCCAGTTGATCGTTTTGACAAGCTGTAAGAGATAATGCTGCCACTGCAATTAGAGTTAGTCTTTTCATTGTTATAATTTTTAATAAATCCGGTCGTGTTATTTTATACCAGATCAGTTTTTTATTCAGGAATATCTTCCTCTCTATTCCTTCGATTTGTTTTTTGGTGTTCATCCCATCGCTGCAGGAGGAACTGCATTGCGGGAGTTCCCATGGAAATCGTTAAAGCGTGGGAAAAGCTGTTAACGTCCGGTTTTTTCAGAACTGTACTGCTGTGCGCATCATCAGTTTTTTTCAGTTTTGATCAGGTTACCGAAACCTGTACGCTTCTATAATTAAGATATCTTTTTACTCTAAGTTTCTATTTCCATGCTCATAAGGCTCATTTCCTTATTCTAGAATGGAGAAATTATATTTGGTCCAAAGTCCTTGAAAATTGCCACAATTTCTTGGTGATACATTCCATCCTCCCTCATTAAAAAATGGTTGATTCATTCCCCAACCGGAAGCAGAAAGTCCAGTAGATAAGTTAGCCATAGGAATTCCTGATGTACCAGCCCCTGTGACGGAAATTGTAAATCCGTGAACAAAAATTGTATTATAATTAGAGGCAGAAGCAAGCATTGAACCTGTACCTTCTACTTTGATTCCAACAGGATATCCTGTAATGGTAGCATCATTTAATGTTAATCTTCCATTTCTTCTGATATAAATTCCATTTCCGTACCTAGCACCCATAGTGGATTTCCAAGAACCTATTATTGTAAGGTTATTCACTACAGGATGTGTTACTAATGGTGTAGATGTTCCATCAATATTATTATCGAGTTCAATACCGTGAGAATCATTGACGGCCCCACTGAGACTATGTGTAGAATTATAGTCTGCCAAAGCAAGTGCACATGTAACAGTCCCAGTATATCCATTATTAAAATCGAAATTATCATCATCTGGTGCAAAAGAAATGAGATTGGAAGCATTTACGTTTCCTCCATAAAATTCAAAGGAATCGTCTTTATCATAAGACACCTGAATATGATCGATAGTGGTACCACTACCTACTCCGGCTAAAGTAAGGCCGTTAATTTCATGGATTGTATAGGGGAATATATCTGTTCCTCCGAATTCAATACGTACATATTTCACGATTCCTGCGTTATGATTTTGGTTAGTCCCACCATAATAATAATCAGGTCCAAAAAGTCCTTCAATGGTTGTTGTAGAAGGAGTATTCGTTAAAGCATCCCCCAGCAGGATCAATCCACCAAAGTCGCCAGGCTCTCCAATAGTATCTTCATTACCGTCCAACAGCTTATAACTTGTAAAAATAATCGGCTGACTTTCTGTTCCTACTGCATTGATTTTCCCTGTTTTTGTGATGATCAGAACTCCTGACGGAGCTGTTGTTCCTTTTGGTTTTGCTTTAATATATGTTCCTGGAAGGATTGTCAGTGTAGCTCCATCTTTTACTGTTATTATTCCATCCATTTCGATGACTCCACTCCAGATTGTATTAGTGGTAATATTACCACTTACAGTAGTTACCGGAAGTGCAGAAGCTGTAATATATTCAGATGAAGTAGCCTTTATTTCAAACGAAGATTTCTTATCCTCTAATCTGTCATGCTGACAAGCTGTAAGGAATGATAATATTATAATTGGAATTAACTTTTTCATTGTACCGCTTTAATTATTGTATTCTATTTTATTTAGACCTATATCTTGATTATGTTTTAAAACATATAGTTCACACTTAGGCTGAACATTCTTCCACTATAGGCCCGAAACATAATCTTATCAATATTCTTATCATATCTGTCTGTTGCACCGGGCAAAAGTCCCCAGGCTTCCCGCTCAGTTCCAATGGCACTCCCCAATCCCAAGGGTATCACATAGGAATTATAATTATTATAGTATTCCTTCACTCTGTTGAATAAGTTTCTGGCGTTTAATTTTAATTCAAGATTTTTATTCCGAAGAAATTTGTAGGAGATCTGTGCGTCTGCCACAGCATAAGGACGCTGTATTTCTTCTCCTTTGTAAGCATACCCAACAGTAATATACTGATCGCCTTTAGCATTATATAAAAAGCTAAGTCCCAAACGATCACCATCATAGGTCAATCCAAGATTATAGGCATAAGGAGTCTGTCCATAGAGCGGACGTTTTACTTCATAGGTTTCATCATTCTCACCTGTTTTATAAAGATCTTTAAAGGCTACTACCTTTGTATGATTATAGGTGAAGTTTCCGCTTATAAAAAGTTTTTCCAAAAAGGTTCCGTCTGCAATAAATCCTAAATTCTTTCTTACCTCAGCCTCTACTCCCAATAATTTTGCGTTTTTCGAATTACCATTATAGAGATATAGATTTCCTTCGCTGGAAATATGTCCCTCACGTTCTATAGGTCTGTCTATATTTTTATAATACAACCCTGCAGAAAAGATTTCTCCCAATCCGGGAAACCATTCAAATTTGAAATCATAATTATTGATGACTGAAGATGTCATTTCTGTATTATAAATCAAACCATTAGCTATCGGGTCAAAATAGGGTAAACCAGTTCTTTCATTAAACTGCGGACGAATTACAGATCTGTTGTAGGCAAGCCTGAGATTCATTTTATTCGTAGGACTGTAGGTAAAGTTCATAGAGGGCATCCATTGCCACGGTTTATCCTCAATGGCCGCTCTTTCTACATTCTTGGTATCACTGGGGTCTAATTGTTGTGAGATAAGATTATATTTAAAATATTCTGCACGAAGTCCCCAAACTAACCTTAATTTCTTCCAACGGTTATCAAACATGACAAAAACCGCGTGCTGATTAACTTCTCCTTCATATTTATCATTTTTATACAGTGCCCGGGTTTCCCATCCAATACCTCCCGGTACATAGTGAGATCCATTGAACCAATCTGCAAGAGCTCCATACATTGTCAAATAATTTTTTTCACTATTCGGAACATTTCTGTTCTCATCCACCCGTAGGAAGAATTTTTGTTGTTGATTGGTATTATTTTTCAATGTTCCTGCATATCCTGTCTTCACCGTATTTTTTACGTTTCCAAAATCCAGATCCCATTTAACTGAAGCACCATAATTGTAATCAGTTTCTTTATTGGCTATATATCCTCTATAAAAATTTCCTCCTGTGTTATAGATTTTATGATAAGTCAGGATCTCACTCCCAATAAAATCATATAGCGTCAGATACTGGGTATAATCTTTAGTATCGGATGTTATCCCGGTTCTTGCTGCAAACCAGTTGACTTCCGCATTTCCTATTTTATGATTCCCTTCCAGTTTATTTTGTAGGAGCATCTGAAAAATGGGATAATTCGTATTATCAGTATAAGGCCTGTCTAAGTTTTTGATCTGAGCAGGATCATTATTGGGTATAATTCCGTTATAAAAATAATTGTAGGCTAATTCTGCATTGGAAGCCATGGCACTACCCGTAGTATATTCATTCCAACCGGTAACTCTGGTCAGGGTATTATCAAAAATATGGGTATAGGAATTACGGAATGAAATTCTGTTTTTCCCTAACTGAAGTCCGAAATTAAGCATCCCCGCAACTGTAGAGTTGTAATTATAGGAAGCACCTTTATTTTTGAAGTTATAAAATGGTATAGGAGCGACTCCTTTTGTTTCCCAATCTGCAATATAAGGTCCCGTGGTATCCAGCCAGTTTCCTCTTCCTGTGTGGTCAATGTCCAGTTTATTCTGTTCATTTCTGATGACAAATGCTCCTGCAAAACCCCATTTATTATTGTTTTTAAGCGCATATGTTCTTCCTAATGCCAGCTGTATATTAGATCCCATGTCACCTCTGGTTTTATAGGTGCTGAAATTATCATTGGTAAACTGTCTGGATTGTTCAAAAAATCTTGGATCTGTCCAGTTCATCGGTTCAAGTCCTTTAGGGAAATCCCTGCTTCCGTCATCATATCCGAAATAATCATACTTTCCACGTTTACGGGTCAGAAATTCCTTGAAGGCCGACTGATCATTATAAGAAGTTCCCAACGTTACGGTTGTAAAATTTTCATTGGGAATATCTTTGGTCCTTACTTCTACGTAGCCTCCTGCAAAGCTTGCATTCATATCAGGTGTTGCAGATTTGCTTACCACTACACTTTCTACCATTGCTGTAGGAATGATATCAAATGAAAAGTTCTGGTTATAGGCTTCCGTACTTGGCAGGTTGATTCCGTCCATGGCAGCAGTATTCCAGCGTTCTCCCATAGATCGTACCACTACATATTTATTATCAATAGTGGTGATTCCTGTTACTCTTTTCAAAGTTCCTCCCACATCGCTGTCCGGCGTTTTGGAAATCTGCTCCGCTGAAATACCATCACTCATCTGGGCTGCTTTTTTCTGCTGGGCAAGAAGTCCCGCCTGAGTATCTGCTTTACGAGATGCAGTAATCACAACTTCCTTAATGTCTGTAATTTTATCAGAAGCCTTATTTAAAGCAAATGAAACAGCATTGGTTTCTTTATTGGTAACAGATAGTTTTTCAACTCTCAGCGTATTATATTTAGGAGCTTTTATCGTCAGATTATATGTTCCTGAAGGAAGATCTATGGTGAAATCTCCGTTATTATCTGTGACTACAGTTTTCTGAGCAATAGTAACTTCTGCTCCGGTAATGGGATTTCCCACCTCATCCACTATTTTACCGGAAATTCGTCCGTTTCCCACTGCAGAAATAGTAGAGCTTTCATATTTTATCGAAATAAGGTCACCATGCAGTCGGTACACTATAGGAAGTCCGTTGGTAATATCCTTCAGACAATTGTTGACAGAAGTATTTTCACATTTCACTCCTTTTACCTTCAGCTCTTTAATGTCTACCTTGGAATAAGCCAGTCTCATTCCCGTTTTTCCGGCAAATTCTTCTAAAACTTCAATCAACGGTCTGTTGGCAGGTACAGAAAATGTCACTTTCTGCACCAGCTCCTGAGCTTCTGCGGCTACAGTAAAAAATAAGGCTGCTATGGTAATCCCACATTTCAAACTTTTCATACTTAATAGTGTTCTCTTGATTATGATTATTTAATTTTTTTGAATAATGATTTATTTCTTAAGGATATAGGTGCTTTCTTTTTTCTGTACTTCCAATCCGAGGATAAAGGCCAGGGATTCAATATTTTCACCGACGGTTCCTCCAGTAAAATCGGCAGTAATCTTTTTATTTTCAGCTTCTTTAGGATATAGAACCGTTGTACTGTAATTGCTTTCCAGGACTGCTACTACTTCTTTTAAAGGAACATCGTTAAAGCTGAAAGACAATATTGCAGGAGCTTTATTTACTGAGTTTTTTACAGGCTTCAATGAAATAACCGCTGTAGTATGAGCAATTCCGAAATTGGTCCACTTCTGATTCGGTGTAAGGAAAGAAACAGCAACTCCAGGAGAGGATACCGCTACCTTGCCTTCATACAGATCCACAGCTTTATTCTTCCCTGATTGTGAGATTTTAAATACCGTTCCCAATACTTTGGTACTGAAGCCATCCGCACGAACGATAAAAGGATGTATTTTAGATTTTGCCACAGAGAAGATTGCATCTCCTTTTAAATCTACTATCCTTGTGGACGCAGGAAAAGATTTCTCTACAGTCAGTACAGCGCCTGATAAAAGAGTAACTACAGATCCATCTTCAAGATGAACAATACGGTTTCCGGATTTTGCAATATATACATCAGGTTTAATGAACATGGTGTAGGTAAATATTCCGCCCAATGATAAAAGCAGAATAATAACTGCAGCTATTTTATAGAGATGGGTTGTAAAGCTCTTTGCAGATTGGATAGAAATAATATCTGTTTGAGGAAAGTAATACTCCAGCCCGGATAATATCCTTTCTCTGGATTCTTTAAGATGAACAATATCCAGGTCTTTTTCTGCAATATTCTTCCATTGATTTAAAAGTTCATTTTCTTTTTCAGAGATTGAGTCTTCCGAAACTTCCCGTTCCCAAAGTCTGAAAACAAAGGCTTCAATATTTTTATATGGTAAACGTTTTTTCATAAGGTCTTTCATGTATTCACAGATACTTCTATCTATAAGACAGTGAAAATGAAAAACTTCCCCAGGGCATCCTTAATGTTATATTCACATTACAACCAAATTGTTAATAATTTTCATCCTTTTTCACATTTACTCAACATTAACGTCACATTTGAGCCCTGTTTTTCAGAAATATTTAATCTTATCACACCCAAAGTTCACAAAAAGTTAATTTTCCTTTAGGTAATTTTGTATCACAATATGAGCCCAACAGACTATACATTATTAAAGAAAATAAAATCAGGCGATCATCCTGCATTTATGCTGCTGTATGACCGATACTGGGATAGTCTATATCGCTTTGTTTTTATACGGACACGGGATAAAGAAGTCTCTGAAGAAATTCTCCAGAACTTATGGATGAAGATTCTTGAAAATACAGACGTGATACAAACCGATGATACAGAAAGTGCGAAAGGCTACCTTCTCCGCCATCTTCATTACAGAATCATTGATTTTTATAACAGCTACAAAAAAGCACCTCCTACGCTGAGCATTGATGAGTTTGATATTCCGAATGAAATTGAGATCGCAGATTCAGATTATTTTGAAATTCTTGAGGAAAATGAAATTTCTGCTTTGTTATCCATGATTGACGAGGTGGTTGCTCAACTTCCCTCAACGGAGCAGCAGGTCTACGATATGAGAATCAGGAAAAATATGTCGGTCAATGAAACAGCAGAAGCACTGGGAATCAGCAACAAGACGGTAAGTAATAAATTAAGTAAAGCGTTGGGAGAAATCCGAGAACAGCTGAACCCTGAGTATCAGTCGTCAAAGAAACTGGTTTCTATCCTGCTTTTAATGGAGGTTTTGACAAGGTATTGAGAATGGGATGCGAGGTTCGGGATTCTGGGTCGAGTCAATCGTCAGTTTTTATAACAGCTATCAAGATTCACAGCGAAGCGTATTCACTATTCACTAAACACTGGGAGCAAAGCTTTATTAAAGTCCAGTATTTTAAAATCTGCAAGGTTTGAATCTATGTTTTCATTATTATTCGTGAAAATTACGGTCTGCATTCCGGCCTCCTTTGCAGCCTTTAATCCTGAGTGGCTGTCTTCAATAGCAATACAGTGTTCCGGAGAAATTCCCATATTTTTTGCAGAAGTAAGATATACGGCCGGATGGGGTTTTCCCTGAGTTTCAAACTCTGATGAATGAACGGTATCAAACAGTTCACGAACCTGAAGCTTTTCAAGAACCACATGGGCTACACGCAAAGGAGCATTGGTTGCGAGCCCTATTTTATATTCTTTACTCTTAAGATTTTTAATAAACTCCTGTACACCAGACATTGTACAGTCCTGACCTTGAATCATTTCGATTACTCTCGTTACTACTTTATTTTCCAACTCAGAGGCATCAAAATTTTCCCACGGGAATCTTTCATACCAGAATTCTGTGACTTCCTGAGTGGTCATATATTTGGTTTGTGCCGCAAGATCATCTGTAACCTGCACTCCATAGGATGAAAATACATCCAGTTCTGCCTGAGTCCAGAATTTTTCTGAGTCTATCAAAACACCGTCCATGTCAAATATTACTGCTTTTAAAACCATTTCTTGAATGATAAATGAGGGATTATGAATAATGAATTATTGGCTGATTTTATACACGCAGCGCTGTCCGCCGGAAATGATGTGATCTACTCTTTCCACTTTGTACTCCTTTCCTATCAGAGATTGGAAATTGGATAATTCAGCCCGGCAGAAACCCTGGCATTCTGTTGCAGCAGCACATATCGGACAATGGTTTTCAATCAGAAAATAATCTTCACCTTCTTTTTTCCATTCTGCCATATAACCTTCATCACTACGAACCTTTGAAAGAGATTCAAGACGCTGTTCAAGAGATTTCGCCTTAGACAAAACTTTTTCATACCGTTCATGGGTATTTTTTTCCCGATCACTGATCAATAATTCCAAAGCATTTTCCCCTAAAAGATTTTTTACTGATTTCAAAATCTGAACCGTGACATCTGCGTGCGTATCCGGAAATTGAGACAATCCTTTCTCTGTAAGTGTATAATAGGTAGAAGGGCGGCCCACTCCTTCACTTTTCACCGAAGACCGGATCAATCCTTCCTGAGCAAGGTTCAGCAAGTGTTTTCTTGCTCCTTCTTTAGTGATCGACAATTCTTCAGCAATAAGAAGTGATGTAGCTTCACCTCTCATCTTTAAAAACATCAGAATACGATCCACAGCCGGCTTCTTCATTTGACAATATTTAGGTTGTTTTATTTTTCAACAACAAATATAGTCATTTTCTATAACCTCAAAAATCAAAGCTTAAAACAAACATTTACAAGACATTATACTTTCAAACGACAGAATCAATAAAACAACCTAAAAGTTGTTTTATTGAAATATATTTCTACCTTTGTCACATAGTAATCAAAAAAAATAAAGACGATGAACCCATTTACATTACCCCAATTACCTTATGCTTACGATGCCTTAGCGCCATTTATAGATAAAGAAACAATGACGATTCACCATCAAAAGCATCATCAGGCTTATGTAGATAATCTGAATAATGCTCTGGCACAAACCAACGAAACGAATCCCGATCTGGATTCTTTATTACAAAGAATCAGCGAATACAGTCCTGCCATAAGAAATAATGGTGGCGGCCACTATAACCATTCTTTATTCTGGGAAACTCTTTCGTCTCAGCCTAAGCTTATGCCTGAAGGGATGCTTCATGATGATATTACAGCCACTTTCGGGAGTATTGACAATCTAAAAGCAGAAATGAAAAAAACAGGTTTGTCACAGTTTGGTTCCGGATGGGTATGGTTATTTGTGAAGTTCAACGGATCTCTGGCCATCAGTTCTACTCCTAATCAGGATAATCCGATGATGGATATCCTTCCCACAAACAGAGGTTTTCCGATTCTTGGAATAGACGTTTGGGAGCATGCTTACTATTTGAATTATCAGAATAAACGTGCAGATTACCTTGATGCTTTCTGGTCTGTACTGGATTGGTCTGCCGTTGAAAGAAAATATGAAGAAGCTTTGTCAAAAGTAAGATAAATAATATTGAATATAAACAAACTATGACTGAGGAAAATTTTATCAATAAAGCAAAGGCTTCAGGCATTATTGCCCTTGACCTTTCAGAATACAAACCCACTACGGAAATTGTAGAATTGGATATTAAAGATCATCTTTTTATGGAAATGATTGTGAAGGAGAAAGAATTTAAGGAATCAATTGCTGTGGTGGATTTTTCTATATACAATGAAAAAGCAGTAGGTATTATCTGCTCTACGGATGCCATTATTCCTCCCTGGGCTTACATGCTCATTATGGAAAAACTGTCTCCTTATGCTTCTTATGTGGATTTAAACAACGCAGAAACAATACTGCTTGATCTCTGGAAACGCCGTCTTATTTATGCTGACCTTAAACAATATAGAAATCAAAAAGTTGTAGTCCGGGCAAGTACCAGTCATGATCCTGCTTTGTATTTATTAGCAGCAGGATTATTAAAACCTTTAGTAAAAACACTGATGTACGGTGAGATAGGATTACCAAAAGTAATTTTTAAACAATAACAAAATGAAAGCAATTATATTCAACGGTTCACTGGAAAGAAGAACTTTATCTACTTCCGGACTGATTTCAGATTATTTGTCGGAACGTCTGAAAACGCTGGGAATTCAGACTGATATTTTTACGCTTGCAGATTCCGGCATTCCGTTATTCGATGTTACTCTTACCAAAACCCCTTTGGCTGTAGAACGTATGACTCAGATGTTTACTGATGCTGATCTTCATATATGGCTGGCTCCTCTTTACCACGGAAGCATTCCGGGCGTGATGAAAAACTGTCTGGACTGGCTTGAAGTGACCGCCAACAGGTATGAGCCTTATCTTACAGATAAAATGGTAGGCCTGGTGTGCTGGGCAGATGGTCTGCAGGCTATGCAGGGAATCAATGCTATGGATTCTATTGCCAAATCATTGCGTGCCTGGCCATTGCCATTCAGCGTTCCCATTGTCAGATCATCATTATTCGCAGCTGACCAATCTACGCAAATTTCGGATCTCTATTCCGGTAAGTTTGATAAGCTTATCACCATTGCAACTTCTAAAAAAATAGAAAAAACGACTATAAACCATTCATAACATGATAGAAACAGATATACTGATCATTGGTGCCGGCCCTGCAGGGTTATTTACGGTATTTGAAGCCGGCCTTCTCAAAATGCGATGCCATATTATCGATGCATTGCCACAGATGGGAGGCCAGTTATCAGAATTATATCCCAAGAAACCTATTTTTGACATTCCCGGATTTCCAACTGTACTTGCCGGAGAGCTCATTGATAACCTTTATGAACAAATCAAACAGTTTGAACCAGGCTTTACCTTTAATGAAACAGCCATACATCTTCTCAAACTGGAAGAAAATCTTTTTGAAGTCATTACTGATAAAGGAACAAAACACCGAGCGAAAGCCGTTATTATTGCCGGAGGACTGGGAAGTTTTGAGCCTAAAAAACCACCTATTGAAAATATTTCAGCGTTTGAAGAGCGTGGAGTTAATTATTTCATCAAAAATCCGGAGGACTATGCCGGAAAACATGTGGTAATTGCCGGAGGTGGAGATTCAGCACTGGACTGGACCATTCATCTTGCTGAGATAGCTTCCTCTCTTACTCTTATTCACAGAAGAAATGAGTTCCGTGGCGCGCTGGATTCTGTTGAAAAAGTGAAAAAATTAAAACAGGAAGGCAAAATCAATCTGATTACTCCTGCAGAAGTAATAGGATTAAAAGGTAATGATCATTTAAAGGAAATTCTGGTTGAAAAAGAAGGTTCAATACAGTCTATTGAAACAGATTATTTCATTCCTCTTTTCGGATTGGTTCCAAGGCTGGGACCTTTAACAGAATGGGGAATTGAACTGGAAAAGAATGCCATAAAAGTAAACAACAGTACCGATTTTCAAACCAATATTTCGGGAGTCTATGCTGTGGGTGACATTAATACTTATCCTTATAAAATGAAACTGATCCTGTGTGGATTCCATGAAGCGGCCATTGCCTGCCAAAGTATTTATCAGCGTCTTAATCCAAATAAAAAATTTGTTTTAAAATATACCACAGTAAGCGGAATCGAAGGTTTTGACGGAACAAAAAAACAAGCAGAAAAACAGATAGTAACCACTATTGACTAAGGATTATGGAGAACGAGATTACCATTACTGTTATCGACCAAAGCGGTAATACACACACTTTGCTATGCCCTTTAGAAATGGGGCTTACCCTTAAAGATATCTGCAAAGCTTATGAATTACCTATGGAAGCCATGTGTGGAGGTATGGCCATGTGTGCCACCTGTCATTGCTTTGTTTTGAGTGAAACATCTGCTCTTCCTGAAAAAAATGATATTGAAGAAGCTTTATTATCAGAGCTATTTACCTCCAAAGCTACAAGCAGATTAGCCTGCCAGATTCATCTTACAGCTCAAATGGATGGGCTGTCGGTAGAAATTGCTGCAGATTAATGAGTTAAAAATAAAAATTAGCACACTTTATGCTGCTTATTTTCAAAGAACAGTGTTGAACTGCTGTAATTAAGTTTAGCGGGGATTTCCGAACCATTCAGCGTTGAAGAAATCCCTTTTTTAAACCCTTTAAATTCAAACAATATGGCTATAAAAATAACAGATGCCTGTATCAACTGTGGAGCCTGCGAGCCTGAATGCCCCAACTCAGCCATTTACGAAGGTGCTATCGACTGGCGCTGGAAAGACAAAACCAAGCTTTCAGGACATATTACATTCCCCGACGGCACAGAAGGTGATGCTGATACCTACCATCCGGCTGTCTCGGATGAAGTATATTATATCGTATCCGGAAAATGTACGGAATGTAAAGGTTTTCATGAAGAGCCTCAATGTAAAGCTGTATGCCCTGTAGACTGTTGTATAGATGATCCTGATCACAGGGAAACGGAAGAAGTACTATTGGACAGACAAAAATTCATGCACAGTGCTTAATCAACTTCTATCTTTTATATTTAATTTCAATAGAGGCGGGTTTAAACCCGCCTTTTTTATCATTCTTTTTCATTCGGCTTTAGCCTCAACTTATATTGCTTTAATCTCAGTATAAATTTTTTGAGTGAAAGGAGTTTCTACACCTGTTTCAGCACCATATTTCAATACAGCACCTGCAAACAATTCCAGTTCGTTATTCTTCTTTCCAGAATGGATATCAAGCTGTAAGGAAGTAGGCGTTTCAAAAGGAAATGTAGAGGCTTTTTCAAATGTTTTATCAATGATATCTTCCTGAAGATGGATTTCTTTTTTAGCAGCAATCTGTTGTATTTCTTTCATAATTTCAGTCGCTTCCTTCTTCTGTTGCTCGTCCGTACATACGGTTCCGATGGATGAATTATGCTTTGCCGTTACCAATCCGACACTGGCAATGAAAATAAATTTTGTCCAGATATCCGTTAATGAATTATCCTTGAAATCAAAATCAATTTTACTTTCACTCAAAAGGTCTGTAACCCATTCCACTGGAGTGGAAAAATGCTCAGGATCTCTACCAATAACCATTTTCCCGGCTTTTCCTTTATGCTCTACAATTCCTCTCTCTTTAATATGAGAAGCTACATAAATACAGGTTGGAAGAACGGTATGATCCGGAATAACGGTACGTATTCTGTCATAGATATCTGCTCCGTTCATCATCGGAAGAAGGACAGTATCTTTATTAATGACTGGCAGCAATTGTTTGCAGACATTTTCAAGATCGTATTCTTTTACACAAATCAACACGAGATCAGGATTTTTGATCTCACTGATGTTCTCTACTATATTATTAGGATGAGTCTGTGAATTGGAATGCTCCGGAGACAGCAATGTCAATCCGTTTTCTTTTACTTTCTCATAAGTTTCTCCACGGGCTACAAAAGAAACAGAATATTTTCCTGTAGTTTCATTGGTCTGATTGATTTTAAAACCAAAATAACCACCTACACCACCCAATCCTACTACAACAATATGTTTTTTGTTCATGAAATTATTTTTAAGCAAAGATCAGGGATGACATTTAAAGTATCACTTGACAAATGAAAAGAAATTAGAGTTTATGAATATCTCTTCTGATCCGGCTCAGGGAACTGTCTTTAATTCCGAGGTAAGAAGCAATTATCTTCAAAGGGACATGCTGAAAAATATCCGGATCTTTCTTCATCAGGTTAAAATATCTTGTGGAAGCCTTCTGACTCGCCATTTCGATCAACCTGTCATGAATATTATAATAATTAAGAACAAAAAGAAGCCTGCTGAACTCTCTAAACTCAGGAATATTATGGAAATTATGCTGTACATTTTCCAATCCTGTTTCCCAGAAAATGCAATCTGTAACAGTTTGATATATTTCTTTGGTAGGCTGCTGCCTGAAAAAGGATAAAAAATCATTAACAAAGCAGGGAGCTTTATAAATATTGGTGGTAATCTCCTCATTATCTTCATTCAGTATATACGAGCGGACATACCCTTTTTCAAGAAAATAGGTTTTGGTACTGATGGCATCTTTATCCAGCAAAATTGTATTGGCTTTCAATTCAAAGCAATTAAATTTTTCAGTGATCTTTTCAACCACTTCTTTTTCAATACTGAATAAGGAATGAAAGTAGGTATTAAGTGATGATTTGTCCATTAAAATGTCCTCTTAAATATACGTTGAGCCGTCTAAAGTAGCGATAATTCATGGAAGTATGGTTAATTTGAAGCGGTAAAACCAGACCGTCAAAAATTTTTGAATTTTCGCCACCCTTCCAAAGGAGAGGAATTTCTCACGTCATTAGAAATGACACTCCTAAAAACCGTTGAGACTTACATGACTTGTATTATTTCAATTTCACGGCTTTTGTTGCTATGAAAGTAGGAAGGTACTGATCAATTAAAAAACGTGGATTGGGTTGCATTTCTTCTGTAAAATCTGCAATCATAAAACCTGCCTTCAACTGTCCTCCGATAAGATCTGAAAGGGTATGTCCGAAAACCAAAGCTTCATTATTTTCCAGCTTTCTATTAATCTGATCCTGATCCAAATCTTTTATATCGGCATAAGGAAGCGTATATTTCGGTCTGATAATTCCCTCTTTTATATCCTGAGGATTCCTGTCTGCTACGAACACCACAGGATTGAAAAAGCTTGCCAGCAATGCTCCTCCTTTTTTCAAGACTCTATAAGCTTCTCTCCAAACCGGATTCACGTCTTCTACATAATGATTGGAAATCGGATGGAATATAATATCAAAGGTTTCGTCTTCAAATACACTCAGGTCTCTCATATCGCCCTGAAGTGTTTGCAATGACAGTCCATCACGTTCTGCTACTTTTTCATCCTGTTTCAGCTGTTCCCCGGAAATATCAAAAACTACAACAGAAGCTCCTGCAGCAGCCAAAACCGGAGCCTGCTGCCCTCCTGCTGATGCCAGACACAGGATCTTCTTTCCTTTTACCTCTCCCAGCCATTCTTTATTTAGTGGTTTTGGAGTCAGGTGAACCTCCCATTTTCCTTCTTTTGCGTTATTGATTATTTCGGTGCTTACCGCTTTTGACCATTCATTCTGGGCTAATGCCTGTTTGTTCCAGGCCGCTTCGTTGTGCTGTATAAAATTGATTTCTCTTTCCTGCATATTTTTCATTTTCCGGTCATTAACTCTTAATTTACAAAAATATCATATTCATAGGCAAATCAGCTGGTACAGATTTCCTAAAATGTACTAGTCCAGTTCAATATTCAAATTGTATTGTACTTTGTAGTTTACAACAATTTTTGTAATTTTCTTCATCTAAAAACAGTCTGCACAGACAATAATTATGGACAATGACTTCTCTTATCATTTCATAGAACCGGACAAAGAGATCGCAGATTTTGTTGAAAATCTGGGAACTTTTCAGAACCTTTCGGATGAAGCGAAAGAAGTGGTTATCATTCCTGACGGAAGAATTGATTTATTTTTCTCACAGTCGGCTTCAGAGCCATTTCATATTACCCTTCTCGGACTGGAAACCTATCCTGAACAAAGGTATATCGATCCCCATACAACAGCTTTTATCGTTAGTTTTAAACCTCTTGCTGTGGAATATATTTTAAATACCTCCATTGCAGATTTATTGAATATCGGAAAAGAGCTTTCTCCTGATTTCTGGAATTTTAAAAGTGATGACTTAAAGGATTTTAATCATTGCTGTACGAAAGCCACTCAAAAAATACAAGCGTTGCTACCTCAAAAAGCAGATGAAAGAAAAATCAAACTTTTTGAATTGGTGTATGCTTCAAAAGGGGAAATGAGCGTACAGGAACTTTCAGAGAAAACAGGCTGGAGCAGCAGACAGATCAACCGGTACTTTACCAAACAACTTGGTTTGTCATTAAAAGCCTACTCTACTATTTTGCGTTTCAGAGCATCATTGGAACACATTGCTCAGGGAAGACTTTTCCCGGAACTCAATTATACCGATCAGAATCATTTCATCAAAGAAGTAAAGAAATTTTCAGGAGTTGCTCCTAAAGAATTATCCAAAAATAAAAACGACCGATTTGTACTATTATCTGTATTGAAAGGAAAATAAATTTGCATTGTAAAATTTAAATCAACAATGCTGATAGACAATAAATCAATAGCAATCGTTGGTGGTGGCCCTGCAGGGCTTACACTGGCAAGACTTTTACAATTAAAAGGTGCAGATGTAAAAGTATATGAAAGAGATTTTAATAAAAATGCCCGTGTACAGGGCTCCCCTCTTGATATGCATGAAGATTCAGGTTTGGCTGCCATACGCAAAACAGAACTTCTGGAGGAGTTTAAAAAGACTTTCCGTCCGGGTGCAGACAGAACTCTGATCATGAATGAAAAGGCCGAAATATTTTTTAACGATCATGAAACAAAGCCTGAAGAAGATTTTGGACATGAACATTTTCGCCCTGAAATAGATCGTGGTCCATTAAGAAATATGCTGCTGGAATCCCTATTTCCTGAAACGGTAGTATGGGACAGTCATTTTCTCTCTATGGAGCGGCAGGATAAAGGCTGGCTGCTACATTTTAAAAATGGAAATTCTGTGTACGCTGATCTTGTCATTGCTTCAGATGGTGCCAATTCTAAAATCCGCCCTTATCTTACTGATAATAAACCTGTTTATTCAGGAATCATTATGCTGGAAGGAAATATTTCAAAAGAAAATGCCCCTCAGATTGATGCTTTGATCAAAGGGGGAAAAATAATGGCATTCGGAAATTCTCAAAATATTTTACTGGGACAAAAAGGCAATGGAGATCTCGGATTTTATGCAAGTTTTAAAGCAGATGAAAACTGGCCTGCCACTAGCGGTCTTGATTTTTCTGATAGTGCACAGATGCTAAAATGGTTCAAAACAGAATACTCGGAATGGGCTTCTATCTGGGAGGAATTGTTTGAAAATGCTGCAACTCCTTTTGTTCCACGTCTGATTTACTATATGCCGTTAGATCAAACATGGGAAACTCAATCTAACCTCACACTGATTGGGGATGCAGCTCACGTAATGCCTCCATTTGCTGGAGAAGGCGCTAATATGGCTATGCTGGATGCCCTTGAACTGAGTGAATATTTAACGGATAATCATTATAATACTTTACAGGAAGCTATTTCCGGTTACGAACAGACAATGCGAACAAGAGCTGCGATTGCCACGGAAGAATCCCTTGAAAATGGAGAACGAATGCATTCTGAAAAATCATTAGCCACTATGCTTGATTTTTTTAATAGCCATTTGGATTAGTTATCGTCAAAAATCAAAAGGCTGCCTTCTGTTGAAAACAGCCTTTTTTCCCTCTTGAAATAATTCTTTTTCTCTCCGCTTTTAGATCCTGATACGGAGATTCATTCATGCTGTTTATTTTTTGATTAATTTGGTGTTGTAAGTATTTTTCTCATCTTTTATGGTGATCACATACATTCCTTTTACAAGAGAAACTACATTTATTTTTCCATCAATCTTACCTTCCTGAACAAGTCTTCCATCCGCACTGTAAATTTTGTAATCACCTTTACCTTTAAGGTTTTTCACTTCTACAAATGTATCTGCAGGATTAGGATAAATAGATACCTCTGATGATTTTGTATCTACCGTTTCTCTCACAGCAAGGGTGCTAGCAGTAATTTTCACAGGAAGATCCATAATACCTCCGGCCTGGCTTGCCAGCTCACCACATACGCTATTCAAAGCACTCGTCGCGAATTTACCAACCACTCTCATTCTTAACACCTTATCTCCAGAGTAAGAGGTAGCAGGAACGGTGAAGTTAAAACTTGGTAACCCTATATTACCTGCATTCGTTGTCGCTGAAGTCTGCCCTACCCTTTCTGTAGATTCAAATACTCCGTTTCTATTGTAATCTATCCAGGCAGATAGATTTACCGGCATTCCGTTTTGCAACAGATTCCCTATTCTAGGCGTAAGCGTATAGGTACTGCCTTGTGTCAAATTAACAACCTTAGTAAGATCTTCGCTTAAATCTTTATAGGATCTTGCTGTAAGATCACTATAATCAAGATTTGCAACGGTAACTTTTAAGATGGCTCCTACATAAGGTGAACCTGAATTTAAAAGGCAGTAATCAACTCCTGTCTTTAATCCTTTTGTTTTGAATGTATAATTATTAGAGAAAGTCCCGGAAACAGAATTAACTACAGCAGCTACCTGTACTTCATAATTGGTTTCATCTTCTAAATTATTCAGAACTACAGAATTTGCCTGACTCACAGCATTAGACCAATTTCCTGCTCCTGTTTTTCTGTAATTAACAGAGTAAGTAGCTCCCGGAACACTATTCCAGGATACTCTTGCTGTTGTTTTGAAAATCTCAGTATCTGTTGTAGAAATGCCCGTAGGTGCTGATGTAGGAGATGTAGGTGCACTGCCCACATTTATAGCAGGAGAAACAGCATAAAAGATATTTCCTACAGCTGAAACTCTTAGTTTTATAGCTCCATTTATATTTCCTGGCATTTGTGCGCTATAACTTCCGGTGTTTGGTGTTGCAGCAACCAGATTTGTCCAGGTTGTTCCATTATCTGTAGTGTAATCTATTTTCACACTCGCTGTATTATAAGGTGCCGCATTTGTATTGGCAACATCCCAGTAGATTATGTTTACAGCATCATTATACAATATTGAAGATGCAGTAAGCCCATTGAATTTGAACGGTCCATCATTCCCTACGGTCACTGTAGTTGTTGAACTTGAAACCATAGGACGTTGAGCGTTTTGATCTCTTACTGTTACAGCATAATTCAATATTCGAGGGATATAAGATACCGTTTCCCATGTTTGCTTGTCTGTTAGGTTTCCGTTCATAACACTCGCTAGCTTTGGAAAATATCTTCTTCCGTTTGCTGTACCAGGAACTGACCTTGTTAAAGCTCCTTTTGGATTGTATCCCCATCCACTATCCCCTGAAATTGTAGAAAACTCATCTGTACTGTCATTCTGTTCCCAGGTATAGTTTACAGGATCATTTTCGGCATCAGTAGCTGAAGCTTCAAGATAATAAGCGGTTCCTTTAGGAATATTATAAGCTACCAACGGATTAATAGCTGGTGCAGTATTATTGTTTATATTTTGAGAGGCTCCGCAATTAAGTTTATTTTCTAAATTAGTTAATACCTGATCAATGGATTTATAATGGAAATATCCATCAGCATTAGCCTGCACATTATCATACGTAATCCCGGCATAGCCCATAATAGTAGTACCTCCTCCAGGTTCTACATTAGCTCCCTGATTGGCATCTGTGACAGAAGTATTTGAAAATGTGTGATTAGCTCCTAATTGATGGCCCATTTCATGAGCTGCAGTAAAGTCGAAAACTTCACCTACAGGAACAGGTCCCTGAGTGTAAGCGGAACCCTTTTTTATTTCAGTATTAGTGGCCGGATCTACACAGACAATTCCGATTCCTCCTGCATTTCCGCTTCTTTCTGCATTTTGGTTAAAAACATGCCCGATATCATAGTTGGCATTTCCAACTACAGAGGTAAGGGTCTGTTGCAGCTGAAGATTTAAATTATTAGAGTAAGGATCTGTTGCCGGATCAAGATAAATGATATCCGGAAGGTTCTGAACGGTTAGATGAGCTCCAAAATCACGTTCAAAAACTCCGTTTATGCGGGTCATCGTATTATTCATGGCAGCCAGTACCACTCCTTTTTTTACATCGTTGGTCGCATTGGCCGGAGTTCCTGCTGCCGTTAATTGATATTGGCTGTATTCTCCTGTAACGGACAATGCCATTCTAAAATCTCTGTATTTTGTATTAGTAGGTCTGCTGGCGATTCCTACTCCCGAAAGCATTTTTTTACCATTCTCTACCAGTTTATTAATATTCTTAAAATCATGTTCTCCGGTATCACATTTAAAGCCATGTTCTCCTTCATCCTTTGTTTTATAGAATACTCCATAAGTTTGTTTATCAGCACTTATCGGTTCTATAAACTGGAATATACCATCTTTAATGATCATAGACTGCATATCATTGGGAGATGTACTGAATCTTACATACTTAGACGGATCATCTACGCCCACTCCTACATATGATCCGAGCTGATATCTTTCGGCCAGTGATACATCCATCACAGGATTGCTATAAACAGCAAATTTTTCAATCTTTCCTTCTACAGTAGGTAAAGAAATAATTACCGGTCTTGCACTTTTCCCGGTTTCTTCAGCATTTCTTAGCATTTCTCGAAGAGATTTCAGATCCACTCTATAAGAATGTTGTACTGCTACTCCTTCTCTTATCTGTGAAGTTTTCTGAGAGACAGATTCCCATCTCTGAGCATTGAAAACCGTAAAACAAGATGCTAATGCACAAACGAATAAAATTCTTTTTTTCATAGATTTATTTATAATTACTTTGGTTGTATGATTAATAGGTTTCTTATTTTTTATCAAAGATCATTTTGGAGTGTAATTAATACCATTTAAAAATTGCCATAAATTCAACAAAACAAAATCAATGATGAGAAATTCACAACAAATCACTTCGCAAAACTTGTATATTCTAAATAAAAAACAAAAATAAATGATACTACACGTATACAACAGCAACGACAATCAATTAATTATCAACCACTTATATTTAATGTCAAATTTTGTCTCAAATAGCTCTGTTTTATCAGTAAGTATTATTAAAAATTGCACCTTCAAAACGGATGAAAAAACAATACTGAAAATCAGATAAAAAAAAGATGAATTAAAAAAAGAATAATCAAAAACGTAGTCTAAAAAGGGAGACATCCCAAGAACTCTTGCTCTTTTTCAAAAATAAGTCAACAAATCGACAAGAAATCACAATTATTTAAATATCAGACATTTAAACAATCAAATATACCATGTAGTACCCGTGTAGTATAGTCTTTTTTCTTGTTTCCATTAAAAATTTTCATATTTGACCATTGAGACCACTAAAAAAAACCGAGTGGTGAAAAGAGAATATTTCGAGTACTGTCTGACCTGATAAATCAGACAGTTTTTTTTGGATTATTGTAAGGTATTAAAGAAATGATAAATATCTGTTTCACCCGGAATATTTAACTTTTTTCTGATCCTGTATTTTTTCTGCTGAATACTCCTATGCTGAACCATCGTATAGTTTGCTATTTCTTTAGAAGTAAAATGAAGTTTAAGCATCGCACAAAAAATCAGTTCAGAATTTTCAAGATTTGGGTTAATGGTTAAAAGCTGAGCGATGAACTCAGGGTAAGTTTCTTTAAAGCGATCCAGAAATTCAGGGTCATTTTTTTTACCCAGTTCTATAACTTCTTCCTGCTTATTGTCATTCATTCTTATTTTCAGGTTTTCAGCTTCTATAGCAAGAACTTTTTTCCGTTTCCTTAAAGCAAGAATAATTCTCCAGGCATATAATCCCAGCAGACAAAGACCAATAAACGACAGAGAAACAATCCAATAGATTTTACTTTTATGATGATTAGCATCCTGTTGGGCAACTGTAATAAAAGACTCCATATCCTGATTGATGGTAGCCAGTAAAGAGGTATTGGTCCGATAAAAAGCATCTGTATAGGCTTCCAAATAAAAATAGGCCTTTTCTTTATCACCGGTACGTTCATATAACATTCTGAGATCGTTATAGATATACTTACCATAATAAGCATAGACCCGTTTTGTTTTATCATTGATTTTCAATGCTTTATTCAGAGCATGTTCTGCCTTATCATATTCTTTATAATAAAGAAAATATTCCCCCATAATGGTATTGGCATAAAGAGCTATTCCGTCCTCTTTACCTCTCATATTGGCTTTGTTATAAGCTGTCGTTATATATTTATAGGCAGAATCCTTGTTTCTCCGTATATAAACATAATCACTGATCGCACAATCTGTAAGACCTGTACCATCCAGTTTTTTCGCTTTATGGAAATATTCAAGGGCCTTTCCATAGTCTTTTTTTTGAACAAGATAAATAGCCTGTCGGAAATAAATACTAAAAAGCAGATCGTTTTTAAGTTCTGACGGATCACTTTTCTTTATAAAGTTCATGGCTTCGTTATTGTATTGAAAAGCTTTATCAAGCCTTCGAAGTTCTATATTGAAACGGCCATAGACGTTATAAAATCTGGCTTTGTGTATGTTGTCCTCCGAATTATCCAGAATCTCTTTTGCATTATCAAAGAGAATTTGTGATTTCTGAAAATTTTCCAGGGATATATTGAGTTCTGCCAAATTGATATAGCAGAGTGCCTTCCCATCTGCATAATTCATTTCATCGGCCTTTTTGTAATATCTTTTATTAAGATTAATCAATGAATCATATGCTCCGGCAATTCTGAACTTTTCATTCTGTTTCAGCAAGGCAACGTCAAATTTCTTTTCAGCCTCTTTCTTTGAATGAGAATGGCACGAAACTAAAACAAAAAGTAAGACAGAAAGAAAAATACGCATCATGTGTTTCTCTAATTAAGCTAAATTCCTATATAAATTTATGATTTAACAATGATCTTCTTAAGATAACGATTTTGTATAATTATAATATTTTCAATGGTTATTTCGGATGAGATCAACAATAAAATCTCTTCATAAAACAGAATCCTCCTGCTTTTATTGTGATATAATGCTTTATTCTGCTAAGTTTTCAAAAAAATCATAAATATCTGTTTCCCCTGGAATATTCAGTCTTTTTCTGATCCTGTATTTCTTTTGTTGAACAGATTTATGCTGTACAAAAGTATAATCTGCAATCTCTTTGGATGAAAAAC
The DNA here is from genome assembly GCF_002025665.1 of Chryseobacterium indologenes. GTDB lineage: Bacteria > Bacteroidota > Bacteroidia > Flavobacteriales > Weeksellaceae > Chryseobacterium > Chryseobacterium metallicongregator. Next base: position 1,944,766 of record NZ_CP018786.1, on the reverse strand, counting down.
GTAATTTCAGCATTGCACAGAAACCCAGCTCTGAATTTTCAAGATCCGGATTAATCTCCAGAAGCGACTTAATAAATTCAGGGTAGAATTCTTTAAATTTCAATAAGAAAGAAGAATCATTCCTTTTAGCAAGTTCAATCACTTCCTGTCGCTGCTTTGTCTGGACATGGTTTTTCAACGTATCGGTTTGTTCTTTTAAAGTATTCTTCTTCTTTTGTAACCTATTAATTATTTTCCGCACATATACCCCTGAAACGGTAAGTACTGTGATAGACAATGCGATAAACAACGGAAGATCATTTTTATGCCAGTCTGATTCCTGCTTCATTTCTGAAATAAAATCTTCGGTAGCTTTATTCATAACAGCAAATCGTTCTGCATCAAACCTTCCCTCCTCTTCCATATATTTCTTCAGATAAAAATAAGCCTTACCTCCGTCATTTTTTTTCTTATATAATTCTGCAAGCGCTTTGTAAACTTCTTTTATATGGGATGAATAGGTTCGTCTTGTCTTAATGTTGATCTCCAGTGCTTTTTGTAATGCTTTTTCAGCCTGTTCGCTATTATCAATTTCATTATAGTAATATCCCATTGTATAATAAACCCAAAGAGATTCCACATCCGTTGTTTTCTGGCTGATCATTTTTTCATCTGCCCTGGCAATGTATATACCCGCAGAATCAGGTTTATGGGTAAATAAATAATATTGTGCTACCATACAATTGGTATACGCTGAATTTTCCAGCATATTTGCTTTGGTAAAACATTTCAAAGAAGTTCCAAACCATCCTTTCCAAGCATAGTAAATTCCTTTGTTTACATAAAGTCTCGGCAGAAGTTTTTGGGTGAGTTTCGTTTTTTTTGCCTGTTTTAAATAATAAAATGCTTTGTTATTACATTCTATCGCCTTATCATTGAGTTTAAGATGAGAATAATACAGGCTGTAATCATCATAGAAGACTGCTTTATGGTAAGTATTTTCAGAGTTGATCAGGTCTTTTTCGGCTTTATTGAAAAAAAATCGGGCTTTTTCATAATTCCCTGCAGAAACATTTACCCCTGCCATATTCAGATAGCAGAGTCCTTTTCCTCCTGTATATTGCATTTTGGCGGCTTTCTTCAGATATTCTTTATTAAGCTTGACGAAAGCTTCATATTCACCGGACAGCTGAAGTTCTGAACTTTCAGTCAATAGAGATACATCAAAGTTTTCTCTATCTGTATTTTGAGGTTCATTATGACATGAAAATATAACCAAAAATATTCCCATACAGATTGTAAAGGCTATTATTTTCTTTATACCTTCTGAGTTTGTCTTTATATTTTTAAAGATGATTAAGTCAATTTTTCCCATCACCACCACTTTTCCCTATATCTACATATCTACCTATTCACTTATTTGCAAATAAGTTGATAATTTTTTGTCGTTATTTAAATATTATTCCCCAATGAGTGTTATAAATATACATAATTTATCATGTTCCTTATGAAATAAACGAGTTATTTCGCAAAAATGTAACATTCAAATAAAGTAATGTAATATTCCCCCTTTAAACAAACACTTTTCAAAATTTACAGACTGCATTGATGTGCTTTTCTGATCAAAAAAGGTATGTTTTGTTTATAATAAGACTATCTGAAATGAAAATTGTTACAAATAGATGAGATCGTTTTAAAATTTTAACCAATTATATAAAATTCTGTTGCTAAATAAAATTATCTCCATCTTTGTATATTGATGTAAATGAAAACCTGATCAGCATGAATATTATTAGCTATCGAAAACTTCTTCCCGAAGAAAGTAAAGCATACCGAACAATCCGCCTGGAAAGTCTGGAGCAGTTCCCGGAATCATTTGGAGCCAATTATTATGAAGCTCTGAAAATTGAAAAATTTCAAATAGAAAGCGATATTGAAGAACAGACTTTTGGAAGATTTGTATTGGGTGCCTACGCAAATGATCTGCTTATAGGCATATGTACTTTTGTTAAAAGTGACGAAAACTCCGGTACTATTTACCAAATGTATGTAAAAAAGCAATTTCAAGGAAAGAATATAGGTCAAGGATTGATTGAAGCTGTTATTCATGAAGCAGGCAGACGATTTAATGATATTGAAATTTTTTTAGAAGTTGCTCCGGGAAATGATAAAGCTTACAATTTATACAGAAAGACAGGATTTTTGGAAGTAGAAAACAATTCTGCCCAAGATATCAGCAATTGTATTATGATGAAATATATGCCTAAATAAAAATTGAATACCCCTCAAAATCCTGATGCAGAAACCTAGTACTGCATAGTTAAATATTATAATGGAATCAGGCTATTTACTAAATTTAACAACGAAAAAAGGATACAGCTATATACCATACAATGTATCATTAATTTTTTAAGTTAAATTAAAACATGAAAACGGAAAATTTTGAAACAATATGTGATGACGGTATAAAGCTTAAAGGTATTCTTCTTATTCCGGATCATCCAAAAGCAGTAATTCAGTTTAACTGTGGCACCGGAACAAAAAAAGAATTCTATTTGTCTTTCCTTACCTATCTTACTGAAAATGATTTTCTGTGCTGTCTTTGGGATTACAGAGGAAGCGGAGATTCTTTTTCCGGAAATCTGAAAACCTGTGAGTTTACCTTTTCAGATTATGGAGTAAAAGATATGCCTGCCATCAAAGATTTTTTAAATAAAAAGTTTCCCGATCTTCCGTTTATGATTGTAGGGCACAGTGCCGGTGGGCAGCAAATCGGATTTATGAAAAACCTGGATAATGTAAAGGGAATGATCAATTTTGCTGTATCTGCAGGCTATTATATGAATATGCCGTTCTCATACAGAATTAAGGCCTATTTTTATTTTTATATGTTTGTTCCCATAAGTGTTCTGATGACAGGATACGTAAAAGCCAAAACCTTTGGATTAATGGAAAACCTGCCCAAAAATGTAGTATATGAGTGGCGAAACTGGCTTGAAAAGAAAGATTATTTTTTTGATGCTCAATTTTATGGTACCACTGTTCCTATAGGGCATTTCAAGAATTATACATTCCCCATTCATCTATTCTGGACTACTGATGATACCATTTCAAGCCAGAAAAACACCGAAACATATTGGAAGCATATTGGCAGTAAAGAAGATATCACTTTCACAAAACTGGTTCCTTCAGAATTAGGATTGAAAAAAATAGACCATTTCGGTTTTTTCAAAAAAAATATGAAAGACAGGCTTTGGATACATGTCGTAGATAAATTAAATCATTTTATTTAAACATGTAATTCTGAATGTATTCATCTCAACTTGTATTGATATCACAAAATTAAAATCTCAGTATAAAGAAAAACGGACAAACCATTATAAAATAGTTTGTCCGTTTGTTGTGACCCGGCTGGGATTCGAACCCAGGACCCATACATTAAAAGTGTATTGCTCTACCAGCTGAGCTACCGAGTCGGCCACTTACTTTTTTAAGCAAATCCCTTTGTTTAAGGGACTGCAAAGATAGAAACTTTTTCTTTATTTACAATACTTTCCCGAAATTTAAAGAACTGAATTTCGTTAACTTTTACAAAATCAGAGACAAAAATTTTAATGCTTCTGCCACAGATATAAATTTTAAATTTCAAATCTTGTAAAACGGATCCAAAATAGACTTTCAATGAAAAAGGATTATTCTATTGAACAATCCTTTTTATCATAAAAACCAGAGTCTCTGTTAAAGCGACTTTCTTTCCTAAAATTCTTATAAATTTTCTTTAAAAAAAGGAACAACTTTTTCTAGTGCCTGTCTTACCGGCTCAGGCTGGTCATAAAGATCATAATGGGAAAATCCTTTTATAACTAATAATTCTTTTTTTTCTGATGCAGCACGACGAGTAATTTCGTATCCGTCCCTATATGCTCCAAATCCACCTGGCTTATCACCTACCACTACCAGAATGGGTTGGGCCAATAGGGTTTCAGCAAGATCAAACGCATCCCTGCCCATTCCTATTCCTAAGCGTGAAGGATGCATGGAAATAATAGTTGGATATTTTTTATTCTGATTGAAATCGGTTGGAAAATGCAAAATCCCAGCATTGTTCCAAGCTACGTTTTTAAATGTTATTTTTTGTGTAATCATTGTGATTAAATTTGATAATGTTTATAATTTTTCAGAAAAGAAAGTTGCCAGCTGATCAACAGCGTCATTTACATTATTTTCTCTGTCGTACAATCACATATGGTTTGCTCCTTCTATGCTATATTTTTCTTATCTGAAGTTGCTGCAATCTTTAGAAGACCATCACTCATCCAAGCACTTCTCGCCCCACTTCCTACAATTGCCAGCAGCGGTTGTGTGAAAAATGATTCTGCTTTTGATATATTTGGCGCTTACCAGAATATTATAGCCGGACTTAGGAGTATTAATATCCAGATTGTTCTGCGGACGATCAACATGATGCAAATTCTTTTATATTAAATATTTTATTAGCCATTGCTTCAGAAATAATGTGTATACAAAAGTAGTTTCTTTATCTTCTAACATAAGGATACATTTTAAGGTAAAAAAGAAACATTTTACCGATTTTCAAAGACGAGTGCTTTTATAATCTTCTTCTTATTTATGGATGGTATAAAATAAGGCTATCAGAATGACGAAAATTAAAAATATTAAATAGAACAGAATACAAAAAAAGCTTCAACGTGTGTTGAAGCTTTTTCAAGTGACCCGGCTGGGATTCGAACCCAGGACCCATACATTAAAAGTGTATTGCTCTACCAGCTGAGCTACCGAGTCGGACACTTACTTTTTTAAGTAAATCCCTTTGTTTAAGGGACTGCAAAGATAGAAACTTTTTCTTTACTTACAATACTTTCGCAAAATTTCACGAACTGAATTTTGCTAACTTTTATAAAATCAGCGACAAAAATTTTACGCTCTGGAGCAGATTGGTTAGTTTGAAATTCAAAGATGAACAAAAAGGCTTTCAATGAAAAAATGAGCACTTCACTGAATCTCTTGTTTATCGTGATTTATTACTACAAAAATCTCATTTTTAAAAATTTAAAACAGCCTTACAATCAATAATTTGTTTTTTTCAAATAAATTCACTATATTGATATATGAAAAAAAATGAACGTCAGGACAATATAACACACGCTGGCAAAATTAACGAACGAACAAAAGCATTGGAAGTCCTTGAAAAAGCGAAAAAAGTACAGGGAAAAATTACATTTCTCCGTCAGGGAGTCGGGAGAAACTTTAAGCCCAAAAATGAGGAGTAAAGATATAACTGAATTTCAATTGCAAAAGTACGAGTACAATCAACTGGTCCGTTAATTTAAATAATCGGCCATTTTGAAACATTATAGCAAACACTATAAATAAAAAACCTGCAAATTATTTTTGCAGGTTTTTTATGCTTTTGAAAATTCTCATTTTCACATTGTGACCCGGCTGGGATTCGAACCCAGGACCCATACATTAAAAGTGTATTGCTCTACCAGCTGAGCTACCGAGTCGGCCACTTACTTTTTCAAGTAAATCCCTTTGTTTAAGGGACTGCAAAGATAGAAAAACCCTCTTTAAATCCAAATTTTTTCAAGCTTTTTTATGATAAATTTTATTCTTTAAAATTTAAACACCTGTTTATAAATCATTTACAGATTATATTTTATTCATTAAAAATATAAGGTATAGTTTTCGCTGAGTATACAATCGGCGAAAACTTTTAATTCAAGATTGTATATTTTAAAGAGAATTTTCAGATTTTCTGTTGTGATATTCAAAAATCTCAATAATGCTATCCATTGTCTCCTTACCGAGATGTTTTCCAATCAGATAAAGAGCAGCGTCAATTCCAGCGGTAATTCCAGCTGTAGTTATCAACTGTCCCTGATCCACATAACGAACATTTCTGATCACATTTGCTTCCGGATTATACTGTTCTAAAGTATCTAACAACATGCTATGGGTGGTAATATCATGGTTTTCAAGGATACCTGTTCCGGAAAGCAGCATACTTCCTGTACATACTGTAAAGACAGTAGTTCCTTCATTATAATTATTACTGATCCATTTCAGAACTGTTTCCTGAAAATCCATATCCTTGATATATTTCATAATATGTTCAGGATTTGCTCCGGGGACAACAATCATATCCAGCTTAGGACAGGTATGTATATCGTAAGTAGGAATAACAGCCATCGTATTAGCTTCCATATACACTGGTTCTTTTGTTTTTCCGACCGTAAAGCAATGATAAGAGTTGGGATGTACAACATTCGCCTTAACGAAAACATCCAAAGGCCCATTTAAGTCAAGAGCTTCTACCTGATCATAAATTAAAAATGCGACATTCATTGTTTTAGTATCTTGTTTCATAATTCTTTTATTTTTAAGATGATTATTTTTTGGATAAAGACATAGTTCTTCCCTACCGATCATTGATAACGATCAGTTTCATTTTAAATCCGTAAGAGAAAAAATTTATTCTGTAGTTTTAAACGCTTTCCGGTATTGAGCCGGAGAAAGGGAAATATTTTTAAGGAATACCCGGCGAAGCGAAACGGCATTGCTAAATCCACATTTAACGGCAATCATGTCAACACTCATCTCAGTATATTCCAGCATATTTTTAGCCTGATCCAGTCTCATTTTTTCAAGAAACCGGCCGGGAGTCATTCCTGATTCTTTTAGAAATACCCTGGAAAAATTACGGGGACTCATATTCAGTGACTCAGCGATATATTCTACTGTTATGGCTTCATTCAGTTTATCTTTCAACAGGTCACGGACTTCTTTTGTAAAAGGAGACATTATTTCATATTCCGGCAGCGCATCTCCAAACTGAGACTGCATTCCGGATCTTTTTAAAGGCAAAACAAGATGACGGGCAACTTCTGTAGCTAGAGGCTTTCCAAAATCTTCTTCTAAAAGTGCCAGTGCAAGATCCATCCCGGAAGAAACACCTCCTGAAGTATAGATAGGTTTATCACAAATAAAAAAAGGATTGACATTCACTTCCAGCTTTGGATAACACTTTTGAAGTGTATCTGCAAATTTCCAGTGGGTAGTTACCTGCTTGCCATCCAACAGACCTGCTTTGGCAAGAACAAATGCCCCAACGCAGACAGATCCCAGCCGTCTTACATCTGATTTTATATTCTGAAGATAATGATAGAGATCATGGCTGATTTCCTCCAGTACACTCAACGTTGTCCCTGCTACAAGCAAAGTATCTACAGCGAAATCAATATCATAAATGGTATGGCTGCATGATAATGGCATTCCTGAGCTGGAATAGATAATCTTCTCTGATGTTCCGGAAACGAGATATACATGATAGCCGCTATCCTCTTTATCAATGTTCAGAAAACGGTTGGCTGCTGTAAAAACATCCCATGGTCCGGCAATATCAAGCAGCTGCACCTGTGGTAACGCCAGAAGTACTATATTTTTTATTCCTTTATGTTTTCCTTCTTTCTTCATATCTCGTTCTGTATGAGTACAAATGTAGAGAGAAAGGATCTTGTCTGCAATGACAAAAAACATACAATTCCGGCCAGAAGTGTTCATCCATTTTCTAACAAAATAAAAGAGACTGCCTTATCAGACAGTCTCAGCACTCTACTATAAAATTAGCTAACAAGCTATACTTTTGATTGATAAACGATAAAATTTCACTTATGCAGGTGACAGTCTGCGGGATTTCAGATAAAGAGCGGTTCGGTTGAGGTATGGGAAAAGAAAAATCAACAGCAGTGAAGCGGCAAGAAGCCACACCATCATTTCATAATAATCCATCGCAAAACGCACATGATTCTGAATATTCATTCTTCCTACCAATAACTTATCAGCAGCTTTTACAGCCTTATCTTCAGACATTCCTCTTGCAACAAGCTTAGCCGTCTGATGGTGAAGAAAATTTTTAACTTCCGGATCTACCGCACTTAAATGATCCTGAAAAGCATTGTAATGACGGCTTTTTTCAAAGAGTTCAAAAAAATTGATCAGAGCAATGCTGATACAAAATCCAAGATATCGTATTGCTAACGCTGTTGCGGCAGCTGAAGGTCCAATAATAGCGGGAACGGAAGAAATAATATAAATAATCGTTGGAACCATTATCAATCCTACCCCTAATCCCTGAAGAAATAACGGAACGTAATAATTAAACTCATCAGCCTGAACATCAAAAGAATAATACATTAATCCATGAAAGATCAATAGCATTAAAAAACCTGGTCCCCAGATATATCGTATATCTTTCTTTTGCAAAACCATACAACAGGCAATAATGACCCCAATAACCAACCCTGCAAGATTGAAAATATTAATATAGGATATATGGAATGGATCTAAATGCAGCTCTGAGGCAAAATAGGTATTGACAATTCCTGAGGCAAACCGGCATATATACATGACAAAAAGAATCAGTAAACCTACTTTAAAGTTCCTGTATCTGAAAACCTGCAGATCAATATAAGGTCTTTTGATCGCTTGCTGACGGAATATTGATATTCCCGCCAATACAACAATCCCAATGACGCTTCCCAGAATCCGGCTATCTTCCAGCCAATAATATTCCTGACCAAAAATGGTAATATATCCTATTAAAACCAATATCGTACTGAAAAGTCCAAAACTCTGCCAGTCGAGTTTATAGAGATGAAATCTCGCATGGGTTCTGTAGTTGCTCATTGCAAGAGTGAGGAAAATAAGTCCCGGAAGGTATGAGAAAATTGCTGTTTTATAAACAATATTAAAATTGTAGGAATCAATAAGATCTGCGGTAATCAGATTATTGAATGGCAAAGCACAGATCAGAATTCCGAAGAATACTGAAAAACTGATTTCCCTCCCCCTCTCGTTGTTTAGTCTCGTAAAAATAAGGGTAAGCGAAAGGTTTACATTTCCGGCAAATAACATTCCCTGCACAAAACGAACCGGAAACAAAATATAGACTTCACGGGTGAAATAGCATATCAGACAAGCCAGAATCTGCAATGTGGTGAACAGAAGAAAATATTCTTTTGCAGCCAAAAAACTAAAAAATCGTCTTTCCAGGCTATAAAAACCTACATAACCTGCATAAAACATGGCTACTGAAAACTGGATATCCGCTGGTTCACATCCATAATATCCGGCTGCGGCATTCAGATTAGACAATGGCAGAAAAAAGATAATGATTCCCGGAAGCGTCATTGAAAAAAGAATAATCTTCACCAACCATTCCGGAGCCCATTTTTTGAAATAGGGCATTTGTCTTTTAGCCATTGGAATGCTTTTTATTGGCGTAAACATTCACATTCATTCCTACTTTCAGAACATCAATCTGACTTCTTTGTCCATCCACTCTGATTCTTACAGGAATACGCTGGACAATTTTCACGTAATTCCCGGTGGAATTATCTGGTGGAAGCAGTGAAAAACTTGAACCTGTTGCAGGAGAAAGGGAAATAATAGTTCCCTGGAATTCTTTGTCCGGATAAGAATCCGCCACAATTTTCACATGATCTCCGATATGCATATCCTTAATCTGAGTTTCTTTATAATTGGCTACCACCCATTTATCAGTTTCATTATTGACTATAAAGGCCAGCGTTTCTCCGGCATCAATCATCTGCCCAACCTCAACGGTTCTTCTTCCCATTCTTCCGTCATATGCAGCGGTAACAGCCGTATAACTTACATCCAGTTTATGACGGTCCAGCAGTGCTTCCAGTCTTGCAATTTCGGCTAAAACAACTGTTTTTTCTGCCCGTATATCATTGATCTTGGATACCGAAGCTGCATAATTATCCTGTGAAGATTGATAATCGCTTTCATTGACATCCAGGGTTGCTTTCACCTCCTCAAGACGTTGTTTGGTAGCAGATTCTTCATCATAAAGCTTTTTATATCTGTTATAATCAAGTTGCTGTTTCCAGACTTTCGCTTTGCTTGCATCTATCTGAGCCATTGCTGCTGCTGCTTCCTTTTCTGTAGTACCTGTAGTACTTTCCAATACTCTCAGTTGTGCACGGGCTTTCTGAATGGCAGCCTGTGTCTGTTTTTCCTGAAGAATATATTCTCGGTTATCAATAATCAAAAGAGTATCACCTTTTTTAACTTCCTGGTTTTCTTCAAACTTTACAGCTACAATGAATCCTCCAGCTCTTGAAATAATAGGGTTTACATATTCCTGAACCTGTGCATCATTGGTCTGCTCATATGCATAATAATTTTTTAAGGTAAAACCGCCCCAGACAGTAAGTGCAGCAACGATTACAACTGAAATCCATCCTGTGATCTTCGTGATCATTCTATCGGTGGGAGTATATTTTTTTTTCATTGTATTATAAAACGCCTGTAATGTTTTGTAGTAAATAATAATTGTTCTGTGCCATAATCTTTGCCGCTTCAAGCTCAAATTTTGTCTGAAGCAGCTGTATATCTGCATCCAAAAGTTCAGTGATAAGTGAGGTCTGGCTGAAGTAAGTATTTTTGATAATACGTGCATTTTCCTTTGCCTGAGCAACATTGGCTTCTGCCACTTTTATCTGTTCTAAAGCTTCCTGGTAACGCAGATAAGCTTCTTTCACCTGTTGCCTTACTTTATCTTCCGTATCCTTGTGTACTTCTTCTTCTTTTTCAAACTCCAGCTGGGCAGCTTTCACTTTATGAGTGTTGTGGTAAAGGGAAGAAATAGAAAACGATGCTTTAATTCCAACGATTCCCAGTGAATACCAATAAGGATTATAGGGATAAAGGAAAATCTGCGGATTGGCGTAATAAAATTCACCATACATCCCTACTTTAGGTCTTACATTGGCTTTTACCTGTTTCAGTTTGATTATGCTAAGCGCTGTCTGCTGCTCAGAAACATGATAATCAAAAGAATGATCCAATGCCAGTTTGAGATACTCATTATAAGTTGTACTCTCATTCCACTGATTAAACGGTGCTTCAGGAATAACAATCTGCTCATCCGGAATTCCAAGAATAATATTCAGTTTCTGCATTGCAATCAGGATATCATTTTCTATAGTCACCAGAGTCATTTTTCTTTTGGAAAGTTCCAGTTCAATCCTTAAAACATCACTTTTCAATACCACTCCATTTTTATAAAGAGTCTGTATCTCTTTAAGCTGTGTTTTTTGATCAGTGATATCCTGTTTGATAAGATCTCTGAAGATTAATGTTTTCTGTAATTCAAGATAAAGAGCTGCTGTTTTGTAATGAATATCAGAAACCGATTTTTCTTTCTGAATATCTTTAATTTTCTGAAGCGTCTGATTTTCCTTGATCTTAAGATTCAGCTTATTTCCGTTATAAATGTTAAGGTAAAAATCTGCTCCGGCTCTGTAAAGCGTATGAATCACTTCATGCTGTGTAGGTTTGGAAAAAATTCCGTTTTCATAGATGGGAATGTTGGAAGCTTTTTCTGCAGAACCTTTGACTTCTATTTCCGGAAGGCGCTCTCTTTTGGCATCTTTTACTTCAGCTTCAGCAATGTCTACATTGATGGTATTGATTCTGATATGACGGCTATTTTCTTCCGCTTTTTGCCATGCGTCTTTTAGGGAGAGTCGTATGGTATCCTTTGTTGGACTGCCGGTCTGAGCTGATATAGTGGAGGAAATTCCGAGCATCAGCAATCCGGCGACATAAATTTTCATTTGAATTTTTGAATTATTGCATTGCAAATTTATCAGCAATCCGGAAATTTTATTTATCTAAAATAGTCAACTTTTACATGATTCCGGCCAAATGATTATATTTGCATTTCCAATGGGATTTTAAAATTTTTTATGGGATTAATTGCTGCCCTTCCGGACATTGATAAAGACGATAAAAGTGTATTTGTTATGCACGAAAAATCAGAAAAACTGATTCCTTTTCACAAACATACGAAAGGACAGCTGAGCTATGTGGAAGGAGGAATCGCCTATATTACGATTGATAACAGAACCTATGTGGTTCCGGCAAGACATTTCTTCTGGATTCCGCAAGGAATGGAACATATTTTAGAAATCGGATATACGGCAACGGTTCTGCGTTCTCTTTATTTCTATGCCCATGATGATGTCTCTGATCCTTTCTACAGCAGATTGGGCATTTATCCGGCATCAGAACTCCTGATCCAGATGATCAAATATTCTGAAATCTGGGATGAAAAACATGTAACGGCAAAAGATGAAAATTTTGAATTTTTGGTAGCTTTAAAAAAAATCCTCCCAAAAACTCACAAACAGCCATTACCCATTATTTTGCCCGCAACCCATAACAAACAGATGATGAAAATTGTATCTTATCTGGAATGGAATATCGGAGAAAAATTGACTCTGGCCAATGTCAGCAGCAAATTTGGTTTGAGTGAGCGTTCTCTGTCACGACTTTTCAAGGCTGATATGAATATTTCTTTCCTCCAGTATTTAAAAACATTAAGAATCATCAAAGCGATTGAACTGCTTTTAAATACAGACAAACCCATCAATGAAATCGCCGATGATGTGGGTTATAGCTCTATCAGTGCTTTCAGTGATACTTTTCATGAGTTTACCCAATCGAGACCATCTGATCTTAGAAAGAGTAATAAAACAATTCAAAACATGATGGGCTAAACGCTTCACGTATGATCTTCATCACATTGATAAAAAAATAAAAGACTAATATGTCTTTTATTAAAAATATCTTTCTATATTTGTCCTATAAAAATCAGTAAAATGTTTTCAAAAACGTGCGAATATGCTTTAAGAGCCTTGATCTATATTGCCCAGCAGTCTAAAAATGACAGCAGGGTCGGGATTAAAGACATTTCAAAAAGCATCCATTCACCAGAGCATTTTATTGCTAAAATTTTGCAGGATCTGAGCAGAAAAGGATTTGTACAATCTGCCAAAGGTCCGAACGGAGGTTTCTATATGGATCAGAAAAACCTGAATACCTCCATTGCCGATATTGTCAGAGAAATTGACGGAGACAAACTTTTTACCGGTTGCGGTCTTGGGCTTGATCAGTGTTCGGAAACGCATCCGTGCCCACTCCATGATCAGTTCAAAAGTATCCGACAGGATCTTCGAATTATGCTTGAAACCTCAAAAATTCAAATGTTTGTTGATAATCTGGACTTACAGCTTACTCATTTGAGGGCTTAAAAAAATTTAAACAAATAAAAGATAAAAAGATCTTTTAATATTAAATGAATCAAAATGAAATTAGAACTCAAAAATCCTTTCGTATTGATGTTACTCTGTCTGATGACCGGAATGTTTTTTACCATCAGTTTTCTGGAAACACCAATGAAGTTTCAGGTTCCGGGAATTACCCTTCCTACCGCATTAGGTTTAGGAAAGTTCATGTTTGGATTCTCTTCAAAAATACAATGGGGATTTCTTATTGTAATACTAATACTGATGTCAGTCAGTTGGAAAAATTATACGAAAACTGACTTTATAATTCTGGCTGTTTTAGTTTCTATCCTTGCTGCAGAACAGTTCTGGCTTCTGCCGGTACTTGATTCCCGTGTTGATTTACTTACATCAGGAAAAACATTATCTCCTACTCCATTACACGACTATTTTATTTATGCTGAAACCGCAAAAGCATTAATGCTCATTACAGCAATCATATTACAATTCAAAAGAAATACAGTTCAATAATAACACTATTCATTATGAAAAAACTCGTTCAAAATACCATTATTGTATTGACTTTAACTACATTATTATTCTCCTGTTCAAAACCGGAAACAACTCCCATTCCACAGGCCGAACCTTATTCCGAACAACAAGTTGCCCAACCACAGCCAGTCGAAACAGTTCCTGAAACTGCAGCTTCCTCAGGTGCATCAAAACATGAAGGATTGAAATTAATTGAAGGAACGGATTGCCTTACCTGTCATAAAATAGATTCAAAATTAATAGGTCCTTCTTATCAGGAAGTTGCAGCAAAATATACAGATGCTGATCTTGATATGCTGGCACAGAAAATCATTGAAGGAGGCAAAGGCAATTGGGGCGAAATTCCCATGACTCCTCATACAGGATTGAGTAAAGAGAATGCCCGACAGATGGTAAAATATATTTTATCTCTTAAAAAGTAATTAAAAAATTTTAAAATAATAAAAGACAAAAAAGTATTATATTATGAATACAAGAACAGACTTTATAGGAAATATGGTGGCTGAAGATTTCAGAACAGCTGCAATTTTTAAAAGACATGGTATCGATTTCTGCTGTAAAGGAGGAAGAACCATTGAAGAGGCATGTAGCAATAAGAAACTTGCTCCTGAAAAGATTTATGAAGCACTGGAAGCCCTTCCAAAAAATCAAGATTCTGCAATAGACTTTAACAGCTGGCCGCTAGATCTTCTGACAGATTATATTGAGAAAACCCATCACCGTTATGTAGAAGAAAAGACCCCGGTTTTGCAGGCATTTCTTGATAAATTGTGCAAAGTACATGGAGGAAGACATCCTGAACTGTTTGAAATCAATTCTTTATTTAATGAATCGGCACACGATCTGGCTGCCCATATGAAAAAAGAAGAGCTGATTCTGTTCCCGTTTGTAAAAAATATGGTGAAGGCTAAAATATCCGGAAGTTCTCTTCCAAAGCCTCATTTTGGAACTGTAGAAAATCCGGTTCACATGATGGAACATGATCACACAGTAGAAGGAGACCGTTTCAGAAGGATCGCAGAAATCACCCAAGAATATCTTCCACCTGCAGATGCCTGCAATACTTATAAAGTAGCTTTTGCGATGCTTCAGGATTTCGAAAATGACCTGCATAAACACATCCACCTTGAGAATAATATTCTTTTCCCCAAAGCCATCCGACTGGAAAAAGAATTTGCCGTTGAATCTTAAAAATTAATATAGAATGACACCTAAAAAACTTTGGATATGGCTTGCTGTAGTAATGGTTGCTTCGTTTGCGGTTCTTATCTTCTACGGGACTGAAATTTACAGGAAAATACCACCCATTCCGGGCAAAATAGTCAGCACAGATGGAACTGTGATGGCTACCGCACAGGATATTAAAGACGGACAGAACGTCTGGCAGTCTATTGGTGGGCAAACAGTAGGAAGTATCTGGGGACATGGTGCCTATATTGCTCCGGACTGGACGGCTGATTATCTTCACCGTGAATCTATTCTTCTGCTTGATGAACTGGCAAAAAAGGATGGAAAAGTTTATCAAGAACTTCCGGATGAAGAACAGGCAAAATATCAGGTACTGTTAAAAAAAGAACTTCGTACCAATACTTTTAATGAAAGCAATAATGAAATTGTTTTCTCCCCGGAACGGGCTGAAGTGCAGAAACAGCTTTCACAGTATTATTCAAAATTATTCATGAATGATGCTTCCATGGCAAAACTTCGTGATCAGTATGCTATTCCTGAGAATACCATTAAAGATACCGGAAGAATGGCTAAAATGAATGCTTTCTTTGCATGGAGCACATGGGTTTGCATCACAGAAAGACCAGGAGATGATGTAACCTATACCAATAACTGGCCCCATGATGAATCGGTTGGAAACATTCCTCCTCCTTCATTACATTTATGGTCAGGGTTAAGTATATTACTTTTATTAGGTTGCGTAGGTCTTTTGGTATTTTATCATGCCCGAAACAAAGAGGAAGAAATCAGTGAAGCTCTGCCACTGGAAGATCCATTACGAAATATGAAACCTACCCCTTCTATGAAAGCCACTTTGAAATATATTTGGGTCGTTGCTCTGCTGATCCTTGTTCAAATGCTTGCCGGTGTAGTTACAGCCCATTATGGTGTGGAAGGAAGCGGATTTTATGGGATTCCTTTGGATCAGTTTTTACCACAGTCGGTTTCCAGAAGCTGGCATGTACAGCTAGCAATATTCTGGATTGCCACTTCATGGCTGGCCACAGGACTTTATATAGCTCCCGCAGTTTCAGGGCATGAACCGAAATATCAGAAACTGGGAGTCAATATATTATTCGGAGCCTTACTGATTGTTGTACTGGGATCATTAACCGGGCAATGGCTTGGTGTAATGCAAAAGCTTGGTCTGGTTGATAATTTTCTTTGGGGACATCAGGGTTATGAATATGTGGAACTGGGAAGAGTATGGCAGATCTTACTGCTTATCGGGCTTATTCTCTGGTTGGTTTTAATGGTCAGAGCATTGCTTCCAGCCTTGAAACGTAAAGATGGAGACCGTCATTTGCTGACCCTATTTACCCTTTCATCCGTAGCCATTGCATTATTTTATGGAGCAGGATTAATGTATGGAAGACAAACTCATATGGCGATTGCCGAATATTGGAGATGGTGGGTTGTTCATCTTTGGGTAGAAGGATTTTTTGAAGTATTCGCAACGGTAGTGGCTGCCTTTTTATTTACAAGGCTGGGATTATTAAGGTTGAAATCTGCCACCAATGCCGTTTTATTTTCTACCATTATTTTTCTTGGCGGAGGAATTCTGGGGACATTTCACCATCTGTATTTCAGTGCTACGCCTACCGCTGTACTCGCCTTAGGAGCTACTTTCAGTGCCCTGGAAATAGTGCCGCTTGTTCTGATAGGCTATGAAGCATACCAGAATTATCAACTGAGTAAATCAACCCCATGGATTCAGGCTTACAAATGGCCTATCTACTGCTTCATTGCCATGTGTTTCTGGAATTTCCTTGGCGCAGGAATCTTCGGGTTTGCCATCAACCCACCTATCGCATTGTACTATATCCAGGGATTGAATACCACTGCAGTACATGGTCATGCAGCCTTGTTCGGAGTTTATGGGATTCTGGGAATCGGATTAATGATGTTTGTTTTGCGAGGACTTTATCCTGACCGACAATGGAATGATAAATTAATTGGCTGGGCTTTCTGGATGATTAATATCGGACTGCTGGTAATGGTAACGATAAGTCTTCTGCCGATAGGTATTATGCAGTCGGTAGCCTCTATAAAAGAAGGTTATTGGTATGCACGTTCTGCAGAATTCATGCAAACGGACATCATGCATTTTCTGAGATGGATGCGTGTGCCGGGAGATATTTTACTGGCTGCTGGTGAGCTGCTTCTGGTAATTTTCATCATCGGACTTAAATTGGGTTGGTCGTTGAAAGAAAAACGTTAGCATTCTTTATTCAAGCCTCATGAGTTAACTTATGAGGTTTGATTATCTTTAAATAAAAAATCATGAAACGCAATCAAAATATTATCCCGCTTTCCAAAGATCATCATTTCGGGCTTCTTTGCAGCTGGAAAGTAAGACAGGGACTGAAAAAAGAAACTGAGGTTTCGCGGATAAGAAATTATATCCTGTATTTCTGGAAACATCATCTGGAAAAACATTTCATGGAAGAAGAACAGATTTTATTTCATTATCTTGAAGATGAATATAGAGTTCGTATACAGAAAGAACATAGAGATATTGAGGATATTGTTTCAAAAATAAGTTCCTCAGAAAATACAGATCTTATGTCAGGTTTTGCCGATCTTCTGGAGCAGCATATCCGCTTTGAAGAACGGGAATGGTTTCCCCATCTGGAGGAAAAGCTGGATCCTTCTGCTTTTGAGAAAATAGGATCAGAGCTGCATCAGATTCATAATAACGAAAAGGACGACTATGAAGATGAGTTCTGGAAATAAATCTGCAGTAAATTAAAAAGCCTTTAAACATCTAATTTAAAGGCTTTTATTTAAGTTTTACTGTGTCACTTTCATCATTGCATTGGTGATTTCAATTTCTTTTTTTCTGGAATATGTGGAATCAAAAGGCTGCATGACATTGAACAAATATTGATAAAAAGGAGCGATCTGGCGTATATTTTCAGCTTCCTTCACTGCTTTTTGTTTGCCCATCTGTTGAAGTCCTTTGATAAAAACACTGAATTTCTTATCGATAGGTTCTATTGATTGTAAAAGGTAAGCATGGGCTTTTTCATTCTGTCCCAAAGTTTTGTAGGCATCTGTAACAGCTGCAACAACAAGTGCATATTCCATTGGTTTTGACCTCATCTGCCTTTTAGCCATTGCTTTAAATGAAGGAGAAAGATTCTGGTAATAATCATATTCTTCAAATATTCTTTTTTTGAGCATTTCTGCCAGCTGAAGACCTTTTTGTTCCTTTCCTGCAACAATATATCCTGTAACCATTGCACTTAATGAACGTGGATCACTGTATTTCTCCACAGGAATTTCTTTTGCGGCAAGATCCAGTAACTCCAACGCTTTAGCTTTCTGCCCATTGACAACCAATGCAGACACTGCCCTGCTGACAGACATTCTGTAGCCCAAGATATTTGACGTAGCCGTTTCATCATAATAAATACTCAGATCTTTAAAATTTCCCCATCTGAAGTTTTTTACCACATGATAAAGAGAATTCGCATCTACCCTTCCTTTGTCTCCATCCGGACTCTGTGGAGTATGAATAGGAACCAGCCTGTAGCTGAAACCGTCAAACTGAAGATATTCATCCAGATAAAAAATATTTTCGCTGTCATACATTCCGCCAGAAGAGAAATTGATCGGACGTTTCCAATCGAAATTAGCCAGCATATCGAGCATCATCAAATTACTTTTATAAAGTGTGTTGGCTTCATAATTAATCGTGATCTGATCTACAGCTTTTGGAAGATCTGCCTGAGTAATGATCCCGGCTTTCACCGCATTTGCCTTATTTACCGGAAGAATAAATTTACTCACCGGAAGAATATTGTATTTTTCATATTGTTTTTCTCCGAAATACATTTTAAGCAATTCATCTTTATCAGAAGATTTCAATTTCAGAAATTTCATAGCATCTTTCAAAGTCAGAGAATCCTGAGTCAGATATTTTCTGAATTCCTGAAAAGCAGTATCCGGAGCTCCCTGTTCTTTCAGCATTTGGAAAAGTTCTTCCCAGTTTTCTTTTTTCATCAGATAAACCTGATCATTAACGCCATCTCTATATTCTTCATGCGTTAATTCACCCGGAATCCCTTTCGCATTGTAAGTTCTTCTTTTCACCTGATCTATATTCCATGGAGTAGCCAAAAGGGTAAAGTTGACCGTTTTCACATCATCCCTGAATCTTTCTGTTTCCTGAATGGCCCATACCGGAAAGGTATCATTATCACCATAAATAAAAATAATATCATCTTTCGGCAATGACCGTAAAAATGACCAGGCATAGTCACGAGCTGCAGTCTTCTTACTTCTGTCATGCGAAGTGTAATTCTGAAATCCCATCATCAAAGGAATTCCTAATAAAATAAGCCCAAGAATAATGTTGGCAGCATTGGATTTAACCTTAGACTGAATCATCAAAAGGATGGCTCCGGCTCCCAGACCAATCCAGATGGCAAAGGCATAAAATGAGCCTACCATGGCATAATCTCTTTCTCTTACTTCAAATGGTTTTACTCCGGTATAGAAAACAATTCCCATACTTGTCAGAATAAACAAGGAAAGAATGGCATAAAACCGTCCAAAATCTCTGTTCAGCTGGAAAAAGAAACCAATCAATCCTACAATCAATGGAAGAAAGAAAAACTTTACGGTACTTTCATTTTTAAATTGGGCAGGCATATGATCCTGATCTCCCAATAAAGCATTATCAATAAAAGAAAATCCTGAGATCCAATTTCCATTGGTGTTTTCCATGTGTCCCTGAAGATCATTCTGTCTTCCTGCAAAATTCCACATCAGATATCTGACAAAATAATATCCGTTCTGGAATGAAATAAAATAATCCATATTCTGGGCAAAAGAAGGACGCTGTACCTTGATCAGATCATAAGGTTTCACTTTCAGATAATCTTCTGCTGTGATGGAGTCTCCTTCATATTTTGCTCTCAGTTCTTCGAAAATTCTTTTTGCTTCGGGATTGTCTGCAACATCTTCATTATCATAATTAAAAGTAAAATCAGGTGCTCCATATAAAGAAATATAATTGGCGGTCACCTCTTTATCTTCATTGAACATCCTTGGCATGAAACTTATATGGGATTTGTTAAACACATAGTTGAATCTTTCTCCGGTCTTTCTGTACGTTCCGGTTTTTTCATCTTTTTCGTAAATATCTCCGGTAATCTCCCTTTTGTAACTTCCGTCTTCATCTTTTTCCAGTCCGTTTTTATCAAGAAATGCAGTGTAATTCTGTCCGTAAATCGTAGGCCAGTCACCGTATTGCACTCTGTTATAATAATCTCTCATTCCGATGGCGGTATCAGGATCATTAAGGTTCATCGGAGGATTGGCGTTGGCTCTTATCGGAATTACCAGCCAGCATGAAAATCCTATGATCATATAGACCAGAGATAAAACAACAGTCTGGTAAAGTTTTCTTTTTGTTTTTCGGGCATATTTAATCAGGAGATAACTTATGACTGTCATAAGAACAAACGCCACAATGGTCCCTGAATGGAAAGGAAGTCCCAGTCCGTTCACAAAGAAGATTTCAAGCTTTCCAAACATTGTCATTATCAAAGGGAAAATCATCTTGAATACGAAGGCAAGAATTCCAAGTGTAACCAAATTGGCTACTATAAAACTCTTCCACGAAAAAGTATAATTTCTGGCATAATACACCAGGCATATGGCCGGAATAGCCAGCATACACATCATATGCACCCCCACAGAAAGCCCTATGATAAAGAAAATAAGAATAATCCATCTCTCGCTGTCGACTGCTTTATATTCGTTTTCCCATTTGGTGATGAGCCATACCAGCAAAGCGATAAACATCGAAGCCATTGCATACACTTCTCCTTCTACTGCTGAAAACCAAAATGTATCTGAAAACGTAAAACATAAAGCTCCGATTACTCCGGAAAACAGAATCGATATTTCCTGATGTCTTGTAATTTTTTCAACATCTTTATGTAAAAGTCTTCTTAAAAAATGGGTAATCGTCCAGAACAGAAACAGGATTGTAAATGCACTGAATAATGCTGACATGGCATTGATTACAATAGAATAATTTTCTGCATTCCCCAATGCAAAAATACTTGCTACCGCTCCCATAATCTGGAATAAAGCCGCTCCCGGAGCATGGGTTACCTCCAGCTTCACGGCTGAAGAGATATACTCTCCGCAGTCCCAAAAACTCAGGGAATGTTCGATCGTTGAAAGATAAGTAATAAGCGCAATAGCGAAAAGGAACCATCCCAGTACGGTGTTCCATTTTTTAAAAGACCAGTTTTTCATATCATATTTTCCAATATTGATATGACAACCAGAGGAAAGAGTTTATTACATGAAAATTTTATTTATTTTCTTAATAATTGATTGATATTAATACGTATTATTCAATCCTCCATCCAAAGGAATACTTGTTCCGGTAAGATAGCCTGCATATTCTGAAGCGAGAAAAGCTACAAGATGTCCATATTCTTCAGGTTTTCCGAATCTTTTCATAGGAATTTTATTTTCCCTCGCCATTCTTATTTCCTCTGCTTTTGAACCACTTTGCTGAGCCTCATGAGCCACCAGTTTTTGAATTCTTTCAGTATCGAAATATCCTGTTAAGACATTATTTACCGTAATATTATGCTGTGCAATCTCATTAGAAAGGGTTTTTGCCCAAGCGATTACTGCAGAACGTATAGAATTGGACAAGGCCAGATTTCCAATCGGTTCTTTTACGGATAAAGAAGAAACATTAATGATACGCCCTTTTTTCTGTTGAATCATATGCGGTAAAGCCAATAATGTTGTTTCGCAAACAGTTTTAAAGAGAAGGTCAAATGCTTTCTGATAATCATCTGCGCTTTTATCCAGTGCTAAACCAGGTTCAGGACCATTTGTATTATTGACCAGAATATCTATCGAATGATCATTAAAAAATCCTTTTATAATTTTCTTATAATTTTCAAAATCCGAAAAATCAGCTACCAGATATCCATGTTCCTGTTCCGGATTGATGACCGGCAGTGAAGAAACAAAGGCTTTAAGTTTTGTTTCATTACGAGCCATAACGGTAACATTAGCACCACATTTCGCAAGTTCTAAAGCAATTCCGGCACCGATTCCCTGTGTAGCTCCACCTATTAAAGCATTTTTTGAAAAAAGTTGAATATTCATATGATCTTTGGATATACTAATTGGTATAGGATAAATGTAAGAAAAAACCTTCAAATTTATATTTTGAAGGTTTAATTTTTTAAGCTCTGTTTCTCATTTATTTTACGGCTGTAGCTTCAAGTTCCACCTTTAAAGTTTCAAACAAACTTTTTACTTCAAGCATTGTTACGGCCTGTTGAAGCTTATGCCTTGCAATCCACTCCTGAAGAATGGGAAAGTGAGGCCAGAGCTCTTCAGTAGAAGTTGTATAGATATTTAATCTTACTATATTTCCACATTCATATCCTGCTGAATAGATCACTTCTTCCAGATTGGCAATAGCCTGTTCCAGTTGCGATTTCATATCATGAGTACTGGATATTCCATCAGGATCAATAGCTGCCTGTCCGGAGCAGTATAAAGTACTTTCAACATTTTTTACTTCTACAGCCTGAGAATAGCTTCTCTCTTCCTGCCATTTCCATGGATTAATGGTTCTTTTTTCCATTGTTTTGAATTTGTTATATGTTACTCTACAAAATTGCAGAACAAAAGCCTCAAATTCCGGTGATCAGAGTCACGATTATGCTGTGATCATCGTCACAATTTTATAGTGACAGGCGGCTTAAGGTCTCTCTTGAGACTCCTAAATAAGCTGCTAAAAGAGATTTTGGAACCCGCTGAACCAACGAAGGATATTTTTTCAAAAGCTGCTGATACCGTTCCTTTATTCCGGTTGTCATCATGGAAATAGTCCGCTGCTGAGCGGTAATAAATCCCATATAAGCTTTTTCAAGAAAGAAATGTTCCAGTTTCGGAAGCTGTGCACAGAGTTTTTTATAATCATCCAGCTTAATGCATAATACTTCTGTCTCTTCAATGCATTCCAAAGACATTGTTGCTGCAGTTTGCTGATAATAAGCCGGAAAATCTGTTTCCCACCAATCTTCCATAGCAAATCCTATAATATGTTCTTTTCCGGTTTCGTCAGCATAAACCAATTTTAACAGACCTTTCAAGACAAAATAGTTGTAAGGAACAGCTTCTCCTTCCTGTACTAAAAACTGATGCTTTTTATATTTTTTATAGGTAAAACATGATGATATGAATTCAAATTCATCATCGTTAAGAGGAACTATTTTTTCGATGTGTGTTCTTAGCTGTTGCATCATATTCTGTTTCTTATGATCTAAAAATACGATTTAAATAGCTAGGGATTTTGTTTCAAAAGCTCGTCAATCTGTTTATAAAATGAATCTTTACTATAATCTGCCAGCCCTTTATGATGCAGGCGTATTTCTCCCTTTTTATCCAGTACAACAGTGGTTGGTAAAGATCCACTATATAATGCATCAGGAATATTTCCAGCCGGTGTAAGAAAAGGAACCGTAAAGCCTTTTTCTTTTAAATAAGATTTTCCAGGAGCAGGAGTATCATCAAGGTTTACCATAAGAAATACCATATCCGGATTGTTTTTGTACCGATCATACAGTTTCTGAACAGACGGAAACTCGGCACGACACGGAGGGCACCATGATGCCCAAAAGTTAATGAAGACTACTTTATTTTGTAATGCCGAAGTATCTGTAATCTTTCCTTCTTCATTCTTCAGCATCAATCCGGCATAGGAAACTTTAGCTGAAGTATTTTGTGTTTCTTTTGGTTCTGATATACTGGCATTGAGAATTCCTGTGGAAGCCACCTGTCTCATCAGCCATGCCTTTGCATCTTTATTCACCAAAATGATAATAAACAATATTGTAAGGACTACAGTAGAGCCATTTTTTCTTAACCAGATTTTCAGATTTTCCATATTCTCCCGCTTAATTCCCTGCCAATATAGGATTAATATTTTGATCAAAAGAAAGGAAGGACTGTTTTTAAAACAAAAAAGCCTTAAAATACTAAGATTTAAAGGCCTTTCTCTGTGCTTTATTTTAAGTTATTATCATGGTAAGATTCTTTAAAAACTATATCTTATGGAACAGTTTCTTTCTGAAAAGGAAAAGCAGTGAACTGAAAAATGTCAGATAGGCAATATTGAATATCGCTCCTCCTACCCAACCTGAAAAAGGAAGAGGTAAAAGATTTTTTACAGGAATGATAAACAAAGTAAGTGCAAATGGAGTCAGCAAAGCCATCCATCTCGGCAACAGGGTTTTATTGAAAAGAATACAAACAGCAAAGGAAATCCATCCGACTGCCAGTACACCAATAGCTGTTCCCCAGGCGATGTTCAGCATTTTCATAAAACTTCTTCCCGTTTCCAGAAGATAAGGGTGAGAAGCAGAATCTGTATGGTAAACCGCTTTATAAATCTCCCCAACATAAAAGAATCCGGCATGTCCTAAAGGTGATAAAACCGCTCCTGCCAGTAAGATCCAGTACACCAAGACTGCGTACCATTTTTGAGTGTCTTTGAAAAACTGATACACTAGCCACGTGGCAGGAAGCAGTAAGGGTCCGGTAAGAGCACCAATCAAAGCTCCAAACATCAACCTTGGAGTGGAACCTTCCAGCATTAAAGTTGCAAATTCTACATTCACCTGATCTGCATAGGTCTTTGAAAATAATGGATAATCTGAAGGGTTCGGATCAAATCCGGCAACGTAAATATCACCAATAATCCAACATATTGACACTGCAATTGCTGCAGCAAAAGACCAGTTTATTTTACCTGAATATTTCATAAGTTTTCAACAATTAATTTTATATAAAATGTACATCGTTTCATTATTTTTTTCCATTATTTAAAAGCAAATTTTAATTATTAAGAATCATTCTAAATAATTATTACCTTTGTGCAAACTTAGTCTAAACATTCAACAGAAAGGGTCTGTAAAACGGAATAAAAAGTCCGTAAAAAGGAAATTCTAACAAAAAAAGGAAATGACAGTACGGCTATATGATGAAAACCTTGGGAATATGCTCATGGAGCGAAATTATCCTTCTTCTTATTTCTTACATGATGGAGGCATCCAGGAATGTATTACCCAGCTCATTCCTCCTTATGGAAATGGTTTTTATCACGAAATTAGTTTTACTCATGTCCACATCGGTTTTGGAAACATTGTATTGAACAAACCGCTTGAAATATACCTTGAAAGTGATTTTGATTCGGTAGAAATGCATTTTACCCTGAAAGGAAAAAGCAAAGCAATTTCGGGTAACTTCCAGAAAACTGTAGTGTTTGACAGCTATCAGCACAACATTATTTATGCCCATCATATGGAAGGCAGAATGGAATTCGAAGGTCCGGAAATGTATGTATTCGAAATCAACCTTGCCCCTGAGTTCTTTAAAAAATTTCTGCCTGAACATTCAGGACTGTTTGAAATATTCAGAAGTTCGATTGACAAGCAGAATTCATCTCTCATTCAGACTGAGCATAACCGCATTACCCATGAAATGTATCAGATTCTGAACGATATCATTTATTGTAACAGGAAAGGGATATTCAAACGAATTTATATTGAAGCTAAAGTAAATGAACTTCTTCTGTTACAGCTTGAACAGTTTCTTGACAGTGAATCCTTACCTTCTTCTCTTCAGAAAAAAGATATAGAAAAAATGTACGCTGTGAGAGATTATATTGTAAAGAACCTGAATGCAGACAGCTCTCTGAATGATCTTGCGCATCTGGTGGGAACCAACGAATTTACTTTAAAGAAAGGCTTCAAAGAACTTTTCGGAACTACCGTTTTCGGATACTGGAACGATCTCAAAATGGAACAGGCAAAAAGAATGCTTCTCGATAGTAATCTGAATATCAGTGAAATTTCTGATCATATCGGCTATAAAAATCCGAGACATTTTTCATCGGCGTTTAAAAGAAAATTCAATATTCTTCCCAGTCAAGTAAGAAAGAGATAACATCGTACAGTCTTTTAAGAGCTCATTTGTCTATTTTTTATACGGGACAATAATAAAAACTAAACAATCCCCGTTAATAATTTGTTTTTCAATAAAACCAACTGAAAAACAATAATAAATCAATATACAATGCATAATATTATTGTTTATGTAACCATCTTATTTTATCCTTGCTTTTACCATTTCCGGGAAGCTGTTTTTTCACCGGATTTATTTCATAATTAAATTGTTACGTGTAACAAATCCCCTATTCATCTAACTAATCATACATCAATTAAACATTAATTCCTATACAAGAGATCTACTACTTTAAAATAAACTAATGCAAACATCCTTTTTCAAAATCACCGCAGCCACTGCTGCGCTCTGTTTCAGTAGCCTGGCAATAGCCCAACAAACGTATTCCGTAAGTGGAACCGTAAAAGACAAAAAAAACGGTGAATTGCTCATCGGAGTTTCTGTAAAAGTAAGTGAAGATCCTACTATTAATGTTGTAGCCAATGAGTATGGATTTTACTCACTTTCCTTACCTGAGGGAAATTACACCCTGATTATTTCCTACCCTGGATATCAGGATTTTGAACAGCAGATCAAAGTAGATCAGAATATAAAAGTTGACCTTCCCCTCCTTCCTGCAGAAACTGTAGCAAAAGCAATTGATGAGGTGGTGATAACCGGCATTAAAAAGGATAAAAACTTAACATCAGCTCAAATGGGAGCAGAAACGTTAAGCATTAAAAATATAGAAAAACTTCCTGTCCTGTTCGGAGAAAAGGATGTAATGAAAACCATACAGCTTTTACCCGGTATTAAAAGCAGTGGTGAAGGAAGCAGCGGGTTCAGTGTAAGAGGTGGTGCTACCGACCAAAACCTGATCTTACTGGATGAAGCTCCGGTTTATAATGCCTCTCACCTTCTTGGTTTTTTCAGTACATTCAATAGTGATGCCCTGAAAGATGCCAGCATCATTAAAGGAAACAGCCCTGCACAGTACGGAGGCCGTCTTTCTTCTGTACTAGATGTTAAAATGAAGGATGGAAACAACAAAGACTATAACGTCAACGGAGGAATTGGTCTTATCAGCAGCAGATTAAGTGTGGAAGGCCCTATCCAGAAGGAAAAATCTTCATTCATTGTTTCAGGGAGAAGAACGTATGCCGATTTGTTTCTTAAAACCAACAAAGATTATAAAGACAACAAATTATATTTCTATGATCTGAACCTTAAAGCCAATTATCAGATTAATGAAAACAACCGTATTTACCTGTCCGGATATTTTGGAAGAGATGTTCTGGGATTGGGAGATACTTTCAATACAGACTGGGGAAATACTACCGCTACGTTGAGGTGGAACAGCATTATCAGCAGTAAACTATTTTCCAATACATCATTCATTTACAGTAATTATGATTACAAGATCAGTCTGAAAAATGATGATACCGTATTTGATTTAAATTCAAAAATCCGTGACTGGAATCTTAAGCAGGATTTTACCTGGTTTGCAGGAAACAAACATTCTGTACGTTTCGGTCTGCAATCTATTTATCATACGCTTACTCCGAGCAGTGCTTCGGGTACTACGGTGAGTAGTTTTTCAAGAAATCCGAGATATTCATGGGAGAATGCTGTTTACATTAATGATGATTATAAAGCAACGGAAAAGCTAACGATTAATTATGGTGCAAGACTCTCCATGTTTAGTGTTTTGGGAGGAGACACATTCAATACCTATGAGAATGGTGTGCTAACCGACAGTAAATTCTTAGAAAAAGGAAAATTCGGGAAAACCTACGTGAATATTGAGCCACGTGTTAGTGCCAACTACCGTATCAACGAAGTCAGCAGTGTAAAAGGAGGTTATTCCAGAAATACTCAGAATCTTCACCTTCTGAGCAACAGCAACAGTGGAAATCCTACCGACCAGTGGATAGGAAGCAGTTACACGGTAAAACCGGAAATTGCAGATCAGATCAGCCTTGGTTACAGCAGAAATTTCAACAACAATAATTATGAACTGAACGCTGAGATTTATTATAAAGATATGAAAAACCAAATCGACTTCAAAAATGGAGCTCAAATTGGTTTTGATACAGGAGCAGATGTAGAAAGTGAATTGCTATTCGGAAAAGGAAGAGCTTACGGTCTCGAACTTATTGCCAAAAAGAAAAGCGGAAAACTGACAGGATGGATTTCCTATACCCTTTCTAAAACAGAAAGAAAAATCAACGGAATCAATAACAACGAATGGTATAACGCCAGAATGGATAAAACCCATGATCTCTCTATTGTTGCCACCTATCAGCTTAATCCAAAGTGGAGTTTTTCAGGGCTTTTCGTATATAGCACAGGAAATGCTGTTACCTTCCCTACTGGAAAATATGAACTGAACGGACAAACCATATTCCAGTACAGCAACAGAAATGCAGACAGAATGCCGGCCTATCACAGAATGGATCTGAGTGCTACTTATGAACCCAGTACCAATAAACGATTCCGTGGTTCATGGACATTTGGTATTTACAACCTATATGGGAGAGAAAATGCCTACACCATCAACTTTGAAGACAATCCTGACCGTCCCGGAACAACCCGTGCAATGCAGACCTCTTTATTCCGTTGGGTACCCAATATCACTTATAATTTCAAATTCTAAATCATGAAAAATTTATTTTATATCATAGTATCTTTCTTTGCATTAACTTCTTGTGAAAAAGAGATCGACCTGGATCTGAATGATCAAAGCGGAAATATTGTCATTGAAGGAAATGTAACCAATCAATCAGGACCTTATACCGTAAAAATTACAAAGTCAGTAAGTTTTTCATCACCTAATCAATATCCGGCGGTCACTGGCGCTGAGGTTATTTTAAGTGACGATATAGGACAAACAGAAACCCTTCATTATGTAGGAAACGGAATCTATCAAACGACAACTTTCACCGGAGAGCCTGGCAGAACTTATACTTTAAAAGTTCAGGCCGAAGGAAAACAATATACGGCTCAAAGCAAAATGCCTGAAGTAGTTTATTTTGACGGATTACAGCAGAGTTCTTTCAAATTCGGAGATAAAACTACATATACCCTCTTGCCATTATTTACAGATCCATTACCATTAGGAAACCGCTACCTTTTTAGCTTTACCATCAATGATCTTACTAAAAAGTACATGAATACTTTTTCAGATAATGTAAATAACGGATTACCCAATCAACAGCCTTTAATTCTTCCTAATGACGATAATAAAGGCAGAGATCATGAAGTGGTAGTTGGAGATAAAATTCATGTAGAAATGCAATGTATTGACAACAATATATTCACATATTACAGTTCTTTGCTTCAGATTTCAGGAGGCAATGGCGGAACAGCTACTCCTGCCAATCCACCAAGTAATATCAGTAATGGAGCATTGGGATATTTTTCAGCCCATACAACAGATACGGAAACTTTTGTCATTGAACAGATGACCACTCCATAAATTTAAAAAAGGATATTCCCATCATTGGAATATCCTTTTTTATTTTCTGTTTTATCTTAATCTCCTTTTTAAGGCATAATATCTGTACAGAAGCTTATCATACCTGATCACCAAAAACAGTAATCCTGCTGTCACCATCAATGTTTTTAGGCGGATCATACTGTAGCCCAAACCACCAATGATGCATCCTGAAAAAAAGCAGGCAATAATCACCAGTTTAAGAGCGATATTCTTTTTAAGTTGTCTCTTTTCATTTTCCCGTTCTTTAAAGAAAAGTTTTGAAAGTTCTATTCCCAGATCAGTAAATAATCCCGTAAGATGAGTCGTTCTCACCACAGACTGGGATACTCTTGTTACTAATGAATTCTGAACACCCATTGCAAAAAGCAAAAGACCGGCAGTAGTATAAGAAGATATTGATAGTTTCAGTGTCTCATCATCTGATAGTCCCACAAAACCTAATATCAGAATTTCAGTTATCAAAGGAATAAGATGTGGGCGAAACATGCTACGTCCGGAAGAAAATTCAACCATAAAGCTTGAACAGAATGCTCCTCCCAGAAAACACATAATAAAGACAAGATAAGTAAGAGCTTTACTATAATGACTGAGTAGAATTTCTTCGGAAAAGAAGGCAAAGTGCCCCGTTATATTGGTGGTGAGCACTTTAACGGACATTACTCCTACAATATTCACTATTCCTGCAACAAACGAAAGTACGGATGCAAGCTTAAGATTGTGAAAATAAGTCCTGTATTTCCCTCTGTGCCTGAACATTATAAATCTCTATAAGGGTTGTGTATTTTTCTTTTTTTAAGATTTTACTCAAAAAAACAGCTGGATAAAATAGATAAGCAAAAAAAATAAATTAGAAATGTCAGCATAAAGCCGTGAAAAACATGTCCACTTAAATATTTATCCAGTGTTCTTTATAGAGTTACTATGTGCCCTAACGTAAAATCCTACTTTTTCCGTAACAAATGACAGATCGGCATATGAAGTGAAAATACTTTTCAAAAACCTCTCTGAAATGTTCTGTTTCTTATTTCAGCACCAATTTTATTACTTTTGTAAAAGTAATTCGTTCAGAAAAAAAACCTTGTGACATACATGGGTTTAAAATGTGATTTAAGTTAAAAACTGAGTACGGATTCAATAGCCTGTATAGAAAAATTATGATCTCAAAATTTATTTTTAACAATCAATATCTTTTTGATGAACTCCCAGAGTATGATAAAAATCTGCTTACAGGAGCTATGAAAACCAAAAACTACCGTAAAAATGAACCCATATTTACTGACGGAACAAAACCTAACGGTGTTTACTACCTTAATGAGGGTAAAATAAAGAAATACAAAGTTGATAATGATGGAAGGGAACAGATTATTTACATCTACAGTTCCGGTGAATTTTTCGGGTATTCTGCGATCCTGAGCAACGAATCTTATGGAGATACGACCTCAACACTGGAGAATTCTGTCATTTCCTTTATTTCAAAAGACAGCTTTCTGGAGATTCTAAGCCAGTCATCAGTGCTTTCAAGGCTGTTACTTAAATCTTTGAGTCATGAATTCAGTGTGATGGCCAACCTTATTGCTGTTCTATCTCATCGCACCGTAAGAGAAAGAGCTGCTCTCAGCTTGCTGATTCTCCATGATAAATATAAATCAAATGATACACCTGATGACGAAGTATTTATTACTCTTTCCCGTGTGGATCTTGCCAATATGGTAGGAACTGCCAGAGAAACTTTGGCCCGTATCATCAATGATTTCAAACAGGAAAAACTCATCAGGTCTGAAGGAAGGAAGATACAGATCATCAACTTTAAGCGGTTAATTCATATTGCTAATTTTTATTAATAAAGCCATTCAGATTAAAATCTCACACTTCTACTGACAGTCTGTTGTCATAACTACCTATTACCTTTGTTGAAAATTAGTTTAAACAAATAAGTATCCTTATGAAACTTACCTCATTAAGAATTATCAGCAAAGACATTAAAGCAGCAGCAGCATTTTATGAACAGATAAGTGGTATAACTGCTACATGGTACACGGAAGATTTTGCAGAACTTGCTACAGATTCTATTACTATTGCTATCGGAAGTACAAGGACAATGCAACTATTTTCGGAAGGCCTGACTGACTTCGCAGGAACAAAATCAACCATTATCGAATTTTTGGTTAAAAACGTAGACGAAGAATATGAAAGAATCAAAAATATAACTTCCGAAATTATTCAGGAGCCAACAACAATGCCATGGGGAAACAGATCTCTCCTGTTCTGTGATCCGGACGGCAATATGATCAACTTTTTTACTCCTGTGAGTGAAGAGGCTGTGAAGAAATTCAGCTAAGTTTCTGTAAAAAATAAAACCTCACTGTTGATTAGTGAGGTTTTTATTCTAATTTTTAAAAATCAATATTATTTTCCAAGGAATTCAATGGCTTTTCCAACAAATGTATCATGATACTGATAGAAAGAAGCATGCCCTGAATCCGGGAAAATTACCAGTTCCGCATGGTCTAAATGCTGAGCCATATTTTTCGCATTCTGAACAGATACCGGAAGATCGTTTTCACCATGAACAATCAGTACCGGATTTTTAATCTTTTGAATTTCCGTAAGGGCATCAGCATTAGGTTGAGCCCAACTCAATACAGCGGTAAACTGCGAGTTTGAAGTGGCATCACTTAAAGGAAAATCCCTATCTGTAGTTCTAAGCTGAACTCTTGCAAAAGAAGCTTTCCCCTCTGCAATGCTTTGAGCAGATTCTGTAAAACCAAATTTCAGGAAGGAAGCTTCCGGGCTTAATCCTGCTGTTCCTGCAATAATATTTGGAAGATTAGATAATCCTATGGCTCCCTGCGGACCAGTACCTGTTAAAATCACTTTATTGATCAGGGATGGATTGGTCAGTACTATTCTCTGTGCAATAAATCCTCCCATAGAAAATCCCATAATATTCACTTTGGTATAATTTAAAGCTTTAATAAAATCTACAGCATCATCTGCCATCGCCTGAACAGTATTGGGCGTTGTTCCTTTTGAAGAAGCGACACCTTTATTGTCGAAAATAATGACCTGGTATTTCTTTGCCAATCCATCGGTTACTGCAGGATCCCAGTCATCCATTGAGCCTCCTAATCCCGGGAGAAGAACCAAAGGAACTCCGTCTTCTTTTCCTAAAACACGGTATGCTATGGCATTTCCTTTAACGGTTATGAATTGGGTTTTGGCAGTTTGGTGGCTGTTATTTTGTACTTCCTGCGTCGTGGGAGGCTCATTTTCTTCATTGCAGGATACGGTCACTACCATAAAAAGAGTTAAACATAATAAGCTTACGGCAGAGATTTTTCTGATTGTTTTCATTGTTGTTTATTTTTGTATGATTATGGTGCAAACATAAAACACAAAAACTCACAGAACACTCAAAAGCTTTATCAACAGGACATTTTAGCAGCCCAATTAGACATTTTAGAAGGTGAAAATAAAAAAGTGAAAAATTCAAAAAACAATTTTTAAGGTTTCTGAGCCAATCTCAATGCATAAAGGGCTTCTATGGCTTTTTCAGCATCCTTTTCAGCTACAAAAATATGATCGTGAAAATAAGCAGCCACTACATTACAGCTTATATTCTCCTTTTTCAAGGCATTGGCAAAAGCTGCAGTAAGTCCTACCGCTTCAAGAGAAGAATGAATGTTCAAGGTAATCCAGGAAGAAATATAACTATAGTCTAAAGACCATTCATCTGCAATATTTTTTTCTAAAACAATAGTCACCGCTTCAGCTTCCCGAAAGAAAAACAGAATTCTTTCAATATCCGGTATTTCACTTAAGGTTTCAACAGTACAAAATACATATTCTCCGGTATTCACTACTGGTTCCATATTCTGAATCAGTACCGCTAAGTCTTTTTCTCCTGACATCTTTTTTTGATACAAAACTAAGGCATCAATGGCAGCATTTGTTTATCATTTGATAAAAAACACAAAAAGGAGGCTGTATGCCTCCTTTTTGTGTTTGTAATGTAACCTATCACTGAACCTCACTATATGTGTTTGTGTTTTTTTCTGATCATTTGGCTTTTTTAAGAAGTCCGGTTAAGGTTATTCATACACTTCTTTAATTTCATCAGTGTTTATTAATTTTTCATCATTTGTGTTTCTATAACTACCGTTTATTATTTGTATAGTTATAATCATTTGTTGTTTTTGTGTTTGAAATTTCAGAAGTTAAAAAGCATTTCTCAGTTGCTTTTTCATTACTTAAATTTCACATTACAAAGGAACAACATTCCCAAATAAAATCCCCTATAAACCCCATCGATACATATCGACCGACTTGTAGATATTTATCGATGAAATATAATATTCTGACTCTTTGAAGTGATGATTACCTTGAAACACTATAGTTTATGATGGGTTTTGACAAGTTCTACAAGCTCAACCATATTTTCGATCTTTAGTTTTTCAAAGATATTTTTTTTGATTGTGCTTACTGTATTTTGTTTGATATTCAGACTGTTTGAAATTTCCAGGTTTCCATATCCATCAGCATAAAGTTCTGCAATCTCCATTTCTCTTTTGGTTAAAATGTTGAGTGGACTTATCAGATCCGGGTTGTATACAAACTGTACCAATAGATTTCGTAAAAGAGCAGAGAAATATTCTCCCTTCTCGATAAAGGTTGTGACTGCTTCCCTTACCTCTTCCTCTTCACTCAATTTACTCAGATAACCGTCAGCACCTGCTTTGATGAATTTAAGACCATGAAGCTCTTCTTCAAGTCCTGTAAAAATCAAAATTTTAAGATCAGGATTTACACTTTTCATCTGCGGTAAAATATGAAGACTATTTCCATCCGGGAAATGGGCATCAATGACAGCCATCTCTATTCCTTTTGATTCTATGAGCTCCAATACCTGATGTAGAGATGATGTCTGATACACTTTAGCGTTAGGAACAATATCACTAATCACAATTTCCATTCCCTGGCGTACAATGCTGTGATCGTCTGCCAGAAGGAATATAATTTCTTTATTTTGAATTGGTGTTTCCATTATTATTACTATTTAAATTGATCCTGAATGTCACTTTCGTTCCTTTATGCAATTTGCTTTCCACGGATATATCGCCATCGAAAAGTTCTACAATTTCTTTTACCAGATTAAGCCCAAGTCCCGCTCCCAGATTATCAACTTCATCAGAAACCATTCCCTGATAATAAGGATCAAAAATTTTACCAAGATCCGATTCTGATATTCCTACTCCGGTATCTCCTACCGTTGTAATCAAAGAAATTTTATTGTCTCCTAGAGACTCTGTTGACATTACGAGATCAATCTGTCCGTTTTCTGTGAATTTGTTGGCATTTCCCAGAATATTCATAAAAATCTGATTGATTCTGATATTATCCGAATACACCACTACATTTTCAGGAATTCTGTCTGTCACCACAAACCTGTTATTTCTTGTTTCCAGATAAGGAGTAATCACCTTTACAATAGAACTTATTTCATCTTTAAGATTGAAAACTGACTGTATAAGCTCTTTTTCAGCATTTTCGTTTTTGGTATATTCCAGAATCTGGTTAGACTGCAGAAGCAAAGTGCTGTTGGTAAACTTGATGGATTTAAGATAATCCTTTATCGTTTCATCTTCAGTAGTTCTGTGGATTTTATCAATGAAAATATTAATGATTTTCAAAGGAGATCTGAG
The DNA here is from genome assembly GCF_002025665.1 of Chryseobacterium indologenes. GTDB lineage: Bacteria > Bacteroidota > Bacteroidia > Flavobacteriales > Weeksellaceae > Chryseobacterium > Chryseobacterium metallicongregator. The sequence continues at coordinate 1,909,682 of NZ_CP018786.1, read as the reverse complement.
ATCATGACTTAGCATTCCCAGAATCCTGTTTTTGAAATTAAGGTTCTTTTTAATTTCCTTATTGGCTGCATCCAGTTTTTGTTCATAAACAAAAGCCATTCTTGTAAAATACATGATCAGAATAGAGACAATAAACATCAGAATCATCAGTCCCAATACCAGATACGTTCTGATTTTGTTATTGTTGGAGCTCTGTTCGTTGTATTCTCGTTCCAGTTCAGATTTAAAATCTTTGATGGCATTTTCGTACACTTCTATTAAGTTATTACTATACACCAAAAGCTTACTGAAATTACTGTAAAACTGTAAATTATTTTTCTGACTAAGGGCTGCAAGTAGCTGAACCTTCTTCACTTCGGCTGCATAATGCTTGTCAATAGACTTTATCGTATTGTCCATTTTGGATTTTACCTGGGAAAGATCTATGGTTTTGTTGTTGGTCATCGTAATCACCGTACTCTCCTTCTGAACATCTACTTTCCCTGTTACAGCATCTTTCAAGCGCCCAAAAAAGCCTTTCTTTTTTACAGTATCCGCATAAGTACGGGTTTGAATCTTGAAATCTTCAAAATCATTTTTATACTTGGCAGGCTCATACTGTTTATCCTCAATTTTTGCCGGTGGATTCAGGGAAGTCTGATACACTGAATCTATTAATGTTTTCAGTTTTGCCGTCTTCAAAGTATCCTGGCTATGAAGTGCCAGATTTTTTTTCAATCTTGGGCTTGTATTTTCGTATTCACCAATTTTATCAAAATTAGTCTTAAGTTTTCTCAACGACTGGAAATATAGTTGCAGATCATTATTATCCTGGGTAGCCATATATTTTTGAAGATGATCCTGTGCATCCATGAAATCTTTCCTGGAATTATCAGTCAATCCTCCCAATGCACGGCTTTCCTCAAGCTGATCTTTAATAAACTTCAGCTTCTTCCCGTTGACAAATTCATTGTAGAAAAATATGGCAATAATGACCTGTATCAATAAAATACAAAGGATCAAAGAGTAATGAACAAGTTTTCTCAATTTAAAATTTAAGAATTTATTTTTCATATTTGTTTATCAGTTAAATTAATTTCCTGATGACATAAGTCCATTAGATATTAGCCTTTAACAATATAGCATTATTTTCAATAATTTCATAATAAGCATATATCATTCAATTGGCAAAGTTAAAGTAATTTTTGTCTTCTTATAATAATGAATATTTGATTAAACTCACAGAATTTATTTTTTTTTACTATTAAAACGCTTTGTAAACACTCAGTTTTATGTATGTAAATCTATTTTTTTAGATCAATTGCAAAAAGTTGAGGTTCAGTAAAATATTATTTTTCTGTTCATTTTATTACAAATAGTAAACAATAAGTCAAAAAAATGAACAGATAATTCATAGACCATTAATTCCATACCCTCTTTATAATTGCTGAATAACCTTCCGGAAATGGATTTCCTATCATTCCGTATTTCTACTCAATACAATATTTGGTTATTTACACTCTAAGAACTTATTCCCTCTTCTTTGTTACTTTGAAATGCTTATTAACAGTGACAATATTCAATGGAAAACCAGAATATTCACATGTACCGGAAGATTCGTCTCTACACTTAAACTATCGTAGCAAATAAGGTTCGGAGAGTATTAAAAATCAGTAATGATGGTACATTTCTTCATATTGATGTCTTTACTTTTCTGTATCTCTTCTTACGATTATAAAACATAAAAACAAATAACCTATGATTACAGAAAATTACGACGTAATCGTCATTGGCGGAGGAGCAATAGGACTTGCTACGGCTTATCATCTCGGCCAGCGTCAGGCTAAGACTTTAGTATTGGAACAATATACTTTTGTGAATCAGTTGGGCAGCTCTGCAGGGGTATCACGTCAGTTCCGGATTCCTTATCCGGATGAATATATGGTACAAATGGCTCTGGATGCACAGCCTTATTGGGATGAACTGCAGAAAAAGACAGATGCCCAATTGCTTGATAAGGTAGGAACCCTATGGTTTGGAGATCCTGAAGTACACTCCACTGAAGGAAATATTGCTGAAGCAGAAAAAGCCTTACAAGCTTTAGGAGTTCCTTATACTACTTTAACATCAAAGGAGATTGAAGAGCAGTATCATTTCAAAAACTTGCCGGATAATTATACAGGATTATTTCAACCCGATGGTGCCAGTATCAATTTTAAAGCAACTATTGAAACACTTTTAGATCTTTGTCAAAAGGAAGAAACCGTAGAGTTAAGAGAAGATTCTCCGGTGCTTGAGATCAAACAAAACGGTGATCTTTTCGAGCTTACTACTCCTAATGGTATTTATATCGCCAAAAAGCTGGCCATCATTCCCGGACCTTATATCAACAGTGTGATCAATCTGCTTGATTTTAAAATAGAAGCCACTTACTGGAATATGTCTTCTGCTTATTTTAAAAAGACCGACCCAACTATACAATATCCAACATGGTTTGTATTTCAGAATGCAAGCGGAGAAAACGGGAATCAATTCTACGGATTTCCTTCCGTGGGATGGGATCATCCGGAGTACATCCGTGTAGCACCGGATTTTGTGATCAAACCCTTGGAAGAACCAAGCGACAGAACATTAATCCCGAATCCCCAGGAACTGGCCTACACTTCTGAATGGATAAAAAACCATATGACTGGCCTCAGCATTGTTCCGGAGTATACTTCAACATGCCTTATCGCTTTGAGCACAATCCCCAATAAAGAACTGCTGATTGATTTTGCTCCATCTTATGTTCCCAACCACAAAAACATTGTGGTGTACGCTACCGGATGGGCAGCCAAATTCACTCCTTTCCTAGGAAAAATCATGTCGGATCTTGCATTGGACGGACATACAGATTTCGATATTACACCCTTCCGATTAGGATATAAATATTTCTTAGCACTTTAAAATTATAGAACCATGAATCAAGAAAACGTAAATAAAAATACACCGCTGTATCCGGGAATGCAGCCCGATCTGAAAGTAGAAGTAGCCATCATCGGTGCAGGAACTTCAGGATTATACACCGCTTTCCGTTTGGTAACAGATAATAAATACAAAGCTCATGAAGTACAGATCTTCGATATGAGTGACAAATTAGGTGGAAGACTTGAATCCGTAATTATGCCGGGAATGAATTTCTGGGGTGAGCTCGGAGGAATGCGCTATCTGACTTCTCAGGAAATTGTAACAACACTGATTGAAGGTTATCCTTTAACAGAAAAAGATCTGAGCAAAAGAAGCCAGGTTCTGAAAGATAAAATGACTCCTATCCCTTTCCATATGGGAGAACCTGAGAAACTGTTGATGTACATCAGAAAAGAACGTTTCAAACAAAATGCATGGACAGAAGAACAGAAACAAGGCAATAAACTGATTACACGCTATTATCTGAATGAAAATGATGAAGGTTTCAGCTCTGATCAGCTATTCAACAAAATTATCTATAATGTCTTAATGGCAGATCCATGGGTAGCTGAAACCTATAAAAACCTGATTATTGCTGACCCTAATGGTTATGACTATACATTCAAACTAACCAGCCGCGACTGGGATGCTATAAAACCAAGAATGGTTTACAACTTCCCTAGTTCTCCTTATGATAAACGCCTGGTAAACGATATTGGTTTCTGGAACTTAATCAAAGACCAGGTTTCTCAGGAGGGGTATGAATTCTTAGCCAATGCCGGCGGCTATTATTCCAATACCATCAACTGGAATTCTGCAGAAGCTTTTCCGTATATGGTTGGAGATTTCTCTGCTGATACTACCTACAAAACCATTGAGGAAGGCTATGACAGTATTGCCTATGCAGTAGCCAACACTTATATGGAATATGAAGGAGCACGCATCTGGTCAGAAAACAAACTGATTACTTTCACCAAAGACCATCACTTGACCGCTACTCATAAATATGAATTAACTTTTCTGAATATACAAAGTAACGAAACATGGAAAGTTTACGCCAATTCAATCGTATTGGGTATGCCAAGAAAATCACTTGAACTTCTGGATCAGAACAACTTCTTTTTTGACGCCAGCAGACACCAGAAACTGAACGAAAATATGCGCTCTATCATTATGGAGCCCGCATTTAAAATCCTCATGGGCTTCGAAGGCCCGTGGTGGCGAGAAGATCTGGAAATAGATTCCGGGCATTCTATCACAGACTTACCGATGAGACAATGCTATTATTTCGGTACCGATACTGAAACCAAAAACTCAATGTTATTAGGAAGCTACGGAGATATGGAAACAGAAACATTCTGGAAAGCGCTTTCTGATGACAAAGTTCTGTTTAAAGTAAGAGCTGCCAGATCTGCCTCATTAGAAGAATTGCATAAGTTCGATGATGTTCAGGCTACAGAATTCATGGTGAATGAATTGATGAATCAGCTGAAGGAATTACATGGGATAGATATTCCACAACCCTATGTAACGTATTTCAGAGACTGGACAGATGACCCTTACGGTGCAGGATACCATGCATGGAAAGCAGGTTTTTCCGTAAAAGATGTAATGCCTTATATGAGAAAACCGCTTATAGATGAGCAGATTCATATTATCGGGGAGGCTTATTCCGACCAACAAGGATGGGTGGAAGGTGCTTTCTGTGAAGCAGAAAAAATGCTCCAGACCCATTATAAATTAGACTGGCCGTACTGGCTGGATCCTGATTATTATTTAGGATGGTAATCTTAAATACATAATAGTAAGATGATGTGTATAGATAAAGCTCCGGAGTATTTCGGAGCTTTATTATTTCCTTATTTACAGTAAATCATTGCACGGACAATCTTCTGTAAGATCTTCTATGACACTGTTTTAAATACAATTAATAATTTTAACTCAATACTTTTATGATGGTACTTATTAATTTATTACATTTGCATAACTAGTTATATAATTGGTTATTTTATAATAGTTATATAAAGTACAGGAATTTAGTGTAAAACAAAAAACATAAAAATGTCAGTTCATAAAGACGATAAGAAAAAGATTACCACGCTTCAATTAAAAAAAATGAAGGAGCAAGGCGAAAAAATAAGTGTTTTGACGGCTTATGACTATACAACCGCAAAAATCATTGATGAAGCAGGAATTGATGTAATCATTGTGGGAGATAGTGCATCCAATACAATGATTGGAAATCCAACGACTTTAAGCATCACCTTGGATCAAATGATCTATTACACAAAATCAGTAGTGAATGGTACCAAAAGAGCTTTGGTGATCGCTGATATGCCATTTGGGACCGTGTCTGGAAATCCCTTGAAATCTCTTGATGCAGCTATCCGCATGATGCAGGAAACTGGTGCAGATGCTATTAAAATTGAAGGTGGTGCAGAAATCAGGGAGGATGTAAAAAAAATAATTGATGCCGGTATTCCTGTAATGGCTCATTTAGGGTTAATGCCTCAATCCATCAATAAATATGGAACGTATGCTGTAAGAGGAAAAGATGAAGACGAAGCAAAAAAACTGGTAGAAGATTGCCATTTAATGGAAGAATTAGGAGCATTTGGAATACTGCTTGAAAAAATACCTGCTGATCTTGCTGCTCAAATTTCTCAACAAATTTCTATCCCGACAATAGGAATCGGTGCCGGTGTGAGTACAGACGGACAGGTACTGGTCATACAGGATGTAATGGGAATGAATAAAGATTTTTCACCCAAATTTTTAAGGCGATACGCAGATCTGCACACCGTAATGACAGAAGCTACACAGAATTACATAGATGATGTAAAAACAATGAATTTCCCTGCCAAAACTGAGAGTTATTAATAAAAAATCTTGAAATATGGACTTATTCAACAGAACAGGTAAAATGGCGTTAGGTAGCAGGCTCCGTTTGCTTACAGCAAAAGTGACTGAAGATGCCACTAAAATTTATGAGTTGTATAATGTAGAAAACTTTTCACCCAAATGGTTTCCTGTATTTTTTGTATTGCATGAAGAAAGCAATCAAACCATTACTGAGATTGCCGAACAAATTGGACACTCTCAACCTTCAGTAACAAAAATTATCAAGGAAATGCTGAAGGCAGGATTGGTTGAGGATAATCTGAAATCAAGTGATAAGAGAAGAAATATTGTAGGCTTAACTGCGGAAGGGAAACAGATCGCAGAGAAAATGGTAACAATACAATGTGCAGATATAGATCTTGCTATTGACGGAATTATTGAAGAAGCTACACACAATCTCTGGGAAGCACTTGCAGAATGGGAACATCTTTTTGAACAGAAATCCTTGCTTTCAAGAGTAAAGGAACAGAAAAAGACCCGCGAAAGTAAAAACGTAAAAATCGTTGATTATAATCCGAAATACCAATCTGTATTCAAAGCACTTAATGAAGAATGGATCTCCGCTTATTTTAAAATGGAAGACGCCGACTATAAAGCATTGGATAACCCTGAAGAATATATCTTAAATAAAGGAGGGAAAATACTTATCGCCCTCTATAATGATGAACCGCTTGGGGTCTGTGCTCTCATCAAAATGGAAGATCCTGATTATGATTTTGAGCTGGCAAAAATGGCTGTTTCTCCAAAAGCACAGGGAAAAAACATAGGCTGGCTGCTGGGACAGGCAATCATCAACACAGCCAAAGAATCCGGTGCATCAAAAATATATCTCGAAAGTAATACCATGCTGAAGCCCGCCATTAACCTGTATTATAAACTGGGATTCCAAAAAGTATCCGGTCGCACAACACCTTATCAGCGCTGTAACATTCAAATGGAATTATCTCTAAAAAATTAAGATATGTACGATAAAAAAGTAGCCATTGTCATTAAAGATGATCTCTTGCCATGGCAAAAACTGAATGTTGTTTCTTTTCTGGCGGGAAGCATTGCTATTGAATTTCCGGAAACTCATGGTGAAAAATTCGTAACTGCGGATCAGGAGGAATTTTTAGCTTTTATAAAACATCCTACCCTCATCTATAAAGCAGACAATACAGAAAAACTTCAGCGCGCATTCCGCCGCTCAAGAGACCGTGAACTGTCCATTGGAGTTTATACCCAAGAGCTTTTTGCTACCCGCTCCGGTGAAGAAAATGTTCTGGAGATCGCAAAACATCCTGTAGACCATCTGGATCTTGTGGGGATTATCATGTATGGTGAGAATAAAAAAGTAGATAAAGCGCTGGATGGATTAAAATTTCATGAATAAAAATCAATCATCATGTACAATAAAATAAAACAAAGCTTTGACAAGCAGGGAATCATGAAAACAATTGGTGCCCAATTAGAAGAAGTTCAGCAGGGACAGGTGAAAATTACCTGCAAATTTTCTGAAAACCTAACCCAGCACAACGGCTTTTTTCATGCAGGCGTTCTCACAACTATTGTAGACAGCGCCTGCGGATATGCAGCTCTAACCACAATGCCTGAAAATGCCAATGTATTGACTGTAGAGTTCAAAGTTAATTTTATGAAGCCAGCCAATACGGATAAGCTTGTTGCCATTGGAAAAGTTTTACAGGCAGGAAGAACCCTTACCATCTGTGAAGGATATGTCTATGATCAAAAAGAGGAAAAACTCATTGCAAAAATGACCGCAACCATGATTGCTATTCATTCATAAAACAAATTTTCTCCCATAACATTTAAAATGCACAAATCTTTATTTGTGCATTTTCAGTATAAATAAATGATGTAGAAGGTTTTTTAACCCCACAAAAACAGCAAGCTATTATATTCTTATTCCATATCACCATCATTAGTATTTTCTATTTTTCTAAGGAAATCTTGCCATGATATTTTCCTAACTTTTCAGTTTGAAACGAAATAAAGAATGCTTCAGACAATTCATTACATTTTCTGAAATATTCAATAGCAAATAACTGCAAAACCTCTTTATCATCTTATGACAGATAAAAATTTTAATCAGGGAAAAGGATTTATATTCAGTAAACATGTGCCGGAGGAATTATCACATTTTGACCGCGTCTTTGATGTTTTCAAAGATTTGCTTACCCACACCTCTGGAGATATTGAAGAAGCTTTCGAGTGGCTGGACATGCTTGATCAGGAATATGATATTTTCAGTGATGAATACACCCTTCAGGATTTTGAAGAAGATCTGAAAAAACGAGGCTATATCAGGGAAGAAGATCCTGAAGAAGGCAATACGGGAAGTGGAAAAGGTAAAAATATATTAACACCTAAGCTTGAAGCTGCGCTTCGTGAATATGCACTGGATCAGATTTTTGGAAAACTAAAGAAAAACGGAGCAGGAAATCACCGTACCAACAAAACAGGAATTGGGGATGAAAGAGATGGAGAAAACCGTTCCTTCCAATACGGAGATGATCTTGCTGCCGTGAATATGACAGAAAGCCTGAAAAATGCACAGATCAACAACGGAATCTCAGACCTTCGCCTGACAGAACAAGACCTCATCGTAGAAGAAACCAAACATAAGGCACAAATGAGTACCGTTCTGATGATTGACATCAGCCACTCTATGATCCTGTACGGTGAAGACCGGATTACACCAGCCAAAAAGGTAGCCATGGCTCTCGTGGAATTGATCAAACGCAAATATCCAAAAGATTCCATTGATATCATTGTTTTTGGAAACGAAGCCTGGCCTATTAAGATCAAAGACCTTCCCTATCTGAAAGTAGGACCTTATCATACCAATACCGTAGCCGGACTTGAGCTGGCCATGGATATTCTCCGCAGAAAAAGAAATACCAACAAACAGATTTTTATGATCACCGATGGAAAACCCAGTTGCATTCAGCTTCCCAGTGGTGAATTCTATATGAACAGCTTTGGCCTGGATGAAAAAATTGTGAACCAATGTTTCAACAGAGCAGCACAGGCAAGAAAACTGAAAATTCCTATCACTACCTTTATGATTGCCCAGGATCCTTATCTGCGTCAGTTTGTGGAGGAATTCACAGCTCAAAACAAAGGAAAAGCATTCCTGACCGGATTATCAGGTTTGGGACAGATGATTTTTGAAGATTACGAAAAAAACAGAATAAGAAGAATATAAAGATCAGATTTTAAATGACTTAACATACAAACCTGGTCAGATAACATAGTATTACAAGACAATGAAAAACGATATTACATTCAAAGAATTAAAAAAATCCGGTTATACTCATAAAACGATTAATGAGGAAATTCAAGCTAATTTAATTGCCAGAATTAAAGCTAAAAAACCTGTATTTGAAGGACTTTGGGGTTATGAAGACACGGTAGTTCCCCAATTGAAAAAAGCAATTCTTGCCGGTCACCACATCAACTTGCTGGGCTTACGCGGCCAGGCAAAAACCAGAATTGCAAGAAGTATGGTTAATCTGCTTGATGAATATATGCCCATCGTAAAGGGATCCGAAATTAATGATAGTCCTTTTTATCCGATTTCAAAGTTTGCCAAAGATCTGCTTGCTGAATTAGGTGATGAAACTCCAATTTCGTGGGTACACCGTTCTCATCGTTTCTACGAAAAACTGGCCACTCCTGACGTGAATGTTGCAGATTTAATTGGTGATATAGACCCTATCAAAGCGGCTACGCTGAAACTACCTTATTCCGATGAACGTGTTTTACATTACGGAATGATTCCTCGTGCCAACCGTTCTATTTTTGTTTTGAACGAATTGCCGGATCTGCAGGCCAGAATCCAGGTTTCCCTGTTTAATATTTTGCAGGAAGGAGATATTCAGATCCGAGGATTCCAGCTGAGAATGCCACTTGATATTCAGTTTGTTTTCACAGCTAACCCGGAAGATTATACCAACAGAGGAAGTATTGTAACTCCGTTGAAAGACAGAATCGGATCTCAGATCTTTACCCATTATCCAAAAACCATTGCTCTTGCAAGACAGATTACAGAGCAGGAAGCATTGATTTCTGCTGAAGATAAAGCCCAGATTCAGATTCCTGATCTGGCGAAAGATCTTTTGGAAGAGGTTGCTTTTGCAGCCCGTATCAGCGAATATGTGGATGCGAAAAGCGGAGTCAGTGCCCGTCTTACCATCAGTGCTATGGAAAATTTAATCGCAGCAGCGAAACTACGTTTGATTGAATCCGGTGCAGAAAAAACCACTGTACGCCTGCTTGATTTTATGTCGATCATTCCATCAATCACAGGAAAAATTGAACTGGTATATGAAGGTGAACAGGAAGGAGCTGATTATGTAGCCAAAATCTTAATTGATAAAGCCGTCATCACCCAATTTGAAAGCCTCTTCCCACGTATTTCAAAACTGGAAAAAGAAGGAATCAAAACACCGTACACTGACCTGATCAGGTGGTTCAACAAAAATCATTTAGAACTTAATTACAATGATACAGATGAAGAATTTTATGCTAAACTTGATAAGATATTACCTCTGACAACTGTAGTGGAAGAAAATACTTCAGAATTGAGCAAAGAAGACCAGAATTTCTGCAAAGAACTTATATTATGGGCATTAACTATCAATAATAAAATTGACAAATCTGAAAATCAGAATGCATTCACTTTTGATTCTCCCGGGATCGGTCAATTCTTACGTAACTAAAAATCAGTAAAATAATATAAAAGTAAAACCTTCAGTTCATCTGAAGGTTTTTATTTTTTAAGAAACAAAATCATTTTATACCAGATTGTCATTTTTAAGCACAGCAGAGCCAAAAGGATTGTCAACCAACCATAGCCACTCTCCTTCTTCATTTCTTTTCATAACACAGGATGTATTGCCTTTCATATGAATAGGATGCCCATCCGGAGCAGCTCCTGTCATTTCCCACTGATCCTGCCACATCGCCAGATCATTTACAACTGTGATATGCGGAGTTTCACCTTGAATATCCAGTTTTAAGCAGCAAATCTCATTCATTGCCTTTTCTATCTGCTCAAGTCCTCTCCACTCTCTTCCATCGCGGTCTATATAAACTGCTTCAGGATAAAAACAGCTTAATGCTCCTTTTATATCTCCGTTTCTGATGCAATAACGAAAATAGGCTACAGCACCAGTTTCTGTTTTTCTGTTAAATTCCTGCATTATTTCATATTTCTGGCGTCCATTTCCCTTTTCAAACCTTTCTTATCTTTATTCCAGCTGTTGGCCACAAAAAAAGCAAGAAGTATGGGTAAGAAAGTAGTGAAACTAATCCCTTTGGTTATGGTACTGTAAATAGCAATTCCAGCTAATACTCCCAGGATGATAGCATTCACAACATTTCTGGCTTCAATAGTTCTTTTTTTCTCTATCAGCTCCTGATCCGTTAATTCTGACAAATCTTTTTCCATGCTTAATAGTAATTTCTTGGTTGTTTTTGTTATAACGGTAAAATTTATTGTTTTTAAATCTATTTTTACCGAAAGCTAAAATACAATATTGTCAAGATATTTTTTTATTTCTTTTATTTGTAATTTATTTCTTACTACCAGTTTCGGAAAAATTTCAATGCTTATGGAAGACAACCTGAATTGTATTTACAGAGTTATCAATTTCATGGAAAAGAATTACGACCAGCCTGTTTCTGTAAAGGAGCTGGAAGACATTTCTCATTATTCTTACCGGAATATCCAGCGTATTTTCAAGTACAGCTGTGGGGAGACAATAGGTGCTTTCCAACAAAGGCTGAAGGTAGAAAATGCCTATAAACGGATTCTTTATACTCAGGAAAATCTCACCTCCATCGCCATTGAAGTAGGTTTTGCCAATATCGCTTCTTTTTCCAAAGCCTTTAAACAACATTTTGGGATTTCCCCTAAAGTTGCAAGACAAAGTAAAGAACAGCTTCTTTGTGGAGATGCAATCATCCCTGTTACCTCAGAGGTCTTACTGGAACCCGAAATTGTATATCTGAAGCCCGTACAGGTATATTATCAGAGCATTAACACCTATTATAACAATGAAGAAATTGAAGTGTTATGGGAAAAGTTCATGGAAAATGATTTCCCTGACTCTGGGGTAGAATATTTTGGAGTTATAGCCGATGAACCTTTGATTAAAACTGAAATCAACTGCCGCTATGATTCATGCTCATCTGTTCAATCCGGAAATAAAAAGCTTCCTTCAAAAATGATATTCGGGGGTAAATATGCCCGCTTTACCCATTCCGGAAGCTACGAAACAATAGACGACACCTACACGAAGATCTACTCCCGCTGGATTTTTAATTCAGGTCTTGAGTTTTCACACACTCCCATCATTGAAAAGTATGAAAATCATGCTGAAAACGGAAACGACAAGGAAAAACAGCTGACCTATATTTTATTGCCATTGAAGTAAGTTGTCAATTTGGGACAACTTTCAAAACTTTTGCTGATCTAATTTTGCCCTGTTAAAAATAGATCAATTATGCAAAAAAAGAAAATCATGTTCCTGTTATTACCTGCTCTTCTACTTTCCTGTTCTCAAACAGATCCTATAATAGAGAATCCGGATACAGTGAACCCTGCAACAGCTCTTTATAAAATGCCGGAAGAGTCTGCAACCCATGAAGGAACCTGGCTTCAGTGGCCACACCAGTATCAATACGGAACTACCTACCGAAACCGTCTGGATGCCACCTGGGTAGCCATGACCAAAGAGCTTGTACAAAGTGAAAAAGTTCACATTATTGCTTATGACGGTGCAGAAAAGAATCGTATTGTAGGACTACTCAACACTGCAGGAGTTCCTCTTACCAATATCAACTTCAAAATTTATCCTACAGATGATTTCTGGGTAAGAGATAACGGTCCTATTTATGTAAAAGATCAGAACGGACAGTTATTTATTCAGGATTGGGGATTTAACGGATGGGGAAATAAGGCAGATTACAGTAAATGTAATGCAATTCCATCTAAAATATCAGCAGATACGAATATTCCAAAAATCAATCTTAATTCAGTCATGATTAATGAAGGAGGAAGTGTGGAAATTGACGGAAACGGAGTATTGATGGCTTGTAAAAGTTCTATCCTGAATAACAACAGAAATCCGGGGATGACGCAACAACAGGCAGAAGCCATATTTACTAAAAACCTCGGAGTTACCAAATTTATCTGGCTGAATGGAAAAGCCGGTCTGGATATCACCGACATGCATATTGACGGGTTTGCCCGATTTGCCAATTCATCTACCATTATCACAATGAATCCGGACGATCTTGCCTACTGGCAGGTTCCCAATGGAGATATTGATAAACTGTATGATGCAACCACAAAAACCGGAGCTGCCTATCAGTTTGTAAAAGTGCCTTTAACAAGAAATGATGTGATCACTACTTACGGTAAAAACGTAGGTCGTGCCTCATACATCAATTATTATATTGCCAATAACCGTGTATTGGTTCCTAATTATAATGACCCGAATGATGCAGTTGCCAACAACATTATCCAACAGCTGTATCCTGGCAAGCAGGTAGTTGGAATTGATTGTCGTAACTTATTTGCCAATGGAGGAATGGTTCATTGTGTAACCCAGCAACAGCCTCAATAAAATAATAGTCAAAATAAAGCCTGCTCATTTTCAGCAGGCTTTACTGATTCGGAGATTCTGTCATCAAAAAATAGCGTAAATTTGCTTTGTCCATCCCGAAAAAGATGGTTTTCTATTATACGTATTATGAAAAAAACAGCACTTTCTTTATTGGTTCTTCTGAATATTGTTTGCCAGGCACAAAATTTTGATGTAATTCCCTTAGGAATATATGGTGGTGAGCAGGAAGACAATTTATCTGCCTATCTGGTAGGCGCTCCGAAAGACAATGCATTTCTCTGCCTGGATGCCGGTACCGTAAATGCAGGAATCCGAAAAGCGATTGAACTAAAAAGTCTAGAAGGATCAGCAGAAACGGTTTTAAAAGATCAGATAAAAGGATATTTTGTATCCCATGGTCATCTTGATCATTTATCCGGCCTTATCATCAATTCTCCGGCTGATTCTAAGAAAGATATTTTCGCTATAGCTCCTGTGATTCAAATTTTACAGAATCATTACTTTATTACAGATACCTGGATCAATTTTGCAGATCAGGGACAGAAACCTATCCTTGGAAAATACCATTACAATGAGTTGCAGGCAGGAACTGAAATTCCCGCACCTAAAACACCTTTTTTTATAACAGGTTATGAATTGAGCCACGTAAATCCATATAAAAGCAGTGCCGCATTGGTAAGAAGAGAGAATCATTATCTGCTTTATCTTGGAGATACAGGAGCAGACCGTATAGAAAAATCTGACCGTCTGGATCAACTTTGGAATATAGCAGCTCCTCTTGTTAAAAAAAGACAGCTCAATACGATATTAATTGAAGTTTCTTTCCCCAACAGTCAGCCAGAACATCTTCTGTTTGGACATCTTACTCCTAATCTGCTGAATGAGGAATTGAGCAAACTCAAAGAAAAGACCGGACAAAGCAGCCTTGAGGGTCTCAACATCGTGGTTACTCACAGAAAACCTACAGGCGATAATCCTGAGCTTATCAAAAAGGAATTATTGAAAAACAATCCTTTAAAAGTAAATTACATCTTCCCTGAACAAGGCAAAAAGATTAGTTTACCATAACAACAAATAAAAGATGAAGCCTGTTTTTGCTTCATCTTTTTATTTCAGACATGATTCATTGAATTTTAAAACAATGACAATCAATAATTTAAATATCAAAAATTAAAATTATGAAATTTTTTCATTGCTTAATTAATTTATCATCGTAATATTGCAATATAAAATACAATAATGGGAGTTACTAAAACAGAAATTTATACTGACGAGCAAAATAAGCTGGCTTCTCTGCTTAAAGTTTTGGGACATCCGGCAAGAATCGCTATTTTACAGTATATCATTAATCAAAAAGCATGCATCTGTAATGATCTTGTTGAAGAACTTGGATTGGCACAGGCTACGATCTCTCAGCATTTAAAAGAGTTGAAGAATATAGGAATTATCAAAGGTTCCATTGAAGGAAAATCTGTATGCTACTGCATTAATGAAAGCAACTGGAAGCAGTTTCAAAATGAATTCAACCTGTTTTTTAATCAGGATGTTAGTATAAAACAATGCTGTTAAGGCATTTTTTTGAACTAATACATCGTAATATTGCAATATAACGTTTAAAAAATTATAACACTAAATTTTAATCTACTATGAGACTATCAGAAATTAAGGAAATTCTTCCCACCCTGAAAAATGTTGAATTTCAATTAGAAAACGGAAATTTTGTCCCTGAACATTTCCATGTAACAGAAGTGGGTCAGATCATTAAAAACTTTATCGATTGTGGCGGAGTAATCAGAAATGAAAAAGTGGTCAACTTTCAGCTATGGGATACTGATGATTATGAACACCGACTGAAACCGGGAAAACTGCTTCATATCATTCTGCTTTCTGAAGAAAAACTCGGGATAGAAGATAACGAAATTGAAGTTGAATATCAGGGAGAAACCATTGGAAAATATAACCTTGAATTTAACGGAAAAAACTTTGTACTGAAAAATAAAACAACAGCCTGCCTTGCACAGGAAGCCTGCGGAATTCCTTCCGAAAAACAAAAGAAAAATCTGTCTGAATTATCTGTAAACCCAGCATCAGCCTGCACTCCGGGATCAGGATGCTGCTAATTAATACGAATAAATTATGTATCAAGAATTATTAAATACGGTTCAATCTCTGAAATGGGACGCTATAGATACCGATAGAAAAGAGGTTTTGAAACCATTGATCAGTTTTATACAGCAAAAAGTGGATGATAGCCAAGAAATCAACCTGAATTTTATCTGCACCCACAATTCCCGACGAAGCCATCTGGCACAGATTTGGGCACAGGTGGCAGCTTCTTTCTTTACCATTCCGCAAGTCCATTGCTATTCCGGAGGAACGGAAACAACGGCATTATTTCCTAAGATCGCGGAAGTTTTAGCAGAACAGGGCTTTTCAATTTTCGGCATTGCCGATACAACCAATCCTGTATATGCTATAAAATATGATGATAACAGCCTTCCAATAATTGGCTTTTCAAAAAAATACGAGAGTCTGTTCAATCCTGTTTCGGGATTTGCAGCAATTATGACCTGTTCGCAGGCAGATGGTGGATGTCCTTTTATTCCCGGTGCAGAAAAAAGAATTCCGATCACATTTGAAGATCCTAAGATTTCAGATCATACACCGGAACAAACAGCAGTATATACTGAAAGAAGCTTACAAATTGCAACAGAAATGTTTTATGTTTTTTCTAAAATCAAAAAATAATCATGCAGCCCAGATTAAAATTTCTTGACCGTTATCTTACCTTATGGATCTTTCTGGCTATGGGGATAGGAATTGCTTTGGGACATTTTTTCCCGGTCATTCCTACTATTATCAATTCACAGTCGGTGGGTACTACTAATATTCCTCTGGCCATCGGACTCATTTTGATGATGTATCCGCCATTAGCTAAGGTTGACTATACTCTTCTGCCGTTGGTTTTTAAAGATAAAAAAGTAATCAGCATTTCTTTATTGCTCAACTGGATTATTGGCCCGGTTCTGATGTTTGGTCTTGCCATCCTTTTTTTAAGACATGAACCTGATTATATGTCAGGCTTAATTCTCATTGGATTGGCCAGATGTATTGCCATGGTTATTGTCTGGAATGATCTCGCCAAAGGAAACAGAGAATATGCAGCATTATTGGTGGCCTTAAACAGTATCTTTCAGGTGTTCACTTACAGTTTTCTGGTTTGGCTGTTTATCAATGTACTTCCTACTCAACTTGGTCTGGCAAGCTTTAATGTGAATGTTTCTATGAGGGACATCACAGAAAGCGTATTGATTTATCTGGGAATTCCTTTTCTGGCAGGATTTCTTAGTCGTTATTTCCTGATTAAATCAAAAGGTAAAGACTGGTATAACAGAAAATTTGTGCCTAAGGTATCTCCTGTGACATTGTATGCCTTGTTATTTACCATCGTACTGATGTTTAGCTTAAAAGGTTCTAAAATACTGGAATTACCAATGGATGTCATCAAAGTAGCCGTCCCATTGGTTATCTATTTTGTTTTGATGTTTTTTATAAGTTTTATGATCAACAAAACATTAAAAGTCTCTTATGATAAAAATGCATCTATAGCCTTTACTGCTACCGGAAATAATTTTGAACTGGCTATTGCTGTGGCCATCTCAGTCTTTGGCATTCATTCACCGCAGGCATTTGTAGGCGTGATTGGTCCATTGGTAGAGGTTCCGGTTTTAATACTTCTGGTAAAAGCCAGTTTATTCTTGAAAAAGAAATGGTATCATTAATCTTATTACAAAATAAGAAGCATCACCGAAATAGTGATGCTTTTTTGTGGATATCAGTTCTTAATCAATTTATAATTTCCATTGTCTTCATCTTTAGCTATGGTATAGCCGTCTGTCAGTTCAAGGATCCACCCATCCCCTGATACTTTTTTATTTTCAGTTTTCACTGGATTTGATATTGAAATTTTATCCCAGTTGGGGCTCATCAATGCTCCATTTTCAACTGTCAGAATACCCCACAAATCAGTAATCCGGATATTGGGATATACTGTCCCTTGATCTTCTACAGGCACAATATTTCTTGGATCAAACGAAACATTCATTTTTTCAAATTTGATTTCAAAGTGAGGCTGTTGAATGAATTTAAGTTTGTATTCAGCAATACGTTTTTTCATTTGTTCTTCTCTATCGGTTTCCTGTTTTATAATTGATGTACCATTATAATTGTCAGATAGTTTTTCAACTGCTTTTTGCAGGTCAGTCTGAATCCTTATATCAAATGCTTTAATGAAATAGCCGGTCAGATCAGTTTTTGCATTAATTTTTTTGTTCCAGTCCGGATCTTTAAGATACAGCAAATATCCATAAACAGGTGTTGTATAATAAGCAAATGAACGTACAAATGTTGGATTTTTCATAAAACCATCAATGCTATTCAAAAGATATAATCCTGTCTGATCTTTATTTCTGCCACTCACAATCAGCCCTGTAAACTCAGCAATTCCTTCATTCAGTTCCAGCAGGTTTTCTGTAGTCTCTGAACCTTTGTAAAGCCTATTCCTATATTTTCTAAAGGTCAATGCATTGGTGAGGTGATGGGTATATTCCTTTTCTGAAGATGATCGGACTGCCTGCTTTAGCGCTTCCAATTCGAGACGAAGGTAAATCCTCCCTTCTTTCTGATCCAGATGATTATTTTCTGCATTGTTAAGAGTAAATCCCAATGAAGGCTGAATGCTGTGAAAAGACTCATGAGCCAAAAGATTAATCCTGTTTTCCTTATTTTGAGAAAGAGGAAGCATGATCATTGCCCATCTTTTTCCACCCCAATTCATAGCGGTATTTGCGATGTTGACAGCAGCAGGCAAAACTCCGGAATAGATAGTGCCATTACGTTTCAGAATTCCCTCCGAATCCGGCTCGTTGGCAAAAAATTCTCTGGTTTTCGGATCGATTAACATCATAGGACCATATAAATCTTTGTTCCAAAGTCCGATATTCTTTTTTGAAGCGGTGTTTAGCTCATCAAAAAAAATAGAAATTGTATCAGAGGAAATAGCTTGTTTTTGTGCTTTTACACCCAATACAAACAAGAAAAAGAAAGCTGTAACAGTCTGCTTCATGGTTAAATCCTTTGGTTAATGTTTTCTATGAAAATACATCGCTGCACCTTATAGTTATATACACATAATAAGTGCAAATTAATACTTTAGGCAGCTAATATAATGAATTACAATGATGAAGAACAATTGCAACCATCAAAAAATAACCTGCAGATAAATTGATTGATGAGCTTCTAAGAAATATATATTGAGCCGTAAAGAAAAGAAAACTTAGCATTTAATAACTAACTTTGTTATTACAGACCTTATATTTTTAGCACAAGATGGAACAGACTGACCTATTGAAAACCATAAATTACTCAGGAATATTTTTTTCCTGTTTTTCGGATTACAGTGAAAAATGTATTCATGCAACTCCCGAACATGTACTGCTCTATTTGTATTCAGGAGAACAAATCATTGAAGACCGGAATACAAAAATAACCATAACAGCAGGAGAATGTGCTTTTATACGGCGTAACCATCGTCTGCTAATGTATAAAAACAGTAAAGGTGATGAACTTTACAAGGGTATTTCATTAACCTTTAACCGTAACTTACTCCGGGATTTTTATCATAAACTAAATAAATCGGATCTGCCTCAGAAGGTTCATTTTTCTGAAGAAAATGTATTTAAAATAGAACCGCGTGCCGATATTACAAGCCTATTTCAATCGCTTACTCCTTATTTTGAGGAGAATACAAGACCAACTGAAGGGGTTGTTCATCTTAAATTACAGGAAGGAATCTACGCCTTACTCAATCATTCAGAGATCTTTTTTCCTATTTTGTTTGATTTTACAGAGCCGTGGAAAATTGATATTATGGAGTTCATGAATGAAAATTATATGGATGAGCTTACCATGGAACAAATTGCTTCCTATACCGGCCGCAGTCTTGCCACTTTCAAGCGTGATTTCCAAAAGATAAGTGACCTGAGCCCGCAAAAATGGCTGATCAGAAAACGTCTTGAAGCCGCCTATTTCAAACTGAAAAACGAAGGCAGGAAAGTACAGGATGTTTATGTAGAGGTTGGATTTAAAAATCCTTCACACTTTTCCACAGCATTCAAAAAACAATACGGATTTTCACCGAAGGAAATTTAACCTGAGCTTCAGAGAAAAGTTATTTGAGCCTCGCAGTAATAGTACTGTGAGGTTCACTTTTTAATTTTGTCCTGTAAATAAATGATAATGAAAACACAGGATATTTTTGAACGGCTCACAGAAGGGGAAACAATTCCTGCAGATGATCCGCAGGCCTTCAGAATGCGTGAAGCCTCTTTTGAAACAAAGAAATTACTGATCAGAATGAACAGTTCTTCTGATCCGGCAGAAATCAGGGAGTTTTTAGGTCAGATCACCAGTAAATACATCGAAGAAAGCACGACCATCTTTACTCCATTATATATCAATTACGGAAAGAATACAAAAATCGGTAAAAACGTGTTCATCAATTTCGGCTGTACATTTCTTGATCTGGGAGGTATTACAATAGAAGATCATGTTTTAATCGCTCCCAACGTCAGTTTACTTTCTGAAACACATCCTGTTTCTTCAGTAAACCGCCACTCTCTTATTCCCGGACGTATTCATATTAAAAAGAATGCATGGATTGGAGCTAACGCAACCATTCTTTCCGGAGTTACCATAGGCGAGAATAGTGTAATAGCTGCCGGAGCAGTTGTCAATAAAGACATTCCGGACAATGTCATTGCGGGAGGAGTTCCTGCAAAAATCATTAAACCTATCTAAAGAAATATTCCCATGAAAAAATGGACAATTTTAACAGCATTTGCATTGCTGTTAACAGGAAAAGCTTATGCACAGCAAAATGAAAAGAAAATGAAAAATACAGAAAAAAACGAACACTATACTTTTAAACTGAGTGACAATGTTATCCGTAAAAAAGTACATTTTAAAAATCGTTACGGAATATTACTTACCGGTGATCTATACAGTCCTTTATCCCTCGTTAAAAATAAAGGGCTATCAGCTATTGCCATAAGCGGACCTTTTGGGGCAGTAAAAGAACAGTCATCCGGTCTCTATGCCAATCAGATGGCAGAACGTGGATTTATTGTATTGGCATTTGATCCGTCGTATACCGGGGAAAGTGGCTGAGAACCGAGAAGTGTGGCATCTCCTGATATCAATACGGAAGATTTCAGTGCTGCAGTAGATTTTCTGGGATTACAGAAAGAAGTGGACAGAAACCGTATAGGAATTATCGGAATATGCGGATTCGGAGGGTTTGCATTAAATGCTGCAGCAGTGGATCAACGGATAAAAGCGGTTGCAACAACCAGTATGTATGATATGTCACGGGTAATGTCCAGAGGATATTATGACGCCATCACTCCGGAACAGCGTACGCAATTGTTACAGCAACTTGGTGAACAACGCTGGAAAGATGCAGAAAAGGGAACATTTCAGCCCGGACCAAGGCTGAATGCTGAAAAACTGAAAGGAGATGAACCTCAGTTTGTAAAAGAATACTTTGATTACTACCGTACTCCGAGAGGGTTTCATAAACGTTCATTAAACTCAATTGGTTCCTGGAATGCAACCAATGCACTCTCTTTTATGAATATGCCATTACTCACCTATATCAAAGAAATTTCTCCCCGTCCAGTACTGATTATTGCCGGAGAAAAAGCACATTCCAGATACTTCAGTGAGGATGCTTACAAGATGGCTGCCGAACCTAAGGAGTTAATAATCATTCCTGACGCTGTACATACAGATCTTTACGACAAAACAGAAATTATCCCTTTCGATAAACTGGATGTTTTTTTTAAGGAAAACCTGAAATAAGATTATTTGTAAAACCAGATTCATTAATACAAAAGCCTGCAAATAGCAGGCTTTTGCGACGTATTGGAAAATAAAAAATTTGAATATTTTAAACCCTAAATCCCGGAATATTTTAATAAAAACAGAGGGAATGTTTTATTAAAATAGTCTTCCAACAGGATAAGGTATTCTTTTTAGTGTGTGTTCTTAGAATCGGAAATGCAATAACTTTAAGTCCAAAATATTGCACCAGTTTATTACAATCCCAGTTTCTTTTTGATGGCTTCCATTTCTGCTTCTATTTTTTTGATTTTGGTTTTCTGTTCTTCTATCTCAGCCTGCTGATCCTGAATAGCTTTTGTAAGGGCAGGAACAAGTGAAGCGTAGTCAACAGCCCAGGCTTCTCTGGTATCATCTTTTGGTTTATAGACGGCTTCAGGAATTATTTTATAGAGATCCTGTGCCAGGAATCCTATTTTATGCTGAGTCTTCTGTGTCGGATTCACAGCCGGTTTACCTTCTTTAATCTGATTATTAGCTGACAGCTCGTATTGTTTCGGCTTTAATGCCATAATGGTAGTAAGACCATACCCTATTTCTTTAACCTGAGTTTTTAAACGCATATCCGAAGTATTGACAAAACCACCTGCAGCACTCACCAACCCGTTACCATCAATTGTCACCTTAGTGCTTCCGTTGTAGCTGTACTTGAATCCTTCCGCCCCAAGATAAATCTGGGTTACAGAGCCATTCAGCGTATTGTATCCGCTTAAATCAAGATGTCCTTTGGTGGCTGCCACTTTATTTCCACCAATACCACCAACTTCCGGTCTGTTCATATTGATATCTCCATTACCATCGATGTCAAGCATACTGTTAACACTGTTACCATAATAGTATCTAAGACCTGTAGTGCCAAGTGTTACCTGAGCAAATGCAGGATTATTACTGTTTCCTTTTAAAGTAAGAAGACCATTGAAAGCATTCACTGAATTGCCGGCAGTCCCAAAAGCTGTAATATCACCGTCTCCATTGAAGTTAAGCTTTCTGTCTCCGTTAAAAAGGTAATCTCCTCCATTCGCCTGGCTGAGCTTCAACTGGGCAACATTATTATTTCCCGCTATCGTTAGCGCTCCTCCAATATTGTTTATGATTCCTGCATTAGCTCCACCTTCAGTTGTTTTGGTGGAAGAATTAAGAAACATATCCATAGAAGTTCCCACATCATTCGTGAGCCTTAAAAGAGCGGAAGCATTAGTTCCGGAATTCGTATTGCTGATGGATGTCAGTCCTGCGCCATCTACATTGCTTCTGAAATATAATGCTTTGTCCAAATAATCAATGGCTGTATTCTGTAAAAGTGTACCGCCAAGTCTCACCTCCTGCCCTACAGCTGTAAGGCCGTTGCTTGCCGTTACATTTGCGCTTCCTGAGATATCCCATGTAGAAGCAGCTCCCGTAAGACCTGTACTGATCAGCTGAAGACTCTGATTAGGACCTACTGCCATACTTGCATTACCATTAATTGTTTCTGAAGCTGAAGGAGTTATTGTAATGGTAAAAGCCGTATTATTTCTGATGGTATACATACGGCCTTTGAAATTACCTGTACCAGATATTGCTGTTGGTAATGTAAAAGCAGCATTAGTAGTTCCGTTATACGAGATATGAAAATCTGCAGAAGTCATTGTATAAGCTGCGGAAGTAACAGCACTGTATTTCGCAGCTAAAGATCCGTTTACGTCCAGTGTTGAACCTGGTTGAGCTGTATTGATCCCGACACTTTGAGCAGACACAATACCGTAAGAGAGCAAAGCCACTGCTACTGATAATGTAGTAAAGTTTTTAAACATTATTATTTGATTATGAGTTATTAATGAAGTGAAGAAATCTTAGGAAAACAATTGCCGATTCAGAGTCTTTTCAAAAGATTGAAGACTTTAACCATGGGTATTCCCGAAAGACTTGAATGAAGAAAATCATGATTATATTTTTTCATTGTTTCCCGTTTTATTTAGTACAAAGCTAAATTTTCAGAAATCCTTTTTGAAAAAATAGATGTAAATAAATCTCCATTTTAGTGTGGAAAAATTATTACAAAACAGGACCATAAAAAGTCATTATTTATTTGTATAAAAATAGAATCTGAAATATTTTTCTCATGAATATCAGAGGACTTCCTGCAGGAAATGAACTATCTTTATTCTTCACAAATTTTTCACAACCTATGAAGTTAGAATTATATCAGATAGATGCTTTTACAGAATCTGTTTTCCATGGAAACCCTGCCTGTGTTGTTCCATTAAAAAACTGGTTACCGGATGAAACCCTTTTAAAAATAGCCCGTGAAAATGCAGTAGCAGAAACCGCTTTTTTCATTGATAACGGTGATACCATTCACTTAAGATGGTTTACCCCTGAAATAGAGATGGATTTATGTGGGCATGCTACTCTTGCTACCGCTCATTGTCTTGTTTCCCTCTTACATTATCAGGGTAATAGAATCATTTTTGAAACCAAAAGTGGTGAACTGACAGTAGATGTTAAAGATGGAATGTATTATATGGATTTTCCATCAAGAATGCCCGAAGCCTCTGCTCTTCCGGATATTATATCCAGATCACTTACTATACAGCCGAAAGAAGTCTTAAAATCAAGAGATTATGTACTGGTATACGATTCTGAAGAAGATATAAAGAATATCAACATTGAAAGATCCGTTTTTGATCTTATCAATCTGGATCCTGGCGGCGTTGTAGTAACAGCAGCGGGTACTGATTGTGATTTTGTCTCAAGATATTTCACCTC
Source organism: Chryseobacterium indologenes (assembly GCF_002025665.1). Classification (GTDB taxonomy): domain Bacteria; phylum Bacteroidota; class Bacteroidia; order Flavobacteriales; family Weeksellaceae; genus Chryseobacterium; species Chryseobacterium metallicongregator. The sequence continues at coordinate 1,885,512 of NZ_CP018786.1, read as the reverse complement.
ACAATCCTCCATTCTTGAAGATCCGGTTACCGGCTCTGCACACTGTTCACTGATTCCCTTCTGGTCATCAAGATTAGGAAAAGATAAGCTTTTTGCTCGTCAGATCTCTGAAAGAGGCGGACAGCTCTATTGTGAGAACAAAAACGAAAGGGTAATTGTGGCGGGGAAAGCCCAAACATACTCTGTGGGATATTTCTGGGTAGAGTAAGAGAATATAATATTGTAATACATCTTTGAATCAAATAATTCAAAGATGTAAGTTAATCTGTCTGTATTTTCAAAAATAAAAAAAAATTGGCTACTCTTTTGGTAGCCAATTTTGTAGTTATTTCTATGATATTTTAATCATTCTTGGTGGTTTCCGCTTCGCATCTTCTTTTTTCGGGATGGTTAACATTAAAAGGCCATTTTCATATTTTGCATTAATATTATCCTGATCCACAACATCTTTGGAAGCTCAAAACTTTTTTGATAGATTGGTAACTGAATTCTCTTCTTGTGAAATTTTCATCTTTTGTCTCTTTACGATCTTCCTTCGCTGATAAAATGGTAAGCAGGTTACCATCCAGCCTGATCTGAAAATCATTTTTATCCATACCTGGTGCTGCAGCCAGAACTTCATAAGCCTTTCCGTTGTGATTAAACTGTATAAACTTAAATAATATTTCTAATAATAATAGTCTATTTCTAAAACATAAAATAAACTAAAGTGTGATGCATTGTATTTTTATATTTCAAAAGTATTTTATCTCAATTTTATTTGTAATTTAACAATCTGAGCTAAGTGCCACATATAGAATAACTTGGCACAAACCGGAGATATACCCATATTGTAACAAGAAAAAAGATAATTAAAAGATTGCAATAAAAAAGTACCATGATAAAGTCTGTGAATATCAAATTGTTATTAGTCCTTCTTGCCATTGTTTTTGCATTTGATTTAATATTTATTGCTATGGATCATAGTTCTTGGCGGTTTTTTACCAAGCCACTGTTGTTACCTATTGTTATCTGGTTTTATTTTACGTATTCTAAACAAAATATATGTCGGATCAACCAATGGTTTTTATCTGGATTAATTTTGAGCTTTTTGGGTGATGTGTTTTTGTTATTTGGATGGGGATTTATACCCGGTTTGGGAAGCTTTTTATTGGCTCATATTTGTTACATCGCTTATTTTTTGAAGATTAAAAAGAAAAATGCATGGAGTTGGCTTCCCTTTGTTTTTCTATATTTAGGTTCATTTATTTACTATATATATCCTTATTTAAACGAAATGAAGATACCCGTGGTAATTTACGGAATTACCATTGCTACGATGCTGTATTTTAGTATCAGAACTTATTCTTTATTATTAATCCTGGGAGCTGTTTTGTTTGTAATATCAGATTCTGTATTGGCCATTAATATTTTCGTACAGCATAGTATTGGGAAAGAACTTGTTGTGATGATTACTTATGTTTTAGCCCAATTGATGTTGGTGTTGGGAGTGGTTGACATTGAAAAAAAGAACAGAATTATCCGATAAAATCAAGGCTTATGAAAAGAAAAGATAACCGTTTTTTTCATAGTATTGGCCTATTCTGTCCATTGGATTTTACCGATCCTGTTACTTATTTTATTCCTGTGTTTATCTTGTTGATAGTAGGGGAAATATTTTTGTATCAGATTCCTCAAAAAGTATTCACAAAAAGACTCATCAAAGATAATGTATCGAGTATCGGATTGGGGATAGGGGCAGTAATATTAGACTTTGGGATGAAAGCTATTTCATTGTCCTACTTTTTTTGGATTTACAATCATTTTAGACTTACTGATATTTTCGGGATCAAAGATTTCAATAAATTCTTCACTTTAAAATGGCATGCGGATCACTGGTGGCTTTGGTTATTGGTTATGATTGTTCAGGATTTTGGCTTTTACTGGCATCATAGATTGAGTCATAAAATCAGATTATTTTGGACAGGTCATGTCAATCATCATTCGGCTAATCATTTGAGTCTTGCTATTGCATTACGTCAAGGGTGGTTTGAAATCATATATCGAGATATTTGGTATATCCCTTTTATCATTATTGGTTTTCATCCTATTATGATTGCTATGATGCATCAATTTAACTTGATTTTTCAATTTTGGCCGCATACTAATGCTATTGGAAAATTAGGGTGGTTCGATAAAATATTCAATTCTCCATCCAATCATCGGGTGCATCATTCTCGAAAAGTTGAAGATTTAGATAATAACTATGGAGGTATTTTGATGATTTGGGATCATCTTTTCGGCACGTACAAAGCGGAAGAAAAGAAAACGACGGAGTACGGCATTTATCATAACATTCATACTTATAATGTTTTTCATATCGTCTTTGATGAGTTTGGAAATATGATAAAGGATGTCCGAAATGCACCTACATGGAAAGCGAAATTGGGGTATATATTCAATGCTCCGGGCTGGCATCATAATGATAAAGATGAGCGGATTTCTACTTTGAAGCGGGAATTAGAAGAAAAGATGAATTGATGGTTGTCTTGCATGAAAACAAATACGATTCTCGTCAGGTATGCAATTTTTTCATAGCAAGTAAGAATAATCTAACCTATAACATTTGACCGTCTGATTTTATAAAACTAAAAGATTTCATAACAAAGCGTCATAAAACAGTAAACTATCTGGTTGTAGACCAGCTTGACCGTTTTAGGCGTGTAGCTAATGAAGCCTTTACAATGATGAATATCAGTATAGCCGACCGGAAATCAAGCAATTTAGAACATAAAAAAAGGAGACATTCATTTTTGAATGTCTCCTTAAGTTTATTGAACATTTTTCAAAAATTCCATCAACGATAATTCGTACATTGTAATAGCTATGACTTAATCTAATAGCTAGCCATTAAAAAACTATCCACAATGTGCATTTCTACAACAGGATAGGTAGAAGCTGAGCCAAACTTTCTATCTGTAAAAAATTATTTGGTTTGACTTTCTCATCATTTTTTTCATGCTCCCAAGTTACATGATACGGAACATGTATTGCTTGTGCTCCGACTTCTAAAACAGGCAAAATATCTGAATTTATTGAATTCCCAATCATCAAGAAATCTCCTGCCTCGCATTCAAGTTTACTCATGAGCTTTAAATAATCATTATTCTTTTTATTACTCATAATCTCAACATGATGAAAATACTTTTGGAGACCCGAATTATTTAGTTTCCTTTCCTGATCCAAAAGATCTCCTTTGGTGGCTACTATCAATTTGTAGTTTTTATTAAGTTGAGCCAATGTCTCTTCTACACCATCCAGCAATTCAATTGGCATCCTTAATAGATCCTGCCCAATTTCTATAATCTTATTCACTGTTTTTAAAGATAATTGGCCTGCTGAGATTCTACTCGCTGTTTCTATCATACAAAGTATAAAACCTTTCACTCCATATCCATATAAGGATAGATTATTCATTTCCGTTTCAAATAGTTCTTTTGATATTGAATGTTGAGGAAGATAATTTTCTAATAATTGGCAAAATTCAACCTCTGCCTTTTGGTAATAGGGTTCATTTATCCATAAAGTATCATCAGCATCAAAGGCTATAATCTTGATGGACTCTCTATTTATATTCATTATATTAATTATTCAATTTTTAATATTATCTAATTTGGGTATTACTGTACTGTTCCCATAAAGATATCAGATTTAATTCTGAATCATAGATAGCATTAAACGCAAAAACCTCACCTTTAGAAACATAATCGTATATATATAAATCGGTTAAAGGGGTTGGAATATCCGCCAAATTTTCAGCATCTATCCATTGTAGTTCTCCTTCATTACAATATGGGGCATCTACAAATTCGATATCTGATACATATACATAACTTATCCAATTGTATTTCACAGGTGATGTTTCAGTTAAAATCCCACAAAACTGTTTCGAAGTAATATGAATTCCCGTTTCTTCCATTACTTCACGTACCACAGCATCGTCAGGATTTTCAAATGGATCTATTTTTCCGCCAACGGGAACATACATATCTTTATTTGGTTCTTTTAGTCTTTTTAGCAACAAAAATTTATCCTTGTTTCTTAATATACATAGCGTAGCTACCTTCTTCATTCCATTCACACAATTATTCATGTCTTTTTACCTTTTTAAACAAAAATAATAAAATTCCAAAAGAGTTTTCAATACCTGAACTGCATATATCTTCAACAAAATTATAAATTACCTCTTGTATCTGAGCTATGAGATTGAATGGTTAAGGGAATATTGAACACATAATAATGAAGAATGGGAATCTTCTAATAGCAAATATTTTCTTATATTAAGAAATATTCAAAACTCGAACACATTTTACATTATTCCAAAATAATGTAATCAGTTGAAAATCAATACGTATAGAATATATAAAAAAAGGGAGACATTCAAAAATGAATGTCTCCCTTAGCGGAGAGTGAGGGATTCGAACCCCCGGACCTGTTACAGTCAACAGTTTTCAAGACTGCCGCAATCGACCACTCTGCCAACTCTCCCTAAACTCCGGCTATACCGTTGTTTTCAGTGGTGCAAATATAGAACGATTTTTAATTTCTGCAAAACTTTTACTACACAAATTTTAACAAAACTTAATAATAGACTAGGAATCAGGGGAATTATTTTTTTATAGAAAATAATATATAAATAAAAATTATCCTGTCTAAATAGTCTTTTGATCATACCTTACATTTTGTGGCAAAGGTAATGACAGTGTTTTATCGACAACCTTTTGTCTCATCAATGATTTTTTATTGAAATGTCTTGATATATTTTGAGATAATTCTTTAAAATTGTCTGATCCATCTTTTCCCTTATAATAAAAAATCTTTATGGATTTACAATTATTATGTTCAAATAAAGTATTCAATAATGTCCTATCTGAAAGTCCGCAAGAATGCCCCATAATATATATTTGATAATCATCAGCTTCAATCCAGTTTAACAATTTTCTATAATTAGAATTATTCAAATACATAAAAGATTTAATGTTTTCAAGAAAATCATTATCATTTGTGTTTTCCAAAAACTTATAATGATCATCCATCTCATCTCCGAAACCAAAATTAATTGGGTTAATAACATCATTTAATTGACCATGAATTTGTATATGTGAAGATTCACCAAAAAATCTTGAATTTTTAAAATTTAAATTAGTAACATAATTTTCTACATTGGAAGTATAGTTGAAATCCAAAAAGAAATTTTCATAAGCGCTATTTGATTTATCGATGTATCCTTCTGAAAATAAATAATCAAAATCTTCGAGTTTTTTTCTGTAGTCTGGTGGGAATTCTAAGTAGAATGGATTATCCTCATTATATTGTGATTTTAAATTTTTAAACTTATACTCAAATAAACTTAAAATAGATTCACAATGAGAATAAGAAGTACTAAGCTGATATTTTTTTTCAATTTTTTCAGTTAAATAATATTCTAAAAGATTTTTTATTGAAGTGAATTCTTCGTTTAGTTGTTTAACAGTGCCTATATGCATATATTTTCCTTCGCCTGTAATTAATGATATCAAAACTTGGTAATAAGAGTTTTCAATGTCCACCCAATTAATTGCCTGTCTAACTGTTATTAATTCAAAAAATTTATTCTTAAAGGAAAATACTTTTTGATAATCCTCATCAAAAGATAAAGTGTTTCTATAAAAAAGGTTAAAACTTGTAGATCCATAATGAGAATCTTTAAACATATAGTTACTACTCCTATAATTAAATTTCATTTTACTACAAAAATCTTTATAGTCTTGATAACTCAGCCCATTTGTAGACAAGTGCATCTCGTCAATTTCAAATAATTCCATAAATAATGGATTAGTTGTTGTTTGATGAAATTCCTGCCAAATAAAATTTAAAAATGAAGAATATGATGTGGGCAATCCATGTGCAAGATCAAACCCATTTCCTACAATGATTAATCTATTCATTTAATTTTAATTTTCTGTCTTAGTTTCTCTCAAATATAATTCTTTTCCTTATAAAATATAAATTACAAGAAAATTTAATAATTCTATCCCATATAGATATTGTCTTTATTTTATAGTATTATTTTTTCACTACATTTGTAAAAACACAGGTATCCTATGACAATGGAAAAACTAAGAACTTTAAGAAAGCAGAAAGGCTATACTCAGCAGCAGATTGCTGATCTTCTTGCTACAGATGTCTCCAACTATAGCAGAAAAGAAAATGGAGATGTCAGAATATTTGATGACGAATGGGAAAAACTGGCTAAAGCTTTGGAAGTTCCTATAGAAGATATCAAAGAAGAGAAAGAACCGAATATTGTACAGAAAAATGAAAACATAACATTTAATGACACTAGTTCATTTCATCAGTCTGGCATCTATAATTGTAACGTTCCAAATTACTTATTAGAAAACCAACAGGAATACATTAATCTTCTGAAAGAGCAGATTAAAGCTTTAAAAGAAGAAAATGAAAAATTAAAAAAGGGATAATCTCTTCTACATAAAGAACAAAACGGCTTCCAATGGAAGCCGTTTTTATTTTTATCCCTGTAAAAATCTCCTATTCACGGTCTACAATTGCAATGAAGCTATTTTTTAAAAGATCGGAAGGATATACAAACTGATCACCATCCTCTCCCTTTACTACAATAGCTCCCTGCTCATCGTTCAGGCATTTGTCCAACTGGGTTTTCAGATCATTAAGTTTTCCATGAGCAGCCTCAATGATATAAGTTCCTGTAACATGTGTGATTTTGATAACTTTGGTTTCCATATACTTTTTTGATTAGGAATTAAATGTAGGGATTTTACTTTAAGTATGAAGATATTTTCAGGAAGATAGACAAACTGGTTATTATAATGCCTTTCATTGGAAGCCATTTTTCTTTTACTATTATCAAAAACATCCATTTACCCACTTCTAAAGCCCCTAAAGCCACTTCAATAAGGGTCGGGAGACCGTTCACCAACACCCTTTACCCCCTTACCCAAGGGGGTATAGCCCCTTCACTAAGGGGGTAGAATCCCTTCCGAAGTGGCTGTAGACCGTACATGAACACCCTACAGGGGGTTATTCAAGTCACTGAAGACCCTTGAGCAAGTCCCTCGAGACCCTTTCAAAGGGTATATATCCTGCCAGTCATCAGATTATATTATATTTGTAAGGTTTCAATACCCTAATAAAAACTAATACTACTATTATCAGATGCTTATTCAATCCTTTATTAAAAAATCGGTTATTACCGCTTCATTAGCCATCACCTCTATGGCTTTTTCCCAAAAAATGCCTATTTCTGTTCTTCCTTCCGGTCATCTGGTGGTAGGCGCTGAAATAGATGGTAAAAAGGGAAATTTTATTTTTGATACGGGAGGAGGAATCAATCTTTTCCTGGGAAACTTTTCCAAAGGTCTGGAACCCAAAGAAACGTATAACTATTTAACGGCTTTTCGGGCAACCGGTGAGAAAATGACGATTCCTCTTTTCAAATCAAAAGAGATTATTTTTAATGGTAAAAAATTTAAAGATACCTGGTACTCCACACATGATATGGAAATCAAAGGAATTGACGGTTTGATTTCCCTTCCCATGCTTTATGATACAGAGTTTATCATAGACTATACCACCAACGAGCTTATCTTTCCAAAAGAAAAACTGAATGGCAAGAAAGTAATGGATATCCAGCTTTCTACCAATGCAGACCAGTCGATGGATATTACAACCTATGTGCTTCTGAACAATAAATATAAGATTAACGTTCTTCTGGATTCCGGTTCCGGTAAAGATTCTTTCTGGCTGAGTGAACGCCTGATGAATACGATGGATATCAAAAAAGAAGGCCTGAATGTGGTTGAAAAGAAAAGTGAATTCAATCCTGATCTGACGACCAAGTTTTATAAAAGTGATATCGGCTCTATTTCTACCCCTTTTGCCACGGTTGAAAAGCCTAAGGTCTTTTTTGTAGATGGTCTTATTTATGAAGGTAAAACAAGCATCAACTGGCTGGGGAAAAAACTGGGATTCAATCTTAAAGAGAAGAAAATCTATATTCTGGATTAGAATTACAGAAATGTTGCAAAACTAAGAGCAGCTGCAATTTTAAACGAAGGAAGAATCTTATGGGTTTATGAGATTCTTCCTTTGTCAGAAATCGAAGACTCAATGTAGTCAATGACAGTGTGGAGAGCTTTGTGTGGAAAACCACCCCGTCAAAAATTCTTTGAATTTTTGCCACCCCTCCGGCGGAGGGGAATGTGTACGTCTTCAGTTGTTATATAGGTGGTAAAGTTTTCAGAAATTCTCCGGAAAACAAACTGGCTACTCCCCTGCCGGCTCGAATAATTCAATCTTATTTCCTTCCGGATCCAGGATGTGGACAAACTTTCCGTACTCATAAGTAGCGATTTCATCCAGTACTGTTACCCCTTCTTTTTTTAACTCTTCTACCAATGCTTCGATATTCTCTACATGATAATTAATCATAAAATCTTTAGCAGAAGGCTCAAAATACTGGGTAGATTCTTTAAAAGGACTCCACAGTGTATATCCTTTCTTATCAGATTCTTCATCTTTCCAGTCGAATTTGGCACCATATGGACTCGTTGGTAATCCTAGATGGGTTTTATACCATTCATTGACTTGTTCCGGGTCTTTACATTTGAAGAAAATTCCTCCGATAGCAGTTACTCTTTTCATTTTTTATTCGTTTTTGTTCAGTCTATAGTTTTCTGATGCAAATTTAATTTGTTTTGCAGTTTCACAAATATATTAATGTTTTGATTACCCATTTCATTAATTTTTCATTGAATATTTGATACGAAGAAATATTTTTTTTGAAAAACGCAAAGGCGCAAGTAATCTTAAAAAAGGCTGTTATAAGGCGCAAAGATTTTATCTCCGATAAAATTGATAACGTATACTCTCTGCTGAAAATCTTCGAGTTTATTGCGTCTTAAAACTATACGTAAAGACACAAGTAGTATTAAAAAAGACTGTTATAAGGCGAAGATTTTATCTCCGATAAAATTGATAACGTATACTCTTTGCTGAAAACCTTCGATTTTCTTGCGCCTTAAAAAATTTACATAAAGTAGAAAAATCTTTGTGTCTTTGCGATTATCCAACAAATTAAAGATGCATTTGAAAAACAAAAAAGCGCACCCATAAGGCACGCTTTGTATTGTATATATTGAATACGATTAGTGTAATTCAGCTAAATATTTTTCTGCATCCATAGCAGCCATACATCCGCTTCCTGCAGCTGTAATAGCCTGTCTGTAGATATGATCCTGAACGTCTCCGGCAGCAAATACCCCTGGAAGATTCGTTCTTGTAGAACCTTTTTCAGTCACGATATATCCGTTTTCATCAAGATCTACCTGACCTACGAAGATATCTGTATTCGGTTTGTGACCAATCGCAATAAAGATCCCTTCAACATCCACTGTAGATTTCTCCTGAGTCTGGTTATTGATAATCACTGCTCTTTCTACTAAACTGTTTTCTCCTTCAATCCCGATTAGCTCATGATGAAATTTCACTTCGATATTCGGAGTACTTTCCACTCTGTGAACCATTGCTTTTGAAGCTCTGAATACATCTTTTCTCACCAACAGCGTTACTTTTTTACAAAGTTTTGCAAGGTAAGTAGCTTCTTCAGCAGCTGTATCTCCCGCTCCTACTACTACAACGTCTTTTCCTCTGTAGAAGAAACCGTCACACGTAGCACAAGCAGAAACTCCACCACCTGCATATTTTTTCTCATCTTCAAGACCTAAATATTTTGCTGTAGCTCCTGTAGAGATGATTACTGTTTTGGCAAGAATCTCTTTGTTTCCCGCATATAATTTGTGAACACCGCCTACTTCCTTGGAGAATTCAGCTTTAGTGATCATTTCGTAATGAACTTTGGTATCAAATCTTTCTGCCTGTTTTTGCAGATCCATCATCATTTCAGGACCTGTAATCCCGGCTGGATACCCTGGGAAGTTGTCAACTTCTGTAGTGGTTGTTAATTGTCCGCCCGGCTCTAACCCTGTGTATAATTCAGGTTTTAAGTCTGCTCTTGCTGCGTAGATAGCAGCGGTGAAGCCAGAAGGCCCAGATCCAACGATCACACAATCTAAAATGTTTTGCTCCATAATTTACTTTGTTCGAAAAGATTTAATTTGAATTAAGACCGCTAATTTCGGAATTTTTAATTTCTTTTTAAAGTTATTTTAATGATACTTGTCAATATCTGATATGTTGAATTTCGATGGCAATTGTTCTGGGTGGGTTTTGCAGTTCGAGTTCCGGGATTCGGGATGCGAGTTATGGTGTTACAGGGTTTAGGTTGGTAAGAAAATTTAAAACTTTTTTCTTTTTACCCTCCTATCTCAAACTTCGAATCACGTATCTCATTATCTCGGAACACGTATCTCACAATTCGCCTCACACTTTCATCTTAATCTTATCTACATTGATAATCTTGTACACCAGTTCTCTGATCAACTCTGCTTCCCCCATATTTACCGCTCCAAGTCCTTTACCTTTCATATCGAATTCACGTAAAATAGAAATGACTCTTGTGGCATGTTTCAAAGGATAAAGTCTTGCACTTTCTGCATAGTCTTTGATAAAATAAGGATTTACTCCCATCTGTGAAGCAATAGTCTGTGGCGACTGCCCGGCCATTGTCTGATAAATAATCACATTTGAAAAATAATTGTAAAGGCTTGCCAACATCATGACAAAAGGATTATTCTTCGGATTTTTACCCATAAAATGTGCAATTTTAAAAGCTGTATTGGCATTTTTAGTTCCCAAAGCCTTCTGAAGCTCAAAAATATTATATTCTTTACTGATTCCGATATGGTTTTCAACTATCGATCCATCAAGAATCTCTCCTTCTTTAAGAATGATCTTTAACTTGTTCAGTTCATTAGCAATTCTTGAAAGGTCGTTCCCTAAGTATTCTGCCAGAAGATGAGAAATATTGGGAGCCGTTTTGATAGAAAGCTTTATACATTCATCTGAGATCCATTTGGGAAGATTATTTTCCTTTACAGATTCACTCAGGAAAAGCACTTTGGCTTTATCTAATGCTTTGGCTGCTTTTTTTCTGCTGTCCAGTTTCTTGTGTTTATGAGCAAAGACCAACACTGTAGAAGGAACAGGGTTGTCTACATAAGATTCCAGAATTCTGTTTTCCTCTTCATTGAATCGTAAATCCTGAGCTTCTTTCACAATAATCACCTGCTTATCTCCCATCATCGGAAACTGTCTTGCCAGGGAAAGAACTTCCTGATAAGAAGTATCTTTTCCGTAAGTAACCGTTTGGTTGAAGGCTTTTTCATCTTCTTCCAAAAAGTTATGTTCAAGGGCTTTTACAGCAACATCAATGAAGTAAGCTTCTTCTCCATGGAAAAAATAAATAGGTAAAACTTCTTTATTTTTAATATTTTTGAGGATTAAATCTAATTCTTTCATCTTATTAATGGAACTTCCAAAACTGAATTTTCAGGAAACTTTTGATTTTAAATTCAAGAAAGACAAAGATAAGTTTTTTATTTATGATTTGGTTCGCAAAACTTATCTTCTGCTCACTCCTGAGGAATGGGTCAGACAACACTGGATACATTATTATCTTACTGTAAAATCTTACTCTACATCTGCTCTGATTACCGAAAAAAAGATTATTCTGAATGGCCTTACCAAAAGAATTGACCTTCTGGTTACTGAAAAAACAGAACCCGTAATTCTGATTGAATGTAAAGCTCCGCAGATCAAACTAACAGAAAAAACATTTGAGCAGACTGCCAGATACAATTCTATTATCGGAGCCAGAGAAATTATTCTGACTAACGGACTTCAGCATATCAATGCTTATTATGAAGACGGACAGTATCAGTTTTACAGACCTGAATAAAAATAACAACAATTCACAACCATATTAATTATGAAAATAAAAAACATCATATTCGATTTCGGAGGCGTACTCATGGACTGGAATCCGAGATATTATTTTAAAGATTATTTTAATGATAACGAAAAAATGGAATATTTTCTTGAAAATATTACCCATGATGAATGGAATATTGAACAGGACCGAGGAAGAAGTCTTGCCGAAGGAACAGAAATCCAGGTGAAAAAATTCCCGGAATGGGAAAAAGAAATCCGCGCTTTCTATGACAACTGGACGGTAATGCTGAAAAGCGATATTCCACAAAATGTAGAAGTACTGAGAAAACTGAAAAACACGGATTATCAACTGTTCGGGCTTACCAACTGGTCTGAAGAAACCTTTCCTTACGCATTGGAAAATTATGATTTCTTCCAGATCTTCGACGGAAAAATTGTGGTTTCCGGAACAGAAAAACTAATCAAACCTGATCCTAAAATATGGCATGTTCTGTTAAACAGATACAATATCAAGGCTGAGGAATCAGTTTTCATTGATGATAATACAAAGAATATTGAAATGGCACAGTCACTGGGATTCATTACTGTTCAGGTTACATCTGACACCAATCTGGAGCAGGAATTAATCAAGCTGGGCATTTTCAGTTCAGATCAATAAAAATTTTATAATATTTACCGTCCTCACTATTAAATTGTATTTAACTAATTTAGGTGAGGATTTTTTTATAACTATGAGAAAGATTTTATTGCTGTTGATCTTCGTGGGAATTTACTCTCACGCACAAAGTATTGAAAACAAAGAAACATTAAGAAAATGCCGTAAAGAATTCAATAAAAAACATTGCTTTTCTGACGAAGATAAAGACAATATTCCATTGTATCTTGATAAATGCCCTATAGAAGCAGGCCCAATAGAAAATAACGGTTGTCCATGGCAGGATACTGATAAGGATGGCATAATAGATAAGGATGATAACTGCCCTACCGTTGAAGGCCCTATAGAAAACAACGGTTGCCCATGGGAGGATACAGATGGTGATGGTATTTTGGATAAAGATGATGCATGTCCTACAGTTCCGGGGCCGGCTCATGCTAATGGATGTCATGTAATAGTTTGTTCTTTTGGGAACGATGATGTCAATATCCGAATGGAGAAGATCAAGATGAATGTTAAAAATATTGAAGGTATTTACAACATGATCAACAAGAGAGTTTTAGATGATCTTGTACAAACAATATCTAAAAAAGATCTTGCTGGCCGAAAAGCTTTTTTCCATATTCAATACATAGACAAAAAGTCTTACATTGATATTGATACGCCTGATGAGGGTATTTCTCCCGGATATAATTTTCTGATCATCAGATTTTGGAATAAAAACGTCCTTGAATATGCCCGTACAAAATATGGTATGGATATCTATTTGTCAACATCTATCATCCCTGAAAGTATTAATGCATATCGCAAAATAATCGGTAATAAAAATTTCGATTATCTTATAAAATACTATGATCCGGAATCCTACAAAATAAAAATAAAAGGCAAACAGGCAAGCACCACCGAATTCCCAATTAACATCTTATTAGATTTTATTACTCCTTATAAAATTAAAGCAAGCTATAATCAAAACAGTGTAATATATGAATATAAAAATAAGAAGTGGGAACTTCAGAGAAACAATACTCCGCAATAAGTTATTTTCATTAATTTAGTTGAGGATTTCAAAAAATTACAAAATAAAATAATATGATACGTTCCATCTTATTAACCACAATGATTATGGCTTCAGGAACCCTTTTCAGTCAGAAACTTAAAACGGTTTCCTATCAGGACGGCGCACAGAAACTGAATGGCTTAATTACCTCCAATACAGGAAAGAAACTTCCGGGAGTTCTTATTCTCCCAGCCTGGAAAGGGATTGATGAAGAAGCTAAAACAGCCGCTCTTGAACTAGAAAAGCAAGGCTATATTGCTTTTATTGCTGATATCTACGGTGAAGGAAAAATTCCGACTGACAATGAATCTGCTGCTAAAACTTCCGGATATTACAAACAAAATTATCAGGAATACCAGAAAAGAATTTCACTGGCTTTGGAACAACTGAAGAAAAACGGAGCTATTTCTGATAAAGTAGCAGTTATCGGGTACTGTTTCGGAGGTACAGGAGCTTTGGAATCCGCAAGAGGACATCTTCCTGTTGCAGGTGTGGTTTCCATCCACGGAAGTCTGGGCAGAGATCAGAGCAGAAAAAATGAGACTTTGACGGCTAAAATCCTGGTTGAAAATCCGGCTGATGATAAAAGTGTAACTCCTGAGGATTATAATAACCTCATCAAAGAAATGAATGAAGGAAATGCCGACTGGCAGATCATCACATATGCTCATTCTAAGCATACATTCACAGATCCGAAATCACCGGATTACAATGCAACAATGGCCAAAAGAGCATGGAATCATACGCTGCTCTTCCTTAAAGAAATTTTAAAATAAATATAAAAAGGCAAATTCATGTACTGATGAATTTGCCTTTTTACTTTTATATTGTTAGCTTAATTACGGTTTAGCCTGAAGCTCAACATCATATTTTTTTGGAGAATACTTGGTAAGAGAACCTGTTGCAGCATCAATTCCTACTCCTATTGCTCCTCCCAGAATAATATTTAGTAAAGTCACGGCATTAAAAGTTTTTGTCAACTTTATTTCTTGCTTCTCAAATCCTTCTTTTTCAAATGTGACCATCTGCTTCCCTAAAGCTCTTGGGATTTTTGTGGTACAAGGTGTTGTACACTTTTCTATTCCTTTGTGAAATACTTTTGCTCCTTCAGGGCTTGAAGAAAAAGCGATTGAATCCTGAGTTCCTGTAAAAATGGTTGCACATGAAGTAGTAGAAAGTGCAATCCCCAGCATGAATACAATTGATAATTTGTTTTTCATAGATTTTAATTAGTTCATTTTTTTAAGTCCGCGAACTTACAAAATAAATTAAAATTATCAAGCATGAAAAAGAAAAAACTATGGCGAAACCTAGTATTGACAGGCATTCTTAATAAAAATATATTGAAAATTAACATCAAAGAAATCAGCAATCCATGATTATTTTTTCATGATGGAGTAATTACACAAAAAAAAGCAAACCCACCTTTCCGCAGATTTGCTTTTTTTGTATATTTTTTTAATTATTTATTAGTCTACACCTTCCTCTTCCCTATGTACCAATTCCATAGAAAATGCAGGAAGACAGATTGCAAGATATTCGCAAGGTTCTGAAAACGGATTGCTGTAACGGATTCTTGCTCCTTTTTCAATAAGAATACTCTGTCCTTTTTCAAGAACAACAATTTCTCCGTCTATTTCAAATTGTTTTTTCCCTGAAATAATGTAGGTAAACTCATCAAATTCAGGAGTCTGGTGAGGTTCGCTCCAATCCGGAGGAGCCACCATGTGAGCAATAGAAACAGTAGAATTTCCCGTAGAGTTTCCCCAGTGTTCTTCGATCAGTTTCCCATCTGTTGTGGGAACTACAAATGGAGACTGCTGGATTTTATATTTTTTCATGCCCAATCTTCTTTTTTAATTTCATACACAAAATTGGTTCTTGTAGGCTCTGCAAAATAAGCTACTTCTTCTTCAGCAATTTTTTGTCCCCCAAGTCTTTCCAAAGCTGTCTGCGAACGGAAATTCTCTTTTCCAATGTGGAAATGAACTTTGTCTACAAACTGGAAAATATAATCCAACATCAGCTTTTTAACCTGCGGATTGATGCCTTTCCCCCATGATTTTGTACCGTAGAAAGTATATCCGATGAAAATATGATTGTCTTCTTCATCAAAATTATAATAACGGCTGCTTCCTAATACATCTCCGGTGGCTTTCTCCATAATTTTGAAAGCTCCTTTACTCTCCATAGCTCCTGTGAAAAAGTTTTCAAAAACTTCTCTCTTGTAACGATCTTTGTTGGGATGTTGTTCCCAGACTTTCGGATCAGAAGCTACGTCATATAAAGATTCAAAATCCCCTTTCTGTAAGGGGATTAATTGAAATTCTTCATTCTCTAAAACAGGCTGAACAGAAAAATTCATTATTTAGCTCTTTTTAGTAGAATCTGATTCTATTTTCTTGATTTCTTTCAGTTTGTCAGAAATCTTGATGACAGTGTCTAGTTTTGATGGCTTCAATGGAACTTCTGCCTGTGCCATATCCCATTTGATGACAAGGTTTCCTGTATTTTCATCAGTAGGATTTAAAGTGATTTCAAACCACTCCTGTTTGTCGGTCAACTTGTTAACAGGTACCGTAACGTCTACTACATCCTGTTTAGGATCGTAAGTATAAGCTCCCCATTGCTGGAAATCTTTATTAAGGATAACTTTCCATTCTTTTTCTGTAGGAACGATGAATAATCCGTATGTTCCTGCAGGTACTGTTTTCCCGCCGAAGTTAACGGCCTGTCCGAAAGTAATTTTCGTAGAAGAGTTCGCTCCCGCTCTCCAAACCTGGCCATAAGGAACCAATTCTCCAAAAATCTTACGTCCTTTCACTCCTGGTCTTCCATAATCGATAGAGATTTTGGACATAGAAAACTGCTGCTCAACCTTCTGACGCGGACTTGCTGCCGGTACAGAATAATCCTGAGCAAAACTGAATGCTGAAACTGAAATGCAAACTGCTATTATTAACTTTTTCACGTGTAAATTTTTGCTTAAAATTACAAAAATCAAAACGAAATAGCTTTCCCAAACTTCGTTAAATTTTGTTTTACCGATATTTTTCTATGAAGGTATTTTTTAATCAAATCCTTATAAAAAATAAATGATTAACTATTGAATAATTTACTTTTCCTAATCGTTTTCCCTTTTCTCAGTTGTATGGAATGAAAAATGGAAGGAACATCATTGGTCCAGGTTTTCAGTATAAGAAGAATAGCTATAATCTCTGCTCTGGTAAGTAAACCAACCCAAAAACAAAGGTTAAATAAAACAATGGATTGGCATTGTAAAATAACCTGAATCAGTGTTCCAAAAAGTAATAAAGTCCAGATCTTGGCACCAATAGAGTGTGTCGCAACCTCCTTTCGGAATTTTAAAAAGCTTACCAGATAAATAAGGGCTTCAGATCCTGCAAGAATGATTATTTTGGAAGCGTTTGTTTTGAAAAACTCAGGACATTGTATATACGCTGCAACTCCTACCGAGATAAAGAAAATCTGATCAACAGTAGAATCCAGACGTCTGAGTTTCTGAGTTGAAATCTGAAGATGCCTTGCTATAATTCCATCAAAAATATCAGTTAATAACCCGATTGATAACAGAATAACAATAATAATCTGATAGTTTTCGATTTTAATTACACTTAAAAAAATGATGATAAACCCAATAATCAGTCTGGAAAAAATTAAAATATCCGGAATTTTCGATTTCATAAAAAGAGGGAAAAACTTATTGTAAATAGCGAAAGATAAGGATAAAATTCTTTTTATATTTCTAAAACAAAATAGCCTTTTCCAGTTCCAGTAATTTTTGCTTTCTCCAGATTCCTCCTCCATAGCCTGTTAATTGTCCGTTGCTGCCAATTACACGATGACAAGGAATTATAATGGATATCTTATTCAGACCATTAGCATTGGCTACAGCTCTTACGGATTTAGGGTTTCCCAGAATATCTGCCTGTTCCTGATAACTTCTTGTTGCACCGTAAGGAATTTCCTGAAGAATATTCCAGACTTCTTTCTGGAAAGCTGTTCCTACAGGGGAAAGAGGAACTGTAAATATGGCTCTTTTTCCTTCGAAATACTCTTTCAATTCTTCTTCCAGAGTAACAAAATGAGGATTATCTCCCTGAATAATATTTGCTTTAAAATAGTTCGCAATACTCTTCAATTCTGTGGGAAGCGCTTTTCTGTCGGAAAATTCAAGAAGGCAGATTCCATGTTCATCGGCACAGGCTATCATGGTTCCCAGCATCGTTTCTATTCTCTTCAGATCAATGATTTTTTCCATGGTATTATTCTTAGGTGATACGCCAAAAATATTTTTAAAACTCTCATTAAAACCGCTCAGACTTTCATATCCTGTGTCAAATGCTACTTCTGTAACTGATTCTCCATTTTGAAGCTTTTTAAAGGCAGTATTGAGTTTTGACATTCTCTGGAAAGCATGAAACGTAATTCCATGGTGTTTCAGAAACCATCTGCGTACTGTTGCGGGTTCCAATCCTCTTTTTACAAGATCGTAATCTTTAAGCTTTAATATAGGATCATCGGCAATTTCTTTCAGTAACTTTTTGATATATGAAGGTGTAGCATTAAGATTTTCCAAAGGCCGGCACACTTTACAAGGACGATACCCTTTGAGCATCGCATCTTTGGTATTGGAAAAAAATTCTACATTTTCAAATTTCGGTTTCCTTGCGGTACAGGTCGGTCTGCAGAATATTCCTGTGGTTTTTACGCCCATCCAGAATATCCCTTCAAATGAAACATCTTTGGTATAAGATGCCTCATACATGATTTTTTCTGTAAGTTCCATCATTCAATAAAAAGAGGTGAAAAACTTCTTGTATTTGTAATTTTCTGACTTGCTTTTTCAAGCTCACTGTAGATGTGTCTGTACATAAAAGCACCTGAAGTAACTCTTTTTACACCTAATGTTTTAAGCATATCAAAATCCGGTAAATCAGGCAGCGCCATAACATTCACAGGAAGAAAGGTTGCTTCTGTAATCGTTCTGATGTCATTTTCAGCTGTCATCCCCGGAACGAAAACACCATCAGCATCAAGTTCTTCAAACAGTTTAATTCTCTCTAAAGTTTCTTCCAATGCATTTTCAATATTCAGTAAAAAAGGGTCTGTCCGTACATTGATAAATATTTTACCTCTGTTTTCTCCTAATTTGATAAAAACATCTTTTAATCTTTCATAGAAGACATCTCTTTTTAGCAGTTTTCGTATTCCGTGAATAACGTTTGTATCTTCAATATTAATTCCCGATACTCCAATTTCTATAAGTTTCATGATATTCGAAACTACCGTATCATTTTCAAGACCATATCCGGATTCCAGATCTACCGACAGAGGGATTGAAACGGAGGTTCTGATCCTCTTAATGATATAAAAATATTCTTCAAAGGTCATCTGTTCTCCATCTTCATATCCTAAACTCAATGCGACTGCCGAACTTGAGGTTGCTAACGCTTTACACCCCTGCTTTTCGTATGCCTTTGCGCTTTCTACATTCCATACATTACCCAATATTAATGGATATTCATCATGATGTAACTGTTTAAAACTGATCATATTTTTTTTATTCAAAAGTAGAAAGATTACTGCCTGCTCTACAACCGAAAAATGAACACCTATTTTTTATAATTCTCTGAATCCGAACTTCGGTTTTTAAAATAGAATTGCCTTTTCAAGCTCAAGCAGTTTTTGTTTTCTCCAGATACCACCTGCATATCCAACCAACTCACCGTTTGAACCAATCACACGATGGCAGGGAATTAAAATAGCAATTTTATTGATTCCGTTGGCTGTTCCTACGGCACGTATCGCCTTGGGATTTCCTAATATTTCTGACTGCTGTTTATAAGTTCTGATTTCTCCCATCGGAATTTCACGGAGAAGTTGCCACACTTTTTCCTGAAACTCAGTTCCGGTAGTAAACAATGGAACTTCAAAATGGTTTCTTTGTCCGCCAAAATATTCTTTCAGTTCTTTTTCAAGCTGAACAAAATGAGGATGTTCTTTTTCTACAATTTCTGCATTCAGAACCTTTGATAAAGCCTTCAGTTGTTTTTCAATATTTTTCCGGTCTGTAAATTCCAGCAGACAAATCCCCTGATCTACGGTACAGGCAATCATTTCTCCCAATGGGGTTGATATGTTTTTTTGGTGTATAATTTCCATTAGTTTAAAATTAAGCTTTTTGGAAATCATAATTTGTTTTTAATTCGTTAAAATTCTTTTTATCTGTTCAACATGTCTCGCATTATGATAAATAACAAAACGAAAGGTATCTCCAAGCTTTAGTTTGATTAGTTTTGAAATGCTTATACTTGTTTTTGTCTTTTCTAAGTCAATATATTGTGCTTCTTCCAATAACTCAAGTAATTTTCCTTGATAGTTAATGAACGTATCCACTACACTTTTATCCAGATTGCTGTGGATAGGATTCATTGCTTTAAGTGTTTTCATTGTATTTAGATTCTGTTTGGGAAGCATGCTTTTAGCAAAATAATTTCCAAGAATTCCGGGTTTAAAATAAGATTGTGGAGACTTATTGGCAGAAGAAATAATACGGCTAATTTCAGGAATATAAAAATCTCCATAGCGGATAAGATGTTCCAGACATTCCAATGTACTCCAGCTTTCTGTTGAAGTTCTGAAATTCAGATCATGTTCCGTCTTTAAAGACAACATTTCAGCAAACTGTAAATGTTCTTCAGTTCTATTTCTTAATTCGTTCAGTAATTCTGCGGTTGAAATTTTCATTACGTTTTTTATGCAAATATGCTGATCTGAATGTTCTTAAATCTTGACTGAACTCAAGATTTTTTAAGTCTTGACAAAGTTTCCGGCGACATTCTAAGATAATTGGCGATGTATTTATTGGGAACTTCCTGAAACAGTTTCGGACTTCGTTTTAAAACTCTTTCAAAGCGTTCACCGGGAGCATTGATCAGCAAGTCTTTTTCTCTTTCAAGCTGCTGCAATACGAGATCTTCCAGAACATTCATCCAGAATTTCATATGTTCTTCATCCGATTGCACAAACGTATAGAAATCCTTTTTCGAGGCCATTCCTACCGTTGTTTTTTTAATTGCCTGAATATAAAGATCAGAAGGCTTTCCCGATAAAAAGGAATCCAGGCTTACAATAATATTTCCGGTATATCCAAAACGAATAATTCTTTCTTCATGTTCATCCATCATAAAGATCCGAACGCTTCCGTTTTCAATAAAATAAATATAGGTGTCTACACTGCCTGAAATCTTCAGGAATTCGTTTCGTCTGAATTCTTTCTTTTCCCAATGGATTCCACTCTGAAGCAATTTTTCAACCATTTCATTTTATTATTTGCTTTTCCAAAGATAATAGGTAATTTTAAAGTTTTAAAACACTAATCACTTATAATGCTCAAAAAAACAGTACTTTTCATACTGCTTTCGGCTGGATTTTACGGTATGAAAGCACAGCAGACCATTTCTTTCCGGATCACCAAACACAATAATATTATTGTCAAAACTCTTGTCAACCAAAAGGATTCGCTGGATCTGATGTTTCAGATAGCGATGAAAGATTATTCAATTTCTCCTGATGGCAAACAGAAAGCAAATCATATTATTTTCAACAAAGAAGAACTCAGCGACCACAATACGGTACAAATCGGGGAAATTGTCCAGAAAGAGGTTCGTTTTTTTGACAATCAGTTAACAGGGCATGAAGCAGACGGAAAAATCGGGACCGGAATTTTTGAAGGGAAAGCATTTAAAATTGATTATGACAACAACCAGTTTGTAATCTATGACAAAATGCCGGATCTGAAAGGTTACCAGCCTATTAATATTATCCTGGATCATGATGGATTTTATCTGGCAGCAGACAATATCCTTGATGGTGACCAGCAGCAGGAAGCCTATTTTGTTTTACAATCCGGATTTTCCGGAGCGCTTCTGTACAGCAATGAGTTTGCAGAAGAAAAGAATCTGGAGAAAAAGCTTAAAGTAACGGGAGAAAAAACATTAAAAAATTCTGAAGGTAAAACTTTAACTACCAAACAAGCTGTTCTACCATATTTCAAGTTGGGAAATAGTGTTTTTAAAGATGTTTCCGTAGGATTTTTCTCCGGTGAACTGAAAACACAAAATGTAAGTTATCTCGGGGCTGACATGCTTCGCAGGTTTATATGGATCTTTGATGCTGAAAGGAAAATAGCTTACATCAAACCCAGCAAATATTTTTCAGAACCTTATTACAAAATGAATTAAAATATTAATAACTCTTTACTATTAAGAAAGATGATGAAGATCAAAACTGTCGCAGCACTTATCTGTTTTCAACTGGTTATGGTGAGCTGTCAAAAAGATGAAAAGAAAACAGTTACCACAGAAACAAAAATCACGAATGATACTATAAAAACAGCAAAAACTGAAGAGAAAATAGATTATACCAACTTTAATATTTTCAGCCTGTCTGTTATTTCATCAGCTGAAAAAGATTCTGATATGGATATTTTCATTTCTGTTTCAGATATCTATAAAGGAGAGCAACCGATACCTGCCGAAATTGTTAAAAATCATAAACAGATGTCTTTCGAAGAACTCCAGCATTTTGAACTGGATGCACCCAGCAGAAAAAAATTGCTCAACGGAATTCAGCTCACTGAAAATGATTCCCTGTACATCTATGAGTATGGCTCTAACCAACTTCAAAGAATGCCAGTCAGCAAGCTAAAGGCTGTGGCTTATTTAAGTCCTTATTCTGATGATCAGGATTTAGATCCGGATTCTTATATGATGGGATTCCAGGTAGCCACTCATCAAAAAACAACAGAATACGACCGTTATAATAATGCCGTCGCTTATTTTGGAAATAAAAACCCTTTCGTAGACAATAAAATGAAAGCGGTGAAATGGCAAAAAGGCAGCGCTGATGTTTCAAAAAAATATTTTTCTCACTCAAAACTGGCTCTGGGAAAAACTTATCAGTCACAATATGAAAATCTGACCTATTATCTGCAGGATTATCTTGAAGAAGGAAATATTGTTGAGCGTAAACTTGCAGTCATCAATGATCGCAAAGAAAAAATTGCGGAGAAGACATTCAGTCTAGCAGGAAGTGATGGCGGAGAATTCATGCCTCTTTATGGAATAGATGCTGATGAAGCCAATGTTTCCCAATGGACAGGCCATCTTTTCAAAGGAAAACCTCCTGTTATTTTTGGGTTTATGGCTCAGTCTTTTGGCTGTCCTTCCATTAGTTTTTTAGATCAAAAGGAGAAGGATTTCCCGATTAATTGCGATAACAGACATTAATAGGATAAACATGCTAAATGGTAAAAAAGCTTCTAAAAGAATCGGTTTAGACTTCTACCGAATGTCAAATTCTTTGGATAAATAAAACGTTTAGTTTGTCCATTCCGTAGGAATCTAGATCTTGTATTTAGATGGTAAGAGTATAGATTCCTACGGAATGACAAACTGTGCGGATAGATTTTTGGAATTAGGATTCATTTCAATCACCAAAAGAAGATTCAAGAGGAATGGGCTTTAGCCCGTTTTTATTTTTTAGAAATATTCCATTGGCTTTAGCCAAAAACTATTATAAGAATTCTTATCCATGTATAAAAAAAGCAAATCGTTCATCAACGGATTTGCTTTTTTATTTTGAGTGTCTTATTTCTTAGAATAATATTTGTCTTTCACATTCATAAAATAAGTTTCTGAGTCTTTAAAACCATTACTTTTCATAAATTTGATGACTACATTCAGGTAAGTTTCTGAAGGGATAAATTCTGCTCCCATTTTTTCGGAAAACTTTTTATAATCTTCTTCAAGCATTTTGGGATTTTTGGCCAACTGTTTTATATCGGTTCTGAAACCTTTAAATATAAATTTCAAAGCTGCATAATTTCCAGGATAGGAAACGGTTCCGTGGGTCTCACCTTCGAAGAAACAATGTTTATAGTTTAAAGATCCGTTCTTTTCTATGATTCCTTTAAATTCTTCAATGGCCTGAGTCATATCAGAATTCCAGTTTTTCTGCTGTTCTTCATTATCTGCCTGAGAAACATACAAAGATTTTTTCGCAGGAAATGTCTTATTTTTTTCCAGATATTCTTTTGTTTTTACAATCATTACTTTATTATCCCACCATAGGCTAGGATCATTGGCAACATAAGCATTAAAATAATCCGGATGCAAAAGGAAGGTATTAATAGCAAATAATCCTCCGAAAGAGTGTCCTACCAACACAGAATAATCCTGAGTTCTGTAGGTTTTACTAATGAATGGTTTCAGTTCTTCCTGTATAAATTTTACAAATTTTTCACTTCCTCCACTGTCTGCAAAAAGAATAATGTTGGGGTTTACAGGACTTTTCTTCTGAGCTTTAGTGGGTGTAAGGTCCCTTGTTCGTTCTGTATTTTTAATGCCTACCACAATACATTCCGGAATATCGGCATAGGGTGTTCTGGCAATGAAATCCGTTAATCCTGTATAATATTCAAAATTGATTTCTCCGTCTAAAAGATAGATGACCGGATATTTTGCAGGATTGATGGTATTGTCGTTATAAGTTTTGGGCAGATGAACCCAGATTTCTCTGTTTTCATTTAGAACTTTTGAAAATACATTTTGCTTCTCTCCAATGGTCAGTTTTTCCTGAGCCTTTCCTGCTATGAAGAATAAAAATAAGGGAAGGTATATAATTTTAAACCAGTTGTTCATGGTGTGAATCTTTTCTGTGTTGATGAATATTTTTAATTTCTTTATTCTTTTTGGGTGATTTATTCCTTCTTCCCCACCAGATCAGAAATCCGGTAATAGGGAGGCTGGTACAAATAATCCCGATAATGAATGTGAATATTTTACCGAACATTCCGCCCCAATAGCCTACATGCAGGTCAAAATTCATATGCTCAATGACTTCATGCATCTGAACTTCTTTGGGATAATCTATCTCATTCCCGGTATATTTATTCGTTTCTATACTTTTGCCATTGACAAGGCTTTTTAAACCAATAAACTGAGCTATGCCCACGTGATAAACTGTTGCTGAATCATTTCTGGGAATACTCATCCTGAATTGCTTTGCTTCAGGAAACTCTTTAAATTTTTTCTCTACAAAATCAGTATATGATAATGCTTTTTTCTCAGGATCAAATTTAGGTTCATACTTTTCTGCAATACTATGGGCATCTACAGTTCCTCCGAAAGCCTGCTGGGTAAGATTTGTTAAAACCTCATAGGCCATAATCAACCCTGTAATGGTAATAAACACTGCCGGCAGCAATGAATAAAACCCAAAAACATTATGAAAGTCGTAGTTTTTCCTGCGCCATTTTGTTCCGGATTTGATTTTAAAAGCTGTTGTTCTTGTTGTTTTGTTCCATTTTTTTGGCCACCAGAGAATCAGTCCACCGATAAGCTGAACAAAAAATATGATGGAAGCAACACCGACTACTGTTTTCCCGAATTTCCCCGCCAGTAGCTGTGCATGAATATGGGCTACAACATAGAAAAACTCATAGCTTTTTGTGAAACCCATTACTTTTCCGGTGTAAGGATTAAGATAATGGTAGGCAAATACACCTCTTGGACCGCGCCCCTTTTTCTTTGACTTTTCTGCTTTGTCCGCACTTTTATCTTTAGGTGGTTTCGTTGCCGATGCTACCCTGAAACTTCTGTCTGCTTCTTTATACGTATCAAAATAGAATGCTTTTCGATCCGGAACCTGCTGATGGAACTGAGCCAGCAATGCTTCAGGCGTCATTTTTTTAGCATGAGCCGGAGCCTGAACATATTTGGCACTTCCTCCACACCAATCAATGATTTCGTCACAAAAGACAAATACAGTTCCCGAAAGAGTAACAGTAAGCACAATGATTCCGGAAACCAGCCCGAGCCATAGATGCAGCCAGCCTGTGATTCTTTTGGTAAGGGATTTCCCTTGCTTTTTTTTAGGATTCGTTTTTTTATTTTCCATATCTGTTTTCATCCATTCAAAAATGTAAGTGTAGAAAATGCAAAGGCGCAATTGTATTTATAATGGCGTGTTTGTAAAGTGAAAAGAGTTATTCCTGCTGCCGTTTACTTTAGCATATTTTAAGGCATCAGAAATAGATATATTATAAATCAAAGCTTTGCACCTTTGCGGTTTTCATCCTTATATTTTCGTTGAAATTATTTTTGTTTTCAGGTATTAAAATTTGAATGCAAAATTGGCAAGGATTTCTCTTGGCTTCTGTGGCTGTCCGTAGAAGTTCCAATAGTTTTCATTCAGCGCATTATTCATTTTCAGACCGATTCTGTATTTTTTCTTGTCATAGAAAATGGTAGCACCTACAGTAGTATAAGACGGAGCAAGGAAATGATTGGTAATATTGATATAAGTTTGATCTACAAAATTAAATCCAGCTCCGAAACCAAGTCCTTCATAAGCACCATCCATAATTTTGTAGCTCGTCCATAGATTCGCTACATGTTTTGGTGTCCATGCGATTCTTTTTCCGCTATCTTTGCTTCGGTCATCATATTTGTTATCGTTATAACCATATCCGGCCACGATATTCCATCCTTTGAAAGGGTTGGCAATAATTCCAATTTCCAATCCCTGACTTTTGATATTACCATCCTGAATGCTTCCTATTCCACCCGGATCTGCAACCAGTCTGTTTTTAACATTAATATTATAATAACTCACGGTCGTCAGTAATTTTTTATGAAAAAGATCTACTTTAAACCCTGTTTCAACCTGATTTCCCTGCTCAGGATCCCATTTTGTCAAAACACCAACTTCATTTAATGATGGAGCATAGTTTTTAAATCCGTTCACATAATTGGCAAAGAATGAAATCTGGTCTTTTACGATTTCATATACCAATCCGAACTTTGGTGAAAACTGAGTCTGGCTGTACCCTGTCACTTTATTTTCAGGATATCCGTTTTTTGTAGAGATTTCCACACCGTTTACCACTGTATCATCATTTTTATAGCTGTCTACTCTTAAACTGGCCATTACCAGCAAGTTATCTGTGATATTTAAAACATTGGAGATATAACCACTGATCGTTCTGAAAGTTGTAATATCAGATTCTGTAGATTTTCTCTCCTTGTTCATGAATTTGTTTCTTGAGATAGGATCCCACGCTGAAGAGCTGTCCAAGGTTACTTTGTCATAAGGCATGAAAACATTGCTGTATCCATTGGCTTCATAATAAGGGAACTGATATTTTGTTCTTTGCTGGAAGTAATCTATTCCCACTACCAGTCGGTTTCTTAAGCCGCCTATTTTAAAATCTCCTGTAAAATTCTGTTGAATATTGTCTGTGGTTACTTTAAAGCTGTCGAAAGGACGGATCATTCTTTCTACCTGATTATTATTCAAATATCTAAGCACTAAAAAGATTGATTCATTTTCATTGGCTTCTCCTCTTTGGTAAGAGGTTCTTGATGTCCATTGATCGTTGAATTTATGAGTAACCTCCGCCATCGTTACAAAATTGGTTCTTTTGGAACCGATATCATTACTTGTAAATGCTCTTTTATAGGCAACTTCCAGGTCTTTCATGGAATGTAAAGTCAGTTTTTCTGAGTTTCTTACATAGGCATTCAATGTTTTATCCGGAGCATGGAACTCGGTGTCTAACGTTACTGTGGTTTTGTCACTTACTTTGTACAAAACACTTCCTGAGAAGAACAATCCTTTGTTGTAGCCTGCATCCTGGAAAGAATCCTGGGAGTAAGCTGCTACATTGAATCTTGCTAATGCTGTTTTCTCTTTATTCAAAGGGGTGTTTACATCCGCTGTGATTCTGTTCATTCCCCAGCTTCCGGTGGTATAATTGATAATTCCCCCGAAGTTTTCCTGCGGTTTTTTAGTAACGATATTCACCACTCCGCCATAGTTGGCTAAGGTTCCTCCGAATAAAGTTCCGGATGGCCCTTTTATTACTTCTATCCTCTCGATATTAGCGATCTCGGACTGAACTCTTGGGTTTTGAACCAATCCGTTTCTGAAACTGGCATTTGAGCTGAAACCTCTCATGAAAATATCATTTCCGCTGTCGTTTACACTGTTGCTTACCACTACTCCAGGGGCAGAAGCCATCGCTGTATTGAAGTCCATTGCTCCCATTTCACTAATGATTTCTTTGGGAACGAGGTTGTAAACGGTAGGATTTTCAAGATTTTCAAGAGGAAGTCTTGCTATAGATTCAGATTTTTTTGTTCTGTAATTGTGAGTTCCCTGAAGGGATACAGACTGGATTTCAGCCACTTTGATGGTATCCGTTTCCTGGGCACTCAGCATTGTTACGGCTAATAGAGCTGCAGAAATAATAGTTTTTTTCATGTTTATAATTAAGTTAGTTTTGCAAAATTATCTTATTTTTATTAATTCTAAATAAAAACATGATACAAATCATAAAACTTGCTTAATGAAATAACCGATCAATAAAGGATTTTATGAAAATAAACAACAATTAGAATGTAAATTTTTCATATCTTCATAACTCTATACAAAGTCAATTATTGATTATAATTTTCAAAAAATGAGCAGCAACATCCAAGAAACCATTCAACAATTTTTACAGTTCATGTCGGAAAGAAATCTGATAGCATTAACCAACCTTTTTTCTGATACCGTGGATTGGTATATACCTGGTGATGAGCAAAAAGTGGCCTGGCTGGGAGTAAGAAATAATAAACAGGAAGTCGCCGAATTTTTTGAACTGCTATGGAAAAATACAGAACCTGTTTCTGCAAAAATTGATCATATTTTTACCGATGATGAAAATGCCGTGATTACAGGAGAATTTGTAACGAAAATGCTTGAAACAAGCAAAATTGTAGAGTCTTTATTCTGTATACAGATGTGCATTCAAAATAATAAAATTATACGCTACAGACTATTGGAAGATAGTCTGGCGGTTTCAAAGGCTTTGGATAAGTAGTTAAGAACTCTCTGTTTTGATAACAAATAGACTATTAATGAGATTCTTCCTTCGTCAGAATGACAAAAGTCGAATTCTTCGACTTTTGAGGCACTCTATTTGATAAAATTAGGAGTTATTTCTGTTGAAGTGTAAGATGAACTTTTATATCACAGCAGAAGCCATCATAGACATATAGTAATTGGCACAGTGTAGAGCATTAATTAAAACGATTTCTTTTTCCGAAAATGTCTCAAAGGCATCAGAGGTGGTAATCTGGTATTCGTAATTCATGGAAGTCCATTTCAGATGTGGCTTTATGATCATCAGTTCTACACCTTCCTGATCTGTAAGGACAAATGATTCTTTAAAAATCCCTCTGTGTTTAAAAAGATAACCATTCTTTATGCCATCAAAATAAGTCTGTACCACAATTTCACCATTCCAGTTCATTCTGAATTTCAGAAGTACTCTTTCATGGTCTTTCAGTTCAATGGTGGTTCCCCAAAAACCTTTTGGCTCTACCTGATAGCTCTGACCCTCTGCAATTTCAATGGCAGCATTAAATTTAAACCAGCTTGTATAAGTAAGTTTCCCAATTAATGTCTCTTCTTTTGTGACTTCAAAAGATAAAGAATTGCTTGATTTTGCGTAATATTCTGCCATGGTTATATCTTGATTTGGTGAAGTTTTTATTAGTTTTTAAATAGCAATAACAGCTTGAATTTTAACGCTCTAATTTATAAATAATTCTTCAAACATAATCTACTTTTAAGATGATAGAATAAAAACTATTGTGAATTAATTCTGAGAATCTTTTTTATAATGAAAGTTTGCTTCAAATATGTAACTGTACAACCTCCAGCTTATTATTTGGTTCCGAACCAATACTCCCACTTTTCATTATCAATCCCGAATTTTCCCTGCCACCATCTCGCAGGGTAACCAACATCATCATTTCTTATAGGTCTGTGCTCTCTTTCAGGATAGGTAATGTAATGATCTGCATATCCAAAATGCTCATCATCATGTAAAATTCCAATGATTCCTAAAATTTCCAATACTCCTAACCGTTCTTCATCATTTGATTTGAAAATTTTAGAAATTTTCTTTTTGAGTTGAGAAATTCTGTCGTTTGGATCTGTTGTCTCCATGATTTTTTTCAGTTCATTGAGTATGCTGTAATCATTTTCATTGGGTTTGACAGCCGGAAGCTTTGGAAATTGTTCTACATCAAATAAAACCTGAATTAAATTATCAAAACAGGCTCCATCTTTATACTTGAAATAATTGATCGTATTGAATTCGATAGGATCTTCAAATTCATAAGCATGAATGCCACACACCGCACAGATACCTTCATTAGGTTGTGGGCTTGGTGTAAAGCTATGCTCAGTCAGACTTTGGGCAATACAGTAGCTGGACAAGAATGAACGGTATTCCAACTGCCTTGTACTCAGGCTGTAAATAAAGGCATCAACAACGTCCTGCTTTGTAATATTAGCAACAGCTTTTTTAATTCTACGGCAAATTTCATCATGGCTTATTTCTTCCTGATCATACATTACCGACTGCTTCTTTGCATACTCAAAATCATCTTCGGTGATGTATTGCATATAGGTTTCCCAATAAAACCAGTCGTTTAGACTCTCATCCTGAGAACTTTTTATGGTTTTCAATAAAATTTTTATGGCTTTTTTATCCATTATAACTTTTTTCTTTATTCAATTTTAAAAATATAATCATCTTTAACGTTCTCAGATTTTTTGGCTATTTCGTCTATACTATATTTTTGTCCGTCAATTTCAACATCAACAATATACCATTTCCACATAAAATTATGTGTTTTTTCAATCCGTACTGTTGAATGGGGGTTGATTTCCAGCATAACACCAGAGCTGTCCATCTTTTTTTCAAGAGATTTTAGATTTTTAGTTTTTCTGAAAAATTTTGGCTGTACAATATCATTCTCATAATTGAAACTAAATGCACCATAAGAACCTTCAGATAATTCTTTTACCATTCTTTTTTTATAATTAATTTTTACTGTTTTTTTTGTTTCTGTTAAATTTTGAATATAAAAATCTGTTGGTATCGAACATCCCCAAAATACAAGCACAAAAACAACACTTAAAACTCCTTTAATAATTGCATTCATATAATTTTATCTTACTTGGTTTTTGCAAAAATAAACAGATTCCTCTCTGTTTAGATTAAATGATAAAAAAATTCCGCAAGAAAACTTGCGGAACTTAAGTATTTATTTCTGTTCGAAATTACATCGTCTCCATTTTGAAGCTCATGCTTTCGATTACTTTTAAGATCGCTTCTACCGTATCCATTGAAGTTAAACAAGGAACTCCGTTTTCAACGCTCATTCTTCTGATCTGGAATCCGTCTCTTTCGGCTTGTTTACCTTTTGTAGTAGTGTTTACAACATACTGAACTTTTCCTTTCTGGATAAGGTCGATAAGGTTTACATCTTCTTCTCCGATTTTGTATCCTATTTTGCAAGGAATTCCTTTTTCTTCAAAGAATTTCGCAGTACCTTCCGTAGCCCAGATTCTGAATCCTACTTCATGGAATCTTGCTGCAAGAGCTGCTGCTTCGTCTTTATGCTTATCTGCTACTGTGAACAGGATAGATCCGTGCATAGGAACTTTTCTTCCTGCGGCAACCAATCCTTTGTACAATGCTTTTTCAAGGGTTGTATCTTTCCCCATAACTTCTCCTGTAGACTTCATTTCAGGGCCTAAAGAGATGTCAACTTTCGTTAGTTTAGAGAAAGAGAATACCGGAACTTTTACAAATACTCCTTCTTTGTTTGGAACCAATCCGTTTTCGTATCCTAAGTCTTTCAGTTTTTGTCCTAAGATTGCCTTTGTTGCAAGGTTAGCCATAGGAACCTCTGTGATTTTAGATAAGAAAGGAACTGTTCTTGAAGAACGAGGATTTACTTCGATTACATAGACGTTTCCTTCGAAAAGAACGTACTGGATGTTCATTAATCCGATCACCTTCAGTCCTTTTGCCAGTCTTTTCGTATAGTCTACCAAAGTATCAATCTCACTTTGAGAAATATTTTGTGGTGGATATACTGCGATTGAGTCTCCGGAGTGAACTCCCGCTCTTTCGATGTGCTCCATAATCCCTGGAATCACTACAGTTTCTCCGTCACAGATGGCATCTACTTCAATTTCCTTTCCTACCATGTATTTGTCAACCAATACAGGGTGCTCAGGACTTGCATCTACCGCATGCTCCATGTAGTGAGCCAGTTCTGCTTCTGCGTATACAATTTCCATCGCTCTCCCTCCAAGAACGTAGCTTGGACGCACCAATACCGGATATCCGATTTCGTTAGCAATTTTTATCGCTTCTTCTTTCGAAGTTGAAGTTCTTCCTTTTGGCTGAGGAATTCCCAGTTCCTGAAGTGCTTTTTCAAATTTATCTCTGTTTTCAGCTCTGTCAAGATCTTCTAATGAAGTTCCTAAGATCTGTACTCCGTGAGAGGCTAATTTATCGGCAAGGTTAATTGCAGTCTGCCCTCCGAACTGTACCACTACTCCTTTAGGCTTTTCAAGCTCGATGATGTTCATTACATCTTCTTCTGTAAGCGGCTCGAAGTATAGTTTATCAGAGATAGAGAAGTCTGTAGAAACTGTTTCTGGGTTATTGTTGATGATAATCGCTTCATAACCCATTTCTTTGATTGCCCATACTGAGTGAACTGTTGCGTAATCAAACTCAACTCCCTGTCCGATTCTGATAGGTCCTGAACCTAGTACGATGATTTTTTCTTTGTCAGAAACAACACTTTCGTTTTCTTCTTCGTAAGTTCCGTAGAAATAAGGGGTTTCAGATTCAAATTCAGCAGCACAAGTGTCTACCATTTTGTACACCGGCATTACTCCGTTTTCTTTTCTGAAGTTGAAAACCTCGCGTTCTTTTACATCCCAAAGAACAGCAATATTGATATCTGCGAAACCTAATCTCTTCGCTTCAATTAATGTTTCTTTATCGAATTTGTTTTCAGCGATTACTTTTTCGAAGTCAACTAGTTTTTTCAGTTTCCAGATGAAGAACTTGTCGATTTTACTCCATTCTACAATCTGTTCCCAGTCGTATCCTCTTCTTAAAGCATCTCCGATAATGAACAATCTTTCATCATCACATACTCTGATTCTTCTCTCGATTTCCTCAGCAGTAAGCGCTTCCGCCTGCTTAGTTTTTAATCCTAAATGCTTGATTCCTGTTTCTAATGAACGGATCGCTTTCTGTAAAGATTCTTCCAGGTTTCTTCCGATCGCCATTACTTCTCCTGTTGCTTTCATCTGAGTAGAAAGTCTTCTGTCCGCCGTTTCGAATTTATCGAATGGGAATCTTGGGAATTTCGTTACCACATAGTCAAGAGCAGGTTCGAAACATGCGTATGTTTTTCCTGTTACCGGGTTCATGATTTCATCAAGTGTTAATCCTACAGCGATTTTAGCAGCAATTTTTGCAATCGGATACCCTGTTGCTTTACTTGCTAACGCTGATGAACGGGATACTCTAGGGTTTACCTCGATAATATAGTAGTCGAATGAATGCGGATCTAAAGCTAATTGTACGTTACATCCACCTTCAATTCCTAGCGCTCTGATGATTTTTAAGGAAGCATTTCTCAGTAACTGATACTCTCTGTCTGAAAGCGTCTGAGAAGGTGCTACTACGATAGAATCTCCTGTGTGAACTCCTACCGGATCTATATTTTCCATGTTACAAACCACAATGGCGTTGTCGTTTGCATCACGCATTACTTCGTATTCAATTTCTTTGAAACCTGCGATTGATTTTTCAATAAGACACTGTGTAACCGGGCTGTGTTTTAGTCCCAATTCAGCAATCTCTTTCAATTCAGCTTCTGTAGAAGCAATACCTCCTCCGGTACCTCCCATTGTAAAGGCAGGACGAACAATTACAGGATATCCTATTTCATCTGCAAAAGCAAGTGCTCCTTCTACCGTGTTTACGATATCAGATTCCGGAACCGGCTCATTCAATTCTCTCATCAACTCACGGAAAAGATCTCTGTCTTCAGCTCTGTTGATGGCAGAAAGCTTTGTTCCCAATACTTCCACTTTGCACTCTTCAAGAATTCCTGACTTCTCCAATTCTACCGCCATGTTCAGTCCTGTCTGACCTCCCAATGTTGGTAATAATGCATCCGGACGTTCTTTTCTGATGATGTGGCTTACAAACTGTAATGAAATCGGCTCGATATATACTTTATCAGCGATTTCCACATCCGTCATGATTGTTGCAGGGTTTGAATTGATCAAAATTACCTTGTAGCCTTCTTCTTTCAGAGACAGACAAGCCTGCGTTCCTGCGTAATCAAATTCAGCTGCCTGACCAATGATAATAGGTCCTGAACCGATTACTAAAATTGTTTTTATATCTGTACGTTTTGCCATTTTTCTTTTTTTAGATGCTAAAAATTTGAGCTTAGACTTTTAGCATTGTGCTTTATTTAAATTGAATTAACACACTTTGTCATTCCGTAGGAATCTAAACATACTTTATAGAGATTCTTCACTACGCTATTGCTTCGTTCAGAATGACAATTGTACCGTTTTACTTCTTAAAGTCCTCCATCATTTGAATGAACTCATCAAACAGGTAGTTTGCATCTTCAGGGCCAGGGCTCGCTTCAGGGTGATACTGAACTGAGAAACAAGGGTGGATTTTATGTTTTAATCCTTCGTTTGTTCTGTCGTTCAAGGCGATGTGTGTTTCGATAAGGTCTGTTCCTTTTAAACTTTCCTGATCTACAGCATATCCATGGTTTTGAGATGTGATTGCTACGGTGTTCTTCTCCAGATCCAATACCGGGTGGTTTCCTCCTCTGTGTCCGAATTTCAGTTTGAAAGTTTTCGCCCCACAAGCAAGACCAATCAATTGGTGTCCTAAACAGATTCCGAAGATGGGAACTTTTCCTAATAACCCTCTGATCATATCTAAAGCGTGTGGTACATCTTCCGGATCACCAGGACCGTTTGACAACATAATTCCATCCGGATTCATCAATAGAATTTCTTCTGCAGTAGTATCCTGAGAAACTACGATGATGTCACAGTTTCTTTGAGACAATTCTCTGATAATTCCCAGTTTTGCACCGAAATCTACCAATACTACTTTGAAACCTCTGTTCGGGTTGGCGTAAGGTGTTTTTGTAGAAACCTCCTCTACCTGATTGATTGGAAAAGTTGTTGTTTTCAGTTCAGAAGCCACTGCAGCTTCATCAGCATCTGCGTTTACAATTTTTCCTTTTACTACTCCATAATTACGAAGAACTCTTGTCAGTCTTCTTGTGTCGATTCCTGAAATTCCTGAAAGGTTTTTCTTTTTAAATAATTCATCTAAAGTAATCTGAGTACGGAAATTGGAAGGAAGATCGCAAAGTTCTTTTACGATAAGCCCTTTAATTGCCGGCTCGATACTTTCATAATCATCACGGTTAATACCATAATTTCCGATAAGCGGATAGGTCATACAAACTATCTGACCGCAGTATGATGGGTCAGAGATCAATTCCTGATACCCTGTCATTCCGGTATTGAAAACTACTTCCCCTGCAGTTTCCAATTCTGCTCCGAAACCTTCTCCATGAAACACTTCACCGGACTCCAGTATTAATTTTTTCTTCATTTTAAACTATTATCTCTTATTATTTATTTATATATCATTAACAGGTCGCCCTTACAGGGCTTGGATTATCTAAATCCTTTTTATTTCCATGGGCTTCACCCATTGCTATTAACAGGTCGCCCCTACGGGGCTCTTTACCTTTTAACTTCTTACTTTCACCCTGGCTCTTATTTAAAAGTATGCCCTTTGCTTTCCAACGCTTCTTTTAAAATGGCCATTCTGGCGAAAACACCGTTTTCCATTTGTTTAAAGACTCTTGATCTTTCGCATTCTACAAGATCTGAATCTATTTCCACTCCTCTGTTGATCGGAGCCGGGTGCATGATGATGGCTTCTTTTTTCATGACCTTTTCTCTTTCTTTCGTCAGTCCATATCTTTTATGGTATTCTGAAGCGGTGAAGCTCATTGCGGCATCGTGTCTTTCGTGTTGGATTCTTAATAACATTAAAACATCCACTTCGCCGATCAGTTCATCTACTGACATATAAGTCCCGTTGATTAAGGCTCCTTCGTCAAACCATTGTTCCGGTCCTGAGAAGTATACTTTAGCGCCTAATCTTCTTAAAGCCTCCGCATTTGAGTTTGCTACACGGCTATGTTTTACATCGCCTACAATTCCCACTTTCAATCCTTCGAACTTTCCGAATTCCTGATAGATGGTCAGCAAATCCAGCATACACTGTGAAGGATGGTTTCCTGTTCCGTCTCCTCCATTGATTACTGGAATTTTAATATTTTTCAGTTCTTCAAAGTATCTGTCTTTCTTATCTCGTATTACCACAAGGTTTACTCCTATACTTTCAATCGTCTTTACGGTGTCATAAAGGCTTTCCCCTTTGTTTACCGAACTGTGTGACGCATCAAAAGGAACTACCTGCAATCCCAGTTTTCTTTCTGCAAGGTCAAAACTTGTTTTCGTTCTTGTACTGTCTTCGAAGAAAAGGTTTGAGCAAAAAACTTCTCCTTCAATTTTAGCAGTTTTACCGTTCGCAAAAGCCAGTGCTTCTGTCAGTATACTGTTGATTCTCTCGGTGCTTAGTTCTGTAATCGTAAACATAATTCTAATTTTTGGGCATAAAAAAAGCGAAGACAACTATCTTCGCTTAATAACAATAAATATCGTAAAGGGCGCTTTCGCCCGGTAAATCTAATGATATAAATGCTTTTTTATTCATTAGGTGCAAAGATACAACAATTTTATGAACCTACAAAAATTATGTTTAAAATAAATTAAAAACTTCAGTCTTTCCTTATTCTCATTTAAAATTAATATTTTTGTTAGCACACAACTTTATTTATGGATTTAAAAGACAAAATGATTCTCAGTATTATTCAGGAAGACTCTACACTATCGGTTAAAGAAATTTCCGAAAAGATAGGTCTTACCTTTACTCCTACGTATGAGCGAATCAAACAATTGGAGAAGCAAGGAATCATTCAGAAGTATGTAGGACTTTTAAACCGTGAAAAACTGGGTTTAAATATTGTAGTTTACTGTAATGTCCGCCTTAAGGAACAATCCAAGAAAGTATTGGAAACCTTTGAGAATCACATTGGGAAATATGATGAAGTACAGGAAATCATCAGTCTTTCCGGAGAGTATGACTATATGTTGAAGATCATTGCCAAAGATATCAATTCTTATAACGAATTTGCTGTTAATGTCATTTCAAACATTCCTAATATCGGGCAATACCACAGTTCAATTGTACTTCATGAGGTAAAAAAATCTACCAAGTTTAAAATTGATCTGGAATAACTCTTCTGTTTTTAAACCAAAACTGATTTAAACTTCTTGCTGAAAATCAAGGATTTTCTTGTGCCTTAAAAATTAACTCAAATAATTATCTTTGCGCCTTTGCGTATACCAACTTCTTTTATAAACTCGTATTTTGTTAGAAAACGCAAAGACGCAAAAGAAATTCATAAACTTCATGTTGTAGGGCGCAAAGATTTTATCTCCGATAAAATTTTATACAGCAGATTTTCTTAACTTATCTTAAAATCTTCATCTTCCTTAATAGTTCAAGATAATCAATCATCAAATTCAAAGAGCGGAATTACAATCCAGCCATTAAGATCACTTAAGCAATTAAGATTTATTAAAGATTAAGGTTCACAAACGAAAAGACAGCAGGCTAAAAATTACTTTTAGAATTCTACTGACAGTGCCTAAGTTTTGATGACCTTAACGGCTTAGATTCTAACCCAATAATTTATTTTTCAGTTTATTGAACTGATATTCTATTTTATCCAGGCAAAGATTCCCGATACTTCCCTGGTGGGTATGTTCAAGATTTCCAGGTTCAAATTCAAACTCGTTGTTTTCGATCTCCTGCCCTACTTTTACATAAGCATCACGGAATGAACTTCCGTTTTTCACTTCTTCATTAATCTTTTCTACACTGAAAAGATATTTATACTTTTCATCTTCCAGAATTCCGTCTTTTACCTTAATATTCGGTAAAGTATAATTTAGGATTTCCAGACATTCTTTTAAAGAGTCTATCGCAGGGAAAAGTATTTCTTTCGTCAGTTGTACATCTCTGTGATAACCGGAAGGCAGATTATTTGTCAAAAGAATTAATTCGTTGGGAAGTGACTGAATTCTGTTACATCGTGCACGAACCAGCTCAAAGATATCCGGATTCTTTTTATGAGGCATAATACTGCTTCCTGTAGTAAATTCCTTTGGAAAACTAATGAAGTCAAAATTCTGGCTTAGATACAAACATACATCATAAGCAAACTTCCCAAGCGTTCCTGCTAAAGTAGCCATTGCCATTGACAGCATTTTTTCCGACTTTCCACGGGTCATCTGAGCATATACCGAATTATAATTCATCGACTGGAAGCCTAGATTATAAGTGGTACTTTCACGATTGATTGGGAAAGACGAACCATAACCAGCCGCTGATCCTAATGGATTTTTATTAATGATATTCTTTACTGAAAACAGCATTTCCACATCATCCAAAAGCGCTTCGGCATAAGCTCCAAACCACAATCCAAATGATGAAGGCATCGCAATCTGCAAATGAGTATACCCTGGAAGCAAAACGTTTTTATGCTGATCTGCCAGTTGAATTAAAATCTGGAAAAATTCGTCTGTAAGTGCTGTAATTTCACGGATTTCATCCAATAAGTACAATTTTATATCCAGTAAAACCTGATCATTTCGTGATCTCGCTGTATGGATTTTCTTTCCTGTATCGCCTAATTCTTCAATAAGAATGGCTTCTACCTGAGAATGGATATCCTCAGCATCTTTATCAATTTCAAAACTACCTTCTTCAATTTTATTTAAAATAGTATTCAAAACAGATAACATCTGTTCTGATTCTTCCTTTGTAATAATTCCGGTTTCTGCCAGCATTGTGCAATGGGCCATAGAACCTTTTACGTCATATTTCGCTAAACGTTCGTCAAAGTCAAGGTCTTTACCGACTGTAAAGTTATTGACTAATATATTGGTGGCAAGGTCATCCTTCTGCCATATTTTTTTCATATTCTTTGATTTAAAATACTGATGGGTTTTGACAAGCCCAGCAAGGCAATCCTTATTACTATTAACTATAAAAAAACATTTCCTTATGTAAAGCCTTCATTTCTAATTTTCTTTTTGCATAAATCTTATTAAAAACTGAACTTCTAGTGCCTGCCGGGCGGAGTCAAAACATATATTTCAGAGATTAGAAATTAGATGTTAGAAATTAGTTATAACCTCATATGGTCTTTTTCTTACTAACTTCCAGTCTCTAGCTTCTAACTTCTCTCTTTTATAACACTTTTTCTAAAACTCTGATGTAGATTTCTATTCCTTCTTCTATTTCATGGATATAGATAAATTCATCTGCAGTATGAGAGCGCCTACTGTCTCCAGGCCCCATTTTCACCGATGTACATGGGATAATCGCCTGGTCAGAAGAAGTTGGTGAACCGTAGGTGGTCCTTCCGGTTTCAACTCCTGATTTTACAAACGGATGATCCAGTTCGATTTTGGAGGAATTCAGTCTGAACGATCTTGCTGTTAACGTTGACTTCATCTGAGACTGAATGATATCAAACGCTTCCTGATTGGAATATTCGTCTGTTACCCTTACATCCAGTGTGAAATTGCAGGACTCAGGAACAACGTTATGCTGTACC
The DNA here is from genome assembly GCF_002025665.1 of Chryseobacterium indologenes. Lineage (GTDB taxonomy): Bacteria > Bacteroidota > Bacteroidia > Flavobacteriales > Weeksellaceae > Chryseobacterium > Chryseobacterium metallicongregator. The sequence continues at coordinate 1,846,115 of NZ_CP018786.1, read as the reverse complement.
CCTGCATGAATTCCAGATAAAGTAACTTTCACTTCGCCCAGATATTCTGAAACCTTTGGAAATTTAAAAGCTAAAATATTCTGGAGATCCTCCATACATTTTACAATCGAGTTATCATCATTAGGATGAGCGGCATGAGAAGGAGTCCCTTTCATTTCTCCATCAATTACAAGAAGTCCTTTTTCTGCAATCGCCAGATTCATCTGCGTGGGTTCTCCTACAATAGCGAGTTCTACATTGGGTAGCTGCGGAAATAAGGCTTCAATTCCATCAAATCCTGAAATCTCCTCCTCTGCCGTCAAAGCAATAACTAAATTATATTTTAAATCTTCTTTATCATAAAAATGTAAAAAAACCTGAGCCATAGAAACCAAAGAAGCTCCGGCATCATTACTTCCCAAACCAAACAGCTTACCTTCTTTTTCAATAGGAATAAACGGATCCAGCGTATAGGCTTTGTTGGGCTTTACCGTATCATGGTGAGTATTCAGTAAAACGGAAGGCTTAAATACATCAAAATGTTTATTCACTGCCCAGATGTTGTTTTTAAAACGTTTAGTAGGAATCTGATGTTTTTTGAAAAAATTCTCAATTTCTACTGACGTATTGAACTCATCTTTACTGAATGAAGGAATCTCAATCAAATTTTTAAGCAATCCGACTGCATTATTCAATAGCTCTTCTTTATTATAAACAGATTTCAGTTCCTGCATGATGATTTTCTATATGATTTTTCAATTGTGTCTCTTTAATCAGAAACACTTTATCTACATTATTTTTTATCGCTCCAAGAGCATTTTCAAGTTTGGGTAAAATCCCTTTGTGAAGTTTCCCTTCTTCTTTTAATACCGTAAACTCTTCCTCATTTACACTTTTAATCACGGATTCCGGATCGTTTACATCTTCTAAAACGCCTTCTTTATCAAAACAATACAACAGTTCAACTTCATATTTTTCTGACAAAGCCTGTGCAATCACAGAAGCAATGGTATCTGCGTTGGTATTGAAAAGATTCCCTTTTCTGTCATGGGTAATCGCAGAAAATACAGGAACAAGATCCAGCTTGATGAGTTTTGAAACCAGCTTTCTGTTCACGCTTTTCTTATTGATATCCCCCACAAATCCAAAGTCGATTTCAGGATGTTCTCTTTTTTTAGCTTTAATCAGATTTCCGTCCGCTCCTGAGAATCCAATGGCATTGCATTTTTTCTGCTGCAGCTTTTCAACAATATTCTTATTGATTCCTCCCGCATATACCATCGTTACAATATCCAGTGTCTCTTTATCCGTAATTCTCCTTCCGTTGATCATTTTTTGCTCGATACCCAGTTTATCTGCCAGTGTTGTTGCTAGCTTTCCACCGCCATGAACAAGGATCTTTTTTTCCTGAATTTCAGAAAATTGTTCTAAGAATTGGTTTAATAATTCCTCATCATCAATTAAAGCTCCTCCAATTTTTATGATGTATAACTTTTCTTTCATTGTCAACTTTTTGAGATCCTTACCTCTTTCTACCCCTGTCAATTTTTAAAACCTTGACAAGGATTATTTCAGGCTTTTAATTCATCTAAAATTTCACTAAACACTGCCTGTGCAGAGAAAATTCGGTTTTTAGCCTGTTGATAGATGATAGAATGATCTCCATCCATCACCTCATCACTCAGCTCTATATTACGACGAACCGGAAGACAGTGCATTACTTTCGCAGCGTTCGTATTGGCTAATTTTTCATTCGTAAGCATCCAATCCCCTTTTACTTCAGGCATTGCAGCATAGTCATCAAAGGAAGACCAGTTTTTCACATAGATAAAATCTGCATCTTTTAGGGCTTCATCCTGGTCATGGATCACCTTCACATCTTTTGTGAAGTTTTTATCCAAATCATACCCTTCAGGGTTTGCAATCACCAATTCCACATCCATTTCCTGCATCCATTCTGCAAAAGAGTTTCCAACGGCATGGGCAATAGGTTTGATATGTGGAGCCCAGGTTAATACCACTTTGGGTTTGTGGTCTTTTTTCCAGTTTTCTGTAATGGTAATACAATCTGCCAGACTTTGCAGCGGATGGCGTGTTGCAGATTCCAAAGAAACAACAGGAACTTTTGCATGTTTTTCAAACTGGCTTAAGATACTTTCATTCACATCATCTTCTTTGCTCTTCATCCCTGCGAAACAACGCACTGCAATGATATCGCAATATTGATTTAAAACTTCAATAGCATCTTTGATATGTTCTACAGTGTCACCGTTCATTACAGCTCCATCAGCAAACTCTAAATTCCACGCTTCCTGTGCTGCATTTAATGTCAAAACATTCAACCCTAGATTTTGCGCTGCAATCTGACTACTCAAACGGGTTCTTAAGCTTGAATTTAAAAATACAAGTCCAATTGTTTTTCCCTTTCCTTTTTCTGTTTCAGTAAGGGGATCTGCTTTTATTTGTAAAGCTTTTTTTATGATTTCCTGTAAGTTTTCTACATCACTTACAGAGGTAAATTTTTTCATTTTAAAATTGATTTTAAAGATTTTGTTTACACATTAATTGTTGATCTAACCACAAAAGGCACAAAAGTTTATTTTTTTTAATATATAAGCTCACATAAGAAGAAAATCAAAGATTTTCGAAAACTTAAGGATACTTCTTAAGCGTTTAGTATTTTCTTAAAATCACTTAAGTGTTTAAATTCTTTTGTGGCTTTTGCGGTTTAAATCTTCCCCAATACCATTTTCAGGGCATTGATGAAAAGATCGGTTTCCTCTTGTTTGATATTCAGTGCAGGAAGAATCCTTAAGACACTTTTATCATTAGAGTTTCCTGTGAAAATATGATGATCGAACAATAAGCTTTTCCTTATTTCTGAACAGTCTCTGTCGAGTTCTATTCCGATCATCAATCCTTTCCTTCGGATGGATTTAATATGTGGTAAATCTTTAATTTCATTTTCGATATACTCGCCCATTTTCTGAGCATTTTCGATAAGATTTTCATCTTTCATGACATCCAGAACAGCAATTGAAGCGGCACAAGCCAGATGATTTCCTCCGAATGTAGTTCCCAGCAAACCATTGCTTGCCTGAAATTTAGGATGAATTAAAACTCCGCCTACAGGGAAACCATTCCCCATACCTTTTGCGGTTGTAATAATATCCGCTTCTACTCCAAACTCCTGATGAGCAAAGAAATATCCGCTTCTTCCATATCCTGACTGTACTTCATCCAAAATAAGAACAACATCATACTTGTCGCACAGTTCTTTAATTTTAGATAAAAACTCCGGGGTAGGAATCATAATTCCGCCTACTCCCTGAATTCCTTCAATGATAACAGAAGAAATTTCATTTCCTTGTTTCTCAAAAGTTTCTTCAAGCTGCTGCACATCATTCCAGTCTGATTTGATGAATCTTTCTGAAAAATTAACCGGAGCCACAATTTTCGGATTATCTGTTACGGAAACAGCTGCAGAAGTTCTTCCATGGAATGAACCGGAAAAATAAAGCACTTTGCTTTTCCCATTATGAAACGATGCTAGTTTTAAAGCATTTTCATTGGCTTCAGCTCCTGAATTACATAAGAAAAGGTTATAATTTTCATATCCTGAAAGTTTTCCCAGCTTTTCCGCCAGTTCAGTCTGTAATTCATTCTGAACCGAATTGGAATAAAAAGATATTTTTTCCAGCTGATCCTTCAGTTTGTTCTGATAATGTGGGTGGTTATGACCAATAGAAATCACAGCATGACCTCCGTAAAAATCAAGATACCGCTCTCCTTTATCATCCCAAAGAAAAGATCCCTGAGCTTTTACCGGATTTATGTTGAATAATGGATATACGTTGAATAAATTCATTTTTGTTGCTAGTTGTTAGTTTGATGGTTGATGGTTGAAAGCCTGCAGATCTAAAGTTATTCTTCACACTACTGCAACCTATCATCTACAACCTTCTACCTTATTAATAAATTAGAATGCTATCGGTTTCAGGTTCAGCCCTGCATTTTCTTCCCAGTTCATTGCCAGATTCATATTCTGTACTGCCTGTCCTGAAGCACCTTTTAACAAATTGTCAATCGCTGAGTGAATAACGACAACATTTCCACTCTTTTCGATCTGAATCACACAGCGATTGGTATTGACAACCTGCTTTAAATCAATTGCCCTTCTACTTACCGTAACGAAAGGCTCCTCCGCATAAAAATCCTGATACAATTGTTCTATTTCCTCCAGCTTCAGATCCGTCTTCATGGTGGAACTTGTAAAAATTCCTCTTGCAAAATCTCCTCTCCATGGAACAAAATTCAGGTTTACTTCTTTTTTATTATTGAATGAGTTCAGCTGCTGCAAAATCTCATCTACATGCTGATGAGTTAATGTTTTATAGGCTGATACATTATCATTTCTCCAGGTAAAATGAGTGGTTGCCTGCAGAGACTGTCCGGCCCCTGTAGAACCTGTAATCCCTGTAGTAAAAACTTCATTTAATACTCTTTTTTCTGCCAATGGCAATAAAGCCAATTGAATGGCCGTAGCAAAACATCCCGGGTTCGCAATACTTTTAGCACCTACCAGTTGTTTTTTTTTGATTTCCGGCAATCCGTAGATAAAATCTCTCTTTCCGAAATTTCCTTCCAAACGGAAATCGTTTCCAAGATCAATCACCAGCGTTTCATCTTTAACAGAATTCTGAGTTAACCAGTTTTGACTTTCTTTATGGGGAAGACACAGAAAAAGAATATCTACGTCTCCAGATTTGTCCGTCAAAACCATTTCACAAACTGTCGTTAAATCCGGGTACAGATCCGAAATTCTTGTTCCCGAATTCGAACGACTATATAAAAAACTCAATGTCACATGGGGATGAAAAGCCAGTAAGCGTATCAGCTCACTTCCTGTATAACCGTTAGCACCAATGATTCCTACTGTTTTCTTCATTTTGATTCTGGCAGAATTTTATGCTGCCTTTCATTACATTGTCCTTTCGGAACTAGTTGATATTCTGGTTAATCTGATGGTATATATTTAAAGAATTACTTACAATCTTCGTATATCCTTTCACATCTTCTCCTGACCACGCTCTGTTGGCTTCTCCGTAGCTTCCGAATTTATCAGACATCAGATCATGAGCAGATTCAATTCCATTAAGAATAAATCTGTATGGGTGAAGAGTCACAAATACTTTTCCGCTTACTGTTTTCTGAGAATCCACTAAGAAAGACTCAATATTTCTCATCACAGGATCTAAAAAAAGTGCTTCGTGAAGCCAGTTTCCATACCAGTCGGATAACTGAGACTTCATCATTTGCTGATATTTTGAAAGGGTGTGCTTTTCCAATAAATGATGCGCTTTGATAATCACCGATGCCGCTGCTGCTTCAAATCCTACTCGTCCTTTAATCCCAACAATGGTATCACCTACGTGAATATCACGACCAATTCCATACGGTGAAGCTAATTCCTCTATTTTTTGAATTGCATATACAGAATGCTCAAAGCTTTCTCCATTCACTCCGATCACTTCTCCGTTTTTAAACTCGATCTCCATTTCTGAAGGCTCTGTTTCTTTAATCTGAGAGGGAAAAGCTTCTTCCGGAAGATAATTTCTGGAAGTCAATGTTTCTTTTCCTCCTACCGAAGTTCCCCAAAGACCTTTATTCACTGAATATTGTGCCTTATGGAATTCCATTTCATATCCGTGCTCCTTCAAAAATTCAATCTCTTCCTCACGGGACAAAGCCATATCACGGATGGGTGTAATGATTTCAATATTTGGGCACATCACCTGAAAGATTAGATCAAAACGAACCTGATCATTTCCAGCTCCTGTACTTCCGTGTGCAATTGCATCTGCTTTTACTTCAATCGCATATTTTGCAATTTCCTGTGCCTGAATGGTACGTTCAGCGCTTACGGAAAGAGGATAGGTATTATTTTTCAGTACATTCCCGAAAATCAAATATTTCACACATGAATTATAATAATCTTCCTGAGCGTTTACGCACCTGTATTCCTTCACCCCAAGGTTTAAAGCTTTTCTCTCCAACTCTTTTTCTTCTTCTTTTGAAAAACCTCCGGTATTTACAGTAACTGCATACACCTCATACCCTAGTGTTTCACTAAGATATTTAGCACAATAGGAAGTATCTAAACCTCCGCTAAACGCTAAGATGACTTTCTTTTTCATCTGGACTCTTTTTATTTTTATTAATTGTCATCTGAAACTCTCCAATAGAATTCTGAGCAGCATACCCAAAATCACCTTGACTCGTTCCATTATATTTATTTTCAGGTAGATTATCTACTACCTCATCTTTTTTTTTATCATTTTCAGGAACAAACAACATCGCTGTACACAGACAGTTTTTGCGTTCCTTCATCATTAAAATCTCATAGTTCACGCAGTTTTTGCAGCCATTCCAAAATTCCTCATCCTGAGTCAGTTCAGAATAAATTACCGGTTTATAGCCTAAATCACTATTGATTTTCATCACCGCCAAACCTGTTGTCAAACCAAATACTTTTGCATCCGGATATTTATCTCTAGATAATTGGAAAACTTTCTGCTTAATCTGAGTAGCTACTCCTCCGTTCCTGAATTTCGGTGACACAATCAATCCCGAATTAGCCACAAACTTCCCATGTGACCAGGTCTCTATATAACAGAAACCTACCCACTCACCGTTTTCAGTGGCTACCACAGCATTGCCTTCTGAAATCTTCTTACTCAAATATTCTATAGAACGTTTTGCGATACCCGTCCCTCTACGCTGTGCAGAATCGTACATTTCCTGCTGTATTTCACTCACATACATTAAATGTTCGCATGAGGAAATTTCTATTTCCATTTATTTATCTAATTTTTTTGGCAAATTTAAAATATAATTTCTTTAAAAACCAAATAAAAAAGATATTTTTTTTGGTTTAAAATTTTAAACAGGTAAAATTATCTTTATTAAAAAATATACATTTGCTAATTTATTATATATTTGCTAAAATAATATAGTTATGGAAAATACCTGCCCTAAATGCAACAGCAGCAAAGTAGTAAAAAGCGGCATCATCAATGAAAAACAACGCTTCCACTGCAAAAACTGCAACTATTATTTTACCGTCAAAAAACTGGGAAAACAAATTGATGATTATTATGTCACGAAAGCGCTTCAGCTCTATCTGGAAGGTTTAAGCTACCGTGAAATTGAAAGAATTATCGGAGTTTCACACGTTACAATAAGTTCATGGATTAAAAAGTACAATATTACCAGACCTCCTCATTCTGAATTCCATCCTGTTTATAAGATATTAAAACAAAATGAGTTGATTGACTATATTGCCAAAGAAGAAAACATTAAAAATTCAGGGATTATCATTACTCAGTTTGCAGATAAATACATGCTGATTAAGTGGGAAAGGTTTAAGAAGTAGTGCGGGACGCAAGGTGCGAGTTACGGGATACGAGGCGCGAGCCACTATATTTAATTATGTTTCTTAATATCAAATACTTACAAACCGATTAGATTAAAATCCCGGATCTCGAAATCCGAACCCATATAACATTAAACACCCCATAACTATACTATTACCACTAATATATATTAAATTTTCATAAATAAATTATTAATTACAATTTGGCATTCACAAAAAACAACGCCAAAAATTGATAATTTATGAAGAAATTACTTACATTCATTGGATTAGCCTTAATCAGCAGTTCTGCCTACTCACAAGGCTCTCCTGATTATGGCAATGGCTTAAAAATTAACCTCAACCAAAACGGTGATAAATTCGTCAGATTTATTTTATGGGACCAGTTTTGGCTAAGAAACACTTCTATGAACCCCGGAACCATGGTAGGAGGAGAACCTACCGACAATTCATGGAGCCTGGGAAACAGACGATTACGAGCTTTAACCTATGCGCAAATTTCTAAAAGATATATGATCCTACTCCATTTTGGGATTAACAATCAGACGTTCATCAATGGCGGTGCTACAGGCACTTCAGGTACAGGAGGTTATGGAAACGGAAAGAAAACACAATTATTTTTTCATGATGCCTGGAACGAATATGCAGTTATTTTACCTGGAGAAGCAGGAAAATTCAGTTTAACTTTAGGAGCAGGTCTTCATTACTACATGGGGCTTTCCCGTATGACCATGGCTTCTACCCTTAATTTCCTCACATTAGATTCACCTGTTTTTTCATGGCCACTGATTGACAATTCCGACCAGTTTGCAAGACAACTGGGAATGTTTGCGAAAGGAAAATACGGAAAACTGGAATATCGTTTCAGTTTAAATAAACCTTTCGCTACTGACCTTACACCTGTGAATGTAACAGATCCTTCAAAGGCTATCGCAGTAGACAACAACGGAAATCCCAGTTTTTCAAAAGCAGGATATGTTGAATATCAATTTCTTGACGAAGAATCCAACGCATTACCTTTCAAAGTAGGCTCTTACCTTGGGACAAAAAAGGTTTTCAATGTAGGCGCAGGTTTTTATCATCAGGCTGACGGAACAAGAACTTCCGTGAATTCAAACATTGAGAAACACGACATTACTCTTTTTGCAGTAGATGCTTTCGCAGATATTCCCCTGGGAGAAGCGAAAAACAAGATGGCTGTTTCAGCATATGCAGGATATTATAATTACAATTTCGGACCGAACTATATAAGAAATCTGGGAACGATGAATATTGGAGCATCAGATCCTAATTTCATCGGCAATAAAGCCATTGCAGGACCAGGAAATCTACAACCGACTATCGGAACAGGTAATATTATCTACGCACAGGCTGGTTTACTTTTACCAAGTCAGGCAGAAAAGCCAAAAATCAGAATACAGCCTTTTGCCGCTTATACGCACAAGAGTTTTGAGGCTTTTGATAAATCTTCATCACAGTTTGATGTAGGCGCCAACTGGTTCATAGACGGACATCATGCAAAAATAACCACACAATATTCAACAAGGCCTATTTATACAAGTCCTACAGAAAGCCCATCTTCTAAAGGGGAATTTATTGTACAGTTTCAAATCTATTTATAAAACTTGACCCATTAAAATTAAGATAAGTTAAGCTCCATCAAAGATGGATAAAGCATTCACCTTAATAATAACTTCAGTTATGCCTTAATTATTCTTAACCCCTTAAAAGCCCTTAATGGTTTAAAAAAATCAATTTAAAATCCTATTCCCATAACATCAAAAACTAATCGATATGAGCGAAAATCATCACGAAAGCTACGAAAATATGACCGACAGGCAGAAAAACCGCACCATCTGGAGCGTAATCACTGCCTCATCCCTCGGAACATTAATAGAATGGTACGACTTCTACATTTTTGGAAGCTTGGCCGTTGTTTTAGCTACCAAATTTTTCCCTGCCGATAATCCTACTGCCGCATTTTTATCTACCCTGGCTACTTTTGCTGCCGGATTTGTGGTAAGACCTTTTGGGGCGTTATTTTTCGGAAGACTGGGAGATATTATCGGGAGAAAATATACTTTCCTTGTTACTTTACTGATCATGGGATTTTCCACTTTCCTGATCGGATGTATTCCAAGTTATGAAACCATTGGCTTTATGGCTCCGGTTTTGGTTTTAATTTTAAGATTACTGCAGGGACTTGCTCTGGGAGGAGAATATGGAGGGGCCGCCACCTACGTTGCAGAATACGCCCAACCTCATCGAAGAGGTTACTGGACATCATGGATCCAAACTACTGCAACAGCCGGACTTTTCATTTCATTAATTGTCATTCTCATTACTAAGACAACGTTGTCTGCAGAAGAATTCGATACCTGGGGATGGAGAGTTCCATTCTGGATCTCGATTTTAATGGTTGCCGTTTCTTATGTCATCAGAAAAAACATGAAGGAATCTCCTCTTTTTGCCAAAGCTAAAAGTGAAGGTAAAACATCTAAAAATCCGTTAAAAGAAAGTTTTGGAAATAAATATAACTTCAAGTTTGTCTTATTGGCTTTATTTGGAGCTGCGATGGGACAAGGGGTAATTTGGTATACAGGTCAGTTCTACGCAATGAGCTTCCTTCAAAAGGTAATGAATGTAGAATCTGCACAGGTAGACTCACTAATGGCAACAGCCTTATTTTTAGGAACTCCTTTCTTTGTATTTTTCGGATGGCTGTCTGATAAAATTGGGCGAAAAGCAGTGATGATGACCGGAATGCTGGTTGCTATTTTAGCCTACAGACCTATTTACGACAGCATGTTCAAGAGTGTAAACCTTGAAAGTAAAACAGTTGCAGCTAATGGAATTACAGAAAAAAGAACGGCAAAAATTCATAATGACATCGCAACAGACAGTTTAGTTACTTTTCACAAGGAAACTCTTTATACCGATGGAACCTTAATCAAAAAAGACAGTATTGTTCACTGGTCGCCTGCAGGAGTTGTCATGAAAGACGGAAAAGCTGAGGAAGCCAAAGTCTCTCAAAGTTTAAAATTGAGTGATAATACTAAATGGTATTTGATTTTCCTCGTATTCATCCAGGTGATCTTTGTAACAATGGTATATGGCCCTATTGCAGCTTTCCTTGTTGAAATGTTCCCTGTAAGAATCCGATACACTTCAATGTCATTGCCTTATCATATTGGAAACGGAGTATTCGGTGGACTTCTTCCGGCAGTGGCAACTTATCTGGTCACTACAGGAAAAGAAGCAGGACATGCAACATGGTACTTAGAAGGGCTTTGGTACCCGATTGGGGTTGCAACAGTATGTTTGGTTATCGGATTGTTTTATCTTAAAAATAAGAACAATAATCTTCACGATTAGGTACTGAATCACTCAAATTTTTATTAATTTTAAAACTACTAAAATGAACGGACTAAAAAAAATATTAGGCATTCTCTGGATCGCTATTGCGGTGATTGTAGGATATTTCGGAATTACAGTATTGGGAATCCCAAAAATTGCTTCCGGAAAACAGGAAGATCTGGTTTTTGGCATTATCATCCTTTTTGTACTGATGCCGATTATCTCAGGTGGAATGGCCATTTTCGGGTATTATGCCTTAAAAGGAGAATATTCTGACGATAAAATTTAAAAGTAATAGAGATAATTGATGAATGACTGTATTCATCAATTATCTTTTATCAAAAATCATTTATGAAAAAAAGACACGAACAAAAACTTATCATACTGAGCGCAGGGCTTATGATTGCTTTCAGTATTCCTATTTCATTGCTTTTCAACAGTGACAGGGAAGTTTTGGGCTATCCAATGATCCTGATCTATCTGTTCGTGATCTGGATGATCTCCATTGTGATTTCTTTTGTAATTGTAAAAAGACATGATGAGTAGTTTCGCATTATTTTTTGTAGTTCTGTTTTACCTGGCTCTTCTTTTCTTAGTTGCTTATCTGGCAGAGAAGAAAAGAAGTAAGCGATGGATCAACAACCCATACATTTACGCCCTTTCTCTTGCAGTTTATTGTACTGCATGGACCTATTATGGAAGCATTGGTGTGGCAGCTACAAGCGGATTAAATTATCTTCCGATTTACATTGGTCCTATTATGATTATTCCGGCATGGATCTACATCAATACCCGGATTGTAAGAATTTCAAGAATCAACAAAATAAGCAGCCTAGCCGATTTTATTTCATTGAGATATGGAAACAGCAGAAGCCTGAGTGCCATTATTACCGTGGTTTGCCTTCTGGCAATTGTTCCTTATATCGGACTACAGATCAAAGCCATTTCGGAAACATTTCATCTGGTAACGGAAACTCCGATGTCTAAAGATATTCTAACAGACAACGCCACTTTTGTAGTGGTTTTAATTGCCTTGTTTTCCTCTTATTATGGAACACGATATGTAGATGCTTCAGAAAAACGTCTGGGAATCATCTCAGCTATTGCACTGGAGAGCTTTTTAAAACTGTTTTTTATTATTATTCTTGGACTTTTCGTGATTTATTATGCTTTTGACGGATTCTCCGATATTTATGAGAAAGCCAGCAAATTTGAAGATTTTAAGGAAAAAAATACCTTCAACGGAATTGAAGGAGCAATGAACTGGATGGTTCTGTGTATGATTTCAGCAACAGCCATCTGTATTCTTCCCAGACAGTTTCACACAGCCATTGTTGAAAACAGACAGGAAAAACACATCAGAACAGCCATTTGGTTTTTCCCACTTTATCTTTTAATCTTTACTATATTTATTTTCCCGATTGCCTGGGGAGGAAGGCTGATTTTTGACGGACAAAAAGTAAATCCTGAGTTCTACTCTATTCTCATTCCACAGCATTTTGATAATACTTTGATCACGGTACTTGTATTTCTTGGTGGACTAAGCTCTTGTATTTCCATGATTATTATTTCTGCCATCACTTTATCCATTATGCTTTCTAACAACCTCATTATTCCCTACGGATTGCTGGGAAAATTAAAATCTGAAAATGAAGAAAAAAATACAAGAAGCATTACTAATATCAGAAAATTCAGCATTTTCGCACTGATTATTATGGCTTTTGCCTTCTACAAATATTTCATTCTGAAAACCTCGCTGGATTCTGTAGGGTTAATTTCATTTGTTGTAATTGCACAATTGGCTCCTGCATTTTTCGGTGCTTTATTCTGGAGAAGAGGAAGTTATAAAGGAGCTGTTACAGGGCTTATAGCCGGATTAGTGATTTGTTATTTCGGATTGATTATTCCACAGTATTATTTCTCTTATAATCAGGAATTCAAGGGTGTAATCAGAGAAATGTATAATGCTTTCGGCTTTTTCACCATCCCTTATTTGGGAAGAATTCCGCAGATATTTTTTTGGTCAATGCTGGTCAATACAAGCCTGTTTACTATCGTTTCAGTAAGTTCTAAAGGAAATTACCGCGAAAGAAACTTTGCTGAGCTGTACGTAGATATAGACAAGTATATTCAGAACCATGAAAATGCTTTCATCTGGCGGGGAACGGCTTATATTTCAGATATTCAGAATATCCTGGAGCGTTTTTTAGGCAAAAATAAAACAGAACAGGCCTTAAGAATTTTTAATTTAAAATATAATATTGATTCAAAAACGGAAACTGCTGACTCAAGATTTATCAAATTCTCAGAAAACCTTTTAGCCGGAAGAATTGGTACCGCTTCAGCCAAAATATTGATTGAAGGCGTTACCAAAGAAGATAAAATATCTTTAAAAGAGGTTTTAAATATCCTCGAAGAATCTCAGGAAAACATCAGCTTAAATAAAAAACTTACCGAACAGTCTGAAGAATTACAAAAACTCTCTGATGATCTAAGAAATGCTAACGAAAGTCTGATCATTAAAGACCGTCAAAAAGACGACTTTCTGGACTCTGTTGCCCATGAATTAAGAACTCCGATTACTGCAATCCGTTCTGCAGGAGAAATCCTGGCTGATGATGACGATATTCCCTTTGACATTAAGCAGGAATTTTTGAACAATATCATCACAGAATCCGACAGATTAAGTGAAATCATCAATGATATTTTGTATCTGGACAAATTACAGCATGGCGAAATCTCTTTACACATTCAGGAAAATAATATTATTGAAACGTATAAAAAAGCCTTAAACCCTCTCCTTCATCTGATACAACAGAAAAATATTCATTTGAGTGAAGTTAATCTTCTGAATCAGTTTATATTTGAATATGATGAAGCGAGAATGATTCAGCTATTTCAGAATATCTGGGGAAATGCCTTAAAATTCACAGAAGAACAAGGAACCATTCAGACTAAAATATTTGAGAAAGAAGGTCAGCTGATCATCACCATTTTCAATACCGGAAAACATATTCCGGAAGAGGATCTGGAAATGATTTTTGACAAGTTTTATCAGTCGAAAAACCAGAATATTTTAAAACCTACAGGAAGCGGACTGGGACTGGCCATTTCAAAGAAAATTGTACAGGCACACAGAGGAAGTATAAAAGCAGAAAACAGTGGGCTTGGGGTCACTTTCACCATCAGCATTCCTGAAAAAACCAAAAAAGAGATTATAAATGAAGTTGAACACCATTAAAACCTTATTATGAGAAAGATAATTATTGCGGATGACGAACACAAAATATTAATGTCGTTAGAATACAGCTTTAAGAAAAACGGCTATGACGTTTATATTGCCCGTGACGGAACGGAAGTCCTTGAATTCCTGAAAACGATGGTTCCTGACGTGATTCTTCTCGATATTATGATGCCGAATCTTGATGGTTACAGTACGCTCGATCTCATTAAGCAGAACGAAAAACTAAAGGATACCAAAGTCATCTTTCTGAGTGCCAAAAACAATCCCAGAGATATTGAAAAAGGATTGGAAATGGGAGCAGATGCCTATGTCACAAAGCCCTACTCGATTAAGAAACTGATGCAGCAGATTGAGGAAATGTTTTAAAAAAGAATCTAGAATCAAGGTATAAGACTTCAGACAACGACTTAATAAAAAACCTTATGGCTTCGCCTGCGGACCGCAATTATCCTTGTCAAGGTTTAAAACCTTGACAAGGATAAGCAAAAAATCAAACACACAACTATTGACATGGAAACAGATACATTATTTAAACAAAGCATAGAAAACAAAGAAGACTTCTGGAAAAAACAAGCAGAAGAAATCAAATGGTTTGAATTTCCACAACAGATTCTTTCAAATGGAGAAAACGATTATCCACAATGGTTTTCGGACGGAAAGCTCAATATGTGCTATTTGTGTATTGACAAACACATTGAAGACGGTTTCGGAGATCAGGTAGCAATTGTTTACGATTCCCCTGTAACCAACCAGAAAAAAACCTACACATTCCATCAGGCGAAAGAGGAAATTGCAAAGCTGGCAGGAGGATTGATTTCTCTGGGATTAAAAAAGGAAGATACGGCCGTTATTTATATGCCGATGATTCCGCAAACACTTTTTGCCATGCTTGCTTGTGCGAGAATCGGGGTTATTCATAATGTGGTTTTTGGAGGCTTTGCTCCACATGAGCTTGTAGTGAGAATTGATGACTGCAAACCTAAAGTTTTAATTACCGCTACAGCCGGTGTGGAAATTGCCAAAAGAATTCCTTATCTGCCATTAGTAGAAAAAGCAATTGAACTGGCACAGGATAAAGTAGACAATATCATTGTATATAACAGAAAATTAGTAGATAATCAGGATGAAATGTTCGAGGGACTGATTGATTATGAAGAACTGGTAGAAAAATCTACTCCAGCAGACTGTATTTCTGTAGAATCTACTCATCCGCTTTATTTGCTTTACACCTCTGGAACTACCGGAAAACCTAAAGGCATCGTTCGCGACACCGGAGGTTATGCCACAGCATTACAGTTCTCAATGAAGTATGTTTATGGTGTAAAACCCGGTGAAACATATTGGGCAGCTTCAGACTTCGGATGGGCTGTAGGACATAGTTTTTCAGTATACGGGCCATTAATCAACAGAAACACAACGATAATTTTTGAAGGAAAACCCATCATGACTCCTGATGCAGGAACTTTCTGGAGAATTATTTCAGAATATAAAGTTTCGGTGATGTTTACAGCTCCTACTGCCATCAGAGCGATTAAAAAAGAAGATCCTAATGGAGAACTGGTAAAAATATACGATTTGTCACATTTCAAAAAACAGTTTCTGGCTGGTGAAAGATGTGATGTAGCCACTCTGGACTGGTTTGCAGAACATATTGGCGTTCCTGCAATAGATCACTGGTGGCAGACAGAATCCGGCTGGCCTATGCTTGGATTGCTGACTCACGATGAAAGTTATCAGATCAAAAGAGCATCAGCCGGGAAGCCTGTTCCTGGATATGACATTAAAATCTTTGATGAAAACGGATTGGAACTAGATCCTCATCATGAAGGCTATCTGGTGATCAAACTTCCTCTTCCACCTGGCACCATGCTTGGAATATGGAAAGACTACACCCGTTTTGAAAGCAGCTATTTGTCTCAGTATAAAGGGTATTATTTTTCAGGAGACGGTGCAATTCAGGATGAGGATGGTTATATTTTTATTACAGGAAGAGTGGATGATGTGATCAACGTAGCTGGACACAGACTCTCCACTTCTGAAATGGAAGAAATTGTCTCATCCCACCCCGATGTTGCAGAATGTGCGGTAGTAGGTATTGATGATGATTTAAAAGGACAGGTTCCTTTTGCCACAGTTGTTGTAAAGAATGGTTCAATTATTTCTGAAGAAGAGATTGAAAAGGACATCATTCAGATGGTCCGCAACAAAATTGGAGCTGTAGCTTTTTTAAAAAATGTAATGGTTGTCAAACGCTTACCTAAGACAAGATCAGGAAAAATTTTAAGAAAACTGATCAGAACGATGCTTGACGGAAAAGATTTTCAGATTCCATCCACCATTGATGATGAAAAAATCATTGATGAAATTCAGGAAAAAATCCAGGTTTATAGAGCTAAAGCCAGAAATTAAACATAAATTTAAAATACAATAAATTCAAATTTCAAAAAAAAACGAAAGGGATATGAGAAATTACTTAATAGAAGATTTACCACAATATTTTGAAGACTATAAAAAGTCTATCAAAAATCCTAAAAAATTCTGGGATAAAGTAGCGGATCAAAACTTCGTGTGGTATCAACGATGGAGCAAGGTTGTTAAGTACGACATGAATGAAGCTAAGATTACCTGGTTCAAAAATGCGAAACTCAATATTACCAAAAACTGTATCGACAGACATCTTACCATAAGAGGAGAAAAAACAGCAATCATCTGGGAACCTAACGATCCTAAGGAAGAAGCACAGCATATTTCTTACAATGAATTATATACGCGCGTTAATAAAACAGCCAATATTTTACGTGATATGGGAATTGAAAAGGGAGACAGAGTCTGTATTTATCTTCCCATGATTCCTGAGCTGGCCGTTACGATGCTTGCCTGTGCAAAACTGGGAGCTGTACATTCCGTGATCTTTGCCGGATTTTCAGCTTCTGCAGTGGCTTCAAGAGTCAATGACTGTGAAGCAAAAATGGTCATCACATCAGATGGCAGCTATAGGGGAAATAAAGTTCTGGATCTGAAAACTATTGTGGACGATGCCCTAGAAAAAACGCCGACTGTTGAGAAAGTTCTTGTTGTAAAAAGAACCCACAACGAAATTAAAATGAAAGAAGGGAGAGATCACTGGATGGCTGATTTATAT
Organism: Chryseobacterium indologenes; assembly: GCF_002025665.1. Lineage (GTDB taxonomy): Bacteria > Bacteroidota > Bacteroidia > Flavobacteriales > Weeksellaceae > Chryseobacterium > Chryseobacterium metallicongregator. The sequence goes on along the minus strand of NZ_CP018786.1, from coordinate 1,828,958 downwards.
GAAAAAGCTTCTGCTGATTTCGTTACCGTAATTATGGATTCTGAAGATCCGCTTTTCATTTTATATACTTCCGGATCTACAGGAAAACCAAAAGGAATGCTGCATACCTGTGCAGGCTATATGGTATACACCGCTTATACCTTCAAAAACGTATTCAATTATAAAGAAAATGATATTTATTGGTGTACAGCAGATATCGGATGGATTACAGGACACTCTTATATCCTTTATGGACCATTATTAAATGGAGCGACTACCGTAATCTTTGAAGGCGTACCTACTTACCCTGAACCGGATCGTTTCTGGGAAGTGATTGAAAAACATAAAATCACTCAGTTTTACACCGCTCCTACCGCCATTCGTTCTTTAGCAAAAGAAAGTACAGAATGGGTGGATAAACATGATTTGAGCTCTCTGAAAGTAATCGGATCTGTAGGAGAACCTATTAATGATGAAGCATGGCACTGGTTCAATGATCATGTTGGAAAGAAAAAATGTCCGATTGTGGACACATGGTGGCAAACGGAAACAGGAGGAATTATGATTTCACCATTACCTTTTGTAACACCTACCAAACCTACTTACGCCACGCTCCCATTGCCTGGTGTACAACCTGTATTAATGGATGATAAACGAAACGAAATTACAGGAAACCAGGTGACCGGAAATCTTTGTATCCGTTTTCCATGGCCGGGAATTGCCAGAACCATCTGGGGTGACCACCAAAGATATAAAGAGACTTATTTTACAGCATTCCCTGGAAAATATTTTACAGGTGATGGAGCTTTAAGAGATGAAGTTGGATACTACAGAATTACGGGACGTGTAGATGATGTGATCATTGTTTCAGGACATAATCTTGGAACCGCACCTATTGAAGACAGCATCAACCAGCATCCTGCCGTTGCTGAATCTGCTATTGTAGGTTATCCACATGACATCAAAGGGAATGCACTGTACGGTTATGTGACACTTAAAGAAACCGGAGAAGGACGTGATAAGGAAAATCTGAAAAAAGAGATTAACCAACTGATTTCAGATCAGATCGGACCGATTGCCAAGCTGGATAAAATTCAGTTTGTCTCAGGTCTTCCAAAAACACGTTCCGGAAAAATTATGCGTAGAATCCTGAGAAAAATTGCAGAAGGAGACTTCAGTAATTTCGGAGATATCAGTACGCTTTTAAATCCTGAAATTGTAGAGGAAATCAAAAACGAAAGAATATAAATTTCATCATTTTTTTAACCAATAGAAGCCCTGGAAGTCATTTTCAGGGCTTTTATTATAGAACAAGAAAATTATCCTGAGATGAAGACGAATATTATCCAATTATTAAAATTAAACACCTGTTCAACAACTATTCTTAAACATTATCATTATCTATTGAAAACTGAATGTTAATTAACAAATTATATTGACTCAAATGCAATGATAATCAGAAAATTATTACTAACTTTAATGAGAACTTTAAAACCAATTAACTATGTCACATATATTAGCTGGAGTATTTGGTCATCACAGCGACTACAAAAAACTGGAAAGTGATCTGGAAAATTCAGGATTCGGAACTTCAGATTACATTGTATACCTTAATGATGGTTCCGGTAATTCCCAATATTTGGCAAGTGTTACCGTTAATGATCTTAATCAGATTGACCTTGCACGAAATGCATTTGTTCAGAATGCAGCATTGAAATCCTATCTATTTGAAAACATGAAGATCAATGAAACCAATTACGATACCATCAAAAAGTATATTGATGCAAGAAACAGAGCAGAAATCCACAGCAGCCCTGATATTAAAATCAAAACATCAAGTGACGGTATGAATTCTGAAGTGAAATTCTAATCGATATAAAATCTAATAGCCGAAGATCCGTAGTGTATACTGCGGATCTTTTATGTTTGAAAAAACTAAAAAATTTCGTATTTTCGTCTAATTATAGGCATGTGCACAAATGAGCTACGATTTAGAACAAGAGAATAAAGAGATCCTTGCCAGATATAAGGATCTGATTTCTAACACATACAGAACATTGGATGAGGAAAACAATAAACTCATCCGAAAGGCATTCGATATTGCGCTGGATGCCCACAAGGATCAAAGGAGAAAATCCGGAGAACCTTACATCTACCACCCTATTGCTGTTGCTAAGATTGTAGCAACAGAGATTGGTCTGGGTGCTACTTCTATTGCCTGTGCGCTTTTGCATGATGTGATTGAAGATTCTGATTATACCTACGAAGATCTGAAGAAAATCTTTGGTGAGAAGATTGCCAATATCGTGAATGGACTGACCAAAATTTCCATCATGAACCATCAGAATATCTCTGTGCAGTCTGAAAACTACAGAAAACTGTTATTGACATTATCTGAGGATTTCAGGGTTATTCTGATTAAAATTGCTGACCGTCTCCATAATATGAGGACTCTGGAAAGCATGGCTCCGGACAAGCAGAAAAAAATTGCTTCCGAAACGGTTTATATCTACGCCCCAATGGCTCACCGTCTTGGATTGTACAATATTAAATCTGAATTGGAGGATCTTTCCTTAAAATATAATAGTCCCGAAGTATATAACGAGATCACGGAGAAATTGGAACTGGCCAAAGAAAGCCGTGAAAGATATATCGAAGAATTTAAGAAAGAAGTATCTGAAAGACTTCATGAAGAAGGCTTAAACTTTAAAATCAAAGGCCGTGCAAAAGCGATCTCTTCCATTTACAGAAAGATGCTGAAACAGGGAGTTTCCTTTGAAGAAGTTTTTGACAATTACGCCATCAGGATTATTTATAAATCGGATGCAAAAAATGAAAAATTCCTAGCGTGGAAGATCTACTCTATCGTTACGGATGTATACCACAGTAACCCTTCAAGAATGCGTGACTGGATTACGCAGCCCCGTTCTACAGGATATGAAAGTTTGCATTTAACCGTTTTAGGGCCGGACAGAAAGTGGATTGAAGTACAGATCCGTTCGGAAAGAATGGATGAAATTGCTGAAAAAGGAGTTGCCGCTCACTATAAATACAAAGAAGGTTACAAACAGAGTTCTGATGACAGAAACTTTGAAAAATGGGTGACCGAGATCCGCGAGGTATTGGAACAACAGCAGAACCTTTCCACTTCGGAACTTTTGGATAATATTAAACTTAATTTATATTCAAAAGAGGTTTTTGTCTTTACTCCAAAAGGAGAAATTAAAATCCTTCCGACAAATGCTACCGCTCTGGATTTTGCCTTCTCTGTTCACTCCGATTTGGGAATGAAGTGTCTGGGAGCTAAAATTAATGGAAAACTGGTTCCTATTTCTTATATCCTTCAAAACGGAGATCAGGTAGATATTCTTTCTTCACAGAATCAGAAGCCAAAATCTGACTGGCTGGAATTTGTAGTAACTTCGAAAGCCAAATCCAAGATTAAAAGTTATCTGAACTCTCAGAAAAACCAATTGGTAGAAGAAGGAAAAGAAATTTTGCAGAGAAAACTTCGTCATGCGAAAATCAATTTTAATGATGAAGAAATTAATAAACTTCAGAAGTTCTTTAATTTAAAATCATCTCAGGAGCTCTTCCTTAAATTCCAAAGTAATGAACTGGATGTAAGCAGCCTGAGAAAATATATAGAAAGTAAAAACGTATTCAATAACTTACTTTCAAGATTCAGAAAATCACCTAATAAAAGCCAGCATTTTGAGGATCCGAAAGAGGAAAACCTTGACATGATTGTCTTTGGAAAGGACGAAGAGAAGCTTAACTACACGTATGCAAAATGCTGTACCGTGATTCCGGGAGACAAAATTTTCGGATTCATCACAATTTCAGACGGAATCAAAGTGCATAGTGATAACTGCCCGAATGCCATCAATCTGAGAGCTCAGTATGATTACCGTGTTATTCCGGCCAAATGGGTGAATGCGGAAAGCTTCAAAAACAGAGTGAAAATTGAAATTGAAGGACTTGACAGAATGGGGATGATTAATGATATCACCACTGTCATCAGTGGAAGTATGGGAATGGATATGAAAAGTATGTCTATTGAATCCAACAATGGTGTTTTCACAGGGAATATCAACCTCGAAGTCAAAAATAAAGGTCAGTTGGAAGAAACCTTTAAAAAACTTAAAAATATTAATGGTGTTTCCAGAGTGAGACGAGTACAATCGTAAACATGAATTTATCTCTTTATTTTAAAAAATTTTTCAACAACAGTCAGTCCTCAGGAATTATTCTTATTTTCTGTGTGCTTATTTCATTGCTTATTGCCAATTCGTCTGCTGCAGAGAACTTTCAGCATTTTTTAGACCAGGAAGTAGGCACTCATCTTTTTGGATTAGAATATCCTGTCAGCATCTGGATCAATGACGGATTAATGGCCGTATTTTTCCTGCTGGTAGGTCTTGAAATAAAACGTGAACTTGTAGAAGGTGAATTGTCATCCTTTAAAAATGCTTCCCTTCCTATTTTTGCAGCGGTAGGCGGAATGCTTATTCCTGCTGTAATCTACAGCATTTTCAATACGGGAACGGAATACAGCAATGGTTGGGGAATTCCTATGGCAACCGATATTGCATTTTCTTTGGCTATCATTTCGATGTTAGGTAAAAAGATTCCTAATTCTATTAAAATATTTTTGGCAGCATTAGCCATTGTAGATGACCTGGGAGCTATCCTCGTGATTGCGATTTTCTATACAGAGCAAATCCACTGGAGTTATCTTCTCCTATCTTTTGGAGTGACTGCCCTGCTTTTTATTTTAAACTTTTTAAAAGTAACCAAAACAATATTTTACATCATTCCGGGATTGTTTTTATGGTATTTTCTTCATCATTCCGGAATTCATGCGACGATAGCAGGTGTTTTGCTTGCATTTTCCATTCCTACCAATGCATCTAATGTAGAAATCTCACCTTTGGAAAAACTGGAGCATCAGCTTCATATTCCGGTAAGTTTTCTGATTATGCCGATATTTGCTTTAACGAATACCAATATCACTTTTTCCAGTGAAATGGTCGCAGGAGTAACAAGTACATTAGGATTAGGAATTATCTGTGGATTGGTATTGGGTAAGCTGATCGGGATCAACTTATTCTCTCTGATAGCTATCAAATTAAAGCTGAGTTCTCTGCCTCAAAACAGTAACTGGCTGCAAATGATTGGTGTAGGATTGTTAGCCGGAATCGGGTTTACCATGTCCATTTTTATTGCATTGCTTTCTTTTAAAGGAGAAATTCCGATTCAGGATGAAGCGAAGTTTGCCATCTTGATTGCATCCTTTATCGCTGCAATTGCCGGATTTACCATACTCAGCGTAAGCTCAAAAGAAAACCCTGAACTGGAAGAGAATTAATCTTTCTTTCGGTTCTCCAATTTTCTTTTATGTTCCTCATCACTATCAAAGTCAGGTTCAGTAATCTGGGCATGATATTCTGAGGCTTCTTTCTCAATCTCATCAGACAACAGCTTTTCTATTCTGAGTTTTCTGATCGCCATATTCAGCTCATTTCCGAATAAAAGAAGATATACATTGACATTCACCCAAACCATCAGTAGAATCATACTGCCAATAGAGCCATAAAGTACATTATATCGGGCGATATCCTTTACATAAATGGCAAAAATATACGTTGTAACCACAAACAATACTGTTGTGAGAATAGCTCCTGGAACCGCTTGTCGGAATCTTGTAATCTTCACAGTTCCCAGCCAGTAAAATAAAGTCAGAAGTATAAAATAAAAAAGCGGGAAAGAAACAAACCCGATAATTTTGGAAAGGTTATCTACAAGCCACGTTACATCATAAGCCGGAGTAAAAAGCTTCATCACAACCTCTGCATAATATACTCCAAATAGCGTTAGAAAAACAATGGTGATAAAACCTATCGTAATAAAGAAGGAAAGAATAAACTCTTTTACATCACTTAATTTTTCATCTGTATTTTCATTAAAACCGTTAATCAGAGAAAATGTACCATTGGTCGCGAAAATAAGAGCCAGAAGAATGGTTAGGTTACTGATTCCTTTCATATTCGGAATAATATTGCTTACGATATATCCTTTTACATCTCCTTCCATGTTGGAAGGGAAAACATTATGCATCAGCACATCAAAAATATAAAACTGAAGCTCATCATATAGTGGCATATGAGGCAGTACAGAAAGCAAAAACAGAATAAACGGAAAGAGGCTTATGGTAAAACTCCACGAAATAGCCGCTGCTTTTCTTCCTATTTTTCCTTTAAAAATCCCGGAGATATAGATCTGAAACATCTGCCAAAGTGATATTCCCAAAACAGGAATATGAATGCTGTCAAAAAACTCTTGAATCTTTAAAATAAATTTAGGAACCTTTACACCCATCGATCTGTTTGTCTTTATACAAAGGTAGGGGAATTAAATTAAATAGGGAAAATATAGGTGGTAGGTTTTAGGGATTACAGGGTTGGAAGTTTGAGAGTGGGAGGGGTTGAGAGTTTAAAGTTTGAGGTTTGACGTTGTGAGTAAACAAGAATAAAAGCCACCCGCAACCAAAAAACCAGCAACAAATTAGTTGCGAAACCCTATCTTTGCATTCTGAAACTTCTTTACAATGCGAATCAGTTTACTTTGTATCGGTAAAACAGATGATAAGGAAATTACCTCTTTAATCAATTATTATCTCAACCGCTTACCCAAACACTGGAATTTTGAAATCACAGAAATTCCGGATGTAAAAAATGCCAAAAACCTATCCCCCGACCTTCTTAAAAAGGAAGAAGCCAAGTTATTCTTAAACCATATTGACAAAAACGATCTGGTTGTGATTCTTGATGAAAAGGGAAAACAGTTTACCAGCCGTGAATTTTCTCAGAAAATTGATACCTGGATGAATTCTTCTGTAAAAAAAGTACATATTCTTATTGGAGGAGCCTATGGCTTTTCTGAAGAAATCTACAACAGAGCCAATGAAAAAATGTCTTTATCTAAAATGACTTTTACCCATCAGATGATCCGTCTGTTTATTGTAGAACAGCTTTACCGTGCTGACCAGATTTTACAGGGAAAACCTTATCATAATGATTAAAACAAAAGGTATTGTCTCAAAAGTCAAATAATTGGCTTTTGTCATTCTGACGAAGGAGAATCTCATTGATAAACAGAAGTATGAGATTCTTCATTCCATTTCATTCAGAATGACATTTTTGAAACAACCTCTTTTTTATTTCAGACTGATCTGTCTCTTTGCCTCACCCACAACAAAAGCAACAGAATTAGCAATATTAAAGCTCCTGATGAGTTTCGACATAGGAATGGTCAAATGATTTTCAAAACGGTCTAAAACCTCTTTACTCAGTCCCACACTCTCCTTTCCGAAAACCAACCAGTCTCCATCCTGAAAATCAGTTTCAAGGTATGATTTTTCAGCATGTGAACTCATTAAAAACACCCGGGACACATCAGGAATTACTTTAATCCATTCTTCCACATTTGCATATTCAGTAACATCGAGATGTACCCAATAATCCAAACCGGAACGCTTCAGGTTTTTATCATTAATTACAAATCCAAACGGATGGATCAGGTGTAATCTACTTTCGGTTCCTACACACAATCTTCCGATATTTCCGGTATTATTAGGTATTTCAGGTTCTACAAGAACAATATTCAACATCTTTCTATCTCTTTCGTTTTTAGTATGGATTTATTTAAATGATTTGGATAAAATATTTCTTACTTTATTTCTTTGCACATTTAGCATAAAAATCCGTCAGGACTGCTTTTTCATAGCCTAAAGCAACTGCTTTATCCAGATTTTCACAAGCTTCCTTAAGTTTGGAAGTGTCCATCAGAATCATGGCTTTGCTCACATAAGATTGGGCAATTTTTGGGTCTATGGAAATCGCTTTATTGGCATCTGTAAGAGCTTCTTTATATTTTTTCATTTTAAAATAGACATCTGCTCTACCATTATAAAGTAACGATTCCGGTTTTTCAGCAAGAAGTTTATTATAATCTTTTAAAGCTCCGTCCAGATCGCCATTATTCTTTTTCAGATTGGCAAGCCCTGTCTTTGCAAAAAGATTGTCAGGAGCAAAAGTCAGAATCTGATTAAGGTCTTTGATGGCAAGGTCTTTTTTTCCCTGACTGTCGTAAATTTTGGAACGTGTAAGATACAGATCCGGAGTTTCAGCATTCACCTGAAGTCCTTTTTCTATATATTCCAAGGCTTTTACCTTATTTCCTTTCTGACTGTAAAGTGATGATAGATTTGCGTATACAGAAACCGACAATGGATTTGCTTTCAGGGCAGAATCGTAGGATTTAAAAGCCTGAGTCGTTTTTCCAAGCCTTCTCTGAGCTGTACCCAGATAATCGTAATATTCAGATTGAAATTTTTGGATCTGTTCTTTTTCTGCCAGTTTTAAATACTGCTCTTCTGCACATTTATAATCAGCTTTTTGGAAGCATTCTTCAGCTAGTTTTTTATCCTGGGCATAGAAATTAAGAGCAAAAAAGAGGGAGATTACGGCTAGTAAAGTTTTTTTCATGAATTTATAGTTTGTTTGTTGATCACTTTTTTGGCGAGTGCACCAAATATCACTCCCAATAAAGATCCAACAAACGCCCCCACCAAAATATCTATCGGGAAATGCACTCCTAAATATATACGGCTGTAGGAAACCACTATAGCCCATACAAATATAGCATATGGAAACCATTTAAGCTTATTTTTTAATAAAATACTTAAAAAGGATGCCAAAAAGAATGTATTGGAAGCATGAGCAGAATAAAACCCAAACTGTCCACCGCATTTCACGATTCTCATATGATGTTCCAGCGTAGGATCATGACACGGTCTCAACCTTGCCACACCATATTTGAAAACACTGGCCAACTGATCAGAAACCGTTGCCCCAATAGCCAAAAATATAAGAATAAAAACTAATGATCTTAGTTTGTGATTTTTGTATAAAAAGTAAAGAAATATAATATAAAGAGGCACCCAGATCCAGGTACTGGAAATCAGCATCCAAAACTGGTCGAAAGATGAATCGCCCAAATTATTAAGGTAAAGAAATACCTTCTTATCTTCCTGAATGATTTCCTCCATCATTATCTGCTTACAGGTCCTTCGTAAGTTTCATCATCTGCCGGTTTCGGTTTTGGAGGCTCATTAGAAGCTACTGAAGAAGGTTCCGTCAGAATATCTTTTTGGATATCATTCATCGGGTTGAAATCCTTTGCAGCATCTTTTACCTTCTCAATCTCACGTTTGATTTCAGAAACAGGATTATCCGTTTCCTTCATGATTTCAGTTTTGATATCTTCTACTGCTCCACGCATTTTTCTAACGCCTGCACCTAAGTCACGCGCAATCTGAGGCAGTTTATCCGGACCGAATAATACAACGATTGCAATGGCAATGAGTGCCATTTCTCCAATGCTTAATTCCATGGCGTAAAATTACGAAAGATTATTGCATTTATAGACTGTAAACTAAAAATTTAAACAAATTTTAAGATTTTATAAAGTTCCAGGGGTTCGGGTGGCGAGGTTTATTTTGTTGCTGGTTGTTTTTGTTGCTCGTTAGCTCAAAACCTTAAACCTTAAACCCTGAACTTTAAACTTTCTAATCCCTAATCCCTAATCCCTATAACCTGCTGCCTACCATCTGCTACCTAGTAATTAACAAATATTTAATTCAAAATAATGAGAATTACACAACAATTCTGTATATTTATAATGCACAACCAAATAAATATTAATTATGAAAAAACTAGTGACTACTTTTAAAGTTTTCGCCGTGTTATCGGTAATGGTGCTCCACAGCTGCCAGAATGAAAACAATGAAATGAATCAGCAGGAAGCGGTTCAGGCTAAGACAACCATAGATGAGCTGAAAAAAGAGATTACTCCTTCTTCTTCTCAACTTGTTCCTGAAGCAGTACAACTTCAATTGAATGAATCCGGAACAAATCTTGAAACTTATTTAAAAAATGATTTACAGATCGTTGGAGTGGCTGTATTAGGAAAAATTTCAACCCAACAAGGCATAGAACTGTCCAAAAAACTGATTACAGATAAAGATCAGTTCATTGCATCCGGAAACATTATGGATCCATCCTCTGTAAAAATCGGAAAAATTGGAGATTTATATAACGGAGATGATCTGACAATTGCTCAAAAAGGGTTAAAAGAAGCCATCACCGAAGAAGTAAAACCAGGCATCCAGGTTATGGAAGTAACATGGAGCGGCAAAAACGGGAAATTTACCACATTATGTTTTTATGGTGATTCAGGAATTATCTGGGACAATATCTTCGGAGGCCTTGTGATGATGGATACCCGTGGAAATTCAGAAGCATCGAACAACACGGCTGCAAAAGTGGTTTCTACATGGTATAAACAATGGTGGACAGCCAACTGGCTTTGGGGTTCTAAACGAGGTGAAGCAGGATATCAGATTACCATTTATTATTCAGGGTCTACGGTGTCCAATGCAGATGTAAGTGACTGGGGATATATCAGTTTAGGAAAAGCAAAAAGTGAAAGTAAGATTACCAAAAAGACAGGGGCTTACGGACAATGTCGTTATGCACTGGGACTTTGTACACCTACAGGTTCTTTAAGCTTTAACTCCACTAATTTCTCTGTATCATTCTCCGGATTAGGCAGTAATATTGTAAGTAACGGGACAAAATCCCTTTATCCATAGTTATTTTCATAAAAATCAGATTTTAATCAAAACGGGAAACTCAGTGAGCTTCCCGTTTATTGTATTGATAAGTACTACCAGATTCTGACTTTTGACTTCAATGCCTCTACTGCATTTTCTTGAAGTCCAAAAGTATTAATCAATATCTCATAGAGCTGTACATCATTTTCTATCCTTATAGATTCTTTTTCACCATCATCAGACCGGATATTCAGCATATGGTCTGTATAAGTGTAGCGGGCATTCTCATCTACTTTTGAAAGAATAAGTCTGTTCTTAAAATGAGAATCCGGATGAGTAGACAAATACCAGTTGGAAATATCAAGATCAATAGGTTCTACATACTCAGGAATAAATCGGTACACCGGAAGCCATTGCTCTTTCCACATCCAAAGTGTATAGGTTTCTTCTTTATGGGAAACTTTAAATATTCCGTTGGGTGTTTGCTGCTGTTCTATTTTGTTTAAAAGTATAGGTGCAGTAAGGGTGGCTGTTCCAAATCCACAATCTACCACATATTGATCTCCATCAAAATCGACAATAAGCAAAAGATGAGTCTGTGCAGCAATACTATCCTCCTGTCTTCCCCACACTACCCTTCCAAGCTGGAGCTTTACATTGAATCCTAATGTTTTTAAAACTTCACTTAAAAGCAGGTTTTGTTCATAGCAATATCCACCTCTGGATTCAATCACTATTTTTCTGAAAACATCATCTGTATTCAAAGAAGGAACCTTTCCTGTATAAGAATCAATATTCTCAAAGGGAATATACTTGGGATGGAGTTGATGTATTCTTTTCAATGTCTCCAAACTCAATTCCGGAGTTCCGGAGAAATGGATCCGTTCAAAATACTTTTCCAGTTCTGATGTATTCATAATTTGGTTTTTCCTGTTTCAACAATGAGTAAAACTATTTCACTCCTGTAAAATTATTGAAAGATGTAACCCAAAATCATCTATATCTCATCAATAGAACAAATCTATTTAATGAAAATCTTTTTTTGAAGTCACATCAACTAAATTTTTATTTTTCTTCTGAAAAGCAGAATAGGTAATTACTACGCTGATTGCCATTAAAACAAACGCTAAAAAGAAAGGTGCGCCTGAAAATTTAAACGGTGCTTCATCATGGGTGAAATAGTAAAATAAATTGGTCATCATCGGAGGTCCGATAATGGATGTGGCACTCATTAAACTCGTTAATGCTCCCTGAAGTTCTCCCTGTTCATTGGAAGGAACACTTTTCGTGATGACAGATTGCAAAGCTGGTCCGCAAATTCCTCCTAAACAGTATGGCACCAGAAACACAAACATCATCCAGCCTTCTGAAGCAAAGGCAAACAACAGCATTCCTACAGCATAGAAAGCTAATCCGTAATAAATACTTTTCTGTTCTCCCAGCCTGGGAGTCGTATATCGGATAAGACCACCCTGTACGAGACCTACCAATAAACCAACAACTCCTAACGAGATGCCAACCATTCTTTCTGTCCAGCTGAACTTATACATGGTAAAGAAACTCCAGTTGCTCTGTACAGCATGACCTGCAATATAGATTAAGATCAACGAAACGATTAGTCCGGAAATTTCAGGGTGCTTGCCTAAAAACTTAAATGAACCTATAGGATTGGCACGTTTCCAGTCGAATTCTCTTCTTTTATCTTTATCCAAACTTTCAGGAAGGATGAAATATCCATACAGGAAATTAAGTAAACACAAGCCCGCAGCAGCATAGAAAGGAACTCTTGCTCCATAATGCCCAAGAACTCCGCCCAAAACAGGTCCTATAATAAATCCGAGCCCAAAAGCAGCTCCTATCAATCCAAAATTCTTAGCTCTGTCTTCATCCGTGGAAATATCTGCAATATAAGCACTGGCCGTGGTGACACTTGCTCCTGTAATCCCGGCAATAACTCTTCCCAAAAACAACCACCAGATCGTGGGAGCCAGTGCAAGGAAAATATAATCTACAGCAAATCCGAAAAGAGAAATCAGAATGATGGGTCTTCGTCCGTATTTATCACTAAGGTTTCCAACTAACGGAGAGAATATAAATTGCGTAAATGCATAGGCAAATCCAAGCCAGCCACCATACTTTGCAGCTTCACTAATATCTGCATGAATAAGTTCCTCGATTAATTTAGGAACAACAGGAATGATGATTCCCCATCCCGTAATATCGATCAGTAAAGTAATAAATATGAAGCCTATAGCCGCTTTTTTCTTTGAATTTTCCATGATGGTGCAAAATTAATCAAATCTGAAAAATAATGATTCTAAATTATGAATACTTCATATAAATTTTAAAAAGCAAAAAGATTAAAACACTGTTAAATAATACATTACATTTACCATAGCTTTATTTTTCCCGCATTTTCCTGCCGAACATAAAGAAAAAACCTGTTTCAAAAATAAATTTGGAACAGGTTACTATCCTTAATTAGAGACCAGTATTAGTTGCTGTTCAATGTCGTGTATATCATTCTGTTTGTTATGATACACTTAATAAGACAACTTTGCTTTACAGTTACTTTTACTACATTACTGTATTGATAAGCAGTTGTATTTCCATTCAGAACAGATCTTACTCCCCGACGGTAATAAGTAGTTTGCGTAATCGGTGGAGCATCGTAAGTAGCAGATGTAGCATTCGTAATATTCGAGAATGTTATATTATCTGTGGAACTTTGCCACTGATATTCTGCAGCACCACTCACCTGTGCAGCTGCAGTTTGGCTAAATGCTGCAGGATCATTACTGATATCCATACATACTGTTTGATCCACAGCAATAGTTCCTGGGCTGTTTACCGAGTTGACAAAAAGTCGTCCCACAGTAGAAATTGCCTGGAAAGAACAGGTATGAAAGCTGGAATTGGCAACAACCCTGTACTGATTATTGTGAAATCCTGCAGGAACATTATTAATACTAAGAGTGGATGAAGTGACATTAGCATAGTTGGAACCATTTGCAAGATCAGTCCATGTACTTCCGATAAGAACCTGCCATTGATAGGTAATATTATCCGGTGTTTCATCTGTAGGCGTATTATTGATTACCGCTGTCATCGTTGTAGATCCTCCGGCAGCAACTGTTTTATCAGAAGGCTGAGATAAATAGGTCATAGGTGCCAGATAATATTCGGAAAGGATATTATATACTCTCATCTGGCTGAAGGAAAAACCAATACCAATAGCTTCTCCGAAAGCCAACTGCACTTCATCCCATGCAGCCGTCGGAATTACTTTAATAATTCTTCGTTCCTGGTTATCACCAAAATCAAAGAAAAAATGTCCGTTAATCCCTGTACGATAGACTTCCTGCCCATTATTGTAGAAAACAAAATTACCACCATTAAAACTGGGATTAAAATTGAACCCATCGGAAGCAAAGTCAATATAAACCGGCTTATTCGCCTGAAAATCTGCACCACTGGTTCCTACTCCTACATACATACTGCAGAAAAGACCAGCGCCTGTACCCGGCTTTAAAGATGCAAAAGAATTGACATCAGTATCCGTCATATTATTAGGATTAGCCGCTTCCTTTCCCAATCTGAAACAAAGAAAACCACCATCACTTGAACTGGAGGTATTGGTATCCAATAATCTTCCACATCCACCATTGGGAAGGGCGACCATCTCCTGCGATATTACTTTGCCTGATACAAAAAGACCTATTGCCATAAGCAAACAGCGTACTATTGAAATTGTTTTCATCATCAATAATTTTTAAAGTTAATTATACGTGGTAAACACTCATCCCTGGATAAGGATGATCATAATGACTGTATGTCATTTCAAATTATTTGATTACAAATACAATATTGACAAAAGAGCAGGCCGTTGCCGTTCCTACCACATCATATTTCAATATGCCATTGGGATCAATGCTTACATTACTTAATACGGTATTGTCGAAATCAGTAACATAATAATACAAATCTGATGCATTAGCAAAGAAAGGGATTCCTCCCGGAGCTCCCGTACTCGAAACCTTAGGAGTAGAAAACTGAACCTTATAGAGCTGGAACAAATCTTTTGTTCTTCCTGTACCTAAAGTAGAGGTATCAATACTGATGGACGGCATATAGAAGAACTTAACAATATTACCACTGATGGGAACCCAGTTAGGACTGGAAGGAGTTCCTATATTCTGAGTTAATGCCTGTCTTTGGAGATCATAAACCAGCAAGCCGTTGGCCGGTGTAACTATTGTTGACAGATTGGAAATTCTCGGGATCAGTACGCCTTTATTAGTATTCGTAATATCTAAGGCAGCACTTTTATCAGGATTAGGAGTTCCAATTCCTACCTGAGCTAAAAGGAAACTAGCAGCACATAATGCCACAGCAACGAATAATTTTTCGGTTTTCATTTTTGTTTTGTTTTATATAAATATAAAATATTTTACTACATAAAACTCTTATTTTTTAATATTTTTCAATTAAAATAATTATTTCCATATAAACTCACAAAAATCCTTTATTGTTCAACAATTACACACAAACAAATTATTCTCTAAAATTAGAGTTATTATACATAACTCCAATTAAAACCAATTAAAAAAAAGTAAAATCTACAATATAAATTATAAAAACAAGGTTTAAAAAACACTAATAAATAATTACCAATAGAAAACAGATAAAATAATTAAAAACCAGATGAAAATTTAATCATTTAAAACAAAAGCTTTCAAATAGTTAGGGTGAGATACCTATTTATCATTTGAAATGATCAAAAAGAAAAAAAAGGATAAGTATATAAAAAAAGACCGCTTCTTTCGAAACAGTCTTTACTAATTTATTGTAGTTTGTATTACTTTGAAGCAAGTTCTTCTTTAGCAGAAGTGGATTTTCCATGTACCTCTTCTTCTTTCCCTGTTTTAAGGAAGTCGTAAGCAATTGCAGACGCAATAAAGATGGATGAATAAGTACCGAATCCAATACCAATTAACATCGCAAACATGAATCCTCTCAAGTTATCACCACCGAAGATGAAGATCGCAAGGATAACCAAAATCGTAGTGAATGAGGTATTGAATGTTCTACCCAATGTACTTGAAATAGAGTCATCAAAAAGACCTGCTAATGTTAAAGATTTTTTCTCTCTCAGGTATTCTCTAATTCTGTCGAAGATAATTACGGTATCGTTAATTGAGTATCCTAATACAGTAAGAATCGCAGCAATGAAATCCTGGTTGATCTCCATGTTGAACGGCATATATTTGTGAAGCAATGAATATGCTCCTAAAATAATTACCGCATCGTGGAATAGAGCAGCAACTGCTCCAAGAGAGAACTGCCATTTTCTAAATCTTACTAAGATATAAACGAAGATCATTGCTAATGCAGCTAATACCGCATAGATACCGTGAGTCTGGATATCATCAGCAACAGAAGGTCCTACTTTCTCAGAAGAGATAATTCCTGCGTGGTCTTTATCAGCAGATTTGAAATCCTTCAATGTAGTTCCTGCCGGTAAGTTTGATTTTAAACCTTCGAATAATTTCTGTTCGATAATCTGGTCAGCTTTTAAAGATTCGTCCTCGATAAGGTAATCGGTAGAAATCTTTAATTGTTTGTTGTTTCCGAAAGTCTTAGCTTCTACAGAAGAGTTTTTACCGTCTTCAGTTTTGAATAATGCTACTAATTTTTCTTCAACATCTTCAGCTTTTACATCTTTATCAAATCTTACAACATAGTTTCTACCACCGGTAAAATCGATACCGTATTTGAAACCGTGCGTTGCGATTGAAATCACACAAATAACGGTAAGAACAGCAGAAACGATGTAAGCATATTTTCTCTTTCCGATGAAATCGATCCAGGTATTTCTGAATAGGTTCTTCGTAGCCGGAGTCCAAACAGAAAGTCCTTTTCCTTTATTTAATCTTGAGAAGATCATTACTCTTGAAAGCAATACAGACGTGAATAATGTCATTAAAATACCAATCATCAACGTCAATGCAAAACCTTTAATAGGCCCTGTTCCGAAGAAGAACAATACAACTGCCGTTAGGAAAGTGGTCGTGTGACCATCGATAATCGCGTTTAATGCATGTTTGAAACCATCTTTGTAAGCTTCAAGGATACTTTTCCCAGCGAATAATTCTTCCTTAGTTCTTTCATAAATGATAACGTTCGTATCGACCGCTACTGCCATCGTCAGAACGATACCCGCGATACCTGGAAGCGTAAGGGTAAAGTCACCCGAATCCATAATACCGAAAATATAGAATAAGTTGATCACCATTGCAATTACCGCATATACACCAGCTCCACCGTAGTAGAAAATGATATAAACAATGATAATAGCGAATGCAATGATAAACGACATTAAACCAGAGTCAATAGCCTCTTGTCCTAAAGATGGACCTACAACGGTAGCCTGAACTACTTTTGCACCTGCAGGCAATTTACCAGCACCTAACACGTCTACCAATTCTTTAGCTTCTTCCTGAGAGAAGTTACCAGAGATCTGAGTTCTACCGTTAGGGATAGCACCTACAACGTTAGGCGCTGTGTACACTCTGTTATCAAGAGTTACTGCAACCGGTTTTCCAACATTTTTCTCGGTTAATGTTTTCCACTCTTTTGCTCCTTTAGAGTCCATCTGCATATCTACCACTATTCTGCTTAGTTCATCGTAGCTGATATTTGCAGTTTCAACAGCACCGTCTACCGGAGCTTTCTGGTTGATGTTACCTCTGATCGCATACAATACTAAGCTTTCGCTATCTGTAGCTTCAGGTTTGTAACCCCACATGAACTGTGTATATTTAATGTTAGACGGACGTAAAGACTGACCTACTTTGCTGTTTAAGATTTTGTTTACAACAGCAGTATCAGATAATTTTACGTTAGCAACACCATTTGTTCTTAATTTGTCAAGCTGTAAAAGGCTCATGAAGTTCACATTCTTTGCAACTCCCATAGAATCTCCTTTTGTAGCAACCATAGTTGTCAAAGTCTGGAAATAAGGCGCAATTTCAGGAACCTGCTGTACTTCCCAGAACTGAAGTTTTGCAGAAGTCTGAAGCATTTTCTTCACTTTATCGATGTCCTTCATACCAGGCATTTCCACAGAAATTCTCGCTGTACCAGGTACTCTCTGGACGTTTGGCTGGATAGCTCCAAGCTTATCAATTCTCGTTCTGATTACCTCGAAAGCTGTTCCTACAGATGCATCGATTTTTCTTTTAACAATGCTTTTCACCTGCTCATCAGGCGTGTTGTACTTCACCTCAGTAAGGGTTGTATTTCCGAAAATTTCCGGATCTGCCAACTTAAGGTTTGCCCCTTTAGCTTTGTTAATTACATCGAACTGCTCAAAGAAGTTGTCGATGTAAGGTTTAGTAGAATTCTTCTGTGCTTCATCAGTTTTGTTTAAAGCCTCAATAAGAACAGGATTTGTAGAATAATTGGTTAAATCATTCACAAGATCTCTTTGGTTGATTTCCAAAAGAACGTTGATCCCTCCTTTCAAGTCAAGACCAAGTTTCATTTCCTTGTCTTTGGCTTTAGTGTAATAAAGTTTTGTGAATCCTAAATTCAAAGTATCCTTAGAAAGTCTTGCGATTTCTTTTTGATACTTCTCCGGATTGTCTCCTGCAATAGCAGTCGCCTGCTTTTCAATTTTGCTGGCGTACCATGTTGGTAATAGCTCGTTTAAGCAAATCAACCCTAGTACAATAGCGACAATTGTAATAAGTCCTTTTCCTTGCATTTTGTTATAACTACGTTAAATTAAGTCGGCAAATATAATGATTTTCTTGTATTTTATGAATTTTTAACAACAGAAATGGTTTATTTCCAGATATATTGGTATCGTGATTTCTATTTAAGATTTAACAATTTTTTCATACTATCATAATGAAGTCTTCAAAATCGATTGGTATAAAATTTTCATTTACTTTCCCAACACACTAACTCTCAAAATATTATGAAAAAACTACTTTTTAGTATCAGTATTTTTTCTTCCTTAATTGTTAATTCTCAAAGCATTAATTTGGAAGAATTTGTGACAGGACTTACCAGCCCTGTAGAGATTACGAACGCCAATGACAGCCGGCTTTTTGTGGTTCAACAGGACGGCATCATTAAAATTATTCAACCCAATGGGACAATTAACACAACCAACTTTCTGAATATCGGATCAAAAATTACTTTCGGCGGCGAAAGAGGTCTTCTCGGCCTTGCCTTTCATCCTCAATACTCTACCAACGGGTATTTTTTTGTGTATTATAACAACCTTTCAGGCAATATTATTGTTGCCAGATACAGTGTAAGTTCAACAGATTCAAACGTAGCAGATCCTGCTTCTGAAAAAATCCTGCTGAATATTCCCAAGCCATTCGACAATCACAATGGAGGAAGCATTCATTTTGCTCCTGACGGAAAACTTTGGATCATCACCGGAGACGGAGGAAGTGGTGGCGACCCGAATAATAATGCCCAAAATAAAAATGTGTTATTAGGAAAGATGTTGAGAATAGATGTAGATGCCACCGGTCCTTACAATATTCCGCCAGACAATCCTTTTGCAGGAGCTGGAGTGGATGGTGCAGACGAAATATGGTCTTATGGTCTCCGAAATGCATGGAAATTTTCTTTTGATCTGACTACGGGCAATGCCATGATTGCGGATGTTGGCCAGGGAGCAATAGAAGAAATCAATAAAATGCCTATTACTACAGCCGGATTAAATTATGGCTGGCGCTGCTATGAAGGGAATAATGCCTACAATACTGCAGGATGTGCTGCCCAGTCCACCATGACCTTCCCTGTTGCTGTATATAACCATTCTGGTGGGAAATGTTCTATCACCGGTGGTTATGTCTACAGAGGAAACCAATACCCTTCACTTCAGGGGAAATATTTCTTTGCTGACTATTGTTCTTCTCAGATCGGAATGCTGGATACCAATAATGCCATTACGTGGACGACTCCTTATTCCGGAAATAACTTTTCTACTTTTGGAGAAGATTATCAGAAAGGATTGTATGTAGCAGATTTAAGCAATGGAAAAATTTTCAAAATATCCACAGGAACTTTAGGGACTAATGAAAATACTTTAGGAACAGTAAAAGTTTATCCTAATCCTGCTTCCAAAGAAATTTTCATTGATGGGGTTAAAGATAAAAAAGCAACCCTGGAAATCATCAGTTCGGAGGGAAGAAAAGTGATGGAAACGGATCAGATTATTAATAGCAAAGGAATTAATATTTCAGGAATTCCTGCCGGAGTGTACTACATTAATCTTAAATCCGGGGAATTGAAATCATATAGTCAGAAATTGATCATCAAATAAAATTTTAAAACAATAAAAAAGCGGTTCAGAACTGAACCGCTTTTGTTTTATATAGTCATTGAGAAAATCCTTGTTTCAGGTTTATTTCTCATCATTCTCAGGTCAAAAACCATCGCTACATTTCTCGTGAATGCTCTTCCAGCTTCTGTTATTTTAACTTCAGTTCCGTTGATTTCAACCAAACCGTCATTTTCCATCTCTTTGAGCATTTCCAGTGCATTGTCAAGCTCAGGGAAAGAATTGTTAACATCAAAAGTGGTTTCAAGCTGACACATCAGATTCAGAATATGTCTTCTTACCGTAAGATCCTCATCACTCAGAACATGTCCTTTTACAACAGGAATCTCACCTTCTTCAACCATTTTCTGGTATTCTTCCACCGTTTTTACATTCTGGGCAAAAGCATACCATGAGTCTGAAATCGCAGACATTCCAAGTCCTACCATCAGTTGCGTATTGCTTGAAGTGTAACCCATGAAATTTCTGTGTAGTTTTTTATGAATCAAAGACTGATACAGATCATCGTGCTCAAGAGAGAAGTGATCCATCCCTACTTCAATATATCCTAAATCCTGAAGAAGCTTTTTACCATCTTCATACAAACGGCGTTTCTCTTCTCCACTTGGAAGGTCATTTTCATCAAAACCTCTCTGCCCAACTCCCTTCACCCATGGAACGTGTGCGTAAGAATAGAACGCCAATCTGTCCGGTTTCAGCTCCATTGTCTTTCTGATCGTGTGCTCCATTGCATCCCAATTCTGGTGTGGCAATCCGAAAACAAGATCGTGACTGATTCCTCTGTATCCGATTTCCTTAGCCCATTCTGTAACGTTTTTTACATTTTCAAAAGGCTGGATTCTGTTGATTGCTTTCTGAACTTTAGGATCATAATCCTGAACTCCAAAACTTACTCTTCTGAAACCAAGATCATATAAAGTCTGAAGATGTTCTTTCGTGGTATTGTTTGGATGTCCTTCAAAAGAAAATTCAGGGTGTTCCGCAATGTCTACAGATGAAAAAATACCTTCCAATAATGTTCTTAAATTCTCAGGAGAGAAAAATGTAGGAGTACCACCTCCAAGGTGTAATTCTTTCAGTTTAGGTCTTTCGTTGAAAAGATCAAGATACAGTTTCCATTCCTTTAAAACACTTTCCAGATAAGGAACTTCAACACTATGTTGTTTGGTAATACGCTTATGGCAAGCACAGAACGTACACAATGCCTCACAGAAAGGCAAATGGATGTAAATAGAAATTCCCTCCTCTGCATTGCTTTCATGAAAAGACCTGATTACAGTTTCCTTCCATTTTTCCGGTGAGAATGTTGATTCATCCCAATATGGAACGGTAGGATAAGAAGTGTAACGCGGTCCGGGAATATTATACTTATCTATTAAAGAGTTCATTTTGAAAATTAAAATTTTATAAGGACATGAAATTTAGCATCATTTAAATTTCATCTTACAAAATTAACCATTAGTTATGAATTTTAACCTATGAATTATATTAGGTTCTATTTTATAATGAGTCTAAATACGTATGATCAGGCTTTTGACAAATAGTGATAAATTCTATTCCTGATATTTAAAATTTTAATTTCATCACCGCAATTCTGTTATTTCCTGCAAGAACCACTCTATTGACATCAATCCACTGACATACAAAAAAGCCTTTCTCATCGGAAATTTTAGTCCATGTTTTTCCAAAATCTGAAGAATAACTGATATGCTTGTCTCCTACTGCAATAATTTCTTTTCCTTTTGATCCTGGCTTTATTTTCACACAGGTGGTATATCCCGCATTCTGCCCTGAAGCCTGAATTTGCCAGGTTTTTCCTGCATCATTTGTGGTTGCGATATTATTGATATTGGCATCCTGCTTAGTATAATCTCCTCCTGCTGCAATTCCAAAATTATTATCAAAAAAATCAATAGAATACATTCCCTGTGAAGATTCTCCTTGTATGATTGGGGTGTTGAACACTTCTATTTTTTCATCTTTCAGATTCATTCTTAAGATTCTTGAAGCTTTTCCTCCGGTTGCAATCCATAAATATTTTTTAGAGGATGAAATATTGGTATTACTTGCAGCAAAAGCAGCTTCGCCCTCATTTAATTTTACATTATTCTTAAACATACTCCATTTCCCTTCTTTGTACACAGCCAGTTTCAACATCTGATCTTTATCTGAATCACTAAAAGTATAGGCTAGCTTATCATTCACAAAATGCAAAGCATCATAAAAAGCTGTTTTTGCAGTATCTTGAAAAACAATCTGTGACTTTAAAGTTTTCTTATCGATAGCAAAGAAACGTCCTGGACTCTCAATATTGATAGCATAAAAAATAGTTTTATTTTGCGCTAATGTTCTGAATTGAAGTTTCTCTTCGGATAATTTTATCTGTTTCTGGCTTTTATAATCTTTAAGATCTACAAACCCAAATTTAGAATCCGTACCACTGTACCAGACCTTGTTGTCATATAATTCAAGAGCTCTGATACTGATCTTATCATTAAGAATGGTTTCAAGGCTTTCCACCTGTTGGGAAAATGCTGTAATTCCTATGGACAGGAATAAAATGGACAAAATATTTTTCATAATAATAGTATTGGGACAAAAAAAACCGCCGAAGCGGTTTAATATGATGATTAATCTTGATTCTGATATTTTTCAGGATTGTTAAGCTTACTGTTTGATTTTCCATACAGGAAGTATACTAAACCTCCTAAGAACAACCATACTGCAGAAAGCTCCAAAGCATGAGCACTTAAGTTAAAGATCAAATAAATATTGATAAATACTCCCAGTGCCACAACTATTTTATAAGCCGGAACTTTGAAAGGCCTGATCAAATTAGGCTCTTTCTTTCTCATCACCCAAACTGCAATACAAACCAGTGTAAATGCAAACAGGGTTCCGAAACTTGTCATATCAGCCAATGTTGAAATTGGAGTAAATGCAGCAATCAATGCTACCACAAGTCCTAATAAAATAATTCCTTTGTAAGGTGTTTTTGTTTTTGGATGAAGATCACCGAAGAATTTAGGAATCAATCCGTCTTTTGCCATCCCGATGAAGATTCTGGACTGCCCCATCATCATTACCATTACTACAGAAATTAATCCTACAGTAGCTGCAATGGTTACAATATTACTCGCCCAGTGTTTTCCTGCAATTTCAAAAGCATACGCTACAGGAGCTTTGATAGCATCCGGATATTTACCTTCCGGATTAAAGTCTGTATAATGCATCATCCCTGTTAATACAAGAGATACACAGATATATAAAGCGGTACAAACCAATAATGAAGCGATAATAGCGAAAGGTACATCTTTCTTAGGGTTAATAGCCTCTCCAGCTTGTGTAGAAACAGCATCAAAACCAATATAAGCAAAGAAAATAGCTGCTGCTCCGGAAATAATTCCTTTAATACCGTAGGCAGAAACCATATCTCCTTCAGAATTTTTAATCTGAACCTGATCCGGAATAAAAGGCTTCCAGTTTTTAACACCATCTACCGCATTGTAAAGATCTGTATTAGAGAAAATAATATATACACCAGCGATAATTACAAAGATAACCGCTGAAGTTTTCATTAAAACGATCAGGTTATTCGCTCCTGCAGCTTCTTTAGTTCCCTTTACCAATAATGCAGTAATTAAAAGAACAAGAATAAATGCTGGCAGGTTCATAGAAAAACCATCTCCCGTATAACTTGCCGGATCTGATGTCAGATAAGCGGGCAAATGAATATTAAAAATCTTCAAAAATTTGTTAAAATATCCGGACCAACTCACGGAAACGGCCATACTCGCCATGGCGTACTCGAGGATGAGACACCATCCCATGGCCCATGCAAAAATTTCTCCTACTGTTCCATATGCATAAGCATAAGCTGAACCCTCTACAGGAATAATGGATGCAAACTCTGCATAACATAATGCAGCAAAAACGCAGGCGATCCCTGCTATGATAAAGGAAATTGCAAGTGCTGGTCCTGCAT
The DNA here is from genome assembly GCF_002025665.1 of Chryseobacterium indologenes. Classification (GTDB taxonomy): domain Bacteria; phylum Bacteroidota; class Bacteroidia; order Flavobacteriales; family Weeksellaceae; genus Chryseobacterium; species Chryseobacterium metallicongregator. Next base: position 1,804,946 of record NZ_CP018786.1, on the reverse strand, counting down.
GATAATAGGCTCCTGTTCCAGTAAGAACAAAGATTCCACCACCGATGATAGCACCCACTCCAATTGCTGTTAAACTCCATTTTCCTAGGACTTTTTTCAGCTCACTTTTCTTCATATCTGCCTCATAGGCACTTAGTGGCTTTTTAACCCAAATTTTCGACATGTTTTTTTATTTATTAAGGATTTACGAAAATATAAAAAATTTAGGAACTCCCGCGTTTATCGTTAAACTTTCCTCATTTATTTTACATTAAAGGTTTAAAAACCTGAACAACACATTATATAATCCATTTTAAAAAGTCCATATTTTTGCTTATTTTTGATTGCATGAATTTATATGATCTTTTTGTAAAGCCTTATGAAAGCTATGATTCTTTACAAATTACGTTGGAAGCATCAGGTGCAATTTTCGGAATACTGAGCGTATTTTTTTCCATAAAGAAAAATATATGGGTATACCCTACCGGCATTATTTCAACCCTGATCTATGTATATCTTCTTTTCAATGCCGGGCTGCTGGGAGACTGTATGATTAACGTCTATTATACTGTCATGAGTATTTATGGTTGGGTTCTATGGGCAAGAAATTCTGAAGATCATGTTCATGTAGAAGTTACATGGGCTACCCGAAAAGAATGGATACATGCAAGTATTCTTTTTGTGCTGAGTTTGGCATTTGTTACTTTTATTTATTATTGTAAACCCTATATTGATCATTTAGAAGGTGGTTATTTGGGATTATATCATCTCGATTGGGCCAATTGGATGGATATTTTTACCACTTCCATATTTTTAGTAGGAATGTGGTTGATGGCCAAACAGCGCATTGAGAGCTGGATTTTCTGGATTCTCGGAGATCTTATTTGCATCCCTATGATGATTTTTAAGGGACTTGGAATCACTTCGGTTCAATATTTGGTATTTACTATAATGGCGATCTTAGGATATGTCAATTGGAAAAAAAGTTTTAAAGAAAAAAAAGTACAATAAAGTCATGAAAAATTTATTTAAAATAGCAATCAGTATTTTTGCTATTACCAGTTTAACCTCTTGTTTAGCATATACTGACGGATACGGAAGCAATAGTGGTTACGGATATGGTGATCCCTATTACAACAATGGGTATTATTATGCTCCTTCAGGATACTACGGAAGCGGTGGATATTGGGGCAATGACGGCTATTATTACAGAAACAACGTTAATTATTACTATGATAATGGCATTCCTTATTATTATGACAGTTATAACAACTCCAGAAGAAAAGTCTATGTAGAAAGAAGATCTTCTTCTTCCTCAAGACCTCAAAACGGATTCCAGAATACGCGTACAACGAACAGTAACGGCTCATACAATAATAACGGAGGATTCAATAATAATAGAAACTCCAACAGCAACAGCGGATTCAGAAACCAGAATAGTGGTTATCAAAACAATCAGGGAAATCAAAACAACAGTGGTTTCAGAAATTCCAACAGTAACAGCGGATTCAGAAATCAAAACAGCAGTAATCAGAACAACCAGGGAAACCAAAATAACAGCGGTTTCAGAAATTCTGAAAGCAGCAGATCAGAATCTTCTGGCGGTGGATTTAGAAATAGCTCAGGCAGCCAAAGCACGAGCTCAAGCAGGCAACAAAGCGGCGGAGGCGGCTTTAGATAAAACGATTATAAATAAGGAAACGAACAGCTAACACTGTTCGTTTTTCATTTAAAATATAGTAATTTTGCTTCTTTATTTAACAAAAAATATGGAATTTTATAAATATCAGGGAACAGGGAATGATTTTGTAATGGTAGACAACCGTGATCTGCAATTTACTAAAGATAAAGATAGTATTGAAAAATTATGTGACAGACGTTTCGGAATAGGTGCTGACGGTCTTATTCTATTGGAAAACGATCCTGAATATGATTTTAAGATGGTGTATTACAATTCTGATGGTGGAGAGAGTACGATGTGTGGAAACGGAGGAAGATGTCTTGTTGCTTTTGCTTTTTTCCTGGACATTTTTGAAGACAAATGTAAGTTCATTGCTACCGATGGTGAACATGAAGCTGAAATCCATAACGGAATCATTAAATTAAAAATGATCAATGTAGATACTGTTTCCCATGACGGAAATGATTTTGTTCTGAACACCGGATCTCCCCATTATGTAAAATATGTAGACAACCTGAAAGATTATCACGTTTATGACGAAGGATATGGCATCAGAAATTCTGAAAATTATAAAGAAAAAGGAATCAATGTGAACTTTGTAGAAAAAATTTCTGATAATGAAATTTTTGTAAGAACCTATGAACGAGGCGTTGAGGACGAAACTTACAGTTGCGGAACAGGAGTTACAGCTTCTGCTTTAACTTTTCTGCAAAAACATAATCTAACCTCTGTAAAAGTTAAAACTTTAGGTGGAAACCTTAAAGTATATGCTGAAAAAAGCGGTGATGCATTCCAGAATATTTGGCTGGAAGGTCCTGCAAAGCAAGTTTTTAGAGGTAAGACAGATCTTCTTTAAAAACAAAAAACTTTTAATCAACATTTATAAAGAATGAAAAAAGCAATTCTCATTGTCATTCTGCTGGTTTTTGTAGTGGCAGGATTTTTTGGTTTGAGATTTTATAATAAATATTTAGGAAATAACGTAGAAAAGGATGGTTATGTTCTGATTCCTCATAGAGCAGGCTTTAAACAGATCCTCGATTCTATTGCTCCTTATATTAAGGACAGAGAGTCTTTTGAAGCTGTAGCTAAGGAAAAAGGCCTTGAGACGAATTTTAAAGCAGGGCGATATCATATTCAGAGCGGAACAGGTAATAAAAACCTTGTCAATATGATCAAAGCAGGTAACCAGACTGCAAATTCTTACAGAATCGGTGATTTTGGAGATATGTATCAGATGATTGGTAAGGTGACTAAAAAAACAGAAATTGATTCATTACATTTTGTGAATGATCTGGATGCTGTTGCACAGGAGAAAGGCTATAAAAATGTTGAAGATTTAAAAAAATATTTTTTCATTGATACGTATAATTTTTTCTGGACGGTAAGTCCGAGAGAATTTTTTGCCAAGTTCGAAAATCAATATCATGATTTCTGGACAAGTGATAGAAAAAACAAAGAACAGCAGTCCGGTCTTACAAGGGATCAGATTTATGCTCTGGCTTCTATTGTTTACAAAGAGTCCGGAGGAAAAAAGGACGAAATGAAAACAATTGCAGGATTATATTTAAACCGTTACAGAAAAGGCATGAAGCTTCAGTCTGATCCTACGGTAATTTATGCAATCAATAAGCAGACTAATTTTAAAGAACCTATAAAAAGGGTATTATATAAGCATTTGTCTACACCATCACCTTATAATACTTATGCCAATGCAGGTATTCCTCCGGGACCTATCTGCGTAGTGGATAAGAATTCAATAGATGCTGTTTTAAATGCCGAAAACAACAATTATATATTTATGTGTGCTGATCCGGCAAGATTCGGATACCATAAGTTTACTGCAAGTGCTGAAGAACATGCGGTGAATGCAAAGGCTTATCAGGACTGGCTCAACTCAAAAAATATAAAATAAGCTTAGAAAGCACCTGAAAATTTAAACAGTTAGAAAAAAAACATACAACCATAATGTTTTGAAGATCAAATTGATATGGATATTCAAAATATTAAGGGTTATTCTTTCACGATCTTATACAAAAAAATAACCTATGAAGAATAAGACAGAAATTGTCAATATTTTCACCAGAAAAACTTTAGGACTTACCTTAGTACTTTCAGCAGCAGCACTGGCTTTTGCACAGGAGAAGGCTGGAGTTTCAGGAATCATTGTCAACAAAAAAAATCAACCGGTTCCTTATGCTTCCGTAACTTTTAGCAATAAGGCCAACAAGACTTTAAGTGATGCTGTACTGACAGATGAAAAAGGGCAATATACTCTTCAGCTTATGCCCGGAGACTATGATATTACAGTAGAAGCTATTGATTATAAAAAAAGTGTAGTCAGCAAAAATATTGCAAAAGCAGGTAATATCGGAGCATTATCTATTGAAGCAGAGCCAACCTCTACTGCTGATGGTAAAACAAAGGAAATACAGGGTGTTGTGATTACTGCTTCAGCATCCAAAGCATATAAAGTAGAACTTGACAAAAAGACCTATGATCCTTCACAGGATATTGTAAGTAAAGGAGGAAATCTTCAGGATGTTTTGACCAACGTTCCTTCAGTTTCTGTAGATACAGACGGAACAGTATCGATGAGAGGAAATTCGAATGTAAAATTTCTGATCAACGGAAAGCCATCCTCTCTTCTTGGAATAGATGATGGAGCCAACGCTTTGCAAAGTATTCCGGCAGATCAGATTGAACGAATTGAAGTAATTACTAACCCTTCTTCTAAATTTGAGGCAAGCGGAACTGCGGGTATTCTGAATATCATTCTTAAAAAGGATAAAAAAATGGGATTCAATGGGAGTGTAACCGGAACTTTAGGTTATCTTCCAAGAACCAATCTTAATGCTAACTTAAACTGGAGAAAAGGTAACTGGACCTGGTTTTTGAATGGCGGTGGCGGTTATCAGAAGAATGAAAGTACCATGAAGAATACGACTACCAGAAAGGATGATATTGGCAGCCTGTCTTCAACTGCATTCCCATTTACACAGTATTCTCAACAAAATGGTAAGACAACCAGAGAAAGTGATACTTACAATGTTACCGCGGGATTCACTCACGATTTCAGTGATAAAACATCAATCAACTTTTCAGGAATGGTAAGAAGTTTTGATACGGATCAAACCGGGATCAACGCTTACAATGAAAAGGTTTATAAAGACGCCTCTACCATAAATGATGTTGTAAGAGAAAGAAACAGCTACGGAAATAACAAAAACCTGGCAACTCAGTTTGATCTTGGACTTGATCAGAAAATTGGAGATAATGGCCAATTGCTATCGGCATCTGCAAGTTATCAGACTAATAAAACGGATGGAATCAATCAGATTGTACAGAGAAGTTTTGTCAATACTATTTTACAACCTACCAGTGTTGTTAATAATGTAAGCACAGATTCTAAAACAGATACCTTTATTGGAAAAATTGATTATGAACTTCCAATAGGTGAAAAATCTAAATTAGAAGCAGGAGCACGTTATGATTATAACAGAAATACATACAACTATTTCGTGGATCAAAGTGATAATGGACAAACTCCATATACAAGATTTGATTTTACAAGTAACACGGTATATTCTGAAAACATTCTTGGTGTCTATGCACAGTTTAAAAGTAAGATTGGAGAAAAATTTGCGTATCAGTTAGGATTAAGAAGTGAGACTTCAAAAATTGACGTTAACTTCCAGAATTTTGATGTTAACGGAAATCCGGCAAATACTCCGGAAGTTAATAAAAACTATACGAAGTTCTTCCCTTCTGTATTTTTAAGTTATGATCTGGCAAAGAACAATCAGATCTTGTTAAACTATTCAAGAAGAATTAACCGTCCGAGAGCTTTCTCTCTGATTCCTTTTATGTCTTTTGATGATGACAGAAACTACTTCAGAGGGAATCCAAACCTTAATCCAACGTACGAAAACTCTTTTGAAGTCGGATACAATCTTTCAAACAAAAAGATCACGTTTAATCCAACTTTATATTTTAAAAAGTCTGAAGACGAGCAAAACAGATACCAATATATAGATGATACCGGAGCTGTAAATACAATTCCTTTCAACGTAGGTACAGAGACCAATTATGGTTTGGATCTGAACGGAACTTATGATCCTTACAGCTGGTGGAAAATAATGCTTTCTGCTGACCTTTACGGATATAAAAATACAGGAAGCTTTAACCTATTCCCTGACAATCCAAGAACATTGAATGATTTCTCAGGTTCCGGATTCTCATACAGAATACGTTTTAACAATACATTTAAACCGACAAAAAACTTAAGCCTTCAAATCCAAAGTTTCTACAGAGCTGCTGAGAAAACGGCCATGAATAACAGAAAGGCAATGTATGGTATAGATTTAGGAGTAAGCCAGACTATCTGGAAAGGAAACGGAATTATAGGATTCAATATCAGAGATATCTTTAATACCAGAAAAATGAAAAACTTCTCCGATAATGCTCAGTTTACTAGAGAAATGGAAATGCAATGGCAGCCAAGACAGTTTGCTTTATCTTTCACGTATAAGTTCAAGCAAGGTGAGAAGATTGATGCCAAACCTAAAATTAAAAAAGATATTAATTCTAATACAAAAGGCGACGAAGAACAAGGCGGCCCAATGTAATACAGCAAAAATCCCGAAAGTTTCTTTCGGGATTTTTTATTTCTGTTATTTTACAGGTTCTGCTTTTGCATATTTTTCTTTTTCAGCTTCATAGATTCTTCTTCTCAGATCGCTGGTGGAAAACCGATGGTCTCTTTTGTTGAAAAATAGCTCTATTCCTTTTTCTTCACAGTATTTTTTACCTGTAAAGTCTCTGTCCATATAATCATCCCCGATGATTCTTACGTCAATCACAAATGATTTAAGAATATCCAAAAGATCTTCTTCTGTGTAATAAGGAATAATCTCATCAACAGCATTCACCGCTTTCAGTTGGATATATCTTTCAACAATAGTCTGACTTGGCTTATTTTTGTTTGGACGATCGTGGGACGGATCGATTTGAAGTCCGACGATTAAATAGTCACATACAGTTTTAGCTTCTTCAAGCATTTTAATGTGGCCTGCATGCAATAAGTCAAATGACGAAAATGTAATACCTATTCTCTGTGTCTTCATATTAATGTTAAATTAAAGCTTCGCTGAAATAAATGTTTTTTAAAAAGATAAAACATTCAATTTCAAGGAAGATGTTTTTGTAATTTGTTTTATGATCGTTTAAATTGCTCTTTCTATATAAGCATTTCTCAATGCTAAGTTATGAATTTCTGGTGTTCAGATATTTTTGCCATTCCCAAACTGTTCTTAAAGCCTCTTCAAGCGAGGTTTCAGACTTCCAGTTGAGTCCTTTTTCCGCTTTATCAGGATTTGCATAGGCAATAGTGATATCTCCTTCTCTTCTGGCACAGATCTGATAAGGCACTTCTACATGATTGGCTTTTTCAAAAGCTTTTACCACTTCCAGTACAGATGAACCTTTTCCTGTCCCCAGATTGTAAGTATCTATCACAGCATCTGATGAAGAATCTTCTATCAGTTTCTTTAATGCTGCAACGTGTGCTTTTGCCAGGTCAACAACATAGATATAATCACGAACAGCTGTTCCGTCCTCTGTAGGGTAATCATCACCCCAAATATTCAGTTTCTCACGTACTCCTGAAGCCGTCTGCATCACATAAGGCACTAAATTATTAGGAATCCCTATCGGCAATTCTCCCAGCTTTCCGGAAGGATGTGCTCCGATTGGATTAAAATATCTTAATAGTGATATTTTACTTTGATAGGCTTTTGCAAAATCAATCAGGATCTGTTCTCCCATTTGTTTTGTTTTCCCATAGACGCTTTCAGGGGTTTTCAACGGAGTATTTTCATCTATCGGCATTACATCTGCCTGTCCGTATACCGTACATGATGAGCTGAAAATAAAGTTGGAGATCTTTCTTGCTTTAAATTCCTGAAGAATATTAATCAAAGAAAACAGATTATTCTCATAATAATCTACAGGAATGATCTGGCTCTCTCCTACCGCTTTAGAGGCGGCAAAATTGATACAGCCATCAATCTGATGGGCATCAAAAACCTGAGTAAGAAGTTCTTTTCTTCTTAAATCAAAAGGATAAAAAACAGGCTTTTTACCTGTAATTTCCTCAATATTTTTTAAAATAAACTTTTCCGTATTGGATAAATCATCTACAATAACCACTTCAAAGCCGTTATTAAGAAGTTCTACTACGGTGTGAGAACCAATATACCCAAGGCCTCCGGTAACAAGTATTGCCATTTTTATTTTTTAATCATTACTTTTTCCTATATCTTCCATCTCTAAAAACTGTACTTTTTTATTCCTAAAAATGTTGCTTATAAAAAGAACAATTGAAATGATAGAAAAAGTGAGGAAAATTTTTAAATTATCATCTTCTTCAAGCGATTTCTCGATCCAAAGCTTAAAATATCCTAAAACAAAAAATAATATAATTAAAGTATAGTTAATATTTAAATAAAGAATGGTTTTTTTACTTTTTAATAAAAGTAAAATCAAACTTAAAAATGTACTTACAAATATTGACACTGAAAAAATAAAGATAAGGGTCTCTATTGAAAATACGCTTTTAATACCTAGCTCCATGGATGAATCATAAGTTCCAACGCTAAATAAAAAAAGTAGAAACAATTCGAATAGAAATACTACTATTCCAACTACTCTATATTTAAATATCCTATTTTTCATCAATTATCCCATAAACTCAAGCACTGCATCTGTAATATACTTCAGCTGCTCTTCGTCTAATTCTGTATGCATAGGTAAAGAAATTACCTGATCCAGAAGCTTATCAGTATTCACAAAGTCTGCTGCATTACTTTCCTGGAAGTACGCTTTTTGTTTTCTCAAAGCCACAGGATAATAAATCATTGCAGGAATTTCTTTTTCCGTTAAAAACTTCTGAAGCTCATTACGTTTTCCGTTCAGAATTCTTAACGTGTACTGGTGGAATACATGAGTAGAGTTCTCCGCTCTTTTTGGAGTAAGAATATTCGGGTTTCCTTCGAATGCTTCATCATAAAAATCAGCTGCTTTTCTTCTTGCTTCGTTGTAAGAATCAAGGTGAGGAAGTTTTTTTCTTAAAACCGCAGCCTGAATACTATCCAAACGTGAGTTTACTCCTACCTCATCATGATAATATCTCTCATACATTCCGTGGTTTACAATTCCTCTTAAACGGTGAGCTAACTCATCATTATTGGTAAAAATAGCACCTCCGTCTCCGTAGCATCCCAGGTTTTTTGAAGGGAAGAAAGAAGTAGTTCCCACAGTAGACATTGTTCCAGCCTGTTTTACACTTCCGTCAGAGAATGTATATTCTGAACCGATTGCCTGAGCATTGTCTTCAATAACATATAAATTATGCTCTTCAGCAATTTTTAAAATTTCTTCCATGTTGGCACACTGTCCGAAAATATGCACAGGAATAATCGCTTTTGTTCTTGGCGTAATTGCTTTTTTAATCTGTTCAGTAGAAATCGTGAATGTATCATAATCTACATCTACCAGTACAGACTTTAATTTAAGCAGGTGAATAACTTCTACTGTAGCAGCAAAAGTAAAATCGGCCGTGATAATTTCGTCTCCTTCTTTCAGATCCAAAGCCATCAGGGCAATCTGTAATGCATCTGTACCATTGGCACACGGAATCACATGTTTTACTTCTAAATAAGACTCCAATTCATTCTGGAAAGACTTTACTTCAGGACCGTTAATAAATGCCGCAGAATCCATTACATTCAAAACTGCATTGTCTACATCATTTTTTATTTTGTAATACTGACTTTGCAAGTCAACCATCTGAATTTTTTTCATATACTAAATATTTCTGTAAAAATAAGGAATTTAAAATCCTATCAAAAATTTTATTGATTTTGTTTTTATCTTTATACAAATAAATTTTATGAAAAAACTTTTACTCTTTTGTTTCCTAACTGGTTACCTTACCGTTTCCGCACAAACGGAACTCGTTTTTGTTTACTTCACGGATAAGCCTAATAAAGCAGCTTTTTATGCAAATCCGCTGTCAGAACTCAGTCAGAAATCACTCAACAGGCGTACTGCGCTGGGAATCCCGCTTAATGACCAGGACGCTCCTATTGAACAGTCTTACCTTCAGAATCTTCAAAATTTGGGATTTGTTGTTACGGATTATTCAAAATGGCTTAACGGTGCAGCAGTCAATGCCACACCTGCACAAAAAACATTACTTCAGGCTCAAACTTTTGTTTCCTCTGTTGAAAGTTTTGCCAGAAACAGTTCTACTACCGTGAAAACAGCACCAGGAAAATGGAAAGACGATGCCAGCATTAATAAAACACTTACCAATTTTAATTATGGTTCCGGAGCAGGACAAATAGATCAGGTCAATATCCGGCCGCTTCATCTGGCGGGCTACACAGGAACAGGAGTTTCCATAGCAGTGATTGACGCCGGATTTCCAACAGTGAACACAGGAAATGCTTTTTCAAGATTGTGGACCAATAATCATATTAAAGCTTCTTATGATTTTGTGACCAAAACCGGAGATATTTACAATGCAGCTCTCAGTACCCATGGTTCTGTCGTGCTAGGTGTTATCGGTGGATATCTGCAGGATGTTTTTGTAGGAGCAGCACCTGATGCTGATTTTTATCTTTACCGAAGTGAAAATGCTGCTGTAGAAATTCCAGAAGAAGAGCTTTACTGGATTGAAGCTGCGGAGGAAGCAGACAGAAAAGGAGTAGAAATTATTACCTCATCATTGGGATACAATATTTTTGATGAAAGCCGTTATAATTATACTTATGCCGATATGGATGGTAATACTTCATTCATTGCCCGCGGAGCCGGCATTGCTGCTGAAAAAGGTATTTTTGTTCTTGCCGCTGCAGGCAACTCCGGACAGCAGCCTTGGCATTACCTTATGACCCCCTCTGACAATGCAAAAGTATTTTCTATCGGATCTGTAGATTCTGCCGGAAATGCATCCGGATTTTCTTCTTTCGGACCTAATGCTCTTGGGGTGGTAAAACCAGACGGAAGTACACAGGGAACTGGTACAACAACCGTGTATGATAATGCGACCTTAGTTGTAAATGGAACTTCTATTGCTACTCCTATTGCCGCAGGCGGTGTTGCATGTCTTATTCAGGCGTTTCCAACCATGAACAGAGAGCAGATGAGAACAAAGCTGAGACAAACGGCTTCGCTTTATCCTCTTCATTCGGATCAGACAGGATTTGGAATTCTTAATTTCGGAAGTTTATACAATCTGGTTCTAAACACCTCCGAAACCGTAAAAAAAGAGAAGTTTTCTATCTTCCCGAATCCTGCAAGAAATATTCTGAATGTTGCCTCAGAGCAAGAAATTCAGTCACTTGAAATTTATGATAACCTGGGGAGACTTATCAGAAAAAGCAACCATCAGAAATCTATAAAAGTAGAGGATTTTGCAAAGGGAACCTATTATCTGAAAATTCAGACGAAAGATAAAGTTTTCTATGAAAAATTCTTAAAAGAGTAATCTTTTTGTTTCTTGCAGATTATTCAGATTGGGCAGATTTAGTACAACATAAACATCTGTGATCTGCTTAATCTGCGGGAGATATTCTTTTAACACAGTATACAATATGTTTTGGCTAAAGCCTATGGATGGGTCAATAAAAAAAGAATGGGCTAAAGCCCATTCCTATTGATATAATATTGTACGTTAGGTACAAAACTTTCGTAATAATTTATGCAGAATTTCTACTCGCATTGATATTCCCGAATAAGGAACGTGTCACCAGCTTTTCATACGCCTCTTTGTTTCCTTCTCCTTTCTGAATTTTCATTAAAGCATATTGCTGAATACTCAATAACGGCAGAACAATCTTTTCACGGATTTTCACAGACTTTCTGGACAATGGATCTTCTTCCTGAAGCATTTTAAATCCTGTCAACTCCAGCATAATGTCTCTTGAAAGCTCATATTCATTGAAAAGAACATTCCAGAATGCGCCGAATTTCGGATTGTTTTTAATATAAAAGGTCAAAGGAAAATAAGACTTATTCATACTCATCATAGAGTTCAGAACTAAAGTTTTAAAGAAGTCGGAACCTTTGTACAATTCTCTTACTTCTTCAAATCTACCTTGTTCTTTCATCTTTTGCATCGCATATCCAAAACCGAAAAATCCCGGTACGTTCTGCTTTAATTGTGACCATGAACCTACAAAAGGAATTGCTCTCAGATCTTCAAATTTCAGTTCACTTCCGCTTCCTCTTTTTGAAGGACGGCTTCCGATATTGGTTTTCCCGTAATATTCAAGCGTACTCATTTCCTGAAGGTATGGAACAAACATTGGGTGGGCTTTCAGATCTGAATATTTTTTATAGCTGATATCCGCCAACTCAATAATCAATGCTCTTTCTTTTTCGGTAAGTTCTTTTTTTTCATTTTTGAATACATCATTTTCAACGCCAGCGGTCAGAAGCTGTTCAAAGTTGTATTTTGCCTGTTCTTTATTTCCAAAAATACTGGTTATCGTCTGCCCCTGAATGGTTAATTCAATCTTATTATTGGCAATCGTTTTTCCCTGAGAAGCATAGAAATCGTGGGTTTTTCCTCCTCCTCTTGCCGGAGGTCCGCCTCTACCGTCAAAGAATACCACTTTAATATTATTTTGCTCAGAAAGTTTTGTCAATACTTCTTTGGCCTTATAGATTTCCCAATTGGCTTTTAAATACCCTCCATCTTTAGTTCCATCCGAGAATCCAAGCATAATAGTCTGCTGGTTTCCTCTTTTCTCAAGATGCTTTTTGTAGACAGGATTATGGTACAGCTCATTCATTACATGCTCTGCATTGGCGAGACCTTCCATTGTTTCAAATAGTGGAACAATATCCATATTGATCTCTTCATTTTGATAACCGCATATTTTAAAGAATGCATATACATTCATAACGTCTTTTACGGCATCAGAATTGGAAATAATATATCGGTTCATTCCTCTCAGTCCGTTCAGATTTTGAATGTCTGTAATCTGAGAAACCGTTAACAAAGTATCTTTTACAATATCTTCGAAATCTTCTGCATTGACAGTTTCTGATATCTGAATAAGTTTATTGAACTTCTGTTCGTGATCAGCGTCTTCATTTCCATACACTTTTGTATATACCTCATCAATAACTTTCTGATGAATCCTGCTGTCCTGACGGATATCCAGTGTCGCAAAGTGAGTTCCGAAAATCATCACACGGTCTCTGAAATTGACCAAAAGATCTAAAAACAAAGAGTTGTGCTCATTGATTAATATTTTTTCTGCCTCATTCGCTTTCTTTAAAATATCTTCTGCTTTAATGGTTTTCCCATCAAAAATTGCAGCATACAGTTCTTCACTCAATTGGGTCAACACTTCAGAAACACCTCTAAAGCTTAATCTTCTTCTGATAAATTTCAAATGGCTGTAATAAGACTTCAGAATAGCTGAGCGAAGTTCTTCTGCTACTCTTTTCGTTACCTCTGCGGTTACAAAAGGATTTCCGTCTCTGTCTCCTCCCGGCCAGAAACCAAGCTGGATAATGTCTTCATGAAGATGAAAATGCCCGTTCCCGAAAGTCTTTTTGATTTTCGTAAACAGTTCGCCAATGGTATCATAATATACATATCTCAGATAGGAAATAATACTCAGCGCTTCATCTATTGGAGTAGGTTTTTCTTTGTTGACAAAAGGAGTCTTCCCCAGCTGTTGCAAAAGCATATCAATCTGCGTCACCGAATCACTGGTAATGGCTCCTCTCAAATCCTGAATAATTCTTTGTACTGAACTCGGATAAAACTGAGTCGGGTGCGCAGTAAATACAACTTTAACACTAAAATCTTTTAATTTCTCACGTACGTTTTCAATTTTATGATCCTGAAAAGAACGTTCAAAGAGGTTGGTCACAGTTCCGTTATCACTTTCTGAATGAAGGTTAGGAAATGCAGCATCTTCAATACTGTCAAACAAAACAACCTGTCTTTCTATATACTGAATGATCTTGAAAAGCAGTTCAAGTTTCTGCTCTTCGTTCTGAAGATCGGTATGGTTTTTAAAGAATTCTTCGACGATATCTTCAGGGGTTTTCCCTGCTTCATAACCGGTTCTGCTTTCTTCATATAGAAACGGAAGCAGCATTCCGATATTCGTCATTTTATCATAAGGCAGGCTCATAAATAATGAATTGTAAATCTGGAACTTATTTTCCACAATCTGCCTGAATTTTTCTGCGCGTTGGTCGTGTATCATATTAACAAATGTAAGCGATTTTGAAATTAATTTAATTGACAAATGACAAAAATTGAGGTCGAAATACAAAAAAAATAATACTAATTTTATAAATACTTTTGCAGAATAAACACATAAGTTAACCATGAACTATCTTTGGAAAAGATTCAATTTAATTATTCTTATTTTTTTAATTATTATTTCTTTATTAGGAACATTTTACAAACACATTTCTTTTGGTTGGGGATTGGGAGATCTAATAGAATATGCTATTTTATACTTAACAACAATTATCCATTTAATTTTCACTTTAATTTTTAGAAAAAAAGCAATTCATTTCATGCTATTCTCACTTTGATTTTCTTAATTCAAACTATTATCATTGGTTTGAAAGCTACTATTTGGTATGGTTCTGAATATCCTTGGAACGGAAATATTTTTTATGAATCTCGTGTAAATTGAGTTTAAAATGTATATTCGCAAAAAATTTAACCATAGATGAAATTCGGAATTATTTTTTATGCAATTTTAGGAAGTTTAACTTTATTCATAGGCATTTATTTACTACAATATTTTATTCCTCTTTCTATTATTTTTTTCATTGCTTCATTCATCAATGGCGTCTTCATTCATAAAGAATATTCTCTTCATAAAAGTGATAAAATTGAATATGACGAAAACTCAATTCCTGATGAAATTATAGTCAAATATTCACGTTCAGGTAGAATTATTGCTATTGCAACTTACAGTATGTTTATGATTTTGGGACTATTTTTTCTTTTGGGTTTTAAGTTCAAATTCAATGGAACAGCAATATTTGTATTATTTGTACTTCTTGGATTTACCGGATATTTTATTTTTAAAATAATTTCTGAAGTCAAAAAAATATCACAAATTCTTATCTCCATCAATGGAAAAGGAATTCAGATAAATGATAATACCAGGTATTTATGGCATGAAATTCAGCTTGAAAAGATTATTGTAAAACGTTTAGTAAGCCGCGAATCTAAACATGATTACAAACCTGAAGTAAATTATTTATACTTTTTTCACCACAACGAAAAAATAGAAATAAACATCGATGATTTTGACATTACAGATTATCAGCTTGCCCAGGTTTTGAAAATATTTAGAGCCCGTTTTAATAATTCTGGTTTAATATAATTTTGATTAATTTTACTCCTCACATCATCCATAATCCATGAAAAAAATATTTACTTTTCTACTCATAGCCTTTCTTTTCATCTCTTGTGAAAAAGATTGTTATAATGCTCCTCTGCCGATCCTTTTTAAGTTTGTGGATTCTAATGATGAAAATCTTATTGCCAATGGAACATTGACCACTTATTCAGTTCAGGACGAAGATAACAATAGTATCCAACTATCCAAAACATCTGACAATATGATTATTGTAGAAAACGTAGGCGCTTACAATGGAACAAAAAAGTATAAATTCTTTTCTAATATTAAAGACTTAGACTTTTCAATACAGTCATCAGAGTTTAACGGAGGGTGTGATGGCTATCAAATTAATAAAATAACGTTTACAGGTATAGATATTGATGTAACTGCTGAAAAAGGATATTATAAAATTATATTGGAATAATTCTCTTTGTTAAATTTGCACCGGAAACCCATTCTCTATGAAAGTAATCATCGCATTTTCCCTGATTCTCTCCAATCTGCTTTACAGCCAGATCAAGGTTCCTGATGATTATAAAAAAATTCCTGATATTCTTGATACCGTCGAATATCTTTACCCGTTCATTGTTCCTGATAAAGACTATGCTTACTGGCGCGTTCTCAGTAATGATGTGGACTATGAAAAATCAGTACTCTATGAAAGCCAGGCTCCTGATTTTATGACCATCAATGAACCTGTTCCAGAAAGAGGCTTTTTCCAGAAATGTATTGGAAACAACTGTTTTTCTTATATTCTTGCTTGTAAAAATGAAAGATCTGTTTATTTTTCCAGCGAGCAACAGTTGAGAGATTTTATCGGAACGGTAGACAATCTTCCTGAAGCTATTTTACTGGCAAAAACGTATGGTTATTCAGTGGATACAAGCAATCATTTTACAGGGGCTTATAAAATTGAAGACCGTCATATTTCAATGTACCTTATGCAGTCAAAGGGTTGTCCCGCTGTGAAAGAATCTTTTTGGGTTAAAATCAATAGAAAAACCGGAAAACTGGAAGCGAAAAGTAATGGAGTGTATGCAAAGGATGAGAATTGTACTTCTTTGTAATGATTTTTGGGAAAAACACTAAGGTATAAATAGCTTTCATAAAATTTAATAATAGCAATTTTAAAATTTCATTAACTCACTTTTCCTTTTTCATTCCGTAAATTTGACTTAAAATAAATTTAGAACAATGCTTAATTTCGAGTTTAAAAACCCAACAAAAATACTTTTCGGGAAAGGCGAAATCGCTAAAATTTCCAAAGAAATTCCTCAAGACGCAAGAATATTAATGATTTACGGTGGCGGAAGCATCAAAAACAATGGTGTTTACGATCAGGTAAAAGAAGCTTTAAAAGATCATGAATTATATGAATTCGGCGGAGTTCCTGCCAATCCTGAATATGAAGTCCTGATCAATGCTTTAAACTTTATCAAAGAGAAAAATATTACTTACCTTCTTGCTGTAGGTGGCGGATCCGTGATTGACGGAACGAAGTTTATCTCTGCAGCAGCCAATTATGACGGTGAGCCATGGGATATCCTGAGAAAGTCGGTAAGAACATTTGAAGGGGAAGGAATGCCTTTTGGAAGTATTCTGACACTGCCTGCAACAGGTTCAGAAATGAATTCCGGTTATGTGATATCAAGAAGGGAAACCCAGGAGAAATTATCTTCAGGAGGACCTGGACTTTTCCCACAATTTTCTGTTCTGGATCCGGAAGTGATCAGAACTATCCCGAAAAACCAGATCGTAAACGGAATCACTGATGCCTACACTCACGTTTTGGAACAATACATGACAGCTCCTTCTTCTGCTGATCTTCAGGAAAGAATTGCAGAAAGTATTCTGATCAGCCTGCAGGAAACTGCTCCTAAAGTATTGGCAGATGATTTCAACTATGATGCTGCCGGAAACTTTATGTGGTGTTGTACAATGGCTCTGAACGGACTCATCCAGAAAGGAGTGATTACAGACTGGGCAGTACATGCAATGGGGCACGAGCTGACGGCTTACTTCGGTATTGATCATGCAAGAACACTGGCAATTATTGCTCCATCCCATTACCGTTATAATTTCGAAGATAAAAAAGGAAAACTGGCTCAATATGCTGAGAGAGTTTGGGGAATCAAAGAGGGAAGTGTAGAGGAAAAAGCTGAACTGGGCATCAAAAAACTGGAAGAATTCTTCCACAGTCTGCATATCAAAACCAGACTTTCCGAGTATACAGAAGACTTTAAAGGAACTGCTGAAAAAGTTGAAAAAGCCTTTACAGACAGAAACTGGCTAGGTCTTGGAGAATATAAAAAACTTACTCCGCAGGATGCTTATAAGATTGTAGAGATGAGCTATTAATGGATACTGGGTACGAGGTTTGAGCTACGCTATTTCGAGGTTCGGATGAAAGTTTATATTCATTTTCGAGTTGAAAATATATAACCCAAAACTCGTATCTCGCATCTCAGCATTCATAAAATTATTTAATTTACAAACATTCGTTTAAAAATTCGTTATTTCATTATAGATATTTCAAATTTATTTATATTTTAGCATATTCTTAAATTTGTGAAAATGAAAAAACAGCTACTTTTATTTGCCTTTTCTGCTTTGGCGCTTACTTCTTGTAAAGATGACAATCTTGAAGCTTATGATATGGATATCATGAAGGGAGATTGGAAGGAAGTTAAAAGGGAAGTAATTTCCGGAAAAGATAATAAAACAGTGCTTTATACTGAAACTTTAACAGGGTGTGCAGCTAAAAATACTCTTTTCTTAAGAACAGATTATTATGTTAGCTATACAGCGTATACAGGAGAGGGTGCCAACTGTACTCCATCTCCGAAAACCGAAGGAAGATATACCTACGATGCTGACTCAAAAGTTATCGGAATTAAACTTGGCGACGAAGGTTCTGTAAACTACAGAGTGGATGTTTTGACCGCCAAAGATCTTAAACTTGCGCAGCAATCAGGAATCTTTGATATGAATGGAGATAAAATTCCCGACATCCCTTACGTTACCTACAAAAGATAAATCATAAACTCCCGCTAATCGGGAGTTTTTTATTACTTTTATATCTAATTTAAAACTGAATATAATGAAGAAGATTCTATCAGCATTTCTATTGCTGTACTTTGCTATTGCCTTTTCTCAGGAAAAAAAACCGATGTTCTGGCAGGATATCCAGGAATTCAAAAAACTGGATCAGCAAAACCCACCCGCAAAAGATGCTATCTTATTTCTGGGAAGCTCATCATTCACCAAATGGACTGATATAGCAGATTACTTTCCCGGCAAAACAATTATCAACAGAGGTTTCGGAGGATCAAGACTTACAGATCTTAATGATTTTTCACATGATCTTTTAGCCCCCTATCAACCCAAACAAATCATTATTTATTGTGGTGAAAATGATTTCGCAGACAATCATCAGCTAAAAGCAAAAGTGGTTGTAGACCGATACAAAGCGTTCTACAAAAAAATACGTGAGAGATTCCCTAATATTGAGGTAGATTATATTTCCATCAAATATTCGCCGAGCAGAGAAGTGATCTGGCCTCAAATGAAAATAGCCAACAAAAAGATTGAAGCTTTTATGAAAAAAGAACCCAACGCAGAATTCATTGATGTTACAAAGGCAATGGAAGATGCTAACGGAAATGTAAGAAAAGATATTTTTGTGGAAGACATGCTTCATTTTAAGCCGGAAGGATATAAAATCTGGACGAAAGTGATTACTCCTTACCTGAAATAAAAATTAATACCTCATACCATAAAAAAACTCCCGGTTCGCCGGGAGTTTTTTATTTTATTTCTTTCTTTTCGATTTCGAAATTGCTTTCTGCTGAGCTCTGTTGGCTCCAAACTTCTTAGGTGCTTTTCTTTTGGAAGGTCCACCCCAGTTTTCTTTTGTATTTTTGGCTTTCTTCTCGTGGAATGCGCCTCCTCCATCATTCAGTTTTACCTGAGCAGGATTTTTCATCACTACCTGATCTTCTTCAGCCGCAATCTTTTTAGGATTGATCTTAACATCTTCAGGGAATTCATTAAACTTCAATTCTTTATCCATCAACAGCTCAATGTCAAGAATCAAAGGTTCTTCTTTTTTAGTAACAAAAGTAACAGCCTTTCCTTCTTTGTCCGCTCTACCCGTTCTACCAATTCTGTGAATATATTGCTCAGGAATATCAGGGGTTTCAAAATTGATCACATGCGTAATGTTTGAGATATCAAGACCTCTTGCCATTACGTCTGTAGTAATCAAACCTCTGATCTCTTCATTTTCAAAGCTCTTCATCGCTTTTAATCTGTAATTCTGAGATTTGTTGGAGTGAATCACATCAAACTGTTCAGGGAAAAGTTCATTGATTTTAGTAAAGAGCAGATCTGCGTGTTTTTTATTATTATTAAAAATCAACACCTTAGACATATCTGTATCATTCTTCAGCAAATGTTCAAGTAAGTTGATCTTAGTATTAAAGTTTTCCACTTTGTAACCCGTTTGTTCAATTTTTTCAAGCGGAGTTCCTGATTTTGCCAGTGAAATCTCAATTGGATTGGCAAAATAAACATCCAGCATGTCATCTACCGCTTCTGTCATGGTAGCGGAGAAAAGAATATTCTGTCTCTTCTCTTTCATCATTTCAAAAATGTGGGTAAGCTGTGGTCTGAAACCAAGGTTAAGCATCTCATCAAACTCGTCAATGATCAGCTTCTGAACTTCCTTCAGAGAGATTGCATTGTCTATGGAAAGATCCATTACTCTTCCCGGTGTTCCTACCAGAATATCACAACCATCATTGAACAATAGTTTTTGAGTATTGATATTTTTTCCACCGTATATTCCGATTACTCTTGCAGTAATATTTTCCGTCAGTTTTTCAAGGATTTCAGTCACCTGTACCACCAATTCTCTTGTAGGAACAAGCACCAAAACAGTAGGATTTCCTGTTTTGCTGTATTTCCAGGTTTTCAGAACGGGTAAAAGATAAGCCAATGTTTTTCCGGTTCCGGTCTGTGCAATTCCCATTACATCTCTTCCCGAAAGAATAGGCTTTAAGCTCTTCTCCTGAATGGGAGTAGGTTCAAATAATTCCAAATCCGCTAAAACATCAAGAATTTTAACCGGAAGGTCAAAATCCGCAAAAGTGAGTTTTTCCATTTTGCAAAGATAGGTATTTAATTTTGTAGTATGGAAGCACGAAGTTTGAAGCTGGAAGATTATCAAACGTTCTTTTAATTTTTTGAATGTACAATGAAACAGATTAATGTATTAACACAAATCATTTACTTCCCTCTTCAAGCCTCCATCCTCCATCGATTGTACTCAATTCACCTTTACACTCTCACTGATAATTTTAATATCATCATCTATCCATTTGCTGGAGGTAACAATAACATATCCTTTCTTTTTGGGGTCTTTTTTGATGGGGAATTGATCCTCTTCCCACTGATTACAATGAGTTGAAATAGAAGGCAATAATGGCTTCCACCCTGTTTTACTTAAAGTATACACATAAAAAGGATGCCAGCAGCTGGTACACCAATTGGGATAAAATCCGATCTCCTCTTTCCCGTCCCCATTAAGATCACCCAAATTATACAGACTTCCCTTGTTTGCAGGTGTAATCGTTATAGGTTTTATGTTTTTATCACTGAAATAAATGATTGTTTCACACTTTCCTTCACATTCATCACCACAGTCGCTGACTTTTGTGTAAGCGTATTCTTTTGTTCCATTTCCATCAAAATCTCCCTGAAGTTTCTCTTCATTTCCCTGTTGAGCCATACAATATGAGCTGAACAAGGTGAGTGTTGTTATAATAAGTGTTTTCATTGTTGGTTTGGGGTTATGAGTTGTGGGGTTCGGGTTACTAGTTACGGGGTTTAGGGTTTCAAGTTTTTGAATTTTCCGGGTTTACTTTCTGGTCACTCTCAATAAGAGTATGAGCACTAAAATGATTGAAAAAATAAAGCCCAGAACTGCTACCAAAGATAATTCTCCGATCCTTGGTCCGGATTCGGAAGAAAAAACAATAGCTGTAGCAATGATATTTGCTCCTAAAACCATAGCCAGAATCAGATTGATGACACTGGATTTGATCAGTTGGTTGGTTTTATCTATATTTTTGATTTCACTGGAAACCGTAAATTTATTTTCATCTAGTTTTTGAAGAACGGAACGGAGCTCTTTTGGGATTTCATCCACATTGTCAGTGAAATTCATCATACGGTCCATCCCTGTTTTTAAAAGATTTTTAGGACTGATTTTCTTGGTAAAAATCTTTTTGGTGTAAGGATGAAGACTTTTAACAATATCAAGATCAGGATTAATACTTCTTCCCACTCCTTCTATCAGGCTGATTCCTTTGAACAGAAGATAGAAATAATCCGGCATATAAAGCCTGTTGTCTTTCAATATATCCTTCATCTTGTTGATGATCACCTGCACATTGATGTCCTGTAATGACGAACTGTGAACAAAATTCAGAATATCATCCACATCATTTTCAAATCTTCTTTCGTCAGGAATTTCATAGCTTATCGCCATTTTTTTGAGTGAACGGACTATTTTATGCGAATTTTTAGCAACAAAACTGACAATAAGATTTTCAAGAATTTCTTTATCATTGGGCTGAATCTTTCCTACTGCCCCGAAATCAATGAAAACAATTTTGCCGTCTTTTCTCACTAAAATATTTCCGGCATGAGGATCAGCATGGAAAAATCCATAGTCTAAAATCTGCGATACAAAAAGCCTTAACCCTGCTTCTGAAACTTTCACCGGATCAATATCATTCGCCAGCAGAACAGATTTATCGGTAACCTTAATCCCATCAATAAACTCCATACAAAGAATATTGTTGTTTGAAAATTCTTCATAGACTTTAGGAACATATGTTTCTTTATTGTTCTTAAAATTCAGTCGGAACTGCTGGATATTATTTTTTTCATTGATCAGAGAGACTTCTTCCAGTAAAGACCTTTCGAAGGTAGAAATCGCCTGTTTCAGATTCAGTTTTTCTCCTATTTCCGAATAGGCGGATATCAGCTTTTCAATATCTTTAATCAACAGCAAATCATCTTCAATGACAGACTGTACATCAGGTTTTCTCAATTTTAAAATCACCGGACTGCCATCCATCAGAACAGCTTTGTAAACCTGTGCAATAGAAGCTGTAGCCAGAGGTTTTTTCTGAATTTCACGGAAATAATCTTTAACGGAAATATTAAACTCGCTTTCCAGTGCTTCTTCTACATCCATATCTACCGTATCCACCTTGTCCTGAAGCTTTTGCAACTCCTGGATCAATTCCGGTGGCAATAAGTCTTCCCTATTACTGAATGTCTGACCCAATTTCACAAAAGTAGGCCCCAACTCTTCGAGTGCCAATCTTATTCTTTCGTAAACGGTACCTTTTGAAATAATTTCATCTGAATGACCAGAAGTTTCTTCCTGCTTATTTCCATTCATTCTGGCCAGAAGATCTTTGAATCCATATTTGCTTAATACGGAAATCAGTCTTGCGGATCTTTTCAGTTTTCTTTGAGGCTTATCAAACATAGTGTATCAATAGTAGGTGCAATTTACTCCAAAAATTGTTCCTTTATGAAAAGAATTATGACAATAACATCAGGATGTGAAATTAAAAATATCAACACATAACCAGTATTTTAAAGAATAAAACACAATCATAACAATAAAAAAACATCATATATTATAAAAATTGATATATTTACAACTTACAAATAAAACAAACCAAAAGTATTAAAACATGAAAAATTTACGCAACAACAAACTTTCAAGAGAACAATTAAAAGGGATTGCAGGAAATGGGATTATCATCCCTATCAAAAACTGCTCAAACCAATGCTGTCCTACTGATGGAAGACCAACATGTCCAGGATTGATTTGCCCTGCTGTAGTTTGCCCTGAGTATATGTAAAATCTGATTTTATACAGAACTATATAGTACCCGAAGAAATATTCTTCGGGTATTTTTTTTGCTCCAAAAAATGCTTACGTAGCCCAATTTATGGCATATTATTTCCATCTAAAACAATAGCATACAAAACACAAAAATCTATTGATCAAACCATTACATAATATAACCCGAAATAGAGAATTAAATACATAATCATATTCAATTAACAACAAACTATAAATATAATTACAACACTATGTTAAAAAAAATTATTTCAGCTGGTCTTATTGTATCAGCAATTATGTTTACCACCCAAGTAAAAGCACAAGTAGCATCAGCTCATTCTATTGCTGAAGTAGCCACAAAAGAAATGAGTTATCTGGGACTTACAGAATCACAGGCCAATAAAGTGACCGAAATCAATACAATGACCGCAGATGCCCTAATTGCTCTTGACAGCAAAGCCGGTAACAATAACAGTCCAGAGAACAACAAAATAATTGCTGACGAATTTGTAAGCATCATCGCTCAACGTCATCAGGCTATGGAACAAATCCTTACTCCTGAACAGATGGCAGTGGTAAAACAAGACAGAGCAGAAAAGATTGCTCTTTTCAGAACATTTCTTATGGTTCCTATTCTGGATCTAACTGAAAGACAGGTTGAGCAGGTATATGAGATCAACTTCAAAGGGGTAAAGGAAGTTCAGAAGGATTTTGGAAAGCGTCTTAACAAGAAAAATACAGGTCCGGAAGATGCTGACAGCAAAAAAGCAAAACGTGTTATTATCAATGATTTTAAAGCACTTGATAAAGATTTTAAAAAGATATTAAGCCCTGAACAATATGAGGTTTATAAAAACAATCAGGATTTAATAAGAGAATCTGCTAAAAAAGGTTAGTTCGTTCCGTTTGGATACTTAAATATCTGCGGCAGCTCCATTGGAGCTGCCGCAGATATTTTTATTTAAGGTAAGTTTCGTAAAGGTCTTTTCTTCGGTCTTTCATTACCTGAACAGAACCGTTATGATGGAGATCTTTCAAGAGGTTCAGATCCACATCTACAATCAGCGTCATTTCTGTATTGGGAGTTGCTTCTCCTTTCACAGCATTGGATGGAAAGGCAAAATCTGAAGGGGTAAACACAGCAGCCTGTCCGAATTGAATATCCATATTGTTTACCTTCGGAAGGTTTCCTACACAGCCGGCAATGGCTACATAACATTCATTTTCTATAGCTCTTGCAGCAGCACAGTGTCGTACTCTCATATAGGCATTTTGAGTGTCTGTAAGATACGGTACAAACAGGATTTTCATTCCCTGATCAGCTAGAATTCTTGGTAATTCCGGGAATTCTACATCATAGCAGATCACAAGACCTATTTTCCCACAGTCGGTATCAAAGACTTTGATTTCATTTCCGCCTTTCATTCCGTAGTACCTTTTTTCGTTCGGGGTAATGTGAATCTTTCTGTACTCGTCCATACGGCCGTCACGGTGAAGAAGATAACTTACATTATATAAATCATTATTATCACTATCAAAAACGGGCATACTTCCGGAAATAATATTCACGTTGTAACTGATCGCTAATTCTGAAATCTTTTCTTTAATCTGCTCAGTAAGTTTAGACAGCTCAATCATACTGTCTCTTTCGGAAAGATTGTTGAAAGGAGCCAGCAAAGGCGTGTTGAAAAGTTCCGGGAACAGGACAAAATCAGATTTATAATCTCCCATCACATTCACAAAGAATTCTACCTGCTCATAAAAGGCTTCTATATCTTTGAAAGTCCTCATTTGCCATTGCACCAATCCAAGACGGATAATACTGTCCTGCATGGTATTTGGTTTTCGGCTGTAATAGATATTGTTCCATTGTAAAAGAACTGCATTTTCTCTGGAAGCTTCATCTTCCGGAAGGTACTTTTTCAGGATTTTTATCGGAAGAAAATTATTGGAAAGCTGGAAAGACAGTACCGGGTCATAGATCTCTTTATCTCTTACCTTTCGGATATAATTTCTTGCGGAAAGCTCGTGGCTGTATTTGTGATAATTCGGGATTCTTCCCCCCAGAATAATAGATTTTAAGTTTAATAATTCACAAAGTTCTTTTCGGGCATCATACAACCTCCTTCCCAGACGGAGTTCACGAAATTCCGGATCTACAAAAACTTCAATTCCGTAAAGGACATTTCCTGTTGAACTATGGGTATTGAACGTATAATTTCCCGTAATATCACTATAGGTATGATCATCCCCGAATTCTTCGTAATTAACGATTATGGAAAGTGCCACAGCAGCCAGTTTCCCATCTACGGTGATACAAATCTGTCCATTAGGGAATATTTTGGTGAGTTTATCAATACTTTTTTTGGACCAAATGGACTCCGACATCTGCGGGTAGGCCCTTTTCATCGTTTCCGCCAGTTCATCATAATCCTGAAGGGTCAGGTTTCTTGTTTCTATTTGCATTTGATGTAATTTTACTTAAATTTAGGGAAAATATTTTACTTACATCCTTATACAAAGTACTTCCCAACTATTTTACACAAAATTTAACAGTGGATATTACCGAAACTTTACAAACAGCAGTTCATTCAAATAATTACTGGAAACATACTGATTTCATCTCAGTAGTGGAGGTACTTTCATTTCATTATGACATTAATATAGAAATGGATATAGAAAAAATTACGGCTCTGCACCTAGGAAATAAACCCATTGGATATATCTGTTTGAATTATCCTCTGATTTTTATAGAGAGTCAATATGCTTTACAAGTAACAAATCTTCTTCATATATTTCATGATATAGAATACATTATGGTCAATACCCTATCTCATCCATATCTGTCTGTAGATCCTGATATTTATAATGCTTATTTTGATTTTATGGAAAACCTGAATGCTTTTTCTGCTGAAGATTTTTACTTTTACAACGTAAATTAAAAAGGAAATAATATTAATATTTTATTAACTGATGAAGCCATACGCAGTAACCTTACTCATAAGTATTTCAATTATTTTTATTTTAAGAATTTTTTATGCAGACACATCAGTCAATGTTTCACATAATTTAAACTTGTTTTCAGTATATGAAATAAAACCTCAGGAAGCAAAAAGTTTTATTTACTTTTATTTAATGGTGACAATGTTAGTAAATTACCTTATTTTTCATAAGCATATACTCTTCAAACTGGTATATTGCTTGTTAATTGCTTTAAATATTTTACTGATCATTTCTTCATTGAAACAGTTTTAATAAAAACAATTACCTAAATAAAGATATCATTATATCATAAATTATGGAAGAATTGATTTCTCAAAAAATTAAAGAGTACGATACAGAAATGAAAAACTTTGAAATTTCATTTACTGATCACTCATTATCTCTAGATGATTTAATTAGTTTATATAGATTTAGAAATGAAATAGCCAGCAGTGAAGATGTAAAAAAATTAACACAACAAATTCATGATGATTTCTGCCTGATCAAACAGCAATCTCACGAAAATATTAAGTTTGTTATTGCCAGATATGATGGAATCAGCAGCATGTTTGTTTTCAGCGAGGATTATTCTAAAATTTTCTCGGAGTTTGCATTTTAACAAAAAAATCCCACCCAAAAGGGCAGGATTTGTATTTAAAATTCAAGTCAAAAATTATTCCCACTCAATGGTTGCAGGTGGTTTGCTTGAAATATCGTAAGCTACTCTGTTGATTCCTCTTACTTCGTTGATGATTCTGCTGGAAACAGTATCTAAGAACTCGTAAGGAAGTCTGCTCCACGTTGCTGTCATAAAGTCGATGGTGTTTGCAGAACGAACTACAGCAGTGTATTCATACGTTCTTTCATCCCCCATTACTCCTACAGATTTTACCGGAAGAAGTACTACGAAAGCTTGAGATACTTTTTCGTAAAGGTCATTTTTGTATAATTCTTCGATGAAGATATCATCAGCTTCCTGAAGGATTCTTACTTTTTCAGCATCTACCGCACCCAATACTCTGATCCCTAATCCAGGACCTGGGAAAGGATGTCTGTATACCAGGTGGTGAGGAATACCCAATTCTTCTCCTACTCTTCTAACTTCATCTTTAAAAAGCTCTCTTAGTGGCTCTAATAATTCGAATTCCATATCTTCAGGAAGTCCTCCAACGTTGTGGTGAGACTTGATTACTGCAGATGGTCCGTTTACAGACTGGCTTTCGATAACATCCGGGTAAATAGTCCCTTGTGCAAGGAATTTAGCGCCTTCAATTTTGTGAGATTCTTCATCAAATACGTGGATAAATTCGTTTCCGATGATTTTTCTCTTCGCTTCAGGATCGTCTACTCCAGCTAGTTTTGAAAGAAATCTATCCTGAGCATCTACCATTTTAATGTTCATATGGAAATGCTCTCCATACTGATCCATTACTTTTTTGCCTTCATCCTTTCTCAATAATCCAGTATCTACGAAGATACAAGTCAACTGATCACCGATGGCTTTGTGGATCAAAACAGCAGCTACAGAAGAGTCTACACCTCCTGAAAGTCCAAGGATCACTTTGTTGTCTCCTACTTTCTCACGGATCTCCTCAACTGTTTTTTCAATATAGTTGGTCAGTTTCCAGTTTTTTTCTGAGTTACAGATGCTGAAAACGAAATTTTCAAGCATTTTCCCTCCTTCTTCTGTATGAGAAACTTCCGGGTGGAACTGAACACAGTAGATTTTTTTATCTTCATTAGCGATAGAAGCAATTACTCCAGATTTTGCATTTAATTCAAAACCTGCAGGCAATTCTCCTACTTCGTCAAAGTGGCTCATCCAAACGACAGAGTTCTGAGTCACTCCTTTTAATAAAGAGCTTTCTTTAACGATCTCTAAGTTTGCTTTACCGTATTCTCCTTTTTCTCCTTTGTTTACTTTACCTCCTAAAAGGTGAGCTGTCATCTGCATTCCGTAGCAGATTCCCAATACAGGAACTCCCTGCTCGTATAATTCTTTTTCAACCAGGTGAGCATTTTCTGCATTTACAGAACTTGGTCCACCGGAAAGGATGATTCCTTTTGGCTGTTTTGCTAAAATATCTTGTAATGGTGTATTGTAAGGCAAGATTTCAGAGTACACGCCCATCTCACGGATTCTTCTTCCGATAAGCTGGTTGTACTGGGATCCGAAATCTAAAATAATAATACCGTTGTTCATTTTGATAATTGATAAATGATGATTGATAAATGATAGAGCTAATGGCCACTGGCTAATGGCTTCTGGCTTGGAAAAAACTTCCCAATTTCACTTTCAGCAACTAATTTCTAACCTCTAGCGTCTAACTTCTAATTATTAACTGTTTTACAAAAAAAGACTTGGATTAGCTCCAAATCTTTTTTCATGATTTTTATTAAAACTTTCCGATGTCTTCTCTGTAGAAGCCGTAATCGAAATGTACATGACCTGCGTCTTCGTAAACTTTTTTGCGGGCATCTTCGTAAGTAGCTCCTGTAGCCACAATGTTCAGTACTCTACCTCCATTGGAAACCACTTTATCTCCTTTACTGATTGCTCCTGCGTATAACAGTTTACTGTGTTTCAGTTTCTCTTCTCCTGTAATTTCGAAACCTATTTCGATATTTCTTGGATAACCTCCTGAACACATTACAAGACAAACTGCCTTTTCGTCTTTAAACTTAAGCTCAATGTCTTTTCCTTCCATACAGTCCTGGATCACATCCAAAAGATTATTTTCCATCAATGCCATCAATACCTGAGTTTCAGGATCTCCGAATCTCATGTTGTATTCAAGAAGGTAAGCTCCGTTTTTCGTTACCATCAATCCGAAGAAGATGATTCCTTTAAATCCGAAACCTTCAGCTTTAAGACCTTTAACAGTAGGTTCTAAGATATTTTTTTCAAAATCTGCATAGTGCTCCTGAGTAAATTCCGGGCTTGGTGCTACTGAACCCATACCTCCTGTATTAGGTCCTGTATCTCCGTTTCCAGCTTTTTTATAATCTTTAGCTGCTACACATGGGAATAATTTTTCCCCGTTAGAGAAAGCAATAATAGAAGCTTCAAAACCTTGTAAATATTCTTCAATAACTAAACGAATACCAGCATCACCATAGATTCTTCTGATCATGAAATCATGGATTGTAGCTTCAGCTTCTTCAAGGTTGTCACAAATAACAACACCTTTTCCGCCAGCTAAACCACTTGCCTTGATTACCAAAGGATACTGCTGTGTCTGCACATATTCTTTAGCTTCATTATATGAATCAAATACCACAGCTTTAGCCGTTTTGATATCATAGGTCTGCATAAATTTCTTAGAGAAAGCTTTACTTCCTTCCAGGCTCGCTACTTTTTGAGTAGGCCCGAAAACCTTAAGATCATGCTTTTTAAATTCGTCCTTGATACCCGCTACAAGAGGAGCTTCCGGACCTACGATCGTAAGATCAATTTTTTCTTTAATAGCGAAATCTCTAAGTTCTTTGATTTCTGATAAATGAACATTTTTCCCTATTACATCGGTAGTAGCATTCCCGTTGGCAAAAAACATTTTAGAAATTCTTGAGTCATTCTGAAGCTTTGCCGCTAAAGCAGATTCTCTACCGCCTTCACCTATGATTAATATTCTCATACTTTATATTATTATCTAGTCTTATTTTACAAATATATAATTTTGAATGCTAAAAATACAATCCCTAATTATTTTTTAATTCTATTTTAATTAGTGGAAAAAGTGTCTAACACCTGTAAACATCATTGGAATATTGTGCTCGTTTGCAGCCTCAATACTATCCTGATCTTTTACACTTCCACCCGGCTGAATAATCGCCTTGATACCTTCCTGAGCGCAGAAATCTACCACATCACGGAAAGGGAAAAATGCATCTGAAGCCAGTACCAAATCTCCGGAGAATTTTTCTTTTGCTCTTTCGATAGCCTGTTGAGTTGCCCAGATTCTGTTTACCTGACCGCCTCCGATACCGAATGCCTGAATTCCGTTGGAAACTACAATCGCGTTAGACTTCACATATTTTACTACTCTCTGAGAGAAAAGTAATGCTTTTTTCTGCTCTTCTGTAGGTTGTACTTCTGTTACCACTTTGATATCATCCGAGAAGTGAAGGTCATTATCCTGAACAAGGATTCCTCCGTCTACTTTCACCCAGGTCTGTTTGTCTGAAACAGGGTTTACGATTTTGATGATTCTCAGGTTTTTCTTTTTTCTTAAAATTTCAAGGGCTTCTTCATCAAATTCAGGAGCCATTACAATTTCAAGGAAGGTTTTATTTAATTCTTCAGCTGTTGCTGCGTCAATCTTATAGTTCATTGCAACAATTCCGCCAAAGATGGAAACCGGATCACATTCAAATGTTTTCTGGTAGGTTTCCAAAGCTGAAGTTCCGATTGCAACGCCACAAGGTGTAGAGTGTTTTACCGCACAACACGCCATCTCTTCTTTGAACTCAGTAACGACTTTCCAGCAAAGGTCCATATCACGAAGATTGTTGAAAGAAAGTTCTTTACCTCCAAGCTGTTCAAAGTCTTTCATCGCTCCGTTCTCGAAAGTAGAAACGTAGTAAGCTGCTGTCTGGTGAGGGTTTTCTCCGTATCTCAGGTCAGCTGCTTTTTTATAAGAAGCATTCAGATAAGTAGGATATTCTTCATCTAAAAGCATTCTGGAAATCGCAGCATCATACGCAGAGGTAAGGTTGAATACTTTTCCTGCAAGCTTTTTACGGGTTTCGATGTATGTATCCCCGTTTTGCTCCATTTCGATTTTCACTGCTGCATAGTCTTCAACATCAGTGATTACCGTTACAGAATCAAAGTTTTTCGCTGCAGAACGAAGCATTGAAGGGCCTCCGATATCGATAAACTCTACTTTTTCATGTAAAGAAATTTCTTTGTTTACATTTTCAAAGAAAGGGTAAAGGTTTACGATTACCATGTCAATCAGATCAATCCCGTGCTCCTGAACGGTTTGCATGTGCACTTCGTTGTTACGAACAGCCAGCAATCCTCCGTGAACTTTTGGGTGTAAAGTTTTCACTCTTCCATCCAACATTTCAGGGAAATTGGTAACCTCATCAATCTGAATAGGATTTAAACCAGCGTCTTTCAAATGTTTGAACGTTCCTCCTGTAGAGATCAACTCATAATTCTGAGCTTCCAAAAACTGCGCGAATTCAATTAATCCACTTTTGTCAGAAACACTGATTAAAACTCTCTTTTTACTCATTTTACTTTCAATTTTTTACTTTTTACAGCTATTTCAAACTGTGTCCGGGTCTTTCACCTCCGAACTTACTTTTATTTTACTTAGATTTTTCTATTTTTCTGTCAAAATTTTTGACATTATTTATTTCCCAGGACCTTATTGATCGCTATAGGAAATATCTCATATTCAATCTGGTGGACTTTCTGAGCCAGCGTTTCAGGAGTATCATCAGCAGTCACTTCAAAAGACTTCTGAAGAATAGATTCTCCCTCATCAATGCCCGGCGTTACAAAATGTACAGTCGCTCCACTCTCTACTTCTTTGGCTTCAATCACAGCGTTATGAACATGATGTCCCCACATTCCTTTTCCTCCGAATTTCGGAAGCAAAGCCGGATGAATATTGATTATTTTACCATTCCAGTTTTCACAGAATTCAGATTTTAAGATGGATAAAAATCCTGCCAATACGATTAAATCTGTATTTTCCGGGATGATTTTACTCAATTCGCTGCTGAAGTTTTTCCCTCTCGGAATCAGAACGTTTTCTATGTTATGATTTTTTGCTCTTTCCAATCCGAAACATTCTCTGTCTGCTACCACCAGAGTTACTTTTGCATTCTGGATTTCTCCTGAGTCAATAGTATCAATGATTCTCTGCAGATTGGTTCCTGAACCGGATACGAGTACAACGATGTTCTTCATATTTTTAATTAGCCCCGATTGCAGCGGCATCCTTTTTTTGAAATGGCTTTGTAAAAAAGCACTGGCAAAAAAGATATAGCGGAAAGCGGGATTAAGCTTCTAAAACTTTAAATTGATTTTCTCTGCTCCTTCAGTGATTTCACCGATTTCATAAGCGTCATCTAAAAGGTGCAATACTTTTTCAGCATGTTCAGCATCTACAACGATTACCATTCCTACACCCATATTGAATGTTCCGTGCATTTCTTCACGTTTTACTCCACCTCTTTTTTCAAGCTCAAGCATAACACTAGGAATTCTGATTTTTGTTTCGTCAATAGAAGCACAAAGTCCTTCAGGAATAATTCTTGGAACGTTTTCATAAAGACCACCTCCAGTGATGTGAGCAATTCCTTCTACTTTTACTTCTTCCAGTACTTTGTGAATATCTTTGTAGTACAGTCTTGTAGGCACTAAAAGTGTTTCATATAATGGTTTTCCTTCAAACTCTTCTTCAAAGTTCGGGAATACTTTTCTTACTAAAGAGAATCCGTTTGAGTGGAATCCTGAGCTTGGTAATGCAATGATTTTGTTCCCAGCTTTGATCTTAGAACCATCAATGATCTGGTCTTTTTCTACGATTCCTACACAGAATCCTGCAACATCATAATCTCCAGGCTGGTACATTCCAGGCATTTCAGCAGTTTCACCACCAATCAGTGCACAGTTGTTATCCTTACAAGCAGCAACCATTCCTAAAACGATTTCTGCAGCGATTTCTGAATCAAGCTTTCCGCAAGCCAAATAATCTAAGAAGAATAAAGGTTTTGCTCCATGGCAAAGAATATCGTTGGCACACATTGCGAAACAATCTACCCCGATAGAATCATATTTTTTGGTATCTAAAGCTACTTTCAGCTTTGTTCCTACTCCATCTGTTCCTGATACAAGAACCGGATTTTTGTATCCTCCGATTTCATAGAAAGCACCAAAACTCCCCAAGTGGTTCAGTACATTGGAATTGTGGGTTTCACCGACCGCCTTTTTGATCTTGTCAACCGTTTTGTATCCTTCTTCTTTGTCTACTCCTGCTGATTTGTAAGTGTTGCTCATGTCTGCTTAGATTTTTAGATTCAGATTTCAGATTTCATACTATTTATGATCTAGTAACGGTTTCCGGAATCTTATTATCTTTTAATATTTCAATTACTTTTATACTCGATTTTAGAAAACAAAAAAGCCGACAATCTTTTCAGATTATCGGCCGTTATTTTATATCAGAATTTCAGAGCCCACAACTTTCCCTTTATGAGAAAAACATTGTTTATAGGAGGTCTGAATTTTCATCTCTTTTCTTTTTGCAAAAATAGTAATTTTAAATGAATATTCAAATTCTATTTTTTATATTAAAAAATATATTATAAATATCCTAAAAACTAGTACGTTGGAGGATAATCATCTAAAAATTCTTTCAAATTTTGATATTCCATCTTTACAATTTGGGGAATACCTTCATTATCTATATCATCTTTTGATTCATAAACAACTATAATTTGACCTGTTCCTATATTTTGAATAATACCTTGTTGCCTATAGTCTAAATTATAAATATCACAATCTAATAATTGAAGATTATCAATCTCTGCATCATTTAAGATAAGGTCCATTTTTTCTCTTACTGTCATAATTTTATATTTAATGGTTAATAATTTTTATTCAAATTCTATTTTTCAAGAATAGTTTCAATAGCTGCAATCTTCTTGATTTTTTCTTTTAACTCACTGTCTTTCTCTTTATTAGAAATTTTCTGAGTTCCTTTATCAAAGTTATCATTAAAGAAAGGAAGAGAAAAAGTCTCTACCACATTTCCTCCGTGGAAAGGGAAACGCTTTGATGCTGCTTCCAAAACACCTGCTCCGCCTCTACCTCCGGGAGATGTAGACATCAATAGCATTGGTACTTCATTCCAGACTGTTCTGTCTTTGATTCTGGATACCCAGTCGAATACATTTTTGAATGCTGTAGAATACGTTCCGTTGTGTTCTCCTAAAGAAACCAATAATAGATTTGCACCATCAATTTTTGCTGCAAAATCATGAGCTTCCTGTGGAACACCCCCTGCTAATTCTCTTTCATGTTTATAGATTGGCATTTCGAAAGGATTTAAATCTATCACTTCTACATCTGCATTTTCAAATAATGTTGATGCATATGCTACCAACTGTTTGTTCATTGAAGCTTCTGAGTTACTTCCTGCTATTGCTAAAATTTTCATAGGTGAGGTTTATTTTTAAGATTACAAATTTAGTTTTTTATTTAAGATAAGAAGGCAGTTCCATAGGGACTTCCATTAATAATACTTCAGTGTCTTCTACAGCTTCGATATTAAAGCTCTGTGTGTCCCAGATTCCTAATCCGTCTCTTTCATTCAGAACACGGTCGCCGATTTTTGCACTTCCTTTTAAAACAAATGCATACACTCCGTTTCCTTTTTTGTTGAGCATATAATTTTTGCCATTCCCTTTTTTAAAGTTGGCCAGGTTGAACCAGGCATCCTGGTGAATCCAAACTCCGTCATCATTTTTATTGGGAGATAAGATCTGTTGAAATCCATTGATTTTTTCACCTTCTTTGATACTTTTCTGATCGTATCTCGGTTCAACATTCTGTTCTTTTGGGAACACCCAGATCTGAAGGAATTTTACTTCTTCATCTTTATTTTTATTGTATTCGCTGTGCATGACACCGGTTCCGGCACTCATCACCTGGATTTCTCCTTTTCTGATCACCGCCGTAGTTCCCATTGAATCTTTATGTTCCAGATCTCCTTCCAAAGGAATTGAAATAATTTCCATATCTCTGTGTGGATGAGTTCCGAAGCCCATTCCCTGAGAAACGGTGTCATCATTCAACACTCTTAAAACTCCAAAGTTCGTTCTGTCTCTGTTTTGATAGTTGGCAAAACTGAATGTATGGTATGAATTTAACCATCCGTGGTTGGCATGGCCTCTTGAATCTGCTTTATGATATACTGTTTTCATTTTCTGTGATTATTTATGGTACAAATGTACGGGATGTGGGTGTTTTAAAAGTTGATGTAGGTTAAGAAAGGAAATTAGAGCAGTAAAAATATCGAGAGAGCTCAGAAAGTGAGGATTATTTATAGGTTGGATTACGCAAAGACGCGATTTTTTTTGCATTTGATATGTTTTTAGGGCGCAAGGATTTTATCTGCGATAAAATTTCATATCGAATATCTTTTCTTACGGAGATTTGACAGATTGAGCCAATTGTATGAATAAGCGCAAACATCTGTGATATCTGTGAAAATCTGTGGGAGATTATTATAATCTTAAGATCAAAAAACTAATAAGTATATGAAGGATAGATTTTAAGTTTTGGATAAAGTCAAGTGATGAATGTTTAAAATAAAAGCAGACTTCCTTCGTCTACGCTCTGGATTACTACCCGCTCCTATTGAATTGTTTCTTACTAAACTCTTATTTTTTTAAAATAATGGTAGTATAATCTGTATTATAAGTTCTTGTTTCAATATTGAGTTTATTTAAAAGCTTTTCGGCTTCAAGTCTTATGTTTTTCCACGTTTCATGGTGATCTAAAAAGTCCCAGTCCCAAATTTCCACAGGGATATCATCAACTTTCTTTTTAAAATTCAGGAGGTCTTCCTTAAAAGATTCGTCAATGAGTTTATTTCTGAAAATGGTATTAAATAAAACAGGGAGGAATGCATAATCAAGCTCTTCATACAGTTCTGCCAGAGGATCTATTAAAATGGGAGCCATCCCATCCAATTGGTCTACATTATAGGTATAAAGAATCAGTGAATTGATCATATAAGTATAATAGAGATGTACGTGCTTATCGTATTCAAGTAACTCTTCCTGAGTGAAGCCGTTATCTTCTAAATTTTCAGTAACATCTTTAATTTCAGCAATATATTCATTTTCAATCTTATCCTTTTGTTTTATAGACGAAAAAAACTTATTCAAAAAATTAAGCTTCATGATAAACAATTTTGGTTTTAAAAAAAATTACAAAAAAAAGATAGGTTTTAGCTAAAGCCAATCAATAAATATTGAAAGAGAAAACAGACTAAAGCCCGCTCCTATTGAATTTTATAATGTTATTTTAAATTTCAAAACACATCACATTACTAATTTCTAACCTCTAATTTCTAGTTTCTAATTAAAAGTGTACCTGCTTGATTTCTTCTTCAATTTCCTTAGGAGTTTCATCTTCTGATTTCACAAAAATCATCGTTACTACAGCTCCAATGAGCATGCAAACACCACCTACAACAACATAATCCATAGCTTGTTTCCCGAAAATACCACTTACAATAGGGCCTCCGAATAAACCATTGATGATCTGCGGAATCACAATAAAGAAGTTGAATATACCCATATAAACACCCATTTTTCGTTGTGGAATCACCTCAATAAGCATAGCATAGGGCATTGCCAGAATACTTGCCCAGGCAAAACCTAATCCGATCATAGAAACCCATAGGTTGTTGACATCTTTAATAAAATACATGGAAACCAATCCCAAACCTCCACACAATAAAGCTAAAGCATGAGTCTGTTTTTTACCAATCAGTTTAGCAATTGGTGTTAATAGAAATGCGAACGGAATTGCCCAAAGATTATACATTCCGAAAAGTTTTCCGGTAAGGTCACCAGCATCATTAAATGCTTTGGAATGGGTATCTTCCGGGGAAAGTCCAAAATGATGGGTTGCCAGAGCACTGGTAGTGAAAACCCACATCGTAAACAATGCAAACCATGAGAAAAACTGAACAATTCCAAGCTTTTTCATCTGTGCAGGAATCGCAGCAAAATCTTTGAAAATATCTGAAAACTTAGAATTATGTTGTTCTCCTTCTTTTCCATCTTCAAAATCTGCAAATTCCTGTGGGGAATATTCTCTGGTTGTCATGATGGTGTATAGAATTGATATAATAAGCAATCCCGCACCGATATAAAAAGAATAAATAACATTATCCGCTACAAATCCTTCTGGAGCTACATTGGAAATGCCCATTTTGGTTAGCCAATCCGGTAAATATGAACCCAATACCGCACCGATTCCAATTAAAATCGTTTGTACAGAAAATCCTATCGTCCCCTGATGTTTTGGAAGCATATCTCCTACCAAAGCTCTGAAAGGCTCCATTGCAATATTCACCGAAGCATCCATCATGGCAAGAAATATTACCGCTAACAAAAGCGCATTGGCCGCAAACATCTGCGTAACAGAGGCAGCATTCGGAAGGAGAACCAATCCTATGGCACATAAAACAGCCCCAATCAGGAAATAAGGTTTTCTTCTTCCCAACGGACTCCAAGTATTGTCGCCCATGTGCCCGATAATAGGCTGGACAATTAAGCCTGTAATGGGGGCCACCAGCCAGAACCAGGATAACTCATGAACATCTGCCCCTAAATTACCCAGAATACGGCTTGCATTTCCATTTTGTAATCCAAAAGCCATCTGGATTCCCAGAAATCCCATGCTCATATTGATAATCTGGAGCATTGATAAGTCTGGCTTTTTTCTTTTCCCGACTGCCCCAGTATCATATTTCCCCATCATTATTGCCATTATGACTTCAGTTTTTGAATTAATGCATCTTCGATAGGTGCTTTTTCAGTAACCACTTTATCTACCACTTCATTAGGCACTGTCACAGAAAGAACATATTGTTTTACCTTCCAGCTTCCGTTAATCTTTTCTACCACTCCGGAACCTCTGCAAATTTTCATTTGAGTATCCAATAATTCATCAAACCATGCCAGTTTTCCATCTTTGCTGAAGTAAATATTTCTTTTAAGGGCTTTAAAATTCCAGGTTTTCTTTTTGTCGAAATAAGGTTTTGCCCACACCATAAATGCTTTTTTATCCCAGATTTCAGTAGCATCTGTTCCAATGAAGGTAGATTCATCCGCAAAGAGATTAAAATATCCTGTGTAATCTGCCTTTGCAGCTGTTGCATTGAAAGTGTCCAGCATCGTAGTGATTTCCGCTTTTTCTTTCTCAAATGTATTTTTTGACTGTGCGGTAAATGAAGAGAATCCCAGTAAAAAAAGGAGTAAGGTATAAACAGTCGTTAGTTTTTTCATAAGTATTATTATTTTTCTAGTTCAATAATCAATGATGTTTTCGCAGGGATATTCATATTGTTTTGTAATGAAATTTCTTTGCCTGAAATAATCTCTTTTCCTTTTGCAAATCCGTTAAGTGATTCTGCAAATCGTTTCAATTCTAACGACTGATCTTTTTCATTATTGTTGATGACTACCATTACACTTTCTTTTGCATTATATCTGAAGTACACAAAAACACCATCCTGAGGAACGAAATTTTTAGTCTTTCCATTATGAATCACCTCTTTATCTTTTCTCCAGTTCATTAATTTTTGAGTAAACTGAAAAAATTCTTTCTGCTCCGGAGTCTGAGTAGATGGATCGAAAGCATTTTGTTGATCAGATTTCCATCCTCCCGGAAAATCTCTGCGGATATCGGCATCGCCCCCTGCTTTTTTATCGCCTCTCATTCCTATTTCAGATCCGTAATAAATTTGTGGAATTCCTCTTACTGTTGAGATAAGAGTGAGTGCCATTTTGTAGGCATCAGGGTTTGCATTAAAGATTTCGTTCCATCTTTCGGTATCATGATTTTCAAAGAAAACCAAAAGGTTATTGATATCCGGATAAAGGAAATCGCTGGTAAAAGAGTCGTAAATACGAATCATTCCTTTATCCCAGCCTTCTTTTTCTTTAAGCGCTTTGGGCATATTTTCAAAGAGCATAAAATCCATTACCGAGGGTAGATTTGAATTATAATTTTCTATCTCTCCGATTTTAGAATTTTTCTGCCATGCTGCAATTTGTGCAGCTGTATACAACCAGGTTTCTCCTACAATATTGAATTTAGGATATTCATCGGTGATCGCCTTAGCCCATTTTGCCATCGCATCTTTATCATTGTAAGGATAAGTATCTACACGAAATCCTCCCAGTTCGGCATATTCTATCCACCAGATTGCATTTTGAATCAGATACTTCAGAACCAATGGATTTTTTTGGTTGATATCCGGCATCGTTGTATCAAACCAACCATCCAGTGCATATTTTTTATCAATATCGGACGCATTGGTATCAAATTGCGTTGTAGTTTTATAATTGGAACGTTTAAATCCTTTTTCTCCTTCATCAAACCAATGTATCCAGTCTTTGGACGGAAGGTCTTTCATCATCCAGTGTGAGCCGCCCCAGTGATTGGTCACATAATCCATCACCAACATCATCTTTCGTTTATTCAGTTCCTGAGATAATGTTTTATACTCTTCGTTGGTACCGTAACGGGCATCAATTTTATACAGATCGGTCTGAGCATAACCGTGATAGGAATACACTTTTTCGTTATCTTCATTCACAGGAGTAAGCCAGACTGCTGTTGCTCCCAGATTCTGAATATAATCAAGGTTATTGATAATCCCACGGAGATCACCTCCATGTCTGCCGTTTGGAAGACTGCGATCTGCTTTTTCGGTAAGTTCCGGCCTTGAATCATTCTTCTCATCACCATTGGCAAATCGGTCCGGCATGATCAGATACATGAGATCTTTTGAAGTAAAAGATTCACGGTTGGCAGATCCCGGATTTCTCTGTTTCAGCTCATAAGTGTATGAACCCATATTTTTTTTACCCTTTTTAATATTGATAGCAAACTTCGGAACGTTTATTTCGTTGGTATTGACTGTAATAAAAACATAATTCGGATTGTCTACTTTCCGGATGTCTTTAATCTGTATTCCATCTGAAAGCGTAATTTCGTTATTAGCCACTTCTTTTCCGTACACAAGAATCTGAAGTTCAGGATTTTTCATTCCCTTCCACCAGAAAGCCGGTTCTACTCTTTCCAGATTTTTCTGAGAAAAAGCAAAAGAAGTTATCGAAAGGGCGAATGCTGCATATATTGTCTTCATATTAGTGTTCAATTTAGCATTAAATTTTCAAATACACGCTCAAAAATGTTACAGAAAACCTCTTTTTTTATCTTCATTTCTATAAGATGATAAGATTAAATATCTCCATTTTAAATTTTATAAAGAATAATTAAATTTTTCACAAAAAATTCATGCATAAAATTAATTTCCCATGCTTTTTATGTTTAGTTTTATAGAAAAAATGTTGGATTTCAGTAATATATTCAAAACTGAAGGACCGGATGTTGTTTACACATGGACAATCCCTGTGTTTGCTGCTATAATTTTCCTGGAAATGGCCTACAGTCATTTTAATAAAGAGAAAATATATGAGACTAAAGATGTAGCAACAAATGTCCTTTTCGCCTTGCTTAATTATGGGTTAGACATCATCATGAAGGGTTTTTCTTTATTTGTTATGATGTTTTTTTACCAGCATCGTCTTTTTGACTGGCAAGAAGGAATATGGTATTGGATTGCGGTATTCCTGGCACAGGATTTTGCTTATTATGTCCATCATTATGTAGATCACCATTCACGTGTTTTCTGGGCGGTACATATTACGCACCACAATTCTGACTATTTTAATATCAGTACAGGATTCAGAAGTCCTGTATTTCAACCTTTATACAGATATTTATTTTTCTCTCCATTAGCTTTCATGGGCTTTCATCCGTGGCATATTCTGGTAGCCTACTCTTCCATACAGATTTACGGTACATTTGTACACACTCAATCTATTAAAAGTATGGGATTTTTAGAATATATTCTGGTTACTCCTTCTCATCACAGAGTACACCACGCGTGTAATATCAAATATCTGGACCGTAACATGGGAATGGGGCTGATTATCTGGGATAAAATTTTCGGAACTTTTGAAAAAGAAGATCCTGAAGTTCCTGTGAAATATGGAGTTTATCCTAAAATAAAATCCAAAGACCCTGCAACGATGCTTTTCTATGAATGGAGAAGAATAGGGAAAGATATCAAACAACCGGGAATTTCTTTTAAAGACCGCATTAAATATCTTTTTTATTCGCCAGGATGGAGACATGACGGTACTGGAAAAACAGTGAAACAATATCAGAAAGAATATAAAGAGAAAGTAAAAACTCCTGTTAAAGTAAAGGAGCAAATATTAGAATCTGAAAATCAATATTCCCAATTGATTCAACAGGCAGAGGATAAATAAAAATACCCCGGCCATCGAAAATTCGATAAACCGGGGCACCTTAGTGTATCTTTACAATTATTTTACTGGTTTAATTGAAACTGCGAAACCGCCACTTCTTACCATTTTAAAATTAATTTTTGACTTACTTGTAATCTCTTTTTTGTAGATGTTATAGCTTTGAGGATTATCAATATAATCAGCATCTTTTCCATCTTCATAGATGGTTGCCTCATATTTTTTTCCTTTATCTAAGAAAGAGAAGTCTACTGTATACTCACGTTTGTTTTCATCGGTAATACCTCCTACAAACCAGTTTTCAGTACCTTTTGCTTTTCTCGCTGTAACCACATAATCACCAGGTTCTGCTGATAAAATTTTGGTATCATCCCAATCTGCTGCCACATCCTTGATAAACTGGAATGCATCCATATGCTTTTTGTAGTTTTCAGGAAGATCTGCAGCCATCTGAAGCGGCATATACATTGTTACATAAAGAGCCAGCTGTTTTACCAGTGTAGTTTTTACAAAACGGTTATCTCCAGGGAAATAGTAGTCTAACTTTGTCTGGAAAATTCCCGGCGTGTAGTCCATAGAACCTCCCATCCATCTTGTAAACGGAAGAACCGTCTGATGATCTGGTTTATTTCCTCCGAATGCTTCATACTCTGTTCCACGGGCTGCTTCTGCAGAGATATAGTTCGGGTAAGTACGGCTTTCTCCTGTAGGACGTACGGACTCGTGAGAATTCACCATGATTTTATAATCATTTGCTTTTTCTGCAATTCTATAGTAATGGTTGATAGTCCATTGAGAATAGTGATGTTCTCCTCTAGGAATAATATCTCCTACATATCCGGTTTTCACAGCATCATATCCATATTTGTTCATCGTTTGGAATGCTTTGTCTGCCCATCTTTCGTAGTTCGTTGCAGAACCTGAAGTTTCATGGTGCATGATTAGTTTAATTCCTTTTGAATGCGCATATTCATTCAACATTTTGATGTCAAAATCCGGGTAAGGAGTAATAAAATCAAAAACAAATTCTTTTGAATGTCCGAACCAGTCTTCCCAACCGATATTCCATCCTTCGATCAATAATCCCTGGAACCCGTTTTCTGCAGCAAAGTCAATATATT
The DNA here is from genome assembly GCF_002025665.1 of Chryseobacterium indologenes. Taxonomy (GTDB): domain Bacteria; phylum Bacteroidota; class Bacteroidia; order Flavobacteriales; family Weeksellaceae; genus Chryseobacterium; species Chryseobacterium metallicongregator. The sequence goes on along the minus strand of NZ_CP018786.1, from coordinate 1,762,685 downwards.
CTTTAACTTTTGTATTGTTGGCTGCATGTTTTCCGTTTGGAGTTAATTTCGCGAAGTCTGTTTTACCTAAATGAACATTTTCAGCAGTAGAATAAGCCCATTGTGATTTTCCGATAATCATTTCCCACCAAACTCCCATGTATTTTGTAGGGTGGATATAAGAAGTATCAGTGTACTTTGTAGGTTCGTTAAGGTTAAAGATCATTTTAGAATCCATCACCTGTTCTGCTTTCGGAGCTACAATAATCGTTCTCCAAGGCGTTACTGACGGAGTCTGAATATATCCTTTCGCTCCCTGTCTGTCGGCAGTCAAATGCGTTTTGAATTTAAAATTCTGTGCATCAACCTCAAGGTGTGAAGCCGGATAATCTAATACAGCAGCTTCAGCAACGTTAATATATAAAGGTTCTTTTCCTTCTTTTTTAAGCATTAAAGGAGACTGAACTGCATTTTTCACCAATGATTGTGAAGCATTTGCATCGTATGCTTTGTCCCATTTTGAAGGGATTTCAGAAACTTTAGTTTCCTGATACTGATATTCCTGAGAATCGTAATCTGCAACCATCCACCATGCTTTCATATCGGTAGGGAAATCAATTTCAGAATCTTCTTCTCTGATGACGAAATAATTAAGGTTTTTCTGTTGCGGAAATTCATATCTGAAACCAAGACCATCATTGAATAATCTAAATTTCACCACAATACTTCTGTCTGTAGAAGCCTGATTCAGGGTAACTGCCAGTTCGTTGTAGTGGTTGATATAATTTTTCTTTTCTCCTAAAACCGGCTGCCAGATTTCATTTTTGGAGTCTCTTTTTTCATCTGTCTTTGCAAAACCGTTGTTCAGATCGTATTTTGCATCTTCTGGTTTGGCAATCTCAGAAGCGAATTTTATGGCTGTGTCTTTAAATAATCTCAATCCCAATTTAGAATCTTCAACTACTACTGCACCGTTATACTTAAGGTTGTAGTAAGGAACTCCTTCTTTCAGCTGAAAATTCATTTCAAATTTCCCGTCCGGAGATTTTAAAGATTGGGCTTTCACACCTGTAAACATCATTGAGAGCAAAAGTGCTCCAACTGTAATTTTCTTCATAATGACTATTTATTAACTTAAAAAATAGATAAAGTGCCACGGTAAAGCAGCACTTTGCTTTATTTTAGTTTGTTTAGTTTAATTTACAATTTAGTAATGGTTAGTTTGTAATATGCTGAATTGTGTAAATCCAGTTCAATTTTATAATTACCTGCCTGTGACACTTTATAGGCAGGATCTCCTGTTACCGTGTTCTCTGCGCTTAAATAAGACTGAACAGCAGTTCCGGAAACCAGAGTCTGATCTGCATCTTTTGGCTGGAATTTCATTGTCCAATCATCATTGGCTCTGAATTTAAATACTCCGGTACTTGATAATGCAATAGAATTAATCACAAAAGTTTTGGTTGCAGGATTATATACAAAATCAGTATCTGATCCCCATCCCGTAGGCGTTGCATCTCCGATAACTCCGAAGTTGGCAATGACTGAAGAATAGGTATTAGCAGCCCAGTTTACATTGATGTAATAGGCTCCTGTCGCAACAGCTTTTACATTAACTTCTCCTGTTTCCACTAATTTCCCTGTAAAAGTACCATCGTCTCCCTTATCTCCAGTATAACTTTGATTAATTGTAAACTTATACTCACTATTGGGATTAGTTACATAAATAAATCCTCTGTATTTATCATTCTTCTCAGGTGAAAATAAATTGGGTGAATTGGTTGGCTCCCAATCTGCATATCCTGCTGCTCCGGCATATCCTCCGGGAACATTTATTTTTGGATAAATAAGATCCGGATTTGGCTTATACCCTGTCATATTTACAGTAACTACATTAGAATAAAAGAAAGTAGTGCTGTTTAATGCTGTTCTCATTCTCACTTCAATAGGCTTTGCTGTATCAGGTGCAACATTCAGCTGTGCTAGGATGTTATTAAGCTGCAAATGAGTAAGTGAGAAAGTTTTTTGGTCTAAAGGCAGATCCTGAAGTACGTTTGTTGCAAAACTTGTTCCGGCTACTGCAAACTGTAGAGAATTGTTGAATCCCACACTTGGATTAAAAGTTGGATTTTCCCAAGTGACAGTCATTGCATTTTGTCCTGCTTTCGTTTCATCAAGTACTACAGAAGTTTTATCTGAAGTTATTTTAGCCTGTGAAGTATTATTTAACTCTATTTTATCCTCCTCCTTAGAGCATGAGATAAGGTATAAACCTACCATAGTCACTAATAAAACATTGAATATTTTTTTCATTTTTTTTAGTTTTTAAATTAATAACCTGGATTTTGAGTTAAATTAGGGTTCGATTGTAAAGCAGTACTTGGAATTGGGAATATTTTATAATTATCCGAAATTGAAGTTCCGTTTTTCACTCCTCCTTTCCAAGGCCATAAGTAAGTACCTCCTGTAAATTTACCAAATCTGATAAGATCCTGTCTTCTCATTCCCTCAAAGTTCAATTCTCTGGCTCTTTCATCTAAAACCACATCCAGAGTTATTGCACTTAATGCTGTTGCCCCTGCTCTGGCTCTTACCTGATTCAAGTATATCAACCCTTGTGGGACCGTTGTTCCAGCAGCTCCCCTTAAAGCACATTCAGCATACATTAAATAAACATCTGCCAATCTGAATAATGGAAAATCTGTAGAAGAAAAATCAGTTGCTCCACCTGCTCCATTTGAATCTTTGTTCCAGAATTTATCAGATGGTAATCCATCAGACCATGTTTTATAATCATTCATTTCCCAGTTGTGACCTTGAGTCCAGAACAGCTTAGCTCTTTTATCAGGACTTGCCTGAAGATCTGCAATACTATTTCCAAATAATCCATACCAAGCTTTTGTAGCTCTGTGACCTGCCCAACCCTGTTTAGCTCCAAAGTCAGCAGGAACCATTGTATCTGTACTTATACTTCCATTTACAAGATAAGTTGTATTACCAAAACTTTGGCTGGAAACAGCGTCTGCTAAAAGTGGGAATATAATTTCTTTAGAAGTGTTATTATCTGAAGAAAAATTCTTTCTGATATTAGTTTCTAGCTGATATCCTCCTTCACTAATAATTTTATTAATAAAATTGGCCGCATCACTATATCTAGGTGTTCCCGTATATATTTCAGCATTTAGATATAGCTTAGCTAAAAGCATTCTTGCACAGGCTTTATTCGCTCTTCCATATGAGTTTGAAGCAGGCAGAGTAGCTTCTATTGCCAATAATTCACTTTCAACATAATTAAAAAGATCTTTTCTTGATGTTTCTGGTAAAAGGGCACTTGTATTAAAATTTTCATCCGTGACCAAAGCTCCTTTTCCAAAAAGATCAATTAAATAGTAATAAGATAATGCTCTTAAATATCTAAGTTCATCAACCACCTGATTTTTATTGGCATAATTTACCTTATCACTTTTCATAATAAGAATCAAATTTGTTGCCTGTGGAACGGTATAATAAATCCTATCATAGACATACTTGAAAAACTTATTATTGGAAGTCCAGTTGGCAGTTGTTGTCAACTGATCCAATCCGTTGTCTCCCCATCTGTTTTTCATATCATCTGCAGTGAAATCCTGTAGATTAACAAGTCCTCTTACAAATGGTGATTCTCCAGGGTCCGCACCTGAAATATCCGATTTATCAGGACCTTCCACACTTGAAAGTGCAAAACTCGCATATAATCTCGACAATAGCCCTTCAACAGCATTGGGATCTGCCGCCAATAGGTTTTCTAAAGTTTGTTCTACTTTAGGCTCTGTATCCAAATCATTAAGACAAGCAGTATTTATTGCTAAGAAAGCCAAAAGAGCCAGTACTTTATATTTAGTATTTTTCATTTTTTAAGTGCTTTTAGAAATTAAAATTAAATCCAATGGTATAAGTTCTTGGTCTTGGATAAAAATTATTATCAATACCTGTAAAGTTTTCAGGATCCTGCCCGGAATAATTAGTCCATGTATAAACGTTATTTACAGAACCATATACTCTTACATTAGTATTCTTAAATACATTTTTAAACAGATAACCTATCGTTACGTTATCAAGTTTCAAGAATGAAGCATCTTCTAAGAAATAATCTGAGAAGTACAGATTATCTGATAATGTAAATGGAGAATCTGCGGTTGAAGTAAGCACATTATTTAAGTTTTGTGAGTTTTGAGGAACGGTATAGCTTTTAAAGCCTTGCGCAAGTTTTCTAGTATTATAGATTAATCCTCCTATTTGTCCTCTGAAAGCGGCATTAAGATCCCAGTTTTTATAAGTTAAAGAAGTACTGAAACCATATGTCCACCTTGGTCTTATTGCCTTATAATACCTATCTTTCTCATTAATAATCCCATCGTTATTTCTATCTACATATACATTATCAAGCGGTTTACCATTTGCATCATAAACCTGTTGTAATACCCATGCCGAATAAGGTTGATAGCCTATTGCATTATTTGCAATTTTTATCCCCGTACCAATTGGAAGTGTACTTGAGTTATCAGGAAAATAGCTAACATCACCTAAACTTAAGATCTTGGAATCATTATAACCAAAATTACCTGAAACAGACCAATTTAAATTTTCAGTTTTTACAGGAACTACTGTCAAATTGAATTCAACCCCTTTATTTTCAAGAGACCCTACATTGGTAGTAAATTCATTACTTAAACCTTGCCCTGCCGGCAATGGTACTTTTGCTAAAAGATTTGTTGTTTTTCTTTTGTAGACGTCAATACTTCCTGATATTCTATCCTGGCTGAAGAATGAAAAATCAATTCCAGCATTCCAGGTTTCTGTAGTCTCCCATGTTAAACCAGGATTAAATGGCAATGCACTGTATGTTCCAACTCCTGGAAAATATTGTGAATTGGAGCCACCAATCGAGAAATAAGGGCTTGAAGGATAAAATCCAGCTACACTCACAATATCAGCATTACCTGTTCTTCCCCATCCCAATCTTAATTTCAGATCTTTTACAGAAGAAGATTCTGTGAAGAAATCTTTATTAACTTTCCAGGCAAAACCTACCCCTGGAAAATAACCCCATCGTTCACCTTTTTGAAATAAAGAAGATGCATCTGCTCTGAAGTTTAATGTAAACAAATATTTATCATAGAAATCAATATTTGCTCTTCCTATAAATGACTGTAAATTTAATACATTATAATATCTGTTCGTTGGATTCAAAGCAGTGCCTGGGTTTGGAACTCTATGTCCTGTCACATCATCATACCTATATTGATCTTTATATCCATCATTTTTAAAATTCTGATAGGAGTATCCTCCTTGCACTAAGAAGTGAGAAAGAAATCCTGAATATTTTTTCTCATATACCAAGTAGGCATCCATTGTTTGATTTACAATATTCTGATGTTCTGCATAATCAATTCCAGGACTGAATACATAATCATTAGGAACAAATAAATTTTGTGGATTCCTATACGTTGCCACTGCATTATCTGAATAAACTGTTTTTAAATTAGATCTTGAAGCTTCTAAACCTAAATTAACAATAGCTCTCAGGTCAGGTAAAAAATGAAATTTATAATTAATCTCAGCATTACCTAAAAATTTAGCAATCTTTTGTGGCGAGCTTCTTTGCATAAGAATCGCCAAAGGATTACTCTGTCCTTGAATCAGATATTGATTTCCTTTTAAAACAATATTCTGATAATAACCTCCGAATCTATTGTATGGGTCACCTGTTAAATTAGTCTGAGACTGATAAATTGGAAGCGTAGGATTCATATTGATTGCCCCTCCAATAGCCCCTCCGTCATCAATTGCATTAAGCTTGGAAAATAATCCCTTTAAGCTAATATCAATTTTTAAATGATTATCAAAAAATGAAGGGGTAATGTTTAATCCTGTCGAAAATCTCTCATAATCACTTGTTCTAATAACCCCTTCCGTTCTATTATAACCTACTGACAGTCTTGTAGGAACTTTATTAAACAAGCTTCCTGATATACTCAAATTATTATCTGAAGATACAGAGTTTCTATAAATAGCTTTTTGCCAATCTGTATTGTAGATTGTACCCGGTTGTGTTGGATTTGCAGAACTTCCTCCAACACCTAATAAATAATTGTAGTTAGGATAATTTTGATTGATGAATTTTGTAAACTCATCAGCATTCATAACATCAATATATCTTGTTACTGTACCTACAGAAACATTAGTATTCAAACTAATTTTAAGTTTGCCACCACCTCTTTTTGTTTTAATGATGATAACACCGTTTGAACCTCTGTTTCCATAAATTGCTGTTGCAGAAGCATCTTTTAATATTGAAAAAGATTCAATATCATTTGGATTAATCAGATTCAAAGGGTTACCTACACCCGCTGGGTTATTGGTATCTAAAGGAACACCATCAATAACAATCAAGGGATTATTATTAGCACTAAAAGAAGATCCTCCCCTAATTCTTATATTGGGAGCTGAATCTGGTGACCCACCAGCATTGGTTATTCTTACACCAGGAGCCTTACCGGTAATTAATTGATCGGCTGAAACAATAGCACCTTTATTAAAGTCCTTTTCAGAGACCGCAGTGATAGAACCCGTAAGATCAGATTTCTTCTGCTTCCCATATCCTACTAAGACCACCTCCTCTATTTTCTTCTCCTGAGGAAGAGAATCTTTTTTCTGCGCGTGCATTACTGTACTGGCCAGTAAAAAAGCGGGCGCGATTTTTAATACTGTTGTAAAATTCTTCACAATCTTATTTTTTTATAGTTTCGTTTTCAGTCTTATTTTAGCCTAAAGCCAGACTCGCAATTTAAAAAAAAATTAGAATTATTATAAATTTAATATAATTTTAGTTAAAATTATGTATATTACGAAACCGATTTTAGTTAGTTTTTTAAAATCCAATAATTTACAACGTCTTATGCATTGCATAATATTTGTTTTAAATTAAGATAATGTTAAACAACTGTTTAACTTAATTTCATATTCAGCTCCTTAAATTTGCTTTCTTCATCATAATAATGCCACCAATAGCGGTATTCAACAGATATTCCTTATCTTTGCAGTCAAAACTTTACTATAAATGTCAAACAGAAAGATGATTACGGCAGCTTTGCCTTATGCAAACGGTCCGGTTCATATAGGACATTTGGCAGGTGTTTATATTCCTGCGGATGTTTACGCAAGATTTCAGAGAAGATTAGGAAAAGATGTAGCGTTTATCTGTGGTTCAGATGAGCACGGAATTCCTATTACCATAAGAGCAAAAAAAGAAGGAGTTACTCCTCAGGATATCGTTGACAAATATCACGAGATCATTAAAAAATCTTTTTCTGACCTTGGAATTTCATTTGATGAATATTCCAGAACAACGTCTAAAAACCATTATGAAACCAGCCAGGATTTCTTCAAGGTTTTATACGAGAAAGGAAAATTCACGGAAGAAATTTCTGAGCAGTATTTTGATGAGCAGGCAGGAGAATTCCTTGCTGACCGTTATATTGTAGGAACTTGTCCTAATTGTGGTAACGAAAACGCTTACGGGGATCAGTGTGAGAAATGTGGTTCTACCCTTTCTCCTTCTGAACTGATTAATCCGAAATCAATGCTTAGTGGAAATGTTCCTATCCTTAAAGAAACAAAAAATTGGTACCTGCCATTAAACGAATACGAAGATTTCCTCAATGAATGGATCATTGAAGGTCATAAAGATGACTGGAAGCCTAACGTATACGGACAGGTTAAATCTTGGTTAAATGATGGCCTTAAGCCTCGTGCGATGACCAGAGACCTTAACTGGGGAGTTCCGGTTCCTCTTCCGAATGCTGAAGGAAAAGTATTATATGTATGGTTTGATGCTCCTATCGGTTATATTTCTTTCACTAAAGAATGGGCAGAGAAAAACGGAAAAGACTGGAAAGATTACTGGCAAAGTCCAGAAAGCGATCTGGTACATTTTATCGGAAAGGATAATATTGTTTTCCACTGTATTATTTTCCCTTCAATGATGAAAGCGCATGGAGATTATATCTTGCCTAAAAATGTTCCTGCTTTTGAATTCCTGAACCTTGAGAACGATAAAATCTCAACGTCAAGAAACTGGGCAGTATGGGCTCATGAATATGTAGAAGACTTCCCTGGACAACAGGATGTTTTAAGATATGCTCTTCTTTCATCAGCTCCGGAAACTAAAGACAACAACTTTACATGGAAGGATTTCCAAACGAAGAATAATTCTGAATTGGTAGGAATCTTCGGAAACTTCATCAACAGAGTTGCGGTTCTTATTCATAAATATTATGATGGCATTATTCCACAAGGTGATATCAACAGTCCTGAATTGCAGGAAATAAGTAAATCTGCAAAAGAAATTTCAGGATTCCTTGAAAATTATGAATTCAGAAATTCATTAACTGCATTAATGAACCTTGCCCGTTTTGGAAACCAGTACCTTCAGACAGAAGAACCTTGGAAAACCATTAAGGACAATCCTGAAAAAGCAGCTCAATCTTTATTCGTCGGGGCGCAGATAGCTGTTGCTTTAGCTCAGTTATGCGAGCCTTTCATGCCTTTCAGCTCCGAAAAATTATTAAACATGTTCAATGTTGAAAAGAAAGACTGGAATTCTATTGAAAACCAATCAGTATTAATTGAAACAGGGCACAAAATCAACGAATCATCTCTTCTTTTCTCAAAAATTGAGGATGATGTCATTGAAGCTCAGATCCAAAAGCTGGAAGACACAAAACAAAACAATAAAAAAACAAACCCTAACGCAAACCCTATGAAAGAGGAGATCACGTTTGATGACTTTACTAAAATAGACCTTAGAACAGCAACCATTTTAGAAGCTGAAAAAGTAGAAAAAGCAGATAAATTATTAAAACTTACTGTAGATACAGGAGTAGATGTAAGAACTGTTGTTTCTGGTATTGCAGAAAGTTTCACTCCTGAAGAATTAATCGGGAAGCAGGTGATGATCCTTCTGAACCTTGCTCCAAGAAAAATCAGAGGAATTGAATCTCAGGGAATGTTATTATTAACAACAAAACCAGACGGAAAATTATCTTTCGTAACACCGGATGACAGCAATGTTGAAAACGGTATTGAGATCGGATAATTAAAATCCTTATAAAGATCAAAGGCTGTTTCACAAGAAGCAGCCTTTCTTTTATACACAGCTTATGGTCAATAGAAATGTTCTGAGAAAGCTTTCCAATCAGGAATTAGAAGGATATTTAAAAGAAGGCAACCGCTTTGTTCCGGAAGCCGTTCAGATCGCTTTTGAAATTCTGGAAGAAAGAGGGCGTACTTTCAGTGAAATGGAAAAAACAGCTGTTCAGCAATTGATTCAGCATAAAAAACAGGAAGAGGAAGCCAAACATGCAGAAGAAGTAGAAACCTGGAAAGACCATATCACAGAAGATCCGGAGGCCATCAGTCTTTATTCACGAATGACTATTGTTGTCAGCACCGTTTTTTTCTCTCCAATTCCGGGGGCTATTTTACTATTCCTTAATTTAGTTAAACTAAAAAAATATCCTGCAAGCTTCTTAGCACTGGCATTTGGTTTTCTTTTTTTTATGTTTCAAAAATACGTTCTGCTTTCGCATTTCGACTTTGGTACCACTTCCAGATACAGTCCCGAAATTGGAGTCATTGCAGTAGGTGCTTTGGGTTTACTTGTCATCAGCGTTTTAGCAACTCCAAAAAAACTTCCTTACCGTGCAGAGTCTTATATTCTTCCAGTGATTTTATGCGCCGGAACCGCTGTTCTGATGTATTTTTATTTTCAGGAATGGTTTTCTTTCTATCCGTTTGCAAGAGCCATCCATCTGTTCAGACCATAATAAGGAGCTGTTTCCCGCTATCCACTTTTACTCCTCGCGCCTGGCCCGGAGCCAACCGCATGCTGTGGGGTAACCGTTCCTATCGGGGCTAGAATAACTACAAAAAAGTCATCCCGGTTTACAGAATGACACTATTGTTTTTGAGATTGCTTCGCTTTCAGCTCGCAATGACTTGTTGTCAATTATTTCTTAGTAAGTTTGGCCAGGTAAGAATCTTCGTCTTTCAAAACTCTTTCTATTTTGAAGCCATTATTTGTGGCAGCATTTTTCAACGTATTAAAGTCAAGATACAGCCAGGTAATCGGTTCTTCAGACTCTCCTTTATAATGAACCACATACTCCAGTTCTCCGTAGTAACCTCCTGCAGGAATATACACTCCGCCATCTTTATCACGGTCGAACATATAAAGGATATCCGTACTGTCGATCAGGATTTGCCCTTTATCATCTAACAAGGTGTACAGTTTCTGAAGATAGGTATCAATTTTCGCCAGGCTTTCAAAAACTCCGGTACCGTTCATCAATAATAAAATGGTATCAAAAGTTTCTCCGGAAAAATCAAGCATATTTTCACAAACGGCCTTTTTAATTCCTCTCAGTTTACAGACCTCAACAGATTTTGGTGAAATATCCAATGCGGTCACCTCAAGGTTTCTTTCGTTTTGAAGGAATAAAGAATGAGAACCGGCTCCAGCTCCGATATCCAGAACTTTTCCTTCGGATACATGGAGTGCTTTCTGCTCAATATCATTCATTTCTTCAAAATCTCTGAATAAATAATCCACCGGAAGTTCATCCAGCTCAGAAATTGATGTTTCAGTCTGCAGATCCTCCGGATTTTCATTGTGATAATAATCCCAGATCGCTCTGCCCATTAAATCTTTCATGGGGCAAAGATACGGGTTCAGGATGATAGTTGCGAGTTTATTTTGTTGCGAGTTGCTGGTTTATTTGCTATGGAATGATAGTTGCGAGGTACGAGTTGCTGGTTTCTTTTGTCGCAAGTTTATTTTGTGGATTCTTAAAATTAAAGATAGACGTTCTAGCTCTATAAAAAAATTCACCATTCACTTCCGAAGCAAAATTCACTATTGACATCAATGGGCTTCCATCAATATTTTACAGAATATCTCCCTAATCCCTAATCCCTAATCCCTAATCCCTAAAACCTGCCACCTACTCCATCGAATCCTTCTCTTTATGTCTGTCCGCCTGAGATTCATTCTCTGCAACCCCAGCTTTCCAATAAGAATAAGCATATAATTCCTGTGAAGTCCAGTTTTTTTCTTTTCTCAGATAGGTGCGGATTTCTTTCACACTTGAAAATTCACAGGCAACATAACCAAATTTTGCCGTCTCGGGGATCTCAATGCTTTTTACCACATTGGCAATTTCGCTGCTGATCTGAGGCTGTGCATTGTGTAACCATTTAAAGTCAATCTGGGCTTTGGTTTCAAGCATTTGTTCATCTTCCTTTCCATGAACTTCAATGATGCATATTCCTTTTGCCGTTTCAGGAAGCGTTTCCAGGATGGCACTGATCACCGGAATGGCTGTAGCATCTCCTACCAACAGATACCAATCTGCAGCGGGATACAGCTCTTTTCCCTCCAAACGCATCATCACACCCAATTTTGAGCCTGCTTCAGCCTCTCTCACCCATCGGGAAGCCGGGCCACCGTCTCCGTGGTCTACAAAATCAATAATTAATTCATTTTTCTCAAGATCAATTCCTCTGTGAGTATAGGTTCTGATTGCCGGAGCGACTTCTTTAGGCGGATATATCCACTGATGATTTTCATCCAAAGTCGGAAAATGAATTTCGTTCAATCCAGTAGGTGGAACGGCAATTTTATTATTATCTCCCACCATCGTGTTCCTGAACAACTGAACTTCCGGTGAATACAAATACACTCTGATAAAATGGTCAGTAATGTATTCTTTTCTGGTTACTTCGGCAACAATCTGCCCTGTTGAAATTTTGGCCATAACTGATTTTTTAAAATTAAAATCCGGTTTCCGATTGATTCAGAAACCGGATTTGAAATACAATATGTTTTCAGATCAAGGCATTTTTACCTTCATCTTATTTTCTAGAATTCAAAAGTGTAAGAAAGGTTGAATGTTCTTCCTCTTCCTTTATAATTAAACAGTTCCGGAAGTCCGTAAGTAGAATATAAAACCTGGGAACGTTTGCTCCAGATGGTTTGATAATCGGTATTAAACAGGTTCTGGATTCCCAGATTGAATTTACCCCAGTTGAAACGGTATCCCATCATCAGATCTGAAGTATTATAACCTTCCACAGCATTATTAAGTTCGTCTTTCTGTTTGAAATTCTGCAAAGACTGGAATCTGAATGACCAGTTTTGAATGTTATATCCGATATAGGTTACCAATTTGGAAGGAGAAGCATTGTAAATTTCCTGTTTCTGCCATTCCCCTTTATTATCTACCTCAGATTTGATCAAAAGTCCGCTTGCTCCGAAATAAACTCCATTGTGTAAAGCGTAAGAAACCTCAGCTTCAATTCCCATGTTTCTTAATTTCAAATCATTCACGAGAATCTGGAAGGTCTTTTTATCAACGGCAACCGTTTTATCAGAATTACTCAGGAATCCCGCAATCTGAGCTCTTAAACCACCTCTGTTGACACGGTAACCCAGCTCAAACTGATTGGTCTTAATGGCCTGAAGCGGCTGTTCTTTTACATTGATACTGGATACCACATTCCAGTTTGTTCCCACCAATTTATATTGCCCAATTCCATAAAACTTGGCAGGATCAGCTAAACTTGCTCCCTGAGAAAATGTTCCCCAAATCTGATGCTTTTCATTGAATTTATACAACAATCCGGCATTGGCTAAGGTCACATTATAAGAACTTTCGCCTCCCGGAATTGCAGATGCTGAGCTTCCATAACCCATTGCAATCTGTGTTTGCTGTTCTGAACCCACAAAGTCATCCATTTTCACATTGATATGCTGATAACGAATCCCTCCATTCAGCTGTAATTTGGGAAGAATATTATATTTTGCCTGAATATATCCTGCGTAGCTCTGTGAATGATTGGTTGGGTATCTTCCCAAGCTGTATTTTGTTTCATTAATTAAACCACCGCTAGACATTGTTTTTGCAATATCATAAACAGATTGTGTTCCTTCAAACTTTTCAAAATCGAAATCAGCTCCATAAGTAACATTCAGTCCTCGCCATGATTTGGATAGTAAAGCTTTAATCCCTGAATAATAAGTATCCTGCTGTGAAGAGGACATATAAGGTACTTTTCCCGTCTGCAGGGTAACATTTCCAGGAAATGGATAGAATCCTAATTTTTCACCACGGGTAGCCAATTGCACATACAAATCCTGCCCGCCTAAGATATCGTTTGCATTATACGCTACAGTTGCCATATAACGTTCTGTTCCTACATTTTTATCGGAAGAGAACCCATCTCTCATTTCCAGCAATGAAGCATTTTTTGTAGTAAATGCACTCAGATTTTCGCCTAAAAATAAACTTCGGTCTCCATTAAATTTAGAATTGTAATACTGAAGGGAAGCTGTTATTTTATGTTTATTATTAAACTGATATCCTCCTGTAGCCAAAATGTCAATCGACTGGTTATACTGAAGGTCAGTCTGGGTAATATCTGTAAAAAGCTGCTTCTGGTCAGCGCCATACACTCCTCCATTTTGCTGGTAAGCAATTCCTAATCTTCCGAAGAACTTATCCCCTTTGGCTGCAATAGACTGAGCTGCACGGAAGTCATGGTCGTCTTTGCCCATAAATCCTGTACGCACTCCCAGTTCTGTCTCTCCACTGATTCCTTTTTTGGAAGGGATTTTTGTAATAATATTGATGATTCCACCAGTCGCATTACCTCCATAAATTGAACTTGCTCCTGAAAGCACCTCTATTCTTTCAATATTAAAGGGATCAATAGCATCCAGCTGGCGGCTGATGGCACGGATACTGTTCAGAGAAACACCATCGATCATCACCAGCGCAGAACGTCCTCTCATATTCTGTCCGTAATTGGTTCTTCCCTGTGGACCAATATCCATAGAAGGAATAAGAATCGATAACATTTCTTTGATGGGAACTCCGCTTTTAGCCTGTTCCTGAATTTTTTCTTTCTGTACGACCCAAACCGTTCCCGGAACTTCAGAAATTTTTGTAGGTTTTCTGGAGGCTACGATCACCACATCTTCAATACCTTTAGAGGCAATAGAATCTTTCACGGTCTGGGAAATCATCACTCCCGAAACCAAAAGACCTATGAATGCATACTGCTTTTTCATTCTTTCTACTTCAAAGTTTTTATAATCTCACAAAGATAATTCTTATTTAGAAAGAATAAAAATAACAAAATATGAGATTTTCCCTTATTTTATGATGGTAAACATCTTTTTACAGAAAAGTTTTCTAAATCTGGATATATATTAAAAACCATTAAGAAAAATTTAAAGAATAAAGTATAGTTAAGATAAACATTCTGATTTTTAAAGCTTAAAGCGAAGCTCATCTTAATACTCTAAACACCTTAATACAATCTTAATGTTTCAAAAAGTTTAAAATCTGACATCTTCTTAAAAACGTAAAATCCCAGCCCAATGAAGGACCAGGATTTTACTAGTGAAAAACAAGGTATCTTTTATACTGCAGGCCCTGCTGCATCTTTTATTTCTTCTAATAATTTTTTTCTTTCACGAAGTCTTCTTCTCGCAATAACGGATTTACCTCCCAAAACTCTTATAAATCTGAAATACTGGAATCGTTTTGCTCCAAAATGATGGGTCGCAACATAAATCAATACCGCAAATCCGACTAAAATAATATATCCGAATATCTTTTTGGTGGCTATGATAATGGCATTAAGCTGAATCGCTTTCATATTAGCCGCTACATTTTGAGGAGTAATAGTTATCCCATCCATATAAACAGCAAGATCACCTATTGCTGTAACTTGGAAACGGTATTGAAACCATGAGTACAGTGTAGAAAAAATTCCTACAGCCAGGAAGGTTCTCCAAACCAATACAAGTCCGATGGCAGCCAGCATTTCATCCATTTCAAGTTTATCCAGTGTATAAAACCATACGGAAATAAACAGTGAACACATTCCATAGCCCTTTAAAAACATCGGCAGATACCAGTTGTCATAACTGAACTCCAATACCATAGAAAAGTACATAATAATGGAGTACCCGATCATTGCTGCAAAACCTGAAAAAATGTACATTTTCAAAGGTTTTTCTTTTTTGAACCAGAAAATGGCAATGATTCCGGCTAAAATAATTCCGGGAATCATCAATAAACTTAGTCTGGTATTGGTCAATTGATCATATCCTAATACTCCCACTGCAAAAGTATTCTGAATAGAAGCTGTTCCTAAAAACATTCCCAGCCAGAAAAGCATAAACAATCCATTCTGTACATTATTTTTTTTGAAGATTTTGAATGAAAGATACGGTCGTTTTAAAGTGAGCTGACGAATAGAAAGCAGTGCAAAACTCACAAAAGCAGCAATACTTGCATTCATGATATTCTTGGAATTGAACCAGTCCTGCTGTCTTCCAAAAGAATAAACGTATGCTGAAAACATGAACGTTGAAATGAAAAGCAAAATACTCAGCCAGTCAATATAGTGCAGAGGGACTTTTAATGCAAAATATTTATCATGCATAAAAATCCAGTGTATTAAGGCTAAAATAAAGCATAAAACTGCTGTGAAAAGGTAAAATTGTTGCCAATTGTAAAGAAGGGCAAACTCAGCAGCATAATAGGTAGCTAACTGGTTCATGACAAGAACGAAGGTATAAAAAGCTCCGTAAAACATCCCGCGGTTTCCAATCATAACCATCAGTGGGAGGAACAGCTCTATGGTAACCATCATCTTCATAAAACCAATCAAAAGAGAAGTAAAGATGAAAATCATTGGCTGTAAAGTAGTTCCGTTTACATAGCTGAGCAATCCTAAAAGTACCAGCAGTAAAACCAACTTATCCCTTACTTTGAATCTCATTTTGATTCTGAGAACCACAGGCATACAGGCTCCCATCCCAATAGTAGTTGCGTAGTTAGCCCACATAAAATATTCTGTCATGGCTCCGGTACCATTCACAAGAGAACTGATATTTCCCGTATACACCCCACCAATAGGCATTACTACAGCAAGCAGTAATACAATCAGCAGTAGCTGCACGGGTTTTGGCACCCAGTCATTATATAATCCTTTGTTGTACATGATGAAGTTAGAAGTTAGAGGTTAGAAACTAGAAGTTAGTAACTGAAAGTTTTCAGCTTAACTTCTGTATTTTCCAATCTTTTAATCTTTCAATGATTAAATCTTTAAATTACTGCCCAATATTTACATTCATATTCATTCCGGCACTCAGTTTATCCAGATCTTCTTTTTTGTTGGAAGCTGTAAACTCTATTCTTACAGGAATTCTCTGCTGTACTTTAATGAAATTTCCGGTAGAGTTATCTGTAGGTACATTTGAATATCTTGAACCGGTAGCCGCTGAAACTGCTGTGACTACTCCTTCGAATTTTTTACCACCTAAAGCATCAGCTGTCATGGAAATTTTCTCACCTACTTTAATATTGGGCATCTGGCTTTCCAGGAAGTTGGCGGTTACCCATTTCTGACCATTCAGAACGATGGTTGCCACCTGTTGCCCCGGCTGGATCAACTGACCTTCGGAGATGGTTCTTCTTCCCATTACTCCATCATAAGGTGCTGTAATAACAGTATACGAAAGATTGATTCTTGCCATATCCAGAGCAGATTTTGTTCTTTTAATTTCGGCATCATTAATTCCCAATCTGCTTTTCACTTCTGTAGTAGAAAGGTTGGCGGATTGTTTCTGATTCACTAACGTTTCATAAGCTGCCTTTTGAGCATCATATTCTGTTTTTACCTGATCATATTGCTGTCTGGTAACAGCTTCAGCTACCAAAAGGTTTTTATATCGGTTTAAATTCTGCTCGGCATTCCATAATCTCGCTTTTGCTCCTGCAATATTGGACTGCATTACATTGATATTGTTGGAAACCGTATTCACGGAAGAACTTGTTGCCGTTTTTTGAGCCATTGCATTCTGATAAGCTGCTTCTGCCTGGCCCAGCTGGGTAAGTATTTCGCGTTCATCAAGAATGACCAAAGTATCTCCTTTTTTTACACGCTGATGTTCTATGAATTTAATTTCTTTGATGTAAGCTGAAACTCTGGTGTTGATAGGATTAATAAATTCCTCTACCTGTGCCGCTTCTGTATAGGTTTTGCTTCCGATATGGAAATATTCACGTATTAACCAGAATAAACCGAAACCGATCACCAGAAAGACTATGATATTGGAAATAATAGCTCTGATTTTATTGGTTTTATTTTTCTTTTTCTTATTTTCTACAGCAGGTTTTGCTGGAGTTGGTGTTGTATTTTGAGTAGTTTGTTCCTTGTTTTCCATTGTTGATTTTCAGTTTTAAAAATTAAAGTGTTCCTGTAGATTTCAAAAGGTTGTAATACTGATAAAGAACATTGATCTCAGCATTTGCATAATCCAGTTCTGACTGTAGTTTCTGGTTCTGTGCATCAATCATTTCTGCCTGCACAGCCAATTGGTTCAAATACTTGGCTTCTGTAATCTTGTAGTTTTCTTCCGCCAGTCTTTTGGAATCATTCAGAATATCAGCTTGCTGAATCGCTTCCTGATATTTTGTATAGGCAGCATTCACTCCCATATCTACATTCTGCTGTACCAGAGTCATGGCATCATTCGCCTGATTCTTTTGCAGCTCACCTAATTTTACTTTTTCTTTTGTTTTAAAAAGAGTATCGATATTATAGCTTAAAGAAACTCCGGTCTGCCAGCCTCCTGAATACATATCCAAAACAGGATTTCTTGTCGTAATCGGTCTTTGCAGCGTATATCCACCAAATCCGGCCAAAGTAGGTGCATTATCCGTTTTTATGATCTCAATATTCTTATCTGCCACCGCAATATTTTTTTGAGCAGATTTCAGTAACGGATTGCTTTCATGAGCAAGATCCGTATAATATCCCATTCCTATTCCGGATTCTTTATTTTCCAGATTTTCTGTAGGAATAATCTCTGTGTCTGAAGATAAACCTAATGCAATATTCAGATTATAATTAAGGATTTTCTTATTATTCGTAAGGGTAAGAATTCCCTGATCCAGGTTTTTAATGGCCAATTCTCCACGTATCACTTCGTTTCGGGTTACCATTCCCTGCTGATAGAATTTCTGGATGTTCTTCAGACGTTCCAGAGCCAGTTTTTTATTATTCTGAAATACCTCTTCCTGATTGATAATTTTATAGACGTCCAAGTAATTAGAAATCACTAAAAATTTCACATCCTGCTTATTTTTCTCTAAATCCAGTTCCGAAAGCTGTTCACGAAGCCCTGCCATTTCAATAGATTTATTCACCAATCCTCCTTTGAAGATCAATTGTGTTGCCTGTACAGCATATGAACTTCCATAATGTGGCATCGGAACGTTTGTAGAATTCGAAAAGTCTTTGTCAATAGCTACTGCATCTCCTAAATAGAACTGACTTGTAGAAGCTGTGATCGTAGGAAGTTTCTGAAGCTTAACGACATTCGTATTTTGTTTTGCAATACCAATGTTCTGTGCAGAAACCTTGAGCTGCTGGTGATTCTGAACAGCGAGTTCCGCTACCTCACTTGCGGTCATCTGCTTAATCTGTTGTGAAAAAAACAGCGCAGGAAAAGCTGCTATCAATACAGATAGTGCTGTTTTTATTTTCTTTGTCATTTTACCTTGTTTTACAGATGCAAAGTTAGGTCAACAACAAAATCAATCAAATGTTTGATTTTTGGAAAAAGATGTTCAAATGTAAGATTTTAGTTTTCAAACTGATGTCTGTACTGTGTAGGACTCACCTCCAGATGCTTCTTAAAAAAGTGAGAAAATGAGTATTGATCGCTAAATCCGAGAATAGAAGAAATTTCTGAAACCGGTTTACTGGAAGAGTTTAAGAGTACCTTCGCCTCATTGATCACAATTAAAGCGATGATTTGGCTTGCAGACTTTCCTGTAATGGTCTTCACTACTGCGGAAAGATGTCTGGTTGTAATTGATTGCCGTTCGGCATAAAACTCAACAGTCCTTTCCGTAAGATGATATTCCGAAAGATCAGTAAGAAATACAAATACAATTTCTTCCTGTCTGGACATCTGATTCATAGAACTGTTATCTTCCTTGGAAATGATTCCTGCCATCTGATAGCAAAATACAGAGAAAAGATGCTCCACCATTTCTTTCTTGTAAAGCATTTCCGTATCAGAATCCAGGATATATTTCAGGAAATTGACGCTTTTCCAGACCACTTCCATTTCGTCCTCTGGAAAAGGAACTCCTTTATTCATCTGCTGCCTGAAATAACGATAAGTAATCAAACGATTAAATTTTAATGATAAAGCAGAAATAAATCCTCTTTTATAAGAAACCATCCTCGACTGAAAATCATCAGTAACTCCTACCACTTCATAGATAGTTTGCGGATCGGTTACCATAAACATATTAGCAGAAACTTCCAGATCACTGAAATGCTGACGAAGTTTTATGGTGCCGGATTTAATAAAAATAAATGCAGGATTTTCGGGACGAAACGGTTTACCCACAGCTATTCGCTCGAAAATATTATGTTCGGTAAAAATATCAACGCCAAATTTTTCCAGGGCAGACATAAGACAAATGTAAGCAATCTTACCAGTGATTACAAAATTTTATTATTTTAGCAGGAATCCAATTTTCCATCAGCATGAGAAAGGTCGATTTATTATTTGCCGAATACAGTAAAAGTCACAGAAATGCGACCAACAAGTTTATTCACTGGATTTGCGTACCCTTAATTTTCTGGACAATCCTAGGTTTTGCATCCCTGATTCCTTCCCCTCATTTCTGCGCTTCCTACTTCGGATGTGCCAGCATCATAAGTATTATTGCAATTATTCTGATCACGCTGTTCTATATAAGACTGTCTTTTCGGATCGCTATTGTGATGATTGTAATAATGCTCATTATGGAGCATTTTATCTATCTGACCAATATTAATGTTGGAAGACAGTCATGGATGGTTTACCTTAGTGTATTTATTATCACCTGGATTTTTCAGTTTATAGGTCATAAAATTGAAGGGAAAAAGCCCACTTTCCTCAAAGATCTGCAGTTTCTTCTGATAGGACCGATCTGGCTTTTAGGCTTTATTCTGAAAAAAACAGGAATCAAATATTAATCTTCCAGAGCATATACAGCAAAACTTGCCAGCCAGTGGTCTCCTCCATAATTTCCCTGGAAAAGCAAAGGCAGCCCATTGGTAAGAAATACGTCTGCAGTTTTTCTGAAATCCTTTTTCAGGGGATGATTGGCAGGAAGTGCACTTGAAATTCCTTTCATACACCATGCTTTGGAAAAAGACAATCCTACCAGGTGAACCGTCTGATAATCGCTAAGATCACTTACTACCGGAATTTTTTCAACATTCTCCAGGCTTTTTTTTTCGTAAAAAGCATTCAGCCACTGTACAAATTCTTTTTGAGGAAGAACTCTTCGCATCAGATCTGCAATTTCCAGACTTGGCGAAAAGAAATCCGAACCGTCCGGCTCCAGATAAGCTGGTGTTTTCTGATCTTTTAAGAAAAAGTATTTTGCCTTTTCCATCAACTGATTTTCAAACACTTTATCTTTATTGGCTCTTGCCCAATCTATGGCAAATGCCATTGCAAATGCCGTATTAGGATGAACTCCGGTTCTGTTGGGATAGGTTTGTTTTGGAAGATAGGTCTTCCATGACTTCAGAATCTGATCCGTGAGCGGTTTCAGGTTTTCATGCCATATTTTAGCTTTTGGATGATCCCAGGTCGTGAGTTCTTCATCCAGTTTTAAGATCCACGCCCAGCCATAGGTTCTTTCAAAAGTTCCTGTCAGCTGATATTTTGTAAAGTAATCTGCTTCTGTCTGAAGTTTTTCCTTTTGAAATGATTCATCCAGAATTTTTTCAATCTCTTTGGCATTGGAGAGATTAGGTTTTGTTTTTAAAAGTCTTGTCAGCATCCAATGTCCGTGAACAGAGCTATGCCAGTCGAAACACCCATAAAAACTAGGGTGAAGATCTTTGGGAGTCAAAGGAACTTCGCCAGCATTATTGATAATATGAGCTGTTTTATTTGGATATTCCTGATTGATACAGTGAAGAGGCTTATCGGACAATTTCATGGCCATTTCGTCTGTAAGTTTTGGAACTTCCTGGGCATACATCAGAAATGGAGAAAACACTAATGCTAAAAGACTTTTTTTCATGAATTAAAAATAGAAATAATTTATCAGTTTAAGTAATTTTTCAAGCCGGTTTCCCAGCTATTTCTTCTATTTACTGATTTTATATTAAATTTTTCTTTCATTTTAATTTTTTAACCAATCTTATAAATAATCATTTTTGTGCACACTTTTTGATCATACCCATAAAAAACTAACTAACCTATGAAAAAAATTATTTTCCTAATGTCAGGTCTTATTCTGATCAATTGCAGCCAATCAGGTGGTGAAAAACACGAGGTAAAAGCCGATCTGATGGAAGTTATAACCGAAGATAAAGTACCTTCTGCAGCCTCCGCCCCCATACCTCCATCACTTTCTGTTTCCGAAAAGCTAGTCTCCGATGAAAATGGGATCAACAAAGGTGTTTACACTCCAAAGAAAACAGATACAATTTCCAAAAAAATCATCAAAAACGGAGATATGAAGATTCAGGTGGGTGATATTAAAAAAACGCAGAACCAGGTCAATGAAATCATTAAGAAAAACAATGCCTATATCCAGAAAGAAGAATTTCAAAATACGGATATGGATGATAATCTTACTCTGATCATCCGTGTGCCTCATAAAAATTTTGATGCACTGATCAATTCCTTTTCAGACGGTGTAGGAACTGTTCTGTCTAAAAATATTTCATCCAATGATGTAACTGAAGAATATACTGATATAGCGATAAAGCTGGCCAACAAAAAGATATATCTTGAAAAATACCGTGAAATGCTTAAAAAGGCTGCTACCACAAAAGATATGTTGGAAATTCAGGAAAATATCCGCGAATTGGAAGATGAGATTGACATTGCTGAAGGTAGCCTACGTTTTATTGATGACCGTGTGAATTACAGTACTTTGAATTTAAACTTATATAAAGAGAAAGTAAGAAGCTCAACCACTTCCAAAATTGGTTTCGGAAGCCGCTTTATAGATTCTCTGACAGAAGGGTGGAACAGTTTTGTAGGTTTTCTGCTGGGAATGGTTTCGTTATGGCCCTTCTTTTTACTTATTCCTGTTATTATTTTGCTTTGGAGAAAATGGAAATCAAAAAAGAAAAATCAGAATTAAATAATAAAAAATCCGGGCATCTGCGATGCCCGGATTTTCACTGCATTATCAACAATTTATACTGTTTCCAGTACTTGTTTAAAATCAATAACAATGCAATAGTCTTGTTAAGAGCTGTTAAATATTTTAAAAAAATTACTTTCTTATGGATTTGGTAATACTGCTTCCATCTTTATACTGAATCTTTAAAAAATAGATTCCAGACTGAAGTCGACTTATATTCATATTATTATGCCCCGGATTCATGAAAGTTATGATCTGAAGTCCTTGAGGGGTGATGACATCTACTCTGCTTATTTTACCATAATAAGTTTCTGGTGCAAAATTGATCATATATTCCGATACAATAATTGAAAGATCATTCTCTTTGTTAGCAAAAGACGATGTTTTGCAACTTTGCCCTTCATTACAGTCACTTATCACTTTCCAGACAGCGTTACTTCCCGGTGCTTCTCCCGGATTTGCATACCATTTGTTTTCCCAGATTTTGCAGGCATGGAAAACCTTTGTTCCTGTTGTTGGATACGTTTTTGACATATTATATTCCTGAGCGCCACAATACGTAACCGGACCGCTGGATTCACAACCAGGGCCTTCGGTACAAGTACTTACTTCTTCCCATACCATATTGATTCCTGGTAGTTCTCCCGGATTCGCATACCATTTGTTTTTCCAGATCTTACAAGAGTAGAAAACTTTCACTCCTGCGGTAGGATATGCATTAGCAGCATTATATTGCTCTGCTCCACAATAGGATTGACCATTTCCTGGTATCACTTTCTTAGTTCTGATTTTTAATTCATTGCTGGCATCAGATAACTGATCGTTCACGGCAACCGATTTAACAATGTACCGATATTCTGTATCTTGTGCTAATCCTGTTCGTAAAAAGCTTGTTTGCACAGTCTCTCCTACCTTGATTCCATTTTCAAAGATTTGATAATTCTTGATTCCCTGCGAATGAGTAGAAGCCATCCACATCAATGAAACTGAATTTTCAGTAACTTCCATTGAGTGGAGGTTTGATGGTGCTGTAGGTTTTTCGAGAGCGCCTTCACTATTCGTTTTTACATTGAGTGGCGCGCTTTTTCCTGATGTGAGCCCTGAAGAACCTTTCGCCTGTATTTCATAGGTGTAAATTGTATTGGCAGCTAAGCCCATATCCTGAAAAGTAGGTGTACTTACCTGCTGAATATTTTGACCATTACGAAAAACGTTATAGGATACTGCATCTGATTGTGGATTCCAGCTTATTTTAGCAGAAGAGCTTGTTACTCCTACTTGTGTTAATCCTGTTGGAGTAGCGGGTGCAGAAACTCCTGTTCCGGAGGTGACGTTAACATCAATTACATTATAGAATGCATTGGTGGTATCTGCAACATCCCAGACCGCTAAAATAATATGATAACCAGTACGGTTAGCAGGAACTGTAATCTGATGAGAAACATTGTCCTGTGGTGGTGTTCCATTATGCGTAATTGTACCTATAAGTTCAAGATCCTGACGGGAAAGCGGCTGATTGGGATTCCAGCCCTGCTTTGTCATATAATAATGCCATTTCGCAGTGGCATGGTAAGCCAGATATTTCCAGATAAAAGCGTTCACTCCGGTGGTGATATTGGTTTTCTTCCATCGGTCAGCAGTTTGGATATCCAATGTGGTGTCTCCCCCTATACTTCCGTTAGCAGAAGCAATCTTTCCGTCTGCCGGCCCTAATGCAGGAAAGCCTTTTGGGGCTTCCAGGGATCCAGGTTCATTAATGATAGATCCATAGATGCTAAATGCTGCAGAATAACCGAGGGTAGCCTTATCCAGACTTCCCTGATAGCCTCTTGAGGCAGGGCTCATTACATATCCATGTGCAGATAAATGAATTAGAGAAGGTACCAGTATCGCCATCATCAGCAATACCGGAAGAAAAAATTTACGTGTCATCATATTTTAATATTTTGGTGTTGATTTTATAAGATCAATTTTCTAAAAGCTAATTTTTCAAACCATTGCACTCCAGATAACTAAAGAAATGAAAGAGCTATTAGTTTAAATTCATTAAATAATTTAAATTATAAAATTTTCAATAAAAACCGAATTAAATAACACAAATTAGCCAATACTTCAAATTAAAACATAAAATAATAATTCATAACATATTATTAACATATAATTACAACATGTCAAAATATAAAAGTACAAAAAATTAAACAATTAATCACATTTTGTTGAAATATTTTTCATATGAATCAATATTAAATAGAGCATAGAGGGACAATGAAATACAAAACACTGACAATTATATGATTTGTATGCAATTACTAAAAAAAATGAGAGAATTGATCATTCTCTCAGCCAGTAAATTTTAAAAATCCTAAAATTATCTTCAAAAGGAATCATATTTATTTCCCAAGTACAAATACTGCAGGAATTTTATGAAGTTCCGGCTTTTGTTTTTGCCAGTCTTTTATGGTTTTTGTCTTGATGAATTCATATTCCGGATCGTTGATATTGGCAGCAATACAAAGTTTTGTATTAGGCGATAAAAACTTACATAAATCTTCAAAAAGCTGGTTATTTCTGTAAGGAGTTTCCATGAAAATCTGTGAATATCCGGTTTTCTGAACAAGGCTCTCAAGATTCATAATCTGTTTCTTTTTCTCTCCTTTATCAATTGGCAGATAACCATGAAAAGTAAATTCCTGACCATTAAAACCACTGGAAATTAAAGCCAGAATAATGGATGAAGGCCCTGAAATTGGGATCACTCTGATGTTTTTCTCATGACACCATTTTACAATCAGGTTTCCGGGATCTGCAATACAAGGCAATCCGGCTTCCGACAGTAATCCAAAGTCCTGCCCTTTCATCATCAGCTCCTGAGCTTCCTTGATATCTGCATTTTCAGTGTATTTATCCAATAAGAACAACTTCAGATCGGCCTGTTTTTTTTCAGGAGCAAAAAATTTCACAACCTTTCGCGCTGTTTTCTCATTTTCCACAAAGAAATAATCTGTCTGCATGATATAATCCTTCAGAACAGGCGAAAAATGATTGATAGAAGTATTTTCAGATAAATAAGCAGGGAGTAAAAAAAGCATTGTATTATTTTTTAGTTCTTTCGTTTAATGTAGGTTGAAGGAAGTATTTTGTCAAATCCATAGAAAAGGTAACGGAGGTGATTTTCCAGGTTCCATTGATCTTCATTAATGTCCAGATCTCCTTTCCCCAGTTTTCCATTTTACCATCATACCAAAAACTGTAATCGAAATTGGCAGAAGCTATTGCTCCATCTTCCACAATCTTAATATTGTCAAATTTTTCTTCAGATTTATCATCTTTAAAACTCTTGATAAAAGCTTTATAATCATCTGCAAAGTAATAATCTGCCTTAGGGTTTTTCTCCAAACGTTTGGCCTGTGTTCTGTCTTTATAAATTCCAGTCCAGAGCACCGGTTCCTGGAATAAAGAAAGATATCTGGCTTCATCTCTGGATTTGATACATCCCATGAAATCATCCATTACCTTGCGGATTTCAGTTTCATCCTTGGTTTGAGCAAAGGAAAAATTAAAGCTTAACAAAAGCAGTAAAAGCAGTTTTTTCATGATTATTATTTTGATATTTGGTTTTTGATTGCAGTGCATCCTTTATCCAAAAGCTGGAAAACCTTTTCAAAATCTTTCATATCTCCCCAATAAGGATCCGGAACCTCAGCATTTTTGTGGTCTCCCAATACTTCTAAAAACAAAGATACTTTCTGACGTTCTTCTTCATTTTTAGTTTTAGAAACTACATCTTCCAATACGTCAATATCCATACAGTAGATTTTATCAAAGGTTTCAAAGTCTC
Organism: Chryseobacterium indologenes; assembly: GCF_002025665.1. GTDB lineage: Bacteria > Bacteroidota > Bacteroidia > Flavobacteriales > Weeksellaceae > Chryseobacterium > Chryseobacterium metallicongregator. The sequence continues at coordinate 1,736,570 of NZ_CP018786.1, read as the reverse complement.
TTCTGGTGATAGGTCTTGATCTTTGTCCGGATATATCAATATGATGATTAGCAGCCGTTTTAATGGCTCTTTTATCAGGATGTTCACCTTCATGCATTGAAATAGTTCCGGCAGAATCCACCGTATAATGCTCCGGTAGTTTTGCTTTCATAATTCCTTCCGCCAAGGGGCTTCTGCATATATTCCCCAGACAAACCATTAATATTTTCATATCCCGTGTATTTAAAAAGAGTCTTTTCTCACGACAAAACTAAATAAAAAATGAAGAATAAAACTATCCTTCATTTTAATTTATGTAAGCTCAACCTTAATTATTGTTTGATTCTTTCAGTAAGGTCTTTTACGTATTTCTTGATTTCTTTATCAATTTTAGAAACGTCCTTGATGGTATCACAAGCATACATTACTGTAGAGTGATCTTTTCCACCCATTTCTTCACCAATTTTAGTAAAGGTAGAATTGGTAAATTCTTTGGAGAAGTACATGGCAAGCTGTCTTGGTAATGCAATCTCTCTTTTTCTTGTTTTTGAAAGCAGCTGTTCTTTTTTGATTCCAAAATAATCACAAACCACTTCCTGAATGTAAGGAATATTGATAACCTTCTTCTGGTTCGCCGCAATTCTGTTGATCGTTTCCTTAAGCAACTCAAGACTAAGATCTCTTTTATATACTGTAGAGTAAGCAATCACAGAGTTGATAACCCCGATAAGCTCTCTTACATTCGTTTTTGCTTCGGCAGCTAGGAAATCAAGCATATCTCCCGGAAGAACAATTCCATCTCTGCTTAGTTTATCTTCAATAATCTGTCTTCTTGTAGATAGATCCGGAGATTTGATTTCTGCAGAAAGTCCCCATTTGAAACGGGAAACAATTCTGTCCTGGATATCCATAATATCAGCAGGTGCTTTATCTGAGGTAAGGATAATCTGTTTTCCGTTTTGATGCAGGTGATCAAAAATATGGAAGAAGCTGTCCTGTGTAGCAGATTTTCCAGATAAGAACTGAATATCATCAATAATCAGTACATCTACCATTTGATAGAAATTCGCAAACTCAGTCTGCTTATGAGCTTTAGCCGCAGAGATAAACTGCTGGATAAACTTTTCAGAAGACAGATAAAGAACTACTTTATCAGGAAACTGATTTTTTACTTCAAGACCAACAGCCTGACCTAAGTGGGTTTTCCCAACTCCATAACCTCCATATAAAAATAAGGGGTTGAAAGCAGTTGCTCCAGGTCTTTTTGCAATGGATCTGGCTACAGTGGCTGCAAATTTATTGCTTTCTCCTTCTACATAACTATCAAATGAGTAGTCAGGCTTCAGGTTAGAATCTATGTTTACTTTTCTAATTCCAGGAACTACAAACGGGTTTACAATATTAGCAGAAAAACCCTGCGGCATTGTTTCCTGTGTTTTCGGAGTAGGAACACTTTGTCCCTTGATGTTCATGGTAACAGGTTTCTCTTCACCTTTTGGTCTGTTTTCCATCACAGAATACCATAATTTCACTCCTTTTCCAATATTTTTCTTCAGGGCAGCAGAAAGTAAGGACAGGTAATTGTCCTCTATATATTCCTTGTAAAAATCGCTCGGTACGATCAACGTGAGGTTATTAGCCACCAATGAAAGCGGCTGAACCTTGTCGAATAGCATATCGAAAGATTTTTCAAGTTTTTTTAGGTCAGAATTGTCTTCAGCAGCGTTCAGGTTATCGCGCATAAACTGAAGGCATTTCTGCCATATCATCATTAAATTGTCATCCATTTTTTAAGCCCCGATTATTCTTTGTTTGTACTGTGTTTAGAAGGAAGACAAAGGTCCAATATTTTCTTTTCAAAAAAAAATATTGCAGGTATTGATTATTTAAAAATATATTTGTATGTATAATTTAACCCGTAAAATGATACACACAACACACTCAATACGAGTACGTTACGCAGAAACAGACCCGATGAAATATGTATACTATGGAAACTATGCAACGTACTTCGAAGTAGCGAGAGTTGAACTCTTCAGAAGCATAGGAATTTCATACGATGAAATTGAAAACCAAGGAATTTGGCTGCCGGTTTCAGACTATAAAATTAAATATATCCGACCTGCTTTATATGATCAAAAATTAGAAATTCATACTTATGTAAAAAAAATTCCAGGGGTAAGAATTGAATTTGAGTATGAAATTTACAATGAAGAGCATACTAAAATAACAGAAGCTTCCACTACTCTATTCTTTCTCGACGCAAAAACCAATAAAGTGATCAAGTGCCCGGATTTCCTGATGGAGTTGATTGAAAAGAACTGGAAGAAATAGATTGTAGGTTGCAGGAATTAGAGAAATTACTCTGTGAAATATTAATGCAGGAGTATTGGATGTCAATGGTGAATTTTGCTTCGCAAGTGAAAGGTGAATGTTTTAACGCAATTAAGATATATTTATCTCTACTTAACTAATAACAAAAGAAACCAGCAACAAAATAAACCAGCAACTCTCATCCGTAACAAAACACCCCACAATACGTATTCTATTTATGAATTAATTCGCACCTTTGTACCCTTATTTAACCATCCCTTATATACTATATTATGAAGATTGCATTTTTGGGACCTCATGCCAGTTTCACCCAGCTTGCTGCAGCACAGCTTTTCCCTGATGACGAAATAGTACCACAAGCCAGCATTCTGGATTGTTTTAATGCCGTTGAAAACGGAGAGGTAGTAAAAGCAGTAGTACCTTTGGAAAACTCTATTGAAGGAACCGTCTCTATGACGCTGGATTATTTGTATAAAACTCCGTCTATTAAAATTGAAGCAGAAGCAGTAATGCCTATTGCCCATCATCTGATGATTCATCCGGAAAATTCTATTGAGAATATTGAAAGAATATATTCACATCCGCAAGCCCTTGCACAGAGCTTTCATTTTCTGGATACCCATTATAAAGAAATTCCAAAACAGGACTTTTCCTCAACTGCAGCCGCTGCCAAGTTTGTTTCTGAGAATCCGGATACTCCTATTGCTGCAGTAGCTAATCAGTTTGCAGCCAATCTATATGGCTTGAAAATAGTGAAGCGTAATATTCAGGATTTTGAACAGAACCACACCCGATTTATCATCATTTCTAAAGAGCAGAATAAATACCAAAATGATAACCTGGAAACACTGGGTGAAAAATCAGGTATGCTGATCACTCTTCCCGAAGATCATCCCGGTGGATTGCATCAGGTATTATCTGTTTTTGCATGGAGAAAAATGAATCTCAGCAAGATTGAATCCAGAACATTAAAAACAGGACTGGGGAACTATTTCTTCTTTATCAATGTTGAAGGACCATGGAAAGAAGTCTTACATGAAAATGCACTAAAAGAGCTTGAATCAATCCACGCAAATGTAGATTTTCTTGGGAATTACAAAGAATTTCTCCTGGAAAGCTAGAAAAAAAACAATAAATCTGTAAAAAACACTGCCATTAAAGCAGTGTTTTTTTTATTTACACTATAAAAAACACAAAATCCAAAAAACTTTTACAATAAATTACCATAATGACAACACCTTCTGTTTAATTAAAAAATAACCCACACAATGGAGAGAATTATTTTTCAATAAGACACTGACAAACAACGAATTAAACTAAAAACAAATATAATAAGTCGTAATTAAATTATGCGATAATATAAATCAAAATATAAACATATGTTTAAAGATATTACATCATATTAATATTAAAAATAAAAATATCACAATGTAGAGTATAATTTTTATTGTATATTTGCTTTGCAACTAATTAAAATCTTGATCATGAAAACTAAACTTTACAGCTTAATGTTAGCATGCGCGACGTTACCATTATTCTCGCAAGTAGGTATCAATACAGCAACCCCATCCGCAACCTTAGACGTTAACGGAACTATGAAAGTTCGTGATACTCCTGCAGCTACAGCACTACCTGGGTATCAAATTTTAGCAGTTAATCAGGGAACTACACAAGTTTTTTCAATGGACCCTGCTCTATTAACGGCCGCTGCAGGAACTAATACTTCCGTGTATTCTGCAAAAAAAACAACAGGTATAACCCTTCTTAACCTAGGTGTTTTACCGTCTGATTTCCAACCTGTCAGCTTTGTACAAGCCGACAGAACTATAGGAACTGCTACTTTATTTACAAATGCTGACGGTTCTTATAATATTCCATCCACTGGAGTATATGCTGTTGGGTTCGCATTCAGATACGGAACAGGTTTACAGGCTTCTTTACTATCTGGAGCACCTGGTATCGCCATTGCAAGAACCAGATCTGCAGTAACAACTCTAATAGACACACGCCCATTCAGTGGTATTAACCTTGCATTAGCAGTTAACTTAACACTTTCTGACTCCAGCATTAATTCTTTGTATTCATTTCAGGCAGGCGACAAAGTCTCTTTTGGAATTGTAGATTCCGGTATTGTTACAGCAGGATTATTAGGATCCAGTATCGCATCCTTCTACATTTACAAAGTATCCAACTAGTAAAAACATATTGTTAGTTATCTATACCATTTAACCCATCGCTTATACCGTGATGGGTTAATTTTTTAAATAGCATATCAAACATTTCTTTATATTTGATAAAAACTAATGAAATGAATGAATTTGTTGCGGCCATTATCTTTATCATTATCTTCATCATTTTCAATAATCTGAATACCAAAATCAGAAAATTGGAAAAGGAGATTTCAGATCTTAATTATAAAATCAATAATACTCCTCCGGCTCAGACTGAAGTAATTCATAAGAAAACCTCAACAGAAGAGACATTCATCCCTCAGCAAGAGCAACCTCAGCAGATTCAACATACAAACGCAAAGTACAGTGAAGAAAGTGAAAACATTTCTACACCCGCTCAAAAAGACTGGCTTACTCCTGTTTTTGATTTTTTAAAACAAAATACACTTACCATTATTGGTATTTTCACTCTTGTTCTCGGAATTGGTTATTTTGTAAAATACGCTATTGACAAAAACTGGATTGGTGAAGCAGCAAGAGCGGGAATTGGTTTTTGTACCGGAGCAGGAATCATTATAACCGGACATTTTCTCAGGAAAAATTATCAGGTTTTTTCTTCTATTATTACCGGAGGTGGAGTTGCCGTTTTATATTTCACAGCCACCATTGCCTTCCGTGAATACCATTTGTTTACCCAAAATACAGCTTTTATCATAACTGCACTCATAACTGCAGCTTCTATTATCTTATCCTATTATTATAAAAGTGAAGTACTGATCATCTTTTCACTGATAGGAGGTTTTGCAGCTCCTCTGATGATCAGTACAGGACAAAGCAACTATCTTTTCCTTTTTATTTATATTACTCTTTTAAATACAGGAATGCTGGCAGCCTCTTTTCTGCAGCACTGGAAAAGCGTGGGATGGACAGCTTATATTTTTACCACAGGATATCTCTTCTCTTGGACCAATGAAAGCCCTGAGATTTTAAGCATTACTTTTTATTTGATCAGTTATCTGATTTTCTACATCTTTGCCCTGCATGATTACTTCAGAAGAAATATACTTTCAACCTCCGATATTTTAATACTTGCTCTCGCTAATTTTTCGAGCATTCTGGGACTGCTTTACATTTTTGATACCCTACAATATGAACCTCCAATTATTTTCCCACTTATTTTTGCTGCCGTAAACACCGTTCTTCTGTTCAGAGAATATAGCCGCAGAAATTTCGGAATTGCCTATTCTGTATTTGCAGGTCTTGTTACCAGCCTTATAACCGTTGCGATTGCTATTCAGTTTAAAACCCATCTCACCACCAGTATCTGGGCTATAGAGACTCCTCTTCTTCTTTTTATCTGGAAAAAAACAGGCCATAGGATTTTCAAAATCTTCTTTTATATTCTGTTTCCATTAGTGATGATCGCTCAACTTATAACCTGGACGGCATATTTTGGAACAAAAGATTTCAGCATCATATTGAATACTCCGTTTATCACCAGTTTATTTACCATCATCTCCATCACAATTAACCTTTATTTATTAAGGAATACCTCCAAAGAATCCAATGGAAAAGATCATCACTTTTTTGAAGATCTTATTACAGTGGTCAGCTACGGGGTTATCTACATTACTTTTCTTCTTGAGATTACGTACCATATTTCAGAAATGCCCTGGCAAGCTATTACCAGCGTAGGACTTTTATTCAGTATTTATTATATTTTTGCTTTATTACTTCTCAGAAAACCATTGAACATCAGAAATGATATCCAAAACATCCTGATTTATCTGTTTTTATTCCTGATCATCATTAATGCATCTGCTTCTACATTTCCAGTTGTAGCAGCTATTGTAACAAAAAAACTCCATTTAAGTTTTTATTTTCTACATCTGCTTCAATGGATTCCTTTTATATATATAGGATATAGAATTATTCCTTCTTCAGAATTTCATAAGCAACGGATTTCTTACTGGATGCTGTCTTTAGCACTCATTATCTCTGTAAGCTGTGAACTTCACCATTCTTATATTTTAATCACCTCAAATGATCTTCCTCATTCCTATAAAGCAAGTGAACATTTCAATATTCTTTATCTTCCTATTATATGGACAATTCTTGCCAGTATATTTATTTATAACGGCTTGAAAAATAATATCCAGGAATATAACAAGATTGGTTTTGCATTGATAGGCCTGATGGTATTAAAACTTTATGGGTATGATGTATGGCAAATGGATAACATTTCAAGAATCAGCGCCTTTATTGTTCTCGGAATTATTTTATTATTAAGCTCTTTCACTTTTCAGCGCCTGAAAAATATGATCAGAAATATGGTGGACAAAAAAGATAAAAAAGAAGAAAGCACCGACTGACAATCAGGATAAAAGTTTTTATTTCTAAATAAAATTTAAAACAATTTAAGATTTTATTCAAATTTTATAAAAAATAACTATATTTATCACGTTTTTAACAGTTACATATTCTGATTATGAAAAAATTACTCTATTCTTTTTTACTCCTATCTTCTGCTACTTTATTTGCTCAGCAAAAAAATCCTGCGGTGAAGTTTGCAGTGGCTGACAATGCCATTGGGACGGTAGAATTGTTCAATACCAAAAAGAACGTATTGCAGGTTTCAAAGATATACAATACTTCAGCCAGTCTTCCCCAAAGCTTAAAAAAATACAGTTCTGTTTTTACAAAAGGCGTAACTGAATATAAGTTTAAAAATGGAGAAAATATATTAGACAGAATGCCATTATCTTCCATTAATGTACAATATAATATTCCGGCAGATAATCCTGTATTTATTGAAGGATATGAATTTGCAGATACAAGTATTGTGATCTATCCTGAAATCAAGAAAAGAACAGAAACAAAAGATTACAACGGTAAGAAAACATTATTTATTTACACGACCGAGTAATTAATAACATAAAAAAGGATGCCGTTTTTTCAGCATCCTTTTTTTATTTTTAGTATTTATTGTTCCATTTTTTCTTGAGCTCTTCGTAAATCTTCTTTTCCGTAGAGTTATTTCCCGGCTCATACAGTTTCACATTCCTGATTTCTTCCGGAAGAAAATCCTGTTCTACAAAGTTTCCTTCATAAGAATGAGCATACTTATACTCTTTTCCATAATCCAGGTCTTTCATCAGTTTGGTAGGAGCATTTCTTAAATGAAGTGGCACAGGCAGGTTTCCCGTCTGTTTTACCAAAGCCAGAGCCTCATTGATGGCCATATATGCAGAATTGCTTTTAGGTGAAACTGCAAGATACACCGCTGTTTCACTTAATATAATCCTTGCCTCAGGGTTCCCGATCACATTGATCGCCTGAAAACAATTATTAGCTATTACCAAAGCATTGGGATTAGCCAGACCTACATCCTCAGCAGCTAGAATAAGCATTCTCCTTGCGATAAACTTAATATCTTCTCCCCCGGCAATCATTCTCGCCAGCCAATATACCGCTCCATTAGGATCACCTCCACGCATGGACTTGATAAAGGCTGAGATAATGTCGTAATGCTGTTCTCCATTTTTATCATACAAAGCCATCGTCTCCTGAAGAACTTCCAGTACATCAGAATTAATAATTTCCGTTGTACCCGAATTTTTATATTGATTCAAAACCAATTCTACAGAATTAATCAATTTTCTGGCGTCACCACCTGAATATTGAATAAAAGCTTCTTTTTCAAGGATTTTAAAATCCGTTCCTTCATCTTTATTGTATCTTTCCGAAGCAATATCAATTAATTCTTCCAGCTTTTCATAGCTCAAAGCCTTTAAAATATAAACCTGACTTCTTGAGAGCAAAGCTGAAACTACTTCAAAACTTGGATTCTCAGTAGTCGCTCCAATCAATACAATCCAACCTTTTTCTACCGCATGCAATAATGAATCCTGCTGCGACTTATTGAACCTGTGAATCTCGTCAATAAATAAGATAGGCGATTTTCCGGAGAACAGATTCTGCTTTTTTGCATCTTCAATCACATCTCTCACATCTTTTACCCCGGAAGAAACAGCAGAAAGCTTATAAAATTTTCTCCCCGACTGTTCTGAGATAATTTCAGCCAGCGTAGTTTTTCCTGTTCCCGGAGGTCCCCATAAAATCAACGAATTCAAGGTATTATTTTCAATCATTTTTCTGATTGTTCCTTTATCGCCGGTAAGGTGTTCCTGCCCCAACACATCATTCAGGGTTTTAGGTCTTAATTTTTCAGCTAATGGAATATTTTGATTCAAACTAATTCTATTTTTTAAGATCAATGTTTCGGATTTCTGATCTCCGAAACTTATAACAAATTTAAACTAATTTTCATTTTTTTACCCTATTTTTGCATTGTTTTGAAACTTACATTCAATAAAATCATTACATTTCCGCTGGTAATTTTGATCAAATTTTACCAATGGTTCATCTCGCCCTTACTTCCCAAAAACTGCCGTTACGAACCTACCTGTTCTCATTATATGATTGAGTCTCTGCAGGTGCATGGTGTTTTTAAAGGTTTCTGGCTGGGATTTAAAAGAATTTTAAGATGTCACCCATGGGGAGGAAGTGGTTACGACCCTGTTCCACCCAAACATAAATGTTAATAATCAAACTATTAAATCAATAGAAAAATGAATACTATCTTTTTCAGAATTTATCTTGTGCTGTTTGCATTCACCACGCAGCTTCTTTTTGCACAGGAATACCCTGGAGGTTTATCTGACGGAACTTTAGATATCAACGGAAGCAATGTTCCTGTAAAAATCTATTCTACTACAGAGATGGGAGACCTTACAGCTTTTCCGGACAGAGAATCAGACAAGAACCAGTCTTTTGTTGTCATCCTTAATGAATCTAATTTTGAACCCGCTTATTACAACTATGGTGCTTCCACTTTAGCAAAGTACAAGGATTCAAAGTACCAGTTTTTCGATAAAAATTTTAAACTGATTGAAACTGGTGTTACCAAAGAAAATATCACCACTTTTAAATATGCAGTAAAATCTATAAAACCTATCACTGATTCTGATAAAGTAGAACTTAAAACGTCATTTAAAATCTGGGATCCTTCAAAAGGTATTCACATTGGATCATTTACACTTCACTTTTACAGTTTGATGTTTGTATTTGCATTTGGGTTCGGATATATTTTAATGACAAGAATCTTTAAGATTGACAATGTCAACCAAAAATACCTTGAGCCTCTGTTCACATGGACACTGATCGGGACAATTTTAGGAGCAAGATTAGGACATGTTATCTTTTATCAGCCGGAATTATTTAAAGAGGATTTCTGGAGTGTATTCCTACCGATAAGCACAAAAAACGGTTTTAAATTCACTGGATTTTCAGGGCTGGCAAGCCACGGAGCTACGATTGCCTTGATTTTCACTACGCTTTATTATTCATTTAAAATCATCAGAAAAAATCCATTCTGGGTATATGACAGATTGGGTATTGTTGTTGCTTTAGGAGGAGCATTTGTAAGAATGGGGAACTTTTTCAATTCTGAAATCGTTGGTAAACCAGCGGACCCGAATTCTCCGTTTGCTTTGCTTTTCCCGCAACAAAGCAGTGAGTATGGTCTTACTGTACCACGTTACCCAAGCCAGTTATTTGAAGCAGTAGGGTATGTTCTGCTGTTCATTCTATTGTGGGTACTTTACAGAAAGACTGATAAAAAATATCAGCAAGGATGGTTATTCGGTCTGTTTTTCATCATTCTTTGGGCGATCAGATTCTTTGTTGAATTCCTTAAAGAGCCACAAGGAGATGAATTCATCCAGATCGGTGGCCTGAATACAGGTCAGGTTCTTTCGATTCCTTTTATGATTGCAGGGGTTGTCATCATGATTGTTTCCAAGAAATTTAAAATTACAGAAGAAGAAAACGGAAAGCCGGAATAATTGAAGACTAAACGTTTTATTCAGCAATAAAATATAAAAGGCAAATTTGTATACATACAGATTTGCCTTTTTAATATCCTTAAAATTATTCAGCGATTTCACTGTTTTGCCTTTCAGAGTTATTACAGATTCCTCTCTGTCTTCCTGTTAAGTTCCTCAAAAACACTCCCAAATGCATCAATGACATCCGTAGGCAGCATAGATTCTTTTGAATGTTTTTCTGAAGCTATATCTGCTGCTTTGCCATGCAGCCATACCCCGAAAATACAGGTTTGCTCCTGAGAATACTTTTGCGCTAAAAGTGAGGTTAAAATACCAGTAAGAATATCTCCGCTTCCTCCTTTCGCCAACCCTGCATTTCCGGTTATATTATAAAATACATTTCCTTGTGGAGTAACAACTTGGGTATGATGATCTTTCAGAATAATATAAATATTCAGATTTTTTGCCTTTTCCTTTGCCAGTTCAAGCCTTTTGAAAGAATCTTCCGTACTTCCGAAAAGTCTTTCAAATTCTTTCGGATGAGGCGTGATGATTGATTTTTCAGGGATTAATTTCAAATTTTCCTGATTTTTTGAAATGATATTCAATGCATCTGCATCCAGAATCAATGGCTTTGAATAGTTTTTCAGAAAGTTCAAAAAGCTTTTCTCTGTTCCGGAATGAGTTCCCAATCCAGGCCCTGCACCACATGTAACATCTTTATCAATCTTAAAATTGAGAATAAACGTATCTCCTCCTTTAATGAACATTGCTTCAGGACATGAGGTTTGCAAAATATTATATCCACATTCCGGTGCCAGTGTAAAAGTCAGTCCTGCTCCTGTTTTTAAGGCTGACTTTGTTGCCAGAACTGCTGCTCCTATTTTTCCATAGCTGCCTCCTATGATAACTGCCTTACCGTAACTTCCTTTATGAGAAAATTCCTGTCTAGGAATGAATATCGAGGCTGCCAGCGGATCATCAATCACAGAATAATCAGAATCAGTAGCATCTGCATATATTTTACTTAAATCAATATCCAGCAACACTACTTTTCCTGTATATTTTCCTGTTTCAGGATGAAGGAAAGTTCGCTTCCAGCATTGAAAAGTCAGCGTATAATCAGCATTCAGAATAACAGAATTATTATCAAACATTCCATCCGCAGGCAACCCGGAAGGGGTATCAATGGATATTTTAATATTCTTTTTGGTATTCAATTGCTCAACAAGCATTTTACATTCTCCTTCCAACGGTCCGGATAATCCTGTTCCGAAAAGTGCATCTACAATAATCGTTTTATCATCAAAACTGTATTGTTCACTAGAATCAAATTTTCTCACTGAAATTCCGGATAAATCGCGGAGTCTTTTCAGGTTGACAGAAGCATCTTCTGAAAATTTTCTTTTAGAATCGCTTACAAATACATCCACATCAAACCCTTTCAGGTAAAGTAATCTTGCAACCGCTAATCCGTCTCCTCCATTATTTCCATTACCGCAAAATACGGCTAGCTTTTTATGGTTTTTACAATGCTCCGAAATCCAATGTACAACAGCCATTGAAGCTCTTTCCATCAATTGAATGGAGGAAACCGGCTCTTGAGAAATCGTGAACTGATCCCAGCTTCGTATCTGTTCTGCAGTAAAAACTTTCATAGGTAAATTAAACTTTTAAGCAAATTACAAAAGATTTTTCATTATGATATCACGTCATTAACAAAAATAAAAAGTCATCATTAATGAAATAATGTATTGATATAATGCTGAAATATTCATTAAAACAGATCATAGGAAACCAGCATAAAATTCAATATTTTGGGAATAAAAAACTATAAAACGTAGTGTTTTTTACATTTTTAAATTATATTTTTGTGTATATACTAATTAAAAAAAATATAAATTATGGGATTTGTAAAAGAATTTAAAGAGTTTGCTTTTAAAGGCAATGTTCTCGATTTAGCTGTCGGTGTGATCATTGGAGCAGCTTTTGGTAAAATTGTTTCGTCTTTAGTAGAAGATGTCATCACGCCTCTGATCTTAAACCCCGCATTGAAAGCAGCCGGTGCAGAAAACATTGCAAAACTTACATGGAATGGTGTTGCCTATGGAAACTTCCTTTCAGCGGTAATCAGTTTCCTTTGTATTGCGATGGTTCTTTTCTGGATCATTAAACTGGCTAATAAAGTGAACAAAAAAGAGGAAGCTGCTCCTGCAGGACCTACAGAAGATCAAAAATTACTGACTGAGATCAGAGATTTATTGAAAAACAAAAATATCTAATCTGTAAACAACAGTTTTATAATAAAAAGCACCTCCATTGAGGTGCTTTTGCTATGTTTTATATCGTTTTCAGATTACTGAATCTGTAAGATACTTGAAATCTGCTCTGCAAGAGAAAGCCCGATTCTATCCTGTGCTTCAAGAGTAGAAGCTCCCGTATGAGGGGTAAGAGAGATTTTAGAATGAGTAAGGATTTCCTTAGAAGGTGTTGGCTCATTAATGAAAACATCTAATCCGGCAAATCTTACTTTACCTGAATCCAAAGCCTGAATCAAAGCCGCTTCATCAATAACTCCTCCTCTTGAGCAGTTCACAATAGCCACACCGTCTTTCATTATTTCGAATTCATTCTGACCAATCATATAGCCGTCTTTCTGTGCCGGAACATGCAGCGTAATAAAGTCTGAATGTTTTAAAACCTCCTGTAACGGTTCTGTTTCTATGTCAACATTGATGAACTGGTTGTTGTAAAATTTGACCTTAATACTTGCTTTCCCAACATTATTATCGGCTGCCACAACTCTCATTCCAAGTCCTAAAGCAATTCTTGCCACTTCCTGCCCGATTCTTCCCATTCCAACAATACCAATTGTTTTTCCTCTTAATTCAATCCCTGCAGCATATGCTTTTTTAAGACCTCCAAATTCAGTATCTCCTACCAAAGGCATTTTTCTGTTGGAATCCTGAAGGAATCTTGCTCCGGAAAACAAATGAGCAAAAACAAGTTCAGCCACAGATTCTGAAGATGCAGAAGGTGTATTGATCACGTGGATCCCTTTTTCTCTTGCATAATCTACATCAATATTATCCATACCAACACCCCCTCTACCAATAATGTCGATGGATGGGCATCCGTCAATAATATCTTTTCTTACCTGTGTAGCACTTCTCACCAGCAGGGTGCGGATTTTGTGCTCGTTAATATAATCTACTAAAAATTCCTGTGGAACTTTTGTAGTGATAACCTCAAAGCCTTTTTCTGTCAATGCATCTATTCCAGATTGATCAAGGCCGTCATTTGCTAAAACTTTCATAAAATATCAAGTATATTAAAAAATAAAAGATTTAAAAATTATAGGAACTGACTCCCATTTAATTTTTAAATCTTTAAATTATATTTTTATTCGCCGTCTTCTTTGAATACTTCAATGGTTACTTGCTTTTCAACCAAATCCGTAAATCTTCCCTTATATCTTGTAGCTCTTACCAGGTGGTTGTCTATCCAGTGATAGTTTCCTCCTCTTGGTTTTCCGCAAAGCACGCTATGGTATTTGAAGCCATGCTTATCCAGCCAGTCGATAGTGATTTGTTTTAGATTCTCGGTTCTTGAAGTAAAAAAGCAGATCTGATGTCCTTCGTCATACCATCTGTTGATTGTTTCCAGAGCATCAGGATAAGGTTCGCAGGTCACCATTCTTTCTGGTTCTTCGTTGGGAACGTCATCAGTAATCGTTCCATCAATATCAATTAAATAATTTTTTATTCCATCCTTTAGAATAGGACTAATGTGTTCAATGTATTCTAATTCCATCACTAAATATTAAGTAACAAAGTTAGCGTTTTTACAATTATGGCACATCATCGATTTTGATTTATCTTCAAATTTTACTGCAAAAAATTATTTAAAGAATAATATCAATAATTTATTTGCTATTTTATTACAAATAGTTAAAGTTTTTCGCTTTTTTGAGGTAAGGAAAATTGAGTATAAATAAAGCTTTCATTGAATTTACCAATTTGCCATAAGCTTTCTTTATTTCCCCCACCTTATTACCATTATTATAAAAAGTATGATGTTTATCTAAAAATTTCCAAAATACATTTATTACTCTTACATTTGTAGGAATGGAAGAATATGTTGTTTTAGTAAATCCTGAAGATAAAGTTTTAGGACTGATGGAAAAACAGCAGGCTCACATCAATGGCCTGTTACACCGTGCTTTTTCTGTATTTCTTTTTAACAGTAAAGGAGAAATGCTTCTTCAGAAAAGAGCCTCAGGAAAATATCATTCTCCTAGCCAATGGACCAATGCGGTCTGCTCTCACCCACGAGAAGGGGAAACTTATCAGGAAGGCGCTATGCGCAGATTAAGGGAAGAACTGGGAATTGAGGCAGAGCTTTCAGAAAAATTCAATTTTATTTACAAAGCAGATGTGGGTGGCGGCCTTTGGGAGCACGAGCTTGATCATGTATTTGTAGGAAATCATGAAGCAGATTTCAATTTAAATAAAGAGGAAGTGGAAGAAGTAAGATTCATTTCTATGGAAGATCTGGATAAAGAAATTTCCGAACAGCCTGAAAACTTTACAGAATGGTTCAAAATCATCCTCGAAGAATACAAACACCACTTTTAATGATGAAAAAAATATTGCTTTTTTCTGCTTTTCTGACAGGAAGTCTGTTTTTTGCCCAAAAGGCAGGTGTATTTGACACTCCGAACTACTCTATCAATGTTCCTGAAGGGTGGAAATCCACAAACGACAGTGAGATCATCAATATTTTCCCTACCAGCCAGATCGGTGCTATTACGATTTCGGAATATCATGATCTTTCTCTTCCAAAAGAAGAAGTGAAAAAATTTATCCTGGCCCTTTATCAATCTCAGGAAGAAGAGAAAAAAGTAAAAGAAAAAAAGAGCCAGAAAGGATATACAGAATATCTGTATGAACACTTTGATGAAAAAGAGAAGCTGTTCTGGATTACCAAGGCTTTTCAAAAAGACAAAAACTTATATTTAGTTTCCATCAACTGTGGCCAGAAATTCTGGAACGGAAACTATATGACCCTATTCAATGAGACTTTTAACAGTTTTAAAATAAAGAAATAAAAATTAAATATGAAGAAAACAGCCTTGTACGACAAACATGTTTCTTTGGGAGCTAAGATCGTACCTTTCGCAGGTTTTGAAATGCCTGTTCAATATTCAGGGGTTACAGAAGAGCACTTTGCCGTAAGAGAAAAAGCAGGATTATTTGATGTTTCC
Source organism: Chryseobacterium indologenes (assembly GCF_002025665.1). Taxonomy (GTDB): domain Bacteria; phylum Bacteroidota; class Bacteroidia; order Flavobacteriales; family Weeksellaceae; genus Chryseobacterium; species Chryseobacterium metallicongregator. The sequence continues at coordinate 1,720,932 of NZ_CP018786.1, read as the reverse complement.
CACATGGGACAGTTTTTCATCGAAGGACCAGGCTCAAAAGATCTTTTGCAGTATGTAACTACTAATAATGTAGATGCACTTGAAAACGGAAAAGCTCAGTATTCTTGCCTTCCCAACGAAAACGGAGGAATTGTAGACGACCTTATCGTTTACAAAATGGAAGATGACAAATATTTTGTAGTAGTAAATGCCTCCAATATTGAAAAAGACTGGAATCATATTTCAAAATACAATACTTTCGGGGCTAAAATGACCAATGCTTCTGATGAAATGTCTTTATTAGCAATTCAGGGACCTAAAGCTACTGAAATCCTTCAGAAACTTACCGAAGTAAACCTTTCAGAAATTCCTTACTATCATTTCACAGTAGGAAGTGTTGCTGGAGAAAATAATGTGATTATTTCAAACACAGGATACACAGGAAGCGGTGGTTTTGAGATTTATTTCAATAACGAAAGTGCTGAAAAACTTTGGGATGCTGTAATGGAAGCAGGTAAAGAAGAAGGAATTATTCCTTGTGGATTAGCTTCCAGAGATACTTTAAGACTGGAAAAAGGATTCTGTCTTTACGGAAATGATATCGATGATACCACTTCTCCTATTGAAGCTGGTTTAGGATGGATCACTAAGTTTGATAAAGACTTCGTTTCTAAAGATGTTTTTGCAAAACAGAAAGAAGAAGGAGTTGGCAGAAAATTAGTTGGTTTCGAATTGACAGACAAAGGAGTTCCAAGACACGATTATCCTGTAGTAGATGCTGAAGGAAATGTGATTGGAAAAGTAACTTCCGGAACACAGTCTCCAATGAAGAAAGTAGGTTTAGGTCTTGCTTATGTAGATAAACCACATTTCAAATTAGGATCTGAGATCTTTATTCAGGTAAGAAATAAGAACATTCCTGCAAAAGTGGTAAAAGCTCCTTTTGTATAAGTGTTTTAAATATAAGAACAAAAAAGAGTCCGTGATAATCATGGACTCTTTTTAATTTAATAGCAGATACAGCAAACTTTTCTATCCGGTGAACAGGCATCACCTACTCCGGGTGTATTCGAAATTACTCCACCAGCAGGTCCGCATAAAGTAAAGCAGTTTGCAAGAGGTGGTATTAATCCACCGTTAATTTCCTTTAAGGCTGATCTGTTAAGATTCTTTGTTTTTGAAAAGTTTTTAGTCATGATTTTATTTTTTGGCAATTATAAAGTTAAGTATTTAATAATTAACCAATTGAAATAAATCACAAATTATAGATAAAATTTATTTTGGAACATGTTGAAAGCAATAGTCATTACCAATACTGGTATAGTGCTTACATCTGGTTCCTTTTTTGGTTGTTCCCAAGCATTGATTTCCTTTATTGATACCATTTACTTTTTTAGGGCTGGAAACCATTCCATATCCTGATGTTTGTCCAGGATTGCAGATCTTACAAGGTTGAAGTCCAAGTTCCAGAGCTTTATTTACAGACAGGCTGGAAGAAACATTTTTCACCATTCTGCATGATGATGTATGAAACTTTGTACCCGAAGGAGTTCTGTAAACCGTCTGTCCTTTTACACTGACGGCAAGAAAAAGCAATATGGAAATCAGACATTTCATTCATGTACACCAAAGAATTTCTGCAGTTCTTCTACATTTTTCTTATCATTTCCGACGAAAATCTCCTTATCTGTAATAAAAACAGGTCTTTTCAGGAACGTATAATGATCCAGCAATAATTCTTTAAAATCTTTTTCGGTCAAAGATTTCACATCCAGCCCTCTCAGTTTGATCTGAGTAGATTTTTTGCTGAATAAAGCTTCGTATGATTTTGTTTTTTTATGCATTTCCGCCAATTCTTCTTTTGTGATCGGCTCTTTCTTTATTTCGCGAAGTTCCCAGTCTGTAAGGTCAAATTGGGCTAAAATTTTTCTGCAGGTATCACATGTGTTGAGATAAAATACTTTCTTCATTACTGTTTCTAAATCTTTTATTGGTTAAAATTCTCTTTCATTGAAAGTTTCGTCTTTCAAAAGTAGGATTTAATCTAAAACTTTGGAAATTATTAAATAACTTTATTCAAATTTTATAAAGATGCAGAACAAGCCTATTACTTTTCAGTTTATTTCGGAGCCTTCAGATGTTAATTACGGAGGAAATGTACATGGGGGAAGTGTTATGAAATGGATTGACCAGGCCGGCTATGCATGTGCGACAACCTGGAGTGGGAATTATTCTGTCACCGTGTATGTGGGCGGAATCCGTTTTTATGATCCTATTAAAATCGGTGAAGTGGTAAAAGTTGATGCCCAGGTAATTTATACAGGAACTTCAAGCATGCATATTGCCATTAATGTCTTTTCAAGAAACCTGAAGCAGCCTAACTTTGAGAAAAAAACACATTGTATTATTGTTTTTGTTGCCGTAGACGAGAATGGAAAAAAACTGCCTGTCCCGAAATGGATACCGGAAACAGAGGAAGAAAAACAGCAGGAAATATATGCTAAACGCCTGATGGAACTGAGAACGCAGATTGAGGATGAGATGAAACCGTTTTTGTAAGGGCGAGTTTCGAAATGCGGGATTACGAGGTTTAGAGTTTATGGTTGTTGGTAATCTGTAACTATGAACAAAATAACCAGCAACCTACACAACTTGCAACAAAGAATTTCTTTTTGAAAAACAGATTCTTCTTTTTATATTTGCATAAACAAAAGGAAATGGTGTTCTTCCTTACCCAACCGCTTTACAAAAGCTGATGACGCCTGATTAAAAGATTATTAACAAATAACTAATCAGGATTATCATGTCAAAAAACCAAAGAACATTAGGTAAAAAAGCAGTTTTTCACACTCATTTTTTCTTCAGAAAGTTTCCGGCTCTGCCTTATATTTTAAAATGGCTGTGCATCAGTACAATTATTGGAGCTTTAGTGGGAACAGCTTCTGCAGGTTTTCTTCAATCCTTAGAATGGGCAACGAACTTCAGGGAAAATCATCTGTGGCTGATTGCTTTGCTGCCAGCAGCGGGATTCCTGATTGGACTTCTCTATTATTATTTCGGGAAAGATGTTGAGGCTGGAAACAATCTGCTCATTGATACCATCCATGAACCGAAGGGAATTATTCCGTTTAAAATGGCGCCTTTTGTTTATCTCGGAACCATTGTCACCCATTTCTTCGGAGGTTCAGCAGGTCGTGAAGGAACAGCACTTCAAATGGCAGGTGCTATCGCGGATCAGCTTAACAGACCTTTTAAGTTAGACAGAAATCAAAGAAAAATATTAATTATTGCAGCTATTGCGGCCGGATTTGGCTCTGTTTTCGGAACTCCACTTGCAGGAGCGGTTTTTGGTCTTGAAGTTTTTCTGATTGGAAGAATTCGTTACAATGCTATTTTTCCGGCATTCGCTTCTGCAATTCTAGCAGACTGGGCAACCAATCTCTGGAATGTAAAACATACCCATTATCATATTGATTTTATTCCAAAGCTTGAGTTTTTACCAGTTCTCTACAGTATTCTGGCAGGAATAGCTTTCGGAATATGTGCCGCAGTTTTCAGCAAAATGATCCATTGGATGAGCTCTGTTTTCAAATCAAAAATCAAATATCCTCCGTTTCGCCCTGTTGTAGGAGGAATTATTATTGCGCTTGCTGTTTTTGCGATGGGCACAACCCGATATATAGGATTGGGAGTTCCTGTGATTGTAGAGTCTTTTGAAAAACAGCTTCCTTTCTATGATTTTGCTTTAAAAATGATTCTTACCATTGTGACATTATCTGCCGGATTTAAAGGTGGAGAAGTAACTCCCCTGTTCTTTATTGGCGCTACTTTAGGGAGTGCTTTATCTCTTTTTATTCCGCTTCCGTTCGGATTATTGGCAGGAATGGGATTTGTAGCGGTATTTGCCGGAGCTACCAATACTCCTTTGGCCTGTATGCTGATGGGAATTGAATTATTCGGAGCGGAATGTGGTGTGTACGTGGCGATTGCCTGTGTTGTATCTTATCTTCTTTCCGGTCACAACAGTATTTATACGAAACAGAAAATCGGAGAAGCAAAAAACAGAAGGTATGAAAATCAACAGGACAGATCTATTTCGGATTTTTTATAAGTTGTCTTTTAGTTGCTGGTTATTTTTTGTTTCTAGTTTCTAGTTGTTTTTGTTGATAGTTACTGGTTACCTCAAATTTATACCCTCGAATCCCGTATCTCAAAACACAAGCCCAGCTACACTCAAACCCTCCCACTCTCAAACTCACCAATTCCCTTTCTCCATTTCCAACTATAATTCGTAATTTTACTCCATGTTCGATTACAGATTAAAAGTTTTCCATACGGTAGCTACCCGATTAAGTTTCACGAAGGCTTCAGAGGAGCTACACATTTCCCAGCCGGCTGTTACTAAACACATTAAAGAAATTGAAACGCAGATAGGCGCTAAACTATTTGACCGAAAAGGAACTTCTATTCAGCTGACCCAAAGCGGAAAAATTCTGTATGAACATGCAGAGAAGATCAGAAATATCTATCGTGATATGGAATTTGAGATCAGCCAGATCAATCAACAGCATAAAGGAAAACTGATTATCGGGGCAAGTACAACCGTAGCACAGTATATTTTACCAGAGATTTTGGCCAAATTCAATTCTTATTATAAAGATATCAAGATTGAACTTCTTACGGGAAATACAGAAACGATCTCCTTACTTTTAAAAGAAGAAAAAATTGATCTGGGTATTATTGAAGGTGAATCTCAGTCTTCTTATTTCGAGTATAAAACATTCAAGCCGGATGAAATTGTTCTGGCTGCAAAATCCGATCATCCTCTTGCTCATAAGACATTGCATTTGAAAGATCTCTATCAACAGGATCTGATTTTCAGAGAACAGGGTTCCGGGACTTTGGAGTATATACAAAACAGGCTTAAAGAAAAGGAAATCAATCTCCATGAATTGAATACCGTCATGCAGCTTGGAAGTAGTGAAAGTATTAAAAATTATCTTCTCCACTCAGAATGTATGGCGTTTCTTTCCATCAGTACTATTTTGAATGAACTGAAAAACAATATACTGACCGTGATGGATATTAAAAACTTCAGTATTGAAAGAGATTTTCATTTTATTCTTCCTAAAGGCGAACAATCTGAACTGATCAGGCTTTTTCTGAGATTTGCAGAATAAGCAATAAGCAATAAGCAATAAGCAATAAGCAATAAGCAATAAGCAATAAGCAATAAGCAATAAGCAATAAGCAAAGATATAACTTTTAGTTATCCGATATAACAAAATACAATTTACTTTATAATAGTATTTTCCGGAATTTTGATGCAGATTTTAAAAATTCGCATTATGAAAGATTTCATTCAAAATGAAATGACACGGAAAGTATTTTTTATTGTTTTGGCTGTATTATGCCTTACACCACTTATATCTTCTCCAATCGCTCTGGCTCTAGGTTTTTTCCTGGTTGTTTTTATCGGAAATCCATTTGAAAAACACCTTCATCACTATATTCATTTGCTGCTGCAGATTTCAATTGTAGGTCTGGGATTCGGGCTGAAACTGGACGAAGCACTTCACGCAGGAAAAACAGGACTGATGTTGACCGTTGTAAGTATTGTTACTGTAATGGTGTTAGGATATTTTCTGGGAAAATTATTTAAACTCGAAAGACCTTTATCTTATCTTCTTTCCGCAGGAACTGCTATTTGTGGTGGGAGTGCCATTGCAGCCGTATCTCCTATTATTAAACCCAGTACGAAACAGATTTCTCTTGCACTGGCCATTGTTTTTACCTTAAATTCTATTGCGCTGTTTGTTTATCCTGCCATAGGACATCTTCTGAATCTTTCACAGGAACAGTTTGGACTTTGGTGTGCCGTGGGAATTCATGATACGAGTTCTGTAGTAGGTGCTGCCAGCAAATATGGAGATGAAGCCTTGAAAATAGCTACTACTGTGAAATTAGCACGTGCTTTATGGATTATCCCTGTTTCACTGATTACCATGTTTATTTTTAAAAGTAAAGATTCCAAAATAAAGATTCCCTGGTTTATTGGGTATTTCATTGTGGCGATCCTTTTGAACACTTATTTCCCCATTCTTGACCGTTTCAGCACTTCAATTACTGTTCTGGCAAAATCCGGTCTGAATCTGACTTTATTTTTGATTGGTTCTACCCTTTCTATTCAAACGCTGAAATCAATCGGATTAAAACCTTTGGTTATGGCAATTATCCTATGGGTAACGATAAGCATCGGCAGTCTTCTTTATATAATCCATTAAAAAGAGCAGAACCCTTTTGGAATCAAAAGGGTTCTGCATATTAAATGTGGAAATGTTTATCCATATTGAACTATTTTTTTTAGGCTTTTCTATACATAATTTTAATAGGATTGAAATTTTTGCATTCTGTATATATTATAAATAAACAAATTTTATATATGATGTATGCTGTTTTAAATTTTAATTGCTCAATTTCTAATAAATTTAAGATGTCTTTCGAAAATTTTTTAAAAAAACCCAAAAAAGTAACATTATGAAAAAAAATTTTCTTCTAATAAGTAATTTATTACCAATCTTATTTTTCTCTCAGATTGGTATCAATACATCATCTCCGGCAACAACTCTTGATATTGTTTCCAGCCCTGCTGATCTATCTAAAAAAGATGGCGTTACCGTTCCGAGACTTACCAGACAGCAGCTTACCAACAAAGGAGATGCATTATATACTGCAAATGAAAGAAGTACTATGATCTATATTACAGACATCAGTGGAGGAAATACTACTTCACAGAGAATTAATATGAACGCAGTAGGTTATTATTACTTTGATGGCAGTGTCTGCCAAAAAATGAGTCCGGATATTTCAACTCCTATGCCAGCCTATTTTAGAGTTACGGCTGATATTCCAAGCTTTTTAATTTCACAGAGTATAGGTCAATCTACAAGGGTATTCAATCTTTTACAAATTAAAAATGCAATCCCCGGTCTTATTTATGACCCTAATAGCTCTAACATTACATTTCCACCAGGTACATATCAGATTACATTTGTTTATGAAGCAATACACAATGCAACAGGTTGTACTATAAGTTCCTATTATCTTGATTTTCCGGAAGGAACCACTGCCACTACAAGAGTACACAGCACAGCTAGCCACATAGAAGGAGCAACTTCTAATCATGGTGGTAATATCATTTATACAACAACTGTTACAGGAAATAGGAACTGGCAAGTGAATTTGGGAAGAGGACAGTCCGGAAACTGTACAGGAAGTGGAATGACTTTAAAAGCACAATCAACCCATTTGTTGATTTTTAAAATTGGAGATTAAAGGATACACATAGATGATATGTTAAATTGTTTTCCTCCTAAGGTTAGCTTCTTAATTAGTCTGTTACTTGTAATGATTGATAATATAAAAAAATAAATTCTTGAAAAACAAAAGCCTTTTGAAACTCCAAAAGGCTTTTGCGTATTAAATGTGGAAATGTTTATTTCGTATTGAAATAATTTCTTAAACCTCTCCACAAGTATAAACTTGTAGACAGCCCATATATATGGAGCAATAATCAGGACCTGTTACAGCACCTGAGCAGCTGCATCCGCAAAGAGATAAATCCGGCTTACCGCTTACTCCTCCTGTAATATTTTTCAAATCTTGCTTTCTCAGCTTTTTAGCGTTTTTCATAATGTTCATGTGGTTTAGTTTTGATTAAAAATATAGTTTTAGTTACTTTCCAAAGTTAAACAAATATTAAACACTTACAACAAAAACCAGAATAAAATTTAATAATTTATTGATTATAACTTCATTATTATATTCAAAATAAGGATTATCAGCATCTTATTTATTAAACAAGTTAAATTATTCTGTAAATTCAAGGTCTCTGTCGTGGGTCTCAGAAATGGTAAGTGAAGAATAAAATGCAAGCCCGAATACCACTACTCCTACTATGGCAGCACTTTCTACAACAGGGAAATGTCCTTTAAGGGAATCAAAAGCAAATATCATTACTGGCACCAACCCTCTTACCATATTAGGAACGGTTGTGGTGGCAGTATTTCTGATATTCGTTCCGAACTGCTCTGCGGCCAATGTCACAAACATTGCCCAGTATCCTGTTCCGAAACCAAGCCATACACAAAACAGATAATATTTCGTTTCTGTATTCGTATTACCAAATAACATGATTGCCACCCCGATCAGGGTAAAGATCAGCATATAAAAGATGGCCATTTTACGGGATTTTAAAGCATGGGAAATAAAACCACTCAACAGATCACCGACAGAAATCCCCACGTAAGCCCACATAATTGCTTTTCCGGGATTGATCTCTGTAATACCTAATTCAGGAGCAAACTGATTGGCTAAAACGGCCAGAATCCCTATGCAATACCATGTAGGCAATCCTACGGCAATACATTTTAAATACCTTATCAATCGGTCTTTATTGGTAAAAAAGGAGAGAAAGTTTCCTTTTGAGATGTTTTTATGCTCAAGATTCTTATAAATTCCGGATTCCGATACGCTTATTCTCAGTATCAATAACATAATTCCCATGATGCCACCGATAATGTAAGAAATATTCCATCCTCCGGCCAGTTCTACGGTAAGCTGAGCTACTACAGCACCCATTAATCCAAAACCAGCAACCACTGAGGTTCCGATTGCTCTTAAATTCTTCGGCAGACTCTCAGAAACCAGTGTAATTCCTGCTCCGAGCTCTCCGGCAAGCCCAATACCTGCTATGAACCTTAAACCGGCATATTGGTACACCAAATGCTCTTTGGGAAAATAAGGAAGAAAACCACAGGCGATATTGGCTAATGAATAGACCAGAATAGATCCAAACAGTACAGAAAGCCTTCCCTTTTTGTCTCCGAAAATACCCCAGAATACTCCTCCAATAAGAAGTCCTACCATCTGGCAATTCAGTATAAAGGTTCCGTCCGCATCCGGATTAAGCCCTAAAGCTTTTAAACTTGGAATTCTAACAATACCGAATAAAAGAAGGTCATAAATATCTACAAAATAGCCTAAGGCAGAAATAATAACGGGAATAGAGAAAATGTACTTCAGTTTTGAAGACAGGGACAGTTCTTGCATTTTTAAGTTTTGATAAAAATAAAAAACCTTTCAATTTCTTGAAAGGTTTTTATCAAATATCTTTTTCTGATTATTATCTGGCAATATTCACAGCTCTCGTTTCTCTGATTACTGTTACTTTTACCTGTCCCGGATAAGTCAGTTCATTCTGGATTTTCTCAGAGATGTCGTAAGAAAGCTGAGACGCTACTTCGTCATTTACTTTTCCACTCTCTACCATTACTCTCAGTTCTCTACCTGCCTGGATCGCGTAAGCACTTGATACTCCATCGAAGCTTAATGCTGCAGATTCAAGGTCTTTTAATCTCTGAATATAAGATTCCAATACCTGTCTTCTTGCTCCCGGTCTAGCTCCAGAGATCGCATCGGCAACCTGAATGATCGGAGATAATAATGACTTCATTTCAATTTCGTCGTGGTGAGCTCCGATAGCATTTACTACTTCAGGGTTCTCACCGTATTTCTCAGCCCACTGCATACCTAAAAGGGCGTGTGGTAATTCTGATTCCTGCTCAGGAACTTTCCCGATATCGTGTAAAAGACCTGCTCTTTTAGCTAATTTTACGTTTAATCCTAACTCAGCTGCCATTGTTGCAGCAATATTAGCTACTTCTCTTGAGTGCTGTAGTAAGTTTTGTCCGTAAGAAGAACGGTACTTCATTCTCCCTACGATTTTGATCAATTCTGGGTGTAATCCGTGGATTCCTAAATCAATGATCGTTCTCTTACCCACTTCGATGATTTCCTCCTCGATCTGTTTTCTTGTTTTTTCTACAACTTCTTCGATTCTTGCCGGGTGAATTCTACCATCGGTTACCAATCTGTGAAGTGACAGTCTTGCAATCTCTCTTCTTACAGGATCAAAACATGAAAGAAGAATAGCTTCCGGAGTATCATCAACAATAATTTCTACTCCTGTTACGGCTTCTAAAGCACGGATATTTCTACCTTCTCTACCGATAATTCTACCTTTTACTTCATCAGATTCAATATTGAAAACTGATACTGAATTTTCGATAGCCTGCTCTGTTCCGATTCTCTGGATCGTTTGGATAACGATTTTTCTCGCTTCATTTTTAGCATTCATCTGAGCCTCTTCCATGATGCTCTGAACATGTGCCTGTGCTCTTGTTTTAGCTTCAGCTCTCATGGTTTCTACCAATTCTGCTTTCGCTTCATCTGCTGTATAATTAGAGATTTTCTCAAGTACTTCTACTTTCTTGGCAGTAGCTGTATCTAATTCCTGTTGTTTCTTTTCAAGAATTTCATTTTTCTTAGCATAATCTGCAATCTGCTTGTCTAAATCTTTTTCAAGTTTTCCAGTCTTGCTAAGCTCGTCATTCAGCTTGTGCTCCTTGTCTTTCGTTCTCTTTTCAACTTCCTGCATTTTCTTTTCGCGGGATTGAATATCTGCATCATGCTGTGATTTCAATTCCAGGAATTTTTCTTTAGCCTGAAGATTCTTTTCTTTCTTTATGGATTCAGCCTGAACGTTAGCTTTTTCTATAAGGTTTTCGGCATTTTTCTTTGCATCATCTATGATGAATTTTGCTTTAGTATTCAGAGAACTTCTGGAAAAAAACATTCCCACGACAGCTCCGATTACTAAACAAACAACACCGACTATAACTTCTATCATAATTTATATTGAGTTTTAATTGTATTCATATCCTTGTTCAATAAAAAAAGCCTACAATAATCCAGAGATTGAGAGTAAACTCCTAATCAACACGATTTGAACTGATTTCCACTGTCTGTAATCCGGAAGTCCGGCACGCCATTCAATGGACATTTGTTCGGTAATTGTTTAGCGTTGAGTTTACCTTTAATGTGTTAGAATTATTGTAGGCAGTACTTTTCAGGAAAAAAAATCTATTTCCCGATTTCATTCAACGATTGATTAATCTGCGTTAATCTTTCGTTGGTTGAATTAATATTTTTCTCGTAGTTAAGAGAAACTACTTCTGCATTGGTTCCCAGTTTAAGGGCACACATTGCCAAAGCATCCTGTTTATCTCTTACATCGAAATTCTGTTCAAAATCTTTAATCATATTCTCGATCTGCTTCCCTACTTTACGCAAAGTTTCTTCCTCTGCTGCCGGTACGTTCAGCGGATACACTCTTCCTGCAATGTTGACGGTTATTCTCCTTACCTCCATTATAATCCACTGTTTTGAAGCTGAGCAATACAGAAATCAATTTCTTTCACCAATCTGTTGATATGGTTTTTCATTAACCTATTGTGTTCAGGATTTCCTGATATTGCTGAATAAAGTTTTATATTTTTTTGTTCTTCTGCTAATACCTGATTCTTTCTTCTTTCCTCATCATATTTCTTCTTCAACTCTTCATGCTCAAAATTTAATTCTTTTAAATTTTCCGTAAGATTTTTATAGTTCTTTTGCAGAGTCGAAATCTTTCTCTCTAATTCTGAAAAATTGTTTTCTAAATCTTGAAGCATTTCAGGTTTGTATATTCTAACTAAAAGCAAAAATAAAAAAATAATAACACTAACAAAAATAAAACACTCTATATTTTGATATAACAATAAAAAAGGAGGCGCTAGTGCACCTCCTGTGTATTTTTTAATACAATATTTTTTATTCAAATTTCAGAACGAACATTACCGCTCTTGTCTGCAATGTAGAGATCGCAGATGACCAGTAAGGAGGTGTAGTAGCATTATCTGCCACTTTTTCGTTGTTCATGAAGAATGTTCCTCTTACAGCAGGAGTCAGTTTAAACTTGTTGAAATAAAACTGAATTCCCATTTCTGCAGACCATGCAAAGTTGTGCGTTGTAGATCTGTAGATTCCCTGCATGTTATCATCTGTAGAACTTGAGTTAGACTGAAGGTTTACAACATAGTTCACCCCTGCAGCAACGTAAGGCCTTGAATTGTACCATCTTTGACCGTGAAGTTCCAAAAGTACCGGAATATCAATCAAAGTAGATTTAATTTCTCTTACTTTATCCTTTTCCTGTAAAGGGAATGGCATAAAAGGAGGATTAGTTAAAGATCCACCTGCATAAATGTCATTGGATTGAGTATTAAAAGTCAACTGTCTTTGTGCAAACTGTAACCCTGGTTCTACTCTTACATCAAGATAGTCATTCAGTCTCCATTTTGCAATAAGCCCGGCACCGAAACTATAACTTTCCTTGGAGGTAACAAGGTTTTCATTATCATTCATCCCATATTTCGGATGCAAAACAATGCGGTAATCCAGTCTGTTCCCGTTCAAATAAAACCCCCAACTGAATTTCTGTTCGTCGAAATCTTCCAACTTATCCATTCTGTTTCGGGTTCTGAATTGCGCGTTTGCAAAAACGGCAACATTTACTGAGGTTAAAACCAGTGCTTTTAATAGAAATTTATTCATAGGTTACTTTGTTGCTTTATAAATTGTGGCTATACCTAAACTTAATTTTTTATATTCAACTTTCTTAAATCCCGTATCTAAAAGAATTTGCTTCATCTTCTCCCCGAAAGGAAAAGCATTTACAGAATCCGGAAGGTATGTATACGCCCTATTATCCTTAGAAACCAATCTGCCAATGGCAGGTAATATATTTTTAAAGTAAAACATATAAAATGGTCCCATGAAACCCTCAACCTTTGAAAACTCCAGTATATAAACACTTTTGTTATCTTTAACTACTCTTCTTAACTCTGCCAAACCTTTGGTAAGGTTTTCAAAATTCCTTACTCCAAATGCAACGGAAACAGCATCAAATCTATTGTCCTCGAAAGGTAAATTTTCTGCATCTCCTTTTTGCATGGAAATTTTGCCGTCTAATTTAAGTTTTTTTATTTTAATAACGCCAACATTCAGCATTTGTTGTGATAAATCTAATCCAACTACTTTAGAACCGGTTCCTTTTTCAATAGTAATTGCCAGATCTCCCGTTCCTGTAGCCACATCCAGCACTTCCTGCGGATTATCATTTTTCATCCATCTTACCAGTTTATTTCTCCATAAAACATCAATTTTCATGGATAAAACATGGTTCAGAAGGTCATACTTCGGTGCAATGTTGTCGAACATATCCTCTACCTGGCTTTTTTTTGTAGCCTCTGAATTGTAGGGAGTAACTTTGGTGATATCTTTTGTCAAAACTTAAAACTTGTAATATTCTTTGTAATAATTTAGGTAATCCTGCTTTCTGAAGATTTTGGATCGTGATTCCACTTTCTGGATATTTTTGATCACTTTGTCATAGTCTTCATCTACATTGTAATAAAAATCTTCTGTGTAAAGCTTATTGAAGCGTCTTGCTCCTCCGTAATAATCCTTTCCGTCAATAACAGTTTTATCAAGGTTGGCCAGTAACGAATCTTTTTTAAGATTGTATCCGTAATACTGATCGTTTACATAGTAATCCTGGTGTGTAATATTAATCAAACCACGAAGTTTATTGACTTCAAATGCAGAATCGTAAAGCATTTTTTTGTTCTGATCAAAAACCTGAATAGAGTTTTTCCCTTTATTCAAATCCACATGCACATACTGCCCCGCTGAAATAATTCCTTCAGATCCGTTATTGATCTTAAAGTAATATGTATTCGGGGTAGGATTATCTACCACATAATAATTCTTCTTGGCTAAAAAAAGGAAGTAAATCCCAAAGGCAACGATAAACGCCACAGCTGCAATAAGTAAGCCTTTTAAGGACGAGTTGTTTTTCATAGATTGTAAAGTACAATTTTTGCAAATTTAATAATATTTTTAATTCTCCGTTATTAATATTAATTATTAACTTTGCATCTTTAAAAAAATCATATAAACGAATGCCGAATACGATCATTATTGGCTCTGGATCTTATATTCCGAACAGAGTTATTGGTAGAGATTACTTCATGAATTCCGAGTTCTACACTGAAGACGGAGTAAAGATTGAAAAGCCTGTGGAAGAGACCATTGCGAAATTTGTAGAGATTACAGAAATCGAAAACAGGAGATTCATTGAGGATGATCTTTCCAACTCTCAAATCGGTTATGAAGCTGCAAAAATTGCCCTTGAGGATGCAAAAGTAAACGGCGAAGAATTGGATTATATCATCTACGCAAGCAATTTCGGGGAAGTTACTGAAAACGGATACGCTGATTTTATGCCAACAATGGCAGCGAGAGTAAAAAATAAACTGGGAATCAAAAACAGAAAATGTGTAACGTATGATATGGTTTTCGGATGTCCGGGATGGGTTGAAGCTATGATTTTGGCAGATAATCTTATCAAAGCTAAAGTAGCTAAAACAATTCTTGTTATCGGAGGAGAGACTTTAAGCAGAGTAACTGATCCATACGACAGAAACAGAATGATTTTTGCTGATGGTGCCGGAGCTGTAGTAGTAAAAGCAACTGACGAAGAAAATGTAGGAATTATTGCTCATAACACGATCTGTGACAATGGGCCGGAATTAAACTACCTTGAAAATCAACCATCTATCAATAAAGAAGCAGATCAAAAACGTCTTTATGTAAGGATGTTAGGAAGAAAAATCTACGAATACGCTCTTAAAAATGTACCGGTTGCCATCAAAGATACCATTACCGATGCAAATCTTTCTATTGAAGATATAGATAAAATCTTAATTCACCAGGCAAACGCTAAAATGGACTACGCCATGATTGAAAGGCTTCACAGGCTTTATGATGTGAAAGAATACGATCATGCAATCTCTCCAATGACAATTCAGGACCTTGGAAATACTTCTGTAGCCACAATTCCTACCATGTATGATATTATAATTAAAGGAAAAATGGAGGGTCAATCGTTTAAAGATAATGGTAACATTGTGATGACTTCGGTAGGTGCCGGAATGAACATCAATGCTATCGTTTATAGATTTCCTAAAAAGTAATATTTAAACCATTAAAAATATAAAAGCACAGGGAAGTTTATTCTTTGTGCTTTTTTTGATCAGACATGCAAAAGAATTTTTTAATCATCGCCGGAATCTTCCTTTTTTTGGAAGTGTATATTTATCAGGCCATCAGAACGCTTACCGATAATTTCTGGATCAGAATCGGATATTGGGTAATTTCTTTGGTCGTGTACGGGATTTTCGCTTACGAAGTCACTCACTACCAGAGATCAGACAGAAGTATGGTAAGAGCCCAGATCATGATTTCATTATTTTTGATCTTCATTCTTCCAAAAGTATTCGTGGTCCTGTTTTTATTAATTGATGATATCATCAGAACCGGAGGCTACCTGATAGGTTTTGCCAAACCTTCGGAGAATTTCTTCCCGGAGAGAAGGAAATTCCTGAGTCTGGTTGGTTTGGGAATGAGTGGAGTTCTTTCCGCTCTTTTCATAGACGGAATTACGTTTGGAAAGTACAGACATAAAGTAAGGAGAGTAAGGGTAAATTTTACTAACCTTCCGAAAAGCTTTAAAGGATATAAAATCATTCAGATTTCAGATGTTCACAGCGGAAGCTTCTCAGACCCCAGTAAATTGCAGCATGCGATTGACCTGATCAACGAGCAGAAACCTGATCTGGTATTATTTACCGGAGATATGGTAAACAACGTTGCGGACGAGTTCAAACCTTTTATTCCCTTGTTTTCAAAAATTAAGGCCAAAGACGGAAAATTAGCTGTATTAGGAAATCATGATTACGGAGATTACGTAACCTGGGAATCACCTGCAGCTAAAAAAGAAAATCTTGACACCTTAATTGGCTATGAAAAACAGGCTGGCTTCGATATGCTGAGAAACGAACACAGAGTCATTGAAAAAAACGGAGAAAAACTATACATTCTTGGAGTTGAAAACTGGGGATTGAAACCATTTCCTCAATTCGGAAGAATAGATGATGCTTTAAAAGGAGTACCTGAATCCGCTACGAAGATTCTGATGAGCCACGACCCTACCCACTTTGATTATGTAGTCAAAAAACACCCTTCAAATATCCACTTAACCCTTTCGGGACATACCCATGGAATGCAGTTTGGTTTAGATCTTAAAAATGTAAAATGGTCACCAGTACAATACAAATATCCAAAATGGGCTGACTTATACGAAAGCGAAGGGAAACTATTATATGTAAACAGAGGATTTGGCGTATTGGGATATCCTGGAAGAGTGGGTGTACTGCCGGAGATTACACTTTTTGAACTGAGCTAGAGATGCAGGCTTCGAGTTTTTGAGTTCAAAGTTCAAGGTTTAAGGTTAGAGGTTAGAGGTTTAGAAATTGAATATCTGTTATCACTAGAAATAGTTCTTTCCTAACTCCCACTACCTGCAACCTAACACCTAAAAAATATAATCTTTCATACGGGAAGTAGCCATTTCCCTGTCATTGAGAAAAGTAAGGAGGGCATCTAATTTGTCCTCCATTTTTTTGCCCGAAAATAAGCTTCGGTAAAAAGGAATATCAAAACGGTATTTCTTGAAATCTGTAAACTGCCATGTGTTCAGATAAATCAGTACAAATTCTTCATTCTGCAAAGTTTCCAGAACCATATTCTGATAATACTTCATCGGTAGGATCTGAAATACAAAATCATTATAAGGCAGCTGACTGTACGGAGAGATACTTTCCGGGACAATACTCAGTCCGTCTTCTTCTGTGATTACAGTATCTCTTTTAAGTCTTTTGAAGGGAAAAAGAATATTGGCATTATCGATATTGGAGACATAATTAAATTCCATCATCTTCAAAGTTTCCTGAGAAACTTTTACATCTTTCTGACGAATTCCTCTGATCTGCTTTTCCAGAAGATCCTGAATATTCTTCTTGGCATTTTCAATTTCTTCCGGATTTGACCCTTTATTATAAAAAGCAATTTCATGCCCTTTGGATGAAATTGCTTTTATTAAATTATGAAGTTTTTCAGTGAGGGAAACCTCTACAAAAAAACTTGATTTGATATCATGAATATCTAAAATTCTAAGAATCGCTTTGGTATTATCTTCTGTAATTTTCAATCGTTCATCATCAGTAATTTGAGAGCCATTTTTTACTTCAGCCTCAATACAAGTGATGTTAAAAGTCAATAATACCATTTAAATTAAAGTTTATATAAATTATATAAAATACTATAAATCAGATGTTAAAAACAAAAATAATTAAAGTATTACTTTACATTATTAATCCTTCCCTAATTTTACTTTCAGATTCTTGATCATATCTTTTGTCATTTCAGAAATTCCGAAATCATAAGTCAGGCCCCAGTCTTTTTTCGCTACTGAATCATCAATAGATGCCGGCCAAGAATCTGCAATCGCCTGTCTGAAATCCGGGTTATAATCAATCGTAAAATCTGGAATTTCTTTTGTGATTTCTTCTGCCAATTCTTTTGGAGTAAATGACATTCCACCCAAATTATAAGAAGAACGAACCGTCAAACTTTCTTTTGGAGCATCCATTAATTTCAAGGTTGCATTGATGGCATCATCCATATACAACATCGGCATTCCTGTATTCTCGGAAATGAAACTTGTATACTTCCCTTCTTCAATCGCTTTGTAGAAAATCTCAACTGCATAGTCAGTAGTTCCACCTCCTGCAGGAGTCTTCCAGGAGATCAATCCAGGATATCTGATACTTCTTACATCCACACCATATTTATCGAAATAGTATTCACACCACTTCTCCCCTGCCATTTTAGAGATCCCATAAACAGTTGTTGGGTTCAACACTACATCCTGTCCTACATCATGCTTTGGAATTCCTTTTCCAAATACCGCGATAGAACTTGGCCAGAAGATCTTTTTAAGAAGCCCTTCTTTAGCCATTTCACAAAAATGAAGTAGTGGTTCAAGATTCAGTTTCCACGCAAAAATAGGCTGCTTTTCCGAAGTTCCGGATAAAAGAGAAGCGAGGTGATACACTGTCGTGATCTCATAATCATGAATCACCTGTCTTACCAATTGAGTATTGGTAACATCCATTCTTTCGTAATGTCCGGCAGAAGTAATTCCTTCCTGCCATCTGTCCAATCCTGAAGCAACAACGTTTTCCGCTCCGTGAATTTCAACAAGTCTGTTCGTAAGTTCGGTACCAATTTGTCCCAAGGCACCTGTAATCAGTATTCTTTCCGTATAGGATTCCATTTTTCAGATTTTTTTAGAATTGTACAAAAGTAAAAAAAACATGTCAACCATAATAAAAAAGGTGTGTTTAAAAATATTTCTCTGGTAAAAGGGACTAACAGCCAGTAAAAATTCTCCAAAACAATAGAAATAATCAAATCCAATCATCATCAGTTGACATTAACTTAAAATTCAATAATTTTGTTGTAAGAAAAAACAATCATATGAAGAAGATTTTAATTGCTTCGATGCTTTTGGCAGCTCAACTCAGCTGGGCTCAGTTCACAGATATCAATATTATCAAAGAAGTACAGGTAAAGAAGAAAGGTGTTGTAGTCTCTGCACACCCATTAGCCAGTGAAGCGGGAGCTAAAATCTTAAAAATGGGAGGAAATGCCTATGATGCCGTTACCGCAACACAATACGCTCTTGCTGTGGTTTATCCTCAGGCAGGAAATATCGGAGGAGGTGGGTTTTTGGTAGGCGTAAAGAATAACGGTGAAAAATTTACACTGGATTACAGGGAGACAGCTCCTAAAAAAGCTTCCCGGGATATGTATATTGATAAAAAAGGAAAAGCGGACACAGATCTTTCCCAAAATGGAAGACTGGCAGTAGGTATTCCCGGAAGTGTAGCAGGATTCTTTGCTACGCTGAAATACTGTAAGCTTCCTATGGAAAAAATTATCCAACCCGCAATTGATCTGGCGGAAAAAGGATTTGCCATTACGGATAAAGAAGCAGAAATGCTGAATAACCAAAGAGAAAAATTCCAGAAACATAATAAATCTTCGATTATTTTTGTAAAAGATGCTCCGTGGAAAGCCGGTGATCTGTTGATCCAAAAAGATCTGGCAGAAACCCTGAAACTGATCCAAAAACTAGGCGCTAAAGGTTTTTATGAAGGAAAAACAGCTGATCTTCTGGTTGCCGAAATGAAAAGAGGAAACGGAATCATCACCCTGGAAGATCTTAAAAATTATAAAGTTGCCGAAAGAAAAGCTCTGGAATTCGACTATAAAGGAAGCAATGTTGTTACCATGCCTTTACCTTCAAGCGGTGGAGTTCTTCTGGCTCAAATGCTAAGAATGGCAAGTTTTGAAAATCTTGAAAAATACCAGCAAAACTCTACAAAAGCGGTCCAGATTATGACCGAAGCAGAACGCCGGGCTTATGCAGACAGAGCAGAATATATGGGAGATCCTGATTTTATTCAGGATAAAACATCTTATCTGATCTCTGACGAATATCTTAAAGGCAGATGGAAAAGCTTTAGTTTTGACAAGGCTACTCCAAGTGCAGAAGTAGGTAAAATCATAGAACAACCTAAAGAATCTATGCAAACTACTCATATTTCAGTATTGGATAAGGATGGAAATGCGGCTTCTGTAACCACTACACTTAATGGATACTATGGAAGTAAAGTCCTTGTTTCAGGTGCAGGATTCTTTTTAAATAATGAAATGGATGATTTCTCTATCAAACCAGGTGTACCGAATATGTTTGGAGCTGTAGGCGGAGAAGCTAATTCAATACAACCTAACAAGAGAATGCTCTCTTCTATGACCCCAACTATTATTCTTAAAAATGGAAAGCCTTATATGGTCGTGGGAACACCGGGAGGAACTACAATTCCGACTTCAGTGTATCAGTCTATCGTGAATGTGGTAGATTTTAAACTGAATGCCAATATTGCGGTGAATGCACCCAAATTCCACCATCAGTGGCTTCCGGAAACCATTACTGTTGAAAATAATTTTCCGGAAAGTACTATTTCTGAACTGAAAAGCAAGAATTACGTCATTGAAAAGACAAAATATATTGGTAAAACCGAAATGATTGTTCTTGATGAGAACGGAAATATTCACGCAGTAGCAGACGGTCGTGGAGATGATTCTGTTGCAGTGGAATAATATTTATATAACAAATCAAAAATACATCCTGGGCTTCATTCTTCGAATGAAGCCCAGGCTTTTTTTCATCTTCCCATATACCAAACGCCAGATCTTTTCAATGACTTTTGTCATGTTTTCAGATAAATTTTCTTAATTTTCGCCCTTAAAAAAACAAAACGACTGTTCTTTGAAAGCAAAAAAAATACACAATCAGCTTTATTTCCAGGTGATTATCGCCATCATTGCAGGTATTCTTCTAGGAAAATTTTATCCTGAATTAGGAGAAAAGATGAAACCTTTGGGAGATGGATTCATCAAATTGGTAAAAATGATTATCGCTCCGGTAATCTTTATTACACTTACGTTAGGAATCGCCCACATGACCGATTTGAAAAAAGTTGGCAGAATTGCAATCAAAGCAATGATCTACTTTTTCACCTTTTCAACTCTGGCTCTCATCATCGGATTATTAGTGGGAAATATTCTACAGCCGGGACATGGTTTAAATATTGATCCTTCTACTCTTTCAGGGGATGTTTCACAATATCAGGCAAAAGCTCATGAATCAACGCTCACAGGGTTTATTATGAATATTATTCCGGAGACTTTATTCAGTCCGTTGGTGGGTGAAAATATTCTTCAGGTACTTTTGGTAGCAATTTTAATGGGAGTTGCTTTGGTTTTAACAAAAGAAAAGAGCCAGAAAGTAACTGATTTCCTACAAGATTTATCAACTCCGGTATTTAAAATTGTTCATATGCTGATGAAGCTGGCCCCAATAGGTGCTTTCGGAGCAATGGCTTTTACGATCGGTAAATATGGGCTTCACTCGGTCATAAATCTTATTTTTTTGGTGGGCACATTTTACATCACTTCTGCTCTTTTTGTGGTGTTGGTATTGGGAGCGGTAGCATGGTATAACGGATTCAATATTTTCAAACTTCTTTTCTATCTTAAAGAAGAGTTTCTTCTTGTTTTGGGTACAAGCTCATCAGAGTCTGCCCTGCCGGGAATTATGGAAAAACTTGAAAAAGCAGGCTGTTCACGCGCTATTGTAGGTCTTGTGGTTCCTACCGGATATTCTTTCAATCTTGACGGAACGAATATTTATATGACCCTGGCCTCTCTCTTTATTGCGCAGGCATTAAATATTCATCTTCCCATCGAAAAGCAACTGATGCTTCTTTTGGTGGCTATGCTAAGTTCAAAAGGTGCTGCAGGCGTTACCGGTGCCGGTTTTGTTACCCTTGCAGCAACACTGGCCGTAGTTCCTGAAATTCCAATTGCAGGAATGACTTTAATTCTTGGAATTGATAAGTTCATGAGCGAATGCAGAGCGCTTACCAATGTAATAGGAAATTCTGTTGCTACCGTAGTGGTTGCCAACTGGGAAAAACAACTTGATAAGAAGCAACTTCAATACTGCCTGGATCATCCGGCTGAAGTAGAAAAGAAACTGGAAGTGTAAATAGGTGGCAGGTTTTAGGTTGCCGGGATTAGGGAGAGAATCAAGGTTCAAGGTTCAAAGTTCAAGGTTTTAGGTTGTGTGTAAAACATAACTAGAAACCAAACAACCAGCAACTAGTAAACCCGAAACAAAATTAACCCGCACCTCGTACCCAAAAACTTTAAATCAAAATACTCAAACTTGCAGGTTGAACTTTAACATGAATCGGTGATTTGATCTTATTGAATTCACCATCCAGATGCCAGTTTTTGGTATTGACCTTAAATGATATTTCAGAGACCGGAAGATAAGTTACATATTCATCATCTTTCAGTCTTTTGGTAAACATTCGGAAAGCAAAGAGTGCAGAATACGTTAATGGAAACTTTTTTACCAAAACCATGTCAACCAGTCCATCACTTTTACTGGCTTTCGGAGCAATATAAGCATTGTTACCAAACTGGCGCGTATTGGCGATGTTCATCATCAGATACCTTCCATTGTATTGTTGATATTCTTCATCAAAAAATTTCACCTTGATGGGCTTGTAATTGAAAAAGGTTTTTAGGGAAACTTTGATATAGTTTTTGAATCCACGGCTTGTTTTTTCAAATTCTTTAACGACTTTACCGTCAAATCCCGTTCCCGAAACATTGATGGAAAGCCTGTCGTTTACCGTGAAAGTATCAATCTTTCTGGAGTTTTTGATTTTTATTTTTTCTAAAAGTTCATCAAGGTTTTTACTGAATTGTGTTTCATTGGAAAACCCATTTCCTGAACCTGCCGGAAAAATTGCCAGAATTTTTTCTGTATTAATAAGGCTTTTGGCCACTGTAGAAATAGTTCCATCACCTCCTATTGCCACGAAAACATCTACCTCTTCAAAATGGGACTGAATAAACTCTTCTGTTCCGGGAATAGATTCTGACACATAATACAATGGGTTATTAACCTTTGTTTTAAGTTCGTTTAAAAACGGCTGATAGTTTTTTTTGGCCGAAAAAGGATTGATAATAAAAGCTACTTTGTCCATTAGCACAAAATTAAAAAATGCTTCCAAAACTGGAAGCATTAATTTACTTAATTTTCATTCTTTCTTTAAATTCTGTATTTAATGTGCCTTTGAGGTCGTCCCACGAAACCGGAATTGTAATATCTCCGGCAGCAAAAGCAGCAATTTCATAGGGACTGTAGTGAAAATACAGGTTTTTATCATCAAAATAAAAGTTATCAGATGCCGGAATTTTATCCACTAAAAGCATTTCTGAGTTTTTCACTTCTCCGTCCCCATCCATCGTACCACTATTCATTTTATCAATATTTTTCATCAGAATGGCTTCAATTTTATTTTTAGGCATTGAAGTAATGTCTTTCAATTCTAATTTTTTGCTGTTTTTAAGATCAAAAACCCTTTCAGAAAACCCGTAGTTATCGTGCGCTCCGCCTTCATATCCGCTTCCCAAATATTGAATATGCATATAACCGTTGGTATTAGAAATAAGATTCATATGCGAGCTTGAATACCAGTTTTGAGCATAAGTGACATCTGAAACCCAGTCTTTATTATCATTTTTTACAGAATTGAAATAACTATTTTTTTCATTATCCAGATAAGCCTGAAGACCGGCTTTGGAAAAATCTTTAATCTTTTCATTCTGGAAATAGATGCTGTCTAACAGTTTTTTATCTTTTAAAGTAGGGAAAACCAAGAGCTTTGAAGTAAAGCTCACTTTTAAAGAATCAGTAATTTTTGTAGAGTCATTGACTTTCACAGAGTCTACTACAAATTCTTCAGCGGCTTTGTTTTCTGTTTTTTCTACTGGTCCCGCCGTTTCATTTTTTTTACAGGCAGTCACTGCTAAGAAAGAAGATAATGCTATAACAGCAATCGTATTTTTCATAATTCTATTTTTTTTGGTATCAAATACAAAAACCATTCAAAAGATGAATGGTTTTTGAAAAAAAAATATTTTTTTATTTAAATCCTATTAACTATTACTTTTTTACAAGGCTGATTACCTGATTTTCAAATTTCGAAGCAACGCCCCAGATTTGTTTGAATGCAGGGTAATATTCTTTCGGATAATCTGAACTACCAATTTTTGTAGTCGTAGTCACCACCAATAAATTTCCTTTTTGTTCTACAGAATAGGTATAAGCTATCTCTTTATCTTCGGTAACAATTCTTTTTTCTTTAGGCATTTCCTCAATCACATATCCTTCCGGGATTTCAAGAGTGACCTTTTTGGTTCTGGTTATAGGCGATCCAAAATCGATAGGATATTTTCTGACTTCGGTTTGATCAAATTCATTAGAGTTTTTACTCAAAAACAACATTGGATTAATAATCATTTTCTTCCCTACTCTGTCAATAAGGTTGGATGAAGAAAATTTCATGCTGCTTTCAAAGTCTCCATTTTCCAGCACTTTTGAATTGATATCCGTGAAGTCCATTGAAAAGTTCTCCTTATACTGTTTTTTGTATTTTTCTGCATTATCATCGTAGTTGTCTTTAACATACATTGCGTATGCACCTGTATCTTTATCTGAATAGGTACCGGAAATACTTCCGTCATCATTTATCTTGGCATTTGCGGTAAGATAAGTATTACTGGATTTCAAATTGGTCATTTGAATCTGCAGAGCTTTATCTTTGGTCACCAGGATTCCTAGCTGATTCCAGTTTTTAAGAGGAATTTCATCCAGCGAAGACTGTTTAGAAGTAGCATCATAAATATGCAGCTGATTATCTATATTGATTGCACTCAACACGAAGTTCATATTGGATATATTGGGAGATACCATATTGATCAGCCCGTTTTCTACTGTAGAAATAACCAACGGATCGGCTTTAAGACCAGCTTCACGAAGCATCATAACCAGAAAAAGATTAATTTCTGCAGCATTTCCGGTTTTAGTTTCCAAAAGCTTTTTAATTCCATCTTCGGTGTAAACCCCTTTGTCTTTATTCCAGGTAAAGGTTTTCTGAACATATGAAAAAATGGCATTTGCTTTTTCAAGGTCAGTTTTCATTTCCGAAACTCCTGCCGGCATATTTTCTTTTGCCAGTTTTGTTCTTTTCAGCTCACCTCCAAAATCTTCACTTTCATAAAGTCTCTTAGAAATCTGATCCCATGAAGATGAATACAACTTAAGCTCACCGAAATTTGTAGAGTTTAGTTCCGCGCTGATTTTTGTTCTGAAATTTCTATCATTTCGCACAAATTTCTCAGTTTTAAAGCCATTCAAATTTTCATAAGCAAACCTAAAGGTTTTATATTGAGCACCATACAGATATCTTTCTTCCATTTCTCTATACTTAGGGCTGATTCCTCCCGTATAGTTTACATTATAAGACATATTGATGGGCGTATCAAAAACATATTCCGTATTCAGTGAAGGAGTATCGGATTCTATCAATACCTCAGGAATCATAAATCGGAACGGAGATATAATTTCATATTGATATTCTATAACTGATCCGTTTTTCACGCTTGGAAAAGCAAATTTCGTTAAAGTAACATATTTATTCTCTTTACTTTTATATTGAGAACTTTTTTCCACTTTTACGGGAACCGTAGTTCCATTTTCAAGATTATAGGTAAAAGCTTTGAATTTCCCCAGCGATTCTCTGTTGGTTCCAACATTATAAATAGGAATTTCAAGATTCAACCAGTCTTCAGCTTTATCTTTATTATAAATCTTAACTCTGTAAAAATATCTTTTGTGCAGATTCCCTGTATTGGCATCTACCATAAAATAAGCAGATTTATACAAAATTTCGGCAGGAGCATTTTCATCTAATAATGATTTTGCTTTAGACAAATCTGCATCATTAAATTTAGGAGGATTCAGAAATTCATATTTCTTCTGAGCATTGACCCATATTGTATTGGCAGAGCAAAGAAGCAATATTATAATTTTTTTCATGGTTATAGTTTTGTTATTAAAATTTTTGAGTTGTCCATATTCAGAATCTTTTTTCTGAAATTGATGTAATCATTGTATTTTTCTTTTGGATATAATCCTTTATTAATCTGCATTTTTCTGATCACCTTTACCTCGCCATCGGTTTTAACATAACTTAGCTTATAAGATCCAAATTCTGAAGTGATGCTTGAATTATCTGGAGTTTCATCCACTTTATACCCCATAGGAAGAACAAAATCAATTTCATATTCATCTTCGTAAGACATATTTACTTCAAAAGGAAGTTCACGATTTTCATCCGTTTTAAAGATCAAATCTGAAAAAATAGGAACCGATCTGAAGAGAAGGCTGTTTCCTGCTTTTTTAGAGAAATTATTGGTTTTGAAATCCACGTCATAAGTAATAACAGCATTATCTCTGTCATTATTAAAGTTTTTCATTTCAACTTTTTCAAAGTTTAAAACATCAAAAGTTCCCTTCAGTGCATCATTTTTTTCCTTAGGATTAAGATTAGCAAATCTTAAATTATAATCATACTGATTTCCTGTATAGGAAAAGTTTCCTGTTCCGATAATACTATTATCTTCATTAAGGTTAACTCTCAATATTTGTTTTTCTTTGTTCTGTTCAGCTTTATAGACCGGTGTATTAATGAGTTCTATTCCTTTTGGGGTTACGGAAAGTACATTTCTGTCCGTAGTACTGTAACTTAAGTGGTTAAAAGCTATTTGCTGAGAAGTATTTTCAAGCCAGATATTTCCCTTTTCCGTTGGGACCATCAGAATAATATGATTCCCACCCATAGAAGGAAATTCCGGATCAAAGGAAACCTCTGAACGACCGGAATTGATAATACAATAATTGGAAGGGATTCCAGCTTCATTCAAAAGAATCTTCATATAATTGGTGAGCCCTTTACAGTCTCCATATCCTTTTTTCTGAACCTCATCCGGCAACATGGGCTGCCAGCCTCCTATTCCTAATGAAACAGCAATATATCGGGTTTTGTTCTGCATGTACTGATAAATTTTCTTTACTTTATCTTCTACTGATCCTTGTAATTGTAAAGAAGCTACTTCAGCTTTAATAGCAGGAGTAGATGCAGAAACAGGTACCAAAAGATCATTGTAAATCCAGGTTCCAAAGTCCGTCCAGGTATTTAAAGTTCCCTGCTTTCCTGCCAGATTAAATTTCGTAAGTGCAAAGTTGACTGCAGGTAAAATTTTAACAGGTTGTGGAACCATAAAAGCATCGTCAATGGCTGCTACATTTTTATATGAATATGTTTTATCATTTCCACTACCGCTTTCTATCACTGAGGTATAATTGTATTTTGAAGGGTAAATCTTAGATCTAAGTTCAATTCCCGAAGTGTTAATGATTTTAAACTGTGCTTCTTCCAAAGAGATTTTAGGAGAAATAAACGGTACAAAATCCGGGATAAAAACAGTATCTTCATCTTCCGCTTCATACGAAAAGTCAATAGTGTAGGGATATTGAACTGGGGTATATGAATAAACCAATATCCTGTTATCAGAATAAAAAACTCCCTGAGGATTGTTGGCTACATCTTTAAAATCAGATTTTGAAACACTTTTAATTTTTTTCCCGACTTCATCATAAATCGTCACTTTGATGTTCGAAATACTTTTTGATTTATCATAAGAAATATAAGCTACTGCTTCATTATCCCCGTCTTTATTTAAAACTGTAGTGACCTTATTTTTCTGATATTTTATTTCATCAATTTTATTGATCTGAATTGTTGTAAAATCCTTTCGAATCACAACATCTGCATTTTTTTTTAAATTCTCCGGAATGGCAGAGGCAGGATAGCTCTGTGCGAAATATAAGGAGGCAACAGAGAGCGCCCCCAGAACTAGTATTTTCATCATAGTTATTAAAATTACACAAAAATAATAAAATCTTAATAACTGTTAAAAAAAATATAAAAGGCTTCAACATGTGAAGCCTTAACCTATTACTTAAAAAAGTACTGTATTAAATGTACCTATAAGAAAATGAACACATTATCAACTTTTCATCATTCAATTTTGAAAAGTTAAAAACAGAATATTTATACTCATTCTATATTGGGCGAAGGATGTATCTATTCTGTGGTATGAAGGGATAAACTTCATATTATCTGCATTTCAAATTTAAAATAAATTACAATTCAGGTAATTTTAATAATGTAGAATTAATAATAAGAAGAAGTACAATAAATTCTACAGCTGAAAAATTATTTATAAAAAAAGACCTCAAAGATGAAGTCTTTTAATTTTTTCTGTTTTTTTTAATCATTTGGGACCAGTTTACTATCAAACTGATCACTTCCAAGTCCCAATACAGGAATAAAAATAAATCCGAAAAGGAGAATCAGAATTGTGTAGAGAGGAGTTTCTTTGGCAAAACCTTTGGCTAATCTGTCATATACAACCCAGCATGCATAGATATTCACCAATGGAATAAAGAACAAAATGATCCACCAAATTGGTTTTTTCACAATTTCCAGCAATACGATAGTATTATAAATAGGAATAAAGGCAGCCCAGGCATCTTGTCTTCCTGCTTTTTGGAAGATTTTGTACATGCAATATCCATAGAAAATATAGCAAAGTAAGCCGAAGAACATTGTTCCGATCCCTAATCCTGCAGCTACTGCTCCGGAAGCTGCATCTGCCCCGTTATAAGGGTCTGTTTGTAAAAGAGTTAACATATTATTGTTTTTTTGGTTTATCCAAATATAAAAAAAGCTTCTAAATAATTAGAAGCTTTTTTATTATATTTTTAAAAACGTTTATGCATCAATTTTTGCATATTTCGCATTTTTCTCGATAAATTCTCTTCTTGGCGGAACTTCATCTCCCATCAACATTGAGAAAACACTATCAGCCTCTACAGCATTATCGATAGTTACCTGCTTCAGAATTCTGTGTTCAGGATTAAGGGTAGTTTCCCAAAGCTGCTCAGGGTTCATTTCTCCAAGACCTTTGTAACGTTGTACTTCTACTCCTTTTCCGTCCGGAGCCATTTCTAAAGTAAACTCTTCACGTTCTTTTTCGTTATAAGCATATACTTTTTTGTTCCCTTTCTTTAATAGATATAAAGGAGGTTGAGCAATATAGATATATCCGTTTTCAATAAGCTCCTTCATATATCTGAAGAAGAAAGTAAGGATCAGTGTCGAAATGTGAGATCCATCAATATCGGCATCGGTCATGATAACAATCTTGTGGTATCTTAGCTTAGCCATGTTCAACGCTTTGCTGTCTTCTTCAGTACCTACAGAAACCCCAAGAGCTGTATAGATATTTCTGATTTCCTCATTATCGTAAACTTTATGAAGCATAGATTTTTCTACGTTCAAGATTTTACCTCTTAAAGGAAGGATAGCCTGGAAGTGCCTGTCTCTTCCCTGCTTAGCTGTTCCACCTGCGGAATCTCCCTCTACAAGGAAGATTTCAGATTCTGCAGGATCTTTTGAAGAACAGTCAGATAGTTTTCCCGGAAGACCAGAACCTCCCATCGGAGATTTTCTCTGAACCATTTCACGGGCTTTTTTAGCAGCCTGTCTTGCTTTTGCAGCTAAAACAACCTTTTGAACGATCAGCTTAGCTTCATTAGGATTTTCTTCCAAGAAGTTAGTAAGCATTTCCCCTACAATTTTATCTACAGCCCCTGAAACTTCAGAGTTTCCTAATTTTGTTTTAGTCTGTCCTTCAAACTGAGGCTCCATTACTTTTACAGAAACTACAGCTGTTAACCCCTCACGGAAGTCATCTCCTGTAACTTCTACTTTCTCTTTCTGAGGAATACCAAGATCATCTGCATATTTCTTAAGGGTTCTCGTCAAAGCACGTCTGAAACCTGCCAGGTGAGTTCCTCCTTCATGTGTGTTGATATTGTTTACGTAAGAGTGAAGATTTTCGTTGAAAGAAGTATTGTAACGCATTGCTACTTCTACAGGAATATCATCTCTTTCCCCTTCCATGAAAATTACGTGTTCCATGATGGACTCACGGTTTCCGTCAATGTAAGCAACGAATTCTTTTAATCCACCTTCTGAATGAAAAATTTCTGAACGGAAAGATCCGTCTTCTAATTTCTCTCTTTCATCCGTTAATGTAATGGTAATTCCTTTATTAAGATAAGAAAGTTCTCTTAAACGGCTTGCTAATGTATCGTAATTATAAATTAATTCTGTAAAGATGGTATCATCCGGTTGGAAAAACTGTTTGGTACCTCTTCTTTCACTGTGACCAATTTCCTCTACACCTGTTTGTGCTTTTCCTCTTGAATAGATCTGCTGGTAAACGTTTCCGTCTCTGTAAACAGTAGTGATCATCTCGTTGGAAAGTGCATTCACACACGAAACCCCAACCCCGTGAAGACCTCCAGAAACCTTATAAGAGTCTTTGTCAAACTTACCTCCGGCTCCAATTTTCGTCATTACAACTTCAAGGGCAGATTTCTGTTCTTTTTCGTGGAAATCAACCGGGATACCTCTACCGTTATCACTTACCTCAATTCCGTTTCCTTCCTTGATGCTAACGAAGATCGTGTCGCAGTATCCTGCCAATGCCTCGTCAATAGAGTTATCTACTACTTCATAAACCAAGTGGTGAAGTCCTCTGACTCCTACATCACCAATGTACATTGAAGGACGCATACGAACGTGCTCCATTCCTTCCAATGCCTGAATACTACTAGCTGTATATTGTTTTTGACTCATATTAAATATTAAAAATCCTGCTATATGCAAAGACTTACAAATATCGTGATTTTTTTCGAGGTATGAAAGTTAAAAAGTGTCAAAAAAATGTAGAGTTTTCTTAGTAAAAACATAAGAAATAGAATGCCAATAAAAGATTCAAAATTAAAAGGTATTCGTGAAATACCAACTGTTGTAAATCATATTCAACATCAATAATTTATGCGTAAATTTATTTACTGAAAAGTTGATATTATGGATGATTTTATAGCAGCACGCGCTCAGATGGCACTCTCTCTGGGCTTTCATATCATATTCTCCTGTGTGGGTATGGTGATGCCTTTTCTGATGGCTTTTGCCCATTGGAAATACTTAAAAACCAATAACGAAGTATACAAAGGACTGACAAAAGCATGGAGCAAAGGGGTAGCCATCCTTTTTGCGACAGGTGCGGTTTCAGGAACAATGCTTTCCTTTGAACTTGGGCTTCTATGGCCTGGATTTATGAAGCATGCAGGTCCTATTTTCGGAATGCCGTTTTCATTGGAAGGAACAGCCTTTTTCATTGAGGCTATTGCTATCGGGTTCTTTTTATATGGATGGGAAAGGTTCAATAAATGGTTTCACTGGTTCTGCGGATTTCTTGTAGGAGTAAGCGGGCTTGCTTCCGGAATTCTGGTAGTAGCAGCCAACTCATGGATGAACTCTCCAACCGGTTTCGATTATATCAATGGACAGTATCTTAATATAGATCCTATCAAAGCGATGTTTAATGATGCATGGTTCCCTCAGGCTCTCCACATGACGGTTGCTGCATTTTGTGCAACAGGATTTGCTGTAGCTGGAGTACATGCTTTTATGATCATGCGAAAAAGAAATATTGAATTTCATACCAAAGCTTTCAGAATTGCTGTAGGTTTTGCATTGATCGGAGCATTTGGTGCACCGTTAAGTGGTGATGTTGCCGCTAAATCGGTAGCGGAAAGACAACCTATTAAGCTGGCAGCTATGGAAGCGCATTTTGAAACTGAAAAAGGGGCTTCATTTGTGATTGGAGGAATTCCTGATGAGGAAAAAGAAGAAGTGAAATATGCGGTGAAAATTCCGAAAGTTTTAAGTTTTCTGGTGAGCAATGATTTCAATTCTGAAGTTAAAGGTCTTAAGGATTTCCCTAGAGATGAATGGCCTCCGATTGCTGTGGTTCATTATGCTTTCCAAATCATGATTTTCTTCGGAGTGGTGATGATTGTTATTGGAGCTATTTATTTATATGCTTTCTTCTTCAAAAAAGAATGGCTGAATAAACACTGGTTACTGAAAACATTTTTAATAGCAACACCTTTTGGATATATTGCGCTGGAAGCCGGATGGACAGTAACTGAAGTCGGAAGGCAGCCTTGGATTATTTATGGAATCATGAGGACGGTTGACGCTGTAACTCCTATGCCGGGAATACAGTATTCATTCTATTTCTTTACTGCTATTTTCGTATCATTATCATTGATCCTTGTTTTCCTTTTAAAGAGACAGATTCAAATGGTACCGAAGCTTTATGATCCTACCGATGCTCAGTTTAACGATAAAAATAAAAAATCATGATTTACATTGTAATAGGTTTTCTCTGGCTCTCCATCTGTCTTTATATTATTTTAGGCGGAGCTGATTTCGGGGCTGGAATTGTGGAACTTTTCACGCATAAAAAAGCCAGAAATAAAACCCAGGAAATCATGTATGAATCCATTGCTCCTGTATGGGAAGCCAATCATATGTGGCTCATCATCGCCATTGTAATTCTCTTTGTAGGGTTTCCCGAGATTTATACCACCATGTCTACCTACCTTCATATTCCTTTAGTACTGATGCTTTTGGGAATTATTGCAAGAGGAACAGCCTTTACCTTCAGACATTATGATGCGGTAAAGGATAACTGGCAGGTTTTATATACTCAGATCTTTTACTATGCCAGTCTTTTAACTCCTTTCTTTTTGGGATTAATTGCTGCTGCTACCGTTTCACATTCTATCAATCCTGATGCTGTAGGTTTTCTGGATTTGTATGTATTTAGCTGGCTGAACTGGTTTGGAGTTTCTGTAGGTTTATTTACGGTGGCGCTTTGTGCCTATCTTGCTTCCATCTTTTCATTAAGAGAAACCCGTGATAAAGCTGATCTTTTATTAATGATCAGAAAATCCAAACAGACCATGATCTTCGTTGTGATTACAGGAATTCTGGTATTTGTGACCGCTTATATTTCAGATATTCCTCTTTTGATGTGGGTATTTTCCAAACCTTTGGGGATTATGGCAATTGCCTTTGCTACGATTGCTTTATTGCTTATTTTAAGAGCGATGAACCGTCAAAAACTACTTCCTGTACGTGCTTTGGCTGGATTCCAGATGGTGATGATTTTAGTAGCGGCAACCTATCAGCATAATCCGGATATTATTTTATTAGGAAACGGACAGCATCTTTCATTGCTTGAGCATATGGCTCCTCCGAAAACTATTGCTGCATTAGGATGGGCATTGATGCTGGGATCATTATTTATTCTTCCTTTCTTATTTTATCTGATGGCTTCTTTCAGTAAGCTGAGAAAATAGATAAAATATGCAGACTTATAAAGACAAAACAGAATTGATTGAAGAGTTAAAGAAAAGATACCTGCTCTATGATAAGGAATTTGATGATGTAAAAGAAGAGGAAAAAGATCTTCTGCAACCGGGAGTTGACAAAACTCCATCCCAAAATATTTCCTATCAATTGGGCTGGACTCACCTGCTTTTACAATGGGAATCTGATGAAAGCAAAGGAATTGAAGTGAAAACTCCCACTCCTGAATATAAATGGAATAATCTTGGAGGATTATATCAGTCTTTTTATCATGAATATGGTTCTTATAGTCTACAACAGCAAAGAGAGCTGCTACGAAGTCAGGTTAATGAAATTATCACTTGGATAGAAAATCTTGACGATGAAACATTATTCACTCCCGGACAGAGGAAATGGGCAACTACTCCCGCCCAATGGCCGGTCTGGAAATGGATTCACATCAATACCGTAGCTCCGTTTAAAAACTTCAGAGGACAGCTTCGGAAATGGAAAAAAGAAAAAGGTACAGCATAGTTCTGTACCTTTTATATTTTTAAAAACGTTTTCTAATTCTTTGAAAAAAGAAATTGAGTATCCCCAGTGTTATTTTGACAACAAGCATAATGACAAATGCCAATATAGCACCTGGAATCAAAAGAATTGGCCCTATAACGATCCATCCGGTTTTAAAAATTACTGCAAAC
Organism: Chryseobacterium indologenes; assembly: GCF_002025665.1. GTDB lineage: Bacteria > Bacteroidota > Bacteroidia > Flavobacteriales > Weeksellaceae > Chryseobacterium > Chryseobacterium metallicongregator. The sequence goes on along the minus strand of NZ_CP018786.1, from coordinate 1,687,514 downwards.
GCAAGGATTGCTACAGCAATCATGATGATATACATAAGAGGTTTCATCCACCAGTCTTTACTTTCAGAATAATCTACATTAGAAAGAATATACCCCGTTTTTTTACCATATAAAATTTCAAGAAAAATTTTGTTTTCAGAAGTAATGTCAAATTTATCTTTTTTAACAAGTGTTTTAATATTCACGTCTGCATTGTTTTTATCATAGAAAAGTTCCAGATACTTTTCCTTTTTCCCTGAATCATAAGTCCTGCTTAGTTTTACAGCCGTATTATTTTCTTCATTTTCTATTCTTGAACCACTGAATACTTCAGAAAAAGACCGTTTTCTACCATCATTTTCTTCAATAAATACAACGGTGCAGGAATCATCGGAAAGACTGGCATCTCTTACAATATACATTTTAGAAAAATCTTTCTTTATATATAAGATCTTTCCGGCAACATAAATTTCCATCCAGTTAATTCCATTTCGCCTTTTTTCACGGTTAAATTCTACAATTTCTCCTTCGTGTAAAAAGTCAGAAGTTTTGGAATTTTCTTCATGAGCCGAATATAGCGCAACAGGTTGAAGAATTTTAATTCTTTTTGACATGTTTAATAGGTTTTCAGTTAGTTTTTCAGGAGATGAATATACAAATAAAACCTTCTTTTACAATGCCCTACAAAAAAAGACTGCCCAAAAGCAGTCTTTTTATTTATACTATTTATTGTCTTAAATCTTAAGCCAGTTTCATCAAAAGATTTTCGTCAATCTTCTCTACTTTCACAATATTATTTTTTGTCAAAGTTTTAGAAGCTTTATCCCATTTTTTACCGGATAACTGGCTTCTTTCTTTTACTTCAGCCAGAGACATTGCTTCTTCCTGAGAGTTAAGGATTTCAAGGATTACTTTTTCATCCTCTCCCAATTCAATTTGTGGAACCGCTTTTTCAGGTCTCATCTGAGGGAAGAATAACACTTCCTGGATAGATGGATTATTCGTTAAGAACATGATTAATCTGTCCATACCGATTCCTAGCCCTGAAGTTGGTGGCATACCATATTCCAATGCTCTTAAGAAGTCCTGATCAATGAACATTGCTTCATCATCTCCTCTTTCAGATAAAGCCATCTGTGCTTCAAAACGTTCTCTCTGATCGATAGGATCATTAAGCTCTGAATAAGCGTTAGCGATTTCTTTACCGCATACCATTAATTCAAAACGCTCTGTTAAGCCTTCTTTACTTCTGTGTTTCTTTGTCAGTGGAGACATTTCGATCGGATAATCTGTAATGAAAGTCGGCTGGATGAAGTTTCCTTCACATTTCTCACCAAAGATCTCATCGATTAATTTTCCTTTCCCCATCGTCTCATTCACTTCAATACCGATAGACTTGGCAAAATCATATAATTCCTTCTCAGTTTTTCCTGTGATATCAAAACCTGTAAATTTCAGGATTGCTTCTGTCATGGAAACTCTTGGATAAGGAGCTTTGAAGTCTACATTGTGTTCTCCAAATGTAGCCGTTGTAGTTCCGTTTACCTGAATAGCACAGAATTCCAATAATTTCTCAGTGAAATCCATCATCCAGTTGTAATCTTTGTACGCTACGTAGATTTCCATAGCGGTAAACTCGGGGTTATGTGTTCTGTCCATCCCTTCATTTCTGAAGTTTTTAGAGAATTCATATACACCATCAAAACCACCTACGATCAATCTCTTCAGATATAATTCGTTGGCAATTCTTAAATATAATGGAATATCTAATGCATTGTGATGCGTGATAAACGGTTTTGCTGCAGCTCCGCCAGGAATTGACTGTAGAATTGGTGTTTCCACTTCAAAATATCCTGCATCATTAAAGAATGTTCTCATGGCATTGAACAATTTTGTTCTTTTCACGAAAATTTCTTTTACCTGTGGGTTTACCGTTAAATCTACATAACGCTGTCTGTATCTTAATTCCGGATCGGTGAACCCGTCGTGTACAACACCGTTATCGTCAGTTTTTGCCTGTGGAAGAGGACGTAAAGCCTTTGTAAGAAGCGTAAAGTTTTTCACTAAAACCGTCTTCTCTCCTACCTGAGTAGTAAACAATTCTCCTTCGATACCGATAATATCACCGATATCTAAAAGGTGTTTGTATACTTCATTATATAGTTCTTTATCTTCACCCGGACAGATCTCATCTCTGTTGAAATAAACCTGGATTTTTCCTTTAGAATCCTGCAATTCTGCAAAAGAAGCCTTTCCTTGAATTCTGCGGGACATCAATCTACCAGCGATCTTCACCTGTTTACTTTCAGAAAAGTCCTGTTTTATAGATTCTGTAGTATCTGTAATTATATACTCATCCGCAGGGAACGCATTAATCCCCATTTCAGTAAGCTTATTCAGCTTTTCTCTTCTAATGATTTCTTGTTCTGATAATTGCATTTCTTATTTTTCTAAAAGCGTACAAATTTAGGCATTTTTGACATGACCATCAATGGGTTTTTGCAGAAATTTTAAAAAGTAAACAAGGAATGGACTTGAGATAAGAGATATAAGGTATTGCAACCAATAATTGAAGTATTTAAACGCTGCGGTCGCAAAGATTATTATTAATATAATGGTAAAAAAACGATCGCAAAGCCGTTTCACTTAGCAAGGCACCCTATTATTAGTTAATTTAGTCTCGTAATTTGATCTATCGTGTCAGAAGCTTTAAACCTTAAACATTGAACTTTAAATCAACCAGGTTTTTCTGTTTTTTTGAGGAATAAACGACCAGGCAAGTATTCTGCTTACTTTTTGTCCCTGAGCCATATCAATGGTTTTCACTTCTACAGCTTTGATGTTTTTTAAAAGATTAGTCAGCTTATTGATATTATCTTTTTTTGAAACCAGACATGTGAACCAAAGAACATGTGATGAAAATAATGCACTTTCATTAATCATTTTTGTAATAAATGCAAGTTCGCCTCCTTCACACCACAACTCAGACTGTTGACCACTAAAGTTAAGAAGAGGTTTGCTTTTCTTTGATTTACTAAGGTTTTTTGTTTTCCTGATATTCCCTTTCATGGCAGATTCTTCAGAATCATGAAAAGGAGGATTGCACATCGTAAAAGTGAATCTGTCGTCAGGACTAATGATATTGGTAAAGATATGATCAGCATCAGGCTGACTTTTCAAGTGAATGGCAGTGGATAGATCTTCATTCTGACCCAGAATATTCTGAGCATTTTTCAATGAATCCTGATTAATATCTGTTCCCAGCATTGTCCAGCCATAAGATCTGTGGCTGATTAAAGGATACACAAGATTGGCTCCTGTTCCTATATCCAGGCCTTTTACAGAATTTCCTGTAGGAATTGTATCAAGCTGTTCAGCTAAAAGATCCGCAATATAATGTACATAATCTGCCCTTCCCGGAATGGGTGGACAAAGATTGGTATCGGGAATATCCCAGCCTTTAATGTTGTAAAAATGTAAGAGTAAGGCTTTATTGAGCAGTTTCACTGCTTTTGGAATGCTGAAATTAATTGTTACCGTCTGATAAGCATTCACGAAAACATAGTGTTTCAGTTCCGGCACACAAGAAATAAGCTGATCAAAATCATAGGGATTGCGATGCAGATTTCTTGTGTGCAGACTGGATTTTTCAGCGGACATATTCTATTTCTTCTGACTTAAAATATATTCCACCATTTTTTTGGCATCTTCTTTAGATACCTGTGGATGGGCGGCCATAGGCACACTTCCCCATACTCCACTTCCGCCTTCTATAATTTTGGAAGCTAGTAGTTCTGTATCCTTTTCAGTATACTTTCCTGCAATTTCCTTATAAGAAGGTCCTATCATTCTCTCATTAACAGAGTGACATCCTGAACAGTCCAATGTTTCGATGATCTGATCACCTGAAAGATTAGATTGAGCAGGTTCTGAAACAGCACTTGTTTCAGAAGAAGACGCTACTTCTGCTGTATTTTCTTTTTTAGAACAGGAAATGATCATAAGACCCAAAGTTCCTGCTAAAAGTATTTTTTTCATTATTTCTTCGCTGTAGAATCTGTTTTAGCAGCTTCAGGTGCAGGAGCAGCCGGAGTTGCAGCAGCTGGAGCAGCAGTTTTAGCCGTAGAATCAACAGTAGCTACTTCTGGCTCTGGAAGCATCGTGTTGGTGTCCTGTAAAGAGTGATCTACTTTTTTAGAACAGCTTGCTAATAATAAACCTCCGATAAATGCGATTGCTAATACTTTTTTCATTTTTTTCTAATTTGGAAGCAAAAATATAAAAAATAACCTTTTAAACTTATGACAAATGTTTTCTTTGAGAAATATTTTTGGGATCAGAGTTTTAATTTAACAATAAAAAATTAATTCCATCAATAGGGAAATTTAAAATAGGTTATTATTTTTGTATATCGGATGATCCGAACCAAAACCGAAATATAAATATGAAGCTTATGACTAAAAAAAATTTGTTGGCTACAACTTTCTTTGTTGTATCCTCTTCCCTCTTTCTTTCGTGTGACAATTCATCTAACGAACCACAATCAGAATATTCTGATAAAATTGAATCAGTGACATTATTAAAGACCACCAAATCATGGGATGGAACGGTATATCCGGCCTATCCTACTACACAACCGGAAATCACGGTTCTTAAAATTGCTGTACCTCCTAATTCAGCACTGAATTGGCATAAACATCCTGTGATCAATGCAGCATATGTAGAAAAAGGTGAAATTCAGGTGGAAAGAAAAGAAGACGGTAAAACACAATGGATACGTAAAGGCCAGGTGCTACCGGAAATGGTGAATGTGGGTCACCGAGGAAAAACGGGTGACAAAGGAGTCACCTTAATTGTTTTCTACAGCGGAACTCCTGATATTCCTTTGTCTGAACCGGTACAATAAATGGTTTAAACGCTGGGTTCGCAAGGTAATTATAATAAAACTCAATTTTTTGTTCGCCATGGCACTTTGTTTAGCTAATGACAGCGTCTTTTGCTGAATGAAAAGCCTTTGCGATCATTTTAATAATCATTTAATAACATCTTTGCGATCTCAGCGTTTAAATAAAATAATTATATTTAATCCATGGTTTTAATTTCAAAAATTCTGTTTTTCACCAGCCATCATGGTTTTTATACTGTGGTTCTGTTGTTTGCGTTCTTTGGATTGCTCTCCTATCTGACCAAAAAAGCGTGGTTTTTGATCCCAATCATTCCACTGGCTATAATAAATGGATTTGGAGGACAGTTTTTAAATGCATGGTTTTTAAATAAATATGGTGTTGAAAGCACAGCTATTATCACTTCGGATGTAGAAACCAATTCTACCCTGAACGACATGTATATCCACGATTATGAGGCTATTGTCAAAAAACAGGATGGAAAATATATTTCAACATTTTTCTCTACGACCAGCGCAGCGATTTATCCGATTGAAAACGCTATCAGGATTCCGCAGACAGAAGTTTCTTTTCCTGTAAAATACATTCCGGGCTATGAAAAAAACATGGTCATTCTCTATTATCAGTCTGATGAAGGGCAGGCCAATATTAAGTATTCAAAACTGGCTCCTGTTAACTCTGCCAGAATCAAATATGAAGCTGATACAACAAATAAGGAATTCATAAAAGAATACATTTCTGCACTGGAAAATTACGTTGAATATGATAATGATAAAATATACAGAGAAAAAATCAAAGAATTGAAACAGGAGCTCAGGCAGCTTAAATAAAGGATTTCTATATTAAGTTTTAGTATTTTCTGATATTTTTTAGTTTTTTTATTAAAAAAATTTCTACATTTGTCCCATGTTAAAAATGAACAACAATATTTGGTGGTGGCTTTCAAACTCTTCGTCGGGTCTGGAGGTATTGTCATGTTGTTAACTACAGCAGAAATAATCAAAAAACAATATATAGGCTTTGACGGATACCGTTAAAGCCTTTTTTTATTCCTTAATCTCACAAAAAACAATAAGATGCTGACCAACACAATTACAATAAAAACTGTTTCGAAAAAAACACTGGGAGACCTTCATACTCCTATGAATATTTATCTTAAAATCAGGGATAAATTCCGGGACACCATTCTTCTGGAAAGTTCAGATTCAAAGAGTATTGATAATAATTTTTCCTTTATTGCGGTGAACGCTATTGCCGGAATTGAAGTGAAAAACCTCAACGAATATGAAATCAAACTTCCTGCTTCTGCTCCTGTAAAGCAATTTATTATGGAGCGAAATATCACAGATATATTTGAAGAGTTCCGAAAAATTTTTAAATGTGAAGAAACCCATGACCCGATTGAACAGACAGCTCAGAGTCTTTTTGGATATACAAGCTTTGAAGCGGTACAATTCTTTGAAAACATTAATCTTAAAGCACAGAGCAAGGAAGTAGAAATTCCTGTGATGAGATACAGATTATACCAATATGTGATTGCTATCAATCATTTCAATGATGAAATGCATATTATTGAAAACTTTATTGATGGGGTAAAATCTGAACTTCATCTGTTGGAAAACCTTATTAAAAATCAGAATACTCCAGTTTATCCTTTTGAAAAAACCAGTGAGGAAACCTCTAATATTACCGATGAAGATTATCTTGAACTGGTAAAAACAGCACAGAAACATTGTATGCGCGGTGATGTCTTCCAGTTGGTGCTGAGCAGAAGATTTGAACAGAAGTTTAAGGGAGATGAGTTCAATGTGTACCGTGCTTTGAGAAATATCAACCCTTCCCCTTACCTGTTCTATTTTGATTACGGAAATTATAAATTATTCGGATCAAGTCCTGAAAGCCAGTTAATCATTAAAAATAATAAAGCAATTATTCATCCGATTGCCGGAACTTCAAAAAGAACAGGAAACTTTGAAGCTGATCTTGAAGCTATTGAAGTTTTAAAAGCTGATCCTAAAGAAAATGCAGAACACACCATGCTGGTAGATCTGGCTAGAAATGATCTTGGAAAGCTTGGAAAAAATGTAACCGTTACTAAACTTAAAGAGATCCAGCTTTTCTCTCACGTGATTCATATGGTAAGTGAAGTGACTGCAGATGTTGCTAACGATATCAATCCTCTTGAAATGGTTTCCGCAACTTTCCCTCAAGGAACATTGAGCGGTGCACCTAAGCATAAAGCACTTCAGCTGATCAACCAATACGAAAAAGATTCCCGTGGATACTATGGAGGTTGTATAGGAATTATCGGATTGAACGGAACCTGTAATCAGGCCATCATGATCAGAACATTCTTAAGCAAAAATAACACGTTATTTTATCAGGCTGGTGCCGGCCTTGTGGCAAAATCTGTTCCTGAAAGTGAGCTGCAGGAAGTCAACAACAAACTGAATGCTCTTAAAAAAGCTGTAGAAAAAGCCGAAAAAATAGTTGAAAAATAAGTCCGTCAATTAGCAACAAAAATCACCAGCAACTATCTAACAAAAAAAGCAATGAACAACAATATAAACACCCAACAGCCACAGCTTAAAGTTCTCGTTTTCGACAACTATGATAGCTTCACCTATAACCTTGTCCAGATTATCGAAAGAGTTCTGAATCAAAGAGTGGATGTGGTAAGAAATGATAAAATTACTCTTGAAGAGATTGGAAAATATGACAAAATCATCCTTTCTCCCGGGCCTGGAATTCCTGAAGAAGCCGGTATTTTATTAGACCTTATTAAAGAATATGCCCCTACAAAAAGTATCCTTGGAGTATGTCTCGGGCAGCAGGCTATAGCCGAAGCTTTTGGAGGAAGCCTGATTAACCTCTCTGAAATCTTCCACGGAGTAGCCACCACTACTGAAATTGTAAAAGAAAACACCAAAGTTTTCAAAGATTTACATTCAGGATTGGAAGTAGGAAGATATCACAGCTGGGCAGTAAATCCGGAAGAATTCCCGGAAGAACTGGAAATTACAGCTGTAGATAAAGACGGAATGATCATGGCTTTGCAGCACAAAACATATGATGTACACGGAGTACAGTTTCACCCTGAAAGTATTTTAACGCCGGAAGGAGAAGTAATTATTAAAAACTTTCTGTTGTCATGAAAACCTTAGAAATCTCTTCAACAACCATAAAAACACCACAAATGAAAGAAATACTGCAATATCTGTTCAATCATAACACACTCTCAAAATCTGAAGCAAAAGCAATGATGATTGAGATTGCACAGAATAAATTCAACACTGCAGAAGTTACTGCTTTTATGAGTGTTTTCCTGATGCGGAATATCACATTGAAAGAACTGGAAGGCTTCAGAGAAGCTTTATTACAAATGGCTGTTCCTGTAAATATCAATGCCAGTGATGCAATTGACATTGTTGGAACCGGAGGTGACGGAAAGGACACCATTAATATATCTACTCTGGCCAGTTTTGTAGTTGCCGGAGCCGGACAAAAAGTAACAAAACATGGAAATTACGGAGCTTCTACTACTACAGGTTCATCGAATGTACTGGAAGAACTGGGGTATCAGTTTAAAAAGAGTTCAGAACAATTGAATGAAGATCTTGAAAGAGCCAATATCTGTTTCTTACATGCCCCTTATTTTCATCCTGCACTGCAATCAGTCGGATTATTGAGAAAATCTTTGGGATTGAGGACATTCTTTAACCTTTTGGGTCCATTGGTAAATCCGGCAAAACCAAAATATTCAATGATTGGAGTTTATAATCTGGAAATTGCAAGAATTTATCAGTATCTCCTTCAGAAAGAGGAACGTGATTTTACTCTGGTCCACGGTCTTGACGGATATGATGAAATAAGCCTTACCGACGACAGCAAGATTATTACAAAAAACGGTGAAGAAATCTATTCTGCAGAAGATTTAGGTTTCAATCCGGTTACACTGGAAGATATTAAAGCCGGAAGTTCCATTCAGGAAACCGCAAAAATATTTATGAATATTCTGGAAGGAAATGGTACAGTACAACAAAACTCTGTAATCCTTGCCAATGCATCAGTAGCGCTACACAACACTGGTAAATTCGGGACGTATGATGACTGTCTTTTAATGGCTCAGGAAAGTCTTCAAAGCGGAAAAGCATTGAATAGTTTTAATCTTTTGATTAATTAATAGTCACCATTCACTTAACTCTGGACACAAAAAATGACGATACTCGATACAATTATTGAACGAAAAAAAGAGGAAGTTGCTTCTGCAAAATTGCGCATTTCCCCTGACCGATTAAAAGATACAGCCTCTTTTGGAAGACCAACATATTCACTAAAAGAATCCATTAAAAATAAGAGCGGTATTATCGCTGAATTTAAAAGACAATCTCCTTCAAAAGGAATCATAAACAATAGTGTACAGCCTTTGGAAGTAGTTTCTGCTTACGAAAATTTTGGAGCCAGCGGAATTTCTATCCTGACTGACCATGATTTTTTCGGAGGAAATTTAAATGATGTTATAGATGTAAGAAATAATATTAACATTCCGATTCTGCGAAAAGATTTCATGATTGATGAATACCAGTTTTATGAAGCCAAAAGTATTGGGGCTGATGTCGTTTTACTGATTGCTTCATGCCTTTCACCTTCTCAGGTACAAGAATTCACAGAATTGGCTCATGAACTGAAAATGGAGGTTCTACTGGAAATTCATACGGAGGATGAACTGAAGCACTTTAATTCAAAAATCGACTTAGTTGGTATTAATAACAGGAATCTTAAAGATTTCAAGGTGGATCTGCAGCATTCGGTTCAGTTGAAAAACCAGCTTCCAAAAGAAGTTTTATCTGTTGCAGAAAGTGGTATTTACAGCCTTGAAGATTTCCAATTTTTAAAAGAAAAAGGATTTGACAGTTTCCTGATGGGAGAATATTTCATGAAAAATACAGATCCGGCCAAAGCTTTTGAAGAATTCGCGTCTCAAATTTAAAATAATCAACGATGAACCTCAAACCTACAACCTCAAACCTGCCACCTCAACTTAAAGTATGCGGTCTTACAAAACCGGATCAGATTCAGGAATTGATTTCTATGAAAGTAGATTTTCTTGGTTTCATCTTGTACAAAAAATCACCGAGATATGTTTTGAATCATCTGAGGCTGGAAGAGATATCAACCATTGATCATCAGGGAAAAGTAGGCGTTTTTGTCAATGAAGAAGTAGATATCATTGTAAAGATCGTTCAGCACGCAGATTTAAATTTTGTACAGCTTCATGGTGATGAAAATAATGATTTTATTGCTGAACTAAGACAAAAACTGAATCCTAAGGTTGGAATCATTAAAGCAATTAGAATAGAAAATATTGATTCTGACAACAAAGATAAAATAGCACAAACTCTTTCCTCCAACCTGCAACCTGTTACCTACTACCTATTCGATACTGACAGCAAAGCCTTTGGTGGAACGGGAAAACAATTCGACTGGAATATTCTGAATGAATTTGAAATTCCACTGCCCTACTTTTTAAGCGGCGGTATTTCTGAGGAAAATATAGGGAATATTAATACATTGAAACAACAGCCTTTTGCTTTGGATATCAATTCTAAATTTGAAACAGAGCCCGGAAATAAAAATATTAACAGCATAAAAAAGTTTAAAACTTTATATCAGCAAAATAAATAACACATAAAAACACACAAGGATGAATATACATTTGCTAAAGAAGACATTTTATAAAACATTATTTCCACCCAAATTTGGGAATGAAAAAATCCAGGATCTATACCACTTTGTTGCCCAGAACGACAGTACTACAGAACATTGGGAAGTGGGTGGATTATTGTCCGATTTCATTTGTATTATAAAAGATTTTGAAGAAAGTGATATTCAGTATTTTTTTGAAAGAATCAGCTTATGGAACAGCTATTATCTGGTCATTATTTCAGATAAATTTTTGGAAACCCATGTCAGATCAAGTATAAAATATGACTTGGGACTGATTTATGCTAAAATATTTCTGCTTTACGAAGATTCCGATCCTTATTATCTGATTGACAATCTGGAAATTGCCATTACCATGTATCAGTCGAAAATAGATAAAGCAACCTTAATTGATTTAATGCACAAAATAGAACTATTATATTATAAAAAACTGATTACTAAACAACAGCACGATTATCACCTCACATTTATTAATAGTTTAAACCCATGAAATATCAGATAAAAGAAACAAAAGATCTAACGGAAACCGAGATAAAACATATTCTTGAACTTTGGGACATTTCTGCATGGAACACCATGAAATCTCCCTATTTCCGGATGTTTTTCAAAGATTCGGAATTTCATTTTCTGATGGATAAAGATGAAAATATATTGGCAGTTTTGAGGGTAAATTTTGATTTTACCTTACAAATAGCAGACACAGCATATACTTTTGCAGAAGCTGTAGGACTTGTAGCCACTCATAAAAAGAAAGGATATGGTGCAGCTTTGGTAAAGAATTTCAAGGAAAACGTCATTCGGAGAAATTTGGAAACGATTGGTTTCTGTCATTCAGATCTCCGTTCCTTTTATGAAAAATGTGATATAGAAATTCTCCACGACAAAGCCAAAATGATCAAAGAAAGTATCGGTTCGGAGTGGGTAAATTCTGAAGATGATGATATTTTGATTTTTCATACTTCACAGGAAAGAAAAAAACTACTGAACCAGCTGAGTGCACAAAACAATGCTTATTTAACTATTAAAGAATAAAAAAATGAATTATAAAAACCCCGATGAAAACGGATATTATGGAGAGTTTGGAGGTGCTTTCATCCCCGAAATGCTCTATCCTAATGTAGAAGAACTGCAAAAAAACTATCTTGAAATCATAGAATCTGAAGATTTTCAGGCTGAATATCAGGATTTGCTGAAAAATTATGTAGGAAGAGCTACTCCACTCTATTTTGCTAAAAACTTAAGTCAAAAATACCAGACACAGATCTATTTGAAGCGGGAAGATCTCAACCATACCGGAGCTCACAAGATCAATAATGCTCTGGGACAGGTTTTACTGGCAAAACGTCTTGGAAAAACAAGGATTATTGCTGAAACCGGAGCAGGACAACATGGTGTTGCTACCGCTACAGCATGTGCTTTACTGGGGCTGGAGTGTATCGTCTATATGGGAGAAATTGATATTCAGAGACAGGCCCCAAACGTTGCAAGAATGAAAATGCTGGGTGCCGAAGTTGTAGCAGCTACTTCAGGTTCAAAAACGCTGAAAGATGCGGTGAATGAAGCATTACGAGACTGGATCAACAATCCTGTGACCACTCATTATGTGATTGGAAGCGTTGTGGGACCTCATCCTTTTCCGGATCTGGTGGCAAGATTTCAAAGTATTATTTCAAAAGAAATTAAAGAACAGCTTCAAGAGAAAATCGGAAGAGAAAACCCAGATTATGTGATTGCCTGTGTAGGTGGAGGAAGTAATGCTGCGGGAACTTTTTATCATTTTGTAGAGGAAAAAGAAGTGAAAATCATTGCTGCTGAAGCCGGAGGATTGGGAGTCAATTCAGGGAAATCTGCAGCGACTACCTTTTTAGGAACGCTTGGAGTTCTTCATGGAAGCAAAAGCCTTGTGATGCAGACGGAAGACGGACAGGTGATAGAGCCCCACTCTATTTCCGCAGGACTGGATTACCCTGGAATCGGACCTTTTCACGCGCATTTATTTAAAGAGAAAAGAGCCGAATTCTTTAGTATTAATGATGATGAAGCCTTACAATGTGCTTTTGAGCTGACCCGACTGGAAGGAATTATTCCGGCACTGGAAAGTTCTCATGCGCTGGCTGTTCTGGACAAGAAAAAATTTAATGAAAATGATGTTGTCGTTATTTGTCTGAGCGGCCGTGGAGATAAGGATATGGAAACGTATTTGAAAAATCTGTAAAATGTCGGATGTAAAATGTACAATGTATTTCCTATCCTAACTTTCAATACATTATACTTTATACATTATACTTTAATACAATAAAAAATGAAAAAACTAAATATATACTTCACAGCAGGAATTCCTCATCTGGAAGATACCGCTGATATTATAAAACTGATTCAGGATTCCGGAGCAGATATGATCGAAATCGGAATGCCTTATTCTGATCCTGTGGCAGACGGACCCGTGATCCAGAAAGCGCACGAGCTTGCTTTACAAAACGGAATGACTATCGAAAAGCTTTTATCTCAACTGAAAGCCATCAAAGATGAAATCAAAATTCCGATTATTCTGATGGGATACATCAATCCTGTTTTAAGTTTCGGATTTGAGAAATTCTGTGCAGCATGTTCGGAAAGTGGTGTTTCAGGATTGATCCTTCCAGACCTTCCTCCTATTGAGTTTGAGAAAAATTATCAACATATTTTAAAGCGGTATAATCTTAATTTCACTTTTCTGATAACTCCGGAAACGTCCGATGAAAGGATGATTTATCTGGATTCTTTAAGTTCAGGTTTTCTGTATGCAGTAAGCTCTTCTTCTACAACAGGTAATGAAAATGCCGTTGTAAAAAATGAGGACTACCTTTCCAGGGTAGCTTCTCTTCCACTCAAAAATCCGGTGATGATTGGGTTTGGGATCAAATCGAAAGAAGATTTTGAAAATGTTACAGAAAAAGCAGACGGTGGTATTATCGGAACAGCCTTTGTAAATATCCTGCTTCAGGATAGAGACTGGAAGAAAAGTGCTATAGATTTTATCCATTCCATAAAAGGGTAAAAATCACTAAATTTGTATATCAAAAATTGAAATGAATACAAATCTAAATAAAGCAGTAGAATTTGAAGATTTAGGAGTCAAAGAATATCAGCCAGCCTGGGATTATCAGGAACAGCTGATGAAAAATATCATTGACACCAAAATAAAAAACAGGGATCTTCCTGCAGAGGAGCATAGTACTACGCCCAATCACCTTCTTTTTGTAGAGCACCCTCACGTGTATACTTTGGGAAAAAGCGGGCACGAAGAAAATATGTTGGCCGGTATTGATAAGCTGAAAGAAATTGATGCTACTTTCGTAAAAGTAAACCGTGGCGGAGATATTACGTATCATGGGTACGGACAGGTTGTAGGCTACCCTATTCTGGATCTTGAAAACTTTTTCACTGATATTCATTTATATATGAGGAATCTGGAAGAAGTAATCATCAGAACCATTGCCGAATATGGGATTAAAGGAGAACGCTCACCTGGAGAAACAGGAGTATGGCTGGATGTAGGAAAACCCTATGCAAGAAAGATGTGTGCTATGGGAGTGAAAGCTTCCCGTTGGGTTACCCTGCACGGTTTTGCACTGAATGTAAATACGGATATGCGTTATTTTGAATACATCATTCCGTGTGGAATCAAAGACAAGCAGGTTACTTCTTTAAAAAGAGAACTTGAAAGAGAATTAACTCCTGAAGAAATGGAGGAACTCAAGGCTAAGATCAGAAAACATTTTGCAGAGGTATTTCAGGCAGAACTGATTTACAAATAGTCAAGTTTACTTACAATATAATAAACCCGGTTTCAATAGTTGAAACCGGGTTTATTATATGATAATGTTATTTTATTCGCTTAGACTATCCACAACGTTTGTCATTCCGCAGGAATCCAGACACAGAAAGCTTGTGATAATGAATGAAGATAAAATAGGAGTTCAGATTCCTACAGAATGACAAAGCGAGTAAAGAAAAGATACGTACTAAAAACATCCGTATTCTAGTGATAAATTATCCATCCAACTTGTCTATTCCGTAGGAATTCAGACTGCAAGAATCAAAAAAATATTATTTTAATAATTTTCTATTTTCCCTGAACATCTCTATAAAAATTATCATTTTTCTGCCTTTTCAATATCATAAAATCAATAAAACAACAGAATTATTTATTTTTTTCAAAAAAACTCTTGCATGTATTTTAATTTTTATTACTTTTAATCTCACAAAATAGTGAACTATTACAGTTAAAAAGTTCACTGAAAATTAACCACCAAAATATAAAAACTATGAAAAAATTTCTGTTATCCATGATGGTATTCGTGACGATGCTGTCATTCAATGCCTGTTCGGATTCAGGTGCCAATCAGGATCCCAATCTTGTTGCTAAAGAGTCTAATGAAATCGCAATGAAAGACTTTGGTAAAACTGTTCCGGTAGGGATTGAAAAAGAAGATGGAAAATTTAGAGTTTCCTTTATGGTTTCCGCTCAACCTTATCAAATTAAGGATACCAAAGAAAATGCGGGATTTATCTCCATGATCAAAGAAGCTGTAGAAAATGAAACGCCTGTTCAGATTTTTCTGAAAGCTAATTCTAATGAAATAGCAAAGGTTGAAAAAGCAACAGCTGATGACATCCGTTATTTCAAATCTGTTTTCAATAAAGAAGAGAGAGGAGACAGCAAAAAAGCAGTGAGTGTTATTCCTAACCTGGCAACACTGAACAGCTTATTTACGCAGATTAAAAACCAGTCTTGTGGAACTTCTACGGCATCTTCACCATGTATTACATTCAGATATCCTGTGGATGGCTGCTATGCAAGAGCACACAAAATGAGACAAATCCTTTTGAATGCAGGTTATGACTGTGAAAAACAATTCGTGTATGGTAACCTTAGAGCATCTACAGGAACATGCTGCGTTTCGTGGGTATATCACGTAGCCATTTTGGTAAGCTTCAAAAATGCTTCAGGAATTGTTGAAAAAAGAATCATTGACCCATCATTATTCTCCAGCGGACCTGTAACTGACGCTGCATGGAGAGCTGCATGTACCAATACAAGCTGTGGATCTGCTTCTGTTTCTTCTTATGCCAATACAGCAGGAAACGTATACTACAGAAGTCCATCAGGATCTTTATTATATGATAACAATTATGTAAATACCAACTGTGTATTAAACATATTCTCATCCCTGTCAGGATGTTCTCCTTCCCCAGCACCTAGTGTAGCAAGCTGTGGATTTTAACTAATTTATATAGAGCTCCTGCATGTATTTTGATATATTGCAGGAGCTTTTTACTTAATCTCTTTTATTATGAAAGCCTGGTCCTATCTACTATTACTATTTATTATGATTACATCCTGTTCCGGTAATTCCAGTTCACAGAACTTGACATGGTACAATAATGCCACTATTTCCAACATCATGGAAGATCCCGATAAACCGAATGAAGTGGTGCGTGTCGCTATTGGAATTAGTGCACAGGTTTTTTATCTTTCAAAAAAATCACCGGAATACAAAAGCCTAATGGAAAAAGCAACCCAAAGCTTAAAAAAAGGTAAGACCTATAATATCGGCATTGAAAATAAAACTAATATCATCAAAGAAATTAAAGAGGTCAAATAATCCGGATTATCTGATCACAGAAATCCCGGCATCCACTTTCACTTCTGCTCCGTGAATGTATGAAGCTTCTTCTGAAGCGAGAAACAGAACTACATTGGCTATTTCTGACGGTTCGCCCTGCCTTTTAAAAGGGATAGTAGGAATAATATCATCAATGGCACTTTCAATCTGCTCTCCCGTTAAGCCTGTATTATTAAAAATATTGGTTTTAATATGCCCTGGGCTCACTCCGTTGACGCGGATGCCACGTTCTGTAAGTTCCACTGCAAAAGTTTTAATGAACGACTGTACTGCTGATTTGGCTGCAGAATAGACTGAAAAATTAGGCATGGCAATTTCCGTAGCTACTGAAGTATTGAAAATAACGGAACTTCCTCTTTTCATCAATGGTAATACCTGCTGTACTGTAAAAAAAGGGCCTTTTACCAGCATATTAAAAAGCTCATCAAACTGGTTTTCATCTACATATTCCAGCGGAGCAAATCTTCCGTATCCCGCATTGGCAAAGACCATATCAATATGCACTGAATATTTTCTGACTTCCTGCTGAAGATTCATCAGATCTTTTATATTTCCTGCATTGGATACAATCCCGAAAGCATCTTCTCCAAGCTTTTCCAAAGCATTATTCACTGTTTCTTCACTTCTCCCTGTAATAATCACTCTTCCTCCATCTTCTATAAATTTCTGAGCGGTAGCCAAACCCATTCCATTGGTTCCTCCCGTAATTAAGGCCGTTTTGTTTTTAAATCTTTGCATTGTTTTTAGTTTAAAATTCTATGGCAAAGATTGGAATTCAAAGGCTTTGAAAAAATCCGAATCATGTTGAAATGATTAAAACTGAAACTAAAAAATTTCTCATTATCATCTTCATTTATTACCTTTTTAAGTTTATCAATAATTGCCATCAATAAAATCTTTCAAAATTAAATTGCGCACAATTAAATTGAACGTACATTTGTACTGTTAATTTACTTCAACATTAAAATAGAGGTGATAAAACACAAAGTAGTTTAATTTAAAAACAAAATAAAAATGTCATTAATAGAAAATTTAAACTGGAGACACGCTGTAAAAGCTTATGATCCTACCAAAAAAGTTTCACAGGAAGACCTTAATACTATTTTAGAATCAGCAAGACTAGCTCCTACTTCATCCGGATTGCAGCCTTTCCGAATCATTGTAGTGGAAAACCAGGAACTGAAAGAAAAAATGGTAGCAGGTGCTTTAAACCCTGAAGTAATGAGAGATTCTTCTCACGTTTTGGTCTTTGCAGCATGGGACAGTTATTCTAATGAAAAAATTGACAAAGTTTACGATTATCATACCGATGTAAGAGACCTTCCGAGAGGACGTTTCGGCAGCTATACTGACACCATCAAAAAAATGTACGGAGCACAGACTGCTGAAGAGCATTTTGCCCATACTGCCCGTCAGACTTATATTGCCTTAGGAATTGCTCTTGCACAGGCTGCAGAACTTAAAATTGACAGTACTCCTGCAGAAGGTTTCAACAATGCTGTGGTGGATGAAGTATTGGGATTGAAAGAACTAGGATTAAAAAGTGTAACTCTTTTATATCTTGGATACCGTGACGAAGCTAATGACTGGCTTTCTTCTATGAAAAAAGTCAGAATTCCAATGGATGAATTTATCATAAAAAAGTAATACCTTCATCGAATCTTTCGTACTCAAAAATTATGGAAAATCCGAAAACACCCAAACTAGAAAACCAGATTTGCTTCCCGTTATATGTAATTGCCAAAGAGATTACAGGGCTTTACCGTCCTTTTCTTGATGAACTGGGCATTACGTATCCGCAGTATCTTGTGATGATGATATTATGGGATGGTGACGGACTTACGGTAACCCATATCGGAGAAAAACTGTATCTGGACAGTGGTACGTTAACCCCTCTTCTTAAAAGGCTGGAATCTAAAGGATTTATTAACAGAAAAAGAAAAAAAGAGGACGAAAGAGTGGTTGAAGTATTTTTAGACGAAGCAGGAAAACAGCTTCAGCAGAAGGCTTGTGAAATTCCGGGAAAAATTCAGGAAAAACTGGGGATACAACCGGAGGAGCTGCTGCACCTTAAAGACACAGTACTAAAAATATTAAACAAAATAGAAAAATAAATGAAAACATTATATACCACTCAGGTTACTGCAAAAGGAGGCAGAAACGGACATGTGAAAAGTGAAAACGGAGTTTTGGAACTTGATGTAAGATTGCCAAAAGGTCTGGGAGGAGCAAATGATGATTTTGCCAATCCTGAAATGCTTTTTGCAGCAGGATATTCTGCATGTTTCGACAGTGCTCTGAACAGGGTCATCAGTCTTTCTAAAGTGAAAACCGGAGAAACAACAGTTACTGCTCAGGTAAGCATAGGCCAACTTGAGAATGGAGGTTTCGGACTGGCTGCAGAATTAGATGTTAACATTCCCGGAGTTTCTCTTGAAGAAGCACAGGCTTTGACAGAAAAGGCACACCAGATCTGCCCTTACTCTAATGCTACCCGAAATAATATGGAGGTGAAGCTTGCAGTAACCAACAACGATTAATCCAATTTTTTTTAAGCATAGTTATAACGAAAGGAGCTGTTTCCATGGAAACAGCTCCTTTTTATTTTATTTTCCCACAGATTTCTCAGATGATTATTATTGTAATTGATTATTCAGCTAATAATTTTGTATAAAATAGAGTAATTTTACCTGATGGAAATCATTATAGATATTGTTTGTCAGGTATATGCAGGACAAAAATCAAAAAAGACAATAGATCTCGTTCTGAACACCTTCCTTCCCGGTTATGAAAAATTAAATCTTAATTATACCTACCCAAGGCATGATAAAAAATATATTTTTAAAACAGAAGACGAAATGGTTGGTTATTTCATCGAAAACCCTGCCCTTGACCAAACTTTTTACTGGAATAAATATCATGATAATCCGGACAAAATAATGGTGGGCGCTAATATTACAGATGATGACAGGCTTATCATGAGCTTAACAGTGGATACGACGGTAGAGAAAAGGGATATGTACTTCAATAAGCTAAAAAAAGTTTTACAATCAGATATCGGGGTAATTACTTATGTGTATCCCGCAGATTATGAAGATGGAGAAGATTTTATTATAAAATATGGTTAGGAAACAGAAATGTACTTAACCTTATAACAACTTATCATCATTCATCACTTGTAATTCATCATTACCTTCTGTCTTTCATTACATCATTTTTCTGATAGGCATCTACTTTTTTATAGGAATCATTTTTCTCTTTTTCTTTTTTATCGGAAATCAGAATTCCGAAAAGATGGTCGATTTCATGTTGAAAAATAACTGCTGTAAAACCTTCTACAATTTCTGAATATTTCTGTCCTTTGAGATCAACATATTCCAGCTGAATGACTTTGCTTCTGTAAAACTGATCTCTGAAATCGGGAATAGACAAATCACCTTCAGGACCAAGATTCTGCAAGTCAGAACGCCATACAATTACCGGATTGATAAAATATTCCAGCGGAGTTCCTTCCTTATCAAAACGCTGTACCCAGATGATCTTTCTGTTAATTCCAACCTGAGGAGCCGCAATTCCTACTCCACCATCTGTTGAAAGAAGGGATTCTTTCATTCTTTTTACCAGAACAGCTGTATTGGGATCAAGAGGATCTGCTTCTGAAGAAGTATTCAGCAATGTTTGATGCTGATTATTGTCCGTAGTCTGATAGATGGGTAATGCAGCACTTACATCTCCCTGATTTATGATGGAAAGCTCATGGGAAGTCAGTTTTTGTGCAGTGAACAGTCCGGTAAAAAAGATCAGCAGGATGGGTAATTTCTTCATATTTTTTGAATATAGAACAAAGGTAAATATTGTAGAATAAAAATGATTATTAATCCATGAATTTAAGTTTTGGCTAAAGCCAATAGAAGTTGATAAAAAAATAAACGGGCTAAAGCCCGTTTCTATTGAATATTTTTGTCTTTTAATAGTTTAAAAAGTCTTCGTCATGTCACCCGGAATAATCAGATTGAAATCTGTCGGGATATAGTCTTTGGCTGGAACTTTCAGTTCAGGATCGTCTGATTCAAAAACAGAAATTACCGCCATTTTCAGGTTAGGATTTTTCTGTTTGATGTACCAATAGATTCCCCCAAATTCTTTACTGTGATAGTTTCCGTTGTAATGGATGAATGTTTTTCCGGCCTGGAAGTTTTTCAGGATAGATTCAGCCATTGTAGCATCTTTTGTAGCCTGCGCTGAAATGAAATTCATCACTTTTGTTCCTTCTGCATGATCTCCCATCATCTTTTTCATTTCCGGATATCCAGGAGTATCTAACGTTACTTTGATAGGCAGCTGAGCAATGTAAGTTTTCTCTTTTTCGCTTAATTTATTTAAGGATTCAAGGCCTTCTTTTGCCGTTTGAGAGGCATATCTTCTTGGGATATTGGTAGCAATAAAATTCAACTTTTTATCCTTAGCAAAATCTACCAGAGGCTTGTAATCTGTTGCATAATTGTTCCATAAACGGGCAGAATCTTTCAAAGTTTTAGCATCAAATTTCCCATTTAAATATTGATCCAGTTGACTCTGATTATCTCTTTCAAACATTTCTGCTCCTAAGATCAGCTGACCGTTCTTTTTGGCAAACAATGCTTCTGTAATTTTAAGCTGAAGCCAGTGATTGACAGAACTATTATGATTCTCACCAAAAAAGACGACATCATAATCTGAAAGTTCTTTTACCAGCTTTTCCGTCTTTACTTCTTTTCCTTTTTTATCATAAAATTGATACGCTTTTAAGTCCTGTGCCTTTAATGAACAGAAACCGGCAAAAAGTATCGCTATGAAAATATTCTTCATTATATTTTATATTTAATCCCAAATTACACAAATATTCTGGTAGCTGCAGATTACTTGTCATAAAAAAGACCGCTTTGAATTTTACAAACAAAACGGTCCCATTCAAATCATCTAATTATTATTTCTCTAATGCAGCTACAAGGTCCTTCCACTCCTGAAGCTCAGGAATTCCAGGCTTTCTTTTTCCGAAGAACTGAACGATGAAGTCTCCTTCATTGTTAAATACTTCGATAGCGGTTACTTCTCCGTCTTCAGTTGGTTTTTTCACGATCCATGCTTCAGCAATTTTTGTTACATCAAGGTGTAAGTTGAAATCAGGATCCATCACGTTGAACCATTGTTGATGCCAAAGTGTTTTCTTCACATTTCCTGTATGGATCTGAATGATTCCTCTGTTTCCAACGAAAACCATAATCGGTGTATTTTTTTCAGAAGCATCTTCAAGGATGTTCACTACTTTAGCGTTATCAATTTTCTTTGCAAACCCTTCCGGAGCCAATCTTAATGCCTGCGTTCTGCTTACTCCATATTTTCTGGTCATCATGAAGAAATCATGAGTATCTTTCAATTCTGTCCATGCTTTTTTGAAACCTTCCACATCAATGTCTGAATCAGCTTTTTCAGCCTGTTTTGGAGCTACTGCTTCAAAAGTCAGCGTCTGATTCTGATCTTCTGCTCTGAATTTTTCTACGATCGCATCGAAAGCAGCTTCATTACTGTCTTTCGTCAGATAAATCTTGTGAAGTGCCAGACCATCTTTTCCGAAAAACTGAAGGCTTTTCTTCTCTCCTTCCAATACTGCAAAAGCAAATTTCCAGTGGTTAAGGAAAATTCTAAGATCGATATCTTCACCCACAAAAAGCTGTGCATGAGGGCTGCTGAAATCTCCGTTCAGATAAGTTCCTTTTCTTTCATGAACACACTCATCATTACGGGTAAGAGCCATTACTTTTCCTAATTGCTCAGCTTCTGTAAGGATTCCCTGGAAATCCGGGTTCAGGACCGTAACGCCTTCTCCAATGCTTGTTGCCAATAATTCTGCCTCACTTACTTCTAACTGTGCTGCTGCATTTCTTATTCTGATATGTGGATTTTCTGCTTTCAGAGCTTCCCATTTTTCCTTTAAATCATTAACTAATGTGCTCATTACTTTACTTTTTTATGGTTAAAATTGTATAAATTCTTCGTATTGTTTCGTTTCCTGTTTTACTTTTTATTTCTTCTTCTCTTTCAGAAGTTTTCATTCTTTTAAATTGGCTTTTGGAGACCAGTTCTTCCATTTCGTTATTGCTGTACAAGGTAAAATCATATTCCGTAAACGGCAGCTTTTCCATGAACACTCTTTGTCCAAACGTAAGAACGAATGTTCCGTCATCTTTTAAAACTCTGTAGATCTCATTTAGAAATTCTACCGGATTTTCCCAGAAATATACCGTGTTTACAGTGAATATTTTATCAAAAGATTTATCCCGAAAAGGAAGCCTTTTGCCTTCATACAGAACAAAATCTGCTTCGCTTTCAAATTCTTTATTGAGCCTTTTAGCTTCATTGTGCATGGTCTCAGAAATATCAATTCCTGTATATCTGAGGTTTTTAGCAAGACTCATTAAGCTTTTCAGATGGGCAGCATTTCCGTGTCCTATTTCAAGAATCTGTTGCTCATCGTCTATCACAAGTGTTTTGATGCTTTCTAACGTCATGCTAATGTTGGTAGCATTCATCATTTCACCAATCTCGATGCCTTTTTCCCCCTGAGGGTTGGCAAGATTCTGTGCGAGGATTTTGAGTTCGTCTTTTTCCATGGTTATCCAAAAATGATCATTGGGTTATTGGTAATAGGATGTCCGCAGATGGTACAGGGAAAGTTATAAGCATTGCTGATATTTTCTTCAGTAAAAACTTCCTCTGGTGTTCCATAGGCGGAAACCTGTCCTGATTTCATTAATAAAATCTTATCTGCAAACTGTGCAGCAAGGTTCAGATCATGTAAAACAACAATAGCACTGTTGGCTTTTTTGGTGAAATTTTTGATAATTTCCAATGCTTTGTACTGATGTTTTATATCCAAATTATTCAAAGGCTCGTCCAGAAAAACCAGCTTATGCACAATTTCATTTTCAAGCTGTGCCATTACTCTTGATAGGTGTACACGTTGTTTTTCTCCTCCTGAAAGTGTATTGTATTCTCTTTCTTTAAGATGAAAAATATCAGTTTCGTACATCATATTGTTCATGGCTTCAAGGTCTTCTTTTCCGGGTTGGGCATCAAAATACGGATATCTTCCCATCATGATTACATCCTTCACCTCAAGCGGAATATCGTTGCTGTTATGTTGTGAAAACTTTGCTTTGTGTTTGGAAAGCTCTCTGATATTCCATTCTCTGATTGGTTTATCTTTAAATAAAACTTTGTTATTGCCGGATTTCACTTCATCTGCCAATACGCTCAGAAGGCTTGACTTCCCTGCTCCGTTGGGTCCTACAATAGCCAGAAATTCACCGTATTCCAGAGAGACATCTACCCCGTCCAGGATACGAAATTCTTTATGTTTATAATTAATCTGGTGTGCCTTGATCATTACAGTGATTTTTTAAATTTAACCAAAATAGCGATAAAAATAGGTCCTCCCATTAAGGCAGTTAAAATCCCGATCGGTAGTTCTGACGGTGCTACAATACTTCTGCTGAAGGTATCTGCCGTCAATAACAAAATACTTCCACACATAGCTGACAATGGCAAAATAAAAGCATAATTGGATTTGAATAACAATCTTAAAATATAAGGTACAATAAGACCTACAAAACCAATTGTTCCTGAGAATGCCACACAGCTACCAACCATCAATGCCACGATGATAATAATCTGCTTTTTCAGTTTTTCCACATTGATTCCCAAATGTTGTGCATCTTTCTCTCCCAGCATCATTGCGTTCAATGCTTTTCCTTTTGGAAGTAAAATAATGTAAGCAATAATTGCAACAATGGCCAGAATGATATTCTTCGTCCATGTAGCGGCTGCCAGACTTCCTAAATTCCAAAAAGTAAGATCTCTAAGCTGTTCATCTTTTGAGATATAGATTAAAAAGCCTGTTATCGAAAAGCCGATCGCTGTTATCGCAACTCCGGTAAGCAACATCATCACCACATTGGTTTTTCCTCCGCTTGTTGAAATTCTGTACACCAACATCATTGATAAAAAAGAACCTATAAAAGCTGCTATTCCTACCAGTGAAAATTGTACAGCTTCAGGAAGATATTCTTTGAAATGTCCTCCTAAAACAATCGCAATAGCTGCCAGCAACGTTGCTCCTGATGTAAGTCCTATTAAATCTCCTGTTGCCAGAGGATTCTTGAAAAGTCCCTGAAGACTCGTCCCTGAAACCGACAACATACTTCCTACTAAAATAGCCATGATAATTCTGGCTGCTCTTACGTCCCAAATCACATATTTATCACTCAATGATAAATGGGGATCTCCTTTTATAAATTGCCAGAGTGCCCTGAACGGAGAGTTATCTCCAAAATCATAAACCCCTGTATTAAGTGACAGTACTGCTATAATGATAAGCAGTACCGCACTTATAATAAGATAAAAGTATAGTTTACTTTGTGCTTTCAATTAAAAGTTTGTTTAATCCTACTGCTGCTTCTCCTACTCTTGGTCCGAAACCTGATACTAAACCTCCGTCCATAGCAATGATTTTCTTGTTTTTCCCTGCATTGGTCTGAGATACTCCCGGCATTTTTAGCGCACCTTCATTTCCTCCTGCGCCCTGTAAACCAGTTTCAAAGAAGAACAATACATCAGGATTAGCTTTTACAACGGCTTCCGGTGTTAATGGTTTGAAATCTTCAAAATCAGTGACTGCATTTTCTCCTCCTGCAAGGGTAATTAATGAAGCCATTGGGGTATTTTTACCGCTTACCATCAGCATATTTCCTCTGGCATAGATGAACAATACTTTTGGTTTTTTAGCAATAGGCTGTACCTGTTTAAGATCAGCATCAATTTTATCGTTTAATTTCTGATAATCTGTATTTCCGATCGCTTTTGCTACTTGTTCAATCAGTTTCTTAGTTCCGTCAACGGTGTATTCCTGTTTGAAAACTTCTGTTTTAATACCTGAAGATTTGATTTTCCCCATTAGTTCCGGGTTGATATCTTTATCAGAAGCCAGAATCAAAGTAGGGTTTACAGCCATGATCGGCTCAATCGTCATTGATCTCATGTGTCCTAAATCTTTAGCTGTTGCTTTTAAAGAGGCAGGATAAGTACTGGTAACATCTGTTGCAACGATTTCTTTTTCGTGGCCTAAAGCAGCTACGATTTCAGTAATTCCTCCGTTCAGTGTTACTATTTTATTGTTGGTTTTTGGTGCTTCAGAAGTAGTTTCTGTAGTATTTTCTTTTGCTCCTGCTTCTGCTTTTTTGCAAGAATATACTGCTACAAGTACAGAAGCTGCAAGGATGAATTTTTTCATGATATACTATTATTTGATTATTTATAAAGGTTCGAATTCAAAATTGGTGTATCCTCTTTCTCCTTTTGTATTTTTCATGGTATTGAATCTCAGCTTGAAATAAAAACCTTCAGCATCTTTCAAAACAAAGAAACGGTCTGCGTACACAAAAGGAACAGGATTGGATGCTGTACCGGTAGTGGTTCTCCATTTATCACCAATCGCTCTCTGGTCATTGAAAACAAATTTTGCAGCCTCTACATCTTTCAGTTTAAATGCATTGTAAGCAGCATCAAGACTTCCTGTAACCGTTACCTGATAAGCTCCCACACCATTCAGGGTATTCGTTGCTACAAAGTCAGCATAAAAATAACTTCCGGCACTGGTAGTAGGTCCCATGAATACTTCATTGGTAAATGTTGTGAAGACCAGATCCCATTTTTTCTTCTTAGGCTGAATTTTTACAGGAGTTCCTGTTTTCAGGTTGAAGAATGAGAAGTTGTATTCTGTATCTTTCGTAATAAGATATTCTTTGATATCTGTTCCTGTTGCATTCACATCGGCATAACGGATTTTATATCCATTCTGAGCTCTCAGGATCTGAATTTTTTTCCATCCTCTCGGATCACCGGACAATGAAACAGAACCAGCTCCGATATTGGCAGCAGAAGGTATTTCTCTTCCCAGATTGATCAAATAGACAGGATTATCAACATCATTTTCTTTGATTGGATCAATTCCTGAAGTTTGATTTAAGAAGTCTCCGTTCGGATTGTCAACGTATTTCATGTTGGCAGCATCAAATGTTCCTACCTGGGCAATATCTTTTAAACTTGAAATATCAGTTTCCTTTACTTTACTGATGTCTGAAGCATTGGGTATTTTGATCACTGTCATCGCAAGAGACCCATTCATAATCACTCTGTAAGCATCGCCAGTGTAAAAACCAAGGTCCCAGTCTGTTCTGCTATTGACCGCAGGATTGGTATAATCACTTAAATCGATCCAAACCTGATTAGGTTCTGTAGGACCGCCAACTTGCACACTTACTTCTGATCCTGTCATAGGAGGAACCGAAACCGGATCTTCGTCTGCAGATAAACAAGACTGTGTGGCAGCCATGATAGAAAGAACAGACAATATTTTTAGATACTTCATAATAGTAACTTTATTATTTAAAATTGAAACATTAATCGGGCAAAATAGCTTCTGCCATAGAATAAATTAACAAACCCATTCGCTGCAGTATGGGCTGAGCCTGCCACTGCTGTAGAGTTTAATCTTGTTACATCGAATATATTTTTCACCCCTGCGGAAATTTCAAAATGCTTGTTCCAGAAAGGCTGACTCACAATGAAATCCATCATATGAAAGCTATCTACTTTTCCAAGACGGAAGTCGTTGGCTCCATCAGATACATAAAGTCTGTCCGGACCTGTGAATTTGTAGTAAAGGGCAAAATTGGTATCGGTACTTTTCAGTTTGTAGGTTGCTGAAGCGCCTGCCTGTACCAGATACTGGAAGTCTGTAGGGGAAGAAGATTTCAAATCAATCATCGATACTGATGTTCCGCTTACAGATCCTCTTAAAGACAAAGCAAACTGATCTTTTCTGAAATCTACATTAGCTGAAACCAATAGATTTTTAAATTTATTAATGTTCATGTATTTGTAGGTGGAAGGCTCCTTTATCATCACCAATTCAATCCTGTCACGTACATCCAGATATAATGCATCTACTCCATAAGCGATTTTCCACCCATTGTCTACTGCAAAATTCTGGTTCCAGAAAAGGCCTGCTGAGAATCCTTTTTCTGGGTTCAAATCAGGATTTCCTTGCACATCATGATTGATATTTACAAAATAGGTGTACAGTTCTTCATATTTAGGGTAGCGGTTGGCCGATCCTACCACTGCTCTAAGGTTTGAATTCTCAGAAGTTTTATATCTTGAGGATAAAGAGTAATTGTATTGATTGCTGAAGTTCTCACTAAGAGATAATCTTACTCCCGGTCTCAAAGAGAATTTGTCTGAAACATTCCATTCCGCAGAAAGGAAATTGGAATAGGTAAAGATTTTTCTTTTTACGGCTTCACCAAAGAAATCTCCGGCCATTTGAGAAGCGTAACCATTGGTATAATCTAGCTCATACCCTAACTGAAAATCAAAAACTTTACTATCCAGGAAGTTACTGAACATCCCTCTGGAGTAGATAACATCTGTTTTATAATAAGACTTTTCGTCCTGACGGCTTTTTATGGTTCTGTTGGGAATATCGTAAACATAGTCATAATATTTTCTGTCCTGGTTCTGATAGGAGAAGTCTCCCATATATCGGATATGCCCCAGGTTGGTTTGAATATTGAATTGGTGAACCCAACGGTCTGTATTGTATCTTTTGTCTCTGCTTTCATAAGCAACTCCACCCAATCCGTCATTAAGAGGATTTCTGTTGACCTCAGGATTGTAGAAGTTGAATTTTTCATTCAGATAAGACAGTTTGTAGAAGAATGTAGTTTTGTTTTTGGTATATCTTAACAAAGCAGAAGCATCGTACTGATCTTTCGGGTTCCATTCATATCCTCTTTTGTTATCCTGTCCGAAATACTTGTAGCCTTTACTTTCTCCTTCATATCCCATAAACTGGTTATGATTGAAATTGATGCTTGCAAACCATTCATTATTGATATTATAATCTACATTCAGATTCTGAATATGTCTGCCGTTTCCTCTTTTCTTAAGATCATAATTGTCTCTCACTGTTTCTTCCTGCAATGAGCCCCTTACACTGATCTTTTTGGTACTGGATTTCTTGGTAATAATGTTGATGACTCCGGCAACAGCACCGTTTCCGTACTCAACTCCCATACTTCCTTTTACAATTTCGATTCTTTCGATATTGCTTAAAGCAATTTTAGTAAGGTCAATATTACTCCCAAGCCCTGTATCCCCTACTACCGGAATATTGTCTATAAGGATTTTTACATAATCACCATTAAGTCCCATAATCTTGGCTGTAGAATTTCCTGAACGGGAATCCGGGGTAATCTGTATATTAAGACTTTGATTTAAAACCTCGGCAACATTGGTAGCCGCCATATTTTTAATCTGTTCTGCATCAATTACCTCAACCTTATATATTGATTTGTTTACAGACTGTTGCATGTATTGTCCTGTAATAACAACTTCTTCAATTTTCTTTTGATTAAGAGAATCCTTTTCTTGTGCATTTACCCATAAGGCTACGGATAATGATAGAACGGAAAGCACTTTCTTCTTCATAAGGGTACAAATTTTCGACAAATATAAAACTTTATTTAGACTCATTAAAAATAATTACATATTTTTGTGGAATAATTCTAAATAAAAATAATCTCATGAAATTAAAATTACTTTTAGGAGCTCTGATGTTTACAGCCTTAACGGCAAATGCTCAGGTGTCTAACATCAATGAAAATTTCAACAACTTTACCGCTGGGAACACAACTTTCCCACAATTTGGATGGTCTGCCATCGTTGCACCGATAACAGGTGAGTTTCCTCCTGTACCTCCAAGAATGATTGTAGCAGGAGATTCTAATAGATTCGTTCAGTCGTATGCAGGAAACAATGCAACAGGTTCTTCTTATCTGATCACTCCACAGATTGAAACTCCAACAGGAAATAAAACTTTGACTTTTGATACTACATTGGTATCTCCATCTCCTGGTCCGGGAAGCATTCAGATAGGAGTAGCATCCAACCCTGCAGATATGTCAACCTTCGTTCCTGTAGGAAACCCTATTAATGTATCGGTTATTGGTACAGTACAGAATATCAGTGTTAATATTCCGGCATCCACAGGTTCATACATTGTATTTAAGTTCACTCCTACTGCTACTCACGTAGCAATCCAGGTAGATAATGTAGTGTATAGCACGACTGCTTCTTTAGGCGTATCAGACAACAATAAATCAACAGAAAATTTCAGATTTGCCTTAAATTCTGATCAGTCTGCAATAGAATTCATTGTAAAAAAAGATCCTAAAAACATTCAGATCTATTCTGCAGCAGGACAAAAAGCAGCGGAAGGGAAACTGAACGGACAAAGATTTGATATCAGCGCTCTTCAATCAGGAGTATATTTTATGAATATTGAAACTGCAGAAGGAAAAACAATTCAATCAAAATTCATCAAAAAATAAGGTTTATTAGACTATTATTTGCCTTTTTTAAAGCCGGCAGGATCGCTCCTTCCGGCTTTTTCATGACCATTTTTTTATCTTCCTGATGCCGATTAAAATAAAAACACGATAAAAATCATGTTTTTATTTAGACTGATTAAAAATAATTATATATTTTTGTGGAATCATTCTAAATAAGGATTTAAAAAATAAATTATGAAAACAAAACTATTATTGGCTTCAGTACTGGCATTGTCTGTTCAGCAGACTGTTTTAGCGCAGACTGACGCGTTGGGATACTCACAGGTAAATATGACAATGGGGAGCGGATACCAAAACCGTGTGTTTGTAGATCTTGCAGATGGTAATATGGTTTCTCAGCCAGCCAATACTTGGGATATTGCTTTTTATAGAAACTCAAACTACGCGTTTGGATCAAGAGTCAATGATGCTAAAGATATTGAAGTATTCACTGCTTCTACCAATTTAGCCGATTGGGATAATATCAATATCAGCAATGAATCTTCATGGGGAGCGCCTCTTTACAATCCGGATCAGACCACTGACTGGAGCCAGGGAGCTTTTGAACAAGGACCAGTAACCTCTCCAAACCCCAATATCCCTTCAACAGGATGGGGAGTTTACAACCCGGTGAATCACCATATTCAGGGGAAAGCTATTTTTGTTTTAAAATATGCTTCTGGAACTTATATCAAGTTTGCTATTGAAGATGCTTTTGCAGGGTATACTTTCAGATATTCAAAATGGAACGGTACATCATGGGGAGCTACGGAAACAAGAACTCTGGCTAACGGTACGGATGATTCTTATTTCAACTATTTCTCTTTTGATACCGGAGCAAAAGTTCCAAGTCTGGAACCATCCAGAACAGCATGGGATTTTGTATTTACAAAATATTATACATTCTATATGGGAGTACAGATGTACCCACTTTCCGGAGCGATCCAGAGTCCAAACGTAAAAGTAGCAATGGTACAGCCGGAAACACAGCAAACAGCAGCTAATTCTATTCCTGCCAGTACAAGTTTCTCATCAGCTATTACTACTGTAGGACATTCATGGAAAGGAATCGGGACTGTAAAAAGTGATGTTGTATACTACGTTAAAAAAGGAAACGATTACTACAGAATGTATTTCACTACCAATGGTGGAGCTAGTACAGGAAATATGTATTTCAAATACAAAAAGATCACGGAAACGTTGGGAATTACTGAAGTAGGAAAAAAAGCATCTTTTGGTATTTATCCTAACCCTACAACAGCAGATAAAAAAGTAACTGTTCTTTTTGATGTTAAAGAAAAAGCAGGTAACAAGGGAAATGTAGAAGTTTATGATCTTACCGGGAAAAAGGTATATTCAGATGAACTTACGAACCAGGCAGGTTTCTACAAGCAGGACCTGAATCTTTCTACACTTCCATCAGGAAATTATCTTGTAAAAATTACTTACGGTGGCCATTCTGAGACGAAAAAGCTTATCGTAAAATAAAATATTTTATTTTAATACTTTCTATTTTTTCTAATAAAAAGGGCGGTTTCAGAATATTGAAACCGCCTTTTATTCTTTAAGGAAACTAAAAATATTTAAATTCTTAAATCTTTAAATATTAAAAGATTAATATATCTTAAATCCTTTATAAACCTCTGCTGAGCTTTCCATAATTTTGGAAGCATCTTTACGGAAATCTAAAAGGTGATCCTGACCGTTATGTCTGTTGTGGTGTTCTACACTTTCCCAAAGTTCGATCAGGAAGAAAGTTCCTTTATTATCTTTATCTTCGATAAGATCGTACTGCAGACAGCCTTCTTCTTTTCTTGTTTCTTTCACAAGGTTCTGAAACAGCTCTACAGCATCCATCAGATAATTTTCATTAAACTTAAAAAGTGCAATGATATGTAAATTCATGTTCTAATATTTAGTGATGTAAAAGTAAAATATTTTCAAAACCGAATATCCTTTTAAGCCCTTTATTTTTCAACACAATGCAAAGTTTTTAATTAAAAACTGATTTATAAATAGTTATAGAACTCATCACAATTACCAATGTTCCGATAATCACAAACATTTTCTTTACAGGAAGCTTAGCAGTGAGCATCGCTGAAAAAGGAGCGGTAATAATTCCTCCGATTAAAAGCCCGAGAATAATGTTCCAGTGCTGGATTCCCAGGGTAAAGAAAAAAGTAATGGCAGCGGTTAGCGTAAGAATAAACTTGGCTACGGTAGAGCTTCCTACGGCAAATCTTGGGGTGAATGCATTTTTAATCAATGTTCCGGTCACCAAAGGTCCCCAGCCTCCTCCTGCAAATGAATCTATAAAGCCTCCTATCACGCCAAGTCTGGTTAGATTGGTTTTCCTTTTCAGCGCTTTACTTTGTTTTTCTTTAAATGCATTTGATAAAATCTGGAATCCAAGGTATAAAGTGTAAAAAGCAATGAGTGTTTTCGTGATTTTCGCATAATACTCTCCCAGATAAGTAAGACTGACTGCTCCGATAACTGCTCCGATCACAGCCGGAATAGCGAGCTTTTTCACCAGACTTTTGCTTACATTTTTCAATTTAATATGGCTGAGACTTCCCGCAGCAGTGGTGAAACTTTCCGCAGAATGAATACTTGCACTTACAATATGCGGTGGAATATTGAGCAGCATAAGGGTTGTGGTACAAATAACTCCATATCCCATTCCCATGGAACCTGCAACAATTTCTGCAAAAACACCTACCAGAAGCATCCAGTAAAAAATATAATTATCTTTTGCCAGAATGGTCTGCAGTTCTTCCAGATATCCCAGTTCATACATGGAAAAAACAGCAATGGATATAATAGCAGCAGTCATCAAAAGGACATTAATCCTTACCTGAATTTTTCTTGAAATCACCATGTCACAACCGTTTTAGTCCATACTCTTTCATTATCAGCATCATTGCCAATTGAGACATTTAAAGTAGAACTGTTTTCTGTAGTTCTGTGCGAGGAAATCTTTCCGGAAATAATACATGCAGCCACGGAATGTACTGCGGTAATAGAGGGTGTAAGCTTTTGTAATTGGTTTACCTCTTCTTTTGAAATCATAGTTTATTCATTTGAAGTAGTGCAAATATCTGATAAAATATTTATCCTACAAAACAAGTAGACTATTAATTCAAAAAAAAGGATCAGGTTAATCTACCAGATCCATTAAAGTTTTACTTTCCAGAATATTCAGTGAAGCATCCCGAACCTCTATCAGTACATCATGAAGCCCGCAGTGATCTTCATTGCAGTCATCACATTTTTCATAAAAATTGAGACTTACACAGGGAAGCATGGCAATAGGCCCATTGACAAGACGAATGATTTTCGCCAGTTTCACATTCTCCGGATTTTCTTTTAAGAAATAGCCACCACCCTTTCCTTTTTTACTGTCGAGGATTTCCGCTTTTTTCAGTTCAAGAAGGATGTTTTCCAAAAACTTTAAAGGAATCTTTTTATGTTCCGCAATTTCAGAAATAAGAATCGGGCCTTCATTTCTTTTTTCTACAAGATATGAAAGCGCCTTAAACGCATATTGAGATTTTTTTGAAAGCATTAAAGCAAAAATACGAAAATTGTTTAATATTTGAAAAAGACCATAAAAGCAGATTCATAAAAGAAAAAAAGGCAAGTTTATCTATCCGTAATTTTACGGTTTTAGGTACCACACTTTTGCCTTTCTCCTATTAAATCATTATGTTTGCCATATGTTCAGTAAACAAGAAGCACAGCAACTAAAAAAGGAATTTTGGACCGCTTTTGGAAGATCATTTCCCAGAAAATGGATTCTTTATGACACCAAAATTAAGGACATGGCATTTAAATTTTCTGCCGACAACAAAAAAGCAGAAGTTTCTCTGGATATCGAAATGAAAGATGAAATCTTCCGAAATGCGTACTACGAGAAGATCTGGTCTTTGGAAGATATTTTAAAAGATTTTATCGGAGATTTTCAGAAAGAAGAATATTTCACTCTTGAAAACGGTAAGATAATCAGCAGGATATGGGTTGAAAAACATCATGTTTCTATTTTTAATAAAAATACCTGGCAAGAAATTTTTGAATTTTTTGTGAACAAAATGGACGGTTTCGAACGGTTTTACTACGAATATGAGGATTTTATAAAGGATATATAGAATACTTACGAAATAAATACTACTTTACACTTCAGGTTAAGATAAAAAAAGAAAACTTATCTTTGCCCTACCACTTAAACTAATAGATGAAACAAACTAACATGATTAAAAATGAGAAAAGTGTACAAAAACATTTTTGGAGAGATTATTTCCAAAAGTAATGCTGTGAAGCTGAGCGAATATCATCTGTATTATTATGAGGAAGGTTCCGATTTCCTGAAAGAAATTGAATTTATTAACGAAGACAGTGTTTATAACATCAATTATTTTTTAAGTGACGAAGAAGACGAAACTCAGGTAGTCAATTATCTTAAAGAAAAGTCTGACTTTTTTGATATTGAAAAAAAAGAGACCACCGACGGCTATATTATTTCTACCAATAAATTGTATTCCTTATCCGTAGACGAACTGCCTTTAATTTCTAAAACTGTTTTCAAAACAGAAGATCCTGAAAATTTTATCTGTTCACAGGTTATCGATAACGAAACCCATCAACCCCAGCTTGAAAGAACCATAAAATGCTGGTATACCAACGACGAAAGCGGTGAAAAATACGCCGCCATAGAATGCAGCTATCAGGAAGACGGAAAACTGGAACTGGCTGTAGATAAAACTCCGGACCCCGATCATGAAGAAAACTGGATCCATTATGATTATGATACTTTCCAGGATCTTCAGGAACAGATTTCCACTGACATCAGTTATTACAGGACAGCGGCTCTACTTCCAAAAGAAACGTATCAGCAATAATTTAGATTCTTCTTTTACCTCAAAATTATGAAATGAAATAGACTTCATTTTTTTTAACCAAAAAGCACAAATACCAATCTGGTCGATATCTCTAATATCCTTAGATATCCCGATTGATAATACTGAAATTTATTTACATAATTTCAATCATCAGTCCTATAAGTGATTACATCTTCTAGCTATAAAATAAAAAAGAGAAACCTTACGATTTCTCTTTTTTATTTTTTATCCAAATTTCTTTTTCCTTAACCAGAAGAACAATCCTCCGATAAGGCCGATAATAGCCAATGGAAGCAGTAAATTAATCCACTGCCAGGTGGATTTCTCTTCGGTGATTCTTTGTCTGTCAAGAAGTCTTTCTTCGATATTTCGGTTTCTCAGTTCCATCAGATTGCTGTCATCTAACAGATAATCCAGCGCATTTCTAAGGAATTGTTCGTTTCCAAACTGTTCATTCGTCAACAGATCAACTCCTAGCGGAAGTGGTTTTCCTTTGATCACTTTATTTCTCCCTACATCTCCGTCTGCAATCACAATCATTTTGTTTTGCGGACTGGATGCTTTGAATCCAGGGTATGATTTTCTTTCAATTCTCGATGCATAAGCAGAATTAAACTTTCCTTCCAACGCAACAGCGAAGATCTTTGGTGTACTTGGTTTTTCCATTTGTCCAAGACTGTCTACACTTGCAATTTCTTTCAGGTCAACATAGTTCGGAACCTGTTTCAGTAATGTTCTTTCACTGGATTCGAAAAGAACTTTTGTTTTGATATTCTTTCTCCCTCCTAGTGTATCGATAGAAGTTGGGAATTCAAATTTTACAGGATTGATATTTTTTGTGATTGGATTATTATTTTCAGCAATTCCAAGCGGATAATAAGGCCAAGGTAAGCTTGTGTACTGAGGATTTCCACTCACTTCTCCTGTAACCAGTCTTAAAAGAGCAAACTTTTTCACATCTTTTACCAAAGCAGGATTGATTCTTATCCCGTAATTGAAAAAGAAATCTGTCATGTTGATATCTACCGGGAAAGGCATTACTTTCTTGGATCTTGTTAACGTATCCATTTCAGCATTTACCGCATCTATCATCCAAAGGGTTTTCCCTCCGTTCATGATGTACTGGTCCAGAATTACTTTTTCATTATCTGTAAAAGCTTTTCTCGGTTTTGCAATCACCAAAGCACTCATCTGTTTCAATAGCGGAATATCTTCCACTGAAAGCTCTGTCTGATTTTTAGGAATAATAGGTCCTGCATCATAGTTTTCCATGGCAAGCTGTACAAATCCCTGGAACTCGTCCGGATTCAATTCATCGTGGTTGACCAGAATTCCGATTTTCTTTCTCTTGGCTGCTGCAATATTTTTAATATTGGAAACAAGATTATACTCCAGTCCTTCAATAGATCTTGTTAACTGCTGATCGGCATCAATGCCGGCCTGTTGTACCACTAAAGGAATAGAAACGCCATCATTTCCGTGTTTAATCACCGCATAAGGGAAAAGGGTGATTTGTGAGATTTTCCCGTCTTTTACATCCGGAAGAATAGACGGCTGCATTCCCATTGCCATCAGAGTGTCCTGAGACATTTTTGTTTTAATGGGATCGATGAATTTAAAATCAATCTTCGGATTAATTTTTCTGAATTCTTCCAGCATGAATTTCGTTTCGCTTTGCAGCTGTTTGAAACTTGCAGGAAAGTCTCCTTCCAGGTACACTTCAACCGTCAGAGGCTTTTTAACAGACTCTAATACTTTGATGGTGTTATCAGAAAGGGTATATCTTTTTTCTTTTGTTAAGTCTAATCTGATTCCCGAATAGGTCAGGATAATCACTAAAGGAACAATTACAATTAAGAAAATTCCCAGTGGAGATTTAGCATTGAACTTCTTCATAATTCTACTTCTTTTTGTTAATAAAATGATTAGACAATACTAATGAAGCTCCGATAACAAGTACAAAATAAGCTACATCTTTAAAATCAATAAGCCCTCTTGTAAAGCCTAAGAAATGCTGATAGAAACCTATATTCTGAAGGATAAAGTCCGCCCCTCCCAATAGTTTATAGCTCGCCAGTTGTTCAATTCCAAAATACATAATGAAGCACATGAAAACACCCAGCAGATAAGCCATAATCTGATTCTGTGATAATGATGAAGCCAGAATTCCTACTGCTGAAAAAGCAGCAATTAAGATCATCAGTCCAATATAACTTCCGAAAGTCATCCCCAAGTCAATATTTCCTGCAGGAACTCCCAAAACATAAACTGTATAAAGATAAATTAATGATGGAATAAGGCATAAAATCCCAACAATCCATACGGAAAGAAATTTTCCCGCTACCAGTTCTGAAACCTTTAACGGTTGTGAGAAAAGCCAGTTTAATGTTCCGGTTTGCTGTTCTTCCGCAAAAGTTTTCATGGAAAGTGCCGGAATGATAAACATCAACAGCCATGGAACCAATACGAAATAGCTCTGAAGCGAGGCCATTCCGATCTCAAAAATATTAGAATCGTTGTCGAAAAAGAACAGGAAAAGGGTTGCTATCAAACTGAAAGCGGCAATGATCACCCATGCACTCCAGTTTCCAAAGTAACTCCAAAGTTCTTTCTTTAAAATTGCAATCATAGTTTTTTTGTAAGATGTAAAAAGGATGCATGTTTTAAGACATACGCCCTACTCTACAATTATTTGTTTTTTTTATTTTTATTAACCAGTTTCACTGTCATCATGATCAGCAATACAAGAACGAAAAATCCTGCAATTAATTGCCACCAGTATTCGATCACCATTGATTTTAATATAACGGTAAATACCACCAGAAACAGAATGAATGTTGCAATTTCATTCGCCTGTCTCAGTTTGATATTGGCAATCGGCAGTGTATCTCCATGTAATTCTTTTAAATGAAGGACTTTTTTCCAGCACCAGTAATGGTAAACGGCAAGCCCGATCAGGAAGGTCAGTTTCAAATGAAACCACGGCATTTTCATCAGCCCGGTATTTAAAAAGATCATGACTAATCCGCAAACTGCCATGATTATCCCCGCAGGAACGGTGATAATATTCCACAGCCTTCTGGCCATAAAAGTGTACTGCTCTCTCAGAATTTTCTTTTTTTCTTCCGGAAATTCATCGGTATCTTTATAATAAACGAAAATCCTCACGAGATAAAAAATTCCCGCAAAGTAGCTTACCATGAAGATAATATGTAAAGCTTTGATGACGGTATACAGCATCCTAAAAATTTGTTTGCAAAGATAGTTTATTTCGGAAAAAAAGAGAATTTAATCTAAAATCTTTAGCTTAAAATAATAAAGATTCAATATTTTTTAGAATTTGAAAATAATTTTCATATCAACATTAAAATTGAAACCCAAATTAGAACCTTGCCGATTGGAATGATAATCAAAAGGAACACCATCTACAGGAGCATATTCTTCTTCTTTTCCTGTTATATTAGTATAAGAAACATTTTTTTGTCTGATACCAAAGCCAATTTTAGGCATAAAGCCAAACCATGAAGACTCTTTATGAAGCAAAATGCTGTAGTTAATATTTACTCCATATTTGGTTCTTTTATAATCTGCTGAACTAAAAGAATAATAAACATCATTTTCGTCATAATATTTTCCTGAAATATTTTTTCCTGTTTGATTTAAATAGAAAACTTCTGCTGATACAAAGTGTTTTAATCTTGATTGAGGCGCCAAGCTGTAAAAAACTTCCGGTCTTATCTCAAAAATCCTGTTTTCCCCTTCAAAATTACCATTATTTACGGGAATTATTTTGTCGGTTCCATAGGCCAATTCGCTTCCAATCCACCATCTTTCATTTATTTTCCGCATATACCCTACATTATAGCGTTGGTCGCGAAAAGGAGCAAAAGCACTTACGGTAAGTATTGATTTGTAATCATCAGATTGAGCATAAAATGTATTGAAAAAGCTAAAAAAAACAAAAAGAAGTAAATATTTTTTCACAAAATGGTTATTAGAATTAGTGTTTCAAATATATTATATTATCATTTATTCAGCAATAGTATTTTTTTAACTACAATTATTTAATTATTAAAAGAAATAGGATCAATCATTTTAAAATTGGTGTGTTTTTAATGTATTTCAATTTTTTTATTGTCAATACTTCCAATCCCCCTGAATAAGAAAACAGGATTTCTCTGAATATAAGAAATCCTGTTTTTTATTCTACAAAAGTAGATTTTTTATCTTAAGAGATCACTCCTAATTCTTTTCCAACTTTTTCAAAAGCAGCAATGGCTTTATCCAAATGTTCTTTAGTGTGAGCAGCTGATAATTGTACTCTGATTCTTGCTTTTCCTTTCGGTACTACAGGATAGAAGAATCCGATTACATAAATCCCTTCATCCATAAGCTTTTCAGCCATTTTCTGTGAAAGTGGTGCATCATAAAGCATTACCGGAACAATGGCAGCATCTCCATCAGGAATATCGAAACCTTTTGCTTTCATTTCCGTTCTGAAATATTCTGCATTCTCCATTACTTTATCACGAAGAGAAGTATCATCAGAAATCATATCCAATACTTTCAAAGCAGCTCCTACGATACCAGGAGCCAGAGAGTTGGAGAATAAATAAGGTCTTGAACGCTGTCTCAACATATCAATGATCTCTTTTTTACCGGAAGTAAATCCTCCTAAAGCTCCTCCTAAAGCTTTTCCTAAAGTAGAAGTGATGATATCTACTCTACCCATTACTTCATTAGCTTCGTGAGTTCCACGACCTGTTTTTCCGATGAAACCTGTTGCATGAGAATCATCTACCATTACCAAAGCATCATATTTATCGGCAAGGTCACAAACTCCTTTTAAGTCTGCTACAATACCGTCCATTGAAAATACTCCGTCTGTAACGATGATTTTAAAACGGTGATTCTTTTCAGAAGCTGCAATCAACTGAGCTTCCAGATCAGCCATATTATTATTTTTATATCTGTATCTCGCTGCTTTACATAAACGAACACCATCAATGATTGATGCATGGTTCAGTTCATCTGAAATAATAGCATCTTCTTCTGTAAATAATGGTTCGAAAACTCCTCCGTTTGCATCAAATGCCGCTGCATAAAGGATCGTATCTTCAAGACCTAAGAAATCAGCAATTTTTTTCTCCAAATCCTTGTGAATATCCTGTGTTCCGCAGATGAAACGTACAGAAGACATTCCGTATCCGTGAGATTGGATCATTTCCTGAGAAGCTTTCATCACTTCCGGATGGTTGGATAATCCCAGATAATTATTAGCACAGAAGTTCAAAAGTTTTTTTCCGTTCGCTTCTATTTCTGCACTCTGCTGAGACGTGATGATTCTTTCTCTTTTGTAAAGTCCGTCATTCTCAATATTCTGAAGTTCGTTCTGTAAATGTTGAAGGTATTTTTCAGAGATCATTTTTAGTAATTTTTTAGATGTGCTAATTTACTAAAAAGGCAGTAAAATAAAACCTTTTATAAGCTTAATTCTAAAAAATCAATTCAGGAATCAGTTTTAACACTATTAGTCTATAAATTTAGTAGGATAATATTTATATTTGTTTAAATTTTTAATGCATGAGATTAAAGCCGGTACAAAAAATAAAGACAATCAGTTCAGAAACCTTTATCAACAACCACATGAAGCCGAGAGTTCCGATTATTATTGAAGACTTTGTGCATCCGGAAAGTCCCGCTTTCAAAAAGTGGAATTATGAGTATTTCAAAGAAATCGCAGGAGATCATAGGGTAAATATCTACGGCAGCGAGCTTGATTCTCTGGACAGAGTGGCCAGTGATCCTATTGCACAATCTACATTTGCAGAATATCTTGATCTGATTCAATCCACCCCAACAGAACACAGGCTCTTCTTATTTAATTTATTAAAAATAAAACCTGAGCTTAAAAACGACATTATCTACAATGATGTTACAAATGGTAAAATACTGAAATGGCTGCCCTTTATGTTTTTTGGTGGTAAAGGTTCTGTCACAAGAAATCATATTGATATCGATATGTCACACGTTTTTATCAGCCAGTTCCAAGGAATCAAAAGAATCTGGCTCTTCCCGTGGGAACAGTCTGATTTTATGTATAAACTGCCCTATAATTTCCACAGCCTGGCTCAAATTAAAAATCCCGATTATAGAAAATATCCGGCTCTACTTTACTTAAATGGTTATGAAGCCATTATCTACCCCGGAGAAACCCTCTATATTCCTTCCGGCTGGTGGCATTATATTCAATATGACACGGAAGGTTATTCCATATCGGTAAGGGCACTTCCCTCAAGTCCTCTTGAAAAATGGCGTGGATTTAAAAACCTGGTCATTACCAGACATTTTGATAATCTCATGCGAAAGGTATTCAAAGAAAAATGGTTTGAGTATAAAGTGAAAACGGCAAGAAAAAGAGGAGCCAGAGCAGCAAGAAAACAAAGAAGCTTTCAAATCTGAAAGCTTCTTTGTTATATGATGATTGATTTTGGTAAAAGTACTCATTCATACTTTACTGTTTGTCATTTTTAATGTTTGATAAATTTAATATTCTTTTCATCAATCGTAATGAAATAAGCTCCGGGAACCAATTCTGCTATTCCAATCGCTTTACCTGGCTGATACGTTCCTTTTCCAACCAGTTTTCCGTCTATGGCATGAATCGTAAAATCTACAGCTTTGTTAATACCTTTCAGATTAATTTCATTTTTGGCAGGGTTCGGATACAAACCAAAACCTTCTTTCTCAACAGAAGAAACACTTAACGTATTATCCTGAGTCACCGTAGAATTTTTCTCAATAATCTGGTAGTCATAATTAAACTGAACACTTGCAATCGGGAATGTTACTGATTGTAAAAAGCTTTGATTATTGGATGTATTATTAAGGACAAAATAAGCAGTCTGACCTGCTGTTCCTATCACTTTTATTGGCAAAGGCATTTCAAAAAAGCTAACGTTAGCACTGCTTTGCGTCTGGGTAACTTTAAATAAAGCCTGATTTCCGCCCTGCATCCACTTGATGGTGTAAGTAGGATATCCTTCACCATAAACCCAGTCATTGAAAAATTCTGTAAAGTCTGTTCCCGTAGACTGAAGCAAAGAAGCATTAAAATCAGCAGTACGAGCATAGCTGTAGGCAAGGTTCGGTCTTGCATGATAGTCTTTAAGTGCCTGATAAAATGCAGCGTCACCTAAAATCCACTTCAGCATTCTCAATACATATCCTCCTTTAGCGTAAGACAATCTGCTGTCAAATATTCTGTTGATGCTGGAAAGTCCGTTATCCGGTACATACACAGTTCCTGTTGTACTTGCGGTAATGTAGCTGGACTGACCTTGTAAGTAATTCAAAAATTCAGTATTGGTCATCAATAGTTTTTCATTGGCAAGGTGCTCTCCAAAAGTTGCAAAACCTTCGTTCAGCCAGATATCATTCCATGCGCCACAGGTTACTTTATCTCCAAACCACTGGTGAGTAAGCTCATGAGCAATCAACTGCTTGCTCCATCCACCCATGGAAGACATCGTCTGATGCTCCATTCCTCCACCATACATGAATTCCATATGTCCGTATTTTTCATTACGAAAAGGATAAGTTCCAAAATAGGTTTCAAAAGTATCCATTACCTGCTTTGTCCAGTTAATATTCGCAATGCTTGTTGGATTTG
Source organism: Chryseobacterium indologenes (assembly GCF_002025665.1). GTDB lineage: Bacteria > Bacteroidota > Bacteroidia > Flavobacteriales > Weeksellaceae > Chryseobacterium > Chryseobacterium metallicongregator. Next base: position 1,645,178 of record NZ_CP018786.1, on the reverse strand, counting down.
AATTCGTTGACGGATAGATATAGTTCACAAAAGGAAACGGAGGATTTCCAATGGTATCAGTAAGTTTAACAAAATTTGTAATCGACAGTGCGATCAGATAAGCTGGTGTAGGATACATTGTTCTCCAGAAAGTAAGTTTGGTACTTCCTGTAGGAAAAGTTTCAGACATCAGTTTTCCATTAGCGGCTACACTGTAGTTGGATGGTGTCGTAATTTTAAAATCAAATCTTTCAATTTTATCATTTAAACTCTGCTTGGTAGGAAACCAATCTTGTGCTCCGTAGGGTTCATTCAAAGTAGAAAGTACCGGAGTTCCGCTTTGAAGAGCAGTTTTGAATGCATCATTACTTGTAGATGGTGCGCCTGCATAATAAATAGTAAGAGAGTCTAGTGTATTGGCAGGAATGGAAGCCGGAAAATCAATTTTCAGTTCTTTTGAAGGAAGCTGCTGAAAGCTTGTAATGTTGGTTCCATGATATTTCACCTGAGAAACCGTTAAAGAATTGGAAAGATCAAAATAAATACTTCCCATATTTTGGTTAGGCTTAAAGTGAGAAGTCACTGATCCGGCGATGTTATATACCGCAGGATCCAGGTTCACATCCATTCTCTGATACTGCAAGTCGTAATTCAGCGTATTGGGATTCGTATTCCCGATGTTCATTTTTTGAGTGAAGGATTTTTTCTCTTTTTCGATGAGTCCCTTCATATCAATGTTTTGTTCTTGCTTCTGGCTATAGAACTGTTGGGAAAATAGAAATCCCAACACCAAAAGGTACAATTTTGTCATGTTTAGAAAAATTTAATCAAATATAAAAAAAACCTTTTAATCAATGATTAAAAGGCTGTTATAATATATAAAATAAAAAATTTTTAAAGATCTAATGCAGGTTCAAGAATTTTCTCCATTTTTTTCTTCACCATGTCTACCGATCCGGAATAGTTATTCACCATTAAAGAGAAAACCAATGTTTTTCCTGAATTTGTTTTCAGATAACCGGCTAATGTTTTTACTTTATTCAAAGTTCCTGTTTTTGCGAAAACCTGCCCGTTTCCTCCAATATTGAACATTCTTTTTAAAGTTCCGGATTGTCCTCCGATAGGTAAAGAAGTCAGATAAGATCTGTAGTATTTCTGATCCATCAAAGAAGTAAGAAACTTCACCTGAGAAATTGGAGTTACATTATTACTTCTTGAAAGTCCGCTTCCATCTATATAGTTAAGACCAATCATATCAAAACCGGCATCTTTCAGGTGATTAGTCACCACCATTCTTCCGGATTCTGAAGTCTGGTCACCCATTTTCTGATATCCTACCGTTCTCAGCAAAGCTTCTGCCAATGAATTGTCACTGTGCTGATTGGTATAATAAATAATATCATTTAAAGTAGGTGATTTATACGCTGAAAGCATTTTTCTGTTTTCCGGTGCTGCATCTGTCATTTTCGGAGTTACTTTTCCGGTAACAGGAATTCCGCTTTTTACCAATGTTGTTCTGAAAGAATTGGCAAGATAAGCCGGTGCATCAGGAAGTTTGGTTGTTAAAGCTCCGTTTCCTTCGTATTTATCAGCATATACCATCTGATGATTATAAGGAGAAACATAGAAGAATTTCTTTTCTGTAGAGAAACCTCCTTTTTTAACAATCAGTTTTTCGTTGGCCGGGTTGATATCGCGGGTACTTCCTGCAGGCAGATAGTAATTATTATTTTCCAACCATACAACATTTTCCGGAAGCACTGAAATATTGCCTTTGAAAAGCGCTGTCTGAATGATAATATCACCATTTACTTTTTTGATTCCCTCTCTTGAAATACCGCCTACGAAATCTGAAATAATATCTCGATAAGATGTTGCACCAGCTTTATTTGTCCCCAAAGAAGGGTCACCACTTCCTATCACATAAAGATTTCCATTCAACACTCCATTTTCATCTATCGTTCCTGAGTACTCCAACTGAGTCATCCAACGGTAGTTTTCACCCAGCATATTTAATGCCGTTTCCGTTGTAAGTAGTTTGGTAGTAGAAGCAGGTACTAAAGGAGTATTTTCGTTATACGAAGAGATTACTTTCTTCGTTTTCGGATCATACACTACGAATCCCCAGGTTGCATTTTTCAGCACAGGATCCGCCATCATTGTGTTTACATTAATGTCTACAAGTTCTTTTGCTGACAAAACAGTCTTCTCCACCATCGTACTAACGGGTGACGGCAGGTTTAAGCTGCTTTTCTGATTGTCATAATTCTGAGAATAAAGAACGGTAGAAACGGTAGATTGAGCCAGGAAAAGACCAGAAGCTAACACCGCCGCACTTGAAATATATTTTCTGAAATTTACCATCTATCTTCTTTTTGTTCTATAGTTTTGACTCTATAAAAAATGACAGGTTAAATCATCCAATAAAAGAGCCAAACACTTAATCAACGTCCAAAAGTAGAAATTATTGTCATATAACAGACCACCGACCCATTATAAAAGAGTGTAAAGTTTGTTAAAAATTGTTAAAAATCAACAAAAACATCTTTTTTAATGCTTTGATACGCAGTGATTTCATCAAATTCTTTCAAACTTATCAAAACCATGTTTTTGAATTTCTCATAGTTTTTCCCACGGGGAAGCTTCAGCATAATCTGGAACTGATAGAGATTATTAAGCCTTGCAATCTGAGCTCTTTCAGGGCCTAAAACACAGTCTTCCGGAAGATATTTTCTAAGGATAGAACCCAGAAACTGAGAAGCACGGTCTACTTTATCTTCTTTTCTGTGTTTCATTTCAATCATGATCAGCTTAGTGAAAGGCGGATAATGGAATTTCTGACGCTCTGTAAGGATATATTTATAGATCTTCGCAGGATTATTCATCTTGATCAGCTGAAATACAGAATGATCAGGGTTAAAGGTCTGAATAAGGATTCTCCCTTTCCCGGAAACTCTCCCGGCCCTTCCTGAAACCTGTGTGATCAGTTGGTACGCTCTTTCTTCCGCTCTGAAATCCTGTACATATAATAAAGAATCTGCTTTAGGAATCGTCACCAGTTCGATATGATCAAAATCCAGTCCTTTCGAAATCATCTGTGTTCCAACAATAATGTCAGTTTCTCCATCTTCAATTTTCTCGTACAATTTTTCGTAGGCGAATTTTTTACGCATGGAATCTACATCCATTCTATCTACTTCATTTTCCGGGAACAGCTTGGTAACCTCTTCATGAATCTGCTCTACCCCTACTCCTCTTTCGTTCAGCTTTTCAGAATTACATTTCGGACAGGTTCTAGGTTTTGAAGCTCTTTGTCCGCAGTAGTGGCATTTCATTTCATTGGCGGCTTTATGATAGGTCATTACCACATCACAATTGGAACAGTAGTTCACATACCCACAGCTTTCACATTCTATGACATTGGAATAGCCACGACGGTTATGGAGAACGATTGCCTGATTTTTTTCATCCACCGTTTTCTTAATTTCCTCAATAAGTTTCAAAGAGAAATTTCCTGAGACCTTTTTAGATTCCAGAGCTTCTTTAAAGTTGATCAGTTCATATTCCGGCAGACTAACACTCCCGAATCTTTCATTCAGGAAAATGTATTTCATTTTATCTTTTCGGGCTCTGTAATAGCTCTCCACAGAAGGCGTTGCTGATCCTAAAATCACTCCTGCCTGGTAAAATCCACCCAATACCAAAGAGGCATCTTTAGCATTGAAATAAGGAGAAACCTCTCTTGGTCTGTACGCAGAATCGTGTTCTTCATCTACCACAATAAGTCCCAGATTCTGATAAGGTAAAAACAATGCATTACGCGTTCCGATCAGAATACGGATATCGTTCTGCCTGATTCTTCTCCATACTTCTACCCTTTCAAAATCGGTCAGTTTCTGATGATAAAAGCCTAGCTGTCTGCCATATTTTTTTTCTAACCTTTGAGTAATCTGTTTGGTAAGAGAAATTTCCGGAAGCAAAAAGAGAACATTTTTTCCGTCACGGATGCATTCATCAATTTTCTCTAAATAAATATGAGTTTTTCCCGATGAAGTAACGCCATGAAGCAGAACATTCTTTCCATCTTCAAAAGCCTCATCAATTTCAGATTTTGCTATTTTTTGCTGTTCGGAAAGTTCTTCAAGTTCCTCAATTTCTCCTTCATAGCTTTCTATTCTGTCTTTCTGCATGTAGTATTCCTCTACAAGCCCTTTATCTGCCAAAGGTTTGAAGTGAGAGCTTCCGAAATAACCGTCTTCAAACAGTTCCGATTTTTTAATAGGAACATCCGGATTTTCTGTCTGCTTTTCCAGAATAAGAAGAAAAAGATCTTTCTGTTTTTGTGCTCTGTTTAATTTTAAAAGAATGTCTGTAAGATTCTGATTGGCCAAAACCTCATCATTAATTCTTACATACGCTACTTCTTTAGCTTTATATTTTTCAGCAATTTTCTCATCGATTTCAATATACTGAAGATCAATAAGTGAATTGATGGTTTTAATAATATCTTTTTTAGGAATAAAAGCTTCAATATCCGTCAGATTGATCAGTTGTCGTACTTCCAAGGCCTGAACCAGATACATTTCGTTAACATCCAGGTTTTCAAAATCTATGATGACTCCTGGCTTTAATTTTAAATAGGTTTCACTTTCCAGTTTTAAAGAAGAAGGAAACGAAAACCTGTAAATTTCTCCGAGACTACATAAATAGTATTCTGAAAGCCAGTTCCAGAAATCAATCTGCTCCTGAGGAAGAATCGGCTGATCATCCAGCATGCTGATGACTTCCTTGGCTACAAAGTTTTCCGGTGCATTATCATGAAGCTCAAACACAATTCCCGTATAAATCTTTTTCCCGCCAAACGGCACGAGAACCCGCATTCCTGGTTGGATTTCAGGCATCATTTCTTCAGGAACTTTATAGGTAAAAGATCCTTTCAGGTTTAGGGGTAAAACAATTTGAGCGTATTGCAAGGGAAATATTTAAAGTGTAAAATTAGATTTTTCTTTAGAGAACTGCAACTTTATGGAGATGGTTTCAAGCTTCTTTAACAGACCTTGAAATCCAATTTAGAAAAAACATTCAATAGAAACGGACTTTAGTCCGTTTGATAGAAGTAAAATTTCAATAGGCTTTAGCCAAAACCTGGATTAAACGCAATGTCCGCAAAAGATTAGATGAATCATTTTAATTCGTTCGCAAGGACGTTTTACTCAGCAAAGGTATTCTTACAAAATAACAAAGAATGTCTATATTAATAAACGATGACTAATCATTAAAAAAGCAGTTCAGTGATCTCATACCAGAATGCAGAGGTAAAAAATCCTACAATAATACTGACTCCGATGATCAGGTTGGTCAGTTTTGTATTCAGTCTGAATTGTTCTGCAATGATACTTGAAGTAACCAATGTTGGCATGGCTGCTTCAAATACTGTAATTTTAGCAACATCTCCTTTTATTCCGAATAATAAAGCCATACCCAGAACAATTGCTGGTGCCAGAATCAATTTATAAAGCATCGACATAGACATTTGAGGAATCAGTTTTTTCCATCCGTTGAATTTCAGCTGTAATCCGACTGAAAATAAAGCTAACGGACTTACCGTAGCGGCCAGTTTATCAAAGAAAGGTTCTGCAACGGTAAAGTCGATGAACCGCGACAATACCAAAGCGGAAATACATCCTATTAACGGAGGAAATGTCACCAATCTTTTTAAAATGAATATGGCACTTACTTTTCCTGATTTACTTCCTCCTTTTACTGCCGCAATAATTCCGAGGGTAGAAAGCGCAAAAAACATGGTCTGGTCACAGATAATGGCAATACTCAAAAGCCCTTCGCCATAAAAAGCACTGATTAAGGGAAATCCGATGAATGAAGTATTACTGTATCCGCTTGCTAATTCCAAAGTACTTCTGGACCGCCTTGAATATCCCCTGCTCTTACTGTAAAACATCATAAAGAAAAAGCAGAACACAGAAACTAAAAATGTGGCTGCAATAGGGAACAGCATCTCTGTTGTCCATTTTACTTTAGGCAGATATTTAAACGAAACTGCCGGAAGAGCAAGATAAAGAATCCAGGTATTGATACCTTTATGGGCATCGGGGTGGATAGATTTTGTTGCTTTGAATATCATTCCTGCAATGATACACACTGCAATCAGAACAAAATTTACCATAACTATAAAGAAATATAATGCAAATTTACGGCTGATTTTTGAGTTGGAAGGGTAAAATTTATATTTTTTTCGGTAGAATTTCTAATGAATCTTTTCTGCTTTAACCTTATAGGTTTTTGAAACCTATAAGATTTAGAGATCTACCTGCCGGAAATTTATAACCCGTGTCAAGGCTTTGAACCTTGACACGGGTTTAACTGCTTGAAATAATTTTTCAAAATAAATATTAATCCTTCATCACATCCCAAAGACTCATGACTTCAATTTTTTCCAAAGGTTTTGAAAGCGTAATTCTTTTTGAAGCTCCCGGCAAGAGATCAAAGAAATTATCACTGAAATGAGTATCTCCAATCAGATAGACATCTTTGGCTAAAATATCAGTTGATATTTCAATTTCAGTAGATGAAACTTTTCTGATTGTAATCTCAGGGGTTGAAAGTTTTAAATCTTTAGGCTTATTAAAAAAGAACAGTTTTTCAAATTTTGTGTCTTTTTCAGAACTGATTTTTAAAACAGCTTTAGACAAATCAAACTGACCCATTTCTGATTTACTGATACTGCGTATTTTCTTACTCACATCAGCATTGATAACCTCTGACTGATTGCTTTTCCAAAGTGTTTTTCCTTTAAAATCAATGAGTTCAAACTTAATATCTGAATTAAATTCTTTCACAAGATCACTTATCAGATAAATATTATAACTTTTATCAGTTTCAGCAATTGATATCAACACGGGTTCAAAACTTCTTTTCGCCTGATAATGGAAGGCTTTCCAGTTTCCGAGATAATCAATAGAAGACCATGAAACTACCGGCCAACAATCATTGAGCTGCCAATACAAGGTTCCCATATTATAAGGTTTTGCACGACGGTGGGCTTCAATAGCAATCTGCATTCCTCTTGCCTGTAACAGTTGTGAAACGTAATTGTATTGTATAAAATCTGTTGGAATATTATAATCACGCTTCAGGTATTCATTAATGATATCCCAGCCGCGGGCATGTTTTTCATGAGCTTTGATGGTTGAATTCTGAAGGCTTAAATCCGGAGTTCCGGAAAACATTGATTTTGTCGTTTCAAGGCTAGGTGTACCCTGAAAGCCATATTCAGACATGAAACGTCCCACTTTTTCATTGTAAATTTCAAAAGGCTGCTCACCCCACCAAACACCCCAGTAATGGGAATCTCCTTCGGTAAGACTTTCTTTGTGTCCCCAACCGATAGACGGAGAGCTTGGCCAGTATATATTTTTATCAGACTTCAGGTTTTCTGCCAATGCATTGGGAATTACCTCATGAAATAGCTTTTTATAATCTTTCCATACCTGAAGTGAATCATTTTTTGAATATTTGAACTGTTTCTGATAGCCCCAGTTAACAATCGCTTCGTCAATTTCATTATTTCCGCACCACAATGCAATAGAAGGATGATTCTGAAGTCTGTTCACCTGATCTTTTACTTCTTCTTTTACATTGTTCAGAAATGCTTCATCTGCCGGATAAAAGCTACCCGCAAACATAAAGTCCTGCCAGACCAGGATTCCGTTTTCATCGCAAGCTTTGTAAAACTCATCATCTTCATAAATTCCTCCGCCCCAGATACGGATCATATTCATATTGGCAGCTTTGGTATCTTTGATCAGTTTCTGATATTTTTCTCTGGTCATTCTTGGTGAAAAACTATCTCCGGGAATCCAGTTGGTTCCTTTAATATACAATGGCTGTCCATTCACTTTAAAGTAGAATGACTTTCCTTTTTCATCTTTTTCCTGTACCAATTCTACCGTTCTTAGGCCTATCCTGATATTTTTACCATCAATATTTTTCTGATCCTTAGAAAGTTTTACTTCGAAATCATAGAGGTTAGCTTCCCCACGGCCGTTAGGCTGCCAAAGCTTCATTCCTTTCGTTTCATAAGGAACCGAAATCGTATTGATTCCTTTTTTTAAAGATATTTTTTGGTGGATTTTATTAAGATCCAATATGTAATCACCAGCATTTTCAGCATAAATTTCTACATCAAAACGTAAATCATTAATAGCTTTAGAAGTTTTGTTCTGAATGTCTTTAACCGTAATAATTTTGGCATTATTCCAGAATTCCAATTGAACATCTTTCCATATTCCTGCAGTGACAAGCCTTGGTCCCCAATCCCAGCCAAACTGATATTGTGCTTTTCTCACAAAACTTCTTGGTGATTCCGGCATGGTAAATGGAACTTTCTTCGCTAATTCCTTTCCGGTATTTACTGCAGATTTAAACTTAATCTGAACTGTATTCCTGCCTGCTTTCAGATATTGTTTCACAGGAATAGTCCATATACGGAACATATTGTCGGTTTTCTTTAACAGTTTTCCGTTAAGATAAATTTCTGAGAATGTATCCAACCCGTGAAAAACAAGATTGATATTATCATTCTTTAATTCCAGGGTGGAAACAGTAAATGCGGTCTGATAATCCCAGTCTTCATTTTCAATCCATTGTACTTTATTTTCATTTTCATCCTGATAAGGATCGGAAATCACCTTGCTATTCATTAAATCAAGATGAACGGTTCCCGGCACTTTCGCAGCAAGCCAGTTGTGATCTTTTGAGTTTTTGAACTGCCAGTTTTCAGAAGATAAATTTCTTTGGGAAAACTGTGCTGAAATGATATTCTGTGTAAAAAGGAAAGCAAAAAGGATCGTTCTATTCATCAATAATTTTGTTTTGTATCGTAATATCAGTAGTTCTGTCATTCCGAAGCACGAAGGAATCTTCATCTTATTGGGTTAGATTCCCGCTGTGCTTTGAATAACAAACTGAGCGCATATTATTCGTTTTATTTACTCTTCAACGCAACCACTTCATCCGCATTGGCAAAAGCCCCACCATCAGTAATGGCTGAAGAATGGAAGTATCCAGCATGGGTAACAGCTCTTATCCCTTCGATATTGGATGAGCGAAGTCCACCTCCAACAAGGATTTCTATTCTTCCATCGGAAAGTTCAACCAGTTTCTTAAGATTTTCTTTTCCTTCAGATACATTCGGTTTCTGGCCGGAAGTAAGGATGGTTGTAAAACCACATTCGATTACTTTTTCCAGAGAATATTCCAGACTTGCAGCACGATCAAAAGCACGGTGAAAAGTGCATGGAAGCGGTTTTGCCAATTCGACTAAAGCTTTATTCTGTTCCATATTAATCTCATCATTTTCATCCAGAATACCGAATACAAAACCATCTGCATGTAAAGATTTTAATTGCACCAAATCATTTTTCATCTGCTCAAATTCCGAATCTGAATAAGTGAATTCTCCACCTCTTGGACGGATCATCACAAAAATCGGGATCGTAATTTTTTCACGAAGCTTCTTCATGGTTTCGAAATCCGGAGTGGTTCCGCCTTCACTGAGTCCATCACATAATTCTATTCTGTCTGCCCCATTTTCAAAAGCAATGATTGCTGATTCAGGATTAAAACAAGCTATTTCTATTTTTGACATTATATTATCTATTAAATTTTATTTTGGTTCATCCTGCAGTACATCTGCAATCAAAAAAGAACCGTTTTCTTTTATTACTTTTATCACAGAAGGATATTGAGCTTTAAAGCCATCATCTCTCAATACTACATTGAAAATATATTCATTCTTTGAAGACGACTTTAAATCGCAACTTTCCACTTCAATATTGTTCCAATCCTGGGCGGAGATAAGAAATCCTATGCCGACCCCAGCTTTATTGGTATCAAACTTAGACTTCCATTTATCCTGAAATTCCTTATCAGTAAGGCTTCCATCAACATCCAGATCAACATTTGTTGCATCAGTTTTATAATCAAAATAATCTTTTGTTGTCATCTTCTGCATATTCTTTTCTTCATTTCCGATATCAGCTTTAAAGTAGTTAACAATGCTTGTTTTCAGCCATTTTTGGGCTTCATCAGCTTCATTGGGCTCATTATGCAAAACTACTTTTTCTTGTATCTGCTGTGTTTTAATCTCCTTCTTTTCTTCCTTGCAGGCGATAATCAGAAATAAGGAAGCGATAATTGTTCTTGTCATATTTTATGTTTTGGCTAAGGCCAATAGGTATCATTGATTTGTTTAAAAAGGATTTTATCTCTGATAAAATTCATCTATAACTCTGGGCTATTTATTGCTTCTATTATACTATTATTTTAAAGCAAATTCCGGTGTTTCAAGGCGGTTTCCTTTCTGATCATAAACAGCAAAGTTGAATCCATCCTGAATACAGTAAGAACCATACTCTCCCTGCTTATTGATGGCAATAAAGCCCACCTGAATATCTTTCAGATTTTTGTTTCTTCGCTGAGCAATTTTCACGATTCTTTCTACCGCTTCCTTACAGGCTTCCTGTGGATTTCTGCCCTGTCTCATCAACTCAACCACAAGATGTGTTCCTACCGTTCTGATCACCTCTTCACCATGACCTGTTGCGGTAGCAGCTCCTACTTCATTATCTACAAATAAACCTGCTCCGATAATTGGTGAATCTCCTACTCTTCCATGCATTTTAAAAGCCATTCCACTGGTTGTACAGGCACCGGAAAGATTCCCTTGAGCGTCTAAAGCGATCATTCCTATTGTATCATGGTTTTCAATGTTGGCAATAGGTTTATATTGACTGGTTTTTAACCATTCTTTCCATTCTTTTTCTGATTCAGGAGTGAGAAGGTTCTCTTTTTTAAAACCTTGTGAAAGGGCAAACTGTAATGCTCCATCTCCTACCAACATAACGTGAGGTGTTTTTTCCATTACCGCTCTGGCAACAGAAATAGGATTTTTAATATGTTCCAGACAGGCTACAGAACCAATATTATAATTTTCATCCATAATGCAGGCATCCAGCGTTACTCTTCCATCTCTATCCGGACGGCCTCCGTATCCTACACTCCTTTCCTTTGGATCTAATTCTACAAGACGTACTCCTTTTTCTACTGCATCCAAAGCTTTTCCACCTTTTCCAAGGATTGTCCATGCTTCTTCATTGGCTTTGAATCCGAAATTCCAGGTGGAGAGTACGATAGGTTTATTGATGATTTTTTTATTTTCAGGCAGATTTTGGGCCATCACATCTAAAGGATTAATGGTAAGTGCTGCTGTGGCAATTCCCAATTTTTTAATAAAACTTCTTCGGTTATTGTTCATTGTAAGTAAGAATTATTTAATACAAAGCAAATATCTTAAAAAAATTCGTTGAAAGTCTTATGGCTTTTTCACTATTTTTTCTTTGCTATTTTTTATTATTTTTATAATGGTTATTTTAATTAGTATTTATGTTTAAAACGTTTAGAAGAATGGATTGCTTTAAGGAATTATCAGATGAAGAAATCCAGGTCCTTGCAAGCATCAGTACTCCCAAACTTCTTCGAAAAAAAGAAAAACTGTTAGAGCCTGGTCAGCCATTTAACCATTTATTTATACTGACCAGCGGTCTTCTGAGATTTTACTTTGACGATGAAAACGGAGTTGAAATCAATACTTTTCTGCCATCAGAAAAAGAGGTTGCCTTTATGGAAAGCCCTGAATCTTATTCCCCAGAAGGCGCAAAAAAGTATACCATACAGGCTGTCATTGATTCACAAATTTTTCTTTTTAATAAAGAGAAATTTGAACAGATTGCATTTCAGCATAAAGGAATTTACAACTTATATTTAAAATCTTTAAAACAGATTATCAGTATTCTATCTGCACGCACAGAGCAGTTTTGCAGGAGTTCGCCGCTTTCCCGCTATGAAGATTTCCTGAACAGTCATCCGTTTGTCTGTCAAAATGCAAACAGAAAGTATATTGCTAATTTTCTGGGTATTACCCCAAATTCTCTTTCCCGTATTACTGCCCGTGACGTTAAAAAAAAGAATCAAAGAAAAAAATAACTTAAGAATATTTTTAATTGTTTCGTTCAGTATAATTTTGTCCGGTCAAAAAATAGTTCCTCATCAATAAAAAAAACCAAATGAAAAAAAATATAATCATCTTCAAAGCATTACATCTTATAGAATAGTCTTTACATCTTAACAGAGTAGTATGTGATTGTCCGGGTTTTCATCCTGGTCTTCATCTGTATTTTCTTAAGTCAACATTTTATTACCATTTTATACCAATTTATGCAAAGAATAACCACCATTCTCTGCCTGTTATTAGCATGCAATTTTGTGCAGGCCTCTACAGGCAATGTTGAAGACAAAATAGCCGATGGAGCATCCTGGCTAATCTTACTTGTATTGCCTATTGCAGGGATTTATCTCTTCTGGAAAGTTCATATTTACCCGGAAAAAGTAGCTGAGAAGAAAAATCATCCCCAGCTGAACGCTATCAAAAGTATGTGCCTTCTTTCTCTGGTGTTTGGTGGTCTTTTATGGCCAGTTGCCTTAATCTGGGCCAACTATGATTATGGAAACCAGACTCCTTCTGAAAAAGAAGCAGATAACAAAGATTTACCTGAAGAAGAATTCAAACCCATCGAAAATTAAAAAAAAATGCTGGAATTACTAGTTGCAATATATGCCGGAATATGCTGGCTGCTTATTAAAAAATTAAAACTGATCCCGTGGACATTCACTACACAGGTAATCGTATATTCATTGCCTATCTTCGGATCTATCGCTTTGATACTAAGTTTAAATTATTATTGCCCTATTACCTCTGATGTAAAGGTGGGAAACAGAAGTGTGGATATTACTACACAGGTTTTGGGAAAGGTGAAAAAAGTATATGTGAGTACCAACCAGGAAGTAAAAAAGGGAGATACTTTATTTATGCTTGACAGAGAGCCTTATTTACAGGAAATTAAATCCCTGGAAGCTAAGCTTAGCAGCATGAAAGCCACTGTGCATTCCTATGATGCAGATATTTCGGCTTCCCGAAAAAATATTTCTGCATTACAGTCGCAGCTTGATCTTGCCAACAAAAGAGTAGCGCAATATCAGGAGCTTGTACAGGCAGGAGCAGCCAACAAATTCGATCTTGAACAGGCAATAACCAACGTACGTGATCTACAATCCAGAATCAGTGCTGCACAATCACAACAACAGTCTTTGGAAACAAAGTCCAATGCTTCTTATGGTGGCGAAAATTCATCAGTATCTGAGATTCAGGCTAAACTGGAGCAGGCAAAATGGAATCTTTCCCAGACTATTGTTTTGGCACCTACAGACGGTGTGATTCCTAATGTTCAGCTGAATGAAGGAGCTATTATGGCCCCATTCAAATCTGCATTTGTTCTGATTCAGAAACAGCAGTCGGTCATTGGATTTTTTGCTCAGAACGAGCTTGAATCAGTAAAAAATGGAAATGAAGTAGAGCTTGCTCTTAAAACAGAACCGGGAAAAGTAGTAAAGGCTAAACTTGAATATGTAATTGATGCTACAAGCCAGGGAATCATGAATAATGCAGGAGGAATGCTGGGTGGAAATGGTTCTACTGCGGGACTACCTGATACAGCCAGACAATTACCAGAGACTGATGGAAAACTTATTGCCAAGTTTGTCCTGGAAGATAACCAGAAACAACTTACAGTGGGAGCAAGAGGAACAGCTGTGATCTATTCTGATCATATTAAACCTCTTCATCTTATCAGAAAAGTAATGGTGCGTATCAACAGTAAAATCAACTTCCTGATTCCTAAACTTCATTAACATGTATAAAAAGTTAGTTTTATTGAGCGTACTCACTGTAAGTTTAAGCTCATGCATCGGTTATAAAGAAGCTACAAAGGAAAATATAAATGAGCTGAAAGAAAAAAGTGAAATTGCTTCTCATATACAAATTCCTGATGACTGGATTTTTGACAGAAAAGCAAATTCAAAATCAATTTCCTATGACTGGATCAATGATCTTAAAACCTCACAGCTGGAAGCCTTGATTAATGAAGGAATGTCATATAATGCGGATCTGATTATTGCCAGAGAAAAGCTTAACCAGATTGAGCTGGCGATGGAGATAGCAGGAAGCGACCTTTATCCAACTGTAAGTGCTGTTGCCAATACTTCCAATAATTTGGTCAGCGGCAGTCAGGTTCAGCGTCTTGCACTAAAAGCCAATTGGGAAATTGATCTTTGGGGTAAAAATAAATCTTCACAGATGGCAAGTACCAGCAGCTATTTTTCTGCAAAACATCAGAATACACTACTGCATCAATCCATTGCAGGGATGATTGCCAAAGCTTATTTTCTGAATATTGCAGGAAACATTCAGGAAGATAAGGTTGAAGGCTATATTCAGAAGTCTAAAGATCTTGAAAAGCTCTATATCATTCAAAAGAAAGTAGGAACGGCCAATGCTCTGGATATTTCCAATATCTCTGCAGAAATTATTTCCCTGCAAGGCTATCTTGAGAAGATTAAAAATGCCAATACACAGTCCAGAAGATCTCTGGAACTTCTCACTGGAAAATATCCGGCGGGAAAACTGACGACCCAAAACTCTTTTAACCCTGTAAAAAGTAATATTCCAGAGTCTTTCCCTCTTGAACTTCTGGAGAACAGATCAGACATACAGGCCAGTCATTTTCAGATTGAAAAGGCTTTTTATGAAGTACAGGAGGCTAAAGCAGCAAGACTTCCTTCACTAAATATAAGCTCATCACTTGGGAGTGCAGGAAGTAATGTGGAATCTATTAATTCTTTATTTTCTAATCCTTTGGTAAAAGTGGGTGGAGGATTAGTTTCTCCTCTATTCAATGGTGGAAAGCTTAAAAAGAATGTGGAAGTAAAAAATTCCCAGCAGAAACAGGTTGTTGAGGAATATTCTAAAGCTGTTCTGAATGCATTGAACGAAGTGGAATCTTCTTTAGCCAATCTCCGTTCTATTGAAAAGCAGATGACTTATACAACTAACGCGGTCAATGAGCTGAAAAATAATATTACACTCACTGAGAAACAAATAAAGGTAGGTACTAACAACAGTTTTGTACTGATCCGTAAACAAAGAGACCTTTTGAAAAATGAAATGAACCTCATCAATCTGGAACTTCAGTACAGAATAGAGCGCATAAACCTTTATATGGCTTTAGGTGCGGAGAACTTCATTTATTCATAATTTTATACTTGGAGAGACTGCAGATTTTTTCTGCAGTCTTTTTTTATAAGGTATTAATGAGGTAGCTTATCTCTGAAATATCCATATACCCATGTTCCAGCAATTGCACTTAACAAGGTAACGGATACTGCTAAAGCTCCTGTTCCAATCTGAGCAAAAAGAGGTCCGGGGCAGGCTCCGGTAATGGCCCAGCCAAAACCAAATATCAATCCGCCATAGATCTGACCTTTGTTAAACTTTTTAGGTGTCAGGGTGATAGATTCCCCATCAATTGTTTTTATTTTAAATTTTTTAATCAGCCACACTGAAATCATTCCTACCAAAACAGCACTTCCAATGATTCCGTACATATGGAAAGACTGCAGACGGAACATTTCCTGTATTCTGAACCAACTGATCACTTCTGCTTTCACAAAAATAATCCCGAAAATAATTCCAGCGGCAAGGTATTTCAGATTAAGATACCATGGATGGGTAGCGGTACTTTCGTATACACAAGTAGTATCCTGATGACATATATCCTGTTCTTTTTCTTTGATCATGATGTAATTCTCTTTTTTAAATTATACTTATAGAGAAAGAATAATAGGTAAAATAAGATTAACCATTAAAAATCCACCCACCATAAAACATACTGTTGCCACCAAAGAAGGCCACTGCAGATTGGAAAGCCCCATGATTGCATGTCCGCTGGTGCATCCTCCGGCGTATCTTGTTCCAAACCCTACCAAAAATCCACCTATTACCATAATGATAAATCCTTTGAGAGTCAATAGGCTTTCAAAATTCATCAGCTGTAAAGGAACCAGATTGCTGTAGTCTGTAATTCCATAGCCTGCCAGTTCTGTTTTCAGATAGGGATTCACTGTTATTTCATTGGAGTTCACCAGAAGATGGGCTGTAATCATTCCTCCGAAGAAGATTCCCAGTACAAAAAATAGATTCCAGGCTTCTTTTTTCCAGTTGTATTTGAAAAAATTTACATTGGCAGGAATACAGGCTGCACAGATATGTCTCAGCGAAGAACTTATTCCAAAGGATTTATTTCCCATAATCAATAAAGCAGGAACGGTAAGTCCGATCAATGGGCCTGCAACATACCACGGCCAGGGCTCTTTTATAATCTCCAACATCTTTTTTATTTTTTAATCTAATTTATTTAAATTTTAGTCTGACACACAAAATCACTTTTAGGAACACTTGTGGAAATAATGGCTTTAAAGCCACCTTCAATTTCTGAAAAGTTTCTGTATCCTCTTGCCTGAAGGATGCTTGCTGCCATTGTACTTCTGTAACCGCTACCACAATGCATGTAGAAATGTTCTATTGGTTCTATCTTATGAATCCATTCATTGATGTATGCCAGAGGTTTACTGTAAGCTTCATGAATATGTTCTGCATTGTATTCGATTTCTTTTCTTATATCAATGATTTTTGCTTCTTTTTCTTTGATTTCGGATTCAAACTGCTCAGCAGAAATACGGTTGACAACATCGATTTCTTTTCCGCTCTTTTTCCAGGTTTCGAAACCTCCATCCAAAAATCCTAAGATGTGATCAAATCCTACTCTACTCAATCGGGTTACAGCCTCTTCTTCTGTTCCTTTTTCGGTTACCAGAAGAATAGGTTGGTTGACATCTGCAATTAAAGCCCCTACCCAAGGAGCAAAATCACCATTCAATCCTATATTGACAGACTGTGGGATAAAACCTATGGCAAAATCATGGTTGTTTCTTACATCTAAAATCAAAGCTCCTGAAACTTCAGCAATTTCTTCAAACTGCTCAGAGGCAAGAGCATTCAACCCTTTTGAAAGAACCTCATCGAAACTGCTATATCCTTTTTTATTCATCATCACATTCATTCCGAAATAAGCTGGCGGAGGTAAAAGCCCATCTGTTACTTCTTGTATAAAACTCTGTTTATCCTTTTGATTCAAGGCATAATTGGTTCTTTTTTGATTTCCCAATGTATCTATTGTTTCTTTCTGCATATTTTTACCGCAGGCTGAACCGGCTCCATGAGCTGGATAAACCGTAATATCATCTTGTAAAGGCAGAATTTTATGATACAAACTATCATATAAAAGGCCTGCCAGTTCTTCCTGAGTCATATTTGCTCCTTTCTGTGCCAGATCAGGACGCCCTACATCTCCAAGGAATAAGGTGTCACCGCTAAAAAGAGCTTTTTCAATGCCATTTTCATCAATCAACACATAACATGAACTTTCAAGGGTATGTCCTGGTGTATGAAGAACTTTAATTTTAATATCTCCTAGTTCAAATATATGTTCATCTTCTGCAATAACAGCATCAAACTGGGGATTGGCTGTCGGTCCATAAACAATTGGAGCTCCGGTTTTATGGCTTAAATCCAGATGTCCGCTGACAAAATCTGCATGAAAATGAGTTTCAAAGATGTACTTCAATTCTACTCTATCTTCTTTCAGTCTATTGATATAAGGCTGTGTTTCTCTTAAAGGATCAATAATTGCGGCTTCTCCCGCTGAGGTAATATAGTAAGCGCCCTGTGCAAGACATCCTGTATAAATCTGTTCTATTTTCATTGTATTTTATTTTGATTTATTATCTGATACAAATTTCCATCTTTCCTTTTTCCTGTACAGCTACTTTTGTTACATAAGAAAATTAAAGGAAGATTTCTTTCGTGATGATATAAATACCCATTACCAGAATAAACCATCCGAATGCAGGTTTCAGTCTCTTACCGTCTATCTTTTTTGATAATTGAGAGCCAATAATAATCCCGACAACAGCAATGGCCGTGATAGAAACCAGCAGTTTCCAATCTATTGCTACATGGTTTACAGAGGAGATAAAACCGATCAGAGAATTGATAGAAATGATAACTAATGAAGTTCCTATTGCAGTTTTCATTGGAACTTTTAAAAGATTCACTAATGCCGGGATAATCATAAAACCACCTCCTGCTCCTACCAATCCCGTTAAAACACCTACTATTGAACCTTGCCCTGCTGACAGAAAAGCACTATTCTTATTCGTAATGCTTTCTAAAGATTCTTTTGAGGAATTACTTTTGATCATTTTATAGGATGCCAGAATCATTAAGCCTGCAAAAATCAATAATAAAAAAATATTTTTGGTAACCGTAAAGTTCTGTATTATTATGACTTTTTCAGGAATTAAAGGAAGAAGATATATTCTGGTCAGAAAGATGGAAACTACCGAAGGAAGTCCGAATACCAAAGCCATTTTAAAATTGATCAATCCTTTTTTAAAATACGATACAGAGCCTACAAGACTACTGATTCCCACTACAAAGAGAGAATATTCTGTTGCAAGAAAAGTATCAATCCCAAAGAGATAAACAAGTACGGGAACAGTGAGAATACTTCCTCCACCTCCTATTAAACCAAGAGAAACTCCTATTAAAACTGCAGCTGCATATCCTATGATTTCCATTATTATTCAACTAATTCTGATGCAAAAATGGGAATGTAAAAAGAAGTCTACAGTTACTTTTGTTACATAAGGAGATTTTTTAACACAAATGAAAACAAATAGTTTCACAAAGGATACAAAGAAGTTAGAGTAATTCCTCTTCTTTGAGATTGCTTCACCTTTGGTTCGCAATGATTTTTACCACCCCGTCAAAAATTTAAAAAATTTTTGCCACCCCTCCGTAGGAAAGGAATATGAGTATCTTTGATTGAAGTGAAGTGAATGTTATGAGTTCAGGGTTTTCAGGAGAACGATTTTATTTCTTCCCAGCTGGAGTTTTCCGTCTTCTTCAAGCTGTTTCAGGAGTCTTGATACCACTACCCTTGCAGTTCCCAATTCATTAGCAAGTTGTTCATGGGTCGTGTGAATGGTTTCAGAGCCGGTGAGTTCAGATTTTTTCTGCAATAGGTTGAGAAGTCTTTCGTCTACTTTTTTGAAAGCAATGGCATTGATAATATCTAATAGTTCTTCAAATCTTTTATGATACAATCTGAAAATATAATCCAGCCATTCCGGATGTTCTTTAATGAATAAAGACACCTTATCTACCGGAAGAAAAAGAATTTCAGCATCTTCTTCAATTTCAGCTTTTACAATGCTTTTTTCATTGTGCATTCCGCCCAGAAAAGACATGATACAGCTTTCTCCAGCCTTGATATAGTATAGTAAAATTTCACGCCCGTCTTCTTCTGTTCTGATTACTTTCAGCATTCCTTTCATCACGATAGGAATAGAACGGATGGAAGCATTTTCATCTAGAATAATATCTCCTTGATGGTAACTTTTCGTTACACCATATTGATACAACTTTTCTACCAATTCTGGTGATGATGAGAATTCTGAAGAAAGTATGGTGTCGTCCTGCATTTTTTATTCTAATTTACGCCAATTTCATCGACAAACAACCATGCTTTAGAATCTGCTCCGGGATTTCCTGCCGGAATAATGCCAGCATTTTCAATAGTTACTTTCAGGTATTTCGCATTCTGCGCCCCTACATTCAGTTTGATTTTTCCAGTAGTATTTTTAATTTCTGCAGTTCCGATTTCTTTGATCAGTTTAAAATTACTGTTATCATCAGAAACATAGATCTTTGCAGATTTAGCCAGATGTATCCAGCTTCCTTTATTCTCAAGAGTATTGAAATACACTTCTGAAAAAGTTGTTTTCTGTCCCAAATCTATTGTTGCCACTACATCTTTTCCCTGAAAGCCCAGCCATGTTTTACCCAGCTGTTTTACATTTCCGATAATACCGTCTACTAAGGTGAAAGCTCCTCCAAAAGAATAGTTTTCGCTAGGTTGCTGTTCTAAAGTTATCTTTTTCCCAGTAGTCTTTGAAATGGTAAATGGTTGTACAGACACGGCACTTTTCAGCTGACCCTCTTCAAAATAAGCTGATTTAATAGTTAAAGAATTAGGAATCTGAACTGCATTCTGATACGTTTTAGAATTGATGGAAGGATTTGTTCCGTCCAGTGTATATCTTATTCCGTTTGTGTTTTGCGAGGTTGACAATTCGTAGGCAATTCCCGTATTGGAAGGAATTACCTTTCCGGTGATATTATAAATGCTTTTGGCATAGTTAACCTTCATACCATCCAGAACTTTAAACTGATTGATCACTCTGTTTTCAAATTCTTTATAGTTCTTAGGATCTGAAGTTCCCCATCCTACTTCAGAAAGCGCCATTAATCTTGGAAAAATCATGTACTGTACCTGTTTGAAATCTAAAATATACTCTGTCCACAAGTTAGCCTGAACTCCCATAATGTATTTAGCCTGTTCAGCATTCAGTTCGGACGGAATAGGATTATAAGAATATACTTTTTCTAAAGGAGTAAAACCACCAAAAGCATTAGGTTCAGATTGCGGATCTCCCTGATAGTGATCGAAATAGCAATAGGCTCCTGGTGTCATTACGGCAAAGTGTTTTGATTTTGCAGCTTCAATGCCTCCGTTCACCCCTGTCCAGCTCATTACTGCTGCATTCGGAGCTAACCCGCCTTCTAAAATTTCATCCCAGCCAATAATTTTTCGTCCTTTGCTGTTGACATATTTTTCAATTCGATGAATAAAGTAGCTTTGCAAACCATGTTCATCTTTTAAATTATTTTTCTTAATCAATTCCTGGCAGTGTGCACATTCTTTCCATCGTGTTTTCGGGCACTCATCACCCCCAATGTGAATGTATTGGGAAGGGAATAATTTGATTACCTCATCCAAAACGTTTTCCAGAAAAGTAAATGTTTCATCTTTCGGACAGAAAACATCATCAAAAACACCCCATTTCGTAGCAGATTCAAAAGGACCTTTGGTACATGCCAGTTCAGGATATGCTGATAAAGCTGCCAATGCATGCCCAGGCATTTCAATTTCAGGGACCACAGTAATGTGTCTGTCCTGAGCGTATTTTACCACTTCTTTTATTTGTTCCTGGGTATAAAAATAAGGTCCGTAAGGTTTTCCGTCAAATGTATTATCAACATAAGCCCCGATCATGGATTCTTTACGTTTTGAGCCGATCTGAGTAAGCTTAGGATATTTTTTAATTTCAATTCTCCATCCCTGATCATCGGTTAAATGCCAGTGAAAAGTGTTCAGTTTATACATCGCCAGATAATCGATATACTGTTTCACCTCATCAACAGTGAAAAAATGACGGCATACATCTAAATGCATTCCTCTCCATGCAAATTTCGGCTGATCTTCGATTTTCATAGCAGGAATTTTCTTTCCCTCTTTATACTGTTCAATAATCTGAACCAAAGTTTGAAGAGCCAGAAAATACCCTTGTTTCGTATAGGACTTAATATGAATTTGCTTTGGAGAAATTTCTATTGAATAATATTCTTTTTTCTGCTGAGTCTCTGGTTCCGAAGGTGAAGGAATTACAGAGTTTGTTAAATGAATCTCACCACCTTTCTGAGCATATTGAAAGTCTAACTGAGAACCAATCCTTTTTTTGAAATATTCTGTTTCCTCTTTTGGCAGGTTACCGTTTAGAACGAACGTTTTGGGGATTACAAATTCTCCCTGTAAAAGTTGAACTTTTTGAGGATAAGGGATTAGGTTTAATTTATTTTGGGCAAAAATCACGTTTGAAATCAATACAAAAAGTACTAAAAAAGTCCGTATCATTGGATGTGGTTAAGGTTTGAGCTAAGATAATTATTTTTCAAAACTCTTTGAACCTTTTTTAAAAAACAAAATGTAAACATTTTAAATCGTTTATATTCTTGTGAAATAAATAATTTACAATTATTAAACCATATCTATAGAAATTATTCTATTATATCCTGTACATTATGGTTTGTTTTTTGATCCACTTAATCGACTTAAAAAAAATTAAAAGGTTTAAATTTGTAAAAAAATAGGATGAAAAAAAACATTTTTCTGGCAGCAGCATTATTATTCTCAATGTCAACACAGGCACAAATTTTTGATATCATAAAATCTGCCGTTAAAGATAAAACAGGAGTAGACCTTAATGTTCCGGTAAAAAATACGGGTACTGCAACTTCTCCTAAGACTACCACTACGGGATCCGGTTCTAACAATTCATCTGCCGGCCTTGGAAACCTTACTTCTACCCAGATTTCCTCAGGATTAAAAGAGGCTTTAAGTATGGGAGTAACAGATGGAGTAAAAAAACTGGCCGTAACGGATGGTTTTTTCAAAAATGAAGCTGTAAAGATTTTAATGCCTGAAAAATTAAGAAAAATCGACACTACTTTACGTTCTATTGGAATGGGAAGTCTTGCTGATGAAGGAGTAAAATTACTGAACAGAGCTGCTGAAGATGCCGTAACTGAAGCTGCACCTATTTTTACAAATGCCATTACTTCCATGACGATTACGGATGCCAAAAATATTTTATTAGGCAGTAATAATGCTGCAACAAGCTACCTTCAGGGAAAGACTCAGACTCAGCTTTTCAATGCTTTTCAGCCTAAAGTAAAAGCTTCTTTAGGAAAAGTTGGCGCTGATACGCTTTGGAAAAATCTCATTTCAAAATATAATACATTTACCGGACAGGCTGTCACTACAGATCTTAACGAATATGTTACTACAGAAACCATTAATGGTGTTTTCAAAATGGTAGCAGATAAAGAAAGCGGGATCAGAAATACGCCTGCAATGAGAACAACGAGTATTTTGCAAAAGGTTTTTGGGGCTCAGGATGGGAAATAAATAAGAAGTTAGATATTAGAGGTTAGAAGTTAGTTTGACATGCTAACCGTTAAGATATTTAAGCTGTTTCATGATGAAACAGCTTTTTTTTGTTTTTAATTTCTTTTGTCTTGAAACAAAAGAAACAAAAATTCAAGACTGGGAGCTCTTCGCTAAAAATAAATCCTGTTCTCTAAAAATTCTAAACTTGCGCGAAATCATTATTTATTAATCAGTTCTGAATTGGTCTCGCGCTTCGGACAGAAGAATTTTCTTAACGTTCACAGGAATTATTTTTTTAACGCTACGATCTCCTATGTCGCTTTTAGGCTAGCAATAGAAATATTGATCAAATTTTAAATGATAGTTTCCTATATTGTAAAAAGTTTCGGCCTCACAAAGTGAGGCCGAAACTTTTTATTTATCATCAGATTAGAATTGCATTTCAGGAATTTCTCCTTCAATGATCAGATCTGCTTCTGTAGCTTTGATAATATCTTCTACTGAAACTCCCGGTGCTCTTTCCACCAGTTTAAACCCTGCCGGAGTTACATCCAGAACAGCTAATTCAGTAACCACTTTTTTAACACAGTTTACTCCTGTTAAAGGAAGTGTACATTTTTTAAGGATTTTACTTTCTCCTGCTTTGTTTACATGCATCATTGCAACGATAATATTTTCTGCAGAAGCTACAAGATCCATTGCTCCTCCCATTCCTTTCACCATTTTTCCAGGAATTTTCCAGTTGGCAATATCTCCGTTTTCTGAAACTTCCATTGCTCCAAGGATGGTAAGGTCTACTTTCTGACCACGAATCATCCCGAAACTAAAGGCTGAATCAAAGAATGAACCTCCTTCCAGAATAGTAATGGTCTGTTTTCCGGCATTGATGATATCCGCATCTTCTTCTCCTTCGAAAGGGAAAGGTCCCATCCCCAAAACTCCATTTTCACTCTGGAATTCTACGGAAATACCTTCCGGAACATAGTTGGCAACCAAAGTAGGAATCCCAATTCCCAGGTTTACATAATAACGATCTTTCAGTTCTTTTGAAATTCTTTTGGCAATTTGTTCTTTTGTAAGCATAATAAAAACTTAGACTGCAATTTAATTATTTTCACTTGAATACAAAAGAGCTTTGTTGTATTCAATAATTAACACTGTTAGTTAAAATAATATCTGTAATTTTGTTCCATTATTTTTTAATAGAATGAAAATACTTTTTAGATATCTTAAACCTTATCAGTGGCTGATAATCATCTCTTTATTTTTGGCTACGATCAACCAGGTTTTCTCTTTATTTGCCCCGGCCATCACAGGAAATATCCTTGATCAATTGGTTACTCATCCTAACTTTTTTGATAAAGAAAAGCTATTACCCAGAAACCTGAATGAATATTTATACGGAAGCTCTATATATCACGGTGCTTTTTACTTCTTGGGACTGCTTATCGGAACAGCAATGGTGAGCAGAATTGCCAAAGCTTTTCAGGATTATGTAGTCAGTGTGATTACTCAAAAGTTTGGAGCGAAAATATTTACAGACGGTTTAAAACACTCCATGGCACTTCCCTATCAGGAGTTTGAAGATCAGAGAAGTGGTGAAACCCTGTCGATTTTAACGAAGGTAAGAGAAGATACAGTCAAATTCATCACGAACTTCATCAATATTTTCTTCGGAATTCTGGTGAGTATTATTTTCGTTTCTGTGTATGCTATCCGTTTGCACTGGTCTATTATGCCGGTTTACATCTGTGGAATTTTCTTTATTGCGATTGTCACCAATTTGTTGAGTAAGAGAATCAAAGTGATCCAGAAAAATATCGTCACTGAAACCACCGCTTTAGCCGGAAGTACTACTGAAAGTCTTAGAAACATTGAGATTGTTAAAAGTTTAGGATTAACCAATCAGGAAGTGATCCGTTTAAATAACAATACGTATAAGATTCTTGGGCTTGAGCTGAGAAAGGTGAAAAGCATCCGTTCTTTGAGCTTTATTCAGGGAACAATGGTCAATTTTCTTCAGCAGTTAATTACCCTGACTCTTTTATTTTTAATTTTTAAAAACATTGTGACTCCGGGTCAATATCTGTCTCTAATGTTTTATGGTTTCTTTATTTTCGGGCCTATGCAGGAAATTGGAAACATTATTATTTCTTATCGTGAGGCAGAAGCGTCTCTTCAGAATTTTGACCGTTTGATGAAAAAAGACGTAGAAGAAAAACCTCTTCATCCGAAACAAATCGGAGCTATTGAGGAACTGGAATTTAAACATGTTTCTTTCAAGCATCAGTCTGCACAGTACAAAGCTTTAAATAACATTTCTTTTGATCTTAAAAACGGTGAGACTATTGCCTTTGTAGGGCCGAGTGGTTCCGGAAAAAGTACGTTGGTAAAACTATTGGTTGGATTGTACAGACCTCAGGAAGGGAATATTTTTTACAATGGCATTAATGGAAAAGAATTTGATTTTGATGAACTAAGAAATCAGATTGGCTTTGTAACACAAGATACCCAGTTATTTGCCGGAACCATTAAGGAAAACCTTCTTTTCGTTAATCCTTCTGCTACTGAGGAAGAACTTGCCGTTGCTTTACAGAAATCAAGCTGCACAGCATTACTGGAAAGAGCTGAAAAAGGAATTGAAACCGTGATTGGTGAAGGCGGCCTGAAACTGAGTGGCGGTGAAAAACAAAGGATTGCTATTGCCAGAGCCCTTTTAAGAAAACCTCATTTGCTGATTTTTGATGAAGCTACTTCTGCACTGGACAGCATTACTGAAGAAGAAATTACCACTACCATCAAGGACATTTCAAAAGAAAGAGAACAGATTACCGTTCTTATTGCACACCGTTTAAGTACGATTATGCATGCAGACAAAATTTATGTTCTTGAACGTGGTCAGGTAGTAGAAACAGGTTCCCACGCGAATCTCATTGACGAAAAAGGACTTTACTACGCCATGTGGAGACAACAGATCGGAGAAAGAAAAACACTTACTCCTCAAGCATAAAAAAAGCGCTGAATGGATGTTCAGCGCTTTTTATTTTTATTTTTTGAACTTATTCTTTAGTTCTTACGGTTCTCTGCTCAATTCTTTTTTCAAATTTTTCTCCCTGGAAAATTCTCTGAATCATGATTCCCGGAATATGAATTTCATTGGGATCTAATTGTCCTGGTTCTACCAATTCTTCCACTTCAGCAATGGTAATTTTTGCCGCACCCGCCATCGGATGGTTGAAATTTCTTGCTGATCCTTTAAAGATAAGGTTTCCTGCATGATCCCCTTTCCATGCTTTTACGATAGAAAAGTCTGCATCGTAAGCGTGCTCCAGAATATGAGGTTTTCCTTTGAAATCTTTTACTTCTTTCCCTTCTGCTACTTCAGTTCCATACCCTGCAGGGGTATAAAATGCCGGAATTCCCGCCTGAGCAGCTCTGCATTTTTCTGCTAAAGTTCCCTGAGGAGTTAGTTCTACATCCAATTCACCTGAAAGCATCTGTCTTTCAAATTCAGCATTTTCTCCTACATAAGAAGAGATCATTTTCTTAATCTGTCTTTTGTGAAGCAGTAATCCTAATCCGAAATCATCTACTCCTGCATTGTTTGAAATGCAAGTAAGATCTTTCACATCGCTTTCTACCAAAGCATTGATTGAGTTTTCAGGGATTCCGCAAAGTCCGAATCCGCCAAGCATCAATGTCATTCCATCATTAATTCCTTCAATGGCCTCCTTTGCATTTTTTACTCTTTTATCTATCATGAAATATTAGATTTTTCTGTTGGCTAAATTTAATAAATTTTCTTGTATATCCTATGAGTGGAAGCAGTACTGAATTCAATGCCTTTAAAAAAAAACACCCTAAAACATTTAAAAATATCATAATCAAACCATTACATTAAAAACCGAACAGATCTGTTCATTTTCATCTTTTTTCTCGTCAATTTCATCTATATTTGCGCTCTCAAAGCCGGAAATACTGTATTAGTTCCGGTTGTCATCTAAACACAACTTTATGTAGAAATTATTTCAATGCCGGACAAATACTGCCCTTTTCGTTTCATTTGATCACTACTGAGATCTGTTTCAACAACCTTCATCACATTAATCATATATAAATATCAAAGCTTACAAAAAAACATGAAAAAATTATTTACCTCAGCATTACTTGCACTGGTACTCAGCATCAATGTATACGCACAGGAAAAAACTTATTTCGATGAAAACTGGGAAAAAACTACTCAGGACAACATGGAATATTACCGTGAAACGACTCCAAAAGGAAAACTTACCCTTATCAAAGATTTCTATAAGGACGGAAAACTTCAAATGGAAGGACTCGCTTCAGATCCAACTCCTAATAGCGAAGTGTATGACGGAAAAGTAACCTGGTATACTCCTGAAGGAAAGGTGTTGAGTTTTGCCACTTATTCTAACGGCCAGCAGGTTGGACCAGCTCAGACTAATGATACAAAAGGTAGACTGACAGAAGATTTGGTATATAAAGCAGATGGAAACTTCTCAGGAAAGATGTTCACCTACAAAGATGCTGAAGATGGAATGGATTTTAACATTCTGGTTGATTACGAAAACTCAACGCCTGTAAAAACAACCGTTTATGATGATGACATCAAAGGGATCAGACATGAAACCATCATTGACAAGGATAGCAACACTGAAACAAAATATTACGGTGAAAAAGGAAAATATCTTGGCAGCAGTACTACTTCCGGTTCGGGTGAAAATATGATGGTCGATTATTATTCCAGTCCAATGAGGATTTCTAAGATAGAAAAATACAGAAAGGACGGCAGTGTAAAGGAAGGCTTTATCTACAGCAAAACCGGAAAGATCTTACAGGAACAGAAAATGAACAAAAAAGATGGCTATAAAACAACTTATGACGAGTCGGGTAAAAAATTAGGGCATCTGGTATATCAATATGATAAAGAAAACGATATTTACAATCCAATGGATGGAGATGACTATCAGCTGTCCTATGAATACACACAGGTTTCATCCATCGATAGCTATGAAAAAGGCTCAATTGTAAATAGCAAATACTTTGATGAAGACAAAAAATTATCGTCTGAGAAGTTTTTAAAAGATGATGTCATACAGGAAATCAAATATTATTCTCCGGATGGAAAGCTGAAATCTACATTAACGTACCAGGATGGTATTCCATATAATGGGACTACTTATGAAGGTTTTAATGAAACCCTCTATAAAGATGGTATTATTGTAAATATAAAAAACTATTATGAAGGGCTTAATAAACTGAATTATGAAAAAAAGCTGAATGCTAAGCAAACAGGTTATGAAGCAATTGTTTATGACACTAAAGGAACTGTTTTGTATACTTTTACACAACCTTTCAGTGAAGATGGTGAAGATTATTATTTCACAGCACAAATCACACAGTATGCAAAAGGCAAACCTGCCAATAAATCTTCTGTAAAAGCCGGTGTGATTCAATCCGGAAAAATCAGGCTGAAAACATTTGATGGAGCCAAAGAACTTGAACGCAGCGGGAAATGGATTCTGTTAAAGCTTTATAATATGGATGGAAAGCTTATTCAGGAAACAAAGACTCTTGCTGATACTCAGGATGAAAATGCTTCTGCTGAAAACCAGACGTTACTTAATGAGGATGATCTGTATTATCCATTTGACTAATTACCATGTCTCTATATCAAAGGCGGTTTCAATTTTTTTGGAGTCGCTTTTTTTAAACCACAGATAATACAATTTTCACCGATGATTAGGGATGATTTGGCGATTATTTACATCAATAAAAGAGGCTATCATTGCTGACAGCCTCTCCCTTATAATTGTGTTTAGTTTACCTTACTGAATAATCAGCTTTAAAGTAAATAGTTTTCTTCCGTGTACTTTTACAAAGTAAACGCCTGGCGGAAGGTTTTCATTTACCAAAGAGAAACGTTGGTTATTGATATTTTTCGATACATACAGTAATTCTCCCGAAGCTGAGACCAACTCAATTTTTTCAATCGGGTAATCACTCTTTATGAAAGTAGGCTGTCCCGGTTTGGTTGGGTTTGGATACAGCACTACATTTTTCTCTGTACTTCTGGTTTCTTCTGTTCCTAAAGTAGGTGAAGCTACCTGGAACTGTACTCTATTGGAAACCTCTGTATAGGAATCATTGGTAAACATTACCATATAATAGTTTCCTGGTGTTGCAGGTACAGCTGTCCCCTGAATAGTTTTTGTTCCCTGAGTTACTCCATCAAAATAGGTATAAGAAACAAAATTATCATCCGGCGTCTGAACACTTTGAGGATAAATTCCTAACCAGTCTTTAATGATTCCCGGAGAATCTGTCCATGAAGCTGTAATGTTTTCTCCTAAAGTGTATACAGGTTTGTTGATCCATAGATCAGTAACAATATCTCCTACTTTAAAGAATACCTTCTCCCCGATTCCGTTATATCCATCTTCCAACAAATACTGAGCATAATAATATCCTTTTGGAAGCCCTGTAAAATTCAATGTTCCGGATGCAGCCGTCACATAGCTCCATTTGATAGAAGCTGTAGTTCCCGGAGTCTGTCCCATTTTATAAATTCCGATCCAGTCTTTCTGTAAGTTCGGTCCATCTGTAAAATTGATAATAACCGTTCCTCCTACCGGATATGTATCAGCGGTAGTCTGCAGCTGTACTTTCGGTCCTACATAGAAATTTTTTCTTGGAGTGATTTCTGTATACCCTCCATTGGCAAAGAATCCTGCAAAATACTGACCTTTAGTAGCCAGACCATTATTGAAAGTTACTGTTCCAGCAGTCTGCCCATTCGTATAAATATAGCCTTGTGAAGTGGTAGAAGCCGGAGTTTGTCCTTTTTTATAGATTCCTACCCAATCCTGCTGATTTCCGGGACCTCCTGTGAAAGTAGCTGTGATAGCTTCATTCTGAGCATATTCTGTTTTGTTTAAAGTGAAGGTAGGGTTTGAAACCACACTTCCTGTAATTTCGAACTGCTTCACCTCACTCCACTCACTCCATTCAAGATTTCTGTCTCTGTAACGTGTTTTCACATAATAGATTCCGTTGGGGATAGAATTCGCTGCCAATATTGCTTTTGTGATGTCTACTCCATCATTCAGATTTTTCGTTTTATCAGGAGTTCCGTTTCCGTCTTTTCCGAACCAGTTTTCAAAATCGCGGTAGAATTCCTTTTCAACCACAGAAAAATTCGAGGCTTTACTGATCTGGAACTGTGTTGTATTTAAAAGCTCTCCATTGGAAGAAGAAAATGCACTTCCATTCAATGTCAAAGGTAAAGTAATTGGCCCTGAGAAAGTATTTGTAATGGATGGTTTTGCCGGTTTAGGCTGATTTTTATATCTGTGGAAAGAATCTACCAATACATTGTTTTTCTTGTTGTAAACTCCACCGATTGAATAGCATTCAATATCTACTTTTCCGGTTGGAATATCTACTTCCACAATCTGATAAGTCCAATCTGTTAAAGTTTTCTGAACATCATCAAAATCCTGTTCATTGGACATTCCCCAATATTGATCCCAGGCTGTTCCTCCGGAAATAATCTGATAATTCGGCGTATTTTTAAGCTGACCTCTGTGGTATAAATGGTGGTGAGCTCCAACGTGCATTAAATATTTATCAGAAGTCACCAGAAGCGGTACGGCATTTTCTCTTACCCATGTAGAAATATCTCCTACATACTGCTCTGCCTGATACGGTCTGTGACTCAAAGAAATAATCCAGTCTACCGTAGAATCATTGTTGGCCGCCGTTAAGATCTGCTGAAGCCATGTCTGCTGGGCTGATCCGGTATGTTCAGAACTTAAACTTACAAATAATACATTTCCTGCCTGCTGGGCATAATAATTCTCATTTCCTGAGCTTATCCCTTTATAACTGATTTCATCAATATAAAAATGGGCATAGTAAGAATTCATTCCCATCGTTCCATAGGTTTCATGGTTTCCTACCGTTGTCTGAATAGGCAGATAAGGTGATAGTTTGATATTCTTTTTAAAGTGGACATTTTCATAGTGATCCAATGTACCTACGTCTACCTGGTCACCTACCATAAAAGTAAGCGCAATATTATCTGACGGATCTGAAGTAGCTCCGAATTTTTCCTTTAGTTTTTTATACGCATTCAAAGTAAGCGTATCATATCTTGGTTCTGCTTTGATCTGGTTGTCCCCCATAATAAGGAAACGGATCTTTCCATTGGCAGTTACAGCTTGTCCCGGTAAAGGAAGTGTTCTGAAATTGTAAACAGCAGACTCACTGGTTCCTGTTTTGATCTTGTAATAGTATTTCGTGTTCGGCTGAAGATTGGCAATCTTTGCTGTGTGATAATAGTAATTGTTGTTGTACCCTGTATCTGAGAAGATATTGGTGGTTCCCGTTACGGTTACGTTCAGATTCGCTGGAGAATCTCCGTAGATCACTGTTGTTTCATTATTGGAAGCTGTTTTCCAATTGACGATCATAGAATTCGGGGTAGGATTTTGTAAATAAGGATACAAAGCCTGCCCGAAAGCCATCTGGACCGCGAAACAAAAAAAGAAGAAATAATGTTTCATAATCGTTTTCGTTTTAAAATAACATATAGAATTTCGAATTGTAAATCAACTATTTAAAAATCCTTGCTCAGATTTTTTACTTCGGGCAAAAGTAGAGTTCCCATATAAACTCTGTCTGATGGTACTTTAAAGAAACCGTTAATTTTTTGGCAAAACCAGAATGAAAAAATTATAGTTTTTAGCACATTAAATATTTGGTGTATTCAAAAACTATTTTGTACATTTGCAACCTGTTATTCAACCTCTGACGAAGAACGTGTAAGTTGCTTAGCTTTAACATTTTATTTTATTAATAATGGATTTATTAAAGTACGTACAAGACAAGTACATTGCGAAAAAAGAATTCCCTGAATTCAAAGCAGGTGATACAATTACTGTGTATTACGAAATTAAAGAAGGACAAAAGACTAGAACTCAGTTCTTCAAAGGAACAGTTATCCAATTAAGAGGTACTGGTTCTACAAAAACTTTCACTATCAGAAAAATGAGTGGTGATGTAGGTGTAGAAAGAGTATTCCCTATTAACATGCCTGCACTTCAAAAAATCGAAGTTGATAGAAGAGGTAGAGTTAGAAGAGCTAGAATTTACTACTTCAGAGACCTTAGAGGTAAAAAAGCAAGAATCAAAGACGCTGCTTACAAGAAGAAATAATTCAGACAACAATAAATACAAAAAGAGGCTGTTTACGTGTAAACAGTCTCTTTTTTTGTTTAAATATTTTTTTATTTTTTATAAGGAGTTCCTTCTCCGGTTTCAAGAAATTTTTTCAGGCTGCCTATAAATTGCATCCAACCATTTGAACAGATCTCATAACATTCAATAGCCGGGTTCAGACCGACATGAATAAGTTTTATCTGGCTGATCCCTTTATTTTCCTCTATTTCCCATACAATTGTTGTACCGATCCATTCTGTTTGGTTCTTCAAATCGGGAAGAGCAATTAATGAGTCTTCAACTAGCCATACAACTTTTGCATTGGCAGCTACTTCTTTCACACGCATTGTTTTGTGAATCTGATCTCCAAATCTTATGGTAAAAAGATTTCCAACCTCCGAAGAGGAACCTTCAAACAATTCAGTCCACCAAAGAGGAATCTCATGAGTCAAGGCATGATATACTTTATCTACAGTAGTGTTGATCTCAATTATATGTATGTAATTCTCAACGCTATTGGTATTCATTGTTTTCATAAAATATTGTATTAGGTAGTACAATTTTATGAAATTTACTATGAATCAGGCTTTTCATAGGACAAGAAATGAACGTGGCACTCCAAGGTTTACTCATTCTTCATAAGATATTGCAAAGGTGTTGAGCCTGTCTGTTTTTTGAAAAACTCAATAAAAGCACTGTCTGATGAAAAGTCAAGGATATGCGACACCTCTCCTATTGAATTACCTTCTACTAAAAGTTCAATAGATCGTTGTAACCTCCATTGCTGTCTCCAATCCTGATAAGACAGTCCGGTTTCTTTTTTAAAAATACGGCTGATCGTTTTTTCCACTGCTCCGGTTATTTCTGCAAGATCTTTCAACATTGGAGGTATAGACTGGCGTAGTGTCCACTCTTCAACAATTCTCTTAAAACGTCTGTCCTTCGGCATTTTAAGTTCCAGTTTTTCTTCCGGAGCTTTGATCATTTCATCCCAAAAAACATTTAAAAGATGAGCCTGATCATTACTAAGGTCCGTCCACTCCCAGAAACAGATTCTCTCAATAATTTCCTTTAACAAGGGATTCACATGAAGAACTTTCAGATCCGATTCTATATAGTTTTGGGAATAATCTTCATCAAAATAGATAGATCTATAGGCGACAATATTCCTGAAATTCACACGGTGAACTTCATGGGCAGGAATCCAAAGCATTCTAAACGGCGGTAGAACCAACTGCCTGTCCGAGGTAGTCACTGTCATACAGCCTGATGGCGCATACAACAATTGAGACTTTGTTTTATGAAAGTGAAAACCGGAATCATGCAATACCATATCAGAAGCTATCCCAATTACTTTTTCGTGAAGAGTATCTGCATTAAAGCTTTCATTTTGCTTCAGTATAGCCATGTCCTATTTTTGATATTTTTTGTTTTTATATCATTATAAATGTACATGGATTTTTTGGAAACTTTGCAGAAAAAAATGAAAAAGACAAATCCAATCTGGTTGTTGACTTTACTTGTGATGCTTCCTCAGTTTGTAGAAACCATCTACAGTCCAGTTTTACCAATGGTACAGGAGAAGTTTGGAGTGAATGAAGAATCAGTTACCTTAACGATCAGTTTATATTTTATAGCATTTGCGCTGGGTGTAGCATTCTGGGGCATTCAATGCGACAGGATTGGAAGGAAAAAATCATTGGAATACGGTCTCATCACCTATGGAATCGGAACTTTGGCTGCTGTTTTTGCTTCTGATTTTATGATTCTTCTTACATCCAGGATTATTTCTGCATTTGGAATTTCAGTAGGTTCTATTGTAACACAAACCATTTTAAGAGACAGCTATGACAAAGATAATCTGAGTAAAGTATTTTCCTGGATCGGAATCGGCTTATCCATCAGTCCTGTAGTCGGAATGATTACCGGTTCAATATTAGCTTCTTCTGTGGGACATCAAGGTGTATTTATCGCATTATGCATATTGTCCCTATTATTCTTTATTCTCTCCAGAGAAAAAATATCTGAGACCCATCATTCTCCAAAAGAAATCAGCATCAGTATTTTGGGAAATTTGCTCAAGCGGATGCTTCGTGATCAGGAGATCATCAGATGTTGCTTACAGATCATGAGTTTTAATGTCTTGTTATTTTCATACTATTCGCTGGCTCCGTTTATCTTTAAAGAAAATCATTATTCGTCTTATGTCTTTGGGTACAGCAGTATGATACTGGCTACGGGTACATTTGCGGGAGCAAAGCTTAACAGATATTTGTTATTGAGGAATATACAGCCTAAATATTTAGTTAAAGTAAGTACATATATAGCATTTATCGCCTCTATTTTTGTATGGATTCTGATAGGTACAGAAATATACTTTTTAATTCCTTATTTCTTCATTGTGATGGCTTTCAGCATTGTCATCCCTAATATACTGAGCACAGCACTTATGAATTATAAGAGCGAAACAGGAAGTGCAGGAGCTTTGTTAGGATTGATTTATTATATACAAATAGGTCTTGGACTGATAGCCATTGGATTGATACAAAACCTGGGAATTGCATGTGTATTGTTTTCTGGAATTGGAGTTTGTACTTTATGGCTGTTTGGGAACAAAAAGAATTGATTTTGAAACATTAAGTTGAATGAAGATGATAAGAATCCTTAAGTTTCATCAAAGATGAAAAATTAAGCAAAATGTTTATAAAGCTTATTATTTTTAATCACTTGCAAAAAACTTAATGTTTCAAATATTTTATAGTTTACAATGAAATTATTGGATAAAATTATACAGTGCTTCAATAAATTTAGGATAGACTTCGATATGGGGAAGATGCCCTACATTTTCAATCTCTACAAGCTTTGAACCCGCAATTTCACGTTGGGTTTTCTTTCCCAATTCCTGATATTGTCCCATCTTTGGCTGAAGTTCTTTAGGTGCTCTGTCCTTTCCTATAGCTGTTCTGTCTCTTGTTCCAATAATAAGCAAGGTAGGAACTTTGATATTTTTAAATTCATAACATACCGGTTGGTTGTAAATCATATCCGAAGTAAGTGCTGCATCCCAGGCTACCTGAGGATAATCTTTATGAAGAGTCCATCCTGCAATTAAGTCAAGCCAGGGTTGGTATTCTTCTTTCCATTTGTTGTCGTAATAGAATTTAAGCTGATAATTTTTATACGTTTCGGCTGTATTTTTAAGTTCAGACTGATATGCCTGATCAATGGTCTGATACGCTGCAAAAGTTTTATAATCTTCCAGTCCGATCGGATTTTCAAGGATCAGTTTTTGTACTTTCTCAGGATATAGTAATGTAAACCGGGTTGCCACCATTCCTCCCATTGAATGTCCTAATACTATGGCTTTGTCTATTTTCAATTCATCCAGAACTGCTTTTGTATTTTCTGCCAGTTGCGAAAAAGAAAACTGGTATGAATGAGGTTTTGAAGACTTTCCAAATCCTATCTGATCAGGAATCACTACTCTGAATCCTTTAGCAGAAAGATCTTTGGCTGTTCTTTCCCAATAAGCACCGTTAAAGTTTTTGCCGTGGAGAAGCATAATAGTTTTTCCATTGGATTTTTGTGGCTGTACATCCATATAAGCCATTTTCAAATTTTCACCCTGAGACTTGAAATTGAGAAAATGTACTTCATAAGGATATTGATAATCAGACAGCATTGCATCCAGAGGTTTTACCTGTGAAAATATAAAACCAGAGACCGTCAAAGTAAAAGCGGTCATTATATTTCTGAAATGTTTCATGAAACTTTTATTTTAGAGATTAAAATTAAAAAAACCGCTCCAAAAGGAACGGTTTCAATTGTTATTTTTAGTTAAATATTTTTTAGACAATTATGCCATTGAAACTTCTTTTTCTTTTTTTGAAGGTAAATTCATCAAAACAATAGCAAAAAGAATCAGAACGATTCCTACCCATTGGATCAAAAATACCTTCTCTCCCAGCAAAACAAAAGCCATGGTAACGGAAACCGGAAGTTCCAGTGATGAAACGATACTTCCAAGGCCCAATCCTGCATTTGGAAACCCAACATTGAATAAGATTGGCGGGATAATAGTTCCAAAAAGAGCCAGTACAAATCCATACGTGAGAAATATCGAATAATTAAATGAATGGATATGTTCTGTATTATCTGTAAAATTCAGGTATAATGATTTTAAACCATCAAAATACATGGGCCCTATCTGGGCAAAGAATAAGAATGCAAAAACTACAACAGAACCACCTGCCAGCATAATAATACTCTTTCTGAAAACCGGAAGGTGAGTAGCCAGTGTGTTAGAAGTGAACATCGTCAAAGTATAGGAAGCTGCTGCCATCAGTCCCCAGAAAACCCCATGCCAGTCCAGTTCTATTTCCATATTAATAAGATTGGTTGCCAGAACGGTTCCCAACAATACGATAATCACAGAGACCACTTTCCTTGTATTGGGTAGTTTTTTTGTAATAATACTCTCTACTACCACACTGAACCATACCGACTGCATCAATAATACAATAGCAATGGAAACATTGATATATTGTACGGCAATATAATAGAATAAACTTGTACCTCCCAAAGAAGTCCCTGCAAGCAAGAGCATTCTTACTTCCTTAGAACTTGGCATCGATAATTTCTGTTTTGAGGTTAAGGTCTGAATAAAATTGAGGATCAAAAGTCCTGTCAAACCTAATACGAATTGGGAAGTAGTAACTTCTGAGGTGGTAAAACCATCATGGTAAGCCATTTTCACAAAAGTGGCCAACATACCGTATATACTAGCTCCAATCCCTACAAATAAAACACCTTTTAGTATATTTTTCTTCTTCATAATTTTTTTAACAGCCTGCAAAGGTACAACATATTAATTTAATCATTCTGAAGTGTCTCATGGTAATAGATAAATAAAATCGCCACAAGCAAGCTTGTGGCGATTTTGAGATTGTTTATAAAAATAAATTATTTTTTAACCATTACTTTCGAAGCTGCTTCGAAACCTAGCCCTTTGATTTTAACCATATAAGTTCCGTTGACAAGATTGCTTGTAGAAATTGCTTTCTTAGCATCTGGTGAGATTTTATCTTCTGAAGAAACCAGTTTACCAGACATGTCATAAAGTTCTACACTTACTTTGCCAAGAGTGTTGCTTGGGAACTTAATATAAAACTCGTCCTTAGCAGGATTTGGATAGATCGAAATATTATTATTCTTATCTGCATTTACATCATTGGTAGCCAATAAACATGCTTCCGGAACATTAAAATCCTGAACCTGGTCATTAATGTTATTTTTAACTCCTGCTGATGCATTTATTCCTAAACCTCTTCTTGCGAAAACGCCCCAGATCATACATTTGTCAACACCTGCAGTTGTTGCCAACTCTGCAGCCAATATTGCATTTCTTCCTTCAATAAAACTAGGATTACAACCTTGAAGTTTCAGAGCGTCCGTTACCAACTGTAATACTTTTGTACTTCCGTTTGGAGTTGTGGATAATACATCTGAAGAATAACCATATTTTTCAACATATTTCCAGTGAAGATCCCATAACATTGTTGCCCAAACAAAACCAATAGAGTGTACATCAGGAACAATTGCTGATCCATTATTGTATTCCATTCCGTTGGTATTTCCATATGTAAATCCGTTAACTGCAAGACTTGTAGAATATTTTGCAGGTCTGATACCTCCTCCTGTTATTGGCTGTCCTACTGCATAAGTCCCTGTACCTCTTGCTACAGTAGCATTATCTCCAGCTTTATTAGTTAACATTAAAGCAAAGAAATCAGACCATCCTTCTCCCATTTGTTCTTTACTAATTCCTGAATTCAGACAATTGTATCCGGTACCAGTCATTCTATTTGAGATCCCATGACCATATTCGTGAGTTACGATTCCGTTATCAAAACTTCCGTCAGGGGTCATATTTCTTTTTAAGGTAACATTTACTGTTGTACTTGCTGCAAGCTGGGTTTTAATGTATTCTCCTTCTGCATTCGTAATCAATACTGAAGGGATTGTAATTGTCGGATCATCACCCGCCATATTTCCCAAAGTAGAACCATTTACTGCATTATTATAAACAATAGCCGCTTTAGCTCCTGCATCCTGAAGGTTTTTAACTTTAATAGCAAAAGCACATGTTCCTCTTTCAACCAATCCTATTTTATCAACCAATGAACTTGCAGGCAGAGCTGTACATCCATCTAACACTGATGAAAGTGCTACATCTCCTGTTACTCCATTGATAGGTAACGGATTACCAAACTGTGCAGTTCCGGCTCCTGGTGTACGGGAAACAGCAGCAGTAGGTGCGTTATAATAAAATATTCTTCCAACAGAAGACCATAAGTACATCTGCATTTTACCATTATATCCGTCTGGTGGTGAAGAGAAGTTAGCATTATTTAATCCACTTCCGTCCTGAGCCTCTGCATATACAGAATCATCTTCTCCTGTTACAGCTCCATTTCCAAAATTGTTCTGCTGAAAGTTTCTTCCGGTTTCTGTAAATCCGAATTTGTAGAAAACATCATGAATTCTGTTATTCAGATAAAACAAATTTGTTATAGCAGCATTTCTGTTGTTTAATGGAGTTTCATTGATATTAAAAGGAAAATCAAAATTTCTTGTTGCTCCACCCTCTGCCGGAGCCCCTGTAAGATAATCAGGTGCTGTTAAAGCGGTACCATCTGCATCTTCATAGGCAAAAACATTATTTCCTCTTGTAACAGTATAATGGTTTGTTCCGTCAGAATGCCATCCTTCAGGAGAAGCACTCAGAATCCACGGATTGTTTATGATTGATCTTGAACCAAAAGTAGGTGCTTCAATAGGTAATGGAAATACATTATAGGATGCGTTATCCGGTAAAAGCAATGGAATATTATTATTTTGTGCTACACTATTTTGAGGCCCAACTAATGTATTTTCAAAATGATCAGCATGGCTCTCACCTACTTCTGAACCATAAGCATCATGATGGAAATTACATGATAGTGTCAGGTTGTTTTTCAACAGGATATTTCCATTGTTGGCGTCTACTAAAATATTCCAGTAATTAGGAGATTTTGGCTCCATTAAAGTATATTCGTAGGCCAAACGTAAGTTTCCACTCTCATCATTTGTATACACTAATCTCTGATTAGCTGATGTAGCTTTCTTTGGTGTCTTTTCAAGGTACTCAAGAATAGTGAAGTTAGCAATATCCGGGTTTTTCAGATCTTCAGCAATCTTTTGAAGAGCTGTCCCTTTATTAATGGCAGCTGTCCCCGAAGTAGAAGTAGTATAATCTGTAACAAAATTATCTGTATAGTAAATAATTTTATTATCTCTAATCAATGCTGTTCCTACAGAACTGTATACCGGCAAACCTTTATAAGTCTGTAAAAATTTAACAACATTACCATTCAATGATTTTGAAGGATC
This sequence comes from Chryseobacterium indologenes, assembly GCF_002025665.1. Taxonomy (GTDB): domain Bacteria; phylum Bacteroidota; class Bacteroidia; order Flavobacteriales; family Weeksellaceae; genus Chryseobacterium; species Chryseobacterium metallicongregator. The sequence continues at coordinate 1,605,642 of NZ_CP018786.1, read as the reverse complement.
TATATTATCAACAATGATATTATTCAGATCGGACTTTTTATATTCCCTTATTTTATTTTGAGAAATATAATCTTTAATCAGTTTTTCATTATCCTGTCCGAACAATAATGTCGGAAATGCAGAAAATACCGCAAATAAAAGGGGTAGAGCTTTATTTTTCATATCCATTATTAAAGCCGCTAATCTACAAATAATTCACAAAACTTTACTATTTTTTTTATTAAAAATAAACACGTAAACAAATACCTATATAAAACACATCCTAAAAATTATTTTATGTAATTCTCAATTTATAGAACAACATAATATATTCAAGTCTTCCAAAATACGTTTACTCTATTTTTTGATTCTTTTCATTCAAATATTTCGCCACATAAATAGATATAATTAGTATGAATTTCTAATATAAACTCGGTTCATTTTTTTACTATTTTATAAAATTATGTCTAATAAACCCTCTTTTTCAATATCTTAAATACAGATTATAATATATACTCATAAAAAAGCCGCTCAAATGAGCGGCTTCATATTTATAGATGGTTCAAAGATTATTTACCTTCTTCCATTTTTCTTTTCAACTCTGCTAATGCATCGATGTCTCCAAGAGTAGATCTTTCTTCGTTGTTAGAAGAAGAAGTTACGTTTCTAGAAGAAGATTCTTTTACGTTTTTCTTCTCTTCGTCTCTGAAGATACCTGTGTGAGATACTACTACTCTCTTGAATTCTTTGTTGAATTCGATTACTTTGAACTGAGCATCTTCACCTTTTTTGATTTTAGATCCATCTTCTTTCTCTAATAATCTTGAAGGGCAGAATGCTTCTACTTCAGCATCTTCGAATTGAACAGAAGCTCCTTTATCGTGAACTTCTACAGCTTTACCAGCGTGGATAGTTCCTTCAGCATATTTAGTTTCGAATTTATCCCATGGGTTTTCAGTCAATTGCTTGTGACCTAGAGATAATCTTCTAGCCTGAATATCTAATTCAAGAACTACAACGTCTAATTTATCACCTACTGCGCAGAACTCAGATGGGTGCTTGATTTTCTTAGTCCAAGAAAGATCAGAGATGTAGATTAATCCGTCGATACCTTCTTCTAACTCTACGAATACACCAAAGTTAGTGAAGTTTCTTACAGTTCCTACATGCTGAGATCCTACCGGATACTTAGCTTCAATGTTTTCCCATGGATCTTTAGACAATTGCTTGATACCAAGAGAAATTTTTCTTTCTTCTCTATCTAAAGTTAATACTTCAGCTTCTACTTCATCACCTACTTTTACGAAATCTCCAGCAGATCTTAAGTGAGTAGACCAAGACATTTCAGAAACGTGGATTAATCCTTCAACACCTGGAGCGATTTCTACGAATGCACCATAGTCAGCAAGAACTACTACTTTTCCTTTTACTTTGTCACCTACTTTCAAGTCAGCAGAAAGAGCATCCCAAGGATGAGCTTCTAATTGCTTCATACCTAATTGGATTCTTGTTTTCTCGTCATCGAAATCAAGGATTACAACTTTTACAGTTTGTCCGTCTTCTAGGATTTCAGATGGGTGGTTCACTCTAGACCAAGAAAGGTCTGTAATGTGGATCAATCCATCAACACCTCCTAAGTCAATGAATACACCGTAAGAAGTGATGTTCTTAACAGTTCCTTCAAGAACCTGACCTTTTTCAAGCTGAGCGATGATTTCTTTTTTCTGACCTTCGATATCTGCTTCGATCAATGCTTTGTGAGATACAACTACGTTTTTGAACTCAGGGTTGATTTTCACAACTTTGAACTCCATAGTTTTTCCTACGAACTGATCGTAATCTTTAATTGGCTTAACGTCAATTTGAGAACCAGGTAAGAATGCTTCGATTCCGTGAACGTCAACGATCATACCACCTTTAGTTCTAGATTTAACAAAACCGTTAACGATTTCTCCAGTTTCGTGAAGTTCGTTTACTTTATCCCAAGCTTTAAGCGTTCTAGCTTTTCTGTGAGATAATTGTAATTGACCAGTTTTGTCTTCTCTCTTGTCAACCATTACTTCTACCTCATCACCTACTTTAAGGCCTTGGTTGTAACGGAATTCGTTTAGAGAGATAACACCTTCAGATTTGAAGTTGATGTCTACGATAGCTTCTTTATCAGTTAATCTTACAACTTTACCAACTAAAACGTCGTTATCGTCAAGGTTGTTTAAAGATCCGTTGTAGATTTCTTCTAAATCGCTTTTTTCTTTTCTCGCATCTGCATCAAGACCTGATTCGAATGAATCCCAATCAAATTGTTCTGGTGCTACGTTTTGGTTTAATAAAACCTCTGCTGAATTTGTCTCTTTTGACATTTTCTAATAAAATTTGTATTCCTTCTTTTTTAACGGTTTGAATAAATGCGGATTAAAAAATACGGAAGTAATTAATTGTAAGTAATTTACTCTTCAAACCTTTTCGCCACAAAAGTGGGTGCAAAGATATGAATTTTATTTAAAATAAGCAATAGATTTCGGCAAGCTAATATTTAACTTATATATTTCAAAATCAACACTTTGATTAAAATAATGCTTCAAGAACTGCATTTCGTAAACTTTCAGTTTCTGCTCAACATGACAGCAGATATTGCTTCGTTCTAAATTTAAAACAGTTAGTATTAGAGATGTCATGCTGAACAGAGTCGAAGCATCTATAACTAGTGGGGACAAAATGAGATTCTTCATTTCGCTGCGCTTCATTCAGTATGACAGGAACGCAGAATTAAAGAAGAACATTACAGTCCTATCCCTCTCAAACTCTCCCACCCATCACCCGCTTAAATTCATTACCTTTGCAGCATGGAATTACAGCCGATCTATCAAAAACTGCAGATTCAGGATATGAATCAAATGCAAAAATCTACTTATAAAGCATCTGAAAACAATACAGACATTGTTTTACTCTCTCCCACAGGATCCGGGAAAACACTAGCTTTTTTATTTCCCGTTCTCAGAAATCTGAAAAAAAATGTTCAGGGAGTTCAGGCATTGATATTAGTTCCGGCAAGGGAACTTGCTTTACAGATTGAGCAGGTTTTTAAATCTATGGGGACAGATTTTAAAGTTTCTGTCTGCTATGGTGGCCATGATAAAAAAATTGAGGTTAATAATTTGATTGAAGCTCCGGCTGTATTGATCGGAACTCCTGGAAGGGTTGTTTACCATTTAAGAAATAACAATTTTGATCCAAAAACGATTAAAACACTGGTTCTTGATGAATTCGACAAAGCTCTGGAATTGGGTTTCCATGATGATATGGAATTTATTTCCAATTCTTTAAAAGGGCTTTCTCAAAGAATTTTAACATCTGCCACAGCCATGGATGAAATTCCGGCTTTTACAGGCTTAAAAGATGAAAAAGTAATCAGTTTCCTTAAAGAAAATGATGTAAAACCGGATCTCCAGCTGAGAAAAGTAATGACTATTCCTGAAGAAAAACTGGATACCCTTTTCAATCTGGTTTGTAAAATCGGGAACAAAAGAACGTTGATTTTCTGTAATCACCGTGAGGCCGTAGACCGTATCTCTGAACTTCTTAACCAAATGGGAATCGACAGAGAAACCTTCCACGGTGGTATGGAACAGGACGAAAGAGAACGTGCTTTGCTAAAATTCAGAAATGATTCTGCAAGGATTCTTATTACCACCGATCTGGCTGCCCGCGGACTTGATATTCCTGAGGTAGAATCTATCGTTCATTATCAGCTTCCGCCAAAAGAAGATGCCTTCATCCACAGAAACGGACGTACCGCAAGAATGAATGCCAAAGGTTTTGTCTACCTGATTATGACTGAAGAGGAAAATTTCCCATTCATTAAAAATAATACTCCCGAAGAAAGTGTTGCCGGATTTACTAAAGTTCCGCAAAAAACACCTTTCCAGACTGTTTACATCAGTGCAGGAAAAAAAGATAAAGTGAACAAAGTGGACATTGTAGGATATTTGCTAAAGAAAGGAGAACTTCAAAAAGAAGATGTAGGAATTATTGAAGTAAAGGACACCACATCCTATGTTGCCGTTGCCAGAAATAAAGTAAACGCTCTTTTAAGAAAACTTCAGAACGAAAAACTGAAAGGTAAGAAAGTGAAAATGGAGGTTGCTTATTAAACCACAAAAGTCACAAAAGTTTTTTTAAGTTGATACTTTGTGCATATAAAGTTCACATAAGCTTGTGAAAATTTTCAAAGATAAAGTAATTACCCCTGTGAGAATTCCCCTCCTCCGGAGGGGTGCGAAAATTCAGAGAATTTTTGACGGGGTGGTTTCAACAAACATAAAAAGAGCTCTGAAATTTCAGAGCTCTTTTATTATAAAGATATCACAATCTTATTTTATTCCTCTTACTCTGGTAGGGAAAGTATATACAGATTTCGAGGCAGTAATGAACAGAATATCATTGTTTTTTCCTCCAAAAGCCACATTAGATGTCCATTTCTCAGGAATAGAAATATGATAAATTTTCTTTCCCAAACGGCTGAAAACATGAACGCCATCTCCTGTCAGATAAAGATTACCGTGTTTATCCAGCTCCATTCCATCTGAACCCATTTCACAGAAGAGTTTTTTCTCAGATAATTTTCCTTCTCCCAGTATATCATATACATAGGTTTTTCCGGCATCAATATCAGAAATATAGAGTTTCTTTAATTTTTCGCTTCCTACAATTCCATTGGGCTGTGTGAAGGTATCCAGTTTCGTAACTTTTCCTGTTCTGTCCCTGTAATAAAGACTTTTATGTTGGATTTCCTGTTTAAATCCAATCCAGTAATCTCTTTCATACAAAGGGTCTGTAAAGTACATTCCTCCCACTTCATCATTCCAGACATCATTGGGCCCGTTCAGTCTTTTTCCTTCAAAACCTTTTAGCAGAACTTCTACTGTTTTATCTTTGGAAATCTTCCAGATCTCACCCTGATCGTCTGAACAGGTAATTAAATAGCCGTCTTTGTCAAAGTGCGTTCCGTTTGCCCTTCCCGTTTTATCTAAAAACTCTATCACTTTATTGCTTTTCCAATCCCAGTAATAAATCTTATCGTTAGGCTGATCGGTAAAGTAAACATTCCCTTCTTTATCTGCTGATGGTCCTTCTGTGAAACTGAACTTGTCGGAAACCATTTCCAGTTGTACTCCTTCATAAAACATTTTACTATAATTTACTGATTGACAGTTTACCAATGCGAAAACCAAACCAATCATACTTATTTTAAAGATATTCTTCATGCTTCATTTTTAAAGCTGCAATTTACGATATGACTCAAAAGCATCAAAACATTTTCTCATTTTGATATAATAAAAACTATAGAAGCAAAATGTCCCAATTATCCTATTTTGGACGTAGATCATATTAGTAATAAAAAGATATAATCCGGAGCTTTGCAGTAACAGGATCAATCACTTTTTTCAAAGAAAAATATCTTAAAAAAAATGATAAATCCGGATGAAAATTGTACCAAAAATACTTTATAGCATACAACAATGAGCGCAGAGTCCAACAATATCAAGTCTTTGGAAATTGAAAATGAAGATTTCAGAAATTCCGTAGGAACCATGGATGAAACCGGGAAAAGAAAATGGATTTTCCCAAGAAAACCTAAAGGAAAGTATACCAACTACAGAAATTACACCAGCTATCTTCTTCTTGCGATTTTCTTTGGGTTGCCTTTTGTAAAGATCAATAACAATCCTTTTCTTCTCATTAACGTGATCGACAGAAAGTTTTTTATCCTTGGACAACCTTTCTACCTGCAGGACTTTTTCATTCTTGCTTTAGGAGCGGTAACTTCCGTGATTTTTGTAATGTTATTTACAGTAGTTTTCGGAAGAATATTCTGTGGCTGGCTATGTCCGCAGACTCTTTTCATGGAAATGGTTTTCCGCAAAATCGAATACTGGATTGAAGGTGACCGAAATAAACAGATGAAACTTGACAGACAGGAATGGGATGCAGAGAAAATACGAAAAAGGCTGGCTAAATGGTCTGTTTTTCTTCTTATTTCACTGATTATTTCTCACTTTATGTTCATGTATATTGTGGGGTACGAAGAAGTTTTCCGTATTATGAGTGAAGGGCCAGAAGGAAACTCACTGAAGTTTCTTGTGATGATCTTCTTTACCATGACGTTTTACTTTGTTTTTGCCTGGCTTCGTGAGCAGGTTTGTACACTGGTTTGCCCTTATGGAAGACTGCAAGGAGTATTGATTGACAAGCAAACCATCAATGTATATTATGATTTTAAAAGAGGGGAAGGCCGTGCAAAATGGAGAAATAATGAAGACAGAAAAGCTGCAGGAAAAGGAGATTGTATCGACTGTAACCAATGCGTTGTGGTATGTCCTACAGGAATTGATATCAGAAACGGCCAGCAGCTGGAGTGTGTAAACTGTACAGCCTGTATTGATGCCTGTGATGAAGTCATGGAAAAGGTTGGTTTGCCTAAAGGATTGGTACGTTATGCAACGGAAGCCGAAATTGAAAATCAGGATAAATTTCGTTTTACCCCGAGAATGAAAGCAACAACCGTTATCCTTGCATTATTAATCGGATTCCTAGGATTTTTAATGTACGACCGTGGTTCTATGGAAGCAAAATTCATCAAACCGGCAGGTTCTACATTCTTTGTTAAAAATGGTAAAATCACCAACACCTTTATTTACACTCTTCTGAATAAATCCAACGAGAAAAAAACGCTTACCATAAAAGTCATTACTCCAAAAAATGCAGAGATCACTTACTTTGGTTCTGAAAAAATCATATTGAAAGGAGATCAAATCCTTAAAGGAAACATCAATATTTCCTTCCCTGAAGAAGAAATTAAGTTCTCAAAACAGAATATGGTCATCGGAGTGTTTGATGAAAAAGGCCAGTTGGTAGATTCTTTTGAAACCACTTTTGAAGGACCGTTTAAGCTAGCTCTTTAGGTGGCAGATAGTAGGTGGCAGGTTGTGAGGATCAGAAAAAGTAGTTGATATTTCCCTAATTCCCCTTCTCTGGAGGGGTGGCAAAAATTCAAAGAATTTTTGACGGGGTGGTTTACAACAATCTCTCCATTAAACTTTAAATTTTACACTCATTAAGCCTTATATTTCCTCATGAACTGCGTAGGAGTCATTCCGGAGCATTTCCGGAATACTCTTACAAAGTAGGAATATTCTTCATATCCTAAACGGAACGCAATTTCTACCAGGCTTTCATCAAGGTACATAAGCATTCTTTTGGCTTCCAGCACTACCCTTTCTGTAATCACATCAGTGGCTGTTTTTTGAACAACAGTCTGGGCAATCCTGTTCAGATGTTTGGATGAAATCCCTAATAAAGAGGCATAATGGGTAATGGATTTATGTTTTGTAAAGTTTTGTTCGATCAGATTTTCAAAATCCTGATAATGTTTAAAATAAGAAAGGCCGGCAGTTGAATCCATTGTATCAAAGTCCTTTGAAAACAATCTGGCAGCATTGATGAAAATCTGAGACATTAATGATAAAATCAGCCCTTCTTTCATGATACTTTTAGTCTGATGTTCTTCTCCCAATTCCTGAAATAAACTAATATTTTTCTTAAGCTCACCAGCATCCAACTGAAGTTTTCTCGGAAAAGATACAGATCCAAAGAAAGGGAAGTTTCTCAGTTTTTGATTCACATAGTGCATTTCATAAAACTCCTGAGAACAAAAGAAAATATACCCATCAATATCTTCCGATAGCTCCCAACTGTGAATCTGTCCTGGTGACAGAAAAAACAGACTTCCTTCCGAAACTTCATACCTTTGAAAGTCTATTTCATGTACGCCTGTTCCTTTAGTGAAAAAAACAGCAGCATAAAAATCATGTCTGTGAGGCTTCTCTATATGACGATGTCCCACCACCAAATGATTCTTCATCGTATTAAAATAAAAATCAGAAGTATTTTTACCTGCCTGAAAAAGATCGATATGAAGAACAGAAATTGGATTCATTTATATTTATGTATCGTAAGAATTCACAAATTTAGACAAAAAAAGAACCAGTATATCATGAACCTTTATATCTGTTACAACAAACGTTTGCTCTTGAAGGATGAATTTAACCCCATCAATTCCTTTGAAACAAAGTATTACCGCACTTTTTACAATATATTTTGGATTAAACTTTAAAAAATTTTTATCTTTGAAGTTTAGGAGTTGTAAAATGAAAATAAATTTACCTGATAAGCTGTATTATTCTATAGGAGAAGTTGCGAAAGCATTTGATGTAAACACTTCATTAATACGTTACTGGGAACAGGAATTCCCGATTATCAAGCCTAAAAAAAACAGAAAAGGAAACCGATATTTCACTCCTGAAGACATCAAAAACCTTCAGATGATCTACCATCTGGTAAAAGAAAAAGGATATACCCTTGACGGAGCCCGTGTTGCCCTGACCACCAACAGTAAAATTTCTGAAACCATTACTCTAATTGACCGCCTGGAATTTGTAAAAGCCGAATTGATTAAGCTGAAAGAGTCTTTGGGAGAAAGAGAAGACGAATAATTTCTCTGAAAATATAGAAACCTCCGCTGCAATGAATTGAAGCGGAGGTTTTATTTAAAGTCTATCAGAAGATGCGATCACCAGCTATTTTCACAACGTACTATCCCCCTTACCTACCCCCCTCCACCCCCTTGGGTAAGGGGGTATACCCAGTTGCACAAGGGGCTGAAGGGAGTTACATAACGGTCTCTAACCCCTTTGATAAAGGGTATAGAGGCTTATGGAACGGGCTAGAGACAGTTGACTAAGAGGCTGGAGCAACTTCTGAACTGGCTAGAGACCCTTGATGAAGTGGGTGGAGAGGCTTGTTAAAGTGGTGAGAGGGACTTATCTAAGGGTCTGGAGGGTGTTTATAAGTGCTTCACAGCAGTACAAGGGCTTTTCTACAGCAAAACAACTGCTTGTGGATATATGAGCGGGACGCTCGCGCCAGCGGGGTTATTCATACATTATTTTTCTCTCCTCAATTAGTTCTTTCTTTCCGTCTTTTGATTTACTAAAAATCTTGATTAAGTTTCCTTTTGAGTCATATTGATTTTCATAGAAAAATTTTCCAGATTTAATTTCTTGATTTTTATCCATTGATACTTGAACTTTCAAAATAGCTGAATAACTTATTGCATATCCATATTTATCTACTCCATTATAGTTAGTTGATGTTTGTCTTGGGTGTGTGAATGTTTGTGTTTCACTAATTATTTTATTCTTTTTGTCATCATATAAATAGGTAGTTCTTTTCTGTAACACTAGTGATGAAAAAAGAATGCTTTCTTTTATTCGTGATGTATTGTCATAGAAAGTATATTCTTTCATATAAGGATTACTGTCTTTGTTCAGATAATTTACAACAGTATAGTTTTCATGATATTCATATTTTTTATTTGTATATGTAATATTTTGCTTAGATATAGAATCATTTTTAGCAATAACATTCTCTTCTTCTATTCTATATAGGGAGTCTAATTTATATTCTTTGTAAAGAAAGTTAGGTATCTCTTGTTTGTAGCTATCGTCATACAAAATAACTTTATTATTCTTCTTATCATAACTATATTTTTGAGATAATTTATTGCCTTTGTAAACTTCCATTGTTACAAATTTGTCTTTTATCAATTTTTGATAATAATTTTTTTTTGCATTATCATTTACAGTTTGAGAATAGTAAAGACTTCCAATGAATAATATGAGGTATTTTAGTATTTTCATTTTCTAGGTATTTCTTTATATACCCCACCACTATATACATTAAATATACCAGGTAACGAATTATATTTAGCGGTGTTAATATCTGCTGGCGAAGCTTCAGGATTTTTCCCATCTCCTGGGTGAGAATGAGTAAATATATTCTTGCTACTGTCAACTCCAGGTAAGTTAGATGTTCTATTGTAAAGTCCTGTTTTTAATCCTATACTTGGCAAAAAACCACCAAAATCATATTGTTTAGGATTATTAGAATCCTGAGTAAAGCGAGTTAAATAAGAAAATTGTAATGTTCTCCCAACAAGAGCTTTATCTATACCATTTTGTGTATACTGAAACAAATCAAACTCATTTCCTGCATTAGAATACTTAGCTAGAAATTCAAAAAAACTTTTACCTTTACTTTGATTATCAAATTTGTAAGATTCATATTTCACTTCTTTTTCGCCATCTACACCAGGCTTAGGATTATATTTTACATTTTCAGATACAATTTCCCTTTCTTCAATTTGTTCATCTCTTTCCATAGTAAATTTAACTGTATTTCCCTTATCTGTAATTCTTTTACCTTTTTCATTTACTACATATAGAACATCAGGTTTATCATTTTCTGTTACCTTCTTTAAATCACCTGTTACAGCGTTTAATTCCCAATCATCTTCTAATAACCCTGTAGGATCAATCACATTAATAGGATTGTTAAAGCTATATCTAAAAGGTGTCATATTTGGATGAATATCAGCCAATGGATCTACGCCCCCCATCTTCCAATATCCGGCATATAGAACCTTGCTCCATAATCATACATACCCGTCTCCTGCAGCTCCTTGCCGTTGTACTTATAATTCTTATAACTACCAGATCCAAAGAACGCATTTCCAGTCTTCAGATGATTCATCCCAAATGGGTAATAGTCGTTTGCATCTGTAATTTCAAGAGCGCCTGCGCTGTTTCTTCCATAAGAAACTCTGACATTTCCCAAATGATCTTTGTACTGGTAAATATACTGATCTTTATCATAATTATAAAAGAGGCTGTCTCAAAAGAGATAGCCTCTTCTTATTTATAAACTTATATTATCATTTTTCTTTCCCCATTTTTGATATAATTGAAAATCATTCATTTGCCTTAGCCTGTAACTTGGTGCATGAGAAATTTCTTTTTGAGATTTAACATTAAAAACTGAAAATCCTTTTTCAAAAACGTCACTTCTTTTGTTAAAATTCTTTTCAATTACTGACATACAAGGTAACCCGATAGAATCATTCGGCGGAATAGAAATAGGGGTTAATGCTTCAAAGTTTATCTTAAATGTATCCTTTTCATAAACATGTCTATAGTTTGCTTGAACATCTTTAAGAGAAACTTTAAGAGTATCATTTGTAGGGTTTCCAAATAGTAAAAAAGTTTCTACATTTTTAATATTTATACTATCCTTTGTATAATCACATATCAAATTTTGGAAAGAAGAAACAGCATTTTTATCCTTGGATATAGATTTTTTACAGGATATAAATAAAGCTACTAACAATATTATATAAATATGGAACTTATTTTTGTTTATATTTCTCATAATAGAATTTATCATTGCCATAATTTTTTTTCATTAATTGTTGAAATTGAGGTGTAGTTTTCTTAAAAATAGGAGAAGCCATTTGATGCTCATAAACCTTGACATGTTCTTTTGCTAAATCAAGTGTAGATATATTAACATTGTCAGGATTTACTGTTAAGTGACTTACTTTTCCTCCTTCATGACTCAGTGCAGATATCATATTGTATTTATCATTATATAATTCACTCACTTCTCCATTACCAACCATAAGCGAAACTGTTTTAGAACCTTTATTTGCCTGCATTAGAGCATCTGGATTATATTCACCTCCATTATAACTGGAAACTTTTCCTACCATTTTACCCGCATCAAAATGATAATCAGCAACCCCAACAGAAGTACTATTACCTTTGAGGTTATCTAAATCTATACCTGCATCTTTAGTGTAGTGATTTGCAATATTTGCTAAAACAAATGCATTGTCCTTATTAAATTTATAATCTTTTAATTCTGTCGATAGCCATGGAGCAGTATTCAAACTTCCAGTAATCGGATTTTGAAAATCAATGACAATATTATTTGTCTTTTTATTATCTGTGTATAAAAATTTTCCGAATTGATTAAAGTGATCATCAACTGGTTCTCTACCGTCAGGATCTGTATAACGTATAGGATTATCAAACGCGTAAGCATACGGCGACCAGCTCGGCATTTTTTCCGCAAGCGGGTCAACAACACCCCATCTTCCCAGATCCGGCATATAGAATCTCGCACCGTAATCATACATTCCCGTCTCCTGCAGCTCCTTCCCATTGTACTTATAGTTGTAATAACTTCCAAATTTGGAATAGGAAGAACCACCAATATGGTTTAATCCAAATGGATAATAATTATTGGTATCTATAGATTCTAGCATTCCGGCATTATTTTTAGCAAAAGTAACTCTTGTATTTCCCAATTGATCCTTGTAATTGTAAAAATAACGGTTTCTCTATAATAGAGAGTAAAAGCCACAGCAAAAACAGTGGCTTTTTGTTTTATTTACGGACACGAGCGAAACGCTCGCACCAGCGGGGGGAGATATTATTAAAAAAATTCATTTAATATTATAACAAAGTCCTTTTATATCTTCTGTAGAAAATAAGTTTTTCTTTATGTTGTAATCTTTTTCGAATGGAATATAGACCCCATTAAAAGTTATCCCTCCTAAATAATGGTGTGAAACAAAGTTTTCAGGATATAATGATTTCAAATTTAATTTATAATTATGTCCCACAATTATTGATCTATTTTTTTTACACCCATATCCAGTTTTTGTAGAAGCGATTTTTATAATTTTAGTATTTGGAATACTAACATCCGTTCTTTCTGCATATAATAAATATACATTTTCAATTGAATCTATTTTTACTATTCTATACTCAAGTCCCGCACTTAGCTTAGATTTAGAATTACAAGAGATAATTAATAATAAAAGAATAATAACACTAATATTTTTCATAAGTTAAGGATATATTGGAACAATTAATGGAGCTTTACCCGAAGTTTTAAATACAGCTTCTGACCTTCCTGATTTATATAAATTAGTCGTTTGATTTCCATTTTTATCATAATTAATTTGTTGATAACCTTTAGATGTTTGGGGTGTAGCAGCATTATGTGCTGAATTATATATACTAAAAAAATCCTCATTATCAGCTTCCGACGCATAACCGGCATCTTTACCTAGTTTTTGAGAAATTAAAGCTCCTTGATAAGATTCAGTTACTTCATGTAACATATCTGCACCTGGTTTGCCAAAATAATTACTCATTGCACCTAAAATAAACGGATTTACCTCTTGCTTTGTTTCTGTAATAGGATTAAAAGATTTTCCATCAGAGCTAAATACATATTTTGTCTCATTCCCAGAAAAAGTCCCTCCTACATAGACACTCCCCGCTTCGGTCATATGCGTATTTTCTGATTTTACATTTACATTTACAGAATGATCATTAATAGCATCAACAAGTTGTTGACTATCTGCAGATAACTTTGCTTTGGGATTTTTCTGAGTATAAGAAACTTTACCTTTGCTATCTTTACTTAAAGTAAGCTCAGAAGAGACTGATTTTTGCAATTCTTTTAATGCTTCATCTGCTTCTTTTCCTGTAATAATAACATCTTTTCCTTGTCTACCATCCGGATCAATAAACTTAATCGGATTATCAAAAGCATAATTATATGGTGAATATCTTCTCATCTTCTCCGCCAGCGGATCTACTACTCCCCATCTTCCAATATCCGGCATATAAAATCTTGCTCCATAATCATACATTCCCGCCTCCTGAAGCTCCTTGCCGTTGTACTTGTACTTATAGACACCTAAATCGCAGTAATATCAAACGCTTGTGTTTAGTAGATGATTTTTCTTTCCTCAATAAGAGTTTGAATTTTCTTATCAATCTTATATACCTGAATTAAATTCCCTTTTGAATCAAATTTTTTAATTTTTTTATCAAAATCAAAACTTGCATCTTCTGGCATACCATTTAAATAGATATTACCTCTAAAAGACTCTCTATCTCCATATTGATTTAATTTATATACCCCTGTTAATCTAGACTTAGGAGCATGGAATGTTAGTTTTTCATAATTATATGAATTATTATCAATCCAATTATATTTTTCTATTTCAGAAACAACAATATCATCAGGAATATTAAATAACCTTATTTGTTCAATGATACGATTTTTGTCATCAAAAAGTTTAAATTGTTTTAATGATAGATGACCTTTATCATTATATTCGTTTATTTCAACAGTATTATTATTGTAAAAATATTTTGTTATCACTGAAATTTGTTTTTTTACAAGGGAATTCTCTTTTTCAGAAATCACCATTCCTTCCGTTGTTTTTTCTACTTCCGTGATATTATAATTATTATCAAATTTAATAATAGTTCTAAGCCATTCTTTATTTTTATCAGATGAATTTTTTATAGTAATTTCATTTTTATTTTTGTCGTAGGTATAGTTTCGTAAAGGAATTAATCTTTCATTTTTAACTTCAAAAACTTCCATTGATTTAAAGTTACTCTTAGCAAGAATTTTAAGAGAATCCTTAGTTTGAAAGTTTTGAGAAAATAAAAAGGGACCTAAAAGAAATAAAAAAAATAAATTTTTCATAGAGTTAGTTTTAAGGTTTAAATGTTTTATATGTCCCTCCACTATAAACTTTAAATATTGGTATTGGTATATATGGATTATCTGCTGCAGCTCTATCTGTATCTGACGGTATTGGATTTATACCGTCGCCGGGGTGAGAATGGTTAAATATTGATTTCATTAATTCAATACCTGAGGTTTTTAAAAGCATATTCTTGTAATAATCTAAGGTAAGTGTAGGGATAAATGCCCCAAAGGTTCCATCTTTATCAAATCTAGGTAGAAAATCAAACTGTAGTGTTCTTCCCACCATTCCTTTATCTTGTCCATTTTGAGTATACTGTAATAAGTCAAATTCATTTCCTGCATTCGAATTTTTTTCTAAAAACTCGAAAAATGATTTTGCATTACTCTGATTCTCAAAAGGAATAATTTCGAAAGGAACTTCTTTAGTTGCTTCTGTACGTACTCCATCTAATTTAGGAGTATAAGTAACACAACCTGACGAAGTAATTCTTTCCTCTATCTGTTCATCTCTTTCCATTGTGAATTTTACCTGATTGCCTGCTGAATCTGTTTTTCTATTTCCCTTATTATCTACTATATATAGCTCATCTGGTTTGTCATTTTCTTCAACCTTGGTGAGATTTCCATTTTCAGAATTCAATTCCCATACATCAGCATTTCGTCCATCAGGATCAATAAATCTTATAGGGTTATTATACGCATAGGTGTAAGTAGACCAACGACGTGAAGTTTCCGCCAGTGGATCAATTACACCCCATCGTCCAATATCCGGCATATAGAATCTAGCTCCATAATCATACATGCCACTTTCCTGAAGTTCCTTCCCATTGTACTTGTATTGATAAGCATTCTGGGTAGTCGCAGTATAATTATGCAGTAATCCAAAAGGATAATAAGTATTGACTTCTACAATTTCTCCCGGTTTCCATTCTCCAAGGCAACCAAATTTAGGCGAACATGTTGATGTATTATATCTCCTTGGCTGGATAACACCATCTCCATTTGTATCGCTATAACTTAACCTTACATTTCCCAGATGATCTGTAAAATTGTAAACATACTTGTTGAGAAGTGCATCATAATATCCTTCAGAAGTAGGAATGATCCTCAATTTCAATTCTGGAATCTCATTAGGATCAGGAATAAAAGTTCCTTCTCCATCCCAGGATTCTCTTAAAAATGTAGTTTTATACTGAAAGCCATCCAGATAATGGGTCTCCAGATCTCCAAAAAGCTTCTTTACTTTTACCCCGTCTGCTCTGTAAAGATAGCTTGTCAATTTTGAGTTTTGGGTAATCTTATCTGGTAAATTTAAATAATTATATTCAATAGAGGAAATCCCTTTATCCAAATGTTTGGTCATGTTTCCATTCCCGCTGAGATTGCCATTATCATACTCAATAGGATTAGGAACTGTAAGGGAAGGATAACCAGATGGATTTTGCTGCTGATCTGTAACTTTCACTAACTTATTTCCTACATAATCATACTTCAGATTATCAATCATTAAAGTGGTGTTTGCTCCTGGAAGCAATCCTTCAGTTCTTACCAGATTCAGGATATTTCCATTCACGTCATAGACCAGAAGCTCATTGTATTCTTTTGCATAGGGATTTGTATCCTTCTGATAAAAGCCACCTGTGAGTCTGTTTACACTATCATATGCGTAGCCATATCTTTTTAACGGTTCATTATCTTCTGTTAGGGTTTTCCATGATACTTCCGCAATATTTCCATTGTATCTCGGTTTTACTTTTTGATTCGGGTAGTCTGCATTGGGAATTTCCAGCCCTTCCACTTTATTATAATTGATCTTATACCCAAACAGATCACTTCCTAAGTTGGCAGGATCATTAATCTGGGTCATCCAACCACGGATATTGTATTTATAATCTATGGTCTGTAATGGTGATAATAGAGATGTTCCACCTACTTTTTTAGATTCAAGCTGAGAAATTTCATTGTACTTATTCTGAGTTAAAATCTCTACCGGATTACTGTCTACCTGATGTTTGTGTACCAATAACCTGTTCTGGCTGTCATAATCAAACGTTTCGGTAACCACTCTTTCAGTATCCGTGTTAAGTCTTTTATGTTTTGTTACCGTCTGTTTCGTAACTCCTGCAAAATCCAGTTTGGATTCTGTATGGGTATAGCCTCCCAAATGATTGATAGAATGACCTCCAATAGCTCTTCCTTTTGTATCGTAATAGGTATAATTCTTTGTCCAGTTATCATCCTCAATGTTTTTTACAAAACTCATTGTAGGAAATCCTTTGATGCTTCTTCCATCAGTCGTTGCGCTGGCAGTAAGTACCGGAGCTCCCTGAATGGTTGAAGGGAATGCAGGATTGAAACTGTAAGCAGGATAGCTGTCATAATAGTTTACGGATAATAAGGCAACCCATTTTGAGGCATGGGGATAGGTAACACCCGGATCATAATAAACATCCATTCCCTGCCTCGTAAAGACTACAAAACCAGTTCGTGTCATATTATTCGAACCATCAGCCAATGACTGTTCTGCATTCCGGTCGCCTCCTGTAGCGAGCCCGGTAATCACAACTCTTCCCAACTGATCGTACTGCGTGTACAGCCATTGTCCTTTTGTTCTTAATACAGCATCCTGAGTTCCTACAAGTCTGTCCTGTTTATCATAGATCATAAATTCCCAGCCTTTTCCGGGAAGTTTTTTTTCTACCAATCTGCCCTTTCCGTCATAACGGTACTGATAGCATAAGGTATTGAGAAGGTCATCGGTAATAGGCTTATGAACAGCCATAGGAGGAATGACAAAAGCCAGCTGATTGTATTCATTGTACACATAATAGGTATCAATCTGAAGGGTGGGGCTCATGATTTTTCTTACCAGTAATGTCTGGCCCTGACCGTTTTTAAATTCTACCGTTTCATTCTCATCCTCATCTTTGACAGAGTTTTTATACAATTGGTTCGGGGCATACACTGTAGCA
The DNA here is from genome assembly GCF_002025665.1 of Chryseobacterium indologenes. GTDB lineage: Bacteria > Bacteroidota > Bacteroidia > Flavobacteriales > Weeksellaceae > Chryseobacterium > Chryseobacterium metallicongregator. The sequence goes on along the minus strand of NZ_CP018786.1, from coordinate 1,588,210 downwards.
GGCGATAAGCTCAGTACACTTTTAGTAGCTCCATCTACCCAGCTTGTGGTCGTGGTAAACTGATAGACTTCATTCAATCCGTTGGTGTCATAACCAAACTTCACAGATTTTGTGTTCCAGTCATTGCCCACCTGTTTCTGCTCCAGAATCCTGTCCAGAGGAGAGTTTTCCAAAACTTTTTCAGAATAGATCTTTTCATTCCCGTAGGTTGTGGGATAAACACCCAAAGGCCCTGAATAATAGTTCCCGTTGCTTGTGGAAAGCTGGGGAACCGGAAGATAGTCTTTCAGCTGTCTTCCAAACTGATCGTATTCAATATGGGTTACAACGTCTCTTCCCAAAGGGGAAGCCTGTAGGTTGATAACCTGCTTAGGTCTTCCCAGTCCGTCAAAATACTGAACGGTTTCTGAGGATTTGGTAGCAGCTGTTCCATTATAATCTAAATATGTTTTGGTCTGAATATAATTTTCATTGCTTGAAATCGTGGAAAGCTGGGCGTATGTTAAGTTGGATAAGAGCAGGACTCCTATCGGTAGTATGAGTTTTTTCATCAGTTTAGTTTTTATAATTGTATTTCATCTCCTTCAACACTTTGCCATTCACATCGATCACTTTCTGAAGCCTGTTTGCGGAATCATACACATAGCTTTCTCTGATTCCTGATGGTGGGGTGATGCTTCTTACCCCAACTAATGGATCATACGTAAAAGTGGTAATCTGATAAGCGGACAATGCTGTATTAGCTCTGAAGGTATTCAATGCTGACAAGAAAGTCGTTTCATCATTGCTGGAACCAGCTAAAGCATCTGTATTGGAAGCATTAACAATGGAATCAATTAAAGACTGTTGAATATCTGTTAATTTGGCTCCCTCTATTTTGGCAATAGGCTGGGTTTGGTTATAGCCCCAAACAATTACCGTTGAAATACCGTCTTTTGTGGTGTATTGCTTAAGATTTCCTTTAGAATCATATTGATCATAAGTAACTTCGGTAGTAGGATTATTCTGAAGATCATACGACAATGCTGAGCTTGGAAGTAAGGTCAATGGATTATCATATTTGGTTTCCGTTCTTGACAGTACTTTACCCGCAGCATCATTGGCATTTTGTTTTTTTGTGACCTGTGTCTCTATTGGAGTATCAATGATATTAGCATTAATAAGTTTCTGAATGCCTTTTTCATGAGCATACTGATAATCTGTCACAACATTTTCCCCGGATGAAAATGTAGATAATGTACTTTTTAAATTGATAGGTTTATTAATATCCGTATCTGAATAAGTGTATACAGTCTGATTCTCAACCTTTTTCCCTCCCTCAAAATATTCTGTTACCGTTGATTTTTTACGTTCTATCTTTCCTCCGTAAATTTCTACAGCACTCATATTGACCTGATAAGAGGATAATGGAGGTACGTTAAAATTCTCTACATTGTAAGGTACAATATCCAGATCAAGCCCAAACGCAATCTCTTCATTGGTAACGGGATTATATCCTGATAGCTTATTTTTCAATGGATTGATATCATATTTAAATGTTTCTTCTTTTAGAATATTAGCTCCTTTCTTATACGTCGTTTTTAACGGGAGTCCATATCTCCAATCATCATATGGTCCTGTCTTATCCGAATAAACAGAGCCTACCCCGGCATTTCCATCTGCAAATTCATAAATAGTTTCTCCCAGATCGTTATACTCTTTTACCGTAGAATAGGTGACTATATTGGACATGCTATAAGAATTATAAGCACTTCCTGTATTCTGAACCATATAATCTCTCTGGATATAGTCCGATGCTCCTGCATTTTCTACGCTTGGATGAGCTACTCTGTAAAAAGATTTAACAAATTGAAACGGACGTTTAAGCTTTCCTGAACCTTTATAAACTCCTGTATTCGGATCAGCCCTTTCATAGCTGTAGTTATAGATATTGGATGTATTACCGGCATCTACATCTTCTACTTTTTTTATTCTGAGCCCACCAACATTTGAAATTAAATTGGTTGCAATTTGTTTGTTATATTTGATGTTAAATGAAAAATCACAGCCACAGTCTCCTATACGCTGCAAACGTAATTGAATGGGGCTTGTTGTAGCACCAAATTCTGCCGTAAAGCTTTTTCCGTTAGAAGTATATACCTGTCCTGACATATTTATGCTGCCCTTGCATCTGTTTTCATGGATCTGGGCAATGTCATCATTATTATTCATACAGCCATTTCCAAAAGTGATTTTAAATCTTGCATTAGGCTTATTCATAAAAACAGATTGCGGAACGGTAACCAATGTATCACGAATAGGCTTCACAAAAGTACCAGGGTCTTGATTATTGCCTATACTCATATAACTTTCATATGCGTCAATGGTAGAATATTGGGTTGTTTCAATGGTATTGCTTTCATAATAAAGATTTTTAGAAGCACCGGTAGGATATTTAATAGCTGTTAAAACTCCAAGTTGTGCAAAATTAGGATTCGTATTTCTATTTCTACCTCCGATTATTGTGCTTTGGCTCGCCCCGATATTACTCGAAAAAATCTGATCCGGGATACTGGTGTTTGACTTGCTGTAAAAGGTATTATTAAAATATCCCCAATAATCATCATTATTAGAATTTCTTGCAGGAAGAGGAGTATTTTCATTATAAGAAAATGCATAACTCTTATTTTGAAGATTATCTTTTAGGCCTATGAGTTTAAGCCTGTAATCTTCATAGGTTTTATCAACAGAGCTTGATTCAAAATAAGAATGATTCAGTAAAAAATCTTTTACTATTTTTCCTGATTTGTCCTTTACTACAATTCTTTTCAAAGCAATACCAGCAGATGATTTGATATCTTTTCTATACAGTTCCTCCCCTACAGTGGTTAAATTTTCATCTCCCGAATATTTAAATTCAATTTGTCCTTCAGGAAATGTAATTTTTGTAATTAATTTTTCAAAGTTCGTATTGATATCAATTCTCGGTGGTGGAGATGTTTGAATTGGAGGAAAAGGAGTATAGCCCACCGGAGCATTTTGAGAAGTCAGAATTCTACTTTCAAATTTACTCTCTTCGGAATAGTTTAGCTTTTTTTGATATTCAATTTGTATTCCCTGATTTCTCGATGTACGCAAACTGTCCATTAAAAAAGAATTGACAGCTAACTGAGCAACCGTTTGGGATCGTTTAGTCATCACTGAGTTTTTTCCCGACAGCCAGAATTTGTTACCTTTTGAATCTGTTATGGTGAAACTACCATTATCAGGCAGTCTTTGAATCAAAACATCTTCATGAGGAACCGGAAAACCTTTGTTATTATTTATTATAAAACTGCCATTTACGGTAGGAAGGTTATACGAAAACAGATCGGGCTGCACATCATACATCCCATCATAAAGAAACCCTAAGACCTCTTTTTTGGCATTATCATTCCATGGATCAATGGATGAATATTGATAGGCTGTATTGTAATCTTTAAAATAAATCGGGAAAAAATCATCATCTTTTCCCATAATATTCTTTGAAATGGTATTGGGTATGGATAATGACCATCCTAATCCTACTGAGCTTGAAATCTCATTCTGTTTAATTCCTCCTGTATTATAAGAAAGCTTAATGGGGAAAACCAGATCTCCTAATTGAATATCATAAATGGGAATTGATATATTAGCTTTCCCGTTAAACAGATCCATAGGAAGCTTTCCTACTTTATCAAAGCTGTAGGCATCAGGGGAGGTTGGAAAAGATAAGACCTCTTTATTCTGCTGCGCATTAATTCCGATTCCGGACTGTGAGTATCCAAATGAAAAAATAGACAACAACGCTATTACAAATATTTTTTTCATCAGTTTATTTCTTAATTAATTTGGCATTCGCCGTTTTGTTGGTATCAGTTTTTATCGTCACCAGGTAAGCTCCCTGTACCAAAGCCTGGGTATTGATCTTTGTGACTCTGTTCTTGGTTTTAATACTCTGAAGTTGTCTACCAGACATATCGTACAGCAGAATATCAGCATCTTTAAAGTCAAAGCCAATTTCTACATAAGCATAATCAGAAACAGGGTTGGGATAGATTTTGATATCGTATTTTTCAATCAGCTGATCTACCTGTTTATCGCCCAGTTTCACAATTTTCCAGTTCTCTTTTCCGAGTTCTTCTGCGCTGGTTCCTGCCAGAATAATCGAACCGTCTCTGTTGAGTTTTAAATCTGAAAGCCTTTCTTCTTTTTGTCTGGATTCTCCCTTCACGTGTTTTCTCCACTGCTCATTTCCATTCTGGTCCAGATAGAGCATCCAGAAGGTTTCATCATCGGTTTGGATTCTTCCTTCAGCCTGAGTATAACCTCCCAACAATATTCCTTTTGTAAAGTCTTGATTCTTGGTTCTTGTATCTTGGCTCTGAATCACACTCATTCCCATTAGAATATCTCTGTTTTTGAAATTGTAAGATTTCTGCCACTGCTCGTCTCCTCTTTCATTGAGAGCAATCAGCCAAAGGTCTGTTCCTTCTTCAATGCCTACGGTTTTGTTTCCTGATCTTTCTGATCTTGATTCTCCGCCAATGATGAAACCTGTTGAAGTTAAAGCCAAAGTTCTGACATGATCATCTCCTTTTCCTCCAAAATTCTTTTCCCATTCTACTTTTCCATTTTTGTCGAGCTTTACGATCCAGTAATCACCCTCACCGAAGTTTTCAGTTTGTTTCGAGTTTCGGGATACGAGGTGCGGGTTTTGAACGTTTGATGCAGAACCCGCACCTCGCATCCCGGAACCTTGTTCAGATCCCGAATCACGAACCTCGGAACTCCTGGAATAAATCCCAAGTAGTGCACCTCCATCTCTTGTTGGAATCATCTTTTCCACTTCATCCAAGCCTTTTCCGCCTAAAATTAATTGGGAGAGTTCTTTTCCGTCTTTGTCTAATCGGGTAATTGAAACATCTTTTGAACCGTATCCTTTGGGTGAGTTCTGTATATTTCCGGCCACAAAGAATCCTAAATCGGTAGTTTGAATAACAGATCTTGCTTCTTCATCGGAAGAACTTCCCAGAGTTTTCTGCCACAATTCATCACCAAATTCATTGATTCTGATCAGCCAGATATCTGAACCGCCTTTAGAATCGTCTTTTTTGTCTAATCCTTTTCCTGAATAAGATGTTCCGGCTAGTAAAAAACCTCCATCCTGTGTAGTAACAGTCGCAGACAGGTAATCATGGTTTTGTCCTGAGAAATATTTCTCCCAGACTTCCTGTCCCTGTTGATTGAGTTTTACCAAATGAAAATCATAACCGTTGTTTTGCTTACTGCCTGAAGCCTGTTGCTTATTGCTCTGAATAGAACTTCCTGTGATCAGATACTGCTGATCAATGGTTGTGGTGACCTGGCTCAGAAAATCCTGGGTAGAGGATTGGATGTCTTTTTGCCACATCACTTCCTGGGCAGATACACCCAGAACCGTGCATAAGGTAAATGCACTGAGATAAAATTTTCTCATTCCCGTGTTGTTTTTTGAGTTAGTAATTAGTTTATTAAAACGAAGCGAATTTAGTACTTTTTAAGACACGAAAATCATCATACTTCAACCTGCTATAAATCATACTATTAATAATCAAATTTACTTTATGTTGTATTACAATTTATCTTATTATAATGCAAAAATATCTATCCGCAGCGACAGAACCTGTCGTGTTAAAAATAAAATTCTAATCAGAGAATTCAGTATCAATTAAGAAATTATATCACCCAAAAGGCAATATTCCTATTAGCTTATCAACAATAAAACACTTTCTCTATATCATATTTAACTAATTCATTATCAACTATTGCCATAATTTATTTTTATCAATAAGTTTACTACATGATGAGAAAAAGCTACTACCAAAAATTGGCATTTATGGTCACATTGCTGACTGTTTTATTGGTCTATCAGAAATATACCAGCCGTGAAAAAGAACCGTTTCCTGAAGTTATGTTCGTCAAAGATGCTTTAATACCAGTAAACCTATCAGATTTTGATCCCAATGCGCTGAACAATGAACAGTGGCAGAAACTTGGATTTTCAGAGAAACAAACAGCGACCATTCTGAAGTATAAAGATATTGTAGGAGGAACATTTACTTCAAAAGAGCAACTGAAAAAATGTTATGCTATTTCTGAAGAGAAATTCAGTGAACTGGCCGCTTTTATTTTGCTTCCTGAAATATCAGAAAAAGGAAATTCCAAAAGATTCACTACATATGAAAAGAAAGGAATTATAATTTCTGGAAAATTCAATCCTGATCAGTTTTCTGCCAATGACTGGCTTAAAATGGGCTTTAGTGAAAGACAGGCAGAAGCCATTATAAAGTATAGAAATTATCTTGGGGGAAGTTTTATCAGTAAAGAAAAGTTTAAAGAATGTTTCATCATCTCTCCGGAAAATTACAGTAAACTTGCTCCTTATCTTTTGCTTCCGACAAAAACTCCGGAAAACTTCAGGAATTTCGGAAAGAATAATCCTGTAAAATCCAAGATTCAATATCATCCATTTGATCCTAATCAGCTTGGTCTAGATGAGTGGAAAGCACTGGGATTTTCAGAAAAGCAAGCAATCACTATCATCAATTACCGAGACAGGAATTTACGGGGAAACTTCAAAAGCTTAGAAGATCTGCAGAAATGTTTTGTGATCTCCGCCGAGAAATTTCAGGAGATGAAACCTTATATCAAACTTCAGGAAAAACAACAGGAAAAAACAGATTTTTCAAAAACAGATCTTAATACCATTACTTTCAAGCAGCTTATAGAATTTGGACTGGATGAAAGAAGTGCAGGCTCAATAATTGGCTTCAGAAAGAAACTGGGAGGTTTTATGAATAAGCAGCAAATTTTAACCACCTACAACATAGATCAGAATCTGGTTCAAAAACTGATTTCAATAGCCCCGTTGAATATATCAAATGTTCCCCGATATTCATTAGTAGAAGCCCCTGAAGAATGGCTTAAAAATCATCCTTATTTCAAGTATTCAGCAGACAAAATCATATTCTACCGGATCAGTAATCCTGATGATAAAAAAATATGGAAACTTTTAAAACTGAAACCTGAGTATGAAGAAAGAATGAAATTATATGTAAAATAACATGAACCCTACATTGGCTAAAACTCTTCCAAAATAATATTCTGGAAGAGTTATATGTACTGTAAAATAATATTTTACATTTCAGTGATGCATATAGTTGCTTGGCCCATTAGTTCCTTCAATGGATTCCGGCAATATTCCGTATTTATTACGTAAATCTACTGTGCCTAATTTTTTCTCAGTATTAATATCAATTATACTAATCGTACCGGAATTTAAGTTGGGAAGATCCAATAAATTATTTTGTACCGCAACTACCTCTTTTCCGGATTTGGTTTTAAAGAAAGCCATATGATGTGCACCTTTATCCGCATCAAGAGTCTTCAAAAGCTTTAGCTGAGGGAGATTATTAATATCAAAGACAAGTACTTTTCCAGGTTCCGCAAAACTTACATACAATTTGTTGGAGTCATCAATATACATTTCGAGTGCCCAGCCTAAACCTTTTGCACTACCATCAAAAATCTTAGTAAAAGCATCATATTTTTTTGTTGTAACATTATAGGGAGCTATCCAGATATCTCCACCAAGCATTGTTGTAGCAAGTGCATATTGCGGGAACTTTCCGCGCAGTAACAATACTTCTACAGGAGCTGATAAATCAGTCGGAGAGTCTGCAACCTGATAGGTTTCCTTTATTTCGTAAGTATTGAGATCTAATAAAGTACAGGTATTACCCATTCCGGTAGTAAGATCAGGGTGAATAGTGGATGATACCATCATCAATCCTTTTTCCTCATTAATGGAAATGCCGTGTGGATACATGATAAACCTATTGGGATTAGTTTGAATGGGTGCTTTAATCGTTTTGATAAGCTGATTATTGGCCGCATTAAAAACACCTATACTACCATCTTTTGGTCCTCCTGCCCCACCCATAAAGGTCATAAAATATCTTCCGTCATTCGTGAAAAATAAATTTTCCCCTACCGTATTCTCACCCGTATCAACAGGAGTTGCGTTCAATAATATGGGTTGCCCGTTTTGGTCTTCCCCGGTTTTTACCTCATAGAGATAGCTGCCTCCCAAAGCAGTTGTAAACATTTTATTGGCATTCTGATTGTAATAAATATGATGTGGCAGTACACCAATGCCCAATTCAAGTTTGCTGCTGATATTTCCAAAATTGGGTGCTTCAGGATCGAGTTCAATAACGGCAATTCCGTCTGGTAATCCTTTTAAACTTCTGTAATCAATGTAAAACGAAGAATCATGCGAATGATCCGGATTATGATTATCATTTTGACAACTCACTACTATTACCAAAGTAATCAATACTAGAACTGAATTAAGTTTTAATTTCATGATTTTCAGGTTATTATTGTTGGTATTATAAATATAAAACATTTTCAAAGAAAAATAAAATATATTACACCAATACGTGAAAAATAATAAATAGCAATAGCAAATAATGCTTCCCATAGTTAATAGCGGAAAGCATGAAATTGAAACCGTTAAAGTATTTTAGATATTTTTAATCAATTGTTTTACTAGAATCTGCCAGCAAAGAATTGAGTGTATTAAGTTCTTCGTCTGTCATATCTCTCCATTTACCGACCGGCAAATCAAGTTTGATATTCATGATACGGATTCGTTTCAGTTTTTTCACTTCGTATCCAAGATATTCACACATTCTTCGGATCTGTCTGTTGAGTCCCTGAGTAAGAACAATTCTGAAATTCATTTCATCAATCTTCTCTACCTCACATTTTTTAGTCACGGTATCAAGTATTGGAACGCCGTTTCGCATTTTTTCCAAAAATCTTGGTGTGATAGGCTTGTCTACACGAACAAGATATTCTTTCTCGTGGTTATTTCGCGCTCTAAGAATTTTATTGACGATATCACCGTCACTCGTTAAGAAGATAAGTCCTTCGCTTGGTTTATCCAGTCTTCCGATAGGAAAAATTCTTTTGGGATGGTTGATATAATCTACAATATTATTTTTTTCACGTTTTGTATCTGTAGTACAAACAATTCCCACAGGTTTATTAAAAACGATATACACAGGTTTTTCCTGAGGCTCTCTGATTGGTTTTCCGTCTACTTCTACAAGATCTTCATCAGAAACTTTGGTTCCTAGTTCAGGAATTTTCCCGTTTATCTTGATTCTTCCTTCTTCCAAAAGTTTATCTGCTGCTCTTCTTGAACAGTATCCCACTTCTGATAAATATTTATTGATACGCGTTTTTTCCATTAGTCTTTTCCGTAGCCGGTATAATTTTTATTGCTGAAAATAGTACTTTCATAATGTAAGTTTATGAAAAAACCATCAGCTTATATTCCCAGTATTTCCTAATACAAAGTTAGGAAGAAAATAATATCCCTATGGCAGTCAAACCATAAACAATACTTTCTGGTGATGCACTATTCTCAATATCCTGAGAATTTTTAATTTAATTTTTACAGACCTTCGAATCTGTACTCGTTATTCAGGAACTGATCTGTAGCATCTTCAATGGCATACTCACCAATCTTGGTACGTCTTAGCTGTGTCAGATAAGCTCCTACTCCCAATTCCTGGCCAATATCATGGGCAAGACTTCTGATGTAAGTTCCTTTTGAACATCCAACCATAAAACTTACCAAAGGAAAATCAATTTTTATATCCTTGATGTAATGAATCGTTGTTTTTCTTGCTTTCATTTCCACTTCTTCACCAGCTCTGGCAAGGTTGTAAGCTCTTTCACCATCAATTTTAATAGCCGAATAAACAGGTGGTTTTTGTTCAATTTCCCCAACAAATTTTTCCAATACTTCTATTACTTGTTCTTCAGTAATATGGGAAATCTCCTGTTGAAGAATTTCAGGCTTTTCAGTATCGTAAGATTCTGTCTGTACACCTATCTTAATCTCTGTCCAATATTCTTTGGGAGCATCCTGAATCTCCGGAATTTTCTTTGTAAATTTTCCACAGCAGACGATAAGAAGCCCAGTTGCTCTGGGATCTAAAGTTCCGGCGTGTCCGATTTTAAATTTTTTAGGAAGATCAAACTCCCTTTTAAGTTTATATTTCATTTTATTGACAGCCTGGAAGGAAGTCCAGTCCAAAGGCTTATCCAATAAAAAAATGTATCCTGATTTCAGTTCTTCAGCAGTCATGAATGGTATAAAAGATTTCTTATTTAAAGAAATAAAAATAAATCAACAAGGCAACTCCAACAAAAATACGGTACCAGCCCCAAGGTTTAAATCCATATTTATTAAGCACTCCAATGAACGCTTTGATCGCAATAAGTGCGACAATAAATGCTACAATATTTCCTACAACAAAGATCATAATGTGATCCTGAGAAGCCATAATCATTTCATATCCTTTCTGTGGATTGGCCGTTTCTTTTCCCCAGGTTTTTACGAAAACAGAATATACAGTTACCGCAAGCATAGTAGGAACTGCAAGGAAAAAAGAGAATTCTGCCGCGGCTTTTCTGGTAAGCCCTTGTGCCATTCCTCCAATGATAGAAGCAGCACTACGGCTTGTTCCCGGCATCATCGCAAGACACTGCCAGAAACCAATGGTAACAGCATTTCTTATAGTAATTCCTTTTTCATCATCAATTTTAGGGTTTTTAAACCATTTATCTGCAAACAGTAAAACAACACCCCCCAAAACCAATACGGAAGAAATAGCAATCTGATTTCCAAGAACGGCTTCAATTTTATCATCAAATAAATATCCTAACACCAATGCCGGAACTACTGCAAATGCAAGTTTGAAATAGAACTGAATATTATTTAAGTCAAAAAACTTTTTCCAATAGGCTACTACCACAGATAAAATAGCTCCAAACTGAATAGACACCTGAAACATTTTTAAAAATTCTGTTTCCTCCAATCCCATAAGATTTGCAGTAAATCCCATATGTGCAGTAGAAGAAATCGGAAGATATTCTGTTAACCCCTCTACAATGGCAATAATAATTGCTTTGATTAAATCCATATTCCTTTAAAAAATTAAAAGATTAAAAGATTTAAGAATTAAAAAATCAGCACATTGGCTTAAATCTTTCAATTCTTAAATTTTTTAATCCTTAAATAAAATTATTTTATTTATTTTCTTTTTAAGATCGCATACACTTCTATGACAAATCCTATAACAACAAACAGAGGTGCTATTCTGATTCTTCTGATAGAAAAGATATCGTCATTCCATGAGTTAGGATCAAATTTCCCATCTACAGTATTGGCATCGGGCCCCATCATCAGTAGAAATCCTACTACAATAAATGCTAATCCGATCAGCATCCATTTGAAATTCTGCTGTCCGAAATAGAAAGCGTTTTCCTGTGGTACTTCAGCTTCATGTCCAAAGTCTGAAGCGGAAAATTTATTTGTTTTTTTGCTCATTATTAAGAGTAATATAAATCGTCAACGTTTGATTTTAAGAATCTCCATGTAGCGAAAATAGTACTTAAGACAGAAATAAAAATTCCAACACCCAGTACCAGGATAACTAACCAGAAGTACTGATTGTTGTCCTGCACGAAAGCTGAACCAATCTGACTTGTGAAATAGTACCAAACTCCACCTAATGCAATAAGACCTATTACAGAGCCGATAGCTCCCAGAATAATAGCTTCTACAATGAAAGGTTTAAGGATAAATCTTCTTTTCGCTCCTACCAGCTGCATTGTTTTAATAATAAATCTCTTCGAGAATATCTTCAGACGGATAGAGTTGTTGATCAATACAACCGCCAATATCAGGAACAGTATTGAAAATCCTAAAATCCATTTCAGAATTCTGCTCAGGTTATTGTAGACATCTACCATTAAAGTACTGTCATTTTTAACATCGATAATTCCTGGAACAGATTTGATCTCTTTGATGGCTTCATCAATTTTTGCTGGATCCACGAATTCAGGTTTTAAAGCTACTTCAATAGAGGAAGGGAAAATATTTTCTTCGAACAGTGCATCACTGTCGATTCCCATAGTTTTTTTGGCTTCTTTAGCCGCCATATCCCTTGAAATATAAGTCGCTTTTTTTACAGGAGCTAATAACTGTACCTTTTTAAAAGTTTCTTCCTCAAGTTTTGCAATTTTTACAGAATCTTTAGCGTCATAGTTTTCATCAAAGTAGGCGTTCACCACCAACTGTTCTTTGATATAGTCAGAATACTTCTGGGCATTAATCAGAATAAGCCCCATTAATCCTAACAAAAATAACACTAAGGCAATACTTATCACTACTGTAATATTGCTGGACCGAAGCCTTTTCTTATTAAATTCATCTACAGATTTAGCCATTAATATTAAAATTTTTGGCTAAAATAGAAAAAATCTTCCGAAATTTGGGACGAAATAAAGAAAATCACTGTTAATAAAATCATAAAAAACTTTGAGTGTAAAAGCAAAAAAACATCTTGGACAGCACTTCCTGACAGATGAAAATATCGCAAGAAAAATCGTAGAAGGTCTTAGTTTTGAGAACTATAACAACATCATGGAAGTAGGTCCCGGAATGGGAGTTCTTACCAAATATCTTCTTGAAAAGGATCAGAACATTTATCTTGCCGAAATAGACACAGAATCTATTGAATACCTGAAAAACAATTATACAAAAGTAACGGAAGAGACTTTTGTAGGAGATTTCCTGAAGCAGGATTTCAGTTTTATCAAAGACGATCAGATTGCTATCATTGGAAATTTCCCTTATAACATTTCGTCACAGATTCTGTTTCAGATTGTAGATCATTACCAATTGATCCCGGAAATGGTGGGAATGTTCCAGAAAGAGGTTGCTGAAAGAACGGCTGCTGTTCCGAGAACTAAAGATTACGGTATTCTTTCTGTTCTGATACAGGCTTATTATGATGTATCTTATATGTTTACGGTACATGAGAACGTCTTCAATCCTCCACCAAAAGTAAAATCGGGAGTCATCAGACTTACAAGAAATCCTAAGGAAGGACTTGCAGGCAATGAGGTTCTGTTTAAGCAGATTGTAAAAACAGGCTTCAACCAAAGAAGAAAAAAGCTGTCTAATGCTCTGAAATCATTAAACATTCCTGAAGCCTTAAAAGGACATGAATTTTTAGATAAGAGAGCGGAAGAACTAAGTGTAGCAGATTTTATACACTTTGCGAATCTCTGGAAAGAAAATCAATAAGACAATTATTGTAAAAGCTCCTCTATCAGGAGCTTTTTTGTTGAATAAAATACAATAATCTTATTCGTTAAAAGTAGAAAGCCTTTCAAATAAATTCGAAAGGCTTTCTTTTATAGTACATTATCAATTTTAGTTTCTGTTCTTCAGCATGATCCATCCTGACCAGTTCATCTGAGCTTTTGATTTTGGATACTCAAAGTTGAACTTATACCAGTATGTTGCTGTAGGAAGTCTCTTACCACCTACTGTTCCGTCCCATACAGGATTTTCTTTTGAGAATCTGAACATTTCCACTCCATATCTGTCATATATAGAACCTGTAAAGTTTTTAAAGTCTCCAAGAGCCTTAAGATCCAGTACATCGTTGATTCCATCTTCGTTCGGAGTAATGATATTGTTAATCTGCAATGTAAAGAATTCAAGAGATCCCACACAATGTGTTCCTACTCTTCTTACTAAAACAGTATAGTTTGTATTATCTAAAAGGTTAGTAAATACATTGGAATCCTGCCATGTAATACCGTTGTCAATAGAATATTCCAAAGTGCTTGGCGTATTGTTCATTGGTGGGTTTTCAGCTGTAATTGTCACTGACTTTTTGATACTTTCATAATTTAAAGCGGTAACGAAAGGAGTTGCTGCTCCCATTACTTTAGCTTCAAAAACTTTCTTACAAATACCGTTATCAATTTCCACTGAGTAAATACCCCATTGGTTTACATTAATTTTCTGCGTTGTAGCACCTGTGCTCCAAAGGTATTTGTAACCATCACCAGCTCCTGCGTCCAGCGTTACAATATCACCTACACACATTTCAACATCTTTTAATGTAGAAGTAATTTCTGGGGTTACTTCAATTCTAATTGTTGCTGGATTCAGAGATTTACATCCTTTTGCTCCCAGTGCATATACTGTAAATGTTGTGGTTTGATATAGAGTAACGGTCTGCATATTCCCTGTTCCCATGAAATTGCTCCAAAGATAAGTATCTCCTCCTTCGGCGGTAAGGGTTACAGATTCTCCCGGACAGATTTTTATTCTGGAAGCTTTCACTTTAGCGGTTGGGGTTGCTTCTTTCTGCAACGTCAATTCTACAATTTTGCTACAGAATCCTCCATTGGAAACCAGAACATACAAAATCTGGCCATCGTTACCATTATAGTTTAAAGGAGTCTGAATATAGTTGTTATTCTGTGCAACAGCATCCGCCTGATTTTCGTAGAATTTAAAGATAGCTCCTGGCGTTGGGCTGATGGTAGGCATAATTGTACTTAAATCAAAAGTAGTAATATCCGGTGTGGTACAAAGCAGCAATGTTGCGTCCTGAGCCAAAGGTGTTGTTCCTCCGTGAATCTGTATGGAAGCTTTACCCGGACAAGGATTACCAGGAACACTTACTTCGATAGTATAAGTACCAGGCTGTATTGCAGTAATTGTATTAGTCGTTGCATTAGGTATTGGTGTACCGTTATAGAACCACTGATACACAAGGTTAGGGTCGTTTACAGAAGCTGTAATTACCTGAGGTACATTATCACATACATTGATGTCTGAAGGTAATTTTGTTCCTGCAGGATCTAAAAGGTCTACTCCGATATTGAAAGATCCACCTTCAAGGAATACTGCAGAGTCATAACTGTGGTCACTATAATCGGCAATTACCATTTTGAAGTGGTATTGCTGTCCTGCTACTACTGTTGCCGTAGCAGTCAATGGAATCGTTCTCCCGTTAAAATTTGTTTCAACGTTCCCTGTGTTATATCCTGCAAAATATTGTTCGTTTACGGCACCACAACTACCTGCAATTGCAGGGTGGATATTGGTAATACTTACCGGTCCTGCTCCTCCCGGAAGAACAGCCATATTTACATAAGGTCCACCTGAAGTAGGTCTCAATAAGATGGCAAATGCATCTGCAAAGGTACAAGGGAATGAGCCTGTATATTCTTCTGAGGCGATCAGATAATTAAATTTAATCTGAGAGGTTGTTGGAACGAAATCAAACTCTAAAAGCACAGCATCATTCAATCTACTTTCCACTACTCCAATCACCTGTGCAAGGTCAGCATCTGATCCTCCACCGTTGACATCACTAAGCCCACCTTCAAAGGTGTTACCAGCTCTTCTTGCATACCCTGTAGAAAGAATAAGCCCGTCTTTAAAAGGGAAATTGGTTGTAGCTTTATGAAAATATCCCCATGCTCTATCGGCATCACTTGGAGCGTGGTTAGGAGTAATCTTCACATTGGTTACATTGGGAGTAAGACAGGTATTGGTCCCGGATGAGATCAATACATCTTTAACCATTTTTTCAATAGTGTAAGCGGTTTCAGGATACTGCGGAGCGTTTACATCAATAAAAACACCAGCTCTTCTGGATAGATTTGAAGGAATTTCTTTTGCGTGTTTTCGCGGAGGCAGATCCTGTGAAAATAAAAAAGTCGAGATGACTAAAAAAAATAAACAAAGCGGTAGATATCTTCTCATAATATTTTTGTTTCAACAAATTTAATTTTTTTTTAAATATATCATATACATATTTATATTTTTTACCATAAAAAAACAAAATAAGAACCTCTTATAGTAAATTTTCATTAATCAATCCCTATTCGGACAAATCATAAATGGTGTGGTAGCATTGTATTACAAAAAATTTTAACATATTCCTCTCCTATTCCAAATAATTCACAAAACGCAACAATATTTATTCTTAAAAACAACAAAATCTTTCATTGCTGAAAGATTTTGTTGTTGATTTTTATCTTAATAAATATCTAGTTTCTGTTCTTTAAGAGAATCCAACCGGAGCGTTGTTCCATTTTTTTGCTTGCCGGATTTTCCCATTGTACCCTGTACCAATAAGTAGCAGTAGGAAGATTGATTCCTTTTAAAGATCCTGTCCATATAACATTACCTTTGCTTGCTTTGAATACTTCCGCTCCATATCGGTCGAAAATTGAAGCTGCGAAGTCTTTGTATCCGCTTATTCCAGTGAAGTCGATTGTATCATTTACTCCATCCATATTAGGAGTAATGGCATTGCTGATAATAAATGTAAAGTAATCCAGAGAAGTACCACATTTTGCACCTTTCACTCTTACCATTACAGAATACATCGTATTATTCAAAATACCTGTAAATACATTGGATGACTGCCATGTCAATCCTCCATCTATAGAATATTCTAAAGTTCCACCTGTAGGATTACTTGCCGTAAGTGTAAGAATATGGTTATCATAAACAATATTGGTAAACTGTGGCAGATCAGGATTAATAAGCTGTGCAGAGAATGTTTTGGAACAAACCCCATTGCTGATTATCACAGAATACGTTCCTGGAATATTAGTCGTTATCGTTTGAGTCGTTGCTCCTGTACTCCATACATAAGTATAGTTGGGTCCTGCCCCGGCATCCAGAGTTCCTTTATCTCCAGCGCAAACAAATACATCTTTTAATGTAGAAACGATCGCCGGAACTACTTCAATAGTAACTTTAGCCGGATTCACAGAGCTACATCCGTTTCCTCCTAATGCATATACTGAATATTCTGTTGTTACAGTAGGCGTAACTACCTGTGTGTTTCCGTTTCCTGTAAGGCCTACCCAGTTATAAGTGATTCCTCCTGTAGCAGTTAATGTTACAGATTCACCTTCGCAAATTTTTAATTTAGATGCGGTAAGACCTGCTATTGGTGGACCTACCTGAACTGTAACAGTTGCTGGCGTTGCAGAAATACACCCATTAGCTCCAACTGCAAATACCGTATATACAGTAGTTGTAGTAGGTGAAACCACTTGAGTATTTCCATTTCCTGTAAGACCATTGCCCCAGTTATAGGTTACCCCTCCGGAAGCAGTTAGTGTTACAGATTCTCCCACACAAATACGAGGTTGTGAAGAAACCAATGTAGCAACCGGTTGTACTTTATCTTCCTGAACTGTTACTGTAGCAGTAAACGTACAGCTCAGGTTTCCTGGTTGTGATATGTTAGTAACCGTTAAAGTATAAGTTCCCCCAGCGCTTACAACAGGTGTAAGGGTATTGCCTCCTGAAACAATAGTTCCTCCGGTTGTTGTCCATGCAATTGTAGATCCTGCAGGCACAACAGATGTCGAAGCATTGATAGTAATCTGAGGAGTTGTACAGGTAATTGTTTGTGGTGCAGCAATGGTAAGAGTAGTTTGGGCTGTGCTTAATAATTGCAGAGATACGACATAGCTACAACCTCCATTGCTTACTAACACATAAATAGTCTGGCTTCCTCCTGGAGGTGTATATGTTGTAGGTGTTGCAATAAAGTTTCCATTAGCAGCGTTAGCATCAGCCTGATTGATATAGTAGGTAAAAGTAACGCCTGTAGTAGTTGTAATCTGAGGCTGAGCTTCTGTAAGATTATATGTTAATCCTGGCTGATAACACTTATGAAGTGTTGCATTTTGTGCTGTAAAAGGTTCTGAAACTTCTATTGTTATCGTTGCAGGGTTTTGAGAGACACAACCATTTGCGCCTACTGCTGTTACGGTATAAGTAGTGGTAACAGTAGGCGAAACAACTTGTGTACTTCCATTTCCTGTAAGACCATTACCCCAGTTATAGGTAGCTCCGCCTGAAGCGGTAAGTGTTACAGAATCTCCTTTACAGATTTTTATTTTGCTTGCTGTAAGCCCGGTAACTGGTGGAGCACTGTTTCCTGTTACGGTTACAGTTCCTACAGCTGTACAACTGATATTTCCAGGCTGATAAACTTTTGTAATCGTTAAAGTATATGTTCCTGCTGCATTAATAACAGGGTTTAAAGTAGTTCCTCCTGAAACAATATTTCCTCCTGTAGTTGTCCAGTTGAAAGTAGCTCCTGCCGGATAAACAGAGGCTGACGCATCCAGTGTAGTCTGAGAGTTAGCACAGGTAAGTACAGCCGGAGGAGCAATAGTAGGCGTCATTTGTGGCGCTTTTACCAATTGGAGTTGTGCTACTTTTGCACAGAAACCGTTTGCTACTCTTACGTACACTGTTCCACCTGCACTCTGATGAGCTGTTGGATTAGGAATTGTGTTTGCATTTCCTGCATTAGCATCCGCCAATGTGGTATAATAGGTAAACACAGCTCCCGGTGTGGTACTTATTGAAGCTTGTGCTGATGTTAAATTAAAAGTTGCATTTCCCGCAGCATAACAGGCTGTCAATGTAGCATTCTGTACTGTAGGAGACGTCCCACCTACCACAGTGATCGTGGCTTCTCCCGGACAGGTATTTCCCTGAATGAAAACCTTAACGGTATATACCCCTGGCTGTGTTGCAGTATAACTTGCATTTGTAGCACCTGGAATCGCATTAGTACCTAAATACCACTGGTAGGTAATATTGGGTCCCTGAACAGAAGCTGTAAAAGTCTGTGGCGTGTTATCACACATATTTACAGATCCAGGAAGCTGTACACCTGCCGGATCAAGAATTTTCACCCCGATATCGAATGATCCGGCTTCAAGAAATACAGCTGAATCAAAATTTGGATCCTGATAATCCGCCAGCACAATTTTAAAATGATAGGTTTGTCCTGGAATTACGGTTGCTTTAGCAGTAAGAGGAATGGTACGCCCATTAAAATTAGTTTCAATCTGAGCGGTATTGGTTCCTCCGTAATAAGCTTCATTTTTAGGCCCACAGTTTTGATATTGTGGGTGAATATTCGTTACACTTACAGGTCCGGCTCCTCCCGGAAGCACTGCAAGATTGGTATAAGTAGGATCAGTGGATTTTTTTAACAGCAAAGCGAAACCATCTGTAATAGTACATGGAAAGTTTTGCTGATATTCTTTAGAAGCAAATAAATACCTGAAAGTAATTTCAGTAGAAGCAGCTACAAAGTCAAACTCTATAGAGGTTGCATTGGTCAGGTTATTGTTAGCAATCCCTAAAGCGTTCGCAAGATCTACATCTCCTCCGGTTCCAAGATCATCACTTAAAGTTCCTTGAAAAGTATTCCCTGCTTTATTGGCATATCCGGTTGAAAGTATAATCCCTTTACTGAAAGGAAAGTTGGTATTTGATTTATTAAAATATCCCCAGCTTCGGTTCTGACTGGTAGCAGACACGTTTGGAGAAACTGTCACATTGCTTACCGTTGAGCTGGTACAAGTGCTACCTCCGGATATAAGTACATCATTTATAAGTTGGGTTATAGGATAGCCGGATTCCGGGTAACTAGGTGCGTTTACATCTATAAAAACACCTGCCCTCAAAGAAGCAGCTTTAGGTTTTGCAGCAATTTCTACCCTTCCTTTATTTTGAGCCCAAATAAAGTTCCCCATGAAAGCTAAAAATAACGCTAAAAATAAATTTCCTCTCCTCCTATTTAACATTTTATATTATTTTGAACAAAAATACTATTTTTTTTGATTGAAATTCAAGTTAACACAATTTACATTATTACTAACGCAAATTTATTTATATTAGAATATCAACTCTGTTTATTTTAAAATAATAAAAAAAGACTGACGAAATAGTCAGTCTTTCAGTTATAGTTTAAAATTATTCTATATTTTTAAGTAATATCCATCCTGTTTTTACAGTAAGTTCTTTACTTGCAGGATCTTCGAAGGTTACCTGATACCAATAGGTAGAAGTAGGAAGCTTTTTGCCCTGGAAATATCCGTCCCAATATGGATTAATCTTCGCTGCTTTGAACACTTCTCTTCCATATCGGTCGAAAACCTGTCCGCTGAAATCTTTATAGTTAACCACACCGCTGAAATCAATGACATCATTAATATTATCACCGTTTGGAGTAATTACATTTTTCATCACGAATGTAAAGAATTCAAGAAAACCTACACAGCTGGTAAATTTAACCCTAACTCTGATCGAAATGACTTTATTTTTAGGCACATTATTAAACACATTTGAAGACTGCCATGTAACTCCGTTATCTACTGAATATTCAAGGATACCGTTACTTGGATTGCTTGCTGTAACAATCATAACTCCATTCTCACTATAATCTACTTTTATTACTTCAGGGATTACGGCTTTAATAACCTGAGTTTTGAACTCTTTTGAACAAACTCCGTTACTGATCGTTACCGAATATTCTCCAGGAGTAGCTACTGTAATGCTCTGACTTGTTTCACCAGAACTCCATTGATAAGTATATCCGGGACCTGAACCTGCATCCAGAACAATTTTATCACCCTGACAGATGTGGCCACCTTTTAAGTTTGAAACAATGGCCGGTACTACTTCAATGGTAATACGTGCCGGCTGAAGAGATTTACATCCCTGAGCTCCGATAGCATATACAGTATAGGTGGTAGTCTGAGTAGGGCTTACGGTTCTTATTCCTCCGGTGGTACTTGCAGAATCACTCCACTGGTATGTTACTCCACCTGTAGCTGTAAGCAATACAGATTCTCCGGCACAGATTTTCAATCTTGGTGCGGTAAGTAAAGCCGTTGGTGTCTCTTCTTTTCTTAAAGTTAATGTTGCAATCTTACTACAGAAAGCTCCATTTGAAACCAGTACATATAATATTTGTCCATCTGTTCCTGCGTAGCTGGTCAGATTGGTGATGTAGCTGTTATTTTGAGCTTGTGCATCAGCCTGATTTGCATAAAAACGGAATACGGCTCCCTGCGTTGTACTGATCAAAGGTTTTGCTGTTTCCAGATTAAAACTGGTAATTGCAGGTGTTGTACAGAGTTTAAGTTCAGCATTCTGTACGGTAGGGCTCGTTCCTCCGATAATGGTAATAGTAGCTTCACTTGGACACTGATTCCCCGGAACCATTACTTTTACCGTATAAACTCCCGGTTGGGTAGCTACATACACAGCACTGGTTGCCCCTGGAATAGCTACTCCATCTTTATACCACTGATAAGTCATCCCTGGAATTGCTGCTACCTGTGCTTTTAACTGTTTCGGAGTATTATCACACATGTTGATGGTGCCTGGTAAAACTACTCCAGCTTCATCTACAATTTTAATTCCAACGTCAAAAGATCCTCCTTCCAAGAAAACTGCAGAGTCATGGGAAGGGTCTTTTGCATCTGCCAATACCATTTTAAAATGATATGTCTGCCCTGGAATTACATCTGCAACAGCGGTTAAAGGTGTTGTTCTTCCAAAATAATTAATAATCAGATGCGGGTTCGCTAAAGCTCCAAAAAAAGTTGCATTGATAGGCCCACAGCTGAATCCATTTCCTGCAGGAACAATATTGGTTGCACTTACAGGTCCTGCACCTCCGGGCAATACAGCCAGGTTCGTATAGGTAGGATCTCCAACTTTCTTTAATAAAAGGGCAAAGGCATCGGAATAACCCAAGCAAGGATAATTGGAAGTATATTCATCAGAAACGAATATATAGTTAAATTTCACCTGGTTTGAATTCGGGACGAAATCAAATTCAAGAGCTACTGCATCCGTTAAGCTGACATTGGCTCCGGTAGCTGCTACAAGATCCGCATCACTTCCTGTTCCCACTGATTGTCCAACCGCAGATACATAATTATTACCTGCTTCGGAAGCATATCCTGTAGTCAGGACAATCCCGTCCGTAAAAGGAAAATTGGTTGTTCCTTTATGAAAATATCCCCAGAATCTGTTGCTGTTGCCTACTTCATGATTAGGAGATACTGTAACGTTGGTAACATTGGCTGTTGTACAGTTAGTCCCTCCATTGATCAAAATATTCTTTACCAACTGCTCTGGCGTATAGTTTGAAGGCGTATAAGGAGGTACATTCACATCAATGAATGCTCCGGCCCTGAGAGCTGCAGCAGAAGGTTTTATCTTTTCTGATTTTCTGACAGGCCTCGTTTGAGAAAATGCAGAAGCAGAAATCAATAAAAAAGAAAAAAGGAAAAAATAGTTTTTTAGTCTATAGATTAACATTTTGTTTTCATTTGTTCAAATGTAGCAAAAATAATCATACTAATTCACCCTCACCTATTAGTATTTTCTATTTCTACACCTACATTCATAATGAATTTTTCTTATCGTTACATTTTCCATAAATCATTAAACCCAAAAATTCAGACATAAAAAAACAGATCAATGTTATTGATCTGTTTATATTTTAATTGTCATTATTCCGGCAGTTTATCATCTTTTTTCAACTGGTCTATTTCATTCTGCAACTGGGAGATAATATCTTTTAACGCTTTAATTTCGTTCTTATTCGAGCTTACATTGCTCTTGAGTATTACGTTTTTCGCTCTTTCATTATGATCTTCTTCATCTTCGTCTTCATTGATTTCTTCAATATCCTCACTGATTTCCTCAATATCTTCCTGGATATCTTCTATATCCTCGTTGATTTCTTCAATGTCTTCGCTGATTTCTTCTATATCCTCGCTGATTTCCTCAATATCTTCCTGAATGTCTTCGATATCTTCCTGGATATCTTCAATTTTCTCGTGGCTTTTATTCACAGACATCTGAATGAAGATTGCCAGATAAATGGCTTCCAGAGAAAGTACAGTCGTCAGGATAAGAAGCATTTTATCAAAATCAACAATATTCAGCATCGGAAGCAAAAACGAAGTAAGAAACAAGAGGGTATGCACAACCAGAGACTGGATAGATCCTATCCATGAGGTAATACTGTCTGCAATTTTTTCAAGAACTTCTGTTTTCTCGTTATATTTTTTCATCCTTTATATTTTTACAACAGTTCCTTTGTTACTCCTAATCCAAACAATGCAAAGTCATATTTTGCAGGGTCTTTTTCATCAAATTTTCTAATGGCAATATCCAGCTCCTCTACTGTTTTCCAGTCATTTTGTGTTCTGGAAACCAACCCCAGTTTTCTGGAGATATTTCCGGTATGCACATCCAGAGGAATGGAAAGATGTTTCTGATCTATTTTTTCCCAAATTCCAAAATCTACTCCCCTTTTGTCTTGACGCACCATCCATCTCAAAAACATAATAATCCTTTTTGCAGAGGAGTTTTTGTAAGGAGAACTGACGTGTTTATGGCTTCTGTGTTTTTCTGTTTCCAGAAATCCGTTTCTGAATCGTTCTATGGCATGGAGAAAGTTATGCTCCGTTTTTTTTACGTCAAATAGAATTTCCAGGCTTTCATTTTCTTTATAAATTCTGTTGAACTGTCTGATGAAATAGGAAAAGTCCTGTCCGTTGAACGTTCTGTGAATGCTTTTATCCTGAATACTTTCCAGATCTTTTTCTGAGTAATTCATCACAAAATCATAGGGAGAATTCCCCATAATATCGAGCATTTTATCTGCAGAATTAATGATCGACTTTCTGTTTCCCCAGGAGATTGTGGCTGCCAGAAATCCAGCAATTTCAATATCCTGTTTTAAAGAAAAACGATGCGGAATCTGTATCGGATCATTTTCAATAAAATCAGGAGCGTTATACTGATCTGCTTTTTCGTTGAGAAAATCTCTGAGTTCTTCTAATTTCAACATATTCATTCTAAATCTTTACACTCTCCAATGCTTTTGGTAAAAATGTATTGGGAAATATTTCTCTTGCCTCATCAGTAAATACTGTCAGATCTCCATATCTGTTGGAAAAGTGACCTAAAATCAACTTTCCAACCTGAGCTTTCTGAGCAATGGTAGCTGCTTCCAAAGCTGTGGTATGACCTGTATAATCTGCCATTTCCTTCAGATCATGTAAGAATGTGGATTCATGATACAAAACCGTTACATTTTTAATAATAGGAATCACACTTTCAAGATAGCGGGTATCACTGCAAAACGCATAGGATACTGATGGAGCCGGATCAACAGTCAGAATTTCATTTTTAAGGATATAACCATCGCTTAGTACAAAATCTTTTCCTGCTTTGATATTGTGATAATCACAGGTTTCAATTTCGCTGTACTTGGCAATCTCTTTCATATTAAGATGTCTGTCTTTCGGTTTTTCATTAAAAAGATACCCATTACAGTAAATCCTGTGATCCAATGGAATAGTGTATACTTCTATTCTGTTATCCTCATATATTTTTTCAGAATAATCTTTATCCAGTTCATGATAAATCACTTCAAAGCCACGATGGGTTTCTGTAATCTGAAAAATGGTTTCCATCATCTTCTTAATTCCTTTAGGACCATAAACATGCAAAGGCATATCTCTTCCTAAAAGGCGGAAAGAGGCTATAAGCCCCGGAAGTCCGAAACAATGATCTCCATGAAGATGGGAGATAAAAATATGATTGATTTTTGAAAATCTTGCTTTTGCCTTTCTCAGCTGTACCTGTGTACCTTCTCCACAATCAATCAGGAAGAGCCTTTCTTCCATTTCCAGCAGCTGTGCTGTAGGTGATGTATTGATGGTTGGAATCGCAGAGTTAAAGCCTAATATTGTTAAATAAGTACTCAAATCAATAATTTATGATAACAAATGTACAACAGAAAATATAAATGGAGATTTCTTCCTGATATTTAAACTTAATCAGTTACTTTTAAAAAATCCATAAATAGGTCTAATGCCTGTTTACGGTGGCTGATCTTGTTTTTGTCTTCAGGATCCATTTCTGCAAATGTTCTTTCGTATCCTTCAGGAACAAAAATCGGATCATATCCGAAGCCTTTGAAACCTTTATTTTCTGTCAGTAAATTTCCATGAACTCTTCCTTCAAAATATTGAGCACCATTTTCATCATAATAACACAGAACCGTCACAAAATAAGCTTTTCTGTTTTCAATTCCCTGCATTTCTTCCAATACCTTTTCTATATTTTTGGCGAAATCATGATCTCCGGCATAACGGGCAGAGAAAATTCCCGGTCTTCCGTCTAAAGATTCGACTACCAAACCGCTGTCATCTCCCAGACTTGGAACCCCTGTTCTTTCAAAGCAATATTTGGCCTTGATCTGGGCATTGGCATGAAAAGAATCTCCATCTTCTACAATTTCTTCGTGAATATTATAATCGGTAAGGCTTTTCACCACGCAATCACTTCCCAGTATCTGTTGGATTTCTTCTTTTTTATGTTCGTTGTGTGTCGCTACTAATAATTCCATTTCTATATTCATTTTCAATTTTACTTTTTTAACCGGGTTACTTACATTTCAGCATAATGTACTTTATACTTTTTCATAAAAAGATAGTAGAACAAAGAGAAAAGTATAATTCCAACAGCTAGTACAAGCCATTCTGAAACATGAAGAACCTTTGCAAAACTCTCATCTTTACCATAAAGAACCAATAACGACAGTGTTAAATTATTAAACGCATGCAGCAATATCGGCATCAGTAAAGACTTTGTTTTATGATAGACTAATCCCAGTACGCAGCCGAGCATCACTGCACTGATAAACTGCCATGGATTTCCGTGAACCACTCCAAAAATAATGGAGGCATATAAAATTGCTTTCCATGGTTCTACTCCTTTATTGATCAATCCTTTCTGAATAATTCCTCTGAATATAATTTCCTCAAAAATCGGCGCCATGATTACCGTCATGATAATCATGATAACAGGATTATCTGTCAATTGGCTCATCAACTGAGTAAAATATTCATAAAAGTCACCGAAAAACGGCCCGGTAGTCGGAATCTGAGCAGCAATAAATTCAGAAATAAACATCATCCCTGCCATCATTGGAAAGATGAGAAGATAGGTAGAAAAATTAACCGATGATAAGTTGAAATTAAGCTTCTTTTGAGTGGTACGTCTTACAACGAAAAAATCGAAGAAAGCAATAGCTGTAAGGAATCCCACAGAATTCGCCACCATCAGAAACCAGTCTTTCAATTCAATATTTTCCCGGAAAACAACTTTCCAAAAAGTACTGAATAAAGAAACGGCCATTGTTCCCACGAATAATCCAACCACCAAAACAACACCGCCAAACCATGTGAACGTAAACTTCGGATATTTGCTATTTCCCATCCTTTCTCTGTAAAAGTTTATGAGAAACAAAGATAATTTTTTTGACTGCTACAGGCAACTAAAAAAGGAATTTCTTATTTTCGTTCCTTTATCCATGAACAGCACAAAATGAATACAGAATCTCCGTTTCAAAGAATTGAATCTACAACCAACAAACTGATGACTATTTTTCTGAATGTACTTTTCTTTGTGATCTTTATTCCTTTCACTTTGCTTTTTGTTTTAGGTCCTATCTACGGAATATATAAAAGAGGATTTGAAGCCATGCTGTACCCTGCCCTGATCAGCTGGGGAATCTCACTATTGATTTTGATTCCTGTTATCCGCCATTATGTGATCAAAAGAGAAAAATTAGCCCGTAGAATTGTAGTTGATGAAACCGGACTTTTATTTTATAATTCACGAAATGAAATTGTGGATCAGATCCTCTACACGGATCTCCGGTCTTCAAAACAGAATTTTGATATTTACACAGTTAATCCGGTGGGATCAGGAATCGCTCCTTTACTGGAGGTAACAATTCTATCAGATAAAAAAAGCGAGACTACAAGACGTATTGACATGAATCTTCCTTTGAAAGTGGTAAAAAACAAATCTATTTTGTATGCCCACTTTCTGCATGGCATTGTCACTTTCCGTCCTGATTTAACAATAGATCCTTTTGTTTTTCGTAACTACTCTATTGATACGGAAACCTGGAAAGTGAACAGTAAAGGAATTTCTTTAGGAGGCTGCCTTTTAATGCTGGCCGCACTTATTATTACAGCACTTATATGCGGGCTTGTTTTTTTGTTAACTTAGGCTAAGAATTAATATGATTGAAAAGTTCCAGACTATAGAATCTAAAATCAACACACCCATTACTTATTTTCTAATGGGAATTCTCTGGATCGCTGTCATTCTGATTATGGTGGTAATCGGGGTTGTTTTTAATCTTATTTATAATAATTTCTGGCAATATTTGGAACATGATCTTGGCATTTTTTTCACGCTTCTTATTGCCCAACTGCTTCTTATATTTTGTTGTATCGCTTTGATAATGGCTTTAACTTACAGAAAAAAACAAAAGGTACGAAAAGCGGTTGTAGATGAAAAAGGAGTAACATTTTACAACAGCCGGAATGCAATCATTGAAACACTGTTATATCATGAACTTCAGCCAGCTCAGAACTCATCCACTGATGTACATGTTTTCAACACCCAGACCGTAAAATATGGCAAAACGACATTGCAGGTCTACCTTAAAAATAAAGCAGGGGAAGTTGGACCGACACGTGTTGATTTCAATTTTGAACTGGTAATTGTAAGCAACCAATATGATCTGTACCGCCATTTTCTAAAAGGGATTCAACACTTTCGTCCGGATCTGAGAATAAGTCAGCAGGCGATTGATCAATATAATCTTAGTTCAGAACCACAAAAAACAGAATTTGGGATATTTGAATACATCATGGCAGCCATTATTATCCTGATTGCTGCAGGATTGGTGTATGTTTTTATGTTGCTAATAAAAATAATAGTCTGATAAGCTGCATTGAAGAAAAGCCAGCTATTGACCGCTTCATAGCTATATTCATCATTCTGAAACCTGAATATCCTTCTATTATTTTATCTAATTAACATTGTCTTAATTAAAATTTGAAAACCTCGTAAAAAATCACGATTTTTGCAACTTCAAAATACGATATGTCAGACTTAATCAAAGAAATACAAAAAAGAAAGACCTTCGGGATCATTTCCCACCCGGATGCCGGAAAAACAACTCTTACAGAAAAGTTACTTCTTTTCGGTGGAGCAATTCAGGAAGCGGGTGCGGTAAAATCCAACAAAATAAAAAAAGGAGCTACCTCCGACTTTATGGAAATTGAAAGACAGAGAGGGATCTCTGTAGCAACTTCCGTATTGGCTTTTGAATATAGAGATCACAAAATCAACATTCTAGACACTCCAGGTCACAAAGACTTTGCTGAGGATACTTACAGAACATTAACTGCTGTAGACTCCGTAATCGTTGTAATTGACGTTGCAAAAGGGGTTGAGGAACAAACTGAAAAACTGGTACAGGTGTGTAGAATGAGAAACATTCCAATGCTGGTTTTCATCAATAAACTGGACCGTGAAGGTAAAGACGCCTTCGATCTTTTGGATGAAGTAGAACAAAAATTAGGATTAACGGTTTGCCCTCTTTCTTTACCGATTGGTATGGGGAGCGACTTCCAGGGAATTTACAACATCTGGGAAGACAATATTCAGTTATTTTTAGAAGAGAAAAAGCAGAAAGTTGGAGATTCTATTAAGTTTGATGACATCAATGATACTTCTATTGATGATGTTATTGGTGAAAAAGCAGCAAAAACTTTACGAGAAGAGCTTGATCTGATCCAGTCTGTTTATCCTGAATTTAACCGTGAAGATTATATGAAAGGTGATCTTCAGCCGGTATTCTTCGGATCAGCTTTAAATAACTTTGGAGTACGTGAATTATTGGACGCTTTTATTGATATTGCTCCAATGCCACAACCTAAGGAAAGTGATACCCGTCTGGTAAAACCTGAGGAAAGCACTTTCACAGGATTTGTTTTTAAAATCCACGCGAATATGGATCCTAAGCACAGAGACAGACTTGCTTTCGTAAAGATTGTTTCGGGAACCTTCAAAAGAAACGAGAATTACTTATTGGTAAGAGAAGGTAAAAAAATGAAATTCTCCTCTCCTAACGCATTCTTTGCAGACAAGAAAGAAGTGGTGGAAGAAAGTTTCCCTGGTGATATCGTTGGTTTACATGATACAGGAAGTTTCAGAATCGGAGATACATTGACTGGCGGAGAAAAATTAAGCTTCAAAGGGATTCCAAGCTTCTCTCCTGAACATTTCCGTTATATCAATAACAACGATCCTTTAAAAGCTAAGCAATTGGCGAAAGGTATTGATCAACTGATGGATGAAGGAGTGGCACAGTTATTTACGCTTGAAATGAACGGAAGAAAGATCATTGGAACGGTTGGAGCCCTTCAGTATGAAGTTATCCAATATCGTCTAGAGCATGAATATGGTGCAAAATGTACTTATGAACCGCTATCTATGCACAAAGCATGTTGGGTAGAAGCTGATGAGAAGTCTGAAGAATTCAAAGAATTTGCAAGATTAAAGCAGAGATTCCTGGCGAGAGACAAATACAATCAATTGGTATTTCTTGCTGACTCTTCTTTCACCATTCACATGACTCAGGAGAAATTCCCGAATGTGAAATTACACTTCATCAGTGAGTTCAGAGAAAATTAAGAAGTAACCAGGCAAAATCGCAAAAGGCGAAATTGTTCAAAATATAGATCCGCAGAAGTTTTCTGCGGATTTTTTTATCATGTATTTTTCAAAACCACCCCGTCAAAAATTCTTTGAATTTTCGCCACCCCTCCAAAGGATGGGAATTTTCAGTTTTCCAAACTAATATTTGGCGAGACGACAAAATGTATGGATAAATTCAGCGTTCTGTTTGTCATTCCGTAGAATCCAAATCCACAAGTAATAAAATGCTGTTATTAAATGCTGCATTACGAAGTATAAATTCTTTTCTCACCCCATCAAAACTAAGAAAAACGCCTTGTAAATCTTTTGTAAAACAAATACAAAAGACTGAAAATACAATAGTTACAATTTTACCAGCACAATACATTTCATTTACAATCTTTACAAGAACTTCCCTTCTAACTTTACTTCATCAAAAAAATTAATCTTATGAAAAAGTTCATCTTACTCGCTGCTGTAGCAAGCACTTTCATTATGTGTAAAAAAGCGGAAGCTACACAGGATAAAATACATGAAGCAATCCATTCAGCCGACAGTGCGGCCACAGTTGCTACAGAAACCGTTGAAAATGCCAGTAAAACAGTAGACCAGGTTATGGATTCTGCTAATATTAAAATAAAAGACTTTGAGAATACTAAAAATGACATCCAGCAAAAGATAGAGAACACTTCCAAAATGGTAGATTCTTTATCTGATAAAATGGTCAATACAAAACTGGAATCCAAAATAGAGAAAAAAGATTCTATAGCAAAGAAATCTGAAAAAATTGCAGCAAAAACTCCAGCACCAAAGGTTATTAAAGAAACCAAAATCATTTATAAAGAAAAGCCTAAGAATGACAGTTACGAACTGAATATGCCTAAAGATAAAATGATAAAATCAGGATATCTTTCTATAACCGCAGAGAATGTGGAAACGGTAAAGGAAATTATCAGGGAAGAAGCGAACAGAAATAACGGCTATATCAAAAGTGAAAATCTTTCTTATGTAGAATCCGCCAGCCCTCATGGAGAAGATCAAAAAATATACAGCCTTGACATCAAAGTTCCTATGCAACATTTTGATGGGCTAATGGAGGCTATCAATAGCAATATTGGAGATATTGATACGAAAGATATTCAGGTTTCAGGACGAAACTACGCTGACAATACCATCTGTACAATCAATGTAAATATCAGCGATAAAGCTAAAACAGAAACAGAGCCTAAAACTTTTGGCGGAAAATCACTGGCTGCCATTGAATCCGGCTGGGATGTTATTACTTCCATATTCCTGTTTATCCTTCCATTATGGCCTTTATTCCTGATTGCCGGTATTGGATATTATTTCTATAAAAAGAAGAACAGAAACATTCCTAATAACGATTCTCACTAGGTTTCAATCTTTCCTAAGGGTAGATTTTTAATATTTTTTTAATGAGGTTTAGAATTGAAGTTCGATTCTTATGTTTAATTTTATCAAACGTTAAAAGAAAGTGCTTGCTTATTAGAAAAATAACTCTTAACTTTAAGTATAAGCAAAATGTAAAGAATCTTCGTTGGGAAACAAGGTTCAAAAATAAATTTGGAAATTTTATTTCATATATTAATATTTTGTGATTTGGTGTAAAATAAGGCCCTCTATTGAGAGCCTTATTTGTTTTATTTCATATTCACTACTTTATCTACAATGAACTTTGTGTTTCCTCTCCAGGGAAGTGCGCCATTATACTCTTTGTAATGCAGGTCAAAAGTTTTACCGCTGTTGGTTTCCAGTTGTTTGAAAACTTCGGGATCATCTACAGAAAATTCAAACTCATAGCTTGTAATTGTTCCTGTTTTTCCTCTTCCAAAACCTTCCTGAATCAGCTTGCCTTCATAAGTTTTGAAAACATAACCTTTTTTCATAGCATAATTCAGGTATCCGGATTTTACTCCTTCTCCGAAAACGAAATAGTATTTATACCAGACAAATACGCCCAGTAACAGCAGTACAACCCCAAGGGTGATCCACAAAGATTTTTTCATAGGTAGTGTGTTTTATAAAATGTTATTTTGCGATGCTTCTGGAGATCACGATTTTCTGAATTTCAGAAGTTCCTTCATAGATCTGAGTGATTTTTGCATCTCTCATTAATCTTTCTACGTGGTATTCTTTCACATATCCGTATCCACCGTGAATCTGTACTGCTTCAATAGTAGTATCCATTGCCACTTGAGAAGAGTATAATTTTGCCATAGCTCCGCTTTCAGAAATATCTTTTCCAGCATCTTTCTCACAAGCAGCTTTGAAACATAACATTCTTGCAGCAGTGATCTGAGTAGCCATATCAGCTAATTTGAATGCAATCGCCTGGTGGTTGATGATTTCAGTTTTGAAAGCTTTTCTTGTTTTAGCATATTTCAATGCCAGTTCGTAAGCACCTGAAGCAATCCCTAAAGCCTGAGAAGCAATACCAATTCTTCCTCCGTTCAATACTGCCATAGCAAAGTTGAACCCGAATCCGTCAGCACCAATTCTGTTTTCCTTCGGAACTTTTACGTTATTAAAGATCAAAGAGTGAGTATCACTTCCTCTGATTCCTAATTTGTCTTCTTTTAATCCAATTTCAAATCCTTCCCATCCTCTTTCAACGATGAAAGCATTGATTCCTTTGTGCTTTTTCTCAGGATCTGTCTGTGCAATTACGATATAGTAAGTAGCTGTTCCACCATTAGTGATCCAGTTTTTGATACCATTTAAAAGGTAGTAATCTCCTTTGTCTTCAGCAGTAGTTTTCTGAGAAGTTGCATCAGAACCTGCTTCCGGCTCAGATAATGCAAATGCTCCGATAACCTGACCGCTAGCCAGTGGAGTAAGATATTTTACTTTTTGCTCTTCAGAAGCGAATTTTTCAAGACCGGCACAAACCAATGAGTTGTTTACAGACATTACAACAGCTGCAGAAGCATCCACTTTTGCAATTTCCTCCATGGCAAGCACGTAAGAAACGCTGTCCATTCCTGCACCTCCGTATTTTGGATCTACCATCATTCCTAAAAGTCCCATTTCTCCCATTTTCTTCACCTGTTCTGCAGGGAATTTCTGGTCACGGTCTCTTTCAATCACTCCAGGTAAAAGTTCGTTCTGTGCAAAATCTCTTGCTGCCTGCTGAATCATCAGCTGTTCTTCCGATAAATTAAAGTCCATAAAAAAAATAATTAGATAGCCGTAAATTTACACTTTTTAAGCAAATCTGAAAAAATTAAATTGAAAGCAGGAAAAAGGCACAGAAAATGGAAGTTGAAGAGCGTTTAATGCCAGTGAATGCGTGTTTTGGGATTCGAAATGGTGAGAGATAAAAACAATACCGGATACCTTCAGAACCATAAACATTCACAAATGATCAGTTCAAAATATAAAATCCCCTTTTCAGGGCTTCCGGCCTCCTTTTTGATTCCATATATTATGGTAAGCATTTAACTAATTCCTAATTATTACATTCAAATGTTTTCAATTAAAAAAAATGCTTATATTTAAATTTCTTTATAAATTACGTAAAAAATCATGACGATCAAGAGATTATTCGATATTCCACACTATGCTTTAGAAAAATATCCTAAAACGGATATGTTTGTAACAAAATATCATGGTGAGTGGAAAAAAACTTCTACACAGGAGTTTATTAATGAGGGAAATAAGATATCCAGAGGATTATTGAAGCTTGGTATAAAACCAGGTGATAAGATCGCTTTGATTACCACAAATTCCCGCACAGAATGGGCTATTATGGACTTTGGACTTTCTCAGATCGGCGTTGTTTCAGTACCGGTTTATCCAAGTATTTCTCCTGAAGATTATGAATTCATCTTCAATAATGCTGAAATTCAGTATTGTTTTGTTTCTGATAAAGAGCTGTTGAATAAAGTAATGAAAGTAAAGCATAATATCCCAAGTTTACAGGGCATTTTTACTTTTGATAATATTAGTGGTGCTGCCAACTGGAGAGAAATTCTGGATCTGGGTAAAGATGAATCTACACAAATTGAAGTGGATGACCTTTCTAATGCGATCAATACAGAAGATCTTGCAACCATTATTTATACTTCCGGAACTACCGGAAGACCGAAAGGAGTAATGCTTACCCATAATAATATTGTTTCAAACGTATTGGGAGCCATTCCGAGAATTCCCAAGAAAAGAAGTCTGGATTATAAGGAAACAAGAGCATTAAGCTTCCTTCCTATCTGCCATATTTTTGAAAGAATGCTGTTCTATCTGTATCAGTACAACGGTTTTTCTCTTTATTTTGCGGAAAGCATTGAGAAAATGGGTGAAAACGTAAAAGAAGTGAAGCCTCATTATATGACGGTAGTACCAAGGCTGGTAGAAAAAGTATATGACAAAATTTACAATACAGGATCTTCTGCAGGAGGATTAAAATCAAAAATATTCTTCTGGGCGCTGAACTTAATCAGCAAGAAGAAAACCATTTCAAAGCCATCCGGACTTCAGGAAATCATTGCAGATAAATTGGTATTTTCCAAATGGAGAGAAGGTTTAGGAGGTGAAATTGTGACATTGGTTTCAGGATCTGCGGCATTGTCTACAAGGCTTAACTTAATGTTCCAGAATGCGGGAATTCCTATTTTGGAAGGCTATGGTTTAACAGAAACCTCTCCGGTAATTTCTGTCAACAGCTTTGATAAGATGAAAGTGGGAACCGTAGGGATTCCATTGGATAATTTAAAAGTTAAAATTCAGGAAGACGGTGAAATTACGGTAAAAGGACCCTCCGTATTCAAAGGATATTTCCAGAATGAAGAAATGACGAAAGAAGCTTTTACAGAGGATGGATTCTTTAAAACCGGAGACATTGGACATATCGACAGTGACGGATTTTTACAGATCACTGACCGTAAGAAAGAAATGTTTAAAACTTCCGGCGGAAAATATATCGCTCCACAGACTATTGAAAACTTAGCAAAAGCTTCAAAATTCATAGAGCAGATCATGGTTGTAGGTGATGGTGAAAAGATGCCGTGTGCTTTGGTACAGCCTGATTTTGAATTTGCCAAAAACTGGGCTTTAAGAAATAATCTGAACATTGGTGCTACACCGGAAGAGATTGCAAAAAGCCCTGAATTAAAGCAAAGAATTGAAAAAGAAATCGACGGCATCAATGAGCACCTTGGAAACTGGGAGAAAATCAAAAAAATTGAGCTTACTCCTGAAGTATGGAGCATTGAAAGCGGATTGCTTACTCCAACGTTGAAACTGAAAAGAAAAGCGGTAAAAGAAAAGTTTATTGCCCTTTATAATAAGATGTATGATCATCAATAAAATAAAAACCGCTTCGTTCTGAAGCGGTTTGTGTTTATATATAAACTATCCCCGGATAGTTTATAATTTTTTCAGGCTGAAATGACGAGATTCAGACACTCCCGAAGGTGCCTCTGACTGTACTGTTCCTATAGCAGAGTCAAAAGTACCCCTATACATCGTTAAATAAATAACATCACCAGCAGCTAAATTTACCAGACAATGGAATGAAATAGGGGTATTTCCTGCTCCAGCAATAAGCTGCCCTATATTTGCACGGGTACCGGCAACAACATTGGCTATAGCCGTTCCATTTTTTGTAATACTAAGATTAACTCCTATGTAGCTACTAGTCCCTACAGTACCTCCTGCTCCAAAATAAGACAGGGCATCAAGTTCATAGATACCTGTTTCATTAATGATAAAACGATTGTTCCCTGCATCCCATGAGGCTGTTGAACCTTGATTGATTTGCACTTCACCTGCAGTAAAAGGTAATACCTGTGGAATACCAGAATTAAAACTGGCTGTAGAAGGTAAATTATAAGTAGAGTTTGTTGACATACTAATAATAGTATTAATAGTATTATTGGGGTTTATAACTACTGCTTCCCAAGTGACCACACCGCCTGTATCACCATTATTGATTAACATGACAAACCAACCCTGTCCTAAACCAATGGATGACACAGGCAATCCCATCTGATTATCGATTAGCTCACTTCCATTAGCCGTTACAGATAAACTAGATGTACCCGTGTTTTTAATATAATACACGCGTCCTTTAATATGCCCCTGTGCAGGATAAGCAACTGTAGCAGCCGGCAGTGTTACAGTACCCGCTGAGCTACCGTTATAAGCTACATAATAATCCGTTATACCCATGCTGTAATTCGTAGAAATCAAACGGTATTGCGCTGAAAGACTTCCGTTAATTTCTAATGTGCTTCCAGGAGTAGATGTATTAATACCGACATTCCCTAACTGCCCTAAAAGGCAATAACTCAAAAGAGATAAAAATCCCATCAATAATTTTTTCATTACATATAATTTTTTTGGGTTCTACATACATTAATATCAGAATATCCAAATGATATTATTTATAAAAAATCATTTTTGATTATATGAATGAAACTATAATTAAAAGTATTTTACTTTTGTAATAATCTATAAAACTGAGTTGCTTATTTATCTCCTACTGAAATTTATTTATTAAAAAAACAAAAAACACTTCAGTAGTTTTCATTACAACAAATATACAAATAAATAAAATACATTATTAATAATTTAACATTTTAACATTTAATTAAAAATATTAACAACAAATAATGAAAATAAATACTATTTTATCTTTTTAATCAAATTTTCAAAACAATATACTATATAACGCAAAAAAGCTGTTTCATTTCTGAAACAGCTTTCGTATAACTCAAAACCAATAATTAGAATTTAATTACAGATTTCATTCTTTCGTTTTCTTCCATTACCAATTCATCATCAACAAGGATTTTTCCAGAGTGCTCATCAATGATGATTTTCTTTCTCTGAGCAATTTCCATTTGCTTTTGAGGAGGGATAGTGAAGAAAGATCCTTTTGGAGCTCCTCTTTCTAATCCTACTACCGCAAGACCGTTGATAGAGTTAGTTCTGATTCTGTTGTAAGAAGCTAATAATCTCTCATCAATTTTACCTGCAAATTCTTTAGACTGCTCTAAAAGATATTCTTCTTCTTTCTGCGTTTCAGAGATCAAACCATCCAATTCTTCTTTCTTGAATTTCAAGTGGCTTTTCAAATCATCGATCTTAGAGTTCAGTTCGCTTAAAGTTTCGTTTTTGTGAGCGATTTTAGCTCCGAATTCTTTAATTCTTTTTTCAGCAAGCTGAATTTCCAGATCCTGGAATTCCATTTCCTTCCCTAATGCTTCAAACTCTTTATTGTTTCTTACATTATCCTGCTGAGATTTGTATTTCTCAATTAAAGTTTTAGCATGGTTAATTACTTCATGCTTTGTTTTGATCTGATCGTCCTGATCTTTGATATCAGCATGAAATTTTTCAGCTCTTTTTTCAAGACCTTCAATCTCAATCTCAAGATCTTCAACTTCAATTGGCAATTCTCCTCTAGTATTTCGGATTTCATCCAATCTTGAATCAATGATCTGTAAATCGTATAAAGCTCTTAATTTTTCTTCAACTGAAATATCGTTGGTTTTTGCCATATTTAAATGAAATAATTTACTGGGTTTGTTTTTTCAATAGATTTTGAAATTGCAAATGTACTAAATTTTTGTGATAAAATTTCAAATAATTGTTGGGTAACAAATTGTTCTGATTCATAATGTCCTATATCACAGATCAGCATTTTAGACTCAGCGAGAAAATAGTCATGATATTTAAGATCTCCGGTAAGGTAAGCATCACATTTCTTGGCAGCTGCAGATCGTATTCCACTTGCTCCTGAGCCTCCCAGAACCCCTACTCTTTTGATTTTTTTATTGTTAAAAGAGGAATGTTTTATCACTTCCAAACCAAATTTTTCTTTTACAAATCCAAGGAAATCTTTTTCATTCATTTCTTCTTCCAGATCACCGTACATTCCCAAGCCGGCATGATGATTTTTATTATCCAGATTATAAACCTGATAGGCTACTTCTTCATAAGGGTGCGCTGTCTTCATAGCGCCTACAATCTGCCCTTGTTTAAAACCTTCAAAAATCACAGAGATCATATCTTCATCCGCATTTTCGCGAATTCCCTGTTGTCCTGAAAACGGATTTGAACCTTCTACAGGCCTGAATGTTCCGTTACCATTCACTGTAAAACTGCATTCATCATAAAATCCGATATTTCCTGCTCCAGCTGAGAACATGGCTTCTTTCACTTTTTCTGAATAGTCTTTGGGAACAAAAACCGTCAACTGTTTTAAATTATTTTCTTTAGGCTGAAGAATTTTCATATTCTTTAATCCCAACTGACTGCATATCCCATGATTCACTCCAAAGAAATCATTATCAAATGCGGTGTGGATGGCATAAATAGCTACTTTATTTTCAATAGCTTTTAAAACAGCTCTCTCTACGTAGTTCTTCCCTGTTAAAGATTTTAATCCGGAAAATATAATGGGATGAAAACAAACGATCAGATTGCAGTTTCTCTCAATAGCTTCATCAACCACATTTTCCAACGCATCATGGCAAACCAGAATTCCTGATACATCACGGTCATAAACCCCACACAGTAATCCTACATTATCAAAATCTTCAGCCTGTCTGATACTTATTTCCTCTTCAATCTTTGCAATTACAGTTTTTAGCTTCATTAATTTTATATTTTACAGTTACAGCGAAGATATTAATTTTACGGGAAAAATTTCCACACCCATAAAAAAACCGGCTTTCATAAACCGGTTTTATTTTGATATTAAAAAAGACTGTTAATCTTTGAAAAGAGATACTCTTGTAAAGGATTCTACCACTACATTACAGTTGATATCGGATTCCATAAAAAGTTGATATCCTCTTCCCGGATCAAGACTCGCCGGGTCTGCAATGGTATAGAAATAAAAGGTAAGAATATTCCCTGTTCCACTGGAACCACTCGGTACCAACTGGATAGAGTTAATTTCAAAACCAGAATCGGGATTTTTTAAGGTAGCCTTTATTGATCCTGAAGAGTTAGACCCCGGAGTGATGGTAGCAATTGCTCTCCAAACGTGAACCTGCCCGTTAATTTCATTTTCTCTCCATTTACCGGTGGCTGCAATATAGATATTACTGGTAACTCCCGGAAAGGGAACTGTGGTTTCCGGCCAGCTTGTAGTAGGGCTTGCGGCAAAGACTAACGGGGTAGCATACAGTACCTGTTGTCTTGGTCCGTAGCCGCTTCCTGCTGCACTTAAACTGAATGAGGGTTTTACATTTGCGTTTCCAGAATTGATTTTAACGACACCGTCGTTACCAGCCTGAGAAGATGTGGGAACAAAAAGCTGTCTCCAGAGGGTACCGTCCCAATACTGGAAATTATTCGTTGTCGTATTAAAAATAAGGGTTCCTGCAGTAAGGTTAGGGTTTACCACACCTGCAGGAGGTACTGTGGAAACGTCGTTATCTGCCAGGTTAGTATCCCGGTCAGTATCTGTAAGACGAGGAATAAGAATTCCTTTTTGGTTGGAAACTATATCCAGTACTGAAGCCCCATTCGGTGCTGAAGTATTAATCCCAACCTGAGCGTTAACAAAACTGCTTATTATAAACAGAATAAACAAGGTTAAAATTTTTCTCATGATATAAAGCTTTTGTAGAATAAAATTACAAACTTGGACAAAAAAATGTTAAAAATTTAATTTTTATATGTCATATTTTATTCGTATTTTACTAAATACAACACATTGAAAATCATAATATTAACATACTATAATTCACTTTTTAATGATAGATTTTTCTTTAACATTTGCAAGATTCTTTTAACAATCATATATTTACCGTATACATTATAGAAATTATTAACTTCGCTGTGAAATAACCTTATATAAATGGAAAGAGAACATAATCTGATTCCTGAAGACAAACTTTGGAAAAGATTCCTTTACCGGATAATTTATCGCTCCGATACGAAGCTTGGAAAACTGTTCGACATCATATTATTGTCTTTAATTCTTGCCAGTACTGCTATCATTATGATGGAAAGTGTACCAAAGCTTGATAAAAAATTCCATTATACCTTTCTGATTCTCGAATGGATCATCTCTATTTTTTTTACAGCAGAATATTCTATGCGGATTGCGGTGGTAAAAAATAAACGGAACTATATATTCAGTTTTTTCGGAATTATAGATTTCCTGGCTCTTGTTCCTTTTTTTCTAAGCTTTATTTTCCCGGTTACTAAATATTTTCTCATTTTCAGAATGCTGAGAATGCTGAGAGTGTTCAGAATTTTCAACTTGCTGGATTTTATGAATGACGGGTATTTTATTGTAAGGGCATTAAAAAACAGTTCAAGGAAAATTTATATCTTTCTCCTCTTTCTGATTATTTTCTCAGTCATTGTAGGATCACTTATGTTTATGGTAGAAGGCGGAAGAGAAGGCTTTGAAACAATACCCCAATCCATCTACTGGGCAGTTGTTACAGTAACTACTGTAGGCTATGGTGATGTATCGCCTATCACGCCTTTAGGAAAGTTCTTTGCTGTTATTCTTATGCTGGCGGGTTATTCCATTATTGCAGTTCCTACCGGAATTGTAACAGCCGAAATGAGAAACAAAAGACAGAACCTGGAAATAGTATGTGACCGCTGTGGTAATGATGATATTGATGATGATGCAAGGTATTGTAAGAAATGTGGCAAGAAATTAGCTTAATATTTGGTATAAGTAAAATTTATTCACAAAATACCACAAAATCATGGAACCAAAAAAGAAAAACAGACCGAATAGCTTAGTGATTATTCTTTTTGCACTGATTGTACTGATGATCATCATCTACTTTATATTAGCAATGTTCTTCCCTACCGTATTTGACCTTATGAATAAAGGAGAAATACAGCCTGTACCCAATAAATGATGAGTATTGAGCAATGGGTAATGTGCGATGTAAAATATCTGATAATCAATAACAACCACAGAATAAAATAAAAAAGATGAGTAAAATATTTTGCTCATCTTTTTTCATCAATATTTTTCAAATCAAATTCTATTCAATCTTCATAAAAAAAAGACGGATCATCAATGACCCGCCTTCCCTTTTTTTATTTAAATGATGAATTATTTTTTAATAGCTTTAATAGTCTGCTTGGATCCGTCTTTCATTTCAAGTGTTATTAAATAAACTCCTTGCATCAAATCTCTTAAATGGATTGTAGATTCAGGGTTGGTAATAGTTTTCACCAATCTTCCTGTAGCATCTGTTACCGTTACATTTTTAACATTTTTCACATCAGAGATATTCAATACATCCGTAAATGGATTAGGATAAAGCTGGATATTATTTTTCGCTTTAGCAACTTCAGCTGTTGCCAGGTTCGCATTATTAATACTGATATCGTCAATATACAGATTATACTGGTCTGGATCTGAATACGCATTAAATCCAAAGAAATACACTCCTGTTGTAGGCACAGTAAACGTTATAGATTCTGTATGAGCCATTTCATCATTAATTGAAGGATAATCTGCAATAGAACCTGTCATAGCTGCTGCAGCTGGTGAAGTTCCGTATGCTACCTTCAATTTTTCAACATAGGTTGATGAGTTATTACCATATTTATAACTGATGGTATACTGCACTCCTGCTGTCAAATTCAATCCTTGTGTAAAGAACCATGCATTACCAGAATTGGAAGAGTTATACTGGTATTTCAATACATTGGTAGTGAATCCCTGGCTATCGGAAGGAGGATCCATTGTTTCCCAATCGTTTCCTGTTCCCGCATTAACATTATTTGTGCAACCAGGTAGATCTGGAACAGTAACGTTTTCAAAATCTATTGTATAAGGAATATTCGTACTTGAACATAATGTTGTAAAGGTAGCAGAATCACTCCATATACTTTTACTTGTTGCGCTACATGCAGATCTTACCCATACGTAATAAGGAGTGGAAGCAGCTAAACCTGGAATATTATAAGTGGTTGCAGTAACTCCTGTAAAGTTAGGGGTACTTGTTGCTGTAGGTGCTGTATTGGTTGTACTGTAATAAATATCATAGCCGCTAGCCGGAACCGGAGTGGCTGCTGCCCAGGAAACTGTAGCTCCTGCAGCGGTAATATTAGAAACAGCTAATGCATTAGGTTCGCTACAAGCCGGTGCTACATCTATATTAATATCATCAACGTATAATTGATTCATATTAGCATCAGAATAGGCCTGGAATCCAAAATAATACACTCCCGTAGTTGTTGGTGTGAAGTTCGCAAAAGCACTTGTTGCGGTACTGATAACAATATCCGAGTGGTCTGCTAATGTATTGGTCATTCCTGCACTTGTAGCCGAAGTTCCATAGGCAACTTTCAGTTTTTCAGCATATACAGTTCCTTCCGCATTGGCATATTTATATTTAATTCTGTAGGTCACTCCTGCAGTAAGATTAATTCCATTGGTAAAAAACCAGGTATTCGCATTCTCTGCATAGTCGTAAGAATACTGAAGAACATTCCCTGTAAATCCCTGAGCATCAAGATCACCTGTTTCCCACATATTTCCTGCCCCATCATTTACTACCGAGGTACAAGTTGGCATATCTGGTGGAGTTATACTTTCAAAATCCAATGCATAAGGTACTCCCACAGCAACACACGAGGTCATAAATGTGGACATTTGAGACCATGCACTCTTATTAGAAGAACTACATACAGAACGCACCCATACATGGTAAGTAGTAGCTGGTGCAAGTGTAGACAGATTGGCAGTTAATCCACTGCTTGCCCCTGAAACTACTGTTGCAGCAGTTGGATACGTACTGGAAGTTGAATAATAATACTCATAGCCGCTTCCTGGTGCAGAAGACGGAGCTGTCCATCCTACCTGAGCTGAATTTGCCGTAACAGCAGATACTGTTAAAGCAGTCGGAGCAAAACAAGTCGGAACCGCCCCAATTACTACTGTATAATCATGAGCTTCTCCATATCCATCTGTATTACAAGGAATAGGATCTCCGGAGAATCTATCCCCTAATCTCATTCTGTAAGTACCTGGAGTTACAGTTGAAGGAATTGTTATAAGTCCTGCTGTAATATTATCACCTCCTACAAGCGTACTGCTTGCAGAAGCTACAAGCTCCGGAGCTGCATCATCAAAAGTTCCATCGTTATTGAAATCTATCCAGATACGAACATTCTGATCACTGTAATCATGTTTAACGCTAAAATCATAACTTAAACCTGCACTGAGATTAATCGTCATAGAAGTATAATCTCCATATGCATCAGTAGAACAACCTGTATTCGGATGATCAAATCCCGCTCCCGGAATTGCAAAAGAATCTATCACATCCCCGCCACTACAGCCACTAGCGAACGCAGGCGTACAATAGGTTTGCGCAGAGGATAAAAAGCCAGTTATTAAGAAACCAACGAGTAAAAAGTTTTTCATATAAATCAGTATTAGTTAATCAAATCTAGTGAAAATCAACAATAAAAAAAATATTTTTTTCATCATATGACAACAAATACAAATTTTCTTTCAACAAAAGACAATTACCCTTATAAACAAAAGAGACCGCTCCAATTGAACAGTCTCTTTTTTCTATTTTTAAAAGAAATTATTTATTTCTTAATAGCCTTAACGGTTTGTTTAGATCCGTCTTTCATATTCAGCACTACTAAATACATTCCTTCTTTCAGATCTCTCAACTGAAGTTCAGAGGAAGGTTTTTCAATTGTTTTAACCAATCTTCCGGCAGAATCAAGAATGGAAACTGATTTTACTTTATCTGGTTTTGCAATATTCAGGGTATCTCTAAATGGATTCGGATAAACCTCTATACTTTCTCCGTTTTTAGAAACTTCAGAAACTCCCAAAGTCCCTTTGGAAATAGTAATTGTAAAAGGAAATTCTAAAAAATCCACAGTTGAACTTTCATTCCCAACATTCACATAATACACAGTTCCCGGAACAGTATCAATCGATATTGGTGTAGAATGCCAACCTATGGTAATACAAGTTAAACTTCCACACCCTCCTTTATAAACTCCAACCTTAGGAAATTCACTTCCTATAGGTGATACTATAATTTTATGAGTAGAACCGTCCCCTGTAAACGTAAACCATGTACCATCATTCATTGCCGGGCTACAAGTTGTAACAAATCCATTATTATTAGTTGCAGCTAACGCATCTGTTTGTGTGTAACTATAAGGAAATACAGAAGCAACCAAAGCTCCGGAACAACTGTCATTA
Source organism: Chryseobacterium indologenes (assembly GCF_002025665.1). Classification (GTDB taxonomy): domain Bacteria; phylum Bacteroidota; class Bacteroidia; order Flavobacteriales; family Weeksellaceae; genus Chryseobacterium; species Chryseobacterium metallicongregator. The sequence continues at coordinate 1,544,648 of NZ_CP018786.1, read as the reverse complement.
ACTGGAACCGGCGGCAATGTTCCAATGCATATATTAAATCCGACAACTTCACTTGGGTATCTAGTATTAAATACTCTTATATAATAAGTTTGGCCTATTGTAAGCCCGGAAACCCCGCCCATACGATGGGAACATTTAATACTTGTAAGGTTACCACAATCACCACTAAAAAGCTGAAAGTAGATTTCATTACCGAACTGCACCCCAAGAGAAACCAAATCTTTCAATTGAATCAAATGACCTGTTGCGGTAGCCGTAAACTTAAACCAGACATCTCCCGGTTTTGCAACACCATTGCATGTAGGAGCTGATATATTCGATGCTGTAGCCCCCATTGTACTACCAGCTGTTGCAACGGAACAATTCACATCAGAATTTACAGGCAAAGTAATGGCATTTATACATTCATCATTGGGAGGAGGTGGTGTATTATCTGTCCCTATACATATATCAAAATCCATAGCACTGGATTGTTGCGTCGAACTACTATAAACCCTTATATAATAAGTATCTCCTACTGTAAGATTATCTACAACCAAAGCATTCAGATAAGAACAAGAAAGACTAGCTAAACTATTACAATCCCCCTTATAAACCTGAAAACGTAAAGTAGGAGCAAAAAATACCGGGACTTTATAGATAATATTACTTAATTTAATAACATGTTTATTACCTGTTGCTGTAAATTTGAACCATACATCATAATTAGGACTATTATAGCAAGTAACAGGTGACAGACTGGAATCTGTCGCGGATATAATAGTTCCTTGAGTAATGCTTGCACAATTCAAATCAGGATTTACAGGTAAGTCTATAGCATTTCCACATTCATCATTGACTGGTGGTGGCGGAAACGTTACCACACATATATCAAAATTTTGAGCAGCACCATAATTAGCACGAGTAAACACTTTTACGTAATAAGTTTCACCCGGGGTAAGATTACTTACAATTGAATAATATTGAGGTTCGTCGCTACATGCAATAGTTGTTAAGTTACCACAGCTTCCTTTAAAAACAGAAAAATATATAAACTTATTATTTACTTCTCCTACGGAGGTTATATTACTTAATTTAATCATATGTTTGGAAGCTATAGCAGTAAATTTATACCACACATCATTATGACTATAAGAATTAATACATGAATTTTGCCCCTGATTAGATACAGACGCCATTAAATTTGTACCAGGAGTAAAATTTGTACAATCCATAGTTGGACTAACAACTAAATCCACAGCATTTGTACATTCATCATTAGATGGAGGCAATGCTCCCGTCTTAAATTTGATATTAACACAACCGGAAGACTCACCAGCCAACCCAACAGCATTTACACTCAGATAATAAGTTGTATAAACCGATAGTGGAGATGATGGAGTAAAACTTGTTGTAGCTACCGATTGCTGATCAACCACATCCGTTCCTCCCAGAGTAGTCCCTATAGAAACCTTATACCCTGTAGCTCCTGGTGATGCAGCCCAGGTAATAACCGGAGAAGTGGGTAAAAGGATTGCATTATTAACAGGGTAAGAAACAGCAGGGCAAACAGGTAAAACACTTGGTACCAAACCCTGAAGGCTTACTACAGATTTATAAGGCAAAGGCGTTCCATTTGAACTCGTTGAAGGATCACCTGAATAGACTGGAGAATTAGTAAAAACCCCTCCCCCTTCTGTAGTACTATAAACAAAAAACTGATTAGGAGGAATATCATTAAACATCTTTTGATGAACTCCAATTACTAAATTCTGGGCATTATCATACGGGAATGGAGTTGTAAAAGTAATATCTATCACACCATTTGTATTAGCAACCGTACCTGAATAAACCTTTATCATCGGCCCTGTTGGAATCCAGTTATCATTAGCCGCAAAAGTAGTTTTCGTTGTATGCCCAAGATAAATATCCCATTGTGCGGCATACCCCATGTTAGCAGAAGGCGCTACATAAAATTTAAGTCCTGTAATATTACCTGCAGCATCAGCATTGATCTCTTGTTTTGTATAAATCTGCTGAGAATAAGATCTAAAAGCATTACCAACTGGCGCATTACCCACGTCTGTACTTCCTGCACCTAATTTAATTTGAGCACTTAGTACAATACTTACCATTAGTAAGCATAAAAATAAGATTTTCTTCATGTATAAGTTTTTGGTTATTAATACATCCACGAATTTACAATAATTTGAAACATCTTTTTTTAAGTTTTAAAAAAAAGAAATAATGATAGATCTGTAGGCATCTACACCACAAATAATAATAAAAAACGACAGCCAAATAGCTGCCGTTTCATAGGATATGATTAATAAATTTTATCTTTTAATTGCCTTAACCGTTTGTTTAGATCCGTCTTTCATATTCAATACTACTAAATACATTCCTTGTTTCAGGTCTCTCAATTGAAGTTCAGAAGAAGGATTATCAATGGTTTTCACCAATCTTCCGGAAACATCAACAATTGAAACAGATTTTACTTTAGAAGCATCTGAGATATTCAGAACATCCACAAATGGATTAGGATAAGCTTTAATCTCATTATTTTTCTTTTCAACCTCAGCTGTTGCAAGACCAGAACAGCCTTGAGTTACTGAAATACTGTAGTTACCAACTCTGGTTGCAGCATATCCTGTAAGCAAGATATAATACGTAGTACCAGCAACTCCTGTAAAGGTTAATGTAGGAGCATTATAAAGAGAAACTGTACATCCGGCATCAGCATACCCTACACCAGAACTATTACTAAAACAAGTAAGTGAACCACAAGTACCCGTGTATACTCTTAGATATGCATCATATTGTGTACCACAAGCATCAATAGTAATAGGCCCATTTTCAGTAGCTTTTACTGTATACCACACTCCTTTATAAGATGCAGTAGAACCTGTACTACCACATGATGAAGCAGGAAGAGTTTCATCACCAGCCAGTGCATTTACACCCTGAACTGTTCCGTTACAAGCTATCGCAGTAGCTGTATCACATGTATCATTAACTACAGGCGAAGGAGTAGTCACTGCAATCTGGAAATTAGATGTTGTAGTTGCCGTACTTGTAGAAGAATACACTCTCACGTAATATGTCTGACCTACAGCAAGATTTTGTAACAATATGTTGGAATTTCCATAAGCACCATCAAAACAAGTCATAGCTGTTAAAGCCCCACATGTTCCAGAATATATCTGTGTACTTGTTGCATTATCAGTATATAAAACATGTACAAGATGCGTAGCAGCTGTTGCAGTAAACGAATACCAAACATCATCATTGATTCCAGATGCACTACATGTAGGAGCTGTAACTCCTGAACTCTGAGTAGCACTTACAGTAGAACCGTTCACAGCGTTTAGGAAAGCATCAGTACTGCTCACAGAAAGAACTGTAGCGTTTGCACAGTCATCATTTGCAGGAGGTGGCGGAGGCGTACCAATACAAATATTGAAGCTATTAGCATACAGCGTAGTACCATTCGTATTAGAATTATAAACTCTCACATAATAAGTCTGACCTGCAGTAAGACCAGTAAGTGGAGTATTTACAGAAGTACCACATTTAATACTTGTCAAAGTACCGCAAACACCACTGAACACCTGAGTGTATAAACTCGTTGATGTAGAAGTTCCAACCGCAGTAACATTTGAAAGCATTACTACATGATCAGTACCTGTAGCGGTAAATTTATACCAAACATCATCATCAGCCGTTCCTGTACATGGACTTACCGCCAACCCTGAGTTAGTTGCGCTTAAAGTTGTTCCCGATACAGGTGTAGCACATGTCAAAGTAGAGTTTACTGATAAGGAAACAGCAGCTGAACACTCATCATTAGCAGGAGCAGCAGGAAGTGTTCCCATACAGATATCAAAAGAATTTGCATAAAAACTCGCTCCCGAATTAGCATCATACGTATACACTCTTACATAATAAGTCTGACCCGCTGTAAGACCTGTTAAGTTTGTAAAGTTTGTATTTGAGCTGATACATGTAGTACTTACCAAAGCTCCACAAGCACCACTGAATACCTGAGCATACAAAGATGTCGTAGAAGCAGTTCCAACAGAAACTATATTCTTCAACTGAAAAGTATGACCTGTTCCTGTTGCAGTAAATTTATACCAAACATCATCATCAGCCGTTCCTGAACAAGATCCAAGAGCAACTCCTGAACTTGTTCCTCCTAATGTTGTTCCTGATGTTATACTTGTACAGCTCATATCAGGATTGATTGTAATTGCCACAGCATTAGCACAGTCATCATTTGCTGGTGGCGGTGGCGGCGTACTTACACAAATATTAAAGCTCGCATTAGCTGTAACCGTAGTAGAGTAAGTATAAACTCTTACATAATAAGTCTGTCCCGGAGTAAGACCGGTAACAATATTTGTTTCAGCATCAGAACACAGTAGACTTGTCAAAGTACCACAGTTTCCTGACAATACCTGGAAATACATATCAGTAGTTCCTGTTGTAGTTCCGGTAGAAGTTATATTAGATATCGCTATTACATGACTTGCTGCCGTTGCAGTAAACTTATACCATACATCATCATTCGGGCCTCCGAAACAAGTACCTGCAGCCATAGATTCTGTAGCTCCCAAAGTATTACCAGGAGTTGTAGCAGTACAGGTTAAAGAAGGATTTACTGTTACATCCACTGCACCTGAACAATTATCATTTGCCGGAGGTACTACAGTAGTCGTGAAATTTCTTTCAGTACACCCTGTTGATACTACACCACCGTTATAAGCTACAACAGTATAATAATACTGAGTTGTCGGATTCAGTTGCTGCGCAGAAGTAAGGGTATAAGCAGTAACATTTCCCATATCAAAATTACTCAAAACATTGGAAGCACCCGCAGATGTCCCAATACTTAATCTATATCCTAATGCTCCGCTTACAGCAGACCAAGAGAAAGTAGGTAATACAGGTATACCAACCTGAGCACTTGTAGGTGCGCTCACAGACGGGCATCCCAATGTAGCCATTGTGGTAAAAGATCTTTCTGTACATCCTGTAGAAGTACCTGCAGAATTTACAGCATATACTGTATAGTAATATTGAGTATTGAAACTCAAAGAACTGGTTAAAGTGTAAGAGTTTGTGATTCCTACATCCTGCATATTCATAACATTTGTTCCTCCAGGTGTTGTTCCTATACTAATCTTATATGATGAAGCATAGTTGGAAGCAGTCCAGGTAATCGTAGGCATTACAGAAACATTGGTTGCTGCAGTAGCAGGTGCAGAAACTGCAGGACAAGCTGGAGCTGTTGCCGGAGTAAGTCCCAACAGACCTGTAACTGATTTTGTTGTTGTTCTTGATCCTGTTGGAGGTGATGCCGGGTCTGGGTTTACAGTGTCACTTCTATTATACAGCGTTGAATTAGAAGGTCCGGTATAGGTGTAGAATTTGTTTGTGGTTGCTGTATAATCAGCAGTATTCTCATCTATAGCAAACACAAGGTTATCTGTATTGTTATAAGCAAAAGGAGTTGTAAAATTGACAATCACTTCTCCTCCTGAAGCACTTACAGTACCCGCAAAAACCTGAGTCATACCAGACACAGGAATCCAATCCGATGTACTGGAAAAAGAAGTTTTGGTCGTATGAGCTACATACACTACCCAATCTACAGATTTTGAAATATCAGCATTGTTCGGAAGATAAAACTTCATCCCGGTAATAGTACCTGCAGCACTCGCATTAATTTCACTTTTAGTAAAAATCTGCTGGGTGTAGTTATATCCGTAGTTGACATCAACCGGGACGTATCCGCCCTGGGACGTCCCACTGCCGAGTGTTACCTGGGCATTCATAATGGAAGCTATTAAAAATAGACTTAATAGTAGTAATTTCTTCATAAATAGTAATAATATAAGTTAGGGCGGTAAATGTATAAATATTAATTTAAAATTTAAATTAAATATTTAAAATATCATAAAATATTAAACAAAAACACTTAAAAATACCATTAAAACACAATAAAACTAAACATTTATTTAAATTTAACTATTATTTCGCAATACATTGAAAAATAATAAATTACTGAAAATCAAATATTTAAATACTATACAACTAAAATAGACTTCAGAAAATTTTTCTATTTAACATAAAAAAATATTTAAAATTTTTCACTAATATTGACAATATGTAAACAAAAAAAAGAGTGACCTAAGCCACTCTTTTTTATTATAAGGTATTTTCTAGTTTAAATAAAACTCATATTTATTAAGAAGTTGAATTTCTTTAATCAAATCTCCGTTAAGATCCACCGAATGTTTCATAGACTGCACTTCAATATGAGAGTCATCTTCGATATTTTTAATAAAGAATTTCAATTTTTGATTTCCTTTGTTTCTATCGAGAACCGTTCTGAAAAAATCGAGATCTTCAGGTCTTACATCCATTACATCCATTACTAAAGATATACTCTTCGCAAAACGTTCAAATGCTTCCTGAAGCTCTATGACATCATTTACATTAACGAAGACTCTTCCATCTTTTACCTGAGCGAATTTTATTTTAAAAATAACAAACCTCTGAACTTCCAGTTTCTCCTTCAATCTCATATAATCTCTGTCCCCGAGTCTGAATGAGTACGAACCGGAATAATCTTCCAGCGTAACAAAAGCCACTTTCTCACCACTTCTAAAACCATCCTGAACCCTATATTCCGTAATAAGACCGGCTACTGTATATTCTTTCCCGCCGCCGCCATTTTCTCTCTCTTTCTGAAGCGTTTTCCAGTCTTTCTTTTTCTCTTCAAATAATTCCTCCTGTTTATTGGAAAAAGCCTGTTCTTTATAAGCATCAACCTCATCCAGATTCAGGAATAAGAAATTTCCTTTGGGCTCTGCTTTTTTAGTTACCTCTTCCACTACTTCCTCTTCACCAGCCACTACATCATCTGAGACAATTTCTGTAAGATCTACAGCATCATCCTGAGCATCCTGTTCCAATACAGGCGCTTCATCCGTAACTACTTTATCTTCCTCATTTTTTTCAAGAACAGATTTTTTAGAAAGCTGCCCCTGCATAAACTGGAACTGGTATTTAAACTCATCCAGCGGATGCGCAGAAAGATAGAAACCAATGATCTCCTTTTCTTTATTAAGCTTATGCATATTTGGCCATTCCGGACAAGGTGCTAATTTAGGCTGCTCAATCTGAACTTCTTCTGCAAAATCAGCAAATAAAGAATGTTCCATCTCGTTTTTGCTTTCCTGGAAGCTCTGTCCGTATCTGATAAGTCTTTCAAGGTTGGTCTTTCCAGCCATATCAATATCAAAATACTGTCCTCTATGGAAAGAATCAAGCTCATCAAAAGCTCCGGCAAGCACTAAACTTTCCGCTACCCTCTTATTCATCTGGGAAGGCATTATTCTTTCAAAGAAATCATAAATATTTTTAAATCTTCCGTTTTCTCTTTCCCTTGTAATTCCTTCACTCGGTCCTTCACCAATTCCTTTGATTGCTCCCAATCCGAAACGTATCTGCCCTTTTTCGTTTACAGAGAACTTGTATTGAGATTCATTTACATCCGGTCCTAATACATCCACTCCCATACTCTTACAATCTTCCATGAACATGGTAATAGAATCCGTATTGTTAATGTTATTACTCATTACACTTGCCATATATTCCGCGGGATAATTTGCTTTTAAATAAGCTGTCTGGTAAGCAATAAAAGCATAACACGTTGAGTGAGACTTATTGAAGGCATATTCCGCAAAGGCTTTCCAGTCATTCCAGATTTTCTCTAACCTTTCCTCATTCAGATTGTTTTTTCTACCACCTTCAATGAATTTCGGGTACATTTTATTAAGAACATCAATCTGCTTTTTACCCATCGCTTTTCTCAAAGTATCAGCTTCACCTTTTGTAAAGTTGGCCAGTTTTTGAGACAAAAGCATTACCTGCTCCTGATAAACGGTAATCCCGTATGTTTCCTTTAAATACTCTTCTGTTTCCGGTAAATCATAAACAATTTCTTCAATTCCATGCTTTCTGTTGATGAAGTTTGGAATGTATTTAATCGGACCTGGACGGTACAATGCGTTCATGGCAATAAGATCGGCAAAAACCGTTGGCTTAAGCTCTCTCATGTATTTTTGCATCCCAGGACTTTCATACTGGAAAATCCCGACCGTTCTTCCTTCTTTAAATAACTGATACGTTTTGGTATCATCAAGCGGAATAAGATCCGGATCAATATCTATATCATATCTAGCTTTTACCAGCTTCAATGCATCTTTAATAATAGTCAGAGTTCTCAACCCCAGGAAGTCCATCTTTAAAAGACCTGCACTTTCCGCAACGGAGTTATCAAACTGCGATACTAAGATATCAGCATCTTTCGCAGCAATGGTCACAGGAACCAGATTACTCACATCTTCCGGTGTAATGATTACCCCACAGGCATGAATTCCGGTATTTCTGATACACCCTTCCATCTTTTTGGCACTCGCCAAAACACCATGTCTCGCATCATCAGGACTCTCAAGAACATACCTCATCTCATCAACGAGCATCTGTTCTTCAGGCTTTAATTTATCATATTTTGCTAACGCTTTCGCAATGTTCATCCCCGGACTCGGAGGAATCAACTTAGCAATATTGTTCGTGTCAGGAATTGGGACATCCAAAACTCTTCCGGCATCTTTAATGGCAGATTTTCCACCCAACACTGAATACGTAATAATCTGTGCTACCTGAGTTTTCCCATATTTTTCAACTACCCATTTGATAATTTTATCTCGTCCTTCATCATCAAAGTCGATATCAATATCGGGCATGGAAACCCTTTCCGGGTTTAGGAATCTCTCAAAAAGGAGATCATATTTAATCGGATCTACATTGGTAATTCCAATACAGTAAGCTACAGCAGATCCTGCGGCAGATCCCCTTCCAGGGCCAACCCAAACACCCATATTACGAGCTTCGTTACAGAAATCCTGTACAATAAGGAAGTATCCCGGATAACCGGTATTGGCAATTACTTCAAGCTCGAAGTCAAGACGTTCTTTAATTTCAGCAGAAATTTCACTCATAAGCCCCGAATCGACATACCTTCTTTTCGCCCCTTCATAGGTAAGATAGGTAAGATAAGCCATCTCCCCTCTTTTTCCTCCGTCTACCTCATCTTCTGCATGGATAAATTCTTCAGGAATATCAAACTTCGGAAGGAGAACGTCCCTTTTTAAAGTATATGGTTTAAACTTTGCCGTAAACTCTTCATAAGCATCAAAAGCATCAGGATAAGCTAAAAAGGCTTCTTTTATTTCATCAGAATTTTTAATAAAATATTCACCTGTAGCCAACCCTCTTCTTTTACCGAATCCTTTACCAATAGGTGTTGTCAGCTTTTCACCATCTTTGATACAGCTTACAATATCCTGGATATTAGAATCATCCTTATTGGTATAAAAAGTTTCATTCTGAGCTAGAATTTTAACCTCATATTTATCCGCCAGATATAACAAAACTTCATTCAAATGCTCTTCTTCAGGCAGTTTATGATTCTGAATCTGAACATAAAAATCATCTTCAAAGGTATCTTTCCACCACTTGAAAAGTTCTTCCCCTTTCTGCTCACCGGTATTTAAAATCGCATCAGGAATATCTCCCATAATTCCAGAAGTCAAAGCTATGACCCCTTCTTTATACTGGGCTATCAACTCTCTGCTCACCCTCGGAACTCCAAAATAGAATCCTTTCAGAAATCCAATACTGGAAAGCTTTGCCAGGTTTTTATATCCATTAAAATCTTTCGCCAAAAGCACCACCTGTGTCCTCCTGTCCGGATCATCTTTCGTAAACTGCTTTTGTTCATAACGTTCCGAAATATAAAATTCGCAGCCTACAACTGGTATAAGTGGTTCGGAAACAGGCTCAGTTTCATTAAACTCTGTTCCGTTTTCTTCTGCTTCCTGTTTTTTTGCAAGGTATTCTTTATGTTTCTTTGCCCTGTCTCCATTAGCCCCCTCTACTGCTGAAACAAATTTGAAAGCTCCCATCATGTTTCCCAGATCCACCATACCGACGGCCGGGAAGTTTTCATCAGAAGCTTTTTTAATCAAATCATTGATGCTTGAAGTAGCGGTAAGTGTAGAGAAAACACTGTGATTATCAAAATTGAAATATTTACCTAAATCAATTTCGTCAATACTTCCAAAATCCTGCTGCTTTTTCTTATTATGAAAATCAGCAACCTGCCTTCTGATAACTATATTGAAAGGCTTAATCGGATCCGGATAAAGACTTCTGAAATAAGCAAGCTGATCTTCTGAAATCTTTAATGTTTCAGCGGGTACTACTCCAATTCTTACCATTTCAAAGAAAGCTCTGGCAGTAGCATTTACGTCGGCAGCAGCATTATGGGCTTCATCAAATTTATTTCCATAAAGTTTTTCATAAAGCTCTTCAAGTTTCGGAGGTTTGAATCTTCCTCCACGTCCTCCGCCAAGCTGACAGAAATCGGTTCCCAAAATCATGGTATCTGCTTTGGGTTTTTCCTGAAGATTATCTTTCAGATTTTTTCTGTAAAATTCTGCTCCTACAATATTATAGTCGAATTCTACATTATGTCCGGAAACCACCCTTACCCTTTCAAGGACTTTAGAAAACTCTTCAAGAATCTCCTGCAGATCCCGTCCTTCTTCATTGGCAATCTTGGTTGTAATTCCGTGAATACGTGCTGCGTTGAAGGGAATATCATACCCTTCAGGTTTTATAATATAATCCTGGTTTTCAATCAAGTTTCCGTCATCATCGTGTACCTGCCATGCAATCTGAACCATTCTTGGCCAGTTATCCGAATCTGAAAGCGGAGCGTTGAAATTTTTTGGTAAACCGGTTGTTTCTGTGTCAAAAATTAAATACATATAATGTTCTAACTTTTTTATAAAAAGAGAATGTAAAGTTACTTCATTTTTTCCAATTATTAGTTTATGATAAAAGACAAAAACGTACAATATTCAGAATAGTTAAACGGTTTTATTTTGTAAAAAAAACAACCAACTCAAACAATGTTGAAATAAAATATTAAAATACAATTAAAAAAATTAGAATTATTCACTCAAAATAATTAATTACTAAATATTTACCATATATTTGATGAATTACAATTTTAATATTTCAACAACTAAAATGAAGAAACATCTACTTCTCATCAGCACATTAGCAATAGCTTTAGTAAGTGCACAAAACAACGATGGTTTAAAGAGAGAATTTGAAAGGCAAAACAAAGAGAATAATGAAAAGTTTGACTCTTATGTTTCTAGAAGATTTGGTAGTGATAGAAATCCTGAAACTCAAAAAATAATTCAGGAAATGAGAGAAAATCTGGCCGGGTTTAGTGGAAATGTTCCCAACTTTTACCAGTCAGAAGATCAAACTCAAATTTTAAATAACAATGTTGATGCCTTAACAACTGCCGGAGGTGTCAATGGACTAGCCGGATCATTTAAAGGTGAAGGAATTGTATATGCAATTTTTGATGGAGGTAGAATTTATGAAGCTCATACCGCTTTTAATAACGCTGCAGGTAGAATTTCCAACAAAGAGGCAGCCACTAATGCTTATAGTGCCCATTCAACAGGTGTAGCAAGTATTATCGGTGCAAAATCTTCGCCTTTATCAGCCACAAGTAATGGAGTCGTAGTCACAGGAAATGCAATGGGAATCGCATTAAACTCAACAATGGATTCTTACAGATTTGCAACAACAACACTACCGGGTAACTCAGCCACAAGTACTGTATTTGATAAAATCTTGCTGGCTCAACCTAAAATATCCAATCACTCTTATGGTATAAATGCTGCCTGGGATTATAAAACTACAGCAAACGGATATCCTGCCAACGGATGGTATTGGGGAGGAAATTATATTTCCGGAACTAATTACGATCTAATGGGAACCTATTATACCAATGACCGAGCTTATGATGCAATCGTTTATAATAACCCAACGTATACTATCGTGAAATCTGCCGGAAATTATTTCGGATTCGGACCAGGGTATTCAGGCAGTCCTACAACAGCTTATTATTATAACGGATCAGGGTATTCTACGTATGCAACAGGTACAGAACCACCTGCTAACTGTGCGCAAGGGTATGACTGTATAGGGTATAGTTCATTAGCTAAAAACATTATTGTAGTGGGTGCAACAGATCCTATTACAACAAATAGCAGTAGATATACTGCAGCTACAGATGTTTTAAAGTCTGATTATAGTAGTGCAGGACCAAGAGATGACGGTGGTATTAAACCAGATATTTCTGCTCCGGGCACCGATGTATGGATGGCATCTACTGCAGAAAATACAACTGGAAGTGTAACCTGGCAAGTGAATAGCGGAACCTCAATGGCAGCTCCTCAGGTAGCCGGAATTATTGGACTTTGGATGCAGATTTATAAATCCCTATTCAACAATGCTCAGCTTATTGCTTCTGCTTCAAAAACTTTAATGGTACATTCAGCTCTTGAAGCTGGTCAGATAGGCCCAGATCCATGGTACGGATGGGGATACATTAATGCAAAAAAAGGTGCTGAACTTCTTGTAGGAAAATCCAACAACACCATCATATTTAATGATGAAACATTAAATAATGGTACGGTTAATACTAAGACAGTTAAAGCATCCGGAACTGAACCCTTAAAAGTAACCATATCCTGGATTGATCCGGAGTACACTAACATTACAAATCAGTGGGATAATCTATATAACAACAGAACTTCAAGATTAATTAATGATTTAGATGTAAAGATTATCAATACAACAAACAACACAACGTACCTTCCGTGGAAACTGGATGCCAATAACCCAATGTTGCCTGCAACAAAAGGAGACAATACAGTGGACAATGTTGAACAGGTAGTTATTGATACTCCGACACCAGGAGCTGTTTATAGAATTGAAATTTCCCATAAAGGAACATTAAAAAATAACGCTTCTCCGAGTGTTACTTCTCCTCAAAACTACTCTGTTATCGTAACAGGATTTACTGAAGTATTAGGAACTAAAGAAACAGGATTCGCAATGGATGCTGTAACCGTAGCTCCAAGTGTTGTAAAAGACTTTACCAATATATTAAAAGCGCCTAAAAAGTCTACTTTTAATGTTTATGATCTTTCAGGTAAAAAATTACAGACAGGTGTCATTAACAATGATAAAGAAGCAGTAGATTTATCCACTTACACAAAAGGAATTTACATCATTGAAGTAAAAACAGACAAAGATGTTATTTCTAAAAAAGTGATTAAGGAATAACCTATATCAACAAAGATTTTACACAAAATACTAACAGTTGTTAGTATTTTGTTTTTTTATGTATATTTGCTTCCTATGGAAAATGCACTTCACGAAAAAGTTTCTCAGGATATATTACTCAAAGCGTATAATCATATGATGCTGGCGAAAGCCATGGCAGACATCTATGAAGAAAACAGAAATGTATGTAAATACGTTCACAGTACTTCCAGAGGTCACGAAGCTATTCAGCTTGCAACAGCTTATCAGCTAAAGAAAGAAGACTGGGTTTCTCCTTATTACAGAGACGAAAGTATTCTTTTAGGGATCGGTTTTGAACCTTATCAATTAATGCTTCAATTACTAGCCAAAGCTGATGATCCTTTTTCGGGAGGAAGATCATATTACTCACACCCTTCAAGTAGGGATGAAAACAAGCCAAAAATTGTTCACCAGAGTTCTGCCACAGGAATGCAGACCATTCCTACGACAGGAGTAGCACAGGGTATCAAATACATTCAGGATTTCAACCTTCAGAATTTTGAAAACAATCCTGTTGTGGTTTGTAGTCTTGGAGATAATTCTGTGACAGAAGGTGAAGTAAGTGAAGCTTTACAATTTGCCGCTTTACACCAGCTTCCTATTATCTTTCTGGTTCAGGATAACGAATGGGGAATTTCCGTAACAAAAGACGAGGCAAGAACCTGTGACGCTTATGATTTTGTAGCTGGATTTACCGGATTAAGCAGAATGAGAGTAGATGGAACTGATTTCGTAGAAAGTTTTGAAGCTATGAAAAAAGCCGTAGACTTTGTAAGAACAGAAAGAAAACCGTTGGTTGTCTGTGCAAAGACTGTATTGATCGGACATCACACTTCAGGAGTAAGAAGAGAATTCTATAGAGACGAAGAAGACTTAACAAAACACAGAGCTAAAGATCCGGGGGAAATCCTTAGAAAACATTTACTGGAAACAGGTGTTGATGAGGATCTTTTAAAGCAAATAACTAAAAAGGCACGTCTTGAAGCTGAAGAAGCTTTCGAAAAAGCTAAAAATGCAGAAGATCCAAAGCCTGAAACTGTAATGCAGCACGTTTTTGCTCCTACTCCAATCACTGAGGAAACTGGAACACGTGAACCTGCCAACGGAGAAAAAATTGTAATGGTAGATGCTGCCATCCATGCAATACAGGAATTGATGTGGAAACATCCGGAAGCTCTTCTTTACGGGCAGGATGTAGGGGAAAGAATTGGTGGAGTTTTTCGTGAAACGGTTACTTTAGGAAAAAAATTCGGAAGCAAAAGAGTATTCAATACAGCCATTCAGGAAGCTTATATCATTGGATCTACAGCCGGAATGAGCGCTGTGGGATTGAAACCCATCGTTGAGGTTCAGTTTGCAGATTATATCTATCCGGGAATCAACCAGTTAATCACAGAGATTTCAAAATCCAGCTATTTAAGTGGCGGAAAATTCCCTGTAAGCAATATCATCCGTGTTCCTATCGGAGCCTATGGCGGCGGCGGTCCTTACCACAGTGGAAGTGTTGAAAGTATACTTGCCAATATCAAAGGAATCAAAATAGCTTACCCAAGTAATGCTGCAGACTTTAAAGGTTTATTAAAAGCAGCTTATTATGACCCGAATCCGGTAGTAATGCTGGAACACAAAGGATTATACTGGAGTAAAGTTCCGGGAACTGAAGATGCTAAAACGATAGAACCTGCTGAAGACTATGTTCTTCCATTCGGAAAAGGTAAAGTGATCATTGAAGCTGATAAAGATGAAACTGAAAAAGGCAGAACTTTATTAGTAGTTACTTACGGTATGGGAGTTTACTGGGCTAAAGAAGCAGCCAAGAATTTCAACGGAAGAGTTGAAGTAATTGATTTAAGAACATTAATTCCTCTGGATGAAGAACTTGTTTTTGAAAGAGTAAAAGCACATGGAAAATGTATCGTTCTTACAGAAGAGCAACTCAACAACTCTTTTGCAGAAGCATTTGCGCATCGTATTTCTAAAAACTGCTTCAAGTATCTTGATGCACCTGTAGAAACGATGGGATCTCTGGATGTACCTGCTGTCCCGATCAATCTGGTGCTGGAAAAAGAGATGCTTCCAAATGCTGAAAAGCTTAGCAGTAAGATCGAAGAAATGCTGAAATATTAAATATATGAAACCTCTGAAAAATCAGAGGTTTTTTTTATTATTTTTAATAAACAGAACGGATGCCTTATTTTGGTATCTATTTTGTTTGTTTGCACACCAAAAATTCCACGCAACTTTATGATCACAACCAAATACGTCAATTATAAACAGGTCCTCAATCTAGCCGGTGTACATCTTATCCTTATCTCTATCTGGTGTACCTTGATTGCTGTTTTCTTTTATTTCTTTAACTGGCACTGGATGACAATTCCATGGGTTCCTGTAGCATTAATTGGTACAGCAGAAGCATTCCTTGTGGGTTTTAAAAACAACCAGGCCTATGACAGACTTTGGGAAGCCAGAAAAATATGGGGCGGAATTGTGAATTCCAGTCGTTCATTTGCGTCGATGGTGTATGCTTTCGATACCAAAAATGAAGAAATTGGAGTTTTTGATCTTGAAGACCGTAAGAGAAGAATCGTTTATCGTCATATTGCATGGCTATATACTTTCCGTGAACAACTTCTGGTGCCTACAGAATGGGAACATATCAGTACTGAAAATAATAAATTCGGAAATATCAACCTGAGAAGAAACAGATTAATCAAGGCAGGTTTTCCTGATTATGGAAGAGCCCCTATTTTCCTTCACAAATATCTTTCTGAAGAAGAATATGAGCTTAAAAACGATTATAAAAACTTCGCCACCTATTTAGTTGCCCAGCAGGCAAAAGACATCAATGAGCTGAAAAATATGAATGCCATCACAGAATTCAACCAGACCCAGCTTCAAAACAGCCTGAATGAATTCTATAATTTCCAGGGACAGGCAGAAAGAATCAAGAAATTCCCATCTCCAAGACAGTTTGCCAGCACAGCTTTTGTTTTCAATATTCTCTTTATCATGCTTCTCCCATTAGGATTAGTGAATGAGTTTGCAAAGCTTGGCGATTGGGGAATATGGACTTCTATTCCTTTCTGTATCATCATCGGGTGGATTTATATCATTATGGAACTGGTAGGAGATTATTCTGAAAATCCTTTTGCAGGATTAATGTTTGACGTTCCGATGCTTTCAATCTGCAGAACCATTGAAATAGACCTTCTTCAGATGAGCGGAGAAACAGAGCTTCCTGATCCTATTTCATCTAAAAATGGAGTTTTGGTTTAATTTCTTTAAGCATATTGAAAATTTAAACTTTATATCAAAATCATTGTAAAACTTTAAAATATTCTTTAAAACGTATTCAAAAATTTCATTGTTTTTCATAATTTAGAAGCATTGAAAGCACAAGCTATATTGATTCATCCAAATCGATTTAGCTTTTACTTTTTTCATCAACTAATAATTTTATCCTTCCTTTTGTAAACAATGAAATCTAAGCAACTTCTGCAGGCTATCACAATGTTATGTCTTGCCTTATTCTGCCCTAAAGTAAAATCACAGGCAGCTTTCAACAAAGAGTTACCCAAAGAGTTTACAGACGGATTTACCAAAGAAATTAATGATAGTATTCCTTCTCTGGGATCTTTCATTGCTTCACAAAATAATAAGGTAATTTATGAGCAGTATTTCCATGGCGCTAATAAAGAAACCATCTTCAGTATAAAATCTGTCACCAAAAGTATTGTCTCTGTGCTGGCAGGTATTGCACAGGATAAAAACATACTTCCCAACCTCAATACTCCGGTTTTAAAAATTCTTCCGGAATACAATGTTTCAAGGAGCAGCTTCAAAAACATTTCCAATATTGAAGGAAAAGTAGCTCATGATTCCATCAGAAATACACTAACTTTAAAAAACCTACTGACTATGCAGGGAGGTTTTGACTGGGTTGAAAATTCAAAAATTTCGACAGCTATGTCTTTTTCCGGTGATCCTGTAAAATTTATACTGGATCTTCCTTTTGAAGAATATCCCGGAACTGTATTTAATTATAACAGCGGTGAAACCCATCTTTTCGGTGCGGCATTAGCCAAAATCGTAAAAACGAATTTGAAGCAATTTGCTACAGAAAATCTTTTCAGACCATTAAAGATGAATACTCCCAGATGGGATACAGACTCCATGAACAGGAATATCGCAAGTTCGGAAATGTTTATGAAACCTGAAGACATGCTGAAATTCGGCACTATGATCCTGAACAACGGAAAATTTAGCGGCAAACAGATCGTCTCTTCAAAATGGATTCAGGAATCTACTTCTGAACAGGTAAAACTGGATGCCTGGGATGTCATGCCGAATGCCAACGGTTACGGCTATTACTGGTGGCGAAGAAAAACCAACGGGCATCAGGCTTTTGTAGCCACCGGTTATGGCGGACAGCTTATCTGCGTTATTCCTGATTTAAAAATGGTGATTGTAACCACCTGTTTTTTGAATGGTAAAAACAAAGGAAGAACAGAGATTAAAAGACTTCATTATTTCATTGATAAAATAACCAAAACAGACCAATAACTGACTAATAACTCATTGATAATCTATAATATGATGGCCGTCGTATTTTTCACTTCGGAGATCATAAAAGAACTGTGCGTACTTGCAATGTGTTGAAGCGTTGTTAGTTTTGTCAGCATAAAGCTGCGGTAATCTTCAATATCTTTCACTCCTATTTTAAGAATATAATCATAATCTCCGCTTACATGGAAGCATTCTGTTACTTCCTGAAGATCCATCACTTCCTTTTCAAACTGCAGTACAAATTCTTTTTTATGCTGGCTTAGTTTTACATGACACAACACGATAAAATTTTTCTTAACTTTACTTTTGTCCAGCAAGGCTACATATTTTGAGATAACCCCTGCATTTTCAAGCTTTTTTACACGCTCATAAATTGCTGTAACCGACAATCCAAGCTTACCGGACAGCTCTTTGGTGGTTTGCTTACAGTCTTCCTGTAAAAAAAGTAACAGTTTCTTATCTGTTTCGTCAAGTTCCATAGATATTTTTTTGGTAAAAATTTAATAATATCGAAGATACTAAATATTTTTTCTAAATAAACAATATTTTACAGTTTTATATTCTATAAATTCAAATTTATATTGTAATTATTATGAAATTAATGCAAATTGGAACAATAAAATAAAACAATATTTATGGAAAACTTTAACGCAGCCAATGAGATCCAGGATCTTCAGTATTTTGGTGAATTCGGAGGAGTGAATCCTTCTATCTCTGATAGCTCTACCTATACATTCCTTTCCGCAAAGACCATGTTTGATACTTTCGAAGGAAATGCGGAAGGGTGTTATCTGTATTCCAGACATTCATCACCCATGAATCTTTATCTGGCCCAGGCTCTTGCCAAGATGGAAAACACAGAATCTGCCAACGTTACGGCATCCGGAATGGGAGCTATTACTTCCGTTTTGATGCAGGTGTGCAAAAGTGGAGACCATATTATTTCAAGCCGAACCATCTACGGGGGAACTTATGCTTTTCTTAAAAATTTCTTCCCTCAGTTTAATGTAGCAACCACTTTTGTTGATATCAACAATTTTGAATCTATAGAAAAAGCAATCACTCCCAATACTAAAGTTATTTATTGTGAAAGTGTGAGCAATCCGTTACTTGAAGTAGCAGACCTTAGAAAACTTTCCGAAATCTGTAAAAAACACAACCTGAAACTGATTGTAGATAATACCTTCTCTCCTCTTTCTATCTCTCCGACATTATTCGGGGCTGATGTGGTGATTCACAGTTTAACAAAGTTTATCAACGGAAGCAGTGATACCGTAGGAGGAGTATATTGTGCAACTCAGGCATTTATTGATGACACCAAAAATGTAAACTCCGGGGCGTGTATGCTTCTTGGTCCAACGATGGACAGTTTAAGATCTTCAAGTATCTTAAAAAACCTGAGAACATTACATATCAGAATCAAGCAGCATAGCCACAATGCCATGTATCTGGCAGAAAGATTCGAAAAAGACGGACTAAAGGTCTCTTATCCAGGTTTACCATCACACAAAAACCATGAATTAATGAAAAGTATGATTCATGAAGAATACGGATACGGAGGATTACTGACTCTGGATGCCGGAACAACAGAAAAAGCAAATGAACTGATGGAACTGATGCAGACAGAAAATCTGGGGTATCTTGCCGTGAGTTTAGGATTCTATAAAACCCTATTCTCATGCTCAGGAAAATCTACCTCATCTGAAATCCCTGAAGAAGAAAGAGCTTCCATAGGGATTTCTGACGGACTGATCAGATTCTCCATTGGCCTAGACCACGATATCAAAAGAACTTATCATAAAATGAAGGAATGTATGTTGAAAGTAGGAGTTCTTAACCACCATGAAAACATTTCTACCATCTAAATTTATTGTAAAAAAGGCTGTTTCGTTTGAAACAGCCTTTTTTTATTTTCTTAATTGATAACTCCAGCCGCTTAGATTCCTGCGGAATGACAAAGATTGTGTATAATTACAAGCAAAAAAATCAATAGGAATGGACTTTAGCCCATTTATCAAAAAAGAATTCTTTCGATCGGCTTTAGCCAAAACTTAAATTACTTTTTATAATAATGATGCGGAAAAGCATCCTCAGGTTTCATTCTGAAAACATTCAGCAAAATCCAGGATTTCAGGAAACCATATCCATAAGAAAACATTTGAATATAGGTGGAAATAACTGCCATACCGGCAATACTTATGTTTTTAGTCAACAATAATGCATGGAATAATACTAAAAAGGTATACAATCCGTAGAAAGCAAGAATTATCCCTCTTCCCATAATAAAATATTCCAGAAAGCCCATCACATAGCCCAACATAAATAAAGTAGGAAATGCAAAGGAAATCTTTACATAGTTCGGATGCCTCTGATTAAGAATCGGTCTTGCACAGCCAAATTGGTAAACCTGTTTGGAGAATTTTCCAAAATCAACCCTACGTTTATGATATACAGCTATGTCATCAAAAAAAGCAGTGGTAAAACCATTTTCCCAAAGCGTCATGGAAAGATCCGGATCCTCACCTATTCTCATTTCTGAAAATCCTCCTACTTTTTCAAAAACAGCTTTTTTCACGCCCATATTAAAACTTCTGGGTTGAAATTTCGAAACAGCTTTCTTGCTCCCTCTGATTCCTCCGGTTGTAAAAACAGAAGTCATAGAATACGAAATAGCCTTCTGCATCAGATTAAATCCTTTATGGGCTTTATCTGCCCCTCCAAATGCATCACAAGGAATGGTAAGGATATCATTTTTAATATGTTCTATATAATCTTTTTCAACGATGACATCACTGTCTACAAATACCAGCCATTCGTTAGCCGCTCTTGCTGCGCCATAATTTCTTGTCAGTCCCGGTCCTGAGTTATCCTTTCTGAAATATTTAATATCCAGGATTCCATCAAAATTTTCAATGGTAGGTTTCAGGTCGATTAAAGAACCATCATCCACAATAATGATCTCAAACTCCTTATCTGTCTGCTGAGTAAGAGAGGTCAACAACTCAAAAAGTTCATCTTTTCGGTTGTAAATGGCAACGACAATAGAAATAGTAGGCTTCAAATTGAAAATTTTTCAAAATTACTTATTCGCAGAACAACCTACAAACAGTTTAACAGCTTATTCAGATAAATTAACGATAGAAAATTTTATCTGCCTTCATACATGGAGATTACAAATGAAATTCTGAGCCAAGTCATTTGACATTTTAAACAAAATAAACATGAAAAATCCCTCCTAATTTTGCTATAGAAATTTAAACCAATAAAAAATGGAAACAATAATCAGCACATTCCAGCAACCTATTCACTCAGGTTTTGATGCATCTTCAACAGCTCAGGAAGTTATTAAAGGAATCGATCTTACCGGAAAAACAGCCATCATTACTGGTGGTTATGCAGGCATTGGACTTGAAACCACCAAAGTTCTTGCTTCAGCCGGTGCGCATATTATTATTCCCGCAAGAGATATCGAAAAAGCGAGGAAAAATCTTACGGGAATTGAAAATTTTGAACTTGAAAAAATGGATCTGATGGATCCGGCATCCATAAATGCTTTTGCAGAAAAATTTGTAGCATCAGGCAGAAGCCTTGATCTTCTCATTAATAATGCAGGAATCATGTGGGTACCACTCCGCAGAGACAGCAGAGGTTTTGAATCTCAACTGGCCACTAATTATTTTGGGCAATTTCATCTTACCTCAAGATTATGGCCCGCTCTGAAAAAAGCCAATGGTGCAAGGGTTATCAATGTTTCTTCCTACGGACATCAGATGGCTTCGTTTCATTTTGAAGATCCTAATTTTGAAAAAAGAGATTACGATACCCTTTCCGGATACGGACAATCCAAAACAGCTTGTAATCTGTTTGCCGTAGAACTTGATGAAAGAGGAAAAGAATTCAATATCAGAGCGTATTCACTTCATCCGGGTTCTGTATACGGAACTGATCTGGGTAGAGAAGAACCTATTGAACTTTTTAAACAACTGGGAACACATGATGAAAACGGAAATATCAAACCTGAAGTGGAAGCACGATTAAAAACCGTTCCACAAGGAGCTGCAACAACAATCTGGTGCGCTGTAAGCCCTCAACTTAACGAAATAGGCGGCGTGTATTGTGAAAACTGTGATATTGCCGAAATAGACAAAGGACAAATTGAACATAGATTTGATGAACCGGCAACCATTCGAGGAGTACAATCCTACTCCGTCGACAAAAACAATGCTGAACGATTATGGAAATTAAGCGAAGAAATGCTGGGATTTGAATTTAACACCCAATAACTGTTTTTTAAATACATTTGTAATGAAAAACTTTTGACAATGGATTTCCAGATACAATACCTTACTCCGGATATCAAAATTTCCAGTTATGATGACAAGCTGTTCAAAACGGAAACGGTTTTTGAATACCATATGCTTGTATGGTTCATATCAGGAGAAACGAAAATTATTCAGGCAGACAAAACTTATTTGTTCAAAGCAGGAGATATTTTTCTGATCCCGAGGAATCATCTGGCCACGATTATCAATTATCCCAAAGACGGACTCCCACATAAAGCTGTAGTAATGCATCTTACCACAGAACGACTGAAAAATTTTTATAGTTCTGTTGACTATGAAAGAAAAAACGGACATCGGGAATCCAGCATTTATAGTTTTAGCAGACATCCACTTTTGAACAGTTGCCTTGCTTCTCTTGTTCCTTATTTTGAAATTGAAGGTTCACTTCCTGAAAATATTGCCCATTTAAAGATCACTGAAGCCATCAGTATTTTAAGGGAAATTGATCCTGATATCGATACTTTACTTGCAGATTTTGATGAACCCGGAAAAGTAGATCTGATTAACTTTATGGAGAAGAATTATATGTTCAATATGCCATTAGAACGCTTCGGGTATCTGACAGGGAGAAGTTTATCTACTTTTAATCGTGATTTCAGAAGGATTTTTCAAACCACACCGCAGCGTTGGCTTACTCAAAAACGTCTGGAACTAGCCTATTATCATTTATCGGAAAAGAATAAAAAGCCTTCTGATGTTTTTCTGGAAGTAGGGTTTGAAGATCTCTCCCATTTTTCACACGCCTTTAAAAAACAGTATGGCTTTGCGCCTTCACTGGCAAGATAAAACAAAATAGGTTGTACCACGTGAGTACAACCTATTTTTTTTATTTTAATAACTATTGGAATTATTTTTTCGGTAAACTATCCGGATCTTTTGAATCCTTCTTTTGATATATTACATTATGATTTAAAGCTTTTCTTTCAGGTTTCGAAGGTGATTTTGAACGTGACGATTTTGATCCAGAACCCAACAGACCGAATAAATCAAAAACTACATCAAATATGTCAAAAAAATTCCACGACATCAGTTTATTATTTTAAATCCTACTTATTCTCCTCCAGTTTATGTACTTTCTTCGTTCCCTCATACATTTCGTAGGGTAAAAATTCTGTTTCCGGTTTTGTTCTGTTATATAAACCATCCTGACTTAAAGTACACATATAATATTACAGAAATAAAGAAAATTATTACTGAACAACTGAAAAAGAGCAATTCGAACAAGGTTTTAAAGTAATAAAGTTCCAAAACATAGAGAACAAAAAACACTAACAGCGAAATAGCAGTTCCTATTAAACAAGCTACCACTAAGGTTTGTGTATAGTGTTGTACCGGTAAAGGATCTTTAAAAACAATAAAAAGCCCAAATGCCGCTAGCACCAAAGCTACAGCACTTACTTTCTCAGTAAAATATTTAGATCTTTTTGATTCCTTTTTTAGAGGTTTTTCATCATAATTAAGACTCTTTCTGTCAGAGGTTGAACTTGACGAGCCCAAGCCCGAGCTAAGCAATCCCAATGCGTCTGCAATTATTCCCAATAGATCTAATAACATCAGTTTATTATTTTAAATCCTATTTATTCTCCTCTAACTTATGTACCTTTTTTGTTCCTTCATACATTTCGTACTGTAAAAATCTCGTTTCCAGTTTTCCGTTGAAAAGTTTGATCTTTCTTGAAGGACGTAAACCGATTTTCTTCACCGCTTCAAGATCAGAAGAGATCAGCCAGGCCAGTGTATTCGGGTAATGCGTTTTAAAAGTATCTCCTATTTTCTTGTAGAAATCATCATCATTAATGGAAATTCTTTCATCATATGGAGGATTGAATACCATTAATAATGGGAAAAGTTCTTTTTTAGAATCAAAGAAGTTCTGTTTTTTAATCTCAATAACATCTTCCATTTCTGCTGCTTCTACATTCATTCTTGCAGCATTCAGCATTCTTGCATCAATGTCATACCCAACAATTTTTCCATCAAATTGTCTTACTCTGTTAATTCTGAATTCTTTGATTTTTGCAAATAAATCTGCATCATAGTTATTCCAGTTCTGGAATCCGAATCTCTTTCTGAAAATCTGAGCCGGAAGATCCATCGCAATCATTGCTGCTTCAATCAATAATGTTCCGGAACCACACATTGGATCTAGGAAATTTCCTTTTCCGTCCCAGCCTGCCAACTGAAGCATTCCACTTGCCAGTACTTCATTGATAGGAGCTTCACCTTGCTCTCTTCTATACCCTCTTTTAAACAAAGGATCTCCTGAAGAATCCATTGAAATCATGACCAATTCTCTGTCTATGTGAAGGTGGAATTTGATATCCGGATTTCTTGTTTCTACATTCGGACGTCTTTTGAATTTTTCCTGGAAATAATCCACGATAGCATCCTTCATTTTTAAAGTTACAAACTGAGAATGTTTGAAGGTTTCAGAATTGACCGTAGCATCAATAGAGAAAGACTGATCAACATCCATAAAGTTTTCCCATTCAAATTTGAACAATCTGTCATAAAATTGGTGTTGATTAAAAGCTTTGAATTCATGGATTGGTACCAGAATTTTCAACGCTGTTCTCGCAGAGTAATTGATTTTATAAAGAAAACCAAGATCTCCTTCACAATTTACCGCTCTGTTTTTAATTTCAACATTTCTTCCCCCTAATTTTTTGATTTCTTCCGCCAGAATCTGCTCCAATCCGAAGAATGTTTTTATCTGTATTTTAATATTTTCTGTATCCATAAGTTTGAATTAAAAGATTTAAAGCTTTAAAAATTAAAAGATTAGCCATCCAACTTCTTGTCCAATTGAATTTTTCAATCTCTTAATGTTGTAAAATACTTTGCTTTTAACCGCACAAATTTAGTTATTTTTGCATTATGGAATGGTTTGAATCTTGGTTTGATACCCCTTATTATCATTTGCTTTATAGCAACAGAGACTATACTGAAGCTGAAAACTTCATTACAAAGCTCACTGCGGACCTTCAGCTTCCGCCTCAGTCGAAAATCATAGATCTTGCCTGTGGTAAAGGAAGACACTCTGTTTTCCTTAATAAATTAGGGTATGATGTTTTAGGACTTGACCTTTCAAGACAAAGTATTGAATCTGACAAACAGTACGAAAATCAAACTTTACTTTTTGAAGTTCATGATATGAGAAACCCTATTGATGCGGATCCAATGGATGCTGTATTCAATTTATTTACAAGCTTTGGATATTTTGACAATGAAAGCGATGATAAAAAAGTATTCCAATCGGTTTACAATGCTTTAAAACCAGGAGGATATTTTGTACTGGATTATCTGAATGAAGAATTTGTAAGAAATACCTTAGTTCCTGAAACCACAATAACCCGCGGCGATATTGAGTTCAAAATCTTAAAAAAGATTGAAGGCAGGCATATCATTAAAGATATTCGTTTTGAGGCTGACGGTAAGCCGTTTCATTTTTTTGAAAAAGTAAAACTTCATACCTTAGAAGCCATTCATGCCTATGCGTCTGAATGTGGATTTGAAAGAATAAAAATCTGGGGAGATTATCAGCTAAATGAATTTAGGAAAGAAAATTCCCCGCGATGCATCAATTTATTTAAGAAAAAATAATGACAACAGTACTTTTACTGATTTTAAGTGTCGTAACAGGAGTATTCCTGGGAAAACACTTTGGTAAAAAAGAAAAACTGGCTAAAAACTTACTGATATTAAGTGCCGGTTTTTTGATTACGATATGTCTCAACGAAGTTTTTCCGCAGGTTTACACTTCTGCGGGAAGCAATAATCTTGGGATATTTGTAATTGCAGGGGTTCTTCTCCAGATGATTCTGGAAGCACTTACCAAAGGTTTTGAACACGGACACTTCCATCATCATAGTGAACATAATATTCTTCCCGTTGCTTTAATGGTAGGACTATTCATTCATGCTTTTATTGAAGGGATTCCTTTGGCTAATGAGCAGCATGAAATGTCACCTTACCTTTGGGGAATTGTATTTCATAATCTCCCTATTTCATTTATTCTGGGAGCATTTTTATTTAACAGAAAGGGAGAATCTAAAAGTTCTTCATCTTATCCCTCTATTCTCATTGTAGCCTTATTTGCTTTGGCTTCTCCAATGGGAATGTTGTTAGGAAATTATTTCAATCCAAATCTTCAGCCCTATTTTCTGGCTATCGTAGGAGGAATTTTCCTTCATATTTCATCTGTAATCATTTTTGAAAGCAATAAAAATCACAATATCGATTGGGTAAAGATCGGACTGGTTGTCTTAGGAGTTTCACTTGCACTCATGATGCATGTTTTCCATCAACATCCTGCCGCTGCTCATTCTCATTAAAAATAAAAAAGTTCCGAAATCCGGAGCTTTTTTTATTGTACTTGTAGTGATGATCCATGTTTTTCACAATCATTCTCGTTAAGTTATACTCATTCTTCTTTAGATTCATAAGTTAAAATTTGTTTTTTTGAAAATATTTTACATAAAAGAATAAATAAAAATTAAATATTTACATTCAAAAATAAAACAAAACACATTGTTTAACATTTTTTAACACACACACAGCACCGATACATTGTTTTTTGTACATTAGCGACATTACCATCACCTAAATATGTATGAAAAAACAAAAAAGCTTAACGACATCAGTCTGTTTTTTTTTAATGACGGGTTTTATAGCAGCACAAACCACAAAGAAAACAGATTCTTTAGAAGAAAAAAAAATTGATGACATTGTAATTATCGGCTACAAGGCACAGAAAAGATCCAGCCTTACAGCTGCCGTTTCTGTTATTTCCGACAAAAAACTTCAGGATTCCAATACCCCCAGCGTATCAGGTCTTCTGCAGGGAAAAGCCGCTGGCGTTCAAATCTTACCTGGCGGAGGTTCTGCAGGTTCTGTAGCCACTGTAAAAATCAGGGGTACTTCTACGATCAATGGCCCTAGTTCTGCCCTTTGGGTAGTGGATGGCGTAGTAATGCCCTATGCCCCCAATCTGGACCCCAATCAGATTGAAAGTATCAATATCTTAAAAGATGCCGCTTCTACAGCCTTGTATGGCTCTAAAGCTGCAAATGGTATTGTACAGGTGTTTACCAAATCAGGAAATTCAGGAAAAGGAACATTAAGTGCATCTCTTAATAATTCTTTTAATGTGTTTAACAACGGGCGTTTCAAGCTTATGAACGGAACGCAGCTGTATGATTATTTCACCTCATTAAAAGGAGCACCTGAAATCCCTAAAACCCTTAGAAACGATGGCTACAACTGGCTGAAAGGCGGTACACAAACAGGAGTTGTACAAAATTACACTATTGATTTCAGAGGTGGATCAGACCATTCCAAAACCTATATTTCAGGAAATTATTATAATGAAACCGGAACAATAAAAGGAGATGAATACAATAGACTCTCATTCAGAATCAACCATGAACAGACCATAAAGCCTTGGTTGATACTGAAACCCAAAGTCAGCTTATCATATACCACAGGAAAAGATACTCAGGCTTCTCTTTATCAGATGTACCTTAATATGCCATGGGACAATCCCAGAGATGCCAATGGAAATCTGATCCGGGTGGATGAGGATTACGCAGATTGGTATGGAAGAGATAAAAGCAGTTACCTTTATGACCTTCAATGGAACTATGGCAAAAGTAATCAACTGGATCTCATAGGAAATCTGGATGCTGAAGTCAGGTTTACTGATTATCTAAAATTCATCAGTACCAACAATGTTACCTACAAAAACTATGATGACATGTACTATACCGATCCCAGATCGATCAGTGGAACAAGTAATAAAGGGGGGCTAACAGAAAACTATCAAAGAGATATCAGCAAATTTTTCAACCAGATGCTGAGATTTGACAAAGATTTTGGAAATCATAACATCAACGCATTAGCTGCGTATGAATACACCGACAGATTCTATAAGTCATCAAGAGCAGGTGTTTATGGCGTAGTACCTGGTACAGATGTTTTTAATACTGGAGCAACCACAGGACAAAAGCCAACAGGGCGAAAGCTTGACCGCGCTTATAATGCACTCCTGTTTAACACAGAGTATGTATATGATAAAAAATATTTTATCCAGGGGTCTTTAAGAAGCGAATCATCTTCTGCATTCGGTGCTAACAAAAGAAACGGTTTATTCTATGCATATAGTGTGGGATGGAATATTCATAAAGAAAATTTTTTCAAAGTAAAACCTGTTAATGAATGGAAATTACGAGCAAGCAGAGGGCTTGTAGGAAATACACCCAGTCCGGATTACGGATGGCAGGACCTATATAGACTTACAGAGAAGTATAACGGAGAGATAGGAGCCACATGGTACCAGCTCGGAAACCCTGGGCTAACCTGGGAATCAATCTATCAGAATAATATCGGTACGGATATCAGGGCATTTAACAACAGACTGACTTTAAATATTGATTATTTTAATAATAAAACAAAAGATTTACTGGTGCTTGTTCCCTTACCATCATTGACAGGGGTTGACAGACAGTATCTAAATATCGGCGATGTAAAAAACAAAGGCTGGGAGTTCAATGTCAATTATTCCATTATCCGCTCCAAAGATATCAACTGGGATCTGGGGTTCAATATCAGCACCTATAAAAACAGTGTACTTTCTACCCGAAACAACAGTACACAGGTATTAGAGAATTATCATGTAGCTATACAAGGATATGATGTTAACTCTTTCTATATGAGAAAGTGGTTAGGTGTAAATCCTGACAATGGTGAAGGACAATGGGAGGTAATTAATCCGGACGGAAGCAGAAGTGCAACCTCAAAATACAACCTAGCTACCGTACAAGTAGTAGGAGCTTCCACACCTGATTATTACGGCTCTGTAAGCACTAATCTGAATGTTAAAAATTTCTACCTTGCCGCAAATATTTATTTCTCTCAAGGTGGACAAGTGTATAACTCCTACAGAGAATTATTTGATTCAGACGGTGCCTATCCTTATTACAACCAGATGGTTTTAAAAGATGGATGGACAAGATGGGAAAAGCCGGGAGATATCGCAACCCATCCGGCTGCACTATACAACAATAATTCATTAACAAATAAGCCTTCGTCACGTTATCTTGAGGATGCCAGCTTTGTCAAGTTAAGATCCCTGAGAATAGGATATAATTTACCGGCATCTCTAACAGAAAAGATGAAAATAAAATCAGCGAATATTTATATCATGGGAGAAAATTTATTTACCATCACCAAATTCTCTGGAGTAGATCCGGAAGTTGGTAATGCAGACAGCCAAAGTGTCTATTCAGGCAATGCAGGAGCCATCTACCCTATTCCGAGAAGATTTTCCTTAGGCTTAAACTTTTCTTTTTAAAAAAAATAATTATGAAAAAAATACTTATTCCCATTCTTATAGTATCATTAACGGCATGTAATATAGACCGTTCACCATATGATTCAAAAGAGTCTGATGTTATCCTGTCGGATGCTACAGGACTGAAAACCATAACACTAGGAAATTATGCATTGCTTAAAGGCGATGCTGATGGCGGTGGCTTTTACAACAACCTATACAGGATCAGTGAATATGGTGGAGATAATATTGATATCAGCGGAACTACCACCGATTCATTCTTTTATTATTATAATTACAAAAGTATTAAAAACAATGCCCGCACCAATACGATCTGGAACTCCGGATACAAGGCTATTATTGGGTGTAACAGAGTAATATCAAAGGTTGCCGAAGGAAAAGACACAGAAACAGATCAGCTCATAGGCGAAAATTATTTCTTAAGAGCTTATGTATACTTTTCTATGGTGAATGTATTTGGAAGACCATATAATCAAGGGACCGGCAATTCCGGAGTTCCTTTAAAACTATCTGACGACGTCAACGATTTGCCTGCCAGAGCCACTGTGGGAGAAATATACAATCAAGTGGTAAGCGATCTTCTGAAAGCAGAAAAACTGATGACTCTGGATAAAAACAACATATATGCATCCAAAGAAGCAGCACAGGCTTTACTTTCCAGAGTCTATTTATACATGGAAAATAATGATAAATCGATAGAATATGCAGATAAAGTCATCAATTCCGGGAAATATACCCTTCTGTCTAAAACAGAATTACCTGCTTATGCTACCAAAACTCCTGAATCGAATACCGAAACCATTTTTGCATTTAAATATAATAAAGATGGAGACTATAGTGATGGCTGGTATACTATAGGCTCTATGTATGCCACTATACAGAATGTGGGCTGGGGTGAAATGTATGCATCTTCTTCTTATCTGGATCTTATCAATCAGAATCCTCAGGATGCAAGACTGAAATTTATTTCTCCTAAATACAGCAGTCCGTTAGTTCCAGTAGCATATTGGGTACAAAAAGGAACCAACTCATCCGGTGCCACCACCTACAGTTATCAATTTCAAAAGACTTTCCAGCAGAATGGAAATACTTATTTTACCATGAATAATATCAATTATCAGGTACAATCTGAAGTAACACCCAACAAAACAAATTATTATTTTGTAAATGCAACCGGTGGAAAAACTTATGTTTACCTGGATAATGATATGGATAAAAGAAACGGATATCCTAAATTTTATGTTTTAAAATGTTCATTACAGGAAGGGATTCCGCAATTGTGGTCTCCGGTTGTTATAAGACTGGCAGAAATATACATGAACAGAGCCGAAGCCTCTGCAAAAAAAGGAAATACTGCTTCAGCACTCGCAGACGTAAACACCATCAGAACAAGAGCTGGAATACCTGTATATAATTCAGTTCCTGCAGGACAAACTGCTCTTGACCTTGTTTTACTGGAAAGAAGATTGGAAATGGCTTTTGAAGGACATAGAAAATACGATGTATTCAGAAACAAACGGGATCTCGACAGACAATATCCCGGCACCCATTTAAGTGGAAGTAATGTATTTTATACTGTACCTTACACCCATAACAGAGTGGTAGAATATATTCCAGAACAGCAAATCCAGATCCAGCCAAATCTGGTGCAGAATCCGGATTAAAAAATGAATATACATATACTTCTATTGTATATTAGTATGAGACAAAAATCAACAAAAAAAGAGGCTGCCCAAACTTTTCGGGTAGCCTCTTTGTATATTTTGATATTTTTAAAGCATCAGACTAGAATTTCCATCCTAAAGTAAGGAAGAAATTATTTCTGTTGTTTTTCACATTACTTACAGCATAATCCTGACTTTCAATAATTTTACTTGAAGAATAATATGATGAATCAAAATTATCTCCCATATATCCTCTCATAAAAGGATTTACATATTTGGAAGAGATATTTTGATAAGATGCATCGATATAGAATGATTTGAAATCATATCCAATACCGAAAGAAAGTGTATTTCTATCACTTAGCATAAGATTGTCGTAAGACTCATCTCCCACAGTACCTGCATCATTAAATCTACTGATTGTAAGTGCATCAAAAGGACTTGACTGGTAAGAATATCCTCCTCTCAATCTGAACTGCTGTACTCTGTACTCAGCCCCTACTCTTACTTCTGAAAGATTCTTGTAATTATCTTTAAAGAAATCATTCAACTCTCTTTCTGCTCCTCCATATACTTTATAATCAGGTTTTGTAAGTCCAAGCGTATAGTCTACATTCAAAGAGAAGTTTTTACTTGCTACAAACGCAGCACTCACCGTTGCTTTAAGAGGTGAAGTAAATTTTCTGTTTTCAGCTCCCATATCGTCTCCATAAACAGGATCATTATAGAAATAATAATTTCTGTCTATTGTCCAGAATGTAGGAGTTTCAAGAGATGCTCCTACCCTGAAGTTAGGGCTCAACTTTCCAATTACCCCTAATGACGCAGAAAAACCTGAAGATCTTTCTGAATACGGAGTATCCTGCTTACTGAATGCTTCTGTAGAACCATTGGCAATGTTTCGGTACAACAAAGTATCATACTGATCCAATGAAGTGTTGAAAAAGTTAAAACCTGCTCCTAAATATAAATTATGATTATAGTTGGCTCCAACTCCAAAACTCATCTTTGACAAGTTACCGTATCTTTCATACATATGCCCCGCCAATGCAGCATCCTTGGTAGGATCAGCTTTATCAAAAGCATAAACAACATTATTATTTCCTGGAGACTGAATTACATTGTCCAGAGTCTGATTAGAAAAATTAATACCAATATTGATAAACTTCCATCCGGTTTCTGTCATCAAAGGAAAAGCAATTACTCCTCCTGCATTCCCAAGGTCACCTTTGGTTTTACTATAATCGATTGTAGATCCTCCTAAAGAACTTTTGTTTTTATTTCCTAAAATAGATAAAGTTCCTGAAACCTCTCCTGAAATAGCGACTCCCAAACCTGCAGGGTTCGTAAGCAAAGAATTTGCATCACCACCCAGCGCACCATTAGCTCCAGCCATCGCATTAAACTTAGCTGATCCCACCATAGGAGTACTTGAATAAACCTCTACTGTATTTCTTATTACAGAAACATCCTGAGCCTGTGCATAAAATGCAGCAGAAATGCTCATTAATACTAAAGATTTTTTTAACATTATTTTTTAATAGTTTATTAATTTGAAAAATTATCTGAAGCCTCCTCTGCCTCCGCCGCCGGATCTCATTCCGCCACCGCCTCCTGAAGAACCGCCTCTGAAGCCGCCTCCACCGGAGTTGAAACCACCACTAGATCTGAAACCTCCTGAATCATTAGATCTGAAGCCTCCGTTATTGTTGTTATATCTTGGTTGTGGTTGCTGATAATTGTAATTAGGTCTAGTTTGTGGCGCAGAGTTACGGAATCCACCATTAGATTGTGTATTTCTGAAGCCTCCGGAATTACCGTTTCTAAAACCTCCAGAATTACCATCTCTGAAACCTCCATTACTATTTCTGAAACCTCCGTTTGAGTTAGTATCTCTGAAACCACCATTATTATTAGTGTTTCTGAAACCTGAATTATTTGTATTCGTTCTGTAAACTGCGTTGGCTACCCCTGTATTCTGGAATCCACCTCCACTAATACCACTTCTTCTGTAAACAGGCCTGTTGTAGTAGCCACCACCCCAGTAACCACCTCCGTAACCCCAGTAAGGATTTCCGTAGTATCCACCCCAGAATGGATCATAATATCCGCCATAGCCGTATCCCCAGTATGGACTTCCCCATCCGTAAGAGCCTCCCCAGCCCCAACCGAATGATCCGCCCCAACCCCAGGACATGCTTGCACCCCAGCCCCAGCCACGGTTCATACCCCAGCCCCAATACGGGCTGTAACCGCCATACCATCCCCAAGGAGATCCCCATCCCCATGAGTTGTCATAGTAGTTAGTCTGAGACCCTGAATAAAGTCCCCAGTCGGAGTCTGTAGCATTAGAGTTCCAATTTGTATTGGTGCCACTCCAGTCATTATATCTGTTTTGCTGTTCTCTGGAATTCGTCTGTGCATTCTGAATTACATTAGAATCCTGATAGTAATCATAGTATTCTCCTACTCTGTTTCCGCTATCATTAATGATAACTCCTTCAGGTAGCGTATCCTTATTGGGGTCGTAATACACCCCATCTGTCTCGCTATACCCTCCCATCTGAGCACCACAAGACACAAGTAATAATCCGCCCGATATAGCCAATATCCCTTTGGATCTTAGCAGACCAAGCAAATTTTTATGTATATTTCTTTTCATGATAACGTAAAAATTTTTAATTTAAATTATATTTGCAATCTGTACCAAAAATGTACCAAAATACTGGTAAAAAAATCTATCAAAAATAGATTTTTATTTTTAGATAACAATAATGTACAAAAGTTAAAAAAATTTTAAAAAATAATGGCAAAATTAACCTCAAGAAGCGAAGATTACAGCAAATGGTATAATGAGCTGGTTGTAAAAGCTGATTTAGCTGAAAACTCAGGCGTGCGTGGATGTATGGTAATTAAACCGTATGGCTATGCGATCTGGGAAAAAATGCGTGATGAAATGGATAAAAAATTCAAAGAAACAGGTCACGTTAACGCATACTTCCCGCTTTTTGTGCCCAAGAGCTTGTTTGAGGCTGAGGAAAAAAATGCAGAAGGTTTTGCAAAAGAATGTGCTGTTGTTACCCACTACAGGTTAAAAACCGATCCGGACAACCCTTCCAAACTGATTGTGGATCCGGACGCAAAACTTGAAGAAGAACTTATTGTTCGCCCTACTTCAGAAGCAATTATCTGGAATACCTACAAAAACTGGATTCAGTCTTACAGAGACCTACCGATATTAATCAACCAATGGGCAAATGTTGTTCGTTGGGAAATGAGAACCCGTCTTTTCCTAAGAACAGCAGAATTCTTATGGCAGGAAGGTCACACCGCTCACGCTACAAAAGATGAAGCTATTGAAGAAGCAGAAAAAATGAATAAAGTATATGCAGATTTTGCAGAAAACTTTATGGCTATTCCTGTAATTCAAGGGTTAAAAACTCCATCTGAAAGATTTGCAGGGGCTGATGAGACTTATTGTATTGAAGCATTAATGCAGGACGGAAAAGCTTTACAGGCTGGAACATCTCACTTCTTAGGTCAGAATTTCGCAAAAGCATTTGATGTAAAATTCACCAACAAGGAAGGAAAGATAGAACATGCTTGGGCTACATCATGGGGAACTTCTACCCGTCTGATGGGTGCTTTAATTATGACGCACTCTGATGATTTCGGATTAGTATTGCCTCCTACCCTTGCGCCAATTCAGGTGGTAATTGTTCCTATCTTTAAAGGAGAAGAACAACTGGCACAAATCAGTGAAGTGGCTTTAGATATTCAGGCTAAATTGAGAGCAAAAGGTATTTCTGTGAAGTTTGACAATGATACTCAGAACAAACCAGGATGGAAATTTGCAGAATATGAGTTGAAAGGAGTTCCTGTAAGAATCGCAATGGGACCAAGAGACCTTGAAAATAAATCTGTAGAAATTGCAAGAAGAGACAATCTGACCAAAGAAGTTCGTTCTATTGATGGACTTGATTCTTATATTGAAGATCTATTGAAAACGATTCAGCAGGATATTTATAACAAAGCATTTGAATTCAGAAAAAATAATATCACGAAAGTGGATACTTATGAAGAATTCAAAAAAGTTCTTGAAGAGAAAGGTGGATTCATCTATGCTCACTGGGATGGAACAGCTGAAGAAGAGGAACAAATCAAGGATGAAACGAAGGCTACGATCCGATGTATTCCTCTGGATAATGATGTAGAAGAAGGAATTTCTTTGATTTCAGGAAAACCATCTAAGAGACGTGTATTATTTGCAAAAGCTTATTAAAAATTTTAACGATTTAGAAAAAAATCGTTAATTTTTAAAGAAATATTCAAAAAAAAATGACATTTGGACGGATTTTTGTTTAAATTTATCTCAACATTAATCAAAAAAATTTATTATTATGTCTTTAAATGTCATTGATTTAATTAAAGGACAATTAGGTCCCGCATTGGTTTCACAGGCTGCATCGCAGTTTGGAGAAAGTGAATCCGGTATTTCTAAAGCAATTGGCGGATTATTACCTGCTGTAGTAGGTGGATTAGCCAATAATGCAGATAAACCTGGCGTTGTGGATGCTATTACACAAGCCTCTTCAAGTGGAATTTTAGGAAATTTATTAGGTGGTTCGTCCAGTAATCCTATTATTTCAAACTTGTTGTCTTCAATTTTTGGAGATAAAGTAAGTGCATTAGTAAATTCTATTGCCAGTTTTTCAGGAGTAAGCAATACCTCTGCAAGTTCTTTGTTAAACCTGGTGACTGGGGCTACAGTAGGCACTGTAGGAAAATATGCAGCAGACAATAACTTGGGTGCTTCAGGTATTTCCAGCTTACTGAATGATCAGAAAGGCATTATTTCTTCTTTATTGCCTGCAGGTCTTTCTTTAGCTTCCTTTGGATTAGGTGCTGAAAATTGGTTTGGCCAGGCAAAAGAAACAGTTTCTTCGGTAACTTCTACTGCTAAAGATAACATCGCTGAAGGTGTGGCTACAGCAAGAGAAAATGTTTCAGAAGGAGCAAGAGAAGTAAGAGAAAGGTTTGAAAATAATAACAATAATAATCAAGGCGGAGGATCAATCTGGAAATGGTTGCTTCCGCTTTTATTATTGATCGCTGCTGCTTATTTCTTATGGAAGCAGTGTGAGAAAAAACAAACCACTACAACCACTACCACAACATCTGATTCTGCAGCAACCAGCTCAACTACAGATACGGCTGCTACAACAGGAACAGCTACAGCTACACCTGCTCCTGCAACAGCTAAAACAGATGAAGACATTGATCTTAATGGAGTGATGTTAAAAGGTTACAAGGGAGGAATGGAAGATCAGATGATTACATTCCTGAAATCCGGAAACTACAAAAATGCAGCTGATGATGCAGCATTGAAAGATAAGTGGTACGATTTCGATCACGTAAATTTCAAAATGGGAAGTTCTACTGAACTTGAAGCAGGTTCACAAGGGCAATTAGATAACTTAGTGGCTATCCTTAAAGCTTTCCCTGATGCAAAAATCAAAATCGGAGGTTATACAGACAAAACCGGAAACGAAGCCAACAATGTAAAACTATCAAAAGCCAGAGCTGAATATATCAAGGCTGCTTTAGTAAAAGCAGGAGTTGGTGCTCAGGTCTTAGAAGCTGAAGGCTATGGAAGCAAATTTGCTAAAGTAGATGCAAAAGCTTCTGATGCTGAAAGAGCTGCCGACAGAAAAATGGCTGTAAGATTTGCAAAATAATCTTTAGAGTCAATAAAAATTAGGTCCCGGAAAGCAATTTCCGGGATTTTTTTAGGTCATGATTTTTCTGTTTACATTTATTTAATTAAATTTGTTAGTCAATTCTAACATTTATGAATTTCAATATAAAAAGCGCCTGGCGAAAAGATAAAACCAACCATTCTTTATCAGAGGTTTATTCATCAATCAAAGTCCCTAAAAATGCAACTTTTTGGAGAAAATATCTTGCATTTGCAGGACCAGGACTGATGATTGCAGTAGGCTATATGGATCCCGGAAACTGGGCTACAGATATTGCCGGGGGAGCTCAATTTGGGTATACACTCCTTTCGGTTATCCTTATTTCCAATATTTTTGCAATGGTTTTACAGCACTTGTCCGTAAAACTGGGAGTTGTTGCAGAAAGAGATCTTGCTCAGGCTTGTAGAGACCACTTCAGTCCTACCACTAATTTTATTCTCTGGGTATTCTGTGAAATAGCTATTGCCGCCTGTGATCTTGCTGAGGTTATTGGTTCAGCCATTGCACTGAACCTGCTATTCCATATCCCGCTAACCTGGGGAATTGTCATTACAACAGTGGATGTTTTAATCATTCTTTTACTTCAGTCTAAAGGTTTCCGATGGATTGAGAGTATTGTAGGAGGGCTTATCTTCATAATTCTGGCGTGTTTCGTGTATGAAATTATCATTTCGCAACCTGCTTTTAATGAGATTCTGGGAGGTTTGGTTCCACAAAAAGAAATCATTCAGAATCCAGCCATGCTCTATATTGCAATCGGAATTTTAGGAGCCACCGTAATGCCACACAATCTGTATCTGCACAGCAGTATTGTACAGACCAGAGATTATACCCGTGATACCGAAGGAAAAAAAGAAGCCATAAAGTTTGCTACTATAGACAGTACAGTTTCATTAATGCTGGCATTTTTCATCAATGCGGCAATCCTTATTCTGGCAGCTGCTACATTCCATACTACAGGTAACGAACATGTGGCGGATATTCATGATGCCTATAAAATGTTAACGCCTATTCTGGGAGCTTCTATGGCAAGCATTGCGTTTGCCATTGCTTTATTAGCATCCGGGCAAAACTCAACATTAACAGGAACTCTTGCCGGACAGATCGTAATGGAAGGTTTCCTGAACATCAGATTAAAACCATGGCTGAGAAGGTTGATCACCAGACTTATTGCTGTAATTCCGGCACTTATTGTTGCCATTCTTTACGGAGAACAGGGAACCACCGAATTATTGGTTTTAAGCCAGGTAATTCTATCCATGCAGTTGAGTTTCGCTGTTGTTCCATTGGTAATGTTTACCAATGATAAAGCCAAAATGGGTGAATTTGCCAATAAGCCTTTCCTTAAAATCTGTGTATGGATTATTTCCATCATCATCATTGTTTTAAATCTGTACCTATTGTACCAGACGTTTACAGGAGAATAAAAAATACAACTATAGTTTTAAAATTGACTATTGGACATTCTTGAGTGAATGGTCAATAGTCAATTTTTGCTTCACAAAGTCAATTTTTAAACTTATGCTACTCAAAATTCACAAGCGAAGCGGATTGACATCTTTACTATTATTAAGGTGAGTAGGCAATGGCCAATTTTTGCTGCGCAAAGTCAATTTTTAAACTACACTTTATCCCGATAAATTCACAAGCGAAGGCATTGACGTATTCACGATTCACCGCTACTCATTTTTCTGCCTTAATGTCCAGATTTTAGATTTGGCAGGCTCTTTGTCAAACAATCAGTAAATAAATATTGAATTATGGAAAACCAGGATATTAACGAAGAAAGCATCAATAATCAGGAAGAAAACAACGTTCAGAATGACGCAACGTCTCAGGACAATGTGACAGCTACTCCTTCTCCAGAGGAACTTTTGGCAGAAGAGAAAGATCGTTACATCAGATTGTATGCTGAATTCGAAAACTATAAAAAAAGAACGAGCAAAGAGAAGATCGAATTCTTCCAGTATGCTAACCAGGAAATGATGGTTTCAATGTTAGGAGTTTTAGATGATTTTGAAAGAGCTTTAAAAGAAATCGCTAAAAACGGAAATCCGGCTGACCTGCAAGGTGTCGAGCTTATCTATCAGAAATTCAAGAATAAACTTACCGAAAAAGGACTAAAAACAATGGAAGTAAAGGCTGGAGACAGCTTTGATGTTGATTTCCATGAAGCGATTACTCAGATCCCTGCTCCATCGGAAGATTTGAAAGGAAAAATCGTAGACGTTATTGAAACAGGATACACTTTAAATGATAAAGTAATCCGTTTTGCAAAAGTAGTAACAGGAAATTAAAATTCATAAATGATAAATGGTGAGTGATAATTGATGAATGTTTCACTTATTAGCTTTACAATATCTTTTATCATTTATCAACAATCAATTATAAAATTGTCATGTCAAAAAGAGATTATTACGAGGTTCTTGAGATCAGCAAATCTGCATCTGCCGACGAAATAAAAAAAGCATACCGTAAAATGGCCATCAAATTTCACCCGGATAAAAATCCAGGAGATAAAGAGGCTGAAGAAAAATTCAAAGAAGCTGCTGAAGCTTATGAAGTTCTGAGCGACGATCAGAAACGTGCCAGATACGATCAGTTCGGTCATGCCGGAGTAGGTGGAAATGGCGGTTTCGGAGGCGGTGGCTTCGGAGGCGGAATGAACATGGAAGATATTTTCAGTCAGTTTGGAGATATTTTCGGTGGTGGTTTCGGAGGATTCGGTGGTGGCGGTGGAGGCCGTCAGCAGGTGAAAGGTTCTAATTTAAGAATCAGAATCAAGCTGAACCTTGAGGAAATGGTAAATGGTACTCAGAAAACCATCAAAGTAAAGAAAATGAAGATGGCAGAAGGTGCCACTTCAAAAACATGTCCTACCTGTAATGGTTCCGGTGTTCAGTTAAAAGTAATGAATACCATGTTCGGTCAAATGCAGACTCAAACTACATGTAGTACTTGTCAGGGAATTGGAAAAGTTGCCGACAAAATTCCTGCAGGAGCCAATGCACAAGGTCTTATCAAAGATGAAGAGGAAATCACGATCAACATTCCGGCAGGAGCAAGAGATGGTATCCAGCTTAATGTAAGAGGAAAAGGAAATGACGCTCCATTTGGAGGTGTTCCTGGAGATTTATTGGTGATCATTGAAGAAGAAATAGATCAGGTAATCAAGAGAGAAGGCGATAATCTTCATCAGGAACTGTATGTTTCATTTGCTGAAGCTGCTTTAGGAACTAAGAAAGAAATTCCTACCGTAGGTGGAAAAGTAAAAATTACCGTTGATCCGGGAACTCAATCCGGAAAGATCTTAAGATTGGCAGGAAAAGGACTTCCAAGTATCGATAGTTATGGTAAAGGAGACATGTTTATCCACATCAATGTTTGGACTCCACAGAAGCTTACTAAAGACCAGAAAGAATTCTTTGAAAAGCAGATGTCCAGCGGAGAAATGGTTGCAGAACCATCCGGAAAGGAAAAAACTTTTTTTGATAAAGTAAAAGATTTATTCAATTAATATAGAAAAAGAGGCTTGTAAAAAGTCTCTTTTTTTTGTTTAAAGTTCAAAGTTTTATATTCAAGGTTTAAATCTAATCATAAAAAATCCTGCACTCTCACGATTACAGGATTTTTTGGTTATTTAATTCTAATTCTGTTTTATTTTTTTGTCGCTAAGGAATAGATTCCCTTTCCTACAGTAAATACGGCAACCGCTGCCAATCCGCCAACAACGCCAAGCGTAAGCTCTTTCAACACATCTGGCCAGGTTGGAAGTATACCATGGAAAAATTCAATTCTATGTAGAAAAATTCCACCAGCAACCATAATTAAAGCAATTGTTCCTACGACTCCTAATATTTTAATAACAATAGGTAAAGCCTTCACTAATAAATGTCCAAGCC
This sequence comes from Chryseobacterium indologenes, assembly GCF_002025665.1. GTDB lineage: Bacteria > Bacteroidota > Bacteroidia > Flavobacteriales > Weeksellaceae > Chryseobacterium > Chryseobacterium metallicongregator. Next base: position 1,503,767 of record NZ_CP018786.1, on the reverse strand, counting down.
TTCCGAAAAACCCTTTATCATTACTTTTCTTTATTAATTTAAACCCTGCATCATCCATTCTTACGATCAAAGCTACAATTCCATAAACTCCGACAGTAGCGATAAATGCAACCAGGCTCGTTACTAAAATCTGCGTAATGAAAGGATGACTTTCTTCCAATACAGTTCCTAAAGCAATAATAACGATCTCAATTGATAAAATAAAATCTGTTGTAATTGCCGATTTTACTTTCTCTTTTTCAATTTCTTCAGAACTTTTTTCGTCTTCTTCAATTTCCTCTATCACTTCATGACCCTTTTTGTCACGGTGAAAAAGAAATTCTATTACTTTTTCAACGCCTTCAAAAGCCAGGTAGAATCCTCCAAGAATCAATACATAATTAATAGCCGGAGCATACAACCAATTAAGTAAAAAAACGACAGGAAGAATAATCAGCTTATTGATAAATGATCCTTTGGTAATTGCCCATAAAACGGGAATTTCTCTTGAGGAAAGAAAGCCAGTGGCTTTTTCTGCATTTACAGCCAGGTCATCTCCTAAAATTCCTGCTGTCTTTTGGGTAGCAACCTTACTCGTAACCGCTACATCATCCATCAATGCTGCAATATCATCCAAAATTGCAAAAAAGCCTGATGCCATATTTTAATAATTTTTTAATCTTTGTTAAGTTCAGCAAAAATAATTATTTAATTCCGTTTTTAGATTCATAATCTAACAATAATTTTCAAAATTATAAGAATCTTTCAACAATCCTTCACTTTCAATATTTTATATCTTTGTTTAAAATCTATTCGATGGATAAAAACTGGGAAAACCAATTACAACGTATATGGCTAAAACTTGGAACTATAAGCAGTGAAGAGTTTATTGGGCAAATTAAAGATCATGTAGAATTACTTACGGAAACGGATTCCCAGGCTATTGCTGATTTTGAAAAAGCCTGCGCTTTTGACTCCACCGGACATGAAAAGGAAGCAGAACCTTTGTACAGATCAGCATTAGAAAAAGGATTAACTGGCTTACGAAGAAGAAGAGCAAGAATTCAGCTGGCTAGTACATTAAGAAATAATGGAAAAATAGAAGAAAGTATCCATATTTTAAGGGAAGAAAAAGCCCATTATTCTGATGAACTGGATGATGCGGTAGATTCTTTTTTAGCCCTTTCCCTTTCTTCAGCAGGAGAATACAAAGAAGCACTGTCTTTAGCATTGAAAGCAATATCAAAACATTTGCCCAGATACAATAATTCTTTGAGCCGCTACGCTGAAAACCTGTAATTTTAATCGTTTTTAAAATCTGATACCTATGCAACGTCAATTTCATATTTTAGTTTTAGGATGCGTGTTTTGTTTGTTCAGTACATTATCTACTCTGAAAGCTCAGACAGAAGATCATCTCACCACTATTAACCAGGGAAGCAAGAAAGAGGAAATAGACAGCATTATAAAAGCATTTGCTGCAATTAACAAATTTAATGGAACTGCTTTGATTCATTATCAGAATAAAAACATCTTTGAAAGATCATACGGCTGGCAAGATGCGGAAAAAAAGATTTCCAATCAGGACAAAAGTATATATCAGATTGCTTCTTTAACCAAATCTTTCACAGCCCTGGTCATTGTAAAGCTAAGCGAAGAAGGAAAGCTTTCTTTTAAAGATCCTGTCTCAAAGTTTATTCCTGATTATCCTAGAGGAAATGAAATTACTATCGAACATCTCCTTACTCATACTTCCGGAATTTATGAAGTATTGAGAAATAAAGAGTATTTCAATCTTCTTCACACCGGAAAGTCTATACCAAAAGATAAAGAACTTTCATATTTTAAAAATGAGCCATTGGATTTTGAGCCCGGCACTCAATTTTCTTATACCAATTCAGGCTATATTATATTGGGACTCATTATTGAAAAACTCACAGGACTTTCCTATGAAAATGCTGTAAGAAAAATCATCTTAAATCCTCTGAAGATGAATCATACCGGATTTAATTACATGGCTTTGAAAAGTCCGCACAAAACAGTTCCTTATTCTTATATTTCAAAGACAAGACAGGAAAAAACTGAAGTATGGAATTCCACATTAACGGGCCCAGCAGGACAAATATATAGTACTGCCGAAGACCTGTACAATTACTATATCGGATTGAGAGATTATAAAATTGTATCCAAAGAAGCTTTTAAAAAAGCTACCACACCATATTTAAGCGGTTATGGCTACGGTTGGTTTATTGATGATCTTTACGGGAAAAAACTCATTAACCATGGCGGAAATATAGAAGGCTCTACAAGCTATTTTGCCATGCTTCCTGAAGATGACCTCTGCATTATCCTTTTGAACAACATTACAAGTAAAAAGCTGGAGAAAGCTGGAAATACTATTTTAGCAGCCCTGTTAGAACAGCCATACACACTTCCAGAACCCAAAAAAGAAGTAATATTGAACGCAGATGTACTAAAAAAATATGTGGGAGATTATCAGCTTCCCGATGATAGCATTATTCATATTCTGTACGAAAACGGACAGCTTTTTATGCAGAACAATAAAGATCCTAAGGTCAGAATTTTTGCTGAAAAAGAAGATGCATTTTTCCTGCAAGATGATGACACTGAGATTTCTTTTATTTTCAAAGAAGGTGAAAAAGGCATTATTACCATCAAAAAAGGACTTTCATCAAAGACCGCAGAAAAGCTTTAATTAAGTATTGATTACGTCATAATCAATAGAATTTTTCGTAAATTTAAGTAATGAAAAAGCTCATTCTCAGGTATCATTTTTTCGTCATGGGATGCATTGGTTTTCTCCTGCAGTCCTGCAACACAAAATTCAGAGTTTGGGTGGGTACCGGAGGCCAGCAAAAGATTTACAATCTGAAATATGGTGAGCATAAAAGACAGAAAATGGATGTCTTTCTTCCCAAAGATTATGCTGTAGATTCTCCTGTAGTCCTTATCGTTCATGGTGGAGCCTGGACTTTGGGTAAAAAGGAACATATGATTCAGGTTCAGAAAATGCTCTTTGAAAACAAAATTCCAAGTATTAACATGAATTATAGATTGGTTTCTACAAAGGAAAAAATCACTTACAAACAGCAACTTGAGGATATTGCTCTGGCCATTGAAAAATTCAATTCTTTAGCAGAAAAAGCAGAGGTGCAACCTAACAATTATATTCTACTGGGAGAAAGTGCCGGTGGACATCTCGCCTTACTTTACGGATATCAACATCCTGAACAGATCAAAAAAATCATCTCTTTAAGCGGACCTACAGATTTTTACAGCTCTGAATATCTTAAATCTTTTTATTCCAAATACACCTCTCCTACTTTTCAAAAGGTAGTAGGGACTAAGTTTGACCGGAAAAAAATATCGGAAGCCTTTAAAGAAGCAAGTCCCATTGCCAATATTACAGATGTTCCGACCTTGTTATTTCAGGGAAATAATGATCTACTGGTGAATCAACATCAGGGAATCGCGATGGACTCTGCACTTACCAATATGAATGTTCCACACAAATTCATTTTCATGAAAGGAGCGGGACATGCACCAAGGTTTTTCAGTAAAAGAAAAAGAGACAGTATTATCTACCCAAATATTCTGGAATGGATTAAAAAATAGCTATTATTTAATGCAAAAAATAATTAAACTATTATTTTAAACAATTCGTTCATAAGAATCTTTTAAATATCCAGTATAAAAAAACAATTTTTGCCTGGTAGATGTATTAAAAACGCTATGGGTGCAAAAGAATTTTAATGCTTATATCTCTCGGTCGCAAAGACACTTCTTTCAGCTAGGCAGGTGACTTAGCTAAGTGAAACGCCTCTGCGAACTAAAAAATAACAGACCATAATAATAACCTTGCGAGCTTTGCGTGGTAAAAACATCTCTTCTATATAAAAAAGCCATCTCATTGTTGAGACGGCTCTATATTTTTTTAATTGAATTTCTTATTTATTCAAAATCCTGATCTTCGTATTTTTTAGCAAGATCTTCTTTTTTTCCGAAAACGAACTTGAAGATCACCGGAAGTGTAGTCACTAATACAATGACGATAATGATGTATTCCAGCTTTTGTTTCAGGTTGATTCCAAACTGTTCCATGAAAAGTTTATCCAGATAATGTCCTGCAAAGATCAAAATGAATGACCATAATACAGCACCGATAATATTATCTCTTAAAAACTCTTTTTTATCCATTTTTACAATACCTGCTACAATAGGGGTAAAAGTTCTTACAACCGGTAAGAATCTTGCCATAATAACAGCTAATGCACCGTGTTTTTCAAAGAAATCGTGTGCCTGATAAAGGTATTTTTTCTTGAAAAGCATTGAATCCGGTCTTTTGTATAAAGCTGGTCCTGCTTTTCTTCCGAAGTAGTATCCAACTTCATTTCCAATAATAGCTGCAAGAGCTACTCCTGAAGCTAACAATGTGGTATCTAAGAAATCGCTCCCTGTAGAGCCAAAAGTCTCTTTGATGATTTCAACAGCATAAATTCCCGAAACGAACAGTAGTGAATCTCCAGGTAGAAAAAATCCTACAAAAAGACCTGTTTCAGCAAAAACAATAAACAAAATCAGCCAAAACCCTCCCATTTTTATATAAAACTCCGGGTTTAATAAATCCTTCCAGCTATTGAAATCTTCCATAAATATCGATGAACAACAAAAGTAAGCCTAAAATGTCTGAAACAAAAATTAATTATAAGATTTTAACTAAAATTCAAACATGATTTTTATAAGTCCATATCATCATCGGAAACTGCCGTTCCATCGGCCATTAAGAATGCTTTCAGGAATGGAGTGATATTTCCGTTCATTACGGCATCTACATCTGAAGTTTCATGACCTGAACGTACATCTTTTACCAGTTTGTATGGATGCATAACGTAGTTTCTGATCTGGCTTCCCCACTCAATCTTCATTTTGTTGGCTTCAATCTCATTTCTGGCTTTCATACGCTCTTCCAATTCCATTTCGTAAAGTCTTGAACGAAGGAGCTGCATGGCCTTTTCTTTGTTCTGAAGCTGAGAACGGGATTCTGAGTTTTCAATAATAATTCCTGTAGGTGCGTGACGAAGACGTACAGCAGTTTCTACCTTGTTTACGTTCTGTCCTCCAGCTCCGGAAGCTCTCATGGTTTCAAAGCTGATATCTGCCGGATTGATATTAATTTCAATCGTATCATCCACCAAAGGATACACATATACGGAAACAAAACTTGTATGGCGTTTTGCATTACTGTCAAAAGGGGAAATTCTTACTAAACGGTGTACTCCGTTTTCACCTCTTAAATATCCAAAAGCGAATTCTCCTTCAATTTCAAGGGTAACAGTCTTCACACCTGCCACATCACCTTCCTGGAAGTTCAGTTCACGGATTTTATAGCCTTGCTTTTCTGCCCACATCGTATACATTCTCATTAGCATAGCTGCCCAGTCGCAACTTTCTGTTCCTCCTGCTCCTGCTGTAATCTGCAGCACTGCAGAAAGTTCATCCCCTTCGTTGGAAAGCATATTTTTGAATTCCAGATCTTCAATTTTTTCCACCAATTGCGGGAAGGTTTCATCCAGTTCTTTTTCAGAATCAGGATCTTCTTTAGCAAAATCAGCTAAAACCTGTAAGTCTTCAAACTGTGTCTGAATTTCATCATAGCCTTCTACCCATTTTTTCTTGGAACGAAGCTGTTTTAGAAATGCTTCAGCAGTTTTTGGATTATCCCAAAATTCGGGTGCCGCAGTTTTTTCGTCATCATTGGCAATTTCAATCTTCTTTTTTTCAATCTGGAGGTATCTGTGTAAGTCTTCAATTCTGGATTGAACTTCTTTTATCTGGTCGTTGTTAATCACGAATGTTTCTTTTTTGCAAAAATAAGGAATTCTTTTAGAGTGGAGAGGTGCGGATTTAAAGTTCCGAATTTAAAGTTTTAGGTGCGAGTTTGAGACTAAGAGGGTTTTAGAGGGTTGGGGATTGAGAGCGTGTATTTAATTTCCAACTTCCAGCTTCCAGCCTATAATTTCTAAAATCATTCATCAAATCATTTCCGTTATCATTTCCCCAATTTTAGGAGCCAGAGCAACCCCCATTCCTGAAAGTCTTACCGCACAAAACTGTCTTTCAGAAACTTGTTTTACGATAGGCGACTTTTCTTCTCCCATAGCCATTATTCCTGACCAACGGAGGGCAATTTTAATATTTTGATGAGGCAGAATGACTTCTTTCAAAAAGTTTTCTAAATGATTCTGCAGAAATTCTGTTGTCTCAAAAGCCGTTGTTGCTTCTGTTTTAAAATCCTGCTTTCTTCCGCCACCCAACAATACTCGGTTTCCTAAATTTCTGAAATAATAATAGCCTTCGTCATAATGAAATGTCCCTTTAAGTTTCAATCCATCTATAGGTTCTGTCAGAAGAACCTGTCCACGGGCTGGAATAACATCTTCTTTTTTCAAAAACTTTGAAGTGAATGCATTGGTACAATAGATGAGCTGATCAGCTATTACAGACAGATCAGTTGAAAGCTGAACCTCAACTTTGCCTGTCTCTTCAATATTTTGAACTTCCGTTCCAAATAAAAACTCGATTTTCAGTTCGTGGCATTTCTCCAGCAGTTTCTGTACTAACTTTCCTGAGTGAAGACTTCCTTCGCAGGGATTTTCAATCAGGAATTCAGATTTTCCAAGTCCGAATTCCTTTATCTTATCCTGTTTCAAAGTGTAAGTATGATCCAATCCGGTTATTGCTTTCAGCTTTTCATTGACTGCATCAATGTGGGATAGAGGTTCTTCGTTATTTATAATTTCATACCCTCCGCTAAGTTCGAAATCAATTTCATCATTTTTAAAATAATGTTGAATTTTCTGAAGCCCGTCAAATCTCATTTTAACCAGTTTCAATGTTTTTTCCCAGCCCATTTTCCGTGAATCGGCAATAACCTCGGTAAGGCTTCCAAAGCACGCAAACCCTGCATTTCTTGTGGAAGCACCCAAAGGAATGGCATTCCGTTCAATAATGAGAACAGATTTTTCAGGATATTTCTCTTTGATGGATAGGGCAGTCCACAGCCCGGAAAATCCGGCACCAATGATGATGATATCTCTTTTTCTGTAGAATGTATCCAGTTCCCAGACGCTGTTCATAAATAATGAGTAATAAGTAATGAGTGATGAGTAATTTTTATAAAGCCTTAAACTTTAAACCTTGAATTTTAAACAGTCTACCCTTTATCTACTTCCTCATTTTCATTATGCTGGAATCCTATGGCTCTTTGCGGTTCTTCAACAACTCTGTAGGTTTCCAGTTCATTTTTCAATGCCTCAATTCTGAATCGAAAGTCATCAAAATTATTGATAATGGCATCCGCAAGAAATCTCGCTACCTGATCAAGATATTCTTCAGTAAGCTTTGATCCTGCATCCCTCAGTGCACTTTCTAAAATTTTCTGATCAATTTTCAGTTTTTCGTTTCTGGTTCTCTGGTAAAGGTTTTTAATCCTTTTCTTGAGGCTTTGGGTAAAATCTATTAGCATCGTATTGCTGAATGCTTTCATCTTTGAAGAGATTTCATGCCAGAAAGGAATTTTATCCGCTTTGTTATTTTTAAGTATTTTATAGAGTAAAGAATCTTCCTCAAGTCCTCTGGTCATGGCATAAAGAATAATTTCTGAACGCTCAGAAGCATTCGGTGGAAAGATCGGTATCATCACATCAAATCTTCCCGGAGCAAGAATTTCTTCGTCAATTTCTGAAACGGAATTAGCCGAACCTACCATCAGAACACCTTCTTTTTCAAATTTCCCGATGTAATGAAGAATCAGCTCCTGAGCTTCCAGGTTGCATGATGCAATATCGTTTTCAGCTCTTCTCTGCATCATAATTTCATCAAAATCATCCATGAAAAGCAGCATTTTGTTTTCCTTCATCATACTCAGCAGAAAATCACTGAAGTTGATTTCATTTCCGTCAATCAACGAAGTTCCTAAATAGTGCTTTTTGACTTCTTTAAACTGATAGCCAATGATTTCAGCAATTTTATTAGCCCAGAATATCTTCCCGCTTCCCGGAGGTCCGTAGAGAATAATGCCTGCAGGTTTATTGATGCCCCAATCTTTGATCTGTTGTGGATTAAGGAAGGGTTCCAAAACAGTAGAAGTATAAAAAAACAAATCTCTGTATCCTATAAAATCTCTTTGTTTAAGGCTGGTTTTATGTCCGAAATAATCATAGACAAACTGATAATTCCCTCCCAGTTTATTATCAATTCCATAACTTGAAATAGAGGATTTGAAAAAACCATTATCGAAAATATTAAGATTATTGTCTTTAATCACCTTTTCAACCTTATCTTTTGGCTGCTTAATGACTTCGGCAATCTGCTCCAGTGTTTTATTTTTATCAAGATCTTTTTCATATAACCTTAAAAAATCTACATTTTCGCGGGCAAACTTTTCGAAATCTTCTTTTACATCAAAATTTGTACTGACACAGTCTACCAGTTCAAGATCAAAATCCTGAATAAACTGTTTTATGGCTTCTGCAGATACATTTAATTCTTCTGCCAGTTCAATTAGCTTCATAACTGTTGATTAATTCTATCAAATTTAATGTATTTGTACATAAATTAATATTGATTTATGATAATTCTGTAACATTCTCTAATTTATATAGACTACTACTATGTAAAACAAATTACATGGAAAAGATTTTATCAGTAAAAAATTTGACGAAGAAATTCAAAAGAGTTGTGGTCAACAATATCTCTTTTGATGTCGAAAGAGGAAATGTTTATGGCCTATTAGGTCCGAACGGAAGTGGGAAATCCACTACTTTCGGAATGCTGCTTTCAACCATCAATCCTACCAGCGGAGACTGGTTTTGGTTTGGCAAAAAAGGAACTGATCCTGATACCTTGAAAAAGATCGGAGCAATTATCGAACAGCCTAACTTTTATCCTTATTTAAGTGCCGAGACCAATCTTAAAATTGTGGCAGAAATTAAAAATACTCCCTATTCAAGGATTGACGACGTTCTGAAAACCGTTAATCTGTACGAAAGGAGAAAAGATACTTTCAAAACCTTTTCCCTGGGAATGAAACAACGTTTGGCTATTGCTTCTGCTATGCTGAATAATCCTGAGGTAATGATATTGGACGAACCGACTAACGGGCTGGATCCTGAAGGCATCATTCAGATCAGAGAAATCATCAGCGATATTGCCAAACAGGGAATCACCATTATCATTGCAAGCCACCTTCTAGATGAAATTGAAAAAATCTGTAGCCATGTCATTGTATTAAAAGAAGGAAATTCTATTTACTGTGGCCGAGTGGATGAAATGACTTCCAATAATGGGTATTTTGAACTAAAAGCAGATAATAACACACTGCTTTTAAGTGCTCTTAACGAGCTTCAGTGGTTCTCTTCCATCAATCAGGAAGGTGATCTTATCAAAGCTCAGATCCGTGATGATGCTTCTGTTTCTGCTTCAGCCATGAACCAGAAACTGGCAGAGAAAGGAATCTATCTTTCCCATTTGACCAAGAAAAAGCTATCTCTTGAATCTCAATTCCTTGAACTTGTAAAAAACACTAATTAATCATGATCAAATTATTAAAACTGGAATACTACAAAAACCTGAACTACCAACCGTTTAAGGTTTTCACCATACTCTATTTCGCCATTCTTATTGCGCTGCTTTTCATTGGATTGGTTGACTTTGATATTTTCGGAGGAACGATTAATTTAAAAGAACAGGGTATTTATAATTTCCCGGAAATCTGGAATTTTACGACATGGATTGTTGCTTTGTTGAAAATTTTCCTGGGACTGATTATTGTTTTTTCCATTTCGCAGGAATTCAGCAACCGAATGTTCAAACAGAATACAATTGATGGATTAAGCAGAAAGGAATTCATCACTTCAAAATTGCTGACGATAAGTATTTTCACCATTGTTTCAACGGCAATTGTATTGGGAATTACTTTGTTTCTGGGATATCAATATTCGAATACAACGGAATCTACAAAAGTTTTTGCTGAGATTTTCTTCATTGGAAATTATCTGGTAAAATTATTTACGTTCTTCTGTTTCCTCATGTTCCTTTCCATTTTGTTGAGAAAATCTGTCTTTGTATTTCTTGCTCTCTTTATTTTCTGGATTGGTGAGGGAATTTTAAAGGCTCTTGAAGTCTATTCAAAAGTAAAAGGAATGCAGGGACCTCAAAGAAATGAGGTTCTTCAGAATGATTTTTTCATTTCGCATCTTTTACCGCTGGAAAGTATGTCCAACCTTATTCCCAATCCAATGATCAGACTGGATATGGCAAAAATGATGGGATTAAAATATGAATTCCACTACCCTACAGAAAGCCTTATCGCTTGCCTGGTGTGGTGTGTTATTTTTATATTCGTATCGTACTGGATTCTTAGAAAAAGGGATTGGTAGATGGTGATATTTAGAATGTAAAGATTTAAAAATTAAAATATTTAAAGATTCTTTTTAAGTGGTTCGGTTTCGGATCACTTTTTTTGGCTTAATATTTTCATTCTGCTTTTTCAAAAACTAACCATGAAAAAAATATTCTACGTACCCGGATTAATCAGTGCCGTGCTGATTCCTGTTTTATTCTGGTATTATGGAAATCAGAGGGTTCACCCACCCTATAGTGTAATGGATCTTGGGCTTCCGTCGAAAGTCAGACCCAATAGACCTTTTGACAATACTTTTGAGCCTTACAGAAATTGGAATTATAAAAAGATAATTGTCTCCCCTAATACGGCTCTGCAAAATCAGAAATTGTATGTCTCAGAACTTAAAAAATTGCAGTCAAGAAATGAGGAAAAATCTGGAATAGAATTTATCATTAACGATAACAATAGCTATCAGGATTTCATCGCTTTAATGGATGCTATGTCAATTTCAAAACAGGATGCATTTAGTGTTGATATGGAGAAAACAGGTCATTTTTTTGCACTTCATTTTTATAAAGACGCGAATAAAATTGAAAGAGGTTATGATAATATTTGTGGAACTGAATCTGAAACCATCTATTCTAAAGAAGAACGCAATTATAAGGGATTCGATACTTTACAATATCTGCCTGATCTTCCCAAACAGTCATTTTATGTGATTTTTGGCTTTCTATTATTTGTGAATATTTCTATGCTCAGCATTAAAGAACGATTTCAGCTGCATCATTAGTTTTAAAAATAAAAGGCTGCCATTGGGCAGCCTTCCTTTCACATTACTTTTTATCTAACAACGGAAGATATTTTCCGTATCCTTTACTTTCCATTTCGGCTTTAGGAATAAATTTCAGCGAAGCACTGTTGATACAGTAGCGAAGTCCTCCTTTATCCTGCGGTCCATCTGTAAAGACATGTCCCAAATGGGCATCACCTGTTTTACTTCTTACTTCTACTCTATCCATACCATGGGTACGATCCAGTTTTTCGTCAATCAAAGCCTTTGTAATAGGTTTTGAGAAACTTGGCCATCCACATCCGGATTCAAATTTATCAGTAGAAATAAACAAAGGTTCTCCGGTGGTAATATCTACATAAATTCCTTCACGGGTTTCATTCCAGTATTCATTCTGGAAAGGTCTTTCTGTACCGTTTTCCTGAGTGACATTATATTGCTCTGCAGTCAGTTTTTCCTTTAAAACTTTTTTATCCTGTTTATGATAAGCTGGTTTTGGAAGCGGATTGGCTTTTTTCGCCATTTCAAAAAGTCCTGGTTCAATGTGACAATATCCGCCTGGATTTTTATCCAGATAATCCTGATGATAATCTTCTGCTTTGTAGAAATTTTTCAATGGAATTGTTTCTACAAGCAATGGCTTGTTATAATTTTTTGCCAGTTTCAGAACTTCATCTTTTACCACAGCTTCATCTGTTTTATTGGTGAAATAGATTCCCGTTCTGTATTGGTTTCCTCTGTCATTTCCCTGCTGATCTTTGCTTGTAGGATCAATAGTTTTAAAATATAAATCAATCAACAGTTTCAGATCTACCTGTTCAGGATCATATTTTACTTTTACGGTTTCTGCAAAACCTGTTGTATGGCTTACCACCTCTTCATACGTAGGATTTTGGGTATTTCCGTTGGCATAACCCACTTCTGTTCCTACAACACCACGAATTTGTTGAAAAAAATGTTCTGTTCCCCAGAAACATCCACCTGCAAAATAAATCTCTCTAACGTTTTTGTTATCCATAATTTTCTCATTTTCTTTTTTAATTTCCACTACATTAGGCTTAGTTTTCTTAAAAAGCCCTGATCCCGCAGCAAATACTGCTATACCCAGAATGATTCCGAGTACAATGAATATATTTTTCATATTTACCTTTTTTTTCATTACTTATTATTTTGAACGATCATGAATCCAAATCCTAAAAGCATGAGATCTTTTAAAATAAAGAAATCCGTCACAGGCACTCCGTCCACTATTTTCCATATTCCCGGTGTTGTAAATAAATAGCTTAATGTTACTAGAAAAGTTACCATCATTCCTATCCCTGCATACTTTTTTAATACAGCAAATTTCGCACTAAATATCAGGAGTAATGCAATGATAATTTCTATCGTTCCGATAAGATTTGACACTGCCTGGACGCTCATAATCTTATATACGAAAAAAGTTAAGAAATGGTTTTCCACCAAAGGTTTTATCGCAGCGGCTTCTGTAGGGGTAAATTTGAAGATGCCAATCCACAGTAAAATAAGTGCTGCTCCGAAAAGCGAGATATAATACCCGATTCGGGTTAATTGATTTTTAGATTCCTGTACTGTTCCGACCATATTTTTAAGATTTTAAATGAATACTTTATTGTTTTCAAAAGTATAGTCGGAGCATTTTTAAAATCCTGACAGAAATTTTTTTAGAAATTTAATTTATCGATCATTTTGTTTTTAAAGTCCTGAATTTCAGAATCATTAATTTCGGTTTTCTCTTCAGAAAATTTCTTTTTAAACACTTTATCCAGAAGTGCCAGCTTTTCATTGTACATTCTGCACCATTTGCAGATCATCAGGTGCATGCTCAGCATCCTGTTTTCTCTGGAAGAAATGGATTGGGCGTTCCTTTTTTCCATCAGTAAAGTAGCTTCACTGCATGGTAAAAATAATTTATGTAGTATTCTTCTTATCATTTCTCTTATGATTTTGAAAACCAGTTAAACTCCAGACATTCTCTCAACTGCATTCGGCTTCTTTGCAAAATCTTCCAAAGATTAGTCGTAGAAACTTTTAATTCCTGACTGACTTCCGGTGCTTTTTTTTCTTCGATATAATACATTTTAAGCAGGATCTTCCATCTGGAGGGCAATTCTTCGATACATTCCTCCAATGTTTTATTAAAGTCTGCACTGTCTAAAAGCTCATCTCCATCCCCTGAGACATTCCAGTCATTTAAAACATCATTATTTTTCCAGGATCCTGTTTCATCAAAAAAATGATCGAGCCTGATATTCGGTTCAGATTTATATTTTTTCCTGTAAAAATCTGCAACTTTCCTGTTCAGAATACCCATCAGCCAGGTCAATGCCTGACTTTTCCCTTCAAAAGAATCATAAGCTGAGTAAGCTGCAAGAAAAACTTCCTGAACCACATCCTGTGCATCTTCTTTATTTGAAAGAACGTACAGTGCCCGCTTCAAAAGCGGTCCTGAATATTGTTCTATCCAGTTTTTCAATTCTTCATCTTTAGTCATTGGAAGTGTTTTTTGTCTTTTTTCAGATCGCAACGAAGGTAGGAAGTTAAATGGGAAATTACAAAATTAGATAGATTATTATTTGATTACAGTCATTACAAAACTGCCATTACAAACCTTCTAGGTTTTGAAAACTTAGAATTACCACACATCCATTAGCTAAACTCGTTATCATTCAAAACATAGCATAAAATTATTACAAATCGCTTAAAAATCTTAAATTTGCATCTTATCAAAAATTTGATATTTAAAAAAGCAAAAGCAATACTATGACATCACAAGAGATACGTCAAAAATTTTTAGATTATTTTAAAAGTAAGGAGCACTTGATCGTTCCTTCAGCTCCTATTGTGCTGAAAGACGACCCTACCCTTATGTTTTCCAACTCCGGAATGACGCAGTTCAAGGATTTCTTCCTTGGCTACAAAACACCTACCGCCCCTAGAATTGCCGATACCCAAAAGTGTCTGAGAGTTTCCGGGAAGCACAATGACCTGGATGATGTAGGTAGAGATACTTACCACCATACTATGTTTGAAATGTTGGGAAACTGGTCTTTCGGGGATTACTTCAAAAAAGAGGCTATTGCTTTTGCCTGGGAATTACTGACTGAAGTATACGGAATTCCAAAAGAAAATTTATACGTAACGATTTTTGAAGGGGATGCTTCAGAAAATCTGGAAAGAGACCAGGATGCTTATGACTTCTGGAAATCTCACATTTCAGAGGACAGAATCATCAACGGAAATAAAAAAGATAACTTCTGGGAAATGGGTGAAAGCGGACCATGCGGACCGTGTTCAGAAATCCATGTTGACTTGAGAACACCGGAAGAGAAGGCTAAAATTTCAGGACTTGAGTTGGTAAATAACGACCATCCGCAAGTTGTGGAAGTATGGAATCTGGTTTTCATGGAATTCAACAGAAAGGCAGATAAATCTTTAGAGAAACTTCCTGCTCAGCACGTAGATACGGGAATGGGTTTTGAGCGTCTGTGTATGGCACTTCAAGGGAAGTCTTCCAACTATGATACCGATGTTTTCACTCCGCTTATTTCTAAAGTTGAAGAACTTTCAGGTAAAAAATATACGGGAATTTTAGAAGACGAAAAAGATATTGCCATCCGTGTTGTGGTAGACCACATCAGAGCAGTTTCTTTTGCTATTGCAGACGGACAATTACCATCCAATGGAGGTGCAGGTTATGTAATTAGAAGGATTTTAAGAAGAGGAATTTCTTATTCTTACCGATTCTTAGGAATGAAAGAACCTTTCCTTTACAAATTGGTTGCTGTTCTGCAGGAACAAATGGGAGCTTTCTTCCCGGAACTTGAAAAACAAGGAAAACTGGTTGCTGAAGTGATCAAAAGTGAAGAAGATTCATTCTTAAAAACAATTGAAAATGGTCTGATCAGAGTAGAAAAACTAATCCAGCAGACTATTGCAGATAATCAGAAAGTATTACCTAGCGAAGAAGTTTTTGAATTGTATGATACTTATGGTTTCCCTGATGATTTAACAAGAATTATTGCTGAAGAAAAAGGATTAACGATTGATGAAGCAGGTTTCAAAGCTGAAATGGAGAAACAAAAGCTTCGTTCAAAAGCTGATTCTGCTCAGAAAGTATATGACTGGGTAAACCTTGAATCAAAACCTGAAACATTTGTAGGATATGACCAGATTGAATCTGAAACCTATATTACAAGATACAGAAAGGTAGAAAACAAAGACGGAGAATTTTACCAGGTGGTATTAAGCAACTCTCCTTTCTATCCTGAAGGAGGTGGACAGGTTGGAGATAAAGGTGTTCTTGAAAATGCTGTTGAAAGCTTTGAAGTACTGGAAACTAAAAAAGAAAACGGATTGATTATTTCATTGATCAGTGGACTTCCAAAGGATGCAGGTGCTGTTTTCTATGCGAAAGTAAATGCTTCTGACAGAAAGAATTCTCAGGCTAACCACTCTGTGACTCACCTTTTGCATGAAGCTTTAAGAGATGTTTTAGGAACTCACGTAGAGCAGAAAGGTTCTTATGTAGGTCCTGATTACTTGCGTTTTGACTTCTCTCATTTCAACAAAATGACTGAGGAAGAACTGGCATTAATTGAAGAAAAAGTAAACAAAAAAATCAAAGAAAGTATTGCTTTGCAGGAGTTCAGAAATATTCCGATTCAGGAAGCTCTGGAAAAAGGAGCAATGGCTTTGTTTGGTGAAAAATATGGTGACAGTGTGAGAATGATCCAATTTGGAAGTTCAAAAGAACTTTGTGGAGGAACTCACGTGAAAAACACCAGCGAAATCGGTCATTTCAAAATCACTTCTGAAGGTTCTGCAGCAGCGGGAATCAGAAGAATTGAGGCTATTTCAGGAGATAAATCTGAAGAATATTTCAACAATCTTGAAAAGCAGATCATTGAACTTTCTCAACTGCTAAAATCGAAAGATGTAGTAAGATCTATCGAGAAACTCATCGAAGAAAATGCTTCATTGAAAGCTGAAGTAGATGCTCATAAAAAGGAGAAAGCAAAAGGAGAAATCGGAGAATGGAAGAATGCTTATGAGCAAAAAGGCAACAAGCAGCTTCTTGTAAAGAAAACTTCTCTGGATGCAGGTTCTGTAAAAGATATCGTATTCCAACTGAAGAGAGAGATCCCGTCTTCAGTGACGATTATTCTTTCTGATGCAGACGGAAAACCAATGATTACCGTTGGGGTTTCTGATGATCTTGCAGCAGATTATCAGGCTGGAGCTATCGTAAAAGACCTTGCAAAAGAAATCCAAGGTGGTGGTGGAGGAAACCCTGGTTTTGCAACGGCAGGTGGCAAAAACCTTGAAGGTATAGAAAACGCTTACCAGAAAGCTTTGAATATCTAAAATAGAAAGCTCTATAATAAATTTTAGCCCCGGCTGTCTCAGAATTGAGACAGCCGGGGTTGTTTTTATTGTATATCATATTTTTCGATGCAAAGTATTTTCTATATTACTTTATATTTCAGGAGGCAAAGATTGGAATCAACTTCATTGATCCTGACGAAGCTTGTGTACAAATCATACTCCGATCTAGTTTTCCATAAACATCTGTGTAATTCGTGTAATCTGTGGGAAATTAAAATAATTTAGGAAACCAAATATATGTTTTATTTAATGCTAAGGATCACAAAGAAACGCTCATGCTATCATCAATATTTACGTTCGCAAAGGCGTTACACTCAGCTATGAAATGATTTCGTTTTTCGCTATAGAATGCCTTTGCGAACGAAAAAGTAGATGGACAGAAACCTTAGCGTCTCTGCTTTATAAAATCCCATTCTTTATGACTCAGATTTTCATCAAAGTTTTTTTTATTTATATCCGTTCTAATTATTGACCTTACCTTAACAAATCATCACTTAATCTTAAACTATTTGTTTTGTCTTCTTAAAGCTTAGTTAACACTAGACCTTTAGTTTTGTCGTAATCGAAATTCAAAAAATATAATTATGAAAATTAACAAAACTATTGGAGCTCTATTCCTTACAGCGATTGTTTTTCAAGGCTGTAATGATGACAATAACGGGGATTCCAACACCCCAACCAATGACAAAATCAAGATTGAAAATTTTTCTAAAGAGCCTGCTTTCGTTTATGGAATGCAAGGTTTTGAAAATTTAAATATTACAACCCTTATCTCAAGTTCTGATGTTCTTTCAGGTTCTCCGGATTTCGTTTTCGGAGGTCAGCCGGACGGAATGGGTCTTATGAAAGATCCCAACTCTGATGGCTACTTGATGATCACTAACCACGAGATCAAGCAATCGGTATCCAGAGTATATTTAGACAAAACGTTTAAGCCTGTAAAAGGAGAATATATTTTAAACGGAACAGGAGGAATGACAAGATTATGTTCTGCTACATTGGCCACTCCTGAAATTCATGGTTTCAGTGCATTCCTTACAGCAGGAGAATCAGGTGAAGAAAGTATGGTTCATGCCTTGAATCCACTGGCTCCAGTATCTCAGGCAACAGATAAAACAAGAGTAAAACCAGCTTTAGGAAAGGCTTCAATGGAAAATGCAGTTCCGCTTCCTAAAGATGTTTCTAACGGAAAATCTTATATCATCATTGGTGAAGATCAGTCTTATTCATCTTCTCACCAGTCTGCAGGACAATTGATTATGTATGTAGCCGATACGCAGGGAGATTTGGATAACGGTAAGTTGTATTCTTTGAAAAGAACCAACAGCAACTATACTGAAACCGATATGACAAAAGGAAGCAGCTACGATGTAGAATTCGTGGAAATTCCGAATGCTAAAAACCTTACAGGAGCTCAGATCAATCAGAAAAATATTGATAATAATGCCATTCGTTTTTCAAGAGTGGAAGATGTTGATTACAGAAAAGGAGCAGGAAAGGGAAGAGAAATTTACTTTACCGCTACAGGAGAATCTTCTGATGGTGTGAATCCAAAAGCAGGATTAACCATGTGGGGAAGAGTTTACAAACTTGTTTTGAACTCTAACAATATGCTGACAGGAAAATTAGAGGTGGTAGCAGAAGGAGATTCCAATCCTGGAAATAACCTTATCAACCCGGACAACCTATGTGTAACTGAAAACTTTGTGTACATCCAGGAAGACGGAGATTCTTATTACAAAAATGCCAACCATGATTCTTATATCTGGCAGCTGAATATTGCTACAAAACAATACAAGCCATGGCTGAATATGAGACACAACAGAAGTGATACTGCATGGCAGACGGCTTACAACCAATCCGGAGATCTTCAGAAGTTTGGTTCATGGGAATTTGGGGCAATGGTTGATATTTCAGACATCATCGGAATTCCGAATACTTTCTCTGTGAATATCCATTCTCATACATGGCAACTGGATAAATTCAAAAATCCTGACGGTTCAGGAATCAACACCAATAAAGAAGGTGGACAGATTGTAATCATCAGAAACGTAGAAAAATAGTTTTAATTCCTTCATATCCAATTAAAGTATCAATAGAAAATCTCTGTTGATACTTTTTCATACCTATGAATAAGCTTTCAAAATACCCAATACTTCTTTTTCTATACTGTGCAGCAGCACTTTTTACCCTTTATTACTGTAAAAACGATAAGCCGCAGCCGGTATACGAAGATCTTGGTTCTGTCAAAAACAGGATTATCAAAACCAATGCAGATTTCGAAAAGCAAATTAACGAACTGAAAACTCTGGTTTCTAAAAATGCTGATGGAAAACTTCTTCAGGAAAAATTTCATGATATCCGAAAAACCTACAAAACAATGGAATGGGCTGTAGAATACTTCCTGCCCCACTCTGCGAGATTTATCAACGGGCCTGCCCTTCCTGAAATAGAAATGGATGAACACACCGAAATAGAACCGGAAGGATTACAGGTTTTGGAAGAGATGTTTTATCCTTATGACAAAACGAACAAAGAGGAAGTGATCAGAATGCTCAATAAGCTCATCAATAAAAGCAATACTATAGAAACTAACTTTCAGGTTATTACGATCAGTAGAGATCAGGTTTTTGATGCCTTAAGACAGGAAGCTTTCAGAATTTCCAGCTTAGGAATTTCAGGTTTTGACACACCAATCTCAGGAGTATTTTTAGAGGAAATGCCTTCTTCTCTGCAAGGAATAAAAGAAACTTTGGAACAGATCTCTACTGACCGTTCGGAAAATAAAGCCTTAAAAAGTATCGTGGCAGAGATCAGTTCAACCATTGAAATTCTGAAGAAAAGCACAGACAAAAATACATTTGATTATGTCAATTTCATTCCGGATCATTTGAACAAGATCACCGCTTTGATGCTTGATTTTAAAGATCAGGAGAACATTCCGGATGTTGAAGTAACCACTGCTTTAAACAAAAATGCAGCTACTTTTTTTAGTAAAAATGCTTTTAATCCTAATGCTTTCACTCCAGGAAAAGAATATGCCTACTCTAAAGAAAAGGCAGCTCTTGGACATCAGCTTTTTAATGACAAAATATTATCCAACAGCAATAACCGAAGCTGTGCAACATGCCATATTCCCGAGAAAGCATTTACAGACGGACTTGCCAAAGCCATGTCCCTTGAAAATTCAGAACTGGCGAGAAATACGCCTTCACTCAATTATGCTGGGTATCAGCATGGCCAGTTTTGGGATATGAGAAAGGATGACCTGGAAGGACAGAGTTCGGATGTGATTTCCAATAAAGAAGAAATGCACGGTGATCTGAATGTCATTCTTACCAAAATTAATCAGGATAAAAACTATCTGGCAGCATTCAAAAAGATTTATCATTCTCAAAAAACAGAGGTTTGGCAGCTGCAAAATGTATTGGCAAGCTATATTCGTTCGCTGGCAAAATTCAATTCTAATTTTGATGAATACATGAGAGGGAATAAATCAGCAATGACAGAAAATCAAAAGCAAGGATTTAATCTTTTTGTTGGAAAAGCCCAGTGTGCGATCTGTCATTTTCTTCCTTTATTCAATGGTACAGTGCCTCCGAATTTCAAAAAAACTGAGCAGGAAATATTGGGTGTGGCAGTGAATACAGAGAATAAAACATTTGATAATGATCCTGGAAGAGGAAAATTCCATGAAACGGTTTCTTCATTACAGCATTCCTTCAAAACACCAACTCTTCGAAACATTCAAAAAACAGCTCCTTATATGCACAATGGAGGGTACAAAACATTGAAAGAAGTGATGAATTTTTACAACAAAGGTGGCGGAAAAGCTTTTGGATTTAAAGTAGAAAACCAGACCCTTTCTGATGCTCCGTTACAGCTTACCGATAAAGAAATAGATGATATCATTGAATTCATGAAAGCGCTCAATGATCAGTAAAAGACGATTCTAAAACACAAAAAGAAAAAACAATTAAAACTCCTGAATATGAACCCTTCAGGAGTTTTTCTATTGGTAAATATCCGTAAATACAGAAAGACTATCTGAACAATTTTATCCTTTGAGCTGCTTTGGAAAAAATCCATAGAAACATTAGATTAAATCAATGTTATACTCTGTTAAAAACTTTTCTACAAGAATAAATATCATTATTTTTGACGTAGTTTTTTTACATGAAAAGGGGTTTACTGTTAATATTTTTTCTGATCTGCTTTTTGGGGTATTCACAAACAAAAATTAAGATTGTGGATGACGCCAGTCAAAAACCTGTCTTTAAAGCAAAAGTATCCTGTGACAATACAGTTATCGGATATACCAATGAACAAGGTATTCTGGAGTTTAAAACAGGATGTAAAAATATTGATATAGATGCTGATTCTTATCAGAAAGAAACCATTACCGTGGAAAGCAGTATGGAGGTTTCCCTGCTTAAAAAAACTTCAAAGACCACCAATATTGAAGCCGTTGTTATTGAAGATAAAAGTGATCCCAGAGCTCTGGAAATTCTAAGAAAAGTCAATAAACTATTTAACGAAAACTCACCCAAAAGCTTAGGATCTTATTCTTATAAATCCTACGAAAAAATTTCTTTGGATATTGATGAAGACAGTCTTTCTCAGTTTAATCAGTATTTTAATGATCTTAATATTTTCAAGAAAAAAAGAGAAAAAGACTCTCTGAATAACATCACTGCAAGAAAGATATTTTCAAAAAGTAAGCTCTTCCTTTGGGAAAGAGCCCAGGAGTTTTTATATTCCAAAAAGTATGGGGAAAAGATCAATATTCTGGACAACAGAATTTCCGGACTGAAGCAGCCTATCTATGAAATGATCGCTCTTCAGCAAAGTAACAGGGATGTTGTTCCGGAACAGATAAAACCAGAAAACAGAGGACTGTACAGATTTTTTCTTTCAGATACTGTTACTCTGGACGGGAGAAAAAACTTTGTGATCCGTTTTCGTGAGGTGAATT
Source organism: Chryseobacterium indologenes (assembly GCF_002025665.1). Taxonomy (GTDB): domain Bacteria; phylum Bacteroidota; class Bacteroidia; order Flavobacteriales; family Weeksellaceae; genus Chryseobacterium; species Chryseobacterium metallicongregator. The sequence continues at coordinate 1,482,191 of NZ_CP018786.1, read as the reverse complement.
ACAAAAAACCAGACAGAAAACGAAAGTACAACGGTGCTATTTATGTAGATACCGAAACGTACGGGCTCAAAAAAATTGAAAATTTCAGTAAAAACAAAAACGACGGAATTATCACCAGTACCTGGGTATTTTATAATAACAAATGGTTCCTTGCCCACGAAAAAGCCAAGCTTAAAATGGGTAAAATGGCTATGGACGACAAAGTGCATGCTGATGATAAGAAAGACAAAAAAAGTTTTGGCACCTACGCTTTTCTTACCTCAAAATATTTTGATTTCGAGGCTCCTATTGAAGAGAACCCAAAAGACTTCAAAGGCTATACTTTCTCTGTAAAAAATATTGACGGACATTCTCTGGACCAATATAGAACCGATCCTCTTACCGAAAGGGAAAAAAATACCTATACAACGATCGACAGTTTAGGAAAAAAATATAAAATAGACAGCAAAGCCCAGATTTTATCGGGATTACTGAACGGACAGATCAGAGTAGGTTCTGTAGACTTTGCTGTAGATGAAATTGTAAACTATAACTCCTACGAAGGTTTCAGATTAGGTTTAAAAGCCAAGCTGAATGAAAATTTCAACCCTTATTTTTCACCAGACTACTATTTTGCATACGGTATGAAAGACAGAAAATGGAAGTATGGAATGGGTCTTGACATGAAAACCACTCTGGAGAAAAACTCATTTTTCAGATTTGAGGTGTATGATGATGTAACGGCTTCAGGAGAATTCAACCGAAAGCTGTGGAATTTTAAGATGAGAATGATGAACTTCGGGAATAATTTAAATAATGACCGATATTTTCACTTTAAAGGAATGTCATTATCTTATCTGAACGATGTCACCAACGGACTTACCGTGGCCCTTGCTGTAAGAAGAAATACAGAAGAGGCTGAATTCGATTATCAGTTCAGAGACAGAGGAACTTCGTACCGAAATTTCAATACCCTTTTTACCTTAAAATATTCCCCGAATTCTACCAATATTATGACTCCGCAGGGGAAATCTCTGATTGATCAGAAATATCCTGAGCTGTATTTTAATTATGAGCAGAGTTACAAAATACTGCAGGGAGATTTTAATTACTCCCGTTTTGACGCCTTATTTGTTCATAATTTTAAAACACCAATCGGGACTACAGGTTTCAGATTGTACGGAGGTCTTGTTCTGGGTGGAGCACCTATCTGGAAAAACTTTACGATGAACGGACTGGCTTCTCCGGGTAAAGATTTTAATTTTAACCTTACTTCTTACCTTGGGTTTGCAACCCTGGAGGGAGGAAAATATTATAACGACAGATTCGTCGCGTACTACTTTACGCACAAACTTCCCTGGTATTTCAAAAGTTTCGGACACAATGTTTCCAGTTTTGATTTTGTCTTAAGAGGAACTATCGGAGATATGAAACATCCGGAATACCACCAGTTTAAGTTCAGAAAATTAGATCATCTCTATCAGGAAGTTGGGCTGGAGTGGAACAATTTCCTTTCCAGTTATTTTAATCTGGGCTTATTCTACAGAGTGGGTTATTATGCAACTCCGCATTTCAAAGAAAACTTTGCCATCCAGTTTAAGCTGAAGTTTCTTGAGTTTTAATGCTCTTTACCATACAAAATCTTTATTTTTGAATCAGAATTCAGAAATATTCAACGACAATATATAAAAAGAACATGCAGAAAATCGAAATCAAAGCAGAACAGTTTTTTGAATTATTAAAATTAAAAGACACTCCGATGTGGGAGATTTTCTCACAGATGATTGATGGAAATGAAAAGGAAATTATCTTTTTGGACAATGAAGACAAAATCCTTTTTAATTATATTTTACCTTCTACACAGGAAAAACTGGAAGAAGACAGAAAGGAGTTTTCAAAACAATTTTCAGAGAAATTAGCTAACTTCAATTAAGAGTTCTTATGAATAAAAATTACGTTCTCTCTCTCCTTGGGCTTTTTTTATTTGCCTTTGGAAATGCTCAGAATTATAAAAAACCTTTGGTTTCTGCCATCAAAGAATCTGATCTTCGTACCGATATGTATCAGCTTGCTGCCGATCAGTTCTGGGGCCGTGAAGCCGGAACTCTGGATGAATTGAAAGTTTCTATGTGGTTGGCTGACAAAGCCAAAGAAGCAGGAATGAAACCCGCCGGAGATAACGGAACTTTTTTCCAGTTCTTCGATATGTACAGACATCAGGTGATTCCACAAAGTAATCTGAAAATTGGAAATACCAGTTTGAAATTATGGAAAGATTTCCTTGTCGCTGAACCTGTAAACGCTTCATTAGATGCTGAAATTGTATATGCCGGAAACGCAGAACCTGAAGATCTTGCAAAACTGGATATCAAAGGAAAAGTTCTTGCAGTAAATGCTTCTGACAAAAACATTTCAAAAGATATGACCCTTTTTGTAAGAAGATATCCCGGATTTGTAAGAAATAAATATTACGATAAAGCTTTTCAGCTGGGAGCAAAAGCAATTATTTTCATCACCGATGATACTTCCGAACAAAGCTGGGTAGAAGTATTGCCTCAAATGACAAGAGGAAGCTACGGCGTAGAAGGATTAAGAGAGAAAATCACAAATAATATCCCTGTTTTGTGGATCAAAAGAGAAAATTCAGGCTGGGTAAAAAACAATCCTAAAGCTTCTCTGAACCTGATCACTGAAACTTATAAATATCCTTCAGTAAATATTATCGGAAAAATAGAAGGAACAGATCCTGTTCTTAAAAATGAATATGTTTTGCTGAGCGGACATCAGGATCATGACGGGATCAGACATCCTGTAAAGAACGATACCATCTACAACGGTGCTGATGATAATGCAAGTACTTGCGTTGCTATGTTAGCAATGGCCAGAGCTTATAAAAAACAACCGGGAAAAAGAAGTATCCTGTTTGTTTTCCATGGCGCTGAAGAGAGAGGATTGCTGGGCTCAAGATGGCATGCAGCACACCCTGTAGTTCCAAAAGAGAAAATAGTAGCTGTTCTGAATGGTGATATGATTGGAAGAAATGACAATAATGAAGCTGCCTTATTAGGAGGAAATGCTCCTCACAAAAATTCTGAAGAGCTGGTAAAAATGGCTGAAGATGCCAATAATGAAAGTACAAAATTCAAATATCTGAAAGATTGGGATTCTCCAAGCCATGCTGAATATTTTTATTTCAGGAGTGATCACCTTCCGTATGCTAAAATAGGGATTCCTGCCATATTCTTCACCAGTGTATTGCACGATCAGTATCATACTCCACAGGATGAATCTGAAAATATCAATTATAAAAAGCTTTATAAAATGACTGAATGGATGTATAGAACATCCTGGAAAGTGGCTAATGAAGCCGAACGTCCGAAAGTAATTTCGAATTTTTCGCTTGAAAGATAATCTATAAAAAGAATCAAAAATTCAAGATTTAGAAACTTCAGCTAAAAATGAAATCTGTTTTCTAAAAACTCTAAACTCGTGCGGAAACGGTCTATGTTTAGAATTACAGGTTGCCCCATACTCAAACAATAGATTTTTTTAACGTTCACAGGATTCATTTTCTTAACGCTTCAGTTTCTTATGTCATTTGACAGTGCTAAAAACAAAAAAGCTTCACAGAGTGTGAAGCTTTTTTCATCATTGTGTTTTTAGAATCTGAAATACGAAATACTTTAATATTGAATATGATTTGGAACTATTAAAAAAATTTTAGATAAGCAAATTCATCAGAGAAGGATCATTGTTCAGATAGTTGACAAAGAAATCATGCTGCTTCATCTTATCGATCAATGTCGTGAAATCTTTATTTTGTTTCAGAGCAATTCCTACGACTGCAATTCCTTTTTCTTTTGAGTTTTTCTGGGTATACTCGAAATAAGTAATATCGTCATCAGGACCGAGTACATTCATTACAAAAGCTTTCAATGCCCCGGGACGCTGTGGAAATCTGACCAGGAAATAGTGCTTTAATCCTGCATGTAATAATGCTTTCTCTTTGATCTCTTCCATACGGGTAATGTCATTATTGCTTCCGCTGATGATGCACACTACATTTTTACCTTTTATTTCCTCTCTGTATTTTTCCAATACAGCCACTGAAAGGGCTCCCGCCGGTTCCACCACAATAGCGTCTTTATTGTATAACGACAATATGGTTTCGCAGACCAGTCCTTCATCTACAGTAGCCATATCATACAGGATATTTTTACAGCGTTCAAAAGTAAGATCTCCCACTTGTTGTACGGCTGCACCGTCTACAAAACGGCTTATCTTTTCGAGAAGAACAGGTTCCCCTTTTTCAAGGGCTTTTTTCATGCTTGCTGCTGCGGAGGGTTCTACACCAATAATTTTTGTTTGCGGAGACAGATGCTGAAATACAGTACAGACTCCTGCTGCCAGTCCACCACCACCTATCGGAACAAAAAGATAATCAACTAGACCTTCTGACTGTTCCAGAATCTCAAGTGCCGTTGTAGCCTGTCCTTCAATAATAGCAGGATCATCAAATGGATGAATAAATACACTGTTGTGATCTTTACAAAACCTCATCGCAGCATCTTTCGCAGCATCAAAAGTATCTCCGAAAAGAATAACGTCTATGTATTCTCCACCAAACATTTTTACCTGTTCAAGCTTTTGTCCGGGAGTTGGCAAAGGCATGAAAATAGTTCCTTTAATCTTCATGCTCTGACATGCAAAAGCAACACCCTGAGCATGATTTCCTGCACTGGCACAAACAACACCTTTTGAAAGTTCTTCCTCAGACATGGTAGCCATCTTATTATAGGCTCCTCTTATTTTATAGGATCTTACTCTCTGAAGATCTTCTCTTTTAAAACGGATATTCGATTCATAAATGGCTGACAGATTATTATTGACAGCTAAAGGTGTTTTTACCACTACATCTTTTAATCGTTCCTCCGCTTTATAAACATTCTCTAAAACGAAGGAACTTACTTCCTCTTTCATTATCTGTTTAGTAATTAATTGTTTTCGGGTCTCAGGCTTCGTACCGTCTTACCAGCCTTCCACATTTCGCTTTCTCTCAGCTCTGTAAGTTCAGCTTCTAATTTTTCACGATAATCCGGTTTACTGTTGCTGTCGATAGAACGTTGTGCTTCGTTTCCTTTAGCTACGTTGTCATATAGTTCTTCAAACAAAGGCGAGGTAGCATCTCTGAAACGCTTCCACCAATCCAAAGCTCCTCTTTGAGCGGTTGTACTGCAATTGGCATACATCCAGTCCATTCCGTTTTCTGCTACCAACGGCATTAATGACTGGGTTAATTCTTCTACGGTTTCGTTAAATGCTTCGGAAGGGCTGTGTCCGTTTTTTCTCAATACATCATACTGGGCTGCAAATATTCCCTGAACAGCTCCCATCAATGTTCCACGCTCTCCGGCAAGATCGCTGTATACTTCTTTTTTAAAGTCAGTTTCGAACAGATATCCGCTTCCTATCGCAATTCCTAATGCGGTTACTCTTTCTCTGGCTTTTCCTGTAGCATCCTGATATACGGCAAAACTGCTGTTCAAACCTCTGTCCTGCAGAAACATTCTTCTCAATGAAGTTCCTGAACCTTTTGGTGCTACCAGAAATACATCTACATCGGCAGGAGGAACAATTCCTGTACGCTCACTGAAAGTAATTCCGAAACCATGAGAAAAATATAATGCTTTTCCTGGGGTAAGATGCTGTTTTACTTTCGGCCAATATTCTATCTGTGCGGCATCACTCAAAAGATAGCAGATGACAGTTCCTTTTTCCAGTGCTTCTTCGATTTCAAATAAAGTTTCCCCTGGTACAAATCCGTCTGCAACTGCTTTATCCCATGATTTGGAGTTTTTTCTCTGTCCTACAATTACATTAATTCCATTATCTTTCTGGTTTAAAGCCTGCCCCGGTCCCTGTACTCCATATCCAATTACCGCTACGACTTCATTCTTTAATACTTCCTGAGCTTTTTCCAACGGAAATTCTTCTCTTGTTACTACGTTCTCCTCTACTCCTCCAAAATTCAATTTTGCCATTTTTTTTGATTTTATTTATTATTGATTGTGATGTTTAATTTTTACATTTAGCTGGCATATTCTACTGCCTTCAGGTATGGATTTCTGTGGTAATGTACTTCCAGAACGTCAACCTGTTTTTCCATTTGTCTGCTGATCTTCTGAACAGAATCTTCTGTTTCCCGGATTACAATGACAAACTTTTTTACTTTTTCTATTTCTGAGGGTCCTACATTGAAGGTCACCATAGAAATTCTTCTTCTTGAAAAAATAGCATTGATGCGGCTGATCAATCCTAAATAATCTTCTGTATACGCTGTAATGGTATATTCTTTATGATCTGTTTTCATCTTTTATATTTTTAAACTTTATTATTTAATACAATCTCCGAAACACTTTTTCCCTGGGGAATCATCGGAAATACATTGTGTTCTTTTCCTGTCATCACTTCAAGGAGGAAAGATCCTTTATGATCAAGCATTTCACGAAGTGCCCACTTAAGTTCTTCTCTCTCGGATACTTTCTTCCCAGCTATATTATATCCCTTAGCTACCTGAACAAAATCAGGGCTCTGAATATCTACTGAGGAATATCTTTCTTCATGAAACAATTCCTGCCACTGCCTTACCATTCCCAGATAGCAATTATTCAGGATTAAAATCTTCACTTCCGGATGATACTGCATAATAGTTCCCAGTTCCTGAATATTCATCTGAGCTCCTCCATCGCCCATCACTGCTATCACAGGGCGGTTGGTTTCTGCATAAGACGCTCCTATTGCCGCGGGAAGACAGAATCCCATCGTACCCAATCCTCCACTTGTAACGTTGGTTCGGGAATGTTTAAATTGCGAATAGCGGCACGTCGCCATCTGATGCTGTCCTACATCGGTTACAATAATTGCCTCACCTGCTGTCATCTCATTCAAATGGCGGATAACTTCTCCCATCGTGATCTCACCTTCCTCAGGATACAGTTCTGTATGGATCAGATTGATGCTTTCAATTTCATGACATTTTTTAAATCGTTCATGCCAGTGGTGATATTCTCTCTCTATAATTTTTTCTGTAAGCAGAGGAAGCGTATGCTTACAGTTTCCAAGAACCGGAACGTCTACTTTTACATTTTTATTGATCTCTGCATTATCAATATCCAGATGAATAATTCTGGCCTGTTTTGCATACTGATCCAGTCTACCGGTCACTCGGTCATCGAACCTCATTCCGATCGCAATTAAGACATCGCATTCATTGGTTAATATATTCGGTCCATAGTTTCCGTGCATTCCTACCATTCCTACTGCTTGCGGGTGGTTAGTAGGAATAGCACTCATCCCTAAAACAGTCCATGCTACCGGAATTCCTGACTTTTCAGCAAACTGCAGAAACTCTTTTTCTGCTTTCCCCAGCATAATCCCCTGTCCTGCGATGATAAATGGTTTTACTGCATTATTGATCAGCTCTGCCGCTTTTTCGATGCTATCAAAACATGGATCAGGATCGGGTTTATAACTTCTCAATGAATGGCATGGAGAATATCCTTTATAATCAACAGACTGCAGCTGGGCATTTTTAGTCACATCAATCAGTACGGGACCGGGACGACCAGATTTTGCAATGTAAAATGCTTTTGCCAATACTTCAGGAAGCTCATTGGCATCGGTTACCTGATAATTCCATTTGGTAACCGGGCTTGTGACATTCATTACATCTATTTCCTGAAAGGCATCGGTTCCGAGAAGGTGTTCAAAAACCTGTCCTGTAATACAGACCAAAGGTGTATTATCCAATAACGCATCCGCTAAACCTGTTACAAGATTGGTAGCTCCGGGGCCGCTTGTTGCCAATACAACCCCGACTTCTCCTGAGACTCTTGCCAGACCTTGTGCTGCATGTACTGCTGCCTGCTCATGACGTACAAGTATATGTTTCAGATTTTCTTTATAATCATAAAGGGCATCATAAATAGGAATAATAGCACCTCCCGGATATCCGAAAACGGTTTTCACCCCTTCCTGAAGAAATGCTTCAAGAATAATGCGACTTCCGCTCAATTGTATTTCTGTTGATAGATTAAGGTTTTCCATATTTTTATTGAGTGATTTCGTCTGTTACACAGCCTTCTGCGGCTGATGATACTGTTAATGCATATTTATAAAGCAATCCTTTCTGTACTTTAAGGGCTGGTTTTTGCCATCCTTTCTTTCTTCTTTCTATTTCTTCTTCTGAAACTTTGAGCTGTATGGTATTGTTGACAGCATCAATTTCAATCAGGTCATCATCGTTTACAAAAGCAATCAGACCTCCTTCATGAGCTTCAGGAGTGATATGTCCTACTACGAAACCATGGGTTCCTCCGCTGAATCTTCCGTCTGTAATCAAGGCTACACTGCTTCCTAGTCCTGCTCCTATCAGTGCGCTGGTGGGTTTCAGCATTTCCGGCATTCCTGGAGCTCCTTTCGGACCTTCATGACGGATAACGATAACATCACCATGTTGTACGGTTCCATCCTGAATTCCTCTGATCAGATTTTTTTCACCATCAAATACACGGGCTTTACCTACGAAACGTTCGCCTTCCTTTCCTGTAATTTTGGCTACACTTCCCTTTTCAGCGAGGTTTCCGTATAATATTCTCAGATGTCCTGTTTCTTTTACAGGTTCTGATAATGGTTTAATAATTTTTTGAGTATTGAAATCCAGATCCGGAACATTTTCTAAATTTTCAGCTAAAGTCTTTCCGGTTACTGTTAAACAATCACCGTGTAATAATCCTTGGTTTAAAAGATACTTCATGACTGATGGTATTCCTCCATGCTCATACAGATCCTGCATCAGGTATTTTCCACTTGGTTTTAAATCTGCCAACACCGGAGTTTTATCACTCATCTTCTGGAAATCATCCTGAGTAAGCGGCACTCCTACACTTTTTGCCATGGCTATAAAATGCAGAACGGCATTGGTACTTCCTCCAAGAATAACAATCATTCGCAGCGCATTTTCAAAAGCTTTTCGGGTCATGATATCCGAAGGTTTAATGTCTTTTTCCAGTAACACTTTCAGATATTTTCCTGCTTCAAGGCATTCTTCCTGTTTTTCTTTGCTTAAAGCAGGATTGGAAGAAGAATACGGAAGACTCATTCCTAATGCTTCTATGGCAGAAGCCATTGTATTGGCTGTATACATTCCGCCACATGCGCCTGCTCCGGGACAAGAATTTTTCACAACTCCATCAAAATCTTCTTCAGTGATTTCTCCGGCTATCTTTTTCCCCAATGCTTCAAAAGCAGAAACAATGTTAAGCTGTTCACCCTTATAGCAGCCGGGAGCAATAGTTCCTCCGTATACCATGATGGATGGTCTGTTCAGCCTTCCCATTGCGATGATGGTTCCCGGCATATTTTTGTCGCAGCCTGGTAATGCGATCAATCCGTCGTAGTATTGTGCTCCACAGATGGCTTCAATACTGTCTGCAATTACATCACGACTTACCAGAGAATAGCGCATTCCATCTGTTCCGTTGCTCATTCCGTCACTTACTCCGATGGTGTTAAAAATCAATCCGGCTAATCCATGATTCCATGTCCCTTTTTTTACCACCTGAGCCAGATCATTCAAATGCATATTACAAGTGTTACCGTCATAGCCCATGCTGGCAATTCCGACCTGAGCCTTATGCATATCTTCTTCTGTAAATCCTATCCCGTACAACATGGCTTTGGCTGCGGGTTGTTCGCTATTTTGCGTGAATGTTTTTGAATATTTATTTAACATACTTTTCCTACATTTTCTATTCTTTTCATCTTCTTCAAATAGAGTTCTTTACTAAATTTTGATCCAAAACTACATTTTGTAATATTCTTTTCATTTTTGTTTTTTCTAAAAATTACAATATTCAATTATTAAGAAAACAGAATCATTTAACTGATAATCAAATATTTAAATTCAAAATATTTACAATGACAGAACTCTTACTAATTTTAAATATGCCTGTTGTACTCTCCCACTTGCAGTGTTTTCCCAGTCTTTGGTAAAAGGAACATCATCAAGTGAATCCAGGGCAACAATTTCTGCTGCTGTACCACAGAAAAAACCTGCATCTGCACCCCGCATTTCCTCAGGTTTAAAAAAGGTTTCTTTTACAGGAATGTCAAGCTCGCCGCAGATCTCCATCACGGTTTGTCTTGTAATTCCCGGAAGGATACTTCCTTTGGCCGGGGTATATAAAACCCCGGCTTTTTCATAGAAAACATTAGCACCTGAACTCTCAGCAACATTTCCGTTTTCATCCAGAACCAACGCTTCATCATAACCTTTATCTTTGGCATCCTGACAGGCTAATATTGAGTTTACATAATGTCCTCCTACTTTGGCTTCCACCTTGAAAGCTTTAGGATTAGGACGTTGAAAAGGGGAAGTCATAATTTTCATTTTATCTGCCAGATAGCCGTTATTCCATTCCCAGGCAAGAAGTGACAGGTAAGATTTTTGTCCTTTTGAGAGAGACATATTGGGAGAACACGTAACCAATGGACGGATATAAGCATCTGTAAATCCATTACGATCCAGAAGTTCATAGGTAAGTTCTGTAAGCTGATTTACCGAATAATCGAAAGGAATATGCATGAGCTCTGCTGATCTTTTCAGTCTTTCATAGTGTTCTTTTGCTTTAAAAATCTGAGTTCCATGATCTGTGCTGTAGGATTTAATTCCTTCAAAAACAGAGTAACCATAGTGAAGAGATTGTCCATACAGATCGGTTCCGGCATCTTTAGCTTTCATAAATTTTCCGTCAAAATAGATGGTCGTGTCGTCGTTGTAATACATGTTATAGAGGTTTAAAAAATTAACAAATGAGAATAAAAAAAGCCCTCTCACAGTGTGAGAGGGCTCAATATATGTACAGTCATACACCTTCCTTCTCACAGACGCAAGGGAATAATAATGACGATAATAATTACTGATAATAACTGATACATATTCTTATACTATAAAAAATTAAAAACAAAAAAAACCGTTTCATAATCTGAAACGGTTTTATATATAATTTAAATTAAAATCTATTTAAAATGCCGTTTCCTTCCTGTTGTTAATGACAACAGCAATAATAGAAATGACAATAATATTTTTCTGATTCGTAAAATTCATACTGCAAATGTATAAACTTTTTAATTACTCACAAGTTTTTTTGCACTTTTTATTTTTTTTGTAAAAATTGGTTCAATGTTTTCTTTGCTTCAGCCACATCATGAACTCTTAAAATCTTTGCACCCTGTTCCAAAACTTTCATGTGAAGTTTTTGTGTTTCTTCATTAATATCCAAAGGGGATTTCCCAAGAGGTTTATAGATAAATGATTTTCTGGAGATACCTATTAAAAGAGGAAATTTTCCAAATCCCAGATATTCAACTTCATGGATCATTTTCATCTGATCTTCTACTGTTTTTCCAAAACCAAAACCAGGATCAAGAATGATATCATTCACTCCTTTTTCTAAAAGTTCTATTGTTTTTTTAGCAAAATAATGATTCACTTCCAGTGTAATATCTTCGAACTTTATCTTATCATGCATGGTTTCGTAGGAAGGGTTTACATGCATCAGGATATAAGGAAGTTTCGTTGCAGCAGCGGTATCAAACATATTGGCATCATACTGGCCGCCAGAGATATCATTGATCAGATCAATTCCTTCATTGAATCCGAATCTTACTGTTTCTGCATAAAAAGTATCCAGAGAAATCAATGCTTCCGTAAATTCTTTTTTGATCAGAGAAATCAGATTTCCTATTCTGTTTATTTCCTCTTCGGTGCTTAAAAATTCAGCATTGGGACGTGTAGACTGAGGACCAATATCCAATATTTCAGCTCCGTCCTTCAAAAGTTTTTCTGCATGTTTCAATGCTGATTTTTCATTATTGAATTTTCCGCCGTCAGAGAAAGAATCCGGTGTCATATTGAGGATTCCCATGATTTTTGGGGTGTCCAGTTGTACTAAACGGCCGTTGCAGTTGATAGAGTAGGTTGGAGCGTCAGAGGGTTGGAGAGTTGGAGGGTTTGAGAGCATGAGTTGGATGATGACGGATTAATGATAGTTGATAATTGATGAATGATTTCTGTAGTGCAAAATTAGTGATTTATGGGTTTTTAATGAGAAGAAATTATAAATTATGAGTTTAACTCCTACACTTTCACACTCTCCTACTCTACAACCCTAACCCCCTCTTACTCTCAAACCCAATAACTCGAATCCCGAAACTCTCAAACTCTCCCACTTTCAAACCTTCTCACACACAAACTCAGGTCATCAAATTCAAAAATCTAAAACTGAATTCGTATATTTGGAAGATTAAGAAAATTTATGCTAAAAACATCAGTACAGTTCGAAAAAATTATCAGTCAGTGCCGTGATCTTTTCGGTAAAAAATTACAGGATTATGGTGCAGCATGGAGGGTTTTAAGACCGAGTTCCATTACCGATCAGATTTATATCAAAGTCAACAGGATCCGTACGCTGCAGATGACTGATAAAAAAATGGTGGATGAAAGTGAGGAAGATGAATTTATCGCCATTGTGAACTATTCTATCATTGGGCTTATTCAGCTAGAGAAGGGTCTTTCCAATGATTTCAACGAAAACAAAGAAGAAATTTTAGGACTTTATGACAAATATGCCAATGAAGCAAAGGCTTTGATGGAGAGAAAAAACCATGATTATGGTGAGGCATGGAGAGATATGAGAATCTCTTCAATTACAGATCTTATTTATCAGAAAGTATTAAGAACTAAACAGATTGAGGACAATCAGGGAAAAACAATCGTTTCGGAAGGGCTTGATGCCAACTATTTCGATATGCTGAATTATGCAGTCTTCTGTCTGATCAAATTCTCAGAAAAAGAAAATCAATTCGAACCCAAAAATATTTAATATGCTCAAAGGTTTATTACGCTTTATTATTGCTGTTATTTTTATCCTTTCAGGCTTTGTAAAAGCCGTGGATCTGGTAGGTTTTTCTTTCAAAATGGAAGAATATTTTGCACCGCCGGTTTTCAACATGCCTTTTTTAGAAAAGTTTGCCCTGTTATTCTCCATTATTGTAGTGGTACTGGAGCTTTTCTTAGGATTTATGCTGCTGCTTAAATTAAAGCTCAAATTTACCTTATCCATATTAATTGCGCTTTGTATTTTCTTCGGATTTCTCACGTTTTATTCCGCGTATTTCAATGTTGTAACAGACTGTGGATGTTTTGGAGATGCTATCAAATTCACTCCTTGGCAGAGCTTCCTTAAGGATGTTATACTGCTTGTGGGATTGATTATCCTTTTTGTTCTGTACAGAAAAGATTTCCGTAAAAAAGATGAGTACGGAATTACTCAGAAAGAGTCGTCCAATACATTTAAATATATCCTTTTAACAGTCTTTTCTTTAGGGATGATTTATGTTATGGCTCAAGGAATTATGCACGAACCAATCATAGATTTCCGTGATTATAAAATAGGAACAGACATTAAAGCTGAAAAAGCAAAAATTGATAAAAATCCTTCAGAATATAAGACTTTCTACACGCTGAAAAATCAGAAGACAGGAGCTGTTGTAAAAGTAAATCAGGATGATTATATCAAAAAAACAGAATACTGGGCAGAAGGCTCTCCATGGAAAATTGAAGACGGAAAGAATGAATCTGTCCTGATCAAAGAAGGCTATAAATCTGAAATTGTAAAGTTCAAGATTGAAGATCCTACAGGTATGGAAGTTACCCAGGAAATCATCAACGCTCCAAAAGCCGTTCTTGTTTTCTCATATCATCCAAAAGATGTTCCTGCAGACCTGCTTCAGAAAGTGGAAACGAAGATAAATGCACAGAAAGGTGCTCTTATCTACGGAATTTCTACAGAACCTAATACTTTTAAAACCATCAAAAATGTACTGATGGATGGAACTGCTATCAAAACAATAGCGAGAAGTAACCCATTTGTACTGATTCTTGAAAACGGAAAAATTATAGACAAACAGCCTGCAAAGGACTACGTTAATTAATTATAAATGATCTTTCTTTGACCAGAAATAATCGTGAATTAATTATCAATTATCAAATCTAAACACTAAACTTAAACATACAACAACTCATGCAAAAATCAAATAAATCAATCGCCGGTTATCATTTACTTATGATCCTTTCTTCTGTAGACGGAGAGTTTGCTCCTGAAGAAGGAATGCTGGTACAGCAATACATGGCGGAGGAATTTCCTTTCAGAATGAATCTTGACAACGAGCTTGAAACATTGGCTCTTTTGCAGCCTGAAGAATGGAAAGATCATTTTGAATTCCATGCAAGATGTTTCCACGAAGATTCTACAGAGGACGAGCGTGTGAAATTTGTTCAGTTTGCAAAATCACTGATCAAAGCTGACAATAAAGTAACGGAAGAGGAACATACGTTCTACGTACTGTTGAAAAACCTTTGGGGACTATAACCTAAGAACAGATCCAAGCCAAAAAAAATACCATGAAAAAAATTTATCTAGGACTATTAGTAATGAGTGCATCTACATTTCAATCTCAGACATTTCCCAATATGAAGACTCCTGTTGCAGAAAAGCAGGAACATATCAGAGAAATCCATGGTGATAAGGTTAATGATCCTTATTACTGGATGATTGATTATTTTAAAAAAGGAAAAGATTCCACCAAAGTTGTTGATTATTTAAAGGCTGAAAACGCCTATTGGGAAGGTATGATGAAGGACACAGAACCCTTCAGAGAAAAGCTTTTCCAGGAAATGAAAGCCAGAATCAAGGAAAAGGACGAATCTGTACCTGTTTTTAGGAACGGATATTACTATTACAGCCGTACAGAGGCCGGGAAACAGTATTTTAAATACTGCAGAAAGAAAGGCAGCCTTACTGCTCCGGAAGAAGTTCTTCTGGATGTAGATAAAATGGCAGAAGGTCATCCATACTATTCGGCTGCAGGTTTCAGCATCAGCCTGGACAATACCAAAATGATCTACGGAGTGGATGATGTTTCCAGAAGGCAGTACAAGCTATTCTTAAAAGATCTTTCTACAGGGAAAATCACGGATCTTGGTATTAAAAATACAACAGGTTCTGCAACATGGGCCAATGATAACAAAACTATTTTCTATACTTCAAAAAATCCTGAGACTCTTTTAACAGAAAAAATTTTCAGACACGCTCTGGGAACAGATTCCAGTAAAGATATTCTGGTATATGAAGAAAAAGATAAAACCAACTATATCAGTGTAGGAAGAACAAAAAACAATAAGTTTATCCTGATCGATTCCCGTGCTACGACCTCTTCTGAAACCAGATATCTGGATGCTAATGATCCTAACGGAAATTTCAAAATTTTTCAGCCTAGAATAAATAATGTACTTTATGATGTAACTTCACTTGAAGATAAATTTTTGGTAACAACCAATAAAGATGCTCTTAACTTTAAGATTGTAGAAACTCCTTTAGATAAAACGGGAGTTGAAAACTGGAAGGATTTTATTCCGCACAGAAAAGATGTTCTGATGGAGGATGTTACTGCATTTAAAAATTATCTGATATTCAGTGAAAGACAAAACGGACTTTCCCAACTGGTAATTTATGATAGAAAAACAGGAAAAAAGGAGTTTCTAAAATTTGATGAACCAACTTATACTGTTTATTCACTGGATAACCCCGAATATAATACGGATAATTTCCGTTTTGGGTATACTTCTATGATTACACCAAGTTCTCAGTATGAGCAGGATTTAAAAACCGGAAAACGAGTTCTTTTAAAACAACAGGAAGTTTTGGGAGGTTACAATAAAGACAATTATACAACGGAAAGACTTTTTGCCACAGCAAAAGACGGAACGAAAATTCCAATCTCCATTGTTTATAAAAAAGGGTTCAAAAAAGATGGAAACAACCCACTTCTACTCTACGCTTACGGTTCTTACGGAAGTTCTATGGATGCCAGTTTCAGCAGCACCAGACTGAGCCTTTTGAACAGAGGCTTTGCTTTTGCAATTGCCCATATCCGCGGAGGTCAGGAAATGGGAAGACAGTGGTATGAAGACGGAAAAATGATGAAAAAGAAAAACACATTTACCGACTTCATCGATTCCGGGGAATATCTGGTTAAAGAAAAATATACTTCACCTAAGCATCTTTACGCTCAGGGAGGAAGTGCGGGTGGTTTATTGATGGGTGCCATAGCTAATATGAGTCCTAATTTATGGAATGGAGTTATTTCACAGGTTCCATTTGTAGACGTGGTGAATACAATGTTAGATACTAGTATTCCACTCACTACCAATGAGTATGATGAATGGGGAAATCCCAATAATAAGGAAGCTTATTTTTATATGAAATCT
Organism: Chryseobacterium indologenes; assembly: GCF_002025665.1. Classification (GTDB taxonomy): domain Bacteria; phylum Bacteroidota; class Bacteroidia; order Flavobacteriales; family Weeksellaceae; genus Chryseobacterium; species Chryseobacterium metallicongregator. Next base: position 1,465,822 of record NZ_CP018786.1, on the reverse strand, counting down.
TATTCTCCATATGAAAATATAGAGAAGAAAAACTATCCGAATCTTTTGGTAACAACAGGATTACACGACTCTCAGGTACAATATTTTGAGCCTGCGAAATGGGTTGCCAAGCTAAGAGATATGAAAACGGACAAAAATGTACTGTTATTAAAAACAGATATGGACTATGGGCATGGTGGTGCTTCCGGAAGGTTTGATTATCTGAAGGATGTAGCGTTGGTATATGCTTTCATGTTTAAACTGGAAGGAATTACTAAATAAGGAGTCTCGCAGATTATCCAAAAAGAAAAATTAAAAAATAAATAAATCTATATTTAAATCTTATGAGAAGAAAAATAGTTGCAGGAAACTGGAAAATGAACAAAAATGTAATTGATGCACAACAATTAATGATTCAGTTACTAAGCTATAAAAACAACAATGCTACGAACTGTGAGGTTTGGATTGCTCCACCTGCATTGTATTTGATGATGGCAAAAGATGTTTTTGAAAAGGATGAAATCGGAGTATTTTCTCAGGATATGAGCGAGTATGAAAGCGGCGCCTATACTGGTGAAATTTCTGCAGATATGCTGGAATCTATTGATGCAACCGGTTCACTAATCGGACATTCTGAAAGAAGACAATATCACGGAGAAACAGATTCTCACTGTAACAGAAAAATCAAATTAGCTCTTGATAAAGGTCTTATTCCTGTTTACTGTAATGGAGAAACTCTTGAGCAGAGAAAAGCAGGACAACACCTTGAGGTAGTAAAAAATCAGACTGAAGTAGCTCTTTTCACGCTTTCTGCTGAAGAGATCAAAAAAGTAGTAATTGCTTACGAACCGGTTTGGGCTATCGGAACAGGAGAAACCGCAAGTCCGGAGCAGGCTCAGGAAATCCACGCTCACATCAGAAATATTATCGCTTCAAAATACGGACAGGAAGTTGCTGACGAGGTTTCAATCCTTTACGGAGGTTCTGTAAAACCAGACAATGCTAAAGAAATTTTCTCTCAGCCGGATATCGACGGTGGTCTTATCGGAGGAGCAGCTTTGAAATTAGAGGATTTCTCTAAGATTATTGAAGCTTTTAATTAATATAAAGGATTTTTATATCATTCAATAAAAAGCGGCGGAATCTTCGATTCCGCCGCTTTTTTCGTTAAAAAAAATCTAATTATTGAATATCAACTACATACATTGTTCCTTTGTCTACTTTACCCGTTTTAGGTAAAATTTTAGCTTTGGGATTTCCGTTTCCATCATCCACTACTCCAAAGTCATCATCATTGAAAACAGCCAGTTTATTATTTCCCAAATAAACAATTCCCTCAAATTTATCATGTTCATAACCCAGTTTTGCTACCAGGTCTACTGCTAATATTTTGGTAACAGCTTTTATTCCGGCATTGGTAATTTCATCCCATGAACATTGTTCTAAAGCTTTTCCGTTAATTTTCATCCCGTCCACCGCTGTAATATCTGCTCCGTTCACATCGGAAGCATTGCTCAGGTTGATTCTGTATACTTTTTTGATTCCTCCCTGAGAACCGAAATTTCCATCTCTTTCTATCACCAGAAATTCATTGTTGTTAATGGCTGTAATATCACATACCGAGTCAGAAGCTCCACCATCCTGCTTGTATAAAAACTGCTTGGTTTGCCCTGTAATAATATCAAAAGTGACAATTCTCGTTAAAGTAGTATTGGTAGCCAACGCTTTACTAGGAACAAACATCATGGATTGTATAGTACCTACCAATGTTCTTCCATCCGGAGTGATACAAAGTCCTTCCATTCCTCTGTTTGCTCTTCTTTTGGCTAAAACAGCAGGCAGTTTTCTTGGTCCTGTATTTATGCCAACAGGGCTTATTCTTTCCATCTCCATTCCATCAGCACTATAATGTACGATGTGTGGGCCATATTCATCAGAAACCCAGAATGTGCCGTCAGCAGCTGCAACAATACTTTCACTGTCAAGGCCATACTGATCAGTACCTAAGACATTCCCGGAAGCATCATAAGCAATTTCTCCTGTACTTCCCATTCCTACAGGATTTGGCAGTCCTGTAATAGGTTGTCCGGATGGATTTTTAAGTTTAATATATTTGATTACCTCTACATTTCCGTCAGCATTGATTTTAAAATGCATAATGGTTGGAGTAAAATTAGGAGCAAGAAACTTTTTCCCATTCTGGAAGTCAGTATTAGGACCTCTATCCGTAATGACATAGAATTCGCCTTTTCTGGTAGGATGAGCCGCAGCTCCGGAACCAAAGCCACCGTTAATAACATCCACACCGTTTATTGTAGCCAGTTTTGTAAATGGAAATTCCTGAGGGAGTTTGGAATAATTGATATCCTGATTAATCATTGTGGTATCGTCATCACTTTTACATGATGCCAATACAGCCAGTATACCCACAGACCATAGTAATTTTTTCATATGCTATTTTATGGCTGCGAAAATAGAACTTGATTGTAAACTGATCTTGAATAGAATGATAATTGTTTTTTAACAATGGAACAGGTAATATAATTAGAAGATAAACAGAAAAACAACAGATTTAAAAATAAAAAACCAACAATCCGATTAAATAACCAATCAATATGAAAATCAACTTTTTAAGAATATTTAAAAAATAATAATTCGCAAAACGGACTCACCAATTTATATGATATATTTGCAGCGTTTTAGGGCTGAACAATGTTCATTAATAGGGAATCAGGTGAGAATACCATTCAAATCTTGAGCTGTACCCGCAACTGTAAACTATTCAAACTTACCGCAAAAAATACCACTGGACCTGAAAATCCGGGAAGGAAGCTGTAAGATGTGAGCCAGGAGACCTGCCGTAAAGCACCAGATTCAGAGAAAGAATTATTTCTCCTCTGAAGATAAGTTTCGGGAATAAAACTTTAAATTAATTATATCATGAGGAAAATCTATCTTTTTTTCTTACTGCTTTGCATGCAGCTATTGTCAGCCCAATTCACAGAAAACGACATTAAATTTTGGGTAGGAACAGGTTCTAAAAAAGCGTATTTCATTGCAGATTTTAATGATGACAGCACTCCCAATTCTTATGCATGGGGATATCGTTTTGACGGCGATGGCCTGATGATGGAAGATCTTATCAATGCAATTGTGGCAGCAGAATCCAAAATGCAGGTTGACATTCCTACAGGATATCTTTCTATTCTGAATTATAATCATCACACATCCACTACTGATGACAGCTGGATAACATGGTCTGGATCCAGTTCATCAAACATGACATGGAACAATGGTGTAGGCTATACTCCTTTGGTGGACGGAAAATGGTATGGGGTTACATACGGCCTTGATCATTATGATATTCCTCCCTCTCCTCCCGTTCCAGCCTACAGTTCTGCTTGGCTTACTCCATCTCAGGTTACTAACTGGTTGGGAAACGGAACTAATAAAAGTCTTGTCGTTATTGATTTCGGAACTGATAATGCCAACGGAAATGCCAATTCTTTTGTTTTTGGAATTAAATATAACGGAAATATAACAGCTGAACAGGCGTTACAACTGATTCAGTCTCAAGCTTCTTATTTTAACTTCACATCAGCAAACAATCAGATTGCTAATTTAGCATTGAATTCATTTACTGGAAATACTTCGGGATCAGACAGCTGGAAATTGTATAAGGGAAAAGATTTGTCAAGCTGGCAAGCGAAAACCAATCTTTCTCAGATCCAACTAAACAATAATGACTGGCTTGGATTGAGCTTTGGACAAAGAAGGCCATTTACTCCAACCGAAGCACAGCTAACGTTAGGAGTGTCTTCAGTTACAAAGAAAAAATTCAGTGTTTATCCAAACCCGGCAAGTGATTTTATTCAGATTGAAACGACTGAGAAACTGAAAGAAGTGAATATTTATTCTGTGACAGGACAGAAGATAATGACTTCTCAGGTTACTAAGATTGATATTCATTCTTTAAACTCAGGAGTTTATTTTGTGGAGATTAAAACATCTGAAAATACGACGATCCATAAGATTGTTAAGAAATAGAAAAAGTGCCATGAGGCGCTTTTTTGTGAGGATGTGGGTAAAATATACTGTTGAAGACCACCCCGTCAAAAATTCAAAGAATTTTTAACACCCCTCCAGAGGAGGGGAATTCTTACGTCTTCAGTTGAAACTTTGATTGGGATTGTAATTTTTCTCTCACATCTATTCTTGGATTATTATGGGTGGATTTCTGAGGAATGACAAACTGCATGCATAAACCATCATTCCAATTGTCTCATTCCGTAGGAATCTAAGCATATGGTAAATAAATTAAAATGAGTGATTACAATATTATAATCCAACAAAAAAAACCGCACCTATCTGGTGCGGTTTCTGATGATGTTACCATCAATTATTTTTTCTCAGTAGATCTTTGTAAAACCTCATCTACCATTCCGTAACCTTTAGCTTCTTCAGAAGTCATCCAGTAATCTCTGTCAGAAGATTTTTCTACCCACTCATATGTTTGTCCTGAGTGATGACCGATGATTTCATAAAGCTCCTGCTTCAATTTCAACATCTCTCTCAAGTTGATCTCCATATCAGAAGCAACTCCCTGAGCACCTCCTGAAGGCTGGTGAATCATTACTCTTGAGTGCTTAAGCGCAGAACGTTTTCCTTTTTCTCCGGCAACCAATAATACCGCTCCCATTGAAGCAGCCATACCTGTACAGATTGTTGCTACGTCCGGCTTAATGATCTGCATGGTATCATAAATACCTAAACCTGCATATACACTTCCACCAGGAGAGTTGATATAGATCTGAATATCTTTTGAAGGATCAGCACTTTCTAGGAATAAAAGCTGTGCCGTAACAATATTTGCTACCTGATCATCAATACCTGTTCCAAGGAAGATAATTCTGTCCATCATCAGACGGGAGAATACGTCCATTTGAGCAACGTTTAATCTTCTTTCTTCCATGATGTACGGAGTAAGATTCGTAGGCCCATACATTCCCATATACTGATCGGTAACCAAACCGTTGTTTCCTAAATGTTTTACAGAGAAATCTCTGAATTCTTTTTTAATGTCCATATTTCTATTATGTATTATTTTTTAAATATTCTCGAAGTTTAAATTACAATATTTATTCCTAAAATTTTATAGGACTTTTTGTCACAGAATACCCAAAAATCTGACGTCAAATTATCTTTTCCTATCTACATAAATCCCTTTAATAGGTGAATACTCGATAATATTATTCAATCGGATAGAAGCCTGCTTTAACAATGTAATCTTTTTGATCAGCTCATAATATTTTACCTCATCCGTATTGCTGTAATGATCAAGCTCTTTAGCCGTTTCCTTAATCAGATAGTCAATATATCTGTATTTATGCAGCAAAACATCTCCCTTAATCTGATCTGCCACTTTATCACCATAATTGGGAGGATAAATATTTCTGGAAGCCCAGTTTTCAAGCTCATCCAACGGGATCAGAGCATCTACAACCTTAGTAGTAATTTCTTCGTCCATAAAAGATACAAAAAAGTTTCCACTTCTCAGCTCATCTTTCTGAATCCCTTCCCTTACCTGAGTGATAATGATTTCATTACCTTTGACTAAAAATGCATATTGTTCTTCTTCAAAATGATGAAGAATTTCCTCAATGACTGTAATCTGATATTCTTCCCCCTGTTCATTTCTACGTTTCAGAATAATATCTCCAAATGCCAGCATGTGTTCAACAAGTTTGTTCTCCATGAACAATACATCATAGAGAAAAGGATCTTCTTTTTCCTGATCCAAAGGTACAACCTCCATCTTGGGAGCAGCTGTTTTTTCCTTCTGCTGCTGCTGAACATGATGGGTCTGATTCTGTGTGATCTGTTTCTGAACATCCAGTTCATTGAATAGACTCTGCTCGGAAAGTCCGAACTTGTTGGAAACTTCTTTAAGATAAACCTCTCTTTTCAGGGCATTCTGTACAAAGGAAACCGATTTTACAATGTCCCTTATGGCTTCTGCCTTTTTGATAGGATCATTTCCGATATCTCTTAACAGAATTTCCGCCTTAAAGTCGATGAAATCCATCGCTTCATTTTCGATGTACTTTTCAACGTATTCCTGCGGATGTTTTCTGGCAAAGGAATCCGGGTCGTCTCCATCAGGAAAAAGTAAAACACGGATATTCATTCCTTCGGTCAGAAGCATATCAATACTTCGGAAACTGGCTTTAATCCCGGCATTATCACCATCAAAAAGAATGGTTACGTTTTCTGTAAGCCTTTTAATCAGCTTGATCTGCTCTGTTGTCAAAGACGTTCCGGAACTTGCTACTACATTTTCAATTCCGGACATATGAAGTGAAATCACATCCATATACCCTTCCACCAAAAGACAGCCATTTTTTCTGGAAATAGCCTGCTTACTCTGGTTTAATCCGTAAAGAACATTGGATTTATGATAAATCTCCGTTTCCGGTGAGTTGAGATATTTCGCAGTTTTGACATTATTCTTCAGAATCCTTGCTCCAAAACCTAAAACTCTGCCGGAAAAACTATGAATAGGGAAAATTACCCTTTCTCTAAAACGGTCAACACCTGCCGGAGTATTTTCAGGAAAAATAGAAAGCCCCGACCTTTCAAGAATTTCTTTCGTATATCCTTTTTCCAGAGCATAAGTTGTAAAAGCATTCTTTTTCTCAGGAGAATACCCAAGCTGAAACTTCTTGATAATATCATCTTTCAACTCTCTTTCTTTGAAATAAGAAAGTCCAATGCTCCTCCCTTCATGATCATCCCAAAGAATCTCCTGGAAATAAGTGTTGGCAACCTCATGAATCTTATATAAAAGATCTTTTTCTGTCTGGGCATTTTTTGCTTCCTCAGAAATTTCACGCTGATCTTCTTCAATTTCAATTCCGTACTTTTTGGCAGCGTGGCGAAGTGCCTCAGGGTAAGTGAAATTTTCAATTTCCATAAGGAAAGAGATCGCTGTTCCCCCTTTTCCTGTTGAAAAGTCTTTCCAGATCTGTTTGCTTGGTGAAACAACAAAACTTGGAGACTTTTCTTCATGAAACGGACTGAGTCCTTTAAAGTTAGACCCTGCTCTTTTCAACTGCACGTATTCACCCACAATCTCTTCAACGCGGATTGTGGAGAATATCTTATCAATGGTCTGTTTGGAAATCATGCTGTAAAATTAAGTAATTTTATGGAGAAGTTGGAAGAGTTTCGGAGTTTGAGAGTCGGGAGGTTTGAGGGTTAGAGAGTATTTGAGGTTTAAAAGGGCTCATTTAGAATCCAACTTCTGGCGTCTGGCTTCCAGCCTATAATTATTAATTTCTATCTTCTAATCTCTCATTAAAAACTCATAAATCATTATTTTTGCAAAACAAATTAGTATATGCAGTTCACTATCAATACAATCGAAGACTGGCAGGAAGTTGTTGACAGCATCATTCCTCAATTAAAACATAATATTCTTTTATTAAAAGGAAATCTGGGAGCAGGTAAAACTACTTTCACACAATTTCTGCTTAAAAACATGGGCAGCAAAGATGAAGTAAACTCTCCTACGTATTCTATTGTGAATGAATACAATACAGAAAAAGGAAAAGTTTATCATTTTGATCTTTACCGTCTGAAAAACATTGAAGAAGTGTATGATATCGGAATTGAAGAATACCTGGATAACTCTTATTTGTGCATCATCGAATGGCCGGAAGTCTATGAAGAGGAGCTTTACGGCCTTAACTACCATACAATGAGCATAGTGAATACGGGTGAAAACAGAGAAATTTCATTCGATTAAATATTATGTATCTTTGCTCATTAATTGAGTGTAAAAAACAATCTGTAAGACATAATTTAATTTAAGGATGAGTACAAATATTTTTACTCCTTTCACAGAAGAAGAATTAATGCCGAAAGAGGAAAAATTGGATGTTATAAAAAAAGGAAAACAATTCAGTATTGGAATTCCTAAAGAAACCTGTCTCAACGAAAGGAGAACCTGCATTACTCCCGACGCCGTACAGGTGTTGGTAGAGCACGGCCATGAGATCATAATTGAAGCAGGGGCCGGAGAAGGTTCATTCTTTACAGATTTACAATATTCGGAATCTGGAGCGAAGATCACCAATGATCCTAAAGAAGCTTTCGGGCAGGATCTTATCCTGAAGGTGAATCCTCCTACAGAAGATGAAATTGAGTACATGAAACCGAATACATATCTGGTTTCTGCACTTCAGATTAATCTCAGAGATAAAGATTATTTCTTAAAGCTTGCAGAGAAAAAAATAAATGCCATCGCTTTTGAATTTATCGTTGATGAATACAAGCAATTGGCTTTGGTAAGATTAGTCGGTGAAATTGCAGGAACCGTTTCTATTTTATATGCCTCTGAATTATTAGCCTTATCAAATGGTTTAATGCTTGGAGGAATTACAGGAGTAAGACCTGCAGAAGTTGTGATCCTTGGCGCTGGAATTGTGGGAGAATTTGCTACAAAAGCAGCCATTGGTTTAGGAGCCAGTGTAAAGGTTTTCGATAACTCTTTATCAAAGCTTAGAAGGCTTCATACGATTGTTGACAGCCGTGTACCCACTTCTATTATTGATCCTAAAGAACTCAGCAAAAGTTTAAGACGTGCTGATGTAGTAATCGGAGCTCTTCCAAGATTAAACATGACGCCTATCGTTACTGAAGATATGGTCATGAAAATGAAAAAAGGCAGTGTCATCATTGATATCACGATAGATAATGGTAAAGTGATTGAAACTTCCGAATTAACAACCATGGAAGATCCTTACATCATCAAACACGGTGTTATCCATTGCGGACTTCCAAACCTTACCTCAAGAATGCCGAGAACCACCACCAAGGCCATCTCGAATTTCTTCCTTTCCTATATTTTAAATTATGACGAAGAGGGCGGCTTTGAAAACATGCTGATCCGCAAAAACGAAATGAAGCAGAGCTTATATATGTACAAAGGAAGACATACCAAAAAGATCATCTGCGACCGTTTCGGACTTACGTACCACGATATCAATCTTTTAATTTTCTAATGAAAAAACTGAAATTTTATGCAATAGGCTTCGTTCCGGGGCTTTTGATCGTATTTTTTATTTTAAACAAAAAAGGGGCAAGTTGCAGCGGATATTTACCGAACAGCCGTGTGATTGCTGAAAGTCTTTCCAAAGAATTCAAATATTCTGAAGAGGCTAAAAATGCAATGACGACCTACAAGATTGATGAGAAATTTATAAAAGACAGCATCATTACCAACGGAAAAGTAGACTTTGACCGTAGCCATGCACAGAAAAAACCATGTCCGGATTATCTTATCACTTATCCTGAAAAAAATCCGTCTTACGAAATCACTTTTGAAAAGTGTGAAGAAGCCGTGACGGTAAACGGTCTTAAAAAACTTAAATAGTTTTCAATAACCACAAGCTATGGACGGCAATTACTACATGATTCATGATTATCTGATATTCATCGGAGTTTTTGCCATTTTCCTGTTTCTGACAGTCAGCATTTATCTTTTTAGCCAGAATCAAAAGCTGAAACAGAGAAATACTAAACTAACAGAAACCAATAAACTTATTGAGCAGCGTCTGAATGAAGTTCGTCTGGAACATATTGGCACAAAGCTGAATCCTCATTTGTTTAAAAACATTCTGAATTCAGTACAGTCTCATGCCTATCAGACCTATATGTCACTGGATAAGCTGGCGAATGTGCTGGATTATATTTTATACGAAAGCAACAATAAGTATGTAAGCCCGAAAGAAGAGCTTAGTTTTGCTTTAAGCCTTATTGAGATTAATAAAATCAAGATCAATCCACTTTTTGACTTCAGAATCAAATCAAAGATTAATAAATTGGATGCTTTGTATGAAGAGAAGGTATTTGCTCCGCTGATCTCTGTGGATCTTATTGAAAATGCCTTCAAACATACAGATTTCCTTGCTCAGGACTCTTTCATTTCTATTTATATGGAGCTTGAAGGTGGAATTTTCACTATGAAAGTCAGCAATAAAGCTTCTCTGAAAAATATTCTGGAAAAAGAGAAAAGCGGTTTTGGAAGCCAGTCTTTTGATCAAAGGCTTAAAATGATCTACAGCACCTATTATCAGCTGGAAAGAAGCTCAAAAAATGGAATCTTTACTGCAGAATTAAAAATCAATTTAGGAGAATTCTATGATAAAATGCGTTATTCTGGATGATGAATTGCTGGCCATCAGCTATTTAAAACTTCTATGCGAGCAGATTGAGAATGTAGAAGTGGTAAAAGCATTCAATGATCCTAAAATCTTTCTGAATGAAATAGACAGCCTCGACTGTAATCTGTGTATTCTGGATATTGAAATGCCCGGAATGACAGGTCTTCAGGTGGCTGAGATTATCTCAGGTTCTAAAAAAATCATTTTTACAACAGCTTATAAAGAATATGCAGCCGAAGCTTTCGATTTGAATGTAGTGGATTATGTGAGAAAACCCATCAAAAAAGAAAGATTGATTCAAGCCTTCGAAAAAGCTAAAGAACTGGTAGAAAACACCCCTAAAAAAACTTTTATCGAGTGGAATACGAATATTGGAAAAACGGTTATATTCACAGAACAGATTTCCTACATCAAAACCTCTGAAATTGATAGCAGAGACAAAGATATTATCCTCAGTGACGGAACTACTATTGTACTAAAAAATCTGAATTTTAAAAACCTTCTGGAAATGCTTCCTGCAAAAGATTTTGCTCAGGTCAACAAAAAAGAGATTATTGCACTGTCATCCATTAAGATATTTTCAACCAACGAAATTATCACTACAATTCCTACGGAAGATCACTCTTTTCTGAAACTTCAGATTGGAGATGCTTATAAAAATTCCCTGATGGAGCTCTTCGGAAAATAGATCTTTTTCAAATCTTTCCGGTTTCGTTACAGAATATAAGTCCTTCATTACAACTCCCCTTTTTCAGTATTGAATCCCGTTAATTTTGTATGGAATTAATTGATTTTATAATGAAAAACTTTTTCTATGCTGCAGGACTTCTCATATCCGGCTTGTGTTTTTCCCAGGAAACCTCTTCAAAATTGAAGGTCTCTTTTTTTGACGGAATAGCAGTAGGCGGATATTTAGATCATGGTGCTTACCTCAACTTTACAGGTCCTAATGTAAATATTACCCACAAAAATCTAAAATTCATTCTAGGAATGCTTCCTTCCCTGAGAATTAAAGAAGACCACTCTTCCGGAACCAAAAACAGCCCTATTATGCCTACGCTGGGAGCAGGTCTTACAGTAGTATATAAAAAGATAGCCTTCCAGATCCCTGCCTATTACAATACCAAGACAGCGGATCAGAATGGGAACTGGAAAATAGGTTTTGGAATGGGTTATTCATTCAAATAGATTTTATTACATTTTTTAGAACATTCATTACATTTAAAAAAAAAGAGTATTTAACATAACTATATTCTTATCAAATTTGCATAAAATATTGGAATCATGAATTTGGGGAAATACAAAAATATTATTTTTTACATCAGTACCATCGCCTTCTTTTCTTGCCTGATGTACTGGTTTTTTATCCAGGGAAAAACACTGGAAATTGGGGAAAACATTACTCCGAGCAAAGCTACAGGGACTACAATGTGGGAAAATTTTGAGGACTCTTTTCTTACCAATCTTCATCATCCTCTAGCACTTCTTCTTGCCCAAATTGTAACCATTATACTCGTCGCTAAACTTTTCGGATGGATCTGTATAAAACTGAAACAACCTTCCGTAATTGGTGAAATGATTGCAGGTATTGTTTTAGGGCCGTCACTTTTCGGATTGTATTTCCCGGAACTTTCTGCTTTTATCTTTCCTAAAGAATCACTTCCCAATCTGCAGTTTTTGAGCCAGATCGGTCTGATTCTCTTCATGTATATTGTGGGAATGGAGCTTGACCTGAGCGTTTTGAGAAAAAAAGCACATGATGCCGTGGTGATCAGCCACGCGAGTATTATTTTTCCTTTTGCACTGGGAGTTGGGCTTTCTTATTTTATTTATAAAGAATTTGCACCGGAAGGAATTCAATTCAGTTCCTTTGCCTTATTTATAGCCATTGCGATGAGTATTACCGCATTTCCGGTTCTGGCAAGAATCGTTCAGGAGCGAAATCTTCATAAAACAAAAATAGGAACAGTTGTTATTACCTGTGCAGCCGCTGATGATATTACGGCATGGTGTATTTTAGCAGCAGTAATTGCGGTGGTGAAAGCAGGGTCTTTCTCAGGATCAGTATTCGTAATCCTAATGGCTATTCTGTATGTTTTCATTATGATCAAAGCGGTAAGACCATTCCTGAACAGAATTGCAGAGTCTCAGAAAGGTAAAGGTTTTATCAACAAATCGCTGGTGGCTATCTTTTTCCTGATTCTGATTATTTCTTCTTATGCCACTGAGGTTATTGGTATCCACGCTCTTTTTGGAGCATTCATGGCCGGAGCGATCATGCCGGAAAACATTAAATTCAGAAACCTGTTTATAGAAAAAGTAGAAGATGTTGCCCTGGTTTTATTATTACCTTTATTCTTTGTGTTTACAGGATTAAGAACCCAGATCGGGCTATTGAATGACCCTCATCTTTGGAAAATCGGAGGATTGATTATTTTAACAGCTGTTACAGGGAAATTCGTTGGAAGCGCCCTTACTGCAAGGTTTTTGAGAATAAGCTGGAAGGACAGCCTCACCATTGGTGCTTTAATGAACACCAGAGGGCTTACAGAACTTATCGTTCTTAATATTGGTTATGACTTAGGAGTACTGGGGCCTGAACTTTTTGCAATGCTCGTGATCATGGCTTTATTTACAACGTTTATGACAGGGCCGTGCTTGGATCTTATCAATTATCTTTTCAAAGGAAAGAAGTCAATGATAGAAGAAGATGAACATGAAGATAACGATACGAAATACAGAGTTCTTCTCTCTTTCGAAACAGCAAAAGCAGGAAGCAAACTATTGAAACTTGCAGACAATTTCACCCATAAAATGAATGGTAATAAAAGCGTAACAGCCATGAACATTGCCCCTGTGGATGAACTACATGCCTTTGATATTGAAAATTTTGAAAAAGAACAGTTTAAAAATGTTATTGAAACCTCCCATGAGCTTCAGCTTGAAGTGACTACTCTTTTCAAAGCTTCTACCGATGTTGAAAGTGACCTCACGAATATTACCAATAAAGGAAACTATGATCTTCTACTTATCATGCTTGGAAAATCTATGTATGAAGGAAGTTTGCTGGGAAGACTTCTTGGATTTACCACGAAAATTATTAATCCTGAAAAATTATTAAACACCGTAAAAGGAAAAGGTAATATTTTCAACAACTCTCCTTTTGATGATCTTACGCTTCAGGTTTTAGATAAAGCAACCATTCCTGTGGGAATCCTTGTTGATAAAGAATTTAAAACAGCAGACAAGATCTTTGTTCCGATTTTTAATCTAAGTGACTTTTACCTTCTTGAATATGCGAAAAGGCTGATCAACAATAATAATTCTCAGGTTATTATTTTAGATGCTGCAGGACAGATCAGAAATAATATTGAGGTGAAAGAACTCATCAGAAGTATTGAACAGGTAGCTCCTAATCATATTACGCTGTATAATGAGAAAAAGATTGAAAAAGAGTTTCTGAACTCTCAGGACCTGATGCTGATCAGTAGTAAAAGCTGGAAAAATCTGATCGATACCAAGAGTCTTTGGCTGTCTGATATCCCATCAACACTAATAATATCAAATCCATAACACAATAACACACACCGATATTTCTATTTCTATTGAAGCTGTAAATATTATTCGTTGTCTGTAAAGAAAAAACGGGTATATTTATAGCTTCAATTTTTTGGGACATGCTGATTAACAGTGAAAATGGAGTTATAGAGCTGGAAGCCTTTGCTACCACACTTTATAAAGGAATGAGTCTTGATCAGCTGAAACAGTCTGATTTTTATAAAGAAAAGTATCATACTCTCTGGGATGTAAAAACCGGATTTTATTGGTATTATTTTAAGAATATAGAAATATCGGGCTACCAGCTAGCTTTCAGTTTGTGCTTTTTTGGAGATCAATTGGATATCATCCATATGAACACCTCTGAAAAGGCTGATGCAAAAGACTGGAATGAATGGACAGAGGAAAAAGAAATGAATGTTTTCCGTCGGAATAATACTTTTCTGACCAAAGTCCTTGGAATATCACCCACCCAAAAAAAGAAAACACCTTACCCAAGCTGCACCTTCAACTTTCCCTGGGGAAATGTATGGTCGGTCTACGATCCGCGAAGTGCCAGCAGCTTTATGGGAATCAGTTTTAATGAAGAGGAAAAAACAAATAAAAAATAACTTATAACCAAAGAATAAGATAATACTATGTGCCGATACTCCATGATGGTTTACAAAGGTCATTATGCCTGTTTCAACTGCCAGAAAACATTCAAACGACGCCATCTGAAAGATGTGGACCGTGATGCTCAGGTTTCTGTAGAAGCCAAATGCCCGGAATGTGGAAGTCTGATGGCTAATATGGGACTGGACTTTAAATCGCCGGCAAAAAATGATGATAAACAATGGGCGCACATCAAAGATCTGTATACGGTTGGAATCACCTTCCATTCCTGTGGATGTTCCGGACCAGGGTATATTCCTCAGGACAGGAAAGCTATTATTAATTATCTTGAAAAAATCCGCTCAGAATATATGCATGCATTGGTATTCTGGAGATACCGCATAGAACCCGAAAATAAAAAAGAACGCGAACTGGATTATCAAAAAAACAGAGGTCATCTATGGACGGTCAATCATAATGCTTTTAAAGAAACGGTAACCAATCAGGAAGGAATTAATTATTGGCTTAAAAGGATTAATGAAGTGGAAGAAAGACTTAACATTATCAAGGCAGATCAACAGAAATAATCTGCATATTATTCGGCCAACTTCAAAAGCCTTTTAAAATCCTCTTTTATTTTTTTTTCCTGTTCAGCCGGATAATCCGCACTGATAGTAAATCCGCGCCCAGCAGTATTATTGATGAAAATAATATTCCCGTTTTCAAAATAATTCCGGGTTAAAGTAATTTCTGACTTTTTAAAATCAAAGGCTTCCGTATCCTTATTCTCTTTCATTGCTTTGGTATCATAAAAAAGCGGTCGGTTATACCTGTATTCTTTCTCGAAAACAAAAGATAGTTGTCCATTTAACAGATAATATTCGATCAGTACCTGCCCCATTTCTCCGTAATGTCTGGCAATCACTTTTTCCAGCTTTTTATGGGTGTAATAAAATACAGCTTCCCCACCTTCTGCTGATTCCCCTTCAATATCCTTCTTTTTGACAGAAGTCCATTTTGTCATGGAATTGATTCTTTTAAAATTAGCCTGAATAGGTTTCAACCGGTCTTTTAAATCTTCAGTTTTGGCAGTATCTTTTTCGTTGAATGTTTCTTTAATCTTTACCGTATCTTTTGCTTTAGTGGTGAAAAAAACAGAAGACTTCTCTCTAAATTCCTGAGCATTTCCCAAACTTAAACCAGTCAATACAATGAAAACTCCGTATAAAAATCTATTCTTCATATTTGCTTTTTTATAGCTTTAAAATTAATAATAACTTTTGTTTGTATTGTATATCATGAAACCACAAAAGTCACAAAAGTTTCTTATTTGCTTATTTTAAGTTACAACTCAAGCTTTGAAAACTATTATAAGCGCTTAGATTCCTATGGAATGACATAATTGAATGATGGTTTATCCCTACAGTTTATCATTCCGTAGGAATCCAGCCGCATTAAAACAACAAGAAAAGCCTCAACAAAAACTCCAATCCTGACTAAAACCACAACTGAAGACGTTATAATTCCCCTCCTCCGGAGGGGTGGCAAAAATTCAAAGAATTTTTGACGGGGTGGTTTTCTGTACAACATCAATCTCGTGTCGTAATTCTACGACAATTTCTAAAATTTAACCTCAAAAATGAATTTCCAATAGAGTTTTTTAATAGCTTTATCAGATAATTCACATTGGATGGAAATTGATTTCTTACAATATCAGGTACGAAATGGAGACACGCTGACCTCTATCGCTTCCCGGCTTGGCATGACCAGTGAGGAGCTAAAACTCTTTCACAATTCCCATTGTCAAAAGATGGATACAGTCTGGTTTGAAAGCCTCAATGAAGTGAAAAACATCTTTGTTCCTACAAATTTTAAAACCAAGGAACAAAAAGAGCAGGAAAGAAAAAATACTTTTCCTTCTCTGTGGTCTGATTCTTTTTTTGCTAAAAGATATACAGTAAACGAAACTTTTGAAAGTCCGTATGAATCTTCGGTCAACATCAGTTATACCATTGAGCTCAATCTTCGCAAAGATAAAAATACAGGTCGGTATATTCTGAGTTATCTTCAAAGCGATTTTAAATCTGACGGAAATACACCTGATGATAAGGTAAGCAGTATTTCCATTGTATGCATGCAAAGTATTATGCCTCTTGAATTTGTCATCAATGAACAGGGTAAGATCACCGGATTTGCAGACCATAAGAAAATGACAGACACTTTTTTCGAACAACGTAAAGAACTTGAGGAATTTTATGTAGGTGAAATTTTTCAAAACTATATGAATACGTTTGAAAGAAATATCAACGATGAAATGTTTTTATTAAAGCAGTTTCAGAGTACACTCCTGTTTCAGACCCTGTTTCCAAAGATAGAATGGTTTCAGAAGAAGGCAAGCTGGAAAGAATCTTTCTATTTAATACAAAACTCTTTTCCTGTACAATGTGAACTTAATATTGAACAGTCAAACGATGATGAAAACTCTGCTTTGACTATTTTAAACGGTAAAATCACAGAACGATGCACTTCACAGGAGATTATACGCGGCATTAAGTTTAAAGATTCTGTGGCTGAAGCGGCTTCAGGAACTACTATATTAGAATACACCACACACACCAAAAATAAGACCCTACTTCAGGCGAAAGCATCTGTTGTACTCAGTCATGAAGAAGGGTTGATACACCAACATCACATCAATATAACACAAGGATAATATGAAAAATTATGTCACACAGAAAGGCGATACATTCAGTTCTCTGACCCGGCAGTTTAAGCTGAAAAATGAGGACATTTTGAAAACCTATCATAATCTTCACTGCCCACCGGAAGACGTTATGCAGGAAGCTGTTCCAGGAAAAACGATTTTAATTCCGGAAGATCCTCAGCTTATGGCTGAAGAAATGGAACCTCAAAACACGTCTAACTCTTCACAGCAGGAATCTGCAGAGGAAATGTCCGCAAGTGAAGAAAACCCTACAGAAGAGAAGCCTGAAGACGGAGAACAGACATCTGAAAATACGGAACAGCAATCTGATAAAGAGGAAAAAAAAGATAAAAAAGAAGACAGTGGATCCAGTCCTCACGAAGGAAAATATTTCATCGTGCAGAAAGGGACAGTGCAATGCAATCAGGGATTTAAATTTCCAAAATTTAAAGTAACCAGCCATCAGAAACATTACTGGAATGATGAGGAAGGACAGGTAGACTATCTCGCTGTAACGGAAGATGATCTTCAGCTTGATCCTGCTGCACAACCATTCGGACAGTGTAAACTTAAGCCTACTTCCGGAGGATATCTTCCCTGTGCTTACGCTCCTGCCGGAAAATGGCAGAAAACGTATGAAAAAGTAAAAGTCATGGGAAAAAGCTGCCTTACGGAGATTTCAGAACTGATGTGCAGCACAGGAGGAAAAATAACGATTCTCAAGCACGGGCAGCAAAGTGAAACCAGCAAAAGCCAGGTGGGGAAAGCGAATACGCAGGAACAGCAAGTCTACAACCCTGTTGTAGATTTTGATGCATTCAAGGAGGATACAAAAGGTATAGACGAACTTTATTACAGCTAAGCCATGACAGGAAATATTATCGGGAATCAGAATCCTATGGTAGGAAAAACCTATCCCTACGAAATACAACCTTCCGGCCTCTCATTCGGGTTGAAAGGAGAATATGAATGGCATCTTTATAAAAAACAAAAAAACGGAGCCTGGAAAGATATCACCAACCAACCCAAAACCGGTGAAAAAGTAACCTACAACTTTGGAGAAATAGCACTGGGAATAGAATTTCAAATGAAAGTCTACGAGACTAAGAAAGGAATTTTACCTGGACTTTCCACAACTAAAGAATTGGTTGCCAGCATCATATTAATACCTACCAGTAATAAAGTTTCAAAAATAGATAAAGTAGTGCTCTTTAACAGAGAAGGAACGAATGTTAATAAAGCCAGTTATCGTGATACTCTGGTTGCTCAGGCTCACTGCATCGCCATGTTTAATAAAGAGATTGAATTCCATCTTTGGGAGGATGATGCGCCTGGAAAAGGTCATGACCCTGTTATCAATAAAAATAACCGCCATACCCGAAGTTATAAGGCCCGGGTTAATGAAAAAGGGATTGCAGAAGTACAAATACCTTTGATGTCTGATGAAAAAATCCTTCGTCAGATAGCCAATCAGTTTATGATGAGAGGTGATAAAAATGAAGGAGCCCATCACGAATACTATGTTACAGCAACTTACTCAGGGAAAATTCAGGGAGCCAGCCAGGTGAATGTAGATGTTGCCAATCCGGATTATAAAGGACAACCTCAAAATAATCCAAAGCCTAAACCTCAGCCTCAAAAAGACACTCCAAAATTCCCGTCCGGACAAGGAGGCGCACCCAAACAGTCCGATCCTAAGGGAAATATTATAGAAGCTGTTTTTATTGATGATACCGGAAAAGAGCTTTCCAAAGTCGCTGTAGGAGATAAAGTGAGGGTAAGAATTCACTCTAAAAATATGGTGGGGAAACACATCCAGTATGTAGTTTGGGAATATGACACTACTTCCAACGATGAAGTCTACAGAAGTGGAAATATTAAAATTCCTGCCGATGTATGTGACACTTCAGGATTTGTCATTAGCAAAGATATTTTTGGAAAAGGAATAGACTCTCGTATCGGCGATCCGGATGCAAATAAACAAAACTATTTTATAGAAATTATCTCTAAAGAACTATCCGCTGAATCTCAGAAATTTGGGGTAAATTCGGAGGGCTTGATGGAAGTGGAGAAGGTGAAGAGTGCGGCGGGGGTGCAGAAAACGGAAAAACCTGAAAAACAAGGAAGTTGTATTTGCCAGGAACAATATAAAGACTTAGTTTGGGGAGGAAAAGTGAGTTGTGAGTTTAGGAAGAAAGTGATACAAATCGCAAAAAACTTGGAATTGCCACAGAAAAATTATGAAGGGGCTAATTGGTTAATGACAATTATGGCTCTAGAATCGGCATATTCATTCAGCCCTAAATGTGGAACTTTTGGAAAAAATCCTGATGAAAATAGTAAATATAAATATATTGGGTTAATACAATTTGGAAAAGCGGCTGCAGAGGAAATAGGAACAACAAGAACCCATTTAATGTCATTAACTGCAGAGCAACAATTAGACTATGTTGAAAAACATTTTAAGAAGAAAATATATCAAAATTTATTAAAAAATAGAACTGCACTTTACTTAGCTGTAAATTACCCAAACTCTACATCTCATGCATCTGAAAGAAACTATGTTGTTTATGATAACACAAAAGATGCATATGATGACAACCCAATGTTTAAAAGAGAGACACACGAGTTTTGGATTGATAAAGCTGGTAAAAAACAATACTATAAGGGTAAGGAAGGGAAATCTTATGTTTGGGAATTCGAAGAGGCATTAAAAGAAGTAGAGGAATTAGGACAATCTAATAAAACAAAGACTTTCACATGCGACAATAATAGTACAAAAAATGATAATATTAGTGCAAAAGATATTGTCACTTATCATATATATCATGATAACAAAATTGAAAAACATATACCTAAAAAAATAAAAGAAGGTAATGAAACTAAATATAAATATGTCTATCACGATTCAAAAGGAAATGAGCATGAAATAACTACTGTAGATTGGCATACAACTAGAGAAAAAGGTGTTGGACAAGTTTATAAAACTAAACCAACTCATGCAAAAGTTCTTTCTGATCAAAATGTTTCTGAAGGAAATACATCTAGACGTGTAAAATATGAAAACGGAGATATTGCAGAATATGGAACTCATCCTAAAAAAGGAATTATTTGGTTATTATATAAAGCAGGAAAAAATAATGTTGAATTAATTAAAATGCCAGATAGTTTAAATTATAAAAAAGATGGAGTTTATATTGCTTATAGCTTTTCAAAAACTCAAAGAAGATATACTGGAGCTGATTCTTTTGCTGGATTTATTGGATATTTAGCTAAATCTGGATACAAACTAACCACAACGGGTAGTTGTTTTTCTGAAGGATCAAGCTTTCCCAGTCAAGAACATTGTAATGGAAGAAGTGTAGATACACTTTATTTAAGTATAGTTGAACAGGATCAAAAGGTAATCGACAGTGCAATATTTTTCCATTTTACAGAAGTTTTAAAGGGAGTAAATGCTTACTGCCAAAAACTAAAAAGAGCTGGTAATGGAGGTTCCCTTCACAATAGTCATTTACATTCTGGAAATTTTAATAGTAGTGTTATAAAAACAATTAAAGAAAAATGAAAAACCTAATTATTTTATTATCATTCTTAAGTATTTTTTCTTGCAAAAAAGCGCAAGAAAAAATTTCAAAACCATCTTTCTCCCAAGAAATTTCCATTGATAAAAATTGGAATGGTGATGCGTTAATTTCAGATTTGAATTTTGTAAAATCTATAAACCCTACTTGTAAATTAAAAACTACTTTTTTTAATAGATCGGAAAAACAAGTTGAAGAGGATGATTCTAAATGTGCCTTATCTAAAATTAAATTCGATTACGAAAAGTTAAACTCTTTAAATAAAAAAAGCAATATTGGAAAAATTGCTTCTAATATAGAATTATTTATTAAAAATACTGTCCCTAAAAGTGATAATGCAGATTTAAGTTACCAAACGACATTGTATATTGAAAAAAATAAAACAACAACTGACTCGATTGTTATTTACCAATCTTTTAATTTTTCAGAAGCATTAACTGTAAAAACAAAGTATTATTACCTTGATAAAAGTGAAATTCACTTATTAGATATAGTAGAAGATGAATCTGGAACAAATGTTGAAAAATGGGAACATTATAAAATAAATTCTTTAGGCAAAATATCGTTAGTACAACAAAAAACTTTCTCGAAAGATAATAATATTACGAAAACAGATATTAATTTCTGGAAAGGGGAATATCATTTTGAAGCATCAAATAGAGATGAAGCAAAAACAATTTTTAACATCACAATAAATTCTCTTGAAGATATTTCTGTAGATGTTACTGAAGAAGGAATCAAAAATACATATTCCCAATTAAAAGCTGAAGAAGTCAATAATCAAAAAATTAAAATAAAATATGATAATTCTTCTGAAGATATGGGAATTATTTATATTGAGAAATCTGATGACAGTTATTTTATTTCGGGGAATCCAATATATTTTATCAATCCTGGAAATAATGAAATGCCTTTACAAAAATTAAAAAATAAATAATTCTCTTTTTTTACCGTTTGAAAGTCAATATTAATAAACACCAAATGATAAAGCCTTTTTTAATTTCATTATCACTCATATTTTTTTCATGTTCATATAAACAAAAGGAAAAGATAACTGAAAAAGAAACTGAAATAATCGAAAGTTATTTCACCCATCATAAATTCAATAATACTGAGGAAAATTTTGATAAAATCAACAAAGGTCTACTTGGTATTAAACCTGATAAGCTTCAAAACGGATATAATAATCTCTTAATATTCAATGAAGCTACTAATTATCAGATATCAAAGGAAGGAAAATATATTAAAATAGGTAATGATATTTTACCTGATTTAGATAATGTCAAAGCAAGTATAAATAGTAATCAAAAACATCCTTATTTTGAGGAATTATTAACTCTGAACAAAATTATTTATCAGGATGATTTAACATCCATTTTGAACGTAGCATCTAAAAATCCTGATCTTGCAATTGATTTGGTAACTCTATTTAATTATGAAAAGAATGAAGCTCTTTTTAATTCTGCAATTAGAAATATTCAAAATTGGGATGATATTGAGCAAAGTTCGAGACTATCATTTATATTCTACAATAGTACAACGGATGTATTTAAGATTAGAGAAAAGCTATTGGAAAAACTAAAATCAAAAGATTCATTTTTATATGCACTGACAACTTATCTTGCCGATAATAAAGACAATATCACCAAAAAGAATGATATTCCAGATTCAACATTACAAAAAGCTATTGCTTATCTTTTACAACTTGGATTCGAAGGCAAAGAAAATATTGATATACAATCAGATAAAACATATTTATTATTAAACAACGTCTATGTTTCTCACCCGGAATTAAAAGACTCTTTTCAAAAAAATAAATATTATGGTTATCCTTCTCTTGAAAAGTACTCAAAAGATTATGGACTTATTCAAGAAGATAATCAAGAAAAAGTATATTCAAGAATAGTAGACCCCGATGGATTTACCAATCTAAGAAAAGATAAAAATACATCATCTCAAATTCTACAAAAAATAAACACAGGTGAACAAGTCGAGGTTTTAGACCAAAGTGGTGATTGGTGGCTGGTAGTTTCTAAAGAAGGTAAAAAGGGATATGTTCACAAAAGCAGAATAAAATCAGAATAAATATACTAGCAAATGATGAAGCCTCTTCCAATCCTAATGTAATTCTGTTTTTTTTAACTCCCAAAACATCAATTAACATCATCTATATATAATTTAGAAAAGAAATTTCGTTTCATTTGAAAAATATTTTTACCTTTGCCTTGTGAATTTTAACAACGGAACATATTATTATAGAATTTTTACCTCAGCTCTGGGATAGGGATTCTTATGAATATAATTTAAAACCTCGTCCTAGGGACGAGGTTTTTTTATTTTAAAAAATAGAGAAAGATGAAAATAAGTATTATTGGAGTAGGGTTAATTGGTGGTTCGATGGCCTTGAAATTAAAGGAGAAAAACATCGCCAGCTTCATCTATGGAATCGATAACAATACACAGCATATCAGTGACGCATTAGACCTGAAAATAATTGATGCCGGAGTAGATCTGGAACATGGAATTAAAAATTCGGATCTGATTATTCTTGCCATTCCTGTAGATGCTGCCAGAAAATTACTGCCTACTGTTTTAGACCTTGTGTCTGATCAGCAGACCGTAATGGATGCAGGCTCTACCAAAGCAGGAATTGTAAATGCTGTGAAAGACCATCCGAAACGTTCAAGGTTTGTGGCATTTCACCCGATGTGGGGAACAGAAAACAATGGTCCAAAATCTGCCATTGCAGAAAGTTTCTCCGGAAAAGCAGGCGTGATATGCAACAAAGAAGAATCTGCGGACGATGCATTGAGTACTGTTGAAAAGGTAGTCAATGCCCTTGACATGCACATGATTTACATGGATGCAAAAGATCACGATGTTCACACGGCTTATATCTCTCATATCTCCCATATTACATCTTATGCCCTTGCCAATACCGTATTGGAAAAAGAACGTGAAGAGGAAACTATTTTCCAGCTTGCCAGTTCCGGTTTCTCAAGTACGGTACGTCTTGCCAAGTCGCATCCTGAAATGTGGGTTCCTATTTTTAAGCAAAACAAAGAAAATGTATTGGATGTGTTGAACGAACATATCTCCCAGCTTAGAAAATTCAAATCTGCCCTTGAAAAAGAGAACTATGAATACCTTGAAGAACTGATCACCAATGCCAACAGGATCAGAGGAATTTTAAGATAAAATCTCTTTATATGATACTAAAAGCCCAGTGGTTTTTACTTTTATTTTATTAAGAAACCCTTAGTCAGTAATGTCTAAGGGTTTTTATATTTTTAAAACAGTGTTATTTCTATTAACATTCCGGAACGTTCACCGCAATGGCTAATCCACCTTCCGAAGTTTCTTTAAAACGGTCACTCATCGACTGAGCGGTTTCCCACATCGTCAGAATCACCTCATCCAATGTTACTTTTGCTTTGGTAGGATCACTTTCCAAGGCAATATTTGCGGCAGTAATGGCTTTCATAGCTCCCATGGTATTTCTTTCAATACATGGGATCTGTACCAGTCCTTTGATGGGATCACATGTTAATCCAAGGTGATGTTCCATAGCAATTTCTGCTGCCATCAATACCTGTCCGACACTTCCACCCAGAATCTCCGTAAGTCCGGCCGCTGCCATTGCAGAAGATACTCCAATTTCAGCCTGACATCCTCCCATTGCAGCAGAAATGGTTGCATTTTTCTTGAATAATGTACCGATTTCTCCAGCTACAAGCAAGAATCTCACGATATCATCTTCACTGATAAATGGTGTAAATGCCTGAGAATACATCAATACCGCCGGAATTACGCCACTCGCTCCATTGGTCGGTGCCGTAATAATTCTTCCGAAGCTTGCATTCTCTTCATTCACTGCCAGAGCAAAACAGGCAATCCATTTGTTGATATTGGTGAAGTTCTCCTCAGCATCTACCACCTGCTGGAACCATTCGTCTTTATTTTTATAAATTTTGTCTCCCAGCAGCTTTCTGTTGATTCCTGCAGCTCTTCGGGTAACATTCAGTCCGCCCGGAAGAATCCCTTCCTTGTTTACCCCTTTGTAAATGCATTCTTTAATCTGCTGCCAGATGTAAAGCGCTTCCTGTCTCGTTTCTTCCTGAGTCCTCCAGCTTTCTTCATTCATGAAAATCAAATCTGAAATCTTATCAAATCCCAGTTTCTCACAATATTTTGCAATATCCGAAGCCTTATGACAAGGATACAATGTACGAACACACTGCTTTTGAATTGAGTTTTTTTCCTGGCTGGCAATAAAACCACCTCCTACAGAATAAAAATCCTGTACAAGTTCAGTTCCGTCTTCAAAAACAGCTCTGAAAATCATTCCGTTGGGATGAAAATCAAGGCTCTTTTTCATATTCAGAATCAAATGATGTCCGTAAACAAACGGAATCACCTTCTCCCCTCCCAGATTAATGGTTTGAGTACTTTTGATGTATTCTATTTTCTCATCAATTTTTGAAGTATTGATCGTCTTAAAATCTTCCCCATTCAAACCAAGCATTCCTGCAATATCAGTTCCGTGCCCAATCCCCGTTTTTGCGAGTGAGCCAAAAAATTCAAGAAAAACCTCTTTAACTTCTTCGATTGATCTTTCTCTTTTTATAATCCTGATAAATGCTGCTGCTGCATTCCAAGGTCCCATCGTATGCGAACTGGATGGGCCTATTCCTACTTTAATAATCTCAAAAACCGATATTGATTCCATAAATGATTCGTCATTTTCCTCAAAAACAAAGATACATGATAAATCCTAATATATGCATAGCAAAATCTTAGATTTATTTGGCTTTGACAGTTTATAAAACAAGTATTTTTGTAGATTAGCTGGTTGTACGAATTTCCAATTATATTGTTCTTTTTAATCATTTTTTTAAATGGAAACATTAATTAAAAGCATTTTACAGCATGTCCAACTAAGTCCGGAAGAAATAACAGTCTTTAAAAGTTTCTGGACCGAAAAAAAATTGGAAAAAGGTGGTTTCCTATTGAGAAACGGGGAAATCTGCCGCCATGACAGTTATATCATTTCAGGTGTTTTAAAAGCTTTCTGCATCAATGAAGACAACGGAAATGAGGAAATTCTCTTTTTAGCTATTGATCACTGGTGGGCCACAGATATTGCCAGTTTTTCAAAACAGAAACCCTCCATTTATAATATTCAGGCAGTGGAAAAAACAAAACTCCTACAGATTAGCCATCAATCCTTTCAAAAAATGCTGAAGGAAATTCCATCCTTAGAAAGATACTTCAGAATCATTCTGGAAAGCTATCTTGGAACACTGGAAAAAAGAGTCGTGTTCAATCATATGCACAAAGCAGAACAGAAGTATTATGATTTTCTGGAAACCTATCCTGATATTTCCTCCAGAGTGCCTCAGTATCTGATTGCTTCTTACCTCGGTGTAACCCCGGAATTTATCAGCAGAATTAGGAAAAAAAATAAATCCTCTTGAACTAGATCAATTTTTCAGCAATAAATAATCAGGAATTTTGCTGGTATAAATTCTTAACAAATGAAAATACTGATTATTAATGCCAGTGTAAGAAATGAAAGATCTTACAGCCGAAAACTAACCCAGCTTTTCGTTGAAAACTGGAAAACAAAATATCCTCTTGACACGTTCACCTACAGAGAAGCGGGAACTGATACGATTCCCAATATTGATGAATCCTGGATTGCAGGCGCTTTCAAAAGATCTTCAGACAAAACTGAAGAAAACCAAAAGCCTTTACAGCTGAGTAATGAACTGGTCAAAGAGCTCAAAGAACATGATGTATATGTCATCGGAACTCCCATGTATAACTGGTCTATTCCGTCCGGATTAAAAGCTTATATTGATCAGATCATGCGAATCAATGAAACGTGGAAATTCCGATCCGGAGTTCCGGATGGTGATTATGTAGGACTTCTTGAAAACAAAAAGCTTTTTATTCTCTCAACCCGTGGCGATACCGGATACGGAGAAAATGAAAAGAACGGACACATCAATTTTCAAACGACTTATCTGAAGCATATTTTTGGGATCATGGGCGTGAAAAATATCATCATTCATTCCTTGGATAATGAGGAATTTGGTGGTGAAATCTTTGAAAATTCTAAAAATAAAATCTTCGAAGCCATTGAATCCATTCAATAAAGTACTTCTGATTTTAATTAATATCATTCAGGACATTAGGTAATACTTAATGTCCTTTTTGTTAACTAAAACTTTCCTCGTGCTGAGACAGATCAAGCCCTTTATTTTCTGACTCTTCAGAAACTCTGAGGGTAATAATAGAATTGGTAATCTTATATAAAAGCAATGAACCGAAGAATGTAAAAGCAGAAACCAAAACCAATGCTGCCATATGATGAAGAAAAACATCAATTCCTCCATGTAATAAGCTTGCTTTTTCACCATGAGCAAAGATAGCGGTAAGAATCATTCCCATAATCCCTCCTACTCCATGACAGGCAAAAACATCCAGTGTATCATCTATTTTCTTTAATCCTTTCCAGTTGACCATCACATTTGAAACGATAGCAGTAATAAATCCGATAAAAAGACTTTCCTGAATGCTTACAAAACCACATCCGGGAGTAATGGCCACCAGTCCTACTACTGCTCCGATACAGGCTCCCAAAGCCGAAACACTTCTCCCATTGATTCGGTCAAAAAAGATCCAGGTCATCATTGCTGAAGCAGAGGCAATAGTAGTTGTTCCAAAGGCTGTAGCAGCAGAGGCAGAAGCACTCAAAGCAGATCCTGCATTGAACCCAAACCATCCGAACCACAGCATTCCTGTTCCCAAAAGTACATACGGAATATTAGAAGGTTCATGATGCGGATTTTTTCGGTTTCCTACTACCCAAGCTCCTGCAAGTGCGGCAAAACCGGCACTCATATGTACTACCGTTCCGCCTGCAAAGTCTTTTACTCCAAAATATTTGTTTAAAAGGCCTTCCGGATGCCATACCATATGACAAAGCGGTGTATAAATAAAGATGCTGAAAAGAACGATGAATAGTAAATATGAAATAAAACGAACCCTTTCTGCAAAAGATCCGGTAATAATAGCCGGAGTAATAACAGCAAACTTCATCTGAAACAAAGCAAAAAGAATAAAAGGTATCGTAGGGGCCATCAACTTATGAGGCAGGTTTCCTACTCCGCTAAAGAAAGGATAGCTTAATGGATTTCCAATAATTCCATAATGTTTTCCTGCAATGGTAATTCCCAGAGACTCACCAAAGGATAAAGAAAAACCAACTACTACCCAGACCATAGAGATAACTCCTAAAGCAATAAAGCTCTGCAACATCGTAGAAATCACATTTTTCTTCCCCACCATTCCTCCATAAAAAAAGGAAAGTCCCGGTGTCATCAAAAGAACGAGTCCCGCTGCTGCGAGAATCCAGGCTACGTCAGCGCCCACAATTTTATCTTCACTTAAAAATGCTCCCGTATCAGTAATATCTGCAGCTGGATTCCAGAACAAACCTCCAATTGCAACCAGAGTGATAACAGAGAATGAAACAATCCATTTTAATCCTATTTTCATAAAATTTATATTTAACCCTATCAAATTTAAATATAAATTCCACAAAAATCACATTTTAAAACACAATACCCCTAAAAAAAACACTATTTAATAAATAACATCATAAAATTTTAACAAAACACCTCTTTCAGTATTTTAGAAACTTCTTTGGATTTTGTAGCGGGAAAAAGATGCGTTCCTCCTTTTACCACGTAATCAGGATTCGAATAACGGATAGGAAAAACAATATCTTTATCACCTAATATCTGAATAACATTCGGGTTTTCATCAAACTTCCATTCAGAAACTTTTTCTACGGACCATTTCAGATAATAAGGGTCTCTTACTTTAAAATATTGAAGAAGTTTAGGATTTTTAGGATCAAAAAGTTTTCGGATAACAGCATACACGTTGGCTGCTTTATCGTTGAACAATCCTACAGGAAGAATTCTTGGAATTTTGGTAACCTCACCGGTCTTTATAAATTTAGATTTTTCTTTATCTGATTTTATACTTCCAAGGATCACTACTTTTTCTGCAGGTTTCAATTGATTAATCTCCTGCACAATAATTCCTCCGAAAGAATAACCTAGCAGGCAGAATGGTTCTGAATCATCTACTTTCTCTGCCATTCTTTTGACATAAGCATCGAAAGGCTCATTTTTTTCAGGAATAAGCCAGTCTATAAAAATCAATTCACAGTGTTTGGGAAACTCTATTCTTTCAAGGACCTTGAAGTCTGCTCCCAGACCGCTTACGATATAAATTTTCATACTACTAATTTATAAAAATACCGGGAAACAGAGAATAGCTGCAAAAAAAATGAGACGTTCCCGGGAACATCTCATTTCTATATTGATCATATTGGATCTTATTTTTTCTTCTTCTGAATTCTATTTTCGTTATCCAGCATTTCAGTAGTCACTTTGAACTGAATATCCATTTCATTCTTAATGAAATAATCTTTCAATGAAGACTGATAGAATACTTTAAAGTCTCTTCTGTTCAGGGAGAACTTGGCAGACTCAATAGATGTGGTAAACTGAGTAACATATACATTCGCAGGGAAAGAGATTGTTTTTCTCACTCCTTTAAGGGTAAGGTCACCGTATACTGTTGAATTGTATTCACTGTTTGCTAAAGGAATAATTTTAGTCAAATGGAATTTTGCAATAGGGAATTTTTTCACTTCAAAGAAGTTCGAGCTCTTCAAATCGTTGGTAAGCTTGATCTGATCTTCATCAGAAACATCTCCCGCCATCATACTTCTCATATCTATTACAAACTCTCCATCAACAAGCACCGTATGGTCAAAGTTGAATTTTCCGCTTTTTAGCTTTACTGTTCCTGAGTGGGAAGTTTCTTCAGTTTTCACCACCTTATACCCCCACCATCTGATCTCTGATGAAGTCACTTTAGCAACCTTATCAAATTTCTTTTGGGCAGAAACAAATGATATACTTACGCACACCATAGCAAACAATAGTAATCTTTTCATTCTTTTTTATTTACAATTCAACAAAAATAAAAAAAAGTGTAGAACTTCTACACTTTTAATAATCTTTTTTTGATTAATTTATTGAGCAGTTACCTTTACAAGCATATCAATATCATCTTTCACAAAAACATCCTGCATCGTAGACTTGTAAGCTACGTCAAATTTTTGTCTGTCGAAAGAGAATTTGTTGGATACTAAACTTACCACTCCTTTGCTGTAAGAAATCTTAGCAGGGAAAGAGATTGGGCTTGTTTTTCCTTTTACAGTAAGGTTTCCTGTTACAAGAGAGCTATACACTTTATCGTTGTTTTTCTTTACTCCTGTAATTTTGAAACTTGCAGTTGGGAATTTTTCAACTTCAAAGAAGTCACCATTCTTAAGGTGTCCGTTTAATTTCTGCTGATACTCTCCTGTAAGGTCAGTAGAACTGATTGAAGTCATATCCAATACGAAGCTTCCGCCTACCAATTGGTTTCCTTTCATTACCATATCTCCAGACTTTACTTTTACAGTACCGTCGTGAGAACTAGCCTCAGATTTTGCTACTTTATATCCCCACCAGTGTACATCAGACGCTACTACTTTTTTTGATTGTCCGAAAGCTAAACCACCAGCCAAAACTGCTAATAAAAATATTTTTTTCATTGAATAGAGTTATTTACTTATTTAATGATGCAAATGTAAGTATCTTATTCAATAGATTTCATTGATGTATATCAATAAAATTTATTATTTTCATGAATAATATCATTCCATAAAAAAACTCCGGATTTCTCCGGAGTTTTATTTTATAGCTGATAGTAAGCGGTGTAAAGCGCTATACCATTTAATGCGGTGTGATTTTGCTTGACCAGATAAATAGGAGTATTTTTAAGCATTTCCTCCATTTTATCACTGATCTTGAATTTCTCGTAGAATTTCGCCTTATCGATATATTCTGCGATCATCTGTGGAATATCTCCGGCAATCAGTAATCCTCCGGTAGCTTTTAATTTTAAAGTTAAGTTATTCGCTTCTCTTGCCAGAAACTCAAGGAAAGTATCTAAAGCGATTCTGCAGATCAGTACATTTTCCTCTACAGCAGCTTTATATAATTCCTCCACGAAATTCCCCTGTGCAAGACGTTCTCCCAGCCATTCCGGTTCAGGATGTCTTTTCACATCTCTTAAGAATCTGTAGATATTGAATAAACCTGACTTTGAAAGTACATTTTCCCAGCTTACAATACCATAGATATTATTTAGGAACTGATAAAATTCAACTTCTACGTTGGTTCTTGGTGAAAACTCAGAGTGCCCTCCTTCTGTTGCGAAAGGTCTCAGGTATTTTCCGTCAAAGAAATATCCCGCTTCTCCCAATCCGTTTCCGGGAGCAAGAACCGCTACGTTTCCTTTTTCAAGATGTCCGCTTGTATAAATGGCTTCAAGATGATTATCCTCAAGAAGAGCCATTCCATAAGCAGAAGCTTCCAGGTCATTCAGCATTTCTACTTTTTCAAACCCGAAATCACGTGCATATTCAGCAATATCTAAATGCCATCCCAATCTTGCAGGGCTGCTTTTCCCGTCCAATACAGGACCAGGCACTGCCATCCCCAGACGTTTTACATTTTCAAGCTGATTATCCTGAATAAACTTCTTTAAAATATCTGAAAAAGAAGCATACTCTTTGGTTGCAAATTTATTTTCTACTTTTATCTCAAGACCTCCGTTCCCGGAAACGAAATAGCCTAAGATTGTTATATCTTCACGGAGGCTTGCTCCAATGATAGAAACATTATCATTATTACTGTTCTCTACTCCTGGTAAATAAAGTGGAAATTTTGGATTCAGAATCATAACCTCAAATTTTACCAAATATAATAATTGTTTTTGTAAATCCTGCACGCAACAAAAAAACCTTTCCACTTTCGTGAAAAGGTTTTGGTTAATAATTGTTTATATATTAAATCTAACTACTTTCCTAATGGAATATTGTAACCGAATCCTACTCCGATATTCCCCACATTATAGTCCTGACCTGGCAAATCTCCTTTTGTACCTACAAAAACCTTTTGGTATTGTACGAAGAAATTCCAGTCTCTGTTGTGGTATCCGATCTCCGGTTTAAGGTAGAAACCTCCGCTTGCTCTTTCAACACTTGTATTTGAGGCCACTGTTTTATCGCCAACCAGGAATCCGTATCCTAAATCCGTTCCGAAATAGAAACCGGTTTGTTTTGGATAAATTCTGATTAAAGCTGCTACAGGAACTACTCCTACATCATTGTTTTTATATCCGTTGTTTTCTTTACCGAAATAGTGAGTATATCCTGATGCGATACCTAATCCGAATCCTGGTGTAATCAGATTCTGGTACGCTACATCCACTCCTACTGCAGCGGAAAGATTATCTGCGGGAACTGCTAAACCAACATTTGCACCTACCTTGATCATATTGTTCATTTGAGCACTTTGGGCGCTTGCGATACCTGCTGTTAAAATACCAGCCAGTACTATTGCTTGTTTAAACATTTTCATAACTCTAATTTTTAAATTTTACTAAACAAGAGGATGTAAAAATCATGCCAAGCAAAGGTTTTTCTTGTATTTTAACATTCAAAAAATACATAAAACAATGAATATCAATATATTAATTTTAACAAAATTTAAATAATTGTTTAACAAAATTTATCAAAAAATGACAGCTAAAAAGTGAATTAAAGGATGGAAGATAGGAAGCTGGATGCTGGAAGAAATATAACTCCATACAATCAACCCTATTTCTACGATCCAAAACTTCCAACCCCAAACTTCCGCTTCCAGCCCTCTCAACAATATTAACAATCCTTAACCCGTTATCATTTTAACCTTTTTCTTCAAAATACATCAAAAAATAAATTCTCCATGATGGCTGATTCATTATTAAAAAACAAGCATCTTCTTTGGCGAGCAGGTTTTGGCGTTGGCATTAATCAAATAGATGATTTGAAAAATAAAAACATTAAAACGTTGATGAATGAATTATTTAAAGAAGAAAGCTTCAGCGAAATCACTTACGACACTCCTGATCCGGTTTCAGCAGAAGATTATATGAGCAGTACAGCTCCTGCAGAAAAGAAGAAAGAAATGCAGCGGATCAACAGGGAACAAAATAACGAACTGAACCTGAATTTTCTGAACTCCATCGTTAACAGCAAGGAACAGATGAGAGAAAAGATGGCCTTTTTCTGGCATGGACATTTTGCATCAAGAGTACAAAATCCAAGGTTCAACAAACAGCTTTTGAATACAATCAGGAAAAATGCACTGGGAAATTTCAAAGATCTGCTTTTTGAAGTAAGTCAATCACCAGCCATGCTTAATTTCCTGAATAATCAGCAGAATAAAAAGGATCATCCTAATGAAAATTTTGCCCGTGAAGTGATGGAATTGTTTACGATGGGCAGAGGAAACTACACAGAAAAGGATGTAAGAGAAGGAGCCAGAGCTTTCACAGGATGGAGCTATGATAAAGAAGGGAATTTTAAAGAAAGAAAAAATCTTCATGACGAAGGCAGCAAAACGTTTTTAGGAAAAACCGGCAACTTTGACGGAAATGATATTCTCAATATTATTCTGGAACAAAAAGCTACGGCACAATTTATTACGACAAAGATTTACAAATTCTTTGTCAATGAAAAACCAGATCAGGAGATTGTTAATCAACTCAGCGCTAACTTCTACCATTCAGGATATGATATCAAAAAACTGATGACTGAGATATTTTCAAGTACATGGTTTTATGATCAGAAGAATATAGGCAACCGTATAAAATCGCCTGTAGAACTGATGGCAGGAATTATGAGAATTCTTCCTATGCACATCCAGAATCCTGAAAACCTCATCGTATACCAGAAATTATTGGGACAAATGCTGCTTTATCCACCCAATGTAGCAGGATGGCCTAGCGGAAAATCATGGATTGACAGCTCTACTTTAATGTTGAGACTTCAGGTTCCACAGATCTGGTCCGGACTTCGCCCTTTGGAATACAGCCCACGGCAGGATGATGATATTGATATGGGAATGAAATCCCGTGAAACAGCTTTAAACAAAAGCTTTAAAAATCCTAATATCACCATCGACTGGAACCGTATTGAAAAGCTTTTCGCTAATAAAAACTGTGAAGATTATCTTCTGCAGAATGCCCAAAGTCTTGATATGAACTCAGTAAAGAATTTTTCAGACAAGAGCATAAAAATGAATGTCATCAACCTGATGTCTACTCCGGAATACCAGTTGAGCTAGGTAGGAGATTTTTAGGTTGCAGGTTTCAGGTAATAGCTGTCATAGTATAGCTTAATTACCATTTATTTATCTTTTACTGTTATGAAAATAAATGCCAGTAAAAATACAGCCCAGTCCTACAACCTGCTACCTGCCACCTTAAACCCTAAAAACAAAATTATGTTAATCAAAAGAAGAGAATTCCTCAAAATAAGTTCACTGGCTACCGCTTCTATGCTGATGCCCAATTTCTTAAAAGCAATGACGCTGGATGAAGCTCTGAATCCCAATCAGAACATTCTGGTGGTTCTCCAGTTTACAGGAGGAAATGATGGCTTGAATACTATTATTCCGGCTAAAAATGACATTTATTTCAGGGAAAGAAAAACTCTGGCTATTCAGGATTCTATACCGCTTACAGATGAGGCAGGAATCAACCCTTCACTCTCTTATTTTAAAGAACTTTTTGATAACGGAGAACTGTCTGTGATGAATAACGTGGGCTATCCCAATCCGGACAAATCTCATTTTCGAAGCATGGATATCTGGCAATCGGCAAGCAGAAGTGACCAGTTTTTGGAAACTGGCTGGCTGGGACGTTTTCTGGATGAAGAATGCTATCGTTGTGACCATCCTACCCAGGCGCTGGAAGTAGATGACATGCTAAGTCTTGCCTTAAAAGGTGAAAATAATAAAGCTTTCGCCTTTAAAGATCCTAAAAGACTTTATCAGACCAGCCAGGAGAAATATTTTAAATCTCTCTACGACCATCATCATGATGATGAAACAGTATCTTATCTTTACCAGACCCTAGGCTCTACCATCAATAATGCTGATTATATTTTTGAAAAAAGCAAAGCCAAAAAAACAGAAGAGATCTATCCAAATTCTCAGTTAGGAAAGGATTTTAAAACTGTGGCTTCTTTGATAAAGTCAGATATCAATACTCAGGTGTATTATCTTTCTGTGGGAAGTTTTGATACTCATGTCAACCAGAATGACAGACAGAAAAAGCTATTCGATGATATTAATGAAGCAGTAAAATCATTTGTAGCCGATATGAAAAGTAATGGGCTATTTAAAAATATACTGCTGATGACCTTTTCGGAGTTTGGTCGTCGTGTGGCACAGAACGCCAGTAACGGAACAGATCACGGGACAGCCAACCAAATGTTTTTTATCAGCGGAAATCTTAAGAAAAAAGGACTGTTGAACGCCCTTCCCGATCTTCAGAATCTGAATGAAGGCGATCTTATCTACAAAGAAGATTTCAGGAAAGTATATGCCACAATTTTAAAAAACTGGCTTAAAGCAGACTCTTCCAAAGTATTGGGATGGAAAGATGGTATTTATGATTTTGTGTAGGAAACCGAAACCGCAAAAGTCACAAAAGTTTTTTTAGAAGCATTGATCTAAAAAAATGGATAATAAGTATGTTTAGATTCCTACGGAATGACACAATTGGAATGGTGATCTATCCACACAGTTTGTCAATCCGCAGGAATCCAGCCTTCTTTCCCAAAAAACCAATCCTGACCACACCTCAGCTGAAAAGTAAAAAATTCCCCTCCCTCGGAGGGGTGGCGAAAATTCAAACAATTTTTGACGGGGTGGTTTTCAGCATTCATCAAAAAGATCCATTAACAAAAAAGAGACCGTACATCCTCATGACAGTCTCTTTTCAATAATTTTAAATTTTAACTACTTATACGTTTAGGCAGTAATCTGCTTTTTTTCGTTCTCTTTCTCTTCTTGTTTTTTATCTATTTTCTCAGATATTTTTTTAACGATATACTCTATCGCCAGCGGTGCTATAATTGCAATTAATGCTTTAAATATTCTTGATTTCATAATTAATTTGGTATTGTTAAGTTAATAGTACAATTTCCAAGCCAAGATAAAAATATGAAAATAAATTATCTTCAATAAAGCCTTGTAAATTGGACATTTAAAATAAGTTAGTTTCCCTCAGGAACAATAAGGCTCTGATAATTTTTACTGCCAGCATTAAACTTTTCCTCCATTTTCAGCCGTAGCTTTTTGGGCTTATGTACAATCAAAGAGTCTCCGAACCCAAGCAAGAGCCTTTCCAGCTCAAAATTGATCTGCACACATATTTTAAACAGCGTTCCGCTACGGTCTTCCTTTACTATTTCCTGACTTTTATGCAGCGGCTTTGTTTTCACATAAGGAGCATTACCCGAATCCACCCAAAAGATCACATTCCTGGGATCCATTGACTCTGCAACAGTTACTCCTACAATATCTTTAAAATATTCATCTCCATCCAGATCCTTGTCAATATAGAGAAGACTGTCATCTGTTTCAATACTTTCCATTCTGTCCAGTGCCAGATTGTACATTTTCTGTTTGTAAAGACAGATCAGAAACCAACGGTTATTGAATTCCTTCAACAGCTGCGGATGTACCGTAAAAATATTGGATTCCCTTGCTGTAAAGCTTTTATAAAGAATCTTCAACACTTTTTTATTAGCAATACTTTCGTACAGAATATCAATATGTTCCAACCCTTTTAGCTGTTCATTTTTATCCAGATGGATAATGGATTTCTGGCTGGTTGCATGAATAGAGTCTTCCAGTTTCTGGATCACCCCATTCATCTCCTTGAACATGGAAAAGTCTTTAAACTGTTTTAAAATCTGAACCGCATTATTCATCGCTTTCAGATCACTTTCATTCACAGAAATATTATGAATACTGTATTCCGGATCACTGTAACGATAGTATTTTCTTTCGTAGACTTCAATAGGAGCTTCATATCCGAACTTTTCACTCCGCATATTCTGAAGATCAAGCTGAACAGTTCTCTTACTCACATAAGATTCTTTTCCCTCAAATTCAAATAATGCTTCCGAACATTCATCTATGAGATCTTCCAGCGTATATTTCCTGTATTTGTTTTTAAGACATTTATCTAAAGTTTTATACCGGATCAGAGCATTTTTATTGGATGACATACCTTAGTGTTTAATGATTGGGTGTTTTTTAATAAGCAAAACTGCTTTTTATTTCTGCTCTTTTCTTGAAAACTATTTCTCTCTCAAAGCATTTTCATCAAAAGTAATTCCTTCCCAGCCGAATTTCATAAAGTTTCGGATATTCTGATGGTCACTTCCTTCAGGATTTTTCAAAACATCTTCTCTGTAGAACTCACCAAAAAGCCAAAGGGTTTGCTCTTTCGTCAGATCCTGAATACTTGCAAAACTGAACACTTTGCACGAACCATTATTCTGCCCGGCCTGATTGGTTGTATCTCCGTTTTGAAAGGCAGTAGGAGTAAATTCATAATGTTCATCAATATGAGTGATCACATCACTAAACTGAATCGTTTCCGGGAAATGTTTTAATTGTTCTAATAATACCATGAGCCTTGTTTTTTTTAATTTTATATTATTTTTACGAGTCTGCCAATGTGCTTTTTCGTCTTTTTAATTAATTTTTGTAAAAATAATTAAAATTTCTTTATCTACGCAAAACTATTGCGCAATAATGATATTACTTTGCATCATCAAAATGAAACAAAATGGAATTTAATGGAAATCATTTAATCGAATTAGGATATAGACCGGCAAAATGGTTTAAAGATGCTATTAGCCATATCAACGAGAATAATCTGGGTGAACATCAGATCACAGAGTATCTGGTACAGTTCAAACAATCAGATCTTATTCCGCTTCATGAAACAGCTAAAGATTTTATGATCAACATACGTGCGGAACACGAAAGTGAGAATGATAATGTGGAAAAAGTAATCAAAACAATGAAAGTTCTGATGAAAACCCCTACACTGATTAGCGGAGCTTTAATGCCTGATGCCTGTCCTACAGGTCCTGAAGGTCAGATTCCCGTAGGCGGTGTGGTAGTAGCAAAAAATGCCATTCACCCGGGATTCCATAGTGCTGATATCTGTTGTTCTGTAATGTTGACGGATTTTGGAAAAACCAATCCTAAAGATGTTTTGGATGCAGCACATTCTATCACTCATTTCGGATACGGAGGAAGACCAAGAGGGGAACAGATACCGATGTCTCAGGAACTGATGGATGCTTTCAGAGAAAATGAATTCTTACAAGATGAAAAACTGATCAGCATCGCCCGTTCTCATATGGGAACTCAGGGAGACGGAAACCACTTCCTTTTTGTCGGAATTTCCAAAAATACTGGAAATACTATGATGGTAACACACCACGGATCAAGAGCTCCGGGTGCTGCTTTATATGATAAAGGAATGAAGGTTGCCAACCGTTTCAGACAGGAAATCTCTCCTGAAACATTAAGAGAAAATGCCTGGATTCCTTATGATACGGATGAAGGTAAATCTTATTGGGAAGCCCTGCAACTGATAAGACAATGGACAAAAGAAAACCATACTTCCCTTCATGATGCCGTGCTGAATAAGCTGGAAATGGAGAAAGAAAACAGATATTGGAACGAACATAACTTCGTTTTCAAAGATGGAGATCTGTTCTATCACGCAAAAGGAGCTACTCCACTGGATGATAAGTTTATGCCTGATATTACAGGACCAAGACTGATTCCGTTGAATATGGCAGAACCGGTATTGATTGTTCAGGGAAAAACCAATGAAAGAAACTTAGGGTTTGCCCCGCATGGAGCTGGAAGAAATTTCAGCAGAAGCCAGCATAAAAAGTCTTTGGCTCATAAAACAACTGAGGAAATCTTCAATGAAGAAACAGAAGGATTAGATATCCGTTTTTACTCTAATGAAGTTGATATTTCTGAGCTTCCGAGCGCTTATAAAAGTGCTAAGAATGTGAGAGCACAGATTGAGGAATATGGACTTTGCGAAGTTCTGGATGAAGTGATGCCTTACGGATGTATTATGGCCGGAGATGTTGAGAAAAATGCTCCGTGGAAGAAAAAGAAGAAATTCAGAAAAGCATGATTTTAAAACAAAATCTATAACTAATAAATAACCTTACGGGTTTTAGAAACCCGTAAAGTTTGAATAAAAACAATAACCAAAATTTCACAGCACTAAAAAGTTATTTTTAAAAAAAAATTAAAGGCAAAGAAAGTTCCTATATTTCCAGATTTACTTTCCGCCTTTTTACAAATTATAAGGCAAAGGGAGTTCCTATATTTTTTGGATAAATCACTCCCCGCTTTTTATAAACTATAGGTAAAAGGAGTTCCTATACCCTTCACTTTTAATGAATCTACTCCTCACTTATTTTTTAAAATTAAAACAATGAAAACACTATAATTATTCAATGCTGTACTGGCCAGAAAATCTGATGGAAAACCATTTATTTCTAATGATGGATTCATCATTGAACCAGATGCTTTATGGGCAAAAAATGAAATCATCTCTTTTTATGCAAAGGAAAAACTGAATGGTAATGATTTGAATAAAACCTTTCATAAATCCTGGGAAAAAATAAAGAACACTTCCAGAATTGATTTATTTTTTGAACAGATCACCCATTATATTTCAACGTATGGAAGTGATTTCCAAAGTGAAATCTATATTCCCAATGAAATCTTGAATGTTCCTGACATGAAGCTGGTTTTTAAAGTTATCAAAGCCTACTCTGTGGAAGAAATGCAGGAAAAATGTCTTGCTCTTTTAAGATCAGGTATTGCTTTAAAAGAAGAAACCATTGATGATTTGCTTTCTGTTTTACATACAGAGCTGGAATATGATTTTACCGGAAAAGAAAACATCAGAAATAAAGAAGCGGTTATAAAAATAGCTGACCTTTATGATATTTATCCTGAAAATCCCGTTGAGTTTTTCCGTTATGTTATTTATAAAACAACGAATACAACGCTTTTAATCAAAAACGATGATTTGATTGATGTAATCAAGCAGAGTAATTTCAATCCGACATCCTTATTTGAAAGCTTTGGAATGGAGAAAATGGCGGAAATTTTCAATAGATTTAAGCCTTTATTCCTTGCTTATAAAAACAGAGCACCAAAAGCGATCAATAAAATATCAAAGTTATCTAAAGTATATCATAAGCCATTGATTTCAAACCCATTGAATGATGCCACAAATACTCTATTGGAAAACAGCGATTGGCACTGGCTGGAAAATGCAACACCGTTTGCGTTATTCAAAGCATTGTCAGCATGTTACTCAAGAATGTATGGTCAGGATACGTTTGTCTACAGAGTCCGAAACGGAAAATCATGGACTAAAAAAGGTAAGGAAACTTACGTGAATCAGTTCAATTATGATTTCATTCTGGATTTCTTGAAACTTAAATATGAAAACCTTTCCGGAAAGAAATTCTATTTCCCTGAAAATGTGGAATTCGCATTGCCAACTTCTGAAAAGATGTTTGTTGGAAACATTCCTACCGGAACACGTTTTTATGCGGATAGGCTGGCCGTAGGTATTTATTGGGAAGACCGATGGGGTGCTAATGACCTTGACCTTTCGGGATTGAATATCGCTGGAAAAATAGGCTGGAATGCCGCTTATAATCATGGTAACGGACAGTTGATGTATTCAGGAGATATGACTTCTGCTCCCAACGGTGCTGTGGAATATCTTTATGCCAATAAAGGTCTTTGTGAACCTACACTTGTCATGAACAACGTTTTCAGTGGAGATGCCAACTGTGGATATAAAATTGTGATCGGAAAAGGAGATGATATTTCCTACGATTTTATGATGAATCCTAATCATCTCTTTGCTGAGGCCAGATGTAATTCTGTTCAGAAGCAAATGATTCTGGGAATGCTGGTGACAAAGAACGAAAAGCAATGTTTCGTACTGTTGAATTTCGGAGCAGGACATTCACATGTTTCAGGAAATAGCCAGGTTTCCATGATGGCCACAACGGCATTGTACCAGCAATGGTATGAAGCGATGCCTTTCAACGAGCTTATCAAAGAACTTGGAGGTGAGATTACCACAGAAAAAGCAGAAGCTGATTTTGATTTCTCACTGGAAAGCCTGGAAAAAGATAGTTTTATCAGAATTTTTAAATAAATTCCATAACGTCATCTGATGGTATCGGGTGGCGTTTTTTTGTGGAATGTTATAGAAAAAATGTTGGATAACCATCCCGTTAAAAATTCTTTGAATTTTCGCCACCCTTCCGAAGGAGGGGAATTTTCACATCTTCGGTTGAGAGGTTGGTTAGGATTGTACTTTTGGTAAAAGAAGGCTGGATTCCTGCGGAATGACCCATTTGTAATGATGGTTTACCCACACAGTTTGTCATTCCGTAGGAATCTAAACCATCCATATTAGTATAGAATTTTCCCAATGTTATACATTCATCTTTTTAACAGAAAAAATACCATCATTCCCATTAATAATCATTTTTTTGCCATAATCAATCTGAACAGCAAACATATTCTCCAGGGGAAACTGAAGCACCGCCTGCAGGATCAGACGAATAACTCCGGCATGTGTAACTATAAGTGCTTTTTCCAGATCTTTTCTCTGAATGAATTCATTCCAGAAGCTGAGAACGCGGTTTTGCATTTCTAGAAGACTTTCACCGCCTGAGGCTTTTACAATCACAAAATCCTGATACCACGGATTGATTTCTTCTTCAGGAATATCCGTCCATTTTTTCATTTCCCAGCTCCCGAAATTCATTTCACGCAGTCTTTCATCTATCTGATAATCCAACTTGAAAAAATCAGCCAAAAGACGGCAGCGTTGAGAAGGGCTTGAAATAATTACGTCGTAATCCTTGTCTATATCCAACGTTTTAAAATCTTCAGTGAAATCTTTACGTAAAGGCATTTCAGCAAAACCATAACAGAGGTTTTCCGGATTGTCTACAGCAGTATGACGGATCAGATGAATTTCCATACGATGATTGTTCCTAAATAAAATAAAACTTCACAAACCTGCTGTACAGAACCCAGACAATCTCCTGTGTAGCCTCCAATATGTTTTTTAAAATACCAGCCCATATAGATTTTCCCTAAATAGGCCAGACCAAAAGCAAAAATCAGCCGCCAGTCCGGAATCAGGACAAAAGCCATTAAAACACTGATGAATCCTATTAGCAAAGCCATTCCGTCCAATGGTTTATTGGCTAAAGGCTTTGATTTGCTGACATCAATATCAGTAACATACTGATGGGTATAAATCATTGTTCCTGAAATAAACCGGCTTGACGTATGAGCTAAAACAATGATCCCTAAAACTTTCAATGAATCCATAACTCCCAAAGCCTGGATGCTGTAGAATTTTAGAGCAAAAAGCAGGATAATACCAATGGTTCCGTAGGCTCCTACCCGACTGTCTTTCATAATAGTCAGAATTTTTTCTTTCCCATATCCGCCTCCGAAACTATCGCACATATCTGTAAAACCATCTTCATGAAAAGCTCCGGTCAGCAAAACACTGGCGATCATCATTAAAACAATCCCTATTTCCAGATTAAAAAGCATTGTGGAAAGATAAAGAATCACGGCATTAATCAGTCCTATTACCAGCCCAATCCACGCGAAATATTTTTGAGATTTGTTCATAATCTCACTGGAATAAGGAAGGGTAAACGGAACCGGAATTCTTGTAAAAAACATCAATGCCGTTGCAAAGTAGATCAGTTCATTCTTGAGGACTTTCATCTGTTCGTTTTAATATAAAACTGGATTAATCAATTTCTGTAAAAATAGGAAAGCTTTCAACAATGATAAAGGGATCGATTGAAAAAATACAAAACATGAATCTTATCATTTTAAATTTATCCTTTTATTTCCGGAGTATTTCTAGTTTTGCACCATAATAACCATGAAAAAAATCAAATGAAAAAATCTTATTTCGTTGGATTATGTCTTATATCCATAATAAGCTGCTCAGCTCCCGGCGATGAGCTGGAAACTACAAATGAATCACAAGCCTTAGATGCATCCGGCAAAAGCATGCTGGCAAAAGGAGGTTTCAGAGACAACCCTGATACTCCCACTCCTCCGCCTGCAGGAATCTGGTCCAAATTTTTTTCTTTAACTAATCCTATTTATGGGTTCTACAGTAACCATACAAAAAAACATTTGTACATTAACTATACCCGAGTAGAGATGCTTCCAAAATCATATTCAGGATTAAGCTATTATTACCTGGACAGATTAATAGGCTCTGCAGATGGGCCTGGCCCGGCCATTTCAGCCTGGTTCAATACCATTACGAATGATCAGGTATTAACAACCAATCCTAATGAAATCAATGGGCAAAGTAACTGGGAAAAAAGCAACCTTGGTACCAGCTATAATGGTGATGAACCAGGAAGTTTTCCGATTTACAGGTACTTCAATGGTGATAAAAAAACACACTTCTACACCAGAGACAAAAATGAATTGGGAGATGGAAAAGACGGCTATGTTTATGAAGGAATTGCTTTCTACCTTAAAGATTCACCACCAAAAGATTTTAGAATCCGTGACGGAGAATTATTCCAGGATAACAATACAGGAACTCTTTACATCGTATTTGAAAGTACCCTGAGACGTATTGAATCTTTTGCAGTGATCAATAATCTGTTTGCCGTTCAGGGCAAAGCCTATCTGCTCTCTAAAGTGAATATAGAAGAGTACACCGGAGAAAGAGGGGCTGATATCACTTCTTCTACGCAACTTGTACAAAATACCAATGATGGCAAAATGTATTTGGTTGACGATGGATTATACAGGTATATTCCTTCTATGCAGATATTTAATACCTATAAATTTAATCCGGATGCTATTCAACATAAGCCTGTACGTATGATGTTTAAAGGTAAAGATGTTGCTAAAACTTACTAGTATTTTTCATTTCTATACGATAAAAGGGGCTTCATCGCCCCTTTATTATTTTGTATAACTAAGATGACTTATTGGAAATATGAGCATCTTCAA
Organism: Chryseobacterium indologenes; assembly: GCF_002025665.1. Taxonomy (GTDB): domain Bacteria; phylum Bacteroidota; class Bacteroidia; order Flavobacteriales; family Weeksellaceae; genus Chryseobacterium; species Chryseobacterium metallicongregator. The sequence continues at coordinate 1,422,033 of NZ_CP018786.1, read as the reverse complement.
AGCTGGACATTTCATTCAGGAAATTAACCGCACTCTGAATAATCGGATAAGCCAATGCGCAGCCTGTTCCTTCTCCGAGGCGCAGATTCAGATTGAGAATGGCTTGCTCTCTCATTAACCCTAACAACTGAGGATGGGCATTTTCATTGCTTACATGACAGAAGATACAGTTGTTCAACACTTCAGGATTCTTTTTCCAGACCGTGGCTACAGCAACCGTTGCAATAAATCCGTCTACCATGATCAGCATATTGTGATGATAAGCTTCTTCTATGGCTCCAATCATTTGGGCAATCTCCAGTCCGCCAAATGTTTGAGCAATTTCATCCTCGTTCATTTCAGCCGGATATTTTTCAATAGCTTCTTTTAAAATACTGACCTTATTGTCTAACTGATGATCATTCAGTCCCGTTCCTCGTCCGATACAATTGATAATCGGAATGTCAAAGAGCTTGCTCATCATCAAAGAAGAAGCGGAAGTATTCCCGATTCCCATTTCACCGAAGCCAATAATATTGCAACCTTTTTTCGCAATATCATTCACCACAGCTTTTCCATTTTTAAGCGCCTGCTGATATTCTTCAGGAGTCATGGCAGGTTCTTCCAGAATATTACGGCTGGATTTTCTTACTTTTTTATCCACCAGATCCAATCCTTCCGGAAAGTCGAAATTGACTCCGGCATCCACAATTTTGATTTTAATATCATTCTGCCTGCAAAACACATTAATGGCTGCCCCTCCGCCAAGGAAATTCATCACCATCTGGTAGGTGACTTCCTGTGGATAGGCACTTACTCCCGCCGTGGCTATCCCATGATCGGCCGCAAAAACCACCATATGAGGATTCACTAAATGCGGTGAAGTGGTTTTCTGAACCATTCCGATTTTGTGGGCAATATGTTCAAGATGTCCTAATGCCCCTAACGGCTTTGTTTTAAAATCAATTTTATGCTGTAATTCTGATGATAACATGGATGTTTATAGTTATGTTAAATGGAAAAATGCAATATTAGTAAAATTCAATGAGTCTTTTTCTTTTGTCTTGACACAAAAGAAACAAAAGGTCAAGACCTTGAAAATTGAGCTAAAAATAAAATGTGTTCTCTAAAAATTCTAAACTCGTGCGAATTCATTATTACTTTTTTGCATCAATATATTTGTCGCACTCAGACAGGAGAATTTTCTTAACGTTCACACAATTTATTTTTTTGATGCACAATTTTCAAAGGTCAAAAAAAATTTTGGCCACAGCATTCACTTACCCCCAAACTCACAAACCCGAAACCCGCACCTCGAAACTTAAAACTTAAAACAGCTACGCGAGTACATTGCGCACTTCATCTTTTACTTTGCACTATAAATACAAAACAATGACACCAAAAATACTTGAAAAAATAAAAGAAGTAGAAGCAGCACGTGGCGTAGAAGTCCTTCTTGCTGTAGAATCAGGGAGCAGAGCCTGGGGTTTTGCGTCTCCTGACAGTGATTATGATATACGTTTTATATACAGGCATGAAAAAGACTGGTATCTTTCCCCCTGGGACAAGGATGAAACGATAGAATTTATGACAAAAGATGATCTTGACGGCTCCGGATGGGATCTGCGAAAGACCTTTCATCTCTTACTGAAGTCGAATGCGGCATTGCTAAGTTGGTTTTATTCTCCTATCGTTTACAAAGCGGACGAAAAGTTTGTTGATCTTTTCAGACCTCTGGCAGATGCCTGTTTTTCTCCGGTAGCCGTTTCTTACCATTATTTAAGCATGAGCAAAAAATATCTGGAAGCGTGCAGAAGTGATGAAGTAAAATTAAAAAGTTACTTCTATTGCTTACGAACCACATTAACAGGAAAATGGATCATAGAAAAAGGAACAGTTCCGCCTGTACTCTTCAGTGATCTGCTTGTTTTAACCAATGACGAAACCAGACGGAAAATAGAAGATCTTATCGCCTTAAAAGCAACTAAAGGAGAATCCTATTATCATCCGAACGATTGGGAACTGTTTGATTTTCTGGAGAAAACAATCGCTGAAAATGAGGAAAAATCGAAAAGTCTGTCAGGAGGAAAAGCGGATAAGGGTGAGATGGAGAGGGTTTTTAGGGAGATATTGGAGAAATGTTAGAGATTACGGGAAGCCGTAGTTTATTTTTGAGAAACTATACTGAAATATTAATATATTAGAAAAAACTAAATAATTCTATAATACGATGAGACTTGTAGCAATATACTTAAAAGACCATTTTTTGTTTTCTGACTCAATACTAAACCTTGGGGGGAAATACATTTATGATGTTAAATATAAACAAGATAATAAATATGAAATAACTAAAGTTCCAAATAAAAATCATATTGAAAATTTTTGGGGTAATAATCTATCATTAGTCTCAGCAATTGTAGGAGAAAATGGATCAGGAAAGACAAGTCTTTTTAGAAACTTAAATAAAATATTTTCTCCTTATGACAGACAAGATATAGCCTCTGATTCTATTTTTATTTTTGAAAATTTATTAGAAGACAGCTATTGTTATTTCTCTGAAAAATTTGAAATTGATGAGGTTGCTAAAATTAAGAAGAATGAAATTGAAACAATTTATTATTCTCCGGTTATTGACTATGATTTAATTGATATTAATTCACCAATAAGTATGATACAATTTTATGGCGAATCAATTTCAACATTTTATATTCAAAATATTCAAAGACATTTATTCTTTCTAAAAAATACAAATCTACTTGAAAGTTTAAAAAAATCATATGAACATTTTCCATTCTACGAAAAATTAACAATCAAAGCAAATCAACTATATAGAGATGATTTTGAAAGGGTTTACATACATACAACAATAGGAAATAACTTTTACAGAGTTAGAAATGATTTAATGCAATTAGCAAAAAATACACCTTATTGTTTTTCTAATGAAAATGAAGTTGAAGAATATTTTAATAGACGCGAAGGTTTACAAGAAGAATTAAGAAATGTTTGGAGTAAATATAAAAATTCAGAAGAATCTTCTCATCTGTTACATGATGGAAAAGATTTTAAAAAAAATTTAGAAATAAATATTCTATCATTTTTAGTTATCAATGATACTTTTACTATAAACAACGATAACGGGAGTTACGATTTTAACAAAATTCTGGAACCAGAAAACTTCACAGAAAAATTACACCATTTTTTCAATAAATACATAATTCAAACAAGCAAATATTTTTATCAAGTTTTACTAAAAGGCAAAAATGAGCTAGATATTGAAGATTCTGAAATTTTATTAAAAGAATTAACAGAAAACAACAGCCTAAAAGATGGTACTTTTCCTGGTGGATTTAAAATCGATTCTATCAATAGAGTAATAAAAAATCATATACTTATTTTTAGAAATATACTAGACTTCTATAATCAAATAAATCAACTTATAAATGACAAATCTACTACAGAAATTGAAGGTGGACTTGAAATAGATATTACAAAGTTAGATTTAGAATCTTTCAATAAATTTATTAAAACATATGAATTTTTAAAAGATGAATTAACGGATTCATTACCTAATAAGAGTAGAGACATATTAGAAATTAAACCCACAAAAAAACTATCGACAGGAGAAAAAGCTCTATTAGATTTATATTCTTCTATCTACGATTATTTGAAAAGATTTGGAGATCATCAATATAATGAAAATTGTATTTTTTTATTAGATGAAGCTGATTTAGGATTTCATCCAGAATGGAAAAAAAAATATATTAACGCTCTCACAACTACTTTACCTATTTTAATTAGTTCTGTAAAAGATAAAATTAAAAATTTACAGATTGTTTTTGCAACACATGACCCTTTAACTCTGTCAGATATCCCAAATAGAAATGTTGCTTACTTAAAAAGAGGAATTAAAACAGAAGTTTTATCAGAAAATGAAAAACCTACAAAATCTTTTGGTGCAAACATTACAGATTTATTATCTGATAGTTTCTTTATTAGAGATGGTTTAATGGGAGATTTCGCAAAAGAAAAAATAGAAGAGGTTATTAAATATTTAAATGGTAATACAAGTCTAATAACGGACAATGTTGAAGCAAAAAAAATAATTAACATTATTGACGAACCAATTCTTAAATACAAATTAGAAGATATGTATTTTGAGAAATTTCCTGAAGAATATAATAAAGAAAAAGAGATTGAGGAATTAATGAAAAAAGCACAAGAATTAGGATTAAATATTCAAAGATAATCATGTTAAACATAAATCCAACAAAAGAAGCAATTGATTTCCATAATGAAAAAGTTAGTAAGCTATTCAAGGAAACTATTAAAAAGGGATATATATTACGAGAAAAAACTCAAAAAAATCTTGCCTCAGAATTTCTGTCCTTTTTAGATAGATATAAAGATGAACTGATAAGTGCTAAGCCGGAAAGATTACTTGAAATAAATAAGGAATTCGAAAAGAAGGGGCTATCCAGTCATCAATTAAAGCTAATAAAAAGTTTTTTTATTCAAACTGGTTATAATAATTTCCCAAATAAAGAATTTTTAAATTTATTAGAAATTGATACCTGTGTATATTGTAATCGAAACTATACATTAGATTTTGATAAACTTAATAATGCACGAGCCGAGCTTGATCATTGGTTCCCAAAAGAAAATTATCCGATTCTTGCATTGAGTTTTTATAATCTAATCCCAAGTTGTCATTCATGTAATCACATTAAACATAATAATGCTCCAGATGGAGGTTGGGACAATGCATTACAAAACATTAACCATCCATATTTAGATGATAAAACTTCTACATTTTCTTTTAGCTATTTTTTTAGTTCTATTAATCAACCAAAGGCAATCATAAAATCAAATAATGAAAAAGCAAAAAAAACCATTGAATTTAATAAAATCGATAAGATTTATAAAACTCAATCTACTAGAGAGCTCAAAGACTTATTAGATTTACGTTATAAATATTCTCAAAATTATTTAGATAATTTGTTAAACAAAACATTCACAGAAGAATTCTCAATGTCTAAAGAAGAGGCATATAGAATGGTTTTCGGCATAGAAGTTAAAGAAGAAGATTATCATAAAAGACCTTTTTCAAAATTCAAAAAAGATATTATTGATGAATTATTAAAGTAGTATGACCATCCAAGACCTAAAAAACAAAAACCTCCTCCTCTTCGAAGCCATTTCCGGGAGCCGGGCTTTTGGGCTGGCAACGGAAAATTCTGATACGGATATCCGTGGGGTTTATTATCTGCCGAAGGAAGATTTCTTTGGACTGAACTATATTCCGCAGATTTCCAATAAGACGAATGATATTACGTATTATGAAATCGGGAGGTTTATAGAATTGCTGCAGAAAAATAATCCTAATATTCTGGAAGTTCTGGCAAGTCCGGAAGACTGTATTCAATATAAACATCCGTTGATGGATCTATTGAAAACTGAAGATTTCCTGTCAAAACTATGTAAAGATACCTTTGCAGGCTATGCTGTTTCGCAGATTAAAAAAGCAAAAGGTCTCAATAAAAAGATTCTAAACCCTATTGATAAAGAGAGAAAATCAATCCTGGATTTCTGTTTTATTCTGGAAGGACAAGGTTCTGTACCCTTGAAAAAATGGCTGCATGAATTCCCCTCATCTGGAGGGGTGTCCGAAGGACGGGGTGGTTTATCACAAGAAAAATGCGGATTAATAAACATTGACCATACAAAAGGAATGTATTCGTTATTTTATGATGAATCGGGAAAGTTGGGCTATAAAGGTGTTATTCATCATGAAGAAGCGAATCAGGTTTCCGTGTCCTCCATTCCTAAAAATGAAAAACCTCTTGCCTATCTGTTTTGCAACCTTGATGCGTACTCTGTGTACTGCAAAGACTACAGGGAATATTGGAAATGGGTAGCTGAGCGCAATGAAGACCGTTACAATGTCAATCAGACTCACGGACAGAATTATGACAGCAAGAACATGATGCACACCATCCGGTTGCTGCAGTCCTGTGAACAGATTTTTAAAACCAACTCACTGACCATCCGTGTAGAAAACCGTGATGAACTCTTAGACATCAAAGCGGGAAATCAATCGTATGAAGATGTAATGCAAAAGGCAGAAAACCTTATAGAATCTATAGAAAGACATCATTCTACATCAAATCTTCCTGAATATCCGGATTTAGAAAAAACAACAAAAATCCTGATTGAAATAAGGAAAAAACTGTACGATAAGAATTATGAATTATAAATGATAAATTATGAATGTGGGACTGTTAAATTCCAATGCTCCCACTCTCAAACTCTCTAACCCTCTCACTCTCCAACCCTCAAACTCTCCGACTCAAACCCTGCAATCCAAAACTCACTTCTTCGAAGCTTTTGCTATCGGGTTATAATCAAGGCAGATTGTGATCCAGTATTCAAAATCTGCTGCTTTTTGAAAACCAATGGGTTCTACATAGCAATATCCATTGAGCTGTTTTCCTTTCATGATCATCGGCAGAAAGCCTTTCTTTTCTGAAACTTCATCTTCCAGCTCAGGATCATAACGGCACATAAGATTGTCGTGACTGATGTTGATACACATCTTCCCGTTGACAAGAAAAGACAGTCCGCTGAACATTTTCTTTTCCTCAACCTCAATATTTTTTATTATTGAAAGCCGTTCACGTACCCGGTCGGCCAGTTCTGTACTGTAAGCCATGATTTCAATTTTTTTGTTATTTAAAATTAATTAAAAACAATGATTATCACACTATTCCATGGAGATTTCTGAGAGCTCTTAATCTGAAAAAATAAAATTTTATTTAAATTAATTATTGTTTTACGATAATTAATTATACATTTGCAATATCAATTATGCTTCATACCATGAACCAGACCAAAATTATTTCAAAGATTTTATTTTATATCTGCTCCTTACTTTCAGCCGGATATCTGATCACTTTTGTATATTCTCTATTCTGTCTGAGCAGCGGATTTGCAGTTACGCCCTATAAAAACGGAAAGTTCCTTCATATCAATTATCCGTTTACAGAACAGCCGTTTCTGAATATCGAAAACAATTATCCTTATATGATCTTTTCCTTTATGTTGGTACTCATCACTTATGGAACCTTTTTCTGGTTATCAGCCAAAGTTTTCAAAGTATTTTTCCAACAGAAGCTGTTTACTCAGGAAAATATCAATCAGCTTAAGCAATTTTACCTGTATAATATTTTCATTCCTCTTCCACTGGTGATTATCGCGAGTTTCTTTGTGGAAGTAGAAAGTATGATATGGGGACTGGTGTTTATTCACTTTATGCTTGGAATTTTCTGCCTGTTTCTTGCGAATATCTTTAAGCAAGGACTACATTTGCAAAACGAACAAGACCTATTTATTTAAAATGCCAATTATAGTCAACTTAGATGTGATGCTTGCCAAAAGAAAAATGCAGAGTAAAGAATTGGCAGAAAAACTGGGTATCACGCCCGTAAACCTCTCTATCTTAAAAACCGGAAAAGCCAAAGGTGTCCGATTCGATACCCTTGAAGCCATCTGTAAAATCCTGGAATGCCAGCCGGGAGATATTCTTGAATTTAAAGAGTAGACGGGATTCGGGGTGCGAGTTGCGGGTTTTGAGTTTGAAGGTGAGAGTGTTTGAGCATGGTATCTGAAACTTCCTCTAACCTCTAGCTTCTAGCCTCCTGCTTCTAGCTTCCAGCCATTAACTTCTAACTTCTAAATCAGCTGCCGAAAGGCCGCCTGTCCTTCTATTCCCCAAACACAACGTTATGAATACACTATCCATCACCAACCTCAGCCTTACCTATAAAAATGGTTTTCAGGCTATTAAAAACATTTCACTGGACATCAAAAACGGAATGTTCGGACTGTTGGGTCCCAACGGAGCCGGAAAATCTTCTTTGATGAAAACCATTGTCGGACTTCAGAAACCAACCTCCGGAACCCTGCTATTCAATGAAGTAGATATCGTCAAAAATCCGGATTATATCAAACAGAATCTTGGATTTCTCCCACAGGATTTCGGGGTATACCCAAAAGTTTCTGCCTATGACCTACTGGAACATATCGCCCTATTGAAAGGTATTACTGATAAAAACAAACGTAAAAATCAAATTCTGAGTCTTCTTGAAAAGGTCAACCTTTCTGATTTTGCTAAAAAAGAAGTCCATACTTTTTCAGGTGGGATGAAACAGCGTTTCGGGGTTGCTCAGGCCTTATTAGGAGATCCGAAAATCATCATTGTAGATGAACCCACAGCAGGATTGGATCCGGAAGAACGCAACCGTTTTAATACGCTGCTCAATGATATCAGTCAGGATGTAATCGTTATTCTGTCTACCCATCTTGTTGAAGATGTCAGAAACCTTTGTTCGGAAATGGCAGTGATGAATCATGGGCAAATCCTCAGACAAGGAAATCCCGGAAAACTGATTGCAGAACTGGAAAACAGAATCTGGTCAAAACCCATTCACAAAGATGAACTGGAAACTTACCATTCCAGCTATGAAATCATCAGCAGACAGCTTTTGGAAAGAGAGCTTCACATCACGGTATTCTCTAAAGAATCTCCGAATGACTTCAGTTCCGTAACCCCTTTGCTGGAACACGTTTACTTCCACACACTCACCCAAAAACCTTAATCATGAATACGATATTTTTATTTGAAGCCGGACGCTCTTCCAAGCACTGGCTCACCTATCTTGTGGCCTTACTTTTAATAGGAATGGGCATCTTTTGTGGAAACCAGTTCAACCTTTCAGTAGGAGAAGGAATTTATTTAAACTCGCCCTACACCATTGGTTTTATGACCGGAATGCTGAGTCTTGCCGTAATTTTTTTCGCTACGGTTTATGCGTTGCAGCTGCTTTTTAAAGATCAGGATTCAAAATTTGACAGCATCCTTTTTTCTTTTCCTTTTTCAAAATTCTCTTATCTGAAAGGAAAATTCTACACCTATTTTCTACAGACATTTTTAAGCTTTTCTTTCTTAATGACAGGATTTATTATAGGTCAGATTATGCGTACGGGAAGTGAAATGCAGGAAGGTTTTAACATTCTTCATTATATGTATCCTTTATTCATCTTCGGGTTTATCAATAGCCTGATTGTCTGTAGTTTTCTGTTTCTCATTGCTGTTACGGTAAAGAGAAAATTACTGGTTGTAGTAGGTGGATTGCTTCTCTATGTTTTCTATATGATTATTCTGCTGTTTTCCAATTCACCCTTTATGGCGGGAAGTCTTCCCCAGTCACTGGAAATACAACAGTTTTCGGCTTTAATAGATCCTTTTGGATTATCCGCTTATTTTATGGAAGCTCGTGATCTTACGGTTGATCAGAAAAACATACAGATGGTTCCTTTTTCAGGATACCTTTTGTTTAACAGAATTTTATTCTTTTTTATATCTGTTGGAATTCTTCTGCTTTCACTCAAGCTATTTTCTTTCTCCAATACTTCAGGAAAGAAAGTAAAAATACTAGGAAATATTCTTACATTTTCTGAAAAAAATGAAGCAGAATATTCCACCGTTATGCCCAAATTTAATGAATATAGTTCATTTCGATCTGTCCTTTCATTTGCCAAAACGGATCTTACTTATTTGTTTAAAAGCATTGCCGTTCCTGCTGTTTCCATTCTGTTATTATTTTGCGTTGGGATGGAAATGTATGCCGAAATTGAAAAAGGAATCCGTCTTCCGCAGAAGTATGCAGGTTCAGGACTTATGGCGACAACCATTTCAGAGAATTTTCATCTGCTCGGACTTCTTATTTCGGCTTATTTCCTGAACGATGCCTACTGGAGAAGTTCTTCATCAGGGTTTTCTCTGATTGAAAACAGTACCTATTTATCAAAAAACCGGTTAACCGGACATTTTATTTCCATCAGCTTTCTGCTGTTCTTCTTTACCGGAATTTTAATTATTCAGGGAATTATTTTTCAGGCAGCCTATCAGTATTTTCATATTGACTGGAATGCTTATCTCGGTGTTTTTCTTTTCAATACCTTCCCTTTGATTCTGTTTTCCGGATTGATTCTTTTTATTAATGACAGAATTCCCCATAAATTCATAGCCCTTGGAGTTTCCATCCTTGCTGTCTTTATATTATCAGGTCCGGTTTCAGGGAAACTGATCTCCTATCCTCTCTTCAGGATTTTTTCTGATTTTAAAGGTACATACAGCGATTTTAACGGCTATGGAATCTATGAAAAGGCTTTTGCCCTAAGACTTTTATTCGGAACAGGGATTATCAGTATTTTATGGATACTCAACAGTATTATAAAAATTAAAAAAGTTCCTGTACTTGCATCTGGCTTCAGTATCATTCTGCTCATCTCAGGAATCTTTGCCGGAGTATTGTTTATGAAAGGTTATTTTCCAAAAAATGAAGATCAGGCTGTTCTAAGCTCTGCAGAATATGAAAAAAACTATCGGAAATATGAACATCTTCCACAGCCTGATATTTCTGATATTACCACAGAAATCAAACTCTTCCCTTCTGAAAATGCTTATCAGATCATAGGAAAATATATTCTTAAAAATCAAACCAATGAGCCTATTAATAAGGTTCTGATCAATTTCAATGAGGATTTAAAACTGGAATCTGCTGTGTTAAAGTGTGGTACTGAAATCTCAAAAATTAATAAACATGTTACAGAAGTTTCATTACAACAACCTCTTTTACCAGGTAAAACAGCTTCTCTTGATTTTAAATTATCTTATCAATGGTTTGCTGTCAACGGTCACCAGTCCTTCAATGCCATTATTGAAGAGGGTTCTTTTATGAGAATCAGCAGGTATTATCCTACCATCGGTTATCAAAAAGATGATGAAATTCAGGATGAAAAAGAGCGAGGCCAATTCAAGCTTGGAAAACTCACTGAACTGAAGAAACCGGAAGCTCCTGAAATTTCAAAAAGGGATTTTATCAATTTGAATATGATTATTTCCACGGAAAAAAGCCAGACAGCCATTGGAACAGGAGATCTTATCAAAAAATGGTCCCAGCCCGGACGTAATTATTTCGAATATAAAGCAGATCAGATTCCTTTCAGGTTTGCCGTTTCATCAGCAGAATATAAGATCAAAAGTGAGAACTATAAAGGAATTGACATCAATATCTTTTATCATCAAAAGCACTTTGAAAATGTGAATCACCTTCTTGAAAATGCAAAGCTTACTTTAGATTACTGTCAGCAGAATTTTGGACAATATCCTTTTAAAAGCATCACTTTTGCAGAGATCTCTTCTTTTACCAAAGGTTTTGCAGCTACGGCCTATCCTTCTGCCGTCTTTATGCCGGAAAACATGATTTTTCACGCCAACATACAAGCCGATAAAAAACAGGATGTCATCAATGAACTGGCAGGTCATGAGCTTTCCCATCTCTGGTGGGGCAACAGTCAGATCAACCCGGATGACAGAGAAGGTTCTGTAATGCTTACCGAAACCCTGGCAATGTATACTGAAATGATGCTCTACAAAAAAATGCATGGCAGAGAAAAAATGATGGAAAGAATAAAAGTACATCAACAGATCTACGACAATGAAAAAGGACTGTCTGAAAATGTACCGATTTATAAAGCGACCGGAGATGTTCCGCATATTTCGTATTCCAAAGGAGCTGCAGCAATGGTAGAATTGAGTAATGTATTAGGTGAAGACAAACTAAATATAGCTTTGAAAAATTTCCTCAATAACAACCAATATCCCAAGAAACCTACTTCTCTGGATCTGATCAATGAGCTTTATAATGTTTCTCCGGATATTTCCACCAGAAAACAAATCGACAGATTATTTAAAACTATAGAAAATATAAATTTCACTTCAGGGTCTAAAAGTGCTTCTGTAAAGGCAAACCCCAAAGAAACAACCAACAGTTTTTAAATTTTTTGAAAATATTTTTTCAGGAATTGTAACAAAGTAAAATGATGATTTACTAATTAGTTGATATATCAATAATTGATACATCATTTTAAATCTGAAAATATGGAAAAATTAAATTCAATCATATTCTACAACATAGACAAAGCGATAAGAGCCTATAGAAACTATGCTCAGCGCCAGCTGAAAGTTCATGGTTACACGATCACTATTGATCAATGGCTTATCATCAAAGCGATTCTGGAAAACCCGGGAATTACCCAGAATGAAATTGGTGATCTTGTTTTTAAGGACAATGCTTCTGTCACGAGAATAATTGATTTAATGGTAAAATCCGAATACATTATCAGAAAAGTTCATCCTGAAGACCGAAGAAAAACCCAGCTGGAAGTGACAGATTCCGGGGTAAAAGTGATTAAAGAGGTTCAGAATATCGTAGAAAAGAACCGAAAAACAGCTTTAAAGGGCATCAGCAACAATGAACTGGAAGTGATGTATTCTGCTTTACTGAAAATTTCAGAAAACTGTCTCAACCCTAAAAAGTAAAACGTTATGACCAGAATATTCTCACTTATAATTGTCTGTATGCTGATGCTATTCAGCAGCAGGATTTCTGCCCAGCAGGCAATACAGAGTTTGACTTTGTCAGGAAATATCAAATCCGACAAAGCAGAGCAGATGGAGATCAATCTCTTTGACGCTGATCAGAAATTGATCAAAACAGAAATTGCTGATACCAATGGTAAGTTCAATTTTAATGATTTAAAAGAAGGAACTTATCAGGTAAAAATTAATAAAAACGGTACTGAGGTTTATCACTCAGAAAATATTTCATTAACCGAAAATAAGACCCTCAATCCCATTGACCTCAATGTAAAATCTATTGAAGGAGTTACCATTACGAAAACTAAACCTCTCATTGAAAGGCAGGATGGAAAAATGATCATGAACGTTGAAAACAGTATTGCCAGCACCGGAAATTCTGCTTTTGAAGTGTTGGAAAAGGCTCCGGGAGTGAACATTGATAACAATGACAATATCAGTCTTCGCGGAAAAGGAAATCTCTTAATTCAGATCGATGGCAAAAATACACCGATGACGGGAGCTGACCTTGCCAATTACCTGAAAGGAATCCCCTCTTCCACTATTGAAAAGATTGAATTCATCACCAATCCTTCTTCAAAATATGATGCTGCAGGATCTGCAATTATTAATATTAAACTTAAAAAAGAGCAGCGAAGAGGAACTAATGGAAGTATTTCCAGCTCTTTAGGATCAGGGAAATATGTGAAAAACAATAACAGTTTCAGTATTAATCACAGGAATAAAAACATCAATATTTTCGGAAATTACAGCTTTGCTTACAGGGAAGCTTATAATGGATTGGTGCTTGACAGAAATTTTTATGAAGCAAATACCTTTAAAAAAGCTTATGTACAGGACAATTATCTGAAATTCAAATTCAACAGCCATGTGGCCAAAGCAGGAATGGATTATTATCTGAATGACAAAAATGTACTTGGATTTTCCGTGGGACTGGTTTCCAACAAATTCAATGTGAACGGTGATAATTCCAATGTGACACTGGGCAGCAACTATCTTCCGGAAAGTACATTCACAACGGTCAACAGATCGAATGACCGCTGGACCAATGTTTCATTCAATCTTAATCATAAATATACGATTGATTCGTTGGGTTCTGATATTTCTACCGATTTTGACTACATTAACTACACTAATTCTTCTTTGCAGAGCTTTGATACCAGAACGCATGAAATTGCCAGTAACACAGATAATCTCGACATTATTAAAGGTGATATGGATGGAAAACTCAATATCTATTCTTTAAAGTCTGATCTTACAAAAAACTTCAGCAACGACTGGAAGCTGGAAAGCGGAGTAAAAACCAGTTTTGTAAAGACAGACAACGATCTGAAGTTCTTCAATGCGAGTTCTGGTGTTCCTATTCCGGATCTTGGAAAAACCAATCATTTTATTTATGAAGAAAACATCAATGCAGTGTACGGAAATGTATCAAAAAAATGGGAAAAATTTAAAGTAACAGGTGGTTTAAGGCTTGAAAACACGAATGTAAAAGGAACTCAGATTACCACTAACCAGATCAACAAGAGAAATTATACCCAATTGTTTCCAAGCGCTGTTTTGAGCTATGATCTGACAGAAAAAAGTAATCTTGAAATCAATTTCAGCAGAAGAATTACAAGACCTAGCTACAACCAGCTCAATCCTTTTAAATTCTATCTGGATCCTACCACTCTGAAAGCCGGAAATCCTGATCTGAACCCACAAATCACGATGAATTACGAATTAACGTATAGTCTGAGTAATAAATATTTCGCCACATTAAGCTACAGCAGGAATTCTGACAACATTACAGATATCTTAAAACCCATAACAGAAAACGGACAGATCGTAACTGTACAGACTATTGAAAACCTTAATTCTGCTTCTTATTTTGGATTAAACCTGATTGCTCCGGTGAAGGTGACCAAATGGTGGGATATGAACAACAGTGCCAATTTCTACTATGGTTCATACACCGGAAATGTCTCCGGAACGCAGATTAATAACCAGGGAAATTTTACGTTCAGTATCAACAGTATCAATTCCTTTAAACTGGGAAATGGTTTCACTGCTGAACTTACCGGAAATTACAAAGCCAGAGAAGTCTATGCCTATCTGAATATGAGCCCCAACTGGTACCTGAATATCGGAGCACAGAAGAAGTTTAAAAACAACAGTGTATTGAAACTTTCCTTCACAGATGTTTTCTTTACCAGCAATATTAAAGGACAGACGGTTTATAATGATTATTTAGAAAACTTTGCAGTAAAAAGAGATACACGCGTAGCAACGCTCTCATATACCTATAATTTTGGTTCTTCCAAAAACGGACAGCCCAGAAAAACAGGCGGTGCTGAGGACCTGAAACAGAGAGTGGGAACGTAATAACGTCATTGGAAGCTGAAGATGAAGCAGTCTCACTTTTGAATTTAAATAATAAGATTATTGCTTCAATGCTCTGCATTTTGCAATGAGATACAAAGCAAAAATCCCTCAAATTGAGGGATTTTTTATATTTAAGAATGAATCTTATTAAGCTTCGTTAGATGGAGTTTGGTTTTCCACTGGTTTTTCGCTTTGTGGCTTTTCACCTTGTGGTTTCTGTCCTTCAGGTCTTCTTTGTCCCTCTGGTCTTCCTTGTCCTTCTGGTCTTCTCTGCCCTTCTGGTCTACCTTGTCCTTCCGGTCTTGGAGGTCTTGGTAAAAGAACTTTACGGGAAAGTTTCATTTTCTTACGGTCATCGTAACCCATGAACTTCACTTCTACCTCATCACCTTCTGCATAAGGAACTTTGTCTAAACGAGCCCACTCAATTTCAGAAATGTGAAGAAGTCCTTCTGTTCCTTTAGCAATCGCTACGAATGCACCAAAGTCCATTACTTTCACTACTTTACCTTTGTAAACTTCACCTATAACCGGTACGAAAGTAATTTCATTGATTCTTGCAATAGCAGCATTGATCTTCTCTCTGTCTGTACCAGAAATTTCGATACGTCCGATTTCTCCCATCTCTTCGATAGCAATAACCGTATCAGTATCTTTCTGTAACTGTTGGATAATTTTTCCTCCAGGCCCGATTACAGCTCCAATGAAGTCTTTTGGAATCTCCATTACTACCATTTTCGGAGCGTGAGGCTTCACGTCTGCTCTTGGCTGAGAAATAGTTTCCGTGATTTTGTTCAGGATATGTAATCTTCCGTCTTTAGCCTGCATCAAAGCTTTCTCCATGATATCCATAGAAAGTCCCTGGATTTTGATGTCCATCTGACAAGCTGTGATACCGTCTGCAGTACCTGTTACTTTGAAGTCCATATCTCCAAGGTGATCTTCATCTCCTAAGATATCAGAAAGTACAGTGAATTTACCTGATTTTGTATCAGTGATCAGACCCATTGCAATCCCTGAAACAGGTTTTGTGATCTGAACCCCTGCATCCATCAATGCTAATGTACCAGCACAAACTGTTGCCATTGAAGAAGAACCGTTAGATTCTAAGATATCGGAAACAATTCTGATTGTATATGGATTTTCTGCTGGAATTACTGCTGTTAAAGCTCTTTGAGCTAAGTTTCCGTGTCCTACTTCTCTTCTTGAAGTACCTCTTAAAGGTCTTGCTTCACCTGTAGAGAATGGAGGGAAGTTATAGTGTAAGAAGAATCTTTCGTCGTGTTGTGTGATTACGCTGTCGATCATGTTCGCATCTTTCACAGAACCTAAAGTTACCGCTGTCAGAGACTGAGTTTCTCCTCTTGTGAAAACTGCAGAACCGTGAGCTCCCGGAAGGTAATCAATTTCTGACCAGATTGGACGGATCGTTTGAGGATCACGACCATCAAGACGGATATTGTCTTCAAGAATCATCTGACGCATCGCTTCTTTCTCTACGTCATGGTAATATACTTTAACGAAAGGAGTTACTCTGGCCAATTCCTCTTCATTTTCAGCATATTGTGCTAAGAAATCTGCAAGAACTGCTTTGAATTTTTCTCCTCTTTCTTCTTTGTTAGATGGAGTTTTTGCTACTTCATATACTTTATCATAGCACTCTTTCCATACTTTTTCACGAATTTCTTCATCGTGATCTTCGTGGCTGTATTCTCTTTTAGGGAAAGATTTTCCTACTTTTTCAGCTAATCTCTCCTGAGCTTCGATCTGTTTTTTGATCTCAGCGTGAGCGAAGTTGATTGCTTCAAGCATTTCCTGCTCAGAGATCTCCTTCATTTCTCCTTCTACCATTACGATGGAGTCTTTAGTAGCTCCAACCATAATGTCGATATCTGATTTTAATAAATTCTCATAACTTGGGTTAACAGCCAATTGTCCGTCAATTCTTACTACTCTTGCTTCAGACATTGGTCCGTTGAAAGGAATATCTGTAATTGCAATAGCTGCAGAAGCTGCCAAACCTGCCAATGCTTCAGGCATTACTTCTTTATCGTAAGAAATTAATGAGATCATCACCTGTACTTCCGCGTGGAAATCTTCAGGGAAAAGAGGACGTAATACTCTGTCCACTAATCTCATTGTAAGCACTTCATCATCAGATGGTTTTGCTTCTCTACGGAAGAAATTTCCAGGAATTCTTCCACCTGCGTAGAATTTTTCTCTGTAATCTACCGTTAATGGTAAAAAGTCTACACCAGGATTGGCTTCTTTATTGGCTACAACAGTTGCTAAAAGCATTGTTCCGCCACATTTCACCACTACAGATCCGTCAGCCTGCTTAGCCAGCTTTCCCGTTTCGATAGTGATTTCCCTGCCGTCTGCAAGGATAATCGTTTCTGTAAACGCTTGAGGTATACTCATAAATTTGCTTCTTTATACTCCGTATTGAGTATGATTAATATTTAAACTCTTTAAATTTTCGTTTGCAAAGGTACTATATAATAATGATATATTAAATTTTTCGATTGCTTTAATAGGCATTTAAAATACAAAAAATTGGCTATCAATTGATGAAAGTTTGAAAATTTATACCAGTAATCTAAACTTATTCATCATTTCTGAAAACAAAAAAGCATTTTTTTGAGGATAATGTATTGAAAAATCCTGTCGTTTTTGTATTATTGTCTCAAAAAATGAAAATAAAACTTTAAACGGAAAAAAGTATCTGTTTCATTTTAAAAATTATTAAAATTATTGCAAACCAATAGGCTGATCCCTATATTTGCCCTACTTCACCAATTACAATGCTGTAGGCTAAAAAAAGTTAAGGAACTATCCTTATCCAGATAAATAAATGTTTATGATTAATAAAGAAGTACAATCTCAAAGCAGGAATTATACGGTTCCGTTGATTACCATCACCCTGCTGTTTTTTATGTGGGGATTCATCACCTGTATGAATGATATCCTGATCCCGTATCTGAAACAACTTTTCAATCTTACCTTTTTCGAATCCATGCTGGTACAGTTCTGTTTCTTCGGAGCTTACTTTATCGGATCACTGATTTATTTTATGATTTCCATTACGAAAGGAGATCCTATCAATAAATTAGGTTATAAGAAGGGAATTCTGTTCGGAATTTTTCTGGCAGCATTCGGCTGCGTTCTGTTTTATCCGGCAGCTACGTTTTCATATTATCCTCTGTTTCTGGGAGCTTTGTTTATTTTAGGACTCGGCTTTACAGTACTGCAGATTACAGCCAACGCTTATGTTTCCTTGCTGGGAAGTGAAGAATCTGCTTCCAGCCGACTGAACATGACTCAGGCATTCAATGCATTCGGAACCACCATTGCTCCGGTACTGGGAGGTCATCTTATTTTTGAATTTTTCTCTTCTCCGGACGGATCATTCAGTGCGGTGGCAACAAGAATTCCTTACCTTATTTTTGCAGGGATTCTTTTACTGGTTGCTTTATTGATTTCCAGAGTTAAACTTCCTTCATTCCAGATGGGTGAAGAAGAAATTGTGAAAGGTTGGGGAGCACTTGAATTCAGCCACCTGAAATTCGGAGTATTTGCCATGTTTTGCTATGTAGGAGGAGAAGTTGCCGTAGGAAGTTTTATCATCAGTTTCCTGGAGCAGCCACAGATAATGGGCTTTAATGAGATCATCAGTAAAAATTACCTTTCCTTATATTGGGGAGGAGCGATGATTGGCCGTTTTCTTGGAGCTATTTCTTTAAATCAATCAATAAGCCAAAGTAAAAAGGCAGTTTATATGCTGGGAGCAGCCGCTGCTGTTTTCCTTGTGATTTTCAGTATTGTTAATCTTACTTTCAGTCAGATCAGCTTTTTCATTGTGTTTATCATACTTAATTTTATTGCCTTTTTCGTGGGTAAAGCAGCTCCGGCAAGAACATTATCCATCTTCGCAGCAATTAATGTTATTCTATTAATTTCTGCAATGGTGAATCATGGTGAGCTGGCGATGTACAGTATTTTAGGAATCGGAATTTTCAACTCTATTATGTTCTCTAATATTTACACACTGGCTATTTCAGGACTGGGTAAATATACAAGCCAGGGATCTTCTTTAGTGGTAATGGCGATTCTGGGAGGAGCTATTGTTCCGATATTCCAGGGATATCTTGCAGATCAGTTCGGAGTACAGCATTCATTTATTATTCCTGTATTCTGCTATTTGGTTATTCTTATATTTGGAGCTTACTGTACCAAATATTTAGGTCATGTAGAAACTACAGAAACTAAATCAGGGCATTAAAATCAAATTCAATCAAAATGTATAAGGCGGAATATCTCAAAGGTATTCCGCTTTCTTTTTTCCAATCTAAAAATGTAACTTTTCGTCAGAAAAAGGAACTTATTTTACAGACTAACTCAATTATTATGAAAATACAGTTAAAGCTTGAATATACCGCATTTCTACTGTTAGGTATATATGCTTTTGCACAAACAGGATATTCCTGGTGGTGGTTTGCCGGATTATTTCTTGTTCCGGATATTTCTATGCTGGGATATATAGTTAATACAAAAGTTGGAGCTTTTTGTTATAATCTCTTCCACCATTTCGGAGTAGCTGTCATTGTTTATTTTGCAGGAACAGCCTTGTCTCTGCCCTATTTACAAATGATCGGGGCTATTCTCTTTTCTCACTCTGCGTTTGACAGGATTCTGGGTTACGGTTTGAAGTATCCGGATAGTTTTCAGAATACGCATTTGGGGAAGATTGGGAAGAAGGCTGAATAGTGATGTTGTGAACCACCCCGTCAAAAATTCTTTGAATTTTCGCCACCCCTCCGAGGGAGGGAATTATAACGTCTTTAGTTGTGATGTTGGTCAGGATTGGAGTTTTTGTTGAGGCTTTTCTTGTTGGTTTAATACGGCTGGATTCCTACGGAATGACACAATTGGCGTATTGGTCTATCCATACAGTTTGCCATTCCGTAGGAATCTAAATACTCTTTTATCATCACATGAAATTCTAAGACTTTAAGAAATTTAAGTGTTCTTCTCAACCATTTCGTATTTTCTAAAAAAACTTTTGTGGCTTTTGTGATTAAAAATCCCCTGTTGTGTAAAAACAAAAAAGCAACCTCTTTCGAAGTTGCTTTTTATTTTGAAAATCTTTATAGATTATTTTCTTAAACCTAGTTCAGCAATAATTGCTCTATATCTTGCGATATCTTTGTTTTTAAGGTAATCTAATAAACTTTTTCTCTTACCTACCAATTTCACTAGAGATCTCTCTGTGTTGAAATCGTGACGATTAGCCTTTAGGTGTTGAGATAAGTGGTTGATTCTGAAAGTGAAAAGAGCGATTTGTCCTTCAGCACTTCCTGTGTCTTGTGCAGATTTTCCGTGTTTTGCGAAAATTTCCTGCTTTTTGTCTGTTGTTAAGTACATTCCAATATTGTTTAATGATTATTATGTAACGGGTGCAAAATTACGACTATTTTTTGATTCTGCAAACATTATTGATTTCATATATCAATTTTGATAGAAAAAAATGTTAAAAATTTCTTAATAATTTATATGCAATCCAACGAAAAGGCAGTAATTTTGCATTCGAATTACAAATGAAAAAAATTATATTCTTTACAGCGGTTACTACTTTTTTATTCATCGGACTTACTTCGGTAAAAGCCCAGAAAAGTGCTGATGATAAAATAAAAAAAGTTCTTTACTTCAATCCTGAGGTAGAGCCTGATATCGATGAAATAAAAGATCCTACCAACAACGCTTTTTTTGATGCCGTTACCGATAATTTCAGTAATAGAAAAAATAAAATGCTCAGGGCTGAAGTTCAGGTTCCCTTCGACAGTATAGATAAGCAAACTATCGCAGATTACTGTCTGAACAATGATGCAGATTTTGCTATTGTTTCCAAAGTGAGATATTTCAAAGTAGGATTTGGCAAGTATGTTTTCTCCAATCAGGTGGTTGTGAGTATGAAGCTCTTTGGTTCTGACGGAACTCTTGTCACCGAAACCGATCATGATACTTACCGGAAAAATATGCGCCTGCTGGGTTCTACAACCAACTCTGTTAAAATAGGAACCGAAGGAGCGATAAAAGGAATCATCAAAAAACTGAGAAAACTGAAACCGACAGAAGCAGAGCTTTAAGGTTTAAAGTTCTGGGTTTAAGGTTGGAATATACAGCCTTTTATCATCAATGGTCAATTTTGCTTCGCAAGTCAATGGTGAATTTTTCTTCATGCAGCTACCAAAATAAATTCATAATTCATAATTCATAATTCATAATTCATAATTCTTTTATAGATTTTAGCTTGTAGTATATCTTTATGTATACCAATGATTTGAAAGCTTTCATTAGTTTAGTTTTATCTTAAATCTAAATTATTATGAAAAAATCAAATCTTAAAAAACTGAGCAGAGAAAGCCAGAAAGAAATTCTGGGAAGTATCATCCGTCTTCAAAAATGTCAATATCATTTCGAATGTCCTGGCGGTTCATGCTGTCACAGAGTATGTGTTGCTTATGCATGTCCTGAATTATAAATATTTTCATGTTAAACAAAGCACTTGTTCACCCTTCTGAACAGGTGCTTTATTATTCAAAATACACTATAAACAACTGATTAACAATTAAATATTTTCACCAAACAAGGATTTATTAAATATTTTTTACTATTTTAGACCAACATTAAAACCAAAATCTCATGAAAAATCTAAAGAAACTCAGCAGAGAAAAAGCAAAACAAATTAATGGAGGATCTATGGAAAGATGCAGCGAAACTAATCCGTGTCCCGTTGGATGGTGCTGTTTTGGAATCTGCTCCCCTTTCATCTGCCTTGAATAAAAGATAAAACTAAACCGTATAAAATCAAAATTTATGAAAAATCTAAAAAAACTCAGCAGACAAGTACAAAAGGAAATTAAAGGCAGCGGACCTTTCAAAAGATGTACAGAACATTACGAATGTCCGGGCGGATCATGTTGTCACAACATTTGTGTTGTCAATCCATGTCCTCTGGAATAATATATGATCATTACAGACACCTGCATTAGTAGGTGTTTTTATTTAAAACATAAATAAAACATTGATTCATAGTAAAATATTTTCACTCGTAAATGAATAATATAGAAATATTTACTATTTTAGTCTGACATTAAATCCAAACTATAACGCTATGAAAAATCTAAAAAAACTCAGCAGAGAAGCCGCCAAACAAATCAATGGCGGTATAGGACCATTCAGATGCAGCATCACAAGACCTTGCTCTGTGGGATACTGCTGTAATGGAGAATGCCTTGATCATGACTGTCCGATAGAGCCTTAATCTTACTATATTTGATTACCATGAAAAATTCAAATCTTAAGAAGCTCAACAGGCTGGAACAAAAAAACATTAAAGGAAGCGGAATAAAAAAGTGTGGTGACAACTCAGATTGCGGCCCATATCAATGCTGTACAAACGCTGTCTGCATATACATTCCTACTTCAGAATGCGAACCAATATAAAGAATATTGGAATTTAAAATTTAATTTTTATACATCCGTTTCGGCGGGTGTTTTTTTTACCCTTATACTGAAGCACTAAACTTTAATTAATCCTTAATTTTGCCACTTTATTGCTCAGTCTTAAAAATTTGAATTATTTTTGCATATCCAAAAAATTTCACGTTTTGAATTCTAGAGACGAACTTATCTTCAACCCTGCCGATATTGCCGAAACTCTCAGCGAACTTCCTGCTGACGAGAGGCTGCTCGCGTTTCTGAAGGTTCCGAAAGAATACAAAGCAGAAGTTTTTTCGCACCTTGACCCTGATTTTCAAGAGGATACCATCAGAAGTATCGGAAGCGATGAAGTTTCCGAAATTCTGAATGCCATGACTCCGGATGACAGAACTGCTCTTTTCGAGGATTTTCCGGATGAGCTGATTAAGTATTCCATCAACCACCTTAATCCGCAGGAAAGAAGAATTGCTTTAAAACTTCTTGGATACAATTCGGATTCGATTGCCCGTCTGATGACACCTTATTATATCCAGATCCGTAAGGAATGGACGGTAAAAAGATGTCTTCAACAGATCAAAAAGGTAGGAAAAAGAGTGGAAACCATGAACTACCTGTATGTGGTGGATGAAAGAAACCGCTTAATTGATGACCTTGCCATTGGAACTTTACTGCTGGAAGAGGAAGATACTTTGGTTTCCGACATCACAGATAATCATTTCGTGGCGATTACGACAACTACGTCCAAAGAAGACGCGGTAACCTATTTCGAAAAATATGACCGTGGCGCTCTTCCTATTATTACGGAAGCCGGTGTTCTGGTAGGAATCGTAACTATTGATGATATTCTCGATCAGATTGAACAGCAGAACACGGAAGATATTCAGAAGTTCGGGGGATTGGAAGCATTAGATCTTCCTTACATCCAAACTTCATGGACAGAGATGATCAAAAAAAGGGCGACCTGGCTGATCATTCTATTTGTTTCGGAAATGCTGACAGCTTCTGCGATGGGATATTTCGATAAAGAAATTGAAAAAGCAGTTGTTCTCGCACTATTTGTTCCATTGATTATTTCCAGTGGAGGAAATTCCGGATCACAGGCAGCAACATTGATTATCCGTGCAATGGCTCTTCAGGAAATCAGTCTGAAAGATTGGTGGTATGTCATGAAAAAAGAAATTATTTCCGGATTATGTCTGGGGGCAATCTTAGGAGTCATCGGATTTATACGAATTATGCTTTGGCAGCAGATTGGTCTTTTTGATTATGGCCAATATTGGGTATATGTCGGATTAAGTGTTTCGGTCTCTTTAATTGCCATTGTATTATGGGGAACGTTATCTGGTTCTATGATTCCGTTTGTTTTAAAGAAATTAAACCTTGACCCTGCTACCTCTTCTGCTCCATTTGTAGCAACATTGGTGGATGTTACGGGACTTATTATCTATTTTACCGTAGCCGGACTTTTCTTAACCGGAAAACTTTTGTAATTTTAGGCATCATCTAACATGCCAATATGAAAATCGTTTCACTTGTCCCCTCTATTACTGAGGCTTTATTTGACCTTGGACTGACCGAAAATGAAGTCGTAGGAAGAACAAAATTCTGTATTCATCCTCAGGACAAAATAAAAAATGTAGCCGTAATCGGAGGAACTAAGAATATCAATATTGAGAAGATTAAAGCATTACAGCCAGATCTTATTCTTGCCAACAAAGAAGAGAACGTAAAAGATCAGGTAGAAGCTCTGATGAATGACTTTAAAGTAACAGTAACCAATATTGATACGATTGAGGATAATTATTACCTGCTTAAAAATCTCGGAAAACTTTTCGGAAAGGAAGACAGAGCACAGCTTTTCAATCTTAAAATTTATGATGTTCTGAATCAGGCCAAACTGGAAGCACCGGTAAAAGCCGCTTATCTTATCTGGAAAAATCCTTATATGACCATTGGTTCAGACACTTTCATTCACAGGATTCTGTCAGAAATTGGTTTTGAAAATATTTTCAAGAACAAAACCCGTTATCCACAAATTATCACTGAAGATCTGGCTGATGCCGATGTCATTATGCTTTCCTCTGAACCTTTTCCGTTTAAAGAGAAACATATTGAGGAACTCCAGGTTTTCTATCCTGACAAAAAGATAATGATTGTAGATGGTGAAGCCTTTTCCTGGTATGGAACTCATATTGCCAAATGCGAGAATTATTTTAAAGAACTTCTCACAGAAATTCATTCAATGCAGCAAAGTTAGTTTTTATCATCATCTTTAAACTTTAAATATTCAATTCACATGTCTGGTACAGTTATATTATCTGAAGGAGAAGAATTCAATCACGTTATACATGAGGTGTCAAAATACATTAATCTGTATGTAATGGCGTTTGAAAAAGATGAAAGAACCATTACACGTGTAGACAAACGCGAAAATATGTATGGTGGAAACGGAACAGTATACATGATACAGATGTTTGAGCAGGAAGAGCTTGCCAATAACCGTCTGGCCGCGTATATGGTTTTACTGAATAAAGGCGACGAATCCGGCTTTCATACGCACAATCTGAGAAATGAGCAGGAACTGTATGTTGTTGTACATGGGACCGGAGAATATAGAGAAAGAACCGGAACAGAAGGAACAATACGTAAGAAAACACTTCAAAAAGGAGATATTACAGCCATCAACTCCATAGGATATCATTCTGTTGAAAACACTGGCGACGAACCTTTAATTATGTTTGTTATTACTACTAATAACCCATAAAAAACTCCGGCTGAAATGTCCGGAGTTTTTATTTTTTTATAGTAAGTTTCGATTACAAAATCTTAGAAACTTCATTACAAAGCCATTCTAATAATTCACGATCTTCCTTCGTGAAAGGATCGATGGTGTGAGAATCAATATCGATCTGACCGATATTTTTTCCATCCTTAAAAATCGGAACTACAATTTCTGCTTTTGTATCAATGGAACAGCTTAAATAATTGCTTTCTTCATGTACATCAGGAACTACAAATGTTTCATTGGAAACGGCAACCTGCCCGCAAATCCCTTTACCGTAAGGAATAATGGTATGATCTGTTGGTGCTCCTACATAAGGGCCTAAAATCAATTCTTCCTTATCTCCGTTTTTGAAATAGAAGCCAGTCCAGTTGAAGTAAGGGATTTCCTGATCCAACAGGTGGCAAACTTTTTCAAGTTTTTCTTCTGTATTATGTTTAGGACTTTCAAGAATTGAGGAAAGTCTTTTCTTTAATTCTGACATTGTATTTATATTTTAAGAGAATTGTTTTAGGGAAAGTTCTTCTTTATATCCGAACATTCCACGCTCTTTAATCATTTCTGCTACGCCTTCCGGAACCTGAGTTTCCCAGCCTTTCACACAACATGCAATTTTTCTCAATATTTCTCTGGAATAAATTTCCAAAAACTCCGGATTATAATTGGTAATATCAACAATACGGTTGTTGTGTTTGAAATATTTATATAATTCTTTCAGGTTTTCCTCTACTTTCAGGTTGGAAGAATCCAACAGCTGATGAGTTTCCGGATCTTTATAAGGATACAGATATACTCTCATTCCGTTTCTGAAAAACTTACCGAAGGCTTCTAGAATTCCTCCTGAAAGATTTTTATAATATTTCTCATCGAATACCATCAACATATTATTTACTCCCATTGCTACCCCGATGTCTCCACTTGTGTAAGATGCAAAGTAATCAATCAGTCTGTAATATTCAGAGAAGTTTGAAATAATAACGGTATACCCCAGTTTTCCAAGAATGTCTACTCTATCCAGGAAATCTCTTTCATCGATATCTCCGTCTGCTCTCAGATTGGAAATGGTGATTTCAATAAGAACTTCTGTTTCTTCGTGAGTACAGGTGGCATCTTTGAAGAACATATCCATACCGTTTTTAAGCATATCAATGTTCACTTTCGTCACGGGTCTGAAACTTCCTCTTACCGCGAAAATATTTTTCTTGTACAAAACATCTGCCGGAAGCATGTTGCTTCCCTGAGAATTGAAAATCACAGCATCCGTCATTCCATTCTTGACCAATTGAAGAGACATCAGTCTGTTATCAACATAGGCAAAAGCAGGTCCGCTAAAGTCAATCATATCAATTTCCAGATTATCTTTTGCAATATCATCATAAAGAGATTCTACCAAAGTTCTTGGATTATCAAAATAATGAAAGGCCCCGAAAATAAGGTTTACTCCCAGATTCCCTAAGGTTTCCTGCTGAAGTGTAGCATCATTTTCTTTGAATTTTACGTGGATAACGATCTCATTATAATCTTCATTTTCTTTGGTTTGAAAACGAATTCCTAC
Organism: Chryseobacterium indologenes; assembly: GCF_002025665.1. Taxonomy (GTDB): domain Bacteria; phylum Bacteroidota; class Bacteroidia; order Flavobacteriales; family Weeksellaceae; genus Chryseobacterium; species Chryseobacterium metallicongregator. The sequence continues at coordinate 1,395,348 of NZ_CP018786.1, read as the reverse complement.
CCAGCCGTGGCCTTTTACAGTTTTGTCAAAATTGATAGTAGTTACCGTATTGGCGTAAGAAAAGAATTTTCTATCAGGATTATTATCTCTTGAAATTCTCTCTTCAATCAAAGCTACTTCATATCGAAGCATTTTGCGAAGCCTGTTTTGGGTAACATACCTGTTTTTTACTTCCTTTCCGTAGATGGCATCACTAAAATCTTTGTCATAAGCAGACATTGCCTTAGCAATCGTACCGGAAGCTCCCCCTGCTCTAAAAAAGTGGCGAACAGTCTCCTGCCCTGCTCCAATTTCTGCGAAAGTACCATAAATAGTAGGATCTAGATTAATTGTTAATGCTTTTTGTTTAGGAGTTAGTTTCTGATACATTAGGACATGAAATTTTTTGTAAATTTACCAAAATTAAACCAACCTCAAAACAAAATGAAGTTGAAATTTTTAGGAACTGGTACTTCTCAAGGTGTACCCGTTATAGGCTGTACATGTGAAGTGTGTACTTCAGAAAATCCAAAAGACAAACGTTTACGTTCTTCCGTGATGATCACTACGGAGGAAAATAAAAAAATACTGATCGACTGTGGTCCCGATTTCAGGCAGCAAATGCTTACCAATCATGAACATAATGTAGACATTGCGCTGATTACCCATGAACATAATGACCATGTGATTGGGCTGGATGATATGCGTCCTTTGATTTTTAAAAATGGAAAAGATGTTCCGTTGTACTGCTACTCAAGAGTGGCTCATGAAATAAAAAACAGATTTCCTTACGCTTTTGCAGATGTAAGATATCCCGGTGCACCCGCTTTTGAACTTCACGAAATTGAAAATAAACCTTTTCAGGTACTGGATACGGAAATCACTCCTGTGGAAGTGATTCACTATAAAATTACTGTGTTCGGATATAAGTTTAAAAAACTGGCTTACATTACAGATGCAGGATTTATTTCTGAAACGGAGAAAGAAAAATTGAAGGATCTGGACATTCTGATCTTAAACTGTATCAGAAAATTTGATCCCCATCCTGCCCATTTTATCCTTCCCGATGTCATTAAGTTGTTTGAAGAGCTAAAACCTAAGCAATTATTTTTAACACACATCAGCCATCACTTAGGCCTGCATGACATTGAAGATAAGGAGCTTCCATCCGGAATACACCTTGCCTACGATGGTTTGGAACTTAATTTTTAAAAAAAATTATTCAAAAAGCTTTTGAACATTGAAAAAAGTTCCTATATTTGCACACCAATTTGAAACAAACATCACGTTTGAAATCAACATCAAGCCCAGGTGGCGGAATTGGTAGACGCGCTGGTCTCAAACACCAGTTCTTAGGAGTACCGGTTCGATCCCGGTCCTGGGTACAAGACCGGAAAGAGGTGATAATTCACTTTCTTTCCGGTTTTTTTTCATACCTAACTCATTGTTTATCTGGTATATATAAGAGAGCAAAACATTGGGTCGGGTGGTTCGATAATGATTTTTTGAAAATTGCAATTTTTCAGGAAATATCGAACCAATTATTTTACGTTTTACCTCGATATCCCCATCAGTATAGACTTTCGCAAGGTCTACTAGGTTCGATAATGCTTGGTCTAGTAGTTTTTGAAAATCTATTTTCTTATTATCCTTTCCTTTAGTTAATTTAGCTTCGAGCTTTTCAATTTGTGCTTTACAGTCGGTCTTAATTTCAAGATAATCTTCATCATCAATGACTTCCTCCATCAGTTTATTTCTTGCCTGTTTCAATTTACTGTTTAAACGATCTATTTCTAATAGAATTGCTTTCCTTTCTCTTTGGGGATTATTGATTAATTTTTCAAAATTTTGCCTCAGTACTTTTTTCAAATAATTTTTTATAGATATGCGCATTTCCAATGACTGCAATATCTCTAAAAATTTAGAATTAATAATCTCAGATTTGTAACGGTATGAACACGGGGACTGGCAATGATAGTAATAATATTTATTTCCAGAACGTCCCGTAGAGGCACTGCCTGTAATCAAATGACCACATTCCGGACACACAAGGAAACCTCTTAATGGCAAATTATCGTCAGACAGTACTTTTACATTAGGTCTGGCTGGATTCACATTTCCATCCATTATACATTGAACTTTTTCGAATAGTTCTTCACTGATCAAAGGTTCATGAATACTTTTAACAAAATGAGCCTCCTCTTCATTGAATTGCTCCACGTAAATTTTCCCACAATATGCGGTATTCCGTAAACTTGCAAGAAAGGCACTTATCTTAACTGACTTTCCTTCTTTTCTGTTCATCATATCCATGATTTGGCTCGCTGAATAAATGCCTTTGGACATTTCATTAAATGCCCATTTCATATTGGAAGCTTCCGGTTCCTTCGGAATTACATACTTTTTCCCGTTTTCCGTTATTCTGTTAGCGTAGCCATAAGGTGCCCTTCCCATTAATCTGCCTTCTTTTTTAGCACGGCGCATTCCATAATAAGTATTCAGAGCGCGCCTGTCGTTTTCAACTTCCGGTGCAGCAAGATATATAGCCAGCATCATTTTATTTTCAGGAATTGAAAGATCTAAAGGTTACTCAATGGCCTGCGGTTCAACGTTAATTTTCCTAAGTATGTTAATCATTTGATACGCATCGCCAGCGTTCCTGCTGAAGCGATCCCATTTTGTAAAAAGCAGCAGATCCGTTTTTGAGCTTTTTTTCTTTAGCGTATCCAGTAATTTAATCCACTCTGGCCTGATAAAAGTCTTGGCTGAGTAATCTTCATAAATGATTTGACCTACTTTAATGTTATTGTTTTCACAATAACGTTTTAATCGTTCCTCCTGATCTCTTTGCGAGTATCCCTTATCTGCCTGCTCATCAGTTGACACACGGATATATAAATCGGCTTTTTTCATATATAAATCTTAGAAAATATTATTGTTCTAAAAAACTCTTAATGGTAATTTTTAAGAGCATCGTCAGAAAGCTTAAAATATTTTTCGCCTCCTCAATGCTCAATTCAATTCCCTCCTCTTCTTTAAAAATCTTGATAATCTCCTCTATGGTAATGTTACTAATTTCAACTTTCTTCTCCATACCAATACTTTTTTAATAAAAGTATTGGACAACTGTTCTGAAATTAAACCCAGACACTTATGCGATGTATTTGGCTTTTAAATATAAATGTCTAACGCTTGAAACATGTAAAATCAAACGAAACACTTAACATCAACCATCAGGCGGAAAAAATTTTTATTTATAAAAGATGTGATTACGTTTAAATTTATTTTTTAGGTGCAACAAGAGAAAATTGATGCAAAGAAATTCATCATTCTTAGATTCAACTAAAATACAAATAAAATCAACATTGTTAATTTAAACATTCATTTCATATACAAAAACAGGTTATTGACTGCTATTACACGAAACATTTTCCATAATAAACCGGTAAAAAGGCAGCTAAGGTATTGTTGCCAGCCGTCTTGCTAATCCAACCAAAAGACTACGGCATAAACGGTTTCCTCCCTAAAGGTACCCTCCAATTATTCCGTTTCCTTTTGTTTTTTTTCATTGTCAACACTTCATATCTGCTTTCTTTTTTCCGGTTTTTCTTTTGAAAAATATTCAGCGAAGCCTGAAAGGCTTTTAAGAAATAGAATGGAGAAGAGATTGAAAAGGCTTTTGATCCAGAAAAGATACATAACATTTCAAAGATGTTTTAAATAGTGTTTTAAATAGTGTTTTAAATAATGTTTTAAATAAATGCTTTTTTAACTTAAGTACGGGAAACAAAAGGCTCTGCCGTACTCAGAGCAATAACAATGAAATATAATATTGTAAATGAGATCAAATTGATCTACACAAGAAAAGGAAATGCTGAAAAAAAAGTACTGAACTCCCAGGATGCTACAGATATTTTCAGGGAACATTTTGATGCAGATCAGATCGACTACAGAGAGTCATTTTACTCAATGTATATGAATCAGGCTAACAAGGTCTTAGGAATACAAAAAATATCAGAATCTGGAATTACCTCTTCTCTTGTTGACATCAGAATCATCATGCAGGGAGCTCTATTATGTAATGCCGTATCATTTATTATAGCCCATAACCATCCTTCCGGAAACCTTACACCTTCTCGCGAAGACATAGGCATCACACAAAAAATAAAGGAGGCTGCCCAACTATTAAATATTAACATGCTTGATCATTGTATAATAACTTCAACCGACTCCTTCTCTTTCTCCGATGAAGGTATTTTATAAGGGACTTAAATTTCTAAAAATAAGAATCCAGAGCCGGTTCCCGGTCTGGATTCTTGTGGCGTCGCGGAAAGATGCTTGTCCTTTAGGAGGCCAACCATCTTTCCGCAAATACTAAACAATACTTCTCAAATTAGATGGTTTTATTTGAAGTGGAAATATATATTTGTAAGCTAAAGAAATAGTATTTATCCGTTTAGCTTTTTGTTGTTGAATTGAAATTCAATTTTCTCCTCATTTCCAAAACTGTCTGAGAGCCATACCGTAAATGATTGTGAAACTTCAGAGGTTGAAGTATAATACAATCTGAACTCTTTCTCATAAAGAGGATAAATATCATTAGGAAAGTAAGGTTGAGTGTTATAATACTGCAGCTTTCCTGCTCCCTCAAACTGAAAATATCGAAGATAATATTTGGTGTCAGCAAAATTACCTTCAGGAATAATTTTGATACGGATCTCCACATACTCATCTTTAGCGATATCCTTAGGAACAGGCATAACCGACACCTTAAAAGGATAATTCTGCTGAATTTCCAAATCATCTTTTTCACATGATTGTACAAATAGTCCAATCACAAATAGTAGCAAGAAACACTTTAGTTGTATTTTAGCTGTATTAATTATATTTTTCATTTTTCATTATTTTTAGAAATTATATCTTATTCCTACCCCCAGCAGAGAGTGAAAATTAACCATTTGACTATTTTTCAAAAAGCGAAGTTGCCCGTTGACCAGGAAAACTAAATGCTCAGTCAGATAGCTTTCAATAGACAGCTTACCGTTCGTCCCATAAATAAAATTACCTGTAGAGTTAAGCTTTGATCCATCATACAACAATTCATCACCTCTATTAATCTGCTCGTAACCAACAAGACCTCCAATTCCCAGATTAAAATTGACATTTCGCATGAAGTCTCCCCAAACATAAAAACTGTACCCACTGCTCAGCAGGAAACTATCTATCGGGATATCGCCGCTTGTGTATTTATAATATTTTCTACCATATTCTGCCAGTCCAAAAAAGTAATTACCATTCTTCGAGTAAGAAACAAGCCCAGTACTTAACATATAATTTTGTTTTTCTGGAGATTTTGGAAATACCGAATAGGTAAATTCAACACCAATTTGCTTAGGAATCATCTGTTGAGCAAATATTTTGCTACCCATTATCATCATGAAGATGACTGTTAAAAATATTTTGTGCATCTTACTCCGTTTTAATGGTTAAACTGTTTATCAATCTTGCATGAACAAGATCTTCATTTTCAAGCTGTACTTTCAGATGCCTTCCCCCATTCTTTTCCAGAATTTCAATCTCCAAAACCTGATCTTTTAAGAGTGTAAACTGATCAAGCATATAAATCCCTTTACTGTCTGAATGATCAGCTATTATCCTTTCCGGGAAATAGGTACGAACCTTCTCTAAAATCTTATCCTGAACGACCGTTCGCTTTAAGTTCTTTTTATCGACAATTTTAAAATTGACCCATTCAATAGCATACCCCACATTACTTTGATTCTTAACCTGCAATGTGAAATAAAACTTGCTGTCATTAACGTGCAGTGCTCTGACTGAAAACTCAATTCCATAGCTTTTCGAAGCAATATGCTTAATAGTTCTGTTGCTTTTCCTGTAAAGATTTTCTATAATAAGCTCTGTCAGAGTAGTTGAGCTTCCTTTAAGATCTTCAAATAATACATCAGTAGCATATTGCCTTTCAATACCTCTCTGAAGTTTTACCAAATCATAGCTTAATATATCGGGATAAGAACTGTAAGATGCATCAAAACTATAAAATTTTCCATCCTCAGTAATAACCGAAAAATTGGTTTCCTCTTCAAAATCTTTTACAGCCGATTTAATCCGGAGAACATTTCCGATAGGTTCCGCCTTATTGGCAACCAAGAGGTCACTTCCCAGATCAACATATCGTATTGATGAGGGGAATATCAGATGACTTGTTTTATTGTAGGTGACGTTAATCCGGAAAGGGTCCAATTTTGCCTGTTCCAAGGAAATATAAGTTGTCACAGAATCCTGCCCAAATGCCTTGCTTACTAATAGAAGTAATAGCATAATGAGAATATAATGACTCTTTTGTGTATTCATTTTTATTTTTTTTGATTAGTTATTTTTGGGTAAGAGTAAAACTTGATGGCCAGCTTTTACAGTTACTTTCAATTGTCTGACTCTCTTCTGAAAATAACCAGACAGCCCCTGTACTACTCCCCTGCTCAGATCAGCTGCAATCTGCTGCCCTGCAGATTGGGTCATCATAATATTGGTGCCTGAAGTCTGGCTCATATTAGCTACAATATCGCTTACCGCATTCTGCTCCGCGGAATAAGGAACATACAATCCCATCTGACCGTCTGTGTCATAAACATTAATTTCTACAGGATAGATATTACCTTGAGATTGAATGGAAGATATTTTTAACTGAAGCCTCCCACCCTGAAATTTGCTTACTGCAATCAGTAAACTCCCAATTGGAATTTCAGCTCGTCCGACTTTCATCGCTTCTGAAAGCCTTATAGATAATGTACTTTCATTGACCAAAGTCTTAGTTTCATAGACCACACCTCTTATTGCGTTTTTTGTTTGAACCGAGTTTTCTGAATCATTTTGACTGTCATAAAATCTATTCTGATTCAAACCTGCGACAAAAGCACTATCCGACTGGTCTCTGTATAATGAGGAAACAACATTGGAACGTACCGGTATTGCTGAAGTCAGTTTAACCTTCTTTTCCGTTGACTTTTCGACCTCTTCTTTTTCTGCTGGTTTTTCCTGCTTTGGCGTCGTTGGAAGATACTTAGCAGCCATTTGATACGATTTTTCCATGAGCTCTAACTGGTCGTTCATTCCCAGACCCACAGGAACAGCATGATTTTGCATTGACTCATTCTTTAGCCTTGAAATTTCTTTCCTTAGGTTATTGACCTCCTGATTATCCCGATTATAGAATGAGCTTAAGGTCTGCTGTGCATTTCGATAACTGTTTAGAGCATTCTGATCGGATTGCTGAAGAACACTTCTATTGGATGTTGAAGAAGGTGGGTTGCTATTATAGTTTACACCGTTCTGGTCATTCCAGTAATCTGATAAAGTTGTTATTGAATTTCTCTTTTCTTCATTCTTTTGCTCTAATAACTGCTGCTCATAAGCCTTTTGCTTATCAGACTGCAATTGACCGTCTTTTGCCTGTGGAATAGCTGCATTAAATCCGGCCTCTTCAATAATGGTATGATCGGTTTTGGACTTAAAGATTAGATAAAAGCAAGATGCACATATAGCAGCCATCAAAAAGTAGATGAAAGGTTTCTTTAGTCTTTCCCATTGAGCCTTGGGATGATCATTCACTCCGTTAGAATTTTGGGAGAGATCATTTTCTATCACTCTAATTTTCTCTGAATCTTTCATATTCTATTTTTTAGTGGATGAGTTTACTATTTCATTATGCTTCGATCCTTTTTCGATAGGTTTCTTAGAAATGCCGTCAATATGATTGATAGAAATGGTATTACTTCTTTGACCTGTCGAAATACAGATATTCACAATGACGATGACGGTTATCAAAACATAACCACCAAAGAAAACCTTGGTCAGGAATTTTTGTCGCTCTACCGGAAGAGATTTCCATTGTTTATCAATCTTTACAACATAATTTTCGAGTGTATCTCTTAGTTTTTTCATATCGGTCTTATTAGCGTTCAACAGTTTCGACATCTCTATTTTCAAGCACGTTGAATTTTTCAATGATAAATCCCTGAGGATTGCTGTCAGACCGTACAGAATTAACCAGTGAACAATTAGTGACTAAATTTCTGATGGTAAGATTGCTGGACCTGATTATAAACTGTCGTGCGTATGTTTTAACATCATAAGGGTAAGTGTCAAAGTTGGCAACGACACTATCTACCTCAACTCTCTGCTGGATATTACCGGAAATGATTCTGTTATAGTAGCCTTTTTCCTGAAGGTCTTTATAGTAATTGAATGCAGATTGATCAGCCAAATTGAAAGCCCTTTTTACATTACTTTCAATAGCATTCTTATCAGGGGCTATGGTGAAGAACAATTCATGAAATCGTCTCACATGCTCTCTTGCTTCTACAGGTCTGTTGATCGACATATCCTGTGAAAGGGCTACCATCAATGATTTACCGTTATCCAGCACATAGATCTTTTGACGCTGATCTTCGGCAAACTGATAGGATTTGAATACCACAATCCCTACAATTCCAAAACACAACACCGCAAAAACGAATGTAAACAAACGGATCTGTTTGAAGCTGCTCTCAATATTTCTTAATGTTTTAAATTCCATAGAACTGTATTTTTATTTTAATAATCTTCCCGAAATATTTCCTGTTGCAGAACCTACTGCCGCTCCTGCGACATTACCTGATTTCGTGGCAGTTTGGTTTACATTGCGCATGAAATTGCCTGCTCCTCCTGCCTGAATTACCCAGCCAGTCACCGTTGGCACCGTAAAATAACCTATGATGCCAATCACCATATAGATGATATACACCGTATTGGAGGTATCAGGAATGAAGGTCGGATCTGCGAGCATTTCAATATCCCGTTCTAAAATCAGAGTTTGTATCTTGGCAAGAATAGCACTGAATATATCGGCAACTGGAAGCCATAGATAAACGCTAACGTATCTAGTCAACCATTGAGTTAAAGTGGTCTGAAATCCATCCCAGACGGAAATTGCAAATGCAATCGGTCCCAAGATTGAAAGTACAATCAGAAAGAAGGTTCTGATGGTATCAATAACTAAAGCTGCCGACTGAAACAATATTTCAAGAAACTCGCGGAAACCATCCCTTATATCTTTCTTGATCGCAAACATTTCTCTTTCAATATACATTCCGGACATCGTAACCAAATCTGAAGGTAACCATCCGAGTTCCTCCAGCTTTTTGTCAAATTCTTCGTTTGAAATCAAATATGCCATCTCCGGATTTCTGAGCATTGCTTCCCGTTCTAAAAGATCCTTCTTCTGCTGCAGCTCATTCATATCCAATACCTGATTCTCCAGCATTGAGTGGCTTCCCTGAACAATGGGACTCATTACCCCATTAAGGCTTCCTAGTACCACTGTCGAAAAAAACATAATACAGATGCCAATGGCAAAGGGTCTCAGCATGGGAAACAAATCGATAGGTTCTGCACGGCTCAATGACTGCCAGACTTTTAGTGCTACATAAAATAATGCTCCCAATCCCGCAACACCTTTCGCTACTGCCGCCATATCAGCGCACATCGGCATCATTTCCTCATAAACGGAACGCAATACTTCGTGTAAGTTGCTAAGTTCCATCTTACCAGTATTTTTGATTGGAGGTTCCGTAAAGATTTAATACCCTTTGGGTATTGTTCTGTTTTTTCGCTCTCAGGTAGCTGACCGAAATATTTTTATTGGTGTAGTATCGTACCAGATTATGATACGCTTTGACCTCTTTATAGACTCTGTCAACAACATCCATCCTTTCTTTATCATTCAGAGAAAGACCATTAGAAGTGATGATCTCTTTGAGTTCTTTCAATAGCTCCGTACTCTCGGTAAGAAGCGCAGAATAACCATTGGCAATAGAAGCTAATTCCTGAGCATTGAAATTGGGATCATTGAGCATCTTTCCGAAATTATTCACATACATCTCAGAAACATCACCTACCAAAAGAACAGTCTGCTGAACCTTTCTGGCATCTTTGACCAGATTATTGATGGCTTTCAGCTGGTCATAATACTCTTTACCCTGTTCATACACTTTCTTAACTTCATTGAAGTTCTTAACAACGTTAGATACCGTTGATGAAGTCTGCACGATTTCATTGGCTGAGTTTAAAATTCCCGAAGCCAGGTTTGCGGGATCTGTTACGACAAATTGTGCTTTTGTATAGGTTACGGCAGCAAAAAATGCTACCATTAAGGTTTTAATGATTAAATTTTTCATTGTTGTAAGATTTTAAATGATTTAATTGTCTTTTGTGTTCGATTTGATTCTCTTGAGAGAAATCCGCTTGATGGCCTGTTCTACATTGCCATCAAGTTCTGATGCAAGGTTCATCACCTCCATTTTTTCTGTTTCTTCAGTAGTATAAGCTAGATACTCTTCGGTAGAAACTTCAGTCGCATAGACTGCTGAGTGCGTTCCACCTAATCCAATCCAAACTTCCTTGTAAAGTCTTCGTGAATCATTATTCATATTGATAGAAAGTACCTGAGCTTTTTCTTTATCCGTTAATCCCAGCATTGCCTGAATGTCATCGAATTTGTTCATATACTTCCGCTGATCGAGAAGGATCTTACAGTCTGAATTATTAATGATACTTTCTTTCACGATGGGTGACTGGATAATATCATCGACTTCCTGAGTCACCACAATGGCTTCTCCGAAAAATTTTCTTACAGTCTTGAAAAGGTATTTAATATACTCTGCCATACCTTCTTTGGCAATGGCTTTCCAGGCTTCTTCGATGAGGATCAGTTTTCTGATTCCTTTGAGCCTTCGCATCTTATTGATGAAGACTTCCATTATGATAATGGTCACAATAGGGAACAGAATTTTATGATCCTTAATGGCATCGATTTCAAAGACAATGAAACGCTTTGATAACAAGTCCAACTGCTTCTCTGAATTCAGCAGATAGTCATACTCCCCTCCTCTGTAATAAGGTTCAAGCACATTGAGAAAGTTGGCAATATCAAAGTCTTTTTCCCTGACTTTCTTTTGCTCCAATACTTTCTGATAGTCATCTTTGATGTACTCATAGAATCCATTGAAAGAAGGATGCAGGTCATTAGATTTTATCACTTCAATGTATCCACTTACAGCATTGGACAGAGCCACTTCCTCTGAACGAATCGGTGGTTCATCATCTCTTTTCCATAGTGTCAGAATCAAGGTTTTGATACTCTCCCTTTTTTCGATGTCAAAGATTCCATCATCGGTATAGAATGGATTGAAAGCAATAGGATTGTCTTCTGTATAGGTGAAATATACTCCATCCTCTCCTTTGGTTTTACCTTTAATGAGTTCACATAATCCCTGATAGGAATTTCCGGTATCTACAAGAAGGACATGCGCTCCCTGCTCATAATACTGTCGCACCATATGGTTGGTGAAGAATGATTTACCACTGCCCGATGGACCAAGGATAAACTTATTTCTATTCGTAATAATCCCCTGTTTCATCGGCAAATCTGAAATATCCAAATGAATAGGCTTTCCAGTCAGGCGATCAGCCATCTTGATCCCAAAAGGTGATGGTGAATCCTGATAGTTGGTCTCTTCTGTGAAAAAACACAAAGCAGGTTCGATGAATGTGTAAAAGCTCTCTTCACTAGGAAAATCGCCTGCATTACCGGGAATTCCTGCCCAATATAAGGTAGCTGTATCCGTGGTATTATGACGGGGCTTACATTCCATTAAGGCTAGCGCACTCCCCGTATCATTTTTTAACTGCTTGAATTCAGCAGAATTGTCAGACCATGACATCACATTAAAATGAGCACGAACAGATTGCAGACCATATGAATGTGCTTCATTTAAATACTTTTCAATCCATTCCTTATTGATCTGATTGGCTCTGCTGTATCTTGCTAAAGAGTGCATATTCCTTGCAGATTTTTCAAATTGGCGAAGGTTCTCTTCACTATTGTCAATGAACAGATATTGATTATAAATGTGATTACAACTGAGCAGAAGTCCCACCGGAGAAGCAAATGATAAAAGACAGTCGCTGCGATCGGTGCTTAATTTCTCATAACGGCTATGTGATGAGACAGTACCTGGCAAATCCTCCGTATCCGATAGGGTATGCATACTAATCCGGTTGTTACCAATTCTCATTTCTTCTGAGCCTAATTTGATGTCCTGCAATGACGGATGGGTTTCACGGGATAGAGTCAGATACTGTTCCAGTAGTCCTGACCTCTCGGAAGTTCCTGCTATCTCATCTTCTGTCATCCTTTCCAGATGGATATAACCGCTGTCATTCATAATCCGCTCCAGCTGATCGACCGCTTCAAGAAAACGACCAATGATTTCTTTGTCTTTAATCTCTTTTGGAATCAGCTTGCCTTTACAGAGAGAAGAAAAATTGCTCTGCATCCTTATTCTCTCCTTACTGGTTTTTGTGATGAACAAGTAGCAGTAATGATTTAAAAAGGGTCTTTCATTGAAATGCCTTTCAAATGATTTGGAAAGAAAACTCTGGTCTTCTTGTGACAAATCAGGATTGTAGTTTTCTTTCATAAACCAGTCCTGTTTGTGAACGATGGTGAAATCCGGTAATGTTTTAATCGCTTTAAACCAAACGGAATGCATGGCTTCATACTCAGCGGAAGCAACGGTAAACAGTTCGGGGAGTCTGACCTTAAAGCAGATGGTCACATCAGCGTCCTTTGAAATGATACAATCATTTTCAATCGCAAGCAGTGGAAATTTGCTTTCCAAGGTTGCTGCTTTGGAAGAATTTCTCATACGTCTGTTCTTTTACGGTTAGATTTCAAATACCGATAAATACTCTTTCGACTGATGATGTATTTTGGATGCTTTTTTTGAGCACCCATTTTCATCAGACCATGTTCCCCGTATTTTCTATTCAGTGCGAAAGTCTGCCCGGTAAGAAGTCCACTGCTGATTCCTCCGAGAATTAAACACAGATAGGTATTGACACCTGCCATATACATAACCATGACACAGATCAATATTCCTAAGAGCCCTCCACTGAAGATAAAGAGGTATTGCGCTTTAAGTCCCTTGAACTCTACCGTCCGTCCTATTCCTTTATTGATATAATAGATATTCATAACCGTCATTTAAAGGAAGAATGAGCGAAGAATGGTTGCGGCAACAATTAAGAAGATACATGCTCCAAACCAGCTGGCAGCAGTTTTACTGGTATCAGGGTCACCGCTGCTGAACTTGTTATAGACTTTTACGCCTCCGATGAGTCCGACGACTGCACCGATGGCGTAAATTAATTGTGTAGCGGGTTCAAAATAAGAAGTGACCATCTGTGTAGCCTCATTGATTCCGGCTGAACCATTGCCTTGGCCGAATACCGAATTAATTGTTACCAATGTTAAAACAGCATACAGCAATTTTTTTCTTTGTTTTTTCATAATGAATAGATTTTTTGATTATGAAACCCGCACTTTACGGGCTTGAAGACAAAGATGTCCGAGTCTAGATACTCAATAACAGGAATGGCAGTGGATGGAATCTTTTGGCTGTTAAAGAACCGTGCGCCAGTCAGAATTCCTGTATAATTAATTGTAAATTTGTAAGGAATTTCAAAAAAGAGAAATCATGGATAAAAGGTTCACAGATATTATTGAGCTCATCAAACAGTCTCGTAACAATGCGATAAGAAAAGTCAATGAGGAACTCATCAATCTATACTGGAATATTGGTGAGTATATCAGCAAAAAGGTTGAGCTGAGTGAATGGGGACAATCTGTGGTTAAAGAACTTTCTCAGTTTATCCAGACTCATGAACCTGAACTAAAAGGTTTTTCGGATAAGAATCTTTGGAGAATGAAGCAGTTTTATGAGACTTACAAGGAATTTCCAAAAATCTCAACACTGTTGAGAGAAATCAGCTGGTCTCATAATCTGTCCATATTCTCCAGATGTAAATCAATCGAGGAAAGGGAATTTTATATCAAGTTGACCAAACAGGAAAATTATAGCTTCAGGGAGTTAGAGAGACAGATATCCAGCAGCCTTTTTGAAAGAACGATGATCGGAAATTCAAAACTCTCGACAGTGTTGAGAGAAACTAACGCTGATATAGTCAATACATTTAAAGACAGCTATGTATTTGACTTTTTAAATCTGCCTGAAACATTCAATGAAAATGATCTCCAAAAAGGTTTAATTGAGCAGATGAAAAATTTTATCCTGGAGTTAGGACGGGATTTTCTTTTTATCAGCGAAGAGTACAAAGTACAGGTCGGAAATTCTGATTTTTATATCGATCTCTTATTCTTCCACAGGGGGCTGCAATGCCTTGTCGCTTTCGAACTGAAAGCAGATAAATTCAAACCAGAACATCTGGGTCAGCTTAACTTTTATCTGGAAGCGCTGGACAGGGATGTTAAACGTCAGAACGAAAATCCAAGCATCGGCGTACTGCTTTGTAAAGACAAAGACAGCGAAGTAGTAGAATATGCGCTGAGTAGAAGTCTTTCTCCGACAATGGTTTCTGAATACAAAACGCAGCTTCCCGACAAAAAGGTTCTGCAGAAAAAACTGCATGAATTGTTTGATAACAGATCTTAGTTGAAACTTCTTAATAACAAAAGGGGAATTTGCCTAAACAAACTCCCCAATATCGAAACCTTCAACACCATCTTTGTAACTGGAAGATATGCCTTCAACATCATTCGAAATGCTCTGACTTAACAAATTTGAAATACGCTTCGAAGCCTCCCCCAACGAATTCTCCAAAAGATCAAAAAGCTCGGTCCCATGAATTTTTTGAATTATAGCAACTGCTTGCTGTTCTAAATCAGGTTCCAGCATTTTCCGCTGTAACAGCTGACCCGCAGTACTCAATTCCTGAAAGGTAACCCCTGTAGCAAACCCGCTTTCGATATTAGAGTCCTGATACTTCCAATCCTCTTCCTCCTGCCCCCAATTATCCTTGATTAGAATATCATCAAGATTTTTATTCTCGGTTACATCTTCAGCTTTCCCGTCTCTGGTTTCTGATTCAAAATTATCTTCTGCTAATGAAGTAAATTCAAGGTGGCTTTCAGTGGCTTCAACTGACCAACCTTTTCTTTTTGTTTGCTTAATATCTCCCATTATAGGTGGAGGACTTTTCTTAGTATTACCCCTATCTTTCGTACGGACATTGACTGGGAATCTTCTATCGAGAAGAATTAGAATGATAGCGATTAATAAAGCTATAATGATTATTTTTTCCATAAAATGATATTAAAAAATGGGACGGTATTTTTTATTGAAATCATCAGTAATTTCCTTTTCAAACATTTCGAAATGATACGCCAGTATATTATCCAGATAAGCATACAGAGAAATCTGGTCATCGGCAATGATTTGAATAATGCGTGAGAGGCGCTCGTGATATTCAGGACGGATATAGATACTTTTATCACCCCGCTTAGTCATGGTATGATGAGTAAGAAACTGCTCCATATAGCTTATATCTGAGGATTTCTTAGTATTCAACTTATTTTTTGTTACAACTCTCTGTTTTTGGGAATCTGCATTTTGTACAGAAACTTCTTTCTGGGAACTTCCTGCCATAATGGACATCAGATATTGTTCATCGATACCGTTCTCTTCATTGTTATTGTCCTGTTCCATAATTTATAGTTTTACAATTCTTAAAAATTCTTCTACAAATTGATCCAGCCTGCATTGAGTCAGCAGCTTAAGATCCGCAGGCAGTAATGTTGATCTGAAAACCATTTTTGATGTCGACTCCCCTTCTTTCCGAAATCTTTTACTGTCTGTAATGCTTGTTTCCATAAGTGGCAGCCCTAAATCTGAAATCACTTTACTGTAGTTTTTGTAGAGCAACGTCCGTTCTCTTCCATCCACCTGATTCCAGAAAAGATGGACTGCCCGGATTCCCGTTTGAGTTTCTTTCATCAATACATTGGTCAGAACATGGGTGAAACTTAACGTACTTTCCAGCACAACACGATCCGCAGTAATGGGAGAAAAAATATAATGGACTTTCGTCAAAGTTTTTAAAATCCCGGCGGTATTCACAGTTCCCGGTAGATCTAAAAATATAACATCAGGAATTGTTTCAGATCCTTCAACATAAGCATCTATATCCTCTAAAACTTGGTCGGCTTTACTCTGGAAAATGGGATATGCTTTTTTATTAATACTCGTAAATTGTTTGTGAGCGATCTTTTTTAAAATCTCATTCTGCATCACCATTTTTAAATCCCGCTCTCTCATCTGGAGTAAACTGTACTGTGGAAAGTCACAGTCAAAAACGGCAACATGATACCTCATCCGATAATGAAGAATACTTGCTAGAAGTGATGTAAAAGTGCTTTTTCCTACCCCTCCTTTTTGAGTGGAAAATGCAATAATGGTAGGTTGCTTTTTTGTTTTCATTTTGCTTGATTTTGGTTATACATAATTGGGACGAAAGACTGATTGACAGCCCCTGGGCAATACATATATCAGGTTCCCTGTACAGCTTTCAGTGCTACTGGACGGAATTCCCTAAAGCTGTATTGACTTCAATCAGTTCTGGCTGAATGCCATTCATCCTGCAATCCTGAAAAATTGCTTTCCTGAAGACTATCTTTCACAGAGACTATCTTGACGGCCGGAATTCCGGAAGGCTGACATGCAAGGGTTCTGCTGTTCAGGATTTCTATCAGATCTGCAGTCAGGAAATCCCGCCCTCAATCTGATACAAATGAATACGATTTCTTCTTCGAAATATTCTTAATGGTCGTTTTTGGCTTTAAGTGACTGTCTTTGACTTTCTTTCTAATATTGTCCCTACAAATGATTCTGGTTTACTTTGTTTCATAAGACTAAGGAGTTTTTTGGAGTTGGACTGTTTTTAATGCTTTAAAGTATTAAATATATTTTCTTACTGAAATTTCCTTTCACCTGAAAGGAGCAAGTTATGTTTTGAGTGCCTCATAACTTTTTTCGTGCCTCAAAACAACTTGCCCTGGCTGGGGCTTTAAAAACCACTCCAAAGTCGTGATTTTACTAATATTAAATTAAATGCGATGGATGTAAATAAAAAAAGCAAAGGCGGGCGTAAGCCCAAGATGAATCCAAGTAAAAACAGATATGTATTTAGACTTACGGATGAGGAAAATATAAAGTTTTTAAATTTATATGAGGTTTCCGGAATGAGTAACAAAGCGAAATTTATTACAACAATTTTATTTCAGAAAGAATTAAAAATTGTAAAAGTTGATATTTCAACAATAGATTATCATACCCAATTGACCAAATTCTTCTACCAATTCCAGTCGATTGGAAACAATTATAATCAGATTGTAAAAATTTTATACCGAAACTTCACGGAGAAAAAAGCGTCTTTCTATCTCTTTAAACTGGAAAATCATACCAGAGAACTAGCTTTAATTGGTAAGCAGATTATAGAACTCACCAAAGAATTTGAACAAAACCATATTCAAAAAAATTCTGAAAAATGATCGCTAAAATTGGAAAAGGTGAAAACCTATGGGGTGCTCTTACCTACAATCAACAGAAGGTGGATAACGAAAAAGGAACGGTTTTATTCACTAATAAGATTCCTGATTTGTGGGATCGACCTTATTCGGTTAAATTTTTTCATCAGTACTTTGAACCCTATTTGATTGCCAATAACAAAACTGAAAAACCGGTAATACATATCTCACTTAATCCTGATCCTGAAGATAAGGTTAATGACAAAGATTATCGGGAAATGGCCCAGCAATATATGCAGGAAATGGGTTATGGAAATCAACCGTATGTTGTTTTTAAACATACTGATATTGACAGAACGCACATTCATATTGTGACCACCTGTGTCCAGATCGATGGAAAGAAAATATCAGATCGCTATGATCATTCCCGATCAATGGAAACTTGCAGAAAATTGGAAAAACAATACAACTTAAAAGTTGCTGGTGAGAACAGAAATTTAAGTCAAAACTCTATTTTTAAACCTATAGATTATACTAAGGGGAATATCAAAACACAATTATCCTCGATACTACGACATATTCCTCAAACCTACAGCTTTCAAAGTATAGGTGCATATAATGCTTTACTCTCTCAATTCAATATTTCCTGTGAAGAGGTTACTGGAGAACTGCATGGAAAAATGAGAAAAGGAATGGTCTATTTTGCTACAGATAAAAATGGAAAAAAAATAAGTTCCCCTTTTAAATCATCTCTTTTTGGTAAGCATGTAGGAGTAGAAAATATTCAGGTGCTCATCAAGAAGTCAAAAGTAAAAATGAAAAATAATCCTTCAAAATTCATTCTTAAAAGAACTATTGAAACCGCTCTCAGCACGAGTAAATCGGAAGCTTCTTTTAAGTCTCAACTTTTGGAACAGGGAATCGCTACGGTCATACGAAAGAATGATGAGGGAAGGATCTACGGAATTACATTCATAGACCATAACTCCAAATCTGTTTGGAATGGCTCACAGTTGAGTAAAGAGCTTTCAGCCAACGCATTCAACAAACTATGGAATGATGTAGAAACAAAGCCTGAAACAAAATACGATCATAATGATCACTTTAATTTATCTCAGGAAATATGCACACAACAATTTCTTACGAATAGCATCAGCGGAGTTTTTGACGGATTTTTTAGCGGTTTATTATCTTCAGGTCCTAATGAGGATCAGGAGAAACAAATTTTTGAATCACAAATGAAAAAGCAACAAAGAAAAAGAAGAAAAAAATAATCTTCTTTTGCAAAAACGGTCTTATAACGATGCTCAAACAGCCAAAGTCAGCCATTGTATTCTTGCAACGGCACATTCATAATTAAGAATGTGCAATCCTGTATTTATGCGTCTAAAATCTGATATGCAGGGTGAAGACGATTTAAGAGGACTTGCCAAAATCATGGCGTTTATGCGAGCGGTCAGTATTATTATGGTTCTAATGCATCTGTACTGGTTTTGTTATGGATTTTTTGCACATCAACAATGGACACTGGAACTCATCAATAAGATTCTTTATAATTTTAATAAGACCGCAGGCCTTTTTTCTCAACCTATTTATTCTAAGCTGTTCGCAATAGTTTTACTGGCTTTGAGTTGCCTCGGAACAAAGGGAGTCAAAAATGAAAAGATCACTTGGAAAAAAATTAGTATTGGTTTTTCTATTGGTTTTGTCTTATTCTTTTTAAACGCAATCCTCTTACAATCTGCCAACAGCTTTACTCCTGTACTTTATATTCTATCTACCGGTTCCGGATACATCTTCCTGATGCAGGCAGGAGTCTGGATAGGCCGTTTACTCCAAACAAACTTAATGACCGATGTTTTTAACAATGAGAATGAAAGCTTTCAGCAGGAAACCCAATTACTCTATAATGAATATTCTGTTAACCTTCCTACACAGTTCTATTATCAAGGGAAGTGGCATCAGGGATGGATTAATGTGGTGAATCCTTTTCGTGCCACCATTGTCTTAGGAACTCCAGGCTCAGGAAAATCCTATGCCGTGGTAAATAACTACATCAGACAACATATCGAAAAAGGATTTTCCATGTATATCTATGATTTTAAATTCGATGATTTGTCTACTATTGCGTATAACCATCTTCTCAATCATTCTGATGCTTATATCGTAAAGCCGAAATTCTATATCATCAACTTTGACGACCCAAGAAAAAGTCATCGATGTAATCCTTTAAATCCCGATTTTATGACGGATATATCGGATGCATATGAAGCTGCCTACACCATTATGTTAAACCTGAACAGAAGCTGGATACAAAAACAGGGCGATTTCTTTGTTGAGAGTCCTATCATACTGCTAGCTGCCATCATATGGTTTCTTAAGATATATAAGAACGGTAAATACTGCACTTTTCCACACGCTATTGAGCTGTTGAACAAAAAATATGAAGAAGTCTTTACGATATTAACCTCTTATTCTGAATTAGAGAACTACCTATCTCCTTTTATGGATGCATGGCAAGGGGGTGCCCAGGATCAATTGCAGGGGCAAATCGCATCGGCTAAGATTCCTTTGTCTAGAATGATCTCACCACAATTGTATTGGGTAATGACCGGAGACGATTTTTCTTTGGATATCAATAATCCCAATGAGCCTAAAATTCTGTGTGTAGGAAATAATCCTGATCGTCAGAATATTTATTCTGCTGCTCTTGGGCTGTACAATTCGAGAATTGTTAAGTTAATTAATAAAAAAGGACAGTTGAAGAGTTCGGTGATTATTGATGAGTTGCCTACCATTTATTTCAGAGGACTGGATAATTTAATTGCTACTGCCAGAAGTAATAAAGTTTCCGTATGTCTTGGATTCCAGGATTTTTCTCAGTTGACAAGAGACTATGGAGATAAGGAAAGTAAAGTCATTCAGAATACGGTCGGCAATATTTTCAGCGGTCAGGTGGTTGGGGAAACAGCAAAAATCTTATCTGACCGTTTTGGAAAAATACTTCAAAAAAGACAGAGTATATCCATCAATAGGAACGATACTTCCACCTCTATTTCTACCCAATTGGACAGTTTGATACCTGCTTCGAAGATCTCTACCCTGACCCAGGGATTTTTTGTCGGTGCTGTATCTGATAACTTTGATGAAAGGATTCAGCAGAAGATTTTTCATTCCGAGATTATCGTAGACAATATTAAGCTTTCTCAAGAAATGAAAAGCTTTCAGCAAATACCACCGATCCGATCCTTTATTGATGAAGATGGGAATGATTCGATGACCAAACAGATCCGGGAGAATTACAGAGAAATTAAGACTGATATTCTTAGCATCATCACGAATGAGATGGATCGGATAAAAAATGATCCTGATTTACAGCATTTATTGAAATCGGATTAAAGAATGAAACCTCAAATCGTGTGGTATTTGAGGTTTCTATTTATATGTATGTTACTCAGCATCGCTGTTCATAAAATATTGATTCAAATTGTCACTCACCAATTGAAGGAATTTGGTTGGTCCTTGTTTTCGGTTACGGATTTCAAAGATGGTTTTATGAAAGTTACCTAAATCGCAATCCAATGACTTTTCTGTAAATTTTATCACTTCGCTTAACTCTATATTACCACCGTTAAAGCAACGCATCTGGTAAAGCGCATAAATAAGCTCTATAAGACCAACCTTTGACCCCGACCAGCTCAAAGGAGAAAATACTTTTGCCGTAAAGTTATCATTCGAATTTTCAATTTGCTTTTTTAAATACTGATCGAACTGCTCATTGGAAATAAATCTGGCGATCATATGATCGTGGGAAGTTGTAAAACTCGGATCATAATTATAAAATCCGGATGATAGCTTCATTTTTAGGTCGTAGGAATTGCGAACAAATATTTTATGATCAAGATAGGTTGCTTCCCGTTTATAGTAACTGTAAAATTCAGAATGCTCTAAATAAAAGCCTTTCAATTTTTCCTGTTCTGCTTCATAATATTTTTTTAAGGTCTTATTTCCGGCAGCCGGCTTATGAGATTCAATATCCAGTATTGCTGAATAATAAATAAATTTTGAGATAAACTGCGGTTTCAGTTTTTTAAAAAAGAATACTTCTTCAGCAATATGATCAAAATGATGGTTGGAAACCAAAAGTTTTAATTTCCTTATCGACTCATCAATAATAAGTAATACCTTTTCTGAAATTTTAATCAGATCATTTCCGTCAGCATTGACTTCGTTAATCTTTAGATCCAGATCCTCCAATAACTTCGAAGCCCTTTTAAAAATAGTTTTTGTTACCATGTCCTTTTTTAAGGAATTTACAAAAATTACCTAAAGCACGACTTAATCAACTAATACCCAATTCCTTTTTTCGATTCTTTATATAATCAGTAGGTCTGATCCCATTGATATCAAAGAACAGATTTGAAAAGTTCTGGCGTGCCGCTATACCGCATTCATCAGCCAGCGCCTCGATAGTATAATTCAAATATTTACTGTTGGTATTAAGTAAATTAGTGATATAGTTAATTCTCAGTTCAGCCATGTATTTATTAAAATTAATCCCTTTTTGTTCATTAATATAAACCGAAAGATAGTGGGAATTGGTTCCCAGCTTTAAAGCAATACTTTTCTGTGTAATCCCCTTCTTTTTGAAATGTTGCTCCTGCTCAAACTTCTGAAGCTTTTCTTTTATTTCTAAAGCCATTTCCGGGGTAAGAGAAGTCTTTCTTACAGGCAGTTCTATCATTTCTTCTCTTAAAATATCATTCATATTATATCTTCCTTCAGCAATTCTCTTTTGAAGAAGCTGATATTGTTTTTTTATCTTTTGATCTCTTCGATACCGGACAATAAAAAAACCAAGAACTACACTTCCTGAAGCAATCAGTATCTGAGCCAATACTATTTTTTTAGTACTGGATCTCTCGATTTCTTCTTTTGCATCCATCAGTGTACGTCGGTCAAAATCTTTATGAAGTTTCAAAGATAAATAGGGAAAATCTTTACTGATTAAACTGTCAGCTTTTAAAAGCTGATTGGTATAGTACAGTTGCTTTTCTAGGTCTTTATCTTTATAATGATCGATAAGATAGTGATAACTCTTATAGACCTCTGGAAGTATAAAATCATGTTTATTGAAAATAGAATCTATTTTGTTATAACATCCTACAGCCTTATTTACATTATCCTGTGCTTCATATGTTTTACCCAGGTAATAATATACTACAGAAGCCCAGGCGAAATCATTTCTCTTTAGAATATTGGGTAAAGATTTTTGCAAGTGATCCTGAGCACCAACATAATCTTTATGATGAAATCTGGAAATTCCGATGCATTTTAGGAAATAGCTTTTTTCAAGTACAAAATCACTATTATTGGCAGTTAGCTGATAACCTAAATTGCTTAGACTATCACTCTTGGCAAAATGATGCAGATATCTGTTGAGGACAGTCAATTGATGTAAGCAGTTGAGATACGCCTTCTCATAGTTAAACTGTTCATTTTCATGATGGTTTTCATTCAGCTTTGACCTGTAAAATGAAGTACATTCAAGAAAATGCTTCATGGCGTCATCATAATAGCCCAAATGACTTTTTACAATTCCTAAATGATAAAGGACTTTATATCTATGGTACTCATCTTTTGAGCCTTTTGAATGCGTATAGGCTTTAATGTATTCATTTAAAGCCAGCTTAAATTTTTTTTGATAAAAATAATAGATGATTCCCTTGCTTAAATATTCTTTACTGATGTCATCTTGGCTTCCATGCTGCAAACTGACAGTGAGTGCGCTGTCAGCATACTTCATCTTGTTTTTATAGTCAAACTGTCTTGCATCTCTATACCCTTGAATCAGCTTTGAAAAATTATTTTCGTTTTTTGCTTTCTCAATGTACAGTTTTACATAAGGCATTGCATGAATGTCATCTATTGCCATTTTTTCATAAGGCTTTCTAATTTCACTGAAAGTTTTTTCATCTTTCTTTTGTGAAAATAAAAATTGTGAAAAAACAGGAAATAAGATGAGAAAGCAATAAAACTTTTTCATAGACTGATATTTAGAACCTCACTACTTCAAAAATAAACATTTATGTTTTAAATAAATCAAATATTAATGAATTAAATAACAGAAAGGCAAAAACCCTGTAAAACATGCAAATACAGCCACTTACATTCTGATATTCTCATGTAGTAATTTTAAAATTGAGACGTAATAATTTTAAAATAGAGCCATATAACAGTTTTTTTTAGCTCATAAGCCGGATAATTTTGACATCAGAATTCTACTATAATCCGGCCGGGATAACCCAATTAAAATTATCAAAATGAAAAAGTTTATCCCATTTTTTAGCATAATCATCGCAGCAGTTTGTCTACAAAACTGCACCCATCGAGATGAAGATATGATTTCAAATAGTGAATATATTGAAAAATCAGAGCCCACAATAAATGGCTTAGTAATGAAACAGGATTCTGCTAAATCCGTAGAAGTCATTGAAGATCCTGGAACAAAAGATCCTCCTGTCAGAGACGGTGATAATTGGCGGCTAGCCAAAGATTAAAAACTTCAAATAAAATTATGATTCCTCATACCTCCATATCAGTTGTTACAGGCTTACCATGTCCAAAGAGTGGCATCTGGGAAAGTATGGGGAATTTCAAAACAACTGTAACCCTCTTTAAGGGTGAACCGATGCCTGAATATTGCGGATGGAAGATTAAATGGAGATTGGTTCAGGTCTGTTAAACCCAATAATGACATACCATGAAAAACGTACAAAATATCTTTATCAAAACTGTTTCCTGCTTTTTTATTCTGTTGTTTGTATATGCAAGTGTGAGCAAATTGCTTGATTTTGAAAACTTTCAAGTACAGATTGCTCAGTCACCTTTACTAAGTGCTTATGCAGGTATTATTTCTTATGCTGTTATTATTGTAGAATTAATTATTGTACTGTTATTAACTTTTCCAAGCAGGAGATTAATCGGATTATACTTATCAACTGCCTTAATGTCAGCATTTACGATCTATATATTTCTCATTCTAAATTACAGTGACTTTGTTCCCTGCTCATGTGGAGGAATCCTGGAAAAACTGGGATGGACTGAACATCTGATTTTTAATATTTTGTGTGTAGTTATAGGAGGTCTATCTGTTCTCATCATGGGAAGAGCAAATCATAAGACTTACCGTAAAACAGCATTGATCTTAGGAATTTCCAATATTTTGAGTTGTATTCTTGTCATTGTTTTGTTTTTTAAGTCAGAATACATTATAAAACAGGAAAACAATTTTACAAGAAGGTTTCTGATGCATCCTATTTTAAAAGTAAAAAGTATGGATCTGGAGAACCATTCATTTTATTTTGCTGGTGCTAAAAATGAAGAGCTTTACTTAGCTAACCGAAGCCTCCCTCAAAACTTATTAGCAGTTGATTCACTTTTAAAGAAAGCTGTAAATACAAAGATTGATCTGGAACTCAGCAAATATCCATTTAAAAAAATAGAGATTAAAGTTAAAGATCACCATTATTATATCTATGATGGAAATGTACCCATCATATTAAAAGGCAAATTAGGTGATGTAAAAAGCAAAGTAATCAGCTCTAACGATGCATTCTTTGACCAGCTTGAAATTATTGACAGTAATAAAATTGCCATTCGCACCCTCTCATCTCAAACCAGGAATTTAACGCTGGCAACTATTTTAATCAATCACAATGGCAAAAATCATGTGACACTGCATCCTGATTTACTTGAAAAGCAGTTGGATGGTTTTTTTGATTCTGACGGCTATCTTTCATCTGATCCTATAAGACCGACTGTCAGCTATATCTACAGTTATAGAAACCAGTTTCTTGTCATGAATCATTCAATGCAACTTATTCACAGATGGAGAACTATTGATACGACTAAAATCGCACAGATTAAAGTAACATCGCTATCCAATGGAAAATCTAAAATGTCTAAACCTGCACTAAAAGTTAATGGGCATGCGATCGTATACAGAGGTCTGTTATTTAACCCTGCTCAATTAAGAGGAAGACATGAATCTTTAAACAGATGGAAGGAAAGCAAAGTTATTGACATCTATAATACCGAATCTCAGGAATATATTGGCAGCATGTACATCGACAATATTAAAAATAACAGCATGTCAGATTTTAGAGTCACCGATGAGCATTTGTACGCAATTATTGGAAATCAGCTGGTACAATATAAACTTACCCAGCCCCTGAAAAAACATTTTAAAAACGGGGAAGCCGAAAACCGTGTTTCAGAGTAGGCAGCAAATCAAATATTTTTTTATTATGAAAAAATTTCTTTTTCCTGTCATCCTGGTAGCACTGGGAACAGGGTCAGCTTTTGCCACCATGTTGGCAAAGAAGAGTACACGAGCTTTAGAGCCGGCTTACAGAATTGTTAGCTTAGGTGGTGGTCAGTTCAAATGTGAGGATGCTGATCAGGAATGCAGCAATATCGTTTCCGGTGATGTCTGTGAATGGGCACTGGATACCAGCGTTGAACTGCATAGAATCGGTTCAGGCACGATGTGTGGAACACCACTTTATAAAATTCCTTAGTGCATTGTATAAAGTATTAATTAAATGAGGGACGCTATTCAGCGTCCCTTTTCATTTCTTTATCAATCCATCTTATATCTTTCCGGCTTTTCAGGTGATAGTCCCACCACTCTATGATTTTAGTATTAAGATCCCTGATGTCTTCGGAATTTTTCTTGAACGTGTGCTCCTGATCTGCATACATCAGTGCCACCACCTTTTTTCTGTTTCTTAATAATCCCATATAAAAGCTCATGGTTTGCGTTGGCGGAATATTCGTGTCTTTCTTACCTGCCCAAAGCAATACAGGTGCGTTGACTTTCTCAATAAAATTGATGGGATTATTTTTATAATACAGGTCCTTATCTTTTGAAAAAGGAACTCCCATTGAAAACTGCCCGGTTTCAAATCTTGAATAGTCTGCTATTTTAAACAGTTCATTAAATGAAAAGTAAGTATTCATAATATCACTAAGACCTGCCCCCGAGACATAGGCTGCGAACCTTTCTGAATGGGTAGCAATAAAATTGGTCTCATAACCACCAAATGAGTGTCCTGTCAAACCCATGCGTCTGAAATCAATATTTTCATTTTCCCGAATCGCATCTAATCCGGAATGAACACAATCAAGCGCCGAAATTCCCGGCCCCCTGTTATCTGAAACAATGTCCGGTTGAAAAACCATATAACCGTTCTCAAGAAGCAGTCGAATATTGAATCCACTGGGTCCCCAGGCGGGATACAGGTATTTGTTGAACTCATTATGCTGAATACTGTATACCTGCACTACCAAAGGATATTTTTTTGTCTTGTCGAATTTGATGGGATAATACAGAACTCCTTTCAGGTCCTTACCTTCACTGTTGGTGTATGAAATAACATTCTGCTGCAAGTCTATCGCTTCTTTATCATGAAGGTTGGTTGTATAAAGTACCTTCTTTTGACCTGATGACTTGCTTTTGCTGTACAACCGTGGAGACATGTTGTAGTTTTCTTCGATCGAATACATTAAATCATACTTGTCCTTTTGCGAGAACATTTTAATCCTGTTGCTGCTGTACGGCATTATTTCTTTGAGCTTACCTTTATAAAAAGAATAATATCCGGAATCATTATGATTTTCTCTCCTGATATGCAGCATCAACGGTTGAGACATTTCAATAGTTCGTTGTGTTATCTTAAAAGATTCCATCTGATGAATCATTTTTCCACTGTATTCATAAAAGCTGATTTTGCTGTTCTCTTGTTTAAATGCTGTTTTTAACACACTTGTTTCCAGGTGATAATTGATCAGTCGGTCTCCTGCCGTAAAGAGCAAACTGCCATCAGGCACAAAGATAGGATAGCTTAATGTTCCATTATAATCGATCATTTTTGTCTGCTTTAACAGATGATCGTAGACCATCCATTGATTCTTATACATCAGAAATCCGATGGTGTAACGACTGTCTTTTCCTATGACCATTTCTGAAGCATTCTCAAAAACAAGTTCAGATTTGTTTTCTAAAAGGTCATATCGATATACATTCAGGCTTCTAAATCCACGGTAATCATTGTCCTCCCTGGCATTATACCTCCAAAAATAACGTGGATGGTCTGTCGCTATATAAACCTGCATTGATTTGGAAGGGATTGAATGAATTTGATTATTTTTAACATTCCATACCATATACTGATGCTCAATCAGCTCTTGGTCCTTATTGCGCAGATATTTATCTCCTCCATACCATATTTCAAGTTTTCCAATTTTCTCAGGGAGGTTCCTGACGGAAATATCAATCAAAAAAGTTTCAGAATGACCTGCTTCAGTTAATTTCATATTTTGGGCTTCTCCTAGACTGATCCGGTTGTTATGAAACAGCTGCCCGTCTGATACTCTTAACAATCTGATCCTGATCTTTCCATTGGGATCTATTTTTTCTTTTACAACAATAAATCTCTCTGATTCTAAAAGATCCATCGCAACAATGTTAGTTGCAGTGGAATAAAGCAATTTCATAGTGCTTCCATTCCATTTCAATATTTGATGAAATCCTCCACTTTCAGCAAGAATATAAACCTGTCCCTGCTCCGAAATAGTATAGTTCAATGTTCCCGCCTCATGGTGGCGTACTTTTCCTTTGGCATTATAGATTTTCAGGTTTTTATCAGTACCCAATATGACATATTGCTTCAGGGTTTCATTGACACTGCATCGCTGTACACTATCATAAATTTCTCTTTTTTTGGACTTCAGCTCAATTAATTCAGCCCTGCCCGGTCCTGAAGTAAAGACCGTATAATTGTTCAGAAAACTGATGTTGCTCTTTTTTAAAATGGTATCGGATGGAATGACTGCTGATTGGCGGTCAAACACAAGAACTGAATCAGAATTATTCGCGTACATTTTAGTCACCAAAACGAATCGCTGATCATCAGATACCTTCATCTGACCTATCATCGTTGAGAATCGCGACATCCACTGGTCCAATTCCTTAATCGACCTCTGTGCATTAAAGCAATGCAGAGAAAACAGCAGAATAATTAAACAATATACTCTCATTAATACCCTAAATTTTGAGGATTCAGATGGGGATTGAGCAGCAGTTCCTGTTGCGGAAGAGGCCATACTTTATGTTGATCTTTCCAGTTGGGTTTGGTCTGCTGTAGTTCATTAAGCTTTCCTGCTCTTTTCAAATCGAGAAATCGATGTCCCATTTCTGTAAAAAACTCTTTCCTGTTTTCATTAAGGATTTCCTCAAGAAGCTGCTGTTGTGTAACAGAACTGCCTAGCAATGGCTGTCCTGCCCTTTGTTTGATCGGGTTAATAAACGGTAGGGCCTCTGACATTTTATTTTGTTGAGCCAGAGCCTCTGCCAACAGTAAATAGGCCTCTTCCAGTCTGAAGACAATGGAATTTTCTGTGGAGTTGGAAGACCTTGCTTTGTATTTTTCCGCTCTGTACCAGGTGTTGCCCCCAACTGTAACAGATCCCATCCAATATTGCTTCCGAAGATCATTCTGAAACGAGCTGACCAGAGATGTGGAAAGTGCCATGGAAGTAGGAGCAGCATTGACAAAATAGTAAATCGTTGCTTCCTTTACCGCATCCCCATTGTTCTTAGGCTTGAGCTGCCAGATAATATGGCTGCCGTTTTTAAGAAAGACCTTGGTGATATCATTTTGAAACTGATACAACGGACTCTGAACAACTGTTTTCAAGGTGGCTTCTGCCTCACTCCATTTCAGCTGCTGCATCTGAACTTTGCCCAGAAGAAGCTGGGCTGCTTTTTTATTAATATAGATGCGTTCATTATTTTGGTATGTATCAGAAAGCAGTTCAATAGCTTCCTTCACATCAGATTCAATTCTCATCAGCACTTCTGCAGAAGGTGTTTTTGAAATACTCTGATTGATCATATAATTGGTGGTCACAGGAAAAGGAATATCTCCATAAACCTGCTGAACGTAAAAAAGGAGCAAAGAGCGGATAACCAGGGTCTCCCCTTTTATCCTTGCTTTATCAGCTGCCGGAATATGATCTGCTCCTTCCAGCCCTTCGAGTATGGAATTGCTGACATATATTTTCTGATACGCAGCATTCCAGAACGAACTGACAAACTGGTTGGAATCAATCTGTGTATTATTGGATAATTCGGGCAGTCCATTAGTGGCATTGACTGCATAGTAGGTCAGGTCATCAGTATAAAGCCCCAAAAGCCTTCCGCTTTGATCTCCCGTAACAGGTGATGATTCCCACAATCCGGCATACAGTCCAGATAATACGGCGTTGGCAGTCTGAGTATCACTGAAAACGGTTTCTGACAACATTTGATTGTCAGGCAAATCCACTTCCAGCATTTTTTCACACGATATAACGGTACTCATCAGATAGATGAGCACTGCCATTATTATACTATTAAATATTGATTTCATTGTTTTTGTATTGGGTTAAATAATATGACGGTCTTTGGTTGCCGTTAAGCATTCATCACAGCGTAAGTTGAATACCCAATGAATACGTCTTCAAAGGAGGCAGGAATCCAAAAGAGGTCATCTCGGGATCAATTCCAAAAAACTTCGTCCACGTCCAGAGGTTCTGCCCCTGAAAATAAAGTTTTACTTCCCTGAAAAGACCTGAGTCCAAAGAGAGATTATAGGTAAGCTGTACATTCTTAAGCCTTATAAATGAAGCGTCAGAAACACTGGCATCACTATTTTGAAAAAGGCTGTGCGAAGAATTTGACGTAGAGCGGTACGGCATATAAAGGCCATTGGGATTTGAAGGCGACCATACATTCAATGCCTCCACCGGGAGATTCGCCATAATACCTGGTGAAGACATTGCTGAGTTATAGTTTCGGCTCTGCTGCTTTACAAATTGCAACAAAAATGAAAAGTTCCAGTTTCGGTAGCGTAATTCATTGCTTAGTCCTCCGTAAAACTGCTGTCCAAGATTTCTGATCACCTGTCTGTCATCCGGTGATGCGATCTTTCCGTCGCCATTGAAATCGGTAAAATCATACACCAAGGTAGTGGGATTTACCCCCTGAAGCTGGTAGAGTTTAACAATGTTCACAGGCTGTCCGATCACATAAGTATTAGCATAGGATGAACCTTCAAGTCCAGGAAAGGAAATCAGCTTGTTTCGTGGAATAGTGATATTGAAAGAACTTTTCCATGAAAAATTTCCCTTATTGATAATTTCTCCGCTGGCCTCAAATTCAAATCCTGTATTCTGAATAACAGCATCCAGATTGGCAAGTACACTGCTGAATCCCGTTACTGAGGAAAGCTGATAGCCTACCAGTTGATTTCCTGAGCGGTTTCGGTAATAGGCAGCACTTAGGTTAAGCCTGTTGTTGAACAATCCCAGTTCAAGAGCAGCTTCTGTTTTGATGGTTCTTTCCCAGCTGAAATCAGGATTGTAGAGTTTTGTTGGAGCCAGTCCGGTACTGCCGTTATAGATGAGATTAGCCGTGGCAAAGGTATCAAGGTACTGGTAATCCCCGATATTATCACTTCCCGATGAACCATAACTTCCTCTCAGCTTTCCAAAACTGAGCCATGAGATGTTCTTCATAAAATCTTCTTCCGAAAACAACCATGCTGCCCCAACAGCACCAAACATGGCGTATTTATTATTGGGACCAAATCGGCTGCTGCCGTCTCTTCTTCCAGTGATGTTGAGAATATATTTTTTATCGTACTGATAGTTGATTCTGCCGAAAAAAGCACCGTATCGGTATTCAGTACTGATCTGGTCAAGGACGACTTTATTGATTGCAGCACCTATATTATAGATAAAGGCATTACTCTCAAAACCTGACCCCTGAATTTCACCTCGGTCTGAAACATCTCTCTGATAAGTACCTCCCACCAGGATATCAAATTTATGTTTACCTGCTCTGTACATCCAGCTTATCTGGGGTTCTATCACCATAGACAGTCTGTACTGGTTGGATTTTGAAGACATGGAATTGAGAGGTGTTGCCCCAGCAGAAGGGCTATACGCCGTACTCGGACGAAGTGACCATTCGTCAAAAGTCTGATAGGTTAAACCTCCATTGAGTTTGAGCTTAAAGTTGTCAAAAGCTTCATACTCCATACTGATGTTGCTGAGGAATTGCAGATTGTTATTGGAATAGGAGTTCTCAAAAGCCGCTGCGGGATTCGTAAACGTATTGTTTTCCCAGTTAAGGTTACCTTCCGCATCATAAAGAGCGGGTGCATTGGGAGCCAGAATATACGACTGTCTTGTCGCATCAGAGGTAATCAGGTTATTGTCTGTTGCTGTAAAAATATTGGATGAGTTAAAACTGAATTTTCGATCAGCAGACCTGTGGCTGATATTTCCTGAAATGGTATTGGTTCTGTACCTGAAATCCCTGCCAAATACCGTGGTTTGTTCATTATGACCAAGACTGAGCAGGAAATTAGTATTTTCACTTCCCCCACTAAGTGAAAGCTGGGTATTAGACAAAGCGGCATAATGACCAATCAGTTCCTTTCTCCAATCGGTATAACGGTTGGAATCCCATGTTCCGTTGATGTCGTAGGCGTTAGCAGGATAGACAGAGATATTGCTATTGGCAAATGCCTGCTTTCTCATGTCAAGATACTGAGCAGTATTCATCATTTTAAGGTTTGAAATGGCATGGCTCAGACCATAGGAAGAGTTCAGGGTCAGTTTTAAATTTCCTTTTTTTCCTTTTTTGGTGGTCACCAGCACTACTCCATTAGCACCTCTTGAACCATAGATGGCAGTAGCATCAGCATCTTTGAGGATCTCGAAACTTTCAATATCGTTAGGATTGATGCTGTTTAACGGATTAATGTCTGCATTGGGAAGGATACTTCCGGCATAGGAGGAACTCATTCCTGTACCTACCGGAACACCATCAATAATATAGAGCGGCTGATTGCCATCAATGACAGAATTACTTCGGGTCCTAAGGCTGTTTCTGCCTCTGATCTGAATATCAAATCCACCTCCGGGAGTTCCTGAATTCTGGGCGATACTGACTCCTGCCATTCTTCCCTGTGCTGCTGACAGTACGTTGGTGACAGGCTGATTTTCTATATCTTTTGCTGAAACTTTGGCGATACTACCGGTTCTTTCTCTGTCTTTAACCTTGTAGTAGCCAGCGTTGAGAATAACTTCTTCGATTCCCTTTACTTTTTGTTCTAAGCTGATATTAACGACGGTCTGATTGGTGGCTGTGATTCGTTCTTCAGCATAATCAGGGTGTCTGAACAATAGGATGGGATTTTCTGCTGAAACCTGCAAAGTATAGGTTCCGTTGTTGCCGGTCATGGTTACCTGATCACTACCCTCTTGGGATATTACAACTCCTGAGAGAGGTTTACCAGATGAGGTTACTGTACCGGAAATGGTGCGTGTCTGGGCTTTCGTATGAATGCTTACAGTGGTCAACATGAGCCCAAAGAAAATGCCTCCTATATGGTAATAGGAATTTTTCATAGATTTGTAAAGGTTTTTAATTTTTAAAGATTAATTACTGAACTACGCTCTTTCCCGTTGGTCTGCAAACTCTATGGGAAGGGGCTTTTTTCTTTCTTCTGATTTTAAGTTGAGTAGTTTTTTTGATTCATTTTTTAGATAAAGACTTTCCTGATGCCCTTTGGTATGAAAAAGGACTGGTGAGGTTCTGCAATCAGTGACCGCAAGGCACCGGAAAGAATTTAATATGAATGAAATCTGTGTTCCCGTGTAAGCTTTTAAAGCCGCAATAGGTTGTACATTCCTATTGTATCGTGTAGTCTGATACTATGTTTAGGAAGCGGGCTTAGATTGTAATGTAGATATAAAGCGAACTGCATTAAAAAAAACGGCATGGGACTCAACATTATCAGCTTAGGGGTACTGGTATACCTTGGAACAGATAAGAGAGCCCACGCCTAGGTCGTGAGCTTAATACTTATCCTCTCGTTCCGTAAATTACCAGTTTTCTAAGCGAGATTCTAAGCAATAGCTTCTATTATTCTTTGAAGTATCGCAAAGTTACATTTATTGTAACTTATTTTACAAATATAGTAATTTTATTTATAATATGGTGATATATTACCATGAATTTTTAAATCAAAAATCCAAAATTGCTCATAAATACATTATTTATGGATAGCAAAGAAGTCTTAAGATTATTTATGCTTGAGTTTTCAGAAAATTTGAAGAAGATTCGAGCTACAAAATATAACTCAATGGATGAGGTTGCGCAGAATTCAAATTTTGATTCAAGCAATTACAATAAATTTGAAAATGGTAAGGGCAATCCAACTATAGAAACGATGTTGAAAATGTCATCAGCTTTTGGTATTAATCCCAAAGAACTTTTTGACTTTGATTTTGATATTAAGAAATATAAGATTGACGAATAAAAAATCCTATCTAAAGAAGGTAGGATTCTTTTTTTATTACTAATTTCTTCATAATAACAATCAGAATATTCTTTTAGAACTTCTTCCGTTTCTTTAAATTCTTTTTTTAGTTAAATGAAGTCCTAAGATCACCAATGTTTGTACTATGCTGTAGATTTTTAATGCTTTCATATTTGTGGTTTTCTTAAATATAATTATTTTTAAGATGTTAATATGTCCAAACAAAAATCACTCTAATATGAATATGCTTTTAATAATGGAAATAGTTGCCTTACTCGAGAAGTCATATTAAAATATTGAATCTACCACAGAAATTTATCGAAGAAATAAGTCAGGTATTAAAAGATTTTCGAGTTTTGAAAAATCTGTTTATAAAATTCTTAGAAATAATTTTGAAATTGATTTCTTACGCTTTTATTATAATTGGAATTTTACATTTATGGCTAAGTAATCAACATTCGAATAACAATGATACTTTTGTGAAAAATTCACATACAATTACAAATTAAACCTTCATTAATTTAATCGCCTTGGTCGTACTATTATACTAACAGACCTCGAGCCAAAGATTTTTCAGCTCGTATTTTATATTACAAATAGATTTCTTAATGAAGATCCATAAAAAATTTTATAATTTCCAAGAATTTTTTTAATAAATGAAAATATTCGTTGGATAAAAAAGCTATAATTTTAAATTTATGTAGTAAATTGGTTAAAACTTTTGTTAGAGAAAAAGTTATAGAAGACAGTTTTCCGGAAAGTAAATTTAATATTTATGAACTTCATTTGAAACTTAATTGAAATTTAAAAATTCCAAAAATTAAATGAGCAAAGCCATTAATGTTCGTGATGCTTTATTACGGAAAGGTTTCTTTCCCGAAGTATTGCCACCTTGTTTTGATAGTACAAATTTGGCGCGAAGTTTTAAAGGAATGGTAAAATCGATTGACACAAAACGCTATCATAGAAGATCGTCAGCGTACATTAGATACAGCGGAACTAAGCACGACGGAAACAGGCGTTATTATGCTTCTGTTAATCCTGTTCCTTACTTTTATATCTGTCAGTTCATTGGCAAGCACTGGAATCTTTTTGTTGATAAACTTGATCAGTCAAGTTTTAGTTTAAGTCCATATAGTTTAGGTGGAGAGTCTGATGACAGAGCATTGCTTATACCATCCTTAAGTGAAATTTATCCAAAAATGTCTGCAAAAATTAAATTTGCACCATATATCGTAAAGACAGATATTGCACAGTTTTTTCCTAGTATTTATACTCACAGTTTATCTTGGGTTGCTCATGGTATTAAATCATCCAAAAGCGATACATCAAAAGAATCTAAACTAGTATATTTTAATCAACTTGATTATTATATACAACAATGTCAACAGGGGCAGACAAGAGGTGTGGTGGTAGGACCTGATGCGTTTAGAGTTCTTGCTGAGTTTATTGCTTGCGAAATTGATAAATCTCTTCAAGAAAAAGCTGGCAATTCTATAGTCGGTGGCGTTAGACATGTTGATGACTTTTACCTAGGAGTTCGATCTCAGTTGGAAAGCTCTATTGTTCTTTCACACCTAAGGGATGTTTTACAAAATTTTGAACTACAAATTAATGACAATAAAACGAAACTACTTTCGGGGCTTCATCCTACAGACGATGTATGGGCTCAAGAATTACGACAAATTATCATTCCAGATGGTTACTTGCACGAGAATAGATTCAATTACATCTTAGATAAAGCTTTCGATTTGAGCCAAGCATTAGGATCTGAGAGCCCTATGAAGATGACATTAAGAAGACTTGATAAGGAAAAATGTTACTTGGATAATTCTTGGGTGGATGTAGAACAAAAGCTTCAAAGAATTTTGTTTCATTTTCCACATTGTCTTGATTACTTATGTCTATTGATTGCAAAAAGAGTTGCGATCAATAAAACTATAGATAGAAAAAATTGGAAAAGTATTATCGAACTGGTTTTAGATAGCGCAATTGGTGCAAATCATCATCACGAAATGCTTTGGTTAATATGGCTTGCATTCGTCTGTAATATTTCAATATCCGAAAATTTAATCAGAAAACTTGCTACAAATGAAAATTCACATATAAAATCAATATTAATCGCTGGACATCAAGCTGGATATTGTGAAGTAAAATCTTTTCTAAAATTAGGAGATCGCCTTTCCACTGATGATGAGAAATGGCTTCATCATTTGGTAGCTCGTTCATCGGGATATTCAAAGGCTAAATTTTCAGGATCGTATGCGGCAGAGTTTGAAGCCTTAGTTAACAATAAAGTCAAATTAATAAACTTTAAAAAGCATATGCTTTCTATATCACAGAGTGAAAAAGAAGCCATTAGTAGCTCAAAATATGGCTATGATTCGGAGTCTGATGAAGATGATAATGAAGATGATGACGATTTATTTTATTTGTTTGATGATTCAAGAGATTGGTAATTTAATTTTTTTCCTGTATTACCAAATAATGCTTTTATATAACCTAATGTTACAACCCATCATAATTAGAGTTATATTTTAATAGTCTCGAATATCTATCCTACATCCCTTTATTGATTTAAAAAATAGATTAATGAAAATAACGGTCAATGTAGTAATAACACCTTAATAATAATAATAATAATAATAATAATAATAATAATAAATGTTCATTTATTATTAAGATGTTATGGTTTATATATGCCATTTAAAAAAGTATTCAATAGACTAGCAATATCTAAGAATTTGCAAGTTTTCCAATAACTTTATTATCCTCATCTAAACTTATTAAATGATAAGTTCCCTCTTCTAAATCGGAGACTAAATCATCTAATTCTAATTTCTCATTTTCATTAATTTGTTTATCCACTGAAGTAAATATTATTACTTGATGATTTGTAAATAATGAAGATTGTAAAAATAAAGCCTTTATACTCTGCATATTTGTTCTGTGTTGTCCCGGTTCATCAAAAATTACAATTCCTGGATGATTAACTCCACCAGCCAATGCCAATGTATATGCCCAAAGATTTCTAATGAAATCTGAAGCAGAGGAGTTTGTACGAATTGATTGAGGTAAAGCATCTTTAAAAGGCCTGTAAGTTGGAAAATATTTGAATGGACTTGACCTGTTTATTGTTATTTGCCATATTTGATTACTGTCATATTTAAAATCTTTTAATAAATCTTGATAAAATTTCTGAAAACTAACTAAAATTTTTTCATCTTCAGTTTCATAATTTTTTAATTTATCTATTTCATTTAAAATATTGTTGAGTTTGTTGGCTAATTCTATCAAACTTTCTTTTACCTCCTTTAAAGAAGTTTTAATAAAATTAAGACTTTCTATCTCATTTTCTATTTGCAATCTTTTTAAAACTGTCGCTTCTGAAAAAGCTCTATCATCTGCGATCAAATCCCTTGAAAGAGATTTGATCATTACTTCTCTTTTTCGCAAAATATTTTTATAATAAGTAAGGATGACGTTTTTTTCTTCTGTGGTCTTCTTTAAAGAATGAGTGGAAACTTTAATTAATTCTCTTTGACTTCTTAAAAAAGCAATATTTTGTTCAACAGAAAGAATTGGTATTTTAAAATCTTTAGTTGATAATAGATCTGAAGAAACTTCCTGGCTGCATGTAGGACAATGATTCTCTCCTTTATTAATTATATTTTCATCAAAAACTTTTTTTAAATTTAAATGCTCTTTAATCTCATTTTCAACAGAATATTCTTGCTTTTTTAAATTTTCTAATTGTAGTTTTTCTAAACCTAAACGTTTCTCGAATTCCCTCACATTACTGCGAAGTTTATCATATTCATCTTTGTTTTTATTGTATTCTTCTATCGTTTCTTCACGTGCTTCCTGTATAGTAGGGATAACATTCTGATCTTGATCTGCCAGCTCTTTTTCCTTTGCAGTTAATTTTTCTTCTAATGTTTGACTTTCTTCTTCAGACACAGTAAAGAATAACTGTATCTTTTCGATCTTACCTTTATCAGTAGTAATTTCTTCAGGAATACCTCGTAAAGTTCCATTATATTGTTTTTCTACAAGAGTTAGTGATCTTAAATTCTTTTGCCAATTATTAGTTAACTCATTTTTCTCTTTATTAAGTATATCTTTTTTAGTAGCTAACCCTAATTCATTAAGTCCTAAAAGAAATTCTATAACTTTTTGCTTATTATCAGGTATGCCAAAATAGGGGATTGTAGAGAGAAAATCTGCCCAGCCTTTGGTCTGTTCTACAAAAAGTGCAGAAAATATGGTTTGCAGATAAAGAGGGCTATAATTACTTGTTTTAGATGAATTACTAACCAGAGGAATTTCAATTCCGATAAAAGATGCGAACCACGGATAAAAACTATTTTCGTCTTCATTATTACCCCTACCGTTTATGAAAAGGATTGATTCCTCTAATTCTTTTATATTTTCTAAACTCCCATTATAAATTTCAATGTTAGATGTTTTTTTACCGTCTGATTCAGGAATTATATACCTAAGTAAAGTGACTGTTTGTTGTTGAGAATTTTTGATTTCCAAAAATACTTTCGAATGTCTGACTTTATAATCTTCTTCCTGTATAGTGAAATTGTCTTTCAGTGCTTTATCCAAGGCTTTTTCATTATGCCCTCCTAATAATTCTTCTAATCCTATTGCGTAATAAATACAAGAATTGATTGTGGTTTTTCCTCTGGAGTTATGACCAGCGATAATATTAAGACCTTTTCGGAAGTTAAAATCAAATCCAAATAAATCTTCTATGGATTCACTTTTATTGGTAAGTATTTCTACTCTTAATCTGGAAATATTAAACATAATCTATATTAGTGTCCAATTACTATTTGCTTTATTTGTTTTTCCTTTTTGAAGCTGTCCAATTTCTTTTATCCTGTTTATATCTTCTTCAAAAAGTTTTTCTTTCATTATATTGGTTAGTAAACTTTGTCCTTCAGCATTAAGTTTGATTTCCAAAGTATCAGTAACAATTTCTTTCTCAAGAAAACCATAAATATATCCTAATGATAGTACTTGATCTATTCCTGTTTCAAAGGCCCAAGGAATTAAGGTTTCTCTACAATTTTTAGAGAAATCGTATAATATTTTATAATTATCCGAATTTCTTAAAGCCCAGAAAACCAAATGAATTAATAACAAAGATGCTTTCTTTCCTCTGGCACAATAATTAAGAATCGCCATTAGAATGATAAGTTTGTAAAATGCATTATGCTTTATGGAAGCTGAAATAGGTTTGTTTTGGAAATGAATCTCTATCATACTCTCTTAGTAAAATTTAAAGAACAGTCCAATAACCATTCTGTGATTTGATATTCTGCAATATTAAACTTTAGCTCGTCCGGAAATATTTTAATTATTTCATCTTGGAAATCATTTCGTAATTTTATTAATGTATCTTTTGCTTCATTGTTATTGTCGACACTTCGAGTATATTCATAAGCAACAGCGTCCCGAAAATTATTAATGAGTGTAATGAATTTTTGATAAATTTCAGGATTATAAGCTTCAATTTCTTTAATTTTATATTGAAAAGATAAATAATTCTTTATTTTTTTTGAAGTTACTTCATTTGCTTGTTCTTCAGTATCAAATATTACTTTATTTTTTCTATCAATGTTTTCAAAGAATTCTTGGTTCGTTGCTCTAAATGCCTGAATATCATCTCTTGTTATTTCTTTTTCTAACTCTTGTTCCCAAAGTTCAACAATATTTTGATCTGATAAATCTGTATAATCTTTAATGTAATCTTGGAGGCAATCAATAGCTTTACAATTAATATCATCATTCCAGGCTTTTTCAGTTTTTACTGAATTTAATATCCCTATTAGGTATGGTGCCTTATTTCTTATTACAAAAACACCACTTCCAGACAAACCTTCGGCAACTGTTTTTCCATCTTCTCCTGCTTGATCAAATGAGTCTTCCGAAATTGTAATTTGAAAATAGGATTGATCATCAGTAATTGTTAAAATTTTTGCATTAAATGGACGAAAAGAATTAGAAACAATTTTTTGATATCCACAAAACTTTACAGGTTGCTCTCTGACAAAATTATTTGCACACTGATACTTTTTTAGCAAATCTTCTTCTACTTCAAAGTCGATTTCTAATAGCGCCCAATCATCTTCTACTTCAAACCTAACGATACCAACTACCTTTATATGATTAAATTCTGATCGATAGTCTTTTTGTTTTTGAATAATAATATTTGCTAAATCAGGTCTTTCATTACCTAGACAATGACAAGCTGTTAAGACAAAAAAGCTATTTTCACCCGCTATTAAAACGCCACTCCCTTGTTTTGAAACCTCTTCGCCTTGTTTAATACTAATTTTAACACAGGCTTGCTCTATTATTCTTTCAGGCATCTATTCTAAAATGAATTCGTTTTTATATTCTAATTTCCAGTTTCCAGATTCAAAATCTATATCTGAGATAAAATTTCCAATTTTATTTTTTATTTCCTCTATGGAATAGTTTGTAAATATAATCGTTTCTTGGTTTAAATCTCTT
The DNA here is from genome assembly GCF_002025665.1 of Chryseobacterium indologenes. Lineage (GTDB taxonomy): Bacteria > Bacteroidota > Bacteroidia > Flavobacteriales > Weeksellaceae > Chryseobacterium > Chryseobacterium metallicongregator. Next base: position 1,354,959 of record NZ_CP018786.1, on the reverse strand, counting down.
CTGGAATTCCAAACTATCCTAGCAATGGTCTCTCTTGAAGGATGTTTATCTTTTGATGTTCCTCCATTAGTAGAGATTATATATTGGTTAGTTTTGATTTTTTCTAATAAACCTTGAGAAGTGTTGTTTTTGCTTCCATGATGGGATATTTTAACAAAATCACACTCAATTGGGTTAGAAGAGGTGTAATCCCTTTGTTCTAAGGCGTATTCGATAATTTCTGATCTGGAGTCTCCTAGAAACATAAGTGTTTTTCCATCCACAGTTTTTAATATAAATGCAATAGAAGATGCATTTGCCAAATCATTATGTAATAATTTAGAAGAACTAAATGGTATTTTGCTCAATTCTTCAAGACTCAAATTATGGTTTTCTATATCGATAGAACTGGAAATATCTTTATTTTCAGATTCTTCTTTAAATAATTCCGGCTTCCAATTTTTATATAATAATTCTATAATTTCTAAAGTTGGAGATAATATATCGAATTGTATTCCTCGTCGGGTTAGCTGAGGAGTGTAACTAGTTAATGGAGTAATGATAGATTTAGGCTTTTTTTGTTGGATAAGTTTTTTTAAATCATCTCCTTGCTTATAACTAATTAAGCTACCAGTTGATATATCAATTAGCTCAGGATGATTAACCCAAATCTCGTCAATCTCAATTCGATCAATTAAACTATTTTTAAAGAATCTTATTAAGCCACCTATGTGATCAGAGTCAATGTGAGTTAAAATTAATAAATTAATTTTCGGTATATCTTTTAGCTCTTTTTTTAAAGAGTAGTCAAAAGTAGAAGCTGTACCTCCGTCAATAAGAATAACAAATTTCTCCTGATTTTCATCAAGAGTTTCTATTAGGATGCAGTCGCCATTAAATGCCTTTAAAATTTTCAGATTCATTTAAATTACTATCATATAATATTTATTATAAAATTTTCTATGCAATTAATATAAGCTAGTGAAAATAATAAAAATTTATTACAAAATTTAACAAAATAAAAAATCATTGAAAAATACTGTATTCTGTTAAATTTCATTATTATATTAATGCATTGTGAAAAATATTAGTTTGAATATTTTTTCACAATTTTCATCACTTACCATATTGTATTCCTTCACCATATCTATAACCGTCTGATAATTCAGTATCAATATGTGTAAAACCTTTTTCATGTATCATATAGTTTACCGCCAGTTCCGCTGCGTTTGTTTTCTTGTTCAATGTTATTACCTTCTGTACAAGTATTACTGTTGTGGTATACGTTCTGTTTGATACGATGAAAAGCTGTTGTTTTTTTCCATAATTATTTCATTTATTTGTTAGCACCGTAAAAATGGTCATTAAATCAAAATATCATTTACGGGAATCCTCATTCAAGAGTATTTTTTTCATTTATTTTAATAATTGTCCAAACCTCATGGCTTCACATTTTTTTTACTACAGTTTATTATATTTGTAGTGAACTAATAACCAATGAACAAAAACGCTACTCTACATCTTAAATCTCAGGCCATCTACATTGATAGTAAAGAAAGAACCGACGAGATAGAATCTTATTCTTTTGAGGGTAATAAGTGTGTAGTAGTATATAAAACCAGTGGTAAAACCTATTCTTATCCTCAACATAGAATTAAGCTGGTAAGATCTGCCATTCAGAGTGAGAGAGCAGGAAATATTTTTTCTTATCTAAAGGCGATTGCAGCAAGTGTGGGTTTGAAGACAGAGGAAAGCAATAATATTCTTGCCAGTAGCTATGGAAGTATTCGTTTTATTCCTGAGACTTCTATTCTGTACAATTATCTTAATGGGAAAGAACCCGAAAAGAATTACCACGCCTCTCCTATTGAAATCTTTCCTTTTGGTTTTAATCTAAGCCAGAAAACAGGAGTTGACAATGCGTTTTCAAATCCTCTCAGTGTTATTGAAGGCCCTCCCGGAACAGGAAAGACCCAGACTATTCTTAATATTATTGCCAATGCGGTGATGAATAATCAAAGTGTGGCTGTTGTTTCAAGCAATAATTCAGCGACAAAAAATGTTTTTGAGAAACTTGAGAGTAATGGGGTTTCTTTTATAGCGGCATTGTTAGGAAGCAGCCAGAATAAAAAAGAATTTATCGATGCCCAGACTGAAATCCGCGACCTATCAGATTTTAGATTGGAAGAGGAACAGGAACAATCCCTTATGCAGTCTACTCCCCTTCTTTTTACTGAACTTGCTGAAAAGTTGCAACTAAAGAATGAACTGGCTTTACTTACGCTGGAAATAGATAAGATCAAAACAGAACATCAGCATTTTACAGATGATGTCACTTTGGCAACGGAAATCCGTTTTAAAAAGAATGTGAGTTCAGATCAGCTGCTTTCTTTATGGATTACGTTGGAAGACTATGAGAAAAGTGGTAAAAGGTTTTACTGGTGGCGTAAACTCATATTTCCTTTTCTGTATGGATTAAGAGATAAGATTTTTTATACCTTATCGTATGAAGAGATGATCAGGATTGTTCAGTCAAAATACTATGGGGTAAAAATTTCAGAGCTTATTCTCAGAAAGCAGGAGCTGCACAATACGTTACAACATTTTTCCTTCCATGATAAAATGAAAGAATATACGGAAGGATCTATGCAGCTGTTTAAAAACAAACTCTACCAAAAATATAAAGGACAGGAACGTTCAGAATATACCGAATGGGATCTCCGTTTTAAATCAGAAGAATTTATTAAAGATTATCCTGTCATTATGAGTACAACCTACTCATTAAGGAGAAGCCTTGCTGAAAATGTAGTCTACGATTATGTAATTGTCGACGAATCTTCACAGGTGGATCTTGCAACAGGTGTACTCGCATTATCGTGCGCAAAACAGGCCGTGATTGTAGGAGACTTAAAACAGCTTCCTAATGTAGTGGATTCTGAAACAGCAGAAAATACAGATCAGATCTTTAAAAACTATGATATCCCGGAACCTTATCGGTATTCCAATCATAGCCTGCTTTCTTCTATCACAGAAGTATTCCCGGAAGTACCAAAAACACTGTTAAAAGAACATTATCGCTGTCATCCTAAAATCATTGATTTTTGTAACCGTAAGTTTTATAATGATCAGTTAGTCATACTTTCGGAAGGACAGACGGAAAGAGAACCTTTATTAGTCTATAAAACAACCGAAGGTAACCATGCTCGACAAAGAGAGAATCAGCGGCAGATTGATGTGATTATTCAGGAAATCATTCCACAGCAAAAGCTGGAAGGTGTGAATCTCGGAATTGTAACACCTTACCGAAATCAGACCATCGCACTGCAAAGAACCTTTCAGGGAACAGATATCAAAGCAGATACAGTAGATAAATTTCAGGGAAGGGAAAATGATGTGATCATTCTTTCTACAGTAGATAATGAGATCTCTGAATTTACCGACAACCCGAACCGACTGAATGTAGCCATTTCCAGAGCCAAAGATCAGCTGATTCTATTGGTGAACGGAAATGAAAGTGATAATGAAACGAATATCTCAGATCTGATCCGTTATATTGATTACAATAATTTCACCACGATCAACAGTGAGGTACATTCTATTTTTGATTATCTGTACAAAGGCTATGAAGAAAAAAGAAGAGCCCTTTTATCGGATCAAAAACAGAAATCTGTTTTTGACAGTGAGAATCTTATGTATGCGTTAATTAAGGAAGTTTTGTCCGACGATCAATTTTCAAAGTATGGCGTTATTCTGCATCATCCATTGAGAAATTTACTGTTAGATTTTTCCAAATTAACTGCTGAAGAAGAACGATACGCCAGACATCACGCAACGCATCTCGATTTTCTTATTTACAATAAGCTGGGAAAAAATCCTGTATTAGCCATAGAAGTTGATGGGTATGAATATCATAAAATAGAAAGCCGTCAAGCCGAAAGAGATGTTATGAAGAATGAAATCTTGGAAAAGTATGGAATTCCGTTGATAAGATTTTCGACGACGGGAAGTGGGGAGAAAGAGAGGTTAATTAGCAAGCTCAATAAAATAGGGAAGAATAATTCTTGATAAGATTACGGTTTTCCGTAAATTTTTCCGTCTGTAGTAGTTTAGATTTGTGACTACAATTATCTTAAAAACTATATCATGGCTTGGTCATACAGAAAGAGAATCAAAATAATTCCCGGTGTCCATTTGAATTTCAGCAAAAGAGGAATTTCAACGAGTATTGGGGTTAAAGGTATGAGTGTAAATTTTAGTTCGTCAGGCACAAGACTCAATACCAATTTTTCAGGTTTTTCAAATTCATACAAACTTTCCGGTTCTTCATCACTAAGGACTTCCTCTCAATCTTATCCTAATCCACAACCTTTTTACACTGAGTTATCAGATAACATTTTTAGTGCCGATATTCATGAGATCACATCTCAAAATATGGCAGGTATCAAAGAATCTATCCTCATGGCTCAACAGCAAAAATCGGAATTAAAAACGGATCTGAAGAGAATAAAAAAAGCGCTAACCTTTACGAAGACCAAGAAAGTTGCAAGTTATGTCTTTATTTATGGGTTGGTAAATAAAAATATTGTTCAACATATAAATGAGGATATTAATGCACAAAAAGAAGCACTTAAAGAAACCCAAATTGTAATTGATAACTCGGCTGTTAGTATTGACATAAAGTTCGATGATCCTTCTAAGAGAAAGTATGAACAATTACGACATTCTTTTAAAAATCTAACCACAGCTCATAAAGTATGGGATATTACCGGAGCGCATTTTCAGGATCGTGTGGCTGCCCGGTCTAGTGCCAGCACATTGGTTAACAGAAAAGATGCAAGAATTGGTTTTAAATCACTTCCCATCATTACATCAAACTATGAAGCCCTATATTTCCAAAATGTGAACGGAGCAGATTTATATTTTTATCCAACATTTGTACTGATGTATAAAAATGATCAAAACTTTGCAATTATTGGGCTTGATGAACTTAATGTTACATTTTCTTCTGTAAGTTTTACCGAAACCAGCAGTGTTCCTCGTGATTCAAAAGTTATTAGAAAAACATGGGCGAAAGTCAATAAAAACGGAACTCCTGACAAAAGATTCAAGAGCAATTATCAGATACCTGTTGTTCAATACGCAAGGCTGAGATTTTCTTCCAGCAGTGGTGTTAATGAGGAATATCAAATAAGTAATTTTGAGTTCGCCCAAGAGTTTGCAAATTCATTTCAGGAGTATAAAAGTTTGTGCAAGGAATTAGCTTAAAGTTGATTTCGGAACGTAATACGATTAAAAATCTAATCTTTAAGTATCTAGCAAAATTTAAAAATCAAATTTACTTTATCATCTAAAGTTAAATAAGCATCAAACTTTTTACCGTTTTTGCTTTTCATATTCTTGATTAATGATGTTTTGTTTTGAGTTAACAGTAAAGTAAGATCTTTACTATTGAGTTGTACTCCGCATATGGTTCTAAAGAGAATCCAACTGCATTGTTCATCTGGGCATTTTATGATTTTTTCTTTTATAATAAGAGTATGTTGTTGGCATTTGGGGCATTTTAGTTGGGGAATATTTTCTCGGGGAATATGAAGTGATAAGAGTTCGTTAGTGATTTCAGTTGTATAGTGTTGGATGTCGTTCATGAATTGGTCTTTATTGAGTTCACCTTTTTCAATTCTATCCAGTGCGAGTTCCCACTCTGCGGTCATTTGGACATTGGCTATTTTTTTGTCTTTGACAAGGTGGTAAACCTGTAAGCCTTTATCGGTGGGAATTAATGTTTTACTTTTTCTGGTGACGTAGTTTCTATTGAGCAGGGTTTCAATAATGGAAGCTCTGGTGGCTGGGGTTCCGATGCCGATATTGGAGAGTGCTTTTTGTTCTTCTTTATTTTCAATAGATCGGCCTGCATTTTCCATCGCTGATAAGAGGTCAGCTTCTGTATAAAGTTTGGGAGGTTGTGTTATTTTTTCTAATAATTCTGTTTTTGAGATTTTCAGCTCATCTCCTGTTTTGAATTCCGGAAGTTCTGTAAGGACTTCATTTTTATTATTAGAATTTTCATTGTCAGAAAGAATCCCTTTGATGGCTCGCCAGCCTTTCTCTAGGATTGTAGAGCCTTTGATCTGGAATTCATAATGATGGACTTTTATCTGCATTTGGGTGACTTGTTTTATACAGGTGTGGGATAGGGATTCCAATAAGCGATAAGCAATCATCTCGTAAATGGCTTTTTCCGTAGCACTAAGTGCAGAAGGTGTTTTAGTGGTTATGAGTAATCCGTGATGGTCGGTAACTTTTAGATCATTCACAATCCGCTTGTTGAAGTTTCCGAATTTTAAATGGGTTATGGCGGCTTTGAAGGGTTCGGTTTGATTCAGTATTCTAACCAGCTCAGGAATATCAGTCCATACATCTTCAGGAATATACTTGCTTCCGGTTCTGGGATAAGTGATGAACTGTTTCTCATAGAGGCTTTGGGCTGTTTGTAAAACCTCATCAGCAGAAAGCCCCAGTTTCCTGTTGGCTTCTTTCTGTAATTCCGTGAGGTCGAAAAGTAAGGGAGATTGCTCCTGTACTGTTTTAACGGATACATCTTCTACAACAGCTCTTCCCTCCCGCTCTATAGAATTTTGGATGTGTTCTGCCTGCTTTTTTTCTTCCCACTGTAATAATGAAAGGCTGGTGAAATCTGTATATTCTTTTCTGTGGCTCAGCTGGATTTGAAAGTACTCTTGCCTGGTGAAGTTTTGATGCTGAAGAAATCGTTGACAGATCAATGCAAGAGTTGGGGTCTGCACTCTGCCTAAAGAATAAACATCTTGGTTTCCTGCGATGGTTAATGCCTGGGTAGCATTGATTCCTATAAGCCAGTCCGCTTCACTTCTGGCTTTTGCTGCTTGATACAAACCGTCAAAGGCATCGCCTGGCTGAAGGTTTTTAAAACCATCCTGTATTGCTTTTTCGGTAAGGGAACTGATCCATAATCTTTCAAAAGGTTTATTGCATTGTAGGTAGTGATAGATATAACGGAAGATCAACTCTCCTTCCCTTCCTGCATCTGTTGCGACAATGATACTGCTGCATTGACTGATGACTTGTTTTATGGTATTGAGCTGTTGTAAAGCCGAAGGATCAGGCTCATAGCCTTTTGCTTTATTTAGTTTTTTGGGAGTCAGAATAAAAGGGTTGGGAAAGATAGGCAAAGAGGCTTTGTTAAAGCCTCTTATACCATAATCCTCCGGCATTCCTAATGCGATCAGATGTCCCAATGCCCAAGTGACACAGTATCCGTTACCGGATAGATAACCATCTTTCTTTTCATGGGCTCCTAATAACTGGGCTATTTCCCTTGCAACGCTGGGTTTTTCTGCGATGATTGCTTTCATATGATGGATTTAGATGTTTATTATAGTTTGGGTCCTCTTGGTTTTCTGACCTTTTTTTGCTGGTCTTCCTGCTGTTTATTAATAGGCTGCTGCTGTTTGGATTCTAAAGGCTCTTTCACATTTTTAGTAGCTTCATTGGTTTTACCCTGCGTATTAACAGCAGTTTGGGTCTTATGATCTTCTGTAGGCTTTGCCTCTTCTTTGAGCTTATTAGGATGATTGAAGGAGAAATCGGTTTTGGAAGTCTCTTTGTTGAAGGTAATATAACCTTGATAGGATTTACCTTTAGCATCGGTAAGACCATCAACGTACACAGTTTGCCCGGCTTTGAATTTTTCATACTGTGAATCATCCAGTTCTTTTCCTCTGAATATTTTGGGTGCTTCTTGAGCCGAATGCTGAGTTTGCTGTTGGTTATGATGATATTGACTTTGTTGTTGATTCTGATTATTATTGAACAGAAATTCCACATACCGCTTATCCGCATTAAACTGTACGGTGGCATTGAACAATTCTCCTTTTTTAGAAGTCATCCCTTCAAGATACAATGGTCCTCCTTCCAATAGGGTTTGTTTCTGATGTTCATCAAGCCTAATTCCTTTGATTTCATCAGGGATTTTCATGTACTCCGCTCTGTAAGCAACCAATTCATTGGTTAAACGGTCACGGCTGATCACTGATGGAATGATTTCATCAGTTTTAGGATTGACAAGATCTACTACCCGACCCATATTCCCGGTTTCTTTCAGATTCTTTTTGTCTTCATCCGTGAACTGGTGACCTAAGAATGTATTATTGAGGTTGGGTTCCTTTCGGATACCATGCAGGTGAACGGCAACCTGTCCTGTATTCCCTGTCTGAAGGGATAATCGGACATCCATCTTACTGACCGCCGTTCCCAGATTAATAGTGATGGGAATTAGTGTATTGGTTTTAAAACCTCTGAGTAATGCATCCATCGCATTCATTTTTTCAAGCTTCTCCTGATTAAGTCCGAATTTTTCCATCGTTTTCCAGTCGATTTGTTCCGGCTGAAAACGGTACTCCTGATTGTCTGTGTTGTTGTCCATTGTATTTTTATTTTTTGGATTGTTGTTATGTTGAGGTAAAACTTCGTAGTCTTTCAGCTTTTCTTTTTCTTCAGGTGATGCCTGATCGACATATTTCTGAAGATCCTTAGCGGTATTAACAGCATCATATTCTGAAACTTTAAAAAAGTTGAAATGCGTGGGATTTTTAAGCTGTCGGTAGAAATTAGAAAAGAAGTTGGAGAAAATATCGCCATGTTTATCTACCCTGACCAGCGGCTCATTATCCTTTTTTTCTTGTGGAAGAACCTTTTGAAGATTTCCTTCTTTATCTATACCTTTGACCATCTCAACCTGATTGGTATGAATGTTCAGGACAAGGAGTGTGTCTGTTGCCGGTTTGAGTTCACTAGGTTCCTGATGGTTTATCAATTCATTTCCCATTGTATTTCATTTAATGGAACCAAAATATTGGCTCAATTAAGAGTATTCTAAAGGTTGGAATGATGATGAATAATTTGGCTGTTGATGTCTTATTACCATCAAGAGTTTAAACATTCTCTGATCAGTTGATGGACATCAGAAAGCTTATAGTACAGCTTTCCGCTGATGGTATAGTAAGGCAGCTTTTTATCAGTCCGGTACCGCTGTAATGATCTGGAACTTATCTTTAAAAGCTGTAAAACATCCTGGTTATCCAGAAGCTGTTCCCCGTCTACTTCTATAAATCTGGACTGGTTCTTAAGCATTTGCTCTTTCAGTAGGTCAAATCTTTCCATGATTTTCTCCATCCAGGCTATAAATTCTGTTCTTTCAATATTCATAACTGTGATTTTTATGATTTCTGGTGATGTAAAATTGAACAAGAGAAATCATATAAAATCACTACTTTTTCGTAGTTACGAAAAAAGAATATTGAATGATGGAATCTTAACCAAAAGCATCGTAACTTACAAAGCATTTAATAGTAAGGACTACCGATTATGAGTGAAATGTCTGATTTTAGAGAAAATTATATTAAGCAACTGGAAAAAGAAGCAGAAAAGGCATTGAAAGACAATGAAAAAATAATTCTTGACTTTATCCGTTTTGCAGCGAGTAAAAATATAGAATTAACTACTCAAGATTTTAGGTACACCCAAATATCAGGCATTGTTGTTGAATCACATGATATTCTTTTGAAGTTAAATGAAGATCTACTTCCTGATAAAGACGGTCTTTTAGATTATAAGCTGCTCAATTCTAAATTTAAAAAGCAAATATTCTCTGACGGCTATTTTTTTGCAGATAATTATATAACAATGGCTAACCCTTTATTTCGACGTAGCTACTCCTCGCTAAATGGTTTCCAGCCCCGATTCATTAATAAATTCTGGGATATAGACCCTACCGTTTATGATGAAATAAAAATAAGCTTGGATCAGCACAATTTAAAAATTGATGTAAATAATGCGGCTATCTTAGAGCTAGATACTTGGTATGGTTCTGTTTTTAATCAAAATGTAGAAAGCATTTCTGATCAATTGGTAAAACTAAGGCCATCACCGGATTTTAATGAGTCTGAAATTAATTTTTTCTTTGCAGATACATACTCTCTTGATATCAAATGGGCTTTATCAAAAAATATTAAAACGTTTCAGGCGGAAGAATTTAAAAGTGAACATATCAAAGTAAAAATTGATGATATTATTTATTTTCCTGTTAGATATATCCATGCAGAATTTGATATGAACACCCTTAGTTTTAGACATTTCGATGGAGCTTTTCATTTCTATACTGAAGAAGAATATCTCCGAAGACGAGATTCTGACCTTAATTATAATAGAAAAGATCATTCACAAATTAAGTCAAAGTCAAAAAAATTGTTTAAAATAAATGGTACAATACCCATCGAAACTTGGGTAGACCTGACAGGTCATTTTTTTTCTAGAAATCCCTTGATCTATGAATATTTTAATGGAGAATATCCTCCTAATATAAAAGAAATCTTAGACTTAAAACGAAAAAATCAAACCTCTTAAAATCCTTGAAAAACTATGAAATGTTGGATATGTCAAAATAATGAAGCGAATTCTGAGGAACATAAATTTAAGGCATCTGATATCAGACGTCAATTCGGTAAGTCATTTGATGCTATCTATTATGATGGAGAAAATTCCCATCCTTTCAACTCACCAAAAGATAAACTGATCAAATTTCCAAAAGTGATCTGCATTGACTGTAACAATAACCAGACAAGAAATGCAGATATTGCATATACCAAATTCTTTGAGAGCACTGATCTCATCAATAATATGATAGAAACCACAAACCAAATTAACTATCAAGAAATCTTTGGTAATGATTGGAAGATGTCTAAAATGAATCTGTACCGTTATTTTGCAAAGCATGCAGGATGCAAAATTATGACAAGTGATTTACTAGATTATGTAGATATTTCTCAACTGAGACTCTTCATCTTAGGACAGGAACATATAAGTAATTTTTATATTAAGATATACTTTAATAAGACCACTAAAGATTATACTGATTATCTTAAGCTTGATCAAAAGAATAAGTATAGAAGCAATATTGCGTTCGGATCAACTATCTATGTTGGACAAGGCAATGATACCGGTTTTGCAGGTAGTATTATAAATGGCTCCCTTCGTATAGAATGGTTTTATGGTAATCAAAATAATTTTAATAAAACTATCGATTTCAATACACATGCTGATACTGTTGAAATATTAAATACTGATGATTTTTATCCCAAAGCCCTGAAAGATTTCCAAAATGAAGATTTCTTTTCTTATTTGAATTTTGGAAAATATCATTTAAATGAAGAAACTCTTAAAAACGATTATCAATCCGTCTTCAAAAGCTTAAAGATTGGTTAATATTAAACGAAATGTGAGATTAATTCTTTCTTTCATTGGAACAGTAGACTTAGCGATCCGATGCTCCCAACTTTCCTGAAGATCACCTTTCATAATAAGTAAGGAACCATGAGGGAGTGGTAAACTGTATTTGCTTTGGTGATGGTCTTTTTTTCTGAAATCAAAGTTTCTGGTTTGTCCAAGACTTATGGATGCAATAACAGGTCGTTTACCATAACGGCTTTCCTTGTCCCGATGCCAGGCAACGGAATCATTATGATCACGATATAGGTTTAGCAAAACGCCATTGAACTGGCAGCCGAATTCCTTCTCAATTCTTTGTTTTAATGAAAACAATTCAGGAGTCCATGGATTCGTTGGCTTTTTATCTGCTTCAGAATCGTTATACTTTGAATCACCATACCAGGCCGTTAATCTTGGAGTAAGTACCATCTTATCGTACATTTTCTGCGTCCGCTGTTCCCAGGGAGCGGTTTCCAATAATTTGTTTTTAAGCAAGTCAGCTTCTTCCCTATTCAGGAAGTTTTCCTTGTATTCCAAAAGATCTTTTGGAAACTCATATAACTCTTCTGTATTAAATAAGCTCAATTGAGTCATGATCAGTTTATATTAAAATATCTATCTTAGCAATATCCCGTTACTACGGGATTTTTTTCATCATTTGTGTTTTTACTTCCCTTCGGGGAAGTTTTTGATTATGCCCATTTACTCAAAATAGTTTCAATTCCTATCTCCCATTTTTTCTTTGATCTGTTTGATATCGGTTTTAATTTCTGTGATAAAATTTTGAATATGATGTTCTGAAAATTCATCAGGTTCATATTCTTTGGTGTTAATACTACAGGCAAATTCCCAGATCTCTTTAATTTCAGGCAATGGAATTTTATAAGGCTCATAAAATTGATTGTCAGCCTTCACCCATATACCATCTGCTTCATGAAACTGAAACCTTTTGTAACTGATACCATCATTGGTGGTAATGAAAACATACGTTCTGTCCGTTTTCAAATCCGAAAGATTTTCTACATATTTTCCGACGATATAGGTTCCGTTCTTATAGGGGGGCATTGAATCTCCGTCAGCTGGAAATGCCCTGAACTTACCCCCTTTTAAAAAAGGTAATGATATGGTCTCCAGACTTTCTATGTATTCCGGATCTCCATAGCCATTCAAGTAACCCATAGAAGCTTTTTGGGGGATAATCTCAATCTGATTGTTTCCATCCTGATCTACCTTTATAGGCAGAACAATCCTATTTTCAGGAAGCTCCATGAGTTCATCGACAGAAAATTTACTGACATCTACAGTTAGCAATAGATCGATGCTAATGTTATAGAATTTTGAAATTCTAAGCAATATTTCAATAGGAGGTTCTGTTCTTCCATACTCATAGGCGACATATCTGGATCGGGTAAGAATTAATACATCTGCCAGCTCTTGCTGAGTCATATTTTTCTTTCCTCTCAAAAACACGATGTTATCAGAGAATTTTGACATTGTTACAATTTTAGACAACAAAAATACAAAATATGTTTCAAAACGTAACTAATTTTGTCACATGGAAAGAGCAATTGTACATATGGATTTGGATACGTTCTTTGTTTCCTGTGAAAGGCTGAAAAACTCTGAACTGGAGAAAAAGCCTGTCATCATAGGAGGTGGAGACCGTGGTGTAGTGGCGTCCTGCTCTTATGAAACCCGTTTTTTCGGAGTAAGAAGTGCCATGCCGATTAAAATGGCTTTACGGTTATGTCCCGAAGCTAAAGTGATTAAAGGAGATATGGAAATGTATTCCAATATGTCTCATATGGTAACGGAGATTATTCAGGAAAAAGTACCTGTTCTTGAAAAGGCAAGTATCGATGAATTTTATCTGGATCTTTCCGGAATGGATCAGTTTTTTGGATGTTACAAATGGACGCATGAAATAGCGGAAAGCGTGCAGAAAAATACAGGATTACCGATAAGTTTTGCCTTGTCTGCCAATAAAACCGTCTCCAAAATCGGGACGGGAGAATCGAAGCCTATCGGAAGGTTTGAAGTAAAACAGCCTGACATTCAATCATTTTTGAACCCGCTTTCGGTAAAGAAGATCCCTATGGTCGGCGATGTAACCTTTCAGCTACTCTCAAGACTGGGGATCAGAACGATACAGACCCTTTCTGAAATGCCTGTTGATGTGCTTGGACAGCTGATTGGTAAAAACGGAAATGAACTCTGGAAAAAAGCACACGGAATTGATGAAACCCCTGTCGTTCCCTACTCTGAACGAAAATCCATTTCTACAGAAGATACTTTTACTCAGGATACTATAGATATTCAGGGGATTCAAAGTATACTCTCAGGAATGGTTGAAAAACTCTGTTATCAGCTCCGGGCAGAGAAATGGCTGGTATCGGTAGTAGTGGTAAAACTCCGCTATGCCAATTTTGATACGGAAACCAAACAATGCAGAATTCCTTACACCTCAGCTGACCATACCCTGCTCAGGTATGTTTTAGAACTTTTTAAAAAAGTATATACCAGACGTATGAGAATCAGGTTAGTTGGAGTAAAGTTTACCGGACTGGTTCACGGATGCCATCAAATGGATCTCTTTGAAGATACGGAAGAGTTGATATCACTGTATCAGACAATGGATAAAATCAAGAACAGATTTGGAACTTCAAGTGTAGGAAGAGCCTCAGGTTTATTAAAATAAGTATAAGATGTTTCTGAATTGTCATTCTTATCACAGCCTTCGGTATGGGACTATTTCTATTCAAGATCTGGTACAGCAGGCTGTACATTTTAATATTAAAACCTTAGCTCTTACAGATATCAATACCATTACCGGGATCTATGATTTTTATAAACTTTGCCAGGAGTATAATATCAAACCGATTGTCGGAGTGGAAATACGGGTTCAGGATGAACTGTATTATATTTGCCTCGCTAAAAATCAAAAAAGCATTGCAGAAGTTAACAGGCTTTTAACCGCATATAACTGTGAAGGCATTGAAATTCCTAAAGTAAATCCTGATTTCAAAGATACTTTTGTTATTTATCCACTGGAAAATATTCCTGAAAAGTTATCGGATCATGAATTTATTGGGATCAGAAAGGATCAGCTCAACCTTTTAATTCAACCTGAATTGAAACCGTTCATCCATAAAATGGTCATCCTGCATCCCGTTACCTTTACAACTCCTGAAGAATATGAGCTTCATAAAATACTAAGGGCTATCGATCACAATACATTGATCAGTAAACTTACAGAAGCTCGTTACTGTAAAGACAATGAAATGTTTACTGATAAAAAAAAGCTTCTGTCTCAATTTAAAAATTTTACTCAAATCATTGAGAATACAAAATATATTGTTAATTGCTGCCACTTTGATTTTGACTTTTCAATCCCTAAAAACAAAAAGCATTTCACTGATAGCAGGGAAAATGATTTTGAGCTTTTAAAGAAGTTAGCGTATGAGGGCCTTTCAAAAAGATACTCCGAAGACAATCTACAGGCAAAAGAAAGGGTGGATAAAGAATTAGCGGTTATTGATCAGCTTAATTTCTGTGCTTATTTTCTAATCACCTGGGATATTATCCAATACAGCAATCGAATGGGATTTATGCATGTAGGAAGAGGCAGTGGAGCCAATTCCATTGTCAGCTATTGTATCGGTATTACTGATATATGCCCTCTGGAACTGGATCTCTATTTTGAGAGGTTTTTAAACCTCAACCGTAAAACACCTCCGGATTTTGACATAGACTGGAGCTGGCAGGCCAGGGATATTATCCTGGAATATATTTTTGATAAATATGGTAAAGACCATGTTGCTTTCTGCGGAACCAATGTTGAATTTAAATATCGCTCTATTTTTCGGGAAGTAGGAAAAGTATTCGGACTTCCGAAAGAGGAACTTGATAATCTGGCAACAAAGCCTATCCAAGAACATGATAATAATTCGGTATCCCGACAGGTTCATTACTATGGAAAACTCTTAGAAAAATTTCCTAACCAGAGAAGCATGCACTCCTGCGGTATTCTGATCTCAGAAGAACCTATCATCAATTATTCAGCATTGGAAATGCCTCCCAAAGGTTTTCCGATTGTACAGTTCGATATGTACACTGCTGAAGAGATTGGCCTTGAAAAATTTGATATTCTCTCACAAAGAGGGTTAGGTACCATTAACGACACGGTAAAGCTGGTAAAGGAAAAAAGAGGAATTGATATCGATATATGGGATACATCTCTCTCAAAAGACGAAGCCCAATGTAATGAATTCTTAAGTTCCGGAAAAACCATCGGTTGTTTTTATATTGAATCACCAGCCATGAGAGGATTACTCAGAAGACTGAAATGTGACAATTACAAAGTATTGGTAGCGGCCTCTTCCATTATCAGACCCGGAGTGGCTCAAAGCGGAATGATGCGGGAATATATTTTCAGGCATAATAATCCCACAAAATTTGAGTATTTCCATGAGGTTTTTGAAAAAGAACTGGGGGAAACCTATGGTATCATGGTCTACCAGGAGGATGTTATTAAAATTGCACTGCATTTCGGTGGATTATCAGCTCCTGATGGTGATGTCCTGAGAAGAGCAATGAGTGGTAAAGGCAGATCTTTATCTGCATTACAAAAAGTAAAAGATAACTTCTTTAAATCCTGTAAAAGATTAGGACACCCCGAAAAGTTATCTATGGAAGTATACCGGCAGATCGAATCTTTTGCAGGATACTCATTCTGTAAAGCACATTCTGCTTCCTATGCCGTAGAAAGCTACCAGAGCTTATATCTGAAAGTCTACTTCCCTATTGAGTTTATGGTTTCAGCCATCAATAATGGCGGAGGATTCTACAGAACCGAAGTCTATATTCATGAAGCCCGGATGTCCGGAGCTTCAATCCATAATCCTTGTGTTAATTTAAGTGAGTATCAGACGACTGTTTATGATTCTGATATTTATTTAGGATTGATGCATATTGAAAGGCTGGAAACAAGATTAGCGCAGCTGATTCCTGAAGAAAGAACTCAGAATGGTGAGTATACTTCCCTGGAAAACTTTGTTAAAAGAATTCCTATTGGTATTGAAACACTGCAAATTTTAATCTTTATAGGAGCATTCCGTTTTACCGGAAAGCAGAAGCATGAACTTTTGATCGAATCAAGATTTCTGTTAGAAAATACTAAAGTTGCTTTCAGACACCTGACCTTACTGGAAGAACCTCAGAAAGATTATCAGCTTCCCACTATAGAAAGAAACAAGTTTGAAGATGCTTTTGATGAAATAGAAATATTAGGCTTTCCGGTTTCATTCAGTCCTTTTGATTTATTACAGACCCGATACAGAGGTTCCGTTTTAGTAAAAGATTTATTGAAGTTTCATAAACAACAGGTTAAAATGCTGGCCTATCTGATTTCAAGAAAGCATGTACCTACCAAAAAAGGAACGATGTACTTTGGAACCTGGATTGATGCTGAAGGAGAATACTTTGATACCGCTCACTTTCCAAACTGCCTTGAAGAATATCCTTTTCAGGGTGGTGGCTGCTATCTATTATTGGGAACGGTAGAAGTAGATTTTCACTTTCCTACTGTTACTATTCATAAAATGGCTAAAATGCCTTTTATTCCTGATCCAAGATATTCTATGGATAAAGAAAAGTCCTTGGAAGCTCAACGTAATCTACATGAAGATGTTAGTATGACCTGGCGAAAGCCTTATCCTCAGGAACATGAAATAAGGCTACCAAGGCAGAAGATGTTTTAAGAGAATTAAATTATTAGAAATACAGTTGCCAAATATATTCATATTGCAATAAAACACGTAGCTTAAATATTTTAATTTATAAACAACAGAAATAAAAACGTATATTTAACCATCTTTTCAATCATGTACAAAGAAAATAATACTTACATTTTAGCAATATATGATAAAATTTGGAGAGCCTTGACTTGTTGTTGCTATTTATTCATGTATAAAAATTTTAAATTTTACGCCATAAATTTAAACCATTTTTCAGCAGATCTATTGATATTTTACAAAATAAGAATGAGCTCGATTTTATATCGAACCCATTCTTAATATTCGGTGATTAAAATTCTATTTAGATTCCTCTTATGACTCTTTCTTTAAAAGCTCTTAGTAAATTAAAACTATTATTGAGTAATTGTCTAAAAAAATTTTAATTCTAATAATTTAAGAGTGATGAAACTCTTTTTGCTTTTAAATTTTTAATACTTCAGGTTCGCTCAGGAAAATTTTAGTTTCAACACGATTGACAGATTCAGCCTTACCTGCTTCCGAAGTTAATTCCCCATTCGTTAAACCATTATTGCCTTTTCCATCATTATTTATTCCCGAGGCAGGAAAATAATGGAAATAATGACCTTCAATTGTTGTGTAAAAATTTGCCCAACAGTCTCCGCGAAGAGACATAGGAACAGAATAGTTTACTGTGGATCTACTTATTTTTGTTACAATGGCAACCTTTATTCTAGAGTGAGCTGGCACTGATACTTCTATTTCATCTTCAATAGTTTTTTCGGTGGATGTATTAGTACCATTCGTAGTTTCTCCACCAACTGTTACCGACGTACTCACTTCAACATCAGCTATAGGAATTCCAATTGAACATGTTGCATTTACCGAAAGAGATCCGCTTATTGTACGCTGCCAAGACGTTTGATAGCCTTGTTTATATGTATATTTTTTTTTAATGATAGCATCCTTATTGGTATTATTTTCCACATAAGTTGTATAAACTTCATCTGGCATTTGTAAATTATCATCTATCACTTTTATTGATGGTTTCCCCAGAAGGACATAAGCATCTCCGTCGGGTTGCTTAGAAACACCACCTACCTTAAGACCTGGATTAAAATTAAGTCCATCTGCAAGTATACCCTTAAACATGAACTTTTCCTTAATTCTTCTTGAATCATTTACATTGTAACCTAATTGATCTAAGTGATCAGCAGTTAATTTAAATCTTTGTTCAGTAAAAGTTGTAGTGTTATTTTGCGAGGTGGAATACTCATTCGTATTTTTTGATATAAAGGGAGATTTAGCATTTTTAACTAATTTCCACCCGGATTTTAGCAAGTCTTCTTCAGTAACTTTAAAACTTTTTAGTTCTGATTCAACACCTTCGGATACTAAAGCAGGTTTCATATTATCGTTACTTTCATTTTCCGCACAAGACGAAACATAAAATACAATGAGAAAACTCACGCTAATTGTTTTAAGGGTACTTGTAATCTTAATTTTGCTGTTCATAATATTTTTTAAAAATTTGTCAGGCAAATGTAGATTACCGTTTCTAAAAATGCAACTATGTTGCAAAATTATAATCAAACTTTAATACGTCTCTAATATGTTTTTAATGTAAGCTATACAAAAGCACGAATCTCGACTCTGTCTGCTAATAAAAAGGGGATGACTAAGAATTCCATCATCCATTTATTTCTTATTTAATGAAACGAAATATGGACCCCACTGAGAGGATTTTAAGTATATTAGAGATGAGAAATTATTGGACCAAGGAGTGTCATCTATTGGTGGGAACTTTAGCGATGTACAATCAAAAAGCTTATAGTATAGCTTTCCATTAATGGTATAATAAGGAAGCTTTTATCAGTATGTAGCTCTGTAATAATTTTGAGCATATTTTTCAACATCCCTGCGATCCAAGACCTGCTCACCATCTATTTCTGTACATCTGGACTGATTCTTGATTATTTAGTCTTTTAATATACAATTTTTACCATGACCCTCTCACCCAATCTACAAATTCTGTTCTTCCGATACTTCTATAGAAATTGTATGATTGTTGGTGGTGTAAAAATTAAACAACAGAAACCATTAAAGTCATTACTTTTTGTAGTAATGAAAAGATTTAATTTTTTTAGTCGATTTGCTCATAAATTTGCAAACAGCGTTGAAACCAAATAATATAATCAATTGATAAACAATTGTTTACTTTTAGGTTGAAATAAAATTCAAAAGAAGGTTTATACAATTACATTTGCCTTCCTTAGTATCGTCCTTTAGTAGTACTTTAAATTTCATTAGAATCTAACTCTTTATAATAAAGTAAATATTTATCAAATCTGATATCTGTAATATTCAGCATCAGCAATCAAATAAATAAAACTATCTTCCGTCTGTGTAATGTAATAATATAATCTTCTGTCATCTTCTTTATAGTTCTGATTTAAAGATTGCAGTAAAAATAGTATACCTATACCCCTTATCTTTCAGGAAATCTATTTAAAAGAACGTGTTTGGGTTTATAATACAAAAAGACCATATTTAAGTCTTAAAATGCAAACTCCGGATATAGTGTATAAAAAATCCGAAGAAAAAAATTTCTCCGGATTTATCTATGGATGCCTGATCTCCCGGGTTCATTATGGGGAGTGCCTCCCAGGAGTTGTTTTTCTTATTCCATTGCTGTCACATCCAGTTTCCCTTTTCAATCTTAGAGAACGGGATTTTAAGATAATGTTTATCGCCTGTCCCGGATTTTTCGATCAGGTTTTCCGGAAGGACGGGACCGGTAAAAATTTAGACTTCCATAAGTTTTTTTACCATCTTTTCCATTTTTGCTTCTCTCTGCTCTTTAGGAACATCTTTCATTAGCTTTTTCATAATCTTGGAAAATAAATAGGAAAAGGAATCTTCTTCAACAACGATCATATCATTTTCCACATCATCACCTCCTGTAAACTCTCCTATATATTCAAAAGTATTGAGATCATTACTTCCCAGTGGGATCCAATAAAAGTTAGTATCGGCTATAGACCCGTCAAAACTATCTACTTTACTTGAAAACTCATCCCCTTTTTTTACAGGGAAACTAAAAGTCCCACCACTGCAAGCAAAAAATTTGCCTTTACGGTAGTTTGTAACATATCCAATACCCATCAAAATCTTTTCGACATAGCCCGAAATAACTGTCATTCCTATTACACTTCTTGGCCAAACTTTTCCTATAAAAACACCATCAGTGTTGGCTTTCCATCTCTCGTTTTTTCCCATTTCAATTGCTTTTCCAAACATCTTTACCTGCCCTTTTTCTATAATAAGTCCGGAAGCTTTGATGATTCCCTCCACATCAAGTTTTTCTGTAGGGCTTGTAGTTCCGACACCAACTTTTCCATCTTGTTTTATTATCATATCAGTCGCCGTTTCAGTAGCTCCGGTTGTAAATCTTAAGCCTCTGTGAGAAATTATCCTGCCAGGATTATTATCCGAACTTAATACTTGCAGCTCTCCAATTTGCGCTCTCCCATTGAGCAAACTACTTCCTTCTACATGTAACTTTTTTGCGGGGCTATTTGTTCCAATGCCTATCCTGTTGTTTTTCGCATCCACGGAGAATGTAGTTCCGTCCACGGAGAATGCATTAATAGCTGAACCTTTAAAGGCCAATGTATTGGTATTTTGTGTAACAGTACGATTGCCTGTAAGGGTTCCGTCATTTTTATAAATATTGGTATCTACAGTTTTTTCCGGAAGACTTTTCCATGTTCCGACACCACTGGCATCTGACGTTAAAACCTTGTCTGTACCTTGTGTTCCATCTACAATTCTTAGCGCTCCTCTGGTTGATGAGTTCACATGTAATACATTCGTTGGCGTTATTGTTCCAATTCCCACTTTCCCACCTTCTTCGTCTGTTAGGTACATTAACTCATTAGAAACTAATCCTACACTGAAAGAAAGATAACGAGTACCTGATGCTGTTGATGTAGCAGTATCACCAAAGTTAATGCGGGAAACAGGTCCTGGATATCGTGATGAAGACGATTTCATATTAATCCCCCAATTAGCGTTACGATTACCATAACCATATCCATCCTCACCTATATTAATATCTAAGGCATTTGTACTAAAAGATGATCTTACAGCATTCAGATACTGACCTCCTTCTACATGTAATTTTGTTGTGGGACTATTTGTTCCAATGCCTATCCTGTTGTTTTTCGCATCCACGGAGAATGTAGTTCCGTCTACCGAGAATATGTTTTCTGTAGACCCTATCCATTTCAATTGTTGGTCAGGCTCAATTTTCACTGTCCTTATACTTGAAATCGCTCCGTCGGTAGTGTAAATATTATTGTTATCTTTTCCTCCTTTTACAATCACCATTAAAGAAAGATCCCTTCTTTTGGTTTCTCCGTTCACTACCTGAGTTGCTGTTAAAACGAAAATTGTATTTTGAGTAAGAGGTGGAGAAGTCCATGTTCGTTGTTTGGAAACATCCAACGGCGGATTCCAGGGCTCATTGCTGGAATAAAGCAGATAGCCTGCATTGTCTGAACCTATCCATTTCAGAATTGCTTTTCCATGTAACTCAACGACAGGTTTTTCGGCAATGAAGTTTTCAAAATAAAAATCCTTAACGAAGGATGAGGTACCGATAGGCAGTTCTACAATGGATTTTATAAGACTGCCTGATGTTCCGTAGCTTTCTTCCTTTACTGTAATTACCGTTGATTGTACTTCAGGATTAACAGGCAGGTTGTAGATGTTGAATACAATTCCTTCTTTTTCTATCCGCTCTCTGTCTTTACCTCCCACAGGCGACGCCTGATACAAACCCGGGCTAAGGCGGATAAACTGCCACTTACTATCATCGCTTACTGAAAATGATGAAGCTTCATCTGAAGAGGAAATATCAGTTTCACTATTTCCGAGGGAAAGAATGAAATAAAGTTTACTTACCGCTACCGCATCTGTGCTTTTCGGCGTTACCCTTATTTGAAATGAAGCATACAGTTCGGCACCTTCACCCGGCTGCGGGCTGATCAAAACAGGACTGGGATCAGTAGATAACTGATAATTTAAAAGGGATTCTGTAAAAACAGAAGTTTTCTTTTTATCCATAATATATTATTTTAAAGTGTATAAAAGAGTTAATTTTATTGTCTATTCCTTATCGGAAACATCTTTACTGTAAAAATGAAGATAGCCTTCTCTGTAGATCAGAGGAGCATTATCTATGGATGCCTGATCTCCCGGGTTCATTATGGGGAATGCCTCCCAGGCTTTGTTTTTCTTATTCCATTGCTGCCACATCCAGTTTCCTTGTTCAATCTTAGAGAATGGGATCTTAAGATAATGTTTAACGCCTGTCCCAGACTCTTCGATCAGGCTTTCAGGAAGTACAGGACCGGTAGAAAATGACACTTCCATATTTTCAAAAACAGAACCTATAAATTGTTCTGAAATCTGGTATTCAGCAGCGGGTAATATGCCGGTTTTTATAGTTACAGGCAGCCTTGGATGCATTAATAAAGACACTAAAACCCCATTTTTATTATCCAGTGGCAAAGAAACCGAATCCCCATTTCCAATAGGTTTGATATATTCTGAAACAGTATCCAGCACAGCGTCTGTATAGAAGGTATCATAGTCTTTCTCCAGAAAATAGCCGAAAAGAGCATCATTTGCTTTTTCTTTACTTCCGATTCTTGCGGGAAATGTAATACCTTCAAGATGATTCTGCGCCTTCTTGAATGTATATTTCCATGAAGGATCTTTGATATTCGTTCCATAGAGTTCCAATTGGAGTTTTACCCTGACAAGAGCAATAGGAAGCCCCGAAATATAGGGGAATTTACTGTCCGGCATTGGTTGGTCTCCATCAGCCATTGTGTTCCCTTTATCGATGGATTCAAGAAGCAGCTTATACGCAGAAACACCACGACGGAGAATTCCCTTCAGAAGTAATCCCATATGTTCCAGTTCCGGTACTTTAACAATATCATCAACGGTTTTGTATGGACTTCCGGGGGCCGCCGCCCATACAACTTCCGGAGAGGTAGTTATATGTAAATTTCCTAAAAGAGCTCCGGAATGATGGTAACAAGCAATATTTTCATCAAGAAAATTATGCAGCAGGAAACCGCAAACAGGATTCGCCAGATGGGTCTGCTCCACTATGGCATGATCATCTTTACATGATATTTGGTGAATATCTAGTCTACAAGGCTGCAACATCCTGGGCTGCAATTGGCAGAAGGTATATCCCTTATCAAAAACAGGCATTTCCGGTTTAAGCCCAGGGGACAAAATGATCTGATGATCCATTGGCCTGTCTTGGGTAATGAGTTCACAAACCTGCCCAAAAGTATCAATAATATGTAATCTTCTAATATAAAACTGACCGGCACGGTACGGAAGAAATACCGAGTCTTTACTATTATACATTATTCCTCCATCAGGGGTGCTATTGACCTGGTCCCCCAGTAAAGCTGACAAAGTATACCCCGGAAAATATTGCTTGGTATCATAAGCATGTGATAGCCCCGGGCCATGAGTTCTTTGTGTGAAAAAATCAGTTAGCCCAGACATTGAAGCTGTTAATAGATCATCTGCAGATGATAGACTATTATAGAAATCTGTCAATAATTGTACTTCATCCTTATTCGGATTGTGCTCCATCATTTGTTTTACCCGGGATCTGAAAGTAAATCCGGATAAAGGAAGAAGGTTTGAGGTTGTTTTAAATTCTTTGGGATATATTTTCTGATCAGGCTTTTCTCCTTCCCAGTAAAAATTTTTCCCATCAAATTTCCATACGGACTTTCCGTTTTTCCCTTTAAAGAAAGGATACCAGGCGATATGCCACTGGGCCATTACGGGACGCCAGGGTTGTGACCACCCCGGGGTGGTATATTCGGGGACATGTCCCTTGTAATCTTTACGTTCCGAGATTGCGGTCTCCAGTCTTTTTATAAACGCCGGATCACTATTTTTATAAACTTCTTTTGCAATAGCTGTTGCCATTGACGGATCCAGCAGGATATATTCTTCTAATGCAAATAGCGGCTGCAAATCTTTTACTAAAGTCAATACATCTGATATCTTTATATTTTTCCCGTCAAAACTAAATGACTGCAGGTGGTGCTCTTTAAACCTTACCTGTAAAGGGCGGTCTATCGACAAAGGTTCTTTATTATTTAATCCATGAAAGAACATAACCGGTTCACTCACAGCTCTAAAAAGGCTGCGGCTATGCCTTTTCAGCTGTTGCTTCGCATCAAGTCCCTTCTCTCTTGCAAAAGCCAGAATACTGATCTCCAATTCTTCTTCCGTCTTTCCAAAAGGAATTTTTTTCTGAAGACTAATAAGAGTATCCATCTGTAACTTTACACGGTAAATTAAACTTTCGTTATTCTTAGGATCCAAGGCTTGTTTGAACTGCCCGGAAGAGGTTCCATCAGGATATGGATCTATCTGGTTGGCTTCAATATATTTTGATTTCCACCAGGTTTCGTACAATTCTTTTCTTAAATATTCCAGATTCCGGGATTCTTTGTCATATTGGTCCTGATCTCTGTTAAGCTGTGGCAGCCATTCGGGAGTTACTTTGTTGTTGTTTTTATGGGTGTTTTTTTCGTTAAAAGAAATGTTCTCTTCTGGAATATCCTCAATCCGCCAATAATAACTTCCGTTATATGAAGTAAAATGATAGTCTTCTTTTTCTTTTTCCAGCGCTTCAGCCCCATCAAGGTCATTGTAATAATGCAGCAGGCCTCTCTGCCAGGCAGGAAGCAAAGCATTATAAATCTCTGAATCTCCGGACTGATAAGACTGGAGGGTGTCCATAGCGTCTGCTGTAGTTTCGCCCAATACTATTTTTACACTGTCCGGATTCGGAATATGGCTGGTGGCAGCAACTCCATGAAGATCCCACACAACATTATTAACTGATCCTGAAAAAGCTCCTTTATTGGCTTCCAGTGAACTTTTTTCCGGCAGTTTCCAATTCATATTTTGCAGAAACTCTTCAAATGGTAATTTTTTTTCGATCCAACTGGAAACGATATCATTCTGAGAGTGAGAGTATTCTCCCAAAATAATGTAGGTGAGAAGATCTTGGTCATCTACATGATCAAGAGGATCAAACAGTGAAAATACATTCTCACTGTAAGGTTGAAATGTGGCAAACAAATCATTGCCTGGTCCCATCGCAGTTAAAAAATTGTGCTTTTCCTGTGTATACTCTTCCGGAACAGCCTCGTTTGCTTCTTTTAACTCCCCTATTTTAGTTGCTTTTATAACAGAACCATGAGGATCTAAAAAATCTGCTCCTCCGAATTTGGGGTCATTATTACCAATAACATCACTATTAATTCTCCAATAATGAGCTTTTCTGGCGGTAAGGGGACCGCTTATTCTGCAAATAACCCATCTATTAGGGACTAAAGGAAATTTCAGTTGTCCGTTTTTGTCTACTTCACCATTCATTAATTTCTCCGGCAGATCCCAATGGACAATTACCCCGGTCCCCCGAAATGGCTTACCTGCATTGAAAGCAGGAGGCATTGGATTTTGCAAATATTTCTCAAAAACAGAATAATTAAAATAATTTCTTCTGATATGGACTTCCCGGTTATTTAAAACGTTTTTATTCACTACAAAAGCGTCAACCTTAATGGGAATATGTAAAGTTTCATATACCATGATGATAGAGGGTTTTAAATGTTAAATTGATGATTGAAAAATCATTTTCCTGGTATGTTTCTTGAGCTGAATCGCTAATTGGGCTCCGTTAATTAATGATGAGACATTAAGGGGCTTACCAATCTCCGAAGCAAGTGTAACTCCTTCTGCCCCTTCAGCATATATATTGATGACATTATTCATTTTTCCCTCTGCATCCTTCCTCAAAAATTTCGAAAAATGATCATCCGGAAAATTCTTTCCCAATGGTTTTCCAAAAGGAATATCCTTTGAAATATTGCTTAGCTCAATTTTCCCGGCATCAGTAAGGCCATACAGCCAATTTTGATTGGGGTAAGTGACACTCACATGATCAGGCACCTGATCCCATAAAACAATAATAACATCAGACGAAAGCTTATCCATTCTGAGTGGTTGGATCACTTTCCCATTTTTCAGTTTTGCTTCGATTACCGGGGCCTTGGCCTGTGAGACAAGTGAAGAGCGGATAAGCAAGCCGCATGTAGGAATGCCCGGAATCTGAGACATTATTTTTTTCACACTGAAAAATTGCGGTCTTACTCCTGAAGTTTTAAACCAGATGGTCTCATCAATGACCTTGTTGAGTATTGTCCTTATCGCTTTATCAACACTGCTGTGTACTCCTAACTGACGAGCGCCTTCCATCAACATTGTGAGCCATCCCTTGTCTACATAAAAAAAACGCGTGGATTCTACCGGCAGCATGCGTTGATCAGGAACCAGATATTGGAATGGTACATTATAAAGTAAGGCCGTTTTTGCAAGCCATTCCGCAATGGCATCCAGAGTTTCTTTGATCTCACTTTTAATAACGTCCTGCAATATTTCATTATCCAGAAACTCTACAACATCTTCTGTAGTAAAAGGAGCTTTTGAATTTTCATCAGTTTTTTGGGGTAAAGAATTGTCTTGGAAAGGAGCTTTTAAATTGTCAAAAGATTCTTGTAAGAGTCCATTCCTAAGCTGTTTTATAAAAGCCTCTTTGCCTAACTCATTCTTTAATAAACTGATTTTTTTTTCTTGATCTGAAAATATTTTTAACCGGGAGCGTTGCAGAAGCTGTATAGAAAGCTTTTGAGTTTTCCGGGCTAAAATCTGAAGATGATCAGTATATAGCGGATCACTTAATCCCATCAATCGGCCCAATGTCCAGGCTGCTGCATAAGAATGATCAAAAATTCCTTCTTTTTGAAGGTAAATTTTGGCACTGTCACTATTATAACAGGGCAAAAGATCTTTAGGAAGTTTTCTGTATGCTCCAGCACAAAGAGGCCCTCTGTACCATGCAAACGTTTTACTTCCATCCCTCATCTCGGAGCTTATGGCGGTATAGCCTTCCAATATCTTTTTGGCTGTATCGGATCCGTTATCCGCTACAGGAATTCTAAGAAGATTCGACTGATTCGACACTTTACTATATTCCGCATTAACGGGCAATACATGATGAGAAATTTCTGAAATGGCTGTAAAGCTCCAGTTAGCCAATACAATGAGCTGTAAAAAATCATTATCTTTCAGGTCTTTAAAATTATTTTCTAATGGGTTTTCCCAACCTTCTAAAGAAACAAGAAAAGCATAATTGCGAACTCCATTGGCAGAAGTCTCAGCAGGCATTACGGTCATTCTATTGGAAAGAATAACAGCATACGTATGGTCAGCAGTTCCGTTTTCCAGCACCTGGTTTTCAGGATTAACCGTACGGACATGGGCTAATAGTGGAAGCTCTTCCACACGGGGAAGAATGCTTCGGGCGGAATGTACCGGGATGCGTATTGTGTTGATAGAGTCTGTTCCAAGATCTGATAATGCTATATCCGGTTTATGAATTTGTTCTTCTTTTTTTAAAAAATCGGCAGCTGTATAATGCATCACAGGAGAATGGGTCTGATATTTCCAGTATAGTTCTTCCTCTGTAAAAACCAATAATGCCATCCATGGAGCAGAAGAAATTTTTGTTTTTAATTTTCGCTCCCAGGGAAGCTGAGGATTATTCAGAACAATACTGGGAATAATATATTGAAAATGATCTACTTCATTCATGCCAGGTGACATAGCATGAATTTCTGCAGGATCAATAACAACCTGTGGGGCATTTACAACTAATTGCTGGCCGGAATCAATTGTTTCATGAGGGCCAAGTGTCAAAGCAGCCTTCAGTGTATATGTTCCGGCTGCCAGACTGGGAATTTCATTTTCATAGAAAATAACTTTATCGGTAGCCGGGAGTGTTCTTTTTTTCATTTTTAAGTCATTATGGGTTAAATAATTATGAGTGGAAAATCTCTTAATAGAGTTGATGCATTTTTTGCATAGGTGTCCATCTTTTCATTTTCAGCCTGTATAGACAGGAATTGTTTTAAATCATTAAATAAAGCGTTACGCTTTAGATCAACAGTATGAGAGGCTATTTCGGATTTTATAATAGAAATAACAGTTTCAGATGTTTTAGCAGATGCCTCCATTGGATCAAGGTTTTTAAGAGGCATTATCCCTTCAAACGGATCTGGATATACATTATAGATAGTATCATAAATTCCTACTGTCTCATTATTTTCATAAGGCGATTCAATATCATATCCTGTGAGCTGTTTTTTAAGAAGCTGCTCATCTCCTTGTTCAATATGTCCAACATATTTTCCCCACAATGCTTTAGGAACATTCTGATAACTGGGGGTAATTGTCCATTGATCTGATACCAGATTCCCCGATTGATCCCTTATCTCTAGGTTACAGATGAAATCGAAGGAAGGAGTCCCGGATTCATCTCCCATTGGTCTTACATAGATTTTGGAGTTGGTCTCCAAAGGTTCTTCATTGATCAATAATTTTGAGCAAGGTATAGAAGCAATGAGTTGAATCCGGCATCCTGAAACTCTAGTATGAATTGCTTCGGAAGAAGATTTTTCAACATTCTTATCAGAGGCTATTATTCCCTCTTTAGGAATAAATTTCAGAAGATCCTTCTTAGGAGGTAAAAGGGTCTCAGCAAATTCTTTCCAAGGTAAAGGTTTTGAACTTGTCTTATCAGGGCCAATGTCTACATTTATTTTTACCTTCCAGATGTGGACTGTAAGCCTGGCTCCGGTTTTAGGTCCATATAAGTTAAGATCAACTCCAAATTCCCCTGAGAAAGTATGATGAATGAACCATAGATTCAAGCGATAGGAAGCTCCTACCGTTACCCCAATGCTCACATCAAAATGGAACGGATGCCAATACATCAGAAAATCTGTCCAAGCTTTAAGCCATGCTTTAAAGTCGCCTTTATGATAATTCACATTCAGCATCCCTCCTGCCATAATTGCAGCAGGAGTAATGGCAAAATAGGAGCTTCCGGAAATTGAAGTATAATTATCCGGAAGCCAGTTTATACCTACCCGGGGTACTTCAGGATAGTATTTTGGAGGCTTAAACTGAGAGTGGTATCCTCCGATTGTAAGCACAAAATCACCGGCATATGGACTTGGAGCAAACCATGTATAAAATGCAAACCCGCCTGTAATTTTACAATTAGGATCCAGAATGTATGAATTTGAGCTTTGCTGAGCTCTTAATCCGGCAGATCCTTTTTCAACGTCTATGATCAATTCAATTTGAAGCTCAACAAATGCAAAGGTTTTGGGACCAACAGTCGGAAACTTTCCTCTGCTGAGTCCTATAAGTGCCAGTTTAAAACTGTTACCAAACTCACCGATAAGGAGAGCATTGGTCGTGATCAGTTCAAAAGATGTAAACATAATGCCCAGCGCAAGCCAGTATTGTCCTGCTTCATGAGACAGCCATGGCTTCCCGCCGTTAATACCAAAGAGATTACGCAATACTTCAGCAGGAGATTGAGAACCTACAAGGGAATCCTTTGAGTCCGGAGAACCTGCATACGCAACAAAGGGAAACTGATATACTTCATCAATCTGGGGCAGGCGAAGTCTTGAATTATATCCGAATCCACCTGAAAGTCCTGTTACCATAAAGAAAGGAACCCCACCCAACGTTCCCGTAAATTGGACGAACAAAAACATGGAGGGGATGGTCTTAGTATGACTGGTATCTTTATAGATGTTGGCATAGCTACCCCAAGCTGATAAAGAATAATCCATCATTTTTATAATGGCCCCGCCTGCATATTCCCATTCTACCTGATCTTCAACTTTATGGGAAACTTTTAAAAGCGATCCGCCAATATCCAGCCCTGGTCCCTTGAATTCTATTCCTAATCCCTCAATTTCAAATTTTGGATGGAATCCTGATAAAGGAACTCCCAGAGAAGCTCCTATAAGATCAATCTTAAGACTGCCCGCATTAAGAGAACAATCCAATGCCAGCCAGATTTTACCCTCATTGTATTTTATT
The DNA here is from genome assembly GCF_002025665.1 of Chryseobacterium indologenes. Classification (GTDB taxonomy): domain Bacteria; phylum Bacteroidota; class Bacteroidia; order Flavobacteriales; family Weeksellaceae; genus Chryseobacterium; species Chryseobacterium metallicongregator. Next base: position 1,324,840 of record NZ_CP018786.1, on the reverse strand, counting down.
CCAACCCTGCGGAATGATAACGGGCCTATTGACTTTTGAATGGTGATCCAGAAACTACCATCCGACTGGTCAGGAGGAGCAGCATGAACTGGTTTTGAAGTATCACCTTCAGGAATCCCTAGCTGGCCACTTTTATCAGAAGGCATCCCTGAATCGGAAGTTCCTCCCAATCCAGCCATAATAGGAATAATATACCCAGCAACATCAAGGTTAAGAGAAATTCCTATGGAAGAGGTCATTCCGTCATTGGGAAAAGATGGATACTTCCCCTTTAATTGGTTTTCTAACAATGAAACATAATCTTTTAACGGGATCGCTTCTGATGAAGTAAACTGTCGGGAAGTGATAAAAACTTCAATCTCATTAATTTGTAATGTATGGAGGGCAGACAATACTTTTCCCACTAACGGAAGCCGGGTAAGGTCTAATTGTTTGTCAATATGAACCCCTGCAAAAAGGGCAGGATTTGGTTTCTCCTGTGGTTTAAAAACAACAAGATCGGCCGTTCCATAGTTGATAGAATGAGCTCCCATTGCGAAACTCTTATCTGTGAAATCATAGATAATCCCCACTTTATTTAAAGCAATATCTAATTCCGAAGGAATTCCCAATGGACCATATCCCATTAAAGACGGAAGATAATCCAAGCCAAGAATTTGATTTTCGCTTTCTACATCGCAGAATATAATAGTTTGTTCTGGTATTTTTTCATTGGTAATTTCTCCATAAATTGTAATATCACCCAATATGAAAGCTACCTGCACATCATATGTACCTTCTGCAAAATTCACATGAAGATAAACCTCAAAATCAATGATCTTATCTCCTGCTAAAATGGTACTCGATAACGTAAACGTTCCACTATTGGTGGGATGTTGATAACTGAACGCCATAGATTTTAGCTTAAACTCCTTTAACGAAGCTTTAATATGATCAGGAAGAGGAGATCCCCCAAAAGAAATAATGATAATTTCCAGCCATTCTGGTACAGTCAGTTTCTGTTCTGTTTTAAGCATCATACTTAAGTTAGGACCGGGAAGTTCTATCAGCCCTAAAAATAAAAGTTCCTTATCTCCTGATTTCATTTTCAGCCCGCCCCTGAGTTCTATTATATGAATAGGCTTATCCAGAGGGTTTAGCAACAGCCAATCTAAAGTAATGTCGATTACAGTTAAATGTTCTGAAATATGCCATTGATCAAGGGTTCCTGTTTGTAAGCGCAACAAAGAAAGATAAGTCTCCGTCTTCAAATCAAACTCAAATGAGAATGACTTAAAACCTACCATTTCAAAAAATGTTTCAAAGGGAGTATTCTTAATAATTTTATCCACTTCTTCCCGATTTCCTGACATCCATTTAGCCAAATTGGCCAGTGAAGTACTTATATTGTTTTCAGCAGGTCTTACGGAAACACCAATCTTATCGGGTGCATAATCACCGGGAAGTGCATACAGAAAGGTGTCAATAGAACCAGGTACTCCGTCCAAAATTGTTGACCCTTTTAAAGAGAATTCAGTCCATGGCTCTGGTTCTTCTAACCACGGGTATTTACCTCTATCCTCTTCCAACCACATTTGATTGACCTCCAGAGAAAAATTGTTAACTTTTAGCTTCACTAAATCGAATTCCGGTAAGGAAAGCGGAGCATAAAACAAAGATTTAACTTTATTTTTGGTGGGGTAAATCTTGCCTTGTAAGACCCCATTTGCAGGAGTTCCATTAAAAGCTGTGATAATATTTTTATAAACACCAAGAATTCCATTCCAAGTATAATCTGCCGAGAATCCAAGCTCCCTGGATGGGTCTGCATTAGCATCGTCATATTGAAATACCAGCTTTTGATTGGATAGAGAAAGGTTATTAATCATATTAACATCCAACTCCGGGAAACTGTCTCCAAACTCCCATTCAATAGCAGCACTTTCTATATATTTTGTTCTTAGCTCTATAGATAAAATTAAATGAACAATAGACTCTTTTTCATGGAGTTCTACTGTAGCCCTGCGTTCATTTAAAGACAGAAAGGTATCGTCCGCAGAATCAGGCACCCCTGCAATAAAAGATACCTTGCCATCCTTAATATCAGGAATTGAAGATACAGAGAGAATAATGTTTCCTTTAGACCTACGCAAAACTTCCTTAACTAAAGATGAGAAAAGGAAACCCTGATTCCACAAACTGTCAGCAAGGATTATTTTCCCTGTGTTAGCAGCTTGTTTTTGTAATTCTATAATTATTTGGGATAAATTCATTATTATAAATGTTTATGAATTAAGTTATTCAGATAATAGTGACGCATGAATCTTCTTTTTAGTTTATTGATTTGATCATTTACATAGAACAGAAGTTCAGTTCTTCTTTTGTTTATATAGTTTTTCAACACTAGATCAGCTATTATATTTCTAGCAAGATGGGCATATGATCACTGGTATGTCTGATATGTCCATAATTTTCATAGTTCCGGAATTTCTCATACCTTGCATGAATATCACCGATACGCATAATATCTTCTAAAGTATCATGCATCCTTTTATCAGTTCCCGTAAATACTCTGTTTATTGTTTTTGAAAGTATGCTGGGATTATGATTTAGTGTCCCCTTGATTATAAAATTATCTACAAAGCTGGTTGTATATCCACTTATCAAAGGGGGAATTAAAGGAATTGCTTCATTTCTTTTCTTAAAAGTCGTTTTAATTTTATCTTTTTCGTGTGAGCGGGGATTTATACCAATTTTATACCCCAAATCTGAAATTTGCCCGTTGAGTCCAAAATTTTCTGCAAGATCAATATTAAGATCACCGGCAATTACTTTTATATCATTATTATAGGCAGGCTCCTGATCAATATGCTTCAAAAGCCTTTTTAATGCTGTTTCGGCAATATCAGGAATAACAGGAAGATGAATATTAAATAGTGATATATTACGATATTCACCCTGGCGCTCATGAAAACGAGTCAGATAAGGTCTTCTTGATGGCGCGTCAGGAAAAGTAATGAGTTGATTATTTTTATCGTGAAACTCAACTTTTGCAGCGAAATAATTACGGTCTGGCAAAAAATCATCAAAACCAGGAGGATAAGGACCTCGGTTAACCGATCCCTCACGTTTTGAAGTTTTTGCTTCATGATGATGATCAGCCGGCCAAATATAGGGTCCTATAAAATCAAGCCTGTCATTCCTGAAAAAAACACCAATTGATTCAGAATAAGATGAGAATTTATCCTGCAAATTTTCATTCAGCCGCAAAGGTGGTACAAGACACCAGTTCGTATTGAGCCTTTTAAGCCTGTCTAATATCATTGTCAGTCCGGTATAAGCACTGCGACCATACGGAATCAGACTGCCGGCTAACCCCTTATTAGTAACCACTTCAATTACAATAAAAATATCAGGATCAAGCATATAACAGTTTGATAAAATATAATCACGTCTATATCTTTGTAAAGTTGAAGGCTCTCTTGCATAGCTATTTAATAGGGTCTGTGATCCGAATCTTTCAATATTCCAGCATAAAATTTTTGTAGACATCATTTATGTTTTTATAGGTTAAAGGTAATTTTGTCTTTAATAAACTTAGGTATCTGATGTGATATGATTTAGTTCTAAATCTTTGTTTTTCTTAAGAATTTTAGGATAATGCTATTATAGGCTGCTGAAAACAGAACATATCAATCTCTTCTAAATACTTCTACATCAGGTAGTCTAATGCAGTTACGTATTCTATCTTAATCGCTTCAAAGACATTTGAGTAATAGGTCCGGATCCCGTAGTTCCACTACTAATAAATTTTACAGTGGTATTAGCTGTATTAGCAATCCTAAATGAGTACTTATGAGAAGCCATCATAGAAATGGAAGTTAACAGTGTATAGGTTTGTAAATCTCCATTCGGAGCTGTAAAGTAATCATTGACCCGTGCAACCCACTTATTGGTAGTATCATTCCAAATTCCAATAACAGGGCTCGTTCCATTGGTTGTTGATAACTGCGCATTCATAGTAACCTGATAGATTCCATCCGCAGGTATTGTAAACGAGTTAGCCGCCGCATTTCCGAAATATCGACTTTCATTGTCGATAATCTCATTAGACAGGTTTCCGATCGGAAATGCTGTTGCACCACTCATTGTATAATCAGCAGTTAACTGTACAACGATTTCCTGAGCGACTATAAATTCTCCGTTCACTACAATTACAGTTCCCGTAGAATTAGGTACACCGGCAATATTTTGCCAGGTGGGGGCTGCGCCCGGTCCACTGGACTTAAGTACCTGACCAGCAATACCAGCTGAACCAGCTGTAGAAGATGTACCCCCTACATTTAATTCATTCACAACTTGTAGTGATCCATTAACATGAAAAGTTTTCTGAGGAGTTCCTGTATTAATTCCCACTTGTGAGTAAACGTTTGTGAAAGTTAGCCCCATGGCTAATAAGATAAGAGTTCTCATTGATTTGTATTTTTAATTATTCACTACAAGTTGAAAAAAAAGAGAGCTTTTACCTGAAATCATGATACGTATTATGTACGTAAGTTGACTTGACTACAATAAAAAGCTGAATGTTAAGACAATAAACGAGCTCCTACGTTTGTAAAAGAATACATCTTGTTTTTAAATTCGGTCTATCAAATAATTTATTAGTTGGGATGAATTCTGACGATAGCAAATTGGCATTAAATGAGATAAAATCAATTTCAGAAAATGAAATGGAGCACCAAGAAGGAATAAATTTTTGATTTACAACACCTGAGACAGAAACAAAAGGCCTCCAAAATGGAAAATGGCAATCCTTACCTGAGTTACTGTATTTCCAATGGAAATATTATTATTAGAATTTTAAGGAAGGCTTTTACCATCACTTCCACTAAGTATAAAAGTGCTTTTTGTAAGCCTGACAATCATTTCATTACTAACATGAGTATTAATGCCTAACTTAACAAGACTATTTAAAAGATGGTTGTTCTAAAATCACTTCATTAAATTTTCAAGCGGTAATCTTTACAAAACACTGGAGTTGCCTTATTTCAGGTTTCCTTTCTGATTTATAAAATAGCTAATAATATTTATCCTGATGAAGAATATTATTTAATTTTTAATGAAGATTATATCTTTGAAAAAAGAAAGAATGGTATTGTGCAAAGAAATAACAATACAGATTTTTATGATGGCTTAGCTTAAATGTGAAACAATTATCATATAGAGGCTACCACTTCAACCAGCCTCTATAAATTTCAACCATTTTACATTATAAAATACTGATCTATTCAGGGAGAAAGAATCATCCTTTGTTTTAGAATTGGATATAAATGCCAAGCCAAGCACTAAATCTTATTTAAAACATCAGAACATACTTTACCTTTTGCTCCTCATTCAGTTTTTGCAAAATTCTATAAATTGTAGCAGAATGAACATTGAATGCTTCAGCTACCTTTTTAACAGAACGTCCACTGTTAATAAGAGTTTTAACAGTCTTAATCTGTTCAGAAGTAAATTTCCTGGATCTTCCAAATTCAATTCCATTTTCTTGTGCAAGCTTTCTGCCAGCTGAAATTCTTTCAATAATCAACTCTCTTTCAAACTTTTTCCTCCAGGATTAGCAGAATCAGCCCACGACTCCGATAAGGATTGGAAAGAAGTTCCTGTATGATTAATTTTTTCGCAAATATTTAAAAGTCCTTTGGTAGACCTCGCTTACTTATCAAGTTTCAAAATAATAATCTGATAACTTCTCGAAGTTGTTCCATTATCTTTTCCAATTCTATTCTCTTACAGTCCATTCCGGAGATTTTCTCCTGAAATGATTTTTGCTGCCCGCTTTCTCCAGTTCTTGTAACTGGATATTTAAGTTCTGATCTTGGGTAGAAACCCGGGCATATCCTATTTTCATTTTATAACTTAATTTTCACAAAAGTTATTGCAAAACACGCTATATATGCATATAACTTTTGCGAAAAATGAAGTTTGTTCATAGAACCATTTTCATTAAAATTTAAATTCTTTTGAAAACTTAGGATTTTTGCGAAAATGAACACTCTGTTTCAAAGTAACGTCATAATTTGATATTGAAAATTTATTACATGCGTTAAAGTATAATGCGAGCAGAAATATTGCCTAAAAAACAACAGTTATCATATGACCATCCTCCCAAATTGACTGGAAAGATAGGCGTGCTGTTTTGGGGATCCCAAGCTATTTCAAAACATTAGATGCCCCCTATGAATATTGTTGGGTTTATTTTGCGATATGGTTAATTTTAAAATATCAAGTAAATTTTTCTTCATCAATACATTTTATAAGGAAAATATTGGAACCATTTGTAAGTGGAATGAAGTTGATATAAAAATATTGGATTGGTGAAACTATCATAAAGCAATTAATCATCGCTATAAGAAAATAATAATCGAACATTTTGGGATTAGTTTTTTTAGGCACAAAGAAAAACAACAGTTAATGAATGAAGCTGTCCGACTATTTAAAAAACAAAAAAGTTCTGACAGTATTTTTTGGATATTAATAGAATACCTTCAAGACCATCGAATTGAAATTCCAACTTACAATGCTTTATCAATTATAATACAACAGGCCGGTAAAAGCCTAGATAATGAGTATCATTTATTGTTCACCTACATTTACCCCAGTGTGGTGGACTTGTTAAATAAATTATTTATTAAAGAACAAGAATCTCATGTTTATTATTTAGCAAAGCTTACCCCCCTAATAAAACGTTACGATTTGGGATATCAGAGAAAATATAAAAGACTACCAATATTTTAAACATTTATATTCTAAAATCAGCAAAATTACTGATCGATTAGATATTAGCCCCAAAACAATTGAATATTATGTACAATTGTAATTCGCACATAAATTTTTCAAATATCCAGAAGAGACAACAGATACTTGATTTTAATATGCTTTATTCCAATTAAACTTGCCTCACCTGAAACTTTAAATTTTTCAGGTTCACAGTAATAGATATTTAAAGCAGAAGACATTTTATTACTATATTTAGCTTTACATCCCCCAGCAGAGAAATTCACTGCAGAGACCATATCAGTATTAATGATTCTCATTCCTTCCTGTTGTGAATTTCTGATCAGAAAAGGTCTGTAGATCTCAATATTCTTAATGTAGATCAGGTTTTCATCATAGTTTCTACCACGGACCATATATTGTGAAGACAGCTCAGAGTTGGAGTTTACAGAAGGTAATGTTTTTAAGCAGTTCTTCAATCCCACCATTATCAGAAGCTACTGATTTTGCCTCTTTCACTAAAATTCTTACGTTACTAAGGTCATTGGTTCTTCCTGTTGCTTTTTTCCGGACGATAACTTCCTCTATATCGATAATTTTAGTGGTTGCTATTTTTTTCCTTTGTTGGGAGAAAAACAATACAGGGACCATAAGGCTTAGCGGTAAAACTTTTTTTTCAATGTTTTAGAATTTCTTATTAATATTATTAATAAACTTTATAAAAAATAACGCTGCAATATTATGATTATTTTGACTCAGCGATAATAATCATTCCTACACCCCAATTTTGATTTTAAATCAGAGTCTTATGACTTGTATAAGATTTATTGTAGTGTCTTCTTCATTGTATAAATTAAGTTCCACAATATAAAAAAATTGCTATAGGGCTATCTTCTGACTATAGGATAAATTAATTTAGAGAATATCCTACTCAAATTAATCAGCTGTACTACGTCATACTTGTTAGCTGTAGCTACCTGTTAAAATTTTCCGTTGTTATTTTTCCAGTTCCCTTTTGCTGGAATGGTTTCTATGGTATCCCAATGTTCAACTATTTTTCCATCTTCAATCCGAAACAAATCATAAAACGAAGTTTGTCTGCCTCCAAACGATCCCTCACTAATTGTTAGTACAAAATTCCCTTCGCCTAAAATTTTATGTACTTTGTCATATTTCATAATAATACCTTGCAAAGCCATATATTCTAAAGCTTTCTTTAAACCTGACAGTCCATCTCCAATTTGAGGGTTGTGCTGTATGTAATTGTTATCATCAATATACACTGAAAGTCTTTCCATTTTTCCGTTTACCAAAATATCATTCACAAAATTTCCGGACAATATTTTGTTGATTTCAGTTTTGTCAAGATCTTTAACTTCAGTTTCACCGTCCGTCATTGTATGTCCGCTTGGATTGGGTCCAGAAGTTTCTTGTAAATTATCCCAGTGTTCTACAATTTTTCCATCTTCGAAAAGGAAAATATCAAACCCTATTTTTGGCCCAAAGAAATTGTAATCAGTATGTGAAAAAATATAGTTACCGTCTTCAAAAATACGCACGGTATTTACTTTTGCAGAGTTTGGTGGAAGCATCTGTAATATTTCACCAAAGCCTGCTAATCCGTCACCAACAGCTAAATTATGTTGTTTGTATTTATCGCCATTAATGTATGAAATTGGCTCTGCTGCATCTGTTTCGATTGATTTTAGTAATTCTGCTACTTTTTGTTTATTGTTCATTTTTTATTATTTGTTAATTATTAAATTTCCTATATTTTACCTAGTAATGAAAAATGTTCCTTTTAAATTCAGAATTATGCTAAGGACTGATAATATTACTATATGACAAGCCCATTTCAAAATCTACCAAGCGGGTTACTGTGCCCCCGATTTTTTTCCAATACATCATATAGACATTTGGAACAGTCTCAATTTTTGTCATTTATATAGTTTCCAACACACCGAATCCTTTATTGGTTAAAGCTTTCCATGTTAATTGTTTTCACTTTCAAAATTTAGCTCAAAGGAGGAATTCCCTACAATCCTGAACCAAGCATTTTTATCCATATATTTTTATATACAGGATTTGCAATCCCTTCAGTATGAAATGGATTATTGCCTTTTTTTTGTTTCTGGAGGGGCTCATCCAAGGCAAAAACATTGTCTGAAGGTATATTTAATGTTTTGCATATTTCAGCCAGCTGTACAGCTGCCAATTCTTGTACATGATAAGTTGCGAAAATATTTTCACGCGCTGTGATCAGCTTCTGAGAATACCATCCGGCAATTTTTTTCATTCTTGAATTGCTATAATCCCACCCTCCGGAAAAGCTAAGTACTCTCGCAACTGATTCATGCTGAGCAATAAATTCAGCCATGCCACCACCTTGAGATTGGCCTGCAATAGCAATCTTACTCCATATCGGTTTAGTGGTATTCTGATCTAAATATTGCGACCAATCTCCTTCCTTATCGTTTTTTGACAGATACTGTAGAAGCTTGATCAAGCGAGGTACAATAGCATCCTGATATTGATCCGGAATAGATGAGAAAATATTGTCACCATAAATTCGTTTTCTACGAAACTCAGCGGCACAGTTTATATCTTCATCGAGTTTGTTACCAACACAGATCTGTGAAACCCCGGGTGTACTGATAAAAGAAAGGGCTATAATTCTATATCCCTGATCTAATGCTGTTTTAAAAAAACTTTGTGGCATATGATTAGTTGATCCATTGGTGCCGGTAAGCCATAATAATATCTTATTATTTTTAATGGCTCTATCATAGTACACAACGTGCACACTATCCCAATTTCGTACACTGGGATCAGCATCGCTGGGTTTTATTCTAAGTGTTTTATAGGTGTCTGAATCAATTTTGCTGTTTTGTGCGGTCATTCTGATAACTGGGCTCATCATAAACATCAATAAAACCAGCGGATAAATCACCGCAAATAAAATCTTTTTCTTCATTATTATTTGAATATTAAAATTAACATAGTAAACCCTTAAAATACTATAATGTTAGTACTAAAGTCCAAGTATAAAGTCTGCTCCCATTTGAGCATGCATTAATGTTGTATTGAATATTGGAATTTCCAAATCATTTTGCTTTATAATAAGTGGAAACTCTGTACATCCGAGTATTATCCCTTCTGCTCCTTTTTTTTCCAGTAACATAAGCTGATCCAGTATATATTTTTTTGTTTCAGGGTTTATAATCCCGCGAGATAATTCTTTTTGTATTATTGTATGGAGTCTTTTCCTGTTCTCTTCTTTTTCAGGTACGATCACCATAATATTATAATCATCTTTCAATATTTTTGTAATAAACGATTCTTCCATAGTAAATATCGTCCCAATTAACCCAACCTTACAAAGTTCTCTTTTCTTAATGTTCATTCCTATTGCGTGAGCAATATGTAGTATAGGAATTGCGCTGCGCCGTTGTACCTCATCATATACCTTATGGGGTGTATTAGCACAAAAAATAATCGAAGAAGCTCCCGCTTGCTGTAATTTATCACAAGCTTCAATCAGCGTTTTGGCTATTAAATCCCATCTGCCCAACCGTTGTAAAGAATGTATATTATACTGATCAAGATTGACTAATATAAGAGGAGGGTTTGTATTGTTATTAAAATAATTATTGACTATTTGATTGAGGTAACTATAATATTCTACAGTTGAATGCCACGAAATCCCTCCAATAAGACCCAATCTTTTTAACGGGGTATGCCGAATAATTGGATCATTATTTTGAGAAGAAACGAATGATTTGATCGTATCAGCCATACATTTTTATTTTCTATTAAAACTGTTTAACTATTTATTATTTTTTTTCAAAACTAATCGAACATCCTCCAAAATCAAAATTACCGGTTTATTAAAAAAATTTCTTCCACTTACTGATCGTATTTCTACTCATGTTAAACTTCATTGCAATTTCAGTGTTATTCAACCGATGTATTTTTTGATAATCCAATATTTGAAGTATTGTTATCTTATCATATGAGCGTAGTCTTTGATTTGATTTACTAGGTTCATTATTGATATTATCAAAGATGATATTATTCAATTTGATAACATCCAGCACAGACAGTTCATTCTTATTAAGGATACCATCACATTTGGATTTTTTATCAGGATATTTTTTAGCTATAATATCCTGATAAATTAACTTATAATTAGGTTGTAAATTATTCATGTTATTTTTTATAGGTTGTTTATAACTACCAAAAAATTTCATCCCATCATAAAAACCTACTACCTGGATGAAGTAAATGGCAGACAAATCGACTTTTAATCAATTTATTTTTATTCTTCTATCTCCTTTTTATTATATTTCATAATCCACTTATAAAGGGTCGTTTTAGGAATTCTATACTCATCAATAATCTGTCTTTTTGTCTTTTGGTGTGAATTGACAAGTTCTAAAATAAAATCAATCACTTCTTTAGTATATAGATTCTTTCTAAATTGAGGCAGCTGAGTGCTACTTTTTTCTATGTCACTGTCATTTTTTTTTGCTGGTGGTGAGAATAAAATCAGGTGTTGTGAATATGGTCTAAAAAAATCATACTCTAATAATTTACTCCAGTTCAACAAGATATTGGTAGGTAAATCCTCCTGCAGAAACATTGTTTCAACTTCATCAGCACTGCACTTAAAGAAATTACAAATACGCGAAATATCGATGTCCAGCTCAATGGTCCTTTGCTTAACCATTGAACCAATATGAATATTTTTAAAATTAACACTCATGTTTTAATGTTTTATGTTAAATTTCTCAGTTATTTAGTGATTTGAGGTCGTACAAAATCAAACAAATAAATTCTTAAAATTTCAATTCTTTTTCTGTTTTTCAATAGCATACTATTAGTTACAAACCAATAAATAACAACAATTTCTTCGTCCTTAAATTGGTTATAATCGCCCAATTAAGTACAAATACAAATTACCACTAATTTTTCATTTCAAACAAAACGATGATACGTATAAAGTACGTATCTGTCAATATTCTGCAAGAATAAGACAATGATTTATGAAACTACAGTTTTGTTATCGCCAGTGTATAAGTAGGTGCTCCAAACCCGGCTCCCAAACTTATAGCACTTACCGTTGACCCTTGTAACGTATTGGATGCTTTAGTTCTATAAAACTTAATTCTTAGCCTGTCACCGGCAGTTAATTGTACTGTTACTGAAGGGATGGTAAATACATAGTTTCTCATTAGCCCCGGATCTACTCTTGTAAATATATATAGCTCTCCCTCCTGATACAGATGACCACAACCCTTCTCCATTGGAGCTGATTTCAATATTAACAGCCATGTAAATAAAATCCATTTCCATCATTGTTGATGGTCAGCTGTGGAGTAATTGATCCTGAAATCATATAGGTCCCTGTTTGATTAATTAAGACATTTCCTGCTGATGAAAGCACAGTCCCTAATGTATTCAGTGATGCATGAGAAGACTGTATGGGTACAATCTGCTCCTCCCCGGAATTATAATTTGTTTTGGAAACCAAAATTCATCACTGGATGTATAAAAGCTATTTGTGACTGTGGTGAGAGATTAGCCCTTCCTATAACTCCATTTTCATCGGCATGCAACGGGTAAACCGTAGAACTTGCCAGCGTTTGCAGATTACGAATTTTCACCTTTCCATTTACGTCCAGCGATTCACTGGGATCTTTTGTATTGATACCCACCTGTCCATATACAACTGAAGGAATGATGGCTATGAAAATAGCAACCCGAATTTTTAATTTTCTCATTTTTGTGATTTATTTGAAGCAAGCTACGTGAAAATTACTTTAGAAGTCAAAAAACAACATGCGTATAATCTACTTAAGCCGATATGAATTAAAAAATACATCAACGCAGTAGATATAGAGTAACCAGTATTAAACAAAACTTGTACTGCTAATTTTTTGCCAGCATTTTCTACACAACTTCAGCATAATTCTATATCTTTTGTGGTAGGAGCCACAATAATATCAGAGCATTCTTTATAAGTTATTTCTCATCGGATTGATTATAACAAGTTATAAGAACGCTATTTCTATATATCCATCAGCAGTGGAAATAATTTAAGATCAACAAAACCTAACATTATAGTGAATCAATTGTCCTTGTAGTTTTTATCTCTACCGTTTTGATTGAGCGCTTATTAAAGTTAAAGATTATCATGTATCACCTACGGATTGACCAATTAAATCTACTATTCAAATCTTTTATGTTCTATTCATACGTTCGCACTATTTATGATCTGAAAAGATAGCACCAATCCGATTGCATAAACCGATTAAAAAAGAAAATCAGCAGGGAAACTGATTTTCTTTGGATGGCCTCTACATTAATCTTTCTCATCATTTATATAGTTTTTAGAACCTTTTCGAACTATGGTATTGGCGTATACATTACAGAAATATAACATCCTGCTTCTCTGTAGTATCCAGGCTTAGCCATAACTGTTGACAGATTAAAAGTATCCCCTGGGTTTAATTTGATTGTTGTAGCTATAAAAGTATATCCCTTTGATTCTAGAAATCGGCTACCTGCAAAACTTAAACTTTGAACTCCTGCGTCCAACCCCAATGCTACACCACTAGTTGAGGACCCGTAATCCGCTGTCATCTGTATTGCCTTAGCAAAAAGCTTCAATGTATTCTGCAAAGCCTGTGTGAAGCCTGTACCTGAAGCATCAAATGTAAACGAAACTGCTCTCTCAGGAATATCTGAAAAGTTCGCCCGAACATCAAAGGTATATAATCCTCCCTTATTTATCAAAAATTTTTCTTGATTCACTCTGGTGATATATTCATTATTGATATGATCCGTTACATCAAACCAGAGTGGGTTTCGAGTATTGGATCCTGCCTTCCATGAGGTAGAAGTTCCTCTGGCATACAAAACATTTGTGGGAATCTTAAGATCTGATACAACCGATTTAATATCTGTGAGTAGACGCACCCATTTTCCATTACTTATAGTTCCCGAAGCTGCAGGATTGGAAAAATAATAAAATCCGGGAGTCACTGCAACCTGCTGTCCCTCGTTTAACATTGTACTTCCGCTACCGTAGTTATATACCATCATTCCATCAAAATCTGATAATATCTGTACATTATTGATTACTGATACATCAAATTTAAACTTCGTAAGATCCACCCTGGGAAAGCCCAATCCTTTTCCAATGCTGTTTGCATAGTTGTTAAATTTACTTGCATCCATAAAAAAATTGGAATTTGATAATGTATTCTCAACATTCTGATTGGTGCCTATTTGTGCCTGTACAAAATAACCTGATAGCATCAGTACGATGCCTAATAATATTTTTTTCATTGTATTGTTTATTTTTTATCTAGTTTATATTAAAAGCCAGCCGTCTGATACCATCTGGTTCCATCACTGTGAAACATAATTGATCGGGTTGTTAATAACGATACGGCGATCTGATTGGTAACATATGCTTCCTGAAATGTAAATCCAAATGCTGCATCTGCACTATTTCTTATTGAAATGGTCCTGTCCTTATAGGCATTTGCCGGAGGCATCATCAGATTGCCATTCGAAATATTGAATTCAAAAAGAGTCACCCCTTGCTGGTTGTTATTTGCGGACATATTAAAAGTACCTGATGAAAGATTGGTCATCGCAGTAAATGGTTGCTGTGTAGCACTTGTACTACTTCCTCCATTTAATTTTATCCATTTACCCAGATTCTCATCAAAATAGTAGAATCCAAACGAATCAACATTAGAAGCCTGACCCGTTGCAGTACCAGTACTTATATTATCAACATAAATAAGCGTAGAAGCCTTAACAGGGGACATGTTCATAGCTCTTTCCCTGTCTACCCTGGGGATTAATAATCCGTCTACACTTCTCATAGAACCAGTAGCATTCTGCGCTTTAATATCTAAAGTAGCATCAGGCATGTTTGTATTGACACCTACCTGAGAGTAAGCAATTGGATAACAAATCGATGCAGCCATTAAAAATAATTTTTTCATATAACATGTTTTTGTTCAACAAATAGAATGAATAAATAAGATATTCACATAAAACAGCAATACGTAATATATGCGTATTGTTACTAAAACAACATAAACACCTATAAATCAAACCAATAAATATAAATATTTACTGATGTAAATTGAATTATTCTATGTATTTATACATTACAGGTCCAGAAAAATATCATTTCTGCTACTGGTATTTATAGATAGAAAAAATAATCTTGTCAATAAGAAAGTCTAAAATTTGAATCTGCCTGATTATAGATTATAAAAATAATAGTCAATAGACACATTCTGGAAAATTTATAAGGACACCTAATAAATCCAGAATCTCTTCTTTGCTCATTCCAAAAATCTTACAAAAAAAGCCGAAGAAAAATTCTGCGGCTTATTCAAAGACATTTAAATTGATTAAAAAGTACCCTAAACTCCTTCCATCCATCTCTTCATCTGAACTCTATGAGCTGGCGTTTCTTCAATACCTCCAGCCAGAATATCCATCACTTTATCCCAAATATTTTTTTTCTTAGATTGAGATTCTTTTAATTCATGATAAGCCAATAAATATTCCTTTTCATATTGCAGAGCATCTTCATCAGAATAATGTAACGGAATATGCTTAATGATATCCATCGTTAAAACATCCACTTCTCCCGGATCTAATGTTTCCATCAGTTTGAGTTTTAGCTTATAAGTTTCAGTTATTGATAAGATATTATCTAAGGTCTTAAAAACTTCTGTCCAGATATCATTCCATTTATCAAGGCTTTCACCAACAAAAATTACATCCCCAGCTTCTTTTAGCCCTCCAATACTATTCATAATCAAATCTTTATAATATTCAGTCATTTCCCAGTCCTCTACCAAATTGGCAGCATCTCTGTTTTTAAACTTTTCTTCAATTTTTTCGAGGATTCTAAGCTGGTGATCCAAATTTTCCAATAAATGTTCTTTCTCTCTTATCCACAAATTAATAACCATACCATTATTTGTAGACGCAATTAATTTTCCACATTCCCCAATATTCAGCCTTATCTGATGATCACTGGTGCGCATCTCCTGGTTCGTAAATTTAATTTCTACAGCCAGCTTTCTTAAACCTTGAACTGCTTTTATCACAGGATTAAATTCTTTTTCCATCTTATGTTTGTTTTAATTATGATTATATTTTTATTCTTACACAATAATCTGTTTCTGCACAATAAAAACCTCCTCCTTTTTTTATGAAAGCCTGTTTATTCAGCAGGGTCGTTCATTTAAACTATAAGAAACTACGAATCCTTGTGGTTAATAATTCCTCCGACCTGGGAAAAAATGAATAAAAAAAGTATTTTGAAAAAAAAATGATCGGAGGAATAGTAGATTTCTCTCTTTTTATTGAATTTTACTATATGAGTAAAAACAGTGCTAATCTTCTAATTTATTTCATGCAATTTCATGTAAAAACATTAAGTTAACAACTATAGAAATACGTAATACCTACTTATAAAACAAAAAAGCTGCTATACTAATATAAAGTACCTGCTTATAAAAGCTTCAGTTTTCTTAATTATCAATTATTTATTATCTCCCTGAAATATTGTTAATATTACCCGTTACTCAATAAACAAAACACTAAAAGAGTTTTGTTTATCAAAAATATTATTTATTCTTAAATACGTACATATACTTATTTCACACTGTGTTTCACGTTTCCTCTGCATTACAAACATGACATTAATTAATTATAAAATTCACTTTAAAATGAAAAAATCATAATACTTACTACGCTTTAACTCTCTTATATAGTAAGGTCCAGGTGGGCATCAATACCCATAACCTTCAATGGAATATTTCACATGAAAAAAACGAAGGTAATCCTCCAACAGGAGTACAATAAGCCAATGATTTTGGTTACCTCAATCGGAAACGTAGGAGTAGGAACAATTTCTCCCGATACTGTTGTAACACCAAATATCAGCTCAACAAGTAAAGGACTTTATTTCCTAGGCTGGATCTTCAAAAACTTACAGGATGGGATTACCTTTCTCTCTCCTGCACCAGGCTGGTAGATTACAATTATACATACCAAAAAGAATATTGAGGAAGCTATTTCCCTCTTTATCATTTAAGAATCTGTTATCCTATTTTTAGACCATTGTGTGAACTCTAATTTATAAAGACAGCTCGCCTAATATTCTGTCCCCATAAATGACTATCACTGCTAAAAAAACCGGCAGGGAAACCGGTTTTCTCATTAAATTGCAACTGTATTATAAAGAAAGATAAATCCAGCAAAACAGATTTGCAAAAATATTATAATCCTGCATTTGTCAATATGAATGGCGGCGGTTGGAGCACACTGCACATCCTGCATTAGCTCCGTGTAAAGTGTTACCTGAGTCTCTAATCTTAAAAAATTTTGAGCTCAACTAAATTCTTTGCTTACTACCCGCTGGAAGTATTGTTCTCCTCTTCTACATTTTTTCTAAAATAATGGTAATTCAAAAAAATAGTTTTTTGTTATACCTAATACTGACTTATGATTAGCTGGTCTGCTTTATCTTATCTGTAGTATAAATAACGAATAAGCCTGCGTTAGGATAATAGATGGGAAAATCTACAAAAGTCACACTAATCTGTCCGTTAGAATAGCTCAATGTATGTCCGGCAGTCGGAAAACTAGGGTTATTTCCTGCATTGGCAAGCCATTCGAGAGGTTTTCCGAAAACAGATTGGCTGCTAGACAACGTCACTGTTGCATAGGTAGTATTGTCAGTTTTTGCTCTTGCCTGCAAAGTAGCCCCCAAATAGGAAGTTCCTATAAAATAAATAAATCTACCATAACTCCGCCTACAGTACCTACAGAGGTCCCAGTAAGTTTAGTAAGATATCCGTTTTCTAAAATCAACGGGATCGTTTGGGTATGGGTAGGAGCCATAGGACTAAATCCCAAATAAGTATTATAGGATTATATCGAAGTTTCTTTAGTGAGATCTTCAGCAGCATTAAAGGTTTGTGTAGGGCTCGCTGTATTGATTCTTACCTGCAAGTGTGTTATTGAGGTAAAAATAACAGCTAAAGGTAGTGCAATTTTTTTCATTCTTTGTTGTTTTAAAAATTCTTCAAAGAAAGTCCTAAATTTAGGATGTAAACAAAATAATACTACATAATACGTACGTATTGAAATGGAACTACCTCACCTCATTAACAACAAAAAATTATTCCCATGCAGTAGAAATATAGCGTATACTTGCCCACTAAAATTTGAAATGAATTATATTTTCAATAATAAAAAAAGAAAACCGGCAGGGAAACCGGTTTTCTCATTAAATAGCAACTATATTAAATTCTTATCATTATTTAAATTCTTAAAAAAATAATTCTTTCGAATGCTCCCTATAATTATAAGAAAGATAAATCCAACAGAAGAGATTTACAAAAATATTATAGTTTTGTTATTGCAAATGTGAATGATGGTGCACCAAAACCATTTGCTAGTGTTATACCGGATACACTAGATCCCTGTAAAGTTGATGCAGGAGGATCTGTGGATGTTCTGTAAAACTTAATCCTAACTAAGTCACCAGCATTTAATTGTTTAAGTACTGATGGAATTACAAAACTATAAGTTCTATCAACTCCAGTAGTTACTCTAGGAAACATTGATCTTCCTCCTGATATAGAAGTCCAAGATGTTCCGCCATTAGTGCTGACCTCAAGGTTTACTGCCATGTAAGCATATCCGTCGCCGCCACTACTTATTGCCAGAATTGGCGTTATAGATCCTGATAACATATAGGTTCCTGTCTGACTTATATTGATATTCCCTGTTGCTGGAACTGTAACACCTATTGTATTTAGAGTAGCATGCGAAGATAATATTGGAACTATCTGATCATTTCCTGCATTATAGCTTGAAGCTACAAAAGTAAAAGTGTCATTGGAAGTATAAAAAGCAATCTGGGATTGAAGAGAAATCGTTGCCTTTCCTAAAACTCCATTTTCATCACTAAACAGCGGAGAAACAGTTGGGCTGGTAAGGGTGGGCAGACTTCGGATTCTTGCATCTCCATTTACATCAATGGTGCGTGTGGGAGCTGTCGTGTTGATTCCTACCTGCGAATACACTATCGAGCAAAGCAAGACAAATAAAAGTAATACAATTTTTTTCATTTTTTATCGTTTTAAAATTCTTTCCCAAAGGAACAAATAAGCTCAGAAAGTAACTAAAAAACATAATACGTATTATGTACTTATTTAAATATGCTATATATTCACCTTTAAAATGAAGAATATATAGCATATGCAGTGTATATGCAGTATATTTTATAGCTATAAACACTTCCTACAAACATGTCTAAATTTACGGCTTATGGAAAAAAGTGGATGCATGTATACAGTAATTCCAGATGAAAGAGCATACAGCAGCCTTACCAGTAACCTTACTATATCAGTTGATAGAAATACCTTATCCGTTGATGCTGCCAATCACTGGATAGGGATAGATCCAGTATGGAATTAATTATACTCATGGAGCAATTAACCTGAAATCGTATATTGGAGGAGGAAAAGCTTATCTTGGTATAGTTGCTCCAAATGATAAATTTGATACCAATAATTCTGTTAATGTGACCATTACTTCAGCAGGCAATTTTGGTATTGGTACATCCGCCCCTGATCCCACTTTGGATGTGAATGGTAATGTGAGGCTCCGTTCAGTTGCCTCTGTCACTAATGCTGGTAACAGGACTATTACTTGCAGCTGGAATTGGTGCTGTGTCACAGATTTCTGCCAATAATTTTGTGGGATTCCCTGAAAATACCGGGAAATATTTTAATGTCTAACAAACGACAAACATTTTAACAAATTACCAGTAAACCTGGCTCAAAATACAGTAGTATTTCGATTGGTTAATATTAATACAGCTTGAGGAGGTACCTGGAATGCAGTCAATAATACCATAATGTTGCCAAGGCGGGTATATATCAGGTCACTGCTGGTGTTCAACTTGGAAACATAGACACTAATTCAAATTATGATTGAGTCGTCCTAATTAGATAAAAACATTAAGATTAAGATGCTCTGGATCAATAGGTACAGGTGTACTTGTTCCTTCTGTATTTATAGTAAAGGAGTGGAAATGGGCTCCTGCGCTGCTTGTAGTATATATTCCGGCAGTATCATCGGCATTATCATTGCCAAGACCTCCGGCATTGACTGAAGTATTTTCTTCTATCTGTAAGGCTATGAAAGTGATTACCTACCGAAAGAGCGGTACCGCAAAACGTCATCGCCGGCAGATTAGCTTGTACAAGGATAACTGCAGAATTACCTCGTGTAGTTCCCAGAGAACTTCTGTTCCGGTTTTTGCTTTCAAATATCTATTGGCAGCATCCGGAATTGTGGCAGTAAAGCCAAGTGATGCCACATTTGCCTGAGCCACTGCGGGTAAAGAAGAAACAGCTTTTCCATTCAACAGGTACCAACCGCTGTGGTCACCTGCTAAAACACTGTATTTTATATATCCAAAAGGCATATCTTCTGTAGACAAGCGAAACCACTGGGTTCCGTTATTTGCGTAAAGTCCTTCACTTACACTGGCATTATTTATTATAGACAATTATTCCTTTAATATGCTGAGAAAGTGGAGAAGCACTGGTTATATTGACCAGAGATGCCCGAGAAGGTAACAATCCTTTATTATTGGTATACATTTCCAGTATTGCATTTTGATCCGGTGTAGGAGTATTGATTCCCACTTGTCCGCTTATAGTATGATAATTACAAATAATCATCACTAAAACTATTATAAATTTTATTTTTTTCATCGTTTATTAACTTCCTAAATAAATGAAAACATTGGTCACCAAATAACCGGAAGTAATGCTTATGGGTTGAGAAATACCTCCTGAGCCGAATGACAAACTATGGGTATGAGCTCCGGCAGCGGCTGTATTGTAGGTCCCTGATGTATTATATGCTACTGGATTATTGGCTCCACTTCCACTATTTACAGAAACGCCTGTTCCTCTGTCAGTATAGGTATTTATATGGGTACCACCATAGTTGTACTCCCCGCAAAAATAACATTTGGAAGATTGAACTGTGCAAGAGTTATAGCAGCATTTCCTGTCAGAGAGCCCAACGTTTCTGATACATCCTTTGTTTTAATAATTCTATCATTTGCATTGGGTAGATTGACTGTAAATCCAAGACTTACTGCTCTTGCCTGTATATTTGTGGAAGTGAAGAAACACCTCTTCCACCAAATAAATACCATCCTTTATGATCTGCTGATGCAAAACTGTTTGAAATTGTACAATAAGGATAATCGTAAGAAACAGCATACCAGCTGATTCCGTTATTTTCATATATACCTTCAGAAACATTGCTAGAATTGGCAAGATTATAGGTGATCATTCCTTTTACATGAGCAGATAAAGGTATGGGAGATGCAGTATTGGTGAGACTGTTTCTCATAAGCAGTACTCCTTTATTTGCAGACGTGACATCTAAAATAGAATTGGAACTGGGGTACTCGTTCCAACCCCACTTGTCCCTGAACAGTAATTGAGACAAGAACCTGAATAAAAATAAAATAATTTCTTTTTCATCGTGTATTTTTTAAAACTAAAAACCTAAATAAATAAAAGCATTGGCCGCCAAATTCTTTGGTTCCATATCAATGCTTGCGCTGGATCCACCAGAACTTACCTGGACTGTATGAGAATGGCTGCCTGCCGAACCTATATTTTGATTGTTCAGCTGGGCTGTATTGGCAAGCTGAACTCCCCCATTGCCGTGACGCCAAGGCTTATCGCCTCTATCATCATATTGATGACTGTGTGCCCCGTTACTGGAAGATGTACCGGTATAATTAATATTGGGTAAGTTCTGTTGTACACGAGTAATTGTTTGTGTACCTCCTATACTTAACAATGCAGACAATCCTTTTTGTTTCAAATAATGGTCTGTGGCATTAGGAGGCTAATTTATCAGTCCAATTTTAGCTGCATTGGCCTGAACTCCTGTGGACAATAAGGTTAAATTTCTTCCATCCAGCATATACCATGCAGGCCCATCAAATACTGCCCCTTTAATATCGACAAACCTCTCTACAAAGAGAGTAAATCTGACTTCTGAGATTGCTAATGTATAAAAATTGTTAATGGCAATACACCTTTTACGTCTGATCTACGATCTAATTATTGAATAAATAAAGAAACAAAAAAAAACAGGAGATTACCTCCAAATATGATACGTATAAGATACGTAAATTAGCAATAATAAAAGGCAGCAGAGCGTACTTTATTTTCTGGCAATATTCTGAATCCATATATACAGATCTTCATCAGTAGGAATATTAAATTTTTTACGAATATTATATTTACGGGTCTGAACAGTTCGGGGAGACGTAAAAGTAAATTCTGCAATATCTTTAGTGGAAAAATTCAGAAATAAATACGCACAAAAGGTAAGTTCACTTGTTTTCGAGCGAGGGGAAATTTCAAGCAATTTATTCCTGAACTCAGGATATACTTCATTAAAACGGGTAAAAAATTCCGGTGAATTTTCTTTAGCTAACTGAACAACTTCAAAAAAAGATCCACCCAGTTTTTGCTGAAGAATTTCTGTTTCCTTTTCCTTCATCAACAAAGCATTTTCTTTTTGCAACAGCGTCTGAACTGTTTCTGAAATTAACTTTTTATTTCTTTTGTATGTACGAAGATACACCACAGTCACCCCCAATAATATAACAAAGAAAAATATGGAAAACACAATTAAAACTGTGTGATTCTTCTCAGATGCTTTCTTAATCTTATCTTTGAGGATTTCATTGGAAATATATTCAATAGATTGTTTATTTTCTAAATTTAACCTACTTGCTAGTAGTAAGGCCTTCTGATCATATTCTTTTGATGTTGATATATTTCCACTCTTTGAATATGCAGATGCTATCAAAGAATAAAGCTCAACTTCCTCAGACTTAAATTTGTTTTTCTTTGCATTGTCTAAGGCCAGAAAATAATGTTTTAATGCTGTTTCTGGATTATTCTTGCTCATCTCCATAAGTCCTCTTCCCTTTTCATTGGCAGACGTGTAAGGAAAGCTGTACTTCCTGATCAGATTTTCAGCTCTAGCAAAAGAATATGCTGCAGAGTCATATTTGCTTTTATATGTATAATACTGACCCAGCGAGGAGTAAAAATTAATTGCATTGGGAAAAACATTTTTTTCATTGGAATTATCTAAAACATTTTTTTCCTTTTTTAAATATACATACATTGAATCAAACTTTTTGGCTTTCTCATAAGATTCAACTAAATTCTGAAAAGCCAGAGACAAAGCCTGTTTTCGCTTACCATCATCCTTTATTCTATCGATGTATCCAATTCCTTCTTTGAATAATTTAATAGCTGTATCTTTAAACTCCATGCTACTATATATCCTTCCCCTCATTCTGCATATTTCTGAAAGTACTATAAAATCAGATTGTGCGAATTTTTCCTTTTCCGCAATAGAAAGATATGTCAGGGCTTTTTGATAATCACCCAAATCATACAATCCACTTGCTATAAATACACAGGAAGTAGTTCTTCCTCTTGAGTAACCTATTTGCTCGCTTTTAGAAAGTACAGTTTTTGAATCCATTACAAATTTTACGACATCAACATTAAACTGATTATTATACGCAACCAGGATAAGGCTGTCTATTTCTTTTTTAGTCGGAAGCTTGGCTGTAAAGAAAAGGGGAACGAAGAACAGTACCAATAATTTTTTTTTAATCATAAATGAATTTTTCTCTGTTGTATTCTTTAGCAAAATATAATCATAATTATCTCAACGCAAGCAATGGGACTCTGCTCTAGCATTTATTCTTATGAACCAATTCCTATTTGAGCACTAACGTGATAAAAAAAAGAATCATATAATAGTTGAGTCTGTTACATTATTCAATTAGTCTCGATTTGCGATGAATTAAATCAAAATTGGAATTGCGTTAATTTGAAAAACAAAATCACACATCAGGGTCATCTTTTAATGATAATTCCTATATAGTATTATTACAGCAAATTTACAACAATCTTATAAAAAAGATCTTACTGCATTCGCACTCAAAAATACAAAATCCTATTTTACAACATATTACATTTATTTGCAGTATAAATGCAGTTACCTAAGAATCATAATAACCCTCTTTGTTACAGCATTAGGATCCATTTGTTAAAATCAATATCAGCAGCGATCCCAAGCTTTTTTCTAAGCCTGTATTTCTGTGATTCAACAGTGCGGACAGATATATGGTTGTACTGGGCTATTTCTTTATTAGAAAAATTAAGCCTTACTAATGCACAAAGCTTGAATTCTTTAAGAGTAATGTTAAGACATTGCAGTAACAAACTATTATAAAATTGAGGGTATGCCTCTTCAAATTTCCCCAGGAATGCAGGATCATTATGGATAGCCAGTTGTACCAATTCATCAATCGATGAAGATAATTTCTTCTTAAGAATTTCCGTTTCTCTTTCTTTCTCCATAATAAGGACATCCTTCTGCTTCTCTTTCCTTTTGCTGCTTTTATGTAAAACTACAAATAATGTGATGCTTAGTAAAACGATACCAACAAATATATAATAAAAAAAATATTTCTTATGTTTTTCATTTTCAATATTCTCATCGAGAATTTTTCTTATCGGAATATCTAAGATATTTCTTTCCACATTATTAAGACTATCATTTAATGCAATATATTTTTCCAAATATTTATTTGCTCTTTCAATATCATTTTGTTTTTTATAGGTTTCATAAATATGTTGATAAGTTACTCGTTCAGACTTTTTCAATCCAATTTTCTTGACTAGTTGTAGCGACTGGAAATAGTATTTCAACGCTTCCTCATATTTTTTCTTCTCAAAGTAAATTCCTCCATAAGACAGCAATATTCTAGATTTTCTTTCGGCAGGCATCTGATTGAAATAAGAATTAGCTTTATTCAGATAGTACTCTGCTGAATCTAACTTTTTGCCTTTGAGATTTCTTTCAGCAAGAGAGACGTATAATGCAGAATTCACAGGTAATTTGCGTTCCATAGCATACACAGAATCTATGATACCTTTTTCCTGGAAAGCAATCATTTTCTGATTATAAATATAATTGAGTTTCCGGTTTCTTTCTTCGGCATCAGGAATACGATAGGCAAGACGAATAGCCTTATTAAAACTTAATAACGATTCCTTATATAAGCCCAAACCATGGTAGTTCTTACCGTAAATTATATTAAGCCTTGTTATCAGAACTGGATCATTAAATTCTTTCAGCTTTTTCTCTGAAATCGACAGAAAGTAAAAACTCTCTTGATTCCTGTTTACCCCACATAAATAATTGGCTAAATCAATATATGCTCTGATCTCACCTTTTGTATAATTTAGTTCCTTAGACCGCTTTAGCAATTTCTTCTCCATAGTAATTACTCCATTATAATCACCATTTTCCATTAGTCTTTTTGTCTCCTTTGTTTGCAGACTATCTATATCTAATGTGGAATATATCTGTGCATTTAATTTTATCGTGAAAATTAAAAGTAAAAGGGCAATTATACATCCTTTATTATAGTTTAAAATCATAATTCTAATCTTAAATATATTTTTTATAAATATATCATTAAAAATTCACTTCTACGAGATTAATCTACTTACCAAACATATGTAGTCACATTCCTTGTTATTACAAAGATATTATTTCGCATGTAATTTTATCATTTTTTTTTCAAAGCATAACAAAAGTCGTAAACTCAGGAAACAAAACAGAACAACAATTCATTAATATAGTAAGTAACAAGGATTTAAACCAAGAGAATAGAGAATCATATGGTGATAGAATTAATTACAAGAACTAATGTTTCATTCTTAAAAAGTGATCTATTAATCCTTTGATTTTCCTTGACGATAGACAGTGCGTTTTCATAAATTCTGATTCCTTCTACGGGCTGTAGGTATTTGTAGTAGGCAATCTTGATATCTTTTACGAGCTCACGCTTATAGACCTCCAGCTCAATCTTCTGTAAATTTGTCTGCTGCATATTAATCCTTTTGTTGTAAATAATCTCATAGTTCAGCAGCGGCATCGTCGTATGAAGCTTGACATCATAAAAATTGTTGGGATTGATCAAGACCGACTGGTTCTGCAACTGCGGAAAAGTACTGGAATTGGTGATCTGATTCAAAGTACTGTACACTGGATTCAGCATATCCCCAATAGGAATATCTATGGTCCTTCCACCGTCAGCAATGGTATAATTGCCCACCAAAGCAACATTAGGATAAAATAGCGATTGTGCTTCTTTAAGAGCAAAAAGGCTTTTGTTGATGTCGAAGCTTTTCTGCCTAATGACCTCATTGTTGGTCAAACCAATCTTAATATAGCGGTCCAGATGATTTTGTGCGTGGCCTAAAAAGCCGAGATACAGCAGCAGAACCAGTGATAGATTTTTAATTTTTATATACATTGTTTATATTTTGAACATTGTTCATTTTTTAGGACAAAAAAATTGTCTTGTTTATTAATTAATTACTGTTGCATTTAGCAAACTACTATTCCAACAGTCGGTAAACTTACCACACTGATACAATGTACTGTTTACTATTATTCAGAATTTTGACTCAATCAAATGTATTACTTTGCCTTTTAAAGATTTAATACCTTTGATTTATTTGTTGAACGCTTCCAAAGACAACTCTGCATTAACGCCAACGCCAGCTACAGTTCCGGATGATACAGACAATGAAACCGCACGTAATGTGTTAGAGTTATCACCGGCGGCATATACACCATCCACGCTTGTTTTCTGTAGGGTATCTATACTGATCAGACCTTTCTCAGTAATCTCACAACCCAATTTCTCAGGAATATTGCACTGCTGGCGAAATGGTACTGGCGAATATACGGCTTCAAACCGTTCTGATGTCACGTCAGAAAAGATGATCTGATCAACATAGCCATTATGATGCTGTATTTCAACGATCTTCTTTTCAATAATCTTAACACCATTTTTTTGAAGTGTAGCAAAGCTGTCTTTATTGCCTACATTTTTGTCTGAGATAATTAAAGTGACATCATCGGTCAGATTCTTGATGAGAGAGGTAAAATAGATCAAACGGTCTCCTTCTGCTAAGATTGCTGTCTTTTTATTCCTGAACTCATATCCGTGACAGTAGGGACAATGGATGACAGAAATTCCCCAGCACTCTGTGAAACCTTTGATGTCGTGCATCGTATCAGATAGGCCTGTTGCGAAGATCAATGTTTTTCCTTTAAATGATTTACCATCTGAAATGTTGACCAAAAAACCCTCTGATATTTTGCTTCCTTGGACTGCGAAACCGTCATAAAACTCAATAGTAGGATATTTTGAAACCTCTTCTCTGGCAATCGCCGCGATCTCTCCGGGCGGTAGCCCGTCCCTGGTCAGGAAATTATGCGAATGTGGAGTTTGCTTATTGCAGGGAGTTCCACTATCGATGATTAAGACATTTCTTAGAGAACGTCCCAATGTCATGGCAGAAGCAAGTCCTGCATAGCTGCCACCGACGATAATTGTGTCGTACAATTTTTTGTTTGTTAATGTCATAGCAATGTTTTCAATTTTGAAACTATTATATTTTTATTGGATAAATTTTGAACAACGTTCATTTTTTACTAAAAAAATTACAATTTTTCCAACATTCTTAAATACTCGTTATAGCCTTCCGACATAATAGTGTCGGGGCTACTAAATTTAACCCCTTTGGTTCTTTGACTGATTTCAAGGCTGCACATCCCGTGCACAAGACTCCAAATCATAAAAGACAGTGCTTCGGAATTATGATCCTGAAAATGTCCATGATTCATACAGTCCTCCACTGTCTTTTTAACATATCCGAACGTTTCGCTCCCTTCCGGCCATAGATCGTATTTCTGCTCTTCCAGGTAATCCATCGGTGCCTTTAAGTTAAACATGAGATCATACATCTCTGAATTTTCCAGTGCAAACTTTATGTATACGGAACCCATTTTCTTCAGCCTTGTCATAGGATCCTCAAGTTCAAAAAGTTCTTTAAAGGCTTTTCCCAGCTCCTTAAAACCAACGGAATGCAAATCATGGAAAATAGCATTCTTATCTTTGAAATAGACATAGACAGTTCCGACACTATAATTAATTTCATCCGCTATATTACGGATGGTTGTATGCTCGATACCTTTTTCTACAAAAAGCTTTTTTGCTGCATTTAGAATCAATAATCTCAAGGCCTCTTTTTCCTTCTGCTTTCTTTCGCTGATACTCATTATAATATTTTATTATGCAAAGATATAATATTTTTTGAACAATGTTCATTTTTTGATCGACATTATAATTGTTTAAGTCTATTTCATTAATAGAGAAGTAGCAATGAATTTTTAAAGTTTTTGCTTAAATTAGCTCAAATAAAACCAAAAATAAAAATATTGCGTACACGTTCGTTAAGGTAAACATGATGGATTAGTTATTTCAGAAATTCTTTCCAAATCTTCAATCAAATATTTCGATATTTCTTCGGTTGTGGGTACAAGACCGGAAAGAGGTGATAATTCACTTTCTTTCCGGTTTTTTTTCATACCTAACTCATTGTTTATCTGGTATATATAAGAGAGCAAAACATTGGGTCGGGTGGTTCGATAATGATTTTTTGAAAATTGCAATTTTTCAGGAAATATCGAACCAATTATTTTACGTTTTACCTCGATATCCCCATCAGTATAGACTTTCGCAAGGTCTACTAGGTTCGATAATGCTTGGTCTAGTAGTTTTTGAAAATCTATTTTCTTATTATCCTTTCCTTTAGTTAATTTAGCTTCGAGCTTTTCAATTTGTGCTTTACAGTCGGTCTTAATTTCAAGATAATCTTCATCATCAATGACTTCCTCCATCAGTTTATTTCTTGCCTGTTTCAATTTACTGTTTAAACGATCTATTTCTAATAGAATTGCTTTCCTTTCTCTTTGGGGATTATTGATTAATTTTTCAAAATTTTGCCTCAGTACTTTTTTCAAATAATTTTTTATAGATATGCGCATTTCCAATGACTGCAATATCTCTAAAAATTTAGAATTAATAATCTCAGATTTGTAACGGTATGAACACGGGGACTGGCAATGATAGTAATAATATTTATTTCCAGAACGTCCCGTAGAGGCACTGCCTGTAATCAAATGACCACATTCCGGACACACAAGGAAACCTCTTAATGGCAAATTATCGTCAGACAGTACTTTTACATTAGGTCTGGCTGGATTCACATTTCCATCCATTATACATTGAACTTTTTCGAATAGTTCTTCACTGATCAAAGGTTCATGAATACTTTTAACAAAATGAGCCTCCTCTTCATTGAATTGCTCCACGTAAATTTTCCCACAATATGCGGTATTCCGTAAACTTGCAAGAAAGGCACTTATCTTAACTGACTTTCCTTCTTTTCTGTTCATCATATCCATGATTTGGCTCGCTGAATAAATGCCTTTGGACATTTCATTAAATGCCCATTTCATATTGGAAGCTTCCGGTTCCTTCGGAATTACATACTTTTTCCCGTTTTCCGTTATTCTGTTAGCGTAGCCATAAGGTGCCCTTCCCATTAATCTGCCTTCTTTTTTAGCACGGCGCATTCCATAATAAGTATTCAGAGCGCGCCTGTCGTTTTCAACTTCCGGTGCAGCAAGATATATAGCCAGCATCATTTTATTTTCAGGAATTGAAAGATCTAAAGGTTACTCAATGGCCTGCGGTTCAACGTTAATTTTCCTAAGTATGTTAATCATTTGATACGCATCGCCAGCGTTCCTGCTGAAGCGATCCCATTTTGTAAAAAGCAGCAGATCCGTTTTTGAGCTTTTTTTCTTTAGCGTATCCAGTAATTTAATCCACTCTGGCCTGATAAAAGTCTTGGCTGAGTAATCTTCATAAATGATTTGACCTACTTTAATGTTATTGTTTTCACAATAACGTTTTAATCGTTCCTCCTGATCTCTTTGCGAGTATCCCTTATCTGCCTGCTCATCAGTTGACACACGGATATATAAATCGGCTTTTTTCATATATAAATCTTAGAAAATATTATTGTTCTAAAAAACTCTTAATGGTAATTTTTAAGAGCATCGTCAGAAAGCTTAAAATATTTTTCGCCTCCTCAATGCTCAATTCAATTCCCTCCTCTTCTTTAAAAATCTTGATAATCTCCTCTATGGTAATGTTACTAATTTCAACTTTCTTCTCCATACCAATACTTTTTTAATAAAAGTATTGGACAACTGTTCTGAAATTAAACCCAGACACTTATGCGATGTATTTGGCTTTTAAATATAAATGTCTAACGCTTGAAACATGTAAAATCAAACGAAACACTTAACATCAACCATCAGGCGGAAAAAATTTTTATTTATAAAAGATGTGATTACGTTTAAATTTATTTTTTAGGTGCAACAAGAGAAAATTGATGCAAAGAAATTCATCATTCTTAGATTCAACTAAAATACAAATAAAATCAACATTGTTAATTTAAACATTCATTTCATATACAAAAACAGGTTATTGACTGCTATTACACGAAACATTTTCCATAATAAACCGGTAAAAAGGCAGCTAAGGTATTGTTGCCAGCCGTCTTGCTAATCCAACCAAAAGACTACGGCATAAACGGTTTCCTCCCTAAAGGTACCCTCCAATTATTCCGTTTCCTTTTGTTTTTTTTCATTGTCAACACTTCATATCTGCTTTCTTTTTTCCGGTTTTTCTTTTGAAAAATATTCAGCGAAGCCTGAAAGGCTTTTAAGAAATAGAATGGAGAAGAGATTGAAAAGGCTTTTGATCCAGAAAAGATACATAACATTTCAAAGATGTTTTAAATAGTGTTTTAAATAGTGTTTTAAATAATGTTTTAAATAAATGCTTTTTTAACTTAAGTACGGGAAACAAAAGGCTCTGCCGTACTCAGAGCAATAACAATGAAATATAATATTGTAAATGAGATCAAATTGATCTACACAAGAAAAGGAAATGCTGAAAAAAAAGTACTGAACTCCCAGGATGCTACAGATATTTTCAGGGAACATTTTGATGCAGATCAGATCGACTACAGAGAGTCATTTTACTCAATGTATATGAATCAGGCTAACAAGGTCTTAGGAATACAAAAAATATCAGAATCTGGAATTACCTCTTCTCTTGTTGACATCAGAATCATCATGCAGGGAGCTCTATTATGTAATGCCGTATCATTTATTATAGCCCATAACCATCCTTCCGGAAACCTTACACCTTCTCGCGAAGACATAGGCATCACACAAAAAATAAAGGAGGCTGCCCAACTATTAAATATTAACATGCTTGATCATTGTATAATAACTTCAACCGACTCCTTCTCTTTCTCCGATGAAGGTATTTTATAAGGGACTTAAATTTCTAAAAATAAGAATCCAGAGCCGGTTCCCGGTCTGGATTCTTGTGGCGTCGCGGAAAGATGCTTGTCCTTTAGGAGGCCAACCATCTTTCCGCAAATACTAAACAATACTTCTCAAATTAGATGGTTTTATTTGAAGTGGAAATATATATTTGTAAGCTAAAGAAATAGTATTTATCCGTTTAGCTTTTTGTTGTTGAATTGAAATTCAATTTTCTCCTCATTTCCAAAACTGTCTGAGAGCCATACCGTAAATGATTGTGAAACTTCAGAGGTTGAAGTATAATACAATCTGAACTCTTTCTCATAAAGAGGATAAATATCATTAGGAAAGTAAGGTTGAGTGTTATAATACTGCAGCTTTCCTGCTCCCTCAAACTGAAAATATCGAAGATAATATTTGGTGTCAGCAAAATTACCTTCAGGAATAATTTTGATACGGATCTCCACATACTCATCTTTAGCGATATCCTTAGGAACAGGCATAACCGACACCTTAAAAGGATAATTCTGCTGAATTTCCAAATCATCTTTTTCACATGATTGTACAAATAGTCCAATCACAAATAGTAGCAAGAAACACTTTAGTTGTATTTTAGCTGTATTAATTATATTTTTCATTTTTCATTATTTTTAGAAATTATATCTTATTCCTACCCCCAGCAGAGAGTGAAAATTAACCATTTGACTATTTTTCAAAAAGCGAAGTTGCCCGTTGACCAGGAAAACTAAATGCTCAGTCAGATAGCTTTCAATAGACAGCTTACCGTTCGTCCCATAAATAAAATTACCTGTAGAGTTAAGCTTTGATCCATCATACAACAATTCATCACCTCTATTAATCTGCTCGTAACCAACAAGACCTCCAATTCCCAGATTAAAATTGACATTTCGCATGAAGTCTCCCCAAACATAAAAACTGTACCCACTGCTCAGCAGGAAACTATCTATCGGGATATCGCCGCTTGTGTATTTATAATATTTTCTACCATATTCTGCCAGTCCAAAAAAGTAATTACCATTCTTCGAGTAAGAAACAAGCCCAGTACTTAACATATAATTTTGTTTTTCTGGAGATTTTGGAAATACCGAATAGGTAAATTCAACACCAATTTGCTTAGGAATCATCTGTTGAGCAAATATTTTGCTACCCATTATCATCATGAAGATGACTGTTAAAAATATTTTGTGCATCTTACTCCGTTTTAATGGTTAAACTGTTTATCAATCTTGCATGAACAAGATCTTCATTTTCAAGCTGTACTTTCAGATGCCTTCCCCCATTCTTTTCCAGAATTTCAATCTCCAAAACCTGATCTTTTAAGAGTGTAAACTGATCAAGCATATAAATCCCTTTACTGTCTGAATGATCAGCTATTATCCTTTCCGGGAAATAGGTACGAACCTGCTTTAAAATCTTATCCTGAACGACCGTTCGCTTTAAGTTCTTTTTATCGACAATTTTAAAATTGACCCATTCAATAGCATACCCCACATTACTTTGATTCTTAACCTGCAATGTGAAATAAAACTTGCTGTCATTAACGTGCAGTGCCCTGACTGAAAACTCAATTCCGTAGCTTTTTGAAACAATATGTTTAATAGTTCTGTTGCTTTTCCTGTAAAGATTTTCCATAAAAAGCCAGATGAGAGAAGTTGAGCTTCCTTTAAGATCTTCAAATAATACATCAGCATACTGTCGCTCCATACCTCTCTGAAGTTTTACTAAATCATAGCTGAGTATATCGGGATAAGAACTGTAGGATGCGTCAAAACTGTAAAATTTTCCATCTTCAGTAATGACCGAAAAATTAGTTTCTTCTTCAAAATCCCTGACGGCTGACTTAACCCGAAGAACGTTTCCTATAGGATCTGCCTTATTGGCAACCAAGAGATCACTTCCCAGGTCAACATATCGTATTGATGTAGGAAATATCAAATGGCTGGTTTTATTGTAGGTAACTTGTATCCTGAAAGGCTCTAATTTTCCCTCTTCCAAGGAATAATAGGTTGTCACGGAATCCTGCCCAAATGCCTTGCTTACTAATAAAAGTAATAGCATAATGAGAATATAATGACTCTTTTGTGTATTCATTTTTATTTTTTTTGATTAGTTATTTTTAGGTAAGAGTAAGACCTGATGGCCAGCTTTTACAGTTACTTTCAATTGTCTGACTCTTTTCTGAAAATAGCCCGACAATCCCTGTACTACTCCCCTGCTCAGATCAGCTGCAATCTGTTGTCCTGCTGATTGGGTCATCATAATATTAGTGCCTGAAGTCTGGCTCATATTAGCTACAATGTCGCTTACCGCATTCTGCTCCGCTGAATAAGGAACATACAATCCCATCTGACCGTCAGTGTCATAAACATTGATTTCTACAGGATAGATATTATCTTGAGATTGAATGGAAGATATTTTTAACTGAAGCCTCCCACCCTGAAATTTGCTTACTGCAATCAGTAAGCTCCCCGCTGGAATTTCAGCTCTTCCGACTTTCATCGCTTCTGAAAGCCTTATAGATAATGTACTTTCATTGACCAAAGTCTTAGTTTCATAGACCACACCTCTTATTGCGTTTTTTGTTTGAACTAAGTTTTCTGAATCATTTTGACTGTCATAAAATCGATTCTGATTCAAACCTGCGACAAAAGCACTATCCGACTGGTCTCTGTATAATGAGGAAACAACATTGGAACGTACCGGTATTGCTGAAGTCAGTTTAACCTTCTTTTCCGTTGGCTTTTCGATCTCTTCTTTTTCTGCTGGTTTTTCCTGCTTTGGCATCGTTGGAAGATACTTAGCAGCCATTTGATACGATTTTTCCATGAGCTCTAACTGGTCGTTGATTCCCAGACCCGCAGGAACGGCATGATTTTGCATTGACTCATTCTTTAACCTTGAAATTTCTTTCCTCAGATTATTGACCTCCTGATTATCCCGATTATAGAAAGAGCTTAAGGTCTGCTGTGCATTTCGATAACTGTTCAGAGCATTCTGATCGGATTGCTGAAGTACACTTTTAGTGGATGTTGAAGAAGGTGGGTTGCTATTATAGTTTACACCGTTCTGGTCATTCCAGTAATCTGATAAAGTTGTTATTGAATTTCTCTTTTCTTCATTCTTTTGCTCTAATAACTGCTGCTCATAAGCCTTTTGCTTATCAGACTGCAATTGACCGTCTTTTGCCTGTGGAATAGCTGCATTAAAGCCAGCCTCTTCAATAATGGTATGATCGGTTTTGGGCTTAAAGATGAGATAAAAGCAAGATGCACATACAGTAGCCATCAAAAAGTAGATGAAAGGTTTCTTTAGTCTTTCCCATTGAGCCTTGGGATGATCATTCACTCCGTTAGAATTTTGTGAGAGATCATTTTCTGTCACTCTAATTTTCTCTGAATCTTTCATATTCTATTTTTTAGTGGATGAGTTTACTATTTCATTATGCTTCGATTCTTTTTCGATAGGTTTCTTAGAAATGCCGTCAATATGATTGATAGACATGGTATTATTTCTTCGAGTTGTAGAAATACAGATATTGACAATGACGATGACAGTTATCAAAACATAACTACCAAAGAAAACCTTGGTTAAAAATCTTTGTCTATATACCGGAAGAACTTTCCAATGAGCTTCTGCCCATAGAATGTAATGTTCGATTTTATCTCTTAGTTTTTTCATTGTGGTCATATTAGCGTTCAACCGTTTCGACATCTTTATTTTCAATCACATTGAATTTTTCAATTGTAAATCCTTGTGGATTGCTGTCAGACCTTACAGAATTAACCAATGAACAGTTCGTAATTAAGTTT
The DNA here is from genome assembly GCF_002025665.1 of Chryseobacterium indologenes. Lineage (GTDB taxonomy): Bacteria > Bacteroidota > Bacteroidia > Flavobacteriales > Weeksellaceae > Chryseobacterium > Chryseobacterium metallicongregator. The sequence goes on along the minus strand of NZ_CP018786.1, from coordinate 1,289,786 downwards.
CTGGTGGTCAAATTACTTGATCTGATAATGAACTGTCTTGCATATGTTTTTACGACATATGGATAACTATCGAAATTGGCGACAACACTGTCTACTTCAATTCTTTGTTGGATATTTCCAGAGATGATCCTGTTATAATATCCTTTCTCCTGAAGGTCTTTGTAGTAGTTGAATGCAGATTGGTCAGCCAAATTGAAAGCCCTTTTGATATTACTTTCAATAGCATTCTTATCAGGTGCTATGGTGAAGAACAATTCGTGAAATCGTCTCACATGCTCTCTTGCTTCTACAGGTCTGTTAATTGACATATCCTGCGAAAGGGCTACCATCAATGATTTGCCGTTATCCAGCAAATAGATCTTTTGACGCTGCTCTTCGGCAAACTGGTAGGATTTAAAGACAACTACACCTACTACTCCAAAACACAACACCGCAAAAACGAATGTAAACAAACGGATCTGCTTGAAGCTGCTCTCAATATTTCTTAACGTTTTAAATTCCATAGAACAGTAATTTTTATTTTAATAATCTTCCCGAAATATTTCCTGTTGCAGAACCTACTGCCGCTCCTGCGACATTACCTGATTTCGTAGCAGTCTGGTTCACATTACGCATAAAGTTGCCTGCACCTCCTGCCTGAATCACCCAGCCAGTTACCGTCGGTACCGTAAAATAACCGATGATGCCGATTACCATATAGATGATGTATACTGTATTGGAGGTATCAGGAATGAAAGTGGGATCTGCGAGCATCTCGATATCCCGTTCTAAAATCAAAGTCTGTATTTTGGCAAGAATGGCACTGAAAATATCAGCAACAGGAAGCCATAGGTAAACACTGATGTATCTTGTCAGCCATTGGCTCAACGTCGTCTGAAAACCATCCCATACAGAAATGGCAAATGCGATAGGTCCTAATATTGAAAGGACAATCAGAAAGAAGGTTCTGATGGTATCAATAACTAAGGCTGCCGATTGAAACAGAATTTCAAGAAATTCACGAAAACCATCTCTGATATCTTTCTTGATGGCAAACATTTCCCGTTCAATATACATTCCGGACATCGTGACCAAATCCGATGGTGACCATCCGAGCTCTTCCAGCTTCTTGTCAAATTCTTCGTTTGAAATAAGGTAAGCCATCTCCGGATTCCTAAGCATCGCTTCTCGTTCTAAAAGATCCTTTTTCTGCTGCAGCTCGTTCATATCCAAGACCTGATTCTCCAGCATTGAATGGCTTCCCTGAACGACGGGACTCATTACCCCATTAAGACTTCCTAAAACCAATGTGGTAAAAAACATAATGCAGATGCCTATGGCAAAAGGTCTCAGCATGGGAAACAAATCAATCGATTCTGCACGGCTCAATGACTGCCAGACTTTTAGTGCTACATAGAATAAAGCGCCTAATCCTGCGACCCCTTTTGCCACAGCAGCCATATCAGCGCACATCGGCATCATTTCCTCATAAACGGAACGTAGGACTTCATGTAAGTTGCTTGGTTCCATCTTACCAGTATTTTTGATTAGAGGTTCCGTAAAGATCTAACACCCTTTGGGTGTTATTCTGTTTTTTTGCTCTGAGATAACTAACCGAAATATTTTTATTGGTATAGTATCGTACCAGATTATGATACGCTTTGACCTCTTTATAAACCCGGTCAACAACATCCATCCTTTCTTTATCATTCAGAGAAAGACCGTTAGAAGTGATGATCTCTTTGAGTTCTTTCAATAGCTCCGTGCTCTCCGTAAGAAGCGCAGAATAACCATTGGCAATGGAAGCTAGTTCCTGAGTATTAAAATTGGGGTCATTCAGCATTTTACCGAAATTGTTGACATACATCTCAGAAACATCACCCACTAAAAGGACAGTCTGCTGAACCTTTCTGGCATCTTTGACCAGATTATTGATGGCTTTCAGCTGGTCATAATACTCTTTACCCTGTTCATATACTTTCTTAACTTCATTGAAGTTCTTAACAACGTTAGATACCGTTGAAGAAGTCTGTACAATTTCATTGGCTGAGTTCAAAATTCCCGAAGCTAGGTTTGCAGGGTCTGTTACGACAAATTGTGCTTTTGTATAGGTTACGGTAGCAAAGAATGCTACCATTAAGGTTTTAATGATTAAATTTTTCATTGTTGTACATTTTTAAATGATTTAATGGTCTTTTCTATTCGATTTGATTCTCTTAAGAGAAATCCTCTTGATGGCATGTTCGACATTGCCGTCAAGTTCCGATGCAAGATTCATCACTTCCATCTTTTCCGTTTCTTCTGTAGTATATGCCAGATATTCTTGTGTTGAAACTTCAGTGGCATAGACTGCAGAGTGCGTTCCACCCAGTCCAATCCAAACTTCCTTGTAAAGTCTTCGTGGATCATTATTCATATTGATCGACAGCACCTGGGACTTTTCTTTATCAGTCAATCCCAGCATCGCCTGAATATCATCGAACTTGTTCATATACTTCCTTTGGTCAAGAAGAATCTTACAATCCGAATTATTAATGATACTTTCTTTCACAATCGGTGACTGAATGATATCATCGACTTCCTGAGTTACCACAATGGCTTCTCCGAAGAATTTCCTGACGGTCTTGAACAGGTACTTGATATACTCAGCCATCCCCTCCTTGGCAATGGCTTTCCAGGCTTCTTCGATGAGGATGAGTTTTCTGATTCCTTTGAGTCTCCGCATCTTATTGATAAAGACCTCCATTATGATAATGGTTACAATAGGGAACAGAATTTTATGATCTTTAACAGCATCGATTTCAAAGACAATAAAACGTTTGGATAACAAGTCCAGCTGCTTCTCTGAATTGAGCAGATAGTCATACTCTCCTCCTCTATAGTAAGGTTCCAGCACATTGAGAAAGTTGGCAATATCAAAGTCTTTTTCCCTGACTTTCTTTTGCTCCAATACTTTCTGATAATCATCTTTGACGTACTCATAGAATCCGTTGAAAGAAGGATGCTGGTCATCGGTTTTAATTCTTTCGATATATCCGCTGACTGCATTGGAGAGTGCCACTTCCTCTGAACGGGTTGGTGGTTCATCGTCTCTTTTCCACAGGGTCAGAATCAAGGTTTTTATACTCTCCCTTTTTTCAATGTCAAAAACGCCGTCATCAGTATAGAATGGATTGAAAGCGATAGGATTGTCCTCGGTATAAGTAAAATAAACCCCGTCCTCTCCTTTGGTTTTTCCTTTAATGAGTTCACATAATCCCTGATAGGAATTTCCGGTATCTACAAGAAGAACATGCGCTCCCTGCTCATAATATTGTCGCACCATATGGTTGGTGAAGAATGATTTACCACTGCCCGATGGACCAAGGATAAACTTATTTCTATTCGTAATAATCCCCTGTTTCATCGGCAGATCTGAAATATCCAAATGAATAGGCTTTCCAGTCAGGCGATCAGCCATCTTGATCCCAAAAGGTGATGGTGAATCCTGATAGTTGGTCTCTTCTGTGAAAAAACACAAAGCAGGTTCGATGAATGTGTAAAAGCTCTCTTCACTAGGAAAATCGCCTGCATTACCGGGAATTCCTGCCCAATATAAGGTAGCTGTATCCGTGGTATTATGACGGGGCTTACATTCCATTAAGGCTAGCGCACTCCCCGTATCATTCTTTAACTGCTTTAGCTCAAGTGGATTATCAGACCAAGACATCACATTGAAATGTGCACGAACAGATTGCAGACCATAAGAATGCGCTTCATTTAAATACTTTTCAATCCATTCCTTATTGATCTGATTGGCTCTGCTATATCTTGCTAAAGAGTGCATATTCCTTGCAGATTTTTCAAATTTGCGAAGATTCTCATCACTATTGTCGATGAACAGATATTGGTTATAAATGTGATTACAACTGAGCAGAAGTCCCACCGGAGAAGCAAATGACAGAAGACAATCACTACGGTCGGTGCTTAACTTCTCATACCGACTATGTGATGAGACAGTGCCTGGTAAATCCTCCGTGTCCGATAAGGTATGCATAGTGATCCGGTTATTACCGATTCGCATTTCTTCTGAGCCTAATTTGATGTCCTGCAATGATGGATGGGTTTCACGGGACAGAGTCAGATACTGTTCCAGTAGTCCTGATCTCTCAGAAGTTCCTGATATCTCATCTTCTGTCATCCTTTCCAAATGGATATAACCGCTGTCATTCATAATCCGCTCCAGCTGATCGACCGCTTCAAGAAAACGACCAATGACTTCTTTGTCTTTAATCTCTTTTGGAATCAGTTTTCCTTTACAGAGAGAAGAAAAATTGCTCTGCATCCGCATTCTCTCCTTACTTGTTTTTGTGATAAACAGGTAGCAGTAATGATTTAAAAAGGGCCTCTCATTGAAATGCCTTTCAAATGATTTGGAAAGAAAACTCTGGTCTTCTTGTGACAAATCAGGATTGTAGTTTTCTTTCATAAACCAGTCCTGTTTGTGAACGATGGTGAAATCCGGGAGTGTTTTAATCGCTTTAAACCAAGCGGAATGCATGGCTTCATACTCAGCGGAAGCGACAGTAAACAGTTCGGGGAGTCTGACCTTAAAGCAAACCGTAACATCAGCGTCTTTTGAAATGATACAGTCATTTTCAATCGCAAGCAATGGGAATTTACTTTCCAAGGTTGCTGCTTTGGAAGAATTTCTCATACTTCTGTTCTTTTACGATTGTTTCTCAAATACCGATAAATACTCTTTCGACTGATGATGTATTTTGGATGTCTCTTGCGTGCGCCTAATTTCATCAGACCATGTTCCCCGTATTTTCCATTCAGTGCAAAAGTCTGCCCGGTAAGAAGTCCACTGCTGACTCCTCCGAGAATTAAACACAGATAGGTATTGACGCCTGCCATATACATAACCATGATACAGATCAATATTCCTAAGAGTCCTCCACTGAAGATAAAGAGATATTGTGCTTTAAGTCCCTTGAACTCTACCGTCCTTCCTATTCCTTTATTGATATGATAGGTATTCATAGTCGTCATTTAAAGGAAGAATGAGCGAAGAATGGTTGCGGCAACAATTAAGAAGATACATGCTCCAAACCAGCTGGCAGCAGTTTTACTGGTATCAGGGTCACCGCTGCTGAACTTGTTATAGACTTTTACGCCTCCGATGAGTCCGACGACTGCACCGATGGCGTAAATTAATTGGGTAGCGGGTTCAAAATAAGAAGTGACCATCTGTGTAGCCTCATTGATTCCGGCTGAACCATTGCCTTGACCAAATACCGAATTAATTGTTACGAATGTTAAAATTGCGTACAGCAATTTTTTTCTTTGTTTTTTCATAATGAATAGATTTTTTGATTATTAAACCCGCACTTTACGGGCTTGAAGACAAAGATGTCCGAGTCTAGGTACTCAGTAACAGGAATGGCATTGGATGGACTCTTTTGGCTGTTAAAGAACCGTGCGCCAGTCAGAATTCCTGTATAAATAATTGTAAATTTGCAAGGAATTTCAAAAAAGAGAAATCATGGATAAAAGGTTCACAGATATTATTGAGCTCATCAAACAGTCTCGTAACAATGCGATAAGAAAAGTCAATGAGGAACTCATCGATCTATACTGGAATATTGGTGAGTATATCAGCAAAAAGGTAGAGCTGAGTGAATGGGGACAATCTGTGGTTAAAGAACTTTCTCAGTTTATCCAGACTCATGAACCTGAACTAAAAGGTTTTTCGGATAAGAATCTTTGGAGAATGAAGCAGTTTTATGAGACTTACAAGGAATTTCCAAAAATCTCAACACTGTTGAGAGAAATCAGCTGGTCTCATAATCTGTCCATATTCTCCAGATGTAAATCAATCGAAGAAAGGGAATTTTATATCAAGTTGACCAAACAGGAAAATTATAGCTTCCGGGAGTTAGAGAGACAGATATCCAGCAGCCTTTTTGAAAGAACGATGATTGGAAATTCAAAACTCTCAACAGTGTTGAGAGAAACTAACGCTGATATAGTCAATACATTTAAAGACAGCTATGTATTTGACTTTTTAAATCTGCCTGAAACATTCAATGAAAATGATCTCCAAAAAGGTTTAATTGAGCAGATGAAAAATTTTATCCTGGAGTTAGGACGGGATTTTCTTTTTATCAGCGAAGAGTACAAAGTACAGGTCGGAAATTCTGATTTTTATATCGATCTCTTATTCTTCCACAGGGGGCTGCAATGCCTTGTCGCTTTCGAACTGAAAGCAGATAAATTCAAACCCGAACATCTGGGTCAGCTTAACTTTTATCTGGAAGCGCTGGACAGGGATGTTAAACGTCAGAACGAAAATCCAAGCATCGGCGTACTGCTTTGTAAAGACAAAGACAGCGAAGTAGTAGAATATGCGCTGAGTAGAAGTCTTTCTCCGACAATGGTTTCTGAATACAAAACGCAGCTTCCCGACAAAAAGGTTCTGCAGAAAAAACTGCATGAATTGTTTGATAACAGATCTTAGTTGAAACTTCTTAATAACAAAAGGGGAATTTGCCTAAACAAACTCCCCAATATCGAAACCTTCAACACCATCTTTGTAACTGGAAGATATGCCTTGAACATCATTCGAAATGCTCTGACTTAACAAATTTGAAATACGCTTCGAAGCCTCCCCCAACGAATTCTCCAAAAGATCAAAAAGCTCGGTCCCATGAATTTTTTGAATTATAGCAACTGCTTGCTGTTCTAAATCAGGTTCCAGCATATTCCGCTGTAACAGCTGACCCGCAGTACTCAATTCCTGAAAGGTAACCCCTGTAGCAAACCCGCTTTCGATATTAGAGTCCTGATACTTCCAATCTTCTTCCTCCTGCCCCCAATTATCCTTGATTAGGATATCATCAAGATTTTTATTCTCGGCTACATCTTCAGCTTTCCCTTCTCTGGTTTCTGATTCAAAATTATCTTCTGCTAATGAAGTAAATTCAAGGTGGCTTTCAGTGGCTTCAACTGGCCAACCTTTTCTTTTTGTTTGCTTAATATCTCCCATTATCGGTGGAGAACTTTTCTTAGTATTACCCCTATCTTTCGCACGGACATTGACTGGGAATCTTCTGTCGAGAAGAATTAGAATGATAGCGATTAATAAACCTGTAATGATTATTTTTTCCATAAAATGATATTAAAAAATGGGACGGTATTTTTTATTGAAATCATCAGTAATTTCCTTTTCAAACATTTCGAAATGATACGCCAGTATATTATCCAGATAAGCATACAGAGAAATCTGGTCATCGGCAATGATTTGAATAATACGCGAGAGGCGCTCGTGATATTCAGGACGGATATAGATACTTTTATCACCCCGCTTAGTCATTGTATGATGAGTAAGAAACTGCTCAACATAACTTAAATCTGATGTTTTTTTATTCTTCAACTTATTTTTTGCTTCACCCTTCTCCTTTGGAGGATCATCAGTTTTTGAAATAACTTCCTTCTTAGGACTTCCTGCCATAATGGACATCAGATATTGTTCATCGATCCCCCTATCATCATTGTTATTTTTTTCATATTCCATACTCTTATAGTTTTACAATTCCTAAAAATTCTTCTACAAATTGATCCAGCCTGCACTGAGCTAACAATTTAGGATCTGCAGGCAGTAAAGTCGATCGGAAAACAGTCTTTGTAATAGCCTCTCCTTCCTTTCTAAATCTTTTACTGTCTGTAATGCTTGTTTCCATAAGTGGCAGCCCTAAATCTGAAATCACTTTACTGTAGTTTTTGTAGAGCAACGTCCGTTCTCTTCCATCCACCTGATTCCAGAAAAGATGGACTGCCCGGATTCCCGTTTGAGTTTCTTTCATCAACACATTGGTTAGAACATCGGTGAAACTTAACGTACTTTCCAGCACAACACGATCCGCAGTAATGGGAGAAAAAATATAATGGACTTTCGTCAAAGTTTTTAAAATACCGGCGGTATTCACAGTTCCCGGTAGATCTAAAAATATAACATCAGGAATTGTTTCAGATCCATCAACATAAGCATCTATATCCTCTAAAACCTGGTCGGCTTTACTCTGGAAAATGGGATATGCTTTTTTATTAATACTCGTAAATTGTTTGTGAGCGATCTTTTTTAAAATCTCATTCTGCATCACCATTTTTAAATCCCGCTCTCTCATCTGGAGTAAACTGTACTGTGGAAAGTCACAGTCAAAAACGGCAACATGATACCTCATCCGATAATGAAGAATACTTGCTAGAAGTGATGTAAAAGTGCTTTTTCCCACGCCTCCTTTTTGGGTGGAAAATGCAATGATGGTAGGTTGTTTTTTTGTTTTCATTTTGCTTGATTTTGGTTATACATAATTGGGAATAAAGACTGATTGACAGCCCCTGGACCAATACATATATCAGGTTCCCTGTACAGCTTTCAGTGCTACTGGACGGAATTCCCTAAAGCTGTATTGACTTCAATCAGTTCTGGCTGAATGCCATCTATCCTGCAATCCTGAAAAATTGCTTTCCTGAAGACTATCTTTCACAGAGATTATCTTGACCGCTGGAATTCCGGAAAGCTGGCATGCTGGATTTCCACTATTCAGGATTTCTATCAGATCTGCAGTCAGGAAATCCCGCCCTCAATCTGATACAAATGAATAGTATTTCTTTTTTAAAACATTTCTAATGGTCGTTTTTGGCTTTAAGTGACTTTCTTTGACTTTCTTTCTAATATTGTCCCTACAAATGATTGTGGTTTACTTTGTTTCAGAAGACTAAGGAGGTCTTGGGAAATTGAACTTTATGAATGCGATCAGTATTACATCTACTTTATTACTGAAATTTCCTTTCACCCGAAAGGAGCAAGTTATGTTTTGAGTGCCTCATAACTTTTTTCGTGCCTCAAAACAACTTGCCCTGGCTGGGGCTTTAAAAACCACTCCGAAGTCGTGATTTTCTTAACATTAAATTAGAGAATATGGAAACGAATAGAAACAATAAAGGAGGGCGTAAGCCTAAGCTGAACCCAAGCAAAAACAGATATGTATTTCGATTGACAGATGAAGAAAATGTTGGTTTTCTAAAATTATTTGAAGCTTCAGGCATGAGCAACAAAGCAAAATTTATTACAACAATTTTGCTTCAGAGAGAATTAAAAATTATAAAAGTGGATGTTTCAACGATGGATTATCATACTCAACTCACTAAATTCTTTTACCAGTTTCAGTCGATTGGAAACAATTATAATCAGATTGTAAAAATTTTATATCGAAACTTTACTGAGAAAAAAGCTTCTCTCTATCTCTTTAAACTGGAAAATCATACTAAAAATCTAGCTGTAATCTGTAAACAGGTGATAGAACTTACGAAAGAATTTGAACAAAACCATATTCAAAAAACTACTGATAAATGATCGCAAAAATTGGAAAAGGTGAAAATCTTTGGGGTGCCCTCACATACAATCAGCAAAAAGTAGACAACGAAAATGGAACGGTTTTATTCACTAATAAGATTTCCGATTTGTGGGATCGACCTTATTCGGTTAAATTTTTTCATCAGTATTTTGAACCCTACTTGATTGCCAATAACAAAACTGAAAAAGCGGTAAGACATATTTCCCTTAATCCTGACCCTAACGATAAGGTTGATGACAAAGATTATAGAGAAATGGCTCAACAATATATGGAGGAAATGGGGTATGGCAACCAACCCTATGTCGTTTTTAAACATACGGATATCGACAGAACTCACATCCATATCGTCACCACCTGTGTACAAATCGATGGGAAGAAAATATCAGATCGCTATGATCACCCGCGATCAATGGAAGCCTGCAGAAAACTGGAAAAACAATATAACCTGAAAGTCGCTGGTGAGAACAGAAATTTAAATCAAAGCTCTATTTTTAAAACTGTAGATTATACTAAGGGAAATATCAAAACACAATTATCATCCGTAATAAGGCATATCTCTAAAACCTATGGCTTTCAAAGTGTAGGTGCTTATAACGCTTTACTCTCTCAATTTAATATTTCCTGTGAAGAGGTTAACGGAGAACTGCATGGAAAGATGAGAAAAGGAATCGTCTATTTTGCAACGGATGAAAATGGAAAAAAAATAAGCAATCCTTTTAAATCATCCCTTTTTGGTAAGCATGCAGGAGTAGAAAATATTCAGATGCTCATTGAGAAATCTAAAGTGAAAATGAAAAATGATCCTTCAAAACATATTCTTAAAAGAACAGTAGAAACTGCACTCAGCACGAGTAAATCGGAAGCTTCTTTTAAGTCTCAACTATTGGAGCAGGGAATTGCTACAGTTATTAGAAAAAATAATCAGGGAAGAATATATGGAATTATATTCATAGATCATAACTCAAAATTAGTCTGGAATGGCTCGCAGCTAAGTAAAGAACTATCAGCCAACTCATTCAATACACTGTGGAATGAGTTAGAAATAAAGCGTGAAACAAAATATGATCATAATGATCACGTTAATTTATCTCAGGAAATATGCACAGAACAATTTCTTACGGATAGCATCAGCGGAGCTTTTGGCGGATTCTTTTCCAGCTTATTGTCTTCAGATACAAATACGGATCAGGAGGAACAAGTTTTTGCATATCAAATGAAAAAGAAACAGAGAAAAAAGAAAAAAAACAATCTTTAGAATATAGTAAAGCTACAATCTAAGAGCTTTACTATATTTTTCAACTATTTCCAATGTTTTTCAACGAACTTTATTAATTCATCTCTCATAACAATTTTGCTGGCTTCAGGCAGGCGAATTAATTCTTCAACTTTTTGAAAACTACCCTTTTTTTCTAAATTATGCTTTTTTAAAAATGCATTACAAAAATCTTTGACTTCATAAAGTTCTTTCTTATTTACCCTATCCCTATCTTTCTTTCCTATGTACTTAGGATCATCACTTGCAGTGGTTGTCTTCTCGTAATCATCATACAGTAAATCATCTTCTGTAAATTCTGCCATATTATTTTAGTTTTAAATTGTTGTAAATTTAGTACCTAGTATATTATTTCTTTTACGGGAAAACGTAAAAAATAAATATCGAAGAAAATAAATGCTATCAAGCGCCACATACTGCCATTTTTTTTGATAAGATCATACACCTAATATTTTCAACCTGTTAATTTAAACTATTTGAAATGCAGGGTGAAGACGATTTAAGAGGACTTGCCAAAATCATGGCGTTTATGCGAGCGGTAAGCATTATTCTAGTACTAATGCACCTCTATTGGTTTTGTTACGGATTTTTTGCAAAGCAACAATGGACACTGGAACTCATCAATAAAATACTTCATAATTTTAATAAGACAGCAGGCCTTTTTTCGCAACCTATTTATTCTAAGCTGTTCGCAATAGTTTTACTGGCTTTGAGTTGCCTCGGAACAAAGGGAGTCAAAAATGAAAAGATCACTTGGAAAAAAATTAGTGTTGTTTTTTCTATCGGTTTTGTCTTATTCTTTTTAAACGCAATCCTCTTACAATCTGCCAGCAGCTTTACTTCTGTACTTTATATTCTATTTACTGGATCCGGATACATTCTTCTGATGCAGGCAGGGGTTTGGATAAGCCGTCTTCTGAAGCATAACTTAATGACTGATGTTTTTAACAGTGAGAATGAAAGTTTTCAGCAAGAAACTAAATTACTCTATAATGAATACTCGGTTAATCTTCCCACAAAATTCTATTATCAGGGAAACTGGCATCAGGGATGGATTAACGTAGTCAATCCGTTTCGTGCGACCATTGTTTTGGGAACACCAGGTTCAGGAAAATCATACGCCATTGTCAACAACTATATCAGACAGCATATCGAAAAAGGATTTTCCATGTACATCTATGATTTTAAATTCGATGACTTATCAACCATTGCGTATAATCATCTTTTAAATTATTCCGATGCTTATACAGTAAAGCCGAAATTCTATATCATCAATTTTGACGACCCTAGAAAAAGCCATCGATGTAACCCCTTAAATCCTAATTTTATGACAGATATTTCAGATGCATATGAAGCTGCTTACACCATTATGCTGAATCTTAATAGAAGTTGGATCCAGAAACAGGGTGATTTCTTTGTCGAAAGTCCCATTATATTGTTAGCGGCAATCATATGGTTTCTAAAAATTTATGAAAACGGTAAATACTGTACTTTTCCCCACGCTATTGAACTGCTAAACAAAAAATATGAGGAGGTATTTACGATATTAACATCTTATTCTGAATTAGAGAACTACCTCTCTCCTTTTATGGATGCATGGCAAGGAGGTGCCCAGGATCAACTACAGGGACAAATCGCATCGGCTAAGATTCCTTTGTCAAGAATGATCTCACCACAATTGTATTGGGTAATGACCGGCGACGACTTCTCTTTAGATATCAATAATCCCAATGAACCTAAAATATTGTGCGTCGGTAATAATCCTGATCGTCAGAACATCTATTCTGCTGCTCTGGGGTTATACAATTCAAGAATTGTTAAGCTGATTAATAAAAAAGGACAGTTAAAAAGTTCTGTCATTATTGACGAGCTTCCCACTATTTATTTCAGGGGCTTGGATAATTTAATTGCTACCGCCAGAAGTAATAAAGTTTCTGTATGTCTTGGGTTTCAGGATTTTTCCCAGCTGACAAGAGATTATGGAGACAAGGAGAGTAAAGTGATTCAGAATACGGTCGGCAATATTTTCAGCGGTCAGGTAGTTGGGGAAACAGCAAAAACCTTATCCGAACGCTTTGGAAAAGTGCTGCAAAAAAGACAAAGTATATCTATCAATAGGAATGATACCTCTACCTCCATCTCCACCCAATTGGATAGTTTGATTCCAGCTTCGAAAATTTCTACCTTGACTCAGGGATTTTTTGTTGGTGCTGTATCCGATAATTTTGATGAAAGGATTCAGCAGAAGATTTTTCATTCGGAGATTGTTGTGGATAGCGTTAAGCTTTCTCAAGAAATGCAAAACAATCAGGAGATACCGCCGTTTCTCATTTCGGCAAAATTGATGTCCTCCTGAACAATGCAGGTTATGGTCAGCATGGGCTTTTTGAAGCCACTACTTCAGAACAGATTCATCGGCAGTTTTCAGTAAATCTTTTTGGAACCATGGAAATGACAAGAGCATTACTGCCCTATTTCCGCGCGCAGAAAAGTGGAAATATTATTACCATTACCTCAGGAGTGGGGCGTGTAACGGTTCCCCTTGTATCGGTTTATGCAGCATCTAAATTTGCTTTGGAAGGGTTCTTTGAATCCCTTTCATTTGAATTGGCTTCCCAGAATATCAACGTCAGAATCATTGAACCCGGAAATATTGCGACTAATTTTGAACAAACTACGAAAGCAAATTTTGCAGATAATCAGACATTAACTGATTACACCAATTATCTGAAACAGATGGATGAGGTATTTCAGAATATCTACAGCAGTGGAGGTTCTACGGCTACTGATGTAGCAGAAACAATTTTTAAAGCCGCTACAGATGAAAACAATACACTGCGTTACGTTATAGGCTCAGATTTACAGCCACTCATTGATATCAGGAATGGAGGAACTGATGAAAACTATATGAATGTCCTGAGAGATACCTTTGTTCCAAAAATTTAGGTTGCTTAAAAATTGAAAATTTATTCAGCAGCTTTAAAAGCATAGACATTTGATTGATCCATTAGCAGATATCTGTTAATGGATTTTTCCATATAACAGGGTAATTGATGGATGAAAAATACGGTTAGAACCAAAAAAGTTCTATTTCTTTGTATTTAATTTGTGAATCATATTTAAGAACTTAAACTATCATTACGATGTTCGAAATCTTTATTAAATATCTTACCGATAAAATTATTCTTTCAAATAAAGAAATTCACTTGATAGAATCTGTATGCAGTCCCAAAAAATTAGTAAAAAAGGAATTTTTATTGCAGGAAGGGGATGTTTTCCGATACAATGCTTTTGTGTGCAGCGGATTATTGAAAACTTTTTCCGTTGCAGAAAATGGCTCACAGCACATTATCAATTTCGCCTCTGAAAACTACTGGGCAGGAGATCGGGAAAGTATAATAAACGGAACTGTTTCACGATTTAATATTGATGCCATAGAACCTACAGAATTAATTCTAATAGAGAAGACAGATTTTGATGAGATTTGCCTGGAAATTCCTCAATTAGGCCAGCTGGTCAGCCAGATTATCCAGAGAAGTCTGATTGTCTCCCAAAGTAGAATCCTTGCAAATATGAGTTTTACCGCGGAAGAAAAATATGAAAGCTTTCTGGAAAAATATCCGCATATTGTCAACAGAATTCCTCAGCATATGATTGCTTCATACATCGGAATTACACCTGAAACCCTTGCCAGATTGCGCAGAAAAAGAGTGAAGAAATAAGCATATTTAAAAATCTTTTTAGAGTGTTGTATAAGTTCCGTCTGTATTTCAGCTATTGATAATCCATCTCTATAATTTTACACGTCCAGATTTCGTCCTATTCATCATCTGCAGGACGTGATATGGGTAAATTTAGTATAACAGTATTACTAATTCATATACTATTATGAGAGTTTTTACTATTTTAAAGACGGTACCCTTTTAATCTGAGAGTAGTAATTCTTTTACGACTCTTCGCCATTTATAAAATCATATTGACCTCAACCGAATTTATATATCGTCATCGGATTCATTTTAAGAAAAACGGAAAAAAAGCTTTTTTTAACTACATAGCTATGTGTAAATAACTGATGAACTCAAAACATGCATTTTTACCAATAAATAGAAATACAGAGGGACAATTTGAATACAGTTTCCATAATGATCTGAAAACTAACTTTTTATTTTTAATTATGGATTATAGAGTAGTAATTGAGTACTTTAAAATTTTGTGATTTTTTTAAAAAAATTTAATATTGACTCATTAATAACCAAAAATTATTAGATGAATTTTTTAATTACAAACTAGTTTGTAATTAAAAAAATTTCACATCTCCCTGTTTCATGATGTAAGCCTATACCTATAAGTTCGAATCAAATAAGCATTAGGTATTGACTACGAAGGATACAGCTGTATATGTTTAATTTTTTAATTTAAAGATTGGTTATGTCCAAGAGAAAATTTTTATTATTCTTTGTATTATTCTTATACGCTTTGCATGCTCAAATAGGATTCTGTACCCAAATGTCGTACGCTACATTAGCTATGAAAGCAAAAGCTAGAAGCCCAACTATAATCAAAGGTTTTGCTCCCATCGATTATCAGGGTACCAGTTGAAAGCAAAAGATAATGCTTATTCATCCAAACAAACTGGTGCTATTGTTTATGTCACACAGGCAATCAGTTATCCTTTAACAAAAACTTTAAATATCAACGGTCAGAATAGGCAATCGTTCCACATCTGGCACCTACCTGGAGAGCCAATTACTAATTATTTAAACGAAACAGTCATAATCTAAAAAAAGTTCAACATACAAAAATCAATTGATTTTTGTATTCAATTTTGCTAATTAAAATTTTTACATGTCATGAATAGAAATCTTATTTTACTATTAACATTATTATTTGTTAATATGCTCCATTCACAAATTGGAATTAATACAAATGCACCAACGAAAACGTTGGATGTAAACGGAGAAACAAGAATCAGAGTATTGCCTCAAGCTACTGCAATAAACAATTCAAATCTTCTGATTTCTGATACTAACGGTAATGTATCACAAATTAATCCTAATGTATTAACAGCCAATCTAAAAATCCCTCAAACAGTATTAAGTGTGAAACTTAACACCCCTAATCCTACCCCATTCCCGGGTGGAAATGTTGTTAGTCCTGTTATTTTTGATACTGTTGATATCAATCCGCCATCTAGTCTCGGAACATGGAATCCATCTACAAATACATTTACAGTAAATTCTCCCGGTGTATATCAGATATCGGCAAGTATTCTTTTATCTAATTTTAATGGTACCAGCGCGAATTTTGCTGTCGTAACAAGCGGATATGTACAAAATTCAGGTGGAATTGTATTAACTGGTAATAGATATACAGTTAGCCAAGTTTTATCATTAAAACTACAGCCCGGAAATACTATTAAATGCAATATTAATACTGGAGACCCTAATCCTTTTAATGAAAACACTGCAATAATGTCAATAATTTACACTCCTTTATAAGGTAATAAATCTTGTGTATATGATATCTATTATTAAATTGTTAGCTTACATAGGAGCATTTACGCTTCATTTTTTCCTTCCTGAAAACTGGAAAAATTTTCACAAAAGAAACTTAATAATAGGCGTGAAATAGCATAAGAGATGATATCCTATTGCTTGGAATGTTTTTTAACAAAATAAGGCTACCTCATTTTGAGATAGCCTTATTAAATTTCACATTTATGTACCTGATGAGGGAAGGTAGATCTTTACTTCTGCAATAACACTAATTTAGTGGAATTGCATATAGATATTTTTTGTGAGTTCAGGGAATCTCTAAATTTATTTTAAATACGCAGATATATCATTAATCAGGGCGATATAAGCTCCATAAATGACAATTCTGAAAAGTATGCTAAAGTATCCTCATGAGCTGATCATATATTAAAGTACAAATTGGTAATCCTTCCAGATAATCCCAGTATATGAAACCATTTCAAAGCGAATAGTCAATTGATAATTAGATAAACATTCTGTAGCTAAAATCTATTTATGTAAAAAGAATTACTTATTACAGCCTGCATTTACTCTGCATTTACCTTAAGTAAGCTCAATGCTGCCTTTTCGTAATTGTACTTAAACCATGTATGCCTGCATTCACAGATGCAAAAGGAATAAAACCATTAGGCAATAAGATCATTAATTTTCTCATAAATTTATTTTTATTGGTTGATTTCTTAAAGACAATTGTAAAACAATACAAAAAACACCATTTTACAAAAAAAAGTACCCCTCAAAAGGTACTCTACTAAAGATAACTCCTGATATTCAAGGAGAAAAAAACAAAATTATATCTTAAATTTATTCAGTTAATATTTTTTATACATCTATTTTGAACTTTTACAATCTGGCTTGCAGACCTCATAAGAACAAAAATAACATCTCACAGAGAAAATAAATAGTATTATCGGGACTTACGATCCAGACTTGATGTTTCAATGCCTTTAAATTATATAAAAAAACGTAACCACTGAACATACAATGAACAATACAGAAAGTAAAAAATGAGCTTTATAGAAACTTGAAGTATCTTGTATCATTCTAAATTTGTAATATAAAACTTTATTGATGGACATTTTAAAAATCAGTACAGAGTGGGCACTAGCAGAATTATTTTCAGCAAAAATTGTTGGCTTATTTAGTATCATAGGCCTGTGTAGTGCTGCCGGATTTGCCATATGGGGTACATCGGTTACTGCCAAAGCTTTTGTAATTCCGATGATCATTGCGGGATCTTTTCTTGCAACTGTTGGAATTGGCTTGTATGTGGCTAATAAACCTCGTTTAGAGCAATTCAAAAATGATTATAATACCGATAGTAAAAACTTTGTAAAAAAAGAAATTGCAAGAACATCAAAATCTCAGGCTGATTTTAAAACAGTATTCAAAATACTCCCCCTCATTATTATCGCAGCCACTATTCTATTCCTATTTTCTACATCAGCTAACTGGAAGGCAATAACGATTACCGTTATGATTACTTCCTGTTTTTTAATGATTGTTGATATCAATACAGAAGCCAGAAATAAAGCCTATCATGAAAAACTGTTAACATTTACAATGTTATGAAAAGCATTATTCCACAAATAGAAAATTCATTTGTTTATTCATGTACTTCACAAGATCAATGGGGATACGAACAATTTATATCTGAACATATTTTAGCGTTCCAAGTATCTGGTGAAACCCATATCTATAATCAGCACGGAGTTTTTGTATTGAAAAAGAATCGTATTCTTTTAGCACATAAAAATCAATTAGCCAAAACACTAAAAATCCCGGGGATTGCCAAAGAGTATAAAGCAATTTCGATTATTCTCAAAGCAGATACCCTAAAAAAAATAGCAACAATGCACAGTATTGCTGCTGATAAAAAGTATTTTGAAAAAAAAAATATACTATTACCTCCAGATAATTTTCTCAAAAGCTATTTTCAATCTCTACTACCCTACTTAGAACAACCTAAAGATGGAAGTAATGGAATGGTATTTTCCAAAATCTCAGAAGCAGTGGAGTTATTACTCAAAATTAATCCCAAATTTAAAAACTTTTTGTTTAATTTTAATGAACCACACAAAATCAACCTTGAGGATTTCATGCTGAATAATTATCACTATAATACTCCTATAGAGAACTTCGCTAAGCTTTCAGGAAGAAGTTTAGCTTCATTCAAACGAGATTTCTATCAGGTTTTTAATATTTCTCCGGCAAAATGGCTGAAAGAAAAAAGACTTGAGGAAGCGTACCGGCTTATTCACTTTGAAAATAAAAAATCATCAGATATATATATGGAACTGGGGTTTGAAAATCTGTCCCATTTTTATACTTCATTCAAAAAAAAGTATGGAGTTACCCCAACTAAAAGTTTAATCCTCAAAAAATAATAAAAAATGAATTACGAAAAAACAATACAAGAATCGGAAGACCGTATAGCTATTCGTGAATTGGTAGACAATTACGCTTTTTGCGCTGATACAAGAGAAGCCCAAAGACAAATGGCATTGTTTACAGAAGACACTAATTTTGAAGTTTACTATGATCCAGAATCTGCAATCCCGTCACAGGTTGTAAGTAGAAGAGCAGATCTGTTTCCTGTATTTGATCATCTGAATACTTATACAAGAACGATGCATTTTAACGGACAAAGTTCTTTAGAACTCAGCGGTGATCATGCAAAGGGAATCGTTTATTGTCTTGCCCATCATTTAACTATAGAAGAGGGTAAGCAGAAATTGATGATAGCAGCTATCAAATACCATGACCGTTACGTGAAACAAAATGGAAAATGGCTTTTTGCAGAGCGTAAATTATTGGTAGACTGGATAGAAAACAGATAAATATTGTTAGTGAAATCGGATATTTAACTTTATCCTGCTTCAATAATCTTTAACAAAACATTAGGCTGTCTATGAAGTATTTTACAGACAGCTTTATATGCGAAATCTGCTCCCTGTGACTTACTTTATAAAGAATTTCCTAAACAGCAAAAGGTTAACTATTACTGAATTACTATCTTACACCTTCTATTTAATACCATCAAAAAATTGATTTTAGAAATAGTTTTAAGTATACATAAGAAATTTCTTCAATAAAAAACAACCACCAGATGCTGCATAACATCCGGTGGTGTGAAAACATGCTATTAATTGGGGAACAATTAATGGGTAATAAATGATTTCATTCTTAACTGTATAATTTTTAATAATGTTCTATTCTTTTATACACCTTACAAGGCAGGGTATTTTACTGTTTAACAGAACATTAATCATAATCAATTTAATGGTATTGCATAAAAATAGTTTTCGTAGGCCCCCGTACCGAAAGTCCACATTCCTGAAGATTTATTTTCAATCAGTAAATATATTCTAACAGACGGAGCGGTAACATCGATAACAGATGAACCCGTAAGCATACTCAAGGTTCCATCATTACCAGTGCCGGTATTGGGAGAAATGACAGAAGCATAGGCAGTGTTTGCTCCCGCAGGACCTAAATGAGTAAAACCTGTTCGCACAGTACTGGTTTGAGAAGTAGAAAGATAAGCATGGAGCCAGAATTTATTTGGATTAGTGTTATTACTTATGGTTAAACCCGCATTCACTGCCCATTTTCCTTGTGTAAGATCAATATAAACTTTTGAGTAAGGTCTGCCAGACCCGCCGTCCGAAGTTGTACTTGCTGTTGGTGATGGGAAGACACCACTTGCCGTTGCTCTTATAGATGCGGGAATTTTCCAGGTACCTACTCCATTTCCATCACTCATTAAAACTTTATCAGCTCCTTCACTTCCATCTACGATTTTGATGGCCCCTTGACTATCACTTCTTATATCCAGTTTTGTTGTAGGTTCCACTGTACCAATACCCGTATTACCTGCCGAAGTTACTACGAAGTCGTTATTCTGCTGGGATACTGCCGGTATACCTGTCGGCGAGTTATCATTTGCGCCATCGATATGGAAAGTTCCCTGAGGATTTGACGTATTTATACCAACCTGGGCATAGATAGCTTCACAAAGTATTATGGGAAGCAATAAAATTACTTTTTTCATAGATTAAATGTATTTAGCATATTAAAAATTAAAAGTTCAAAAAGCTTTCACAAAACAAATCAGAATATATGAAACAAGAAAAAAAACAACCCCCTAACAACCCCTCTATTTGCGCAATCATATAATAATCAATATATTAAAAAATAAATCCAAAAATAAATAAGTCTAAAATACGTGAATTAAAATTTTTGATTATGAAATCTACTATCTGTTTTCCCTAAAACAGCCAACACTTACAACCGTTACTCTTTTATGTCTTTATCATACCATTATTTCCGAGAAAAAATTTCGTAAAAGCGTTTGCTTTAAAAGGCGTATAATGGCTTCAACCCGGTTATGAGAATTGATCCCTATTTATTTTTTGATATAAGCTCAAAAAGCCACCAATAAAATCGGTGGCTTTAGAGCTTATTATAAGTACATCCCGGATTAATTAATGACCTTTAGAGTCATTTCATATTTTCCTAATTTTCTCAGGAACATCATTTTTACTTCCACTTGCAAAATCCGAAATATCCTGCTCATTTTTATATTTTTGAACACAATAAAAGCATTACGAAAGATAATCTTGTATCCCGTACTTTTTCTTGTTTTAATTTTCTTCATATCTTAAGTGTATTTGCAGATATTCCTGCCCTATTAAACAAATTAATAATATTTTCATTTACCATATCATTATGTATTTATTATTATATTTTTTTACTTAACCCACAAACCTCACATGACCAGTTTTAACCTAGCTTCTACTATAAAACCATAAAATTGATATCGGAGAATAAGCACCTATTTTTACTTATAAAATGCTATACAGTGCTTACAACTATTAATATCTTTCTTATCAATACAGTATATTTCATGACGATATCTTTTAATTAGGACCTTTTGATATCACTGCATCTATTTCTTAATTTTCATATGACTAAAAATGATGACATTTTCAAAACTATTTTTACATACGGTTTAAAAGTAAAACTATAGTCATGTAAAAATTATTTTCACCTATCATACACCTATCATAATTTTTAAAAAAAATGGAAGTCAATCACTTAAACACATCCACATACAATTTGCCAAACCTATAGTATCAAAAGCAGACGCCTTTATTTTGTATCCATTTTAAAATAGAATTTTGAGTGTGAAAATTTTCGAGTTAAAAAGTGACCGACAGTGCAAGGTTAAAGTACTATACGAGATTGAATACTAACATCTTATGAAAGTTTGGATTTCTGAGTGTAAAGCAAAGTGAATTTATAATCTTTGAAGAAAAATAACAAGTAGTCCATAGGTTTATTTTTATGAGATAGAAAAGAATAAAAAACTATACCATAGCATCTAAGATTTCCTTCGGGCTATCCCACTTGAAAATAGTCGATTGGTATTACAAATGATGATTTGTCAATTGTGTAGATTCATAATAAACCTTAATTGTCAGGTCAATTATTCTCTACGACCAATATTATGTTTCAAAGGTTACTTATCACTGTTATTCCGACTATTAACTTCAACAGATAAATTATAGATCCATTGATTAAAATCAACAGAAGATGGAATATTGTACTTTTTTCGCAATCTATTCCTTCTAATTTGTACAGCTCTAACTGTTACAAATGTATATTGAGAAATTTCTTTGGTAGAAAAATTAAGATAAGCCAACGCACAAAAATATAGTTCTGAACTCTTTATCAAAGGATCAAGCTCTGTCATTTTAATAACAAAATCCGGATAAAGATCTTTAAATAAAATCAAAAAATCCGGACTGTTATTTTTAGCTAAAGTAATAAGTTCTTCTAATTTTTTGCTATTAGTTTCTATTAAATCGGTTTTTAAATTTTCATTTTCTATAATAATTTTTTGTTTTTCCTTTTTTAAAGTCTCACTCTTTTTCCTTCTTGAGTAATAAAAGTAAGCCAATAGGAATGTAATTATTGAAATGACCGATATTATATATATATATTGCTGCACTTTATCATCATGCTCACGCTTATTCTTATTTAATATTTCATTAAAGGCACGTTCTATTACCGCTTTATTTCCGCTTTCAAGTGAATCATGTGACTTTTGATAATAGTACAAATACATATTTGCCTTCTCAATATCCATTTTATTTTCCGTCATATAATCTCCCAAAACCTTATACAAGTGATTCTTTGCACCGGAATTATTCAATTGAATCGCATTTTTCAAAGCCATTTCATAAGAGTATACAGCTTTTTCTTTATTCCTGAGGACCTTTTCGAGATCTCCAATCCCTTCCCAGGTATAATGTAAGTAAGCAATATTATACTTTCTTAGAATAGATAGAGAGCTATCCAGATAAGCACGGGCATTTACAAAATCCTTTCGTGACATTTTATATTCAGCATTCTGAACATACGTAGTGGATAGCATTACACATGCATATCTTTCAGGTAGTTTTCGCAATATATTCTCTTGAAGTTTTAAATGTTTCGCGACAGAATCGGTTTGATTCTGAATTTGAAAAATAGCTGACAAATTTTGATGTGCTAGAAAAAGATATCGATATCTTTCACTATCATTTGTAAGTTTATTCGAAAGTAGTAATTGCTTTTGAAATTGCTCAATGGATCTTTTATGCAATCGAAGATTTCCGTAGGTTCTGCCTTTAAGCCTCGCTACTTCAATATGACACTGCAAAGACTTTTGAAAGTAACGTTGGTTTTCTGAATCTGCTAAATAATCAAGTCCCTGCTTGTATAATCCTATTTCTAATAATACTTTAGCTATACAAATAGACGATTTTGTAATTCCTTCAGAATAATTCCTTTTTTTTGAAATTGTAAGAGCCTTCTTACCACTATTTAAAGATTCCACATATTGCATTTTAAGAAATTCTTTATTAGAATTATTAAGAAGCAACCGTACCTCTGCCTGTAAATCTGATTGACAATAAAAGTTATTGGCTATTAAAAAGAGTACAATAAAACATAATTTCATTTTATGATTTTTTTACTATTTTTTGCTAATATTTTACAAAGACACAACTAATAGAAGTTCGTTATTAAATATACTGTATTACTTATTTTTAAAGAAAGGTATTCTGTATATGCAAAGAACTTGCCAAATCTGATTAATTTTATACCGGATAATTACCTTCTTTCATAAATTATTTTATTGTAACACTTAGGGTTGCACCCTCACACATTGAACTTAAAATTGGGTTTTAGCAATACTTATTTTCACATCACATTAAAAGGAAATTAGCAGCATCCCCCCTAGAAACATATACTACAGAAAGAAAAACTGGTTGGTACACTAAATGGCATAAGATCTAATTTCAATCAGCATCATATTGTTATTTTAGCTAAGGAAGAATAATGATTTGTTTACGTTTATTACAATTGGAAATTTACCAATTCAATCAATGTATTTATCTGCAAGAGGGCGCAGTAGGTTTTTCAGGGGGTCAAGTTAAAAAGATTTTCATCTAAGATTTATCAAAAAATCAGGATAATTAATATATACTGAGCTATTTTAAATTAGTGCTAAAACCTTTGAATAAAAGATTGTAAATAAGATTTATTTAACTTATTTTTAAAAAAATTAAATAAATTCTTTATAAAATCCCTAAAAATTAAAGTTTTTAAACAATGAAAATCACAATTCAATTATTCTTATTATTCCTTTCTCTTTTTTTCCCTGCTTCAGATGCAGCTGAAAGCAGAATAGGCACGTTGATAAAACTTTACAATTACGACATTTCAAAATCAATTATTTGTCAAAATAATATATATATTCTAAAAGACATCTTCACCCAAACACCGCTATTTTTTAATCAGACTGACGGTGAAACTGTAACAAAGAAAATATACAATAATGATCAGTTTTTTTTTAAGGGGCAATATCAAAATACTATTACTTTCCAAAATAAAGCTACCCACATTCAACCAGCTTATTTTGACTTACATTCTGATATATATTTTAAAATACCAAAGATTAGAAATTTCATGTATTTAGCAAAAGTATTTTTGAAAAAAGAATCTGAGGAAACACGAATTACTAAGCTTAAACATACATTTATATTATTATCAAGCATTGCATCTCTAGGATTCAGTACAATTATTTTATTTAAATTCAATAAAGAAAAGAACCATAAATATGAAATTATACAGAAGTTCAATCTTATAATTTATAAAAATAGAATGGATTTAATAGCAAAAGACAAAACTATTAATTTTCTTACACAAAAAGCAAATAACTCACTCCCTGCACTTATAAACATGGTACAAGCCAATTCTCCACATTTTTGGAGCCATTTCCAGCAAAAATTCCCAAATTTCACACGAAGAATGCTCGAAATCAATCCTCATTTAAAAACTTCAGAACTTACTTTATCTGCATATCTTTACCTAGGCTTAACTACAAAGGAAATTTCACAATATACCTTTAAGTCCGTTAAAACTGTAGAAAATAATAGATATAATCTAAGAAAAAAAATCAATATCAAATCAGAAAAAGATTTGTCAATTTGGATACAGGAACATACTAAAAATCATAATACTGATCTAGATTAAAAAAGGTTTGCACAGAAAGATATACTTTCCTGCTTTATTTCTTTTCAACTATTTTATCAAAAATAATTGACTTAAAAGGAGTACTCAACAACTACTCTAGTTTTTTAAAAAAAACTATTAAAATACAGACCATTAACATATAAAGACATAATAATAATAATAATAATAATAATAATAATAATCGTAATAGTAACAAGTACCAGCTTGATCATAATTAATCTACGATGAATTTTTCCATCAATAGAGCCAAACTACAACATGAACTTTCAATCTAGTCCTTCAGGGCTTATACATCATAGCATCTATTTATCTGTAAATAAACATTTACAGAATAACTTATACGTATATCTCTAAAAACTATACTTCCTCTTTAATACATTAGGACTTACTATGTCCTACTTTAATTAAGTTATTTGAAAACTATTTAATTAAAATACACCTATTTAGGACTGGTAATTTAATGTGATATCTATGTTGTATGTAAAAATAATATTACATTCTATACTTTTACTAATATTGCATTACTATTAATTAAAAGAATATATGATCTTTAGTAGTGTATGACTAATAAGTAACAAAATTAAGCACATATTTAAAGAAACTATATATAACTAATTTATTACAACTTTACTTGTTCCTCAATTATGGTTTCTCTACCACCATTTATTAACTAAATGGTGGTTTTAAAATATAAAAAACATCTCAATATATACATCTCTCTATCGAATCAATAGGATGATTCAAAACATTTTATCGCATCAAAAACTATAATATAATTTATAAATAAAAGATATGGACGGTTTAAATGAAAAGTTATTAAAAGAAATTACATTAGAAATTACTACAATATTTACTCTTATCTTTGTAAATTTATTATACTATTGGGAAATTATTTCTGTCGTATTTTTATTACCAACAATATTAGGGGGATTATTAATATTATTAAAAACAGCAATTGCAAAACTTATTAAGAAAAATTATATAGGCTTAGAGTTTTTTATAGCTATTGCGGTTACGTTATGTTTACTTTATAAAGAGTACCTAACAGGTTCTGCTATTCTAACAATCATCCTCATTAAAACACTAAAAGACAATCAATTGTCAAGACTAATCAACCTACTTCGAGAAAATACTGAAATTGTTTTTTTATTTGAAAAAAAAATAAATATACACTTTCGCTGGCTAACTGTATTGTTTCTATTGATTATTGGTGAATTTTTTATTATAACCGGCAATATTAGAATAACGCTTATTCTATTAATTTTTTTTTCAGTACCAGATTTTGATTTAATTATTTCAGCGGTCAAAATGCTTGCAAAAGCCAGACTTATTAAAGAAAAAATCACTTATGAAAATGTTTCATTAAAGAAAGTAAGAACACTTGCTATTCATAAAAAAACAATAAAAATCATAATCCAAAATATAGTAGGAATCATACTTATCCTTTATTTTATTACACTACCGCTTGTCATCTACTTTGAACTTACTCCAGTAAAGTCCACAATAGTATATTTAGTTCCAGAAATATTTGTTTTTTTTAATTCTATTAAAATATTAAATACTAGAATTTAGTTATATTAAGAATGAGCAATTCTCAAAACTTTAATTGAACATTAAAGCCATTTTACATGAAGAGTAAATTTACTTTTCTTTCTAATTATAGGTTCGAGTTTACCATAGTCCTTGGAGGAAAGTGGCTTTAGCAAAAATGAAAATTAAAGAATATACCGAATAGAAAGGATAACCATATTGCAGATAGAGCCCAAAAAGTCGATTTTTGGCCTGATGGAGAACATTCAAGAGCAACTTTGACAACAAAGTTTGTTGGTCTATTGAGTCAATATTGAAGAATGGAGAGTATAAAGCGCAAAAGATCTAAAAAACCATTTCGCCTTTTGGTTTGGCAAATGAGACGATTTTTAAGAGTAAATCTCCATTTACCTTTACGGAGGACTAATGTTTTGGGGGCACGAAACATTAGTGATCGTAGTTTTAAACGGAAGAAAATCGCCCAACCAGTTTGCAGATATTCATGAAAAAAGAATGCAATAGAGATTTGTGAAACCGGAAATAAAAAGCCGGCTTCATATATCCAAGCCGGCTTTTTTTCAAAAAGTTATTTAATTATTTTCAATCCAATCAACGGACAATTTACGCCCGGCAAAAAGCCATTTGTTTTCGAGCTTTACAAATTTGTCATGGTAACGAATTGCTGCTACCATTAATTTTTGTTTCCCTTCTTAAATAGTAAGATGGTGTGCCATACAGTAAGCAATTCCCGTTGCCGTATGTCCGTTTAGCTTCACAGTGTTTTGCCCGTTAAAGTGCATGGTCGCATTATAAGTACTCAGATGATCAAACACGGGGAACAAATCACCCCTATCGTTGATGACCTGCGAAGGTATTCCCGATTTTGGGTCATAATAAACCTCAAACAATAAGTCCTCCGTAAATAGCTCCATCTGTCCCTGCGAATCTCTTGTATCTGCACAGTATGCATAACTGTCTATCAATTCCCGGATTGCCAAGCGGTCTTCTGATTCCTGAAATTTTTATTCTGTATTCATTTCTGCTGATTTTTGAATTTTATTTATGGTTTTATAATTCGTATATATTGGACATAAAACTGATGTAGTCAGCTTCTTTCAGGCCAGTTCTTGCGCCAATCCATGAAGTGGCATCGTTACCAATGATATAGCGCAGTTGATTGGTATTGTCAGTAATTGCCTGATAAATAACATCTGTCACTTGTTCTGCGGAAGCCATTCCATCATGCATTTTTTCGAATTTAGCCATGAATTTTTCTGTAAAAGAATTATAATCTTTCAGATCTTCATTAATTCCAAATTTTTCTTCTGCTGTCTGATGAAACGTGGTATCTACGCCTCCCGGTTCGATGAGTTTCACTTTTATTCCCAGTGAAAACAATTCATAATAGAGCGACTCAAAAAATCCTTCAATAGCAAATTTGGAAGAAGCATAAAGAGAAACCATTGGCATTCCGATTCTCCCCGCAGCAGATGAAATAGTAGTAATTATTCCAGATTTATTTTGACGGAAATGAGGTAGGATTGCTCTTGTTACATTCATAGTCCCAAGAACATTTACACGAAACTGCTCTTCTATTTGTTCAGGTTCAACAGCTTCAAATAAACCAAATTGTCCGAACGCAGCATTGTTTAACAAAACATCTATTTGTTCAAATCTTTCAATAGATTTTTGTATTGCATCAGTAATTGTGTTTTCTTTTGTTATGTCTAATTCAGCTACTAATACATTTGGATATCTGCTTAATTCGGTTTCCTGTTTAGGGTTTCTCATAGTAGCTATTACATTCCAGCCTTTTTCGGCGAAAAACTTTGCTGCTATGCGCCCCATTCCTTTAGATGTGCCTGTAATTAAAATCGTCTTTGTCATTTTTTTGCATATATTTTATGACAATAAAATTAATAATGTCTTTTTTTAATTTGTTTTCTACAAAGCTCAAAAATCACTTTCTAAAAAGCTCATTTATTTTAGGTTGGTTAAGATTTCTCTTGGTGTTACACCGCATTTCTACTTAAAAGCGGTATAGTATAGAATTCTTCAAAATTGACCATGTTAATCCTGCGAAAGTGATCAGTTGATTCCTGAGCAAATTGACCACCCAAAAAAGTCAGAAAACGTGCCTTGAATAACTTAGCCAAAAAATACCAATGGCTAACAAAAGAATAGACATGTTGAACATCAAACAATTATTACGATTATACACCCAGGGAGTAAGTAAATTGCAGATAAGCAAACAACTGGGTACCTCACGCAATACAGCCAAAAAGTATATTAGCCTGTTCCATGAACACCAACTTACATATGATAAGCTGATAGAGCTGAGTGATGAATATTTAGATGATTTATTCGAGACTCCGCCAACCGATATAAGGGATAAGAACAGTATCAAAAAAACAACTTAAATCGCTCTTTCCTTACATATCCAAAGAACTAAAAAGTGTTGGGGTTAGATGTTATGGATGAGGGTGACGAGCCTACTACTGTTGAGTTACTAAATTTATGCACTCATTTGGACTCAACAATACAATGGAATATCGTGGGGCACAATAAAACAAAATAGAATCGGATATTTGCCAATTCTATTTATTCAAAAATTGTAAGCTTTTATGCAGAGATTAATTTTCTCTTTTAGCTTATTATAAATTATTGATACTAAATAAATTCCAGTACAATTTTAGCTTTTTTCTCATTTTCCTGGAGACAAATTAATTACTATCATACGACAAATAATTGATGAAGATAAAAGATTGAAATGTATTCCTTTGAACTGAGCATAAATACTTTTAAATTAATATTTGATTAAGTGCACTTTTATAACATCCTAAAATAAATTCCGTATAATATAACTGTGCATCTAATGCCTGAGTCTTATCATGAAGTTCTATGCGTTTGGAAAGCACAATCCCTCCTTTGTAACTGAATGAGCAGAATGAATACACTTTAAATCCTGAATTTCTTACAGATGCAGCATATCCCGTAGAAGAAATCCCCCAATCTGTTCCAAATGATTCAGCAACCTTTATAGCCATTGTATCAGCCATTTTTTGGGTTTCAAAACCATTTTCCTCAACTTCAATACTGTTGATATCTAAAAAGTTAAATTTTTCAGGTACTGTAAAAGTTGTTACTCCTCCTTTGTAAAACAGTTTTGCATTAGGCATCTGGGAAAAAGCAAGCTGTATTAATCCCGAAGTGACACTTTCTGCTACAGATACTGTTTCATTCATTGTAATAAGTGAAGTACTGATATAATCAAGTAAGTTTTGCTGAAATTTCATTGCATCTAAAATTTAATGTTAATCTAAAAAACTTTTTACACTGCTGAAATCATGCTCAGATAACGTCATAGTCATTCATGGTTGTTACAAAATAATGCTCAATCATTTCCTTGGCATTGCTGCACATTGATAAAAGATCTTCTCTGGTCATATCTTCAAAAATAAAATCATCATGAACCTCAATAATGAACTCAGTTACTTTTTCAGTGTTCATCAGATCATAAGCCATTAAATCATTTAAATTCTCTAATCTGCATTCTTCCTTAAAAAAAGGTTGTTTTCGGGAAATGGAATTCTTAAATTGAAAAAGATGTATTGTTTTCATGGCTTCCAGCGTTAGGATGATAATAAGAAAAGTCTGTTTTGTATAAAAAAAGTTGTTTACTCATTAATGTTCAAACAGATTTCTTTTTGTAGATTCAGTTGATGAAATATATTATATATCAATAGGGTTAAAAAGGACAGAAACCAGAGGTTCCTATCCTTAATTAATTAAAACCTTCTGAAAACAGATTTACCTATTTTATAGAGATTTTAATAAGCTCATTATTAAAGTTGAGAATCCGTAAGTCTATTAATTTCGCTTTTCCCAGTCTTTTTTTACTACTACAATGTTTTCTAATACCAGAGACAAGCATTATGTACGATGTATACTTTCAACTGCTCTCTATATTTTCCAGTCTAAAATTTGCATTATTTATAGTGATATAAACTTTAATGGATCTGATAAATTCCTGATTATTATACTACAAAGATGGCCGTTTCAGTATAGACTACACTATATATATCTGGAATAATCTTACATATATCCCACTTTTATAAGTCTTCCAGGTTTCCAAGACGCCTTTGTTTCAACTGCTTATAAAATGAAGGAGAAAGCCCCGTGATCTTTTTAAACTGGTTAGAGAGATGAGCCACACTGCTGTAATTGAGTTTATAAGAGATTTCTGTAAGATTCAGTTCGTCATACAACAGCAGTTCTTTTACCTTTTCCACTTTATTAATAATGATAAAATGCTGGAGTGTCATTCCTTTCACTTCAGAAAAGGTATTCGCAAGATAAGTATAGTCATATCCTAATTTTTCGCTTATATAATCTGAGAAATTTTCTTTTGGAAGTTCATCTGAATAATGAATCATTTCGATCACTACATTCTTTATTTTCTCTATCAGGATACTTTTTTTATCATCTAATACCTCAAGTCCTGTTTTAAGTAAATTTTCTTTAAGGATTTGTCTTTTTTCTGAGCTAATATCATCCAACAATTCTACTGTTCCCAAATCGACGACAGCATTTTTAATGCCCAGTTTTTCCAGTTCCTGATGGACAACCATTTTGCAGCGCAAACTTACCATATATTTTATATACAACTTCATCTCCCTTACGATTTATACCGGCCAATTATTTCATTAACAGCCATTTATTCAAAGTTAGTCTATTCAATCGGAAATATCTATGATTTATACAACAAATTAAAAGACAATTGCAAAGCTTTCCTTTTTTAATGATTGAAATTTACAGGTAACAAAAAATATTTTCACAATGTCAAAAGAAAAAGACGGAAAAAAGAAATCAGATAAAACTCCACCCGCAAAATCCGCAAAAGAGAAACGGGAGGATAAAATGAACAAAAGAAAATACAGGGAAAATGAAGCCCGAAATACCGGCAGCTAAATGGTCCCACTGAAAAAAGACGGAATTATACTCAGAAAAACGACATTAGACTTTGAGAGTGAGGGTGTTTTAAATCCAGCAATCATTCAGGATAATGGAAAAATACATTTATTGTACAGGGCTCTTGCAAAGAATAATTTCTCCAGTATTGGTCATTGTATACTATCAGATTATAAGACCATAGAAACCCGGTTCAGCAACCCGGTTATCATCCCCGAGTTTGAATACGAAAAACATGGAGTTGAAGATCCAAGAGTCGTAAAAATTGATCAATTATTTTATCTTACCTATACCAGTTATGACGGAATTAACGCATTGGGAACACTTGCCATATCGAAGGATCTTATATCATGGGAAAAAGTAGGGATTATTGTCCCAAAAATTCTGTACAAAAAGTTTAAACTTTTGACAGAATCCCAAGGTGAAATAGGAGAAAAGTACAGACGCTTCAACAAACTCCCGCCTGCTCATAAAAAGGATAAAGAGGTCTTCCTTTGGGATAAAAATGTAATATTTTTCCCAAGAAGAATTAACGGTAAGCTTTATTTTCTTCATCGAATAAGACCTGATATCCAAATTGCAAGCATACAAAACATTGAAGATCTGAATCCTGATTTTTGGAAAGATTATTTCCTTCACTTTAAAGAACATATTGTATTATCTCCCCAATATGAACACGAGGTAAGCTATATTGGCGGAGGATGTCCCCCTATAGAAACCAAGCATGGATGGCTTTTGATATACCATGGGGTACATGATACCATTGAAGGGTATGTTTACAGTGCATGTGCTGCTTTACTGGATCTTGATAATCCCAAAAAGGAAATTTCAAGACTTCCTTACCCTCTTTTCAAACCTGAAGAAGAATGGGAACAGAAGGGAGAAGTAAACAATGTCTGCTTCCCTACCGGAGCCATCGTAGAAGGAGATACACTCCATGTTTACTATGGAGCAGCGGATAAAAGAATTGCTGTTACCTCTTTAAGTCTTTCAGAATTACTGAAAGAATTACTACGGTACACATCATAACTGACGATTCAATACAGGATGTCAGACTTTAAAACAGATATCATCATGAATAAAAATATAAAATCAGACGTGGAGGAAAAGACAAAAAGACGATCTGTACAAAGTAAAAAAAACACAATTTATCATAAGCCTGAAATTATCTTTATAAGCACTTTTCCTCCTAAGGTGTGCGGTATTGCAACCTATTGTCAGGATTTAATACAATCTCTTCAGATAAAGTTCAATGAATCATTTACCATCATCATCTGTCCGATGGAAACTGAGGATGAGCATTATCAATATGAAGCAGATCCAGAATATCGCTTAAATACATCCGATGCCATATCTTATTTAGAGCTGGCTGATAAAATCAACAAAAATGACAGGATTCAACTGGTTATGCTCCAGCATGAATTTGGATTTTTCAACGAAACCCCAGACGGATTACTCCTTTTCCTTCAAAATTTACAGAAAGACCTCATCATTACTTTTCACACTGTTCTGCCGAAACCCGATCCGGAATTAAAAGAAAAAGTAAAAGAAATCAGCAGTTTCGTAAAATCTATTATTGTCATGACCGGTATTTCTGCGGATATCCTTACCAATGATTATGATATTTCATCTGATAAAATTAAAGTGATACCCCACGGTACCCATTTGCTGCCATTTATCGATAAAATTTCACTGAAAACAAAATACGGACTTAAAGATAAAAAGGTACTTTCAACATTTGGTTTACTGGGTGCTGGGAAAAATATTGAAACCACTTTAGAAGCTCTGCCTGAAATCGTTTCCCAAAATCCGGATGTAATGTTCCTGATTATCGGAAAGACACACCCCGGAATCATTAAATATGAAGGAGAAAAGTACCGTGATTTTTTACAGGATACCATTAAGAGGCTTCATCTGGAAAAACATACATACTTTATCAATCAATATCTGCCTTTGAATGAGTTGCTAGATTATCTTCAACTTACCAATATCTATCTTTTCACTTCAAAAGACAGAAATCAGGCAGTAAGCGGTACTTTTTCCTATGCCATCAGCTGTGGATGCCCTATTGTTTCTACCCCTATTCCTCATGCTGTGGAAGTCTTAAATGAAGATCTGGGAATTATTATTGATTTTGAAGCTCCGGAACAGCTTGCTGCTGCCGTGAATACATTATTGAAAAATGAAACCGCACAGGAAAAATTACGATCAAATAGTCTGGAAAAAATGGCTCCCACAGCCTGGGAGAATTCATCTATTTCACACGCCTTATTATTTCAACAATACAACAAAGACAAAATGACATTACACTATACATTCCCGATCATCAATCTTAGCCATATCAAAAATATGACAACGGATTTTGGAATGATCCAATTTTCTAAAATCAACAAACCTGATATCAATTCCGGGTATACTTTGGACGATAATGCCCGTGCTTTGATTGTAGCCTGCAGACATTACGAAGTAAGCAGAGATGAATCTGATCTTGACTTAATCTCAACCTACCTGAATGTAATAAAGTTTTGTCAACAACCGGATGGTAGTTTTCTCAACTATGTAAATAAAGATAAGGAATTTGCACAACAGAACTACGAAACCAACCTTGAAGACTCCAATGGCAGGGCAATCTGGGCATTGGGATACCTTCTTTCTATAAAAGCAATCTTACCACGACTTTTTTCTGATGAAGCAGAGTCCATCATTGAAAAAAGTCTTCCGTCTAGTGATAAAATTTATTCTACACGTGCAATGGCTTTTATTATAAAGGGATTGCATTATCAAAACTCTGAAAACAATATTCCATTATTGAAAAAACTGGCTAACAGACTGGTAAAAATGTATCAGCATGAGAAACATAAAGACTGGCATTGGTTTGAAAGCTATCTTACTTACGGAAACAGCGTACTCCCTGAAGCTTTATTGTGTGCGTGGATTACAACCCAGGACGAAATGTATAAACAGGTTGCCAATGAATCATTCAAGTTTTTGCTTTCTAAAACATTTAGTAAGGGAGGCATTAAAGTAATATCTAACAAAGGATGGCTGCAGAAAGAAACGATTAATAGTCCTGAACCAATTGGTGGTGAACAGCCTATTGACGTTGCTTATACCATACTAACCTTATCTACATTCTACAAGGTTTTTAATGATGAAAAATATTTGCAGATGATGAGGAATGCTTTTAGTTGGTTTTTAGGAAAGAATCATTTGCATCAGATTATTTATAACCCTGCAACAGGTGGATGTTATGATGGGCTTGAAGAGAAAAATGTTAATCTTAATCAGGGAGCAGAATCCACGGTAAGCTACCTCATGGCAAGGCTTTGTTTTAAAAAGTAATAGCATAATTAATGTTGTAATCCATTGTAATGAAAATAAGTATAGCATTCATGACAATAGCCTGCAAAGTATTAGTTTACTGGTAATTCCAACCAACAGTCAAACTTCTGATCAAACACTGATGTTGGTCATTTATCCACAGAAATGACATATTAAAAAGTTATTCATAAAAAAAACTCCCTAAGAAGAGTTAAAATAACTGTATTAATTCTACTGCAAATACGACAAAAATAAATAGAATCGTATGACTTGCAGCATATAAATGTAATTGATTAACACCTACATTTACTTTTCATAATAGTTGTACATTCTCATTAGTACAATTGACTCTCCCCTAAAAAGGAGGGTTTTTGTTATATAATCTACTATAGGGCATTAGGGAGGCTAATAAGACTTTCATATAGGAAATCATAATTACTAACTGAGGTGCACAATTAGCAATAATTATGAAAAACCACAGGTAGCCAAAAGAAATCAGCCAATTTATTTATTATTATCCAAGAATCCAGTTGTAATAAAAAAGTTATCGAGTAGAAAGTAACCGTTAGTTTGAAAATTCCAGAAAGATATCCAAAACTGCCGAACTCTTATTAAAAAGCTTAGTACAAGACATAAAAATCTTATAATGAAATAGATGATTTAACAATTACAAAGGGGCTCTGCCGTACAGGAAACAACAAAATATAACATTATAGCTTTCAAAGACCATCAAAGCAAAATAAAACAAGTATCGGTATCCCAAAGAAATGTGAGTTCTAACATCAAGCTATAATGGGAAGAATAATAAAAGTATAACAATGTTTATGTTTATTGAATAGTATAACTATATACTGTATCTTCACTAAGATATAAATAAAGTCTTATTTTAAATATTCCGAAAAATGTTTTTTTCAGGATATAAACACGCTCTATTGTATGTAGTTTTTGTAATTGATAATCAGCAAGAAAACATTCTATCTCATCCATCTTTTTTCCAATTAACTGATCTTCTGATATAATATTCTGACTTTTATCTTGGAAGTAATATTTTTTACTAGTCATATCGATAAATAATTTTTATTGCAAAATCTTTTTATTATTTTCTGAGTACTTTTTTTTCTAACTTGATTTCCGACGGTGGTTAATTAAAAGAACGGTTTGTTTGGTAAGGAAAAATTATTTCCCTGAGTCTTCAAAAGTTTTTGTGGATTCAGTTGATGAAATATATTCTATATCAAGCTATATAATACATAGCTTAAATAAGTTTATGGTACGATTGTAATAAAAAGATAAATTAAAAATATAGCAATCAGTACAATTCCCTGCATAATATTGGTTCTGCCCGTTGCCAGTGAAACAGTAATAATAAAAAGCGACAGCCCTAAAAGTATGGTTGATTTAATATCTATTCCTAATGTCATTCTTATACCGGTTATTACAGATATGATAGCTATGGCAGGAATACTGAGTCCGATACTGGCCAAAGCAGAACCAAACGCCAGATTTAATGAGGTTTGGATCTGATCACTTTTTGCAGCCCTGAATGCAGCCAGTCCTTCCGGAAGAAGAACAATACCTGCAATAATAATACCTACAAGAGATTTTGGGGCACCCGCGGAAACCACTATATGCTCAACATCCTTTGAAAGAAGCTTTGCCAGTAAAACGACTATTCCCAGGGATAATAGTAACAATATACAACTGATATACAATTGTTTTCGGGAAATCAGTTCATGATTATCTTGTACAGGCTGATTTTTGGACAGTTTATTCTCTGGAGAAATGAAAAAGCTTCGATGTCTAAACGTTTGAATCATAGTAAATCCAAGATAAAGTCCTAAAGAAATTAAGGCAATAAAAAGCAATTGAAAGGAGGTATATTCCCCTCCGAGATGACTCACCGTATAATTAGGCAGAATAAGCACAAAAATAATCACAGAAGTAAGCGTAATGAGTGCCGTACTTACCCCCTGTAATGTAAAGCTCTGCTCTCTGTATCTTAAGGAACCTATCACAATACAGCTCCCAATGATTCCGGTAAGGATTATCATTACGGCAGCAAAAACCGTATCTCTGGCAAGGGTAATGGTTTCTAAGCCTTTTGCTCCCATCATAATAGAAATAATAAGTCCTACTTCTATAACCGTAATGGCAAATGCCAGAAGCAAGGTTCCAAATGGCTCACCCAAGCGATGAGCAATAACTTCGGAATGATACACCGCTGCCAAAACACTCCCCATCAAAAATAAAGCAAGAATCACAGAGTAATACCCTGATGAGAAAACAAAATTGCCAACATAAGATAACCACGCCAGAATAGGAACCAAAAACGTCCACATCCATAAATATTTTTTTATATACATAAAAGCATCAATAATTTTTACAATTGAATTGTCCTTTGGAGAAAATCACAAGATTTATATTCCCTTTTTCAAAACAGTTTCTATAAATGATTTGAAGCAGACTAGAGAGGTTATACTGGAAATATCAAATAATGAAAAAAGTGAATAGGCCGGAACTTAAAGTCCGGATCATCAGTTCAATGTAGTTATTCAGCAAGATACGATTAATTAATCACTTATTTGGAATTATATAGTAGTATTTTAGGTTTGTAATCATGTCCTAAGGCTCAAAAATCTCCATTACTTCATAAATAGTCATCAAAGCAACTGTTTTTATGATCAACCGTCTTACATATTCTTAAAAAGAAGCTGGAATTTTGTAAAAGTGTGATATGTACAACATAAAAGAAACAATCTGTAATACAATAGATTATTAAACACCCATCTTTGTATGGTAGCAATGAAGTTACACTAAAATCCACCTTATGGACACAAACCAAAACAAAGGCGACAAATTTTTCAAAACTCCTGGAGCTTGGATTGAGCAGTCAAAACAACTGAAAGAAAAATTTTCAACATTAACGGACCACGATCTGAAGCTTGAAGAAGGGAAAGAAAGGGAAATGCTGGAAAGAATCGGAAACAGATTAAGAAAAAACCGTGAAGAAGTTCTCAATATTATCAAAGAAATCAATCTTTCATAAATTGTTTTCAGGGACAATTAAAGCCAATGAAAAGATATATTTATCAAACGCTTTCACTGGAAAAAGGGATGGAATATTAGACAGTTCTATCCCTTTTATTTACAATACCATCTACTCTTTTTATGTTTAAACCCACAGTGATGAATCATAGAGAACTTGAAAAATCGAAAGTATATATTACAAGCCAGATTGTAGATTACATTCCAAATTCTGTAGTGAGTAAAAATATACTGGAAAAACTGACCGGCAATATCAGTGTTTTATCTTTTGATGACAAAGAAGGGTTATCTGAAAAGATTTCTCATTTCGATACTGTTGCACAGATCATTGAAGGTAAAGCTGAAATCATTATAGACGGAGCTTCTTACTTTATGGAAGAAGGTGAATGCATTATCGTTCCTGCCCATAAATCTCATTCTATAAAAGGAAATAAGCGCTTTAAGATGATCGTAACAATAATAAAAAGCGGCTATGAATAATCTGGATACCCTATCTATTTTAACAAAAAAGATATTAAAAAAAACAGTTGAAATTCAAAAAGAATTTCCTGAACTCTATGAGCTTTTAGACGAGACACCACTATTTTTTTCTTTTACAGAGAAAAATATAACAATCAGAGATCTAAGACAGTATCTTATTTCCCTTATAATACAGCAAAAGGCCTTTGAAAAAAGGGCTATCATGAAAAATGATTTACAATAAAATTCTGATGAAAAAGTTAACTAAGCATCCAAAGAGTAAATTAGGGCTCAGAAATAAAAAAAATATTTCAAGAAGATCCTATTATTCCCAGTTTACCTCGCTGTTCTATCTACGAAATACAAACATAACCTTAGAAAGAGATGCTAAAGAGATTATAAGAATGTTAAAAGAATTACAGCAGCTTATCAACAGATCAAGATTGGTATTTAGTACATATTGCAGTTTAAGCCAGCATAACCTGTGGCAGTCTGTTTTAGAAGACCTGAGCGGGAACATACAGAATATTAGAATCCAGTTTGAATATATACTGGAAAATATTACTAAAAAAAATAAAATCAATGCATCTATATTCTGGCAGCAAAACGAAGTCTATACAGATGAAATGGAAGTAACCCATAAAAAACTCATTCTATTGACTACTCAGATTTTACCGGAAGAAGAAAGATCATCATGGAAAGTAAATATTTGTAACTTTTACGATGAAATTTTTTCTTTACTCATTCCACTTATCGGGATGTGCAGGATTGAATTGAACTTTATAGAAAAATATTCGCCTAAAATCTTCAACCAAACTGCTATGGATATTATTAAAAATATTCCAAAAAATTACACATTACAGGAAGCAAAGGAATATGAACATGAATACTTAAAAGTATTAACTAACTACAGTCATGGGTTCTATAGAAAAAATAATTTTTGGAACAGCATATTATACATCCTTTCAGGTGGTATGTGCCCATTACCATCAGAACGTACTTATCCAAAAGAGAGATCAGCAGAAAAATGAAAGATAAGTTTTCTTAATGAACCTCCACCTAAATTTTTTATCTTATTAAATATTTTTGAAATGAAAACAATACATCTCTTTCGGTTTAACGATTCTATTTTCCGTAAAATTCCTTTCTTCAAAGAAGAGCATAGGTTGAAAACCGATGTAACGGAAATTGATTTAATGAATATTGAAATAGTAACCGAATATGTCGTAAAAACTCATGATGACTTTAGTTTTGACAATACATCAGGAAATGATCTTTTATCAATGTGCAAAAAAGCTCAAAAAACAATTGAACATTATTTTGTGATAAGACTGGATCACTATGATTTTATATGAAAAAGTTATTTAATCAGATGTTAGAATCACAATCCAAACAGTAATATATTGGGGACTTCCCGTATTTTAATCTTTTTAATCTGGTTTTTTACTATAAAAATGATATAGAAAAATTACATCCCCTGTATAGGCAGGTTTCGAATGATTCTTTATAAGAAGTTTAGCTTCCACTACTACTTTTATAGTTCCTCTGAGATCTGTCACCGATTTCACAGTGGCCTGTAGTTTTACGTCAGTCTCTACAGGAACAGCCTGGCCAAATTTAAGGTTCTCAATCCCATAATTGATTTCCATTTTTACATTTCTCACCTCAGCAATTTGTTTCCAGAGATAAGGGATCAGCGATAAAAGCAAATAGCCATGAGCAATTGTAGATTTGAACGGGCCTTCTTTTTCAGCTCTTTCTTTATTAATATGGATCCACTGGTCATCTAAGGTTGCCTCTGCA
This sequence comes from Chryseobacterium indologenes, assembly GCF_002025665.1. Lineage (GTDB taxonomy): Bacteria > Bacteroidota > Bacteroidia > Flavobacteriales > Weeksellaceae > Chryseobacterium > Chryseobacterium metallicongregator. Next base: position 1,249,884 of record NZ_CP018786.1, on the reverse strand, counting down.
AACCTGTTGATCTGCTTCTGATCTATGGTATGCCAATCAGAAAACCCGACCATTTGTCCTTCGAAAGCCTTATACTCTCTAAAATTGTTAATGATAATCATGTTTGTCTGTCTTTTTTATTTAGACTGATTGAAATTCTTCCTTGAAAAACCTCTCACGTCGATGTGAGAGGTAAATGAACATAATGGAAAATAAAAAGTAATTTAACTTACACCAATGTTCTTTCAAACAATATACTCAAATTCCAAAGATTACTGGACTTTGAATTGTAAAAAAATATAAAAATATAATACTGAAATTGAAAATAATATTTATTTCAAACAGATGATATTAAAGCTTAATTATGCCAGTTTTACATTAACCGCATTTAAACCTTTATCACTCTTTTGTACATCGAAAACGACTTTATCATTTTCACGGATTGATCTTGAGTCTAATCCTGAAGAATGTACAAATATATCTTTACTCCCGTCTGTAGGAGAAATAAATCCGAAGCCTTTTGCTTCATTGAAAAATTTTACTGTGCCTTGTTGCATTGTAATTATTATTAAAAAATTATTTATTGTTTTCTGTAAACTCTACAGATTTATTTATAAAATGATCTGACCGGCATTGTGAATCCTATCAGTTTTTGAATATTTTTAAGATCTAAGCGCTCATCGGTATCGCAAAATGAAATAGCAGTACCTTCCGTTCCTGCCCTTCCGGTTCTTCCGATCCTGTGGACATACGTTTCCGGAATATTGGGAAGCTCATAGTTTACTACATGTGGAAGATCATCAATATCAATACCTCTGGCTGCAATATCTGTAGCTACCAATACTTTAATCTTACTGCTTTTAAAATCATCAAGTGCATTCTGTCTTGCGGTCTGAGATTTGTTCCCATGAATCGCAGCAGCAAAAATCCCTACTCCTTCCAATTGCTGTACCAGCTTATTGGCAATATGCTTAGTACGGGTAAAAACCAGTGAACGCCTCATATTTTCATTTTGCAATAAATCAATCAACAAACCCGTCTTATCTCTTTTTTCCACAAAATAAACGGATTGTTTCACCGTTTGTGCGGTTGAAGATACTGGAGTTACAGTAACCTCTACAGGATTATTCAGAATTGTTTCCGCAAATTTTCTTATACCTGAAGGCATTGTGGCCGAAAAAAATAAGGTCTGCCTTTTCTGGGGAATCAGCTTTAAAACTTTTTTGACATCATTGATAAACCCCATGTCAAGCATTCTGTCTGCTTCATCCAAAACAAATATTTCTATTTTAGAAAGATCAATATGTCTTTGATTAACCAAATCCAGCAATCTGCCAGGTGTAGCCACCAGAATATCTACTCTTTTCCTAAGAGCCGCAAGCTGTCCGCCCGCTGGGACTCCTCCATAAACAGAGAGTTGTGATAAAGGTAAATATTTGCTGTACACAGCAAAATTCTCTTCAATCTGTATTGCTAATTCCCGGGTCGGTGTAAGTATTAATGTTCTGATCTCTTTATGATCAGGGGTATATTTTTTTAACAACTGAAGAATAGGCATTGCAAATGCTGCCGTTTTTCCTGTACCTGTCTGGGCACATCCTATAATATCTTTTCCTGCAAGAATATGGGGTATTGCTGTATACTGTATTTCAGTTGGCTTAGAATACCCTGCTTCTGTTACAGCACGGATAATGGGATTGATTAAATTTAAATTTTTGAAACTCATCATAATGTTCGGTCTTCCCGATATTTTGTAAGCAAATTCCCTTTTCAGAATTTGAATTGGTGTATCATAATGATGAATAAAAAAATCTTTTTTCTTCATCATTTTACTTGCTTAACTTCCGATAAATTACCTGTGTAGTATTCATGAGCCTGCAATAACGTATCCTTCTAGGATGAAAAGACTTGTGGAGTGTTTTCACATTCGAAACCCGATTGATAATTGGGTGGCTGAAAAAGCAAAAACTGAAAGAAAAAATGGTGAGTTTAAACTATTACAGAATGGCAAAGGCAGAAACCTGTTTTATAAATGCATTGCAAATATACAACAAAACAATTAGGCAACAGTAAATTTAATTAATTGATTATCAAAAATATATTCGTAGCTTACGCACATAAACTGAATTGTTTGCCTTTGCGGATGATTTTAAATTTTACTCCCATGCAAACTTCATTTCCCATAACTCATCCCCATTCCCAAACTACAGACCTGCATTCAGCTCCGCAGGTGAGGATTGCTTATTTTATTATGATCCATCATAAACCTGATACATTTAAAGAAATGTTTCAAAAAATTTATACAAGGGATCAGTTTTACCTTATTCATATCGACCGGAAAGCAAAAGCAGAATTTACAGAAGAAATACAATTATATTTAATACATTTCCCCAATGTGTATATTTTGGAAAGCATGAATATTGTGTCCGGAGGATTTAGTATGATCCAGGCTGAACTTAATGCGATGGAATATCTTTTGAATGTAAGTCATGACTGGGATTATTTTATCAACCTGAGTGGTGAAGACTTCCCACTCAAGTCACAAAATATTATACGTCAATTCCTTACCGTTAATAACGGAAGAAACTATCTTTTTTATTATGACCAGAAATTTTACAGGCCTGATACACTGCAAAGGATACAAAATCATTTTACAGAGCTGACCCATAAAATATCTTCATTTATTTATAAAAGAGAATTTATGAAGGAAGTTATACCTTATATTGGTGGGAAGTGGTTTATCCTTACAAGAGAAACCTGTGTATTTTTAACCAATAATAAAAGGGTAATGGATTTTGAAGATTATTACCTTCACACTCTTTTACCAGCTGAATCATTTTTCCAGACAGTACTCCTCAACACAGCCTTTAGTGATATTATTGTGAATGATGATAAAAGAGCAGTCATTGAAAAAACTTTTTTTAGTAAAGACCAATATGCTGACAACTTCATCGAAACTCTAAAATCCTCCAATAACCTTTTCATTAGAAAAATAGATGATAAAACAAATAAAAATATTCTAAAATATATTAATGACACTTATCTTCTTCCTTTACCTGAAATTAATGAAGTTGAAAGAGAACTTAAGAGAAATGATCACGACGACAAATGGTCTTAAGAAAACTTTGTACACTTGTAAATAAATTAGGAACTGTACACAAGGTAGTTTCATATGAATAGTTAAAATAAAAATTGATGCTGATAAAAGAGGAGCTTTTGATGAACTATGGAGCTAAAATTGTAAATTTTACAAAGGGAAAATATGTATTTAAAGAAAATGATGACGTAGTCTCTTATTTTCAAATTTCAACAGGAACTGTGAAGATTGTCAGTGAGAAAAAAGCGGGTCGTGAATTTATTCACAACATTTCTATTCAAGGTGATTGTCTAGGAGCACTTTTCCTGTTCTTAAAACATCCATATTCTGTAAGTGCCATTGCAATGGAGAACTCTAGGATAATCAAATTGGAAAGATTGGGCTTTGATTTAATGCTAAAAGATAATCCCAAAATACTGTTAGATTTATACAAATATACCGCAGAAAATATACATTATACCTACCTGATGAAAGGATTTGCATCAGAAAGCCCGTCAGAAAAAATAACGAATCTATTCAACTACTTAAAAAAATCAAAACCTCCGACTGATTCTTATCAAGTATTTCTCACCAGACAGCAAATTGCATCGCTAACAGGATTACGAGTGGAAACTGTTATAAGAACAATTAAAAAACTGCAAAATCTAGGAATACTCCTGGTTATCAATCGCAAAATATTTTATTAATAATATATCTTTTTACTTGACTAAAAACTTCCAAATTGAATATTATAATGGCTACAGAAAATAATTTAGGTTTGCTTTTCATAAAATTTATTTTTGATTGGTTAATAATTATCTATTAAGAATCTTCCCCATTTCCATTACTTATGATACTCTTCTTCTGTCACAGGTTGTAACCATTCGACCGAACCATTCTTATTATCAGTAACGGCAACCTGAACGAAATAAGAATCTTTACTCGCACCGTGCCAATGCTCAACATTTGCCGGACATTTGATAACATCGCCTTTGTGTAAAATCTTTTTCGGCTGCCCTTTTTCCTGATAATATCCTACACCATCGGTTACGAGGATGATCTGCCCACCGGGATGGAGATGCCATTTGGTTCTCGCTCCGGGTTCAAAAGTTACATTACCCACACCCGTATTAAGTGTCTGCTGGTATTGCCCAAGCATTTGCAGCCAAACATTGCCTGTAAAATTGTTATTGGTTACTTTTCCCCCTTTAGGAAAAATATTAGTCCTTGCTCTTTCCAATGTGGATTTACTACAACAGCTTGATACAATTAATATTGATAAAAGTAATGTAACTATTTGTTTCATATTTATATATTTAATCTTAATTCTTTAATAAATACAGGGCTTGTTATAATTTATTCTACCGTAACGAATGGTAGAACTTTCATGTTTTTATAGATTTTTTCCAAAAAATTCAGTCAGTTTTCTCACTGCTTTTTCTACATATTCAGGTCTCCAATACGTTTGGATATGCGTGGCACCATCAATGATGAATAGTTCTTTCCCTTTTGCATTTACTGCTTTCTGAAAAGCTTCATCGGTCATATATTTGGTGTCAGCTTTACCTCCAGCTATCATCAATAAAGGCTGATTAATCAAATCCATATTGTCCGCAGCATCCCAGGTCATTAAATCCAGTAAATTGCTGGTGGGATATAAAAAAGTAGAGTTGGGATGAGCATTGGTGCGATAATAATAAATATAACCTTCCCGATAGAGATCCGTATTTGTTTTCTGAATTTCTTCATCGGTAATACTTGCCACACCTGAATATATTATTTTACCACCCGCTACTTCCTGTGCCCTTGCGTCGGAAGCTTGTTTCAAACGCTCCTGAATAGTATTCAAACCAGAATTCATAAATCCATTACGTCTTACTTCTCCAGAATTGAACATACTTAAAGTAGCGACAGCCTTAAATCTTTTGTCCGATTGAGTAGCTTTCAATGTGTAACCACCGCCGCCGCAGATACCGAATGCTCCGATTCGATTAATATCAACTCCGGGATATTGCGAAATAAAATCTGCCATTCCGTGAATGTCTTCTGTTCTATAGACAGGTCTATCGGTGTGACGAGGTTCTCCCCCACTTGCTCCCTGATAAGATGCATCTGCAGCAATGGTAATATAACCAGCTTCCGCTAAGCGTTGTGCATAAAGTCCTGCTGTCTGTTCCTTAACACCTCCATTTGGGTGTGCAACAGTGATCGCAGCATATTTTTTTGAAGGATCATAATTTGCCGGTGTGTAAACATTGGCAGCGATATCAATTCCATTCAATTTATACTTTACAGGATAAATATTTACTTTTCCTGTTACATTTTCTTTGATTGCATCATCATAAGCCAACCCGAAAGGATTATTATGTTTGACAACTTCAATTTTTTCCATTTTTGTTTTTTTTGTTTGTGCATTAATACTAAAGCTTGTTGCTATAATAATTAATGCTGTCATTGACATTATTATCTTTTTCATTTTTTTATTTTAGATCGTTTATTTAGGCTTATTTTCTAAAACCTGATTTAAAACCATTTTGGTTGCATTTGATTTTTCTTTATTAATAGTAGAGCTGACAACAGTAACAAATTCCTTCAACTGCTGTGGTGACCATCCAACGTTTAACGAAATCCCTAAATGAGAGTGCAACATTGGTTCAGCATCACCAATAGCACTGATTACAGAAATCGTCACCAACTCTCTTTGTGCATAAGTCAAAACATCCCTATCAAAAATATCTGCAAACAGATGTTCCTTTAGAAATGTATCTATTGTCGGTGCAAATGCTGAATAACCCGAAAGTTTGTCAGGTTGCTTTGCTTGGGTAAGTTGACCAAGAATTTCCTTTCCACGTTCATACTTGTTGTTTTCACTATCAACAATAGAAGCTTCTTTTCCAACAACATCATTAATACCTTTTGCCTTTCTTTCCTCAAGAACTTCCATAAAAGTCTGTAAACCTCTTATGCTTCTCGGAAAACCACAATAAGCATAGGTATGTACCAAAATTTCCTTTATTTCATTAATAGTCAGACCCGAATCAAGACCGGAATTTAAACTACCTTTTAATTCTTTCAATTTACCTTGCGCTGTAAATGAGGAAATAGCAATGGTACTTTTATCTTTTTCACTTAAATGATTACTTGGTGTTGTTAATTGTTGTGCTTTCATATCAGTTACAAAAAGTGAAACACTCATTATCTGGATTATTAAAATGAAATACTTCAATTGTTTCATTATTTTACTTTTAAAGTTTAATTCAACTACATTATTTAGGCATTCCGATCCTGATAAGCCATTCTTTTACTTTCTTTTCTGCTTCAATTTTCTTCTTTCCTTCCATTACGAACAGAATACCATCCCGTTCAACCCCTCCTTTTATGGTAAAGCCTTCTAATATTTTGCTGCCAGGACTTAGCTTTTTCACGGTGTCAAAACTGTTTCCAATACCATAACCTGCATTGGTATTAAAAAGAATAATTGTTTTCCCTTTAAAATTGTTCTGGCACAAAAAACTTTTCATCGGAGGTGGTAATTGCATTCCCCAGGTTGGAAACCCCAAAAAGATCACATCATATTTTTCTATATCGTCAATCTTTGTTTTAAGCGGAGGTAAAAAATTAGTGTCATTTTCTTTCGCCACCTGATCTACAATTGCTTTGTAATCTTCGGGATAAGGATTCTGTAATTCCAACTCAATTAAGGTTCCACCGGTATTTTGATGAATGATGTCGGCAATTGTTTTTGTATTTTTTGTTCGAGATAGATAAACAATCAATACATTTTTGTCTTTAGGCATCTCCTTTTTTTCAGACATTGATTTCTGAGCTTTTGAGCAAGATGATAATAATAGAAGTACTGCACAAAACCATACACCAAAATTTTTCAACTTTTCCATATATCATTTATTGTTTAACAAAATTCAGAAAATAGCAGTTTAAAATCGGTAGACAGATTACGGATAATGCAACCAATATTACTTATCCAACCCTTTCTCTTTCAACCATTTTGATAATAATCCTGCAACTTCTGCATTATTCAGATCAGACATTAGAAAATGGGTATTTCCTTTGATACCCAATTCCGGAAGATGAACAATAGTAACGTCACCACCGTGACTATTGACAACTTTCGCCCATTGCCTTGCCGTTTTCAGAACGGTTCTCCAAAAATTTAGTGATGCTGCAGTAGTTTCTTCAGTTGGAATATAATCTCCATAGTAAACTATAATTGGGATTTTGGTTAGCTTCATAAAATCTTGTATGGGAACACCTTTTCCTCCTCGGTTTCCTTCAGGTTCTTCTCCTTCCGGAAAGGTGAATCCTCCGGGTTCATAGGCAACGACAGCTTTAATTTTTTCATTTTTAATGGCTGTTTTCCATCCGGGTGAGCCTCCTGCCGAATGTGTGAAAAGAATCCCGTTTCCGGATTTATCCATAACCGAAGACATTGCATTAACAATTATTGTTTCATCTACATTTCCCGTATTAGGTGTCATCATACGGAAAAATTGATCCATAGAAACGCTGTCTTTTGGAAACTGAACTCCTTCATTGAATTTGGGGTACAGACCCATTCGAAATTGGGTAAACCAAGTCTGGTCATCTGGCGTACCGCTAATTTGTCCGGGTTTTGTAGTTTGCCCTGCCTCTCCACGACCTGGTTGATCAACCAGATAAACGCTATAACCTTTTCTTAAAAATAGATTGGAAAAACCTTCTCTTCCATCCGCTGTAGTCTGCCAGCTTCGTCTAGATTGTCCATAACCGTGCAGAAAAACCATCGAAAGTTTTTTAGGTTTTACAGGAATTTGGTAAAAAACATCAGCGTGATCTCCGTGTCTTGTTTGCCCACCTTGGGGAACATTCCATGGTTTTAAAGGATCGAAAACGCCATCACTTTTGATAACCGAACCTCCAGCAGAAAAATTGCCTTGTGATGCAATAGTAATTGGTTTTTGTGCCACCTGATTTTGTGCCTTAACAAAAAAATTGGAGACTAAAATTAAGGTGATTAAGCTTAAATATTTCATTGTTTTATTTGTCATTGCTCATTCTTTTAAATTTAATTATCAATAATTTAGAAAAGAAAATGAATACACTTTTCTTTTGGTAAGAATAAAATATTACACTTGATTGATTTTAGTATATTCTTATTTTCCGACCCTTTCTTTTAAATGCTGCGGATATCTTTCTCCAACAACTTTAATTACAGAAAGAGCATCTTCGATTTCAGATAAATCCTGAGAACTCAGTTTTAAATCAGCTCCGCCAATATTTTCTTTTAAACGATGTAATTTGGTAGTGCCCGGAATTGGAGCAATAAAGCTCTTTTGAGCAAGAAGCCAAGCTAAAGCAACCTGAGCAGGAGTAGCATTTTTTTCTGTTGCAATTGATTTTACCAAATCTACTAAAGCCTGGTTTGCCTTTCTATTTTCTTCAGAGAATCTAGGCACAATATTTCTAAAATCTGAGTCTTCAAATTTTGTTTTTTCATTAATTGCTCCCGTTAAAAAACCTTTACCTAATGGGCTGAATGGAACAAATCCAATTCCTAATTCTTCCAATATAGGAATGATTTCTTTTTCAGGTTCACGGTAAAACAAAGAATATTCACTTTGTAAAGCGGTTACCGGTTGTACTTTGTGTGCTCTGCGAATCGTTTCCACACCTGCTTCCGAAAGACCAAAATGCTTGACCTTACCTTCCGTAATTAAATCTTTTACCATTCCGGCAACATCTTCAATCGGAATATTTGGGTCAACTCTATGCTGATAAAATAAATCAATATAATCCGTCTGTAGTCTTTTCAAAGAATCCTCTACCACTTTTCTGATTCTTGCAGGACTACTGTCTAAGCCCTTTGTAGAATCTCCATCTTCAAATCCGAATTTGGTGGCAATTACAACATCTTTTCTAAAGAGTTTCAATGCTTCTCCTACCAATGTTTCGTTAGTGAATGGACCATAACATTCGGCTGTATCAAAAAAAGTTACTCCATTTTCAAAAGCGGTTCTTATTAACTGAATCGCTTCCTGTTTTTCGGTTACTTTTCCATAACCAAAACTTAATCCCATACATCCTAATCCTAATGCGGAAATTTCTAATTTGTTATTTCCTAATAATCTTTTTTCCATTTTTACTAAATTTTATTTTGTTTTTAAAGGCGCTTCCACATCGGAAAATTGCTGTACAAAAGGTGATATTCCTTCTGACAATTTATGATCAATTGTATTTGCTTTAAGTATGGAATTGAAAGTTTGCAATGTACTTCCAACGGCTGCTAAACCAACTGTCTTTATTATATCTCTTCTATTCATTTGATCATATTTTTACTAATGAAATTTGATTAAAAGTCCAATTTTCTTTCACTAAGCCATTTAACCATATTGGGATCTCTATGGTCAAAGAAAAGACTGGAAGCAGTATCTAAAGTGGCGATAGCATTCATCTCTTCAGAAGAAAGTTCAAAATCGAAAATGTTGAAATTTTCAGCCATCCTTTCTTTTCTTACCGATTTTGGAATAACGATAACATTTCTGCTTGTTAACCAGTTCAAAATCACCTGAGCTACAGATTTGTTATATTTTTCTGCGATTGTTTTTAAAACTTCATTATTAAAAATATCATTCTTTCCTTCTGCAAAGGGTCCCCAGGATTCTATCTGTACATTATTTTCAATTAGGAATTTTTGTGTTTCAACCTGTTGATGGAAAGGATGTGTCTCTACCTGATTGATTGCCGGTGTAAATCCACTGTTGGCAATTAAATCGGCAATCCTGTCTGGATGAAAATTGGAAACACCTATAGCCCTTACTTTTCCTTGTTTATACAATTCCTGCATTGCTCTCCAAGAACCAAATACATCTCCATAAGGTTGATGAATAAGGTATAAATCCAGATAATTCAACTGAAGTTTTTTCAATGATGTTTCAAAAGCTTTTAATGTATTTTCATATCCAGCATCCTGCACCCAAAGCTTTGTTGTTATAAATAAATCTTCTCTTGCAACCTGGCTGGCTTTGATCGCATTACCAACAGCTTGCTCATTTCCATAAGATGCAGCAGTATCTATTAATCTATATCCAGTGTCGATAGCATCAATAACAGCTTTTTCACATTCCGAAGGATCCGGTACCTGAAATACTCCAAATCCTAAAATTGGCATTTCTAATCCGTTGTTTAATATTACTTTTTTCATTTTTGATTTTAATTTAAATTATTGCTTCATAAAGAAGTTAATATTGTTTATCAACTTGTTATTGCAAATTTCCAACCTATTGACAAGCATATTGGTAGACAGATTACGGAATTGATAACCAATATTACTGTTCTGATTCTGATTGTAAAAAAAGGTTATTTTTATCTTTAGATTTGCATTAGAAAATGATACAGCAATGAGCAATTCCATCAATTTTGAGACAGTGGATGATTATAATCAATTTAATAATCACGAAACTTTACATCCTTTGGTAAGTGTGATAGATTTTTCAAAAGCGCATAAAAGGACCGGGTCTAAAATGTACTTTAATCTGTACTGTATTTTTTTAAAAGATGTGAAATGCGGTGACCTCAAGTACGGTCGGGCAACTTATGATTACCAGGAAGGAACGTTGGTTTTTGTTTCTCCGGGACAAATTGTTGATGTAGAAAATAAAATTGACATCTATCAGCCTTTGGGACACGGATTAGTTTTTCATCCGGATTTAATCAAGGGAACTTCTTTAGCTAAAAGTATTTCTGAATACGGTTTCTTCGGATATCAAACCAATGAAGCATTGCACCTCTCTAAAAAAGAGCAGCAAATGGTTTTGGAAATGTTCGTTGATATTCAATCTGAATTGAGCCGACCAGTAGATAAACACAGTAAAAAAGTCATCACATCAAATATTGAGCTTTTTCTTAATCATTGTGACCGCTTTTATGACAGGCAGTTTATTACGCGGGAAAATATAAATAAGGGTATTTTAGAAAAATTTGAAGAATTACTAAACAACTACTTTTCATCTGAGAAACCTAATACCGTAGGGCTTCCATCTGTGGCTTATTGTGCAGATGAATTACATTTTTCACCCAACTATTTTGGAGATCTGATTAAGAAAGAAACAGGAAAAACTGCGCAGGAATATATTCAGAATAAAATTATTGATGTTGCCAAGGAAAGAGTTTTCAACATTGATAAATCTATTGCTCAGATTGCTTGTGAATTAGGATTCAAATATCCACAGCATTTTATCAGACTTTTCAAGCAGAGAACGGGTGTCACTCCTAATGAATATAGAAGTTTGAATTAAATCTGTTATCACAATAATTATTTACTTTTTATTTGGAAGTCAAAAATTTTCTAACTCTCATACCAAATACCTCTATTTTATTTTCAATTAATATAGAGAAAAGCACAGCCAAATAAAGACTTACTATTGCAATATAATTCTTGTTTAATTTGCCTCAAACGTAGCAAATCATTGATAAAAGTGTTTGAAGATACGCTAGTCTTGGTCACATTAAAGGATTATTTAATTCTACGATTCTTTCTAAATCTTCCACTAAATGTTTCGATATCTCTTCGTTTATGGGTACAAAACCTCTGAAATCTTTTGATTTTCAGAGGTTTTCTTTTTCAACAGCTCATATTTTCTCTGTAACAACCTCATTATCATTAAAATTCACTGATGATAATAAAAAAAGGTTTGGAATACATCCCAAACCTCCCTTATTATACTACAAACAAAATAGTATTACTAGGTACCATAATACACAATAGAAATTGATCCATCAGTTATTTTAAAAGTCCTGGTATACACTGTTCCAACTTTAACAACATCACCTACATTGAAAAACCGGGTTCCTGACAGATTATGCCCTACATCTAGTGTTCCGTCCCCATGCCCCGTAATAGAATATGTAAAAAAAGAACTATTTTTATATAATCGTGTTATGGCTGTTCCTCCGGTGGATGAGTTCATGGAGATATCATAACGTACATATACTGAAAAATTATAATATCCCGCTTTATTGATGGTAAAAAGGCCATTACTATACGTAATATTCGCTGCATTATTTTTATTGATACTAAAAGTTACAGTATACTCAGAATTTGCCGATTGATCAGCAGAAGCATTGGAAAAACCTATTGTAGAAATAGCAGGAATATTCAATGCGCTTCCGTCCACCAAAAATCCATTAGCATCTGTACCTAATACCCCGATATTTTTGTATTTTTCAAGCCGGACGCTTCCGTCGTCTGCTACCTGTAACAATTCCTTATTGGTATTGTCATTAATCTCCAGGGCTTTGGTTGCATTAGTAGCCCCATTACTCATGATATCAAGCACGGCACTTGGAGAAGACACATTAACACCTACAGTACCACCAGAGGTAACAACCATTTTTGCAGTATTATTAGTCATCAACTTCAGATCATTTGCCGTACTGGTTCCCACAAAACCAGCTCCTCCCCCAATATACGTTCTTAGACTGATGGTACCGTTGGTATGACTCAGCCCGAAATTACTATCAGGGGTACTGATCGTCAACTTAGTACTAGGTGTGGTTGTACCCACCCCAACAAGGCCGTTGGCTGCATCTACAGAAAAAGTGCTTCCGTTTACAGAAAACGCATTGGGTTGTGTTCCCGTAAATGCCAGGGTATTGCTTCCCTGCGAAACAGTACGGTTTCCTGTAAGAGTACCATCTGTATTGTAGATATTCACCGGAGCTGCTCCCAAGAGACCGCCTTCCGTAGAGACCCAGGACGAATTACTGTAAACAAATTCCAGGGCTTTCCCGTTGGGAACAGTAACTCCACCTAGTGTAGCCCCAAATCCTCCTGTTGTATTATTAAACACAATAAGACGCTGCCCTGCATTAGGAGCTGCGGGGGCTGTAATCGTTACTGTTCCTGTTGCAGAACCTGTTAGCTGTATCTGGCTTACATTGGAAGGTACGGAAGCTGCATTGCCAGAAACGGAAACTACGGTTTCACGATTGGTAATAGCCCCATTCACATCCAGTGCTGTTTTAGGAGTTGTGTTAACCCCCACATTTCCTCCCACTGGATTTAAGACTAAAGGGAGACCTGTAGCAGAAGTTTTGTTCTGACTGGAAATATAAGTCCCATAAGGAGCGTTTAGATAGGTTCCAAAATCCATAGCATGGTTGCTGTCCCCGTCAACTCTAAGTGTAGCATTGGTAGGTTCTAAGCCTAACGCTGAAGGTTGTGCATTAAAACCTTTTACCACAAATTTATTAGCGGGTGATACTGTACCAACCCCAACACGGCTATTGGCTGCATCTACAGAAAAAGTGCTTCCGTTTACAGAAAACGCATTGGGTTGTGTTCCCGTAAATGCCAGGGTATTGCTTCCCTGCGAAACGGTACGGTTCCCTGTAAGAGTACCATCTGTATTGTAGATATTACCCGTTGCTGAATTGGTGGGATTATGCAGTTTTACCCATGCACTTCCATTATAATAATAGTACCCCACGGTATCAATATTGACAGCTGTTCCCGTTTGTGATCCGGTAGCTACACTGTTGACATAAATTAAGGTGGAAGCAGGAACTCCGGTCATACTTTGGGCTCTCTGACGGTCTAGCCGGGTAATCAAAACTCCGTCTACACTGGTAGAGGTGCCTGTAGCATTTTTGGCAGTGATATCCAAAGTAGCTGCAGGGCTTGTCGTATTAATACCTACCTGCGAATGCACTTTGCAAAAAGTAAGCAGTAATATGGCCAATGGTAATACTTTTTTTTTCATAAATTCTTGTTTTAATGTTAACAATTCTAAATTCGATAATTCTAAATTCGATTCGTCAAAAATAAACACAAAACAAGCCTTACTACGAGATAAGGAATACATCAAATATACACTAAGGGTACATCACATATACATCACTAAAAATAAACACCTGAAAATCAATAAGAAAAACCAAGTCATCAAAAATTCTTGTCCAGATGAATATAGCAATACGGAATTGCAACCTTACTGAATAATCTTCTAACAATTATTCATATATAAATAAAAATTTACGCTACACTCACTCCAAAAAGCCTTCCCACTAATGCTGTAATTCCCATGGCAACAGTTCCCCAGAAACAGATCCTCAATACAGCTATTTTGATACTTGAACCTCCCGCTCTGGCAGAAATTGCTCCTAAAAGCATCAAGAATATGATGGAGAATCCATATTGGAAGTACACCATCTGTTTAATTGGAGCCAAAAGAGAAACTGCAAATGGTAATAAAGCTCCTACAGCAAATGAACCGAAAGAAGCCATTGCTGCCTGTAAAGGTTTAGCCTGTGTTATTTCATTAATTCCAAGTTCATCACGGGCATGTGCTCCCAGTGCATCGTGTTCTGTCAATTCAATGGCTACCTGCATCGCTGTTTCTTTGGTACAGCCTCTTTTTTCGTACACTTTGGCCAATTCTCTAAGTTCTACCTCCGGCATTTGTTCAAGTTCACGCTTTTCGCGGATCAAATCTGCTTTCTCTGTATCTTCCTGTGAACTTACGGAAACATATTCACCGGCTGCCATAGACATTGCCCCGGCAATCATACCCGCCAGTGCTGCAAGAATAATAATATGCCGATCCGGTTCCGCAGCTGCAACTCCTATAACAATACTTGTGGTGGATAATAATCCGTCATTAGCTCCTAACACAGCTGCACGAAGCCAGCCTACTCTGTTTACATAATGTTTCTCCAGCTGATGATGCATAACTTTTGTTTTGGTGGTTGGCTAAAGTTACCCAATATTTCATCAAGAATCAATTTAAATTAACATGAGATTCTACCATCTTAGCTTACAACTGATACTGGATGTTCGTTCTTAAATCTGATAAAATCTTCTAATGAATATTCCGGGCATGCTCCTTCCTGTGAGGTGATGAATGCTCCGAGAGAGACAGCCTGAGTCATAATTTCAGGGATGGTACTTCCTTTTTCCAATCTTTTGGAAAGAAATCCTGCCAGGAATGAATCTCCGCTCCCTACAGTATCTTTTACAGTAACCGGTATGGTAGGATACAGATAAAAATGGTCTTCTGAGGCATACAGAGCGCCTTTGCTTCCTTTGGAGATTATAATTTCTTTAAGATCAAACTGATCCTGAAGATATTTCATTCCGTCTTCTTCTGTAGTGTATGCTTTTCCTAAAAAATCAAGCATCATTCGCATTTCTGCTTTATTAAATTTAGCGAGATGGGTTTTGTGAAGCAAATCTTTTATCATTCCAACCTCATAATAAGGTTCTCTGAGATTGATATCAAAGACATTATAATCGCTGAGTTCAAGCAGCTGAAACAGGGTATTTCTGGATTTCTCATTTCGGGCTGCCAGCGTTCCAAATACCAACGCATCTGTTGTATTAAAGATTTCCATATTTTCCGGGGTTGTTTCAATATAATCCCATGCTACTCCTTCCACAATATCATAATGAGCATCGTTATTTTCATCTACTGTAGCAATGACTGTACTTGTTGGATACTCTGTATTGATCTGAACATGATCTGCGGGAATATTCCAGTTTTTCATTTTATCCAAAAGATCACGCCCAAGCTGATCATCTCCCACACTGCTTATCATATTGACTTCTACGCCCATTTTGAAAAGATGGTAGGCTACATTAAAAGGAGCACCTCCTACTCTCTTCTGCTCTCCCGGAAAAATATCCCAGAGCACTTCGCCAAAACATACTGCTTTATTTTTTTTGTATTCCATTATATAAAAGTAATTAAATGTATTGAGTTTATAAAAAATTTACTCTTTGAATCTCCTTGCTTCAGAATGAATAAACCTGCACAGAAAACTGAAGAAATGCATTATTGTTAACCGGATTCCACATTCCCCATATTCCCATAGGAATTTTATAGCCTTCAATGGTAAAACTTTTCGAAACGATAAGACTTATCTCATTGAAACCAGAATCTTTAGCAAAGAAATTATTCTTTTCTCCATGACTGTCCAAAGCAAAAGCATAACCTACTCTTCCTCTTATTTCAAGGTTATCCTTCTTGTATACAGGATATTCTCCCGAAACAAATGAAGAATACTTGTTCCCTGTATTTTCACTGTTTCGGTCTCTTCCGAAAATAACTGTATTCCAGCTGAGTACTAAAGGAAATTGCTCACTTATGGTGTAATAAGACCTGAAATCCCAAAAACGTCCGGTTTCTCTCGCAGAATAATTAAAAAACTCCTTATTGTTATAGGCCGCTCCCGGTGAAAAATTATAGATATCCCATACCTCCAGTGTAAGATACTTATTCTTATATCCTATATAGTTGTTGAATTCTTTATAAGAACCATCAACATTTCCACCTGCCCAGAATCCTGCATAAAAATTCTTATAGTCAAGATGTAGATCTCCGGTATAAATAAGCCCTGCTGAGACTTCAATTCCGCGCCATAAATGGCTGTTGCGAAGCTGCAACGCTGAATGCACTTCCTGCGCACCCAGACAATTTCCTATAATCAGGAAACAAGGTAATAAATAGTTTTTTACCATGATTCAAGTGTTTTTTTAAGGCAGTAAGTATCCTGCATCCGGTAATAGTCTACAGGATATTTACATGAATTGAAAGAAACTATATAATTAGTGAATAAGGTCTTTTTCTCTTATACGCGATCCGAACAGCGCATAGGTAAGCATAAGCAGTTCACAGATTACGGTAAGCCACCACGTCCATCTCCATGAGCCTAAAATATCTGCCAAACCTCCCTGAATAAGCGTAAATACAGCTCCACCAAATACGGCAGAAATAAAAATACCTGATGCTTTTGAGGTATATTTGTTCAAACCTTTAATAGAAAGTGTATAAATACAGCTCCACATGGATGAATGCAGAAGGCCGATTGCTACAAGAAACCAAAGGTTCTGGGTAATCATCGATATTAAAGCAAGTATTGCTGCAAGTATTGTGGTTGCCATCAATTGTGTTCTTGCAGAAATCTTACTGAAGAAGCTGGACACTGCTCTTCCTACCAGAAAACCACCCCAATATAATGTAGACAACAATGCATGAATTCCTAAATCCATCCCTCCGACAATGATATCTGTTTTGCCAAAAAATGTAATTGGATACCCTGAATCCATGCGCTCAAAAGCATACAGATTAATATTAGCACCAATGGCCACTTCGGTTCCTACATAAAAAAAGATGGCCAAAACGCCCAGCACAAAATGTCTGAATGACCAAATGCTTCTCTCCAGTTTTTCTTCTCCTACCACTCTTGTATGAGCAAGGTCAGGAAGGTGAAGTCTTTTTGTAATGATCATGACCATAAGAATGCAGACAATCAAGATAGAAAGTGGAAACAAAAGCTGCCTGATTTCTATATTTTCAATGGAAATCCCACTGAACATCACTACGGTAACAAAAAAAGGGGCGGAAGTTGTTCCGATAGAATTGATTGCAGTCAGAATATTCAGACGTTGTACAGGTTGTGTCCCTTTCAGTTCATAGGATGCTGCATAAGGATTGACAACTACCTGAATGATTGCCGCTGAGGTTCCCATTAAATAGGACCCCATAACAAAGACGATAAATCCATAAGGAATAACAGCATCTTTTATATTAAATTTCAAATCAGGATAATGGTCACCAACCCATGATGAACACAGATACATAAAAAGACCTGAAATCATAAAGAAAAGCCCTCGCAGGATTGTATTCTTATATCCAAAGGCATTCACCCATTTGCTTCCCAGAGTTCCATTCAGAAGATAGCCTAAAAAGAAGAAAAAGGAAATCAGGGTAGTGAATGTATTTTTAAGACTGCCTGCATGACTCAAAAAAGTAAATTTCAGAGGAGCCTGTAACTGTTCATTCACTGTGGTCAGAAAACCTACAATAAAATAGATAAACGTAATGATGACAAACGGCAGTATAGCATTGTTTGTTTTATGGTCTGAAGAGGTTATCCCTGGATTTATCTGCATGGCTGAATTATTTTATGATGGATCGTAAAACCGAAGCGGTTCCTGAGTTTTTTATATCTTCTACAAAACGGCTGTATTGTTTGATGAACAATTCAGAAGTTTTTAGCTGAATTCCTTTAAACGCTGACAATTCCAGAAAGTCCTGTGGATTTTCACTGGTAATAAGCTTCTGATCATTTTCGGTAATCCAGGGTTCTGCTGTCTCAAAGGTGTTGCCCTGATCATCTTTTTTATATGTAAGATAATGTCTGTAGGAAGCAATAAGAAAAGCCGGTCTGGTAAGATCTTTCCATCCTTTGATCATTTTACCAAGATTAGGAATGATATAAACGGGGAATTTTGAAATCCCATCGAAGCACAAACGGCTTACCTGATCACTTACACTGTGATTGGCAAATCTTTCGATTAATGTCTGTTTATATTTTTCCAGATCTGTTTTTTCAGGAGCCGGGACGAAAGGGGTAACGTCTGTATCCATAAAATCTCTGATGAATTTCACAAGATTTTCATCTTCCATAGCCTGATCTACTTTACGGTAACCCATTAAGAAAGCCGGATAGGATAAAAGGGTGTGGGAAGCATTCAATAAGCTTAATTTCATATTTTCAAATGCAGTTACATCATTGGTAAACTGTACCCCTACTCTTTCCCATGCCGGTCTTCCTGCAATAAAGTTGTCTTCTATCACCCATTGTGTAAAGTCTTCACAGTATACAGGAGCATGATCATCCGTTCCATTCAACTTATTTAATCTTTCCACATCTTCCGGATTTGTGGCCGGAGTAATACGGTCTACCATACTGTTTGGGAAGGTTACATTTTCCTTTACCCATATTGCCAGTTCTGCATCCTGAGCTTCTATAAATGAGATGAAAGCTCTCTTTGCCGTATTTCCATTATGCTGAAGATTATCGCATGAAAGAATTGTAACTGGTCCTGCATTTTGAATCTTTCTCTGGCGCAGTCCTTCTACAACAAAGCCGAAAACAGTATTAGGAATGGAAGGATTTTTCAGGTCATGCTGTATTTTTTCATCTTCCAATATAAATTCTCCCGTTTCTTTATCAAGGTTATAACCACCTTCTGTAATGGTTAAAGTGATGATCTTAACAGTGCTGTCTGCAATTTTTTTCACCACAGCGTCAGGATCTTCTATTCCCCAGATCAACTCTCTCAAAGAGCCTATTTTATACACCTCATCATTTCCGTTTCTTCCGCAAACGGTAAGAGAATAGTGAAGATTCTGAGCTCTTAAATTCTTTACGATCTTTTCATCTGAAGGCAGCAGACATACTCCGCAGATTCCCCAATCTTTCTGATCCTTGTCATTAAGCAGCATATTGGTATAAAACTGCTGGTGCGCCCTGTGAAAGTTCCCTACTCCAATATGTAAAATTCCAGTGTGGATTTCCGATACATCATAGTTGTAATAAATCATACTTATAAACATAAAATTGTTATCATATTAACCGATTCGTTAAAACTATATTAACAAATGGTTAACCGGATATTTTTTTTACAAATTTCAAGCTGGGAACGTTCCCAAAAATCAGGGAACGTTCCCAATTGTCTATTTTTTTATTATTTTTAGTCCAAAAACAAGGCTGATGAGACGTATTACGATTAAAGATCTGTCCAAATTTTTGTCATTATCTACCTCTACCATCTCCAGAGCACTGCTTCATGATAAAAATGTGAATGAAGAGACACGAAAAAGAGTGCTGGATGCTGCAGAGAAATTGGGCTATAAACCGAACCTTACCGCTTTGAATTTACAATCGGGACAATCTCGGACAATTGGCTTTGTAGTGCCAGAAATGATTACTCCTTTTTCTTCCACTGTACTGAAAGGAATTCAGAATATTCTTTACCCTCTCGGATACCGTATCATTATTACTCAGTCTGATGAAGATCCTCTTATTGAGAGAAAAAATCTTCAGCTTCTGGAAGAGTTTAATGTGGATGCTATTATTATTAACCTGTGTCATGAAACCTCTAATAATGATATTTATCAAAGTATTATGGATAGAGGAACTCCTTTAATCTTTTTCGACAGGATTCCTCACAAATCTCTGGATGTATCGAAGGTTATTATTGATGATGCTATTAAAGCTTCATTAATGGTAGAATATTTAATTAAGACAGGAAGAAAAAGAATCATTCATCTCATGGGACCTTCAACCATCCGAAATGCTGTAGAAAGGGTAAATGGTTATAAGCGCATTCTTATGAAATACAATATTTTTGATGAAAACCTGATCGTACAGACCGATGGAATGACTTTCGAGCATGGAAAAAAAGCAGTTAAGCAACTATTAAATAAGAATATAGTGTTCGACAGTATTTTTGCCTTTAGTGATACCCTCGCCATGGGAGCTATGAATTTTCTTCTTGAACAAAAAGTAAGAATCCCGGACGAAGTTTCTATTGCAAGCTTTTCCGGAACGGAATTATCAACGATGGTGTATCCTCAGCTGACCAGTGTACAGCAGCCTTTGGAAAAAATGGGTGAAACTGCCGCAGAGCTGGTATTGGAAAAGATCAAAAACAATAGTCTCCCAAGCAGAGCAGTATTGATGGATGCAGAACTCATTTACAGAGCTTCTACTTAAATGATTCTCAATTTTGATAGTATGGCATTTATAGTCTATTGTAAAATGGCAAAAAGTTCGGGTAACAGATTACAGTTCAATATATAACCTCTTCAAAGCACACCATTCTGTTCAGAAAATCCTATTTTCTTATCTTTGCAGCAATGAATTTATTATATATCAACTGGGATGTTAATCCCGAAATCGTCAATATCTTAGGACTTCCCATAAAATATTACGGATTACTATTCCTTGCGGGACTTGTTTTATCTCTCAATATTTTAAAAAGAATTTATAAAAAAGAAGGTCTTAGTTCACAGGCACACGAAGCTTTATTCTCCTATGCATTAATAGGAATTTTGGTGGGAGCCCGATTAGGTCACTGTATTTTTTATGATTTTGATTATTATTCGCAGCACCCGCTTGAGATCTTTTTACCAATTCAGAAAGGGCCGGATGGAGCCTACCATTTCACAGGATTTGCGGGTCTTGCGAGTCATGGTGGCGGTATTGGTCTGGTAATTATGCTTCTCATCTATGCAAGAAAGTATTCTATCCCGTTCATGACCGTTCTGGATGCCATAGCGATTGTACTTCCGTTAGGTGGTACTTTTATCAGGCTTGCCAATCTGATGAACTCTGAAATTATAGGAATTCCTACCGATGTTCCATGGGCTTTTATCTTCCGTCAGGTAGATGATCTTCCGAGGCATCCTGCCCAGCTTTACGAAGCTATCTCTTATTTTATTATCTTCCTTGCTGTCTATTTTATTTACAGGAAGAATATTTTTAAGATCGGAAAAGGGTTTTACTTTGGAATCAGTATTCTATTGATCTTTATTATGAGAATTCTGATTGAATTTATCAAAGTAGATCAGGTAGAATTTGAGCACGGAATGAGTATGAATATGGGACAACTTCTGAGTATTCCATTTGTTCTTCTTGGATTATTCTTTATCATCAAAAGTATCCTGGAGAAAAGAAAGATTAAAACTACTTAATTTTCTTATTTCTTTTACCATAAAAAACTCACTGAAAACAACTTTCAGTGAGTTTCTTTTTTGAATGGATTTTATAATATGCTATCTCGTTGTATAGCCACCGTTGGCAAAAATGGTTTGTCCGGTAATCCACCAGCCTTCTGTTACCAGAAATTCTACCAGCGGAGCAATATCTTTAATATCCGTAAGTCCTCCTAATGCAGATGCAGATTTATGATAAGCAACGGCATCGTCTGTTTCCTGCCCGTAGAAGAAAGGAGTATCCATTGGTCCGGGTGCTACAGCTGTGACGGAAATTCCTCTTGCCCCGAATTCTTTGGAAGCGGCTCTTGTAAAATGCTCTACCGGTGCTTTTGCTCCTGCATATGTGGAATATAATCCGGTGTAGGCCGCCAATAATGAAGTTACAATGGTACAGATTTTCCCATGATCGTTTAACTTCTTACCAGCTTCCTGAAGAAAGAAGTAAGCAGATTTTGAATTGACATTGAACATGGTATCATATTCAGCTTCTGTAGTTTCTGAAAATGGTTTTTTAAGTACCATTCCTACGGTATTGATTGCGATATCAATTCCTCCGAAACGGGAAATGGTCTCATCAAAAAACTTCGTGATATGATCTACTTTGGTAAGATCTCCCTGAAATAAAAATGCTTCAGCTCCTAATGCCTGCACTTCAGCCAGTGTTTTCTCACTCTCAGTTCTTGAGTTTTCGCTGTTATAATGGATGGCCAGCTTTGCCCCTTTGGATGCAAAATCTCTGCTTAATAATCCGCCTAAATTTTTACCTCCTCCGGCAATTAAAACAACTTTTCCCTGTACATTTTGTGTTGACATGTTTTTATATTTAAATGTTAATGAGACAAAGATCAATCATAAAAACCGCTTCAACATGGTGAAATTTTCGGAATTTCTTTTTATTATTTTTAAACCGAAGGAAAAATGTTTATTATTTTATATAAACAATATTTTTCAATAGAATGTTATTTACCAACCAGATACGCTTTGATACGGGCCTTTTCAGTTAAACACTTTTGGATAATTCACAAACTCGCTTCAATTTTAGGCATAACATTTGATACCTTCCTCCCGTATTATGCACCACCACTTCATTTTTAATATATTTTTTTATAATCCTCAGGCTTCTGAGGATTTTTTTATACAATTATTACAACTTTCTTTACCCCTTCCTTACGAATATAAAATATCACTTAAAACCATTTCTGATAATCAATCATTTAAAACCTGATTATTCATTTTATTGTTGTATATTTGCATATTATTAACCAAGTCATTACTTTGTTTTCTGTAACGACCCGAATATTTTTTATTCAGTCTTTGCCTCTTGAGCAGCCATATTTTTAACTTTTATTCTTCTATTAAAGAACAATACTTGTCGGAATTTTAAAGCTCTGTATGATTGGAAATATCCAAAACAGGAAACATCGGCAGGCTTTATAGGTCTGAAGCAGACCAGATTGAACCAATTTAATTTATAGAAACTAAATACTAAAAATAATTTATGGCAGATTCTTTTTCTAAAAAGGAAAATTTCAAGAAAAAAATTCAAAAGCAAAAAGAAAAGGCGCTAAGACGCGAAGAACGTAAAACGAACAACAACAAAGGAGCGGAGGATGTCTTCATGTATGTAGACGAATTTGGAAGATTAACATCTACTCCACCTGAACAAAGACAGGAAGTAAATCTTGATGATATTCAATTGGGTGCTGCACCTATTATTGAAGAAGATCCAAGAAAAACAGGAATTGTTACTTTCCTGAGCGAAAAAGGATATGGTTTCATTACGGAAGATAATTCCAAAGAAAACATCTTCTTCCACAACAACAACTGTGCAGAACCGGTGAAAAAAGGGAATAAGGTATCTTTTGAAAAAGAGAAATCTCCTAAAGGATTTTCTGCTGTTGAAATTCAGATTGTTAAATAATATGTACTTATAAAATACTTCTGTCTTAAAAGCAGATTCATTTTAAACCATATACAAAGAGACTGCCCGTTAGGACAGTCTCTTTTTTTAGGGACATATAAAAAAAGTTAACTCAACTTTTAAAAAGTTAGATTCTAATGCAAGATCCTGGAATTATTTCAATTAGCATTACGGGAATCCGTAGAATCCGGTTAAAACATAAAAGAAGCTGCCTAAAAAGACAGCTTCCTTCATCGTAAAAAAAAGTAAAAAATTAATCCAGTTTCCCTCCCAATGCTTTAAACAACAGGACGTTATTTCTGGTATTCTGGTGCTGAAACTGCAGTAAATCCAGCTCAGCAGTTAGTTTGCTTTTCTGAGAATTGATCAGTTCAAAATAGTTTGCGTAGCCTGTGAGATACAGATCGTTGGAAACCTCCACACCACGGTCAAGGAAACCTACTTCTTCTGATTTCAGTTTCAGAACACGTTCATAGATCTTCGTCTGTTTCAAAATAGACTGAAGTTCATTAAAAGCAGTGGTAATACTTTTCTGATAATTTAAAAAGGCAATTTCCTGCTCTTTGCTCGCTACTTTAAATTCATATTTCAACTGCCCTTTATTGAATACAGGAACCATTAATCCCCCCAACAATTGCCCTGCCAGTGAACTTGGCTTGAAGAACGTTTCTACGGAAAAGGAATTCAGTCCAAAACCGGCACCCAAATCAATTTTAGGATAAAAAGCGGCTCTTGCAGCTTTCGCATCAGCCTGAGAAGCTTCCAACACATAATAGTTTGCGGCTACATCCGGTCTTGAATGGATCACATTTTCTACATTAATGGTTTTATTCAAAACTTCCATATTGGTAGGCATCAGTATTTTCCCACGTTTAACATCTCCGCCATAGCTTCCTGTTAATGTTGTAATCGCCTGTTCTACTGTAACTATTTCTACCCTGATGTGTTCAATCTCTGCCAACCAGTTGTTATTCTGAGCTTTGAATTGCTGAACTGCCAACTCCGTGGCTTTTCCCACTTCACGCTGAGCCAGAACAATTTCAAAGGCTCTTTGCTGAAGTTTATAGTTCTTCTGATAAATGGCAAGACGATTATCCAACGCTACCAACTGGTAATACAGATTGGCAATATCTGTGAAAAGCTCTACCTGTAATAATCTTAATCCTTCTGTGGAAGCCAGATATTTCTTCTGAGCCGCAATCTTCTTATTTTTCAGTTTTCCCCAGGCATCAATTTCCCAGCTGCTTCTTGCTCCCAGCCAGTAATTAGGAGTAAAATCTCTGTTGATTTTCTGATTTTCCGTGATATTAGGGGAAAGATTGGTATCATAGTTTCCAACGCCTTCCATTGTATATTTTCCGTAGCGGTCACCGGAAGCCTGTATTCCCACTTCAAGAGATGGCAATAAATCCATCTTTGATCTTTGAAGGAAGCTATTGGCAATTTCCACTCTCTGCTGGGCAATTTGAAAATCCGGATTAGCCTGAACTACTTTATCAAAAAGCTCAAGCAGCTGAGGATCTGTAAAATACGCTTTCAGATTGATCTGCTGGAATTCATCCGTCGATTTACTTTTGTCAGCTTTGATGATCTCTTCTGGTAATTCCTGGGCTTTTTTCAGGTCCGTTACTTTGGGAACAGCACAAGAAACCAAGCTCAGTGACGCTATTCCATACAATATATTTCTATGATTTAATCTTTTCATCTTTCTTCTTATTTTCAAGTTTTGCAAAGAATATATACAGTCCCGGAATGACTACTAATCCGAAAATAGTTCCTATCAACATTCCTCCTGCTGCTGCTGTACCAATGGAACGGTTACCGATTGCTCCCGCTCCTGATGCAATACATAGAGGAATAAGCCCTGCTACGAATGCAAAAGAAGTCATCAGAATCGGTCTTAGACGTTGTCTCGCCCCTTCAATAGCGGCCGGAATAATATCAAATCCCTGCTTATTTCTTGCCACTGCAAATTCTACAATAAGAATGGCATTTTTAGCTAAAAGGCCAATCAGCATGACCAATGCTACCTGTGCATAAATATTATTATCCAATCCCATCAGTACCAAAGCGATATAAGAACCGAAAATTCCTGTTGGCAGGCTTAATAATACAGGCATTGGAAGAAGGAAACTTTCGTATTGTGCCGCCAATAAAAGATACACGAATAAAAGACAGATTGCAAAGATATAAACAGTCTGGTTTCCTGATAAGATCTCTTCCCTTGTCATTCCTGACCATTCAATATCGAATCCTCTGGGCAGGGTTTCTTTAGCTACACGTTCTACGGCTGCAATGGCATCTCCGGAACTGTAACCGTCTGCAGGTTCTCCATTGATCATCGCAGACATATACATATTGTACCTTGTCAGTACTTCAGGGCCATATACCTTCTCGATAGTGATGAAAGTTGAGAACGGAACCATTTCTCCTTTATCATTTTTTAAATATAAATTCAGAATACTTTCCGGAGTGTCTCTGTGCTCCGGACTTGCCTGCACCATCACTTTATACATCTGACTGAAACGGATAAAATTCGTGGCGTAATAAGATCCCAGCATGGTCTGTAGCGTAGACATTGCGTTATCTACCGATACTCCTTTCTTCGCTGCCATATCATAATCTACATTGATCATGTATTGAGGGAAAGTAGCATCAAAGCTGGTAAAGTTGTTCTGCAATTCGGGAGCTTCGTTTAATTTCTTAACAAAGTCTTTAGTGATCTTATCTGTATTTTCGATCTTTCCTCCGGTTCTGTCCAATAAACGTAATTCAAAACCGCTGGTATTACCGAATCCCGGGACCGTTGGCGGAGCAAAAATTTCAATCTGGGCATCTGCAATGCTTTTTGTTTTGTCTGAAAGTTCTGCGATCAGATCATTCACTGAAATATTTCTTTCTTTCCAGTCTTTAAGGTTAATCATCGCCATTCCGTAAGAAGAACCTGCAATTTCTGTTACGATGCTGTACCCAGCAAGAGTGGTTACGTTTTCTACGCCTTTAATTTTTTTAGCAATAACCGTCACTTCATCCAGTACTTTTTCTGTTCTCTCTACTGTTGCTCCCTGTGGAGTAGTCACACTTACGTATACCATTCCCTGATCTTCCATGGGAATAAATCCGGTTGGCAGGAATTTACTGGTCACAAAAGTAAGTCCAACGAATAAAAACAGTAATCCGAAAGTTACTGTAGTTCTTGTGGCAAATTTTGATAAAATACCTACATAACCATTCGTCAGTCTTTCAAATCCTGTATTGAAACTCTGGAAAGCCCTGTCAATAATGGTTTTCTTTTTATTGTGATCGTGAGGTTTTAAAATAATCGCACAAAGTGCCGGAGTAAGCGTCAATGCATTCACCCCAGAAATTACGATACTGATGGCCAGCGTTAATGAAAACTGACGGTAAAAAACTCCTACCGGACCATCCAGGAATGCTACAGGAATAAATACAGCAGACATCACAATGGTAATCGCTACTACAGCTCCCGCAATTTCTTTGGTGGCACTGATGGTGGCATCCATCGCATTCATTCCTTCCTCCATTTTCACGTGAACGGCTTCAACGACGACAATGGCATTATCCACTACAATACCTATCGCAAGAACCAACGCAAACAATGTTAAAAGGTTAACAGAGAAATCCAGCATATTCATAAAGGCAAAAGTTCCTACCAATGCTACCGGTACAGCCAGTACAGGAATTAATGTAGAACGCCAGTCCTGAAGGAAGATAAATACTACAATTCCTACCAGAATAAAGGCTTCGATAAGGGTTGTCAGTACCGCACTGATAGAAGCATCCAGGAATCTGGAAACGTCATAAGCCATATTATATTCCATTCCGGGAGGGAAAGAAGTAACTTTTAATTCTTCCATTTTTGTCTTTACGCTTTCAATCACTTCAGAAGCATTGGAACCGGGACGTTGTTTCATCATGATGGATGCAGAAGGTCTTCCGTCTGTTTTGGAAACCATTCCGTAGTTCATCGCTCCGAATTCTACTTTCGCAATATCTTTAAGCTTTAAAATAGTCCCGTCCACATCAGATCTGATGGGAACTTCTTCATATTGTTTAGGCTCAAAAAACTTTCCTTTATATTTGATTACATACTGAAGCTGGCTTGAGGTTTTACCTGAGGTTTCACCTACTTTTCCAGGAGCAGCAGAAATATTCTGCTTTTGCAAGGAAGTAATTACTTCATCTGCTGAAATATTGTAAGCTGCCATTTTTTGAGGATCCAGCCATACTCTCATTGAATATTCTTTCTGCCCCATGATTTCAGCACGCCCTACTCCATCAATACGTTTCAGTTCCTGAAGGACGTTGATATCCGTAAAGTTATAAATGAACTGTTCATCCTGGCTCGGATCTGTACTTGTGATATTAAGGTACATCAGCATACTGTTCACCTCTTTTTCAGTAGTTACACCGGCTCTGATTACTTCTTCAGGAAGCTCATCAAGAATTGTTGTTACCCTGTTCTGAACGTTTACCGCTGCCACATCAGGGTCTGTCCCTACTTCAAAGAAAACCTGAATAAGCGTAAGACCATCATTAGAGGTTACTGTTGACATATAAGTCATCCCCGGAACTCCATTGATTGCACGTTCCAAAGGAAGGGCTACCGCATTGGCAGATACTTCGGCGTTTGCTCCTGTATATTTTGCTGTAACGGTTACTGAAGGCGGTACAATATCGGGAAACTGGGTAATGGGCATTTTTAGCAGCGCCATGATTCCCAGCAATACAAATAATATGGAAATAACCAACGAAAGAACCTTTCGTCTTATAAACATTTCTACCATAGTTAGTTGATTTAAAGATTATGAAGGGTTAATACTTCTTTTTGATTTTGATAATATCACCATCTTTCAAAGACTGAGTCCCTTCATAAATGATTAAATCTCCTTTTTTAAGACCACTTTCTACCATATAAGAGTCTCTTAAGGTAGTTCCGATCTTAATATTGGTCATTTTCACTTTATTCTGTTTATCTACTACAAAAACATAGGTCTTATCCTGAATGGAAAAGGTAGATTTTTGTGGAATAAGGATCGCATTATTCTGTTGCTCTGAAATGATAAGTTTCCCGGAAGTACCGTGTTTGATCAAACGGTCCGGATTCGGGAAAAGCACTTTATAACGAATAGAACCTGTGGTTCTGTCGATTTCCCCTTCGGCTGTTTTCAAAGCTCCGTTGAACTGGTAATTAACTCCGTTGGGAAGTGTTAGCTCAATCTTCTGATGACTTCCGATCTTATCATTAGCTAAAAGCTCAAAATATAAGTTTTCAGGAATAGAGAAATAGGCATACACTTCATTCAATTGGGAAAGTGTGGTCAATAGGGTTCCATTTTCCACCAAACTTCCGTCTTTATGGGGAATGACATCAATTACTCCGTCAAAAGGTGCTGTAATTCTTGTAAAGCTTATTTTCTGAAGAACCGTTCTCTTTTCTGCATCGGCAAATGCATGTTTTGCTTTGGCAGAAGACAGTTTTGCCTTTACCATTTCCAACTCATTGTTAGCCACAAATTTTTTGGCATGCAGACTCTGAATCTGTTTCAATTCCACCTCTGCAATGCGAACGTCTGCCTCAGTCTGCTTTAACGCCGCATTGGCTTTCAGGAGTTCCATCTGAAGTTCGGCATCATTGATTTTGAATAAAGCCTGTCCCTGATGGACAAACTGTCCCTCATTTACATAAATATGCTGTATAATACCTCCGATTCTTGAACGCATTTCTACATTTTTTTTAGCCTGGATATCGGTCACAAACTGGTTGCTCACCAATGTATCTTTTTCTTTGATTTCCAGTACGGGAACTTCTTTATCTTTCTGATTATTTTTTTCTTTGTCTTTACTGCATGACACAGCGAATAATGTTGCCATAAGGCAAATTATTACAGTTTTAAAATACATTTTTAAATGTTTAAGTTATAAAATTTCCGTTAAAATGATTTGGTATTCAGAAACTTAAACCTAGTACAACTGGAGGAGATGGAGAAAAGATTTAACTCCACAAATAATAGAAATTGCGATTTCAGGAAGCGTAACTTTTGGAATAACTTTTAAAATTCCTGAAAAATCTGCAATGGCAGGATCATTTTTTTTAACCGAATGTTTTACAATTTTGGCAGCTGCAGGCAATGCATGCGTATTCATATCTGCTTCTTCGTAAACATCCAGAACATGAATGTTTGTTACAGGAGGAACATGAGGGATATTTCTCAATGATTTTTCTGCCCAATTCGAATTGAAAAGGGAAAAAACCAGTATGATATAGAATAAGAAAAATGACCTCAGACTTGCCATGTCAACCAGAACACATTAGTTTTTCAGTAAAAAACGATAATCTGGCAAAATTAGTGATTTTTACTGGGAAATCCAGCCATTGAACTGTTAAAAAAACTTAAACAATAGAGGAATAATTCTACTCATTCATTCGTATTGGGATTCCTACGGAATGACAAATAGAACGCGAAGTTTATTCATGCAGTCTGTCATTCCGAAGGAATCAAACTTCTAAAATTCTGAATGAAAAATGGCACTAGGTTTTGGCTAAAGCCAGATGAATTTTGGTTTATTATTAACGGGGTAAAGCCCGTTTCTATTGAATATCTAGAACAATTTGCTGAGAACTCTGAAACGATAATCAAAGATATGTTCCAGTTTCTTTCTGATGAAAAGGTGGTGAGCAATTTCACCTAAAAATCCCATAGGAAGTTCATAATCTATGGTATCTCTCATCAGAACACCTTCTTCATTGGGAATAAATTCATGATGGTGATTCCAGAGTTTGTATGGCCCTTTTCTCTGAAAATCAATGAAATTTTTCTGGAAATCAACATGGGTGATTTCGGTCTGCCACTTCATTTTAATACCGAATAATGGAGAAACATAATAATCGATGATCATTCCTTCATAAATTTCATCATCTTCCATTTCCGTTAATACAATAAAGCCCATATCCTTCGGCGTAATTTCTGAAAGATTATTGGCTGAGGAAAAGAACTTCCAGGCTGTTTCTATATCACAATTGAGCTGTTGTTCACGGAAAAGGGTATGTTTCATAAAGCAAAATCAGTTAACAGGATTGTTATGAAAACAAAGGTATAACAAAGGTTTAATTATAGATCCACATCAGTACCGGTTTTTCTGATTTTTGAATCATCGGATCAATTTCCTTCATAGCGTTGTTGGAAATAGTGGGACAACCCCAACCTTCAGGAGATCCGTTAGGGAAAGTTTCAGTATCACTCATCAGATTCCAGGAATGAAAGACAATAAATCTTTTTAAAGCATTACTGTTGGTTTCTTCAAGGCCGTGCATCAGGTATTTTATATTGATTCCCCAGTCGCTGTAGCCTCTTCCTTCCAATTTATACTTCCCTAAAGATGAAAGATGGCTTCCGTCTTCATTGCTGAAGCCCGGATTGGCTTTAGAATTATCTTTACTCCAGGAATTGGAACCGCACCCATGCCCTACCAGATATTTTTTTGAGATTTTATTATTTTTAAAATCCCAGACAAAAAAACGGTTAACGCCTGAATGAAGGCTCATATCAATGAGAATACAGAAATCTTTGCTAAGATTCTTTGAAGCACAGAATTTTAAGGCTTCTTCTGCCTTTAATTTTATTTTAGAAAAATCAGTTTCAGGTTTCTTTTCTTCGACTACTGATGTTTCTACTGTTCTTATTGAATTATTTTTCCTCTCCTGAGAACATGAGCAGATCCAAAAGATGGCGAAAAACCAAAAAATCCTTTTCATATTTTATTTATAATGCTGAAAGATTCCGAAATCAGAAGGTGTCCAAAGTGCAGCTTTCTGTCCTGCAGCTTTCAAAGCGTTATTTGACCAGGTATTGCAGGTATACAGAAAGCTGTAAGTTCCTTTTGCATCATAAAAGGCATCGTTATCGCTGTAAACAGCATTGGTAGGGATCAACATGAAATTTCCGTTCTGATCTCTGTCAAATTTATCTTCCACATATTTCACCAGATTTTCGTACTGACTTCTGCTGATCATGATCATTTTACAGTCATTCCCTTCTTTCATTGTATTATAATAAGTACAGTGCATAGCAGAATCACTTAGCCAGAATGCTGCTTTTATAGCTGTTGAAAATTTCAGGTCTGCCCAGGTAGGTGTATCAAGATAGAAACCTTTATCTCCCCATCCTATTCCTATATACTGATAGTCTGTTTTTTTTGATTTTGTATTGGCAAAAGGAATTTTCTGGCTCCAGTCCTGCAAATCATTTTTCACAGGCATTACAATATCGGTATGCACCCCGTTGGTATAAATATAGATGGGAATTTCTTTCTTTTGTCCGTCATCTTTTGCAGAAACGGGAATATAGGGAATCAACAACCCAAGGATCACATAAATAATCACAATTCCTACAATAATTCCTACCACTTTCAGGAGATACATTAATATCGTTTTCACAGTCATGTTTTTTAATAAAATTTAATCTTTAATTTTTAGTAAAAGTATTTGTTTTAATCGAAAAATTAACTATATTTAGTTACGAAATATTCACAAATATGCGTAAAAATACTAAATCCCAAAAAAGGTTTAAAGTAAGAGTAAAAACTGCTCCTAAAAGAATACAAAAAAGACGTTGATTTTCGGTGAGATTTTGATCTCCTGAAAATCAATTTTTCTTTATAGGAAAAGCTTTTTAAGAAACTTATTGATGTAAATCTTCACCTCCTTAAAGCGAAAAATTTAAGGAATGGTCAACTATCAGCTCTGGTTTGGAACTTCAAAAAATTCCAAAAGAGGGATTGTCACCAAAAGTTTAAAGAAAAATCAGTCAGAAGGTTTCTGCAAAAACTCAATATTTCTTTTGAGTCCTGCAAATTTGGTTCTTTTCACAGGAGATTTTCTGAAGATTTCCGAGAAAATTTCCTGGGTAAGTTCTTTCCATTCTCCTTTTTTGAAGTTTTTCAGTGCTTCATTGGGTTGGAAACGGCTCTGTTTATTAGGCGCTGAGAATCTGTTCCAGGGACAAACATCCTGACAGATATCACATCCGAACATCCAGTCTTCCATTTTATCTTTAAAATAATCCGGAATTTCATTTTTGAGTTCTATGGTTGCATAAGAAATGCAGCGGCTTCCATCTATAATTTTTTCAGAAACGATGGCATCCGTGGGACAGGCATCTATACATTTCCTGCAGCTTCCGCAATGATCTGTGGTTGCATGATCGGGAATAAGCTCCAGGTCACAGATAATTTCTGCCAGAAAATAAAAAGAACCGCTTTGCTTGGTGATGAGATTGGCATTTTTCCCTACCCAGCCTATTCCTGATTTTTTGGCCCAGGCTCTTTCTAAAACCGGTGCAGAATCTACAAAAACCCGGAATCCGAACTCTCCTATTTCTTCCTGAAGTTCGGCAACCATTTCACGGAGAATTTCTTTAATTACTTCATGATAATCTTCTGCGTAGGCATATTTTGAGATTTTAAAATTCTCCAGAATGGATATTTTTTCTTCAGGAAAATAATTATAAGAAAGTGAAATCACAGATTTTGAACCTTCCACCAGAAGCCTCGGATCAAGTCTTTTGTCGAAATGATTTTCCATATACTTCATTTCGCCGTTAAAATTATTTTTCAGCCATTTTTCAAGATGAGGAGCGTCTTCTTCCAGAAAATCAGCTTTGGAAATGCCACAATTCTGAAATCCAAAACTTTTTGCTTTGGACTTGATCAGTTGGGAATATTTTTCGGCACCGGCATTCATTAATTTCACACTGCAAAATTAAGATTATTTTATCAATCTTCTGATTTTGGAGTAAGTTCGCAGTACAACTGGTTTCTTTTCTGAAAAATTATGTTTTCATTAGGATTTTTTTCAAAAAAAAATTACGTAATTTCGTTTATAATTTAATATTTAAACCAACAACTATGTCTTTAATAGAAGTAATACAATCCGGAAACTATGAATTAATCGACGTTCGTGAGCCAATGGAGCTTGAAATGGACGGTAATATAGACGGTGCTAAGAATATTCCTCTAGGTGAAGTAGAAGACAGACAGGATGAAATTCTATCTGTTGAAAAACCAGTAATTTTATTCTGCAGAAGTGGAAACAGAAGCGGAAAAGCATTGGATTATCTTAACGCTCAGGGATTAAAGGACGGCTATAACGGCGGAGGCTGGGCTGATCTAAAGGCTGTACTGGAAGCAAATCAGGGAACTTTTTAAAAGTTCCTTTTTTTATATCTTTATTTCTATGAATCTGAAAAATCAATTTGAACAGCTTTGCTCTTCGTTTACAGAAGATCCTCAACTCATCCGTGATCTGTGGAAGGAGATTGAAACTAAATATTCTGAAAAAGGAAGATACTATCATAATCTTCTTCATCTTGAAAACATGTTGAATGAACTTGAATATGTAAAAAGTAATATCTCAGATGTGACAGCGATTTCTTTTTCTGTATTCTACCATGACATTATCTATGATGCTTCTTCAAAATCCAATGAAGAGAAAAGTGCTGCCAAGGCAGAAAAAAGACTTACCGAACTTCATATCAATCAAGATAAAATTTCATTAATTTCTGCACAGATTCTGGCTACAAAATCTCACCAACGCTCTGATGATGAGGATACCAATTATCTTCTGGATGCTGACCTTTCTGTATTGGGCAAAGATTTTAAAACTTATTCAGAATATACTCAGAATATTAGAAAAGAGTATTCCATTTATCCTGACTTCCTTTATAAACCGGGACGAAAAAAAGTGCTTAAGCATTTTCTCGAGCTAGAGAGTATCTTTAAAACAGAGTATTTTAAGGAAAAATATGAGGTTCAGGCAAAGGAAAACATTGCAGCAGAACTTCAATTACTGTAATTTTTTAAGCTTTCACATTAGAATTTTCACATAAAAATAAGACACCCTGATTACAAGGTGTCTTATTTCTATATTTTATAGGTTCAGATTAAAAATATTTACCAATAAATTCTGCTGCTTTCTCCAATACAAGCTCTGGAGATTCTTTATGTGGTGTATGTCCTATTCCGGGAATGATGTATTTTTCCGCACTTCCACTCACCTGAGTAATCGTTTTTTCTACCTGATCCAATGTACCATATTCATCAGCTTCTCCCTGAACAAATAATAATGGAGCAGTAATATTTTTTAAGAGATATTCAATATTCCAGGTTCTGTAATCTTCACGCGTCCAGGTCTCTGTCCAGGCCTTGAAAAGCATTTCTACTTTATCGCCATGATATTTCTGTAAACGTTCAGGAAGATTGGTCGTTTTGTAAGCTTCCCAGGCATCATAAACCCCTTTTAAAGTTACCTCTTCTACAAAAATATGACCTGCTTCACAAATGACAGCTTCTACTCTTTCAGGATATTTCGCAGCGGTGATCAAAGCTATTGTTCCCCCATCACTGTGCCCGAACAGAATCACCTTATCAATATTTATTTCAGTCAATACATCATTCAAAAGATCTGCTTCCAGCTCCATATAATTTACCGGTCTTATATGAGTAGACATTGGATATGATTTCCCATAACCTAAACGGTCATAAGCCAAAGTATTACAATGTGTGGCTTCGGATAGTTTGGCTGGAAAATCTCTCCAAAGCTGTACTGAACCTAATGAATCATGCAGAAAAACAATAGTAGGTCTGTCTTGAAATTGATTATTGTGTTCAATATATAATTTTTGTCCCTTTACATCAATTATTCTTCCTTCCATCAAATAAAATTATATTAAAAAACAGGCATTTTTGTTGCTTCAAATTCTTTTAAAAGGTGACTGAAAACAGTTTCCACCGGAAGAATCTCGTCAATTAAAGCAGAAACCTGGCCTATTTCCAGCT
Source organism: Chryseobacterium indologenes (assembly GCF_002025665.1). Taxonomy (GTDB): domain Bacteria; phylum Bacteroidota; class Bacteroidia; order Flavobacteriales; family Weeksellaceae; genus Chryseobacterium; species Chryseobacterium metallicongregator. Next base: position 1,214,492 of record NZ_CP018786.1, on the reverse strand, counting down.
CGCCATCTTCCATATCTCCTTCAAACATTCCACGCTTTGCTCTGGCTCTTCCTAATGAAGCAATCAATGCTTCTTTATCTCTTCCATTCACGTAGATATCTTCCAGTTCTTTGAAGAATTTATTTTTAACCATTCTCACAGGTGCCAGTTCTTTCAAAGTAAGATGCGTATCTCCTTCCTGTAATTCTGTAATTTTCTTTTTCCAGTTTTCATGGGCACTTGCTTCAGTTGTTGCAGCAAAACGGGAACCAATCTGTACACCATCTGCACCAAGAATCATAGCAGCCTTCATCTGTGAACCTAAAGCAATTCCTCCGGCAGCAATTAACGGCTTGGAAATATGTTTTTTAACATTAGGAATAAGACAGAATGTTGTTGTCTCATCTCTTCCGTTGTGGCCTCCGGCTTCAAAACCTTCTGCAACAATGGCATCTACTCCGGCATCTTCACATTTTACAGCAAATTTGGTGGATGAAACGACGTGAGCTACTTTTATTCCTTCTTTCTGAAGGGTTTCCGTATAGGTTTTCGGGTTACCGGCTGACGTAAATACAATTTTCACTCCTTCTTCAAGAATAATCTGAATAATTTCCTCAATATTAGGATATAACATCGGTACATTTACCCCGAATGGTTTATCTGTTGCCTGTTTACATTTCTGGATATTTTCTCTCAGGATATCAGGATACATACTTCCCGCTCCTATTATTCCTAATCCCCCACAGTTGGAAACTGCAGAAGCAAGTCTCCATCCCGAATGCCAGATCATCCCTGCCTGAATAATCGGGTATTTAATATTAAAAAGGTGTGAAATTCTATTTTGTGTTCCCTCCATGTCATGAAGTTTTTTTGCAGCGTTAAAATCTATAAAATTGCTCATGTGTAAAAATAATAAAAACAACGGTTTTCCGGGGAAAATATGTCAATATTTTCTATCATTGCCTTTCATTCTTTAAAACTACTAATCATAAAAAAACCTTCAGAAATTCTGAAGGTTTTGATTTTATTTTGTCATGGATTGTTTCTTCCAGTTAGACTTAAAGTTACAACTGTCGTAACGTCCGTCAATTGAAATAAAGGTTGTCGGCAACTTAGAGTTGACAAACTTTTCAACCATTTCACTTTTCTTTTTATTCAGCGCCATCTGCTTGATTCTGCTGAAGTCTGTTTCCAGGGTAATCTGGTGAGAAGGAATCACATCTTCAACTTTGATGATCTTGATTTGTTTTCTCTTGTTTTCTTCGTCTTCAAAAGCAGTAGTGATATCACCTTTGTTTAATCCTGCTAATTCATAACTGATTGTTCCAGGGATACTTTCTCTTTCAATTTTATCAGAACCGTCTGCTCCAGGAATAATTCCTGCATTGAATTTTGTTCTTTTATCGTCTGAGTATTTAAAAGCAGCATCTTTAAACGTCATTTTACCATCAACGATAAGACCTCTGATACTGTCTAATTTAGCTTTTGCAGTTTTAATTTCGTCATCAGTAGGAACAGCTTTCAACAAGATGTGTCTTGCATCATATACTTTACCTGATCTTTTCACTAACTGAATAATATGGAATCCGAATTCAGATTCAATAGGGTCTGAAATTTCATTTTCCTGAAGGTTCAATGCAGCAGCTTCGAATGGCTTCACCATCTGCCCTTTATTGATATTTTTATATAATCCTCCATTAGCAGCAGATCCTTCATCTTCAGAATAAATTCTTGCCTGGCTTTCAAAAGTCTCACCTCCGATAATATCCTGTTTGATTTTTTTCAACCTGTTGATAAGTTCTTGTTTGTGAGCTTCCGTAAGTGACGGGTAGATCATAATCTGAGCTAAAGTAACTTCATCTTTTACCTGTGGCAGCTGTGTTTTATACATATTGTAAAAATCAGTTACCTCATTAGGAGTTACGTCCGCTTTATCAGTTATTCTCTGGTACTTTGCCTGTCCGTAATATTGGTCAATATCTATTTTTTCAATAGCATTTTTCAGTTCATAAGCATTTCTGAACTTATAGGCTGCAAGCATTGTTTTTTCATCCGGAAATTGAGAAAGCATCTGACGGTATTTTGCATTTGCCTGTTCTTTTATTGCTGCAGAACGATTTTCAATTAAGGTATCTTTTTTTGCTTCGTATACAAGAAGCTTATTGCTGATAAGATTTTCCAGGAACTCACATTTGTCTGTGTTGGCAGCTCCCTGTTGTTTACCATAATTCATCTGCTCCAGGACATCAGATTCCAATACAATCTCATCCCCGATAACAGCGGCAATACCATCCACCAAATCTCCTTGTTTTAGCTGGGCATTCATCATATTTGAAGAGAATATCATGATGAAAATCCCAAGAAGAAAAGTGATTTTTAGTTTATTTGTCATTTTACTATTTTAACAAGTTGCAAATTTAGAATTCTTAACGAATTTCACTCAATTTTTTATTATAAATATTTCTTAAAAAGACTTATTTACTGCAGTTCAACATCAAATGTTGTTAATTCTTTGAATTGTCTCAATCTGCTGAACATATCCGCTTCGTTTACTTCTTCTATTCTTTCTGTTCCGAATTTCTCTACTGTGAATGAAGCCATTGCAGATCCTACGATAAGGGCAGACTTCATCGTTTCGAAATCAATTTTCCCTTTTTTAGCAAGGTATGCAGCAAATCCTCCTGCAAAAGTATCTCCAGCTCCTGTCGGATCAAAAACATCTTCTAACGGAAGTGCCGGAATAGCAAATACTTTATTGTCGTGGAATAGTAAAGCTCCGTGCTCTCCTTTTTTGATAATTACATATTCAGGACCCATTGTGTGGATCTTTTTAGCTGCTTTTACTAAAGAATATTCTCCTGAAAGCTGTCTTGCTTCTTCGTCATTGATGGTAATCACGTCTGTTTTTGCAATCATATCCATTAAGATATCCCATGCAGAATCCATCCAGAAATTCATGGTATCAAGAATAACCAGTTTAGGACGGTTGTTCATTTTTTCAAGTACAGATAACTGAACTCCAGGGTGTAGGTTTCCAAGTAACAAAATTTCGGCATCCTGCATTGAATCCGGGATTTTCGGATCAAAATTTTCCAACACATTTACTTCTGTAGCCAAAGTATCTCTTGTATTCAGATCGTTGTGGTATTTTCCAGACCAGAAGAATGTTTTTCCTTCTTTCACGATTTCAATTCCTTCGATATTTACATCTCTGTCTGTGAACATATCAAGATGTTCCTGTGGAAAGTCTCCTCCTACTACAGAAACAATTCCGGATTTAACGCCTAAAATTGATGAAGTGATTCCGATATACGTGGCTGCACCTCCTAAAATTTTGTCCGTTTTACCAAATGGTGTTTCAATTGCATCAAATGCAACACTTCCTACAACTAAAAGTTTCATATATTTTTCAATGTATATTAAAAGTAATTATTTTTTCCATTCAAAAGTGTCCAGCAGATGTTTCATATCATTTTTGATATAGTTTACTGCAGGAGCAAGAGAGTCCGGTTTCGGTCTCGTATTAAAGTATAAGTAAGCAGTCACGAAGTGTTTCGTACTGTCTGTAATGTAAAACTGAAGGTTGGAAGCACTCTGTCCTTTCAATTCATAGAAGTTCCCGTAGACTTTCTTTTCAGGGTATTCGAAGGATTTCGTATCTATGGAACTGGCTTTGATGGTATGCTCATATACCATTTTCTCGGCTTCCTTGATATGGTCAGCAAAGTCGTTCTGTATCGGATAATAGGTAACGAAAAGCTTCGCTTTCATTTTCGGATAGTTCAGATAGAACCAGCAAGGTTTTTTAGCTGGTGCAATCGAAGCAAAGTCCGAATATTCAAAGGTATACGCACAATCGTTTTCAAACTTTTGGTATTTCGGTGCCGGATATTCAAGACGCAATTCTCCATAAGGTTTTGGTGAAGGGTCTTTTCCACATGAAATTAAAAGCAGCGATACAAAAATAAAAATGACTTTTTTAATCATTTTGCAAAAGTACAAATTAGATTTTAGATTTCGGAAGACAAATTTCAGTCTTTCAGAGAGTTTTGAATGTAATTTTCCAGAGGCTTCGGAAACGATTTTTCATGAGAGCCTTCAACGTCTGTAATCAGGTATTGATTCTCAGTGATAAAATCATTCCATATCTTCTCAGAAGTAACCTCAACATTCCAGATTTCAATGCTTAAATTCTTATGGGTCAGTTTATGAGTAACCGTTTTTGATCCCGTAATATAAGTTTCCATATCAGCAGGAATCGCTGTGGGAAATTCAAATAATTTCTTCCAGATAAAGTCATCTGCTCTCTGGCGGATCAGAAATTGTCCGTTTCTGTGAACAAAATAATAAGTCAACGCAAGATCTTCTGCTTTTACTTTTTTTGTTTTAACGGGATAATATGAAATTTTCTGCATAGAAAATGCAAGACAGTCTTTATTCACAGGACATTCTTCACACAGTGGATTTTTGGGTTTACAGATTTCTGAACCAATATCCATCATAGCCTGATTAAAATCTCCGACATTTTCCGGCATTACCAAAGCAGCCAGCTCAGAAAAATACGTAAATGCTCTTGAATTTGAAATATCAAAATCATCGGCAAAAAGACGACTCAGAACACGGTAGAAATTCCCGTCAACCGCTGGCATTCTTCCACCGAAACAGATACTCGAAACAGCTGCAGCAGTATATTTTCCAACTCCTTTTAATTTTAAAATTTCTTCATACTGATCTGGAAAGACGCCCTGATAATCACTCATAATCTGCTGAGCAGCTTTATGAATATTGATGGCTCTTGAATAATAGCCTAATCCTTTCCAATATAATAAAACTTCATTTTCTTCAGCTTCTGCCAATGTTTTTACATCGGGAAATCTTTTAATAAAATTATTATAATGGTTTAATCCCTGATTGATCCTTGTCTGCTGAAATACAATTTCACAGATCCAGATTTTGTACGGATCTTTTGTCTGTCTGAAGGGCAGATCTCTTGCGTTATTTTTATACCATTCCAGGATTTTGATGCCAATATGCAAAAAATCTGAGGCTGTTTTATTTTTTCCCAAAAACCAATCTTGTTTTAAATCATTGAAAAGATAATTTTCTCTTCATCCTGAACATTGTTTCTATACTGCAAAGATAAGTTTATTTTATTTTTCCTGTTTTTGATGTTGAAGGAGTTTTTTGTGAATCCGTTATTGTATAAATTTATTTTTCTGCTCTTATCTCTTCCTACTACTTGCGTATGAAAAAAAAAATAATCATGAAGGTAAAAAGGACTTAATCAGTTGCTAATCATATTTCATCTATTCTAAATTATTTTTTCTTTAGCTCCTGCTGTTCCGAAGAAATATCCCAGGTAGTATTAGAATTAAGTTTATATTTATTTATATTAATATGACAACATCCTATAATACTTTGTGTTGTAATTGTTTTGTTTGCTACATCAATATTTTCTGCTAAAATTCCATGTTGTAAAGGGAAAGTTTCTACAGCAGAAAAATTTCCATTTTTATCTTGGAGATAATATTCATATAACTTTTCCACACCGCCCTGATCCCAAACAATTGCAAAATCTTCTAAATCGTCAAAATTAAAATCTTTTACAAAAAAGTTGGTACACGGCAAATCTTGATAAGACGTCCATGAATTTGGTTCATAATGAATCTCCTGTGATTTACCATTCTTTTTATTTGTTACAATAATCCACGCTGAAGTTGGATATTTTTGTTCCTTCTCATTTTTATATTCTTCGGCTTCTAAAATAAATTTATACTTATTTGACAGGTTTTTGAACTCACATGATTTAGCTGTTGAAAGATCTGTTTTATTTGCAGGCTTTCCCTTTTGTTGTGAAACATGAATGCTTCTATTAATAATTTCCGCGGCAAACTCTCTAAAAGAATCTTGCGCATCAGGCATAAGATTGCTTAGAATGTTTTCATTCTTTCCTTCAATAGTTATTTTTTCAATTTCTTTATTTTTATCGTAAGAAAAAAGATAATTTTCATAATAGCTATCTGATAGCTTCTCGTCAGTATGCATTTCTACTTTGAATTTAACTTTTATTGAAGTATCATCATTCTGTAGAATATTTTCAGCAGTATAAGTCAATGCACAACCGGAACCACAACTAATAACAAAAGATTTATTAATTTCTACATTTGTCTTTTGAGAATTTGAAATGTTTTGTGTTTGTTTTGAGTTATCTTCTTTACAGCTGAGGGAAAATAGGGATATTAGAATTAAAAAGGGTTTCATCATGTATAGAAATGTCAATATTTTACCGTTTTTGGATCATATTTCTCAAATTTAATTATACCAAAATCTTTAGATGAATAAGTTATACTATTATCTTGGTTAGAATCAGGATATGTTGTTGAAAATCCTAATTTATGCAAATAAATAGAATTGTTTTTTTTATCAAAAATGAATGTTGTGTATTTATCCTGTATGGGTTGTGAGGAAATGTTTTCTTCAATAGTAAAAAAATTATTTTTAATTGTTAAGTTTTGAAATCCTTCTGCATAAGAACTATGATTGAATGAGTTTATAATTTTATTATTATGATATTCTTTAAATTCTCCTTTTTTGTTATAAATCAATACATAAACGCTTGAAAATCTGTTTTCTGTATTTGAATTTTTAGGTGAAATTATAAGAATCTTGTCTTTTATATTATCCATATTTAGATCACATTCTTTACTTAGGATCAGGCTGTCAGCAGTATTAAACATAATCCTCTGATCTTTGTTGGTAGTATGATTTATTTCTTTTTTAGGAAAACTGGAATTCACTTCAACAAAATCAAAATTATATTCTTTTAGTCTATCATTTTTTCTCCTTTCTTCATTTGGATCCCAATAATTTTCTCTAAGTATGATTTTTTTGTCATTAATAATAATTTTATCCGTGAAGGACTCTTCGGTTGTTGATGTTAAACAAAATGTTTTTGGTTCTTCATCTAGTTTTGTTACATATAATGCAGGGAAAAAATCAGCAGATTCATTTTGTGTTACATTTTGATATAAAACAAATTCTTGTTTATCAAAAGAAATTTCAGTGTATATTATATTTTCTTTTTTTATACTTGTAGACGATTCCTTATTTTGAGTAGAATTTTCTTTACAACTCCAAAAGGCGTGGAATGATAATATTAAAAGAATTAAAAAAGGTTTCATCATTAGTTGAAGCTTTATGGATTAATCTTAAGGCGCTCTTACTTTATCAAAATCGCTTCCATACCACACCATTTCTTCTAAATAAGGTAAATTATAATATTTGTTTTTTTTGAAATTATTAGTTAGTTTAGCCCAGATTTGATCATGATATGCAACATTACAAAAACCTAAAATATACCCCTCTTGTCCATTATTCCATTTTCCAGGATTATTTTTCCAGTATTTCTTAAACAATGGATCTGTGGTATTTGCAGCATATCCAATTATTCTAAATAAGTCTTCTTCCCTCCATTCTGTACTCTCATTATCATAAAAATTAATAATAAGTTGGGTTACATATTTCGATAATGACATGGAGTATGAATTATTACTATTAGTTGTGTTTTTTTGTATATAATCTAGAATATCAGTATTAATTATTAATTTTCCCGATTTGTCTTTTGTGAAAATTAATTCATTGGTAATCTTATCTGGAGTTGCAATATTATCATTAAGAAAATTAATATTTAAGATAGCTTTCTTACCATCATTGTTATTAAGATTAACTGCTTTTCCTATATCAAGTGAAAAGTTGCCAAGCTGAGGATTTAAGAATATATCAACTTTACGGTCTGTTTTTTTTATTTTAAAATTATATGCATTGTTCTCTTCGGTATTGTTGATTACTTCATTTTTTCCTAAGAACTTTATATTGTTATTATTAGCATAATAGACAAGAAATAGGTGTCCATTTTCTAAAAAATTATCTATTAAAATAATTTTTTCATCATTGCTGCTTCCAAATAAAAAAGTTTCATATCCAAGATCACTTGAATTATTCAGTTTATCAATGTAATTTTGATTATTATAGGTAAATAGGATCGAATTTTTATCAAAAGAAATTGATAAGTTTTTATTTTTATCAACACACTTATTTGAACTATACTTTTCACCAGTACAGTCTACTGGTTCTTGTTTAAAATCAATAGAATATAATGTTGTGAGATTATCTATCTTTTCTTGTTTAGGGTTATTTCCCTTACATGATAATAGATTAAAGAAAAATAATAGTATAAATAGATTTGTTAAATTTTTCATATTACTTACCTGCTGTTTTATCTTGTTTTTTTCTTTCTGTTTCCGAAAGCTGAGTCTCATTCTTATAATTAACATAGAAAGCTGGATTATAACGTTCGGAATATCCAGATGGATTTTGAGCACTTCTTATTTCAAAATGAAGGTGTGGCCCTTTAGTGCCAGTTGCTCCAGTATCGCCAGTTTTTCCTAATCTTTTTGTTTTATAATTTTCAATTGCAATTTCTTCATTTTGTGAGACATTTAGCTCACTTAAATGTGCGTACATCAAATAAACATCTTTACTTTCTGTAATTCCTTCATATTCGTCAAAATCACCATATCCTTCTATATCATATTTGTTTTTATCATAAGTTCTTTTCGATTTTACATAGTATGGTTCGTAAGCTTGACGTTGTTTTTTAAATATTTCTAAATATTGAGAATCTACTTTTAAAACTAAACCTTTTCCGTATCCAGTTCCAGGAGACAAGCTAACTACTTTGCCAGGTAGGCATGCATATACGGGAGTTCCCTTTTCTGCAAACAAATCAATGCCATGATGAGGCCTTTTTCCATTGTCACTTCCAGGCATATCTGTTCTTACTCTTCCGAAAGCAGATCGCCATGGTCGTTTTAATCCACCGAACGTATATATAGTAATCTGGGGATTCTCTAATGGGTTGTTCCAGATAGCATTTTTATCATCATCAGTTTTATTTTGTGGCTTAACTTCCGGACATTTATCAACTTCAAAAACTACTTTAGTTATTTTATAATGATCCTTTCTTTTCTTTCTTGAATTGGTATTTCTATTTATAATATTAACAATCAAATCTACAACATCATCATCTTTTAATTTTCCTGTTTCATCTGCCTTATCAAACATATCCTCTTTATACCAATCTGCCATACCTGTTAAGGCTGCCTCTTTTGGAGTATAGTCTCTATCAATTCCATCACTTATTTTAATATTCTCAGATGAGGCAAATTTATCAATCCTTTTTTGAATTTCGCCATATGTAGTTCTACCTGTTATTTGGAGCAGTCCTCTTCCTCTATAATTCCAAGTGTCTTCAGCAGATTTGTTACCTAACTCTGGCCGATTTCCATATGCTATTTCTGCAATTTTCTTTTGGTTCGCTACATATCCATTCCTTGAGCTTCTTCCGTACTCATAGGCTAGATCATTTGGAACTGTTTTAGAATTATCATCTGTTGGATTTCCATGTTTATCAACTGCTCTTCCTTGAGCATTTCTTTTTCTAAATGCTTTAAACTGAATTGGTAATGCTTCTGCTGAGTAATTTAATCCTTCTCCATGTATTGCACCCGATAAATCTAGCCCAGATTCTTCAATCGATTGAGCAAAAAAATGAGCTTTCCGTGCACAAGTATCTAATTTATAGATCTTTTTGTATTTGTTTAAAGTTTCTGCAAGTTCAGATAATAAAGTTTTATCTTTAACCTCTGAATATATCCTTTGTAATTGTTCAACAGTTATATCTTTTTCACAATTAGGACACTTTCCATCAGTTGGCTTCTCCGGTTCTGGCTGCTTCTGCACCCCCACCGCACTCTTCACCTTCTCCACTTCCATCAGCCCTTCCGAATTTACCCCAAATTTCTGAGATTCCGCAGAAAGATCTTTGGAGATAATTTCTATAAAATAGTTTTGTGTATAGGAGTCCGGACCGCCGGTACGAGAGCCTGTTCCTTTTTGAAAAATATCTTTGGTAATGATAAATCCTGAAGTGTCACATATATCTGCGGGTATTTTAATCATTCTGCTTCGGTAGACTTCATCGTGGAATACCGAATCAGATTCCCAGATGACATATTGGATGTGTTTTCCCACCATATTTTTGGAGTGGATTCTTACCCTTACTTTATCACCTACAGCGACTTTGGAAAGCTCTTTTCCTGTATCATCTATGAAAACAGCTTCTATAATATTGCCTTTGGGATCCGGCTGTTTGAGACCACCTCCTTGTCCGGCCGGGAATTTTGGGGTGTGTTTCTCAGGTTGCGGCTTGGGTTTAGGCTGATTTTGGGGCTGTCCTTTATAATCCGGATTGGCCACATCTACATTCACCTGGCTGGCTCCCTGAATTTTCCCGGAGTAGGTGGCTGTAATATAATATTCATGATTCGCACCTTCATTCCTGTCACCTTTCATCAGAAACTGATTGGCCATATGACGAAGGATTTTTTCATCAGACATCAGAGGTATTGACACTTCTGCAATCCCTTTTTCATTGACGCGAGCCTTATAGCTGCGGGTGTGACGGTTGTTTTTGTTAATACTGGCATCGTGGCCTTTTCCAGGAGCGTCATCTTCCCAAAGATGAAACTCAATCTCTTTATTAAACATCGCGATGCAGTGAGCCTGCGCAATAAGAGTATCATGATAACTGGCTGTATTGAAATCTTTTACTCCTCTGTTGAAGAGTACTACTTTATCGATCTTTGGAACCTTGTTGCTGACAGGAATAATTATAAGGCTGCCAGCCAGTTCTCTGGTAGAGGGAAGACCAGGTAAAATACCTTTTTTAATCTCATAGACTTTCATTTGAAACTCTATTCCCAGTGCTATTTCCCCAAAGTTGTACGTTACCTTTTCACCGGTCTTGGGCTTTCCGGTGATATCTTTCCAGCTTCCGTTCTTTTGTTTCTTAAAAAGATACCATTCATAGTCTCCATTCAGTATAAATGAAAGTCCTGAAGGTTTTATTTCGTAGGAACATGTTGTTCCAACCCGAGGATTCTGATCCCCGGCAATATTCCCTGTCATGGCTGATAGAATTTAACGAACTTCCAGTCGGAAGCTATTGAGACAGGTACTACTTTTCAGATTAAATGGTTGGAGAGGATGTAGGATTATATCCTCATACAGGCTTACATTTTTTTTCATCGTGTTTTTGTGTTGGTTCAAAAACAAAAATAAAAAAAATCATAATACAGTGATATAAAAAGTTTGAATTTAAAGTTAATTTTTCTCAACAGAATATACGGGAGCAGCTTTCAACCATTGGTACTTAAGATTTCTGTCTTTGGCTATAAAACGGTATCCTTCAAGCTTTTTCAGATACACATACATAGAATCCGTATTTTTGATCTTTAGTTTGTATTGAGATAAAAACATCATTGGCATTTCTACCGTAGAATCCCTTACTGTTTTCAATACTTTTCCTGATTTTACTTTATAAAGAAAGAAAGATTTTCCACGGCCTTTGGAACTGTCTGCTAATTTTACCTCTGAACTTGCAAGTACGAGTTCACTGCCATCAAAACATTCATCTCTATTCATGATGTATGCTTTTCCTTCCTGACGTTCCTGTGCGAAAAGATCATTTTCGTAAGTGCCTGGACTTTGGTATTTTTTTTCACAACTTATCAAAAGGATGATTAACATAAAGGGCAATCCAATAATAAGTGTTTTATTCATATTTAATTTCATAGGTGTTGGTTGAAAAAAAACCGATGTAATATTGCATCGGTTTTTGTTATATAAAGTACGTTTATGCTACTCCTGAGTGTATTCTGCATCCCATTCGTTACCATCATCTCCTTTGTGTCCATCCAGTTTAATAACGAAACTTTTTGTAGGGAAATAAGGGGTCATACGGATATCCAGCCATACTCTGTCTTTGTTTACTCTATCCTGCTCGAAACGAACAATTTTGAATTTCTCGATCAACTTGTCCGGTCCTTTGATATTGTCAAGGAACGTTACAATCTGTCTTCTCAAATCGTCTTCGTTTTTAGCATTCCAGTTTTCGAAAGCTCTTCTGTTAAGGAAGTCAAGTAATACCTTGGTTACATAGTCGAATACACGAACTACGGAATACGTCTGAAGACCAATATTGTCTCCTGTAAATAAGGTCTTCGCCGAGAAAGCCATAATTTTTCCATATTCGTTAACCATTGGTACAAGACCCATTTTTTCCAATTGAGAAATTTCACTTTTTTTCAATTCGAATTTTACAGCGTCTACTTCGTTGATGTTACCGTGCTTTTTACCTGCTGCTACCTGAGACATCAGTGTTTTGTGGATCTTTCCTGCTAATGAAGTGGAAGGTGGAAGTTCTACGTTTTCTTCTTCCCCTACTTCTTCAGCTTTACCACGTCCTACCAGCCAGTTACACGTCATAATAACGTTACTTCTGTGAAGCTCACCTCCTGTAAGGTTTGCAGAGTGAAATAAATCTACCACATCATCCGGTTTATCAAGGTTGGCGAAGTCTGTAACCATCATTACTTTGTTTTCGTTACAGATTTTTGCCCATTTCTCAATGACCTTATTTGATCCTAAATATCCTGGTATTGCAAGGATTGAATAGTTATCTCTAAGATCAAGACGGTCGTAATAGTTTTTGAATTCTTCTGAGATCGCATCAATGAACAAAGGATTATCCAGATCAGAAACCTGATCAAGGCTTGCATTGACGATACTTACGTTGTCCACTTTATCCAATTCTGTATTTTTGTAGAATTGTGCTACTGTTCTGTAGTTGGTTTCCAACATACGAACAGCGTCCAGTGTATTTTTTAAGTTTGTTTTTAGGTTTTGGTCGGCCTGTTGTGCTTTACTCTTGCAAGTATCGGCCATTTTATCTGCAGATTCGCTACCTTCTAAAAGGTTTACCCAAAGATTGATCTTCTGAAGAAGTTCTTTTCTTTCGTCGGATTTATTGCTGTCGTTCAGGAAGATTTCTTTTCTTGCCTTTCTTGTTGGGTTCATATTGGCAATACCGTCTACAACGGATTCAACAAAGCCAAATCCTCCCATTTTATTGAGCTCTGCAAGCGGGTTACCCTTCGGCTGCCCTGCGTGTTGCTGCTGCCCCTGCTGCTGGCTTTCTTGTGCCTGTAATTTGCTATCCATGATTTAATGTAAGTCTTTAATTATTTTTCAAGTTCTTGTGCCACTTCTTTCAATACTTCTATGAACGCTGCTCTTGTCTGATCGTTCTCCAGCATATTGCGTAGAATTTTGTTTGTTTTCAGCTGACGTACGATTTTATTGTACTGCTCCTGTTCCATGCTCAATTGCTGCAGATAATCTGACTTCTGAGTAAGGCTTTTAGGGGTAAAGTCTCCAAGGTTTTGAAAACGGAATTCCTCTTCTACCATTCCACCATCTTCTGTTTCGTGTTGTACCGATACTGAAGGCTGAAAATGTTTGAAAACGTCTTCCACTGTTTTTAATCCTGTTACGATTTCAGGGGTATAAGACTCGTCTGTTGTAAGTTGGCTTACTATCAGTGATTTATTTTCCTGTATTTCCTGAATAGCTTCATTAGCGTCTACTTTTACCTCGTTTCCGCCAACACCATAATTAAACATTGCCATATTATTGTTATTTTGAGATTTACTATTTTGGTTTGGATCTGTCTTTGAATAATTTACCGATGAATCAAATAAATTACCAATCCAATGTTTAAATTTAAAAAAAAACTGTAACATACAAAATTTTACTAAGATTTTTCTTGAATCATCTAAATCTATTTACATTTATTCAACATAAAATCACCATATTACGATATCACTAAGCTATGAAAAAATAAATAAAGTCTTCCAAGAAAAATAAAATAAAATTTTTGTTCACTCTACTCTTTTATAAAGATACCTGATGAATGTTAAAATGAGAATTCCTAAAATTTCACAAAAAAATATTCTTTATATTTAAACAAAGTGAACAGTGTCATGAAAGATGTAAAAATAGCGTTCAGAAAACCGATATTTCCAGTTTCAGAAGCATTACAACAATATTTGGAAAAATATAACAGAACTACCAAGATTAAGTTTCTGTATGAAGACCTTTTAAGGTTTAGTGACAGTGTGAGAATTCTGGATAAAGATGGCAAAGACACTTTATGGCTTGGGGTGCTGTATTCTGAATATGAGTTTAAAGAAATAGAGGCCAATTTAAATAAAATTTATACCCTTCTTCATTCTGATGGAGATACCGCTACTTTACCCTACCTGAAAGTGGACACCATCGACTTTTGTACTTTCGGAAATTCTAAACCTTTCAGAATTAGGGTGAGAAATGTACTGAATGATAATTATACTTATTTTTATATTAAACAGGCCGATGCTTCCCGGATATTCGGATTGGAGCTTGAAGATCTGCTTTCTCCTAACCGGATTAATTTTCTGGTGTATAAAAATACTTTGATAGAGGAACATATTTTAGGAATTCCCGGAGATGTTTTTATTCAGAAACATTTATCCAACTGTTCAGATCTTGAAAAGGCGCAGATTTCCAAAGAATTTGTGAAATTTAATGAGCGTTGTCTCATTGGACTTCTTGGTGACATGCGTTCTTATAATTATGTGGTGATTCCCATCCATGATTTCGACCAGGTTATTTACAGAATCCGCCCTATCGATTTTGACCAGCAAACGTATGAGGGAAATCTGAAAGTTTATCTTCCACAGTATTTCAAAGAAAACAATCAAATGGTGACCATGGTATTGGAAAAACTGAAGCCAAGTTCTATAGAGCAATACCGCAAGGAGGTACGTTCACAAATTGTAAAAAGAGTAACCAGCAGTCAAAACAGATTTGATGAACTCATTTCTATTATGAAAAAAGACAATCTTGCACCAGAAGCCAATGTCATAGAACTAAGGACCGCTCTACAAAAACTTACCTACGATATCAATTTCAAGTATTGTAAAACGATGGGAGACATAATGGAAACCGGAATAAAGTTTGTTCTCCGGAATTATAAGAAAGAATATTAAAAAAGAATCCGTCTCATATTGAGGCGGATTCTTTCTTTTCTAACAATTTCGGGTAAAATTACCAGATTTTTATTCTGTCCTGAGGAGCTTTATACAATTTGTCTCCCGGTTTGATATCAAATGCTTTGATGAATGAGTCCTGATTGACCAATGGACCAAAGGCTCTGAACATTCCAGGAGAGTGCGGGTCTGTTTTCACCTGATTAATCATATACTGATCGGTAGCTTTAGTTCTCCAGACAGTAGCCCAGCTCATGAAGAATCTCTGATCCTGAGTGAATCCGCTGATCTTTCCTGGGTTTCCTTTATCTTTTAAATACATCTGAAGGGCATCGTAAGCCACTGCTACACCACCTAAGTCTCCGATGTTTTCACCACTTGTGAATTTACCGTTTACAAAGCTTCCTTTTACAGGTTCATAAGCACTGTACTGAGCGGCTAACTGACCTACTTTTGCATCAAAGTTTTTACGGTCAGCATCTGTCCACCAGTTGTTTAGGTTACCATCTCCATCGAAACGTGAACCACTGTCATCAAATCCGTGAGAAATTTCGTGACCAATAACGGCACCAATACCTCCGAAGTTTACTGCTGCATCCGCTAAAGGATTATAGAAAGGTGGCTGAAGAATGGCTGCAGGGAATACAATTTCGTTGTTTGATCCGCTGTAATAAGCATTTACAGTTTGAGGTGACATTCCCCATTCTGTTTTGTCAACAGGTTTTCCTACTTTATCTAAACTTCTCTGATACTGCCATGCAGCAACATTCTGAAGATTAGAATATAGGGTAGCACCTTCTTTTGGTGATTCTACTTTCAACTGAGTATAATCTTTCCATTTATCCGGATAAGCAATTTTCACGGTAAACTTAGATAGCTTTTCCTGAGCTTTTACTTTGGTTTCAGGAGACATCCAGTCTATGTTTGCGATGTGTGTTTTGAATGATTTTAAAAGATAATCAATATACGTTTCCATCTGCTTCTTAGCTTCAGGAGTGAAATATTTGTCTACATACAGTTTTCCGAAAGCTTCACCAAGAACACCATTGACAAGGGTAAGCCCTCTTTTGTTCATTGGACGCTGTTCTTTCTGCCCTTGTAGATATTTAGCATAGAAATCAAATCTGATCTGCTCTAAACTGTCATCCAGATTGCTCGCATTTCCGTTGATGATATGGTATTTCAGATAATCTTTCAGTAAAGGAAGGTTTTTCTGGGTAATGAACTGATCCATATTCTGGTAGTATTTCAGTTCACCGATGATCACTCGGTCTGTATTTACGCCAGCATCTTTCAGATATTTTGCAAGATCTACATTTTTAACAAGACCGGATAATTCTGATACATTTTTAGGGTTGTATCTTAAATTAGCATCTCTGTTTTGCTCAAGAGTCAATAAATAATTGGCTAGCTGTTTTTCAAAGTCAACTACATTTTGTGCAGCCTGAGTAGTATTTTTATATCCTAAAACTCCGAATAACTTTCCAACATAGGCTTGATATTCCGCCAGTGTTTTAGTATTGGCATCGTTTACTTTCTGATAGTAATCTCTTCCCAGACCTAAATCCGGACCGCCAAGATATACCGCATTCATATTGGAATTCTTCATATCAGCACCTACTCTCCATCCGTAGAAAGAGTTATCCCCTAATCTTGTAGCTTCCAAAAGATATTTCTGAAGATCACCAAGACTTTTAATAGCATCTACTTTAGCAAGATCAGCTTTGATAGGAGCCAGACCTTCTGCATTTCTCTTATTGGTATCCATAAAAGAGGCATACAGATTCTGGATTTTCTGTCCTTCTGATCCGGCAGGATATGATTCTGTAAGAATTTTGTTTAAGATATCTAATGAAGCATCATCCACATTTTCTCTCAATGCATTGAAAGAACCCCAGTTTGCTTTATCGGAAGGAATCTGAGTAGTCTTCACCCAATTGCCGTTCACATAGCTAAAAAAGTCATCTTGTGGACGGACACTGGTATCCATATACGATAAATTAATCCCTTCTTCTTTTACCGGTTCAGCCACTTTTGCTGTAGCTTCTTTTTTATTCTCTGTCCCTGCAGTCTTAGCTGCTCCACACGAATTAAGAAACACAATTCCCGAAAGGGCAAGTATTCCAATATTTAGCTTTTTCATTAAAGATAATTTTTGATTTTACACAAACTTATCAAATATACAAACTTTAATGATATGTTATGAATGATATTTATATATGGGTGAAAAATTGAAGATTTGGGTTAAAAGTTTAAGATTTAAAGTTCATAGTTTAATGTTTGGTGTTATGGGTTAGACCACCCCGTCAAAAATTCTTTGAATTTTTGACACCCCTCCGAGGGAGGGGAATGATGGAAGCCGTTATTATAGCTATTATTCCTCCGGTTCCTTATTACTTATTACCTATTTTCCCTAATCCCTAATCCCTATTACCTACCATCTACTACCCATCACCCGCCACCTAAAAAAACAAAACCGCCCATTGCTGAGCGGTTGTTATTTTTACCAGATTTTGATTCTGTCTTCCGGAGTCTTGTATAATTTGTCTCCTTGTTTCACATCGAATGCTTTGTAGAAAGCGTCAACGTTGATAAGCGGACCAAAACTTCTGAAATATCCTGGAGAGTGTGGGTCAGTTTTCACCTGATTCACCATATATTTCTCACTTGATAATGTTCTCCAAACGGTTGCCCAGCTTAAGAAGAATCTCTGATCCTGAGTGAATCCACTGATTTTCCCTGGGTTTCCTTTGTCTTTTAAGTACATTTGAAGAGCGTCATAAGCGATGTTTACTCCTCCTAAGTCAGCGATGTTTTCACCGTTTGTGAAAGTACCATTTACAAAAGTTCCTTTTACAGGCTCGTATTTGTCATACTGAGAAGCAAGGGCTTTTGTAGCTTTTTCGAAGTTCGCTTTATCTTCCGGAGTCCACCAGTCTACTAAGTTACCGTCTGCATCAAACTGTGCTCCTGAATCATCAAATCCGTGGCTCATTTCGTGACCGATAACTGCACCAATACCTCCGAAGTTTACAGCTGCATCAGCTTTAGGGTTGAAGAATGGCGGCTGAAGGATCGCTGCAGGGAATACAATCTCGTTGTTTACCGGGTTGTAATATGCATTTACAGTCTGTGGAGTCATCCCCCATTCTGTTTTATCTACAGGCTTACCGATTTTAGCCAAATCTTTGTTGTACTGCCATTCACCGATGTTCTGAAGATTTTGATATAGATTTCCTCCTTTAGCTTCAGAAACGATATTTAATTTTGAATAGTCTTTCCATTTGTCCGGATAAGCTACTTTTACAGTGAACTTGTTCAGCTTCTGCATTGCTTTTTCCTTCGTTGTTGAAGACATCCAAGATAAGTTGTTGATGTGAACAGCGAAACTTTTCTTTAAGTAGTCGATCAATTCCACCATCTGAGCTTTTGCTTCAGCAGGGAAATATTTCTCAACATATAATTTTCCGAAAGCCTCTCCTAAAGAACCATTAATCAACTCAAATCCTCTTTTGTTAAGAGCTCTTTGTTCCTGTTGTCCTCTCAGGTATTTACCATAGAAAGCAAACTTCATGTTTCCTAAGTTTTCACTTAAGTAAGAAGCACTTCCGTGGATCATGTGGAATTTCAGATAATCTTTGATTACAGGAAGATTCTGAGCGTTTACCAATTTATCGAAGTTCTTATAGAATCCTAATTCGCTGATAATTACTTTGTCAGAATTTACGCCTACTTTTTTAAGATAACCCGGAAGGTCAACATTTTTTACCAAAGCAGAAAGTTCAGCCATCGTCTTAGGATTGTACTGAAGCGTATTATCACGGCTCTGCTCATTGGTCAGGTAAGTTTGTGCGATGCTCTTTTCATAATTAACGATACCTTTTGCTGCTTCATCAGCATTTTTGTATCCTAATTCTTTTAGCATAGAAGCTACATATTTCTGATATTCAGCAATAGCTTCAGTATTTTTTTCATTTACCTTCTGATAGTAATCTCTTCCTAAACCTAGAGAAGCATTACCTAAGTAAACCGCATTCATTTTAGAATCTTTAAGGTCTGCATCTACTCCCCATCCGTAGAAAACGTTTTCCCCTTCTTTCGTTACAGAAGTAAGGTAGTTCTGAAGATCAGCCATATTTTTAATAGCATCAATCTTGTTCAGGTTTTCCTGGATTGGTTTAATTCCGTCAGCATTTCTCTTCTGCATGTTCATATAAGTAGCATACAGATCCTGAATTTTTTTCCCTTCACTTCCGTCAGCAAATTTATCTTTCAGAAGAGAGTTCAGGATTGTCATGGAATTGTTATCCGTATCCTCAGCCAGTTTGTTGAAGCTTCCCCAAGTTGGTTTGTCAGATGGAATTTTGGCTGTTTTCATCCAAGTTCCACTTACGTAGTTGTAAAAATCATCCTGAGGGCGCACCGAAGTGTCCATCAAGCTAAGGTCTAAACCTTTGTCTGTGTTATTCACTGCTACTTTAGCAGCTTTAGCTTGTGCACTCATCGTAGTTTGAGTGCAGATCCCTGCTATTAAAAACAAAGAAAGCGTTATTTTTTTCATTATGATAACAATTTTTAGAATATGTATGATTTATTTCGTATTTGTTACTTTAATATGAAAACAAATTTAAATAAATAACATGAAAGTATTACAAATGGGAAGGTGGGAATAGGAAGCCGGAAGTTATTAAAGTCATAAAACAGGCTCCAGCTACATGATCATATTTTTTTAGTCCAAATCTTTACTGGATAAATCGGACAATAGGAGGTAGAAGCTGGAAGTTATAAGAATCGTAAAAAAATGATAACTGAGAAAACAACCTCCAGCCTCACTCTTCCAGCCTCCAACCTCATTAAGAAGTTGCGATCTCTTTTACATTCCCGGTTCTTTTCAGGAATCCCCAGGACTGCATTTCACCTTTCAATGCTTTTCTTAAACTTTTAAACAATACTATATACATCAGCCATCTATACCCGAATCTCTGTGGAATAATATACAGGAGATTGATCAGTTTTTCCCGCTGCATGATAAATGCTACTAATGCTAATGAGGCATCCACCAAAAGAAAGATCAGATAATAGGTGAATATTTTATCTCCGTTTCCAGACAGGATTCCAAAGAACATAATCACATCTGCCAATGGTGAGAAAAATGGGATGATGTATTGGAATAATAAAATATTTGGCATTGCCCAAAGTCCCAATCCTTTATATTTGGGGTTAAGGAAGGTTTGTCTCTGCTTCCAGAACATCTGCATGATTCCATAGGTCCATCGGAAACGTTGTTTTAAAAACTGCTTCGTAGTTTCAGGAGCTTCCGTTACTGCTATTGCTCTGTTTTCGTTCGCTACGGTATAGCCGGCTTTTAATATTTTCACCGTAATATCACAATCTTCTGCCAGAGTATCGGATGAATAACCTCCAGCTTCAATAATTACAGATCTTTTAAATGCTCCGATAGCTCCCGGAATAACCGTAATAGCATTGATATGAGCATACGCCAGTCTGTCAAAATTCTGACTTGTTGTATATTCTATAGCCTGCCATCTGGTAAGCCAGTTGACTATGTTTCCTACTTTTACATTTCCTGCTACGGCTGCAATTTTTTCTTCCGCACTTGAGTTTAAAAATCTTGCAATAAGATATTTCACGGCATCCTGCTGTAATTTGGTATCGGCATCAATACATACTACATATTCCGCATCCGTCTGAGATATCCCAAAATTCAATGCAGTGGCTTTCCCACCGTTTCCTTTGGTAAAGATTTTCAGTTTCGGATGATCCGGAAATGCTTCCAATGCTTTTTCATAAGTAGAGTCTTTACTTCCGTCATCTACCATAATGATATTAAAATTAGGGTAAGTCTGTTTCAATAAATTCTGCAGGGAAGAAACAATATTCACTTCTTCATTGTAAGCAGGAACTATGATGGAAATTTTCGGATAGGATTCCAACACCGGA
The DNA here is from genome assembly GCF_002025665.1 of Chryseobacterium indologenes. GTDB lineage: Bacteria > Bacteroidota > Bacteroidia > Flavobacteriales > Weeksellaceae > Chryseobacterium > Chryseobacterium metallicongregator. The sequence continues at coordinate 1,193,562 of NZ_CP018786.1, read as the reverse complement.
AATCCTCCCAGTTTTTTTTCTTTTTTTCTTTCTTTAAAAGCCCAGTACGCCATCAGCAATAGTCTGATCAGTCCCAGCACAATGAAAATAGTAAACAAGGCAACCAGGAAGTGGCTTATTCCATAGATAACCGTTGCCAACACAAGGTTCAGTTGCATGATATAATACGATCTCGTTTTAGGAACCTCAGGCATCAGCTCGCTTCTGCTTTTGTGCAGAATATTCGTTAGGTTCGTAAAATGATAGCCTTGTTTCTGAAGAGTCGGGATCAGAATTTTTAAAGCTTTTACCGTTTCTTCTCTGGTATCTCCGCCTGCATCATGAAGAAGAATGATATTTCCTCTCTGCTGCTTGATTCCAGCCATTACACGTTTTACAATTTCATCTGCTTTTATTCCCGGCTGCCAGTCTTCAGGGTCTATATTTTCCCCGATATCAAGATAGTTTTGCTGTCTTGCCAAAGCTACCGGAATAATCTCTTCTGAAGTGGTAGGCTCAGAGTCTGCGTTATAGGGAGCTCTGAACAAAATTGTGCTGTGCCCTGTAATACATTCGATAAGAAGTCTTGTAAGCTTCATTTCCAACAATGCTCTTTCAGGGCTTACTTTTGCTACATTTTCGTGAGTAAAGGTGTGATTTCCTATTTCATGTCCTTCGCGATAAATTCTCTTCACAAGCGGAAGATTTTTTTCGGCATTGAGTCCTACTAAAAAGAAAGCTGCCGGAACGTGGTACTTGGACAGAATATCCAACACCTGTGGTGTATAGGTTTCATCCGGCCCATCATCAAAAGTGAGAACAAGCTCTTTCTGAGGAGCACTTCCATATTTTTTTACTTCATAAGAACTTGGGTAAGTGACATAATTTTCGTCTGTGATAATTTTCTCTTTCGGATCAATTTCCAGTGCAATTTTTCCGTCATGAGGGGTGTTCAGAACATCCAGTACTTCTCCGTCTCCGATGTAATCCACCATGGTCTGCCCTTTTACATTTTCAAGCGATTTCAAATTCACTTTGGAAAGTCCTGCAAACGTAAGGTCTTTATCATAAAAATTCCAGACTCTGCTGTCTTCACTTCCCAGTCTCCAAAGCGCTGTTCCGGCCAGAGGATATTCTGAAGAGAAACGCATTGTGTTGAAAATAGAAGCAGCGTCATTGAAAAATACAGTATGGGTTAAATTTTTAGAATCGGTATAAGAATAATTTAAATTAAAAGTATTGTCATTAAAATCAATAACTGCTTTACTGGCACTTGCTTTTGTAATCGCCTGCATGTAAGTAACGGAGGTATTATCATCCTTATTGGAACTCCAGTCGTAACCGTAAGCTCCCAACCCTAAAATAATCTTTTGAGGAGAGGTTTGTTTTACAATTTTTCCCGCCTGCTCTTCAATCCATTTTTGAGAAGAAACGGGACCTGCATCACTTCCTGCAGAATACTCATCATAAGCCATCAGCACAAAGTAGTCTACATAAGGATTCAGTCTTGGGATATTGTAATCATCGTTATCCGTCATAATATCCATGGTAACCAGCAACTGATTCTTTTTGAAGGTCTCTGAAAGTTCTTTCATAAAGGCAATCAGATTATCATCAGAATTCAGGTTCATATCCTCAAAGTCAATATTAATTCCTTTGAAATGATATTTTTTACATTGCTGGGTGATCTTTTGAATCAGATGGGTTCTTTTTTGTGGATCATTAAGAACTTTCACCAGCCCTTCGGAGCGGAATTCTCTGTCTGAGTTATTACTCAACATCGGCATTGCGGCAACCCCTGTTCTTTTGATCACTTTATATCCTTCCGGATCTACATTGGTTTTCAGGTCACCCGTTTTGGGATCAAGGAAAAACCATTCAGGGAAAACAAGATTGACGTGTCTGATATTTCTTTTCAAAGACATCAGTGACTGAGGATCCCAGGCTACATAAAATGCAGAACGGATTCCTCCCGGAAACTGAGCCCAGTTTCGATTTTGATTCTGATATCTTTCTGCTCTTGCCTTCTCAATTTTGTCGAGGCTGGTATGGATTGTTTTTTCGGAGATAAAGCTTCTGAAGCCTTTATATTCTTTGGAAATCTTATTCTCCTGAAGATAAGGTTTATTGGCTGTAATTACCGCTTTATAATCTTCTTTAAAAGGTATTTTAGGACTTCTGTCCAGAGTCATCATCAGACCTAAAGCAAGCAGAAGCAGTATTCCTATAAAAATAAAAACACGGCTTCCCCATTGTACACTTTTCCAGCGTTTTTTGCTGCTGGTCTGAAAAATCTGTTTGGAATTTTCCACGATTTTTGAAATTTATTGTAGGGCTTTCAAAAAGCGTGAAAAACTGTACAAAAATTAATTAAAAAAAAATTAAAAAAACACGCTCATATTTAACTGTTTACAAGAAGGCTTACCAAATCCTGAATCACCTTTTGGGAAACAAAATCCATAAAGTCTACTCTTTCCAGATGAGGCATATATAATTTGGAGGTTACTTCCTGATCATTGATTCTGATCGTGTAGTAAACCGTTCCTACATCTTTACCATCTTCTCCTTTTCCAGGTCCTGCAACACCGGTTGTAGAAAGGGAAATATGGGTTTCAAACAATTGCTGACAGCCTTTTGCCATTTCCTGGGCCACCTGCTCGCTCACTACTGTGAACTCATCAACGGTTTCTCTGGAAACATTTAAAATTTTAATCTTTTTATCTGTAGCATAAGCCACCATTCCGCCCAGAAAATATTTTGAGCTTCCGGAAACCGAAGTGATCATTTTGGCCAGCTCGCCTCCTGTACAACTCTCTGCTGTAGAAATTGTCAGATTCCTTTCCGTAAGCATTTCTGCCAGAATATTCTCGATTTTATCTTCAGATACTGCAATGACGTGACCTTCTACCAAAGGCAGCAATTTTTGAATTTCTTCTTCCGTTCTCTGCTTCAACTGTTCTTCATTCTCACCGGAAGCCGTCAGACGAAGCTTCACTCGTGTTCCTACCGGAAGATAAGATAATGCAATATTTTCCGGAAGTGCCAGTTCCCAGTCTTCGATCTTGTCTGCAAGAATACTCTCAGGAATTCCCACTACAGAAACAATTCTGGTATGGATATAATGAAGACTGAATCTTTTTTGTAAATAAGGAATAATCTGATCCTTAATCAGTGGTTTCACTTCATAAGGAACACCTGGAAGGCTGTAGCATAGTTTTCCATCCTGCTCCATCATCATACAGGGTGCCGTTCCGTAATGATTCTGAAAAACGATGGATTTGGTAGGTACAAAAGCCTGTTCTTTGTTTCTTTCAAGAATATCTGCCCGTCCTCTTCTTTCCATATAGCCTTTCAAATGATTGAAGGTTACCTCATCCAAGGCAATTTCATCATTGAAATATTCAGCCAGTGCCTTTTTGGTTTTATCATCTCTTGTTGGCCCGAGCCCTCCTGTTGTAATAACTAAATCGCCAGTTTCAAAGGCCGTGCTCAATGTATTTTTAATGGTTTCAATTTCGTCTGAGATCGTAAGAATCTGAGTAACTTTTATTCCTATATTTTTAAGTTCGGTAGCAATAAAGTTAGAATTGGTATCTACCGTATTTCCGGAAAGGATTTCATCACCGATAGTAATCAGAACAGCTTTTTCCATATGTTTTTTTGTTGAAAAAAATTCTATGCAAATGACGGAAAATTCTGTGGCAGCGGCAATATAAATTGATTTTTTCTATTTTTGCCTGAATTATCAAAAACTACAATACAAATTATGTCTAAATATGATGATGCTTCATGGCATTATGGTGGTGATTTTCCGGAAGGACTTCCTCAGAAAAATGGGGCAACACATACAGGAATGTTCCTGAACTGGTGTATCCATAACGATCTGATTTCCGAAGAACTGAAAGAAGATGCTGCAGAAGAAATAGAAAAAGTAAAACGAAGAGAGATGACCGGGGCAGAGTTTGTCATGGATACCTGCGACGGAAAATTTTCTGAATATGATCTGAATGAACTGGGAAATCTTTTTGCCAAAGACTATTATGCAGATGACACAGATTTCGGTAACCGCTACAGCTCATTTGCTGATGATTATGTGAATATTTTTGATGCTAAAGCTGAAGAAAGTGACTATGAATATGAGACATTTTATCACATCGAAGATACCTACGAAAACTACGATCTGATGAAACAGGTTATTGATCACCGTTTTGAAGAATGGAAAGAATACATTAATAGCTAATAATGAAAAGATAAAATCGCAAAATGGCTGATTTACAAATTGACCCTTTTGCGATTTTGTTTTTTATTAATTATGCTTTACCCAGATCAGTTCTTCGGTGTTATAGCCGATTTTTTTTGCTTTCTGAATGAAACGCTGACGAATACTTTCAGGAATATTGGGAGTACGGGAAAGTATCCATAAATATTTTAAACTGCTTCCAGCTACCAGAGCATACTGATAGTCTTCATCAATATCTATGATGTTATAACCCGCCCATATCGGTTTAAAAAATGAAACTTTAAGACGTGCTTCTGTCGGGTCTTTTACAAATTTTGCTTCCCCGATTGATTCGTTCCATACTTTTTTAACGTAATCATACCCTTTATTTCTGACCTGAACTGTTCCATCCGGATTCTCTGTATACTCTGCAGTAACATTATCCATATTTTTCTCGAACCTGTAATCAAAACGAGCGATCTCATACCATCTGCCCAGGTATTTTTTTAGATCAAAATTCTTTACGGCAGATGCTCCTCTGGGAATCCTTACAGAATAGGAATTGAAAACGATAAGCCCCAATGCTCCTAACGAAACAGGAAGTATAATTTTATGAATAGTTTTCATGACAGAAAGATTTTGTGTGGTTGTTATAAAAACGTCAAAAATAATGCCTTAAGTCTGTTAAGGTACAATAAATTCTATAAAAATACTTTCAGGAAATTATCTTTAAAGCTTCCTGAAACCTCAATTTCCGTATCGTCAGACAGCATCACTGTTCCACTTTTATGATAGGATTTTACAAAACCTGTATTGATAATATGGGAACGGTGAACCCTCACAAACGGATTTTCCAGAAGATCATCAAAATGTTTCAGAAAACGGCATACCATCTTTTTTGAGCCGTCTGTAAGATACACCTGAGTAAAATTTCCATCCGCCTGAAGTCTTACAATATCTTCTGTTTTTACCACATCAAACCCTTGTAAAGTTGGCAAAATCAATTGCTGCTTTTCAGGTTTTAATTTCAGGTTTTCAAGAAGGATCTTATTTCGGTTGAGTTCATCTTTTTTCTCAAGACTTTCAGCCACTTTATTGACTGCAAGAATCAGTTCCTGAATATCGATAGGTTTTAGAATGTAATAACTTGCCGACTTGTTCAAAGCCTGCAAAGAATATTGTGAAAATGCTGTAATGAAAATAGTTTCATAGGAGAAATCTTTGGTAGCTTCCAGAACATCAAAAGCATTTCCAAAAGGCATTTCTACGTCCAGAAATACCAGCTGAGGTCGCTTTTCAGCGATTAATGGAACAGCTTCTTTAATATTTTCAGCTTCACCCAAAATTTCCACTTGCGGACAGTATTTGGTAAGATAACTTCGTAAAACTTCTCTTGCTATGAGCTCATCATCTACAATTACAGATTTTATTTTCATCAGATCAGATTTTAGGTGGCAGATAATTAGGTTGCAGGTGCAAATTAGGAATATTTAATCAACCTTACAATTTGCCGACACAAGTTCTCCAACCATACTTTTGGTCATTTTTATTGCAAGAAAGATGCAAAAGAATTATTTTAGAGATTAAAATTAATAAACCAGACAAAATCATATGAAATCAAAACTTCTAATTCTTTGCTGCATGAGTGTATTCAGTTTTTCTTTTTCACAGATGAAAATCTCAGAAAGAGAGGATATCAGTAAGATCAATAAAAACTGGAGACTTACAAAAACCAATGCCGGAACGTATGGAATTTCAGATATAAGCGGAAGAATCATCACCCAGCCTGTATATTCCAAGATTAATAAATTCGGTGAGTATTCCGATGATCTGGCGCTTGTAAAAAATATAACGGGAACGTATGGTTTTATTAACCGTTCAGGTACTGAAATCATTCCTGCCCACTATGAACTGAACTATATCAAAAAGAATTTTTCTGTTTTGGAGAAAAAATATATCAAATAAAAACACAGATCAATCTGGATTCAATTACTTCAGATTAATCTGGATGGTTACCAAAACACCACTGTTATTTTCCTGATCCTTTACGGAGCAGGTGATCTCTTTTTTGTAAAGATCATTCAGAAGCTGAATTCTTTCCAGCGTATTTTTCATTCCTCTGCCCTCTCTCGTTTTTTGGTGCTGGGTTTTCTGCTTTTTACTTTCTTCAATACCTATTCCGTTGTCTTCAATAAGGATGTTCAGATGTGATTCATTTTTTTCAAAGCTTAGTTTTAAAAATCCTTTATCAGTTCTGTAGCGGAGTCCGTGCCATACAGCATTTTCCAGAAACGGCTGTATCAGCATTCCCGGAACATGAAGGTTTTGCATATTCAGGCTTTCATCTACTTCAATTTCATAATCGAATTTATCTGCAAAACGTGTTTTCTCAAGGGCAAGATAATTCTGAAGGAGATCCAGTTCCTGCTGAAAGGGAATAAAATCTTCAGTGGAATTTTCCATTACACCACGCATCAGCTTCGAAAATTTTGTAAGATACTGATTGGCTTCCAGTTCATTATTGGTTGCTATAAAGTGGTTGACACTATTCAAACTGTTAAAGATAAAATGAGGATTCATCTCACGACGCAACGACTGAAGGGCAATTTTCTTATTTTTAGTCTGAACCTTTTTCAGGGTTCTGAAAATGAAAATGATTAATCCTGTCAACAGAATCAAAGCTCCGATCAGTCCATAATTAAACACATTTTTCTTTCGTATAAGCTCGTCTTTAAGTTCTTTTTCTTTTTCCAGCTGTGAGATTCGCTGTTCTGTGTCTTCCAGAATTTTATTATCAACAAGACTTCTATCTTTGGAAACAAGATTCGGAAGTTTTCCCAAAAAATCTCTGTACAATTGAACTGAAGCATCCACATTTCCTGAAATCGCATAAAGGCTATCCAGTTTTTTTACACTTCTCTGTGCTTCCAGCGTATGACCTTTGTCCAAAGCAATTCCGTAGGCATTTTTCAAAAGGTCCACAGCTTCTTTAGGATCATTCTTTTTAATATAGATATCGGCCAATTCCTGAATCTGGTTGACTTTCTCCTGAGAATTTTCTTTCACAAAATCCTCCTTCAGAACTTTCTTTTTGGCTTCAATAGCTTTTTCAAAATTCTTATTTTCCACATAAAGATCTGCCAGTTTCTGATTAATGGCAAGGGCTTGCTGAGGAGCTTCTTTTTTAGAAATTTTATAGGCTGTATTCAGGTTTTCTTCGGCGCTGGAAACGTCTTTCTGTTTCAAATTAACATCTGCAAGCTGGCTGTAACTTTCTGCAAGATCGCCTTGTTCGTTTTCTTTTTTGGTCAGATTGATATTATTCTGGATGGCTTCTGCTTTAAGCTCCGGTGTGGGAGAAGAAAGTCTTGCCACATCATTAGCATTGACAGCTTTGCTTTTTTCACTGTAACTCACTTGCGCTGCCATGCTGTAATTGCTGATCGCAGGCGTTATTTTATTCTGCTTTTCCTGTGACTGGGCTAATCTTCGGGTAGCTTTTTCAATATTGGGTTTGTCGTTAAGCTTTTCATACAGCTTTTTGGCTTTTGTATAATATTCTTCACTTTTCGCAAAGTTTCCGCCATTGAAGAATGTTTCTCCGATATTATAATAAGAATCCGCCTGGGCAGGTTCATTTTTCTTGTCCATTGCTTTTTTCAGCTTCTTCGTTTCTACCTGTACTTCTTCCACAGCAGCAGGGCTGTTAGTAGTGGTTTGGGAATAGATTATATTTCCCAAAAGCACAAGTAAAAAGGTCGTAAAGAGTTTAAGCATTTTCATAAAACAAAGATATACATATATATAGTCTGCTCAAAAACTATTCACCAAGTGAAACCTCCATTTCACCAAGTCTCCCGGAATCTGGTTTCCAGTCAGTGTAATTTTACATCAGAATTAAAAATTTAAAACAGGAAATTATGAAATTGAAACATTTTTTATTAATCGGAATTTTAACCCTTGGAAGCTTTGTAAATGCTCAGGAAGTAAAGAAAAATGCAATTGAAGTTACAGGTGTTGCCGAAATGGAAGTAGAACCGGATGAAATTATCTTCAGCATCGGGATAAAAGCTGATAATAAAAACGATCTGGCAGATAATGAAAAGAAGTTATTTGATATTTTAAAAAACGCAGGAGTAAAGAACGAGGATATCAAGTTCAAATCCATGTACCAGAATATCTATTCTAAGACAGCTAGGTTTTCTAAGAACTATCAGTTTAAAGCCAGTACAAAATCAAGCCTTAGCAAAATCTTTGAAGATCTGAATCAAAAATGGGTAAGCAGCCTGAACATTGCAGAAGTAAAGAATACTAAAATTGCAGATTTCAGAAAAGCAGTTAAGATCAATGCTTTGAAAGCCGCTAAAGAAAAAGCAGACTACTTATTGGAAAGCATGGGTAAAAAAACTGGAAATGCTCTTGAAATTGTAGAAATAGAAGATTACACCAGCGATATGATCATGCCGGTAGCTTACAAAGGAAGAGCAAGCAATATTCAGTTGGAAATGGCTGATGCTCCGGTAGATTTTTCTTTTGATAATATCGAAAACATCAAGCTGAAATACAGCATCAAAACAAAATATGAAATCCTTTAAAATAACAGATTTAAGAAAGCTGCCTTTGGGGCAGCTTTTTTGTTTTGTACTATTAGGTTATTGGTTTTCCGACTGAAGACAATACATACCGATCTATTAAAATATGATTAATGGTAAAAGCTTCGACTCCGCTCAGCCTGACAATTCCGACAGTATTGAAATTACACATTAGATTAGTACTATCACACTAAACATATAATTAGAGCCTTCCTTATTTTGTCATCCACCAAGTCAAACTTCTGTTTCACCAAGTTTCCCGATTTCCAGCCTTAAATAGAGATAATTTTACTTCTAGGAACTCAAAATAATAAACAACGAAACACTATTCCCTAATTATAACTTATAAAAAAATAACAATATGACAACTTTAAAAATCTTAGCACTTGCAGCAGGTACAGCTTTCTTAAGCTCTGGTAATATTCCGGATAACCGCTCCAATAGTAATACTGACAATAAATTACCCGTAGAAAAAACGACATTGATTCCGGTAAACTCAACGGTAAAGGATAATAAAATTCAGGTCGCTCTTTTACTGGATACTTCCAATAGTATGGACGGATTGATTGATCAGGCAAAATCCAGACTCTGGAATATTGTGAATACGTTGACCACTCTTAAGTACAACGGAAAGGCTCCTGAGATTGAAATTGCCCTTTATGAATATGGCAATGACGGAATCCGTGATGAAAACTACATCCGTCAGGTCACTCCTCTTACTCAGGATCTCGACCTGGTTTCTGAAAAGCTGTTTGCCTTAAGAACCAACGGTGGTAGTGAATATTGTGGTGCTGTCATTCGGGATGCCTCTGCCAACCTCAACTGGGACGGAAATGAAAAAAGTATGAAGCTGATTTACATTGCAGGTAACGAAGCATTTGATCAGGGGAAAATAAATTATAAAGATGTTGTTTCGAAAGCAAAAGGTAAAAATATTTACACCAACACCATTTTCTGTGGAAGCAGGGAGGAAGGAATCCAGACTTTCTGGCAAAACGGAGCTTCATTAGGAGGTGGAAAGTTTTTCAATATCGACAGTGACAGAAAGGTTCTTTATATTGAAACACCTTATGATATCAGAATTTCAGAATGTAATGCAAAACTGAATGATACGTATATCTACTACGGAAATCACGGTTCGGAATACCGGCTTAAGCAGATCACTCAGGATAAGAATGCAGAAGCACAATCAGCATCCAATTTAGTGGAAAGAACAGTTGCCAAATCTAAAAAGAATGCTTACAAAAATGACCACTGGGATCTGGTAGATAAAGCTGAAAAAGATGCGGGATTTATCGACAATGTCAAAGAAAGTGAACTTCCAGCGGAGTTGAAAGGAAAAAGTAAAGAAGAAATTCAAAAAACAATTGCCGCCAAATCAGCAGCACGTGATAAAATTCAAAAAGAAATAGAGGAACTTTCCAAAAAACGCCAGACTTATATAGATTCCGAAATGAAAAAAAGAGGAACTGATGATTCTGATGATCTTGGGAAAGCCATTGAGAGTTCAATTCTTGAACTTGCGAAAAAGAATGGGTATAGTTTGTAGTGTAAGCGGGTTGAGGCCCGCTTTTATTTTATCCTTTTTTTTATCCAACAAAGAGTTTAACCTAGATTCCTACGGAATGACACAATTGGAATAACGATTTATCCAGGCAGTTGTCATTCCGTAGGAATGTAAATAACCTTTATTCTTATTTAAAAAAATTGTGGTAAAAACATAATCATCTTCCAAACTTAAAATATCTTGACAGTGGATGTTTTTTATTTTTCATAAACAATGAAGCCATTTCCATTCCTGTTATTGAAAAAGTAATTCCATTTCCCCCAAAGCCCAGTACGAAATAGGAGTTTTTAAAATTTTCATGTTCGCTGATATAAGGTAAACCATCCTTGGTTTCTCCGAAAGTTCCTGCCCATACAAAATCTGTATAAAAATGATAATCAGGTTTTATTTTGTTTAAGTTCTTGAGAATCTCGTTTTCTTTTTTATGGAGTATTGCATCACGTTTTTCTGCATCATAAAAATCTTCATCACCTCCTCCAATCAGAAGTCTTCCATCATCGGTAGTTCTCATGTAGAGATAAGGATCATCGGTATTCCATACTAAGGTGCTGCTGATATTTTTGAACTTCTCTTCATCTATTTCAGAAACTACCGCATAGGTACTTTTCAGGTTGACAAAGCTTTCTTTCAGCAGATTTTTACTTTCGTAGCCTATACAGTAAATAATTTTTTTTGCTTTAATCTCAAATCCACTGTCTACAGTAATCACATTAAATCCCCTGTGCTCCTCTACTTTTACCATTTCAGTCTTATCAAATATCTTCAGTCCTTTCTTCACATTATACATGAACATCTCATGCGCAAACTGAAAAGCATCAATACTTGCTCCTTGTTCTGATAAAATTCCGCCGTAGGTATTTTCAAATTCAAATTTTTCAAAAATATCCTCTGATTCCAGCCATTCTACTTCAAATCCACTTTGTTTTCTGGCCTCATATTCTTTCTTCAGCCATTCTGCATCTTTCTTTTTTGAAGCAAAATACAGTGATTTCTTTTTTTTGAAACCTGCTTTAGATCCTATTATTTTTGTCAGTTTTTCTATTATATCAATAGCATTGCTACAGGCTTTATAACTTAAGACAGCACCTTTCTCTCCTATTTTTTCTATCAGTTCATAGAGGGGAACATCTATTTCATACTGCAGCATTGAAGTTGTAGCAGAAGTGCTTCCGTTACAGAGTTCTCTTTTATCAATAAGAATTGTTTTATAGCCGTCTTCTATCATCTGATGAGCAATAAGGCTTCCTGTAATACCACCTCCTATAATTAGAACATCGCACTCTTCATTCGACTTTAGAGAAGGGTAAGATGCTAACAATCCATTTTTTAAAAGCCAAAAAGGTTCATTTGATTTTAGATTCATATTACTATTTTACATTTAAAATAACAATATTTATACCTTTTTTAACAATTATTCACCAAATAATGGTGTAATTATTGTTGTTATTATAAACTCAAACCACCAAAAAATATTTTTTATGATAACAATTATTCCAGAAGCTCCGGAGAATGTTGCAGCATTTAATGCAACGGGAGAAGTAACGAAAGAGGATTTTGAAAGACTGGTAATTCCGCGTGTAAAAGAGAAGGTAGAGCAATTCGGTGAACTGAATTATTTATTGTATTTGGATACCGATCTGGATAATTTTACTGTGGGCGCATGGCTTGAAGATTTGCTGTTAGGATTGAAAAATCTTACGAACTGGAATCGTTCAGCTATTGTTACGGATAAAGAAGGAATACGCAATTTCACCAGTGTTTTCAGTGTTCTGATGCCGGGAGAGTTTAAATCTTTCCCCAAAGAAAATTTATATAATGCCCTCTATTGGTGCAAAAACGGAGATGAAGTAGAGGCGTAAAAACTTATGTTATAAAAAAAGCCTGTTTCAGTGTGAAACAGGCTATTTTGTATGTTTAAATGAATTAATTACATTTTTTATTTATCACATGATACACATTCAGCGGCTACTTCTTCTTCATTTTGAGTTTTTGAGCCGTACAGATACATATATCTTACACTGATAACCACTCCAATAAAAGTCATCCCTACTCCTACCAATGATGGATAATTGAATGAGTAGCCGTATTCTAGAGGAATTCCACCAAGGAAAGCTCCCATTGCATTGGCAATATTAAAACCTGCCTGCATAAAAGCGGCAGCCATCATTTCACTTCTTGGGGCAGCTTTCATCATCATAATATTGATAGGTGAAGCAATAGACATGGATAGAGCACCACACATAAATGTCAGTACCAGAGCTATATTTTTATACTCTGCAAGGAAGAAAACACCTCCAAGAGAGATCATCATCAGGAAAATCAGAAGAGCGCAGGTTTTTTCCGGGCCCAATTTATCTGAAACAATACCTCCAACCAGGTTTCCAACAACCATCCCCGCTCCGGCAAGAACCATTACGTAAGCCATTTGGCTGCTTTTGATTCCTGCAACTACGGTCATTAAAGGAGTAATATAACTTAACCATGTGAACAATCCTCCAAATCCTATCGCTGTAATGGCCAATACCAGCCACGATTGTTTATTTTTAAGAAATTTCAACTCTTCCATGAAATGGGTATTCTGATTGGATTCCATTGCAGGAAGCCATAGTTTTAAAAATAAGATGGCAAAAAGCCCAATCACTGCTACTATAGCAAAGTACAGCCTCCAGTGGAAAGTGTGTCCGATATAGGTGACCAGAGGTACCATTGCCAGATTGGCAACCGTGAGCCCTGTAAACATCATGGATATATAAAATGCTTCTTTTCCTTTTCCGGCCATTCTTGAAGCGACTACTGTTCCTACACCGAAGAATGCTCCGTGAGGAAGTCCGGACATAAAGCGGATAACCAACATACTATTGTACCCGGGAGCAATAGCAGAAAGCCCATTAAATAATGTAAAAAGGATCATAAAAGCCATTAGCACTTTTTTCGGTGGAAACTTTACGGAATATCCAATCAAAATTGGAGCTCCGATAACCACTCCCATGGCATAAGCAGAAATTAAATGTCCGGCTTGAGGAATGGTAATCTGTAATGTTTTTGCGATATCCGGCAACAGTCCCATGACGGTAAATTCCGTAGTTCCTATCCCTAAACCACCGATAGCCAGTGGTATTATTCTTTTATCAATCTTCATTGTATCTAAATCTTTTTCTGAATTAATTCTGTTCAAATTAAAGGATCACTTGAGTATCTTTATTTTGAAAGTGCAAAAATCGAAAGAAAGTTTGAATTTCACACCTCTTTGAATGATAAAAATTTGCTCCGTATTAACCTTTTTACTTAATTTTAAATTCAGAAACAATCAAATAAGAACAAAATGAAGATCCAGAAAGAAATTATCGAGTTTGAAAAAGGGAAATCGTTTAAACTATTTGCTCCTTCTCTGAAAAACTGTTTTTTCTGGCATTATCATCCGGAAATTGAACTGGTCTATGTAGAAGCGGTGAATGGAATCCGGCATGTGGGAAAAAATATTTCAGGTTTTACAGACAGTGATCTTTTGCTGATTGGTTCCAATGTTCCCCATCTTAATTTTGATTATGGGATTCAGACCGAATGCAAGCAGCTTGTATTGCAGATGCGGGAAAGTTTCCTTCAGGATATCATCCTTCCTGTTCCTGAATTTGAAAATATTAAAACCCTTTTAGAACGTTCATATCTTGGGCTCTCATTCTCCGGAGAAACCAAAAATACTGTTATTGAAAAACTACAGATTATTAAAAATAAAGGCTCTTTTGAATCCCTGATGGGATTGATTGAAATACTACAAATCCTGGCCGATTCTACTGAAGTAAAAGAACTTAATAAAGATGATACCAGAATTAAATGGTTTTTGAATGATAAAATCAGAATGGGAACCATCTACGATTATATCCATGAAAATTACGACAGAAAACCCAACGTAAACGAAGTAGCCAAGGTTGTCAGTTTGAGTACTCCTGCTTTCTGCCGGTATTTTAAAAAGCAGACGAATATGACGTTTACAGATTTTGTCAACAATTACAGGATTAATCAGGCTAAAATATTCCTGCTGAAAGATCAGTCTGTGACAGAAGTTTGTTTTCAGGTGGGCTTTGAAAGTCTTTCTTATTTTAATAAACTTTTCAAACAGCATACAGGAGAAACGCCTTCTGAGTTTAAGAAGAAACATTTCAGACCGATTGAAATTAATGGGAGGATTGGAGTGATTAAAAAGGATACGACTTGTTAAGTAGGCTTTGATGAGTGTTATGAACCACCCCGTCAAAAATTCTTTGAATTTTTGCCACCCCTTCAAAGGATGGGAATGATGGCAGCCGTTATTGTAAAGATTGCCACATTCATTAGCTAATCCCTCACAGGCTAATTTCTCACAGCTGATACCTGTCACCTGTAATCTGCTACCTGATCCCTAACAAACAAAAAACCGTTCATTGCTGAACGGTTTGTATTTTTAATGAATATGTTTTTCTGCGTGGTAAGAACTTCTTACAAGAGGAGAACTTTCAACGTGTCTGAAACCTAAGCTTCTTGCAAAATCCCCGAATTCATCAAATTCTTCAGGAGTGATAAATTTCTTTACCGGAAGATGTTTTTTAGTTGGCTGCAGATATTGTCCAAGTGTAATCACATCTACATTGGCATTTCTGATATCTTCGATCGTCTGGAAAACCTCATCTTTAGTTTCCCCTAATCCAAGCATTACTCCTGTTTTGGTTCTTCTTTGTCCGGCTTCTTTCAGGTATCTTAATACTTCAAGGCTTCTTTCATATTTAGCCTGAATTCTTACTTCTCTGGTCAGACGTTTTACAGTTTCCATGTTGTGAGAGATCACTTCAGGAGCTACATCTACTAATCTGTCAAGGTGTTTTGTAAGTCCCTGGAAATCCGGAATCAAAGTTTCCATTGTCGTTCCCGGAGAAATTCTTCTGACAGCATTCACTGTTTCTCCCCAAAGAATAGAACCCATATCTTTCAGATCATCACGGTCTACAGAAGTAAGAACGGCATGTTTGATCTTCATTAATTTGATGGATCTTGCTACTTTTTCAGGTTCATCCCAGTTTACATCAAGTGGTTTTCCTGTTTTTACACCACAGAATCCACAGCTTCTTGTACAGATATTTCCTAAAATCATGAAAGTAGCTGTACCTTCACCCCAACATTCTCCCATGTTCGGGCAGCTTCCGCTTTGGCAAATGGTATTTAATTTATATTTATCAACCAAAGTTCTCAGCTCTCTGTAATTCTTTCCGGTAGGAAGTTTTACGCGGATCCATTTTGGTTTTTGAACGGTAGTGTCTTGAACTGAATTTTCCATTTCTAAAATTGAAGTTCAAAGTTAAGGATTTTTTAATGGAAACCATCAACCGGATATATTGATGAAACTTATAATTCGAAATTTCATTTGTATATTTATCTCTTCAAAATATTCTTATGAAAAAAATATTCTTCCTTTTATTCGCAATATGCGGAACATTTTGTCTTGCCCAAAAACAATTTCAACCCACAGGTTCTACAATCATTGAAACAGTAGATGGAGATCTTGATGGAGATAAAATTCCTGAAAAAGTAATTATTTACAATACAAAGGACACCACAGATATGGGAAACATCCGTGAAATTCAGATTCTGAAAAAGGCAGGTGGCACATGGACCGTTCTTGAAAAATCCAGAAATGCTGTTATGGAAAGCAATGGTGGAGGCATGATGGGTGATCCTTACAGAGAAACTAAAATAGAAAAAGGTATTCTGATCATTTCTCAAAACGGTGGAAGCAGCTGGAAATGGGATGTTACAGACAAATACAGATTTCAGAACGGGCATTTTGAACTTATAGGAACCTCCTCTACTTCGGGAAGACCGGGAGATTACTGGAAAGATGTAGATTTCAACCTCTCAACAGGGCATCTGAACTATTCAAAAGAGGTAGAAAATACTGCTGAATATGGTAAATCTTTAAAAGAAATTTATATTAAAAAAGGGCTGAAGATTAATCTGCAGAACAGAAATCAGGAAAAGCAGCAAAAAATAGTTCTTCCGAAAACAAAAGAAGAGGTTTATTTTTAAGTTTTGGCTAAAGCCAATTTTGAATTTGTATTTTTAGTAAACGGGTTAAAACCCGTTTCTATTGAATAGTATATATTGAATTTTAGCTTAATGATCATCAAATTCGTTATTTTTCAGGAGTTCTGCTAAGACTTTTTTGGCCCGCATTACCCTTACTTTGGTGTTGGCAACAGAAATTCCCAGTTCATCAGCAATTTCTTTGATGCTTTTTTCTTCAAAAAATCTCAGCTTGATAATATCCTGATAGTTAGCATCCAGAGATTCTATGGTTTTGATGATTTTCTTTTGTTCTTCTTCAGAAATGAGAAGTTCTTCAGGAGATTTTGCATACTGGTTTTTGACCTCATCAAGGTTTTCAACAGCATCTTCATTATCACGATTCTTCTTTCTCCAGAAATCAATAACGGTATTCTGGGCAATGGTCAATATCCAGGTTTTAAACTGAAAATGAGGATCAAACATATCCAGTTTCGACAGTACTTTTGAAAAAACATTCACGGTAATTTCATCCGCATCATTTTCATCTCTTACCTTTTTCATGACAAAAGAGAAAACATCTACCCAAAAAATATTGATGAGTTTAGTCTGGGCCTTCTGATCTTTATCTTTGGCCTTCTGGATGAGCAGGAATAGCTGTTCGTCGTTCATTAATAACAAATATAGATTATTTGGGGTGAAAAACAAAGGAGTAAAAGGGCAAAAGTCTGAACTTGTTCAATTCTTAAGGTTAACAAAGGTTTTCATGATTTGTGACTTTCTTTTCTCTACATTTTTGCTGTTTCGCTTTTACCCTTAATACTTATGAATTTACTATCTTTGCATCTTAAAATTTTAAAGTTAAAAATCAATGAATTCCTTTATAGAAGAACTTAAATGGCGTGGTCTGTTTGCCGATATGATGCCAGGAACCGATGAACAACTGAATAAAGAGGTAACTACTGCATATATTGGTTTTGATCCTACTGCCGATTCTTTACATATCGGAAGTCTTATCCAGATAAAAATTTTAGCTCACTTCCAGCTTCATGGCCACAAGCCGATTGCATTGGTGGGAGGAGCAACAGGAATGATCGGAGACCCGTCCGGGAAATCTGCTGAAAGAAATCTTTTGGATGAGGAAACTCTTTTACATTATGTTGACTGTTTAAAAAATCAGCTTTCAAAATTTTTAAATTTCGAAGGAAACGAGCCCAACAAAGCGGAATTAGTGAACAATTACGACTGGATGAAGAATATTTCTTTCCTTGATTTTGCTAAAAATGTCGGGAAAAATATCACGGTCAACTATATGATGGCTAAAGATTCTGTGAAGAAGAGATTTTCAGGAGAATCGGGTGCAGACGGAATGAGTTTTACAGAGTTCACGTACCAGCTCATCCAGGGATATGATTTCCTTCACTTATATCAAAACAATAATGTAAAGCTACAGATGGGAGGTTCTGACCAGTGGGGAAATATCACTACAGGTACAGAATTGATCCGTAGAAAAGCGCAGGGTGAAGCATTTGCATTAACGGTTCCTTTGATTACCAAAGCGGACGGCTCCAAATTCGGAAAGTCTGAAAGCGGAGAAAATTACTGGCTGGATAAAAAGAAAACTTCTCCTTACAAATTCTACCAGTTCTGGCTGAATGCTACTGATGAAGATGCTGAGAGATTCATTAAATTCTACACTTTCTTAGGAAAAGAAGAGATTGATGCTTTAATTGAAGAGCACAAAACTGCAGCACACGAAAGAAAATTGCAGAAGAAACTTGCAGAAGAAGTTACGGTTTGGGTGCATGGAAGAGAAGAGTATGAAAAAGCATTGAAAGCTTCTGAAATCCTTTTCGGTCGTTCTACTGCTGAAGATCTTGTAAGTCTTGACGAAGAAATATTCCTTGAAGTTTTCGACGGAGTTCCTCAGAAAGAAATTGCAAAAGCTGATGTTTTAGGAGTGAATATTATTGATCTTCTTTCTGAAAAATCAGGATTCTTAAAATCTAAGAGTGAAGCTCAAAGAGAGATTAAAGGAAATTCAATCTCTGTCAACAAGCAAAAAGTAAATGATACTTTTACAGCTAATGAAGCTGACCTTATCGATGGTAAGTTCTTATTATTACAAAAAGGTAAAAAAAGCTACTTTATTGTAAGAGCAAACTAGTATAAGATACATATAAAAACGGGCGCTGAGATGAATCTCAGCGCCCGTTTTATGTCCTAAAATAATTTAATATTAAAATGTATAGCTTGTAGAAGCTGACAAGTACTGTCCGCTGGAAGTTCCTTCTTTCTTCAATTCTCCGTCTACCCAGATCTGAACCTTCAACGTTGCAGAAGCATTCGGTCCAACTGCGTTTACGGCAACATTGGCACTGTATGCTCCTGATTCTGATGTCACCTCAGGGCTGGACCATGTTGATCCACTCAGACTTGATGCTGTAGTTGGGTTACCGTCAATTCCGTACACCGCTACGTCAATATTACTTCCCGAAGAAGCGATTGCTTTAAAAACCACTTTATGACTTTTCCCTGCTCCATTCTCATTGTCGTCATTATCTTTACTGCATGAAGCCGTAAATCCAATAAACATTGCTGTTATTACTGCAACCAATGCTCCTCTTAACAGCTGATTCATTCTCATTTTTTTCATAATCTTTTTGTTTAAATTTTAGTTACTATATTGAATATTCTATGATTCATGATTTGATATTTGCAAAGCTATGAGCATCACCTACGTCTATCAATCCTTAAAAACCAGTAATTTTTTCTACCTAAATTCAGGTATTTTTTATGCTAAAATTTTTAATTAAATTGAACGTTTTAAAAAACATTTTACAGAATTGATCCATAATGAAGAGATTACTTGTCCTGTTAAGTCTATTTTTGTCTTTTGCTTTACAATCCCAACAAATCATTCCGCTTAATGAGAAAGCTTATATAGATAGTTTACAAAGTATTACAAAGGATAACCATCCGGATACTTCAAAAGCAACAGCCTCTTTCCTTCTATCAAATTATTACAGGAACAGTGATTCTGTTTTGAGTAAAAAATATCTGGCAAAAGGAAAAATACTGGCTCAAAATAATTCATTTATTTCAGCAAAATATTATTATTACGAAGGACAATATCATCTGGATAGGAATAAAAAGAAAGCTGCAATTTCCTATCAACAGGCTATTCGGTCTTTATCGAAATTCAAAAATGAAGAGTCCGATTTTTTTCAAGCTCTTGCCTGGTACAGCTACGGAGTTTCTCAAAAGGATAAAGAGGGCTATATTCCTTTGGTCAAGATAATGCTTGAAAAAAGTATCCCACTGGTTAAAAAATATGAAAACAGCAGAAATCTGGGTTTCTTATATACTCAACTTGCAGTTATTCTTACGTATAATGCTCAGTTTAAGAAAGCTGAAGAATACAATAAAAAAGCCCTGGAAATTCTTGAAAAAAACTATCCGGATTCTGCAGAATTGTTTTTTACCTATCTTAATTCTGCCAACAATTTCTGTTACCAGGCCAATGGAGATGAAGCTGAAAAGTTTTTAAATAAAGCCGAAAAACTCATCAAGGTTTATCCGGAATCTTCATCCAATGCTTTTTATTATTACAGTAAAACACTGTTATATATTACCCGTCAGAAAAATGAAGAAGCCCTTCCTGTGATAGAAAAAGGAATTTTCTATACCAGAAAGTACAATCAGAATCTTCTGGCTCAAATGTTTTATTTCAACAAATATGATATTTTAAAGAAACTTAAAAGATATAAGGAAGCCAAAACTACTTTGGAAAATGTTTTAACAGAAAAATCTCTGGCCATAGATGTTAACAACAGAAAGACTTTTTATAAACAGCTTTCTTTACTCAATGAAGAATTAGGAGATACCAGAGAAGCTCTTCTATGGGAAAAGAATTATTCCAAGCTGAATGACAGCCTTAATACAGAGAATGTAAAAATTGAAATCAACAAACTGGAATCTAAATTCAATACTGCCGAAAAAGAAAGAAAAATAGCAACTTTAAATGCTGAGAAAAACCAAAAAGATCTGGAGGTCAACAAGAAAAACTCTTATTTATGGGGAATGGGACTTGTTTTATTGCTGGCGTTAAGTCTTCTGATCTTCCTGTTTATTATTTTCAGAAAAAACAAAAAAATAAACGAGCAGAAACTCAATGATATTAAGCAAAAGGAAGAACTATCATTAACCAAAGCTATTCTTGATGGTGAAGAAAGAGAAAGAGAACGTATTGCAAGGGATCTTCATGATGGTCTTGGCGGAATGCTTGCCGGCGTAAAAATCAACTTTTCTACATGGTCTTCCAGCCATTTAAACCCTGAAAAAGATCAGGAGTTTTATAAGATATTGGGTCAGCTGGACAGTTCTGTAAGTGAACTCCGGCATGTAGCGAGAAATTTAATGCCAGAATCATTACTTAATTTTGGCTTGGAAACTGCTATACTCGACCTGTGTGAATTTTACAACAGAAAAAACCTTGAAATTGATTTTCAGGCTATTGATATTGACAAAAAATTACCTTTAAATATCCAGCTTAATATTTACAGAATTGTACAGGAGTTATTGGCCAATGCTGTAAAACATGCCGAAGCCAGCAATATTCTGCTTCAATGCTCCCAAGCCAGCGAAAATTTTCTGATAACGATTGAAGATAACGGAAAAGGATTTGATAAACATATAGAAAACACCACTAAAAGTCTGGGACTTCGTAATCTGAAAAACAGAGTCAACTACCTGAAAGGAAAAATGGAAATCAATTCTGATGATCAAGGAACAGCAATTAATATAGAACTCAACATCCATGGAGAATGAAAAAATAAATATTGTTATTGTAGATGATCATCCTATTGTCATTGAAGGATTAAGAATGATGCTGAGAAGCCAGCCTTTCTTCAATGTCGCAGGAAGTTTTGCATCCGGTGCAGAAACACTGAGTTTCATCCGTTCAGAAATAGTAGATATTGTTCTTCTGGATATTACGCTCCCAGATTCCAATGGAACAGAACTCTGCAGAGAAATTAAAAAAATATCGCCAAATACCTCTGTAATAATGTTCAGCAACCGTTCGGAACGAAGCATTATTATGCAATCTATACAAAATGGAGCAAGCGGTTATCTTCTCAAAAATACTTCTATTGATGATCTTGTGATAGGTATCAGAGGAGCACTTTCGGGAGATATTGTTTTCTGCAATGAAACCAAACAGATTATCAGTCTTCCGTCTCAGACTAATCTTCCTATTCCAAGACTGACTAAAAGGGAAAAACAAATTCTACAGATGGTAGCACAGGGAAAAACAAGTAATGTAATTGCTGAAGAACTTTTTTTAAGTCCTCTTACCGTGGACACTCACCGTAAGAATCTTCTACAGAAATTTCATGCAAAGAACTCAACAGAATTGATCAACCTAGCTATACAGCAACATATGATTGAAGAATAAAAAAAACCGCTTTGAAAGCGGTTTTTTTATATTGTTAAAGTAATTTAAGGTTCTAAGAAGCTATAATCAATAGAAGCAACCAAAACCCCTTTACCTTTCTTCTTCACTGTTCTTGCTATCTCACCATCAATGTAAAGATTGATTGTCAATTCAGAATTATCATCCGGCATTGAAGCGTTAGCATCAAGATTAAGCTGTGCCTGGCTGGAATTCACAAAGAATTCTCCACTTGTCCATGGTGAAGTTACAGGAGACTGCGGAGTATTGTATATGGTATTCTGAGCTGTACCTACCTGTGTTACAACACTTATAATGTTTCCTCCGGCAGTGGTTTTCACTTCGAATTGAACCACATGATCCTGAAATTCTTCATCGTCATCTTTTTTACAAGAATTAACAACGGTGATTACAGAAAATAATAAAACGAATAAAAAAGAAAGTCTAAGTAAACTTTTTGAATTGTAAAATTGCTTCATTTCTCCAAATAGATTTTTTAATGTTTCAAATATAAGTTTTTTATTAATATAAAAATAACTTTTATGAAAAATTTCCAATAAAGATTTCCAAATAATATCAAATTAATAAAAACAGAAAGTCCCGGAAAAATTCAAAAATATACTCCAAATAATTAATCATTACACATAAACTATCATGCAACGGAAGTTCATTGTATGAATAATAAAAGTTAAGATTCTGTAGGTAATTTAATTATCTTTGCTGTATGAATTTAGATTATCTAGTAAGAGAGCCGGAAAATATTACTTCCCAAACTCCCATTCTTTTTATGCTTCATGGATATGGCAGCAATGAACAGGATCTTTTCAGTTTTAGAGAAACTCTTCCCAATGACTGGATCATTGTAAGTTTCAGGGCTCCGCGTGATACTCAATTTGAAGGATATTCATGGTATGATATCAACTTTAATGATCCCGAAAACTTCATTGATGTTCCCCAGGCCAATGAATCTTTACATGCAGTTCTGGAAAGTATGTTAAAGATTATCAACCACTATGGACTTACAGAAAGCAAAGCACATCTTTGTGGTTTCAGCCAGGGAGGAATATTGTGTTATGCACTAGCCTTAAAACATCCTGATCTTTTCAATCGTGTTGCCTGTATGAGCAGTTATCCTGAAGATAAAATTCTGGACGGTATTGTAAAAGATAAAAAGAAACTGGAGGGACTTCGTTTCTTCATTTCTCACGGTACGGATGATGCTGTGATCCCGCTTGAATGGGGAAGAAAAGCGGCAGATCTTCTTTATGATCTTAGCTGTTACTTTACGTTCAGAGAATATATGAGCGGACATGGGGTAAATCAAAAGAATTATATGGATTTGATGGACTTCTTTTCAAAATAAATAAAACCTATTTTAGAACAAATTCAATAAAAAACACTACTTCATTGTAACTTATATAAACATTCCAGCTTTTGGAATGTTTTTTTTATTATCATATAGATAAATTCACTAAATTCAGTAAATGAATTTTAAATTGCTTTTACTGGGATTATTTCTAAGCATTTTTGTAAATGCCCAGAATACTTTTGAACTGATCAATACTAAAAAAGCAGTTATTCCTTTTCAGTTTATCAACAATCTTATCTTTATTCCGATCAATGTTAATGGTGCTGAGCTCACCTTTCTTCTGGATACGGGGGTTTCTGAAACCATTCTTTTCAGCCTGGAAAACAAGGAAGTGAAGTTAAGCAATGTTGAAAAAGTAAAATTTTCAGGACTTGGAGGGAGTTTAAGTATTGATGGGCTGAAGTCTGAACGTAATATAGGCAAAATAGGTGATGGGATTATCAATACCTCTATGTCTCTTTATATCATTATTGATGAAGAATTTAATATTTCGCCTCATGTAGGAATTCCCGTAAATGGAGTAATCGGCTATCATTTCTTCAAAAACCATCCTATTTATATAGATTATTCATCAAAGAAAATAACTGTATTTGAAAATGCTGCTCTTTTAGAAAAGAAAATGAGAAAATTTGAAGAATTCCCCATTACCATTGAAAGAGATAAGCCCTATCTGTATGCAGGTGTAGAAATGACAAATGAAAAGAAAGACTCAAAACTGCTGATTGATCTTGGAAATAGTGATGCCATATGGCTCTTCCCCACGCTGATTAAAAATTTTGTTTATAACAGACCTAATATTGACGATTTTCTTGGTCGTGGTTTCAATGGAGATATTTATGGTAAAAGAAGCCGTATTCATAATTTTTACCTTGGAAATTTTAAGTTTGAAAAACCTCTCACTTCTATGCCGGATGAATTCTCTATACAACACGTCAATTTAGTGGAAAACAGGAAAGGCTCTATAGGCAGTGAAATTATGCGCAGGTTTACAGTGATTTTTGATTATTCTAACAAAAAGTTATATCTGAAAAGAAACAGATACTTTAATGATCCTTTTCACTTTAATATGAGTGGATTGGATTTCAAACAGGATGGGCTGGAATGGCAGCAGGATAGAATAAATATAGAAACCCAAAAATCTACAACCATAGTAAACGGTGCTTATAAAGATGCTTTCCAGTATAAATTCAGTTTGAAACCTATATTTTCTATTGCCGGAGTAAGAAAAGATTCACCGGCTTATGAAGCAGGTCTGAAAAAGGAAGACAGAATTCTAAGTATTAATGGAGACCCTACTTCTGAGATGACACTGGAAAAAATTGTAGAACTTATGAAATCTAATGAAGGCCGAACTATCAATATGCTCATTCAAAGAAAAAATGAAAAACTCATATTAAGTTTCACCCTTCAGGATCCTATTCCTTATCAAGAATAACAATATGAATACCGAAGAAACCACTTTAGACAGGATAAGAACCAGACCCCGGTTTAAAATGTTTACTCATCTTACCAAGGAAGAGTATGCTGAAAATCTGAAAAAATATATGGAAGAGCATAAAGATGAATTCTCAGGCAATATCAATAAAGAAGTGGCTACTATCTGGGTAAAAACAGAATATGATAATTACTGGAAACCCAGCCTTGCTTTACGGATAGAAATGGAGGATGAGCATATAGCAATACGTGGAGTGTTTGGTCCTAGTTCTGCTGTATGGACATTCTTTATGTTCCTGTATTTTTCTTTTTCTATTCTCTGGATGACCTTTTTCACGATGTATTACGTAGAAAAGCAAATAAAAAGCGCCGAATACCCTTGGGCACTGAGCGCTTCTTTTATCATGTTATTATTTATTCTTCTTACTTATATTGCCGCCAGATTCGGCCAGCATAAAGGTAAAGAGGAAATGCTTAAACTTAGAAAGTTTGCTGAAGAATCTACTTTACAATTTGAAAAAAAAATTAATTAGACAGGGGTTCTGCAGGCTTTTCATTTTGAATAGGAGCTGCTGCTTTTGCTGCTTTGATAGAATCCGCTACTTTTTCTCTGTTGCTTTGTTCTTTTAGCATTTTCGGAACATCCGGTTCTAAGAGTTTCGTCAATTCTTCAACGGAAATATTGTTGGCATTAGGATCATCCAAAAGATTTCTCCATGGTTTTCTTCCTCCCCATTTATAATCTCCGAATACCATTACTGCTGTACCTCTGGCTTTAGTAGTAGCACCACCCGGATTCAAAATCCAGGTATCTGCATAGGAATACAACCATTGGGCATCTTTTCTCAGCAATCGTAAACATGAATGTGAAGCAGGATATCCGGGAAGCGTATACTCATGCCATCCGATTCCGCCAATGTTATGAATATTAAAGTTATAAGGAAGTTTCCATTCGCTGCTCACGGTGGAAATAGCCAGTTTCTTTTTCCAGTTGGCAAAGGTAAGTCCTCTTGTAGTTTGGGCTGCTTTTTTACCCATACTTGTTGGGCCCCATTTTACAAGGCTTCCATTAGAGTATACGGCAAAAGCCTGTATAGGATATGAGAAAATGACAAACTTTTTCACTCCGCTTAATACATCCAGCTGCATTGGAAACGGTGAGTAGGCCATCAGTGTGGTATCTATTTTCGCAGGAACTACCAAGGTGTCGGCATTCCATTTACTTTTAGAATCTAATCTGTTTAAGGCTAAAATAGCTGTTCTTTCTTCTACACTATATTTCTTGCTGAATTCTGCGTAAATAGAATCACGCATTTTTTTATCTTTTGGAAGAACAAAGGCATTATAAAAACCGTTCTCCTGCATGACAGGCGGAACAGATTCTTTTTTAACGACAGGAACAGAATCTTTCTTTATAGAATCCTTTTCTACCTCCGGAACTTCCGAAGAAGAAACGGTATCTTTAAAAGTATCACTTATTTTTTCTATTTCCTTTTTACAGGAAACCAGAGAAAAAGCACATAAACAGGCATAAAAAAAGAATTTTTTCACAGATATGTTTTTCATAAATAAATCGGCCATTTAGTTTGGCTACCCAGTACAAATATCAGACCTAAATTTGAATCCTAAAAGACATTCTTAAAAATACCGTAAAAAAACGGAGGCTTTATCACTGTAAATGAGGAGTTATAATTTACAATTTCAAAAAAAACATAGGTTTTAAAGGTATTCCCAGAATTAAAAAAAGCATTATTCGCCCGTATTTTCTTTTGTAGAAATCCATTCTAAAGTCCCGTTTTTACCAAAGCGATAAACATCCTGATGCCATCTTGCACCACCTCTGCATCCCTTCTGATAAGAATCGGTTATTATTTCCAATCTGTTTATCAATAAGGGAAAATAAAAAAGTCTTCTATTTCTAGAAGACTTTTTGCGATCCGGACGGGACTCGAACCCGCGACCTCCGCCGTGACAGGGCGGCATTCTAACCAGCTGAACTACCGGATCAATTTTTAAGGTAGCATTTGCTTTTTAACTGGTGCAAATATATAGCTTTTTTTAAATTTTCCAAAGAAACGTATTTCTTTTCTTTCAAAGCTATTGTTAAGATACAGATTGTCAAATATAAAAATTTCAATATATAGCTGCAGTTAATACTATTCTGCCCTATTTTACTTAGAAAATTTAGGAAAGTCGATTATAAAAACACACACAAAATCAACATTCTTGTTACTTTAAATTCTAAGATGACCCGTTATCTATCATTTGTACATCAATAGATTCTTTCTCTTGATCATTTATTCTGTTTGCTCGATAACTTCAACAAATTTTTTACACAAAATGGATTTGTCATAAACTGTTTCGGCCAATTCCCTTGCATTCTGTCCCATTTCCTTTACCAATTCAGGATTGTCTTTCAGATAGAGTACTTTTTGTACAAGCTCTTCAGGACGGTTTGGATTTACATAATATCCGCAATGGTATTTTTCGGCTATGTCTTTCGTCCATCCTGCAGAGTTTACAATAATTGGTTTTCCTGCAGACAACGAATCGAAAAGCTTGTTTGGAGAGTTGGTATACAAAATCGGGATATCCAAAAAGGAAATCATCGAAACATCCGAAAAATTGACAATCTCGGATACGTCAGTCATAGGGAACTTTCCGAGAAATTTCACATTTTTAAGGTTGTTTTTCTCTACTTCATCTACCAAATCTTTTTCGGTAGACCCTCCTCCTACAAACAAAAATTCTATATCTTCTCTATTGTTTAATAATTTGGCGGATTCAACAATTGTCTGAGCACCATTTGCCAATCCCAGAGAACCAAAGTGAACTATTTTGAAGGAATCTTTTTTTAAGCCGAGCTTTTCCATCAGTTGATCATTTTTTCCCCTAGGCCAGAATTCGTCCATTTTAGCCATATTAGGAATCATGGATGTTTTTTCTTTTGGAATATATTTTACCACTCCGGCCTGCATACCGGGAGAAAGTGCAATAACACGGGAAGCATTTTTATAAATCACTTTTTCCAGCAGACGTGTCGTTTTTATTGTCCAACTGTTTTTTATGGCTCCCATCTGTATTGGCACCTCCGGCCAGAGGTCTCTTACTTCAAAAACAAAAGGCTTCTTTTTAAACCACTTTAATATAAGTGCCGGAATACCTATTGTAAGAGGAGTAGATGTAGCAATCACCAAATCGATATCTTTCTGTTTCAATCCTAGCACAGATGATTTGTACATAAATTTCAAGAAAGCCTTTAACCTTCTTGAAACACTCATATTCTGGTCGTAGTCTTCCTTTATATAAACGACTTCAATACCATCAATTTCTACAATTTTAATATCCTCTGAAAATTTGGATGATGAGGTGAGCATGGTAACTTTATGCCCATTTTTAATAAGTTCTTGTGCCAGCCAGTACGATCTTGTTCCTCCTGGCTCCTGAGGAGTTACGAAATATTGGTGGATGTATAATATATTCATTATTTTTTTTCTATATATAATTGTTGATATACTTCAGCTATTCTCTTCCAGTCATGATTTTCTAACAATTGTTCAATATCAAAACTATAATGATTTCGTTTTTGGATTAACCGTTCAAGCCCTCGTTCGATAGCAGAAACAGAGGTGTCTTCCACTTTTTCTCCAATAGAATCATCATAAAAACCGTCGATCCCTTCATTTTGCGTGTACATTACCGGTAAGCCCTGCAGAAGCGCTTCTATATAGACCAGGCCAAAAGTTTCTGCTTTGGAAGGCATTGTAAAGAAGTCACTTCGTTCGTAATAGGATTTTAGAACAGGCAGGCTGTCTACTTTTCCTACAAACTCAAAGGAATGATCGTTTTTAATAGAATCCAGGATTCTTTTCTCGTCATTTCCTCCTCCTCCAATCAGTGTTAATTTTATCCTATTCTGAATTTTGTGATTATGATTCTTAACAGCATTAATAAGGTTAAAGACATTTTTGCCTTTATTGAATTTCCCTATATAAAGCAACTGAATGCTTTTTTCATTCTCAACAATTTTCCTGTTCATAACCTTTGATTCTATCCAGAAAGGGTCTACACCATTTGGAATTACCATTAGTTTTTGCTGTACATCGCTCATGATATGAGACAGGCGTGAATCTTCAAGCATTCTTTTTTTATAGACTGCAGAAATGGTTATGATCTTATTTGCATTCTGAAGTATTTTTTGTCCGTAGCCTCTTTCGTGAAGAAAATACTTCAAAAACACATTAAGATCCGTATTGCGCACTGCCAATATGTATGGGATATTATATTTTTTATGAAGCTCATAGGCCACTCCGCCATCGCTATACCATGTGTGAGCATGAATAAATTTGACGGTCTTGAGGTCTACTTTTGCTTCAATGTCTTGTACTATTTTTTTAATTTTTTTCTTATACAAAACCCGATCTGCATATTTTGATAAAATATGGCTGTAGATAATCTGTGAGCGGGTACTTTTAAAATCTATTTTATTTTTCCCTATTCTGGAAGATTCTCGAAATGGATTATATACAATCTGCTCTAGCCCGTTATTATCCAGCTCCCTCACTAAATTTTTATAAACTGTAGATCCTGAGTAATCGTTTGTAATGTGAAGTATCATTATGGATAAATTGAATTAAACTGCAGCTCTAAAGAAGAGTTGTTAATTTTATTACTATAATTTGCAAGGTTTTTTTCGACTAAAGGATATAAACTTGTATCAAAATAGATAAGTTTCATCCAGCCATCCGATATTTTCCATCCCGTATTCTGTACACTTGGATCTGTAGAGCCATCTACATTATCGGCAATACTGCTTCCTTTAAGAATCTTAAGCTTCAAGGTATTGCAGAGGTAACTGAAATTAAAGTCAGCCCAATTGGCATTTCCCAGTTCTTTTGCCTTTATTAAATATAATACGACATGATTTCCATGCGATACATCCTGTACAACCGGTTTATAATTTTTAATTTTCTGTAACGCCTTACAAAAAGTATCAGGATATGTACTGTTCCACGTGTAATACAAAACGCTACCTGCGCTCTTGTTTAAAACCAACGCTTTTTTCAGCTGCTGATCAAACTGATTTACAAATAAGGCATATGAATTTTTTTCAGATTCGTCATATTTCATGAGATAGAGTGCAACAACAGCCCAGTTTGCTCCTGTATGAAGCCTTTGATGAAACAATAATGAATAATCTCCATATTGACTGAAGCTTCTGGCTTTCCATTTATCGAAGGAATATTTTAAACCACTTTCTATCGCCGGTTGATAATTCGTATATAATTTATTCTTGGCTAGAATATCCAAAAACTCACCGATGTATCTGAAAAAATAGCCTTCTGAAATTAAATGTTCCTGCCCGTTCACTGCTGCATTCTGATTTCCTTTTGCTACATTCATCACCCAGCCATTTTTTTGGTATGAGGTATTTGAATTGGTATCAATCAGGATTGGTTTTATGACAGAAATATTAGTATCAATGTATTTTTTATCTTTTGTTTTAAGATACATATTGTTATTTGCATTGATAAAATATCCTAATGCCATGAAATCGTAAGTATTTTTACTCTTCGATGACAGTTCCATTTTCTGCAAACCATAACTTTTGGATGCCTGCATATCTGCATTATACCTGCTTACTCTGTTTTGCTGAGCAAAAGAAAAGCTAAATAATAATAACGCACTAAGCTTTATAAAATCACTTAAATATTTCATAATTATTAATATTATAATTTTGAATCAGATTCTGTAACTGCTTATCATTACCTCCATCCGCCACGTTTTCCTGACTTAGCTTAAAGAGGGAATTTTTATTTTCAATGGGAATTAAGTTTGAAAAATAATTGGATTTCACGGTCTTTGTCTTATTCAACTGAGCCATCGTATTCAGCCAGACATCGTCTGCCATAAAACATAAGCTGACAAAAGCATTTTTGTTTAAAACTTCTTCACTAAAAAAGTTAGTCTTATACAAAGTTCCTCCCCCACTTGTGTGAAATAGATCAAATGCCGGTCCAAAATTTCCAAAAACTTTTTTCCAGTTGGAATATTTGCTTATTGTATTATCATCATTTCTTACGATTTTATGGGCTCTATGACAACAAATTGCATCAGGAAATTTTGCATGTAAATCCATTAAGTCTTTAATGATATTTGACGGATAAAAAATATCATCATCTATGGTTATGATAACATCATTTTGATATTCCTTAAAGGCATAGTAATATTTTTTATGAGACCTTAAATCTTCATCTACAAATCTTATTTCCAATTGTTTCTTTTTATAGTAACCGATCAGATTATCTGGTATATCTTTCAACTCATTCGGAAATTGATCTTTTGCCAGATACAATACAATTTTGTTTGGCAGCAGACTTTGGCGTAACATACACTCCACAACCATCCATAATTTGGATATCCTTCCTGGAAATGTTGTAAGTGACACGATAATATTTTCCGACACTTTTTCGGGTAGTACTACTTCTTTTATAGTATTTTTAAGATATATCGGGAAGACAAAATTTGAAAACTTCCTTATAGAAAATCTTGCTAAAGACTGAGCCTTAGAAATTTTTCTTAACGATGAATACTTTCTATCTATATAATCAATTAACATTTTTAGTTGTCGTTTTATAAAATGATGATATACAATAAAGACTTGCCAGCCAAATCCACATGTACGGATTATTTAAATAAACACTATTAATTGTAAATGCTAATGGCATTACCAGTAATGATCCTAATAAAATATAGTTTGGAATTTCACGCTTTTTAAAAATCCTTTTGGGATTAAAAATTTTAAATAACAATAAAAGAAATGTAAAGAATACAACAATCCCGTATTGAGAGAGTAATTCTATAAATAAATTATGGGGTACCAGGATAGGATTATTTGTCATTTTACTAGCTGTATCAGAAAAGTTTCCAGCTCCTACACCCAAAAATTTTGAGTCCACAAACATGTCGATACCCACATTAATCATTTCCTTCCTAGAATTATCTTCCAGTCCTTTTTGTTCTATTCTTGTCTTTAAATAAGAAAATGATGCATTATTCATTACATATATATACCCTGCAACAGATGCTATTATTGAAATGAATGTGTACATAATGGTTTTGCTGATTGACTTGCTGGAATAAAAAATAATATATATAATAGTAGATATTAATAAGCACAGCATAGTACCACGACTTGCATTGGTTAATACAACCCAAACAATAGCTAAAATAAAAAGGATATAAAATATTTTAAATAATTTGCTTGAAATAAATTTAAGTTTAGCTAAAATAAATGGAAATGAAATCGCCAAAAGGTGATTATACAAATTATAATTTCCAAAAGTAATAGCTGCATATTTTCTAAGAGTTCCCACACCTCCTAATACCGTATCATCTCCAAACTTTGAATTAGAAAAATGTAAATTGAAATTAATTTCTATAATTGCAATTGGAATACTTAGTAATACAAATATAACCCAGCCATTTATCAGTTTATTTAAACTTATATACTTGCTAAAATTTACTATTTCAACGAAAATGATAAAATTTATCAGCGCATATGCAAACTCTTTTAATGATTGGTCATTATTAAATGTTAAAAATAACATTGACAATACACAATACATAATAAAAGAAAAGAAAAACAATAAATACTCTTTCCCTTTAATAAGCTTTTTATTTAAATCCTGTATCAGTAATGGTAAAAATAAAATAGCAAGAAGTCTCGGTGCCTGTAGCATACCACCGTATAAACCAAATATTTGTGAAATGATTAATATTGGGGTTATATTTTTCTTTAAGTAATTCATCTATTAATCAAATTATCCAACCTTATCAGAAGGAAAATAAAATTCCAGTTCTTATAAATAAAAATCGATTGGGAAGGAAATAGTTTTCTTTTAATATATTTCACAATAAAAGAATCATACTGCCTTGTAAAAACAAAAAAGTTTTTGGTACTAATATTATTCAAGAGATCCATAATTTCATCTTTTTTCATATTACTCTTATGTAAAAAAATGAATAACAGGCTAAAATAATAGTGATGTCTATTTATTATGAACTTTTTTGGAAAAAAATCTATTATATCTTTCTTATTATAGAGTTCTAAAATTTTTAATACTGATTCTATATTTTTTATAGTTTGTTTTTTCTTCATAATTGACTCTCCCCTCTGTACATAATTTACAAAGATATTGTCAATAACCTGCAGAACAGGATTTTTACTATATACTTGTGTATTAAATAATACATCCTCATATATTGCCCCTTTTTCAAATATAATCTGATGTTTATCTAAGAATTTTTTTGAATAGATCTGTGTCCACGCCTGAATACCATAGTTATTATATTTTAACAACAAATCGTGACCACTGATTTTTTCTTCATTTTCAAATTTTTCAAATTTGACAATTTTATTTTCATAAATTTCCTGATAATTAAATAATAAAATATCTGTTTCTGTATTAATTTTTTTTAAAAAGACGTCAATACTTTCACTTTCAATATAATCATCTCCATCCACAAACCAAATATATTCCCCTTTCGCTATTTTATATCCCGCATTTCTGGCATCAGAAAGCCCTCCGTTTTCTTTTTCCAGGACGACAATTCTTTTATCTACATTTTTATATTTATTACAAATACTGATACTATTATCTGGAGAGCCATCAATTACCAGGATCAATTCAAAATTAGCAGAAGTATTTTGCACTATACTGGCAATGCATTTTTCTATATAATTTTCAACATTATATATTGGGACAATAATTGATAAAAAAACATCATTCATTTATATTCTCTATTAATGGTAGGTAAAACTTCCTTATCTCCTGAGGATTATATTTTTCATAGTTATCATTACTTAATAACTCATCTATTGCTTTGTTTGCTTCATCTATATTTTTAACAAACTTTATATATTTTAAATACTTAATCCAATTATAAGTTCCTATAACTTTTTGATTATAATTTGAAAAAACGACGCACGGTGTTCCTGTAATGATGCAAAGAACCATTCCGTGTAATCTATCAGTGACAACTATTTTTGCCTTAGAAAATTGTAATAACTTATTAGTCAATACTTTTTTTCTCACTGACTCAATATCTAAATCTGTTATTTTATCACAATGCATATCAGATTTAATTATTTTGTCAAATTTACCTTCTAAAATTTGGGTAATTTTATCTTTATCGTTTGCTGTTAGTATTGATTCCTGATCATTTCTGATTACTTCTAATGCGTACTCTCTTTCATTTTCAAAACTATATTCAGTGTATAGAACAATATCAGGAGTCAGAATTACCTTATTTTTTGGAAAATATTTTTTCATTAATTCAAATGATTTTTCCTCTCTGGCTGTCAAAATCAAATTTGAATGCTTTTCAAAAATATCCTGTGTCCTTTTTAATTCAGACTCACCAATCTGATCATTAGAGTAATAGATAGTTTGTGGAAACAATATCGTTTTATTCTCAGGAAAGTTTTGAATTACCATTCTTCTTAAATTTTCTTCCCTCATATATTCATTCCCAAAATTACCACCACCATGAATGAATATCAAATCATCAGGATTAATAGTATTACTGTACTTTTCAATAAAATACTTCATTTGAGACTGATTGATCTCGAAAACGTGATGCCCGGGTAAATTTTCTTTAAAAAATTTCAACTGCCCTTCCGCAATAGCATGATCTCCAATATTAGTATGGGTAGGAGTTTGAAACAAAAATAATCGCTTCGACTTGCAATTATTAATTTCATTAGCAATTTTGTCTACTCTGGCATTATTCTGTATATTATTAATAATTGAATTTGTTTTATTTTTTATTCTCTTAAATAAATCCATATTTATTTCTTTATTTTTTTAATGATTTTTTTCTTAAACTGTAAATACTCTTCCCGCTTAATACCAATAAGAATAATTAATACAAACAAAATAATCTCAGAACCAATGGTTGAAGATATTGCAAAGAAGTAGCTGTTAACCTCTACTTTTTTGATGAGCCATATCAGAACAAAACAAGAGAAAATAACTAAGAATGTCTGTTTTAAATAAAGCAGTACATCTTGCAAATCATATTTCAATTTATAATTAACATAAAGAAAACGAAATACGAATGTGCATAAATTTAAAATAACATTTAAACTCATAATGTATACAGGAGAAAAACCTAACTTTAAAAATATATATGCCAGTGGAAGATTTAATAATAATATCAATGAAACCCCTAATTGATAATTTCTGATATTTCCAATGGCATTAGCAGACATCCAGAATGGTCCCACTATAGCATTAATAATAGAGCCTATTATAACTATTTGAGTGAAGCTTACAAGATATTGAGGTAAATTAACACCAAGCCATAGTTTTAAAATAAATTCTGTATGTAATAAAATCGGTACTGATAAAATTAAAAATAGAAATACTGAATATTTCGAAGTATTTAACACTAATTTTTTATGTGTTTCTAAATCATTTGAGGCATAACTTTGCGTAATTTGTGGATTAAATGCTACCTGCATATTTGAAACAAAACTATACAAAACACTGTTTACCTGATTCGCAATACCTAAGGCTGCATTTACAGTAACACCGATGAATATATTCATAATCATATTCAATCCTTGTGTTGAACTTAAAACGGCAACTTGCCCGAATAAACTCCAACCAGAAAAGGATAATAATTCTCTGAACAGTTTTTTGTCAGAAAAATAGTGGTAAGCAGTTTCTTCCTTAAAGTTTTTATAGCAATAAATTTTATAAATTATATTCACTATAAGGTTGACCAGTAATAACAAAAATGAATAAACTATGAGCTGATCATATTCAACAAAAAGCGATAATAAAAATACAATAGCTAGTTTTAGTACAGTCTCCACTATACCCAAATAGGCATAGAATGACATTCTTTCATTCGCCAATATGGTAGCATTGAAGGGTATTCTAATGATATTGATTATTGTTGTAATAATAGAAAACTGAAATACAAAATTTGCAGCATTAAGCCGGTTAGCAGGTATATTTAATTTGTAATTTAAAAACCACAATCCAATAGTCTCAGACAAAATCAATACAATAATTGAGATAATTATATGAATATTGAGACTCATACAAAAAACTCTATTAACTTTTTCTTTAATATTTGAAGCCAGTTCAATATTTAAGAATCGTTGAGTAGCACTTGTCATGGCATTATTTAAAAAAGAAAATAATACAACTACTCCAGCTACTAAATTATATATCCCAAAATCCTCTACACCTAACTTCTGTAAAATAATCCTTGAAGTATATAAGGAGATAGCCATATTGATTATCATCCTTATGTAGAGTAATATTGTATTTTTTGCGATCTTTTTTGTACTTGACAATTTATTTACTTTTAATCATTACCAAATAGATCCCTTGTATACACTTTTTCCTGTACATCAGCAAGTTCAGACGCATTACGATTAGAAATAATGACATCGCATTCTTTTTTGAAAAGCTCTAAATCTTTTACCACTTTGGAACTGAAAAAAAACTCCTCATTAAGAGCAGGTTCAAACACTTCCACTTCCACTCCCTTAGCTTTAATTCTTTTCATTACTCCCTGTATGGCAGATGCTCTGAAGTTGTCGGAGCCTGCTTTCATGATAAGACGGTAAACTCCTACCTTTTTTGGTTTTTTTGCTAGTACAGAATCTGCTATAAAATCCTTACGGGTTCTGTTGGCATCTACAATTGCCTGAATAATATTATTGGGAACTGCATTATAATTTGCCAAAAGCTGTTTGGTATCCTTAGGCAAGCAGTATCCTCCGTATCCAAAAGAAGGATTATTATAATGCGAACCAATTCTTGGGTCCAGACCAACACCTTCTACAATCTGGCGGGTATCCAGTTCATGGATCTGCGCATAGCTGTCTAATTCATTAAAATAGGCAACTCGCAATGCCAAGTAGGTATTTGAAAACAATTTAATTGCTTCTGCTTCGGTAGGATTAGTAAACAAAACAGGAATATCCTTTTTTACCGCTCCTTCTTTCAGTAATTCTGCAAAAATCCTTGCTCGCTCGCTTTGCTCCCCAACAATAATTCTGGAAGGATATAAATTATCATACAAAGCTTTACCTTCTCTCAAAAATTCAGGAGAAAACACCACATTATCTAGCTGCATTCTGCTTTTTAACTCTGCGGTATAACCCACCGGAACTGTAGATTTAATAATAATTACAGCATCAGAATTATACTCTGCAATTTCCTTTATTACATTTTCAACACTGCTTGTGTTGAAATAGTTAGTAGTAGGGTCATAATCTGTGGGTGTAGCAACAATAATATATTCAGCTTTATCGTAAGCTTCTTTTTTATCTAAAGTGGCTTTGAAATTAAGTGGTTTAGTACTTAGAAACATGTTAATCTCTTCATCTTCAATAGGAGATTTTTTAGAATTAAGCAATTCTACTCTTTCCTGAACAATATCTAAAGCTACAACTTCATTATGTTGGGCCAATAAGACGGCATTAGACAAACCTACATATCCTGTTCCTACTACTGCTATTTTCATTTTCTACTTTTTTTATAAACGATTATCGTATTTCTCTAAAATTCCTTTAACATCATATACAATTCCTCCTTCCTTCAGATAACGAGAAAGATCAATATTCAGGAACTCATTATGAGAAACAGTGAGAACAACTGCATCAAATTTTTCATTCACATCTTCCAGAGAACTTGTAGATCCTATACCATATTCGTGCATTACTTCTTCCGGATTTGCCCACGGATCGTATGTTGTAACTTCGATAGAATAGTCTTCCAGTGCTTTGATAACATCTGCTGCTTTTGTATTTCTTACATCCGGACAGTTTTCCTTAAATGTGATCCCAAGATTCAGCACTTTGGCATCAGGAATGTTGATTCTTTTCTTAATCATCGTTTTTACAACCTCGGAGGCTACAAATTGCCCCATAGAATCGTTCAATCTTCTTGCTGTAAGGATAAGCTCAGAATAATATCCTACATCCTGCGCTTTTTGGGCAAGATAGAAAGGATCTACCCCGATGCAGTGCCCTCCTACTAAACCGGGCTTGAATTTCAGGAAATTCCATTTTGTTCCTGCAGCTTCCAAAACGGCATGTGTATCGATATTCAAGAGATTAAATATCTTTGCAAGCTCATTCACAAAAGCAATATTGATATCACGCTGTGAGTTTTCGATCACTTTTGATGCTTCGGCTACTTTGATGGTTGGTGCCAAATGTGTACCTGCTGCAATTACAGATTTATATAATTCGTCTACTTTTTCACCAATTTCTGGTGTAGAACCTGAAGTTACTTTTAAAATCTTCTCTACAGTACGTTCTTTATCTCCCGGGTTGATTCTTTCAGGAGAATATCCTGCAAAAAAATCTTCGTTAAACTTCAGTCCTGAAACTTTTTCCAGCACAGGAATACATTCCTCTTCTGTAACGCCGGGATAAACAGTAGATTCATAAATAACAATATCCCCTTTTTTCAATACTTTTCCCACTGTTTCAGACGCTTTGTATAAAGGCGTTAGATCTGGACGGTTATGTTTGTCTACCGGTGTAGGAACAGTTACGATATAGATGTTAGCATCTTTAATATCTTCTAGGTTAGATGAGCAAAATAATCCTTTTGATGAGCTTGAAAAGGGATTCTCTTTTACTAAAACCGGCTGCAATACGTCATCTTCTACCTCCAAAGTAGAATCTTTTCCACTATTAAGTTCTGCAATTCTGGCTTGATTGATATCAAAACCAACTACCGCGTATTTTGTTGCAAATAAACGGGCCAGAGGTAATCCAACATACCCCAATCCGATTACCCCAATTTTATTCTGTATATTCATATTATATGTGATGTTCTTACTTTATTTAATGTATATTTTGAAGATAAATTGATTATTTATTGAAAAGCTTTTGCCACCAGTTTTTCTCCTTATCAGTGGTATATCCGTAACCGTAGCCATAGTTGTATCCATACCCATAACCACCAACATTTTTAGAAACATCATTGATTACAAAAGAGACGTTTGATATTTTTGATTCTTTAACCAGTTTATTTGCGAAATCTATTAATATTTTCCTTGACACTCCCGATCTCACAACGTATAAAGAAGCGTCTGCTGTGTCAGAAATACTCAATGTATCTGAAACAAGCATCAGTGGAGCAGAATCGATCACAATATATTCGTAACGGGACGACATTTCACTGATAAGATTCTGATAACGACCGTTGGAAAGAAGCTCTTGGGGGTTTGGAGGAATAGATCCCGCATAAATTACATCACATTCAGGATTGGTATCGGAAGTATGTATAAGATCTTCTACATCTGTTGTTTCATCGTATAAATATTCCGTAAGACCTGCATTCTTAACACGCTCATCATCATATCTCTGTATCTGTGGATTTCTAACATCCGAACCAATTAGTAATGATCTTCCGTTTTTGCTTCCCAATGTCAGAGCAAGATTCACTGAAACCAGTGTTTTACCTTCTCCTTTCACTGAAGAAGTTACCAGTATGACTTTCGCCGAATCTTTCTTAGGAAGTAGAAATTTCAGGTTGGAAACCAGTATTCTAAACGATTCCGCCAATTCGGAGAAATCATTTCTCTGTACCAAATGATTCTGATTGTCCTTCAACGATGGTATATCTGCTAACACTCCAAGTGGCGAATTTTCCGTAATATCTGTTCGGCTGTAGATTTTATCATCCCACATAAAGAAAAGATAGAATACTCCCAACGGTAACATTAATCCTAATAAAGCCGCTGCTAAAAGAATAATATTTTTTTTAGGTGAAACCGGAATATCATCAGTATAAGCAGGGTTTACAATTTTAGCTTTCGGAACATTTACCGAAAGATTAATTGCATTTTCTTCTCTTTTCTGTAAAAGGAAAAGGAAAAGCTGTTCTTTAAGATTCTGCTGACGTTCGATACCTCTATAGATTTTTGACTGTCCGGGAACCTTTTCAATCATGCCTGTGCTGGCAGAAATCTGGCTGTTTATCTGTGCGATAGAAGCCTGAACAGTTGCTTTTTGCTGACGGATGTTATCTCTTACAATTTCTTTTAGTGAAGAAATTTCTTTATTCATTTCTATCACTGCAGGGTTCTCATTCGTTGCCTGCTTCAAAGTTTTATTTCTAGTGATAACAAGATTATTATACTGTAAAATAGCCTGTTCCAAAGAAGGATTAAGTCCTAAATTAGAAGGCATAAGCTGATTATCTCCTTTTGAAGCTTCATTTTGAAGAGAGTTAAGAAGATCCAGCTGGGTTTGTTGCAGAAGAAATTGTTTTGTGTTATCGTTTGTATTCTGAAGCGCCAGCTGTGCCTGCGCCTGTAAGTCTACGATTCGGTTACGGTTCTGGAAATCTTCTTTCTGATTCTCCACTCCGGAAAGATCTCGTGAAATAACCTCTAATCGTTTGTCGATAAACTCCTGAGTATTTTGAGCTTGTAAGTTTTTATCTCTTAGCCCATCCAGATTATACTGTTTGGTTACCTCATTAAGAATAGCCTCTGATTTTTCAGGAACAGTTCCTACGATCTTAATGTCCATAAGCATAGCCTTTTGATCCGGAAGATCAACCTGGATCTTTTTTTCCAAAGATTTCACCTTCTCTATAGGATTCCAGAAGACAATTTTATATTTATCTTTAAAGGTAAGACCCGGAACTTTTTGAAGAATTACAGTTCCAAAATCAAGAACTAGATTTTTATCGAAAGTTCCCTTTACTTTTTTGTTTTCCTTATCTTCCAAAACAAATTCGTTTCCGTTCACTTCTTTTACCATATATTGGGAAGAAACAAATTTTTTGGTATTCTTATAAGAAATAATTTTTGCAACAATTGGTACTTTGATAAATAATTCTGAATCCCTTATCTCACCCGAATTATAATATTGTATATTAAGATTTAGATTTTCAACAACTTTCATAAGGATTGGTCTGGAGCTTACCACAGCCACTTCACTTTTAAGTTCATCTGCGTTTCCTAAACCAAGTCCTAAGTTATCAAGATCAATTAATGCTCCTGTTAAATCAGACTGTTTTTTATCAAATTTTAAAGTAGTAGTCGATTCATATTGAGGTACAGCATATCTTAGATATATAAAGGCTATAATAACAAATAATAAGACAGATGCTATAAACCAAGGCCATTTTACTAAATATTTCCCAATGATCTTTCTTAAATTCAAAGATTCTTCACTTTCCTGAAATTCTATCTGCTGCATATTTTATTTTCGAGTTAAAGCAATAATAAGTGTACCCGCTGTAAGTAAAGCACCAATAATCTGGAATGTAAGAGCTCTGTTCGGATTTGAGTTAGCCTGAACCTGCTTATTTTTGTCCGGCTGTACATATAATATGTCGTTTTGTTTCATATAATAGTACGGCGAACTCACAATATCAGATCTTGTAAGGTCAACATTAACCACCTGGTCAGCACCATCTTCTCCTGTGCGGATAAGTTTTACATTGGTGCGGTCTCCGAAATCCGTCATATCACCTGCAAGTCCAAGTGCTTGAAAAATATTGATTTTCTGGGAGAGACTTTCTTTCTGTCCTGGTTGTTTTACCTCTCCTAAAATACTTACATTGAAGTTTTTAAGGGTAATAGTCACTAATGGATCTGTTAGATATCTCTTAAGACGTGATTCCAGTTCCTGTTTTAGCTGTACCTGTGTCATTCCTTTAGTATATACATTTCCTAAAACCGGAAAAGAGATATAGCCTTCTTCATTTACAAGGTATTGACTTGGTTCTACGTATTGGTTAATTCCTCTACCACTGTCGCTCCCTACTTTGTTTGCAGTATTAAGGTTAAAAGGCTTTACAGCAATTTCATCGAGTGCAGATACAAGAATTAGAAGTACATCTCCTTCCTGAATATGTAAGCCCTGAAATTTTGCTTTCGCAACTTCCTCTTCCATATTATGTTTCGACATATATACCATATTCTGCTTCGGTCTGCATGATAACAAAATAACCGATAACAATGTTATATATGTAATAATCTTTTTATTCATATGTTGTTTATTCTAAGTCTACTTGTGCTATTATTTAAAATCTATCTGAATTTAATTTAAGATACCTAATAGGAAGAAAACTAACCACATAAGTATTCCATATTTATAAGAAATTTACGAATGTGAGAGGTATTTTAATCTTTATATTTAAATTAATTCTTTCTCTAGCAATTTTCATTCCGTTTGGAATTAAAATAGCAAAATTATTATTTTATATTAGTTTTTTTATGTATTTTATTCTTTAATTTCATTCATATGCTTTATGTTCAGATATTTTGTCAAGAATTTCAAATTCAGAATTATTGCTTTTAAATTCCGGGACAATTATTTTTAATATTCTCACAATCTGCAAACTATCTTTATTCATTGCTGAAAGAATGATTTGCTTGCACAAAATATCTATATCTTCAAACTTCATCAATGGATCTCTGGATATCATAATTTTCTCATGATGGGTAGGAATAGTCGTAGAATTATCTGTTAAAAGTTCTTCATACAGTTTTTCGCCAGGTCTTAACCCAATAAAATCAATTTTAATATCGATACCCGGAGTATATCCTGATAATTTGATCATTCTTTCCGCTAAATCCAGAATTTTAACTGGTTTACCCATATCAAAAACATAAATCTCTCCTCCCTGCCCCATTGTTCCTGCCTGAAGTACCAGTTCGCACGCTTCAGGAATCGTCATAAAATAACGAATGATATCGGGATGAGTAATCGTTACCGGACCTCCTTTTTCAATTTGTTTTTTGAAATGCGGTATCACTGAGCCATTGGAACCTAATACATTTCCAAAACGCGTTGTAATAAATTTTGTTGTATTCTCCGAAGAATTTTGTAGAGACTGTACAAAAAGTTCAGCAGCTC
Source organism: Chryseobacterium indologenes (assembly GCF_002025665.1). Classification (GTDB taxonomy): domain Bacteria; phylum Bacteroidota; class Bacteroidia; order Flavobacteriales; family Weeksellaceae; genus Chryseobacterium; species Chryseobacterium metallicongregator. Next base: position 1,150,997 of record NZ_CP018786.1, on the reverse strand, counting down.
TTTTAGATGCTCCCATTACGTTGGTGGGATTTACAGCTTTGTCTGTAGACACCATCACAAAACGATTTACATTATATTTTTTCGATAAGAGTGCTACATTTTTAGTTCCCCCAATGTTGACAAAAATAGCTTCATGCGGATTATCTTCTATTAATGGTACGTGCTTGTAGGCTGCCGCATGATAAACTATTGAAAACTGATAATCATCAAACAATTTTTCCATTCTGGAATAGTTTGAAATATCAGCCAGTATAAATTTGAACCTTTGGTTTGGGAACTTTTCTAATAAGTCAAGCTGCAATTCATATAAAGGAGACTCAGCCTGATCTACGACAACAATCAATGATGAATTTAGCTGAGCAACCTGTCTTACAATCTCACTTCCTATAGACCCGGCTCCTCCGGTTACCAGAATATTTTTATTAACATGAAAACATCTTACCTCATTGTTTTCTATTTTAATTGTCGGACGATTCAGTAAATCTTCAATCTGAAGAGGACGGATGCTTCTCACCTTATCATCCTCTTTTATGATATTGGTTACGGGTACTTTTAATACTTTCAACCCTTTATCCAATGCAAAGCTAGTCCATTCTTCTATCTCTCGCTTTGTCATCACATCTTTGATTAAAACCGCATCAAATTGTTCTTTCAAAGTATCGCTCCTAAGAAATTGTTTTTTACTATAAATTTTATGGCCAAGCAACCTTGCTTTTTTAGAATCCGATCTTGCACTAAGAAATCCTGCCAGCTGATAGGGATGATCGGGATTGTGAATAATAGCCTTTGCTAATGACACGGAAGTATCCTCTACCCCAACAATAGCAATTCTAGCTTTGGATGGAGTATCCTTAGAATCTATTAAGACACCGAAAAGCTCTTTGATTGCCATTCTGAAAAAGAACATCAAAAAAATGGAGATAAAGAAAAATAAAAAAAGAACAGGGTATAAAAATACTGGTTTACCCAATATCAGTTCTGACATAAAATTCAGTCCCAGCAAAACAATAAGAGCACTGCCTGAAGACCATACAATTTTAAAAAAATCAAAAAAAGTAGAATGTCTGATAATTCCCGCATACGTTTTGAACAGAACTATACACAGAATATTAATAAGCACCACTGAAAATATTTTTTCCTTTTGATACTTAATAAAATTGAGTTTTACCTCCAGACTATTCAGAAGAAAATATGAAACTAAAATTGAAAAAAAAATGACAGAAATATCAATAAGAAAAACCGACCACCTGGGTATATACCTTAACTCCCTGATTTTAAAAACATTCCCCATACACAAATAAACCTAAAGTATCTTTTTCATTATTTCAACAATTGGTGGTTTTTATTATCGAGCGAAGATAATAATTATTATTAATATTTTTAATAGCATACGTTAATTTTTATTCAAAATATAAATCAATAGTGCCAAGATATTTTGACCTAAAATTCATACGCATACTCTCAAAAAAAAATACTGTAAAATATAAATTTTACAGTATTTTGACTACTTTGATATCGCAGTTGCGATCCGGACGGGACTCGAACCCGCGACCTCCGCCGTGACAGGGCGGCATTCTAACCAGCTGAACTACCGGATCAATTTTTTAAAAGAAATTGAGAAAACTTCTGCGATCCGGACGGGACTCGAACCCGCGACCTCCGCCGTGACAGGGCGGCATTCTAACCAGCTGAACTACCGGATCAATTTTTTTTAAAAGAAATTGAGAAAACTTCTGCGATCCGGACGGGACTCGAACCCGCGACCTCCGCCGTGACAGGGCGGCATTCTAACCAGCTGAACTACCGGATCAATTTTTTTTAAAGAAATTGAGAAAACTCTGCGATCCGGACGGGACTCGAACCCGCGACCTCCGCCGTGACAGGGCGGCATTCTAACCAGCTGAACTACCGGATCATTATTTGAAAGAACGTCGTTTCTTTTTCGTGGTTGCAAAATTACAACTTTTTTTGTTATCTGCAAATTTTTTCAAAAAAAATGCCTTCCAATACTGGAAGGCGTTCATTATCAAACTTATTTTTTTTATAAGTGAGCGCTTAATTTTTCAGCAATTACCTCTTTTGGAGCTACACCTACTAATTTATCTACTACTTCTCCATTCTTAAAAATAAGAACTGTAGGAATATTTCTGATACCATACTGCATAGAAATCTCCTGGTTGTTGTCTACATCTACTTTTCCAACTACTGCTTTACCTTCAAAATCTGATGCTACTTCTTCGATGATTGGTCCTAAAGTTCTACAAGGTCCGCACCATACTGCCCAGAAGTCTACTAATACCGGTTTGTCTGATTTTAAAACCGTATCCTGAAATGAGCTGTCTGTAATTTCTAAAGCCATTTTTGTTTCTTTTATTTTAATTAATATTATTTTTCTTTTAATCCTTTATTGGATGTTCAAAATTACGCTTTTTAGAGCACAAGCCTATCTATGCTCAACATTAGTTTTTTCTATAGTGTAATCGCTTGAAATTTCCTTTAATGCATTGACCAATGTATCAATCTCCGCTTTGGTCGTCATATGGCTGAACGAGATACGTAATGGAGTACAATGATCCATTTCGTCCTCAGAAAGTACCATCATCATTACCATTGAAGGTTTTGAGGCTCCTGATGAGCATGCACTTCCCTGAGAGATAGCAATCCCTTTCATATCTAATTGAAGTCCTATCAGTGGATTTTTATAAGGTAATAAAGCACTTAAAACTGTATAAAGACTGTTTTCCTTTTCAGCACTTCTTCCATTGAATTTAATTCCTTCTATTTCGGCAGAAAGTCTTTCAATTGCATAATCCTTTATACTCTGCATATGGTTGGTATATTCCTCGATATGATTCAGAGAAAGTTCTAATGCTTTTCCTAATCCTACGATACCACAAACATTTTCAGTTCCTGCTCTAAGGCTTCTTTCCTGAGGTCCTCCGGTAATAATTCCTTTTAAACCTGTTGCTTTTCTGATAAACGCAAATCCAGCTCCTTTTGGACCATGAAATTTATGGGCACTGCAGGATGCAAAATCTACAGGAATATCAGAGAAGTCAAGGTTCATATGAGCCATTGTCTGTACCGTATCTGAGTGGAAAAGTGCATGGTGTTCTTTGCACAGCTGGGCAACCTGTTTAAGGTTGATGATATTCCCAATTTCGTTGTTGGCATGCATTAAGCTAACCAATGTTTTTTTATCTGAAGCTTTTAAAAGTTCTTCTAATTTAGCAAGATCAATATCTCCTTTTTCATTCGGGCGGATGTAGTTTACTTCTACTCCTTTTCTGCTTTTCATATCCAGAATACTTTCAGAAACGCATTTATGTTCCAGAGGAGAACTGATGATTCTTTCTACTCCAAGGTGTTCTACCGAGGATTTGATGATCATATTATTTGATTCGGTACCACAGGACGTAAAAATGATTTCAGCAGGAGTTACATGAAGATAGTCTGCAACCTGTCGTCTTACATTTTCAATAAGGATTTTTGCTTCCTGACCAAAACTGTGTGTTGAAGACGGGTTTCCGAAATTCATTTTCATAGTGCCAACCATTGCATCTATAACTTCTTCTGCAAGCGGAGTGGTTGCGGCATTATCTAAATATACTTTATCCATTATTATTTTGAATATTTTAATTCTACAGAGGTAAATTTATAATCTGTGGGAACAGTAAATATAAACCAAGGGCTTGAGATCACCTGAATTTCCATTCCACCGGAAGGTTCTCCAGCCGGAACTTCTACATACAGAATCTGATTTTTCACAGATATACTTTTAATCTCTTCAATTTTGTGGCTCCCTGATCTGAAGGTTCCCAAATTGTATAAAACGACTTTTTTATTTTTCGGAAACTGCGGATATTTGATATAAGATTCTTTTCCTATTTCTGAAATACCAAAACTTCCGCTGATAATATTGCGGAAATCTTTTTCTTCCTTAATAATTCTAAAGCCGGGAGTATCTGCTCCTCCCTGGGATTCAGAGACAATAAGTTCAGCATTTCCCTGCGCAGGAGAAGACTTCTGAGATGAAGTGCTTGCACAGCTCATGAAAATTGCTGCACATGCGATTAACAGGCTTTTCATTTTTTACAATTTTATCTCCCAAAATTAGTGAAAAAATTGGTAATGTCCCTCATTTGCCCATTTCAACATTGGCCGATCTCCTGAAGTATCACCAAATGCAATAATCTTATCGTATTTAGAATCGTTAATTTCTTCTTTAATTCTTACCAGTTTTTCTTTCCCGTTACAGTTTTTTCCTACAAAATTTCCTGTGAAAACTCCGTTCTTAAACTCTGCCCGCGTAGAAACAAGTTCCATTTTCAGCTCATCAGCGAAAGGTTTCACCCAGATATCTAATGAAGCGGTTACCAATAAACTTTGTGTATTATTCCTATCGATATTTTTTATAAAGTCTAATGCATTTTCCCTCACTATTTTAGGATAATGGTGTTCAAAAAACTGTTTAGATTTCTGTTCAATTTTTTCCTGAGTCTGGCCTCTTAAAATAGAGCCTATAAAGCTTTTTTTCACTTTTTCTGTTTCAGCAAGTTTCAGCTTCAGCAGAATAAAGAGAGGTACATGTCTTAAAAATTGTATACGATATTTTGTAGAATCGTAAAATTTAAGATACATAAACATTGTATCTTTATAGGTAAGGGTTCCGTCAAAATCAAAACAATACAATTTTTTCATTTTTTAAAGCTTTAATTTCTTGAATATAAACTCAGGGATATTCCTGATAATCATCATAATAATACTCCAAACCGGCAAAACATATGCCACATTTCTCCTCTTTTTGAAGGCATTGTAAATACAGGAAGCAGCCTGTTTGGGACTTGCTGTCAGTTTCGGATTTAAAGGCAGACCTTCTGTCATTTTAGTTTCCATAAACCCCGGTTTTATGGTAAGAACGTGTACTTTTTTTTCAAAAAGGTAGTTTCTCAACCCACTCAGATAAGCAGTAAAAGCTGCTTTTGCACTTCCATAGATAAAATTGCTCTGCCTTCCCCGGTCTCCTGCCACAGATGAAAGCCCGATAATCGTTCCGGATCTTCTGCTTTCAAACTTATGAGCAAAATAATTTATCACAGGAACCAGTTTTGAATAATTGATATCAATGATACGTTCTGTATTTCTGTTATCATACAATCCTTCTTCGGTTCCTTCTCCTAAATATCCTACGGCACAAAATAATACATTTGAATTGATATTATCAAATCTATTGTAATCAATTTCTTTAGTCAGATCCAGTTCAATGACTTCCGCCTGTTGTAGAAACTTCACATCGAGGTGTCTTGCAAAACGCTCTGTAGTTTCTTTATTTGAGGTAAAAAGATAGATTTTTTCAAACTTCTCTCCTTCCTGAAGTGCCTTTTCCACAAAAGCCTGTGCCACTTCAGATGTACTTCCCAGAACTATCATTATGAGTTATTATTTATGATTCTTTTGTGCTGTAAAGACACAAATTTAGGATTTTGAATATTTTTCAGGTAATTGGTAAGGGATGATCTGCTCATGCTGTCTTTGGTAAGATAAATTCTTCCTCCAAACTCCTGAACAATAGCATCCAGCTGATCTACCAGTTTTTTCAGTTTTGAATTAACTTTAAAATCAAGAGCCAACGTATACCCTTCCACAGGGAATGAGTTGTAGGCCTGGGGATTGTTTTTTCCAAAAAGTTTTAAAACCGCTAAGAATGAACCGTTCCCGCTTTTGGCAATCGTTTCAAGAATTCTTTTCATTCCTTCTTTTCCTGCTTCTTTAGGAATTACCATCTGATACTGTATAAAACCGGATTTACCGTAGATTTTATTCCAATCTGTGATGGCATCCAAAGGATAGAAAAACGTCTCATAGTCGATAAAGTTTTTCACTTCTTTTTTAGACTGTTTTTTATAGTACAGCCAGTTGAATATTTTTACGGTAAAGGCATTCAGTACAAATCCCGGAAAATAAAAAGGAACGGTAGGTTGTAATTTTTTCTTTAGTCTTAAAGGTGTTTTTGAAAAACTCTGGGGAAGTTCATGCTGAAACGCATGTTCTCCTCTCATGAGAATACTTCTTCCGATATTTTTTCCTTTCTGAAGACAATCAATCCATGCAACAGTGTAGGTCCAGTTTTCACTTTCATCAAAGAGCTTAAATATCTCATCAAGATTGTCTGCTTTTATACTTTCCTGACGAATGTATGCAGACTCTATATTTTTGAGTTTAAATTTTGCGGTAAGAATAATTCCTGTAAGTCCCATTCCTCCAATGGTAGCCCAGAACTTTTCTGCATTCTCTTCTCTGGAACAGGTAATAATTTCACCTTTCTCAGTCATTAACTTAAACTCGATCACATATTCTGAAAAACATCCTTCTGCGTGATGGTTTTTTCCATGAACATCGGAAGCTATAGCTCCTCCTACTGATACAAATTTTGTCCCTGGAGTAACGTATAGAAAATATCCCTGTGGAACCGCTATCTCCAGTACATCTGAAAGCAGTACTCCGGATTCACATTCTATGATTCCGTTCAATCGGTCAAAATTGATGAATTTATTTAATTTTTTAGTTGAAAATATAGATTCTCCCAACGAAGCATCTCCATAGCATCTCCCGTTTCCTCTCGCAATAACCTCGTTGTGACTGAGTACAAATTCTTTTATTCTTCTGAAACTGTCCTCAGATCTCATTTCCTTCTCTACTATTGGGAAATTTCCCCAGTTTGTAACTTTCTGTATGAAATTCGGTTTCATTTCTTAAAATAAATTTGAATTAAAAATGCCACTACCCAAAGTAATAAAGTAACCTGTATGTAACGGTCTCTGTATACAATTTTTGTAGGAGATTCCGTTCTGTTATAAACCAGTGTCTGCTGAAGATATCTTAACAACGCGAAAACAACGAAAATTACAGTATAAAAAACTCTTTCGTGAAATCTCTCCTGAACTTCGGGAGAAAGGGTAAACATCAGGTAGCAAACAATAGCCAGTGTAATAGAAATGGATAAAGCAATATCTGCAAACTGAACATTATATCCATCCAGTGCCTTTCTTGTTTTTCCTGAAACCTGGGCATTGATAAGTTCTCCCCTTCTTTTTCCTATAGCCAGTACCAAAGCCAATACAAACGTCAACAGGATCGCCCATTGTGAGATACTGATTCCGGTAATATAACCTCCAGCCAGTACACGCAATACGAATCCTATGGCAATGATAAAGATATCAATGATAGGAACATGCTTCAGCCTGAAAGTATAGGCAAGATTCATCACCACATAAAACCCTATGATGATTGCAAATTTCCAAAGAAATTCATGGAAATAAAGTTGAGTAAAAAATACAAGAACTATATCAACCACGATGAGGCTTATAAGAATTCCTATCGCTTTTGATTTTGAAATAGCTCCGCTTGCTAATGGTCTTCTTCTTTTTTCCGGGTGCTTTCTGTCTGCTTCAATATCATTATAATCATTCAGGATATAGACCACACTTGCTGCAAGGGAAAATATAACAAATGCAAAAATGCTTTTGAGAAGCAGATCTATATTGGTAATATTACCTGAAAAGAACAGAGGGACAAATACAAAAAGGTTTTTCACCCATTGCTCCACACGGAGCAGCTTTAAATATTTCTTCATTTATGTTATTTCAAATACAAAAATAATAAATTCAAAATTTCTAGCATAAAAATACAAAAAAAACCGCCGGGGCGGTCTTTTACGAAAATATTTATATATTAAATTAACTATTGGCCTTGTTTGGCGTCGTTAATCATTTTTTCATTGGCAGTAATAGCAAACTCTACTCTTCTGTTTTTAGCTCTTCCTTCATCGGTATCATTGCTTGCTACAGGCATTGCTTCACCTTCACCTTTTGTAAACATTCTGCTTGATGCAATTCCTTTTCCTGATAAATATGCTTTCACAGCGTCTGCTCTTCTTTGAGAAAGTTTAAGATTGTACTCATCCGAACCTTTGCTGTCTGTGTGACCATAGATGTTGATATTGGTATCTGGATTGTTAACCAGTACTTCAGCTAATTTATCAAGGTTTGTCTGTGCTACAGAAGTAAGGTTTGAAGAGTCGAAAGCGAAGTTAACAATACTTTCATTCATGGTTACTTTAATACCATCTCCTACTCTTTCTACCTGAGCTCCTGGTAAAGTTTCTTTAATATCTTTAGCCTGCTTATCCATTTTGTTACCGATAACGTTACCTGCAACACCACCGATAATACCTCCTAATACAGCTCCGATAGCACCGTTTCCTCCTTTACCTACATTATTTCCAAGGATACCTCCAAGTACTGCTCCTGAAGCAACACCTACTGCTGTACCTCTTTGTTGGTGATTTGAATTCTGAACCGCTTCACAGCTTGTCAATAATAATGCTGATGACAAGAAAAGGGCTCCTACGTATGTTTTTGTAAATTTCATTTTTTTGATCTTTTATGTTGATAAATTATTTCATTCCTGTTCTTTGGAAGTTGTAAACTACTTTTACATTACCTCCTTCAAAAGGAACATCTTGCTCAAGTGAAAACTGATCTGTAGTCTGATTGATCATTGTAAGGCTGTAACCAGCTGTATTTTGTTTTGCTTTTGTACCTGTAGCAATTTTTTTAAACATAAACGTATTACCGCCTTTTACTTCAAATTTGATAGGTTGTGTAATTGCCGGGCAATCTCCACCACCGTTTAAAGTATACGCTCCTGTCCAGTTATTAGGAATCAATCTCCAGTGACTTCCTACGAAGCACTGTGCGTCTGCACCTTCGTCAAAAGGTTTAATTTTATAACCTTTATCATAATCTATGCTCACAATCTGCCAGTCTCCTTTCATTTTAAGGAAGTCGGCTCTTTGATTTTGAGATGTAGCTGCTTTGTTAACAGAGGAACACGAAACTGCAAAAAGTGATGTTCCCAACATCCCTGCAAGTAGTAACTTTTTCATTTTGTTGTTTATTATTTTGTTACTATAAAGTTACAAAAAACCGTGCCAAAATTTAAAATAAAAAATAAAAAGTCCGAAAAAATTCGGACTCTTTATGGTTTCTCCTTAAACAGAGGGAGATAAATTATTTTTTAACAGCCTTTTTTACGGATTTCGAAGGCTTGACAGTGCCTGAAGGTTTCCCTTTGTAGAAATTCGTATACGCATATTCTGCAGCTTTTTTAAGGTCTATAACTCCACCAGCCTGAGATTGGTCTCCAAACCCATCTGCTGTACTTGGATTGCTGCTTTTCACAAGAGCTTCAATGATCTGATAAGGTTTCAGGTCCGGCATATAAGCCAGTAAAACAGCTGCTCCTCCGGCTACAACAGGTGAAGCCATAGAAGTACCCTGAAGATATTTATATTCGTTTTTAGGAACGGTAGAATAGATTTCTTCTCCAGGAGCAAAAACGTTCACCATCTTTTTATTGTAATTAGAAAAATCTGCTCTCAGCGCATTGTTTTTATTGGTACTTGCACCTACCACAAGAACATTACTTACAAACGGTTTTTCGTCCGTAACGTTTTTAAAGTTGGTAGGATATGCCAGATGCTCTGCTACATCTTCATTTTCGTTACCTGCAGCCTTTACTAAAAGAACTCCTTTATCTTCAGCATATTTGAAAGCATCCCAAACCACATTTTTACCAGGAGAAACAGGTTTTCCAAAGCTCATATTTAATACTTTTGCTCCGTTATCTACTGCATATCTGATCGCATTAGCAACATCTTTATCTCTTTCATCACCATTAGGCACTGTTCTAACAGACATGATCTTAGCCACTTTGGAAGCGACTCCGTACTGAACTTCTTTTCCTTGCGGAAGTCCGGCAATAATACCTGCTACGTGAGTTCCATGTTCTGCATCCGGTCCTTCATAGTGATTATTTCCATAGATTTTTTCAGAATAATCATCGTAGTTATCCCCTACAATCTCTTTTCTCGGATCGTATGAAAGGTCATATTGTTTTGCTGCAGGAGCAAAATGATCGATGGCTTCTTTCATTTCCTCCTTCATCTTTTTTTCAAATTCTTCTGCTGATTTTCCTTTGAATTCCGGGCTTTGTGAAATCTGGCCTAAGAAATCCAGGGCAATAGCATCTCTCTGATCTGTTGGAGCTTTGATAGCTGCAATAGTTTCAGCGGTTACAGGCTTACCTCCTAATAGTTTTACCATATTAGGAATCAGCTCATTCAACATAGAATAGGTCTGAAAATTTTGTTTCGCCTCGATACTTTTTTTATTGAACATATCTTTGGCCTTCATGTACATCTCAAACTCCTCCTTCATTTTAGCCTGGTTGGCTTTATTCTTTGTGGAATCATCTCCTTCGAAAACAGGCTTATATTTGGCAACTACTCTCGTTACCTCCATGTTATCGATATCAATATCACCGTTTTTACCTCCTATAAAATTCCATCCGTGTACGTCATCAATATATCCGTTTCCATCGTCATCTTTACCATTTCCAGGAACTTCATTAGGGTTTGACCATAGGTTCTTTACCAATCCGGGGTGATCTACCTGTACTCCACTGTCTAATACACCCACCACTACGGTTTTAGGCTTCAGGCCTTTAGATTCCAAGTATTTATAAGCATTTGCTGTATTTACTCCATATACTTTTGAAGATGCAAAATCTTTATGATACCATGTCATCAAATCTTTATCTTCGTTGGGATCAATACTTTTAGCTTTAGATTCCTGTGCAAAAGAGAAACTAAAACCTGCTAAAAAAACTGCAGCTAATAATACCTTTTTCATATGTTGATATTTAATTTTTTAAAGACATATTCCAATCGCCACCTTCATGTTTTTTATCCTGAAAATTTTATCAAAAGCGATTGTATGCTAATATGATTGTTTTATATTTTTTATATATACCAATGATTCCGGGCCTTTATTACAAATAAGGTCAAGAACCGAAAGATCTTCCAAAAATCCTAATTTATCAGAAAATGTCTGGTAATATTCTTCCATCTGAAATTCTGAAGGAAGTTTTGCCGAAAACTTTTCTCTGAAATTAATACTCTCCGGATTTTTGATATATTCTTCATTCAAAGAGTGTGCCTTTTCTGTTTTCAGTATCTGTTGGATTACTTCTATTCCTTTAAGGTTAAAATCCAGAAGAAACTTTTCTTTAAGGTCAAATATTTTTCTGAACTTATCTTCATAATATTCGAAATAAGGAGAGCTCTGGTATGCGGTCTTAATAGATTTCCAGTGAAGTGTTCTCCAGTCTTCGCGGTAAGAGATTTCAACATCTTTAAATTCTCTTTTTCCGTTATGGTTGATAGGAATTATTAATGACAATTTTCCGTTAGCTCCGTAAATATTGGCTCTGTTTCTGTATGTCTGCTTCGGGAAGTTTTCAAACTGTTCAAATACAATTTCATTCTCAGGGTTCAAAAACACTGAGAACCATGAGATTGGGGGCATATAAAATGCCGGCAATAATACATTCGTCATATTCATAATGCAAAAATGAAGTATTTTTTCAAATACTTCATTCTATTTTAAGTTTAATTTTTCTATTATTCGTCTTCAGTTTTTTTCTTTCCGAATAATTTCATGAAATACTCCCATCCGAAGAATAAAATCAGGATCATCGCTGCAACCCACCAGTAAGAAGTTTTATTGGCTTCTCCTGTGTTGGTAGCTTTAAACATTCTTTCCCAACGGATTTTAAATGGTGCCTGATAAGTAGAGCTGCTGTCAGAGAATGCACCCTGAAGACTCATCCAGGTAAACATTGGTTTTCCGACAATATTTTCTTCCGGAACGAAACCAAAGAATCTTGCATCTAATGAAGCATCACGGTTGTCACCAATCATCATATAATAATCCTGCTGAATAGTATACTGACTCGCTTCTTTACCATTAATAAAGATCTTTCCGTTCTTTTTCTCTAAACTGTTGTGTTCATATTCAGAAATAATCCATTGATACATTGGAAGTGTCTCCTGATTGATCGCTACTACATCTCCTTTTTTAGGAATTCTGACAGGTCCGTACCAATCCTGATTCCAAGGTTTGTTTATTGGGAAAATGGATTGCGTTGTATCGATTTTAGTTTTAGCTTCGTCTCTGTAATATACTGCAGCTTCTCCTTTTGGTGAAACTTCTTCCTTCATATCAATAACGTGAGGAAGTTCTTTAATTTCTTTAGCCGTTTTATCCGTTAAACCCTGGAATCCATAAAGGAAACCTCCGTTATTCTGCTGCACTTCCTGAACTGGTAAAAATCCATAAGCTTTATATAAAGTAGTGATATCTAATTGCGCATCCGTTGTTACAAGGTATCTGTGCTGTACTTCCTGATCTCCTAAAACAGTCTCCGGCTTTCCGTTCACGAAAAGTCTTCCGGCTCTCATTTCAAAAGTATCTCCCGCTGTAGCCACACATCTCTTTACGTAAGGATCTTTTCTGTCAATAGCAGTATGTACTGAATCCTGAGGATAGTTGAACACAACTACATCATTTTTCTGTGGTTTATTGAATTGTAAAATTCTTGTGTAAGGAAGCTTTACTCCATCTACATAAGATTTAGGATCATCTTTAGGATTACCTTTCTGTCCTGTATCCATAATAGTTCCCTGAAGGAAAGGTATTGCTACCGGACGCATTGGAAGTCTGTACCCGTAGCTCCATTTGTTTACAAAAAGGAAGTCACCTACCAATAATGTTCTTTCCATAGATCCTGTAGGGATCCCGAAAGGCTGTGTTACAAAAACGTGAATAATAGTAGCGAAGACTACAGCAAAGGTAATAGAACCAATGAATGTATCTTTCTTCTTATCATTTTTCTCTTCGTCTGTAAGAAACAGATCGTTTGCATTTTCATCTTCTAACTCTACATCTTTAGAATAGTTGATAACCGCCATATAAATAAACGGCAGAATCACGGTAAGAATCTGATCTTTGAAGAGAGTTTTCCCAAACTTCTTCACTAAGTAAAGGTGGAAAACAGACATCATGATTGGCCCTACTATCGGAAGATAAGAAAGGATTGCCCACCATTTCGGATGTTTTGTTTCTTTAAGAATAATGAAATAGTTGTAGAAAGGGATAAAAGCAAATAAAGGGCTATACCCCATTTTTTTGAACAGTTTCCAAGATGAAATCCCCATCAATATGGATAGTATGAGGACATATACTGTATAAGTTAAAAAATAATTCATAAATTTTTGTGCCTATTCTTATGATATAAATAATAAAAATGATGAGTAATAAATGATAAAAGCATCCGCTGTTTACAATTCACTATTCATCATTTTCTGCTTATTGGTCTGCAATTTACAGAATTTGTTACAAATTAAAGCCCCAAAACGTCTTTCATTGCGAAGTTTCCTTTTTTATCTTTAATCCACTCGGCAGCGACTACAGCTCCCAGTGCAAAACCGTTTCTGTTGAAAGCGGTATGTTTGATCTCGATTTCGTCTACTTCACTTCTGTAATACACGCTGTGTGTTCCCGGAACTTCGTCTTCACGTACCGCAAAAATTCCAAGCTGCTTGCCTTCTGTTTCTTCCAGCTTCCAGGCATCGAATTTCGGATTGTTTTGAATGATTCCTTCTGCAATGGAAATTGCTGTTCCACTTGGAGCATCTTTTTTATGGATGTGGTGAATTTCTTCCAGCTGGCAAGAATATTCATCAACGTTTTTCATCAGATCCGCCAACTTTTCGTTGAGAGCAAAGAATAAATTCACGCCTAAACTAAAGTTAGAACCATATAGGAAAGCAGTATTGTTATCTACCGCCAGTTTTTCAATTTCAGCTTTTTGATCAAGCCATCCTGTTGTTCCGCAGATCACCGGAATTTTATTTTCAAGACAAGCTTTGATGTTTTCAAATGCAACTTCCGGTAGTGAAAATTCAATCACAACGTCCGGATTGTTAAGATTCTCAGCAGTTGGGGTTTCCTTCAGACGGGCAACTACTTCATGACCTCTCTTCTGTGCGATCTCATCAATGATCTTACCCATTTTACCGTAACCGACTAATGCTATTTTCATATAATCTTTTTATTTTTTTTACTCTGCATTCAATCCTCAGAACTCCTGCAGGTCTATTGTCTTTTAAAATCTGTAACTTAAACTGAATCCTGTTTTTGGTGCGCTGTACCCATACTGATCCTGAATAACCGATGGTTTAAAAACCAAATCCGGATCATGACGGCTTTCATAAAGATGGGCATCTACTACAGCATCTACAATATTCAGAATATAGATCAAACCTGTAATGGCAATGGCATAATCCCTTTGCCTTTTGGCTCTGTCCTGTGCATTACCCAAAGCTTTTTTGTCCAGCCACGGGTGACTGTCTACAAATTCATTAGGAGTACCATTCAGTTTTGCCACGTAATACTCACGGTATTTTTTGTATTGGTTATCATTCCATACGGCAATACCAACTCCTGCACCTACCGCTCCCCAAACAATGGGAATCTTCCAGTATTTTTTGTTATAAAACTGTCCTAATCCAGGTAAAACTGCAGAGTATAATCCGGCTCTGGTAGGGTTTAGCTTTATGGTTTTTGCTGTGGGACCATTGGCTTTTTCAAGGTCTTCAATAATCTTTGCTTCTGTTTTGCTTGGTTTTACCACACGAGATTCTTCTTTCGGAAGAGTCTGCATCCGAACGGTATCGATAGGTTTTACTTGTGAGTAAGCCAGTGCAGCAATACACAAGAAAAATGTGAAAAATATTTTCTTCATTTATTTAATATGGGATAAAATATATTCCAGCTCTTCTTCATTTTTGAAGTCCAGAACAATCTTACCTTTTTTACCATTTCCAGAAGATTTGATCTCCACTTTTACATCTAAGATATCTGCAATGGTCTTCTGGGCTTTTTTATAGTTATTGGAAAGCTCCACTTTTGCCTTTTTGGCAGCAGGAGACTTCGGGTTCTTCAATGCAGCAGCAGCCTGTTCAGCCTGACGAACATTTAATTTTTCTTTGATAATAAGATCAAATAAAACCTGCTGATCTTCTTCACTTTCAAGACTGATAATCGCTCTTCCGTGTCCTGCAGAAATTTCCCCGCTTCTGATGGCATTCTGAATATCCGGGTTTAATCTTAGCAGCCTGATAGAATTGGTAATGGTACTTCTGTCCTTTCCTATTCTCTGGCTCAGGTTTTCCTGAGTAAGACCGATTTCCTCTAAAAGCCTGTGATAGGTTAATGCTATTTCGATAGCATCAAGATCTTCTCTCTGGATATTTTCAACAAGAGCCATCTCAAGAAGCTCCTGGTCATTTACTAAACGGATATAGGCAGGAATAGTCGTTAACCCTGCAATTTTAGTTGCCCTGTAACGTCTTTCCCCGGAAATGATTTCAAACTTTTCACCGTCTTTTCTTAGGGTAATCGGCTGGATTACGCCTAAGTTTTTAATGGACTGTGCAAGTTCGTTTAATGCTTTTTCATCAAAATAAGTTCTTGGCTGCGTTGGGTTCGGATAGATATCTTCAAGCGCAACTTCCACAATATTTCCCACAAACTTATCTGCTCCTTCATCAGTAGCGGAATTGATAGTTGCTTTGGATTCTGCACTTAAAATAGCGCCCAAGCCGCGTCCCATAGCTCTTTTTTTGTCCTTCATAGATATAATTGATAAATGATGTTTGAAAAGTGATGCCGGGCATTCACTTGTTGGCCATTTATTATTAATTTAATTCTTTATTAAGTTTTCATTCTTCAAAAGAACTTCTTCAGCTAACTGAATATACTGAACCGCTCCTTTACTTTCTGCATCATAGTTCAGGATACTTTCTCCAAAACTTGGTGCTTCACTCAATCTTACGTTTCTGCTGATAATAGTTTCAAAAACCATTTCAGGGAAATGAAGATTTACTTCTTCAACAACCTGATTGGATAATCTCAATCGGCTGTCATACATGGTTAAAAGAAGACCTTCAATTCCAAGATCTTTATTGTGGATCTTCTGAACATTTTTAACGGTATTCAAAAGTTTCCCAAGCCCTTCTAATGCAAAGTACTCACACTGGATAGGAATGATGACAGAGTCTGCTGCTGTAAGCGCATTGACGGTAATAAGACCTAAACTCGGTGCACAGTCGATGATAATATAATCATAATCATCTCTCACACTTGCCAATGCTTTTTTCAGCATATACTCACGGTCTTCCTTGTCTACCAATTCGATTTCCGCAGCTACCAAATCGATATGTGACGGAATAATATCAAGGTTTGGAGTTGCCGTTCTTTTGATACAAACTCTTGTATCCGCACTGTGCTCCAGTAGATTATAGGTAGAATACTGAACATCCTCAACACCCAGACCGGATGTTGCATTCGCCTGAGGGTCAGCATCAATGATTAATATTCTTTTTTCCAATACTCCTAATGCTGCTGCCAAATTTACAGCGGTGGTAGTTTTACCAACACCTCCTTTTTGATTAGCAATACCTATGATTTTTGCCATTATTAGAACTTTAAGTTTCAAAAATACACTTTTTTCTTTGCTCTCGGTGAGTGGGGAAAATCAAAATTGAGTTAAAATATTGTTAATAAGCAATTTAACGATAAAAAAAATTATCCACAAAAAAAATTCTTTGTGGATAACTATTTGAAATTTACTTTTTCGTATTAATTCTCAAATTTCATGGAGATAGGAAATTTGAAATAACTTCTTACGTATTCTCCTTTTTTGTTTTTGGCGGGAACCCATTTTCCTTTATTGGAAATCATTTTAATTGTTCTCATTGCCTCATTATTAAAATCGGCGTTGGTTCCGTTAGCTTTTACCCCTGAGATGGTTCCGTCCATTTCTACAATAAAGGTAACTGTCGTCTTTACAACATCTTCTGATTCAAATCCTGAACCGTCAAAGCTGTTCATTACTTTATTTCTGAAGGAGTCTATTCCTCCTGCAAAGCTGGCTTCTACGCTAGGATCTCTATCAATTACTGAAGGGTCAGTTTTTTCAACTACAGGATCAGCCTTTACTGCAGGCGGCCCATCACCTCCGATAACTCTTGGAACAATCGGAATATAGGTGGTATTTGGAGTTTCCTTACCTTCTGATGTTTGCGTGCTTGCTACCGCGTTTATTTTATCCTCTACTTGTTTTTCATTGGTAACTATTGCTTTAGGTTCCGGCAATGTGTTATCATATGTCTTTACAGCAGGAGCTGGCGGAGTGGGTTTTACAATCTGCGCAGGAGGATCTTTGGGTTTATCATCCTCTGGAATAATCATCGGAGGAGGAAGTACAAATCCACCATCAGTAATCACTTCCGGAGTTTTAAATGCAGAAATTACAAATGGTGTAATTGATACTGCAGCCATTAAACTTGCTCCTATAAAAAGTGCTTTGGTTAATATTCTATCTGATTCGTTTCTTAATGCATAGGCACCATAGTCTTTATTGCGGTGCTCGAACAGAACTTCGTTAAAACGAAATTCCTGGTTTTGATTATGTTGTTTCATCACTACTACTATTTAAACTGTTAAAAATTGTGATTATTAGTTTTGTTAGTTCTTATCGATAAGCACTGTTGTAATATCAAAACATTTGCCAAAATTTTACCAAAACAACATAATATTAGAAAATTTTATGACAATGTTTAAATTTTAACATTTGTAATTAGAAAATTTCTCCAGAAAAACACTCTTATTTTTTCATAAAAACAAATAAGAGAAAAATAACACAAGTAACAGATTATTAAACTAGTACAGAAGACTAAATAAGCAACAGAAGAAGCGTAAGCGGTATTAATAACCCCAAACCATTAATAATAATGAGAATAACAGAACTGATCTTAGTTTTCGAATAACTTTTAGCAGCAAAATAGATAGCGCCTATGCTAAAAATCAAACTGCAGGCAATAAACAGAATCAGTAAAAAGTCTGCACTTACATTTAGCGGCAAGCCTAAATAAACAATAATTAAAACAGCATAGGCAATGGTAAAATATAAGCTGATCACAATATTGTCCAGAAAGCGTTGTGGTATTTTATTTTCTTCCATAATTTCTTATTTGCACTTTGTTTTAAGACAAAAGTATATAAAAATTTAAGATTGGAATTGTCTATTAAATAACAGGAAGTCTAACATCCTTGTCAAGGTTTAAAACCTTGACAAGGATTGATTAACAAACCGGTAAAGTAAACTTTAAACAAAAAAAGAGACCATCCTATGATGATCTCTTTGTTATTTTAAGTCTAAAAATATTAGAATAATTCTTTTCTGATGATGTTCTGACTTCTTTCAGGACCTACAGAAACTAAGTATACATTGATTCCTAAATATTTCTCAATAAACTCGATGTATTTCTGAGCAGTGTCAGGAAGTTCATCATAGCTTCTTGCTTTAGTAATATCTTCGCTCCAACCTGGTAAATCCTGATAGATTGGCTCGTAATTGTATAGCTTTTCTGTTGAAGAAGTGAAATAATCGATGATTTTTCCGTCTTCAGTTTTGTAGTGTGTTACCACTTTCAGGTTTTCAATTCCTGTAAGAACGTCAAGCTTAGTGATTACAAGGTTGTTGATACCATTGATCATACAAGCATGCTTTAAAGAAACAAGGTCTAACCAACCTGTTCTTCTTGGTCTACCTGTAGTCGCTCCGAATTCACCACCGATCTGTCTGATTTTTTCACCCAGTTCGTTATCCAATTCAGAAGGGAAAGGTCCGTTTCCTACTCTTGTACAGTATGCTTTTGCCACACCAATTAAGTTCTGAAGTGCAGTTGGCGGAACACCAGCTCCTGAACAAACACCTCCTGTAGATGGAGAAGATGAAGTTACGTATGGATACGTTCCGAAGTCGATATCAAGCATTAATGCCTGTGCTCCTTCGAATAAAACGTTTTTACCGTCTCTGATTGCTTCGTTCAGCTCTAATTCAGTATCAACGATTCTATCCTGAAGTTGTTTTCCGATTTCTAAATATTCATTGTAGATTTCTTCAACGTCTAAAGCTGGTTTTCCGTAATATTTTTCAAAAAGAGAATTTTTAACTTTTAAGTTTTTCTCGATTTTATCTCTTAAAATTTCAGGATTTAAAAGGTCTACCATTCTGATCCCGACTCTTGCAATTTTATCTTCATAACAAGGTCCGATTCCTTTTTTGGTAGTTCCGATTTGTGTTCCTCCGTGTTCCTCTTCACGGTAAGTATCCAAAAGGATGTGGTAAGGCATGATTACATGCGCTCTTCTGCTGATAAAGATATGATCTGTTCTCAAGCCTTTGCTCTCGATCTGACCAACCTCTTTAATGAAAGACTTAGGGTTTACCACTACTCCGTTCGCAATGATACATTTCCCTTTGCATTGAAGAACTCCTGAAGGAAGAAGGTGCAAAACGAATTTTTCTTCACCCACATAAACCGTGTGACCAGCGTTGTCTCCACCCTGGAAACGTACTACATAGTCCGATTTTGCTGATAAAACATCCGTGATTTTTCCTTTGCCTTCATCTCCGTACTGAAGACCTACAACTACATAAGTTGACATATTTTACTTTTGTTTTTAGATTCGTGCAAAATTACTTTTAAAAAAAATGACGACCAAATTCTAGAGGATATTTATTTTGGGTTGGGGTGAAAATCATGAGGTTGAAGATCACTTCATTTCTACCTTTTTACTTTCACACCTATATAAAATGGATTATATTTACTCGATAAATTATACTTCATGAAATTTAAAATTCTGATTCTATTTTTAATAGTTCCTCTGTTTTATATAAAAGCTCAAAATAAGGTAAATGATTATTTAAGTGTACCTGGACCTATCAATTTGAATCAAAAAGAATATAATTTAGTATGGAGCTCACATCCCAATGAAAATTATTACAAACAGGAATATTTAAACCCAAAAGAAAATATCAATCAATACAACAACATGGTTTTAATTGAGTTTGTAAAAGGAGATTTCACTCTTAAAGATATTATTGATCAAAAAGTAGGTGAACTTCAGGAGATGAAAAAAACTAATCCTGTTGTTAATTATCAGGTTCTTGAAAATAATGGAGAATATATTTTAGACTTTCTTATTAGTGAAAACTCAAAAAATGGCAAGGAAATACTGATTGCAGAAAGAAATATTTACCGTTATAAACTTATTAATAAAAACAAAAATAAAGGAGTTCTTCTTTTTGCCGTAAGTGAAAGAGGATATGAGAAAAATATGGATGCTTTCTTTGGTAATTTAAAAGCAAACTCTTCTCAATTAATTGAAATTGTAGGAAACTATAAACTTCCGGACATTGAGATAAAATAACGTAAAACCCTATTTATTATGCCAGTATCCCAAACATCATCATACCTCTCATCAAAAATAAACAACAAGTCCCAGCTTTTCTACACCTTGTTTTCTCCGGAAACAGCAAAATCTACCCTTCTCATCGTTCACGGCATGCAGGAGCACAGCGGAAGATATACTGAGATTGCAGAATATTTTGCAGCTCATGGAATTGCTGTATTGACCTATGATCATCTGGGACATGGAAAATCTGTAAAAGAGAAAAAAGACATTGGTTTCTTTCAGCTTGAAAAACCGGATGAAAGGCTTGTAGCCGATGCAGAAATGATGGCAGATCATCTTGCAGAGCAGTTCCCGGAGGTTCCTCATTTTATTATGGGACATTCGATGGGATCTTTTATCACCCGTTGTCTCCTTCAAAAGGCTAGCAATAAGTTTGCAGGAGCTGTCATTACGGGAACCGGCGGGCCTTTACCAGGAATAGATCTATTGAGAGCTTATTTATCATTAACCAATGCCATCGCCCCACGTCATCGTACTTTTTTGAATTCTGTTTTTACGAGTGTCAACAACAAGCATTTTAAAAAAGATAAAGATTTCAGTGATACCAGCTGGCTCAGTGTAAATCCTAACAACAGAAAAGCTTTTGAACAGGATGAACTTTGTGGTATTCCGTTTACTCATAATGCTTTTTATACTTTATTTACCATTTATAAAAAGGCTACAGCAAGAAACTGGGCTTCTTCTATTTCAAAGTCATTTCCTTTTTTATTTGTAAGTGGTGAGAATGATCCGATTGGAGATTTTGGAAAAGGGGTAATGCATACAGTCAACAACTTAAAGGCTGACGGTTTTCAGCATGTGGACGTGAAGATCTATCCGGAAATGCGTCATGAGATTTTGAATGAGGAAATACGGGAGCAGGTCTTGGATGAAATTGATCATTGGATTTCAAAACATTAAAAATTCCCGCAGATTTTATAAAATTAAAACCATGAGAATACATATTTTCGGAGCTTCCGGTTCCGGAGTTACAACATTAGGGAAGGCATTGTCTGAGGAACTCCATATTGAATACTTCGACAGTGATGATTTTTTCTGGCTTACCACATCAAATCCTTTTACGGAAAGACAAGATCCTGAAATAAGAAACGCAGCTGTTTCAGATAAACTTCACTCCACAGACAGCTGGATTTTTGGAGGTTCAATTATTCATTGGGGTGAAAATGTGTTTCCGGCATTCGATCTGATTATATTTCTCTATCTGCCATCTGAACTCAGAATGGAAAGACTGAGAAAAAGGGAATACGAAAGATATGGCGATGACATCATTACCAGCCCGGAAAGAGCCCAAAAGTTCCAGGAGTTTATGGATTGGGCTAAAGATTACGATCACAATACCGGTATTGCGAGCAGAACTTTAAAAGCCCATTTGGAATGGCTTTCCGGGATGAATACTCCTTTGATTGAGCTTTCAGGTGATTATGAACTGCACCAGAAGATGGATATTATTCTGAATACAATAAAACAGACTATATAGAGATTGCTTCGCTTTGCTCGCAATGACTGGTACTTAAAAAGGAATTGTTAATTTAGGACACTGAAAAAAAATCAATACCTGTGACTATAGAAGAACTTATAAAAGACAAAACTATAAAATCAAAGGAAAAAGTAGAAATCATCAGCCAGTGGATTATTGATTCTTCTTTGCCTGCCGATGAACTGATTGCTTTCGCAGAGAAATCAAAAGATCCAGCAAAAGCCACCTGCATAGAAGCCATGGAATATGCTACAAAACAAAATCCCAACCTTGCAGATGAAACCTTATTTTTATTTGTTACCCAAACGCTTACTGAAAAAGCAGCCAGAATAAAATGGGAAAGTGCTAAAGTAATAGGAAATACCGCTCATTTATTCCCTGAAAATCTGGATCAAGCTATCAGCAACCTTTTGGGCAACACAGAACATGAAGGAACTGTGGTACGCTGGAGTGCAGCATTTGCCTTGGGAGAAATTTTGAAACTGAAGACTAAGCATAATACGACTCTACTTCCAGCTCTTGAAAACATCAGTGAAAAAGAAGAGAAAAACAGTATTAAAAAGATTTATCTGGATGCGATTAAGAAAACGAAGAAATAATCTTTTTTCATATAAAATAAAAAACCCGGAAATCAATTTCCAGGTTTTTTTATGATAGGTTTTGGCTAATGTCAATGGATTCTTATTCTGTATTTAAAGACGGGCTAAAGCCTATCCCTATTGAATACCAACTACATTATTCATTCGCAGAAAATAAATAATTAGCATTTCGCAGAAACCTCATAATATTTAGATTCCTACGGAATGACAAAGTATGAATATAGTTCTTAATCCAACAAAACCTCACTATTCACACCAATCTCTTTCAGGAAAACTTCATCATGCGAAATCACCAGCAGAGTTCCGTGATAATTTTTGATAGAACTGGTGAGAATTTCTACATTTTGCAGATCTAAGTTATTGGTTGGTTCATCAAGAATAATCATATCAGGTGTCTTATTGCTGATTGAAAGTCCGCAAAGAAGCAACCGCAAACGTTCACCTCCACTCAGCATTCCACATTTTTTGTCCCAGGTATCTTTCCAAAACAAGAATCTTGACAATAATGTTTTCACTTCAGATTCCTGTAATGCACTGTCATTGAAAGTCTGAACAAAATCATAGAGAGTTGAATCATTATCAATCAGAGAATACTCCTGATCGATATAGATACTGTTGAATTCTGCCCTTGTTATTTTCCCCTCCGAAGGTTGAATACTTCCCAACAAAAGCTTTATCAGAGTAGTTTTTCCGGAGCCATTGGAACCTTTAATTGAGATTCTATCGCCGCTTCGCAACTCAAGGCTGATATTTTCTTTCCAGAGTTTTTCCTTTCCATAATTGAAGTTAATATCTTCAGCAGCCACAAGAATTTTTCCTGAATGCAGATTGGAATCATTAAAATTCACTTTCATCTGATCCGAATTTTTTAAAGAGTAACGCAGGTCTCTCAAATCATCGGAAATCCCACTGATCTTCTCAGCATGTACACCTTTAAGTTTTGAACTGTTTTTTTCAGCATTATTCCGAAGCGTATTCATCATAATTCTCGCTACTCCTGATTTTTCCTGCTTTCCTTTACCTCTTGCATCCAGCTTTTGCTTTCGTTCCAAGGTTTCCCTTTCCTTTTCTTTTGCCTTTTTCAAAGCTCTTTCTTTCGAGTGAATATCATTATGCAAAGCTTCCTCCTCTACTTCTTTTTGCTCAGCATAGAAATCGTAGTTCCCTCCATAAGATGCAATTCCCTGGTTACTTAACTCAAATATGACATCAACGAGATTGAGCAATGTACGGTCGTGACTTACGATAACCACTGTTGCATCTGTTTTGCCAATAAGATCATACAAGAGTTTTCTTCCTTCTCTATCCAGGTGATTAGTTGGTTCATCCAATATGATAATATCAGGTTGGCTGATCTGAATTCCGGCAAGAAAAACTTTGGTCTTCTGCCCTCCACTCAGGCCTTCCAGTTTTTGAGTTAATTCAAAATTATCGAGTCCCCAATGTTCCAAAGCATGCTGACATCGTTCTTCAATATCCCAGTCGTCATTGAGCATTTCAAAATACATTTCGTCCACCTCTCCTTCGATGATTTTTTGGAGAGCGTGAAGTTTCTGATCTATTTTCAGACATTCAGCAATGCTAAGATGATTACAATTCCCGAACATCTGAGGAACATAAAAAATATCACCATGGATATTGATATTGCCGTTTAAAGGCTGTATTTCGCCAGCAATCATTTTCAACAGGGTTGATTTCCCCATGCCGTTGCTTCCCACCAAAGCTGATCTGGTGTGAGATTGTATTGTTAAATTGATATGATTAAATAGAAGATTTCCTCCCGGAAACCCAAAGGATATATTTTGCAGTAAAATCATGATTTCTTTCTTAATAAAGGTTGAACACCGGCAACATCTTCGTTACCGTTTTATTGAGTCTGAAAGAAATGATATCCTACATGTCTGTATTTTTGGGTTTTGAAAGAACAAAGATAGTCATTTTTCTGAATATCTGCTTTTTCATCGATAATCAGGACATTTATCATCCTTACCTTATTCATCATTTCAAACACCTGCTTTTTAAAATACTTTCCTGAATCCTTTTTTTAAGGCTATACCATTCTATCCCGCTAAAAAGCTTATTGTTATTATTATTTAAACAGACTTCATCAGGAGATTCAATTTTGCGATCCCGAACCCCTTAAACTTTCAAACTGATAAAAACAGGAAAGTATTTTAATCAAAAATCCGTAACTTTGCCAACTACTAAAAATTTTATGGAAAGCATTAAAGTTCACGACAAAACTTTCGTTCCTTATTTAAAGGATGCCGAAATTCAGGAAATTGTAAAAGAGACAGCGCTAAGAATTTATGAAGATTACAAGGATGAAGTTCCTGTTTTCATTGGGGTTTTAAATGGAGTGGTGATGTTCTTCTCTGATCTTTTAAAATATTACCCGGGAGAATGCGAAATTGCCTTCATTCAAATGAGTTCTTATGTAGGAACTGAATCTACAGGGATCGTTTATCAGAAAATGGAGCTTACTAAAGAAGTAAAAGACCGTCACATCATTCTTGTAGAAGACATTGTAGATACAGGAAATACGGTTGAAAGTCTTTTCAAATATTTCAAGGAAACACAACGTCCTAAATCTATAAAGCTGGCTAGTTTCTTATTGAAACCTGAGATTTATAAGAAAGATTTCAAACTGGATTATATCGGAAAAGAAATTCCTAATAAGTTTGTACTTGGATACGGACTGGATTATGATGAGTTAGGAAGAAACCTACCGAATTTATATCAGTTGGAAGACGGACAAATCAACCATTAAATGCTGTTGGCTATTAGCTGATAGCTTTTAGCTTAAAATTATATAAAGAAATAAATTTAATAATAACTTAAAAAAGCTGAAAGCAAAAAAGCAAGCCGCCAAAAGCCACAAGCCAGAAGCAAAATGCCCATTGCTGGAAGCGTATCAACATTATGATAAACATTGTTCTGTTCGGCCCTCCAGGAAGTGGAAAAGGAACACAAGCTCAGAATCTAATCGAGAAATTCAATTTAAAACAGGTTTCAACAGGTGATCTTTTCAGATACAATATGAAAAATGACACTGAACTTGGTAAATTGGCTAAGTCATACATCGATAAGGGAGAATTGGTTCCGGATCAGGTAACAACAGATATGCTGATCGACGAGATCAAAAAACCTACTGATACCAACGGTTTTATTTTTGACGGATATCCAAGAACAACTGCTCAGACAGAAGCTTTGGAAACAATCGTTAAAGAAGTACTGAATGATGAGATTGACATCTGTCTTTCATTGGTAGTAGAGGACAATATTTTGGTTGAAAGACTTCTGAAAAGAGGTGAAACCAGCGGAAGATCAGACGACAGCAATGTAGAGATCATCGAAAACAGAATTAAAGAATATTATACCAAAACAGCAGAAGTTGCCGAGCTTTATAAGCAGCAGGGTAAATATGTAGAGGTAAACGGTGTTGGAGAAATTGATGAGATTTCCCAAAAACTTTTCGCTGAGGTAGAGAAAATTAAATAATCGGGATATGGCAAGGGATAAGAAGTTTCATCCCTGCAACCCGCAACACAAACTATATGTCTAACTTTGTAGATTACGTAAAGATCCATTGTAAAAGCGGACACGGAGGTGCTGGTTCTGCCCACCTTCGCCGTGAAAAGTATATTCCTAAAGGTGGTCCTGACGGTGGCGACGGAGGTCGTGGCGGACACGTCATCATGAGAGGAAATGCTAATGAATGGACTTTGCTTCCACTCCGATACACCCGTCACATAAAAGCAGAACGAGGTGAAAACGGAGCGAAAAACCAGCTGACAGGAGCTGACGGTTCTGATATTTATATTGATGTTCCAATTGGGACTATCGCTAAAAATGAAGAAGGTGAAATTATCGGGGAAATTCTTGATGACAAGCAGGAAATCATTTTGATGCAGGGAGGAAAAGGTGGAAAAGGAAACGAACATTTCAAATCCTCTACCAACCAGACTCCAAGATATGCTCAACCCGGAATGGATGGTGAAGAAGGCTTTGTGGTCTTCGAACTTAAAATTTTGGCCGATGTAGGACTTGTTGGATTTCCAAATGCAGGAAAATCTACACTTTTAGCATCTGTTTCTGCGGCAAAACCAAAAATTGCCAACTACGCTTTTACCACTTTAACTCCTAACCTTGGGATTGTAGATTACAGAAATTACAAATCATTTGTAATGGCTGATATTCCCGGGATTATTGAAGGAGCTGCAGAAGGAAAAGGCTTAGGACACAGATTCCTGAGACATATTGAAAGAAACTCTATCCTTTTATTCTTAATACCGGCTGATTCTGAAAATCATTTCCAGGAGTTTAAAATTCTTGAAAATGAATTGAAAGAATATAACCCAGAATTACTGGATAAAGATTTCATTGTTTCTGTTTCAAAATCTGACCTTTTGGATGATGAACTGAAAAAAGAAATTGCAGCAGAGTTCCCGGAAAACAAACAGCCTCTGTTCTTCTCAGGTGTTACAGGAGAAGGTCTTATGGAGCTGAAAGATGCCATCTGGAAACAATTGCACGGATAGAAATACATTGATTTATCAGTTTTATTTTGAAAATAGAACTGCATCATAAAGAAACAGTCTCAGATTTACTCTGAGACTGTTTTTATTTATACAATTTCTTCCACTCAATATTTTAAACCATTAAGAAAGATGTAAGAAATAAAGTATAGTTAAGATGAATCATTCTGATTTCTTAAGCATAAGGCGAAGCTTACCTTTATATTCTAACATCTTAATACAATCTTAATGGTTAAAAAAGCAAGGGATTAAACAAGTTTCCTTTTTTATATTTAACATAAAAACATAGTAAGATGAATACTTTTGGAACAATTATTGGGAGACCTTCTTAAATTGAAAAAACTATGAAATATTTGCTAGCCATTTGTGCATTTGTGTTTTTGACATCCTGTACAACTTCTCAAAAAGTCAATTCAAAATATACTACAATTGAATATGAAGCAACTCCCTGCTTTGGATTCTGTCCAGTTTTTAAAATGACAATCAATCCGGACAGAACTGCAGTTTTTGAAGCAGAACATTTTAATTTTAACGATAAACCTTCAAAAGATGAATTTTCCAAACCCCGTGAAGGAACTTTTAAAGGAACCATTAAAGAAGAAGATTACAATAAATTAATCAGTTTACTTGATGGCTTAAATGTAAAAGGTTTGAATGATAAATACGGTGAACACAATATTACCGATCTTCCAACGTCATATTTAAGAATAAAATTCGCTAATGGAACTTCAAAAAATGTGGAAGATTACGGAAAACGTGGTAGTGAAAAACTTTCGGAAGTGTATCAGTTTTTTGAGAATTTAAGAAAGAACCAGGAATGGACTAAAGTGAAGTAATTTTGCTCAATTATAAAAATGGCTGCCTGATAGGCAGCCATTTATTTTTAACAGATTTTATTTCTTAATAAACTGTTTGGTCATTTTTCCGTTTTTCGTTTCAATGATAATAAGATATACACCTCCAGAAAGGTTTCTTACATCTACTTTATTATCTTTTAAACTGACTTCAATTCTTTTTCCAGAAATATCATATACTTCAACATTATTTATTTTTGCAGCAGCAGTAATAGTCAGGAAATCAGATACAGGGTTTGGATATACTTTGATATCACTGTTAGTTTCCACTCTCTCTTTCTTATCCAACTCTAAAAACATTTTTACAGGAGATGGTTTTCTATATGCTGACCTCGATAACTTATCCTCTTCTTTGCTACAAGGAGCTATAAAACCATAATATGAGGCATCATTATCAATAAAAGTACCTGGTAAAAGATTAATACTTTCTCCAGCCTGCATGGTTATATTATGTTTCCCTTGTAAAATATATTTATCTTTTGTCGTTATTGTTTCTGCTATTTTGTAGTAAAAAGACATATTCGGTTCCGAGAAAAGGGTCAGGTTTCCTACGCAGGGATAATATCCTTCAAATCCGGATTTATCATGTATAGGAACGATTTGAGGCAGCCCATAACTTGCAGATGCTTTCAGTAAGCTTACGGCATTCATATCTACACTCATAAACGAAGTATACACATCAGGATTTATGACTTTTCCAAGATATGATTTAGACTGTCGGCTAATATAAACATCCCCGTAGATATTCCTCTGAATCCCAGTAGCTGAAGAAGAAGTAATACTAGATGGATCGTGAAAAATTTTCATATATTGAACGTTCGAAGAGGTTGAATTAACGAGGTCTACTGCATATATATGTCCATAACCAAGAAATAATACGGATGCATCTCTATTAAATTCAGGCAGGTAGGCTTTCAGTCCTTTTACATGCAGAAAAAAATCATTTGTAATCAATCCGGTAGATGCATTGAATGAATATACCTGATTAAAGAAATAAGTGTCCGGAACATTTCCCGCATTAAAATCTCCCCAAAAAGAAATACCTACAAGGTTAGAATAAATTGGATTGTTAATCTTAGGAGAAGCTTTAATACTGTAATATCTACCAGACCCTAAATTTAACGGAAGACTCAGGTTACTTACAATAGGCTGTCCATTACTAAATCCATTACTATCAATCTTGTAGGCATAAATATCCGAACCATTAGGTATTAAAACCCAAAAGTCTTCTTTATTGGAATGAGCCACAACAGTTACCGCTTCCGAGAACAACTCATTTCCGGATGGATTCAGGACTGAAATATTTTTTTTATCCTTTACAACATCACCTAACGGCGCTCCATCAGCGCCGATACCTCCTAAAGTCATATCAACAATTGAATAATTAATCGCAAACTGTCCGAACGCGTTTTCACCCGTAATAAAAACATAATACTGATTACTGTCTGCCGGATTTTTAACAATAGCCAGCTGCTGTGCACTATTATTATTACTAGGAGCTAAAGTACCGTTAGACATAATTTGGTGTTCCCTATTCCATACTGTTTGTCCATTCATATAGAAAAGCAGTTTCCCGCTGCTATCACTTATAGTACCGCATGCTTCAGAAGCTTCCATCTCACTGTTGCTTAAACCTACAGCAGCAGAAGCTGAGAAATTAACAGCCGCCTTATTTCCAAAATACCAATTATCATTTTCTTTCTGAGAAAATAAAAACAAAGGTATAACCAATATAAAAACTATATAAAATCGTTTCATATATTTATTTTATTATTTCACTTTTTGTTCAAGAGCTTCTATTCTTTTTTGTTGCTCAAGGGTATATAATGTCAGTTCTTCAATCTTTTTAAGCAAAAGAATGTTCATTTCTTTAAGTTCAATTCCATTTTTAATAGCTTGTTCTGTAGTAGGAACTTCAGGTAAGTGACCATTTTTATCAATAAATTTAGCTAAGTCATTCAATGGCATCAACTTGTAATCTTTTTCAAAAACATAATCTGCCCAACCGTTATTATCAGCAATATCTACTTTCACTTTTTCAGTTCTGATGCCATCTTTTACAAAAAGCTTATATTTCTCTCCATCCGGAGCAACTCCATCAGCAGGGAGCTGATTGGTAAATTCACCAATTCCTATAGTACCATTGTTCCCTACGATCCAGTTTCCAATATTCAGTTCATTTTGGGGATCAGCCGTATTATACGGTGTTATATAGTTTCCTATGAAAATGTTATTACTTCCCGAGGTAATTAATTTAGCATTAGAAAAGCCAAGATTGATATTATGAGATCCATTGACAATAGACCTGAAAGATTCTGCGCCTACAACTGTATTATTATTTCCGCTATTAATGTACCGTAATGCACTTACGCCCAGCGCTACATTAAAATTTCCTGTCAAAGAACCTGATGCCATTGCAGCCTGCCCTATTCCTATATTATAGTCTCCTGTTTTAAATGACTCCAGAGCATTCATTCCCAGAGCTGTATTGCTGTTGCCGGATACCGTGCCTCTCATGGAATTAAATCCTATGGCAACATTCATGGTTCCATTGGAAAATAAGGATAGTGCATTCGTTCCCACTGCAGTATTTCCACCTCCCTCGGCAAGCTGAGTAAGAGCACCCATGCCAAATACAGCATTGTTAGCAGTACTTGTAACATCCATTCCACCTCCAAAGAATAAATTTTTATCCCAGATCTGTCCTGCTGCTGTTACTCCGTGAAAAATAAATCTTCCACCCGGAGTAATTCTCATTTTTTCAGCATTATTGGTTTTAAAGATTAATGACTGGTTGTCCGTTGTTCCGATAAAGTTGGTGGTTGGATTGGTTCCTGTATTTCCAGTAAGATTCCAGGATTGCGCACTCGCTTGGATACCTACAACAGCTGCAAGTAAAATGATTGTTTTTTTCATGTTTAATAGTTTTGTAAAAATTAATAGTAAAAAACGACCCGGCAGATTACCAGATCTTTTATGATTTTAGTGTTAAAGATTTTTTAGGTCAATCACATCCGAAATATAAATATCTTACTCCAATATAGATATACTTTTTCCTTGCCTGTTCAATTTCATTTTGAAGGACATGTATTTTTAAACCAAATTCATATTAGTTTAAATTTCAATAAAATCAGAAAAGTATTTGGACTAGATTCCGGATACTGGTTTTATGTCTCCGGTATATGCCGTAATAGAATACTGGCTTCTAAACCTGCAATATCTGCAGGTAAAATGGTTATTTTTCTCATGGTTTTAGTTTTATGATATTCCAAATATAGATAACAAATAAGTATTGTCTATTATATAATTATCCTGAAACATTACATATTTATAGATTTGTAGTACTATCTGACAATATAATTCTAATGAAATAGATAATATTCTAAAAAACCTTCAATGCATCGGTGCAGGGGATTATCTTTACTTCTTTATTTGGTAAAGACTACCAGTTTAAGAGAACAAGAATATCTTAATTTTTTTTAAACTACCTTTGCAAAATGTAATTCTTTCAGACTGAAGGAATTTTTATTTAAATTTTAAAATAATTCATTTGAATTTTACAGACTTAAACTTAATAGAACCTATTGCAAAAGCAATCCAGGAGCAGGGATACACGACTCCTACTCCTATCCAGGAAAGATCTATTCCTGATATTTTGGAAGGCAGAGACTTTTTAGGTTGTGCGCAGACAGGAACAGGAAAGACAGCAGCTTTTTCCATCCCTATTCTACAGAATTTATCCAAAAATAAAATTCCCAATAAACATATAAAAGCGTTAATCCTTACTCCAACCAGAGAACTGGCTATTCAGATTGAGGAAAATATTAATGCTTACGGTAAATATCTTCCATTAAAGCAACTTGTTATTTTCGGAGGAGTAAAACAAGGAAATCAAGAGGCAGCCTTGAGAAAAGGCGTTGATATTCTGGTGGCAACTCCGGGAAGACTTCTGGACTTTATTGCCCAGGGAATCATCAGCCTGAAAAACCTTGAGATTTTTGTTCTTGATGAAGCAGACAGAATGCTGGATATGGGATTCGTACATGATGTAAAAAGAATCATTAAACTTTTACCTCAGAGAAGACAGACTTTATTCTTTTCAGCAACAATGCCTGGTGAGATTCAAAAGCTGGCTAATTCTATACTAAATAATCCTGTGAAAGTGGAAGTAACACCTGTTTCTTCTACCGCAGATACCATCAAACAATCTGTATATTTTGTAGAAAAAGACAACAAACTGAACTTGCTTTCTCATATTCTGCAAAATGATATTTCAGACTCTGTATTGGTTTTTGCAAGAACGAAACATGGTGCAGATAAGATTTCCAGAAAACTTCAGAAGGATAATATCTCCGCAGAAGCTATTCATGGTAATAAATCTCAGAATGCGAGACAGAATGCTTTGAACAACTTTAAATCCGGAAAAACAAGAGTTCTTGTTGCGACTGATATTGCAGCCAGAGGAATTGATATTGATGAGCTGAAATTCGTTATCAATTTTGAGCTTTCTGATGTTTCTGAAACCTATGTACACAGAATCGGAAGAACAGGAAGAGCCGGAGCTGAAGGTAATTCTATATCTTTTGTAGACGGACTTGATCTTTTGAATTTAAAGAATACCGAAAAGCTAATTGGAAAGAAAATTCCTGTGATCAAGGATCATCCGTTCCATACTGATGATCTGGTAGCACAGAAAAGGGATTCGAATAATAAACCTGTAGCTGCAGGAGGTGGAAAACCTAAAACAGGTAATGGTAACACTTCAAGACCAAATAACAACCGTAAAAAACCTTCTGCGGGAGCTTCGGTAGGGTTTAAAAAACCTAAAAATAAGAATTTCACCAGAAAAAAATAAAATAAAAGTCCTTTTCAAAGAAAAGGACTTTTTTATTGATCGTTTATTATTCTATTCTTTGTTTTGTATAGCAGTAACCTATAATACAAAATGGTAAACAAGCAGCCAGATAGGTGGTAGAAAAGAAATTATTCTGGTAAGAAAACCCTAAAGTGAAATACTGTTCACTTACAAAACTCAACATCACCAAAAAAAGAATATAGGCTGAAAAGTAAAATACTGTTTCTATTTTTTTAACATAGAAGGAAAGGATGACCGACAGTATCATAAAGAACAGCATAACAAATTTATTGCTTTGTCCCTGAAGATTAAGAGGATTATATTGCAGCACATGCTCTATACTTTTGGCAGGCAGCAGAACGGATGCCAATAAGATTGCTACCGTTAATAAAAAACTTAATCCAAATTTTATTTTATTTTTCCAGCACGTTTTCAAAAAAGGATGTAATAAAAAGATAATCAAAGGAATGATCACTACGCTTCTTGTAAGACATAGAATTCCTATGCATATTCCCAGCAGAAAGGGTCTTTTAAAATAATCATCTTTAAACATTCTGTTCCAAAAAAGAATAAAGGCTGCAACTGTAATAAAGGAAGAGATAAAATCACTCTTACAGACCACTTCATAAATATAAGCCAGGGAAATACCTAACATTCCTATCGCAAGAAATCTATGAAAATTGCTCCTAAATTCTAAAAAGATAACACAGGAAAACAGTAAAAAGATTGCAACCTGAAGGTAGCCGACATTCCCTAAAAAATAAAAAACACTTGACAAAAGCAATTGCCCGGGAAGATATGATGATAAATTCCCCATGAAATTTGGAGTATCATAGATGTATTCTCCTTTTACCCAATGTTGCACAGAAAATTCTAACGTTGCCCACCTGTCAATATTCATTTTGTAAGGATCTTTCATCACATGGCACATCGCAATGTAAGCAATCGTTATAAAAACGATAAGAAGATATACAGATTTCCTGGTCCATAATTTTTTCAACCAGGACCATTTTCCTAAAGAAAACAACAATAAATTTCCCCCTGAAAAAAGAATAATTAAAAAAGTAAGAGGAACAAAAGATTGTCTGATTCCATATTTTGTCAGAAATAAAAGATTAATGATGAAATAAACAGCAAACAGCAATATGCCATTCAACCTGTTGCTCCTAATAAAATTTAACAGGGCACTCATTAATTATGGGATTTGAAAAATGTTTTTAGCATTTTCTGTCGTAATACGGTCTATCTCAGAAAAATCTTTTCCATAGATATTCACCAGCTTTCCGGCAACCAGATCAAGATAAGAGCTTTCATTTCTTTTTCCTCGGTGCGGAACCGGAGCCAAATATGGAGAATCTGTTTCCAGAACAATTTTATCCAATGGAATTTCACTCAGAAACTGATCTATTTTCCCGTTTTTAAAGGTTACTACTCCACCGATCCCTAAAATAAAATTAAGGTCAATAGCGTGCTTTGCCTGTTCCAGATTTCCTGAGAAACAGTGGAAAATACCTCTTAGTTTAGGATGTTTCTTTCTTTCCAGTACTTCAAATGTCTCATCGAAGCTTTCTCTTGTATGAATAACAATGGGAAGGTCTCTTTCTATGGCCCAGTCAATCTGCTGTTCAAAAGCTTTTACCTGGATATCCAGTGTTGTTTTATCCCAATACAGATCAATTCCGATCTCTCCTATTGCCGGAAAGTGTCTCTGATCAAGATAATTTTTTACGATTTCAAGTTCTTTTTCCCACGATTCCGGCTTTACATAACAAGGATGTAATCCCATCATTGAAAAAATCTGTCCTGGATATTCTGTTTCCAGTTGCAGCATTTTTTCATGCGATTCAGAATCGATAGCAGGAAGATAAAATTCTGTAATTCCCTTATCTAAAGCTCTCTGAATGGCTTCTTTTCTGTCTTCATCAAATTCTTCTGCGTATAGATGTGTATGTGTATCAATCATTTTATTTAAAATTTCAATAGATCTTCGTAAGGGTTTTCAAGTCCCAGCAATAGTCCG
Organism: Chryseobacterium indologenes; assembly: GCF_002025665.1. Lineage (GTDB taxonomy): Bacteria > Bacteroidota > Bacteroidia > Flavobacteriales > Weeksellaceae > Chryseobacterium > Chryseobacterium metallicongregator. The sequence continues at coordinate 1,116,363 of NZ_CP018786.1, read as the reverse complement.
AAAGCCGGCTCCGTTTTTATTCCCTGTTTTTTAAGTTCTATTATTTTTTGTCTAAATTTTTCTCCTTTTTCCTGTAATATTTTGTATTCAGCAATCATATGAAGATATGCATTCTGCTCTTTTGTAGGCTTATTTTGCCCAAAAATCTCAATAGGAAACCCGTCAAGCATAAAATTTAATGTAATGCATTTCTCACCGTTTACAATGGGATATTCCACTTCTACATCATGAGGAATAAGCTGACAAAATAGTAAATCGTCCAGAAAATCCTGATCATATTTTAAATCCACCTTGAAAATAAGATCCAGATCACTTCCTTTGATATCAATCTCAATAGGAACAGTTCCTGCCAAAATTGGAGAATAATCTTTCAGTTTCTCAAAGACACGATACTTTGTAAGAATTTCGTACGCTTTTTTCTGTCTTTCATTACCATCTTTCAGATAGTCAATTCTGGTGAAATCAAGCATTTAAAATATTTTATGTTTTACTTTTTTACGCTGTACTTCAATTCTCTGATCCAGTTTTTCTCTGAATTCGATAAACTTAGGATCTTTCTTATCACTGGTTTTATGTTCCAGAGCTCTCATAATCTTAAAGTTTTCTTTGATAAAATTCTGGGTTTCTTCTGAAAAATAAGATTTTCCAAACTTCTCAAAAATATAATTAACCGCCTGTGTACTGGGATGTATCATATCTTCTTTGTAAAAACGATAATCCCGGAGATCGTCCATTAAAATCTCATAAACAGGTAGATAATGACAGTCTTCAAACATTGAAATAGACTCATGGATAGCCGTAATCAGCTTGGATTTGCTCAATTGATTTTCCACCATTCCGTCTTTCGTATGCCTTACAGGTGAAACTGTAAACAGGATTTGTACTCCTTCTTTGCAAATATCCTTAAGGTCCAGAATAGTCTGGTAAATTGAAGTGGTGAGCTCCTGATGGGAAAGCAGTCCTTTTTCAAAAAACTTTTGCGGAATCTTGTGACAGTTGGCCACCAGTTTTTTCTTGGGAAGAAATTCATAGATAAATGAAGATCCGTAGGTGATAATAATCCAGTCAGCTTCCTGAAGGAAGGCATTTCCCGCTTCAATCGCTCCATTAATCTTATCTAAGGTCTGATGAATATAACGGGTATCAAAACTGGTGTGATGATCCAGAGAAATATATTCTTCGTTGTAAGTGATCAGTTCCTCTTCTTCATAAAATGCAGAATCATGTAATCTGTTGACTGCATTATTGATGGAAAAAGGATTAAAAATAGTCCCAAAAGGGTTGTTGAGGGTCTGAAGTTGTCCGTCATGCAGCAAATCTGTCATTTCAGAGGCAAAACATGATCCTATTGAAAATATTTTATCTTCAATCTCAATTTTCTTTTCTGATGCAGGAATATCAACTTCTGTTCTGAATTTCATTTATAAGGGATTAGGATTTAGGTATTAAGGCTCAGGCTATCTAATTCCTAAGCCCTAATACCTATAACCTTATTTAACTTTCTCTTCTCAACAAATAATTTGCCAGTTCGATAAAAGGTTTTTTCTTTTCTTCCGGAACATCAATTTTCTGAAGATAGCTTTGTCCGATCTCATTATGTTTTTCAATCAGACGTAATGCTTTTTCATCTACTTTTGTTCTTCTGAAGATCTTTTCTACTCCATATACTTTATCAACATTTTCAGTCTTCTTAGAATACCAGTAGTCCAGTTCTTTTCTTTCTTCATCAGTAGCATGCTCTCTTGCTAGCAGATACAGAACCGTTTTCTTGTTCTCATAAATATCTCCTGCATGTTTTTTCCCAAACTGTGCCTGATCTCCAAATACATCAAGATAATCATCCATGATCTGGAAAGCAATTCCGATATGTTTTCCGAAATTGAAAATAGCTTTTGCATCTTTAAAATCAGCTCTTGCAATCAAAGCTCCGATCTCAAATGAAGAAGCACTTAAAACTCCGGTTTTGTAAGTAATCATTCTGATATAATCATCAAAAGTAACATCTTTCTGAGTTTCAAAATTGATATCATACTGCTGTCCTTCACATAAAAGAAGTCCTGTGTGGGTAAATATTCTGATACATGCTTTGAAAATCTCAGGTTCAAGATCTTCAAAAAACTTATAGGCTTTCAGCATCAGTCCGTCTCCGGAAAGAATCCCGACGTTAAGACCGTGTAAAGTATGAATGGTAGGTTTGTTTCTTCTTAAAGGAGCTTCGTCCATAATATCATCATGGATCAGAGTGAAGTTATGGAAAAATTCGATAGCCAATGCCGGCTTGATTGCCTGCTTAAGATCTCCTCCGAACATATCACATGCCATCAGCACCATAATAGGACGAAGGCGTTTCCCTCCATGGGAAATAATATAGTTCATCGGATCATAGAGCTCCGAAGGTTTATCTTTAAAAGTATATTTAGTGATGGCATCTGCAACAATCTGCTGGTATCTGTCTAAAAATTCCATAAAATCTTATAATTTGAACAAAAATACGATTTTTCAAGGCTTTATAAAACAAAAAACTTTGCCCAAACGGACAAAGTTTATATAATTGTATGATTTGTTTTTTTAGAAAACGAAGGTTACCACAAGATAGGTAATTGCAGCTACTATTGCAGAGATTGGAATGGTTAAAACCCAAGCCCAAAGTAAGCTTACGGTGATTCCCCATCTTACCGCTGAAATTCTTTTCGTTAACCCTACCCCGATGATAGAACCTGTAATCGTGTGTGTAGTAGATACAGGAATACCGAAGTGGTCTGTAATAAATAAGGTAATAGCCCCTGCAGTTTCTGCACTTACTCCTTCTAGTGAAGTTACCTTAGTAATCTTCGTTCCCATTGTTTTGATGATCTTCCAACCACCGCTCATGGTACCTAAACCAATTGCAAGGAAAGAAACCAACGGAACCCAGATATAATGCTGCGCAAAATAATCAAAACGTTCTGCAGAAGGAATATTCAGATACTGTGCATCCTGAAGCATATTAACGTGATAATAGATTACTGCTGCACCAATGATCCCCATTACTTTCTGAGCATCGTTCAAACCGTGTCCTAAACTAAACAGTGCTGATGAAGCCAGCTGTAATCTTTTGAAAGACTGATCTGCTTTGTGTGGGTTTGATCTTTTATAAAGGTGTACGATAATCAGGGTAATGATGATCGAGATAATCATCCCTATGATCGGCGCCATGAAAATGAACAGGAAGATAGGAATTACTTTATCAAACTTTACTACACCCTGTTGTGTTACCTGGCTGAAAGCTTCTTTAATGGTATCCCACATCCCAAGCCCGGGTTGTGCTGCAGCTACATCATGATAATCCATCATGAAAGCGTGCATAAGAGCCGCTCCTAAGAAACCTCCGATCAGCGTATGTGAAGATGATGAAGGGATCCCAAACCACCATGTCAAAAGGTTCCAGGCAATTGCGGCAATAAGGCCGGAAAATATAACCTCAAGAGTGATAAAATTTTCATTAACTGTTTTGGCAATTGTATTACCAATTTTGAATTCTCCAATAATATAAGCAGCAATAAAGAACGCTGCAAAGTTCCAAAGTGCCGCCCAAAGTACAGCCTGGAATGGAGTTAAAACTTTTGTAGAAACTATAGTTGCAATTGAGTTGGCAGCATCATGGAAACCATTGATATAATCGAAGATCAGGGCCAGCGCAATAATAACTACAAGTAAAATCGGAAATTCCATTTTTTGCTATGTATTAGGCGTATTTAATCATGATGTTCTCAATCGTATTGGCAACGTCTTCTGCTTTGTCCGTTACAATTTCAAGGTAGTTCAATACAGATGAAACTTTAATAATGTTGATGGCATCATTGGTTTCAAATAATTCTACCATTGAGTTGGAAAGCAAATCGTCAGCAATATTCTCAATAGAGTTCACCTTAATACAAGCTTCTTTCACCTGTTCCATATTTTTGAACCCTTTAAGGTTTTTCATTGCATTCTGAATTTCAAGACATGCTTTGTGGATTAGTAAAGAGAAGTCTGAATAAGCCTTCATCTCAGGTGATTTGTAAAGGAAAATATATTTTGTGGATGCGTAGATATAATCAGCGATATCATCAAGTCCTGTTGCCAGTGTGTGAATGTCTTCACGGTCAAAAGGTGTAATGAAGTTCTTCCCTAATTCTACGAAAATTTCGTGAGTAAGTTCATCATTCTTGTGTTCAAAGTCGCTCATTTTCTTCAACATTGAATCGTCGTTAAGATCGAAATCCTTGATTCCTGTGTTGAATTCTTCTGACATTGCAACTAGATTTTCAGTTACTTTTTCGAAAAGTACAAAGAAGATTTTATCTTTTGGTTGAAAAGCGTGGAAAATATTACCAATTCCCATTGTTTAGTATTTATAATTCGTGTGCAAATTTCTTAAAAAAGGATTGCACGTGAAACTATATAACATTAAGTTTTGTTAACATTCGCTTAACTACTGATTATCAAATAAAAAAACCGGCATTAATGCCGGTTTTGTATGGTATAAGAAGAGATTAGTTTGCTACTTCAGCTCTCATATCTTTTCCTTTGAACTTCATCGATTGAATATTGCTCAAAACATTGTCTTTGAACGATTTTTCAACTTCGAAGAAAGAGAATTTCTCAAGGATCTCAATATCACCGATTTCAGCTCTTTTCTTGCTTTTTCCGCCAGCAGTAGCCTTGTTGATAATATCTAAAACATCAAGCTTCTTCAAGTGGTCTTTTTTACCAAGGTTGAAGAAAAATCTTACCATGTTTTCATCTCTTCTTCTTGGTTTTCCGCCACGATCTCTGTCTCTTCCACGCTCTCCTCTATCTCTGTCGCGACCTCTATCTCTATCTCTGTCTCTGTCACGTCCACGATCTCTTCTTGAGTAGTCGTCATCTCTGTTGCTTAATTTCTGCTCAACAAGGTCATGCTTGTCTTTGTAGTATAAAGCAAGATCTTTCAACTGGAACTGTAGAAGCTGGTGTACCAGTTCTTCTTTTGTAAAGTTGCTCAGATCCGGGATTAAGCTATCATCAAATTCAAAAAGATCCTCGTGCTCCGTCAATAGTTTTTCGAATACACCTCCTACCTGAGCTTTGATAATATCTTCACCTGTAGGGATAAATCTTTCGTTAATTTCAATTTTTGTTGCAGATTTGATCTGTTTCAGCTTTCTGCTTTCTTCAGGCTTGATTAAAGCCATAGAAATACCATCTTTTCCAGCTCTACCTGTTCTACCGCTTCTGTGAACGAATACTTCAGGATCATCTGGTAAAGAGAAGTGAATAACGTGAGTTAAAGAGTTTACATCCAATCCTCTTGCTGCCACGTCTGTCGCTACAAGAATATCAATGTTTTTCAATCTGAATTTCTTCATCACCGTATCTCTCTGTGCCTGAGAAAGATCACCATGAAGAGCATCAGCTGCATATCCGTTCTGCATTAAGAAATCAGCAACCTCCTGAGTTTCCATTCTCGTTCTACAGAAGATAATGGAGTACTGGTTAGGGTTTGCATCAATAAGTCTCTTCAATGCTTCTTTTTTCTGACGGTATCCTACAACATAGTATTCGTGAGTAATGTTCTTCTTCACTTCGTTGATAGAACCTACTGAAATACGGTGTGGTTTTGTAAGATAATTTTTGGAAATTCTCTCCACTTCTTTATTCATCGTTGCAGAGAATAAGAAAGTTTGTTTCGTTTCCGGAGTTTCGCTTAGAATGGTTTCCAATTCATCCTTGAATCCCATAGAAAGCATTTCATCAGCTTCGTCTAATACTAACCAATGAATCGCAGAAAAGTCTAATGCTTTTCTGTTGATAAGATCAATTACTCTTCCCGGAGTTCCCACGATAATTTGTGGTTTATCCTTCAAAGATCTCATCTGCTCTACAATACTACTTCCACCATAAACCGCAGTTGTCTTGATGTCTTTCATATACTTAGAGTAATTCTTTATGTCCTTCGAAATCTGAAGACATAATTCCCGTGTCGGACAAAGCACCAATAATTGGATTTTGCGACTCGTATCGTCAATCATATCCAAAATCGGAAGCGAAAACGCTGCTGTTTTGCCTGTCCCTGTCTGCGCAAGTGCGATCAAGTCGCGAATATCTGAAAGAATAAAAGGGATAGTCTGTTTTTGGATTTCTGTTGGGCTTTCGTAACCCAGTTCGCCAATTGCCTTAAGGATATCAGGACTTAAATTGGTTTCCGTAAATAAATTCATTAACTATTTTAAAATTTTTGCAAAGATACAATAAATATTTGATTTGTTTTTGAATAAATTTTTAAATATGCAAACTTAAATTCACAATCCTTTAATATATTTTTAATTTTTGGAAAATTAAATCTAAAAAAACAAGGTTTGGGTTAAAAAGTTGTTAAACATTATTTTTTTTTATTAAATTGGATTGATTTTTTCTGTGTTATTTATGAATTTTCAAAAATAAAGCCATGAAAAGCAAATTTTTCTTTTTGATATTCTCGTGTATACTCGTTGAAATATTTGCCCAAACACCTAATTATCCGTCCGCCTGGACTCTGGAAAATTGTATTGAATATGCCAAAGAAAATAATATTTCCATCAATTCCCTCAGGCTTTCAAAAAATTCTGCCCAACAGGATCTTCTTCAGGCAAAAGACGCCAAATATCCTAATGTAAGCGGAACCGTTTCACAAGGACTTTTTGCTCTCAATGGAAGTGAAGGACTTCACATGACCGGAGCACAATCCCAAAGTATCGGAGCCAATTCTTCCATGACCCTTTATCATGCCAACTATATTAAAAACAATGAAACTTCTAAGAATCTTCTCGTGCAAATGGCAGATTTGTCTGTACAGGAATCCGAAAATAATATCACACTCAATATCACCCAGGCCTATCTGAATATTCTGATGAACCAGGAAAACATCATTTCCCTTGAAAATGTTCTGAAAACCACCCAAACTCAGTTAAAACAAGGTGATCAGCTGTATAAAGCCGGAAGCCTTTCCAAATTAAATTATCTTCAGATCCAATCTCAAGTCGCCCAGGATCAGTACAACCTGGTAGCCGCCCAGAACAATCTACGGACCAATACTGTTAACTTAAAACAAATCCTGCAGCTGCCTTCAAATTATGATTTTCAAATTGTAAAGCCAGACAGCATTATCGTAGATGATCAATTGAAACCCTTACAAGATGTTCAAAATCTGGCACAAAATCAACGTCCGGAAGTAAAATACAGTGAACTGAATGTAGAAAACTCCAATACCAATCTGAAGATGGCTAAGGCATCTATTCAACCTACTTTGAGTTTAGTTGGAAACATTTCCACCAATTATTCTAACGGAAATGGAAATTATTTTAACCAGTTGGGAAACAATTTTTATATGCCCATCGGATTAAGCCTTGGTATTCCGATTTACAACAACAGAATTTACAAAACACAGATTGAGAAATCAAAAATCGCCATTGAACAAGCCAATCTTGACTTACAGAACACCAAAACGATCCTGAATCAACAGGTAGAACAGTCTTATATCAATCTTCAGAATGCATTGTCCCAATACGATTCATCTTCCCAGCAAATGAATATCAGCAAGCAGAGTTATGATATCGTGAATGCTCAGATGAAAATCGGAAGCATTGATTATGTACAACTTCAACAACAACGATTGCTTTATATACAGTCTGTTCAGAATTATCTTCAGGCAAAATATACAGCAATCCTCAATAAACAGATCTACGAATTTTACGCAGGTAACCCTATAAATCTAAAGTAAGCTATGAAAACAAAGAATAAAAAATGGTTGTACTGGGTTGTGGGCGGCATCATTGTAACAGGTGCAGTCTGGTTTTTCTTCATTCGGGAAAAAGAAATAAAAATTCAGATGGAAACAGTGAAGCCTGAAATGGGAGAAATTTCAAATTCCATTACGGCTACAGGAACTATTCAGCCTGTAGATACGGTTGCAGTGGGTACTCAGGTATCGGGAATCATTAAAAATATTTATGTGGATTTCAATTCTACTGTGAAAAAAGGTGAATTACTGGCTACTTTAGATCCGGATTTACTTCAGTTCCAGTCACAGCAGATCAAAGCCAATCTGCAAAATGCAAAAAGCAATCTGGCTTATAACGAAATCAATATCAACAGACAGTCACAACTGTACAAAGTGGGTGCTATCAGCAAGGCAGATTATGATGTTGCCACCAATCAGTACAATGCCGCAAAAGCGCAGGTAGGTTCAGTGAATGCTCAGCTTTCCACCGCCAATAAAAATCTGTCGTTAACTAATATTTATTCTCCCATTGACGGAACGGTACTCAACAGAAATGTAAGTGAAGGACAAACTGTGGCTTCAAGCTTCAGTACTCCTACCCTTTTCAGTATTGCCAAGGATCTTACCAAGATGCGAGTTCGGGCATCGGTGGACGAAGCAGATATCGGAAATGTAAAAGTAGGCCAGAAAGCCACATTTACAGTAGATGCTTTTCCGGATGAAACTTTTGACGGTGAGGTTTCGGAAGTTCGTCTTCATCCTACCGTTTCATCAAATGTTGTGAATTATACCACCATCATTAATGCAGATAATTCAAGCTTAAAACTGAAGCCGGGAATGACAGCCAATATCACAATTTACACTCAGGTTTTAGACAACATTATGAAAATTCCGGTAGCGGCTACGAGTTTCAGACCTGACAGCCTGGTGATTAAAAAATATAAAGTAAATGCTTCGTTTGCCTATGGTAAAAAACATGAAAAAAGACAAGGTAAAAATCAAAACAAAGGAACTGAAAACAAAAACGAAGCGGCGGTATGGGTGATTGCAAAAGACAGTACCATTTCCCGTAAAAAGATAAAAACAGGAATGGATAATGACACCGAAATACAGGTTGTTTCAGGGTTAAATAAAAATGACAATATCATCACCGGCTATAAAGTTCTGTCGAAAAAATCTTCCGGTGGACAGGCCAAAAGCCCTTTCATGCCTCAAAGAAGAGGTAGTGGAAACAACAGAAACAGCAGTGGCGGTGGCAGCGGACCAAGATAACAAGAATTTTATACTCCTAATCAACCAGCAAACCTAAAACAAAAAGTCATGGCAGAAAAAATTCTGGAGATCATGGATCTGAAAAGAGAATTCAGGATGGGCGAAGAAGTTGTTCATGCACTGAAAGGCGTAACATTTACAGTGGAAAGAGGCGAATTTGTTACCATTATGGGAAGCAGCGGCTCAGGAAAATCCACCTTACTGAATATTATTGGCTGTCTGGACAAACCTTCAGGAGGAGATTATATTCTGGATGGTGTTAACATTAAAAATCTTGATCGTGATGAACTAGCTGTTCTCAGAAATCAGAAAATAGGGTTTGTATTTCAGTCTTACAATCTACTTCCCAGAACTACGGCAAAGGAGAATGTAGAACTTCCACTTCTTTATAATTCAAAAATATCTACAGAAGAACGCCACAAAAGAGCCATAGATGCTTTGACTGCAGTAAAACTAGAGAGCAGAATTGATCACCTCCCCAATCAGATGTCTGGAGGACAACAGCAGAGAGTAGCTATAGCCAGAGCTTTGGTAAATGAGCCTGTGATGATTCTTGCAGACGAAGCCACAGGAAATCTGGATACCAGAACATCTTATGAAATCATGGCACTTATGCAGGATCTTCACCATCAGGGACGAACCATTGTTTTTGTAACCCACGAACCTGATATTGCTACTTTTAGCAGCAGAACAGTAACGCTTCGGGACGGAAAAGTGATTAAAGATGTTAAAAACGATAATATAAAATCAGCCAGAGAAGCCTTAGAAAATCTTCCGGTAAACGACGATTATAAATAATTTTAATCTGAAAATTTATTACAATGAACCTCTCAAACCTCTTCAGGATTGCCTGGAAAGCCCTTTTAAGAAATAAGCTTCGTGCATTTTTAACCATGCTCGGTATTATTATTGGTGTGGCTTCAGTGATTGCAATGACCGCCATTGGAGAAGGTTCAAAAAAAAGCATCAGCGACCAGCTTTCTTCGATGGGCTCTAATATGATTACCATCCGTCCGTCCAGCAATGTGAATGTTTCAGGAGGTGCCAGAATTGGAGCTTCCGGATTACAAACACTGCGGCCACAGGACGCAGACGCCATTTCAAAAGGAGCTCCTGATGTTTCTTACGTCTCCCCTGCCGTACAAACCAACGGACAATCCATCAACGGAGCGAATAACTGGCCTACTCAACTACAGGGCGTGAATGAGGAATATTTCAGCATCAGAGACTGGAGTATTGCAGAAGGCAATCTTTTCACCAAAAAGGATGTCACTTCATCTAATAAAGTTTGTCTTCTCGGACAGACGGTTTACAATAATTTATTTCCCAACAGTGAAGATGCTGTAGGAAGCATCATCAGATTCAATAAAGTTCCTATGAAAGTAATTGGAATTCTGGCTTCAAAAGGATCTAATGCCTTCGGGCAGGATCAGGATGATGTAATAATCGCCCCGTTCAATACCGTTCAGAGAAGATTTTTAGGAATTACCTATGTTCAGACCATTTATGCCGCTTCTTCGAATGAAAACACTTCACAACAGGCCACAGATCAGGTTTCAGAAATTCTGAGAAAACAGCATAAACTGCCTGCAGACGGAAATAATGATGATTTCAGCGTAAGAACTCAGGCGGAGCTTATCTCAACCATGAGTTCTACCAGTCAGCTTCTGACTGTACTCTTATCTGCTATTGCCGGAATTTCCCTTATTGTAGGTGGAATCGGAATCATGAATATTATGTACGTTTCTGTCACAGAACGAACCAAAGAAATTGGGTTGAGAATGTCTATCGGAGCAAGAGGAAAAGATATCCTCTACCAGTTTCTTATTGAAGCGGTACTGATCAGCATTACCGGTGGAATTCTTGGGGTACTTTTAGGCATCCTGTCTTCGGAACTGGTTACTTTTTTCCTTTCATGGCCTACTTTTATTACAGAATCTTCCATTATTGTTTCCTTCATTGTGTGTGCTGTAACAGGCGTATTTTTCGGATATTACCCGGCGTTGAAAGCTTCAAAACTAGATCCGATCGAAGCATTGAGATATGAATAGTTTTTGTACATTTGAGTTATGAGATCCGGGGTTCGGGTTGCGAGATTTGAGGCTTTGAGATTTTGATCCGGGATTCGAGGTACGAAGATTCCGGATTTAGAAACCATTTTGAATATCACTTAATAACAAAAAAACACCTATTACAATATGTCTGCAAGTATATCTTCCAATACATTTGATTTTTTAAACAAATTAAATAAAAACAATAACCGCGATTGGTTTACTGAAAATAAAAACCTGTACACAGAATCTCAGCAAAATGTGGTTTCATTCTTAGATGAACTCATCAGAGAGATGTCCGGTTTCGATGAAGAACTTGCTAAAATAGACAGTAAAAAGGCCTTATTCAGGATTTACAGAGATACCCGTTTTTCCAAGGACAAATCTCCTTACAAAACCAATTTCGGAGCTTCTCTGGGAATGGGTAAGGGAAATCAGAAAGGAGGTTATTATCTTCACATGGAACCAGGAAAGTCCTTTTTAGCCGGAGGAATCTACATGCCTGAATCTTCTGTCCTGAAAGATGTTCGCAAGGAGATTTCTTTATATGGAGATGATTTTCTAAAAATTCTCAATAATAAAGATTTCAAAAAACATTTTCCGGAGCTTGACCAGGAAGATAAACTGAAGAAAATACCTCAGGGTTTTGAGAAAGAAGATCCTATGGGAGAATATCTCAAACTTAAAAACTTTATTGTCGTCTATTCTCTGAAAGATGAGGAAGTCTTGGACAAAAATGCAGTGAAAAACATGACCAAAGTTTTCAAACTGATGAAACCTTTCAATGATTTCCTGAATACCCCTTTTCTTTAGACAGTTTTATTTTTCAACTACAGATCACTCGGTTTTTTGCAGATGATTGAGTGTATTTTGGCTGAATTTCTATTTCTACAGAATGTTTTAAAGAAATGTTCAGGGTATACAGGTGTCTCTGTGACAAATCAAAAATATAGTAAAATCCAACAGGTTACAAAAACAAATTTCAGGAATCCATCCTGAAAATCAAACCATTATAATTAACATTTTTTAAGAAAAGTTTTACATTTTTACGTATCTTTGCTGTTCGCCAAAAAGCCAAAGATGTCTTTATACCAAAAAATTGCAGAGAAACTACAATACATAAGCCCGAATTTCTACAAAAAAAGATATTTTAAAGCTTTAAATAATCTTAATAAAAATAACTTTTCGGAACGTAATGTAGAACCGGAATTGGTATGGATCAAAGAATACCTTTCTAAAAATGCTGTGATACTGGATATTGGTGCTAATGTGGGAACTTTCCTTTTTCAGCTGGAAAACACCTTGAAGCATGAGCATATTTATGGTTTTGAACCTAATAAAAAGCTTTACAGAAGACTGAAAAGACTGTTTTCTGACATGCACATTCTCCCTCTGGCTCTTTCGGATGAAAACAGAATGGCAGAGTTCAAAGTACCCATTATTAATGGAAAAACTATTGCTTCCCGTGGTACTTTAAACACTTCTTACAAAGAAAAAGGAGAAGAGAAAAGCTATACGGAACAAGTAAAAGTTATTAAACTTGACGAATGGGCAGCACTGGAACATTTCAACAGACTTGATTTTATCAAAATAGATGTTGAAGGAAACGAAATAAAGACTCTTTCCGGAGCGAGAGAAACCATCAGACAGTTCAAGCCGACACTAATGGTTGAAATGGAGCAAAGACACCATGAAACTCCTATATGGAATGAAATATCCAAAGTGATGAGCTGGGGATACGATGCCAGATATCTGAACAGAAACAGCTTTACACTGGAAGATCTTACAGAAGATATCATAATACAAAATACAAACGACGAAAAAAATAAAACTCAGTACATCAACAATATTATTTTTATACCTAAAAACATTTAAAACAACTTATGAGTGTAGTAGCGAGACAAGGCTTCAAATATTCCATTATCGGTTATATTGGTTTTTTGCTGGGCACCGTTTCCGCAATATTTATATTTCCGAATGATTTTGAATTTTACGGAAAGCTTCGCTACATTCTTCCTACAGCTGAGATGCTGGTTCCCTTTGTTGTATTGGGTATTTCCTATTCGAATGTAAAGTTTTTTCACACCGTGGAAAAGGATGGTAAAAAACAGAATATGCTGTCACTGTCACTACTGACGGTTTTTATCAACTTTGTTATTTTCACGGCTGTATTTTTTATCCTTCCTTATTTTTATCCAAAGTTCAGGCATTCTGAGGCATGGAAGATCAAAGAAATGATTCTTCCCCTGATTTTAATTCTTTCATTTTGCGCTATTTTCAATAAATATACATCCAATTATAAAAGAATTGTGGTTTCCAATATTTTCGATAATCTGTTTCCGAAAATAGCCAATCTGGGAGCGTTTTGTCTCTTTTTCTTTGCTTTATCGCAGAATATTACAGCTTCTACATCACAGACCATTGCATATGCTTTCTTTTTTGGAATCTTCTTTTTAATGCTTTTGGGGTATATATATTATACGAATAAATTGGAAAAAATTCAGCTGGATTTCAATACCGATTATTTTAAAAAGAATAATTTCTGGAAAGAATTTTTCAATTACAGTTTCTTTGGATTCCTGGGAACTTTTGGAAATTATCTGGCGATCAACAGTTTTATGATCGGAGAATTTATGGGAATGGAAGAAGTAGGAATTTATTCTGTTCTGTATGCTCTGATCTCATTGATTTCTATTCCACAGCTTGGATTATTTAATATTTCGGCACCTATCATCAACAAAACTCTGGCAGACGGAGATATGGTCGAACTGGACAGATTCCACAAAAAGACATCTTTAACCCTGTATTTCCTTGGAGCCGTTTTATTCTCCTGTATCATGGTGGGATTCCCTTACCTGACGCAATTTATGCCAAAGAACGGAACCATGCTCAGAGAATATGAACCTGTAGTCTGGATCTGGGGCTCTGCAGTATTGATAGACCTTGCAACAGGATTCAACGGGAATATTATTTCGCTTTCAAAATATTACAGATTCAATATTCTGGTGATGCTTTTACTGGCCGGACTTACTATTGGATTGAACTATTACTTCATTAAGAATACAGATCTTAAATTGATTGGAATTGCTTTATCTACAGCGATTTCCCTTACCATTTACAATGTTGTAAAAATCATTTTCAATTATATTGTATTTAAAGTTTCTCCTTTAAGTATTGAAATGATTTTTGTCTCTATCATCTGCACGCTAGCCATTACAGTTGCTATTGTCCTTCCGAACTTCGACAGCAATCTGTTGAATCTCGTTTACAAACCAGCTGTTGTTCTGATACTCATTTATGTAGGAAATTATTTCACAAAAATATTCCCGATTGAAGACTATCTGAATATGAGGTTTATTAAGAGTGTATTTAAGATCAAATAAGGTGTTTTAAGGCAAAGAAAATCAGATTAGACCCTGTAAGAATTGTTCCATTTTTTGTTGAACTTCTTTCTTGCTATAGGTTGTATAAAAATCAAACGGAGTGTCTGAAAGAGCTTTTAACTGCTCAAGAATATTTTCTTTTTCAGGAATAATAAAGTCACTTTTTGAAGGGTAATTCTTGGGAAAAACTGCCAGTTTTCCATACGCTATGGCATCACCAAGGTTTCCTGTCATTTTAGTTTGCCCATAAGCTTCTTTCATGCTGAAAAACTCTGTATCCTGCTGAATCGGGCACCATAAAACATCTGCCTTCTTCATCCATTGTTCAAAATCTTCGGAAGATACTCTTTCGGAAAAATAGGTAATATGAATATTTTCAGGCAGTTTTTCAGATAAATGTTGTAGTTGTTTTAATTCATGTCCGCTGGCTTTTCCCAGGAATATAAATTTACAAGATTGATCCGTATGCAGATTCTGAATCGTTTCAAAAATATAATGATAATCTCTTCTTTTCTGTGAAACACCACCAGGGATTACCACGACAAGATTTTCATTTTTTGTCTTGTCAAAATCTCTGGTATAGAACAGAGGTAAAAGCTGATATCTCTCTGAAATCAAAGCAGCATCCAGTACGAAAAGAGATCTTGATGTCTGATAAACTTTAGTTTTGTAGAATAGTCCTTCTTTCAGCCATAGTTTTAATCTGAAAATAACATCTCCTTTGAAAACACTTTTCATCAGATCCAGCTTAGAAGCTTTTATGAAATTAAGATTATGGGAAATAACTGCCGCATTGTACTTTTTTGTGATTGCTAAAAATGTATTAAAATAACGGTGTACAGTACCTATTACCACAAGATCATATCCTTTTCCCTTTAATTGATCCAGAATCATAGAACTATCTGATAAAAACACAGCTTCATGGCGGTGACTTACTTGATCTTTGATTCTCTTTGAAAAATAATAGTCTACCGCAAAATCCTGAGAACCTTCCATAATATCCATGAAAGCCTGAGCAATTTCTGCATGGGTATCTATTTCTATGTAAGCTATTTTTTTCACAGGCTTGCGAGAGTTATATCTTAAGTTTTGGCTAAAGCCAATGGAATCTTATTTTTTTATTAAACGGGTTAAAACCCGTTTCTATTGATGAACATTTACAATGTTTAAAAAATCTTCTTCTACATTTTCAGCCATTTCTTTTTCAACATTCTCCAACGTTGATCGTTAACAGTTTTCTGTTCTTCTTTGGTAATTTTCAGTTCAAGTTTCTTTGACCTGCAGCTTTCATAAGAGTTTATAATATCGAAGAAAAATGAAGCAGATTTGCTTTTCATAGCTTCTTTTGAAGAGGCTATATAAGCCAGAAACCTGTTCAGTCCCAGGAAATAAAAATACCTTCCATAATAATCTGCCGGACGTATGGTGTAATCAGCTCCTTTTACTTTAATCAGTTTTACATGGAGCTCCGGAATCACCACTTCTTTCCATCCCAGATTATCGAGTAATATGGAATCAATATTATCCCAGCCCAACGTTTCCCTTAAACCACCAATCTGAACAAAGCATTCTTTACGATACGCCTTCATAGGACCTCTTACATGATGTTTATTGGAATTCCCTTCATACACCCAGTTTCCGTCTTTTTCAATGTACAGAAGTCCTCCTACCAGCCCATATTCAGGGATAGTGGCGAAAGCGGTTTCTACTGCTGTCAGATAGTTTTCCGGAAGGATGATATCGGCATCAAATTTACAGATGATATCAAATTCATCCATAGATTGAGTCTGAAGTCCGTTTTTAAAAGCATGAACGACTTTAGACCCTGGCTGATGTTCAGATTTCTGAAGAGTGACTGTTTCAAAACGTGAATCAGTTTCTGTATAATTTCTGATGACCTCAGCTGTTCTGTCTGTAGAACCGTCATTCACTACCACCACTTTAAAATCTTTGCTACTTTGCTGTTGCAGAGAAGTAAGAGTAAATGGGAGGTTGTCTTCTTCGTTATGGGCAGGAATTATGATTAAAAACCTCACGAATTATAATTGATTAATGATGAGTGATCAATGATAAGAAATCTTTAGGATATCAATTACCATTGATCATTCATCGTTTATAGAGTTTATTTGTTATGCGGTTTCAGCATGTTTTTCGGATCAAGGATTTCGTCCAGTTTCTCTTGAGAAAGAATTCCTTTTTCAAGGACAAGGTTGTAAACGCTTTTTCCGGTTTCCAGTGCTTCTTTTGCAATCTGTGTAGATTGTTTGTACCCGATATAAGGGTTCAATGCTGTTACAATACCAATGCTATGTTTTACCATATTCAGGCAAATTTCTTTATTGGCAGTAATTCCTACTACACACTTGTCACGAAGGGTATCTAAGGCATTGCAAAGGAAGTTGATATTTTCCATGATGGCATGAGAAAGTACCGGTTCCATTACATTCAGCTGTAACTGTCCTGCTTCTGCAGCAAAAGTTACAGTAAGATCATTTCCAAATACTTTGAAACAAACCTGATTTACTACTTCCGGAATTACAGGATTTACTTTCCCTGGCATGATAGAAGATCCTGGCTGCATTGGTGGCAGGTTGATTTCAAAAAGACCAGCTCTTGGACCTGATGAAAGTAATCTTAAATCGTTACAGATTTTTGATAATTTCACGGCAAGACGTTTTGTTGCTGAAGAGTAGATGACATAAGATCCTGTGTCAGGAGTAGCTTCTACCAAATCCGGTGCTGAAACAATCGGGAATCCTGTAATCTGAGCTAAGTTTTTAGCACAAAGAGTGGCATATCCTACCGGAGCGTTTAATCCTGTTCCGATAGCCGTTGCTCCCATATTCACTTCTACAAATAGGTTGGCGTTGTTATTCAGTTTGGAAATATCCTCTTCCAAAGTAGCAGCATAAGCTTCAAACTCCTGGCCCAAAGTCATTGGAACGGCATCCTGAAGCTGCGTACGACCCATTTTGATAACATCATGAAACTCCTGTCCTTTTGCACGGAAAGCGGTAATAATTCTTTCAAGCTTTTCTACCAGTCCGATATTCATCTGAAGCAATCCCATTTTGATTGCTGTAGGGTAAGCATCGTTGGTAGACTGAGAAAGGTTGATATGGTCATTAGGTGAACAGAATTCGTACTCTCCTTTATTTTTCCCTAGTTTTTCCAACACGATATTGGCGATCACTTCATTCGCATTCATGTTGATGGAAGTTCCTGCTCCTCCCTGAATCATATCTACCGGAAACTGCTCATGATATTTCCCTTCTACAATTTCATCACACGCTTCTGCTATTTTAAAATACAGGTTTTCGTCTAGAAGTCCAAGTTCATAATTGGTTTTAGCTGCTGCTTTTTTTACAAAAGCCAATCCTTTTATGAAATCCGGATATGAAGACAAAAGCTGCCCTGAAATTTTGAAATTGTCAATAGCTCTTTGTGTCTGAACCCCATAATAAGCATCTAAAGGCACATTCAGTTCGCCTAATAAATCACTTTCTTTTCTGAAATTTTCCATTACAGATATTTTACTGTTTTTGATCGTTTAAAGATAGCAAAAACGCATCTAACCGATGCGTTTTAATTTGAATTATTTTGTTGGATATTTTTGATTTAAAGCTTGGAGTATTGCCCATGTTTCTCCATCCATAATTCCGTCATAATTCTGTGGACGGAAATGATACTGGAAAGCTTCAATTGTTTTCTTCGTAGCATCATCCCATTTTCCGCTAAGATCAAGTGCATATCCAAATTTCTGCAATGAAGTCTGAATAAGGAAGATAAAACTGGCCTCATTATATCTTGCTGTAATATCAGCCTGTGCTGCCTCAAGATAAGTCTGTTTAGCTGCTTCATCATACCACATTCCAACCTGGTACTCATCATACAGTTTTTTCCATGGGAACATAGGTCCCGGATCCTGTTTTCTTGTAGGTGCAATATCGGCATGTGCCAATACATTTGTAGGTTGAATCTGATATCTTGTCACAATATCTTTAACCAAGGCAGCAACTTTTTTCACCTGGTCATCGCTAAAAGGAGCAAAAGTTCTTTTACCTGTACTATCTGTGGTATAGCCTGTATTTACAATTTCAATACCAATAGAATTATCGTTGAGATTTTTGTCATTTCTCCACGCGCTTACTCCTGCATGATAGGCTCGCTTATTTTCATCTACCAATTGATAGATCTCGTTATCTCCTGTATTATTTACCAGATAATGGGCACTCACTGCCTGTTGGGTAAGAACAGTAAGAGATTTATCGTCCGGAAGAGCTGTATAATGTAATATAAGATAACGTTGTCTGAAATTCTGGGCTACCGCAGGGAAATAAGTTTTCACCACCTTATATCCGGCTGGTTTTGCAGATACAATAGAACCATAACTTGCCGTATTATCATTTTTTGTTGGGTCTGCTATATTAGTAGTAAAAAAGTCTACTCCATGATCAGATACAACTTTTGGTTTTGAAGCCACCGGAGGAGTTGTTTGAACCGTTGGTTTCGCCTGTGTTATTGGGGTTTTCGGTTTGTAAGTATTTTTTTTCACATTTTGTTGGGAAGTACATGAAAAAACAAAAGTACTTAATCCGATGATATATAATGTTTTACGCATCAGTTTGGTTTTTGAATGATTTATTACCTCAAAAATACACAAAAATTTCTTGAATTTTATTTGGTAAATAAAGAAATCTGTTCTATATTTGCACTCGCAATAACGGAACAACGATCATTAAAAAATAAACAAAAAAGGAGGGTTGCCGGAGTGGTTAACGGAGCAGTTTGCTAAACTGTCGACGCGAAAGTGTCGCAAGGGTTCGAATCCCTTACCCTCCGCTCTTCTTATATATTCGGGGCGTAGCGTAGTCCGGTCATCGCGCCTGGTTTGGGACCAGGAGGTCGCAGGTTCGAATCCTGCCGCCCCGACTTTTTAATGTGCTTATTTACTAAGCGAGAATCAACTTCTAAGGGTGCGTAGCTCAGCTGGATAGAGCATCTGCCTTCTAAGCAGACGGTCAAAGGTTCGAATCCTTTCGCGCTCACTTAAAGACTTACTGGAAACAGTGAGTCTTTTTTGTTTATATTAGTTCCATGTATTTTTGCTATATACTTCATTCCAAGACCTTAGAAAAATTCTACATTGGGCATTCTTCAGAATCTTTACAGGAAAGATTAAGAAAACACTTATCTGATCACAAAGGATTTACATCAAAAGCTAAAGATTGGGTTATTGTTTATTTTGAAACTTTCGAATCCAAATCAATAGCATATAAAAGAGAAAGACAAATCAAAGCATGGAAAAGTAAATCCAGAATTCAAAAACTTATAAATATAACAGGGATAGAGCATCCCGATTTGTAATCGGGACGGTCAAAGGTTCGAATCCTTTCGCGCTCACTTAAAGACTTACTGGAAACAGTGAGTCTTTTTTGTTTATATTAGTTCCATGTATTATATACTTCATTCCAAGACCTTAGAAAAATTCTACATTGGGCATTCTTCAGAATCTTTACAGGAAAGATTAAGAAAACACTTATCTGATCACAAAGGATTTACATCAAAAGCTAAAGATTGGGTTATTGTTTATTTTGAAACTTTCGAATCCAAATCAATAGCATATAAAAGAGAAAGACAAATCAAAGCATGGAAAAGTAAATCCAGAATTCAAAAACTTATAAATATAACAGGGATAGAGCATCCCGATTTGTAATCAGGACGGTCAAAGGTTCGAATCCTTTTTCACTCAAAAAAAACTTCACTTATCAAAAATGAAAATCTTATACAGAGAAGTTATTAATACAAGATTAATGATCTTCAAAGTATTGTCCAAACCATATATCAAAACTTTCTTTATATCGGGCCTGAGCATTTTGAATCAACACATCAGGTTCTTCAATCTGGCTTAAACCGTAATCTCCTTTCATCCACCTCAAATACTCATTTAAATCCGGACTCTCTTCATAATCCTCTTCATCTCTATAAAAATAAGCTTCATCACAATCTACGGAAATTTCAGTGTCAAAAGTAAGCAAATGTAAAAGCTGTACACTATTTTCAGCGACAATATGAACTCCACCTTCATCTCCAAAAACCACAACAGGTATTTTATTCAAAGACTGATCCGTTGCATTATTCCAGATCGCATAGAATGAACCGGAACCATTAGCCTGAGCAAAAGGTAATATATTATTCAAAAAACTTTCATCATCACTCCAGCTTTTCAGTCCTGATTTACTATCGATTAGTACACCAAATCCTTGCGAATAATTTTCAAACGAAGAGATAGTATTCTGGAAGTAAATCAGTTTTTCAAGCTCTACAGGAACTTCACTCAAACCCAGATTTTGTTTAAATTCTGCAATGTCTACCATAATCAATAATATACGATTAATAAAATTTATAAAATGAAAGAAGAACAGCAAATTTATTAACTATCTTTAATTTTCCGGTTATCTTTTATATTAATTTAACAACATAAACAATCCGTTTTTACCCTAACACACGCACCACAACTCAATAATTTCCAATAGATTACAGTAAAAAAACTATTGATTACATAAAATATCTTTTTCGTTATTATAAAATACTTATATTTACCACCAAGGAGTTCTTAAAACCTTCTTTATCAACCGAAACTGGTTACACTTAGCTGTGTATTAAAAGGGAATCGTGTGTAAATCACGAACTGTCGCGCAACTGTAAGTAACATACAAAAAGTTTTTATCAATTGATATCCACTGTATATTTTTTATATGGGAAGGATGATAAAAACAGTTACAAGTCAGGAGACCTGCCTATTTCGTATTGACGATGCTTTCGCGATTTGAAGCTTACAGTCAGGTATGATGCGATATGGATATAGTACGATAACTTTTTTATCAAACTGTGTTATTTTTTGAGATGAATATGAGCGTACGTTTCGTGCTTCTCATGATTCTGTAGCTCATTCGTATCCCCTTTCCGTAATTTTTCTTTCTTAATAAAGCACCGCGAAGTTTACAGAGAACTTTTTATAGGATTTAATCAATGTAAAAAGGGATAAGGTGTACCAAAGCAATTTTAATTATTCGTGGAGTTTCAACAGGTTTATTTTACAAACCTGTACAATCAGAGTTTCTCAAAATTCCCAACATCAGCACAATGGAAAGATGTCTCAACTCCTTTCCTACTTTTTACTTTTTACTCAAAAGCGATGTCTTTACAGCTCTTCCGCTTCTTTAATAACAAACAAATTTCAACTCAACAATAAATATTATAATGATCAAAAATGAAAATTGGAAGTCGCCCGGCTTAAAATTCCGGGAGGCTATGGAAAAAGAAAATCCTCTTCAGATTGTTGGAGCCATCAATGCAAACCATGCATTATTAGCACAGCAGGCTGGTTTTAATGCCATTTATCTTTCAGGAGGAGGTGTTGCTGCAGGGTCTTTAGGAATTCCTGATTTAGGAATTACGACTCTGGATGATGTACTCATAGATGTTCAGCGTATTACTAATATTTGTGATTTACCACTTTTGGTAGATATTGATACAGGATTTGGGCCTTCTGCTTTTAATGTTGCCCGAACTATAAAATCATTAATCAAAGCCGGAGCAGCAGCCATTCACATTGAGGATCAGGTAGGTGCAAAACGTTGCGGACACCGCCCTGGAAAAGAAATCGTAAGCAAAGAGGAAATGGTAGATAGACTTAAAGCAGCTGCAGATGCCCGTACCGATGAAAATTTTGTGATTGGAGCCAGAACAGACGCCTTTGCAAATGAAGGTCTTGAAAAAACGCTAGAAAGAGCCATCGCCTACAAAGAAGCCGGTGCAGATTTCATTTTTGCTGAAGCAGTTCCTGACTTAAGCTTTTATCAAAAATTTGTTGATGCTGCCAGAATCCCTGTACTAGCCAACATTACTGAGTTTGGGATGATCAAAATGTACACCGTTGAAGAACTGAAAAACGCAGGTGTAGGGCTTATCCTCTATCCTCTTTCTGCCTTCAGAGCAGCTAATAAAGCCGCACAGAATGTATATCAGCATATCCGCAAAGATGGAACACAAGCGCATGTACTGGACACAATGCAGACCAGAGAAGAACTCTATCAAAGCATTGGCTACCATGATTATGAACAAAAATTAGATAACCTTTTTAAACAAAATACTCATGTCAACGAATAGCGAACCAACATTTAAGCCTAAAAAAAGCGTAGCACTTTCCGGAGTGACAGCAGGTAATACCGCTCTTTGCAGTGTAGGAAAAAGCGGAAATGATCTCCATTACAGAGGCTATGACATCCTGGATCTTGCAGAAAGAGCGCAATTTGAGGAAGTAGCCTATCTTCTGATTTATGGCCAGCTGCCTACTGAAGCTCAACTCAAAAATTATAAAGCAAAATTAAAATCACTGAGAGGACTTCCCCACTCTGTAAGAAATATCTTAAAAAGTATTCCGGCGGCCGCACATCCCATGGACGTTATGCGTTCGATGGTTTCAGCAATTGGAAGTATTCAGCCGGAAAAAGATGATCACAATGTAGCCGGAGCAAGAGATATTGCAGATAAATTATTAGCATCATTCAGTTCCGGGCTTTTATACTGGTATCACTATACCCACAATGGCAAAGAAATCAATGTAGAAACTGATGATGATACTATTGGCGGGCATTTCCTTCACCTTTTACATGGTAAAAAAGCTCCTGATTCATGGGTGAAAGCAATGGAAATATCTCTTAATCTGTATGCTGAACATGAGTTTAATGCTTCTACTTTTACCGCACGTGTCATTGCCGGAACCTCATCAGACTTTTATTCTTGTATCACAGGAGCTATTGGTGCTTTGAGAGGTCCAAAACATGGAGGAGCCAATGAGGTGGCTTTTGAAATCCAAAGCCGCTACAATTCTCCTGATGAAGCAGAAGAAGACATTAGAAAACGTATTGCCAACAAAGAAGTAATCATCGGATTCGGACATCCTGTTTATACCATATCGGACCCAAGAAATGTAGTCATTAAAAAAGTAGCCAAAGAACTTTCCGAGGAAGCCGGAGATATGCTGCTGTACAATATTGCTGAAAGACTGGAAACTGTGATGTGGGAAGAAAAGAAAATGTTCCCCAATCTGGACTGGTTCTCAGCAGTATCTTACCATCTGATGGGAGCTCCTACCCTGATGTTTACTCCACTATTTGTGATTTCAAGAGTCACAGGATGGAGCGCACACATTATTGAACAAAGACAGGATGGAAAAATTATCCGCCCAAGTGCCAATTATACAGGTCCTGAAAATAAAGACTTTGTCAACATCGAAAACAGAAAATAAAAAAATCAATTCATAATTAAACTAAAAAATAAAGATGTCATCACACATTTCAAACGAAAGACCACAACCGGATCAGGTATTAGCAGATATTGCAGATTATGTGTTAAGCTATGAAATCAAAAATGATTTAGCCTGGAAAACAGCGCACTACTGTTTATTAGACACGGTCGGATGCGGATTGGAAGCACTGACTTATCCTGCATGTACCAAACTTTTAGGACCTATCGTAAAAGGTACTGTTGTTCCGAACGGAGCTAAAGTTCCTGGTACACAATTTCAGCTGGATCCGGTACAGGCTGCTTTCAACATCGGGGCAATTATCCGCTGGCTGGATTTCAATGACACCTGGTTAGCTGCTGAATGGGGACATCCTTCAGACAATCTGGGAGGAATTTTAGCAACAGCAGACTGGCTTTCAAGAACAAATATTGCGGAAGGAAAAGCTCCGTTAAAAATGAAACAGGTTCTGGAAGCAATGATCATCGCCCATGAAATTCAAGGAGTTATCGCATTGGAAAATTCATTCAACAAAGTAGGTTTAGACCATGTATTATTGGTAAAATTAGCCTCTACAGCCGTTGTCGGAAAACTGATCGGCTTAACCCGTGATGAGCTGATCAATGCCGTTTCATTAGCATTTGTAGACGGACAATCTTTAAGAACATACCGCCATGCTCCCAATACCGGAAGCCGTAAATCCTGGGCAGCAGGAGATGCCACTTCAAGAGCTGTACGTCTGGCATTAATTGCCCAAACAGGTGAAATGGGCTATCCATCAGTATTAACAGCGAAAACATGGGGATTCTATGATGTATCTTTCAAAGGAAATGAATTCAAATTCCAGAGAGAATATGGTTCTTACGTTATGGAAAATGTTTTGTTCAAAATTTCATTCCCTGCAGAATTCCACTCTCAGACAGCTGTAGAAGCAGCAATGACTTTACATCATCAGTTAAAAAAATCAGGAAAATCATCTGAAGATATCAAGAAAATAACCATCCGTACCCACGAAGCATGCATTCGCATCATTGATAAAAAAGGTCCATTAAACAACCCTGCTGACCGTGATCACGCTATCCAGTATATGGTAGCAGTTCCATTGATCTTCGGAAGGCTGACTGCTGCAGACTATGAAGATAACATAGCATCAGATCCAAGAATCGACATCCTTCGTGATAAAATTGAATGTGTGGAAGATGTACAGTTCACCACAGATTATCATGATCCTGAAAAACGTTCCATTGCCAATGCTTTAACGGTAGAATTAAACGACGGAACCGTGCTGGACGAAATCGTAGTAGAATACCCAATTGGTCACAAACGCAGAAGAGAAGAAGGAATTCCTGAACTGATCAAGAAATACAAAGTAAATCTTGCCAGAATATTCCCGGAAAAACAACAGAGAATTGTATTAGAAAACTCTTTAGAATACGATACGCTTGTTAATCTGGATGTCAACGAGTTTGTTGATCTGCTGGTAATATAATCTAATAAGAAGTTGAGAGTGAAAAATACAAATTCACTCTCAGCTTTTCACTCTCAATCTAAAAATCATGTCACAAAAAGTAAAAATATTAATCAACGGAAATTTTATAGAAAGTAAAGCGGTACAGCATCTTCCTGTAGAAAATCCTGCTACCCAGGAAATTCTTGCAGAAGTCCCATTAACGGAATTATCTGAAATAGATCAGGCGATAGAATCCGCTAAAGAAGCTTTCAAAACATGGAAAGAGGTCGCTACCCCGGAAAGAGCCAGATTCTTTCTAAAATACCAGCAGCTTTTAAAAGAAAATCAAAAAGAAATTGCCGAAATCCTTGCCAAAGAAAATGGAAAAACATTTCCTGATGCCATGGGAGATGTATGGCGCGGGATTGAAGTGGTAGAACATGCCTGCAACATTCCGACATTCCTGATGGGAGAAACGGTAGAAAATGTGGCAAGAGGCGTAGATACTTACAGCTACATCCAGCCTCTTGGAGTCTGTGCAGGAATCACTCCATTCAACTTTCCGGCAATGATTCCTCTATGGATGTTCCCAATGGCCATTGCCTGTGGAAACACCTTTATTTTAAAGCCTTCTGAGCAAACCCCTATGACTTCGATGAAAATGGCTGAGCTATTTTTAGAAGCAGGTTTTCCTAAAGGAGTTCTGAATATTGTTCATGGTTCCAAAGACCAGGTGAATCACATTCTGAATCATCCGGAAATAAAAGCCATTTCATTTGTAGGTTCTGTTCCCGTTGCGGAGCATGTTTACCGCACAGGAACTGATAATCTGAAAAGAGTTCAGGCTTTTGGAGGAGCAAAAAATCACATGGTAGTAATGCCGGATGCCAATAAAGAACAGGTCATCAATAATCTTGTAGGAGCTTCTTGCGGAGCTGCCGGACAACGTTGCATGGCAATCAGTGTAGCTGTTTTAGTGGGGGAAGCTCAAAATTGGGTGAATGATATCAAAAAAGCTTTAAGCACCATTAAACCTGGAGTTTGGTCTGATGATTCAGCAGCTTTTGGTCCTTTAATCAACAAACAATCAAAAGATAAGGTTTTAAGATTGATTAAAAGTGCCTATGATCAGGGAGCTGAGGTATTACTGGATGGCAGCGACTGTAAAGTAGAAGGCTATGAAAACGGATACTTTGTAGGAGCAACGTTATTCAATAACGTATCAACAGATATGGACATTTACAAGGAAGAAATTTTTGGACCTGCTTTATTATTATTAAAGGCGGAAACACTGGATGAAGCCATTAAAATCATCAATGCTAATCCTTATGGAAACGGAACCTCCATCTTTACCAACTCAGGGGCGGCAGCTAGAAAATTTCAGCACGAAATTGAAGTGGGACAAATCGGGGTAAACCTTCCGATTCCTGTTCCATTACCGTTTTTCTCTTTTACAGGATGGAGAAAATCATTTTTTGGCGACCTGCATTCTTACGGAAAACAAGGAGTTCGTTTTTATACAGAGACCAAAACGATTACAGCCCGTTGGTTTGAGGAAGATATTCCTGCAGGCGACCTGAATATGACGATCAGTTTAAAATAAGTTGTCTATGGAATTCAACCTAAATCAAGATCAATTGGCGTTTCAGGATGCCGCAAGAAGATTTGCCGATAAAGAACTGGCTCCTTATGCTTCGGAATGGGATGCTCAGAAGATATTTCCGAGAGACGCAATTGCCAAAGCCGGAGAATTAGGTTTTTGCGGTGTGTACACCAGTGAAGATGCCGGAGGTCTGGGATTATCACGATTAGATGCTGCCATTATATTTGAAGAACTTGCAGCAGCCTGTCCTTCTACTACCGCCTACATTACCATACACAATATGGTTTCATGGATGATTGATGAATTTGGGAATGAAGAGATCAGAAAACAACTATGTCCGGATTTGTCATCAGGCACATTATTAGGTTCTTATTGTCTTACAGAGCCAGGTTCCGGTTCTGATGCTGCAGCCCTAAAAACTACGGCAGTAAAAAAAGGCAGCAAATACATTATTAACGGAACGAAAGCATTCATCTCCGGAGCCGGCGAAAGTGATATACTTATTGTAATGGCCCGTACGGGAGACTCTGGTCCTAAAGGAATCAGTGCATTTGTAATACCTGCTAATTCTGAAGGGATCAGCTTTGGCGAAAAAGAAAAAAAATTAGGTTGGAATACCCAGCCGACACGCTTTGTCTTCTTTGATCATGTGGAAGTAGATGAGAAATATCTTTTAGGTGAATTGGGGCAGGGATTTAAAATAGCATTGAAAGGTCTGGATGGTGGCCGTATCAACATCGGAACATGTTCTGTAGGAGCTGCACAGGGAGCTATTAACCAAGCCCGAAAATATATGCATGAAAGACTTCAGTTTGGAAAATCATTGGCTCAGTTTCAATCACTGCAGTTTAAAATTGCTGACATGGCAACAGAATTGGTGGCAGCCCGTCAGATGGTGCTTTTGGCGGCTTTCAAATTAGATTCTAAAGACACGAATGCTACTACTTACTGTGCTATGGCAAAACGTCTGGCAACCGATATGTGTTTTAACATCTGCAACGAAGCATTACAAATACTGGGCGGATATGGATGTACACAGGACTTTCCGGTGGAACGTCTTATGCGGGATGCCAGAGTGCATCAGGTGGTAGAAGGAACCAACGAAATTATGAAACTGGTGATTTCAAGGAAGATTTTAGAAGAAGGAGACATGATACAAATCCGTTAATTCAAAAGATTAAAAATGAGTTTAGTACTAACAGAAATAAAAAATAAAGTCGGGATCATCACCCTGAATTCCGAAAAGACACTCAATTCGCTTTCATTAGAAATGATTGAAGAACTGAAAGCTGTTTTGGAAGACTGGAAAACAGCTGATGAAGTAGTCTGTCTGTTCATTCAGGGAGCCGGTGAAAAAGCTCTTTGCGCCGGAGGAGATGTAAGAAAGCTGCATGATGCTATTATTGAACAGCAAAGCGTTGATGAAACAAAAGTACCCCAGCTGTGTTTCGATTTCTTTTTCAAGGAATATCAGGTAGATTATGCTATCCATACTTATCCGAAACCCATTATTGTCTGGGGACACGGAATTGTGATGGGTGGAGGAATCGGAATTATGGTAGGAGCATCCCACCGTATTGTGACCGAAAGAAGTAAGCTGGCAATGCCTGAAATTACTATCGGTTTATATCCGGATGTTGGCGGTACATGGTTTTTAAATAAAATGCCTTCCGCTTATGGAATTTATCTAGGATTAACGGGTGCCAGATTAGATGGAGCAGACTGTAAGTTCTTGGGATTGGCAGACTATTACGTTTCTTCCAATTCAAAAGAAACCTTATTAAATATGCTTAATCAGGCTCAATGGAATGGAAATAACCATCAAACGGTTTCTGTAATTCTGGAAAATATCTCCAAAGAAACAGATATCCCCGAGTCACAGGCACAGAACCATCATTTATTCATCAAAAATTTTGAAGGAGTAGATTCTTTAGAACAGTTTAAAGAAATTTTACTGCAATATCCTGATAAAGATGAATGGATCAATCCAGGAATAAAAAGCTTTGAAGCAGGCTCTCCAAGTTCAGCACATATTATCTTCAGACAATTAAAAGAAGGTAAAAATTTAAGTTTGGAAGAAGTCTTTCAATCTGAATTAAACTTATCGTGCCAATGCTGCATCCATCCGGATTTTGCAGAAGGCGTAAGAGCATTGCTTGTAGATAAAGACCAGTCTCCAAAGTGGCAGCCTGTAACATTAAATGATATAACCAAAGAATGGGTAGACAGCTATTTTACTCCGCTTTGGTCCGGTGAGGAACATCCATTAAAAAACTTAGGAAAAAAAGATTAAATATGTCAAATATAGCATTCATAGGATTAGGAAATATGGGTGGTCCCATGGCCATCAACCTTGTACAAAAAGGTCATAACGTTACCGGATTTGATCTTTCCCCATCAGCTTTGGAAATACTGGTTTCAGCAGGCGGACAGATATCCGATTCTGCTCTAGCTGCTGCGAAAGACGCGGATGTCATTATCTCCATGCTTCCATCTGGTAAACACGTTGCGGAACTCTATTCTGAAGAGTTTATCAGCCAACTGAAACCTGATACATTGATCATCGACAGCAGTACTATTGATGCCATAACTGCCCGCTCTGTTGCTGAACTGGCCACATCAAAGGGATGTAAAATGATCGACGCACCTGTTTCTGGCGGTACTGCAGGAGCAAAGGCAGGAACATTAACCTTTATCGTTGGTGGTAAAACCAAAGACTACGAAAAGGCAAGACCGATACTCAAATGTATGGGACAGAATATTTTCCATGCCGGGGATTCCGGAGCGGGACAGGTAGCAAAAATCTGTAATAATATGTTGCTTGCCATACATATGATCGGAACTTCAGAAGCTATCAATTTAGGAGTTCGTCACGGATTAGAGCCGAAAATACTAAGTGAAATCATGCAGAAAAGTTCCGGTAGAAACTGGTCGCTGGAAGTCTATAATCCATATCCCGGAGTGATGGAAAATGCACCTTCATCAAGAGAATACTCGGGAGGTTTTGCAGTAGATTTAATGACAAAAGACTTAGGATTGGCAGCAGAAGCAGGCCTGGAAACCAGAACCTCTACCCCATTAGGAAATGCTGCTTTAAACCTTTACAGAATCTGGAGTGAAGCCGGAAATGGCACGAGCGATTTTTCAAGCATTATTCAATTCTTAAACAAACATCAGTAATCATGAATTTTGAAACACTACTATACCAGCAGGAAGGATATATTGGCACCTTAACCATTAACCGCCCGCAGGCTTTAAATGCTTTGAATGAAACGGTTTTAAAAGAGCTGAAAGCATTTGCTGAACAAATCCAATCCAATAAAGACATCCGTGTTTTAATCATTACCGGATCCGGAGAAAAAGCTTTTGTTGCGGGTGCCGACATCAAAGCAATGCAAGGGATGCCCCCAAAGGAAGCAACCGATTTTTCTGTTATGGCTCAAACCGCTTTCAACTCTATTGAAGCATTACCATTGGCCGTGATCGCAGCAGTAAACGGTTTTGCATTAGGTGGCGGGTGCGAACTGGCTTTATCCTGTGACATCATTCTGGCCAGTGAAAAAGCAAAATTCGGATTACCAGAAGTAACTCTTGGATTATTACCCTGTTTTGGAGGAACACAACGTTTACCGAGAGCTATCGGACTATACAAAGCCCGGGAAATGGTATTCTCCGGTGAATTTTACTCAGCAGAAACCTGTAAAGAATTGGGATTTGTAAACCGTGTGATTGCTCCTGAAGAATTATTGAATGAAGCCCAGAAATTAGCATTAACAATTGCATCAAGAGGTCCTGTAGCCGTAGCGAAGGCAAAACAATCATTGAATACAGGTGTAGAATTACACATTACAGATGGTTTGCAACAGGAAGCCATTTTATTCGGGGAATTATTCGACACGAAGGATCATCACGAAGGTATTGGCGCATTTATAGAAAAAAGAAACCCTGATTTTAAAGGAGAATAAAAGATAAAATAATTTTAAAAGATATATTTGATTTTTAGGAGGCTGGTCTGTTTTTGTTACCGGTCTCCTTTTTTTACTTCCCAAAAATACTTGTCATACAATCAAATTGTCATAATTTTGTTCTTCCTATTCAAATTCTATGAAAAATTTTAATCTCATTATCGCCAGCTGCTTCTTTGTCTCGGTTATATCGTGTACAACAACGGCACCAGTTTCAAAGACTTCTACAGATAATACACCTTATCAAAACCTTGGACGTGACGGGAAGATATACGCCGCTTTTTATCAGCAAAGGGCCGCAGAATATGAAGCATTGTGTCTTCAGGCGTACAATATTGCCACGCTTCGTCTGGATGAAGCTTTATCGCAGAAATCTGACAAACCTTTAGCCATTGTTTCTGATATTGATGAGACCTTTCTAGATAATTCTTATTACGCTGTTGAGCGCTCAAAAATGGGGAAAAATTATGATCAGAAAACATGGGAAGAATGGACCGCAAAAGGTATTGCTACTCCGCTTACAGGTTCTCAGAAATTCTATCAGTATGCTGCCAGCAAAGGAATCCAGGTATTTTATGTGACCAACCGTGTGGAACAGGAGCGCGAAGGAACTTTAAAGAATTTAAAAAAATACAATTTTCCAATTCAAAGCGATGCCAACCTTATCCTGAGATCCAAAGAAAGCAGCAAGGAAACCCGAAGAAAAGATATTGCTAAAAATTATAATATTGTTTTGCTGCTAGGCGATAATCTTGCCGATTTCTCAGATATATTTGATAAAAAATCAGAAACAGATCGTTCTTCAGCAGTAAAGAATTCAGCTAATGATTTTGGTAAGAAATTCATAATTATACCTAACGTTGGTTATGGAGACTGGGAATCATCATTTTATCAATACAAATATGATTACACGGATCAGCAGAAAAATTCAATGATGTACGATGCAGTAAAATCTAATCCTTAAATAAAATCTAAACTGTAGATATAAGAACGAAAAACCTCACAATATTGTTGTGAGTTTTTTTTATATGTTTTCATAAAGTAGAAAGGCAAGAAATGATGAAAGTTGTCAGGAGACTAATCAATTGACTGCTTTCTCCAAGCTTCTGTCAAAATATTTATGCGACTCCTTTTATTTTAGTTCCGTTTTTAGCTGCTTCGATTTTCTTATTATTTCTAAGCTCACGTTTCATTTTGCGGTAGTCCCAGGGAGCGAGAGCATTACTATCCTGCCACAGACCCATTTTTTTAAGCTTTGCAGTTTCCTGAATTTTGCCCAGAGAAGCATCTTTTGAGTAGGAAAAATACCACCATCCCAATCCTGCTTTGATAAGCTCTTTGGAAAGGTATTTCCCATCATCATAATACACTTTCGCAATGGATCTTCCATAACGGTCTGTAGTGGTTTCAACAAAGCTTACCGTTTTCCCGAATACCTGAGCAGAAGTAAACTGCTTTGCATTTTTACCGAACGCCTGTCCACTTTCAGGACAATCGACTTCGGCTAATCTGATTTTTTTTTGTTGATTACCTTTTAATAGTAAAGTAATGGTATCTCCGTCTGAAATTTTGATCACTTTTCCGGTAGTCTGTGAGAATAGAAATACAGGGAAAAGTACGTACAGCAGCATTAATCGTTTCATGGGGCAAATATAGGGAATAGTGGGACTTGTTTAATGAAAAAACCTCGCGTTTTGCGAGGTTTTTATAATATTGAATTGAGTTATTTGATTTCCTACCTCAAAGTCTGGAGACTTTGCGGAGCGGATGTAAAGAGCCGGAAATTAGGAAGTTGACACTAATATAAAATCTTCTATTTCCCAATAATTATCATGCAATCTTAGTTTAAATATAGCATTTCTACCGTAATAATCTTTTTTTATACGATGGTCAACAAAAACTAATGCTGTTCTTTTAGAAGGATCAAATACAATCTCTGAAAAATAGACAACACCTATCTCACATTCATTTGTATGTTTATCATACTCTGCCAGATCCAGGACTTTTGCGGTACACAAATTAAATTGATTTGCTTTTATAGAACTTCGTATGCTTAAATTTTTAATATCTGGACTATTAGAAAAGTCTTTAAAAGAATCCTTCGTTCTTTTTATGCGTCTTAAATAAACCTCGGTATTATCTGTCCCGAAATATGTATTTTTACTTTTAGTAGAATCTATATACAAATTGCAAAATTTTTCAGGATGATTAAAAATTTCGTTGTGCGCTTTTGTCTTCTCTTCGATATATAAATCCTCATTATGAACTCTTAAACTATCAAAATATCTTTTTTCACCTAAATAATCTTCTCGAAAAAAATAAGGTATCAACTGATCTGTTAAATCATTATATAGTTTTACATTAGTATCGGTTGATTGACTTACACATTTCTTCATTTCCTCTTTACAATTCGTAATTAATAAAGAGGATAATAAAATCATAACTATCTTAGTTTTAAAATTCATACTATTTGAAAATTTTAGATTAATAACATCCTCTTACTCGCAAATTATCTTTTGGTTTTTTATAATTATCTAAAATAGATGGTTTTTTTTCTGATTTCAAGTCCCTGATTTGACGTTGTTGCCTAAAGTCTTTTGCAGCATTATTCCTCCTAATTCCATCAAACTTTTCACTAATTATATCACGATCAGAAGCAGAAAATTGAGTATCTGTTCTAAAATAAATAATTTCCCAATTATCTCCTGCATCTGACCTACCACTTTTTGATTTAAGACTCATCTTAAAAAGTGGTTCAGATTCCTTGGAATGATGGTCAATTGCATAGTCTGCCCAATGACCACCTTCATGAATTATTATTTCTGCTAAATTATCAATATACTTTTTATTTCCTTTATTTTTTGAAACCGTATTTACTACGCAGAATCTATTTTAATAACATTGGGATCACCACCTGGATCAAAACTCGCCAAATCAAGTAAACTTTCATTCATTATAACAGTGGGCCCATCTCCATCTCTGAGCATTGTTTGTATCATTTTATCATTTACACCAAATCTATTTTTAAACGCTTCTCGAAATTCTGAATCTCGAAACACCGCTTTTATAGTTTTTATTGCCGCTGTATATAATGCTCTTTCCTCTTTCGTAGCATTTGCTGGTAATCTAAAATTTCCATCAGGATCAATGTAATTAATAGGGTTGTTTCCACAATATGCATACGGACTCCAGCTCGGATACTTCTCCGCTAGCGGATCCACACCATACCAAATACTCAACCTTGGATTATAATATCTCGCTCCGTAATAATACAGCCCTGTTTCTCTGTCAAGCTCTTTGGCATTGAACTTATATGGGTTATCATATACTCCTGTTTTCTGCTCCAGTATTGTTTCTCCGAATGGTAAATTTAAGAAAAACAGTGTTGTCTGAGCACTGAATAAATAACATTACAAATGATAAAGACGATTCTTAAAGTACAAAACCTCGCAAAATGCGAGGCTTTGTATAATATTAAATTATTTACTTTTCATCTAGAAGTCAAGAGACTTTATAGAGCGTTTTTTTGTTTGTAAAATGTTAATTCATTTGATAACCATTATTCTAAAGGAACAAAAGCTTGACATTCTTCTGAATATTTAACTATATAATAAGAATTAATACCTTTAATACTATAAGTTAGAACAATATCATTTGGGTCAAATTTCATATTATCATAATACCAAATTGTTACTTCATTTCGAGTAGTATTAAATAATACATAAGCTTTGTTTTGTCTTGAATTAATTTTATTTAAAAAGATAAATTCTCCAATATGACAATCTCCATAATTTTCTACTTCTTTAAAATATTTTTTAAACTTGAAATTACTCTTAATAAAATCATTGGGTAAAAAATTCAAAAAGGGTATTTTAACTAAAAATGATTTATAATATTCCAAATCATTTAATTTATTCTTATTAATTGTTTTGATACTGTAATAAACAATATTTGTTTTTAAAAAATTAAAATTATCTTGTAACTTATTATTTTTTAATTCAATACAATCCAAGGATATATTTTTTTTTGTTAAACTACTACCCTCTATAATTACACTTGGTAGATTTTCTAATGTTTTTGATTTTTGTTCTTTCTGTGGAGGTACTTTATGACACTGAGATAACACTATCAAACAAATTAAACATAAAAAGGTTTTCATATTATTAATAATTTTTAGGTTGTGGTTTTTTTGCCGAATCCCTCATTTTCAATACATTACCATAGTTTGAAGCTCCACCTCCATTATAGTTTTTACTTGCATTATCCCATGTCTTTCCACCTGTCCATTTTGTTTTTCCCTTACTTGTTGTAAGTCCTTTTTGATACATCAATCCAATACCAGCACTAACTGATTGTTCTGGAGTAGCTCCCCCTCCTTTTGTTAGTCCAAATTGAGTTTTATGTCCATTTGCCCAGTCATTTGAAAATACACTATAATAAACATTTGCTTGCATAATATCGGATTTGGGGTTATTTAGATCATTAGGGTTTTCATCATATGTTCCCATCATAGATTCTTGCATGATTGTAGCTTTGACTAAAGTGGGATCTAAATCTGGCACTGTAGATGCGTCATCAATACTTAACCCATTTGTATGTTTAGGAGTAATACCCGCATTTTTGTATTGATTAAAATATCCAGTTTCTGACGCTATTAAATAATCATATTTTTGATAAATTGATCCAGTAGTATTACCTCCTCCTTTTTCTTGTATTATATTGGGCATTACCGCTTCTATCCATCCTTTTCCTCCGTTTGCCGTCAAACCACTTACTGCAACACTTTTTGCATTAATATCAATCATATAGGTCTTAAAAACTGTATTACTTTTAATCCTATGAATTTCTCGACCATTAACCCCCATAAAAACAATGTCATTTGGAGCTTGTCCGTCTGGGTCAATAAATCTGATAGGATTATCAAATGTATAAACATAGGGACTCCAACTTGGATATTTTTCGGCTAATGGATCTACCCCATACCAAATACTTGCTCTCGGATTATAATATCTCGCTCCGTAATAATATAACCCTGTTTCTCTATCCAATTCTTTTGCATTGAACTTATATGGGTTATCATATACTCCTGTTCTCTGCTCCAGCATCGTTTCTCCGAATGGTAAATTTAAGAAAAACTGCGTACTCTGAGCACTGGAATTGGTAACAAATGTTGCCGTTCCTAAATGATCATTATGCAAATAGTATAATCCTAACTGGCTGGTTGGTCCATTTAAAGTATTCAGCTCTGCTAAGGAAATATCACCTACTCCTGCTTTTTCAAGATACGTTTTGAAATCAACAGAAGGATCAGGTTCTCTCATTGTTGTTCCCTGATCAGATGTTCTGAGATTTAGAGGAACAAAAATATTGCTTCCATCCATCACTCTGCTGGCAAAGCGGGTTGCTCCTTCAAAATAATGTTTGGTGTACTGTCCGTTTAAGGATACCGTTACATATGGATTAGGATACAAAGTATAATCAGTTAAGCTTAAGCTACCCGGATCTACCAATTCTCCGTTCTGATATAGCTGAGAACTTCCATGAAGATTGTATTTTATTGTTCTTTCTCCTTTATCATCGTAGGCATAATACTGGTATACACCAGAGTCGTCACTATAAAAAGCTTTTAAACGATCCTGCTCATCCCAGAACATCTGCTTGGCACCAAATTCATCAACATGTTTAATGGTATTCCCATTATCATCATATTCGAAAAGTTGCTGCGTACCACTGATATTACCATCAATAATCGTCTTCACTTTATGAGTTTCCGGAATATACTTATAATTATTAGCGTAGGTATTCAGTGGTTCCGGCTGCTGGTCGATCTGATGCACCTGCTCCTTCAATACAATCCCTCCACTTTCGTTATATGTTACCTTTCTAAGCTCAAAATGTGAGTTACTTTGCGCATATGGAGAAGTATTGGGTGTTGTAGGAGTTCCTCCTTTATCATTAAGTCCCATATCACTTTCCGTACCAATCAATCTGTTTAAGGTATCATACCCATATTTGAAAGCATAGGTTCCTCCCATTTGATTTGGCGTTACCCCTACATCATTGGCAAGACGGATAATATTTCCTCTCTTATCATACTCGTAGCTGTTGGATAAAAACGCATTGGAATTGCTCCATAACCCAAAGTGATCTAACCTTCTGTTGGTAGCAATATATGAATAATCTGTTCTTGTTCCATTTCCATAGTTGGCTGCTGTTCTCTGCTCATAAAGGTCATATTTGATATTCTGAATATAATTATAACTTCCGTTGGTTACCGTTTTAAGATTCCCTCCCAGGTCATAGCTGTAAGTAAGCTGCTCTCCATCAGGATATGTCAGTTTTTTAAGACGGTTCCAGCTGTCATAGACATAATCCGTTTTGAATTCCATCGTTGGAATATTGTATCCGAATATTCTACGAGTCTCCGATATTACTTCGCCCAGCTTACCATAATTATAATTGGTATAACCTGTCCCGTCTGTTTTTGTCGTAATCCTTCCGGAATTATTTCCTGAATTGGCAGGCATATAATTGTAATGAACGTTATTAGGATTAGTAACTCCGCTCGGAAGATCAGGAAGTATAATATCTGTCAGTCTGCTCTTATCATATTTATAATGAATCTGATGGGTTTGTATAGTGGGATCATTTGCCAGATTTGGAGTTCCAAACCAGATAAGATGTCCCGCAGAATCATATACATAAGTAGTAAGTCCTTTATCAGGATGTAACATTTCTGTTCTTCTTCCGGCAAGGTTATACTTATAGGTCGTCTTAATACCTTGCGGATCAGTTACCATAAGCAGTTCACCTATTGTATTGTATTCAAATTTTGTAGACAGCGGGTCACTATTCAGGTAATTTATTTTCTCAACAACCTGTCCTTCCACATTAGCAAAGGTTTCCGTTTTCATAACATCAAACTCTTCTGTAGTTTTAAGCAGGTTTCCTTCAATCTGATAGGTAAGATTCTTCATCACTCCATCTTCATCCTTCATACTGTTAATCCTGTCTGAATGATCATAACTGGTTCTTACTACATTCTGAGCAATTGAAAGGTTAAGATTATCTGTCATCTGATCTTCCTGTACCGGATGATATTGTTCTATTGTTCTTCCGAATACATCAAAAACAGATCTTCCTGAAACAGATCTTTTTTCCACACCACTTACATCAATATCTTTCTTCACCTGTATTACTCTTCCCATAAAATCTGAATAAGAGTCTGTATTAATCAGGTTATTCGGATGGTCTGCATCATAATGAGAGGTTCTGGCACGGAATATTTTAATATTCTGATCTGAACTCGGCATACCATAATGATCATAATAATAAGAGTGAGTTATTGTAGAAATATTTGCAGGACTATAAGGTTCAATGATGGATATAGCCCTTCCATAGTCATCATATCCATATTGTATTACATTTCCTGTTATATCTGTACTTTTTGTTAAAACATCCAAATAAAGATTATACTGTCCAAAGGAAATATATCCAAAGGCATCTGTTGTTCTTATTACATACTTACCTGTTTCATCATCATATTCGTAGGATATGGAATATCTGTTCTGTGATTCATCAGGCGGATAAGTTACCGTTTTAACATTACCGGAAGGTTCATAAGTATAATCTGTTATGATATCCTGAGAGCCATCAAATACGATATATTTTCCGACATCTCCTGTATTAACGTTTATATCCTGGGTTTTTCTCTTCCTTAAAAGAGTAGAACCTGTTCCGTCATATACATTGATCTCTTTTGGTACTGCGATCATATTTTTATTCAGACCGGTCCAATAAGTGATCACAGATTTATAGGAATTGGTAGGGCTGGTATAGGTATAATTTGAAACCAATCCGGTATTGTAATCATACTCCATTTTTTCCGTAGTCTCTATTTCACCACCATTTTCAAATCTCGTATTGATCTTTGTATTCAACAGAACGGTAGCCATTTTTCTACCTTCTGTTCCTCCGTTATCAAAACTTTCAGCTAAGTAATTAGGGTCTATTTTGGTTGTATTATCTTTAAATTTATATAAACGATAGTTATAGATCACTTTGGAAATTAACTCATCATTTCCCGAAAGGATTTTACTTTGTTTAATTAATCCGTTTAAGAAATAACTTGTGTTGTAATACGTATCCTCAGTTTTACGGTAAGGATTTCCATCGATATTGATTTCTTCACGTATTACTTTTCCAAAACCAAAATTATCTCTTTCCCTTCTGTCATATCTGGAATTTTCAAATTTATATTGGGTTACAATATCTTTTTCTGTACTGGAAAGCGTATAGTCTGTACTAAAAACATCCGGGTTTAATATTTTAACCTCTTTAACCACCAGTTTTGCATGTGGATCCTCATAGTTTGGTTGTGTAAACTGATAGTCTATAGTGTACTTCCCTTTGGTTATATTTTGAGTAACAGATTTCAGTTTATTGGTTTTTCCAATCAAAGAATAGTTAACTGTAAATCCATTACTGTTATCTACTACAAGATCAACAAATCCATCTCCGTTCATATCTCTGAAAGCCTTTTGAGTATCAGAAACATTGATCCCCAAGTTGGCCGTAGCTCCTGCTCCTACTTTTATGAAAAGATTCAGAATCGGAACAGGAGGAATAATCGGGATAGGTCCTATATTTACCATAAAGCTTCCTCCGAAAGAGAAATAGCCATTATATGAGCCACTTTCTTCAGTAAAATCTACATTTCCTACTGTTTTAAGCAATGGAACAGCTGTATCAAATTTATGCCCTAAATTATAGCGAACATTGGTCCATTTAGTACAACCTGGCAATAGATCGCAATTTTTCACCTCAAGAATATCAATTAAACCATCTCCGTTGATATCTTCATATACAACATCTGCAGTCCCCTTTGAAGCTGAACCGCCTAAGCTTGCACTGATACCAAATCCAAAGCTGCTCAAGGCACCCATATTTGCTGAAGAACCTAACCCTCCACCTATAGAAATATTTTCACTTCCTATCGGGTGAGATCGGTAAGTAAGCATATTTTCAACAGGCTTTCGCGTTAACAGCTTTTTCCCTAGATTGAGCATTACACCCATATTCAGATCGCCTCCATCTACCACTCTGTCAGGAAGTCCATCTCCATTAATATCCATCCAAAAATTTCTCCCTGAATCAAATGAGTTAAAATACTTGGTAACTCCTGCACTCGCAGATCCGGACCCAGACCATGGCATAGAAGAATCTCCTTTTGAAGTAGTTCCTAAAAGACCATTTACACTAATTCTTCCACTAGCAGAAAAAAGATTATAAGAGAATCCCAGAGAGTTCATCTTCTGATAGGTATTGGAATCTGTAGGAAAACCTCCCGATGGTACCAGGTTTATATCATCTAAACTTCCGACTGAGTTTGTCATTTGAATAGACTCAGGATATACCATATCAGGATACCCGTCTCCATTTATATCAGAGAAAGTCTGAGTTTCAATACTTCCTTTTCCCCAAGGTACAGTTTCTGATTCGGCTTCAGATATTCCTACACCTCCTACTGATACATTTAGTGTATTTGTTGTATTACGGGTATAGCTGCTCTGTTTTCTACTGATAGCCTTCATTGTGGTATCCAATGAAAGTACTTTTGTCACCAGAGTTGTAGGTGTTACCGATGGTGTATTAGGTATAGGATTATTGAAATAATTGACAGTTTCATCATCCTTGAAAGAACCTGCAGAAGCAAACTGATTCTCTCC
Source organism: Chryseobacterium indologenes (assembly GCF_002025665.1). GTDB lineage: Bacteria > Bacteroidota > Bacteroidia > Flavobacteriales > Weeksellaceae > Chryseobacterium > Chryseobacterium metallicongregator. The sequence goes on along the minus strand of NZ_CP018786.1, from coordinate 1,075,842 downwards.
GGCTCCCACCCAAATGCTTTTAACAGTATAGTTACCTCCTGTATTTACCAGTGAACTATGTGGTTTCATAGGAGAAACAAATTGGGAAACTGTATTATTTCCTGTATTAGGGTTCGCATTAGGTAAGTTATCAATACACTTAGCCAACTCCTCTGCACTTAAAGGAGGCTGCTGAATACATTGTGGATAAGTATTTTGAGCTGCATTACCCGGAGTCATAGTTTCTGCTTCAATTGGTTTTCCATAGGTGTAACCTTCGATAATTCCCGGATTGTATAAAAATTGTCCCCAGTTATTATAGACAGCAGTTTTTGGGTTATACATTGCTGTATTTACCGAAGTTGGCGGTACAGAGGTAATCAGCTCACCACTTCCGTAAATTTTGAATGGTTTCCCCTGGAAGTACTGAGAATATTTATTGAATAAAGCGTAATCACCATCAGTTTTACAATACACCTGAATATTAACAAGATGAGGTTGACCAAATTCCGGTATTGTTAAATCTCCCTTATAAAAGCTGATAGGACTCATTCCCGGAACATCAAATCCACCAATCATATCCTCTTCTTTAATCACGGAGTTAGCTCCGTTAGCAGCTACAGTTACTTTTCTTTTCCCCATCACCGTTGATCCGGTTTTAATTACGTAATAAAACGTTCCGGTTGAAAGAGTAGAAAAGTTTGTAACACCTTTGTCTATCTGAACACCAAAAGCTCTTTTTCCACTAACAATGTTAGGATTGTCCTGAGTATTTCTAATATCTATTCTTGCTCTTAGTTGCGTTACTGCATATGAAGGATATTGAGCAACCGGATACAAATCTAAGTTAACTGATGCATTATTATTTGAAACAGCATTATAATGTACTTTGATTTTATCTTTCCAGTTGCTGCTGAAGAATGATGTATGAGAATCAGATTCTACAATAAACTTCAAGTATACCGGTTCACTTGAATTCACATTCAAAGTACCTGTAAAAGCTTCAGTACTGAATGGATCATATGACTGAATATATTCAGAAGAATGGAGCACTGTAGCTGCACCAGTAGCTGCATTTTCTGCAATCACTTTAAAGGTAAAGTTATCTGTACTAGAGGTAAAGTTAACACTTTCCACTGTAATATTTGCTGTTCCCGTACCATCCAGATACACTGATGATAATAAATTATTGGTCAGGAAATTACTTCCATAATTTCCATTATTCAGCTTAAACTGATCCTGAAATACAAACTTGCTTGACAATGGGGATCCGGTTGAGGGATCAACATAAATAACTTCCGGATTAGAGTTTACCTCTAAATTCTTATTCTGGCTTTTATGCAATCTTATGTATACTTTCTCACCACTTTTTACAAAAATCCTGTTGGAACTATTAGCAGCTCCTACCTGATTGGATACTGTATTATTTCCCGGTGAAATGGCATTCATTTCTGTATAATAATCATTGTACTTCGAGATCGAAATATTTTTCGCAAGGCCACCAGGGGTAAGTTCAGTAAGATAAACTCTTGTATTAACAGAAGAACCCGAAGACGCGTAAGGAGCTTCCACCGAATAATACATTTTTATGGGTAAATCACCCTGATCTCCAGTATAAGAAGGTACGGATATATTATCTTTAATCGTGATATACCCATCCTGTGAAGCTATCCATACTTTTACAACATCAGTAATGGGTACTGCCGGAATATCTGGAGTAAAAATAGGATCGTCCGGAGGTAAGACCGGAGGTGCAATTGGCTTGTCCTTCACTACCATATTTTCTGTAAATTCAGAATGTATGGTCATTTCAGGCTGTTGTGAGATCTTATTATATTTATTAAACCAGACCTGTCCATTATTGACAACATCAACTAATCCGTCAGAGTTAGCATCAATCAGATAGGTAGATGTGGTTCCTCTGGATGTAGATTTAATCTGGGATCTACTGTATACTGTAGCTCCCATATCCCATCCTGAATTGTTGGTCTTGGTTTCGGTATAGGTAAAGTTGTTGTTATAATTTAATAAGGGTTTGGCTGGTAAAAAAGATAAATGACCGTCCTGATCCAGTTTTCCCTGACTGAATTTCAGTTGAGAAGAGGTTCTGTAGATCATATCCTGAATACCATCTCCGTTAAAGTCAATAAGCTGCTGGGCATTCTTTGCTTCAGCCGTGGAATATCCAAAAGGGAACCCAAACATCAGGTGTCCATATGCGTCATTGGAAGAATAAAAGAAATTCAACCCAGCAGCCGGTCTAAAGTTTAATCCATTTTCAGAGGAAATATTTCCATTGATTTTGGATGGTTTCAGAAGATTTTCGATCAGTCCATTATAGACATTTTCAGAATTCTGTACCTGCACCTGAGTATCAGGTCCAAATATCTGATTATTTTCTACCTGGTTATAGTATTCAAAAGAATAGTCATCAACAATAGGAAGCGGATTCACGATCTTAATATTGTATACCTGACTGTATAATCTTCTTAACCTTGTTTTATTAAATTGTCCATCTTCGTATTCTGCTCCATAGGTTCGTATTTTTTCTGTCTTATGTTTTATATCAATAGCTTTTAAAAGATATGGTTCCACTCTTTTTACTCCCTGCTTCGCATTGATATTGATATCTTTTCTACTAATTCCGGTTTCAGCAATAAAATTAACACTGTAATCCTGATTTTTTCCGTAAGTTATTTTTTGAATATGAAAATAAACTCCTCCGGTTAGGGCATTAGTTGATCCAAGATCTAATATATTTTTCTGATAGGTAAACATCATTTTATTACCATTACTGTCTTCTATCATTCTTAATCCCCAATGAACAATCTGGCCTTCATCATTTTTTATAACAGAATTATCACTTCCGCCATAATAACTCTTAGTACCATCTGTAGAAGTTACTATCCATGCATAATCAGAAGGTGTATTCCCTTCTCTTTCTATAAGAGTAAAATCATGGTTTTTTCTGAGATAAAATTGTTTTTTCCCTGTCGAATTACGTACCTGCCTTGCTGTTGTAATATCTGTAGAGGTCTCACTTGTATTATTATGTCTGTGTGGCAGATAACCATTAGGATAAACAAGCATTTCCCCATCTAAAGTATACAGTTCCGTTTCCTGGGCACCAAACTTAGGTGTTCCCCATCTGGTATCTACTGAGATCGCCGATAATCCCTGAAGATCCCATCCTTCACCCATCCATCCGTTACCGGCACCACTGTTATATCCTATTGCTAAAGAAGGCTGTAATCCTCCCAAACCAGCAGGAACTTTGATAGGATAATTCATATTGGCATCTCCTTTTTGGCTTGCAGTAGGAGCATTCATCAGCTGCATTCCTGCCATTGGATCTGCTGCTTTTAATCCGCTGATACTTGTTGGTGAAAAAGCTGTTGTCTGGGGAGATTCCGGAGCGGAAATAATTCCGTTGATATAATCATGGTCTCCATCTCCTTCTACCATTACCGTTTTATTTTTCTCATCAACAACTGATTTATCCGAAACCCATTGTTTTTTAGCATAATCAAAGTGGAAAACCTTAATATCTTTAGGAGAAAATAATCCCAGTCTTTTCGTATCATAAGGAATAGTAATCTTAGCCTTTTTTTCCAGCTTCCCTGAGACTAAAGAAAATCTATAGGCAGCATTATTCAGGGTAACATTTTTAAGCCCCTGAGAAACTGCAGGAATATCCTTTTCTCTTAATTTCAGTATTTCTATATAAGCCGACTCTGATGCTCCTTTTTCAATAGAAACATTCATATTTTCATAGCTTATGCTAAACTCCTTATCTTTTGAAATTTCAACTCCTTTCGGCTTTGCGTAGTAGTGATCAACTACTTTAAAAGCTTTTGTAGAAACCGGAATTTTGTAAGTATTGGCTACACCTCCTGCAATAACAGAGAATGAACCAGCTACTTTATTTTCCTCAGAAATTTTGATAACCTTTTCAAATTCACCGTTTTTCACAGCAATAACCTCATTATTAACTACCAAATCTGATAGTGAAGTAGTGTTTCCTTTTACATACAGCTGATCTCCTGACAGCGCAGAAGTTAGATGCAGATTATTTTCTGATCTCTTCTCTTTATCAAAAACGATACGTAGGTTTTTTATTTTATATTTTACTCCCGTAGTCGGTGAAGTGAATAATACCGTGTTGAAACCTGTTTTAATAAGTCCTGAATTAAGAGTTTCTTTCTGATGACTCCATTTTGCACTAGGAATAATAATTCCTCCTCCTATCGCAATATTATGGTTGATAGATCTGGATACTGACTCATGAGAAGCCAGACCAAACAAATCATATTCCAGATAAGCGACTGCATTTTTTTCCACCGACGGAACATCCACCGTAAAAAAGTTATCAGATACCTCATCTTCATCCTGTTCTGTGAAAGCACCAATTGTTCCTTCTTTTTCTTTTGATGGATAAAAACTTTCGCTATTGTTAGCAATAGTATTTCCCAATTCAGAAAATCCTAAATTTTCCTTATCAGAATTTGAAATTCCAAGATCTCCTATGATATTTTTTTGAAGAGATTTTTCAGATTGTACTAATTGATGAGAAGAGCTTTCATCTGCATTCTGATTAAGCGAATCAACCTTTTTATCGGTCCATTTACTCATCAGTTCTTTCTTGAATCCCCGAACCTTCTGCCTGTCCTCTTTGGTGAAGCCTGCAAAAACAAACATACACGCAAAAAAGCATATCAGCAGAAACGATTTCTTCGTAACGGGAAATTGATTCTTATTTATTTTCATGGTATAATTTAATCAACAATTAATTTGAACGTTTTTATAATTTTTTTATCCTGGATAAGATTGATGATATAAACACTCTGAACAGCAAGCTGTCCTGTATAATGGGTCGATTTGCGATCTATATTATCAAGCTTAATAAGTCTTCCTGCCCCATCATAAATGGAAATACCAAGGTTATCCATAGGTGGAAAAGTTACTGTAAAGGTCTGTCCTTTCTTAACCGGATTGGGATAAAGATTAATTTTAGTTTGATTCAGTGATAATTCATTACTGCTCATTGGTAATCCCGAACCAGAATGCTGGGTTTGGCCCATTACATCTTTTTTAGAATCTTTGGTAGGACTCACAGCAAAGGTGAAATGAGCGATATCACCACTATCAAATTCATTAAGAAAATCAACTTTATTAAAAATGATATAACGATCAGTTTCAGCTCCCTGGATTTTTTGAATACTTCCATCAGGCTTTTTCAAAAACAGCCAGTAAGTAGCAGATAATGAATCCGGATTCATTGTTGTCTTCAAAATCCTTACACTATAATCAGTTTTAGAAACCTTATTACCAATAAAATTGATCTCCCAGTTTTTTTGCAGGATATCAAAATTCCCATCATTTTTCAACGCTAATTCTTTGTTATCATCCGACCAAATAACAAACTGATTATTCTCAAAAACAGCCTGATTTTCTACGTTTATTCTTTCAATAGAATTTTTACCAATTGTTAAAAACTGATCAGCCTGGTTGGAAGATTGTTTTTGATATAATTCATTACCATTATCTCTTCCTAATCCTGTGGGTTTATATTTAAATTCTTTATGTTTTTCAGGATCCCAGATAACCTTTCCATCACTGCTGTAATATTTCCCTTTTTCCAATGAAATTCCATATTTAATAGAGAGGTAAGAATGTATCTTACCTAGATCTGAAGATTTCGCCTTTCTTGGCAGAAATATAATTTCGTAAAGATTCTGGTCCTCGAATTTGATTTTTATACTGTCTGATTTCTCACGATTAATATCAGCTGCTGCTATAAATGAAAAAATACTGGGTTTTTTTCTAATTTCAACCGTTTTTTCTTTACCTGTTTTAAAGTTGTTGTTGCCCAAGGAAATCTTTTTTTCAGTATTTTCCCATATTAACTCATCCTCCTTCGACCGATGAACAGCTGTAAGAGTATGACTCTTATTCTTACTGTATTTAATATATTTCTTAAAAAGTTTGTCCTTGATGCCACAATGAAAATTGAGTAAATTTTCGTCTTTACATTTCGTTACTTCTCGAAGTGTTGGATTGGCTTTTTCCCATAGCTGGGCATCAGATCCTACCAATTGAGAATAAAATAAAGCAGAACACGACAATCCAATTACCGTGAATGCTTTGGAATAAAAAAGTTTATACATGCTGGGTATTTTTGACTACATAAATAGTTAGCAGAAACCAACTGGAGTTTAGTTTGAATAAAATTAACCTTAAAGAAGAAAGCCATCTTTACAGTCCAAGAACAGGATAAAAAGATAAGATGAAAATGGTTGATTTTTTCATAGTATTATTAGTTTTAGTTTTTTTTTGCAAATTTACAAAAGAAACAAACACTACGAATTTTTATTTAATAAAATTTTAACAAATTTTATAACACAGAAAACATCTATTAAAAACGAATATTTTTAGAGTTTAAATAAAGAATTATTCAAACTTTAAAAAAATCTCACCAATTAAATGGCATCGCCACATAGGTATTTTCAAAAATAGGTAAGGACAAAACTTCCGTTGGTTGTAGACAGGCTTCTCCCCTCTTCACAATACAGGCTTTAAGTAATTCTCCACGATGATGGTAACCATTTAAGATGAGTGCCTGAATACCATCAGTATCTAAAATCCTGATCAACGTTTGAAATTTATTTGCTGTATCTGTTAATTCAAGGAAACTTAAATCAATATCTGTAAAAGAGACATTTTCATCGGCTACGATCTGAACAAAACGTTGCCCGATATCATATGCAGTCAGATCTTTAAATTTTTCATCCGCAGTTATAAGATTGGTTTCCAGGCAATCCAGATATACTTTTCGCCCACCTGACAAGTAGTTTCGGGTATGCAACTTGGCTGCTTGTAAAATCTCAATATTATTTCTTCTGAAAGCTCTTTTCCATTCATCAATTTTTATTAAAATATCTGCATTTGCATACTCCCATAAAAAAGAATAAACCTTTTGATCAGGAAAAAAATCATCCATTTGAATTCCGTCTTCATGATTATAAAACAACCAGAAGCTATCATAGTTCAATTCACTGTGTTTAAAAAAATTTGAAAGGTAATAATGATGGATATCTCTATATTTCTTCATAAAATACCATGTTTTTTTTGGAAGATATTTCAGTTTTCGATAGAATAATTATAACTCCCAACAGCCAATATTGACAGGCAGAGAAGAATAAGTTTCAACAAAAGCATCATGATCAAAACGATAAAAATAAAAGTCTTCCATATTTATCTCAATTTCCTGTATCGTAATTTCCAGGTGTAAAAAAAATGCAATAAATTCTTTCACAAAATCATTGATATTGATTATTACATCCTCACCAGCACACAATCCTCCATTAATCTGATTATCAGAACAACCGCCTCTCCAATACACTGAACGATCTTCAATAAAAGCAATGATGTTATAATATCATCATACCAGTCAAGTATATGTAATTGAATAATGGTCACTTTTATTTTATTTATTTTTCATCAACATTAATGGTGAACCGGGCTGATCAACTTCATAATTTTGTCATATCCAACCTTCATATAATATCTCTCGTGGGTAGTATAATTGATTAAAAAACATTCATCACAATAAACACTAAACTTTGCAACATATTTCAAATCAGATCCCTTGTAAAATAATAAAATATGATTATTTCCTGCCGGACACTTGGGGCTCGGGGAATATTCTTCATACTTTCCTTTAAAGAACAGAGAGTCCGTTTTCCTACTGGGTTTTAGAGAATCTATAAGCGTAAAATTCAATGTCTTTATTTTCGGATAAAGAATACTGTCCTGATCAGATAATTCACTTATATAGATTTTATTTTTTCCCGCATCAGAATCCCATGGTTCTTTGTTATATTCATACACCTTAATGCAATCATATCCGTAAGAGCTTGTATATTCCTTATTACATGCAATAAAGAGAGAAAGCACTGCAGAAAGACCAATGATAAGTACTGAACATGATGGCCATGATTTCATATTGGATATTTACGGATTGAATTTAATAGTTTTAAAAACTTTTAAAAATAACTCTTTATTCTCTTCACTCAAATCATTGATAATAATTGCCATTTTATTTTGGTGAATATCTATACTGTCAAAATGAATCCCCATAAACCCTTTATTCATTATTTTCGGCATCATAATCTGAGCTCTGTGTTTATTGATTGTATCGTAGTAATAATAATTAACATTATAAATTCCATTTCTGTAATCTCTGTCAGAATTATCAGAAAGATAAGCTCTGAATTCTCTGTTATTCTTAAACTTCTCAAAAATCTCAGGCTCTACCGTAACCATATAATCATCTTCCACAAAAGGTTTATAATCACCATAATAAATATAGCCAACGTGCTTATTCCCAGTATTAATGCTATATACCTGGGAATCTTCAGCCCGTTCTTTTTTAATGCTCATTGATTTGGGTAAACTCAGTGATGTATTTGCAATAGTGTGATTAACAAATTCCTGATTCTTGCAGCAAGAATACATCATCATCAGAAAACAGAAGAACAGAAGAAAACGAGCTTCTGTTTTCAAGGCGATTTTTTTATATTTTGGGATAAGAATATTTAATGTGAACAAAAAACAAGAAAATTCTTTCATCATTTTTAAGCAGGCTAAATCAATGGTTATTAACAGGGTAAAGTTAATAAAAAAGGAGCCATAAAAAATTAATTAAAAATTATACCTCATTTTCTTTTTTTATTCCAAAAAGAATTGCAACTTTGCAGCCCTAAAAACGATGTAAAATTCGTTATTGATGACCCTTCGGGGCGTAGCGTAGTCCGGTCATCGCGCCTGGTTTGGGACCAGGAGGTCGCAGGTTCGAATCCTGCCGCCCCGACTTATAAAATTTAGGGTGCGTAGCTCAGCTGGATAGAGCATCTGCCTTCTAAGCAGACGGTCAAAGGTTCGAATCCTTTCGCGCTCACTTAAAGACTTACTGGAAAACAGTGAGTCTTTTTTGTTTTTGCTCAGGCCTGGATAAAAGTTGTCCATTTTAGGGAGTGATAATAAAAACAATGTAAGAATATGATTCTTAAACAAGTATAAGTATTCAAAGAAGATTCACGAAAAAATAATTAAAAATTATTCCTGATTTTATTTTTTTATTCCAAAAAGTATTGTACCTTTGCAACCGCAAAAACGAAGTAAAATTCGTTACAGATGACACCCTCGGGGCGTAGCGTAGTCCGGTCATCGCGCCTGGTTTGGGACCAGGAGGTCGCAGGTTCGAATCCTGCCGCCCCGACTTACAAATTTAGGGTGCGTAGCTCAGCTGGATAGAGCATCTGCCTTCTAAGCAGACGGTCAAAGGTTCGAATCCTTTCGCGCTCACTTAAAGACTTACTGGAAACAGTGAGTCTTTTTTGTTTTTTATTTACCCTCAAACAACCAATGATTAATCAAATTGGATAGACCATCCCGATTTCAATCGGGACGATAAAGGTTCGAATCCTTTCGCGCTCACTTAAAGACTTACTGGAAACAGTGAGTCTTTTTTGTTTTTTATTTACCCCAAACAACCAATTATTAATCAAATTGGATAGACCATCCCGATTTCAATCGGGACGGTCAAAGGTTCGAATCCTTTCGCGCTCACTTAAAGACTTACTGGAAACAGTGAGTCTTTTTTGCTTTTTATTTACCCCCAAACAACCAATGATTAATCAAATTGGATAGACCATCCCGATTTCAATCGGGACGATAAAGGTTCGAATCCTTTCGCGCTCACTTAAAGACTTACTGGAAAACAGTGAGTCTTTTTTGTTTTTATTTACTCTTAAACAATCACTAATTAATCAGTTTGAATAGAGTATCCGATTTCTTCGAATCCTTTTGATTATACAAAAAGCCTCACAATAAAAATTGAGAGGCTCTTCTTATTTACACATAACTTTTTACTAAAGGTGCGTTTAAAAATGTATTTTTTACAATCAATTAATTACGGCATTCCTCCCTTTTGAGGACACGCATTAATTTAAATCAACTGAAATTTAAATTGCATGCACAAGTAATTTCAGTTTTAGATACCTTTCTCTAAGCATCCATTAACCTTATCAGAATATTCTCAATTGATTTTTAACCATTAAGTAATCATAATTTTGTAAGCGATAATGTATAAGAAGGAGCTCCATAAGAATCTTCAAGCTTTACTGAACTTAAAGAAGATCCCTGTAAAGTACCAGCACTATCTTTTGTTCTGTAAAAATTGAGTCTAACGAAATCACCAGCATTTAATTGCTGAAGTACTGACGGGATTGCAAAACCATAACTTCTCCCTACTCCAACAAGAACTCTGGGAAACATAGGGCGTCCTCCTGAAATAGATTGCCATGAAGCTCCTCCATTAGTACTTATATCTAGATTAACAGCCATATAAGCATATCCGTCCCCATCATTATTTATTCCCAATGTTGGAGATATTGATCCAGATATCATATAAACTCCAGATTGACTGATTCTGACATTTCCTGTTGAAGGAACCGTTGTTCCTATAGTATTAAGCACCATTTGAGAATTCTGAATTTGGACCACCTGATCTGTTCCTGCATTATAACTTGCAGCTGTATATGGCATATCATTTTTAAACGCATAAAATGCAATCTGAGACTGGGGAGCCATATTAGCTTTTCCTAACACGCCATTTTCATCTGCGAACAAAGCCGAAACTGTTGAGCTTGTCAATGTTCCCAGATTCCTAACTCTTGTTGTTCCATTTACATCTAAAGTATTGGTAGGATTTGAGGTATTAATTCCTACCTGCGAAAATACTGGTATTGAGAATACTATACCAGAGCATAAAATTATTTTTTTCATTTTTTAATTTTAATTTGCAAAAGTAAACACAACCACACCCTCCTTATAAAATCAACATACACCACACATACTTCATATGTCACGATAGGTATATCTGACAGGCAAAACAAAATGATGTATGAGTGATGTATCCTGTTATTCTTTTTTTTCTTTTTTTTTTTTGAAATTGCAGTCAAATTTTCGATCTAAAACACACAAATGATCAAATACGTTTATTGATACTTACAGGTGGGGTTAATAATCCCATCTGTTTTTTATCAACATTAGCCTTAATTACAAGAATTAATAAACTGCAGCTTATATTATAATGAAATCCACTTTCAACTTCCATTGTATTATTCTTGTACTATCTTCAATACAGTATTTATTCTATGACCACGAACTCTTTGAAAAACTTTAATAGAGTAATCTATTGCCTGATTTTTACATTTTGCTGTTCAAAACTATTTCCACAACACTACAGTACACAGCAGATAGATACTTTACTTATAAAAACAAATGAAGAGCTTAGAACCAGAATATCTAACAAAGATCTGATCATTTGGAATCAAAAAGTTATAAAAGAAGCTATTCAAAATAATTATCCTAAAGGGGAAGCCTGGGGATATGCCAATATTGCCAATCGCCTGTGGCTGACTGGAGAATTCAAAAAGGCTATAGAATATCTGAACGATGCTGAGGAAAAATCAAAAAAGATTAATGACGACTTTCTTGCTGGTAAAATTAATCAGGAGTATTCACAAGTCTACAACAGAATGAATCTCCCTAAAATGGCTTTAGATTATAATTTAAAAGCAATGAAATCTGCTTTAAGATTGAAAAAAGATAATCAGGATTGCCGATTTTTTTTACGGTATGTCTATTCTACCCGAGCAGTTTATTTCAACGGAATTGAACGCCCCGATTCATCACTCGTCTATCTTCGCAAGGCAATAAAAATAGATCCTAACCCTTTAGACATCTCACATGTAGCCTACCATTATACAAAATACAACTGGAATTTAGATTCAGCCAACTATTATTTTAAAAAAGTCTTTGATCTGTTAGAAACCAAAAGATTTAAGCATAATAAGTACCAAAAAGCAGTAGTCTTATATGATTATAGTAATTTTTTGCAGGTTCAGAAAAAAAATAATGAGGCTATCGATGCCCTTATAGAGTCGATTAAACTGGCAAAAGAAATCAACAGACCTCAGCTGGTTTTAAATAACTACAAATTACTTGCCTTATTGTATAAAGAACTTAAAAAAGCAGATAAAGAAGTTGAATATTTAAACAAGGCAACCACACTAAAAGACAGCATAGATACCGACCAAAGCCAAGCGATCACATTAGCTTTTAATAAAATATCAAAGAAAGAAGAAGAAAAACAAAAAACTAAATTTCAGACAGCTTTATGGTATGGAGGGATTTTATTTGTACTTGTTTTTTTACTGTCTCTTTATTTTTATCTGCAGTTTAAAAGAAAGAAAAAAAGGCTTATCGAGAGCAAAACAATTATTTTACAGCAGGAAGAAGAAGCAAAAATTCTAAAAAGAAAACTCAGTGAAAATCATGAGCAGATCATCCAATTGGCAAAGAAAAATAGTGTTGGTTTTTTAGCATTATTTCAGGAAACTTATCCTGAAGTCTGCCAGCAACTTTTAAAAATCAACCCTCATCTTTCCCTCTCTGATCTATCTTTCTGTGCTATGATATGCTTGGGGTTCTCTTCAAAAGAGATTGCGCAATATTCTTCTATGGAGCACAGATCTGTACAAACAAAGAAATATCGTTTACGTAAAAAACTACACCTTGAAACAGAGACTGATCTCTATCAATTTATTAAATCAATATCTGAGGTTCAATAATTTTGATGATGTTATTTTTATGAACTTAATGAATATGATTGTGATTATATTCAAAAGTAATAAATGATTTTACCCCGATATTATACGTAAAAACCCCTCAACTATAATTGAGGGATTATTTTAATTTTAATATGTACTGACTTTATTTCAGTTTGTAGGTATTTCCATTCCAAAGATAAGTTTTGGAAGAATGCTTTTTCTTCTCCCTATCTTGTTCATCTACTTCCATATCTTCCACTTTTAAGATAAATGCATTGGAAATTCCTCCTTTATCATTTGGAAAAATAAATTCTTCACTATGGTAAAAAGCACCGGCATCCCCCACATTCATCAATTGTGGAAGGGCAATGAGCTTTTTGTCCTTAAAAAGAACATACTGATCATAACTTGCTATTCCACAAGCCTCTCCGGAAACCATTGCTTTGAGTGTGAATTCTACATTTTGCAACTTGTGGCTGCTTTCTATATTGAATGATGTGGAACTCAATTCTTCTCCTCTTCCAGTATCAAAATACACTTCATCAATAAGTGTATTTCCTTCTATTGCTTTTATTCCCGCAATATTTTGTTTTTCGATCTGATTGTATTCTTTATTCTTCCGTTCAATTGTTTTAGAAAGCCCAAAGAGAAAATCATACCCATTTTTGTTACGGTAGCCTACACAAAGATTACCACCCCAGATATATCCTTCCAACGTATTTTCTCCTTTCTGATAAGAGATTTTATACCAATTGGCATTTCTTTCTCCCAGTTTCAGGACTGCATTTTCCTTTTTAAGAATCATAACCTGTTGGTTCGCCTGCAGTGAATCTACAATCTGAGCATTCATTCCGGGATCTAACCTCACGCGGGTCCAATCCGTAAAGATTTTTTGAGTTTTATTTTCTTCAAAGCTAAAGATACCGTCTGCATATACTTCATTTTCCTGTGCTGTAAAAAACTGCAGCATCAGTAAAAATAAAGCTGTCCATAAAGTTTTCATATTCGTATTTTGTTTTTTGGTGTGTTATTTTTCAAGCAGAAGGCTTACCCATTCTTCACGCTGTAATTTCTTTTTAAGCTCCAGACCGCTTTCTTTGCATACTTCCAGAATATCATCTACATCAAAGAAGCATAGTCCTGAAAGCAATAATTTTCCTCCTTCATTCAATACTGAAACGTAAGTCGGGATATCTGAAATCAGGATATTTCTGTTGATATTAGCTAAAATGATATCATAATTCTCTTTGCCCAGGTTTTCGGCAGTTCCTTGTTCAATATCCAGTTCTACATTGTTTCTTACTGCATTTTCTTTTGAGTTTTCCACTGACCATTCGTCAATATCAATAGCTTTTGTATCTCCAGCTCCCTGTTGTTTTGCATAAATAGCTAATACAGAAGTTCCGCATCCCATATCCAATACTTTTTTACCATTGAAATCAATGTCCATCATTTGCTGGATCATCAAGTGGGTTGTAGGGTGATGTCCTGTTCCAAAAGACATTTTAGGCTGAATGATAATTTCATGCATTCCCGGTACAGATTCATGGAATTCTGCTCTGATCAATACTTTATCATCAATATTGATTGGAGAGAAGTTCTTTTCCCATTCTTCATTCCAATTGATGTTTGGCATTTCTTCAAAAGTGTATTCGATTTTTACATTTTCGTTTTCGAAGATTGGAAGTGCTTTCAACTGATCTTCGTGAAACAGTTCTGTCTGAATATATCCTAAAATTCCGTCAATTTCTTCTGTAAAGCTGTCAAAACCTATTTCTATAAGTTCTGCCATTAATATCTCGTTCCAAGGTTGCAATGGAGAAATCTTGAAATTGAATTCTAAATAATTTTGCATGTGACTAATTTGCTGCAAAAATACTAATGTTATTACGGTTAAAAAAATGATGGAGGAATTTTTGGCTGAAACCGGGGATTTTTATGATTTTTTATCCTGCAGATTGCCCTGATTACGCAAATGACTGCATACAATATATTCAATAGGGACGGGCTTTAGCTAAAACTTATTATAAAAGACATGGAAATAAATTCCCAGATTTTTTGAAATGCAAGAAATTCCAGGTTTTGGCTAAAGCCTCAAAAGTATGAAAAAAGAAAAAGCGGGCTAAAGCCCGCTCCTATAGAATTTTATGATCCAAGGAAAAAGAAGAGTTCTTTGCTGAAAACTTTAAACCCAAAACCTTGGACTTTAAATTTTAACTCTCTTATGGATTCGTGGAAAAGATAGAACCATTTGCAATTAATGCTCTTCTGTTCATTTTCAGGATATCCCTTACCCATTCTGCAAAATCTTCCGGCTGTAATACTTTATCAGGATTTCCATCTGTAAGTCCTCCCTGGATACTCATATCAGAAGCAATGGTACTTGGAGTTAAAGTGATTACACGAATATTTTGTTTTCTCCATTCTGCCATCATGGATTGAGACAGAGATACAACTGCTGCTTTTGAAGCGGCATATGCAGACATATTCGGGCCACCTTTAAGACCTGCAGTAGAGGCTACGTTGACAATATCACCTTCTCCTTTTGCTTTCATGAATGGATGAGCTGCTTTGGCTGCATAATATACTCCGAATAAATTGGTTTTAATAACTTGCTCCCAAGTTTCAGAAGGCATTTCTTCGATAGAACCAAAGTCTCCGATTCCTGCGTTATTGATCAAAATATCAATTCCTCCCAATTGTTCTGCTAAAGATTCTATTCCAGCTTTTACCTGAATCTCATTGTCTACAGAAAATACAGCGTAGGCTGAGTTTACTCCTAATTTTTTGATTTCCTCAACCGTCATTTTAAGGTTTTCCTCGTTTCTTCCTGTAATGGCAACGTTTACTCCTTCATTGGCTAAAGCTAACGCTACAGCTTTCCCTAATCCTCTTCCTCCACCTGTTACGATGGCATTTTTTCCGTTTATATTCATAGTAATGATACTTTTCTTTGTACAAAGTTACGAAAGAACATTTTTATGAAGGGGTGAAAACAGGGATTTAACTTATATTTCATGAA
Organism: Chryseobacterium indologenes; assembly: GCF_002025665.1. Classification (GTDB taxonomy): domain Bacteria; phylum Bacteroidota; class Bacteroidia; order Flavobacteriales; family Weeksellaceae; genus Chryseobacterium; species Chryseobacterium metallicongregator. The sequence goes on along the minus strand of NZ_CP018786.1, from coordinate 1,060,164 downwards.
CCACAAAAGTCACAAAAGATGATTAACATTGAAAATATTTGAAAGTTATAATCATCCTGTATAAAAGTTCACATAGGATGAAAAACGCAGATTTTTATAAAACTTAAGCGTACTTCTTATCTCCAAAGTTATAGCTTAAAAAAACTTTTGTGACTTTTGTGGTTAATCTAAGCCTCTGATAAAATTAAAACCGGCTCGTAAGAACCGGTTTTAAAATCTAAAAAAAGGTATAGTAAAAAAAATAAAATGCTTAAGGAATCTGGATGGCGTTCTGAACTTCAAATTCTTCTGAATTGGAGAATTCATTTCCATACATATCAACAGCTTTCACCTCAACTTTGTGTTTTCCTAATGATAATTTCTTAGGAAAATCTGCTTCCCAGATATGTTTTGACAATTCAGGATTGGAAGGTCTTCTTCCTGGTAGAATTTTTTCTGTAGAATCCCATTTGAAAACAGAAAGGGCAAAATTCGGGTCGATGGTTTCATCGTACTTCATTTCTTCCCATTTTCCTCCGTCTATTCGGTATTCTACTTTGTCTTTTTTGCTTCCCATGAAAAAATTAGCCAGCACTTTTGCTGAGGTTCTTGAAGAAGAAATCACTTTTGGAACATATAATTTGATCTGATAGTCTTCCGGTTTTCCGGCTGTTCTGTACTTAACTTTATACTGATTGTCTGCAAAGCTGATGAATGAATATCCTTTTGCTGTTCCGTCTCTCATGGTTGAGGTAGGAAGTCCGGCATCATCAGGAGTTCCTGAGTACCAATCCCCGCAGGTGGTTCCTACGTTATATTCATGAAGTTCTTTGATTCCGTTCCAACCTGCTTTTTTGCCGTAGAAAATCTGCTGCTGGATGTGAGTATGTGCTGATAAAAGCAATACATTCTGGAAAGGATTTAAGAAATCAAATAATTTCTGACGGTCTGCATTCCTGAAGTTGTCTTCATTATTATGTTCCAACGGAATATGGAAAGAAATGACAATCAGTTTATTCTTGTCAACCAGTTTCAGGTCATTTTCTATGAACTGAAGCTGGTCTTCACGGAAACCTCCCCAGTATCCTTTGTTGTCTCTCGGATCGGGATAAAGAATATCATCCAGAATAATGAAATGTACATTACCGTAGTTGAAAGAATAATTGGCAGGACCAAAATTTGACTCAAATGTTTCATCGGAAAACTTATCTTCCTTTGCATCATAATTCATATCATGATTTCCCATTACATTGTACCATGGCAATCCTACTTCTTTCATGACGTCTGCATACGGTTTCTGAAGGCTTAGATTGTCACCCACCAAATCTCCCAAACTAATTCCCAGCACGGCATTTTTCTTGGTGTTTTTTACTTCGTTCACAATGCCTCTTTTGAAATAATCCAGCTCTTTTTCTGTGTAAGGTTGTGGATCACCAAAAACCAGAATATCAAAGTTCTTGTCTTCATTTTGCTTATAAAGCGGGAAGTTCAGTTCTTTGGGAAGATCTCCTGTGGGAGCAACTCCCTGATATTTAAAATCTGCGGGAGAACCTTTTGGTTTATGGTGATAATAAAACTGGGGAAGATTATTAGCATTTAAAGCCGTTTGATATCCTGAAGGTTTAATAACAAAAATAGTCTGATCTTCTTGAACCGGCAGGCTGTATCTTCCGTTTTTATCGGTAAGAACTACCTGAACACCATTGGAAACAGCTACGCCTTCTATTCCTTTTTCGCGATTTTCTTTCTTTTGGTTTTTGTTGTTGTCTTCGAATACATATCCGGCAACAGAAGTTTGTGAGAAAGCCATTGCTGAAACCAGCATACATGGCATTAAAAATTTTATATTGATACTCATAGTTTTTTAAATCTTTAAATTATTTTTTAATTTTTCAATTAAGGATATTATTTATTCCACCACATTTTCACATTGATATTATCTCCACCCATCGATTGTACAGCTGCATTATAATTGTCTGTATTCATCACTTTTGTAGCAGTAGGATACATAAATCTTACCGGCATCTGTCCACCGTTCTGAAGTCCTCCATTATTAGGAAGTACCGGAAGCTTCGTACGTCTGAATTCATACCATTGCTGATGGTCTACAAAAAACAGGGAAATGTACTTTTGGAGCATTATTTTTTCCAAGGAGCCGTCATATGCTACTTTTGTATTACTGAAATAGTTAGCCGGAACTGTTGCTCCCCACTGTTCAATAATAGATTTTACACCTGTTTCATAATAAGTTTGCTGATTACCTGTAATAATTCCTTTGTTGACAAGCTCTGCCAGAATAAACTGAACTTCAGAATAGGTCATAATTAAAATCTTTAAAGGTGCTTTCGCAAGATTTTGATTAAGGTTAGAGGGCTGATAGTTGAAAGATGTTCCCAGAGCATATCCTGACGGAGCTCCTTTATAGCCAAGATCTTCTCCTGATGTTGCTTTAGCTTTAGTAAAAAACATGCTAAGCCTTGGATCATTATTATCTTTCATAGCATTTACAAAGAATTCGCCTGCTGATCTGTAAGCTGTAAAATCCTGTGGACGGGCTATGGGAGGTAAGTATGGAGAAATGCCCGAAATCGGAAGCACCGCACTATCTGTATTATTTTGGAAAACAGGATATTGAGCAGGGTTATTCACAATTTCCTGAATTCTTTCATGTACATTTACTTCTCCGTTTCTGCTCAGAATTCTGGTGAGCAATCTTAATGACAGTGAATTACAGAATTTTTTCCATCCTAAAATACCAGTCTGACTGTTGGTATTGGCATTATAAAACAAATCAGTTTCCGTTAATGCCTGAGTGGTGTTGAATAGTGAATTGGCTGTTTTCAGATCGTTCAAAAGCTGGATGTAGATATCCTTCTGCTTATCATATTTTGGTTTTAAAATATTTTCTTCAACCCTCACTGCCTCAGATAAAGGTATATCACCGAAAGCATCAGTAAGATTGGAGGCAATCCAGGCATTCAGAACCATTGAAATGGCAAGGTAATTATTGTTCTGTTCTTTTGTGGCATATTTTCTTAAGTCACTTACCTGCTTAAGCCATCTGTAGGAAGTATTCCAGTAACCGTTACCACTTTTTTCATCCATATAATATCTGCTGTATGAGTTTCCTTCATTGGGAAAGTCTAAAGCAATCTGCATGATATCAAAAGTAAAATCGTCGGCCCTGTTATATCCGTAGCTTCCCATTTCATATTGAATAGGAGCAAGAAGGCTTCCTACTGACGGATCTTTGACTTTACTGGTATCTGTATTAATTTCCTCGAATGTTCTGTCGCAGGATTGAAGCATGAAAACAGAAGCAGCCAATGCCAGATGTATGATTATTTTTTTCATTTTTTAAGATTTTAGAATTTAAGATTTAACTGGAAACCGACTGTTCTTGCCGATGGAAGTTGTCCCATTTCCACTCCCGGAGTGATGGTGGCGTTATCCAGTGTGGCTACTTCAGGATCAAACAGCGGGAACTTCGTCCACATCCACAGATTTTTCCCGAAAATGGCAATCGTAAGATCATCCAGACCTATGGATTTTATGGTTTCTTTCGGGAAAGAATAGGCAATTCTGGCATCTCTCAGCTTGATAAAATCTGTACTGAAGCTGTTGGTTTCTACATTCGCTCTTCTGTAGTAATCTCCGTAATAAGAAGATACCAGTACTCCTTTTGTATTTGGACTGAATGATCCGTCAGGATTTTGAACAACTCCATCCCCAACAATCATTCCTCCAGGGTTGTCTCTGCCCGGAAGGGTAGATTTCAGCTTACCTTGTTCAGACATTTTATGATGTGACTGTGAATAAGCAATACCACCATATTGTCCATCAAAAGAGAAACTAATTGTAAAGTTTTTAATCTTGAAATCATTCTGAAGACCGGCTCTCCATTTCGGGAATGCATTTCCTACTTTTTCAATATCTGCAGGTCTGGCAGGAAGCCCGTTATCTCCATAAATTACTTTCCCGTCAGGAGTTCTTAATAATTTAAATCCATACATATCTCCCAGCGAACCTCCTACTTCCATTTTATAGAAGACCACATCTCCTACGTTGGAAACGATTCCGTCAAATCCTTCAGGCAGGGTCATTACTCTGTTTTCGTTGGTAGACCAGTTTCCCCCTACTTTCCAGGAGAAGTCTTTGCCTTTTACCGCTAAGATATCGGCTGAAAGTTCAAGGCCTCTGTTTCTGATTTTACCTGCATTAATGATTCTTTTGGAATATCCGGTTTCTGTGGGCAACGATACAGGGATAATCTGATTTTCACTAAAATTCTGGTAAGCGGTGAGATTAAGGTTCAATCTGTTTTTGAAAAGGCTGAAATCCATACCGGCTTCTATATTGGTATTTTTTTCAGGTTTAAGGGAAGGATTATTAAAAATGGTGGGCGCTACTACACTTCCTGTAATGTTACTGGCTGTATAATAGTTATCCAAAAGATAAGGATCACTGTCTATTCCTACTTTCGCCCATGAAGCTCTCAGTTTCCATAAGTTCAGGTTATTACTTTTCAGATTAAAGATATCCGAAAGAATGAAACTGGTACTTACTGAAGGATAAAAGAAAGATCTGTTTTGCTTGGGAAGTGTGGAACTCCAGTCATTTCTTCCGGTGACATCTACAAATATTTTATTATCATATCCCAATGTGAGCAACCCATAGACACTGTCTACATGTTTATCTCTTGGAGCGGGATATTTAACCGGAATATTAAGAGCATTGGTAAGGCTGTATTCGCCGGCAGTTTTCAATCCTATGGCCTGATAATCGTTCTGCAGATATTCATTATAGCGGATACTTCCTCCTGCTGATGCAGAAATACTGAATTTATTCCAATCTGCTTTGTAAGAAAATAAAAGGTCGTTATTATATTCCTGATTTTTAATAAACTGCTCTCTGTAGAACCCTTTCAGATAGTTGGCAGAGCTCCATGGTCTTTTGGTTGTTCTTTTTTCATTCAGAATTTCAATTCCTGACCTCAACATTAAGCTGAAATTTTTATTAAACTGATAATCTGCCGTGATATTTCCTGTAATGGTTTTCTTTCTGACACCATTCAGCATTTCGTAAGCAATCATGTAAGGATTATCAATATATGAACTGAACGGATGGATTTGGTCAACCTGCTCCTGTCCGGGTTTCCAGATCGGTTTATACCATTCAAGATCTACATTGGGATTCTGGAAGATCATGAAATAGGAAATCGACTGATTGTTATATCCCGTCGCAGGAAGGTTATCACTGGTCGTCGTGTTATAAGCAAATTTTGTAGAAATTTTTAATTTTTGGGTAAGCTGATGCGCAAAAGATAAAGCAAAATTGAACCGGTCAAAGCCTGTATTCGGCATCATCCACTCATTATTAAGGTAAGTAAGTGAAGTTCGGAAGCTAGTTTTCTCGTTAGAACTTTCTACAGAAATACTGTTAGAGTAGTTAGAGCCAGTTCTCCAGAAGCTTTTGATATTGTTTTCATAAGATCTCCACAATTGTCTTTCTTTACTTTGTCCCATCACATTAGGATCGTATTGAAAGTAATACTGGCCAGCAAATTTAGGTCCGAAAGCGCTACTTGTTCCACCTGTACTTGGCCCATCAGGAGAAAGACCATAAGAGTAATAAAAATTACCATTATTGGTTGCCAGTGTTCCCTGTCCATATTCATATTGCCAGTCCGGCCACTTCAGGACGGAATCAAAGCTGGAGGAAGAATTGAAGGTTACTCTCAGTTTTCCGTTTTTTGTTTTTCCGGATTTTGTGGTTATCATTAAGGCTCCGTTGGCAGCGCGTGATCCGTATAATGCGGCAGCAGAAGCACCTTTTAATACCGTTACAGATTCAATATCATCCGGATTAATGCTGTTCAGTCCATTTCCAAGATCAATCGGAACATCTCCTCCCGAACCTGCTCCATAAGCTGCAGTATCAGTACCTGTTGTAGAATTACCCAATGGTACTCCATCTACGACAATCAGAGCATAGTTATGATCCATCATAATGGATTTTTCTCCTCTCAAAGTAATTCTGGAAGTTCCAAGCGGTCCTGCTCCTGCGGTCTGAATTTTAAGACCTGCCACTTTCCCTTCCATGGACTGTGCCCAGTTATTATTCTGGGTTTCTTCAAATGTTTTGGCATCTACTTTTTCTGCAACATATCCTAAAGCTCTGTCATGCCTTTTAATCCCCAAAGCAGTAACCACTACCTCATCAAGACCTTTAACGGTATCTTTTTTTACTTTCTGCTGAGCTGCCAGGTTGACACTGATACATCCTAACAGCGACAAAACCAGCAGTTTTTGTGTCTCTTTACGCATTTCTTTTTGTTTGCGCAAAATTAAAACGACATTACAAGGATGGTCTTAACACAATTTTAACGTTTCTTAAAAAATAATTAAACCATATATTAATCCAGCCTTAATAACATTACACAAATAACTAATTATCAAGAAATTAATCAATTAATTATTTTTAATACCTGTCTCCAGCGGTATTTATGTATCTTTATTGTCTTTCCTTGAGATAATACTGCAAAACAAATACAATTAACTGATTTACAGCAAAATAAAAACAACCTTAGTGATACTCTTTATTTTACGATCACTAAAAAGAAGAGCTTAGCCCGTAAAAAGAAACAGTCTGCCCCTTAAAAGAGGCAGACTGTGTAAATTATTGGTTATCTGTTGAGATGATTAAAAAATTTCGTTAAACCACCCCGTCAAAAATTCTTTGAATTTTTGCCACCCCTCCGAGGAGGGGAATATTTTGTCCTTAGGTTGTATTCTTTGTGAGAAATTTCCAACTGTTATTTATTCTTTAGCTGATCAGGAATATTGGTGGTTACAAATCCGATTCCCTGCTTTTTCAGTTCATTGTATACAGCAACGTCATTCACTGTCCAGGCATTGGTAATTAATCCTAATGCTTTTGCATCCGCAATCCAGGTAGGATTTTTCTGGAAAACACTGTAATGATAATCCATTCCGTCTAATCCTTCTTTTTTAATCTGCTCGGGAGACAATTCTCCGTTCAGGTACTGAACTTTGAATGATGGAGCTAGTTTTTTGATCTCTTTACAGATATTAAGGCTGAATGAAATAAACTCACTCTGAGATTCCAGCTTCATATCTTTGATCATTTTAATTGTTTTCTGAGTGATCTCATTTTCAATTTCAGGAGTCTTGGCTGGTTTGATTTCAACAATAAGCTTCAGAGATTTGTCTTTTTTTCCTTGTTTTAAATAATCTTTTAAAGTAGGAAAGTTTTCTCCGTTGGATAATTTCAATGCTTCCAATTCTTTGAAGTTCATTTCTGAAATTTCCATTTTACCGTGGTGCTCATCATGGTTGATGACCAATACACCATCTTTTGTCATTCTTACATCAAATTCAGACCCATATACTTTTAATTTCTGGGCATTCTCCAGTGATTGAAGTGAATTCTCCGTTGTAGGAGGCTGAGCCTGGAAATATCCTCTATGGGCAATGATCTGGGTTTGTGCTTTCATCATAACTGTACTTAAAACTGCTAACCCTAAGATAAAATTTTTCATAATATAATTTAGATTATTAAAAAGAAAGTCCTGAAACTTCTGATAAAGGTAGTTATTAAAAAATGGAAACCACAAAGACATAAAAGATTTTCTGGCTAAAACTAAGGTTTCAATACCTATTAATCTGCCGTTTTAATTTCTTTTATGTCTTTAGTAGTTTAAAAACAGATATTAGAAGGAGTACTTCGCTCCGATCTGAATCTGATATGGATTTCCGGATAGAGGAACCAGTCCACCTCCACTTACGTTTTTAGTGTATTCGTACTGCATGGTGTCTTTATTGAACTTGGTTACTTTATACAAAGATGTATTATTATATGATTTGTTTACACCCCATTCTTTGTTAAGAAGGTTGGCTACGTTGAAAATATCTACAGAAAGTTCGAAAGCTCCTACTTTATCAAATTTTATTTTCTTAGCTACACGTACATCCCAAACGCCATAGAAACCATTTTTTCCTCCGTTACGTTCTGCTATTTTACCATTATATTCGTTGATATAATCTTTCAGAGCCTGTCCCACCTGTGGATCATCCAGAATGGCTTTGGTAAGGTTCGGGAAGATAAAAGCAAGGTCATTGGAATCTACGAAATCACCATTAATATTTCCTCCGGTTGTTGCTGAGAAACGCGTTCCTCCAATCCCTGAATACCTGATTCCTAATGTAAATCCTGCAATCGTAGGAGAGTTTCCATAGATCACGACTTTATTTCTAAATTGGTTATCAGAATACGTCATTCTTAAATCTCTCGGATCACTCTGAATCATGGTGGACAATGTCGCAGAGTTGGCTACGTTTCCGTTGTAAGAGGTATTGTCTTTAATATCAGACCATGTATAACTTGCTGTGATTTCTCCATCTTTCCAGTAACGGTAACTTGTATCCAATACGAATGAGAACTGGTTTACTTTACCATCACTTACCAATTCCAGTACTCTTCCGAAATTATTATTGATTCTTCCCTGTTTCCAGTCGAAACTTACACTGTTATTGGTATTGTTGGTAATAGCTCCTGTAGGAATGAACACTCCCCTTCCGCCTTCATTAGCTAAAGTAAAGAAAGGATTGGCTACCATGTTTCTGTCGTAGTAATAGTAATTATTTCTACCTAAAGCCATGTATCCTGCAATTCCTGCTCTGAACCTTTCATTGAAGAAGTGCGTATAAGAGATATTCGCTTTATAAACGATTGGAATTTTTGTGTCTTTCCCCGTATAGTTGATGGTTGGCATCTGCTTCTGAGAAAGTGTAGGAATCGTATTATAATTATCTCTATAACTGTTAAAATCCGGGAATGGAACATCTTTACCCGTTACATCCACGGTAGCAAGATGATTACCGTCAAATACAAGGTTGTTGATGATCATATAATTGTTGATATCGGAAGAGAAAATTCCGGCACCAAACTTAAGGAAGTCTTTATTTTCTTCATTGATGTTCCAATCAAACTGGAATCTTGGTTGAATAACAAATGATTTGAGCTGATTATCTGTTCTGATTCCCATTTCATCAAACAATTTCTGGTTGAATTTTGCTTTTGGGTAACCACCGTAATCTAATCTTAAACCAGCCATTAAATCCAAGCCTTTTGCTACTTTGGTCTGAAACTGTCCATACAGACCAATGTTCCATATGTTTGATCTAACAGATGGATCATCCACCAAAGGAACTTCTCTGTAGAATCGGTAAGGAGTCATAGTGTCAAAGTTGCTCATTCCCTGGAAATAGAACTTTCCGTTCACCTCACTTCCGTATACCGATTTTGCTGTTGTATACATTAAATCAGCACCAAAAGTATATTTTACCTTATCGGTATTGTAATATAGGTTGTCAACTATCTGGAATACATTATTTCTAAAGCTTTCCTGTGCAAAACGGTGTCCTCCGATCTGAATATTGGTAGATCCGGCACTTGAAGCTATTCCTTCAACAATCGCTCTTGGTACAGGTTTTCCCAGCTGATTGTTCTGGTAACTGTCCTGGAAGGTGTAAAGGTACTGCGCCTTTAATTCATTGGTTAAATTAGGTTGCAGATTTGATCTTAAAGTCAATAATAAACTGTTGTCAAGGTTCTTATCATTTCCGTAAGATTCAAAGAAGTTGATATTGGTATTATCACCCAACCCGTTTTTATTAAGATCGTAGGTGAAGTTATTCCTAAGTGTTAATAAATGTTTTTCATTGATCTGCCAGTCTAAACGTAAAAATCCTGCATCAGAATTCCTTACTTTATCAAACGTTCCGAATTGCGGGCTGCTTCCTACCCCATATTTTGCTCTTGCAATATCCAAAAACTGGTTAAGCGTCTGCGTGGTTGTGTTGAATCTCTTCTCATCATCCGGAGATTTGATATCAGCAATGATCAAAGGTCTTGAATCCAGCTGGTGATCCCAGGCTACGAAGAAATGCAATTTATTTTTAATGATGGGACCTCCCAATGAAAATCCGAACTGAGAAGTAGAGAAATCATTATCTCTTTTGTTCCCTCTGATATCATACGGACTGGAAAGCCAGTTGGTTCTTAAATATTCCCAGGCACTTCCTGAAAATTTATTGGTTCCTGATTTGGTAACGGCACTTACAGTTCCTCCTCCGCTTCTTCCCAATGTCACATCATATTGGTTGGTTGTAATTTTGAATTCACGTACCGCTTCAATGGAAATGGAGAAAGGGGCACCACTTCGGCTGGTAGTGGCTCCTGCAGAAGTAGGGTTTTTCGCCGTCATTCCATCAATAGTAAAGTTCGTGGAAGATCCAAGCTGTCCGGAAAGGTTTCCGCCTTTTCCGCTTAATGGGGATAATTCGGCAAGATTTGCAAAGTTTCGTCCGTTTACCGGAAGTATACTGATATTTTTAGCAGAAATTGCAGTAGCAGCTCCAAGGTTTCCGATCTTGTTTTTAAGATTTCCCGTAATCTTTACTTCTTCAATAGTCTTTTCATTCCCCAGATCCATATTTACGGTAACCTGATCTCCGAAGTTGACACTGTAACCTTCTTTTTTATCATCGTTTACAATGACAGTATAAGGCCCACCCAAAGGAATTTCTTTAAAAATATATTCCCCTTTTGAGTTGGTTTCCGTTTCCGTTCTGAATCCGGTAGACTCATTCACAATTGTCACTTTCACTTTTTCCTGAGCCGTACTTCCCGGTCCGGTAACTTTCCCTACAATAGAAGCCTGTGTGGTCTGTGCATAAGCCATTGTCCCAAGCCCTAAAAACAATAATCCCAGTACAATCTTTACTTTTTTCATTTCTTCCGAAGATCTTTATGATTAATTTTTTGATGTTCGCCAGGAAACCTCTTTGATTTTCATGTTAATAGATCATGTTGAGGTTTCTTTCAATCAGATGTGCAAAGGTATTTTGACTTTAACAGCGGGATGTTTAAGAAAGTTTTAACATTTTTTTAATTAAATCAAAACGTTATGTTAAATTACTTTAAACACGTGTTTTATTTACAACACAATCAACCTGTTAAAGCATGTTACATATTTTTAATTTTCCTGTACTATTTTATTCTGTTATTTTTTAAATGCAATTACTTTGGTTATTTTTGCTCAAAAGATAGAAAAGCAATGTCTGAAAACATTCAACAAAAGATAGAACAGCTCCGCAAAGAGCTTCACCAGCATAACGACAACTATTATCAACTGGATACTCCCACCATTACAGATTTTGAATTCGACATGCTTCTGCAGGAACTTCAGGATCTGGAGGCCAAGTACCCGGAATTTTACGATGAGAACTCTCCTACGGTCCGTGTAGGTGGTGGTGTCACTAAGGTTTTCCCTACCATTCAGCATAAATTCAGAATGTACTCTCTGGATAATTCTTATGATTTTGATGATCTTGAAGATTGGGAAAAGAGAATTATCAAAACCATTGAAGACCCTGTAGAATTTGTTGCCGAACTGAAATATGACGGTGCTTCCATTTCTATTCTTTATGAAAACGGAAAACTGTCACAGGCAGTTACCCGTGGAGATGGTTTCCAGGGGGATGAAATTACTCCGAATGTACGGACCATTTCAGATATTCCTTTGACTTTAAAAGGTGATTTCCCAGCACAATTTTTTATGCGTGGAGAAATTTATCTGACCAGAAAAAACTTTGACAAGCTTAATGTACTGCGTGAGGAAGAAGGTCTTGATCCTTTCATGAATCCTAGAAATACAGCCAGTGGAAGCCTGAAAATGCAGGACAGCGCTGAGGTAAGAAAGCGTGGACTTTCTTCGGTACTGTATCAGTTTATCTCTGAAGATATTCCGGCAGAAACCCATTGGGAACTGCTTCAAAAAGCTCAGAGCTGGGGATTCAAAACTTCTCAGCAGGCCAAATTATGTAAAACGATGGCTGAGGTACAGGAATTTATTACATTCTGGGATACTGAACGCCATAATCTGCCTTTTGAAATTGACGGGATTGTATTGAAAGTTAATTCATTACAGCAGCAGAGACAGCTTGGTTATACAGCAAAATCTCCCCGTTGGGCAATGGCTTATAAATTTAAAGCAGAAAAGGTAGAAACAGAACTTCAGAGCGTTTCTTATCAGGTAGGAAGAACCGGAGCTATTACTCCTGTTGCCAACCTTAAGCCTGTTTTACTGGCAGGAACAATTGTAAAAAGAGCATCTCTTCATAATGAGGATATTATCAAGAAACTGGATCTTCATGAAAACGATTTTGTTTATGTGGAAAAAGGGGGAGAAATTATTCCGAAAATTGTAGGCGTAAACACGGATAAAAGAACAGAAGAAAGCAAGGAAATAGAATACATCAAACATTGTCCTGAATGTGATACCGAACTGGTAAAAATTGAAGACCAGGCTATTCATTTCTGTCCGAATGAACTTCACTGTCCGCCACAGGTAGTGGGAAGAATGATTCATTATGTTTCCAGAAAAGCTTTGAATATTGATAATCTGGGGAGCGAAACTATTGAACAGCTTTACAGAGAAAAATTAATTGAGAATCCTGCTGACTTTTATGTTTTAACAAAAGAACAGCTTCTTCCTTTGGAAAGAATGGCTGAGAAATCTGCTCAGAATATTATTACAGGAATTGAAAAATCAAAAGAAATTCCTTTTGAGAAAGTACTGTACGGAATCGGGATCAAGCATGTGGGGGAAACGGTTGCCAAGAAACTGGTAAAGAACTTCCCAACCATTGAAGAATTAAGGAATGCAACGGCAGAAGAACTTTGCCAGGTAGAAGATATCGGGGCTAAAATTGCAGTAAGTATCGTTGAATTTTTCCAGAATTCTGAAAACGTATTGATGATCGAACGTTTAAAATCTTACGGAGTACAGCTTGAAAAAGGAGAAAGCACGAATGAAGTATTATCCAATGTGCTGGAAGGAAAAACCTTCTTATTCACCGGGAAATTGTCTTTATTCACAAGAGAATCTGCTGAGGAGATGGTAGAAAAGCATGGCGGAAAAAATATTTCTGCTGTTTCGAAAAACCTCAACTATCTTGTGGTAGGGGAAAAGGCAGGAAGCAAGCTGAAGAAAGCTCAGGATATAGGAACCATTGAAATCCTGGACGAACAACAGTTCCTGGATTTGATTGAAAAGCAATAAAGAATAATGATTTAATCATTTATATAAGACTGTGAAATCTATCACAGTCTTTTTTATTTTCATTTTGACATAAGTGCTTTGAATTCAGAGATAAAAAAAATAATAAAGTATTCACTTAAAAGTTTACATTTGCTTTTGATTTGTAATCAAATAGTAAAAAACTAAAACGTAACCAACTCAACCATGAAAAAACTTTACTCAGCTATTCTGCTGGCTATATTTTCTGTACTCCAGTCGCAGATTGTCAATATTCCTGATGCTCATTTTAAAAGCCTGCTGGTAGCCAATATACCTTATCTGGCTACAAATATTATGGGTAACAGTACGATTATTGATACCAACCATGATGGAGAAATCCAGTTATCTGAAGCCGCCAACATCAGTAAATTAAACTTTGACACTACTACTTTACAAAATTATACCTCATTTTCTAATAATGTGATTTCAATAGAAGGGATAAAAAGCTTTACGAATCTGACACATTTTAATATTGACAATTTTCCCCTACTACAAAGTATAGATCTTAGTAATAATACAGTATTATATAAACTGGATATCAGCAGATGCTATGTTTTGTCATCAGTCAATCTTCAGGGTTGCAGCCAGTTGCATGATCTGGATATTTTCTTTACTAAAGTCCTTTCGATTGATCTATCAGGATTGACAAATTTATATGATGTGAATATGACCCAGTGCCAGCTTGCTAATATCTTTTTAAATAACAACACGAATCTGACCAACTTATCACTGGTTTCCAATAATCTTCAGACACTTCCTTTAAACCAGACTCCTAATCTGAAATTTCTAGGTATCCCCGGTAATAAGTTTACATCACTCGATTTCAGTGCTTTTCCAAAAATTGAATCCCTAAATTGTACCTACAATAAATTTACAAGTATTGATCTCTCCCAAAATGAAAAACTTCAAATTTTCGGATGTGATATGAATCCGAATCTTAAGTATTTATTTATTAAAAATGGGGTCAATAACTTTACACAGAATAATACTTCAACATTTTCAGGGACTCCCAATCTTGTTTATATCTGTGCAGATGATTTTGAAATTCCTAATATCACTTCATTGTTACCCACTACTATGGTCAATTCCTATTGCTCATTCACCCCGGGAGGCACATTCTATACTATTCAAGGGAATACAAAAGTTGATATCAACAATAACGGATGCGATCCCAATGATCCCAACAAAGCTTTTCAGAAATTCACAATAGCAGGAGGCGGAATAACGGGAAGTATGATTGCCAATAATTCCGGAAATTACAGTATTCCGTTACAGGCAGGTAGTCATACGGTAACTCCGGTTCTGGAAAACCCTACCTATTTCAATATTTCTCCGGCAAACTTTACGGCTAATTTCCCTCAACAGGTAAGTCCTTTCACTCAAAATTTCTGCATAACTCCCAACGGGATTCACAATGATTTAGAAACAGCTATTATCCCTGTGACAGCAGCTTCACCTGGTTTTGAATCAAAATATAAAATCATCTATAAAAACAAAGGTACTGCAGCTCAGTCGGGAAATATAGTTTTTAATTTCAATAATAACCTGGTGAACTATCTGAGTGCAACGACATCTCCAAGCTCTCAATCTATCGGAATGTTGAACTGGAATTTCACGAATCTTCTCCCTTTTGAAACCAAAGAAATTACCGTAACTCTGAAATTAAATACTCCAACACAAACTCCGCCAGTCAATGGAGGTGATATTCTGCATTACACGGCACAGATCAATGGTGCAACTGATGAAACGCCTGCTGACAATAGTTTTACTTTAAACCAAACTGTTGTCAACTCTTTTGATCCCAATGATAAAACCTGTCTGGAAGGAACTTCTATCACTCAAACTCAGGTGGGAGACTATGTTCATTACCTGATCCGGTTTGAAAATACTGGGACAGCCAATGCACAGAATATTGTGGTAAAGGATGAAATTGACATTAATAAATTTGATATTTCTTCGCTTGTTGCGTTAAGTGGAAGCCATAATTTTGTTACTAAAATCAGCAATCCGAATATCATTGAATTTATCTTTGAAAATATTCAGCTTCCTTTTAATAATGCGAATAACGATGGATATGTTTCGTTTAAAATCAAAACAAAGTCTACCTTAAATCTTGGGGACAGCTTCAGCAATACTGCAAAAATCTATTTTGATTACAACAGCCCGATTGTTACCAATACTTACACAACAAGTGTTCAAAATGTATTAGCAACAGCAGAAACCCATAAGGAAAACCAGAGTATTTCTGTTTATCCTAATCCTGCAAAAGATGTTTTAAATATCAGATCCAAGCAGGAAATCATCAAAGCTGAAATCTATGATGCGACTGGAAGAATTATCAGCTCATTAAGTGTAACAGGAAACTCAATTTCTGTTTCTGAACTTACTAAAGGAAACTATATTCTAAAAGCTTTCACGAAAGAGAATGTAATTGTACAGAAGTTTATTAAAGAGTAGACTTGTAAATGTTATAAAAAAGGGCTGCAAAAATTATTCGCAGCCCTTTTTTGTTTTCGAATCTGTCTCAAAATTCATATTTCACTTAAAAGCAATAATAGTATATGGAGAACTTTCTCCTGTCTTTGGCAGAATAAGCCTGATATGTTCTTTATCCTTGTAGTAATCCACATATGGCTCTTTGGTGATAATTTTTCCTTTTTCTATTGGTTTATATCCGTCTGCTAAAATCAGTGTAAGGTACTGATCATATTCTTTCTTTGTTTTAAACTCAAATTCAATTCTGTCTTCAGATTTTTCTTCAGCATATTCAAACTTCCCAATTTTTGAGGTGTAATCAGGAGCTTCATATTCGGTTAAAGCGAAACCCATCCCTTCAGTTCTGTCATAAAACTTGAACTTTTGCTGTTTCATTTCCTTTTTAAACTCATCCATTGTAAGTTTATTGAAACCTTTAAGCTGTTCTACTGTGAATGTCTGTGCAGAAATCTGGATACTCATTACAACTGAAAATAATAGGAGTCCTAACGTTTTTCTCATTGTTATTTTTATCGCAAATATAAAGAATAGGAATATAAGTTTTTGAACTGAGGAGATCGGAAATTATCCAATCAAAGCAGAACAATAATCCTTATGAAACCGGCAGCCTGAAGTAAAACGTACTTCCATTATTCAGGGAACTTTTCACTCCTATTTCTCCGTGTTGTTTTTCAATAAAGTTTTTTGAAATAGCCAAACCTAAGCCTGTCCCATTCTGATGTTCTCCGGGAACCTGGAAATAGCGGTCAAAGATCTGACGATGGTATTTTTCATCAATTCCGCTTCCGGTATCAATAATACTGAACTGAATGAACGAGTTCAGTTTTTCTACCACAATCTTAATATTTTCATCCTGATAAGAGTGTTTTACAGCATTGGTTAAAAAGTTATTCATTACCCAGACTGTTTTATCAAAATCTGCTGTCACGGCATCACTATCTTCCAGCAGGTATTCTGTACTGATGGAGATATTTTTCTGTTCCGCAAGCTTTTCAACATTTTTCACAGCAGTCTGTACAATTTCTTTAGGGGAACATTTCTCAACAGTAAGTCTGATATTTCCGGATTCTACCTGAGAAAGATTCAGCAATTCTCCAGTGATATCCAGTAAACGCTGTCCGTCTTCATTGATACTCTTCAACAATTCCTGCTGCTGCTCGTTCAGTTCTCCGAACTTTTGGTTTCCAAGAAGCTGAACGCCCATTTTGATCGCTGAAATCGGAGTTTTCAGTTCATGAGAGATCGTTGCTATGAAATTGGTTTTGGCGAAATCAAGTTCTTTAAAAGGCGTAATATTTCTTAACAAGATTACCTTTCCGATATATTTTTTCTCTTTTTCGCCTGTCTTTACTATATTGATGGGAATAATATCCTGCTCGAAATAGTTTTCTTTGTTATCACGAACAATTTTAATCGGATCTTTTACCGGATGGTCAATATTTTTCAGCAGTTCACGCATCAGATCGTTGTTAATAGCAACTTCATGAGCTGTTTTTCCGATAATATCTTCTTTATGGAGATTGGTGATTTTCAGCGCTTCATCATTGATCATGTAGATAAAATGATTTTCATCCAGACCAATCACCGCATCGTGCATATTATTGACCAATGTTTCGATCCGTTTTTTATCCATCAGTTGCTTGGAAAGTGTACTGCTTTCGTACTCCTGAAGTTTTTCCGCCATACTGTTGAATGAATCTGCCAAACTGTTGAACTCTTCACTTCCTTTGAAATGAACTCTTTCACTATAGTTTTTATCAGCAATCTGTTTGATACTGAAAGTAAGCTGATTGATAGGTTCTGCAATGGTTTGTGGTAAATTAAAAAGCAGGATAAAAGCGATCAGAAAACATACTGTTCCTAAACTTACGATCCAAAAAGTGGCATTTTCTGCTGTAATAATCGCAATATCACTTTTCCGTTCTATCCCTTTCATATTCAAAGACATGATCTTCGAAAGATCTTCACGGATTAGTTTTTCCTTATTGATATCGGGAGCTTTCAGGTAGCTGTTGAAATGAAGATTCAGATTTTGTGTCGCTTCTTTTTCTCCAAATTCTGTAAGGTTCTTTTCCTGAAGTTTATTGTTTTTCTGAAAATCTGCTATGGCAACGGTACTGTCTGTGCTGATGTTATCCAATGCCAGAAGCATATTTTTGGAAAACTCCAGACTGTTGTAATTGGCCGTAAGGATCTTTTCAGTATCAGATTTTAATTTGTTGATGTATACTGAACCTATCACTGAAAGCAGAACGATCAGTAGAAATAAAAGGCCAACGCCTAAGGTAAGTTTTGTTTTAAGTTTCATTATTTTTATGATAAAATAATAATATCTATCTGTCTTTCATTCAGTCTGTTCATGAGAGTATAGATCCAACTGTACCCCAACATTCGCTGCCAGAAACTGGCGTGAGGTTTTCCAATACAGACCGTAGTGATGTTATGAGCAATCACATATTCCAAAATTCCGTTATGAACACTGCTTTCTTTGATGCGGACTACTTTGGCACCTAATTCCTGTGCTAAATTAAAATTATTAATTAAATACCGTTGTTTATCCAGCGCAATTTTTTCCGGATTTTCAGAAGGCTTCTGAACGTACAAAACAGTCCACGGACTGTTATAGTAGCTGGCTAATCTTGCAGTTTTACGAATAATTGTTTTGGCAATCTTCTCATTACTGCTGATACAGGCCAGGAATTTTATCGGTTTAAAATTTTCAGTTTTAATCTCTGTTTCTACCTTTCTTTCTACATGGGTAGCCACTTCTTTTAAAGCCAGCTCACGAAGCTGGAGAATATGTCCACTCTGGAAAAAATTACTGAGAGCCGTTTGAATTTTTTCCTTTTTGTAAATTTTTCCTTCTTTTAAACGGGTCAGCAGTTCATCAGCCGTAAGGTCAATATTCACCACTTCATCGGCGAGTGCCAGTATTTTATCCGGAACTCTCTCTGCTACTTCTACTCCTGTAATTTTCTTTACCTCTTCATTCAGACTTTCAATGTGCTGGATATTCATGGCACTGATGACATTGATCCCGTTATCCAGGATTTCAAGTACATCCTGCCATCTTTTTTTATTTTTAGAACCTTCCACATTGGTATGAGCCAGCTCGTCTACCAGAACAACCTCAGGATGCCCATTGATAATAGCCTGAAGATCCATTTCTTCAAGGTTCTTTCCTTTATAAAAAACTGATTTTCTTTCAATTTGAGGAAGCCCTTCTACCAGAGCTTCGGTTTCTTCACGGCCATGGGTTTCAATATACCCAATCTTTACATCAATGCCATTTCGCAAAAGAGAATGTGCTTCCTGAAGCATACGAAAACTCTTTCCTACACCTGCACTCATCCCAATATAAATTTTGAATTTTCCTTTACGGGATTTCTGGATAAGTTCTAAAAAATCTTTTGCTGATGACATTGATTTTATTCTTTTTAATTTTACTTTAAACACCTTTAATCGTGGTTAAACTGGTTTCTAAAACCAGGCTGCAAGGCTTGTTGTAATGAAGAAATTTCCTTTTTTAAATTCATCATTTTTTGCAAAAATGGCATCTTTCGCAGTAAAACCTCTTGCCTCTGTACGGAAAACCACATTTTTAAAGATCGCATAATCTACGTTGAGAGAATATCCAAAGGTCTGAAATCCATTTGGAGTTCCGGTGTTGATAATGACCCCATTTTTATCATTGTAATATTCTAATCTTCCAGCCAGTGCCCATTTGCCATCAAACTGATATTTCATAAGAACATTCGGGCTGTACCAGATGTTATACTGCTCACTTCCTTTTGATTTCTGCTCTGCCCCTATATCAAATCCCAATACAGCGGAAAACTGGTCTGTCAGCTGAAAACTTCCGTACAAATCATGAAAATAACGCATTCTTTTATCATCCTTTGCTTTATCATTTCCGATGAACGAGCTGCTGTTCAAAGTAATTTTCTCATTAGGTTTGTAAGTAACCTGATGTCCGAAAGAAATACTTTGGTTTCCTTCCGGTTTAGCGATACGTTGCCAGCCATTCAGGACTAATCCGCTTAAAAACCATTTCCCGTTATCTGAGGTATAAGAAATTTTAGCACCTGTTTCAAAATAAGGAGAATTTTCTGCTGCAAAACTTCTGGTCAGATTGATATTATCCTTTCCTATAGCACTTTCCCAGCCAATATGAGAAGGCATGATCCCTGCATCAATCCATAAATTTTTATTTTTCGATATTTTGATTCCTACATTGGCTTCGTTTACATAGCGCAGTGCATTTTGTTCAGCAGCCATATTATCCTGGGCATAAGTTCCGGCCATTAAAGCTACATTGGCGCGGATATTTTCACTTTGATAATTGGCTTTAACCAATCCCAGATTGAGGTTCATTTCATTATGCCTGTTATAGGAGTATAAGAAATTCTGACGGATATGATTTCCCGGTTCATTAAAATCATAGGTATAAAACAATTCTGCATAGGCGGAAAATGTAACTTTATTACCTGTTTTCAATGAATCTGATGACTGTGCTTTTGTTAAAAATAATCCTAATAGTGCACTTATAGCTAGATATTTTTTCACTTTTATTTTTAAGGTATGTGAATCATGTCAATGTTTTAAACCTTGACATGATTATTGATTATTAAATTACTATTTTAATTGGTCTAAAGCAATATTAAGCTTCAGCACATTTACTTTTGATGGTCCGAAAAGACCTAAGAAAGGCTTTTCAATTTGGGTATAAACCAAGTTTTTGATCTGTTCTTCTGAAACATTTCTCACTTTTGCAATTCTCTTTACCTGATATAATGCTCCTTCTTCAGAAATATCCGGATCCAGACCGCTTCCACTTGCCGTCACTAGTTCTACAGGAACTTTAACACCATTCATTTCAGGATTCTCCATTTTTAAAGTGTCAATTCTTTTCTGTACTGTTTCCAGATATTCATCGTTACTTGGACCTTTGTTGCTTCCTCCACTTCCTGCAGCATTATAATTGACTGAGGAAGGTCGGCCATGAAAGTAATTTTCAGATTTAAATTCCTGTCCGATATTGGCATAAAACTTCTGCCCTTTATCGTACACAATTTCTCCGTTTCCTTTGTTGGGAAGTATTTTAGAACCTCCGTATACAACAGCCAGATAAATACCTGTAACGACCAACATTACAAGAGTTAATCTGAATGCTGAAACAATATGATTTTTCATTTTTTAAATTTTAATAGAATAAACTGATTACCAGATCAATGATTTTGATCCCTATGAACGGAACAATTACCCCGCCCAGACCGTAGATCAAAAGGTTTCTTCTCAATAATGCACTTGCACCGATTGGTTTGTAAGCCACTCCTTTCAAGGCCAGCGGAATCAGGAACGGAATAATTATCGCATTGAAAATAACCGCAGATAATATGGCCGTTTCCGGGCTATGAAGATTCATAATATTCAGCTTCTGAAGAGAAGGAATAAAAGTGATGAACAGTGCCGGAATAATAGCAAAATACTTCGCTACGTCATTCGCAATACTGAAAGTGGTCAATGTTCCTCTGGTCATCAGCAACTGCTTCCCGATTTCCACAATTTCGATCAGTTTTGTAGGGTCATTATCAAGGTCTACCATATTACCAGCTTCTTTTGCGGCTTGAGTTCCACTGTTCATTGCTACACCTACATCGGCCTGAGCCAATGCCGGAGCATCATTGGTTCCGTCACCCATCATGGCTACCAGCTTACCTTCCTGCTGTTCCTTCTTGATGTAATTCATCTTATCTTCAGGTTTGGCTTCAGCGATAAAATCGTCTACACCTGCTTTTTCTGCAATGAATTTTGCGGTCAAAGGGTTATCTCCGGTAACCATTACCGTTTTCACCCCCATTTTTCTCAGTCTCTGGAAACGCTCCTGAATTCCTGTTTTGATGATATCCTGAAGTTCAATAACGCCCCATACTTTTTCATTAACAGCAACTACAAGAGGGGTTCCGCCATTTTCGGAAATTTTGGTTACCGCATCCTGGGTTTCCTGAGGGAAGATATTCCCGGCTTTTTCAGTCAGTTTTTTTATAGTATCATAAGCTCCTTTACGGATTCTTGTTTCTTCAAAATCAATTCCTGAAGTTCTTGTTTCTGCAGTAAAATCGATATAAGTAGGATTAGCAACCAATAAATCTTCAGATTTCAAAGCACTCAGCTCAATAATGGATTTTCCTTCCGGTGTTTCATCGGCTACAGAACTTAGTGCAGACGCTTTAATAAATTCTTCAAACTGAATTCCATTAGAAGGGTGAAATTGAGTTGCCTTACGATTTCCGATGGTAATTGTTCCGGTTTTATCAAGCAAAAGCACATCAATATCTCCGGCAGTTTCTACAGCTTTTCCGCTTTTGGTAATCACATTCGCTCTCAATGCTCTGTCCATCCCTGCAATCCCGATTGCAGAAAGCAGACCTCCGATTGTTGTCGGAATAAGACAAACGAAAAGAGATATAAATGCCGCTATGGTAATCGGAGTCTGCGCATAGTCTGCAAAAGGCTTTAAGGTGAGGGTAACAATAATAAATGTAAGCGTGAATCCTGCTAAAAGTATGGTTAATGCGATTTCGTTTGGTGTTTTCTGTCTTGACGCTCCTTCTACAAGGGCAATCATTTTATCTAAGAAGGATTCTCCGGGTTTTGTAGTTACTTTCACTTTTATTCTGTCTGAAAGTACTTTTGTACCACCTGTTACAGAGCTTTTGTCTCCTCCGGCTTCACGGATTACAGGAGCACTTTCTCCGGTAATTGCAGATTCATCAATGGTAGCCAGACCTTCAATGATCTCACCATCCATTGGAATCTGATCTCCGGCTTCACAAAGGAAAATATCGCCTAATGTCATTTCAGCAGACATCTTCAGTCTTGTTTCTACCTGGAATCCGGGTTTGTTATCAAGTACCAGTTTGGCCGGCGTTTCTTCCCTTGTTTTTCTTAGAGTATCAGCCTGTGCTTTTCCTCTTGCCTCTGCAATAGCTTCTGCAAAATTGGCAAACAGAACGGTAAAAAATAAAATAATAAATACTAAAAAGTTATAGGAAAAGCTTCCTTGTGATTTATCACCAGTAAGACTGAACATGCTTACGATAAACATGACAATGGTTCCGATCTCCACCAGAAACATTACTGGATTTTTAAACATAATTTTCGGATTCAGCTTTACGAAAGACTGTTTTATCGCTTCGTTGACCAAATCTCTTTGAAACAATGTTTGTGACTGATTTTTCATTTTTTGAAAGAGTTTATATCATTGTGAATCAATAATCACCATTAAGGTCTGCCCAATAATAAGGATAGATATGGATAATATTAAGTGAACGTTTCGTAAGTGTCAGACTAGCTTCCTAACTTTTCGGCTTCCTTAATGGTTGAATATTGATTGTAATTTTTAATGTTCACATTTATTTTGAGAAATACTGGATCTGCTCTGCGATAGGTCCTAATGTCAATGCAGGGAAGAAAGACAGTGCTGCAATCAGTAGAATCACTGCTAGTGTCATAAATCCGAAAGTAGCTGTATCTGTTTTTAAGGTTCCGGAACTTTCAGGGATGTATTTCTTCTGTGCCAATAGCCCTGCAATCGCTACCGGTCCTATAATCGGAATGAATCTGGATAGTAACAGTACAATTCCCGTTGAAATATTCCACCAAGGTGTATTATCTCCAAGTCCTTCGAATCCTGATCCGTTATTGGCTGCTGAAGAAGTAAATTCGTACAGCATTTCACTAAAACCATGGAAGCCAGGATTGTTCAGTGTTTTTGCTCCAAACTCAGGTAAATAAGCCGTTAAAGCTGTTCCTGCAAGAATTAAGAAAGGATGGAATAAAGCCACAATCATCGCAATCTTCATCTCTTTGGCTTCAATCTTTTTACCCATAAATTCAGGAGTCCTTCCTACCATCAGACCACTGATGAATACTGCCAGAATAATAAAGATGAAATAGTTCAGAATTCCGACTCCACAACCTCCGTAGAAACAGTTGATCATCATCGCAAGCAGTTCATTCATTCCGGAAAGTGGCATCGTACTGTCATGCATGGCATTTACAGAGCCCGTAGAAATCACCGTAGTGGCAATACTCCAATAGCCGGATGCAGCACTACCAAATCGGATTTCCTTTCCTTCCATTGCTCCCAGACTGTTATCTGCTCCCATTTGTGTAATCAAAGGATTTCCTCCGGTTTCATTCACGATATTCGGAATGGTAAGTGCCAGAAAACCGACCGTCATTACCGTAAAGATTACCCACGAAAGTTTTCTTTTATTTAGATAAAAACCTAGTGCAAATACCAATGCAAACGGAATAATCATCTGAGTGATCATCTCTGTCATATTGGTGATATAATTAGGGTTTTCAAGCGGATGCGCAGAGTTTGCCCCGAAAAATCCACCTCCATTAGTTCCCAAATGCTTGATCGCAACAAATGCAGATACAGGACCTCTGGAAACATCAGCCTTCTGGCCCTCCAGTGTTATAACATGATCTTTACCTTCGAAAGTCATCGGGCTTCCGTTGATGGAAAGAATTAAAGCAACAATTATACTTATTGGAACCAGGATTCTGATCATTGATTTGGTGAAAAAAACATAGAAGTTCCCAAGTTCAGTACTTGTTTTTTCTTTAAAAGCTTTGAAGAGAACAGCCATTGCTGCCATTCCCGTTGCAGCCGTAACAAACTGTAAAAACATCAGGTAAAGCTGGCTCAGATAACTGACTCCTGTTTCTCCCGAATAATGCTGTAAATTACAGTTCACTAAAAATGAAATGGTTGTATTAAAAGCCAGATCAGGTGACATATTCGGGTTTCCATCAGGATTTAAAGGAAGCCAAGCCTGATTCAGCAAAAGAAGAAAACCAATGATGAACCAAATCAGGTTGATCGCCAGCATGGCATACATATTCTGCTTCCAGTTCATCTGGCGGGCAGGATTAATTCCCGAAACTTTATAAATTAACTTTTCAATAGGTTCAAAAACCGGATCCAGAAAAGTCTTTTTGTATCCATAGACATTAGCTATATATTTCCCTAAAAATATTCCGATAACTAATGTAATAGCAAACATTGCTATAATGCCTAAAATTTCTGTATTCATGATCGTTTAAAATTTTTCAGGTTTAATTAAAACATAACAGATATACACAAAGGCAAGTATTGAGAGGAAAAATAAACTCCACATAATTTATATTCTATCAAAAAATTCAACTGATTTACATAAAAGCCAAAACAACACTGCAAAAAGCAGAATTAAACTTATGAGCATCATATCTTAATCATTAGGGTTAAAAGAGTCAACAATACATACGATACAATCAGCAAACTAAAAGTAGAATGCTCCCGTTTTTTAAACGTTTTTCTTGAAATTGTCATTTTTAAATATTTTATTCAGAGACTATATGCCAAAAGAAAGTCCATTTTGAAAAAACAATATTTAAAGCATTGAATAACAATAAATTAAATCTAAAAACCAAACTATATAAAAACAGAAAAGCCTATCAAAATGATAGGCTCTTTATTAAAATGATAAAAGATTTATTTCAATCCGTATTCTTCCAGTTTACGGTAAAGTGTAGCGATACCGATTTCCAGTAATCTGGCTGCTTCTGCTTTATTTCCTTTTGTGTACTGTAATACTTTTTGGATATGTATTTTTTCCAATGACCGGATACTCAAAGAATCACTTTCAGGAACTGTTTTTTCAGAATAATGAGGAAGACTTTCAGCATCAAGAATATTATTATCCATTAAAATTAAACTACGCTCTACTGCGTTTCTCAACTCACGGATATTTCCTTTCCAATCATTTCTCTCTAAAACTTTATAATATTCCGGATCAACCTGAACAGAGGACAAGTGAAGTTTATTTGAAAAAATATCTACAAAGTTTTTTGCAAGAGCTTTAAGGTCTTCTTTTCTTTCTCTTAATGCCGGAAGAGTGATCTCAAATACATTTAGTCGGAAATAGAGATCTTCTCTGAAATTACCCTGCTTTATTTCATCTTCTAAATCCCTGTTGGTTGCAGCAATCAGTCTGAAGTCTGACTTTGAAACTTTAGTTTCCCCCATTTTGATAAATTCCCTGGTTTCCAAAACCCTGAGTAGCTTCGCCTGAAGTTCTATAGGCATCTCACCAATTTCATCCAGAAACAGAGTTCCTCCATTAGCTTCTTCAATCAATCCTTTTTTATCTTTAACTGCACCGGTAAAAGCACCTTGTTTATGACCAAAAAGCTCACTTTCAAGTATCTCCTTACTGAATGCTGAACAGTTGATGGCTACAAAGCTGTTTTTCTTTCTGTCACTCCCTTCATGAATAGCACTGGCAAAAACTTCTTTACCTGTTCCTGTCTCTCCTGTAAGAAGGACAGCAGCATCCGTTAAAGCCACTTTTTCAGCCAATTTCTTAGCCTGTAAAATTAATGGTGATTTACCTATAATCTGATTAAACCCTTTCGTCACAACCTGTTGAACAACTCTTGATTTATTATCTTTCACCTTATCAAGAGCTTTATATACCAATGGGATTATTTTCTCATTATCATCTCCTTTCACCAGGTAATCATACGCTCCATTCTTCATGGCCTGCACTGCATCCGTAATATTACCGAATGCCGTCATCAAGATAATTTCAATTTGAGGATATTTATTCTTGATAGACTTTACCAGTTCTACTCCAAACGCATCAGGCAGACGCACATCGCTCAAAACAACATCAAATTCATGTTGCTCCAGCATCGTCATTGCTGAACGTGCCGTAGAAGCTTCTTTTACATTAAAATTTTCTTGGGAAAGGATCATTCCTAACAATTTAAGGAGTTTGATCTCATCATCGATGATCAGAATATTTCCTGACATTATAATTATTTTTGGAAAACTAGTACAAACTTATTGAATTTATTCGAGGAAAATGAGGTAATTGAGGGAAATAGTTTTGTGAATAACTAATGATGAAGAATTTGGTTGGGAGCTTCGAATTGCAGGATTAGGTAGGGATCGTCAATCGATGTTTTCAAATATAAGTTATGAATTATAAGTTGGGGGGATCCGATTTAAGAATGATAAGTTTTATATCGTGAGATTTAATAGTTCCGATTATGTCATTCCGTAGGAATCTAGCCACATTTATTAGAGTCTAAAGAATTCAAAGGATAAACTACAGAATTTCAAATGGATTGTTTAGACTCCTACGGAGTGACAGGATTTGGCTGGAATAAAGAATAGTATTGAAGGTAAAGACCAATTGTTAGTTAAAGCATGGAAAAAAGAGAGCTGGAAGCTGGAGGCATAAAGACAACGGAGATTAGTGATGGTGACTTATTATCTATTACTCATTACTTATGTGTCTGTTGGTGTAGGTATACAACAAAAAAAACCTTTATCGTAAAGATAAAGGTTTTTTAAAAATAAAATAAAAACTGGCGGCGGCCTACTCTCCCGCGTTAGCAGTACCATCGGCGCTGGTGGGCTTAACTTCTGTGTTCGGAATGGGAACAGGTGAGCCCCACCGCTAAAACCACCCTAAAGGTTGTATATAGCTTTAAGCATTAGGACTGAAGCCTGAAGCTTATTGCGTTTTTAAGCGATAAAAACTTTCACAAAGACAAAACCTTCACTGCGCATAAAGCACTTGGTTTATTAGTAACCATAGACTATAAATCTACGGGTAATTAGTACTACTTGGCTATGACATTACTGTCTTTACACCTATAGCCTATCAACGTCGTCATCTACAACGACCCTTAAAAGATGTCTCATCTTGAGGCGAGTTTCGCACTTATATGCTTTCAGTGCTTATCTCTTCCAAACGTAGCTACTCAGCGGTGCACCTGGCGGTACAACTGATACACCAGAGGTTTGTTCAATTCGGTCCTCTCGTACTAGAATCAAGCCCTCTCAAACATCTAACGCCCGCAATAGATAGAGACCGAACTGTCTCACGACGTTCTGAACCCAGCTCGCGTGCCACTTTAATGGGCGAACAGCCCAACCCTTGGGACCTTCTCCAGCCCCAGGATGTGACGAGCCGACATCGAGGTGCCGAACCTCCCCGTCGATGTGAGCTCTTGGGGGAGACTAGCCTGTTATCCCCGGAGTACCTTTTATCCTATGAGCGATGGCCCTTCCATACGGAACCACCGGATCACTATGTCCTGCTTTCGCACCTGATCGACTTGTAGGTCTCACAGTCAAGCACCCTTATGCCATTACACTCTACGCACGGTTACCAAGCGTGCTGAGGGTACCTTTGAAAGCCTCCGTTACTCTTTTGGAGGCGACCACCCCAGTCAAACTACCCACCACGCAATGTCCTTCTAAAAGAAGTTAGGCTCCAAGTAAGTAAAGGGTGGTATTTCAACGTTGGCTCCACAAACACTAGCGTGCCTGCTTCAAAGCCTCCCACCTATCCTACACATTACTTACTCAAAGTCAATACGAAGTTATAGTAAAGGTTCACAGGGTCTTTTCGTCCCATTGCGGGTAATCGGCATCTTCACCGATACTACAATTTCACCGAGCTCGTGGCTGAGACAGTGCCCAGATCGTTACACCATTCGTGCAGGTCGGAACTTACCCGACAAGGAATTTCGCTACCTTAGGACCGTTATAGTTACGGCCGCCGTTTACTGGGGCTTCAGTTAATGCCTTCGATTTAACTCTAAGCACCTTCCTTAACCTTCCAGCACCGGGCAGGTGTCAGACCCTATACAGCATCTTTCGATTTAGCAGAGTCCTGTGTTTTTGATAAACAGTCGCCTGGGCCTCTTCACTGCGGCCAACATTGCTGTTGGCGTCTCTTCTTCCGAAGTTACGAGACTATTTTGCCTAGTTCCTTAGCCACGACTCACTCGAGCACCTTAGGATTCTCTCCTCGACCACCTGTGTCGGTTTTGGTACGGGTTGCTTCACTTCGGCTTTTCTTGGATCAGATTACACTACAGCAGCTTCGCCCGAAGGCTAGGCCTTGACTATTCCGTCAGTCTCCAGCAGCTACATCCAACCGTCCCCTTTATTCGTGAGCAAGTATGGGAATATTAACCCATTGTCCATCCACTACCCCTTTCGGGTTCGCGTTAGGTCCCGACTAACCCTCAGCTGATTAGCATGGCTGAGGAAGCCTTGGTCTTTCGGTGAGCAGGTTTCTCGCCTGCTTTATCGTTACTTATGCCTACATTTTCTTTTCTATCCGCTCCACAATACCTCACAGTACTGCTTCGGCGCAAATAGAATGCTCTCCTACCAGATGTATCTAAAATACAAATCCATAGCTTCGGTAATATGTTTATGCCCGATTATTATCCATGCCGGACCGCTCGACTAGTGAGCTGTTACGCACTCTTTAAATGAATGGCTGCTTCCAAGCCAACATCCTAGCTGTCAATGCAGTCCAACCGCGTTGTTTCAACTTAACATATATTTTGGGACCTTAGCTGTTGGTCTGGGTTCTTTCCCTCTCGGACATGGACCTTAGCACCCATGCCCTCACTGCCGTAGAACATTTATTAGCATTCGGAGTTTGTCAGGAATTGGTAGGCGATGAAACCCCCGCATCCAATCAGTAGCTCTACCTCTAATAAACTTATATACGACGCTGCACCTAAATGCATTTCGGAGAGTACGAGCTATCTCCCAGTTTGATTGGCCTTTCACCCCTACCCACAGGTCATCCGAAGACTTTTCAACGTCAACCGGTTCGGTCCTCCACTCTGTGTTACCAGAGCTTCAACCTGCCCATGGGTAGATCACAAGGTTTCGCGTCTAATCCTACTAACTATGCGCCCTATTCAGACTCGCTTTCGCTCCGGCTCCGGTACTTAATACCTTAACCTCGCTAGTAAAATTAACTCGTAGGCTCATTATGCAAAAGGCACGCCGTCACAGCTGTATGCTGCTCCGACCGCTTGTAGGCGTACGGTTTCAGGTTCTATTTCACCCTTCTATTCGAAGTGCTTTTCACCTTTCCTTCACAGTACTTGTTCACTATCGGTCTTTCAGGAGTATTTAGCCTTGGAGGATGGTCCCCCCATATTCAGACAGGATTTCACGTGTCCCGCCCTACTCATTTATCATCTTAATATGCCTTTCATATACGGGGCTATCACCCTCTACGGCTGTTCTTTCCAGAACATTCTATTAAACATAAAAAGACTTTTGGGCTAATCCGCTTTCGCTCGCCACTACTTACGGAATCTCTTCGATTTCTTTTCCTCCGGGTACTTAGATGTTTCAGTTCTCCGGGTTTGCTCCTCTTACGAGGTGACATGTCTTCAACATGCCGGGTTGCCCCATTCGGATATCTGCGGATCAATTCGTGTGTGCCAATCCCCGCAGCTTTTCGCAGCTTACCACGTCCTTCGTCGCCTCTGAAAGCCTAGGCATCCGCCATACGCCCTTAACGATTTCTTTCCTATTGGTTACTCAAGCGCTTTATGCGCTCGGTTTTCTCTTTGTGATGTCTTTACCGTTAATGTCAATGATCTTAATTTCTTTCTTTCAAACTGATGAACAAATGTTGTTTTTGGCTCCATTCGTAACTTTTAAATCAGTCGTCCAAAACTGTGGAGAATAAGGGAGTCGAACCCTTGACCTCCTGCGTGCAAGGCAGGCGCTCTAGCCAGCTGAGCTAATTCCCCCTCTAGTTGCTGCTAGCTTTTGGCTTGTTGCTTTTGGCTTAATGCCTCTAGCTATAAGCTATTTGCTATCCGCTTTAATTAGTAGTCTCGGGCAGGCTCGAACTGCCGACCTCTACATTATCAGTGTAGCGCTCTAACCAGCTGAGCTACGAGACTTTTTATGAGTAATGGGTGATGAGTAATAAGTAATACTTTTCCTCTTCTTCATTTCTCAATCTCTTCCCTATACTAATTTCTAGTGGGTTTTGTATTTTTATATATCAACCAAACAAAAAACTAAAGCTATACTTTAAGTAAGTATAATGTATCTTACGATACTGATTTTGTTTAACGTCTTAAGACGCTCTAAAATGAGATGTTCCAGCCGCACCTTCCGGTACGGCTACCTTGTTACGACTTAGCCCTAGTTACCTGTTTTACCCTAGGCAGCTCCTGTTACGGTCACCGACTTCAGGTACCCCAGACTTCCATGGCTTGACGGGCGGTGTGTACAAGGCCCGGGAACGTATTCACCGCGCCATGGCTGATGCGCGATTACTAGCGATTCCAGCTTCATAGAGTCGAGTTGCAGACTCCAATCCGAACTGAGACCGGCTTTCGAGATTTGCATCACTTCGCAGTGTAGCTGCCCTCTGTACCGGCCATTGTATTACGTGTGTGGCCCAAGGCGTAAGGGCCGTGATGATTTGACGTCATCCCCACCTTCCTCTCTACTTGCGTAGGCAGTCTCACTAGAGTCCCCAACTTAATGATGGCAACTAGTGACAGGGGTTGCGCTCGTTGCAGGACTTAACCTAACACCTCACGGCACGAGCTGACGACAACCATGCAGCACCTTGAAAAATGTCCGAAGAAAAGTCTATTTCTAAACCTGTCATTTCCCATTTAAGCCTTGGTAAGGTTCCTCGCGTATCATCGAATTAAACCACATAATCCACCGCTTGTGCGGGCCCCCGTCAATTCCTTTGAGTTTCAAACTTGCGTTCGTACTCCCCAGGTGGCTAACTTATCACTTTCGCTTAGTCTCTGAAGCTTGCGCTCCAAAAACGAGTTAGCATCGTTTACGGCGTGGACTACCAGGGTATCTAATCCTGTTCGCTCCCCACGCTTTCGTCCATCAGCGTCAGTTGTTGCTTAGTAACCTGCCTTCGCAATTGGTGTTCTAAGTAATATCTATGCATTTCACCGCTACACTACTTATTCCAGCTACTTCAACAACACTCAAGACTTGCAGTATCAATGGCAGTTTCACAGTTAAGCTGTGAGATTTCACCACTGACTTACAAATCCGCCTACGGACCCTTTAAACCCAATAAATCCGGATAACGCTTGCACCCTCCGTATTACCGCGGCTGCTGGCACGGAGTTAGCCGGTGCTTATTCGTATAGTACCTTCAGCTAGATACACGTATCTAGGTTTATCCCTATACAAAAGAAGTTTACAACCCATAGGGCCGTCGTCCTTCACGCGGGATGGCTGGATCAGGCTCTCACCCATTGTCCAATATTCCTCACTGCTGCCTCCCGTAGGAGTCTGGTCCGTGTCTCAGTACCAGTGTGGGGGATCACCCTCTCAGGCCCCCTAAAGATCGTAGACTTGGTGAGCCGTTACCTCACCAACTATCTAATCTTGCGCGTGCCCATCTCTATCCACCGGAGTTTTCAATATTAAATGATGCCATTCAATATATTATGGGGTATTAATCTTCCTTTCGAAAGGCTATCCCCCTGATAAAGGCAGGTTGCACACGTGTTCCGCACCCGTACGCCGCTCTCAAGATTCCGAAGAATCTCTACCGCTCAGCTTGCATGTGTTAGGCCTCCCGCTAGCGTTCATCCTGAGCCAGGATCAAACTCTCCATTGTATGTTTGTCTGACTCACTCAAAGTTTTTAACGCTTTAGTTTTTCCTTACTTGGTTGTTATATTGTATGTCAATGATCTTTATATCTTTCGCTTTTTAACGCAGCAATCTTTCTGTCAGTGTTGCTCCGTATTTGCGAGTGCAAAAGTAAAACTTTATTTTTAATTGACCAAATGTTTTTGAAGAAAATTTTAAAGTTTTTTAAGTAACCTTAATCCTTCCAAAACCCTCAATCCATCTACTCCTGCGCTCCCTCTAATTGGGACTGCAAAGATAATAACTATTTTTTAACTGACAACTTTTTTTGTAAAAAAAATTAAAGTTTTTTTTCGTCCTTATCTTATGAAGTAGTTTATGTTTCTGCCTTTCTAAAGGCGCTTCTGCGCTACTGAATGTATTTCGTTTTTCAGTGGGGCAAAGATAGAAACTTCCCATACACTACGCAACTTTATTTAACATAAATTTTACCTTTTATTAATATTTAGGCCTAAACAACTGGATAGCAGGGTGAAAAATTTTAAACATTTGTTTGGAGGATCGGGTGAGGGTGTTCGAGGGTTAGAAAGTTTGAGCGGTGGAGAGGGTGAAAGGGTAGAATTCGGGGAGCGGGATGCGGGGTTTTGGGGTCGAAGGATCAAAATGAGGTATATAGAATTATATAGAATGGCTTTTTTAAATTAATAGCCTATATATATGTTTTGGCTAAAAATTATTTTTTACTAAACGGGCTAAAGCCCGCTCCTATTGAATAGTTATAATGAACCACAGATGGCACAGATTGACACAGATAAAATGTTTGCTTTTATATTATATATAGAATGGGAAGGATGGGAAATGCTAAAGAGTATATTTATATATAATATAGAGTAATAAGATTTAACTCCTATCCCCGTAATTAATTAAAATGTTCGACTCTGCTCAGCATGATATTGCTAATACTATCTGATAAAAAAACCTTAGACATTATACTGTCATTTTACTTCCTTTATTAAGGCTCTCGTAAAGAAGTTGGGATTCCTTCGGAATGACACAATGGAAATAGAAATGGATACCTATAACCGCTTCTATAGAAACCAGCAAGATGAAAATTCAATACCAATGTTCCTTTTCTACCTGGAAACCCGAAACCTGCAACACAATAACCCGAACCTCATCATTTATCATTCATCATTCATCATTTACAACTCCTACCCTAGCCCTGATAGTAATGGTTACCCCGCAGCTTGGTTGGAGTGTGGGTAGGTTTGAGTGTGGGAATGCGCGGGCGCGAGGAGTAGAAATGGATAGCAGGATGAAGCTCCTAATTGGATTGGAGAGTTTGAGAGTTGGAGAGTTGAAGTGTGGGAGGATGAGAGAATTGGTGAGAAATAGGAAATTGCAGTGAGAGTATATATATGATGGCATGCAGGATTGGGAAACAGTTTCTGTGGAATGATTCACCTTCTCAACTGTAATAATAGATGTAATAATGATAAAAAGAGGTCTACATTTTTTTTGATTCCTTACATTTGTAGTGCATTCCGGTTTCTAAGGAATGAAATGAGTTTTATATATGACAGACAGAAAATATAAGGAAACCGTACATACAGATAAAAACCAATACGACTATATTACGGTAACCCACGACGAAAATAACGTCAGAATCTATACTTTGAAAAATGGATTAAAGGTTTTTCTTGCCCAGAATTTTGATGCTCCAAGAATACAGACCTTCATTCCTGTAAGAACAGGAAGTAATAATGATCCTTCTGATAATACAGGTTTAGCTCATTACCTTGAACATATGATGTTTAAAGGAACTTCTCACATAGGAACTCAGAACTGGGGAAAGGAAAAGGAGCTTCTTGATCAGATCTCAGCTTTATATGAAGAGCATAAGGCAGAACAGGACTCTGAGAAGAAAAGAGAAATCTATAAAAAGATTGATGAAGTTTCTCAGGAAGCCAGTCAATATGCCATTGCCAATGAGTATGACAAGGCAATTTCTTCTCTGGGAGCGAGTGGAACCAATGCTCATACCTGGTTTGATGAAACGGTTTACAAAAATAATATTCCAAATAACGAACTTGAAAAATGGCTGAAAATAGAAAAGGAAAGATTCTCTGAAATTGTTCTTCGTCTTTTTCATACTGAGCTGGAATCGGTATACGAGGAGTTCAACAGGGCGCAGGACAATGACACAAGACTTGTGAACTACGAACTGATGGATGCTCTTTTCCCCACTCATCCTAATGGACAGCAAACGACACTGGGAAAACCGGAACACTTAAAGAATCCATCGATGAAGGCTATTCATAAGTATTTTGATGAATATTATGTTCCTAATAATTATGCGATGGTACTGGTTGGGGATTTTGATTTTGAAGAGACCATTCAGTTAATCGATCAATATTTCGGGACTTTACCTTATAAAGAGCTCCCTAAAAAGACACCTGTTATTGAACAGCCCATTACAAAAGTTGTAACAAGAACAGTAAAAAGTCCTACTACTCCACGCGCTCAGCTTGCATGGAGAACAGAAAGCTATGGAACAAGAGAAGCAATGCTGGCTGATGTAGTTGCCAATATTCTCAGCAACAGAGGGGAAGCAGGACTACTGGATCTGCATATCAACCAGACTCAGAAAATGCTTTGGGCTCAGGCCTTTTCTGTAGGGTTAAGACAATACGGATATTTTTCTATTGTTGCCGTTCCTAAGGAAACGCAAACTCTGGAAGAAGCCAAGAGTATGGTACTGGATGAAATTGAACTGATCAAGAAAGGAGATTTTCCGGACTGGATGCTACCGGCAATCATCAATGATTTCAAACTTCAGAGAATGAAAGGCCTTGAAACTGCCGAAGGACTTGCCACGACTCTCTATGATTCTTATATCAAAGGAAGAACCTGGGAAGAGGAACTGAATGAAATGGATGAATATGCCGCTTTCACTAAAGAGGATGTCGTAAATTTTGCCAATGATTTTTTCAAAGAAAATTATGTGGTTGTCAATAAAGAAAAGGGAGTCAATGACAAATTGATCAGGGTTGAAAATCCTGGAATCACTCCTGTTAAGATCAACCGTGATACACAATCTGAATTTTTGAAAGAGATTTTGGCGGATAAAACAGAGGATATTAAACCCGAGTTTATCGATTACCAGAAAGAAATCATTACGGATCAGCTTAATGGAAAGAAATTAAGCTTTGTAAAGAATAAGTACAACGATATCGCTCAGCTGCATTTTATTTTTCCTTTGGGGAGTGATAATGACAGAGATTTAGGGATTTCAACTCAGCTTCTGCAGTATCTGGGAACAGATACGCTTTCACCAGAAGATTTAAAAAAGGAATTCTTTAAAATCGGGATCAGCAATGATTTCAAAACAACGAACAACCAACTTATCATTTCTTTAAGCGGATTAGAAGAAAATATAGAAGAAGGAATTGCTCTTCTACAGCACTGGATGCATGACGTACAAACTGATCAGGAAATCTATAATCAGTTTGTAGGCACAGTACTGGAAAACCGTGAAGCCATTAAGAAAGATAAAAACCGAATTATAACAGCACTGAACAATTACACGAAACTGGGCAGCAGCTCACGTTTTACGGATGTTATTTCTAAGGAAGAGCTTGAAAGCAGCAATTCTGAAGTATTCACCAACAGAATGAAGAAGCTTTTCCAATATCCCTATCAGGTATTTTTCTATGGTAAAAATTTTGAAAGCTTTAAAGAGTACATCGGTCAGTATATAAAACCTGAAAGTCTTCAGATCCCGGAAGCCAAGCAATATCCGGAACCAGCAACGGGAGGAAATGTGAATTTCATCAATTATGATATGGTTCAGATAGAAATGAGCAAGATTGGGAAAGGAAACGAGGTGAATCCACTTCATTTCGGGAAGATCAATGTTTTCAATGAATATTTTGGAAGAGGATTATCTTCCATTGTTTTCCAGGAGATGCGTGAAAGTAAAAGTCTTGCTTACTCTGCTTATGTTTCTTATGCTGCGAACTCTGAGCTGAAACATCCGGACTATGTGACGACGTATATCGGGACTCAGCCTGACAAACTGATGATCGCTGTAGATACGTTGAATGAACTGATGAATGAACTTCCTGAAGTACCCATTCAGTTTGAAAATGCCAGAAATGCTGCACTGAAACAGATTGCCTCAACAAGGGTAACCCGAAATAATATATTTTTCAATACCTTAAGATTACAGAAACTGAATATCTATCATGATTTCAGAAAGAATATATACGAACAGATTCAAAACCTGAAATTTGAAGATATCGAACATTTTTACCAGACGGAAGTTAAATCAATACATTTTAATACAGCCATTATCGGCAAAAAAGAGAATCTTGATATGGAAGCTGTCAATAAAATGGGAGCATTTAAAGAAGTAAGTCTGAAAGATATTTTCGGACATTAAAAAAACAAACCGCCTGATAATTCAATCAGGCGGTTTATTTTAAAATGATGAATGATACATCATTTATAATTCTTTTACGTCATCATACAATCTCCGTCTCCATCCTGATAGTTTGGATCAAAATGATCAGGAAGTAATTCCAGTAGATTTTTGTGAAACAGATATTCTCTTTTGAAATCACGTTCGTAGATAGTGGAAAATACTTTTGACTGTTGTATTTCTTTATTCAATAGGGTTTGATAAGAAGTAAAACCTTTTACTCTATAGTTCACAATGAAATATTTTAAAAACCTGGCAACCTCATCTGCATTACTATCTACAAAAAGGTAAGGGATTTTAAGATAGCCATCACGGAGCTGTAACAGAAAACAGGATGTAAGCTTGTTATTTTTATCGAAAATTTTGATCCAGAAATATTTAAAGGTCTCAGCAAAACTTGAAAAGAGGTATTTTTCATCTTTTTTGCCTTCCAAAACCCATGGATGATTGATAAAAGTATTGATTTCATCTGCATCACGTTTCCCAGAAAATCCGTTAATAAAATCTGCACTTTCTTTGTCAATCTGATCCAGAACTTCATATTTGAAATCCGGTTTTGATGCTGTAATATTCTTTATTGAGATCAATCCATTGGCGGCAGCATCCAGAATTTTAAAAAGAGGTTTCAACGATTTTGTTCCCGGTTTCTTTTCAGGAATCATTTTGGCTGCATCGGTTCTGAAGTAATAGCGTTTCCCTTCTTTAGGAAAGACATATTCAAAAACACCCATAATATTGTAGAGTGCTTCGGCTTCTTTGGTAAATTCTGTAATGGCGATCCGGTCTTCGTATTCTTCAAAAACTCTTTTCAATAAAGCTTTGGCTGGTCTTTTCTTTCTGTATTCCGGGTTTACATACAAGGTACTGAGCCAGGCATAACGGATTTCTTTTCCATCAATCGTAAAACAATCCGGAAAACATCCTACGTAACCTACCAGTTTTTCTTCAGAGAAAGCCAGAATAAGAAGAACATCATTATCTGATGCTTTTGGATTTTGAATATGAGACAACGCACGATGTCTGGTAATCGGGAGAAAATCATATTGCTGAAAATCTCCGGAGGATATAAAACCTTCCAGTTCCCTTCTATTGAATGTTTTCAGCGTTATCATTCTCTAATAATCGTATTTTTATGGATGAGTTTTTTCAGTCTGAAGTAAGCGATTTCTTTTTTTAAGGTCTCTACTCCGCTCTCTCCCACTTCCATTGGAATTCGTTGAAAGTTTCTTTGTATACTGTCTAGTTTTATACCAGCGCACCCAAAACTGCAGTAGATTTCTTTATTTTTATAGAGTTCATCAAAAAAATCTTTCCTTACTTCAAAATCGGTAAACGGAAATGCAAAACTTTCATACAGGAAATCATTTTCTTTTAAATAATCAAAAGTCTTATCTGTTGTTTCCATTTGTTCTTTCAAAGATAAGTCTCCATATTTCGGATGATCCCAGCTGTGCGAAGAAATTCCGAAACCTTTGCGGGTAAGTTCTTTCAATTCTTCTGTTGCTAAATAAGGTTTAAATTCCTTTGAATAAGCCTTAAAATCTATTTCAAATTTTTCTGCGAGCTGATCCAGAATATCTTTTTCCTGATAATTTATAGATAAAATTTTCTTTTGTAAAACACGTCTGTCTACATTTTTCAACGACAGGATAAAATATATTTCAGGATCTATGGTTTTTATTTTTTCAGCAGCATCGGCAAGAAGGCTTGCTTTACATCTGAACATCATATCTGCATTGTCTATGAAAGCCGGATTGATAAAGTTACAGGCATAAATTCCTTTTCGTTCCAGAATGGGAGCCACAACATCATAGAATTCTCTGAAGCCGTCATCAAAAGTGAGCATGGCAATCTTTTTCTGAGGTTTGAAATTCCCGGACGTAAATTCTTTAAACTCCTGCCAGTTTACAAACTGAAAATGCTTTGCGATATAATCCAGATCATTTTCAAACTGATGAGTCGTCTTATAACGGATCACATGTTTTAAATGAAGAAGTTCTTTGTCTGAAACACTATGATAAAGCGGCAGACAATAATCCAGCGGAAATGATTTCCCGATATTCTCAGATTCAAAAGCTGCCAAAACATTGATGATCCTGTCTTTCATCCTATTTTAAATAAAAAAGAATCTATTCAAAATTAAATTCAAATAGATTCTTAAAGGTATAACTTTTAAAATTATTTTATAATCTTCATTTCATCAACAAGCCACCTTGAATCAGCAAACTTATCAATGATGAAAAGAATATATTTTGTATCTACCATGATGTTTCTGCTGAAACGTGGATCATAATTGATATCACTCATTGTTCCTTCCCACTGTCTGTCGAAATTCAATCCAACTAAGTTTCCGTTGGCATCAAGAGCAGGGCTTCCGGAGTTTCCTCCAGTTGTGTGGTTGGTTGCAGTGAATCCTACAGGAACGTCACCTGTTTTATCTTTATAAATTCCGAAATCTTTTTTGTTGTAAAGATCAATCAGTTTCTTTGGAACATCAAATTCATAATCTCCAGGAACATATTTTTCCATTACTCCCGCAAGGTGAGTCTGGTATCCGTAAGAAACAGCATCTCTAGGAGTAGAACCTTTTACTTTACCATACGTTACACGAAGCGTTGAGTTCGCATCCGGGAAGAATTTTCTGTCTTTATCCGTCTGCATCTGCTGTGCCATAAACTTTTTCTGT
Source organism: Chryseobacterium indologenes (assembly GCF_002025665.1). Lineage (GTDB taxonomy): Bacteria > Bacteroidota > Bacteroidia > Flavobacteriales > Weeksellaceae > Chryseobacterium > Chryseobacterium metallicongregator. The sequence goes on along the minus strand of NZ_CP018786.1, from coordinate 1,020,870 downwards.
AAGGCATCAATTTTTGCCTGCATAGAAGTATATTGTGGGTCTGCAGTTTTCATATACGTTTCTTTCATGGAAACATATAATTGATAAATAGGATCTTTCTTTAAAGTCTTGATTAATTTATCCTGATTAGAAAACGCTTTATCAATATCTGTAGTCAATGCTCCTCCGTTTACAGCAGTTCTTCCTGTGATGATAGAGTTTTTAGACATATCTTCTACTACAGGAATATTAGCATTCTCATCTTTATACTTGTTGAATCCTGCCGGTAAAAACTGTGTTGCCGTTTTATTCACATATAAAGCCAATAGTTTTGCAGTTACTTTTGCATCAAGCTCAGCACTGTAATCTTTATAGAAAGAAGTTAATTTTGATTTTAACTTTGAAAGTTCCTTTTCATCCATTCTTCCCGCTTCCACAGAGGCTACGAAGTCATAATAATCACCCGCAAGTTTCAAAGTCTCTGCATTTCTGATTACTTCTGTATAGTAAGCGTTGTTTAATGCATAAGGAGCCTGATCATTGTACAGCTTGTTCAACTGATCCAAAGTAGTCTTGATCTCCGGGTTTTTAGCGACCAAAGAACCTTCATACATTACTTTCTTTTCTACGGCATTGGATTTTTTCAATCCTTCTACTTCACCGATCCATTTTTTCCAATAGTTCGCTACTGAAGCATATTTGGATGCATATTTGATACGCGTTTCATTGTCAACACGCATTTTTTCGTCCAATGTTTTCAACGCAACATCACGTACCGCAATTCTTGCAGGATCAATATCCTTCATGATTTTCTCAACACCTACTGCAGGAAGATATTCTGTAGTTCTTCCCGGGAATCCGAATACAAAAGTAAAATCGTTCTCGTTTTTATCTTTTATAGAAACCGGTAAATAGTGTTTTGGAACATAAGGTACATTGTCTTTTGAATATTCTGCAGGTTTATTGTTTTTGTCTGCATAAATTCTGAACATAGAGAAATCTCCGGTATGTCTAGGCCAAACCCAGTTGTCCGTATCGCTCCCGAATTTTCCGATGCTTTGAGGAGGTGCTCCTACAAGACGGATATCTTTATACGTTTCGATGGTGTAAGCATAGTATTTGTTTCCATAATACATTGGTTTTACCATGATCGACTGGTAAGATTCAATTTTCTGAGAGTTTTTATACACCTCAATATTGTTGTTGATCCTTTTAGTAAGCTCAGGCTCTGTAAGATTGTCTGTACCGTCTAATATTGGATCAGTAACTTCTTTTATATCTACAATAAAATCTACTTTTACTCCCGGGTTAGGAAGTTCACCTTCTGTATTTTTTGCCCAGAATCCGTTTGAAAGAAGATCATTCTGAACAGTAGAATGTGCCTGAATCTGACCAAAACCGCAGTGATGGTTCGTTAAAAGCAATCCTTTAGGCGAAATAATTTCTGCAGTACATCCGCCGTTAAACTGTACTACCGCATCTTTAATGCTTGGTTTCTGAGGGTTGAAAATATCTTTTGCAGAAATCTTCATTCCTAAATCCTTCATTTCCTTTTCATTCAGCTCCGTAGGAATCCACATTCCTCCATATTGTTGCGCAAATGCCATTGCAGCTGGCAAAAGAAATACAGATAAAAGTATCTTTTTTGTCATAATCAAAATTTTGCCCCAATTTACAAAGAAAAATAGGAACAGGCTTTATAAAACACGTAGAAAAGTTATTAAGAGTTCGTTTTTGAAAATATGGATAGTCAATAGTCAATTTTGCTTCGCAAGTGAATGGTGAATATTTTTTCTAAGATGACACGAATTCATCTAAAATTGTGGCTAAAAATGAAAAATTGACAAACAAAGCAAATTAACTATTCACTTCATTATATTCCTTCTCTATGGCTTAGTTTTTGTTGATTGGAAGTAATTTTATTATTAAAAACATCCTTAAATTAATTATTATGATGAAAAGCAAAATGCTCATGTTGGGAATGGCAGCTGTTCTATTCCTTGCTTCATGTTCTAAAAAAGAAGCAACCGAAACAACTGGTATTACAGATTCTGCAACGGCAGTACAGCCTGCTGCTACAGACAGTATTACAAAAGCAACCCCTACAGCAGCCGGAGATACTTCTGAAAATGCTTTAGACTGGGCAGGTACTTATGAGGCTACTGTTCCCTGTGCTGACTGTCCGGGAATCAAGACTTCATTGACATTGAATGATGATAAAACATTCAGTATTACAGAAGAATATCTTGACAGAAATTCAAAGAACCAGGATAAAGGGTCTTTCACCTGGGATGCTACAGGAAGCATGATTACTTTAAAAGGGAAATCAGCCAACTATAAATATAAAGTGGGTGAGAATATGCTGATCCAGCTGGATATGGAAGGAAAAGAGATCGATGGTCCGAACAAGGATCTTTATGTATTCAAGAAAAAATAAAAATAAAGGCTCAGCCCTTTATTTTTTTGCTTTTATATCATCTAAAACTGATAGGCTGTAATCTTCGGATCATCTATGAGCCTTCTGATCACTTCTTCATGGTGATTATTTTTTCCTGTCAGCCTCCAGATAACTGTTAAACTTTCCGGTGAATACTGCTGTTTGAGCATCTGATATCTTAAATGATGTCCTTTAAAAATATGCTCACAATATTGGATATCTGCAGCATGAGTCAACGCAATTTTATATTCCCTTACTTTATTATAATTATCAATAAAATTCTGAAGATAGGTTAAAGCACTCAAAACAATCAAAACCAATGCAGTTCCCAGAAGTGCAATATAGACATATCCGGAACCTACCGCCATTCCTATAGAAGCGGTGGCCCAAATAGTGGTTGCTGTGGTAATTCCTTCAATTTTATTATCTCCTTTGAAAATCACTCCTGCTCCCAGAAATCCTATTCCTGTAATGATATTAGCTGCCAGACGATCCGGATTCGCAACACCTATTTTTATGGAAAGTATGGTAAACAGGCAGGCACCGAAACACACCAGAATAAAAGTTCTGAGACCGGCAGACTTATTACGGTATTCTCTTTCAGCACCAATGAACAGTCCTAAAATAACTGAAATAAGAATCAGCAGCAATTCATTTTTAATAGCGTAATGGTCCTGAAGAAAATCCATTTTTTTAAATTTAAACTGAGAATAAATTTACAATAAAATACCATTAAGGAACTATCTTTGCTGCAGAGATTTTGTGTTGTTACCCCCAAAAAATTTATTTCACGAAAAAACTTTTGTAATATTACATTTTAATTGTAACAATTCTCTTGTACCAAAGAGTTTAAAAAGATAATCAACAAAGAGATTGTCATAAAAAAACGCCTATGAAAAACCTTATTTTTGCATTGCTTACCGTATTATCCGGAATGACATTTTTACATGCTCAAAAAGTGTTCAATGAAAGTTATTCTTTTAAAAGTGATGGATCAACGGTTGCTTTTGTACCCATTATCAATGATTTTAAAGATAATGACGATATTACCAAGAAAATTTTAAGGGATACTCTTCAATTAAAATTTAATGATGTAGCTGTTTTACGGGCTAATATGGATACAAAGGTGATGGAGATTTTAAAGAAAGTCGCTGAAAAAGATTATAAATCCAAAGAAGTAAAACTGTTTCCCAATCTTACAACTATCATCAGTAAAGAGGAAATGAGCTATATTAAAGAAAAATTCGGCAATGCAGATCTATTGCTGCTTCCGGTTGTTTTCAATGTCAACCAATCTATGGGAATGACCTTTGGAAATTCACTATTCCGGCTCTATGATCTTAATAATGGTGAGTTTATTCAGCAGTTCTCAGAAAAAATCAATGTCAATATAGGAGCTGAGGCAGGTTTCGCAATCATGACCGGTATGCTTATCAGCGGGGAAAAGTCTCACTTATTAAAAAATATCAAAAAATAATACTTATATACAATTATGGATAAAGAAATTTCGCACTTCTGGTTAGGATATTTCAAGAATGAAGAAGACTTTTATAGCTTCGTAGAAGAGGATGAACACTATTATATAGAGGAAGAAACTGATGATCAGTATGTTTCCAAGTTTGCAGAATCACAGAATATCAAGTGGTTTGACGATGACTTTATAGAATATGGTTTTGAGGATGAAAGCCTTAGTCTTTATGATAAGTTTGCTGAATATTCTTATGCAGACCAGTGGATTCCAATCTTAGAGAAAAAATTGAATGAACTAAGTCTGGATACGCCTGTAAATGCTATCATTTTTGCAACAAGATTTGTGATTCCTAATCCGATTTCTGTAGAAAATGACGATTTTTCACTGCATTATGTGGGTGAAGTAGAATACGATATTTAATACTATCATTAATAACAGGTAACTTCATCAGAAATGCAGTTACTTGTTATTGATAAGATTCTGAAATGGCATAATAAGTGATAATTTAATCCGTAAACTATCATCATGAACAGAAATCTTATTCTCATCAATCTTACGATCATACTGCTGCTGGCAGTAGCTTATATTTCCGGATATTATTTTATTAATTATCCTTTGGAATTCAATTTCTGGTATTCCTTTAAAGAATCCGGTTTTGAATGTTTCCCTTTTATATTAGCTGGTACCGCTCTTATCACCTATCTTTTGAGTAATGTTTCAATTAAAAAATTAAGTTTCAAGGCTAAGTTTTTAAGGATTTATCCTATTCTCAATTCTATGATTCTTCTTTTCTTCATCATTTCATCTGGAAATGAATTGATAAAAACACAAAAAGAACTTTCAAAAAAAGAAACTGAATATATTCTGCAAGCCAAAAAAGATATACAGAATGATCAGGTTACGCTATCTTATGCCGGAGGTTTTTCAATTCCTGCTTATAATGAATCAACGCTAAGCAAAATCCGGGACATCCGGAAGAAATATGGTGTAACTTATGTGAATACAGGTTGTATTATTGATCCTGTAGATAATGAGGCGCAAAAGAAATACACAGAAACAGTGAATCCTTATCTTGAAAAAAGAAATGGAAAAGACTGGAAAGATAAGATGCAAAAGGAGATTGATGGTTTGAAGTAAACTTACTACTGTCCATCAAAAAAATAGAAGTATTTTTGCAGCTGATGAATTTATATTCTACCCTACAAATCGGAGATTATCATATTAATCATTGCGAAGATGATCTTCTCATCAAAAAAATCAGTTCGGATAAAATTGTATGTGCTGTGATGGATGGTTGTTCTACCGCTTTGGACAGTCATTTTGCTTCAACACTTATTGGAAAAATTTTACGTAAAACCATTATTGAAATAGGCTACAGAGCATTATATGAAAAAGACAGCCAGCACAGTCCGGAAGAAGAACTCAAAGAAATCATCAAAGGCTTATTCCATGAACTTCAATTTATTAAAAAGCATCTGATGCTGGATGAAAAAGAACTGTTATCTACTCTTATAATTTTGGTTTATAATATATCAAAAGACAAAGGATTAATCCTAACCATTGGTGACGGAGTTGTTTGTATCAATGGAAATATCACAGAATTTGACCGTAATAATAAACCTGATTATTTAGCTTATCATCTTCATGAAGATTTTGAAAACTGGTATTCCGGTCTGTCTCAGAAAATATCTTTTGATCACCTGGATGATATTTCTATTGCTACTGATGGCATTTCCAGCTTCTCACAAATAAAAAAGACCGATCCCGATGAAGTCATCAACTTTATGGAATATCTGATGATTAATCAAAACAACAACGATACGGAAGATATGCTCAACAGAAAGCTTAAACAGATGGAACATCAATATGGAGTAAAACCTACAGATGATTTAGCGATTATAAGGATGATAAAATAAAACTATTCTGAAAATCTATTATATTAAAAAACAAAAACTTCCGCCTAAAAGACGGAAGTTTTTTATTTCATTAAGGATAAATCGTATTTATTAATGCGCTTCTAACCAGTTATCTCCTACTCCAATTTCTACCAATAGCGGAACCTGTGTTTTTAAGGCACTTTCCATTTCAGTTTTGATGAGTTTTGAAGCGGTATCAATCTCATCTAGCGGAGACTCGAACACCAATTCGTCATGTACTTGAAGCAGCATTTTTGTTTTAAGCTGTTGCTCTTCAAGTTCTCTGTCTATTTTAATCATGGCAAGCTTTACAACATCTGCTGCACTTCCCTGAACAGGTGCATTCACTGCATTTCTTTCTGCATGACCTCTTACCACAAAATTATTGGAATTAATATCTTTCAAATGACGTTTTCTTCCTAAAATGGTTTCCACATATCCTACCTGGCGTGCTTTGTTCACCTGCTCTGCCATGTATTCCTTCAATTTCGGATAGGTTTCGAAATAAGCTTCGATCATTTGTTTAGCTTCTGTACGGGATAATCCGGTTTGTTCTGCCAACGCAAAAGCTCCTTGTCCGTAGATGATCCCGAAGTTTACGGTTTTAGCCTGACTTCTCTGAGTTTTTGAAACCTCAGCCAAAGGAATTTTAAAAAGTTTGGCTGCTGTGGAAGCGTGGATATCTTCTCCATCCTGGAAAGCTTTGATCATGTTATTCTCTCCGGAAATCTCAGCAATCAAACGAAGTTCAATCTGTGAATAATCGGCAGAAATAATCTTCTTCCCTTCTCCGGAAACGAATGCTCCACGAATCTGCTGTCCTCTCACCGTTCGGATAGGAATATTCTGCAGGTTCGGGTTTACACTCGCCAAACGGCCTGTAGCGGCTGTAGTCTGTGAAAAGTTGGTATGTACTCTGTTATCTTTTTTCTCAATCTGTGAAGGCAAAGCGTCTACATAGGTTGATTTTAATTTCTGATAGGTTCTGTATTCCAGGATATGCTTGATGATCTCATGTTTTGAACTCAATTTTTGAAGAACATCTTCTGAGGTTGCATATTGTCCTGTCTTTGTTTTTTTGGCTTTTGGATCCAGCTGCATTTTTTCAAACAGAATCTCTCCCAACTGTTTTGGAGAGTTCATATTGAATTCTTCTTCTGAAAGTTCAAAAATCTTTGTTTCCAGCTGTTTCAGATCATTTTCAAGGTCAATACTTTCCTGTGCCAGCCATTTTTCATCCAGAGAAATCCCCGAAAGTTCCATTTTTGCCAGTACTTCCATCAGAGGCATTTCAATATTGAAGAAAAGCTCTTCAAGATTTTCCTTTTTTAATTGAGGAGCAAAAAGCTCATACAGCTGAAAAGTTACATCTGCATCTTCTGCCGCATAATCCGTCTGTGTTCTTACATCTGCATCTCTGAAGCTGCCTTGTTTTTTCCCTTTCTTTCCAATGATGGTTTCAATAGATACCGGTTTATAGTTCAGATACACTTCTGAAAGGTAATCCATCCCGTGTCTTCCATCCGGATTCAGCAGGTAGTGGGCAATCATGGTATCGAACATTGCCCCTTTAACGGTGATGTCGTATTGTTTTAAAACTTTATAATCGTATTTAAGATTGTGAGCAACTTTCAGCAGATCTTCTTTTTCGAAAAACGGTCTGAAAATCTCCAGGGTCTGCAACACTTCTTCTCTGTTTTCAGAAAGTGGAATATAATAGGCCAATCCTTTCTTGTAAGAGAAGCTCATTCCTACCAATTCCGCTTCCAGTTCATTCAATGAAGTGGTTTCCGTATCAAAACAAACTACTTTTTGCTGTAATAAGTTATCAACCAGTTTTTTCTGAGCTTTTGGATTGTCTATATACTGATAAAGGTGATCGTTGTTCTCAATGGTAGATTTTGTTGAAGTAGCCTGTTCCAATTCTTCGAAATTGGCAAAAAGATCAAGCTGCATGACCTGTCCTTTTACTTCGGTTCCGGCCGGAGTCTGTTTTACTTCTACCTCGCTTACAACCACTGTTTCTACAGCAGCAGGAGCAAAAGCCCTGTAAAGATTTTCGTATAGTCTTCTGAATTCTATTTCATCAAAGACTTCTTTTACTTTTTCAAAATCCGGAGTTTCCAGGTCATATTGTTCCTGATGGAATTCTACGGGAGCATCACAGATAATGGTTGCCAGTTTTTTAGACATAATACCACGTTCTGCTGAAGCTTCTACTTTTTCTTTCAGCTTTCCTTTCAGCTTATCGGTATTGGCAAGCAACGTTTCAATATTTCCGAATTCTTTCAGGAATTTCATAGCCGTTTTCTCTCCTACTCCTTCTAATCCAGGGATATTATCTACTGCATCTCCCATCATGGCAAGGAAATCTATTACCTGTTTAGGGTCTTCAATCTCATATTTTGCCTTTACTTCTTCAACTCCGAGAATTTCGATATCGCCACCTTTTAACCCTGGCTTATAAATTTTAATTTTATCCGTAACCAGCTGTGCAAAATCCTTATCCGGCGTCACCATGAAAGTGGTATATCCTTCTTTTTCTGCTTTGCATGCAATAGTTCCAATGACATCATCGGCTTCATATCCTTCTACTCCAAGAATCGGAATATGCATTGCTTCCAGAATTTTGTGAATGTATGGAACCGCAATTTTGATCGCTTCAGGAGTTTCACTTCTATTGGCTTTGTAATCTGAATAGTCATCCGTTCTTACACTGGCCTGTCCTACGTCAAAAACAACTGCCAGGTGAGTAGGTTTTTCTCTTCTGATCAATTCGATCAAAGAATTGGTAAACCCAAAGATGGCAGAAGTATCCAGTCCTTTGCTGGTAAGTCTCGGATTCCTGATTAGTGCGTAATATCCTCTGAAAATCATCGCATAAGCATCGATGAGAAACAGCCTTTTATCGTGTGTTGCGTCCATATTTTGAATAATGAACAAATATAAGAAAATAGGAGTAAAAATTGGTAGCCCGTTGAAGGGTTTTGGGAATAGAGATTCGGGGTTCGAGGGGTCCGAGATGGGGTTAAAAAAACAAAACAGCATACCCGAAGGCATACTGTTCCTTTTTTATTTAAGTTTATGGGATTATTTACCTGAAGAAGGCCATAGTCCGGCGTACTGAGAAGTACCATAGTCAATAGTCTCAGCACTGATTACGAAGCTGATCAGCATACTGTTGCTGTCTACTGCGTCGAAGTCTACTTCGTGTTGGATCACATATCCGTTCTCCCATTTCAAAGTGATTAATGTTCCTTCTTCGTGAGATTTGTTGAAAGTGATTTCTCCTACTGTTGGCTTGTATTTACCATTTAATAAACTTTCAAGGATGTCTGATTTTTCAGTAGCTTCTACTGTCACCTTGATTAATGCGTTAGAAGGATCTGATGCTACACGTCCAGATACGTCTGTAGATCTTGATACACTGTAATTCATTTTTAACAGTTTCTGTCCTTCACCGTTGTTGAATTTTAAGATTCCTCTTGAATTTCTTTCTGCCATGATTGTAAATTTTAATCGTTAGTAATAAATTGTAATTCAATAATTATATAACAAAGATAGCCTCCTTGGTTTTGAAAAAAAAGCAATTGAAAGGAAATCTGAAAAAGTGTCGTAATTGTACGATTTGATGTAGTAGTTCTACGATTTCGTGTCGTAATTCTACGACATTAGATTTAAAATAAAACACAATATACTGTAAATAAATATTTTAAAAAGGATTGAAAAATATCAACAAACACCAACTTATTACACTATTAAGAGAAATAAAACACATAAAATTCACTTATATACAAAAAAAAAGACCTTATTAAGGTCTGGTTATTTTATCTTTTTTAAATCAAAAAAATGGGTTGAGTTTAGGCATCATTTGCTATTACATGTATACCGTTTCCGGCATCTTCTGCCATTGCATTGGCTAATATTCTTCTTGAGTCTTCAGAAAAATACGTAGCAATAAATGGGAAAAAGAAACCGATGAATCCACCACCTTTTACTCCAAGTTTACCAATATTTTTGATATTCTGCATTTTTATGCTGGGAAGTTCTTTGGCTAAATTCGGTAAGTTTCGGGGGCGTACTCTTCCTAAACCGTCTTTTGCTGTGGCAACCAGGGATTCTGAATATTTGCCATTACGGATATTTTCTACAATAGCTTTTCCTTCAGGTGTCTTCCATACTTCACGGGAATCTACGCCTTCTAAAGCTGTCAAATCTTTAGATAAAGCTGTACCCTGTTTTATTTCTATAAGATTTTTTTGCCAATCCTGAACGTACCATTTTCCGTTAAAGAAAATAGGGGTTTTACCGTCTCTGCTTGCCAATCCACCTTTTTCATTAAGTTCCAGAATATCCGGACTGGCAAGGTCTGAAGGAGTTATACCTGTCACATTTTTCGGAAAATCTTTTAAATATCCGGGAATTCGGCTGTTTTCATCTGCTTCATTATTCATATCCTGATAATGGCTATTATCTTCCAATGAGTTGCTTCTGATTATTTCTCTTTCCCAATAACTTCCTTCGTTCATTACTGCCATGGTTCCCCCCATCCACAATAGTGTTTTACCAATTCCCATTTCTACTCCTGCAATAACGATCCCAGCTCCTCCGAAGAAAGAAGCAGCGGCATTGAGAATAATTTCTTTTCCATTATTGCTGTCGATTTGCTGAGCATACTTTTTGGCTACTGAATAACTGAAAATCGGACTTAATAATCCTCCGGTATCACAAACCAAAATAGAATTCTGGGTGATAGCCCTAAACTTATCAAATGTTACTTTTTCATGTTCAATTTTCCAGCTTCCTTTTCCTAAAGATTCGGTACATAAATGGTTAATTTTTGTAGCATGATAGGCTGCTGCTCCCGCACATGCGAGAACTCCTACTCCCACAGCTAATGCCGCCCAGCCAATAGGGCCGGATAACACAAGAAGTGCACCTACAATAAGGCCAGCTCCAAAGCAGAGAAATCCCCACATTGCATTTTTAGGGCTTTTACAGGGAAATTCCTTATTGATATTACGATCTTCTATGGTTAATAAAGGACGTGTTTTATCTGATCCGTAGAAAACAGTAATAGGTTCTCTTGTAGGAATTAATTGTCTTGGTTCTGAATCGGTTTGAAATGTACACACTGTGTAAACATCTTTGGGTATATAGGAAGCACTCATAATGTTACATTTTATTGATTAAAACATCCTGTAAATAGTGAATTTGTCTTTTAAATTTTCAGAGTTTATATGCCTTAATTGTATTGTGAATACCAATAAACATTCTGAAGACTTTTCTTTTCTGTTTTGGAAAAATGGAGTTCTTTCTGAGCCGATATCAGAAATTTTTTAAGTTCGTTCCCTTTTTCTTCTTCATATTTGTTTTTGTATTCAACATCATTTAAGTAAATGTCTGTCTTATTTTTCAAGCGGAATCTGAAGTATATTTTTGAACTTTGTAATGAGGGTGCTTTCGTTTCATAATCATAAGCGTAAAATCCTTCAATATCTGTCTTGGAATATTTTTCAGGAGTCTGGTTTCCCTTCTGGATATAAAAATAGTTTTCATCAAACCAGATCTTCAACTTCACAGAAATTGCTTTCAGGATCACATAACAGGTTCCAAAATAAAAAAGGAAAAAAAACATAACGAATGAAAGTCTGAATACTCCTTTAAAGAGAAAATAATACAATGCTCCATAGAAAACCAGACAGGGTATAATAACCAGAAGAGTCCTGGCTATATGATAAGGCAAAACGTTATTGAATGTAAACACTTTATTTTCGGCCATACTTAAAAATTACTTTTAATATTCAATTTGTTTTAGATCAAACTGGGTGACAAACTGATAATTATTTTTCACTTCTTCTTTCATTAATGCCGAAGCATTCACAATAGTTCCTGTTTTTTTATCTACCATTCTTCTGATTCTGTAATCATAATTATATTCACTGAAACCATACTCGATAATAGGTTTATAAAACTTATTGTATTGTTCTTCCAGCAAAGAATTATCTATTTTATCTTTTACAAGTGTTCCCACTGTTCTGAATTCTATAAAATAATCATCTTCTTTTATAATGGTATGCTGCAATTCCAGTTCTATGGGGATATTGACAAATATCTGTGAAATAAACTTTAAAACATCATTTTGTTTCTTTTTTTTACGGGCATCATAATCATTGAACAATACATGATACAGAAGAGACTTGTCATAGGTCTTTCTCAGATTGGCTTCGCTCTCAAATTCAAGACCACCACCTGTAATAATATCTTCCGCTGCTTTTGCATTGATTTTTTCGACTTGTCTGTAAAATTCTGATGCTTTTAATTTGGGCTTAAAAAGTTCCCATTTTTCTTTTATCTGAGGAAAATTCTCTACTTCTTTTATGGTATGGTCATGATTTAAATCGAAAATTACGTTTTCTTTATCAAATTCCAGTTCTTTAACAGCTTCTATAGCAAGAGCCATATTTTCGGGATTTATTTTATACAGATATTCTTTAAGCTTAACTTTAGCTTTTGTGTTGGCTGCATCTTTTTCAACAATGTATTCCTTTTTTGTATTGCAATGGAACGTGATTCTGTCTTCAACCTTTGTAGTATTGAACTGTTCGCATCTGTATCTTGCTTTTTGGGGAAATTTTCTGTCTTCTATTGCCTTATTGATTTCTTCACCCGTTTTCTTTTCTAAAAAAAGATATTGCAGATGAATAGGCAATTTTTCTCCAATAATAAAATTTGTTGTTCCACAATACAGGTTATGGAAATTGATAAGTTCTTTAACCGATGTCCCTTGTTTCTCTGCAAGAGATTCTAAGGTATCACCTTTTTTAATCTCGTATTTTATAAAATCCATCCTGTTAATTGATATCTACCTGTGATCCCGTTATTTTTGTCAAACCTTTAAAATTAGCTGTTGCACCGCCTCCGTTGATGTCGATTTCATCACTTTTAATAGAAACCTTAGTGCCGGTAATGACAATCTCGCTATTTCCCACTTTAATGGTAATTTTCTGAGCTCCGGTTAAATCAATCACTCCGGCATTATCCATTGTAAATACACTCTGATCTTTACCTACTGAAACTTTATGGGTATTGCCTACGTCTGAAATATGATCACAGCCTACTTCCAGTTTTTTATTGTTTCCTATCTTATCTGTTTTATCATTACCAATAGTTTTAGTACTGTTGTTATTGGCATTATGTATTACATTTCCAGATCCGTCAAAGAACATATTGGCACCGCCCTGATCTTTAAGATTCATCGATCCGGCTCCGTTATCATATTTTAATTCTGCACCACTTCTACCACTAAAGCTCATGACATTATTTCCGGCGCCACCTCCGGCTCCGACATTACCATGAAACATTCCTCCCATTACGAAAGGACGGTCAGGATGTTGATGTACAAAATTGACAATTACCTGATCTCCAACTTCGGGAACTGACATAAAGCCTCTATTTTTATTGACTTTATCACTGCTTCCTGCATCCGGAGACATTACACGGATAAATTCTGTACTGTCTGGCCCGTTTTGCCAGTCAAACTGTACCTGAACTCTTCCCTGATTCATAGGATCTGTATTGGAAATTACTTTTGCAAACTGAGCCTCAGCTCTTGGAGTTTCAAATTCAGGACGTGGTATGAAACCTGTGTCTGCTGCAATCGCTTCAAATTTACCGTCGTAGTAACCTCTTGCATCTACTTCATGGGTTACTTCAATAATCATCAGCTTGGTAAAATAGGAAGTTTCATTTGTTGAAGATTTCCGCATTTCAATATCTGCTGTACATCCCGGGTATAAAAAAGGAACAGTAGTTGTCCCCGAAGTAATAAATACTTCCGAGGCCTTACTTCCTGCAGTTCCTTTCTGTGAGGCATCAATGTCCATAAAAGAGGTTGCTTTTATTGGGGCTACTCTCAAAGAAGGTGTGGTGAATGTTTTTTCTGATATTTCGTAGGCTCGTCTTGCAATATCTGAGGTATGGCTGATCTTCGAACTTCCGGTGGTCAGTTTTTCATTTTTACTGCTGTTATAGCCATAAAATGTAGGGTTGACGTGCTGTGCCTTCATTTTAACAGCGATATCACTTACGCTGCTTCCATAGGTAAGCTTAACAGGTTTTTCCTGGGGTGGAAGTTTTCCAAAATGTAATACTTCACCATCATAATAAAACTGCTCACCATAGGCCTCAGCCATTCTTGCCAGATAATTATAATGGGTTTCTTCGTACTGTGAACTGTAGGCCACATTTCCATGCTGGGCATCAATTCTGAAGTCGAATTTATTTTGTCCCAGCCCTTCACGGATCACCTGATCAGCAATACTGTTCAGACTAACCGGCTGCCCACCTCCAAAACTCTGAATATGCGGAGCGGCATCCAAAAGTACTGTCGGACTAAAACCTTTAAGAACGATATTTCCAAGGCTTCCCTTTTCCTGACTAAAGCCTACTTCTGTAATGACTCCCACAAAATTACGTTCAGCGCCTTTTTCTACATCTTTATATTTAAATACAACAGTAATTCTTTTTCCTAAAAAGCTTTGAGCTTCTTCAAGATTGTGGTTTTCTGCATTGCCAAGAGTATCGTGAGCCAGCATTAGATTGAATTCATGATGTTTTGCTGCGCTCTGGATAAGTTTGAAATGTTTAAAATGTTTGATAATTTGTCCTTCAATAACAACCTCCAGCTTTACCACACGATTGATTCCTGCAATAACACTTTGAGCAATAGCTTCAGCATTGTGTATTTTTGAAGTTGGCTGTTTCGCCCACACTTTATTATCAACAATAGAAGGATTGTTCGGTACAAAAGTTTGGTTCATAAACATATCTGCACCTTGAGCAGCATTTAAACTTTGTTGTCCTGCTTTTGCTACCTTTTTTACTTTTTCATCTGCCTTATTCAATTTTCCTTCTGCTTTTTTGGTAACATTCTCAGGTAATGTACTTTTCAGCTGTTGTTTGCCCGTATTTATCTCGTTTTTCGGGTTTGCTACTTTAATTTTTTTATCATCCTGAAACATAGCGTTTTGTATTTATATTAAATTGTAAATAAACTGCTGATACTTACAGCATAGAAAATATGACATTGATGAATCACTTGTGCTTCTATCATTTTTCTTTTTGAAAAATGATTTTCAAAATTCTTTTAAACGGAAAAACAGAACAGTATACCCGAATGAGCGTACTGTTCTGTACCAATTTTATTTTTACTAAGATGATGAATAGGCTTATTTACCTGCTGAAGGCCATAGCCCAGCGAATTGAGCAGTACCATAGTCAATGGTTTCAGCACTGATTACGAAGCTGATCAGCATACTGTTGCTGTCTATTGCGTCGAAATCTACTTCGTGTTGGATCACATATCCGTTCTCCCATTTCAAAGTAATAAGTGTTCCCTCTTCGTGAGATTTGTTGAAAGTGATTTCCCCTACTGTTGGCTTGTACTTACCGTTTAACAAGCTTTCAAGGATGTCTGATTTTTCAGTAGCTTCTACTGTTACTTTGATCAATGCATTAGAAGGATCTGATGCTACACGTCCTGAAACGTCTGTAGATCTGGAAACGCTGTAATTCATTTTTAACAGCTTTTGTCCTTCTCCGTTGTTGAATTTTAAGATTCCTCTTGAATTTCTTTCGGCCATGATTAGTAAATTTAATCGTTAGTAATATTTTGTGATGTGGTGATTGTGTTAGCAAATATAGAGGCTCTTTTTCGCTAAAAAAAACTTTTGAATATAAATCTGAAAATTTGTAGTAGTTCTACGATTTCTTGTAGTAATTCTACGACAATTGATTTAACAACCTCATTAAAAACACCACCAATAAAGGGTTTTAATTAACTGAAAACTAACAACAAAAACAATAATTATCCACATCAGTGAGAAATATTAAGATTTTATTAATAAAACATTGGCATGTTTTTAACATATTATTCAATAAAAAAGCAACCGTTTTATGGGTTGCTTTTTTATTATTTATTGGATAGTATATTTATTGTTGGGTCTTTCCACCTTCTTTGATGGAACGAACCAATATTTTATTTTTTCTCAGAAGAAAATCTGGCATCAGATCTACAGGAAGGTAGAAAGGGCTTTCTCCTTTTTTCTGGAGTTCTTCCACAATTCCCGGATTCCAGGCAAGGATTTTATCTACTTCTACATTCAATTCAGCAGCAACAACGTTCAGATTGAATCCGGCATTGATCTCTGTTTCTGAAAGTGCTGCAGCAGTCTCTTTACGATCTCCCTCAAAGAAAATCTTGTTGAGCCTTGCAGAATTATAATTGTTCAATACACTCTGAAGTTCTCCTGTTGCATAGCATGCATTAAGATATTTCTTCACATGATTAATGGTTTCTCCCGGAAGATATTTGTAAAACACATGGTATTGAGTAGAACCTGCAGCTTCCATTGCTTTGGCAATATTTCCTTCACCACAGTTATAGGCTGCTACCACGGTCACCCAATTATTATACTTTTTATAAAGATTACTTAAGGAAATAGTAGCGGTTTTAGTACTTTTATAAATGTCTGTACGTCCCTGTTCTGTAAGTCCATACTGATTGGCATGTGCAGTCATAAACTGCCAGATCCCTACTGCTCCGGCGCCTGATGTAATATTTCTGTCAAAATGGGACTCAATCAGGGCGAGATTTCTCAAATGCTTGGGAAGACCTTTCTGAAGGAGTAATTGTTCAATAAATTCTACAAGATCCTTATTGGCATTAATAATACCTTTATACTTTTTCACACTGCTTTCCGAAGTATCGGAGGCGGCAAGAAACTGTCCGTTGATCATGATAACGGATCCTAATAATAGAAAACCTGTAAAGATATTTCTGACAATTGTTTTCATTTTAATTTTATTTATAAGCAAAAAAAGCAAAAGTGGATAGCAAATTTGCCTTTTTACTTTACATTTAATCTACGTTCCAGCTTAATTTTTCTTCGTCTTTATTCCAATCTACATGAATCGTCTGGCCGGATTTCACTTCTTCTCTCACAATCATTTTGGAGATTGGTCTTGCAAGCTGAGCACGGATGACTCCGGAGATCTGTCTTGCGCCATACTTACTGCTAAATCCTCCTAATGCAAGGTTTTTCACAGCCTCATCAGTAATTTTTAAAGCAATTCCCAATCTTGTTAATGAAGTATGAAGTGATTTCAGCTGAATATTGAAGATTCTTTCTGCAATGGATTCTGTGATCGGTGCAAAAGGAATAATCTCTGTAATTCTTGCCAGGAACTCAGGTCTGAATCGTCCGGAGTTTGACATAATCTGCATGAGTGAAGATGATTCAGGAATCTTTCCTTCTTCAAACTGTTTTACAATTTCTTCACTTCCGATATTGGAGGTAAACAGGATCAATGCATTGCTGAAATCTCCTTCTTTACCTAATTTATCATGAACTTTTCCTTCATCCATAATCTGAAGGAATACATCAAAAACGGAATGGTGGGCCTTTTCAATCTCGTCAAATAACACAACGGTATAAGGCTGTTGTCTGATTTTATTAACAAGCATCCCTCCTTCTTCATATCCTACGTATCCCGGAGGCGCTCCGTATAGCAATGCTGCGGAATGTTCTTCTTTAAATTCTGACATATCAAAGCGTACCATTGCCTTTTCATCATTGAAAAGCAGTTCCGCCATAGATTTTGCCAGCTCTGTTTTACCGGTTCCGGTAGGCCCCAGAAGGAAGAAAGACCCGATTGGCTGTCCTGGTTTATTCAATCCGCTTCGGTTTTCAACAATAGCATCGGAAAGGATTTTTAGTGCATGATCCTGTCCTACGACTCTGTTCAATAGAAGAGATTCCATATTCAGGAGTTTTTCTTTTTCCTGAGCCTGGATTTTCCCGATTGGAATATTGGTTTTAGCGGCCATTACAGCTGCCAGTTCCAGCCTGTCCACTTTTTCTCTTTTCTTGGCAGCATGCTGTAAAAGTTCTGCGTAAGTATCTTCAATAATTTTCTGAATCTGATCTACAGGCATAGAGTTGTCAATAGATGGCTGCTCACTGAGTGATCCCCACAAAATTGGACTTATTTTATCTCTTAGCAGGTTGTAAGTCCAGATCAGTTCATCCGCTTTATCTTTGCTGTCAGCATATTCTTCTGTTAAAATCGCATCATAGCTTTCTTTCCAGCTGTCCAGTTCTTTTTCTGATAATTCATCCAGCATTTTGATGGCTGCCATTGTTCTGTCTAACAAGTCAATAGCCGCATCCGGCAATTTTTTGCCTTTTGCATATCTTTTTGCCAGACGTACACATTCGGGAAGAGCTGTTTTTTCAACTTCAATTCCGTGATGTTTTTTGTACCCTTCAAGGAGTACATCGATCATTTTGACACAGGTTTTCTCGTCTGGTTCATTCACCGTTAACACTTCAAAACGACGGTTGAAAGCCTGTTCCGGCTCTATAATTTTTCTATATTCTTCCTGAGTGGTAGCTCCAATTACGGTAATTTCGCCTCTGGCAAGCTCAGGTTTCAGAAGATTGGCAACGTTTCCGATGCTTCCTTTCGGATCTAAAAGGGTATGAATTTCGTCAATGAAAAGAATGGCTTTTTCAATTTTCTTGCATTCATTGATTACTTTTTTCAAACGGTCTTCAATTTCGCCTTTATAAGAAGTTCCTGCCAATAGTGCTCCGGTATCCAGTTCTAAAAGAGTACCGTTTTTAAGCATTTCAGGAACATTTCCTTTAATAATTTCTGTAGCGAAACCTTCTACCAAAGCTGTTTTTCCTACTCCCGGCTCTCCGATAATGATTACATTCGGTTTGCTTCTTCGACAAAGAATTTCCACCAACATTCTTAATTCTTTATCTCTACCGATGATATTTTCGATTTCTCCTTTTCTTGCCTGTGCTGTTCTGTCTACGCAGTAGCTTTTAATGGAAGGAAATGAAGAGTCTGAATAATCTGCACCATTTGAAAATAATGATGAAAAATTTCCATCTTCTGAAACGGTAAACGGAGTATCTTTTCTATAGAGATTGAATATCTCATGTTCTCTCAGCGGAAGTGATTTCAGCTGCTGAAGTGAGAATACCACCTGTGGCTTTACAATGGCGGTAAGAATACAGATGGGAGTGATCTCATCCAGTCCTAATTTTAAACGGATATCATCTGCTTCTTCTATAAGGGTGTCTATAGCATCATCCTGCCCTACCTCATCAGGAAGGTGGTTGGTTTTTGGATATTCTTCAATACGGACATCTGCCCATTCGTAGAAATAGCCTGGATCTTTATCTATACTTTTCAGGAATTCATTAAGTCCGATATCTTTATGCATTAAAGCCTGCAGGATGTGTGGCCCTCCATAAGTTCCATTATAATTTTCCTTCGCTATCGACTGAGCAATGTGAAATAGTTGCTTTACTGTTTCGTTGGTTACTAGTACTCCCATTTATAATTTTCTTATATTAATATATTTGCATTCTGTTGTGCTTACGATTTGATGATTTTAAAGTATGTTTTTCATCTCTTTTTTCAAAGAATCAAAACTTATTCTTTTTGTGCAGCTAAAATTAGCTATTTTATTCTAAATGATATAAAGATAGTTAATTCTTCAATTAGAGAAGTAGCCACTGTATTTTTTTGTTTTAAAGCATGATTACGTGACTATCATTTAATGACCCATTGTTGTTCTTTACTCCGTTTTCTTTTAAATATTCAAAAAATATAATAAAATCAAACTGAACCATTGAAGTCCTATGTAGATATAGAACAGCATGGCTGAAGGTTCTGCCAATTCGTATAATTTTTCAATCAATGTGGTCTTAATAATTTCTGAAAAGTCAGCATTTTCCTGTGCTAAGTTCAGTTCATCAAATTTGATTTTATTTAAAGCATATCCTAATATTTTTTTCAATATTCTGTTTTCAGAGCTGGTTCTGAATTCATTCAACAGTTTAACTTTTGCAATAGCAAAATCTGCACTGGTCCGGATTACCGTAGGCTGTTTGGCTTTAAATGTACTGATAACCTTATCTATAAACGGAGTTACAATGGTTTTGGAATGATCCTGCAGCAGTTTATTGATCACTACAGACATTGCATATTTTGTGGCAAAAATTACAGTAAAAATCGGAGCTATAATAATCAGCAGATAGAAAATACTCGCTGAAACAGGTTGAGCAGTAATAGTGGTTATCAAAAATCCTCCAGCACCACTGTGCCCTAAAGACGGTCCCAGCTTTTCTGATAAAATATAGATTCCCAGGACGAGTACAATAATTGTTGAAATGGCTCCAATTGAGTAAATTTTCAACACGTTGAATATGAATACTGCAGACAGTTTGGACAAATATTTCAGGTGATCTGTGATTTTGTTCATTGACAAATTGTTTAATTGAATAATATGGTCTAGTTTTAATTAAAAGGAATGGAATCATCATTTTCAAGGTAAGGTTTATAGGTTTTTAACCATATTCCAGTTTCCATGTATTTTGCATTACCCGTTTTAGCATCTACCCATATTCCACTTGTTGAAGCTTCTGGAACTTTAGGATGAAAATAAGAGGTAAAAACATAATTATTGTCTATTATAAATAAGTTATAAGATTCAGGTTTCTTATTATTATTTATAGCAAAAGCTGCTTGAATCTGTTTTGCTTCATCAGGTTTTATGTTTGCAGTATTAATAAAATCTCCTGCTTCCTTAGTCTCATAGAGAATTACTTTATGATTATCCAAAAATTTTTGTTCTTTACTTTTGCATCCTAACAATGAAAATAAACTACATATTAATGCCATGTAAATTAATTTTTTCATAACTACCTAATTTATAAAAAGAATTTCCATGATAAATACTTATTCTGTATCCAGCTTTAGAAGCAGTAAAAGAAACTTTTTCTGCTTCTGAAGTCTCAATACATATGTCGTCTTTTTTTTCTTAAAGTTCTGTATAGTAATCTTCTCAAATTCGTTATTAATTTTTTGGAATCATTGTCTTTTGTAATTCCTGAGATTGACATTGTAGAAAACCCAACAAGAATACTACAAATAGTTTTTCTATAAACTTTTTATGAATCATCTAATTATGAGTTATAAAATGGTACTGTCTTCTTTTGAAGCTCTTTTCCTGTTTTACCATCCAGAATAATTTCTTCTATAGAATCACCACTGGTCTGATGAGAAATCCGCCATACTTTTTTGCCTTCAAAATCCTGTTTTAGTACTCTTGTCTGATAACCTGAATCATGATAACCTTTTGAAAGATTAATTTTATTTTTTTCGCAGTATACAATAATATCTTCAGGTTTAAATCCATAGCCTTCATCTGTATTTTCTTCTTTTATAATTTTACCTGATTTATCAAAATAATACCAAATACCAGCTACCGATCCTTCATTAAATAAGCAACCCTTTTTCTCAATATTACCATTTTCATAGAAAAATTTAGTCACCTTATAAAACAAATTATCATTATAAATCATTTCTCTATAACCTGGTGATTGAAAATCTTGAATATAAGTATTGCTATTTTCTCGTACTTTTAGGTATCCCCTTACTGATTTCTTTTGAAAATTTTCAATATCAAATTTTTCATACTTATTATCAACAATTGGTATCATATATTTATCTATTTTTTGAGATTGGCATTGTATAAATATACTCAACCACATTAACATTATTATTTTATTCATAACTACCTATTTTATAGATGAATTGGCTTTTTTCCATTGCCAATAATATAATGAGCATCGTTTATTATCATTTCCTCCATGATGTGAATAGTCCAGTAAATTATCTGTCTTTTTATATTCATAAGTAAATAAGGCATGAGAAGATGCTTCTTTATTTGCAAATGTATGGGCTAAATTCATAGAATGAAGAAATTCATGGGCCGCTGTCTGATTGTTTTTGCTTTTAAATACCACCACATAATCTGCTCCATAATTTGAATACCCAGAAACATACCCTCCTCCTGCACTGTACCCATGTTCAGCAAAATAAAATGCTTTGAAATGCTTTGTGTATTTCTTAGGATAGGCCTTTTCCAATTGAGCTTTCAAATAATCCTGTAATTCTTTTCCACCGCTTTTTTTATCAGAATCTACCTCACCATTGGTCACAAAATCCACAAAATTCTTATCTGACGTTAAATCTAATTCAACAATATCTGACTGATCAGATAACTGAATATATGCTTGCCCAAGGTATTGATTAACCCTATCTTTCTCATCATTAACATTAGGTTTATTCTTTCCTGATCCGGTAGATAATTCTGGAGTTTTTATTTCCACAAATACAACATCTTTTTTCTTTTGTTTAGTATTATCATTTGCCCAGACATTTAGTTTTCCTACCATAGCCTCAATGATTTTCCCATCTTGAGCTTTAAAAGCTTTTAACTCTATAGTTTGGTTATTTGTAAACTCCTTTATGCATTTGATTGTCACTTCATAATCATTCAAAGTTATTTTCTTTTTCCCTTTTATCTCTATTTTATTAGGAGTAAAAGTAAAATAATCTGATTTTGTAAATTCTAAATAATCAGCCTCCTGTTGAATTTCTGCAAAAAAAGTGATCTTAACTTCTTTATCTTTTATAATGGACAACCATGGTATAAAATATTCTTCCGGAATATCTTTGCCTGTATTTTTATCTTTTTTCGTTTTCCATAAAATAGAGAAAGGATTATATTCTTTTTTAAGGTTATTAAACATTGTTTCATCAACCTTAAAATATCCCTTATATTTATTACCATCTTTTACTTTCGTAGTAAATTTAGCATCCTCATACTGATAAGCTATAATATCACTAAACTTTTGATCATTAAAAAGACTGGTATCACCTATTCTCATCCAATCAAACCCAAATTCTCCTTTCCACCCCTTATTAGGTCTGAACTGAACAATAAGTTGAATGGGCTGAGGAGCTAATGGAGGAGATTGTGGCGTATTATGACTCACTCCTTTAGCATTACCCTTTTCAGAAATCCATTTCATGGCACGTGAAATAATACTCTCCTGAGAATACATATTATGATCTTCCTGAGAGATTTTTGTGTAGGTGCCTTTTACAATTCTCGTTCTGCTCATCATTAATAGGCTTTAGATCTCTCTCCACTGTTGTTCTGAACTTCCTGCTGGGCGTGTTTATTGATAGAAGCATTGGAGGTAATGTTAATTTCCTTTTCCGAAATTTCATTTCTTTCCTTCTTAGTTTCACTGTGTACGTCCCCTTCAATAATCTCAGTAAGTTTACCTGTAATGAATGTACTTACATTTCCTATGACCGAAGTAAGCTTCATCGCGCCTACAGTCTCAGTATTATTTAATCCGACACTGTCTGCTTTATTCATTCCCACCGTCGTCGTCATATTCTCTCCAACATTAATATTCATATTCTTACAATTCAGCGTCATGGTTTCCGGTGCTGTGATATTAATATTACTTCCCGTTGTATCCAGATGAATCTCATTACCGCTTTTATCCGTAATAATGATACTTTCATCTTCTGTGAAGACAATTCTGTGGCCGCTTCTTGTCTGAATAGACTTCACACGATTGTCTGCTCCACCGCCAAGTCCTATTCCGCCATGGAACATTCCTCCCATCACAAACGGTCTGTCCGGATGACTATGAACGAAATTAACCATTACCTGATCTCCTACTTCCGGAATGGCTACATAACCACGATTTTGCGTAATCTGATCGGTTCCTCCTGCATCAGGACTCATTACCCTTACAAAGTGAGTGTTATCATTCATCTGCCAGTCGAATCTTACCTGAACTCTTCCCTGTCCTTCCGGATCAGTATTGGAGATTACCGTTGCAATCTGTGGCTGGGCAGCCGGTACCGAAAATTCCGGTTTGGGCAGAAAACCCGTGTCTGCAGCAATGGATTCGAAAGTTCCTGTGTAATGTCCGATGGTATCAATTTCATGAACAGCTTCTGTCACCATCACCTTCGTAAAATAAGATGTTTCACTGCTATCCGTTTTTCTCATATGAATATCCGCAATACATCCGGGATGCAAAAAAGGAACGGTTGTAGATCCGGAGACCGAAAATACATTAACAGCTTCGCTTCCTGATGTACTTCTTTGAGAATGCTCCACATCCAGATGCGTTGTTGCTTTAATAGGAGCAACCTGCAGTGCCGGAGTTTTATAGATTTTATCGTTATGAGTATATGCTGTACGGGCCAAATCACCTAAATGATCAACCGGAGTTTCCCCTGAGGTCAGTTTTTCATGTTTACTACTGTTATAGCCATAATATTGAGGTTTTGTATGAACCGCTTTGAGCTCTACTTTAATATTATCTGCATTGCTTCCGTATAAAAGTTTTATAGGCTTATTCTGTGGAGGAAGCTTTCCAAAATGCAATACTTCACCATCATAATAAAATTGCTCTCCATAGGCTTCTGCCATTCTCGACAGATAATTATAATGGGTTTCGTTATACTGGCTGCTGTAAATGATCTGGGAATAATCATTGGTATCGACTCTTATATCGAACCGCTCTTTATCTATTCCCTGTTTTATTACTTCTTTGGCTATGATTCCCATATTAACGGGCTGGCTGCCACCAAAACTCTGAATATGCGGAGCACCGTCCAGCAAGATGGTCGGGCTGTATCCGGAAAGTACAATATTTCCCAGACTCATTTTTTCCTGACTGAATCCTACTTTGGTAATAATTCCAATGAAATTTCTTTCCGGACTCTTCTCAATATCTTTGTAGGAAATGACCGCTGTAAGACGTTTTCCCAGAAATTTGTTGGCTTCTTCAAGGGTATGGCTCTGCCTGTCTCCCAATGCATCATGAGCAAGAATAAGATTA
Organism: Chryseobacterium indologenes; assembly: GCF_002025665.1. GTDB lineage: Bacteria > Bacteroidota > Bacteroidia > Flavobacteriales > Weeksellaceae > Chryseobacterium > Chryseobacterium metallicongregator. The sequence continues at coordinate 996,261 of NZ_CP018786.1, read as the reverse complement.
AATTCGTGGTGGTGACCTGCTTTTTGTTTAAGAGTGAAATGTTTATAGTACTTAATAATTTTACCTTCTACAACCAGTGATAATTTGACAAGCCGGTTGATGCCTGCGTGATGATTCTCGGATATTCCGTCTGCATTCTGCGAAGGACGGAAGGAAGATCCCTTGGTCTTTGATTCGGTTTTCATATGCTTTGTGTTTGTGTTTGGTATTAAAGATAACAAAATTTATATAACAGACACTATATAAACATGTTATAAAATAAAGTTTTCAGGTATAGTTTTTTCATTCAGGCAAAAAAAGACCGTCTTAAATGGGACAGTCTTTTTTCTTATGAATGTTGATAATGTGTGTTAATTTTAGCTGGATGGCCATAGCCCAGCGTATTGAGAAGTACCGTAGTCAATAGTCTCAGCACTGATTACGAAGCTGATCAGCATACTGTTGCTGTCTATGGCATCGAAATCTACCTGATGCTGGATAACATATCCGTTTTGCCAGTTCAGCGTAATCAATGTACCTTCTTCGTGAGATTTGTTGAAAGTAATTTCCCCTACTGTTGGCTTATATTTACCGTTTAGTAAGCTTTCAAGGATGTCTGACTTTTCAGTAGCTTCTACTGTAACCTTGATTAATGCGTTAGAAGGATCTGATGCTACACGTCCTGAAACGTCTGTAGATCTGGAAACGCTGTAATTCATTTTTAACAGCTTCTGCCCTTCTCCATTATTGAATTTTAAGATTCCTCTTGAATTTCTTTCGGCCATGATTAGTAAATTTAATCGTTAGTAATATTTTGTGATGTGGTGATTGTGTTAGCAAATATAGAGGCTCTTTTCCGCTAAAAAAAACTTTTGAATACAAATCTGAAAATTTGTAGTAGTTCTACGATTTCTTGTAGTAATTCTACGATAATGGATTTACATACCACATTATAACACCCATAGAAACAGCGTTTTAAATTATATCTCTATTTTTAGATAAAAAATATTTTTACACATAAAAGAGAAATAAAGAGAGTCTAGGGTTCAAAAACTCAAGGTTTAAGGTTTAAAATTAATTAATATATGCTGCCTCATTTTACCATACAAAAAAGCAGAAGTATGTACTCCTGCTTTTGATATCATAAAATGAATTTCTTAATGTTTTGTGTATTCCGGTTGTTCTGTTGGAATTCTTGATGGGGTAAAGTACTCATTAAGCCAGTAGAAAGTCTGTCCGTTCTGCTGAATCTTCACAGCCGGATTGTTTCTGTTGGCAAGCATTCTGTCTGCTAAGTTTTTATAGTGCTGAAAATAATTTTTTACCGTTTCACTAGGAACGACTTTTGATTTTTTCCAACCTTTCAGTTTATATTTAGCCATCAGTTCTTCTTCAGTAAGATCAAATCCTGTACTCATTCCGATAGCATAAGACATTGGCAGCTCATAAAGTGCTCCTTTATCTAAGAATTTTATTGTAGGATTATATTTCTTCAACAGCTTTACATATTCTTTAACTGCTTTTGCCTGATTAAAATCTGCACGGTCCGCCTGAGTATTTCTGTAAACTTCGGTATAGAAAGCTTTTAAATTATCATATTCAGATTCAGAAATAAGGATTCCCTTTTCTATTCCCGGTGTAAATTCCTTCAACTCTTTTGGAATATATCCTTTCACAAGGAATGGGCTTCCGTAGTTGATCAGCTGTGCAGCAATTCCGGCAGAAACCGGATTGGTAAGTCCCGGATACAGATATTTATATTTCAGATCTACATCTGTTCTTCCTGCTCCTACAGATGAATGGAAATATTCATTCAGAGATTTATCGACAGTCTGATTATCCAAAGTAACCTGTGAAATAAGACTGTCAACAGATTTTTTCAGGAATCCCGGAGTGGTAATGTCTCCTTTTTTAGGGAAAATAACAAAGCCCTGAGACATACTCTGTTTAGGATAAGCTAAAGAGAAGAATCCTTCATCACCTTCCACAAGGTTGAAATTATTCTTGGTAAGCACATCATATTGGTTGATGATCTTTTGCTTTTTAAGTTCAGCAATATTTTTAGCTGTGTTCGTCACCACATTTTCCGCCATCAATACAAAATCATTGTAAGTATCAGACGATCTTGCACTGGTCTGGAACATGATTAACCTTGCCTGAGCCTGCGTCAATGAGCTGATTACGCTGTACATATTTCCGCTTTGGTTGGCAGAAGTACCTACCGTTACCACAATATTGGTTTCATCAGGAACATTTGAAAGAAGATTTCCAGCTGCTGTAAGAGCTTCTCCTACCGGCTGGTAACCATTGTTGCTTGCGCAGTTCATTTCATTTGTTTTCTGATCAATAAATGAGGAAATCTTGCTGTAATCTGTACTTAAGTTGGATACAGAAATATTCTCCCCGCAAGGATTATTTTTATATAAAACCACTCCATATTTAACATTACTGAAGTAAGATGGTTTTTCAAATCTAAGTTGAAGATCCTGTAATAATGATTTTACAATAGGTGCATAAGGTGCGTTGGCAGCACTTACGTCTAATGCGAAAACAATATTGATATTTTTATCTCTTTCCGTAATCTCTCTGTAACGGTCAAAATAGATGGGCTCCCCCAATACATTGGATACAAAGTTCTTGCTGTAATCTAAAATATTGGTGAAATATTTTGTCTTTGAATCAGGAGTTGGAGCTTCTTCTAAAGGAAGATGAACAGGAAAAATATTTTCCAGAGGTGTTCTCTTGTTTACATCAGTAAGAAGAACTGCTGTTTTATTATCAGCATCTGAAGCAGATCCACCTGGATATCCTTCATGAATTCCCAGTGTTGTATCATTAATTCCTGTGGTATTTTTTAATTTGATAGCAGAACGCTCTCCCCAGCTGGAAATTACATTTGAGCTTACCCATCCGTAAAGTCCTTTGTTGATACTGTCCATGTCAACAGACGGTTTTTTACCTACCAGGAAACGTTTGTTATTTTCAGCCATCTTGTATACGTAAACAATTTGTCCGTTGGGAATTTTCACGTTGGCTGTTTCAATAAGACTTGGTGAATTAAACACCATAATAGAGTCATTTTTGTAGTATCTTTCAGCATTTCTGATAACTTCGCTGTTATTAGGGACTACTGCCACTCTTACAGGATAACCTGTTTTTTCGCTTTTTAAGGCATTATTCCAAAGAAGGAGGTCAGATTCCTGAATCCAGCCGTAGGTTTTGACTGATTTCGAGGAAACTTTTTTCATTAAAGCATCCGGAACATATTCCGCCACTTTTACCATTCCGTCTCTATGTTTTAAAACCATTAAAGGTTCAAGGAATTTTACTTCTTTGTAAGACTTCTCATCATCTTTATCCAAATAAGCTGTATTTCTTGATCTGTCTGAAATAACAATCCATGGAACTGACTTTTTTGGATATCCGTTAACGACAGGTGAAGCGTCCACCTGCCCATACTGTGAAGGCTCCGGGGTTTTCTTTGACGGCAGTTTTACCTGGCAACTCGTCAATAATACTGATAACCCTATATAATATGCTGCTAGAGGAAATTTATTTTTCATCCTATTTAATCTTTTTATGATTGGTACATCCGTAAGACCGGACGAAATTATTTGCTTTGATTAATATCTACTTTAGTTACACAGTTCTGCGTATCATCCAGGTTTACTTTTACCGTCTGGATTACCGTATTTTTGTCAAACTGAAGGCCAGCACAATACATGTAGAAGTTATTGACTTTACTGTCATTTACTTTTACCACTGTATTTTCATTGTTACACAGATACGTTTTCAACAGGTAATTGTAATGCATATTGAAACTGTTTCCGTTAGCAATCTGCTGCAGGTGATATTTAAAATCATTATCTACTTTTGCATAAGAGTCTTCTACTGAAACTTCATCTTCTGCAAGAGCATCATAAGCCGGAAGAATTTTGATACGGTGATAGATAGGATCCTGGCTTTGTTCTGTGTAAAGAGTCACCAGATACTCTCCAGGTTTTTTATAGGAATAGATGGTAAATTTATCCTTAGCATCTGTATTTCCAGACTCACCGAATTTCCATGCAAACTGTTTTGCATCAGAAACAGCACGGAAAGTCACATTTTCATTTTGCATCGCCTGAGTAACCGCTTCAATAGTTGTTTTAGACTGTGCAGTATCTTTTGGTTTCTGAACGCTTCTTGCGCCTACCATTACAGGGAAAGATTTCGTGTACTTGTTGTCAACGATCAAACTTACCTGATAGTACCCTGGTTTATTATAGAAGTGAATACCACTGTTTTTATCTGAAGTTGTTCCATCTCCGAAATTCCATCTTTTGGTTTTCGCAAACTGGGTTTTATCTTCGAATAAAAGTGTATCTCCTACCGCCAGTGAAGACGGATAAACCACCCCAACAATATCATCGGCTGAGTGTATTACCTTTTTCTGCAGCCACAGAGCAACCAATGCTGCAATCAGCAAAGTTGCAATAACACCGATAATAATGTTTTTCTTGTTCTTTTGAAAATAATTCATAGTTAGTAATTGTGATGTGTTTTATTTAAAATTCCTAGTATTTATTTGCTTACTGCATTCTTGCTTTCAGATCCTGCTCGCGCTGATAGAGCTTATTCTGCTTATCTTTAAATCCGATTCTGCATTCATCTACCTGTTTCTGGAAAATTTTAATGTCTTCAGAGGTTGTTGAAATGACTTTTTTGTCATCAAAATACATTTTATAAAATTTTGCGATCTGTGGATAGGCATCTTTGCGGATATCCACAACGTCAGTACTATTGAAATAGCTGTTAAGGTCGTTTACTCCCAACTGGATATTGTTTTCTATAAAAGGCTGTGGTCCGTCATCAGTAAGTTTGGTAATCATGGTATAAGTACTGTCCATGATAGGAAGAACAACTTTCTGGTGTTGTTCAAATTCGGCTTTCTGCTCAAGATTCTGAATTCCTCTTACATCTTCATCAGAAAAAGGAGATACAAATCCTTTTAAAAAGATCACTCCCAAAAATAACATTGCAGTTACCAGCATCAGTATTAAATAAAAAAACTGATAATGCCTTTCTTTCTTTGATAATGTGATTTGTCCTTGCATATCTTTTCTTTTTATCTTCTTCTTTTACTTCCTGTGAAATTTCTTGTAGGGTCTTTTCTCAGCTCATTATTGGTCACTTTGATCTTACCCATACATTCATCAAGATCTCTTAAAACTGTTTTCTTCTGATACTCCACTTCAATGATCTTGGCTTTTAAAGTCATCATCGGTACAATCTGTTTCATCAGCACAGCATAATGTTTAAAGCTCTGTACACTGTCTTTACCCATAATGTTTTTAGCATCTCTCACGTTATCCATAATACTGGTTCTGAGAAACACTTCATTCTCCACCTTATTAATGCTAAGCTGGTTCATTTTGTCGTAAATATCATCAATGTGATCCTTTAGCACGTCACTTCGAAGCATCAATTCTTTATAGGCTTCAGCTTCACGGCTAATCCCTTCGCGCTGTATATCATAACTCTTAAAGAAGAGAAATAAGCACGTAAAAGTTACAACCGACAAAACAACAAATGACAGAATAAACTTCCAAATGCCCGTTCTGACGTCAGATTTGTTTAATTTTTTTTCCCTGTTAGAAGACATAATTTGCGATTTGTTTGGCCTGTGAAAATATAAAAAAAAAATTTTATGCACAATACGTAATTTCCCCAACCCTGTTTCGTGAAAACCCTGATTAAATTAATATTAATTTTCACTTTGATAAGTTTTTCATAAATTAGACCTCTAAATTTTAAATATCATTCGCCAAATCGATATTAAGAATGAGTAAAATATTATCTAATACCGTACGTTTTTCCATTGCAGACAGTGATTTTTATTTTAAAAAAATAATGATCAAAACCCTTATGGAAAATCCTTTCTATATGCTTCTGAATGATTGTAACAATGGGCATGAACTGGTAAACAGAATCTACAGAAGACAGGAAGATGTGTTCATTATTGAACTCTTCATGCCGGTATTAAGTGGAATTGAAGCCATTAAGTACATCAGAAAAAACAATACAGAAACTCCTATCATCACTTACTCCGGCACTTACCAGGAAGATATGGCCGAAATCCTTTCAAAGATTCCCAACATCTATTATTGTCAGAAAAAAAGTACCATCATAAAAGATATTATCAAAGGAAGTATTGCCTCTGAAGACTTTGATTATCAGGCATATTCTAAAGAATGGGAACAACAACCTCTTGCAGTACAGGAATATATGGACAGGCAGAAGAAAGGACAGGAAGAGCTTTCACCGGCAGAAATACAGCTTATGAGATTCTGTTATGAAGGATTCAGTAATAAAGAAATTGCAGAAAAACTTAATCTGAGTACCAGGACTATAGATACTTACATCAACAGGCTAACAGAAAAACTGGGGTTAAAAACCAAACTTCACCTTATACGCTTCTGTGTAGAAAACGGATATTATAATTCCAGTTTATAAAAAATTTTGATTTCACTAATAAAAATCATTTCCTCGTGATGTATCAGGACAGAGAAGAGGATCTCAAAATATCATATTCAAGATAAGAAAGTACTGTAAAGCCTGCTATAACCAGCATTTATTAAATTTTGTTCATCAAATTTTTGTACCTTTATCCGGCTGTATTATTTTATTGTTAAATAATCTTCAATGCACCTTAATATAGTGTATACATAAAAAGTCCAACTCTTTGAATAAAAATATTTTGCCACTAATTTGCTAGTATTCAATTTTTTTAACTAAATTTGCACACCTAAAATTTAAAATTAAAATAAGGAAATGACAAAGGCAGAATTGGTAAACACCATCTCAAATAAGTTGGGAACAGAAAAGAATGAAACACAGAAAGTTGTAGAAGCTTTTATGCAGGAGATCAGAACTTCTATGTATAATGGGGATAACGTTTATCTAAGAGGTTTTGGATCTTTTATCATTAAAACAAGAGCTGCTAAAACAGGAAGAAATATTTCTAAAAACACTGCAATTGAGATTCCTGCTCATAACATTCCTGCTTTCAAACCTTCAAAATCTTTTGTTGAGAAAGTAAAAACTAAAGTTGCAGTAAAATAAGAACATTAACTGAATATTAACTAGTTACTAAAAAATTAAAATTATGCCAAGCGGAAAGAAAAGAAAAAGACACAAGGTTGCTACTCACAAAAGAAAGAAAAGAAGAAGAGCAAACAGACATAAGAAAAAATAATCTCTTTTTCTCGAGATTTACAATATAATAATATAGTTGGTGGATTTAAATTTTTAAAGTTCACTAACTATATTTTTGTTTGCAACTATAAGATTCCGCGGAAAACGGAGGGTTTCAAATATTATTTTAATAAACATATAATGGTTTTCATTCAAAATCATTATATTTAATAGATGAATTAATCGATAAAAAACATCCACTTCCTATAATCTTAACAATTTTATCTTATTAAAAAATGAAGAAAGAACTAATAGTTTCGCATGAAGATGATCTTACAAAGATTGCGCTGCTGGAAGACGGAAGACTATGTGAACTTCATGAGCAAGAAGACAAAAGCGATTTTATAGTTGGAGATCTGTTTATAGGAAAAGTAAAAAAACTGGCACCCAATCTGAATGCAGCATTCGTCAATATCGGATACGACAAAGATGCATTTCTGCATTATCAGGATCTGGGACCTCAGTATCTTACGTACAGAAAGTTTTTAAAAGATACTATTTCTAAAAAACAAAGCACTTCGAGCTTAAAGAATTTCGAGATACAACCCGAAATAGACAAAAACGGAACGGTAGACAAAGTAATTGCCAAGGACGATGTGGTTCTGCTACAAATTACCAAAGAACCTATTTCTACCAAAGGCCCAAGAATTTCTACCCAGATTTCATTAACAGGACGTTTCCTGGTTTTAATTCCTTTTGACAATAAAGTTTCCATTTCCAAAAAGATCAGAAGCTTTGAAGAAAAAGAAAGATTAAGAACCCTTATCGACAGCATTAAGCCTGAAGGATTTGGAGTGATTATCAGAACTGTAGCAGAAGGAAAAAAAGTAGCCGACCTGCATAATGATATGAACCAGCTGGTTCAGAAGTGGGAAAGCACTTTCAAAAACATCCAGAGAAATAAAGTTCCGTCTAAAGTTTTAAGCGAAGAAGACAAAGCTTCAGCTATTTTAAGAGACAATTTTAATCAGGACTTCGTGAATATCATCTGCGACGATGAGCAAATGGTCAACGAAATGAAAAATTACATTGAAGTCATTGCCCCTGAAAAGAAAAATATTGTCCAGTTTTATGATTCTCATATTCCACTTCTGGAATATTACAATGTTGAAAAACAGCTTAAACAGAGCTTCGGAAAACACGTTAACATTCCGAGTTCCAAAGGAGCCTATCTTGTTATTGAACACACAGAAGCACTTCACGTGGTAGATGTCAACTCCGGAAACAATATTACTACCGGAACTGCTGTCAACAAAGAGCATGCGCTGAAAGTGAACAAAATGGCTGCTACAGAAATCGCAAGACAACTTCGCCTCCGCGATATGGGAGGTATCATCGTTATCGATTTCATAGATATGCCAAATTCTGATCACAGAAGAGATCTTTACGAGCATCTGAAAGAGGAAATGAAGCGCGACAAGGCTCGCCACAAAATCCTTCCTCCTAGTAAATTTGGTCTGATTCAGATCACCAGACAAAGAAACCGTCCGGAAAAACAGATCGACACCAAAGAAGAAAACCCGAACAAAGACGGAGAAATTGTAGCTCCTATTGTTATCGTGGAAAGAATGGGTGAAACCTTAAGAAACATTCTGCAGAAAGAAAAAGGAAAAATCTACCTGCATGTACACCCATTTGTGGAAGCTTACCTTACAAAAGGCATTAAAAGTATCCAGATGAAATGGTTTATCAAATACAAAAAGTGGGTAACCATTGTCCCAAGGGATTCTTTTAAATATTTAGAATACAAAATCTACAATGCCAAAAAAGAAGAATTGATAGAATTCTCTAATTAAAAAATTTAAAACCTTCAGTTTTCTGGAGGTTTTTTTATTTTGCATTTATACCTATAGAATATGATTTATAGTTTAAGTTTTGGCTAAAGCCAATGAATTTTATAATTTTAAAGGCGGGCTAAAGCCCACTCCTATTGAATTTTAACAACAACATCTTTTATCTTTAGAATATGAAAAACCACCATTACAAAATTACCATTCAGTGGACAGGAAACCAGGGAACGGGAACAAGTAGTTATAGAGATTATGAAAGAAGCCATACTATTTCAGCAGAAAACAAAACTGTTATTGAAGGTTCGTCTGATCCTGCATTCCGAGGCGATAAAACGAAACACAATCCGGAAGATATGCTGTTATCTTCACTTTCTTCCTGTCATATGCTATGGTATCTTCATTTTTGTTCTGAAGCCGGTATTATCGTTACAGATTATACTGATGAAGCAACAGGTATCATGACAGAAACAGCCAGTGGAAGCGGTCATTTTACAGAAGTAACTTTACACCCTACCGTAACGGTTGCAGAAGAATCTATGATTGAAAAAGCAGAACAACTTCATCATAAGGCCAACGAATTCTGCTTCATTGCCAACTCCGTTAATTTTCCGGTAAAGCATATCCCTACCACGTTAGTTAAATAGTACCAAATTTCAAAATAACCTTTGAAAACAACTATGAATAATAGATTTTAACAGAAATAACTCCAAAAAACTCCACAAAAAGAGAATTATTTAATGAAAAATCAATAAAAATAACATTTTACTATTAATAAAAACATAATAATTTTAAAATATTTAACAATTTTATTCAAAATGTAAAGTTTTTTTCCTATTTTTATATAAACAAAACAAACCATGATGAAACCAAAATTGACTATTTTTGATGAACCCATGCTCTACACAGAGGGATTATCAAGACTGCTTACCCAAAGCAAAATTTTCAGTACCATTGATATTTGTAATTCTTTAGAAAACCTTTCCAAATATTTAAAAGAAGAACCTTCGGAAATGCTTGTGATGAGTTCCAACATGCTCATGCTTTCGGAAATCTGCAAACTGGTGGAAAGTATTATTTCAGAACATAAAAATACCAAAATCATCATCATTGGGAGTTCATATGATGTGATTGACATCCGAAAACTCTTTAATAAAGGTATTAAGGCTTATCTGGATAAAAATTGTACCTATGATGAATTCCTTAAATCCATCAATGTTTTACTTCTTAATGAGATCTACATCTGTGATCATGCAAAGGAAAGAATGATCAATTTTATCAGTAGTGAACAGGGAAAACCCAATCCTCACATCAAAGAACCTCTCACCCGTCGCGAAATGGAAATTCTTAAACTGATCTGTGACGGATGCAGCAGTAAAGATATATCAGAAAAATTATTTATCAGTATCAATACGGTAGAAACACACAGAAAAAGAATTCTTTTGAAACTCAATGCCAAAAACTCAGTCGGAATTGTAAAATATGCGATCGAGAATCATATCATCGACTGAAAGACTTCCATGAATCACTCAAAAATTCCAGGCTTATGCAAAGTCTGGAATTTTTTTACCCCTGATTTTAACTTTAGTATTCTTCAGGGAGAACTTTATTGTTAGATGTCATCAAAGTCTATAGCATAAAAAGTGAGGCAGAGGAACTAGAGACAAAACATGAAAAACTTATTTAATTAATTCTAAAAATTGATCTCTAATGGGTACAGATATGATCTCATACCTCACTTTAAAACTAAAACCTTGGACTTTAAACATTAAACGTTATATCTTACTCATAATCCGGCATCTCTCCATTGCTGAACAGTGTTGTCCTTGTCATATCCGTCAGCGTGCTACTAAGGTCAATGACCATTACATTCCTTTGAGAAATATTGTCGTTGGAGGTATTCATGAAGATAATCTGAGCATTATTTGGTGAGAACCTAGGATCGAGATCATTCGTTCCCAGTACTTTTTCGCTTTCTGCAGAAATATCACTCACAGCATCCGTAACAAGGTTATAGATAAAGATATGTGAATCCAGCTGACGATAATTTCCACTTCCATCCAAATATCCGGACATATCACGGGTAAACAGAAGAAGCTGTCCGTCTACAGAGAAGTTCAAACCTCCGCTGGCACCTGCAGTACCTGACAATACCGTTTTAAGAACAGCACCATTGATGTCTATTACATAAATTTTAGTATTATATCCGTTATAATCATTGGTTTTCAATGCTATTTTACTACCATCATAGCTCCAGTCACATTCGGAAATCAGGCTTCCGTCCGGAGTTGTATACACTAAACTCAGACCGCTTCCATCTTTATTAATTCTATAAAGCTTATTAAAATTGGAATAAATAAGTTCTTTACCATTTGTACTCCACGCAAAGTCCATTTCATAGTTATTAAAGCCTGCAACAGCCACTGTTGTTACTTTAAATGGATTGGAGCCATCCGGATTGGCAGTATAAAGATGGGTACTTCCACCTTCCGTACGAAGGAATGCAATTAGACCTGCATTATTGTTTTTGCGCGGTCGCCAGCTGTTGTAGGAAGAACTGGTAAACTGGAAGTTATTTCCCTGGTCATCACTGGAAATAATCACAAAGTTTCCATTTTGTTTCTGAACGTAATGATACCTGTTAGCCGGAACTGTATTGGTGGTAAATTTACTGATAGAACTTAAAACTGGCTGGTGAATGCCGTCCGAAACAGACACCTGCCAGAAGTAACTTACACCAAACTTCAGATTTGAAAGCGTATAGTGGTTTGCTGTCAAATCATTAACCTGAATCACATTAGTGTCAAGATTATTTTTAATTGTCAGGCTGTATCTTAATACATCTGCTGTATCGGGATCTGTTGCGCTCCAGGTTAATTCGACGCTCAAAGGTTGATTTACTGCGTTATCTATCGGACTTAGCAACTGTGGTGTAGCGGGAGGAGAATTCAATGAAGTATCATCATCCATCTCAAAAACTACCGTTACCACCTGATTTTGATTTTGTATATTGACTGACTGAAAGCTTGTGATATATCCTGAAAGCTCTGCTTTTACAGAATAATTACCTATCGGCATGGCAGCGATTTCAAATGAACCGTCTGTACCACTGAAAACCGTTTGTGTCGTAGGATTGGTAAATATCTTCACATTAGAAAGCGGCACATTGCTACCTCTTTTTACGACTTTTCCTTTTAACATTCCTGTTTGAGCCTGTTCTACAAGGTCTTCATTGCATGAAAACAGACAAAAAGCAAAGATGAATATGCTGAATATTTTAATTATAGTTTTCATAGTTCGTGTTTTTATTTGTTTCCGAAGTAAAAGTTGATTCCTATTCCAAAGCGTAAAGCCTGATCTTTTCTTTTCCCATTAACAAGGCCTTCCCAGTCGTCTTTGAAGCCAAGGTCATATTGGGCGGAAGCTCTCAGCGAAAAATTCTTGCTGATCATATATTCCAGGCCGCCACCGAACTGTGCTTTATATTGAGGTTTATATTTTGAATACAACGCTCCTGCTCCACCATAAACAAATGGACTGAATCTGTATTTCGGAAAAAGGATGTATTCCAGATTCACTTCAGGACCATAGTAGTTTCTTTTCACAATATTAGAATTTTCAAGCGTAAAATAGCTTGCGTTCAGTTCCATATTCAGATAAGGAGTAAGGAAATATTTAAGTCCTATTTTTCCACCAACATTCATCTTAGGACCTACATAGTCATCTTTAATTTTCTGTCCTTCAACATTCGCAAATATGGATACTTTCTGTCTGTAATCCTGCGGATATCTGCCTCCAACAACTCTGTCATTATTTTGCTCCTGCTCTCTGTTATATTCGTTGATTAAACTTTGATATCCTCCATTCTCATCTATTGCTTTCCCCCATATTTTATCTCTGATTCCTTCAACAATAAGGGCTTTCACAGCTTTTTCTATTGCTTCTGTTACGGCGAGCTGAACAGGTTCGTTTTGAGTAAGACCTACCTCAGCTTCCAGTAATCTTTCCGTATCAATATATCTGAAAAAGCTTCCGTTAACACTGGTTGAAAGAATGGTTTTAGAAGTATAAACCGTTTTAAGAATTTCTCCGTTGAGTGTAGAGACAGCGCGGAGATAGATGGTAATTCTGTCCTGGCGGTATTGTGTAGAAGCTCCGATTCCGAAATATCTTGCTCCAAGTCCTCCGGTCAGAATATTGCTGTCGTATGAGATAACGCCGCCTTCGAGAAGAATCCCGGCGTATAAAAGAGGAGGAAGTGATTGATTGTTTTTGTCTGCATCCTTGATGTATTCCTGTCTGGTGGAACGGATGATCTGTCTTTCATTGAGAAGATTGGCTATATTTTCCCTTTCAATAGGGACAAACCAGCGGCTGTCTTCTAATGCTTTGATAAGAATGGTTGTAGTTCCCTGAGGGACTGCCGTACTCCAGTTATTTCCATTTTCGGAAGGTTTATACTGGCCGGTCTGGTCTCTGAATTTGTAGACTCCTATTACAATCTTCTCTTTGGGAAGTGGAAGATTTTTTAATTCTGCGGTGGAAGATGTAACCTCTCCCATTGTTGGTTTTTCGGGATCCGAAGGTAAACCAAATATTGAACTACAGGCCTGCAAAATGCATAGCAGGAAGGTGCAGAAAAAGATTCTGGTATAAGTGTAGGTTGTCATGGTAAGTTTATTTTTAGTGATTACCTATTTTGGAATTACGATCTCGGACTGATCGCCATTGCTGGTATCCAAAATATTGATTAAAAGTCCCTGATTAGTATTGGTAATTTGCAGATAAAGAGATCCGAAAAGGTAATTTCCGGGCTTTATGTTTCCATCACCAAACTGTTCTTCAAACAGTTTTCGTGAAAGCTCACTGAGGATCTGCCTGTTAAGACTCTCAGTAAAACTATCAAGAGAGTTCACCCGATCCAGCAAATCGCTGAAATCATTTTTTTCATCAAATGGGTTCTGTGCATTAGCAGAGCTTAAAAGCCACTGATAATTAAATGTATCTCCTCCAAAGGCTGGATTTACCGGCTTATAGACGAGCTGCTGAGCTTTTCCGTAGAAAATACCCGCAATACATGTCAAAATAATGATAAACGTTTTCATGGCGGACATTTTTAATAGATGAATTCATTTTTAATAAGATTTTTCTTGGCATTAAATTCTTTGATATATTTTAAGCTATAGTTTAATTGTTCTTTTAAATAATCCTCTGCCGGATTGGTCATAAAACTGTAAATAATTTTATCTTCCATCTGAATATTAATCTGACCACTTGTTCCACGGAGAGGAAGTTCTGTAATAGTTATTACGCTACTGCTTTTATCAGGAAGCTGACTGTACTGCATGTAAAACATATCATAAAAGTCTTTTCCTACTTTGGTTTTTGTCTCATCGATGGTAAGTCCTCTGAGCTCATAAGCAGCGTCTTCTTCTATCTTAGCTGTTTTTTTTTTGAAAAGGTCGCTGTTCAGTTCCAGACTGTCTTTGGCAATCAGCTTCTGGGTTTCTTCATCTCTGATGTAAAGGAAAGCTTTGAGGGCATCTTTTGACTCGAGATTCACACTGATTTCCGACAATATCTTTACTTCATTGGGATTGACAGAAAATTTACCATTCTGCTGATTGTTTGAGAGATTTCCACTATTTCCTTTTTTAATAGAAATCAAAAGGTAATTCAGTTCTTTATATACAGCAGTGTTATTGATTACGACTGCTTTTAATCTGACCTGGTTTTCAAGGACACTACTCTCTATCCTTGCGTTTACTTTCTTATCTTCCTGCCCATAAACCCATACAGACAGGAAGGTAAAAAATGTACCCAAGCTAAGGGAATATAAAAGTTTCATCATTTGTGTTTTAATAGTTTCTCATGAAAACTGTCCTATTATCTCCCTTTACATTAATCTGAATTCCATCCGAAATGCTGTTGCTTCCTGTAACATCAATAATATTATTGTTTCCCTGTGCAGTAATGGCAGCTTTTGTTTCTTTATCTGTGAATGAATTGATAAAATATAGGGTATTAAAATCTCCCAGCTGTCTTACTATAATATTGGTTCGGGCGTTAAGGGAAAGTTCGGCATTGTTATAGTCTCCTATCTGAATGATATCGGATCCATAAGAACTCTGATCTGTCTGTTGTCTGGCTATAAGATTAAAGATTGTATTGCTGTTGACCTTATCCCAGTCTATTTCCTGTGCATGTAGTGGCAACATTATGAAAAGAGCCAAAACACTCCATTTCAAGTTAAACATAGCCTTAGTATTAAAATTACATGATAACAAAACGGAGAAAATCGAAGGGTTAAAAAAGGAGAAACACTGCAGTTTCTCCTTTACAATTTCTAAGATTTACAGTATGTTGTTATAGGGCTTAATTCGACTGATTTACAATCATTGAGTTTCCATTACCCATCTGAGTTCCTACATGAACATGGCCAAGACCGCTCTGAGCTACCCAGGTAAAGTTACCATTACCCATCTGAAGATCAATAGCTGTGTTGGAATCACCTATCTGGAACTGATAAAGCTGGTTAGCATTACCTATCTGTACTCCTGCAGAAGTGTTGTCATCTCCTATCTGAACTGAGGCAGCGATATTACCGTTTCCTGCTTGAATATGAGTGGCACTGTTGTCATCTCCATCCTGATACTGAACAAGAACATTATTAGCTCCTATCTGAAGGGCGCTGGCATCATTTCTTCTTCCTAGCTGAACCTGATAAGCGTCATTCCCAATACCCACCTGAACAGCAGAAGCATCATTTCTTCTTCCATCCTGATATTGGAAAACATAGTTTCCTAATCCAATCTGTACTGAAGAAGCATCATTTCTTCTTCCGATCTGAGTTTGTTCTGTAGAGTTAAGTACTCCTAATTGCCAAGTTGAAGCAGAGTTTCTGTTTCCCATCTGCAACACTTCATTTGAGTTTCCAATACCCATCTGATCTACATCTACAGAGTTTCTGTTTCCGATACTTTGTGCATTATTGACATTTAAAATTCCTACCTGATCAATATCTGCAGTATTACGATTCCCTGTCTGTGTAAGAGAATTGATGTTCAAAAGACCAGTCTGGTCTACTGTTGCAACATTTAAGTTTCCTGTTTGAGTAGTCACATCAATATTGAATTGTGCGAATCCGAAACTCATTGCGAATAGTGTAAGTACACCTGTAAGTAAATTTTTCATCTTAGTAAAAATTAATTGGTTAATAGTAAGGCAAAGGTAGCTTCCCCGTCAAAATGAAAAACCACCATCAAAGTGTAAATTTTGAAAATCACTGTTTCCAGTTGGACAAGTCATTATTTACCGTTACGGAAAAACACTATCACAAAATGTTGATTTACAGCCAAATCCATCAATAGTGAATATTGATATTTCTACAAGGATGATTTCTTCTAAGCAAGTTCGATCTTTTATATTTTTAAAACATCACAATTCAGGGTTTTACGCTTTTTTTTACAAACTCCTGTCAAATTTATTTTCTCAACCTAAAATCAATTTTGCATTAAAAATTCAAGACCGAAAGTTGAAATAGATTCCATTTTATCATTCATAATATCTCATTGGGTTTAAGAAGCAAATATTTCCGGCTACAATGCAGTCTTTCTCATAGGTTAATTAATGTTAAGGCACTTATTTCTTCAAGATATATTGCTAAATTTGAGCTATGGAAAATTTTGGAAAAGATTTATTGAGAAAAATAAAAAGCGTGGCACTTCCCGGCGAACACGCACATGGAGTATTCTCGCCTCCCTACCGTCCCGTTTTTACTTATGATGAAGTATTGTCAAAGAATCCCAAATTTGCGGCTGTCAATATTGTTCTCTATCTGAAAGACAACGAGTGGTATTTTCCATTGATTCAAAGAACGATTAATGAGCACGACAGGCACAGCGGGCAGATATCACTTCCTGGAGGAAAACGTGAGGAAATGGACAGAGATTTTGCTGAAACAGCAGTTCGTGAAACCTCCGAAGAAATAGGAATAGATAAGCATTATGTAAGGATCATCAGAGAAATGTCTCCTATTTATATTCCGCCAAGCAATTTTTATGTATATCCCTATATCTCTTACACCAAAAAGAATCCTGCTTTTGTTCTTCAACAGACTGAAGCTGTGGAAACCATAGAATTTCCCATCACTTCCTTTTTAAACCTGTCAGATACCCCGGAAATTATGGCTCTGCCAAGTGCAGGCGGACATGATGTTCCGGTCATTAATTTCAACGGATACATCATTTGGGGTGCTACAGCAATGATATTAAGTGAATTCAGTCAGTTGCTGAAAAAAATGTAACTTTGCACTACCGTGTTTAATTGAGAGATGGCGAAGAAAAATATTTTCACCGATGCATTCGGAACTCCTTATTTTTTGAAAAGGTTTATTATTTTTATTTTAGGTATTGTGTCTTACAGAAGATTCAATGGCTTTAATAAGTTAAAAATAACCGGTACAGAACACCTTGTGGATCTTCCGGACTCTAACGTCCTTTTTGTATCCAATCATCAGACGTATTTTGCAGATGTGGCGGCAATGTACCATGCCTTCTGTGCTGTAAACAACGGATATTTAAATACGATAAAAAATCCGATCTATCTACTAAACCCAAAGATTGATTTTTATTATGTAGCAGCTGAAGAAACCATGAACAAAGGTATTCTTCCCAAAATTTTCAAAATTGCAGGCGCTGTAACCGTAAAAAGAACATGGAGAGCTGAAGGGAAAAATGTCAACAGAATGGTAGACATGAGTGAGGTAGATAATATTATGAAAGCATTGGACAATGGCTGGGTAGCTACTTTCCCTCAAGGAACTACTTCCGCTTTTGCACAGGGACGAAGAGGAACGGCCAAATTGGTAAAAAACCAACGTCCTATAGTAATTCCAATCAAAATAAACGGATTCAGAAGAGCTTTTGATAAAAAAGGACTCCGCGTAAAGGTAACCGGTGTAAAACCTACGATGGAATTCAAAGCTCCTTTGGACATTGATTATGATAATGAAAAAGCACCGGAAATTTTATTGAAAATTATGACTGCCATTGAGCAGACAGAAGATTTCAATGTATTACACAGTTATGATGAAGAACTTAAAGCTAAAAAATTAGAACAAAAGGACTCAAATAATTAAAGTAAATTAAAAATTATGAACAAAATACTTGGAATCTTATTCGCTATCATAGTATTAGTTTCATGCAACAGCCAAAAGGTATATTCGGATTTTGACATCAGCTATTCGAAAAGCGGAGGTGTTGCTCCTATTTATGAAAATCTTCTTATCAAAGGAAATAATGTACACTACTCTTTTGAAGGACAAGGAAAAAAATACAAACAGGATTTTAAAATTTCTGATGAAGATTTAAAGAAACTGGATCAGGTTCTTTCTCAGAATAATTTCAGAAGAATACAGGAAGACCGTAAAAAGTTGTACGACAATATTTCAACTTCCATCAATATCAAGAAAGGTCCTAATGAAGGCAGTAAAACGGATGCCAGTATGATTATTCCGAATTACAACACCAACTGGAAGAATATTCTTGAGGCTTTCCAGCAGATCATTAATACTAATGTTAAAAAACAGTAAATACAATTGAAAACCCACTTCATTGCCATTGGCGGAAGCGCCATGCATAATCTTGCAATCGCATTAAAAGACAAAGGATATCAGGTGACAGGTTCTGATGACGCTATTTTTGAGCCTTCAAAATCCCGATTGGAAAAGAAAGGAATTCTGCCTCAGGAAATGGGCTGGTTCCCGGAAAAGATCACTCAGGATATTGATGCTGTCATTCTGGGGATGCATGCACACCAGGATAACCCTGAGCTGGCAAGAGCAAAAGAACTGGGTTTGAAAATATATTCTTATCCTGAATTCCTGTACGAACAGTCTAAAAATAAAACCAGAGTTGTTATTGCCGGATCACATGGTAAAACGACTATTACTTCAATGATCCTTCATGTTTTGAATTTCCATCAGAAAGATGTGGATTTCATGGTAGGTGCCCAGCTTGAAGGTTTCGACTGTATGGTAAAGCTGACTCAGGATAATGATTTCATGGTGTTGGAAGGTGACGAATATCTTTCTTCTCCTATTGATCTTCGTTCAAAATTTTTATTGTATCAGCCTAATATCGCTTTAATGAGTGGTATTGCATGGGACCATATCAATGTATTCAAAACATTTGATGATTATATTGAGCAGTTCAGAAAGTTTGTAGCAAGCATTACAGCAGGCGGAGTTCTTGTGTATAATGAAGAAGATCCGGAAGTAGTAAAAGTGGTGGAAAATGCAGAGAACTATTTCAGAAAGATCCCTTACAAAACTCCTGAATACGAAATCAATAATGGTAAAGTGTATTTAAAAACCGAAATGGGAGATGTTCCTCTTTCTGTTTTTGGAGCGCACAACCTACTGAACCTTGAAGGAGCAAGACATATCTGCCAGCAGCTTGGGATTATGGATGAAGATTTCTATGAGGCGATCATGAGCTTCAAAGGAGCATCCAAGCGTCTTGAAAAAGTGGAAAGAGAAGATAAAGCAACGCTTTACAAAGATTTTGCCCATGCACCAAGTAAGGTGAAAGCAGCTGTAAAAGCCTTCGCTGAGCAATTTAAGAATGATAAGAAATATGGATTCCTGGAACTTCATACCTATTCAAGCTTAAATCCTGCTTTCCTTGAGCAGTATGACCACGCCATGGATGGTCTGGAGGAAGCAATTGTTTTCTATTCTGAAGACGCATTGAAGATCAAGAGAATGGAGCCTATTTCTCCTGAGTTTATTAAAGAAAAATTCAAGAATGAAAAGCTAAAGGTTTTCACGAATGCTGAGGATCTACATGCCTACTGGAATACATTAGATAAAACAGATGGTGTTTATCTTATGATGAGCTCCGGAAATTTCGGCGGTCTTGATTTAACAAAATAATAAAAAAGCTTCAGATTCTATTTCTGAAGCTTTTTTTATTAAGTATGCTTTCTAATTGTCGCTCAATTTTTTGTTATTGGTAAGCTCAATACTCTTTATGGAGCCCAACGGTGCTATTTTTATCGTTTTATTTCCTTTTGCCAGATAAATATAGTACATGCTGTTTGATCCTATCAGATGCACCTGCTCAAAGCTATCATCACCATAGTTTAATTTATAGTCATATTTAAGCTTGTTCTCCCTTATCTTTCTGGTGAGTCCAAGTCCTTCTCCCCAACCTATTCCTACAAAGAAAGACAGTAACATCATGGCGAGAAATTTCACAAACATATTGGTAAAATGATTCTCAATAGCCTCTTTGCTCATATTTTCATGTCCTTTGAGAGATGCCATCTGGAATGCCCAACGTTTATTTTTATTGGCCTGTCTCGATAAAAAAGAGGGAAAAGCAAATGAAAATACGACTATAATAATCAGGGCAATCAATATAATGGGATGAGCAGTTAAAGTCGCAATCGGGCTTATCAGAATGTCCATTATGGTTGAGTACTTTAAAATATTAATATTGATCTGATAGTAGAAGACACTCTCTTTTAATATTCCCATTATAACGAGAAAAAGATACCCGAATGGAAGTGATCTCTGAATTCCTTCTGAATATTTCATGGATGTTTTTATTGGTTTTAGTTTTTATATTGGGCAGATCAATACAATTGATGCACGAAAATATAAAATTATCATCAAATTAAAACATACAGATTCATCTTTCACATTCTTTGATCAGTTTCTTCAAAATTTCTTCTGTAGAAAGTTCGCTGTACTGATGGATAGACTGTCCAACCCAGATTCCTACAAATTCTGGATTTTGCAAAGATTTTGCCGCTTTACGTAAAGCATTGGTCAGCTTGTTCTGATAAGGATAAGGTAAAATATATTCTGAATTTTCTACTGTTTCTATAAAATGGTTTTTCACTCCTCTTGCATACCGCCCGGAGAAACTCTTCGTTAAAACAATTTCCTCTTCTCTTACCTTTTTCAATCTTTCTTTTTCAAAAGGATGCAAAGCACTTTCCTGAGAAGCCAGTAAAAGATTGCCCACCTGAAAACCCTGTGCTCCTAACTCTTTAACAGCCTGCAATGTCTTCGCTCCATAAATCCCTCCTGCATAGATCAAAGGAACTTTTACCTGTTCATAGATCTGTGAGAGCAAAGATAATCCTCCGATCTGCGGAATATTTTCTGCTTCAAAACTTCCTCTGTGCCCTCCAGCCTCTATTCCCTGAACACAAATGATATCAATACCGGAATTTTCAAGTAATAAAGCTTCTCTCACAGAAGTACAAGTTCCGATAAGAGTAACCCCATTTTCTTTTAACTTCTGAATACTCTGATCATCCAGATTTCCGAAAGTAAAGCTTAAAATCTTACAGTCTTCCTGAATGATGGCATCCACCTGATCATGGTAGCCGTTTACCCTGATTTCTTCAAGATCCGGGAGATGTACTTCAATTGCATTTTCCTTTGCCAGCTGCTCAATAAAAAGCTTAGTTTTACCATACTTTTCTTTTAAAGCATCAGTCACTTCCGGAATGTGATGAACAAATATATTGGCAGCAAAAGGTTTATCCGTCAATTTTTTCGTCTCTCTGATCAATTCCACAGACTGATCCGCAGAAAGATCAGCCAGCGCCAGTGATCCCAGACAATTTGCTTTCGTTGCAGCAACAGCCATCTCTACGGTACTTACTCCAAACATCGGAGCCTGAATAAGAGGATATTGTATCCCTAGTTTTTTACTGATTGTATCCGGCCAAAACATAAGAATTATTTTTTATTAAAATGTACGAAGAATCAGACAATACTTCTTATTCAATGATATGATATTGCTCAGAATAGGGTTTAAAGTTTAAGGTTTAGAGTTGTTGATAAACATCTACTGTATATGGAACAAAGCAGGATTTATTTTGCCTTCCTGAGTTCTTTATAGTGTAATTTTGATTCCGGATCAAGCTTTTCTGTTGCATAAGAAAATGTAACAGCAGGCATTGTTTTCACGTAAGTATTGAGAAAATGCTGTAATTTCTTTTTGTCTTTTTTTCCGGCTTCCCGGATCCAGCTTCCTACAGCTTTATTCACAAGTTCGTTTGGATCGTAAACAAGGATTTCCGCAATAGCAAAGGTGTCTGCTACATCATTTTTCCGGATAAATGCATGAGTGCTGACAATAGCTGTTCTTCTTTCCCATGGACTGTCGGAATAAGCAAGCTTATGCAGAATATCCCTGGATTTATCAATGAGATATTCTCCAATAACATGACAGGCTGCTCTGTCTACAAAATCCCAGTTATTCAAACGGTCATGACGGTTGAGATACAAATCAAAAAGGGCTTTCTTCAGGTCTTCAGACGATTTTTTACTTCTTGCCTGAAAATCCATGATACTTACAGCTCCCATTCTTACTTCATAAAAGTCACTGTCAAGGAGCTTATTGATTTCATCCAGAGGCATCATCGAAAATGCCTTCGCCGTAGTAAAAACATCTCCGAATTTCACCCCGAAACTCTTGGTAACTCCATCATTTCCTTTGAAAAACTTCTCAGCTTTATTGAGTTCTTTTTCATTCTTAAATAATGAGAGTGTTTCTATGAATTCTTTTGCAGTCATGGGTTATTATTGATTTAAAAAGCCCACAGATCTCGCAAATTATACGGATTAAAACCTGTGTAATTTGTGAGATCCGTGGGTATATTCTTACTCTTTATTTCTATTAAATATCCGCTACGGAATTTAGCATTTTTTGCTCCCATTCCGGATCTTTAGGATCAAAGAATAATCTTTTTCCGGTATCTAAAGAACGTACAACATTCATTTCATCTTCTGTCAGTTCAAAATCAAATACATTAAAGTTTTCTTCGATTCTTGAAGGGGTCACAGATTTCGGAATTACAACAAAACCTTCCTGTAAGTGCCATCTTAGAATGATCTGAGCTACAGTTTTGCCATATTTTTCAGCAATCGCTTTCAGATCAGGATTGCTTAAAAGGTTGGCATTACCATTTCCTAGCGGGCTCCAAGGTTGTGTTACGATATTATTTTCCCTGTCGTATACCTGTAATTCTTTCTGCTGGAATACAGGATGCAGCTCAATCTGATTAATCACTGGTAAAACCGTAGAATTCGCTTTCAGTTCTTCCAGTTTCTCCACGGTAAAATTGCACACTCCAATCGCTTTGATTTTTCCTTCATGATATAATTCTTCCAAAGCTTTCCATGTACCCAGAAAATCTCCATATGGCCAGTGGATTAGATACATATCAAGATAATCCATCTGTAATCTGTCTAATGTTCTCTGAAAAGCACTTTTTGCTTTTTCATATCCATGATCCTGAACCCATACTTTGGATGTGATAAACAGTTCATCTCTTTTTACACCACTATTTTTCACAGCAGTACCTACTGCAGTTTCATTCTGATAAATAGCAGCGGTGTCAATCATTCTATATCCTGTCTGAATAGCTTTGATTACCGCATTTTCACATTCTTTCAGATCTTCCATCTGCCATACTCCAAATCCTAAAGCCGGAATATCCACTCCGTTATTTAATGTTACCACAGGTTGTCCTGTATAGGTTTTCTTTTGCATAAATCTTTATTTTAATGATTAATATAAAGTGATAAACAAATTTGCAATAAAAAATTGAAAATCCTGCCTACCAATTTTACTGTTTCTGTTAAAAAATTGTTATTTAATGGAGGTTTGTTTAAACTACCCAGTCTTTTGCTTTGCAAAAATCCACCCCTTCAGAGAAGGGGAATAAGTGGTCGATAAAACCGATCATTCTAACTTCTAACTTCTAACTTCTAACTTCTAACTTCTAACTTCCAGCACCCATCTTGCATCCTCCAGCCCAAAATTTACCCTTCTTCTGGCTTCTCACCTTCATTTTCCCTATTTTTGTTCAAAATTAAAAAATCATGTCACAAAATATCAGATTGGCTACAGCAGAGGATTATCCGAGAATTATGGAAATATGGGAATCAGCAGTAAAAGCAACTCATGATTTTCTTGCCGAAGAGGATTTCAATTATTTCAAAGAAGCTATTCCAAGAGATTATCTTCCTAATCTGGAAGTCTATTTAATTACTGAAAATAACGAATCTAAAGGTTTTGCATCCGTAGCAGAAGGCAACCTGGAAATGCTTTTCATTCACAATGACACGCGTGGAAAAGGCTACGGAAAAACACTTTATCAGTTTATGAAAGAGAAAACCGGATTGACCAAAGTGGATGTGAATGAACAAAACCCTCAGGCCATCGGATTTTATGAAAAAATGGGTTTCAAAAAGACCGGAAGATCCGAGAAAGACGGTTCAGGAAAAGACTATCCACTTATCCATATGAGCCTGTAATGGAAAATTTCACCTTCAACAAGCTAAATTCTGATTCAGAAATTCCTTATCATCTACTGCTTCTGGCTGATGAAACACGAGAAGCTATCAATCAATATATTTTTAATTCTGAGATCTATCTTTTACATGACGGTATTGAAAACATTGCTGTAATGGCGTTGTACAAGAAGACCCATACTGAACTGGAAATTAAAAACATTGCTGTTATTGAAAGCTACAGAAATAAAGGTATTGGAACTATCCTGATAGATAAGGCAAAAGAAATTGCTAAAGAAAATCATTATAAAACACTAATTGTTGGAACATCGGATACCGGTTTCCAACAGATCATATTTTATGAGAAAAACGGTTTCATTAAAAGTGGAATCCTGAAAGATTTTTTTATTGAAAACTATCCCGCTCCTATTTATGAAAACGGTTTACAGATGAGAGATATGGTTTTATTAAGCCATCACCTTGCGGAATAATCCTTTAATATGCTCTATTTCGGTTTGATAATTGGTTTTCTTACGACAACCGAAATACAGGGTATTTTCAAACTTTTTCTTTCCTTCCCAAATCAACTGGATATCACCGCTTTCAATATCATTTCTGCATAGAAAATCAGGAACAACGGCTAATCCTGTTCCTCCTTTGAGACAACGGATGATAGAGTTCATGTTAGGAACGATATAATTAGGACGGAAATTCGGTTTATGACCAAAATTTAATATCCAGTACTGGAAAAGGTGTTCCATATCACCGGTTGTTCCATACCATTTTTCATTCTTCAACCACTCTTCAATCTGCTCTGCATCTTTTGTTTTTAAAACCTTATTGAAAGCTGCTTTATCCACATCCTTCCCTCCTACCAGAATAATTTGTTCCGAAGAGAATGCTTCATGTTCGATATTGGATGAAGAGCCTTTTTTGGGAGTGATGATAAGATCTAGAATTCCCTTATCCAGTTGATCCAGCATTTCAGGATATTCTCCGAAACTGATAATCAGATTAAAAGGCAATGAAGAAACATATTGCTCCAAAGTGGTCTGAAAAGTCTCAAAACACATCCCGACACTGATAGTAGGAGTATGCTTCTCTGTAGATTTTTGAAAGTTTTTCTCTACATCTTCCAGTTTAGTAATAGGTTCAGCAACTGCATTAAATAATACTTTCCCACGTTCTGTCGGAATCATTTTTCGACCTGTTCTGTCGAATAGTTTGTATCCTACATAAGCTTCCAATGAGCTTAAGTGAAGGCTCACTCCTGGTTGTGATATAAACAGAGCATCGGCAGCACCTGTCAATGTCCCGGTTTTATAGATCGCTTTAAAAGTACGATACCATTCTAAATTAACCATGACTTAATTATTAATATTATAATGCAAAATTACAAAATAATTATAATATTAATACATTTTCATTCTTCAGAAACAAGGCATAATAATCCGGAATCCCGCTTTCCCGTATCTGACGGACTGTTTCATCAATCGGATAAGATAACTGTACAATTTCAGGAGTAATTTTTTCTTCATCTAAAGTAAGGATCAGATAAGAAGCCAGTCTGTTTTCTTCTTTGGAACGACCTACAGAACCACAATTGACAGCCCATGCTTTATTCTCAAACTGCTTTTTAAAGGATAAATGGGTGTGTCCCATCACCACAACATCAGCTCCGGAATCTTTTAGCATATTCTCAAAAACCTCATCATTTTCTGATTCATAGAGATACGTATCATTACTTTCAAGACTGGAATGTACCAACTGAATATTCCAGTGCTTCTTCCCTGTTTTATAATTTAATTTTAAATGAAAAGGTAGTTCTGATAAAAAATTTTTATTCTCCTCTGTAATATGTTTTTTAGAATGATCGATCGCAATAAATCTGGCACTCGTTTCTTCTTCGGAATGCTTAGACAAAGGAACTACAGGAATATCAAAGGCAATTCTTTCATCATGATTTCCCATTAAACAAGGAATGTTCAGACTTCTTATTTTTTCTATCACTTCATTGCCCCAGGGTGCAAAATCTACCAGATCTCCCAAACAGAACCTCTGCCTGATTCCTCTTTTCTCAATATCTTCCAACACGACTTCCAGGGCAGGAAGATTTCCATGCACATCACTAAAAACAGCTATCTGTATCATTGTCCTTCAATTTGTTAGACAAATTTACATGACGGAAAGGAATTTCAGCTCGGATATACTATGACATTTTACCATGAAAGGGAAATTGTCAATAGTCAATTTTTGCTGCGCAAAGTCAATCGTGAATGATTAACTCACGGTTAGCAATGTCTCCATACATAAACGAATCGGTTGAAATCAACCTCGAATCACGCAACACGAATCAAAAAAAACAAACTATCACAAAAATAATAACATACTATAATTTATATTATTTTTATTATACAAACATCCATTCTAACTTTGCAGAGTAAAATTCAAACAATCATAAAAAAATGAAAAAAGTACTAATCATCAACGGAGGACAGAATTTCGGACATTCCGGAGGAAAATATAATCAGACTATTGCAGACAATACATTAGCCGTTCTTAAAGAATTTGATAATGTAGAAGTAAAGATAACCAATGTAAGTGAAACCTATGACAAGAATGAAGAAGTGGAGAAATTTGTATGGGCAGACTACATTGTTTACCACACTCCTATCTGGTGGTTCCAATTACCCAACGGATTGAAAAAATATATTGACGAAGTGTTCACAGCCGGACATGCCAAAGGAATTTATATGAGCGACGGAAGAAAAGCTGAGAATCCCGAAATCAACTACGGAACTGGAGGAATGCTTGGAGGAAGAAAATATATGCTGACTACAAGTTGGAACGCTCCTGCAACAGCTTTTACTCTTCCCGGAGAGTTTTTCAGTGAAAAAAGTGTGGATGAAGGCCCGTTATTTGGATTCCACAGAATGAATGCCTTTGTTTCGTTAGAAAAAATGGAAAGCTTCCACTTTCATGATGTGGAAAAGAATGCCAATGTAGAACGTGATATGACATTGTACAGAGCGCATGTAAGAAATGTATTTGAAAAAGAATTAAAACCGGAACTGGTATCATGAAAAAAGTACTGATCACAGGTATTACCGGCTATATTGGCGGAACTATCGCAAAAAAACTACTAAACAAGAATTATGAAGTGACTGGGCTGGTTCGTAATGAAACCCATATACAGGAACTGGAATCATTAGGAATCAAAACCATAGTGGGAAGTATTCATGATGAAGATCTTATCAGAACAGCAGTTTCCGAGGTAGATGCGGTTATTCATAATGCTGATTCTGCAGATGATTCCTATGCAGCAGATAACTTTATCAGAGCATTGGAAGAAAGTCACAAAACGTTTATTTTCACTTCAGGCTCTGCCATTTTTGGAGGAAAAGAGAATGGTCAAAAAAGCGACTTTATCTTCAGGGAAGATTTCCCTTTGCAACCAAGACTGGAAATGGCATCAAGAGTTCTTATCAACAATTATGTACTGCAATCTGCAAACAAAGGCATAAAAAGTATTGTTATTGTTCCTACAATGGTTTACGGAGAAGGTTTAGGAATAAAAAAAGACAGCATCCAGATTCCTGCTCTTATCAATTTTTCTAAGGAAAAAGGACATGGAGTCTATTTTGGTGAAGGGGAAAATATCTGGTCTAACTTACATATTGAAGACCTTGCAGATTTATATGTACTCGCATTGGAAAAAGCAAAAGGAGGTTCCATTTATTATGCAGAAAATGGTTCATCTTCTTTAAAAAACATTGCAGAAAACATCAGTAAAAAATACAGCCTACAACCTGCAAAATCATTAAGTATACAGGAAGCTGTTAATAAATTTGGTCCGGCGGGAGGCTATTTCGGTTTTGCATCCAACAGCAGATGCAGCTCAGATAAAGCTAAAGTAGAACTGGACTGGAAACCTATCTATAACTCAATTGAAAATTTTATTTAATTATGAAAATTCATCTTACAGCCATTATAAAAGCCAAAGAAGAACATCAGGCAGAAGTACTGGAAGTTCTTCAGAATATGGTAAAAGAAACAAGAAAAGAAGAAGCTTGTGAGCTTTATAGCCTGCATCAGGGCATTGAAGACAAAAATGAATTTGTTTTCTACGAAATCTGGAAAAGTAAAGAAGGATTGGATCAGCACAACCAGCAGCCTTACATTCAAGCCTTCGGAGCTTTGGTGGATGAAAAGCTTCAGGAAAAACCACAAATTTATATCACTAATCTTCTTTAATAATGAAAAAATTAGCGTTTTTAATGCTTGCGGTCTTTACCATAGGATTCGTACAGGCACAAACCAAAAAATCAAAGAATATGAAAAAGAAAATTTTATTCGTTGTTACCAGCCATGATAAAAAAGGCAGTACCGGTGAAGATACAGGATATTATCTGGGTGAAGTTTCTCATCCGTGGGAAGTTCTTCACAAAGCAGGATATGAAATTGACTTTGTAAGTCCGAAAGGCGGAACTCCTCCGGTAGATGGTTTTGATTTGAAAGATCCTGTCAACAAGGAATTCTGGGAAAACAAAGAATACAAAAACAAGATTGATCATTCTATGAAGCCATCACAGGTGAATCCCAAAGCATACTCAACCATTTTTTATGCAGGAGGACACGGAGCGATGTGGGATTTTGCAGACAATAAGGAACTGGCAGATATTGCTTCTAAAATTTATGAAAACGGAGGAATTGTAGCCGGAGTATGTCATGGCCCAGCAGGTCTTGTGAATATCAAGCTGAATAATGGGAAATATCTTGTGGACGGAAAGAAAATCAATGCTTTTACCAATGAAGAAGAATCTGAAGTAAAATTAACCAGCGTAGTTCCTTTCTTACTGGAAGATAAACTGAAAGAAAGAGGCGCAAAATTTGAAAAATCCGGGCTTTGGCAAAATCATGTGGTAACCGATCAGAGAGTGATCACAGGACAGAATCCACAATCTGCAAAAAGCGTTGGAGAGGCTATCGTAAAAGAACTAAAGAAATAACAGACAATTTTTAACCACAAAAGCCATAAAAGTTTCAGACACTTAAGTTCTTAGAAGTGTCACTATTGAAACGGCGAGAATTCCCCTCCTCCGGAGGGGTGGCAAAAATTCAAAGAATTTTTGACGGGGTGGTTTAACACAATAACAATTTTAAAACAAACAAAATGGAATATAGAAAATTAGGAAACACTGATTTAAAATTATCAACAATTACACACGGAGCTTTTGCCATTGGCGGAAACATGTGGGGCGGTAATGAAAAACAAGATTCTATCAATTCTATTCACGCCTCATTAGATCATGGGGTAACTTCTATTGACACGGCACCATTCTATGGTTTTGGACTGAGTGAAGAAATGATCGGTGAAGCAATCAAAGGAAAAGACCGTTCAAAAATCCAGCTTTTAACAAAATTCGGATTGGTATGGGACGGAAGTAATAATGGTAAAGGAGAATTTTTCTTTGACGCAGAAGACGAAGGAAAAACTATTCCCGTGTACAAATTGGCTTCTAAAGAAAACATCATCAAAGAAGTTGAAGAAAGTTTAAAAAGATTAGGTACAGATTATATTGATCTTCTACAACTTCACTGGCCGGATAGCACAACACCAATTTCCGAAACTATGGAAGCTATGGAATTACTGATACAGCAGGGAAAAATCCGTACAGCAGGAGTAAGCAACTACGGCGTTGCTCAAATGAAAGAAGCTAACAAAACTTTACAACTTGCCAGCAATCAGGTTTCTTACAGCATGCTGAACCGTGCCATTGAAAACGATCTTGTCCCTTATTCTTTGGAAAACAATACAGGAATTATCGTATACAGCCCGATGGAAAGAGGTCTTTTAACCGGTAAATATTTCAAAGAAACCCAATTGAAAGATAACGACCACAGAAACGGATATTTCTCTCAGTTTGATCTGAATAAAGTAAAAACTTTCTTAGAAAAAATTGAACCTATTGCTCAGAAAAAAGGAGCAAGCCTTTCTCAACTGGTATTAAGATGGACTACGTTGCAGCCAGCCATTACAGTCGTATTGGCAGGAGCAAGAAATGCACAGCAAGCCATCGAAAACGCAAAAGCAATGTCTATTGACCTTTCACAGGAAGAATTAAGCTTTATCAATTCTGCTTTGAGCGAAATTTAATGTAAATGCTGGAAGCTGGAGGATGGAAGATAGAAGCTATGCTATTTCTATTGTACTATTCTGACTATAACAAAGAGATTCCTCCTTCGTCGGAATGACAATTGAAGTTGAATTGTACACTAATCCATTTGTTATCAGACCTCAACAACTTCCCTCTCCCAGCTTCCTACCTCTAACCCCCAAATCTTTTTAAAAATGAAAAATAATCTGATCAAAATGTTCGGGTTAGCTACACTATTGATTTTCAACAGCATTAGTTTAAAATCTCAGACACTCGTCAATCCGGAAGACAAATCATGGTATCCTTCCGCTTACGGTGTGACAGATGAGATTGGAGCAGCCAATCTGTTAACACCGGAAGTCGTAAAACAAGCACTAGGATTAGTAAAACAAGGTAAAACATTAGCACTTGCCATTCCTATTGATAAAAACCTTCCTGCTTTCAGACACAGAAGTTTCAATTTATACAATATTCAGCCCGGAGAACAGGCCGGAAAAAGCATAGGCCCTAATAAATTCACCTTCAATGATGAATTAGTAAACGGATGGACCGGAGTAGGAACACAACTGAATGGTATTGGACACATTGGTATTGACAATACTTACTACAACGGAAATAAAGCAACAGATTTTGTAACTGTAGAAGGAGTAAAAAAACTGGGTGTTGAAAAAGTACCTCCGTTCGTTACCCGCGGTGTAGTTCTTGACATGACGGCTCATTATGGAAAATCTATTGTGCCGGGAGGAACAGAATTTACCGTAGAAGATATCCAATCCGTTTTAAAGAAACAGAAACTTACCCTACGAAAAGGTGATATTGTCCTTTTCAATACCGGATGGCTTGAATTGATTGGTAAAAACAACCAGCAATTCCTTGAAACAGAACCCGGAATTGGAATGGATGCTGCAAAATGGCTTGCCGATCAGGGAATCGTTGCTTTTGGTGGTGATACCTGGGCTTCCGAAGTATATCCCAACCCAAAAAGTAAAGAAGAATTCCCTATCAATCAGTTTATGCTGGCTAAAAAAGGAATCTATAACCTGGAACTGATTGACAGTCGTCCTTTGGTAAAACAAAAAGTATGGGAATTTCTATTCGTGCTGGGGCAGCCTTTATATGTAGGTTCTACTCAGGTGAATGTGAATCCTGTGGCTATTTATTAATTTAAATATTAGAAATATAATCCGAGAAACGGAGAGACAATGTAATTCCGGTTTAAAAAATAAAATGAACCAAAGAATTTATTTTTAGAATTAATACCAAACCGTGTTACACTGTCACTTTGCATCTTGCATCAAAACGGCCTTTCAAAAATTTGAAAGGCCGTTTTTTTTTAAATAAAGTAAACATCCGTAGATGATGCAGTCTTCATCAACTTCCATCCTCCATCACCCATCTTCCCGACTTCTCTATTTTGCAATCGGAAGATGAGTACTTACTGCAATTCTGTTCCAGGCATTGATTGTTACAATAGCCATAATGATCTGAGCAATCTGGTTATCATCAAAGAAAGACTTCGCTTTTTGATACGTTTCTTCGGTTAATCCTTTATCGCTGATCAGCGTAATTTCTTCGGTCATTGCCAATAGCACCTGTTCTTCTTCAGTGAAAAATTCTTTTGCTTCCGTCCATCCGTTCAGAATAAAAATTCTTTGAGGATTTTCTCCGTATTTGATGGCATCTTTGGTATGCATATCAAGGCAGAAAGCACATTTATTGATCTGTGAAGCTCTGATCTTAATCAGTTCCTTCTGAATGTGTGTTAAAGAAATAGTTTGTAAATAACCTTCCAATCCAAGCATGGCTTTATAGGCTGCGGAATCTACTGTTGCAATATTTAATCTTGCGCTCATAATATGTATTATTTTTTGGTTAATTGATCTATACTTAAAGAATAATGTTGTTGTACTGCCAGTAAAAGCGCAGCAGCACATCCCACCCATACAGAATAGTTGAGTGGAGCCTTTGGCCCTGATGCAATGGTCATGGATATGGCAAAAATTAACAGCAGGATACTGCTTCCGTAGGCTGCCATTTTTGTTTTAAATCCAAAAATCAGCATCAAAGGAAAAAGAATTTCTAAAAAGGTAGCGGCATACGCTGAAACCGTACTCAAAGCTTCCGGAAGGAAATAGGTCAGCTGTCTTGTATATTCTTTAAAACTCTCCATGTTTCCCCATGACGAATTTTCCTTGCTCCACCATCCAAACCGATCTGCCACTGCAGAAAGCATCGTAACAGCGAGAGCCAGTCTTAAAAAAAGTTGCGGAAATTGATTTTTGTGATCTGTCATTGCATTAGCTTTTAATTACATGACAAATTTCCGGCTTCTGATCCGTAAAAAACTTAAACTGGTTTAAGATCGTAATTTTGCTCTGATTTCACTCAGATATTCCGGAGTCAGATTCAAAAAGGAAGCAATTAAATATTGTGGAATTCTCTGGATAAACCACGGATATAATGTACTGAAATGCATATAAAGTTCTTCTCTGGACATTTCATACAAGTAACGGATTCTCCTTTCCGAAGCAGCATACGCTCTTTGATAGATCATCCGGAAGTACCTTTCCATCACTGGATGTTTTTTTAATAATTCTTCCTGACGCTCCAGATCAATCACCAAAATAGAAGAATGCTCTACCGCTTGTATAGAAAAATCTGTCGGGATTTGTCTTTCATAAGCAAATGTATCTGTTATCCACCAGTTTTCAATAGCAAACTCCGTAGTTTGCTCCACTCCTTTTTCGTTGATAAAGAACTTTCTCAAACATCCATTCAACACAAAATACATTGTTCGGCAGACCTCTCCTTCCAATACCAGCTTCTGTTTCTTTTTCACATCAAGAACCTGGAAAAAAGACATGATGGAAACAAATTCCTCATCGGTTATGGTAATAAATTTATTTAAATGTGCTTTGAATGGATCCATTGTAAGAATTAATACTCAAACTTAACTTTATTTTTTTAGTTTTACAATGAGAAAATATTTATTATGGAAATCGTTGCTAAAATTCTGATCGCCGTCGTTGCACTGGAACACCTTTATATCCTCTGGATGGAAATGTTCGCATGGGAAACCAAAGGAAAAGAAGTTTTTAAAGCAGCTCTGCCTGCAGAAATGTTTAAGCCAACAAAAGGACTTGCTGCCAATCAGGGACTTTACAATGGATTTCTGGCTGCCGGGCTGATCTGGTCTTTTTTGATTAAAGATCCTCAATGGCAGACCAATGTAGCGTTATTCTTTTTAGGATGTGTAGCCGTAGCAGGAATCTATGGAGCAATTTCAGCCACTAAAAAAATATTCTTCGTTCAGGCTTTACCCGCTATCCTTGCCATTATTGCCGTTTTATTAAAATAACTGGTATAACGTTAAGATTTTTCTAAAATAATTCCAACCTCAATATTCTCTTAACTTGAATAATAAGAGAAAATTCGTCATGAAATCATCTTTTTAAAATATCATTGATAATCAATAACTTACATATACAAAAATCCATTTAATATATAATTCGTAAATTTGCACCGTCATAAAAAATTGATATACAGTTTTTTGATGCTGGCAAGCATTTTGATGAAATGTAGCCATTCAAGTTGTTCAGTACACATATCTGTAATTACCTCATCAGTAATTTAATTGTAGAATCTATGTAAAAGATCAGTTTCTTTTTACATAATGCACTCTTTTTCTAGAGTATAATCTATTGAAATATTTAAAATAAACATAAGGCCAGCAGGTCTTTATGCTGTTATTTTTTTGTTTAAAGCTTTTATTACTAAAGGCTTAGCAAATTATTTTATCCTATCGTCATCAGCAGAACAACGAATGCTAAATGTATATAATGAATTGGTGTACAATTTTTTATATCAAATTATTAATTGAAAAATTCTGAATATGGAAAAAAATGAAAACACTCGAAAAGTAAAACTTAAAGTGGAAGACCTGACGATCATCTTTGGTAAAAACAAAGAAAAAGCACAGGAGCTTCTGGATAAAGGTTTTTCCAAAAAGGAAATTCTTGAAAAAACTGGCTGTACCATAGGAATCAACAAAGCCAGTTTTGAAATTTATGAAGGAGAATTCTTTGTGATCATGGGACTTTCAGGAAGCGGAAAATCGACTTTACTGCGTTGCCTTAACAGACTGAATGAACCTACTTCAGGAAAAGTATTCATCAATGACGATGATATTACCGGAAAAAACAACAAAGAACTGTTGGAAGTAAGAAGAACAGAAATGAGTATGGTATTCCAGAAATTCGGACTGCTTCCCCATCATACCATTTTAGATAATGCAGGCTTCGGACTGGAAATAAGAGGAGAAGATAAAGCTTCCCGTGATAAAAAAGCACAAAAAGCACTGGATATTGTCGGTTTAAATGGTTTCGAAAATCAGTATCCGTCTCAGCTTTCCGGAGGAATGCAGCAGAGAGTTGGATTAGCAAGAGCCCTGGCAAACGATCCTGAAGTACTGCTTATGGATGAAGCTTTCTCTGCATTGGATCCATTGATCAAATCTGAAATGCAGGATCAGATGCTTGAACTCCAGAATACATTGCAAAAAACCATAGTCTTTATTACCCACGATTTGGATGAAGCCATTAAAATCGGAGACCGTATCGTCATTATGAAAGATGGGGTGATAGAACAAATAGGAACAGCGGAAGATATTTTAACCAATCCTGCCAGCGACTATGTGAAAGCGTTTGTAGAGAAAGTAGACCGTAAGACCATTATCACTGCAAGATCTTTGATGTTCGACAAAGCAACGGTAGTACGTTTCAGAAAAGATGGTCCTGAAGGCGCTTTAAGAAAAATGAGGGCTACAGGTCTGGAAAACTTGCCTGTGGTAGATTTTCAAAATAAATTCCTTGGTTTTGTAACGCTTAAAGATGTTGTGCGCATCGCCAAAAAGAAAGAACCTACGGTAGAATCTATTATCAACAGTAATGTTCCCTCGGTTTATCCGGAAGTGACTGTAGAAGAAATGCTACCATTGATCTCTGAAAATAAATCGTCCATTGCTGTTATTGATGAAGACAATAAATTTTTAGGTCTAGTAACCCAGTTATCGCTTGTCATAGAAGCTACCAAGTTTAACGAAGAAGAGATTATAGAATTAAAAGAAATCGCAAACAATCAATAAGATGAATAAAACTATAGATATAGGCCAATATGTAGAAACTGCAATCAATTGGCTCACAGAAAACGGAAAGCCTGTATTTGATGTCATAAAACATCTGGGAAATTCCTCCATTATGGGAATTGAATGGATTTTAACAAACACCCCTTTTTATGTAATCATTCTCTTTTTTACACTCCTGGCATTATGGAAAGCCGGAAAAGGTATCGCTGTGGTAACTGCTGCCGGATTAAGTTTAATATTTTTAATGGGATTATGGAAAGAAACCATGGAAACCCTAGCACTTATTTTTGTATCTACCATTACCGCTCTTATTCTTTCTATTCCACTTGGGATTTTAGCAGCTAAAAGCAAAATAGCCGACAAAATCATTCGTCCTTTACTGGATTTGATGCAGACCATGCCCGCATTTGTCTACCTCATTCCGGCTGTGCTGTTTTTTAGTATCGGTAAAGTACCAGGTGCTTTTGCAACCATCATTTTCGCCATGCCGCCAGCAGTTCGATTAACGACATTAGGAATTGAAGCCGTTCCAAAAGATATTGTGGAAGCTGCCAGAGCTTTCGGAGCGACCAACCGTCAGATTCTATTTAAAGTAGAACTTCCTTTAGCAATGAAAACGATTTTAACGGGAATTAATCAAACCATATTGTTATCATTATCCATGGTTGTTATTGCAGGAATGATTGCTGCAGGTGGCTTAGGAGAGAAAGTACTGGAAGGAATTAATAATCTGGATATCGGATTAGGATTTGAAAGTGGTTTATCCGTGGTGATATTGGCCATTATCCTCGACCGTATTACCCAGGGATTTGTAAAGAAAAAGCAATAAGATGAAACAACTTAAATATCTGTTTTTACCCGTTTTAATGTTCATATTTACCGCATTAAGTTCGTGTGAAAACATAAAAAACTCAAAGTATATCACCATAGGAATGGTAGATGGCTGGGCAGAAGATGTAGCGATGACACACGTTGCTAAAGCTATTCTGGATAAGCAAGGTTATCATGTTATTATTCAAAAAGCTTCTACAGATATGATTCTGGCTTCGATGAATAATGAAGATACAGACCTTTTCATGGGAGTCTGGTTACCTTACACCCACGCAAAAAAGCTGGCTAAATTTCCGGGACTGACTCATCTTGGAACCAATTATGATAACGGTCGTATAGGATTGGTTGTGCCGGAATACATTCCTGTTAATTCCATTGAAGAGCTCAATGAGCATAAAGAGCAGTTCAGTCACAGAATTATTGGAATTGAAAAAGGAGCCGGATTAACTACCGGAACAGATAAAGCAATTGTTGATTATAAACTAGATTTTCAGCAGATCAACTCCTCTACCATTGCCATGATCACCGAGTTACAGAATGCCATACAGCGTAAAGAATGGATTGTGGTAACCGGATGGCAGCCCCATTGGATGTTCGGTAAAATGAAGCTAAAGTTTCTTGATGATCCCAAAAAGATTTACGGCGAAGCAGAACAGATTAAAACCTATTCCAGAAAAAGTTTTGTGAAGGATCATCCGGAGCTGGCCAAGTTTTTTTCCAGACTTCATTTTGATGATGAAAATATGTCTGATCTTTTAATGAAAATGGAACAGAGTAAAAATAAAGAAGCTACCGCTAAAGAATGGGTAGAAGATCACGCTGAGCTGATACAGTCGTGGTTAGATCAAAATTAATCAACAATTTGGTATCATTTAAAATCCTCAACTCTAAATGGGTCTGAGGATTTTTTCATCGACATAGATTATTTAATCTTTTCTCTATGAAGCAATATTTATTAGTAATCGCAAAGGCGCAAAGAAATTTAATAACATACTGCTTTAAGGCGCGAGAAAATCAAAGATTTTCAGCAAGTTTATTTTATCCAAAATTCAACAGAATTAAATTTTATCAAAGATAAAATCCTTGCGCCTTAAGACATATTTAAAGGAAAATTCTTGCGTCTTTGCGTTTGCCAATATCTCATAACTATCCCATTGATTCTTTAATTTTCTCCCGATGGATTATTCCCCAATTGACTAATGTTTCTGTTACAGGAAATACAGATTTTCCATATTCCGTCACTGCATACGTTACCGTAATCGGTTTTGTATCCTGAATGGTCCTTGTGATCAGCAGATTGGTTTCCAGTTCTTTTAATTCTTTGCTCAGCATTTTAGCTGAAATTCCTTCAATAC
The DNA here is from genome assembly GCF_002025665.1 of Chryseobacterium indologenes. Taxonomy (GTDB): domain Bacteria; phylum Bacteroidota; class Bacteroidia; order Flavobacteriales; family Weeksellaceae; genus Chryseobacterium; species Chryseobacterium metallicongregator. The sequence continues at coordinate 958,450 of NZ_CP018786.1, read as the reverse complement.
TGCGTTCCAGCTTTTTAAAATGAATCATCTGATCCGGTCTGTTCGTCAGATATCGTAAAATCATCAGTTTCCATTTTCCTCCCAAAACGTCCAGACTGTCCCGCATCGCGAACAATTCTTCTGTGCAGCTGGCTTCTCTTTCGATGCCGTTTTCAATGATTTTTGCCATAATAGTTTCATGAAGGTAACTAGTTACCATTGGTTAACTAGTAGCAAATATAAACTATTCCCTCTTTACATTTGTGTATCAAATTAAATGTATGAAAGCAATTATTTTAAATAAAAACGGAAAGCTGGAAGACGGACTGGCAGAGCAGCCTCAACCCAAAAACAATGAAGTTTTAATCCAGATTAAGGCAAGCGGCTTCAATCCTATTGATTATCAAATGTTGGAAAATGAATTGGAACGCAAGCTGATCAGTTCACCCATATTAGGAAGAGAATTATCAGGAATTGTAGTGGATAAAGGTTCCGAAGTTACAGAATTCAATATTGGTGATGAAGTATATAGTGGAAGCGGCTCTATGGGAAGCAACGGTACTTACGCTGAATATATTGCAGTTCCTGAAGCTATTGTTTCCTTTAAACCAAAAAATATTTCGTTTGAACAGGCGGCAGCCACTCCTTCTGCAGGGCTTACTTCTTTACAGATCTTTAATCGTTTAAATTTAAACCTGGAAAACACTGTTTTGGTAACAGGAGCAGCCGGAGGCGTAGGTTCATTTTTAATCAAACTTTTATTAGCACATAATATCCGACAGATCACAGCCACAGTGGGAAGTGAAGAAAACAGACAGATTCTTCTCAAATTGGGTTTAAAAGATCATCAAATCATTCATTACAGAGATGAAAATCTTATTAAAAACATTTTAAAAGCCAATGCTGATCAACCTTTTGAATATGGAATTGATCTCGTAGGAAATTATATGTCTGAAGTGACTGCAGAAGTTTTAAAAATTAACGGAATGTATGTGGATGTAACCGCTTTGGTTACAAAAGATGCTCACGAAATCCTCTTCAATAAAGGGACATTGATTATGAATATCTCCAATTATACGTATGGAATGGTAAAAAAATATGAGTATTATAAAAACAGTTTGCTTACCATCAAGACACTCATTGAAAACGAAACGATCCTCCCTCCACAATATAAAACCGTTGGAAATCTTTCTTTGGATACTGTTCTGAAGGCACATTCTATTCTAAAAAATAATCAAACCCAAGGTCATAAACTGATCATGAAACATTAATCTATGAACAAAATACCAAGACGAATCGTAACAGGAACGAAAGACGGAAAATCTGTCATTATAGAAGACAAGCAGATAGAAAATGCTGTAGAACACTTTCCGGGACTTATCATTTCCGATGTTTGGAATACTCAGACCACGCCGGCCAGTCTGGATTTTGAAACCAGAATTCCCAATACCGGATTTCCACAAACTCCTAAAAATGGAACTTATTTTCGATATGTTGTTGTCCCTCCGGATAAAGGTTTAGGTGTAGAATGGAAAAAGAATGAACCTCACCCGATGATGCATCAGACACCAACACTGGATTATATCATTATTCTTTCCGGTGAGCTTTTCCTCATCATGGAAGAAGGCGAAACTCTTCTGAAACCGGGAGATATCGTCATTCAAAGAGGAACGAATCATGCGTGGAGCAACCGTACTGATGAACCTTGTATTCAGCTGGCTGTTTTGATTGATGCTGAGGGGGGAGAATTAAAAGATTTAATTATTTAAAATTTAAAGATTGGGATAGTTCTCACAAATTTTAAAAATTCAACAAACTAAAAAATCTGTGTAAATCTGTGCAATCTGTGGGAAATAAAAATAAGATTTTGCAAGGTTAGAAAAACGTAAAGGCGCAATAAAAATAAATAATGTGTTGTTTTTTAAAGCGTAGAAAATCAAAGATTTTCAGCAAGGAATTATTTATAAAGTATTAGGAATATACAATTTTATCACAGATAAAATCCTTGCGACTTAAAACAGAAGAAAGAAAAAAATTGCGCCTTTGCGTTTTTCCAACAAAACTCAGAAACATAAAAAAACGCACTCAGATTTTCCACAAGCATCTGTGTAATTCATGTAATCTGTGGGAAATAATATATAAACAACATTCAATTACAAAGCAGAAATCTCCAACAGTTTCTGCTTCATTTTCTCAGGTGTCATCTGCCCTTCCTGATAATACACCAGATTCTGATGCTTATCCAGAAATACCCACAAAGGATAAACAGGCTGATTTTTATTCTTAGACAAAGCCAACGCCAATTCATGAATTCCGGAATTTCCATTCTGCAGATATTCAAACTCCTGATTCTGGAAATGGATTTTTTCCTTCGTCTTTTCTGCCTCGAAATTGACAAAATAAAAATGATCATTGATCATACCAACCAACTCTTTATCTTTACTCATACGGAAAGACTCAATCTTACAGACTGCACACCAGTCCGTATAAAGGTGAATAACAACCGGCTTAGGATTTTCTTTCTGCTGAACTTCAAGATCAGAAAAAGTGCCTGTCTTCATCTGAGACAGATAAAAACAGGGCACTAACATTAAAAATAAAGCTATTTTTTTCATTTTAAAGTATATTTTACTCCCAGGAAACCTCTGATCCCCTGCATCGGTGCATAGCCGTACGCTGTATCAAAAGTATAATGATTAGGATTATTGATAGGATCATCAACATGCTTATCAAACGGGTCAAATGGTCTCATCAAAGGATCTTTAGGTCTGAAATTGAATAAGTTTTTCATCCCGCAATACACTTCAAATCCGGATTTGAAACTCTTGGACACCTGAATATTGGCCAAAGAATAAAATGGTGAATATTCAGGGCGGAAATCGTTCACAAGAACAGGAAGCCTCATTGGTCCGTAGAACTGTCCTGTAAAATCGATGGTCAGGTTATTCGCGAATTTATAAGTCAGGTTATAAGTTCCACTCCATTTGGGTGCATGCAGCTGTTGTGTTTTTTGATTTTCGTTATCAAATTTCTGATAGACATCCAGATAAGTAACTCCCAGATTAACACTTAAAGGAAACTGAAAACTGAAATCCACATTCAGGGAAGCACCTCTTGAAATTCCGTATCCGTGAAGATTGTCATAAATAATTTTATTAGGATCGGAATCAAAATCTCCTACAATTTTATTACTGAAGTAAGTATAAAATGCAGACGCATCAAGATTCACCATCCGGTTACCGACAGGGATTTTCCAGATATAATTCAGGTTCCCGTTGATAGATCTTTCCGGTTTCAGGTCAGATTTTACCACAACTTCTCTTGAACCTGTCAAAGCTGCGTGATCTTCCGTAAATAAATTAACTACTCTGAAACCTGTTCCAAAATTAAAACGTAAAGTATGATACGGATTAGGATTAAATTTCCATGCAAACCTCGGTGAATGGACGGAATGATGTACTTTATCATAATCATATCGGTAGCCAAGCAACAACGTATTTTTATCGTTGATTTCCCACTGGTCCTGAATAAAGGCTCCCCAGATAGGAGATTTCATCGGTGCATTCGTGATACCGTCTGAAGCTAATGTTCCTGGAGTGTTATCATCGTAAAAAGTTCTTTTGAAAGTAAGTCCGGCCGTGATATCATGTTTCCCAAAACTTCTGTCCCAATACGTTTGCACGAAAGCCACTTTTTGTGTCGCATTGAACGGATTGGATCCATAAAACGAATTCTGGTCGTGATAATTATAAGAAAACTGAGTCACGATATGCTCTTTCATCGGCCATTCGTACAATCCGAAAACCTCTGCTCTGTTGGTATAAATACTTTCTCCGTATACTTCATCGCTTCCACGAAAAGATTTATTCCACTGCATTTCTCCCCCAAAACGGTCTTCATACAGATACCTCAAAGCAAAACTTGCCTGTCTGTTTTCTTTTCTCTTAAAATTCCACTTGTTAAATACGGAAATTCTGCTTTGTAAAGTGGTATCCGTGAAATTATCTTTATTCTGATCTATTCTTTCCTGAAAACTGAAATAATTTAAACTTAATAATGAAGCAGCATTCTTCCCAACGTTGAATTTGGTGGAAAGATCCAGATTATTTTCAAACCAGCTCGATGTCATCAGATCAACACTTAATTTAGGAGCAGTCAGTGCATTTTTGGTAATAATATTAATTACGCCTCCCATTGCTTCAGAACCATAGATTGAAGAAGCTGGCCCTTTTACAACCTCTATTCTATCTACAAGACTATTCGGAATTCCACTCAGTCCATAGACAGTAGAAAGTGAACTTACAATGGGCATTCCGTCAATCAAAATCATCGTATATGGTCCTTCCAGTCCATTAATATGAATATCTCCAGTATTACATACGGAACAGTTCAGCTGAGGTTTTACTCCATTTACCATCGCAATGGCTTCAAAAATACTGGGAGTAGGATTTTTCTGAAAAAATTTCTGACTGTAGATCTCTACTGCAACAGGACTTTTCGACCTGCTCATCGGTTTTATGGTACCGGTAACCACTACATCCTCAATGTTACTTGTCTTGATTTCCCTCTTCGTAACTCTCGCAGAATCCAGATTTTTAGTCTGTTGTAAACTCAAACTATCGGTCTCCTGCGCAAAACAATAGGTTGATAAAAAAGTAATAGAAAATAATATTCGCTTCATGAAATTAAAATTGTTAGACAAATCTAACAATTATTTTTCAAATACAAAACTTAATCCAAAAAATATAGGTTGAGCCAATTCATGAAAAATGATTAAATTTGAGAAACTACATATGAAAGTAAAATGAGATATCATCAACTGGGAAATATCCCACCAAAAAGGCATACGATCTTTAAGTCTCCGGAAGATAAATTTTACTATGAGCAGCTTTTCGGTACAGAAGGCTTCCATGGTATTTCTTCTTTGTTATATCATATCCACCGCCCTACACAGATTAAATCTATCGGTGAGCCGAAAGATGTCACTCCAAAAATAGCTGTGGAAAAAAATGTGGCTCCGAGAATGTTTAAGGGAATGAATGTCACTCCTGAAGACGATTTCATGGACAGCCGAAAAATCCTTTTGATGAATAACGACCTGAAAATGGGATTGGCAAAGCCAAGAAAATCGATGGATTATTTCTACAAAAATGCAGAATGTGATGAGCTTTTGTATGTTCATAACGGAACCGGAATTTTGAAAACATTTGTAGGTGATCTTGAATTCGTAACCGGAGATTATCTGATTATTCCGAGAGGAACGATTTATCAGGTGGAACTGAAGTCTGATGATACAGTATTTTTTGTGTTGGAAAGCCACTCTCCTATTTATACTCCAAAAAGATACAGAAACGAATTCGGACAGCTTTTGGAACATTCTCCATTCTGCGAAAGAGATATGATTGCTCCTACTTATAAGGAACCTATCGATGAAAAAGGAGAATTCTTAATTAAAGTAAAAAAAGAAAACCAGATTACCGACTTCATCTACGCTACACACCCGTTTGATGTGGTAGGTTGGGACGGCTGTTTTTATCCTTACAAATTCAATATCAAAAACTTCGAACCGATTACGGGAAGAATTCACCAACCGCCACCGGTTCACCAGAATTTTGAAGGACACAATTTCGTAGTGTGCTCATTCTGTGCAAGAATGTATGATTATCATCCACAGGCTATTCCGGCGCCTTATAACCACTCTAATATTGACTCTGATGAGGTATTGTTCTACACAGAAGGTGATTTCATGAGCCGTAACCATATTGATTTAATGGACTTTACCCTGCACCCTGGCGGAATTGTACACGGACCTCATCCGGGAGCGATGGAAAGAAGTATCGGTAAAAAATTCACGGAAGAATATGCGGTAATGGTAGACCCTTTCCGCCCGTTAAAAATTACAGAAGAAGCTTTAAAAGTAGAAGATCCTTCTTATAAAACTTCATGGTTAGAATAAAACAGTAAAAATTATCAAAAAGTATTACTGAATACATACAAAAGACGCTTTAAATCCTTTATTTAAAGCGTCTTTTTTCGTAAATTTGTGAGGTATGGTTAACATATTTACCATCATTATTTTTCATATCGCATCCTAAGTAATGGTGGTTTAAAACAAAATCAATATTACATGTTAGAAAGAATCAGATTAGAAAGTTTACACCAAAAGGTAACCACAGCCGAAAACGCTGTAAAAATCATTAAAGACGGTATGACCATCGGGTCCAGCGGCTTTACAAAAGCAGGTGATAGCAAAGCCATTTTACCGGCATTGGCTGAAAGAGGAAAAACAGAAGACCTGAAAGTCACTTTGATGACCGGAGCTTCACTGGGGCACGGTACCGATGGAAAACTGGCAGAAGCCAACGTTCTGAAGAAAAGAATGCCGTTCCAGGTAGATCCTATTTTAAGAAACAAAATCAACAATGGTGAAATTCTCTTCATCGACCAGCATTTGAGTGAAAGTGCCGAGCTTCTTCACACCAAAAATCTTCAGAGCATTGATGTAGCCATTATCGAAGCTGCTTATATTGAAAGAGACGGAAGTATTGTTCCCACAACATCTGTAGGGAATTCAGTGACTTTTGCGGCTTTGGCTAAAAAGGTTATTATTGAAATCAATACGGAAGTTCCTGAAGAAGTCTACGGAATTCATGATATCTACCAGGCGGAAGATTATCCTTACAGAAATGTTATTCCAATTGTTGCGCCATGGAACAAAATCGGGAGAAAAAGTATTCCTGTAGATCCTGAAAAAATTGAGGCCATTGTATTTACCAACCGTAAAGACAGCCCGGCAGATATTGCAGAACCGGATGAAAAAACAACAGCTATTGCCAAACACCTTCTTGCCTTCTTTGAGAATGAAGTTCTTTTAGGACGTCTTACAGACCGTTTACTTCCTCTTCAGGCAGGTATTGGTAAGGTAGCCAATGCTGTTCTGACAGGATTCAAAGACAGTAATTTCTATGATTTGACCATGTTTTCCGAAGTGCTACAGGACAGTACATTTGATCTGATCGATTCCGGTAAGCTAAGCTTTGCTTCAGCATCATCTATTACCGTTTCCCAGGAATGCTACGAAAGAGTGTTAGGAAACCTATCGAAATATAAAGACAAATTTGTTTTAAGACCTCAGAATATTTCCAATACACCGGGATTGATCAGAAGATTGGGTGTGATAGCCATCAATACCGCAATTGAATTCGATATCTATGGAAACGTAAACTCTACTCATATCGGAGGAACAAAAATCATGAACGGAATCGGTGGTTCCGGAGACTTTGCAAGAAACGCTTATTTAAGTATTTTTGTGACTCAGGCAGCTTCAAAAGGCAACAATATTTCCCATGTTCTTCCCATGGTTTCTCATACTGACCATACAGAACATGATGTAGATATTCTGGTAACAGATGTTGGATTGGCTGACTTAAGAGGATTGGCACCAAGAGAAAGAGCCCAGAAAATCATCGACAATTGTGTTCACCCGGATTATAAGGAAGAACTACAATCTTACTTCGACAGGGCCTGTGAAAGAGGTGGCCATACCCCTCATTTATTGGAAGAATCTTTCAGCTGGCATTTACGATTTGCAGAAACCGGAACTATGAAGCAGAAAACAGCTGTAGAAATAGCTAATTAAGATTTTTATCAAAACAACAAATAAGACGAAAGGACTGAATGCCAATGCATTTAGTCCTTTATCTTTTAAATCACAACTGGCTTATTCATATGATAAAAGTCTGTTCAATATCCTCAAAATATTTGTATGAATATAAAATTATAAAGATTATCTTTGAAAGAAGAGAGGTATTTTATAAGCTCTACTCATACTCTTAACACCTTTTTAAAAAGACAAAATATGAATAATTACATCAGCGCAGAAGAAGCAATATATACGATAAAAAGTGGTAACCGTGTCTTTTTTCATGGTAGTGCCTGTACTCCCAATTACCTTATTGATGAACTGGCAAGACAGTCTAATCGTTTGCAAAATGTGGAAATGGTTTCCATTACCCAACAGGGAAATGTGGAAATTGCAAAACCGGAATACAAGGACAGTTTTTTTATCAATTCTTTATTTGTTTCCACTCCTGTACGTGATGCTGTGAATTCTGACCGCGGAGACTTTGTTCCCGTTTTCTTAAGTGAAATTCCTATTTTATTCAGAAAAAATATCCTGCCTCTTGATGTAGCTATTGTTACGGTTTCTCCACCCGACAAACACGGGTTTTGTACTTTGGGAACTTCTGTAGATATCGCAAGAGCCGCTGTAGATACAGCAAAAATCATCGTTGCTATTGTCAATCCAAGAATGCCAAGAACTCATGGAGACGGGATGATCCACATCAGCAGAATTCATAAACTGGTTTGGCATGAAGAGGAACTTCCTACCGTAGACTATGGTTCTAAAGTAGGCCCTGAAGAAATGCTCGTAGGAAAAAATGTTGCTGAGCTTATTGAAGACAGATCAACGCTGCAGATGGGCATCGGAACAATTCCTGATGCCGTGTTAAAATGCCTTACCAATCATAAAGATCTTGGAATTCACACAGAGATGCTGAGCGACGGTGTTATTGACCTTATTCAGGATGATGTAATCAATAATAAATATAAAGGCTACAATGACAATAAAACCATCACAAGTTTCTGTTTCGGGACTCGAAAGTTGTATGATTATGTAGATGACAATACGGTTTTTGCCTTCAGAGATGTAAGTGAAGTGAATTTCCCGATCAACATCATGAGAAACAAAAAAATGGTAGCCATTAACTCTGCCATTGAAATAGACCTTACAGGACAGGTATGTGCCGATTCTATCGGAACGATGCAGTACAGCGGAATCGGAGGGCAAATGGATTTTATGCGTGGGGCAGCTTTAAGTGATGATGGAAAACCTATCATAGCTATCACCGCAAGAACCAAAAAAGGAATTTCCAGAATTGTTCCTTTTCTTAAACAGGGAGCTGGTGTAGTAACCACAAGAGGGCATATTCACTATGTAGTAACTGAGTATGGAACGGCTTATCTCTATGGGAAAAACCTTCGCCAGAGAGCACAGGAACTTATCAGTATTGCCCATCCTGATGACAGAGAAATGCTGGAAAGAGCAGCTTTTGAAAGATTTAAACACTGATTATCAAACTATAAAGTCCTTACAACTGCATTTTTAAATTGAAATATTAAAACAAATTTTGAACTCTTCATCATAAAATGATAAAAAAATATTAAAATTTTGGCAGTATATTTGATAAAACTCTTTCAAAAACAAGGAAATTGAAAACTATATATAATTCGATACGAGACGAAGTGGTAAAACATTCCAAGGTAAGGAATTCTGTTTTGGGGAATGTGAATGAGTGGAAGAGAAGCCATTATATTATTCTTTCTGAAATTATCAAAGACGAACTCTCCGAAGCTGAAGAACTGAAAGGAGGAAAAAAATTTGAAATCGGAAATACCATTTCTCACGTTACTCTTCAGCGTTTTTTTGAAAATGATTATCAGGATAAAACCCATAGTGACCTTAGATTCCTTAAAACACTTGATAAAATCTGCATTTTCTTAGGATATAAAGACCTTAATGATTACATCCTTACCATCAGATATAAGAAACAGGAAGAAGAGGAAACGGATGACCAGTCTTATCTTACGCAGATGGTTTATGAATACTGTGCAACCGCTTTTGAGTTTTGTAAACAGTTTCCCAATCATAATACCAAGCTTTTTAAAGACCTGGTTTTTGATGATTCTCCATTCCTGGAAAGAGTTTCGCTGTTCAGCAAAGAATTGTGTGATAAAGACTTCCAGCTGGTGACTAAGAACAACAGATCCAATTATGAAGTTTTTGACATTCAGGTGGTCACTGATGATCCTGAGAAAAAAATCCTGGAATCTCAGGAATTCTGGAATCTTCTGTTCAAAGTAGGTGAAACCGGAGAAGAACATTTTGTCAATCAACTGAGTACCCAAATTTACTTTATCAAAAAAATAAATAATACCTGGAAGATCTGGGACAACTATAATCCCGATGCGGGAATGCTCAACAGAAAAATTGAAACAACCTAAAATAAGAAAGCCGTAGAGAGTATCTACGGCTTTCATGTTTCGAAATATTTTTTTTCACTTGTCTTTTGTATAACAAATGTAGGCAGATGATTTTAGACTTATGAAACTTAAATATACTTAAGTAAACTCTTCTTTAACGTTATGTTAAATATATTCAATGAATCCTTGGGAATATTTTCGCCATATCTAAGAATTTTGTAATTTGCATACCAATAAAATAAAAGTAAAAGAGAAAATATGTCAACACTTACATTTGCCGAGAAAATAGCTCAAGCAGAAAATTTCTTACCGATTAACGGTACAGATTATATTGAGTTTTATGTAGGAAATGCAAAACAGGCTGCCCATTATTACAAAACCGCTTTCGGTTTTCAGTCTGTAGCTTATGCGGGTCCTGAAACAGGAGTAAGAGACCGTGCATCTTATGTGCTTCAACAGGGAAAAATCAGATTGGTATTAACAACAGGACTAAAGTCTGACTCTCCTATCAGCGAGCACGTAAAAAAACATGGTGACGGAGTAAAAATTTTGGCACTTTGGGTAGATGACGCTTATGCAGCTTTCGAGGAAACAACTAAAAGAGGTGGAAAGCCTTATTTAGAGCCCGTAACGTTAACTGATGAGCATGGTGAGGTAAGAATGTCTGGTATCTACACGTATGGGGAAACTGTTCACATGTTTGTGGAAAGAAAAAATTATAACGGAGCTTTCATGCCTGGTTATGAAAAGTGGGAAAGCGATTATAAGCCTGAAGAAGCAGGTTTATTATATGTAGACCACTGTGTAGGAAATGTTGACTGGAACAGAATGATCCCAACTGTAGAATGGTACGAAAAAGTAATGGGATTTGTAAACATCCTTTCTTTTGACGATAAGCAGATCAATACAGAATATTCTGCATTGATGTCTAAAGTAATGTCAAACGGAAACGGATATGCTAAATTCCCTATTAACGAACCTGCAGAAGGTAAAAAGAAATCTCAGGTAGAAGAATATCTTGATTTCTACGAAGGTGAAGGAGTACAGCACATCGCTGTGGCAACAAAGGATATTATCCACACTGTAACTGAATTGAAGAAACGTGGTGTAGAGTTCCTTTCAGCTCCACCGGAAGCATATTACGACATGGTTCCTGAAAGAGTAGGTCATATTGATGAAGATCTTAAAAAACTTCAGGAGTTAGGTATACTTATTGATCATGATGAAGAAGGATACTTATTACAGATCTTTACGAAGCCTGTAGAAGACCGTCCTACTCTATTCTTCGAAATTATTGAAAGACACGGTGCACAGAGTTTTGGTGCAGGAAACTTCAAAGCATTGTTCGAAGCATTAGAAAGAGAGCAGGAAAGAAGAGGTAATCTTTAATTTTACATTAGAAAATATAAGTTTTGTCAGAATACAGTATTCTGGCAAAACTTTTTTATAAAACACAGTATATGAGAAAACTTTTAATTGGGACTTTCCTTCTGGGAACCTTAGGGCTTAAAGCCCAATATGGAACTTTGAATGAAATCCTTAACCGACTTGAACAAAGAAAAGGCATCAATCAGCATCTTGAAAATGTAAATATTGACAACAAAAAGTTTGTTTTCATTAAAGATGAAGCCGACCATACGGAGAGGGACTTTATTATTATCAAAGGGAATAATGCCACTTATGTAGAAGTTTTCGATGATAAGGCAACAGGAGAAAGCAGCTCCAATGTTTTCACCGGTGATATTATCAGGAAAAAAAATATTATTTCTTTAAGAGCAGATATGCTTGAAAACAAAAAAATCCCAATGCCTGTCACCAAAACGTTATTGCTGACACAACAGGATAATATTCTGTACCTTATTGATGTCAATACCAGAGATAGGTGGATTGATGAAGCATCTTACTCAAAAAAGACCAAATAAATGTTTCGGGGGAATTTCTCTGAATCATATTGAATCTAACTAAAATCTAAACTTATGAAATCATTTGTAGACTACTCCTCAAATTCGGATTTTTCTATACACAATATTCCTTTCGGAGTCGCAGTTTTTAACAAAGAATATATCGGATGCTGTACAAGAATCGGAGATCAGGTAATTGATCTTGCTACATTGTATGATCTTGGTTATTTTGAAGATATTGAAGGATTAGACGACAATGTTTTTGAAGCGTATACCATCAACGAATTTATTGAACTTGGTAAACCTGTTACCAATGCTGTTCGTACTAAAATCCAAACTTTATTACAGGAAGGATCAACTTTATCAAAAGATCAGAAAACCATTGAAGAGGCTTTCTATGACCTGGATAAAGTAAAAATGATGATGCCTGTTCACATCCCGAATTATACAGATTTCTATAGCAGCATCGAACATGCTACCAACGTAGGAAAAATGTTCCGTGATCCGGCAAACGCTTTATTACCCAACTGGAAACATTTACCTGTAGGTTACCACGGAAGAGCATCCTCTATCGTAGTTTCCGGAACGGAAATCAACCGTCCTAAAGGTCAGACGAAACCCGCCGATGCAGACAAACCGGTTTTCGGAGTATCTAAACAATTGGATTTCGAACTGGAAATGGCTTTCATCATCAATAAAAATACAGAGATGGGAGAAAGTATCTCTACCAAAGATGCAGAAGATGCGATCTTCGGAATGGTAGTTTTCAATGACTGGTCTGCAAGAGATATCCAATCTTGGGAATATGTTCCACTAGGGCCATTCCTTGCAAAAAACTTCGGTTCTTCAATTTCTCCATGGGTGGTTACGCTTGAAGCTTTGGAACCATTCAGAACAGCTTCTCCAACTCAGGATCCTGAAGTTTTAGAATATTTAAAATTTGAAGGTGATAAAAATTACGATATCAACCTTGAGGTATATATCCAACCTGAAAACGGAGATCAAAACCTGATCTGTGAAAGTAATTACAAACACATGTACTGGAATATGACTCAGCAACTGGCACACCACACCGTGAACGGATGTAATGTGGAAGTAGGTGACCTATATGCCAGCGGTACCATTTCAGGAAGTGATCCAAAATCTTTCGGTTCTATGCTTGAGCTTACATGGAGAGGACAAAATCCTTTATCATTAAGCAACGGCGAAGAAAGAAAATTCATTGAAGATAATGATACGGTTACCATGAAGGCTTGGGCAGAAAAAGATGGTGTAAGAGTAGGTTTCGGGGAAGTTTCCGGTAAAATCATTCCAACACTTTAATTTTTTTTACCACAAAAGTCACAAAAGAATTGATGATTACGCAATCATACTTAACAGATCTTACCTATAAAATAAATGGTGCTTGCATAGAAGTTCACAAAATTTTAGGTCCTGGTTTATTGGAAAGCGTATATCATAAATGTTTGGAAGAAGAATTCAAATTAAGAAATATTAATTTTAAATCTGAATTGAAAGTTCCGGTACATTATAAAGGAAAAGAAATTAATTGTGATTTCTTTTGCGACTTTTTAATTGAGGACTTAATTGTGGTAGAATTAAAGTCAGTTACAAAGCTTAATGATATTCATTGAGCTCAACTTCTTAACTATATTAACTTAATGAAGAAACCCAAAGGCATTTTAGTCAATTTTAATGTAAAAAATCTATATCACGAAGGGCAGGAAACCTTTATAAATTAATATTATGATATGCTTTTTTAAACTTTAATGATTAAAAGTATTTTACTTAAAACTTTTGTGCCTTTGTGGTTAAATAGAATATGAAAACAGTAATCCCCTCCGAGATAACCTCCGTACAATTGCAGACCATTATGCAGACAGCCGTTTCACCACGTCCCATTGCATTGGCTTCTACAGTGGATAAAGACGGTAATAATAACTTATCTCCGTTCAGTTTTTTTAATATGTTCAGTACAGTTCCTCCTATTTTAATTTTTTCACCATCGAGGAGGGTACGTGATAATACTACCAAACATACACTGGAAAATGTTATTGAAGTTCCTGAAGTAGTAATCGGAACAGTAAACTTTCCGATTGTACAGCAGATCTCTTTAGCTTCTACAGAATACGAAACCGGAGTCAATGAATTTATCAAATCCGGTCTTACCATGAAAGATGCAGATCTTGTACAGCCGAAACTGATTGAAGAATGTCCTGTTAACTTTGAATGTAAAGTTTTAGAGGTAAAATCATTGGGAGATCAGGGTGGTGCCGGAAATCTGGTGATCTGTGAAGTTCAGAAAATCCATATCAGAGAAGAATATCTGAATGAGGCCGGAAATCTGGATCAGAAAAAACTGGATATGGTAGCCCGTTTAGGCAGTAACTGGTATTCAAGAAGCAATGAAAACAGTCTTTTTGAAGTGCCAAAACCTTTGGTAACAAAAGGAATTGGTTTCGATCTGCTACCAGATTCTATTAAGTACAGTAAAGTGTTTACAGGAAATGACCTTGGAATGCTTGCCAATACGGAAATATTACCTGCCGGAGACTTTCATGCCGATGAAAATATCCATCTTGATGCCCAGAAATTACTTCTGGAAAGTAAAGTTGAAGAAGCCTGGAAGATTTTGATTAAATAGTCTGAATTTATTGATGAAAAAATACATTTTCTTTCTTTTTCTCTTAATTACATTACAATCATGCTATTATCCTGTAAAAAAAGATTATGGGATCTATAGCAAGTCATTGGTATTTTCGAAGGACAAAAAGTGGCTGATTAACAATATCAAAACGGATGTAGATTCGCACCACCGAGAAATGATGAGCAAAGAGACATTTCAACTATTCCAGGATTTAAGCTATGGCAAAGCCTTTGACTTAAAAACGGCAAAAGCAGAAAATATAATTCAAAATAGTATTCCTTTTGATCCGGAAACTGAAGATCTTGAGGTATTGAAAAGCAACTCTGATTTCAATTTCCTGGTAAACATCTACACCATGAAAGTGCGAAACGGTTTAGACAATTCAATTGGAACACAATATGAATATAAAAAAAATGAAACTTTTGCAATGATGGATGTTTATGATATCAGCACTATGAAGAAAATATATTCACTCAAAGCATATTCAGAAGTTTCAGTGGAGAAAGATCAAAAGGTGACTATCTTCGATCCTTCAACAGAAATGATGACTATGAAAAACTTTCGAAGTCTTTTAAAGGCAGTAAAAAAGAACGCTGTTAAAACGAACTAAAGATATCTATTGAAAATCAATAAAAAAAGGAGTGAAAGTTTCACTCCTTTTTTATTATTTGGATTTAAGCGATTCTGAAACAGTAATTTTTCCTTTTTCAGCAAATTCTGTTGCTTTACCGTTTTTATCGATAGAAACGTTTAGATTATCATTTTTAGCATCGTAGAAAATACTTGTAGCATATCCCGGGCAATCGTGCTGTTTGCATCCTGTCAGTTTGTAGATTCCATTTTCTGATGCAATAGGACTTTCCACATTGAAATTCTTTACCATCTCACCATACTCAGCACCAATAAGCTTTTTCAGTCTTTCTGAGATACCTTTATCTTCAAAGAATTTAATATCATGAGGATATTTCCCAACGTTTTTGGTAATAACATTATCCGGAGCAGGAGCAGAAGGAGCTGCAGTTGCTGCTGAATCTGTTTTTGGAGTTGTTACGGAATCCTTAGGCATTACGGCTGCCAAAGTATCACTGCTTACAGAAGAGTCTGTTTTTGCTTCTTTTTTACATGAAACAACACATAGTGAAAGCGCAAATGCGCCTGCAATAATTTTTCTCATAATTATATTTTATGGTGGTTAATGTATAATAACGTAGTTTTAAACGTTTTATTTCAATTTTCCTTTGATAAAATCAATACATTTTTCAGTTACAGTATTGAGATCTTTTGGTAATTCATTTCCTTCCCATGGTTCTTTTGCCCCGAAAGTATGGTTAGCATTTTCAATCAGAAACAATTCAGAATTGGGGTGAAGAATATGAAGATGTTCTGCCTGCTTCACCTCTACCGCTTCATCTTCTGTTCCATGAATAATCAACATATGAGCTTTAGCCATTTCTGTAGCCCGTTCTACATCAAAACGGTGAATATCTTTTTCATAATCTTCATAAAACTGATAATAATGAGGCATTTCCTGTTGGGTACGCCCATTCAAAGCATAATAAACACCATTATTTTTCCAGTTTTCAAAAGCAGTATCTTTTGGGAAACGATCTAAAGTATCCACACTGGCCAACGTAATCAAACCGTTGATTCTTTCGTCTTCAAAAGTTTTAATAATAGAAATCCCTCCTCCTCTGCTGTGCCCGATCAGCACAATCTTTTCATCATCCACATGCGGATCTTTACTAAAGTGATCAATTACAACACCAAGATCTGAAAGTTCTTTAGAATAATTATTCTGTCCAAAAGCTTCAAGATCTCCGAAGTTAAACGGATCATCTGTTGTGGTTCCGTTGTGCGAAAAATTAAACTTGACGAAGAAAAAACCTGCTTCAGCAAACTTTTCTGCCATCAGATTCCAGGCTCCCCAATCTTTATACCCTTTGTATCCGTGAACAAATATGACCAAAGGAAGTTTTTCTTGAGTGTCTTTATAAAAAATATCAGCAAGAAAACCTTTTGTTTCTTTATTTTCTAAGTATATATTCTTTTCTATAATCAAATTCATAAAACAAACTGGCTTTACTTAATATTATTTATATTTATAGGATTAATTCAAACTGAAATTTATGAAAAAAACTCTACTTTTTTTATTTTTAATTACTTTTTCTTTACTCCTCAGTCAGACCACCAAAAGAGTCTTCTTTATTGGAAACAGTTATACTTACGTTAACAATTTACCTGGCCTTATTCAAAGCATTGCCACATCTAATGGCGATATATTTGAACATCACAGTCAGACTCCGGGAGGTGCTACCCTGCAGGATCATTCCAATAATCCCAATGTCATTTCAGACATTAATCAGGGAAACTGGGATTACGTGGTATTACAGGAACAGAGCCAGCTTCCTTCGTTTCCCGATTCACAGGTACAAAATCAGGTGTATCCTTATGCCCTTCAGCTTTCCAATTTAATTAAAACAGCCAATCCTTGTGGAAATGTTATTTTCTACATGACCTGGGGGCGTAAAAATGGTGATGCAACCAACTGTCCTGGTCTTCCAACGGTCTGTACATACCTGGGAATGGACACTCAAATTTATAACCGTTATATGGAAATGGCTATGAACAATGAAGGAATTGTCTCTCCTGTAGGTAAAGTCTGGAGAACAATCAGAGAGCAAAACCCAGCAATTGAATTGTATGATCAGGACGAATCACATCCTAGTTATATAGGTTCTATGGCAGCTGCGTATACATTTTACACTATTATATTCAAGAAAGATCCAACACAGATTCCTTTTAATGGAAATCTTACTCCGTCACAGGCACAGCTGATCAAAGATATTGTGAAAACAGAAGTATATAACCAGCCCGGTAAATGGTATGTAACCAACAATGATGTTCACAGCAGATTCACCTATCAGATAAATGGAGCAGGAACCGTTCAGTTTACGAATACAACCCAGAATGCGGCTTCATATTCATGGGATTTTGGTGATGGTACTACTTCTACTCTGGAAAATCCTATGCACACCTATGCTGTGGGAGGAAGTTATAATGTAAAACTTACAACAGATGCCTGCGGAGCAACCACCACTAAAACAAAACTGGTTGTTGTAAGCACATTAAATACTGCGGAAACAACTATAGAAAACGGTATTCAAATCTATCCAAATCCTGTTCAAAACCTTATCAACATTGCTTCTAAAAATAAAGTTGAGATACTTTCTCTTACAGATATATCAGGAAAAATCATTCCTTATCATTTGAATAAAACAGAAGCTGGCTACAATATTTCACTTCAGCATCTGACCAGCGGAGTTTACTTCCTGAAATATAAAACAGGCGAAAAGGAATTCACTAAAAAAATTATTAAAAAATAAGCTTATTTTTGCTGCATGCAGAATTTAAGAACTGTAACCGTGATGCGTTACATTCTGCCACTGAGAGAGGGAGGATCTCTTCCCGCTCTGGCGGAAGCTGATGATGATTTCAAGTATGTGTTAAAATTCCGTGGTGCAGGCCATGGAGTAAAAATGCTGATTTCCGAACTGTTGGGTGGGAAAATTACCGAAGCTTTAGGACTTAAAATTCCTGAACTTGTTTTCGTTAATCTTGATGCTGATTTCGGAAGAACGGAAGCCGATGAAGAAATCCAGGATCTTCTGAAGTTTTCTGAAGGGCTGAATCTCGGGTTACATTATCTTTCCGGTTCTATTACTTATGATCCGGGAGTAAGTGTGGATCCCCTTCTGGCTTCAAAAATAGTATGGCTGGATGCATTTATTACCAACATCGACCGTACTTTTAAAAATACGAATATGCTGATGTGGCATAAAGAACTTTGGATCATCGATAATGGTGCTTCGTTCTACTTCCATCACTCATGGCAGAATTTTGATGCAGCGGCCAAAACACCTTTCAAATATGTGAAAGACCATGTACTTCTTCCCAAGGCAAAAATGCTTGACGAAGCGGATAAATTTGCCCATGAAATTTTGAATGATACGCTTTTCAGAGACATTGTCAACATGATTCCTGAAGACTGGTTACGCTGGAATGATGCAGATGAAACGCCGGATGAAATTCGTGAGATCTATTTTCAATTTATGAAAACCAGATTAGAAAATTCTCAAATCTTTGTAAACGAAGCGAAAAATGCAAGAGGATAAAATATATGAATACGCGGTAATACGCCTGGTACCCAAAGTTGAAAGAGAAGAGTTTTTCAATATCGGACTGGTGATGTTTTCCAAGAAGGAAAAATTCATCAGAGTGGAATTCTATTTGTGTCCGGACAAGTTCAAACTGATGCACAGCAAACTGGATTACGACGATATTATCCACAATCTGGAAAGCTTTCAGAAAATTGCGAATGGAGATAAAGATGGCGGTCCTATTGCTTTTTTTGATATTCCGGAGCGCTTCCGATGGTTGACAGCAGTAAGAAGTTCTGTAGTACAGACCTCAAGACCTCATCCGGGAAAATCAAAGGATCTAAATGCCACTTTTGGTAAGCTTTTTGAGGAGTTAGTAAAGTAACGCTTCCTTAAAAAATTTATTATGAATTCATCAACAAACAACATATCAATCTACAGGTTTTTCACAAACCTGTTTTTTGTTTTAATTATAGGATTTTATAATTTATTTTTTTCACAAGAATTACCATTAAGACCAAACAAAGCTTCTGCTGTAAAAAGTACATTACTTCCTGAAATTGCAGCAGTTTCTGAAGATATCGTCTACAAAACAAACAGAAAGGGGAAACCTCTCGCTCTTGATCTCTACACTCCCAAGAATGCCACCACTGAAAAACTTCCGGTATTGATCTACGTTCATGGAGGCGGATGGGTAGAAGGTGACAAAGTTGTTAATGCTGATAATTATCTTGAAACGACTGTAAAAAAACTGATAGGCAAACAATATGCAGTGATCAGTATCAATTATACGCTTCTGAATGACAGCACGCATTTTCCATTGCCTTTGGAAGATACCAAAGATGCTGTAAGATGGGTAAGAAAAAACGCAGAGAAATATCATTTCGACACGAATAATATAGGATTATTCGGGGCTTCAGCCGGAGCTCATCTATCCCTGATGGCAGCCTATACACCAGACAATACTTATCTGGGTAATCCGGAACTTTTGTCTTATTCAGCTAAGGTGAATTATGTAATTGATCATTATGGTCCTGCTGATCTTAATAAGCTTTTTCATACAAGATTAGGAACAATTCCGGTAGGAATGATCGGGTTGATGTCCAAAAAAATAGTGGGTTTACAGGAAAATCTTGTCAAAGGAATTTCCGGGTATGATATCAGAAAAGATCAGGACAGCGCTATTGATTACCTTAAAACCCTATCTCCTGTTTATTTTGTTTCAGGAGGAGTTCCAACTTTAATTGTTCAGGGAAATAATGACAAAGTGGTTCCTTTAAATCAGTCTAAAAAGCTTCACAGAAAATTAAACAGAGCCAAAATACAAAACGCTCTCATCATTGTTGATGGCGGAGTACATGGTTTTGGAACAACTGATAAAGCTTATCTGGATAAACTCACTGATGAAATGGTAGATTTTGTTCTTTCACAAAAGAAGTAATATATATTTACCTATTCAACTATAACACAAATAACTATAAATCAATATAATAAAACACATTACAACAACAAATTTGCTAGATTGATATACATATTGATATTTTTTCATTGAGAATTAATTACCTTGGCTATTGTTTAAATTATTAACAACAAAAACGCCAATCAATTAATTATTCATCAACAAAAATAAGCAATATGGAATCTTTAAACAATATCAATGCGCTTACTCTCATATTTGTATCTGTTCTTATTTTTGCGATAGCTTACCGTTTCTATGGTATTTTTATTGCCAATAAAGTCCTCCGACTCAATGACCAGAATACCACCCCTGCCGTGGAATTTGCAGATGGTAAAGATTATGTTGCGACCAATAAAAATGTACTTTTCGGACATCACTTTGCTGCTATTGCTGCTGCCGGACCTTTGGTAGGGCCTGTTCTTGCTGCACAGTTCGGATATCTTCCCGGTGCTTTATGGATATTGATAGGATGCGTACTGGGAGGCGGAGTACATGATATGATTGTTCTTTTTGCTTCTGTGAGACATAAAGGGCAAAGTCTTGCAACGATTGCTTCCAAAGAAATTGGAAAGGCTACGGGTACGGTGGCAGGTTTTGCTATCCTTTTCATTCTGATTCTTACATTGGCAGGTTTATCGTTGGCCTGTATCAACGCCATGCACGAAGCTTCATGGTCTCTTTTTACCGTTGTGATTACTATGCCCATTGCCATCATTATGGGACTGATTATGCGATATAAAAAGAACAGTGTACTTTTTGCAAGTATTCTCGGGGGGATTCTTCTGATTGCTGGGATTATCGGGGGACATACTTTGATGCAGAATCCTACGATGAATGGTTTATTTTCCTGGGATATTAAAACGATTTCTATAGCGATTCCTCTCTATGGTTTTATTGCGTCTGTATTACCGGTTTGGCTTCTTTTAGTTCCTAGAGATTATCTTTCAACCTATTTAAAGATCGGAACTATTATTATGCTGGCTATCGGGGTAATTGTTATTCATCCTACGATACAGATGCCTGCGATTACAGCTTTTGTGAATGGAGGCGGCCCTATTATTGGCGGTCCGGTCCTTCCTTTTATTTTCATTGTGATTGCTTGTGGAGCGATTTCCGGATTTCATGCTGTGATTGCGACGGGAACCACTCCAAAAATGTTGAATAAAGAAAGAGAAATTCTTTTTGTAGGTTACGGAGCAATGCTTGTAGAAGGTTTTGTGGCATTGATGGCACTTATTGCAGCATGTACGCTGATGCCAGGTGATTATTTTGCCATCAATACTCCAAAAGAAGCTTATGATTCATTTCTCGCAGCACATCCTTCCCTGCACGGAGTAGATATAGATTATTATTCACAAAAAATAGGTATTGATCTTTACGGAAGAACCGGAGGTGCAGTATCTCTGGCTGTAGGAATGGCTCATATCTTTAATAAAATCCCGTATATGGATCAGCTGACGGCTTATTGGTATAATTTTGCGATTATGTTTGAAGCAGTATTTATTCTTACTGCCATTGATGCAGGAACAAGAGTGGGTAGATTCTTTTTACAGGAAATGCTTGGATCTGTTGTTCCAAAATTTAATGATAAAAACTGGATTCCGGGGATTATTATCAGCAGTCTTCTTTTCACTTTTGCATGGGGATATCTGGTGTATACCGGAAATGTAAACAGTATCTGGCCATTATTCGGAATCAGTAATCAGCTCTTGGCAGCTTGTGGACTTATCGTCTGTACAACGATGCTGATCAGAATGAACAGAGGAAAATATGCTTTATGTTCGGCTATTCCCGGCGTTTTCATGGCTGGAATTACATTCTGGGCGGGCTATATTCAGGTAACAGCTATTTATATTCCAAAAGGACAGTATTTACTTGCAGTTTTAGCAGCAACAGCAATGATTCTTATGCTTATTGTATTTATAGGAGCTTTCATCAAGTGGTATCAGCTCCTTAAAATCAACACCACTGAAATTGATCATTATGGTGAACCCGTGAAAGAACTGGTAGAAAGATAAGGTTCCTAAATAATAAAGAAAAACAGTTCAGGACTTCTGAACTGTTTTTTTATAAGCATTATCTTTTGTTTTATTTAAAAATTGAAATTAAGTCTTGCAAAAACATATCTTCCATTCTGTCCAAACTGTGAAGTGGAACGTGAATAGATAAATTGGTCATTATTGGTAGAAGCAGTAAGATTTTTCGTTGGATAGATATCAAACAAATTGTTTACTCCTAACGTCAATCCTACATTTTTAGTAAACTGATAAGCTGCAGATAAGTCCGTAATGATCTTATCTCCGATCTGTTGGTGTTCATTAAAATCAATAATTCCGTCTCCGTTCACATCAATAATATCAGCGCCTGTTACTTTCCCGAAATAGGTATTTCTCAAATATAAACTTGCCTCCTTCCAGGAAAGCGTATGAGAAAGACTGGCTTTCACTCTCGGTACGGCTTCTTCCAGATACACTCTTGATTTTTCAGAGAAATATACCTTCTCCAATTGTGGCGACTGCAGAAGCCCTGCAGAATGGATATCACCAACCTGTTTTGTTTTATTAAGGTTAATCGCAAAGTTGTTATCCAACTTAAATCCTGAGAATCTGGCATTGTGTGAAATCACTACATCTAACCCTTTTGTTTCTGTATCAATAGCATTCGTAAAGAACTGCGCAGCATTAATTCCAAGCTGGTCGTAAGCTTCCTGCGCTTTTTGAGGAACGTTTGCTTTCAGAAACTGATCGGTAAGAATAATACGGTTATCAATTCTCGTGAAATATCCGTCTGCTGTAAAGGTAAGACTAGCCGAAGGAATTCTGTACGTAAATCCTACGCTTGCTGATTTTGATGTTTCCTGCTTCAGTTTTGGCATATCCAGCAATCCTGCAAGTTGAGAATCATTACTAAAGGTTCCTACTTCCAGAAGTTGATTATTCGTAAACAATGTAGACGTTACATTATAATAAATCTGGTGGATAGATGGTGCTCTGAATCCGGTAGAACCTGCAAATCTCACATTGAAATTAGGCGCTACCTTGATTCTTGAAGCCAGTTTATAATTGAATGTAGACCCGAAATCCGAATAGTTTTCATATCTGGCTGCAGCATCCACCAATAACCAGTTGGTAAAGTTGAATTCAATATCTGCATACGCTGCTACTGACTGTCTGTTTTTATCCACCGCATTTTCAGGTTTAAACCCGTTAAATACCTGCGATCCTCCCGGAAGCGATGCACCAAAGAAATCTGTAGGTCTCACAGAATTTCCGTTCCATACGTTTCCTGAAACATCATAGGTTGCATAAGAAGCTTGCTCCCCCTGAGTAATTTTAAAATTCTCATAACGGTGCTCAGCTCCAAACGCTACGTTGATTCCTTCCCATACGTCATATTTTTTAGAGAAATCTAAATTGATGGTATTCTGAGAAAATCGCAGTCCACCGGCATTAAATTCTCTTGGTGAAGCAAAACGTAAAGAAGTATTTCCTGTATTCTGAATGTTATAGGTGAATGAATTCTGCCCGTAGGTATTACTGAAATCAATATTCCAGCCTTCCCATTTTCCTTTGATTCCTGCAGCTAATGAGATATCCTGAATATCGGTCCCGATCTGTGGAAGGTAACCATTAGGATATAATCCTGTAAAAGTTCTGCTTTCTCTTGGTCTTCTGTAAAATCCGCCGGAAGTTCCGTGTCTTAAACTGTATCCACCAAAAGTATATACTTTCCAGTTATCACTTACAGGAATCTCTGCGTTCACAAAAAGCTGATGGTTATTCAGTTTAGATTGACCTACCTGCATATTAAAGTCTTTTCTGGTCTGCCCTCGGTAAGCCAGTTCCTGATCTGTAACATCGAAGTTTAATAAGGATTGAAGACCCTTTTGGAGTACATTTCCCTGAGAATCTTTAATATCCTGAATGGTAGAAGCTCCCTGAATGGCTGCCAGCTGGCTGCTGTTGAAATAATTTACTCCCTGGGCATATTGGTGAATATAGTTGATAATTTGCTGCGAATTTGGAGTATTATTGATATTGGTAAACAAAGATGAAAGGTTTACACCATCATTCAGTGCTCTCTGTTCAATAGCATTGTAAGCATTATAAAGAGTTCCGCTTTCTGTACCTGCTCTGTACGTTGGATTTCTGAATTGTGAAGACCAGGTAATATTAAAGAACCCTCCTTTGGTTCCGATTTTATTTCCATAGTTCAAATCCAGCTGAATATTTTGTCCGTCAAAATCTCCGGTGTGGTCATTAGCTGTTGGTGTAAGATTTCCTCCATAGCTGATCTGTCCTGCCAGTTTTCCTGTATCTCTTTTCAGATCAAGATTGATTACTCCGGCAATGGCATCAGATCCGTATTGTGCAGCTGCTCCGTCTCTTAAAACTTCAATTCTGTTCAAAGCGAAGGATGGAATAGCATTCAAATCAGTTCCTACCGTACCTCTTCCTGGTGTTCCGTTAACGTTCACCAATGCTGAAGTATGTCTTCTTTTTCCATTCACCAAAACCAAAACCTGATCCGGTCCCAAACCTCTCAGCTGCGCAGGATCCAAATGGTCTGTTCCATCTGAATTCGTTTGAATGGTAGAAGTAAATGAAGGAGCAACCGCATTTAGAATTTGCCCGATATTCGTCTGTGGAAGGATAATTGAAGATTCTTTTACATTGAATACATCTACAGGAACAGGGCTGTCTACTTTAGATCTGGCACCGGCTCTTGAACCCAGTACTACAACTTCTTCTACATTATTGGTTTTTATGGTGTCTTTATGTGCTTTTATACTGTCTTTTTCCTGTCCGTAAGTAAACACGCCGAGGAAAAATAAAACTGAGGCCGAAAGAATAGTTTTCTTATTATTCATAGTTTAGAATTTGATTAACATTTATGTTTTTACAAGGTGCAAATGTAAAATTTATTTATTAGTCTACAAAACAGATAGACTTTGTTTTTGTAAAAAACTATTATCGTTTCTTTCTATCCCTCATTTAAAGTTATGATAAATTAAGGAAACATTCATAAAAACATTGTTTTATAGAAAGTTAAATCCAAAGTAAATATTAAAAACGCCATGCACGCTAAGAAATATATTATTTATTATTCTGACGATCGCAAGGGCACTCCGTTCAGCAATGCAGGTTACTTTGCTAAGTGAAACGCCTTCGCGAACGAAAAAATATACATAGTGTGATAGCAACATTGCGAACTTCGCGTTTAAATAAAAAACGGATCCAAAAATTGAATCCGTTCGTTTTATATTGTTTTGTTCTGAAATTAAATCTTAGTCAGTTTAGCATATTTCAGGATCAGATTTTTCTCTCCTTCATGCATGAAAACTACTTTTGCTTTGATATTCTGAGGATCTGTTCCGTCCAGGAAAGTAACTTCTCCTATTCCAAAACGGTCGTGTCTCACTTTATCTCCTACTTCAATATCCTGAGAAGAAGCTCCGCTAGGATTGATAATTTTAGCTGTGCTCACGGGCTTCAGTTTTCTGACTTCAGGAACTGGTTTCGAAGTATCTCCTCTGTCAATGGTTTTCTTTTCAACCTTTTTGAAAGATTTCATTTCTGAAGGATGCTCATCAAAGATATTGGATTTCACCCCTGAATTATTGATAAACCTTTTTTCCAATGCCGGATTAAGGAATTCAATATATTCATCATCAATTTCACTTAAGAATCTTGAAGGTTCTGCATCCGTAATTTTCCCCCATTGAAAACGGGAAACAGCATAAGAGAAAAAGGCTTGCTTTTCTGCTCTTGTCAATGCCACATAGAATAATCTTCTCTCTTCTTCCAGATCTTCTCTGGTTGCCGAACTCATAAAGCTTGGGAACAGGTTTTCTTCAAGCCCAACTAAGTGAACCACCGGGAATTCCAGTCCTTTAGAAAGGTGAATCGTCATCAAAGAAACCATATCATCTTCCAGCTCTTTATCCTGAGTATCTGCAGAAAGTGCAATATTTTCAAGGAAATTGGAAAGACTTGGATCTCCATCTTCAAGCTGCATCTGCTCTTCAATGAATCCCTGCATTGAGTTCATCAATTCCTGTACGTTTTCTACTCTGGAAATCCCTTCAGGAGTCTGATCATCTTTCAAAAATTTGATTAAACCACTTCGCTTTGCCACTTCCATTGCAACACTGTAAGCCGTTTCTGTTTTCAGTAAGACCTGAAAAGCCTTAATCATTGACCAGAAATCGTTCAGTTTGTTTAAAACCCCATTATTCAGACCTAATTGTGGTGCATACATCGGAAGATTCTCCAATACTTTTGAAACCGCAATATTGTGGGCATCAGCAAAAACAATCAGTTTATTCTGTGTTGTTTCACCAATTCCTCTTGCAGGATAGTTAATAATCCTCATCAATGCTTCCGAATCGTTTTCATTAATCAGAAGACGAAGGTATCCAATAAGGTCTTTTACCTCTTTTCTTTGATAGAAAGAAAGGCCTCCATACACTTTGTAAGGAATATTTTTACGTCTCAGAGCATCTTCAAAAGCACGCGTCTGAGAGTTGGTTCTGTATAAAATGGCAAAATCGCTGTATTTTCTCTGGTCGCGGTTACGAAGCTCCCAGATATTTCCAGCAACGAAATTGGCTTCATCAGCGTCGGAAAGAGATCTGTATATTTTGATCTTGTCCCCTTCTTCATTATCACTGAATACATTTTTCTTAAACTGCTGCAGGTTTTTTGCAATCACTACATTAGCCGCATTTACAATATTTTGTGTAGAACGGTAATTTTGCTCCAGAGATACTGTTATAGCATCAGGATAATCTTTTTTAAAGTTTAAGATATTATAGATATTTGCTCCACGGAAAGAGTAGATAGACTGCGCATCATCCCCTACCACACAGATATTTTCGAATTTTGAAGCCAAAGCTTTTACAATAAGGTACTGAGAGTGGTTGGTATCCTGGTACTCATCTACCATGATGTATCGGAATCTGTCCTGATATTTTGCCAGCACTTCCGGGAAACGGGTCAGCAATTCATTGGTTTTCAACAACAGGTCATCAAAATCCATAGATCCGTTTCTGAAACACTGATCCACATATTTCTGATAAATCTGCCCGATAAATTTCATATTTGCTTTTTCATCCGCTTCCATCAGTTCAGGATTGTTGAAGTAAGCTTTTACCGTAATCAGATTATTCTTATAGGTTGAAATTCTTGCCTGAACTTTTTTAGGTTTATAAAGATCTGCATCGATATTCATATCCTTCAGAACTTTTTTGATCACGTTCAGGGCATCCTGCTGATCATAAATGGTAAAATTGGAAGGATATCCAAGATAATGAGCTTCAATTCTCAGAATTCTTGCAAAAACCGAGTGAAATGTTCCCATCCAAAGACTTCTTGCATTGCTGTCTCCCACTACCTTCGCAATACGTTCTTTCATCTCACGTGCCGCTTTATTGGTAAAGGTAAGCGCCAGGATATTGAAGGGATCTATTCCGTTGTGTATTAAGTGGGCAATACGCATGGTCAATACACGCGTTTTCCCGGAACCTGCTCCGGCAAGTACCATGAGAGGCCCTTGTAAAGAGGTAACGGCTTCATATTGTGATTCATTGAGTCCTTTCAAATAGTCCATACAGCAAAAAAATTTTGGGAACACAAAATTAAGGTATTCAGAGCAGAATTCAAACTTTCATAGAGAAGTTAGCGATTTGAAGTATTCGGTATTGAGTCTTAAGCACATATATAATAACCATCATTCCGAATTAAACGCGAATGCTCGCAAGGCTAATGATTAATTTTATACTATATCTTTTGTTCCGCAAAGGCACTTCGTTCAGCCAGGATATCGGCTTTCAACTATTGCTGAGTAAAACGCCTTTGCGATCGTTCTTAAAAAATTATATAATTTCTTAGCGAACCTTGCGTTAAAATACAAGCTCATTAAAAAAATGAGTTATTATTTTCTGACATTTCCCTTCTTCAAACATATATTTATATACATTTTGTAACATTTAATTCACTTTTCATACTAATTGATAAACAATTTCTAAATTTTATGAAAAAGCGACTTCTTTCTGCTGCTGCCGTAGCTTTCTTCGGGCTAATGCTGAACGCACAGCAAATCAAATTCGAAGAGTATGACCTTCCCAATGGTCTTCACGTAATTCTTCATCAGGATAACTCAGCACCGGTTGTAACAACAGGTGTAATGTACCACGTAGGTGCAAAAGATGAAGTAAAAGGCAGAACAGGTTTTGCTCACTTCTTTGAACACCTTTTATTCGAAGGAACTCCTAACATCAAGAGAGGAGACTGGTTTAAAATCGTTTCTTCAAACGGAGGGCAAAACAACGCCAACACTACCAATGACAGAACTTATTATTACGAAACGTTCCCTTCCAATAACGAACAGCTTGGACTTTGGATGGAAGCGGAAAGAATGCGTCACGCTGTTATCAACCAGATTGGTGTAGATACACAGAGAGAGGTTGTAAAAGAAGAGAAAAGATTAAGAATGGATAACCAGCCTTACGGAAATCTTTTCACTACTATTCAGAAAAACTTATTTACCAATCACCCATACAACTGGCCAACAATTGGTTCTATGGAAGATTTGAACTCAGCGAAACTGGAGGAATTCCAGGCATTCTACAAAAAGTATTACGTTCCGAATAACGCTACTTTAGTGGTTGCAGGAGACATTAAACCTGAGCAAACCAAGAAATGGATCGAAACCTATTATGGTGGAATTCCAAAAGGAACACTTTATCCAAAAGATTTCCCGAAAGATGCTCCTATCACACAGGAAAAAGAAGTTACTGCTACGGATCCGAACATTCAACTTCCGGCGTATGTATTCGCGTACAGAACTCCGGCTAACAAAGAAAAAGATGCTTATGTGTTGGATATGCTTTCTTCTTATCTGAGCAACGGCAAATCTTCAGTTTTATATAAAAAATTAGTTGACCAGGATAAAAAAGCACTTCAGGTAGCTGCTTTCAACCAAGGGCTTGAAGACTACAGTATTTTTGCCTTCTTCGCGATTCCAATGGGACAGACTACAAAACAGACTTTACAGACTGACATTGATGCTGAAATCAAAAAAGTACAGACTACTCTGATTTCTGAAGAAGATTATCAAAAACTTCAAAACCAATACGAAAACCAGTTTGTAAATGCTAATTCAAGCATTCAGGGAATTGCGGCTTCATTGGCAACCAACCACGTATTGATGGGTGACACGAATTTGATCAACAAAGAAATCGACATTTACAGATCTATCACCAGACAGGATCTTCAAAATGCAGCTAAAAAGTATCTTAATTCCAACCAAAGAATAATCATCAATTACGTACCTGAGAAAAAGTAATCATTCAACTTTTTAGGTGATAACATGATTATTAAAAATTAAATTTTTACAAATGAAAAAGCAATTAACATATATAGCTGCAGCGTTTTTCTTTACAGGAATGGTTTCAGCACAAAAAATAGATCTTAATGCAATGCCGAAACCGGGACCTACTCCTGCGATTAACATTGCGAAGCCAAAAACTTTCCAGCTAAGCAACGGCCTAACAGTAATGGTTGTTGAAAACAACAAATTACCAAGAGTAAGCGCAAGTCTTTCTATGGACAGACCTCCATACAACGAAGGAGCAGTAACCGGAGTAAGCGAGATTATGGCTGAACAGTTCGAAAACGGAACGACCAACATCAGCAAAGATGATTTCAATAAAAAAGTAGACTACCTTGGAGCAAACCTTAATTTCTCTTCAGGTGGTGCATCTGCCAATTCACTTTCAAAATATTTCCCTGAAGTTTTAGGTTTAATGGCTGATGCTATGATTAATCCTAAATTCTCTGCTGAAGAAATTCAAAACTCTAAAGAAAGAGCAATCGAAGGATTAAAATCCGAAGAAAAAAATGCTTCTTCTATTGCAGAAAGAGTTTCTAACGCTTTGATGTA
Organism: Chryseobacterium indologenes; assembly: GCF_002025665.1. Classification (GTDB taxonomy): domain Bacteria; phylum Bacteroidota; class Bacteroidia; order Flavobacteriales; family Weeksellaceae; genus Chryseobacterium; species Chryseobacterium metallicongregator. The sequence goes on along the minus strand of NZ_CP018786.1, from coordinate 928,318 downwards.
TGGAAAAAATACTTCAAGAGGAGAATTTGAAACTGTTGAATCTATCAATAAAATTCAGTTAGCTGACGTACAAAACATTTATAAAAAATACTACGCTCCGGATAATGCTTATTTAGTAATTGTTGGAGACGTAAAGTTTGACCAGGTTAAACCTTTGATTGAAAAAGCTTTCAATGGCTGGAAAAAAGCGAACACACCTATTGCACAGTTAGAACCTGCTTCGAATGTTGCTAAAACAGAAATCAATGTAGTAGATGTTCCTTCAGCTGTACAGTCTGTTGTTTCATTAAACAACCTGAACACCCTGAAAATGAAAGATGCCAACTACTTCCCTGCAACAATCGCAAACTATATCCTTGGTGGTGGTGGTGAAGCAAGACTTTTCATGAACCTTCGTGAGAAAAACGGATTTACCTATGGTGCTTACTCAAGTATGGTTGCCAGCAAATATTCTCCACAATTCTCTGCAAGTGCAAGCGTAAGAAACGAAGTTACAGACAAAGCTGTTAAAGAATTCATGAATGAACTTAACGCTATTTCTACAGTAAAACCGGAAGAATTAGCCAATGCTAAAGCTAAGCTGAAAGGATCTTTCATTATGTCTTTGGAACAGCCAGCTACTATCGCAAGATTTGCTTTGAACCAAAAAGTTCAGGATCTTCCTGCTGATTTCTATACCAATTACTTAAAATCTATCGATAAAGTAACTGCAGCAGATGTTTCCAATGCTGTAAAAGCTACTATTTTACCAAACCAAAGCAGAATTTTCATTGCTGGTAAAGCATCTGACATTTCTGAAGGATTGGAAAAATTAGGTTACCCTGTAAAATATTTCGATAAAGAAGCTAACCCTGTTGCAAAACCAACTGTACAAAAAGTGGATGCTAGCGTAACGGTAGCTTCTGTAGTTGATAAATACATCAATGCTATCGGAGGAAAAGCTAATCTGGCAAAGATCACTTCTTATACTACCAACGCTTCAATGTCTATGCAAGGACAGAACATCGATTTTAAAATCGTTAAAGCACAAGGTGGAAAGGAACTTACCACTGTAACAGCAATGGGACAGGTTGTTCAGAAGCAGGTTTTCGATGGAAAAACCGGTTATTCTATGCAAATGGGACAAAGAGTTGATATCACTCCGGAAGAAATTGCTGAAAAACAAAAGAATCCTGAGCTTTTCGAAGAATTAGGTTTTGCAAAATCTGCTGATTATACATTAGGCGGAATTGAGAAAATCGGAGGTGAAGATTCTTATGCTATTAAAGGTGGAGATACAACCTATTACTACAGTGTTGCAACGGGATTAAAAACCGGAGAAACTAAAAAAGTAAAAGCTAAAGGTCAGGAAATGACTATCCCAACAACATTCTCTAATTACAAAGATGTAAACGGAGTGAAAATGCCTTACACCATCTCTGTAAGTCAAATGGGAATGGACATGACGATGACAGTAAAGTCTTATGAGATCAATAAGGCTACAGATGCTGATTTTAAATAAGAACATCCTATTTTTATAGAAAAAACGGCAACAATTGTTGCCGTTTTTATTTTTATCAACATTTGGCGACATCTTTTTTTGTCATTCAGTAAAAAAAGATTAAATTTGCCCATTCAAAAAGATATAAGAATTAATGGATACTATATTTACACTACTAATGGTTCTTGTTATGGTTGCCAGTGTTTTATTGGTAATTATCGTTATGGCACAAAACCCAAAAGGAGGAGGCCTTTCCAGTACATTCGGAGGTGCATCATCTGCACAGTTCGGAGTACAGAGAACCAATGATTTCATGGAAAAAGCAACATGGACTCTAGGCGGAACTATCATCGTTCTTATCCTTTTAAGCGTTGTTATCACAGGTAAACCATCTCAGGCACTTCCTGCACAACAACCTGCTAAGAAAGAAGCTCCTGCTAAACAGTCAGCTCCTGCTTCTTCTACAACAACTCCGGCACAGACTCCTGTAGCTCCGGCAAAATAAGAAGAATATCATCTTACATAAAAACAAAAGCAACTCAAATTGAGTTGCTTTTTTATTTTAATTTGATCTTTTCAATCTGATGCCGAAGTTTTAATCCTGCCTTTAAAAATGAGTATTGCATAGGCTTAGATCCTTTATAATATTTATCAATAAAGATCTGCATGGCTCCATAAAATCTGTTGAGATAGACTTCATCTTTGATGGTACTTTCTCCTTTATGGTGAAGGATAGAAACTTTTCCATAATAGAAATTATGATATCCATTTCTTAAAAATGTATAGCAGAGATCAATATCTTCTCCATACATAAAATAAGCTTCATCCAATCCTCCTATTTTTTCATAGACCTCTTTTTTAGCCAATAAAAATGCTCCGGTGATCACATCCACCTCTGCAATAGCATTTTCTTCTACATCATTTCTGTAATAAGATTTCGAATTGTTTTTTTTAAAATTGGTAAACAGCTTTTCAAACGAATTGAACATATCCGGAACCGAACGTTTGCTTTCAGGAAGGAAATTCCCTTCTGCATCATGCATTCTCACTCCCAGACATCCGAATGAAGGCTCGGCCTCTGCAAAATCCAGCAATTCTTTCATATAGAACCCTTCCAACTCCGTATCGGGATTTAAAAGCAATATATATTCTCCTTTGGCAGTTTGAACACCATGGTTATTCGCTTTTGCAAAACCACCATTTGTTGCAGATGATATAAAATGTACATTGGGAAATTCCGGAATAAGATCTCCCCAGGAACTATCCGTAGAAGCATTATCAATGACAATAACTTCATATTCTATCTCCTGTACGTATTTCTGAAGAGACAGGAGACAGCTTCTGAGCAATTGGGTAACATTATAATTAACAATAATAACAGACAGCTTCATATTAATCCTTTTCGTTGTACGGCAACCTGTTGATAATAGATCTTCCTAAAGAAATTTCATCCGCATATTCCAATTCGTCCCCTACTGAAATTCCTCTTGCAATGCTTGAAAAATTCACATTGAAATTTTTAAATTTCTTATAAATATAATACGCGGTGGTATCTCCTTCCATGGTGGCGCTCAACGCAAAAATAAATTCCTTTACCTTTCCGTCATTCAGTTTCTTTTCGATGCTTGGGATATTTAACTGTCCTGGCCCTACTCCTTCCATCGGAGAGATTTTCCCTCCCAGAATCAGATATTTCCCTGTGTACTTCCCTGTATTTTCAATAGCAATTACATCACGTACATCTTCAACGATACAGATCAGTTCACCATTTCTCTTTTCATTGCTGCATATTTCGCAAATGTCAAAATCTGAAAAATTGTGACATTCTTTACAGTATTTTATTTCATTGACAAGGTTAATCAGGGAGTTTCCAAGACTTACAGCTCTGGAATTGGGCTGCTTCAACAAATGGAGTGCTAACCTCAAAGCCGTTTTTCTTCCAATCCCAGGCAATCCCGAAATCTCATCTACTGCTTTTGCCAATACTTTACTAGGGTAATCCATAGATACAAAAATAAGGATTAAAGTTGATAATTGATAGTGAATTATGAATCGTCAATTCGCTTTGCTTATGAATTTTCATACAACATGAATAAATTTTAGCGCAGTGTTCGCTAAGGAATTTTTATAGTTCTTAAAAAACGATCGCAAGGGCGTTCCACTCAGCAATATACGAAGCAGATATCCTGACTGAACGAAGTGCCTTTGTGAACAAAACATACAAATCCGGTAAACAAACCTTGCAAACGCTGCGTTAAATAGACTCTAACGGCGAATTCCGCTAAGATATCTAATGGCTAAAAAAGGCTCGCAAAAGCATTTCACTCAGCAATAGACAAAGCGGATATCCTGGCTGAACGAAGTGCCTTTGCGATCGAAATAGATAAAAGTACATATCAACCTTGCGGACATAGCGTTTATTTTTAATCAAAGCATGCGCAATACAATGTCCCATTATGATATTTTAAATTTCTCCCATCGCTGAGAACTCTGGAAAAAACCTCTATATTTGCGGCTTAAATTAAATATGAAAAAAATAAACTAACATGGTACTTAACAACCTTAATTATCCTCTGGATTTCAAATTCAAAATCACTACTTTAGCAGGAGACTTCAACATTACTGACAAAAACGGAAATTATGTAGCATATGTTCGTCAGAAAATGTTCAAGTTGAAAGAAGATGTTATCGTTTTTAATGATGAAAGCAAGTCTAAAGAACTTTTCAGAATCAGAGCGAATCAATGGATTGATTTTAACGCTTCTTATTCTTTGAATGATCTTATCGATAATAAAAACTTCGGTAGACTGGCGAGAAAAGGAATGCGCTCTATCTGGAAAGCAAGTTATGATATTCTGGATGCACACGATCAGCCTAAGTTTAAAATTCAGGAAGACAGTGCATGGGTAAGATTCTGGGACAGCTTTGTAGGAGAACTTCCCATCATAGGAATGTTTACAGGGTATTTCCTTAATCCATCTTACACAGTAACTGGAATTGACGGAAAGGCTTATTTTAAACTGAAAAAAATGCCTTCATTCTTTGGAAGAAGATTCCAGCTGGATAGACTGATTGACATTGATGATGAGGAAGAAAGCTTGGTAATCCTTTCTCTACTAATGATGACACTTCTTGAAAGAGCAAGAGGATAAACAAATAATAAAACCACAAACACATGAAATATTTAATCATTTTATTTTCCACATTTCTATTGGTAGCCTGTAAAAAGGAAAAAGAAACAGTTTCAGGTTCTGCTCCTGCCGATTCTTTGCATGTTACAAAAGATACTGCTTCTATTGGTCATTCTTCAGGAAATATTCTGGTGGGAACCATTCCGTTTCCAAAAGAAATCAAAGAATGTTCCTGCTATTTTGCTGCAAGCAAAGCTGATTTTGAAAATGAGAGATACATCTATGCTGATGATGCCGGAAAAACAGCTTATATGATGCTGGATGGCAAAAGGCTGGTCATGAATCTTATTTCATCAAGTGATATGGAAGTAGATGAATTGCTTACCAAAGAAATAGAAAATGACGATTACAAAATTTCTGTAAAAGGTAAAAAAGTAAAAGGCGAAGAAGCTTTACTGTTTGAAGGAACTCTGACAATAGAGAAACCAGACGGAACTACATTTACTACTCCGATCTATGGAGAATGCGGGTGTTAATAAAGCAAAATCATACAAAAATGCTTCTGTATCTCACAGAAGCATTTTTTATTTCGTAAATTTGAGAAAAATAAAATTCAATGGAATTATCTAATATAGAACCGCAGATCATCTGGAAAAACTTCTCCAAATTAAATGCAGTTCCAAGACCTTCCAAAAAGGAGGAAAAAGTGATTGCTTTTATCAAAGGATTTGGTGAAAATTTAGACCTGGAAACTATGGTAGATGAAGTAGGAAACGTTATTATTAAGAAACCGGCCACTGCAGGAATGGAAAACCGCAAATCGATTGTGCTTCAATCGCACCTTGATATGGTTTGCCAGAAAAACAATGACGTTAATTTCGATTTTGAAACGGAAGGAATTAAAATGGAAATTGATGGTGACTGGGTGAAGGCAAAAGGAACTACTTTAGGAGCTGATAATGGTTTAGGAGTAGCTACCATCATGTCTATTCTTGAAAGTTCAGATATTCCACACCCTGCATTGGAAGCTCTTTTCACGATTGATGAGGAGACAGGAATGACCGGTGCTTTAGGATTAAAACCAGGACAGCTGACAGGACAGATTCTATTAAACCTTGATACTGAAGAGGACGATGAAATCGATATCGGCTGTGCAGGAGGTGTAGATGTGACGATCACTCAAACTTATGCTACAGAAGCTTCAAAAGGACAAATTGTAAGAATTGAAGTAAAAGGACTTCAGGGTGGACACTCCGGAATGGATATTCATAAAGGTTTCGGAAACGCCAATATTATTTTGGGAAGACTTCTTTACAGCGGTTTAGAAAATCAGAATATTGAATTGGTTTCTATCGACAGCGGAGGGTTGAGAAATGCTATTCCTAGAGAAGGAGCAGCTCTGATTTCTGTGAGAAACGCTCAGGAATTTATTGAAAATGTAACTGCTCTTAAAAAAGATATCTTAGAAGAATTTGCTACGGTAGAACCGGGACTTCAAATCAATATTGAGAATTCTACCTCTTCTGACAAAGCGATTTCAGAAGGAGATTCTAAAAAGGTAATTCTTACTTTAAAAGCTCTTCATAACGGAGTATACAGAATGAGTCCGGATGTGGCTGATCTTGTAGAAGCTTCCAACAACGTAGCCAGAGTAGAACTGAAAGGTGGAGAACTTAAGATTTTAAACCTTACAAGATCTTCTGTAGATTCTTCTAAATATTCAGTAGCAGAGCAATTGAAATCTGTTGCAGAATTAGCTGGAATGAATATTGAATTCAGTGGTTCTTACCCAGGATGGAAGCCAAAACCAGGTTCTGAGATTGTACAGTTGATGGAGAAGCTTTATACTGAGAAGTTCAAAGAGAAACCTCATGTTGTGGCTTGCCACGCAGGTCTTGAATGTGGAATCATCGGAGCTAACTATCCTGAAATGGAAATGGTAAGCTTTGGACCCACGATCAGAGGAGCTCACTCTCCTGATGAAAAAGCAAATATCCCTTCAACTCAGAAATTCTGGAGTTTCCTAAAAGATATTTTAGCAAATATTCCTCAGAAATAGAATAGTAAAATGAGTATATTGAATATCCAAAGTCTTATGATTTTGGATATTTTTAGTTTTAATTGAAATAAAAATGCTTCGACAGGCTCAGCATGGTGCTGTTAAAAATTCAACTCTAAAAAAAACAGTTAGTATTAGAGATGTCATGCTGAGCTTGTCGAAGCATCTAAACCATAAAAAAACTTAAACAATGAAAAGTATCACTGTATTCTGCGGCTCAAGCTTTGGTTCGCATGACATTTACAAAGAACAGGCATTTTTATTGGGACAAACTTTAGCTCAACAAGGTATACAGCTTATATATGGCGGTGCAGATGTCGGATTGATGGGAACCATCGCTGATGGAGCATTGGCAGAAGGAGGTAATGTCATTGGAGTCCTTCCCCACTTTTTACAATCCAAAGAAATAGCTCATAAAAATCTGACAGAACTTATCATCGTGGAAACGATGCACGAAAGAAAAACCAAAATGAATGAACTTTGTGATGGGGTTATCGTTCTTCCCGGTGGCTACGGAACGCTGGAAGAGTTTTTCGAGATGATTACATGGGCACAACTTGGGCTTCACAAAAAACCGATCGGAATTTTGAATATTGACGGATTTTATGATGATCTGATCAAGCTGGTTCAAACCATGGTAGATAAAGGATTCTTAAAGCAAGTGAACAGAGATATGCTTTTGATCAGCAATACTATTCATGATCTGCTGGAAAAGATGAGAAATTATCAGGCTCCTACGGTTGGGAAGTGGATTTCTAAAGAGGAAATATAACGGTTATAAATTTTCATATGAATAACTACAACGTTAATAAAGAAATGCTTGGCGTTGCTACAGTATTTGTAACTATATTCATTATTGTTCCTGCACTTTCTTTTTATTCTAAGGAAGATTGTAAGACTGCCATGGAAAGAGTCAGGAAGCAAAAATGTAAAATTAGAGTCGAAAGTATTGAAGGTATAAGATCTCTTAAGCTAAAAGGAACAATTCCTGAAAGCATTCAACCTTGCGAATGTTCTGAAGATGGCCAATGGTGGGTTTCCTATAAAAATGAAATAGACCCTGGAGATTACTTTATAAAGAATGAAGGGGAAAGTCATTTTGAAATTATCAAAGAAGACACTCTAATCAGACACGAGTATATATGTTCTCCGAAATAAATATAAAAACAAAACCCGTCCGAAAAATTCGGACGGGTTTCTTATTAAGATTAAAAAATATTTTCTAAGGATAAGGAGCAATTTCCACTTCGAGCCCTTCCATGGCATCGGCAATATGTAACTGGCATCCTAATCTGCTGTTGTCTTTCACATGGAAAGCTTCAGCCAGCATGGCATCTTCTTCATCTCCCATCGGTTCCAAACCGGGATCATTAATTACATATACCTGGCATGAAGCACACATCGCCATTCCTCCGCATACACCAATAGTACCTTCTTCTGCCAATTCATAGGAACGGATAATTTCCATTAAGTTCATGGACATATCCGTAGGAGCTACGACATCGTGGGTTACACCTTCTCTGTCGGTGATTTTAATATTAACGTCTGACATAATTCTGCAAAATTAGTCAATTTTTTTCACAACTGCCTTCTCTGCTTCTTTACGGCTTCCGTCAAATCCGTCTACACCGCTTACCGTTGTATATTTTAATACGAATTTTTTACCAGGATTGAGTCTGTTATAAACACTCTGACACATTAAAGTAGCTTCGTGGAAACCACAAAGGATCAACTTCAGTTTTCCAGGATATGTATTGATATCACCAATTGCGTAGATTCCATCAATGTTTGTTTGATAATCAAGAGCATTGTTCACAACAATTGCATTTTTCTCGATATTCAATCCCCAGTTTCCGATCTCACCTAATTTTGGAGTCAATCCGAATAAAGGAATGAAATAATCTGTTTCAATATCGTAAGCTTCCTGCCCTTCTACTTCTACAGTGATCGCTTCTACTTTTCCGTCACCTTTAATACCGGTAACTTCTGCAGGTGTAATTAACTTTATTTTTCCCTGGTTTTTCAGATCCTGAACTTTCTCTACAGAATCCAAAGCTCCTCTGAACTCATTTCTTCTGTGGATCAAAGTCACTTCACTTGCAACGTTTGAAAGGAAAACACTCCAGTCCAAAGCAGAATCTCCACCTCCGGCAATTACTACTTTTTTGTTTCTGAAATGCTCAGGCTCTTTCACGAAATATTCAAGCCCTTTTTCTTCATAATCAGCAAGATTATCAAAAGTAGGTTTTCTAGGTTCAAAAGTTCCTAATCCACCTGCAATGGCAATCGCTTTACATCTGTGAACAGTTCCTTTGTTCGTGATCACTTCAAACCACTCATCATCTACTTTTGTATAAGAAACAGCGGTCTCTCCTAAAGTAAATCCAGGTTGAAACTGCTTGATCTGTTCCATCAAATTATCCACCAATTCTCCAGCATTTACTGAAGGATAACCTGGGATATCGAAGATCGGTTTTTTAGGATAAAGTTCTGCCAATTGCCCTCCCGGCTGTGGAAGCGCATCAATAATATGACACTTCATTTTTAATAAACCAGCTTCAAAAACTGCAAAAAGTCCTGTAGGTCCCGCACCTATGATCAATATATCAGTGGTTATCATAATCTTTAAGATAATTTAATTATACATGTAGCTGCAAATTTACTAATTTTAATGCGAAGCATATTTAATTGATTCTAAATAAAAACCTGAGATTTGTCAAATATCTATCAATTAAGATTTTAAATTTGGCAATGTTTTTGTAAATGTCTTGTTATGAAGAAAATTTCAATCCTTTTTGCATTATTAATATTCTTTTTTGGCACAGCCCAGATTGATAATATCGCGGACGGCGAATCTATTACTCTAAGAATCCATTACGGCTTCCTTAATGCAGGAACTGCTAACCTTACTACAAAGCAAACCACTTATAAAGGGGTTCCTCATCTTTATGTAAAAGGAACAGGACAAACCACAGGTGCTGTAAAAGCATTCTTCAAAGTAGAAGATTTATATGAAAGCTTTATCAATACACAGACGGGATTACCAAGCTTTTATGTCAGAAATGTACGTGAAGGAAGCTACCGCCAGCATTTTGAAACCGTTTTTAATCACGATAATAATACTTTAATATTAACTGATAAAAAGACTCCGGCCAATGGTTCAAAGGTTTTAAAATCAGTAAAAGGTGTTCAGGACATGCTTTCCTGCTTTTATTATTTAAGAAGTAAAAGCCCGGATGAATTGAAAGTGGGAACTATCATTAATATGAATGTATGGATTGATGATGAAATGTTTCCTTTTCAGCTGAAAGTAACAGGAACAGAAAATTTAAAGACAAAATTTGGTACCATCAACTGTTTAAAGATTATTCCATCGGTAAAGAGCGGAAGAGTATTCAAAGAAAAAGAAGGCGTAACCATGTGGGTTTCCAATGATGCTAACCACGTTCCTATGTTATTGAAAGCAGAGCTTGCAGTAGGATCACTGAAAGCAAGTATCGATGATTACAAGAATGTAAAATATCCTTTAAAGTTTAGCAAATAACAATCATCAGTTTTAAAGATAAAGCCTGTCTCAAAAGTCAAATAATTTGATTTTTGAGACAGGTTTTTTTTATGTTTAATGTAATAGAAGGTTAACATTGATTGTCTTTATAATAGAGGCAGACAGAGAGCTGCAGCATGTCAATACTTCATTTGAGGTCTCTAGCGGATTCGAACCGAAGTATGGGCATAAGAAACAGACACGTGTAAATTTTCAATAAGATCAGTTTTTAATTACGTTTTGTTTCTTAGGTCAGTAATTAAAAACAAAAAACCTCCGGAGCTCCGGAGGTTTGATTTTTTATAGTGTTTTGAACTGTTCCAGTGTTCTGATATCATTTTCGAAGAACATTCTGATGTCACTCATCTGGTAAAGAAGCATGGTAATTCTTTCGATACCCATTCCGAATGCATATCCTGAATATTTCTCAGAATCGATATTCACATTTTTCAGTACGGCAGGGTCTACCATTCCACATCCCATAATCTCCAGCCATCCTGTTCCTTTCGTGATTCTGTAGTCTGTTTCAGAGTTTAATCCCCAATACACATCAATTTCAGCACTTGGCTCTGTGAACGGGAAGAAAGAAGGTCTCATTCTGATTTTAGATTTTCCGAAAAGCTCAGTGGTAAAGAACTGAATCGTTTGCTTTAAATCTGCAAAGCTTACATTCTCATCAATATATAATCCTTCAATCTGATGGAAAATACAGTGAGAACGTGAAGAGATCGCTTCATTTCTGAACACTCTTCCAGGAGATAAAATTCTGATTGGCGGCTGATTTTCTTCCATATAACGGGTCTGTACGGAAGAAGTATGCGTTCTTAAAAGAATATCAGGATTCTGTTCAATGAAGAATGTATCCTGCATATCTCTTGCCGGATGGTATTCCGGAAGGTTAAGCGCAGTAAAGTTATGCCAGTCATCTTCAATCTCTGGACCATCTGCCACAGCAAAGCCAATCGATTTGAAGATTTCAATAATTCTGTTTTTTACCAGATTGATCGGATGTCTTGACCCCAATTCCAATGGAAAAGCAGGCCTTGTAAGATCTTCTTTTTCAACTACAACAGAAGATGTTGATGTATTTTTCAAATCCTCCAGTTTTACAGCAACTGCCTGTTTTAAAGTATTGATCTTTTGTCCGAATTCTTTCTTTTGGTCGTTAGGAACTTCTTTAAATTTTTCAAAAAAATCATTAAGAACCCCTTTTTTACCATTGTACTTGATTCGGAAGTTTTCGATATCTTCCTTAGAGGTAGCATTGAAGCCATTTACTTCGACCAGTAATTCTTCTATCTTTTCTATCATTGTTTTACCCTTTCAAAATGTTTTGCAAAAATACGATTTTAAGTTGAATAATAAGTCCGTCAAAAAAAAATCTGCCTCTTTTTCGGGAGGCAGACTTCAATCACTTATTTCACTTAAATAAAAAAATTATTTCTTTTCTAAAGCTTTAACGCTGATCTGAAGAGTTACCTCGTCTTTAATCACGCCGTTTTCAGCCGGAGCCTGGAACTTCACTCCAAACTCTTCTCTCTTGATATCTTTCGGTTCAGTAGCTACACTTACCTCTCCATCTTTCACAGAAACATTAGCTTTAAACTGAACAGGTTTTGTAATTCCTTTAATCGTTAAATTACCATCTAAAAGAGTATTGTAATCACCTTCTGTAGCCGGAGTAACCTTTGTAATCTCATAAGAAGCTGTTGGGAATTTTTCAACTTCAAAGAAATCTCCGCTCTTCAGGTGGCCATTTAATTTTCCTAAATCTTCCGGGCTGTTTTTCAGATCCACAGAAGTTAAAGAGTTCATATCAGCAACGAATTTTCCGCTTTCCAGTTTTCCGTCTTTCACCGTCACATCTCCACTTTCAAACCTGATTGTTCCAAAATGACTTGTATTCTCAGATTTAAATACTTTATATCCCTTCCATTCAACCTTACTGTTTAGCGTATCCAAAGTGAACTGACTACCTTCTTTAGTAGTCGTCACCTCATTACTTTCACTGGTAAGTGGTTTGTCTTTTTTACAAGAAACCATTACAGCGGCGATAAATAATGCAGGAATAGCTAATGAAAACAGCTTTTTTCTCATTTTTGATTTATTTTTATTAGTTCCGCTAATATAATAAAAAAAATTATGTTTTCATAAAAACCTTACATTTGTAATATGCTATTAGAAATAAACAATTTATTTTTCTCTCACAACAAAGAAAATCCCCTGTTTCAGAACCTTAACCTAAGGTTTGAAGAAAACAGAATTATAGCTCTTGCCGGTGAAAGCGGATGTGGAAAATCTACTCTCCTTAACCTTATTTATGGTCTTTTGGATTGGGAAAGCGGAGAGATTATTTTTAACGGAACAAAGCTTTTGGGACCGAAAGGAAATCTTGTTCCGGGAGAAGCTGAAATGAAATTTGTAGCACAGAATTTTGATCTTATGCCCTATGCTACCGTTGCTGAAAACGTAGGAAAATTTATTTCTAATATCAATTTAAAACAAAAAAAAGAAACCGTAACAGAGCTTCTTGAGGTGGTAGGGCTTCAGGAATTTGCGAATGTACTTCCAAAATACCTAAGCGGTGGACAACAGCAAAGAGTCGCTATTGCCAGAGCATTATCTGTACTTCCCAAGCTTCTTATTTTAGATGAACCATTCAGTAATCTGGATTTTCCGAGAAAAATTGAACTGAGGGAAAGGCTTTTCAGATATGTAAAACAACATGGCGTTTCTCTGATTATTTCCACTCATGAACTTCAGGACATCATGCCATGGCTGGATCAGATTGTTATTCTACAAGACGGAAGACTGATTCAAAATGACAGCCCGGAAGAAACCTATAGAAATCCTTACAACTCTTATGTTGCTAAATTATTTGGAGAAGTGAATATTTTCAGTGAGGCTGAAGCGGAAGATTTCCAGCTTCAAAAGTTCTCTTATTATCCTAAAGAAATCAAAATTACAGAAACCGGTCTCGAAGCCGAAGTTCTTGAAAGCAGATTTGCAGGAAATTATTACTGGAATAAATTAAGAGCAAAAGAAAAGGAACTTGTTGTGTATACGGATGAGAAAATTTCAGGAACCATAAATGTTTCGTTTATTTAAGCGAAAACTCTTAACCCTAAAAGTGAAACAGACCTTTCCCTATGAGCCCGTTTAAACTTTCAATATTCGTTGCATAACTTATACATTTACTTACACTTATCAATAAAAAAATACAAACATAAGAATCTGTATATGAAACTTTTTCTTACATTTGTATTTCTAAAGTATAAGGAAATTTTTGGTTAATTCTCTTTCTGCCTTCCAGACGGACATTAGCAATCTTGCAATTAAGTCTTTCGAAAGATTACACTGTCCAATTTTTTCCTTTTCTTATTTTTAGGCATAAAAAAACGGAGTTTTCTTACGCTTTCTTTACAAATTCTGATTTAAGAGCCATTGCTCCAAAACCATCAATTTTACAGTCAATGTTGTGATCACTTCCTGGTCTCAGACGAATATTTTTCACTTTAGTCCCTGCTTTTACCGGTTTTGGTGCTCCTTTTACCGGAAGATCTTTTACAACCACTACAGAATCTCCATCCTGAAGTTCATTTCCGTTGGAGTCCAGAATTTTTCCTTCATTGGCAGCTTCAGCAGCTACTTCTGCCGGATCCCATTCATAGAAACATTGGGAACATACCATCATATTATCGCTCGGATAGGTAAACTCGGAGCTGCATTTTGGACAAAGTATTGTATCACTCATATTCTTATTTTTTGCAAAGGTAAAAATTTTTAGAGGTTGAAGTCAAGAGATAAAGTTCAGTATAGTAGATAATAAGCGCATATTAATATAACACGACATAGTGAATTAGTACAAATTAAATAAACTTGCTACAAAGAAAATAAGGTATAGTAATGAACAGTGTATATTTTGTCAGCAAATATTTTTCATTAAGCAAAAACATAGGTGTATTTGTTTTTAAAGTGAAAGGCTATTGTCAACAAATAAAAAATATAAATATTCGGAAAATCTTTACAAATTCAGCATTAAAATGTATTTCTACCACTTAAAAAATCAATAAAGAGATTGACTTTACATCAATAATATTAGATCAGATCGCATTACTTCCCCACTCTGAACTCCTCCAATTCCCAAACCTATCAACTCAATCTTCAACTCTCAATTAAAAGTCGTATTTTTGCAGATTCAAACAGCGAAGCAAATTTATGGAACTTATTCACAGAAACTTGGCAATCGGAATTCACGATGCCTTACAGGAGACATTTTTTGAGAAAAACAAATATGCCGATAAAGTTATCGAAAGACTTTTGAAAGCAAACAGAAAATGGGGAAGCCAGGACAGAGCCGTTGTTTCTGAAATTTTTTACAATATTATCCGTTGGAAAAAACGCCTTGAATACTATATGGGTGAAGGTGTGAAACCCAACAATATCTACAAATTGATTATTGCGTATTTACTTTGGAGTAAAACCAATTATAAAAAATTCGAAGAATTTGACGGAATCAAAATCGCCGATATTCTTACCAAACTTAAAAAGAACACTGTTCCTACAAAAGCAATAGAACACTCTATTCCTGAATGGCTGGCTGAAACTCTTGAAAAAGAAATAGGTGCCAATTGGGAAAAAGAAATGGCTGCTTTGAATGAGCAGGCTCCTACAGTTTTAAGAGCAAACTCTTTAAGAACAACAACGAAAGAACTTATTTCTGACCTTTCAGATGAGGGTGTTGTTTCTTACCCTATTAAAAATTATCCTGATGCTGTTCAGCTGGAAGAAAAGAAAAATGTTTTCCTTACCACGGCTTTCAAAGAAGGATTATTTGAAGTTCAGGATGCTTCTTCTCAGAAAATCGGGTATTTCCTTGACGTAAAAGAAGGACAAAGAGTAGTAGATGCATGTGCTGGTGCTGGTGGAAAAACACTTCACCTGGCTGCATTAATGAAAAACAAAGGTCAGATTGTAGCATTAGATATCTTCGAATGGAAGCTTGCCGAGCTGAAGCGTCGTGCCAAAAGAGCGGGAGCGCACAATATTGAAACCCGTATGATCTCTGACAACAAAGTGATCAAACGTCTTCATGAAAAAGCTGACAGACTTCTGATTGATGCACCATGTTCAGGTCTTGGAGTTTTGAAAAGAAACCCGGACAGTAAGTGGAAAATTGATCAGGACTTTATTGACAGAATTAAAAAGGAACAACAACAAATTCTTCAGGACTATTCTAAAATGCTTAAAAAAGGAGGAAAAATGGTATATGCTACCTGTTCTATCCTTCCATCTGAAAACAATCTTCAGGTAGATGAATTCATCAAAAACAATCCTGGATTCAAGATGATTAAAGATGAAAAAGTAATGCCTAGCGAAGGGTATGACGGATTCTATATGGCTTTGATTGAGAGAGTTTCTTAATCCAAATCCAACAAACAATACATTAAACTACTCTATTTTCCGGAGTAGTTTTTTTTGTTTTAAAACCTACCAGAAAAAAATGTAACAATTTTTGTAACATTTCAATCCCATTGTCTACTAACTGTATAGATTAAAACCGGTTTGATGCTGTAGAAAGTTTGGAATACTTTTGCAGCAAACTCAATTATTTATGCATACAAGAATCGTTTTCAATTTTGTGGCTGTTTTCGTATACTGTCTGTTTTCTGCACAGACGTATGAAATTCAGTACACCAGTTCTTATAACGGAAAGGTATCAACGGATCAGCCTCCTATCATCGTTTGGGTCAATGAGAAGGAAAATTTCATTCTTAACAGTACCATCAAAGAACAAAAAAGCAGTTATCCTTATGAGATTACTAAGGTAGAAAAGCCGTCTAATACGATTGTTTCTTATGCATTTTTAAAACCGGAAGCCATTATTTCAGCATCAGATACAGAGTCTGTTGGAAAACAGAATTTTGAACTTACCAATGAAACAAAAAAGATCTTAGGATATAACTGTAAAAAAGCGGTTACAAAGGTCAATTCAAATACCATTGAAGTCTGGTACACCAATGATTTAAAACTTAAAGGTGGGCCTTCTGTTTTAGGACAGAATTTAGGATTAGTTCTGGAAGTAGAAAGAAACAAAAATTCTTTAGTTACAGCCGGATCAATCAAAAAAATCAAAAATACCGGGATTGAAAGCATTGTAAAAGGAAACATACAGACAACCGATCAGCTGGGATATAAAGATCTGCTTTGGAAAAGCAGGTTTACCACACTGAATATTTTTGAAAATGAAACCATCAACTTCTCTGACGCTTCAAAATCTGATGACCAGATCAAGAGATACGCCAACGGAACCATCATTCTTAAAAAAATAAAATTCCCTGTCATTACAGAAGGAGAAAATATTTTTGTAGAACTGAAACAACAGTCTAACGGAGATGCTTATGACAGAACCGGAACTGTATTTTTCATTCCGCATGACAAAGAAAAATCTTTTTTTGACGGCCTGGAAAAGGGTGCAAAAACACTTCCTCTCTACGAAAACGGAAATGGAAAGCAATATTACGGAGTAACCACGACCGACAATTATAGCCCTGCTATGGAAATGATGAGATTCTTTACTGCTTTTGGCATCCAGAAATTCAATCATATCCAGCTTAAAGGAAAAGACTGGCAGACCATCAGCCCTTACCGACAGGATATCACAGAATTGAAACCTGCTTTATCAGGAAAAGAACTTTGGGTAGGTACCTTTATCGGCAATTATGATAAAGGAGGTCATAAAGTAAGCCTTGATATTACAATTCATAGCAGTGATCAGACCGTAAATAAGAACAATACAGCTATTCCTTTGTTTAATACTTTAAATATTATGGAAATGGCAGGACAGGACTACTCTACCATGTTCAATCAGGATAAAGGCCTTCTTGTTTCTTTTACTTTGGATAAAGATCTGAAAAATGCACAGCTAAGATATACCACAACAGGACACGGCGGTTGGGAAAATGGCGATGAATTCGTTCCAAAAGCCAATTCTATATTCATGGATGGAAATGCTGTATTTTCATTTATTCCATGGAGAACAGATTGCGGCTCGTATCGTTTATACAATCCGGCTTCCGGAAATTTCCAGGACGGGCTTTCATCCTCAGACCTCAGCAGATCAAACTGGTGTCCGGGAACGGTTACCAATCCTAATTTTATCCCTCTGGGAGATTTGAAAGCAGGTAAACACACTATACAGGTAAAAATTCCGCAGGGACCTACAGAAGGAACAAGTTTCAGCTCATGGAATGTTTCAGGAACGTTACTGGGAGTACAATAAAAACAAAACCTTCTTGCATGAGAATTGCAAGAAGGTAAAAACACAAATGATGAAAAAAAATTATTTCGAGCCACAAAGTAAGGGGTAAAATTCATATAATTAATTACCATAGATTAATAAATATGTCATTTTTATTTCGTATGGAAATCACATCAATTTCGGCTCAACGAAAAAAATTAATCAAAAACATGCCAATTTCAAGAAATAGTTAAAATTTTTAACTTTAAAACATTAATTAATTAAAAATTTTCGTTTTTAAATATTTTTTATTGTTATTTATAAACATCCCTTCTACTTTTGTTCCATAAATAATAAAAATCATGTGTGGAATTGTATGTTTATTCGACGCCAAGCAAAAAACTGAAGTATTAAGACCTCAGGTATTGGAAATGTCAAAAAAAATCCGTCACAGAGGACCGGATTGGAGCGGAGTTTTTCAGGACGAGAAAGTAATTTTTTCTCACGAAAGACTTGCCATTGTAGATCCTACTTCTGGAAAACAGCCTCTATTTACTAAAGATGGAAAAGTAGTATTAGCGGTGAACGGAGAAATCTATAATCATAGAGAACTTAAAGAAGAATTTCCGGATTATGAGTTTCAGACTCAGTCCGACTGTGAGGTGATCCTTGCCCTTTACAGAAAATACGGAAAAGATTTCGTAGAGAAACTTAACGGAATTTTTGCATTCGCATTATACGACACAGAAAACGACATTTATCTTATTGCCCGCGATCATATGGGAATCTGCCCACTTTATCAGGGTTGGGATAAAAACGGAAACTACTATGTTGCGTCAGAATTAAAAGCTCTCGAAGGAATCTGTAAAAAAATAGAAACCTTCTTACCAGGACATTTGATGTACAGTCCGGACGGAACAGAACTTCAGCAATGGTACACAAGAGAATGGGACAGCTTTGATCATGTAAAGGAAAATGAAACCGATATCTCAAAACTGAGAAAAGGTCTCGAAGATGCTGTCCACAGACAACTGATGAGCGATGTTCCTTATGGTGTTCTTCTTTCAGGAGGATTAGATTCATCTGTTATTTCAGCAATCACTGCAAAATTTGCCCGCCAGAGAATTGAAAGTGGCGACACGCAGGAAGCATGGTATCCGAGACTTCATAGTTTTGCAGTAGGACTTGTGGGTTCTCCTGATCTTGCAGCTGCACAAAAGGCAGCAGAGCACATCGGATCTGTTCACCATGAAGTTAACTTTACCGTTCAGGAAGGACTAGATGCTGTACGTGACGTCATTTATCACCTTGAAACCTATGATGTAACCACTATCAGAGCATCCACTCCGATGTATCTTTTGGCTAGAGTTATCAAATCTATGGGGATTAAAATGGTTCTTTCAGGAGAAGGTTCCGATGAATTGTTCGGTGGTTACTTATACT
The DNA here is from genome assembly GCF_002025665.1 of Chryseobacterium indologenes. Classification (GTDB taxonomy): domain Bacteria; phylum Bacteroidota; class Bacteroidia; order Flavobacteriales; family Weeksellaceae; genus Chryseobacterium; species Chryseobacterium metallicongregator. The sequence continues at coordinate 909,421 of NZ_CP018786.1, read as the reverse complement.
TCCATAAAGCTCCTAACGCAAAAGAATTCCACGATGAAACTGTAAGAAAACTGGGCAAACTTCACCTTTATGACTGTTTAAGAGCCAACAAGGCACTGATGAGCTGGGGAATTGAAGGAAGAGTTCCTTTCCTTGATAAAGAATTCATGGATATTGCCATGACCATTAACCCTCAGGATAAAATGATCAACACTGCTGAAGGGAAAATTGAAAAATGGGTATTGAGAAAAGCTTTTGAAGACTTGCTTCCAGATTCTATTGTCTGGAGACAAAAAGAACAGTTCTCGGATGGTGTAGGCTATTCATGGATCGATACTTTAAAAGAAGTGGCTGAAAAAGAAGTTACGGATGAAATGATGACGAATGCAAGATTCAGATTCCCGCTAAACACTCCACAGAACAAAGAAGAATACCGATACAGAACTATTTTTGAAGAACATTTCCCAAGTGAAACTGCAGCTGCTACCGTTCCATCGGTTCCTTCTGTTGCCTGCTCCACTCCTATCGCATTAGAATGGGATGAAGCATTCAAAAAAATGAATGATCCAAGCGGAAGAGCCGTGAAAGTACATGAGACTTCGTATTAGAGAGGTATTTGATGAATTGTCAATCGTCAATCCGCTGCGCTAGTGAATCTGTTTCGGGTTTCGGGATATTTTAGCGCGGAGTACACTAAGATATTTCTAATATTTAAAAACGATCGCAATGGCGTTTCACTCAGCAACAGACAAACGATATCATAGCTGAACGAAGTGCTCTCGCGAACGAAGTATACAAAATGAATATAACCTTGCGACCATAGCGTTTATTTAATAATTCACTAATTGAAATATATATTTTTTTCATTCAAACATATAACTCTCTCAGTTATAATTTATCAATCCTGTAGCAATACAGGATTTTTTCTTGAATTAACAATAACAATATGGCATAATTTAACTCACAATCCAAAATAATATCTAATAAATAATTATATTTGGAAAACGAAAATATCAATTATAAAAAAATGAGAAGAAACCTTACTGTTTTATTTGCCTTATTAGCCATAAGTTTTGCTTTTGGACAAGGAAAATATGGCAAATATCTGAATTCAAAGAAGCTTGCTTTGGCTTATAAGAGTGTGAAAGACCAAGATAAGGATGACTATTATCAACAATTCTATTGGCTTGTAAAGGCAGAGCAACTGAAAACTTATCCTCACCTTAAAGACATTAAACCTGTTGTTTTATATGAATTTGTAAAATATGTAAACCCACAGAATCCGACAAAAAAACTGGACGCAAGAGGTAAAGAACTGAGAGCAACTGCAGAATTATCATTAAATCAATATTTTAAAAATAAAAAATTCGAGAACAATTCTGTTTTAATGTATAACCTTGAAACATATGTAGATCCTTCAAAAGGTCAGTATTATACTAAAGTAGATCCGGAGAAAATCAAGGAACTTGTACCAAAAGAATTATTTGCTTTCAACTCATTCAACAGAAATATAGGAGAAGAAAAAACCTATTATCTTTGGATTGACAAGAAAAAAGATGATCTGAATATTGTAGATATCATCCCTAGCGAAAAAGAAGACAAAGCTTTCTACACAAGATTGAAACAATATCTTCCAAGCTATAAATTCTCAAAATATGTTCCTTCTGTAAAAAAAGGAAACAAATCTGATAAAACGGACATTGAATACTACTACATCATGCCGTTCGAGCAGAATACCGATAATATCGAATATAAAACAAAGGATTTCAAAACTTTCACCTTAAGCCAGTATAGAAAAGCTGGTGATGAATGGAAAGGAGTAGAAAAACCTAGAAAATAAATCAAAAAGTCCTGTGAAATCTCGCAGGACTTTTTTAATTTTATATGGATTTCATGATCTAAGGATCAGACCGCTTAAAGCAAGCAAGTTCTTCAAATAAAAATAAGCCTGGATGTTTTCTATGTCCAGCCTATACAAAATGACAGAAGCAAACCCACAAAAGACATCCATAAAGAAAATCCTTCCCTTAATTCTGGCCACTGCTATTTTCATGCAGATGCTGGATTCTACCATTCTGAACACTTCCCTGCCCTCTATTGCAAAAGATCTGAAAGAGTCTCCGCTTAATATGCAGAATGCCATCATCAGTTATGTTCTGACATTAGCGGTTTTTATGCCTGCCAGTGGATTTCTGGCAGACCGGTTTGGGACAAAAAAAGTATTTATTTTTTCATTAGTGCTATTCAGCTTAGGCTCACTGTTTTGTTCTATGTCTCAAAATCTTACCCATCTCGTTATTTCGAGAGTCGTCCAGGGAGTTGGAGGAAGCTTGATGACCCCTGTCGGAAAACTGGCACTTATCAAAACATTTGATAAAAGTGAACTGCTCAAAGCAATGAACTTTGCCATCATTCCTGCTCTTATCGGACCTGTACTCGGTCCATTGGTAGGAGGTTATATGGTAGATTATCTTTCATGGCACTGGATATTCCTTATCAATATTCCGATTGGAGTGCTGGGAATTCTTTTAGGATTAAAATTCATGCCCGATTATAAATCCGATGATGTTGATTTTGATTTAAAAGGTTTCCTGATCTTTGCAGCGGCCTCACTCCTACTTTCCGTTTCCCTGGAACTTTTCGGAGATATGCAGAATATTACGCCGGTCCTTGTAGTCTTTATCCTTGGTTTCTTATTCCTTTATTATTATTACAAACATGCAAAAAAGGGAGGACATCCTATTTTTCCTTTAAACTTGTTTCAGGTAAGAACTTTCAGGGTAGGTATTGTAGGAAATCTAGCTACCAGATTAGGAATCAGCTCCGTTCCGTTATTGCTTCCATTGATGATTCAGATCGCCTACAAACAATCTGCAGTCACTTCAGGATGGATCATTGCTCCTATGGCTTTAACGGCTATCTTCGGGAAATCCTCTGTCATTAAAATTTTAGATAAGTATGGTTATCGTCAGACTTTAATGGTGAACACATTCATCATCGGAACATTAATATGCCTTCTTGCCATACCTAACATTCACACTTCTCTCTATTGGTTTGTTCCCATCATCGCTGTATTAGGTTTTTTCAACTCTATACAATTCACGTCCATGAACACGATTTCAATCGCTGATCTTCGAAATTTCCAGACCAGCAGCGGAAACTCATTAATCTCCGTTAATCAACAATTGGCCATCGGTTTCGGAATTGCCTTCGGACTTATTGTGTTAAAGCTATTTGAAAATACAGATCTTATTAAAGGAGAAATCCACAATGCTTTTCGATTAACCTTTCTCACCGTAGGAATATTAACAATTTTATCCGGATTCGTGTTTAGAAGACTGCATATTTCGGATGGAAAGAATATGAAGTCGAAGGAAGATTAAATAGATCTGATCACAGCTTCACCCCTTCCTACGAACTTAACACAGATCAATGCTTTTCGCATATAACAATGGTAATTTTGTTTACATAAATCAACAATGTGATGGCAACCAAAAAAATAGAAATCGTAGTATCTCCAAAACCTGCGCACTTTGTAGGTGATGGATTCAGGGTTCACAATTTCATTCCGGGAGTACCTGGATTGGATATGAAAAGAATGGATCCGTTCATTATGCTGGATTACAATTCAAAATTTCATTTCAACGGATCAGATACCCCAAGAGGGGTTGGTGTACATCCGCACAGAGGTTTTGAAACAGTAACCATAGCATATAGCGGAAAAGTAGAGCACCATGACAGCGCTGGCGGTGGCGGTGTGATCGGAGAAGGTGATGTTCAGTGGATGACTGCTGCTAAAGGAGTTCTTCATAAAGAATACCATGAAACCGAATGGGCAAAAAAAGGAGGAATCTTTCAGATGGTTCAGCTTTGGGTAAATCTCCCTGCGAAGGATAAAATGAGCTGCCCAAAATACCAGGCTATAGAAAATTCCAAAATGGAACGAGTGGATCTGGGTGAAAATGGTTTTATAGAAGTAATTGCCGGAGAATATGATGGTCACAAAGGACCTGCCAGTACTTTCACTCCGGTTCATATGATGAATGCCAAACTTAAAGCTGGAGGAAAAGCAGAATTTAATTTCCCCGCTCATTTCAATACGGCTGCTTTGGTGATTGAAGGAAGTATAATCATTAATGGAGAAGAAACCGTTAAATCAGATCATTTTGTATTATTTAAAAATGAAGGTGAAACATTCACCATCGAAACAAAAGAAGATGCAGTTATTTTAATTATCAGTGGCGAGCCTATCAACGAACCTATTTATCCTCACGGACCTTTTGTGATGAATTCCAGAGAAGAAATCATGCAGGCTTTCGAGGATTATAATACCGGAAAATTCGGATATCTGGAAGATTAAAAGATTTAAATTTATCTTAATCTTTGATTATTCCTTTTTTATTAACTTTATATAATGGCAAACCTTATAGGTTTTAAAACCTATAAGGTTTAATTGTCTTAACACACAATTTCCTGCATTTATAGGAAATGTGATTCCCTTAGTACAAATATTATGAAACCAGAATTTGAAAATATAACTCTTGTAAAAGCCGAAAAAAGGTTTGAAATAGAATTCAACGGACATTTTGCATTTATTGATTACCGTGAAACCATGCATCAGATTTCTTTGATCCATACTGAAGCAGAACCGGAATTAGCCGGAACTGGCGCAGCGGCTGCGGTAGTAGAGAAGACATTGAATTTTATTGAAGAAAGCGGAAAAAAACTTCTTCCTTTCTGTCCTTATGTTTTCGCTTTTATTAAGAAACATCCTGAATGGAAACGTATCGTAGATGAGAGATTTGAAGGTTATGACAAACTTTAAACCTTCATCAGTACTCATCAATTTATTTAAATAACATTTTAAAAAGTATCACATCATGTCAAATATTGGACTTATTATTGAAGAAAAAGCAGCAGATATCGGAAATTTTCTGGTAGGAAGACTCCTTCCTTTCCGTGAAAAAAGAGCCGTTGGCCCTTTTGTTTTTATTGACCACATGGGACCTTCAGAATTAAAAGATTATCAGAATCTTGATGTTCCGCCACATCCGCATATCGGCTTATCTACATTAACTTACCTGTTGGAAGGTTCTATTTTCCACAGAGACAGTATCGGAAGCGCTATCGAAATAAAACCAGGTGCTGTCAACTGGATGACTGCCGGAAAAGGAGTTGTACATTCTGAAAGAACACCTGAATATTTAAGACACAGTGATAAAAGACTTCACGGATTTCAGATCTGGGTAGGGCTTCCAAAACACCTCGAGCAGTCGGAGCCTACTTTTCATCATATTGAAGCGGATGATATTCCGGTTTGGGAAAAAGATGGTATTCAGTATAAATTAATTGCCGGTGAAGCATTCGGAAGAACGTCAGCAGTTCCGGTACACAGCAAATTATTTTTCATTGAGATCAAAACAAAAGAAGCAAAGAAAATTAGCATCGGGAAAGATCTTTATGGGGAAGCAGCCATGTATGTTCTGGATGGAACGGTAACCACAGACGGAAACTCTTATGGTTCAAAACAGCTGATGATTGCTAAAGATACCAAGCTTTGCGAATTTGAGATGAGTGAAAACGGAACAGTTTATCTTTTCGGTGGCGAGCCATTCGATGAAGAACGTTTTATATTCTGGAATTTTGTTAACTCTGATAAAGAATTAATCGATCAGGCAAAGGTAAACTGGAATGACCAGAATCACGAAGCATTCCCTTTGGTTCCTGGCGATGAAAAGGAATACGTTCCGCTGCCTAAGGCTATTTTAAACAGAAAATAACTTCACACCAGATTTATCAGCCATGAAAATATTAGCATTTGCAGGAAGTACGTCTTCCACCTCCATCAACAGAGAACTGGTAAAATTTGTTCTGAAAGATTTTCAGGACGAAGAAATCAATCTGATAGACCTCAACGATTTCACGATGCCCGTTTTTTCTGTGGATCTCGAAAAGAAAGGGTTTCCGGATGAAGCGCATCAGTTTTTAAAAGTGATTGAGGAATGTGATGTCATCATCTGCTCTCTTGCAGAACACAACCGTTCTTACAGTTCAGCCTTTAAAAATGTTTTTGACTGGTCCTCGAGGATTAATGTAAAAGTATTTCAGAATAAACCCATGCTTTTGATGAGCACCTCTCCCGGAGGTTACGGAGGTGGAAATGTAATGAATACAGCAAAAACTTTTTTTCCTCAGTTTGCAGCAGATATCAAGGATACTTTTTCACTCCCAAAGTTTTATGAAAATTTTGATATGGAAAGCGGTGTTATCAATCCGGATATGCTGAATGATCTTAAAGGGAAGATACAAAACTTTAAAAATCAGGTAAAGTAAATGAATAAAGGAAGACTGGAGGCATTCAGTGATGGTGTCCTTGCTATTATTATCACGATTATGGTACTTGAACTGAAAGTACCTGAAGGGAATAGCTGGGCCAGTGTCAAACCTCTTCTTCCTAAGTTTCTGGCTTATATTTTCAGTTTTATTTATGTAGGAATCTATTGGAACAATCATCATCATTTATTTCAGACGGTAAAGAAAGTAAATGGTAGCATTCTTTGGGCTAATCTTCACCTGCTGTTCTGGCTTTCTCTGATGCCTGTTGCCACAGAATGGATCGGAACTACGAATTTTGCAAAAAATCCTGTTGCAGTCTATGGTATTGGGCTCATTATGTCAGCTATTGCTTACACCATTCTGGAACATTTGATTATCAGGTGCGAAGGAGAAGATTCAAAGCTAAAGGAAGCTATTCATTCGAAATATAAAGAATATATCTCTATTGTATTTTATGTCCTGGGAATCGCTACTTCATTTTTTTATCCTTATATTGCCATAGGTTTTTATTATATCGTGGCTCTTATATGGCTGATTCCGGACAGAAGAATCGAAAAAACATTAAAAGAAAATTGATATGGAAACACACGAATATCCCAACGGTAACATCACCGTCATCTGGCAGCCTCAAAAGTGTATCCACTCGGCTGTATGTGTAAAAACACTTCCAAAAGTCTATAACCCTAAAGAAAGACCTTGGATAAAAGCAGAAAACGCAAGTCCTGAAGAACTTAAAAATCAGATAGATCTATGCCCATCAGGTGCATTAAGTTATAAATTCAATACAGCAAAATAATGGCGGTAACGGTAAAAGCAAGTTTAGGAAAAACAAAATATTATACAGAAGTAACAGCCGGCGAAAATACAATCATTACGGATGAACCGATTGATAAAGGCGGACAGAATAAAGGTCTTAATCCTATGGAAATTCTGGCCACATCACTGGCAAGCTGTACAGCAGCTACATTGAGAATGTATATTGAAAGAAAGGAATGGGATGTGGAAAACATCAATGTAGAAGTAGAGCTTGAAAATTTCCCCTTAACAAAAAGAGCAGTTTTCAAAAGAGACATCAGCTTTGAAGGTATTCTGGATGATGAGCAGCGAAAAAGACTGCACACCATTGCGGATGCATGCCCAGTTCATAAAATATTAACCAACGACATAGAAATACTAACTAAATTCTCATAACATGATCGAAGTAAAACAAAACAACGACGAAAAACACGGAAGTTTTGAAGCTTTCATAGATGGAAGACGCGCAGGAATGATGACGTATACCTGGGCCGGAGAAGAAAGATTTATTATTGACCACACTGAGGTGGAAGAAGCTTACAACGGAAAAGGTGTAGGCAAGGAAATGCTTCTGGCAGCCGTAGATTTTGCCAGAAAAAATGATAAGAAGATTATTCCCCTCTGCCCTTTCGCTAAAGCAAGTTTTCAGAAAAGTGAAGAACTTCAGGATGTTTTGGTGAATTAATCACGGTATAACTCCCTTACCATACAAACCTTTCAGAGCAATCTCTGGAAGGTTTTTATTTTTAAAGGAAATCATTGCTTACAAGTAAATTAACCATCACAATTTATTTTGAAACCAACAGGGATTCAAATTCATGATTCACGACTGATCTTTTTTATATATTTGCTAAAATTTAAAAATCAAGAATGAATCCAGGAACTATCCTTTTGTTATTTGTTTTCGTCTATTTTATCGGCCTTTTGGTAATTTCTTATTTTACCAGCCGGAATTCTGATAACCAGTCATTTTTTATTGGTAACAAAAAGAGTAAATGGTGGCTCGTAGCATTCGGAATGATAGGAACCAGCTTAAGCGGGGTTACTTTTATTTCAGTTCCGGGAACTGTAGGGAAAATGACCGGTTCCGAATATATTTACGGAGGTTTTGAATACTACATGATGGTGATCGGGTTCTTCATCGGATATTTTATTGTTGCTGCAATATTGCTCCCGCTCTATTATAAGATGAATCTGACTTCTATTTATACCTATCTGGGGAAAAGATTCAATGTGGAAGCACATAAAATCGGTTCGATCTTTTTTATTATTTCAAGAGCCATTGGAGCTACCGCAAGATTATACCTGGTAGTGAATGTTTTACAGATATTTTTACTTGAAGGATTGGGAGTTCCGTTTTGGGTAACATCTCTTGTTCTTTTATTAATGGTACTTCTGTACACTTTTGAAGGCGGTGTAAAAACCATTGTTATTACAGATACACTGCAGACATCTTTTATGATTATCAGTCTTGTAGCTTGTATTGTTTATATCTTATCCAACCTGAATTTATCTTTTGGTGAAGCTTATACAATTCTTGAACAGAAAAACTATACTCATTTCATAAATTTTGATCCGAATTCCAAAACCTTTTTCCTGAAAACGATTCTGGGCGGAATTTTCATCACCATTGCTATGACAGGATTGGATCAGGAAATGATGCAGAAAAATATCTCTGTAGATAATCTTAAAAATTCAAAGAAAAACATGTTAACCTTTGCAGGAACACTTCTTATTGTGAACCTTGCATTTTTGTTCCTGGGAGGATTATTATATCTTTTTGCATTGCAACACGGAGCAGAATATGGAACACTGAACGCTGAAACGGTTACCAATATTTTCGGATTTAAAGATGCTTCAGGAAATATTAAAAATGTCATGGGAGATGATCTTTTCCCTGCATTATCACTTCAGGGATATTTCCCAATGGCTATTTCTGTTATTTTCATTATTGGATTAATTTCAGCCTTATTCCCTTCTGCTGATGGTGCTTTAACAGCTGTAACAAGTTCATATTGTGTAGATTTACTAAACCTTAACGAAGACAAAACCAAAACTGAAAAAGAAAAGAAACGCCTTCGTATGAAAGTACATTTGATTTTCACGGTAGTTTTCTTCGTCCTGATTATGGTTTTCAAAGCATTGAATGATAAATCCATCGTTTATCTGATCATGGAAATTGCAGGATATACTTACGGACCGCTTCTGGGACTTTTTGCTTTTGGCATTTTTACCAAATTCCAGATCTCCAGAAAATACTCAATTCTTACAGTTACCCTTTTAGCACCGGTATTGACTTATTTCATTAATACGGCAGTTACAACTTATACGGATTATAAAATTGGTGTAGAACTAATTGTTTTAAACGGATTACTTACTTTCATTGGTCTGTGGTTGGTAAAAAACAAACAACATTTAAGAGTTGTTTAATCATATAAAAAAGGCTGTCCTCGAAATGAAGACAGCCTTTTTTTAATCAATGGAATGAAGTAATTATTCTTTAACCCATTTGATGGTTTTCTCCGTATTCTTAGATTTAACTTTAATCAGATAATCTCCTGTAACCAGGTGAGACAAGTCAAAAGTACCTGTTTTATCATGATTCAGTTTATTATTGACCTGAGTGAACACTAATTTACCGCTTACATCATATACTGTAATATCATACACTTCATTTGAATTGGTAAATTTCACATTCAAAAGTCCTTTGCTTGGATTAGGATACACTACAAACACATCTTTATTGGCCGCAATCTCATTCACTCCCAATGTCTGGGTAATCGTAAAGTTGATTGGATTAATGTTGTAGAAAACATTTGTTTCTGCAGCGACCATAATTCTTGCCTGTGTCGTATTGACGTTAGGAATGGTAACAGCTTCAGAACCATCATTCGGAGTGGATGCCAGGATCAACGTAGGATAAGTAAGCCCGCCGTCCGTGGAAAGATAAATATTGACAGTAGCAGCATTCACCGGAGATGCAGTTGTATTGGCTACATCCCATGTGATTGTTTGAGTAGAATTACCTATCCAGCTTACCGCTGTAGCAGGTGCAGTTACATTAAAAGGTCCGGAATTTCCATCAACTGTAATAATAGCATCATCATTGGCTACTCCTCCACAACCTGCGCTATTATCTCTTACAGTCAACCTGAATTCCATCGTTCTTGCATAAGAAGGTCTAACTTCCCCTTTGGAAACCGTGCCATTGATTACATCTGTAAGTTTTGGAAAATATCTGTAAGGAACGGTTACAGGCATAAATGATCTGAATATAGCAGCATTTCCTGATGGTATATTCCAGTCACCTTCTGGCCCTGCATCATTCTGCTCCCAGCAATAGGTAAGCGGATTATTTTCAGTATCTATTGCGGAACCTGTTAACTTAAATGGTGTTCCTTTTGGGATTGTATAGTCATTTCCGGCATTAACAACAGGCACCGTATTAGCCACTGCTGTTGTCACTTGACATGTGAGAGACTGAACTTCTGAAGTAATTGATTGAAATGAGTTGGTATGAAAAATAGGAATACTGTTAGAAGCCAGATTATTGGTACTTCCACAAATTCCGGCATATGCCATAATGGTAATTCCGCTTCCCGGTTCTACAGCATGGGAAGCTTCACGGTTTCCATAACAAGCTTCTGTTATTGCATTAAAAGTATGCGGAGCTCCAAACTGATGCCCCATTTCATGGGCTACATAATCAATATCATAAGGATCACCAACAGGATTAGATGAACCGGTAATTCCATTTGCTTTGTATGAAGAATCACATATACCTGATCCAGCTAATCCACCTCCTCCGGTACTAAAGGTATGCCCTATATCATAATTAGCTGTTCCTATTATTGAGTCAATGACCGTCTGACTTTCATCAATTAATATATCTGCATCATCATTTCCTGTGAAAGGGTCATTCGTATTATTTACAAATATAATATTGTTTTCAGTAGGAATGAGGATCAATCTTACAGCAACCTCCTGTTCATATACTCCATTTACCCTATTTACAGTTGTTACAATAGCAGACAAAGTTTGTGCAATAGTAGGAGTAGCTGATCCTGTTGCTGCTACCGCATATTCTCCTGTACAGGCAACAGCGAGTCTGAAAACTCTAATTTGACTTCCTACGCTTGGAGCTACGGTTTTTTGGACGTTTTTTTTTCCTGATTTAAAATTCTCATCTTTTGATCCACAGCCTCTCTGCTTTTTATCAATTAAATCACCTTTTTTATAAATGATATAATTTCCACTATCATTTTTTGCATAGGGATCAATATAAGTATCTCCTGATGCTATTGATTTTATTTGAGCGTGGAATCCTAACTCTGTAAAATCGAGTTTTATGGTAGCATATTGATCATCTACACCCTGCCCTGTCAACGTAATAAGTTGGGGAAACTTATCAGCTAACTCAGGAGCCATTACTGAGGATTTCCAGATCCTGAATTTAGCTTTCGTTCCATCTGACATTGGTAAAACAATAATTGGGGCATTATCTTTACGTTCATTATCTTTCAGCTCCGGAACTGAAGCAAAATAGTTTTTCAGACCACTCACATCCAACTTATAAGTAAGAAATTTTTCAGGCTGTACTGTTCTGCTTTTAGATTCTGCTTTAATTGTTCGTTCACTGATTTCAGTAAAAAAATCCTGAGCTTTTCCTAGAGAAATTGATAAAATGAATATCCCTAAATAAAATAGTTGTTTAATTTTCATACTATGATGTTTTTAAGAGTTTCAAATATAAAAATAAAAACCACAACATAGTGAAAAACAGTATTTTACATCAAAAAACCACAATAACCAACATAAAATAAATCAAATATTTACATTCGAAAAATAACCATCTATTAATCCACAATAATTATTAAAATTGTTTAAACTTTTATTTCCTGAGAACCCAATAGAAAAAACAAAATTACCCTTTGAATATTGAGATTTTCATCATTTAAAATAAAAAAGGCTGTTTCTAAGAAACAGCCCTGATTTTTTTAATCAATGGAGTGAAGTAATTATTCTTTAATCCATTTGATGGTTTTCTCCGTATTCTCAGATTTAACTTTAATCAGATAATCTCCTGTAACCAGGTGAGACAAGTCAAAAGTACCTGTTTTATCATGATTCAGTTTATTATTGACCTGAGTGAACACTAATTTACCGCTTACATCATATACTGTAATATCATACACTTCATTTGAATTGGTAAATTTCACATTCAGAAGTCCTTTGCTTGGATTAGGATACACTACAAACACATCTTTATTGGCCGCAATCTCATTCACTCCCAATGTCTGGGTAATCGTAAAGTTGATTGGATTAATGTTGTAGAAAACATTTGTTTCTGCAGCGACCATAATTCTTGCCTGTGTCGTATTGACGTTAGGAATGGTAACAGCTTCAGAACCATCATTCGGAGTGGATGCCAGGATCAACGTAGGATAAGTAAGCCCGCCGTCCGTGGAAAGGTAAATATTTACAGTAGCAGCATTCACCGGGAATGCAGTAGTATTAGCTACATCCCATGTGATTGTTTGAGTAGAATTACCAGCCCAGTTTACCGCTGTAGTAGGTGCAGTTACGTTAAAAGGTCCTGAATTTCCATCAACGGTAATGATTGCATCATCATTGGCTACCCCCGCACAACCCGCATTATTATCTCTTACCGTCAGCCTGAACTCCATTGTTCTTGCATAAGCTGGTCTAACTTCTCCTTTAGAAACCGTACCGTTGATTACATCAGTAAGTTTCGGAAAATATCTGTAAGGAACAGTTACCGGCACATAGGATCTGAAAATAGCAGCATTGCCTGTAGGTGCATTCCAGTCACTTGCCGGGCCTACATCATTCTGTTCCCAGCTGTAAGTAAGTGGATTGTTATCTATATCTGAAGCAGATCCTTCTAATCTGAACGGAGTACTCTTAGGGATGGTATAATCACCTCCTGCATTTACAGTAGGAGCGAAATTATTGGTTGGAAGAGTAACCTGACATGTTGTTGACTGAACTTTCGTTGTAATAGACTGGTAGGATTTGGTATGGAAAGTTGGAATACTGTTAGCTGCTAAGTTATTTACACTTCCACAAATTCCTGCATAGGCCATAATGGTGATTCCACTTCCAGGTTCTACAGCGTTGGCTGCACTACGGTTTCCTCCTCCACAACTTCCTGTAGTTGCGTTAAAAGTATGTGGACCTCCAAACTGATGGCCTACTTCATGAGCTACATAATCAATATCATAAGGATCCCCCACAGGATTAGGTGAACCAGTGATCCCTCTTCCTTTATTTGAATTATTACAGATTACTCCTAATCCCGCTAATCCACCACCTCCGGTACTGAAGGTATGTCCGATGTCATAATTAGCATTCCCAATAAGTAAATCAATCTGAGTCTGGCTTTCATTAATTAATGTATTCGCATTATTATTTCCAGTAAATGGATCTGTAGCAGCACTTGTAAAGATAACATTGGTTTCGCTATCTACCAACACTAGTCTGGAGGCTACTTCCTGCTCATACACTCCATTCACTCTGTTTACAGAAGTTACAATTGCCGAGAGGGTTTGCGCAACAGTGGGAGTTGCTGTACCTGTTGCCGCTATTGCATACTGATTGGTACAAGCTACTGCAAGTCTGAAAACTCTAATTTGAGTTCCTACGCTTGGAGCTGTGGTTTTTTGAGCGTTTTTTTTTGCTAGTGAAGAATCTTCTTCATCCTTCACTCCGCAGGATTTTGGATTTTTATCAATCAAATCACTTTTTTTATAAATGATATAATTGTTGACATCCTGTTTTGCATAAGGATCAATATAAGAATCACCTGCTACCAAAGATTTTATCTGTGCATGGAATCCTAGTTCTGTAAAATCAAGTTTTAGGGTTGCATATTTGTCGTCAATTCCCTGTCCTGTAAAAGTGACAATCTGAGGAAACTTGCTGGCTAATTCGGGAGCCATCACTGAAGATTTCCAGATTCTGAATTTTGCTTTCGTACCGTCAGGCATTGGCAATACAATGATTGGAGCATTGTCTTTACGGTCATTGTCTTTTAGTTCAGGAACTGAATTAAAATAGCTTTTCATTCCCGCTACATCCAGTGTATAAGTCAATGACTTTTCCGGCTGCACTGTTCTGTTTTTAGGATCTGCTTTGATAGACCTTTCACTGATTACAGTAAAAAAATCCTGGGCTTTCCCTGAGGAAACGGATATCACAAATATCCCCAAATAAAATAATTGTTTAATTTTCATATATAATGGTATGTAATTTTTATCAACTCAAACATTCAGACTAAAAACCAAAGAATAATTAGTTAAAGGTTTATAATTCAAGATTATTTGAATTATAAAATTAGTTAAATTAATCTAATCATCACAAACTAAAATTCAAAAAAGAGCGATATTTAATAGTAAAAAACCAATGATCCAGCTACCACAAAGCATTACCGTTAATAAATATTTTTCATTTTTTTGTATTTGTATAAATAACTGATTTTATAGACTTTTATATTTTAATTATCTTTGACACGAATGATATAAATTAATTTTTAAAATCATCGAAATAAAAAAAACAAAAATTAAAAAACCATGAAAAAAATTATCTCGATTTTTACATTTCTATTGACGTTTAACTTTATGAATGCTCAGGAAAATTTTGAAGTATCAACCTTAAGAATTGGACCGTTTAAAGTCTTTATGCCCAAGGTTGAAGCAGAAAAAATTGCAGGAACAAAATTGGTCAACTCAAATGGAGAGAAAAAAAATAGGGTGAAGTATAATGGGGAGACGATCCAGATTGATCTTTTTGACAATTACATCAATGAAGCTAATCCTAGTGTTCCTTCCATTACCTTTATGACAACCTCGAGTAAAAAATTTAAAACGAAAAGCGGAATCGGGGTAGGAAGTACCAGAGATGATCTGATTAATGCTTATAGAAGTTACGCCAATTTCAGTGTACGCCCGGATTGGGATTCCAATGGTAAACCGATTAAAGATTCCGGTTATTTTAATATTGAAGACAGTCAGGCAGGAACACTACTAAGCTTTAAATTTGTTAATAATATCGTGACAGAAATCTCAGTTTATCTCAATGAAGGCTGTTAAAAGCAGAAAAATATTCAATTCAGTCAAAATCCGGGTTTTCATATCCGGATTTTTGCATTTCCATAAGCCGGTAAAAAATTGTAAATTCGCATGCAAATAAATCAGATATAATGAGTAAAAGTATCGAAGAGTTAAAAACTCTTACTACGCAGATCAGAAGAGACATTTTAAGAATGGTTCACGCTGTAAATTCAGGACACCCAGGTGGTAGCTTAGGTTGTACAGAGTTCTTTACAGCACTTTATGGAAAGGTAATGAACTATAAACTTCCTTTCACAATGGAAGGCAAAAATGAAGATCATTTTTATCTATCAAACGGGCACATTTCTCCGGTATTCTACTCTACTTTAGCAAGATTTGGTTTCTTCCCTGTAGAAGAACTTAAAACTTTCAGAAAATTAGATTCAAGATTACAGGGACACCCTACTACTCATGAAGGACTACCAGGAATCAGAATTGCTTCAGGTTCTCTTGGACAAGGACTTTCTGTAGCGCTTGGAGTAGCTCAGGGTAAAAAATTGGATGGTGATCAATCTCTTGTTTACTCTCTTCACGGAGATGGTGAGCTTCAGGAAGGTCAAATCTGGGAAGCATTGATGTATGCGGCTGCCAAAAAAGTAGATAATATCATCTCTACTATCGACTATAATGGTCGTCAAATTGATGGTGATACAGATGATGTATTAAGTTTAGGAAATCTTCATGCTAAATTGGAAGCATTCGGATGGATTGTTTTGGAAGAAAAAAATGGTAATGATCTTGAAGCTGTGATTGCAATCCTTGAGAAAGCAAAAACAGAAACTGGAAAAGGAAAACCGGTAGCAATTCTTCTTCATACAGAAATGGGTTACGGTGTTGATTATATGATGGGATCTCATGCTTGGCATGGTAAAGCTCCTAATAATGAGCAGTTGGAAACAGCAATCAAGCAATTATACCTAGAAGCTCCGGCTGACTACTAATATCTTAACATCTCGATTAATAAAATAAAAATGAAATATACATATACAGAAAAAAAGGACACGCGTTCAGGATTCGGAGCAGGATTAGCTGAACTGGCTGACAAAAATCCTAATGTAGTAGCACTTTGCGCAGACCTTATCGGTTCTTTGAAGATGGAGAAATTCATTGAGAAAGCTCCTGAAAGATTCTTTCAGATTGGTATTGCAGAAGCAAACATGATGGGAATTGCAGCTGGTCTTAGTATTACAGGAAAAATTCCTTTTACAGGAACTTTCGCTAACTTCTCTACTTCAAGAGTATATGACCAGATCCGTCAGTCTATCGCTTATTCTAACAAAAATGTAAAAATCTGTGCATCTCACGCAGGTCTTACTTTAGGAGAGGATGGAGCTACTCATCAGGTTCTTGAAGATATCGGGATGATGAAAATGCTTCCTGGAATGACCGTGATCAACACTTGTGACTACAACCAGACAAAAGCTGCTACCTTAGCGATTGCAGATTTTGAAGGTCCTGTATATTTAAGATTCGGAAGACCAGTAGTTCCTGTTTTCATTCCGGAAGATATGCCTTTCGAAATCGGAAAAGGAATTATGCTTCAGGAAGGTACTGATGTAACAATTGTTGCAACAGGACACCTTGTTTGGGAATCTCTTGTAGCTGCTGATGAGCTTGAGAAAGAAGGTATTTCTTGTGAAGTTATCAACATTCACACGATCAAGCCTCTTGATGAAGAGATCATTTTAAAATCTGTTGAAAAAACAGGTAAGATTGTAACGGCTGAAGAGCACAACTACCTTGGAGGTTTAGGAGAATCTGTTGCAGGAATGCTTGCAAGAAAAAGACCTACAAGACAGGAATTTGTGGCGGTAAACGACACTTTCGGAGAGTCTGCAACACCAGCAGAGCTTATGAAGAAGTATAAAATTGATGCTGCTGCAGTAAAAGAAGCTGTGAAGAGAATTTTAGCTTAATATAAGCTGTTTTATATAGACAAAACCCGGCGGTTTCTTCGAAACCGTCGGGTTTTTTTATTGTGTATAAACCACCCCGTCAAAAAGAGAGGAATGGTTACACCTTCATTCTTCATCGTATTAGTTTTTACCCTGCTTATTATTGTTCTTCCTGACTCAAGGGAATTCCTACTGCAATGAGAACAGGACATAAAATTTCTTTTATATACTCGTCCTGTCTTCTCTCGGAAGCTTTTGAACCTGAAAAATAATTACTGATTCTGTAGTTTTTTACAAACTGATTTCTCTTTTTACCGATGGAATAATAATATCCACCTCTTTCATCATTCACAAAATAGGTCATTTCATCAAAATTCATGAGCTTTTTGGAAAGTAACAGTTTTCTGTAAATACACTTTTCCGATTTATCAAAAATATATTTCACAGGAATTCTGAAAAAGAGGTCAAACAGGAAGTAGATCATATAAACAACCCATAATCCCATGGCAATTTTGAACTGATCTCCGGACATTTTATCCATAAAATAATAGATGATCACAGGAAGTGCAATGACTCCCAATGCCAGCCACCAAACCAAAGTGCGAATGAAACTGTAATTGGGCATAAAGCTGATTTCACTTCCGTTTTCTTCAAACTTATAGCGGTCTTTGATGTTCATTTTCAGGATGATTAATGTTCAAAATATCCTCTGTTTCATTGACCATTTTCTGTATTCCTTTCTGGGTAAGCGCCTGGCCTATTGTAAGCTGTTTTTCTTTACCATCTACTTCAAAATAAACAGAAAGCATTACATTGGTGGTAATAAAACCCATATATTTTGTTGCTACCACATGAAAATTTCTGAAATTCTCAATAGGATATGTTCTTGCCGGAACAAAAATCGTATGTTTCCCGGTAATCGTTTTACGATCCATATCGATGATAAATTTCTTGGTAAAGAAGTTGACTACAATAAGTGCTACTACTGCCATAATAATATAGCTACCGGTTCTTACACTGTTAAAAATTAACCCTGCAATGACCAGAAAAATAATGCAGAGCACCGCAATAAACACCGGCTGGTTTCTAAAAATGTATTGATTTCCTTCTTGTTTATAAAATTGATAGTTGTTCATAATGAATGTAATTGTTCTTTATATTTTAGTTGGGAGTTGAGTCTAATGCTTTAAAAAGCTTTTATATAGATTGTAATGTATAAGAGGCTTCTGAGACAATTATTTTATCGGACTTCATACGTATATATTTAAAGTGTTTTTTTAATTCCTCATTCTTTTAATTGCCCCAGGTAGCCATCCAGTCCAGATATTCATTTTTGTATTCATTATCATTCAGTCTAATGATAAGATTCTTCAGGTCTTTTTGTTCAAACTCATAATCTGAAACCGTGAAAATCAGGAAAACATCTTTGCCTGTAATCTTTGTGAAAAAGTTCTCATTTTTAAGTTTCTCCAGTACTTCAATGCAGGTTGAATATAATTTGATCTGAAAACGCTCAAACCATTGATCATCGTCATCATGTTTACTAAGCTCTGCCCTCAACTGAGTACAGATGCTATCAAATTCTTTATCGGCTCCTTCCATTTCATAGGTCCATTCTGCCGGTTCATATTTATAATAAAGAGCATCTTCCTCCTCTGCATTTTCCATTACTTTCAATGTATTGGCTGCAGGACATACTGTCATTGCTCCCTCATCGCTGTACAGTGCAAAGCTGTAAATTCCTTCTGCACCATGCTTTTCATACACTTCTAAAAAAGCTTTCTTAGCAGCGTCTTCTATCTGCTGTTTCAAAATTTCAAAATCCATATTTCTTTTCTTTTTTAAAATGGGCGGTAAAAATACCTTTATCCTGTCAAATCAGCACCTTATATTCTTACAAAGGCTGTTCAATTTCATGATTATAGCTATCTGTTTTTATTATAGAGGATTAATCCGGGAATCAAAATCGCTGCTCCAGCGAGCATAGGAATCAGCTCTCCATATTTAAACAGCCAGGAAGTTTCTCTGGATGGTCCTATTTTAATCACAACTACCAGGCAAAAGCCTATTATTATCAAAATAATTCCTAGTATTTTTTTCATACTATCAGGTTTTAGTTATTGGTAAATCAGTCTACAAAACTGTTATAACGATCAAGGATGTAGCCTGCTTCTCTTTCCAGGTCATCAAGATCTCTGTTCAGTTCCTGATTATTTTCATTCAGACTCCTTTGTACAATTCTCATTTTACCAAGAAAATCGTTAACAGAATTATTGAATGCCTGATAACTGCTTTCCTTCTGTTTTTCCGATGATGGAATACTTTCGCTGATATTTCTGTTGTATAATTTTTCCATCTGCAGATACTGTTGGGAAAATTTATTTTTATAGACATTGATATCCGTTACATCATAAGAGTCATCTATGATCTTCTGAGCCAGTTCCATCGTTTCTCTGGATTGGAGGATCTGTGTTTTAAGCGGATGATCTTTAAGGATTTCTATTTCCGCCTTATCTGCTCTGGGAGAAAGTTTTGCAAACAAATCCGTGGCAGCAGTACGGTTTTCCTGCATTAGCTTTTTAGCTTTTTCACTCATCTCAGTTACTTTTTTACCTTGATCATCCTTCCAGTCTTCTGCTTCTTTATAGCTTTCTAGTTCTTTCTTTAAAGTTTCCAATTGAGTCATTGTATCCTTCATTGTATCAACAAGTGTCTGAAAATCTTTTCCCAATACATCAGGAGCTTTCAATTCCTGATGGGCATGCATCATAATTGTAGGTGTGAAAATAGGTGTGATTCCTGAAAACTGCGGATTAGCAGTTACATTCTTTACATACTCTTCCATCTGAATCAGTGAATTCTGGAAGTTTTTGATAAAATCTGAATGGGCATCATCCATTTTTACGATTTTATTGTTAAAAGAAATAATATCTCTGTTGGGATCTCCTGAATTGACACTGAAAGGATTTACCTGCTTAGGAGCAGTATTCTGTGAAAGCTTTTCTTTAATTTTCTCCAATTTATCACACGATATTGCAGAAAGGCTCAGAAAAATTACTCCAATGATAACGAATGATCTTTTCATAATTCTATATTAATTGTGATAGGTATTTTTATTTTATTTTTGTAGTAATATCTTCCAGCTCATTAGTGATTTCCTGTATGATTCTTTTGCTGAAAGACTGGGATATTACAGGCCGTTTAAATTGTGATACATTTTTAAAATTGGCATACAAATAACATCCCAGAGGAATAAATCCCAACTGAAATGTCTGCAGTTCAAAACCTTCAAAATCATCCAGATTATAAATAAATATCTTTCGGTTCAAACCATTATTCGCTACAGTAAGAGTTTTATTTTCAGTATCGAAATTTACTTTTGGGGGAATAAAAGAAACTATGGTGAGCAATAATGAAAAGATAAGCAAAACAATTCCTGTCTTCATATAGCCGGTATTGGTAATAAGCAACATCGAAATGCAAACCCAGGCTATTCCTATAATATGCTGAAGTGCCATATACTGCTTCACCTCATATTCCGTACCCTTTTTCTTTAAGTGTTTAAAGCCTTCCATATCCAAAAAAATCAGATCCTAACCGATGAAAGAGAATTTATCTTCAAACATTTTTCCGATCAGAGGTAAAGGCTTTTCAACATCATTGGCTGCATTAATGATTCCGATAATCATCAGTACCAAAGGAATAAAACCAAATATCCCAAGAATTCCGATTTTGGTTACCATCAATATGATATTGAGAAGGATGGATAATATAACTGAAAAAATAATCAATCCCAAAGACTGTTTCAGATGATATTTTAAAAGTTTATTCGACTTTTCTTTTCCGATAATGAAGGAAATCAGCCATCCGAAAAGCGTAATATAAGAAACAATTGATAATGTTTTGTTGTCCATAATTGTAAAATTTTAATTAATATTTTTTGATTTTTTCCTGGTTCAAAATTGCAACAGAAAAATTCCTTCTTCATCATTTCAGCAACTACAAAACACCTTCAACCGAGATTAAAACTGACTACAAAACGTCTACAAAAACAAATAAAACACTGATTTACAACAATATAAAAACTAAAATCATTTTTACTTTTTTATGTAGGAAATTGACAGGTGTCTACAATTTTTGTACTTTCACCCTATGAAACTAAAGTACTCACTTTTATATTGTATACTTTTTATCTGCACCTTATACCCTGCACAGAATACATTTATCGATGGCATTAAAAACCAATTGAGCGAAGAGCATATTACAACCGCAGAAAAATTCAAAATTTATAACGAGCTTACCGAATATTACAGAGTCAGTGATCAATATAATACCGCCGAAAAATATGTACAGCAACAAATGGAACTGGCTAAAAAGGAACAAAATGATGCCGAAGAAGTAAAAGCACTTACCCAAAAAGGAATTATTAAGCTTAACCAGTCCGAGTACAATACAATTCCACCTATCATTGATGCTGCGAATGAAATTGTTCAGAAGAGCAATAATAAAACTGCCTCGCTATATGCCAGTTATCTGAATATCTACTACATGAATGCTCTTGGTGAATCTGAAAGCACAATCAAACTGATACAGAAAGTACTTCCTATGGTAGAAAAGCAGCCTTCAGAAATCATGCTGAATGCAAAACTCAATTATCTTCTCTACGGAATCTACACTGAATGGAATGATGCTGAAAATGCTACCAAATATGCAAAAAAATCCATTGAGTTTGCTGAGAAATCAGGAAATAAAAATCTATTGAGTTCGGCCTATTCTGCATTGGCAGTTTGCTACTCTTTCCAACATGCAAAGACCGGAGACTTAAAAGATCTGAAACCTGTCATAGAAATGTGTAAAAAGGCTGTAGCCCTATATCATCAGTTTCCTGGGCATGTTTCTGCACACGTACATGCTATGGCACTGCTGAATCTTATCAATTACTATTTGAGCTATCCTGTTATGACTCCTGAGATACGGGAGGAAATTCAGAAGAATGCTAACGAAATATTAGCCCTTACTGAGCATACCACCCTTAATCAGGGAATGCAGGCTGGAGCACTTGGTGTTTTGAGCAATCTTGCATCACGGGATCAAAATGACGCTTTATCAGAACAATATCTCCTGAAAGCAGAAACAATTCTTCTTACCCAAAAGCCGGTCTATTACCATGTGATGATTAATGTGGTAAAAGATCTTGCCCAGCTATATGCCAAACAAAAAAATTACCAGAAAGCCTATGAGTATGAGTCAAAGGTAACAGAATACAATAACCTTCTTTTTGATGAAGGACAGGCTGAAACTGCCAAAAGACTGGAAGCTCAATTTCAATCTCAGAAAAAAGAAACTGAACTCAGATCTCTCACCGAAAAAACAGCCAGTCTGAAAAAAGAGAAACTCCTCTATATCGGTTTGGGGATTATAGGATTGATTGGAGCATTCTTTATGTTCCGTTCTTATCATTTTAAGCTGCGATATTCTATAGAAAGAGAAAATAAGCTTGATACGGAAAAGCATGAAGCAGAAATACAAATCAAACTCCAGAAGGAAGAACAGGCCAGATTAAAAGCAGAGCAGGAACTTCTTACCCTTCAGCAACAAAAGCTTCAAAGTGAGGTACTAGCCAGCCAGCTTCATATCCAACATAAGAATGAAGTTCTTCAGAACCTTCAGAACCAGCTTTCTGATACTGATATCAATATTCATCAGGTTGTAAAGGGAGAAAACCGCGTTGATAATGATTTTGAAAAGATCAGATTCACCATTCAGGAACTGCATCCTGATTTTTTTAAAAACATTACTGAAAAAGCCCAACAAAAACTTACAGCTCTGGATTTAAAATACTGCGCCTACATCTATCTGGGAATGGATACGAAACAGATAGCCAACCTCCTCAATGTAGAGCCCAAGAGTGTAAGAATGACCAAATACCGCCTGAAAAAGAAGTTCGGGCTGGATGAAAATATGGCCTTAGAATCTTTTTTTCAGGGAGTACTCGCTGAGTAAGCAGTCAATATCTATAGTATACTAAAAGGCATTTCAACTCATTGCTGAAATGCCTCATATTTATATTTATATTTATATTTATATTTCATTTGTTCAGCTTTAAATTTTTAAAACCAGAGGTTTTCTATAAAAAAAGAGAAGATATTTACCTTTATTTTTGAGTAAAAAGTGGGACTTCTTCATAAAAAATCACACCGAAAGCATACAAATTATAACCAACATAAGTTGACCAAGGTCTTATTTCCGGACTAAAAACTATTTATTTCCGGATATTGTACAATAGAAAATATTACTCTGTAACCTCGTATTAAGACATTTTGTTTTATTTAGATGATGATCATGTAATTTATACTTTTTCATATTTCAAATATTTCACCAAAACCCAGCTCTCTTTCAGAGTAAAATTTGCATTTGTGTATACAGAAAAAATACAAATCATTTGCACATTTTATCCCTATAAAGTGATCTAAATAGTTATAGTTTTATCCCATCAACGTTGATGAAATACATTCTTCATTTTTGACTACAAGTGTACAGTGTATGATAAAGTTTAGAATTATTCACCCCAGGTCATGGGATAATTTGACACAAATGATTTACATAAAACAATTAAAAATTACACACATGAAAAAATTAAATGGAATGAAGAGAGACTTCTCTTCTTTGGAAAACAAAAAAATGAAAAATCTACAGACTATTAAAGGTGGGGAAACTGCTATCAACTACGTTGCTACTAACAAAGGAGAATGTTATGACAAAGAAACGTGGATTGACCACACACTTGATTCAACTTTAGAAATCTGCTAAGATCAATAAAAGTGTTAATATATTGTGTAGGGAGGAAATAATTCCTCCCTTTTACAAATAAGAGTATCGTTAATCCAATAAATACTGATTACCAATGAAACGAAATTCAATTTTGATATACTTACTCATTACCGTCTTCATCGTCCTTTCCTGTAAAAGCAATGATTATATTGCTTACTATAACAGAGTGAACGAAATTGATAGTATTTACCGGATTGCAAACCAACCTGAGAAAGCTATAAAGCAGTACAGAAAACTATTTAAAAAATACATTCCAAAAAATCAAGATCGTATCAAAGAATATGAGACTTATATTAAGCTGGCTGATCAACATCAAAAGAATTTCGGTGGAAAGAAAAGTCTATACAAGCTTATCCCTCTGATTGCTCCCTATGAAGGTTCAGAAAAAAGCTATTTCGGTCTGTTTCAAAAATACGGTATCGACAGTACTGAGGTGAAACAAAGAATTGCAAGCTGGAAAAAAAGTTTGAATAAGCGACTGGTAGATTCTTTCAGCGTGGCATTTGTCCGTGATCAGGCGGAAGGCAGGAGAAACCCACAGCTTATGGAAAAGAATGACAGAATCAATGCACAACTGTTGAAATGGACCTTTGAAAACTACGGCTATCCTTCAGTACAAAAAATAGGTCTCATTGGAAATGGTGGCGTGTTTATGCCTATGCACCCCTTGTTCAGTCACATGATAGGTGAAAAAGAATATCCTTATTTCAAAACTAAAATGCTGGAATATATACAATCCGGAGACTGCATTCCAAAAGACTATGCCAATATGGTAGACCGCCACAATCTGCAAATAAGTAAAGAAGGAATCATATATGGAGTTTATCTAAGCTATGATGCTATTGTGGATACAATAAAAGCCAATCAGGAAAGAAAAAAAATAGGTATACCCAGTATTCAACATTCTTCTAAAATCACAAAAGATTACTTAAAAAAATGATTCTTATTATTTCCAACAACAATGAAAGAACCACTAATAAAATTATAGAATGGCTCCTTGAAATGAAAAAGAAATTCATCCGTATTCATGAAGATGAAATTTTTGAAATTGCAGTGGAGAACAAAAAAATACTATTAAGGAGTAGCAGAAGTTCTTTTTTTCTGGATGAGATCACAAGCGTGTGGTACAGAAGAGGCAGATTAAAAATCAAACGCTTAAAGTATGAAAACCTTTCTGTAAACGCTCATATGAATGAAGTACAGCATTGGCTGGAAGATTATGTAAGAAAAAGCCTGGAATCCAAAAAACATATCAACAAAGAAAGTAATAGTGATATTAATAAACTGCTGGTACTGGAAAAGGCTAAAAAAATAGGTTTAGAAATTCCTGAATATTATCTGGCAGATAATACAGATCTGGTTTCTCTGGATAAAACTATTGTAAAAACCATTGGTGGAAATCCTATTTTGGATGACATTGATAAAGATTTAAATGGTATCATGTATACCTCAACGGTACACGAAAGAGAGAAAGCAAAGTTCTTCATTACTTTCTTTCAGGATAAGGTTGATAAAGAATTTGAAATCAGAACATTTTATCTCAACGGAAAATGCTACTCGATGGCTATTTTTTCTCAAAATGATGAACAGACAAAAACTGATTTCAGAAAATATAATTTAGAAAAACCTAATAGAAATGTTCCCTACAATCTTTCCTCTAGCATTGAAGAAAAAATTAAACTTCTGATGCAATCATTGGATCTTAATTGTGGATCACTTGATTTTTTAAAAGGAAAAGATGGCAAGTTTTACTTTTTAGAAGTTAATACCATCGGCCAGTTTCTTGCACTGTCTCATACCTGTAACTATTCGTTGGACAAAGAAATAGCAGATTATTTATGAAAATTAAAGTTAAAGAAAAAAACAAGCTTCCGCTTACCTTCAAACATATTGAACCCTTCAATGATCAGAAACTTACAAAACCTAATGATGTCATCTATGTTTTAGAATGTGAAAAATATCAGACCAATTATTATATACGAGAAAGACCTATCAAATCATTGAACCGGCTACTATGAAATACTTCAACTTATTTAGTAATATCCTTATCACCAAAGGAACCACCAGAATCCTGATTTCGGATCTACAAAGAAATGTATCAGAACTGTATCCTCTGGAGTTATACGAGATCATTGTAGAATTGAAAACTCATTCTATTGAAACTATGATGACAAATTATGATGAAGAATCCAGAGAAATTGTTCAGGCCTACATCAATCTTCTACTGGAAAAAGAGTATGGATTTGTTACTGAAAATGATTGGGACAGAAATTTCCTTCCTCTCTCTTACGACTATCATGAACCCAGTTCTGTAACAGATCTTTTTATAGAAATGGAAGATATAGGGATCTTAAAGAAGATATACCTGTCAATAGAAAATCTTGGAGTTAAACATTTGGTTATTTACAGTTTGAACCCGTTAGCTTTAAAAGATTTTATAGAAATTGATGAAATTTTTAAAACTTCGGTCTTATCCGGAATAGAAATTTTCTCTCCGTTTCATCAGAAAATCAACCTATCTTTTATACAGGATCTTCAAAAAAACACGGTAAGAATTTACAGTCTCATTCTTTACAATTGTTCGAAACCTCCTTTCAAAGCTAAAGATGAATACCGTTTCTCGCTGCATTTCCTGAAAGATGACCTGAAAATATCTGCGTGTGGAAAAGTGGATTTGAAATACTTCAATACGAATATAACTAAAGTTATAGAAGCTATCAACCACAATTCCTGCCTGTATAAAAAGATAGGCATTGATAGGCATGGTAACATCAAAAATTGTCCGCTCATGAGTGAAAGCTTTGGAAATATCTATCAACAAAGCCTTGAAGAAACACTCAATCAGCCTGATTTCAAAAAATACTGGAATCTCACCAAAGACCATATTGAAATATGCAAAGACTGCGAATTCCGTTATGTCTGCACAGACTGCAGGGCATACACTGAAAATGCTGTTAAAAACAAAAAAGGACTGAATGTATCAAAACCTCTGAAATGTGGCTACAATCCTTATACAGGCATTTGGGATGATTGGTCAAAAAATCCTTTAAAACAGGAAATTTTTAATTCTCTGGAACTCAGATAATTTTTTCCATAAACCTTGTTAATTGAAAACCGCTTTTAAATTTGATTTAAAAGCGGTTTGTTATCTTATTGTATTTGAAACTTTATTTAAAAAACTTCCATTTTGGGATAATGGCAAGCATTCCGAAACCTGTAAACAGGAAAAGGTTGGTAACATCTGTATACAAAAATGTAGACAGGTAGTAATTGTGCATAAAGAAATGCAGCACCAGCAAAGCCGGAAACATAAAGATTCCCACTTTTCTGTAAAAGAACATCAGCACCAGCCCGATCATCATCAGTACATCAATAGAAAAAATCACATAGAAATACCACCTTGGAATCTGAAGATATTCATGCTGCAGATATTCATCCACATCGATACCAAGCCCCATTATAGTAAACAACATTAAGGCTGCAAATGCCAGTATAAATCCCCATCCTTTCTTTGGGTCTTCGTCAAAATAGCTGTATTCTTCCATACCTACAAAAATAAAGAACTTATGAGAGATTTCATAAGTTCTTTTATAATTATTCGTTTAAAATTTGACTTACACAGAGATTGCGTTGATCAGTCTGTTTTTGTCACTTAAGAATTCCTCCATAGAGATCATACTTTCAGTTCTCATTACATCCTGAATGTCGTCGATCTGGTAAATAATTCTTTTAGCATCATCAGTATTCTTAGCTCTTACTTTACAGAAAATATTATATTTCCCGGAAATAACGCTAGCCTCGATTACGTTAGGAAGAGTTGACAATTCTTTCAATACTTCCTGAGTACGGTTTGATTTTGTCAAAAGGATACCTATAAAAGCTGTAAAGTGATAATCCAGCTTACCATAATCGATGTTAAGAGATGATCCCAAAATAATACCTGCATCTTCCATCTTTTTCACTCTTACGTGAATTGTTCCAGCAGAAACATCCATCTGCTTTGCAATTTCAGTAAAAGGCATTCTTGTGTTTTCTACTAAGAAATCAAGAATTTTCTTGTCTATTTCGTCCAGTTGATAGTTCATATTAGTTAAATTACAATTTCTTTAAAAAATCTATGTATTTTTTGCAAATTTACGAAAAATAATTTAACTAAAAAATATATATCAAATATTAACAATAATTAACACAGATGATAAAAATCATTAAAATATTCTAATTATTTACCATTTGATTTTATAGAATCTGTTTTTATTTCACCTTTTGCGTCTGAAGTTTTTTTGTCTTTTTTCTTCTTTTTAAACAAAGAATTGAAGCTTTTACTCCACACTACCCCTCCACCATAGGCTTGATTAGCAGAACCGTTTGTACTCACCATTCCGATGTTTGTAGGCTTGGAATAAGCACGTATCACCAGTGAACCGTCATTCTTTTTAGACAAATCATATTCTACCGAACCTTCCGTGGAAAGGTAATTGTTTTGGGCACCATCTGTTTTTGATAACGGAATACCCAAACCGGTCTTGATATTAACTCTTGGGGAAAGTGCTACACTTACTCCTGCATTGGCTCGATCTCCAAAATTGGAATTCTGGTCTCCTTTTACATAATTAAGGTCAATCTGGAATTCATTACTCATCGTATTAAGAACAGATCCCAGCTGTTTCAACAGCATATTATATCCGGAAGACTCTGCTACATTTCCTACATTTACATCAAATCCACCTGTATTGGATACATTGAAGGTACTCAACAGCAATACAGAACCAAACTGGAGAACTTTCTCTCCTTCCTGGCTCATTTTCGCAGCCAGCGTTTCTCTTACCTGACTGGATACATCCATTGCAGTTACATTAAGATCAATCTGAGGATCTACCAACGACTGAGTAATATGGGCCTGCAGCAAAATACTTATAGGCTGTAGTTTTCCCATGCTAAGGTATTCTCCTGCATTGGAAACCATTCTTATATAATTGGCATTAATATCTAATGTAGGTTTCATAGCATCCCCATCCCATCTGATACTACTGTTTCTTTCAATCTGAAATGTTTTATTCAGAATAGCTTTAGAGACAAATGTTCCGTTATCTACTTTATAGGTACCGCTCATGGCAATATTTCCCTGTCTGTTCATATGGAACCTTAGCGGATCAGCAGATCCCTTTACCGTAATATTTCCCACATCGTCTCCTACCAGTACATTTACAGTAGTTCCTTTATCTACTGCCAGATTGAAGTCAATGTTCATATTGGCTCCTGTTTTTTTCTTTTCTTCCAGCGTGATCAGACCATCTTTTCCTTCTTTCAGGAACCTCAGCATTTTAAATTCTTCCACATTGGAAGTAGAGCTGGAATTAAAGGTAAAGGTACTTCCGTTAAGTGCCTTCATATTAGGAGTCGTTATACTTAGTCCTGAAACAGGTCCGTCCACGTACAGATCTCCCTGTCCGTAAACTCTTCCCCAGAACAAGTCAAAATCTTTTTGCGTAGTATTCAGCATCAACAGGTTATCTGCTCTCATTACGAGAGATACCCCCATTGAAGAAAGGGTTTCAAACTGGATCGCACCGGAAATATTCCCCTTAGAATTGGTTCTTCCATCGTGTACTTCAATATTGTTGAGAATCGCAAGTCCTTTGGTCAGCTGAATTACCGTATCATCAAATGAATAATCAACTCCGGTAAACAGAAGCTTTAATCCAAAATCTTTTAAAGCAATATCTCCATTATAATCAAGGTTGTTAAGCTTTCCATTGATTTTAAGATCACCTGTTGCTTTTCCACGAAGGTTTCCAAAAATAGTCTGCACAAACTGCTGTGTAAATGATAAGTCAAAATCACGCATTTCTGCTGTAAGATCAATAATTGGCGAAGATGTATTATTGTTAACTGTTCCTGTCAGATTAAGACTATTATTTCCCAGTACACCGGCAGAGTGAACTTTCACATCAATATCATATACATTCAGTGAGAATCCATTGGTAGCAGAAATAGAGATATCTCCCATATCATTACCATTCATCTTAATATCATCAATGTTAAGATCTACCAGTGGCTGGAGGGTACTTTTATCCATTTTGATTTTAACGCTTCCATTGGCAAGACCTTTAATATCCATGGTATTTCCTCCGGACTGCATTTCCAGAAGTTTTTCTACAGCAAAATCGTTGATGTCTGCATCTACATAAAAATCTTTCGCAGACTTAAACTGGGCTTCTTTAATAAACAAAGCGCTTTTATCGGAATAAACTCTCAGATTTCTGATATCAAAATCTCCGGTTTTCTTTCTGTAGGTAATGGAGTGATCCAGTTCTGGACTTGTATCTATTGCCCACGTAACGTCATTGAATTTTACTTCGGTAGGTTCAAACCTGAATACATAATCTCCGGCCGCATCAGTAGA
Source organism: Chryseobacterium indologenes (assembly GCF_002025665.1). Lineage (GTDB taxonomy): Bacteria > Bacteroidota > Bacteroidia > Flavobacteriales > Weeksellaceae > Chryseobacterium > Chryseobacterium metallicongregator. The sequence continues at coordinate 879,050 of NZ_CP018786.1, read as the reverse complement.
CTGATCCACATTGATGGCATATTCTTTAAGCTTTTCATTAATCTCGTCATCAGGACTTCCATGCTTAAATACAGTGGCTAAATGAAGTGTATTTCCATTTTCATTATTCCCTTTAAGCTCAAAATCTTTGATCACATTTTTATTATAAATAACTCTGTTAATCTTCGCGTACAATTGCTGGTTAAGATCACCTGTGTTAATTCTAACTTTAACACTATCCACCATCGCACTGTCTCTGCTGAGATTCTTACGATCATTAATTTTATAATCAGGATTTGAAGATGCCAGCGCCTGATCAGCATCTGTAATCTCTTCCTCCTTAGTCATAATATATTTTAAAGATGCCGCATCAAGATTCAGAATCAGATTGTTTGAGTTTCCATCATATTCACCTTCTACAAGAGCTCCTTGTGGCAATCTCAATTCGGGTAAGAAATAATTGATCAATCCCTGTTGAACATCAAACTTCAACGCAAAATTCTGTCCACGGTATAATTTTCTTGGTGGTGGTCCCACTAATATTTTCCCTACTCCATTTTCTACCATTCCTGCAAGATCCGCAAGACTGTATTTTCCTGAAATCTTACCTGTAGCTGCTCCCGGAGCATCCACATCAATCACACGACCGCCTGCTTCAACAAACGTTTTTAACTTGGCATTCGGAATATTATATTTTTGTGTAGCTGAAGCAAAGTGAAGGTTATTGGCATTCACATCTAAGGTAAGATCGTTGATAGAAGACATCGCCATTTTACCGTCAACCTGACCACTTACTACCTGACTACCAGGCTTATTGGTAAAATAGTTCATGTTCAGATAAGTAACATCTGCATTCACATCCATAGCAATTCTCGAAGTACTGAAATCTATCAATCCTTTGACCGTAGCTTTAGCCTGTTCATCATTAACAGTGATGAGCCCGTTATATTTTTTATGATCCAATAAACCATCCAGATACAGATTATTGATCGTTTTATCCATAATTTCAATACTTGCAATCTGAGATTTTGTGGTCAGACGCATGGTATTAACATCAAAACTTTGCCCGTTAAGATCAAATTTACCGGAAATTAAACCTACTGCTTTATTCTTTGTGATGACTGAGGTATTGAGATCTTTCACATCAAGATAACCGGAATATTTCGGCATAGCAGTACTGTAGCCCGTCAAGGTAAGCTTGGAGATTTTCGCCTGCCCGATTCCTGTCATTAAGTTTCCATTATCCACATAGATCTGATCCGGATTCACTTTTGCCGTTCCATTGTACTTCAGTTTTCCAAAATCATCGGCAAAGTTCTTCATCTTTTTGGAGATAAAAGAAGGCATCATCGCTTTTAAATCTTTGTAGGTAAAATCTGTGGAAAGTTCTTTCGTTTCAATAGCAAAATTCCCTTTCAGTAAATTATTCACCTTCATTGTTTTGGTGGCAATATTCACATCAGGGTTTCTGATCAGAAAATTTTCAAGATGGAATTTGTTCAAAGGGCCGGTCATTACCCCGGAAAGATTGAAAGGTTTAATATTATCCCAGTTGGTTACAAAATAACTGATATCGTATCCGCTTAGCTGGCTTCCCTGCTGAATATTCATATCCCAACGTACCTTGTCTGCAAAATCAGCCCAGGATCCGTCGTGAAGATTAAATTTAATATCTCCCTGAAGTAAGGTATGATCTGTATTCAGGGTAAGGTCTTTTAATGACAAAAACTGCTTCGTTAGAGACAGTTCTGTTGAAAAAGTATCTACAAAATGAGATTTCCCCCACCTTGAAGTTACAAATGACATATTATTAATTAATGCCGAGACATTCGGACCATTGACTTTTACGTTTGGTGCCTTTAAGTTAAATTTTGTTGCAGTCAGCCATTTTCCTTGTTCACCGGGAGAATTTTCATTAACAATAGAAACTTTAGAGTCAATAATCTGAATTCTGGAATTCAGCTGAAAAGGTGGTTTCTTTGGATCTCTCTTCTTCCCGTTGTCAAAGAGTTCTACAAACCTGACAAAATTGGATATACTATCGCCTTTATAAGTAATTACTTTTACATCAGCATTCACAAGAGCAAGAGAGTTAAAACTTAGAGAATTGCTGCTTCCTGAGATGGCATTTACCGCCAGAGATATCCAGTCTGAATCTGCGCGAAACTCACGGGCTGTAATAAAATTAAATCCTTTATAGTCTTTTACTTTTAACCCTTTTATGGTAACATCACCGAAGTAATTTACATCCACACTTTCTGTAGAAAAATCAGATTTAAAATCATTATTAACAAGCTTTAGTGCCTGATCAGCTGCCCATTTTTTTGTTACCGGAAGATTGATGGCAATCAGTACTCCACCTACAAGGAAAATCCCCAGCCAAAAGAGAATCAAGAGAAGTTTTGCCCACCAAGTGTAGCTGGTAACATCCTTTACCGCCTGTTTCCCAAACTCTTCAGCTGTTTCCACAGGATGATGTATAGCATCCGAAGCTAGCTCAGATGCTTCTTTCACTGTTTCCCGTACTTTTCCCTCTACATTTTCAACAGTTTTCTGTACCTGATCCCCTAGGTTTTCAGCTACTGATTTTTTATTCTCATTCTCGTTATTATTCTCTAACTTTGCCATTATTATGAGCGACTCTATAATTTTAGGTATTGAATCGTCCTGTGACGACACCTCAGCAGCTATCATCAAGGGAAATTCTATTCTTTCAAACATTGCCGCGAACCAGGCCATCCACAAAGAATATGGCGGCGTTGTCCCTGAATTGGCTTCACGAGCCCATCAGCAAAATATTATCCCCGTTGTTGAAAAATCTTTTTCTAAAGCAAATATACAACAAAATGCTATCTCTGCTATAGGATTTACTCGCGGACCGGGACTTTTAGGATCTCTTCTTGTAGGAACATCATTTGCTAAGTCTTTGGCTATGAGCCTGAATGTACCTTTGATTGAAGTAAATCACCTTCAAGCCCACATTCTGGCCCATTTCATCGAAGATGCAAATCCTGTGCCGCCTACCTTTCCTTTTTTATGTCTTACCGTAAGCGGTGGACATACCATGATTGTATTGGTAAAAGACTATTTTGACATGGAAATCATCGGGAAAACCATTGATGATGCAGCGGGAGAAGCTTTTGATAAAATCGGAAAGATATTTGACCTTGATTATCCTGCGGGACCTATCATCGACAGACTGGCCAGGGAAGGAAATCCTGATGCTTTTAAATTCAACAAACCGAAGCTGGAAAACTACGATTATTCTTTCAGTGGAATTAAAACTTCCGTGCTGTATTTCATTCAGAAAGAAGTCAGAAAAAATCCGGATTTCATCAAGGAAAATCTTAATGATCTGTGTGCTTCTGTACAGAAATCAATTATTGAAATACTGATGAATAAGCTTGAAAAAGCAGCCAAAGATCTCAATGTAAATCAGGTGGCGATTGCAGGAGGTGTATCTGCCAATTCTGCACTTAGAAAAGTAATGGAAGATAACAAAGAAAGACTTGGTTGGGATATTTATATTCCTAAGTTCGAATATACAACAGACAACGCAGCTATGATTGCTATGGTGGCAAAACTGAAGTTTGAGCGAGGAGAATTTACAGATTTAAGAACTTCCGCAACCGCAAAATACGATTTATGAAAATACTCTTAGAAGAAAAAGTACTGGGAACGCATTCTAAAAAGAACTCAAAATATTATTGGGTATTAGAAACTATTACAGGAAGACATGAGGGATCAGAAACTTTTTCAGAGTTTAACGGAGAAAGTTCTGAAACAGGATATATTCAGGATATCAAAGATGAAGTTTTAAAATTAATCAATTCTGAACATCTTTTTAGTTTTCCCTATACTCCAAAAGAAGGAGATTATTTATCCATCAAAAATAATTTGAGAAAACAGGAATATTTAAATCTGATTTTCATTAATAATGTATGGATAGAAGAAATATACATGTGTTCTTACCGGGAATGTGATACAGACATATATACAACCATCAAAACAGGAGTTGCATTTATAAACCAGGATATATGAAACTATTCTACGGAGATATCAACGGAAATAAAGTTACAATCAATGATGAAGAGCAGCAGCATATCGTAAAAGTTCTTCGCATGAGAGATGGAGAAGATATTCATGTGACGGATGGAAAAGGGAAACGGGCTTCCGGGAAACTTATTATAGAAGGCAAGAAAGCCGGTATTGAAGTTTCTGAGATCAAAGAAAATCTACCAGAATTCAATCCGAAACTTCATATTGCGATCGCTCCTACTAAGAATATTGACAGAATTGAATTCTTTGTAGAAAAAGCTGTGGAAATGGGAATTTCTGAGATCAGTATTATTGTTACAGAGAAAACAGAACGTAAGAATATTAATATTGATAAAATCAGAAAACAGGCTGTTGCTGCCTCCAAACAAAGTCTGAGATTTCATTTTCCGGTTATCAACGACGCTGTAAGACTAGGTGATTTTCTGAAAAATATTGATCCGGAACATACATTTGTGGCGCACTGCCATGAGAATCTGGAAAGGATTGATCTTAAAAACATTCCTCAACTGCAGCAGCTTACATTTTTAATTGGCCCTGAAGGTGATTTTTCTGAAAAGGAGATTGCATTTCTGGCAGAAAATAAAGTGAGAGCAGTCTCACTCGGAAATCAAAGACTCAGAACGGAAACGGCCGGCGTTTTTGTAGCAGCCTGGAATTATTATAATATGATATAAAAAACAAAAAGAGAAGACATTGAATCTTCTCTTTTTTATTTCTGAATCTTATTTCCAGTCAATATTATTCTCTTTCAGGTATTTTTCAAAAATCTGCTGTCCGCTTCTCATTGAATTCACTGCCCAAAGGATCTGCATCCTTAAAAGCTTTTCTTCATTCAGTTTATAATCAATACCAGACTTTATCAGCTTTTGTTTTAATTCATACATGCAAATTGATGCGGCTACAGAAACATTAAAGCTTCTGGTAAAGCCATACATTGGAATAGCCAGTGTCTCATCAGCAAAATCTAAAATCTCCTGGGAAACGCCTTCCATTTCAGTTCCGAAAACCAAAGCAATGGGTTGTGTTATTTCGTATTCTGGTAACATTTTAGCGTTCTTTTCCAGCGAAACAACCACTATTTTATATCCCCGGTCTTTAATATTCTGGAAAGATTCCATATTCCGGGGTAGTTTTTCCACCTCAACCCAGGTATCTGCTCCTTTTGTTACACGAAGGTTGGGTTCAAAACTATATTCTTCCTGCAACGCCACTACTTTATGGAAACCACAGGCTTCCACAGAACGTACAATCGCAGCTGCATTTCTAAACTGATAGATATCTTCTACCACCGGAAGAACAAAGTCTGAACTTTCCTGAGAAAAATGTTCAATTTTCTCTAGTCTTTCTTCGGTTAAAAACTGTTTTAAATATTCAAAAGTTTGCGCTAAATCTTTCATCCGCATTTAGTTATTTTTTTCAATAGCCCTATAAAACATCTGCCATTTTCATTTTATTTTTATAAAATTTCATGATAAGCGTTTCATTCATTTTCAAATCTTTGCAAATTAACGTAATTTTGACCTATGAACCCTAATCGGGGCCCAATTCTTAATAAATTAGTACATGAAGCGAAAAGTCCTGCTCATCTATACCGGTGGAACCATCGGAATGGAAAAAGATTACGAAACCGGAAGTCTCCGTGCCTTTGATTTTGGAAATATATTCGAAAAGATGCCTGAAATGAGGCTTATGGAATGTGAAGTCTTTGTTCATCCTTTTGCCAAACCACTGGATTCTTCGGATATGGGACCTGAAGAATGGAGAGTTATCGCAAATTATATTCACAAAAATTATGATGACTACGACGGTTTTCTGATTCTTCACGGAACGGATACGATGTCTTATACCGCATCAGCACTAAGTTTCATGCTAAAAGGATTAAGAAAGCCAGTCATCATGACAGGGTCTCAGCTTCCGATTGGTGATCTGAGAACAGATGCCAAGGAAAATCTTCTGACCAGTCTTTATTATGCAAGTCTTTACGAGAATGATGAAGCAGTCATTCAGGAGGTTGCCATTTATTTTGAATACAAATTATTAAGAGGAAACAGAACGTTGAAATATTCTGCAGAGTATTTTGATGCTTACTCAAGTCCGAACTATCCTATTTTAGGACAATCCGGCGTTCATCTGAATATTATTAAAGACAACTTATTCCGTTGTGATCCTGAGGTAGAGTTTCACGTGGATGAACATATTTCTGAAGATATTTTATTCTGGAGAATTTTTCCGGGAATGCATCTGAGCCACTTCAGAGAAATCCCTAAAATGAAGGTTCTTATTCTTCAGGTTTTTGGCTCGGGAACTATTTTCAGCAGTGCAAAAACCCAGGAAACGCTTCAGGAAATCCGGGATAACGGAACTGAAATTGTGGTGGTAAGCCAGTGTATTTCAGGAGGTATCTCATTCGGAAAATATGAAAACAGTAATATTTTCTCCAGAATCGGAGCGATCAGCGGAAGAGACATGACAGCAGAAACAGCGATTACCAAAGCTATGCACTTAATTGATAATCCAAGCTACTCCGGAAGTTTTGCTGATAATTTCACCAGAAGCCTTTGTGGAGAAATTACAGATTAATTTGTAAGAATTATTTGGATATTCCAGAAAATACACTATTTTTGCAATCTCAAAAAGAGAGGTGTCCGAGTGGTTGAAGGAGCTACCCTGGAAAGGTAGTATACGGGTAACTGTATCGAGGGTTCGAATCCCTTCCTCTCTGCAAGAAATAAAAGCCTGTGCTAATGATTAGCACAGGCTTTTTTATGATTAAGATTTTAATACCTTTTCTCATAGGTATTTATACCCACTCTAATAATTGGTAATTTATACTCTACTGCAGGAGCCTTGTTCTTCGTTACTTTGAAATACAATCTAATCACCTAAAAAACAAATCAATATGACATCAACAAGTGTAAATGCAAATTCTTCAGGTCAGTTAGTACTTGGAAACGGAGCACAATTCTGGGTGTATCTTTCCCCACAAAATGATACTTCTAAAATGATTTCTACATGGCGTGTAACTTTTTCACAGGGAGACTGGAGTGATTTCATCTCAAGTGAGAATCCTACTAAACAGATTCAGACTCCTAATCTTTCAGGGATTTTTGAAATCAAAGTAGAATTATTAAGCGGATCTACCGGTACTTGGCGCCAGATTCCACCTCAGGCTGGAAGTCATAATGAAATAGGCTGTAACTCCAACTGTGCTTCAATGGTAGGCATTGTTGCAGACAGTACAAATCCTCCTATCGGAGCTATTAATGCCCATTTCTGGACAACATGGGATGCTATGTGCGGAGTAAGACAGAACTAACAAGTAAATCAACCAGTCCATACAACCCCATTGCCACAGTATTTTATATTGTGGCAATTTACTATTACACCTATACCATAGACAATCAATCTATTATGGCATTATTTATAAATAAAAAATAGGTTATCCATAAACTACTAACAAGTTACCAACATTTTATCCACAATCAGAATACTCTTCTGAAACTCATTTTCAATTCTTAGACAATCTTTATTCCTAAATCTATCCTAAATCAGGCCTTTACTTTGTCTTGTTTTTAAACAGTATTAAAAGATTTTGAATAAACATTCTATGAACAAAGCCTCTAATTTTGCTATTACAAAGTATTCTCTCTGCGTATCAACAGTATTCTCATCCGTTTCATGGTTTCGCAGTTATTTAAAATTAACAGTAAAACAGCTATCTATACTATTGAGCATGAAGAAATTTTTTGCAGGATTATTTTTATTGGGATGTATAGGAACATCAATAAAAGCACAGATCAGTCCACCTGGACTGGGAGATGCCAACAATGCATTCTGGGGAGCCTTTGGAGTAAAGCGACAACTTGACTCTTTGGGCAAAAAACAGGCTTTGAGCTATGTGGCCATCGGGAGAAAAAGCAGTCCGGATGATCACAATCTGTTTTCAAAGCAAGCGATCATTGTTTTAAATCATGAAATTTATCATTCCTTTGCTCCACACCAGCAGTATAGTTATGCATTAAGTTACAGACGTCAGCCACAATACGAAAGTACAGCTCCTTATGATAAGGAAAATACAGAACAGGAATTCAGAATTTATGGAAGATATGCCTATACTTTTGATCTTGGCAGGAAATGGAAACTTAAAAGTACCATACGTCAGGAATTCAGGAAGTTTTTTGATGCAGACTTTCATAAAGTCGAAGAAGATTTTCAGTTGAGAACACGTATCAAGAGTCAACTCACCTATAATTTATCTCCAAAAAACAATCAGAAACTGGCCCTGAGTGCAGAAGCGTTGTTTTCTATAAGCCATCTCAACGAACCGGATCCTGAATGGAGTTCGTTTGGATATCGTGAAATGCGTATTTCGGCTTATTATATGTTTACGATTCCCAATTCACCCTTTACTGTAGATATTGGATATATGGATGATCTGATCAGAGACAGCAGAAGTATTCACCATGGAGGTGTTCATTATCTGGCTGCTGATCTGGTATGGAACATTCCTTATAAAAAAAACAAGTAATACACGTAAGCAAGTATTCATTAAGTTGCAATACAAAATCCCGATCATTACTGACCGGGATTTTTGGTTGAAAACATAAGTTTTCCGCAATATAATTAAGTATGAATGTTTGGTGTAAAATTTTAGTTGCACAAAGTCAAAAACTGACGGCTCAACTGCACATTGAATTTGGCTTCTGCTCTTGAGCGTGCATAAATAGTCTGTTTAAAAGCATGTACAGTTTTTAATTTCTGATCTATAAACTCTGCAATCTGAACAACAGAAAAAAGAAAGTCTCTGTATACCGCCATATTAACGGTCTGTCCATAATAAGGAAGATACGCTTTTAAAAAAGGAATGGCTTTCTGATGACGGTTATAGCTGATACAATAGCCAACTCCTTCCATTGAGGTAATAATAGCATAGTTATTAATATAATCCTGAATATTCTTACTGCCGTCCAGAGCATGGGTATTTTTTGAACAGAATTTATTGATCTTATCCAGAATATGCTGGGCATACTCCATCATGGAGATATTTTTAAATTCAAATACCTGATTGATTCCGTTGGATGGGGAAATTCCGTTTTCACTATCAATACAGAAAGAGATCCCGATTTTTTCATGATAGGGGAAAAAGCAGTCTTTCACTTCGATGGAGGCATCGGGCTTTAGCATGTCATCTGCAAAGTTATAATACACATACGGACGGTAAAGCTCCGCAAGCGCTTTCAGATAATCTGTTTCGCTGGTATTATGATATTCTTCAAACCATTTTTCAAGGTTATCGTAATAATTACTTTCAAAGTCGTTAAAGTTTAAGTAAAATGGCAATTCCATAGCTCTGTAATTTTGATATGACAAAGCTATATCCGTAATGCGACAAAACTTGACGCAATATATTTTTTGTGAAAAAGATTTGAAAGATTGTTAAGTCAAGGGGCAATTTTTGCTGTGCAAAATCAATTGTCAATCACAATTAACGCTAAGGTTCGCAAGGTTTATTGATATACAGAATTTATTAGTTCGCAAAGACACTTCGTTCAGCCAGGACCTTAGTACATACATTGCTGAGTGAAACGCCTTAGCGATCGAAAGAAATTAAACATCATAAAAAACTTTGCGAACACCGCGTTTAATTATATACGAGCTTATATTAAAATTCACAAGTGCAGCGAATTCACCATTCACCATTGACATTTATTTATCATAATTCTTCATGATGTACTCAAAGTAGTGGATCATCTTCAGATAGTTTTCAATACTAAGATATTCATTGGTACTGTGAATACTCTGCTGTTCGGCACTGTTGATCTTAATCGGCATGAACCTGTAGACATTTTTGCTTACAATTTCATATTTACCGGCATCAGTTCCAGCCATGGTAAGATATGGAGTGACAATAGCTCCTGGATGAATTTCTTTCACTCCGGCTTCTATCATTTTAAAAGCTTTTGTATTGGTTGGAGAAATAGCGGAAGCTTCTCTCGTATTATCAATTTCTTCTACTTCAACATCAAAACCTTCAGTGGCTTTGGCAATGTGATCTCTTACATCTTTCACTGAATTTCCGGGAAGTAACCTGAAATTAACCACAAATTCCACTTCGGGAGAAAGGACGTTGGTCCCATCACTTCCTTTCATCATCGTTAAAGCTGTTGTGGTTCTCACCAACGCATTGGTTGTATTATTTTTGGTAAGCTGGGAAATCAATACCGGTTTTAACAGCCATTGATTCGCAAGTGCCATTCTTGTAGTAAAAGGCATTTCGCCTCCGATATTATTAAAAAATTCTTTGATTAAAGGGGTAATAACAGGCTTCATCTGGTGATCCTCCAGGCGCTGCATGATAACGGCTGCTTTTCCGATTGCACTTTCCATAGGAGGCATAGAAGAGTGTCCGCCCAACCCTTTTACTTTGATTTTTGCAGAAAGAAACCCTTTTTCAGCACATCCTACTACGGCAACGTCTGTATCAATTCCGGCCACATTTCCTTTTCGCATAATTAATCCGCCTTCATCGTAAACGGCATCGAACTTCAATCCTTTTTTCTTAAAATAATCGGCAATCTGGATCGCTCCTTTTTTTCCGCCTACTTCTTCATCAAAACCGAAAGCCAGATAAATATCACGCTGTGGAATCTGTTTGTTTTTGATCATCGAATTCATGGACTCCATCAAGGAAAAAAGCATTCCCTTCATATCTATGGCACCTCTTCCGTAGATTCTTCCGTTGGCAACAGCTCCTGAAAAAGGGGCAAATTCCCAATCTTCCGCTACTTTTGAAACAGGCTCGGACGGTTTATCATCGGGACGGAATATATTTTCTTCGTTATTTTTAATATCAGCATCTCCGGGAGGAACTACGTCCATATGGGAAAGGAATAAAATAGGTTCCTGCGAAGAATTGCTTCCTTTAAGTCTGAACACCAATCCGTATTGGTTGACCTCAACATTTTCTGTATTCTGATAGACTAACGGATAAGATGTTTTTAAATAGGTTTTGAACTGTTCAAACGGTGCATAATCAAATTCACCCAAACTTCCTGTAGAAACGGTGGGTACTTTTATTCCTCCTGAAAGTCTCATGACTGCAGAATCATTTTTTATGGGTTTCCAGCCCTCACCTGCCCCGATATTATTTTTCTTAAACGGATAAGTATAGGTTTTGATCAATACGACAGCAGTCAGAATGACCACGATTCCAAAAAGGATTAAAAGAAATTTTTTCATAGCGGATAGTTTGTGATGTGATTTTATTCTATAAATATAACAAAGTATTTCATGTCTGACAATTTAAAACCCGGCTTTCACTCGACAAATCCAGTGAATACACTCTTTACCGTTTTAAATTAATTAATCATGTCCCTTTGATAAAAACAAGATCGTCATTGGAATAAAGAAAAAAAGTATGAAGAATATTCTGCACATTATCTCCAGCGCAAGAGGAGATCTGTCTTACAGCAAAGGACTCAGCTCAGCTATTGTCGAAAAAATTTTACAACAAAATACTATCAGTCAGATTACGGTAAGAGATCTGGTAAAGGATATGCCACCGCTAGCGAATGAAGTTTCTATTCATGAGTTTTACAAACATCCGGAATTGTATGATGAACAGAGCAGACAGCTTCTTTCATATGCCGACAGGATTGTGAATGAACTCCGCGAAGCAGATATTATTGTTATGGGAACGCCCATGTTTAATCTGGGAATTTCTACTCTTTTAAAAGCATGGCTGGACCAGCTGATCCGGGCAGGTGTTACCTATATTTTTGATGAACACTGGAATCGTGTGGGACAGTTTAAAGATAAAAAAGTATATCTAGCGGTTGCTTCGGGCGGAAGAAGTACGGAGGGTGCACCTGATTATATCTCCGCTTATATCAAAGATGTTTTAAGGAGTTATACCGGAATTACAGATGTGGAAACCTATTGTATTGAAGGGACTATGGAAAATGGTTTTACAGCGGATTATGAAAGTATTCTGAAAGAGTTTTGATGGTGGATAATAGGGTTTATTTTTAACGCAAAGTTTTCAATTATTAATATTGAAGATAAGGGAGCAAAGAAAACATCAACAAGTTGATTGGATGAAGCTTTGAAATTAAAAGAACACTTATTTTTTTAACGCAAGGGCGCAAAGGTTTTTTAATATTGCTTTGTTTTATAAGGCGCAAGAAAATCAAAGATTTTCAGCAAGGAAGTTATGATAGAATTGTGCCTTATAAAACTTTTATTATACATGTTTTTGTGATAAACCTACCTCTTTTAATTCAGGATTTCGTTCATTTCAGTTAAAATGATCGGTTTTCCATCCGTGATTACAATGGTATGTTCATGTTGGGCCATATAACCGCCTTTATTGCCTACCATGGTCCAGCCGTCTTTTAATTCTACAGCGATATTGGAATCGGTGGAAATAAATGTTTCAATAGCCACTACAGAATTTTTCTTAAAACGTCTGGAATCATAGCGGTTTCTGTAGTTCAGCAATTCATCAGGCTGTTCGTGTAAGCTTCTCCCTACTCCATGGCCTGCAAGATTCCTAATAACTTTAAGACCTCTCTTCTTTGCTTCTGTTTCCATTAACAATCCTATGTCTGCTATTTTTACCCCGCCTTTGATATTGTCGATAGCTTTTCTTAAAATATCTTTGGAGGCCTCCACCAATTTTTGATGTCCGTGAATATCTTCTCCAATCACGAAAGAACCTCCGTTATCTGCCCAATATCCGTCCAATTCTGCAGAAACATCAATATTGATCAGATCGCCTTCTTTCAAAATCCTTTGATCTGTTGGAATCCCATGACAGAATTCATTGTCCACGCTGATACAGGTCCAGCCTGGAAATCCATACGTAAGGTAAGGGGCTGATTTTGCTCCAAAGCCTTCCAGTATTTTGGCTCCATATTCGTCCAGATCTTTGGTGGTCATACCGGGTTTGGCGTAATCCATCATCTTCTTCAGCGTATAGGCAACAGCTTCGCTTACTTTTTGCATTCCGAGCATCTGATCTTCGTTGGTGATTGACATCGTTTTGTTTTGATTGTTATTGAGAACTACAAAGTTAGGAAATTAAAATATTACCGTATGCCCTGGTTCCATTACTTACATCTATTTATTGAAAATATAGTGATTACCCCCTTCACCAACCCCCTCTACCCCCTTGGGTAAGGGGGTAGATCCAGTTATCTAAGGGGCTAAAGGGTGTTCCATAACGGTCTCCGGCTGCTTGAATAAGGGGTGACAGGCACTTATAGAACGGTATGGAGACTGTTATGGAAGGGGTTACAGGCTGTTCCGAAGGGGCTGAAGAGGGTTCAATAACGGTCTCCAGGTACTTTGATAAGTGGATAAAGGGTCTTATGGAACGGTCTGGAGGCTTTTAAGGAAGGGGTTACAGGCTGTTCCGAAGGGGCTGAAGAGGGTTCAATAACGGTCTCCAGGTACTTGAATAAAAGGCTATAGGGACTTATGAAAACAGTTGAAACGGTTGTAAAGTCGTTATACCTATTTGATAAAGTGTCCGAAGGTACTTACAATAGTGTCTGAAGGCATTTCTTAAATGTTTGGAGACAGTTTACGAAATGGTTATAGCAAATTAATGAGCGACTGCAGACATTTACTAGAGTGACTGAAAACACTTCCGAAGTTGCTGGAGACCGTTTATAAACCAGTTGCCGACACTTTAATACATATGGCCGGAATATTTTACCGGACATTTTTTAACCTTTACTTTACAGAATGTATTATCTTTGAGTCTTCACAAATTGATTAAAGAATGGACTACAAAATACATCAGGGAAGAAATGTAAAACGTTTCAGAGAAATGCTGGGCATCAAGCAGGAAGCATTGGCTTTGGACTTAGGTGAAGACTGGAACCAAAAAAAGATCTCTTTACTTGAACAAAAAGAAACCATTGAAAACCAGCTGCTGGAAAAAATATCCGAAGTACTGAAAATTCCTGTAGAAGCTTTTCAGAATTTTGATGAGGAACAGGCTGTGAATATTATTTCTAATACATTTAATATTGATAAAGATGCTTACATAGGAAATTCCAAACCTACTTTCAACATCAATCCTATTGAAGAAATTAAAAAACTTCACGAAGAAAAAATCGCGTTGTATGAGCGTATGCTGAAGGAAAAGGATGAAATGATGAGCAAACTGGAAAAGCTGCTTGATAAGTAAGAGAGCTTATAAAAAATACACTTCTAATAAAACGAAAAACCACTGCACAGCAGTGGTTTTGTTTATTTGTGAACACGAGCGAGTCGCTCGCACCAGCAGGGGACATAAAAACTATTTGATAATCTTCTCTGAAAAAAAGTCCTTTAAGTCCATATCATAAATTATAGGAGTACACTTTTTTTCAATATTATTTTCTTTTGGTATCTTCGGAATATTACTCAAAATATCATTAATGTTTTCATAAATAACATTATCTCTTAGATCAATGTCTATTAAATTACAATAATTTTTAGTGTTTTGTATTGTAATCCAGGATTTGTAAACCCCATTTTCTGATGGGGGTGATTGCATATAATGATATTTTATAAAATATTCGTAGTTGAAGTCTTTATCTAGTACAGCCATTGAAGAAACAAACATATACTTATCATTAGCCCCTGTATGCAAACTGATATTATAAATATTTGTTTTTGCATGATATATCATCTGCTTAAAATTAATAAGTATACCTTTATTATACATCTTCGAAAAAAAGATAATTTTAGCTATGCCACTGGTTCCTATTCCTTTTTTTAAGTTAAAATCTCTTCTATTTACTATATAATAAATACTATAATCGCTGTTATCAGATATTTTTATAAGATTCTGTTTTTGCGTTTTTGAATTAATTGAAAATTTCTTGTTCTCAATATCAGACATCTTTATTTGCGAAAAGATATTTGTATTGATAGCAAAAACTATCAAAACTATTATTTTATTTAATTGTTTTAACTTCATATTTTAGATATTCAAAGGAGTAGATGTATACTAATTTTCACAAACCATTACCTTCTGTAAAGTCTCTTTTTAATTTATCTTTAAAATCTTCAAAGTTAGCATGAAAAAAATAAGGTGGAGGTGTAGCAAACCGAAATATTAGCTCATCCATAAAAAAAGCAACTCTTTCCCAACAGTTATCTTCGTATTCATCAAAGTTATACTTATGATGTATATTCTTGCTAAATTCAACAAAATCTTTTTCTGTCAAATGATATTTATTTTTGTACAGATTTATGTATTCAAATATTGAAAAGAAGAAATCTCTATATTGATCTATAGTGAGCCTAGAGAGATTTTCTGGATTAAATTCAATATATAATTTTTCTAGGATTTTTCGTATAATAATATCTCTTTCTTCCATATAATTTCTTTACCATTTTTTATAAACCATTACCTTTCGTGACATTTCTTTTCATTTTATATTTGATATGATTTCTATACTAGTAAATATAACGGTTTCTCTAGAATAAAAAGTAAAAGCCACTGTTTTTGCAGTGGCTTTTATTATTACCTGCCACACGAAAGGATTCGTGCGAGAGCGGGGGTAATATAGTTCCTAGTTTTTTACATGTATTTCTAATATTTATTTTTACTTCGGAGCATTCTTATATTCATTATAAAATTCGGAAATAGTCTTTTCAAACTCATCAAAATTATAAGATAATGTAGCGGAAGAAATCGAAATAGGCGTACCATATATTTTATTTGTTCTCTCTAATATTTTTCTCTTTATCCCGCTTTGTTTATTTAAATATTTATTGGGATCTTTTACATTAATAATTAAAAATTTTGTTGAGACAACATCAATCCGTTTTATTGAGTTAATATCATTCCAAAAAATTAGTCCTACACTTACATAACTAGAATTATCAATAATTCCTTTTTCATTTATTATAAGATTAAATTTCTTTGTAAGCAAACTTTTTATTAAAATTATCAAGCATAATCCAAAAAACAATATTGCTACAATTCCTACCATACGTATGATTGTTACACTTCTAAATATAAAAGACGCAAATTTATGAGGACTAACTACAAAAAAGACACCTAATATTGTAAATATCAGCGAGCCTAATACTAATAATATTAATTTTGTTTTACTACTTTTTATTTCAATTGTATTCATTATTTATTTTATTATATTTAATAATCGGCTTTATTCAATGCTTTACTTGCCCAACCCTCGGCAATGTCACCACCCCAAACTCCTCCTACAATACTTCCTACAATACCACCAACTGCAGCTCCAATAATCGTTCCCTCAGGTCCAACAAGGGTTCCTATAGCTCCGCCGAATTTACCTAGTGCCCAAGCTCCGGCTGCCGCTCCAGCCATTCCTCCGGCTACATTTGCTGTTGCTACCTGAGCCCTAACACCAAACTTCCAATCATCTTTATAAACTCCATACCCTATTTGTCCTGCACTGATTGCATAGCCTACATAACCTGCTCTTTTGGCATATTTCCCAAGCATTGTAGTAGTTCGAACATAATCGCTTCTTAGTCCTATTAACGATCCTCTAGCTCTTCCTGCATATGCAGTACTTCTCATTTGTCCAAGATTATCAATCCAATATCCGCTATTATAAAGAGACGTTCTCTGGTCAGCAACATATTTAAATCCTCCTCCAACAGTAGTAGCTCCCCAATCTGCCCAGTTTTTATAGGCTTCCATTGGAAGCTCACTAAATTTGGCATGATATCCTGTTCCGAGATCAATTTCTCCATGTATATCTGTCCCACTATAAGAAGTTAAAGTAGGTGTTCCTTTCCACCATGTCGCTTCATTACCATCAAAACTGAGTCCATCCATGGTGCCTCCATCTTTAAAATAATTGAGCATTTTAACTGCGTCACTTCCACTAAAATAATAACCAGAACCTCCTCCATGATCCCCTCCGTTCCACATGGTTTTGAAATTATTACCAAAGCCTGAACTTACGTAAGAATCATCAAACCAACTGTTTCCAAGAATAGTACTGTTCCTATCAAATTTCCAATGTAATGCAGACACATTCTGCATTCCATCCGGGTCTATAAACATCACAGGATTATTATAAGCATAGGCATAGGTACTCCATCCTCTGGATGTTTCTGCCAGCGGATCGATTACACCCCATCGTCCGATGTCAGCCATGTACATTCTTGCTCCATAATCATACATTCCGCTTTCCTGAAGCTCTTTACCATTGTATTTATAACTGTAGAAACCTCCAAAGTTAGAAGTACTGAAAGCCCCTGAGATATGGTTCAGCCCAAAAGGATAATAATTGTTGGTATCGATAATTTCAGGAACGCCTGCGCTGTTTTTGGTAAAGGTTACCCTGGCATTTCCAAGGTGGTCTTTTTACCAACACATCTGAAACACCTGATATGAACGCTAACACTAGCTTGCAGTTTGTTGCTTATGTATTTAATTATTTTTTTCAAACTCGTATTTTAGCATTTCATCAGGATCACCTTCCCATATAAAAATATTCCAAGGTGGGTTATTTCCATTGATACCTTGCCCTGAGATATAAAATAAAATTTCCCCTTTTGTTCCCTCGGGTAGATTATATTTCATAGTAATTCCATTGTCTATATTATCAAGAATACCACTTTCTACATTTTCTGTAAACTGCCAAGTTCCTTCATCATTTAATTCTCTATTTTTATTTTTTGGAAAACTACTGATTTTATAATGATCGACCCCTTTCAAAATACAAGTTCCATTTTTATTTAATTTGATATATGCATTATCAGATGACTTCCAAGTTCCTATAAAATCTGATTGTTTTGGCTTAGTTTCACCACAACTATATAACATAATTGTTAATAGTGTAATTAATAAATATTTTAATTTTGTTTTCATTTTAGATATAATACTTCTGTCCAGTGAAATGATTGAGTAGTTTTAGACCCCCAACCTGTTTTAAATTTTTCATTAATAAGTTTCCCCGCTGTCTGTTGCCAAATTGGAAGATAGCCAAGCACAGGAGGGCGGGACGCAGATTGCATTGTAGAAGAATTTTCAACATGAAATGAAACAACTACACTCTTATTATATGCTGCTGCCGTGTATTCTAAGTTATAAGATCCTAAATATGTTACTGCTAAATTCCCTGTTAACCCGCCTGTTAATAACGTTGAATAATCTTTAAGATAAAGCCCAACTCCTTTTATACCACCTAGCTTATAAGAATTTGACCCCTCTAAACTACTTTGACTTAAAGCCATTTTAGATAGGATAATATCCCTAGTGGCTTGTACATGACTATGTTGTCTTAACATTTCTGTCATTAAGTCTCCATTAGTAAAATCTCGATGTTTTGGACCTGTTCCTGAAAGCCACTCTACACCTAATTGCCAAGGAGTTATTTCTTTATTTGAAGGAAAATTTTTACGCCTTAATTTCAGCATGTTAAATTGTCCCACTCCAGTGACATTTGGGTCAGAATCCTCATAATCTGTCCACCATTTCAAAGTACCATTCTGATTAACCAATCCGCCACTTCCCCCATTATAAAATGCATCCATCAGATCTGCAAACGCCTGTGTCTGTACGAAGGGTCTACTTCCCGAACCTCCATGATCTCCACCATTCCACATGGTTTTGAAATTCCCTCCAAAGCCTGAACTCACATAAGAATCATCAAACCAACTATTTCCAAGGATAGTACTGTTCTGCTCAAATTTCCAATTTAGTGCAGACACGTTCTGTCTTCCATCCGGGTCTATAAACATTACAGGGTTATTATAAGCATAAGCATAGTTACTCCATCTTCTGGATATTTCTGCCAGCGGATCTATTACACCCCATCGTCCAAGGTCCGGCATATACATTCTTGCCCCATAATCATACATTCCGCTTTCCTGAAGCTCCTTACCATTGTATTTGTACTGGTAGGCATTCTGAGTAGTGGCTGTATAGTTATGCATCATCCCGAAAGGATAATAATTATTGACCTCTACAATTTCCCCCGGTTTCCAGTCATCAATACAAAATTTACCACTACACATAGAAGCATTATATCTTCTTGGCTGGATGATCCCATCCTTATTGGTGTCTGTATAGCTAAGTCTTACATTTCCGAGATGATCTGTATAGTTATAGACATAGCGCTCATTCAGTACATCATAATATCCTTCTGCTGTGGGAATAATTCTCAGTTTCAAAACCGGAATCTCATTAGGGTCAGGCTGGAAAAATCCTTCTCCATTCCATGATTCTATGAGGAAGGTAGATTTATAGTGAAAACCGTCCAGATAATCTGTTTCTATATCTCCAAAGAGCTTCTTTACCTTTACACCATCCGCTCTGTAGGTATATTGGGTTACTTTAGCGTTTTGGGTAATTTGTTACGGTAAATTTAGATAATTATATTGGGTGGAGAAATATAATTATTAACCAGTTATACATATAAAAGCCACTGCAAAAACAGTGGCTTTTTGTTTTACTCACGAATATGAGCGAAACCCTTGTGCCAGCGGGCGGAGAGGCTTCATTAAGTGAGTAAAGGCAGCTCTGAAGTGCCTTTACTCACTTAATGAAGGTGGTATAGACACTTAGGATAATGGTTAGAGAAACTCTATGAGTGGCTGGAAACCGTTTATAAACCAGTTGCCGACACTTTACTACGTATGGCCGGAATATTTTACCGGACATTTTTTAACCTTTACTTTACAGAATGTATTATCTTTGAATCTTCACAAATTGATTAAAGAATGGACTACAAAATACATCAGGGAAGAAATGTAAAACGTTTCAGAGAAATGCTGGGCATCAAGCAGGAAGCACTGGCGCTGGACTTAGGTGAAGACTGGAACCAAAAAAAGATCTCTTTACTTGAACAAAAAGAAACCATTGAAAACCAGCTGCTGGAAAAAATATCCGAAGTACTGAAAATTCCTGTAGAAGCTTTTCAGAATTTTGATGAGGAGCAAGCTGTGAATTTAATTTCTTGTACTTTTTCAGATAATGCAATGTTTAATAATAGAATTGAAGTCCAAAATATCAATCCTATTGATAAAATTGTTCAGCTTCACGAAGAAAAAATAGCTTTGTATGAGCGTATGCTGAAGGAAAAGGATGAAATGATGAGCAGACTGGAAAAGCTGCTTGATAAATAATAGAGCTTATAAAAAATACACTTTTAATAAAACGAAAAACCACTGCTGTGCAGTGGTTTTGTTTATTTGTGGGCACGAGCGGGACGCTCGCGCCAGCGGGGGAAAGCATTATCAATTTTTACCCAATGATTTCTTGTACATAATCATCAGATTTATAAAAATCACTCAGTTTTTGACCACAAAAGGGGCAGTAATTTACGACCATTCTCATAGTCTTTTCATCATTTACACTTATTTCATAACCTGAAGTAATGACAAATCCTTTTTCGTCGGCTTTAGGATCTAGTAAAAGCATTTTTTTTCTAAAATCACCAATGTATTTTACAATTCTAAAATTGAGACTTGCTTTATTTTGTGGTCTATTAAAAAAACTTAATCTCTCACAACAAAAATTTTTATTTTCCATTTTATTTATTTTATCTTTAAGGAATATGTGATATACCTAGCTTATTTAAAGCTTCGACCAAATCTTTCCCTGTGAATAGATATTCATTAAAAGTACCTGAGATTCCCATATGCTGTCCGGGACTAATTGATAGTCTTTGAGTATGTTCCAAAATGTATAGCCCAGATCTACTAATTTGGTATTGATTGATTGTTCCTCCATTTTTAATATAACTGGCTGCATATTCAACATTATCTGTTAAAAACAAAAATTCACTTCCAACTTCAGATCCACTAGTTCCTCTGTATAATGTAACAAGAGGATCAAATTCATCGATAGAAGAAAGTATTTTAGATATTCCATTTCCCGTCTCCTCTGCTGCCGCAACTGCATTAGCTGCTTTTGCAAGTCTACCATACCCTCCAAACATATTATAACCACCACCACCGAAGTCCTGCATTATTTCTATGTGGGAACTATTCATTAGTCTAAAAGACCTGTCCAGACTAGATTCTCCTTCATTATAAAAAGGATTATCACGTCGTGCGCGGTATTCAGCCATATGATTATAATTGGCTCCTTGTATTAAACCAAATAACCTGCTCCCGCTGGCACTATAATCTTCTGGTATTCTTTCTGCTGGACCAACTTCTAATTTAATTTTATTGTTGTTCCCACCAAATAACCACCTAATGGCATTACCTATACTTTTCCAAAAACCAGGTTTAGGCCCCTGCATAGCTCGAGAACTTCCACCATGATCTCCACCATTCCACATGGTTTTGAAATTATTACCAAATCCTGCACTTTCATAAGAACTGCCAAACCAACTGCTTCCAAGGATAGTACTGTTTTGATCAAATTTCCAATGTAATGCAGACACATTTTCTCTTCCATCCGGATCAATAAACATCACAGGATTATTATAGGCATAGGCATAAGTACTCCATCTTCTGGATGTTTCTGCCAGCGGATCTATTACACCCCATCTTCCAAGGTCAGGCATATACATTCTTGCCCCATAATCATACATTCCACTTTCCTGAAGCTCCTTTCCGTTGTACTTGTATTGATAAGCATTCTGCGTCGTAGCGGTATAATTATGCATCATTCCGAAAGGATAATAATTATTCACTTCTACTATTTCACCAGGCTTCCAATCATCAATACAAAATTTTCCTGTACAAATGGAGGTATAATATCTTCTTGGCTGGATGATCCCGTCCTTATTGGTGTCTGTATAGCTAAGTCTTACATTTCCGAGATGATCTGTATAGTTATAGACATAGCGTTCATTCAGTACATCGTAATATCCTTCTGCTGTGGGAATGATCCTTAGTTTTAAAACCGGGATCTCATTCGGATCAGGCTGGAAAATTCCTTCTCCATTCCATGATTCTATTTGGAAGGTAGATTTATACTGAAACCCGTCCAGATAATCCGTTTCTATATCTCCAAAGAGCTTCTTTACCTTTACACCATCCGCTCTGTAGGTATATTGGGTTACTTTAGCGTTTTGGGTAATTTGTTGCGGTAAATTTAGATAATTATATTGGATAGCAGAAATACCTTGATCAGGGTTGCTGATCATATTTCCGTTTCCGTCTGAGTTGTCATTATCATAGCCTATGGTTCCGGGATTAGCCATATAAGGATAGCCTGATGGGTTCTGTTGCTCATCGGTAACCCTGATCAGTTTATTTCCTGTGTAATCGTACTTCAGATTATCTATGGCCAGAGCTGTTGTATTTCCAATGACCAGTTCTCCGGATCTTTTCAGTCTCGTGATATTTCCGTTCAGATCGTATTCCATACTTTCAAAATACTCTTTCGCCGTTTCTTTCCCTGCCTTTTGGTAAAAGCCTGCAGAAAGTCTGTTTAAGGCATCGTAAGAATAGCTGTATCTTTTCAGAGGCTCATTTTCTTCTGTCAGAGTCTTCCAGGATATTTCGGCAATGTTTCCGTTAAACCTTGGCTTCACCTTCAAATTAGGATAATCAGGATTAGGAGTTTCCAGCCCTTCTACCTGGTTATAGTTCATCTTATATCCAAAAAGATCATTCCCAAGATTAGCAGGATCATTGATCTGAGTCATCCACCCTCGGATATTATACTGGTAGTCAATCGTCTGAAGAGGCTGGGATATCTGGGTTCCGCCCACTTTTTTATTTAAAAGCTGAGAAAGCTCGTTATAGGTGTTTTGCGCAAGGATCTCTACGGTATTATTATCAATCTGATGCTTGTGTACCAGCAGTCTGCCCTGGCTGTCGTACTCATAATTTTGGGTAATGGTCTTTTCAGGATCACCAGTCAGCCTTTTATGGTAAGCTTTGGTTTGTTTAATAAGTCCTGAAAAATCGATTTCAGACTCAGTTTTGGTATATCCTCCCAAATGATTAATCGTGTGCGATCCAACTGCTCTTCCTTTGGTATCATACCAGATATAGTTCTTTGTCCAGCCATTATCTTCAATATTCCTTACATAAGCAGCTGTAGGCAGGGTTTTCGTACTGATCACACTGTTTTGGGCATCCTGAGAAAGAATATCCTGCCCCATTACCTGAGTGGGTGCTGCAGGAGTTCCAGCAGGATAAGTATCATAATAATTAACACTTAGCACCTGACTGACAGTGGTAGGTGTGGCAAGTTTAGTATAATAAACAGCCATGCCATTTAAGGTCAGTCCTGCTGTTGCAACCCTGGTTTCATATAAAACAGTATTGATATTGGCACTGTTTTGTATCGTTACCCTGCTTGCTGTATTATTTGTAATTCCTGTATAAATAATTCTTCCAAACTGGTCATATTTGGTAAAAAACCATTGCCCTTTTCCTTTAAGCGCTGCATCCTGAGTCAGAATAATCTGATCAGCTTTGTTATACACCAAGTATTCCCAGCCTTTCCCCGGTAGTTTCTTTTCTACCAGTCTGTTCCATCCGTCATAACGGTATTGGTAACAAAGATTATCCAGGGTGGATGCAGAAACCGCACCGGAAACAGAAGCCAACGGCGGAAGAGTATATGCCAATTGGTTGAATTCATTATACACATAATAAGTATCCGCCTTTTCGGTAGCGCTGAGCATTTTTCTGGCAAGAATCATTTGTCCCTGTTTGTTGGTAAACTCTATGGTAACATTGCCGTCTTCATCGGTTACCATGTTTTTGGCTAAAGTATTAACAGCGTAGTTTCCATTGTTGGAAAGAATACTGTTTGTTCTTCCTTCTACCCATGTGGTTGTCACAGTATATTTTGTGACCTCACCATCTTTGTTAGCATCATAAGAAAACATGATAGGATTATTACTCCAGGCATTTCCTAAAGGAATCTGCTGTTGTATTCTTTGCAACGGAGAGTTTTCCACGAGTTTCTCAGAATAGATCTTTTCATTACCGTATAAAGAGGAGGCATTGGCAAGCGGAGAGGGGTAAAACGCTCCGTTTTGTGTTCCTGTCTGTGGTACCGGAAGATAATCTTTTACCTGTCTTCCATAGTTATCATATTCTATGTGGCTTACCACATCATTTCCCAAAGGAGAAGCTTTAATGGCTACGCCCTGTACCGGCCTTCCCCAGCTGTCAAAATACTGTACGTTTTCTGAAGTTTTGGTACAATCGTTATTCAGACATGTTTTGCTGTAAATATAATTTTCAGAAGCCGTTAGGTTGGTCTGCGCAAAGCTGAATGTCACAAACAACAGACTGAGTATATTTAAAAAATTTTTCATGGTATGGTGCTTATTGTTTGTTGTGATACTGATATTCTTTTACAGTTTTATACGAGATATTTCCTCCTGCATCTTTTTCCATTTTTTTTGCCTTCTTCAGTCTTCCTGCATCATCGTATTCATACACTTCCCTGAAACCTGATGGTGGAGTTGTACTGGTCATCCCTACTAAAGGATCATAGGTATAGGTGGTAACAACATAATTTGCCAATGCCGGATTTTGCCTGAACGTATCAAGGGCATTAATGAGATTTTGTTCTGACTGTTGTGGAGTTATTCCCTGAGGCTGGATATAATCGTCATTGGAAGCATTTACAATAGCCGTGATAGCAGACTGCGGGATGTCTGATAACTTGGCTCTGTCTATTTTGGCAATGAGTTGTGTTTTATTATATCCATAAATGAAGGTCGTGGAAATTCCCACAGCGGATGTTATCTGCTGAAGATTTCCTTTATCATCATACAAATCAAATGTTCCGGTTTCCTTCTTAGAACCGTCTGCAATATTGGTTGCCAATACAGAGGTAGGCATCAGAAGAGAAGGATTACTGTATAATGTTTCTCCTCTGGACAATATTTTCCCGTTTTTCTTTTCTTCTGTAATCACAGGAACCCCTGTCATGTAGGCATTTTCAAGTTTCTGGTAAGCAGACAGTCCTATCGGATACGTATAAGTCTTTTCAGCAATATCACCATCTGTAGTCATCTTTGTATAGACGGGTTTTAAGTTAGAACTGCTGACTGTAGTTTCAGATTTACTTTCCAAAAATCTTCCTCCCGGGTAGAACGCCTTATTGGTATTGATGCTTTTCTTTATGTAGGCGGGTTTTGAAGTCATTTTGGAACCTGCTACAAAGCTATATTCGTTATCTGAAAAATTATCCAGTTCATAATCATACAATTCTGTGGTCAGAAGGGTATTCTGATCATCATAATTTTCTTTTTTGGAAAGCAGTCCTCCTTTGGTGATATTGTAATAAGGCCAGAAATATTCAGGAGATGATCCTCCTACGGTTTGCTGCTTCGGATAATCATCCGGATTTTTGAATGAATAACGTACAGACCCCTTACCTGCTTCTGAAACTTTTACATTTTTATATAGGGTATACGTAGTCCCCATATCTTCTTCACTGTCTTTCTCATTTTCAAATAAATATCCGCTTGCACTGTCAGGCAGATCAAAAGAATCATAGGTATAATTTACAGTTCTCTGTGGAGCTGTGTCATTGATATCTTTATAATACTTAATATTTTTAATCCTCGAATGTCCTACTGGTTTTGCATTTCTGAAAGGTCCCGGGTATACCTTTACTTCCGAACTGCTGAAAGTTCCATTGGCTTTTGCTTCTCCAGTACGCACGATTTCCAGAGTATAATCTCCCGGATAAGCATTCAGATTATATATTTGGTTATATAGATCATAAGTAACGGTAAAAGTGGGAATAATAACTTCAGTTCCTCTTTTTAAGGTAATCTTTAGATTATGTTCTTTAGGTGGGAATGGTGGTGGTGGAGGATCGGGACGTTCATAATCTGTAATATTGAGGACAAATCGGAAGTTTTTCTTTACCTGTTGATTTCCCGGGATATTGAAGTTATAAACCAGAGATTGTGTGGTATTAATCGTACCACTGTTAATAGCAGAAAAATACTGAATATTGGGATAAGATATCTCACTGGTTCCTACAAGACCGGCAAGAAATGCAGGATCATTAAAATTAAAATACAGTTCTCCGGGTTCATAGTTGTATTCAGCTACACCTCCCGTAGGAGATATCATTTTTTTTAATGCTCCATCCCCTGAAGGATAGGTGTACACAAAAGTATTTTTTTCTATAGGAGTGCCATTTTTATCATTTTTAATAACAGAATTCAGTATCCTTTTCTTCTGTGCAGCAGCAGTTCCTACAGAAAGCATGGTATAATTAAATGCATAAGAATACAATGTTTCTCCGGCAGGGTTTTTCATGTATATTTTCTGTAAACTATAGGGATCACTAGTAGCCTCTGCATTGGCATCTTTGTTTTCCAGCGTTTCATCATATACATAGTCAAATGCTACCTGCCCTTTGCGGCTGGTAATGCTTTTGATTTTATTCTGCTGGAAGATTAAGTATTGATTATTGGTTCCTTTGTATTTTGTTTTTTTATCATAGGTTACCGCCGCTGTTTCTACTCCGATAGGATTCAGAATACGGGTAAGGTAATATGCTGTTTTGTATTCATTTCCCATAAAAAACTCTCCACAGCTATATCTGGCCGCATCAAAATCTGTAAAAATATATTGGTATCCGTTATCTGCGGTAATGGTAAAACTATCTGCTTTAAAAGTTGCTGTATTACTGTTCCTTACATAATCAATTTTGACATGGTTAGGGGTAAGATTAATCAGGGTAAACGTATTATTTACGATATCCCTTTTTATAGTGAACTTTCCGGATAATCCCGGAAGATTATAGTAGTAGATATCATCAAATTCATTTTTCAGATAATTGGCAGAACTTGCATTATCATAGCATTCATCCAGTCCGTTAATAATCTTTTTATAGATGACGGCAGCTCCAAAGAATGACCAGCCTGCTCCCACATCACTCGCTGTACCGGACTGATAAATACTTTCTGTATTATAACCTAATCCCATTGGCCATGCCGTATCATCTGAAAGCGGTGCATTCAGAAGAGGAAGGCCGATTTCAGGAAGCCCTGAGGATAATGACATGGGTACATCGGAATAACGGGACATGGCTGCCATGGACGGTGACGCAACAGGAGTTGTTACAACATCTCCGACACTTTGCTGAGAATATCCCTTTTGTGCCATCATGGACAATAAGGATACTAGTATCACTTTTCTTCTCATCTGTTTATTTCTTAATTAATTTGGCATTCGCCGTTTTGTTGGTATCAGTTTTTATCGTCACCAGATAAGCTCCCTGTACCAAAGCCTGGGTATTGATCTTTGTGACTCTGTTTTTGGTTTTTATACTTTGAAGCTGCCTTCCGCTCATGTCATATAACAGAATATCAGCTTCTTTAAAGTCGTTGAAGCCAATTTCTACGTAAGCATAATCTGAAACAGGGTTGGGATAGATTTTGATATCGTATTTTTCAATCAGCTGATCAACCTGTTTGTCTCCCAGTTTCACGATTTTCCAGTTCTCTTTTCCGAGTTCTTCTGCGCTGGTTCCTGCCAGAATAATCGAACCGTCTCTGTTCAGTTTTAAGTCGGAAAGTCTTTCTTCTTTTTGTCTGGACTCTCCCTTTACGTGTTTTCTCCACTGCTCATTTCCATTCTGGTCCAGATAGAGCATCCAGAAGGTTTCATCATCCGTTTGTATTCTTCCTTCAGCCTGAGTATAACCTCCCAACAATATTCCTTTTGTAAAGTCTTGATTCTTGGTTCTTGCATCTTGGCTCTGAATCACACTCATTCCCATTAGAATATCTCTGTTTTTGAAATTGTAAGATTTCTGCCACTGCTCGTCTCCTCTTTCATTGAGAGCAATCAGCCAAAGGTCTGTTCCTTCTTCCAATCCAACGGTTTTGCTTCCTGATCTTTCTGATCTTGATTCTCCGCCAATGATGAAACCTGTTGAAGTTAAAGCCAAAGTTCTGACATGATCATCTCCTTTTCCTCCAAAATTCTTTTCCCATTCTACTTTTCCATTTTTGTCGAGCTTTACGATCCAGTAATCACCCTCACCGAAGTTTTCAGTTTGTTTCGAGTTTCGGGATACGGGGTTCGGGTTTTGAACGTTTGATGCAGAACCCGCACCTCGCATCCCGGAACCTTGTTCAGATCCCGAATCACGAACCTCGGAACTCCTCGAATAAATCCCAAGTAGCGCACCTCCATCTCTCGTTGGAATCATCTTTTCCACTTCATCCAAGCCTTTTCCGCCTAAAATTAATTGAGAAAGTTCTTTTCCGTCTTTGTCTAATCGGGTAATTGAAACATCTTTTGACCCGTATCCTTTGGGTGAGTTCTGTATATTCCCGGCCACAAAGAATCCTAAATCGGTAGTTTGAATAACAGATCTTGCTTCTTCATCAGAAGAACTTCCCAGAGTTTTCTGCCACAATTCATCCCCGAATTCATTGATTCTGATCAGCCAGATATCTGAACCGCCTTTGGAATCGTCTTTTTTGTCTAAGCCTTTTCCTGAATAGGAAGTTCCAGCTAAAAGAAATCCGCCATCCTGTGTTGTGACCGTAGCAGATAAATAATCATGGTTTTGTCCTGAAAAATATTTCTCCCAGACTTCCTGTCCCTGCTGGTTAAGTTTTACCAGATGAAAATCGTAACCGTTGTTTTGCTTACTGCCTGAAGCCTGTTGCTTATTGCTTTGAATAGAACTACCTGTGATCAGATACTGCTGATCAATGGTTGTGGTGACCTGGCTCAGAAAATCCTGGGTAGAGGATTGGATGTCTTTTTGCCACACCACTTCCTGAGCAGATGCGCCCAGAACCGTGCATAAGGTAAATGCACCGAGATAGAATTTTTTCATTCCCGTGTTGTTTTTTGAGTTAGTAATTAGTTTATTAAAACGAAGCGAATTTAACACTTTTTAAGATACGAAAATCGAAATACTTCAACCTGCTATAAATCATACTATTAATAATCAAATTTACTTTATGTTGTATTACAATTTATCTTATTATAATGCAAAAATATCTATCCGCAGCGACAGAACATGTCGTGTTAAAAATAAAAAGGGCCAACTCAAAAGAATTGACCCTTCCAAAAAACATTAACTGTTTATTGATAGAATTATGATGTTTTATTTCCAGCCTCCACCTAAACTTTTATAGATGTCGACTACAGTGCTGAGCTGTTTTTGTTTTGCTTCGATAAGCTCCATTTTAGCATCTAAAGCATCTCTCTGGTTCAAAAGCACTTCAAGATAATCTGCTCTTGAATTACGGAACAACTGATTGGCAATATCAATAGACTGATCCAGGGCTCTGGTTTCCTGTGATTTCAACTGATAATACTGATCTATATTTTTCACCTTTGACATTAAATTGGCAACGTCCAGATAAGCATTCAAAATGGTTTTGTCATATTCGTATAATGCCTGAACCTGTTTTGCATCTGCTGTCTGAAAATTGGCTTTTATCGCACTTTTGTTAATAAGTGGTCCAGCCAGCTCGCCCACAAGATTATAAGCAATCGATTCAGGTAATTTAACAAGGTATGAAGGCTTGAACGCTTCCAATCCTAATGTTGCAGAAATTTCCAAAGAAGGATAGAATTCTTTTCTTGCTGCTTCCACATCCAGTTTTGAGGCCTTCAATTCCAACTCTGCCTGTTTGATATCAGGACGGTTGGCTAATAACTGAGATGGGATTCCGGTATACACTGTGGGAGGAATGGTAGACATAAAGTTTTCCTTTGTTCTCACAATTGGCTGTGGATATCTTCCCAGTAAAGCATTAATTTCATTTTCCTTCTCCGTGATCTGCTGGCGGATTGTATATTCTGCTGCTTTGGATTTCGCAAGTTCTGCTTCAAATTTTTTCACAGCGAGTTCCGTTGCCGCAGCCGCTTCTTTCTGAATTTTGGAAATTTCCAATGCTCTCTGCTGAAGCTTGATATACTGCTGTATAATATCCAATTGATTATCAAGCGCCAATAACTCATAATAATTATCTGCAACTTCTTCAATAAGATTAGATAAAACAAAGTTCTTCCCTTCCACTGTAGAAAGATAATGGGCCACTGCAGATTCTTTCTCAGTTCTCAGTTTTTTCCAGATATCAATTTCCCAGCTTGCATTTAATCCTGCTTCAAAATTCCCAAGAGGATCCGGCATTTCTTTTCCGGGTTCTATTTCTGTGGTAGCATCACCAGCTCCTTCACTGGTATAGCGGCCGGATTTTTTCAATCCCGCTCCTATTCCAGCAGAAACCGTTGGAGTCAATCTTCCTTTTTTAGCTAAAACACCACTTTTAGCAATTTCAATCTCCTGAAGAGTGATCAGAAGCTCCTGATTATTTTTTAAAGCAGTTTCAATAAGCGTTACAAGGTTGGGATCAGTAAAGAACTGTCTCCACGGTGTTGTTCCGCTATTGTTGTTAGCATCCTGCTGTTCTTCCTGATTAAAGTTCTGAGGAATATTTTCTTTTACCTCGTCTTTTATAACAGTCGCCATCGGTGTCTTACAACTTGCAAGTACAAGTGATAAGGCAATGGCTGCGATTATATTTTTAGTCTTCAAATTTTCCATCATGTTCATAAGGTTCAGTTTGTTCTGTTAAAGGATTCTCTTCTTCATATCTGGCCAATCGTGACTTATCTGCAATTGTTCCGAAGATATAATACAGTCCGGGGATAATCATCAATCCGAAAATAGTTCCGATTAACATTCCTCCTGCTGCTGCAGTACCAATGGTTCTGTTACCGACCGCTCCCGGTCCTGTTGCGATTACCAGAGGAATCAACCCAGCAATAAATGCAAATGATGTCATCAAAATCGGACGGAAACGGATTGCAGCTCCTTCAATAGCAGCCTTTGCCACAGGGATTCCTTCTTCTGCCTTTTTCTGAACGGCAAATTCTACAATCAACACGGCATTTTTACCCAGAAGTCCAATAAGCATGACCATCGCCACCTGTGCATAGATATTGTTTTCCAATCCTAATAATTTTAAGCATAAAAATGCTCCGAAAATACCTACCGGAAGGGATAAAATAACCGGTAACGGAAGGATGAAACTTTCATATTGTGCCGAAAGAATCAAGTAAACAAATCCTAAACATACCAGGAAGATAAATACGGCTTCATTACCACGGCTTACTTCATCTTTAGAGATCCCCGCCCAGTCGATACCAAAACCTCTTGGAAGTGTCTTATCCGCAACTTCCTGAATGGCCTTGATGGCCTGTCCACTACTATATCCAGGTGCCGGAGTTCCACTTACCTCTGCAGAGTTATACATATTATGTCTGGTAATTTCGGATAGTCCATATACTTTTTCCAATCTCATAAAGTCTGAGTATGGAACCATCTGGTCTTTATCATTTTTAACATACAGTTTCAGCAGGTCAGTTGGCAAGGCACGGTATTGAGGACCGGCCTGAACAATTACCTTATAGGGTCTGTCAAAGCGGATGAAACTCGTTTCATAGTTGGAACCGATCAATGTTGAAAGGTTATCCATCGCTTTTTCAATCGTGACTCCTTTTTGTTCTGCAAGATCATTATCAATTTTCAGCATATATTGTGGGAAACTCGCAGAATAGAACGTAAATGCTGATCCAAGCTCCGGACGCTTCTTAAGCTCCTTCACAAAGTCATTACTCACCTGCTCCATTTTATGATAATCTCCACTTCCCGCTTTATCCAGCAAACGAAGTTCGAAACCTCCTGCAGCTCCATATCCCGGAACGGAAGGTGGTTGGAAGAATTCTATATTAGCTCCCGGAATATTTTTGGCTTTTTCTTCCAGTTTTTCAATGATTTCTGCAGCAGATTCTTTACGTTCTTCCCAGCTTTTAAGGTTGATCAGACAGGTTCCGGAGTTTGACCCAGTACCTTCCGTCAAAATCTCATAACCGGCAAGAGAAGAAACAGACTGTACCCCATCAATATCCTCAGATTCCCTCAAAAGTTCTCTGGCAATCTGGTTTGTTCTTTCCAATGTAGATCCCGGAGGCGTCTGAATAATGGCATAGATCATTCCCTGATCTTCAGCCGGGATAAATCCTGAAGGTAAAGAGTTACTCAGAAAGAATGTACAGGCACAAAACGCTAACAACAACGGTAATGTTATTGTCTTTTTCGTTACTGTTTTATTCAGCATCTTCTCATATCTCCCAGCTCCTTTCGTAAACAGATTGTTGAATTTATCAAGGAAAATAGTAATCGGAGTTTTCTTCTTCGCCTTTCCATGATTATTTCTTAAGATCAAAGCACATAAAGCCGGCGTCAAAGTAAGCGCCACTACCCCTGATAAAATAATGGATGAAGCCATTGTAATAGAGAACTGACGATAGAATACCCCAACCGGCCCGGACATAAATGCAATCGGAATGAATACCGATGCCATTACCAATGTAATTGCGATAATTGCTCCACTGATCTCATGCATAGCTTCTTCAGTAGCCTTCAATGGAGAAAGATGTTTTTCTTCCATCTTGGCGTGAACGGCTTCAATAACTACAATCGCGTCATCTACCACAACCCCGATCGCCATTACCAAGGCAAAGAGGGAAATCATATTCAGGGTAATTCCGAAAGCAGACATTACCGCAAATGTTCCTACCAATGAAACCGGAACGGCTAATGCCGGAATCAATGTTGAGCGCCAGTCACCAAGGAATAGGAATACCACGATAGCAACCAGAATAAAGGCTTCAAACAAAGTATGGATTACTTTTTCCATAGATGCATCCAGGAATCTTGAAACGTCATAACTGATATCGTAATGCATTCCCTTAGGGAAGTTATTTTTTTCAAGATCTTTCATCAATGCTTTCACATTTTTGATAACGTCACTTGCATTGGATCCATAGGATTGTTTTACCGTGATTGCTGCTGAAGGTTTTCCGTTCAATGTGGAATAAATATCATACATGGAACTTCCAAACTCTATATCGGCAACATCTTTCAGCCTTACAGATTCTCCGTTCGGTTTTGCTTTTAAAATAATGTTTCCGTAATCTTTTTCATTATTGAAACGACCTGGATATTTTAATACATACTCGAAAGACTGAGAACGTTTCCCGGAACTCTCACCCGTTTTACCCGGGGAAGCTTCCAAACTCTGCTCATTCAGAGATTCCATTACTTCATCTGCTGAAATATTATAAGCTGTTAATCTATCAGGCTTAAGCCAGATACGCATGGCATATTCACGGGTTCCCAGGATATCGGCAAAACCAACACCGCTTACCCTTCTCAATTCAGACATTACGTTGATATCTGCATAGTTGAAAAGGAATTTCTGGTCAGCTTTAGGATCATCGCTGTACAGGTTAATATACATCAACATGTTGGGTTCTTCACGCGTGATCTTTACCCCTTCACGCACTACCAAAGGCGGAAGTTTATTTACCACTGAAGATACACGGTTCTGCACGTTTACTGCAGCTACATTGGGATCTGTTCCCAGATCAAATACAATCTGAATGGAAGCTTCCCCGTCATTTCCGGCATCCGAAGTCATATATTTCATACCTGGAACTCCATTTAATCCTCTTTCCAAAGGAATTACTACGGATTTAATCAACAATTCGTTGTTAGCTCCGGGATATTCTGCGGTGATATTTACTTTAGGCGGAGAAATGGATGGGAACTGGGTCACCGGAAGTTTTACCAATGACAGTATTCCCATAAATACAATAATCAATGAGATTACTATAGACAGAACTGGTCTGCGAATGAATTTCTTAAACATACTGTTTCACTTTAGAGACCACTACTCTGCTTTTAGTTTCAATGATTGAAGAACTTTCTTAGGATCCTGGAATTTTGTTTTCACTTTTTGATCATCCTTTACTTTCTGAACTCCTTCAAGAAGGATCTGATCTCCTTTTGAAATTCCTGATCCTACCACATACAAGTCCTGCAGTTCATAGGCTACTTTGATATTTCTGGATTTTGCCACTCCATTTTTATCAATTACAAATACATATTTCTGATCCTGAATTTCATAGGTTGCTTTCTGTGGAATAATCAATGCATTATGAACAGGCATAGACATCTGCACTTTTCCGGTTTCTCCGTTTCTCAGAAGTTTGTCAGGATTAGGGAATTTCGCACGGAAAGCAATATTTCCGGTTTCGTTATCAAATTCACCTTCAATCGTCTGAATTTCTCCTTTTTGTGTATACGTTTCTCCATTTGCTGTAATCAAAGAAACCTGGTTACTGCCTCTGTCTGCAGCATGAGTCTGATAGCTTAAATATTCAGGTTCTGAAACGTTGAAATAGGTGTAGATACTTGTGTTGTCTGATAACGAAGTCAACAAATCGCCTTCATCTACAAGGCTTCCCAATTTCAGTGGAATTCTGTTAATAATCCCTGAAAACGGTGCTTTGATATCAGTAAAAGACAGATGGATCTGAGCCAGTTTCATTTCTGCATTGGCAGCATCCAATTTAGCTTTTGCCATTGCTCTTTCATTTTTAGAAACGATGTTGTTTCCTGCCAGTGTACTTGCATTTTTAAGCTCAATAGAAGCTTGTTCTACTTCTGCTTTTGCTTTTAATAATTCTGCCTGATACAGTTTAGGCATAATACGGAACAATGTTTGTCCTGCCTGTACGTATTGTCCTTCATCTACAAAGATTTTTTCCAGGAAACCTTTTTCCTGAGCTCTCACTTCAATGTTTTTTACAGATTGAATCTGGGCTACGTATTCTTTGTTGATTACGGTATCCATTACCACAGGGGACGTCACCGGATAGACGGTAACTTCTTCTTTTTCTTCTTTTTTCTTATTGCAGCCAACCGCCAACAAAAGGGCACTCAGCGCAATTCCCGAAGCAACTCTTTTTATCATAATTCTAGAGTTTATATAAATCGTTAATGTTTTGATAGAAATAAAAAATGGTAATAAAAGGAGTACGATGTGATGATTACCGGCATACACAACGCAAGTACTTTCCACCCGGAATCAGGCAGAAAATAAATAGAACGGAAAATTTTTAAATTCTAATAGAGCGGATAAGAATAAATCTTTTGGTTGCTAAACCAAGAACAAAGCCATGAATATCCGGTTTGGATCGTTTATAGCTTTTTAATCCAAAAATATAGACTAAAGAGAAGACTCCGGCAAAAACAATAACAGCCTGCCATACATCAGAAAGCTGGAAATCATCTTCGGTAAGTTCTAAAGTGGAATTGTCTACATTATCGGCCATCTGCTGAACAGAGAGTTTTTCAAAAGTCTGATTCAGGCGGTTGGCTCTTTTCGGCATATGATGAGAAACATGACCGTTATAATCGTTTCGGAGCGTTTTAACATCAAGTCTGCTTTCTACTACAAAGAGCAGAAAAAGACCGGTTAAAAAATATACTACGAAGTTTCTCATTTTGAAGTTGCAAATGTACACCCAGATTATGATATTACCATCATGGATTAACAAAATTTAACTCTTCTTTAAAATACCTGAATATTAAAAAATGATAAATATTAAATATTTCGTTTATTCAAGCATAATTCGAGCAACCCTGACATCTCATCTGTGCAAGTTTCAATTTTCAAATATCAAGCCATTTTTTTTGATTTAAGGAAATTTTAATTTTAAAGTTGTTGCTTTTTTGAACATTTTAAGTGACCTGGTACTCTATTTTGAAAATTTCATTAGGCAAACCTAAACTTTATCATGAATTATAATTATTAACATTAACTTATTGTTACTCTCTTCTTTTTGAATTATTTTTGCCGAAAATTAACACAACAAATGAAAAATGAAAAAAAACAACATTATACTACTGAAAACAAGTTCGTTAAAAACCCTGAATTAACAACGGTTATCCTTAATCTTCTTCAATAATTATTACTTTCTGTTTTGTGAATTTTGTTTCCAAAAACAGTGAGTTAAATTATCTAAAACTTTAATTTTCTGTTAGTTTATGAAAAATTAACATATATTTATTAAAAATATTTGTAAATTTATATAGCATTAACATCATAATTCATGAAACACTTTAAAATCACTTATCACTATGAAAAAATTATTATTACCAGTCCTTTTCGGATTGACCATTATTTCCCTAACAGCGTGTAAACATCCCGGAAAAGAAGCTGAAACCATTACTGCTGTTGCTCCAGAAAATACAGATGACATTTCAAAAAATGTGTATGTTGACAGCTATGGAGAAAAAATAGAAGTCACAATCAACAACACCAAAAATACAGCAACAATACATTTAAACGGCAAAACTTTTGACCTTAAAAAAAGTGATGCCTTACCTGAATATACTGCCTCCAATGAAGAGTATCAATATTCTGATATTAAAGGAAATATCACCTTCCTGAAAAAGAATGTAGATATGGTTCTGTTCCATCTTAAACAGGCAAAAAAAGAATCTGGTCCTGCAAAAATGGCATCGTATTAGCATAGGGATTAGCAATTCAAATTAAAAAAATAAACATTATGAAAAGTTTATATTATTATTTATCGGCACTTGTTCTCGCAACATTTTTAGTTGTTTCATGTAAAACACAAAATGCTCAAAAAGCAACTACTGATATTACAGGAAAAACATGGAAACTTACAGAGCTTAACGGAAAGCCGATTGAACTGAAAAATCCTAAAAACAATCCTTATTTTAAACTCGAAATGGATGGTATGAGATATCAGGGACATGCAGGATGTAATGGTTTGGGAGGAACTTTTGAGATCAAACCTGAAATGATGA
The DNA here is from genome assembly GCF_002025665.1 of Chryseobacterium indologenes. Classification (GTDB taxonomy): domain Bacteria; phylum Bacteroidota; class Bacteroidia; order Flavobacteriales; family Weeksellaceae; genus Chryseobacterium; species Chryseobacterium metallicongregator. Next base: position 842,395 of record NZ_CP018786.1, on the reverse strand, counting down.
GAATTAAATTCAATCAGGGAATGTCTACCATGATGGCTTGCGAGGATCTTGATATTGAAAATCAATTTACCAAAGCAATTCTTGCAGCAGACAATTACTCAGTAAACGGAAATACACTTACTTTAAACAAAGCAAGAATGGCTCCTTTAGCTAAATTTGTTCTTCAGTAATTGAATCTCACTTAAATAAAAATAGAATACGCCTCATCATGATGAGGCGTATTTTTTATATTGATATTTCTATTTTTTGTTGTTGTACTTTATATAACAGATCAGGAGGCTGATATTCACCAGAACAGCAAATGCATTTGATATAATAATAGGGAGTTCGTCTTTTTCAAAACCATACCATACCCATAAAGAGAGCCCTGAAATCAGAACCAGGAGCATGAGTAAAGAAATATCTTCTACATTCTTTTCTCTGATTACCTTTATAAGTTGTGGAATCATTGAAACGGAAGTAAGAACTCCGGCCACTATACCTAATATATTTTCATTCATAAATGTTCACCTTGAATATCAATACTAAGATACACTATTGAAATCTCTTCCATGAAACTTCTTCATGCAATGGAATATCTTCTTCCATAAAACGGAACAGATCTCTTGAAAAATAACACCCATTAAGAATCCCACGGGCTCCAAGCCCATTAAAGACATAAAGATTACTGAACTTATCGTGCCTTCCGATGATAGGTCTTCTGTCTTTTACGGTTGGACGAAATCCAAAATGTACTTCTTCTACTTCAAAATCATAAGGATAAAATTCTGAAAGTCCTTTCACCAGCTGGGCAACTGCTGATTCATCAATATGATGGTGAAGCTGCTCTCTGTCATAAGTTCCTCCATAAAAATATAATCCGTTTCCGGTTGGAAATAAAAAGTGTTTCTTTTTAATGGTTATATTTTCCGGAATCGGTTGAGAAAGCTTCACTTTTATGTGGTGCCCTTTGTTCGGGTTTACTGTAATCTCTGAAAAATACGGATTATCCTTCACACCCATTCCTTCACAAAAGATTATATTTTTGAATGTAAAATCTTTATATGCCGATTCAGATGGATTCAATTTTGAATAATCGAATTTTTCTTTTACCAGATGATCATTTTTTTCAAAATAATTGAATAAACCACTGAAAAATCCATTAACATTAAGTCTTGCAGATTGATTCACCTTTCCGGTAAGAAAGTCGTTTTTTACTACATTTAAACGATCAAAATTTTGATCAAGAAAATTTGATAATTCTTCATTTGCCGATTTTTTCAACCATAAATTCTGTTCATTTTCATCATGGAAAATTCTGTGAATGGGAGCATTGATCAAATAATTTTCTCCGGTATATGATTCTATTTCTTTAAGACTGTCTTTAAGAAAATCTATTTGTTCCTGTGCTTTCCAGAATGTGGTAAACTTCTTTAGAACAACAGGATTGATAATTCCTGCTGAAACCTGAGAAGCACTTTTTCTTCCTTCCGTAAAGATCACAAAAGACTTTTTATTTTTAATCAGCTGATGAGCTAAGAAAAGCCCTGCATATCCGTCTCCTACAATAATATAATCTACATTTCTCATAATAAAAAAAAAACCTGAGTAAAAATACTCAGGTTTTCTATAAATATCAAGCGAAATCTAGTAATTCCACATATCATTTTCCATTTCAAGAATCTGCGCTTTGATTCTATCGCTTTCTTCAAGTTGTTCATCGGCATTTTTAGGAATATAATCCTTAATAGTACCGTCTCCTAAACCAGCTGAAGATTTATAAATGATAGAAGAGAATCTTCTTGCATTGATAACATCATCGAAAGATAAGTCAGCAGATGAATTTTTTCTATTGAAAACAAAATTGTTTGCTAAGATATCACGAGCACTTGGGTAATAGATCCAGAATAGGTCAATAAGCTCATCATTACTTGCAATAGGCTTACCATCCGGACCAATAACTCCCTGTACTGCAGGATCTGGTCCCATTGCAGCAATACCAAGAGGTCTGTATTTCATTTGTCCGTCTCTCTTATCAATAAACCACATACCCATGATTTTAAGAACTTTTACTTTATCAGTAGTTGTCTTAAATACGTCAGTATATTGTTTCTTTTCTGCTTCTGTAAGCTGTCTTCCAGAGTTTAAGATATCAATAGCAGCATCATTGATGATTACTTTTTCCAATCTCTTCTGAATTCCTTCCGGCGAAAGTTTTACAGTAAAGTTTTCATCATCATATACCTGCTCAATCTTACCGCTCAAAGCAGCATCCAATAATAATTGGTATAGAGATCTTGTAGGTGTAGCAAGAAGGCCATCCGGATTATCGTAATAGAATGGCTGGTTGATCTTATCATTCATATCAATGATCTCCCATACAAACATACTCTTAAGGATATCTTTGTCTTCTACAAAACCATATTCAAGAGGCTTTACTGTTTTATCTACAATAGTATCACCAACTTTCTGTTTGTTTTCTGCTCTCATCTGTCTGAACTCTTCCGGAGAAGATGCGTTCAGAATAGTCTGGGAAAAAGCAAATCCCGAAACTAATACTAAAAGGGTGCTAATATATTTTTTCATAATAAATTACAATTTTAGTCCTATTGAACATTAATGATTATAGGAGTAATGTTTTTAATAATCTGACCGTCAAGACCTTGAGCTGTTGCTTTAATATCAAAGATAGAAACTACATCACCTGTTCTCAAATTCTTCACTAAACCTGCTGCTTCATCCAGAGAGTTACCATGAACAAGAAGCGCTGCTCTACCTGGTACTCTTACCATAAACTGAGTTACAGTAAATGAAACAGGGAAGTCAAAGTCAGGGATTGCTGCCTGAACAGACTGGTTAGGAATAGAAGTTGCCGGCATAGACAATACATTCTGCCCTCTCATTTCTCCTCTTGGAGGCGGAACGTTCTTAATTCTGTATTCAAATACCTGAGATACTGATTTTCCGTAAGGATCAATTCCTGATAATGTTAATTTAACAACATTACCTGAACTTGGTTTCACACTCCATTTACCTGGACCTGTACTTCTTACAGATGCACCTGGAGCAGATAATGAAAGTTTAGAATTGTCAGCACCTAAGATTGATCCTGAAACAGGGTTCTCAAGTCCTCTGTACATTACATTCATTTTGTCTGCAGCAAGTAATAATCCTTTTTCAAGTTTTACTTCTCTTGGTCCTGCAATTACATTATAAGTATGAGTCCAAGGGAAGCTTTGTGGCTTACCTGAAGCATCCGTTAATGTAATAGTACCACCCAATTTATGTTCACCAATTCCAGAACCTGAAATTGCGATAGAACCTTTACCGTTTTCTACTTTACTTACTCCAGAAATGCTGATCTTATTACTATTAGAATAAGTACCTAGCATTACTTTTACTTCAGCCTGTTTTCCTGCCTGGATATCCACCGGACCTGAAACGATAGGCTCGTAGCTTGAGAATTTAATACTCGCATCTACTTTTTCCTGAAGTAATAATGCCAATGCATCAGACTGCACATTTCTGGCATCATTTTGGATAATCTCCAAGTTAGATATTGCAGCAATTAGCGGCTGATGATAAAATTTATTTTGAAACCAGGTCTTTTCATTTGGAGATGTTCCTTTAGGATACTCCGCAATCAGAGACTTGTTAGCTCTTGCTACTAAATCCTGTAATTGAGCATTGTTTCCGAAAGTTGCATTGATGTAGTTTCTTACATCATCAATTTTAGCTTTCAGGTCTAATGCATTCTTAGATGGAGTATTTTCATCTCCTTCTTTGAAGAAATATTCAGTAGTTGCTTCATTATTGTTCAATGCAGCAAAGTTTTCACTTACATCAATATCTTTTCCTGTTTGAGGATCTTTGTCGTGAAACTCAGATTGTTTTTTCAACAAATCTTTAATATCCTGAGCAGACTTCACCAATGCATCAATTTTGGTTTTCAATACTTTGTACTGGGACCACGGCTGTGCATAAGTATCCGGAACTTGCTGAGCCTTAGCTTCCAACGTTCTTTCAAAAATCTTCTCGTTCTTTTTTTCAGTTAAAGTTCTTGTTTCATTCAATGCTCTGGTAGAGTCATAGTATGATCTGATGATTTCTGCATCAATATTTAGGGCCATCATCGCGATGAACACCAAATACATCAGGTTGATCATCTTCTGACGAGGGGTCTGTTTTCCTTGTGCCATTCTCTTTTCTTTGTTTTTTGATTAAGTAGTTAAATTTAGAAATGGTTAGGAATTAAGACTTCATAGCAGTTAGCATACCACCATAAACTCTATTTAAGTTATTAAGATTAGATGTTAAACCTTGTAGCTCTTGGTTGAATTTCTCAGATTGCTCTGCAGATTTCTGCATATCTGCAACATACTTGTTAGCAAATTCAGATTGTCTCTTACCGCTTTCAAGTTGCATTGCATAAAGAGCATTCATGCTTTCCATGTGCTGAGCTGCTTTATTTAATTGGTCGTTATATTTATGAGTAGAAGCAGATACGTCTACAGTTTGATTGATCTGATCAACAGAGTTTGAGAATTTATCAATTCCTGTTCTTAATCTTTCAAATAATTGAACGTCTAATCTAGCATCTTCAAGCATTTTATCCAATTTGTTAGAAAGAGAGTTTTCTAATTCAGCAAATTGAGCGCTTGTATTTTTAGTTGTTACATTAGAGTGTAAAGGATTTGGGTTAGCATGTTTATCTAATAACTCAGGATAAACATTTTCCCAAGCATAAGACTCTTCAGTTTTTGGAGGGTCAAATGCAAAGATGATAAAGATAATCGCCTCAGTGATAAGTCCTACGGTAAGAGCGATGTTACCGTTAATAGGTCCCAAGGTAATGTGAGTAATTTTAAGCCAAGCTCCAAGAATTACAATTGCAGCACCGAATGAATAAAAGAAATTCATCCAAGCATCTTTAGTCTTAAACATATTGAGTTAGTTTTTTTAATGTTAAATAAAATTGTTATTGAAAATAATTGTCTGATTAGTTATCTGTTAACTCTTCTTGGTTTAACGGCTGCTTCAGGAATGTCCTGTACAGTTCTGAATCCGATATAGCTTCTTGCGGAATCTTTTCTTTCCCAATCTCTAGCACCTGTCATTAGTGCATATCCTATATCTTTCCAAGATCCACCTCTTACAGATTTCTTCGTATCCAACTTATCCTTAGTAGAAGGATTTAATGTAGAAGAGAATCCTGAAGAAGAATTGTTAAATGAAGATAGTGTCCATTCAGAAACGTTTCCAGCCATATCAAATAACCCAAACCCATTTTTCTTAAATTTCTTAACTGGAGCTGTATATGTATAAGTACCTTTTTTCTCGTCTTCCATATAGTTACCTCTTTTCGGCTTAAAGTTAGCCAAATAGCAACCTCTGTCGTCCATTAAATATGGACCACCCCAAGGGTAAGTAGCATTTTGCATACCTCCTCTTGCAGCATATTCCCATTCAGTTTCTGTTGGAAGACGGAACTCTAATGGTCTTTGTTTTTTTCTTTTTAAACTTTCGTTGTAATCTGTTTTCAATTTAGATCTGAAGTTACAATAAGCCCTTGCCTGATCCCAGGTAACCCCAACAACAGGATAGTCTTTGTAAGCTTTGTGCCAGAAATACTGTTCAAACAATGGCTCATTGTAAGCAAAGTGGAAATCTTTTACCCAAACTGTAGTATCAGGATAGATCGCGATACTTTCGCTTTTCAGATAATTAGCTCCTCTTTCGTTATCTGCAACTGCAGCGTCCATATCTCCCCAACGGTAAGTATATTTCAGCTTACTTACATCTAAAATTCTTTCGTTTCCGATTCTTGAAGAAGAAGGTAGATACAGAGATTCTAAAACTTCTGCGTATTCTACATCCGGATATTTTGATGTGCTCCAGTGTAAAGGGATTTTCCAATCTAATCTTTTGCTGGCATCATAGCTTCCGTCTTCCCGGCCACCCTGGCCTTCCATATATTCTTGATAAGGTGTTAAATTTTCTTCTTTTTTAGCAAGATATGCATAATCTCCTATTGCAGCTCCTTTACGTCCGCCTTCATCACCACCTTCTCCGGCAGCTTCGGCAAGTAAAGTTCTCGCGATAGAGTCTCTTACATAATTGATAAATACTCTGTACTCCGAGTTGGTAGTTTCTGCTTCATCCATGAAGAAAGAAGAAACAGTAACTGTCTTCAATGCTGCTTTTTCAGGAGTATTTGTTGGATCCTGGTCTGCTAAACCAGCAACAAATGAACCTGCAGGAATTGCAACCATTCCGTATGGTCTTTCCGCAACAAATGATTTAGTTTTTTCTCTTGGTATCAATTCTCCTTTTGTTCCTGGCTTCCCTACAGAAGAGCTGCCACCACCTGAACAAGATACCGATGCTACCGACGCAGACAATAATAAAAGAAATATCCTTTTCATGTTAATTTTTATAATTAAGCCGTAAATATATAATTTTTTTAAGAAACTTTTAAGATTTTTTTTGAAATAACGGAAGAAATCTAAATTTATTTTATTTACAACAACTTTTTATTCCACGGTAACAGATTTTGCAAGGTTTCTCGGTTGATCTACGTTGGCTCCTCTATATACTGCTATATAATAAGCAAGCAGTTGCAGAGGTACGGAAGCAACGATTGGAGAGAAACATTCTGAAGTTTCAGGGATTTCGATAACATAATCTGCCATTTCGCTCACCTGACGGTCTCCTTTATTAACTACAGCGATAATTTTTCCTTTTCTCGCTTTAATTTCCTGAACGTTACTTACAATTTTATCATAGTGACCTTTTCTAGGTGCTATAATTACAATTGGCATATTTTCGTCGATCAGGGCAATCGGACCGTGCTTCATTTCTGCAGCCGGGTATCCTTCTGCATGGATATAAGAAATTTCTTTTAATTTTAAGGCTCCTTCTAAGGCTGCAGGATAATTGTATCCTCTTCCTAAGTAAAGGAAATTGGTAGCTTTCACAAAATCTTTTGCAATATTCTGCGTAAGTTCATGCGTGGTATTCAACACTTCTTCGATTTTCTTAGGAATAGCATCAAGCTCAGCAATTAAGCTCATAAATTCAGCGTTTCCTAAGTTTCCGTTGTGTTTTCCTAATTTAAATGCAATTAAAGTAAGAATGGTAAGCTGTGCCGTAAATGCTTTGGTAGAAGCAACCCCTATTTCAGGACCGGCATGGGTATATGAACCAGCGTCTGTAATTCTTGCAATGGAAGAATCCACAACATTACATATACCATATATAAATGCACCTTTTTCTTTTGCTAGTTTTAAAGCAGCCATGGTATCAGCTGTTTCTCCAGATTGAGAAATGGCAATCACCACATCTTTATCTGTAATGATCGGGTTTCTGTATCTGAATTCTGATGCATATTCTACTTCCACAGGGATTCTTGCATATTCTTCGATCAGATATTCTCCGATAAGACCTGCATGCCATGAAGTACCACAAGCAATGATGATAATTCTGTTAGCATTTTTGAATCGCTCAACATGATCCCAGATTCCAGCCATTTTGATTACTCCTTCGTCTACAAGAAGCCTACCTCTCATGGTATCGTGTACAGATTTAGGCTGTTCAAAGATTTCTTTAAGCATAAAGTGCTCATATCCACCTTTCTCGATTTGCTCAAGACTCAACTTAAGTTCTTGGATTTCAGGCTCAATCTTAGAGTTTTCATTGATGGTTCTGATATCTACTCCATTTTCCAGAGAAATTGTTGCCATATGTCCTTCTTCAAGATATATAGCTTCTTTTGTAAATTCTACGAAAGGAGATGCATCAGAGGCAATAAAATATTCTTTATCTCCGATTCCGATTGCTAAAGGAGATCCTAATCTTCCTACAACCAATACTCCAGGATAATCTTCATGAAGTACAGTGATTGCATAGGCACCATATACTTCATTCAATGCATATCTCACTGCAGTTGGGAAGTCTATATCCGGATTAAGATCCATAAAATACTGGATAAGGTTTACCAGTACTTCAGTATCTGTTTCTGATTTAAAAGTAAAGCCTTTCTCAGTAAGCATTGTTTTAATGGTATCATAGTTTTCAATAATACCATTATGTACAATTGCAATTTTTCCGTTGTTTGACAAGTGCGGGTGGGAATTTCTGTCACTTGGAACTCCGTGGGTTGCCCAACGGGTATGTCCCATTCCAATTTTAGACGTTCCTTTTAGTCCTTTTGAAATATTCACCAAATCCTCAACTTTACCCTTTGTTTTTTCTACTTCCAGTTTATTCTCTGGTCCTTCTAAAACAATTCCGGCACTGTCATACCCTCTATATTCCAATCTTCTAAGACCATTAATTACAATTTCATAAGCGTCTTGAAAACCTGTATATCCTACTATTCCGCACATATTTTATTTTGTCTAGTGTTGTTTGTTTATCGTGTTCTATTTTTTCGTACCATAAGTCACCATTAGCTGGATTCTTTTTGGATTCGTATTGGCTTTATCTATACCTGTCAGAATAATTCTGTTCATATCAAATGCTCTTGTCGTATTACGAACACCTAAAAGGGTTCCTGTAGTACTTGCTGCAAATGCTCCTGCACTGATGATTAATGGTTTATTAACAATCGGCTGTGTAGCATCTCCAACTGTTTCTGTTTTTCCTTCAACAATATCCTTGACTGTTTTTGTGACTACAAAATCATAATAACCTGGCTCAGGTTTATCCTTAAAATAGTACAATCCAAGTCCGTTTGTCAGATCTGAAGTGAATGCTAATTTTGAGTAATCAATTTTACCGGCATTTAATGTATTGTTTAAAAGTGTAAACTTACGATCTTCAGTAGAACCAGTATTTTTCCATGTTGCAGGGTCCAGATAGATTCTGATCTTAGCACTTAAAATACCTGCTTTCTTTTCAGCATAAATCTCCTTAAGCTTTACAATTGTCTCATCCTTAATTTTTACTACCACGGAAGGACCTCCCATTCCCTGAACAAAAAGTCTTTCATCTCCTTCACTAGGATTACTTCCTGACAATGCTTCTTTAACAGGTGTTCCCAATCTGTTATATTCAAACAGCCCGATATGCGCATTAGCACTTCCTAGGTTAAAATTGAGTGTTGTTTGTGGTCTTGTGGTTGTTCCGTTGTCTGTCTTATCATATTTATAATACATAATAACCTGCAGGTCATTAGGAGAGAACTGATACAGATATCTGTCCGTTTCGTCCACAGAAATTTTTATTCCTTTAAAATATCTGATAAAGTTCGCAGCATCCTGAAGTTCAGGTTTTCCTTTTTTATCAAGAATATGAGTCTGGAAAAAATCTGTATTACTCAATTTCATTCTGAATCCTAGGTTTCCTGAGAATACAATTGAATTATCCGATTTTTTTGTAATAGACAAAGAACTCATGTTACCATCAAATACTCCTGAACCTAATAGCTCACCAGTACTTATTGATGCATTGGAACGTTTTAGCGCATCATTATTTGCATCTAAGAACGTAGTCACTTCATGTACGTTGATTTTCATTGATTTTGAAGCACCACCTATTTTACCGTATTTACGAACAGGATAAGTTTTCTTCTCAATGGAAACCGCTGTAGCAACTCCATCTACAGGAAAATCACTTTTTTCTAATGTATTTGTTCTTAATGAATCGCCTTCAAAGAAGTAAGTATTCGAAGTTGTATTCGCAGGGGGTCTTACTACAAGGACTACGGAATCTACTTTTGGATTCGCACCGTTGAAGTCGAAATTATCTGTTGGCATTCTCAACTGGGTAACATAAGATGCTCTCTGCATTCCAAACTGGGATTCAGTAAAGGCTCCAAGAACAGCAACATTTGTGGTAACCCCTGATTCACTCAACCCACTGATCAATCTTGAAGCATCACTTCTGATGGAATCATTATTGTCATAATTGTATGCTATAACAGGATATGCAGTTTCATTGCCTTGTGCTGCATCACCATTAAACAGCTGCTCCCCAAGAGAATCCGGATCTGGTTCACAGTTATAAAGTAATGCACTTCCAAAAATCGCCAATAAAAGCATGGCGAAGGTCTTTTTAAGATTATGAGTCATTAAAAATGTGTTTTTAATAAAGTTGATTTATAGAATCTACGTCCAGATATTCCGATTTCTGGGTTGCTGTTTCGTTGAAAGCCTTATCCAGGTCTTCATCCAGAAACTCGTCACCTTTTACAACGGCATCTACATAGTTCATACTCTCGATAACAAAACTTTTAATAGTTGGGTTATCTAACGCTTTTAATCCTGAAATATTATCAAACTGCAGCTTTTCATCGATCTTTTTGTCCAGGTCGGCATCTTTCTCATTGTAAAGAGAAAGTACAATTTTCGCGTCCTTGAAATAAGTATCTGATTCGTAGTAAGTTTTAAGATAAATTGGAACAAAAGAAGACATCCATCCATTTAAATGGATAACGTCCGGCACCCAGTTTAGTTTCTTAATGGTTTCAATAACTCCTCTGGCAAAGAAAATAGCTCTTTCGTCGTTGTCTTCGAAAGGGTTTCCTTCATCATCAAAATAATATTGTTTTCTTTTGAAGTATTCTTCATTGTCAATAAAGTAAACCTGAAGTCTTTCCCCCGGAAGAGACGCTACTTTAATGATTAGAGGCTGGTCCAGGTCATTGATAATAATATTCATCCCTGAAAGACGGATTACTTCATGAAGCTGGAACTTTCTCTCACTTATTTGTCCAAATCTTGGCATAAAAACTCTTACATCATTGCCTTCTTGGTGCATCTTAAGTGCCATTTTGTTTACCACTGCAGCCATATTTGTATCTTCCTGATATGGATACATCTCTGTAGTAATGTACAGTATTTTTTGATTCGGCATAAACTTTCTATCTAATTTTTGTAAAAATGCTTTAATGTGCAAAATTACAAAAAAACATCCAACATTATTTTAATTAACATTTTTTTACGAAAATTCCCTTTTCCAAATTATTAAAAGTACATATTATTATGCGATATTTTTAGTATTTTTGAAATAGTATTAAAATAAACTATGGAAGTTCTAAAAAACAGAAAAGTCCTTCAGGATTTCATTGAAAGACAGAAAGAAATGGGAAAAAGAATTGGCTTTGCCCCTACTATGGGCGCCCTGCACAATGGCCATCTTTCTCTGTATGAAGAGGCAAGAAAAGAAAATGACCTTGTTATCTCTTCAATTTTTGTAAATCCAACTCAGTTCAATAACCCTGAAGATCTTGAAAAATACCCAAGAGATGTTAACAGAGATATACTTATTCTTCAGAATTCAGGCCTTGTAGATGCTGTTTACATCCCGGAAGTAGCAGATATTTACCCTGAAAAAGCAGAAAGCCAACCGTATGATTTTGATGGATTGGAAAATGAAATGGAAGGTAAATCCAGGCCGGGACATTTCAACGGAGTCGGAACTGTTGTAGAAGAGCTTTTCAGACAGGTACAGCCTGATAATGCCTATTTTGGTGAAAAAGATTTTCAGCAGCTTGCTATTATTAAAAAAATGGTGGAAAAAAAACATCTTCCCGTTAAAATAACTGGAGTTCCTATTTACAGGGCAGAAAACGGACTGGCACTAAGCTCAAGAAACCAAAGACTTCATGAAGACCGAAAAGAAACTTCTAAAATAATTTATGAGACTTTAAAAAAAGTAAACGACTGGTTCAGAACTGTTAGTATTCCGGAAATAAAAGAAAGAGTAGCTGATGTTTTTGATGACCAGCAGGGCATGAAGCTTGAATACTTTCTGATTGCTGATGAAAACACATTACAGGAGACTGATTTTTTCTATAAAGACAGAAATTTCAGAGCCTTCATCGTAGTTGTAGTAGATGGAGTAAGATTAATTGACAACATGCACCTGGATTAAACTTTATCTATTAAAATATACTATCCCTAGCTATTTCAGCTGGGGATTTTTTTTGAATACACAAACAAAACGAGACTAGGTTTAGACTTGAATTCATACAAAAATCAAAGGCCTCCTGAAGGAAGCCTTTGAAACACCAAATCACAAAATATTAATATGAAAAAAATTTACTTTTCAGTAAACTTGTGACCCGGCTGGGATTCGAACCCAGGACCCATACATTAAAAGTGTATTGCTCTACCAGCTGAGCTACCGAGTCGGCCACAATTAAAATGAAATAAATTTCAATATTAATTATAAAATTTTCTTTGCAGTGCCTGCGACTGGACTCGAACCAGCACATCCTTAGGAAACCACCCCCTCAAGATGGCGTGTCTACCAATTTCACCACGCAGGCAATAAAATTACAAATTAAGTAATTATTATTGCTAGTGACCCGGCTGGGATTCGAACCCAGGACCCATACATTAAAAGTGTATTGCTCTACCAGCTGAGCTACCGAGTCGGCCACTTGTATAACAAGTTTTCATTTAAGTAATGTCCCTTGTTTTAAGTGGTGCAAAGATATGACTTTTTTCTTTATCTCAAAACTTTTTCGCAAATTTGTTAAAAAAAAATTCATGGTAATTTCACTGATAGGATACATGGGAAGTGGCAAATCTCACATTTCCAAAATATTAAGCGAAAAAATAGATTTTAAATTAATTGATCTCGATAAAGAGATTTCCAGAAGAAATAAATTAACCATCCCTGAAATTTTCGAGAAAAAGGGAGAAATTTACTTTAGAAAACTGGAAAGAGAGACACTTGAAGAGATATTAGCTTCTGAAGAAAATGTGGTTTTAAGCCTTGGTGGAGGAACTCCTGTATATTATAATAATATGGAGATCATTAATCATAACTCCAAGAGTATTTTTTTAAGAACAGGAGTTGGAACATTGGTAGAAAGACTTTCAAAACAGAAAGAAAAAAGGCCATTAATTGCCAATATATCTGACGAAGACCTGCCGGAATTCATTGCCAAACATTTATTTGAAAGGAATCAATTTTACAGCAAAGCACAATTCACTGTAGGGACAGATTCCAGAGAGCCGGAAGACATTGTCAACGAAATAATAGAAAAGCTCTATCTCTAGAGCTTTTTTTATTTTACTATTAATCCTCATCATCAGATTCACTACCTGTTTCTCCAAAGAAGTCATCCCAGTCTGTAAAATCGGAGTCGATATCGTTTCCTACATAGTCATCCATCTCTCTTCTGTCTTTTTTGGTAGGCCTTCCCTCTCCTTTATTCCTGTAATAATCTTGTGACATTTTACGGAGTTTCAACAGTTCGTACTGCTCTTTATCTGTCACATCCTGAATATGAAGAGGCACCAACTTGGCTCCAATTCTGCTTTTAGGAATCTGAATTACCTTTATTTTATAATCAATTTGATTCTTACGGATTTTAATAGTATCTCCTTCTTTTACCTCTTTAGATGACTTTACGGCAGACGTTCCTATAGAAACTCTATTCTTTTTAATCTCCTCTGCTGCAATACTTCTCGTCTTATAAAAACGAATGCTCCATAAAAATTTATCTATTCTCATAATTTTTTATACTTTTGCCGTTATATTATTTGTAAAGTAATTAAAGTTTTTTGAAATGAAAAAAATATTTTTATATATCCTTGCAGGATCTTTGTGTTTTTCTGCTTGTAAGAAAGATGATGATACATCAGCCTATGTAGAACCGGAAGACATTACTACACAAAACACCTATGATGATCAAGCCATTAAGAAATTCATGGATGAGAATTATCTCGATGCGCAAGGTAATATAAAAGCTTTCAGCTCTACGGACACGTCAGATGATAACGAAAAGAAATTATCTGAGCTTTCGCCTGTAACGCTTCCTTCAGGAACAATCTATATAATGAGAAGCGGTGCTCAGCCTGTTAATCCTGCAGCTAATCAAACCATCAAGGATGATGATATTATCAAAATTATGGGAAGAGGATACTCGTATCTGGCCGTTAATGCTGATGGAAACACTACATTCCAAGCGAAAGCTGCCTTTTTAAATACCATTGACGGAACAGGTGTGCCTGTTATTGACCCAATGTATTATTATGTAAAGAAATCAATATTGAACACTGTTACTACCCCTGATGCTGCAAAAAAAGCAAAATATTATCAAATTCCAGGATTTAGAGAAGCTTTACAGAAGTTTAAAGCATTTGATAATCTTACCGGTGAAACTCCATATAACTTACAAGGAGTAATTATCATTCCTTCCAGAGCTGCTTTTGCAAGAAATCCTCATTACCCTTATTTAAATACTTCGTACAGAAATAAATCTTTTGTGTTCAACTTTCAAATTTATGGAAGAGAAGATAGACCAAGTGATGACAAACAAACACAGGAACAACAGCAATAAAAGATAATTCTATAAAATAAAAAACACCGTCTCAATGATGGTGTTTTTTATTTTATAGAATGTTATTACGATCTTGCTTTCTGTTTTACATTTCCTAAAATATCAGGGAAGTAAAGATCTGCAAGGTGGTCAAACTCATCTCCTCTCATAAACATGGTAGCATCTACTTCTTCATAAGAGCTTCTTCCTGCAGCAGCAATCAGTTCATTGCAGGTATGAAGTGTATTTTTGTGGAAGTGATATACTCTTTCTGCCTTATCTGTCACATCAAGTCCTTTGATAAGCATTTTATCTTGTGTTGCTACTCCCGTAGGACAGTTGTTTGAGTTACATCTCAACGCCTGAATACACCCTAAAGAAAACATAAATCCTCTGGCATTGTTACACATATCTGCACCCATTGCGACTGCTCTCAGGATATCAAGGCTTGTAAGAACTTTACCGCTGGCGATCACTCTTAATTTACTTCTCAGATTATAGTTATTAAGCGTTCTGTTCACAAAGATCAACGCAGGTTCTAAAGGCATCCCTACTCCATCGGAAAATTCTGGTGGTGCAGCTCCTGTTCCTCCTTCTGCTCCGTCTATAGTGATAAAATCAGGATAAATCTTCAGAACATTCATCTGTACACAGATATCTTCAAATTCTTTGGTATCACCAATACAAAGTTTAAAACCAACCGGTTTTCCTCCGGAAAGGTCTCTTAATTGCTGTACAAACCTCAGCAATCCGGCAGCATCAGAAAAAGCGCTATGGGATGGTGGTGAAATAACGGTCATTCCCGGTGTTACGTGACGAATTGCTGCAATTTCCGGTGTGTTTTTTACTCCTGGAAGAACTCCTCCGTGTCCCGGTTTTGCTCCCTGTGATAATTTTATTTCAACCATTTTCACATTCGGGAGGGTGGAATATTTTGTAAATAATTCAGGATTGAATTTTCCTTCAGCGTCTCGGCATCCAAAATACCCTGTCCCAATCTGCCAGCATAAATCTCCTCCTTCCATATGATAAGACGAAATTCCTCCTTCTCCTGTATTGTGGTAAAAGTTTCCTTTTTTAGCTCCTCTGTTTAGTGAGATCTGTGCTCTGTCACTCAAAGCTCCGAAACTCATTGCAGAGATATTGAATAAAGAAGCATGGTAAGGCTGTGTACATTGTTCTCCGCCTACCCATACTCTCGGAAGTTCTTCTGATGGTGATTTTGCATAAATAGAATGCTTGATCCCTTCGTATTTTCTGTGATTCACTTCCAACTGCGTACCAAAAGCGACGGTATCACTTAAATTTTTTGCACGTCTGTATACTGCAGAACGCTGGTTTCTTGGAAACGGCTTCCCGTCTGTCTCCCTTTCAATGAAGTATTGCTGCATTTCGGGTGAAATACTTTCGAAAAAATACCTGAAGTATCCCAATACAGGAAAGTTCCTCAAAATAGCGTGTTTCGATTGGTAAGCATTGTAAACACCCAATGCATAAATGGCGGATAACAGCGTTGGTATCCAATAATGCGCTCTGATCAGTATTGCTACAATCCATGTAGCAACTACTAATACAATTCCCCAAGATAAAAACTTATCTCTCATGAATGTAGTATTTAAAGTTTAAAAATAAATTTAGTAGAATTTTTGCAAAGAGCCTATGCTTTTGCTAAAAAATTTTGGTAAGAAGATTGCACAGAAACCGTGCCATCTGACAGGATTTTTTCTAAATTTAGAAATTCAATTTGATTGATGGATGCAGGATCAAAGTCTTTCTGGACTCTCACATAGTTTTCTGTGAAGCCGAACATTTTCCCGTCTTTATTTTCATGCTCCCAAAGAACAGGAAGCGTTTTTCCAAGTTGTGTCTGATAAAATGCCATTTTCTTCTTTTCAGAAAGAATTCTCAACATTTTATTACGTTTTTTTCTTTCCGCAACAGGAACTACACCTTCCATTGCTGCGGCTTCCGTATTTTCTCTTTCAGAATAGGTAAATACGTGAAGGTAAGTGATAGGAAGTTCATTAAGGAAATTATAAGTTTCCATAAATCGTTCTTCTGTTTCTCCCGGGAATCCTACAATAACATCCACACCGATAGCCGCATGAGGCATAACCTCGCGGATCTTGTTCACTCTGTCATTATAAAGCTTGGTGAGATAACGACGTTTCATCTTTTTCAAGAGATCATCGCTTCCGGACTGTAACGGGATATGAAAATGCGGAACAAAGCTTTTGCTTTTAGAAACCAGTTCAATACTTTCATCTTTTAAAAGATTGGGTTCAATAGAAGAGATACGAATTCTTTCTATTCCTTCTACTTTATCCAATTCAGAAATAAGATCAAGGAAAGTATGTTCGTGTCTTTTATTTCCAAATTCTCCTTTACCATAATCACCGATATTCACCCCTGTAAGAACAATTTCTTTGATGTCTTTTGCAGCGATCTCCGTGGCATTTTTGAGAACATTTTCAATGGTATCAGAACGTGAAATTCCTCTAGCTAATGGAATCGTACAGTAGGTACATTTATAATCACAACCATCCTGTACTTTCAGGAAAGCTCTGGTTCTGTCCCCAATAGAATAACTTCCGATAAAGAAATCGGTTTCTTCAATTTCACATGAATGCACTACGCCTTCACTCTCAGATTTCTCCAAATCATCCAGGTAGCTCAGAATATTGAATTTTTCTTTTGCTCCTAAAACCAGGTCAACACCTTCAATCTGTGAAATTTCTTCAGGTTTTAGCTGTGCATAGCATCCAACAATTACAACCAGTCCTTCCGGATTGGCTTTCATTGCTCTTTTGACGTGAAGTTTACATTCACGGTCAGCATTTTCTGTCACAGAACATGTATTGATAACATACACATTCGCCTTTTCATCAAAGCTTACCTTATCATAACCTGCATCTGTTAACTGACGGGCAATAGTAGATGTTTCTGCAAAGTTTAATTTGCAGCCAAGTGTATGAAACGCGGCAGTTCTATGAAAAGTAGACATTTGTTACTCCTGAATTTTATGGGTGCAAAGATAGTAATTTTAATAAGAATCCAAGATTGATTCAATCTATTGTTTATATTCGTCTCTTACTTCGGGGCTGTTTTGAAAGCAGACAGGTGATGAATTGGTCTCCGGATCCTGATTTGAAAATTTGGTTTTCATTTCTGTATTAAACTGTTGAGATCGGTTTCTGGCAATGGAAAGTGTGTTCCAGTCTTCGTTCTTTATCATTTTGGCGATATAAACAATTTGCCCGATGTGGTAAGGATAATGAGCCAATTGACGAAGAACGGCATCAATCACCGGATGGGCTTCTCCTCTGATATATGTTGTTGAGTAGAGATTCTCCTCGTTTATTTTATCAAGAGCATCAAAGAAACATTTCCAACCCTGTTCCCAAAAATCCAGAACCTGTTGTTTAGTGCTAAAAGTATTGACAAATTCTCCGTCACGGTTACGCCAGGATTTCTCACCATCTTCAGTCAGGAAATTAGTCCATCTTGAAAGCATATTTCCTGCAAGATGTTTTACAATAATGGCAATAGAATTACTTTCTTCATTATACTGCCAGAACATCTGCTCATCTGTTAACTGTTCAAAGGTTTTATCACCAAGAGATTTATAGTATTCAAAACGTTTTACAAACAGGTCTTTCATTCTTTCTATTTTGATATCTAATTTAAAAACTTTTAAAAATAAAAACCACTTCTATTGAAGTGGTTTTTTCTATCTGTTTTATATACTATTCTCTGTTTTTCACCAATACCCAACCTGTGAATTTAATGGCTGTATTCTTTTTATCATTTTCATTCCATGTGATAGAATACCAGTATGTTCCTGTAGGGACTCTTCTTCCCCCTTGGGTACCATCCCATTTATAGCCATTGGATCTGTCTGCCTGGAAAATTTTATTTCCATAGCGGTCAAAGACATTCATGATCAGGTTTTGTTTGTTTGCCAGTGCTGAATAATCAATCACATCATTTATTCCGTCTGCATTAGGGGTAATCACATTCACCAGATTAGGGACAACAATTCCTATTTCTATCGGATCACAGTCATAAGCATCTTTTACGTATACTTTATGATCTCCTCTTGAAAGATTATTGAAAACATTGGAATCCTGCCAGATAATATTATCTATTGAATATTTATAAGCCGGAGTTCCTCCTATGACAGATACTGTGATTGTATTATTTGAGATATCGATGCCGGAAACAACAGGCTGTTCGGAAGGAAGTACTTTTACCGTTTGTGTGGTAACACATTCTCCTGTTTTAAGTTTTACCCAATATACACCTATTCCGGCTTTGATGGTTTGTGTAGTAGCTCCTGTGCTCCATTCATAACTTTTGAATCCGGGGCCTGCATCCAGCGTTGTCTGGTCTTCTGCACAAATAATCACATCTTTAAGTTTATCAGAATAGACAGGTGGAATAACGATCAAAGTAACTTTAGCCACATTATAACAACCCTGAGCATTAGAAACTCTAATATACACAAAACCATTAGGTGCAATGTAATTATTAGGATTCAGAATTTCATTGGTCTGATTAAGAGCATCCGTTAATGAAGGATAATATTTTTTTGTTGGATTGGTTTGTCCGGTCACCGAAGCATTCACAAGATTAAAAGAGGCAGTAGATGGACTGGCTTCAATGAAACATGATCTCAGGGTTGTTTCATTCACTACCACTACCGGATAAAACTTCAAAGTAATCTGTGCGACTGCAGTACAACCAAACTCAGATATTATTTTCACATAAATAATTCCTTCTGCAGATACAAACGCCATTGGGGTGGTAATCTCATTGGTTCCGGCATTGAGATCTGCCATTGTATGATAATATTTTTTAGTAACATTCGGATTGGCGATAACATCTGCAGTTGTGAGATCAAATAAAGCTGTACCTGCATTATTATTGTTACATTGGGTCAAAGTTGCATTTTTTGCTGTAATAGAACCATCTTTAAATTTAAAGGTTCCAACCTGTTTACATTTATTCAGCGGATTAGATGCATTGGCTGGGTCGGTATAATTGATGCTGTAATAATAGACAGTTGTTGTATTTACAGTGATAGGAACTGTAATAGGGTTATTCCCTGTTAAAGCATCATTTTGGCTCAGATGATAGCTTACCCCAAAGTTTTGATTTCCATTAAGAATTCCTGAGGATAAGGTAGAAAAATCAAATAATGCTGTTGTAGAACATATCACCACTTCTCTTGGGTCTGCAGGATTTGCAGCCGGAATTCCGGGAGGATTAAAAGGCTGAGTCTGGATATTTGGATCTGTAAAAGGTGAAGCCAGTGTTGCAGTTCCTCCCCATGTCAAAGAAAACGGAGCTGTTGTAGAACTGGTACTGCTCACCCAGTTGTCGATAAACAAATAATAAGTCTGTCCTGGCAAAACATCAAGATATCTGCAATAAGGAGTTAAAGAACCTCCTGCAGCACTTAAAAGCGTACTTGTCATATTTAATCCTGTTGCAGGACCAGGCCCAATAACTGTTGCAGCATTACAGCGTATTGGTGAGCCTAAACTTCCACAGTTTACATTGGGACCAAAAATCGCCCAGTCATAATCAGCATCCGGATTATTAGGAACCAGATCAAAAGTAAGAGTTCCTCCAGTAGCAATTGTAATTTTATACCAGATTGAGTTGTGCTCTCCTGTAAAGTCTATACAGCTTCCTGAGTTGACCAATTCTTTTATATTGCCATATCCTGTAGGGCTATACGTAATATTTGAGTTTCCACAAACAGACAGTGCGGTAGCACAGTCGGCCTGAGCATAGAAAGTATGAGAGAGGCTGAGAAGTATAAAAAGTAAAAATTTTCTCATAGATTAATGTTTTTATGGTTACATTAGTTATACATTGTATTGATTTTCAATGCACATCAAATATAATCTTATTTTAATTAAAAACAATAAAATCTAAATAATTTTAAACTATTACAAATTAAAACACTAAATAACCTTCAATTATTCACATTATATCAAATTAAAGAACGAAATAACCAAATACAATAAAACATTAGATTTATTTTATACTTGTAATATTTCCACAGAGATTTTCAAGGTGAAATATTTTATGGAAAGGACTTTTCACTTCCTTCAGATGTTCTTTATCCTGAATGAAAGTATATCGTGAAGCAATAGAATTCATATCGGAAACAATGACCAGCCAGCATTCGTCAACAGAGGTGTCATAATAAGGAAATTTTTCATTCTTCTTTTCAATGAGTTCCAGAATCTTTTCGGAGCATAGTTCATCAAACAGATTCATGCTGTACTCATGGGTTATAAATACATTTCTACGATGGAAAGATTTTCTTACACTTTTTACACAGCCCACTCCTTTATTTTTTTTGATGCTCTTATAAATGCTGATGATGTTTTCCTGTTGTACTTCCAGATTATCAAATTTAGTTTCCGGGTAGAATTCTAAAAAATAAACACCACGATATTTCGTAGTGTCTTCCTGTTCTAATAATATTTCTGCCTGACGGAACATTTTATTCAAAGTACTTTCTACTTTTTTCATTTCCAGATGATTGATTACTTCAGTCAGTTCTATTCCGATTTTTTTGTCGTTTAATTTGGCAATAAAGTCTGGACTCTCGCAGGTAAGGTTTTCAAATTTCACTTCGGGGAAGTGATGCATAAAAGAATTGAGAAGCAGAATCTCGGATTTCTTTCTGTACTTTTCACGGTCATGCAGCGGAGATTCGTCTATGGTACGGTGATACTTCTCTATGGGCTTTTTTTTCAAATGCCGGTTCAGGTAATATAAACTCAGATTCTTGATCAGATCTTCTTCAGAAAACGTCTTTTTCATGTGTGATTTTTTTATTTAATTAAAGAACACATGCAGCCAATGGCTTTCATTATTAAAAGTTTTTGATAATCAAAAATTTACACTCTTAAAGGTAAGTAAAAAAACAATTCAATACTTAGTTTTTTAATTAATTTATCGATTAATTAATGTAAAGTTTATTTTCATAATTAATACCTTTGTCTTTTTAAACACAAACCCACATTTATGGATTTTAGGAATTTCAGAATACCCTACACTATCAATCCTCAATATTCAAAAAAGACCGTCTATTTCTCAATGGAATTTGCTCTTGAGCAGGTACTGAAAATATATTCAGGAGGACTTGGCTTTTTGGCAGGATCCCACATGAGAAGCGCTTATAACCTTAAGCAGGATCTTATCGGAATTGGTATCTTATGGAAGTTCGGTTATTATGACCAGGCAAGAAATCACGATCAGACTTTACAGCCTGTATGGACCAGAAAAATGTACAGTTTTCTTAAAGACACCGGAATAAAATTCCAAATCGAAATCCATAGTGCTCCGGTTTGGGTAAAGGTTTGGTATCTTGATCCTGAAATTTTCAATACAGCACCTATGTTTTTCCTTTCCACAGATGTTCCGGAAAATGATCACGTTTCAAAAACGATCTGTCACAAATTGTATGATGCCAATGAATCCACAAAACTTGCACAATACATCTTACTGGGAAAAGGAGGCGCCAAGTTACTGGATGAAATGAATATTGAGAGAGAGGTTTACCATCTTAATGAGGCCCATGGACTTCCGGCAGCCTTTCATCTTCTGAGAAAATATAACGGCGACCTTAATAAAGTTAAAGAAAAACTCGTTTTCACCACTCATACTCCGGAAGAAGCAGGTAATGAAAAGCATAGTTTCAGATTATGTTATGATATGTCCTATTTTTCGGGATACAGCATGGAAGAAGTAAAAAAGATTGAAGGATCTGATGATGACCGTTTCAATCACTCTCTCTGTGCCTTAAGAATGGCAAGAATGGCTAATGGTGTTTCCCAGCTTCATGGGGTAGTTTCCAGAGCTATGTGGAATAAATACCCGGGAATCTGTGAAATCACCTCTATTACCAATGCTCAGGAATTTAAATATTGGTCTGATA
Source organism: Chryseobacterium indologenes (assembly GCF_002025665.1). Lineage (GTDB taxonomy): Bacteria > Bacteroidota > Bacteroidia > Flavobacteriales > Weeksellaceae > Chryseobacterium > Chryseobacterium metallicongregator. The sequence continues at coordinate 820,175 of NZ_CP018786.1, read as the reverse complement.
AACCTTTATACAATGCAAAAGATGAAAATGATGCCACTGTTTTTGATTTCCGTAAAAAATATTTAAAGAAAAAACTGTTCAATATTGTTGCTGATCAAACGGGTAATTTATTTAATCCTAATGTCTTCACGATTGTATGGGCAAGAAGATTTGCAGGTTACAAAAGAGCAGAACTTCTTTTGCACGACAAGGAAAGATTCTACAGACTTCTGAATCATCCAAAATATCCGGTACAGATCATCTGGGCAGGAAAACCTTACCCAATGGACTACTCAGCAATTTCTACATTCAACACCCTGGTGGAAGAAAGTAAAAATCATAAAAACATTGCTGTTCTTACAGGCTATGAGCTTTCTTTAAGCAAGTCTTTAAAGCAGGGTTCTGATGTATGGCTTAATAATCCGAGAGTTCCAAGGGAAGCTTCAGGAACTTCCGGTATGACGGCTGCCATGAACGGTTCTGTGAATTTATCAACAGATGACGGCTGGATTCCGGAATTTGCCAAGCACGGAGAAAACTCTTTCGTTGTTCCTAAAGCTGATTATCAGAATATGAGCATTTATGAACAGGACAATTATGATTTAAATACATTGTATGAAATCCTGGAAAACGAAATTCTTCCCACCTACTACGATCGTCCTGACCAATGGAGAAAAATTCAGCATAATGCAATGAATGATGTGAAAGATCATTTCAACAGCGACAGGATGGCGGATGAATATTACAGAATCCTCTATAATAATCAGCAATAGAATTAATGAGCAATATCCTGAACACACCTGAATCCGGTGTTTTCAAGACTTGTATCAGGGCTGCTTTTCATGCGTCTGGCTACCCTGTATCCACTGCAATAGCTATCATTGCATAAAAAGCTTCCTCCGCGCAGGCTGCGTTTTACACTATATGGTTCCTGAGGGTCATACGACCTGTCGGCACCCTGAGGATTTAGAACCAGTCTGCCTTCAAGCTTTTTATAATAATCATAGTTGTATAAATCATTACACCATTCCCAAACATTTCCAGCCATATCATACAGGCCATATCCGTTGGCTTTAAATGACTGTACAGGAGCAAGGGTACTATAGCCATCTTTCTTTTCATTAAGGTAAGGAAATTTTCCTTCCCAGCTGTTCACCTTAGGCACTCCTGCATTAATGGACTCATTTCCCCATGGATAAATATTATTTTTTAATCCGCCTCGCGCCTCAAATTCCCATTCCGCTTCTGTGGGTAAACGTTTACCGGACCATTTACAATACGCCTGCGCATCGTCCCAGCTTATGTGCACTACAGGATAATTATCTTTACCTTCAATATTGCTAGCCGGTCCTTGCGGATGTTTCCAGTTAGCTCCTTTTACCCATTTCCACCATTGGCTGAAATCATTCAGATTCACAGGTTTATTTGTAGGTTTAAATACTAATGAAGCAGCTACCAATAAGCTATCCGGAGGTTTCGGAGTCCCTTCGGGCAGGTTTTTTTTTAATTCTTCCCAATCGGGTTTACGTTCCGCCGTTGTGATATATCCTGTAGCATCTACAAATTTACGGAACTGTGCATTTGTGACTTCTGTTATATCCATATAAAACGGAGAAACTTTTACTCTATGTTTAGGGTATTCATCCGGATCAGCCTGACGGTTATCACCACCCATGTCAAATTCTCCGCCCGGGATAAGCACCATTCCCTCCAGAGAAATAGCTCCGCTAAAACTGATATGAGAAGAATCTGCTGTACCTAATCTCTTCGGAATAGTCATGCAGGTATGCCCGGATTTATTTTCCTCCGGCTTTAAGGTTTTCTCTTTGTTACAGGAACAGACAAAACTTAATACACCTGTATAAATGATCATTTTTTTTATAACGGAAAGCATCATCTCTATCTGAATATTTATAGTTTTTATGATCTCGGTTTACTATATCTCCATCCTTTTTTCAACTGAAGTGAAAGTTGACTGACTAATTTTTTAGAAGAAACTTCTTCAGCAATATTTATATTTTCATCAGGATCATTTTTATGATCATAAAGTTCTCTGGCGAGATAGTCTCCGGGTTTTTCCGTTTCTTTATTCCATTCGAACCATTCTACATATCGATAACGGCCGGTACGGATCGCATATCCCATTCTTTCTATATTTTGTGTTCCTTTGGCTTTTACTCCATATCTTCCCAATAAAAACTGACTGTAGACCGCAGTTTTCCATGCACGGGCAGGATCTGTAAGCAGGGGTTTCATACTGGTTCCCTGAAGATAATCCGGAACTTTTAGTCCCGCCATATCGCATAAAGTAGGATAAATATCCACAAATTCTGTAAGAGCATTGCTTGCTTTACCTTTTGCCTTTACTCCTGCTCCACTGATAATAAGCGGCACTCTGGTATCAATCTCATAGTTGCTTTGCTTACACCAACCGTTATGCTCTCCCAGTTTCCAGCCATGATCTCCCCACAATACAATAATGGTATTTTCACTCAGCCCTAATTCATCAAGTGCTTTTAACAGCCTTCCTATCTGGGCATCCGTATAAGAGACAGAGGCATAATACCCATGGAGAAGCTCTCTTTGCTTTTCCACATCATAAGGCTTTTCCGATGGTAAAGGCAGGTCTGATCTGTCTGTATAGCCTCTCAGTTCACTATCTCCATGTACCGCAAATTCCGGAGCATTTTCAGGCATGAATTGATTTTTTGCAAGTGGTATGTCGTTTCTGTTATACAAGTCCCAATATTTTTTAGGAGCATTAAATGGTAAATGCGGACGGTAATAACCTACTGAAAAAAAGAAAGGTTTATCTTTTCCTTTTAATTCTTTCAGCTTTTGAATGGCCATGGTTGTTTGTGCCCCATCATAATAAGCATCATCATCAACATCTGCCATTTCAACGGAATTGGACTTTGTGTAGATAAATCCATAAGCATCCGGATTGGCTTTTCCCATTTTCTTAAGGGCAAGCTCCTTTTCTTTCTGAATTATCTTGTTTTTCTCCAGTTGATATACCGCATCCGGATCAAAAGGATATCCGTTTACATGAAGCTCTTCATTCCAGGACTTCTCATCAGGAAAAATATTATGAAAAGTTTTTCCGATACCCACCGTATAATAACCATTATTCTTGAATAACTGGGGAAGCGTTACTACATCCGGCAGGTTCTTCCTGAAATCTGTCTGAAGATCCCATACACGAACGGAATCAGGTCTCAGACCTGTCAGAAGGCTGGCTCTTGAAGGGTTACATACAGCCTGCTGACAGTATGCCCTTTTAAAAACTACTCCTCTTGCCGCAAGTTTATCCATATTAGGTGTTTTTATAACCGTGTTCCCATAGCTGCCCATTTCAGGTCTTAAATCATCAATAGGAATAAATAAGATATTGGGTCTTGTTTGTTTTATACTGGATTTTATACTTTTTTTAGGTTTAGGATTATCTTTGAAATTACCTCCCCATACCGTTATGCAATTGCAAAACGCTACAATGAATAATATTTTAAAAAAATTGAAATTTTTCATCGGATATATTTTTTTCTTTTTATTGATAAGACCTGGTCTTTATCAGCTTATTTTTCACTTCTTTCCATCCTTTCTTACGCTCGTCCGAAAGCTTTTCCAGGATGTCCTTATTTTCAGGATAAACGGCAATATTAAAATTCTCTTTGGGATCTGAAGTAAGATCATAGAGCTCCCAGGCCACAAGTTCTCCAGGCTTTTGTCAACAAAAGAATAGCTAGTGTTTTTAAAGTAGAAACTCCGAACATATCAATTAGTTTTAAATAATCAGCTTTGCAAGAATATGAACTACATTATGGCAGAAGTTGAGACTTCCAAGGCTGTTTTATCTTAATTAAACACTGGATAAAGAAAAACTTAACCATTCATAAAACATTAAGGATTCTTTTTCATCATTTGTGTTTATTTGAAATAAAATATAACGAATTATGAATGATGTGAATTTGCAACAAAAAAGAATAAACTACAGCAAAGTAAACTACAGCATATATACATCAACAACACAACATATTAATTTGCAGATATTTAAAATAAATTAAATAACATCAAAGTATAGGAAAAATTGCACTTAAAAAAACAAAATCAGCTAATTTCCCCATCACTTCTTTGCCTATTTATTGTTCGAAACAGATAAAATATAGAATTTGAGATAAAAAAAATCCAGAAAGGTATTCTTTCTGGATTTTATGAGTTACTTATTTTTCTTTTTCACTGGTACTTTCATACCTTTTTCCCGCGCTTCAGAAATACCGATGGCTACGGCCTGTTTTCTGCTTGTCACTTTCTTTCCGGAAGAAGATTTCAGTTTTCCTTCCTTGAATTCATGCATCACTTTTCCTACTTTGTCCTGAGCTTTTTCCGAATATTTAGTCTTGCTCATGATCAGATTTTTTTAAGATTTTGGCAGGGATACCCCTAATTCATAGACACAGGCATGTTTCAAATACTTTGAACGCTCTCTCGATGTTACCGATTCAAAATGATCATTCTTGATCACAATAATCGGGTCTTCTATATTTTCAATTTCAAAATTGGCAAAGTATCGTTCGTCCGGACTGGTTTTATCATTTCGTGCTTTTATTTTCTGCAGCTCATCCGCATATTTTCTGAATCCCGGATCTGAAGAATGGATAAATTTATACTCATCGCCTGCATACACATAGTAATGAATTTTTTTCTCTATCAAACCCGCTTCATCTGTAATTTCGGGATTATCATTTCCGTCTCTAAACACCACTTCTACCAATGTTCCTCCTTTTTTATGAGCACATTCTTCCGCATCACTAAAGCTGGAAAAACCTGTATAAACAATCTGGTCGTTTAATACATAACGGTTCAGTTTCTGGTTGTATGCATTCGTTTCCATAATTATTATTTGATTTGATTTATACTTATTATATATTCAATTTTTTTGCCAAATTGCCTTTTTAAAGAAATTTCATTAATGAATATTTTCAATTACTCCAGATTCGAAAACTAAAAACCATTTTCCTGAAACAATAAGAAAAAATGACATCCGGTTCTGATTTTTATTTTATATGGTTATGTAAGTAAGAATTATTAAATTTGGAATCATTAAAATTGAAAATGAAAAAACTCCTTTTAACTCTTACTGTTGCTGCCGTATTTCAAAATGTCTCAGCACAGGAAATTACTTTAGATAAAATATATTCAGGATATTACCGTGGAAAAGGGATTGCAGGAATCTCATCTATGAAAAACGGAGAGAACTATCTTGTCATTGAACCTTCAGGAATTGCAAAATATTCTTACAAAACTTCACAGAAGGAAGGGAATCTTGTGGATGGAAGATTTGAAAGCTATATTTTTTCTGATGATGAATCTAAAATCCTTTTACAAACAGGAAGCCAGCCTATTTACAGACATTCTTTTCTGGGAAAATTTGATGTAAAAGATTTAAAATCCGGGAAAGTAATAAGCCTGAATGAAGGAAAACCGGTTCAGGAGCCTACATTTTCACCAGATGCTACAAAAGTGGCGTTTATATCTGACAATAATCTTTTCTATCAGGATCTTAGCTCAGGAAAAATCACACAAATTACTACGGATGGTAAAAAGAACTCTATTCTGAATGGTTTGGCAGATTGGGTATATGAAGAAGAATTCGGGCATGCAAGACAATATGAATGGACAAAAAATTCTGATGCCATCGTATTTGTGAAGTCTGACGAAAGCCAGGTTCCGGAAATCTATATTCCGATTTACGGGAAAAACCTTTATCCTGCTGAGATGCGTTATAAATATCCAAAAGCAGGTGAAAAGAACTCTGTAGTTTCAGCACAATTATACCGTCTTGATAACGGGAAAACAATGCAGTTGAATTTAGGTTCTTTCAAAAACTATTATATTCCGAATGTATTCCAGACCGCAAAACCGGACGAAATTGTTTTAATTACTTCTGAGAGAATCCAGAATGCTTCGGATATTTTAAAAGTAAATACCAAAACAGGAGCAGTTCAGAAATTATTTACTGAAACGGATGACAAATGGATCGATACAGACAGCCCTACTCTCGAATTCCTTGAAGATGATTCCTTCCTTTGGGCTTCTGAGAGAGACGGGAACCGTCACCTTTACTGGTATGATAAAGACGGTAAGTTGAAAAAACAAATCACAAAAGGAAATTGGGAAGTAACGGATTATTATGGTTTTAATCCAAAATCTAAAGAAATTTACGTTCAGACTACTGAAAAAGGAAGCATTAATAAAGTGATTTCCAAAGTAAATATTGAAAACGGAAAAACTCAGCTGATCTCTAATGCAGAAGGAAATAATTCTGCTAATTTCAGCAAAAACTATAATTATTTCATTGAGACATCCTCTACCGCAGCAAAACCTTATACATACGTTTTAAAAGACGGTAACGGAAAAGCAGTAAAAGAACTTCAGAACAACAACGATCAGCTTCAGAAGTTGAAGAGTGATAATTTTGTTGAAAAAGAATTTATTACGATTCCCAATGCTGTAGGCGATCAGATGAATGCCTGGATCATGAAGCCTAAAAACTTTGATCCGAATAAGAAATATCCTCTATTCATGTTCCAATATTCTGGCCCTGGATCTCAACAGGTTGCCAACTCATGGGACAACGGAAACGCCATGTGGTTCAATCACCTTGTACAAAAAGGATATATTGTTGCTTGTGTGGACGGACGTGGGACTGGTTATAAAGGAGCAAAATATAAGAAAGTAACCTATATGAATTTAGGAAAATATGAGATCGAAGATCAGATCACTGCAGCCAAGTGGCTTGGGAATCAATCTTATATTGATAAAAGCAGAATCGGAATGTTTGGATGGAGCTTTGGGGGTTATATGACCAGCTTAGCAATGACTAAAGGTGCCGATGTTTTCAAAGTAGGAATTGCTGTAGCACCGGTAACCAACTGGAGATATTATGATTCTGTGTACACAGAAAGATTTATGAGAACACCTCAGGAAAACCCTGATGGATACGATAAAAATTCTCCTACAGAATATTCGAATCTGTTGAAAGGTAAATTCCTGTTGATTCATGGAACTGCTGATGATAACGTTCACTTCCAGAACTCTATGGAATTCTCTGAAGCTTTAATTCAGAACAAAAAACAGTTTGACTTCATGGCTTACCCGGATAAAAACCACGGAATCTATGGTGGACAGACGAGACCTCAGTTGTATCAGAAAATAACGGATTTCATCGTGAATAATCTATAATATCAAATATATATATATCATAAAAATTCCTTTCAGAAATTCTGAAAGGAATTTTTATTGATGTACCTCTTAAGGATATTTTACCGCTTTATCCAGTTCTATAGGATTATTAAAAGTTCTTAGTTTTTTCCTTTCGTTGTCTTCTGCTGGCTTTAGCTGTTCTTTGGACAAGACTGTTCCATCCTCCAAAAGTAGTTTTTTACCTTCAGGAATTGTAAGATTTCCATTAAAAGCGTATTTAAAGGGATTGGAATAGAGGTCCAGCCTTAGTTTATTTAAATCTTTTTGGGTAACGGGAATTGCTCTGGATATAAAGCCTTCCAATGAAATACGTTGATAACTCTCCGGAATTTTTTCACTTTTGATTACTTTAAAATAATAATCTTTTTTTGAATCATATAGCTCCATGATTAAACCAGGCAAACCATTAAATTTATAGGGTCCGTAAGAAACTGGGATATCTTTGGAAAACCATGCAACCCAACTTCTTCCACCAAACGCGGTTACCGCTTTTTGAACCCGATAACCTTCAACTGTTTTGATACTATCTGAAATTTTCCAATTCTGTTCCGCCTTTTCGTTAATCTTGTAGAAATTCACATCTCCTATGTATTCATAGTTTTGATAGACATTGCTGTTGTTCTGTTTGATGAGAAACGAAGTCAGCCTATTAATTGGAGATCGTTCTGTAGCTGTAAATATTGAATCCCTAATATAATTCAATCTGTTATAATAGGCTATATCCTCCTTTGTAACATCCAGATAATAATTTTCCCTTGTAATATCTTTTGAGGTTGAATCTTTCTTGTATTTCACCTCATAGATGAACCTGTTGTTCTGAGCCAACATCATACATGTTCCCAGCAATATAAATAATAAGCTTTTCATAATAATTTAATTTTCAGATAATAATTCCGGGATAAAGAACTCCAGATCTGCTCTTTCATACTGAACCGGGTATTCCGTGTCATTGATAAAGATATTGGGTGTAAAATGCACACCATTGCTGCTTACCCACTTTTCGTGTCCTTTTAATAATTCCAGTGCATTCTCTGAACTTCCAAAATATTTAGAATACATTTGATACCAGTTACTTTTGTCTTCACTATATCCCTGAACGTCATACCAGCCGCTCAATGCTTCCAGAAATTCTATTTTATTTTCGCTGTTGATATAGATATTGGTAAGATTTACATGAACGGTTCTATTATCCAGATCATCCCTGCTAAGATCTATATCAAAGAAAATATTGACTCTCAACTCATCAGAATACTTTTTAACCAGCTTTAGAAAAACAGGATAAAATTCTTTACAATGCTTACAAAAAGGATTGGTAACAAAGGTTAAAGTTTGATCTGCTTTTTCATTTCCAAACACAAAAGCGCTCGAAAAATCTTTATTCGTAAACCTTTTCTGCAAAGACAAATTATTTTTGAAAAACTGATAGTTTCTCCTGAATTTTAAATTTCTTTTAAGCGTATTTTCATCTTTCTGTGCATTTTGATTTTTTATCCTAAAATTCATCAAAACGATGAGCGAGCCTAAACTTCCAATTAGAAACAGAACAGCACTTATGTCTGGCTTTTTACTGGTAAAGGATATAAGGTTGGCAGCCACCAGTTGAATACATACTGAGGCTATGATTACCATGCAGACAGGGCAGTATTTTTTAACAATAAATATCTGATAGAATAATGATAAGAAAGCAATGGGTATGAAGGCAAATAATCCATATTGATAGATCTCAAAAAAGAGTTCAAGATTTTTTATCAGACCAAATAAAATAAAACATACGATCTGACTGGTAAAAAACAGCAGTGAAATCTCAGATAAATCTATTTTGTTAAAAATCTTCCATTTTTTCGAATTAAAAACCAGATCGCAGTCCGTATTCAAATAATTGCTTTTACATACTCCAACCGGTATGAATGTTCCTTTGCCATGAGTTTTTTTGTAGGCTTCACGGGCAAAGATGAATCCAATAAGGCCAGTAGCCGCAAAGATTAATTTCAAAACCAGGTTAGAATCATCATATCCTAAAAGAAACAGAAACAGCAGCACTACAATTCCCCAATTAAGGTATGCATAATCAAGTTTTGATTTTGTATAGGACTTCTCTTCAGACTTTTCTACAATAAGTATTACATTTTCCCATTCTGAAAAAAAACCTTCTGTAGGAGAACCATTGACTGTTATTTTATCACCTATATTATTCACCACTGCTAATTCTCCTTTTACTAAAGCCAGAAAATCCTCAGGTAAAATGTCTTTTTCATCATTATCAATTCTGTAACTGTAATTTTCAATATTGAAAAAGTGTAAAGCATCAGAAAATGCCAGAAGACTTGGAAAATCAGGATGCCCTTCCAGCTGAAGTTCAAATTCATTCTTATCAATATGTATTTTATAATCATCCAGATAATTGATAACAGCAGTATAACTTTTGCGTGTCATTTTACTATAACTATTTTGTATTAAAAAAAACAGCAACAGTTTCCTGTTGCCATTTTAAAAGGTTTCCAGTGATTATCCACAACAAAAGGTACCGTTGCAATAAGAATCACCATTCCCATTATGGGTATTGGCACAAGCTGCATTCGTACACCCGCATCCTCCATCCGAAATAGGATCTTCCTGTCTTAATCCCCCTTTAATAGTTTTCAACTCATTTCGGGATAAACTTCCTTTCATCTTTTTTAAATTGATCTTTTTCATAATAAATGTTTTTTGATATTATTTGTCACTATTGACATGGGCGAAAATAGAAAACAAATGTCACTCAGAAAGGAAATACATATGCATATTTTATGTTTATTCATTGTATTTTAATTTGTGAAATATGTACAAGTTTTTAAATAAAGAAAACCCTTATGTACATTCATATTTCTTATTTATTTCATTAATCATTTGGGTAAGTATTATTTATTTTATCAATTGAAATTAAAAAGCTATTTTTGGGAAATTTGAAAATTGATTATATGAAGACTAAACATCCTAAAGGGCTACCCTTTCTCTTTTTTACGGAAATGTGGGAGCGTTTCGGGTACTACCTGATTCTTGGAATCTTTGTCCTATATGTTATTGAGCCTACGGGTATGAAAGGCGGACTTGGACTTCCGGATAAAACTGCTGATGACATTTTCGGAACTTATATTGCCTTAACTTATCTGACTCCATTCATTGGAGGATTCCTGGCTGACAGGGTTTTAGGGTATATTAAATCTATTTATCTTGGAGGTTTTTTAATGGCCGCAGGATATATAGGAATGGGTGTTTTTAAAGATTTGCCTTTGTTTTATGCTTCTCTGGCATTAATTATCATTGGAAATGGTTTCTTTAAACCTACTATTTCAACACTCTTAGGAAATCTTTATTCAGAGGAACCTTATAAAGCGAATAAAGACTCCGGATATAATATTTTCTACATGGGAATCAATATTGGAGCGTTTATCTGTAATATTATTGCCGCTTTCATGCGTAATAAATTCGGCTGGGGTGAAGCGTTCATCACTGCTGGTGTGGGAATGCTTATCGGAATGGTTATTTTTACTATCGGAAGAAAACATTATATCCACGCTGCTCAGATGAAACCTGTACAGGAAGGAGATACGAAGCTTTCTGAAATTCTGATCAAAGTATTCGTTCCTGCTATCGTTGCCGGAGCAATAGGTTGGTTTATTCCTGGAAATATTTTCGGAAGTGACAGTACGGATGCCTTTATTTTCGCTTGTATACCCGTTATTTATTTCTATGCTTCTCTTTATTTTAAAGCTAAACCTGATGAAAAAGCCTCTATCGGAGCATTACTTTCTGTATTCCTGATCAGTATGTTCTTCTGGGCTGTTTTCAAACAGAATGGTACGGCTTTAACAAGATGGGCCAATTATTATACGGACAGAAGTGTTCCTGCTTCTCTTGAAAAACCATTGGAAGGAATTTATATGGTGGAAGGGAAAAGTTATGAAGACAAAGAAACTCCTGTTTATGACAATCAGTTCCGTTCTCAGAAAGATGATAATGGTGAGACTAAAAAGGAAATGGGTAAAGATGTATATTTTAAAAACATCTCTCCTGAGCAACGTACTGCCCTTGAAAAAAATCCTGAAAACAAAGTATATTTATACAATACAGAATTATTCCAGTCTATCAATCCATTCTGGGTTATTGCGCTCACTCCTGTTATTGTGGGCTTCTGGGCACTGTTAAGAAGAAAGGGTAAAGAACCTTTAACGCCTACCAAGATTGTTTTAGGATTATTCATTTCAGGACTTTCTTGTCTGGTAATGGTTTTAGCAGTAATGGCCGGGGACAATGGATCTGTAAAAGTCTCTCCTCTATGGCTGGTTGCCAGCTACGGAGTAATTACGATCGGGGAACTATGTCTGTCTCCGATGGGGCTTTCTTTTGTATCCAAACTTTCTCCTGCAAGAATTACAGCATTGATGATGGGAGGATTTTTCCTGGCTAACTCTGTGGGAAATAAACTTTCCGGAATCCTCGCAAGTACATGGTACAATTACGAAAACAAGACGAATTATTTCCTTGTGAACTTCACTTTGTTAATATTTGCTACACTTTTAGGCCTTTCTATGTTAAAAAGACTGAATAAAATTATGACAGAAAAAGGGCACTAAAATCCTTAATATTATAAAGATAACTAAGCTGCGGAAGAGTCCCGCAGCTTTTTTATTTAAAAATAAAATTAAAACCTTGCCAAAAACCCAAAATAAACTATATTTGTCAGTCTTAACAAAAATTAACAATAGAAATGGATAATATTGAAGCATTGAGTCCGAAACCGGATGAATTTGTAGAGAATAAGAATTCCAGGCATCCTAAAGGATTATGGGTTCTTTTCGGAACAGAAATGTGGGAGCGTTTCAACTTTTATGGAATGAGAGCTCTTTTAACGCTCTTCATGGTAAATTCCTTATTGATAAAAGAAGCTGATGCAGCGATCATCTATGGTGGATTTCTAGCTTTATGTTATTTAACCCCTCTTTTAGGAGGATTTATTGCTGATAAATATATCGGAAACAGATATGCGATCATCATCGGAGGATCGTTAATGGCTATCGGCCAGTTCTTATTATTCATCAGTGCCTCTACTTTCTCAGCGGATATTGGAAGTGCTAAACTTATCATGTGGCTGGCGTTATTCGTTATTATTTTCGGTAACGGATTCTTCAAACCGAATATTTCCTCAATGGTAGGAAGCCTTTATCCAAAGCAGGAAAAATCCAAACTGGATTCTGCTTTCACCATTTTCTATATGGGGATCAATATTGGGGCGTTCTTAGGTCAATTTATCTGTCCATATGTAGGTGATGTAAAAGATGCTGCAACTGGAGTAAGAGATATCTTCGCTTTCAAATGGGGATTCTTAGCTGCTTCTATTGCCATGGTAATCGGAACAATTACATTCTTTATCCTTAAAAACAAATACGTAGTAACTCCTGAAGGAAGACCTATCGGAGGGTTACCAAAAAATAATACAAGTGCTGACTTCGAGGAAGGAGAAACTCAAACTGCTAAATTCTCAGGTCAGGCTTTAGGAATCACCGGAGGAATATTTGTTGTTTTATTCTTCGTTTTCAGATACCTTCTTGTAGGTGAGTTTGGATTCAACTCCGTAGAAATGGGACAGTTGATTAAAGGGATCATTTATCCATTCATCTATTCGGCTGGTATTGCTCTTGCATTCTTAATTATGTCTTCTGCAGAAAATAAAGTTGAAAGACAGAGAATCTGGGTAATTTATATCGTATCATTCTTTATTATTTTCTTCTGGGCAGCATTTGAACAGGCAGGATCTTCATTAACATTTATTGCAGACAACCAGACTGACAGAAACATTTTCGGATGGAATATGCCTCCTTCAATGGTACAGATCTTCAACGGTATTTTCGTAGTTCTTTTAGCTGTTCCTTTCAGTTTATGCTGGGACAAGTTAAGGGCTAAAGGAAAAGAGCCGGTATCTCCGTTCAAACAAGCGATGGGATTAGCATTGATCGCACTTTCTTATTTCATCATTGCACACAATGTAAAAGATCTTGGAAACTCAGGTCTGCTAGCTATCAAATGGTTAATGTTACTATATTTCATCCAAACTTGTGGTGAGCTTTGTCTTTCTCCAATTGGTTTATCATTGGTTGGTAAACTAGCTCCGAAAAGATTTGCTTCATTATTATATGGTGTTTTCTTCATTTCTAACGCTGCTGGTTATGCATTAGCAGGTTCATTAGGAGCACTTATCCCTGCAACAGGTGATAAATTCAAAAAAGCTCAAGAAATGGGAGTTAATCTACAGGATGTTTTGGATAAAAAAGTAACACTGACAGCTGATCAGGTAGCAGCTTTTGATAAGGCTCAGCTTCCATTACACAACCCTACGTTTGTAGGATTTGAAATTCACAATCTATTCGAATTCTTCATGGTATTCGTAGTACTTTGCGGTATTGCTTCTGTAATTTTAGGTTTAATTTCACCTATCTTAAAGAAAATGATGCATGGTGTAAACTAATTGTGTCAACAAAATATAATAAAACCTCTGCAAAGTCAGAGGTTTTTTTTATTTTCGTATGATGGAAATTTCCGAAGATTCTTTATTCCAATCCGTACAGGAAATCATTAGACAGTCGCGCGAAAAAGTTTTTCGGATCGCGAATTCTACACTACTGCTTACATACTGGCAGATTGGAAAATTAATTGTTGAAGATGAACAACAGGGAAAAGAACGTGCAGAATACGGAAAATATACGCTGAAAAAACTTTCTGAAAAACTCACTTTGGAATTTGGAAAAGGGTTTGATTATACCAATCTATCCAATATGCGGAAATTTTACACCGCATTTCCAATTGTTGACGCATTGCGTCACGAATTGAGCTGGACCCATTACAGATTACTGATAAGGCTGGATAATGCTGATAAAATAAATTACTATGTCAATGAATCCGTTCAAAATAACTGGAATTACAGGGATCTTAAAAGACAAATCAATTCGCTTGCTTACGAAAGAGTTTTAGAACATAAAAAATCTTCTCCGGAAACTATTCACAGTGTTTTAAAAGATCCTTATATTTTTGAGTTTCTCGGTCTTAAAGCTGATGAACAATTTTCAGAAAAAGAAATTGAAACAGCCATTATTGACCATATTCAAAAGTTTTTACTGGAATTCGGGAAAGGTTTTGCCTTCGTAGCCAGACAACAACATATTTCTACGGATACATCGGACTTCTACATTGATCTTGTTTTCTATAATTACATTTTGAAGTGTTTTGTCATCATCGATCTAAAAACCGGAGAACTTTCCCATCAGGATATCGGACAGATTGATATGTATGTAAGAATGTATGATGATCTGAAACGCGGTGAAGGAGATAACCCAACCATCGGAATTTTATTATGTTCAGAAAAGGATGAGACTATCGTAAAATATTCCGTTTTGAATGATAAAAACAATTTATTTGCCAGCAAATACCTGCTGTACCTCCCAAAAGAAGAAGAACTAAAACAAATTATTGACCAGGACAGAATCCGTTTTGAACTGGATCAGAAAGATAAAAACCCTTAATTAGAACTTAATCATATACCATTATGAGCTTAACTTTAGATGAAATACAAAATTTCAAAGGAAAGTATCCCAGACAAATCTGGAGCCTGTTTTTCTCTGAAATGTGGGAACGTTTCTGTTTCTACGGAATGCGCGGAATGCTGGTTTTCTTTATGATCTCCCAGCTAAATTTCCATGAAAAAGAAGCCAACCTTCAATATGGAGCCACCCAGGCTTTCGTTTATGCCTTTACTTTTGTAGGAGGTCTTTTTGCTGATAAAATTTTAGGATTCCGAAAATCCTTGTTCTGGGGCGGCCTTCTGATGATTGTAGGAAGTTTAATTCTTGCAACCGATCCCCACAAATTCTTTTTCTTAGGAATAGCATTCACCGTAGTAGGGACAGGTTTCTTTAAACCTAATATTTCATCTATGGTGGGACAGCTTTATAAACCTAATGATTCAAGAGCAGATGCAGGATTCTCACTTTTCTATGCCGGAATTAACCTTGGTGCATTATTGGGAGGTTATTTGTGTATCGCTATTGGTAAAGGAGAATTCCTGGGCAATGTCATTGCAGAAGAGATGAGATGGCATATTGCTTTCGGACTTGCTTCAATAGTAATGGTGGTGAGCTTAATTAATTTTGTATTCACACAAAGAACATTGGGTACTATTGGTTTACAACCGGGACACCCTTTAGCAGAAGAAAAAAACGCTCCAATACCAAAATGGAAAGAGTATGGAGTATATGTTTTGTCTTTAATTTTCGTTCCTATCATCATGACCATGGTAGCCAAGACAGAATATACAGATTATTTCATGTGGACAATCGGGCCATTAACCTTAATCTATTTATTTTATGAAATGTCTAAAGTAACCGCTTCTGAACGCAAAAAACTTTGGGCAGCTTTAGTATTCATTATATTTTCCATCATATTCTGGGGAATCTATGAGCAAAGTGGAGGTTCTTTAAGTATTTTCGCAGCTAAAAACCTGAATAAAGACCTTCTGGGATTAGACCCAAATGGTGTAAACAACTCTGGAGGAGCATTCTTCATTATTTTCCTTGCTCCATTAATCGGTCTTCTTTGGATCTGGCTGAACAAAAGAAAAATTGAACCCAACACGATTATCAAATTCGGATTAGGATTCATTTTCTTAGGACTAGGATATTATGTTTTGTTTGCAACCCGTCTGTTTGCTGATCTTCAGGGCATCACTTCACTGAACTTCTTCACGCTGGCACTGCTAATCATTACACTTGGAGAATTATGCCTTTCTCCTATCGGATTATCCATCATGACCAAGCTTTCTACCAAGAATCTTCAGGGAATGATGATGGGAATGTGGTTCCTTGCTTCTGCTTATGGACAGTATGTTGCCGGAATTATTGGTGCAAGTCTTGCCACAGCCAAAGAAGGTTCTACGAACTATGATGAATTGATCACTTATACTGATGGATATAAACAATTGGGTTTATATGCGGTAATTGCCGGAGTGGTATTAATTTTGATATCTCCGTACGTGAAAAAATTAATGCAAGATGTAAAATAAAAAATAAGTAATTATGCTTATTTTTATCCAAATATCACAATATGAAGAAAATTTTAAGCATACTACTCTTATTTTTATTAAATTTTAGTTTTGCCCAGGTAAAGTGGATGACCATTGAAGAAGCTTTAAAAGCCCAAAAGGAAAGTCCCAAAAAAATATTAATTGATTTCTACGCAGACTGGTGTGGTCCATGCAAAATCATGGATAAAAAAACCTATGGTCACCCTGTAATTGCTCAGATTTTAAATGAGAATTATTATCCTGTAAAGTTCAATGCAGAAGAAAAAAAGAGCATTGAAATCTTTGGAAGAACATTTTCAAATCCTAATTCTGAACATAAAAAGGGAAAGAATTCTCTGCATGAGTTTACACAGTATATGAATGTAGGAGCTGTTCCAAGTACCGTATTTCTGGATGAACATGGCGATCCCATTACCATTCTTCAGGGAGAATTGTCTGCCAAAGAACTGGAACCTTATCTGGAACTTATCTCAAAAGATTTATTTAAAAAGATTAAGACCAGAGAACAATGGGAGGATTACCAGAAAAAATTCAAATCTAAAATAAAAGATTAATTGAGAACTCTGAAACGGATTTTCTGTTTCAATTCTAAAAATTCACTATAGAGGCTTCCAATTTTTTGGAAGTCTTTTTTATTTTACCGAAATTCGAACCTTTATTTCTATTATCCGAAATAAGGATCAAAAAATTCGAAAATTAGTATCCTGAAACCTGAAAATGAATCTCGAAACCTCCATAGAATATGTAAAAGGAATAGGTCCGGAAAGAGCCAAACTCATCAAAAGTGTGTTGGGGTTATCTACTGTAGAAGACATGTTGAATTTCTACCCTATCCGTTATCTGGACAAAAGTAAAATCTATACCGTTTCTCAGCTCAAAGAAGAAACCAGTCAGGAAATACAATTGAAGGGAAGAATTACTCAGGTACAGGAAATTCAGACTGGTAAAACCAAGCGATTATCTGCAAAGTTCAATGATGAAACAGGTAGTATAGATCTGGTTTGGTTTCAATACTCCAAGTGGTTGAAAGAACAGCTTCCAATCAATAAAGAGGTTTATATTTTTGGGAAGATTAATGTTTTCAACCGCCAGTTTTCTATGCCGCATCCTGAGATTGAAGCAGAAGAAAAAAAGGAAGGCGACACCCGTCTTAAACCGATTTATCCGAGTTCTGAAAAACTGACCAAAAGAGGATTAAATCAAAGATTTTTCCAAAATGCTTTAAGAAATATCTGCAAAGAGATACCGAGTCTTATTGAAGAAAATTTTCCGGAATATCTGATGAAGACATTCAAGTTCATGTCAAGACAACATGCTTTTCTGAATGTTCACTTTCCAAAAGATCAGGAACATTTTGATAAAGCAGATTACAGACTGAAATTTGAAGAATCATTTTTCTTTCAGTTAGGATATGGCTTAAAGAAACTCCATCATAAAACACAGTCCCATGGTAATCCTTTCCCGATTATTGGAGATCACTTCAATGATTTTTATGAAAAACACCTTCCTTTTGAGCTTACCAATGCGCAGAAAAGGGTTTTGAAAGAAATAAGAATGGACATGAAAAGGCCGATTCAGATGAACAGGCTTTTGCAGGGTGATGTAGGTTCTGGGAAAACGATGGTTGCCCTTCTTACCATGCTTATCGCAATGGACAACGGCTTTCAAAGCTGTCTGATGGCTCCCACGGAAATTCTTGCCCAACAACATTACAATGGTATCAAAGAGCTGTTGGAAAAAACAGGAATTAATATCCGACTTCTCACAGGTTCTACCAAAGCAGCAGAAAGAAGAATTATTCATGAAGAACTGGAAAATGGTACACTTTCTATTTTGGTAGGAACTCATGCCGTTTTAGAAGACAAGGTTAAATTTAAAAACCTGGGATTAGCCATTATTGATGAACAGCATAGATTCGGAGTTGCTCAAAGGGCTAAATTGTGGGCTAAAAATAAAATCCCGCCCCATATTCTGGTGATGACCGCCACTCCTATCCCAAGAACTCTGGCCATGAGTTTTTATTCCGATCTGGATGTTTCCGTGATAGATGAGATGCCTGTAGGAAGAAAGTCTATTATTACAGCCCACCGCAGGGAAAAAGACAGATTGTATGTGTATAATTTCTGTAAAGATGAAATCAAAAAAGGCAGGCAGATTTATTTCGTATATCCTCTCATTGAAGAATCAGAAACGCTGGATTATAAAAATCTGATGGAAGGTTTGGAGCATGTAATGGATTATTTCTCAGAATACAATGTGACCATGCTTCACGGAAAAATGAAACCAGATGAAAAAGATGCTGCCATGGCTTATTTTGCTTCAGGAAAAGCTGAAATAATGGTTGCAACAACGGTAATTGAAGTTGGGGTAAACGTTCCGAATGCTTCGGTAATGGTGATTGAAAGCTCAGAAAGGTTCGGACTATCACAGCTTCACCAGCTCAGAGGCCGTGTGGGAAGAGGAGCTGAACAGAGTTACTGTATCCTGATGACTTCCGATAAGTTGTCAAAAGAAAGCAGAACACGTATTAAAACAATGACAGAAACCAATGACGGTTTTAAAATTTCCGAGGTGGATATGCAACTTCGCGGCCCCGGAGATATATTGGGTACTCAGCAAAGTGGTGTGGTAGATTTTAAAAGACTGGATCTTATTAATGATTCGGTGATCATCAAAACAACAAAAAATACGGTAGAAAGAATACTTGAAGCAGATCCTATGCTTTCAAGACCTGACAATCTGATCATCAAAAATTATTATATCAGATACTACAAAGGAAAAAATAAGTGGAGTAAAATATCATAAAAAAAACCGCAGAAAAAACTTCCTGCGGCCCCCTTATAAAACTGTTATTTAGAAGAAATTACTTTTTGGTATGTCCAAAAAAAATTTATTTTAATAGTTCAGGCTTAATATTTTGTGATGTGGTGTGAAAATATTTATATAACAATATAATAATGAGCTAAAACCATAACTATTAAAATAAATTATAAAAAACAAAATGAATTATTTTTTTCCAACTTGCTTATTATAAAAACTAACTGTGTTTCGGTGGAGATGAGGGAATGAAACGAATAAAAATATCTCCAACTACTTATTGAGTTTTCATGATTGTACCGTTTTGTTTAAAGATCTTCTGTGCTTTATAATTGGAAAATTAGTATAATCCATTTTGTTTAACTAACATCGTGATTTATATAATTTTGTTCTTTAGAAACAATTACTTTCATTCATCTGTATCTTCTACTATATTATGAAATTTGTGTCTTAGTTTACTTTTACAAATGTCTGTATATTAATTCAGTTGCCTTTTATATTATTTTAATCATTAGTTATAAAATTTTCACCTATTTGTGAATAGTATGCTATAAATATGATTTAAAAATTATTAATATTTAATTAACAAATCCTTTATTCATCCTATTTTCAAGATGAAATTATCTTTATTCAATCCAGAAGTATGATACTGCCAATTGATGGTAATCACTTCCGTAAGTACCTTTTTAAGCTTCTCAAAACACTCAGGTTTTTTCATAAAAATATGAGCTCCTTTTACAAAAATGTCTTCTATTTCATTTTCCGGAATGGGGTCAGAAAAAATAGCCGTTACCATATTGTTGAATTTTGAATTCGAACCGATATCTTCCAGGCATTCCATGCTTTCTTTTCCGGGAATCATATAATTGATAAAAACAAGTTCCGGAACTACTGCATCATCATTATTCAGGTATTCCATCAGATTGTTTCCGTTACTGAAACATTGAACTTTTATAGAGATTTTCAACTCTTTCAGAATATTTTTAAAAAAAATCAAAGTGTTTTCATCGTTATCTGCTACAATTACGTTCAGAAATTCTTTATTCATACTGCATTTTATGGTTTATTACAGTGCTTTGTGCTCTTCTTCGTTTGCCAATAATTTTTTGAAACTGGGATGGTGTAATTCCTGTTGTATTTTTGAACTGGGTACTTAAATGCGCCACGCTGGAATAGTTCAGCTTATGGGCAATTTCTGTAAGACTTTGTTTATTTCTTATGATCAGAGCCTTTGCATGCTCAATTTTTTGCAGAATAATAAAATTCTCAATAGAGGTATAAGCAACTTCTGAAAAAAGATTGGAAAGATATCCATAGCTGTGATTCAGCTTTTCAGAAATATATATGGACGCTTTTACCGGTATAATTTCATCAGAAAAGACAAGCTCTACAATAGCATCTTTTATTTTCTGTACCAGCGCACTTTTTTGGCTTTCTATGATCTCGATCCCATAATCTTCAAGATTTTTCTTAAAAAGATTGTGCTGTTCTTGTGTAAGGGGCTCATAGAATTCCACTTCACCGAAGTTCAGTAATCTGTACTTCAGCCCGTGTTCTTTAAGTTTCTCGTCCAATACCTTTTTACAAAGGGCATTGAAATCAAATTTAACATACATTTTCATCCTAGTATATATAAGCCAATATTATTTAGTAAATATAATAATTTATTTCAAGTAAATGTGAAATAGATGTATATTTTTAATATTTTACTATATATACGAAAAAACTCCTGTATTTTAGAATACAGGAATTTAAACACTAAGGATGAAAAAAATATACTGATAAAAAGCTTTTCAGCTCAAAACCAAGCATATGAATGTATTGTATAAGTGATTTGGTTCTGAAGCAAAGATGAATTAAAAAAAGAAATCACTTGTTATAGAATTACAGGATAAAGTTACAAAATTTTAAGTCATTTATCTGTGAATTAGATATTCCATAAGAAAATCATCCATCACAAAACCGTTACCAATATCAAAAACACCCTCGTCATACACTTTGTATCCCTGGGATTCGTAGAAGTTTCTGGCAGCATTGTTTTTGTTGACATTCAGGATAATTCTGTTGTTTCCGTTTTCAGAAACTTTCTCATTCAGAAACTGAAGTGCTCCTTTCCCAAATCCTTTTCCTTTACTCTCAGGAACCAGATAAATCCTGTGTAATTTGGTGGTTTTCTCTTCATAGTTATACTCGTATCCGATAAAGCCTTCACTGGTATCATTATTTTCATCCTGAATAAGATAATAATGATAATTCGGATTTTGGAAATGATGTAAAATTTCCTTTTCAGAATACATTTCTGCGAGCATAAACTCCATTTGTTCTTTCGAAAGAATGTCTGCATAAGCATTTTCCCATGATCGTCTTGCAAGATCCTGAATCAAAGGGATATCTGCTGCTGTTGCCTGTTGTAATTTCATGATTGGTTATATTATGATGATTAAAAAAAGTGAAAAGCCTAAACTTTTCACCCTTTATATTGTTCAATGATGACTGATGAGTTTTTAACATTATTAAAAACCATTTTGTCGGTTCATTATTAAATTAAATCTTAGCCATTTCAGCTTTAATTTTTGCATGAAGTCCTTCTGAAGCTTTTACCAAAGGAAGTCTCAGATAATTTTTGATGATTCCTTTTTCTGTTAGTATTACTTTAATACCACAAGGGTTACCTTCAGCAAAAATCAGACGGGTAATATCTACCAGTTTGTTATGAATTTCATAAGCTTCCTTTACTTTACCTTCGAAAGCCAGCTGTACCATCGTAGAAAATTCTTTAGGATATGCCTGCCCGATTACTGAAATCACTCCATCTCCACCTGCTAATGTTACCGGTAATGTATATTCATCATCTCCGGAAACTAAAGAAAATCCTTCAGGTTTCTTTCTCAGAATATCAAAATACTGAAGAATGTTAGGAGAAGCTTCCTTAATCAGGAATAAGTTCGGAAATTCCTTTGCAAGACGAAGCGTAGTATCTGCTTCTACATTTTGCCCCGTTCTTGACGGAACATTATAAATAATAATATTTTTCCCTGTGGAAGCTAAAGCTTTATAATGTTGATAAAGACCTTCCTGGTTAGGTTTATTATAGTATGGAGATACTGAAAGTACGGCTTCAAATGCAGAAAGATCTGCTTCTTCAATCTGTTTCTTGACGTCAAGAGTATCGTTACCGCCAATTCCCAAAACTAAAGGAAGACGTTTATTATTCACCTTAATGATATGCTCAATTACCTGTTTTTTCTCCTCTGCAGAAAGCGTTGCGGCTTCTGCCGTTGTTCCCAATACAACTAAATAATTGGTTCCGTTTTCGATATTGTACTCTACCAGTTTTGTTAAACTGTCGAAGTCAACGGATAAATCTTCATTAAAGGGCGTTACCAATGCAACTCCTACTCCTTTTAAAATGCTCATCTGTTAGAATTATTTTTGTCAAATTTAATAATTTACAGTAAGAATTTATAATAAATAATAATGTTTTATTATACATATAGTTATATTTGCATATACTAAAAGAGATTATGAAAAATAAATTCTTATTACTAGGAATTGCTCTGGTGTCGCTTACTGCATGCAAAACGGCTTCTGTGCCGCAGCTTGTGAGTGTAAAGACCCAGAAAAATATTTCTATTAATAATGAGCTAAAGAATGATGAGGAGTTTGTAAAATTTATCGAACCTTATAAGCTGAAACTGGACAAAGAAATGAACCAGAAGATCTCGCATACCAATGTGGATCTTACCAAGCAGGGCGATAACAGCAATCTGGGTAATCTTTTAGCTGACTATACGTTTGAAGGAGGTAATGAATGGATTAAAACTCATCTTAAGCAAAACGTAGACGCTGCACTAATCAATATCGGAGGAATTCGAACCACTATTGGAAAAGGAGATATTTTACTTAAAAATGTATTTGAAGTAATGCCTTTCGAAAATGAAGTGGTCATTGTAAAAATGAAAGGAGCAGATTTACAGGGGCTTTTTGAGTATTATGCAAAAACGCAGGTCAACAATCCTGTTTCTCATTTATATATTGAAACAAAAAACGGACAGGTAATCAAATCCTTAATCAATGGTAATACAGTAGATCCTTCTAAAGATTATTATATTGCTACTTCAGACTATCTTGCACTGGGAGGAGACAATATGAAATTCTTTGCCAAAGGAGAATCCATTGCAACAGGAATTAAAATGAGAGATTTATTTATCGATTATTTTAAAAAATCACCTGAAGTGGTGGCTAATTCGGATGTTCGTTTAAATTTTATTGGGAAGTAATAATGGATAGAAAAAGTTTTTTAAAAGCAATAGGCGGAGGATCTTTAGCAATGGCTTTAGCTCCCAATATGATGATGGCAGAGGAATTAAAAATTCTTAATTTAAAATCTGCAAATAAACTGACTATTCTACATACCAATGACCAACATAGCAGAATAGAGCCTTTTGATGCAAGCTATACCAAAAATCCTAATCAGGGAGGTTTTGCAAGAAGGGCAAACTTAATCCAACAGATCAGAAGTCAGGAAAGCAATGTTCTTCTTCTTGATTCCGGAGATATTTTCCAGGGAACTCCTTATTTTAATTTCTTCGGAGGAGAACTGGAGTTCAAATTAATGTCTATGATGAAATATGACGCCTCTACCATGGGAAATCATGATTTCGACAATGGACTTGATGGATTTTTAAAAGTGCTTCCTAATGCGAAGTTTCCTTTTATCTGTTCCAATTATGATTTTAAAAACACTGTTCTTGACGGGAAAACTTTTCCCTACCAGATATTCAATAAGAATGGAATCAAAGTAGGAATTTTTGGAGTGGGAATCCAGCTGGATGGACTTGTAGGCAAAAAACAGTACGGAGAAACCGTTTATTCCAACCCGATTGATGTAGCACAGCATTATTCAAACTTCCTGAAGAAAGAGAAGAAATGTGATCTTGTGATTTGTCTTTCACACATCGGTTACGACTACAGGGACGAACCTAATAAAATAAGTGATAAAATTTTAGCGGTCAATACAGAAAATATTGATATTATCTTAGGAGGCCATACTCATACATTCTTACCGGAACCTCAGACCTTTACCAACAGACAGGGCAAAAATGTCCTTGTTAACCAGGTGGGATGGGCAGGTCTTCTTTTAGGTAGAATAGATTTTTATTTTGATACAAACAAAAACGTACAGCATATTTCCTGGAACAATCAGGTGATAGATAGCAGCATAACCGCATAATATGAAAAAACTCTCTATAATTTCTCTTGGTATTTTAGCATCCCTGCAACTGACAAAAGCGCAGGTAATTTCATCCAAAAAGTGGGCAGATCTTTTTTCCTACAATAATGTCTTAGCAATGAAAGAAGACAATGGAAAAATCATTGCAGCCACTCAAAACGGAATATTCTATTATACAATATCAACAGGAGAAATTACGAAGTTATCCAAAGCCAATGGTCTGCACAACATCGGAATTACCGCTTTCGATTATAATCCTCAGACTAAAACAGGGCTTATTGGTTATGAAAACGGATCTATGGATGTGATTACCCCGCAGGAGATCAAATATATTGTTGATATTCCTATTGCTACAGGATATAATGGAGATAAAAAGATTAACCACATTTCTATCACCGGAAATCAGGCTGTCATTTCTGTTGGATATGGAGTTTCCATATTTAACCTTCAGAATAAAGAGTTTGGTGATTCTGCATTTTTCCTGTCCGGTGGTGTTTATCAGGCAAGTAATGAAGCTACGATATTCGGGAATAAAGTATATTCTGTAACAGATACAGGATTGAAAAGTCATCAAATGAATACTACATTTCCTGTATATTCTACCTGGACAACGGAAGCTCCGGGAGCTTTCAAACACATAGATTCAGAATCAGAATTGGTTTATTCAACGGCTACAGCAGCTTATATTTATAACAACGGTACTCCAACACAGCTTCCGACTACTTTTGAAAAAATCAGGGATGTTGTTATGACTTCAAATAGTATTGTGGTTACAGATAACAGAGTATACACTTATGGAATCAACGGAGTATCGCAAAATGCGGTAAGCCTTGGTGAAGAATGTAATACTGCTTTAACAGCTGGTGGAAAGATTTTAGGCGGAACAGTATTATCGGGAATTAAGGATGAAGGGAACAATACTTTTAAACCTTCCGGACCTTACTTCAATTTTGCTTATAATATCAATCTTTTTGATAATAATCAGCTTCTGGTTTCCTCTGGTGCCAGAGCCAATAACTACAACCATCCGTTTATTCAGCCACAAGAACCAGGATTTTATTATTTCAATGGTACAGAGTGGATTTATCCTTCATTTTTCAATAAAAGTAATCCCAATCGTCCCATCTTTATCAACGTATTGGATGCTATTATAAGTCCTTATAACAGTAATGAAGTACTCTTTACCAATTATACAATGTTGGATAACGGGGTATATAAAATGAAATATAATCCTACAAGCAAAGATTTTGAACTGGTAAAATATTATAATCTGGGAGCACAGCCTTACCTCAGACGTCCGGTAGGTTTTGCTGTAGACCCGCAAAATAATCTGTTTGTTTCTTTTGGGTTCAATGATGGAAACCCTTCTATAGGAATCTACGATAAAGCAGCTGATGATTTTCTTATCAAGAAAATAGTTCTTGCCAGTGATGGAATACAAAAGACTATTTACCATGAAAACATGCTATGGACTCCTCTGCCAAGATCTAATAATTTCTGGGTATATGACTATAAAAATGCCACTAATCTTTCTGATGATAATGATTATATCCTGGGAACATCTAATGGATTTAACAGTTCGGGAGGAATTTTATCGGTAGCATTTGATAAGTCCGGAGATGCATGGATCGGTACGGACGGAGGCTTAAGGATTATGCCTAATGCAGCAACAGAAATAAAAAGCGCCCAGCCAAAAGTGGAGCCTATAGTTATAGAGCAGAATGGTTTAGGTGAAGAACTTTTCCGAGAATCCGCAATTCTTCAGGTCGCTGTGGATGCAGGTGATTATAAATGGGTATCTGTTGATGGTGGTGGTGTTTATTACCTGTCTTCAGACGGTCAGAGAACCATAAAACATTTTACAAAAGAAAATTCACCACTCCCTACGAATAGTGTTACTGATATAAAAGTTGATAAGAAAACAGGTAAGGTATATTTTGTGACGTATAATGGTATTGTAACGTATCAGGGAGATGTTGCAGATGTGACATCTAATTTTGGTGATGTGGTAGTATATCCTAATCCTGTTGTTTATTCTAATTTCAAAGGAAAAGTAACGATAAAAGGCCTTGCAGAAAAGACCAATATAAGAATTGTAGATGCTGCAGGAAATGTAGTTCACTCAGCTGTAGCAAGAGGAGGATATTATGAATGGGATCTGAATAATCAGAAAGGAACAAGAGTAGCCTCAGGAATTTATTTTGTCCTGATGACGAATGAAGACGGATCTGATAAAGCTACCGCCAAAATAGGAGTAGTTAATTAATGAATTCACAAAACGGTTTTTTACTTTCATTTATCAAATATGGGGAAAATGATGCTGTATTGCATTGTTTTACAGAAGAAGAAGGTTTCCAGAGCTATTTTCTGAAGGGAATTTATTCCAAAAAGAATAAAAAGAAAGCCTTGCTTCAACCGTTGAGCCAGCTCAATTTTTCTGTAAATCCATCACGAGGCAACGGTATTCCGTCTGTTTCAAAGTTTGAACTGGTAAAAAACAATGATATTTATACAGACATCAAGGTCAATACCGTCATTTTCTTTATCTCAGATTTTCTGAGTCATATTCTTAAACATGAGAATAAAAATATTCCGATCTATTCTTGTATTGATCATCTTATCAGTGAGCTGACCAATAAAAATTATCAGGCACATCTTCTGTTTTTGCTTGCTTTTTTAAAAATTCAGGGTGTTGCACCCTTATTGAGCGAAGGCAGGTTTTTAGATCCGGAAACAGGCACTTTTTCACTGGGAATAAGCCACCAGCTTTTCAATGAAGAAATTTCCATGCTGTGGAAAGAAGCACTTTGTGCAGAAGATTTTTACGCCACAAAAATCCATTCCTCCTTAAGAAAAGATTTCCTTGACAGTCTTTTAGTATACTATCATTATCATATCACGGATTTCAAAACTCCTGCCTCCTTGGAAATTATACAGCAGATATTTGAATAGATAATATTATTCCTTCCCTGTTGCTTTTCCAATATCTTCCGGCATTTCTGTTTCGGATTCTGCCATTTCTTTTTTGGAAAATCTAGGTTGAAGAATCTTAGCAATAAGTCCTGTCCAGCCCGTCTGATGAGAAGCTCCTACTCCACGGCCGTTGTCGCCGTGAAAATATTCATAGAACAAAATATAATCTTTAAAATCAGGATCGGTCTGAAATCTTTCATACTGTCCATGAACCGGGCGTTTCCCATTTTCATCCTTTAAAAATATCTTGGCTAATCTCTTGTTTAAGGAATCTGCAATCTGATCCAGGCTAGAATAATTACCGCTTCCTGTAGGATATTCCACTAAAAAATCCGGGCTGTAATAAAAGAAAAAACGCTGAAGGCTGTCAATAATAAGGAAATTGATAGGAAACCACACCGGACCGCGCCAGTTGCTATTTCCACCAAAAAGTCCGCTATCACTTTCAGCAGGTGTATATTTCACGCTGTAATTCGTATCATTTAATGTTAAAGTGTAAGGATTGGTTTCATATTCTTTGGATAAAGCTCTTACTCCGTAATCACTCAGGAATTCATCCGGATTCAACATTCGGTTTAACAGTCTTTTCAAACGATGCCCCCGAAGCAGAGACAAAAGGTGTTTGGAATCCTGTCCTTTCACTTCCCATCTTGAAACCAGAGAAGCCAGTTCAGGTTTATTATCCAGCACCCATTTCATTCTTTTCTTGAAATTGGGAAGATTTTCAATCATTTCATCATCGATGACCTCAACGGCAAACATCGGAATTAGTCCGACAATGGTTCTCAATTTCAAATACATATGAGTTCCGTCGCTGGAAGCTATGGCATCATAGAAAAATTCATCCTGTTCATCCCAAAGACTGAAATTTTCATCACCCATATTGTCCAGTGAATGGGCAATAGCCAGAAAGTGTTCGAAAAACTTCATCGCCATTTCCTCATATACATTGTTATAGAGTGCCAGTTCCAAAGCAATTCTCATCATATTCAGGGCAAACATCGCCATCCAGCTCGTTCCGTCCGACTGCTCCAGCTGTTCTCCGTTGGGTAAAACAGAATTCCGGTCAAAAACCCCAATATTATCAAGCCCCAGGAATCCGCCTTCAAAGATATTATTTCCGTTAAGGTCTTTCTTATTAACCCACCATGTAAAATTCATCAATAACTTTTGGAAAGCACTTTCCAGAAATTCCAGATCGGGTTTATCTTTTAAATATTCATCAATTTTGAATACCCTGAAAACTGCCCATGCATGTACCGGAGGATTTACATCACTGAAATTCCACTCGTAAGCAGGTAGCTGTCCGTTGGGATGCATATACCATTCAAACAGGAAAAGTTTTAGCTGATGTTTTGCAAAATCCGGATCTATCAGCGAAAAACTGATGGTATGAAATGCCAGATCCCATGTTGCATACCATGGATATTCCCATTTATCGGGCATTGAAATGATATGTTCATTGTTAAGATGCTTCCAGTCGTAGTTTCTTATAGTTTCACGGGACTTTGGCGGTGGCATTTCTGCAGGATCACCTTTCAGCCATTTTTCTACATTGTAGTGATAAAACATTTTATTCCAAAGCATTCCGGCAAAAGCCTGTCTCTGAACCAGTTTTTCATCTTCTGAAGCAATTCCTTTCTGAATTTCTGCATAAAACTCATTTGCTTCTTTCTGTCTTTGTTCAAAAAGAATCTCAAAATCTTTAAAAGGTCCTCTTATATCTTTATCTGAAAGCCTGAATTCAAATGTTTTTGATTCTCCGCCTTTAAAATCCTCATCAATAAAGAAAGAAGCTTTGGTTCCAGTATTTTGGGGATTCACAGACTGAGAATTTCCCGTCATCACAAAATTATTAATCCCGTCTTTACAGTATTTTGACTCATTGGAAGATTGGTAAAGCCTTTCATTATTGGTCTCGTTGTTACAAAACAATGTCTTTAAAGATTGTTTTGCATAGACATTTTTAACCTCGATATCCTGATGATTGATTTTAATATGATCTGCATCTTCAGCAGACAATTGTGGTCTATAATCATCATATCCCCAATTCCATGTATTCCTGAACCAGACAGTCGGAAGAATTACCAAAGGTGCTTCTTTTTCGGATTTATTGACTACTGTTAGTCTTACAAGGATATCATTCTGACTTTCTTTTGCATATTCAATAAAGATGTCAAAGTATTCATTGTGATCAAAAATCCCTGTATCAAGCAATTCATATTCAGCTTCCTCTTTTCCTCTTGCAGCATTTGTTTTTATGAGATCTTCATAAGGAAAAGCATTTTGAGGATACTTATACAGCATCTTCATGTAAGAATGCGTAGGGGTGGAATCCAGATAGTAAAAATATTCTTTAACATCTTCACCGTGGTTTCCCTGGCCATTGGTGAGTCCAAAGAACCGCTCTTTAACCATTTTATCTTTTTTATTCCAAAATCCTACAGAAAATACAAGCTTCTGGAGATCATCACAGATTCCACATATTCCTTCTTCACCCCAACGGTAGGTTTTGGCTTCAGCAGTATCATGATTGGTATAGTTCCATGCATCTCCGTTTTCACTGTAGTCCTCACGAACAAGTCCCCATTCACGGTTACTGACATAAGGTCCCCATTTTTTCCATGAAACATCTGAAATTCTCTGTTTTTCTGACATAAGCGATAATTATGAATAATGAGCTATATTTAATTTCTTTTCAAGCTCTGAGAACAACCTCAGAAACTTTAAACCTTGAACCTTAAACTTTGAACTTTAATCCTTGAGTTCTGAACTCCCCTATCCTCCCGTAGAAAAACTCTCAAACGTAGTCATTCCACCATCCACGAAGATGCTGGTTCCTGTAATATAATCTGCAAGGTCACTCGCAAGAAATACGGCTAAGTTTCCAATATCCTGAGGCTGACCGATCCGGTTATAGGGAATAAGAGTAAGAAGAGAATTGAGGGCTTCCGGAGTGCCCCATGCATTCTGGTTAATCGGTGTCTGAATAGCTCCCGGACAAATGGAATTGACACGAATTTTGTCTGCACCATATTCCTGAGCTAATGTCTGCATCAGCATTCTGACTGCACCTTTACTGGAAGCATAATTAGCATGTCCTGCCCATGGAATAATCTCATGTACTGAACTGATATGAATGATTTTTCCACAGGCAACAGACCTTGAAGGATCAATTCCTCTTCTTAGAAATTCTTTAATAGCTTCTCTGGCACAAAGAAACTGTCCGGTCAGGTTGACTCCTATCACAGCATTCCATTGATCCATAGTCATTTCAGTGAATTTCTCATCCTTTTGAATACCTGCATTATTGATCAGAATATCTACCGTTTGTAATTCAGAAACAACATCCTGAAACATCTTCACTACCTGATCTTCTTTGGAAACATCACACTGGTAGGTTATTCCTTTACCTCCCGCATCCGTTATTTCTTTTAAAACAGCTTTAGCTTCTTCTGCAGATCTTTCTGAAGAATGATTAACAATGACTGTTGCTCCTGCTGCTGCCAATGATTTTGCAATTCCTGAACCGATTCCACTGGAAGCTCCTGTGACTACAGCTACCTGATTCTGAAGTGATATTTCCATGTTTTATAATTTGATGTTACTCAAAGTTAGGGAAAGATATCAGCAGATAAAAAATTATGATTTTAAAATTTTATTAAAGTTTTTTGTACATCAGGTATTGAGGTCCGCTTCTTCCTATTCTGGTTTTACCATCATAAATGTATCCTGCCTGAAGATAAATATGGTAAGCAGATTCATTTTTCTGGTTGACAGCAAGTACAATTTCATCACAGCTATTGAAACGGTTTCTAACAAAAGTACCCACTTCAAGCATCGCCGCTTTTCCAATTCCTTTGCCCTGCATTTGGGGATTCACAGAAAGGGAACGCAGTAAAACCGAATTCTCATTATCCGTAAGATCTAATTTATCTTTTCCAAAATCAAGGACAAAAAAACCTACAGGCAGATCACTTTCAAAGATTGTCACGGGAAATGCGTCATCATCATCCCGTTCGCTGATGCTTTGTAAGGCCTGCTGAGCAGTTGCTGTAAATCTCATCTGATTTTCATCCAAAGCATAACTGACTCCGGAAAGATCTTCTGGTTTAAAGAATTCTAAGTGTATCATAGTATTAGTGATGGTAAATATCTTCATACATTACCCCAGCACGTATTTCCACGGGAAGTTTATTTTCCTCAGGAACAATAGGGCAATTGTAATCATAAGCATTGTAAGCACAGAAAGGATGATAGGATTGATTAAAATCAAGCACAATGGTATTTCCTTTCGGGATTTTAAGATCCATATATTTCCCTCCTCCGTAGGTTTCCTTTTCATTGGTAGCATCACGGAACGGAAGGAAGAGATAATCTTTATATTTTTCCTGTTTGATCAAATCCAGACTCTGGTATAAAGTAACGGTATAAGGTTTCCCATCCAGTGTAAATGTTGCTTTTCCGTATTCCTGATAAGATTTTGTTTTTCCTGAAGACGTAGGAAGATCAAAGGGTTTTGTATCTTCTGATTTTACAAATTCTGCAGTAACTCTGTATTTAGCATCAAAAGGAAAGAAAGGATGTTTTTTAAAATTTTTAAAATTATCACCTCTTAATGGAGTTTCTTTTGGATTGAGGTATTCGGCATTAAGTTCTTTCTGAAATTTCTGTACTTCTTTCTCTTCCTTTGACATCTTTTTTTGAGAAAAAACCCATAGTGGAAGCAATAGAAAGAGTATGATATATTTTTTCATGAATTTAAAATTATAAGTAAAACTATGAATTTCCGAAACAATAAAAGTTAAAATTGTAATAAAAAGATATAATCTGTAATAAATAAAATAAGCACCTGCATATGTAGCATACTTTTTGAAAAACAAAGCTCATGGACAGAAAAAGCTTCATTAAGACCGGTGTTTTGGCAATATCAGGATTTTACTTTCTTCAATCCGAGTTATTTCATGCTGCGGAAAGAAGAAACAATCGGATAAAGGAATATCATGATGTTCCGATTGTTATTATTGGCAGTGGATATGGAGGTGCTGTATCTGCCCTTCGTCTGTGTGAAGCCGGAAAAAAAGTAGTACTACTGGAGATGGGGCTTAACTGGGAAAAAGCAGGAATTCCCTATTCCAATCTGTTGAAACCAGGGAAAAGTTCTGCATGGCTGAAAAACAAAAGTATTGCTCCTTTTATGAATATTTTTTCGCTGACTCCTTTTACCGGAACACTGGACCGTCTGGATTTTGATCATATTAAAATCTGGGTAGGAAGAGGTGTAGGCGGAGGTTCTCTGGTGAATGGCGGAATGGCTGTCACTCCTAAAGAAAGCTATTTCAAAGAGGTTTTCCCTGATCTTGATGCTGAAAAATTTTATGGCCATTACTTTCCTCTGGTACGGGAAGAACTTAAAGTAAATGTGATTGACGAACAGTTTCTGAAAGACTGTCCATATTATAAATTTACGCGGGTGGGTGAAGAAGAAGCTCATAAAGCCGGTTTTAAAACCATTCGGGTTCCGAATGTGTATGATTTTAAATACATGGAAAAAGAGTTCCGGAATGAAGTTCCCCGTTCAGCTCTTAATACTGAAGTGATTTATGGAAACAATCACGGGAAAAACAGTTTAGATAAAACCTATCTCAGAAAAGCAATGGAGACCGGAAATTTAGAAATTCTTGATCTTCATCGTGTCCAGACTATTCAATTGAATGATGACAAAAGCTATACATTAAATGTGCAGCAGACTGATACTTCCGGGACTTTGATTACTAACAAAGTTTTCAACTGTAAAAAACTGATTCTTTCTGCAGGAACTATGGGCACTTTACAGCTGCTGCTGCAATCCAATGCAGAAAACGGGTTTCCCATCCATGAAAAGATTGGCAAAAACTGGGGAAATAACGGAAATTTCATGACAGGAAGAAACTGGGTTAAGCCTTTGTCTGGTGGCACCGGAGCTAAGCAATCCACTATCCCTGTAGGAGGAATTGATAACTGGGATGATCCTGAGCATCCGTTTTTCACAGAAATTGCCCCTCTGCCAATGGGAATGGATGTTGCCACCGCTTTGTATCTGCTGATCAACAGGGTGGATAAAAAAGGAGAAGTTGCTTACCATAAAGCCAGCAAGTCACTGACATTAAACTGGAATGAAAGCAACACTATCAAAATGAAAGAAAATGCGCAGTATTTTATCCGCAAAATGAATAAAGCTAATGGCGGTACCAGAAGTCATCTTCTTTTCGATAATGGCTTTGGGGCAGATATTTGTTATCATCCGCTTGGTGGGTGTGTTTTAGGAGAAGCAACCAACTCATATGGAAAACTCAAAGATCATGAAAATCTCTATGTTCTGGATGGATCTTTAATTCCGGGAACCATTGGTGTGAACCCGTTTGTAACCATTACGGCCATTGCAGAATATTGTATTGAAAATCTTATTAAGCAGAATGAATTTGCCTGAAATTAAGGCATTGTCTGTACTTCCTTAAGATAGTTCCGAATATCATCCTCCAGCTTTGCCGGATAGATAAAATGAAGCTTTTCAGCCAGTGAAATTCCCAACTCATGAACAAGATCTGCAAAAGCAAACAATGCATTCCAGTTTTCTTCAATATTGCTTCCAGAGAATGTTTTTTCTACTTTATTCCATAGATCCTGTGATAAATATTTTTTGAAAAGTCTTCCGTGTTTATTGGTTGTGGTATTTTGCCAGTCATGATTTCCGGCAATATGCCATTCAATCAAAGGGACAAAATAATCTGTACGGAGAATATTTTCAGACATAAACTTGGCGTAAAAAATATCTCCACGCTTCAAGCACTTTGCCACATAGGTTGTATCCCACCAGAAATCATTCATCAGTTGCTGAAATTCTTTTTCCGTTGGCTTCTGAATCATGATAGACTGATACGTTGGTGGTTTCAAATTCTTAGTCAGCTTATCTTTATCTATTAAAACTTTGTATCCTACGTCCCAGTCTTCAGGAAGGTTTTCTTCTTTAATTTCTTCAATAAACTCTGCTGCCTGATACAGTTTAAAGTCAACCTTCACATGGTCTTTGTACAACACCATTTTCATGGCATGTTTTCCGTCAAAAACGCCGTCATCTTCTTCAATCATGGAAATAGGCTCACCAAAGAGTCTGATCCATTCATTTCCGGATTCATAAGATGTTCTGTTTTCAAAAACAAGTTCTACATCAAGATCACTAAAATCATCTACCGGAGCATAAGGATTTACCAATGAACTGGTCAGGAGAACAGCACGGATATCAGGATTGTTTTCAGCCCATTGAATAATCTGTTCCAGCTTTTCTTCCCTTACTTTCATATTAATAAGATTCTGATATTTTCACACGATATACGTCAGAAGAATTTCTCTTGATTGATTCTACAAAAAAGCCTCCTTCCTCAGGAATCACTTCTTTCAGATCAAAACTTTTACAATCTTTCGGAAGCCCGGAAAATATCAAGGTAAACCAAAAGTCTTTCATAAAAGGAACCGGCGTCCAATAGGGCGAAATTGAAATATTTTCTGCATGAATCATTTTGCTTCTATGCTCAGACTGGTTGTCAAAAAGATAGGTCGAATGCCAGATCCTGATCAGGTTTCCCAGAAACGGTGACGCCGGAAAACAACAATGTACAATCACCTGCCTCTCCTCTTCTGTTTTTGCCTGAAGAGATTCCAGGATTTCCTTTGCAATGACTGGTTTTACAATTACTTCCTCCACCTTTTTATGAGTAATAAGTAATGAGCGATGAGTAATAAAGGCTATTACTCATTGCTCATTATTGATGTTAATATTCTAGTTCTAATTTTTCTTTGGTGTAATTTCTTACTTCATGGGTCAGCTCAGGGTTTTCAGCAAGTTTTTGTCCGTAAGAAGGAACCATTTCGAGCAGCTTCCCTTTCCATTCTCCATGTAGTTTTTCAGGGAAACATTTTTCCAGCACGTTCAGCATGGCATAGACTGCAGTGGAAGCACCCGGTGAAGCTCCCAATAAAGAAGCAATAGTTCCAGACTTGTTCACCACTACTTCAGTTCCGAATTCCAGCTTACCTCCTTCTTTTTCATCTTTTTTGATGATCTGAACTCTCTGTCCTGCTACTTTCAGTTCCCAGTCTTCTTCTTTAGCATCCTTGATAAACTCTCTCAAATGCTGCATTCTCTGAGATTTCGTCATGGCAACCTGTTGAATAAGATATTTCGTTAGTGGAATATTGTGCCACCATGCTCCGAAAAGTGATTTTAAGTTTTTCGTATTAACACTTTCAGGAAGATCAAGATAGCTTCCTTCTCTTAAAAATTTGGTTGAAAATCCTGCAAAAGGTCCGAAAAGAAGTGCTTTTTTCCCATCAATGATTCTAAGATCAAGGTGCGGAACAGACATTGGCGGAGCATCTACCGTAGCCTGAGTATATACTTTAGCATGGTGCTTTTCTACCAACTCCTGATTATGGCTGACCAACCACTGACCAGAAACCGGAAAACCTCCGTATCCTTCACTTTCTTTAATATCTGAACTGTCCAGTAGCGGAAGCGCATAGCCTCCTGCCCCGATGAATACAAAATCTGCTACTACTTCCTGTTTGTGGCTATGGATTCTGTCTTTCACTTTCATTTCCCATTTACCGCTTTCTCTCGGGCTGATGTCTTTCACTTCATGGTATAAGAAAACCTCAACATTGGAATCTTCCAGAAGATGTCTTCCCATTTTTCTTGTCAGTGTTCCGAAGTTCACATCCGTTCCCATATCCATCTTCGTTGCAGCCATTACTTCAGACTGGTTTCTTTTGCTCATCACCAAAGGAATCCATTCTTTCAGTTTTTCATGATCAGTAGAAAACTCCATTCCTGAAAAAAGGACAGATTCTGCCATTTTATCATGACGTTTTCTAAGATATTCAGCATCCTTTTCTCCGAATACCAGACTCATATGTGCACAGGAATTGATAAATTCTTTCGGCTCATGAATATATCCTTTGGTAATCAGATAAGACCAGAATTGTTTGGAAATTTCAAACTGCTCTGCAATGCTTTCTGCCTTGGAAATATCAATAGATCCGTCTGGTTTTTCAGGGGTATAATTTAGCTCACAAAAAGCGGAATGTCCTGTTCCGGCGTTGTTCCATGCAGCTGTACTTTCTTTGGCAAATCTTCCGAGTCTTTCGAAGATAGCGATTTCAAGATTTGGATCAAATTCATGAAGCAGCGTTGCTAAAGTGGCGCTCATGATTCCGCCGCCTATCAGTACAACGTCGTATTTAGGTTTCGGTGTTCTGCTTGTAAGCGATTGTGACATAATTTTAAAATTTTACTTCAAATTTCGGGAAAAGTTTTAAAAACCGGAACGATTTTAACACGTTATTTTTTAGCTCAAAGCACTTATTGAGTACACAACAAAAAACCATGGAAAATTTCAATAAAGCACCATTGAAATGATTGATAATGTAAAATATTTCTTTATAAAAATATTAATTTTTCATTTTTTTTATTTCACTGAATGGTAACTAATTGACAAATTTTTCAAGGATAAAATTTTATAAAAATTTAAGTTTATTTAAGTTCATCATATTAAATACTGTAACCATAACTATTTACGTCATTATATTTTATCAACAATAAGCGATAAACAATTATATTAAAAACATAAAATATCACTTTTTATTGATAAATGAATAATTTTATAGATGTAATTCTATACATACCACATTGGATAACTGTTTTTTTTACGTACCTTTCAATTGATTTAATACCTATTCCAACAAGTATTTAATTAAAATTATTTCATAAACATACTAAAGATGAGAATTATTAACTTCGTGAGTACATTGTTCGCGACAATGGGATTTGCCCAGAGCGGAAGTGTAGGAATCAACACGTCCACACCGGACCCCAGTGCAATTCTGCACATTGAGAACTTCAGTGGAACCCCAGCCACAGCTACAGCTACCATTTCGGGAGGTGCTGTTACCGGAATTACCATCAACAACGGAGGTAGTGGTTATACTTCCGCACCAACAATTAATTTTTATGCAGGAGGATCTGTGGTGAACGGAGGTTCAAAAGCCCGTGCTACAGCAGTTATTTCCAATGGTCAGCTTACAGGTATAACGATTAACAACGGAGGTAGTGGCTATACCACAGCTCCCACGGTAACCGTTTCCGGAGGTAATAAAGGAGTATTATTCCCCAACCTGAATATTGCTAACCTGACCAGTACAACAAGTCCTGTTGCCTCTCCTGCCAATGGACTTATTGGATTCAATGGAGGAACTAACAGTAACAACAAAGCTCTTCATTTTTTTAATAGTACTACCAATTCATGGCAAAGCACAATTGATGCACAAAACACTCCCAAAGTTGCCTATCTTGATTTTACCGGATCATTATCAGCTCTTGACAATGCGATAGCGGGTGCCAGCACTCAGCTTATGGTTAATAATCCGGCAGTTTCAGGGGTATCAAACATCAGTGGATTTAAAGTTCTTCCGAACACTTCCGGAGGATATTCGCTGATTCTTCCACAGGGAAAATATCTGGTAGAAGTTAACCTGAATTTAAATTCACCTCAGGAAAGTCCATCCGGACAGGGAGGAACAGCTCCACTTTCCGGGAGTACTTATTATCTGATGGGATATTTTATAGATTTCATCAACGACACCTATAATAATACTACGAATACATTTACCGGAGGAAGCGCTACAAGGAAAGAAGTTCCTATTGTTTCTAAAGTCAGCACCAACCATCTTGCAACCTGGTCCTATTATTACACCGTTCCTGCTAATGCGAATGCCAACATTATAGGAGGCTTAAGATTAAATCTTGGAAGAATGCAAAACAGTACATTCTACGATCTCGTGAATGTAATTCCTACCGGTTCTTATATTAAAATATCTCAGTTATAAAAAACAATCAACATATGAAAAAAAGTTATATTCTGCTATTATTGATTATAGCCCAGACCATATATGCACAGGTTGCTATTGGAAAAACTTCAGTCAACAGCTCAGCTGTTCTGGATGTTTCGCAGACTACCAATAAAGGAGTACTTCTTCCAAGAGTAGATATTGTAGATGTTTTGAGTAATACCTCTCCGGTAAATAATCCGGCAGAAGGGCTGGTTGTTTATAATAAAGGGAACTCCATTAGTCCCGGTCTTTATATCTGGAAAAACAATATGTGGACTCAGCTTTCTGATACGTATAACCTTGTAAGTTATATGATGCTCCAACGCACCTCTGATTATTCAATACTTGGAGGTCTTGCCAACGGTACATACAAAAATTTCAACGATGCTGCATTTACTGTTGTATCTAATGATATCGGAGCTTTATACAATACTTCTACAGGAATTATCACACTTCCCGGAAACAGTGGTTATCTGGTGAATGTATGTCTGAATATCAGAACAGCTCTTGAAAGCACTACTGCCGGAATCGGAGGAACTTCTGTTCATTTGCATCAGTATCTTGTAAAACTTGTTGATCCGTCCAGCGGAAATCAATATGGTAAAACAATTAGTATCAACGCCCAATCGATTGCCAGTAATAAGACCCATACCCTGAATATGAGTTTCTCTTTTGTGACTACTTCAGCAGCTCCTATTCTTTTAGTTCCTGCCATTGCTCATGATGCCGGAGGAACTTACCAAAATGGATCCGGAGGAACAACTCCTAATAACGGAGAAATCATCATCACAAATGCTAAAGTTGATATTCAAAGATCAGCGCTTAATCAATAATCAATTGCACAATGAAAACATCTATTTACATAATCTGTATGATACTGTTAAGCATTTTCTCAAATGCACAAGTTGGTATTAATACAAACACACCCAATTCGAGCAGTGTTCTGGACATTAGTTCTTCCAATAAAGGAGTTCTTTTTCCTCAATATGACCTGCTTGTTCTGAATAGTACCTCAACTCCCATTGCTAATCCTACGGACGGACTTATTATTTACAATAACGGAGGAGCATCTACTTTTCCGAAAGGATATTATGTTTGGGTAAGAAATCAATGGCAGCGTATTGTCGTTTCCGGTTCTGAACCTCAGATTATGTCTCTCCTCATCAGTTCGGGAGTACTTATCCCTACTGGAAGTACGAATAATACGTTAGGAAACTTTGCCGTTACTTCGAATAAAATTACAGGAGCTTCACTAGGGGCAGATAATTCCACGATTACCCTGCCTGCCGGAACTTATATTGTACGGTATTCTGTGGATTCCAGCAATGCGAATAATAACAACGGAACAGCCAACACTCAGTATCTTTCCCAGAATTTCACCTGTACCCGTTCTTACCTGATTAACTCCGCTACTACAGCAACGATTACGGAAACCAACAGAATGTGCCAGCTATCAAGCTCTTTTACATTCTTTCAGGGAAGTTATTTTTTAACATTGGCAGCTCCAACAACGATCCGTCAGAAGTTCGAATTTGATACAGGAAATGGTTTCACCGCCAGTAATCTTAATGTCAGATCATCATTATCACTTGTCATTACCAAGATGAGTCTATAAAAAAACTTAAGCATGAAAAATGCTTAAGTTTCATTATTTATGTTTAACAGGACTTTAATTTTTAAAGTCCTGTTTTTTAATTCAATTTTGCGGTCAATTTTTTAAACTGCTTTTCAGCATTTTTCCCTTCATACAAAATAGCATATACGGTATCAATAATCGGAAGTTTAAGATTTTTCTGTTTTGCCGTTTTATAAATGGAATCTGCAGCGTAATATCCTTCTGCTACCATGTTCATAGACTGAATGGCAGATTTCACGGTATATCCTTTCCCAATCAGGTTTCCAAGGTTTCTGTTTCTTGAGAAAAGTGAATATGCCGTTACCAAAAGGTCACCCAGGTAGGCACTTTCATTTACATCTCTTGGTGCTTCATAAATCGCTTCCAGGAATGTTTCCATTTCAC
The DNA here is from genome assembly GCF_002025665.1 of Chryseobacterium indologenes. Taxonomy (GTDB): domain Bacteria; phylum Bacteroidota; class Bacteroidia; order Flavobacteriales; family Weeksellaceae; genus Chryseobacterium; species Chryseobacterium metallicongregator. Next base: position 779,858 of record NZ_CP018786.1, on the reverse strand, counting down.
GGATCGCATTGGAAACAAATACTGCCGTAAAGTTGTCTCCATACCCTAATCCACTTGCGATTCCCGCTCCTATGGCAAAAATGTTTTTAAGGATTGCACTGTATTCATTTCCTAAAATATCTTTGCTTGTATGAACTTTAATAAAATCTGAACTGAAGATTCCTTCAAGTTTTTCAGCAGTCTCATCTTCTACGGTCGCAATAGTAAGATAAGAAAGTCTTTCCATAGCCACCTCTTCGGCATGACATGGCCCTGCAATAACGGCCTGGTTTCTGAAACCAATTTTAAATTCATCACGCAGATAATGCGCTACCACATCATTTACTTTAGGAATAATTCCTTTAATTGCTGAAATAAAGATCTTATCTGAATATTCACAGGTCATTTTATCCAACGTATCAGACAGATAGATAGACGGTGTTGCCAGAACAATAACATCACAGGCAGTAACCAGTTCGTTGATATCTGTTGTCAGTTTTAAACTTTTAAGATTAAAATGGGCAGCCGTAAGATAAGTTGGGTTGTGTCCACGAAGCTCAATAGCTCCTTTTACAAATTCACTTCTTACACACCAGTGTACTACTTTGCAGTTTTCAACAAGCATTTTTACGATAGCGGTTGCAAAACTTCCGCTTCCTACAACTCCTACAGAAATATCCTTTTTATTCTTTTTTGGATTCGAAGATTCTGAAATAATTTTCTTTTTAGCCATAATTGGAATGTGAACTGCAAAGATATTAAAACAAAGACGTAACGCGGGCTTTGAAACTATGATAAAAGCCATTTTCTGAAAAAATTAACACTACAACACAATTAAATAGCTAATTAGCCGTTAAATACAGAAAAAACTGAATTTTAATTAAAAATAACTCACAAAGCTTATTTTTAATTAAATTTGCAGCTTCAAAACCGTTTTAACTTACTAAGAGAAGAAATATGAAAAAATTTCTAAACAGCAAGAAGAACGTAAACATTCTCCTGGGAGGACTTTTACTAGTAGTTTTTGCACAAGGTGTATTCATTGCGAAGCTCTTTTCTGAAAGAGATGACAAAACCTACGAAGTAAACCTTGTAAAAATAAACACTGAAAAAGACAGTGTAGATTATCTAAAAATGAAAACTGATCTTACTCTTGTAGATCAAACCGTTGCTCAGCTCAACTCCTTCCTGAAGTCCAAAGACATCACCAATGAAAAACTAATGATGCTCAACCAGGACAGTATTTCAAACTCTATTTATCTTTCCAAACAGGCCAACCGATACAGCCAGTATTTAATGGATCTTCAGAAAAAACTGATGCAGGTTCCATTAGGAATGCCTACTGATGGTTATATTTCCTCTAATTTCGGGATAAGAAAAAATCCTATTCCTTTCAAAACTGTTTTTGCTTCGGTAAGATCAAGTGCAGCAACAGAGGCAAAACCAACAGTAGTGGCAGCAGCTAAGCCTGAAGTAAAAGCTGAACCTGTGGAGAAAATTATAGAACTTACAGACAGCTATGGAAATAAGAGAGAAGTAAAAGTAATGGTTACCCCAAAAGCGGCTCCTGTAGCTGCAACTTCTGCTCCTGCAACGACAACCAAAGCTGCTTCCGGAACGCCTGCAACTAAAACTGCTGTAGCTGAAAAAAACAATCCACCTGCTGAAGCTGATCAGATGCAGTTCCATAAAGGACTGGACATTGCTGTTGCCTATGGCTCTGATGTAAGAGCCGCCGCTGCCGGAACAATCATTTTTTCCGGACAAAAAGGAGGCTATGGAAACTGTGTAATTGTTTCGCATGGAAACGGACTGGCTACTTTATATGGCCATTTATCTCAGCTTGTTGCTAAAGTAAACGAAAAAGTAAAAGTAGGTCAGGTAATTGCAAAATCCGGAAATTCCGGACGCTCTACAGGTCCTCATCTTCATTATGAAGTACACAAAAACAATACTCCGATTAACCCGAAATTGTTTATGAATCTATAAAAAGAAAACTGTCTCTTATGAGGCAGTTTTTTGGTTTTAAAAAATAGAGTATTCATTTAAAGGCCTTTTTTAAACACGAAGAACACGAATAGTTTCACGAATGTCACGAATCACGAATATAATGCTCATGATCATAGATCTGCAGAATCTGTAAAATCTGCGAGAGATTATTTTAACACAAAGTTTTTAATTTCCCTTCTTTGCTTTTAAGGAGGTAAGGTTGGAATCAGCAAGCTGATTTAACGAAGCTTTAAGGATATTTTGATTGTTAATTCTTATGATATAAAAAAACAGCTGCCCATGCAGCTGTTTTTTATTTTAAGACTTTAAGCGTTCCTTTTGGATGGGTAAATGTACCGTCCGGACCAGCAATATTTGAATAAATGATATTTTTATTATAATCCTGAATATGGGTTACATTGAAACCAAGATGGGGCTCATGCCAGTAAACCATAAAAACATTCTTTGCCACTTCTACAGCAGTATATTCTACCGTATCTGTACTGTTTTTTGAACTTCCGGCTGTTCCTGTGAACGTCATGGTTTTATTATCTTTAAAATCAAGAAGGAATTTTACCTCTCCAAAGTCCACTTCCACTTTCTGTCCGATTGCCGGATATGGTGACTTAAGATCCCAATCCATTTCTTTAAGATAAACTTTTACTCCCATTTCAAGTTCTTCTTTTCCTGGCAGATTAGGGTATTTTTTTACCATGAAATCTACAATAGCAGATGTAGTTTTGTTTTCGGTAACTGCCTGTTTATAATTTTCCAGATAGCTTTTCACAAAATCAAGAGATTGTGGTGATGTGGAAAGTTCTGCAAAATGAGAAGGAACTACTTGCTGTGGTTTCAGTGCTTTCATAGCATCAATCTGTTCTATCCATTGATCAATTGCTTTTACATTCTGAGTATCTGCCATCCAGAGATGTGAACCAACGGAAACTGAAATACCGCCTGCAATAGTTTTGATGGAAGGAATCCAAAGAAAGCTATGTGCAGGATCTTCCGGATTTTGTCTGATTTCAATTTTGTTTCCTTCAAGATCAGGAATTGACGTAACAGCTTCAGGAATTATAATTTCTATTGGTGCATCTGCTTTCAATTGTGGTTTCCACACTCCCATTTTATCATCTTTTGATGCTGATATAAGGTAAGCAGTCTGTGCCGTTGAAATAATTTTAGCATTAGGAAAAGCTTTTTTAATCACATCCAATCCAAAATAGAAGTCAGGATCACTATGAGAAATAAAAACCGTTTTCAGGTTTTTTCCTGTTGCTTTTATTTCTTTAACCAGCTGTTCTGCATATTGTTTCTGAAACTGAGCATCCACCAATATAGCATCTTTATCTCCATAGATAATAGTTGACGTAATAGGAAAAATAGCCTTGGTTCCCGGATTATAAACTTTCACTTTGAGATTCCCCGCAAATATGCTGATGAATCCCAACAGTGCTAATAACGACCATAATTTTTTTTGTATCATTTCTGTTCTTTTATCGATTAGTAAGCTGCTGTGAAACGTTCACGGATGTGATTATTCTGCTCTAATTCGTCTACTAAAACTACGGCTACATCTTCTACAGAAAGACGGCTTCTTCCGTTTTCATCAAACACTGGAGTTTCTAATGAGGTTCTGTATTTTCCTGTTCTTTCCCCTACTTTCGCCTGATTCATTTCTACAGCTGGGCTGAAGAATGTCCAATCCAACGTATTATTTTCTTTAATTTTGTTTAAATAATCTCTTGCTGCTGTTGCACCAGGTTTGTAAGCTTCCGGGAAATCAGGAGTATCTACGATTTGTACATGATCAGGCGTGTAAAGACTTCCTGCCCCACCTACTACAATCAGTCTTTTTACTCCTGACTGTTCTACCGCTTTTTCAATGTTCTCGGAACCGTTTAAAAAATCGTTGTAAAGATTAGGATTCGTCCATCCTGCATTGAATGTACTGATTACAGCATCACTTCCTTTCAATGCTTCAGCCAGTTCATTTACATTGTTTACATCAACACTTTTTGCTGTCACATTCTCCTGTGTTTTTACTTTTGATGCATCTCTTACCAATGCTTCTACTGCGTATCCTCTGTCTGCTAATTCTGATACTACGTGTGCTCCTACAAATCCTGTTGCACCGATTACTGCTACTTTTTTCATAATGTTTTATTTTTAATTAAATTGTAATAAATTTTGTTACATTTAAGGATAAAAAATTTTATTCAAACTGGTCAGTGAATTCTTGTAATGACTTGTTTCCTAAAAAGTTTACCACCAAACGATCTGTTTCTTCAAATAAAGTATTTAAATGATTGTTAATCTCCTTACCAACACTGCATGCGGGATTGGGATTCTGATTTTTTTTGCCTAATACTTCTGTATTTTTTACTGCTTTATAGATCTCAGAAATAGTGATCATTTCAGCATTTTTTGCAAGCTGGCTCCCTCCTTCTTTTCCTTGTCTGCTGATAATCAGACCTGCTTCTCTCAATACGCTGATCTCCTTTCGGATAATCACCGGATTCACATTGATACTACCAGCCATCCAGTCAGAAGTAAGCCACTCCTGAGGGCTTTTCGCCAATAATGTCATAATATGTACTGCCGTAGCAAATCTTGTATTGTTCATTGTAATTACGTTGCAAAGATATACATTTTTTAACTGTAACAAAATTTATTACAGTTAAATTTTTCTTAAAGGATTAATTTATCCAGATCAAGCAACAAATAATTGATGTTTTGATTGATGGTACGGGTAGCCGACTGCATTTGATTCAGCATGGCTGCACGGTTGTGAAGATCATCGGCTCTGTAAAGCCCGCCATCACTGAAAATCACAGACTTATCTGCTACTTCTTTATTGTCATCAAACTGATAGTGAAGCCATCTTAGTTTCATGTTTCCGATAATGGAATGTTCTTCTCTATTGGAAAACTTTTTCTCTGTGTACATATACCAGATAAAAGGAGGAAAATTGGGTGATTCCAGTTTTTCTCTCCAGATATCCCTCAAAAGGTTTCTCTGGTGAATAAACTCAACTTTTTTTCCTTTTGGATTAAGAGTTGCCAATCCAAAACCTGCTCCCAGAACCCCTCCGCCTATATCGATGGCGTTACTCCAGCCTTCATCATGTACAATTCCTCCTGCGATGGAAGCTGCCGCTCCTGCAATTATGGAATATAAAATAAGCTTGTTATTTCTTGATGAGTTGAGATTATCTACATAATTTCCAATCTGGGCTACTCTTTCTCCTTCACAGTCAAATTCTGCAGCGACAGCATCTAATTCTGTAAGAGCAATCGTTATTTTACTGTTTATTTTTGTCTTCAGCTGTAAAACTTTAACCTGAGAAGCAAGGGATGAATCTTTTTTAAGATCTATAATCTCATGAACCTCATCTAAATTATCCAGTGCGTTTAAGATGAGGATACTTTGGTCAGAAAAGACTTCTTTTAATTCTTTATTGGCTGCTAAGATAGAGTCAGAATTATACGACGGAAGTTTATTGCTGTAGTTATATTTGAACGGAGCTTTACAATAACTGTCTTTCAGCGTGAGAATATTCTGCTGAATAGCCTGATTCTTCCTGGAAACACAGGAAGTAAGAAGCCCGAAAACAATCAAAAGGTAAAAAAGTTTTTTCATTCAGTCATTTTTTTGTGCAGGATTGATATATTGTATTTCATTCATTTTCCTCTTCTTCTTTACAATTATCAATACGAATATAGCACAAATAAAAAAATTTACCTGAAATCAGGTAAATTTTTAATCTATTTTTAAGAAGGATTATTTTTTAATATCCAGCAATTCAACTTCGAAAACAAGAGTACTGTTGGGCCCGATTTCTTTGCTGATTTCCTGATCTCCATATGCTAAGTGTGGAGGAATAATCAATCTCCACTTGCTTCCGACAGGCATCAACTGAAGAGCTTCTGTCCATCCTGAAATCACTCTGTTCAAAGGGAAAGATGCTGGTGTGCCTCTTTTTACAGAGCTGTCAAATACTTTCCCGGAAATGGTAGTTCCGTGATAGTGGCACTTTACAGTAGATTTAGGACCTGGTTTTGCACCGTCACCTTCTGTAATGATTTCATATTGCAAGCCGCTTGGTAACTGCACAACGCTTTCTCTTTTACCATACTCTTCCATATATTCTTTACCATCTTTCAGGTTCTTTTCTGCTAATTCTTTTTTACGTTTAAATAACATATCTGCTACTCCCATATTATAATTTTTTACAAAGATAAGGCTTTTTTAAGCTTGGAAGATGGAAGCTCGAGGATGGAAATTCAAAAATCAAGTCTTTCAACATTCAACAAGATCTAATTAATTCATTCTTATTAAAAACAATTAAACATTATTAATCAACAACTTAAATAAATTATCAGTTAAAATTATACAATCATATTGACTTATAATTCTTTATTACTAACCTTCTTTTCCACAAAATTCAAACAATTGTAATACTTGCTTAACACAGATTTCAAAACTTGGCGTTATAATTGAATTTTAAAAACTAAATGCCAAATCCATTAAAATATAATAAGAAGTTTGATGAACTGAATGAGGAGGAAAAAAAACTTCTGGAAATCAATAAAAAAACAATTGCAGATTTTGTTGAACAATCCTCTTCCATCAGTGACGTCAATTATGCGACCAGAAATGCCCATGCTAAAACCTATGCGGTAGCAAAGGGTATATTCTGGATAGAACCCGATATTCCGGAATCGCTGCAATCTTTTTTCGATAAGGAAAAGTTTGACCTTACCATACGTTTCTCTAATGCTCAGCTGAAAATCAAAAACTCAAAGAAAGATATTCCGGCTTATGGCTTTGCTGTGCAGATCAAGGATGAAAACGGAGTATTGCTTGCCAATTATCCGTTGGTCAATTTTCCTTTGTTTCCTATTAATTCTGTTTCTACGTTTTTGAAGTTGTTTACAGCCATTAACCAGCTTTATATGAAGCAATGGAGAAAAGTATTCCCTTTGTGTATTCAGATGGTTAAAATAATTCCTTCTTTATTCACTGGGGATATGCTCCGCAATATGATAAAACTTATCGGGAAGAGAAATGATTTTATTCTGTCATTTGATTATCATTCTGTAGGAACTTACCGTCTGGGGGATCAGGTCATTAAAATAAAACTGTCTCCTCAATCTGTGGATAAAAATTTTGGAAAAAAACAGAAGGTCAAGGATTCTTTAAAAAATTATCTGCAAACGAATGATTTTGCAGCAGATGTTTTGATACAGATTTGCCATGATTTGAAAGACCAACCCATCAACAAACTTAATGTTGAATGGAAAAATGCTCCTTTTATTAAAATCGGCGAAGTCAGAATCAATAAAAATTCATTGCTGGATTCACATAATTGTACGACAGAACTTCTTTCATTCAATCCTTTTGAAAGTAAAATATTTTTTCAGCCTGTAGGAAAAATACAAAAGCTGCGTGATGAAGCTTATAAAGTGTCTGTACAGACGAGGAGAAAGATTAATAAACTGCTGCATGGGAAAAACAGTTAAAATAATGATGAATTATAAATGATGAGTGATGAATTTTTGCATGCAGATCTAAAGGTTTTATCTAAAAAAGAGCATTTCTTGGAAGTGTCATTCTGAACGAAATGAAATGTAGTGAAGAATCTCATATCATTGTTTATCATAAAGATTCTTCCTTCGTCAGAATGACAAAAACCAAATAATTTGAGTTTTGAGATAATTTCTTATTATTTCATCTGAACTTTCGGTCTTCTTCTTTGATGGCAAGGTCATTGATGCTGGCATATCTTTTCGCCATCAGTCCGTTCTCATCAAACTCCCAGTTTTCGTTTCCGTATGCCCTGAACCAGTTTCCCTCTTTGGTCTGATATTCATACTCAAAACGAACAGCAATACGATTGTCTGTGTGAGCCCAATATTCTTTCTTAAGTTTATAATTAAACTCTCTTTCCCATTTTTTCTGGAGAAATGCTACAATCTCTTCTCTCCCATTCACAAAGGTATCTCTGTTTCTCCATTCGCTATCGGTAGTATATGCTTTGGACACCTTTTCAGGATTCTGACTGTTCCAGGCATCTTCTGCCAGTTGGATTTTTTCAAGTGCCGTTTCAAGAGTGAAAGGCGGAAGCGGATGTTTTTGTTCCATAACTTATTGTATTAAATTGGTGACTATTTTTTTTGATTTTTCAATTAATTCATTGGATTTAAAAAGCTGGCTTTCTATGATGCTGCTTTCAAAAAGCATGTAGATATGATCGGAAAGTTCCTCATCATTCACCCATTCTGAAAAGAAGTTTCTGAGATCGGCTTTGTGAGATTGAATGACACTCAGAATTTTAGTATTATCCATGGGTATCTCAGAGAGAATATTCAAAAAACTGCATCCTCTGAAGTTCTCTTTCCCGTTCATATAGACTAAGAAATCGAAAGATTTGGTGACTTTAGATTTTGAATCTTTTTCTTTTGCTAAAAAATTATTGAGTTCATTGAACCAATATTCGTGTCTCACTTTCAGAAATTCCACGCATAGGTCTTCTTTGGATTTAAAATACTGATAGAAACTTGCTCTGGCCACTTCTGCTTCTGAAATAATCTGATTGATTCCTGTAGAATTATAGCCTTGTCTTGCGAACAATTGAAATGTGGTTTCTATAATTCTTTCTCTTGGAGATTTCATATTGCTTTTCTTTTATGCAACAAATGTAGGAAAAAAAACAATATACAGACCAGTCTGTCTGTTTTTATTTTTAAAATATTTTTTTGCTTTGTTGGAAACGCAAAGCCGCCAAAGTTTTTATAATAATGTATTAAGGCGCAAGGATTTTATCTTCGATAAAATTGAATACCGCAAATAGGACTGAAAAATTAAGAAATGATCTTGCTGAAAATCTTTGATTTTTTTTGCGTCTTAAAAAGCAGCATAATTTTTATCTTCTTTGCGCCTTTGCGTTCTCCAACAAAAAAAAATCAAAAAAAAGCCTCCAGAACTAAATCCGGAGGCCTTCATTTTATTTTAAATGTGATTATTTTTCATCCAATTCTTCCTTCTTCTCTTCTTCTTTTTCAGGGAAGATGATAGATAAAAGAACAGAGATCACCAATACTCCTCCTACAATTCCTAAAGAAACCGGAGACGGAATGTGAATCCATGGTGCAATAAGCATTTTAACTCCAATGAAGGAAAGGATAATGGCCAATCCGTAGGGAAGTTTGCTGAACATGTGGATAAAGTTTGCTAACAGGAAGTATAATGATCTTAATCCTAAAATCGCAAAGATATTTGATGTATAAAGGATGAATGGATCATTTGAAATCGCAAAAATAGCCGGAATAGAGTCTACTGCGAAAAGAACGTCAGTAAATTCGATAACTCCTACCACTACTAAAAGAGGAGTTGCCATTTTGATACCGTTCTGGATCGTGAAGAATTTATCTCCATCATAGTTGTCAGAAACTTTCCAGAAACTTTTGATCAGTCTTGCACCTGCTGTATTGCTGTAATCTTCATCATCGTCATCACCACCATCACCCCAGGATTTAATCCCTGCATAAACAAGGAACAACCCGAATAATGTCATTACAACGTTGATTTTCACTGCTTCTCCGAAGATGTTCATCTCAGGAAGATAAGTCAGATTTATTAATCCTACTCCTGCAAAAATGAAGATTGCTCTGAAGATCAAGGCCCCGATAATCCCCCAGAAAAGGACTTTATGATGAAGGTATTTCGGAACTTTAAAGAATCCGAAAACGAGGATAAATACAAATAAATTATCCACAGACAAGGCTTTTTCAATCCAATAGGCAGCCTGATATTGTGTGAATTTTTCTATTGCCAAAGCATGGCTTGCCGGAGTACCATCGGTATTGAATACCCAATACACCACTCCTGAAAAGACCATAGAAAGCGAAATCCACACGATAGACCATATGGTAGCTTCTTTGGAAGATACTTCGTGACTTTTTTTATTAAATACTCCTAAGTCCAGGAGCAGCATGATAACGACTGTTACTGCAAATCCCCACACCAGACCTGGGTGCAGTTCTAAAATACTTTGATGTTCCACTTGAGTTATGTTATTATATGATAAAAGCAATAGATGCACAGAGTACAAATATTGCTATTTTATTTATCTTTTGATTGTCAATTGATTATAGATAATTCATCTGAACCGTTTGGATCGTCTGCTCCAGCTTTTTGTCTGCTGTAGGATCTCCGATAGCGTTGAATTTCCATTCTCCGTTTCTCTTGTAGAAAACACCCATTATCATGGCAACATGTCCGCTGAAAGAGGCATCATTGGCAATATCATATTTTGCAAAAACCTCTCTTACATTGGTAGGTGATCCTTCATAAATACGGATAGAAGCAAAAGGAATTGTTCCGAAATCCTGGCCTCTGTAGCTGTTCAAAACCATTGCCACGTGTTCTACATTGGGCTCCAGCTGACTGAAATCTACTGTGATTACTTCGTTATCCAATCCATCATCTCCATCTACGTCACCTGTAAGGTCATCTCCACTGTGTCTTACAGATCCGTTTCTGGATTTAAGATTTCCGAAATAAATTACTTCAGTAACGTTTTTATTTGAATCATATAAAATACAGCTTCCGTCTAAGTCTACTGCTTCTTTTTTAGTTCCAAAAAATCCTTTCTTTTCAATTGCTCCCCAGTTGATTCCTACACATGCCTGGGAAAGTTCAGCACCATTTTCTTTTTTAAGGTTAATTCTCTGACCTTTTTGTAAGTTGATAGCCATCTTTTTATGTTTAGTTGTTATTTACATTTTGCAAAAAAGTAATCTTCTTTGCTTTTCAAATTTCGTTCTAGTTATTATTCAAATTCAAATTAAGCATTGCCCGCAGAATATTTGTTTCTTCATCGAAGTCAAATATTTTGCTCATAATGTCCATATTTTCCAGGTTTTTGATATAGTCTTTCAAAACCCCTTCCACTTCTGCCGGCAACGTACGTTTTCTTTCGTTCATACTGTGTTCCAGCAGTTCATTTTTACTTTTCAGCTGATCAATAATGGAACTCTGATTAGATTGATTTTCAGAAATATCCAGCTTATCCAGTTCTTTGTCAAAAAGATACAATTTCTTTTCGTCAACACTGAAAATAAAATGATCATCAGACTGAAAGATTTTGAAAAGTTCATAATCGTGGATTCCAATGAGGTAACCACATACAAAACGGACTTTAAACCCCTGTATATTAAGCCTTCCCAGCAGTTTTCTTTCAATAGAGTAATCTTTATACTGATAGGCGGGAAATGAATCGGATTTCAACAGCGTTTCATCTGCTTCCGCTCTGTAAAATTCCTGAGCATATTTTTTATGAAAGTATAATACATTATCCCAATTGGCTGTAAAACTATCTTCCGTAAGATCTTTATACAATGTTTTCAGATGTTGGGAAAATACACCGCTGTACATTTTCCTGTCGGTCTGAAAACTGTCTACCTGTCTTTCTTCAAAACCTGAAATATATTTACTGTTGATGTTAATTTCATTAATGACCGCCAGCATATCATTTTCTTTCTGCTTTTTAATTTTAGTCAGAAGTTCTATGAGGCTGTCCGTATACTGCAGGTGGAAAAGTTCCAGTTTATTGTAATCCAAAGCCGTATTTTCCTGGAACAGATTGTGGATAATATCTGTTTTGATATAAATTGATATGATATCAATATGTTCAAAAAAATTAGCGAGAAGCTTAAGCTTTGTTAATCTTCTTTTGCTTTGCGACAATATGGTTGCTGCATCATCCCCCACCTTAGTACTCTATAAATTAACCTCTGACATTCGCTTTAAGTTCATGCTCCAATGTCTGAAGATCCTGATCCAGTTTTCTTCTGTTATCTGCTCCCTGTTTCTGGATTTGTTTCACTTCATTCAGTGTATTGATAAGCATTGACGTTGTTTCTTTCAATGTTTCTACAGATACAATAGTTTGTTCGTTTGCTCTGGCAACATTTATTGAATTCTGACCAAGACGCTCTGCATTCTTTCTTAAGATTTCTTCTGTAGTAGAAGATACTTTCTGCTGGATCTCAATATTCTGCTGTTGTCTGTACATTGCTACAGCCAGTGAAAGCTGGTTTTTCCAAACAGGAAGTGTAGTGGTAAGAATAGTCTGTGCTTTTTCAGCGATAGAAACGTTGTTATTCTGTACCAGTCTGATCTGTGGAAGCGACTGCATCATGATCACACGCACCACTTTAAGATCAGCCATTCTTCTGTCTAATCTTGCAATGAAATCTCTCTTATCAGCAATCTGATAATCCTGAAAATTCTGAGGACTCGTTTCCATCTGAGCCAATTCTGCAGCAGCTCTTTCCATTCTTATATTTCCTGCAATCACAAGACCTTCAATCTGTTTGATAGAATTCACATTGCTTTCAAAGATGGTCTGAAGGACAGCATTATCCTTTGTAGAAGTAATGATTCCTGCATTTACTTTATAAGAGATCTGCTCGATATTGTTGATGATCTTATCGTATTTAGCAAACAGATTTTCTACCTGAGTCATTACCTTTTTCATGAAGGGTAATTTGCTCAGGAAACTTTTCACTTTATTTCCGTTAAGTTCTTCTACATCTACATAGTTAAGCTCTACCAAAAGATCATTGATAAGCCCTCCTACTTCTCCTGAGTTGGATCTTCTTACATTTCCTAAGAAGCTGTCACTCTGGTTGGTTAATGTTTTCTGAAGCTCTGCCCCGAAATTCACGATAGAACCTGGATTGGCTTCGTCAATAGAGTTTGCAAGAACTTCATATTTCTCACGTTCTTCCGACTGCAGCTGAGTCAGATTTACATTCCCTTCTCTATCCACAAGCACTGCCGGCGCTGCATTTTGAACAGGCTGAGCCGGTGTTGGCGGAACCATTGGAGTAGGTTCAAAGGTTTTAAGAGGTTCTATTGATCCTAGCGGATCTATGGGTTGATTTTCCTGATTGTCCATGATTACTTCTGATAAATTGATACAAACTTCTCAAGGCCGTCTCTTTGTCCTGCACCTACAGCCTCAAATTTCCATTCTCCGTTTCTGTTGTAGATTCTTCCGAATTCTACAGCCGTTTCGATTGAGAAATCTTCGTCTAATTCATATTTTAAGATCTCTTCATTCGTATCTGTATTGAAAATTCTGATGAAAGAATTTCTTACCTGTCCAAAGTTTTGTTTTCTTGAATCTGCTTCGTGAATAGTTACTACTACTGTAATTTCTTTGATGGCATCATCAATTTTTGTAAGGTCAATTTTGATCTGCTCATCATCTCCCGCACCTTCTCCCGTAAGGTTATCTCCTGTGTGGATTACAGATTTGTCCGGAGACTCAAGGTTGTTATAGAAAATAAAGTGATTATCTGAAACTAATTTTTTGTCGTCCCCAAGCAAAAATAAGGAGGCATCAAGGTCAAACCCTGTTCCTGTAGAAGTATTATTGATATCCCATCCTAAACCTACAGTGAATTTAGGTGCGTTAATATTTTCTCTTTGTCCTTTTTGTAAGTTAATAGCCATAATATAATTCCGTTTGTGTTAAAGTATTGATGTTATTTTCGTATTCTTTTATTAAATGATAATTGTTACTGATAGCCAGCTCCAAAAGCAGGTCCATCTGTTCTCTTTTTACTTTAGACGTAAGATAATCAAAATTACTTGAATCCAGTCCTAAAATATATTTTACAATCCTTGTATTGAACTGAAAACTTTCTTTATTCATCACTTCTGCAACATGTTTTACATTTTTTACTGCATAGTAATTGAAAAAGTTTTCAATTTTAGGGTCAAGGTCAAAATTCATTAGCTCAGCATAATACATGAACATAAAGTCCGCCTCCACATCATATTCATTCAAAATTCTGTTGACCGTATATTCATGACTTCCAGTGATTTTTATATCGTCTATAAAAATACAAAGTTTTCCTCTCAAAAAATCTTTATCGATATAATAAGTATCATTTGCAATCAGATTTTTACGATCTTCAAAATTAAGATTCCCATAATCTGTGATATAGGTATGATTACGATTGATCTTAGATAAAATACTTGACTTCTTTCCTTTCTGAAACAGGTAAAAATCCAGGTGTTTTTTAAAGTAAAAGCATAAAAAGTTGGATGCCGTAGGAATCGCCATATAAGGGCTTGGCAGCACAACAATCTCTTTATCGGTATTTAAAAGTTCCTCATTTTCAGAAATAAATCCATCGAATAATTCTTTGGCAAATTTTTCAGCATACGACTTATCGCCATACTTGAAATAGCTGTATTCCGCAGGTGAGAAAGTGAACTCATCCGCCGAATGAATGTGGTGTAAGCTGTATCTTTTATTCATGTTTATTTTTAGTGTTTAAGTAAATGTGCACTGAAACCGAAGTCTTTTGCTCCCTGATAATCTGCCACCGGATTGTCTCCGATATGCAGGATCTGATGCAGTGGCAAATCCTGATCTTTAACCTTGTTCTTCACTTCCTGGAAAATAAGCGGGTTCGGTTTGGAACAGTTAATCTCATCAGAATAGATATGAAAATCTATGTACTGATCCAGATTTTCATGGATCAGAAATTTCCTCATTGTTTTTCCTTTGATAAAGCCTGTATTACTCAGAATATTAATTGTCTTTCCCTGATTTTTGATATCCTCAAAAAAACCGTGGATATTTTCAAAAATTACAACGGGCTTATATTCCAGAAACAAATCTTCGCTTTTATTGTAAAACGCATTGAGTTTTTCTTTATTCAATTGTTTTACATCTACATCCAAAACACCAAGAATCATCAGATAGATTTCAAAAGTATCTATATTCCCTCCAGTGACTTCATTAATGGTATTACAAAGATCATCATAATATTTTACGGTTTTCGCAACCTCCTCTATCGGTTTTTCTACGTTGAAAAATGAGGAGAACAGCTCAACTCTTTTTGCCTTAAATTCAGGATGAGATTTGATTAAAGTGAGCCACAGGTCAAAGGAAAAGTGACAGTGGTTATGGATGTCGATATCTGTTTTCAATAGGTTTTAAGTTAAAAGTTTTTATTAGCTTCTTGAAAAAGATTTAAAATTTTTTAATCATCAAAAAGTGTTTACAATACTATTCTTCCCAAAGATAAAATATTTATCATAAAAGCATTACGTTCGTTATCTGTTTTAAGATATTTTTATGAAATCCTATGAATTTGAGAGGCTCAAAGTAGATGGATTACGAAGTGTTTAATATCCGTTTACAAAAAATAATTTGAAAAATTCTTTGGAAATCAAAAAAAAATTATAATTTCGCAACCGATTAAAAATCAACAATGTCAACAAAAATGATAAATATTATAACGTTAAGCAATCCTGTCAGAGCTGTGTTCTTTGGCAGCACTGAATATTTATCTGAATAGTTCTATAGATCTTTTATACCCAAAAATATATTGAAGACCTGTCTATTCGGATAGGTCTTTTTTGCTGCCCTATTTTCAGACTTTAACAAATCCAAAAACTTCTGTTGTTTGTTAAGATCTCTGAAAATTTTCCTTTGATACGAAATACAAAAATGTTTTGCCGGCTTCATAAGTCCGGAGTGTATTTTGTGTTCATTTTTTTCAGAACCTTTTCAAAATACAGATCTAAAAATCAACAATTTAAATCAAACAAAATGAAATACAACACACGAAATATAGGGATTATAGCACATGTAGATGCAGGAAAAACAACATTATCAGAACGAATTCTTTATTACACAGGGCTCATTCATAAAATTGGGAATGTAGATGATGGAAATACCACCATGGATAAAGACATTCAGGAAAGAAACAGAGGAATTACGATTTCTTCTGCAGCCATTTCTACTCAATGGAAAAAAGATAATAATGTGTATAATATCAACATTATTGATACTCCTGGGCACATTGATTTTGCGGTGGAAGTGGAACGTTCTCTAAGGGTTCTGGATAGCGTTGTTGCTGTTTTCTGTGCTTCTTCAGGAGTACAGCCACAGACTGAGAATGTTTGGTTCCAGGCTGAGAAACATGGAACATCCAAAATTTGCTTCATCAATAAAATGGACAGAATTGGAGCCGATTTCTTCGCCGTTCTTCATGAGATAAGAACTAAACTGAATGCCGTTCCTCTTGCTCTTCAGATTCCGATTGGAGCTGAAGTACATTTTGAAGGGGTCATTGATTTGGTCAAAATGAAAGCATTATACTGGACGGATGAAAATGGAGAAACCATGGTGGAAAAAGAAATCCCCGATCATTCTATTGCTGAAGCAAAGGAATACAGAACAATATTACTGGAAACTTTGGCAGAATATGATGAGACTTTCTTTGAGATCTTTATGGATGATGAACAAAGTATCACCGATGAAATGATCTCAGAAGCGATACAAAGAGTCTGCAGATCCGGATCAGCCGTACCTGTTCTCTGTGGTTCTGCCTTTAAAAACAAAGGGATTCAGCCTCTTCTTGATGCTGTCGTAACTTATCTTCCGGCTCCTGATCAGCTTGCTGACCTACAGGGAAGGGATCCTTATACGGAAGAAACGGTAACATTGGAAAGAAATGAAGCGGCAGCTTTTTCAGGCCTTGTTTTCAAAGTGGTGATTGATAAACATATGGGAAGACTGGCTATGCTTCGTGTATATTCCGGAGCGATACAATCCGGAGACACCCTACTGAATGTAAGAACGGGTGAAAGTTTCAGGATTTCCAGAATTTTACAAATGCAGTCCGATAAAACATTATCCATGGAAGAAGCTAAAGCAGGAGATATTGTTGCTCTAACAGGAATAAAGGATGCCAAAACCGGAGATTCTTTATCTTCTACAGAGCAACCGATTTTACTGGAAGCCATTACAATTCCGACTCCTGTGATCAGAGTGGCTATCGAGCCGAAAACGAATGGTGATGAGAAATCTTTCGGTTTGGTGCTGGCAAAAATTCAGGAAGAAGATCCTTCTTTGGTGGTTGAAAGAGACCCACAGACCGGAGAAACTTTATTAAGTGGATTGGGAGAACTTCATCTTGAGGTTACTTTGGAGAAAATCCGTCTGAACCATGGTATTGAAATTAATCAGGGAAAACCTAAAGTTTCTTACCGTGAAGTCTTAACAGAAACCAGAATTCACAGAGAAAAGCTTTCCAAACAAAACGGAGGAAGCGGTCAGTTTGCTGATATCACTTTTGAAATAGGACCAAGGGATGATCATGAATATGGATTGGAATTCATCAACATGATCAAAGGAGGAGTTATCCCCACTGAATTTATTCCTTCTGCTGAAAAAGGATTCAGAGAAGCCATGGAACACGGACCATTGAAGGGATATCCTCTTGAAAATATGAAGATCACTCTTCTGGATGGTTCTTTCCACGCTCAGGATTCTGCAGCTTTTGATTTTGAAATTGCAGCAAGAGAAGGGTTCAAAGCAGCTGCAAAAGGATGCAGTCCTAAATTTCTGGAACCTATCATGCAGGTTGAGATCCAAAGTATTGAGGAATACACAGGCGCTGTCACTGCCGATATCAACAGAAGAAGAGGAATAATTACTTCTATTGATGAAAGATCAGGAAGAAAGATCTTTGCAGCGGAAGTTCCGTTAGCCTCCACTTTCGGGTACATTTCTGATCTGAGAACGCTGACAAGCGGAAGGGCTTCCATCAGCATGAAATTGTCGCACTATGCTTTAGTGCCTGATTTTATCGCCAATACATTAATAACCTAAACAAGCAAGGACTGTAGATTTTTTCTTACAGTCCTTGTCTGGTTATGGATGTTTGGTGAATTGTTAATCGTCAATCCGCTACGCTCACTATTCACTTGCGAAGCAAAATTCACTTATTGACCCCTTTTTTATTTTTCCGGCATCACTTTATAGGTTGGATCTTCCTGGATGTTCACCTCTACTACAGCTTCTGCATTTTTAAGGATCTTCCGGCAGTCTTCACTGAGATGTCGCAGATGTACTATTTTATTTTCCTGTTTATAGCGTTTGGATAACTTGTCCAGAGCGTCTATTGCACTCATATCTACAATACGGCTTTCTTTAAAATCAACAACTACCTGCTCAGGATCGTTCATCGGATCAAATTTATCTGTAAACGCTGTTACTGAACCAAAAAACAAAGGTCCGTATATTTCGTAATACTTTATTCCGTTTTCATCAACATATTTTCTCGCCCTAATTCTTTTAGCATTATCCCATGCAAAAACCAATGCTGAAATGATAACTCCTACTAAAACCGCTAAAGCCAGGTTGTGCAGAATCACTGTAATCAATGCTACGGTAACTCCTACAAAAATATCAGACTTCGGCATTTTATTCACAATCCTGATGGATACCCACTGGAAAGTACTGATGGCTACCATCATCATCACTCCTACTAAAGCAGCCATAGGAATTTTCTCTATGACAGGTGCTCCACACAGAATAATGATTAAAATTAACAATGATGCTATTATCCCGGATAATCTTGCTCTGGAACCTGCATTAAGATTCACCAGAGTCTGTGCTACCATCGCACATCCACCCATACCGCCAAAGAAACCATTGGTAATATTAGCCAATCCCTGAGCTACGGATTCTTTATTGGCACTTCCTTTGGTATTGGTAATTTCATCCACCATAGATAATGTCAGAAGAGATTCAATTAAACCTACTCCAGCCATGATTAAGGCATAGGGAAAAATAATCTGTAAAGTTTCCAGAGAAAAAGGAATCTGTGGGATATGGAAACTAGGAAGATTCCCACTGATATGGGCAATGTCTGCTACCGTTTTTGTTGGAATATTAAACCCAAGAACTACAGCAAATATGATGATAATAGCCACCAGAGAGGCAGGAACAATTTTCGTTATTTTTGGAAAAATATAGACGATGGCAATCGTGAGGGCAGTTAAACCCGCCATGATGTACAAAGGCATTCCCTGCAGCCAGCTTACCGCTCCATTGTTGTCTGTAACTTTGAACTGTTCTACTTGTGACATAAAAATAATAATGGCTAACCCGTTCAGGAATCCGTACATAACGGGTTGCGGAATCAGTCTTACAAATTTTCCCAGTTTAAAAATACCTACCATCATCTGAAGGATTCCGGCAAGTACTACAGTTGCAAAAAGATATTCTATCCCATGAGATTGTATAAGAGCAATTAACACAACGATGGTTGCTCCTGCTCCACCAGAAACCATTCCCGGACGACCTCCCAAAACAGCTGTTACAAGTCCCATCATAAAAGCTGCATAAAGACCTGTAAGCGGAGAAAGACCGGCCAGGATAGCAAATGAAAGAGATTCCGGAATCATCGTCATCGCTACCGTAAAGCCAGCCAGCAGCTCATTTTTATAATTGATTTTTTTTGAAAAATCGAAAAAGCTTATAGTATTTTTCATTGATTGACAAAGGTATGGACTGTCACGATGGTATACAATTTTTTCTTTTTATGATTTTCTCATGAACAAATCTGTTAATTTGAATAATTCACACATCAGTTCTTATAATATGTTAATTTTAATTAAAATAAACACATAAGGTGTAATTTTTATATTTATGATTGTTTTTGCTTCTTATTTTTGTCTACATTTGAAAGCGAATAAGTAATTATTTGGTACTAATTAAAAATTCAACGAGTAAAAAGCTGTTTATCAACCTATCCGCAGTTTCAACTCATAGAATTGTATAAAACCTTAATAGGTTATATATTATTTCACACAAATGGCAGGAAAAGAAGTTTGAAAGAGAAGAAGAGGAAACCATTGAAAATAAAGAATATAATCCAAGTACATTAAGGTGATCCCTACCCACCTGTCTTTAAGATATTTGGCAAAATAAAGATCAACTTTTATAAGATAAATCGTCTTATGAAAGCTATTTTAATATTCTTAATCATAATTTCTATTCTTTATCAATTTCAAATTTCTGTGAATTATTTCCTACCACCTAAGATAATATATATCACCTATTCTCGTTTTTTTATATATAAGTTTAAACAAAAGAACAATATTTAGTAAAAATGTTATATAAAGAAATCCATATTGGGAAATTCATTAAGGAAAGAGTTGATGAAAATGAAATTACAGTAGAGAGAATATGTAAATTTTTAAGTAAAGATGAAGAGGCTGTCGAAATGATGTATGACAGCAGATCAATGGATACGGATCTTCTTTTAAGATGGAGCAAATTGCTGGAATATGATTTTTTCAGACTTTACAGTTCACATTTGATTTTATACGCTCCTCCTTCCGCCATTAATAAAAATCAGCAGAAATCCGAAAAAACACCTTATTTCAGGAAAAATATTTATACACAGGAAATCAAAGATTTTATTATGAAAAGAATTCTTTCTGGTGAAATGACTCAAAGTGAAGTTATTAAAGAATATTCTATTCCGAAAAGCACTCTTCACAGATGGCTTCAGAAGAGTGATAACGCAAACGGATAAACAGATAAACATGCGCCCTAATTACAAAAAAATTTACCAGGATATGCTGAGGATGGAATATCCCGAAAAGCTTAAAGATCCAAAAGTTAAAGACCTTCTTGAAAAGCTTCATACGAGCGAAGATGTTCTTAAGTTCAATGAAAAACTGTTCAAACAGTCCAGAGAAAATCAAAAACTCAAAACCTATGACAGACAGACTATGCTAAAACTGCTTCAGTATCAAAAAAAGCATGGTCATTCTACGAGTTATATGTCACGAAAATATAAAATAAGCCGAACAACGCTTTCAAAATGGAAAGGAATGTTTGAAGAAGAGCTTGAAAATACAATGAAAAATGCCAGTAAGTAATCTACCGGCATTTTTTTAAAGGTAAAAGTAAGGAAAAAACTGGGCTAAACGTATGCCGGAGTCGAACCGGATAACCTTGCCGGAGTGACCGGCTTCGCTATTCCTCCCATGATTGTGTTACGATGAATTTTTTCCTAACGACACTTCAAAATGGTCATATAAAGAAGCTGGAAGTGGGCAGAAGAAAGGGGTTAAAGCCTGAAAATCTCTCTGACTTTATAGAAAATTATGATACAAAGAAATCTTTCAACGTCCCACTTCCGGCTTCTCATATTATGAAAACAAGGCAATACGCGAATAATGTAGTCGTGCTCTAACCAACTGAGCTACTCTTCCTATTATAGACTGTGTTTTTTGTTGTGGAAGAGACGGGACTCGAACCCGTGACCCCGTCGTGATGAGCGAAGTAACATTTTTCTACGACACTTGTTTGTTTTTATTTTTCTTCTTCAGTTGTATATGTTTTAACAATAGGATGAACTCTGGCATTTTCAGGGTGATAGCTTAAACCAAAACTACTCAATCCGGAAGACCAATAGAGAATCCTTTCTTTCAGATAAGGAATATCTTTGGTTTCATCATACTTAAAGTTCTCACTAAATATATTCTTTACCTCATCAATAAGTTCCGGATAAAACATTTGATCTTCTTCATCAAAGACCTCAATATGAATATCAAGATGGTTACCTATTTCATTTAATAAATAAGTTCTAAAATCCCAACCCATGACAATAATATCGGAAGATCCCATAGAAATAATGGGCTTCCATTTAAGATTCTCATCACTTATAACATATCGGAGACCTGTTAATGGTAAAAGAGCAGGAACATGAGAAAACCATTCTTCAAAAACTTCTATTCTCTTTTCCAAAGATGCAGGTTTTATTCCCCAGGAATTAAGCCACACCTGGCTCTTCTCATTCACATCGTACTTCATCCAATTATAAGAACCTTTTATTATTTCTTTAACTTCCTTTTCATCAGCAAGCCAATTATAAAAGAAATCACGTTCTTCAGTAATTAATTCTCCTTCATCTTCATATTCAACAATTTCTTTTTTGTCGATCGCATGAAGAATTTTTAGAAACGCTCTATGTTCAGGAGTAAAACTGACCTCATATTTTCGCTCAACCTGATCAATCTGTTCTTCAGAAAGCCCTTGCCATCTGGCACCATAAAATCCTTTCGGACAATTTTCATCATCTACAGACCACAGTTTTTCTGTGCGTTCTTTAATCCAGTATAAAAATTCAGTCAGATTACTTGGTATATCCATTGTTATTAATTTTATAATAAAAAAGAGGCAAGATTCGAAAAGACTTGTACAAGATCATTTCCATGACCTTCTGGAGTCGAACCAAATTAAACCGAAGTAGGCCTTTTCTACGGCACTCTTTTATATCAATCAAGGTAATTTTTTTCAGAATCTTCCGTGCATTTGCTCTACCTGCTGAGCTACCTCTCCTTTTCTGGGGAAAAGGCAGGATTCGAACCTGCGACCCAATGTTTATTCAATCTCGAAGTATGATTCTAAGACGACACCTGATTTTTATTTTAGTAAGGTAATTAAATCAAACAGAGACTTATACGGGGTGTTACCATTTCTACTATCTGCGATTGCAGAACAGGATTCGAACCTGTATTACCGTCCCTAAAGAAGTAACTCTGCTTTACGACACTTACTTTCTATGTTTATTCATAGTTATTCGTTTTCTTTTTACAAAATTATATTGTCACTGCGCATTCTATTTACGCACTTATTTTTTATTTAAATTTTGTTTTGCCTTGAAGCAAAAGAACCAAAAGTTCAAGACTTGGAAACTCCGGCTAAAAATAATCTCTACTCTCTAAAAATTCTAAACTTGCGCGAATTTACCATTAGTTCTTCGTTTCCTTTACTGTGTCGCGCTTCAAACAATAGAATTTTCTTAACGTTCGCAGAGTTTATTTTTTTAACGCCTCCGTTTACTATGTCACATTTCCATAGCTGTCATCGCCGGATATTTCATCCTATTTATTATTATTTTTTCATGTGTGTGATTTAAATAAAAGAAGTTAGGTTCAAAAAGACTGATACAAGATCATTTACATTCTGGAGTCGAACCAACTTATACCGAAGTAAGTATTCCCTATGGCAGTCTTTTATATGATCAGGGTAAAAGTGGCGGAACCTTTTCCTTTCCCTCTGCTCTATCATTTGAGCTACATTCCGTTTACAACAGGAATGGCCGGAGTTGAACCCGCATCTGAAGGAGTAACCCGAAGTATGATTCCAAAACGACACCTGATTTTAATTTTTCCATTGAGTTCTTCTATACTTCTTCCAGTTTCTCTGGAATTTGGTGTACTTTGCATTCACCACTTCATAACCGTGTGGAAAACAGTACGAACAACCCATTTCATTCCCGTACAAGATTCTTGAAATCTGTACACCGGAAATTTTCTTCGGAAAGTCAGTCAATTCATATTCATTGAATCCGAATTTCTTTCTTACTTTTTTAATTTTTTTCATAAGTATTGAGTATTAACCTCAATACAGTGTTCCTTTTAGATTTGGTTTATGATGAATCATAATTATTCGTTTTATATTTTGCAAATTTATATGGCTAGTCCGCATTCTTTTTACACACTTATTTTTTTATTAAAAAACCAAGCAAATTAATAATAAGAGTAAATGATATTCAATTGGAAGTTGACGATGAAACTCTTATCGACGGCATTGGTTAGCTAGCGGGCAATCATGTGAAAGACTCTGTCTGTTTTTGGAATCGAAGAATGTCTTTCTAACGGCACCGATAGTATTAACACTGCAAAATTATATTACATGTACGCAATCTTTTTACGTAGTTTATTTTTTTATTGAAAGAAAAATGATTTTATCAATTCAAACAGTTTATATATTCCGAGAATAGGGATCAAAATAATTGATCCAACGAATAAAAAAGTTCCAAGTATACTTAGAAAACCTGTTTGACTTTCTGAATATTTTCCCTTTTCTCTTATTTTAGCTTTAAAAACAGGAATATGCTTTGTGGCTTTGAAACTATCCTGCTCAAGTTCAGCCATTACTTTTATAGCATACTCATCAAGACAATCTTTGTCTCCTCTGAAAACAATATCTTTTAGAATTGCGCTTCCCGACTTGCTTAATGATTTTCTGTAAATCTCCACAGCATTTTTCATTTCATTATTCTCTGGAGTACATAGAATCCAAAATTTACCTGCTTCATCAAGAAATCCTGCTTCAAAATAAATCTGTCCTAATTTTTTTCTCAGGGAAATATCATTGGGAAACTGATTGATCATATTTCTTAGCCTGTCACATGCTTTTTTCTTTCTGCCTGCTTTAAGATCCTGTTCAATTCTGAACATTAAATTACCCATAGTACTATTTTAAATTAAACCAAGTAACCATGTATAAGAGTTTTTGATTCTGTTCGTTTTGCCTTGAAGCAAAAGAACCAAAAGTTCAAGACTTGGAAACTCCGGCTAAAAATAATCTACGCTCACTAAAAATTCTAAAACTTGCGCGAATGTAATATGAGTTCTTCGTTTCAATTTCTTTGTCGCGCTTCAGACAATAGAATTTTCTTAACGTTCGCATAGTTTATTTTTTTAACGCCTCCGTTTCCTATGTCATTCTTTAGTTCCCGCCAATTGTTTTGAAATTTTCTCTGGATATTTACAATTCAGTGTTTTTAGAACAGACATTATTCTGTTTTTTAAATTGATTTGTTGCATGACTACTTTTTCTAACTCAGCTTTGAGTTCAGATTCTTCTACTTCTGCAACAATTTTTATGTTTTCAACGTCTTCAACATTGGATTCTGTATATTCTGAGAAACAGACTTTTCCATTTTCCCTTTTGTAAAACACCCATGGATGGCCTATCCAAAGGTTTTTCCATTCTGAAGATGGTATCTTAAAAATATTTCTCCAATCTTCAATATTGCTTATATCACCACAACAGCTAGGTTGTATCAATATTTCATCTTCTATTTTTAATACAATTCCACCGTCAAAAGCCATGATGCAAATATCTTCTTCAGATTCATCTGATTCCATGTCTTCCATTTTGGCCTCTACAATCATCTCTAGATTATCGTCATCAATATCTTCAATATTCACCAGATAAGATCCTTTTTGAATTGTTTTAAAATTAAAATTCAATCGAGAAGCAACTTCTTCCCATTTTGTATACCACTCTTCAGGATCCGGATAATCAGAACTTTCCGGCAGTTCGAATTCTTCTTTAGCATATCTCAGTGGACTAATTTCAATGGTATTAATGAGTTTCATAGCGTATCGTTTGTTTTTCTAGCCCCGATTGCAACGGCATCCTTTTTCTTAATGGCTTGCAAAAAGCTTTGGCGAAAAAGATACAGTGGAAAGCGGGATTAAGCTCCTAAATATATTGAGGATGTTCGTGAATATTTATTTTTATTTAAAAGCAGTGCCTGTTACAGCACTACTTTTTGAATCATTTTTACGGCAGATTTTTTGTCTTCCAGAGCATTCAGTACATCGAAAATTTTGTCGGACCAACCAGCAATAAGGTATACATCATCCTTTCTGATATCAAGTGGCTGTGTACCATAACCCGCAAGGTCAAAAATATACAGCTTTGCATGAGGCGCGATGGCTTTGTACTTTTTCCACACGTCTTCGAAAGAGTTTCTGTTTCCTGTGCTATCCCACATTTGAGTATCGGTGAAAAGCATTACTTTATCCACCTGCTCTTTTCTTTTGATGAGATCTTCAATTATCAGGTAACCATTGGTGGAATATCCTACTTCACCTTCACGTTTGTAGAATGCATCTACGTTCCTTAAAATACCGTTTTTCGGCATTGAAACCCTCAACCAACGGTCACCGAAGATACCCGTTACCACATTTTTACACTGTGACTGCAAGATCATAGACATCAGCAAACCGATATCATACAGTAAAATTTTACTTTTACTCGAAACGGCTTTCTGCATAGAGCCTGACACGTCCGCTGCAATTACTACAGAGGTGTCAAAGCCAAAACCTTTGATGTTTTCAGCACTTACCACCACCGCATTTTCCAAGGCTTCCAGTACTGAAGACAGATAAGGAGAATCTATTGTTTTTAATTCTCTATAGGCTGCCAGGAATCGGAACGGAAGCTGCTTTGAGTTGGATACTGCTTTTTCATCGGAAAGATATCTGCAAACTTTATTCATTGCATCAGGTGATACTCCGGCTTCCAGGATATTTCTCAGGTTTCTCATGGTTGCCATATAGCCTAATTTATTACTGAAAATCAATTCTTCCCATTTGTTTTTGAAGGCCATTTTTCTTTCTGCATCGTTTGCAAATTTCTTCTGACCCAAAACGGAAAGTTCTACTTCCCAAGTGTAAGGGGTTTCCAGTGTATTATTGGCAATTTTGTTGAAAACAGCCTGCTGATTTTCATCTTTAGCTTTCGGATGAACCAGGAATAATGCATCTTTCAGCGTTACTTCTGCTTTTCTGTTATACTTTGCAAACTGGTATTCATCAAATTTATTGAATGATTTTACCAGACCTTTCTGAATCTGTTTGGACAGTTTGTTCAGTTTCTTGGTATCTGTTCTTTTGTTGGCAAGCTGGTAATACGCCAGCAATTCTGTGATTTCATCTGCTCTCTGAACTACTCCATCTACTGTTTTGCTTACAAGATCTGTACCCGAAGTCTGCTTTGCCAATTCAGTTGTCAAAACCAATGGGATAGATCTCAGATACATATCTTTTCTTGCATATACGGCCAGCTTTGCCACAAATTCAGGATCATTTTTTTTGATCAGAGACTGGATTCTCTTCAATCTGTCATTTCCTTTTTCATAATTGGCATCTGACAGTCCTGTTGTAACAACAGCACTATACAATTCTTCTGCAGGTGTCATGGCATATGCTTTTGCACCTTCGTAGTTCTGTACTACTTTATTTTCTTTTCTTAAAAAATTAAATTTCATGGTTACTGTTTTTTTGTTAAACATGGGAAGGTTGATACTTCCTCTCTGATTTCTGATGCAAAATAAAAACAGTATTGCGCAATCTATTTGCGCATAAAAATTTTCTTAGATTTTTTTTATTAAAATGTGATTAAATGATAATGTATGCTGGATATTTTGTGCTTAAATTAGATAGGTTTCGGCTAAAGCCGGATGAAAGTGGCTATATTTGAAAGAGTGGGCTAAAGCCCACCCCTATTGAATAAAAGTTGAAAACTGATATTGATATTTAATGACAATCTAATTCCTAATTCCTAATTCCTAATTCCTAATTCCTAATTATAAAATCCTTCTATCATTCATTTTTATTAAAGAAATCGCGTATAGAGCATTTTCAGATGAGAGTTTTCTAGCTTTGTTTTTATTAAAATTAAGCTATGATTAAAGGAATATATGAGACTCATATTCAGGTGAGCAATCTGGAAAATGCAATACAATTTTACACAGATATATTAGGGTTGAAGCTCGCTCATAGAGATGAAACCAGACCTATTGCTTTTTTATGGGCAGGAGAAGGAAAAGATTTTATGCTGGGGCTGTGGGAGCAGAAGGAGAATCTTCAGACCAGACATTTTGCTTTTTCCAGCAGTAAGGAGGATATTTTGAATTATTCTGTGGAGTTTCTTGAAAAAAAAGATTTAAAACCTTACAATTTTCTGAAAAACGGAACTGTAGAGCCTATGGTATTTGCATGGATGCCTGCATTGGCTATTTATTTTAATGATCCAGATGGAAACCAGCTTGAATTTATTTCTATTCTGGAGGGTGAAGGCAAACCCGAATTGGGAGTACTTAGCTATGAAGAATGGATGAAGTGGACTGACAATTAATAAAAGTTAATACAACACAGTCGCGCAAGATGTTGCGGTTTTGTGCTGGTCAACAAAATGATAAGATGAGCATCAGCAGTATTTAAACATTGATTAGTTTTTTTACTGCCAACACATGTTTACAAGGACCTCTCTCCCCTTGATACTTACTGAACCACTCGCAGGTACAACGTACTTTTTCTTCTTGAATAATTACTGTATGATGCACACCAGTTCCTTTTACTCTGGCTTCTGTCCTTTCTTTATTATTATTTAAAATCTCAACTTTTCCGTCTTCTATCAGTTTTTCTGCATTTTTTAAGCGGGGATTGAGTCCGATAATACGGCTTAATTTAAAGGGAAGTCTACGATAAAAAAATTCTCTGTCATTAAGATCGTAACCCAGTAATCCCATTGCAGCGAGTCTGCCAGTAATATTTTCAACTTTGTCAAAACTGATATTCTCTTCCAAAGCAAATCTGCCAGGATTAAAAGTCTGATTGGCAAAGGCATATTTATCCAACGCATCAATCCATTCATCAGGAACATCTGAGATCAGACTATCCAACACCGCACCTTCACCTGGAAAACCTCTCCAGCATTCTCTCGATAAAGAAAAACTAAACCGGATATTTCCCATATTGAGTTGCCATGTGGTAGACTTCATATTAGCATGTGCGAAAACCAGCATACCATCAATATAAGGAAGAAGAGGTTCTATTAGACGTAGTCTGTGAAGTCCTCCTATACAAACAGAATCTGCAGATTTTACCGGAGAAAAAATAGGTTTATTTCCTCTCACAATTAAATAATAATCTGGCTTCACCACTCCTTTAGGCATTCCTTTAAACAATTGCTGTGTCTGGATTTTATTGAAGGTATGACGCTTTTCTGACTCTGATAAGTACACCTGAACAGTTCCCAGTCCTTTGATCCATTTAGCAGGCAATGGTACTTTTCTTTCTATGACCTTACTTCCCTCCTTGTATAACCCAACTTCTTTTTGTCCTACAGAAAGCATAATTTTTTCATTCGGACAGATGCTTCCCAAAGCCGTTATCATAGGCTGATTGAAATCCACATTCGTTGTACCGTTTTCAAGAAACTCTCCATCCAATCCCTCAGGTAGCACATCTACTCTTGCATACACTCCTGCACAATGAGAAAAACCTTCAAACCTTAGTCTTTCATTTCCTGCCGTTACTATGGGATCTTTAAGAAATACCATCTG
Source organism: Chryseobacterium indologenes (assembly GCF_002025665.1). Lineage (GTDB taxonomy): Bacteria > Bacteroidota > Bacteroidia > Flavobacteriales > Weeksellaceae > Chryseobacterium > Chryseobacterium metallicongregator. The sequence continues at coordinate 751,056 of NZ_CP018786.1, read as the reverse complement.
AAAAGGTGACAGGTTAAAACTGGATTTTACAATGTTAGAAAGTGTAATCAGACATCGGGCTAAAATAAAGGGTTGTCCTACATTTCCCCAGAAAAAACAGGGAACATTGGTATTTTTGTCAATCTCACAGTATTTAGCAAGAAATAACTCTTCAAGTGCACCTCTCCTGGCTAAAGAGGATACTCCTGAATAGCTATAAATAAGCATATCTTCCATGTTTTATTTTTTCAGAAGAAGATTACATATTTTTTTAAGACTCGAGTTTTCTTTCCAGCTGTTTAATTTTTCAACGACTTCCTGGTGTACTGAGGAATGGTTCAATGCCAATACTTCATGGTAAATTTCCAGAATTCTTTTCAGATTGGTAACAGGTTCTTCCATTTGAAGTAAAATATTGAAAATCAATTCTTCAAGAGCCGCATTATGATTTTTACTTATATTAAGCATGTGGTGCTGCATAAGATCGGTCAATCTCTTCACTGGTGCCCACTCCAATTTTTCGTGTAAACCAATTACTCTTCCCAACCATGCATTATCCATCATCTGGCAAGAAACATGTTCAAGCCAAATTTCAGCAGCTGTTCCACGAATGGCCTTATCACTGTCCAGAAAAATAGTCCCCAGAAACAGATACCCAATTTCATCGAGAGGTTTTTTGATCTGATATAATGTATTGGCAGTATTCAGAACAAGACTTCTTTCAAAAACTTCTGCAATTCCTGAATAGAAAAGGCAATATTTAATTACCTTCGCCAGCGCGTTTGCAGGTGTATTGGGGAAGCAAAGCATCAGTGCAGGAATTTCATTAAGCTCTTTCTGCTCAGCAACAAAATATTCCATGAACAAAGGTTCTTTTCTTTTTTCAAGATGATATTTTGGAATCGTAATGTTCAGTTCTACCGGATAGTATGAGTTTTTCTTATTGTCAATGGTTTTCCATTGGTAAGCTCCTGAAAAGAATTCTGTGGGAATATTATCATATCCGAAATTTTTAAATTCCTCAAAAACAGTTTCCGGTGAACGGGTAATTCCCGCTGTCATCCACCATGAAGGATGTATAAAATTACCTTCCGGGTTTTCATTTTTTCCAAAGAAGAAAAGCAGTAATTCTTTATATTCACCTTTTAATCTTTTCTCTGCTTCGGCAATAGCTTTTAAAGTATCATCTAAAGCACAACGTTGCAGAGCAAGCTGAATATCCAGATGATGGGGCTCTGTATTGCTGTTCTGATAGCTCTCAAGCCTTTCAACCAAAGTAACAGGAGAAATCCAACAAGGTGCATGGGTGATAGGAAACAACAAAGGAAGTTTGTCACCGGATTTTATTTTTTCAACTGCATAGATAGCAATATCTTTAAAAGCCTGTCTTGCTGGGCAATCTGCCCCAACATCTTCTATCGGACCTAGTTTTTTCTGATAATTGGAGTAAGACTCTCTAGCAGCTTCCTCTTCTTTGGTTTTCTGATATATTTTTTCCAGATTCTTTAGCTGAACAGGATATTGCTCCATCAAAGCCAAACCATAATTGATGATTGCATTGCACAGTAAAACATTCAGATAAGGAACTTCCCATTTCGCAATGGTTTTACAAGCCTTCAAAAATACAGGTTCCACCAGTTTTACAGATTCTGCATCCACGTCTCCGGCAAATTTGATAAACGCTGTCAAAGCAATATCACAATGATAGCTATACGGATCGTCCATTGCTAAAGGCAGATAGAACATGAGATCTTCAAAGTTCTGAAGTACCTGTACTGCATTTTCGTCTGAGGTCAATACTCTTTTTTCCGAAGCTATCGCCTCAAGCTCTGGTTGTTTTCCTTCAATATATTTTACCAAAAGAGGGCGCACATTGGTCAGTATATTATCTGAATAATGGGAAAGTGCCTCTATCATATTTTCTGAAGCCGGAATGTATTTAAGGATGATCTTGGCTGCTTTTGATTGTATTCCATCATCTTTACTGACAAATGCTGTACTTAAAGCCATTCCAAGCATATCCGGATCCATTTTCTTTCTCTGGAATATTTTTTCAGTAAGTCCCAGACTGGAAATCACTACTGTTTTTACCTCAGAGCTTAGTAGATTCGGAAGATAATGTGAAAATTCTTCATTCTTAAATTCTGAAGTTCCCACAATTTTTTTCAAGTGTGATAATAATGTATTTACGGCTTTTGACTGTGAAGAAACAAGCCCTGCTAGGAGTTCATCCTGTAAATCAGATAATTCTTCTTCCGTGGGTTTTAATGAGGTAAACGCATCCATAAACCAACCCGTGACATTTTTATTAAAATTCCTGTTGGCAGCCAGAAGACACTCTTTCAGAAATCTTTTTCTTTCAATTTTTTTATCCGTAATAAGCTTTTGAACAATAGGAAACCATTCTTTACGGAAAGGTAAAGATTTGGAAGGAAATTCGCACAAATACCAAAAATGAGTATTGAGTGTTTCAGGATGGCGGTCAAGATCTGCCGGATAATTACTCAGATGATGTCCCAGTAATTCCGGTTTAGGTTGTACATAGCCTTTCTCTGTCCATCCTAAAATATCCTTATAATTAAATGCTGTAAATTCAGCTTCTACTGATTCATTGATAAAGTCTGAAAACCAATCGGGGCAGCCCCATTCCAGTATCTGATCAGTTTGTTCTACATTGCGGAAAAGACTCCAGTAATTTTTACCGAAATTCTTTTTGTCCATGCAGACAAATGAAGCAATATCTATAATGGAATGCTGATTCACAGATCCTGCCGTATGGTAGGAGTTTTTAGTCATTACAATTTTACTGATCTCACGGTCCATTTTCTTTATAGACGGTACCAGTGTTTTCCTTTCTTCAATACTAAGCTCTTTTAGAAAGGGAATAATCTCATGTATTTTTTCCTCATTAAGGATCTCATAAAGTCTTTCTTTCATGGTGCTTTAATTTGATGTATAAATTTGTTTCAGGTTATTCATTTTTTTTCCATTCTTTAGGTTGTCTGACAAAATTTTTTTCATCCCAGACTGATTTGATTTTAACAGTTTATGATAAAGCCCAAAGAACTTTTCAGCATTCAAAACTGTCTTTTCAACTGTTGAAAGAATGGGTATCAGCAGTTTTCCGGAAGCAACATTATAACTGATAATCAGATTGATAAGTTTTGGAATTTTGTTGATAAATCCTTTTATCTGATTCCATTCAAAACTTAACTTTTTACCAATTATTGTTCCCCACTTCATTTCTTTAAAATTATTCAAAAACATCCTGTTTATAAGGCTTCAAAAGCCGTACCACAGAGCATTTAACAGTATTAAACAGCCCCAAAAACAGGAATAAACAAAGCCTCTTCCGAGAAGCGAATTCTGTTTCATCTAAACATTCGGAAATATAATATATATTTAAATAAAACACTGATATACAATACTTAATAAGTTTTACTATTTTTTTCCTGTAAAAGCAGAGTCTGAAAAACAGGATACCATATGTAAAATTCTCATCAGATTATTATCATAAACACCTTGATAAAATTGAATGAAGTATTTAAAAAAGAAGTATTATCAGGAATGTAACGATCAAAGAATTCTGATATGACAATGTCAACAGGCGTCTTGTCATATCAGAATTCTGTTATTTGTACTCGTTTCCTGTTTTACAATACGTCAACAGTTTAAATTTTTCACCTGAAAATCTTTATCAATAAGCATAAACTCATTCTTATCGGCTAAAATAAAAAAAAATGACTGACAGACAGTAAATTATCCCATAAAAGTGATTTTTTTAACAAATATTAAGTTAATTAAAACAATAGCTATCAAAGCCTTTGGTCATATAAAAACAATTCCCTGTTTAAAGATATATTAATAAAAAAGTGATTAAAAGCACTATATCATGATATTTACACAACATTTGGTGTCTTAATTCCAGAATTTGAGATACCATATAACAAATCAGGTTAGCTTATCAATACGTTAATTTTTTTTAAAATAATAAAAACAGGATTGTAATTCTCTAAATTTTATATATTTGCAAAATAAAATACTTAACAACTCAAATACATATCAATGATAAGCACAGAATTATTATTTTTAATAAACATTAATAAATTACAGTCTGTAATTGCCAGAAAATTTGATTCTCTGAGCGTTCATGGTCTGGGACTCAATGACTTTGTTATTCTTTATGTGCTCTATTCTTCCTCTGAGAGCAAAATGAGAAGAATAGATCTTGCCGAAAAAATAGGACTTACAGCATCAGGAGTCACCCGCTTATTGAATCCATTGGAAAAAATCGGACTGGTATCCAGAGAAACCAATGAAAGAGATGCCCGCGTAAGTTATGTGGTCATCACTTCTAACGGTAAAAAAATATTTGAAGAAGCTAAGCTAAGCGCCGAAAATATTACTAAAGAAATTCTTTCATCCAAAAAAGGTAAATCTCTACGCATAGTCAATGAGCTTTTATTTGATTTAGGAGGAAATATACAATAATGAAAATATGAAAAATGCATTAAAGAAACAGCTAAGAGAAAAGGCAAAAGACTATACCACAACAATGGGAGTACTTGCTGTTACCAATACTTTAAACGGGAAAAAATATGTTCAGGCTTCTTTACATCTGGAAGCATTGGTGAACAAGATGAAATTTCTTTTAAATGGCAGATTGTTTACCAATTATCAATTACAAAAGGAATGGACTGAGCTCGGAAGTGAATCTTTTACATTTGAGTTTGCTACAATTGTACCTGACCAGAATAATGAATATATCAATTATCGTCAGGAGATACAGAAAGCTGAACAAAAAGTAAGATCAGAAAGTAAAGCAGAATTCTATTAAACTCTATGAAAATAACTTCTATAAAAGATGTAGACTTATGTTACGAAATTTTTGGTGAAGGAAATTCCAAAAATATAGTCCTGATCTCAGGATTAGGAAGTCAGATGATCCGCTGGGATCGTGAATTCTGTGATCTTTTGGTAAAAAAAGGTTTCAGAGTAATCCGTTTTGATAATAGAGATTCAGGCAGTTCTGTTTTCGATATACAAAGGGAACTTCCGTCTGGTAAAGGGATTGACGAAATCTTTGCTGCATTGAGTAAGGAAGGTATACCTTATTCATTGATGGATATGGCAAATGATGTTATTGGTTTACTGGATTATTTAAAGATTGAAAAAGCGCATATTGTGGGACGTTCCATGGGAGGAATTATTGCACAGCTTTTAGGCTCCTATTATCCTGAAAGAGTTTTATCATTAACGATCATCATGTCCACCTCTATGAATCCGTCTCTTCCTAAGCCTGATTCTGAAATGATGGCTATGATGACACAGGTATCTGCTGATCCTGTTCTTCAGAAAGAAGAGTATTTGAGGGAAAAGATCCGTTTTGCAAAGAAAATATCGGGTTCGGGATATATTTTTGATTCGAATCAAGAAATGGCTTTGCTTGAAAAAGAACTTACCCGTTCAAAAACAAAAAATGGAATTATCCGTCAGCTTTTAGCGATGGGTTCTTATCAGTATAATGCTGAGATATTGGAAAAAATATCAGCTCCGACTTTGATTATTCATGGAACAGACGATCTGATCTTTCATTCTGATTGCGGAAAAGATATTGCGGATTCTATTCCCGGTGCTGAATGGCTTCTTATTGAAGGAATGGGACATTCTATTCCGGTGGAGCTTCACAACTTTATTTGTAACAGGATATCTGATATAGCATAATAAAAAGACTGCCTCATCATTTGAGACAGTCTTCATTTTTTAAATATCTGCTTTATTTCAGATGATTTAATAATTCTTCAGACACCAATGCAGAATCTTTGCAATGTTTTTGGCGTCATCTACTCCTCTGTGGTGGGTACCTTCTAAAGTCATCCCCAATTCACCCAAAGCCCTGTTCATTCCGACACTTTTCCTGATAGTAGGGTGAATTTCACCGAATAATGTTTTTACATTGATGTGGTCATCACTCATCGGATAATCTGTGTAGAATCTTCTTGCCTGGTTTTGAAGCATATTCAGATCATAATTTCGTAACTCGCCCATGTCAATTCTTCGGAATCATATTCTGCTCTCAGGATATCGAAAGCATCATCCAGCATAATGCCTTCATGATCCAGCATATTTTGGGTAAGCGTGGTCAGTTCCGTACAGAACGGGCTTACTTTTGAATGTTGGGGTTTTATTAAAATCCCTTCATTTTTAGAGATCTTACCGGTTTTTGCATTCATAATGCATACTCCGATTTCGATGATCTCACTTTCCTGACCTCTTGGCGGCCGGTTTTCCCAGCACGTTGCTTCAAGGTCTACTATTAATATATTTTCTGTTATTTTCACTTGTTAAAAATTTAATTGTTAAAGGATAGAAGACGGATACGGAAGTTTTCCATAGTATCTACTTTACCTCCCGCCTTTAGTTTCAGTCTTCCGGCCTGATTACTATTTACAGAATCTTACTTAAAATTCTGGCTGTATTATAAGCATCGTCTGCTCCGCTGTGATGGGTACCTTCAAAATCCATATTCAGATAGTTCAGAGCTCTTTTAAGTCCTATTTGTTTATGCAGTCTGAAATGCCTTTTAAATTCATGCATCACATTCATATAGTTTTCTGAAAAAGGATTGGCTATCCCGAGCCAATCACATTGTTCTATGATCTGCTCACCGTCGAAGTTTCCATATCCTGCCCAGATAAGCAGTTCTGAATGATATTGCTCCCTGATTATTTCACAGGCTTCTTCGAAATAGATTCCTTTTTCTTCTATCAGTTGCGGGGTAATTCCGGTCAATTGTGTACAGAATCTGTTGATTTCTGACCGTTCTGGAATTACATAAATGCTTTGTTTTTGGGAAATTGCTTTTGATGTTAAGTTTAATTTGCAAATTCCTATTTCTATAATATCGACCTGTTGTCCATTGGGAATTCTGTCGTTTTCCCAACATGTAGCTTCCAGATCGATGATTATCATCTCATTGGCTGTTTTCATGATTTTTTAGAAATTAGAAGCTAGAGGTTAGAAGTTAGTTAGGTTTATACTTCTCATATCCTCAAGCTTCATTTTCATCATTAATTGTTAATTTCTGGGAGCAAATGGAGGCGTCCATTTTTTCCTCTTCATTATTTCTTTGACTTCCTCATAGGAAACCGGATAAAAATTGTGGCAATCTACCCCTACATCAAAGCTGAGTGCCATTTCATCATCCGGCAAGGTTCCGTGTGAATGGCCGTATAACTGCCAGACTCCGCGATGTGAGCCATTCCAGGTACGCATGGCGTAATGGAAAAGAATGATTTTCTGTTTACCATTACTTTCCTCCGGTTCATCAATTCTCAGTTCGTGGTAATCTCTGATGGAAGCAAACCGCTTGGGATAGGTTAAAGCCGCTCCTTCATGATTGCCTTTGATCAGATGAATATTACCATTTAACCGATCTAAAATTTCTTTTGTAAAATCAGGTTTTCCTAAACTCATATCTCCTAAATGGTAGACGGTATCACCGGTAGCAACTTTCTCGTTCCATCTTGTTATGAGTTCTTCATTCATATGGTCCAGTGATTCAAAAGGTCTCTCTGAAAACTTTATAATATTCTCGTGACCAAAATGATGATCTGCTGTAAAAAATATATTGGGTTTCATTTTTTTAATTGTTTGTTTTTAATTAATTTTTACGAAATGCTTTATAAAAAGCAGTTTCAATTTCTTCCTGATCACTTTCTGTATATCTTCTCGAAAAGTGAATCGGAATGGCTTCTTTCACCTGACATTCATTCATGATTTTTCCTGATGCTGAAGCAAAACTATGATAGTTGATCTTTGCAAATTCCTGATCAGAGTCCTTGTAGAATGTTTCGATATATACCAAATCCGTTCCTGCAAAAACCGCTTTTATTTTGTCATAATTGTTTTCGGCTACTGCATGGTCCATGATGACACCAAGTTTGTAACCTTCATTAAGGGTTAATAAGTGGAACAATTCTGTTGCTTTGTAAACATTCCCTTCGATTTCAATCTCTTTCTCTGTATCATTATTTTCAAATGCAGTCTTCAGCTCACCAATCCACTTTCCTTTTTTGAAATCTGAAGCATTTTCACTGAAGCTTACCGTGTCTTTTTCTTTAAACAAATAAGCAATAGAATCTGTTTTGTGATCCAGAATAGCAAAGTCAACGTTGACATATTCGTCTTCAAACAGGAAATTCTGGGTGTTGATCAATTCCATATCCCATTGTGGCGGACGAAGGGTGTAAACATTAACTTCATCTTTTGAAACAATCTCACGGATTTCGTAGGCAATTGCCTTTTCATCAATCAGATTCCAAGTGTAAGATTTTAATCTTGCTTCAACTTGTAGATGGATATTTTTCGGTCCGCAAATCACTACTTTTTCACCACTTCCGATCTGATGTCTGAAAATTCCGTCGAAATTTGAAAAGTGATCTATATGCGTATGACTGATGAATATTGCGGATATGGACTGAACTTCTTTCACAGTCAATAAACTCGCTTCCCCACAATCGCACAAATAATGCTTTCCGGAATTAGGAATTTTGATTAATATACTGATGTCTTCTTTTAAAAGACTTTTTATTTCTGCTTGTAACATAGTTTTCTTTTTTTGAACCATAAATCTTTATAACATTTGCCATTTTGAATGAATCTTAAAATATATTTTCACTTTTAACAATTGAAATTCCTAACGGAATGACAAACTTACTGCATAATGAAAATCAAATTTCTAAGACTTATGTTGCCTCTATGGTTTAGTTTATACATAAAAAAGTTTCGGTAAAAATTTACCGAAACTATACTTTAAGAGTCATCAACTCTTTTTTTATAAAATCAATGACTAAAGAATTCAACTTTTTGTTGATCCTTTTCTGCTCTTCTTTTTCAATAGTTGCAAAAGCTGCCGGGAAGTCTTTCTGGAAATCCTCTAAAATATCCTGTGAAAAAAGACCAATTACCTTACCTATCATTTTAGGTTCGAATTCGCCGATTTTGCTCACCACATTATTCAATCTGTTGGCTGTAGCATATTTTTGGATTTCCTCCCAGATTTCCTGAGCTTTTTCGCTGAAGTGAATCTGTTTCTGAACAGTTTTACCCTCTTTTTTAACCATTTTGGACTTTTCTACCCATTTTTCATTCTTATTTTTAAGAATAATTCTGGCTCCGTTTCCAAAGTATCTGGTTTTCAAAGTTTTTACGATGGTTCCTTCACACCTATTGTCTTCCAATTCGGGTAATCCAAGCCAAGCGGGAATTTTTGAATTGAAAACATTAGGGAATTTCAAAGCTTCTTCAAGACTTCCCTGAAACAAAATTTTTGCATAGAAAAATCCTGTTTCTTCAAAAATCTGATTGACAACTTCTGTATCTAAATAGGTAATACCATTCAGTTTAATATCGAAAGCGTAAAATTCGTTGTAAGGTGCATATTCAATACCTTTCTGTACTTTTACAGCATCTTTTACGGGTACTACTTCTTTATGTTTGTAACCGCCACCGAACAATTCACCGTAGATCACTACAGTTTCTACATCCGGATGAATGGTTTTTACTTTTTGAAACACTTCTATTACATTTTTTCTGTAGCGTTCCAACATCTGATGGGCATTGAAAAATTTCTCATCTTTTTCGATGAAAGCAGTTCTCTTAGCGATTTTAATTTCCTTTCCGTCGGTAAAGAAAGAGAAATTAGCTCCGTGAACTTTTTCCTGTACAATGAAAACCTCATCCCCAAAACCCTGCATCCTGATCTGTTCGATCACGCGGGCCTGGTAAGCATTTTCTATAGCGTTATATGTTTTGAAAATCATTTTGTTTTAGTTTTTAATCGTTTCTGATTCGTTTTTTTCCATCTGGGTACTATGTCTTTGGGCATGGAGTGCCAGAAAATAAATATATTCATATACATTAATTTTCCCCAGGTCATTCACTGTCATTGTCGTTTTATACAAGAGTCCTTCCCCATTTTTCATTACTTCAAGATAGTTTAAACATTGAAGATATTGCTGGTTAATTAAGTTTCGGATTTCATTCAAACTCAATTCTCCTTTCGGCTCCATATGTTCTGGTCTTATCCATTTAAAAGCACCATATTCTCCTACTTTGTCAAAATTTTCTTTGTTGAAACTGTAATTTTTTATTTCAGATTCAATATCAAGATCTAAAGAATTCTTCATTGCTTTTTTGAAACCTTTTTCGATAAGGATCAGCAGGTAAAAATTTGTAAGATAAATGTGCTCTAAAATCTGCTGAACCGTCCAGCCTCCATTAGAAGGCTGATGATTCAACATTTTTTTATCTTTTTCAAACCATCCATCCACTTCGTCAAATGTGAGTTTCAAATGGCTTTTTATATCTTCGATAAATCTAAAAATGTTCATTACAATTTTTTAAAGTTTTGCAGCAGGTTTAAGATATTTTCCTTTCCTACCGGATTCATGGAGTGACAATAGAATTCTGGAAGGTCCAGATAATTGTCCATGCAATATTCTATCAGCCATTTGGCACAGTCGTTTCCTGTTTTTTCAACAAATTCCTGAGAATTCTGTTTCAAATAGTGCTCGTCCGCAAGATCATGGTCAAAAGAGATCATTTCCGGAAGGCCTTTTTCCAGAATTCTGTTGACAAACTGCTCGTAATTCCGAACAATATGCCAGTCGCTTCTGAGGAAAATGTCCTGTTTTGTATAATGATAAGCCTCAATCGGGTATCTTATATCATCCAGAAATAATAATCTTTTTGTTTTTTCCATGAGTTAATTTTTATAGTTCTTAAGCTTCCAGCTTTATTACACCATCATATCAGCACAATTGGAACTTGCGAAGGCAAAAGGTTTTGCTTTAAACACATATCCCATTCCGAGAATATATCCCATGGCATCTTTTAATGCTACGTTGGATTTAAAATCCGGATCGGTATTAATGTCTGCGTGTACCTCCATTTCCACACCATAAGCATCCAACACAGAGCAGATCGCGTATGCAATTTCTACGGATTTGTTGACCTCATTCAGCATTCGCTCTTTGATACTGATACTCTGTATTTCTCTTTCTTTTCTGATAAAGGTAAACGCTCCTTTTCCCTCACGAATAAATACTACTGCTGTAGCATAGTTGATGGCATCTCCGTATACATGAGAGTCTGATCCCACACATACTTTCAGACGATGTCCGTTGGCCTGTTCGCGGAGGATGGCTTCTTCTACCAGCTGCGTGATAGAGTGTTGGAAAATTTTTCCATTCATATTCTGCCATGTTTGTTGTTGCGTTTCCATTTTTTCTACATGTTTTAAATTTTGTTTTAAATTAATTTGTGAATTGTGAATCGTCAATTCGTTTTACCGTCAATTTTTAAAGATTCATTTGCAAAGCAAAATTCACTATTGACCATTCATTTTTAGCACTCCGAACCGGACTCGAACCGATACCATCAGTTTTGGAGACTGAGATGCTGCCATTATACTATCAGAGTAAATACTGTTAATTCATTAGGACTCGAACCTAAACTCCAAGAATCAAAATCTTGTGTGCTGCCTATTACACTATGAATCAATTTTATGAATAATGAGTAATTGGTAATAAGTAATATCAAAAATCAGTCAGGTATCAATGATTGCTCATTGCTTATTACTTATCATTCATGTTTTTGCGGAACAGACAGGAATTGAACCTGTACTTTAGTTTTTCAGACTAACGTGCAGACCTTCTACACCACTCTTCCGGATTTTATAAGTAATGAGTAATATGAAAATCTATGACTGGCATTATTACGCATTGCTCATTATTTATTGCTTATTTTTGGTACAGGAAGAGGGATTCGAACCCCCAAAAGCTTGATCCTAAATCAAGAGTGTCTGCCATTCCACCATTCCCGCAGGTTTTTCATGAGTAATGAGTAATTGGTAATAAGTAATATAAAAACCTATAGTTATTACTTATTGCTCATTGCTTATTGCTCATGTTTTGTACCTCTCCCCAGATTCGAACTGGGACTTTACGGGGTTTAAAGCCGTTTTCTCTGCCAATTGGAATAGAGAGGCGTAATTTATTAGTAATGGGTAATGGGTAATTAGTAATATGAAAATCTATGGTTATTACTTATTGCTCATTGCTTATTACTCATCATATTGTGTCTAGGTTTGAGAAAGCTCTGTCTGTTGATAAACTATGCCTGTTAGTGTTTGTAAAGATCTTCTGCGCTTGACAAACCTTTCTCGTTTCCTAATTGTATTTTGGTTTAAAAAAATAAAAGGCTGTCTGTTTTTATTGACTAAAGATCTTCTGCTCTCGACAGTCCTTTTTTCTCTTTTCTTCATTTTTTGTGTGAATGGTAACTGGCCAATTTTTTTAAAAAAATCTGAACTTTCATGGTATTAATATCAATTCAATATTGACCAGCTATTCACATCCAGTACTCTATAAGGGAATCGAACCCTTGTTTTCTGCTCGAAAGGCAGGCGTCCTCACCGTTAGACGAATAGAGCATTAAGCCACTGACCAGGAATCGAACCTAAACAACAAGAGTACATTTCCTGCATGCTGCCATTACATTATCAGCGGCTGGTGGAAGTAGTAGGATTCGAACCTACTCAGCAATGAAGCAACAGATTTACAGTCTGCCCCGACTCTCCAACTTCGGCGTACTTCCGTATTTTATGAGCAATTAATAATGATTAATAAGTAATTCCTCATTTTTCCTTTTAAAAAGAAAAGGTCTGTCTTTATTGAATGTTTGATTAAAGATCTTCTGCGCTCGACAGCCTTTTTCTTTTATTAATAAAGGATATTTCATAAGAGTAATAATATTTCATTTGTGTATTTCCCTTTCTATTATTTTCCCTTTTTTGAGATGGTTATGGGATTCAAACCCACTCAGTTTACACAACGGTTTTGCAGACCGCCCCGACTCTTCCACTTCGGCGAACCATCAGATTAAAAAATAAAGTCTGTCTTCATTTGTTTGATATAAGAACTTCTGCGCTTGACAAACTTTATTTTACCTAAAAATTTATAAATGATATTCCTACTTTTAATGAATCCGGAGAGAAGAAAAGCCTGTCTCTATTTTTCGTGTTTGGCGTAAAGATCTTCTGCTCTCGACAAACTTTTACTTTTTCTCCTGAAACAATTAACAATTAGTTACCTGCGATTCTGGAAAGACTCGAACTTTCAACTTCCGGTTTAACAGACCGGTGCTCTGCCATTGAGCTACAAAATCATTGTAATTCCGGAAGGACTCGAACCTTCAACCTTCGGTGTATCAGACCGACACTCTAACCACTTGAGCTACGAAATCATTTGCATTCCATAAGGGGATCGAACCCTTGTCGTTCGGTAGAAAGCCGAATGCACTTACCACTATGCTAATGGAACAAATTGTCTGGAAAGCAAGACTCGAACTTGCGACCTCCCGCGTCCAAGACGGGTAAACAACCACCGTTATCTTTCCAGCTTTGGGGTTCACTTCCGTTTCTTTTCCGGGAGACAGCCGGATGGGAAAGTTTCCATGAACCTTTTTGTGATTCCGAGAGGATTCGAACCTCTAACCCTGGGTTTAGAAAACCCATGCTCTATCCAGTTGAGCTACGGAACCGTTTTTGTAATCCCAGAAAGATTTGAACTTTCAACCCCCGGTTTAAAAGACCGGTGCTCTAACCATTTGAGCTATGAGATTGTTTTGGTTTTGTGAATCATCAATAATCAATTTGCTTGGCTTGCTAATTTTAAAATTCACATTCTTTGTAATCTCAGAAGGACTCGAACCTTCAACCTTCGGTGTCGTAAACCGACGCTCTATCCAATTGAGCCATGAGATTTTCTACTTTGGGTATCTCCGGGGATCGAACCCTGTTCTCCGGTTCCACAGACCGGCGCTTTACCAAATAAGCTAAAGAAACCATAAAAAAAGCGCCTCTTTTAGGGAGGCGCTTCATATATTTAAACGTAAGAGATCATTAGCTGACCCACGTATATAAGCACCTTTTATCCACAATTCCACGATCAAGAATACACACAACACCTGTCGGTTCCTGTCCGAATAGTCTTGAATATTGATTGAATATGCTGTGTAACTGTTTCATTTTATTTTTGTTTGTTTCTAAATTATTTTTAACTGAATCCTGAAAACCTGTTGCTTTCAATTTTCGGTTGCAAAGTAAATATGAATTTTTGGAATCCGCAAATAAATTTTCAAATTAAATTATTGACAATCAATTAATTAAGTTTGAATTTTAGAATAGAGAATTTCTGTCCGCAATATTTTGCGGATATCTTAATTACCTAAATGACTGTCTCTCACCGGGTTGCTTATCACTCTATTTTATCGTATTAAAGTTTCATTGTTTATTAAAAAATTTTCATGTTTACGGTTATTTTTTTTCATTCTAAATAATTTCTGACCTAAAAAACAAAAAACGCCTCGGTTTTCCGAGGCGTTTCTGTTGTATTTTGATTAATTTTTTACAAGTTTATAGTAAATAATTTCCAAAGTCAGCACATTTCGCCTCATTCCATATCACCTCATCACGTCCAAATAATCCTTTATTAGAAGGACTTTTGAATAGTTCTGCATTGATATGTGCTCTTTGTATTGTCATAATTTTCTGGTGCAAAGATAAATCTTTTTGGTATCATTTTTATAATATTTACAATTTCTGGAAGGTTTTATATACGCAAAGGCGCAAAATAATATCAAAAAATTGTGCTTTAAGGCGCGAGGATTTTATCTCCGATAAAATTTAATACTGCTAATTAATATTGCTAAATAATGCAATTAATTAATAAGCTAACCTTGTTGAAAATCTTTGATTTTTTTTGCGACTTAAAAAAATTATAGATAAAACTTATAAAACCTTTGCGTCTTTGCAATTTTTCAACAAAAATAGAATTGTTAAGTTATCTTTTATTTCAAGAGTTTCTTATCTTTATGGATCAATTACAATTGATTTGATTAAGCGGATGATATTTCTTTTCCAAAGAGAAATTTTTCTTTAATTTTTAAATTCTTCAATCTTTAAATATTTAATTCCTGAACATTTTATTTCTTCCTGTTTTGAATCTTGAAATATCTTTCAAAATCACCTCATCATCAGGATTAAAAAACTTCAGTTCATTCACAATTTCGGATCGGGTGCTTACTTTTTCAGCAATGATTTCATAAGCTATATTTCTTGTAACGGTATGGAGTTTCGGATCTTTCTTGAATTCATATTTCATAACGTCCAGATACGTGATTTTTTTGTGAGCCGGAGCTTTTTCATATAAATTCTGTATTTCAGACTCCAACTTTTTAATATCAAAAATATTGGCGAAATAATTATTCAAACAGTTGAAGGCATCTTTATCTTCTTCCCATCCTTTCAGCAGTACTTTTTGTGCCTCTTCTATTTTTTCCATTTTTCTGCGGTATACCAAAGAAGCTTTTACCATCTGACTGTTTTTCACATAATCATCAGCAACCATTTGATAATAGTGATGAGCGTTTTTAAGGTCGTTGATTTCTTTATAGAGATCTCCTACTTTTTCTTTCTGCTCCATTTCTTTATAAAGATCAATGGCTTTTTTATGTTGCTTTGCTTTTTCATAACAAACGGCAGCATCGGATTTATTGTTCAGTTTTTTTAGGTATACTACTGCTGCTTCGTTGTAGAACTCTCCATTTTCCAGTGTTTTTGCACCTCTGTAGTTATCCTGCAGAAGATTCATATAGACTCTTGCTGCTTTTTTATAGTCTTTTTCGGCGATGTATTTTTCGGCAAGTTCTTCATATTTACTTCTGATTCTGTCAAAGAGTGAATTTTCCAGATAGAAACTGCTGCTTCCGCTGCCTTTTCTTCCTGATGAATTCCTGTTATTTTGCTCTTTATCTTTTAAAGAAGTGATCACCAAAAGGATAATAAAGGCTACAATTAAGAAAATACCCAATGTTCCCACTACACTCCAAAAACTTTCATGGAATAACTGGGCTACAATTCCAACAATCTTAAACATGGCCAACAGTACAAATGCTGCCATAAATTTGTCTATAAATTTCTGTCTATTCATCATCATCGGAGTTTAAAATGGTTTTATCTTCTCTAAACAGACGGTAAAGGAGTAACAGCACACAAATTACCAGAACCCAAACAAACCAGTTGTATCCAAACATTTTTACCAACGGGTAAAATAAATACACCAGCATGGCTACAAGAATTGCTATTAAAACAAACTTTACCCAGTTGGGTACATTGTCTCCACCAAGGTTTAACAATTTATTTTTAAACAGGAATGAGTACAATCCTACTCCGGCAATCATGAGAATAACCATGTACAGAATATCTGAAACCGGAGCCTTTTTCTCTAGCGGAGTACCTTCTGTACCCAAGCCTTTTACTTTCGATTTGTCTATGGAAGCAGGAGAAGGGTCCACGATCTCCAGTGTACCGTAAAGTTTCCCTAGTGAATCTGCCATCAATGCCTTCTTCTTTTTCAGAAGATATTTTACAACATCACCATTCACCGGTTTTCCTTTGGTGTATTGCTTTAGAGAATCTGAAATTTTACGTTTCAGATTTTCAGTTTTTTGTTCAATATGTTTTGTAATTTTCTGGGTGTAAATGGTTTTAAGGGAATCTCTGCTCTGCTTTTCTTTATGAACAAGCTTTTCAATATCCCTTCCTATTTCGCTTACATCTCTTCCACCTCCTTTCTTATAGTTTTCTTTGTCTTCTTTTGTTTTGGATTCTATAATTCCCGCATGAATAAGTTCTTGGGACAATCCTTTTCTCTCCTGATGATACATTGAATCTATCTTAAGATCAATTTCCGACGTTCCGGACTGAAAAGCAATCATATCAGAAGGTGCCTTTACTTCATTGTTTACAATAGTTCCTGATGAATTATTATGTTCTTCCTGCTCTGAATTTATTTTATCTGAAGGCAGTGCAATCTTTAAAACAATAGCTACAATAATAAGCGCCCAGAATGCTCTACGAAAATTCCTTGTCCCCGCACTTTCTGTTTTCCCACCTGAACCTCCGCCAAATAATCCTTCCAGCCAGGTAAACTTACCAAAGCCATCTCCTCGGGAAGTTCCCATAACATCCAGAGAAATGCCCAATTCTACAGCTCTTTCAGGGTATTTTTCAATATACTGTAAATATTTCTCTATTTCTTTTTTGTTCCCGGCCATCACTTTTTTAAGGTCAAACGGCAGGCTGTTCATCCATTCTTCTTCGGTTTGTTTTGGCTGCAATGCTTCGATAACTTTTTCATCATCTATTTCAACCGTATAGCTTTCTATTTTTTGAGGAATTGAAACGCCCTTCAGAGGTTTTGTGATTCTTTCATCTATCGTTCCGGGCTGTTGAATCAGAGCAATCCAATCAATCTCTTCAGACAGCTTTACCAATCCGAATTCAGGATGCATAATCAGAAAACGGGAATCAAGCTGTGCCCAGTCTTCCGGATTTATTTTGGGATAAAAAGTTGTATTTTCAGGAATAAAAAGCCTGTCGTCCACATTTTGAAAGTAAGCATTTCTGCCTATTTCCTGTGGAACATGGTCATTAAAAACCAGAAAACAACCATACAGCACATTGGGAGTATCCGCCGGAATAGCATAAGACCTGACCTGGTTCAAACTGATTCCAAGGATTTCCATTTCCTGAAGCCATACCACAGGTGAAGAGCCTCTGATCAAAAGTCCTTTTTTGGGAAAATTATTTTTCGGGAAAGGTTTTATTCTAAGCTCCATAATCCAAAATCTGTTCTATAAACGGTTTTAAAAACCTGTCACACATATCATCCATGGTTCTTACTTTCAACAGGGCGTGCTCCGGAAGATAATATTCTGATCCTCCAAATTCCGTATAAGTTGCCAGTGATAGAAAGCCTCCCAAAGTAGAGGGAATAAAGAATTCTTCAATGCTTTTGTTACTGCTTCTGAATGTCAGCATTCCTCGTGAATCGGTAATAATTTCACTTCCATCCGGAAATGTAAATTTATTTTTATTCTGCTCTGCGAAAATTTTAATATCATATTTATTTTTGGAAAAATCCAGGGTGTTTTCAGAAGCACTGTATAATTCATTTCCTGAAACAACCAGATTTTGAAAGGTGTTGATTCCGATCTTATTGAAATTATTAACAATTCTCAACCCGCTTCCCTGCAATTTTGCCACTTCGGCTTCTGCTTTTATGGTGTTTTTTTCAAATTCTTTTTCTTTTCCGGTAATAGGTTCTATAGAAATGTTCCCATCCATATTGATTTTATAATGGGTAGCATTGTCAGGGTGATGCAGATAAAAATTTCGGCCAAAATAAATCAGTATATAAGATTCCGGAATATTCATCCCTGTAAGATTCTGCTCAGAATATTCTCCAGTATTAAGATTAAGCTTTGAAATCAGTTTCTGACCAGGCTGATACTGACACAGAATAAACTGCTGCTGTCTGTTTTTTGCAAGAGCAAACTGTCCTTTGGGTTTTATGGAAATTTGATCAAACAGTACTTCACAGCCATGATGTGTTTTATAATAATCATAGGAATGTCTGTCATAATAATTATCGGAAAGATAAGTCTTCAGCAATTGTTTTTTTGAACTCAGAATGAAAAATTCGCCTTCATATAAGAACTTAGCAATCTTATTAACGGGTGTTGGGAATAAGATCGGATAATTTTGCGGAAGATCTGTTTTCCTTCCATTAAAGTTCTGAGCAGATTGTTTTTGCTGCGGCGGATTGGCCCACATCTCCTGCAATGGAAGTTTTATTTTCTGAATATGTTTTCTTGCTCCTTTATGATGTTTATAAAAATTAATTTCACCATCTGAAGCTGTTGTCACCAAAAACTTCAGTTTATCTCTGTTCTGATGTACAACCCGCTGAATTTTCTCATCATCCATATTGTCCTGATGGGTAATGAAGAAAACTTCAATATCTTTTTGTGAATGGTGTTCATTAAAAAATTTTTCCAACACTTCTGAAACTTCTAGCACAGGACTTACCTGATTCAGGTTTTCCACCACTTCTTCCACTTTGTTAAGTTCAATGGGCAGGTTTGTCTGGCCTAATGCAAAGACTTTACATTCGGAATGGGCTTTCGGATGTTTGATAATGGCTACTGCAGAAGCATAAGCCAATACTTTCGGGGTTCCCCAGTTTCTAAGGGAAGTATCAATCAGGATAATTCTTTCAAAAATATTTTCTTCAGGCGGAATTTCTCTTTGAATATAAAGGGCTTCGTTATTGGCAACACGATTCATAAAGACATCATCTTCATTGGCAAATTCGGAAAGAAGCATCCTGTGAAAATCACCTTTGTTGGTCATATCAGAAATTCCTCCGATAGGTTGTTCACCGGGAGAGAGATGACGCATCGGAATTTTCAGCCCGCTCCATATTCTTTTAATGAGGCTTCCCACCTGAAATGTCTTAGGTTCTTCAATTAATTCTCTGATAAAATCTTTATCGGTATCTGCAGTTGTTTCTTCTTCTATCACCTCATCATCCAGCTCTGGCTCATGTATCAATCCTTTCATGGCATCGATGATGGATTGCATGGTAGGAAACTTTTCGTTCAGGTTCAGAGCACTTAAATCTTTGTTTAAAGCAGATGAACCTTCGTCATGTTTTTCTGCACTGGAAGCAAGTTCCTGTGGTCTTTTATAATAGAATCTTAGGAAACCATCGGAAAGGCTTGGAGACAATCTGTTGTGTCCGTTTTCAAAAAGAGTCTGCAGCAGTACAATTCTGTTCTGTCTTTGTTTATAGGCTTTAGGAAGTGATTTTATTTTTTCAAGAAATTCAATTTGTTTTTCTACACTGAATTCAAAATCCTCTCCGCTATAAAACTCTGCTGTACGTCTTAATGGACTGGTAAAATCTGTATAGCCATCCTGCATCGCATATAAAACCATAAGCAATGCCCCGAACGGAGGCCATCCCACAGGCTGAAGATAATTCAGAATCTCCATTACATAAGGTCTGTAAGCAATGGCTCCCACTCCCGGAACCGAGAGAAGATTATGATCATGATAACCGGAATCTCCGGGAACATCTTCATCTGTTTTCCATTCCCAAAAGTAATTTTCGTAGGACTGGAAATAAGTCTTTAATTCCATTCTCTTGATTTTTCGGTAAGACGGAATGAGCTTACGGACAACGAACGGAAATCGGTATCTTTCATTAAAATACAGTTCCCATTTTCATCCCATAAGAGCCATCCTTCCGGCTCTTTATTATATTTCTGCTGCAACAGTGGGCTTACATTTTTAAATTCAAAATCCAGACCTGCAGGCAGTAAATGTCTGTCTTTGGTCCAATAGGTTTTTCCGGGAAAGCTGAGTAAAGGAACTCCTACAAACAGTGCTTGATCTCCCAGTAAAGTCCATTGTATTTTTTCAAGTTTAAATTTGGGCAATGCTACAATACGGTCTTTAATATCAGCAATATTACAGAGTAAAGCGATGGCCGGCTGTTCTTCATTACTTTCTTTTAGTTGTATCTGAATCTGCTTGTGAATCCCAAAATAGTTTTGGTTTGAAGGGGGAAGACTAAGTTGTAATGCTTTGTCTATAGGAATCCAGAGCAATGCTGTTCTCATTTTTTTACTGGGAACCAAAGCCTCTTTTCTGAATAAAAGGCCATCACGAAGTTCATATAAAATAAAATCGGGCAATTGTTGTATTTCTGAGGCTGTTGCTTGTTCTTCGGTAAAACCTTTCAGCCAGATCGTTTCATCCTCTACAGCAATCTGGATATTCTTCCAGTCTCGGATTGAGCCCAGAAAGTCTTCATCTGCCCGGGGAATTTCCGCCCAGAATTCTTTTAAACGCTTTGAAGAATCTTCTGCCATAAGCTTTCAATTTCTTGCTGGATATACTGCTTCTGTTCCGGATTTCTGATCCAGTCGCAACGGGTCTGCAGATATCTCAGTTTATCTTTTATTACATTCTGTTCTTCAAAACTCAATGTTCCTCCATTCCATTTTTCCACAAGAATTTTTACGTCTTTCATGACTTCTTCAGGATTGGGAGTTTTGTTTTGCATGGCCTGTGGATGGGAATCCGGATGGTCATCTTTCTCAATTGTTCTGTTGATAATTCCTTCCAGAATTTCAATCTGTTCTTCGGTATCCCAGATATGCTTCAACACCCACAAATCAGAAAGTACGGCTTCTTTTCTTCCACAGATCAGAGCACTTGCAGCAATCAGGTTCTGAAGTTTCACCGCTCTACGGTCTGAGATGGCAATTCCTGTATTTCTGAGGCTCATGATTGTGTTCAGATATACTTCATAAATGGGTTTAAGGTCTATTGTCCGGCATAGGCTCTGGAGCTGCCTGATTTCATCGGCATGGATTTCAGGAACTTCTGTTTCTTCATCATTCTCCAGTTTTCTTCCTGCCAAAAGTACCTGTTGTAAAAGTTCAGGATTGACATAGTCTACGTTAATTCTTACCAGAAAACGGTCAAATAATGCATTCAGTGCTTCATCTTCCGGAAGAACATTACTTGCTCCTACAAACATCAGTGCAGGAAGGTGTTTGGTTTCTTTTCCTCTTTTAAATATTTTTTCATTGAGTGCCGTCAGAAGGGAATTCAAAATTGCCGAGTTCGCATTGAAGATCTCATCAAGAAAAACCATTGAGGCTTCGGGCATCATTCCTTCTGTATTGGTCAAAAGCTCCCCTTCTTTCAGTTTTCTGATATCAAAAGGTCCGAAAATTTCGTTCGGTTCTGTAAAACGGGTTAACAGATATTCAAAGTTTTTTCCGTCTTTTACTGTTTTTGCCAATGTTCTGACAATAGCTGATTTTGCAGTACCCGGAGGTCCGTACAAAAAGGCATTTTCTCTGGCCAAAAGGCATATTCCCAATAGGTCTACGACATCATTTTTACCTACAAAAGTATCTTTTACGTAGTTAAGGACGGTATTAAGCTGATTTATATTTTGGTTCATTGATTTTAAAAATTAAAATTTCCACCACTTTTTCTTCGGGTTTTTCTCTTCTTCTTTATTTTCTGCCTGTTCATTTCTTTTACTGAATGAAAAAGCCAGTCTCTGATAAGGCACTTTGATATCGAAATACAGCTGTGTTCCGTCATCCAGTGTAAGGGCATCCATGATTTTATCTCCATCCTTAACCAGACTTTGTGAAACATCCTGTTTATTGAGGTGATGTCTGATCAGATCTCTTTCGTCAGAAATTCTTGTGATCATATAAGGAGAATCTTTGGTTCCGTCTCCTGTTTTTTCAAGGCATTCAAAAATAAGCTGTGCTATGGTCATTTCAATATTCCTTCCTTTTTCATCACCCAGCTCTTTGTAAGCAAAATATTTACAGATATGTGCTCTGGGACTCAACAAAATATTGACGTTGACATATTGTATAACCTCTTCAAATTTACTTTCATTCAGTAAATCCTGCATGTTTTCAATGTCTTCGGAATAGGGATCATATTCAGGATTATTGATCACCAGTTCACGGCATTTCAGGAATGTTTCTTTTGTAGGGTCAGTTAAAAATTCAAATACTTTCTCATACGTTTTCATTGTGGTCTTCGGTTATAGTTTTTAGTTCTCGCCAGAATGTATCTTTGTGCATTCCGAATTCGGCTATTAGTAATTTATTAATAAACGGAATTTCCGCCAGTTTATAATCTCTTTTTTCAACAATTCTTTCCAGATAGAGTTTTCTGTATGTATTGTCTTTCAGTTCTTCTTTCCAGTTCACATTCTTCAGATCAAGATCATACCCTATTCCGGAATAGTGAAACTGTGTCAGAATATTTTCCAGCATGGTTATTATTGGATCTTCAGGATCAACAGTATTTAAGGCAACTATTACCTGTGGCAAAAATCTTAGGGATAAATCTGCAGATAAGATAGAAGGAATATCCCGTATTCCATTGAATCGGGGAATAAGATTGTCAATATTTTTTTCTGTATTTTCTCTAATGAGATAAAGCTGTATACTATGGTAGAGCACTTTGGCAGCCCAAACAGATGTTTCTTTGCTGCAGATTAATTGATCTGACAAAAATTCAAGTCTTTCTTTTTCGAATTCAGTTTCAAAATAATCTCCTGCTTCCGCCTCTTCCTGAGGGGAAATTTGCTGTAAGTTTGAAAAAAGAGTAATACATTCTTCTTTACGAAGCAAAAAGATCGTGTCTAAAAACGGTGACTTGGTTTCCATGATCTAACAAAAATAAAATTATTTCGTTGAGAATAAAATTTTTGCGAAGAAGATTCGTGTTAAATATGGATTCTTTGGGGAAATTATATGGTTGGAAAACGCAAAGGCGCAAAGGTTATAGCATTATGTTGTTTTTAAGGCACAAGAAAATCAAAGATTTTCAGCAAAATAAATCTTACAATCTAAACCTTATAGATTTTTAAAACCTACAAGGTTTGAAATTACGTATTCATTACTATACTAAAAATTACTTCGTCGCTAAAGCTCCTCGCAATGACAGGTTAAGCTACGATTTCAATGATATTATTTTCAGGATCAAGGATTACACTTTCATAATATCCGTCTCCTGTGGTACGAGGTTCGCCGACCACTTTATATCCATCTTTTCTCAGTATTTCTGTAAGTTCATCTACTTTTTGTTTATTGTCTACAGAAAATGCAAGATGAATCATTCCATATTGCTGAGATTCATAAGAGTTTTCGCTTTCTTTGATATCCGGTCTGGTCATGATTTCAAGACGGCAGCCATTTTCAAAACTTAAAAAATAGGATTGAAAGTTTTTAACAGGATTATGGTATTTTTCATTGGAAACGGCTCCGAAATATTTCTGATAAAATGCTCTGGATTTTTCAAGATCTTTCACCCAAATCGCGATATGCTCTATTTTCATTTCTTTTTATTTTTTTGAAATTAATTTTTTGTTCAACCATTTTCTTACAGGAATATCGTAGAATTTCATAGAACAGTATGCTAAAATTACCGAAGCCAATACGGTTATCAATCCTAAAATCCAGGACAAAGGTTCTTCCAATGTATGTTTTCCATTTACAATCCAGGCCATATAAACATACACCAATGGAAAATGGGTGATGTATATCGGATATGAAATATCTCCTAAAAACTTGCAGAAACGGCTCGCTTCTGCATTCGTCACTTTTCCTCCAGCTCCCAGCAGAATAACAACCGGAAACATGATCATCAAAACGAAACATTCATAGAACGCATTTTGCCAATGTGCAGAAGTTCCTCCCAGACGTGGAAATGCAAATAAAATGACCAGTAAAATACTTGTTGAAAAAAAGGCATTTTTTGTAAATTTTAATGATACAGCTCTCGCTAAAAATATTCCCATCAAAAAAGGGAAAGCCAGCCTTGTAAAGCCTATTTTCAATTGTATTGCATCGTCTATAGACCAACCTCCGATGATATCACCATTTGGATTGGTAAATGCGTAATGAATGGTAAAACCAACAGAAATTAATACCAGAATTCCCAATACGATTTTGGAAACTTTTCTTAAAACCAAAGCATACACAATATTGGCAATATATTCAAAAAACAGCGACCATGATGGCCCGTTCAAAGGATGCATCTCATTCCAGCCTCTGATATCAAGACTTTTACCCACCGGAATAACCGTCATCCCTACCAACATAACCAATACTACTTTCCAAACCGGAGTCGTGGAAATTCCGCCCCACCCTAATCCTTCCGAATGTTGAAAATAGAATAAAACAGCTCCTGCCAAAGAGCCTATGATGATCATCGGCTGTAATCTCACAAGACGACGGATAAAAAAATCTTTCAGTGTCATGTTGTTCCATCGGTTATCATATGCGTAACTGATCACATATCCGGAAAGCATAAAGAAAAAATCTACTGCCAGATAGCCATGATTAATAATCTGCTTTGTATGATCTCCATTGGAAAAAGTTTCAAAAACATGGAAAAATACAACCATGATAGCAGCTACTCCACGAAGGCCGTCAAGAATTTCATAATGGGGTTTCGATTGAGAAACAGATAAGGTCTGATTCATATTTTAAATAAGATTTGATGCAAAAATAGAGGGTCTGTCATCAAAAAGTTTGTTCTATATTTTCCAATCATTGTCTTATATTTACATTATTATGATTTTTATTCTTTAAATGAAGCAAAATTTAAAATATTATCCAAAAGCCAGAACCCATACGTTTCATTTTGATCATGTTCATATCAAATGGAATCAGCAGGTTCCGTTACATCAGCAGGAAACCTGGGAATTGTCTTATATTATTACCGGAAGCGGTGTAAGAATTATTGGTGATATTGTGGAAAATTTTTCAAAGGGTGAAATCATTCTTATTCCTCCCAACATTCCACATTGCTGGTCTTTTGATGAATCTGTGCATGACAGTGAAGGTAACATTGAAAATATCACGATTGTTTTTGAAAACGATTTTTTAGAAAGCTGTAAAAATAGTTTCCCTGAACTGTTGAATAGTATTTCCGAACTTCAAAGTAATAAAAATGCGGTTTCTTTTAAAAATGAACTATTGGAAAAGCTTCAGACCTTAATGGCTTCTATGATTCATCAGAACAATATTGAGAGGCTTTCTTCTTTTATCAAACTATTAGAGCTAGTTTCTTACTGTAAAGAAATGCAGGTGGTTGGAAGACCCGTTTCTGAAAACAAAAAAGAAAAAAAGCTGCAGGAAATATATCTTTTTATCTTAAATAATTTTCAGCGGAACATTACCCTGGAAGAAATTTCAAGGTCTGTAGGAATGCAAAAATCATCCTTCTGTGTTTTTTTCAAAAAAATGACAGGAAAATCTTTTTTCACTTATCTGACAGAATTTAAAATAGAATCTTCGTGTCAAATGTTATTGAAGACAAAACTGTCAGTCGCTGAAATCTGTATTGCTTCAGGGTTTAGTGATATTCCTTACTACAACCGGGTTTTTAAGAAAATTAAAAACGTTCCTCCCACACAGTTCAGGAAGAATGCAGAACACTCCAGTGCATCCGGAATGCAATAGATAAAAAATGATAACCTACCGGATGGTCTGTTCACTATTTACATATTTGCTATCTTTGTCGCATTCAAAAAAATATTATGAGTATTCACATCAGTGCAAAAAAAGGAGAAATTGCTAAAGTAGTATTGCAGCCGGGGGATCCGCTTCGTGCACAGTATATTGCTGAAAATTATTTAGAAAATGCTAAACTGGTAAGCAAAACCAGAGGTATTTTTTATTATACAGGACTTTATAAGGGTAAAGAAATTACTGTAGGAGCAAGTGGAATGGGATTCCCGAGTATCGGAATTTATTCTTTTGAGCTGTTTACAGAATATGAAGTAGATACGATCATCAGAATCGGAACTTGTGGTGCTTACAATACAGATCTTAAACTTTTTGATATTTTAAATATTGACAAAGCAGCCAGCGAAAGCACTTATGCCAAATATGCATGGGGAATTGAAGACGAAATCCTTTCTCACCAGGGGAATATCTTTAATACCATCAATGAAACGGCTAAAGATTTATCTTTAAATGCTAAAGCCATTAATATCCACAGTAGTGATATTTTCTACAGAAAAGATCCTAACACTCCGGAAATTGCTACAAAATATAATTGTCCTGCAGTAGAAATGGAAGCTTTCGGCTTATTCGCCAATGCCCAACATTTAGGAAAAAATGCAGCAACTATTCTTACGGTAACGGATATTATCCCTACCCATGAAAAAATCTCTGCTGACGAAAGAGAAAAAGCGTTGAATCCGATGATGGAACTGGCTTTGGAATCGGCAATAAAGAGTTTGTAAGAAATAAATTAATTATAAAAAAGAGCTTTACTTTATCAGTAGAGCTCTTTTTTATAGTCTGAAAAAATTTCTGGCTGTTTCTGTAGTCTCTTCTGCTACTTCAGAAATGCTGATCTTCTTCAGATGGGCAATCGTTTGTGCTACATAAGGCAAGAAAGAAGGTTCATTTCGCCTGTTCTGTATTCTGGGCATATTCTTCGGAAGCATAAATGGCGCATCCGTTTCAATCATCATCCTGTCAAGAGGTGTATATTTTATAACGTCTTCAAGATGTTTAAATCTTTTTCCATCACTGATAGCTCCTGTAAATCCTAAATAAAATCCTTTATCCAGATAGATCTTCGCTTCATCCAATGTTCCTGTGAAACAATGTACAACGGCTTCAGGTAACTGTAAGAGGTAATCATCTGTGAGCTCATTAAATCTTTTAAATGCGGATCTTTCATGAAGAAAAAGGGGTTTATTCATTTCTATGGCGAGTTCCAGTTGTGCTTTATAGCATTTTTCCTGAACAGGTCTGGGAGAAAAATCCCGGTCAAAATCCAGTCCGCACTCACCTACTGAAATCACATGATCCTTTTTTAATAAATTCCTCAGTTCGGTGATGCTTTGTCCATTAAAAGATTTGGCATCGTGAGGGTGAATTCCTGCTGTTGAAAACAAGATTTCAGGATATTCTTCTGCAATTTCTGCAGATTCTTTGCTTCCACGTACGCTGGTTCCTGTGAGAATCATATGTTCAACACCATGATCTAATGCGCGGTTGATAATTTCTTCGTGTTCATTATGGAACTGTTTATTGGTCAGATTAATGCCAATATCAATATAAGTATTCATTTGTTTTTTAATCTTTATTAAATGTTAATTTCTAAATATAAAATGGAAACTCGCAGAATTCTGTTTGAAAACTTTTGTTCTGACTGATTCATAGCTTCTGTTTTTTGGCTGCAAAACTAGAAGCATGGTACGCAATGTTTTTACGCAGTAAAAAAGAAGTTAAAAAAAACGAAAAGGTGAAATAGTTTTAAGAGTAAAAACAACATAATCGGCGGGAGTTTTTATTTCCCACGGATTTCACAGATGGCGCAGATGTTTGTGGATAACTTATTCGTTGATAAATTTTTCGAGAAAACCGATCAGCTTTGTTCCTCCATGGCTCCAGCGGATTCCATGGCCTTCTTTTTCCCGAACTTCAAAAACCAGCTCATGTTTGTAATGGAAAAAAACATTCCACCAGGTCTTATTATCAAGGATGTCATTGATTTTTGCCATTACTTTTTCCTGTTTCTGTTGATTGTTTCCTTTTATTTCTCCCCAGAAATCATCATCCATTCTTCCAATATGCTTTTCCCAGGCTCTTTGTGCAATCGTAATTTCATTGTTGAATGGGTCTTTGCAGGCATTGATCAACATTGTTTTCAATGGGGGAATGGCATTTTCATCACGAATGCTTGCTGAAGTCAATCTTTGTCCTAAAATGCTGAGCCAATCCTCAATTGAAATAGTTTCCATAAGTTTGGCTTTTACCTCATCTGAATCATTATTATCAAGAATTTTCATCAACTTTTCAAAGCTTTCTTCTCTGTTGATCTTTATTTCTTCATTAAAATAGGGAAAATCCCAATCTAAGGTTCCTTTTTTAAATCTTTGAATATTTTTTTCCAGATCTTCCAGATGTTCTTTTGCTAAAAGAGCTTTGTATTGGTCTTTCCATGTTTCGGAAAACAGGCCAATATAGGGTTCGAACAGATTCATATTTTACTTCATTTTAATCAGATTAACAGGAAGACTTTCTTCTGTAATCAAATATCCGATCAGATTAAACCATTCTTTACAGTGATCCAGAATCCAGGCATCGGAGGAAATAACAATTGCTGAACTTTCTGCCAGGAATTTATCGGGATTGTATTGCAGATCTGCCTCCCAATTGAGATAATGTTCTTCGGCAAATTCCAGAATAATCTGTTTGATTCTTCCACTGTTGGAAACCGGCTTATCAAAGATCCATACCAATTGATGAATCTGATTTTTCCGGTAAAAAGAAGCCACTAATTCTACTGCTCTTAAGGTTTGATTCACTCTTTTATAAGTTCCATGAACTCCTGAAAGGTCACGGATGCAGCCATCCAATCCTTCAAAAATATAAGCTTCGGAAAGCAGACTTTCCAGTAAGATAAGAACATTAAATCCATCAAGATATACCGTTTTATCTTTTAAATCTAAAGTACCAACATGCTTTAATTGTCTGTTATGAAGCTGTTGAAAGGATGCTGATGCTCCCCGAAGAGCTTGTATCTGACGGGTTTTGAGCCTATATCTGTTGCCTACAAGATCAGAAGCGGCTTTTTCCGGATACTCTCTGCTTAACAGATACTGCATGTCTTCAACAGCTAGTCTCAGTTTAGAGATCTGTTTTTCTGAGCCAAATAAGGTATCATCACCTGTATTTTTTCCACGGTTTCTGTTATTCATACTCAAAAATAGAATTTTTGATGGATGTTAGAAACCACCCCGTCAAAAATTCTTTGAATTTTTGACACCCCTCCAAGGGAGGGGAATTTCACACCTTTGATTGTTAAATTTGTCAATGATATTATTCTTCTCATTCTAATCTGGGATCTGTTATGTTTTCTACAACAAAAGAGATATTTCGTACAACACATTGATATTTATTAGAAATAAGTTTGCAAAGACTTAAAAAATACCCTTATGAATACACTGAAAAAATTATGTTATCTGTCTGCTGCTATATTATTGTCAGCATCTTTTGTTTCATGCTCAAGTGATGACAATGAAATAAGCATTGAACAACAGACTCCCTCACAGGTATTGTCTTCTACTCCATGGGAAACTACAGGAGCCAAAGATAAAAATGGAAATAACGTAGCCCTTACCGATGCCAGCGTAGCCGGATATGTGGGTTTTGCTTATTTCAAAGCAGATGGAAAGTTTGCGATTTATAATCTTACTGACGTATTAAGATCTATGGGAACATGGTCTGTAGATGCACAGGGAAAAACAAGAACTATTGCCGCACTCAACCCGGATGGGACCACTATTTTCACACGTGATGTTGAAATTCTTGTTTTGAACAAAAATGAGTTCACCTACAGAATTCGCCCTAACTCCAATGATCTTTCTGTTTATTATGATATCATCCATACAAAAACCTCTCATGCTGAGCCAACCAATGGACAGCTTACTCTGGCTTCTACACCATGGGAAACTACCGGAGCTAAGGATAAAAATGGAAATAATGTTGCATTAAATGATGCCAGTGTAGCCGGATTTGTAGGATATTCTTACTTTAAGGCCAACGGAACTTTTAAAATTTTCGGTTTAAATGATGTCTTGAGATCTGAAGGGACATGGTCTATTTCTCCGGATGGGAAAAAGAGAACGCTTACTACTCCTAATTTTACCCGTGTTGTAGATATTTTGGTGCTGAATGAAACAACATTTACTTACAGAATTACACCTGACGCTGCAAATTCCTCTGTATTTTACGATATCATTCATACTAAGGTCAACCATAAAGAGCCTTTGTAGTGATTATTTTTTTGATAAAAATGATGAACCGGCCCAATAATGGGCCGGATTTTATTTTTCCAGTTCTATCGGATTATCATATGTAAGGTTCTGTTTTTGCTCTCTTTCCCTTTGCCGTACAATTTCCTGCCCTTTTAAAATTGTCGTACCATAGCTTGCCAGCACAGCAGCAGTATTTTCTCTGGCAGTCTTTAATGCCTGTTCCAGTTTTGGCTGTGTAGTTTCTATAGCTTCAGTATATCTTCTTTTATTGATCTTAACAGGTTTACCCTTTAGTTCAGCAGTGGGTACAGATTTTACAAGTTCAAAATCAAAATCTCCTGTTTCATCAGCTATTTTTATGATCAGTCCTGGCAATCCACCAAATTTATAGGGACCATAAGGAAACGGAATTTCAGTGGAATACCATGCTATCCAGATTCTTCCTCTATAGCTGAGTTCCGCTTTTTTGCACTGTAGTGTATTAATTATTTTTGATTCATTAATAAGTTTCCAGCCGTTCATAACGGGTTGCTTATAAGTAAGCAAAGACATTCCGGCTAACTGGAAATATTGTACATTTTCATTGGTCTGTAATATAGTAGAGAGAAATCTTGTTTTAGGTACCGATACCCCTGCAAGGCTAAGACTAATGCTTCCATCCGGATTCTTTGTTGTCTGCAAAGAATTTTCTATCACCGAATCTCTTTTAAGGGATTGAACACTCGTAAAAAATGCCCGGTTCTTACTTACCTGTAATGAGAAGAGCTCCTCGTGAATGTAATCTGTTTGTATATTTAACCTGGCTTTTAAGCGATATGTAAAATCTCCATGCAAAGTATCTTTTTCATAGGATTGAGCGTATGACAAAATACTGTAAAACAGAATTAATAATGTTATTAGTTTTTTATAGTAGTACATCAAGGGTTTTAATTATATATAGTTTTCCCACCATTTTTTCCATACTGCAGTTCCCAACTGATTCAGATCTACTTTTTCTCCCATCATCGGAAGGGTTATCGGAATATTATTTTCTTCTGCATGTTTTGAAGCCAATTCTAAAGGCTCATACCAGGTATGCTGTGCCAGTTTAAATTTAGAATTGTGTACCGGGATAAAGTTTTTGGCCTTCAGTTCTTTTATTTCTGTCATCAACTGATCTGGCAATGTATGAATATAAGGCCACTTTTCATTATACTGTCCATTTTCCATTACGGCTAAATCAAATGGTCCATATTTTTCTCCAATTTCTGTAAAATGACTTCCATAGCCGCTGTCACCACCCAAAAACAGATTTTTAGTTGGAGTTTTTAAAACAAAAGAAGCCCAGAGTGATATATTACGGTTCAGTAATCTTCCGGAAAAATGTCTTGCCGGAGTGAGTGTAACTCTGAAGCCTTCTGCAATATCTATACTTTCCCACCAGTTTTTTTCAATAATGGTATCAAAGTTCCATCCCCAGTATTCGAAATGTTGTCCAGTTCCCAGACCACAAATAACTTTACCGACCTTATCTTTTAATTCCTGAACAGTTTTATAATCAAGATGATCCCAATGGTCATGGGAAATAAGCAGAAAATCTATATCCGGCATATGTTCCGGTTTGTAATAATCTGCTCCCTGAAAAGCTTTTATAGAACCGGGCATTGGGGATGCATTGCCACTGAAAACAGGGTCTATCAGGAATTTCTTTCCATCAACCTGTATGAAATAGGAACTGTGCCCAAACCATACCAACACATTTTCATCCGGCCGAAGATTCTTAAGGTCAGTCACGACAAAAGGGAGAGCGGTTTTTGGTGATGCATTTTCTACTTTGCACAAGCTTTGAAGGAGCAATTTAGTCATGCTTTCTCCTTCTAACAGTGCCGGAGTTGTTAATATATTCTGAAATCGTCCGTTGAGATAATTGGGCAATGTACTGAAATATTCTTTTCTTTTTTCATCGGGAAACTGTCCGAGCTGTTTTTTTAAACTTTTCATTCATTTAATTTTAAATCCAGCCATAGTTTCTAGAGAAATACACTCTATTTTATTGACCGGCAAACCTTAATATAAAATAAATATAAGCATAAGATTTTGAGATGTAAAAATAAATTGAAAAGGATATGAAATTTAAATTCTTCATTAATCAATGAGAAATTCTTAAAAAAGCCATTTAACTAATACGAGCATGATTGTTCCTAATACTAAACAGAATAGGATCATTACCGCAAAAATCTTCCCAAATTCTGCCCAAAACTTTTTATGATCGAAAGTAAAATCAACAGGCTTAATATAATAGACATCATACACCAAAGGATTTATACGCAAATCTGGTCGAAAATACACAATTCCCTGGATGTATCTTCTTCGTAAAGCTCTCAAATTTCCAATATAAGTAGTGTAGCCTGCATCCATTCCATTAAAGTCAACTTCTGCTACCGAGCCATTGTCATTTACTTTCAATATATAAGTTTTGTGCCTTGGACTG
The DNA here is from genome assembly GCF_002025665.1 of Chryseobacterium indologenes. GTDB lineage: Bacteria > Bacteroidota > Bacteroidia > Flavobacteriales > Weeksellaceae > Chryseobacterium > Chryseobacterium metallicongregator. The sequence goes on along the minus strand of NZ_CP018786.1, from coordinate 718,296 downwards.
ATACTCACATCATATTCATCAGAAAAGGAATATTTTTTCAGGTTATTGTACAAAATTTTATCTATCGTTCCATCGGCTCTCTCATAGTGAACTCCTTTATCATCAACCTTTATTTTTCTGACTATTCTTTTTCTGATTCTCCGTTGGTAAAGAAAAAAACGATATAAACCGAAAGCAACTGCCGGATAGTATAGTATGGCTACAATAACCAATATGACCAGTTTATCACTCATCACAACAGGTAATCCTAATATGATCAGAAACGCTACCAACAATAAAAGTATCCCAAAAGTCCTGGTCAACAAGGTCATGAACCACCATGTTGTAGAAACTAATGGCAAAAAATCTTTTCTTACTTCCTCTTGCATCTGTTCAAGATACAAAAAAATTAAGTAAACTCTGGTATAGATGGAAACTGGAAGAGGGAGGCTGGGGGCAACTGTTAGTCTGATAATTTCTGGCAGTTATCGTAAAATCCATAAATTTTTCCATAAAAAAATGATAAAGTTGTGAAGAGTAGCTTTTGTTATGATCTCAATAACTTTCCTCCTCCTGCTTCCAGCTTCCAAACTACTTAATCAGATTAGATAATACAAAGAGCCACCGTAGTACACCGTGACTCTTTTTACTTAATTGAAAATAAGATATGATTATTGAAACTATGAAATGGTATAGGTTTTTTCTGTGCTTACATTATAAGTGTCAGAGATAACGTTATCTACAAATCTCCATTCTGCAACTGAACTTCCAGTGGTAAATTTCACATGCAGATATCCTCTTTTATAAAGATTGGCATAATCCAGATCATCAATCAGTAATGAAAATGCCTGTGCCAGTTCTATCGCTTTTGCAGGATCTGAAGTGAGCCCCAGATATCCTTCAAGACCAGGAGAAGAAATGGAACTGCAAGCAAGCTCTGTTCCTATGAATTTACCCTGTGCATCGTTCAGTTTTCCTAACCAAGCATTGTGAGTATCTCCTGCTAATACCACTACATTTTTTCCTGCAAGAAGGGAATAAAGCTGTTCTCTTTCCATGAAATATCCATCCCATGCGTCCAGATTGTATGGTAAAGTAGTTGTGATTCTTGCAATTTCCTGCGGAGTCAGCGTTGGATCCTGCTGCTGGTGTCTTGTTTTAAGAATAATCAGTTGTGTGATCGTATTTTGAAGTGCCTGCATGGTTGCCGGCTGTGCGCTTCCATGTTGTTTAATTTCTGCCAGAATTTGATTCAACAGCATCAGAAGTTCTGCAGGAACCATCATTTTAGTCATTAAAATCTGCTGTCCAAGCACTTTCCATTTTGCTATATCGCTATTGATCTGAGAGCCCAGCCATGCCATTTGCTCATTACCGATCAGTTTTCTGTTCGTACTTAAAAAATCTGTTTTAAACTGTATTTGATTAAAATTCCCAGTGTTATCAAGATAATCGGAATATTCCATTTGCTTATCTCTTGCAATCACCCTTGTATCCATCATATAAAGTGAAACGATATTCCCGAAGTTGAAACTTCTGTAAATTCTCATATCTTTCCCCGTTTTAAGAGGGATATATTCGCTATATGCCTGGAAAGCCGCCATTTTTCTTGCCTGAAAATCTCCTTCGTTAGGCTGATGATTTTCTGCCCCGGATTTATAGGTATCATTGGCAAATTCATGGTCATCCCAAACACAGATGAACGGTTTTTTCTGATGAAGAAGCTGAAGATTCTTATCTCCTCTGTACTGCTTGTATCTTTCTCTGTAATCGCTGAGGTTAAGAATTTCCTTCGCCGGCTGATGGGCTCTTCCCAACTGGTTGGTGTAAGGATTTGTTCCATATTCTCCCGGAGCATATTCATAAATATAGTCTCCAAGGTGTACGACAACATCAGCTTCAGATTTTGCAATTGCACCGTATACATTAAAAAGTCCGGCAGGAAAGTTGGAACAAGACACCACTGCCATTTTTACTTCACCTACAGCATCTGACTTTGAAGGTAAAGTAAGAGTCTCTCCTGTTACACTGACTTCTTTAGTTTTACCATTATAGAATCTATAGTAATATTTTGTGTTGGAAGAGATATTCTGAACATCTACCGCTATAGTAAAATCATTCACAACGGTGGCATTCGCCTGTCCTCTTCTTACCACTTCTGAAAAGTTACTGTTTTTACTGATTTCCCATGTAATCTCGGCATCCGTTCCTTTTGAATATCGGGTCCAGATAATAATTTCTGTTGCGCTGGGATCAAAACTCGCTACCCCGGATTCGAAACCTCCGTTTTGGAGATTATCGGGAGCATTTCCATTTTCAGTAAAATCATCACTGCAGCTTTCAATAAGAGGAGCAAGAAAAATTCCTCCGGCTGCCAATAGTGAATTTTTAAGAAACCTTCTTCTGTTGAATTGGGGGTTGTTTTCCATCATTACTTTTTTTGCAAAGCAACAGTATCTGGGGAAAAAGGTTGTTAACTGAATTTTAAATGTATTTTATGGTTTTTTAAACAAATGTTTAATGTTATACATAGGAAATTCAGCCTTTGCAAAATGTCTCTTTTTAAGAAAATAAAAATGAAAATTGTATAAATATTTTTAAAAAGTTGTGCGGCTTTTTATTACATTCACAATACTAATAATGATGATTAAACTACATGACTAAAAAAGTTATTTTTTCGATGCTCCTCTTAATGGCAGGATATTTTTTCTATAATCCGCTGATCATTTCATCGACTGATATAAAAGATCCTGAACCCATTAACTTTAAACCCGGCCAAATATTTAAATTAAAAGATATTCCGGAACTGAAAAGCTCTCAAAATATGGTTGTATATATAATATTAACTCCGGAAGACCGAAAAAATTTAAACTCATCAATCCCGAAATGGAAAGTTCTAAAGTCTGACAATACAGCTTTGATACATAGTCTGCTCAACTGTGATTTCAACTATAATAATGCAGATGTTTCAACAATACCAAGTAAAATATTTATCTATTCAAATAATACATTAGTCTTTGAAAGCGAAATTTCATTAGATCAAAATGATCTGGGACTTCAAAATAGATTAACCGGCTGGGCAACTCCAGTGGATAATAATCGCTTGCTTACTATTATAAGTCAGTTTGACAGGTATAGATTACCGGTTTTAATTCTTAAGTAAGTATTTGATAAATATGAAATTATTCGAATTACACAGAAAATATATTCTATACTAAAACACTATTTGTTTTGGTTTAATTCAAAATTGATTTTTCAATCTCTTTAATATAAATAGACGGAGTAGTTCCTGTCTTTTTCTTAAAAGCAATCGAAAATGCCTGAACATTATTATAACCTATTTCTTCAGCAATAGCAGGTAACTTATAAGAACGAAATTTTTTATCTTTTACAAGCTGATCTAAAGCATAATCAATACGCAAATCATTAAGATAAGTAGTGAAATTTTTATCTTTATGGTTATTAATGATTTCCGACAAATAAGCAGTATTGGTTTTTATATTTTTCGCAAGACTTGTTAATGTAATCCCGTTTTTCAAAAAAAGAAGTTTGTTTTCGAAATTGTCCAGATCCTTTAAAATAGATTGAGCAACATCTTCGGGAACCGTTTTAATTGTTTTGGTCTCACTTTCTACTTTTACCGGTTCGTATATTTCTACTGGTTTATCATTTTTATTTTGAGCTGCTTCAAGATTTCTTTTTTCAATCAAATGAATTAAGTCCTGAGCAATTTTTCGATGTTCTTTCTCAGCTTTCTTAGTTTTGTAATAAAAATAGGTAAGCAAGATTAATATTAATACTAAAATACTAACAGAAGCATACAAAAATGTTTTTTTATTTTTTAATTCATTTATTATAACTTCTTTTTCTTGTAAAAGATTGGGTGTATCATATTTCTGGTGCAACTCCGTTGATAAGTATCGAAATTGTTCATCAAGCTTTTTATCAACTTTTAGAAAACGGTCAATATAATAGAGTTGTTTTTCTTTATCACCGCTTTCCCTATAATAATCTATTAGAAAAGTATATACATCTCCTAGCTCTGGAAAAGTAATCTCCGTTTTTTTTACATTGGAATCTATCTGAGTAAAATATTTTATCGTCTCTTGTTTGTTATTTAATTCTTCATAACATTTTCCCAGACTATATAATACAAAATTTTGATTGTTATCATTAATACTTGAAAAATAAGTATACGCCTTTGTTAACTCAGCAATAGCAGCTTGATAATTTTTGGTTTTAAGATGCAGCTGTCCAGATAAATATAAATACTGATTCCTATTATATATATTCTTTTGTACAAAGGGAGAATTCAATCCTTCCTTAATGAAAAAACTGGCAGAATCAATTTTATTTATTTTAATATAGCAGTATGCAAGACTTACCCGCATCTGATCATGCTGATATTCATCTGTTATATCGTCGGAATTCAATAAATAATATCTAAATGTTTTTGCTGCTTCTTTATTTTTCCCCATATAACTATTTAAATAAGCAATATTCATATTGGCATAAGCTATTTGCTTCAAATTCTTTTGCTTTTTAGAATATTCTAAACCTAAAATATAGTTATCAAGGGCAGCTTTTAAATTGTCATATTTATAATATAAATTTCCTTTTATAATAAATGTTCTGGCTGGATATACATCTCCTTTCACATTTTTTGTAATTATAGCCAGACTATCAATATACTTTAAAGCCCCCTGGAAGTCCTCAGTTGAATGCATAAGATTATACCCTTCTGCAATTTCAAGGATATTTTTTTCTTTTTTTGCTTTTGCTAAGTAATATTGAGAAATAACTTTTGCTTCTAACTTTTTATTAGATTCATCATAAACATTAAATTTATTTTTTAACTCCTCATAATTCAATAATTTTAAACTATCAATTTTGTTTTGAGCAAAAAATAGACTACAAAAGAATGCAAATAAAAGCAGGAATATCTTTTTCATTAATTTTTCTATACCGTACAAAAATATTCATTTTTTCAAGAAAATGTATAATTTGTATTTTGATTTTAACTAATTGATCATTATTATTTTATTGACATTTTACAAACATATATTTATAAATCTATAGATATATTTTCAGTAGGTCAAAGAAATATTGCTTTCTTTGTACAATTAATTTTTATAAACCATAATAATAACAATCATGAAAAAAGAAAACAACGCGCAAAAGAAATTGTCTTTAAAAAAAGTACAGATTATGAAGATTAATGATTTAAAGAGAATCCATGGAGGATATGGAGGGAATGGTAATCAGGTATTTTTAGATGAAAATGGCGAAGTTGATCCAAACACACCCATTAAACATACAATCAAGCCTTAAATAAATATGAAAAACTTAATATTTGTCATTATTGCTATTTTATATGTACTTCCCATAAAGGCTCAAAAAAACAATTTAGCACCTTCAAAACCTGTTACAGAAAATTATTTTGGAACTAAAATAATAGATGAATATAGAAACCTTGAGGATCTTCAAAACGCTGGAACTATAAATTGGATGCAGTCTCAAACCAATTATACCAATTCTATATTAAATCAAATTCCCAAAAAAAACTATTATATTGAAAAAAGGTTGGAATTTGACAGAAGGCAGGGGTACTCTATATCGGATTTTGAAATTACCGATAATGACAAATATTTTTATTTAAAGAAAAATGGCGATGAAAAGATTGCCAAATTATATTATAAGGAAGGGTTTTTAGGCAAAGAAATATTGCTATATGATCCTGCTATGTATAAAGAGAATAACGGAAGTCATTCTTTCGTTATCAATTATATAAGCCCATGTTCGGATGGAAGTAAAATAGCTGTTTCCATGTCTGAAAAAGGAAAAGAATTATCAGAAATAATTATCCTGGATGTAAAAACGAAATATGTACATCCTGAGATTATTACCAACTCAGCACCCGCTACTTTCGATGGCATAAAATGGACAGATGATAATACAGGGTTTATCTATGTAGAGTTTTCTACAACTGACCCAACATCTCAAAACTTTTATAAAAATACAAAAACTGTATTCTATAAAATTGGAACTGATCCTAATAAATCGGTAGACGTTTTTTCTGCTAAAAATAATCCTGATTTACATATTACCGAAGATCAATTTCCAATCATTTTAGACTTTAGTACTGATGATCAATACTATATTGGTATGTTGGTTGATTTCCAGTCTTATAGAAAAACATTTATCATTCGTAAGCAGGATTTATTAGCAGGTAAAAAAAATTGGAAATTATTTTCCAATTCGGACGATAAAGCTAAAAGTTTAACTTTTCAAAAAGATAAAATATTTTTTATATCAGGCTACAATACTTCTCTCAATAAGCTTTGTAAAACCAACATTCTCAATCCTGACTTTAAGAATGGTGAAGTTTTGATTCCTGAAAAAAAAGACGAAATCATTAAAAGCTATAAAATTACAAAAGATGGTATTTATTATACCACTACAAAAAACGGAGTAGAAGCTAAGCTGTACTTATATAAAAACGGACAAAACCATTCTATTGATCTTCCCTATCCATCCGGAGACATTAATTTAAGAGGCAAAGGAGAAAATCATTCCGATATGTGGATAACTTGCTCCGGTTGGGCCAATGATGAGCAAAGATTTAAATATGACCTAAAGACCAATTCTTTCAAGCCAGAAAATCTTACCCCTATTACTAAATATCCCGAGTTTCAGGATATTATTGTTAATGAAATCATCGTAAAATCAAGAGATGGACAAGAAATCCCGGTATCCTTACTATATAATAAAAATATAAAAAAAGATGGTAAGAATATGACTCTTATTAACAGCTATGGTTCTTATGGCATTTCTAATAATCCCTATTTTTCACCCACTTATTTATTATGGGTTCAACAAGGTGGTGTAGTTGCAATAGCTCATGTAAGAGGAGGAGGAGAAAAAGGAGAAGAATGGCGTTTGGGAGGATATAAAGAAACTAAACCCAATACCTGGAGGGATTTGATAGATTGTACAGAATATCTGATAAAAGAAAAATACACCTCCCCGGAAAAAGTAGCGATTTGGGGCGCCAGTGCCGGAGGAATCACTGTAGGAAGAGCCATGACGGAGAGACCTGACCTCTTTAAAGTAGTTATTGCTGAAGTAGGAGTAATGAATCCGCTAAGAGATGAAATAACCCCTAATGGGCAGCCCAAAGAATTTGGAACGATTAACGATCCAAAAGAATTCAAAAGTTTGCTGGAAATGGATGCTTATCAGCATATTAAAAAAGGAGAAAAATATCCTGCTACGTTTATAACCGGAGGAATAAATGATCAGCGGGTTATAGTCTGGGAGCCAGTAAAATATGCTGCTAAACTAATGTTTAATGATACTTCTTCCAATCCTCAGTTATTAAAAATAGATTTTGAAGGAGGTCATGGAAATAATGTCGCAGTAGATCAAAGATATACTAATATTGATGATATATTTACTTTTGCATTTTGGCAATTAGGCCATCCCGACTACCAACCAAAAGAACAAATAAAAAAGTAGATGTCACGCTTCCCTTATCATTTTTTTAATGAGTATATAGTACGAACCCCTTTATTCTCACAAAAGAACTTTCAGGAACAACTTAGCCAAGATGAAATTTCAGATGGAAAATTAAAAGAAATTTTTAACAATCCTGTTTTTAGGGAGGCTATCTATCTTGCTTCATCTCATCTATATGAAGAATTTGATAAATGGCTGAGCTCAGAAAAACCACTCTCTTCCAAAGAATTTCATAAACTAAAAAATACCCTTATAAAATATTATAGCCGAATGAGTACCCGTTGTACTCCATTCGGCTTATTTTCTGGTATAGGGTTAGGAGAATTTTCTTTGGAAGCATCCAAATTTTCCGACAACACAACAGGATGCGAGCTACCAACTGATCAATTAGTACGGGATACCAGATTGGATATGCATTTTCTTGTTTCTCTTGCACAATATTTTACACAACTACCCATAGTAAAGAATAAGCTTTTATTTTTCCCTAATAACAGCATCTATAAAATAGGCCGTAGAATTCGATATATAGAATATCAATATACAGGAGGAAAAAGAGAATATATTATTTCCTCAGCTCCAATATCTGTAGAGTTACAGCAAATAATAAATTTTTCAAAACAAGGTAAAACCATTAGTGAGATTTCTCGTATTCTAATTAATGAAGAGATAACAGAAGATGATGCAAGAGAATTTATAGAAGAATTAATTGATAATCAGGTCCTGGTAAGTGAGCTGGAACCTAATGTGTCGGGAACTGATTTTTTAAATACTATTATCACTGTTCTAAACAGATTAGAAATAAAAAATGAAACTGATATTTTAGTTTCTTTAAAGGATAACCTGGAGAAACTGGATTTAAATATTGGTAATCCTACTATACTATACGATGAAATCAGAGATCTGATACAATCGTTCACAATGGAGTATGAACAAAAATATCTCTTTCAGACGGATCTCTATAATACCTCTCCTTTTTACTTATCCCAAAGTTGGAAAAAAGAATTAAAAACCGGAATAAGTTTTCTGAATAAAATCACTTTAACACAAAAGGAAAATCAATTTTCCAGATTTAAAAAAGCTTTTGTCGAAAAGTTTGACACTCAGGAAATGCCCCTACTCTATGTCTTAGATACTGAAATAGGTATTGGATATAAGCAAAATGTATCTTCAAAGGGTATCCATCCTTATATAGAAGATTTGGCACTTCCTACCCTGCAGGAAAAACAAAACAAAAAAATTGAGTTTACTCCAATCCAGATAATACTTAACGAAAAGTTACAGGAAGCTCTGTTAGATAACCAGTATAGTATAGAACTGGCCGATACGGATTTTGAAGATTTCCAGGAAAACTGGGATAATATGCCTGATACCACCTCTATCATGGCAGAAATCATTTCTGAAAATAATCAGGAAAAAATATTTTTAAATGCAAGTTCAGGAAGTAGTGCCGGCACGCTGTTAGGACGATTTTGTTCCGAAAAATCGGAAGTACAGAATCTCCTCAAAAATATTGCTAAAAAAGAAGAAGAACTCAGACCTGATGAGATCCTGGCCGAAATCATTCATTTACCAGAAGCAAGAATAGGAAATATAATAAGAAGACCTACTTTGAGAGCGTATGAAATTCCTTATTTAGCTCAATCTTTATTGCCTCAAGAAAATCAGATATCTACAGAGGATCTTTATATTTCTTTAAAAAATGATGAGATTATTTTACGTTCAAAAAAACTAAATAAGAGGGTTATACCTTATCTCACAAACGCCCATAATTATTATACCAATACATTACCTGTCTATCATTTCTTATCAGATTTACATACACAGAATATCAAACCCGGGCTTTATTTTAACTGGGGTGATTTAGAATATATTTATACATTTTTGCCAAGGGTAGAATATCATAATATCATTCTTTCAAAAGCACGGTGGAAGATTACAGAAAAAGATATTTTTTTGTTAGATCAATTAAAATTGAACAAAAAGGATTTTTTACAGGAACTAAGAAACTGGAGAAACAAAAGAAAAATTCCGGACTGGATTCAATGGTCTAAATTTGACAATACTTTAACCATGGCTCTTGAAAATTATGACATGGCAAAGCTTTTTATTGAAACTGTTAAAAGTCAAAAATCAATCGTTATAGAAGAATTTTTATACAATGAAAATGACCATTTCAGACGAGAGTTCATTTTTCCAGTGTATAAAGCCGTAGAAGAGAAAAATAAGTAAGATATTTAATAATGCAACGAACTTTTATCCCCGGAAGTAATTGGTTATACCTGAAAATATATACAGGTATAAAAACTTCTGATATTATCCTTGAAGAAGCAATACAACCTTTAATAGAGTCTTTTCAGAAGAACGGCTATATTTCCGAATGGTTTTTTATACGGTATTATGATCCTAAATCCCATTTGAGGATAAGATTAAAATTAAATGATCCCCACTATTACCATGAAATTCTTAACACGGCACAAAATATTTTCCAGCCATATATAGATAGTGGAGAGATTTTTACCATTATGGTCGACACCTATAACCGGGAAATTGAAAGGTATGGAAAGAATACCATGGAAGAAGTAGAAACCTTGTTTTACAAAAATAGTGAGTTCACATTGGAATGTTTGCATTATGATGATGAGGAAAAGATCATCGTTAGCTTGTTTTATATGGATGAGATGTTGAATAAACTTAATCTCTCCATTCAAGAAAAGCTGGAGTGGATCAAATACTTTAATCATACTTTCAAACAGGAATTTAAGGCAGATAAAAAGCTCAATAGCCAGCTTGACAAAAAATACCGCGAGTTCAAACCTAAATTTGTAGACTTTATTAATTCTAAAGAGTTTTTGGAAGAAAGAAACTTTGTTATTCATACGATTGAAGAAAAGAACACAGCACTACAAAGCATTCTTTATAAACATAAAGATCAATCTTTAGAAATGCCTCTGCAATTCTTATTTCAGAGTATTTTCCATATGAATATCAATAGAATATTTGTTTCTCAACAAAGATTATTTGAAATGGTAATTTATGATTATCTCGTGAGGTATTATAAAACGCTTGCTTACGTGTCATCCTTATAAAGAATTTTTCAAAATGCTCCATTCTTTTCCTTCTGTTTCCTGATATTATTCCCTTAAAAAACACTTTCCATTAGTATCTCATAAATTCTTACGCAGGGCACTAATGGAAATATATTAAAACTGAACGAAGCCAACACTTTTTTATTGACCTAAATTACCGTTTTTTGTAGAATAGAAAAGTATTTGCGTATAAAATCTTCAAAACTTTTAACTTCATTATTTTGCCAATACATCTTTAATAGAAGCCGTATTTTATATAGATTAGTTTTCTCAGGTCCATAATTATTAAAAATTAAGTTTATAATTTGGGATATTTTCTGATGATTGTTTCATGTCTGATGTCCTAAAAGTTCCCTAATTTGATAGAAAAACCTTTCAATTAGTCTTAAATCTTTGGTAACTATTTCAGCATTCCCTTTCAATTCTTTGTCAAATGGAAGTCTCTTATTATATGAAGTTTTTAAACCTTTAGGAAGGATAACATCTACATAATAATTGCCCTCACCATTCGGTGTTAATGATATATTTTGAACCCTACCTTCTACAATTCCAAATTCTTGGTAGCGGTAATTATCCAATTTTATTAAAACTTTTTCACCTGTAGTAACTTTGCCAGAGTTGGTTGCAGGAACGGACATCCTACCCACTAAAGCAACTTTGTCATTAGGCAGAATTGAAAGAATTGCATCCCCTGATTTAACAAATTGATTTTCGCCGAAGAATTGTTGAAAACTTACCGTTCCGTTTGTGGATGACACTATTAAATAATTCTGCTCCCATTGCTTTAAAGATTTTCTTAATTGCTCAAATAACTGAAGGGTCTGGGATGAATAAGTGATTTTATCTTTTTCTGTATTAATCGCCGCTCCGCTTTTTGTTTTGTTGAAATTGGATATACTTTCCTGCATTTGAGACAAAGAAATATTTATGTTCTCTAAGTTTTGCTGAGCCTGAAGATATTTTATTTTTTCACCTTCCAACTCTACCGCTGCGATAACTCCTTGGTTAAACAATTCTTGTGAACGTTTATAATTCTTTAGTGTAAGTTCGGTTTTTGCAACTTCAAGATTTCTTTGCTGTGTTAAATTCGTGATTCTACTTTTAGACTCTGAAATACCTTGATTGGCTGCTAGATTTTCCGGAGCATAAGGCTGTAGTCTTGTAAATAAATTTTCATCCTGAAATGCTTTTGCAAAACTATTATAATCACTCTGAATCTCTCCCAATTTAAAAGCAGACACCATTTTCAAAGGAAAATCTTGTAAATGATTGGTGGAAACAGAATCCATCAAGTTTCTCAGTTTTAAAATATCCTGATAATTTCCCGTAGATTGCAAAACCATCATTACCTGGCCTTTTTCAACTTTCTGATGGTCTTTGATAAGAATTTTCTCAATTTTCGAGTTAGTTCTTGCTTCCAGTTTTTCCGGTGGATTTTGTGAAGTCACCACGATGGATGAGGGAATAAATTCAGGATATTTGATGAACCAACTCATCAATAATACCATTATCATAATAATGAAAATAACCGTATTTCCACACCGAATCATCCAATGTGGAGGCTGTGTAAGAATATCCTGAACGCTTTCGCTGCGAAGTTCGATATTATCTAATATGTCTTTCCTAGTTTCCAAGTTCCAATTGATTTTTTACAAGTCTGTAATATTCACCTTTTTTAGCTACCAATTCGGTATGATTTCCTTCTTCTACCAGTTTTCCTTTGTCTAAAACAATAATTTTGTCGGCGTGTTTAACAGTGGAAAGTCTGTGGGCAATTACAACTGCAGTTTTTCCTCTGAAAAATTGCTCAAGGTTTTCCATAATCACTTTTTCATTATTAGCATCCAAAGCACTTGTTGCTTCATCAAATAAAATATAATCAGGGGATTTGTAAACAGCTCTTGCAATAAATAATCTCTGTTTCTGTCCTCCGCTAATACCAACTCCTTCATTCCCGATTTTAGTATTGTAACTTAACGGAAGTCCCTCAATAAAATCTTTGACATTTGCTATCTCTACAGCTTTTCTTAGTTTTTGCTTGTCAATAAAATCTTCGCCGACAGCAATGTTTTCCGCAATAGTGTCATTAAAAACATAACCTTCCTGCATCACCACGCCGCAATGGTCTCTCCACTTTTTGGGAGAAATATTTTTGAGATTAGTATTTGCTATTTTAATTTCACCGTTGTTGGGTTCATAAAATTTCATCAACAATTTCAGTAAAGTAGTTTTTCCACTTCCGCTGGCTCCGACTATTGCGGTGGTTTTTTGGTACGGAATTGAAAGATTGAGATTTTCAAAAACGAATTGGCTGGAACCGATGTATCTAAAAGACATATTGTGTACCTCTATATCATTTTGTGGAATTTCCGAAACATATTGTTCATCAGCATTTTCTTCATCTTCCTTATCGTGAATTTCTCCCAGACGTTCCAACGATATTTTAGCATCCTGCGTTTGTCTTATAAATTCTACCAATTGTAATAAAGGACTGTTGAGCTGACCGATGATATATTGAACCGAAAGCATCATTCCCAGAGTAAGATTTCCGCTTAACACCAATTTGGCAGAAAGGAAACTCACTAAAATATCTTTCATTTGATTGATGAAATTTCCTCCTACAGATTGCCATTGCTCTAATGATAAAGATTTTATTCTAAGCTTAAATAATTTGACCTGCAAAAACTCCCAGCCCCAACGTTTTTGCTTTTCGGCATTATGCATTTTAATTTCCTGCATTCCGTTAACCAATTCAATGACCTTACTTTGCTCTTGGGATATTTGGGAAAATCTTTTGTAATCAAGTTCTTTCCTTTTTTTGAGGAAAAAACTAATCCATCCGATATAAAGAATTGCTCCAGCCAAATAAACCAGAAATAGTCTATAATCATAAAACAGCAGTACAATACTGAAAATAATCAGGTTGACTAATGAGAATAATGTATTCAGAGATGAACTTGTAAGCAATTGTTCTATTCTCGTATGATCGTTGATTCGCTGCATAATATCTCCCGTCATTCTTGTATCAAAGAATGAAATCGGAAGTTTCATCAGTTTGATAAAGAAGTCTGATATAATGGAAATATTGATTCTTGCGGAAAGATGAAGTAAAATCCAACTGCGTATCACTTCAATTCCTATTCTGCCGATAAAAAGCATTATTTGTGCAATGAGAACAAGATAAATAAAGTTTAAATCCTGATTTTGTATCCCCACATCTACCATGCTTTGGGTAAGAAACGGAGTAATTAATGAAATAATACTTCCAGTCAATAAACCCACAGAAAGTTGAACGATTAATGATTTGTATTTCGCAAAATACTGTAAACCAAATTGTAATGGTGATTTTTTATCTTTGGTTTCGTCCCAATCGCTTTTATAAAATTGAGGTGTGGTTTCTAAAAGTAAGGCAATACCTTCTTCTGTGGTTTCATTTGCGTTTGCTCCAATCCAGTTTTTGATAAAATCTTCTTTGTTATAAGTGATTAAACCATAACTGGGATCGGAAATATAAACGGTATTTTTATCAATTTTATAAACTACTACAAAATGAGATTTATTCCAATGTACAATACATGGTAATGGAACGTCTTCTTGTAAGGTTTTATAGTTTATTTTAATCCCTAAACTTTTTAACCCCATATTTTCAGCAGCATTACTAAGCCCTAACATAGAACTTCCTTCTCTGGTAGTTTCTGTAAGGTTACGGATTTGCTGCAAAGGAATGGTCTTACCATAATGTTTGATAACTATTCGCAAACAAGTGGGGCCGCAATCTTTGGTATCGGGTTGTTTATAAAACGGGAACTTTCTCAAAATAAATCTATTTGAAAATTATTTTTTAATTATATTTTCTGATATTTAATTGTCTTCTGTTTTAGACTTATTATTACTGTCTTAATTAGATATTAATAAAAATCATTTTGCATTTTCTTTTACAGGCTCAAAATTTTCACAAGAATTTACTTTATACCATTTCTCATTGGAATAATGAAGATCTGTATTGGAAAAACAGCAATAGCGGAATTTACACAACTTACATTTTTCAATTAAATCATTACTAACTTCCCATTTTTTCTGAAATTCAGGACTTCTAAATACTTGGCTTATTGAAGTAGTAGTATCTGATAGATTTCCAAAATGCTCTTGATGATTTATATAATTTCTGATATAACCAAATTCATCAATACAAATTTTACGATTAAGAGCAATGTTATATTTCTTTGATTCCATAAAACTCTTCAAAGTAAAAGTGAAATTTGAACGAACAAATTTTTCAGTCCAATTTAACTCTTCATCTTTTACTCTTTTTATTAATACATAATTCTTATTTTCTTCTGTTTTAAATTGCTTAGAACCTAAATAAGTTACAGAAGTAATTCTAATATTGTGGTTGAAAAAGTCCATAGAAAATATATTCTCAAAAGAGCTTGGAACAACAACATCAATACATCTTAAAAAAGAATTTGTTGTAGCATTAAAAATGTTTAAAATTTCCTCTGATGTGATATTACTATCTGATTTAATGGAAAGCATCAACATTTGACATCCTAATTGATTAAGTTCATTTATTACTTCAACATAATCATAATTAGTAGAAGTACCTATTTCTAAAATAGCTGAATAGCATTCATTCTCAAAATGTATATCTTCGCTAATTTTAGGAAAATTTGTGGGACTGTCAGTTAAAAAACATACTTCCTCTGTAAGGAAATAATCAATTATATCAATTATGCCATTCCCAAATTTTGATATTATAGAATCAATCCTTTTTCCATCAATTTCTTTTAGTACGTTGTATGCAGTTTGACTTATAGAAAGGAGTTTCTGTCTTGATAAATCATATATTAGATAGCCATTATCTCCATCAACTAAATAACAGTCTGTAAAAACTCTTACATATTTATTTTTATTCATAATTCAAAATTACTGTCGTATTTTGTTTATAGTATTCTCTGACTACATATTGATTAGTATTTATCAATGAATTTCGAGCTAAAAAAAATTTCCTAATGTTATTATTATCTGAATATTCAAATGAATCAATTAAAATATTGTTAAGGGATAACTTTTCAAGTGAAATTTCCGAATTAAGAAGTTTATTCTTCATCTCTGGTTAAATATTTATATATGTGATACTCTATATTATAATTGCAAGGCTTGCTAACCATTCCAAATTGTCCGACTGAGTTGATTTCTAAAAAATAGTATTTCCCATCTTTACCTTTGATAATATCAATTGAACCCGTATTAAATTCTATTATTTTTAACAGTTCTTTTATTTTTATAGTCAATTCTTCAGGTAAAGTAAAAGGAATATTTCTACTTGGTTTTTTAAAATCGTATCTTCTGAAATCTACAGCGGTTTGTTCGTTGTTCTGGGAGAATATAGCCATGCTGTAGTAGTTTTCTCCCATAACAAAAGTTCTGATTTCAAAATCTTTTTCTATCTTTTCTTGTACCAAGCTCGGTGAAAAATAATTTGGTATTTTGTCTAGTATAGAATCCGTCAATTCATTCGTGTAAGATATGTGTCTTTGTTTTGAGTCATCGTCCATAGCAGCTATTGGCTCAAAAATTGATTTAGTTATAAGGGAACTGTTAACCTCTTTTTGAAATTCTAAAATTTGACTTTTTGTAGAAATTACTTTGGTTCTAGGAATGCAAATTCCTAATTTGCTTGCTATAGATAGAATTTCTAATTTGTTCACTCTAGTTTTTAATCTATTTCCTAATATGACCGAACCCTGTATGGAATTGAAAATGTAACTGTAAAGTTCTTTTAATTCCGATTTTTGATTTGATCTTATTTTATGGAGAAGAAATTTAGAGAGACCTGACTCAGTTTCGTCAATTACCATGTTTTCAACATTAGCACTTGGCCTTCTATACCAAATCGAAGTAAATTTTTCCGTAAAGTTTTCATCATTAACTTTTTTTTCACCGGGAATACTTATGTCAATATTATCGAAATTAAAATAGTCTGAATATAGATCATTATTACGATCTATTATTTTATATGAATCAAGATTTAATCTTTTAAAAGACACACCATATCTATAAAACCAGCTACAAACTTCATCTGAAGATCCATCACTATCTTGAGTTACAATTAAATGTTTTGCCATTGATTGTTATTTTAAAATAAAATTACCTCTATCTACAAATAAGAATTTGCTATAGAGGTAATTAATTGCAAATTAGCTCTTGCTAATACTAATCTGGGCTTATATCACCCTTAGTACCAGTTTCAATGATCCAACCTAAAAAATTCACAGTTTCATGGGTCGTGTAAAGACAATCTCCTTTACCACCTTTGATTGAATCTAAAGTCTCAATTTCTTTAATTTTGAAATCTTCTAATTTTAACATAATAAAACGATTTAAGTATTAACTCTGCACTTAAAGGGGGCAGGGCATTCCCTATTATATGATTTATAATAATGTAAAATATATTAATGCAAATATTTTGCATTAAGGAAAAATTATAAGAAATTTTATCTTTGTAAACTTATTTCGAAATCACATTGATATGCGTCGTAAGAATAAGTTTTTTGCAGTATTCTATAGGGGCACCCATGCATTTCATTAATTCAAGAATATTAAACGCACTTCGTCCAGAAAGACATAAACGTATCGATAAATCACCTACTCCTATAATTATGACCGGAGTTATATGTTGTGTTGTTAATTCGGATTGAACTGAATATGGAAATTCTTTAAATAATCCTCTATTGGTTCCATTCCCATTTTTTTTCTTCTTTCGTTCACAGTTTCAGGATTTTCTAATTTATACAATTTACCATTTTCTATTTGCGAACCATATATTTGGGGTTTTCCTTCGTCCATTAAAATCCTATCTTTCATCAATGCATATTGTTGTTTAGATAAGTCTCCATTTTCAACCGCTTTCTCTATTTGTGGAAAATACTTTTTTCTGATTTCATTAGTAGTATGTTGCAGTCCCAACCAGATTGCATCCATTTGTTTTTGACCCACCTCCTTTAATGTTGGCATCCCACACTTTTCAATAATGCTAATGACTAATTCTTGATTCCTGTGATCTTCTTTAGCGTATTTGATTAATTCATTTGATTTTCTAATCCTTTGGTCACTTTCTAAAACTTCGCTCAAGATTTGAATTTTTTTGCTGCAATCGACTTCAATAATATCTACTGAACCTACATAGACAAATTTATCCTTATTCATATAAAGAAATATTGATATCATTAAAACAAGAGCAGCGAATATGCTAAGTAATATTTTTTTTATTCTCATAATTAAAAAAAAATAAAAATTAAAATTTGTTTTTGCCATACACACCCTGGCATTGGGCTTTTTGATGATCAGCTATATTTAATTATGTACCGTACACATACAAAACATAAACATCATAACATTTAATTGATTCGGAAAATACACATTACTAATAATCATTTGAAAGTTCCTTGAATTGTCCTACTCTATAAGCTTTTCGGATTCTGCTATGTTATATTTTCTGCAGCAAATTTATCTGTTCACTATAAGATTTCCTAATAAATACAATATAGATTTATAAATTTACAGGGCTTATTTCTATTTCAAAATATTGGTTTTCAATATTTTAATTTAACATCCAGGACTGTTTAGACAATATCTTATTGTGGCGGAGTAAGTAATCATAAATGATCATTTCGAACAATCTTTGGCTGGAAATAAAAGTCCTGTTGATATGCATATGGAAAATATCAATAAAAAAAGAAACCAAAAAATTAGAATTATATTCTGTTATCTTTTTTAAAGCCGATTTGGTTTCTGATATGTTTTCAATAATTAAATTTCTTGTCTCTTCAAACTCGGCCGATTCAAAAAATGCGTGATATTTTGGATCAAATTCCATAAATTTTTTATTCAATTGGTTATTCAATCTCTTATCTGCATTGAACTCTTTCTTGAAAGAATTGTTTGATTCGCTAACCAATCATGCTTTTCAGTAATCGGTAATTTAAGTTCTGAAAACATTTGCTCGATGTAAAACATCGAAACAATAATTTTATTTTCATTAGCTATCAATTCAACATTTCAACATATTTTTTAAGGATAAAGTCTTTTTTAATCGTGTAATATCTTCCAATGGTGTTTAAGCTGATACAGATAATCAGGGTCAAGATTAAAAAAAAGTGCAGCCTCTTCTTTTGAATAGATACTTTTAACTCCTAAAGAGAGGATTAACAAGGCTTTTGAAGTGAATTCTGTTTGTGTTTCTATTAGAGTAGCAATTTGTTTCCCTAATGCAATAATTTTTTCTGTTGGTTTCATAAAACTTTTTTATCAAAAGTATATGCTTACAGCACTTACTAAACCAGTACAATTTTGTAAAATAAACCTAAATAAGATAAACTAAGTATTGAACACATTTTTACAATGTTTTTTTTACAACAAAAAAATCATTGCATCTTTTATTGCAATGATTTGGCGATTATTAAATACGAAAGGACTTGTATTACAACTAAGATAGTTATAATTTATCCTTATATCTTGACAAAATATCTGCTGTTAAACTGAAATCACCTTTGTTTAGTTCCAAATAATCCTTTTGCGAGGTTTTAAATGTGCTATATTTATTTATAAATTCAAGAATTATATTTTGTCCTGCTTTCCAATCTTTTTAGAATATAAAAATACAAATAAAATATAAAAAAGATTAGCCGCTCTCAAATGTTAGTCAGAAAAATAAAAAAGCACCTACATTTCTGTAAGTGCTTGATTTAAAAAGTGGTCCCACCTGGGCTCGAACCAGGGACCACCTGATTATGAGTCAGGTGCTCTAACCAACTGAGCTATAGGACCTCAAAACTTGGTTAAATTTTGTGTTTGCAAAAATAGTAAAATTTCTTTCACTACAAAATTTTTTATTGCTTTTCTTGGCAAAGTTCTACCAGTACACCGTTTGTAGACTTAGGATGAAGGAATACAACTAATTTGTTATCAGCACCTTCTTTCGGTTCTTCGGAGATAAACTGAAATCCTTCTTTTTTCAGTCTTTTCACTTCCTCCACGATATTTTCAACGCCAAATGCCAGATGATGGATGCCTTCTCCCTTTTTATCGATAAATTTAGAGATCGGACTTTCAGGATTACTGGCTTCTAAAAGCTCAATTTTACTTTCTCCCGTTTCATAGAAAGAAGTTACTACTCCTTCTCTTTCCACTGTTTCTTTTTTATAGGATTCTTTTCCTAATAATTTGGCAAAAAGTTCATCAGAAACCCCTAAAGACTTTACAGCAATACCAATATGTTCTAGTTTCATAAATACTAATCAATATAATTAAATCGTAAATTTGATACTGTAGTTGAATTTCAAAGTATCAATTCAAACAAAAGTACTAAATTTGCAGAAATTATGGAAAGTAACAGACAAAGAAAAGTAGCACAGATCATTCAGGAAGACTTCGCAGAGCTTTTCCGCAAACAGGCCTCAGAAAGCAAACAGAGCATATTGGTATCTGTTTCAGATGTAAAAGTAACTGCTGACTTAGGAATTGCTAAGATTTATTTAAGCATTTTCCCACAGGAATTCCGTACCGCTGTGATGAAGGAGATTGAAGAAAACAAACCTCAATACAGAAACTTCATTGGCCAGAAAATGGCAAAACAGGTGCGTATTATTCCACAACTTAACTTTTACCTGGATACCGCTCTTGATGATGTTGAAAGACTGGAAAGAGAATTAAGAGGCGAAGGCGACAATCCTGTTTTATAGATCTTGAAGAATATTGCATTTTACATAGCATCCAGATACCTTTTGGCTAAAAAGGGAAGTACTGCCGTTACGTTCATTACGTGGCTGGCCGTAGGTGCCATGACGGTTGCTGTGGCTGCAATGTTCGTCATTATTTCTGTTTTTTCAGGACTTGAAGACCTGAACAAAGATCTTATTTCCAATCTTCATGCTGATCTTACGTTAAAAAGCACCTCCGGAAAAACCATCAAAAATCTGGATAACGTCAGTAAAGTTTTGAGCAACAATAAGGAAATCAGTAGTTTTTCCCGCGTTATTGAAGAAAAAGTATATATCAGTTTCAACGGAAAGGGTGATATTGCTTACCTAAGAGGTGTAGATTCGGCTTATGTTAAGGTAAATCCTATTAATAAAGAAGTGTTTTACGGAACTTATCCAAGTTTCAAATACTCGAATGAGGTATTGATGGAAAACAGTCTGGATAACAGACTTTCAATTCCTGTGGATTCTTCCAATCATTATGCAACCGTTTTTATGCCCAAACCGGGAACAGGGATTATCAGTAAGGAAGAAGACATCTATAATAAAAGAGATATTCTGGTAACGGGTGTTTTCCCGGGAAAAGACCAGCTGGACAATTATATCGTTTCTCCTATTGAGCTTACAGAAGAATTACTTACTCTTCCTAAAAAGTCCGCTTACCAGATTGTTATTAAACTGAAAAATCCGGAAAATGCAGATACTGTAAAACAAAGCCTGCTTTCTTCTCTCGGAAAAAATATCGAGATCAAAACCAAGGAAGAGGAAAATGCTGCTTTCTGGAAAATGATCAACACTGAAAAGCTTTTTATTTACCTGATCTTTGCATTGGTCATCTTTATTACGACCTTTAATCTTGCCGGAGCCATTATTATTCTTCAGCTTGATAAAAAGGAGCAGGCAAAATCATTGATATCACTCGGCTTCCCTTTAAGCCATTTAAGAATGACCTATTTCTACACTGGGCTCCTGATTGTTATTTCCGGAGTGATTACAGGATTAATTCTTGGAACAGCACTTTGCTACTTCCAGCTTTACACAGAATTCTTCAGAGCCAATGAGGTTCTGCCATTCCCGGTAAAAATTGTAGGTAAAAATTATCTTATCGTAGCTCTTACAGCTTCCTTATTTGGAATTACTATTTCATGGTTCTTTTCAAAAATCAGTAAAGAATATATTACTAAAGGCTAACATTTCATCTTTATATATTACATACAATTAATATACTTCGGTTTCATTTTTTCGTACCTTTACGCCCCAATTTTAAAAAATGAAACAAATTTTATCTTTTTTTCTTTTAAGCGTGACATTTATAAGCGCTTTGGCACAGGCTCCGGCAGGATATTATAACCAATCGCCGACCTTAACAGGTGCTGCTCTTAAAACAGCTCTTAAAACCATTATCAGTGATGGACATATAGATCATGGCTATGGTGGTTTATGGACAGGCTATGCTACCACGGATCGTGATTATTTCTATGAAAATGACGGGACAATTCTGGATATTTATTCTGAAAATCCAAATGGACCGGATCAGTATAATTTCACCCTGGGAACCAGTCAGTGCGGATCTACAGGATATTCTAATGAAGGCGACTGCTACAACAGAGAGCACGTGATTCCTCAGAGTTTATTCAACAGTGCTTCTCCTATGGTTGCGGATATTCATTTTATCCGAGCTACCGATGGAAAAGTAAACGGAATGAGATCCAACTACCCTTTCGGAATCGTTGGCAATACTTCTTTTACATCTAAAAACGGATCTAAACTAGGTACATCCGTATCAGCAGGATACGGAGGTACGGTATTTGAACCTATTGACGCTTTCAAAGGAGACATTGCGAGAATGATTCTTTATTTTGTGACAAGATATGAGGATAAACTTCCTAATTTCACTACTGGTGACATGCTTGGTAACACAGCATTCCCGGGACTACAGCCTTGGGCACTTAATCAATATTTAGCATGGAATGCTATGGACCCTGTGTCTGCTGAAGAAATTGCAAGAAACAATGCTTCTTATACTTACCAGGGAAACAGAAATCCTTTCATTGATCACCCTGAATATGTCACTCAGATCTGGGGAGCTCCGGTTGTTGATAACCAAGCCCCTACAGCAGCAACCAACCTTGTTGCCAGCAACCCAACTTCAAACTCTATTGCTTTAAGCTGGACAGCTGCTACGGATAATGTGGGAGTAACTTCGTATGAGATTTATGCCAACGGAACCTTAAAAGCGACTGTTTCAGGCACAACAACATCTACTATTGTTTCTGGATTATCACCATTGACTCAATACACATTCTACATCATTGCTAAAGATGCTTTCGCAAACTCTTCTCCACAAAGTACAACAGCTACAGAAACAACTCTTGATGTACCTGCCGGTGGAGGAAGCTGTGGAACTGAAAATTTTGAAACAATCAGCGGTCCTGTAAATACATACCTGACAGTAAACTGGACCAACAATGGAATTTCATGGACTGCTACTGACTCAAGAGTTGACCAAACCATCAATAATAAAGCCATTACCATAAAAAATGGAACTTTAACAAGTTCAACTTTTTCAGGTGGAGTTCAAAGCTTAACTTTAACAACTCAATTGAAATTCTCCGGAAGCGCAGGATATTTCAATGTTTTTGTAAACGATGTTAATGTAGGAACTATTCCTTACAGTAATGTTGTTA
Source organism: Chryseobacterium indologenes (assembly GCF_002025665.1). GTDB lineage: Bacteria > Bacteroidota > Bacteroidia > Flavobacteriales > Weeksellaceae > Chryseobacterium > Chryseobacterium metallicongregator. The sequence continues at coordinate 695,265 of NZ_CP018786.1, read as the reverse complement.
CTACAACTACCATCAATAATATAAATGTAAGCGGAAATGCGGTGATTAAACTGACAAATTCTTCTACTTCCAACAGAGTTGCTCTGGATGATCTTAGCTGGACATGTTTCGGAACTACGTTAGCTACTGCTGAAAACCAAAAAGACAAATCAGCATTTACCATCTACCCTAACCCGGTAAGAAATAATGAATTATTTGTAAAAGGAGAAAACCTTAGCAAAATTTCAAAAGCTGAGATCTATGATCTTTCAGGAAAACTAATTGAAACAATTGCAAACCCTTTCAGACATTCAAACAAAATCAACCTTAAAGGTATGGTAAAAGGAACTTATATCCTTAAAACAGATAATTTCTCTTCTAAATTTATCGTAGATTAATTATTAAAAAATATTTCAAACCAAGGCCGGATTTATCCGGTCTTTTTTTTATTTTTGATGTATGGATTCCAATAAAAAATTAGGATTGATAGGACGAAATATTTCTTATTCTTTTTCTAAAAAATTCTTCGAAAACAATTTCCAAAAGCTCATGCTGAAGAATTTCTCCTACGATATTTTTGATCTGAATGAAATCAATGAAGTAGAAAACCTTTTTGCTTCTCCGGACCTGTTAGGATTCAATGTGACCATCCCTTATAAAGAAAAAATAATCGATTATCTTGATGAACTAAGTGATGAAGCTGAGAAAATAGGTGCCGTCAATTGCGTTCTTATTCAGGATGGCAAAAAAACCGGCTACAATACAGATGCGTTCGGTTTTGAAAAGACGCTTCTTTTACACAAAAAACCTTCACAGGATAAAGCATTGATCTTAGGAAACGGAGGCGCAGCAAAAGCAGTCAAATATGCATTGGACAAACACAATATTCCTTCTGTAACTATTTCAAGGAGTACAGAAATCAATTATGAAAATCTTGATCAGGAAACTGTTGCCAAACATAAAATTATCATCCAATGTACACCGGTAGGTACTTTCCCGAATGTGAAAGATTGTCTGAACTTTCCTTTTGACGGGCTTTCTTCAGATCATCTGGTTATTGATCTGATTTACAACCCAAACTACACCCAATTCATCATCAATGCCTCAGAAAAAGGAGCAAAAACAGTGAATGGGTACTATATGCTTGAACAGCAAGCAGAAAAAGCTTGGGAAATTTGGAATTTTCAAAAAAAATAACATAAATTAGTACTTTAATTGGCCTTAAAGCTATATTTAAAGGATATTAACGCCACTCACATAAAAGATTTGCTATGACTACAGAAAACAATCTTTCTGAAAACGAAGAAAAGAAAAATCCTAACGAAGTATCTCAGGACCCATCAGAAAACACCGTTTCTCATGATGCAAACCAACATGAAGATGATACAGAACACTTGGATGACCATGAAGAAGAAATTTCCCTTGCCGATGCTTTAAAGGAAATGGAAAAAATCATCAATACTCCCAACGCCGGTGAGAACTTCAAAAGATTCAACCAGCTGAAAGAGAAAGCAAGTCATTACATCCATGATGAAGTGGAGGATAAAAAGCATGAATATGTAGAAGCCGGAAATCCAGCTGAAAATTTCAGCTACGAACACCCTTCTCAGACTAAGTATTCTGCGTTGGTTAATATTTTCAAGGAAAAACATGATACCTTCCAGAAAGGACAGGAAGAAGAGCAAAAGAAAAACCTTGATCACCGTCAAAGCATTATCGAAAGACTTAAAAATCTATACACCAACTCTGAACCGGGTGTCAATCTTTTCAAATCTATTCGTGAGATTAAAGAAGACTGGTCAAAAGCCGGACAGGTTGCAAAGTCTGAATTCAAAATTCTTAACAATAACTATTTCCACCACCTGAATCAGTTTTATCAGATGCTGGATCTTAATAAGGAATTTTTGGAGCAGGAATACAGCCACAATCTGGAAAAGAGAGAACACATTATTGCCCGTGCTAAAGAGCTGGAAAATGAACCCGTTATCCAGAAGGCTCTAAATGAACTTCAGTATCTTCACAAACTTTGGAAAGAAGAAGCTGAGCCTGTAGCAGAGGAATTCCGTGAGAAAACATGGGAAGAGTTCAAAGAAATTTCGAACAAAATTCATGAAAGAAAATCTGAACTTTCAGCTTCTATTGAAAAAGAACAGAGTGAAAATCTTGAAAAGAAAAATCAGATTATTGCTGAAATCAAGAAACTGTCTGAACCTTCTGAAACTCCTAACCACAACTACTGGCAAAATGCCATCAAAAGAGTGGAAGATCTGCGTTCTGACTTTTTAATGACAGGAAGTGTTCCAAGAAAACTTTCCAACCAAAACTGGAATGATTTCAAAACAACACTAAGAGGTTTCAATACAACGAAAAATAACTATTATAAATCGTTAAAAGGTTCTCAACAGGCGAATCTTGAAGAAAAATTAAAACTGATCCAGACTGCACAGGACAATATGAATAATGAGGAATGGGATATTGCCGTTCCGTTATTCAAAAAACTTCAGGAAGACTGGAAAAAAATCGGGCATGTTCCAAAAAGCATGACCAATAAAATCTGGGATGAATTCCGTGACGCTTGTAATGCATTCTTCAACAACTACAGAGAGAAGAGCAACACATCTACTGACAACTGGAAAGAAAACTATAAGAACAAAAAAGCTCTTCTTGATGAGCTTAAGGAAGTTTCCAACGAAGAAGGAAGTATCGAAAGAATTGAGCAAATTAAAACTTCATGGAATAACATCGGAAAAGTTCCTAGAGATAAAATTTCAATCAACTCTGAATTCAACAAGACATTAAGAGAGAAATTGAAAATAAACAAAATCAATGAACTTGAACTGAAAGAGGAAGGTTTATCTGAAAACCAACTTACAGACAAAGCCAGAAAGATCAAAAATCAAATCTCTGATCTTGAGGCAGAAATCGTTAAACTGGAAAATAACCTTTCTTTCTTTAACAAACCGTCCAGAGAAAACCCTCTTTTAAAAGACACATATAACACGATTGATGAGAAAAAAGCTCATCTTGAAACGTTAAAACAAAATCTTCACAGTATTATCAGCGGAGATTAACAGATAACAAAATAAATAAAGGCGGAGCAAAGCAATTTGTCTTCGCTTTTTTCTTTTTATACATATGAACAACGACGAATTTTATATTAAAAGATGTATCGAGCTGGCTCAAAAAGCTCTTGGCAACACCTATCCTAACCCTCTTGTTGGAAGTGTGATCGTACACAACGGAGAGATCATTGGTGAAGGATATCATCACAAAGCAGGAGAACACCATGCAGAGATCAATGCAATCAATTCTGTTAAGAATAAAGATCTTATTCCGGAATCTACAATCTATGTATCTCTGGAACCCTGCGCACATTATGGAAAAACTCCGCCATGTGCCTTGAAAATTAAAGAATTAGGGTTTAAAAAAGTGGTGATTGGTGCTATGGATTCTCATGATAAAGTGAATGGCAAAGGAAAGAAAATCATTCAGGATGCTGGAATTGAAGCCATATCAGGAATTCTTGAAAAAGAATGCATTGAACTTAACAAAAGGTTTTTCACCTACCACGAAAAGAAAAGACCATATATCATTTTAAAATGGGCAGAATCCGATGATGGATTTTTGGATAAAGATTTTAAACCGACAGCCGTTTCCAATACATTAGTGAACCAGTTTGTTCACCAGTTAAGAGCTGACGAGCATGCCATTTTAGTAGGCACGCAAACCGCTTTGAATGACAACCCAAGTCTTACCGTTAGAAATACTGAAGGCGTAAATCCTGTCAGAATTCTGATTGATTTTGACTTAAAAGTTCCTGCCAGTTTCAATATTTACAACAGTGAAGCAAGAACATTGGTTTTAAATTCCGTGAAAGAAAGTACTGAAGAACACATTCAATTTATTCAAATCCACAAGGCTCATTTTCTGCAGGAACTTATGGAGGTATTGTATAAAGAACAAATCCAGTCTGTCATTATTGAAGGCGGCCGTTTTACTCTGCAGCAGTTTATCAATGCTAATCTTTGGGACGAAGCCATTGTAATTAAAAATGAGAATTTGATATTAGAAAATGGGACAAAAGCCCCGGAATTCGATCAAATTCCTGCTACAATTGAAAATTTCAGAGATAATACTGTTTCATTTTTTAAAGCAAAATAATATTTTTTATCACCGTAAAATGAAATAATTTCTTTACATTAGTCTTACAAATCAAAATTACTATGAAAAATTTAAAGAAAGTTTCAAGACAGGAGCTGAAAACAGTTCAGGGAGGTATCGCTCCGGAATGCTGCTCATTTTACCCTCCTTCATTACAGCATTGCTGTGCAACACCTTCCAGCATGAGTTGTCCACCACCTTGGGCCGATGGAACATTCCCTTGTTAAATTTTAATATAAAACAAAAAACTAATATCATGAAAAATTTGAAAAAAGTATCAAGAATCGGTTTAAAATCAATTCAAGGCGGAGCTTTTGTAAACTGTACTTTGCCTAATGGAGACCTTACAAGATGTAGAGATTTCTGTCCTACAGACTTCTGTGGCCCTACAAACTACATTTGTTTACTTCCGCTGGATTATTGCGGATAGAAATAATAAAAGTTGCAATACATAAAATTGGGAAGCTGTCAGAAATCTGGCAGCTTCTTTAATTAACTACTAGGATTTATTTAATATTTTTGCAAAACAAAGCAGCTACTCTGATGACGTTTGAATACAAAACCATAGAAAAACCCATAGAAAATACACTTTTAAAAGAAAAAGGAAGCAAGTTTATCGGATTTGCTTACCCGGTAACCAATGAAAAAGAATTAAAGAGTGCGCTGGAAAAGATAAGGGAAGAACATCCGAAAGCTACTCATCACTGCTATGCTTTCAGAATGGGATTAAATGGGGAAAACTATCGCGCCAATGATGATGGTGAACCTTCCGGAAGTGCCGGTTTACCTATTTACAACCAGCTTTTGGCTAATGAAATCACGAATGTTCTTGTCATTGTTGTCCGTTATTATGGAGGAACCAAACTGGGAGTTTCCGGACTTGTAAAAACTTATAAAGAATCTGCGAAGATTACATTGGAGGAAACAAGTATTATTACCAGAGAATTAGAAACAGAAGTAGAAATTCAATTTAACTTCAATCAGCAGAATACTATTTTCACCCTACTTTCTAAATTTGATGCTAAAGTTTTGAATTTCGATGCTGATGAAAACTGTATTCTCACCGCATCCTTGAAACTGGCACAAAAAGAAAGCATCTCAGAAAAGCTTTCCGAGATGCAATATGTTTCATTTGAATTTAATGATTAATCCCTTCTTCCACCAAGAAGCAAAGATCCCCAGTAAAGAAGTTGTGCCAGAGAACCTAATGCGGCTACCACATAAGTTCTTGCAGCCCATTTCAAACTATCCTGTACTCCAACAAATTCTTCTGCAGTTACCGTTCCGGTATCTTTAAGCCACTTCATCGCTCTGTTACTCGCATCGTATTCCACTGGAAGTGTTACAAAAGCAAAAAGTGTGGTCATCGCAAACATTGCAACTCCGATTGCCAGCACAGTTGTATTTCCATTTGGATTCTCAATTGTTCTGGATGCAGCCATTACCGCGATACCCGCAATAAGGACAAACTGCATCAGATTGGAACTTATATTCACAATAGGAACCAGTTTTGAACGTAAATTCAACATAGAATATCCTACCGCATGTTGTACTGCATGTCCGCATTCGTGAGCTGCTACTGCCGCTGCTGCTGCGTTTCTCTGCATATAAACGCCTTCAGAAAGGTTTACTGTTTTATCTGCCGGATTATAGTGGTCCGTCAACTGTCCGGGTACTGATATGACCTGAACATCATTTATTCCGTTGTCTCTCAACATCTTTTCCGCTACTTCTTTCCCCGAAAGACCATTTCGAAGGTGTACATTGGAATAATATTCAAATTTCGATTTCAATCTGGACGAAACCCACCAGCTCACCAACATTGAAATACCAATAATGATATAATAACCCACCATTTTATATAAATTTTGTGTTTAATTTTACCCATAATCATATAAAAACTGTGCCAAAGTATAAGATATTATTATTTATATTTGTCCTTTAATTCCTCTCAAAAAACATGTCTACAGTTTCAATTATTGAAGTAAAAACAGCGGGTCAGCTCAAGCAATTCGTAAGGTTTCCGATGGATTTGTATAAAAACAATCCCTACTATGTTCCGTCCTTTATCAATGACGAAATCAACATTTGGAATGCGGATGAAAATCCTGCGCTTCAATATTCAGAAGCCAAACAGTTTCTGGCTTATAAGAATAACAAGATTGTAGGAAGAATTGCAGTTCTGATCAACCACAAAGAAGAGAGAGAGTTAGGCATTAAAAAAGTACGTTTTGGATGGATCGACTTTATTGATGATGCTGAAGTTTCAAAGGCATTGATTCAAAAAGCGGTTGATTATGCCAAAGAAAAAAATATTGACAAGATTGAAGGTCCAATGGGCTTCACCAATCTTGACAAGGCAGGAATGCTGATCAAAGGTTTTGACCAGCTGGCAACAATGATAGGAATTTACAATAGTGATTACTACCCAACACATCTTGAGAACCTGGGATTGACTAAGGAAAAGGAATGGGTAGAGTTTGAAATCATCTTCCCTGAAACATTACCGGACAAAATTCATAAATTTAATCAGCTTATTTCTGAAAAATACAAGCTGAAAGTTTTAAAATTCAAAAACAAAGAAGAGATTATTCAGTATGTAGATCCTATGTTTGATCTTCTGGATGAGACTTACAAACATCTTTCTACGTATACTCCAATTTCAGATGAACAGCGCAAAACCTACAAAGAGAAATATTTCAAACTTATTGATAAAGATTTCATTGTTTGTATTGCTGATGAGCACAATAATCTGATCTCTTTCGCTATTACAATGCCTTCTTATTCCAAAGCCCTGCAGAAGTCCGGTGGAAAACTGCTTCCTTTTGGCTGGTGGCATTTCTTACAGGCAGGAAAGAAAAATGACAGAGCAAACTTCTACCTGATCGGAATTCATCCGGATTATCAGAGAAGAGGAGTAACGTCAATTATTTTCAAAGAAATCTGGGACATATTCAGAAAAAAGGGTGTTAAATACCTTGAAACCAATCCGGAACTGGAAGAAAACAAAAGTATTCAGCTGTTGTGGCAGGATTACAATCCGGTGAATCATAAAAGAAGAAGAACGTATTCAATGGAACTCAAATAATTGATACTGCATTTTGTAAAACGTAAACTCACACCCAAACTTTGAACTTTATGAAACCACAGCTTATTATATTTGCTATTTTAATTGCCGGATTTATCGGTTATAACATTTTTTTTCAGTCGCCCGATGACAAAACCAATACAGTAATTAATATTCTTTTTGCCAGTATTCTTTTTGGATATATTTCCTTTATGGCTTACACTCTTTTGAAAAAAATGAAAAAATAAGTGATAAACATAACCCAAGAGGGCCTTTAATCGCTTGCTTTTATTCCCTAATAAATAAATTCAAAATATCCGCAATGTACATGATGGGATATAATTTTTCCAGAGTTACTACAAAAAAAGGGGAAAAACACCACAAAAAAATAATCATAAAAAGCTAATTTTTATTGATTCTAAATTACCGATTTAGCTCATTTTAATCCGACTTTTAAGCTGATAAATTTCATGCTTTCTTGTTTATTCGCTAAATTTGCAAATTGAGATAATAATGCAAAAATGAATTTACCTGAAAGTTATATTCCAATCCTTATCCAGGCTGGTGTAGCAGTAGGATTTGTAGCTGTTTCTTTGCTTGGAGCACATTTCTTAGGTCCACAGCAGAAAAAAGGAAACTCTGTAAAAAACCAAAGCTGGGAATGTGGAGTTCCTGTAGAAGGAAACGCAAGAACACCGTTTTCTATCAAGTACTTCCTGACTGCGGTATTGTTCGTACTATTCGATATTGAAATCGTATTCTTTTATCCTTACGCTGTCAACTTCAGAGAATTCGGTATGGAAGGTTTCCTTGCCGTGCTTACATTCGTTGCGATCTTCTTCGTAGCGTTTTTCTATGTCTGGAAACGAGGCGCACTGGATTGGGATAAATAAATTTTAACATTAAAAGATTGATTTTATTTAAGTAATTTAAAGATTGTAAAGGTCTTGTTTTTAATCTTTAAATATTTTAATCTTTAAATATTTACTAAAAATGTCAGATAAAAAACCAGTAATAAGAACAGATGCACCTGCTCCCGAAGGCTATGAAGGAGAAGGGTTTTTCGCAACAAAACTGAGCAGTGTAATCGGGATGGCAAGAAAGTTTTCACTTTGGCCGTTACCCTTTGCAACCTCTTGTTGTGGTATCGAGTTTATGGCTACCCTGAACCCGACTTATGATGCTTCAAGATTTGGTATGGAAAGAAACTCTTTCTCTCCAAGACAAGCAGATATGCTGATGGTTTGCGGAACTATATCAAAGAAATTAGGACCAGTCCTGAAAGAAGTTTACACTCAGATGGCTGAGCCGAAATGGGTTGTAGCAGTTGGAGCTTGTGCTTCCAGCGGTGGTATTTTTGATACGTATTCTGTACTTCAGGGAATTGATAAAATTATTCCGGTAGACGTTTACGTTCCTGGATGTCCTCCAAGACCTGAACAGATCATTGAAGGCGTAATGCAGGTACAGGCTCTTGCGGAAAGCGAAAGCATCAGAAGAAGAGACATGCCTGAATATCAGAAATTATTAGATTCTTACAACATAAGCAACTAAACGGAAATGACAAACGAATTTGTATTAGAAGCCATCACAAGAGAATTTCCGGAATCTGTCATTTCAAGCTCAGAACCTTATGGAATGCTGACGATTGAAGTGAAGAAAGAAGATATTAAGAAAATCATTCACTATCTGAAAGATTCATCACTGGAATTTAATTTCCTTACGGATATCTGTGGTATTCATTATCCTGAATTCCCTGAAAAGGAAATTGGTGTTGTCTACCATTTGCATAATATGATGGCTAATTTCAGATTACGTCTGAAAATCTTTATGTCCAGAGAAAATATTGAAGTAGACTCTCTTGTAGAGCTATATGCAGGAGCCAACTGGATGGAAAGAGAAACGTATGATTTCTATGGGATTAAATTTAAAGGACACCCGGATCTCAGACCTATTTTAAATATGGAAGATCTTGGATACCACCCAATGTTGAAGGAATATCGCCTTGAAGACGGTACAAGAACCGACAAGAACGATAGCATGTTCGGAAGATAAAAAATAATGCAATAAGCAGTAAGCAGTAAGCGATATGCTTAAAGCCTAGAGCCTATAGCCTAAAGCATTTAAATTATGAAAGATAACTCATTATCTAATATACTAAACCAGTACGAAAGTAAGGAACAGATTGACGGACAATTATATACCCTGAATCTTGGACCTACCCACCCTGCTACGCACGGGATTTTCCAGAATATCTTAACGATGGACGGAGAAAGAATCCTTCACGCAGAGCAAACAGTAGGATACATCCACAGAGCATTTGAGAAAATTTCTGAAAGAAGAAACTATTCTCAGATCACTACCCTTACAGACCGTATGAATTACTGTTCTGCACCCATCAATAACTTAGGTTGGCACATGACAGTAGAGAAGCTGATTGGCGTGGAAGTTCCAAAACGTGTAGACTATATGCGTGTTATCTTGATGGAGCTAGCCAGAATCGGTGACCACCTGATCTGTAACGGGGTAACCGGAATGGACTCAGGAGCCATTACAGGTCTTACTTATATGTTCATCGAAAGAGAACGTATTTATGATATGTATGAACAGATCTGCGGAGCCAGAATGACAACCAATATGGGAAGAATAGGAGGTTTTGAAAGAGATTTCACTCCTAAGTTTCATGAGTTGCTGAAAGACTTCTTAAAAACTTTCCCACCAAGATTCAAAGAATTCTGTACACTATTAGAAAGAAACAGAATTTTTATGGACAGAACCATTGGTACAGGAGCAATTTCTGCCGAGAGAGCATTAAGCTACGGTTTCACAGGTCCAAATTTACGTGCAGCAGGTGTAGATTACGATGTAAGAGTTGCACAGCCTTATTCCTCATACGAAGATTTCGACTTCATTATTCCTGTAGGAACTTCAGGAGATACTTACGACCGTTTCATGGTTCGTCAACAGGAAATCTGGGAATCAATCAAAATTATCAAACAAGCATACGAAAATCTTCCGGAAGGGCCATTCCACGCGGATGTTCCTGATTTCTATCTTCCTGAAAAGGCAGATGTATATCAGAAAATGGAAGCATTAATCTACCATTTCAAAATTGTAATGGGTGAAACTGATGTCCCTAAAGGAGAAGTTTATCATGCTGTAGAAGGTGGAAACGGAGAATTAGGTTTCTATCTTGTGAGTGACGGAGGAAGAAGTCCTTACAGACTTCACTTCAGAAGACCATGCTTCATCTACTATCAGGCATACCCTGAAATGATTACAGGTTCTGTAATTTCAGATGCCATTGTAACGATGTGTAGTATGAATATTATTGCGGGAGAATTAGACGCATAACTGGAATTATAAATTTTGAATTATAAATTATAAATTGATTTTAGACCGTTATTCGTTTAGAATTTAAAATCTAAAATCTAAAATTTCAAAAATGAGCGAAACAATAGCTTTTAAACCGGAAAGTTTAGCACAGGTACACAAAATTATCGCAAGATATCCTGAAGGAAGACAGAAATCTGCTCTTCTTCCTGTACTTCACCTGGCACAGAAAGAATTCGGAGGATGGTTAGATGTTCCTGTGATGGATTATGTTGCCGGACTATTAAGTATCCAACCGATCGAAGTATATGAAGTGGCTACTTTCTATACCATGTTTAATATGAAGCCGGTGGGTAAATATGTTTTGGAAGTTTGCAGAACAGGACCTTGTATGGTTTGTGGAAGCGAAAAAATCCTTGACCATATCAGAACCAAACTGAACATTAAGGATGGAGAAACTACTGAAGACGGTATGTTCACATTAAAGCCTGCTGAATGTCTTGGAGCATGTGGATATGCACCAATGCTACAGTTAGGAAAGTTCTTTCATGAAAATTTAACGATAGAAAAAGTAGATGAAATCCTTGATCTTTGCAGACAGGGACAAGTTGCTTTAGACTAATAGAAATTTTAAATTCTAAATTTTAGATTTTAAATTATTCACTTAACGTTTAATCATAATTAATGCAAGAAGCCAAAAGCCGATTGCAATAAGCAAATAACAATGAGTAAAAAACTTTTACTTAAAGACGCACATATAGAAGGTATTCGCTACTTTGGGACTTACCGCAAACAGGGAGGTTACACTGCAGCTGAAAAAGCCTTGAAAATGACTCCTGACGAAATTCTTGAAGAAGTAAAAGCTTCAGGACTAAGAGGTCGTGGTGGAGCTGGATTCCCGACAGGAATGAAATGGAGCTTTTTGGCTAAGCCTGAAGGTGTTCCAAGACACCTTGTTGTGAATGCGGATGAATCTGAACCTGGAACATTCAAGGACAGATATCTGATGGAGTTTCTTCCTCATTTATTGATTGAGGGAATGCTAATTTCTTCTTACTGTTTAGGTTCCAATACTTCTTATATCTACATCCGTGGAGAATATTCATGGATTCCGGATATCCTTGAAGAAGCTATTGAAGAAGCCAAAGCAGCAGGATTTTTAGGTAAAAATATTTTAGGAACTGGTTTCGATCTTGAAATCTATGTGCAGAGAGGTGGTGGAGCATATATCTGCGGTGAAGAAACTGCATTGCTTGAATCCCTTGAAGGAAAAAGAGGTAACCCAAGATTAAAACCGCCATTCCCGGCTGTAAAAGGTCTTTGGGAGAGACCAACGGTGGTAAACAACGTTGAATCTATTGCGGCAATTGTTCCGATCATTGATATTACAGGTGCTGAATACGCTAAAATTGGTGTTGGAAGATCTACAGGAACGAAATTGATTTCGGCTTGTGGAAACATCAACAAACCAGGTGTATACGAAATCGATATGACGATCACTGTAGAAGAATTCATCTACTCTGATGAATATTGTGGTGGTATTAAAGATGGTAAAAAATTAAAGGCTTGTATTCCTGGAGGAAGTTCTGTTCCGATTGTTCCGGCTAATTTATTGTTGAGAACAGTGAACGGAGAGCCAAGATATATGAACTATGAATCATTGGCAGATGGTGGTTTTGCTACCGGTACTATGATGGGTTCAGGAGGTTTCATCGTTTTGGATGAAGACCAGTGTATTGTAGATCATACAATGACTTTAGCGAGATTCTACAATCACGAAAGCTGTGGACAATGTACTCCTTGCCGTGAAGGAACGGGATGGATGTACAAGATTTTAAAGAAAATCGAGAAAGGAGAAGGAAAAATGGAAGATATCGATCTGCTTTGGGATATCCAGAGAAAAATCGAAGGAAACACGATTTGTCCGTTGGGTGATGCAGCAGCTTGGCCGGTTGCAGCAGCAATCCGTCACTTCAGAGATGAATTTGAGTGGCACGTGAAAAACCCTGAATTGTCTCAGACACAAAATTATGGATTGGCACATTATGCAGATCCTATCCCGGCTGTTGAAAAGAATGCGTAGGTAAGATGAAAAAATTATTGGTTGTCGGCTTAATGATGTCGAATCTTGTATTTGCACAGAACAAGAAGAGTGATACTGCAACTTATAACAGATCCGTAGAAGAGGATTTGTCATATTTAGTGAGTGAGAAAGAGCAGATTAAAGCTGAGAAAAAGGAAAAGCCTTTACCACTAAGCAAAAAAGGTCAGGTTTTCGTATTTTATGGATGGAACAGAGCTGCTTATAGTAATTCTGACATTCATTTTACCGGAAACGGATACGATTTTCAATTGAATAACGTAACTGCACAAGACCGACCTACAAAATTCGGAATTGTCTATTTTGATCCAAGCTGGTTTACTGTAACACAGTATAATTTCAGAATAGGATATTTCATTAAAGACAATTTAGCATTGGTATTAGGGATAGACCATATGAAATATGTAATGGATCAGAACCAGACTGTCGGTTTCAAAGGACATATTTCAGATCCTGAATATGCAGCGATGGTTCAAAACGGGCAGGTTAACCTTGCAGATGAGAAGTTCCTTACTTTCGAACATACTGATGGACTTAATTATGAAAACTTAGGTCTTGAGAAATACAAAAATCTTGTTCATAAGAAAAATATAGATTTAGTATGGTCTTATGGAGCCGGAATCGGATTTATGTTTCCGAAAAGTAATGTAAAGCTTTTTGGTAATGAAAGAAGTGACCGTTTTCACGTTGCAGGGATGGGAACTGATATCAGGTCCAGTCTTAACTTAGTATTCTGGAAAAACTGGATGCTGAGATTAGAAGGAAAAGCCGGTTATATTAATATGTGGGACATTAAAACCACGTTGAATAATAAGCCGGACAAAGCACGTCAGGATTTTGTTTTCGGACAGATTCTGGGAGGAATTGGATATACATTTAATACAAAGAAATATAAATAACAAAGCCTATTGCTTAACGCATAAAGCTTAAAGCATATCATATGAGCGAAGAAGTTAAAAAATTCAAAATAACTATAGACGGACAGACTACAGAAGTTTTGCCTGGTACTTCTATTCTGGAAGCTGCAAGACAAATCGGTGGTAAATCTGTACCTCCTGCAATGTGCTACTACAGCAAGTTGGAAACCAGTGGAGGAAGATGTAGAACTTGTCTGGTAGAAGTTTCTAAAGGATCCGAAGCAGATCCTCGTCCTATGCCAAAATTAGTAGCAAGCTGCAGAACTAATGTAATGGACGGTATGGAAGTAAAAAATCTTACTTCTGAGAAAGCTCAGGAAGGAAGAAAAGCGGTTACCGAATTCCTATTGGTAAACCACCCGCTGGACTGCCCTATCTGCGACCAGGCAGGAGAATGTCATCTTCAGGACTTAGGATATGAGCATGGTGTGGAAAATACAAGAACAGAATTCGAAAGAAATACTTACGAAGCTGATGATCTTGGACCAAACATCAAATTAAATATGAACCGTTGTATTCTTTGCGCAAGATGCGTACTGACAGCCAATCAGCTTACAGAAACAAGAGAACACGGTATCCTTTTCAGAGGAGATCACGCTGAAATTTCAACGTATTTAAATAAAGCTTTAGATAATGACTTCATCGGAAACGTTATCGACGTTTGTCCTGTAGGAGCATTAACAGACAGAACAGCTCGTTTTGCAAGCAGAGTTTGGTTTACAAAACCTATGAATGCTACTTGTAAATGTGATAAATGTTCTGGAAAAGCTGTAGTATGGTTTAAAGGAGACGAAATTGTAAGAGTTACGGCAAGAAAAGACCAGTGGGGTGAAGTTGAAGAATTCATCTGTGATACATGTCGTTTCGAAAGAAAAGCTTTATCAGACTGGAACATCGAAGGTCCTAGACATATCGACAGACATTCTGTAATTTCATTGAACCACTACGAAAAGCCTAAAGATGAGCTAAGAGTTTTAGACAATCCGATGGCTAAAGAAATCAGTGAAAAAGACGAAAAATAAAATTTGAAAATGAGGTAATTTGAAAATGAGAGCCTCTGTTGATGTGATTACTATAACTTTCATCTTCCAGCTCCCATCTTCTAACCTTTAACATCTATAAAAATAAAAATGGATTTACTTACATTTAAACTTATACTTGTACTAGCACTTTTCCTGCTATCGCTTACGATTGCAGCCTACTCTACATGGGCAGAAAGAAAAGTAGCCTCTATCATGCAGGATAGAATTGGTCCTAACAGAGCAGGACCTTTCGGATTGCTGCAGCCTCTTGCTGACGGTGGAAAATTCTTCTTTAAAGAAGACTTTACGCCTGCCAATGCAGAAAGATTCCTTTTCGTATTAGGGCCAGCTTTGGTAATGTTTATTTCATTGATTACAGGAGCTGTGATTCCTTGGGGTAAAAGTTTAAATATTGCAGGTACTTCTTTTGATCTTCAGGTTGCTAACATTGATGTTGGTGTACTTTTCATCATCGGAATGGCTTCCATCGGGGTTTACGGAATTATGATCGGAGGTTGGGCTTCGAACAACAAATACTCATTATTAGGTGCTATCCGTGCTTCTTCTCAGATGATTTCTTATGAATTGGCGATGGGATTAGCACTTCTTTCTATCATTATGATGTCAGGAAGTTTGGATTTAAAAGAAATTACTGAAAGTCAGACTACCGGAAAATTATGGGGAGTTATTCCTTGGGTTTCAGGATTAAACTGGAACATTTTCTACCAGCCGATTGCATTCCTTGTTTTCTTTGTAGCTGCTTTGGCAGAAACCAACAGACACCCGTTTGATTTACCTGAATGTGAATCTGAATTGGTAACAGGGTACTCTACAGAATACTCTTCCATGAAGTTAGGATTATATATGTTCGGAGAATATGTGAACATGTTTATTTCCAATGCTTTTATGGTCGTTCTTTTCTTTGGAGGTTATAACTATCCTGGTATTGAATGGGTAACTCAGAACTGGGGTGAGAACACTGCAGGTATCTTAAGTATCGTAGCATTCCTTACAAAAACAGTAATCGGAATTCTTATTTTTATGTGGATCAGATGGACACTTCCAAGATTCAGATATGACCAGTTAATGCACTTAGGATGGAAAACATTAATCCCAATGGCATTGGTAAACCTATTAATTACAGGAGCTGTAATTTTAGCATTTGCAAACTAAGAAAATTTGAAAATGAGCTGATTTGAAAATTTGATAATGAAATCAAAGTTTTATCTTTAGCATATCATATTCAATCATCAATATTAAATAATTAAGATAACAGACAAGATTAGTCTAAAATCTAATGTCTAACATCTAATATCTATAATTAAATGAAACTTACAAACAGATCAAAAGTTGTTTCCAATAAAGAAATGACCCTTGCTGAAAAAATCTACCTTCCTGCCATCTTTACAGGGATGGGGATTACATTTAAGCATGCTGTAAGAACCGTGATAAAGGGTGCTCCCGCAGTATATTCGTATCCGGAAGTACAGAAACCAAGAACCACCATCTGGAGAGGTCAGCACGTTTTGAAAAGAGACGAAGAAGGCAGAGAAAGATGTACAGCTTGTGGACTTTGTGCGGTAGCTTGTCCTGCAGAAGCCATTACGATGACTGCTGCTGAAAGAACTAAAGAGGAAAGAGGTCTTTACAGAGAAGAGAAATACGCTTCAGTATATGAAATCAATATGCTAAGATGTATTTTTTGTGGTATGTGTGAAGAAGCTTGCCCTAAATCTGCCATCTATCTTACTGACAGATTGGTAGACGTAGAAACCAACAGAGGTTCTTTCATTTACGGAAAAGATAAATTAGTTGAAAAAATAAATGAAAGGATTGATATCACGACAAGACAATCCGAGAAACAAAAAAATGCGGTAAAATAATGGATCAGTTTTTATTTTTCTTGGTGGCGTTTTTAGCAGTGGCAAGTGCTGTTTACTTTGTATTTGCAAGAAATCCTCTTTATGCTATTTTGTCATTAATTGTTACGATGTTTTCAATTGCAGGAATGTACATTCTTCTCAATGCACAGTTCCTGGCAATTATCCAGATTATAGTGTACGCAGGTGCTATCATGGTACTTTTCCTTTACATCTTAATGATGCTTAACCTTAATAAGCAAGACGAAAGTAAAAAGAACAATACTTTAAAATTTGTTGGAGTTTTTACGGCAGGTCTTCTTTTGGTAGGTGTATTAGGAGTTTTCAGAGGAGTACAAGACAAACACATTGTTGTTGAAAATGTAGACAGAGGTATTGGTCTTACGAAAAATCTGGGTAGACTTTTGTTTAATGAATATGTTTTACCGTTTGAGCTTGCTTCCATCCTAATTCTGGCAGGTATTGTAGGCGCGGTATTAATCGGTAAAAAAGATTTATAAAATTATGGGAGAAGTAAATACATTTATACAAAGCATCCCTTTGGAGTACTTCATCATTCTTTCATCAGTATTGTTCTGTTTGGGAGTAATGGGAGTATTGCTTAGAAAAAATGCTATTGTGATTCTGGGCTGTGTAGAGCTTATGCTGAATTCTGTAAACCTTTTATTGGCAGCTTTTTCAGCATATAAAGGCAATGGCGACGGGCAGCTTTTAGTTTTCTTCATTATGGTGGTAGCTGCTGCTGAAGTAGCAGTAGGTCTGGCAATTATTGCTATGCTATATAGAAACACCCGTTCTGTAGATGTGAGTATATTTAATAAATTAAGAGGATAAGAATGGAGAATCTAGTATATGCAATAGTACTTTTACCACTTTTAGGGTTTCTTATTAACGGGCTATTCGGAAAAAATCTTCCAAAAATATTGGTAGGATCTTTGGCTACTTTGATGGTTTTTGGATCTTTCTGTATTGCGGTAAGTATTTTCATGAATTTCAATTCTGAAAGCCAGCCTGTTATTGTAAAAGCTTTTGAATGGTTTAGAGTAAATGGAGTTCAAATCAATTTTGGATTCCAGATTGATCAGCTTTCTTTAATGATGGTAATGATCATTACGGGTATCGGTTCACTGATCCACTTATACTCTATCGGATATATGAGTCATGATAAAGGGTTCTACAAGTTCTTTACTTATCTGAATCTTTTCATCTTCTCCATGTTACTTTTGGTAATGGGAAGCAACTACCTTATCCTGTTCATCGGATGGGAAGGTGTAGGTCTTTGTTCTTACCTGTTGATTGGATTCTGGTACACTAACGAAGAATACGGTAAAGCAGCAAGAAAAGCTTTCATCATGAACAGAATTGGTGACCTTGCGTTATTGATCGGTATTTTCATGATTGCTTCACAGACCAATGCTGTAGATTATCTTTCTGTAGCAGAAAACGCTTCAAAATTTGAATTAGACGGAACAGTGATTATCTTTATCACAGCGAGTTTATTCATCGGTGCTACCGGTAAATCTGCTCAGGTTCCATTATATACATGGTTACCGGATGCGATGGCCGGACCTACTCCTGTATCAGCGTTGATCCACGCGGCAACGATGGTAACAGCTGGTATTTACTTAGTAGTAAGATCTAACTTCTTATTTACTTTGGCACCTACTGTACAGGGAGGAATTTTATTCATCGGATTCTTAACAGCTGCTTTGGCAGGATTCTATGCGCTACGTCAGAACGACATCAAAAAAGTATTGGCATATTCTACAGTTTCACAACTTGGATTTATGTTCATTGCTTTAGGTCTTGGAGCGTATACAACAGCAATGTTCCACGTAATGACGCACGCATTCTTTAAGGCTTTATTATTCCTGGGTGCAGGTTCTGTAATCCACGCAATGAGCAACGAACAGGATATGCGTTTCATGGGAGGTCTTAAAAAATATATTCCTCTTACGCACGCTACATTCCTGATCGGAACATTAGCTATCTCAGGTTTCCCTTTATTATCAGGGATGATCTCTAAAGACGAAATTTTAGTAGCAGCTTTCGCTAAAAACCCTATTTACTGGGTAATCTTATTTGTTTTAGCGGCAATGACTGCAACTTATATGTTCAGACTATACTACCTGACATTCCACGGAGAATTCAGAGGTACTGAAGAACAAAAACACCACTTACATGAAAGCCCGTCAAATATGACATTACCATTGATCGTATTGGCTATTCTTTCTGTAATTGGAGGTTTCATCAACCTGCCACACTTCATCGGTCACGGGCACTATGCTAAACTGATGGAATGGTTAAAGCCGGTACTTACGGAACAAAGCTACAGCCAGATGGAAGCTACTCTTTCAGGAGTACCTTTCAATACTGAAATGATATTATTAGCAGCAACAATCCTGATGTTCTTCACTGTATGGTTCATCGTTAGAAACACTTACGTAAGTAAGAAAAAGATGGCTGTTGCAGAGGAAAACTATACCGGATGGGAAAAGCTTTCTGCTAAGAAATTATACGTTGACGAACTTTACAACGCATTGATTGTAAAAACTGTTGAAGGATTAGGACGCGGAGGAAAAATGTTTGATAAGGGTATCTTAGACCGTTTTGTAAACTTTGTAGGTGATGGTGCTGAAGACAGCGGAAAAGCTATGAAGCGTGTACAGAACGGAAATGTAGAGACATATATCCTTATCATGTCTTTAGCTGTGGGAATTATATTAATTGTTAACTTTTTATTACAATAATAATGTCTTGTTTATTATTAACATTATTACTATTACCTCTAGTAGGTTCGGGATTAGTTTTTGCCTGGAAGAATAATTCCAGCAAATATTTGGCGCTTGGAATTGCATTGGTACAAATGCTCCTTACGTTTTACGTACTTTCGGATTTTGATTTTACTCCGACAGTAGACAGCGTATTGCAGCATGAGATCAATTATCCATGGTCACAATTTATGAAGAGCTCTCTTCACTTCGGTATCGATGGAATGAGCATGCTTCTTTTATTATTGACCAATATTCTGGCTCCAATCATTATTTTATCATCTTTCAACGAAAGTGTAAACTACAGAAATACATTCTACGGATTGATTCTGTTGATGCAGTTCGGACTTGTAGGAGTGTTCACTTCTTTAGACGGATTGTTATTCTACATTTTCTGGGAAGTAACTTTGATTCCAATTTGGTTCATTGCCGGACTTTGGGGACAAGAGAATAAAAGGTTTGAATTCACTACGAAATTCTTCGTATATACATTCGTTGGATCGTTATTTATGTTAGCCGGATTGATCTATGTGTACAACCACTCTGCATCATTCGCTTTAACAGATTTATACAATGCACAACTGAATGAAGTACAGCAGACTGTGGTATTCTGGTTTATTTTCTTTGCATTTGCAGTGAAATTACCGGTATTCCCTTTCCATACATGGCAGCCTGATACCTATACCTACTCTCCTACTCAGGGATCGATGTTGTTATCAGGGATCATGCTGAAGATGGCTGTATATGGGGTAATGCGTTATTTACTTCCAATCACTCCACTTCCGATTGCAGGAATTTCCGGACAAATCGTAATTATTCTTGCTATTGTAGGAATTGTTCACGGTGCTTTGATCGCTATCATCCAGACGGATATGAAGAGAATCATTGCGTATTCTTCTTTCTCTCACGTAGGATTAATGGTAGCAGGGATCTTTGCTTCTGCAGTAGTTACTTTGAGAGGGACTTTCAATGTGGAAGGAGCTGAAGGAGCATTGGTACAGACATTTGCCCACGGTATCAACGTAGTAGGTTTATTCTACTGTTGTGATATTTTATACAAGAGATTTAAATCAAGAGACATCAGACAAATGGGTGGTTTAGCTAAAGTAGCTCCTAAGTTTGCTGTATTGTTCTTGATCATTATATTAGGTTCAATGGGAGTTCCATTAACGAATGGATTCATCGGGGAATTTATTTTGTTGAAATCAGTATATGATTTTAACGGAACAGCAGCAGTAATTGCTGGTCTTACGGTAATTCTTTGTGCGGTGTATTTATTGAGATTCTACGGAAAAGCAATGTTTGGAGAAGGAGATGAAGCCGTTTTAAGTACAGCAAAAGATTTATCAGGGGTAGAATTTTCTGTATTGGCAAGTTTAGCGGTTTTTGTGATTTTACTAGGTATTTTCCCACAACCGGTAATCGACATGGTGAGTAGTTCGGTGAAGTTTATCTACCAATCAATGGTAAGTTAATTTGATATTTTAAGAAATGAGTGTTTTAATTATTGTTTTCCTAACGGCAGTTATTGCGTTATTTTCAGGAGTTTTTGAACAAGGAAAATTCGCAAGATACATTGGGATTTTGGGATTAATCATCGCATTGTACGTAAGTTTTATGCCGGAATGTTCGTTTTTCGATCATTACAAGCATATGTATGAGTACAGTGACAATACTGCATTATTCACTAAAATATCAATCGTAACAACTTTATTGTTATTCTTTCTGGGAGGTTTTGCTTTCAGCAATCACAGAAGCCACCAGTCAGAATTATATGCATTGATGCTATTTGCATTATGTGGAGGGATCATCCTTTTCGGATACCAGAACCTGGTGACGATGTTCTTAGGAGTTGAGATTCTTTCTATTCCATTATATGTAATGGCTGGAGCTAATAAAACAGATCTTAGATCTAACGAAGCTTCTATTAAATATTTCCTTATGGGTGCATTCGCAACAGGTTTCTTACTGTTCGGTATTGCGTTCATCTACGGAAGTGCAGGAAGTTTTGATCTTTACAAGATCCACGATTTCGGGGTTGCTAATTCAGGGAATGTAATGTTCATCTTAGGAGTATTACTGATTCTTTGTGCATTGGCATTTAAGGTAGCTTTGGCACCTTTCCACATGTGGAGTCCTGATGTATATGCAGGTTCTCCTTCATTAATCACAGCTTTCATGGCGAGTGTGGTAAAGATCTCCGGATTCTTTGCTCTGTTCAGATTAATGACGCTTGGTTTTGCTGGGGTAACTCATGAGTGGATCAATGTTTTAGGAGTATTCTTAATCATTACATTACTTTTGGCAAACGTTATGGGTCTTGCTCAGACGAATGCAAAAAGAATGTTGGCATACTCTTCAGTATCTCACGCAGGATATATCGGATTGGTATTCTTCGGAATGACAAGCCTTTCTACTTATAACCTTGCCTTCTATTTGTTTGCTTATTCTTTATCTACAGTAGGAGTTTTCATGTGTCTGATCTGGGTAGAGAAATTAAAGAGAGAAACTTCTTTCGGAGCCTTCAAAGGATTGGCAAAAACTGAACCTTTACTGGCAACAGCAGCTACGATCTCTATGCTTTCCATGGCAGGAGTTCCGTTAACAGCTGGTTTCATGGGGAAATTTGCTTTATTCTCCCAGGCTATGAACGGTGCGGCTTTCTTAGTATTGGTAGCAGTCTTAGGTTCTGCCTTATCTATTGCTTACTATTTAAGACTGATCATTGCGATGTTCTTCTTTAAAGAATCAACATTCAAATCATCAGAGAAAGTAACCCTTACTTACAACATCATTGGAGTAGTTGTTATTGTCCTGATCGTTATCCTTGGGATATTCCCGGATATGTTTGCAAGAATGTTCGGGTTGTAAAACGACCTTATTATAAATGATATTAAAACCTTCCATTTAATGGGAGGTTTTTTTGTTGATATAATAACTTTAAAATCTATTTATCACTTATCGTAGAATTACTACAGTTTATCTTTTCAAAATTTTATAGATTTACATTATTTGAAATAAAATTGATGATGAAAAAAGATTTTATCAAATATAAAGTAAAGCCAAGTGATAGCCTCAACTCTATTGCATTTCGTATGAATATGAACAAACACGACCTAAAAGAGTTTCATAATCAAAACTGTGGGAAGATGGATAAGTTGTGGTTTGACAGCCTG
The DNA here is from genome assembly GCF_002025665.1 of Chryseobacterium indologenes. Classification (GTDB taxonomy): domain Bacteria; phylum Bacteroidota; class Bacteroidia; order Flavobacteriales; family Weeksellaceae; genus Chryseobacterium; species Chryseobacterium metallicongregator. The sequence goes on along the minus strand of NZ_CP018786.1, from coordinate 672,858 downwards.
AGGGGAGTCGAGTTTATTTTGATACCTATAGCCTATATTTCAAAAGAAGAACATGAAGACCTATTACAAAAAAGACTTCCTTCAGTCCAGGATTTAGCTTCGTTTCACGCTGATGAATATAATATCACAGAAAATATACAGCAATTCAATAAAAGTGAACTAACATTTAATTATAAAGTTAATATTGAAATAGAGCAGAAAGCAGATCAGGTTATTGCCACAACGAGACAAAAAGATGTCAAAAAAAATAACAGCACACCGGTTGACAAAATATCCTCACTTGCGCTAGCTTGTATGGAAACAGTTTCTCCTATTCCCTTTATTATATCCCCTGATGGGAAAATATCTTTATTTGCTGATCATGAAACTTTAGTACAAAAATTTAAAGATAATCAAACAGCGATCGGAGATTTTTTTACAGGTGCGCCTTCAAAAGCCTATATTGATTTATTTTATGAAAATATCTCAAATGAAAAATATTTTCTAAAACAGATAAGCTCTACCTTATTAAATAAAATATTATTTCCCAATATGAATTGGTTTAGCAGAAAATCAAGGTGGGTAGAATGTTTCAAAATATACCACAATTCTTTTCCATTGAAATTTGATTTTAATGCCGAATATTTTCATGAAAATATAGAATATGTTGAAACAGTCATTAAAGGAATAATTGCAGAGAATTGCAGTCTTCAGGAATTAATAAAAGGATCTCGTTTTGAAAATGAAAAACAGGAAGAAAATATAAATGCCAGCATATATATACATTATTTCACGGATAAACTTACTAAACAATTAGTTGAAGTAAGTGCCTCAGTACTTATCTGTCATAGGAATGAATTATTTTATAAACACTATTTAAATATAAAAACACAAAAAACAAATGAAAATTTATATCGCAAAGGACAATGATACTTTTGCCAATATTGCCCAAAAGTTCAATATAAAAGATGAAAACTATTTAAAAACTTTTCACAATCTTTCGTGCCCCCAAAATGCTATTATACATGGAGAATTAAAGGCAGGGAAACAAATTTGTATTCCTGAAGACCTACAGTTTTTAACCAATGATAAAATCATCAGACCGAACGAAGATAACAATTCTGATGTACAGAAAACCAATACTAAAACTCATCCTGATAATAATAAAAGTTCAAACGAAGATTCATCTGCGGGAGAGTTAGGCAATACTTCTTCAAAAAATCAAAAAGAGACTAAGAAGACTGAAGAGGAAAATAAGGGCACCAATGAACATGATGGAAAATATTTCGTTATTCAAAAAGGTATGTGCCAATGTAATCAGGGGTTCAAATTTCCAAGATTTAAAGTGACAAGTCATCAAAAACATTACTGGAATAATGCAGAAGATCAAGATGATTATCTGGCTGTAACAGAAGATGATTTACAATTCGATCCATCTGTACAACCTTTCGGTAAATGTAAACTCAAGCCGAGTTCTGGAGGATATCTACCTTGTACCTATGCTCCTGCAGGAAAATGGCAGAAAACCTATGAAAAAGTGAAGGTAATGGGGAAAAGCTGTCTAACAGAAATTTCTGAATTGATGTGCACTACCGGCGGAAAAATTACGGTCCTGAAGCATGGGCAACAAAACGGAATCAGCAAAACGCAGATTGCCAATGCTGATTCTCAGGAACAGCATATTTATAATCCCGTAGTGAACATTGATGAGCTGAAAGAAGAGATTGATAATGAAAATAGTTATGCACATTAAAATTATAAGGCAATGTCAAAAAAAGGTGTAGCAAAAATAACAGGCCCCACAAATCCACAAATTGGTGTTCCGGCATCCTATTCAGTTACAGAATGGTATAAGGAAACTCCTGCCAGCCAACGAAATGGGAATAATGTCACTTGGGAACTCTTCAGAAAAAGAAATAATGGAAGTTATACTTCTACCAATATCAAAAAGAAAGGGGCAACGGCGACATTTACTTTTGAAGAAAAAGCTCTTGGACAGGAATTCTTTGTAGAGGGTTATCTGAATTCTCCTGAAAAAAAGCGCAATACCATTATTTACATAAAACCCAGGAAAGGAACACCTAAAATTATATCATTAACGCTCCTTGGCAGCAATAAAAATAAGATTACAATAAAACCTAAATATGGTCAGACCATAGTTGCTGAAATAAAAACGCAGAATATGTTTAAAGAAAAGCTGCTTTTACAGGTTTGGGAACGAGACACAACAGCAGACACCGGACACAACAGAGACGAAAATACACTACTTTATGAAAAAGAAATTACAGTTAATGCTAATGGAGTAAATGATGAAAATATAGTCCTTACTGAATTGATGATGAAAAAAGCTCAGGGAAGTGGAATATCTTTTATGATAGATGGAGGAGAACATGAATACTATTTGGTAGTTAAACATAATAATATTTCCACTTTCAGCCCACAAACAGTTCAGGTCCTGAATCAGATCATTGCGGTAAAAGGAAATGGCATCAATCCTCCACCAGAAAACCCCGAGACCGCCACCAATGTGGGACAGGATCCTAATCAGCAAAATTCTGAAGGGAAATGTCCGAGGTGTGAAAAAGATTTTACGTGGGATGAAATAAAAGAAATATTTGGGGAAAGTGACAAAACTTTCAGAATGGATTGTGTTAATTGGATTAATAAATATAAATTAGATTTTGGAATAAATACGTGTGCAAAAAAAGCTCATTTTCTAGCTCAAATTGCAGCAGAAACCCATTTTAGAGAAAAAGAAATGGCAGAAGGAAATGTAAAATATATTCCAAGAAATATCCGTAGTGGTACTTTTGGGGATCGCGGTAAATTATTGGATAAAAGAGGACAGATCGAAGAATTCTGTAACGAAAGACCCGATCAAAAAAAGTTATTCAGTTTTTTATATGCAGCTGAAAACGGATTTGGTAACGGTAATGGAAATGAAGCCAGCAGAGATGGCTTTAACTTCCGGGGAAAAGGCTTGATTCAGTTAACGGGCAAAGGTAATTACAAATCTGCAATGGGCTTGATTAAAGAATATGTTCCCGCAAAAATCTACAACGAATTAATATCTTCGGAAAAAAGGATAAAGCATTTTGATAAATTTGAATTTGAAGAAAACAGAAAACAAAAAACTATAAAAGATGTAGATTTATTTGATTTTGTTACTTATTATGATATGCCCACAGAACCAAAATATGCTGTTCTCAGTGCATTAGCAGACTGGAAAGGTAAAGGGCTGAGTAATTCTGCTTTAATGGTTAATGATGTAAAAAATGTAAGACCTGTTAGAAAAAAAATAAATGTAGGTTTAAAAAATCTAGATGTCGCAACTGATTTCTTTAAAAAAAGTGTTTCTCATTTAAAAGTAAATGAATGTACACTAGGCAAGAACAAATCAACGTCCAATGAAAAAGGGACCGTAATTTTAGTGTCTGGAACGGATAAAAAAAGTGAAAAAGATCCCACACAAAATATATATTGGATCATGTACAAGACAACAGTTTACAAAGATATTACCTTAGCAACTTTTAAAAGGCTTAAAGGTGAAAATAAACTACCTAATCCCGACTATACAACATACTTAAGTAGAGATACACATCAAACTTATTCCAAATCTTCAAATGAAACCTTTAAACATTCTGATAAAAGATTTGGAAAATATAATGAAATTCCACCTGGTGAATACTTCCTAGTACCAGGTTTAGATAGTCAAAAATATTTAGTTTATGTAATTGATTCTGAATCAAAATCTGCAGGTGATGAAAATGGAATAAATGGACCCGATGGGGCAAGAGGAGGAGTTGCCCTGCATCATTATTGCCCACGCTTTTCAGTAGGTTGTTTCACATTCAATTCTGGAAAAGATACAACACCTGTTAAAAACTTTGTTAAAGAAATATCCGATTTAAATTTAGGAGATAATAGACCTGTACATTTTATTGTTGAGCCGCGTCAAGTAAAAGAATCACAATGGGATAACCCAGCATATGGAACCACAAAATGGACAGGAATTTAAAATAAATTAGTAATGAATAAGAATCTGCCACAAATAGTATTATTAATATTCACATTATCCTGTGGACAAAATAAAACGAACAAACAAATGAATTCACAAAATAAAGCTCCCTATAACCTGGTTGAAGAAGGTGATAACACTAAGTTCAATTATGATAATCTTTCACCAGATATTATTAATTATGGAGCTAAATCTTTAGAAAACTTCAATTATAAATTTCCTGATTCTGAATTATTTTCCAAAAGAATATCAGAAGTTTACGGGGTAAATATTGATGAATATACCAATAGGATTGTCTCCCTGAGAATTTCGGATTTTCCAGAAGTTGCTATAAAAAGTAAAGCATTTATATTAGTACAGGATAGCGATTCTGATGCTAAATATTCTATCACGCCAGATATTTTATATCAGTATAATAAATTTATTATTTATAAAGATAAAACGTCGTTAAAAATCCTGAAAATGAGAGATCCTTATCTTACAAAAGATCTGGTTTTATATTATGGATATAATGAAGATAAAGATCTTGTAGATTTTGCTTTCAAAGATTTCGATTTTTCAAACATAACATCCTTCCATGAATTAATTTTCGGAAGAAAAAATAAAAATCAACAATTTGTACTTAGAAAAGGTATAGTGGATGATATTGAACAAATTGTTTATAAAGGCAAAACAAAGGAATTACTCTCTGAAGCCAAAGAAGGAAACGGATATGATTCATTGGGAGAAATTCTCAATATGATGTATAAAAATCAGATCGATTATGCAGAGGGTGATAAAAGTATTGCTTTTTTATGTGAAAAATCATTAAATGTAGGTGATATTGGAGATGTTCAGAGCTTTATCAAAAAAAACAAAGATTTTATTAGAAAGTTAGAACACAATAGCTATTATGGCAACGAAAGATTAAAAGTCTTTTGTGAAAACTTAGAAATATTCAATGGTTCGGACGACAATAAAGTAATTAGTGATCCTGATGGATATACCAATCTAAGAAAAGATAAAAATACCACTTCAGAAGTTTTACAAAAAATAAAATCAGGTGAACAGGTAAAGCTTTTAGATCAAAATGGAGATTGGTGGCTTGTGGAAACAAAGGATGGCAAAAAAGGTTATATTCATAAAAGTAGAATAAAGAATGAGTAATACGTAATAAAATATATTTCGGTTAGTAACATTTAGACGATTTTTCCTTCTTTTTCGCCATTGTCGACATTTTTAACTATAAAAACTTTTCTATAGTCAATGGAAGTTTTTATTTTATTAAAACTGTATTACCATTTAAAAAAGCCAGATATTTTTATAAAAAGAAACAGAGATTCACTAAATTCAATATTCTTTTTAATAATTTCACTATAAAAACAAAAATAAAGTGATAGAAAAGGCTATTTTCAACAATTAATAACAAATTTATAAATAGTGATTTTTTCATAACTTTACTTTAAATTTTTCAGCTCTTGGCTAATCTCTATAAAAAAGACTCTCCCTTTCAGGTTTATATATCATTCAAAAAATATTTGGATGTTCTGGAACATATCCGGTATAATGACAGATTGGAATACAGGGTGAACTATGCTGAGTCTTTACTAGAGAGCACCAGAAATTTTAAAGACCTTAGAGAAGGATTTCAGGACACGACCCTTCTTGAAAAACATGAAGACCTCATCAGATTGCTTCTTGCCGATCTTTTTCCAACAGGCCTCACCAGAAACGAAATAAAAGCAGCAAGTATTCCGCTTTCCAATATTACCTTCAACTATACCGAAAGGTTTAAAGATATTCTGAAAGATGCGGGAAAAGATTTCGAAATAGAGCTAAGGAATATTTCAGATAATGAATTTTATGTATTCTGTTGCTGTCTGATTCTTCAGAGCTACTTCAAAAAAGATATTAAAAGTACCATCCCGTTTTATTATGATATCCCCAATAAGCAGGGAATCATGAAACATTATAAAATTACGGTCAATTCAGATTTTACGGAAATTACTCCCACAGAAGATGCCAAAATTCCGTCCGACGATGTTTTAGATATGTTGCTGGAAAACCTGGATGACTTTAAAATGTGGAAAAAATATTTCCCGTCTCAATCCTGGATATTGAAAGGATTTACTATCATTTCACTGGTAGACTGTACCTCTGAAGTAGCCCTTTCCGATCTGAAATCAAGCATGATTGAAATTGATCCGGAAAATATGAATCCCAATGAAAATCTGACGGAAATTTTTAAATCCTATTTTGATGTTTCAGAGCTTAGTTTCGGCCTGATGACTTTTAACAAAAAGGAACAAAAACTGGATAAGCTCCCAATTTATGAGAGTCTTCTCACCAATCATATCCTGGATTTCTGGATCAATGCATTTGATGAAGATACCCGAAAGAGTACTTTTAATAATTTAAATCATAATTCAAAACCAGTTGTTGTTTCCAATGTCAACAATCTCGATGAAAATGTCAAAGAGCTTCCTTCCTTCAGTATATTAAAGGATAATAATGTCAACAGCTTCATGGTAATCCCAATCATGAAAGATGGTGAGCTCCTTGCTATCATGGAATTCACCTCTCCTATTGCCGGAAGTTTCAATGGTTTAAAACTTAAAAAACTGGAGTTTTTCACCGATATGGTTCTTTTCTCTCTGAACAGATTCTACTTTGAAAAAAACTATCAGATAGAAGCCATTATCCAGCGTGAATATACAACCATCCACGACAGTGTGGTGTGGAAGTTCAGAAATGAAGCAGAAAAATATTTTACAGCATCGCTCGGAAAAAAAATATATACTTTAAAGCAGATTGCCTTTAAAAATCTCACTCCTTTGTTTGGCGTTTCAGATATCCGTTCTTCTTCGGAAAAGCGTTTTAACCTGATGCTGCAGGATCTTAACCAACAAATTGAATGGCTGAATGAAGTTTTGGTACTCACCAATTCCGATTCAGAAAAATTTGTACTGGCACTTGATGTTTTTGAGAATGAAATCAACAACGAGATCAAAGCTGATACGGAACAGCGTTTCCAGAGATTATTAAGGGAAGAAATTCATCCTTTTTTACAAGGAAAACTGGAAGTTAGAACTTCGAGAGAAATAAAAACGAAAATCAAAGACTATTTTTCACACATCTTTACTTCTACGGATCTGTTTTATCACCACAGGAAAAACCTTGATGATTCTATCACCCTGGTCAACCGAAAACTGGCAGATATGCTGGATGAAAGCCAGGTAAAAGCACAGGAAATTTTCCCACATTACTATGAAAGATTTAAGTCAGACGGTGTGGAACACAATCTGTACAGTGGTTCTACCATAGCTCCTGAACTACACTATACTTCGAAAGTAGTTCACAAACTGAGATACTGGCAGCTGAAAACCATCTGTAAAATGGAACTTGAATTTCAGTCGTTCAAAAAGTATCTTCCGGTACCGCTTGATATTGCTTCACTGATCTTTGTGTATAATGAAAAAATAGACATCCGTTTCAGAATGGATGAAAAACGCTTTGATGTTGATGGAGCTTACAATTCTTATTACGAAATCATCAAAAAGCGTCTGGATAAAGCACACGTGAAAGATTCTTCAGAACGCATCACTGCACCCGGAAAAATCACCATCGTCTATTTCGGAATGGAAAATCAGAAGGAATATCTTGACTACATTTCTAAACTCCAGAAAAAAGGAGTTCTACAAAATGATATAGAATTTTTAAGAGTAGAAGATCTTCAGGGAATTACGGGATTGCTGGCATTAAGGGTTTCTTTTACACTTCCCGAGGAATAGAAAAATCCTAAACGTACATTCAGGATGATTATTTATGGTTTCTCTTCAATAAAAATACTGATTTCAAACTCTTGCTTTATTGGATATCTATAGACTTTAGCAGAATACCAGTTATTGAGTTCTTTTGATTGAAATAAACGTTCAATTTCTTTCTTGGAAGCCTCATCTGTATAGCTTAGAAAATCAACTTTTTCAATCGTATTTTGTTTTCCTATGGTGATACGAAGTCTGTTTTCACCTTTTTGAGCATTTCCATGGATCTTAAAATTCTCAAATAAAATTTTACGGAAATTGTTTACTCCTCCTTTAAAAGTGGCCCCAGTAGGTTTAAATTTTTCTATATCATCAATACAATTACTATTTTCTTTTTGACACTTTTCCAATGTTGCCAAAGCCACAGATTGTAATGAATCAATTGCTTTTCTTTCTTCTGGTGTAGGTGGAAGTATTTTTATATGCTCTAGTGTCGATATATAATGAACTAATGAAACCTTCCTTAATCCACAGCTAGAAAGGAAAGATAATAGCATCAGCATCAAAATAATTTTCTTCATACAACATTCAACGATGGTCTATTCTAATCTATAAAATAAGTATCCGGTTTCTTAAGTTCACCCTGTGGAATTCCGGCCTGTTCAAAAATAGAAAATTCAATCGTACGGCAGATGCTGTTCAGGGCAAGATCATTTTCTTCTTCACCAAAAGGTTCTCCAATTTCCTGAATAATAGCATCAAGAGCAATAAAGGTGTAGCTGATCAGCAAAACGATCAAAGGCATCATCCATCCCAAAGAATCTACCAGTCCGAAAGGAAGCCAGAAACAATATAGATAAACGGTGCGATGCAGCAAAACACTATAAGCAAAGGGTAATGGTGTATTGTAAATTCTCTCACACCCACCGGAAATATTAGAAAACTGGTTCAGCTGATGATCCATGGAAGTCATGACAATCGTATCTATATTTCTTTTTTTATTCTGTTCGTTAAGCCAGTCTGCAATAAATCCAAGAATAATATTGGGAATGAATTTTTTATTCTTCACCTGTTCCAATTGTTCGGGCGAAAGCAGTCTTTCAAGATGTTCTGTACCTGTTTTATCTCTTAGCTGAAAGTTCAGTGACCAGGAGAATGCAGAGATCAGCTTAATGATTCTTGCTTTTTCCTCTTTAGCTTGAGGAGAAGTATCATCCACTAAGGATAAAATCTGTCTCGTCAAAGATCTGGTCTCAATCACAAGTAATCCCCAAAGTTTCCTGCCTTCCCAGAAGCGATCATAGCTCGCTGAATTACAGAAACCCATAAATATAGCCAATGCCAATCCTATCAATGTAAAAATGGTAGGATTAAGATGCACTTTATAATCAAAGATTCTCCCTTTGAAAAAATAGATTGCCAGGGAAAACAGCGTGATGATGGAAAGCTGAACAACAATTTTTTTTAATACGGAACCTCTCCATATAAATAACATTTTCAGCCAATTCGTACGTTGTCTGACAATCATTTGTGTCTATATTTTTAATTAAAGACTAAGAAAAGCCACCCCGAAAGATAAAACGGAAATAATAATTCCTGCCATAAAGATCTTATAGGTAATGGATAAAAGCTTATATTTCCTGTTAAGAACTTTCCCAAGATAATACAGATCTTTCACCATAGAATCGTAGATATAATCCCTATCTTTAATAAGGTCTTTCATCGCATTATTATAATCGTCAAACAACATCTGCTGAAAGTTTCCGAAGAAAAGCAGGTTTACTTTTCTGTTGGCAATATCCTGAGAAGTGAATGTTGACTTTGTTACATTCGGTTTTGTGGATAAAATAGCAAATATGATTGTCAGTACGCTAGACAGCAATAATATGAAGCTTGGAAGAATCAGGTGAGAATTCTTAGGAGCATCCAGCTTTGGAACCAATACAGAAAGACAAACCGAAATAATAATGGCGTTTACTGATAAAAGAATATTGGCTTTACTGTCTGCAATATCACTTAATCTTGTATGATTATTCAGCGTTACTCTGAATAAAGTATCTACACTTCTGTCCGATTTTTCTTTTTCTTTTTTGCCTTCTGAAACCTCCTTTTTACTTTCCTTTTTCTCTTCTTCTTTTTCCAGCTTCTTTTCGATCTTTTTAATATTTTTCTTTTTCAGCGGTTCCCAGTTTTCTTTGGCGTAATCTGTATAAAAAGTATGCTTATTTTTCAGCATGTCCAGATTTCCGGCATTCCATTCTTCATTGGAAAAACATCTTACATTGGTAAGTTCCCATTCTTTTCTCAAAGCATCGGAAATATCACTGTAATCATGGCCGGCAAAATGGCTGAAATCGGCATCTTTTACAATTTTCTCCAGTAAATTCTGAGGTTCATATTGTATTTTCGTAGCCAGAATCAGTTTTTCAACATCTGCAATATAAGCTTCCGGATAGTTTTCCTGGTGTAAAAAGGCTTTCATCACCTCCACGCTCCTTTCCTCATGGTTCAGGGCACATTCTATATACCCTGTATCATGAAACCATAATGCAACGAGTACCTTCTCCTGATCCTCTTCAGAAACAGGTGTGTTTTTCATGATTTCCTCAGCCTTATTAACTGTATAGGCAGTATGGATAAAATTATGATAAAAATATACCGAAGATAACTTATCTTTGAATAAGATTTCAACATAATTTTTAGCTTTTTGTAAAATGCTCATCCCTGAAATTTTGTTAATGTAAATTTATGAATTTATCCTTTAAAACTCATCTAAAAAATACTTCTATTGTTCTTAGAACAGTAATGTCCGCAGGAGTCCTTTATTCCTGTGCTACCTATAACGTACAAAAGGGCAAAAACTTATTTGAAGTAAAAGATTCCGAAATAAAATCCGAAAATGATTTTAAACTTTTTCTGATTGGAGATGCAGGAAATGCAGATGAACCTCAGGCCCAAAAAACTCTGAATTTACTGAAAAGTAAGCTGGATTCTGCCAACAGTAACTCTATGCTCATCTTTCTGGGAGATAATATCTATCCCAATGGAATGCCCAAAGAAACAGATAAAGACTATGCCCAGGCAAAACAGAAACTGGAAAACCAGCTTGCCATTACCAAAAATTTCAAAGGAAAAACACTCGTAATTCCCGGAAATCATGACTGGTACAATGGAATTGAGGGATTGAATACCCAGGAAGGGCTGGTTAAAAAATATCTTGATGATAAAAAAGCTTTTCTTCCTAAAAACGGCTGCCCTATTGATGATATTAACGTTTCTAAAGATATCAAGCTTATCGCAATCGATACAGAATGGGTGATTGCCAATTGGGATAATTATCCGGGAATCAATAAAAACTGTAATATCAAAACCCGTGAAGATTTTTTTACAGAGTTTAAAGATCTTATCATTAAAAATCAGGGTAAAAGAATAATTGTTGCTTTACATCATCCTATCATCAGCAGTGGAACCCATGCAGGTTTTAATTCTGCAAAATCTCATCTCTTTCCATTAAAGAGTAAAGTTCCTGTTCCTGTGGTAGCAAGTGTAATCAATATTTTAAGAAGTTCTTCAGGAGCCAGTCCTGAAGATATCAATAACCAACATTATGCAGATCTGGCCAACAGGCTGAAAAGCATTGTTCAGGATAAAGAAAATATTATTTTCGTTTCCGGACATGATCATAACCTGCAATATCACGAAGATGGAAACCTGAGACAGATCGTCAGTGGCGCAGGTTCTAAAACAGATCCGGCAACCATTGTAGAAAAAACAGACTTTTCCTACGGAGGCAGCGGTTTTGCTGTTTTAAATTTCAGAAAAGATGAAAGTACAGATGTGGAGTATTTTTCTACCAAAGATGCTCAACTTCAAAAACTGACTCATATTTCTGTGATTTCCAAACCTGATGTATTTGTCAATAATTTCCCTAATTCTTTTCCTGCAAAGTTCTCTTCAACCATTTACCCGGTGCAGCTTACCGAAAAAAGAAAGTTTTACCGGTGGCTTTGGGGAGATCATTACAGAAGATATTATGGAATTCCCATTGAAGCTCCCACAGCTAACCTTTCAGAATTGAACGGAGGGTATATTCCTTTTAGAGAAGGTGGAGGAAACCAATCTAACAGTTTGCGGCTGAAGTCTGCAGACGGGCAGGAGTTTGTAATGCGAGGGGTGAAAAAAAGTGCAATTCGTTTCTTAAACAATATGGCTTTTCAGAAAAGTACATTAGGAGAAGAGCTTGCAGATTCATATCCTGAAAAATTCCTGCTGGATTTTTATACCACCAATCATCCATTTACTCCGTTTACTATTGGAAATATGTCGGAAAAGCTCAATATTTTCCATAGTAATCCAAAACTATACTATATCCCCAAACAACAAGCTTTGGGAAGGTACAATGAGAATTACGGAGATGAAATGTATATGATTGAAGAACGTTTTTCTTCTGATCCCAAAACATTGGCTTCTCTTGATCATGCAAATGATATCGTTTCTACAGATGATGTATTAAAAAACCTCAACAAAAGCAGTAAATATTCTGTCGACAGAGAATCTTACATCAGAGCAAGATTATTTGATATGCTTATCGGTGATTGGGACAGACACTCAGACCAATGGAAATGGGCACAATATGAAGAAGATGATAAAGTGATTTATAAACCCATTCCAAAAGACAGAGATCAGGCATTCAGTAAATATGACGGTGCAGCCTTCAGGATTATTATGAATGTTCCTGCCATCCGTCACATGAAAACCTTTACAGAAGATATCAGCAGTGTGAAATGGCTTGCGATGGAACCTTATCCTATGGATCTTGTATTTTTAAAAGGAGCTGATCAAAGTGAATGGGAAACTCAGGCAAAATACATACAGGAACACCTGACTGATGCAGATATTGATGATGCTTTCCATAATCTTCCGAAAGAAGTACAGGATGACACCATTGCCGAAATCCAGAGAAAACTGAAAATCAGAAAAACAAAACTTCAGAGCTACGCTGCACAGTATTATGATGTATTGCAGAAAAAAGTTCCTCTGGCTGGAACGGTAAATCCTGATAAGTTTGTGATCACCAAAAACGGACACTCCGTACTGGTACAGCAATATAAGTTGGGTAAAAATAAAGATCAGAATGAATTGGTTTTTGAAAAGACTTATCATGATTCAAAAACTAAAGAATTATGGATCTACGGACTGGAAGATGATGATACCTACGTAGTAACAGGTAGTGGAAATCCTAAAATGACCATCAGACTGATTGGAGGATATAACCACGATACCTATAACGTTGCGGATGGAAGAAAAGTGAAGATTTATGATTTTAAATCTCAGAAGAATACCTATAATGCAGGAAATGCAACCAAGAATATAACTGATGATTATGATATCAACAGTTATAATTATAAACACCCGAAATATAATTCGGTTGCCGGATATCCAAACCTGGATTACAACCCGGACGATGGAGTCATTGTGGGGGTTCTGGCCAATTATACTGTGAATAATTTCATTCGTGATCCTTTTACCCAAAGGCACAGCTTAAAAGCTAATTTTTATACTGCTACTGCAGGGTTTAGTCTTACGTACAAAGGTGTATTTAAAAAAGCGATCTCAGGTTGGGATATCAACCTTGATGCATTTTATACAACCCCAAGATTCTCTCAAAACTTCTTTGGGCTTTCCAATGAAAGTGAGTATGACAAGGAAGATACAGAAAGGGAATACAACAGAGCCAGAATTTCCAAGTTCAACTTTGCTCCTTCCATTTCTCAAAAGAGCTGGATGAACCTCAGCCACCAGTTTCAATTGACTTTTGAAGATAATAAAGTACAGAGAAAAGCTGACCGCTTCATCAACCAGTCACCGGATGTGAGACCAGGCGTATTCAACAGTCAGCAGTTTGTGGGAGCAAATTATACGTTCGGATATAAAAATGCAGATAATGCGGCCTTCCCTACTCTTGGATTGGAATTTATGTTGAATGCAGACTGGAAAGCAACGCTTTCTGATTTTAACAAGAATTTCGTAACCGTAAAAGGAAAGCTTGCCATTGACCACAGAATTGATAAAAAGGGAACATTTGTATTCGCCAATTCAAGTAATGTCATGTGGATTAATAATAATAATTTTGAATTCTACCAGGCTGCAGCTATTGGAGGCAATAATGGAATGAGAGCCTTCAGAAATGAAAGATTCTCAGGAAGATCATATTTTACCAATAACTCGGAAATCCGATGGGATTTTGGAAGGGTTAGAAATAATATTGTTCCGGCAAACATGGGAATTCTTATCGGATATGATATCGGCCGTGTATGGAACGACAATGAAAATTCCAGAAAATGGCATCAATCTGCCGGTGCAGGAGTATGGCTGAGTATTGTGGAAATGATGTCTGCAAGATTGAATTATTTCTATGGTTCAGACGGAGGAAGGATTTCTGCCGGAGTGGGTATGAAGTTCTAAGTTTTTCAAGACAAAAGAAATTTACTTTTTTAAAAACACTACAACGCACTGATTAACAGTTGATTAATTTGTTTAAAATTGAATATTCGAAAAAAAATCAATTTAAATAAAATTTAACAATTCAAATTTTCAACTCACATTTTTTACTGATAAAATAAATATGGCTTTTAATTAAAAGCCATATTTTCAGCTACATAAGTCAAAACCAGACATAGTTCAATATGTTTATCAATTTTTCAAAAAATTGACATTTTAAAAACATTTTATATTTGTGGCAACAAAAAATCAACAAATGATGAAAAAAAAGCTACTGTATATGGCATTATTTGTCATGTTCATACACTTAAATGCACAGGTAGGGATCAAAACTCCAACTCCACAACATACTCTGCATGTCAACGGTTCACTTCAGGTAGTTAAAGATCTGAATGTAGGAGGAGATGACAGAACAAAGGGAAATTCAGGAAACAAAGGCGAGGTCTTAATGTCCAACGGAGCGGGAAATGCCCCGGTTTGGAAAACGATTGAATCTGAAAACTTTCTAAAGGTGGTGTATGTAGGAAACAAAACAAACATCAGTCCGGCAAGCGGAAGTTATACAGGTACCCATTCTACTCCGGTTAGTACTCATGAGAATTATTCACAAACCTATATTTTCAATGTGAGTAATAAAATTGATACGGCTTATTTAACTTATAATTCAACAACAGGTCTTTTCACAGTTGTAAAACCGGGATTTTATAATATTGTTCCTTATGCCACCTATGATCTCAATTTAAATCCATCAGGACAAACTGCAGGAACAGCTAATTCATACATACAAAAAGTTTCCCCCACACTCACAACGCTAGCAGGCATATCTACGGGCCATGGAGAACGTACAACGGGATTGAATCATAATCTTTCTTCCATTAACTTTTTTAATACAGGAGAAACCTTCAGAATACGCTGCCGCTATACTCAGGATTTCAGATTATCCAGCGGAAATATTCATATCTCATATCTGACTCCGTAAACAATACAAACGTCAATCACTTCATTAACATTTCATATATTCAAAAACCCCACAGATTTCTCTTTGGGGTTTTATTTATTCATTTATGGTACAGGGAAGTATAAGAGTACTTGTCCGTTGACATCATATTTATAGGTCCAAATTCTTTTCGATATTTTTGGGGGAACAGTGCTATTAGGATTTAATCTTTCAACAACAGATTCTTTTGTTCTGAAATTATTAGCAGATAAGCTTTTCTCATAGAAAACATCATTAATGAGATAAAGTTTTTTGAATGGATTTGCAGCATTATCAAAATCAGAATAAGTAGTAGTGGTTCGTTGATAAGTTACCCCATTTCCTGTTTCAAGCATCTCAGATTTGGTAAGGTTATTTTTGTCGTCATAATAATATGTTGTAGCATATTCAGTATTAGCTGCATTATTAAATTTTATAGACGTCTTTTCTACTCTATCCTGCCCATAGGTGTAAGTTTTTGTATATACTATGGGAGAATTCCCTGTGTCTTTATTAACATAATAATATTCAACTTTTTGGGGTCTGTTATTTTCCATGTAATACAGATATTCATCATGTTTGGAAATGCCAGCAAATTCTAAAACACTTACCTTTATTTTGTTATCATTATAAGATAATTGAGTAGTTAAATCGGAGAAAAACATGTTAAACATTTGAAAGAATACTGGCAAAAATCTTCCTTTAACATTGACTAAATTTCCGTTTTCATAAGTAAACTCATAGTATTCTTTAGGGTTAGGTACTGTTCCTACACCATCCGTATTATATACATAAGCTTTTTCTGTATGTACAATTGGAGATGGCGTATCTTCGGTTGTGTCATCACTGTTGCTGCAGGAAAACAAACTCAGCACAAGTGAAATGTAAAACAATTTTTTCATGGTTAGTTAGTTAGTTAGTTAGTTTATTTTTATAAAAATAAAAAATTTAATTTAAAGAAAAAATATACACATTTCCACCTTCATTCTTCCCTTTCTCATCTGCAATCATTACTGTTTTATCATCAAGAAAAACAATAGCTTCTTTTTGCGAATTATGATTCAATGGAATTTTCTGAATTTTAGCAGAGCTGAAATCATTAGCAGTAAATCCGGTAAGGACGTGAACATTTTTATGGGTCAGCAATACAATCTTATCCTTCGTACTGTTGATGGTAGCTGAAGTAATGGCAGCATCATTATATCCACCCTGAAGTTTCAGTGTTCCTATTAGCTTTGCTTCAAAATCACCTTCTTTATTAGGCACCTGGAATACAAGGAAAGTCCCGTCAAAACCTTTGCTCCTGTTTTTGGTAAATAAATAAAAGTTACCATTCATTTCAACAAACGCCTCACAATCATACAAAAGATTTGATTTTTTTGGAGGAAATTCCGTCTGTCCCTGATAATGGAATTTCGTAGTCTGAACAACCCTGGTAGTACTTTGTCTGCTGTCTTTCAAATCTGTTTTTAAGATAGCAAGGTCCTGCCTGTTATTATCATTATTACCAAAATCCCCAATATAAATATTTCCCTGAGTATCTGATATGATATCTTCCCAGTCTGTATTTTCAGTACTTTCCACAGGTATCTTTGCCAGCATATCACCTTTATCACTCAGTCCGTATATTGCATTTTTATTTCCTCTGTCTTCTATTGCCCAGATCGTTTTCTTATCTTTTGACAAAGTAATTCCGGAAACTTCCTTCAACTTTTTAGGTAAGGAAAACTGAACTTTTAATTCGTCCTCATTAGTGGGAGAATTCTGAGCTTTCGGATTACAGCTCAATAAAAGCAAAGCAGGTAAAATAAGAAAACGTAACATAGGTATATTTTTATTTTTTTAATTGAATGTAAGAAGCATTAATTGTTCCAATCAGAAGTTATGAATGTTTTTTTGCCTTTTCCCAAAGGACATCCATTTCTTCCAGAGACATATCTGCCAACTTTAAATCCTGCTCTTCAGCAAGCCCTTCCATCTTTTGAAATCTTGAAATAAACTTAAGATTGGTTCTCTCCAGCGCAGAATCCGGATTGATTCCTGAAATTCTGGCATAATTGATCAGTGAGAAAAATACATCGCCAAGTTCCTGTTCTTTTTTATCAAGATCAGTCTCAGCATGAAACTCCTGAATCTCCTCATCTACTTTCTTCCATGCATCTTCTGCATCATGAAACTCAAAACCGATCCCTTTCACCTTATCCTGAATTCTATAGGCTTTTACCAGACTTGGAAGGCTTTTCGGTACTCCACCCAAAATAGATTTGTTTCCTTCTTTTAATTTTAATTTTTCCCAGTTCTGTTTCACTTCTTCTTCATCTTTCACCTCAACATCTCCGTAAATATGAGGATGACGGAAGATCAGCTTTTCATTAAGGGAATTGATAACATCTGCAATGTCAAAACTTTCTTTTTCCGAACCTATTTTAGCATAAAAAACCAAGTGAAGTAAAACATCACCCAATTCTTTTTTTACTTCCTGTAAATCTTCCTGTAAAATAGCATCTGAAAGTTCGTAGGTTTCTTCAAGGGTAAGATGGCGAAGGGACTGTAATGTCTGTTTCTGATCCCATGGACATTTTTCACGTAAATCATCCATAATATCCAGTAATCTTCCGAAGGCCTCCAGTTTCTCTTGTTTCGTATTCATAAATAATGGCAAATTCAATCTTATACAAATGTAAGGGTTATTTTGGGTCTGTGGTAGAGGTTTGAAGTGAAAATTTGGACGTTTATGGTTAATAGGATACGAGATACGGGGTTAGTGAGATTCGAGGTTTAAGGTTTAAGGTTTAAGGTTTAAAGATAAAGATAAAGACGAAGCTTGAACTCAGCAGAAAATTTTGCTGATCCTTGCTCCCTGCTACCTAACATCTGCTTCCTGCTCCCTAATAAAAAACAAAAAACCTTGTCCGGAAATTCCAGACAAGGTTTTGTATTTTTAATTCAAAAATGAATTATCCTTGTTTTCTGTGTGTACTCTTAGGAGCTGATTTTGCAGCGGAAGTAGCTTTTACTTTTGGAGCAGCTGGTTTTTCTGCTTTTGGAGCTTTTTTAGCTTCTTTTTCAATGCTTACTTCTTCAGCCGGCTCACCTTCCAAAGTTTCAGGCTCTGCTTTTACAAAGCTATCCGGAGTGATATATCCTGCTTTATGAAGGATGTTGTACCACTGAGCCAATTTCTTAATGTCAGAAGAATATACTCTTTCTGTATCATAG
Organism: Chryseobacterium indologenes; assembly: GCF_002025665.1. Lineage (GTDB taxonomy): Bacteria > Bacteroidota > Bacteroidia > Flavobacteriales > Weeksellaceae > Chryseobacterium > Chryseobacterium metallicongregator. The sequence continues at coordinate 654,422 of NZ_CP018786.1, read as the reverse complement.
TTAGGAAGTGATTCCAGCATAAAATCTTTCAAATCTGCATCAGAAGATTTGTGAGAAATTGTTTCCTTATAGTCGTTGTTTTTAGCAATATTTTCAAATACTTCAAACAAAGGAACTTCTTTCTCAAATGTAAACATGGCAATATTGTCCAATAAACTTACCTGGCTTGAGTTTCCAATGCTTACTTTTTTCTTGTTGGTAACATCTTCAATGATGAATCCGTTTCTTAATTGAGAAACTAATTTGAAAAGTCCTGGTTTTCCAGAAATTGAAATTATTTTTTCTAACAGCATAATTTTATTTTTTGTAAATTCTGCAATCAGCACTAGCTTTTTGCTTTTTATTATTCGTTTTAATCCTTATTTAATTATTTTGGAAATCTCATTTTGTAACCGATGTTCACATCCCCCTGAGAGATTTTAGTCAGCTTACCTTTTACGAGTTTCTTCTTCAGAGCACTCAGATGGTCGGTAAACAGAACTCCTTCAATGTGGTCATATTCATGCTGAATTACGCGGGCTCTAATATCGGAAAAAGTTTCTGTATGTTTCACAAAATTTTCGTCATAATATTCAATAACGATTGTACCCTTTCTTTTCACATCTTCTCTTACATCAGGAATAGAAAGACAGCCCTCATTGAACTTCCATTCTTCCCCTGATTCTTCAAGAATCTGTGCATTAATGAATACTTTTTTGAACTCCGCCAACTCGTCTTTAATATCTTCATAATCCTCATCTTCTGCAAGAGGCGTTACATCTATTACAAACAGACGGATATCCAAACCAATCTGTGGCGCTGCAAGACCTATGCCATTTGCGCTGTACATGGTTTCGAACATGTTATCTATCAGTTCCTGTAATTCGGGATAATCTTTGTCTATATCTTTTCCTACTTTTCTCAAAACAGGATCCCCAAAAGCTCTTATCGGTAATATCATCTTAATCTTTGTTCTAAAAAATTCTGCAATATAATTGTTGCACTTACTTTATCTATTAATCCTTTTTCCTGCCTCTTTTTCTTGTTTTTTCCACTTTGGGAAATAAAAAATGAAGCCATTTTGGAGGTAAACCTTTCATCAAAACGGTGAACTGCAATATCCGAAAATTCTTTTTTAAATTCTTCTATGAATTTTAAAATATCGGTTTCCACTTCTGAAACATTTCCTTTCAAATCTATGGGAAGCCCAACTACCACTTCATCTACCTTGTTTTCATTGAAATATTTTTTCAAAAATTCCATTAAAAAACGGTTCTCTACAGTCTCCAGTCCACTGGCTATAATCTGCATATCATCGGTTGCAGCGATACCACAACGAGCCTTTCCGTAGTCTATTGCAAGGATTTGTCCCATAAGTTTGCAAATTTAGTAAAATTTACTGATTTTATTCATAACGCAGTTTTTTTATATAAATCATGTTTTATTCCATTATTTTTTTTATAATTTTAATCTTCCAAAAAACAATTATATGAAGAAACTCATCCTCGTTAGACATGCAAAAAGCGACTGGCCGGAGGAAACGGAGGACTTTGACAGACCTTTGGCAGACAAAGGTTTGGAGGATGCTATGCACATGTCCAGATTCCTGAAAAGCAATAATATTTCTATAGACCATTTTGTATCGAGCCCCGCGGTTCGTGCACTGAATACCTGTAAAATCTTTAATCAGGCCTATCAGCTGAACTGTTCTACTGATGAAAAACTATATAACCCTTCGGAAAGAAGCTTTGAATCTGTAATTTATGATCTGGATGACAACCTGAATTCAGTTGCGTTCTTCTCTCACAATAATGGAATTTCCAATTTTGCCAATTCCATTTCTGAGGATATTTTCCATTTTCCCACTTGCGGAGTTGCCGGTTTTGAAGTAGACTGTGAATCCTGGGCAGAATTCGACGGTGCTAAAAAGAAACTACTCTTCTTTTATGAGCCAGGGAAGATATAACTTCATCTCTTTATTTTTTTATGTACCCCTATTAATCCTTCTTTTCTCATGTCAGAAACAGAAGAAAACCTACTATGAATCTATTGCACTGAATGATATAAAGCTTTCCTCTTCTCCCAAACCCGGAAGCTGGCGGTATAATCATAATGAACATTTCCAGACATTGGAAGATTTTCAGAAATTAAAAAAGATAAAACCTGAGCCTGGAAAGAACACCATTTATCTGCAGCCGATCGGACAATTTGATGAACTTCAGAAAAAAGAAATAGCACTTGCCCAACAATATCTGAAAACCTATTTTCAGCTGGAAACAAAGGTACTTCCTGTTTTACCCAACACAATATTTCCTGAAAAGGTTAAAAGAATTTCAAAAGAAGGACAGGAACAGATTCTTGCAGGATATGTTTTAGACAGTATTCTGATTAAAAAGAAACCGAAAGATGCATTGGTACTGATGGGAATCACAGAGCAAGATCTTTTTCCAAAACCGGAATGGAACTACGTTTTCGGACTGGCTTCATATGAGGATGGCGTGGGAGTAACCTCGATGTACAGATTTGCCGGAGGTCAATTAACAGATTCTAATTTTAATGAAAGTCTTTTAAGACTAATAAAAATCAGTTCACATGAGATTGGCCATATGTTTGGAATTAGTCATTGTCTGAATGCCAACTGTGCGATGAACGGCACTAATTCATTACCCGAAACAGATTATCATCTTGCCAGAGCCTGCTCGCTCTGCCAGAGAAAACTGAATTCAAGTATCCATTATGACAATAAGAAAAGACTTCTTGAGCTGAAAAATTTCTTTGAAAAGCTACATCTTAACACAGAACTTACTTTAGCCAATCAGGATCTGAATCTTGTAAAATAAACCAATATTTGTTGTACCGGCTGCATATTCCCCTCCATTGGAGGGGGTGGCAAAAAATTTATTTTTTGACGGGGTGGCTAGCTTCGGCTAAAGCCATTATCGTGGTAAAAATGAAAAAAACGGGCTAAAGCCCGTTTCTATTGAATATCTTTTGCGATTTCATTTTTTATTTTCTCTTCAAATCCAGATCATCAAAATCAAAACTGAAATCTGTCACATCAGAGATTGCTTTCAATCTAGCAGATTCTGCTTTTCCGTTTTCATCATAATTGAAAATAATATAAGCATCTGCATCATAGCTTCTGTCATCCCATTTGATAATGAAGGAATTGTTGGAATAAGGAAGTAACTCGCCTTTTAATCTTGGAGAGTTTTTGCATGAGATTCTGTAGGTATTTCCCTGCTGAACAATTTCCACATCACCAAACCAGGCATCATTGTATGTTCCTGTGAACTGTTCTGCTTTTGGCTGAAGTGATTTTTCTTTTTTGAATACTTCAGATTTTGCAAAGGCATCTTTTTTCTGTTTGTTGAATTCAGCCTCCATTTTAGACATTCTGTCGCCGTATGTTTTCAGCCAGTTTCTGTCTGCTACCCCAAGGTAAGAATCTTTCACCGTATTGGTAATTGTATTGAAAGCCGCTCCTGACTGTTGATTGGTCAATACTACGATTCCCAGCTTCATATCCGGAATTAAGGTAAACTGAGTAACAGTTCCGATCAATCCTCCTGTATGCTGTACCTGTTTGTGTCCTTTAACATCACTCAGAAACCATCCTAAACCATATCCGTAAAAACTTGTATCATACGGATTTTTTGCAGCTACTCTATCCGGAATCTGCAGACTCCAAAGTTGTTGAACATTCTTATCAGAAACCAGTTTTTTCCCATCTTTAGTGGTAAAATTATTCAATAGACATTCTGCCCAGGTTGTCATATCTTTGATATTACTCATGATTCCTCCAGCAGCATTGGCAGTCTCATTCCAGTCGTGAGGAACAGCAATTGCTTTTCCGTCTACAGGAGCATGTGCATCAATTTTGTTTGCTGTAGCTTTTGCTCTGTTATAGCTTCCGAAGCTTGAAGTCATTCCTACAGGCTTCATAATTCTTTGCTCAATAAATTCTGCCCAGCTTAATCCGGAAACTCTGTGAATCACTTCCCCAGCCACAATAAACATGATATTGTTATAATCCAATTTTGTTCTGAAAGGATTTTCCGGTTTAAGATATCTCACATTATGCACAATATCATTAACGGTTAAATTTCCTCCTTCCGGAAAAAACATAAGATCTCCCTGTCCTAGTCCTAATCCTGCTCTATGTGTGATAAGATCTTTAATGGTAACATTTTGCGAAACGTAAGGATCGTACATTTGAAACTCAGGAATATATTTTGAAACTTTATCATCCCAGTTCAGCTTTCCTTCATCTGCTAAAATGGCTAATGCTGTGCAGGTAAAGCCTTTTGAGTTGGAAGCAATCCCAACTAGCGTATTGTCATCCATCGGCTGCTTTGTTGTAAGAGAACGTACACCAAACCCTTTGGAATAGATCATTTTTCCATCTTTCACAATTCCTACTGACATTCCCGGTACATCAAAGGTTTTCAGGGTATTTTGGATCAGTTCATCCAGTTTTTTTTCTTCTACCTGCGCATTGGCCAATCCAACGGTCAAAAGAAAAATGAAAAAAGAAAGTTTCTGTTTCATTGTTTATTTTAATTTTCCCAAATTTACTAAATATTACGCATGCTAATTTTAGCCGTGCTAAAACTTTACGATAAATCAGCAGTATTCATGAAAAAGCCTATTTGTATCTGTATTTTCTCTTTTTTCGCAATCAGTGGTAAAGCCCAGGACAGAACTTCCAATCCTTTGCTTTTACAGACCTGGAATCTTAGTAAAATGGATACCTATATTTATACCTATGAAAAACAGGATGGTTTTGAGGCAAGAAGAGAAGGAATAAGATTTCAGAAAAATGGAAAAATCACAGGAAATCTGATTAAATCTACCTTAAGATATGATTCCTTAGAAGAACCTGCAAATAAAAAAAATGAAAAGCCAGACCGTTATATCGGGAGCTGGAGAAAAGCTTCTGATTCTACAGTGACATTAGTTTTCCCGTCTAATACCAATATGACCGGTACTTTTGTTATTTCAAAACTTACAGAAAATCAACTGAAATTAAAAAAGGTTTTCAGTGCAGATATTGAAAAGAAAATGGATTCTATCAGAAAAACAAAAAATATTACTGATTAGGATCTCCTGTGAATTGATAAAAGCTTCTTTATATTTGCAGTCTTAAAAAATAGTAAAATGACAGTTAACAGATTATTGACTTTCTTCTTATTGATGATAAGCTGTAATTTATACTTTTCTCAGGATGTAACCATCAAAGACGATAAAGTTTTACTGGATGGAAAACAAATCCTGAAAGCTGAAAAGATCAATGTAGCACAATATTCATTTTTCTCCATGAAAGATGATGAGGAAGTTCTTCTTTACAGATATATGGATAATGAAACGCCAAGTTATGTAAGTGATGATTATTTTATCCTGAATTTTCTGACAGAAAAGGTAAAGGTAGAATCTACTGATATTGCTAAAATTGCCAATTTTATGAATTCCAAAAAAGGGATGGAAAAGCTGGTGAAATGGTTATTGAAAGAAAGAGTCATTAATCATGACGGAGAACTGAATCCCGACCGTGTAGCCATTTTCAAAGATAAATACAATGAAAATATTACTGAAAGAACAATTAGATAATGACCAAAGTCCTTCTCCTTTCCGACTCTCATTCTTATATTGATGACAGAATTCTGGAATATGCTTCTCAGGCTGATGAAGTATGGCATTGCGGAGATTTCGGAAGTATGGATGTGATTGAACAGCTGGAAAAAATAAAACCATTAAAAGGAGTTTACGGAAATATTGATAATGCTAAAATTCAGGCTGAATTTCCGGAAGTGAACCGTTTCTTTTGTGAAAAACTGGAAGTTCTGATGATCCACATCGGAGGTTATCCGGGAAAATATACTCCACTTACAAAAAAAGAAATTGCAGAAAAAGCTCCGAAATTATTTATTTCAGGACACTCTCATATTCTAAAAGCAATGTATGACGAGAAAAACAGTCTTCTTCATCTGAACCCAGGAGCTTGTGGTAAACAGGGCTGGCATAAAGTAAGAACTATGATGCGATTTGTGGTAGACGGTGAAGAAATTAAAGATCTGGAGGTCATTGAACTGGGACCAAGAGCCTGACGGGGTGAGAGGATTTGAGAATTTGAGAGTTTGTGTTCATCCATTTTACTTTCTACCTTTGCAGAAACATTGGGTTCAGATAAGTCTTAAAAATTATGAAGATCGGCGATAAGGTTTCGGTAGTAGATGAAGATTTAAGCGGAGTAATTACTTCCGTGAAAGGAAATTTTGTCTTTTTTAAAGATGAATATGGTTTTACTCATCAATACCACAAAGAAAAACTGGTTCCTAAAGATGCTGATCTTTATGAAAATATCAGAGTCGTAAGAAAAACAGAACCTAAAAAAATTATTTCTAAAAAACATCAGAAAAATCATTTGGTTTTAGACCTTCATTTTCATAATTTGGTAAAGAATCCTAATGATTATGACAGTTTTGAAAGATTGTTTATTCAAAAGGAAAAACTGATTGAAGTGATTGAGTTTTGCAGAAAAAACAACCTGAAGAGACTGGAAATTGTTCACGGCATTGGTGACGGGACTTTGCAGAGGATGGTTCGGGATGTATTGGAAAGCCAGGTTAATATTGATTTTTATAATAAGGAAATACTTCACCATCAATCGGGTGCGGTAATGGTAGAATTTCACTAAATTTGCAGGAATTGAAATATGAACGTACTTAATTTACTTTTTACCAAAGACGGATTGATTTGCCAGATTGTTAAAAACAAAAACATTCTGGAGGAAAAGTCTTATTTCGTTACTGAAGAGACACCGGCCAATCTTATTGACCAAAAGCTGGATGAAGTTCTTATAAAGCAGCGCTATGACGAAATCCATGTGATTTCAGCATTGAATCATTTTACCCTGATGCCGGAAGGTTTTTCCGAGCATGATTCAGGATTTGATCTGATTGCTTTCAACGCTCCTACCGACAGAGAGAAGGAAGAGCTGATGCTTTCTATCAACAAAAAATTCAATATTCAGTTTTATTATACTTTCCCGAAAAACTACTATAAGAAAATAAAAGAGCTGGCAATACCGGTTCATTTTAATTTCTCCGGAGAAAAGTTTCTAAGTTCGATCAATAATAAAACCAATAAGGAAATTCATATCAATCTTTATCACAATCAATGTGAGTTTTTTGCGATTGATAATAAGAAAATTATTCTTTATAATAATCTGGATGTCAACTCAGAAGTAGATTTTCTTTATTTCATCATGTTTACATTGAGTAAAATAGGTTTCGGAATCAATGAAACCAGCTTTTATGCTTATGGCGAAACCACGGAAAATGAAACTTTCATTTCTGAACTTCAGAAATTTGTTAAAAATCTGAAAATTGTCTTTGACAATATTCCCAATAAGAATTTTATATTAAATTAAAAAAGGTACTGCGCTGGCAGTACCTTTTTTTGTCTTCATTATTTTTATATCTAGAATAATGTGTATCCCAGGATAATTGAAAAGTTTTGATAAGATGTATCTTGCTGATCCACCTTAAGCAGGTCTCTTTTTGTATGTACATTAAATTCAATACTATATTTGTCATTGTATTTATACCCTATTCCAAGGCCTAAATTCATTCCGGGTTCAACATTATAATTTTCCTTAGCATAGTTATATATCTCATATTTCACTTCTGAATCTCCCATTGGAACATCAAATATCACTGACGCATTAAAAAACAGCCTTGATTTTTCATTCAAAAATGCATAATATCTTACTCCTACAGGAATTTCAATAGACGAGTACTTTACCGAAGATTTATTTGATACTTTTTCGCCCAAAATAGTATTTGTAAATACTTCTTTATCTGCTTTAAAATATTGATAGGTAGGTTCTGCAATAATTGACCATTTGCTATTATTGAACGGCAGGACAAACTCTGCCTCAACTCCCATTCTAAAATTAGTTTGACTTCCATAATCAGAATCAAAAACATTATTAAGTGCCTTATTCTTAATATCTAAAGATGAAAAATTAATTCCGGGTCTTACAGACAAATGGAATATTTTTTTATTTGTTCTTTTTTCATCAAAACTTTTATAATCTTCATTTCCACAAGTATTCAACTTAATAAAAACACTTTTTAAGCTGCTCTCTCTGTATTCTACATTTGAAAATTGGGAACCAGTAGTATTACCACAATCCGATAGACTTTTTAATTGATTTTGATACGTATTATTTTTTCCCACCTGGGAACTCGATATCTGGTATCTTTTAAATATCAGAGGTTCTATTCCATCTTCTTTTTGATAGAAAAAGCGCTCAAGATACTCACTGGCATATTTGTACAGCGTATATTTCCCTTCGATAACCGTTTTAAGAAGCACTGTCTTTTTAGTAAAATGAGGTTTTTCATCCTCTGTTAAAGCATTGATGTCATCGCTGGACATATCAACATTCACTTCGGCTTTTACATATTTCACTTTGCCTTCAATCTCAAAACTTTTAATGTTGTCAATGGCATATGTTTTAACAGAAAGGTTATTTTCCTGTTTAAAGGTAATCTGAGAAGGAGAGTCTTTCCAATCAAGATTCTTTATCAACCCTTCAATTTTCTCTCCAGTGCTATTGATTACATAGCCTTTTTCAAAATTATTCTGTGCAGATAATGTTAAACTTAGAACGACACTGAACAAAAATGTGTAAAATGATTTATTCATGATTATTATTTTTCAAGGCGCAAAAATAGGCATTCTCCCGAAATAAAAAATAATTACGTATTGGTTCTTTTTTATTTGTCAACATTTAGTAATTTCGCTGTCAATAATAATTTCAGTATGTTCAGAATTATATCAGGCAAATGGAAAGCCAAAAAAATTGCAGCTCCTAAAAACTTTGAAGTAAGACCTACCACCGATTTTGCGAAAGAGGCTTTATTCAGCATTCTGGAAAACAAATATGATATGCAGTCGATTTCCGTACTTGATCTTTTTGCAGGAATTGGCTCTATCACCTTTGAATTTGCTTCCAGAGGATGTCAGAATGTTACTTCTGTGGAACTGAATCCAAAGCATACCGCATTTATCAACTCTACTGCCTCTGAACTTGATATGGCACTTCAGATCAATGTACAGAGAGGAGATGTCTTTGACTGGCTTAAAAAATTCAGAAATAAAAAATCTTTTGAAATTGTTTTCTCTGATGCTCCTTTTGAAATGGAAGAGAAAAAATACCACGAGCTCATTTCTCTGGTTTTAAACAATAAATACCTGAAGGAAAACGGGGTTCTGATAGTAGAGCACCAAAGTCGTATGAAGCTCGACCATCCCAATTTAATAGATACCCGAAAATACGGAAACGTAAGTTTCAGTTTTTTTGAACCGAATAAAGAAGATAATCAGGAACTCTAATTCCTGATTATTTTTTTTGATATTACAGGCGATTTTTCACCCCATTTTGTTATTGCTTCTAAAACGGGTAATAGTGTCTTTCCAAAGTCTGTTAATTCGTATTCTACCACTAAAGGAGGTTTTTCCGTAAAAACTTTTCTGTCCACAATTCCGTCTTCTTCCAATTGTTTTAGCTGTAAACTCAATGTTCTTTCCGTAATGGTAGGAATAGACTTTCTTATCTCGTTATAACGCTTAGCCCCACCAATAAGATGATGTAAAATTACTGCTTTCCACTTCCCTCCTATAAATTTCATCGTGACGCTTGTACAGCAGGGATACGATTTATTATCTATTGTATACATTTTATACTATCCTTTTTTACCGTTATTGCAAAGTTAAGAAACTTAAATTACTTTTGTAACTATAAAAATGATAGTATAAAATTATGAACTTTTTAGACCAAATGAAAAACAGGTATACTGTAAAAAAGTATAATCCACAGGGAAAAATCAGTGAAGAACAAATTGCAACGCTTCAGGAGATCTTAAATTTAAGTCCTTCCTCCATCAACAGTCAGCCATGGAATTTTATTTTCGTGAATGATCCTGAACTGAAAAAACAATTAGGTGATAAGTCTTATTTTAATAAAGAAAAAGTTTTAGATAGCAGTCATATAATTGTCTTTCAGGTGATCAAAAACGTAGAAAACTTTGAAAAGCAAATTGAAGAAAACCTTCCAGAAGGTTCTGTTAATTATTACCGAACTATGGTAAAACCTAAGGGAGAAGATGCGATAAAATCATGGCTTGGCCATCAGGTATATTTATCTTTAGGAGTACTTTTATCTGCATGCGCAGCAATAGGAATAGATTCTACTCCAATGGAAGGCATTGAACCTGAAGGATATGATGCTGTTCTGAATAATGAAAAATACGAGACGTTATTTGCTGTAGCCATCGGGGAAAGAGATGAAGCAGATGCCAATCAGCCTAAATTCAATCCGAAGAAAAGACTGAATGCTGAAAAAGTAATTGTAGAAGCGTAATTTTAAACACGAATTCACGATCTCTTTCACAGCAAACACCAATGAAATTGCACATTATTTCCCCACAGAGGACACAGATTTTTAGTCACCTTTTAATTTTAAAAGCATTATTATCTGTGGAATCTGTGAAATCTGTGGGAACTAAATGAAGTATAAGGTTTTACAAAAAATAAATCTTTGTGTCTTAAAAACATGATTTTGTAATGACAACATGTAACAAATAAAAAAGTCTGCCTCCATACGAGGCAGACTTTCTTGTTTATAATACTTTTAATTCTAAATCAATTGTTTTTCCGAAGAACTTCTTAGAGATCTTTTCAAAATTTTTGGTAAGGTCTGAAAGATAGAAGTGATAATTCGGCTTGGGATTGTTATCATTTAAAAGATTGTACTTATCCAGAATAATCTTCAGATGATTGGCTACAATATTCGGAGAGTCAATCACACGAACCCGGTTACCATAATACTGCTTGATCTCGTCAATTAAAAGAGGATAATGAGTACATCCCAGAATCAGTGTTTCAATATTTTTTAATTTACTGTTACTTAAATAATTATAAATAATAGCATGGGTAATCGGATGGTTTTTAAATCCTTCTTCAATAGCAGGAACCAGCAATGGCGTTGCCAATTCATCCACTTTGATCCATTTATTATGCTTTCGGATACTCTTTTTATATAATCCTGAATTCACAGTAGCTTTGGTCGCAATAACCCCTACATTATTATGGATTTCATAAGATACTTTTTCTGCCACAGGATTAATAACGTCAATTACAGGAACTTTTCCCGCAACAGACTGCATAACTTCATTTAAAGCATTAGCCGTTGCTGTATTACAGGCAATCACAATAGCTTTACAGTTCTGCTCCAACAGAAAATTGGTGATCTTTGTAGAATATTCAATAATGGCTTCCTTAGATTTTTCTCCGTAAGGAAGGTGCTTTGTATCTCCAAAGTAAATCAGATCTTCATTAGGCAGAAGTCTTTTGATTTCTTTGGCAACGGTAAGACCTCCCACTCCGCTGTCAAAAATTCCGATAGGCTGGCTTGGTGAAAGATGTGAATAATCTTGTTTTTTCGTTTTCAAATGAGTTGAAATTTTATACAAAAATAGTGAATTTTATGGCATCCTGTATACATCCAGCTATTATACAATAAACAAATCCGAAGCAATTCCGTCTGCCATAAACCAATGTTTTTCAGGAATTTTTAAATGATTATTTTCAATGATTAAAATACCGTCTTCAATTTTGGACTTGCTCTCTCTCTGAAAATGCTCCAGCATTCTTTCTGAAAATTTACTTTTTAAACTTTCCAGATCTACTCCCCAGATGGTGCGCAGACCAATCATAATCATTTCATTAAACTGATCTTCCTGGGAAAGAATCTCTTCCTCTTTGGCCAGCAATTTATTATTCAGTTTTTTAATGTACTGCTGATTATTGGCTACGTTCCAGCTTCGGACATCAAATCCGTTATAAGAATGTGCTGATGGCCCTATTCCAAGATATTCATTGTATTTCCAGTAAGCAGAATTGTGCCGTGAGTAGAAACCAGGTTTGGCAAAATTGGATACTTCATAATGCTCAAAACCATTGTCTTTCAAAAAGTCGGACAGGTAATAGAATTCTTTATTTTGCTCTTCTTCTATAGGACTTTTTATTTTCCCTTTTGAAATCCAGTTTTCCAGAGATGTTTTAGGCTCTACCGTCAATGCATAAGATGAAATGTGAGGAACTTCTAAAGCAATTGTCTTATTCAGGTTTTCTTTCCAGATCTCAAGATTGGAAGTGGGTGAACCATAGATCAGATCAATACTAAGGTTCTCAAAGCCGAAATCCTGTGCTCGTTTAATGGAACTTTCTGCTTCGGAAGCAGAGTGAGCCCTGTTCATCAGTTTTAAATCTTCTTCAAAAAAACTTTGGGTACCAATGGAAAGTCTGTTCACAGGGGTTCCGGAAAGTTGTTTTAAAAAGTTTTTATTTAAATCATCAGGATTGGCTTCCAGCGTAACTTCAATATCCTTTTCAAAACTGAAATACCGTAATACTTCATCTATTAAAGAACTGATTTCATCTACAGAAAGAATAGAGGGAGTTCCTCCTCCAAAATACAGGGACTTCAGGGTTCTGTTCTGCAGCTCATCTTTTCTCAGGGCTATTTCAGTTTTCATGGCACGAAGCATTTCATCCTTGAAATTCAGGGATGTTGAAAAATGAAAGTTACAATAACTGCATTTTTGTTTACAGAACGGAATGTGAATATATATCATAAAAAAAGCTCTGAAAAATTTCAGAGCTCAAATTTATTTAATTTAAATTAATTAGTATCTAAATCCTCTAGCATTAATGAAGTTGTCGAAGTTATAACCCAGACCAATCATGAAGCTGTTTCCACCATAGCTCTGGATATCAGATAATCCAAGGTTATAAGTAGCTCCAATCATGAATTTGTTGAATCTTACTTTTACAATTGGAGAGATACTCAGGTTCTGATTGTCAAATCTGTTCTGAACCGTTCTGTAGCTCACCCCGAAAGAGAATGCGTTGATATCATTAGAGAATGTCGCCATCAAGTTCCAGTCGACCATTCTCGTTGAATTGGTATTAAGGTTGATCAATGCTGACGGTGCTAATGTAATGTTATCAGCAATGTTCCAGTTATATCCTAAGTTTAAGAAGAATTTAATTGGAGAAGGTTCGTAGTTGTTTACGATAGAAGCATCATTACTTAATGCGATATCATTTACGGAAACACCCCCGAATAAACCTCTGTAGGTAGCTGCCAAACCAAAGTTTGCATACACCATAAAGATGTTACTTTCTTCACCTCTCAATAATGGGTCACCTCCTTCTTCAGTATTAATTTTTGAATAATCAAAATTCATGTTATAGAAGTTAACACTTGTACCGAAAGAGAACTGGTCTTTTCTGTCTCCTTCACTACTCAGCGGAATAAAATATGAAGCACCAGCCGTGATACCACCCGCAGAGATCGGTCCATTACTGTCTCTGAACACGGAAATACCAGCACCTACTCTATCAAAGATATTCGCATTCATCCCGATTGACTGAACATTCGGAGAATTACTGAATTTTGAAAATTGTTGTTGATAATTGGCGTTGAGCTGTACGTAATCTGTTTTTCCGTATTGAGCTGGGTTGAACAGGAACTCACCATCCAAAAGATATTGCTGATAGTATGGTAGTGATTCTTGTGCTTTGTATGCATTTGACAAAAGAGCTAAACATACGATAGCATATAGTTTTCTCATAACAAATCTTGATTTCAATTCAACAAATATAAAAAAAATCTCAATATATTTTTAGTTTTCCAAATAATTTCTCCATTTTTTTACAGCATCCGCCATATCTTTGGGCATTGGGCTCTCAAAATATAATTCCTTTTTTGTTGTTGGGTGTATAAATCCGAGGGTATGTGCATGAAGGGCATGTCTTGGCAAAATTTCAAAAACATTTTTAATAAATTGCTTGTATTTTGGAAGATTTACCCCTCTTAAAGGCGTATGTCCTTCATATCTTTCATCATTAAACAAAGTATGCCCTACATGTCTGAAATGCGCTCTGATCTGGTGTGTTCTTCCCGTCTCCAGTTTACACTCTACCCATGTCATGTATTTAAATCTTTCCAAGACCTTATAGTGGGTCACCGCATGTTTTCCCTGGCTGCCGTCTTCATAAACAGACATCTGCATTCTGTTTTTAGGATGCCTTCCGATATGCCCTCTGATTGTACCCTCTTCATCCTGCATATTTCCCCACACAAAAGCCCAATACAGCCTTTTCGTAGTTCGGTTAAAGAATTGTTTTGCCAGGAAGCTTAATGCATATTCATTCTTGGCAATTACTAATAGTCCTGATGTATCTTTATCAATTCTGTGAACAAGCCCTACTCTGTCAAGATCGGATTTCTCACCATTCTTTTCAAAGTGGAAAGCCAGTGCGTTCACCAATGTTCCGTCCCAGTTTCCAAATCCTGGGTGTACCACCATTCCCGCTTCTTTATCCACTACAACAAGGTCATCATCTTCATAAATAATATTCACAGGAATATCCTGCGGAATAATAACATTTTCTCTCGGAGGATGTGTAAGCAGTACAGAGATCTGATCTCCCGGTTTTACACGGTAATTCTGCTTCACCGCTGTTCCGTTCACTATCACATTTCCGGCTCTGCAGGTCTGTGAAATTTTATTCCTTGAAGAATTCTGTCTGTAAATTAAAAGGAACTTATCAATTCTTAATGGTTCCTGCTTGCTGTCAACAGTGATATTAAGATGTTCATACAAACCTTTATTTTCCTCATCAATATCGATGTTTTCAATACTGTTGGAATCTAGTAATTCTTCATCTAAAAAATCGTCGTTATCTTCTGACATTGTTTTATATTTTTTACACAAAAGGCCTCAACATTTTGCAGTTGAAGCCTGTATTTTTGATATTAATCTGATTTTATTCTACGACAACCTTCTTAGCTTTTGGCTTTTGCGCAGGTTGTTGTGTTGTTGCAGCCGGTTTGGCTGTACTTCCTGTAGCATGAGTACCGTTTCCTGCAGACGTTTTAGGTTTTTCAACAGTGGTAGCCACTGGTTTAGCTGCTGTAGTCTGAGTTTTAGGAGTTTCAGTTTTCGGAACTTCCGGCTTTGGAGTTTCTCTTTTAGGCGCTGGAGCGGGTACTACGGGAGCTTCATAACTTGGCTCACTGTGTACTTCTTCATATCGAACCGGAGGAAGTGATGTATCTACTTTCATACGATAAATAGAATTCAACTGCTCTACTTTTGCTCTTAATTCTGCCGGAGTTTTCTTACTTGCCCAAAGGTCGATCTGCATTCCCTGATCACGAACATCTCCGGAAGCAGGATCCTGATAATAGATAATATCAGACTCATCTTTACTTCCATCTTCATGTTCTACCAATCCTACTTCAAACATACTTTTGGCAATGACAGCTCTCGCCTCTTTTACCGTAAGTCCTACTACATTAGGAATAGAAATATTTCTCATGGGCCCGGATCCTACCACTACATCAATCGTAGAAAATCTTGGCAAACGAGTTCCCGGGTTTACAGCATTTCCTTTATATAATATTCTTAAAAGAGCATCTTTCTGAATACTCGGCTCATAAATGGTATCACCAATTTTAAGACCTACCTGATCCAATCTCTGGAATGCCAGCCCTGAATATTTATTGATAACATTTGGCACTGCAATAGGAGCCCATGTTCTCGGATTTACTTTAAGCGTTACCGTTCTTCCGTCTTTCACACGGGAACCTGGTGCAGGATATACCTGCAACACCTGGAATGGTCTGTATTTCGGGTCGTAATTGGCACTGTCTACTTCATATTCCAGTCCTGTATCATCTAATATTTTAACGGCATCATGTACCGATTTATTTACAATATTGGGAACAGGAATTTCCTGACCGTGGTTAGTATGGTACTCCAACCAGCGAAATGTAAGCCATACAAGCCCCACGAAAACACCGATGGCTACTACTAAATTCAGTAAAACTTTCCAATTGAAAAGTGATTTAAGCATACTTAAAAATACTTTAATTATAACCGCAAATATAGCTAATAATTTTAGAATGGACTTTTTATTTAACACAATTCATTTTTGATTTTAAAATTTGCCGATTTCCCATATTGCATTGTATAAAATGATTAAATTTGCCTTAATTGATACTATATGGTTATGAATAAAAAAAGTGTTGCCGTAGTAATGGGAGGCTATTCTGATGAATATGTTGTTTCTTTAAAAAGCGGACAATTGATTTATGATTCTCTGGACAGAAATCTCTATGACGTATATAAAGTAGTAGTCCTTAAAGATGAATGGTATTTTTTAGGAGAAAATGATAAAAAATATGCCATCAACAGAGGAGATTTTTCTGTGACTTTAGATAATGGAGAAGTCTTAAAATTTGATGTTTGTTTCAATATTATCCACGGAACTCCGGGGGAAAATGGAATTCTTCAGGCATACTGGGATGCCATTGGTCAAAAATATACAGGTTGTGATTTTTACCAGAGTGCCCTTACTTTCAATAAAAAAGACACTCTTGCCGTATTATCTAAATATGGAATTCCTTCTGCAAAAAGTATTTATTTAAGAAAAGGTGAAGACATCAATGTGGATGAGATTGTATCAGAACTTAATCTTCCTCTGTTTGTAAAACCTAATCAGTCCGGATCTTCGCTGGGAATTTCCAAAGTAAAAGAAAAATCAGAACTGATTGCGGCTACTGAAATTGCATTCAAAGAAGATAATGAAATCCTGATTGAAAGCTTCCTTGATGGTATGGAAGTTTCTGTAGGCGTTATTGATTTTAAAGGAGAAACTATTGTGTTAGGAATTACAGAAATTGTTCCTACTAATGAGTTTTTCGATTATGAAGCAAAATACGAAGGAGCTTCTGAAGAAATTACACCGGCAAGAATTGACGAAGAAACCACCAAAAGAGTGGAAGAAATTGCCAAAAGAGCTTACAATTCATTAGGAATGAGTGGTTTTTCAAGAAGTGAATATATTCTGATGAACGGAATTCCTTACATGCTTGAAATGAATACCAACCCAGGATTCTCTCCTGCAAGTATCCTTCCTCAGCAGGCAAGACATTATGGAATTTCCATCATGGATCTTTGTGGAAATGAAGTAGAAAAAGCACTTAATAAGTAAATATAGAAGTTAGAAATTAGAGGTTAGAAATAAGAAATATATAGCTTTTAACTGATAATGCACTACTCAAAATCATAACTCGTACAACATGAAAATTGCTGTTTTTCCAGGGTCTTTTGACCCGATTACATTAGGACATTACGACATTATAGAAAGAGCGGCACCGCTATTTGATAAATTAATCATCGCTATCGGACAAAACTCTCAGAAAAAATATATGTTCCCTCTTGAAAAAAGAATGGAATTTATTCAAAACTCTGTTGCAGAATTTCCCAATGTGGAAGTAGACTCCTTCGAAGGCTTAACGGTAGATTACTGTTTTGAAAAAAATGCTCAGTACATCATCAGAGGATTGAGAAACCCGGCAGATTTTGAATTTGAAAAAGCGATTGCCCATACCAACAGAACGTTAGCTCACAAAAAACTGGAAACTGTATTCTTACTGACTTCATCAGGAAAATCATTCATCAGCAGCAGCATTGTAAGGGAAGTTATTAACCACGGTGGCGAATACGAACTGATGGTTCCGGACTCAGTAAGAGTGGAAAGGTAAATATAAGTAATGAGCAATAAGTAATGAGTAATTTTGATAGAGTAGATTTTAATCAAATTTTCAGGGAAAGAAAGAAAAACTTTTCTATTGCTATCATTAGAATACTTTCTTCATTACCCTATTCTGATGATATTTCAATAATAAGAAACAAATTATCAGATCTGCAACTTCTGTGGCAGCCAATTACAGAGCTGTATCCAGAGCGAGATCGGAGAAAGAAAAATTTGCTAAAATGTGCATAGTAGTCGAAGAAATTGATGAAACTCAACTTTGGCTTGAAATTATTGAAGAATTAGAATATGTAAGTCCGGAAAAAATTTTACATTTAAAAACAGAATGTGAAGAACTTGTAAAAGTTATGACTACGTATAAGTTTAAATTATCGCAAATTTAAATGGCATAATTTTTATTACTCATTGCTCATTACTTATCATTCATACTCATCATATATGCACGAACAGTTCAATTTTGCCATAGAAGTCCTGGGGACCATTGCCTTTTCCATGTCCGGAAGTTTTGCAGCAATGCAGAAACGGCTTGATCCGTTCGGAGTGCTTATTATTGCATTTGTAACTTCTGTGGGAGGAGGAACTGTAAGAGATCTGTTGCTGGATATCCCTGTATTCTGGATGCATGATATTCTGATGTGTACCCTGATTCTGGTGACCAGTATTTTTTCCATGATATTCAAATCTCTTGAAAAGAATTTTAAAGTCACTTTATTTATCTTCGACAGCTTCGGGCTTGGACTATTTACTATTATCGGAGTTCAGAAAGGATTAAATGCAGGAATTCATCCTATGATTTGTATTGCATTAGGAACTATTACAGGCTGTTTCGGAGGGATTATCCGGGATATATTACTCAATAGAATTCCATTAATTTTCAGAAAGGAAATTTATGCCACGGCATGTATTGTGGGCGGAGCAGTTTTTCTGTTGATGACCAAATATTCTGTACTATCTTATACTTTTGTACAGATTCTCACTATTCTCCTTATTGTTGCTATACGGACACTTGCTGTAAAATATCACTGGCAGATGCCTAAATTTTATGGTTATGACCATAATAATTCGGAAATGTAAATTTTATATTTAAGACATAAAAAAAGCACCTTTTCAGGTGCTTTTTTTTTAGAAGAATTTCCCTCTGTTTCTCATATTCGGGTTATGCATGTGCTTCTGCATAGTCGGCATTTTCAACTGATCTTTCATCATTTTGATCTGATCCGTCATCATTCCTGCACTGTCTAATCTTTTTGCCTCTTCCAACAACTTCTGCCCTTCCTGTTTTCTTCCTTTGGAAATAGCTGCTGCTGCAAGATTCAACGTAGCCATTGCTCTGTCGTGTTTCATATTTAAACCATACTCCAACGCTTTCTTCATGAAAGGTTCTACTTTAGCAGGGTGATCCTGAGCTTGTGTCAGTCCTGATAAATAGTGAAAATATCCGTATTGAGTTTTATGAAGCTGTCCTTTATAATCTGTTATTTTTGATAACCACTCACCAGCTTTCTCCATATTTTGTTTTCTCAATTGCCAGAATGCCAATAAGATATACTCATTTTTAAAGAATAGTAAAATGGGAAATGCAGCCAAAAGAAAAACAACAATACCCCATCCCAGATTTCTTGTGAAAATCATCATATAAAGTCCTAACAGGATAAGAAGTGCTGCTACTGCAATTTTTATGTATTTATTCATTATTAAATTTTAGAAGTGCAAAGATAATAAATTAGAGATTAGAAGCTAGAAGTTAAAGGCTAGAATTCCTATAACTATTCACTCTTAATTTTTTCAAACGTCTGGAAACAGAAATCATAGCCATTCTTTTCATCTTTCTCATGGCAGATTTCGTTGGTCTTTTTCCAGATTTTCGGATCTATTTTCGGAAAGAATGTATCCGCCTGAAGATCTGCTTTAACTAAAGTCACTTCAAGCCTGTCCACCATATCCATAGTCTGTTCGTAGATATTTCCGCCACCGATAACGAAAACTTCCTCATCAATCTTTTTAGCAAATTTCAAAGCCTCTTTGATGCTTCCCACAATAAGAATTCCTTCTTCAAACCAGTCTTTCTTTCTTGACACTACAATGTTGGTACGGTTCGGAAGAGCTTTTCCAATACTTTCATAGGTCTTTCTCCCCATAATAACCGGATGCCCTGAAGTAATATCTTTAAAATGTTTTAGATCTTTGGGAAGATGCCAAAGCAACTGGTTTTCAAAACCAATTTCGTTTTTCTCTCCCATTGCCACCACTATTGTTGTCATTCAAATAATTTTTTACAAAATTAGCACATAATTTGTATATTTGGTTAGCACAAAAAATTTAAAAAAATAAACTATGAAAAATAAAGGATGTCTGGGTGCAGGAACCATTGGTATTGCCCTTCTTATTATTGTTGCTATTCTATTCTTTTGGGGAAAAAGCGGATATAACAGCTTTGTCAACAAAGAACAGACTGTGAACGCAAAATGGTCTAATGTAGAGACCGTATATCAGAAAAGAGCGAACCTTATTCCTAACCTGGAAAGAACGGTAAAATCGTATTCAAAATTTGAGCAGGAAACTTTAACACAAGTTGTGGAAGCTCGTTCCAAAGCGACTTCTATCAATATTGATCCTACGAATATGACCGAAGCTGATCTTGCCAAATTCCAGGCTGCACAAGGAGAATTATCGGGTGCATTAAGCCGATTGATGGCCGTAGTAGAGTCTTATCCTAACTTAAAAGCAGACCAGCAGTATATCAACTTCCAGAGAGAATATACCGCTATCGAAAATAGTATCAGAACTGAAACGGTTTACTATAACGATGCTGCAAAGGATTACAATACTTCAATCAAGACTTTCCCGAATAATATTCTGGCGAATTTCACCAACTTTAAAGAAAAACCTTATTTCAAAGCTGATGCAGGAGCTCAGAAAGCCCCTGAAGTATTTAAATAATAATGGGTAACTTCCTAACAAATCAACAGATCGCTTCCCTCGTGGAAGCGATTCAGTCTGCAGAAGATCATTCTACGGGAGAGATCAGGGTACATATTGATTCCAATACAGAAAACCGTGATGCTAAAACGGCATTTGATGTTTTCAAAAAACTCGATATGGATAAAACCGCTGACCGAAATGCTGTGCTTTTCCATGTCAATTTCGAACAAAAATATCTTACCATTATTGGAGATATCGGGATTCATGAAAAGGTAAGACAGTCTTACTGGGATCATCTTCACGATTATATCACTGCTGAATTTGCCAAAGGAAATTATTATCAGGCGCTGAAAAGTGCCATCCTGGAAACAGGACTTGAACTCAAAAAACATTTTCCTGTAGAAGGAGAAAATCCAAACCAACTCCCAAATGAAATTACATTCTCTTAAAATAGTATTTTCATTTTTACTACTCTGCTTTTACACTTTTGTATCAGCACAATACACCATTCCTGAAAAGCCAGCAGTTCTCTATCCTGTTTTTGATGAAGCCGGGTTGCTTTCTCAGCAGGAAAAAGATGCCCTTAATAATAAACTGATTAAGTTTGCAGATTCTACCTCAACAGAAATTGAAGTAGTCATCATCCGCTCCACCAAAGGAGAAGATGTGAATTTTCTGGCAACCATGTTCGGAGAGAAATGGAAAATCGGAAAAAAAGGGGTGGATAACGGAGTGGTTTTCCTTGTTGCCACAGAAGACAGAACAATGTCTATCCAGCAGGGGCGTGCCGTGGAACAATATCTTACAGCATCCGTAGCAGGACAGATCTTAGATTATATTGTCACCCCAAATTTCAGAAAAGGCCTTTGGTATGAAGGAATCAACGGTGGGACCTCAGCCATTATGGAGGCTGTTGAGGGAAAATTCAAACCTGTAGCAACCACAGCTCCTTCCGGTAACGGAAGTGCTTTTAAAGTCCTTATTATTGCTTTTGTTATTTTCATCATTATTGCGATCCTTTTTGGAAACAGAGGCGGCGGACGTGGCGGAAATAATGACGACGACGATGATGTGATTATCACAAGAAAAGGACGCAGAAATTATCCTGGCGGTTTCTTCCCATTCCCAGGCAGTTTCGGAGGCGGTGGCTTTGGCGGAGGAAGTTCCGGTGGCAGCGGCGGCTTTGGAGGCTTCGGCGGTGGCGGAAGTTTTGGAGGCGGTGGTGCATCCGGAGGATGGTAAAATTTACCATTAAAAGAATGTACATCTCCCTCATCTTTTTTACATTATCATTTTAAATTCTTTTTCGAATTCATTACAATTTTTTTCAACTCAACCCATGAAATTCTTATTTAATCTTTTCTTTTTACTCTTCTCAATCAGTACATTTTCTCAGAAAATAAATTCAGAAAACTATTATAATTTTTATAACAACAATAAAGAAAATTTAAAAAGTAAAAGATTATATACGGTATGGCTGAATAAAACAGAAGCCAGCATCATCTTAAAAGAAGAAATGAAAAATGCAGGTTTTGAATGGCTTAGTGATTTTAGAATTGTCAAAATTAATGATGAAGAATTCGTTATAGCTCTTTGTTATTCGGAAAAGTCTAAGTTTGGCTTTGTGTATGAATCATCTCATTTTGCGATCCCTAAGAAGGAAAACAGAACCATAAAAAGTTTATATAAACAAGATACCGGAAATGATTATTCAGAAAAAATAGTAAGTATCAATGGAGATTCTAAATTTGTTAAAATAAAAGATCTTCCTTCTAATTTACAAATCATAAAAGAAGATATCTATTGGTATCAACGTACTGAGAATCCTGAAGATGATAAATATTTAGTCACCAAACAGGATATGATTACTATTCTTCGTGAAGACATACGTAAAACATTAAGCAGCTTCAAAAAATAAACAATATCTTTTTACAAGGCTCATATCCGGATTAAAGAATGAATAAATAGATTTTCAACCAATTATTCTATTCATTCCTGTTTTCACTCCCACCAACTAATACTTGTTTTTTATCTAAATGACAAAAATACTCCCTTTATTTATTTAATCTTAACATTAAATTCAATTTTCTATATTAAAAAATTAACAAAAGCGTTAAAAAATCACCTTTTATTCAATATTTTTTATTATATTTACTGAAAACAGGATTATGAAGAAGACGCTGGTAGTATTTGCACACCCTTATCTGGAGCACTCCAATTCGAATGTAGAGCTCATCAATTTCTACGTTCGCCACCAGCATTATACCCTAAGAGATCTTTACGAAGAATATCCTGACTTTCACATTGCAGCTTTTCGGGAAAGAAAACGCCTAAAAAACTATGAACGATTTGTTTTCCAGTTTCCTCTGATATGGTTCGGAATGCCTCCTCTTCTCAGATTATGGATTGATGAAGTTTTCGACAGAGACTGGTTGAAAGAAGATGAACATAATCCTCTGGAAGGAAAAGAAGTATATATTCTGGTCACCACAGGTGGAAAAGAAAGATCTTTCAGCAAAACCGGAACCTATCAATATACCATAGATGAACTCATCAGCGGGCTTATTGTTTCATTAAAGGTCTTCAAAGCAGATATTAAGCATCTCAAAATCGTATACGAAGCCAACAAGCTCTCTAAAAAAGAAATTATTTTACATAAAAAAGAATTTACAGAACTCCTCAATCAATAGCATATGGAATCCAGCTTAGCGATGAACACATTAATTTTTCTTGGTGTAGCCATTATTATGGTTCCATTGGCCAGGAAATTAGGATTGAGTTCTGTAATCGGTTATATTTTAGGAGGAATCATTATAGGACCATATGTACTTAAACTTACAGGAAATAATGTAAATGACATTATGCATGCCAGCGAGTTTGGAGTCATCATGCTTTTATTTTTGGTGGGCTTAGAACTGGAACCGCGCAAATTCTGGGAAATGCGAAAAAAAATAATGGGTCTGGGACTTTCTCAAATGGTACTCACCATTCTTTTGCTTTTCTTAGTATTTACAAGTGTAGGCTGGAGAGTAGACAAAGCTATAGCTATTGCGATGTGTTTTGCTTTATCGTCTACCGCAATTGTCCTCCAGACCTTGCAGGAAAAGAATAATCTTAAGACTACAGCAGGAGAAGCTTCATTCTCTACCTTGTTGTTTCAGGATATTTCAGTGATTCCTATTTTGGCAATACTCCCTATTCTTGCCAATTATAAAGCCAAGCATCATGATAATGAAATTCAGATTCTGATTCAAAAACTACCGGAATGGCTTCAGGCCGGAACCGTAATTTTCGGTGTAGCTTTGCTTATTTTACTGGGCAGATATGTCTTTGTTCCTTTTTTGCGCTATGTTTCAAAATCTGGAATGGCAGAATTATTGACAGCTTCTTCCCTATTCCTCGTTATTGGAGTTTCTGAACTGATGGTTGTTATCGGGCTTTCTCCGGCACTGGGAGCTTTCCTTGCAGGAGTCATGCTTGCCAACAGTGAATTCCGTCATGAACTGGAAGCCCAGATTGACCCTTTCAAAGGACTGCTGTTAGCTGTTTTCTTCGTAAGTGTAGGCTCTACCATTAATTTTAATATTATTCAGAAGGATCCCTTATTTATTTTCAGTACTGTTTTTGCTGTGCTGGCCGTAAAATTTGTGGTTTTATATGTAATCGGAAAGTTTTTCAGGATAGATACTCCTCAAAGTCTTTTTTATGCATTTGCCCTTTCTCAGGTAGGAGAATTTGCATTTGTACTACTTAACTATGCTTCAGATCTTTATCTTTTAGGTCCTGAGATGAATGCTCAGATGATGGCTGTTACGGCAATCACCATGTGTATCACTCCTATTCTTCTGATTATTAATGACAAGTTTATTACTCCAAAATTTATTAAAGAAATTCCCGAAGAGGAACATGATTATAATATTCTCGACAGCAATGTTGTTCAAAAGAAAATCATTATTGTAGGTTTTGGGCATTTCGGAAGTACTGTAGGACGTCTTTTAAAAGCCAATAAAATATCCGCTACTGTTTTGGATCGTGATTCTGACCGTGTGAAACTGCTCAGAAGCTATGGTTTTAAAGTGTATTATGGTGATGCAACAAGGATTCCTATTTTAAGGGCTGCAGGAATTGAAGATGCTGAAATTCTGGTTTTATGTCTGGATGATCCGGATGATAACAAATTCATTGCAGAACTTGTGCGTGAACATTATCCTAACGTAAAAATTTTCGTAAGAGCCAAAAACAGAATTGATGCTTATGATTATCTGAATAACGGAATCAATCACATATACCGAGAAACGCTAGGAACAGCAGTTGACATGGCTGTAGATGTACTTCACGAAACAGGAATGAGGAAATATGCAGCAAGACGTCTTGGGCAAAGATTTATGGCGATTGATAAAGCATCAGTCAGAAAGCTGGCAAAGATGAAGGAAAATGATGATGACATCACTCTGTTTACCACAAAAGAAATCCTCCAGCGTGAGGAGGAATTATTAGCATACGATAATCTTAATTTTGATAATAAAAATTGGGAAGGTTCCTCATCCACCGATGAAGAAGATGAGGAAGAATCCCAGGATTAGTTTATTGGATGTTTACACTTCCACCACTGCTTTCTTCTTTTATCACACTCTTAAGTTCTCCTTTTTTAGAGATATCCACACTTCCTCCGGATGAAGCACCTGCATTCACACTGGAAACAGCACTGATATGAATACTTGCTCCACTGGAAGCATCAGCTTCTACATTGTCAGCAATAACTCCTTTTGCAGAAACGCTGCTCCCTGAAGAAGCACTCACGTCTACTTTTTTTGCTTTACCGGAAAGATCAAGAGTTGATCCTGATGAAGATTCAATATCAAGGTTTACTGCCCATATTTTCCCATCGAAGCTACTGCTGCTGCTTACATTGATGTCCATATCATTAGCCTCAAGATCTCCGGAAATACTTCCTGCACTTGATGCTTCAACATCTGTTTTTTCCTGAGTAAATTTATCTTTTATAATAATTCTCGCTGCTGAATCAGCAACAAGCTTACTAAAATCTTTTGTATAAATTTTAGCTGTCACTTTGCTAATGTTCATCACTCTGATCCCCGGCTTATAATGAATATGCAGTTTTCCGCCATCATTTTCCACCAGAATTTCGTCAATGATACTTTGAGGGGCTGAGATTTCAACTTTCTCAGTTTCAGATTTTATAATTTCTGCTTCAATAGCTTGTGAAACCTGAATTTCATCAAAATCTCCGTTAAATTCTTTATGCTGCATTGGGCCGCTTTCTTTGCTGACTACTTTCTCTACCCAATTACTTCTGTCTCCTTCTCGATCTCTGTTTCGATTCTCATGTTTATCATTACATGAGGCTAATGCCGCTAAGGCTGAAAAAATAAATAAAGTCCTTGTTTTCATGCTTATTCCTTTTGTTAATTATTTTTGTTGGTTTCTTTAATTAAATGACAACTAATTTATAAAAAATATTACATTACATTTGAAAATACTGCAACTGTATGCAATACTGATTTTTCAGAAAAGACATTCCCGATTCATAGGTACTTACCAGATTCATTGTAAAAACACTCATAAAATGGGTTACATAAATACATTCGCCAAAATACATCCTATGATGCAAGTTTTTAATATCTTTATGCTTTAATAACAACTATATTTATGAAGAATATTTCATCGGTATTATTAATTTCTGCCTTGGCGTTCAATCAATCTTGTACTACAATGAAACAGACCGATATTCAACAGGAGCTACCTGCACCTGATCCCTCTTTATCTTCAAATCCTTTTATGAAGAAGAGCAAGCTTCAGTACGAAGCTCCGGAGTTTGACAAAATCAAAAACGAACACTTCAAACCTGCTTTTAACTATGGTTTAAAGCAACATGAAGCTGAAATTATAAAAATTGCCAACAATCCGGCTGCCCCTACTTTTGAAAATACTATCGTTGCATTGGAAAAAAGTGGTGAAGTACTGAGAAGAGCACAAATTGTATTTTCAAACCTTACCAGTGCGAATACAAACCCTACTTTACAGGCTTTGGATGAAGAATATGCACCTATCTTTGCTGCACATTCCGATAAACTGTACCTGAATGAAAATCTTTATAAAAGAATACAATCCATCAAAGAAGACGGTCTTGATTCTGAAAGCAAAAGACTGGTACAGTATTATAAGCAGAATTTTGAAATCGCAGGAGCAAATCTTTCTGCAGCTGATAAAGAAAAATTAAAGCAGCTCAATCAGGAACTGGCTTCTCTTTCTACCCAATATGCAAACAAGTTACTGGAAGCAAGAAAGCAGGGAGGTGTATTTTTCTCTGATGCAAAAGAACTTGACGGACTTTCAGCAGATGAAATTGCTGCAGCTGCAGCTGACGCCAAAACTGCTGGACAACCAGGGAAATATCTTCTGGCTTTACAAAATACTACACAACAGCCTCTTCTTCAGAATTTAAAAAACAGAGCCACGAGAGAAAAGCTTTTCAAAGCTTCTTGGACCAGAGCTGAAAAAGGAGATGCCAATGATACAAGATCTACCATCGAACAGCTTGCTAAACTAAGATTAAAGAAAGCACAGATTTTAGGTAAGAAAAACTTTGCGGAATGGAAACTTCAGGATCAGATGGCAAAAACCCCTGAAGCGGCTACTAAACTTATGAATCAAATTGCTACTCCTGCAGTAGAAACGGCAAGACGTGAAGCAAAAGATATTCAGGATCTTATTGATCAGCAAAAAGGAGGTTTCAAAGTAGAACCTTGGGACTGGAATTTCTATGCTGAACAGGTAAGAAAAGCTAAGTTCGACCTTGATGAAAGTGAAATAAAACCGTATTTTGAAATTACAACCGTTCTTGAAAAAGGAGTTTTCTTTGCCGCTGAAAAATTCTATGGACTGACTTTCAAAAAGAGAACAGATCTTCCGGTGTACCACCCTGATGTAGTAACATACGAGGTTTTCGATCACGATGGAAAATCTATCGCCATCTACTATCTGGATTTCTATACAAGAGATTCTAAAAACGGTGGAGCATGGATGAGTAATTTTGTAGAACAGTCTTACTTATTAGGAACAAAACCTGTAATCGTGAACTGCTATAATTATCAGAAACCGGCTCCGGGGAAACCTTCATTAATCAGTTATGATGATGTTTCAACTATCTTCCATGAATTTGGTCACTCTATTCACGGAATGTTTGCCAGCCAGAAATATCCTTCACTTTCAGGAACGAATGTACCGAGAGACTTCGTAGAATTCCCATCTCAGATCAATGAGCACTGGGCTTTAGATCCGGTTGTTCTGAAAAATTACGCTGTACATTATGAAACAAAACAGCCTATTCCACAGGCTTTAGTAGATAAGATCAAAAAAGCATCTACTTTCAATCAAGGCTACATGACTACAGAATTGGTTTCTGCTGCTGAACTGGATATGGATTGGCATACAGTAAGCAATGACAGCCAGTTTATTCCTGTTCTGGATTTTGAAAAACAATCTTTAGCCAGCCATGGATTCAATTTGGCAACGGTTCCGCCAAGATATCACACTCCTTATTTTGCTCACATCTGGGGAGGCGGATATTCTGCAGGATACTATGCTTATTTATGGTCTGAAACATTGGATAACGATGCATGGGAATGGATCAGTAAGAATGGTGGTTTAACCAGAGAAAATGGTGACCGTTTCAGAAAATATATTCTTTCTGTAGGAAATTCTGTAGATCTGAATCAGGCATTCAGAGACTTCACAGGACACGATCCGGATATCAAACCTTTATTGAGAAACAGAGGGTTTATTAAATAAATCAACGAGAAGCATTCTTTAAGGGTGCTTCTTTTTATTTATATTCATTTCGATTAATATTCATTATTTTTGCAGTTCAACATTTAAAATACAATATATGGACTGTCCCTGCTGTTCAGGAAAATCCTACGAAGAATGCTGCAAGCCTTATCATACCGGAGAAAAACATGCTCCAACGGCTGAAGCTCTGATGCGCTCAAGATTTTCTGCTTTTGCCATTCCGAATGGTGAATATCTGATGGAGACGACTCTTCCGGGAAAAAGAAAATACCATAATAAGAAAGATCTTCAGGAATGGGGAGAAATCAACCAGTGGACAAAACTGGAAATCATCCGTACTCCGGCTTTAAATCATGTAGAATTTAAGGCTTATTATACGGATCAGGACGGTCATCCGCAAGTTCATCATGAATTTTCTGTTTTTCAGAAAATGCACGAACGTTGGTATTATGTTTCCGGGGAGTTTTTGGATTAGGAAAAAGATTGAGTAAATACAATGTTGAGTGATGCTTTGCGTATAAAACCACCTCTTTAAAAATTCTTTGAATTTTTGACCCTTCTCCGAAAGACGGGAATGCCAAGCATTCAATAACTATTGTACCTTATAAATAAAAATAAGCCACAGAATTACCTATGGCTTATTTTTTATCTTTTATCTAAAAAATATCCGAAAAAATCGGACATTTTTTATTTTTTAGTGAGCTTCGTTTCCGTCAATTCCGTGAGCGTGGCCATGTGCCAACTCTTCTTCTGTTGCAGGACGAGTGTTTAAAACTTCCACCTGGAAATCTAAAACTTTTCCCGCCATTGGGTGGTTAAGATCTGCTACTACAACTTCCGGAGTAATTTCTACTACAAAAGCCTGGAAGTTATTCCCTTGATTGTCTGATAAAGGTAGAATAGCTCCTACAGGTGGAAGTCCTGATTCTTTGAACATTTCCACTGGTAATTGTGCAATAGCATCCGGTTGTCTTTCACCGTAAGCTTCTTCAGGCTGAATTGTAAAGGCAGCTGTATCTCCAGCTTTCAAACCAAGGATATTTTGTTCAAATTTAGGAATCATCATTCCTACACCATACAAAAATGTAAGCGGATTTTCTGTTGTTGTTTCTTCTACAAGAATCTTACTTCCATCTGGTTCGATAGTATGAAGTATATACTTTACAGCTACAACGTGATTGTTTTCGATTGTCATATTTTTTCTTTTTTTCGTGATTTTGTTTCACGATTAATAATACAAATATACTATTTTTGAAATGATTCAATGAGCTTGGAAGCCAGGAGATAGAAGAAGGAAGCTATGAAAGGCATAAAGAAAAACAGATCTTCTTTTTACCGCCTTTATTTTCTTCTACCTTCCTCTCTTTTTTTCTGTCTCAGGACAAAGAGATACAGACTTTCAACTTTTGTTCTTGCCCAAGGTGTTTTTCTTAAAAACTTCAAGGAAGAGCTTATACTTGGGTTATCTGTAAAACATTTTATATTGATCTGTTCGCCCAGCCTTTCAAAACCTTGATAGTATTCTACCAGTTCTTCAAGGATAGCATCCAGTCTTTTTCCGTGTAAAGGATCTTTGGACTGTTGTTCCATCTTTTTTTTACAAAATTAATTTATTATAAGTTTATACGGAAATCTACACCTCTTCTTCCCTTTTTGTTTCTTATTTTTGAAGAAGCTATTTTTCACCCATAAAAATGATCTGTTACAAAAAATATGAGCAAAAATAACGAAGCGAACAGGAAAAAAAACAAAAAGAAAATTGATCAGAAAAAACGTAAAATCCAAAATGCAGAAGCAGAAAGGAAAGCAAGGTTAAAACAAATCCGGGAAGATTTCAAAGCAAGAGAAGCTGATAACGAACAATAAAAAGCTTTCTTTACTCAATCTATCCGGATTTAAGAGCCGTCAGATTTAAAATGACCAATTATAGTTGATTATAAACAATATTGTCTGAAATTTTTATCTGAATTAAGGGAAACCTTATTTTTTAAAATTAAGTATTCTCTATATTTACATTGTAATATTTGCAAAATAATTCTCTGCATATACTCTTTTTTAATTCTCAAACTTAAATTATGAAAATCCTCCACACTGCCGACTGGCATTTGGGTAAACGCCTCGACCGCTTTTCAAGACTGGAAGAACAGGTTTTGGTTATGAATGAAATTGTTCAGATTGCCGATGAACAAAACGTTGATTTAGTTCTCATTGCCGGAGATTTATTCGATAATTTCAATCCAAGTGTAGAGGCTGCTGAACTTTTTTATAAAACATTAAAACGTTTATCATTAAATGGTAAACGCCCTGTGATTGCTATTTCCGGTAATCATGATTCTCCGAGCTTAATTGATGCTCCTGATCCTTTGGCAAGGGAATGCGGAATTATTTTAATAGGTCATCCTAAAGCTGAAATCACACCTTTCGGTACAGATTATTTTAACATTATAAATTCAAAAGAGGGTTTTATAGAACTTAAAATTGATGGGATCAACTTTCCTGTAAGAATTCTTCATACTCCTTTCGCAAATGAAATCCGATTAAAGGAATATTTTGGTGAAAATAAAGAAGAAGAAATCAACAAAGTGCTTTCGCAGACCTGGAAAAACCTTGCTGATCAGTTTTGTGATGATTCCGGAGTAAATCTTCTGACGGCTCATTTGTATATGAATAAAAGAGGTGCAGAAATTCTGGAAGAACCAGAAGCAGAAAAACCTATTAAAATCGGAAATGCAGATCTTATTTTTTCGGATAGTATTCCTGAGCAGATCCAGTATACGGCATTGGGCCATCTTCATGGTTTTCAGAATATCGGAACGAAGGAAAAACCTGTTATTTATTCTTCTTCTCCTCTGTGCTACAGTTTCAGTGAAGCGGGACAGACAAAGTATGTTTCCATTATTGATGCAGAGCCGGGAAAACCTGTTTCTTACGAGAAGAAAGCACTCACAAAAGGAAGAGCTTTAGTCAGAAAAACATTTACCTCCATTGATGATACAGTCAGCTGGTTGGGTGAAAATCCGTATACATTTATAGAACTTACGCTGGAAAGTGAGACTTTTTTAACAGCTGATGAAAGAAGGTTAATTTATCAGTCTCACAACGGAATTGTTCATCTTATTCCCAAAGTAAAAAACCTGGAATTATCAGAAGATCAAAGCCATGAAATCAATTTAAGTCAGGATATTGATATATTATTTAAAGACTATTTTAAATCCAAAAACAGCGGGCAGGAAGCCAATGAAGAACTGATGAATTTGTTTAACGAAATTTTAAATGCATAAGCCATGATCCCTGTTCAATTAACAATCGAAGGACTTTACTCGTACCAGGAGCGCCAGACTATAGATTTCAGAAATCTTACCGAAGCCGGACTGTTTGGTATTTTCGGGGCAGTAGGTTCTGGAAAATCATCAGTTCTTGAGGCTATTTCATTTGCTTTATATGGAGAAACGGAGCGTCTGAACATGCGTGATAAAAGGGCTTACAACATGATGAATTTAAAATCAAACAGCTCTTATATAGAGTTTGATTTTATAAATTATGAGAATAAATTGTTCCGTGCTACCCGTGATTTTAAGCGAAATTCCAAAAAATTCGAAGAGGTAAAACCTAATGCTGTTACTTTTTATGAGAACATCAATGGAAAATGGATTCCTTTAGATCACTCGAATGCAGAGGCTATTATTGGGTTAAGCTATTCCAACTTCAAAAGAACTATCATTATTCCGCAGGGACAGTTCAAAGAATTCCTTGAATTGGGTGCTGCAGAAAGAACGAATATGATGAAGGAGATTTTTAATCTTCAGAAATTTGATCTTCAGAACAATGTTTCTGCACTCAATGTCAAAAACAGATCTGAACTGGATCAGCTGGAAGGACAATTAAAAGGTTTTGAAGAAATTAATGAGGAAAAAATCCAGATTCAAAAAGAGCAACTTGCAGAGGAACAGAAACTGCTTTCTGAATCAAATGAAAAGCTGGAAAAGATTTCCCAGACTTATCAGCAGTTGAAAAACTTAAAAAGTGACTTTGACAGTTTACAACAGAATAAAGAAAAATTCAATAAACTCTCAGAAGAAAAGTCTCCAATGGACGCTCAGGAAGCACAGGCAGAATTATACGACCTTGTTTTCAGACTTTTCAACCCATTGATTATTGAGAAAAATAAGCTTTCAAAAGAGATTTCAGACAAGCGAAATGAGAAAGAGCAGCAGATCAAAAACCAACAGGAAACTGAAAAAGCTTTCAATATCATAAAGGAACAGCTTACTGCTCTTGAACCACAGTTTAAGGCATTGGAGCAATCCAGAATTCAAGAAAATGATTTGAATCTCATCATTCAGATCCTGACGTTTTCTGAGGAGATCAAAATTCTGAATGAAAGAACTCAAAAAGGGTCTGAAAAAGTAAAAGAAGTAGATGTTCATAAAGAGAAAATTCAAAAGACCATTGATGAACTTTCTTCCCATATTAAAACCTTAAAGGAACAAAAAATTGACTCTGCCCTGCTTTCTGAAGTGGGCAACTGGTTTATTCAAAACAAGAATTTGAAAAAATCACTTCAGGAACAAACTGAAAAGATCGGGAAACATCAAAAACAAATCGAAGAAATTGCAGAAGAATTAAAACCTTTTGCTTACAACGAAAATTATAAAGAAGATTGCAGAATCAGAAAAGAAACCTTAGAGACTCAAAAAAAGGAACTTTCCCGGAAACTGGATCACTTTAAAATACAAAAAGAACTTTCCCGTTTTGCCAGTGAACTTCATGACGGTGAAAACTGCCCTCTTTGCGGATCTAAGGAACATCCGCACATTGTTGAATTTCATGACGTGAATGCTGAGTTGAAGGAAATTCAGGAGAAAATAACTTCTGTGGAACAGGAAGCTATTACTCTTCAAAAGCAGGAAGCTGAAATTGACAAAATTCTGGACCGAAAAAAAATCTTTGAGGAACAGCTTCTTTCAGAACAAAAAATAGTTCTTCAGATTCGGGAAAATATTGAAAAACATATCCTGAACTTCACATGGAAACTATTCTCTCCTGATCATGAAGAAGAGTTTGAGAAAAAACGTTCAGATTCATTCACTTTAGAAAAAAAGATTGAGGAAACTGAACGGAATATCGCTTTGGAAAGAGAAAATCTTGACAAGGAAACCAAAACTCTGGAAAAATACAAGAGTGCTTTGGAAGCTTTCCGTTTAGAGGAAGTTTCAAAACAGGAACAGATCAATATCAGCCGTTCCGGTCTTAAAATCCTGGACTGGAATCTGTATGTCCAAAAGGAAAAATCTGAGATTGAAGAATCTTATCAAAAGTTGGTACAATCCAACAAGGAAACTGAGGAAAATTACCATAAGGCATTAGAACAGGAAAAAATTCTTTCTCCTAAACTGGCAGAGCAAAAAGCCATTGTCAGCCAGTCTGAAAAACAGATTGCAGAATTTGAAAAGGAAATTTCAAACAATGAAGCAGCTATTGTCAAAGCTTTGACAGATCAAAACTTCACAGAATTCAAAGAGGTTGAGCATATTTTACTTCAGGAAATTGATGTTCAGCTGGTGAGAGCTAAAGTTCAGCATTTCAAAGTTGAATTTGAAGCTTTAAAGAAATTCATTGGAGAGCTTGAAATAAAGCTGAAGGGACTTTCATTCGATAATGAACAGTTTTCTCTGACTGAAAAGCAATTTAATGAAGCACAAACCGAACAAAAGCAGATCAATGATTCTGTAGTCACAAAAACTGCAGAAATAGAACGTCTGGAAAAGGAATTTGTGAAAAAAGAAACTCTTTTAAAAGAACTGGCAAAGCTTCAGAAACGTTCCGAAAATCTGAAGATCATGATGAACCTGTTTAAAGGCGCAGGCTTTGTACAATATGTTTCATCTATTTATCTGAGACAGCTTTGTGATCATGCCAATGTACGTTTTCATCGCATGACGAGAAATCAACTGAGCCTTCAGCTTAATGAAAATAACGATTTTGAAATCATCGATTACCTCAACGAAGGAAAAAGCAGAAGTGTAAAAACACTTTCCGGAGGACAAGCGTTTCAGGTATCTTTAAGTCTGGCTCTGGCTCTGGCAGAAAGTGTTCAGGCCAATGCACAGGCAGATAAGAATTTCTTCTTTATTGATGAAGGTTTCGGAACACAGGATACTGAATCTGTGAATATCGTATTTGAAACGCTCACCAATCTGATGAAAGAAAACAGAATTGTGGGAATTATTTCGCACGTGGAAGAACTGAAAGAGAAAATTCCTACAGCCCTCAATATCATTAAGGATGAAGAGAGAGGAAGCTTGATTGAGATTGTTTAATAATGTATTTAAAATTACAAAAGCCACAAAAGATATGTTCTTTTGTGGCTTTTACACCTCATACACTTATTATAGCCCTTTTATAACAGGCTTTACTTCTTTTCCGAATAATTCGATGGATTTCATCATCACATCATGAGCAGGATCTCCTACATCCATGTGTCCGATAAATCTTGTAATTCCGAAAATTTCTTTCATGTAAGCAATTTTATCTGCTACTTCTGCCGGACTTCCGATAAATAATGCTCCGTCTTTACTTCTTCCACCCTCATACTGTGCTTTTGTGTAAGGCGCCCATCCTCTGGAAGCCCCTATTCTGTCCATCTGAGATTTATAATTATGGAAATATCCATCCACCACTTTCTGATCATCACTCACAAAAGTATGGGAGTGAACAGCAATCTGCATTTTCGAAACATCATGTCCTGCTTTTTGGTATTCCTGTTTATAAAATTCGATCAGATTTCTAAACTGAATTGGCATTCCTCCAATAATAGCGACCACTAAAGGCATTCCCAGCTGTGCTGCGCTCAAAACAGACTGCGGAGTTCCTCCTACAGCTCTCCAGATTGAAAGTTTTCCGTCATTTTTTGCTCGTGGATAGACGGTTTGGTTTTGCATTGGAGCACGAAGTTTCCCTGACCAGCTTACGTTTTCTTCAGAATTGATTTTCAATAACAATTCTAATTTTTCGTCAAATAACTGTTCATAGTCATTCAATGAATAGCCATACAAAGGAAATGATTCAATGAAACTTCCGCGTCCCACGAAGATCTCTGCTCTACCATCTGAAATCAAATCCAGTGTTGAAAAATCCTCATATACTTTTACCGGCTCTGAAGAACTTAAAACAGTCACTCCACTCGCCAGTTTTATATTTTTTGTAATACTTGCTGCTGCTGCCAAAACAATCTCCGGGGAGGAAACAGCATAATCCGGACGGTGATGTTCTCCCATCGCGAAAACATCAATTCCCACCTCATCCATGAATTTTACCTGATCCAGTATCTCACGGATCTTAATTCCTGCATCTCTATATTTTCCGGTAGACTGGTCTAAAGCCAAATCCCCGAACATTCCTATTCCTAATTCCATATTGTTGATTTTAGTAGTACAAAAATACCACTATGAAAAATCAAAAACATTGATGTTTGTTAAGATCCATCCATGAGATTCTATAAGGTGAGGTAAAAGAAATTCTGGACAACAATATAATTAATCAACAAAATATAATGTTTTAAAAAAAATAATTTCATCTTTTTTAAAACATTTAAAATTAATTCACACTAATCAATTTTTATCATTTAAATTATTCATTATCAAATATTTAATAATAAAATCTATGAGATTTATTTGTACATTTGTCATGTAATTAAAAATTCAAATAATGAAAAAGTACATTGTAATGGTATGCCTTTCTTTAGCAGGCATATTTAAAGCTCAAACAGCAAAAGAATTAGTAGGAAAATGGCAACTTGTAGAAACTGTTATTAATAACCAGCCACAAGACATAAAATCTATTTTTGGCAGTGACAAGGTATTTCAAACCTTCAGCCAAGATTTCGGTTTTGAAGCTACAGTTGGAAAAAGTACCAACAAGGGTAAATGGGAATTACTGAAGGACAATAATGGACAGATCCTGAACATAACCATTGGAAAAAATACAACTCGTTTTAAAGTTGATTATTTTGATGAAACTAAAAGAACAATCTCATTTGTTAACAACGGAGCTAACATGTCTCTGACATATAAGAAAATCTAAGAAAAAATTAATAACAAAAGAGGCCGTCTCACAACTCGTGAGAACGGCCTTTTTTGTTATAGAATTTTACATACCTTATACATGAAAGGTTTTCGTATATACGATTCTCAACCACATCATTTAATTGAGATACATCTTCTTTTTTTATTTTTTAAGGTTTTGATCAAAATAATCTGTGATCTTCTGCATCAGGTGAACTCTGTCTTTCCCGATCACATTATGCGGATGTCCCGGATACGTAAAGTAATCTAACTGAACACCGTTATCCACAGCTGATTTGATGAATTTAATAGAATGCTGCCATACGACTACATCATCCTGAGCTCCGTGGATCATCAGTAATTTTCCTTTCAGGTTCTGAACTTTATCCAAAAGATTAGCAGTTGCAAACCCCTGTGGATTTTCCTGCGGAGTATCCATATATCTTTCTCCATACATAATCTCGTACATGCTCCAGTCGATTACAGGTCCTCCTGCTACACCCACTTTGAATACATCAGGTTTACGAAGCATAAAACTTGTTGTCATAAATCCTCCAAAGCTCCATCCATGGATTCCCATTTTGTTTCCGTCTACATAAGGAAGAGATTTTAAGTAGTCTACTCCTTTCATCTGGTCGTTCATTTCTGTAGTTCCCAGGTTTCTGAATACAGCCTGCTCAAACTTCATTCCACGGTTAGAAGAACCTCTTCCGTCCATAGTGAAAATAATATAACCATTCTGAGCCATATATTCATACCAAAGGTTTCCTGAAGCCGGGAAGCTGTTTGTGATCAGCTGCAAGTGTGGCCCGTTGTACAGATAAACAATAGTTGGATATTTTTTATTCGGATCAAAGTTGGTGGGAAGAATAATTTTTCCATACAAAGGAGTTCCGTCATCTGCTTTTAATTCTACATTTTTAATTTCCGGTCTCTGATAATTCTTTAGTGGATTTTCAGAAGTAAGGATATTGGTAGTTTTTAAATTCGCTGTATTGATAATGTTGGCAACTCTTGGTGAATTGGCATTACTGTAAGCATCATACAGGTAATTTCCATCACTGCTCAAAGTTCCGATATGCATTCCTTCTGCATTATCAAGCTTTTGCATTTTGAAGTTGGTCCAGTTGATTCTGTATAAATGTCTTTCCAAAGGAGTCTCTTTTGTTGATGTAAAATAGATTTCCTTTTTCTTTTCATTGAATCCTAAAATATCAGTTACCAGCCAGTCACCTTTTGTGATTTGAGATACCAGTCCTTTTTCAAGGCTGTAGTGGAACAGATGGTTGTATCCTGTTCTCTGGCTCTGCCAAATGAAGTCTGTATTAGAGTTCGGGAAGAATGTAAGTGGATGCTGTGGCTCAACATATTTACTGTCTGTTTCCTCAAATAAAGTTTTCACCAATTCTCCTGTCGCAGCATCATATTGATTCATTTTCATATGATTCTGACCTCTGTTCAGTACACCTACAAAGATGTATTTTGAATCCGGACTCCAGGTTACAGCTGTTAGATATTGGTCTTTTTCGCCTTCCACTTTTAAGAAAGTAGTAGCTTGAGTTTTAATATTAAACACCCCTAATGTCACCTGGTGAGAAGTCTGACCAGCCATTGGATATTTGATATTATGATTTACAGCCGGAGTTACAGCCCAATCGATGATTGGGTAATCTGCAACCATGCTCTGATCCATTTTATAGAATGCTACACTCTCAGAATTTGGAGCAGGGAAAATTCCGGTATCAATTCCAAATTCATTTCTGTGAACGGCTTGTCCGCTAATGATATTTTCATTCGTTTCGTTGGTAACCGCAATGGTTTTCCCGTTTCTGTTGACAAATAAATTATTCTTTGTTGTGAAAGCAAAAGTCTGACCGTCACCAAACATCTTTACGTTGGCTGCATCCTGATCAATGGTAGCTGTATTTTTCACTTTCCAGTCGTTTCCTGATTTTTCAATCCACGACATTTTACCACCTGTCGTAAAATACCCATTGGAATTCCCTGTAAATTTAATAGGTGGAACAGCTTTAAACTTATCATTAGAAAGGTTTCTGTTCAGTTGACTCAACGAGATCAGAGTATCCTGTTTGTTGGTCTTCAATTCTGTAATCAGATAACCGCCTTTCACTGCCTGGATATAAGATTTACCGTCTGCAGCCCATGAAAACTGGGAGATATTTTTCACAGCAAGGTTGGTTCTCATCCCATTTACAGCCTCAGCCATGGTAAACTTCTGGGTCTGGGCAAATGCTGAACTGCCTAAAACCAGCATCAATAAAGAAAATTTATGTAATTTCATTGTATAAAATTGAATCCTCCAAAAATAAGAAATAAAAACCATTCGTTAAGAAATGTTAAATTAAAACATTCATAAAATGGAATTCATGCATTCAAAGGAATTATTTCTTAACTTAATAGTAGAATTTTTAAAAGGAATTAGGATAGGTGAATTGTGAACAGTCAATCCACAGTGCTTGTCAATTTGATTTTAGAATAGATTCACCATTCAATTGCAGAGCAAAATTAACGATTGATTTTAAATAGGTCAATGGTCAATCCGCTGCGCTTGTCAATTTTTAATTATTGGAAAGCGATAACTATTCACTAGCGGAACAAAATTGACAATTAATGTTAAAAACTCATTTCTTATCCTATATCAATGACTTGTATAGGTACGCTGTCCTAAATTTGCATCATTAATAACAAACAAAAAATACAAAATACAATGGCAACAAAATGGATTTTAGACCCTACGCATAGTGAAATTACTTTCAAAGTAAAACACATGATGATTTCTAATGTAAAAGGAAGCTTCAGAACTTTCACCGCTGAAATTGAATCTGAAGACGAATTCTTTGCAAATGCAAAAACTACAGCTACTATCCAAACGGATTCTGTATTCACAAACAATACAGACAGAGATAACCACTTAAAGTCTGCAGAGTTCTTCAATGCTGAAGTACACCCTACCATCACTTTTGAATCTCAGGCATTAAACAACTCTATTGTTGGAAACCTTACCATCAATGGTATTACAAAACCTGTAAATCTTGATGTAGACTTTGGAGGAATCAATGTAGACCCATGGGGAAATACAAAAGCAGGTTTCTCTTTTGAAGGAAAAATCAGCAGAAAAGATTTCGGTTTAAACTGGAATGCAGCTCTTGAAGCAGGAGGTGTAATGGTAAGTGATGATGTAAAAGTAGCTGGTGAATTACAGTTTGTAAAACAGGCATAGTAAATTAATATATATGATAAA
Organism: Chryseobacterium indologenes; assembly: GCF_002025665.1. Taxonomy (GTDB): domain Bacteria; phylum Bacteroidota; class Bacteroidia; order Flavobacteriales; family Weeksellaceae; genus Chryseobacterium; species Chryseobacterium metallicongregator. The sequence continues at coordinate 614,681 of NZ_CP018786.1, read as the reverse complement.
AGGTTCAGGGATTTTTCTAAAAGCCTTGAACCTTTTATTTTTTTATAATCTTCAATATTTATGAACCTCAACGATCTTCAAAATATAAGCAACAGTTTTAAAAACACACAGAGAATGCCTGTTTTATTTCTTGGACATGGTTCACCAATGAATGCCATTGAAGAGAATCAATTTGTACAGGGTTTCCGGAAAGCAGCCACAGAAATTCCAAAACCTAATGCAATTCTTTGTATTTCTGCCCACTGGTATACAGACGGAACTTTTGTAACCGCCATGGATATGCCGAAAACCATCCACGATTTTTATGGTTTTCCAAAAGCACTTTTTGATGTGCAGTATCCTGCTCCCGGAAGTCCGGAACTGGCGAGAGAAACTACTGAATTACTTCTTCCTGTAGATGTGGAAGAAGACCACAGCTGGGGACTGGATCATGGTGCATGGTCAGTTATCAAACATATGTATCCTGATGCGGATATTCCTGTGATACAGCTGAGTATTGACCATACAAAACCTCCACAGTATCATTATGATCTTGCCAAAAGACTGAACAAACTCCGTGAAAAAGGTATTCTTATTATCGGAAGTGGAAATATTGTTCATAACCTCCGTCTCATCGACTGGAAAAATATAAATACGGTAGGAGCTGGCTGGGACTGGGCAGTAGAAGCCAGAGAGAAAACCAACAACTGGCTTCTTGATGGTAATTTTCAGAATATCATTGATTATCAGAAACAGGGAACTTTCTTACAGTATGCTGTTCCTACGCCTGATCATTATCTTCCACTACTTTACTCTTTAGGGCTTAAAGATAAGTCCGAAGAGCTTAGTTTATTCAATGACGAGCTTATTGGTGGATCATTGAGTATGACAAGTGTAAGGATAGGATAATCTAATCTATATTACAATAAAAAAAGGAAATACCTCAGCTGAGATATTTCCTTTTCTTTTTTATGGAATTATTATTTATTGTACCGCTTTCAGAACATTGATATTTCCGTAACCGTAGCTTGAATTCACATTGGGATAGTAGGTAGCAGCCTGTCTCATTTTATTAAGCACCTGATCTCTCGTCCATGATGGATTTTTAGCCCAAACCAAAGCTGCAATTCCTGCTGTAGCTGCTGTAGCCACTGAAGAACCACCTACATAATCTGCCTGACCATTATAATAGCTCAATACAGGAACGGTATTTCCTGAAGGTCTTTCCATCTGGAAGGTAAAGTCGATTTGGCTTCCTGAATGGCACACATCACATTTCTGATTGGAAGTATTTTCTTTTACTCCTGTTATCGCCTGAGTTTCTGACATTGATGCAGGGAAAATGACTCCGACAAAACTAGTGAAACTGGTTGAAGTACCTCCTGCACAAAAGATCAGTTTTCCTTTAGAATAAGCATATTTGACACCGTCTTCAATTTTTCCGACGGAGAAGATATGCCCCATTGACATAGAGATGATTTTTACACTGGTATTGTTACCCAATTCCGTGAAAGCCGTTTTTACAGCAGTTTGTTCACTGGAAGTTTCAAGAACAACATTTTCTGCTGCTCTGTAGGCAATAAGATTAGCATTATAAGCTACTCCTACAGGTAATCCTGCATTATTTCTCGGTGCTGCCATTACAGAGGCCATTTTTGTTCCGTGTCCACACTGGTCTCCGGATCCATCAGAATTATATACTCCATATTTACTGATCGTTCTTCCTGAAGAAGCTCCATTATTAAAACTTCCTCCCAACAAAGTCTGTTCAGGAGAAACACCTGTATCAATAAGTCCTATGGTAACACCTGCACCTGTGCTGTAGCTCCATGCATCAGGAATATTATGCTTAGCAAAAGCCCAAGGTATTTTTGCACTTGGCGTCGTTGAAGTATAATCTGCTGTACTTAATACAGATGATGAAAATCCGCATCCTGACGAACCACTTCCTGAAGATTTTGCAGCTGCATTATATTGAGCTTCAAATTCAAAATAATGATAATCTGCCGGTTCTACATATCGGATGTTTTTCATTTGTCGGAGAGCGGAAACAGTTTCCTCATTTTCTATCACAACATCCATCTGATTAAGATACTGATCTGAAAGAAGAAGGAAATTTCTTTCGTCTTTTCCTTCATATTTTTTGATAACAGAAAGAACTTCTTTTTCCATATCACTGCTGTTTGGAGATTTACTTCTGTCAAAATCATCTTTAGAAGCTCCAAAACCAATAGATACCATTTTATTTCCACGGAAAATAGCACTCCATACAAAATGATCGGATTCATTCTTCCAATTAAAAGTACCATCCGTTTTAATAGCCTGGTTAATCCTTTCGTTGATCTGTTTTGCAGTCAACGGATCTTTCTGAGCCATTTCTGTTTTTACATTTTCGTTCTGAAGTTCTTCTCTGGAACACGAGTTTAAGGCAAAAAATATTGCCAATAGGAATACAGTTTTTTTCATATGTTATAATTTTGGTTGGATCCACAATATAACACTTTAACGGGAATTACAAACTTTTAAAAAATGAATTTACCATTACACGAATATTAAATTACAATACTTTCCCGTAGCAGACACTTTGCTCTATTCCAACGTATTGTCCATAATTCGGTATTTTGTAAAAACCACTTTTTTCGTACACAGAGATTGCACTTTTAAGGTCTTGAGAAGTTTCCAATACTGCTTTTTTAAAATTCAATTCTGCTGCCCAGTTTTCGAGTTCTTTTACAATCGCTGAGCCTAGTCCTTTCTTTCTGAATTCCGGATGGGTAAACATTCTTTTTATTTCTACGGTATCTTCTGAAAATGGTTTGAATGCTCCGCAGGCTGCAGGAATATCATCTATATAAGCAACGACGCAGTTTTTGATCGTATCTATTATATTGAACTGAGCAAAGAAGTCATCATTTTCACCATTATGTTCAGCTAAAGTAGCATCAAGGGATTTTACTAGATTTTGAAAATCTGTGTTGGCGGAATCGGTTCTGACGATATACATTTTGTTTGATTAAAAGATTAAAAATTTAATAATTAAAAGATTTGTGAAAACAAAAAAAGCTCCCTTTCGGAAGCCTTTGTTTTATTTTATATTAGTTGACAATAAACTTTCTCTCATTGATGAGCTCTGCAATAGCCAGCATATCTTTACCGATCAGTCTGTCGTCTTCCAGTTTGGCAACTTTGGAACGAAGAATCGTAAAGTTTTCTTCAATTACTTTAGAGCATTTCGCTGGTCTTCTGAACTCAAGTCCCTGAGCTGCAAACATCAGCTCAACAGACAGAATATTCACAAGATTTCCAAGAACCTGATTGAATTTTCTACCTGAAATACTTCCCATAGAAACATGATCCTCCTGACCTAAACTTGTAGGAATAGAGTCTGCTGATGCAGGGAAACATAATGTTTTATTCTCTGTAACCAAAGCTGCAGAAGTGTACTGAGGGATCATAAACCCGGAATTTAATCCTGAGCTTTCCGTTAATAATCTTGGAAGTCCATATTTTCCTTCTAATAATAAATAGCTTCTTCTGTCTGAAATATTCCCTAGTTCTGCAGCTGCTAATGTAGCATAATCTAAAGGCAATGCCATCAGCTGTCCGTGAAAGTTTCCACCAGAAATAGATTCTTCAGCACTTAGGACAATCGGGTTGTCTGTTACGGAGTTCAATTCTGTTTCTGCCATTCCTTTAAGGTGCTCAAAAGCATTTCTGCTGGCTCCGTGAACCTGTGGCACACATCTCATGGAATAAGGATCCTGAACTCTTTCACAATCTTCATGAGCTTTCATATTTTCTGACCCCTTTAAGAACTTAAGCATTCTTGCTGCCACTTTTTTACTGCCTTCAAAAGGTCTGATCTCGTGAAGTTCTTTTTTAAACGGGCTTGCTGAACCTCTGTATGCTTCAAGACTCATTGCAGCTGTCATATCAGCAAGGTCTAGTAAGTACTCAAACTTCTCCAGCCCTTTGATTGCATGAGCAAGGATAAACTGTGTACCGTTGATCAATCCCAATCCTTCTTTTGGACCTAAAGCTAATGGTTCAAGGTCATGTTTTTTCAAAACCTCCATCGTATCAGAAACCTGATCTCCTTCCCAAACTTGTCCTAAACCCAATAAAGGCAGTACAAGATGTGCTAATGGAGCAAGGTCTCCTGAAGCTCCTACAGATCCTTGTTCAGGAACTACCGGAATGATATCTTTCTCAAGCATCAGAATCATTCTTTCAATAACTTCCAGGGAAACACCTGAAAATCCTTTCGAAAGAGCATGCACTTTGGCAATCATCATGATCTTGGAAAGCTCTTTATCAATAGGCTTTCCTACTCCCACTGCGTGAGAAATGATTAGATTATATTGTAACTGAGCGGTTTCGTCCGCTGAAATTTTAGTATCACACAATGGTCCGAATCCTGTATTGATTCCATATACGCATCTGTCTGACTCTACTATTTTCTGTACGTTTTTCTGAGATTTTAAAATTTGTTCTTTTGCAGCTTTGTTTAGCTTGGCTTTATTAGGTTTTTTACATATTTCCAGAACATCATGGAAAGTAAAAACATCTACTCCGTATATCATTTCTAAAAAATTTCCTTAAAATTACGCATTTAACAATAATTGGAAAAGCTAAATTTCAATCTTCTATATTTTTATAAAACAAGCGAAATAATTTACTATTTTTAGCCCCGAAAATTAAAAACAATAATACATGAGACTGAAAACTCTACTACTTGCTGTATGTGTAGCAAGCACAACTGCTTTCGCGCAGAAAGTAAAATACTCTAAAGAGGACATCAAAAAAATGGAAACTTACCTTTTTAATGAAGGTTTTAATACTCCATCTCCCAAGAAAACATCTACCATTATCTTAAAAGACGGAACTACCTACAAAGGTTTCTGTAATAAGATTGAAACCAAAAAAGGACAGATCTACGAAGTTGCAATTAAGGACAGTATCACCAAAAAGAACGCTACTTTCAATGCTGATCAGATCAATGAGATGTATGTGTACCCAAGCAATGCTGAGAAGTTTGCAAAAGTGGCAAAATACATGGGGAATATAAGAAACTTCGGAACTAAGAAATTGACGAAAAACACCAATAATGATAGAATTTATTTTGTCAACCAGACTGTTTCTCTAAAGAACAAAAAAGATGATAAGGAATTCCTGATGCAGGTTATCAATCCTGGTTTTGATGATATTATTTCAGTATATCACGATCCCAGAGCTAAAGAAACTACAGGATTTTCTGTAATGGGCTCTCCACAGCTTGGGGGCGGGGTTATCAAATCTTATTATGTAAAAAAGGGCAACAAGGTAATGTGGCTGCATAAAGATGATTTTGAAGACAATTATGATTTTCTATTTGGAGACAATCAGGATTTCATGAAAAAATATCCTAAAAACTCTGTAGAATGGGATTACTTCAGTTTTCTTGTAAGTGAATATACTGCAATGGCAAACGGATAAAATACTTTGAACCATAAAATAAAACCTGTAGAGCCATCTGCAGGTTTTTCTTTTTTAAATAGGGAAAGTTTCCTTAATTTTGTTATATGAATCCTTCTTTAGAACTACAGCTCAAAACCTTACCATCCGAACCCGGTGTTTATCGTTATTACGATAAAAATGAACAGCTTTTGTATGTTGGGAAAGCTAAAAATCTTAAAAAGAGGGTTCTCTCTTATTTCAACAAAAACCTTTCCGGATACAGGATCAAAATAATGGTCAGCAAAATCCAACGGCTGGAAACGACGATTGTAAACAGTGAATATGATGCCCTATTATTGGAAAATAACCTGATTAAAGAGCATCAGCCGTTTTATAATGTCATGCTGAAGGATGATAAAACTTATCCATGGATCTGCATCAAAAATGAAGATTTTCCAAGAATTTTTCTGACAAGAAATGTCATAAAAGATGGATCAGAATATTATGGACCTTATGCAAAAGTACGTCCTGCAAAGATATTGCTGGATACTATAAAACATATTTATAAGCTTAGAACCTGTAACCTGAATCTTTCTCCATCCAAAATTGCGGATGGAAAATATAAGGTCTGCCTGGAATACCACATCAAAAACTGTGAAGGGCCATGTGAAGATCTTGAAAGTAAGGAAGATTATGACGAAAAAATAGATGCTATCCGTGGAATTATCAAAGGGGATTTCCGGAAAGCAAAAGATTATCTGGTGAATCAGATGATGAAACTTGCTTCCAACCTGAAGTTTGAAGAGGCTCAGATCATTAAGGAAAGACTGGATATTCTTGAAGATTATCAGGCTAAAAACACGGTTGTTAATCCGAATATTGATGATGTGGATGTTTTCGGAATGACAAGTGATGAAACCGCAGCATATGTCAATTTCTTTAAGATAAGAAACGGAAATATTATCCAGAGTTTTACCACAGAAATCAAAAAGATTCTTGAAGAAACGGATGAGGATATTATGGAAGAAGCATTAATAGAAATCCGGCAGAAATTTTCTTCAGATTCTAAAGAAGTTCTCTTACCCTTCCATTTGTCTGTAGAAATTCCCAATGTAAAGCTGATTGTTCCTAAAGTAGGAGACAAAAAAAGAATTGTGGAGCTTTCTGAAAAGAATGCTAAAGAATACCGTCTGGAAAAGCTGAAGCAGGTTCAGATTGTAGATCCTGAAAGGCATACCAACAGAATCATGGCTGAAATGCAAAAACTTCTGAGAATGCCGGTAGAGCCAAGGCATATTGAAGGTTTTGATAACTCAAATATTCAAGGAACCAATCCTGTGTCTGCATGTGTTGTTTTTAAAGATGGAAAACCAAGTAAAGTAGATTACAGAATTTTCCATCCTAAAACGGTAGAAGGGCCAAATGATTTTGCAACCATGGAAGAAGTAATCTACCGCCGTTACAAAAGAATGCTTGACGAAGGAGAAAGTCTTCCTCAGCTAATTCTGATTGATGGTGGGAAAGGACAACTTTCTTCTGCTGTAAAAAGCCTGAGGTTATTAGGTCTTTATGGAAAAATTACGATTGTAGGGATCGCCAAGAGGCTGGAAGAAATATTCTTCCCGGAGGATCCTATTCCTTTATATCTGGATAAAAAATCTGAAACATTGAAAATCCTTCAGCGTGTACGTGATGAGGCCCACCGATTTGGGGTAAAACATCACAGAACGAGAAGGAAAAATTCTACTATAAAATCTGAGCTGGAAGAAATTCCTGGCGTAGGAGAAAAAACTATTGAATTACTCCTGTCTAAACTGAAGTCTGTAAAACGCATCAAAGAAGCTAATCTGGAAACCCTGGAAGAAATTCTAGGTAAGAGTAAGGCTAAGGTAATTTGGGAATTTTTTAATGCTAGTTAATAATCTGACATAGCGCAATAGTTAAGTTCTTACCAATAAAAGGTTGTTTATTGATAAATTTCATTAGAATTTACCATTTTATCAAAATGGGACAAAAACCAAAAATCCTTTTAATACAAAACAAACACAACAACAAAATACACGAATAAATAAATATTTTATTAAAAAATATTATTATATGTATTTTTTTCATAAATTAGAGTTGTCAACTAATAACAATAATACTACGAAAATTTTACTCATTTTATAAATACTTCCACCATCTTATTTGCATTATGAATGGTTAGATTAACTTCCATATCTATAAAAAAAGAAAAACACATCAACATATATATTATAAAAGGCTCTTTTTCAAGAGCCTTTTATACTTATTAATTTTTATTAATTATTTTGCTGCAAAAACTTCTTTGACATATTTTCCATCTGTCTGTGGAACATCTATTACAATATTCCCATTTTCAAAATATCCGATAGTTGTATTTCCATCAGCCATTTTTACAAGGAAAACAGAATTTTTTGAAGTTGCTTTGAAAACGGCAAATGGTACTGAGCTACCAGACTTTGCCAAAATAAACTGGTTAGGATCAATCTGTATTTTCTGAAGATCCAGTTTTCCGTTCGAGTAATTACTCGCCTCCGGAGTTGTTGTAGAGGCTACAGATACTACAGGATCAGGAGATGTATGTTGAACACTATTATTAGATGCAGGTAATAACGCAACGGGATTGGAGGCCGGTACTTTTATCAAAGCCTGCTTCAATGCTTCACCAAGTCCTTCTTCAAATTCTTTAATATTTGAACTCCCTTTAGATTCCAGTATCAAATTGTTATTACAATCTTTAAATTGCAATATCAGTTTATTTTTAAATATACTTTTATCATTTAGAACATCTGCTGTAACCACATTACAATAATTGGTTTTGGCTTCAGATGGCCAGTTATCTTTAATAATAGGAAGAATTATATACTTTCTTTCTGTCAGAGCTTTAAGAAAAGAGTTTTTCAATCCGTAATCTCCGCTGAAAGTCTGAAATTTTTCGGGAACTGCAACATATTTATAATCCGAAACCTTTTGTGCAAAAGCTATTGTTGAACAAACAGCCATCACCAATATTGATAACTTTTTCATTTTTATAATTTTAATCGTTTCTAAATGCTCCCATATCCAGTTTTAATGAGAAGAAGTTGGAATAGAAATTAGATCCACCAATTCCTGAATTCGTAATTGCATAATCCAGTGTAAGTCCTCTATATCTGATTCCAAGACCTGCACTCGGCTGGAAAGAAACTTTTCTTTTAAGGTCTTCTATATCTGTAATAGACTGGAATCTATTGATCCCCAATCTTACAAAAATCATTTTCTGATATCCCAATTCAGCTCCTGCATAGGGACTGATACTTGCAAAATCTGTTGAAATTAATGATGCAGTTTTAGCAAAATCAACATTAATACCTGCTTCCGGTAACACATACACACTGCTATTGATTTCGAATAATTTGCTGGCACCTACATTCAGCTTAGGCATTGTAAGTTCCAGTTTATCTTTAGGAGCAGGGTTAAATTCTTCCCCGTTTACAACAGTAGAAAGTTCTTTCTGATTAATCGTCCAGAAGTTTACAGTAGTCGTAATATCTCTCACCATACCTCCGAATTTCCATCCGTTATCTGCCTTATAAATTGCCCCCACATCGAAACCAAAACCATAGCCATTCGCAAATTTACCTACATTTCTGTAAACAATTTTAGCATTCACCCCAACATCCAATTTTGGATTTCCTCCCGGTCTGAAAGCATATGAAAGAATAGCAGCATAATCGGATTGGGAAAACTTGGTAATTTTATCATAATCGATATTCCCTTCAGAATCGATCATTTGGGTAGTATTCAAAATATTATCTACTCCAAGCCTTACTACCGAAACTCCAAAAACACCTTCTTCAAGTACTTTTGCATAGGCCAGATAGTCATATTTTGCAATGGATTCAAAGTATTCCGCATGCATTGCAGCTCCTTGCCAATCTCTTTCGATTGACATTAAACCTGCAGGGTTCCACATAGGAGAATATACGTCATCCTGATTGGTAATTACTGCTCCTCCCATGGCAAGTCCTCTTGCTCCGGCTCCGATGTTTAAGAATTCATTGGAATATTTCCTGATAATCTGAGATTGAGAAAGCCCAAACAGCAGTAAAAATGCAAGTAAAAAATATTTTTTCATCATATAAATTTGATGCTTAGTTTAAGTTTTTAGTTTTTCTGGCTTTTATTAATCCATTTGCAATGATTGCCAGTATCATAACACCTGACGCAATATAAAATATAGGACTCATATGTTCTGATTCCCCAAAGATAAAAAAAGCTAGTATAATTCCGTAGACTGGTTCTAAATTAACTGTTAAAATTAAAGTAAAAGGTGATATATATTTCATTAAATTCACCGATTCCAGCATTGGAAAAGCAGTAAAAACACTGGCTAACAAGCATATTAACGCCAGATCTCTGTAGTTTATTTCATTCATTTGAAAAATTTGCCCTGAAAGCAAATAAAATAACATTAAAATGAACCAACCACAGAAGATTTCATAAAAAATAATGTTACCCGAACTTGTTTTCCCAAACATCTTACCATTAAAAACAGAAAAAACAGTCCCGAATATGGCACACAGAATTCCATAAATAATACCTTCTTTAAAATGAAATTCTGTCTTAAAGATCAATAGTATACAGGCCACAATAACAGTTCCCATGATTACTTCAGATGCATCAATTTTCCTTTTGAAAATAATAGGCTCCAAAATTGAGGCAAAAAGAGTAGATAAAGAAAGGCAGCTTAGCGCAATAGAAACATTGGAAACTTTAATAGAGTAAAAAAAGCAGTACCAATGGAGTGCCATCGCAAAACCTATTGCTGCCAGTTGAAAAAATATTTTTTTGGAAACCTTTATGCTCTCCTTTTTAAAAATCCTGATGAATACGTAAAGAAAAATAGAGGCAAACAACATTCTGTAAAATACAAGAATCTGAGCATTGGCCTGAATCAATTTTCCCAAAATTGCAGTGAACCCCCATAAAAAAACTATTAAATGCAACCTGAAAAGTGCCAATTTATGCATAACCTATCCCCTTTTTATTTTAACGTGCAAATTTACAAATACGCTTTTATAAATCTTATAAAAAAAGATAAATTTACAGTAATAAAAAGATAATAAATAAAGTTTTTAATAACTTTACTCTTAATTCAGAACACTTTCTATTAATTTAATAAAAAGATCAACCAACTAATTATGATATTAAGCCCGGGCATTGAAATCAAAACAAAACATCTGACTTTAAGTCCTGTTGAAGACTTACATATAGATGATATTCTAGAGCATTTCACAAATGATGTCACCAGATATATGCCTTTTAACCCGCAAGGGAATAGACAGGATATAATCAACTTTGTTGACGAATCAAAAAGAACTTTGTCACAAAATACAGATCTGGTAATGGTGGCTCTGGATTCCGATAAAGATTTTGTGGGCTGTTGCGGCATTCATAATATAACAGAGGAATCTGTTGAGCTTGGATTATGGTTAAAAAAGAACTCTCAAGGAAAAGGATTAGGAACTGAAATCATAACGACCCTCATAGAATTCCTGGAAAAGAATTTTACCTTTGAGTATATTTTGTATCCTGTGGATGAAGAAAATATAGCCAGCAAAAAAATTCCGGAGAAACTAGGCTTCATTACTGCAAAAAAATACAAAAAATATAAAAATGATACCACTGAACTCAATATTGTAGAATATAGAAAATATTACTAGTGTTTACAGTTTGATCATAAAAAAACCCTGAAAATGTGTTAAACTTTCAGGGCCTTCAAATAATAAACTATTAAAAAAATAAACTAGGAACAGAGTAATTTTCAGAGGTTATCACCCTCCATTACTCTTATGTAAAGTTAGAAAAAATATAAATTATTTGAAAATATTTTTTAGTTAAAAATTTCACAAATTACTAAAAACCAAATAATTAAACATCTGTTTTACTTCCAATTCGTATTCCTCATAAAAATAGTATCTTTAAGCGTAAAAAATTGAAAATTTTATGGACATCGAATTCAATAAACGAGAAGATCAGAACAGATTAAAATTATCTGAAATAAATCGCTTACTCACTGAGATCAAAAAAGGAGGTGGTGAGAAGAGGCTTCAAAAGCTTCGTGATGAAGGAAAAATGACAGCAAGAGAAAGAATAGATTATCTTCTCGATAAAAATTCAGATTCCATAGAAGTGGGTGCATTTGCAGGATATGAAATGTATCAGGAACATGGAGGATGTCCTAGCGGAGGTGTAGTAGTAGTTATTGGCTACGTTTCCGGAAGACAATGTATTGTAGTTGCTAATGATGCCTCAGTAAAAGCTGGTGCATGGTTCCCTATCACAGGAAAGAAAAACCTGAGAGCACAGGAAATTGCCATGGAAAACAAACTTCCTATTATTTATCTGGTAGACTCTGCAGGTGTTTACCTTCCTATGCAGGATGAGATCTTTCCTGATAAAGAACATTTTGGACGAATTTTCAGAAATAATGCTAAAATGAGTTCTATGGGTATCATCCAGATCTCTGCCGTTATGGGGAGTTGTGTAGCTGGAGGAGCTTATCTTCCCATTATGAGCGACGAGGCTATGATTGTGGATAAAACAGGTTCTATTTTCCTTGCCGGAAGCTATCTTGTAAAAGCAGCTATCGGAGAAAGTATCGATAACGAAACATTAGGCGGAGCTACCACTCACTGCTCTATTTCAGGTGTAACAGATTATAAAGCTAAAGATGATAAAGATGCTTTGAACAGAATCAAAAACATCATGAAATCTATTGGAAGTACTGAAAAAGCAGGCTTTGACAGAATAGAAGGTTTTCCACCAAAAGAAAACCCGGAAAATATATTCGGAATTATGCCGGTTTCAAGAGCTGAACAATATGATACTTACGAAATTATCAAGTGTATTGTGGATAATTCCGAATATGAAGAATATAAGCCAGACTACGGTAAAAGTATTATCTGTGCAACGGCAAGAGTTGATGGCTGGTCTGTAGGAATTGTAGCCAATCAGAGAAAGCTCGTTAAAAGTGGAAAAGGAGAAATGCAGTTTGGAGGAGTAATCTACTCTGATTCTGCAGACAAAGCTACCCGATTCATTGCCAACTGTAACCAAAGAAAGATACCTTTAATCTTCTTACAGGATGTTACCGGATTTATGGTAGGCTCCAAATCAGAACATGGAGGAATTATCAAAGATGGAGCTAAAATGGTAAATGCAGTTTCCAATTCTGTTGTACCTAAGTTCACGATTATTACGGGTAACTCTTATGGAGCAGGTAATTATGCAATGTGTGGAAAAGCTTATGATCCGAGATTAATTGTGGCATGGCCATGGGCTGACTTAGCAGTAATGGGAGGTGCACAAGCTGCAAAAGTATTAGCTCAGATTCAGGAATCAACATTGAAGAAACAAGGAAAAGAAATTTCGGAAGAAGAGCACAATGAAATTCTGGATACGATTTCTAAAAAATATCAGAAACAAACTGAATCTACTTATGCAGCTGCAAGATTATGGACAGATGCCATCATTAATCCTGCAGATACCAGAAAATGGATTTCTATGGGAATTGAAGCTGCTAATAATGCTCCTATCACTGAGAAATTCAACTTAGGTGTAATACAGGTATGATGATTCCTAAATAAGAAAATAAACGCGGCTATCTCAGTTTGGGATAGCCGCGTTCTTATTATTTAAAAGTCTTAATTATAATTTAAGACAGATATTCTTCTTTACAAAATTCGACAGGATTTCCAAGTCTGATGCAGCATTGATACTTAGTCATGCAAATTCCATTTGGCCAGCCTGGAGGATAGCACATTCCAAATGCAGGATCATCAGGACATGTAGGTCCTCCACTTCCTTTTAATGATTTTAAACTCTCTCTTGAAATCTTCACTAGATTTTTCATAGTTATTTTAGTTTTAGTTGTTTCCTACTCTATTTAAGCTTTTCGGATAACGCTTCACTAAAATATCAATTTTTCCACATATGGTGAAATTTAATGCATGATATTGACCTTATGTAATTTATTCTTTTCCGTTAGGTACTATAGATTGAATGGAGAAGCCATTATTTCAGATGTGTCATTCCCTAAGAATCAAGGTTGATGTATGAGAGGTTTAAAGGAAGTAAGATGGCAGGATAATGTCTAAGTTTTTTCAGGAGTTAGTATTAGCAATGTCATACAGAGCTGAGTCGAAGCATCTTAATTAAGAAAAAATTATATTTCTGTTATTTTAATTCTACCGAAGAACTTTGTTTAGACTCCTACGGAGTGACAGGATTTGGCTGGAATAAAGAATAGTATTGAAGGTAAAGACCAATTGTTAGATCAAGCATGGAAAAAAGAGGGCAGGAAGCTGGAGGCATAAAGACAACGGAGATTAGTCATGGTGACTTATTATCTATTACTCATTGCTGATTACTTATGTGTCTGTTGGTGTAGGTATACAACAAAAAAACCTTTATCGTAAAGATAAAGGTTTTTTAAAAATAAAATAAAAACTGGCGGCGGCCTACTCTCCCGCGTTAGCAGTACCATCGGCGCTGGTGGGCTTAACTTCTGTGTTCGGAATGGGAACAGGTGAGCCCCACCGCTAAAACCACCCTAAAGGTTGTATATAGCTTTAAGCATTAGGACTGAAGCCTGAAGCTTATTGCGTTTTTAAGCGATAAAAACTTTCACAAAGACAAAACCTTCACTGCGCATAAAGCACTTGGTTTATTAGTAACCATAGACTATAAATCTACGGGTAATTAGTACTACTTGGCTATGACATTACTGTCTTTACACCTATAGCCTATCAACGTCGTCATCTACAACGACCCTTAAAAGATGTCTCATCTTGAGGCGAGTTTCGCACTTATATGCTTTCAGTGCTTATCTCTTCCAAACGTAGCTACTCAGCGGTGCACCTGGCGGTACAACTGATACACCAGAGGTTTGTTCAATTCGGTCCTCTCGTACTAGAATCAAGCCCTCTCAAACATCTAACGCCCGCAATAGATAGAGACCGAACTGTCTCACGACGTTCTGAACCCAGCTCGCGTGCCACTTTAATGGGCGAACAGCCCAACCCTTGGGACCTTCTCCAGCCCCAGGATGTGACGAGCCGACATCGAGGTGCCGAACCTCCCCGTCGATGTGAGCTCTTGGGGGAGACTAGCCTGTTATCCCCGGAGTACCTTTTATCCTATGAGCGATGGCCCTTCCATACGGAACCACCGGATCACTATGTCCTGCTTTCGCACCTGATCGACTTGTAGGTCTCACAGTCAAGCACCCTTATGCCATTACACTCTACGCACGGTTACCAAGCGTGCTGAGGGTACCTTTGAAAGCCTCCGTTACTCTTTTGGAGGCGACCACCCCAGTCAAACTACCCACCACGCAATGTCCTTCTAAAAGAAGTTAGGCTCCAAGTAAGTAAAGGGTGGTATTTCAACGTTGGCTCCACAAACACTAGCGTGCCTGCTTCAAAGCCTCCCACCTATCCTACACATTACTTACTCAAAGTCAATACGAAGTTATAGTAAAGGTTCACAGGGTCTTTTCGTCCCATTGCGGGTAATCGGCATCTTCACCGATACTACAATTTCACCGAGCTCGTGGCTGAGACAGTGCCCAGATCGTTACACCATTCGTGCAGGTCGGAACTTACCCGACAAGGAATTTCGCTACCTTAGGACCGTTATAGTTACGGCCGCCGTTTACTGGGGCTTCAGTTAATGCCTTCGATTTAACTCTAAGCACCTTCCTTAACCTTCCAGCACCGGGCAGGTGTCAGACCCTATACAGCATCTTTCGATTTAGCAGAGTCCTGTGTTTTTGATAAACAGTCGCCTGGGCCTCTTCACTGCGGCCAACATTGCTGTTGGCGTCTCTTCTTCCGAAGTTACGAGACTATTTTGCCTAGTTCCTTAGCCACGACTCACTCGAGCACCTTAGGATTCTCTCCTCGACCACCTGTGTCGGTTTTGGTACGGGTTGCTTCACTTCGGCTTTTCTTGGATCAGATTACACTACAGCAGCTTCGCCCGAAGGCTAGGCCTTGACTATTCCGTCAGTCTCCAGCAGCTACATCCAACCGTCCCCTTTATTCGTGAGCAAGTATGGGAATATTAACCCATTGTCCATCCACTACCCCTTTCGGGTTCGCGTTAGGTCCCGACTAACCCTCAGCTGATTAGCATGGCTGAGGAAGCCTTGGTCTTTCGGTGAGCAGGTTTCTCGCCTGCTTTATCGTTACTTATGCCTACATTTTCTTTTCTATCCGCTCCACAATACCTCACAGTACTGCTTCGGCGCAAATAGAATGCTCTCCTACCAGATGTATCTAAAATACAAATCCATAGCTTCGGTAATATGTTTATGCCCGATTATTATCCATGCCGGACCGCTCGACTAGTGAGCTGTTACGCACTCTTTAAATGAATGGCTGCTTCCAAGCCAACATCCTAGCTGTCAATGCAGTCCAACCGCGTTGTTTCAACTTAACATATATTTTGGGACCTTAGCTGTTGGTCTGGGTTCTTTCCCTCTCGGACATGGACCTTAGCACCCATGCCCTCACTGCCGTAGAACATTTATTAGCATTCGGAGTTTGTCAGGAATTGGTAGGCGATGAAACCCCCGCATCCAATCAGTAGCTCTACCTCTAATAAACTTATATACGACGCTGCACCTAAATGCATTTCGGAGAGTACGAGCTATCTCCCAGTTTGATTGGCCTTTCACCCCTACCCACAGGTCATCCGAAGACTTTTCAACGTCAACCGGTTCGGTCCTCCACTCTGTGTTACCAGAGCTTCAACCTGCCCATGGGTAGATCACAAGGTTTCGCGTCTAATCCTACTAACTATGCGCCCTATTCAGACTCGCTTTCGCTCCGGCTCCGGTACTTAATACCTTAACCTCGCTAGTAAAATTAACTCGTAGGCTCATTATGCAAAAGGCACGCCGTCACAGCTGTATGCTGCTCCGACCGCTTGTAGGCGTACGGTTTCAGGTTCTATTTCACCCTTCTATTCGAAGTGCTTTTCACCTTTCCTTCACAGTACTTGTTCACTATCGGTCTTTCAGGAGTATTTAGCCTTGGAGGATGGTCCCCCCATATTCAGACAGGATTTCACGTGTCCCGCCCTACTCATTTATCATCTTAATATGCCTTTCATATACGGGGCTATCACCCTCTACGGCTGTTCTTTCCAGAACATTCTATTAAACATAAAAAGACTTTTGGGCTAATCCGCTTTCGCTCGCCACTACTTACGGAATCTCTTCGATTTCTTTTCCTCCGGGTACTTAGATGTTTCAGTTCTCCGGGTTTGCTCCTCTTACGAGGTGACATGTCTTCAACATGCCGGGTTGCCCCATTCGGATATCTGCGGATCAATTCGTGTGTGCCAATCCCCGCAGCTTTTCGCAGCTTACCACGTCCTTCGTCGCCTCTGAAAGCCTAGGCATCCGCCATACGCCCTTAACGATTTCTTTCCTATTGGTTACTCAAGCGCTTTATGCGCTCGGTTTTCTCTTTGTGATGTCTTTACCGTTAATGTCAATGATCTTAATTTCTTTCTTTCAAACTGATGAACAAATGTTGTTTTTGGCTCCATTCGTAACTTTTAAATCAGTCGTCCAAAACTGTGGAGAATAAGGGAGTCGAACCCTTGACCTCCTGCGTGCAAGGCAGGCGCTCTAGCCAGCTGAGCTAATTCCCCCTCTAGTTGCTGCTAGCTTTTGGCTTGTTGCTTTTGGCTTAATGCCTCTAGCTATAAGCTATTTGCTATCCGCTTTAATTAGTAGTCTCGGGCAGGCTCGAACTGCCGACCTCTACATTATCAGTGTAGCGCTCTAACCAGCTGAGCTACGAGACTTTTTATGAGTAATGGGTGATGAGTAATAAGTAATACTTTTCCTCTTCTTCATTTCTCAATCTCTTCCCTATACTAATTTCTAGTGGGTTTTGTATTTTTATATATCAACCAAACAAAAAACTAAAGCTATACTTTAAGTAAGTATAATGTATCTTACGATACTGATTTTGTTTAACGTCTTAAGACGCTCTAAAATGAGATGTTCCAGCCGCACCTTCCGGTACGGCTACCTTGTTACGACTTAGCCCTAGTTACCTGTTTTACCCTAGGCAGCTCCTGTTACGGTCACCGACTTCAGGTACCCCAGACTTCCATGGCTTGACGGGCGGTGTGTACAAGGCCCGGGAACGTATTCACCGCGCCATGGCTGATGCGCGATTACTAGCGATTCCAGCTTCATAGAGTCGAGTTGCAGACTCCAATCCGAACTGAGACCGGCTTTCGAGATTTGCATCACTTCGCAGTGTAGCTGCCCTCTGTACCGGCCATTGTATTACGTGTGTGGCCCAAGGCGTAAGGGCCGTGATGATTTGACGTCATCCCCACCTTCCTCTCTACTTGCGTAGGCAGTCTCACTAGAGTCCCCAACTTAATGATGGCAACTAGTGACAGGGGTTGCGCTCGTTGCAGGACTTAACCTAACACCTCACGGCACGAGCTGACGACAACCATGCAGCACCTTGAAAAATGTCCGAAGAAAAGTCTATTTCTAAACCTGTCATTTCCCATTTAAGCCTTGGTAAGGTTCCTCGCGTATCATCGAATTAAACCACATAATCCACCGCTTGTGCGGGCCCCCGTCAATTCCTTTGAGTTTCAAACTTGCGTTCGTACTCCCCAGGTGGCTAACTTATCACTTTCGCTTAGTCTCTGAAGCTTGCGCTCCAAAAACGAGTTAGCATCGTTTACGGCGTGGACTACCAGGGTATCTAATCCTGTTCGCTCCCCACGCTTTCGTCCATCAGCGTCAGTTGTTGCTTAGTAACCTGCCTTCGCAATTGGTGTTCTAAGTAATATCTATGCATTTCACCGCTACACTACTTATTCCAGCTACTTCAACAACACTCAAGACTTGCAGTATCAATGGCAGTTTCACAGTTAAGCTGTGAGATTTCACCACTGACTTACAAATCCGCCTACGGACCCTTTAAACCCAATAAATCCGGATAACGCTTGCACCCTCCGTATTACCGCGGCTGCTGGCACGGAGTTAGCCGGTGCTTATTCGTATAGTACCTTCAGCTAGATACACGTATCTAGGTTTATCCCTATACAAAAGAAGTTTACAACCCATAGGGCCGTCGTCCTTCACGCGGGATGGCTGGATCAGGCTCTCACCCATTGTCCAATATTCCTCACTGCTGCCTCCCGTAGGAGTCTGGTCCGTGTCTCAGTACCAGTGTGGGGGATCACCCTCTCAGGCCCCCTAAAGATCGTAGACTTGGTGAGCCGTTACCTCACCAACTATCTAATCTTGCGCGTGCCCATCTCTATCCACCGGAGTTTTCAATATTAAATGATGCCATTCAATATATTATGGGGTATTAATCTTCCTTTCGAAAGGCTATCCCCCTGATAAAGGCAGGTTGCACACGTGTTCCGCACCCGTACGCCGCTCTCAAGATTCCGAAGAATCTCTACCGCTCGGCTTGCATGTGTTAGGCCTCCCGCTAGCGTTCATCCTGAGCCAGGATCAAACTCTCCATTGTATGTTTGTCTGACTCACTCAAAGTTTTTAACGCTTTAGTTTTTCCTTACTTGGTTGTTATATTGTATGTCAATGATCTTTATATCTTTCGCTTTTTAACGCAGCAATCTTTCTGTCAGTGTTGCTCCGTATTTGCGAGTGCAAAAGTAAAACTTTATTTTTAATTGACCAAATGTTTTTGAAGAAAATTTTAAAGTTTTTTAAGTAACCTTAATCCTTCCAAAACCCTCAATCCATCTACTCCTGCGCTCCCTCTAATTGGGACTGCAAAGATAATAACTATTTTTTAACTGACAACTTTTTTTATAAAAAAAATTAAAGTTTTTTTTTCGTCCTTATCTTATGAAGTAGTTTATGTTTCTGCCTTTCTAAAGGCGCTTCTGCGCTACTGAATGTATTTCGTTTTTCAGTGGGGCAAAGATAGAAACTTATACCATACCCCGCAACTTTATTTAACATAAATTTTACCTTTTATTAATATTTAGACCTAAACAACTGGATAGCAGGGTGAAAAATTTTAAACATTTGTTTGGAGGATCAGGTGAGAGTGTCGGAGGGTTGGAGAGTTGGAGCGTTGGAGAGGGTAAGAGGGTATGATTCGGGACGAAATGCAGGATATGAGATGCTGGTTTCTGGAGGAGGAATGATCAAAATAAGGTATATATAATAATGAAGGGTAGATGTGGGTTGGGCTGAAGCCTGAGGAGCGGAAAATTTTCATGAGACTAGGCTTCCTTCGACGAAGCTCAGGATTACAGACCTCTCCTGTTGATGGAAGATCATAGGGAGATTGTTGATTTTTTATGTATGGGATGATGATTGCCCACAGATCTCACAGATTTACACAGATAAGATGTTTGCTTTTATATTATATATAGGATAGGAAATATGAAAGAGTACATTATATATAATTAATAGGATTTAACTCCTATACCCGTAATTAATTAAAATGTTTCGACTCTGCTCAGCATGACATTGCTAATACTAACTGCTGAAAGGCCTTAGATATTATATTGTCATTTTGCGTCCTTTTTAGTGCTCTTGTAAAGAAGTTGGGATTCCTTCGGAACGACACGATGGGAATAGAGATGGATACTCAATAACCTGTTTCCATAGAAACCAGCAAGATTAAAATTCATCACCAATGTTCCTTTTATACCTTGAAACCCGAAACCTGCAACACAATAACCCGAACCTCATCATTTATCATTCATCATTTACAACTCCTACCCTAGCCCTGATAGTAATGGTTACCCCCGCAGCTTGGTTGGAGTGTGGGTGGGTTTGGGTGTGGGAGTGCGCGGGCGCGAGGAGTAGAAATGGATAGCAGGATGAAGCTCCTAATTGGATTGGAGAGTTGGAGAGTTTCTGCGTGGAAGAGTTAAGAGTGCTGGAAATATCAGACTACTAGATGAATTGAAATTCTGGTAGAATTCAAAGGTTAAAAGAAACGCTTGATCAATAGCTTATAGGTATAGTATCCTAATAAGCATCCAATAGTATCTGCTACAATATCTAAAGTTTCCATAGATCTGCCCAGTCCCATTTCTTCCTGAAGAATTTCTGTAAGGAAAGCATAGAGAAGGATGATCTGAAAAAAGTATGAGAATTTTATTTTGGGAAATGCAGCAATGAAAGAGAAACCTAAAGCTGCAAATATACTAAGGTGCAATACCTTATCGATACCGCTGAACATGAACCAATATTCATGGTTTTCTTCTCCTGGTTTGAGAAGCATATAAGTAAGAAATGCCCAATAAATGGGCAGTATCTTACTAAATATTTTTGAAATCTTATCCAATGATAGCTTTGTAATCATCTGCAGAAAGTAACTCTGACTGATCTGCCCCATCAGCAATTTCCAATTTGATGATCCATCCGTCTCCATAAGGATCTGTATTTAACAGTTCAGGCTGGTCTTCTAAGTCTGAATTGAACTCAATAACCTTTCCAGCGATAGGTAAGAATAAATCTGAAACAGTTTTTACTGCTTCTACACTTCCGAAAACATCTCCTCCATTAAGATCATCATCTACAGTATCTACGTCAACGTAAACGATATCTCCAAGTTCTCCCTGAGCGAAGTCTGTAATACCAATTGTAGCAACGTTACCTTCGATCTTGATCCATTCGTGATCTTTCGTGTACTTTAATTCTGATGGTGTGTTCATTTTTAAATTTTTATTTTGTACAAATGTATTCAAAAATATAGTAGCTTCAAATATTGGATATAAAAAAAGTCCTTCAAAACTGAAGGACTTTTATGTTTGTATTATTTTTAGAATCCACCTCCGGAATCTCCGAATGTAAATGTGGCAGAAATACCTGCTCTTACTGTAGACAGCGGGAATGCTGTGGAGATCTTATACTTTGAGGTCATCTGTTCATAGAATACTCTCAGGTTCAGGTTTTCGGAAACGTTATAGTCTGCAGAAAGTTTGATATTCATCAATCTCTGTCCTCCTGTAACCTGTGCATCATTCAGCAGAATATTCATAATGGATGTTTTACTGTCTCTTAATGAAATATCTCCTCTGATGTTAAGATCACTACCTTTTCCTCTTGTTCCTCTACCTCTGATATTGGCTGTTCCTAATCTGAAGTTTCTGACAATATATCCAAGTCTTACTACATATTCTGTATTGGCATCTTCAGTAAGCGTCTGGTTTACCAATCCCAGTACCATCATTCTGGTTCTGTTGTACTGTATCCCAAACTGCATATTGTTTCTCATGGTAACATCTACCCCAATAAGCGGTGAGAAAGATTCTACGTATCCAACCTGCGCGAATGTATATGGGTTGATCTTATCTCCTGCGTTTTTGACTACATTACCGGCATTATCTACTGTCTGATAATATCCGTCCGGATTACCGTGATAATCTACGTTGCTCTGGATTCCTGTTGCTGTATAGGTGGCGGTATAGGCATGTAAGATATCAAACTTTGTGAACTGCCCACTGATCATTGGAATGTTTTTCAATCCGGAATAGGTAATTCTCCAGTTTGGCAATGGGAATCCTGATTTTTTAGGGTTGCCCATAGGCGTCACAGACTTCCCTTCCATCGCTGCTCTAAAGGCAGGAATCAATACATAAGCATTTCCTATGCTATAATGCTGGGCAAATCCATTATTATCCAATACCGCTCCAGGACCTCCCAACTGCTGAGAAAGGGTTCTTGCGTTTTCTCTGATCGCCTGGTAAACAGCCTGCCCATCTTTAAATGATGTACTAAGAAGTGTTGTCGTATTGGAATAGGTTATCATTTCACTGGCAAATGTAAAGTCCGGATCAGGAACTCCACCATTGGTATAGTTAAATCCTGTATGGGAGAAGTTACTGTTGAAGGTATGCAACACATTAAGATCAACTCTCAGGTCATTCATTGGCATCACCTGTAAGTCTGCCCTCAATTCTTTGGTAGACATTCTTACGTATGGATCTGTCATATAATTGGAACCACTTACCCATCCGTTTTCCATTACGGTTCTTCTGATATCTGCCTGAGACCCCAGAAGGAATCCTAGTGTTGGGCCTCCCAGTGTCTGTCCGGATCCATACCAGTTTGGCGCGGATATTAACCCTGGAAGCACTGTTCCATTCGTTTCGTTATAACTTACGTTTAACTGTTTGAAAGAAGTCAGTAAGAATGCTGCACTTTGAAGTGGGGTAAGCTTATTCTTAAATTTATATTTCTTGTATCTGTATCTGTTTTTCTCCCACTGCTTCGCATACACATTGTTCAGAGAGTCCATTTCCTGTCTGCGTTTCTGAAGTTTGGCATTAATATTTTTGAAATAGTTAAACTGGCCAAAGAACTTCGGAAGATCTGCAGAAGCTGTTGCCTGAATCACATTGGTATTCTGTCCAACAGATCCTAAACTTGCTGTCTGGTTCGTATTAGGATCTACAAATCCAGTCAACGAAGTAGATCTTGCAGCCCAGTTGTAAGTAAATCCATATCCTACTTCTGCATCAATGAAATCTAGATAAGGCAGATACTGGAACGGCAGTTTATAATTCAGCTGTGCTCTGTGATTATACAATACCGGTCTTCCGGCTCTGAATACATTTCCGAAAATCGATTTGCTATCCATCGAATTTACATCCAGATTGTCATTCAACGTTCTGGTTGCGGAGTTGATTTCCAGTTTTAATGATTTTGTGAAATTGAATCCTAATCCATACTGCCATCCAAAGAAAAAGTTTCTGTTTCTGATAGCATCGAAATTATTATTCATGTCTCCGTTCAGGATTGCTTCCACATTTCTGAACTCAAGCTCGTTGTAGTTTCTGTCGATTTCAGTTCTGAATGAGATTCTTGTAGGAATTGGATTAATATTGAATTCCTTCACCCATCTCAGATACTTCGTAGATTTTGCCGTATCACTGATCATCTTGTTGAAAGGTTTCAGCACCCACGGTTTAAACGTATAATTATAATCAATATATCCTCTCAGATACTGTCTGTAATTTCTCTTGGTATAGATGTCTCTGAAATAGTCATCGTTATAAACAGCAGTTACTGATACGTTTTCAATATCATAAAACTTAGGCTTTTTATTTGGATTTACTCTTTCTTTGTGCATATTAACTACACCTATACTTCTCTGCTGAGTATAGGTTCTCGCTACTTTTTTCAATTGGTCTTTGTTCGGTGCCTTATTGAATTCTACGTCGGTATCCAGAGGGTTGTACTTTGGATCTTCAATAGTCTGCGAGTAAGAATAATTTAAAGGAATTTTCACCCCTGTCTTTTCCGGAAGGAATTTATCTACATTGATCGCAGTATTAATACTGAATGCCGACTGAGTAGATTGTGTTCTTTCCGCAGGTTTTGAATCAATATTTCCGAAACCAACTGATGTATAAGAGGCATTGGCATTCACGGTTGCAAGGTCTCCCATATTAAAGTTCAAGCTGGCATTTCCTGCATATCCACCATCATTCTCAATTTCAGAAAGACGGATTTCGTTAACCCACATAACTCTTGTTATGGTAGAGTTTGTTCTTGGATCTGCATTTCTTACCCCAATCATAATGGTGGTAATATTTCCTAAACTTGGTCTACCTTTAATATAAATATTTTTATAAGGTTCCTGATATCCGGTATCAACTGTTCTATTCGTAATAGCAACACCAGATTTGTCTCTTCTGATTTTAGCATCTACAAAGTTCTGAACATCAAAATCAACTTCGTTTTCCATTGGCCAGATCTCCATCGGAGCTGTTGCTGTTGTAGGAGTCATTCTTAAAGATGATTCATACTCGTAATAGTTATCAGTGGCATCGCTTCCGAAACGAATAAAGAATTTGGTATTCTCATCCAATCCAATCACTCTGTTCAAAGGATCGTGAGCGTGTACAAACAGCTTCAGCTTTTTGTATCTTCTCATATCCAATGTTGTATTTTTGAATACTCCTCTTGCTTCTGTTTTAAGGTCTTTCACTTTCATGTAAAGTGAAGCTTCATTCTGTCTCTGCGCACCTGCATTTCCACTCAATACCTGTCTGTCAATTCCCGGAGGCAATACATATGGAGGTTGGTTCAATGCATTTTCTTCAATATTTACACTTCCTATTTCAAAATTAGGATCTGTCACAGTTCCTGTTCCTTCGTCGGAATTAGGAACATTTACACTGGCGATTTTACTTGTATATTTTCTCCAGTCTGATCTTACAAGATCCATTGTTCCGAATCTCAGAGTAGAGGTCTGATCAAATCCTGCCAGCATCAATCTTGCAAATCTTACGTTATTCAATACTGCATCTTCGTGTGTTCCTTCAGCTGGATCATAATTCGCCACAGGAATTCTGAACAAGTACCATTTAACATCTGAAGTCTGCCCGTTCTGGAAAGTTGCTTTTACAGTTTTTACATCTACAATATTATTCGATCCAAGTGACAAACTTGGCTGGTCAAGCTTAATAACATATTGGTTATAATTTTCAGTCTGATCAAGGTTGTAATCTTTATTGATATCTTCAGCATCCGGAGTTTGAGAAGCTACATTCAGAGAGTTTGCTTCTGAGTTTCCTTCAGGGTTTCTGAAATATTTGTATCGTTCTACAACAGAGGCAGCCTGGCTTCCTGTAAATTTATCAGAAAGATAGAATACGAAGTCATCTACTGCAGGGTCAGCAATATTGGTTACCGGGTTTACAAATGTATTTCCGAATCTCATTGCCTCCTGGTCAGAAGTAAGACCATCATATCCGGCATCTTGTGTTTTTCTTTCATCTCCTTCTGTAGAGAATGCATATAAAATTGGTGGCTGTTTTGGCTGAGTTCCCCAGTTTGAATTCGTTGTAGAAGAAGGATTGCCAGGAGTTGGAAGTCCGTTTTCATACTGCATTTTTCCATCTTTCAGAACATCTTCAGAAACGTTTCCTAAGTGAAGTAAAAGTTTTGGATCAGTACCCAGTGTTTTACCATCTGCATAAGGGTCCATCATCCAGAATTCAACGTATTCAATATTTGAAGTAACAAAATTCGGAACACTGATGGATCTCATAATCCCCGCCCATCTGCTTTGTGCCTGTTCTGCCAATGGGTTTACGTTGTATGGACCTTTTTCCTTAGGGAAATAAGAGATATCGAAAGTATTCGTGAAGGTTTGTTCTCCTGCTACGAAATCTCTGTTATTATAGATCTCTGAGTATTGTACTCTTCTGGAAGCGTGGTTGGATACAGACTGTGGTGTAATTCCTGCAGGTGCTTTTCCTCCAACATTCCAAAATCTAGGGTCGATATTATACCATGTTAATAATCCTCTTCCATATCCACTTGTAATATCGTCATTTGCCGGTACTGTATTAAATGGCGGCAATGTATTTTTTTCCGGTTTTGAAGCAAGGCTCCATGCTGCCGGTTCTTTTAATGATATTTTAGAAGTTGTCTGTTCAAAGTCGTCAATGTAAGACTGATTGTTTGTTCCTTTATTCAATCCAGGTAATAAGTAGGCCGCCTCCATCTTGAAGTTTAAGTTGGATGGAGCTTCGGTTTTTACCATAGGAAGTTTATTTGTCAATCTTGTAAGGTAAGGAGCCTGATTGTTATACATCAAGTTGATCCCCGCCATGGTATTGTTTACCGCTTCCTGCCCGAAGTTTACTTTCTGGGTCAGTGGAGATTCAGAGTAATTAATTACTGTTCCTCCTAAGATAAAGTTCTCACTGAATCTTCTTTCTAAGTTTAATCCTAAGAATCTCTTTCTTTGGGTATTAAATGTCAACTGGTTTTCCAGTGAAATATTGATGGCCTGTCCGGACTGTTTTATATTTTCATTAATGATTGTAACCGTACCAAGCATGTAGTCTACCGTATAGTCAACTCCTTCTGTAAGCTGAACTCCGTTTGCTGCCACTTTTACTGATCCCTGAGGAACATTTACCGCACCTAAAGAAATACCTTGTCCCTGAACTCCTTTGTAGCGTCCTTCCATGGTATACCTTTGCGCAAGGTTACTGGAGATCGCCTGTTGTTTTTGTTTGGTATAAAGATCCTGAAAAACATATTGAGGATCACTTGTCCCTAATTTCGATTCCAGATATTTACCGAAGGGCTGTACTTTCGTAAAGATAACTCTTCCTGTTTCCGGCCTGATGGTAATCCCATTGACAAAGTCGAAAATACCGTCTCCTTTACTTCCGTCTTTATTGTTCTGGATATCGCCGTTCATATTAAGACGGTCCCAGTTGAATAATTTCAGTAAGTTCTGATCTTTTACAGGAGTATCCGGAAGATAATTTACTTTACCTCCTGTTTTTGGATCTCTGTAATATACATTAAGGATAAAGCCATCAGGAGATACCTGTCCTGCATCTATAGAATAAACGTTCTTCATCATCAGATCCCACATTGGAGACTGCGTGTTCACCTTATTGTTTACTCTCAATACTTTGGTGATCAGTACAGGGCTTTCTTCAGAAAATTCCCCCACTTTATATACTTTATTACTTCCGTTCACAGTATATGAGTAGGAAACGGCTAAAAGCTGCTGGTCATTAAGCTTTTGATTCAATGAAATATATCCCAACTGCGGTTGGAAAGTAAATTCATTACTGTTCAGCTTTCTGGCTTTTGTATTGTATATGAATTGTTCTCCGTTATCATAAGGAGTAGGATCACCAGGAAGCACTTGTCCCTGGAAAATAGTCCCATAGTTTTTACCTGCTTCTCTGGTTCCTGCTACGGATGAAACAGCATCATAAAGACCGTTCAGAGAGTTATCCGGTAGTGTAACTCCACCAGGGCCTTCACCAAGGTCTCTGATCCCTATAATACTTTTCTGATAAGCCAGGTTACTGTTCCCTTGATCAAGTACCCAAACTTCCATTCTGGTAATATTGATGGTTGAGTTGATCTGCGGGTAATTAAGTAAGGCATCATCATATTTGTTCAGGAAATAATGTCCTAAAAAGAAGTGTTGGTTTTCTTCATAGTCAATGGCGTTGACTTTAAAGTTGTTCATCACACCACCTCCCTGTACTACAATATTACGTGCCTCCCCCTGTTGCTGGGAAAGGACTACTGTTCCAAATGTTTTTCCTAACTGAAATTCTGTTTTCACCCCGAATAGTGATTGGGATCCACGGATAAGGCTGGTTGAAAGCGGCATGTTTACGTTACCAAATTCAACTCTTTTGATGATTTTATCTTCTCCTCCTTCGTTGGGTTTATCTACATTTCCAAGACCTTTACTCTGAAGATCTTTCCAGCTTCCTTTTGCCTGCCATACAAGGTTCATTCTGTTTTCAAAAGCAAAACCACTCTGGGTGTCATAATTGGCTTTTAACTGAAGGTTCTCCCCTACTTTCCCTAATAAACCAAGCTGAATTCTCTGATCAATATCAAAGGTAAAACTAGTCCTGTTTTGGGGCAGGATCATTGGGTTATCTATTTTCTGATAAAGTCCTGCGAAATCCAGGGATGCATATCCTGAAGGGATGATTTCAATTTTGTTACCTCCGAAAATGGTTTCAAAAAGTCTGTTATTGATCATCACAGAAGGGATAAGTCCTTTTCTCCTTGCATCTGATTTATCTTTTCTGAAAAGGAGATTGTACTTGTCTGATTTCTCCTTATAGTAAGCTCTGGTCTGGCTGGCAAGCATATATTCTTTATACTCTTCCGGAGACATGGCTGTGGGAGGACCTGTAATGGTATTTCCAATTTTGGGATACACATAGTACATCCCGGTTTTTATGTCGTAATAGGCTTCATACCTCGTAGGGTCAGCCACTTCATATTGTTTTCTTATGATCGCTGTATCTTTCTGTGCCTGTGCAAAAGCACTGACAGACATACACAGGAACGACAGGAACAAAAATATGTTAAGATGCTTAATATTCGCCACCAAATGTTAAATGTTTTTTAAGATTTGTTTAACCAATTCTTCTACCGAGATGCTTGGATTTTGTTTTATAATTTTATCCGCAATCTTCTCGCTCGTTCGTTTAGGAATGCCTAAAACTTCTAATGCAGATAACGATTCTTCCTTGATTTTATTATCCACCATCACAGAAATGTTCGCGTTGGGATCGCTGTATTTCTGTACTTTATCTTTAAGATCTACAATAATTCTTTCGGCAGTTTTTGCACCAATTCCTTTTGCTTTTTGGATCAGTGCACTGTTTCCGGAAAGTATAGCAGAAGCAATCTCATCAAGACCCAATGTTGACAACAGAATAAGGGCTGAAACCGCTCCTACTCCATTAACGCTTATTAACAGATTGAACATTTCTTTTTCTGAACGTGTGTTAAATCCAAAGAGAAGATGAGCATCTTCACGAATGATCTGCTGAATAAATAAAAAGGTCTGCTGATTCAAAACCAGCGTCTGTGAGGTCATCAAACTGATTCCCACGTAGTAACCAACTCCTTGAACATTGATGACAGCGTAGGTAGGCGTAAGTTCTTGAACATTGCCTTGTAAAGAAAATATCATTATTAATTTTTAAAACTCCCAAATATAGCAATTTAAACTAATTAATGTTTTCATTTAACGCGCGAATGACTTTTAACTTAAATTTCAAATAAGAATTCAAGGAATTAACAGAAAAACAAAAGACTCCAAAATATGGAGTCTTTTTACTATCTGAACACGGTTTACAGTGTCATTTTTTAAATAAGAGGAAAAGATTACTGCTTTACAGTTATCCTTCAATTCTTGGTATTATTTTTTCTCTCTTCTTTGAGCATCAAGAACAGCAATGGTAGCAAGGTTTACAATCTCATCAACGCTTGAACGCATCTGAAGTACGTGTACCGGCTGCTTTAATCCCATTAAGATAGGTCCGATTACCTGCGCTACTTTCATTCCTCTCAGGATTTTGTAAGAAAGGTTTGCACTTTCCAGATTCGGGAAGATGAATGTGTTGGCAGGTGTAGTTCCTAGTTTGGAGAATGGATAATCGCTCAGGTGATCTGCATTCATTGCAAAATCCGGCTGAATTTCACCATCCACAACCATTTTAGGGAATTTCTCATGAAGGATGCTCACTGCTTTTGCTACTTTTTTAGAAGTTTCAGAGATGGCAGCAAAGTTTTCAAATCCAAGCATTGCAATTCTTGGTTCGATAGCAAAAGATTTTACTGTAAATTCTGCCATTTTAGCAATATTCACAAGATCTTCAGCAGTAGGATTCTGGTTGATGGAAGTATCTGCGAAGAAAATAGGTTTCTTTTCAGACAGAATCATCATCATTGCCGCTACTTTATCTACTCCTTTATCTTTTTCGATCACTTCTAAAACAGGACGTAAAACGGAAGTATAATTTTTAGAGAATCCTACGATAAGTCCATCAGTATCACCATGCTTCAGCATCAAAGGTCCGAAATAGTCTCTCTGACGTACATATCTTTTCGCTTTGTACTCGTTCATTCCTTTTCTCTGACGAAGTTTCCAAAGGGTTTCTCTGTATTTCTTTCTGTTTTCTTTCTGATCATCATCACTTGGATCAATGATTGGAACATCCAGGGTAATTCCGTAACGCTCCATTTGCTCCTTGATGTATTTTTTATCTCCTAAAAGACTTGGGTAAGCAATTCCTTCTTCATAAAGAATCTGGGCTGCTTTTAATACATTGTATTCTTCAGCATTTCCAAGGGTGATTCTTTTCGGATTGGATTTTGCACGACTCTGCATCATTCTTACCAATCTTTCATCTCTGCCCATTCTGTCTAAAAGCTGGTGCTCATATTCATCAAAATCCGTAATGGTTTTTCTGGCAACACCACTTTCAATAGCTGCTTTAGCAACAGCGCTTGATACTTTTGTGATCAATCTGTTATCAAACGGTTTCGGGATGAAATATTCTCTTCCAAACTGAAGATTCTGAACGTTGTATGCTAAAATTACAGCTTCCGGCACTGGTTCTTTTGCAAGATCAGCAATGGCGTGTACGGCAGCCAGTTTCATATCTTCATTAATTCCTGTAGCCTGTACATCTAATGCTCCACGGAAGATATAAGGAAATCCTAATACATTGTTTACCTGGTTAGGATAATCACTTCTTCCTGTTGCCATGATCACATCTTTACGGGTTTCAAGAGCAAGATCATAAGCGATTTCCGGATCAGGGTTAGCAAGAGCAAATACGATAGGGTTATCATTCATGCTCAACAACATTTCCGGAGTCATTACATTTCCTTTTGACAATCCTACAAAAACATCAGATCCTTTTACAGCATCTTCTAATGTTTCGATATCTGTCTGAGCGATGAAATCTAATTTTTCAGGAGTAAGGTTTTCTCTTTTATGATTAATTACTCCTTTACTGTCACACATCAGGACATTTTCTTTTTTCAATCCTAATGAAATATAAAGCTTGGTACATGCAATAGCTGCAGCACCAGCTCCATTCACCACCATTTTCACTTTATCAATATCCTTGTTGGCAATCTGCAGAGAGTTGATCAATGCAGCAGCTGAGATAATGGCTGTTCCGTGCTGGTCATCGTGCATCAAAGGAATATTCAATTCCTCTTTCAGTCTTTGTTCTATATAAAAAGCTTCAGGCGCTTTAATATCTTCCAGGTTGATCCCTCCAAAAGTAGGAGCAATACCTTTTACAATTTCAATAAATTTATCCGGATCTTTTTCGTCGATCTCAATATCAAAAACGTTAATATCTGCAAAGATCTTGAATAAAAGTCCTTTCCCTTCCATTACCGGTTTTGAAGCCTCAGCCCCGATATCTCCCAGTCCAAGTACGGCAGTACCGTTAGAAATTACTGCTACCAGGTTTCCTTTTCCTGTATAATCATATACAGTTTCCGGCTTATCATGAATTTCCATACAAGGAACTGCTACTCCCGGAGAATAAGCCAATGACAAATCTCTTTGAGAAGAGTGTGGCTTTGATGGGATAACTTCAATTTTTCCTTTGGGTTCTGCTTTATGATAATCTAGCGCTGCCTGGCTAAAGTTCTTTTCGTCACGATTGTTGTTACTTGACATAAAATTTTGTTTTTTGTTAAAGTATATATTTAATGTGGTAATCTACTAAGCTTTCAATTGGTTTCTGCACAACATGTCCCACATTTAAATTAAGTTCTGTAGCTACAGAACGTAGTGTATTTTCATAATAATAAGCGATGGAACCGATAAAATTGATTTCGGCATCATGCGCTTCTTCATAAGGAAGAACCTGATATTCGAAGAAACTTTTCATTTCCTCAAAAACCATGTCTTTGAAATAAGGATGATCTTTTCTTTCGATTACAAATTTGGTAAAATTCGCAAGATATGCGTTTGGTCTTGGAGTATGATACATGTTTTTCAATGCATCTTCTACGGTAAGCTGATAATCTGCTTCAAACTCTTTATGAAGATCTGCAGGCAGTTTTTTCATAAAATATCTGCGTACCAATTGCTTTCCGATAGCACTTCCACTTCCTTCATCCCCAATCAGGAATCCTAGTGAAGGCAGTTCTATCTTTACATTTTCACCATCAAAAAAACAGGAATTTGATCCTGTGCCAAGAATGCACACGATAGCAGGTTTCCCACTGTATGCCGCATAGGCTGCAGCCATCAGGTCTTCCTTCACAATAATCTCTGCTTTTCCAAAAACCTTTTTCAGCTCTTCTTCTATGGTCTCGCAGTTTTTCTTCACACCGCATCCGGAACCATAAAAAAAGACTTTGGTAATTGAATTTTTAACCGATATCAGATTGCTATTCTTCTGTATTTCAGGAGCGATAAGTTCTCTGTTGATAAAATTCGGATTGAAACCGATTGTTTCTGTTTTCAGAAAAACTTTCTTAAAGTCATCAAGTATTACCCAATCCGATTTAGTAGAACCACTATCTACAATAGCAACCATATTTTAGATTTTAATTTAAGGGTGCTAAATTATGAATTTATCTTCAATTAGCGTTTAAAAACAACCTGGAAGCTGTCTAAAATCATTAATGCTTGATTTGTGTTTTCTTTTCGTTGAATTGTATAAGCCAATCTTCTATTTCATCTTCCAGATAGGAAGTCTGTAATACCATTGCATTGATAAAATCATCAGGTACCGGTTCTCCACTGGAGTTTTCAAGATTCCACAATTCGTTTGACATATTTTCATATTCTGAATACACTCTTTTGAAGCGGGAATTTTCTTTCTCAAGAGCCTCAATATTTTTCTGTTGAAGCTGGAATTTTCTGTATTTGTTTTGACGTTTCATACAAATATTATTAAAAATTGGGTCATAAAATGTTGGAGTATATGCGCTTAACCGCGCACTACAAGATAGAAAAAACCATCAACACAAGGAGTTGAAAATGAATTTATTATCAGGTCTTAATTACATCATTCTGAATATTAAAATTAGAAATAATTTTTATTAAAAAAAATATTTTAACAACTTTTTTCAGTGTTTAACATATAGTTATAAATTTGCATATTCATATTGTGAAGCAATGTAATTATTGGAATTTCAAAACCACTATAAACAGAAGGGATTCGCTAAGGTGTTTATCTGCTGAGATATAAATCTGCTCTGTATGCTATCCAATATGTACAAACATTTTTAGTTTTATATTCATTAAATGAAAGAAATACTCTTACGCCAGAAACAGGTTTTGTTCTTCATCATTGCAGGAGGACTGAGTGCCATTGTAGAAATAGGAAGCTTTAAGATTTTCAGCACCTATCTTCCGCACTTCTTTGTAAAGGAAACCAACTTCTATGGGGTACACTATCCTTTAAGTAACATTTTTTCCACAAGCTGCGGGATTATTACCAATTACTTTCTGAGCATCTGGTTTGTATTTGAAAGAGGAAAACATTCAAAGAGAAAAGAGTTTGCTTATTTTATGGTGGTCTCTTTTTTTTCAACATTACTCAGCTTAGGCTTTTTCCAAATATTCTATAGTTTCATATTTAAAGATAATATCAATTTATTTTTTTATACCTTGAGCCCGGAAATGATCAGCAAAATTGCAGCAATATTGCTGGTTTCCATTCTAAATTATTCGATTAAGAAGAAAGTAATTTTTAACGGTTAAGCTGTGGCAAAAATTTTAAATTATCTCTGGAGATTCTGGTTGCTTCTGTTGGCATTTTTTCTGACTGTCAGTATTGGAATCCCAGTTTACATTTTATCCTTTAATAAAAAGCATTATAAATACGGTTACAAACTTGTCAGACTCTGGTGCTTTGGCATGTTTTACGGAATGGGCTTCAGATATGATCTGATTAAACTTTCGGAACAGAAAAAAGATAAGAATACCCCTTACGTCTTTATCTCCAATCATACGTCCATTATGGATATTATGCTTGTATGCATTCTCTTTCCAGATCATCCGATCTGTTTTGTAGGAAAAAAAGAGCTGGTAAAAATTCCGATTTTCGGAACCATATATAAAAGGATATGTGTAATGGTAGACAGAGCCAGCGCAAAAAGCCGTGCAGATGTATACCGCAGATGTGCAGAGAAGATGGAAGAAGGTAACAGTATTGCCATTTTTCCGGAAGGTGGTGTACCTGACGATACTTCTATCATCCTGGATGATTTTAAGGACGGTGCATTTATGCTGTCTTCAAAACACCATTCTCCAATAGCTGTTTATACCTTTGTGGGACTCAAGGAAATGTTCCCTTTTGAAAACTCAAAAGGCTTCCCCGGAAGAGTAAAGGTATATTTTAATGGAATCATTGAGCCTACAGATTCGCCAAAAGACTTAAAGGCAGAGGCTTATGAGAAAATAAAAAAAACCTTAATCAGGTATTCCGTTGAAAGGAAATAGTTATATTTGTTTGTGAAATCTATAATAAATATGTCAAATTATTCTAAACAAACCAATTGGGCCCAATTCATTCCGTTGGTTACTGTATTCTTCTTTTGGGGATTTGTAGCAGCCAGTAATGATATTCTGATCCCAGTTTTTCAAAAAGCCTTCAATTTATCTCAAACCGAGAGTATGCTGGTACAGATATGCTTCTATGTAGCGTACACTGTAGGTTCTTTAATTTATATGCTTGTATCAAAGAGCCTGAAACAGGATTTGATCAACAAAATCGGGTACAAAAACGGTCTTATTGTGGGACTTTTGATTTCCGCAATGGGAACTTTATTATTTTATCCGGCGGCTAATATGCATTCTTTCCCGTTAATGATCTCCGGATTATTTATTGTAGGTTTAGGATTTTCTCTTCAGCAGATTGTTGCTAATCCGCTTGCTATTGAAGTAGGTCCTACAGAAACGGGATCTCAGAGATTAACAATGGCTGGAGGAATCAACAACTTAGGAACGACTATCGGACCGCTTATCGTTGCATTTGCTATTTTTGGTTCTGCAAGTGCCGGTAATACGGAAGCGAGTATAGAAAGTGTAAAAGTACCTTACCTTATACTAGGAGCAGCTTTTGCTCTGGTAGCTTTAATGCTTAAATTCTCTTCCCTTCCTGCGGTAACTCCCACGAATACTGAGAATACAGATGATACAACTCCGGGAGAACACAGAACTTCGGCTTTCCAGTATCCTCAATTGGTAATGGGAATGATTGCCATCTTCGTTTATGTAGGTGTGGAAGTTTCTACCGCAAGTAACCTTCCTGCCTATATGGAAAAAAATCTAGGATTTGAAACAAAAGATGTAGCTCCCTATATCTCTCTATACTGGGCATCATTAATGATTGGCCGTTGGACAGGTGCTGTAGAAGCATTTGACGTGAATGCCGGCTTTAAAAAGATTTTAAGATTCTTAGCCCCTTATCTTGCGTTTGGAGTGTTTTTATTCGTGAATGCACTTGCCAAGCATGACCTTTCTCCTTTCTATGTATATGGATTCATCATCGTTGCAATGATTATCTGTGACATCTTAAGCAAAGGAAATCCGGCAAGAATGCTTCTAATCTTCTCTCTGGCAGGGATCACTGCATTGCTTATCGGTATGTTTACTACAGGAATGGTATCTGTGTATGCATTTACCAGCGTAGGACTTTTCTGCTCTACTTTATGGCCTTGTATTTTCGCATTGGCTATCAACGGACTTGGAAAGCACACTAACCAAGGTTCAGGATACCTTATTATGATGATTATGGGGGGAGGTATTGTAAGCTTTATACAGGGTTATATTGCAGATATTACCAATATTCATTTCAGTTATATCGTAGGGGTTATTTGTTTTGCTTATCTTGCATTCTATGCGATCCGTGTAAGTGGGATTCTGAAAGCTCAGGGCATTGATCTGGATAAAGTATCTAAAGGTAATGGTCATTAATATAACAACAAAAATATATAAGAAAAAGAGATTTTGGGCAGGTGTTTTACTTGCCCAATTTCTTTTGTTCTATGGATTCTCAAAATCCAAAGTGATGATTTCTTTTTTTGAAAGCTTTTTTGAATTTCAAAAAGGGATTCATCAGATGCTGTTCAGCTGGATTACATTTTCTGTTGGAGATCTTATATACATTCTACTGGGAGCTTTCCTTCTGTATTATGTGATCTCTTTATTCAGGAAAGAGAAAAGAAATCATTCCTTAATCAGAATTCTGATCATCATTAATATTTTTTATCTCATTTATCAGATATTTTGGGGAATGCTGTATTTCCAGACTCCGATTATTAAAAAACTTTCCAGCCAGGAGGATCCCAATATAAATAAGGCAAAAAAATTAGCCGTTGTCTATCTTGAACGATGTAAGCAAACCAGACAGTCTGTTCATGAGGATAAAAATGGAGTTTTTATCATTACCAACCTTACGGATATACAAAAGGAAATCTTGCACCAACAGGCAAAACTACCTTCTTATATTTCAGATAAAAAAGCAACTCAAATTCTGGATATCAAGCCCAGTTTATTCAAAAAAGTAATGAACTTTACAGGAATTTTGGGATACTACAATCCTTTTACTGCTGAAGCTCAATATAACAGTGAATTACCTCATACATTCATCCCTTTCACCACAGCCCATGAAAGCTCTCATCAATTGGGTTTTGCAAGAGAACAGGAGGCTAATTTTGTGGGATATCTGATAGGTATTCACTCTACTAACTCTGAACTGAGATACAGTACTGAATTTTTCACTTTAAAAAGTCTTTTAAGGTTCATTGTTGAGGAAGACCCACAGTTTGTAAAGAATATTCTTCATCAGTACTCTCCTGCCATGAAAAGAGACCGTGCCTATGAAAAAAGTTTTGTTTTTCAGCATCAGGGATGGCTGGATGACTTCTTTGGATTTACCAATAACCTGTTTCTGAAAAGTAATCAACAAGAAGGTTCTGTTACCTATTCTTACTTTATTGATCTGCTCTTAAATTATGAATCATAAATAAAAAAAGAATCGTATCAGGCGATACGATTCTAAAAACACAAATGATGAAAAAAAATTTATTACCTTGACTTGTTCCCTCATTCAAGGCGATGTAAAAGTACGACATATTTTATAAATACAAAAACATTTCCCTCCTTTTTTAAAACTTTATGAAAACTTTATGATTTTTTAAGTTTTTTTGAGTTCATCCCGTCTTGTCACAAATCACACAAAACAGCGACATTACACAACCAAATCAAGGATAAAAGTCATATAAGTTATGAAAAAATCAAAAAACCAAACATTTGTTTAGATAAAAACCATTTCAATTTCATCCTGTTTTCACTGTTTTAAAAATTGGAGTTATCTCTTATATTCTATAGGATATTTCTACAATTTCAAATTCAAAAATTTAAAATATATCTATCATTCTTGTAGCGATTATTAATTCTGTTTTTAATTTAAAAACAAGTATATTTTACCTGCATGAGGAAACTCAATCTATACTTCACCCTGAAAACGTTCAAACACCAGATTGTTGAAATCAAAACTTGTTTCTTCAAAAGAGAATCTATTATTAGTATCAATACCATACTATATTGTAAAGCTCTAAATTCAATACAATAAAATACTGAGGATCAAATAAAATCTACCAACACCCATTTATATCTCACTAATAAAGGAAAATTTTTTTTGTATATTTAAAACATCTGTGTATTTTAGATAAAAATATTAATATGATTTTTGACAAACTAATTAACCATCTAAAACTCGATAAACAGGAATTTATTTTCCAGTTCAACTCCCATCCCAATTATCCATCTGCACTGGCATTTAGTGACACACTCAACTTTATGGGAGTAAAAAATGATGCTTACGAACTTGACAAAGAATATTGGGACGAACTTCCGGAAGAATTTATTGCCATTGTTGAGAACTCATTTTCGCTGGTAAAAAAGTCAGGAAGCAATTATTCCGTATATTCAGAAAAAGCAAAAACCTTCGGTAAAGAAGAACTTTATAATAAATCAACAGATTTTGTACTGCTGTTTGAGAAAACAGAAAATGCAGAAAGTAAACTGGCTTTTAATTTCAAACCGGTTCTTTATCTCATTTTTGCAACTGTTCTTGCCTATTCTTTTATTAGCCAAACCATTTACGAAGCTCTATTTAATGTACTTTCCTTAGCAGGAGTTTATATTTCCCTGGAAATTTTCAATCAGAAATTCGGGAATACTTCTACTGTCATCGGAAGTATATGTGGAGGCGGAGGCGCTACAGCAAGTCAGACAGCCAACTCGTGTGATAAGATCATCAAACAGGATAAAACCAGTATTATGGGCTTAAAGTTTGCAGATTTTTCTCTGATTTATTTTGCAGGACTTGCCGTATTAGGTCTGTTCTTACCAGCAACAGCGTATATCGTAAAAGGTTTCACATTCGTTTCTGTAATTGCCATCGGATATTCTTTATACATCCAGGCATTTGTAGAAAAAACATTTTGTAGAGTATGTCTTTTGATTATTTCAATCCTGGTAGGACAAATTGTAATCAGTAGTTTATTTTTTGAGAATCTGTCTTTCAGTGTGGGGACTCTTTTATTGACTGTTATTCTTTGGGCTCTTGTATTTTCTGCAGTTATCTATTTCAACACTCTTCTTGAGCAAAAAGAAGCTCTTCAAAAATCGAATGCGAAAAATCTCAGATTCAAGAGAAACTATGAGCTTTTTAAAAACCAGATGGAACAAAATCCAAAAATAGAATTTCATGATACTGAAACTTTTGCTGTTGGAAAAAGAGATGCTAAACTTCGTATTTCTATCGTTTCCAATCCATATTGTGGCTTCTGTAAAGATGCGCATAAGCTTGTTGAAGGACTTTTGGAAAAATATCCGGAGAATATTTCACTACAGATGAGATTCAATTACAGCCCGGACAGAGCGCCTGAAAAATACACTCAACTTATTTCAGATTTAACTCATATCTATCATAACAAACCTGAAAAAGAATTTTTACATGCTGTAGAAGAATGGTTTGAAACTAAGGATGAAAGCAAAATTAATGCACTTTCCGGAGGAAACGTAACGTCTGAAAATCTGAATCCTTTAGTAGAGATGTCTATAGAAAACAGTAACGCAGGATTAAGCTTTACTCCTATCTTTATTATCAATGGATATCAGTTTCCTGACAAATATGATCGTGAAGATATTTTATTCTTTATTGATGAATTAATAGAGGATGACGAGATTTAGTAAATAAATCTTCTTCATTTAAAAATTTCACTATCTTAGGAAAAACAAAATAACCATCTGAAAAGATGTAAAAGAGTAGAAAACGGTGACCAATGGGACTATTTCCAGTTTACCATTTCATTGAATTATAATTGAATTAAAGCAAAAATGTCGTCATTTATTGACGGCATTTTATAATGAGTAGTAGTTTTGAAAAAAAAGTTTCCTTTTTATAAGCAACCAGATACCAAAGACTGTGGCCCTACATGCCTCAGAATCGTCAGTAAGTATTATGGTAAAAGTATATCCCTGCAACAGATTCGTAACCTTTCCGAAACAACACGTGAAGGAAGCAGCCTTCTTGGCCTGAGCGACGCCGCAGAAAATCTTGGATTCCGGTCAATGGGAGTCCAGATCGATTTCAATACCCTTACAGAAGAAGTTCCTTTTCCATGTATAGCACACTGGAATAAAAATCATTTTGTTGTTGTATACAAAATCGACAAAAATAACAAAGTCTATATTTCAGATCCCAGCTATGGACTGATCACTTATACCAGAGAAGAATTCATCAAGTCCTGGATTGGAGAAAATGCCAACGAAAATACAGAAGAAGGAATTGTCCTGATTCTTGAAACCACTCCTGCATTCTTCCAGACAGAGTTTGATGCTGAAGAGAGTAAGGCAAGCTTTACATTCTTGTCCAAATATCTTCTTAAGTATAAAACACTTGTTATACAATTGGCTATTGGTCTATTAGGAGGAAGTTTACTTTCCCTGATATTCCCGTTTCTTACCCAAAGTATTGTAGACGTCGGGATCCAGAATCAGGATATTAATTTTATCTATGTAGTTCTCCTTGCCCAAATTATGCTATTCCTGGGAAGAATGGGAATTGAGACAATCCGAAGCTGGATTCTTCTTCACCTTTCGGCAAGGATCAATATTTCGATCATCTCCGATTTCTTTATCAAATTAATGAAACTTCCGATAAGTTTCTTTGATACCAGAATGACAGGAGATATCATGCAAAGAATTAATGACCACCACAGAATTGAACAGCTTCTTACAAGCTCTTCACTGAATACATTATTCTCTTTGGTCAACCTTATTATTTTCAGTATTGTATTATTATTTTACGATTACAGACTTTTCATCGTTTATCTTGTAGGAGCTGTATTATATATTGGCTGGATCAGTTTTTTCCTCAAAAAGAGAAAAGAGCTAGATTATAAAAGATTCTCACAGGTATCTCAGGAACAAAGTAAAGTAATTGAGCTTATCAACGGTATGCAGGAAATCAAAATGCATAATGCCGAGAAGCAAAAAAGATGGGACTGGGAATTTCTACAGGTAAAACTATTTAAGATCCGAATAAAATCTCTTTCATTAGAACAATGGCAGTCTGTTGGAGGAAACTTTATCAATCAGATGAAAGATATTCTGGTGAGTTTCCTTTCTGCAAAACTTGTTTTAAGTGGAAACCTTACTTTGGGGATGATGCTTTCCGTTCAGTATATTATTGGACAATTAAACAGCCCGCTTCTTCAGCTTATCGACTTTATCAAACAAACTCAGGATGCCAAGATTTCCCTTGAAAGATTAGGAGAAATCCATGATAAAGATGATGAAGAAGATAAAAATGAGCAGTACGTCACAGATGTTCCGAAGCAAGATATCGAAATCAAAGATATGTCGTTCAGGTACATTGGTTCTGATGTTCCGGTTTTTGAAAACTTAAGCCTTACGATTCCTTATCAGCAGACAACAGCCATTGTGGGAGCCAGCGGAAGTGGAAAAACTACTTTATTGAAACTGTTGATGAAATTCTATGATCCGGACCAGGGTGAAATCAGAATCGGAAATACCAATATGAAAAATATTTCTCCGAGATACTGGAGAGATCATTGTGGAGTTGTAATGCAGGAAGGATATGTATTCAATGATACCATCGCCAATAATATTGCTGTAGGTGAAGATCATATAGATAAACAAAAACTAAGACGTGCTGTAGAGATAGCCAATATCAAAGATTTTATTGAAAGTCTTCCATTAAGTTATAATACAAAGATCGGAAATGAAGGAGTTGGCGTAAGTGGAGGTCAAAAACAGAGACTTTTCATTGCAAGAGCCGTTTACAAATCCCCTGAATATATTTTATTTGATGAAGCTACCTCTGCATTAGATGCCAATAATGAGAAAGTAATTATGGAAAATCTTGAACAGTTCTTTAAAGGCAAAACAGCAGTGGTGATTGCCCACAGACTTTCAACAGTAAGACATGCTGATAAAATCATTGTACTGGATCAAGGAAAAGTAGTTGAAGAAGGAAGTCATGCCGATCTGGTAGATTTAAGGGGAGAGTATTACAGACTTGTAAGAAATCAGCTTGAATTAGGCAGCTAATGGAATTCGAAAAACTTATTAAAGACTAATATTAATAATGAAAAATATAAAATACCTTCCTGATGCAAATACTTCCGCACCGGATAGGTATGACGGGAACTTCCCAATTATTTAAATTATATTCCCAAAATATTGGGAAAATTTTACCTCAAAACAATGAAAGAAGACGTTTTAGACAATATTGAACTCCGCTCAGAGAGTGTACAGGATATTCTTACCCAGCCACCACATTGGATGATCCGCTGGGGAAATACCGCGATATTTATTATCCTCCTGTTGATTCTCTTAATGAGCTACATTATAAAATATCCGGAATTTGTACCGGCTCCTATTATTGTAACTTCCCAGAATCCTCCTGAGAAAATAGAAGCACGAACCAGTTCCAAAATTGAAAAAATATTCATAAAAGACCATCAGGAAGTTAAAAAGAATGATGTTCTGATGGTGATGCAGTCTGCAGCTAACTATAAAGACATTTTAGAGCTTAAAAAACTGGTAGACTCTATCACACCTGATAAATTATATACCTTCCCTATTGCCCAGGCTTCAAGATTTAAACTGGGTGAATTGCAGGGTGAATATAACAGTTTCGCAAAAGCATTTCAGGATGAAGCTCTTTTTACAAGACTACAGCCTTATGCTCCTGAAAATCTGGCCGCCAATCAGAGCATTTCAGAATATAAAATAAGAATTGCTACTTTGAAACAGCAGAAGAACCTGGAATCTATAAAATATGATCTGACAAAGAAAAACTTCAACAGATCTCAGGAATTATTCAACCAAGGGGTTATTTCAGCCATGGAACTTGAAAACGAAAAGATCAAATATCTTCAGGCACAGCAAAACCTTGAGAATATCAAAATCTCCATATCTCAAATGGATGAAGGAATTTCCAATCTGAATAAGACCAAAAGCGGAACTGCCATAAATACAGAAAAAGACAGAATTACATACTCTTCCCAAACTCTACAGCTTCTTGAACAGCTTCGAAAATCTCTAAAACAGTGGGAACTGAATTATCTTGTAATCTCATCCACTGATGGTGTTGCCAGTTTCCAACAATTCTTTGGTGAGAATCAGTTTGTAAAGGTAGGAGAACCCATCCTTTCTATTCTTCCTAAAAATAAAGAGCAACTAGTGGGCAGGATGTCTGTTCCTACCACAAATTCAGGAAAAATAACTCCTGGTGAGAAAGTCCTGATTAAACTGGACAATTACCGATTCCAGGAATACGGTATCATCGAAGGAAAGGTACAGAATATCTCTCTGATTCCTGATGATAAAGGAAATTACTATGTAGATGTAATTTTACCAAAAGGATTAAAAACAAGCTACAATAAAACACTTACATTCGATAAAGAGCTTAGAGGCAGTGCAGAAATTGTAACACAAGACCTGCGACTGATTGAAAGATTCTTCTATCAAATCAGAAAGTTACTTGGATATCAGGTTTAATGAACCTTTTATTAAAAACTAACCCCGTTTTGCAAATTGTAAAACGGGGTTTTTATTATTTATTTTAAAGTTCCCAGTCGTCTGATTATGTTTTCAGGAGTTCAACCAATCTCATTCGTTTAAACAGCCTATTATAGCCACAATCTACCTAAGCAAAGGGTTTTATCGCAAAAAACATGATCATTCAAAAAAAGGCAAGAAAACGACGATTATGAGGACTATCATAACATTAGTTGATGATGAAAATTAACCGATCATTATAATGAAGCTAAAGTAGTATAATTATTCCCTTAATATTTCATCAGAAGAATAAAATCGTTAAAAAATAAAATTCATTGGAAAGAATTAAAAGATAAAAAGACAATTCTTTTAAAAGTAAAAACCGCAATCATTAAATTAATGATTGCGGTTTATTGTAGCGAAGACGGGAATTGAACCCGTGACCTCAGGGTTATGAATCCTGCGCTCTAACCAACTGAGCTACCTCGCCGTTTTGGTGGTGCAAATATAGAAAATATTTCTTTACCTCCAAAATTATTTTAGCTTAAAATATTCTAAAACATCACCAACGTGATCTGGTTTGCTGATTATCTTATTGTTAGCATCCAAAATAAAATACGTCGGAGTTGCATGAATATTATATAAATCTGTATAACTACTGTTCCATCCTCTCAATTCTGAATCATTCACCCAAGGAAATGCAGCAATTTTTTTGGTATATGAATTCTTATCCACATCTAAAGACAGCCCTACAATCTGAATATTTTTTGATTTTAAATCATTATATTTTTCCAAAAGTTTTGGAAGTTCACTTTCACAGTGTGAGCATGTAGATGACCAGAACACAACGACCTTCTTATCTGCCTTTATATCGTGTAAAGATTTTGCAGTGGTATTGACAGGTGACTGGAACTTATAATTAGGGAAAACAGCCCCCATTTCAATGTTTGCGTTCGATTTCAATGTAGAAGCAAGCCTGTCAGTAATGGTACATTTAAGATTTTTAGCTAGAGACAGATATTTGCTCTTGTATTCATCCATCTGATAGACATCAAAAATATCAATCAATTCTGACAATACAGTCTGTCCTCTTGGAGTTTCTACTTTTAAACGATCCAGCAACTTATCAACAGAAGCTGTAACATTAGCATTTCCTCCTGAATTCAGATAAGCTACTAATACAGGTCTCAATAACGATGAGCTTTCAAGCATATCATTTGATTTGTCCAAAAAGTTGATTATTTCTTCCTGATCTACTTTCTTGGCTGAATCGGGTGAGTTAGAAAGAAACTTGCTGTAATTCATATTATAATAAGCAATAAATGGGTGTTGCGCAGCATCAATAGAACCTGAAGCACCAGAAAGTCTGTCAATTTCTGTTTTCAAAGCTTTTCCAAAATCTGTATTGTCTTTGTAATATTCTTTGATTTGTGCTAAAGCTGGCAAAATAAGCTCTTTCTTTTGGGAGCCTTCCTGTTGTTTGCTCATCAGATTATTGGCATCGTCCAGATAAATAACATCTTTTACTTTGCTATTCTGAATATCCAATTTAAAGTTGACATTTTTATTTTCAGAAATAAAGCTTACAGTATTATTAGAGCCAGGAAAATAAACTTTCATCATCCCCATATAATGACCTGGATATTTAAAAGTCCATGTACTATTCTTACTTTGTTCTTTAGTAACAATAATATCTTTTGATCCGTTAAGTGTATATAGAATAGCATCCTGGTCTTTAAAGTCTGCCGGAGCCTGAATTGTAACAGTAAATTGAGCCTGTAAAGCAAATGCAGCCAAAACCGCTGATAGCGTATAAATCTTTTTCATAAAGTAAAAATAAAAAAACTCCCTGACTAATCAGAGAGTTTAATATTATTTTAATAAAATTTTATGCTTTTACGCTCTTGTACTTTTTTGTAAAGTAAACAATAAATCCTATTGCTACTATACCCAGTACATATACATACATATCAATTGGTGAGGCAGGTGACCCGGTACCGTTTCCTCCGTTACCTCCTCCTCCCGGGATTGC
Source organism: Chryseobacterium indologenes (assembly GCF_002025665.1). Lineage (GTDB taxonomy): Bacteria > Bacteroidota > Bacteroidia > Flavobacteriales > Weeksellaceae > Chryseobacterium > Chryseobacterium metallicongregator. The sequence continues at coordinate 569,792 of NZ_CP018786.1, read as the reverse complement.
TGGTTGTGGTGGAGCAGCATTTGCTATAGATACAGCAAATAGGAAAAATGCCAAGACTAGTTTATTAATAGTTTTCATGTGGTTTATTTTAAGATTTTAGTGTTAACAGTTTCTCCCTTATCAGAAACGATTTTTACAACATATGAATTTTTAACTGAGCCATCAAGCTCGATTACAAAATCTCTGGATGTTTCAACCGCTTTTTTAGAGATTACCAGTTTACCGCTCATATCATAAACTTGAATGTCTGCTTTTTTCCATTTTGGATCAAATCTAACAATGTAATTTGTAATAGATGGATCGTAAACAACAAGTGTTCTGGAAACACTAGGAGTTGCTTTATCCACACCTAAAGTAATATTACTTGGTTCACCATAATACAAGTTAGCTTCTTCATTTGTTACAGCTACCACATCTCCCTGTTTAGCCTGTACTAAATTTCCATTTTCCGCTTTATAGTAGAAACCAATTCCTGAAGATAACTGGTGTGCACCAGCAGGAATAAGTTCTGCATTTTCTCTGATCTCGAACTTATAAGATTTAACCTGATCAAGTTTGTAATTAACTAACTTAACATTTTTACCTTGGAAGTTACCCTCATTAGCTTCGTTAATATATAACCAATAGTTAGTATAATTATTATCATACCCACCATTCAATGCTTCTTCGTAAGTACCAATAATTCTGGTACCAGCTGAACTTTGAACTGTTGTAGCAGTAGAAACCTGGTGTCCAGTTGTAAATGATGGAGAAACCACGTAGTACGTTCTGGAAATCTCATTACCATTAGCATCAAGACCAATTACTCCAAGCTGTTTTACAGTATTGGCTGTATTCTTACCAGCCATTTTAGCTGCATTTACACCGTTAGGAGTACCTGCTGTTCTAGCTGTTGATTTGAATCTTCTTAGTGTATTAAAGTCTAAAGTCTGAGCTGTATTATCTCTTAACTTTATTTTAAACGACTGCATAGGTTTGATAACCATTTTATCTAAGTTCACATCTCCAACTGCCGGAGCAACTCCGTCACCTGTAGTAACGTAAGTAACTACCTGAGCACCTGTAGCATAAGTAGAACCTCCAGGAAGTGTAACAACAGTACCTGGATTATATTCAATACCCCAGATATTCTTCACTGCATTTCCGTCTGATCCTGTAACGCTTTCAGTATATCCAATATTAGATAAATCTAAGTTGGTAAGGAAAGGGTTACCGAATTGGTAGAAATTTTGTCCAAATGTTCCAGCCCATGGAGTTGTAGTAAATTCAAATGAATCATCAAGATAAGTATTATACTTTTCGTTGTAAGAATTCACAGCATTACCACCATTTCCGAATACAACATTGGAAGCTCCTAAATTAGATTTTCCTGCATTTTGCAATGACACAGTTCCTGTTAGTGGAGCATACGGTTTTCCATTGATATTGAAAACAGTTCCTGTTGCAGGTGTGCTTGGATTCCAGTCATTACTGGAAACTTTCAACATATAATACCCTGAACCATCAGCAGTAGTAGATGCTAAATTTGTAAAATGTGCAGAAACCGCATTGGCGTTATCCCACTTTAGAATTGGATTACTATATCTACCAGTATTAAAAGTTTTACCAACTTCAGTAGATAATGAACTTAAAGCTTTACCAAAGAAAGGTAAAGCAACTTGTTGGAAATAATTGCCACTACCGTTACTTGTAGTTCTGTACTCTTTGGTGACAATACCTGTAATGTTGGACTGGGATAGTCCATCGATGTACAACTGGCCATACGTGGAAGTAGCAAAAGAAGCAGGGGTATTAAGTCTTAAGATGATATTTCCACCGTCAGTCTTATCAGCACCACCGGCATCAATTGTTTTAAAACCATCTGTAGCAGATCCTACAACCATGATATTTCCATGCACGTCCAAAAGGCCATTACCTTTTGTTTGTACACCTCCACCGCTATAAACTAGGGTGCCTTCGCTCACATACATATTAGCATTAGTGTCAACATGACATAGTATCTGCGCCTGAACAGAATAACTAATTGCTAAAAGACCTATAGCAAATAAACTTTTTCTCATTGTATAAATTATTTGTGTGTTAATACAATCTTCACCCGCAAAGGTATTATTAATTTTCTTAAAAAAAAAATATTTTATCTATTAATCAAAACATTATCTTCATTTAAGATGATATCTTTCTCCTCTCCTATTGAAAACATATAGTCTTCTAGAACTTTTTCGGTGGTCCCTCTAAGCCCTCTTGCACCTAATCCTTTTTCAATAGTTTCCTCTACGATTTTTTCAATTGCTCCGTCTGTAATAACCAAATTTGTGCCATCCATTTTAAAAAGTTCCACAAATTGATTCACGATAGAGTTTTTAGGTTCCTTCATGATTCTTACCAGTGTCTCTTTTGTGAGTTTATCGAGGTAAGTAATAATTGGAAATCTTCCCAAAAGTTCCGGAATTAATCCGAAAGTACGAAGGTCAATTGCATTAATATTTGTTAATATATATTCGTCCTCGTCTGTTTTATTGATTTTTTCAGAGCTGAAACCAATGGCCTGCTTGTTCATTCTTCTTTCGATGATCTCTTTGATCCCGTCAAAAGCTCCTCCTGCAATAAATAGGATGTTTTGAGTATTTACCTGGATATATTTCTGATCCGGATGTTTTCTTCCTCCTTGTGGCGGAACATTCACAATACTTCCTTCCAGCAGTTTTAATAATCCCTGCTGTACGCCTTCTCCTGAAACGTCTCTTGTAATACTTGGATTGTCCGATTTTCTGGCAATCTTATCAATCTCATCGATGAAAACAATTCCTTTTTCAGCTTTTTCCACATCGTAATCTGCGACCATTAAAAGTCTTGAAAGAATACTTTCAACGTCTTCTCCTACATATCCTGCCTCAGTTAAAATAGTAGCATCCACGATACAGAAAGGAACATTAAGTTCTCTTGCAATAGTTTTTGCCAGAAGCGTTTTACCTGTTCCTGTCTCTCCTATCATGATAATGTTTGACTTTTCAAGCTCTACTTCTCTGTTTTCGTCCTTGGCGTGAAGCAGTCTTTTATAATGGTTATACACAGCAATGGAAAGTTGCTTTTTTGCCTGATCTTGTCCGATCACATACTGATCAAGAAATTCTTTGATCTCTTTTGGCTTTTTAAGCTCCTCCATGCTATTAGCAGGTGAATATTCTGTTTTTGATGCACCATCTTTTACGATAGCATGTGCCTGCTCTATACAATTTTCACAAATAAAACCATTCTGCCCAGAAATCAGCATCTGTACTTCATTTCTTTTTCTGCCACAGAAAGAACATTGGTTGGAATTCATATGATATAATATATATGTATATGTTAAAGAAAATCGTAAAAAATTACTTTTTTACGATTTTCTGGTTGTTAAGAATTAATAATTGAGTGTTGAATCTCTGTATATTCTTCGTTCGTTAATTTTAATCTTTCATTTCTGAAATTCATGTCTTCCATCTTATTTAAAGGAATCAGATGGATGTGTGCATGAGGAACTTCAAGTCCAACCACTGCTACTCCTACTCTTACACATGGAACTGCAGTTTTGATCTTCTTGGCTACCTCTTGGGCAAATCCCCAAAGGTTTTTGTATTCTTCACTTTCAAGATCAAAAATCAAATCCACTTCTTTTTTAGGTACTACTAAAGTATGTCCCTTCACTAAAGGCATTGCGTCTAAGAATGCAATAAAGTTTTCATTTTCTGCAATCTTATAAGAGGGAATTTCGCCATTAATGATTTTTGTGAATATAGTGCTCATTTTATCAGAAGTTTGGGTTAGATATTTAGAAGTTCAGAAATAGAAAGGAATATCAGACTATAAAGAGATGTCTAATACTTCGAAAGACAGTTTGTTTCCGTTAGGTAAAGTAATTTCAGCAATTTCGCCAATAGCTTTTCCTAACAGTCCTTTTGCGATAGGTGTGTTCACAGAAATCTTTCCTGTCTTCAGGTCGCTTTCGTTATCCGGTACCAATGTAAATACCTGCTCTTGCTTGGTAGCATTGTTTTTAAGTTTCACTGTTGTTAAGATTGAAACTTTTGAAGTATCTAATTGGCTTTCGTCTATAATTTTAGAAGTAGAGATAACATCTTTCAGCTTAGAAATTCTCATTTCAAGCATCCCCTGAGCCTCTTTAGCCGCGTCGTATTCTGCATTTTCAGATAAATCTCCTTTATCTCTTGCTTCTGCGATCTGCTGAGTAATTTTTGGTCTCTCCACAGTTTCCAACTGTTCCAGCTCAGCTTTCATTTTCTCTAGGCCCTCCTTAGTAACATAGCTTGCCATAATTTTCAAAATTTAGTTTTAGTATAAAAAAATAATCCGACATTTGCCGGACAATGTTTTCGTGTTGTAATCGTTTAATTTTTACAAATATATAAAAATTTAAATTGAAATGAAAAAAACTTTTTCAATCTTATCCATTTTCATTTTATTGATTTTCAGTAATTTAACCATAAACTCATGTGGAAGCAGAGAAGATACCGTGAACTGTTTCCCCAATGTTCCTATTAATGTATCTCTTAATTTAAACCTGCCTGCTTATTACGCTCTGAACAATATTAACGGCTGGATTTATGTGAACGAGCAACAATCGGGAACCAGAGGATTGATTATTGTCCGGACAGCAAACGGATTTAAAGTCTATGACAGGAATGCCCCGCATCTATGCCCCGATAACAATACAACTCTTGAGGTAAAAGACAATATTGCCATTATATGTCCGCAGGATAATACAAGATGGATCTTAAGTACAGGGCAGCCGGAAGATGGAGCAAAAACGTCTCTTCCTCCTAAAACTTATCCTTACAGTTATGATGCTGCAAGTAAAACTTTAAATGTTTATTATTAGAAAATAGAAACCGCAGAGACTTTCTGCGGTTTATTTTATTTTTCTTTTTCTAATACATCCAATCTCTTCTTTATTGATTTAATTGATCTAACAAGATAAATTCCTCCAATTAATATAGCAATGTATAAAATAAAAGTTAAAGTTTGAATAATTATAGCAATGGTACTTGATGATGAAATTGTAGTTTCCATGTAAAAGGTTTTAATTTGGTAAATCTATGAAAGATGCTGAAATTATTTGACCTGTAGTTTGATTTATTTTTACCAAAACTTTTGCATAGTTTTTATATTTGACATCGATACCAACAAGTGAAACACCTACTTTCTCATACCCAAAAACTTCTAATGATAAAACATTATTGTTAGTATTTGAAGTATAATTTGATTGCGCCCATTCATATACGAAACCTATTCCAATATATTCTTCGGAAGTTACAGAATCATATGTCCATAAATTATTTGTCTTTTTTAATTTAATTTCAATATTAATACCTGTATTATAAATTCCCATTCTGTTAACTCTAAGTCTGGTAATTTTTTCTTGTCCATTATCAAAAATTGTAGCTTCAGAATATGATGAATTATTTATGTCATTAGCTAGAAAATTTTCAAACTCACTCATTGTATGAAATGTTAATACATTATTTGAGTTTGTAAAATTTTCAAACGTAATATTAGGATTGCCATTTGGATCTATAAACCAATTTTGAAATTGCTTATAAGCTGCATTAGGTGATATATTGAGATCAGCATAATTCTTAAAATAATTAATGCTCCAATGTAAAAACTGTGAATTATTTTGATTTAAATTATTATAAAAATACGAGAGCAGCTGGCCTCCAATATATTGATTATTCTGGATATATGTATATTCATCAGATGTAAGTTCTGGAAGACCTGCTTCACCTAACATATAATTGAAACTGTCCTGAATTGACATTTCATTGGTAGTGCCACCTCCTGTACTACTTCCTCCCCCGTCATATGTTCCCATATTGGGAAATCCTTTAGGAGGCTGCCCTCCTCCTGAGCATACTTCTGTAATTTCTACAATATAATAAGGTTTCTGACTTGCTGTACATTGAGCTATTTGGCTCGGACTGTGATGTTCACCATTACATTCTACCTCAATAAGTCTGATGCTAAAAGAGCAACCTGCTTTATTCATAGAATTCTTTGACATTGCAACCTTATCAGGAAGCGGTGCTCCATTAGAGAATTCTTTCATTCCCATTGGCCTCCCATCCAGCGCTGTAAATTCTACTGTTCCTGTAAAATTATCAATCTGATAGTTTTTAGTTCTGTCTTCAGGAGTATATTTTGCAGTAAATCCTATACTTTTATTTTCATTATCAATACTATACACTAAAACATCTGAGGATCGGTCTAAATGCCTCACTACTGTACTGTAAGAGGTGACATTATTCTGTACAATAACAGTTACTGTACTTTCATCAGATAAAGCAGAAAAGGAATCTGCATTTTTACTGTAAACCTGTGAGGGATTGCTTTTAGCTTCTGTAAGATAGTTTTTGAAGGCTAAAGCTTCTTTAAGCTTGACTGTTTTTCTGTAATCAGATTGGGAAATATTGGTTTCAGAATTATCTGAGAGTTCTGTTCTACACCCAAACAGAAAGAGTGCTAATGCCATGAGCATTAATAATTTAATTTTTTTCATCATGTGTTGATTTAATTTAACGTTTCAAATATAAAATTTATCCAAGTACTTTACTGCTCTATTTTCGGGAATCTTATCCCTTTTTTCGGGAGAAAGAATTTTTGTGAATTGGAAAGAGAGTTTTTGTTACTTTTGTTATAAATAAATTTATTACATATTGCTATGAATATTCAGATAGGAAGTAAAATAAGAAGATTGAGAGAAAATAAGGGCTTTTCTCAGGAAGAAATGGCTGAAAGATTACAAATTTCCCGTTCAGCATATAGCCGTATAGAAAGTGGTGAGACAAACTCTTGGGTTAATCATATTCAAAAACTGTGCGAAAATTTTGATATCAAACCTGAAGATTTTTTTATTAATTCCGATAACAATATAAATACAAATCAGGATAATGCTTCTGCAGTTCAAACCAATACACATCATGATACTCATATAACCATTAATCAACTCTCTGAAAAAGTAATTGAATTATATGAAGAGCGCATCAGAGAGCTAAAAGAACAGGTAGAATTCTGGAAAACCAAAAACAGCTAAATATTTGTAATGAAAGCAGTTATACAAAGGGTCTCCGAAGCCAGTGTAAAAGTAGACGGAAAAATTGTTGGCGAAATCGGGAAAGGATTAATGCTGCTGGTAGGCATAGATGAAAATGATGAAAAGACAGATGCTGACTGGCTTGTACAAAAGGTTTTAAACCTTAGAATCTTTGGCGATGAAGATGACAAGCTTAATCTTTCAGTGAAAGATATTTCGGGAGAAATCCTTTGTATTAGTCAGTTTACATTGATTGCAGATTATAAAAAAGGTAACAGACCTTCTTTCATAAAGGCTGCAAAACCGGATAAAGCCGTACCGCTTTTTGATTATTTTAAGGAAGAAATAGCCAAATCGGGATTAAGAATCGAAAGTGGAATCTTCGGTGCTGATATGAAGGTTTCTCTGATCAATGACGGGCCGGTTACCATCGTAATGGATTCTATTACCAAAAGCTAAGCAGAGAAAGACAAAAGTGTAAAATATACCTAATACGTTTCATCAATTGAAGCGTATTTTTTTGATGAGTAAGTATAAATTTGCGCTCTTAAACCTCACAGGTTTTGAAAACCTGTGAGGTTATCACTTAAAAACAAAAAAGCCTTTCTACAAAAGAAAAGAGTAAAAAATTTAAAATTAAATTCACAAAAACGTGATTTGTTTTTATTTTATTATTATTTTTGGTATAAATCAAAACTGATTTACAACCATTTAACAAAAATATATGAAAACAAAAATCAACCTTTTCGCATTATTTGCGTTCTGTTCTACTCTGTCTTTCGGACAGGACAGCCAGCCCAAAATGGCTAATGATCAAAATTCAATTATTTATGTATGCTTTTCAAAAGGCATCAATTCAGAAAAAACAGCTTTCAGCAGAAACGCTGATCTGGAAAGATTTTCAAGAGAAAACCACATCTCATTTAAGTATGATCTGGACTTTACAGACAGCAAACTTGATGAAATGGCCAGGAGCAGCAAAGCCATTGGTAATTCCGGAGAATCTGTGGAAAAGCTGAAAAGAATTTATAAGGCTGATATTCCTCTTCAAAATAAAGAAGCTTCAGAAAAAATTATCCATACTCTTGAGAGATTTCCTGAAATAGAATATGTTTCTGTAATGAGTGCCGAGCCTATCGAACCACCATTGGTAAATGCTTTTGTGGCGACTCCTGATCTGGAAAGCTTGCAGACCTACCTGAATGACAATCCGGGAATCAACGCCAAATATGCATGGTCAAGAGGAATCACAGGACAGAATATCCGTGTGCGTGATGTAGAATATGGTTTCTATAAAACTCACGAGATGCTTTCTAACCAAAACTCTATACAACTTGAGCCCGGTTATTCTCCTAATGCAGGATTGGCCAATAATAACTATCGTGACCATGGAACTGCTGTAGTAAGTATTTTAGGTTCTATAAAAGACAATATAGGACTTACCGGAGCTGCTTACAGTGCTTCTGAAATAAAAGGTTATATGGAATGGACTACGGTAGGATACAATAGAGCTTCTGCTGTGAGCAGATCTATCAATGCATCTCAGGCCGGAGATATTATATTATACGAAATGCAGACTGGTGGAAAAGACGGTCAGTATTGTCCGGCAGAATATGATAAAGTAATCTGGGATCTTACAAAAGCAGCTACTGATTCAGGAATTATTATCATTGCAGCGGCAGGTAATGGAAATCAGAATCTGGATGATCCGTTTTATGCAACGTATCTTGCAAGAGGAAACAGTGGTGCTATTATTGTAGGTGCAGGATCTCCTAATACTACCCATTCGAAATTAAGCTTCAGTACTTTTGGAAACAGAGTGGATGTTCAGGGTTGGGGAAGCAGTGTAATGGCAGCAGGTTATGGATCTTATGCGAAATATGACAATGACAACAACAGAACTTATAATTATTTCAGCGGTACAAGTTCTGCAACACCTGTGGTTTCTTCTGCAGCTATTTTGATTCAGTCTTTCTATCGCCAGACTACAGGTCAATATTTAACACCTTCAGCGATGAAAAACCTTTTAATTTCAACAGGAATTCCTCAGGGAGGAACAGTGACGGGCCAAAAAATCGGACCTCTTCCTAATGTGAAGAATGCTATCCTTCAACTGGAAAGTAATTTTGTAGCACCTGTTAAGACTTTGCCATCATTAGAGGTTAAAATTTATCCTAATCCATCCAGCAGTTCCATTGCTATTAAAAGCAGTGAAAATAAAAAACTGGATCTAGAGATTATTAACCTTCAGGGACGTACAGTGATTAAAAATTCGGTTTTACCGAATGAAAAGATTGATATTTCACAACTTCCTACTGGGCAGTATATCATCAATATTAATGAAGGCCAGAGAAGAGTTGTTGAGAAATTAACCAAACTCTAAAATATAAGATTTTTATACATTTTACTTCACATCAAACCCTCTTCCAGAAAACTGAAAGAGGGTTTTTAATAGTATTTTTTATTTAATTATTTCGCAGGAACGCTGCTGAAATTAAGCGCTACTTTGATATTCATATCTGAAGAAGTCTGATTCTTCAATTCATAAACTGTTCTTACCGTTAATCCTGAACTTTTCACAATTTCATCCAGAAATCCTGTATCATTAAGATCAAGATTTAAGCTGGAAGAATTGGTAGAAATATTGGAACGTGAAGCTATTAACCTTTCTCCTGTTCCGTTAGATGAAACGTATATTTTTACAGTTTTGAATGTGCTCAGGTTTCCTCCTGAAGGAGACGCTACAGAGATTTTCGCATCTGAAATTCTTACATCTTTAATTTTTGCATTGTTATTTCCTCCGAACCAGGTTTGTACATTAGTAGCCGTTGCAGTGGAAGAAACTTCTTTATCTGCAGGAACTCCTGTAGACACTAAAACATTCGTTGTGTAGGGAAATGTATTCTGAACCAGCGACTGTACAGTTCCGCAACTTACAAGTACAGCTGAAGCGGCCATTGCTGTTAGAACTATATTTTTCATAATTTTTAATTTTAAACTTCAAGGTTTAGTTTGCAGAAATTGTACCAAATTGATTGGACCTTATTCCACAGTTACCGTAAAACTTCCCTTGGTATTTCCGGAAGCCATGTTACTTTTTCCGATAATCAGCCATACTTCACCTTGTCCTGGAGTATCATAAGTAATTTCTCTTCCAAAAGGTCCGTCGTAGTTCCCGTTTGGAAGTCTGATCTGATTGAAACGGATATTAAAATCTTTCTCTTTAGTTGAAATTTTCGCTTTGATATTGGGACGATCATAACGGGTCAATTTTAAAATCAAATCCTGATCATCCTTTGTAAATTCTTCTCCAATTGTAAAAGGTAACTGGTTGGCGTCTGCAGTTCTTATAATCTGTCCGTCTTTTTCATCTCTCATTACGCCTTTGCGCAATACTTCCTTAGTGGCCGGGGCATTGTTAATAATTGAATCTTTTTTCCTTAATGCTACAGAATCTTTTTTTACCACAGAGTCCGGCATTTCTGTTACCACTGTAGAGTCCTTATCCGGAACATTTGTCACAGCGGGTTCTTTTTTACAGGCAACAATAATCAAAGGAATTAACAATAAGCTTTTTTTCATAATAATTAATTTTAAGCATGGTCAACATATATTATGCTGAGCTCATTGAAATGCTAAAATTGTTCCAATCCGTTTAATGTTTTATTTTCCGGTTGTAATTCTTTTTCATCATTTGTTCCTGCCCATTTAAATGTAAAGTACATAAAGTTGAGCATTATTCCCATTAAAAGAGTAATACCCCATGTTTTGGTATATTCCATCGGACAGATGAATCTCACCACAATATCAGAGAACAGACTAAAAGGATTATTGAGAACATCCCAGCTATTCCATCTCAAAAACCGACCAAGATAGACTCCGAAACTGCTCATGAAAAGGAAAAGAACAACTAACCCGCTGATGATATTTCTATTCATATAATCAGAAAGTCTCTTTTCAATATCATTAAGACTTATAAAGCCACAGATCAGTCCCGTCCAAGCATAGGAAAGAATCACAATAAGGTCATACCAGATCGGTATCTCATTTCTTGCTCTGAGGTGAAAAAGATCCGTCAGAATGTAAGGAGAATTGGGAAAGAATAATATCCAGACTATTATAATGATAATAAGGGAAATTTTACTTTTGATATTAAAAGCAAGTATGAATGAACTCAGTAATAAAGGAATCCACGCCAGAAAAAGATTCCAGTTGAGAAACAAAAATACTTTTGTATCGCTGATATAGTATCTGAAAGCAGAAAGACTGAAACAGAATATCGTCATCATTATCAACAATATATTAATTTTAAATCTAGAGGATTCCGCTAAGTTTTTCATGATCTTTTATTGTATAGTCTGATAATATATGATCTTTGAAAGGAATGTTTTGTATGTTTCATTTTTCACTTTATCCTGCAAGGTCTTTTTAAGCTTCTGATCATTTTTTTCCTCTGCATATTTCAGGAGTGCTTTTTCACTGAAGTTGAGGGAAGTTAAATGATAATTGACCACAAAATCCTTTCGTTTCATATTCTGAGAAGTAATAAACCCTCCCCAATTGAAATAACTGCACACCAGAATGGTTCCATAAAAATACCAGATCATAGAGTTGACAAGGAAAATATTTCTTTTTTGCTTTTTGATTTTAATAAAAGTCAAACCCAAACCAACTAATGATAACAACAGGAAAGCAAGAACCCCTAATCTTTTATAAGTAAATCCATAATTAATAATATACTCATAGTTTTTAAGAGCTGCAGAAACAACAAGAACAGCATTGAGGAGAATCCATATTTTGGCTAAAACCTTCAACAGTCCTGCTTTTGGATCAAAATTAAATCCTGATTTAAAGTAGAACATAATCACCAGAATTGCCATTATAATTGACATGATTACAGCATTCACTCTTTCATGGGTTTCTTCGGAAAGCTGAACTGGTGTTTTTACTACTTCATAAAATTGTTCATAATTGTAAGTAATAATAAAAAACACCAATAAAATATTCAATAAAACAAAAGAGATTACTCCACTCATTCTTTCTGCACCAAGATCAAGAAAAGAATAAGTAGCCTTGGGAATCCGGGAATCTTTGCCAAACTCATTATTCAGAACATGATTATTTTTATAGATTAGCTTTTCTACGGCATAATTCCAGTAATTAAAGGCGATAAAAAATCCTAAAACAGACAGACAGAACACCTGCCAAATGTTAAGATCCAGCTCATAATCTGTGAAAAGGGCTGCAAAATGATTGCTTCCTGCAGAATAAATTCCAAAGAAAACAGAAACCAGTATCAGCGGGATCAGGATGAAAGCCAATGTCTTTTGCCATAATCCTGGAATATTCTTCTTAGGCAGCCATTCATCAAAGCTGAAAAAACGACAGAATGAAGTACAGCAGTTTACGATAAAAACCGGAATTAAAAAGAGAATTTTCAATCTTCTGTTCTTTGATTTATAGCCAAGCAAAAGCAGTGAGCTCGCCACCGCAATAAAGGATGGAAAATCTCCGAACCACGCAAATGCAATACTGGACAGGATACTTGTTCCAAAAAGTACATACAATGTTCTTGTTTTATTTTTTTCCGGTGTTCTAAACAGCGTTAATACAGCATAGACAATTCCCAGAATTCCAAGGTTCAGCCCTACTTCCTGATCATAAAAGACGATGACAAAGAGAATAGCTGTAAGAAATATATAATGATGTGTTTTCATGAGGTTTATTATTTAAGAATTGAAAGATTTAAATTTTGAGAACTGCTTCCAACCAGGGAAACAGTGTCATTATATAGAGGTATAAGGTTGTAATCGGAATATTGACAAGCAGGAGAAGGACCGAATTACCAGAAGCTTTCTGTTCTGAAACATCAGTAAGATAGATAATCAACTCGTGCAGAAGGATAAACATATTAATCACGGCAGTTACCAGTACATAATAAAAGCCTAGCTCAAGAAGAAATTCTGTTCTTATCAACCAAAATGCAAACAGTAGAAGGGTTCCCAGCAGAAAAGAAACAATGAATGATCTTTTCCCTAACGGACTGAATTTTATTTTTCCCATCATCTTTAGTTTTTAATGAAGAACTATTGTTTCTTTCTGTTGAATAAAGTCTTTCACATGTTCATAATTCTGCCATAGCAATTCTTCAAAGTCCCAATGATAAAAGGTTCTCATATTTTGTCCCTTTTTATAAGCTTTGATATAAATTTTCACATATTCAGGGAGAATAATTGTTCCTAATACGATTGCAGCCAGAAGGTGCGCATTGAGCTTACCATTTCCTAGAAGCAGATACTGCATGGCGATTTCATCTTCGAAGTTGGTTCCACAACCTGTAATCAGATGATGGACATCGTGGTTTTCCATCTTTGGTATCATTGAGAAGCCATGTTTCCTGTAAAACTCCCCCAATTTCCGACCTAAAGAATCTTCCTGAAACTCCAGCAGTTGTTTTTCATTGAACTGCCATTGCCTTTTTTTCTTTTTGAAATATTTTCTGTATAATTTTTGAGTTTTATCATACACAAAAAGCAGAAACTGAACACGTATTTTTTTCATGCTGTATTTATTTGAAATTTAAAATTAATGAGCTAACCCAATGTTTAACTTCCAGCAAACGGACTTCCGAAAATTCCTACTGCTAATTCAAGCCATATCAATGCTAGAGCCAGCAAAATGAAAATACATATCATCACTTTCTGACTTTGTTTTTTAACCCTGTTTCTCACCAGATTGATGAGAAAAGCAGTTGTAAAAAGCAAAGCTCCTGCAATCAGGAAATCTGATCCTGACCAGTTAACTTCTTTAGACACTAGATTTCCAACCAATGGAATACTGAGTAAAGCCAATGGAAGGGCATAAATTGTGAGTGTTTTTTGTTTTTGTGTTATCATTTTATTTAATTTTAAAATATAAAGTACTTTGTAATTCAAAGTTAATTTTCAAAAAAATATAGGACTATCGCCCTAATAATTTTTCCAGTGCATCCAAATGTTCAGTAAAAGCTTGTCTTCCACTTTGTGTAACGCGATAAGAGGTTTTAGGCTTCTTCCCGACAAATTCTTTTTTCACTTCTATATATCCCGCTTTTTCGAGTGCATTGCTATGACTCGCCAGATTTCCATCGGTTATTTCGAGCAGGTTTTTCATTTCGGAAAAATCAACCCAGTCGTTAACCATAAGAACAGACATAATGCCCAATCTTACACGGCTTTCGAATTCTTTATTGAGCTGACTTATTTTGATCATAATTTCTTAATTCTTATCAGGAAAACACTGATTTCCGATTGCTCCTCCTCCATATTGAAGAGCCAAATATCTATTTACCAAGATATATTGACATCCATCATTGTATTCTCCCCTATTGGTATTTGCCTTTTGAAAAATGTTAAAAGAAAACATTCCCATTCCACTTCTTTTAAAACCAATTGTTAAAGGCTCTCCATCTTCTACAGAGATACAATTAGCCTTATCTAATTTATTTTTTAAAATTTTAACTTCACTTTCTTCCCATCCTACTAAATCTCTAATTTTTTTTGATTGTAAAACATTGGAACTTACATCCCAATTTTGATACATAATTTTTGTTGAATCTTTAGTTGTTATCGTTAAACGATTCAATACTCTATCATTTTTAAATTCAATATCTACAGAATAGTTTTCAGGCTTAATTGTATTATAATATTTAATTAAATCTGCGATTTCAACTTCTCTCAAGGAATATTCTTCTTTCAGGTCAGAAACTGAATAGCTTTTATCAAAACTTCCAAAAGCATAACCAATCATTAAAGTCACTGCAATAAAACCTACTAAAAATAAACCTCCAATGGCACAAAGTATTATAATGAAATACTTGAATACTTTATTCATTTTACTATTTATACTTCTTATGCATGATCAATCCATACACAATATGTAAAACACCGAAACCAATTGCCCAGAACAGCAATCCCCATCCTAAAAAGAACAAAGAAATAAGTCCTAAGATAATCTCAAGATATCCTAAATACTTGACATCCGTTAATGTATATCGTTCTGCTGCTACCAGAGCCAATCCATAAAAAATAAGAGTAGCTGGTGCAATGAAAACAAAAAGATGATGATAAAGAAGTGCGAGACAAAAGACACCGCCTGCTACCAAAGGCACTGCAAAGGTAATCAAAAGTCGCTTTGTAGTGGCATCCCAGATCTTCAAACCTTTCTTTTTGCTTTTATGGGCTGTAAAAATATAACCACTAAGGACAGCTACAACCAAAATAACAATTCCGATCAGGACAAGTTCTTTCACCAAGGCCGGGCCTAAAATATTTCTGTCCCCATCAAAATAGCTGATTCCTTCGCGCTGAAAAACAAAATACACATATACAGCTCCAATAATAGCCGTTAACCCCGCAACAACTCCGGATAAACCACTTAGAGAAATAAATCTGGAAGACCGTTCCATCATAGAACGGATATGGGATAAGTCTTCGTGATAGTTTTTTGAATCCATAAAAAGAACTTTGAATTACAAAGTTAAAATTTATTTTTAATCTGCCAACCCTTTATTTTAAATTTTAAAATATTTTTTTCTGAAGACCTCATCGTTTATTTACTTCCAGTAATAAAAAAAGAGAACCCCGCTAAAGCAGGATTCTCAATCATATATTAAAATCTGTACGTGTTATAAAGGATTCTGAACAATCAATGGGTTGGCATTGATTTCAGTTCTTGGAATCAGGAATTCCCAACGTAAGTCTGTATTAGCCACTGTCATTACGTTATTAGTCACTACTGAAGAATGGTTGGCTCCTGTTCTGTCCAAACCTAAATTCAATCTCTTAAGATCTAGGAATCTGAAACCTTCACCCCAGAATTCCAGCCTTCTGCTGTCAAGAATTTCTGTAATATAGGCAGCTCCTGTTGTAGTAGCTCCTGTATAAGATGGGTTTCTATTTTTTGCAAATACGTTGAAAACAGCTTTAGAACCAGCTTCGTCACCGGATCTGGCCAAAGCTTCCGCTTCAATAAGATACATTTCTGCAGATCTCATGTAAGGAACATCTACTCTACTGTCTGCCTGGCTTGCAGCAAGAAACTTCTGTCCCGTGTAAGGGAATTTAGAATATGTTGAAGGTAAAGCAAGTGCTGTATGCGCACCTGTAGGATCAAAATTCTTAGTTCTAATATCTGTTGATGGGAATGAAAGGAATAATTTAGTATTAATCGCTTTAGGAGCCTGACGAATATTGGTAGAGTTGAAGTTTCTTGACATATACGCTCCAAAATTCGAAAACGTGTCTCCCTGATCTGCTATAATAGTAGCACCCCACATCCATTCAGCAACACCAGCTAAATTATTAAATCCAGCGGTATAGGTTGCATTATCCATCAAAGCAAATCCTACACGTGCTGATTGCGCAGCTGTTACAGCCGCCGCATAATTACCTTGTGTTAATGCAATTCTAGCTTTTAATCCTAAAACTACTTTGTCATTAAAATGCGACTTTGTAGCTCTTGTTATCCCTGTAAGCCTTGTTGATGCTTCATTAAGGTCTTTATTGATTTGGGTATATACTTCTTCAACAGTATTTCTCGCCAAAGGTATTTCATTTGCCACCAGTCTGATCGGAACACCAAGCTGGGTATTGTTCGCTCCCGGCACATATCTTTTACCATAGATTTGAACTAACATATAATAACAGAAAGCTCTGAATGCATAAGCCTCCCCAATAGCTGCTTTAATGGTAGTAGCATCAGCAGCAGTAGGAGCAGGAACCGAAGGACCATTTGCAATAACCAGATTTGCATTTCGGATTAGCGCATAATAAAACTGATAAGGATAAAAATCATTGGCAGCATTATCATTTACCTGATCCTGCCATCTCACAGTTGAAACATACCAACCGTTACCTGTAGAAGGAAATACAAGATCATCTGCCAAAGCATCCATCATGATCATAATTCCACCCTGACCATTTTGTCCCTGATTATCATTTTGTCTGAAATACATATCTCTATGCATTCCGTTTACAATGGCCATAAGGTTGGCAGCACTTGAGTAAGCAGCTTCCTCAGAGGCTGCAGTGGTAGGATCCGTTTCAAGATAATCACTCTCACATGAAACTGTTCCCGTAAAGACTGAAAGAACAACAGCCCATTTTATATATTGTTTTGCGATATTTTTCATTACTTAATTATTTAAAAAGATACATTAAATCCTATTGTTACTACTCTCGCCGGTGTATATCTGTTTGATGCCGTACCGTTAAATGCCTGAGCAGGCTCCAATCCTTTTCTTGCTGTTTTGCTCCATAAGTTTTCACCTGAAACAAGGATTCTTAATCCTGAAACTCCCAGCTGAGATAAAGTTTCCGGAGTAAAGCTATAACTTAAAGTAGCTTGTCTAAATGTAAGAAAATCTGAGCTTACCAGCCATCTTGATGAAGCAGCATTAGAACTTGTATATGTTGAAGAGTTTAATGCCGGCACATCTGTGATTTGCCCAGGCGTTGTCCATCTATCCAGAATATCTGTACTTAAAGCTCCTCCCTGTGAGTAACTGGACATCAAAGCAGCATAGTTGGAGTCATATGTTTTTCCACCTAACTGATAAGTAAACATCGCAGATAAAGACCATTGTTTATAGGTAATCGTAGTTCCGAAACTTCCGAATAAGTCAGGAATTGCAGTACCGGAATAGTCATATTTTGCTTTGTTGAAATTGGTAGTAACTTTTTGACCATTCACCGTTCTGATATCAGCAGCTGTTGTATTAGCATAAGCATCAGCTACCAGGAATAAAGGAGAACCGTCAGCCGGATCTACCCCATACCATTGTCTTAACCAATAATCATACACTGAGTGGCCTACAGAAATTTTCTTAGTTCCATTGATAATTTCCGTGATACCATTAGAAAGTTCTGTAATCTGATTTTTAAGTGTAGAGGCATTGGCATTAATATTCCATGTGAAATTCTGATTTTTAATCACATCTGCATTAATACTGAATTCAAATCCACGATTATACATCGTTCCTACATTTCTGCTGATTGTATTATCGGGAACCCCTGAAGAAACGGGAACCGGAACCGGAAAAATCAGATCTTCAGTAACCCTGTTATAGTATTCTACGGATCCTGTAATTCTATTATTTAAAAAGCCAAAATCAATTCCTACATCGGTTTGTTTATTAGCTTCCCAGGTAATGGTAGGATCAGCTAAAAAGCCAAATAAGATTCCAGGCTCCTGAGCATTATTATATCCTAAAGTATAAGTACTTTTATACATATAATAACTATCTGTCCTGTCATTTCCTACTTCACCATATGACGCTCTCAATTTCAATTCACTGATAAGATTGGAATTACTTAAGAACTCTTCTCCTTTCAGCCTCCATCCTGCACCTAGAGACCAGAATGAATCCCATCTTACATCTTTAGCAAATCTGGACGAACCATCCCAACGGATAGAACCTGAAAGTAAGTATTTTGATTTATAATCATAATTTAATCTTGAGAATACCCCTTCTTTTCTGTAGTTATCTGTACGTGAAGTAAGCGATGATGGAGTTACAAAGTTAACCAACTCATCATTATCATCTACAATCTGACCTTTTTTATATCCATATAGGTATTCATACATGAATTTATAGTTTTCATGCCCTAAAAGGAATTCAAAATTATGATCTCCGAATTTTCTTTTGTAGTTTAAGAGCTGATTCCAGGTAAAGGTTTGCTCTGTAAAACTAAATTTTTCTGCTGAACCTCCCGGAGCTGCATCCCCGATAATTTTATTTCCATAGGTACTTCTTCTGTTATTTCTGATATCGTACCCTACGTTTGTAGATAAAGTAAGATAAGGATCAACTTTAATTTCAGCATAGGCTCTGGAAATGATATAATAGTTTTTGGAAAGGTCTTTATTTAAAAGTGTCTCCTGAATTACGTTTCTTCCTGCCGCTGCATCAGCACCTCTGGCACTTCCTGCATCATACACTATGTTTCCATCATTATCATAAAGGGTAGCAAATGTATTAGGATCATGAGCATAAGGACTGTAAATAGGTCCCATTGTTCTTGTCCATCTGTATGGGTTGATATAAGCAGAATTATTATCTACACCTTCTACTGAGTTATTTCCGTTAGAAGACACTCCACTGATACTACTTCCTAATTTCAACCAGCTTTTAACCTGAGAATCTACTTTTAATCTTGCCGTAAATCTTTCAAAATCTGATTTGATAAGATATCCGGTTTCATTGGTATATCCTACTGAAGAAAAATAGGTTGTTGTATTACTTCCTCCACTGTAATTTAATTCATAATTCTGTCTGAAACCTGTATTCATCAATGGTTTTTGCCAATCCAGGTCTGTATATTTTAACTGAGCATTTGAGTTCAAAAGTCCATTGACAACCAATTGATTATCCGGCACATTAAAAACATTGGTCTTAAGAACACCTGAAATCAATTGTGCCGTAGCGTAAGCGTTGGCATCCGCAACACTAGTACCTGGTACAGAAGTCATTCTACCGTTTCTTATTGACTCCCAAACAAGAGGATAATATTGATAAACATTCACTCTGTCATATTCCGGAATTGATCTTCCTACCGCTCCGGTACTCATGCTAAAGTTAAATGCATCTTTTCCTTTTCTACCAGATTTTGTAGTGATCAAAACAACACCATTAGCTGCAGCAGAACCATACAAAGAAGTAGAAGCTGCATCTTTCAGGATATTGAATGATGCAATATCATTGGGATTAATTGCCGCAAGAGATCCAGTATATACTGTACCATCAACTACATATAAAGGTGCCGTTGTAATTCCATAAGAACCTATCCCACGGATTTGAATACTTGGCGAACTTCCCGGTTGACCTGTACCCGTACTTACTTTTACACCGGCACTGGCACCGTCCAGCGCCTGTCCGATACTTGTTATCGGTCGATCGGCAAATTGTTTCGCTTTAATTTCTGTATTGGAGCCAACCATTGTTTCTCTTTTCTGGCTTCCGTAAGCAACCACTACAATCTCATCAATCTTAGTATCCTGCGGTATGGTGTCGCGCTTAGCCTTTTGGGCTTCTACCATGTGCCCTCCTACAAAGAACAACACAGCAGTACTCAATATTAACTTCATTTTCATATTTAACATATTTTAACAGTATGAACACAAATATATGTAATAAAAAATAATAAAAAGCCAACAAAAAAGAACTTTAATTGAATTAAACATAATTATTTAATAATTTTAACATTTTATTGATTATTTATTAAAAAAATAAGTTAAAATTCAACTAAACAAGTTTAATAAAAACTAAACACTTATTTAAAATAAGTTAAAATACTATTGATAAATCATAAAAACTAACATTTATTTGCGCAAAAATACAAAGAACACAAAATAATATAATGATAATGCAATTTCTGAAAACATGTAGAATATACTATCATTTCTGTTTTTTGAAAAAAATCAAACAACCACTATAAAAGCACAATAAAGCATAAAAAAATCCGTAGAAAACAATTATTTCTACGGATAACATCTGGATCAGAATCCACTTATTTCCTAACCATTAAAGACAAATTATTTTGTCCTTAATTTTTCTTTAATAGACTCAATATTTTTCTTTGCAGAATCTTCAAGGATAAGGCTGGCACTCATATGTATTCTTGCCGGCATGAGTTCATTGAAGTGGTCAGTTCCTTCCCAAGAAACTTTTTTAATTAGCGCTAGAGCATCGCTGCTTCTTGACGCTAAAGTCTGTAAAAACTTCTCTAGCTTTTCATCCATTTCCTTAATAGTATCTGAAACGGAATGATAAACATTATGTTGCTCAGCCCATTCTGCAGATCTGAAGTCTGCGTCAATGGCCATTGCAGAGAATTGCGACTTCCCTATTTTTCTTTCAACATAAGGCCCAATTACAAAAGGCCCGATTCCAAGATTGATTTCAGTAAGTGCCAGAGCTGAATCTTTAGTAGCAAAACAATAATCTGCTCCGCAAGCAATTCCTACTCCTCCTCCAGTTGTTTTCCCCTGAACTCTTACCACTACAATTTTCCCGCAGTTTCTCATTGCATTTAAAACTTTAGCAAAACCTCCGAAAAATTTCGTAGAAGCTTCAAGTTCCTCAATTGCTAAAAGCTCGTCAAAACTTGCTCCTGCACAAAAAGCTTTCTCACCTGCACTTTTTACTAAAATAGCTTTCACTTCGTCTTTTGCCCCTTCTTCAAGAATAGTTTCTGCCAGTTTTTCTAAAATTGCTCCCGGAAGAGAATTACTTTTGGGTGTTCCGAAAGTGATTTCGGCAATATTATTTTTAATTTCTGATGCTACAAATTCGCTCATTTTTATTTTATTGGATTCTTACAAAAATACGAAATACAGCTCGTTCAGAGAAACTTAAAGTATAAATTTTCTTTTTAAACCCGCATATCTCACAACATCTATTACGTAGAAATACGGAGTTTTTAATTTGGTATTTTCTACTCTAGCACCACCCTACTATTAATCGTTCCTTTGAACTGAGAATAAATAATCAAAAGGCGGATTCTGAAAAGCCTGTAAAAGAGTAAGAAATCTAAAAACTAAAAAAATATCATCATGGAAGAGTACATTGGAATTGTAAAATTATTTGCAGGAAATTTCGCACCTAGAGGCTGGATGTTTTGCGACGGAAGTCTAATAAGCATTTCAAGAAATTCTGCCTTATTCTCTATTTTAGGAACAACTTATGGTGGAGACGGTATTACTACGTTTGCTCTCCCCAACTTAAAAGGACGTATGGCTTTAGGTGCAGGGAATGTAAATGCGAACCAATTTTATCCTTTGGGAGTGGTGTCCGGAACTACACAAAATACACTTTTAGCATCCAACCTTCCAAGTCTAGGTGCAGGATTTCAGCTTAAGGTAGCAAATAAGAATGCTAATTCATCTACTCCTACGGCCACTTCAACAATTGCCATCTCAGGTACACAAGTGGGAAGAGATTTCAATGCTGTACCAAGTTTTGTGAATGATGCTAACCCTGACACGATTATTAATAATCAAAGCATTGCCTTCATAGGACAAAATCTGCCTGTGAATAATATGCCACCTTATCTAGGTTTAAATTATATCATTTGTGTTGAAGGTATTTATCCTCCAAGAGATTAATATCTATACAATAACCTAACATTTAAAACAAAAATCATGAAAAGCACTACTTTTTTAACAATCTGTAGTCTGCTCATTTCAATTTTCTCATTCGGGCAGACCAGTACGGAACAATTTGAGACAGAATCGAACGGGAGTACAAGCTTCACCGATAATGGAGTCATTTTCAATATCATTTCACATGTAAGTGTTTTTGATATTCAGGGGAATTTCCCGGGAACTGGCTGGAGCGGAACAGCTAATGATAACAGATACATTGATAATTCCAACGATACTCAATCTCCGCCATCATTCAGTATAAAAACTACTTCTAATTTATTTAAAGTAAACAGATTCTGGATGTATCTTTCTGCATTGAACCTGGATCTGAATGTAACAGGAAATCTGACTATAACCGGAAAATTAAGCGGAGTAACAAAATTCTCCCAAATAAAAACTACCGGATTTGCAACCAGCTTAGGAAGTACAAATGGATACACCTTAATTGATCTTACCAACTTAAATGGTCAGAACTACTCAAACATTGTGATTGATGAGTTACAAATCACCGCAAACGGAGCTTTCCGATATGTAGGTTTGGATGCTTTCACCTGGGTAAAAGACAGTAATCTGGTATTGGGTACTTCGGAAGCTAAAAGCATTAAAAAAGACTTGACTGTTTATCCTAATCCGACCCACGGGCCTATTTCTATTACTACAGAAAAAGCCAGTGAGGCTAAAATTTATGGTCTGGATGGTAAAATGCTGAAAACTATACAAACTCAAAAGGGGAATAATGAAATCAATATTTCAGAGCTTCCAAAAGGAGTTTACATTATTAAAACAGCTACAGAATCTACCAAAGTCATTAAAAACTAATCGTAAGAAATTTCACAAGTTCCATATTCCCATAAAGATTCTAATTCATGAATGACAAATCCCTTTCGACGAAGGGATTTTGTCATTTCTGCAAAGCTAAAATGTACTTGTCTATATAAAGCTGTTTTTCTTTTAATTTGTACTGTTGGATATATCTTGGATGTTCCAGCACTGTCATTTTATCAAACAATTTTGCTTCTTTATTTAATTTTGAAATAAAATCGGCATTCTTCTTACCCAGAATAAAAACCTCTGATGTATCGAGAGTAAGACTGATATGCTTCTTCAGAGATTCGACCATAAAGTCTTTTACCGCTTCAAAGAGTCTTTTATCATCATAGTAATTAGCATTCAGCCATCCGTTTTTTGTTTTCCTTACAATAGCCAACGGAAATGGAGAATTGATATAAATATCTTTATAAAAAAGATCAGCTCCACCATAGCTTTCCATCATGTCATACATAAACACGGAAGAAATTTCATGGGTATGGGCAGATTCCATTTTGATTCCGCAGACACTTTCCAATCTTTTGGTATCGGTAAACGGAACTCCTGTTACTCCAGCGCCATGACGGCTGGGATTGATTCCAATAATAAATTTTCTTCGAGATGAATCATTGTAATATTTATGATAAAACTTCTGCATTACCATTAATGTTTCAGGGTTTTCCAGATACGGATTCAGAACATCAAAACCTTCAGGTAAATTTCCAGTATAGTTCAGACTTTCATTGAACGTAATAACATGGTCTGCAAAAGTTGTATTCATATTTAGTTTTTAGAAAAAATAAAGTTTTCAGGTTGATCATCGTCAAGATCCTCATCTTCATCTTCTTCACTTAAAGCCAACTCAATATCAATAAATTGAATGTATAAACCACAGATCTCTCCGTTATTATCATAAGCAAAATAAACAGGATAACTACCGTCGCCAAAACCACTTGCAAACATCGGAATCTGATAGCTGGTATCAGGAATCATCCAATTGATCCAGTCTCCTGCTTCTCTCTGATTGTTGGGATAATCTTTATAGCTTTGTGAAAAAAGCCCGGCAAAATAATCATCATAAATATTGTCGACATTTATTTCATCAATAAATTGATCTACAAAAGGAAGTACTTCTTTATCCGCAATACAACCTAAACCAGCATCTACCTCAAAACCCAAAAAATCATCTTCAGTGACTCCTTCTAACTCTTCTATTCCAACTAAGGCTTCTCTATAAACAACGGGCTTTTCTTTAGTAAATTCAACTTTTACTACGGCATATCTGTCTCCCCAATCTTCAGATTTTACTACAGCAATAGTTACAGGAAAATTTCCTTTCGGAGCCTGAATAAAATAAGGTGATTGATTGGCATTTAGAGACACCAGCGGATCTCTTACCACCACTTTTCCGGAAGGAAGAGAAACATTTCCGATTTCCATCACTTCCATTTTCTGCCCCAGAATTTCATCAGAATTAAAATACGCTTCCAGATCTGCAGGACAAACCAGAATATTTTTCACTTCTTCCCATTTTTGCATCCAGCTTTCGTTCATTATTTCTATATTTTTTTGAGTTGATTTAAAGTTTGAAAATAATGAATAAATCTAAAGGCATCAAACAGGAAAGAATTTTTAACACAAGATTATAAAAATAAAGCTGCAAACCATGGGAGCTGCAGCTTTATGTATTGTTTTAAGTGAAAAAAATCTAAGAATCAGCACATATATAACATGCTCTTGCAATATCAGGCCATCTTCCAGGAAGACAACAGCTTCCGGGAGGGCAAGGATTAAGGACACAAGACCAGTTTGGTCCGGAGCCTTTAAGAGATCTCAACTCATGTCTTGAAAGTTTTTTTAAGTTTTTCATAGTGGTTTGTTTTGATATTCTCTCCTACTCTATATGCTTTTCGGATTTTGCCTATTAAAGTTAATAATTTTTCAAATAAAAAGTATAACTAATTGAAATTATGAACATTTATAGATATTATTAATATTCTAAAGGTTTGTAATTTTTAAAAGCATTATAAAAATCTTCATCATTTCCTTTGAATGGTTTTTCTTCAATAATTTTAAACTTTCCTGTAGAATCTTTTTCTTCTACTATTATTTTATCTGAAACATCCACTCTGGCAAATTCTTGCAGAGAATCTTTTTTAATTTTTAGAAATACGGTTGTTGTAGAGCCAGTTAAAATGAGTGAATTAATACAATCTAATTTTGCGTTGTAAGTTAAATTCGGATAAGATTCAGAATTTTTGATGTGGATGAAATCTTTATTCCCAGGATTATAAACAAATAATGTCATCACTATATTTCCCCCTCTTCCAGCGATAGCACTCTGATAGGTTATATCATTAAATCCGTCGTTATTGAAATCACCAATTTGAACATCCATATCAGATATTCCATCTTTATCAAATTTAAAACTGTTGGTCAGTCGCCAGATGTCAACATCCGTTTTCTCACCTTTTACCCACTTCTTTTCCGATTTATAAAAATTAATTGATACAAATACATCTCCGTTACCTGTATGCCTGAATTTCTCAAACTCAACTTTAGTTTTTCCTTTTACTCCAGCATGTAAACTATCTACAAATTTCTCTTCAGAAAAATAGCCTTCTTTATCCGGTTTATGACTTCCCGAACAGGAAAAAAGAAATAAAATTAAGAAAGTCCAGAAGGCAATATTAAAAGGGGTTTTTAAAGATTTCATGATTAAAAAATATTTCTGATTCTCTTACCATATTAAGGTTTCAAACCTTGACATGAAGTATTAAAAAGTCCCTTTCAGTTTATACTGAAAGGGACTATAAATTTATATTTTATTTTGAATTAAATCAATCCAAACTGTTGGAAGTGGTGCGTAAAATGCTTTTTATGCATCAGTTCCCACATTTCTTTATTCAGTTTTCCGAAAACGTAATTCATGTGTTCTGCCTGTGGATTTTCTTTGTAATAGATTACAAATTTCTTCAGGTTATCCATGAATGATAATTTTGCAGCTTCCAGATTTTTGTGCGTTGGTTCCGGAAGGGAGCCATCCTGTGGAAGGAATGGAGCTGTAAATTCTTTTGGCATTGCTCTGTGGTTGTAAAGAGAATCCTGCCATTTTTCAAGGTTTTCTTCAGGAGTGAAACATTTTTCGGCTTCAGGTTCTCCGAAACTTACCAATACCGCCTGCTCAAGATGTTCTATCATCTGCTGAGGAGACATTTTGCCCCAAAGTGCTGGTGTACTTTCCGTTAAACCGTTTACTATTTTCTGAACATTTTTCACATTCAGATCGATGAAAGGAGATTGTTTTGCTACCAATGTTAAAATTGTGGCCACACAAACGATCTCATCTCTTTGATTCACTACTTCAACCAGCCATTTTACAACACCGGAAGGAATGTTTCTTCCTTTTACTCCTCTGTTGATCTTTTCTTTGGCTGTTAAATAAACAGTGATGGTATCACCTGCATAAACAGGCTTGAAGAAACTACAGTCTTCCAATCCATAATTGGCAATAACAGGTCCTTTTTTCCCTGAAACGAATAATCCCGCTGCTGCTGAAAGAATGAAATATCCGTGAGCAACAGTTTTATCAAAGATTGTACCTGTTAAGCTTGTAGCATCTGTATGGGCATAGAAGTGATCCCATGAAACATTGGAGAAGTTGACGATATCTGCATCGGTAACTGTTCTTCCTGCTGTTTCTAAAGAGTCTCCCACTTCTACTTCTTCAAAATACTTCTGGAAAGGATGTTTGTCTGAGAATTTTTTCTCTGCTCCCTGCTGGTAGATCTTAGTAATTGCTTTAAGCACATCCGGTGATCCCTGAATGGCTGTTTTCTGCAGGAAGAAGTGAAGACCGCTCAGTCCGCCCATTTCCTCTCCGCCACCTGCTCTACCAGGGCCTCCGTGCATTAATGTCGGAAGCGGTGAACCATGACCGGTACTTTCCTTGGCATTATCTCTGTTCAGAACAAAGATTCTTCCGTGCTGGGAAGCCATTTTCCAGGAAGTTTCTGCGATAAAGTTCTCGTCATGAGAAATGATAGATCCTACCAGACTTCCTTTTCCTCTTTTTGCCAGTGCAGCTGCTTCTTCAGCATCTTTATACGGCATTAATGTAGATACCGGCCCGAAAGCTTCTACATCGTGAGAAATATTTTTTTCGAAAGGCTTGTCATTCAGGAATAATTTCGGACTCATAAATGCTCCATTTTCATAGTTAGCATCTACCAGTTCGTGTTTTCCATCATAAACAAGTTCTGTTTCTGATTTTAAAATATTTACTTTTCTCAGAACTTCTTCATACTGCTGTCTTCCTACTAAAGATCCCATTTTGGTTTCTCTGCTTAATGGGTTTCCGATTTTTGTTTGATCCAACGCTTTAGACAAAGCATTCTGAACGTCACCAATTAAGTGCTCAGGAACAATGATTCTTCTTATTGCAGTACACTTCTGTCCTGCTTTTGTCGTCATTTCGTTACGAACTTCTTTGATGAATAGATCGAATTCAGGTGTTCCCGGTTTTGCTTCCAATCCAAGAATTGAACAGTTCAGGGAATCTGCTTCCATATTGAAACGCACGGCATTTCCTGCAATAGATGGAAGTGATTTTAATTTTCTTCCTGTATTGGCTGAACCTGTGAACAATACAGAATCTCCATCCTGTACATAATCCAAGATATTTCCCGGTTCTCCGCACACTAACTGCACAGCTCCTTCAGGCAATACTCCACTTTCAATCATATCCTGAAATACCGCATTGGTAAGGTAAGATCCAAAAGGAGATGGTTTTACAATAGAAGGGACACCTGCTAATAACGAGGTAGAAAGTTTTTCCAACATTCCCCAAACTGGAAAGTTATAAGCGTTAATCTGTACAGAAACTCCTTCACTAGGTGTTAAAATATGAGTTCCTAAGAAAGTTCCGTTAGCCGAAATCTTCTGAGTGTCTCCATCTACCCAAAATGAAGTATTCGGAAGCATTCTTTTTGCCAATCCCGAATAAGTAAAGAAAGTTCCGAAACCTCCTTCAATATCCACCCAAGAATCAACGTGTGTAGCTCCTGTTTTGTATGATAAATCGTAATATTTTTTCTTTCTTTCTAACAGATAAAGAGCTACTTTTTTCAGCATTTCTCCACGGTCGTAGAAAGTCATTGAAGAAAGGTTTTTATATCCTACGGTTCTTCCGTAGTCAAGAGCCTGTTCAAAATTAAGTCCTTCTGTATCGGAAACAGCTACCTGCTCTCCTGTAACGGCATTGTACAAGGGAACTCCGCTTCCGGTACCTTCTACCCATTGTCCGTAGATATAGTTTTTTAACTTTTCCATATAGTTTTTTACTTTTTGCTTAGATAAGTTTATTCTTTCAGTTAAAATTATTTCGGTTCCTGATAGGGAAACATTTTCACCAATCCTTCATATAAACTTCTGTGAAGAATGGTTGCGTGATTGTCTGTTTCCATCATTTTATATTCCAATGTCCAGTTTTTCTTTCCTGCTTTTTTCAAAACATCATAGAAAGCTTCTGCGTCTTTTACCATCACCGGATGTTCTCCTTTCCCTACGGAAACATAAACGAATTTTTTAGTATCCGGAGATTTTGAAAGTAATGTTCCAGCCTGTTTCAGTAAGCTTTCATCATCCCACCACAAACTTGGACTGATGATAAAATAATTATTGAACATTTCCGGTTTTTTTAAAAGGATTTCTGCTGCCAAAAGTCCTCCCAAAGACTGACCGAAAAGGTATTTGTCTGTAGTTTTAAACTGACTTTCCACGTAAGGTTTTAATTCTTTTTCAACAAATGCAATAAACTTATCAGAATGTCCTGTTGTAGGATAGTCTTTCTGTAAGTCTTTTAAATCCGTATGAAAAGTAAAATCTCTTTTTCTGTCTACATTAGCAACTCCCACCACAATAGTTTCCGGCATGGAATACATCTGATTAAAGAATTGTACTAATCCTGTAACGTGAATAAAATCTTCGTTCATACTTCCATCCAATAAATAGATCACCGGGTATGATTTTGTTTTATCATATCCCTGTGGAAGATAAATATTCAGCGTTCTGTCTTCATTTAATGTTTTGGACTTAATGATCCTCACTTCTCCTATTGTAAGCGGTTTGGTATCAACAGTCTGTGCTGATAGCGTACACCCCACCGCAAACATTATGCTGCATGCAAGCGCAATTTTTTTAATCATATTTAATTGTAATGGTTATTATTTTATATCATCCCAGATGCTGTAATCCACAATTTTAGTTGGAATCTGCTGAACATATTCTGTAAACGGTTCACAAGGCAGAATAGCTTCTTTTCCTTCTCTTGCCAGCTCCTGATATAGTTTTGTTCCTTCTGTTTTCCAGTGAATCATTTCGTCGGAAACATCACGGATAATTTTTGCTGGGCTTCCTACCACCAGTTTTCTTGGTTCACATCTGAAATTGGCTGGTACAAAAGCTAATGCCCCGACAATACTTTCATCACCGATATAAGCTTTGTCCATTACCACAGAATTCATTCCGATCAGACAGTTTTTTCCAATGTGTCCTGAGTGAATGATCGCTCCATGTCCGATGTGCGCAGATTCTTCCAGAATAGTTTCTATATTCGGGAAAACGTGAAGGGTACAGTTTTCCTGTACATTGGCTCCATCTTTAATGATAATTTTCCCCCAGTCGCCGCGGATTACCGCATTGGGACCGATATATACTTCCTCCCCTATTTCTACATTCCCGATAATGACTGCCTGCGGATGAATGTAGGCAGAAGGTTTTATAATGGGACGAATCCCATGGTATGAGTAGATGTTCATAATTTTAATTTGAAAATCTGAGAATGAGTTAATTTGAAAATTAATAATGTCCTCAAACATTTTCAAATTCTCAAATTATCTCACTTTCAAATTAATTATACTTTTTCGATAACCATTGCATATCCCTGTCCGACACCGATACAAAGGGTACACAATGCATATTTTTTATCCTGCTTCTGAAGTTCCATGGCTGCAGAACCTACGATTCTTGCTCCGGAAACTCCCAGTGGGTGGCCAATGGCAATAGCACCTCCGTTCGGATTTATTCTTGAGTCATCATCTTTTAATCCTAAACTTCTTGTCACAGCAAGTGCCTGTGCTGCAAATGCTTCGTTTAATTCGATGATATCCATATCTTCCAGAGAAAGGTTTAATCTTTTCAATAGTTTTTGGGTAGCTTCTACAGGTCCGATTCCCATGATTCTTGGCTCAACACCTGCTACGGAAGATCCCAGAATTTTTGCTTTTGGTTTCAACCCATATTTTTTCACCGCTTCTTCGCTTGCTAAAATCAAAGCAGCTGCTCCGTCATTCATTCCTGAAGCATTTCCGGCAGTTACCGTTCCTTCTTTTCTGAAAGCCGGACGAAGTTTTGCAAGACCTTCCATAGAAGAAGTTGGTTTAATGAATTCATCTTTTTCAAAAACGACAGGTTCTCCTTTTCTCTGAGGAATTTCAACTTTTACAATTTCTTCTGCCAGTCTTCCGCTTTCCTGTGCTTTTGTAGCTTTCTGCTGAGACCAAAGGGCAAATTTATCCTGATCTTCTCTGTTGATCTGGTGGATATCTGCTAAGTTTTCAGCAGTTTCACCCATTCCGTCAACTCCATATAATTCTTTCATTTTTGGGTTGATGAAACGCCATCCGAAAGTCGTATCAAACATCTGGCTGTCTCTACCGAAAGCTGCACTGGGTTTTGACATTACATAAGGAGAACGCGTCATATGCTCTACTCCTCCTGCAATATAGATTTCTCCTTCTCCCGCTGCAATGGAACGGAATGCATTCGCTACTGCAGACATTCCTGAAGCACATAGTCTGTTGACAGTCTCTCCACCAATTTTGTAAGGAAGACCTGCCAGTAAAAGTCCCATTCTTGCAACGTTTCTGTTATCTTCTCCCGCCTGGTTAGCACATCCGAAAATAACATCTTCAATTTCCTCTACCGGAACTTCAGGGTTTCTTGCTACTACTTCTTTAATTACAATAGCGGCTAAATCATCTGCTCTTACTTCTGATAATCCTCCCTGTAATTTTGAAATGGGAGTTCTGACATAGTCTATGATGTATACGTTGTTCATTTTTATTTGCTTTAGGCTATAAGCTATATGCAGTAGGCTCTATCAGCTTCAAAAAAGCTTAATGCCTATTGCTTCAAGCTTACTGCTTATTATAATTCTGTTACTTTTTTTCCGATTTTGTAAACTGTTCCTACAAATTTTGCAATCAGTTCTTTATTTTGATTGGTAATCTGAATGTCATAAACAGCTGTTTTTCTTGTATCATTTACCAAAACACTTTCTGCTCTGAAAACATCGCCTTCCTTTCCTGCTTTAGTAAAATTGATGATACAGTTCAATGCTACGGCAGCATCTCCGGTATTGTTGGAAGAAAATGCCAGCGCAGAGTCTGCAAAAGCAAAGGTAACTCCGCCATGAACTGTTTTAAGCCCGTTCAGCATATCCTTCTTGATTGGCATTTCTATTAAACAGTAATTTTCTTTTACTTCAATCATCTTAATATTCATCCACTGGGAAAAATAATCCTGATTGAACATATAATCTGCTACTTGTCTTGGATTCATTTCTGTTAATTATATGTTTATTATTTCTTCATACAGTTCATCTGATAATCTGTCGTAAACACTCATGGTTTTACCCAGAATAATCTGCCCATATGAAAGACTCTCTTGGTCTGATGAATTTTCAGAAGGATAGGATTCGTTTAAATCAATTCCATTTTCGCTGGCTAATCTTTTGATCAGCTCTTTATATTTCTCATTAAACTTTCCTAAAAGCTCAAGTCTTTCCTGCTCATCAACGGAGGAAGCTTCCTGAGTTAGATACTGTTTCTCAATTAAAAGTCTGGTTTCCAGCTCAGCTCTGAATTCTTCTATATCCATAATATTAATTTGAAAATTAAATAAATTTGAGAATTTGAAAATGAAAACCCTTTATAATCAATTTTCAAATTGGCACATTTTCAAATTATTTAATTTATTTTCCTTAGCAAAGGACTTTGTCTGTATCTTTCTTCCTGATATTCTTCGTAAAGATTCTGAAGGGTTTCGGAGATTTTTGCATACCCGATTTCTTTGCCCCAGCTTAATAATCCTTTTGGATAGTTGACACCTTTCTGCATTGCCAGTTCGATATCTTCGTCATTGGCAACTCCTAATCTTTTGGCTTCAACAGCTT
The DNA here is from genome assembly GCF_002025665.1 of Chryseobacterium indologenes. Taxonomy (GTDB): domain Bacteria; phylum Bacteroidota; class Bacteroidia; order Flavobacteriales; family Weeksellaceae; genus Chryseobacterium; species Chryseobacterium metallicongregator. The sequence continues at coordinate 537,483 of NZ_CP018786.1, read as the reverse complement.
CATTGATCAGCATTGAAATGATTCTTAAAAAGATTTGCTGATATAAAGCATCGTCTTTCTGAGCTACAGTTTTTTCTGCTCCTTCGCTGTAATCGTAGAACCCTTTCCCTGTTTTTCTACCGTGAAGTTTGGCTTCAGACATTCTTTGTTGTAATAAAGAAGGTTTGTATTTGGGATCGTAGAAATAATCTTTGTAAACAGTAGTTGTTACTGCAAAGTTGACATCCACTCCAATAAGATCCATCAATTCGAAAGGTCCCATTTTGAAGTTCCCCAATGTTTTCATAGCATCATCTACCTGTTCAGGTGTGGCGATGTTTTCTTCAACAATTCTCAAGCCTTCTCCATAATAAGGTCTGGCGATTCTGTTGACTATGAATCCTGGAATATCTTTGGCAATAACAGGAGTCTTTCCCCATTCTTTCATGAGGTTGTAGATTTTTTCTGCTAACGTTTTTTCTGTTAATAAGGATGGAATAACTTCCACTAAAGGCATCAACGGAGCCGGATTGAAAAAGTGAATTCCGATGAAACGCTCCGGTTTCTTTAGTTCTGCACCAAGAGAGGTGATAGAGATAGATGAGGTATTGGAACTGAGAACACAACTTTCAGAAACATAGTTTTCAAGTTCTGTAAACACTTTGGTTTTGATCTCTTTGTTTTCGATAATGGCTTCTATAATCAGCTCACAATCTTTGAAATCTTTCAATTCCGTAGCAATGGAAATATTAGCTAAAATTTCAGTCATTTTCTCTGCCGAAATTTTCTGTTTATCAACCAATCTGGTCAAGGTTTTTTCCAAACCTACCGTTGCCGTTTCTACTTGTTTTGCGTTGGCGTCGTACACCCATACTTTGCATCCGTTCGTTGCGGCTACTTGTGCAATGCCGATTCCCATGGTTCCGGCACCGATAATTCCTACATTCATATTTTAAATTTGAAAATTTGAAAATGAGTTAATTTGAAAATTATTTTAATTTTGAGCTTGAAATAATTTTAGACAGAATTAATAGGATTTCTTTTAAATCAGATATTAACCTCTCGTTCGGAGATTTCAAATATGGAGACTTTAAGCACAGCAAAAGCCAATATTCTATCTCATCAGCTTCTTTAGCTGCAATTTTCAATTTATGAATACTGCTTTTGAGCCTCTCTAACATTGGCTCCAATCGAAGTTCCTGATTTAAAAATTTGATTTGCCAAAGGAAATTTTTTATCCTCATATAAATCTTCTGAAAATTCAATAATATTGAGTGCAAAATCAAAAGTCTTATTTACAATAATATTTTCTTTGCCATTTCTCATTTTCAAATTCTCAAATTAACTCATTTTCAAATTAATTATCTTCCTTTATAATTAGGTTTTCTTTTCTGTAAAAAGGCATTTACTCCTTCAATGAAGTCTTCTGTGCCTGCTGCTTCCTGCTGAAGATCTCCTTCCAGTTCAAGCTGCTCTTTCAATGTGTTGGTATAAGAATTGGCAAACGCTTTTTTTGTAAGCTTAATGGCAGCTGTTGGCATGTTCGCCATTCTTTCAAGAATTTCCATAGATTTTGGAACGAATTCTTCTTCAGTGAACACTTCTGCTACAAGACCATGCGCTTTAGACTCTTCTGCAGATAATTTTTTACCTGTAAATGCTAAATAATTGGCTAATTGTCTACCTAAAAGTTTCGGTAAGAAGTAAGTTCCTCCTGTATCAGGAATTAAACCGATATTTGAAAATGCCTGAGCAAAATATGCTTTCTCATTCGCTAAAACGAAGTCAGAGATTAAAGCCAACATTGCTCCAGCTCCTACTGCAGGACCGTTTACTAAAGCAATAACCGGTTTTTTGCAACGGGTAACTTCCATTACTAATGGATTGTAATAGTCTACCACAATTTTTCTGATGATGTCATGATCATGGTGTTCTTTACCTACTACAAAAGCTTCATCCAGATTCTGACCTGAGCAGAATGCTCTTCCTCTTCCGGAAATGGCAACACATCTTACCGTTTCGTCTTCGCTGCACTCTTTAACAAAGTCTCTAAGATCTGATAAAGCCGGCTTAGTAAGGGCGTTCATCGTTTCCGGTTGATTAAGATATGCGATTTTCAGCTTTCCGTCAAAATGCGTTTCAATATCAAGTTGTGTATACATAGTTTTTATTAATTTATTATTTAACAACGCACTAATTTAACAATATAAATTAATGTAACCGTCTAATAATTTAACATTCTAACAATTCCTTCGTTATGCTTTGCATAGCCGTAAAATTTGTTGTAGATTGATGAATAACTCATCAATGGCATTTAAAATAATCAAATGGCTCCAGGCAGTCTAAACACTGATAAGATGCCTTACACAAAGTAGACCCAAATCTGCTGATCTGCTTGGTATGCTCGGAATCGCAACGCGGGCATTTTTTCGGTTTCCCGATGTGATGTTCGTCTGCTCCTTTTTCCGGAGGTGTAATCCCGTAAATACGGAGTTTTTCTCTCGCTTCATCAGTAATCCAGTCTGTTGTCCAGATAGGAAACATCTTGGTTACTACTTTCGCATCCCATCCGTTTTCTTTCATCATTTTGATAATGTCCTCCTCAATGGTAAACATAGCAGGACAGGCAGAATAAGTAGGTGTAATGATCACTTCGCAGGTATTTTCTCCTGTAATCTGTGCATCTCTTACGATTCCTAATTCCACAATATCAATGACCGGAATTTCCGGATCGGGAATTGTTTTTAATAAATCTAAAAGCTGATTCATACTTTATTTTTTATCAGAATCAAGAATGGTTTTCATTGCATTCTGATAATCCAAATTATCTGTTATTCCGTTGTGATACTGATCTTTTAATATAATCAGACGATCACCTTTTTTAAAGTTATTTTTAAGCTTTAAAGAGGCTTTATAGTTAATAACCTCATCTTTATCCCCATGAAAAATAACGACTGGCGATTGAACGGTTTTTAAATATTCACCAGTCTCAAAATTATATTTCAGTAAAAACTTCGGAAGGAATGAGAATTTCTGACTCATTTCATCTTCTATACTGTAATAAGGTGCCTGTAAAATCAATAATCCTGCCTTATGCATGGATGCTAAGTTTGCGGCTAATCCTGTACCTACAGAATATCCTAAAATAATAATTCTGTTTTCCGGATATCTTTTCAAAAGCTCTTTGTAAGCATTCTCAACATCCGAAAAGATCTGATTTTTACTATTAATTTTATCTTCACTTTTTCCGTAACCACGGTAATCAAGTATGAAAGTATCATAATTCATACTTCGATAGAACTGAGCTACTTCTCCCCAGCCTTTTATTGATCCTCCGTTTCCGTGAAGATAAAAGATGACTCCTTTTGGATTTTGAGCTTTGAATAAAACAGAACTCAAATGCTTTCCATCCTGCATTTTGATGGGTACTTCTTCAAAATTACCTTTAAATGTAAACTTGTAATTTTCCGGTAATTTTTCAGGATAAAAAATAATTTTCTCCTGATAGAAATAGATTCCAACACATAGTATCACATATGCTGCAAGAAAAAAAGCCAATATCCCAAGAAGCAACTTCTTCATAATTTATTACCACGTACATCCAGGATACGCTCTCTGCATATACTGAAGCTCACAAAGAATAAATCCGAAATATTCTGTATGATATCCTGTTCTTGATTTGGGCTGCATAAAAGCATTTTCAGGATATTCTAAACCAAAATCTGCAAAATCTTTCTTGGTAATTGCAAGGAATTCTTCGTAAAGCGCATCTGAATTGGGAGCAATATTTAAAGCAACAAGATCATCTTCACCTTCTGTTTTAGCAAAAAGACCTTTCGTGTATTCCCAGATATTTTCAATCGCTTTTACCAAACGTCCACGGCTTTCTTCTGTTCCCTGAGCAAAGATTTTCATCCATGATGCAGCGTGGGTATAGTGATATCTTACTTCTTTCAATGATTTTTGAGCAATGGCAGCCAATTCTTCATTAGAAGAATTTGATAAAGCCTCATACATCAGTTTCTGATACACAGACAATACATATACTTTCAGAATAGTCTGTGCATAATCTTCATTAGGAAGTTCTACCCAATGGGCGTTGACGTATTCGTGCTCGTATCTTAAAAATGCGATATCATCTTCATTTTTTCCGTTGTCTATCACTCTTGAAGCGTAAACGTAAAAGTTATTCGCCTGACCTAGTTCATCCAACGCAATATTAGTCAATGCAATATCTTCCTCTAAGTAAGGACCTTCACCGCACCACGCAGACAAACGCTGCCCCATAATGAAACTGTCGTCTGCTAGTTTTAATAAATAATTATATAATGGGTTCATTATTTTAGCTTTTGGCTTTTGGCATATAGCTTTTGGCAAATTGCAAGCAGCTAATAGCCATTAGCTATTTTACATATTTTTTACATCGTTTGGAATCTCATAGAACGTTGGATGACGGTATAGTTTATCATCAGCCGGATCAAAGAATGCTTCTTTATCAATCCCTTCTGAAGTCACAATATATTTACTTGGAACGACCCAAACAGAAGTTCCTTCTTTTCTTCTTGTATAAACGTCTCTTGCGTTCTGCAAAGCCATTTCTGCTGTTGGTGCCTGTACAATTCCAACGTGTTTGTGAGATAATCCCGGTTTAGTCTGAATAAACACTTCCCACATATCTAAATTTGCCATAGTCAAATTAATTTAACAATGTATCAATGTACCAGTTTAATAATGAGATGCTTCGACAAGCTCAGCATGACAATGATTGTTACATTTCTACATTGGTATATTGTTACATTATTATATTACTTCTTTTTGTTGTTTCTCTGCAAAAGCCGCTGCTGCTTCTTTTACCCAAGAGTTTTCTCTTTGCGCTTTTCTCTTCGTTTCGATACGCTTTTTGTTGCAAGGTCCGTTTCCTTTTAAGATTTCCATGAATTCATCCCAGGGAAGCTCTCCGAAATCGTAATGCTGTCTTTCCTCATTCCATTTCAGATCTTTATCCGGAATGGTTAATCCCAGGAATTCAGCCTGAGAAACAGTAACATCAATAAACCTCTGACGAAGACTGTCATTACTTTCTCTTTTCACTCTGTAGTTCATAGAGATTTTAGAGTTAGGTGAACTGTCATCATTAGGCCCGAACATCATCAGAGCTGGCCACCAGAAACGGTTTAATGAAGCCTGGGCCATTTCTTTCTGTTGTTTTGTACCACGGCACAATGCCATAAGAATTTCATACCCTTGTCTTTGGTGGAATGATTCTTCCTTACAGATTTTCACCATCGCTCTTGAATAAGGACCGTAGGAATTCCCCATCAGCATTACCTGATTCATAATGGCAGCACCGTCTACTAACCAACCGATGGCTCCGATATCAGCCCAGCTTAAGGTAGGATAGTTGAAAATACTTGAATATTTTGCTTTTCCTTCCAACATATCATCATAAGTAGCATCTCTGTCTGCTCTGATACTTCCGTCTCCTAACGTTTCAGTGGCAGAATAAAGATACAGGCCGTGACCAGCCTCATCCTGAACTTTCGCTAAAAGAGCCATTTTTCTTCTCAATGAAGGCGCTCTGGAAATCCAGTTGGCTTCCGGCAGCATTCCTACAATTTCAGAATGCGCGTGCTGTGAAATCTGGCGAACCAATAGTTTTCTGTAATCATCCGGCATTACATCTTTTGGTTCTACTTTATTTTCTTCGTGAACGTATTGAACAAATTTTTCTAAGTCCATCTTTTTTGAATTTGAAAATTAAATAATTTGAGAATTTGAGAATTTGGAAATTTTAAATACGATAATGGCATTTTCAAATTATCACGTTTTCTCATTTTCAAATTGTCTTAAACATCATAATTTAGCATCACCACATTGGTTGTAGGGTGACATTGGCAGGTAAGAACGAAGCCTCTGGCTACTTCTTCTTCGGTAAGTGCATAGTTTTTCTCCATGAAAACCTCTCCTTCCAGAACCTGCGCCTTACACGTACAGCAAACGCCTCCCTTACATGCGAAAGGAACCGGAAGCTGATCTTTCAATGCTTTATCTAAGATACTCTCTTTTTTAGAATTAAGGTGGAACGAATATTCATCATCATCAATGATTACCGTTACCATACTTTCAATATTGGCAATCGCCTTGAATTCATCACTCATTTCCTCCGTATTTTCTTCATCCGGAGCGGTGAAATATTCAAATAAAACCTGAATAGCAGGTACTTTTTTGTCTTTCTTCAGATAGTCTGCAATTCCCTTAATCATTTCCGAAGGTCCGCAAATGAAATAGGTAGCTTCTTTTACATCAATATCTGCATATCTTTCAAACAGCTGCTCTAATTTTTCTGACGAAATTCTTCCTTCAAAAACAGGATCTTCGTGCTTCTCACGGCTTACCAGGTAAATCACCTTAAGTCTTCCGTTGAAATGCTCTACAAGTTTATCAATCTCTGCCTTTCTTAAAACATGATTCATGCTTCTGTTACTGTAAAACAGATAAGCATTACTCTTAGGCTCCTGATAAAGACTTTCTTTAATATTGGATAATACAGGAGTAATTCCGCTTCCTGCCGCCAGACCAACGTAAGTTTTTACGTTTGTGGGGTGATAAGAAGTATTGAAGCCACCCATCGGAGGCATTACTTCCAGCACTTCATCCATGTGAAGGTGTTCATTGAAATACCCTGACACTTTTCCGCCTTCCAGCAACTTTACCAATACTTCCAGCGTATTTCCCTTTTCACTTGGAGCATTACAGATAGAGTAAGAACGTCTTTCTTCATTTCCGTTGATTGTCATTCGGAAATTCAGATACTGTCCCTGCTTGAACCTGAACTTATCTTTCAGTTCTTCAGGGATTTCTACCGCCACATTCACTGCTTCGGAAGTATCTTTCTGAACTTTAACTGTTTTAAGTTTATAAAATGAATTCATTATTTTTTAAGTATTCTATTAATTTTTCCACCTTCGCACTTCGGCAGGCTGTCCTGAGCATGAACTTTTACTTTCGTAGTAATTCCTACTCTCTTTTTTATTTCGTTTTCTATGTTTTTCCCAAAGTTGCCGACAAAATTAAAATAATCATCGGTATTTGATTCTATTTTTTGAGATTTTACCAATTCATCATCTATTTCAACATCAATATCCAAAGCAATACACATATGTTCTTTTTCCACAGGAGTTAAATAGTAGTTCGGAACCACTCCTTTTACATAAGAAAAAGCATCTTCAATCTGACTTGGATAAACATTGACTCCTCTTACGATCAGCATATCATCTGCTCTCCCGACGATGGGTTTCATTTTTACCATGGTTCTTTTGGCATTTGCATCGTAGTAAAGACTTGTGATATCGTTTGTCCAGTAACGTAAAAGCGGCATTGCTTTTTTGGTTAAAGTGGTTATCACCAATACTCCTTCTTCCCCAAAAGGAACCGGTTGTTTGGTAACCGGATCTAAAATCTCCGGATAAAAATGATCTTCCCAGATATAAGCTCCGCCTTTCTCTTCGAAATCCTCCATAGAAACTCCCGGACCGATAATTTCACTTAACCCATAGATATTGGTTGCATGAACGCCTAATCTTTCTTCAATATGACCTCTGATAATCTCCGTCCATGGCTCTGAACCCAGCACTGCATATTGAAGACTGATCTCTTCTGCAGTAATTCCTCTTCTGGCAAATTCATCTGCAATCGTTAAAGCGTATGATGGCGAACAGCAGATTACTTCAGGTTTGAAATCCACAATCAAGTCTACCTGTCTTGCCGTCATTCCCCCAGAAATAGGAAGGACGCTCATTCCCAACATTTCGGCTCCGTAATGAAGGCCTAAACCTCCTGTAAAAATCCCGTAGCCATAGGCATTATGCAACTGCATTCCTGGTCTTGCGCCTGCCGCATGTAAAGATCTTGCCACCACTTCACTGAAAAGGTCAACATCTTCTTTAGTATACCCTACTACCGTTGGTTTTCCCGTAGTTCCGCTTGAACAGTGTATACGTTGAAGCTCACTTTTAGGAACAGCAAATAACCCGAACGGATAGTTATCTCTTAAATCCTGTTTGTAAGTAATAGGAAGTTTAGCGATATCTTCAATCGACCTTATATCCTGTGGAGATATTTGTAATTCATCAAATTTCTTTTTATAAAATTCCGACTTCTCTCCCAAATAGCTGATCAGGCTGATCAACCGGTCGGATTGAAGCTGTCTTAACTGACCCAGCTCCAGATATTCAACTGAAAAATCCATAAAACTAACTAACATTTGTTAGGTGTAAATTTAAAAAGATTTTGCTAGCTGGCAAAATTTTTATGACTTTTGTCATATTTTGAATGATTCTAAATAAGAAAGATAGTTAAAATTATGCCCAATGTCATTCTGAGCGGAACGAAGTGTAGAGAAGAATCTCATATTAAATACATGAATGAATCATTTCTCTATCTCGAAATAACAAACGTAGTATTAAAATTCGTGACTAAAAAGTATAATTATGAGATTCTTCCTTCGTCAGAATGACACAGGGGTGATTAATTTTTCTGGTTACCCAATAATCCAAAAAGAATTTTTTCTCTGATCTCATCGGTAATTTCATCTGTAGAATCACTGCTTCTCTTGAACCAGAAATAAGAATTATTTAAAGTATGAAGGATAAATCTTGTGGTAAATGATGGTGATTTCAGCTCCCATTTTTCAGCTTTGTAGATCTCGGAAATCAGTTCTTCTACTTCCTGCTGATAGTTTTTTCTCAATTCTACAAATTCGGGAAGTCTTTCTTCAAGATGTTTCCACTCATTGGAATAAATATGGGTAACATCACGGTTTTTAAGAACAACAGAAAGATGCTTATCCAGTAATAGATTCAGCTTTTCCTTTGGAGCAATATCTGTATTTTTTACTTCCTGAAGCTCATCGAAAAACTCCTGAGCAATGCCAAAACAAATCCATTCCAGAATTTCTTCCTTTGAACGGATGTGTGCATATAGCGATGCTGCCTTGATATTGAGTTTGGTAGCCAGGTCTCTTACTGAGCTTCCCATATACCCTTTCTCTTTGAAAAGTTCTACGGCTACGTCTAATATTTTTCTCTGTTTTTCTTTTAATTCCATCTGGTAAAATGCAAAAGTAATTATTCTGAATTAAACTGTTCATTTTTTGAGCATAAAAAGAAAAAAGACCCATCATCTTCAGTCTCAATCTTTAGCTATTTTACCTTGCTATGACTTTTTGTTCATGGATTTCCAAGAAATAATTACGAAATCGGAAATTTTGTCAAGTTAAATTTCCGTTAAAAATACAATATCCGGAAAATTTGTCCTATTTTTTTGTAAATTTAATAATTGAACAGTTTTTGCGATACAGTCATCGAATAAATGATTAAATAATTGATGGCATTAAGAAACTAAGCCTCAGAATTTGGTTTCTTGATGTTTTTTAAAAACTAAACGTTAAACAAACCATTACCAAAAATATATAAAAATATGAACTTAAACCAATATACTGTAAAATCACAGGAAGCCATCCAGGCAGCACAACAGGTTGCTATGGAACTGGGCAATCAAAGTATCGAACCTCAACATCTTCTTGAAGGAATCTTCCAGGTAGATGAAAACATATCGCCTTTCTTATTAAAAAAATCTGAAGCAGATGCTAATTTAGTAAGAGAGCGCAACCGCGAAAATTTAGAAAAGCTTCCTAAAGTACAGGGAGGAAACATTTATCTTTCACAATCTGCTAATAAAGTATTGCTGGATGCACCCAACATCGCTAAGAAAATGGGTGACGAATATGTAACGATTGAGCATTTATGGTTATCCCTTTTGGAAACAACTTCTGAAGTATCCAAAATGCTGAAAGATATGGGTGTTACCAAAAATCTTTTGGAAGGCGCAATCAAAGAATTAAGAAAAGGAAGCAAAGCAACTTCTGCCAGCTCAGAGGAAACGTATCAGTCTTTAAATAAATATGCTAAAAATTTCAACGAGTTAGCAGCAGAGGGAAAACTGGATCCGGTAATCGGGCGTGATGAAGAAATCAGAAGGGTTTTACAGATCCTTTCCAGAAGAACTAAAAACAACCCAATCCTTATTGGAGAACCGGGTGTAGGTAAAACTGCAATTGCCGAGGGAATTGCCCACAGAATTATCAGTGGTGACGTTCCTGAAAACCTGATGGATAAAACTTTATTCTCATTGGATATGGGAGCTTTGATCGCCGGAGCAAAATATAAAGGTGAATTTGAAGAGCGTTTAAAATCCGTTGTAAATGAAGTAATCAAGTCTGATGGGCAGATTATTCTTTTCATTGATGAGATCCACACTTTGGTTGGAGCCGGAGGTGGTGAAGGAGCAATGGACGCAGCCAATATCTTAAAGCCTGCCTTGGCAAGAGGAGAATTAAGAGCCATTGGCGCCACTACTTTGAATGAATACCAAAAGTATTTTGAAAAAGACAAAGCGTTGGAAAGACGTTTCCAGAAAGTAATGGTGGAAGAACCGGATACTGAATCTGCAATTTCTATCCTTCGTGGTATTAAAGATAAATATGAAGCCCACCACAAAGTAAGAATTAAAGATGAAGCAATTATTGCTGCGGTGGAAATGTCACAAAGATATATTTCAGATCGTTTCTTACCGGATAAAGCGATTGACCTTATTGATGAAGCTTCTGCAAAACTGAGAATGGAAATCAATTCCAAGCCGGAAGAGCTGGATGTTCTGGACAGAAGACTGATGCAGCTGGAAATTGAATTAGCTGCTATCTCAAGAGAAGGCAATCAGACTAAAATTGATCATCTGAAGGAAGATATTGCTAAAATTTCCGAACAGAGAAATGAGATCAATGCCAAATGGCTGAAAGAAAAACAGAAAAGTGAAGATCTTACCCAGATCAAAAAAGATATTGAATCTCTGAAACACGAAGCAGAAAGAGCTTCCAGAGCAGGAGATTATGCAAAAGTAGCGGAGATCCAATACGGGAAGCTTCGTGAAAAAGAGGAAGAACTAGCCAAAGTAGAGCTGGAAATGCAGAATCATCAGAATGAGCTGATCAAAGAAGAAGTTACTGCAGAAAACATCTCTGAAGTAATTGGTAAATGGACAGGTATTCCCGTAACCAAATTACTGCAATCAGAAAGAGAAAAATTATTGAATCTTGAAACTGAGCTACACCACAGAGTTGTAGGACAGGATGAAGCGATTCAGGCGGTGGCAGATGCCATCAGAAGAAACAGAGCAGGATTGAGCGATGATAAAAAACCTATCGGTTCATTCTTATTCCTGGGAACAACCGGAGTAGGTAAAACTGAGCTGGCAAAAGCATTGGCAGAATTCTTATTCGATGATGAAAACAATATGACGAGAATTGATATGAGTGAGTATCAGGAACGTCACAGTGTTTCAAGATTGGTAGGAGCTCCTCCGGGATATGTAGGTTATGATGAAGGCGGACAATTGACTGAGGCAGTAAGAAGAAGACCTTATTCTGTAGTGCTTTTAGACGAGATTGAAAAAGCGCACCCTGATGTTTTCAACACATTGCTTCAGGTTCTGGATGATGGACGTCTGACGGATAATAAGGGGCGAGTGGTGAATTTTAAAAATTCTATTATTATCATGACTTCGAATTTAGGTTCGCATCTGATTCAGGAGAATTTTGAAAACCTTACTGAAGAAAATCAGGATGAAATTGTGGATAAAACAAAAGATGAAGTTTTTGATCTTTTAAAACAGACGCTTCGTCCGGAATTCCTGAACAGAATTGATGAGATTGTACTCTTCCAGCCTTTAAAGAAAAAAGAAATCGGAAAAATCGTTCAGTATCAATTAAGAGGATTCAATGAAATGTTATCTAAACGAAACATCATTATGACTTTCACTCAGGATGCGGTAGATTATCTGATGGATAAAGGATATGATCCTGCCTTCGGAGCAAGACCATTGAAAAGAGTAATCCAACAGGAAGTTTTAAACAAATTGTCTAAAGAAATTCTTGCGGGAAATGTGAATGACGGAGACAGAATTACGCTGGATTATTTTGTAGAAACAGGATTAGTTTTCCGACCTACTGAACAATAAAATAGTTTTTTTTCATATACATTATTTTTGTGAATAAGTGCTGTAGAATAATCTGCAGCACTTATTTTTTTAATCAATTTATCCTTATTAAGTGAAATATAATTATATTTACTATTCTAATAACTTAAACAAAATCAACATGAAAAAACTAAAAAGAAATGAATTAAAGAAAATTGATGGCGGAAATGAACCATTCCCAATTGCGTGTGGCGAAGACTGGAGCTGCCCTCAAGGCCTCTGTTGCACAGTAGATTATACTTGCAGGGATTGGAGAAAGTATCCATGTATTTAAAGAAAAAGCGGGGAAAGCATATTTCTCCGCTTTTTTATAGAGGAATTCTCCTTTGGGTAGGATCTAAATCATTATACTTTTCATGCAATCCGTAAAAACACGGTAAAAATAACAGTGTAATTCCCAATTAGCAAATACATTTTCTATAATATTTTTTACGAGATTTGCATATTAATTGAGTTTTACCGTAAACCACTAAGCTATGAATACAGAATCAAACAATCCATTACAGCCCGGGACTATGTCAAAAAGCCTTATCCAGGCTCTGATCAACAACTACCGTCAAAATCATCTAAATGTTATTAACACTGCTTTAGGAACACAAGATGCTCATTCCATCTGGTTCGATCTTCCGAAATTAAAAAATTTCATCGCTACAATTGAAGCTGAAGCTGCTAAAGTAAATCCAGATGTATCTACGGAAGATTTAGGTATAAGATTTTATTATGCTGCTTATCCAAAAGAAGAAAACTGGTCTATAATGGACTCTCACCCTGTTCCTACCGAATATGCAGGAAAGCATACATTAGTAATGATTCCGACCCTAAAAAAAGCTGATGAAACAGGAGAGTTTCATGATTACGATTTCAATCAATCTCCAGATACGGATGGCAAACCTTTAGCGTTAAATGCACGATCTGCCAAAGGCATTGGAGGAGAAGAAGATGATGATACAGGTCTTGGAGAAAACAATGGACAACTAACGCCTCCTAAGAACTCGTTTGGTGAATTATATTAATAATTAAATAACAAATACATGACGGATTTCCAAGAGTTTGCAAGCAAAAGCATGCTTTGGGCTGAGGGACTTGCTGCGTTTGTTGGCCTTTTGTATTACAATCGTATAAGAAAAGAATATTGGAAATTTTTTGTATTTTTCTTAGTTTTTATCTTTCTTAGTGAAGCATATGGTAGATGGGGAAAATTTGCTTATTTTTCTAAAGCTTATTTCTATAATTATTTTTTAATGCCTATCCAGTTTATTTTTTTTTACTGGTTATATGCAGCCAAATCTTTAGGAAAGCCAAAGCTTTTTTACGGATTATCCCTCCTTTATCTTCTTTCATTTATTCCCAATGAATTGTATTTTTCGGGCAATAAAATTGTATTTGCTTTTAACTATACTTTTGGATGCCTTATCTTAATGCTTTTGGTAGTGATGGAATATTACAAACAAATTAACTCCCAGGATATTCTTCACTTTAATAAAAACAGAATGTTTTATATTAATTTAGGTATAACACTTTCTTATATAGGAACACTACCTTTTATGGCATTTTATTCAATTCTATTGAATTATATGGAGATCTGGGATATTTATTTTAGTTATTTTCTAATGTCAGGCGTGGTCATGTATATTTTATTTGCAAGTTCATTCATATGGGGAAAACAGAGCTCTTAATTGTTATCATTCTATTCAATATACTTTTTGTAATGTTTGTAACGGCAGTATTAATCTATATCAGAAGTTACAAACAACGCAAGAAGGAACATGTGAATGAAATTGAAAGAAAAAATGAACTTCATCAGAGAGAACTCCTGTCTACCCAACTGGAAATACAACAAGCCACCATGCAGCAGATTGGCCGGGAATTGCACGACAATATCGGCCAGAAACTTACCCTCGTAAGTCTTTATGTACAGCAGATGCTTTATGAAAACAAAGTTTCTGAAGCAAGTGAAAGAATTGATCAGGTTTCACAGATTATTAATCAATCTCTGCAGGATCTTAGAAGCTTGTCAAAAACATTGACAGATGACAATATCAATCAGAAGGAAATTGTAACTTTGATACAGGAAGAAGTGGATAACACCAATTCCTTCAAAAAATGTCATGTAAGTTTTGAACACAATTTCAAACAACTGGATCTGGGCTTTGTTCATAAAAATGTTTTACTCAGAATTACTCAGGAATTTATTCAAAACAGTATAAAACATTCCCATTGTAAAAATATTTTTATAAACCTGAACACTTCAGAAGACACTCTTTGGGAGCTTGATATTCGTGATGATGGAATCGGGTTTGATACTTCACAGATCAAGTCCAACGGAATAGGGCTAACGAATATGAAAAACAGAGCTGAAATTATAGGAGCAAGTTTTTGTATGGAAAGCCAGGAAAATGCGGGAACACAAATCAATATTATCTTAAAAAAACAGTCATGAAAAAATCTATTGTCATTGTTGACGACCATATACTTATTGCAAAAGCTCTGGAAGGAATTATTGGTAATTTCAGTGAATTTGAAGTAATCTATGTAAGTGAAAACGGGAAAGATCTCATCCAGAAATTCGAAGAAGGCAATACCATTCCTGATATTATTCTTTTGGATATCAGCATGCCTATTATGGACGGTTTTGAAACCGCAGTCTGGCTTACAAAAAATCATCCCGATATTAAAATTATGGCGCTCAGTATGCAGGGAGATGACAACAGCGTAATTAAGATGATTAAGAGCGGTGCAAAAGGCTATCTGCTAAAAAACACCCATCCAAGAGATTTGGAAACTGCACTTACCCGCCTCAATAGTGATGGCTTTTTTTATCCGGACTGGGCTTCCAAGATCATATTTTCCAATCTTAATAAAGAAACAGAATCTGAGATCGCAATAAGAATTTCAGACAGAGAAAAAGAGTTCCTGAAATATACAGTAACCGAACTCAGTTATAAGGAAATTGCGGATAGGATGTGCTGTAGCCCAAGAACAGTGGAAAGCTACCGTGATCAACTATGTGAAAAACTGGATTTGAAAACCCGTGTAGGGCTTGCGGTTTTTGCCATTAAAAATGGTTTTGCAAATTAGATTTTACCATGAAAAAATTCTATCAAAAGTAAATTTAAACGAAAAGCATTCATTTAAAATAATTAAAAATTAAGATCACATTAGCATATTTTTTAAAATTGATTAAAATTCAATACATTTTAAAAAACATTAAACTAAAACCAATAATCACCCACAATAATTAACAATTTTACAAAGAAATCAAAAATTTATTTGCATATTAATTTCAAATAATATAATTTCACATCCTCAACCTAAATGATTTTGATATGAAAAAACTATTATTCGGAGCTTGTATGCTCACTGTAATGGCTGCATGTAACAATGACAGCATTACTAATCAAAATGAAAACACAACTGACGAAAATGCAACTACTGCAGGTTTAGCCCAACGAGGCTGTGCTTCTGAGGAAATCAGACAGGAAGCATTGAAAAAAAGTCCTGAACTTCAACAAAGATTCGCGGCATTAGAAAGCAATACAGAAAAATTCGCCAATGATGTGAAATTTGGAAAAGTTCTTGCTGATGGTACTGTAGAAATCCCTGTTATCGTAAATGTTATCTACAAAACGACTGCTGAAAACGTTTCTGATGCAAGAATTGCAGAACAAATTGCAGTATTGAATGCAGACTATACAGCCACGAACAGTGATGTTAATAAAATTCCAACCGAATTCCAGCCCGTAAGTTCTGGTGATACAAAAGTAAAATTCAGACTGGTAAACACCGTTAGAAAATCCACTTCAAAAACAAGCTGGGCAACTAATGATGATATGAAAAAAGCCTCTAAAGGAGGAATTGACGCCACTAACCCTACCAATTATTTAAACTTATGGGTTGTAGGCAAAATGACCAGCCAGGGACGCACCATTCTTGGATATGCCACTTTCCCTGAATCTGCAGGCTTATGGAATGATGGTGTTGTAATTGCCGCTCCATATTTTGGAAAAACCGGAGCTTCTTCTCCTTTCAACCTGGGAAGAACTGCAACGCATGAGGTAGGTCACTATCTGAACTTAAGACATATCTGGGGAGATGCCAATTGTGGAAACGACCAGGTAAGTGATACTCCTACACAGACTACTGCTAATTATGGAAAACCTTCTTACCCGCTATATAATACATGCAGTGGAGTACAAAGATCTGTAATGTTTATGAATTACATGGATTATGTAGATGATGCAGCTATGTTTATGTTCTCTGCAGGACAAAAAACGAGAATGCAGTCTGTAGTAGCTTCTTCTGGAGCAAGATCCGGATTGAGAGTGTATTAAAATTAAAATCTTTTTACCTATTTAAAATCTGTCTCAAGTTTGAGACAGATTTTTTTATTCCATTCTGCTTGCCTTTCAGGAATATAAAGGAAAAACATTGAAATCAAAGCCAGCACTGGAAATGTTAGAACATAATCTGATAAGAAATCAATAGTTTCTGACTTGTTTTTAAAAACCTTCTTAGTTCGATTTATTATAAAAAATATTCTATAAAAAATAGAAAAATGATAAAATTATTTACATTCAAAATACACTTAAATGTGAAATATAAAACAAATAATTGATTTTAACTAAAATTCAATACAATTCATATTTAATTGATTTTAATTCAAACAAATTAATTAAAATTTAGGTATTTATTAAATATTTATAGAAATAATTTGCATATTAATTTCAAATACTATAATTTCACGCCCTCAACCAAATTATATTATAACGATATGAAAAAATTCCTATTTGGAGCCCTGATTCTGGGCCTTATGTCGGCGTGCAACAACGACAGCTTAACCAACCAAAACGAGACTTCTCCGGATCAGGATAACACTGTTCCGAGTGCTCTTAAAAGAGGTTGTCCATCAGAAGAAATCAGACAAGCAATGCTTCTGAAAAACCCTGCATTAAAACAAAAAATGGCTGATATTGAATTCAGTACTGAAAAATTTGCAGAAAATCTTAAAGTGGGAAAAGTTCTTGCCGATGGAACTGTTGAAATCCCAGTTGTTTTTAACGTAATTTACAACACTTCTGCTCAAAATGTTTCCGACGCAAGAATTGCAGAACAGATTGCAGTCCTTAATGCCGATTATGGGGCAACCAATTCTGATATTAATAAAATTCCTTCTGCATTTCAACCAGCTGCAGCAGGTGATGTAAAAATCCGTTTCAAACTAGTAGCAACCAACCGTAAGCAAAGTACCAAGACAGGCTGGAGATCTGATCTGGAGCAAATGAAAAAAGCTAGTACCGGAGGTATTGATGCTACTGATGTAAATAAAAATATGAACATTTGGGTTGTTAATTCAATTCTTGACGAAAACAACCAACCAGGAACTCTAGGTTATGCTTATTATCCTGAAAATGCAGGGCAATGGTATGATGGTCTTGTAATTGGATATCAATATATCGGAAAAACAGGTGCATCTGCTCCATTTAATTTAGGAAGAACAGTAACGCATGAAGTAGGACACTACCTAAATCTGCCTCACCTTTGGGGATCATCCGATACAGGTTGTCAGACAGATTACTCTAATGACACTCCTACCTCTCCTGGTCCTAACTATGGAAATCCTACTTATCCTTTAAACAGAGTTTGTGGTGGTGTAAGCCGTTCTCAGATGTTCATGAATTACATGGATTATGTAGATGATAAATCTATGGTGATGTTTTCTGCCAATCAAAAAACAAGAATGCAGGCTGTAGTGGCAGCATCCGGACCAAGAGCTGGATTAAGATAACCAACAACCTCAATTAGAATATTATAAAAATATTAAAATAGTCTATCTCAATTTTTGGGATAGATTTTTTTAATATTTTTACGCGATTTAAATTTCAACACCACTAAGATGAAAAAAATAGCATTAGCATCAGGAATACTATTGCATTTATACTGTATTAAAGCTCAGGATACTATCAAAATTAAAACACTGGATACTATCCCATCCAGAAATCTCAAGGAAGATTTAGCCCTCATCAGTTCAGGATATGCTATTCAGGAGAAAACTCCTTTTTTTCAAAAAGAATGGGTGAAAAAATCAGTAGCTCCTGCTCTTCTGTTTACCGCTGCCGCTGCAACATGGGGAGAAAAAGAGAATATTCGTGAGGTAAGAAACCGATACCTTCCCAACTTCAAAGTAAAATATGATGATTATCTACAATACGCTCCAGCTGTAGCTGTTTACGGTTTAAAGCTGGCAGGTGTAAAAGGTAGAAACAATCTCGGGAGAGCTACTTTATCTTATGGTACGAGTTTAGCCATCATGGCCATTTTAGTCAATTCTATTAAATATACAACAAAAGTAGAACGCCCGGATGGATCCAAAAACAACTCTTTTCCATCAGGACATGCGGCAATGGCTTTTACCAACGCCAGTTTTCTGCACAAAGAATATGGTTTGGTAAACCCAGCCTACAGTATTGCAGGATATGGTTCTGCAACTCTTACAGGGCTTGGGCGAAATTTAAACAACAGACATTGGGTTCCGGATATTCTGGCCGGTGCAGGTATCGGAATTATATCTACAGAACTGGGGTATTTTTTTATTGACAAAATTTATAAAAACAAGGGAGATAATTTAAGTCTCTTATCCAGAATACAGGGCAATGATTATCCTTCTTTTCTTGCTCTAAAAATGGGAACCGCATTAGGTACCACCAACTTCCTGAAAGAATCTGAGCTGGATGACAAAAAGCAAATCGGTTTTGAAGGAGGATTGGAAGGCGCTTACTTCTTTTCAAAAAAATGGGGAGTAGGTGCAGATGTATCCTTCAGCAGCTTCCCTATTAAATCCCAAAGAATAACTTTTGATGACGCACAGGATTTTGGTGATCATGAAATTAAAACACAATCTATGGGCTTTCTTTCTGCAGGCATCGGACCTTATTTTTCTCATGAATTATCAGAAAAATGGCAGCTTACTTTAAAGGTAACCGGAGGATATGCTGCAACAGCAAGTGGAAAAGTATTTGTAAAAGGAAACGATATTGATGCTCCCAACCACGAACTTCAGATCGCCAGATACAAGCCCAAACCAGCTTTCCGCTGGAACACCGGTGCTTCCATGACCTACAAGTTCAATCCTGGATTAGGCCTTACATTCTATACAGATTACAATCAGATCAATTCTACAATCCGCTATTACTTCAGCGATGAGATTAAGGATGGTGACGAACTGAATCAGGAACTTAATAACCTGATTACTAAAGAAAAAATCAATTATATTACGCTAGGCTTACGATTAACAGCCTATTTTTAAAACAAAAAGCCTTCAGAATCTGAAGGCTTTTACTTTATAAATTTTTATGGTTGTCATCCGGAGTATAATCCATAAAGATATCTCCGTCCAATTGTACAGATTTTACTTTTTTCTTAATAGGAATTACAAGATCGGTCAGTTTCTGATCTTTTTCCCAAACTGAAGGTGAAAAATGAATTTTCTCCGTAGCTCCGTCATCATAAGACAATATTGCATCAAAAGGAATGGCAAACCCACCTACATTCGTTACATTTATGGTAAGCATATCATTCATCTGGGATGCTCCTGTTACTTTTAAGTCGATATAATTATTGGTATAAAACCAATTCTGGAAGAACCAGTTCAGATTTTTTCCTGATCCTGTATTCATAGAATTGAAATAATCCCACGGAACCGGATGTTTTCCATTCCAGTTATCCATGTAATGATGTAATGCTTTTTTGAAAAGTTCATCTCCTAAATAATCTTTCAGAGCCAGATAAGACAATGAAGATTTTACATAGGAGTTGTTTCCATATCCGGCACCGCTCACCTGTGTACTCATCGTAATCACCGGTTGATCCTGCTCTGCAGAAGGATCATTGATCCATTTTTTAACACGGAAGTTTTTATAAAATTCCTTAGCAGCAGCCTCTCCGTTTTCATCAATTCCTATAAGATATTCCAGCGTGGTCGCCCAGCCTTCATCCATAAATGCATATCTTGTTTCATTGATCCCCATATAGAAAGGGAAATAAGTATGGGCAATTTCATGATCTGCCGTCAACCTGGCATCATTAAGATCATCAGGAATACTGGTATCATTGATCATCATAGGATATTCCATATCTGCATACCCCTGAATAGCCGTCATTACGTTGTAAGGATATTCTACTCCCGGCCAGTTTTTTGAAAACCAATCCAGGTTATAGCGCATCCAGTCTACGTAATGTTCAAAATCTTTCGCTCCGTTTTTATATCCTGCCTGAACGCTGGCTCTTTTTGTTTTTAACTGAACACTGGCAGCATCCCACACATAGTGGTTGCTCATTGCAAAACAGAAATCTGTAATATGGCTTGCTTTAAACTTCCAGACATTCCATTTATTCTGTCTTGTTACTTTTCCGGACTTCATTTCCTGCTCTGTAGCAATATGCATCAGCTTATCACTTTTCAGAGAAGCTTTATATCTTTTTAAATATTCCGGCTGAAGGACAGCTTCCGGATTCAGAAAATCTCCGGTTGCCCAAACTACATAATTTTTCGGTGCAGTGATAGCAAAACTGTAATCATTGAAATCATTATAAAATTCCTGTCTATCTGAGTGCTGCAGCATATCCCATCCGTTGTAATCATCATACACGGAAATTCTTGGAAAAGAATATGCCACATAGAATGTTTCAGGGTCAATCTGCCCTTCTCTTCCACTCTGCACTGATAATGGATATTCCCACTCTATTTTAATTTCAGCTTTTGATTTAGATTTTAAAGCTGATTTTAATTTTACTTTTTCAACTGTACTCCAATCATCACTGTTGATCTCATATTTTACGTTGTTTACAGTAAAGGATTTAATTTTCAGTCCGGATGAAAGGAAATCTTTGGATACAAATCCTGATCTTGGCGACTGTGGTTTGTGAAGGTTATTCACAAATCGTATAGCCAGTTCGTTCAGATTATCGGGACTGTTGTTGGTATAGACAATGGTTTCTTTTCCGGAAACTATTTTTGTAGCAGCATCTACTTTCACCTCTACATTATACACTCCTTTATTCTGCCAGTAGTTTTTTCCTGGCGCTCCGGAGATATCACGTGTTCCTCTCTCATACGCTTTTTTGATATTCCTCGGCATATACAATTCCTGAGCTGACAATTGCAGTAAAGAAACTGCGATCAGCATTCCGGAAAAAATTTTCTTCATAGCAATCTTTTTAAAGATAGGCATCAAAAATAGCGAAAATACACCATCAGACGACCATTATTTTACGATAATATTTCACTGTAATTAACTTTTGAATTAAAATATTCTACAATCTATCCTGTTCGGCTGTTTTCTTAATGGTTTTTGCATTTTTAACCGATTGATTTCCAAAGTTGAATTTCAATGAAAATGTCACTCCCTGAGTATCGGAATAATCAAGAAAATAGTTATCCTGATTCGCATATTTTGTACTGACCTTCTGCCCTGTAGATCTGAAAATATCGCTAAAAACAAGACTGGCTTCCAGCTTTTTACTAAAGAATTTTCTATTCATTACAAAATAGGCTGACCACAAAGAAGATATTCTGAAAGTTCCCTGTATGCCGGGAGAATAGTAGCGGTGTCCCATTTCCATTTTCCAGTCGCTATTTTTATCCAGCGTAAAACTTGTTGAGATGTTCGAAACCCAGTTCCAGACTTTATTTTTATACAACATTCCATCAATTCCTTTGAAATAATTCTCGTTGTGCTCAAGATTTTCAGAAAGGATAATATTCCACCAGGATTTCACCTGGAAATTTTTATACAAGCTTAACCCGAAAGCTTCACCTTTCTCGATATTGGTAAAATAATAAATCAAACTGTTGGTACTTGGCTCCTGATAGGAAATTTCCATAGAAGGATAAATTTCTTTTCGATAATACAAATCAAGATTCCAGTCTTTCCAGGAATAGGTAAGATTGAGGTTATGGGTAATTGTCGCTTTTAATTTCGGATCACCCTGGTAATAAGAAAACAGATTGTAGTAAGATTTTGCAGGATTCAACCATGAATAGGAAGGTCTGCTGATTCTTTTCCCATAGGAGAACCCAAACTCCTGTTTATTTTCTGTGGTGTACTGTACATAAAAAGTGGGAAAGAATTTCCAATAATTAGTCTTGTTCAATTCATAAGGTTCGGAAACTATTCCTTCAAGATCTGTCATTTCCGCACGAAGTCCACCTTTAAAACTCCATTTCCCTATATTGTAGGCTAATGAAGAATATAGAGCAAAATTGTGTTCTTTATAATCAAAAATACTGCTTTTCTCCGGCCGGTATTGTAATACTCCGTTCTCATTATCGGAGAAATCAAGTTGACTGCTTGTCTTTACAAAACTATATTTCGTACCAGATTCAAGTTCCAGCTTATCCGCTTTCCACAGATAATCGAACTGAGTGGAATACAGCTGAACATCTGCTTTATTCTGAGTAATAAAGTTATCTTCTTTAGGTGGTTGGCCTGCAAAGTTCAGATAGGTGATTACATTCTGGTATTTATCCACATTATTTCCGGTAAAATAATTGATCCATGAAAGGTTGCTTTTTTTATTCAGTTTTCTGTCTATCTGAAAACTTACCGAGTTATTGATGGAACGGGAACGGTGATCATTGATCGTGGTATAATCAGATTCCACTATATCCTGCTGGTTATAGATCAACGTAGGGACATTATAAGTCCCGAAGGACTTTGGAGAAAAATACCCTGAGTAGTTAAAGCTTAAATTGGTCAGGCTGTCCAGTTCATATTCCGCATTAAAATTCAGGGTATTCTGGTTATTGTTTTTATCCTTCCTGTTCATCGTACTTACCCATCGGGTTTGGCTTTCCGGATAGTTTACATAATCTGTTCCTTCCCGGTAGTACGTTCCCAGCCCTTTATAATAGCTTCCCATTAAGGAAAGTTTATCTTTTTTATAATATTGAGAAACACCAAAAACGCCTTTTGCATATTGGGTCTGCACATATTTGGATGAAAGAATACCGCGATAACCTTCAATTTTATTCTTTTTCAGAACGATATTCAGTACTGCGCTTCCCGAAGCTTCATATTTTGCAGGCGGATTGGTAATCACTTCCACAGATTTCACTTCATCTCCCTGTGTATTTTCCAGAAGGTTTTTAAGTTCATCCCCTGTCAGCATTACTTTTTTATCATTAATCGTCACCAGAATTCCGGTACTTCCCTTTACACTCAATACACTGTTGTTGATGGTAACACTGGGTGTATTTTTTAAAATTTCCCAGGCATTGAGTGAAGAAATATTACTGTTTTCCACATTAAATTCCAGACGGTCTACCTTTCTTTTCACTAAAGGTTTACGTTTCGTCATTATCACACCTTCTATTTCATGAGCTTCCTTTTTAAGAATGATATTCAGTGGTTCAGGCTCTTTTAAATCCAATTTTTTCTCAAATAAAGAGTATCCCTGATTTTTAATGACCAGCTTTATATTTTCCTCTGAAATATCTTCCAGTACAAATTTCCCATTGTCATCTGTTTTTAATTTTTTGATTAATTTATCCTGAGCATTATACACTTCCACCTTTACAGATGAAAGCTTTTCATTTTCGGTATTTACCACTGTTCCTCCAGCTTTTTGTTGCTGGGCAAGAATCAAAGCTGGAAAACACAGAAAAAAAAGAATCTTATACATGGTTATTTTTTTTTATCCTCTCAAACAAAATCTATTGTTCTGTTCTATGGATACAAAATTCTATATTGGCTGGAACAAATACAGTTAATGGAAGGTTAATGATGGGTTAATGTATTTTCTGATATCAACACATCCAGATTCAGGAAGATGGATAAAGCTTTATTTGTGGAGATTCAACACTATGGTTAACGGAAGGTTAATAATAAAATAATCATTTCCGGAACATGACTAAAGTTTTATCTTTGTTTTAATGATAACCAAGAGTAAAATTCTCATCCCGGTTTTTGCCGCTCTATTCCTGCTTTTATTGGGAATCCAGGTTTATTTTATGTATAAAACCTATCAGGTAAAAGAGAGGGATATCTACAGATCTGTGAATGATGGGCTTACCAATTACACAGACAATCTTGAAGACATCCAGGAGGCTAAAGAAAGAAATGATGATTCTCTTCAGGAAATCATTATACAGTATCATAATAAAGAGATCAACAAAAAAGATTTTCTCCGTTATTTCGTAGAAAACAGGAAATCTGCCAGAGAAAGACTGATTCATTATATTGACAGTCGTTATAAAAAAGACGGTTACGAAATCTCCGCAAGAATACGATATCTTTCCATTGTTCATCTTCCGGACAGCTCAAAAGTAATTACCGAACCTATTGTTATTTTTGAAACGCAGGATAAGCTAAAAAATCCACGCATTGCCAGTAACGGAAGTTGGGAAACCTCAACCACCAAAAGAAATGATACAGATAAAGGACATATTGAAAAAAAGAATACTTTTCTTGTTAAAACCCAGACAGATTTTGAGATCAGAAATATAAAAAGTATTGTTTTCAAAGAGCTTACCTTATTGATTATATGCTGCGTTATTCTTCTTTCAGGAGTTCTTCTGCTTTATATTTTCACGATCAGAAATCTTATTCAGCAGCAGAAGCAGGTGGAAGTCCTCCACAACATTGTGGATAACATTTCTCATGAATTTAAAACTCCTATCGCTACTTTAAAAATAGCTTCGAAAGCATTAAAAAAAGAATGGAATCCTGAAACACTTCCTCTTATTGACAGACAGATTTCACGTCTTGAAAGCCTGATGTTTCAGCTTCATAAAGATGAAATTCCTGATGAAATGACCGCTATACAACCTGAGCACTGGAACTTTTTTATTCAGGATCTTTCAGTTACTTATCCCAATACAGATTTTAAGCTTGAAAATACAGTTTCACAAGAGCTGCCTTTTGATAAAAACCTGATGGAAACGGTCATTAAAAACCTTTGTGAAAACAGTGTAAAATATGGAGCATCAGTTATTACAATAGGTGTCAGAAACAGTTCTCAACAATTAGAATTTGAAGTTTCCGATAACGGTAAAGGTATGGAAACAAAAGAGCTGAACAATATTTTCGAAAAATTCTACAGAATACAGAATAATAACATCCACAATAGCAAAGGTCTTGGGCTGGGACTTTATTTCGTAAAAAAAATCATTGCCAGTTATGGTGGTAAAATAGAGGTTTCCAGCCAGCTTCATACCGGCAGTACTTTTAAAATATCAATTCCTTATGAAAACTAAAATCCTTCTGGCAGAAGATGATCCGGATTTCGGAATGATTCTTAAGCAGTATCTTGAATTGGAAGATTTTGAAGTCAGCTGGTTTCAGAATCCGGAAGATATTGTGCCATTGGTTCAGACTGATTTCCCCTTTCAGATAGGAATTCTGGATGTGATGATGCCCAATATAGATGGTTTCTCGCTGGCGAAAATGATTATTAAGGAAAGGAGTAATTTCCCTTTGTTATTTTTAACGGCTAAAAATCAAAAAATTGACCGATTGACAGGATTGAAAATAGGTGCTGACGATTATATTGCGAAACCCTGCGATCCTGAAGAACTTGTTTTACGAATTAAAAATATTCTGAAAAGAACACTTCCTGCTGTTACGGAAAGTCAGATAAAGATCGGAGAATTCTCACTGGATACCACCAAACTTATGTTGTCACATCCTAACGGGAACAATCGGCTGACCATACGGGAACAGGAACTTCTTCTGTACCTTCTGAAGCACAACCGATCCATCATTACAAGGGACAATATTCTGGATAATATCTGGGAAACCAATGATTATTTTACGGGAAGAAGTCTTGATGTGTTTATCAGCAGACTTCGCAAATATTTCATCAATGATCCTCAAATAAAAATCCAATCCCTGAGAGGAATTGGATTTGAAATTGATTTTCCAACCAATTGATTTTTTTATAGGGAAAGATTCACAATCACTGGAAAATGGTCTGAAGGATACAGCAGATTTTCTCTTCTGTCATTGATATGTCGGTGAGATCTTATTTTAAAACCTTGGGTAAAAATGTAATCGATTCTGTCTTTTGGAACTTCATTCACATTGAAGCCTGTGAAAGTTCCTACCGGACCATAATGTTTCGTTTCAGAGTGATAGAAAGTGTCTTTCATATTTTTGGAAAGAATTTTAATCGGTTCAGAATCATCTGTCAGATTAAAATCTCCACTCAGCGTTACCGGAAGATTCTTTGGATTCAGTTCTTTGATTTTTTTCAGGATCAATTCGGAAGATTTTACTCTTGCTACATTTCCAATATGATCAAAATGAAGATTCATTGCCAGCAATTCTTTCTTCGATTTTTTATCTTTAAATACGGCATAGGTACAGATTCTGTTCAGCGCAGCATCCCAGCCTTTTGAAGGCTTTTCCGGAGTTTCAGATAACCAGAACGTCCCGGATTTTACAATGTCCAGTTTGGTTGTATCATAAAAGATGGCAGAAAATTCTCCTTTTTCTTTACCGTCATCTCTTCCTACTCCGATATAGTCATAATTTTTTAAACCTGCTTTAATATCTTTCATCTGCTCCGGAAGTGCTTCCTGTACTCCGAAATAATCAGGATGATAATAGGTCAATAAATCAGCAACGTCCTGTTTTCTTTTTGGCCAGGCATTGTCTTTATCCGACTCTACATTCAGCCTGATATTAAAACTCATTACGGTAAGGTCTTGTGAGAATCCTAATGCAAAAAACATCAGAAACACCATTGAAAATCTGAAATTCATATGTTATTTTATCATTAAGAGACAAAAATAAAACTTCTCTGTGACAGAAAAGCTTTATTGATGTGATTATATTGTTAAATTATCTTTTTCTTCTTCTATAGATATAAAATAGTCCTGAAAATCGGACTCAGAAATCAGCAATTGGCTTTCAAACCTTATAACTCCTATGGTTTTGTAGTGAGCAGCCAGTTTTATGCCTTTGCTTTTGAGGAGAACTTCAAGCTTTTTTAAATTTATATCTTTCTTTAAAACTGCAAGGTAAGTGATCATAAGTATATCTGTATTAAACCGTTTCCAATATCTCTGTATTTTATACCTTCAACAGGTCTTGCTTTGCTTTCAATCAGTTCCCAGATCTCCTTTGCTGATTTGTTGGAAAACTGTTCCATATACAAAGCGGCAAGTCCGGAAACATGTGGTGCTGCCATACTTGTACCGCTCATACTGTAGTACAAATTACTTTTATTTTTTGCATTTTTAGGATAGGAACTGATAATATCTACTCCGGGAGCACAGACATTGATACTTCCTCCTGTGGACGGGTTGAGACCTGCATTTGAAAATCTGGCGATCTTCATTTGAGCGTCAATAGCTCCTATTGCCATGATCGATTTTGAATTAGCCGGCATTGAAACAGGCTGTGGAATCTGCGGTCTGTTGCTGTCATTTCCAGCCGCTGCTATAATAAGACAGTTATTTTCCAATGCTCTTTCCCCAATGGTTTCAAAAAGAACAGAAGGTTGATCATCTAGCCTCACCGGAGATGCCAGTGAAAGGGATAGTATTCTGAATTTTTTCGTAATCGCCCAGTCTATCGCATCAATGACACTACTGGTTGTTCCTCTTCCATTGTCTGCAAGTACTTTTGCTATTTTCAGATTGCAGTCTCTGGCAATCCCGTAACGCTTTCCGGTATCACTTCTTGTATTTCCTGTAGCTACTCCAGCGCAGTGTGTACCATGTCCGTTGGGATCTCTGTTCCAGTCTTCAGCGTCTATGAAAGACTTTCCTTCAATTTCTTCATTGGAAAAATCCGGGTGGGAAGTTTCAAGCCCAGTATCGAGAATACAAACATCAATTCCTTTTCCTGTATAGTTGGCATTTTCCAGTCCAATAGCTTTTAATCCCCATTCCATTTCAATGAATGATTTTTGAGGCAAAGGCTTACTGGTGATATATTTTTCAAGTTCTGAAATTTTTTCTGCAAGACCGGCCGACTGTTTTTTAAGTTCACTAATCAGCTGCAACTCATCTGCAGGAAAAAATTCTCTTTCTTTTTCATAGTATACAATAGAATTTGATTCATCTTTTACGGCACTTTTCAATTGATCTTCATCCATATTATCCACCACAAGAACTCCCAGGTTTTTGTAAAGTACACCGTTATCCTGATCAATGATTTCATAAGAACGGTTTTCTTTGGATAACAATTCTGAAGAAGTAATACTCACTTCCAGTTCTCTCTCTATTTTTTTGAGTGCATTTTTCTGCTGATTCTGCAACAGAACAATATATCTTCCCGTTTCCATAATGATCTTTTTTAAATTAATTTCAGAAATACTTTTTCCAGAATAAGAAAAATATCCTCCGGAATAATGGTCAGTCTGAGTTTCTTATTAATTCCGGATATGGCTGTATTCTGCTCAACCAGTGAATTCCAGAAACGTTCAATCTTGGAAACAGAATTCATGTCTTTCAGCTTTGCATCATCCAGGATACCATTCTGATATAATGATACAATGATTCCTGAAATAAGTTCTTCCGCATCCTCAAGTTTTTTGTTTTCCTTAGCGTATATTTCCATAAGAATATCATAAATACTTTCCATTCCATTGAATGAGAATCCTCCGAGAATTTCCCTTCTCCCATTCACTATTTTCTCCATTTTAATGGGATTAAAACCTCTTTTAACGGTGGAAATCATATTCATAATTTTCAAGACTTCAGATTCATGGCTGGTGTTTCCTTTGGTACGGAAATACTCCAGAACTTCGTTGAGAAATGCATCAAACCTGGCATCAAAATCAAATGATTTTGACAGGTATAAAGCCTGAACTTCATTGAACTGTTCCAGCAGTTCTTTGATTTTCTGTACCGTAAAGTGAATAAGTTCCTGCATTACTCAAAAGTTATCTGTTCTATTTCGTTGCCGTCTTTATCTTTGTATGATACAATCCTGATTCCTTCCTCTTCCATTTCCACATGAAGGTTGATGAATAGCTTATCTTTATCTTCTGCTGCACTTGTATTGGGATCTATGTAAATGCTGTTCAGCTTTGCATTCACCAGCGTATATTTATTCAACAGAACTTTTGAAAAAATTTCTTTCAGTTCATCGGTTTCTTCTTCTGTTCCTTCCTGAGGTCTAAATATTCCTGAATTCAAAATCTGCATTTTCTTTCTGAGATCCAGTTTAAGAACTTCATTGGCAGGGAGTTTCCCGAATTTCTGATCATTTTTTTCCAGGTTACTGAACAGGGTTTTAAACTCTTCAGTTTGAATCTGTCTTTTATTTATTTCTGGAATATTCAGTTTTTTCTCTTTGTTTGCCAGACGGATTCTTTCATTTATTTCTGTCACAAACTGATCCTGATTCAGTTTAAAATTATATTTGGAATCTGAATCTATATCTGTGATTTTGATCGGAATATCCATCTTTACACTGGGCAGAGCATATCGTGGAACCTTGAAGTATTTCAGGTATTCATGACGGGCGTATTCTTTGGCAATAAGAACCGCATTTTCGTCTGCTTTTTTACGAGCCTGAATTATCTCGTTGTTGAGATAATCCAGGTAATCTGATAGTTTTATCATCTTTCGTAAAATCTGTTATTGTGAAAGAAGTCCAAGCACTTTTTCAAGCCCTGCAGGCATTTCATCATTGGTAGCACGTACTTTTACCCCAAGAGAATATTCTTTTTCCACTTTGATTCCTGTACTGGAAGTTCTCTTATAGGATACATCTACTTTGAATTTCACTGGTCCCCATCCACCAGATACTCCGGCATTGATCCCGAACTCGTCACTTACATCTTTTGTGTACGTTGAATTAAGTTTTACATTAAAGTCAACTTCACAGGTTTCAATTCTGAAACTCGGAACATTCAGCAACGCAATAAAAGGCACTGAAATTTCTACATCATTCGGAATTGTTTTAGGATTGGTAGCACTTACCGGCTCATCTTCTTTAAAATCCGGATTCGGAATATTTTTTTTGTATTTGAATTCTGCCATTCTCAGTTTTTTAGGACTGGCCGCATTGGCTGGATCTGTAAGTTCGAACCCAACTTCATTAATGAAATTAACAGTGGCAATAGAGGCATTAGACTGTGCTTTTACACAAGCATCCAACGGTCCGCCAATAATAGTTGCAAAGTCAATGCTTCCCAATTCTGCGGCAAAATCTGCACTGGCAGCATCAGAAGTTCTGAAAATTTCTTCATCAGCAGCTATTTTACCTGCAATCATTTTCATGATTTCTGAAGACGCACCTGAGAAAGATTTTTCCCACTTTTCATCATAGCTTTTTTTGAATTCGTCTACGATGGCTAATAATTCTTTATTCGTCAATGAACTCAGTTCTGAAGTTTCAACTCCCGACACTTTTTCATAGACTGCCGGGGTAAGAACTTTTTCTACTCCTGATAAAAGATCAATTAACTCATTTTTTGTTTTTTTGGCGTGGCTTGCTTCAAGCACCGATTTTAATGTTTCCATGTTTTTGTTTTGATTAATATTGTGGGACAAAATTATATCACTGACTCCCAAAACATTGTAGGGAAACCCCTCAACTTACCCCGGAAAAACACCCTAAAATAAAAAGCCTGAACTTACGGTGGTAAGCTCAGGCTTTTATACTGCACAATTTTATCTTATATAAACTATGCAGGTTTTTTACTGTTATTTTCCAGATTTACATCCGGAACAACAGAATTCGGATCCAGTTTTACCTCATCAATTTCCTTGCTGGAATCTACCTTGAATGTCCATTCTGTATTTCTTTTCCAAACCTCAACAGGAATTTTCACCGTCTGTGCAGTTCCATCTTTGAATTTGATTTGTACTGTTGTAGGCATTGGCAGCTGGCCAATATTTTCAACCGTAATCTGAACTCCGTTTTTAAAGTCTCCGTTTACATATTGTACGTTCTTAACTGACTGATCAATTTTCCATTTATTAAAGAACCATCCTCTCCAGAACCAGTTCAGCTCTTCTCCGGAAACATTTTCAATCGTATGGAAAAAATCCCATGGCGTAGGATGTTTGAATGCCCAACGATCAATATATGTTCTGAATGCTTTATCAAATTTTTCAGGCCCAAGAATAGTTTCTCTTAAAACATCTAATCCTGTTCCCGGCTTATAGTAAGCCAAAGCTCCGATACTTCTTTCTTTCATATTATCCGGTCCTACCATTACAGGTTCCAGATTATCAGTCAACAAATACTTTCCTGATCTTGCCAGGTTCGGTTTACGGTAATATTCTCCTTTATTGAAAGCTTCGGTTGAAAGTCCGTTAATGAATGTATTGAATCCTTCGTCCATCCAGGCAAATAATCTCTCATTAGATCCTACGATCATAGGAAACCAGTTGTGTCCGAACTCATGATCTGTAACGCCCCAAAGATCTTCTCCTTTAGAATCCATATGACAGAAAACGATTCCCGGATATTCCATTCCACCTTCATTTCCTGCTACATTGGTGGCCGCCGGATACGTATATTCATACCATTTTTTGGAATAATGTTCTATAGCAGCTTTCGTATATTCGGTAGACCTTCCCCATGCTTTTTCGCCAGCACTTTCTGCAGGGTAAGCCGAAATAGCCAGAGATTTTTTTCCGCTAGGTAAATTGATTTTTGCAGCATCTAAAATAAATCCTGCAGAAGATGCCCACGCAAAATCTCTCGTCTGTGTAATTTTGAATTTCCAGGTTTTTGTCCCGGATGCCTTATTTTTCCCAATTTCAGATTCTGGACGGATCATTACTGTTTTATCACTGTTTCTCGCCTCGTTCCATCTGCTGATTTCTTCTTTGCTGTACACTTCTTTCTCATTCAGAAGTTCTCCGGATGCTACTACATACTGATTGGCAGGTACAGTAATATTAGCTGTAATATTTCCATATTCTAAATAAAACTCCGAAGCTCCAAGGTAGGGCAACGTATTCCACCCCAGGACATCATCATACACACACATTCTTGGATACCATTGTGCCATGGTAAATATTTTACCGTTTTTAGTATCCTGGATACCCATTCTGTCTGATCCATAATCAGGAGAAATAAATGAATACTCAATTTCTATTTTAGCAACTCCTCCATTGGCTTTTAATTCTTTTGGAAGATCAATCTGCATTCTCGTATCGGTAATGGTATATTTTACTTCTTTTTTACCATCTAGCTTAACTGATTTAATGGTATATCCGCCATTAAACTCTTCACCATGAGCTCCATTTCTGCTTCCTGAAAGCGGAACTACGCCATTTCCTCTGGAATCTTTTGCAAACAGGTTCTGATCCAGCTGCAGCCAAAGAAAACCTAATTTATCGGGACTGTTGTTGGTGTAGGTAATTTCTGCTGTACCTGTAATCTCTTTTTTAGCTTCATTCAGGCTGACATTCAAATGATAATCGGCTGAATTCTGCCAATAAGCGTGTCCCGGCTGTCCGCTTGCAGAGCGGGTTGCCGTACCTGTCTGAGGGTAGAAGAAGGGTTTAAATGCTTCTACATAATCATATTTCGGGGTTTGCTGTGCATAGGCAGTTCCTGAGAACAGAACCACTGCAAGCGTCGAAACAAGGGTTGGAAGTTTAAAATTCATTTGAAAAAGTATTATTTAGTGTATAGGTAAAAAAAACTCCCGGATTTGTTACACATCCGGGAGTTTTTTTAATATAAGTTTAATTTAATTTGATTTTTTTGCTTTAATCATCGCTTCTAAAGCATCCCACATTTCTTTAGGAATTGCTTCAAGCATATTGAACTCTCCGGCTCCCTGAAGCCATTCTCCTCCATCAATAGTTACTACTTCCCCATTCATATACGCTGAATAATCGGAAACCAGATAAGCTGCAAGATTGGCAAGCTCCTGATGTTCTCCTACTCTTCTCAACGGAACTTTTTTCTTCATATCAAATTTCTCCTGAAGGTCTCCGGGAAGAAGTCTGTCCCAAGCTCCTTTGGTTGGGAAAGGTCCCGGAGCAATAGCATTGAAACGGATTCCGTATTTTGCCCATTCTACAGCCAATGATCTGGTCATCGCCAGAACTCCTGCTTTTGCACAGGCAGATGGTACTACATAGGCAGAACCTGTCCATGCATAAGTTGTTACGATATTCAATACAGTTCCCGGAGTTTTAGAATCAATCCAGTGTTTTCCTACTGAAAGGGTACAGTTTTTTGTTCCTTTTAAAACGATATCAAGGATAGAGTCAAAAGCGGAGTGAGTCAGTTTTTCTGTTGGAGAAATAAAGTTTCCGGCAGCATTATTCAATAAAATATCAATCTTTCCGAATTCTTTCAGAGTTGCTTCCTTCATGGCTTCCACCTCATCCCAGTTTCTTACATCACAAGCTACACAAAGCACTTTCCCTCCTGTTTCCTCTTCCAGTTCCTTAGCTGTTCCCTGTAATTTTTCCAGGTTTCTGGAAGTAATCACCACTTTGGCACCCAGTTCAAGAAAGTATTTGGTCATTGCTTTTCCAAGGCCGCTTCCGCCTCCCGTTACAATCGCTACTTTATCTTTTAGTGCACCTTCGCGCAGCATAGGTTGTGTATATAGACTCATAAAATATTTTTTCTTAAAAATACTAAATATTGAAATGCAATTACTTAAAATAGATTGATAAATAATGCTACAAATAATTATTTCTTATATGATTCTTAAAATAGATTTACTATTCAAAAAGAAAATAGCCTGATAACAATTACCAGGCTATTTTTTCATTTGTTAAACAATGTATTAAGAAGCTACCACTCCTTTGAATGAAAGCGTCTTAGGAGTTTTGCTGTCACTAGTAGTAACGTTTACAGTCTTCATAAACGGTCCTGCTGCTGCTGCGTTATAGCTGGCTTCTACAAACCCTTTTTTCCCTGGCTGGATAGGTGTTTTTGTATAATCTGCAGTGGTACATCCGCAAGAAGGAGCTACATTCTGAATAATGATTGGTTTTGAGCTTGTATTAGTAAATTCAAATCTGATCAATTTCGGTTTACCCTGAGGAATATTTCCTACATCAATAGATTCTGATTTCCATTTGATAGCATCTGCAACCATTTTTACAATAGATGGTGCATCAGTAGTAAGTACATTAGCATAAAAAGGAGAGAATGCCAACACTGCCAAAAGAGCTGTAATTTTTAGTTTTTTCATGAGTATACATTTTAATATTTGAAACTGATTATTTTCTTTCGATACAGCAAATGTAAAGCAGAGTGTGATTACAACTTGTTAACCGCTGTCTAACATTTGTTAACGAGTTGTTAATAATAAAAGATAAATAGATATTTTTGGATAATATTGTTTCAGGAAATGAAAATAAAAAGACTCAATATTATTATAACGCTGGGATTCGTTGCTATTATCGGAATTTTAATAGCACAGCTGATGTGGACCCGACAGGCGTATAATCTTGAAGATAAAAAGTTTAACCAGAAGGTCAATATTGCCTTAATGGAAGTTGCGGAAAAGCTCTCCGGAGGAAAGACATCCTATACCGAAAATCCAGTTCAAAATATTGCCAATGACTATTATGTGGTTAATATCAACAATGAATTTCATCCCGTAGTTCTTGAATATTACCTGAAAACAGAATTTACACGCTTCCAGATCAATACCGATTATGTGTATGCATTATACAATTGCCACAGCGATAAAATGATCTATGGAAAATACATGACCTCTCATCAGGAAAGTCCCAGCAACAAGGTGATCAATTTTCCAAAGCATAAAAATCTGATCTATTACTTTTCCATACGCTTCCCGGATAAAACCACTTATCTGATCAGTTCATTACGATTCTGGTATCTCCTTACATTTGCCCTTATCATCATTCTTTTAGTGTATGTATATTCTATTTATACGATCATTCAGCAGAAGAAGTTTTCGGAACTCCAACGTGATTTTATCAATAATATGACTCACGAATTTAAGACTCCTTTATCCTCAATACTTTTAGCTTCGGAAGCACTTAACAAGCAGGAAATGGTACAGGAAAATTCCAAACTGCAAACATATACTTCCATTATTATCAATCAAAGTCACAAGCTAAATGGTCATATTGAAAAAATATTGAATATTGCAAAGAACGATGCGGCAGGTCTTTCATTAAAACCTCAAAAAATTCTGCTTCTCCCCTTTATTCAGGAAATTGCAGACAATATACAGCACAAAAATAAAGATCTCAGCATCGAAATCAATATTGAAAACAGTACTTCGGTAATGGCAGATGAGTTTCACTTTACCAACATTATTTATAACCTTCTGGATAACTCCATCAAGTATTGCGAAACAAACCCCGTGATTAAAATTTCAGCTCACAAAGATTCAAAAGGATTATATTTAAAGTTTAAAGACAACGGAATGGGAATTCCCGCTAAAAATATTCCTCATATTTTTGAAAAATTTTATCGGGTACATACCAAAAGAAGTGAAGAAGTGAATGGTTTCGGACTGGGATTATTTTATGTAAAAAAAGTAGTTCAACAACATCACTGGAAAATTTCTGTAGAAAATAATGAAGATAAAGGAATTACCACAACGCTCTTCTTCCCGTTTTCAAATTAATCATGTGTAAGTATGGAGAAATCTAAAATTTTATATGCCGAAGATGACAGAACAATAGCCTTTCTGGTGGAAGACAGCCTGGAAAGCTATTATGATATCAGCTGTTATTCTGATGGTGAATCTGCATGGGAAGCATTTAACAGTCAGGATTTCGATATTTGTCTGCTGGATATTATGATGCCCGGCATGAACGGATTTGAGGTGGCACAGCGAATCCGTAGTAAAAATGCTGAGGTTCCGATTATTTTTATCTCTGCAAAAGCTTTAAAAGAAGACAGAATCAAAGGGCTTAAAATAGGCGCTGATGATTATCTGGTAAAGCCTTTCAGTATTGAAGAGCTTATGCTGAAAATTGAGGTTTTCCTTAAACGGACTAAGAAAACGGATACTACTCTTTTAAAATATAAGGTGGGCAAATATAATTTTGATCCTAAAAACTATACCCTTCAAGGGATAGAAAACAGTATTACTCTTACCCAAAGAGAATCTGATCTCCTTTTATATTTTATCCGTCACAAAAATCTGGTGGTCAAAAGACAGGAAATTCTGAAGGCCATCTGGGGAGATGATGATTATTTTATGGGACGAAGTCTTGATGTATTTATTTCCCGATTACGAAAAGTACTGGCTGAAGAGCAAAACGTTTTAATAGAAAACCTCCACGGGATAGGGTTCCGATTTTCTGAAAAAGAATAAATAATCCTCATATTACTCTAAAACATAACAGCAAATGATGATTTTAATTAATTTTAAACTTTGAAAATTGATCATTAATGAAAAATCACAGATCTACTGTTTTTCTATTTCTTTTATGTGTAAGTACACAGTTTAAGGCTCAAAAATTTGAAAAATTAATACAATATGTCAACCCTCTGATCGGAACCGAAAAGATGGGACATACGTATCCGGGAGCAACTGTTCCTTTTGGTGCTGTACAACTAAGCCCTGAAACAGACTCCATCTCATATGAACTTAACGGAAAGTATAATGGCGAGGTGTATAAATACTGCGCCGGCTACCGTTATGAAGATAAAACCATTGTTGGTTTCAGTTCTACCCATTTCAGTGGAACAGGACATTCTGATCTCGGAGATTTTCTCGTAATGCCTACCGTAGGAAAACTTCAGCTGAATCCCGGAACGGCATCCAATCCTGGAAGTGGGTACAGAAGTAAATTTTCACACCAGAACGAAACAGCAGAAGCCGGATATTATAAAGTAAAACTGGATGATCACAATATCCTTGCAGAACTGACTGCAACACCAAGAGTAGGAATTCACCGCTATACTTTCCCTAAATCTGACCAGTCTCATATTATTTTAGATCTGATGGCCGGTATTTACAATTATGATGGAAAAAATGTCTGGACCTATGTTCGTGTAGAAAACGGAAATACCATCACAGGTTACCGACAGACCAACGGCTGGGCAAGAACCAGAACAGTTTATTTCGCCATGAAGTTTTCAAAACCATTTAAATCTTATGGCCAGAAAAATTATGATGAAAAGCAGGTTTACAAAGGATTT
This sequence comes from Chryseobacterium indologenes, assembly GCF_002025665.1. GTDB lineage: Bacteria > Bacteroidota > Bacteroidia > Flavobacteriales > Weeksellaceae > Chryseobacterium > Chryseobacterium metallicongregator. The sequence goes on along the minus strand of NZ_CP018786.1, from coordinate 500,341 downwards.
TGGAGAAAATTCGACCAAAATCAGAATTTCCCGGAGATTGCAGGTAAGAACCTTAAAATGTATTTTGATTTTGATACGAATGAAAATGAAGCCATTGAAGTAAAACTCGCTATTTCTCCGGTAAGCCAGACCAATGCTATGGAAAATCTTGAAAAAGAAACTGGAAATATAACCTTCGATCAGGCCAAAGCCCAAGCTCAGGACAACTGGAATAAGGAATTAAATAAAATTGTCATCAAAGCTTCTGATACGGAAAAAACCAACTTCTATACAGCCATGTATCATACCTTCATTAACCCTACCACTTATATGGATGTTAATGGAGAATATAAAGGTCTGGATCAGAATGTTCATCAAGCAGATGGCTTTACCAATTATACCACCTTTTCTTTGTGGGATACCTACCGTACGCTACATCCTTTCTTTAATATTATTCAGCCTAAAAGAAATGGTGATATGGTAAAATCCATGATGGCTCATTATCATCAGTTTTCGATGAAAATGCTGCCGATCTGGTCACATTATGCCAATGACAACTGGTGTATGAGCGGCTACCACAGTGTAAGCGTAGTGGCTGATGCTATTATTAAAGGAAATTATAGCGGTGATACTGAAGAAGCCTTAAGAGCATGTATAGAAACAGCAAACAAAAGAAATTACGAAGGTATAGGACAATATATTGACCTTGGATATATTCCGGCCGAGAAAAACGGAACTTCAGTTTCCAATACCTTGGAATATGCCTATGATGACTGGGCTATTGCTCAATTGGCAAAACATTTAAACAAAACAGAAATCTACAATCAGTTTATCAAACGGTCTGAAAACTGGAAAAATAATTTTGACAAAACCATCGGGTTTATGCGTCCACGTCTGGCAGATGGAAGCTTTAAAAAGGATTTTGATGTATTAAGCACTCACGGACAAGGTTTTATTGAAGGAAACTCATGGAACTACAGTTTCTTTGTTCCACAAAATCCGGATGAACTGATCACCATGATGGGTGGAAAGAAAAAATTTGCATCAAAACTGGACGAACTGTTTACCATGCATTTACCTGATGAATTCTTTGCAGACACTGAAGATATTACGCGGGAAGGAATTATCGGTGGATATGTTCACGGGAATGAACCTGCTCACCATGTTGCGTATTTCTATAACTGGGCAGGCCAGCCATGGAAAGCACAGGCGCAAATCCGCCGTATTCTTGAAATGCAGTATAAAGCAACACCAGACGGACTGGGTGGAAATGATGATGCCGGACAAATGAGTGCCTGGTATATTTTAAGCTCGTTAGGATTTTATCCTGTAGCACCAGGTTCGGAAGATTATTCAATTGGAAGCCCTGCAATTGATAATGCTGTACTCAATCTGGAAAATGGAAAAACCTTTGAAATTGAAGCCATCAACCAAAGTCCGAAAAATGTATATGTTCAGAAAGTTCTTTTGAATGGAAAGGAGATCAGAAATTTTACCTTGAAACATTCTGAGATTATGAATGGAGGAAAACTTACGTTCTATATGGGAAATAAAGCGAAAAGGTAAGATATTCTCATAGATTGGGCGGATTGAGCAGATGATTGGTTTAAAAAAATCTGCGTAATATCCTACATCTGCGAGAGCCAAGAATAGGTTTGGGCTAAAGCCAATGGAAGATTAAAATAGAAAGAGCGGGCTAAAGCCCGCTCCTATTGATTATTATTTTTCAGCACATTTTTCGTTATACAATTTGGCTCCTTCTGCTTGTTCCAGATCTTTTAATTTTTTCAATGCAGTACATGCAATATCTGATTTATTCTGGGCTAGAGAAATAGAAACTATATTATATAGTGCATCGGTATTAGTATTGTCATTGTCATAAGCTTCATTAAAGAAGTGAATTGCATTATCAAACTTTTGTTTGTTGAGGGCATCCATTCCTTTATTGAAATTATCTGTAGAAGCAAACTTATTTTTAGTAAAAACAGGAAATTTTTTAGTATCATTTGAAAAACCATAAAATCTAATACCCATTGTGCTTAATCCACTCCTATTTCTATTCTTAATACTCATTTCATAAGGAATAATAATTTTTTCAAAACCCTCAAAGCCTGTTAAATCCCAAAGGTGATAATTTTTCTCAATAGTTGTTTTGAAAAAATCAATCCCTTTTTGATTAGCTTTAGTCTCTTCTTTATTTTCAGTTTCCACTTCAACCTTTTGCTTTTTAGGGAAAATTAAAATATTACCTTTTGAACTAAAATTGAAAAAAAAATCTTTTTGTGAATAATTCTCTAATATTTCAGAAATAATATTTCTTTTTAATGAGGGTGTAAAATTTTTAGAAGCAATTATAATAGAATCATTCTTTTTCTCTTTCACAAAATTATTCAGTACAATTGAACTCTTTATAAACCATATCTTTTTTATTTTATCTGGAGAATCTATCCCGACAATTCTTTGTATCACAACTAAGGAATCTGAAGTTAATTTTTCAATTTGATATCCCGCAAGATCTGATGTTTTCATTAATTCTTTTTCTAATTTGAAGTCCATACAACTCCCTTTATCTAAAATCAACGCATCTGTAAATAAACAAAGGTTATTTCCTTTTATTTTCCATATTAAAACTTGTGATGGCATTTGCGATAAGTCTCGGCTGCCATCCAGCATACTAAATTTTACCCTTGTCCATGAAGAATTTGCAAGTAATTGAGTATTTATTTGTGAGCTAAGCTGTAAAGAAACTGAGAGAAATAAGATTAAAAAGAACTTACACATTGATTATTATTTTTTCCGCACAAAACTAATTAAATAAAACTTCATGAAAAGTATGCCTTCAATATTTTCCCTTTTCTTTCTCAATTAATATAAGTTTTGGCTAAAGCCAATGGAATTTTTCAAAATAAAAGAGCGGGCTAAAGCCCGCTCCTATTGAATTATCGTAATAATCTCAAGTTAACTCGAAACTATATTCTTTGAGTATGTCCAATTAATCCCTTGGTTCAAAAAGCAATCTCTCCCCAAATTTTTCCTCTGCAATTGTACCATTATCATACACCAAATGTCCGTTGACAAAGGTGTGCGTAACTTTTGAATGGAAATTCATCCCTTCTAATGGGCTCCAACCGCATTTATAGAGTAAATTATCTTTGGAAACTGTCCAGTTTTCATTTAAATCTACTAAAACAAGATCCGCTTTATATCCTTCTCTTACAAAACCTCTTTTTTCAACTTTGAAAAGGATTGCCGGATTATGAGCCATCTTTTCAACGATCTTCTCAAGGGATATTTTTCCGTTTTTATAATTTTCAAGCATCACCACCAGTGAATGTTGTACCAAAGGTGCTCCTGAAGGGCATTTTGTATATACATTATTTTTCTCTTCTGCAGTATGTGGCGCATGGTCTGTAGCAATCACGTCTATTCTGTCATCCAGCAATGCTTCCCAAAGTGCATCTTTATCCTTTTGGGTTTTTACAGCCGGATTCCATTTGATAAGATTTCCTCTTGTTTCGTAATCATCGTTGGTAAATGTAAGGTGATGAACACATACCTCGGCAGTGATCTTTTTATCTTTTAAAGGAATATCATTTCGGAAAAGCTCCATTTCCTTAGCTGTTGAAAGGTGGAAAACGTGAAGTCTCGCACCTGTTTTTTTTGCAAGCTCAATCGCTTTGGATGAAGATTTATAACATGCCTCTTCACTTCTGATCAGATGATGGAATTTGACAGGAATATCGTCCCCATATTCATCCATATATTTCTGAGTATTGGCTCTGATGGTAGCTTCATCTTCACAGTGAACAGCAATCAGCATTTTAGTATTACTGAAAATATTCTCCAGAGTTTCAGGGTTGTCTACCAGCATATTTCCTGTGGATGATCCTAAGAATAATTTGATACCCGGAACATTTCTGGGATTTGTTTTTAAAACTTCTTCCAGATTGTCGTTTGTTCCTCCCATCATAAACCCGTAATTGGCATATGCTTTTTGAGAAGCAATCTCATACTTGTCTGCTAATAATTCCTGGGTAACTGCATTGGGAACAGTATTTGGCTGATCGATAAAACTGGTTATTCCACCAACTATTGCAGATCTTGATTCACTTTCAATATCTCCTTTATGAGTAAGTCCCGGATCACGGAAATGCACCTGATCATCAATAACTCCGGGAAGAAGATACTTTCCTGAACCATCAATAATCTGATCTGCATCTTCAGAAATACCGGCAGCTATTTTAGATATTAAATCATTTTCTATTAAGATATCGCTTTCAAAGACTTTTCCTTCGTTAACAATATTTACATTTTTTATAAGAACTTTCATTTCAATTTATTTCTACACAAAATTAAGATTTTCAGTTTTAATTAACTTCAAAATAACCAAACGAATGCTTAAAGTTTTACATTTGCAAAAAAAATTCGGCTTTGTACAAGAAACTATTAGGACAGACCATCATCTACGGAGTAGGAGCAATAGCACCAAGAATCATTCTATTTATCCTTAATCCACTTTTGATCTATAAGATTCCCAATGAAGGTTTTGCTATTTTCACTCAACTTTATGCGTGGATTTCATTTGTTAACATTATCCTTTCTTTTGGTTTTGAAACAGCGTATTTTAGATTTTCTGCCGAAGAGGATAACGAGAAAAAAACCTTCAATACCTCATTTTGGTTTTTATTTTCTACATCCACTCTTTTCCTTGCATTGTGCTATTTGTTTAATCAGCCCATTGCAGATTATGCGGGATACCACGATAACCCTGAATACATCAGATGGTTTGCCATGATTGCTTTTTTTGACAATTTATTGGTGATTCCTTTTGCATGGCTTCGTTTCCACAATAAACCCATCAAATATTCTGCAGTAAGAGTTGTTCAGGCTATATTTCAGGCTGTTTTCACTGCCGCTTTATTCTTCTGGATTCCGGAAAACATATCAAGAAGTATGGGGCTGGATCAAAATGTAGATTATCCGTTCTTCAGTAATCTGGCAGGAAGTGCCTTAGGTTTTTTATTATTACTTCCAATTATATTAAAGGTAAGATTTCAGTTTGTCACTTCATTGTTCGGACGTATGATCAAATACTCCTTCCCATTGATGCTGGCAGGCCTGGCTTTTATGGTGAATGAAAATTTCGATAAATCCATACAGAGAAATCATATTTCAGACGACGAAGCCGGTGCTTATGGAGGATGTTATAAACTTGCTGTACTAATGACATTATTTGTTACCGCTTACAGAATGGGGATTGAGCCTTTCTTCTTTAAACAGATGGATAAAGGAGATGCGAAAAAAACTTACGCCAAAGTAGCAGAATATTTTGCGTTTTTCGCCTGTGCTGTAGCGCTGGGAATCATTGCCAATATATCATGGCTGAAGGCTGTTTTCATTCCTAATAAATCCTATTGGATTGCGATAGATATCATCCCGATCATTGTTATTGCTAATCTTTGTTTTGGAATATATTATAACTTTTCAACATGGTATAAAGTAACAGACAGAACCAGTATGGGAACAGTTATTTCATGGCTCGGAGCAGGGATCAATATAGGACTTAATCTTCTTGCTTTAAACTACTATCACAGCATGATAGGTTCCGCATGGGCTACTTTCGGAGCGTATGTTATTATGATGATTGTTTCTTACCTGTTAGGTCAAAAATATTATCCTATTCCTTACAGAATGAAGAAAATGTCTTTCTTTCTGATACTGCTTGGAATTTTTAGTTTCATCATTGTAAAATATCTTAACTATAATATTCTAGCAAGCAATCTGCTCTTTTTAATCTTTACCGGAATTTTGATTTATTCTGAGAAAAACCTGATTTTATCGAGAATCAGAAAGAATTAAACTTTGGTCTTTATTTTGCTTGTACACCAACCTATTGTTAATTTAAACAATTATTTAAAAAGATATAAATCATACTTTGCTAAAGATTTTAATTATTATCTTTAACCTAAATATTAAAAACAACTAATAAAACATCTTTTATACATATAATTTATGAAAATTATTGTCCCTATGGCTGGACGTGGTTCCAGATTACGTCCACATACACTGACAGTTCCAAAGCCTCTTATTCCTATTGCAGGAAAACCTATCGTACAGAGATTGGTGGAAGATATTGCTAAAGTTGCAGGAGAAAATATTGAAGAGGTAGCTTTTATCATCGGAGATTTTGGCCCTGAGATCGAAAGATCCCTTATTCAGATTGCTGAAAAGCTGGGAGCAAAAGGAAGTATATATTATCAGAACGATCCTCTTGGTACAGCTCATGCGATCAAGTGTGCTGAGCAGTCTATGCAGGGAGATATCGTTATTGCTTTTGCGGATACTCTTTTCCGTGCAGACTTCCAACTGGATAAAAATTCTGATGGTGTAATCTGGGTGAAAAGTGTTGAAGACCCATCTGCTTTCGGAGTAGTAAAATTGGATAACTACGGCTTTATTACCGACTTTGTAGAAAAACCTAAGACTTACGTTTCTGATCTTGCGATCATTGGTATTTATTATTTCAACAGCGCTGAAAAGCTAATGGAAGAAATCAATTATATCATGGATAATGATATTAAAAATGGAGGCGAATATCAATTAACAACAGCCCTTGAAAACCTTAGAGCGAAAGGAGCGAAGTTTACCCTTGGAAAAGTAAATGATTGGATGGATTGTGGTAACAAAAATGCTACAGTAGAAACCAACAGCAAAATCCTTGAATATGAAAGGGAAGAAATGAAAAATTATCCGGCTTCTGCTGTGATTGAAAACTCTTTGATTATTCAGCCTTGCTTTATTGGAGAAAATGTAAAAATATCCAATTCAAAAGTAGGACCTGGTGTTTCTTTAGGAAACAACACAACGGTTGTCAATTCTAATATTGAAAACTCTCTGATCCAGGAAAACACAAGAATCAATCATGGTAACCTTTCCAATTCTATGATCGGAAATTCTGCACAGTATTTCGGTGTTGCCAGAGAAATTTCTTTAGGTGATTATTCCGTTTTAGATTTTTTGTCTAAGTAAGAATAGCAAATATTTTATATAAATAACACATCATCAAGCCACACAAAATGTTTTTGTGTGGTTTGGCGTTAATATTGCAACGTATTTTTAATTTAAAGATAAATACATGAAAAATTGGATTCCTTTTCTTTTATTGCTTCTTGCCCTATCATCCTGTAAGACCCGTAACACTGTCCAAAACGACACAGATCATACACGGGACAGCATTAATGCTACAAAAGACAATGGAAATCCAAAAGACGTAAATGAACCGGTAAGTGACAAACTTACTTTCTATGAACATGTATTAATTCCACCAAAATTCGAGCAGATCAAAATAGACAGTAAAATAAAGGTAGAAACAGGAAGCTATGTTCCTACACTGGATGCAACAATCTATATTGAAAATGATAAAAAGGTATGGATGAATCTCAGAGCCTTGTTCATTAATGCAGCCAGAGGTATTGCAACTCCAGAAGGGATAAAAGGACAGGACAAGATTAATAAAACCTTTATAGATTCTGATTTTGATTATCTTAATAATCTGCTGAATGTTAATTTCATTGATTATAAATCTTTGGAAAAAATCTTAATGGGAAGAACTTTTGTAAAAATAAATGACAAACAGTTTACGCTGACCCAAAATGCACAAGGGTTCAAAATGGTTTCTAACATCAATCAGAAAATTGTGACGGATGAAAAAAACAGAGAATATAAAATAACCCTTCAGTACGATACTAATTACGATTTATTAAATGTCAATTTGAAAGATATTTTGTCTTCGGACGAGCTTGATGTTTCTTACAGCGACTGGAATGAATACGAAGGAGTCCGTCTTCCGAAAAATGTTAAAATAATTATAAAAGGCTCAAAATCTAGTCAGATTTTAATGGAAAATACGAAATTTGACTTTTCGAGGATGGAAACACCTTATTCTGTACCATCCAGTTATAAGAAAATTGAGATTAAATGATTAGAAAATTTAGCTTTTTAATAGGTGTTTTGATGTTCGGACTGCACCAAGGACAGCAGACCAAAGAACAGCTGCAAAAGCAGAATGCCGAACTTAAAAAACAAATTGCACAAATAAATACCGATTTAGCCAAAACCAGAAGTGAATCCAAACTTTCCGTAGCCTACCTTTCCAATGTCAACCAAAAATTGGTTTTAAGAGAAAAGGTTTATAATAATACGCAGAAAGAAAAAAGGTTCATTGAAGATGATATCTATTTACGTCAGCTGGAAATTAACCGTCAGAATAAAGAACTGGCTGTTTTAAGAAAAAACTATGCTGAAGTTTTGGTGAATGCTTATAAAAACAAAGGAGTACAGAACAAAGTAACTTTTATACTTTCTGCTAAAAATTTAGGAGAAGCCATACGTAGAGTTCAATATCTGAAACAATACTCAGACTACCAGGATAAAAAAGCAGCTGAAATCACAGATGCCGCTAATCTCATCAAAAAAACCATCGCTCAAAAACAAAACTCTGTAAAAGCGAAGGAAAATCTATTGGTTAACCAACAAAAAGACCTGGCAACCATCAATACTGAAAGAGCCCAGAAAGAACAACTGGTTGCTGATTTCAAGAAAAACGAATCTAAATTGACCGCTGAACTTAAGCAAAAACAAGTTCAGTCTAAAGCATTGGAAGGACAGATCAGAGCTATTATTGCAGAAGAAATCAGAATCGCCAAAGCTGAAGAAGAAGCCAGAAGAAAAGCTGAAGCAGAAAAAATACGTTTGGCAAAACTAGCTGCTGAGAGAGAGAAAGCAAGAATCGAAGCGGAAGCTAAAGCAAGAGCTGAGGCCCTTGAAAGAGAAAGAAGACTTGCAGAAGCAGAAGCTAAGAGAGCAGCAGACCTTGCAGCTAAAAGAGCTGAAGAAGAAAGAAAACGTAATGAAGACGCAGCAAAGGCAGAAGCTAATGCGAGAGATGAAGCCAGAAGAGTAGCCGCTAAAAAGGCTTCTGATGAGGCGAATGCAAGAGCTAAAGAAGCTGCTGATAAATTGGCCGCAGCAAGAGCAGCAGAAGCAGCTCTTACGAAAAGAAAAGAAGAAGAGAAAAAAGCAGCTGAGACCAAAGCTATGACAAGTTACGGAGTTTCCACCGCTACTGGGAACAGCTTTGCAGATAGCAGAGGAAGACTTGGCTATCCTGCAGACAGAGCCGGACAAATCACTCACCGTTTCGGAAGACAACCACACCCGGTTTTCAAAAATATTACTGAAGAAAATAACGGGATTAAAATTTCCGTCCCTTCAGGTACACGCGCAAAATCAGTGTTCCCAGGATCAGTATCTTCAGTTCTCGCCAACAATGACGGAACAAAGACTGTAATCATCAAACACGGAAGCTATTTTACCATTTATTCCAACTTAGGAAATGTAAGTGTTTCCAAAGGACAGCAGGTTTCATCAGGAACTCCGGTAGGTACAATAGCTCAGGATTTTGATGGTGCTTATACGCTTGATTTCCAAGTATGGAACGGAAGTACACCAGTTGATCCATTAGGTTGGATTTCATATTAAAAAAAGTGTAACTTTGCAAAAATTTTAAGAGATGAATACACTAACAATACTTGCCTTATCTTGGCAACACATCCTTATCGTAGCAATACTTTTGGTATTACTTTTTGGAGGAAAGAAAATTCCGGAATTAATGAGAGGAGTAGGTTCAGGAATCAAAGAATTTAAAGATGCAGTAAAAGAAGAAGACAAACCAGGTTCTGAAAATAAATCTTCTTCAAACAACAATAATAATTCTTCTAGCAACTAAAATTCCTTAGAATTAATGAAATTTACTGAGACTGCATGGAAAGTCTTCAATCAAGCTATTGAAGACTATCACGTGTCTGATGACGTTAACACTCTAATTAATAACCCGTTCGAAAAAGATAGTTTGGAACGGATTTTGTATGCAAAGAACTGGATTGATACCGTTCAATGGCATTTGGAAGATATAATTAGAGATGAAAATATTGATCCGGCAGAAGCTCTTCAACTGAAGAGAACAATAGACGCCTCCAATCAGAAAAGAACTGATCTGGTAGAGTATATTGACGGCTGGTTTCTTAATAAGTTTGAAAATATAACTCCTAAACCTGAAGCAAAAATAAATACGGAAACTCCCGCTTGGGCAGTAGACAGGCTATCAATTCTTGCATTAAAGGTTTATCATATGTCGTTAGAAGCTAATAGAGAATCCGCTTCTGAAGAACACAGAAACAACTGCCAGGCTAAACTGGATGTTCTGCTTACTCAGAAAGAAGACCTATCAACTTCTATAGATCAGTTGCTTACTGATATTGAGAACGGTAACGTTAAGATGAAAGTGTACAAACAAATGAAAATGTACAACGATGAAAGTCTTAACCCAATCCTTTATCAAAAAGGGCAACAGAAATGAAACGACTATTTTTCTTTGGAGTACTTATCATATTAACATCTTCCTGCGCAACGGAAAAGCTTAATCTTTCTCCGTTGTCAAATAATTTTTATAGTGATGCTAAAGGGTCTGATTCAGACAGAAGCTCAAAGAAGAATTTCAATATCAATATCAAACAGAATGTAAATGCTTCTGAAATTTCAAATATGATCTCTACTTTTCCCAAGTTTAAAAACAACGGATTAAATGATGAGATTACCAGCTTGAAATACAGCCTTCAGAATTATTTATATGCTATTGATGCCAGCAATTCTGCGGGAAAGAGCAGAGCCCTTAAAAGCTTCGAAAAATCATACAAAAAAATTCAAAAGCTAAGGCAAAATCTTGACAGAGACGACGATGAAGTTCTTAACAGATATCTGGTGCGCTTAAAAACTAATATTTCTGTTATTGAAGATACTTTGCCAGGAAGTTAAAAACTAATTGAACTATCAATGATTAAAATTCAGGCGGAAGCCAATGTTCCCACAGAACACGGCACTTTCCGAATGATAGCTTTCTCCGAAAACGAAAACGACTGGATGCCTCATATGGCTATTGTTGCAGAAAATACAGATTTCTCAAAACCGGTCAATGTTCGTTTCCATTCAGAATGTATTACCGGAGAAGTTTTCCATTCAAAAAAATGTGAATGCGGCCAACAATTGGATGCTGCAATGAAATATATCCATGAAAACGGTGGAATTATCATCTACCTTCGTCAGGAAGGAAGAAATATCGGGATCATCAATAAACTGAAGGCATACTCACTACAGGAAAAAGGTCTGGACACTGTACAGGCTAATCTTGAACTGGGGCTTCCCGCAGATGACAGAAATTTTGGCGTTGCCATTGAAATTCTGAATCTATTGGATATAAAAGATATCAACCTTCTCACCAATAACCCTGAAAAGGTAAAATATGTTGTAGACAGCAATATTCACCTTAATTCAAGAGTACCCTTACAGATTCCTGCGAATGAAATAAGCAAAGGATACCTGCAGACAAAAAAAGATTTCTTTGGACATCTTCTTGATGACAATGATAACTAATTTTATAAAGTAAATATTAAAAAGCTCCAAAAAATATATTTTTTGGAGCTTTTTAATTACTGAAATTAACAAAACATTCCATTTCTATAACAATTCACCAATTAGTGTGTTTTTTATAAAATTTTATCTTTGCGATGAAATTATAATTTTATGAAAAAAACACTATTCGTCATTTCTTCTCTATTTTTAATTGGCTGTGCAACTAGCAATGACATGCTTTATACCCAAGATGAAGAACAAAATTTAAACTTAAAAGAAGCTTTACCATCTGTATCAAATAAAATGTTAGCCTTAAATGGAGGCGAAATTACTTTAATGGATTTGGATTTAAATAAACCTCTTGGTCAACCAGACGGAGGAGGATGTACATTTGAAACTGGATATAGTATCGACAATATTTATAAGTCAACGGCTGCATTTGGGCCAAATCCGCTTACATTTTTTGGGTACAGAATTCGCGGATATGGAATGCCAAGAACAGATGGATTTCTTTGGAAAGGAATTAGATTTAACTCTGAAAATAGACCAAAAACAGTCTTAAATATGTATGGACAAAGTAGGATAACTAATGACCCAATCTCTTCTGCAATTGCAATAGAGTTTCCGTTTGAAGCTAATGCAACTTATGAAATTACTTTAAAAACATACATTAGTGATTATATATTTGAACTTAAACATGCTTCTTATCACAGTGACGAGAAGGATTCCTATAAAATTGACAAGAGCCAGGCATTTCCAACAGTGGCATTAGAGCTAAAATCATCTTCAGAAATACCTGGAGCTGATCCTTGTGCTAAGAGACCTGTAATAGCAAATGCGTTAAATTCTCCCAATTATTATAAAAGGCAAAAGGCTGAAATACCATATCAACCTTATCATAAGCCAAAAACATTTATTTTCAATTTTTCTACCCTTGAAAATAAAAATTCTTTATTAGTATATTTCTTACCTGAAATTTCTGACCAAGTACTCCAAAGTAAATTCGAAATGTTTCTGGCAGGAATAAAAATAATAAAAAAACCATTTGATCCATCTCATGTAGTACCACCTAGAGTTACTACGCCAGACCCAGATCTACCATGTGGTTTTAGAGGAGGTTGCTAACCAATTACTACAAAAAAATCAAAAGCCCCGGAAGATATTTCTCCCGGGACTTTTTTAATTATAAAAAACTGAAAAGATATTTCTAAATTATTTAGTCTTGATTTTAGACTCGTCAATATTGTAATACTTAATTACGCTATTGTAGTCTGAATAATCAACTGTAGGTGCTGCTGCGCTCTTATTAGATGTACCTGTTTTTGCAGGAACAATTACTACTCTGAATTTTTTGTTAGTGTAATATACTGGATTATTATCAAGGTTAACTCCAGTAGTTGATCTCACATCAATTCCTATATCAAACTTACTGAAGTCGTATGAGTATTCAACTTTATCAGCGCCGTTATTAGGATATTCTGTATAAGTAAGTAATTTCCAGATTGGAGAATTATTATTGGTAAGACCTGTCTGTAAATAAATCAGAACTACATCAGATTCAAGTAAAGGACTTTTAAATGCGTCATCAAAATGATAAGTATAGCTATCCTGTTTATTAAATTTCGGGATAATATCATAAGCTGTTGAATATGTATCATTATCCTGACCTTGTACTACCACATCATCACTATTATCACAGCTATAAGCAGTAAAACCTACAGCACTCAGGAATAAGAAGAGAAGTATTTTTTTCATTTTTAGTAAAGTTTAGTTATTATTTATATTGCGTATTCAAATCATATACCAAAAATCTCAAAAACTTTGTTTTCCTCACTTTTTTAATTGTATTTTTGTTCTTATTCAAAAAAGTCATGAAGAAATTATTATATACTTCACTCTTTATTGTCGCATTGATAAGCCCTAAGGTGAAAGCCCAGTATCAGCCAAAAAATGCTTCTAAGGAAGATGTAAAAAAAGCTCAGGAATGGGTTGATAAAACATATAAAAATCTTTCTCAGGATGAAAAACTAGGACAGCTTTTTATTGTGGCATTATATACCAATAGAGGAGAAGAGTATATCAGCCAGGTAAGAAATATTGTTACTAATGATAAAATAGGCGGTCTGATTTTAATGCAGGATGATGCAGCAAAAGAAATCAATCTGGTTAATGAATTTCAGCAAAAATCAAAAGTTCCTTTGATGATCGGTATGGATGCAGAATGGGGAATTTACCAGAGAATTGCCACCGCTCACAAATTTCCATGGGCCATGACATTAGGCGCTATTCAGAATAAAAATCTGGTGTATCAGATGGCTGCAAAAATTGCAGAGGATTGCAAAAGAATGGGCATCAACTGGGATTTTGCACCTGTAGTGGATGTCAATACCAATCCTGATAATCCGATTATTGGCAACAGAAGTTTCGGATCTGAAGTGAGTAATGTAATCTCCTCTGCCCTATCCTACTCCAATGGTCTTCAGGATAATAATATCTTAGCAGCCATAAAACACTTCCCGGGTCACGGAGATACCAGCACAGATTCTCACCTTGATCTTCCTGTAGTTTCTCACAATATTGACAGACTTAACACCGTAGAATTGGCACCATTCAAGGCATTAATGAATAAAGGAATCGGAGGGGTAATGGTTGCCCACCTATATGTTCCAAGCTTAGAATCTGAAAAAGGAATTCCGGCTTCTGTTTCTAAAAATATCATTACAGGATTACTGAAAGATAAGCTGGGTTATAAAGGTTTAATCATCACTGATGCATTAAATATGGGCGCTGTAGCCAATAAATATCAACCAGGTGAACTGGATGCCATGGCCTTTAAAGCAGGAAATGATATTATGCTTTTCTCACAAGGCGTTTCTGAAGGTAAAAAACTGATCCAGAAAGCTATTGATAAGGGAGAAATTTCACAATCCAGAGTAGAGGAAAGTGTGAAAAAAATCTTATTAACAAAATATTTCCTTGGCTTAACCCAATATACTCCCAAAAATCCGGAAAACATCAATGCTGACCTGAATAATAGTTCTCATACCCAATTGGTACAGAGCCTTTACTCCAACGCCTTGACTTTATTAAAGGATGAAAAGAAATTATTACCTCTTACGGGAAAACAGGTTTATTATATTCCTCTTGAAGAAGCTCCTTACCAGACTTTCGCTAACAGATTAGGAAATAATACAATTATTAAAAAAGCGGGAGAAATTAATACGATCCCTGCCGGTTCTACAGTTATCGTAGGTTTCCATAAGGATAATTCAACAGCTTATAAGCCATATAAAATCTCTGCAGAATCTAAAAAAGTACTTTCTGGTCTTACCAAAAATCAAAATGTCATTCTGAATGTCTTCGGAAGTGCTTATGCATTAAAGGATATTGATATTTCAAAAGTTTCAACAGTTCTTGTTTCTTATGAAAACAATGATGATTCTATGAATGCAACTGCGGATGCTCTCAACGGAAAAACAAAAATATGGGGAAAACTTCCGGTACTGGTTAATGATCAGTTGAAACCTGGAATGGGTATAGATCTTCCTATGGCAACCTCAACAAAAACCAAATAATACAAAATTAAAACAACAATAATCTAATGAAAATAGGCATACTTTGCTATCCCACCTATGGAGGAAGCGGAATTGTAGCAACAGAATTAGGAATGTCTCTTGCTAATAAAGGATATGAAGTACATTTCATCAGTTCTGCACTTCCTGCAAGATTAGATATCACCAACCCGAATATTTTCTTTCACAGGGTAAATGTTCAGACTTATCCGCTTTTCCAGTATCAGCCTTATGATATTGCATTAAGCTCGATGATCTACAGGGTTGTTAATCTTTATAAGCTGGATCTTCTACACGCACATTATGCCATTCCTTATGCATATGCTGCTTTTACGGCAAAACAAATGCTTAAAGAAGACAATAATGACATTCCGTTGGTCACTACATTGCATGGTACAGATATTACCCTTGTAGGCCAGCACCCAAGCTATAAGCATGCAGTAGAATTTTCGATCAATCAGTCTGATGCTATTACTTCAGTTTCTGAAAGTCTGAAAAAAGATACCCTTCAGTTTTTCAATATCAAAAAAGAAATTCAGGTGATTACCAATTTTATTGATAATTCTGAATTTGACGACTGCTCTGAGTGCCAGAGAACCCAGTTTGCCAATCCAGATGAAAAGATTCTGATCCACGTATCCAACCTTCGTCCTGTAAAACGTGTAGATGAAGTGCTACAGATTTTTAAGAATGTGGAAAGAAAAGTTAAATCTAAGCTGATCATCATTGGTGAAGGTCCTGATATGGAAAAAGTAAATCAGTTTCTGGAAGAAAATCCGGAACTTATTTCCAAAATCCGTCTTTTAGGAAAGGTAAATGATCTTTATAAAATCTTGCAGCTTTCGGATGTATTTCTTCTGCCTTCTGAACAGGAAAGTTTTGGTCTTGCAGCTTTGGAAGCTATGGCAGCTTATACGCCGGTTATCAGTTCCAATGCAGGAGGAATTCCTGAGGTAAATATTCAGGGAGAAACAGGATATCTTGCTGAAATCGGAAATGTAGAGGCTATGAGCAACTATACGATCAAGCTGTTGAGCAATGATGAACTTTTAGCCAAAATGAAGCAAAATGCGAAAGATCAGGCAATAAAATTCGATTTGAAAAACATTCTTCCTATCTATGAGAAAATGTATAGAACAACCATAGAAAATTTTAATAAGGAGCTGACGAAAGTATAATATTTCTGTTATATTCGAATGATATGAAATCAAGAATAAAAGTTATATAGCAATAGCAAAAATTATAAATATTAATCCCTCGCGAATAGCTTCACGAGGGATTATCTTTTAAGGTATGATCTAAATATTTTAAATGTATCAGAAACCTTTCTATTCTATTATTTTAAACTATCCAGAGGGATTGGAAATAATTTCCAGTTCATATAATCCGGATATTTTCTTTTCATAATTTCATAGTAAATATAATAGGGTTTAGATGGTTCCAACTTTGTTTCAACAATACTTTTTGAGATAAGTTTTCCCTTTTTATCATATTTACAAGACAAATTCCTCCCTGATTTATAGCTAAGGATATTTATGCTTATATAGTTTTTTTGTTCCAGTATATTTAAACTATAAAATGTTTCGTCTTTCTTATGTAATAATTCCTGTGCTTCTGAAAAAGCATACTTTGGGGTATTTTTACTATCTAAGTTATTTTTATCTCTATAAAATACTATTTTTTTAGGGAGTTCATTTCTAAAGGTTTCAATAGTATTATTTAAAAGTGTAGCTCTATCCGTTTTTTCTTTTTGACATCCTGTCAATAAACTTAATAATAAAAAAATGATTGTAATTTTCATATATGTGCTTATTTTAATTGGATAATATAATTACCAGCATTAAGGTGGGTAACAATAATACCGTAAATTGATATTTCAAATAAATTGCCCATTTCATTGCCATTCGGATCATAGCCAGAAATATAATTGCCAAAATGGACGAATTCATGCAAGACCGTTACTGCTAATAAAAATGCTGTTGCATGTCTTGTTGTACTTAATGATGCTTGTTCTAGACCCAAAACAAAATTAAGATTTATATTTATATTTGTTGGATTAGTATGATCGAAATTTCCATAATTTGGTCCTGAAGGTCCCATTAAATTAGGTATAAGTTTTATTGTAGGACCCTGTCCAAATGTTAAACTTTCTAATACTTGTTGTTCTGTTAATCCAGTCAATTGTACAAGTCTATTTAAAGTAGTTGGATTGTTTTGTATTTCTGTTTTTAAATTTTTAATAATAGTAGTAAACTTAGGATATTTTAACTGATCAATTTTTCTCATTTTGAAAGAAGGGGATTGTAAAGATTCATAATTGAGAATAGTTGTAGGGTTTTCCAAAACAACTTGTTGTAAAAAATCATTTGGAATGTCTGTTAAAAACCAATCTTGAAATTGGCGCCATACTACTGATGGTGAGCCAGATAGTGGATTGTTCTTAAAATAGCTAATGACCCAATGTAAAAATTGTATATTATTGGGGCTCAGATTATTATAAAAATAAGAAAGCAGCTGTCCTCCAATATATTGGTTATTCTGAATATATGTGTATTCATCTGCTGTAAGTTCAGGAAATCCTGCTTCACCTAACATATAATTAAAACTGTCCTGAATTGTCATTTCATTGGTAGTACCACCTCCTGTGCTACTACCTCCACCGTCATATGTTCCCATATTGGGAAATCCTTTAGGAGGCTGCCCTCCTCCTGAACATACTTCTGTAATTTCTACAATATAATAAGGTTTCTGACTTGCTGTACATTGGGCTATTTGGCTCGGACTGTGATGTTCACCATTACATTCTACCTCAATAAGTCTGATGCTAAAAGAGCAACCCGCTTTATTCATAAAATTCTTTGATGCTGGCACCTTATCAGGAAGTGGCACCCCGTTAGAAAGTTCTTTAATTCCCATTGACCTTCCATCCATTGATGTAAATTCTACTGTTCCTGTAAAATTATCAATCTGATAGTTTTTAGTCCTGTCTTCGGGAGTATATTTTGCAGTAAATCCTATACTTTTATTTTCATTATCAATACTATACACTAAAACATCTGAGGATCGGTCTAAGTGTTTGATTACAGTACTGTAAGAGGTGACATTATTCTGTACTATAACGGTTACTATACTTTCATCAGATAAGGCAGACAAGAAATCTGCATTTTTATTGTAAACCTGTGAGGAATTACTTTTAGCTTCTGTAAGGTAGTTTTTGAAAGCTAAAGCTTCTTTAAGCTTGACTGTTTTTCTGTAATCAGATTGGGAAATATGGGAGTCAAGATCATCAGAAAGTTCTGTTCTACATCCAAACAGAAAGAATGCTAATGCCAGTAGCATTAAGAATTTATTTTTTTTCATTATAATGTGTTTTTGAGATTGTGTGTTTTTTATTCTTTTGGGGGAATGGGAAATACCCTATTTCATTTCCATTTTTTTATTTTATTAAAGTAAGCTATAATGACTTTTGCAATTAACCCTATCCTATTTATCATAAAAATCCTTTTTAAGAATTATTAGGGCAAAGATCAATCTGTATTAGAAAATAGCTTTCACTTAATTCATTAAAATTAAGAGTGTTAATATATAAATATTTTTAAAATCCATTTTTTGAAAAAAATAACCATAGAGCAAAAAACACATTATTTTCTCATCTTATTACCTTGCAAATTAACAGATTATAAATACCTAATTAGTAAATACTTATATTTTTATAAGAATTCATATAAACACTCGGCATTTTTTTATTGGAATATTTGATTGAATACATCAAAATAGTTCTTTATCATAAGAAGAAAAAAAACAACTATAAAATTCAATTCCGTTATATATAATCTTCATTTTTGTATATGTATAGAACAACCATAGAAAATTTTAATAAGGAGCTGACGAAAGTATAATATTTCTGTTATATTTACGCCACACTTATGACGGAAAAACTACTTCAATATCTTTGGAACTATAAGGTTTTCAAATATTTTAACTTCAAGGATATTGAAGGAAATTCCGTTGAGATCATCCATTTCGGAAAATGGAATAAAAACGCAGGACCCGATTTTCTTGATGCCAAAATCAAAATCAACGGCTTACTTCTCGCAGGAAATATAGAACTGCATGTACGCTCTTCAGACTGGATTTTCCATAATCATTCCCAAGATCCCAATTATCAGAATATCATTCTTCATGTGGTATTTCAACACGACATAGAAATTCGTGAACTTACAGAAAAGCAGGTTCCAACATTGGAACTGCACAATTATATTGATAAAAATATTGTCTGGAAGTATGAAAAGCTCATTAATGGAGACCAATTTATTGCCTGCGAAAAGATTTTTGATCCGAAAAAAGTACCTGTCAATTTTCATGAAGAAAGTATCCTGAAAAAACTGGATGAAAAAGCTTCAGAGCTTGAACAGAGTTTAGCTCTATACAAAAATAATTTTGAGGCTGTTTTATTTCACAGTTTTGCTTACTCATTCGGTTTAAAAGTAAATGCTTCAATTTTCCGGCAGATTGCAGAAAGTATAGATTACAGTATTATCAATAAAATCCGTCAGAATCCTCTTCAGCTTGAAGCTTTGTTATTTGGAATTTCAGGATGGCTTGAGAAACCACAAGACGGGCAGATGAAAATATGGAAAAGAGAATTCGATTTCATTAAAGTCAAATTTTCCATTCCTGATTTAAAACTCCATCCTAAGTTTTTAAGATTAAGACCTCCCAATTTTCCTACCATTCGTTTATCTCAATTAGCAGCCCTTTACCAACATCAGAATTTGTTCTCAAAAATTATGGAAGCGAGAAGCGCAGAACAACTCTACTCCATTTTTAAATCTATAAAAGCCTCTGAGTACTGGGATTTTCATTTTAATTTCGGGAGTATTTCTAAAGTACAGCCTAAAACATTGAGCAAAGATTTTATAGATCTACTCATTGTAAACACGGTAATCCCTTTACAGTATGCCTATCACAGATATCATCAGGAAGATATTGCAGACCACATTATTGAGCTTTACAAAACTGTTTCCGGAGAGAAAAACACCATTATTACAAGCTGGAAAACACTTGGAGTAAAGGTCACCAATGCGCTGGAAAGTCAAAGTCTTATTTATCATCATAAAACCTGCTGTGAGCCGAAAAACTGTTTATCCTGTGCTATCGGATTTAAACTTTTAAAAGAATAACCTGATCTGAAGAGGCTATATCATTCAAAAAGCTTTGTCAAAAAAAATTCTTAACTTTGAGTATTAGATTTAACTTTAAAATAACAATCCGGAAATGCTTAGTAATATCCGTCATAAAATGGAAAGAGAGTGGTTTGGTGTACTGACAAGAACAGGTGCCAAGTTGGGAATTCCAGTTTCTAAATTGAGAATTTTCTTCATTTATTCTACTTTTGCAACGGCTGGTTTTTTCTTTCTGATCTACTTAGGACTGGCATTCACCCTTTGGATTAAAGATATTTTCATCACCAGAAGACCTAGTGTCTTTGATTTATAAATTATGGAATTTTTACCGATTACTTCTGCAGAAGATCATAGAGTTCAGGAAATCTATACTTCTTACACTACGACTTTTCCTGTAGACGAACAAAGAGATAAAGATCAGTTTGAAAGTTTATTTTCAAATCCTTATGTAGAATTCATGTCTGTCATCCACGAATCGGAAGCTATAGGCTACCTCATCCTGTGGAAGCTGAGTTCTTTTGTTTTCGTAGAGCATTTTGAAGTATTTGAAGCATTCAGAAGTAAAAAGCTGGGTTCTCATATTATGAATCATTTATCTGAAAATTATCCGAATATTATCCTGGAAATTGAGCCGGCAGAATTGAGTGAAGATGCTTCAAGACGTTATTCTTTTTATCAGAGAAATAATTTCAGCTTGATTGATACCACTCATGTACAGCCTAGCTATGGTGAAGGAAAAAAATCCTTGAACTTATGGCTGCTTGCTAACTACACCCCTGAAAATGTAGAGGAAGCTAAAAAAGAAATTCATAAGGTTATTTATGCTTAAAATATAAAACGCAGGAAAGCTATTCCGGCGTTTTTCTTTTCTATTTTTTTACCACAAAAGTTTTAAATACTCAAGTTTTTTTCTGGACAAAAGTGTTTTAAAATGAATCCTTTTGTGACTTTTGTGGTTTAATAAAGTTCATTAGATAACTTTTCTGTTAATTTACTTCATACTCCAGTTTGATGGTAATACTGGCTTCTTTTTCTTTGGATGAAGTATTGAAAGTTCCACCATAAGAATAATCTTCATTGGAATTGGGTGCCGTAATCTGAATCACACCCATGGTTGCTTTTTTCAGATTTCCCAGACTGCTTCCCGAGTTTTCCGCAATTTTTTCAGCTCGTTCTTTTGCATCTTTTGTAGCACCGGCAATCATTTCCTGTTTTACTGTAGCTAGTTTGGTATAGAAATAAGCTGGTGAAGAAGAAGTGAATTCAATTCCTCGGTTGATAATTTCAGTAATATTTCTGGATAGGTTTTCTATTTTTCCCACTTCTTTACTTTCAATAGAAACCTTTTGTGTAAGATTATATCCTGAGAATTCTCCCTGAACATAGTTTCCGTTTGAATCATTATAACTTCTGAACTGTTTCTGAATGTCTACCGAAGAAAATACGATCTCCTTCTGTTGTATTCCTTTTGAAAGCAGATAGTCATTGATTACTTTTCTATCCATTGCCAGTTCATCATAGGCAGATTTGAGGTCTACATTATTTTTGGAAAAACTTCCGGACCAGGTGATCAGATCTGATGTAAACTGCTTGGTTCCTAACCCAGTTACAGAAATGGTATTTTCAGATTTATTTCTGTTTTTAATAGCATTTCCTAAAAACCCGAGGCCAATGACAAAACCTAATGCTGCAATAGCTACTGCAAAAATGTTTTTATTCATAAAATTTGTGAATTTGGATTGTTACATCATACTGTATCAATTTCTGTTCCAATATTTTAAGAATTTATTAACATTCAAATTACTTTTGATTTTGCTGCATTCTCTCTATAAAAAGAGGAGCTGTTTCTTCCAGCCTCAGCATAACACCGGAAAGATTTCTTGCTTTTACATAAGTTCGGACCTGAGGTTTTGCCAGAAATGAAAACTGAATAAATTCTGAAATTCTGTCACCAGGAATTCCGGCTTTGATAAAATATTCATCATCTATTCTGTCCCGAACCCATGCGATATGTTCCTGAAGATCATCATATCTGTATTGCCTTTTCTGCCTTCTGGCCTTCCCGCTGATCAGATCATATACTCCCTGAACATTGAGGTTTCCTAAAAGTATGGGTAGAAGAACACTTTTCACTTCTGCCGGCTTTTCTCTCATTTTGCCTACCGGCTGCGGAAGACCAACGGCATCTCTTACCTGCTCTCCTTTATCTACTTTGGCTACTATCCGGGAATCTGTTTCCAGATCTCCGGTGAGTTTTTTTACAATTTTTACTTCACCAACATCTCTCGGAATCTGGCGAAGTGTAATAAACAGAGGTAAATTATTACCATTGATAAGAACTCTTCTGGAGACTCTGTTGAACTCTTCTTTTACAAATCTCAATTCATCGTTAGGATTGGCTTCAATAGAAAATATACCTTCAGAATCAGAATATACTTTCTTATCAGTAGACATGTTAATTACTATCACTTTACTCAGATTTTCGCCATTGTCATCCACTATTCGTCCTGTTACTTTCTGTTGGGAAAAAACAAAAGTACTGCAAAGAAGCAGCAGGAAAAGAAAGATTTTTCTTTGTTTTAATATTTCAATATTTTCAGTAGTATAAGCCAACTTTTAATTTATATATTATTCTTGAGCTCCTTCTAATTTATGGGTTTTATTATATTCCCCAAAGGCAATTTTAAGTTCATATTCAACAACACTGACACTAAAATCTTTTCGATATCTTTTCGCTAATGAACGCGTTTTATCAGCATACAAAAGAAATGCATCAATCTGTTCCTCATCCATTCCGTACTTTTTCAGGAAATTCAGGTTCACTTCATTCCTTACTCTCTTCAGAAAATCCTGAGTTTCATTGTAATTCGCTTTGGTAATTTTAGGTTGTGTTGCCTTCTTTACCAAACCTGATACAGCATTAAATACGCCAAACAGATTTACCTGGCCTACATTAAAATCATGTCCTGTAAACGTTTTTGATATGGCATTATTGGGTAAGGGCTGATTCAGTGGACTTCTCATATAATCCTCCATATCTGATTTTAAAGCCTGAAGTTTTCTGGATTCATTATAGTGCTGATTATCTTTTGCCAGATTTCCGGTAGGTTTATACTTAATTTTAACCTCAGGAATTTGAATTTCTATTTTCTTCAGAATAATATTGAACGGAGCATTGATCTCTTCTTTGGTCATTTTTTTATCAACACGATAATATCCTTCTTTTACAAATCTGATCTCGTCATTTTCTTTGGCTTCGATTTCAAATCGCCCGGACATATCACTTAGTACACTTCTATTTCCGGAGATATTAACAACGAGTACAGGTGCTAAATCCAGTTCATCTCCTGTTATTACCTTCCCTGATATTTTTTGTTGTCCCCAAAATTCCGAAGCGATACAAAAAAGCACAAATAATAAAACTCTTTTGATATATATTATTCCCATATTATCTTTGAGTTTGTGGAGCACGATAAGATGAAATTCTTGTCAGGACAAAACGTTGAAACCTGTTCAGATCCGCATCACTGCAAAATCCATACTTCAGAATCTTTTTCCTTTCAAAGCCGCCAGCAAAAACGTAATAAATAAAATGGTCTATCAGAGGTTTCTCTATTTTAAGATTGGTAAAATAATCATCACCAAGGCTTGCTCTGATGTACTTCATTAAATCTACATCATCCCATTTATTTTTAACTTTTCCTATAAAAAAACCCTCTCCTTTCGGCTGTACAAATTCCCCGGGTCTTGCTGCCAATATTCTCGGATCTGATTTCTGAGCAATGTACTGATCCATTTCTTTGATCAGTTTTTCAACCTTCTTCGGTTTATTGTAAAGTTTTGAATCAATTTTAAGGTTTCCGGTAAGCCCTTGTTTTACTTCCACTTCAGGAATCTGAATAGTTTGGCGAACCATACTTATATTCATAGGAGACTGGGTATTTTCCTGAGAAACTCTTTTTGTGAGACGCTCATAACCCGCTTTTATAAACCGTAGTTCATCTCCCTGTCTTCCGGAAATCATAAAATGGCCATCCCGGTTTGAAACCACTATTTCGTCAGTTCTGATATTTACGACATTCACATCCTGCATTTCAGCACCATTTTCAGAAATGATCTTACCAAATATATAGCTTTGGGCATGGGTTTGGATAAAAAGAATAAAGGATAAGAAAAAGAATAGTTTAAGTTTCACGGGCTATTTTTTATAAAGCAAAGCTAAAATTATTTTTAATTTATCCCATAAGTTTAACCACAGTTAACGCGTTTTAATATTTCTTTTTAATTTTTACCTTCTAAACTGTTAAATCAGCTAATTAAATTGTTAAAATTTCTTTTAAATTTTAGCTAACTTGCAGTCTCAATTCTCTTTCAACAATGCAAAATTCTTACACAGTCATCAATGCTTCTGCCGGATCTGGGAAAACATATGCCCTGGTACAAAGACTTCTGATGATCTGTCTCCGCTATCCTAATCAACAGCAGTCGATCAGGAATATTCTCGCACTGACTTTCACCAATAAGGCAGCGAATGAGATGAAGGAAAGAATTTTATCCTGGCTGGGAAATTTCTCAGCTAAAGAATATACTGAAAATACAGATCTTAAAAATATCCAGAAAGCATTTGAAGAACGAGGTTTGAAAATTACCATTGATGAGCTTCATCACCGTTCTAAAAAACTACTGGATTACGTTCTCCACAATTATTCCACACTGAATATCGGAACGATTGACCGTTTTAACTCAAGATTGGTAAGAAGTTTTTCTTATGAATTGGGACTGGCGAAAAATTTTAATCTTGAAATTGAAGCTGAGCCGTTTCTGATAGAAGCTGTTGATAAAATGCTGGATCAGATTGGTGAGAATGAAAACATCTCCAATTCTTTCATGGATTATGTAGATTATAGTCTTGAAAATAACGAAAGGATTAATCTTAATAAAAATCTTTATGATTCTGCGAAGGAATTTGTAAAGGATATTCACTACGAACATCTGAAAAGCAATAAAAGTTTTGACGATGCCAATTATGAGAATATAAAGAATACACTTCGTAAAGAGATTGTTCTCAATAAAAAACAGTCTGCAGAACTGGCTGCCGGTTCTATTGAATTATTCAAATCAAGAAATATTGATATTGAAGATTTTGCTCAGGGTAAAAACGGAATCGGAGGCTTCTTTACTAAGGTTATAGATTTTTATCAACAGAAAAGAGCTGGTTTTCCTTTTCCTACAACTCAGGAAGAATCTGTTATCAACAATTATAGAAAAGGAGCATCTTCAAAATCGAAACATAAAGAAGCTGAAATTTTCGAAATCCTTGATCAGCTTCTCGACAACAGAATGAAACTTATTCTTCTGTACATCGAGACCCAAAAGAAAGAGAAAGTTTTATCTGCTCTTCTTCCTTTAAAGGTAAATAAAGATATTCAGGATGAGCTCCAAAAGATTGAGGAAGAAAATGATCTTGTTCTTCTTTCTAAATTCAATATTCTGATCAATGAAAATCTTAAAAATGAACCTTCGGCTTTTATTTATGAAAAAGTAGGTTCACAGTTTCAGCATTATTTCTTTGATGAGTTTCAGGATACGTCAGAACTGCAGTGGCAGAATTTTGTACCGCTGAGAGATCACAGTGTTTCTACGGAATACACTTCATTTACATTGGTAGGTGATCCCAAGCAGAGTATTTACAGATTCCGTGGTGGAGAAAGTAAATTGATGCTGGACATTATCAACAAAAAGGAGTTTTCACCTAAGGAAGCAGATCTTCTGGTATTAAAAGATAACTGGAGAAGTGCCAGAAACATTGTACAATTCAACAATGAGTTGTACCGTTTTCATTCGGAAGGGCTACTGGAAGAGCATAAAAATATTTTCGGAGCAGATGCAGAGCAAAATCCAAAGTCTAAAATGGATGGACGTGTAAAGGTAAATCTGATTGAAAATCTTACGAATGAAGAATTTTACACTGATACTTCAGAAAGAATGCAGAAGGATATCCAGGAATGTCTGGATAATGGTTTCAAGTTTTCTGACATTACGATTCTTTGCCGTGGAAATTTTGATATTTTCAGTTATTCTCAAAAGCTGGGAAGCTTAAAGGTTAAGTATAAAGGAGAAGAAACGAATATTAAAACGATTTCAGATAAAGGGCTTACGCTGGAACTTTCCAATACCTTAAAAGCGGTTATTGAATTTCTTCGCTGGGAACTCAATTCTAAGAATAAACATTGTCTGATCATGATGATGTATCATCTGAATACATTGGGAAAAATTGATATGCCGGATTTCACTTTAGGAATGAAAGAAATTCTGGATATTGAAGGACATGAAGAAATTCTGCAGTTTATTAAGCAAAAATATTCACTACAGCTTAAACAGGACAACTTCCCGAGATTCAATCTTTATAATTTCATTGAATATTATATCAACGAATTTTCTGTTGAAAACAAAGAAACAGACTTTTTACTGAACTTTCTGGAAATGCTTTTCAACTTCACGCAGAATGCAGGAGCCAGTACCAAAGAGTTTTTGAAATATTGGGATGAAGAAGCTTCGTCATACACTATACAGGCTTCAGAAAACATTGATGCCATCCAAATCATGACCATTCACAAGTCTAAAGGTCTGGAATTTCCCATTGTTTTTATTCCTATGATGAATAAAAACCGTGACAGTGAATTTACCAACTGGTTTGATACGAATGAAAGTGAAGCATTAAAATCAGTGAATATCAATCAGTTCAGCAAAAATCTGGAAGCTTATGATGATGAAATTCTGTTTTTCAATACTAAAAACTCTTATAAAAACCTGATTGACAGATTATGTCTTCAATATGTTGCGACAACAAGACCTGTTGAACAATTGTTTTTTTATCTTCAAAAGGCCAATAAGACTTCTAATAATCTGGAGCTTTTGGAATTCCTTCAAACAAAAAATACAGAACAGGCTGATGAGTTTGACGTGTATGCCGTAAATTCTGAGATGCTGAGGAAATACTCAAAAGAGAAGAGTTCCTCCTTCAAAACCCAGAATATTGAGAATCTGAAGAACGTTAATGAAAAAAGTACTTCTATCAAGATTGCAACACCTTCAAAAAACTATCAGGTACGAAATGAAAAGGTAAGAATCGGACTTTTTGTACATGAACTTTTGTCGAAAATCAATACCGAAAAAGATATAGTGAAAGTATTGGACGGATATGCGTTGGAAGGGCAGATTACACTGGAGGAAAAAAATGAGATACAGCTTACGCTACAGGAAATTGTCAGAACCTATGCAGAATTCTTTGATGAAAAATGGGAAGTAATCAATGAAAAAGATATCATGATTTCTGAAAGAGGAGAAAGCCATATATTCAGGCCAGACCGTATTCTAAAGGATGAAGAAGGCTATATCATTGTTGATTTCAAAACCGGTGAACAAAAAGCAAAGGATGAAGCACAGGTAGAAGGATATAAAAATATTCTTGAGCGTCTGGGTAAAAAAGTTCTCAAGACCCAGATTATTTATCTATAAAAGCCTATAATTTAAACATCCCCAAAAGGTTAATATCATAATTCTTGTAAAAAACCCTTCAAAATATAAAAGGTTTTATTATTTTTATTCAGTACGAATAAAATATAGTCTTTGATTATATTTTGATTACAACTAACTAACCATGAGAATATATTTAACTTCCTTTTTAATAAGTCTGATCATGATGTTGTTTTCTACAGTGGTCACTTACAATATTATTGATTGTTTAGATCCGCCTGTTGAAGATGGTCATTACTATTTGCCTACTGAAAATATTGTAAACTCATTGTTTCTAAGCTTTGTATTGGGAGCCGTAATTTTTATTTCTGCGGTGAGAATGCAAAGGCAAAAGTACAAGCCATAACTATTTTGTTATCCTACCATAAAAAAACCGCTATCCTTGAAGATAACGGTTTTATATTTTAAAGAATTTTCAATCTTAAGCGGTTGTATCGGGAGTAAATACTCTCTGAGACAATTCCTGATCAAAAAGGTATAATGCAGATGGATTATCGCATACCATTTTGATTTTTGTTACGTATTGAGAAGCACTTGCTTCTTCTTCTACCTGTTCGTTGATAAACCATTGTAGAAATGATGTTGTTGCAAAATCTCCCTCTTCGTTTGCATTTTTTACAATATTGAAAATACTTTTAGTTACGATTTTCTCATGTGCTAATGCTTTTTCAAAAATATCTGTTGCATTTTCGAACTCATGGGGTGGTTTTGGAATTTCTCCGATGATAATTTCACCTCCTACATCATTCAAATAATCAAACATTTTATCTGCATGCATCAATTCTTCTTTGCTCTGTACTCTGAAATAGTTGGCAATTCCATCCAGATCTTTTCCAGAAAACCATGCAGACATTGAAAGATAATATTGAGCGGCGTATTGTTCGTGGGCAATTTGTTCGTTAATTAATTTTGCAATTTTTTCGCTAACCATAAGTATTAAATTTATAGTCAAAAATAGGGAATAAAAGCCCGAAATCAAAAGTTTTAAAGAAAATTAATACAAAAAGGATGGAAAACGATCCATCCTTAACACATTAAAAAACTAAAATTACAAACTGTTATTTTACTTCAGCAGTTCCCGTATTCATTGGCTTTTTCATCATTCTTCTTTCTTTCATTGCCATTTTCATTTTTTCTGCTTTAGCTTTTCTGTCAGCCTGCCATTTATCATATTGATCAGGAGTAAGGATTTTTTTCATATCAGTATCCATTTGTGCTCTTTTGGCCTGCATTTCCTGCATTTTAGCTTGTCTGTCTACCTTATTTTTGTCGAACTCCGCCTTCATTTCAGCTTTTCTTCTATCCTGAAGTGCCTTTATCTGAGCTACCTGAGATGGGTTAAGATTAAGGTCTTTTTGCATTTGGTCTAAACGTTCCTGCTGTTTCTGTTCCATTTTCTGCTTCATTTCAACCGCTCTGGCCTGTCTGTCTTGTGGAGTTGTAGTCTGTTGTGCCATTGCAAAACCTCCCATTCCGATAAATGCTATTGCTAAAACTAATTTTTTCATCTTTTTAAAATTTAATTAATTGTTATTTTGTTATTATATCTTTTTGATTATTAATTAAAATACAAGTTAAATTGATAAATTCATAAATAATGTTAAATTTTAATAAAAATAAAATAACAAAACAATAAAAAAAGGACAGATTATAAAAACCTGCCCTTCACACCACTTAAATATAATATATGAAAATTAATTCCTTACTAAACTGCCTCTAAAACCGCCACCGCTATTACCACGATTTTCTTGTCTTGGTGCAGAATTTTCAGATTTTTGTCTGAAACCTCCATTATTTCCTCTGAATCCGCCATTATCTTCTCTTTTAGGAGCTTCTCTTCTTACTTCACTGTTTCCTCTGAAACCGCCTCCATTATTATTTCTGAAGCCTCCGTTATCGGAATTTCCTCTGTTTCCTCCATTATCAGAATTCCCTCTAAAGCCGCCTTCATTGCTATTTCTGAAACCACCATTACTATCATTTCTGAAACCGGAATTATTATTTCCGTTATTTCCACGGAAACCTCCTGAGTTTCCATTATTTCGTGTGTTTCTGAAACCGTTATCTGGTCTGCTGTCTCTTCTGATGATATCAAAAGTAGGATTATCCATTCTGCGGAATCTTGATCGGTCTACCCTGTAAATATTGATATTAATATTTCTATATCTTGGCATTACAGTATATCTCGGTACATAATAAGTTCTTCTGTAATTCTGAAAATACACTATCGGACTGGATCCTCTGTAATAGTTATTCTGGAAAACTACAAATACTCTTGGTCCTAAGATTCTTTCTAAAGCATAAAACCTGTCATAATACCATCTGTCCGGATTATATCTGTAAAAATTATTCCATGCTGTAAAACTTGCATACAGATTATTTAATCTCATAATCTGATCTACCTGCCATCTGTTTAATCTGTTCTGTACGAAAAATCCGTTCCAGTCTATATTAATAATACTTCCTCTGTAGTCGTTATAATAGCTTTGGTAATAATTACTTGGATAATAGTCCTGAGGATAATTGTAATAATAATCGTCAGGGAAATAATTCCTATCATCTTGATCACTGTAATAACCTCCATCATTCTGATAATAACCATCATCATCCCAACCATTATTCGGATACTGCTGCGCTGACGTTAAAACGCCTAACCCAAAAGCTAATCCCAAAAATATTTTTTTCATCTCTATAGTCGTTAATTGGTTAATATATAGCAGAATATCTTAATTCTATCTTTTTGATACAAATAAAAAAAAGAAGTTAAATCATAAGATCAAACTTCTTTTAAATTATTCATAACAAACTGATAATCAATTGTTAAATTTACACCCTTCCACTATCTTTTACCCAGTGAGCAATTTTATTGTTGAAAGACTTCTGCTCTTTAAGGTCTTCAAGTTTTATATGCATTCTGTAGCGCCAATAATGTGGAAAAACTGCAGGATTGTTGATTCTTTCGTTATCCATTTTCTTATTGGTAAGCTCTGCATCTGTGGCCAGAAACTCCTGAATCGGGAAAATAGCCAGCATAGCCTCATTATATAAATGCTGCTTCATAATGATTTCTGCAAGATGAGGATTGAGATCTTCAGGAGCTTTTCCGTACTGTATCAGCTGTTGGTTGTAATATTTCTGTGTCAATACAGGATCTTCTTTCCACCATTGTCTCAATGTTGAACTGTCGTGAGAAGAAGCTGTCACCACATTCATATAATTGGCATTCTTAGGATTATAGAATGGAATATTTTCAGAAGGCATTCTTTGTACTTTAAGGGCTATAATAGCCAATTCATCCATCACAATGGGTACGCAGGCAGGAACCATTCCCAGGTCTTCACCGCAGATCAGCATTTTAGTAGCATTCAGGATAACCGGAAGTTTCTCCATAGCCTTTTCAAACCATAAGTGATCCTGTCTTCTGAAGAAATAATCATGGTACAGATCATAAATACTTTTCTGCTCTGATTCAGGAAGGTATTGATAAGATTCCGTATTGTAAACATTGAATCTCGGGTGATAAACTGTTTTTCCATTTCTTTCCTCCGTTAAAAACAAAACATTGGCGCACAAGGAAACTAATTTTTCTTCAATAGAACCATGTGGCTTTTTCCTAAAGAAGTTAACGAGTTTTCTTTGAGTATCAAATTCTTCTTTGAAAGTATAAGTACCATTTTCATTACGGTTCATAAACTCAAGAGCTTTTCCGCTTTCTTCCCCAAAATAATCCCATAAGATCTTATTGTTGATAAAAGGTTTACAGTACCTGTCAAAATTGAACGGAATCTGCCAGGCTTTAAATTCATCCGCTACAATAGGAACAGCCGGATAAAAGTACCCTAAAATTCCCTGTACAGCAGAAATTGGCATTCTCCATATTCTGAAGAACCCTAAAATATGGTCAATTCTCATGGCATCAAAATACTGTTCAAGTGCTTTGAATCTGTTTTTCCACCATTTGTAATCGTCTGCTTTCATCGCTTCCCAATTGTATGTTGGGAACTCCCAGTTTTGGCCCAGTTCCGTAAACTGGTCAGGAGGTGCACCAGCCTGGAAATCCATACCGAATAATTCCGGTTCTGTCCAGGCTTCTACAGAATATCTGTAAATACCAATGGGAAGATCTCCCTTCAACGAAACTCCCAGGTTATGGGCATAATCAACAGCATCTTTCAGCTGTACATGCAATTGATATTGTACCCAGGCATGAAGCATTGAGGTATCGTAATCTTTATTTTTCGTTGTAAAAAACTGTAAGATCTTTCCTGCAATATACTTTTTATGAGTCTTCCAATCATTGAAATTAGGTGTTTTATATTTGTCTCTCAAAACACAGAACGCAGAATAAGGAACAAGCCAATATTCATTATCCTTGATGAATTTCTTGAAATTTCTGTCTTTATAAATTTTATCCTTTTCCTTGTTGAAAACAGCGGTAAGATATTTCCACTTGCCCTCTATCACCTTTTCATAATCAATCAGATCCAAAGAGTTTAACTTCTCTTTTTCAGACAGATATTCTTTAACTAATTCTTTCGGTAAAGAATAATCAAGGCTTTCTAAAGAGATATACTGTGGATGCAAAGCATATACTGATACAGCTGCATAAGGATAAGAATCTGTCCAGGAATAGTTAGCCGTTGTATCATTGATCGGAAGAATCTGAATAATTCCAAGATTAGTTTCCTTGGTCCAATCTGCCAGTTTTTTAATATCTGTAAATTCTCCCACTCCAAATCCGTCTTCGCTTCTCAAAGAGAATACGGGAATTGCTACACCGGCATCATGATACATCTGATATCCTTTAAACCTGAAATAATGATTGGAAACAACCTGCAAAACATCAGATAATTGGTTAGCTACCGTGAATCTGTTTTCTCCGGTTTCTACGTCTATAACCCTATTTTCTTTAGTATCGTAAATACAATATTTAAATTGGATAAATTCATTCTCCGGAATTTCAACGGAAACTTCCCACATTCCAAAATCTGTTTGATTCAAATGAACCACTTTTTCGTAGCTCCAGTTTCCTAAAGATGCTGTACTCCCGAAAAGAACAATCCTCCAATCCGGATTATAAATAGGAGCTTCTATTCTAAAGAGATGGGTATGTTTTTTTAAAACGGTTACTTTATCGGGAACAAAATCATGCAGTTTATTGTAAAGGATTTTATTGTTTAAATAATTCTCAGGAAAGTTTTTGTTATTCCATTCATCAAAAATGATAAATTCCTTATAATTATGTGGAAAACTCAAATGATGTCCCACGAATTCTTCCCTTAATACATTTCCTTTTTCGTTCACTACCCGATAATGATAGGAAATGAATTTTGAAAAGTAGTCTACTTCACATTTCCATAAGCCATTCTCCGCATAAAACATAGTATGGATATGTAAGGTATTCTCCTCTTCACCAAATACCAGCTGCAGGTTTTCTCCAGCATTTACAATATATCCTACATTAAAGTATAGTTTCATCTATATTTTTTTATAAAAGTACATTTTAATATCGAAAAATAAAACTTATTGGATATCAAATAATCATTAAAAAACCCTCTCAAAATAATTTGAAAAGGTCTTTATATGCTGATTTATAGCACTCTATTATCTTGTTACTAAAATCTTTTTATTGAATATAATCTTTCCAGATTCGTCAGCAATATTTACAATATAAGCTCCTGTTACCAATCCTTTAAGATATACCTTTTCATCTAATGAACCCTCTTTCACAGATAAGTTCTGAGTCATCACACTTTTGCCTGCCATATCAAAAATGTTCAGTTTAATGGAACCTTTTACATTGTTATTAACATGAACGTTGATATAGTGTTCATCAACTCTTGTCGGATAAATATCAAGATTAGCAGCCAGAGTATTTACTGTTGAAGATTTATCATTAGCAAAATATTTACTTGCTAAATCATAAATATGAAGTCCTTGTTCTCCCGGAAGTTGTTTAGCCTGTAAAGTTGTCAGATCAACCTCGTATAAAGCACCTCCTTTTGCACTAGCTACAACAACTTTTCCTTGAGCGTTTACAGCAGAACCATTGACTGAATAGTTATCAGGAATACCTGCAATTTTACCGATAAATTTAGCTTTCAGATCTTTAGTCACAACTTTGAAAACATTTCCTGAAGCGGCAAAAACATAGAAGTTATTATCTGCATCAGCAATCATATCACCTCCAAAACCGGTTTCCATTGCAGTAAATGAATTTCTGCCATTTGAAGGATCGTCTTTAATGATTCCTAGATCATTTACATTGTATTGTCCGGCTTCTTTTCTGATTTCTAAAAACTGTGTCCCTGCATTATTTACAGCATAAATATTTCCGTTATATCCGGTTGCCATTCTTGTAATATGAGAATTAATATCACATGATGATACTCTTGCCACATTATTTTCCACTAAGGTAATTTCTTTTGTCTTTGGATTCAAAATATAAATATTCGAAGAAAACATAGGCATGTATACCAGATTATTATTCGAAGAATCATAGGCAAGAGCAGCTAATGTTACGGCTTGAGAATGATTGTAAGAATTTTTATCTTCTGCTACAACACCTTTTCTTGTTTGGGAAAATACTTTGGCTGCAGAATCTGCTGTAAAATACTTCTCTCCTGAAGTACCGTTAATCCCATCAATTGCACGGAAATCATTGAAAGTAATACTCTGACTCTCTTTTCCTGTAATCGCAAAGAAATCCTGTTGAGCTTGTGCATTCACACCTAATAGCAGTAAAAATAAAGGGAATAAATGTTTTTTCATAGTATATATCTTTAGATTCGTATTCATTTGATATTACTAAGTTACACAATTTTCGAATTAAAAAATAAAAAATCCCCGCTATTTGAATAAAAGTTAACTAATGATTTCAGAGTAATATAGATAAATGGATGGGTAATGAGTAATGGGTAATAAGAGGAGCTGTATCCCGCTATCCATTTATACTCCTCGCGCCTGCACGCTCCCACGCTCAGACCCACCCACTCGCCAATCCAAGCTGCGGGGTAACCATTACTATCGGGGCTAGGAGAAAGTCAATTATGAATTATAAGTTGGGGGATTCGATTTAAGAATGATCAGTTTTATATCGTGAGGTTTAATAGTTCCGATTATGTCATTCCGTAGGAATCTAGCACATTTATTAGAGTCTAAAGAATTCAAAGGATAAACTACAGAATTTCAAATGGATTGTTTAGACTCCTACGGAGTGGCAGACTGGATTACATTAAAGATAGTATTGAAGGTAAAGACGGGAAGCAGGAAGCTTGAAGCTGGAGGCATAAAGACAACGGAGATTAGTCATAGTGACTTATTATCTATTACTCATTGCTCATTGCTGATTACTTATGTGTCTGTTGGTGTAGGTATACAACAAAAAAACCTTTATCGTAAAGATAAAGGTTTTTTAAAAATAAAATAAAAACTGGCGGCGGCCTACTCTCCCGCGTTAGCAGTACCATCGGCGCTGGTGGGCTTAACTTCTGTGTTCGGAATGGGAACAGGTGAGCCCCACCGCTAAAACCACCCTAAAGGTTGTATATAGCTTTAAGCATTAGGACTGAAGCCTGAAGCTTATTGCGTTTTTAAGCGATAAAAACTTTCACAAAGACAAAACCTTCACTGCGCATAAAGCACTTGGTTTATTAGTAACCATAGACTATAAATCTACGGGTAATTAGTACTACTTGGCTATGACATTACTGTCTTTACACCTATAGCCTATCAACGTCGTCATCTACAACGACCCTTAAAAGATGTCTCATCTTGAGGCGAGTTTCGCACTTATATGCTTTCAGTGCTTATCTCTTCCAAACGTAGCTACTCAGCGGTGCACCTGGCGGTACAACTGATACACCAGAGGTTTGTTCAATTCGGTCCTCTCGTACTAGAATCAAGCCCTCTCAAACATCTAACGCCCGCAATAGATAGAGACCGAACTGTCTCACGACGTTCTGAACCCAGCTCGCGTGCCACTTTAATGGGCGAACAGCCCAACCCTTGGGACCTTCTCCAGCCCCAGGATGTGACGAGCCGACATCGAGGTGCCGAACCTCCCCGTCGATGTGAGCTCTTGGGGGAGACTAGCCTGTTATCCCCGGAGTACCTTTTATCCTATGAGCGATGGCCCTTCCATACGGAACCACCGGATCACTATGTCCTGCTTTCGCACCTGATCGACTTGTAGGTCTCACAGTCAAGCACCCTTATGCCATTACACTCTACGCACGGTTACCAAGCGTGCTGAGGGTACCTTTGAAAGCCTCCGTTACTCTTTTGGAGGCGACCACCCCAGTCAAACTACCCACCACGCAATGTCCTTCTAAAAGAAGTTAGGCTCCAAGTAAGTAAAGGGTGGTATTTCAACGTTGGCTCCACAAACACTAGCGTGCCTGCTTCAAAGCCTCCCACCTATCCTACACATTACTTACTCAAAGTCAATACGAAGTTATAGTAAAGGTTCACAGGGTCTTTTCGTCCCATTGCGGGTAATCGGCATCTTCACCGATACTACAATTTCACCGAGCTCGTGGCTGAGACAGTGCCCAGATCGTTACACCATTCGTGCAGGTCGGAACTTACCCGACAAGGAATTTCGCTACCTTAGGACCGTTATAGTTACGGCCGCCGTTTACTGGGGCTTCAGTTAATGCCTTCGATTTAACTCTAAGCACCTTCCTTAACCTTCCAGCACCGGGCAGGTGTCAGACCCTATACAGCATCTTTCGATTTAGCAGAGTCCTGTGTTTTTGATAAACAGTCGCCTGGGCCTCTTCACTGCGGCCAACATTGCTGTTGGCGTCTCTTCTTCCGAAGTTACGAGACTATTTTGCCTAGTTCCTTAGCCACGACTCACTCGAGCACCTTAGGATTCTCTCCTCGACCACCTGTGTCGGTTTTGGTACGGGTTGCTTCACTTCGGCTTTTCTTGGATCAGATTACACTACAGCAGCTTCGCCCGAAGGCTAGGCCTTGACTATTCCGTCAGTCTCCAGCAGCTACATCCAACCGTCCCCTTTATTCGTGAGCAAGTATGGGAATATTAACCCATTGTCCATCCACTACCCCTTTCGGGTTCGCGTTAGGTCCCGACTAACCCTCAGCTGATTAGCATGGCTGAGGAAGCCTTGGTCTTTCGGTGAGCAGGTTTCTCGCCTGCTTTATCGTTACTTATGC
Source organism: Chryseobacterium indologenes (assembly GCF_002025665.1). GTDB lineage: Bacteria > Bacteroidota > Bacteroidia > Flavobacteriales > Weeksellaceae > Chryseobacterium > Chryseobacterium metallicongregator. The sequence continues at coordinate 463,419 of NZ_CP018786.1, read as the reverse complement.
CTACATTTTCTTTTCTATCCGCTCCACAATACCTCACAGTACTGCTTCGGCGCAAATAGAATGCTCTCCTACCAGATGTATCTAAAATACAAATCCATAGCTTCGGTAATATGTTTATGCCCGATTATTATCCATGCCGGACCGCTCGACTAGTGAGCTGTTACGCACTCTTTAAATGAATGGCTGCTTCCAAGCCAACATCCTAGCTGTCAATGCAGTCCAACCGCGTTGTTTCAACTTAACATATATTTTGGGACCTTAGCTGTTGGTCTGGGTTCTTTCCCTCTCGGACATGGACCTTAGCACCCATGCCCTCACTGCCGTAGAACATTTATTAGCATTCGGAGTTTGTCAGGAATTGGTAGGCGATGAAACCCCCGCATCCAATCAGTAGCTCTACCTCTAATAAACTTATATACGACGCTGCACCTAAATGCATTTCGGAGAGTACGAGCTATCTCCCAGTTTGATTGGCCTTTCACCCCTACCCACAGGTCATCCGAAGACTTTTCAACGTCAACCGGTTCGGTCCTCCACTCTGTGTTACCAGAGCTTCAACCTGCCCATGGGTAGATCACAAGGTTTCGCGTCTAATCCTACTAACTATGCGCCCTATTCAGACTCGCTTTCGCTCCGGCTCCGGTACTTAATACCTTAACCTCGCTAGTAAAATTAACTCGTAGGCTCATTATGCAAAAGGCACGCCGTCACAGCTGTATGCTGCTCCGACCGCTTGTAGGCGTACGGTTTCAGGTTCTATTTCACCCTTCTATTCGAAGTGCTTTTCACCTTTCCTTCACAGTACTTGTTCACTATCGGTCTTTCAGGAGTATTTAGCCTTGGAGGATGGTCCCCCCATATTCAGACAGGATTTCACGTGTCCCGCCCTACTCATTTATCATCTTAATATGCCTTTCATATACGGGGCTATCACCCTCTACGGCTGTTCTTTCCAGAACATTCTATTAAACATAAAAAGACTTTTGGGCTAATCCGCTTTCGCTCGCCACTACTTACGGAATCTCTTCGATTTCTTTTCCTCCGGGTACTTAGATGTTTCAGTTCTCCGGGTTTGCTCCTCTTACGAGGTGACATGTCTTCAACATGCCGGGTTGCCCCATTCGGATATCTGCGGATCAATTCGTGTGTGCCAATCCCCGCAGCTTTTCGCAGCTTACCACGTCCTTCGTCGCCTCTGAAAGCCTAGGCATCCGCCATACGCCCTTAACGATTTCTTTCCTATTGGTTACTCAAGCGCTTTATGCGCTCGGTTTTCTCTTTGTGATGTCTTTACCGTTAATGTCAATGATCTTAATTTCTTTCTTTCAAACTGATGAACAAATGTTGTTTTTGGCTCCATTCGTAACTTTTAAATCAGTCGTCCAAAACTGTGGAGAATAAGGGAGTCGAACCCTTGACCTCCTGCGTGCAAGGCAGGCGCTCTAGCCAGCTGAGCTAATTCCCCCTCTAGTTGCTGCTAGCTTTTGGCTTGTTGCTTTTGGCTTAATGCCTCTAGCTATAAGCTATTTGCTATCCGCTTTAATTAGTAGTCTCGGGCAGGCTCGAACTGCCGACCTCTACATTATCAGTGTAGCGCTCTAACCAGCTGAGCTACGAGACTTTTTATGAGTAATGGGTGATGAGTAATAAGTAATACTTTTCCTCTTCTTCATTTCTCAATCTCTTCCCTATACTAATTTCTAGTGGGTTTTGTATTTTTATATATCAACCAAACAAAAAACTAAAGCTATACTTTAAGTAAGTATAATGTATCTTACGATACTGATTTTGTTTAACGTCTTAAGACGCTCTAAAATGAGATGTTCCAGCCGCACCTTCCGGTACGGCTACCTTGTTACGACTTAGCCCTAGTTACCTGTTTTACCCTAGGCAGCTCCTGTTACGGTCACCGACTTCAGGTACCCCAGACTTCCATGGCTTGACGGGCGGTGTGTACAAGGCCCGGGAACGTATTCACCGCGCCATGGCTGATGCGCGATTACTAGCGATTCCAGCTTCATAGAGTCGAGTTGCAGACTCCAATCCGAACTGAGACCGGCTTTCGAGATTTGCATCACTTCGCAGTGTAGCTGCCCTCTGTACCGGCCATTGTATTACGTGTGTGGCCCAAGGCGTAAGGGCCGTGATGATTTGACGTCATCCCCACCTTCCTCTCTACTTGCGTAGGCAGTCTCACTAGAGTCCCCAACTTAATGATGGCAACTAGTGACAGGGGTTGCGCTCGTTGCAGGACTTAACCTAACACCTCACGGCACGAGCTGACGACAACCATGCAGCACCTTGAAAAATGTCCGAAGAAAAGTCTATTTCTAAACCTGTCATTTCCCATTTAAGCCTTGGTAAGGTTCCTCGCGTATCATCGAATTAAACCACATAATCCACCGCTTGTGCGGGCCCCCGTCAATTCCTTTGAGTTTCAAACTTGCGTTCGTACTCCCCAGGTGGCTAACTTATCACTTTCGCTTAGTCTCTGAAGCTTGCGCTCCAAAAACGAGTTAGCATCGTTTACGGCGTGGACTACCAGGGTATCTAATCCTGTTCGCTCCCCACGCTTTCGTCCATCAGCGTCAGTTGTTGCTTAGTAACCTGCCTTCGCAATTGGTGTTCTAAGTAATATCTATGCATTTCACCGCTACACTACTTATTCCAGCTACTTCAACAACACTCAAGACTTGCAGTATCAATGGCAGTTTCACAGTTAAGCTGTGAGATTTCACCACTGACTTACAAATCCGCCTACGGACCCTTTAAACCCAATAAATCCGGATAACGCTTGCACCCTCCGTATTACCGCGGCTGCTGGCACGGAGTTAGCCGGTGCTTATTCGTATAGTACCTTCAGCTAGATACACGTATCTAGGTTTATCCCTATACAAAAGAAGTTTACAACCCATAGGGCCGTCGTCCTTCACGCGGGATGGCTGGATCAGGCTCTCACCCATTGTCCAATATTCCTCACTGCTGCCTCCCGTAGGAGTCTGGTCCGTGTCTCAGTACCAGTGTGGGGGATCACCCTCTCAGGCCCCCTAAAGATCGTAGACTTGGTGAGCCGTTACCTCACCAACTATCTAATCTTGCGCGTGCCCATCTCTATCCACCGGAGTTTTCAATATTAAATGATGCCATTCAATATATTATGGGGTATTAATCTTCCTTTCGAAAGGCTATCCCCCTGATAAAGGCAGGTTGCACACGTGTTCCGCACCCGTACGCCGCTCTCAAGATTCCGAAGAATCTCTACCGCTCGGCTTGCATGTGTTAGGCCTCCCGCTAGCGTTCATCCTGAGCCAGGATCAAACTCTCCATTGTATGTTTGTCTGACTCACTCAAAGTTTTTAACGCTTTAGTTTTTCCTTACTTGGTTGTTATATTGTATGTCAATGATCTTTATATCTTTCGCTTTTTAACGCAGCAATCTTTCTGTCAGTGTTGCTCCGTATTTGCGAGTGCAAAAGTAAAACTTTATTTTTAATTGACCAAATGTTTTTGAAGAAAATTTTAAAGTTTTTTAAGTAACCTTAATCCTTCCAAAACCCTCAATCCATCTACTCCTGCGCTCCCTCTAATTGGGACTGCAAAGATAATAACTATTTTTTAACTGACAACTTTTTTTGTAAAAAAAATTAAAGTTTTTTTTCGTCCTTATCTTATGAAGTAGTTTATGTTTCTGCCTTTCTAAAGGCGCTTCTGCGCTACTGAATGTATTTCGTTTTTCAGTGGGGCAAAGATAGAAACTTATACCATACCCCGCAACTTTATTTAACTTAAAAACACCAAATGTGGAAAACTATTATCATATCTATTTATTATTCAATTATTTAAATAATAATTATATTTATCCACAATTAGTGCTAATAGACTTGAATAAATGGTATTACTGTATAAAAGCTAGATTCTCTGTTCTAAACTTAATAATGATAAACTGAGATATATTAAGTGCTACTATTATATTTTTTAGATTAGTATTGTTTTAGAATAATCAAAAAATATGGATGGCTTCTTTATGAATTGCAAAAGATATTAAAGCATGAATGTAAAGACGTAATAAAGAACAATGGTAAGAATATATGAAAACAGAAGAATGTAGTTCATCTGCACTTTGTAACAAAATCAATATTTATAAGAAGGAAAATAGAAGTGGAAGTGGAACTAAATCAAAAACTAATATATTTTGGTTTTTAGAAATATAAATATTGTTCTTGATAATTTAAGATTTTACGATTAAGTTTTTATTAGACTCCTACGGAGTGACAGGATTTGGCTGGAATAAAGAATAGTATTGAAGGTAAAGACCAATTGTTAGTTAAAGCATGGAAAAAAGAGGGCTGGAAGCAGGAAGCTGGAAGCTGGAGGCATAAAGACAACGGAGATTAGTCATAGTGACTTATTATCTATTACTCATTACTCATTGCTGATTACTTATGTGTCTGTTGGTGTAGGTATACAACAAAAAAACCTTTATCGTAAAGATAAAGGTTTTTTAAAAATAAAATAAAAACTGGCGGCGGCCTACTCTCCCGCGTTAGCAGTACCATCGGCGCTGGTGGGCTTAACTTCTGTGTTCGGAATGGGAACAGGTGAGCCCCACCGCTAAAACCACCCTAAAGGTTGTATATAGCTTTAAGCATTAGGACTGAAGCCTGAAGCTTATTGCGTTTTTAAGCGATAAAAACTTTCACAAAGACAAAACCTTCACTGCGCATAAAGCACTTGGTTTATTAGTAACCATAGACTATAAATCTACGGGTAATTAGTACTACTTGGCTATGACATTACTGTCTTTACACCTATAGCCTATCAACGTCGTCATCTACAACGACCCTTAAAAGATGTCTCATCTTGAGGCGAGTTTCGCACTTATATGCTTTCAGTGCTTATCTCTTCCAAACGTAGCTACTCAGCGGTGCACCTGGCGGTACAACTGATACACCAGAGGTTTGTTCAATTCGGTCCTCTCGTACTAGAATCAAGCCCTCTCAAACATCTAACGCCCGCAATAGATAGAGACCGAACTGTCTCACGACGTTCTGAACCCAGCTCGCGTGCCACTTTAATGGGCGAACAGCCCAACCCTTGGGACCTTCTCCAGCCCCAGGATGTGACGAGCCGACATCGAGGTGCCGAACCTCCCCGTCGATGTGAGCTCTTGGGGGAGACTAGCCTGTTATCCCCGGAGTACCTTTTATCCTATGAGCGATGGCCCTTCCATACGGAACCACCGGATCACTATGTCCTGCTTTCGCACCTGATCGACTTGTAGGTCTCACAGTCAAGCACCCTTATGCCATTACACTCTACGCACGGTTACCAAGCGTGCTGAGGGTACCTTTGAAAGCCTCCGTTACTCTTTTGGAGGCGACCACCCCAGTCAAACTACCCACCACGCAATGTCCTTCTAAAAGAAGTTAGGCTCCAAGTAAGTAAAGGGTGGTATTTCAACGTTGGCTCCACAAACACTAGCGTGCCTGCTTCAAAGCCTCCCACCTATCCTACACATTACTTACTCAAAGTCAATACGAAGTTATAGTAAAGGTTCACAGGGTCTTTTCGTCCCATTGCGGGTAATCGGCATCTTCACCGATACTACAATTTCACCGAGCTCGTGGCTGAGACAGTGCCCAGATCGTTACACCATTCGTGCAGGTCGGAACTTACCCGACAAGGAATTTCGCTACCTTAGGACCGTTATAGTTACGGCCGCCGTTTACTGGGGCTTCAGTTAATGCCTTCGATTTAACTCTAAGCACCTTCCTTAACCTTCCAGCACCGGGCAGGTGTCAGACCCTATACAGCATCTTTCGATTTAGCAGAGTCCTGTGTTTTTGATAAACAGTCGCCTGGGCCTCTTCACTGCGGCCAACATTGCTGTTGGCGTCTCTTCTTCCGAAGTTACGAGACTATTTTGCCTAGTTCCTTAGCCACGACTCACTCGAGCACCTTAGGATTCTCTCCTCGACCACCTGTGTCGGTTTTGGTACGGGTTGCTTCACTTCGGCTTTTCTTGGATCAGATTACACTACAGCAGCTTCGCCCGAAGGCTAGGCCTTGACTATTCCGTCAGTCTCCAGCAGCTACATCCAACCGTCCCCTTTATTCGTGAGCAAGTATGGGAATATTAACCCATTGTCCATCCACTACCCCTTTCGGGTTCGCGTTAGGTCCCGACTAACCCTCAGCTGATTAGCATGGCTGAGGAAGCCTTGGTCTTTCGGTGAGCAGGTTTCTCGCCTGCTTTATCGTTACTTATGCCTACATTTTCTTTTCTATCCGCTCCACAATACCTCACAGTACTGCTTCGGCGCAAATAGAATGCTCTCCTACCAGATGTATCTAAAATACAAATCCATAGCTTCGGTAATATGTTTATGCCCGATTATTATCCATGCCGGACCGCTCGACTAGTGAGCTGTTACGCACTCTTTAAATGAATGGCTGCTTCCAAGCCAACATCCTAGCTGTCAATGCAGTCCAACCGCGTTGTTTCAACTTAACATATATTTTGGGACCTTAGCTGTTGGTCTGGGTTCTTTCCCTCTCGGACATGGACCTTAGCACCCATGCCCTCACTGCCGTAGAACATTTATTAGCATTCGGAGTTTGTCAGGAATTGGTAGGCGATGAAACCCCCGCATCCAATCAGTAGCTCTACCTCTAATAAACTTATATACGACGCTGCACCTAAATGCATTTCGGAGAGTACGAGCTATCTCCCAGTTTGATTGGCCTTTCACCCCTACCCACAGGTCATCCGAAGACTTTTCAACGTCAACCGGTTCGGTCCTCCACTCTGTGTTACCAGAGCTTCAACCTGCCCATGGGTAGATCACAAGGTTTCGCGTCTAATCCTACTAACTATGCGCCCTATTCAGACTCGCTTTCGCTCCGGCTCCGGTACTTAATACCTTAACCTCGCTAGTAAAATTAACTCGTAGGCTCATTATGCAAAAGGCACGCCGTCACAGCTGTATGCTGCTCCGACCGCTTGTAGGCGTACGGTTTCAGGTTCTATTTCACCCTTCTATTCGAAGTGCTTTTCACCTTTCCTTCACAGTACTTGTTCACTATCGGTCTTTCAGGAGTATTTAGCCTTGGAGGATGGTCCCCCCATATTCAGACAGGATTTCACGTGTCCCGCCCTACTCATTTATCATCTTAATATGCCTTTCATATACGGGGCTATCACCCTCTACGGCTGTTCTTTCCAGAACATTCTATTAAACATAAAAAGACTTTTGGGCTAATCCGCTTTCGCTCGCCACTACTTACGGAATCTCTTCGATTTCTTTTCCTCCGGGTACTTAGATGTTTCAGTTCTCCGGGTTTGCTCCTCTTACGAGGTGACATGTCTTCAACATGCCGGGTTGCCCCATTCGGATATCTGCGGATCAATTCGTGTGTGCCAATCCCCGCAGCTTTTCGCAGCTTACCACGTCCTTCGTCGCCTCTGAAAGCCTAGGCATCCGCCATACGCCCTTAACGATTTCTTTCCTATTGGTTACTCAAGCGCTTTATGCGCTCGGTTTTCTCTTTGTGATGTCTTTACCGTTAATGTCAATGATCTTAATTTCTTTCTTTCAAACTGATGAACAAATGTTGTTTTTGGCTCCATTCGTAACTTTTAAATCAGTCGTCCAAAACTGTGGAGAATAAGGGAGTCGAACCCTTGACCTCCTGCGTGCAAGGCAGGCGCTCTAGCCAGCTGAGCTAATTCCCCCTCTAGTTGCTGCTAGCTTTTGGCTTGTTGCTTTTGGCTTAATGCCTCTAGCTATAAGCTATTTGCTATCCGCTTTAATTAGTAGTCTCGGGCAGGCTCGAACTGCCGACCTCTACATTATCAGTGTAGCGCTCTAACCAGCTGAGCTACGAGACTTTTTATGAGTAATGGGTGATGAGTAATAAGTAATACTTTTCCTCTTCTTCATTTCTCAATCTCTTCCCTATACTAATTTCTAGTGGGTTTTGTATTTTTATATATCAACCAAACAAAAAACTAAAGCTATACTTTAAGTAAGTATAATGTATCTTACGATACTGATTTTGTTTAACGTCTTAAGACGCTCTAAAATGAGATGTTCCAGCCGCACCTTCCGGTACGGCTACCTTGTTACGACTTAGCCCTAGTTACCTGTTTTACCCTAGGCAGCTCCTGTTACGGTCACCGACTTCAGGTACCCCAGACTTCCATGGCTTGACGGGCGGTGTGTACAAGGCCCGGGAACGTATTCACCGCGCCATGGCTGATGCGCGATTACTAGCGATTCCAGCTTCATAGAGTCGAGTTGCAGACTCCAATCCGAACTGAGACCGGCTTTCGAGATTTGCATCACTTCGCAGTGTAGCTGCCCTCTGTACCGGCCATTGTATTACGTGTGTGGCCCAAGGCGTAAGGGCCGTGATGATTTGACGTCATCCCCACCTTCCTCTCTACTTGCGTAGGCAGTCTCACTAGAGTCCCCAACTTAATGATGGCAACTAGTGACAGGGGTTGCGCTCGTTGCAGGACTTAACCTAACACCTCACGGCACGAGCTGACGACAACCATGCAGCACCTTGAAAAATGTCCGAAGAAAAGTCTATTTCTAAACCTGTCATTTCCCATTTAAGCCTTGGTAAGGTTCCTCGCGTATCATCGAATTAAACCACATAATCCACCGCTTGTGCGGGCCCCCGTCAATTCCTTTGAGTTTCAAACTTGCGTTCGTACTCCCCAGGTGGCTAACTTATCACTTTCGCTTAGTCTCTGAAGCTTGCGCTCCAAAAACGAGTTAGCATCGTTTACGGCGTGGACTACCAGGGTATCTAATCCTGTTCGCTCCCCACGCTTTCGTCCATCAGCGTCAGTTGTTGCTTAGTAACCTGCCTTCGCAATTGGTGTTCTAAGTAATATCTATGCATTTCACCGCTACACTACTTATTCCAGCTACTTCAACAACACTCAAGACTTGCAGTATCAATGGCAGTTTCACAGTTAAGCTGTGAGATTTCACCACTGACTTACAAATCCGCCTACGGACCCTTTAAACCCAATAAATCCGGATAACGCTTGCACCCTCCGTATTACCGCGGCTGCTGGCACGGAGTTAGCCGGTGCTTATTCGTATAGTACCTTCAGCTAGATACACGTATCTAGGTTTATCCCTATACAAAAGAAGTTTACAACCCATAGGGCCGTCGTCCTTCACGCGGGATGGCTGGATCAGGCTCTCACCCATTGTCCAATATTCCTCACTGCTGCCTCCCGTAGGAGTCTGGTCCGTGTCTCAGTACCAGTGTGGGGGATCACCCTCTCAGGCCCCCTAAAGATCGTAGACTTGGTGAGCCGTTACCTCACCAACTATCTAATCTTGCGCGTGCCCATCTCTATCCACCGGAGTTTTCAATATTAAATGATGCCATTCAATATATTATGGGGTATTAATCTTCCTTTCGAAAGGCTATCCCCCTGATAAAGGCAGGTTGCACACGTGTTCCGCACCCGTACGCCGCTCTCAAGATTCCGAAGAATCTCTACCGCTCGGCTTGCATGTGTTAGGCCTCCCGCTAGCGTTCATCCTGAGCCAGGATCAAACTCTCCATTGTATGTTTGTCTGACTCACTCAAAGTTTTTAACGCTTTAGTTTTTCCTTACTTGGTTGTTATATTGTATGTCAATGATCTTTATATCTTTCGCTTTTTAACGCAGCAATCTTTCTGTCAGTGTTGCTCCGTATTTGCGAGTGCAAAAGTAAAACTTTATTTTTAATTGACCAAATGTTTTTGAAGAAAATTTTAAAGTTTTTTAAGTAACCTTAATCCTTCCAAAACCCTCAATCCATCTACTCCTGCGCTCCCTCTAATTGGGACTGCAAAGATAATAACTATTTTTTAACTGACAACTTTTTTTGTAAAAAAAATTAAAGTTTTTTTTCGTCCTTATCTTATGAAGTAGTTTATGTTTCTGCCTTTCTAAAGGCGCTTCTGCGCTACTGAATGTATTTCGTTTTTCAGTGGGGCAAAGATAGAAACTTATACCATACCCCACAACTTTATTTAACATAAATTTTACCTTTTATTAATATTTAGGCCTAATCAGCTGGATAGCAGGGTGAAAAATTTTAAACATTTGTTTGGAGGATCAGGTGAGAGTGTCGGAGGGTTGGAGAGTTTGAGCGGTGGAGAGGGTAAGAGGGTATGATTCGGGACGAGATGCAGGATATGAGATGCTGGTTTCTGGAGGAGGAATGATCAAAATAAGGTATATATAATAATGAAGGGTAGATGTGGGTTGGGCTGAAGCCTGAGGAGCGGAAAATTTTCATGAGACTAGGCTTCCTTCGACGAAGCTCAGGATTACAGACCTCTCCTGTTGATGGAAGATCATAGGGAGATTGTTGATTTTTTATGTATGGGATGATGATTGCCCACAGATCTCACAGATTTACACAGATAAGATGTTTGCTTTTATATTATATATAGGATAGGAAATATGAAAGAGTACATTATATATAATTAATAGGATTTAACTCCTATACCCGTAATTAATTAAAATGTTTCGACTCTGCTCAGCATGATTGCTAATACTAACTGCTGAAAGGCCTTAGATATTATACTGTCATTTTACTTCCTTTAAGGCTCTTGTAAAGAAGTTGGGATTCCTTCGGAACGACACGATGGGAATAGAGATGGATACTCAATAACCTGTTTCCATAGAAACCAACAAGATTAAAATTCATCACCAATGTTCCTTTTATACCTTGAAACCCGAAACCTGCAACACAATAACCCGAACCTCATCATTTATCATTCATAATTTATAGTTTATAATTCCCCCTCTCCCCTAGCCCTGATAGTAATGGTTACCCCGCAGCTTGGTTGGAGTGTGGGTGGGTTTGGGTGTGGGAGTGCGCGGGCGCGAGGAGTAGAAATGGATAGCAGGATGAAGCTCCTAATTGGATTGGAGAGTTTGAGAGTTGGAGAAGATTGAGAAGGTTGAGAGATTTTAAAATGTGTAGGTAAAAGAGGGAAACATCAAATTCTACTTATACTATAATAATGTAAATATAAATAAGATGATCTCCAAAAAAAACATTCCGTAAGAATCCTGTATTTAAGGGACTCCTACGGAATGGGGATAAAACGAAGTTATATTTTCTAGTTCAGAACGTATGATGTTCCGTCTCTTCCGTCTTTTAATTCGATTCCTTCAGCAAGCAGTTTGTCTCTGATCTGGTCTGAAAGCTCGAAGTTCTTTGATTTTCGTGCCTGATTTCTCAGTTCGATCAATACCTTTAGGGTCTGATCCAGCTTTTCATTGTTATTCTCTTCCACGGTCTGCAGTCCAAGAACATCAAAGATAAAGGCATTGAGTGTAGTTTTCAAATCTTCAAGATCCTCTGTTGAGATTGTTTCTTTACCATCGTTCAAAGCGAAGATATACTTCACGGCTTCAAACAGGTGAGCGATCAGGATTGGTGAATTGAAATCGTCTGTTAAAGCTTCATAGGCTTTATCTTTCCACTCTTTCAGGCTGAAACCGGATTGTTTTGTATCATCTGGAGTAATAGAATTCAATACTTTCACTGCTTCCATTAATCTGATAAATCCTTTTTCGCTGGCTATCATGGCATCGTTTGAAATATCCAGAACGCTTCTGTAGTGCGCCTGCAGGAAGCAGAAACGTACAATTGAAGGATGGAAAGGTTTTTCAAAGAAGTCATTATCTCCTGTAACCAACTGCATCGGGAGGATATAGTTCCCTGTAGATTTGCTCATACGCTGAGAATTCATCGTCAGCATATTGGCATGCATCCAGTAATTTACCGGAGCTGCATCGTTGCAAGCTTTCCCTTGTGCAATTTCACATTCGTGGTGAGGGAATTTAAGATCCATTCCTCCTCCATGGATATCGAATGTTTCGCCAAGATATTTTGTACTCATTGCAGTACATTCAAGATGCCATCCCGGGAAACCTTCTCCCCAAGGGGAATTCCATCTCATGATGTGGGCTGGCGATGCTTTTTTCCACAATGCAAAATCCTGTGGGTTTTTCTTTTCTCCCTGTCCGTCAAGGTCTCTGGTATTGGCGAATAGCTCTTCTATATTACGTTTTGAAAGTTCACCGTAGTTCAATCCTCTTTTGTTGTATTCTAAAACATCAAAGTATACTGAACCGTTGCTTTCGTAAGCAAAGCCTCTTTCAATCAGCTTTTGAGTTAATTCAATCTGCTCTACAATGTGTCCTGTAGCGGTAGGTTCGATGTTTGGAGGAAGTAGGTTGAACATATCCAATACTTTGTGGAAATCTACGGTGTATTTCTGTACAATTTCCATAGGCTCCAGCTTTTCAAGCCTGGTCTGTTTTACGAATCTGTCGTTATCAACATTTCCATCATCGGTAAGGTGACCTGCATCAGTAATATTTCTTACATATCTTACTTTGTATCCCAAATGCATCAGGGTACGATAGATAAAATCGAAAGAAAGGAAAGTTCTTACATTTCCTAAATGTACATTGCTGTACACGGTAGGTCCGCAGACGTACATTCCGACGTTTCCTTCTAAGATAGGTTTGAATATTTCTTTTTCTGCTGTAAGCGAGTTATATATTTTTAATTGCATTTATTTTTAAGTTAAAAGATTTAATGATTTTAAAGATTCAAAATTGAGTTAAAAATTACATCTGTCACAACAAATAATTGTCGTGATAAAAATCTTATCTGAAACTTTTTTAAATTTTATCATAATTAAATCGCTTTTAAATGATGCTGTAAGTGATCTACATAATCATCGATAATAAACTCCAATGTATACACCCGAGGTTCTGTTTTGGTTGTATCACAGGTTCTCTGTAATGCTTCATCTGGGATATTTTCTACGATGTGAACAATCTGATAGTTCAAAGATTTCCACAGATCAATAAGATCTGAAGTGGGAACATTCTGATAGTTCTGAGCTTTTACCCAAAAATTCTGGTCGTATACAATATTTTCGTTCTCTTTATATTGTGTCACAACAAATCTACGGATATTTGTAAAAGCACTGTCACAAAGATGGCCAATAATTTCTTTTTTGGACCATTTTTCTGAAGAACCTTTACGTGACCATTCTTCTTCAGTGATATTTTTAAATCTCTGAAGCTCGGCATCGATAATATTTCGAAGAATCTGGTAGTTCATTGTTTATTAATCCAGTTTTGCATGGCTTCCTACGTAATGTAAGAATTCCTGTCTTGTAATAGGGTTTGTTCTGAAAATACCACTTAGTTCTGCAGTAATGGTAGAACTTGCCGTATCTTTTATTCCTCTGCAGTTAACACAAAGGTGCTTTGCATCAATGATACACGCCACATCTTTCGTTCCCAAAGCTTCTTTCAAAGCATCTACAATCTGCATGGTAAGTCTTTCCTGAACCTGTGGCCTTTTCGCATAGTAATCAACAATTCTGTTAATTTTTGAAAGGCCAATTACTTCCCCGTTGGAAATATAAGCAACATGTGCTCTTCCTATAATGGGTAAAAAGTGGTGTTCGCAAAAAGAATATACAGTGATATCCTTCTCTACCAACATCTGACGGTATTTGTATTTGTTGGAGAACGTGGAGATTCCTGGTTTGTTTTCAGGAAGAAGTCCTCCAAAGATCTCGTTCACATACATTTTGGCAACACGTCTTGGAGAGTCTTTCAGAGAATCATCTGTCATGTCCATTCCCAGCGTTTCCATAATCTCGCCAAAAAGCTCAGTAATTTTTTCAATTTTTTCCTGTGGCGATTTATCAAAAGCATCTTCCCTTATAGGCGTATGTTCTTTTCCAGTGAAAATATCATCGTCGTTATCAGTAAAATCAACCATTTTTATTTAATTTGCAGCAAAAATACGGATAATATCTTTTTGTCTATTTCAAATAAGATGAAAAACATTATCTTTTATAGCCATTTCTGATAAAAAAACATATGATTATTGTCGAAGAAGTACAAAACCAACTCCATAAAAGGGAATTTCTGGAATTCCCGGCCCGCCTTTATCAACACGACAAAAATTATATCCGTCCTTTAGATAAACATATTGAGGAGATTTTTGATCCTGCCAAGAATAAATTCTTTAAAAACGGGGAATGTAAAAGATTTCTGTTTAAAAAGAATGGCAACATCGTTGGAAAAGTAGCTGTTTTTGTAAACAGCTGTTATGAGCAAAAGCAGCCTACGGGAGGAATGGGGTTTTTCGACTGTATCAATGACCAGGAAACAGCCAATTTTATTTTTGATCATTGTAAAAACTGGCTTCAGGAAAAAGGAATTGAGGCGATGGATGGACCTATCAATTTTGGAGAGCGGGATAAATTCTGGGGTCTTTTGACTGAAGGTTTTGCTGAGCCTTTGTTTGGAATGAATTACAACTTCCCTTATTACAAAGATCTTTTTGAAAATTATGGTTTTCAGATTTATTTTGAGCAGCTTTGTTTTACCAGACCTGTTTTTGCGGAAGTTTCGAGGATCTTTACGATTGCACATGAAAAGAACAGAAGAAATCCTGTAATCTCAGCTCAACCTATGAAAAAGAATAATCTGCCCAAGTTTGCCAGGGACTTTACAGAAGTTTACAATAAAGCATGGGCTTCGCATGGAGAAGGAAAACATCTGGAAGAAGCAAAAGTTCTGAAGATGTTCAACACCATGAAACCTATTATCAATGAGCATATTTCGTGGTTTGTATATGAAAATGAGACACCGATTGCGATGTGGATCAATATGCCAGACCTCAACCAGTGGTTTAAATATCTAAATGGGAAATTCGGAATTTATGAAAAGCTTAAATTTTTGTTTTTAAAGCGTTTTAAAAAGAATGAAAAAATGGTGGGCCTTGTTTTCGGTGTTGTCCCTGAATGGCAGAAGAAAGGTATTGACGGGTATATGATCTGGGAAGGGACTCAACATTTGAGAAAGCATACCGATTTTACAATTACAGAACTGCAGTGGATTGGTGATTTTAATCCTAAAATGATTAAGATTGCAGAAGCTCTTGAAACTACAGTTACCCGAAAGTTGGCTACTTATAGATATTTATTTGATAGGAGTAAGGAGTTTGAGAGACATACTGGTCTTTAGAATAAGGATGATGGGAGCTGGAAGAGGGAAGTTAGCATCAACTTTGTTGATTTTTTCTAATCGGGTGTGTAGCCTACGGCTTACTCATTTTATCTTTAAGTGAAATTCTGTATCAGATTAAAAAATAAAAACCCTGCTTTTTACAGCAGGGTTCCTTCATTTTGGTACTTTTATTAGAATAGCTCACCGGCTACTTTTTTAATATTATCACTCTTCCCCATGGAGTAGAAGTGCAGAACAGGAACTCCAAAATCCAGCAATTCTTTGCATTGAGCAATGGACCATTCTATTCCGATCTGTTTTACAGCTTCATTATTCTTTGCATTTTCTACCTCATTGATCAGTTCTTCCGGAAGGTCTATTTTGAATACCTGTGGCAGGATTTTCAAGTGTTTCTTTGTTGCAATCGGTTTAATTCCCGGAATAATTGGAACCGTGATTCCCATTTCTCTTGCTTTCTGAACGAATTCAATATACTTTTTATTGTCAAAAAACATTTGGGTAACGATATAATCTGCTCCGGCATCTACCTTTTGCTTCAGCCACTTCAGGTCATAATTCATGGAAGGGGCTTCCATATGTTTTTCCGGATATCCGGCAACACCGATGCAGAATTTGTTCAATTCATCACATACCTGTTCTTCGTTATGAAGATATTTTCCTCTTCCCAGATTATTAATCTGATTCACCAAATCCATAGCACTGGCATGTCCTCCCTGAGTAGGTTCAAAATACTGATGTCCTTTCATGGCATCTCCTCTTAAGGCCATTACATTATCAATACCAAGGTACATACAGTCTACCAACAGATATTCTGTTTCTTCCTTGGTAAAACCTCCACAAAGAAGGTGTGGTACTGTATCTACATTGTATTTATGCTGGATTGCAGCACAAATTCCCAGTGTTCCCGGGCGCATTCTTGTAATACGGCGTTCCATCAAGCCATTTCCTTTGTCCAGATAAATGTATTCTTCTCTGGATGTGGTCACATCAATGAAAGGAGGTTTGAACTCCATCAACGGATCTATATTCGTGTAAAGATCTTCAATCCCGATTCCTTTCTGTGGCGGAACAACTTCTAAGGAGAATAAAGTTTTTCCATTTGCATTTTTAATGTGTTCTGTTATCTTCATGTCAATGTTAATCTGCTAAATTTGGTGACAACCATTTTCTCGCTTCCTGGATGCTACAACTTCTTCTTGCTGCATAATCTTCAAGTTGGTCTTCTGTAATTTTTCCTAATCCGAAATATTTGGCATGCGGGCTTCCGAAATAATATCCGGAAACAGATGCTGTAGGGAACATAGCAAGGCTTTCTGTAAGGAAAACGCCTGTATTTTCTTCTACTTTTAAAAGATCCCAGATGGTTTTCTTTTCCAAATGATCAGGGCAAGCCGGATAACCTGGTGCCGGACGGATTCCTTTATATTTTTCGGCAATCAATTCTTCGTTGCTTAAACTTTCCTGATTAGCATATCCCCAGTATTCTGTTCTGACTTTTTTATGTAAAAATTCTGCATAGGCTTCTGCAAAACGATCTGCCAGAGCTTTCACCATGATGGAATTGTAATCATCATTGGCTTTTTCATATTCTGTAGACAGTTCATCAGTTCCAAATCCGGTGGTTACACAGAATGCTCCCACATAATCGGTTTTTCCTGAACTTTGAGGAGCGATGAAATCACTTAGCGCCAGATAGTCTTTTCCTTTTGATCTCTGAGCCTGCTGTCTTAGGGTTAAAAACTTCGCCTGCTCATTATTATTTTCATCAAAAATCAAAATATCATCAGATTCATTAGAATTGGCTTTAAAGATTCCGAAGATGGCTTTTGCCGTCAACAGTTTCTCATCCAGAATTCTCTTTAGAATCACCTGGGCATCTTTGAATAATTCTTTCGCCTGAACGCCTACCACTTCATCTTCCAGGATATTCGGATATTTTCCGTGAAGATCCCAGCTTCTGAAAAACGGAGACCAGTCGATAAAAGGAAGAAGTTCTCTCAGGTCCTGATTTTCGATCACTTTTATTCCTATGGTATTCGGAGTGAAAATTTCTTCGTTTTCCCAATCAATTTTAAAATTGTTTTCTCTTGCTTCTTCAATGGAAACATAATCTTTATCTACCTGTCTGTTCAGGAATTTTTCCCTGAAATCGGAATAGTCATTCTTTAAATCCGAAACATATTCTTTATTTCTGTCACCCAATAATGAGCTTACTACGTTGACAGCTCTGGAAGCATCATTCACGTGAACGACTGCATTTTTATATTTTAAATCGATTTTCACTGCGGTATGTGCTTTTGAAGTGGTAGCACCACCGATCAATAACGGAAAATCTAAATTCTGTCTTTCTAATTCTGAAGCGATGTATACCATTTCATCCAAACTTGGGGTAATCAGTCCGCTCAGTCCGATAACGTCTACTTTTTCTTCAATAGCAGTCTGAATAATCTTTTCAGCAGGAACCATCACACCAAGGTCAACAATTTCATAATTGTTACAGCCCAAAACAACACTTACAATATTTTTACCAATATCATGAACATCACCTTTTACTGTTGCCATTAAGATTTTTCCATTAGCAGGTCTTGATCCGTCTTTTTCTGCTTCAATGAAAGGTTGTAGATAAGCTACCGCTTTTTTCATTACCCTTGCGGACTTCACTACCTGAGGAAGGAACATCTTTCCGCTTCCGAATAAATCTCCTACGACTCCCATTCCGGTCATCAGATTAATTTCGATGACATGAAGTGGTCTTGCAGCCAGTTGTCTTGCTTCTTCTACATCTTCTTCAATGAAACGGTCAATTCCTTTTACCAGAGCATAAGTAATTCTTTCCTGCAAAGGATTGTTTCTCCATTCTAAGTCTTCAGTTTTTTCTTTCTTAACTGATTTATGCTTTTCGGAATAATCAAGAAGTCTTTCTGTAGCATCTTCTCGTTTATCCAAAATTACATCTTCTACAAGCTCCAGAAGTTCTTTATTGATTTCATCGTAAACCTCAAGCATTGCCGGATTCACGATACCAATGTTCATTCCTGCCTGAATCGCATGGTAAAGGAATACGGAGTGCATGGCTTCTCTCACTGTATCATTTCCACGGAAAGAGAAAGAAACATTGCTCACTCCTCCACTCACGGATGCATAGGGAAGATTTTGTCTTACCCAGCGCGTAGCTTCAATAAAGTCGATGGCATTTCTTCTGTGCTCATCCATTCCAGTTGCTACCGGAAAAATATTTAAGTCGAAAATGATATCTTCTGCGGGGAAACCAATCTGGTTCACAAGAATATCGTAGGAACGTTTTGAAATTTCAATTCTCCTTTCAAAACTATCAGCCTGCCCTACCTCATCAAACGCCATAACAATGACTGCCGCTCCATATCTTTTAATGGCTTTGGCATGTTTGATAAATTCTTCCTCACCTTCTTTTAAGCTGATAGAATTCACTACACATTTTCCCTGAGCTACCTGAAGACCTGCTTCAAGGATTTCCCATTTGGAAGAGTCTACCATGATTGGGATTCTTGCGATATCCGGTTCAGAGGCAATTAAGTTCAGGAATTTAATCATCGATGCTTTTCCATCGATCAATCCATCATCAAAGTTAACGTCCAGAATCTGGGCACCTCCTTCTACCTGATGGCGGGCAATATCTAAGGCTTCAGAGAATTTCTCTTCTTTAATCAGTCTTAGAAATTTTTTGGAACCGGCAACGTTTGTCCTTTCACCAACGTTGATGAAATTACTCTCCGGCGTTATGATAAGAGGCTCGAGGCCTGATAATCTTAAATACTTCATTTTATTCTTCTAAAATATAGTAGGCATTATTGGCATTCTGCCTCAATAAATCCCTATGCTTACTTAAAGCTGTAATCAGTGGAAATCTTTTGTACGCTAAACCATGTTCTTCAGCAAATTCTTCAATCTCCTCTGTAATTTCATTGTAATACATATAACTGTAATTGGGAAAAAGATGATGGGCTACATGAAAATTGAAATTTCCCAAAACATTTCTTACTAACCAGTTATTTTCTTTTAAATCATTGGTCACCTCAAACTGGTGACGAAGCCAGCTGAATGGAAGCCCCTTTTCTTTATTTAATTTTGGAAAAGCATTATCAGGAAGCGGATGCAAAGGCAGTAAAACAAACAATGCAAAAATACTTGCTGATATCACCTGTAAAAACCACGCTCCTACAGCCAATCCTATTGATACTTTAAAGAACATTACAGGAACCACAATCTGATAAAAAAAATAGAACAACTTATAGCTTATCATTTTTACTTTTTCAATGGTGGGTATCTTTCCCTGGGTCTTTAAAATAACTCTTTCCTTGTCAAAGAAGTCCCTGAAGTCTCTTATAAACATCCAGTTGAACAAATACAACGGATAGACTAAAAAGAAAAACTTATCCTGATACTTCTGTACTCCTTTCGCTTTGATCCACGGTACAATTAAAAGCAGCCCACTCTGTTCGATATCCGTGTCCCATCCATCTACGTTAGGATAGGCGTGATGGCTTGCAATATGTCTTTTTTTCCAGATATAGGAATTAGCTCCTATAAAATCAAAAATGTGAAGAACCAACCCGTTCAGTCTTTTACTTTTATAAATGTTGTTATGGGCTGCTTCATGGATTAAGTTTAAATAAATCAAAACCAAAGAAATTCCCATTAAAACGAAGCTCAGAATGTAGATCCAATGCTTTTCGGCATTCAAAAGAGCCAAAAAATATAAACCAATATAGACCAGTGGAAGAAGTACCGCTTTGATCTTAATGTAGATATCTCTGTTCTCAGAAATGTTTTCTACTCTTTGGTTCACTTTCTTTCTCAGTTCATTAAATAATCTGACATCCTCGGAATCTTTTAAGTAAATTGGCTTTTCCATTATATTTAACTTTGTGGTTTACTTAAAGTTAACATTTATAATCCAGCCTTCATCTTTGATTTTAATTTAAAAAATCTATCAAATCACACAAATTTCTTCAATTTCCTTGGCTCATATTTCTCCACCAGGTCTGCAATCGCTTTAATATGCTCAGGTGTTGTACCACAACATCCTCCTATAATATTGATTAATCCTTTCTCAACATATTCTTTGATCTGTCTCGCCATATCTTCCGGAGTTTCGTCATATTTTCCAAAAGCATTCGGTAAACCGGCATTCGGATATGCTGAAACGTAGAATTCTGAATTATGAGCCAGTGTTTCAAGATAAGGAGTCAGCTGATCTGCTCCCAATGCACAGTTGAAACCTACGCTTAGTAAATTCAGATGGGAAACTGAGATCAGAAAAGCTTCTGCGGTCTGTCCGCTCAATGTTCTTCCTGAAGCATCGGTAATGGTTCCTGAAACCATGATTGGAATTTTTATTCCTCTTTCATCCTGCAGTTCATCAATAGCAAATAAAGCAGCTTTTGCATTCAAAGTATCAAAAATGGTTTCTACCAGAAGAATATCTGAACCTCCATCCAGCAAAGCTTCACACTGCTGTTTGTAAGCGACTCTCAATTCTTCAAAAGTGATGGCTCTGTATCCCGGATCATTAACGTCTGGACTTAAACTAGCTGTTCTGTTTGTAGGTCCTATAGATCCCGCTACAAATCTCGGTTTGTCCGGATTTTTCGCAGTATACTCGTCACAGGCTTTTCTGGCAATTTTTGCAGACTCATAGTTCAGGTCGTACACCAGATCTTCCATGTGATAATCTGCCATCGCAATGGTAGTTCCTGAGAACGTATTGGTTTCAATGATATCAGCTCCGGCTTCCAGATATTTCTTGTGAACTTCTTCAATCGCCTGAGGCTGTGTCAGAGAAAGCAGGTCATTGTTTCCTTTTACCGGATGTTCCCAGTCTTTAAAACGCTCTCCACGGTAGTCTTCTTCTTCGAATTTGTATCTCTGAAGCATGGTTCCCATGGCTCCGTCAAGAATTAAAATTCTTTCGGATAAAGCTTTATATAATTGTACTGAATTTTTCATTTTAATCTATTTTGGCTAAAACCAGTTGCTAGTTGAATTAATCTAAAGCCTGCTTCAGATCAGCAATAATGTCATCCACATTTTCCAACCCTACTGAACAACGAACCAAACCTGCAGTAATACCTACTTCATTTCTTTCTTCGTCTGACAGTTTGGAGTGTGTAGTAGAAGCCGGATGTGTAACGATCGTTCTTGTATCCCCTAAATTGGCAGACAGTGAACACATTTGGATCTTATCTAAGAAGTTTCTTCCCCCTTCTATTCCACCTTTTATTTCAAAGGCTACAATATTTCCTCCAAGTTTCATCTGCTTTTTGGCAATTTCATAACTCGGATGAGATTTCAGGAATGGATATTTTACCAATTCTACATTAGGATGACTTTCTAAAAACCCGGCTACCTTCAATGCATTCTCACAGTGTTTTTCTACACGGATAGCCAATGTTTCAAGGCTTTTTGATAATACCCATGCATTAAAAGGAGATAATGCAGGTCCTGTATTTCTTGCGAAAAGATAAATTTCTCTGATCAGGTCTTCCTTTCCTACTGCTATTCCACCTAAAACTCTTCCCTGTCCGTCAATCAGTTTCGTTGCTGAGTGTACCACAATATCTGCACCGTATTTGATAGGCTGCTGAAGATAAGGCGTTGCAAAACAGTTATCTACAATAAATATAAGATTATGTTTTTTCGCAATCTGTCCAAAGAATTCAAGGTCAAGAATTTCAATAGCCGGATTGGTAGGCGTTTCAAGGTATAAGATCTTGGTATTAGGTTTAATATATTGCTCTACATTCGCGGCATCTTCTGCTTTGAAATAAGAGGTTTCAATATTCCATTTCGGGAAATATTTGGTAAACAAAGTATGAGTAGATCCGAATACTGACTGGCAGCTTACGATATGATCTCCGGCATTCAGTAATGCAGCAAATGTAGAATAGATGGCTGCCATTCCTGTTGCAAAGGCATATCCTGCTTCTGCTCCTTCCATTTTAGCGATCTTATCTGTAAATTCGGTTACGTTTGGATTAGAGAAACGGCTGTATAAGTTTTTAGGTTTTTCTTCTGCAAAGCTTGCTCTCATATCTTCCGCATCCTGAAATATAAAACTGGAAGTAAGATATAGCGGTGTAGAATGCTCATCAAAC
This sequence comes from Chryseobacterium indologenes, assembly GCF_002025665.1. GTDB lineage: Bacteria > Bacteroidota > Bacteroidia > Flavobacteriales > Weeksellaceae > Chryseobacterium > Chryseobacterium metallicongregator. Next base: position 441,183 of record NZ_CP018786.1, on the reverse strand, counting down.
TGGCTTCTTTCCGTTTGGGTTCTTATTGCTGATGTTTCAAAATTTTCCATATAGTTTTAATTTGTCAATTCAGCAGGGTAACCATTAGATTCTTCGCTATGCTCAGAATGACAATTGCAATAATGGTTACACTGCCAGATTGGTAGATTGTTACATTAATTTATTTCGTTTCACTTACTCTTAAAATATCCCCGAATACACCTCTTGCTGTAACCTGTGCACCAGCTCCGGCTCCCATAATCACGATTGGATTCTCTCCATAACTTTCTGTGTAGATTTCAAAGATTGAGTCTGAGCCTTTCAGCTGTCCTAGTGCGGAAGTTGCAGGAACAGAAATCAGTTTCACATCCAGCTCGCCTTTATCTTTCTGTAAGTCACCGTGTAGATCACCTACATATCTCAATACATGTCCGGGCTCCTGATTTTCTTTTATTTTCTGGTATTCTTCGTCCAGCTCTTCCAGTCTTGAAAGAAATTCTGATTTTGAAACTTCAAGTAAGCTTTCCGGAACAAGATTTTGAATATTGATATCTCCGAATTCGTTGATAAGGTCTAATTCTCTTGCCAGAATTAATAATTTTCTTGCTACATCATTTCCTGATAAATCTTCTCTCGGATCCGGTTCTGTATATCCTTTTTCCAAAGCTTCGTTGATGATGGTTGAGAATTTATCGTTCCTCAAAGAAAAATTATTGAAAACATAGCTCAATGTTCCGGAGAACACTCCTTTGATTCTTGTGATATTTTCTCCTGAAAGGTGTAATAATTTGATGGTATCAATTAACGGTAATCCTGCTCCCACATTGGTTTCATACAAATAACGTCTGTTGTTTTTACTCAACGTATATCTTAGTTTTCTGTATTCTTCTATTGGAAGGGTATTGAAAATCTTGTTGGAAGACACCAGATCGAATCCGTTTTCTGCCAAAGCATGATAATTTTTCACAAAATCTTTGCTTGCAGTATTATCCACAACGATCAGATTTTCCAGTTGGTTTTCATTAGAGAAGTTGATTAGTTCTTCTACATTCGATGGATGTTCTGCTGTTAAAACCTCATCACTCCAATTGGCGTCGAAACCTTTTTTGTTGAAAGCAATTTTCTTAGAGTTGGCTACTGCAACTACTTTAAGGTCTATTTTTTTTCGTTTTTTAATTTCTTCTGCAGATTCCAAAACCTGTTGTATCAATGTCTTTCCTACATTTCCGTGACCAATGATGGCCAGATGAACGGTCTTCGGCTTTTTGAAAATTTCAGATTCTATGATGTTTCTTGTTTTTTCATCCTGTGAAGATGTTACTACGATGTTCACTCTGTTTTCTCCTGCTACCTGATTCAAAAGCAATGGGAAAACATTATTTCGTGCCAGTTCTGCAAAGACTTTATTGAAATCTTCTGCAACAAAACCAATCACAGAAACATTATTGATACTGTAGATCTGGGAAACTTTTCCAGATTTTCTTTCTGCTTCAAATTCATCAATAAGACAAGCAACCGCTTTCTCTGCATCATTTTCATGAACCAGAATAGAAATTCCGTTTTCTATAGCCTGTTGAGAAATTACGCCAACACTGATGCGTGCTAAAGTAAGTGCTTTAAAAATACGTCCGTCAATCCCGATTTCTCCAAGGAAATCTTCTCCTTCAAATTTGACGATTGATCTGTTCTTTAAAAATTTTATTTCGTTAGCATTTTTCATTACTCCTGTAAAATGTTTTTTATGATATTATTTAATTGTTGATATTCCATTAGGAAGGCATCATGCCCGTGTATAGATTGGATCTCGTGATAAGAAACATCCTTATTTTTCTCTTTTAAGTTTTCAAAACACATTCGGATTTCTGAAGCCGGGAAGAATAAGTCTGTATCTACGGAGATCATGTGCATTCGTGCCTGTATGTTCTCCAGTGCTTCTTCAGCAACGTTGATATTCATTAAGAGGTGGTTCATCAGCTTGTAACTTTTTAAACTAAACCTTTCGTTTAGTGCATTACCATGATAAACCAACCAGTCTTCTGATTCCAGGCGTTTTTTTTCCTGGTTATATTGGTTTTGAAATCTGTCATTGAGTGACTGTGGCGTTCTGTAACACAACATGGCATGAATTCTCGCTTTCTGTAATGGTTCTTCTTTATCATTCAATAAAAATTTCTGAACCAGACATTGTGCATGAAGCCAATCGTGTGTTCTGTAATCACAGGCAATAGGAATAAATATTTCTGTGAGATCCGGCTGCTTGGCAAGCATTTCCCAGGCAATCCCTCCTCCCAGAGAACCTCCGATAATGGCATATAAATTTTTGATATGTAAAGCTTCAAGCCCTTTCAGAAATATCGCTGCGATATCTGAAGGTGTGAAGTCTTCATTATCTTCAATTAAAAAATCGTCGTATCCGTTTCCTGGTATGTTGAAGCACAGAACAGTATATTGATCAGTATCAACAATCTGATTTTCTCCTACCAGCTGTTTCCACCAACCTTTTTCTCCGGATACATTTGAATTTCCGGTAAGAGCATGGTTGATTAAAATGATTGGAGCTGTAAACAGATCTTTCCCAAAAAGCTGATAGCTTAATGAGATATAGTATTCCTTTTGGGAATAAGTTTGATACGTAAGATTAATATAGTTTAGTTCTGTTTTCAATTCTATTAAATTTTAATACAATTGAAAATGCCACAGGAAATGGCTGAAAAGAACTTCAGTAAGTTATCTGTCCAAAATTATTTGGTAGAACGTAGCACCTTCTTTGCTTGCACAAAGGGTTGCTAAGGTTTCATAGGGTCTAATCCCTCAACCTTTCTTGATAACATTTTCAATATTTGAATGAACGAATGATGCAAAGGTAGTTCTTTTCTTTTAATTTCAAAAAAAAATTATTTTAATATTTAAAAAAGCCTTTAAATACAAGTATTTCAAGACAATATTAATAATTATTCAGATGAAAAAAATTGGAATTACTTCTCAAAAAAACTAACTTCGTATGGAAAAATGATGAGATATGACCGCCGAAAAAGATAGATTACAAGATACCAAATGGAAAAACTGGGGACCTTATGTAAGCAACCGGCAGTGGGGAAATGTACGCGAAGATTATAGCCCGAACGGGAATGCCTGGAATTTTACCAATCATAATAATGCAGAAAGCTATGCCTACCGATGGGGTGAAGAAGGTATTGCCGGAATTTCTGATGTAAAACAGCTTTTATGTTTTGCTTTTTCGTTTTGGAACAAGAAAGACAAAATGGTAAAGGAAAGATTCTTTGGATTGAGCAACCCTCAGGGAAATCATGGGGAAGACATCAAAGAAATCTTTTATTATCTGGATAATACACCTACTCATAGTTATATGAAAATGGTGTATAAATATCCAATTAATGAATTTCCTTACGATGACCTTGTTGCAGAAAACGGGAGACGCAGTAAAAAGGAACCGGAATATGAGATTTTCGATACAGGAATTTTCGATAATGATGAATATTTTGATATTTTCATAGAATACTGTAAAGCCGATCACAATGATATTCTTGCCAGAGTAACGGTCTGTAACCGAAGTCAGCATAAAGCACCTATTATGGTAGCGCCTACTGTTTGGTTCAGAAACAACTGGAAATGGGGATACAACACCTATAAAGCAGAAATCAATGCTTCTCATGACGGAAGTATCAACATTGGCCATGACAGTATTTCGATTAAAAAACTTTATTCCCGAAATACCAATACACAAAGCGTATTTTGTGATAACGAAACCAATAATTCTAAGCTTTACGGAGCTCCTGCAGCTGAAAACACTTATTTCAAAGATGGAATCAATAATTTTATTATCCATCAAACGAATACGGTAAATCCTGAAAAAAAGGGAACAAAAGCTTCTTTTCTGATCGATGAAATGATTGAAGCCGGGGAATCCAAAGTTTTTGAATTCAGATTATGTCCGGATGAAGCTGATGAACCTTTTGAAAATTTTGATGAAATATTCAATATACGAGAGGCTGAAGCTGAAGAGTTTTATAAAGAAATTCAGAATGACACTGTCAACGAAGATGAAAGAAATGTGCAGAGACAGGCTTTTGCCGGACTTCTCTGGAACAAACAGTTCTACCATTACAATATCGGAAAATGGCTGAAAGGTGATCCCAACTTTGAAGCCCCAAGAAATTTCAACGACTATGTAAGAAATACAGAATGGAATCATCTCCACAATAAGGATATTATTTCCATGCCCGATAAATGGGAGTATCCATGGTATGCTACGTGGGATCTGGCATTTCACTGTGTTCCTTTTTCGATCATCGATGCAGAATTTGCCAAGGGACAGCTTTTGCTCCTTACTAAGGAATGGTACATGCATCCCAACGGACAGCTTCCAGCCTATGAATGGAATATGAGTGATGTAAATCCGCCAGTACACGCCTGGTCATGCTTCCGTGTTTTCAAAATTGATGAAAAAACTAATGGAAAGCCAGATTTACTATTTTTAGAGAAAGTATTCCAGAAACTGCTTCTTAATTTTACGTGGTGGGTGAACCGAAAGGATAAGAACGGGAAAAATATCTTTGGCGGAGGGTTTCTTGGTCTCGACAATATCGGAGCCTTTGACCGGAATATGGAATTAAAGGACGGTCAGCATCTTGAACAGGCAGACGGAACAAGCTGGATGGCCATGTACGCACTGAATATGATGCGTATTGCAATGGAGCTTGCCCAATACTATCTGGTATATGAAGATATGGCCATCAAGTTTTTTGAGCATTATCTTTATATTGCCGAAGCTATGGAAAATCTGGGCGAAGGCACAAAAGGACTTTGGAATGAAGAAGACGGATTTTTCTATGATGTACTACAGCTTGGAAATGGAGACAGTGTTTCTTTAAAATTAAGAAGTATTGTCGGTTTGATTCCTATGTTTGCCGTTGAGATTGTTGACCACCGTTTACTGGAAAAGATGCCGAATTTCAGAACCCGAATGGAATGGATCTTAAAGAACAAGCCGGAATTGACCAAACTTGTTTCTCACTGGGACGAGGAAGGACAAGGCCGAAAACACCTGATGAGCATCCTCCGAAAAAACAGACTAACAAAGGTTCTGACCAGAATGCTTGATGAAAATGAGTTCCTGAGTTCTTACGGAATCCGTGCCATGTCTAAAGTATATGAAGAAAATCCTTTTGTATTTTCTGTACATGGATCTGAAAATATGGTGTACTACACTCCTGCAGAAAGTGACAGCCGAATGTTTGGCGGAAACAGCAACTGGCGTGGGCCTATCTGGTTTCCCATTAACTTTTTGATTGTGGAAAGTCTGCAGCGCTTCCATTATTACTATGGAAACAGCCTGAAAGTAGAACTTCCAACGGGAAGCGGTGATAAAAGGAATCTTGATGAAGTCGCTCAGAATATCAGCAAAAGACTTTGCTCTCTATTTTTAAAGGATGAACATGGACAAAGAGCTTTCAACGGAGGTAATCCAAAGTTCAATTATGATGAACATTTCAGAGATTATATTACGTTTTTTGAATATTTCCATGGAGATAACGGCCGTGGTGTAGGAGCTTCCCACCAAACGGGATGGACAGCTACAGTAGCAAAACTGATAAAACCAAGACTTACCTTTTAATAAGCAATGAGTAATTGGTAATGAGTAATAAAAAAGCCGGATGAATCATCCGGCTTTTTCTATTTTTAAATAAGAGATTATATTTTTTCTCCGTTTACATAGACTTCGTAACCGATTTCTACATTGGGTTCTAACGTTTTGGATACAGAACAGTATTTCTCAAACGAAAGTTCTGCAGCCTTTAATGCTTTTTTGGGATCAATTTCTCCTTCCAGAAGGAATTTAACGTTAATCGACTTAAAAGGTTTTGCATCTTCTACCTGTACTCTCTCTCCTTCTACTTCTGCCTGAAAGCTCCTGATATCCTGGCGCTGCTTCTTCAGAATAGAAACCACATCAATTCCGCTGCAGCCTGCTACTGCCATTAGTACACTTTCCATTGGAGAAACTCCTTTTGCTCCCGGCTGGGAAGTATTATCCAAAAGAATGGAATTCCCTTGTGCATTTGTACATTCAAATAAAAAGTCGTCGTTTATTCTGTTAAGTGTAATTTTCATTGCTTATTTGCTTATTGCTTTTACAAAGTTATAAAATTCCTCTTGCTTTTATCTCCAGATATTTATTGATAACATCGATATTCAAATTTTCAGGAAGTGTATATACCGTATAAATTCCATATTTACGGAGCTCCTGAATAATCAGTTTCTTTTCAAATTCAAATTTTTCAGCAATAATCTCATCATAAATTTCCTGCATATTTTCAGGATTTTTGTTGATCAGCGTCTGGAGTTCTGAGTTTTTGAAGAATACAATGACCAATAAATGGTTTTTAGCAATTCCGCGAAGATATTTTAACTGTCGGTTAAGTCCATCCAGCGTTTCAAAGTTGGTAAAAAGCAGAATTAAACTTCTTTGGTTAATGGAATATTTTACATCCTGATACAAACGGTTGAAGTCGCTTTCAAAGAAATCTGTTTTAATATTATAAAGTGCTTCTGAGATTTTCTTCAGTTGTCCGGATTTATTATCGGCAGCAATTTTATTTTCAGCTTTCTTGGAAAAAGTCATCATTCCGGCTCTGTCTCCTTTTCTCAAAATGATATGAGAGAGTGCCATCGTAGCATTGATAGAATAATCCAGCAAACTTAACCCATTGAAAGGCATTTTCATGGTTCTTCCTTTATCAATCAGCATAAAAATACGTTGTGATTTTTCATCCTGAAACTGGTTTACCATGAGACGGTTCGTCTTGGAAGTTGCTTTCCAGTTGATCGTTCTGATATCATCTCCAGGTACATATTCTTTGATTTGCTCAAATTCCATAGTGTGTCCCAGTTTTCTGACTTTCTTGATTCCGCCTAATAAAAATTCACTCTGAATGGCCATCAACTCGTATTTTCTGAGATGAATAAAAGAGGGATAAGCAGGCAACATCGCATCTTTCTGGAAGATAAATCTTTTTGAGATGAATCCCAATGGTGATGATGCATACACATTCAACCCTCCGAAATGATATTCTCCTCTTTCTTTAGGTTCCAATGAATATTGAAAAAATGTGTTTGCTCCGGAAGCAATTTGTTTTTCAATCAAAAAATCTCTTTTCTGAAACTGGAACGGAATTTCATCAATAATCTTAGTATGTATGGTAAAACTATAATTATTCTTAATATCGATTTTTACAAAATTCTCATCTCCGTTGGACAATTTTTCCGGCAGAATCCTTTGAGCCTGCAATGCATTCTTTTGATTAAAAAGCAACAGAAAATCTACCATTGCCGCCAGAAAGCAAATCAGGAGTGCAATATGGGCTACCCATATCAGCACCGGAAAGAAAAATGCCAGAACATACACTATCCCCACTCCGATGAGTGTAAAAAAGAAACGTGTATTGATGTATAAGTTTTTCATTGGTTAGGGATTAGGATTTAGGATAAAGGGATTAGGCAGTTTGCCCATCCACTTCTCTCTACTACCTATCTTGGAATTTCTATTCCTTCCAAAATCTGGCGGATAATTTCATCTGCAGTAAGACCTTCCATTTCTCTTTCCGGAGATACAATGACTCTGTGTCTTAAAACAGCGTAGCTTGCTTCTTTAATATCTTCAGGAGTTACAAAGTCTCTTCCTTTTATAGCAGCAAAGGCTTTCGATGCCGTAAGAAGTGCCAGTGAAGCTCTCGGAGAAGCACCCAGATATAAGAATTGATTTTCTCTGGTATTGATAATTATTTTAGCAATATATTCCATCAGCTGATTTTCCACAATGATTTCTTTTACCAGATTCTGGTAGTTTTTCAACTGTTCAGCGGTGATAACACGGTTGATTCCTTCTGTCTTATCCTCTTTTTTGCTTTCGTGCTGATTTCTAATGATCGCTATTTCCTGCTCAAGGTTAGGATATCCTACATTGATTTTGAATAGAAAACGGTCTAACTGAGCTTCCGGAAGTCGGTATGTTCCCTCATGTTCAATCGGGTTTTGTGTAGCGATGACAAGGAAAGGTTCGTCCATTGTATAACGCGTGCCATCCATTGTGATCTGTCTTTCTTCCATTACTTCAAATAATGCTGACTGTGTTTTGGCAGGCGATCTGTTGATCTCATCAATCAGAATGAAATTAGAGAAGATAGGTCCTTTCTTAAATTCAAACTCTGAGTTTTTCACATTAAATACGGAAGTTCCCAAAATATCGGAAGGCATCAGATCCGGAGTAAACTGAATTCTGCTAAACCCTACATCAATGGTTTTGGCTAATAATTTTGCCGTAATTGTTTTCGCTACTCCCGGCACTCCTTCAATAAGTACGTGTCCGTTTGAAAGTAATGCAGCCAAAAGATGTTCAATCATTTTCTCCTGCCCTACAATTACTTTTCCTATCTCAGATTTTACTTTCTCTAAACTCGCACGAAGTTCAATCATATCAATTCTCGACTGAAACTGCTCTTCCTGTTTATTAAGATTAATAGCACTTTGGTTTTCTATATTGGGGTTATCAAAGTTTTCCATAATAAAATTAATTTATCATTCTTACCCGATAATGTATAATTATATCCCTTCCTGTGAATAGTGATTATAACATTAATCGGCTTTATATCATTAGGTTATTCTATTGTTATATTATTTAAGTATTTCATCAAGGAGCTTATTGATTCTTGCAAGATCTTCCTTCATTACACTGGCATAAGGATCCTGAGCTTTTTTGATAAGTACTATTGCTTCACTGATCATTTCTATAGTTTTCCCGGTTTTCAGATGTAATTTTTTTGCAAACTCTTCATCTAAATTCTGAGTATCTATCAACAGATCTATTCTCACTTTATTCAGAAAATACTGTGCCTTCTTGGCCATCATATCATGAAAATCGCCTTCCTGAAGATACAGATTTCCAATGCTTTTCACAAAATCCAAGGAAGTATTTCTTAATGGCTCTTCTACAGGAACTATCCTCTGTTTCCTTTTTGCATTAAAGAAGATAAAAAGAATAAGTCCTCCTAAAAATACCCACCATGCATATTTTAAAGGTGGATTCGACAATATAAATCTCATGAAAAAGCGTGATTCAGAACTTTTGTTGGATACAAACCAAAGGGTTTCTCTATCCTGAAGATATGAAAACACATCCTGTGCATATTTTACATTGCCGGGTTTCAGAAGATAATAATTGGTCAGGAAAAGAGGTTCGGTATGGGCATAGATGTGTCCTTTACCAAACTTCACTTTAATAAAATTGGTCTGATCTGTATTCTTTTTCTCAACTGTTTTCCCCAGTACTTCCACTTTAGGTTTAATGAATGAAAATCCTCTACCCGATGGAAATTTATCTAATTTAATAAAATCATTCTGAAATTTTTTATCGGTAAGTTTCAGTACATTTTCTTCTTCAAAAGAGATTTCAGAATCGTAGTATCCAATACTGTCTGAAATTTCTTTAGGCATACGGGTCACCATCAGAAATGCATCTGAGCCTTCAGATACCTGAGACAGAATTTTTTTCCATGACTCACCGTCAAGGTTATTTTCAATGACTACAATATTGTGAGCTTCTTTTTTTTGTTGGCTGTAATATTCGTAGGGTATCTGCTCAATCTTCTTCAGGTTATTTTTAAAAAGATGTTTAGCTTCATTATTAAAAACAAATAATCCGAACGGAGATTTCTCATTGATATCAAAATTCTTCCGCCAGTCTGTCGTTTCTTTTTTGTTAACTTCAAGCAATGCCAGAATAACCATCACAATGATGAAAATTGCAGCATATGTTTTGAAAGTTTTATTCATGGTTACTATTGTTATGGTTTAAATGCCTGATATTGATTTTTAAATTTCTGATAGCTTTCTTCTTCAATACTGAATTCTCCATACCAGACATAATCAAAGATATAAGACAGATTAGAGAAGTCTTCCTTCAGATAGGGAGCTTTTATCTCTGTGGTATAATCCTTATTTGTTTTTTCCGGATTCCAGTTGATCAGTTTTTTGTCACTCAGTTTTTTAAGAACAAACAGGAATTGGTAACGAACTGCGGAACGGTAATCTCCTGCATGTTCAAACTTCGCAATACTTTCAGGGAAATTGATTTCATGGATGTTCTCATGAAGTTCCTGAACATTAAGATCCAGTTTTTTATTCTTTTTACCAAAAATAAAATTCCCGTCTTTTCCCATGATGTATTTTATAATGAAATACAAAAGAAAACCTACCAAGATAATGGCAAACAGACGAATAAGAACAGTAGTAAGCTCTGCCGACTTAGTGAATGCTGTTTCGCCAAAAATACGCTGTATAATCTGATTGATTTTTCGCATCAGCTTTTGAAAGAAAGATTCTCTCGGCTTTGATACGGAATAGTCAAATTCATTTCCTTTATATCTTGACGGAATATTTTCTTTGAATGTTTTCGGATACACCTCATTCTCCGATACCGGATTCTTCATCAGCACAGAATCTGCCCGCAGCATATTTCTGTAATGTCCGGTGGTGTACAATGAATCTACCAGATCATCGGAAGCAGAATTATCGTCCTGAGCTTTAACCAGCCCAAGAGAGAAAAAAAGCAGTATGAAAAAAAGAATTTTATTCATTGATTCCAATCGTGTCTATTTCTGCCAATTCAACTTTCTGGTGAAGATCTGTTCTGCTGTCATAATACATCAGCCCTGCATTTACATACATTAGGTTTGAAAGAAAAAATGAAAGAAGCATCGAAACTCCATAAAATACAAAAAACAGGATTCCCGCAGCTCCGGTAAAAGGATTCTGCTCAAAATTTCCGTCCGGTGTAGAGGTAAGAAGCGATCCGTAAAAGAACATCATCGGGATAAATGTGAACATAGAGGTTGCAATGTAGATAATAATAAACATCACAAATGCAGATCCCCAATATTTCCAGTAGGGTGATTTCTCACTTCCATTCGGGTAAGAAAACTGAGAACGTAAAGCATAACTCAAGCTTCCCCAGAAACCTCTGTCCGAATTAAAATAATCATACATCAGAAAGGTAGTAAAATTAAATATCGTTGGGTAAAGAAGCAGGATAAGAAAGAACCCGATAATAATAAGAACCAGGATATATGAAAAACCTACTACAAATAAAATTGCCGGAGTAACGATAAAGATCATCCCAAGGCACAGTTTTCCGATTCTTCCGGCATTGTTCTTAAAATCACTCAGAATTTCATCAGCCTTTATCTTTTCTGCACCCTGTGCAATTCTTTTTAGATAAAAAACAGGATACAGATAATTGACAATCATAAGAATCATGAAAAGCAGAAAAGTCAGCAACCCCACAGTAATCAACATTCCTGAATTTTCAGAAAAATACTGTTCAAAATAATACGTTTCACCTCCAAGATTGGATCCGAATATTTGCGAAAAAAGTTCTTTATACCCGAAAATGACAACGGTTACCATTAAGATCAAAAGCAAGCCATTGATCAGAATATAGTTTTTAAAATAATTCTTTCCGTATAATTTGAAAAAATTGAAACTATCGCTGATAAAAGTTCCAAAGTCTCTTTTTTTATAAAATTGTATCATGGATGTGTTGATTAGTTTTTTTGTAGACAATAGACGGATATACAAAATAGTAAAATCCTATGATGGCCAGTGAACCCAAAATAATGATCAGATTCAAAATTAAAGGCATCTTCAATGCATGTCTGGTGACATACCCTTCTATAATCCCTGCACAAATGGTGAAAGGAATAGTACTTAAAAATATTTTAAATGAATCTTTAAATCCTTTTTTAAACGAGTTAAATCTTGAAAATGTTCTCGGAAATAAAATAGAAGCTCCCAGAATCAATCCGCACATCGCTTCTACCACCATCGCAAAAATTTCAAAAACTCCGTGAAGCCAGATTCCTCTTGCACTGTCTTTCAAAGCTCCATAATCATAGAAAAAATATTGAAAAGCACCCAGCATCACACTGTTGGAAAGCAAAGCGAATAGTGTTCCCACTCCTCCGGCAATGCCGTAAATATACAACTTCGCTCCTACCTGAATATTATTAAAAATAATCCCAATGGTACTTCCCCAGGTGCTTCCACTCTGATAAACCCCTACAGCATTATTATTTTTAATATTTTCAACGGTTTCATTCACATACCCTTCACCCAGAATAATATTCACAAAACTTTTATCATAAATGGCAGAAAGCACTCCTATTGACGTAAATAAAATAAAAAAAAGAAAAGCATACATCAGATATCTACGATAATGATACATCAGCAGTGGAACTTCGGTTTTGAAAAAATAAACCAGCCTGTTCTCCTCTACTCTTTTTGTTTTATAAATTTTCTGAAAAATCTGAGCAGATAAATGGTTCAGATAAATGGTAGTATTGCTTTTGGGGTAATAAGTCTGGGCAAAAGAAAGATCATTGATCAGGTTTATATACAGTGAAGACAGGTCATCAGGATTTTTTTTAATTTTCCCTTGAATAACCTGTTCGATTCCCAACCATTTTTCTTTATTTTGTTTAATGAAATAAACTTCTCTCATAATTATTAAGGCTAAAATAATAAAAAATATGTCTCAAATTGCGATAAATACCTCACAAAATGTAAATATTAATTTTAATATTGCTGGTGTAGGAGAAAGGATGCTTGCCTTTATTATTGATCTTCTGATCAGGATTGCTTACGTGGTAATTATCCTGTATCTGTTCTTCAATATATTTGATTTGGGATATCTTTTAGATGGCCTTGACAGCTGGTCAATACGCGCTGTATATCTTGTGCTTACGTTTCCTATCTATATTTACCCCCTTGTATTGGAAAGTTTAATGGAAGGCCAGACACCAGGTAAAAAGCTAATGAAAATCAAAGTGGTAAAGATTGACGGTTATCAGGCAAGTTTTGCAGATTATATGATCCGTTGGGTTTTCAGGATTGTTGATGTATCATTCGCCGGAGTTATAGGACTTATCTCTATGATTGTTTCTAAAAACAACCAGCGTTTAGGTGACATTGCTTCCGGAACAGCTGTTATTTCCTTGAAAAACAATATCAATATCTCACATACCATTCTGGAGAATATCCACGAAAATTATATCCCTTCTTTCCCTCAGGTGATTGCCTTGAGTGATAATGACATGAGAATTATCAAAGACAATTACACCAAAGCCTTGAAAGTAGATGACCGCCAGATCATCAGTAAGCTGTCTGAGAAAATTAAAAGCATTCTGAAGCTGGAAATAGACCCTACAAAAATGACAGAAAGACAGTTTATAGGTGTAATCATCAAAGATTATAATTATTATACAGGGAAAGATAATTAGTGAGTACGAACAATAATTTTTTATCTTCTAATAAAGAATAATCAAATTTTTCCTTAGAATATATTTTGTACAGGAAATGCTGCAGGAATAATTTCCCTGCTTTTTTGATTATATAAAGAAGTCTTTGTTCGAGAATTTCATATTTTTTTTGTTTCGCAGACAAAAGAAGACACAACAATCCTTCTGTATACATTTCTTTTTCAGAGTCTTTGGATATTATGATTTTTGCTTCATAAAAAAGAATAAAATGAATATGAAATTCAATTAAATGATCATTTACATTTTTAAAGCTTATATACTCAGTACTATATCCCAGTTTCAATAAAATTTTACAGCAAATGTTAAATTCATAAAAAGTGATATGTCTATCACGAATACAATTTTCAATATAACTTATGAGATAATTGAAGAGTAAATTTAGACATTCCAAATGAGCAAATTTCCTGTAATAATTTTCCCCCACATTGCTGTTCCTATGTCTGATCAAAAAATAGTTGATTAAACCTAATATCTGATCAATACTCGGTTCGTCTTGTCCAAGGCCAGCAAGTGTCATTTTGTAAATCTGATCATCCACATCTTCTAAAATTTCGTCACTGTTAATGTGTAAACATCCTTCCTGATGCAAAAAAGCGATTAGCCAGCCAAATCCTGTAACCCCATTTTCAAAACTATAATCGTCACAAGAAAATATATTTTCAGTAATGAAGTCCAGCAAAGCCATCCCTTTTTTATGACAAGCTTCATTTTTATTTAAGAATAGGCGGAGAGCTTCTCCTGATAAGCCATTGAGCAAACCAGCATTCATTGTATAAGATAAATTTCTTTAGTAATTGTAAGAGGCCATGTATTATAGCTTTCTTTAATCTTTATAATAGTATCAGTATCCTGTAAAGAAAATTTCTCTTTATTCAGTTCTAAAATCATAACATCCAACACTTTTTTAAAAGCTTCCGTAAAAAGCTGGTCTACTATATAAACTTTAGTAAATTGTATTTCTGTATAAGTTTCATCTTTTAATAGAGTATCGATCTCTTTTACTAAACTTTCAGGAACTATTATAGAATTGAAGATTTCAATAATGCTCTGATTTTCTTTGGTGAAAAAATACTTATCAAAATATTTATTTCCAATATCTTCCGTAAAACAAAATGTAAAATTCTTTAATTCTAATCTTTGACGATCAAGCTCTTCTCTTCTTTTTTTTATCAGTTGCACAATGGGAAAACTACAGTTTGTATCGGGGATAAAATGTAAATTTTCATCATACCATGGAGCATAATTTACGTAATCCCGCTTATAGAAAAATTGTTTTTTATCTTCATGATCTCCAGCATAATGAAGGATTGGATTGATCTCCCAATATTCAATAGGAGATGTGGGCCATGAAAAATTCATTTCTTCATGTAACCGGACTTCTTTATTAAAAAACCATAGATTCCATAGTACAGCCCACATATCCGCATACCAGGCATGGATTTCTTTTGGCAGATAATCCGGAAGATTTATTTTTTTTTGCTTTTCATTTATATTATACTCAGTAAGTAAATTAAAAATATTTTCAGAATCTTCCTCCACCTTATCCCAGAATTCAAAGGACATATCATGTAAAACATATTGGGCTCCACCCACATGATCATCATTTCTCAAGACTATCTCTACTGAAATTCCTACAAGCTCAGCCATTTTATACAGAAGATTCGTATCAGCCCTTAAGCTGATATATTGACAGTTCAGATAAGAGCTTGTATCGGAAACATAATTCATCGCATTATGTGTATCGATAACAGGAATTCTGCTTAACAGAATATCAGAATCATGATAAAAAATACACTGATTTTCCAGAAATGGAAATTGTTTCCAATGCTTTTTCAGCAAATGCGGCCTTATGGAAGAAAGGTATTTTTTTCTTTTCCTCGTATCCGGGTAAAGGAAAAAAAGAGCAAAATCATGATTATTATGAATGAACACCTTGAAATCAGACTTTAATCCTATTTTAGGGTGATAACCAATCACAATATGAATTCTTTCTTTTAAAATTCCTAAGGAACGAAAGTTTCTCAGTTGTATTTCCAGCTGCCATATAAAGTAAGTGTCATCTGGTTGCGCTGAAAGGAATATCATTTTTTGGGTATTTAGCGACCTTATCTAACTTCATCGGATTATATTAAGTTCCAACTGATACTGTTTCTTCAAAATAAAATCTGATTGAATTATATTATTTATAACTGAAAGAAAACTATTGTAATAAGTCAATCTCTATAATATTATTATCCTTTACAAGCATCCTCTTGCGCTCAGATTCTAAATTTTTAATTATTTGTGAAGGAGTAACTATATTTCCGGATCTGTCAGTATAACTCACCATTTTCCCTTCATTAAATAGCTGTTTTAAATCTTTTACAGGATCTTGTCTGTATTCTTTAAATAACTTCACATATTTCTTTTGATTAATTTCGATTTCTTTTTTCGATTGATCAATATTAGGATAAACTGTATTTTTAGATAATGACCTCACACCCTTCAATACAAAATAATGGCTTTTCGTCTCATCTTCAATTTTCAAAATTAATCCAGGTAATCCATGAAATTTATAAGGTCCATCTTGAATTGGGATTTCAGTGGTAAACCAAGCTATCCATTTTCTTCCCGCAAAATCCAGGCTGGCCTTTTGGACATTAAAACCGTTTATTTTATCCTTCTCTTTATGTATTTTCCAATTTTGCTGCCTTTCGTCTAAAACTTTATATTTTTCTAGATAGAACTTTGTAGAAATAAAAATTTTATAATCAGGATAATTTTTGCATACACGCTCATTAATTTTTCCTTCAGCAGGCATTGTCATTTTTCCCAGTTTTGCATCAGCAATCATAGTTGAATCATTTACATAAGCACTACTGCTATAATAGATAGACCCTTTTGACCCAATATCCAGATACATGGTTTCAGATTTTATTTCTGAGTGTTTTGTTGAATCGGAAACAAACTGATAGTCATATATAAATCTCTTATTTTGAGCATTAATATTTAAAATGATAAGGAGAAAAAACAGAATATTTTTCATTTATTTAGAATTTTACAAAGAAAAGGGGAAATCAGGTCATTTCCCCTTTCCCTATTTATCAAATTAACATGGAACTGGCCAGGCTCCTTCAACACATGCTGGTATAGCATTATTTACACATGTACTACAACCATTACGGTTACAGCACATGTAACTGCTTCCGTCATTGTATTGAGGAGATGTTGGGACAGATCCTCCAAAAACATTTTTCAATTCTGTTCTGGATAATGGTTTTGCAACATCCAGATGCACCTTTTGTAATTTAATTTTTTTCATAATAATTTTTTTAAAAAATTGTTTTGTGTGTTTTTACCATTTCAAATATATCAAACAAGGATGAAATAAGCCTATGGTTTTTATGTGAATTTTATGTGATTTCAGCCCATAAAAACTAATTATAATTATTACATAATACTTTATTGTAATAAAACCAAACGTTCCATGAGCTATAAAAAAAAGATATTGGTATGACTGTTTTTTATATCTATCTAATCGGTAAAATATTATATTTGTATCAACAAAAAAAACACACAAATGATCAAAAACAAACTTATCAAAGTCCGAAAGGACAAAGAATACACGCAGGAAAACATGGCCAAAATACTGCATATGACACAATCACAATACCACAGAAGAGAAAAGGGAGAAATTAAGATTTCAGATGAAGAATGGGAGCGTATGGCAAAAGTTTTGAATACATCTATAGAAGATATAAAAGAGGATGATCCAGCTAATATTCATCAGGTGAATAATTATGACAATATTTCTGGTAATTATTCCGCTAGCAACAATTACTTTTATAACATTCCGGAATATCTTTTCCAAAATCAGCAGGAATATATTACCCTTCTGAAAAAAGAAATTCAGGAACTTACAAAACGTATAAAAATATTGGAAAAACAATAATAACAAATTTTTACTGCAATGAATTTTGAAAATAATAAATCCGGAAACGGCGGAGTTCTTACCTTAAATAATGAAATAAAGGAAGTAGGAAGGCTTACGTATACAATTTTTCCTGAAGATCATAAATTCATTATCTCTTTTGTACTGGTACATCCTGAATTTGAAGGAAGAGGAATGGGAAAATATTTAGTAGAAGAAGCCATTAAATTTGCCAGAGAAAATAATTGGAAAGTATACCCGCACTGTTCTTATGCAAAATCTGTGATGATGAGAATGAGTGATGTGGACGATATATTTCTAAAGAATTAAAACATCATTCACCAGAATATCTTCAATATCATCCGGATAATCCACTTTCAGATGATGGTCAGAAGCTACCCATTCCATTATTTCCTGAAGATTTAATACCTTGGAATTGGGAATTCCCATTTTGTCCAGGGCACATGCATTACATTCCTGTTCGTATTGATTATGAATGGGAATTACAAACAATTTTTTATCCATAAACAATGCTTCTGCAGGACTTTCAAAACCTGCATTGCATAAAATTCCATCACAGCCTTCAAAGTATTTCAGATACTGCATTTCATCAATAGGAAATACTTCCACATTTTTTACTTTAACCTGTACTTTGCTGTATTTTGAAAACACTTTCCATTCTACAGGAATTTTTCTTAAAACCTTAATGATATTCTCATCGGCAAAACTGGGAAGATAAACAAGATAGTAACCCTGTTTGTAGGGACTAAGATTTCTTATTTTTCTTCTGATCACAGGTTTTTTGATCTGTGGATGATAATTTTCAAAGTGAAAACCGATTTTTCTTTCGCTGGGAACGTAGTATTTCAGGATCATTTCACCCAGAAAATCCTTTTTCTCCGGTTTTGGTGTTTCCGGGAAACTCATGGAAGCCTGATGGCTCAGTTCTATCATCGGAAGCTTTTTCAGTTTGGACGCCCAGCCTGTCAAAGGTTCATAATCATTAATAATTAAATCATATTGTGACAGCTCTAATTCTCTGATTGTTTTAGCGGCTTCAAAGAATTTATTTTCTGTAAATGTTTTTCGGTACGATAAACCGCCTGTTTTATTATAAAGAAGGGAAATACCTCTATGTTGAAAATTAATATCAAAATCAGCCTTTAATTGCGACTGATGCCCACTGATCAAAGTATCAACAGAAGCATGTTTTTTGAGAAGAGGAATGATTTCCTGTGCTCGGGCAATATGTCCGTTTCCAGTACCCTGGAATGCATACAAAATCTTCATTTAGGAAAAGTTGGTTACAATTTTTAAAAGAGCAGAATTATCCATTTCCGGAATTTCTTCTGCCTCATCATCTTTCAATAAATGTTTATGCTCATCATAATAAAAAATCTTCCATTCTTTATCATGGTATTCTAAAGCGGAGAGATTTTCAATCCAGTCACCTGAATTCAGATAAGTGCAGGATCCTTTTTTATTAACTACCTCCCGAATCTGTGGCTGGTGGATATGACCGCAAACAACATAATCATAGTGATTGTCAATAGCCAGCTCGGAAGCCGTAAGTTCAAAATCTCCGATATACTTTACTGCTTTTTTCACATTGTTTTTGATCTTTTTGGAAAACGAGTATTTCTCTTTACCCATTTTTTCTAAGAACCAATTTACAACATTATTGATAATAATCAGGAGGTCGTAACCTTTTCCGCCGAGTTTGGCGATCCATTTTGAGTGCTGGACGGATGCATCGAAAACATCCCCGTGAAAAATCCAGGTTTTTTTCTCATCTATATTCAGACAGATTTTATTACAGACTTTAAGTTTTCCCAGTTCAAAATCTGTGAACTTACGGAACATTTCGTCATGATTGCCTGTAATGTAATAAACATCTGTGTTTTTGGTAGCCAGTGAAAGAATCTTTCTGATTACCTTCAAATGAGGTTTAGGGAAGTAAGACTTTTTAAACTGCCAGATATCAATAATATCACCGTTTAAAACTAACGTTTTAGGCTGGATAGAATTGAGGTATCTCAACAATTCTTTAGCCTTACATCCATAAGTTCCCAAATGAACATCCGATATAACAACTAATTCAACGTTTCTTTTCATAGTTTTGTACAAAGAAACTAATTGAAAATTAACTGTATATGAATGCTATGTTATTTTTTATAAAGAGTTCATCAGCTCTTCTGTGATTTCCATATTGTGGTAAACGTTTTGCACGTCATCATCCTCTTCGAAACGCTCAAGCATTTTCATATTAGCTTTGAACTGTTCTGCGTTTACTTCTTTTGTATTGTTTGGAATTCTCTGAAGGTCTGCACTTTTTGCTTCAATTCCAAGCGCGTCCAATTTGTGAGATAGAGAACCGAAATCTTCAAAAGCTGTAGTAATCATTACTTCCTCCTCATCCTTTTCCACATCTTCTGCACCACCATCAATCATTTCCATTTCGAAATCATCCCAATCCATTTTAATCTGAGACAAATCAATTGTGAAAATTCCTTTTCTATCGAAGATAAATGCTAACTCACCATTTTTACCAAGGTTACCGTCAAACTTATTGAAAACAGCTCTTACGTTGGCCACAGTTCTTGTTGTATTGTTTGTAGTACATTCTACAAAAAAAGCAACACCGCCTTGTCCATAACCTTCATAAGTGATTTCTTCGTAGTTTTCTGCATCTGCACCACTCGCTTTCTTAATGGCTCTTTCAACATTATCCTTAGGCATATTCGCCCCTTTTGCGTTTTGGATACATCTTCTCAAGGCAGGATTGGATTCCGGATCTGTTCCTCCAGCTTTTACAGCTAATGCAATATCTTTTCCAATTTTAGAGAATGTTTTGGCCATTTTATCCCATCTGGCCATTTTAGAAGCTTTTCTATATTCAAATGCTCTTCCCATTTTAATTTTTAAATTTCCAACAAAATTACTCAAAAGTCAACAAAAAAAAAATACCTCCAATCAAATTGGAGGTATTCATTATTTAGAAAAATTAATTATTTTTTCTTTTTAGCAGCAGCTTTTTTCTTAGCTGGAGCTTTTTTAGTAGCTTTCTTAGTAGCTTTTTTCGCTGGAGCTACAACATCAGATTTCTGATATTTGTTCCATTCGCTGTCATCACCAATGTATCTAACAGTTACTTTTCTATCAGCTTGTCTTTCAGCATCAGATGCAGATTCTGCAACTTTAGCATTTTGCTCTCCAATACCAACTGATTTTAATGCGTTGATATCTACACCTCTTGCATCTAAAGCAGCAACTACAGAAGCAGCTCTTTCTTTAGATAATTTCAAGTTGTAAGCATCGCTTCCTTTTTTGTCAGTTTCACCAACTAATAGGAATCTACCTCCATCTTTCTTAATGATTTCAGAAGCAGTATCTAAAGCTCCTTTAGATTCAGGCTTGATTGTAGCTTTGTTGAAATCGAAGTATACACTCTTAAGGTTTTTCTCAACGTCAGTAGCTGTTACTTCTTTTGGTTTAGGACATCCGTTGTATTCTGGAAGACCTGGAACAGTAGGACAAGCATCATCTTTATCTAAGATACCGTCACCGTCTGTATCTGGCCAAGGACAACCGTTGTTTTCAGCAGGACCTGCTACTGTAGGACAAGCGTCATCTTTGTCGATTACACCATCACCGTCAGTATCTGGCCAAGGGCATCCGTTGTTTTCAACTGGACCAGCCACTTCTGGACATTGATCGTCTTTATCTGGAACTCCGTCACCGTCAGTATCAGGACATCCTTGGAATTCTGGTAAACCTGGAGTATCTGGACAAAGGTCATCTTTATCTAGGATACCATCCTTATCTCTGTCTCTGTTTCCGAATCTGAATAAGATAGAAGCAGAAGCTTGCCAGAAGTTAGCAACAGTAGATTTGTCACCTGGAGTTGATACATAATCTCCCTGAACACCAAGACCGAAGTTCTTAGTTACCCAGAAGTTAGCACCAGCACCTGTAGCTACAGTAAAGTGATTAGCTTTACCGTTTTCGTTACCATCCTTACCATTAGTTACGTTTTCGATTGGATTACCGTTAGCGTCAACAGATGTTCTAGGGAAAGTAAGAGCTGTATAGTCATGTCTTAAGTAGTTAGCACCAACTCTTAAATATGGATCAAACCAAGATTCTTCGTTCCATAAAAGACCTGCAGCGTGAGCCTGGAAACCAAGACCTGTCATTAGGAAAAATTCTTTCCCCATGTTGAATCTTTTGTTTTCAACATTTCCAACAGAAGTTTGCCAGTCAATTACTAAACCTTTTCCAACGTTTCTAGCAACTGTTAACTTAGATAGTGGAGGTGTAATAGAAAAGTTGTTCACATTGAACATACTTTTTGTCAAATTGTTAGCAGAGAACGTATTACTGAAAGTACCTCTTGCTGCTACGTGGTTTTCAGCATGAGCACCAACTCCGATTAACCACGGATTGTTGGTAGTCTGTGCGAAAACAGTAGAGGCAACAGTAAGCGCCAATGCTGAAATTCCTAATTTTAGATTTTTCATAGAATTAAATGATTAAATAATTGATAATGCAAAATAAATATAATTTTTCTTTATATACAAAGTTTTTCAAATGATTTTTAACTTTTCTTTAATATTCTGTCGAGGTTCCGTTTATTTTCTCTATCTTTTATCGCCTCTCTTTTATCGAAAAGTTTTTTCCCTCTACCAAGCGCTATCAGCACCTTTGCTTTCCCTCGGTCGGTGATATATAATTTTAAAGGTATTATGGTGTTCCCAGCATCCTTTAACTTTTTTTCAAGTTTTTGTAATTCTTTTTTGTGCAAGAGCAATTTCCGTTCCCTTTTTGTTTTGTGATTGTAAAAAGTTCCCAATTTATACTCATCAATCATCATGTTGATGATGTACAATTCCCCATCAATAAACTGACAGAAGGATTCTGTAATGGATGCTTTGGATGAACGTAAAGATTTTATTTCCGTACCCGTCAAAACCATTCCGGCTTCGTATTCTTCTAGAATTTCATATTCAAAACGGGCTCTTTTATTTAATATGCTAACTGTTTTCTCAATCTTCATCATTTTAAAATTTCGTTAATGAAATATATAAAAAATACCATACATTTAAAAACTTGACTATTATATTATTACAAAATACCCAAATTCTTTTCGTATTTTTGCGCCAAATTTACAAAACTATATGTTAACAGTATCTAACTTATCTTTACAATTCGGGAAAAGAGTTCTTTTTGACGAGGTAAATATTATGTTTACCAAAGGAAACTGCTACGGGATCATCGGAGCAAACGGTGCGGGAAAGTCTACATTCCTGAAAATACTAACAGGAAAGCAGGATCCTACAACAGGGCATGTATCTCTGGAACCAGGGAAGAGAATGTCAGTTTTGGAACAGGATCACTTTGCTTATGATCAGTTTACTGTTCTTGAAGCTGTTTTAAGAGGTAATAAGAAATTATTTGAGATAAAAGAGGAAATGGATGCGTTATACGCAAAAGAAGATTTCTCTGACGAAGACGGTATTAAGGCCGGAGAATTAGGTGTAATTTATGACGAGATGGGTGGCTGGACTGCAGAATCTGATGCTCAGACTATGCTTTCTAACGTAGGAATCACGGATGATATGCACTGGCAATTGATGAGTGAACTTGAGAACAAAGACAAAGTAAAAGTTCTTTTGGCTCAGGCACTTTTCGGGAACCCTGATGTATTGATTCTGGATGAGCCTACCAACGACCTTGACATTGACACCATCTCATGGCTGGAAGACTTCCTTGCTGATTATGAAAACACGGTAATTGTTGTATCTCACGACCGTCACTTCCTTGATACGGTTTGTACCCACATCGGTGACCTTGATTATTCTAAGCTTAACCTATATACAGGTAACTACTCTTTCTGGTACCAGGCTTCTCAATTAGCAACAAGACAAAGAGCTCAGGCCAACAAGAAGGCTGAAGAGAAGAAAAAAGAACTTCAGGATTTCATTGCACGTTTCAGTTCTAACGTAGCGAAAGCTAAACAGGCGACTGCGAGAAAGAAAATGATCGACAAATTAAATATTGACGATATTAAGCCTTCTTCAAGAAGATATCCTGCTATTATTTTCGAAATGGAGAGAGAAGCTGGAGATCAGATCCTTGATGTAAAAGGTCTTGAAAAAACAAAAGACGGAGAATTATTATTCTCTAATATTGATTTAAATCTTAAAAAAGGAGATAAAGTAGCTGTACTTTCCAAAAACTCTTTAGCCATTACAGAATTCTTCGAAATTCTGGCTGGAAATGTAGAAGCGGACAAAGGTACGGTTGCATGGGGAGTTACTACCAATCAGTCTCATATGCCATTGGATAATACCAACTTCTTCCAGGAAGACCTAAGTTTGGTTGACTGGTTGAGACAGTTTACAAAGAATGATGAAGAACGTCATGAAGAATTCGTAAGAGGATTCTTAGGAAGAATGCTATTCTCAGGAGATGAAGCTTTGAAATCTTGTAAAGTACTTTCCGGAGGTGAAAAAATGAGATGTATGTTCAGTAGAATGATGCTTCAGAAAGCGAATGTTCTTTTATTAGATGAACCTACCAATCACTTAGACCTTGAGAGTATCACGACTTTGAACAACTCTTTATCTAACTTCAAAGGAAATCTTTTACTGGCATCTCATGACCACGAAATGCTTTCAACAGTCTGTAACAGAATCATTGAACTGACTCCTACCGGAATCATCGACAGAGAAATGACTTATGACGAATACCTTGCTGATAAAAAGGTAAAAGAATTAAGAGAAAAAATGTATTCATAATCCGAACAACATTAAAATCTATATAAAAATACCTCAAAGCAATGCTTTGAGGTATTTTCGTTTAAACAATAAATAAAATAATTATTTCGTCAATTTAGCAGTAGGTAAAGCTACAGTTCCCGGATCTTTCCATAAACCTTCTTTCTCTGCTTTCTTTTTGATAGATTCTGCTCTTTTGTTGCTGTCGGGGTGAGAATTGAACATCTTTTCAAAATTAGTCTGTGTACTTCCTTCTGAAAGTAAAGCTAACTTTTTAAAAGCTGTATAAGCACCCACAACATCATATTTATTAGCTTTCATAAAGTCATATGAATAAGTATCTGCTTCAGACTCCTGCTTTTTACTGTGTGAAGCATCTAAAAAGGCATTTGCCATCTTTCCTACCTGGCTTTCATTAAGGGTAGCTACAGCGGACGAAGCTGATGACGCAGCATCTAATGCCGCTGCTTTCAGATAAGCTGATTTCATAGCATCTTTGGTATCCTGATTCTTCACGTGGCCGATTTCATGTCCGATTACGGCAAGCAATTCATTATCAGTCATAATATCCATTAATGAAGAGAATACGCGTACACTTCCGTCTGCACAGGCAAACGCATTAATATCTTTTACTTTATAAACTTTATAATTCAAGTTCAGACCATCCTGAGATTTATGTTTTCCAAACAATTTGTTCAGCCTCACAGTGTATGGGTCTTTAGGTCCTGCTACAGGATTATTTTTATCCATCCAATCTACTGATTCTTTGGATAATTTAATAGCATCTTCGTTGGTAAATGTTAAGGCTTTTGCACCATTTGAAACCATTCCGGCAGCTTTTCCGAGGTTAATTTTCTGTGCATTGATCGAATACATTGCCCCAAATAACATAAGGCTTAGCGTAATTTTTTTCATAGTCATTTAAAATTTGGAGCACGAAGATAACCTTTTTTAACAATTATTAAGTCAAAAATTCTCCTATATCTGCCTTGAATGTTATTTTTTTATTATTGAAAAGAAACCCGAAAGTTCTTGCATTTTATTTTAAACAAAATAATCATAAAAATGCTTGATACATATAGTTTGAAAGGGTATAATTTTCCTGCATAGATCATTTTTAAAATGAATAAAAATATAATTCCTCTGATCAATTTAACTAACAAGTATAAATTTTGCTCATACTTATGCCATCCATTTTAAAATCTAATTTGCTGATTTTTAAAGACGCTTTTAGAACTTTTTTCCCTATTTTTGTGAAATGAGTCAAAAATGGATTTACAAGCCTGAACCCGATGAGGAAGTTGTTGACAGACTAAGTTCGTCACTTGGTTTTGGTACTTTTGAATCTAAAATCCTCGTTCTAAGGGGAATTGACAATTATCAAAAGGCCAGAGAATTCTTCAAACCCAACCTTAACGATATACACAATCCGTTTTTAATGGCAGACATGCAAAAAGCTGTAGAGCGTATTGCAACGGCTATTGAAAATGGTGAAAAAATATTGGTATATGGAGACTATGATGTGGACGGAACCACAGCAGTTGCTTTAATGTACCTTTATCTCAGCAAAATTGTTGAGAAAAAATATCTGGATTATTATATTCCTGACAGAAATTCTGAAGGATATGGAATTTCCACGGAAGGAATTGATTTTGCCAAAGAAAATGGTTTTTCATTAATCATTGCTCTGGACTGTGGAATCAAAGCCCTTGATATGATCAACTATGCCAGCAATCTGGACATTGATTTTATTATCTGTGACCATCACCTTCCGGGGGAAGAGATTCCTGATGCTGCAGCTGTACTTGACCCAAAAAGAAGCGACTGCCGATATCCTTTCAAAGAACTTTCGGGATGTGGTGTTGGTTTTAAGCTTTGCCAGGGACTTAATACCATTTATAAATTACCGGAAGCAGAATTATTTGAACTGACAGACCTTCTGGCAATCTCCATTGCAGCAGATATTGTTTCCATGACAGGAGAAAACAGAGTTCTGGCTAAAATGGGATTAAAAACCCTCAGAAAGACCAGAAACCTTGGTTTAAGATTATTGATTCCTGAGGATAAACTTTCTCATTTTGAAATTTCCAATATTGTTTTTGAAATCGCTCCTAAAATTAATGCTGCCGGAAGAATTTCTCATGGTAAAGCAGCTGTAGAGCTTATGGTTTCTGACAATCTGAAACATGCCAACCAGATTGTAAATGATATCATGAACCTCAACGATGAAAGGCGTGAACTGGACATGAATTCTACACTTTCTGCGCTCAATCAGATTATAGAATCCCAACAGGAAACCAAACATACCACCATCGTTTATCATCCCGAATGGAATAAAGGTGTAATTGGTATTGTAGCCTCAAGGCTTATTGAAACCTATTATAAACCTACCCTTGTATTTACTGATGGTAATAATGGGGAAATGGTAGCTTCTGCAAGATCTGTTTCTGATTTTGATGTACATGAAGCCCTTGATTTGTGTTCTGAATATTTCCTTAAATTCGGAGGACATCATGCCGCCGCCGGACTTTCGATGGAGAAGGATAAATTTGATGCTTTCAAGGAAAAATTTGAAAGAATTGTTTCTGAAAAAATCAAGGATCATCAGAAAGAACCTTCTATTACGATTGATACAGAGATTAGAGTAGATGAAATCAACAGAGAGTTTATCAATTTCCACAGAAAACTGGCTCCATTTGGACCGCATAATATGAAACCTATTTTTACATTAACGGATCAGAAACTTTCCGGCTATGTAAAAACAATGGGAAAAGATAATAATCACCTGAAGTTTTATATCAGACAGGAATCTACAGGACGAAATATTGAATGCGTAGGATTCAAACTGGGACAGTTTGTTGAGGATTTTAAAAATAAAAATTTCGATCTTGCTTTTACCCTGGAAGAAAATCACTGGAAAGGCAATGTAACTCATTATCTCAATATCAAAGATGTAAAATTCAGAGATTGAGAATAGGGATTAGAGATTAGGATTTAGCAATAAGGTATAATGCATATGGGAAATTATAAGGAATTAATCGTGTGGCAAAAATCTGTAGATCTCGTTACAGAAATCTATCAAGTAACAACAGCTTTCCCAAAAGAAGAACTCTATGGACTTATAAGCCAGATCCGCAGATCCTCAATTTCAATTCCATCAAATATTGCTGAAGGTCATTCCAGAAGATCTACTAGTGACTATCTTCAGTTTTTGAAAATTGCAAGAGGTAGCAGCACCGAATTGGAAACCCAATTGATTATTTCAAGAAATTTAAATTATTTGAATCCTGAAATTTTTCAAATTTTGATCGAAAAAACATCCGAGATATCAAAAATGCTGAATGCAGTAATTACAAAACTTCAAACTCCCTAAGCCCTAATTCCTGCAACCTAACTCCTTATAACAATGAAAAAAATCGGTTTATTTTTCGGATCATTCAATCCTATTCATATCGGGCATCTTATTCTGGCCAATTATATTCTGGAAAATTCTGATATGGATGAGCTTTGGTTTGTAGTGAGCCCGCAAAATCCTTTTAAAGACAAAAAATCTTTACTGAATGACCATAACAGGCTTGATATGGTACAACTTGCGGTAAAGAATTATCCAAATATGAGAGCTTCCAATGTAGAATTCTCTCTTCCGAAGCCAAGTTATACTATTGATACGCTAACTTACCTTCATGAAAAATATCCTGATTATTCTTTCAGTCTGATCATGGGCGAAGATAATCTGAAGAGTCTTCACAAATGGAAAAATTCTGATACGCTGATCAAAAATCATCATATCATTGTGTATCCAAGAGTATTTGAAGGAGAGAAAAAAGATTCTGAATATTTACAGCATGAAAATATCTCCCTGATCAAGGCTCCGGTAATAGAACTTTCCGCTACAGAAATCCGTAATATGGTGAAGGACGGTAAAAATGTAAGACCTATGCTTCCACCTGAAGTTTTTGAATATTTGGATGGTAGCAGTTTTTATAAGTAATTTTGCAAATCAGAAATGAGAGGCTAAAAACTAAAAGCCAGAGAAAGACTCTTACCTTTTAACTCTCACCTCATAACTCAAGAAATGGACTTCATCGAAAAACTTTTCTCAAAATATTCTCAGGAAAAAATTATCAAATGGTTTAAACAGATTTGCCTTGCAGAAGCCATTTCATGTCTTTTACTGTACGGTGTTGCAATGATCTGGATCCGATATGATGAAAATTTATATTCTATTATCTTCATCAGCGTTATTGGTAGTTTACACGGATTATTTTTCACCCTTTATCTTTTGCTCTGCCTTCCGGCGAGAAAAATTTATAATTGGGATGATGAAGATTTTGTTTTTGCTTTATTATCTGCATTTTTCCCCTTCGCAACGGTTTGGGTAGATAAAAAGCTTGCCCGATTCGACAGAGAATAAATAATAGATATATTACATAAAAAAAGGACCTTTTCGGTCCTTTTTATTTTTACTACGGTGATTACAAATCCCGTTTCACATGTCCTGTTGCTGTGAAGGTATGATTTCCTGAATTATCGGTATATGTTCCATTAACGGTAAAATCAATGTAGTCTCCTAAAGCTCCGAAAGAAGTTATATCGACAACCAAATTTCCGTTATTGGATGTAATAGAACCTCCAGAGAAGTCAAACCCATAATATGAAGTAAAACTTGCAGCCACGCCCGTCATATTGTTTTGGGTCATAAAGAAAGTGGGTCCAATTGGATTTACAGAGATTATTCTTAATTGTTTAGCTGGCAGATTAGGTGATGTAGAAGTAAGCCCTGTCCATTGCGCATTGAACGATCCTGACAAGTTAATAACAGGCTGATTATCAATTTTATAATTTATATATTCATTCACAGAATTACAAGCCATAATATCCCCCAGATTCATAGTTGTAGATGTTGCTGTGAAAGTAACATCATTGGTACTCAATAAATTAACATTATCAAATCCTTCATATCTAAACTGTGGATTTGCTATACATGAATAAGTATTGAATGTAAAACCTCCGTTATTATCTACCGGGACTGACATATACTGGAAATAATTTGTACTTACTGTTGGTTTCAATTCTACATAACCATCACTCACATTGGCATTAGCACATGTTTTCAGGACTCCCTGAATGGTATAGTTGGTAGATATAGAAGGGTTTACAACAATATCTGAAATAGTCGTTATGACTCCAGTTGGAAAAGGGCCTACGTTTGATGTATAAATTACATTATTACAAACATCATAAACCTTTAGGCTAAGAACCTCACTTGCCGGAACTATTCCATAGACCATTCCTGCATTATCTGTCATCCCGTAAGTTTCATATGCTTGAGAAATTCTCATTAAAGCGACCTTAACATTGGGTAAGACCTGCCCTGCTGCATTTTTTACAGTTACTTTCAGCGTTGCCTGTGGAAACTGTGCATCACAATTCCACCAGGAAAAATGACTTACTGTTCCTACATAGGTATTTCCCATCTTTGTTGCAGAGCCTTCTTCTTTCCACATTCCGGTATCTTCATTATAGGACCATAGTGGTATTGTGGCTGGTGAGCTGGACGTTTGTGTAGCATCTACCGGAACAGTAATTTCTGCATTATGGCCGTTTGCAATCTGAAGATTCTGCCCGGAACTTCCTGTTAATTGTACATGGAGCATCCCAAAAGTTTCCATCACTCTGGCATTTCCTGCTGAGTTGGTTGCCAAAAAAGATCCTGGCATTAATTCATTAAGATATGGATTGGATGGTGCCAGGTGAAAGACTCCCACGCTCACATTTCCTGAATAGACATTTCCGTTGGCATCTTTAAAACTTCCATCGAATTTTACTTTAGTTCCGTTAGGTAATGAAACGGTAGAGATAGAGCCTGTGGCAATTGTAGCTGTTGTTGTTACAGGAATCATCATGATATTCACTCTATTTATTCCGTTGGTAGGAACTAAAACCCGTGATGCATTTACAAAACCGGCTTTTGTTACTTTTACATGGGCAAAATTTTCTTTTACCGAAGCATTCTTCAATGTAAAAAGGCCTTTAAGGTTAGTTGTTGCCGTGTTAGCTCCAATGGTAACTGTTGCTCCGGAAACCGGATTTCCACTTGTATCAAGAACGAGACCCTGAAAATTCTTTTGTGTGGTATTCCCAAAACTATAATTAGAGGGAGAATCGGATGGGTTTTCATCTATTTCTACGAAAGATTCACTTTTACATGAAAATAATAAGATAAAGAATAAAAATAAAAGGTAAAATTTTCTCATATGGTATTAATTTTTAGTTTTCACTAAATTAATAATAAAAGTCCATCACTAGTACATTTTATTGTTTTTCTCTTTTTTTTAATTAAAAATCTTCATTAATTTCTTTCTTCCATGTAACATTTAACATCTGTTATTTGTCTTATTATACAGAAAGGTCAGGCAATCATTATTTTTAACTAAATTTTTACCAACTGATAATCAATCAATTAAATTTAATTAAAAATATTTTTCAGTACTTTGTATTGCATGATACTAAATTTATTATATATCTTTGCAATGTTAAATAACAAACCATACAAGCTATTAATTAAAAAAGAATAATCATGAAGACTCAAATTCTTATTGCAGCACTATTTTTCGGTGGACTTATCACTGCCCAGCAGAAAAAAGACAGTATGAAAGTAAATGCTATTGATGCAGTGAATATCAAGAAGCAGGTTTTCAAAAAGCAAGGTGACCGTTTGGTGTATGATGTAGCTTCTTCATCTATCGCTAAAGGAACCAACACCTTTACTCTTTTAAAACAAACTCCGATGATTTCCAGTATTGATGGAAAAACACTGAAGATTTTGGGAAAAAATGATGCCGTGATTTATATCAACAATAAGAAAACCAATATGGATGCTGAGGCATTGATTGAAATGCTGAAGTCTACTCCATCTGAGGATATCCAAAAAATAGAGGTGATTACAGTTCCGGGAAGTGAATTTCAGGTTGAGTCTAAAGAAGGAGTAATCAATATTGTAATGAAAAAAAGCAAAAATAACGGCTACAACGGAACGCTGAAAATGCAGAATGAGCAAGCTTATTACAATAATCCCAATGCTGGAGCTTCTTTTAATTTCAGACAGGGAAAATGGTCAGGTAACTCTAATTTCAGAACGGGAAGCTGGACAGACAGACAGAGATATACTTTATCAAACGGAGATCCTACTTTCAAAAATGAATCTTTCGGATTTAATGATGATCCTAATAAAAATTTTGGAGGAGGTTTCAATGTTGATTATGAGATTAATAAAAAACACAGTCTTGGATTCTCTTACAACATGAGATATAATAAAAGTTTCAATTCTGTACTGGATATTACCAACTGGCAAAACGGAGTATTAAATAACAGAACAGTCAATAACGAGGATGCGCAAACCAGAAATCATTCTTTCAATTTGAATTATGAGATGAAAACAGATTCTCTGGGAAGTAAGCTTACCTCAAACGTTTCTTATTTATGGTTCAACAGGGATAAAGTAAGTTTCAATGAAAGTTTTCCTTTAACAAACGATACGATCAACAAGTATTCTGCGCTTCATCAATCAGTCCCTCAGATCATTAACAATTATGCCGCTAATATCGATTACCTGAAAAAAACAGCTAAAGGCGCAACTTGGTTAATGGGAATCAGTTACAATCATACGAACACGGATAATGATACCAAACAAGACAAATTAATAGGTGGTGATTTTGTGATAGATCCTAAACAAACCAATCACTTCATTTATAAAGAAAATATACTGGGTATTTACCTGAACTATGAACGTAAACTGACTGAAAGAATATCCGGAAAAATAGGAGCCCGCTACGAGATGACCAGAAGTACCGGAGAGATTCTGGAAAAAACAGGATTCGAAAGAAACTACAACAATCTTTTACCTTATCTGAACTTAAATTATGCCATCAATTCTGATCACAATCTGAGTTATACTTTCTCAAGCAGAATCAGAAGACCAAGATTTTGGGAACTCAACCCGTCCAGAACATATTTCACTCCTACGAATTATACACAGAACAATCCATTTGTTCTTGCTTCAAAATTTTATAATCAGGAGCTGAACTATATGTACAAAAATGCATTCTATGCCAATCTTAGCTTTAATATGGTGGAAGATGCATCTGCTTCTGACATGCTTCCGTTACAGGGAACTTTAACCACTCCAGAAAGAGATAAAAATGGGAAGATAATCTATGGCCCAGACGGAAAAATGATCATGAAAACAACAAGATTTTTAAGGTATATAAGAACCAATTACGGTAAAAACAGAGAGCTCGCACTTACGCTGGGAATGAACAAATCATGGTTCAAAGACATATGGACAACCAACTATTCTGTCAATTTGGGCTATGTTACCTACAAAGGCGGAGTATGGGAAGATCCCACTTCTCAACTGGGTCAGTACGAATCCGAGTCACTGGAACCATATATCATTGATGTAAAAAACTACAATATGTCTGCAACGATCAATAATGTCATCAGACTTTCTTCTAAAAAAGACTGGTTCTTAGGGGTTAATTACTTCTTTGCCAGCCAGACCGCAATGGAAGGAGGAATGATCGGAGCGAGACAGAGTTTCGATTTAAGTCTGAAAAAAATTGCCGGAGACTGGACGATTGTAGCGGAAGTGAGTGACTTATTTAATCAAAGCTTCTACAGAGTAAGAGGAGTACAGCCTAACGGAAAGTTTAATAATATCACCAACTTCAATTATCCAAGGCTCATGAGCATCGGTGTTACCTATAATTTCGGAAACCAGAAACTGAAAAAAGCAAGGGAAATGAAATCAGCCAACGATGCTGTAAAATCAAGAACCTAATCTATACAACCTATACCACTAAATCCACTCTTAAATAAAAACAACATGAAACGTATAATTTTGTCAATGGCCATCGTATTTGGTACTTGTGCATTTGCTCAGGAAAAGAAATCTGATACGGCAAAAACAAAAAATATAGAAGGAGTTACCATCACAAAACAGGTTTTCAAAAAGCAAAGTGACCGTTTTGTATATGATGTAGCAGCATCTCCTGTAGCCAAAGGAAATACCACTTTTGATCTCCTTAAACAGACTCCGTTATTATCTTCCACAGATGATAAAACATTGAAAATTGCTGGAAAAAATAATGCGCTGATCTTTATCAACGGCAGAAAAAGCACTATGGATTCTGAGTCTCTGGCTCAGTTTCTGAAAAATACTCCGGCAGAAAATATCCAGAAAATTGAAGTGATTACAGTACCCGGAAGTGAGTACCAGGTAGAATCATCAGATGGGATCATCAATATCGTTTTAAAGAAAAAAATGAGTGATGGTCTCAATGGAAATATGAGAATGTCTAACACTACCAATAAATATAACGGAAGTCAGGCGAGCTTCTCAGCCAACTATAGAAAAAACAAACTGGGAATAAGCGCCAGCCTTAGTGGGGGTGAAAATATTGAGCCACAAACCTATACTTTAAGAAATGGGACTGCCAAAACTTCTAATGAATCCGTAGGAGATGTAGATGATCCGAATAAAAACATCGGTGGTTATCTGAATATTGATTATCAACTGAATGATAAAAGCAATCTTGCATTATCATGGAACACATGGGCCAATAAAAGTTATAATTCAACGGTAGATTTATTTAATACCATTAAAAAAACAAATACAGAATATACGTGGTCTAAAAACCGTGAAGATTCAAGATCTTATAACAATTCTGTGAATTTAAATTATGAATTAAAAACAGATTCATTAGGAAGTAAACTGAATGTAAACGCAGCTTACCTCAACTATAGAAGATTTCAGTTCACAGATAACCAAACCTTTGCTTCGGATATCAACAGAGAAGTAGGAAAAATAAAAACACAGGTATTGCAGGATCTCCCTCAGATCATTAATAATTTCTCAGGAATGATAGATTATAATCAAAAGTTTAAAAATGATCTGACCGTGTCTATAGGTGGAAATTATAATAAAACCAAAACAGATAACGATTCTAAAAACATAACTTATTCTTTTAATCCTGTAAAAACTCCAGATTCAAAGCCCAACCATTTTATCTATGATGAAAACATCTACGGAATGTATATTACCGTTGAGAAAAAGATTTCCGACAAACTTTCCGGAAAAATAGGTGCCCGATATGAGATCACAAACAGTCTTGGAACTTCTGACAACGCTCCCACAGAAGCCCTTAGAAGAATTGAAAGAAATTACAAAAACCTTCTTCCCTATCTAAGCCTGAACTATGCAATTAATGATAAAAATAATATCTCTTATTCCTTCTCTAGCAGAATGAGAAGACCTAGTTTCTGGGAACTTAATCCGGTAAGGAACATTCTTACAGATGATAATTATACTCAGAATGACCCATTTGTAAAGGCGTCTTCCAACTATAATCAGGAGCTTACCTATATGTTCAAAAATTCCTATTTCCTGATTTTAAACCATTCTTATATTCAGGATGTGATTACGCAGGTGCCGCTTCAGGGATATCCGGTATCACCGGCCGGGAAGGAAGGAGAAAACCCGGCATTGAGATATATCAGAACCAATTTTGGGAATAAACAGGAAATGTCTGCAATGGTAGGTATTCAAAAGTCATTTTTCAAGCAATACTGGACAACCAATTTCAATATCGGGGTACAACATAATATCAACAATGGAAGCCTTGATACTGATCCTACAACCGGAGACAGATTCAAAGATGAAAAAGGTACGAATGGAAAATTTATTACATACACCAATAAAACCAATTCTACCAGTCTCTTGATCCAAACCAACAACACCGTTCGTCTTGATAAAAAGAAAACATGGTTCTTCGGACTTAATTACTTCTTTGTAGATAAACAGCAGATTGAGCTTGGTTCATTGAAAAACTTGATGAGTTTAGACCTTAGCCTTAAGAAAATGTGGAATGACTGGACTTTCGCAGTCAATGTAAATGATGTACTGAATACCAACATCGTTAAAATTGAAGACTTCCAGGAAAACGGGAACTATAATTATGTCCACCAAAACCGTTACAACAGAAGCTTAATCGTAAGTCTTACCTATAATTTCGGAAACCAGAAAATCAAAAAGGTAAGAGACATCGAAGGTGCTTCAGATGCTATTAAAAGTAGAACAAGATAAAGAATTATCTTTCTTCATATTCAATTATTCTTACGGTATCCGCTGATTATTTTTCAGCGGATTTTTTTATATTTAATAGTTATGAAAAAAGATATACCTATTATTTTGATTTGCCTAATCCTACTTTTTATATGGAATGGTTGTAAAGAAAAAAAGATAGAACTGGGCAAAGATATCCACTTTGATAAAGAGAAAAATATTCATTATGGAAACAGCCCGGAACAGATTATGGATCTCTATATTCCCACCAAAAAATCTCAGGGTAAAAGAGATGTGTTCATCATTATTCATGGTGGAGGCTGGCGTAGTGGAAATAAATCACAGCTCACCTTCTTCACCCTTTCTCTAATGCAGAAGTTTCCTGATCATGTTTTTGTTAATATGAACTACAGACTGGTTTCAGAAACCAATTATGGTCTGCCTAATCAAATGAATGATATTAAAGAGGTTTCTGCTTTCTTAGAAAAGAAACTCAGGTACAACCCTAAATTCATATTATTAGGAAACAGTGCCGGAGGGCATTTATCCATGCTATATGCTTATAAATTTGACACAGATAAAAGGATAAAAGCAGTTGTTAATATTGTTGGCCCTGCTGACCTTTCCGATCCAGGTTTCAAAAATTATCAGGAATATTCTTTTGTAGAAAGAAGATTGGTAGATCCTCGTGTATCAGGACTTGGAATATCCAGAATAGATTTTGCCAGTCCTGTTAAATGGATAAATGAAAATTCTCCTCCTACTCTATCTTATTATGGAAATTCGGATCGTGTGATTCCTTCTACTCAAGGAAAAATCTTAGATTCAACTTTAAATAAAAATCAAGTTATCCATGAATCCTATCAATTCAATGGCGGACATCTGGATTGGGATAAACAACCCAATGATCAATTTCTTATAGATAAAATTGAAACTTTTCTTAAAAAAGCAGACAAAAAATAACACATCCTAATTTTTCAAAACGTGTTATTTTTTATTTTAAACTTGAATTTTTATTCTGATTTTGCAACAGCTGTTCTTTCAGAAACACCGTTGGCGTTGAAAGCTTCAATCTGGAAATAGTAAGCATCTGTTCTATCGGCTCCCGTGAAGAAATATTCATTCTTTCCGTACACCATAATGCTTCCATACAATTTATCCGCAGTCTTTCCAAAATAGATTACATAGCCATCTGCTTCAGGATTCTGCTGCCATTTCATCCAGATACTTCTTCTTTCACCATATTTTTTCGGGTCAGCTCTTAAAGGCACAAAGCCTTCTACTTTTGCTGGCTGTTTCCCTGCTCCTTTTCCAAACACTCTGAAACCGCTTAATGCAAATTTTCCGGTAGGCATTTTCAGATTTTCCATTTTAAAGAAACGGGCTTTTGCAGGTTTTTCAAGTTCTACATAATCATGAGGAACATCTTTTGTATTCTTGCTTTTATCCACAATTACATTCCATTTCTTTCCATCATTAGATCCAAAGATTTTATACTGATGCATTTTCCCCAAAGTTTTCCCCATAAACTCTGCATCCTGATCTGCATAATTGATCTGAATGGCATTAATAGTAGAAACTTCACCAAGATCAGTCTGGAACCATTCTCCTGAATTTCCTGTTTTAGCACTCCAATAGGTCTTGATATCTTCATCCACAGCATAATTGGACTGATATCCTCCTAAAGTAGATGAAACCTGCACCGGTTTATTATAATTCAGCAACATCCATCCGGCAAAAAGACCTTTTGTAAAATCTTTTCCCTGAGCATACTGTGGAAGATAAGTTGGATAATCTCCATACGCCGTATTACAGTACATTACATCGTCTTTATCAAAACCTGCAGGCCAGATTCCCAGCCTTCTTTCAAAATTATTTTTGGTGGAAATAAAGATGGTGGAAATATGCCACCAGTTTTTATAATTGTCTTCAAAAGTAGCTCCGTGGCCTGCTCCTCTGGCAAAACCACCCGGTTTATAGGAAAATGGATTATGCTGTTGGTATTCAAAACCTTCCAAAGGATTTTTACTTACGTATACTCCATCGGAATATCCGCTGAACTCTGTTGCAGGAGCACCATATTGCATATAATATTTCCCGTTATGTTTAGTCATCCAGGCACCTTCTACAAAAGGCTGTAGAAAGACATTATCATTGTATTCCCCGAAACGTTCCCAGCCATGGTCTTCAGGCTTTAGTTTAAGAATAGGTTTTACAAAACCTTCAGACTGAAGATTTTTTACTTTCACCTCTGTTCCCAGTAATGGCCATTCATTACTTGAACCCCAGTACAGATAGAGTTTATTTTTATCTTCATCATAGTGAAATGCCGGATCCCACGCTCCTACTTTTAGCGTATCCACTGCAATTTTCCAGTCGTCTTTGGTTGGGTTTGTACTTTTCCAGATGGGAAAGTCCTGTTCCCATGTTGAACCATAGACATACAGAGTATCTTTCATTGCCCAGACAGCCGGAGCATTAAGATCATGGGTATATTTATTATCTCTGAGGAATTTCCTTTTTACAAATTTCCAGTCCAGCATATCATCACTGTACCAGTATCCTTCTTGGTTTGTAGAAAAAAGAAACAGTTTATTTTTAAAATTAACAATCACCGGATCCGCTGTAGCACGGTGTTTCCCTTGTTTTGAAAAAACTTCAAAAGGAGTATAACCATAATCGATATTGATGGGATTGCAGAACGTTTTCTGCTGAGCACCCACAATAATTCCGAGAAAGATTGCCAGTGACAGAAAATATTGTCTCATTTTTAGATTTTAAAGATTGAGACAAAGTTAGGTAACTTTTTTGGGTTTTCTCCAAATAAAGCCATCCAGCAGATAGTGAGTGAGCTGCGGAACGACCAATAAAGGAACAAGGAACTGAAACCAGTTTTCAGAAACCATCACATTCAGGGAAAAATGTTCATTCCATACCAGAGTTTCCCATAAAAATTCTTCCAAGAAAGCAAAGCTTAAAAGAACTCCTATGAACAAAAGGATTCCTGAAAAAGATTTAAAAATCTGCATCCAATTCATCTGATGATTTTCTTTTTGTTGTATTTCCCGGATATAAATTAATGCGATATAGGGAATTCCATGAGAAACCACATTCAAAAAAGTAAAAAGAAGATCATTGTTAAAATAGATAATCCCAAAATACCAGGAAAGGAAAGTTCCGGTAATCAATGCTGTTTTCGGAATGTTACTGTTTTTTGTTTTAAAAGCTTCAACAACAGTCTTAATAATCCAGATGATCAGAATAGCAAAATAAACCACAGTAATTAAAGGAACGTAATCCGGAAGATTTTGAAGCCAGTCAAATTCGTTGTTGACGAACCATGTGAAGACACGAGGAGTTTTAAACCAGTACAACATTGGATAAATAGTAGCGGAATAAACGGCAGCCTCATCTATTTTTTTGCTCCAGTTATTCGGTTCAAAGCGGGCGTAGATTCTCATAAAACCATATTGCTGGCGTATAAAATGAAAAACGGCAACCAATGCCAGTACCGACCA
This sequence comes from Chryseobacterium indologenes, assembly GCF_002025665.1. Lineage (GTDB taxonomy): Bacteria > Bacteroidota > Bacteroidia > Flavobacteriales > Weeksellaceae > Chryseobacterium > Chryseobacterium metallicongregator. Next base: position 402,481 of record NZ_CP018786.1, on the reverse strand, counting down.
GAATGTCAGACTCCCAAATTGAAAAAGAAGAATCCCTAAAATCCAGCTTACCGCAGGAGTTCCAAGATAAAGCAGTTTATTTTTTTGTATTTCTCCTTTTACGAAATACGTTTTGAACAGCGTAGAATATACGTGAGCAACATCCACAAAAACAATCAGAAAGAGCCATGTGTAAAAAGAGTAATGGTTTTCCAGCCCCTGAATCTGTTTCTGAAAAAGAAAAATGATCAACAGCACCAGAAAAGGAGGTGATAAAATAAACCACCAGTCTGTTTTTGCGTTATGTATCCAGGGTTGTTTCATCGTATCATTTTATATCATTTGGCCCGCTGTCCGGATTCCCTGATAAAAGGCTTCTTCAAAAATAGATATTCCGGAAAGATCGGAATGGGCAAAGAAAATTTTATCTTCAATAGGTTCTTTTGCTGTTCGCGTTTTTTCTCCAAAAATCTGGTTAGGAACCGGCGCTATCATAGCATGTCCTATTTTATGAAACTGCATTTCCAGAATAAAATCTTCTATCAGAGGGTGTGCTTTCTTCAGATCATTTAAAACTAAATCTTTCAGTTCAGCTTCTTTCATGGCATACAGCTTTTTCCTTGCTTTTCGGCAGTCTCCAGTTGAAAAACTCTTATAGTGGGTAATTACTTTTTCACCCATAATCTGGTTAAGATTCTGATGCTGATCAAAGATATACCCCAATCCGGAAGATCCGTAGATTACGTTATCCCAGGCCAACTCTTCATCTCCTCCGAATTCATTTTTCAGCGTAATCGTTGTTAAAAGCCAGGGAACATAGTGGAACGAGGATGCTCTTTTTTGATTAAAAATTCTTTCATTCACAAACTGAGGTGATGCAAAAAGTACTTTATCTGCAATGATCTTTTTCGTTTTCTTTTGGGCACTATCAAAACTCAGTACCTCAACTTTATCATTGAGTTTCACATCAAAAACTAAGTTTTCAGGCATGTGTTTTCTCTCTGTGTATTTTGAAAAATGTTTGGCGAGTCTTGCATTTCCTTCCGGCCATGTGAATACCTGATCTTTATATTTCGTGCTCCAGTTATTTTTTCTTCCAACAAAATAATGAATGCCGGCCCATGCTGAAACATAGTCAATTCCTAAACCGAAATCGTCTCTGCAGGAATAATCCAGAAGCCAGAGAAGTTCTTCCGACTGGTAGGCATTTTCCTTAAGCCAATCTTTAAAAATGATTTTTTCAAGTTTTAAAACCTCATCATCTCTGCTTGAATCATGTACCGGAATGGCAAACCAATATTTCCCCTGTGCATCTTTCTTTACACGCAGTTCATCCATCAGTTTAAAAAAGCGGCTGAGCTCTTGCTGTGTTTCGGGGGAAATACCTCTTTGAGGAACGATATCGTTTTGCCAGGAGTTTTTATAAAACAGTCTTTCCTGTTGTGGAAAAGTCATTTGGTATTCATCAAGAATGGGTTCTCCGTTTTCTTCTGTTCCCAGGCAGATTTCGCACTCTTTAAGGAACTCTATAATTTCTATGTTTTCCTTATTGGGTAATGGCAAATAATGTGCTCCTAAAGGAAATTTTGAATATGAATTCTGTCCATTGGAAGAATTTCCTCCCAGATGGTTTTCCATTTCAAGAAGAAGGTAATCCTGCTGATTATTTTGGCTAAAAAAGCGACATGCCGAAAGCCCGGAAATCCCGCCGCCAACGATGAGATATTTGGTGTGGATAACTTCTGAAAACTGCGGAAAATCTTTTGCCCATAACTTATGACCGAGAACATGATTTGTACCTGTTATCTTCAGTAATAATGACTTTACCTTCTTTCCACAATACTGGAGAAAAGGAAGCATAAGACTACCTAAAAATATAGTTTTAAGAAAATCCTTTCTACTGTACCTTCCCCCACTCTTCATCAAAATAACGAACTAATATCTGGTTGTCCAGACGGTTAACTTCTACGTCTTTCACTTTCATGTCTTTATTAAAATAGGACATCTGTGAAAAGTTGTAATCATAATATTTCAAACCAGGAAGCTTTCTGTAGGCTCTATTGTTGATGGGCTCAAATGAAGCCATAGAAAATCCCCATTCTCCAAAAGACGGAACATAGGTGTGATATGCGGCTGTGAAAGGGAAAATCTGATTGATTGTTTTTTCTATACACCAGAAAGATTTCGGAGCAAAATACGGCGAGGTGGTCTGAACCACAATTTTCGTATCAAGAGTCGTCAGTCTTTCCAGTTCTTTATAAAACTGCAGGGAATAGAGTTTTCCCAAGCTGTAATTGGATGGATCGGGAAAGTCGATGATAATGACATCAAACTTTTTTTTGTTCTCTTTAACCCAAATGTAGGCATCTTTGTTGATGACTTCCACTTTAGGATTGGAAAAAGAACTTTGGTTCAGTCTGCGCATGGTTTCATTGGTCTTGAAAAACTGAGTCATTTCACCATCCAAATCCACAAGCGTTATTTTTTTAACGTCTTTATATTTCAATACTTCTCTTGCGGCAAAACCATCTCCTCCTCCCAGAATCAGGACATTATCTACGTTTTTGGCCATAGACATCGCAGGATGTACTAACGCTTCATGATAGCGGTATTCATCGGTGGATGAAAACTGTAAGTTGTTATTTAAATATAAACGAAATTCGTGAGTATTTCTTGTTAAAACGATTCTTTGATAGGGTGAACTTTTGGTATAGACTACGTTTTCACCGTATAATTTTTCTTCAGAATAAGACAGAATTGTATCTGAGAAAAAGAAAAGTCCCAGCAGAAAAACAAAGGCAGCAATAGACTTTACTTTTAAGGAGAATGGTTTCGACAATTCTTTTTTAAGGTAGTAACATAGAAATATCGCAATAGAGATATTAATTAATCCAAAAAATAAAGGTGTTTTTACAATTCCCAACTTTGGAATCAAAACCAGAGGAAAAAGAATCGAAGCCAGTAAAGCTCCGATATAATCGAATGCAAAGACATTTGAAACTAAATCTTTAAACTGAACTCTATCTTTCAGAATATTCATCAGAAGCGGAATTTCCACTCCTACAAGACAGCCCGTGAAAAAGACAAAAAGATATAAAACACTTTCAAAGTGTGCGAGTGTATTAAACAAAATAAACAGCACTACAGAGCTGATTCCGCCCACAATTCCAACAAGGATTTCGATCTCAATGAATTTATCAATAAGATTTCCTTTGATGAATTTTGCAAGATAGGAACCTACTCCCATTGAAAAGAGGTATACCCCGATAATGAAGGAAAACTGCTTTACAGAGTCTCCTAAGAGATAGCTCGCCAGGGCTCCGGCCACCAGCTCATAAATCAATCCACATGTAGCAATGACGAATACTGAAAACAATAAAAGCAGCTCAAGAGGAATCCTCTTCTTATCCATGAATTGCTGCGCTTATAATCATTGAAATTCCGATGATAAATGCTCCGAAAACAATAGCCAGTGCTATATTTTTGTTCTGAGCGATCTCATGCCATGTCTTTTCCGGGGTAAGTTTTTCAATAATGAAATAGCATACCAGCAGAATAGCAATTCCCAAAAATGAGTAAAGAACCGAGTTTAATATGGGTAAGAAATTGATGTTGTCCATAGTTTTATATTTTTATTTGTGATAGTATCTGTAGAATCCAACTCCTCCTCTGGAGTGGCTTTTTGTAGTTCCGTCGCGGTATGTTTCTGTTTTGGCACAGTCGCACACCTGACTTCCCTGATAGGTAAGATATACAAACAGGGTCATGAAAAAACCTCCGATCACGCAGAGCATCAGGTTTTGTCTTATGTAGTTTACAATATTGGTCATCATGATGTAGAATAAGGGGTGTTTGAACTGTTCTTCCATTTCTTCACATTAAAGGAATGTTTTCCCATAAGCATCGCAACAAAGAGAATAATCATTATGAATAAAATAACTCCGAAGTTCCAGAATGAAACAGGAAGCCATGTTGCTTTGAGCTGTATATAGGTATTGTTTGAAATAGGATCTGTAGTGAGTCTTAACCCTTCAGTATTGATAAGAGAATCTATTTTTGAAGTTCCAAAGGATGCTTTCACCAGTTTACCCAATGCTGTTGTATCTTTTTCTAAAGTCTTTCCGTCTATGAAAGTGATAGGTTGTCCTTTATAGATATCGGTTACCTCTACCGTTCCTGATTTATCCCTGGAAATTAATACCCTTGAATCCGGTGACTGAAGACCGGAAAACGCGGGTAATAAAGATCCTTCTTTTTCTGCTGAAATAAGAAAGTGATATTGTCCCGAGCTTACTCCACAAAGATTAAATTCTTCAGACTGACTTCCTTCTGACCAGCTTTCCCCATCTTCGTACCCATGATATTGTTCGATATCTTTTGAAGTATAGACAATTTCGTTAGTCTTTTCATTCACAAGACTCAGCTGAACATTAGCCCAGGAATTATCAACCCCTGAAAATGCATTCACTTTTAATGGTGCCGAGCCTCCTGAAAGTGTAAAACTCTTGCTGACCATTTCTTTGTCTTTTACATCAGCAAAATTGATGGTCTCTGCAAAAACCGTTTCATTAGTTCTTGAGATGTACACATACAACTGAAGCAGACATATCATTAATGCTGCTAGACAAAAGATGTTTAAAGCCTGTTTCATATCGAAATAATAAGGCTGAACGATCCCAACTCCTGTATAATAGGGCATATTAGCTATTTTAAAAGCTCTTTTAACCTCATATTTTGAAATATGTACCCCATAAAAATACTGACTTTTTTTGCTGCTCTTCTCCTGAGAGATCATTCGTGTTCCATTGACATATTCTTTGTATGTAGCAATGCTGAAATCCAGGTGTTCATCAAAAAAACCTGTTGCTGCATCGATAGTACATGGAGTGTTTTCATACCAGCGGTAAGTTCTCCCAAGATAGGTGGGTAATCTAGAATCTTTACCTTTAAAATCATCAGGATGCATAGAGATCAGGAAAACCCAATGTCCATCACTCTCACTCAGGAAAGCATCATTTCCTTTGCTGTCTTTTAAAGAATATTCCCTCCAGAAAATACTGTTTCCGTATTTTCTGACAACAATTGATACAACGGTATATTCTACACCGTCAATATTTCCTTTCTGTCCGACATCCAAGACAACGTTTTCTGTCGGTATTTTCAAATGTTTAATCTTTTTATTTCCTGCAACATCAATCAGATGAGAGCAGGTTTTACAAACATATTCCTCGATAGGAAAATTGAGATCTAATGTATTTTCTGATTCGCATGCTGGGCAGACATAGTGCATTTTTTATCTGTAAATTTTGTGTTTCTGAATGGTTTTAGCTTTAAAATACTGAACTACTTCATCTGCAATCTGCTCTACTTTTGTGGTATTATCCTGGGTATAATTACAAAGAAAAACATCAAAAGTAAGCTGTTTAAATTCCGGCCACGTGTGGATACAAAGGTGAGACTCTTTCAGGATTACCGCGGAAGTAAAACTCTCATTTTCAAAAATATGATTGGTTACTCCTACAATTTCTACATCTTTGGTTTTCAGAATATCTTCTGTAAACTCCAGAAATCCTTTGCTGTCTAATAACAAATCTTCTGACTCTGTTTCCAAAGTCAGAAGAATATGTAAACCTTTACTTGATAATGGGTTCAATTAATTTTTTCGTAAATATATTATTTTTTTGGAAGAAAAACCTCAGCAAGCATACATCTTGCACTTCCTCCACCATTTACTTCTATAGTATTCAGGTCTGAATAAATAATTTCGCAGTATTTTTCAATAGCAGCCACCTGATCTGCAGATAAAGACTGATAGGCAGTCTGGCTCATTACCAGAAATTTCTCTCCGTCTTTATTTTGAACCTGAAGCATATTTCCCGCAAACTGCTGCATTTGATCTTCTGAAATTTCGATAATTTCTTTTCCAGAACCTTTAATAGTTTCTGTTACTTTCTCTCTTTCCAGCTCATCATCAATACAGTCCAGGCAGATTACCACAAATTTATCTGCCACACACATCATGACATTGGTGTGGTAGATCGGAAGTCTTTCTGTTCCTACGGTCTGAAATGAGTGGAAAACAACCGGAGTGAATCCGAATTTCGTACAGAATTCTCTGAACAGTTTTTCATCCAGCCTCAAAGAAACGGAACCATAAGCAATTTTATTATCGTGATCAAAAATCATGCTTCCCGTCCCCTCCAGGAAATGTCCCTGAGTTTCTGAGAAAGACCAGTCATCAATTTCAGCGACTTCAAATCCCTGATCTTTGATACTTTCAATAATATCTTCTCTTCTTTCTACTCTTCTGTTGGAAGCGAACATCGGATATAAAACTACTTTTCCGTCTTTATGAAAACTTACCCAGTTATTCGGGAAAATAGAATCCGGTGTGTGTGGATCTAAAGTATCTTTTATAGTGATCACATTGATTCCTTTTTCTCTCAGTTTTCCGACAAAGGTGTTGAACTCCGCCAAAGCTTTCGACTGGATATCAGAACCCGTTTGTTCTACCTGAAAGTAATTGTTTTTCGCTGTTTCAGCGTTATAACCGAATGCAATCGGCTCTATCATTAATACTGTATCTGTTGTTTGCATTTTTTTTGATTAAAAGATTGAAAAATTAAAAGATTGAAAGAGTAAAAACTCTCTCACTCTCAAACCCTAAAACATTCCCACTCAATTATTCTCTCACAAGCGGCATTGTAGAGCATCTCAACAAGCCTCCCATTTTAGAGATTTCTCTGTAAGGAATTTCTTCAACGGTCATTCCCCATTCGTTTCTCAAGTGATCATTCATTCTGGTGAATGCTTTGTCTGAAACTACTACATCAGGTGAAATGGAGAAAATATTCGGGAACATTTCAAACATTTCTTCATCATTGATGTGGAAACAGTTTTCTTCTCCGAAAATATCGATGATTAAACGGTAATCGCTTTCATCCACAAACCCGTTTTTATAAATGATACATTTGTCTTCCCCTACAGGATTAAATGTGCAGTCCAAATGCAGAATACCTTCAAACGGAACTTTATCGTTTTTCTTCAATTCCAGGTCAATGATTCTTTTCTTTGGAAAATATTCTTTCAGGATTTCAATGGCATACTCATTGGTTCTTGCCGTTTTATAGTTTCTGTAATCTTCACTGAAACAGGTTCCGATGAAGATAAAGTCATTCCATACGATTACGTCTCCTCCTTCAATATGTGCGGTTTCGGGAAGATTAATAATTTTTCTCCATGCTACTTTTTCAAAAACACTTTTGTAAGCTTCCTGCTCGTCTGCTCTGTCTGCAATCACATTGGAAATGATCATTTTATCATCAATAACAAAGGCTACATCTCTTGAAAAAACCTGATTGTAGTCTTGGATGATACTAGGGCGCAAAACTTCAACGCCATACTTTTTTAAAACCGCTTCAAAAGCGTTCATTTCATTGATAATATCCTCTTCTTTAGGATAAATGTTGTGTTCGATTGAGTAATATGACTTTGCGTCATAACTTTCCTCTAGTGTGGGAACTGCTCCCAATGAATTAGGCTGGCCTAGAACTACTGACTTCAGCCTACCCGTTTCGTTTTTAATGTTTAGTCTCATAAAGATTTATGCAATACTACAAATATAAGTAAAGGTCTCTATCTGTAAAACTTTTGGATTATTTTATACATTAAATTTGATTGCAAAAAACAACACTCTTCAACAAAATTTCCTTGTCTGTTCCGCCAACTGCAGTGAATAGTTCCAAAAACATCTACAACTTACTATTTTCCATCTACATAAGAAGCAAAAAACAGATAATTATATTATTTAATTTCCTATATTAGTGATATAATTTTCGCGAAATTATAGATCATAAAACTTAACTATTAACACCAAAAATCAAAGTCATGAACAAGAACAATCCGGTGCTGAAAAAAGCACAAAAATTAGGAAGAGATCAGCAAAAATCTGTAATGGGAGGCGCTCCTATTTCCACTGGCAGAAGATGCTGCGAATGGGATGATGCAGGAAACTGCTATATCTGGACTTGCGACAGATGCCAATGTCCATAATAAAAAAAGAAAACCTGCTTTTTTAAGCAGGTTTTCTTATCTCGTCCTGTTTTCTTCTTCTGTCTTTTGGGTTTCTTTGACCTGATATTTTGAACTGCCAATAGTATAACTGAGTGAAAATATCAATCTACTACTATCCCACCAATGGGTAAAACGGTTATCCATAATCTGTTTATGCCGGAATTCAAGCTTCTGCTCATATGAATCCAATAGATTATTAAAACCAATCTTCGTGTTCAATTTATTATCAAACCATGACTTCTGAACTGAGACATCTATGGTATATCTTGGTTTAATGAGGTAAAGGCTATTTCCAGTTTTAGATTCATAACTACCGAATAGATTGAGTGTAATTCCTTTTGGAAGGGAAAATACCTGATTCAATCTTACTTCATAATTATAAATATTCAACGCAAAGACCTCATCAAGATAGGGCCTGAATTCATAATTATAATATCCCGTAATCTGGCTGGTGATATTCCACCATTTTGTAATTCTGATCGGAAAACTGGTCTCCAAAACAGCAAAATTACGATACGGAAGATTCGTTCCCAAATATTCCAGTACATTGGTTTCGGGATTGTAAAGAGGATAACGGGTCATCACCTCTTTTTCTTTTCCAACAGCAAAGCTTGTGATCCAGTTTTTATGCCGATAGGTTGCTTTGATCTGACTGGTAAAGGAAGGTAATAAATAAGGATTCCCAATCCAGTAATTTAACGGACTGAAATAAAATCTGAATGGATTAAGTTGAGAGAAGACCGGTCTTGTGATTCTTCTGCTGTAGGAAAGAGAAAATTCACTGGACTTATTAAAAGTGTAACTTGCATTTAAAGAAGGCAGCCATTTCAGGTAACTTCTAGAAACAACAGAATCCATGGTAATGGCATTGGAAATACTGTTTGTGTTTTCAAATCTTAACCCTGCAATGATTTGAAAATCTCCAATTCTCTGTTTATAAGCCAGATAACCTGCCCATATTTTTTCTTTATAGGAGAATATATTACTTCGCGTAGGGTCAAATACAAACTGATTTCCCACAGATAATGTATCATACCGGATATTATTATGGGTATCAGAATGACTGTATTTCAGACCTGCTTCAATATCAATGGTATTTATTTTTTGGGAAGCATCTATTTGCGCAGTATGAATAGTAATTTTATTAATCAGGTCAGACTTCCAATAAGACAGTAGTTTCGATGTACTCTGATCTCTATTGATAAAATCATCATTCTGTTTATTTTTTACCGAAAGATAGTTCCCTAAAAAACTCAGTTTAAATCCGTTGCTCTGGAAAGAATAATCCGTTGTTATCCCATAGTTACCCTGTGAATAATCTGTAGGATTCTCACTGGCTGTATTCAATACCAATTGAGTTTCATTTTTATTGGTTGTGTAAAGTGATCCGTTTCGGATACGGTCGTTATTCCGGAAGTTTCCTCTCAGATTAATGCCAAACCTGTTTTTATCATTCAGCCTGAAATCAGCTCCGGTTTGCAGGTTGTATACTTTTCCAAAGTCTTCCTGATAAGTATGCGTACGCATGATATTCGTATTCGCCAAACGCTGTAAAGCATGATAACGATAGGTTGAAACTCCTTCATTATAGCCAGCCTGAACATTGTATGTTATTTTTCCGGTATGGTAAGATACATTGACTCCATTTTCCTGATAATTGAATTTATTGATGTATACATTGCCATTATAACCTGCTTTCCAACCGAGACTGACATTCTTTTTTAGTTTAATATCAATAATTCCTTTAAATTCTGCATCATATTTTGAGGATGGATTGGTATTCACTTCTATAGATTCCACCATTTCGGGGGATAAAGACCGTAAATAAGATTGCAACTCCTGATTACTCATCACCACAGGTTTTCCATCAATAAGAACTGCTGGAGTAATTCTTCCTCCGACAAAAATTCCGTCTTCCTGATCTACAGTAACCCCAGGAGTTTTCCTCAGGACATCGAGAAGATGAGTGGAAGTTTTAAAGTCTTTGTTTCCGGCAACAGATAGTACAAGATTACCGTCATTCAGTTTCATCTTTCGGGGAGTGGATTGAATGATAACTTCTGAGATATTTGTTGTAGGAGATTTAACCTCAGCCAGAGAATCTGGAACTTTTCCATTTACCTTTTCCTGCGCTTTTCCAAAAAATGATAAAAACAGCAATAGCGGTAAAAGCCATAATTTGATGATCATAAATTTTAAATTTTATGAAATCAAAAGTATCGGCTTGTGGTAGCAATACGGTTTTGAAATTGAAATTCCGCAGTACTGAATTATAAATTTGAACTCTGAAACCTAGGCTCAGTAAGGGTTTGTGACTGTTTATACAAAAGAGGTGTTGTATTTTTTATTTTCTTGAAAGTTGAGAAGAAAGTAGATTTGGAATTGAATCCTACTTCATATCCTATCTCTTCAATTTTCAGATAAGAGCCATTTTCTATTTTTTCACAGGCATTATTGATTCGGTATTCATTGATGCAGGTAGCGAAACTTTTCCCCAGATTATCATTCAGCAATTGAGAAAGCTGATGTGCAGACATATTCATTCTGGAAGCCAGATCACTCAATTTTAAATTCGGATTTTTATAAAGCTCTTCTGTATCCATTAATCTTTCCAGTTTTGAAACAAAACTATCCGCCTGTTCTCCGGAAATCTTTTTATTGGAATATTTTTCTGTTTCTTTTGCCGGAAGCTTTTGGTATTTTTTATTAAATAAAATCAAAAAATTGGCATACAGTACAAACGAAAACACAAGGCTTCCTCCTGCACAATAAATTTGTAACCAGCCTGTCGAAATAAGCTGATAGCTCAAAAATATAATCACATTGCTGACCAGAATCGGAAGTACAAAATTGTTCGGACTTTTATGATTCTGTTTAAGCAAAATAAAATATTGATAGACCGTAAGAAATATAAATACAGACCAAACGGTATAGATAAAAGTAGCAAAATAGTTATCCCACGTAATGGGAAATACCAGATATAATAAACCTATAATTCCTAAAATAAGGGTTAGTATTCCAAACCAGTTCTTGCAGTTCTTCCAATCAAACTGATCCTGCTGGAAGGAAGATTTCACATAATAGTATAAAGCCGGGCCGGTAAAAAATAAGGCTGAAAGCCCTAAATGTGCAATAATTCTGGGTAAATCGGGATAAAAATAAAAGCATACAGAAGTTACGACTCTTGAGCTTAGCATTAAGAGAAGAATTCCAAGGAAAAAATCCGGAGGGTATTTCAGTTTTTTAACAGACAGCAAATAAATGCCCAGCAGAAGTCCGTTGAATGCTCCTACTGCGCTGAAGAAAAATAACATCTGTTCTCCGAAAGTCATTGGGTATTAATTTTTTACAGTAGTAAATTTAATCAAATTATTATATCCGATTTTGTAAAAAATAAAAATATCTTTCTCTTTTTAAGATTATTGTTCCAGTCTTTTAAGGATGAGCGCCCGTAAGTGCTCTTCATGATCATCACCCCATTTCCCTAATGTAGCAATAACCGGAATCAATGTCTTCCCAAATTCCGTAAGCCTGTATTCTACTTTTGGCGGTACAACGGGATAAATTTTCTTAGTGACAAGATCATGCTCTTCCAGCTCTTTTAACTGAACATTCAATACTCTGCGGGAAGCATCAGGAATTTTCCTCTGTAATTCACTTGGTCTTTGAAATCCTTCATTAATAAACCATAGCAAACGAATCTTCCATTTGCCATAGAGTACCTCAGCAATCAGATCAAGCCCGCAATTCAGATTGGGTGGGATTTTTCTTTCGTACATAAAAACAAATGTAACACAATGAGATGAGATCACAATAGGGGATTAATTTATCCCTATGTGATTCGTAAGACCGTACTTGTAAGAGCCTGTCATACTCCTGAAATTTGTACAAAAAAGAAATCATGACAGAATCATTTCATTTCAACAACGAATTATCAGGTAAGATTGCTTTAGTAACGGGAGGGACAAAAGGAACTGGAAAAGCTATTGCCGAAAGACTGCTCACTGCTGGTGCCACCGTAATTATCACTGCCAGAAATCGGCCTGAAGAGATTAATAATCAACTTCATTTTATTTCAGGAGATCTGAGTCAGGCAAAAGATACTGAAAAGCTGGTAAGAGAAGTGTTATCTGCTTTTGGAAGGCTTGATATTTTAATTAATACATTGGGAGGTTCAGAAACGCCTGGTGGTGGATTCTCTGTTTTGAGTGATAAAGACTGGGAAAATACAATTCAGACCAATTTGTTAGCGCCCGTTCGTTTAGACAGAGGATTCCTTCCACAAATGCTGGAAAGAAAAACGGGAGTAATCATTCATATAGCGTCCATTCAGGGAAGGTTGCCTTTATTTGACTCTACATTACCCTATGCCGCTGCCAAAGCAGGACTGATCAATTACAGCAAAGGTTTATCAAAAGAAGTTTCTCCAAAGGGAGTTCGTGTCCTTACCGTTTCTCCAGGTTGGATCATGACTTCATCTGCCATCCGAATGATGGAACGTATTGCTAAAAGTTCAGAAACCTCGATAGAGGAAGCAACCCAAAGTGTCATGGATGCGTTGGGTGGAATTCCCATCGGTAAACCTGCCCAGCCTGAAGATATTGCAGAGTTTGTTGGTTTTTTAGTCTCTCCACGAGCACAATATTTAACCGGAACCGAATATGTAATAGATGGCGGCACTATTCCTACTGTGTAATCATTTAAAAATAACAATATGAACTTACCTAACATTTTACAGGAATTCTTAGAGGCACAGGAACTTTTTGACAGTATTTCTTTCTCTAATTGTTTTTCTGAACAGGCATCCGTATTTGATGAAGGAAAAATATATACTGGAAAAGAGGAAATAAGACAATGGAATGAAAAATCCAATAATGAATACAAAACCTTGTTTGAGGTAAAAGATTTTTCGGTAAAGGATGATACAATGGTTTTAAGAATCAATATTTCCGGTTCTTTTGATGGAAGTCCGATAATGCTGAATTTTCATTTCCGGACGAAGGATAATCTTATTACAGCATTAGCTATTACTGAATAGGTTGTAAAAATAAAGAATCCCAAAGCAAGCTTTGGGATTCTTTTATGGTATAAGCAAATATTATCTGCTTGCGATGTCGATGTAGTTTCTTTCCTGAGCACCTTGGTAAACCTGTCTTGGTCTTCCGATCGGGTCTCCTTTCAGTCTCATTTCTTTCCACTGAGAAATCCATCCTGGAAGTCTTCCTAATGCAAACATTACGGTAAACATTTCTGTAGGAATTCCTAATGCTCTGTAGATGATACCTGAGTAGAAGTCTACGTTTGGATATAGTTTTCTTTCTACGAAGTACTCGTCTTCAAGAGCTACTCTTTCTAACTGCATTGCAATGTCAAGAGCTTTATCCTGGATACCTAATGCTTTAAGGATATCATCAGCAGCTTTCTTGATGATTTTCGCTCTTGGGTCGAAGTTTTTGTAAACTCTGTGTCCGAATCCCATTAGACGGAAGCTATCTCCTTTATCTTTAGCTTTAGCAACATATTTAGATACGTCACCTCCATCTTTTTCGATCAGTTCAAGCATTTCGATTACTGCCTGGTTAGCACCACCGTGAAGTGGTCCCCAAAGTGCAGATACCCCAGCAGAGATAGAAGCAAAAAGACCTGTATGAGCAGAACCTACCATTCTTACTGTAGAAGTAGAACAGTTTTGTTCGTGATCTGCGTGAAGGATTAATAATTTATCTAAAGCATTTACTACTACCGGATCGATTTCGAAATCAGCGTTTGGTAATCTGAATGCCATTTTGTAGAAGTTCTCTACGTAGTTCAGGTTGTTATCACCGTGGTTTAATGGTAAACCTTGAGTTTTTCTGTAAGTCCAAGCACAAAGGTGAGAGAACTTAGCGATCATAAGCTCAGCAGCATGATCCATTTCTTCTTTAGAGTTTACATTCACTGCTTTCGGGTTGAAAGCTGTCAAAGCAGACGTCATAGAAGATAAAACTCCCATAGGGTGAGCAGAACGAGGAAAAACATCAATGATCTTTTTCATTTCGTCTGCGATGAAGTTATATTTTTTAATATTGTTGTCGAATGAAGTAAACTGATCCTGAGTAGGTAATTCTCCATGTAATAAAAGATACATTACTTCAGTGAAGTTAGATTTCTCAGCAATCTGCTCGATTGGATAACCTCTGTAGAATAATTCTCCTTTATCTCCGTCTAAGTAAGTGATGTCGCTAATAGTAGCCCCTGTATTTTTGTAACCTAAATCCAGAGTGATCAAACCTGTCTGGTCTCTTAATTTTGAAATATCAATCCCTCTGTCTCCGATAGTACTATCCACGATTGGATATTCATATGAATTACCGTCGTAATTCAATATTACTTTGTTGTCTGACATTATTTATTTATTTTTTTTAAATATACCACTTTCCATAAAATACGGCAAACTAAAAATTTCGCTTGCCGTTATTTATAAATTCGATTAATTATCTTTTGATTTTAAAAGCTTCCAATCCTGGAAAAATTGCAGTTTCACCTAAAGCTTCTTCAATTCTCAATAACTGGTTGTATTTTGCCATTCTGTCTGATCTTGAAGCTGAACCTGTTTTGATCTGTCCACAGTTCATTGCTACAGCTAAATCAGCAATTGTAGAGTCTTCAGTTTCTCCTGATCTGTGAGACATTACTGAAGTGAATTTGTTATTCTGAGCCATTTGTACTGCAGCCATTGTTTCAGAAAGAGAACCAATCTGGTTTACTTTTACAAGGATAGAGTTGGCAATACCTTCTTTTACTCCTCTTGATAATCTGTCTACGTTTGTTACGAATAAATCGTCACCTACCAACTGTACTCTGTCACCGATTTTATCTGTAAGCATTTTCCATCCTTCCCAGTCATCTTCCTGCATACCGTCTTCGATAGAGATGATCGGATATTTAGCAGCCAATTCTGCAAGGTAAGAAACCTGCTCTTCTCTTGATCTGTGAGCTCCCTTGTCTCCTTCGAATTTTCTGTAATCGTAAGTTCCGTCTTTGTAGAATTCTGAAGCCGCACAGTCTAATGCCAACATAATGTCGTCACCAGGCTTGTATCCTGCTTTTTCGATCGCCTGAAGTAAAGTATCCAAAGCATCTTCAGTTCCGTTGAAAGTAGGAGCAAAACCTCCTTCATCTCCTACTGCTGTAGAAAGACCTCTTCCTTTAAGGATCGATTTTAGGTTGTGGAAAATTTCAGTTCCTTTTCTCAAAGCATGAGAGAAAGAATCTGCTTTTACCGGCATAATCATAAATTCCTGGAATGCGATAGGAGCATCTGAGTGAGATCCACCGTTAATTACATTCATCATTGGAACTGGAAGTGTATTGGCATTCACTCCACCAACATATTTATAAAGAGGCATTCCCAATTCAGCAGCAGCAGCTCTGGCTACCGCTAGAGAAACACCAAGAATAGCATTAGCACCAAGATTTCCTTTGTTAGGCGTTCCGTCAAGATCAATCATAATCTGATCGATATAGTTTTGTTCGAAAACCGGCTGTCCAACTAAATTCTCTGCAATTACTTCTTTTACATTTTCAACAGCTTTAAGAACTCCTTTACCCTGATATTCTGAACCACCGTCACGTAATTCTACCGCTTCGTGTTCTCCTGTAGATGCTCCTGAAGGTACAGCTGCACGGCCCATTGCCCCGCTTTCTGTAAATACATCTACTTCAATGGTAGGATTTCCTCTGGAATCTAAAATCTGTCTTGCTTCTATGTAAGAAATTGCACTCATTTTTTATTTTTTTTAGTTTAGACAAATTTAATCAAAATTTAACTTTCAGGGGTATTTCACGGGATTTTTTTGAGATAAATCCGAGTTAAATTTTAGTTAATTTATATTATGATAATTCTACAAATTCTTTGTGGAGAATCAGGCTTTTAAAATGATAAAACAATGTTATAATAAAACTCCAGACACTATAAAATGCTGGAGCTTTAAAATTGTTTATATTATTGTATAATTACTGTATTTTACGTTTTGTACCGATACCACTAAAGAAAGACAGCCCAGCAATAACATTACCTTTTTTAATGAAGCTATTGTCAAAATCTTTGCCCAGAGATAATGTCAAGTGCTGGTTAGGAAATATTGCATAATCTAAATTCAAAACGCATTTCCAGGTAGGTTTCAAATCGGAGCCTGAGATAAAACTTCTGTAAAGCCCCTCAAAACTTCCTGTAAATTTTGAATCCTTTGATGAATACTCATATTTCATGCCCGCATCAAATGTTGAGAAGTTACCTTGTGGTTTAAAGTCATCTACTGTCATCCAATCATTTTTAGGATTATACATGTAACGCAAAAGGAAAAGAGGTGTTCCTGCTTTTTCAGTTGCATATCCTAAAACTGTCCATAAACCTGCATTGTAAACTCTTGAATTATCAAATTGCTTTTCTTTAAACTGAATACTTGTTCCCCCTGCAAAGTCCCAAAGAAAACCAGTCCTTACAAAAGATAAATCTGTTACTAGTTTTTTAATACTTTCTTCATGATTGACTATTACATCATTGTCGCCAGCCGTAAGCCTTTCGATCTTTAGTTTATTCAATTTTTCTTCTAGTTTTGTATACTCAGGCGTTCCTTTTCCACCTTCTTTAAACATTATTTCTAACTGTTTCTCAATTTTTTGTATTTCCTGATCTCTAATCACAGAGTTATTTCCGTTTATTAAATCATGTATTATGTTTCTATGTATTTCTTTTACCAACAAATAATTTCTTTTTGTTTTCTCGGAAACATCACCTCTGAAAAGAGAAAATTTAAAACCAAATGAAGTAAATATTGAATTGACTGGAAGTTTGCTTGAGCTACTGTCTGTATTTTTAACAGCTACAGAAAAAACAAGAGTCTGATTTAAAACATCTAAAGGTTTAGTATCATTAATAATATTATCTAAGCTTTTTGTCTTGTTTCCAAATAACCAATATGGTGAAAAATCCAAGGCAAATCCCGCTTGATTGTTAAATAGAGAAGTAAAATCCTGTAAATTCAACATTAGATTTGCAACATCCGTAGGTTTATTGATCTCGCTACTTGCAATTCCTAATAGATTTGAAGCTGGAGACGCAGGAGCTTTAAGCAGATCTACATTTACAGAAAGTGTATCTTGTGCATACAAACTGCATATGGAAAAAATGCATATTATAAGTTGAAAAATCTTAGTCTTCATTTTAAATAAAATTTATTTGTTGAATTATTTCACCTGTTTCACCCTTATTCAAAATCATTGAGGCTGAGAATAATTTACTTACATTTCCTGTTTTCAAAGTTACATTAAGAGTATAGGCGGTATTATCTTTTATAGATGATGCAACTGAATATATAAAAATCCGATTTCCTTTTAAAGCATTACTTGCTCCTATTGTGGTTGGACAATCTACTACCTCTATTTCAGTGGTATTATTTAAATAAACAGCATTTGTAACAATTAAGTCTTGCGAAATAACAGAAACACAAATTCCTATATTATTATCATTATCAAGACATTCGTAAAAATCTGTTTCATATTTGATTTTTGTTACTTTATTATCATTAAATATTTCATTCCCTTTTAATAGATCAAGTCTTTCATTAATGTCTTTTTTTATTTTGTTTTTTTCTTGTGCTTTCATGATATGTAGTTTTTAAGTTATTATTAATTATTTTCTCGGTGTAGGTGATAAAAGTCCGGCTAAGGCTCCTATTGCACCTGAAGAAATGGTGGCAAAAATAGTGACCAGCTGATTATCTTTAGCAGCACCATCATTCCAGTAAGCAATGAGAATAAGTCCTGCTATAATGGTAATGACTGCCAACCCGAGCATAAGTACAATGATTCTGTAGATCCAATAGTCTGTTTCTTTCGGGGTTTTTATTTCTACATTTTTAATAGCCTCTATCGGATTGGTTTTGAACTTCTCCTGAAGATCAGTGTTGTTTTTTAAAGCAGCTTCCAAATCTCCAATACTGTCGTTAATAAGAGTTTTCATGGCTTTTAATTTTATATATCAAATTTCCCTCTAAAAACAGGACCAGTCAATTACACAAAAGGGTAATTTATTTATAATGCTATTTTAAATACCAGACAGGTTCCAGAGTTTTCGGATATGATAGAACATTCGCCAGATAGTTCATTCATTCTTCGCTTCATATTTCTAAGGCCGTTACCTTCTTTCTGCCCATCGGGGATTCCGTTTCCGTTATCGGAAATTTTCATAGAGAAATTATTGTCTTCCTGCGAGAATGAAAGTTTTACAGTATTTGCCTGACTGTGTTTGTACACATTATTGACCGCTTCTTTTAAGCATAGAAAAAGATTGCGTCTCATTTCTGTGGAAATAGGTGTTTCTGCTATGATATTTTCACATTCCGAATACACCGCTATTTTTGTTTTCTTCAAAAAGTTTCCGGTGTAAAGAATAGCATAATCAATAAAGCTTCCTAAGGTATCATTTCCTGAGTTCAGGCTCCACAGCATTTCCCTCATGGAGATGTTCATTTCTTCAGAGGTTTTCAGAAGCTCATCGATATCACTTTGCAGATCATCGTCTTCAGCCTTCTGTTTCAGAAATTCTGCCTGAAGTTTCAATGCAGAAATTCCTGCTCCCAGGTCATCATGCATATCGTGGGAGATACGTTCCCGCTCCTGTTCCAGCACTTTTTGTTTTTCGAGTTCTTTCTGAAGAAGCTGGTTTTGGTGTTCGGATTCTTTGAGTTGTTGTTCTTTCAGGTAAAGGAGCTGTTTTCTGTTGTAAGTTAGAACAACAAGGATAATAAATAGTACAAACAGCATTACTACAATGATTGCAGTTATATATACTATCTTTATTTCTAATGGAAGATTCTTCATTGTCTACAAAATAAGCCTCGTAAGAATAATGAATACGTAATTATATTAACTATACTAAACACATTAGATATTTCTTTTAAAAACCCAGGATCTTTTTTATTAAAGAAATACATAGGAAACATTCTGAAAATATAAAATAGTGACCAGAATAATAATGAACAACTAATCCAAAAAAAACATAAATTTAAAATATCCTGTGTTTGATCTTTGCTTGATATTTTATTATAAAACCAAAACAGAGAAATGAAAAATAAAAAAATACAATATAGATACCCTGTAATAATTGAATAATTAGTTTTGGAAATGAAAATAAAAATACCTCCTAATAAAAAAAATAAAATTGTGGTTATTCTAATGACATAGTTATCATGTAACTCTTTATTATAGATGTATCCAAAATAAATTATACAGAACAAATCCAGATAATTATACATTCTTGCAGTTATAAAACTCGCTTTTGTTGTAAATAATATTTCTGTTATGATTGTAATTCCGAAATAAAACCAAAATAACTGTTTCCATAATTTTTTTTCAATTATGGAAACAGTAAAATTTGTAATGATTACAATATAATATATTAGATCAAGAATAATCATTTAGCATCCAGGAGGACAAAGACCATTTCTATCATATGCACCTATATCAGGTATTGGAATAAATTTGGAACCTTGATAATATCCCAATATCATTATGAATGTAAGCCTATACTCATAACTAGCCTGAATAATAGTTCCATCATCTAATTCTACATCAAAAATATCCCCAGAAATATGTATTGCCGGATGAAAAGAAATAACAATATTAGGATATTTAGGTTTTAGGTTTTCAAGTTTAGTAAAGAAAGTTCTTGACAATGCAAACCTAATAGTATTTACTGTATTTGGAATATATTGTTGAATATAGGGATCCAGTATTCTTTTTAATGCACCATTTTCATATGCATCTTTATACCGACCAAAATTATATGCAGATATTTCTTCTTTTACTATTTTATTAGTTATAATATAATATTTTTGGAAAAGTAAATCTTCAAATAAAAAAATGAGTCCATTATCAAGTTCTCCTAAAAAAATTTTAACATTCTTAGCATTTTTACCAAATAAATCTGCTGCTACTTCTCCAGAAACCTGCAATTTATTTCTATAAATATCCTTAATATTAGGAATGCTCTGGTAAGCAGTTGTCATCTCTGTTGCCAATCCGGCATTAATCTCACCATCAGACTCAGTTTGTTCATAGATTATATACTTGCTCCAATCTATGGATTCTCTTTCTATAAATTCTTCTGAAGTTAGCCTATCTATTTCCTGATTACAAAATGATTGTATTTCCTGTAATTTTTCAATATTAATAATTCCATAGTCTACTAATTGATGAATCTTGCCCGTTAAATTTAATAAATCCTGATTTTCATTCATGTTTTCTAATTTTTAAAATTGTTAAATTTATTGATTGCCTCCACCTTATTGTTGACGTGGAGTTTTCTGTAGATATTTCCGACGTGTTTTTTCACGGTATCAATGCTGATGAATTTTTTGTCTGCAATCTCTTTGTAGAGAAGCCCCTGGGAAAGAAGTTCAAGGATTTCCTTTTCGCGTTCTGTGAGTTCATCAAAGCCTTTTATTTCCGGAAGTTTTTTCTCGAAATGTTTCAATACCCTTCTCGCAATAGAAAAACTCATAGGTGCACCGCCATTGTATACATCGCGGATGGAAGAAAGAATTTTATCCATGCTTTCTCCTTTTACAAGATATCCCATAGCCCCTGCTTTTAACGAATTAAAAATCTTTTCATCATCATCAAAGCTGGTACACATGATAAACTGTGTATTGGGCATTTCTTTTCTTAATTTTTCTATGATTTCGATTCCAAGCATATCCTGTAATTGGATATCCATCATCACAACGTCAGGAGAAATATGGGGTAGATTTGTTATGGCATCATTACCATCAAAGAACTGAGCAATCACTTTCATATCCTTCTGATAATCGATGACCTTCTTCAACGCATTGTTGTAGTTTTTCTCGTCTTCTACTATGGCTATGGAAATGCTCATGACTTTGTTTGTTTGAAGCAAATTTCAACAGAAAACAATTTGAAATCAATTACACCTTTGTGTAATATTAATGTTTGAGTTTGAAGTTGTGATTCAGTCTTTTAGTTTTTACTAAATTTAATCAATTTTTGATTCCAAAAACAATATACGACTAAATATTTCACAATAAATTAAAAATAAAAACAAATAAGAAACAATAAACCACCTTAAATTAACAATTATTTCACAATCTGATTAAGAATTTACCGATCAAAACGGCTTACTTTATTATGGAATTTGATCCATTTAAAGAGCTGAATCCGATTCTTACCCTTCTTAAACCATATATTCCAGAAATGTAAAGTGCCAGCTAAGACCTGCTGTCATATTCCAATATCTTCCGGAATTTTATCATTTGATAAGAAGAACTGCCTCTCTTTAATTCCAAAATTTTCTTTTTGCTAAACCACCTATTCAAAGAGAAAAACAAAAGAAATATGCATGAATAACCGTTAAATTTTCTCATATTGTAAGGCATGATTTTTGTAAAATTAAATTATAAAATCATATTGAATATCAAATAATATAATCATGAAAAAAAGTATCTTAGCCTTAGGTGCTGTGTTGGCATTAGCAGTAGTCAGCTGTAAAAAAAGTGAAAGCGGAAACAAAATCGTTATCAAAACAGACAGTTCAGAAACTGTAGTTACAAACGATAATGGAAAAATAGATTCGGTAACACAAAGTTCTTCGACAGTAGATGTCAACGGAAAGAAAATTGAGAAAACCGATTTTGTTTATAAAGCTACAGACGGAACACTAGTAAAAGTAGTATTTAAAAATGATCCGAAAGAAAGTACAGTAGCCATTACCAGCAATAAGAAAACATTTACATTACCTAAATCGGAAACCAAAGGAAATGAAACGATTTACAAAAAAGATGATATGACGGCAAGGGTAAAAGGAGATAGTCTTCACCTTGAACAAGGGAATAATATTATTGAACTGAAAAGAACAAAGATCTAAATAAAAAATGTCCTTCAATATTGAGGGACATCTTATTTTATAAGTATTACAAAAAAAACCATCCGAAAACGGATGGTTTTTATATATATCTGAATGAATATTATTCTTCAGTTTTTTCTTCAGTAGTATCAGCTTTAGCTTCTTCTACTTTTTCTTCTACTACAGGAGCATCAGCAACAACTGCTGCTTTAGCTGGCGTAGATCTTCTGCTTCTTCTTGTAGCTTTTTTCTCTTCAGCATTAGGATTGTAAAGCTCGTTGAAATCTACTAGTTCGATAAGAGCAGTATCAGCAGCATCACCTGGTCTGAATCCTGTCTTGATGATTCTTGTATAACCACCGTTTCTTTCAGCGATTTTAGGAGCTACAGTTCTGAATAATTCAGCAACCGCAAATTTATTTTGAAGGTAAGAGAATACTACTCTTCTGTTGTGTGTAGTATCTTCTTTTGCTTTTGTTAATAGAGGCTCAACATATACTCTTAAAGCTTTAGCTTTAGCTACAGTAGTGTTGATTCTTTTATGCTCAATTAGAGAACAAGCCATATTAGAAAGTAAAGCACTTCTGTGAGAAGCTGTTCTTCCTAAGTGATTGAATTTTTTACCGTGTCTCATTATTAATTATTTATCAGCGTCTAACTTATATTTTGCAACGTCGAAACCGAAGTTAAGACCTTTTGAATGCACTAATTCTTCTAGTTCTGTCAAAGATTTTTTACCAAAATTTCTGAATTTCATCAAATCAGACTTACTGTAAGAAACCAGTTCTCCAAGAGTTTCTACTTCAGCTGCTTTTAGACAGTTAAGGGCTCTTACAGAAAGATCCATATCTGCTAATTTAGACTTAAGAAGTTGTCTTGTGTGAAGAGTTTCTTCATCGTACTGGATAGATGCTTTTACGGCTTCAGTTTCAAGAGTGATTCTCTCATCAGAGAATAACATGAAGTGATAAATTAATATCTTAGAAGCTTCAGTTAAAGCATTCTGAGGGCTGATAGAACCGTCAGTTTCTATATCTAATACAAGTTTTTCGTAGTCTGTTTTTTGCTCTACACGATAATTTTCAATGCTGTATTGTACTTTCTTGATCGGCGTAAAAATAGAGTCAATAGCAATAGTTCCAATAGGAGCATTGTTTGACTTATTTTGTTCAGAAGGAACATACCCTCTTCCTTTTTCAATATTGAAAGTAATTTCGAAAGTTACATCACTGTTTAGGTTGCAGATCACTAAATCTGGGTTAAGAACCTCAAATCCATTGATAGACTTTCCTAAATCACCAGCAGTAATAACCGTTTGACCTGAAACTTTAGCAACAACCTGCTCGTTAGCCTGGCCTTCTGCTGCAGCTTTTAATCTTACCTGCTTAAGGTTAAGAATAATTTCGGTAACGTCTTCGATTACTCCTGGAATAGTTGAAAATTCGTGCTCTACACCTTCTATTTTGATAGATGAAATAGCGTATCCTTCCAGAGAAGAAAGCAACACTCTTCTCAAAGCATTACCGATTGTAAGCCCGAAACCTGGTTCTAAAGGTCTGAATTCAAATTGACCTTTAAATTCATCAGAGTTAAGTAAAATTACTTTATCGGGTTTTATGAATTGTAAAATTGCCATATTATTGGGTTGAGCAAAAATTTGATTAAAAAATTATTTAGAGTAAAGTTCGACGATAAGGTTCTCCTTAATGTCCTCCGGAATCTGGATTCTTTCAGGAGCAGAAATGAAGGTACCTTCTTTCTTCTCATCGTTGAATTGTAACCACTCATAGTTTGACTTAGAAGCCAATGCATTGGTAACAACTTCAAGAGACTTAGACTTTTCTCTTACAGCGATTACATCACCAGCTTTTACCAAGTAAGAAGGGATATTAAGAATCTCTCCGTTCACAGTGATGTGTCTGTGAGAAACTAATTGTCTAGCTCCAGATCTAGTTTTAGCAAAACCTAATCTGAATACTACGTTATCCAATCTTGATTCACAAAGTTGTAATAGAACTTCCCCTGTTACACCTTTACTTCTGTGTGCTTTGTCAAATAAGTTAGCAAACTGTCTTTCTAAAATACCGTAAGTATATTTAGCTTTTTGTTTTTCAGCTAACTGAACTGCATATTCTGATTTTTTAGCACCTCTTCTTTTGTTAGGACCGTGTTGTCCTGGCGGTTGGTTTTTTCTCTTTTCGAAGTTTTTGTCATCTCCGTAGATTGCAGCACCAAACTTTCTAGCAATCTTAGTTTTAGGTCCAATATATCTTGCCATAATGGGTAAATTCTAAAAATTAAACTCTTCTTCTTTTTGGTGGTCTACATCCGTTGTGTGGCATAGGAGTCACATCAACGATCTCGCTAACTTCAATTCCTGAATTGTGAATAGATCTGATAGCAGATTCTCTACCTGCACCTGGACCTTTCACAAACACCTTTACTCTTCTTAAACCAGCTTCGTGAGCTACAGCAGAGCAATTTTCAGCTGCCATCTGAGCAGCAAATGGAGTATTCTTTTTAGAACCTCTGAAACCCATTTTACCGGCAGAAGCCCAAGAGATAACCTCTCCGTTTTTATTTGTTAAAGAAATGATGATGTTATTGAAAGAAGCCTGAATATGCGCTTCTCCAATAGCTTCAACTTTTACTTTTCTCTTCTTAACTACTTTAGTTTGTTTTGCCATAATTCCTAACGATTATTTACTAGCTTTTTTCTTGTTAGCAACAGTTTTTCTCTTTCCTTTTCTGGTTCTAGAGTTGTTTTTCGTTCTCTGGCCTCTTAAAGGTAATCCAAGTCTGTGACGTATTCCTCGTTGGCATCCTATGTCCATCAATCTCTTGATGTTCAATTGCACTTCAGATCTTAATTCTCCTTCAACTTTTACGTTTTCTAGGATGTAAGTTCTGATGGCAGCCAATTCATCGTCATTCCATTCGTTGACTTTTTTGTCTTCGCTGATACCGGCAGCTTTAAGGATTTCAGAAGAAGTACTTCTTCCAACACCATAAATGTAAGTTAAACCGATAACTCCTCTTTTGTTTTTTGGTAAATCAATACCTGCAATTCTCGCCATAATTTAATTAACCTTGTCTTTGTTTAAATTTTGGGTTCTTCTTGTTGATTACGAACAGTACACCTTTTCTGCGTACGATTTTGCAATCAGCGCTTCTTTTTTTAATTGATGCTCTTACTTTCATTTTGATAGTATTTATTTTTTAACAAGAGCCAAATGGAGATCCGAAGATTCCATTTGGCGTTTGTTTAATATCTAAATGTGATTCTCCCTTTTGATAAATCATAAGGAGACATTTCTAGTTTTACCTTATCACCAGGTAAAAGTTTAATATAATGCATTCTCATTTTACCAGAAATATGAGCGATAAGAATATGCCCATTTTCTAGTTCTACACGGAACTGAGCGTTCGAAAGTGCTTCCGTTATAACGCCGTCTTGTTCAATATGTTTTTGTTTTGCCATAAATTAATATCCAGTCGTTCTTGATAATTTAGACTGCATTAAGCCATCATAATGATGGTTCAGCAGATATGTATTAATCTGTTGAACTGTATCTAAAATTACACCCACCATAATTAATAGGGACGTTCCCCCAAAAAATAGGGCAAACGCATCTGTCTGAACAAAGGTTCCATGCACAATTGCCGGAAGGATTGCAAAGATAGACAAAAATATTGCACCTGGCAAGGTAATTTTTGATAAAATATCATCTAAATAATCAGCTGTCTCTTTTCCTGGTCTTACTTTTGGTACTAACCCTCCATTTCTCTTCAAATCATCAGCCATTTGGTTTACCGGAATTGTAATCGCAGTATAGAAAAATGAGAAGATAATAATTAATAGCGCAAACAATACGTTGTACTGCCAGCTAAAAACATTCTTGAAACCTGCAAGAAAAGTATTAGACTCATCGAATTTTGTTAATAATCCTGGTACGAACATCAATGCCTGAGCAAAGATAATCGGCATTACACCAGCAGCATTTACTTTCAATGGAATCCATTGTCTTGCTCCCTGCATAAGATTTCTGTTTACACCTCCTCTTGCTTGAGCTCTGCTTACATACTGAATTGGGATTTTTCTAACAGCAACTGATAAGATTACTGCTAAAAGAACAACCACCATCCAGAATAATACTTCAATAAGGATCATGATAGATCCCATTCCTCCTTTTCCGTTCTGCACGGCCATCTCCTGTACGAATGCCTCAGGTAATCTTGAAAGGATCCCCACCATAATAAGGATAGAGATACCATTTCCGATTCCTTTATCGGTAATCTTTTCACCTAGCCACATTGCAAATACTGAACCGGCAACCAAAATAACAATACTTGGTAACCAGAACATGATTGAATTTGGCTCTACATAATATGCAGACTGGAACTGAGCATATGGTAAGAATAATTGAGTAATAGAAGTTAAGTAAGAAGGTGCCTGTACCAGACAAACTCCAATCGTTAACCATCTTGTAATTTGGTTCAATGTATTTCTACCTGACTCTCCATCTTTCTGAAGCTTCTGAAGATAAGGAATAGCCATCCCCATCAACTGAACAATAATAGAAGCAGAAATATAAGGCATGATTCCTAACGCCATTACGGAAGCGTGGCTGAAAGCTCCCCCCGTAAACGACGAAAGCAAGCCAAGGAGACCTGCTCCTTGCTTGTTACCGCCTTGATTTTTATAATGCTCTAAGAGATCTCCCACCTCTGCAAGGTTAATTGCAGGAAGCGAGATATAAGATGCGAATCTATACACAAGGATAATACCTAAAGTGAAGAGAATTTTATCTCTCAATTCTTTAAGACTCCAAATATTTTTAAGTGTTTGTATAAATTCTTTCATTAGTAAGTATTATAAGGTAATTGCTTTTCCACCTGCTTTAGCAATAAGCTCTTCAGCAGATTTCGTGAATTTATCAGCAGAGATTGAAACCGCAGATTTCAATTCTCCTCTACCCATAATTTTCACTAATTCGTTTTTAGAAACTATCCCGTTTGCTACTAAAACTTCTTTCGTGATATCTCCAGTGATGGATTTGTTCTCGATTAAAGTTTGAATAGTATCAAGGTTAACTCCTCTAAACTCTTTTCTGTTTACGTTTTTGAATCCGAATTTAGGTAATCTTCTTTGTAAAGGCATTTGTCCACCTTCGAAACCGATTTTTTGAGAATAACCAGCTCTAGCTTTCTGACCTTTGTGACCTTTTGTTGAAGTACCTCCTTTTCCGCTACCTTGACCTCTACCAATTCTCTTTGAGTTGAAAGTAGATCCTGCAGCAGGTTGTATATTATTTAAATTCATTTTAATTTCTCTTTTATAAAATTATTTTTGAACTTCAAGTAAGTGTCCTACAGCAGCGATCATTCCTAAGATGGAAGGAGTAGCTTCATGTTCTACAACTTGGTGAAGTTTTTTTAATCCTAATGCTTCAAGCGTTCTCTTTTGGGTTTTTGTTCTACCAATAGCGCTTCTTACTTGCTTTACTTTAATTGTTGCCATTGCTTTAATTATTAACCGTTAAACACTTTACTTAGAGAAATCCCTCTCATTCTAGCGATTTCTTCAGGTCTTCTGATGTCTAATAACGCTTTGAAAGTAGCTTTCACTACGTTGTGAGGGTTAGAAGATCCTTTAGATTTTGAAAGGATATCGTGAATACCAGCAGATTCCAATACCGCTCTTACCGCACCTCCGGCGATAAGTCCTGTACCGTGAGAAGCAGGTCTTAAGAAGATATCTGCACCACCGTATCTAGCAGTAGTTTGGTGAGGGATAGTATGGTTCATTACAGGAACTTTCACAAGGTTTTTCTTAGCGTCTTCAACTGCTTTAGCAATTGCAGAAGCAACCTCTTTAGATTTTCCTAAACCGAAACCAATAACACCTTCTTCGTTACCTACTACAACAATAGCAGAAAATCCGAAAGCTCTACCTCCTTTTGTTACTTTTGTTACTCTGTTAACAGCTACGAGACGATCTTTTAATTCTAATCCTCCCGGTTTTACTCTTTCTATATTATCTAGTCCTAACATATTTTCCGAAATTTAATGATTAGAATTTAAGTCCACCTTCTCTTGCACCATCAGCTAGAGCTTTTACTCTACCGTGGTATACGAATCCGTTTCTGTCAAATACAATACTTTCGATTCCTGCAGCGATAGCTTTAGCAGCGATAGCTTTACCAACAGCAGCAGAAACTTCAGTCTTAGTACCTTTAGCGTCTACACCTTTCTCTCTAGAAGAAGCTGATGCTAAAGTTTTACCATTTTTATCGTCGATTAACTGAGCGTAAATTTCCTTATTACTTTTATATACAGATAATCTTGGCAATTCAGAAGATCCAGAGATTTTCCCTCTTACTCTTCTTTTGATTCTTATTCTTTTTTCTAATTTACTTAATGCCATAATACTTATAATTTATTAAGCAGATTTACCAGCTTTACGTCTAACAATTTCTCCTACGAATCTTACACCTTTTCCTTTGTATGGCTCAGGCTTTCTGAAAGAACGGATCTTTGCAGCTACCATTCCTAGAAGTTGGTTGTCGTGAGACGTTAAAGTAATAATTGGGTTTTTACCTTTTTCAGTCAATGTATCAACTTTTACTTCACCTGGAAGTTCTAATACGATACCGTGAGAGAATCCTAAAGCCAACTCAAGTTTTTGACCTGCGTGTGAAGCTCTATATCCTACCCCTACTAATTCAAGTTTCTTTTCGAAACCTGCACTTACACCAACAATCATATTGTTGATTAACGCTCTGTATAGACCGTGAAGTGCTTTGTGTTGTTTAGAATCAGATGGTCTGTTTACGTTAAGTTCACCATCTTTTTGTTCTATAGTAATTCCTGCTGTAAGCTCTTGAGAAAGTTCTCCTTTAGCTCCTTTTACAGTTACTACACCGTTGTTTTCAGTGATTGTAACTCCAGCTGGAATTGTTATAATTGCTTTACCAATTCTTGACATTTTCCTCTGATTAAAAATTAATAAACATAGCAGATTACTTCACCGCCTACTTTCTCTTCTCTAGCTTTCTTGTCAGTCATTACTCCTTTAGAAGTAGAGATGATAGAAATACCCAAACCGTTTAGTACTCTTGGAAGTTCAGTAGAACCTTTGTACTGTCTCAAACCTGGTCTAGAAGCTCTTTGGATAGACTTGATAGCCGGTTTGTTAGTTTGCTTATCGTACTTTAAAGCGATTTTGATCACTCCTTGAACAGCGTTATCTTCAAACTTGTAGTTTAAGATATACCCTTGATCAAATAGGATCTTAGTAATCTCCTTTTTGATTTTCGATGCAGGAATTTCCACCACTTTGTGGCCTGCGCTTTGTGCGTTCCTTACTCTTGTTAGGAAATCTGAAATTGGATCTGTTACCATTTTTCTTTTATAAATTATTGGTTAAAGAACAATCAGTATTGAAAAGACTTGAAGAGAAAAATATCAGACTTCAGAAAACTTCGGTCTGATATTTATTCTTTAGTATCTTGACAACTTAATTGTCCCGATTTTTAATTAGTAATTATTACCAACTAGCTTTTCTTACACCTGGGATAAGACCGTTGTTTGCCATTTCTCTGAAAGTTACTCTGGAAATACCAAACGTTCTCATGTATCCTCTTGGTCTACCTGTTAGTTTACATCTGTTGTGTAATCTTACAGGAGAAGCATTTTTAGGCAATTTTTGAAGTCCTTCGTAATCACCAGCTTCTTTAAGAGCTTGTCTTTTAGCAGCGTATTTAGCAACTAGTGCTTCTCTTTTGCGCTCACGCGCTTTCATTGATTCTTTAGCCATTTCTTAGTTCTTTTTAAATGGTAAACCGAAGTGAGTTAATAATGCTTTAGCTTCTTTATCTGTTTTCGCAGTAGTAACGAAAGTGATGTCCATCCCTTGGATTTTTTTCACTTTGTCAATTACGATTTCAGGGAAGATAATCTGCTCAGTAATACCTAGGTTATAGTTACCTCTACCATCGAAACCATCAGCTTTGATTCCAGAGAAATCTCTGATACGAGGCAAAGCAGAAGCAGTAAGTCTATCTAAGAATTCATACATTTGGTTTCCTCTTAGGGTAACTTTTGCACCTACTGGCATACCTTTTCTCAATTTGAAAGCAGCTTCGTCTTTCTTAGAGATTGTACCAACAGCTTTTTGACCTGTGATATTTGTAAGCTCTTCTACAGCATAATCAATGATTTTTTTGTCTGCAGTAGCATCACCTAAACCTTGTGATACAACGATTTTCTCTAATTTAGGTACTTGCATTACTGACTTATACCCGAATTCTTCCATCATTGCAGGAACAATTGTCTCTTTATATGCTTTTTTGGGTCTTGCTATATATTCCATGTTAATTCAAATTATAAAGTTTCACCCGTTTTTTTGTTAATTCTTACTTTCTTATCTCCTTCGATTTTGTAACCGATTTTGATAGCTTTTCCGTCTTTACCAACTAAAGCTACGTTTGAGATATGAATAGAAGCTTCCTTCTCAGTAATTCCTCCTTGAGGATTAGAAGCTGAAGGCTTAACGTGTTTTTTAACGATGTTAAGTCCTGCAACGATTACTCTTGGGTCTCTACCTTCTTTCTTGATCACTTCAATAACTTCACCAGTCTTACCTTTGATATCTTTCTTACCAGTAGTAATGATTACGTTATCTCCTCTTTTTATTTTTAACTTTGACATTTTTTTTAAAAATTTTTAAAATTAAAGTACTTCAGGAGCTAATGAAATGATTTTCATATATTCTTTGTCTCTCAACTCACGAGCAACTGGTCCGAAAACACGCGTTCCTCTCATTTCTCCCGCTGCGTTTAGTAATACACAAGCATTGTCATCGAATTTGATGTATGAACCATCTTTTCTTCTTACTGCTTTTTTAGTTCTTACTACTACAGCTTTAGATACCTGACCTTTTTTAGCGTTTCCAGATGGTGTAGAATCCTTGATCGTAACAACGATTTTATCACCAACTGAAGCATATCTTCTTCTGGTTCCTCCCAGAACTCTGATAACTAGTACTTCTTTAGCACCTGTGTTATCAGCAACTTTTAATCTTGATTCTGTTTGTAACATTATTACTTAGCTTTTTCAATGATTCTTACTAATCTCCATCTCTTGCTCTTGCTCAAAGGTCTAGTTTCTTGGATCAAAACTGTATCACCTTCTGTGCATTCGTTGTTCTCGTCGTGTGCAGTATATTTTTTCGTTTTCAAAACGAATTTACCGTACATCGGGTGCTTTACTCTTGTAGTTTCACTAACAACAATAGTTTTTTCCATTTTATTGCTGGAAACCACTCCGATTCTTTCTTTTCTTAAATTTCTATCCATTGTAAAATGAAATTATTGTTTGTTAGTTAACTCAGTGTTTAGTCTTGCGATTGTTTTTCTCAAATCTCTGATTTGAATCGGGTTTTCAATTGGGCTGATTGCATGAGCCAATTTCAATTTAGAATATTGAGCTTTTGCTTCAGTTAATTGAGCTTGAATATCACCCGCGCTTAAATTTTTAATATCAGCATTTTTCATTGTATTCAAAGATTATAGAGGTTTAACAAAATCGTTAGCAACGATGAATTTAGTAACTACTGGTAATTTTTGTGCAGCAAGTCTAAGAGCTTCTTTCGCAATTTCGTAAGGAACTCCTCCAACTTCGAACATAATTTTACCTGGTTTTACTACAGCTACCCAATATTCAACAGCACCCTTACCTTTACCCATACGTACTTCCGCTGGTTTCTTAGTAATTGGCTTGTCTGGGAAGATTTTGATCCATAGTTGACCTTCTCTCTTCATATATCTTGTCGCAGCGATACGAGCTGCTTCAATCTGTCTTGCAGTGATCCAAGCTCCTTCCGTTGCTTTGATCCCAAAAGTTCCGTAAGCAAGTTGACTACCTCTTTGGGCATTCCCCTTCATCTTCATCTTGTGAACTCTACGGAATTTGGTTCTTTTTGGTTGTAACATAATTTCTAAATTTTAGATTTTAGATTTTAGATTTTAGATTTTTTTTAATTTTAAAAAAGTAACGGTAATTTAAAATTCAAAATTTCTAATCTAAAATTTTAATTATTATTGTTATTGTTGTTGTTTTTTCTAGGTCTTCTGTTGTCTCTGTCTCCTCCTCTGTTTCCTCTGTCTGACTGACCTCCTTTTTTCTGTTGTCCCACTAGTGGAGAAAGTTCTCTTTTACCGTAAACTTCACCTTTCATGATCCAAACTTTAACTCCTAGTCTACCGTAAGTAGTGTGAGCTTCTGCCCAGTGGTAATCGATATCAGCTCTGAAAGTTGACAATGGAATTCTTCCTTCTTTGAAAGATTCTGATCTTGCCATTTCAGCCCCGTTCAATCTACCAGAGATTTGAACTTTGATACCTTCAGCACCCATTCTCATAGTACTTGCCATTGCCATTTTAACAGCTCTTCTGTAAGAAATTCTGTTTTCAATTTGCTTAGAAATACTATCAGCAACTAGTACAGCATCTAATTCAGGTCTTTTGATTTCGAAAATATTGATTTGAATATCCTTACCTGTAAGTTTCTTCAATTCTTCTTTCAATTTATCAACTTCCTGACCTCCTTTACCGATGATAAGTCCCGGTCTAGCAGTAGTGATTGTAACTGTTACTAATTTAAGTGTTCTTTCAATATAGATTTTTGAAATACCACCTTTAGATAATCTAGCCTCAAGGTATCTTCTGATTTTGTAGTCTTCAGCGATTCTGTCTCCATAATCGTTTCCACCAAACCAGTTAGAATCCCATCCTCTGATGATACCTAATCTATTACCAATTGGATTTGTCTTCTGTCCCATACCTTGATTAATTTTCTTTGTTACCTAAGATTAATGTAACGTGGTTAGATCTTTTTCTGATTCTATACCCTCTACCTTGTGGAGCTGGTCTTAGTCTCTTCAATTGTCTTGCACTATCCACAAATATTTCTTTAACGATAAGGTTTGCTTCCTCGATGTCAGCACCTTCGTTTTTCACTTGCCAGTTAGCCATAGCAGAAAGAAGTAATTTCTCTAACTTGTTAGAAGCATCCTTCTTAGAATATTTTAGGATATAAAGTGCTTTGTCTACCTGCTCTCCTCTAATGATATCAGCAACTAATCTCATTTTTCTTGGAGAAGACGGGCAATTATTTAATGAAGCTTTTACAACGTCTTTGTTAGCTTCTTTTCTTGCGATTGAACTATCTTGTTTTCTTGATCCCATGATTATCTGCTTCCTTTGTTTTTGTTACCACCATGACCTCTGAAAGATCTTGTTGGAGAAAATTCGCCTAACTTGTGACCAACCATGTTTTCTGTAACATAAACTGGGATAAAAGATTTCCCGTTGTGTACAGCAATAGTTTGTCCTACGAAGTCCGGAGAGATCATAGATGCTCTAGACCAAGTTTTGATAACTGTCTTCTTACCAGACTCTATATTTGCCTGAACCTTCTTATCTAAAGTATGATGAATGAACGGTCCTTTCTTAAGTGATCTTGCCATAATTATTTTCTTTTAGATACGATGTAACGGTTAGACACTTTGTTTTTCTTTCTAGTTTTGTAACCTTTAGACGGCATACCGTTTCTAGATCTTGGGTGACCTCCTGAAGAACGTCCTTCACCACCACCCATTGGGTGATCTACTGGGTTCATTACAACCGCTCTTGTTCTTGGTCTTCTACCTAACCATCTGCTTCTACCAGCCTTACCTGATACAGTTAATTGGTGATCTGAGTTGGAAACAGAACCAATCATTGCCATACATTCAGTAAGGATCATTCTTGATTCTCCTGAAGGTAACTTGATGATTGCATATTTACCATCTCTAGAAGTTAATTGAGCTGAAGAACCAGCACTTCTTGCTAAAATTGCACCTTGTCCAGGCTTCATTTCAACACAAGAGATTACAGTACCCAATGGAATATTTTTCAATTTCATTGCGTTACCTACGTTTGGTTCAACGCTTTCTCCTGACACTACTTTCTGATCAACTTTGATACCGTTTGGAGCGATGATATATCTCTTCTCTCCGTCTGCGTACTCTAATAAAGCGATAAATGCAGTTCTGTTTGGATCGTATTCTACAGATTTTACAGTTGCTTCAACGTTTGCTTTGTTTCTTTTGAAGTCAATAATTCTGTATTTCTTTTTGTGTCCACCTCCGGTGTAACGCATGGTCATTTTACCTGTTTGGTTACGTCCACCTGACTTTTTAATACCAACTGTTAGAGACTTCTCTGGTTTGTTGGTAGTAATTTCCTCAAAATTGTTTACAATTCTGAATCTCTGTCCCGGGGTGATAGGTTTTAATTTTCTAACAGACATTACTATTATTTATAATTAATAATTAATTTACAGCAAAAATATCGATAACCTCACCTTCAGCAAGTTTGATTACCGCTTTTTTCAATTTATTTGTCTTTCCTACTTGAAGACCTTTTTTAGTGTACTTTGAAGAAACCTTCGGAGCATAAATCATTGTGTTAACGTCTGCTACTTTTACACCGTAAGCTGCTTCAACAGCTTTTTTGATCTCGATTTTATTCGCCTTAGGGTTAACTAAGAAAGAATAAGAACCTCTTAAATCTGTAAGGTAATTAGCCTTTTCTGAAATAACTGGTTTAATAATAACTGACATGATTTATTTCTTTAAATTTTCCTGGAATTTTTCAACTGCACCTTCGAAGAAAATGATCTCACCAGCGTTTACTAAATCGTAAGAACTGATCTCGTTGAAGTTCATTACTTTAGTTTTAGGTAAGTTTCTTGAAGATAAATACACATTCTTGTTAGCTTCAGGAAGAACGAATAAAGATTTTTTACCGTTAAGTTCCAATGCATTTAATACATTGATGAAATCTTTAGTCTTAGGAGCGTCAAAGCTCACATCTTCTAAAACTTTAATGCTGTTGTCTCTCATTTTTTGAGATAAAACAGATTTCTTAGCCAATCTCTTAAGAGCTTTGTTCAATTTGAATCTGTAGTCTCTTGGTTTTGGTCCGAATACTCTACCTCCACCTCTGAATACTGGAGATTTGATATCACCGTATCTAGCAGATCCTGATCCTTTTTGCTTCTTAAGCTTTTTAGTAGAAGCAGTAATTTCGCTTCTTTCTTTTGCTTTATGAGTACCTTGTCTTTGAGCAGCAAGATACTGCTTAACTTCTAAGTAAACCGCGTGCTGATTTGGCTCAATTCCGAATACTGTTTCGTCTAGAGTTACTTTTCTTCCGGTCTCTTTTCCTGATGTATTTAATACTACTAGTTCCATTTTCTGATAATTACATAAGAATTTTTAGCTCCCGGAACAGCACCTTTTACTACTAAAAGATTTTGTTCTTGATCAACTTTTAACACTTGAAGGTTTTGAACAGTTACCTGCTTACCTCCCATTCTTCCAGCCATTCTCATCCCTTTGAATACTCTTGAAGGGTCTGAACCAGCACCGATAGAACCTGGAGCTCTAAGTCTGTTGTGCTGACCATGAGTTGCCTGCATTACACCTCCAAATCCGTGTCTCTTAACAACACCCTGGAAGCCTTTACCTTTTGAAGTTCCTGTTACGTCAACATATTCACCTTCAGCGAATAGATCAACTTTTACTTCTTCTCCTATTTTAGCATCAGCAAATCCTACGTGGAATTCTACCAATTTAGCTTTAGGAGCAGAACCAGCCTTTTTAAAATGGCCAGCTAACGCTTTACCAACGTTCTTCTCACTCTTGTCATCGAAACCTAACTGAACAGCTGTATAACCGTCGTTTTCTAAGGTTCTGACCTGTAAAATCGAGCATGGACCAGCTTGAATAACTGTACAAGGAATGTTTTTTCCTTCTTCGTTAAACAAAGACGTCATACCGATTTTTTTACCAATAATACCTGACATTGTTTATATTATAATAAAATTTATCCTTTATTTATCCCCATTTTTCGGAAGTCTGAAGTAATTTCTACTTTTGATATAGGCATACTACGCCCCTAAAATGAGTGTGCAAATGTATGAATAATTTTGTAACTGACAAATATTTCGACTAAAATATTTTGATTTTTAATCAATTAGATGATTTTAAAA
This sequence comes from Chryseobacterium indologenes, assembly GCF_002025665.1. Lineage (GTDB taxonomy): Bacteria > Bacteroidota > Bacteroidia > Flavobacteriales > Weeksellaceae > Chryseobacterium > Chryseobacterium metallicongregator. Next base: position 366,426 of record NZ_CP018786.1, on the reverse strand, counting down.
AAATTCAGAACCAATTTCCCAAAGATTTATTTTGATTTTTAAAAAGAAATTAAGATGAAGACCTTATTGAGCCATTACCTTCACACCCACTTCTTCCAGTCCAGCCCTGTCCTCAGCACAAATACCACTATCCGTAATAAGATAGTCCACCTGATCTAAACCTGCAATCTTTCCAAATCCTTTTTTATTTAATTTGGAAGAATCTGCAAGAATCACCGTCTGATCCGCACACTCCATCATAATCTGATTCAAATGAGCTTCTGCAGCATTGGAGGTACTGATTCCAAACTCAGGATCAATTCCATCTACGCCCAGAAAAAGTTTATTACATGAAAACTGTTTTAGAATTCCTTCTGAAATAGAACCCACTATAGAAGTAGAGCTTTTTCTTACCTCGCCTCCCAACTGTATAATATTAATGTTAGGATTATTACAAAGTTCAATAGCCACCCGTAAAGAAGAGGTTAATACCGTAAGTGGCCCAAAATTCATCAGCATTCTGGCAAGATAATGCATTGTTGTTCCGGACGCCAGTATAATACAGTCGTTTTCCTGAATCAATGACAATGCTGCTTTGGCAATAATCTGTTTCGCTTCCACATTGATGCTTTCTTTCTCCCCTACATTTTTCTCATAAGCATATCTTACCTGCTTACTCGCTCCTCCGTGATTTCTAAAAAGAAGTCCCAGGCTTTCGAGATAGTTCAGATCCTTTCGAATCGTAACTGAAGAAACACTGAGCTTTTCACATAGATCCTGAACAAGTACATGTCCTTTCTCATCAAGCTCTTTAAGTATTTCATCCTGCCTTGGTAATAGCTTTTCCATTTTATTCGTTTCATCAAAAATACCGTTTTTTTTCGACATCTTAAAATTTCATTTATTTTCTTTTTGCTTTCATTTTTAATTTATATATTTGAAAACGAAACATAAACGAAACATTTATGAAACGAAACAAAGAACTCAGTAAGTTAACCAATGTAAAAGAATGGGACTTTATTGTCATAGGAGGAGGAGCCAGTGGTTTAGGTTCAGCATTAGATGCAGTAAGCAGAGGATTCAAAACTTTATTGCTTGAATCTCATGACTTCGCAAAAGCAACATCCAGCAGAAGTACCAAATTGGTACACGGCGGAGTTAGATATCTCGCTCAGGGAGATGTCGGATTGGTAAAAGAAGCATTAAAGGAAAGAGGATTATTAGCAAAGAACGCAGCTCATATCGTAAAAAATCAGTCTTTCATTATCCCGAACTACACTTGGTGGGGAGGAATCTACTATAAGATAGGTTTATCTGTTTATGATTTCCTTGCGGGAAAACTAAGCCTGGGTAAAACGAAATACATCAGCAAATCGAAAACAGTTGAAAAGCTTCCTACTATTGAACAAAATCACTTAATGAGTGGTGTTGTTTACCAGGATGGACAGTTTGACGATGCCAGACTTGCCATTAACCTTACCCAAACGATCATTGAAAAAGGGGGAAGTGCTGTTAACTATGTGAAAGTGATCAATCTTTTGAAAGATGATTCTGATAAAGTAATAGGTGTAGTTGCAGAAGACCAGTTTTCCAAACAACAATATCAGATACAGGGTAAAGTAGTGATCAACGCAACTGGTGTATTTACGAATGATATTCTTAATATGAACAACCCTAAGCATGGTAAACTTGTGGTACCAAGCCAGGGAATTCACCTTGTTCTGGATAAATCCTTCCTGAAAAGCGATGATGCCATCATGATTCCTAAAACATCAGACGGAAGAGTTTTATTTGTTGTGCCATGGCATGACAGAGCCTTGGTAGGAACTACCGATACTCTTTTGAAGGACGAAAGCTTTGAGCCTCGTGCACTGGAAGAAGAGATCAGCTTTGTTTTAAATACAGCAAGACAATATTTGGCTAAAAAGCCAACGCGTGAAGATGTAAAATCAGTTTTCGCAGGTCTTCGTCCGCTTGCCGCTCCTAAAGATGGAAGCAAAAGCACCAAAGAGGTTTCCCGAAGCCATAAAGTTATTACTTCAGAAACCGGATTAGTTTCTATTATCGGAGGAAAATGGACCACCTACCGTAAAATGGCAGAGGACACCGTAGACGAAGCAATGAAAGTTCACAGGTTGGGAAATAGTCTATCTAAAACGGAACACCTTTCTATCCATGGAAATGTAAAACCCGAACAAGTAGACAGAACCAACCACCTATACGTTTACGGATCTGATATTCCTGCTATCAAAGCCTTGCAACAAAGCAATCCTCGTTACGCTCAGAAGATCCATCCGGATCACCCTTTCACTGTAGCAGAAGTAGTATGGGCTGTAAGAGCTGAAATGGCAGAAACCATAGAAGATATTCTGGCAAGAAGAGTACGTTTATTATTTCTGGATGCCAGGGCTGCTATAGACAGCGCGCATAACGTAGCAAGAATCATCGCTGAAGAAAAAGGATATTCTGAAGAATGGGCTCAGCAACAGGAAAATGAATTCATTGAATTAGCAAGAGGGTATTTATTAACGCCTTACTCACCTAAAGTTATCAACCTAAATTAGCACTATATACATGAATGAAAAGCTTATCCTCGCTCTAGATCAGGGAACAACTTCCTCCAGAGCGATTCTCTTCAACCATAGTGGAGAAATAGAATATGTATCTCAAAAAGATTTCAGACAAATATTCCCTACCCCAGGCTGGGTAGAGCACGATCCAAACGAAATCTGGTCTTCACAGATCTCCGTAGCAGCAGAAATTATAGCAAAGGCAGGAATCTCCGGATTGGAAGTTGCCGCTATCGGAATTACCAACCAACGTGAAACTACCATTGTTTGGGATAAGGAAACCGGTGAACCTATCTACAATGCTATTGTATGGCAGGACCGAAGAACTTCAAAATACTGCGACGAACTGAAAGATCAGGGACATGCAGAAACGATCAAAGAAAAAACAGGACTGGTTCTGGATGCTTACTTTTCAGCAACTAAACTGAAATGGATTCTTGATAACGTAGAAGAAGCAAGACAGAAAGCCGAAGAAGGAAAATTATGTTTCGGAACTGTTGATACATGGCTTGTATGGAAACTGACCCGCGGAAAAATGTTTATCACTGATGTTTCCAACGCCAGCAGAACAATGCTTCTTAATATTCATACTTTAGAATGGGATAATGATTTATTAGAATTATTTGACATTCCTAAAAACATTCTTCCTGAAGTTAAACAAAGCAGTGAAATATACGGAGAAACGGCTACTACCCTATTCTCTACCAAAATTCCAATCGCGGGTATTGCTGGTGACCAGCAAGCTGCTTTATTCGGACAGATGTGTACCACTCCGGGAATGGTAAAAAACACTTACGGCACAGGATGCTTCTTATTAATGAACACAGGAACAGAAGCTGTTTCTTCTAAGAACAACCTTCTTACAACTGTAGCCTGGAAAATCAATGGAGAAGTGAATTACGCTCTTGAAGGAAGTGTATTCGTAGGAGGTGCCGCTATTCAGTGGCTAAGAGATGGTCTTAAGCTTATTCATTCTTCTGATCAGGTGAATGAATTGGCCGCTTCTGTAGAAGATAATGGAGGCGTTTATTTTGTTCCTGCATTAACTGGTCTTGGTGCTCCATACTGGGATCAATATGCCCGTGGAACAATTGTAGGAATTACACGTGGAACTACTGATGCACACATCGCAAGAGCAACCCTGGAAGGAATTGCATTTCAGGTTTATGATATTGTAAAAGCTATGGAAGCTGATTCCGGAAGAGCAAGTCTTGAATTAAGAGTAGACGGTGGTGCTTCTGCAAGTGATCTTCTGATGCAGATCCAGTCTGACTTATTTGGATTTAAAATAACAAGACCAAAGACATTGGAAACTACCGCTCTTGGAGCAGCCTACCTTGCAGGACTTGCAGTAGGATACTGGAAAAGCATAGACGAAATCCAGGAGCAATGGATTGTAGACAAAGATTTCCATCCTCAATTAAACAGAGAACAGGTGGATAAAATGACCCATTTCTGGAAGAAAGCTGTAAAAAGCGCTCAAAGCTGGATTGAAGATTAACTTACTCATCAAAAAAAACTTATATGACCCCATTTATTGCAGAAGTTATCGGAACGATGCTTCTTATATTGTTAGGCAACGGTGTTGTAGCCAATGTTGTCTTGAAAGATACGAAAGGAAATAATTCCGGATGGATTGTTATTACTACCGCATGGGCATTGGCCGTATTTGTGGGAGTAACCGTTGCAGGGCCAATAAGTGGGGCCCATCTGAATCCGGCTGTAACCATTGGCCTTGCGACAGCAGGAAAATTTTCATGGGATCTGGTTCCTTCTTATATTGCAGCCCAAATGATTGGAGGAATGCTGGGTGCATTTTTAGTATGGCTGTTTCATAAAGATCATTTTGCCATTACGGAAGATGAAGGAGCAAAACTGGCATGTTTCAGCACAGGTCCGGCTATAAGAAAAACATCTTCCAATCTTATCAGTGAGATCATCGGGACTTTTGTCTTGGTATTCTGCGTTTTCTATTTTGCAGATCCAAGTATTTCTTTACAGGCAGACCCAACAGCTAAAGTAGGATTGGGTTCTATTGGCGCCATTCCTGTTACGTTTGTAGTGTGGGCCATAGGCTTATCTCTTGGAGGAACTACAGGCTATGCCATTAACCCGGCAAGAGATCTTGCACCAAGAATTATGCACGCAATTTTACCGGTAAAAGGGAGCAGTGACTGGAGTTATGCGTGGATTCCTGTAGTAGGTCCTATAACAGGAGCTATTATCGCAGCTGTTTTATATGGATTTTTAAAATAAGGCACATGATGAGAAAAATCTTAAAAGGGATCTTCTTTCTTGTTTTAGGAGCAGGAAAGCTATTTTCACAGGAAACTACTGAAGTCAAGGAATCCAAAGAAGGAAGACTTGATTTTACAGCCAATATTCAGAATAATCACTTATGGAGAGGACTTATTATCACCGATAAGCCTGTGGTAATGGGAAATCTGTCGTATGCCTTGGATGCTGAGAAAAAATGGAAGGTAGGAATCTGGGGAGCTTCTGCATTAGCAGATGATAAGGATAATACTCACTATAAAGAAATCAATTATTACATTCAATATTCTGACGGACGTTTTTATATTGGGCTATGGGATCTTTACAACTCCCGAAACATCAATACTGCAGTAGCTGCTGATGATATCTTCAGCTATTCACAAAAAAGAACAGCTCATATAATTGATTTAAGAACGAACTATACTTTCGGGCCATCATTCCCGATCAATATTGAGGCTGATATCATGCTTTATGGAGGAGCCAATGCAGGAGAAGTAATTCTGGAAGCTGATGGAAGTTATAAAAAGAACAGATATTCTACTTATGTACAGGCAAGCTATCCTGTTATTAAGGGACAGAAAGTCAATCTGGATGCATTTGTAGGAGCCGGATTTGCCCTTAATGACAAAACCTTTTTATATGGCAATGGAAAAAACAGCTTTGACATTGTAAATGTAGGCCTAAAGGCCGGAAAAATTGTTAAGATTACCGATCATTACAGTCTTCCTGTAACCATAATGGCGATGTGGAACCCATCGAATAAGTTTGCAAGGATTCAGCTTGCAGCAACTGTTTTTTAATCCAACTTTAATTCAATTATAGAGAAGCCACTCCTTTCGGGGTGGCTTTGTCATGATTGCTACAATTAAAAGGTAATCTATTTTGCAATATAACAGTTATTCTAAAATACAATAACCGTTTTTTTACGGTAGCTGTTTTGCTTAAAAATCTTTACTTTTGAAAAAAATATCTATGAAAAAGTTTTTCAGTGTAATGATTCTGTGTATTAGTATTTTTACGTGGGCACAGCAGACAGAAGTTCCTTTTATTGGATACAGAGCTTTTGATATTATGAAAGGATATAGCGGCACTGGTACTCCTCATTATTATCTGGATGTAAAAAATAATGGGGACGTCCATTTTGGATATGTTCAAATAAATCAGGCTAGCGGAGAAGAAACAACAGAAGAAATCAATGCTGGTAAATACGCACCTAATAAGGTAATGAAAGTGGTTTTTAAAAAATTTGAAGAAACGTTTTTCGTGAAATTCGATAAAGAGAAAATTTACCTTACCGATGAACAAGGAAATGTTAAGAATCTTGAAGGCTGCTGCTCATCTTCTGACAGCATCAAAAAAGAAACCTGTACATGCGAAAGCGAATTTTTCAAGTAGTACAATAATATAGAGAAAGCCATTCCATCCGGGATGGTTTTCTTGTTGTGAGAAACCACCCCGTCAAATTATAAATTTGCCACCCCTCCGGAGGAGGGGAATAGTTATACAATCTACTGCATTTGAACAAGTCATAATAAGTAAATACAATATTCTTTTGCTTCCTACCTTTAATCACCGGGATTTTACGGTTTATATTCTGCCAAAATATCTTTACTTTTGAAGGGTGATTTACACCAATGAAACATTTTAAAATCTTATTTCTACTCATCTTTTTTCTTATTGTATCATGCAGCAGGAAAGAACATCATTCTTACACATTTTATTACTGGAAAACCAAACTAAAGCTTGATCAAGAAGAGAAAAAAGCATTGGATCAGGCAACTGTTCCTTATTTATATACCAGATTCTTTGATGTAGATAAGGTGAACGGAAAATTTCAGCCCGTTGCTGTTATCACCAAAGACCAAAGTTTTCAGACAGACAAGCAGATTGTTCCTACGGTTTTCATTACCAATCAGACATTACTGGGTATTTCTGCAGAAGAGATCAAATTCCTGGCAGAAAGCATTCATCTATTGGTTCAAAAGAAAACAGAAGTATATCACCTGAAAACTTATTCTGAAATTCAAATTGATTGTGACTGGACCGCCGGAACACGGAATGATTATTTTAAATTTCTGAAAGAACTCAAAAGAGTTTCCGGAAAAGAAATTACCTGCACGCTCCGTCTTCATCAGGTGAAAGATAAAAAGCAGACCGGAATTCCTCCGGTAGAAAAAGTATACCTGATGTGCTACTCTACTTCGTCACCGCTCGAGAACTCTGATAAGAATTCTATCCTGGATGTGAATATTCTGAAAAGTTATCTTTCGAAAATGGAAGATTACCCTATCAAAAATATTGAAGTGGCACTTCCTATTTATTCGTGGGGGATTGTTACCAATCATTTAGGAAAACACAAACTTATTAATGCCTTATCAAAAAGAGATCTGGAAAACTCCAATTTCAAAAAGATTTCAGATCATGAAGTTGAAGTCATGAAAGACGGATTCTACTTTGGAAGCTATTTAAATAAAGGCTTCAAAATAAAGATAGAAGAAATCTCCGAAGAACAGCTTGACGATGTCATTGCCTTTTTACAGAAAAAAATCCCGCATTTTAATATCATTTATTATCAATTAGATAGTAAATTTGTGTTAGACCGGAAATTTTAATCTTTTAAAGATAGAGGCATACTTACCAGAACACTACCATCATACAATATTAAAACTAAAAAAACACTACACACCCTATGAAAAAGTACATTCTTTCACTTGCGGTTGTATCACTTTTCTATACACAATCTGACGCGTGTGCGTGGTCAGATCCTGATTATGATTACTTCAACCTTTTTACACAAACCATCATCAAGGACAAGGCTTATCTTCCTTTTCTGCACAATTATTCAAGCAGATTTTATGGAGGATATAACTCAGCATTGATTCCTGATGACAATGTGGAAACATGGAAAAGGTTCTTCAACAATCAGCTCAGCTATTCTGAAACCCAGAATCTGGTGTATAAAATCAGTATGAACGACCTGAATGCTTTAAAGAGCGGAAATCCAACCAACCCTATTTTACAAAAACTAGGTACAGGATTTTACCAAAAATACAAGGAAGGCATTGATTATTTGATTGAAGCCAAATATCTTGAGCCTTATATGAGCATCAATTATATAGAAAGTGAAAACTCATTCTATTATGACAGAGATGCCAACAGAAAAAATGCTACTGCTCTTGATTACAATAAAACGATCGCAGCTTTGACCTCTTTATACAACGCAGCGAGAAATCCTGAAATCAAACAACGTTACGGATATCAGCTGGTACGTCTGAATCATTATACAAGAAATTATGATTCTGCGGTACAGGCTTTCAAAACATATGTTGCTCCCATCAAACTAAAAGGAACAGTCTATTTCATGTCTCTGGACCAATTGGCAGGAGCACAAAGAGGATTGGAAATGAACAGTGATGCTAACTGGAATTTTTTCCAGGTATTCATGAATAGCAAAGACCGTAAAGAATCTGCATTTGTTTCTATGAAGCTTTCAGATACTGCCTCTTTCAGCAATATCATGAAAAGAGCCAATACGAATGAGGAAAAGAATATGGCTTATTTTCTGTTAGGATATGAAGACTTCAACAATCCTATTCCAATGATGGAAAAGATGTATGAGATCAATCCTGATTCCGAGATTCTGAAGGTAATGGCTGCAAGAAGTATCAATGAACTTGAAAGAAGCTATCTGCCTACGTATTACTATACTTCGGAGGCTCAAAAGGTATCGGCAAAAGAAAACTCTACGGACAACGCTGCAAAAAACAATTCTACAGCTCAAACGAAACCTGAAGTAAAGGAAGAAAAACTTTCTTTCTGGCAGAAAATTGTAAGGTTCTTTAAAAATCTTTTCGGCGGTTCTAAATCTGATAAAACAGGTGATAATGCTAAAGCTGATCAAAGTGATGATGAACTGTTCAGCAATCCGGACAGAATTCCTTTCTATACCAGAACAGGCTATTATTACGATGAAAAAACACAGGACTTCCTGGACAGCCTGGAAAAATTCACAGACAAAACAAAAGAAAAATCTAAGGATGAATACTGGCAGATTGCAGACGCTTATCTTAAGTTTTTAAAGAAAGACTATAAAGAAAGTTCTGAAATTCTGAACGACATCAAAACTACCAATCTGGAATATCTGGAGGAAATCAAAAGAATGAAAGTTCTGAATGACATCGTTTCTCAGCCGAAAATTGATGCAGACTATGAAGATCATCTGATGAAAGAGTATGCAGAATACTTCGTAGACAAAAAGGTAGAAAAAGATACAGCCACTACAGATAATTTCGATTATTATGGCGAAGTACCTTCTACCGCAGATTTCCTTAAAGATGTTATTGCAAACCGTTACTTCCTTCAGGGAGAGGACGGAAAATCATTCCTGATGAACAATAAACTTTCTGATCTCCAATATAACCCGAACTCAAGTCTGGTAAAAAGCGTGGAAGAGTTTTACAGAAAGCCAAATAAAACCCAGTTTGAGCAGCAGATCATCTCAAAAAATATGGACAGTGTAGGCAATATTGATGCCTTCTTCAGTACCATTTATGGAGACAGAGCCATGAGACTTGCCGATTTTGAAAAGGCGAAAGCTTATTATGAAAAAGCAAAAAGCTTTGCAGGAATTCCAAGACAGAATTATGAATGGAATGAAAAGAGTGGACAGACCATCACTCCAAAACAATATGCTCCTGCTGAGTATAACGGGTTTAAAAATATTTCAAACCTTGTCTTCGGGCATAATGTGTGGGAAAGCTTTGGAAGTCCTGATACGGAAAGTATGAAAACAGAAAGTTACACTGATTTCCCTTTCATTAAAACAAGTATGGACAAACTTGAATTGGCAGATGCATTGATTCAACTAAAAAAGATTGGAAACGGCACAGGTGAAAAAGCAGCAAAAGCCAATCAACTCATCGGAAACTTATTATACAATACTTCTATTTTAGGATATTATCGTCAGTTGTTTGTTATGGATATCGACAACAGTAACGGAGGTAAATATGATTTCTGGAATACGGACAGAAAGAATCCTTACAAGTATTATTATAAAAACTTCCTTGATACTTCTTATATTGAACCTGATAATTTTGACCTGTCAATCAATTATTATCAAAAAGCACTTAAACTTTCCAATAATAAAGAGGAAAAAGCAAGAATCTTATTCCAGATGGCAAGTGCTGAACAGGGTAAATATTATCAGTATGAGGCGAAAGCACCAAAAGATTTTGATTATTCTGATCCGAAATGGTCTGAAAAAGAAGAGGCCCGCCAAAAGGAAATGGACCAACTTAAAAACCAGAAATACAGAACCTACTTTGCTCAGCTGAAAGCTCAGTATTCTGACACTGAAACCACAAAGAACCTGATGGGAAGCTGTAGCTATTTCAACTATTTTATGAGATAATACAAACCATAAAAAAAACCTCTGATGACTCAGAGGTTTTTTATTTTGATTTTTTACTGGATTATTTTTTCACAAACTTGGTTGTGCTTTTCTCTTCTTTATTATTGATGGTAATAAAGTAAATTCCTTTCACAAGAGTTCTTACATTAATCTTACCCTCTCCTATTGTTCCTTTTGCAATCAACTGTCCCGGAGCATTGAAAATTTCATAAGATGCATTGGATGAAACATTCATTACATTCAAGACGTCTTCTGCAGGGTTTGGATAAATCTTAACAGATTTTACATTTCCAGCTTCAGAAACTGCCAAAAGACTGGATACCGTAGCTTGCTTCACGGCATAGAAAACATTTCCGATAGCAGAAACTCTCAGGTGAATAGTTTTTCCGGTTAAAGATGCAGGAATGAAAACACTTGCCGATCCGTTATTGGGTACTGATGCAGCCAGATCATTCCAGGTTACTCCACCATCTTCTGTATAATCAATTTTAACATTCGCTACATTATATGGAGAAGCTGTAGTTCCGGAAACCGTCCATGCAATAGCAGAGTTCGCATTAGGAGTCAGTGATGTTGTATTAACGGTAAACGCAGCCGCATTCCCTACAACTACAGTCTGTGTAGTATGAGCAGTCTGAGCCTGTCCTCCCGGTTTATTATCTCTTACCGTTACCCGGAAGTTTGTTGTTCTTGCTACTGTACTTGCAGCTTCAAAATCTGTTGTATTTTTTACAGCACCGCCAAGCACTGTAGCCAGTTTAGGAAAATATCTTGTAGGACTTGCAGTAGGTGCCCAGGATCTGAAATTCGCTCCTGAACTTGTATTTCCGATATTATTTTTGGTTACTCCATTGCCTAAACTGCTCGGATTTACCTGTTCCCAGCAATAGGTCAGTGCATCTCCATCCGGATCTGTAGCTGATGCCGTCAACACAAATGCTGTAGATTTCGGAATGGTATAAGTAGTAGGCATTGCTGTAACCACAGGTGGATTATTGGTAATCGGAGTTTCAATATCTGCTGTTACAGAAGCAAGATTGGTCTGTACCTGCTCAATACTTACATTATGAAAATATACATCGGAATGCTTTTGTACATCTGTATTCGGACCTGTAATTCCTGCATATCCCATGATGGTAGATCCTGAACCTGGTTCTACTTCCTGATTCAGAAAATTTTCGTAGAAACTATATGTATGGGAATCTCCCAATTGGTGCCCGATCTCATGTGCTACAAAATCAATATCAAAAGCGTCTCCACTTGGTGGTAATTGAGCAGTACTGTTTTGGTTCCATGTTCCACCAGCGTAATAATCAATTCCAGGGGAAGTATATCCACTTCCTTTATAATTGCCTGGAGAAGGTGAGTTTTGACAACTAGGATCAATACTTGTAGAGGTATCATTACTTCCGATACAACCGATACAACCGGCACTTCCACCACCCCCTGTTGCTCCAAATAAATGTCCTATATCAAAATCTGCATCTGTAACACCGTATGCTCCTCCATGTAATGTATTCATCAATTCATTATTCCATTTACACATAAGACTGGATTCGCTATAAGGATCATTGGCAGCATCCGTAAATATTAGGTTGGGAGCATTAATCGCATTAACATGTACATTAAATTCTTTTTCAAGTACACCATTCACTCTTGATAAAGTAGCATTTATTTGGGTAAGAGCACCTGCTGCCCCTCCAAAGAAAGCAGTATATTCCCCTGTTACAGACATTGCCAGTCTAAGGGTATGGAATGTTTTATTATTTGATTTGGCTGTAGATCCGGAGTTCATAAGCTTCTGCATTCTAGCAACAGCTTCTTTATCTTCTTTTGTATTACACACAAATGCATGTCCGTTCTTATTAGTCTTCCCATGTACGGAATAATAAGACTTATCAGATGTTGCAGGTTCTATAAATTCATATTGCCCGTCGGCACCAATTATCATAGACTGGAAATCATTGGGAGCAACACTGAAACGGATGTATTTGGTTGGATCATCAGTTCCAATCCCTACATAAGAGCCCAACTGGTATTTATTAGCCAAAGTTTCATCCATAACCGGAAAACTGTTGACGGTAAATTTTTCTATTTTCCCTTCAAGAGTAGGAATATTGATAGTAATGGGAGAACCTTCACCCATTTTAGGAGCTCTTAGCAGCTGTGTTCTTATCTGGTCAATATCAAGCTTGTAGTAAACAGAATGATCACTCTTTTTTATTATTTTCTGTTGAGGCAATCCTCTGCTCCATTGTGCATTTGCGGATATTGCTAACAGAAATATCGGCAAACAAAATAATTTTGCTTTCATATGTTTTTTTTCAATAAAAGTAAATATTTATTGAAACAAACACTAAAAACAAGATTAAAAATTAAAAATAAACACTAAAATCCATAATAACACCAATAAGAGAATTAAAAAAAATCATAATATTCAAAAATATTTAGAAAATTTTTAATTCTGCTTTTTATGTTCCTGTTTCTGCATCCATTCTTCATGTTTTCTTTTAAAGAATTCATACTTATAATCCTGATTTCTTTGTGCTGCATCAATGGAATGAGAAGTATGAATATCAGCATCTTTTTTGGCAAGCTGCCCCAGTTTTTCATAATAGATGTGAAGCTGGTCCAATTCTGCTTCCGTAAGATCTTCAATATCCACAATACGGTTGCTTGCTTTTTCATGAGCCGCAATAAGCTCATTGAGTTTGATCTGTATGGCTTTGGAATCTTTGTTCTGAGCTTTCTGAATCAGGAAAACCATCAGAAAAGTAATGATTGTAGTGCCTGTATTGATTACTAACTGCCAGGTTTCGGAATAGTCAAAAAAAGGTCCTGAAACTGCCCATACTACTACAATAAGAAAAGCTCCTATAAAAGCATACGGACTTCCTGTAAATTTCACAGCCCAGTTTGAAAATTTCTCAAAAATATGATGATCTTTATGACTCATAGCTTTTGTTTTTAAAATAATAAATGTATAAAATTAACGGGAATCAGGAATAATAAACACAAACAAAAAACATTAAGACAGAGTATTGTCTTAATGTTTTCTAATTAAAATTGATATGAATGTGTGAAATATATTATTTGATTTTTCCTGAAAAACGGTTTTCAAGGTTTTGTTTTTCTTCTGCTATCATACTCTTTCCGATTTGAGCAGATGAAAAAGGTTTTGGATAAAATGTGTTATTCCCATGATCCTTCCAGGGAGAAATATTCCCCCAAGAGTATATGCTTTTAGGATTATTGTAACTTTTTTCAATATTTTCTCTGGCTGTTTTCAGTTCTTCATCAGACAAATGCTCTTCGGAACATGAAACTAAACCAGCTACGGCAATCAATGATAAGAATACTGTTCTGGTAATTTTCATAATATTTTTTTGAGTTAGAATTTATAGTTTACCTGTACAGCAAAGTTTCTCGGCTGAATCTGATCAATGTACCCTCCTCTGAAATAAGAATTATATCCTACTGAGTCAAAGATGTTATTGAAGAACCCTCTTAATCCTAATCCATTTTTGAAGGAATATCCTATCTGGGCATCTACCGTAGTATATTGCGGCATGAAGAAAGGTTTTTCTCCTGGCTGAGTTCCATTCACATGGCCATTTTCTGTATTGGTATATTGTTGTTTATAGTCATCCACTGGTCTTTGTCCAACAAAATAGATTCCGGCTCCTACGTCAAGACCTGTTAACATGCCTGTATCGAATTTATAATTCAACCACGCATTAGCAGAATGTTTAGGGGTATTAATAGGTGCTGAACCATTCACAAATGAAGGGCTGTCTTCATATTGCGCATCCACATAAGCCCATCCTGTCATCACTTGTAGGTTTGGAAGAATTTTACCTATCAATTCAACTTCAACACCCTGTCTTTTTAAGTTACCGGCAAGGGCATATTTTCCGGTAGGATTTCCACCATCAAGAAGTTCATATGATAAATTATCTGTCTTGATATCAAAAAGCGTTACATTAAATCTTAATCTTTCATTCAACCAGTCTGATTTAATTCCAGCCTCCCATTGTTTTGTAGTAGATGCTCCTACAGTTCCTCCGCTGAACAATACATTATTGGAACTTCTCAGCGCTGTAGTGCTTGTATAGGAACCAAATATGTTCATATTTTCAATCGGAGAAATCATAATCCCCAATGAAGGATTCCATGCGTAGTCTTTTTCTTTATCTGAGCCAATGAGTCTGCTGTAACGAACTCCTAAATGAGCTTTAACATACTTATTAAAAGTAATGACATCCTGTGCCATTAACCCCATTGTAGGTGCTACTGTATTAATAGCGTTAGCTGTTGATAAGTCTATATTAACTCCTGCAGGAAGAATATTGTTGATTTCATTCAGGACATTGATCTGGTCAACATCTTTTGCTTTATATGAAGTCGTTGTAACATTAGATTCTTTCCAGTCAAAACCTACCTGAAAAGTATGTTTCATGAATCCTGTCATGACATCAGCTCCAATAAAATCGAATTGAAATACTTTATTTAAATCCTCTCTATCAGATCGGGTTAATGTTCTGTTACGGAACTCTGTCGGGTTATCTCTCTTTAAAGGAGCGAGTGCTGCACCTACAATTTCAGTCTGATAAGATGAGCTCATATAAGCCGCTCTTAATCTCAATTTCTCAGTTAGCTTTCTTGTAACTGTTGTTGAGAAGTTGAATGTTTCGGTCTTTGCATTATCTGTAGAAAATCCAAGGAATTTTCTTCCCGGCATTTTGTATATTGCCTCAGTATCTCCTTTGGCAAGGTTTACAGTTCCTCTATCCGGTGTTGTATTGTTATGCATATAATCCATTTCCACCACAATCTCAGTTTTATCGTCCGGGCGGATGGCAATGGATGGATTTACGTAAATACGCTCTGTATTAATAAATCTTCTGAAGCTATTATTATTTTGGTAAGCTGCATTGAGTCTGACAGCAACTTTCCCCTGAGAATCCAATACTCTCTGGAAGTCAACTGTTGGTCTATAGAAATCCCAGCTTCCATATCTGAAACCAACATTCGTCTGATTGATAAATTTAGGAACTTTAGTAACCACATTAATCACTCCACCTGCAGAACCTAAACCGTCACCTATTCCCTGTGTTACAGCAGCAGATCCTTTAATTATCTGAATACTTTCTATTCCCTGCATATCGGTAAGCATTCCTGCAGTACGGAAATCAGAATCCATCTGAACTCCGTTCTTTAAAACCGGAACTCCCCTATATCCTCTGATGGACATACTTTCTCTGGTTCCACCGTAGCTACCGAATTGAGTTACTCCAGGAACATTCTTTGCAACGTCTGTAACCGTTAACCCTCCTAGATCCTCAATTACTTTATGGGAGATTACTGAAATACTCTGAATCTGATCTCTGGTTTTTAATGGCAATCTTGTGATTGTCTCCAAACCTTGCGGCTGCTTTTTTCTTTCACCGAATAATTCTACTTCGTCAATTTCCTTCGACTTTTTAATAGAATCATTAACTTTCTGTGCATTTACAAAAACCCCACCTAATACAAGCAGAGAAAAGGATACTACTTTATTCATCTGATAATTTTTTGCAAAATTATTATTTTTATTAATTCTAAATAAATAAACAACAGTGACATATGTCACCTGAAAAAGAAGGATTAATATCAGATCATTAATCCTTCAGCAGGACTCTTTAAAATCCCTGAACAGATCCACTCTATCATTAAAGGTAATCTCCTTAACACTTTTTATGATTATAGAAAGTACAATGCAAAAAAAAAGCAGATTTGATAGTTTTCAAATCTGCTTTTGATCGTTTTGATTCCGTAAAGCAATCCCTAAAAAAAATCCGTCCCTAAAAAGGAACGGATTGTATAATCATTGCAAAGTATGCATTTATCACACTTTAATTTCAACGTCTACACCTGAAGGAAGTTCTAATTTCATTAGAGCATCAACAGTTTTAGAAGAAGAAGAGTAGATATCCATTAGTCTCTTGTGAGCTGAAAGTTGGAACTGCTCTCTTGCTTTCTTGTTTACGTGCGGAGATCTCAATACTGTGAAGATTCTCTTATTCGTTGGCAATGGAATTGGACCGTTTACAACAGCACCAGTAGCCTTTACCGTTTTTACGATTTTCTCAGCAGACTTGTCTACCAAGTTGTAATCGTAAGATTTTAGTTTTATTCTGATTCTTTGTGACATTTCTTTAATTTAAAAATTAACCTTTTGCTTTAGCTATGATTTCTTCAGCAACGTTTTGTGGAGTAGCTTGGTACTTCTCTAATTCCATAGAAGAAGTAGCTCTTCCTGATGAAAGTGTTCTTAGAGTAGTTACGTATCCAAACATTTCAGAAAGTGGAACAGAACCTTTGATTACAACAGCTCCATTTTTCTCTTCCTGACCACTGATAGTACCTCTTCTTTTGTTAAGGTCACCAATGATGTTACCCATATATTCTTCCGGAGTTACAACTTCCAGCTTCATAATAGGCTCCATAATTACTGGCTTAGCAGCACGTCCCGCTTCTTTAAATCCTAATTTAGCAGCCATTTCAAATGAAAGAGCATCAGAATCCACCGCGTGGAAAGATCCGTCTTTAAGAGTAACTTTAATACCTTCAACTTCGAAACCAGCCAAAGGACCGTTCTTCATTGCAGCTTTAAATCCTTTTTCAATTGCAGGAACAAATTCTCTAGGAACGTTACCACCTTTGATCTCATTGATGAATTCTAAACCAACTTTACCTTCGTCTGCAGGTCCTAGTTCAAATACAATGTCAGCAAATTTACCTTTACCACCAGATTGTTTTTTGTAAACTTCTCTGTGTTGAGCAACTTTTGTTAAGTTTTCTTTGTACTCTACCTGAGGTTGTCCTTGGTTTACTTCAACTTTGAACTCTCTCTTCATACGGTCAACAATGATATCTAAGTGAAGCTCACCCATACCAGAGATAATCGTTTGTCCAGAAGCTTCGTCAGTTCTAACCGTAAACGTTGGATCTTCTTCAGCCAATTTTGCTAAAGCGTTACCCATTTTATCCTGGTCAGCTTTAGTTTTAGGCTCAACAGCGATACCAATTACCGGATCAGGGAAAACCATCGATTCAAGAACGATTGGGTTTTTCTCGTCACACATTGTATCACCAGTTTTGATAGACTTGAATCCTACTGCTGCACCAATATCACCAGCTTCAATATATTCTACTGGGTTTTGCTTGTTAGCGTGCATCTGATAGATTCTAGAGATTCTTTCTTTATCTCCTGAACGAGTGTTCAAGATATAAGAACCAGCATCCAGTCTTCCAGAGTATGCTCTGAAGAATGCTAATCTTCCCACGAACGGGTCAGTAGCAATCTTAAATGCTAGAGCAGAGAAAGGCTCATCTACAGATGGCTTTCTTGTAATTTCAGCATCTGTTCTTGGGTCAGTACCTTTGATATCATCTTTATCCAATGGAGAAGGAAGGTATTTACATACTGCATCCAACATAAACTGTACTCCTTTATTCTTGAATGAAGAACCACAAGTCATTGGGATAATAGATAAATCGATAGTAGCAGCTCTCAATGCAGCATTGATTTCTTCTTCTGTAATTGAATCCGGATCTTCGAAGAATTTCTCCATCAAAGTTTCGTCATATTCAGAAACAGCTTCTACTAGTTTCTCTCTATATTCAAGAACTTCATCTTTCATATCTTCAGGAATTGGCACTACTTCGAAAGTAGCTCCTTGTCCTGCTTCATCCCAGATGATCGCTCTGTTTTTAATTAAGTCAACAACACCTTTGAAATCTTCTTCAGCACCGATTGGTAAAACGATTGGAACTGCGTTAGATCCTAACATTTCTTTAACCTGGTTTACCACGTTAAGGAAGTCAGCACCTTGTCTGTCCATTTTGTTTACGAATCCCATTCTTGCAACTTTGTAGTTGTCAGCAAGTCTCCAGTTTGTTTCAGACTGAGGCTCTACTCCATCTACTGCAGAGAATAAGAATACCAATCCATCCAATACTCTTAAAGATCTGTTTACCTCTACTGTGAAGTCAACGTGTCCCGGTGTATCAATGATGTTGAAGTGGTAAGGCTTAGTATCAGCTAGAGGTTTTCCTTGATCTGTTGGAAAGTTCCAAGAACAAGTGGTCGCTGCAGAAGTAATAGTAATACCTCTTTCTGCTTCCTGCTCCATCCAGTCCATTGTAGAAGCACCATCGTGAACTTCACCAATTTTGTGGTTTACCCCTGTATAGAATAGAATCCTTTCTGTAGTGGTAGTCTTACCTGCATCAATGTGAGCAGCGATACCAATATTTCTTGTAAATTTAAGATCTCTTCCCATTTCAGATTAGAATTTGAAGTGTGAGAAAGCTTTGTTAGCTTCCGCCATTTTGTGAGTATCAGATTTCTTTTTGAAAGCAGCACCTTCTTCTCTTGAAGCAGCTACAACTTCGTTAGCTAATTTCAAAGCCATAGACTTATCATTTCTAGCTTTAGAATATTTGATTAACCATTTCATTGCCATAGAAATTTTTCTATCAGCTCTGATTGGCATAGGGATTTGGAAGTTAGCTCCACCTACTCTTCTAGAACGTACTTCTACGTGAGGCATTACATTTGTAAGTGCATCTTTCCAGATTTCAAGTGCAGTTTTTTCGTTATCTCCTTTTTTAGTTTCTACGATCTCTAATGCATCATAGAAAATTTTAAATGCGATTGACTTCTTACCGTCAAGCATTAAGTTGTTTACGAATCTCGTTACCAATTGATCATTAAATTTAGGATCTGGTAACAACGGTCTTTTTTTCGCTTTTGTCTTTCTCATTGCTTTTGTACCTTATTTAATGATTATTTTTTCTTTCCTTTTGCAGGAGCAGCAGCTGCTTGTCCTGGTTTAGGTCTCTTAGCTCCGTACTTAGATCTTCTCTGAGTTCTTCCATTTACACCAGCGGTGTCTAATGCACCTCTTACGATGTGGTAACGTACTCCCGGTAGGTCTTTCACCCTTCCGCCTCTAACCAATACTATCGAGTGCTCCTGAAGATTGTGTCCTTCGCCCGGGATATAGGCGTTAACTTCTTTACCGTTAGAAAGTCTTACCCTTGCTACTTTTCTAAGTGCAGAGTTAGGTTTCTTAGGTGTAGTTGTATATACTCTCGTACATACACCACGTCTTTGTGGACAAGAATCTAGGGCAGCCGATTTGCTCTTCTTGGCAAGCGTGGCTCTTCCTTTTCTTACTAATTGTTGAATAGTAGGCATTTAATTGCTTTTTATTTTAGGGTGCAAAAATAGTAATATTTTTTTAATCTGCAAACTCTTATATAAAAATTAAAATCAAATACTTACATCCGAAATGAAACATATTTCATGAGTATCAATATAGAAGTACAATATACATGCGGAAAACAAACAGGAAGAAATAGATTTTACAGCCTAAAAATGAATATTAAATAATTATGAAATTTATCTGTTTCTGATTTTTAATATTTTTTTCTTCAAAATAGATTCCGGATTTACTGCTTTAATTTTAACTCAAGATCAATATAAGGTAGTTTTGAATCCATTCAATCATGGTATCATGTTGAAGATGCAAGAGAATCAGTATATAAAAAATACCAGAAAAAATAAGATATGGAGATTTTATCGGGTTATTATTGAATGAGATCTCTCCGGAATCATTTGTTTTTAAAAGTGATGTAAAAACAATAAATAATAATGTAGAATAAATATAATTCCATCTCATCCAATCAATTCCAAGATAATATAAAGGAGTTACCCAAAGAAGGCAGATCACATTGCAGAAAAGATAGCTATAGAATGATTCTTTTTTAAACAAATAAATATAAAGTCCCATTTGAAATATCATGATAAGGAGCTCAATAGCATGAACCAGAAACGATAATTTGTACTGAAGAACATAGTTAAAATCAAAATAATATTCCAGATCAAAAATATTCTCTTTCTGAAAAACCACTCCTCTGCTTTTCAGGATCGATAAACTTTCTCCTTCGTTCACATTTCCACCCAAAAAATAGATAATACCAATATTGGCAAACGCAGCTACTGCTATAGACAGCATGTATTTAAGATTAATTTTTTGCCACTTGGAATAATTAATCCATAATAAAAAGGGAAGAAAAAAAAATCCGGCCTCGTGTATGAAAAGAAAAATGATATAAAAAATCCATAATAACGCATCATTAAGCTTAGATTTTTTCACAAAAGAATACCAAAGCATTATAAGAATTAAGATGATTTCTCTTCTCCCGGCATTTCTCACAGTCAATGCAGGAAATAAAAGAATATAAGGTGAGGCCATGATGCTCAGATAAAAAAGATCAACCTTATATTTCTTTAGGTATAAAAGCATCCCGTACAGAATCCCTGACAACCCCACGATCTGAAGAATAAAGATTTGAAATTGTAAATTCAATCCCGTTACATCCTGTATATAAAAAAACATATCTCCCAAAAGACCTCTTCTTTTGAAACCGCCATCAGTATAATTGATCAGCCAATCAGAAATTGTCCAGGCTGAAAATGGCTCTTCAGCTTTCAGATATAACGCAATAAAAACACCAATATAAATCAGTACAATTCCAATACTGAAATATTTAACCAGTGATCTTCCTTTATTTTCAGGTATATTGATAGGGGTGTCAAAAAGCATAAAAGTATATAATTTCTGAAGTCTGTTTTAAATAAGCACAATATTAATACTTCCAAACTATATTTAAAAACTTTCTTATAGTTATGATCTATTAATAATCAGTGGAGTTCGGCACGATATTTCGTAAATTTGAGATATACAAAATGATAAACTATCAATCACATCAAAAAAGCTTCCTCCCATACTTAATGGAAGCAGTGATTGTATCTAACCTTAAAAAAATAAATATATACATATGAAAAATGCTAGTATCATTGGCCTTAAAGAAGCCGATTGCAAAAAGATTTCAGAAAAATTAAACGTTTTATTGGCTAACTATTCTGTATTCTATCAGAATACCAGAGGTTCTCACTGGAATATTAAAGGAGAACAGTTTTTCACCCTTCATCCGAAGTTTGAGGAATTGTACAACAGCCTTGTATTAAAGATTGACGAAATTGCAGAAAGAATCCTTACGTTAGGAGCTACCCCTGCACATAACTATTCAGATTACTTAAAGGTAGCAACCATTAAGGAAAGCAAAGAAGTAACTGACGGCACCAAAAGTGTTGAACAGATTCTAAGCTCATTCAAAGTGGTGATTGATTTGCAGAGAGAACTTTTAGATATCACAGATGAAGCTGGAGATGAAGGTACCAACTCGCAAATGAGCGACTATATTACCGAGCAGGAGAAAGAAGTTTGGATGTATAACTCTTATCTTGGGAAGTAATTATATTTAAACTCTTTTAAACTTTTCCTTAAATAAGGTATGTCATTTTTTGTAACAGCATAAAAATTGACATACCTTATATGAGGATTTCTAAAATCACTCATTTTCCATTTTCCAACCAAAACCCAATTTTGGGGAATTTGACTTACAAACCATTCTGGGTATATTACAGCAATTCGCGCATTTTTACGGCAACTTAATTCTTCCATAAAATATGAAAAATCATTCCCATCAGGGTTTTTATATTTGTATTTTGCAACATCTGTACTTCCCAATCCATACATATCTAAAACTTCAATATTCGTAAAATAAGTGATTGCGCCAATATCATTGGCTACAATTGTTTCAGAATAATAATACTTTTTTAAAAACTGTGCGAGCTTATATTGGTTGTAGTAAAGATTTTTAGAATCAGTATATAAAACCGGATGATACCAATACATTTTGAATAGTCCAAAAACTACCGAGTAGCCTACAAATAAAAAAGCAAAAAGCTTAGGAATAGAGAAACCTGAAGTTTTAAAATAAAAATCACAAATTTTAACTCCAATAAAAAGATAGGCAATCATCAAATAATTTTCATATCTAAATGTCATTATTCCAAAAATGAGCTGCCCATAAGAAGTAAGCAAAATTATGATTGGCAATGCTTCCATTTCAAGAACTTTTTGAAATTTTGCATGTCTATATCTGGAAAAAGCATACATTAAATAAAATATACTGAAAGGAAACAAATACTTAATATAATCCACAATCAAAAACTTGCTTTTCAATATTTTTATAAAGCTTTCCACATCTGAAACATGAAAATTACTTTTGACAAGTACTGAATTTGGGAAAAACAGCCCTCCCATAAGAAGAGAATATAATCCATACATAATTATAGGGAAAAACCCGACAAAACCCATCAATAAGCCCTGTCTAAATTTTTTCTGACCTACAAAAACAAAAATAACGGCAGAAATGAAGAACACACTTTCAAATCTTACTGCTCCGAGAAAAAAAACGACTATTAATAAATGTGAGAAAGCCTTCACATCTCCTGAAGCTAATTTATTATAAAAAATAAAAAACAGAACTATGAGGAATATATGAATAGTATGCTCCATTCCTAATATAGAGGAAAGATAAATCATTGCTAATGGCTGCAACAGAAAAATAAAAAACAGAGCAAACTTCTTTCCATATTGAAGGGCAACAAAATTGGCTGCGTAAAAACTTGTTAAAACTCCAAACGTAAGATTAATAAACAAAGGATAATAAGATGAATCCCCAAAAACTTTTATTAAAAGGCTCAAAAATAAACTATATAATATAGATGAAGATGCCGGATCAAATGAATTGGAGTTGATAGAAAATAAAAACTTATCAGCTATATTTTTTGCTACCTCCAAATGAATATAAACATCATCAACAGGATAAAAATAGCCTACACCTTTTGGCAAAGAAAGAATCTCCGAAACTAAGTAAAAAAAATAGCCTAATAGAAAAACAAAAACACTTATAAATCCGTATTTTTTCATTTTACTGCCTAAATAAATATAGAAAACAAAATTAAATTATTAAATTTTATTACAAAAAAAATCTGCATTACCCTTTAATTCAATACCCGACAACAATTTTCATAACATTACCATGCAGAATACTGTTGTAAAATTATATATATAGGCCAAACTCTCAAATGAGCTACTATATTACCGAACAGGAGAAAGAAGTCTGGTGCACAATTCTTATCTTGGAAAGTAACTCCATCAAAAAGCATGGAAATATTTCAAAAAAATCGCCTTACATTTAGGGGATTTTATTTTTTATTTTTATATTTGCGTTAAAATTACACATATTATGAACGACGTCAGATTAAACTCTATCCTTGATAATGATTTCTATAAAATAACCATGCAGAATGCTGTGGTAAAGCTATTTCCGGGTTCTATTGTAAAATATGAATTTATCAACAGAGGGAAGCACCACTTCCCGGAAGGGTTTGATGCTGCTTTAAGAGAAGCTGTGAATAAAATGGCTGAACTTAAGCTTACGAAGGATGAAAAAAAATTCATGGCAAGAACATGTCCTTATATAGATCTACCCTATCTTGATTTTTTAGAAGGCTACCATTATGACCCATCTGAAGTAAAAATTCATCAGGAAGGAGGCGATCTTTCCGTTATTGTGGAAGGACTTTGGTACAGAACCATTCTTTGGGAAGTTCCACTACTTGCATTAATCAGTGAGCTGCATTACGAGATGAACCACATGGAAAGAGATTCCAACGAAGTGGTGATGAGCAAAACAATCGAAAAGGCTGACTCATTGGGTAGACTTGGAGTAACATTTGCAGAATTCGGAACGAGAAGAAGACATTCTTATAAGGTTCAGAATCTGGTAATGGAAGCTTTAACTCAGAAAAAAGAATCTACATTTATCGGAAGTTCAAACGTTCATTTTGCAATGAAGTACGGCGTAAAACCAATCGGAACGCATGCTCATGAATGGTTTATGTTCCACGCAGCCGAATATGGATTCAAAATGGCCAATGAAATGGCACTGGAACACTGGGTAGACGTCTATAGAGGCGATCTTGGAGTGGCCTTGTCTGATACTTATACTACCGATGTTTTCTTCCAACAGTTCGACAAAAAATTTGCGAAGCTTTTCGATGGGGTTCGTCATGACAGTGGTGATGCTTTAGAATTTGCAGATAAAACCATTGCCCACTATCAAAGAAACGGGATTAATCCGATGTTTAAATATATTATTTTTTCCGATGCTTTAAATCTTGAAAAAGTAGAGGAAATCACCAATTACTGCAGAGGAAAAATTGGCATCTCATTCGGAATCGGAACCAACCTTACCAATGATGTAGGATTGAAACCAATGAATATCGTAATGAAACTCATCGGTGTACAAGCTCCCAATAAAGAATGGATTCCTACGGTAAAACTTTCAGATGAACATGGTAAATATACCGGAGATCCAAAGATGATTGAATTGGCGAAAGAATTTTTACGAATTAAAGATTAATAACCTCATCAGAACAATTAGATATAAACCTCGAAGTCATCGAGGTTTTTTGTTTTTATCATCACTTAAAATTCAGTTTTCAAAAATCTAAAAGGATTTATTATATTTATCAAAATAAAACAAGATGAAATCAAGAACATTACTCCTTGCAGGTCTTCTCATATCAGCTTTTTCCTTTGCTCAGGAAAAGAAAGCAGAAAAGCCTAAATATAATCAGGAACTGGCCACTTCTTTAGGAGCTGACAAATATGGAATGAAACCTTATACGATTGTCATGCTGACATCAGGTTCTGCTAAAATTGAAGACAAAGCCAAAATGGGAGAACTCATGAAAGGCCACATGACCAATATCGGCAAACTGGCAGATGAAGGCAAAATTGTTGTTGCCGGACCTTTCCTTGAAAAGAATAAGGAAAACTACCGCGGTATGTTTATTTTCAATACTAAATCTAAGGAAGAAGCTGAACAATGGGTAAAAACCGATCCTGCGGTTCAGGCTGGTGTTTTCAGCTATGAAATTTTCCCTTGGTATGGTTCAGCAGCGTTACCTTTGTATCTAAAGCATCACGATGAAATCTCAAAAGAAAATCCTTAAAGTTTTTTACTGTGAAAAAATATATTTCTATCTTCCTTATAATTTTCTTCCAGGGCCTTTTTGCCCAAAAGGACATCAATACTATTGATGTTTCTACTGTACAAATCAGAATATTGAAGCACTACAAAAATTCGGATTCTATTCAAAGGAATAAAGTATATGCAGATTCTATTTACACTCCGTATCAAAAGCTATGGAATGGATATCTGGGAAATTCTGACAAAGTGGTACAATGGCTCAACGACAATCAGTCTCAAACAGATAACTGGATTGAGAAAAGCAAATATGTGAATGGAAAACAAATCACCCAATCTCTTCAAAAGTTTTCTAAAGACATGAAAACTCTGACCGGTTACGATGTCAAGGGAGACTGGTATATATTATTTGGCCCCGCGTGGACTGATTTAGGAGGACTGGGCAGATACGCGATGGTGATAGATTTATCTCACGAAAACAATAAGTCTTTAGAAAGTATTGAGCAAATTTTACCTCATGAAATTACCCATCAAATTATGATGAAAACAAACAAGCATGATGACAGAACTGCACTGGAACCTATAATCGGAGAAGGTTTTGCCGTTTGGATTAATCAAAAATACTGGAAGAAAAAATATACACTTGCACAACATCTTGGCTATACAGATCAAGAATTAAAGCTATGTGAAAAAAACATGGAACTGATTAAATCATTTTTTGAGAAAAGTAAATTTTCAGAAGATGCCAACATTATAGATATCTTCAGGAGCAGAGAGACAAAACTTAATGAAAAACTTCCCGGTGCAATAGGATATTACATCGGCTACAAAATTATTGAACAATATATATTAAAGAATGGCAAAGACTCCTGGAAAGATGTTTTCATAAAGTCACCTCGTGAAATTTATGAAAAAAGTGGGTTCTGATTATTTAGTGTCCTATTAAACCTGAATTCTTACGTTAAGCAGTAACTTTAAAAAGAAAATCCTTAATAAATAAAAAATCCCTCAGTTGAGGGATTTTTTTCTTAATCAAAACAGATATATGGTTTTCTTGGTGGATAACAGCAATAAGGATTGCTGCAGAATGTATATCCTGCCGGACAGCCTCCATCTACAGGTGTTTCACAAGCCAATGCTGCACCACCTAAAACAGTTTTTAACTCTTTTCTGTTTAAGCTTTTTAAATTTTTCATGATTAATTTAGTTTAATTTGATTTCCTACTCTTTAAGATTTTCGGATTCCTCTTTATTATTTCTCTTTACCTGGAAATAAATATACAATTTATTTTTTAATACACTACACTTCAAACAATTATATATTGAAATTTGAGAAATAAAAAAGAGACTGTCTTTTGTGACAGTCTCTTTTTACAGTTATTATTTCAAATTAAAAAATATCGCTGCCTATTGTATAGCCATTTGTACCATTTATTTTTTTAACTGCATTATTATTAAATCTATATTTATTATAAATACCAATATTTGGAATATATCTTAAAATATTACCTTCCCTCATATAAATCTTATTGGTATAATTATCCTGTTTAAGATCATTATCAGGTGTCAAGTCTGCTCCACGTTCTACTGTTGATAAATTGCTTGGGCTCACAGTAGCAATTTCACCACTGGTAATATTAAATAATCCATAAAGTGTCATAGGGCTTTGGATATATCTCAATTTGTTTTCAAACATAAAAAAGATTTGGTTGGTCGCAGGATTTCTAACAAAATTACCATTGACAAGATTTGCCGTATTGGTATAATCTAATCTCACCTGATTATCAATTAAATATTGATCGATATAAGCTTTCAATTGAGCTTTCTTCACCGGATCTTTAATGAGCTCATAAAGAGGAACCAAACCATTGCTTCCAAACTCTACCAATACCGCATTCGTTGGTGTTGAACTGTTCTGCCAACTGGAAATATTAATTTTAGGGTTCGCCTGATCAAGGTTCAGCTCACCTACCAAACTCTTAGACGGATCTCCTCCTCTTGTTTTAAAGGATAGTTTTCTGGAAAAGTTTTTATTGGATTCTGAAGTATCTACGTCGTTATCAACATTGGCATCAAAAATACTTTTTACACCCACTTTAACACCCACTCTGGCTGCCTTTTCACGGCTTTGATTCGTTGTTTCAGATTGAAACATTACATCTAGCTTGGCACCGGTATAAATATCTACCGCAACATGGGTTCCATAATCGTTTACAATCTGCGCAGGGCTGTTGTTCTGTAGATCACTCGTAAACTCCGGAGTCAAATAATCTGATAATAAAACAGGAGTAGCATTAAACCTGAATCTTCTTTGTTTAATTAAAAGATTATAGCTTCCATAAATATATTTAGCATCAAATTTATTGGTTGTAGTATTACTCACCGAAGAACTAAAAGTAACAGAAATGAGCTTTTTAAATAAAGAAAATCCAGCTGTTGCCCCTACCTTCGTAGATACCATTTTTGAATACGCTTCTGCATTTTCACCATATTCTTCAAGATACTCCTGAGAAAATACATTATCAGTAATCAATCTTCCGGCCTGTTCGTTTTTGAACTTTTCAAGATCAATTACCTGATATCCTGAGGAGTTTGAATTTGCATATTCTCCGGTTGCGTTATAACCATATCCTAAGATGTCATAAGCGCCATCACCAGCGAATTTAGCAAAATTTCTCCCTGAGCTTTTTTTTGAGTTTTCATTTTGGTTAGAATTTTCAAATTCTTCAGTAGAGCAAGATGTTAAAAACAGCAAAACAATACTGGTAAAAAAGAAACTTAGTTTTTTCATATTTTTATTTTAAGTACACAAACTTAATTCTTTGCATTCAAAACCAGAATGACATAAATCATAAACAAGGGAATTAATAGATCGTTAGCAATAGAAAATCACAATAATTTATCTCTCTTTGAATGGAAATAAACACACATTCAAACACACAACCAATTTTATTTCAAAATGTTACACACAAATTGAATTAAAAATTTAAAACATATTTCTTTTATCAATGAATTAATTTAATTATTTTAGCTTATAGCAACTCAACTCACTTATTAATGATGAGCGGGTTACAACAAACCAATACCATAATTAAAAATTAAACTCATGAAAAAATTAAACATTACAAAACTTTCGAGAACAGAAATGAAAGATGTATTTGGTGGAACACTCTATCCGGCAGAATGTCCGGGAGGATGCCATGGTGAAGGCATGATCAGATGTCCTGACGGTACTACCACAATGACTAACTTTATATGCATGGGAGGAACCTGCCAACCGGCAGCCATGTGCAAGCCACTGGTTCTTGAACCTTTTCCTGATCCGATAATCATCACTCCATAATCAGAATGAACAATACATAAAGTGAGCTTTCCGGCTCACTTTTTTATTATCTTTAAGTAAACAAAACCATCATGAAAACCATTGAAGAAGTTCTTAAAAAACTGGATGAGATAATTATCTGGTGCAAGGAAAACAAAAGCCCTGCGGGATATTTTGCCTGTACCTACAGAATCATGACCGCCCAGGTTCTGAAAGGAATTCAGCAGAAAAAATTTGAAGATAATCCCAGAATGACATTGCTTGATATTGCTTTTGCACAAAGATATCTTCAGGCATGGGAAAGCTATAGCAAAGGAGAAAGATGTACCAACTCATGGTATACTGCTTTTGAAGCCACTAAAAACAAGAATATTTTAATATTACAGCATATATTTCTTGGTATGAATGCTCACATCAACCTGGACCTCGGTGTTTCTGCTGCTTCTATTATGCCTTACCGGAAAATAAATCCTCTGAAAAAAGATTTTGAGAACATTAATAATGTCATTGCTTCCATCAATCAGAACGTACAGGATTCTTTAAACAAAATCTGCTATCCGGTGGATCTTGTTGACAAACTCTCCAACGGAAAGGATAATGCTGTACTTGATTTCGCCATATCCAAAGCAAGAGACACTTCCTGGGCAACAGCAATCATCGCCTCCAATACTCCGAATTTCCTGAGAGAATCTGTGATTGGGATTGTAGATTACGCCGCCGCTAAAGTTGCAACCCAAATTCTGAACCCGAAGATCCTAACTCCTGCTCTTCTAAAAGAGCTTAAAAAATGTGAAAGCAGCGATGTGGTGAAGAATATTGAAATTTTAGAAGCTACAAAAAAAGCATAATAAAAAGGCCGGGATCTTCCTCACGGATCCCGGCCTCATAATGAACAAAATAAAAGAAACTATATTGCTTCCTTATGCTTTTTACAGTAGGCATAATGGAAAATGATAGGTAGTATTGTAAATGACAGCAGCATACAGACAATCAGCCCGCCTACAATCATAATGGCTAAAGGTTTCTGAATTTCAGAGCCCATTCCGTTGGACATGGCTGCCGGAAGAAGTCCCATAGATCCCATAAGGGCAATCATCACCACAGGACGGATTCTGCTTTTTACTCCCTGTGCTATGGATTCTTTAAGTGACATCCTGTTTTGTAGGTTTTCTTTCATGACTCCAATCAGAACGATACCGTCTATGGTTGCCACTCCGAAAAGGATAATGAAACCGATTCCCGCTGAAATTCCGAAGATCGTTCCCGTAAACCAAAGGGATAAGAATCCTCCGATAAATGCGAATGCTAATGTAATAGACGAAATGAGCGTGTCTTTTATATTTCCAAAATTGAAATACAACAGCATCAAAATAAGAACTAAAGAAATCGGCACAACCATTGCCAGCTGTTTTGCGGCTCTTTCTTTACTTTCAAATTCTCCGGCCCATGTCATTTTATGATTTTTAGGAAGTTTTACTTCCTTATCTACTTTCATTTTAGCCTCCTGAATCGTACTTCCTAAATCACGTCCTTCAATATTGAATCCGACACCAATGTATCTGCTGTTTCCTTCACGGTAAATAAATGATGGTCCGGTATGATAATCAATGGTTGCAATTTCTTTCAAAGGGACTTTTTTATTATCCTGAGTCGGGATCAGAATATTTCCCATCTTTTCAGGGGTATCTCTGTAATCTTTTTCAAACCTAAGCATTACGTCAAACATTCTTTCTTCTTCGTAAAATTTGGTGGCAGCCTGTCCTCCGATTGTCATTTCGATGACCGCCTGTGCATCTGCTGTAGAAACACCATATTTTGCCATTTTGGAATCGTGAAGCTGTATTCTCAACTCCGGAAGTCCGATATTTTTGAAAACATTCACATCCGATATTCCCGGAACTGTTCTGATAGAGTTGGCTACTTTATTAGCATAATTTTCAAGTTCGAAAAGATCATTTCCAAAAATCTTAATCACCAGCGGAGCTTTCACTCCTGCCACATACTCTTCCACATTATCCTGTATCGGCTGGCTGAATCCAAAATTGATACCCGGAAATTTTTCAAGGGAAATTCTCATTTCTTCAAGGAGTTCTTCTTTGGAAATGTTTTTCTTCCATTCATTTTCCGGCTTCAGCTGAATATTAAATTCGATATTAAAAAATCCGGTGGGATCGGTTCCGTCATTCGGACGACCTGTTTGGGTCATCACAAATTTCACTTCATCATACTTCATGAGAATCTCCTTCATCTCTTTGGTCAATCGTACAGATTCATCCAGGTTCACACTGTTTGGCAGGGTTGCTCTTACGTAGATCGCACCTTCGTTCAGTTTCGGTAAGAATTCAGATCCGTAATTGGAAAATCTCCATCCGCAAACAGCAAGCAAAGCAATGAAACCAATGATAAATCCTTTTTTATGACGGTCACTGAATTCGTAAATTCTGTAGATATTAACTCTGAAGAATCTTGAAATAAAGTTTTCTTTTTCTTCAATATTTTTTGTCAACAAAAGTTTACACATTGCTGGAACATAAGTCAAACTTAAGATCAATGATCCTAATAATGCATACCCTAGTGTAAATGCTAATGGTGAGAACATTTTTCCTTCTACTTTCTGGAAAGAGAAAATCGGCATCAGAGCAACGATCAGAATCAATAGGGCAAAGAAAATATAACTTGCCACACTTCCTGCGCTTTTCTTGATGATCCCCAGTTTTGAAATTTTATTGAATCTCCGTAGTCCAATCTTTTTCGCTTTAAGCTCAAGAGCGACAAAGACATGTTCTACAATCACCAATGTTCCTTCCAGAAGCAACCCAAAGTCAAGTGCTCCCATAGAAATCAGGTTGGCCGGCAATCCCTGAATTTTCAGCATAATAATAGCAAACAGGAAAGCCAAAGGAATTACTGACGCAACAATAAAAGTTGTTCTCCAGTTGTAAAGGAAAATAAACACAATAATGGAAACCAGAATGACTCCTTCAATAAGGTTTTTGGAAACAGTATGAACCGTTGTGTTCACAAGTTCTGTACGGTCGATGATCGGAACAATCTGTACGTCACCGGGAAGTTCTCCCCCATTCAGTTCTTCTATTCTGTCTTTCAGTCTTGCAATGACTTCACTTGGGTTTTCACCTCGAAGCATGATCACAATTCCTTCTACAACATCATTTTCTTTATTGTAGCCTACCTGTCCCAATCTCGGTTTCGCAGAAACTTTTACTTCTGCTACATGTTTCACCAGAATAGGCGTAGAACCTTTTACCTCGATCTGAATATTCTCAATATCTTCTTTTTTCTCCAAAAGACCAATCCCCCGCACTACATAAGCCTGATCACCTTTTGCCACTACATCTCCTCCCACATTGATATTACTCTTCGAAACCGCTTCATACACATCCAGGGGGGAAAGGTCATAATTGTGTAATTCCGTAGGATTAATTTTTATTTCATATGTTTTCTCTTCTCCACCAAAGCTTACCACATCTGCTACGCCGGGAACAGCAAGCAATTCTCTTTCCACTACCCAATCCTGAATAGTGGTTACTTCTTTGATGGGAAGTTTACTCTTGATTATATATCTGTAAATTTCACCTGTAGCTCCGGAAGGAGGCTCAATACTGTATTCTGCTCCGGCAGGCAGCTCCACATTTCCGAGTTTATTGGAAGCATATTGCTGGGCATAAAAATCATTCACATGATCATCAAAAATCACCGTCACCACAGACAATCCGAATAAGGAAATAGAACGCACCGAAGTTTTGTTCGGGATGGCATTCATTTCTTTGGAAATGGGTAAGGTGACGAACTTTTCTATTTCTTCAGCACTTCTTCCCGGCCATTGGGTAATGACTCTCACCCTTGTATTGGTAACATCCGGAAATGCTTCAATCGGCGTATGCATATAGGAATAGATTCCTCCGGCCAGCAAAAGAAAAGTCCCTAAAAGAACAATCAGTGAGTTTTTTAAAGAGAAGGAAACTATATTCTGTACAAATTTTCGCATTACTTCGTGGAATTATTTAATTGGTTTTTCAGGTTTTCATAAATCAATAGCCCGTTGGAAGCAATGACATTTTCACCTGATTTTAAATTGCCTTCTACATAAATATACTGGCTGTTGGAAGCAATTTCTGTTACGGGTCTGATCTCAAGTTCACAATCTTTTTTATACACCACTACATAGCTTTGGTTGTTATCAAAGATTAAGGCTTTCGCAGGAATAGCCAATGCGCTTTTATTTTGTGAATTCACGGGCAATACAACATCTGCAGACATTCCCGGTCTCAGCTTCATTCCGTTATTATCCATAATGATTTTGGCCTTCAATACTCTTTCATTTTCATTAAAAACCTGAGAAATATTGTTGATTTTCCCTGAAAAACTATCATCCGGATAAGCAAGCGTTTTTACTACTACCGGCTGATCTACATAGACATGTCTCATATTGGTAGCATATACATTGGCCATTACCCAGACTTTATCCAGATTGGAAATGGTAAACAGTTGATCTCCTCCTGCAGTCACAGGCATTCCTTTAGAAATATTCTTTGAAATTACATATCCGTCTGCCGGGGCTTTTATCTGAATGGTATTTCCTCCTGCTGAATACAGCTGCATATTTTTCTGTGTTTTGGAAATATTAGATTGCAAAATGGCAACTTCCGAACGGGCTTCCTGTAAATCTTTCTGAGAGGCAATGTCATCTTTATACATGGCTTCTACAGAAGACAACTTTCTTTTCGCAACTGCCAACTGAGCCTGCAAGGTCTGGGTGTCATCCTGCATTTCATTCACAGCTGTACTCTTTACGCTTGCCAACGTTTGTCCTTTTTTCACATAATCACCAAGTGAGAAATAGGTATCCATCACGACTCCGTCTACAAGACTCACAAAAGGAACCGTTTTATCAGAATTGCTTTCCACTTCTCCGGTAAGCGTAATACTTTCTTCTATGGGAAGCAGTTCTGCTTTGGCCAGTTTAATATCTTTTTTAAGTTCTTTGCTGATGCAGTAACTTTTTTCAGCTTCTTTATTTTCCTGTTTTCCGGCACAGCCTGTAAAAATGATGAGGGCAGACAGATAAGCTGCAGCAGTGTATTTAGTAATATTTTTGTTCATATCTTATAAATCTTGTCCTACAACATACTGCAGGTTTTCGTAGTATTGATTCAATTCTTTTTTAGTATCCAGGATGATCATTTTATTTCCGATGTAGGTATCCAGAAAATCCATGTACTCCAGCATGCTGATATTCCTTAGTCTGAAGTTTTTCTCATGGCTTACCAGTAAACCGTCCAGAGTAGATTCATAATTATCATCAATCTCTTCTGAAACCTGTTGGGTACGGATATAGTTTCTGAAAACAGAGACAATTTCATTCTCAGACTTCAGCATGTTTTTGCGGGTCTCAAGTTTACTTTTCTCAATTTCAAGCTTAGCTTCCTGAATATTTCCTTTGTTACGGTCGAAAATGGGAAGATCCATAGAAACACCTAATCCTATAAAGTCTTTCATGATATTTCCTCCACGGTCATATCCTATAGAAACCGCAACATCAGGAGTTTTCATAGCATTTTGAATTTCGAGGTTTTTAGCAGCGTGTTTCTCTTTATTTTTCGAGATCATAATATCGGGGCGGTTTTCTTTTGCCTTGTCTATCCATTGATTCACTTCGAACTCAGAAAGCTGTTTTTCAGGCATGACAAATGAATCTGTTATCACCAGATAAGATTGAGAAGGCAACATTAGTAGTGCTTTGAGCTCAACCTGCTGATCTTCGATTTCCTGTTTTAATGAAATCAGCTTCTTCTTGAATTCAATCTCCTGTGCTTTTAAGCGAACATATTCAGCTTTACTGATATTGCCAAGGTTTAATTGATTATTGTAGGATTTTGTTAATTTCTCAATGGAAGTGATCTGCCCCTGATAGATTTTCTGCTGTTCCTGATTGTAAAGAATTTCGGTAATGGTATTTCTGAGGGTCTTCTTAAGTTCACGCAAAACTTCCTGCAGTTCATACTTCTCTCCTTCCACTTCTATTTTCTGCAGTTCAATATTTTTTCGCCTTTTACCTGCAGTCTGAATCACCTGTTCTATCTCCGCAGAAATCTGGGTATTTTTTCCCCAGTTTCCGATCAATGCCGGCTGCTCTTCTATGTCATAAGTTCTCCATAAATTAACTTCGCTGATACTTAATGTAGGATTAGGCCAGTATTTAGCCTGAACAGCTCTTGCCTCGGCTTGTGAAATTTCAAGCTTCTGTGCAATGAGGTCGAGGTTTTTAGCCAAAAAGATAGTCTCAGCTTCCTTTCTTCCAATTTTCAGGGTATCTGAAATCTGTGCTGAAAAGAAACTGAAACAATGAATATAAAATAGTGTAAAAAATAGCTTTTTCAAAGTCTCTTATTTTAAGACCACAAAGCTATTTGCCTAATATTAGAAGGAATTGTAAAGAAAATTAAAATTCGGTTAGTTCAACATTAGAGTTTGATTAGAACTTTTTTATTCCTGGGAATTGCTTTTGAATTAAGATGTTTTGCCTCCTCCTATTGAATATTTTAATCTCTCACAGATTTCACAGATGACACAGATTTTTTTAAGATTTAAAATGAATCTAAAATCATCAGTCTGCGAGATCTGGGAAATCTGTGGGAGAAAAATCAAGAATTAACAGGAAATTCTAAGAGAACGCTTGTACCTACATTCACAATAGAATCAATTTTCATCACAATATGATGATGATCAAAGATACTTTTTGAAAGGGACAGGCCAATTCCACTTCCTTTCACTGTGTCTACATTTTTTCCTCTATAAAAAGTTTCAGATATCTTCACAAGGTCATCAGCCGGAATTCCTCTTCCTTCATCTTTGACTTCGATATACAGCTGATCTGCCTTTTCTGATAATGTAATCACAACAGGTTTATCAAAGGAATATTTAATGGCATTTTCTACAATATTGTACAATGCAAGATATAACAACGTTTCATTTCCTGGAAATTCCAGTAAAGCTGGTTTCGTTACCTCAAGCTGTATTTTAATGGATGAATGGTTTTCCTTTGCTTTTGGTTCTAATTTCTCATAAATCTTCCAGATCAGCTCATCTACTCTCATAGGTTTGTGAGAAGATTCCAGTTTGGTCATTCCGGACATCAGCAAAAGATTGTTGAGAATATTTTCAATCTCATATACGTTTTCCAATGACTCTTTAGCTACTTCTTTATATTCTTCCGGTGTACGGTCTTTTTGGGCAAAGACTTCCAGGTTTCCGGAAATCGCAGCTAAAGGTGTTTTAAATTCATGGGAAACATAATTGATGAAGTTCTGCTGTAAGAGCACATTTTCTGAAATTCTGCCCAACAGTTTATTATATGATTTAATAAGATCTTCAATCTCATCATTGGTATTAGTAGAAGTAATAATTGCCGTAGAAATGTTATTATACTCTACTTTATTGATCCGTTCTACTACCTTGGAGATTGGTTTATAAACCACTTTAGAAAGATATCTGCTCAGAAAATAGATTGCCAGAAGCCCAATCAGCAATACTGAAAGCATGATAATAGCCAATCTCAGGATCTGCGATTGGAAAGAATCGTTGGAAGATTTCACAAAAACCACAAAATCTCCCTGATTATCCGGATAAAAAATCCCGTAGTAGAATTGATTATCAGACATGAACTGTATTCCTTTATTATTACGGACAGCCTGCAAATGGGAAAGTTTGATATTCTTATCATTCAGGTTATGCCCAAAAGTCACTTCATTATTCTGATTGTAAACCGCTACCCTGTTATTCTGAATCAGGTGATTGTATTCTTTTTTAATCTGGGCATGACGGTCTTTCGGGAGTTCATCCTTTTCGAGATAATAAATAGCAGAGATCAGAGCCGTATTTCTTAGCTTTTCAAAATAAAAAATCTTGGTACTGTCATAATAGGCAAAGAATATCACCGCAGATGTGATGATAGAAACAATGCCGAATGACAGGCTTGAAATAAGGGTAAATCTGTTTCTAAGCGTCATTTTCAGTCTTTGATCAAATATCCGGTTCCTTTTACCGTATGAATAATCTTCTGTTCTGTCTCATCAATCTTGTTACGGACATAGGAAATATAAACATCCACTACATTCGTTGTATTATCAAAATCAATTCCCCATACCTTATGTAAAATCTGGGTTCTGCTCAATACTTTATTTTTATTCTCCATCAGGAAAGTAAACAATTTGTATTCCGTTGGGGAAAATTCTATTTCCTTATCATTCTGAGTTACTTTATGAAGATCAGTATCAATAACAATGTTTCCGCATGATAAATATTGATCTTCTTTCTGATAGCTCAGTTTATTTCTTCTGGTTAAAGCTTTAATCCTTGACATCAGTTCCTCAAAATGGAAGGGTTTGGATAAATAATCATCAGCGCCCATATCGAGCATTTTGATCTTATCATCAGGACTGTTCAGGGCACTTAAAACCAAAATCGGGGTATAGTTTCCTTTAAATCTGATAATCTGTGTAAGCTGCATTCCGTCCAATCCGGGAAGCATGATGTCCATTAAAATAATATCAAAATCATAGGTATGAAGAAGCTCACGCGCCTTTTCACCGGAATCTGCAAGGGTCGTATTATAGCCGGCCTCGGAAAGGCCTTTTATCAGAAAATTGCTGATTCTTTGATCATCTTCTACCAACAAAATATTCATAAGTCTCTGAAATTTCCCATAAATATAAGTATTCTAATTCAGAAAGGAAGCTGGAGGCTGGAAGAGAGATGTAATGGAATTTTATAAAGCAATTGTTTCCATTTTATTATCTTTTAAAAAATATTGAATTTAATTGTAAGAAAACAATCAGTTCTTATTTGTCCAAAAGGAACTTCCTACATCCCGCTTCCAGCTTCCGACCTTTTTTCATAATTTTGGAAGATGGAGATGATATATTTAATTATTGGATTGATTGCCGGTGGTGTACTAGGCGCTGTTATATTATATTTTGCATTGAAGTCATCAATGGTTTCAAGAAGTTCTTATGATGCACTGAACACTTTATCTATAAAAAACCAATCTGATCTTGAAAATTCAAATCTGAAAATTCAGGAGCTTACTCAGAATATCAGTAAAGAAAAAGAAGCCAATATGCTGCAGCAGGACCTATTGGATGACCTGAAAACTGAATTTTCTAAAATATCTGCCGAATATTCATCGCTAAATCTTCAGTTTCAGGAATTGAAACAAACCCATCAGAGACAGACTTCTCAGATAGAAACTCACATTCTTGAAAAGCAGACTCTTTTTGCTAAAAACTCTGAACTTTCTGCCAAAAATGAAGGTCTTCAACAATCTCTTGACACCCAGAAAGAAGAAATTGTTAAAATTCAGGAAGATTCTAAACTTCAGTTTGAAAACCTTGCCAATAAAATTTTAGAAGAAAAAACTGAAAAGTTTACTGCCTTAAATCAAAATAACTTAAAAAATATCCTTGAACCTTTTCAGGAAAAAATCGCGGATTTAAAAAATAAAGTCAACGAAGCCTACGAAAAGGAAAATAAAGAACGTTTCTCCCTTGCAGAAAAAGTGAAAGAACTGGCAGAACTGAACCAGCAGATTTCCGATGATGCCAAAAAACTGACCCGTGCCCTGAAAGGAGAAAGCAAAACCCAGGGGAACTGGGGCGAGATGATTCTGGAAAGTATTCTTGAAAAATCAGGTTTGATGAAAGGAAGAGAATATTTCCTTGAGCATGAATTGCGTGATGAAGACAATAAAGCTTTATTCTCAGAATTCTCAGGAAAGAAAATGCGTCCTGATGCCGTTGTAAAATACCCTGACGAAAGGAATGTTATTATTGATTCAAAAGTATCTCTGACTGCTTTTACAGAATTGGTAGATGAAGCCGATGCAGATGTCTACGCTATAAAACTAAGCCAGCATCTTGGATCTATCAAAAACCATATTAATCAACTCAGTCAAAAAGCATACGATGACTATGGAAAATCATTGGATTTCGTGATGATGTTTATTCCGAGTGAACCGGCTTATATTGCGGCAATGCAGGCAGACCAAAACCTTTGGAACTATGCCTATGAAAGAAGAATTCTTTTGCTTAATCCAAGCAATCTGATCACTTCTCTTAAGCTGATTGCTGATCTTTGGAAACGCGAATATCAGAACCGGAATTCTATAGAAATTGCTGAACGCGGAGCCAGACTCTATGACAAATTCGTAGGTTTTGTAGAAAATCTGGAAAAAGTAGGCAGAAATCTGGATCAGGCGAAAAATGTATTCAATGATGCTTATAAGCAGCTTCACACCGGAAATGACAACCTGGTGATCCAGACTCAGAAATTGAAATCATTAGGAATAAAAAATAAAAAAGACCTGCCGCAAAGTCTTATTGACAACGGCAATCTTATTGAGCCATCAGAAAGCTAAATCCCAGGTTTTATGTTTTCATTTACAGCATATCCATACCCTAAATCCGAATCTTTCAAAGAAATTTTCGTTTCTTCACTGGGAGCAGGAATTGCTGTCTATTTGTTTCTGATCATTTTTCAGCCCTTTGGTACGGAAAACTTTCAACATCCTTACAAGTTTTTACTACTTTTCCCCTATTGTATTATTTTTGGAATGGCATTTTTTATTGCTAATCTTATGACTTCCCGTTTTAACAACTGGAATATTGGTGCGGAGTTTGTAAAAATAATTCTCATTCTATTCCTGAGCTCTGTTTTATCCTATTTTTACAATTCATTATTTTTAAGCCATGTAGCACTGGATCTTGGCAATTATTTCTACATGTTCTTATATTCTCTTGCAATCGGTATTCCGGTTTCAATCATCTATATTTTATCACGGTACATCTATTTAAAGAATATTCATGAAAAGAAAGCCCGCGATATTTCTCAACATCTTCCCGTTTCGCCTACCAAACAACGACAAAATCTGTTAAAAATAACTGCACAAAGTACAGAACTTATCATCAATGAGAACGATTTTCTATTCGTTCAGTCCATGGAAAATTACTGTACATTTTACTTTTTAGAGCATAGTAGCTTACAAAAAATAATGATCAGAATAAGTTTAGCTAATGTTTTACAGCAAATCGAAACATGTTCTGTCAAAAAATGCCACCGTTCTTATATAGTCAATCTTGGAAGGGTAAAAAACCTTAAAGGAAATGCTCAGGGTTATAAATTAATTCTTCCGGAAATTGATTTTGGAATTCCTGTTTCAAGGAGTTTCATTTCTTCAATTATTCCTCAATTGCAACAGCAGCATTCATAATTTTGTCATTCGTCACTATTCTTTGTCATTGATCACATTAACTTGAAAGCATTGATTTAAAGCTACATTTTTGCTCAAAATTAACAGACATGAGTAAAAACATCCGCTTCTTTTTCATCTTTATTCTAGGATTTACTATCTATTATTTCTTCGATTTAGTTTATTTTAAAACGATCCAGACTTTCTCAA
Organism: Chryseobacterium indologenes; assembly: GCF_002025665.1. GTDB lineage: Bacteria > Bacteroidota > Bacteroidia > Flavobacteriales > Weeksellaceae > Chryseobacterium > Chryseobacterium metallicongregator. The sequence continues at coordinate 326,437 of NZ_CP018786.1, read as the reverse complement.
AAGATTTGTTTCACAGTAAAGCAATAGCTCATATAATTGCTTACTCCGTGACTTTAGTCCCATTAATCGTTACGTTAAAAATTCTATTCCCAAAAAGAAACATTTCAGACCTGTTTTCATTAGACAAACCTATTTTCAATGGTTTCACTTTAGCTCTTATCAGTACTCTTCCTATGTTGATTGGATATGTGATTCATTTTAAAATAATCAGTAAAATAAATTTTGAAACATTATTTATCAACACATTATCTTCAGCATTTTTTGAAGAGATTATTTTCAGAGCTTTTCTTATTGGAATACTATACAGATTTACACGGCTTGGATTTTTATCATCTGCCTTATTAGGTTCATTGTTGTTTGCACAGGTACATTTGTATCAAAGTCAGAACTTAATAGAACTCACCGAGATATTTGCTATTACATTTTTAGGATCAGTATTCTTTGCCTGGGCATATTTTGAATCGGAATACAATGTATGGACTGCAATCTTCCTTCATTTCTTTATGAATCTGTATTGGGAAATCTTTAATGTATCAGAAAACGTTTCCGGGAATCTATATGGAAATCTCTATAAATTCCTATCCATTGCCGTCCTGATCTTAGCGGTCATCTATTGTAAAAGGAAAAATAAAACTACAATGGAGGTTACATGGAAAAACCTTTTTATCAAAACCAGAGAACTTCAATCATAAATTTTGCATAATTTTGCAGCATGTTGATAGAAAGTTTTCAAAACGATAAAATAAAAAATGTCACTAAGCTCCTTACTGACAACAGGTTTCGTAAAAAATCAAAAGTTTTTGTAGTAGAAGGCCAGCAGGAAAATGAAAGAGCCATGCAGTATGATTTTGAACCGTTGGAGTTCTTTATCTCTGAAAATATCTTTAAAGGAACACTACCCAATGGAAAAATCCATTATGTAAGTGAAAAAGTATATGAAAAAATAGCTTACAGAGGTAGTTCTGAAGGGATTATCGGAATCTACCATGCAAAAGAAAATTCACTTTCTTCATTTGTTCCTAAAAAAGATTCTACAGTAATTATTGTGGAAGGTGTAGAAAAACCAGGAAATCTTGGCGCTATTTTAAGAAGTTGTGAAGCTTTTGGAGTAGATGCTCTGATTGTTGCAGATGGAAAAACAGATTTTTACAACCCTAATGTGATCAGATCCAGTGTTGGCTGCCTTTTCGGAATGGAAGTCTATCAGGCTGAGAATGAAGAAACCTTGGAATTCCTGCAAAAAAACAGCTTCAATATCTACACAACGCTCATGGACGAAACTGCGGAAGATCTTTATAAGAGAGATTTCAGACAGCGTTCAGCAGTATTATTCGGGACGGAACATTCCGGATTAAGTGATTTCTGGATTGGAAAAGGAAAAAACACTTTAATTCCAATGGCTGGAAGTATTGATTCTTTGAACCTGAGTAATGCTGTTGCTATTACCTGTTATGAATCTTTGAAACAGAAGAAAGGATAAATCCTATATAACTTTTTATAAAATGAGATTGCTTCCGCCTTCGGCTCGCAATGACTAAGCACAAAAAAACCGTTTCACTGGGTGAAACGGTTTTTTTATTGTTAAGCGTATGCTAGAATTATTTCTTAGCAGCATCTTTAGCAGCATCAGCAGCTCCTTTAGCAGCATCAGCAGCTCCTTTAGCAGCGTCAGCAGCTCCTTTAGCAGCATCTTTAGCAACTTCAGCACCAGCAGCAGTAGTAGCAGCAGCAGCATCTTTAGTAGCTTCTACAGCAGTAGTTGCAGCAGAATCAACAACTTTAGCAGCTGAATCAGAAACTACAGCAGCAGAATCAGCTACAGTAGCAGCAGCAGAATCAGTTGTACCTTCAGTAGCAGTAGCTTCAGTTTTTTTACAAGCAACTAGAGAGATTGCAGCGATAGCAGCTACGAATAATGACTTTTTCATAATAAATTAAATTTAATTTTGTTAATATTGTTTTATAAAATTTTCTTCTGTTCTGTTATTTGAACAAGACAAAGGTAGAGCAGTTAGAAAATTTGTCTATGAAAAATAATTGTAATACCTTTGTAAAATAGTTTTACAAAAAAACATAGCTGATAATCAACAATTTAATTATTTTTTGAAAAATTGACAGATTTAGATCTATTACACTTTGAACAGCTAAAAAAGGATGTTCAGGGTCAATACTTAAAAGAATATACCCCTTCACAGGATGATATCTCCAAGTGGAAGGGTATAGATATTATATATTTCCAGGAAGACCTGCGAAAAAAAGCAAAAGGTAACATCAGTGAAAAGTCATTTTATACCTATTTTAAAACTTCACCTGTTACTAAATTGCCTAGAATAGATATGCTCAATTTATTGAGTATTTATGCAGGTTACAACTCATGGTACGATTTCAAAAAGCAACATCTTTTTGCAGGTGAATTACTTCAGGAAAATGAAAATTTTGACGAAGAAGATCTCGATGAACTTGAAAAAACAGTTTCTGAAGCTCCTGAACTTCCAAAAATTGAATTTCAACCTAAAAAAGTTGAAATAAGGGCCCCAGAAAACACTGATTTACAAAAATCAAATACTGAAAATCAGCAAATTACACAAAACAAGACCACTGCCAATGAAGTTGAAATTTCATCGGTTCTGCCTAAGAAAAATTTCTTCAAAAAGAATGCATGGGCACTTATCACTTCAGTTTTGATTACGATTACCGGTCTTTTAGGTTTTAAAGATGTACTTTTTTCAAAAACTTACAAATATTGTTTCATCGATAAAGACAGAGGAGTTTCTGTGATCAATACCTTAGAAATAATGGTAGTGAAAGAAAATGAATCTCCATTGATGTATAAAATAAAACCGGGTGAGTGTTTTTATTATTCTACCAAGGATAAAAATTTAAAAATGCGAATCAGTGCTCCTTTCTACGAGCCTCTGGAAGTGAACAGAAATCTTGAAAATGCCCCTGAAGAAGAAAAAATAGAACTAAAGCCGGATGATTATAAGATGGCTGTCTATTATTTCTCTATAAAAGATATCAAAGGGGGAAATCCCGACGAACAGGTTGCACTCATTAAGCAGAAGAGAAACCAGCTGGAAAACCTAATCAGCAGCAATGCCGTGATCTACCAGGTATATGATAATGATACCTACGGAATAGAAAGATTGGATAAGCAGAAATACATCACTCTGGTAACGACTCCAACCACCTCACTGAAAAACCTGAATGTAATAGAAATGAAAAAGGATAACAAAGGTAAGATTGTATCCATCAAATTTAAAATTGCTACCACAGATGAAAAGAATAAGTAATTTTTTAATTTTCACCGTGCTTCTGACGTTATTTATTGCCTGTAATAATAAAACCTCAGAGGTAAGTGACCTCGATAAACTACGAAACAGCAACAATGAAAAAAGCTATCCTGCCGTACAGATGGATAGTATGCAGGCGATTAATTCCATCACCAAACAGAAAGTTCAGGAACTTCTTGATCTGTCTACTTTATATCTTAGCGGAAACAGAAATACAGAAATAGATACCGTGATTTATTCACAAATGGAAAGTTATTTCCACAAACCGGATTCTCTGACGTTTAAAAGGTTGTTGAAAGAACTGGACAGCATGAAAGCAAAAACAGCTAAAGTGAGCAACCTGAATGTTTATAAAGAGTTTTATAAAAAAGATACACTGGACTACGCCAAGTTCAATGTGGAATACTTTGACAATAAGAATAAGTCGCTGGGAAGTTTTGAAAAGAATGCACAATATATCCTGCTTTCTACTTCCAAGCTTAAAAAAGAATTTAAATTTTACTTTTTAGATTTTTATTCCAAACCGCTTAAGAAAGACAGTACTTCAGTAGCAGTAACCAAATAGTCCAGGGGAATATCATTTTCCCAGACATCATCCACATATTCATCGGGGTCAAAGTAATTGACTCCGATTTTTTTTGTCTCATTGGAAATATTTTGAAACAAGCCATCATAAAATCCTTTACCATAGCCTACTCTATTCCCTTTTTTGTCACAATACAGCAAAGGCGTAATCACATAATGAAAGTATTTTTCCCCAGAATCTTCATTGGAAACAGGTTCTGAAATCCCCCAATTGTTGGTTTCAAAAAAAGTATCTTCAAAGATCTCAATATTAATAAGTTTATTTCCAACAATTTTAGGTACATAAACACGGATGTTTTGCGCTAAAAAATATTGAATGAAGATTTGGGTATCAATTTCTTTTCTTGCCGGAATAGGAATGAAAACATGTACCTTTTCTCCTTCTTTTGGTTTAAAATACAGTATGAAATTTTCAAAAATCTTCTCCGATAACAAGAAAGCCTCATCGGTAGACAAGGCTTTTCTTTTTTGAGTATATTTTTTTCTAAGCTCAGCTTTTAGCATAATTATTAAGTTATTTGAACTGAAATAATTGTTACCTGACAAGCTTTTGCAGCTTTATCGCTTATTTGGGATTATGCGTTTTGCACAATTCTGTATAGTTTATCAGACAGACGAACTCTGAACGGAAGTTCGAAAGTGATCTGATCTCCTGGCTTTGCTGTTTCGCAAGGACCTCCGTTAGCATAGATTTCAGTAACAGTAACTTCCTGTTCTCCTGTTGTTGGACCGGAAATTAATACTTTATCACCTATTGACAGATCTTTGTTCTCAATTAAAAACTGTGCAATCTTTGATTTTGAGTAGTAATGCTCTGCCTTTCCAATCAATTCTTTTTTAACAGCAATCTTTTGGCGAATATTTTTTGTTTCAGCTTTTGCTAAAGGTTTATCTGATAAATCTCCAGAGTTTTTGAATTTCAAAGCATCTGATTTTCCTTTTCTGAATACTTTATTTCCAACCTGAAGTCCTTTTCTTAATTTCACCTGCTCATCCCAAGGTAAATGGATCGTATCCAGACATTGCGTAGAACAGCAGTTTTCCATTGCCGCTTTACATTCGTCACATTGGATAAATAGAAGATGACAAGCATCATTAGCACAGTTCGTATGGTTATCACAAGGTTTTCCACACTGGTGGCATTGTGAAATAATATCATCTGTAATTCTCTCCCCTAAACGGTGGTCAAATACGAAGTTTTTACCGATAAACTTACTCTCTATTCCTTCTTCTTTTATCTGGCGTGTATATTCAATGATACCTCCTTCCAATTGGTAAACATTTTTGAAACCCTGATGTTTGAAGTAAGCACTGGCTTTTTCACAACGGATTCCTCCGGTACAGTACATCAAAAGGTTTTTATCTTCTTTAAAATCCTGTAGCTGTTCGTTAATGATCGGTAAACTTTCTCTGAAATTTTCCACATCCGGAGTAATAGCTCCTTCAAAGTGTCCTACTTCACTTTCGTAGTGATTTCTGAAATCTACAACAATGGTGTTCGGGTCTTCTAATAAATTATTGAACTCCTGAGCTTTTAAGTGAATTCCTTTATTGGTAACATCAAAAGTTTCGTCATTCAAACCGTCAGCAACAATTTTGTTTCTGACTTTTATGGTTAATTTTAAAAAAGAATAATTGTCCTGATCTACCGCTACATTCAAACGGATTCCTTTCATGAAGTCATATACTTCCAGCGTATCACGAAAAGCCTCAAACTGATCAGCAGGAATACTCATTTGAGCATTGATTCCTTCTTTAGCAACATAAATACGGCCAAGTGCATCAAGTGCGTTCCAGGCTATAAATAATTCGTCGCGAAATTTTTTGGGGTCTTCGATTTTGGCATACGCATAGAAAGACAAAGTAAGACGGTCTTTACCGGCTTCATCAATAAGTTGAGCTCTTTCTTCTGCGCTTAAGGTGTTATACAGTTGCATGCTATAAACGTTTTAAGTGAGAATAAAATTTTTGCAAAGATAAGAATTTTTGAATTAAGTATCTTTATGACAGAAATCACGAACAATAAGTAATGAGCTGTCAGCAATGAAAAACAGATTATTTTATAACATGAATCTGCCATATTTTCTTTAATTTTTTTTTAAGTTTTGTTAACTACGGCATTAACAATTATGACATAAGGCATAAAATGATATAATAGCCGTTAAATTTTAGTTAAAATTGAAACATAGCATACTAATTGCTTACTTATTTAACATTAAATTTGTTTACTCAAAAACATAAAAAAGAAATTAATTAATAAACAAGAAAGATATACAATGAAGAGTACTTTAAAAAAACTATTACCATTTGCAGTAGTTGGAGTCATTTCCGGAGCTACTACCGTTGGAGCTTTACAATATTTCGGACATAGCTCCAACAATGGAGATCAATCTTATTTCACAACAGCAGCCCCCAATACTTCATTCGCAGGAATGAACACGGGAGCAGTGGGTGATGATTTCGTAAAAGCAGCTAAGACAACTGTTCCTGCTGTAGTTACCATTAAAAATTATCAAAGCAGAACAGCCAGCAGAGCTTCAGAACAGGATTTGTTTGACTTCTTTTTCGGAGATCCTTTTGGAGGAAGAGGCCAACAGAGACAGAAACAGCAGCAGGCTCCTGATAATATGCCATCGGGAATGGGTTCTGGTGTAATCATCTCTCCGGATGGTTATATTATTTCCAACAACCACGTGGTAGCAGGTGCCAATAAGCTTGAAGTTGTACTAAGCAACAAAAAATCATATATCGCAACTTTGGTTGGAACAGACCCTAACACGGATATCTCTTTACTTAAGATTGAAGAAAAAGGTCTTCCTTATCTGAATTTCGCGAATTCTGACAATATTGACGTGGGACAATGGGTTCTTGCTGTAGGAAATCCATTGGGATTAAATTCTACAGTAACGGCAGGTATTGTTTCCGCTAAAGGAAGAGGTATCGGAATTCTTGGAAGCCAGGGAAAAGCGACTAATCCTATTGAGAGTTTCATTCAGACGGATGCTGCTATTAACCCGGGTAACTCTGGAGGAGCTTTGGTAAATACAAATGGAGAGCTTATCGGGATCAACTCTGCAATTCAGTCTACTACAGGATATTATCAGGGATACGGATTTGCAGTGCCGTCTAACTTAGCAAGAAAAATTGTTGAGGATATCAAGAAATTCGGAATTGTACAGAGAGGATTCTTAGGTGTTCAGTCTTTAGATCTTTCGAACGATCAATTGGTAACTTCTTACAACAAGCAGTTCAAAACAAATCTGAAAGTAGGTTCCGGAATTTATGTTACAGGATTTGGTGAGAACAGTGGTGCTGAAGATGCAGGATTGAAAAAAGGAGATGTTATCACCAAAGTTGACAACTACGATATCACAGATTTTGCTGACCTTTCTATGTCTATCGGAAGCAAACGTCCTGGTGATAAAGTTCAGGTAACGTATTCAAGAAATGGTAAAGAAGGTACTACTACTGTAACGCTTAGAGACCAGAAAGGAGGTACCTCCACCAGAACAAAAGCAGATCTTACCGTAACTGAAAAAATAGGAGCTGAATTTGATCCTCTTACAGAGCGTTTCAAAACAGAATACGGACTGAACAGTGGTGTGGTTGCTAAAAATGTATCTGAGGGCAGCGAAATGGCTAAAATCGGAATCGTAGATAACTATATCATCATCGAAGTCAATGGTAAACCGGTCAATTCACAGAAAGATGTTGAAAAGATCCTTGAAAAATATCAGGGGAATGTGCAGGTGAAATTCGTGGATGACTACGGAAGAATTTATACCAAAGGATTCAAAATGCCTTAATTGATTTTTTTGATTTAACATTAAAAAAGCTAACCATTCTTACTTAAGAATGGTTTTTTTATGAAAAAAAACAAGATAATTAAACTCAATGAAGAAACCTAATACAAACCACATAAAACACTAACTAACAATGTCTAATAATTCTATTTTTTCATATATTTGAAAAACCAAAAATGCATGAAAAAAGCCACCTATAAGGATAGAGAAAGAGTCGTTAATATTTTATGCCAGGCTTTCATAAATGTTCTTATTCCTAATTCTATCAATTTTGTTATAAAGAATTCTGGTAACAGATATAAAAGATTGAAAGCATTAATGGAGTTTCAATTCGATTTATCAATACTAAATGGAAGTATATTTCTTAGTGATGATCACAAAGGGTGTATTTTATACTTAGATAAATTCCAATTCAGTTTAAAAAAAATCTTGCTTGAAATAAAATTACTGTTCAATTGTATTGGAATTGAAAATATCTTTAAAGTTTTACAACGAGAAAAACTCTTAGCAAAGTTTCATCCGGAAGAAAAATTTGTTCATTTATGGTTAATGGCTGTAGTTCCCAGTGAACAAGGAAAAGGGATAGGTACAAAAATTTTAAAGGAATCTATGAATAAATATGAGAACGATCTCGTATATGTTGAAACAACAACATTAGAAAATAGAACCTTCTATCAACAAAATGGATTTACCATTTTCCATGAAACCTTTGAGCTGGATTATCCTCTTTATTTTTTGAAATATGCTTAATAGAGAAATTTATTAATGCTTTTCATATCAACAAAAAACGCTGCAGATCTCTGCAGCGTTTTTTTATTGTTTATTTAGACTTGTTCATTTTATCAGCGATACTTTTCTTTTTATTTCTTTCGTAGATCACTTCTACAATCTTACCTCCAATCCAGGAAAACGGAAAGAACGTAAGGAAAATAGAAATCTTATAGAATGTAGGATGATAAGGAAAAATAATAACATCCAACATAGCAATAAAAAGCATAATAAAGCCAATCAGAATAGCATAAGCCACTTTAGCATATTTAACGATAATAGCCGTTGCCACTCCCCCGATGGTAGTTCCTAATCCGGAAATAAACAAAAGGAAACCGAAAAACGCCTTATCATCTTTCATGCTGAAAAGAAACCTTTGCCAGTGCTCAAACGGAGCAAAAGCCTCAAAAGTTACCCATTGCGGAAAAGCCCTTATACCAAGAGTAATAATAAGCCCTGCAATACCAAGACCTATCAGAACCGCAATTGTATTTCTTATAAAGTTCATTAATCCTGATGTGCGATCATAGAAATTTCGATATCCACATTTTTAGGCAAACATGAAACCTGTACTGTTTCACGGGCAGGATAGCTTTCTGAATCTAAGTAAGATGCATAGATATCATTCATTACAGCAAAATCATCCATACTCTTAAGGAAGATAGTAGCTTTTACAACGTTTTTGAAAGTCATGCCGGCCTCAGTAAGAATCGCTTCAAGATTTTTCATTACCTGGTGCGTTTCTTTTTCAATTCCTTCTACCAATTTACCAGTTGCAGGATCTACAGGAATCTGTCCGGAGATATACAAAACTCCGTTGGCCATATTAGCTTGTGAATAAGGTCCGATAGCTGCAGGTGCATTAACTGTGTTGATTATTTGTTTCATAGCGGATATTTATTTTTTTCTATGGTTATATGCAATCACTATCTGCAATATTCGTTGGTTTTTAAATTCTGCCAACAGTGATTTCATTAGAATTTATTTTGCTTGCAAATATAAAATTTATATTGTCAAATGCCAATCTGATATTAGAAAGGTGCATTAGGCTGGGTAAAGCTTCTGTCTTTGTACTTCAATGCGTCGCTTAAGATATTGGCTTTGATCCCGATAAAGAAATCATAAACTTTATACTGTCCGAAAGGAACCCAGTTGAAATTGATCGTAAAACTTCGCTGATCTCTTGAAAAACCAATTCTTGTATATGCCAATTCTTTAGTCACCATGTCATAATGTGTACTTCCGTTAATATTCCAGTAAGGAGTTAACTTGATACTACCATCCAATCCTATGGATGCAATTTTGTTAGCAAATTTGCTTAATCCTTTTGAGTATGCATAATTCGCACTGATATTTAAAGTCCATGCCTGATCAAAGTGAGCGTAATGATCATCATCAAAATAATAATTCTCATTTCGGACCTCTCCCTTCGAAGAATACTTCTTGGCATAATCTGTTTTCTGCCCAAAAATCTCACTGCTTAAAGGATAAGATAGCTGAACGTTGAACCCTTGTACACTGAAGTGACCGAACTGTTCTGTTCTCACTCCCGTATTCTCTCCTGATGAGAAATCAATTTTATAAGGTTCTAGTGCAAGACTGGTATTTACAGTAAGTTTATTATTGAAAAATGAAGACTGTCCGTTGATTGAAAATACAGACCAGGGATGATCTTTAGCGGCAAAGTTGTAGCTTCCTGCCAGGTTTAAAGATTCAAAAATTTTGATTTTCTTTACCCCTGTAGAATCACTCTTAGACTTTACTTTCATCTCGATATTGTTACCGATATTGAAACCTAAGGCTCCCTGCATACCACTTGACGGGCTTCCGATAATTCCTTTTTCAAAAATAGAATATGGCGTCAACGCTCCGGTTGCATTATAATAGTTTCTGTAATATCCGAAGTTAGGACTTGAAAAGTCTGGTGAATAAGTAAAACTCAAACTTGGAGTCATCATATGTCTCACCGCTTCTACTGTAGATCCTTTTTTGAATTTCATCATTCCGAAAAGCGTTGTCTGAAGGCTGGCAGAAGTGGAGAAAGTAGAGTATCCTGTAAAGTTTTTGTTAATCTCGTCAACCGTTACATTTTTTACCGGATCATAATATCTGTTCAACGTTTTTGTTGTCAAAGCATTGTCGATATTGGCACTTAAACTGAACGTGAAATATTTTGCCAATGTTGTATTGGTAGCTAATGCGATATTGTTTTTAAGTCCTGTCTGCATTTTATCCCACATTTCTTTTTTAAACAACTCGTTCTCCTGAGTATTTACGAAATTGGTAAGGTTGAACCCGGTATTCACCGTAATATTTTCAAGAAGTCCCTGTCTGATTCCTGTTCTTGACTTAAATAAATAGAACTGGTTGATGGCTACATTCATCTGTGGAAGACGAAGGTCTGCCAATCCTGTGGCAAAGTTTTGTGAATAAGAAGCCGTTCCTGTAATAGTCATCGGAAGTTTCAGGAATCTTTTGGTAAGGGTTACCGTAGAGTTCTGTTGGGTATTCAATACATTCTGGTTGAAAATGTAGTTGTTATTCAACGGGTTATTATAGAACTTGGTACTTACAATATCCACAGAAGCACTGAATGTAAGGAAAGGATTGGCCTTAGAATCCTGGGAATGTGTCCAATTGATTCTATAGGTACTGTTTTTAGTATAATCGTCCAAACCTTTAATCCCTCTTACCATAGTACCGATGTCCGCAGTAAAGTTTCCTGAGTAACGGTATTTTTTCTGGTAATTCACCTGAGGACGTAAGTTCCAGCTTCCTTTTGTATAAATATCTGCTAAAACTTTAAGGTCGAAGTGTTCTCCAATGGGTTGGTAATATCCTATCCCGTTCAGGAAGAAACCAACATCTTCTCTTTCTCCAAAACTCGGGATCAGAATACCTGCTGCTCTTTTATCTGAAAACGGTAAGATAGCAAACGGAAGGTAAAGCGGCGTAGGCACCTGCTCGATAAACATCTGAATAGGACCTGTAACAATCTGGGATTTTGTTTTGGTTTTAATCAGCTTAATATTATAAGCTCTCATAAAATAATCCGCTGCCGTATCTTTTTTCTTAATGAAATAATCATCCGTTGTATAATCCGCTTTTCTCATTGCGAATACGGAATCATTATATTTTTTAGTCTTCTGAGCTATAATTACCCCTTCACTTTCTTCTGTTCTTGCATTGAAAGCAATCGCCTGTTTGGTTTTTGTATTATAGCTGAACTCGTTGGTTTCGTATTTTTTCCCGGCCTGCGTCGTAATTACAGGTTCAATAATTTTTCCTAAAGAGTCTTGTTTCCCTCTTGCATAGATCAGATTTTTGTTATCATCAATAGAGATATAATCTGCATCAATCTGCATATCCTGATATTTTACCTGAGCATTTTTGTTCAGGAATGTCATCTTTTTAGGGACATCTCTTCTCTGATCATCCGCTTTTGTACGAAGAACATCATTTAAGGGTTCTTTTTTTACAACTATGGTATCCTTTTTGGAAATAGTATCATTAACCGCATTTTTAGGCAATTTTTCAGGAGTTTTCTGTGCTAAAAAATTGTTAAAAATTAGGATAATTAAAATTTGTAATATATTTTTGAAGACGGTTTTGGCCAATTTTATACTATATAATTAAGGCCCAAAATTAATATAATTTTTATAACTGTAAGATGCACAAACAAAATTTTAAAATAATTTTATCATTTCTCCTTATCCTAACCAGCAACTTTATTTTCTCTCAAAAGAAGTTTACTATCGTTCTGGATGCGGGACACGGAGGAAGTGATCATGGAGCCAACAGGACATATTCCGACATTGGAAGAGTCGCAGAAAAAGACATTACACTTGCCATTACGTTAAAAGTAGGTGCCATGTTAGAGAAAAACAGAGATTTCAAAGTAATATATACCCGTAAAATTGACGAATACCCTTCTCTGTCTGACAGAACCAATCTGGCTAACAGGAGCAAAGCAGATCTTTTTGTATCCATTCACTGTAATTCTTCCCAAAGACCTACAGCCTATGGTACAGAAACTTATGTACAGGGACCTAACCAGAATAACGAAAATCTTGAAGTAGCCAAAAGGGAAAATGATGTGATCTTCCTGGATGAAAAAGATAAGCAAACCTTTGGTTCTTATAATCCTGATTCTCCAGAGTCATTAATTGCCCTGAAGCTTCAGCAAAGTAAATATCTGGAATCAAGTCTTCTTTTGGGAGGATTAGTAGAAGATAATTTTGTTAATAAAGATAAAAGATCCTCAAGAGGTGTATTTCAGAAAAACCTTCACGTTCTCCGTATGAATGCTATGCCATCTGTACTGATAGAAACAGGTTTTATCAATCACCCTGAGGAAAGCCACTATATTGCTTCAGACAAAGGACAGACTGAAATTGCAGAAAGTATCTATAATGCTATTATTGATTATAAAAAAGCAGTTGACAGAAAATCCGGCGGTTCTATTGCTGTTAAAAAGCCTGAGCCTGAAAAGCCTGCAGAAGTTCCTTTGAAAAACGATTTCAGAATTCTATTGATGAGTTCTCCTACGAAATACAATGAAAATGATCCTGCCCTGAAAGGTCTGAATTATATTCTTACGCTTAAAGAAAACGGACAATACAAGTATTACTATGCCGTAACCAATATGGCTTCTGTAAAAGATATTAATCTTAAAACAGCTAAAGATGCAGGTTTCAGAAATGCATTTGCCGTAGGATTTATGCCGAATCAGAGAATCAGCATGGGATATTATACGATCGAAGTGTATGCAGGTGATAAGCTGAATGGCAATTCTTATATCCTCCAGAATTTAAAAGATGTAGAACGAAATAAGGATAGTGGTGTATTTTATTACACCTATGGAAAAGTATACACATTGGAAGATGCTGTAAAACTTCAAAAGGAACTTGAAGCTAAAAGTGTCAAAAATACTGTGATACAAAAGGTCTATAAATAAATCAAAAAAAATAATTTTGAAGTTTAAAAGTTAATTCCTACTTTTGCAACCTCAAAATTTGGCCTATTCGTCTAGTGGTCAGGACTCAAGATTTTCATTCTTGCAACAGGGGTTCGATTCCCCTATAGGCTACCAAACTAGATCAATCAATCCCTAACCTATATAAGGTTCAGGGATTTTTTTATTCTAAAAGTCAACGAAATCTCCATATATTTTAAAAGAACTCTTGTACACACTTTGTACAGGGCGAATTTCATAATCTTTCTTCATCTCTTTTAAAGATTCTTTAGGGCAATAGTTTCATTTTTCCCCAACATCCACAAAAGCAAACTTTTGATTGCTCCATATTACATTTCTGATTTCAGGAACCGTTTTGAGCAGATAAAAACTCAACATCAAAATCACGAAAAAGGGTAATTGAAATGATTCTGATTATAACTGAAATTTGTATTCATACAGAGTCTAAGTATTATACAAACTAAACAGTATTGTAAAAAATCGAGCATCAAATTAAAGTATAAGAGCAAAGAATTCGCACTCTTATCAACAGTCGTAAAAAACTAATTAAAAACATATGAAACTATCCAATCTAAAATTCATAGCAGAGACTGAAAAAAGATTTTCAAAATTGAGTCTTCCTCATGCTAAAGCAGTAATTGAATCACCAACATGGTTAAGTGAGAAAGTTATTATTAACGAAAGATTAGATCACCTTGTTTCAAATCACTTTGAACCTTTCGATCTTGCAAAAGAAAGAATCTTGAACAAAAATGATTTAATGAGTATAAATTATTTACAATTGGGTTTTTTAGCTTCCAATCCTGTATGCAGAATTCATGTAAAGAATATAAGTGGTAGGAACATAGGTTTTGGAACTGGTTTTTTAATCTCTCCCAATCTCTTGCTCACAAACAATCATGTATTTGCAAATGAGGGTGATGCCCAAAATAGTCTGGCTGAATTCAATTTTCAATACGACCAATTTGGCGAGCCTACAGTAAGCCATATATTCACTTTCAATGTAAATAAATTCTTTTATACAAATGAAAGATTAGACTTTACAATTGTCTATGTAAACCCCGATTCTAAAAGCAAGATTAAACCGCTCTATCATTTTGGATTTTTAAAGCTTACTGAGGACCCGAATAAAGCACTCGTTTCAGAATACGTGTCAATTATACAACATCCTTCAGGACAATACAAGCAGATTGCTATTAGGGAAAACCAATTAATTGCTAAAACACAAGACTTTATAACCTATTTTACAGACACTGCACCGGGCTCTTCCGGCGCACCTGTTTATAATGATCAGTGGCAGGTAGTTGCACTGCATCATAGTGGAGTCCCCCGAAAGGACGAACAAGGTAATTACTTGTGTAAGGACGGAACCGTATTTCAAGAAAACATGGATGAGAATCTTATAGACTGGATTGCCAATGAAGGCGTCAGAATTAGTTCCATTCTGCAAGATATTAAAAGCAACCTAAACAGTATACGGGCAAAATTCACCAATAATTTGGTTGAGGAAATATTCAATAATTCAAATTCAATTTCCGATGTACAAATCTTAACAGAACAAACTCTCCATCAACCTCCATCTGACAATAAAAAATTAAACGAAATGAGCAACAAAATTACATTTAACGTACCTGTTGAAATCACAATAGGTATAGGCCTTACAGACAACTCGGTTTTGCAAAATACAACAGACAGCATTTCCACTAACCGAGATACTAAGGAGCAATCTTTCTTCATAGAAAAAGCAAAAAACCCAAATTACAAGGGCAGAAACGGATATGACGCAAACTTTGTAAGCTCAGATAATTTCAAAATTGAAATTGAGGACTTATTAAAATCTCAAAGTAAAAATTTAGCGCCATTATTAAACCCTACAGAGACCAACAAAAGCTTTCTGCATTATTTTAATTTTTCGATAGCCATCCATAAAAGCCGAAAGCTGTGTATTATGACAGCAGTCAATATTGATGGGAATAGGCTTGATCCTATAAAAAGAGAAAATACAAAATGGATAATTGATCCAAGAATGGACGAGAAATATCAAACAGGTCCAGCCGTGTATGCAGATAATGATCTGGATCGCGGACATATGGTTAGGAGGTTGGATCCTGTTTGGGGACCAAATGCAGCAGCTGCAAATGATGACACTTTTCACTTTTCAAATTCTACTCCACAACATAAAGACCTGAACCAAAAGACCTGGTTAAGCCTTGAAAACTATATATTGGATAGTGCGGGACGGGAAGATATTAAAGTTTCTGTTTTTACAGGTCCTGTATTTAGTGAAGATGACATTCCCTACAGAGGTGTTTTGCTGCCATTACAATTTTGGAAAGTGGCAGTGATGATAAAAGCAGATGGAACACCTTCGGTAAGCGGCTATATGTTAAAACAACCAGACAACATTGAAGATTTTAGGAATAAAGAAGGAATCAGAGAAGATGGTTTTGGTCAATTTAAGACTTATCAGGTTCCATTACAAAAAATTGCAGATCTAACGGGTATTGCTTTTAATAATTACAATGAATTTGATCCTTTAAACAGAGTTGGTTTGCGCGAGACCCTACAACTTATTGAAATTACAGGGAAAGATGATATAAAATTATAAACTCCCTGGATTACTTAAAAAGTTACTTTTAATCTGAAAATATAGAACATCAAACTTTTCTTGAGAACAATAAAGAAGGACAATTAATTGCCCTTCTTTATTATTTAAAATAAATTACAGACTATTGATTTTCAATACCAATCCCTCGTTCAGAAATATTTTTAATCATTAATAGCGATGAAAAACTTTTCAAATTTTGAGATTTATATCCATGAAGGAACACAAAATTTTAGAACACTGACAGCCTGATAATTCCTGCCATTATACTGAAAAGATAGGAACTTTTATTTGAAAAAAGCATTCCACGTATGTTATATGTCACAAAAGCATTATATTTGCAAAAATTTTACCATACTTGGTCACACAAATATGGAAACACCGATGAAAAATATTATTGATAAATCATTGTTTGTAGTTTTCTACAGACTATCAAATTTTATATCATGCCGGATTTAAAAATACAAGAAGCGAAATTGCTTTTTAAGAAAATCCACTCTAACCCAAAAAGTTATGATTTACAAATCAATGAAGGCGGGATTACAGGCAGAGATGATAAAATCAGTTTCAGACTTTACAGGACTGGAGAAAGGGTTGCTTTTGAAGTAACAATTGACGAACTTACTTTCACCAATACCACTGGAGAATGGAATAATGCACTGATCATGC
This sequence comes from Chryseobacterium indologenes, assembly GCF_002025665.1. Taxonomy (GTDB): domain Bacteria; phylum Bacteroidota; class Bacteroidia; order Flavobacteriales; family Weeksellaceae; genus Chryseobacterium; species Chryseobacterium metallicongregator. The sequence continues at coordinate 309,739 of NZ_CP018786.1, read as the reverse complement.
TGGGAAATACGATCAAAAAAATAGAGAAAGAACAAGAAAATTTAAAAATAGAACAAGCAATAAATAAACTGAGAAAGTACCTATCAGAAGAAAATTAAAATTTTTAAAAATAAATTTGGTAGTTTAAAAAAAAGTTTATAGTTTTGCACTCACATTTAAACGATATGGCAAATCATAAATCAGCACTAAAGAGAATCAGACAAAACGAAACTAGAAGACTTCGTAACAGATATTACCACAAGACTGCTAGAACAGCTTTAAAAGCTTTAAGAAATGAAGAGAACAAAGCTGCTGCTACAGAACAATTGCCAAAAGTTATCGCTTTATTGGATAAATTAGCTAAGAAAAATATTATCCACAAGAACAAAGCGGCTAACTTGAAAAGCAAATTAACAAAGCACGTTAATAAATTAGCGTAACAATATAGCTGGCCCGTTCGTCTATCGGTTAGGACCTCAGATTTTCATTCTGGTAAGAGGGGTTCGATTCCCCTACGGGCTACTTACATCTTATAAGACCACTGTAACAACGGTGGTTTTATAAAGATCGCCGTAGAAAAAGCTATATTTAAATAAATCTAACCGGCCCGTTCGTCTATCGGTTAGGACCTCAGATTTTCATTCTGGTAAGAGGGGTTCGATTCCCCTACGGGCTACAATAAGAGTTGACACTTATAAAAACAAAAACTAACACATTACTTCGGTAATGGAAGATAGAGGGCCCGTTCGTCTATCGGTTAGGACCTCAGATTTTCATTCTGGTAAGAGGGGTTCGATTCCCCTACGGGCTACAAAAGGACTTTTTCGAAAGTCCTTTTTTCGTTTCTATATATAATAATATTTCAATAATTTCTTCCTAAAAGCATCAACAGGTTTAAGCTTTCTATAGTTATTGTACCTACTCTATCGAGAGAAAACGGGATTTTTTCAGTCAACATATCTCACCGACAAAACTTCTTATGTTATTTTCATCACAGCCTGTGAAGTCATATTAAATTTCATTAAAAATATCACCAATAATGGAAATATTATTTCATACTTCTTCCATTAATCCTTAAATTTGAATAAAACTATTCATTCTAAAATATATAACATGAAATTCAATTTATTTTCGGGAAGCCCAACTTCTTTAAAAGCCGGATTGATGGCTTTATTTTTATTTTCTGCCAGCACCATGTCAATGGCACAAAACAGAATTTATGCTCATGCACAAAGCTCTGGAGTATTCGGAGTAGCCTGCCTTGGATGTCGCATAGATAATCCGCTTAATGCTGTAGGAGACAATGAAGACGACTATTCAACAATGGTATTGGGCACAGTGCTATTGGGAGGAATCCAGCAAACGCTGATTTTCCCAGACCTGAGATCAGATACTAAGCTGGTAGTAGGAATCGGAACAGACAATATCCCATTATCTGTACAGTTATTAAGCGGAGTAACGCTTGAAACCATGAATGGCGGTACATCTAATGACGACCGAAGAACAATTGATGTAAGCCTTCTTAAACTAGGTGCAACTCCTAACAGAGGTACGGTAGAATTTAAACCTACAAAACCTTATGATGGGATAAGAATCGGATTAACAGGTGGCGTTCTCAGCCTCGGTGGTGGTTTCAGAATTTATTATGCTTACCAGGATCCCTTGATGAATATTATGGCTCACAGTCAAAACGGCCAGATTACTCTTGGCGGAAATGTTCCTGTAGAAGGTTCAGAAGTTATTTTATTCAATACTTCAGGAAAAGAAGTATTCCGTTCTACATTGAGATCAAATACATTTGAGTCAAAACAACCGGAGGGTGTTTATATCATGAATGTAAAAACCAAAGAAGGGAAAACGTATTCCAGAAAAATTTTAATTAAATAATTCAGTAAGCGATACGATAAATGCGGTAGACTTTTAAAGCTACCGTATTTTTTTTCATTCATTATCAGATCAATACAACCGTATAGTTATTAAATAAAAATAAATTCATAATTACAAATATCAATAAATTATTAACAAATCACATAATTATGAAATAAAATAAGCAACATAATCATTTTATTTATAAATTTACAAAAAAGCTAAAACCCAAAATTTTTTCTATATATGAAAACTTATTTATTATTTGGCCAACGCACGATGAAAGCTGCAATCCTGGCATCATTCCTATTTTTAACGAGCGCAATGTCTACTGCACAAATTGTAAAAACTTATGCAAGCAGCCAAACCAATCAGGTTCTTGGAGTATGTCTGGGTTGTGGTGTATTGAATCCTCAAAATGCTGTAGGAAGCAACGAGAATGATTATTCTACTTTGCAGGTTTCAGTAGGTCTTCTTGCAAGAACGGAACAGACATTGATCTTCCCTACTACCAATATCGCGAACAATACCAACAAACTTGTTATTGCTATTGGTTCCAACGGAACTCCTCTATCTGCTCAGGTATTGGGTGGCGCATCTATTGAAACGTTTAATGGAGATGTTTCCAATAACGATTACACAAGTCTTGCTACAAAACTGATCAACCTTGGAGCAGGTGATCCAAGCAAAGGTGAAATTGAGATGACCATGAACATTCCTTTTGACCGTATTAAAATCAATGTAAATTCAGGGTTATTGAATATTGGCGGAGAGCTTAGAGTATATTATGCTTACCAATACAAAGATCCTTTCATCAATTTCATGGCTCACAGCAAGGATGGACAGTTTACTCTTGATAAAAATGTTTCTGCTGAAGGTTCAGAGGTTACTCTTACCAATACTTCAGGAAAAGAAGTATTCCGTTCTAAACTGACATCAAATTCTTTTGAAACCAAACAACCACAAGGAGTATATATTATGAAACTTCAGACAAAAGAAGGAAAAACATACTCTAAAAAAGTGATTATCAAATAAAAAAGATACATAACAAACCGAACCCGGCAAGCTTTTCAAGCTTGCCGGGTTTTTTATATCCAATCTAGAATCATATCCGGTTCATAATGATGTTGAATGATAAATAAAAACCCCTGATCAAAACTAATCAGGGGTTTTATTAACAAGATTACGAACTAAAATACTATTAGTTTTTGATTACTTTTTGCTGATATACAGCTTTATCTGTCACGGCTTTCAAAATATAAATACCTTTTGGAAGTGAGCTTACATTGATCTGTCCGTTATTCAGTTGTGCATTCACTACTCTGCCTGAAGCATCATACATAGAAATATTCTGGATTTTCTCCTGAGTTTTAAGAGTAAGAATATCGGTAACCGGATTCGGATAAATACCAAATTCAAGTTTCTTCACCTCAGCGGTTGCCAAAGTGGAAGCAGTACTGTTTACTGTAAGTGTTTTTTCTACAAGTTTACCGTTTGAGTTAAAACTGATCACAATATCAGACGTCCCTGAAACAAGTGGTGTAAGAACCAATTCATCATTCTCATTAATCACAGCAGAAACGGTTGTAGGATTACTGTTTGATTTGATTGACTTTACTACTGACACAGCCAAATTATCAGCATCAGAAACGATTGATTTCAGATCAATTGCAGTTGTATTTCCTGCTGTAACCTGTGAAGGTAAAACGTTACTTACAACAGGAGCTGAATTATTGGTAAATACTGTCAATGAAGGGAACCAATAATAGTCATTCAATGTTTTTGTATTAATAAGTGCACCGGTCATATCATAGGTATGAATCCAGTTTTTCTGGTAGTGTGCACCGTATCCGCTTTCTGTGGTATTCAGAACCAATTCTCCGGTAATAGGGTTTACACGAAGTGCAGCTCCATAAGGAATTTGTTTAAACTGACCTGTTTGTCCAGGAATTGCAGCAAAGTTTTCGTTGAATGTTTTCGTTGTTACATCAAATCTTACAATCTGTGTTCCTGAGCTCCAGCTGCTGATTGAATTGATCCAATATAAAGCATTCTCTTTATTACTTGCTGAAAATTTACCGGCATTCCATGCGCCCCAGTCTCCGATATATTTCGTTGTAGGAATATTGTAAACCTGTGTTGCAAAAGTTGTAGGATTAATGTTGATCAGTTTTTGATCCTGAATTCCCCAAACACTTCCGTCTTTAGCCTGAGCCACAGAATAGAAACCTCCGGTAATAGTACTCACTACCGTATCAGTATTAGGATTAATAACTAAAATTCCTACCCCCTGCTTCACCGCAAAAACATATTGTGAAGTACGGATCATGTTTCCGATCTGCCCGTTTCCACCTGTTCCGGTAATTAAAGAACCTACCTGTAAATTATCAATATTGAAAGTAACAATTCCAGTAGAAGTCCCGATGTATCCTTTATGTTCGTTTACTCCCACAAATGATCTACCATCACCACCTCCTATATTATTAAATCCCGCAATTTTCTGCATGGTCTGCGCATTGGCTACAACCAACCTTCCCCCAGGTGTATATTGAGTATCTCCTCCATCAGCAGCTTGTTTTGACACGAAATAGAATTTATCACCATAGATTGTTCCGTATTGCGTAGTGGCACCGAAAGCCTGATTATTATTTGCATTGCTGTACACACGGTAGTTGATCTGTCCGTTATTGTCAATGAAGTTCACAGAACCATTGGTATGGCCAAACCATTCTTCGTTCACCATGAAATATCCATTGGTAAAGTTATTGGAAGCGACATACGGAGAAACCGGAGTGATGGTAGAAGAAACCGGAGTTTGATTAAATCCTACGTTAAAATTCCAGACATCCCAAGAACCATTTTCCAATACACGTGAAGAAGCTCCAACACTAGAATACCCGAAATCAGCATCTGCAGGGTTCTTTACCCAATATGACCAGTACCCGTTAACCGTCCATCCGGACTGCCAGTGATCGTTAGCCGCATCTACAATCGTGTAGCTGTCAAAATCATAAGCTGTAGTATTCACAAAGCCATTCACCGGATATAGTGGATAAGTGGCATTTCCGCTTTTGATCAGTGCATTGGTTCCTTGACCGTTCAGATCAAAACCAATCCCTCCAACTGCTGAACCGAACTGCGTTCCCTGATACAACAAAGTGTATAATCTGTGGTCTGCCTTAGCAATAGCTTTCAGCATATCTTCTCCGGTAGCATTTCCGTTCCATTTGAATCCCCAAACCATGGCATCAGGATTCTTACTGTCGTTCCACTGTACTACAAAAGCAGCCTGGTTGGTTCCTGATCCTACCCAATACTGAATATCAGAAAAACTGATGGTAGTGGTATTAAGCTTGCTGATCCCTGAAATATCATTTCTGGGTACACCTTGAACTTTTATCTGTGCAGTTGATAAGCATGCAAACAGAAAAAGCATCATAAAAAGATAAAACTTTTTCATTTTTTATTAATTTAAATAGATTGTATTATTATTTGAAATGTAGATCGTAAGCTCCAGCTACTTCTGTAGAAACTTCTCCCAGCCAACCGGCTTCCTGATTGACTCCTGTATATATTTTCATAAAGTCTACTCCCGGAAGTTTCACATATTTCCCACTTCTGTCTACCGCCCAGGAAATATCGATATTGGAGGCATCATCATTATTCGGGGCATTATCTGCATATCCGAACTCGTATGATTTTCCTACCCAATAAGAACCGTCACCACTCTGATCGAAGAAGTTATTAGCCAGCCTGGTTCCTGAAAAACTGTAAGAAGGATCTGTAAACCATAAAGGATAATAGCTCTGGACGTGGAAAGTATTCTTTGTTTTGAATCCCTGATTTCCCAGATTGTCATTCCACTTGATATATTCTACATCTGTCTGCCAGAATTCAGTTCCGGGTACAGGTGCTTTATTTTCGTTAGGTTTATGATAGGTTATGCTGTAGTCTTTAACTGTAGCATTTTTGAAATATTCGCTGCCTGCAATTTCGTACCATTCATCATTATCTGGTTTTCCATTTTTATTTCTGTCGTAAGCCACCATAATAATTCCCGGTTCACAGGATCCTGAGCGTGGCTCATTTGCATCATTTCCAAAGAATGCATTTCCCAGTACTTTAAAATCACGTCCATTCAGGTTGGGAATCGTGTGATCAAAACCGAACACTACATATCCTCCATATCCTCCGAGACTGATCATGGTAGAATTACCTCCTACTAAGGATTCGTTTGCTTTCTGAAGCATATTTGCAACGGTATTTCCAGGTAAATATTCCGGAATTTCGTTCATGAACTGCCCTACAGCAGGACGGAACTCCAATACTTTGGAAATGTATTTACTATAAGGTGTTTTTTCTTTGGTAACAATTATTTTAGAATGAAAAACCTGCTCGTTTCCTTTATTACTAATCTTTAATGTCAAAGGATAAGCTTCTGCAGTAGGACTGATGAATTCAAGTTCTGAATTTTGAGAGATAATAGAATCATTAATACTCCATGTAACCGATCCTGAGGCATTGGTAGGAATACTCAAAACCTTTAAACGTTCAATGGTATAGGAATCATCAAGTCCATTAAATGTAAATTCATTTTCATCATCATGTTTACAGGCGATCACTCCTACAAGGAAGCAGGATAGAAATCCGATTTTCAAATAAGTAAAGCTATTTCTGTTCATTTCTTAAAGTTTGGTTATTTGTATAAAAAAGCGAAGTGGGCAGGGATATTTCCGCCTTCTGTTTTCCATTTAAAATGTCCGTTTTTATCAAAGCAATACACAAATCCCATGGATACATAATTTCTGGCATCTGTCATGTAGATATCTTCTGTGATTGGGTTTACGGTAATTCCGTAAGGTGTTTTAATGACATCTTCATATTCTTTGTCAAAAATTCTGTTGGCGATGATCTGTTCTGTTTTTACATCAATAATTCCAAATGTTTTTTTATAACTGTGGGTATTGTAATTGAATTCGTTCCCATAGAAATACAGTTTATCATTAACGATCGTCATTTCACTCACGGAGAGATTGAAATTTTTCTTAACAGTTCCCGTGGCTGCATCTAATAAATAAAGACTGGAAGGAACATTATAATAATCTCCTCTTGAGGTTACATAGAGATCTCCGTAATTATCTTTTTTAATATGGTGAAGATTGATGGCAACATTTATTTTTTTGAGTTCTGTAAAAGTATTTAAGTCAATTACAGAAACAGTATTGTCATAATCGGGAGCCTTATATCCTCCGGAATTGGCTACAAATAATGTATTTCCTACAATTTCCATTTCTTCCGGCTGATATCCTACCACCACTTCACGTTGAATAGAAAGAGAAGTGGTATCAATCTCCACTACTTTTCCTTTTGGGGCTTTGGGATTAATGGCTACAGGTCCGGCATAGCTGCTCGCATAAGCTTTCCCTCCTTTGAAGGCCAGATATCTGCAGTTTTGCAATGGAATAGAAGTAATACGTTTAGCTGTTTTAGCATCCAGCACTTCAATTTTGTTGGAAACATTGACAACGATATAAAGTTTGCTTCCGTACACTTTGATATCATTTCCTACATCTCCCAGCTCTTTTACCACATTCGGATTGATTTCAGCATAGATATTCCGGTAATAGGTTCCTTTGGTGTAATCAAAAAAATCAAGGGTACATTTATTACTTCCCATGTTTCCTTCATTGAGCATATAGAAGCCTTTTATTGCCGTATTTTCTGAAGGAAGCCCTTCTACCACTTCCTGACGGACAATAATTTCATCTGTACGGCATGAAGTAAGAAAAGCTAAGACAAGAAATAAAAAATAAAAGTTTAGTTTTCTCATAAGGTGAAGTTTAGAATAAGTTTAAAATTTCTTCCGGGCATCGGATAATTGATGACAACATCATAGTATTGATTGAAAATATTATTCATCTCAAGGCTTACTTTAAATTGATGATTCGCCCAGTTGAATTTTTTCTGAACAGACAGATCGTGAGTATACCAGGGCTGTACATAATTGTATTGAATATTGTCCTGATTCACATCATATCTTTCTCCTACATACATCGCACTGTAATTGAAACTCCAGTCTTTATAATCTGCCATCAAACTGAATGATCCGCTATGCCATGGGGTATAAGGAATCTGATTACGATAAAAGGTGTCTTCCGGATCACTTATATCTCTTGCGCTTTGATACGTGTAAGAGAGCAATGGTCTTAGCTTTACCTTTCCTAATTGCATTTCAGTCTGAATATTTACATCCGCTCCAATGATTTCAACCATTCCAAGATTCATCATCAGCCAACGGAACATACTTCCATTAGGGGCCGCTACAATTTTATCCTGTACTTTGTTGTAGTAACCATCTACTTTAGCATAAAAGGTTTTAAAGAAATGGTTGGTATAATTCTTCTGATAAGTAAATCCTACGTCATACTGATTGGTAAATTCCGGCTTCAGGTAGGTATTTCCGATATTGGTATAATATAAATCATTGAAAGTAGGAAGTCTGAAAATCCTTTTATAGAAAGCTCTGAGGGTAAGCTCCGGAATTTTTTCCGGCTGATAGCTCATAAACACCGCAGGCGTCCATTCTCTGGCATCTCCCGGTCTTTTGTTTTTTCTTACTTCTTCAAAAGTAAAAGTTCCTAAAAGGCTTCCCAGAATTTTGAATCTGTTCCACTGATAGGTTGTAGCCAATGCTACCAATGTAGTATAACGTGTAGGATATGAGAAGTTATCCAGATTGGCATCCAGATTATTGTACTGAAAGTCACCACTCAGGCTGACATCCCAATTGGGAGTGATTGAGTAAATATTGGAAGAAGAAAGATAAAGTTCCCTTTGGATGTAGGTATTATCGGTATAAATAATAGACTGTGAACGAACCGTATCCATAAAATGGGTATAATCGTAAGCAAATTTTGCTTTCAGCTGAGTTTCCAATTTTGGGAACAGTTTTTTTCTCAGATTGGCCTGTACAAAATAATTCTCATCGGAAAGCCTCGCTCCTCTTCCTCCGAAACGGCCGTTCACAATAGGTGCCGGCATTCCGCGGTTTGAAATATAACCGTAGCCACGGATATTCCAGCTTCCGTTATTTAAAGTTCCGTTGAGAGAAGTTTCAAAACGTTTTGCCCGAATATCTGAATCATGTCTCTTTGCAATGGTATCATACGCCTGTTGCCCATCGGGATATTTCTTGGCATAACGAAATCTGTAAATTCCGTCACTCTGCATAAATTCTCCGCTGAAGCTGGCAGAAACCCTGTCTGAAATCTTCTGTTCCAATCGGAATGAAGGATTAAAGAGATCAATGGAAGCACTTTTTGCTCTTATCACGAGATTGGTTTTTCTATTTCCTTTAAATACAGGTGTTTTAGGCTGTAAATAAATAGACCCCGAAGAACCAAAGTCTTTCGCAGGTTGAAAAATTTCACTTTTCTGTCCGTTATACAATGATATTTCTTCCAGATCATCCAAGGAATATCGTCCCAGATCCACTAGTCCGTTTTGGGCATTTCCTAATTGAATTCCATCATAGAAAACGCCTACATGCTGACTTCCCATGCTTCGGATATTAATAGTTTTCAAACCACCCAATCCTCCGTAATCTTTAATCTGAACTCCTGAAAAATACCGCAGTGCATCTGCAACAGAATGGCTGTTCAGTCTTTCCAGCTGCTCGCCTTGTAAAATTTGTGCCGGAAGGATTTCTTTAAAATTCTTTTTGTAAAGATTGATTCCTTTAATGGTCTCTTCCTGAAGACTGTCCTTTTTCTTGGTTTGAGAAGATAAAAATTGAGATGTGATCACCAATATTGTGAAAACAGCTTTATGAATTGCAGAAGTAGTTTGTTTTGCCGCCATTAGCTCATTTAGGATAATGAAGACGCTAATGGATATAAGAATACAACGACAAAGCACAGCTGTTACTGCACAGAATCATTGATGTCCTAAGCTTTATTCCACGAAAGCGTCAAACGATTATTTTCTGGCAGGTCTTCTGACTTACTCCATTTTTGAAATCCTTCCCATTAAAAAACAGTGGATATATTCTTCAAAAACTTTGGTACGGAGCTTACAGCAGCGGGTCTGTTCCGGATTTTCACCGGATTCCCTTTTAAGAGCTTTTTAGGGCTCACCAAATTTCGGCAAAGATAAATAATTATTCCTAATCCCCAATTAAAATCATGATTCATAAACAATTAAAGCTCCCGAAGGAGCTTTAACGTCATTTTATTGAGGGTGTCACTTTAAATTCCAATATTCAGGAAAATACTGAATCTTGATTTGGCTTCAATATCTCCTCCTGCCAGATGAGTATACATGGGAAGCATTATTTCACTTCCTAAACTTAGCCTTTTGTAAGAAGCTTCAAAACCCAATTTCCCATACAAAGCACTTCCTGCAGTATTAGGCAAGGCTTCATTAAACTGTTTATTCTGAGCATAAACCTCTCCCTGAACTCCCGTTTTTACAGAAAAAATAGATTTTTCATTCCCCGCAACCTGATAAAAACCTGTTGCAGCATAATTCCATTGGTTACCAAAACGATAATTTTTCTTATTCTCAGTTTTAATCGTGTAATCCGTATTGACCAATACCGCTACTTTATTTTTCTGAAATTTATAATTCAAAGCTGCCTGATAATCCCAGCTTCCCGTTCCCAGCTGAAAACTTGGATTGACTCCAGATGCTCCTTTTTCATCAAACTTTCCCAGTGGAATTTTCATACCCAAACCTCCACTCAGATGATGGAAATTATCTTTAGAACTCATCAGTTGGTAAATTCCCATCAGGTTCAGATCTCCAATCCCATTGATTTTAATATCTCCCTGCATGGTTTTCTTCTCATGGAAATGGAATGGCAAACTTGCGTAAACACTCAGCTTTTTAGTCAGTGGAATTTTTCCCCAAAGCTGCAACGTATTGAAATACTGATCCTGTGTTAGATCTTTTACAAATAAGTTTTCTTTGGCTTTATAATGCTGGGCAAAGTATTTGATTCCGATAAACTGTGGATTCAGTAAAGATTCAAAGCCGGAAGATCCGTTTCCTGCCGCACAACCACAGGCATCACAATCATCATCAAAATCGAATCTGCTAAAGGTTTCCGGAGCACTATAAGCACTGTCTCTGATGGTTTTTGCCTGATACTGACTAAACAGGATCAAACTTACTATCGCTATAATCTTCTTCATGTTTTCTATAATTTATTCTGCAAATTTTGGATTGGATATAAAACTTTTATCTGATAATGTTTTCAGGAATGCAATAATCGACTGTTTTTCCTGACTGTTCATAGCAATACCTATATGCCCATTCTGTTTCAGCTGCGAATCCAGATTGGGGTTATCTTCTACCTGACCTGAATAGAAGTTAAGTACCGCCTCTAAGGTGTAAAATCTTCCGTCATGCATATAAGGTGCTGTATATTCTACATTTCTCAGACTCGGAACACGGAATTTCATCCAGTCTACCTGATTAAGAGTAACTCTGTAACGTCCTGCATCTTTGAACTCGGTGTTATAATACATTCCTGTATTGCGGAAGCTTTCATCGGTAAATAATTCTCCACTATGACAGGAAGCACATTTCTGTCCGAATAAAGCCATTCCTTGAGATTCTGTTGAAGTCAATTGTTCCTTTCCCTGTCTGAATCTGTCATACTTTGAATCTGCAGAAATTAAAGAAGCCATAAACTGCGACAATGCTTTCAGAATTCTTTCTCCTGTAATGGTTTCGTCTCCATAAGCTTCCCTGAAAAGTTTTTTATATTTCTGGTCATCTTTTATTTTTGAAATAGCTTCTGGTATAGAGCTATCCATTTCATTGATATCTGTAATGGGGCTGATGGGCTGTTCATTAAGATTATGAATGACACCGTCCCACATATATCTTTTCAAAAAGGTCATATTCTGAATGGGTGGAGCATTTCTGATTCCAATTCTGTCGTCTACCCCATGGCTCACCGTATGACCATGATGGGTAAAAGCGTTTTCCTGAATATGGCAGAAGCCGCATGAAATGGTATTATTCCTTGAAAGTCTGCCTTCATAGAATAATTTCCGTCCCAGTTCCACTCCGTTTTTGGTCACCGGATTGATGGATTTATCAAAAGTCATTTCCGGAAAATAAGAAGGAAACTGCAGGTTATAGGCTTCATCTTTTTCCAGCGGCTGTATCACCTCATCTGAACAGGAAACACAGCTCAATACCAATACGAACAGAACCAATACTGTTCTGACAAAAAAATTAATCATTGTGAACGTGGTCTACTTTAAACATTTTCGTAAGATTGTTGGTAACATCTACCAGATGTTGGTTTGAACCCATCAGCATGTCATTGGCCGTTGTAAGGGTAAGTGCCTTATCTCCGCTCAAAAATTGGTTCAGGTCTGCCAGAATATGAACAGAAGGACGAATTTTCCCTGTCACTCTGGCTGTTGTTGGAAGATTCAAAGTAATTTCACGATAAAGATCAGGGGTGTTATTTTCTGTAGTATTTCCCATATTTCCTGTATGGTTCATGAATTCCTTTGATGGAGAATCTGTTCCATATTTTCCTTCCAGCTTTACAAAGACATAGCCGGCAGCCCATGACCACGACATTCCTTTCTGCTTGGCTTTTGTCCAGAATTCAGCTTGCCCGTCTTGCCCTAGCAAGTACGCTTTCTGACTGATTCCCAATCCGAATTTTATTTTCTTATAATTATTTTTAGGAATACCATCCAGATTAAGGTATATAATTCCGGCTACAGCATCTGCCTGATCTACGATAAAAGCACCTTTATCAGGATTATTTTCGTTGTATTTAAATTCGTTTCCGTTTTCGTCTATCAGTGAGATGTTACTGATGACGTATTTCAAAGCAGAAAAATTATGTTTTTGTCCGTTGGAAGATGTCTGAACGGTCTGATTCAAAACGATATCTCCTACATTATTAAATCCGTTTTCAAATTTGATCTGAAGGTTTCCGGGTGTAGTATCCTGTGGATTTTCATCATCCCTGCTGCTTTCGCAGGCTACAAAAGAGAATAAAGTAAAGGCAATAAAGAATAGTGATAAAAATTTATAAATTTTCATTGTTGATTTTTTTAAGTTGAATTATAATTTTTGAATGCAAAAACATTCTTTTTTTACCACAAAAGGCACCAAAGTTCTTACACTTAAGTTATATCAAGTGGTAAGTTTTATGCACAATAAGAACACTTAAGCTTTTGTGACTTTTGTGGTTGAAGAGTGATAGTTTAGCTTAAAAAACCGGTGGTTTGAAAATGTAGGTAAGAAACAGAAAAGAATAAGCTGTTTCGTAGGTAAAATTGAAATTGAAAAACGGTCGTTTTCCAGTAGTATTGATCTCTGTGGTTTCAGGCAGAATATAGGTATCTAGGACTTTCTGTCCTGAGTTTTTGAGTTTCTGAAAAGGTGAAGATTCCGAATCATTGGCTTTTGCCAGTTCTTTACTCAGGTAACATTTTCCGTTACAGTGAACCTCTGGCCTGGATTTATTAATACAAAGAACTTTAACGATATAATCATAATTTACAGCATACTCTACCACGGGTACTAAAGGTCTTAGCACCATATAGAAGGTAAAAAGTATGCTGTAAAATAATTTCATCAGATTATTTCTTGCTTAAAGCTTCGTCATATCTTCTGCTGATTTCTTTCCAGTTGGTAACATTCCAGATCGCGGTAAGATAGTCTGCTCTTTTATTCTGATATTTCAAATAATATGCATGTTCCCAGACATCAATTCCGAAGATAGGAGTTCCCTTCTCTTCCACCACATCCATTAAAGGATTGTCCTGGTTAGGAGTAGAAGAAACAAATAGTTTTCCGCTTTTATCCACAGAAAGCCATGCCCATCCTGATCCGAAACGGTCTGCTCCTGCTTTAGCCATTTTTTCTTTAAAAGCATCCATACTTCCGAAAGTTTCAGTGATGGCTTTTACCAATTTTGCAGAAGGCTGTGTATTTTTCTGAGGCGTAAGAACCGTCCAGAACAGTTCGTGATTGTAATGTCCTCCTGCATTATTTCTTACTGCAGCGGGCAGTTTTGAAACATTGGAAAGAATCTGAAACAACGTTTCTTTTTCCTGTGGAGTTCCTGTAATTGCTTTATTCAGGTTAGCGACATACGCTGCCGCATGTTTTGAATAATGAATTTCCATCGTTTGGGCATCAATATTCCCTTCCAAAGCATTATAAGCGTATGGTAAAGGAGTCTGCTTAAACTGAGCCAGTGTAAACTGGGCCGCGAAAACTGCAGTTACAGCAGCTATTTTCAAAATCTTCATAATGTTTTTGTTTATGGTTGAACAATGTTTTCTTTTTAGACTGGAAGATGGGAGCTGGAGGCTGGAAGTAATGAATGTCATAACATAACTTCTTCAACTTCTATTTGCTTTTACAGTTATCTCAAAAACTGCCAGATCTTCATTGTCTGGAATCACTTCCAGCTTCAAACATCCAGCTTCCCTCTTCCTTATTTCAATAATTTCTTAATATCCTCAATCAGAATTTCTCTGTCTGGATGATATTTTCCGGTCAGCATAGGTGTTTTACCTTCCGGATCTTCATAATTCAATCCTGAATAATACAGAATAGGCATATTTTCTTTATTGTATCTGCATCTGATATTTCCGTCCTGATCTACCAGGGCGATCATTCCGCTGTGGTTCAGGCTTTCTCCTTCATCTTCTTTGTCCCCCACATAGATATTAAATTTATCAGCGAGATCACCAATATAGGTACGATCTCCGGTCAGGAAATGCCAGTTTGGAGACTTTGCTCCTATCCTTTGAGCATGTTCTTTCAATGCTGCAGGAGTATCATTTTCCGGATCAATGCTGATGGAGATAATACCGAAATTCGGATCATCGATCTGATTCTGAATAGCCTTCATATTGGTATTCATCACCGGACATATTGTAGGACATTTACTGAAGAAAAATTCTACGAGATAGACTTTTCCCAACATATCTTTATTGGTGATTTTGTTACTGTTCTGATCTGTCAGTTCAAAATCCGGAACTTTCATTACGGTATAAAGGCTCTTTTTAAAATACCCCATTCCGACACCGATTCCTACGAAAAGCAATGCAAAAACCACAATGGGTATGATTACTTTACTTTTATTATTGGTCTTGTTATTTTTGGGCATATTTCTCAGGGCTTTTTTTGAATTCATGTTTACAGGATACACTGCAAAAACCATATGTTTTGTTTTTATATACGGCTGTATCATTAATAGATCCTGCGGTTTTCATGTGGCAAATCGGGTCTACTTCATTTACGACCTGTACATTTTCTATTTTCTTTCCGGAAGAATCCATGTGGCTTGCATGCTTTACCTGAGGCGTTTCTTTGGCACACGACAATAATGATATTGACAGCATTGCCGTCAAAATAAGAGGAGATTTCATTTTAATGTTAAGTTGAAATTAATAATGATAAATTAACTTAGAACACAAAGCACAGCATTATAAATTGTGGGAAATTAAACCCCAAATTTAATGATGCAAGGTGTAGTAATGACTTTTAATTGAAAGTTTCAGTACCTCCAATTCATAAACTAAAAATATAGTTTAAAATAAAATTAAGCTAATGGAGGATGGAAAATCCTGGAAAAATATTCTGAAGAATGAGAATTAAAGTAACTTGAATCAGGAATCTCAGTAAGCAATTCCGAGTTGAGGAGTGAAGAGAAGGAAAGGATATCATGAGAGATAAAGGCATCTAATCCTGCAATCTTTATGGTTTGAGAGCTATTGGACTGTTTTTCTGTTTTTGCCAGTTCTTTTTCCACATAGCATTTTCCCTTACATGTTGATTGTGGTACATTTCTGTTCTCACAAAGGTTTTTCACAATATAATCATAGTTCACCGCATAGTTTACCAATGGCAAAACGGGACGTAATGCAATGGTAAAAATGACGAATATGGAAATAAATAACCTCAACGATTTTTTCTCTGTCACAAATATACTACTTCAAAACTGTTTTATGTATAATTTATGATGAATGTCATTGATGGTTGTTTACTGTTACCCACAAAAATTACAAAACTGTGCCTGTCACCTGTATAATTTTATCCCGAACTTTGATTTAAATTTGAGATCTAAACAAAAAAATTTAGTTCTTTATACAATTTAATCTTGTTGATAAAAGCTCCGCTGATGTTTTTGGCAGAGCTTTTTTATGTTTTGTTATTTATTGGGATTCGCAAAGGCGCAAGTTTTTTTTAAATGCTTACTGTTTTAAGGCGCAAGGATTTTATCTCCGATAAAATTTAATAAAGCTAATAATGATCTGAATGCTGCTAATCATTAATAAACAATCTTGCTGAAAATCTTTGATTTTCTTGCGTCCTTAAAAACAACACAATTTTTATCTCCTTTGCGCCTTTGCGTTTCTCCAACAAAAAATCTATTACCTTTTTTGAATTAAGTTTTGGTGTAGTGTAATGTTGGAAACGCAAAGACGCAAGTTTTTTAATGTTTACTGTTTTTTTAAGGCGCAAGGATTTTATCTCCGATAAAATTGCAATGCTGGTTTGATTTATCTCTCTAATGTTTTTGCAGAGATTCCTACGGAATGACAAAGTGTGTGTATTATCTTTATATCTGTTGTAATTGTCTGTCATGGTTTATACTAAAGTAATGGCATTCTCTTCTTCACTCAGTAAGAGTCTCAATAGTATAGGATTTCAATGGAATGAATGAGATGGGGTATAATTTAAAACAAAAGCCCTGCTGAAATTCAGCAGAGCTTTTATTGAATATAATTTAGTTGTGTTTATTATTTGCTTTTTAAAATTTCATTCTTTGAATTCTTACCGCATTTAAAATAGCCAGCAAGGCAACTCCTACATCGGCAAAAACAGCTTCCCACATAGTTGCCAGTCCTCCGGCACCCAAAACTAAAACCACGGCTTTTACAGCAAAGGCAAGGACAATATTCTGCCAAACGATCTTTTTAGTTTGTTTTCCGATATTGATAGCCATCGGGATTTTACTTGGTTTATCATCCTGAATCACGACATCTGCAGTTTCAATGGTGGCGTCACTTCCCAAACCTCCCATCGCAATTCCTACATCGCTTAAAGCCACTACAGGCGCATCATTCACTCCGTCTCCTACGAAAGCTACGGTTTGTTTTCTGGCTTTAATTTCTTTAACCTTATTGACTTTATCTTCTGGCAAAAGGTCTCCGAATGCATTGTCTATGCCCAACTGATCTGCTACATATTTCACAACAGTACTTTTATCACCGCTCAGCATTGTAGCTTTTACATTCATTTTATGCAGATTGTCTACGGTTTCTTTGGCATCTTCTTTTATGCTGTCCGCAATGGTGATATATCCTGCAAACTTTTTATCATAAGCCACTGCGATGACCGTGTACACAATATTGGCATGGTTAAGATCATAATTGATATTAAATTTATCCATCAGCTTAAAGTTCCCTACCAGAAGTTCTTTTCCGTTAATCGTAGCTTTGAGTCCGTGTCCTGCAATTTCCTCTACATTTTCTAATGGAATATTGTGGTTGACATCTCCTACATAATTATGAATAGCCGTTGCCACGGGGTGGGTACTTTTACTCTCAAGAACATTCACCATCTGAAGGATTTCCTCTTTATTAAATTCAGGAGCCATACTTACTTCCTGAACTTTGAATACGCCTTCTGTCATCGTTCCCGTTTTATCCATCACTACATTCTGAATTTCTGCAATGCTGTCCAGGAAGTTACTTCCTTTGAATAAAATTCCGTTTCGGCTAGCGGCACCAATTCCTCCAAAATATCCTAACGGAATAGAAATCACCAAGGCACAAGGGCAAGAAATCACAAGGAATATCAATGCTCTGTACAACCAGTCTCTGAACTGATAATCACTAACAAAGAAATAAGGCAGTAAGCAGATTCCAATGGCAAGAAATACAACGATAGGTGTATATACTTTAGCAAATTTTCTGATGAATAGTTCTGTAGGGGCTTTTTGAGCTGTTGCATTCTGAACCAGTTCAAGAATTTTACTCAGTTTACTGTCTTCATAGGCAGTATTTACTTTTACTAAGGCAATACTGTTCATATTGATCATCCCTGCAAGAACCGCTTCACCTTTATTTTTGGTATCAGGTTTACTTTCTCCTGTTAAAGCTGCTGTATTGAATGAAGCTGAATCGGAAAGCAGTTCTCCATCGAGAGCCAGTTTTTCACCGGGTTTCAACTGAATAATATCACTGATTTTGGCTTCTTTTGCTTTTATCGTTTTGGGCTGATTATTTTCTATAATGGTGACCTCATCAGGACGCTGATCCAATAAGGCTTTTATATTTCCTTTGGCTCTGGTAACCGCCATAGACTGGAATACCTCTCCTACTGCGTAGAACAGCATCACCGCTACACCTTCAGGATATTCCCCGATGGCAAAAGCACCAATCGTCGCGATACTCATTAAAAAGAATTCTGAAAACACATCTCCCTTGATAATACTTTTATAAGCATCTTTCAATACCGGGAATCCTACAGGAATATAAGCTGCCAGAAACCATACCAGGCGTACCCAGCCTGTGAACCATGCAGGTTTTATATAGTTATCAAAGGCGATTCCCAATAATAAGATAACAAAGGATATAATGGCCGGAAGAAACATCTGAAAGACTGTCTGATCTCCTGAGTCGTGAGAATGATCATGGCCGTCTCCTTCTGCATGATTATGTTTGTGTCCTTTTGTATCTGGTTTTTCCGGGGTTGTACTACAGCATTTTTCCATAACTGAATATTTTTATACAAATGTAAAGGTGAGACTGATGCAATGCTATTGCAAACTTTCGAGACAATTTTCGCAGATTCCTTTGGCAAACAATCTTATTTCATCAATCCTGAAGTTGGTTTGTATGTTTTCAGGGAAGGAAATATCTTCTTTACAGGTGGTCTGCTTGCAAATTTTACAATAAAAATGGAGATGCCAGTCTTTATGTGTTTTTTCATCACAATCGTCTTCACATAACTTGTATTTTGTGGTGGTATTCTCCTGAATGCTGTGAACAATTCCTTTTTCTTCAAAGGTTTTCAGTGTTCTGTAGATGGTGATTCTGTCAGCATTTTCAAAATGATTTTCTATCTCAGAAAGGGATAAAGCAGCTTCCTGAGAGCTTAAGAAATCATAGACCAAAATCCTCATGCTTGTAGGTTTGGTATTTTTATCAATGAGTTTGTGTTCTATATCTTTTTTCATTGTACGCTTTTAAAATTTTACAGATGTACTTCATTTTCTTCATAGCCTTCCTCTTCTATCTGAAAAGTTGTATGACTGATTTTAAAATTATTAACAGTAGTGTCTGTCAATGTTTTTAATAATTGATTCTGAGCATATGCCGCTTCTTTTACCACATGGGCACTCATGGCATTGACGCTTGAAGTCAGTGACCATACGTGCAGATCATGAATATTTTTCACTCCCGGAGTTTGTTCCAGAGATTTACGAAGTTCATGAATATCCACATCTTTAGGAGTTCCTTCAAGCAAGACATTAATGGCTTCTTTCAACAGTCTCCATGTTCTTGGGAAGATCAACAATCCAATTGCGGCTGAGATCAGCGGATCAGCATAGTACCAGCCTGTCGTCAGCATAATTACTCCGGCAATCATTACTCCTACTGAAGTAAGCATGTCTGAAAGGACTTCAAAATAAGCTCCTTTCATATTGAGACTGCCTTCTGAGTCTTTTCTCAGGATCATCATTCCGACAATATTGACGATCAAACCGATTCCTGCTACAATCAGCATTGATTTACTTTGTACTTCCGGCGGATTTTGAAACCGCTTGTAAGCTTCAAACAAAACATAGATCGAAATCCCCAGCAATACAACAGCATTGATAACTGCTGCGAGTATTTCAGTCCGGTAATATCCGTAAGTTCGGGAAGGGTCTGCTTTTCTTTCTCCTATTTTGATGGCTATAAATGCCAGCAACAATCCTACCACATCCGTCAGCATATGAGCTGCATCTGCCAATAACGCAAGACTGTTGGTAACAATTCCTCCTATCACCTCAGCAATGAGATAGGTTCCGCTAAGGCAGAGTACGATAAGGAGGTTCTTTTTATGTCTGCTTCCTGCAGAAACTGTTTGTATTGGTGTACTTTCCATAGGGTGTATGGTTTAATTACATTTCATAATAAGAGGTATTTTCTTTTTTAGGAGGAACATTCTGCTCACCAATCATTTGTCTGATATTAATCTCTATGGTTTGTGCCAGAGAAGTCATTGGAGTATCTACAGGGCTATTTTCAAAGGAATCCTGCATGATGATTGATGTTTTTTCAATTGCAATGAATGTTACCGGAACCAGGAAAGTAATCGCAATTTCAACCGCAAGCTGTGAATCATCAAGTCCAAACGGAAGTATCGCTGCAAAAACATAAATCAAAATATGGACTAAAACACTATAAGAACGTGGAAAAACCGTATTCTTCAGCCTCTCACATTTTCCCATACTGTCGCAAAGTCTTGTAATGATATCATTCAGCTGCATCTGCTGAAAATCGGTCAGTCCTTTGGAAGCAGCAATTTCTTTCAGCTGTCTGGAGTGTTCATCCAGAATAGCATTGGGAATATTCACTGCTTTAATCTTATGCTGATCGAGATATTGCTGAACTTTTTCAGAGAATGGCAATTTTCTGAGAGCTTCTCCCAGTGCGTAAGTCCAGATGATTTGTCTTTCGGCAAAATCTTTTACTGTCTTATCTTCTCCCGCCGGCATAAACTGGATGATTAACCTCACAAAAGTCCGGGAATCATTTACAATAGCTCCCCAAACGGTTCTGGCTTCCCACCATCTTTCGTAGGACTGGGAAGTACGGAAGGCCAATAGTAAGGATACTGCCGTTCCCAGCAATGCCGGAATATTCAAAGGCAGTGAAATTTTACGAAACCATGGCAACATATCCAAAAGACCGATGGCTACAGCGAATATTCCGATAAACAGAATTTGGCTTTTTATTTCACGGATGAAATACCAGACTGATATTTTTTTGTTTAATAACATAATCGGGTTATTTATTAAAATTAAAGGAGATCATCTTTATTTTCCCAGCCGCTTTTATTCAATAAAAAATTACGTAAACAGCTCTAATTTAAGGATTAAAATCGACATTTTACTGGTTCCGGCGGCTTTCATTAATGCTCGTGTTCCCCGGAATTCACAAGTTTCGCATTCACGAAAAATGCTCCTTTCACTACTATTTTTGCATTGTCTGGAATATTTCCTACCGGAGTTATCGCGGTATATCCCATATCGGAAGCTCCTTTTACCACTTCTATTTTCTCGAAGTTTAAGGCTTTCGGATGAGGTTTCCCTTTTTCTTCATGTTCTTCTTCCACTTCTTTATCGGTCTGAACAAATACAAAATATTTCCCATCTGCTTCTACAATGGCCTCTGTAGGAACTGCCGGGGTTGTACTTTTATCAAGACTTACAATTCCGGTGATATTCATTCCATCAATCAGGCCGGATTTATTTCCGATTACTTCGCAATGCATAGAGATGGTTTTGCTTTCATTTTCAAAAGAAGATCCTATGCTGTAAATTCTCGCATCATATTCTGTTTCCGGATTATTGGTGAGTTTAAAATGAACAATCTGCCCTACTCTCATTTTAGGAAGATCTTTTTCAAACACCTGAAGGTCGAGATGAATGGAACCGTTATCAATTACGGTTGCAACAGGAGAAGAAATATCTACATAGCTTCCAATCTGTGCTGTGATGCTGCTGATGGTACCACTGATAGGTGCTGTGATAACCAAACCTGATCTCATATTTCCATTGTTTACTTTCCCAGGGCTTATGCCCATCATCTGAAGCTGTTTTAACAGGGAAGCTCTTTTTGTTCTTAATATTTTCAGTTCAGCATCAGCACTTTGAAGGTTTTTCTTGGCTCCAGCATCATTATCAAAAAGCTCACGTTGTCTTCTGTATTCCTGTTCGGCATACGTTATCCTGCTGTTGGTAGTCAGATAATCTTCCTGAAGCTGGATATACTCAGGATTGGCAATGGTAGCAATAACCTGTCCTTTTTTCACAATACTTCCTACCTGAATATTGATGGTTTTGATGATTCCTCCGTACAGGGAAGTGATGGTTGCTTTATTACTATTGGGAACACTCAGCAATCCATTTGCTTTGATGGTAGACGTAAGCTCTTTCATTTCTACTACTCCCAAAGCTACTCCCACAGACTTCATCTGATCTTCCGTGAGTGAAGCTATCGTTTGTGGAGCTTCTTCATGTGCCGCCTCTTTCTGTTCTGTTTTTTCAGGAGCTTTTTCTTCTGCAGCTTCTTTTTTTCCACAACTGGTTAGCAATAGTGAAATCAGGATAAAAGGAATGATATTATATTTGAGTTTCATAAGTAAAAATGTATTTTGTCTAATGCCGTATGCCATCGTTTTCATTGGTCTGGCAGAAAATTTTGTTAACAGCGCTTTCATATTATTTATTAATGATTGAATTGATGATTACAACAGATTGATTCACCTGCTGGATAGATTCCAGATATTTTAACTGAATATTGGTAGCCGTTTGCAGGGCAAAAAGATATTCTACATAAGAAATTTCCCCTGTTTTATATCCTAATTGGGCAGCCTTTACAATTTTCTCTGCATTGGGCAGTGCCTGGCTTGTATAATAATCATACTGCTGAATATCCTGCTGGTACTGACTAAAAGCGTTTTCCAATTGAGCAGCAAGTTGTTTCTTCTGCATTTTGGCATTGGTTTCCGCAACCTGTCTGTCATATTCCAATGCCTGAATTCTTGCTTTTGTTGCTCCAAAGGTCAAAGGAATTGCTACTCCCACTGTTGCCGACTGAAAACGTTTTCCTGAGTTATAAAAATTTTCCTGTCCGTTGATGGTATGAAGGCCTATCAAAGACTGATTGGTATATCCTAAGCTGAAATCAGGGAGTCCAAGAGATTTTTCAACTTTTTTATTTTTCTCAGCAATTTCCATTTCCTGATAAAAAGCTCTTACAGACGGGTTGTTGGCCACCACTGCACTGTCAAGTACATTTTCTGCTTTTAAAGGAACATAATCTTTATTAAACGGAACTTCAAAATCTTCTGAAGTGTTCATCAAAGTCTTTAAATTCTTATAAGCATTATTCAGAAAGACTTCATTTTGTCTGAGCAGCAGATCAATTTCTCCCTTTTGGGTTTCTGCAGTACTAATTTCAATCTTTTTGATATCACCCGCTTTGAATCTTACGGTTGCAATTCTGATAAATTCCTCATAATATTTATCCAGACTGGTCAGTTGGGCTTTATTATACTGAAGATATTCAATCTGATAATAATAGGTACGAACCTGTTTTATCAGTTCATTCGCTGTGATTTCTTTATCAATCTGCTTGCTTTTAATATTCTCATTAATTACATCTTTTCTTGCTTTAAAAAGGGTAGGAAAAGGAATGCTCTGTGAAATGGCAAACGACTGGTCAAACTTCGGACTGTTGTATTGTCCCAGTTGAGCTTCAAAGCTTAATTTAGGAAGCTCTTTCGCAGTTGCCCTTAATGCTTCCGCAGATTTAATGCTTAAATCTTTCGACTGTAAGGTTAAGTTATTATTGACTGCCTGTTCTACCGCTTGTTCTACAGAAACCGGTCTGGACTGCGCTTTAAAAGTTTGTCCCAGCATCATGAATCCTAAGACAAGAACTACTGTAAATGTTCCGGGATTATTGTTTTTTCTTTTCAAAATTTTTGTGTTAAAAATGATATACAGCATCGGCAAAACGAATAACGTAAGGAAAGTAGCTGTTACCAAACCACCAATTACTACTGTGGCAAGAGGTTTCTGTACTTCTGCTCCGGCTCCGGTGGAAATAGCCATTGGTAAAAACCCTAATGAAGCCACTGTAGCGGTCATTAATACAGGTCTCAATCTGGTTTTTGTTCCTTCAAATACTCTTTTCAGAATATCTGTTTCACCTTCTTTTTCTAACTGGTTGAATGTTCCTATCAAAACAATTCCGTTCAGTACTGCCACTCCAAACAGGGCAATAAATCCAATTCCGGCACTGATACTGAATGGCATATCTCTTATTAAAAGGGCAAATACTCCACCAATAGCACTCATAGGAATCGCAGTAAAAATCAATGCAGCTTGTTTGAATGAACGGAAAGTAAAATACAGCAGCATAAAAATAAGAAGCAATGAAACCGGAACAGCGATCATCAGACGTTTGCTTGCTTCCTGAAGGTTTTCAAACTGTCCACCATAGGTAAAGTAATATCCGGAAGGCAGTTTCACTTTATCCAGTTTTGCCTGAATATCTTTCACCACACTTTCTACATCACGGTCTTTTACATTAAATCCGATAACTATTCTACGTTTTCCCTGCTCACGGCTGATCTGTGCGGGTCCTAATTTGTAGCTTATATTTGCTACCTGCGATAGTGGAATCTGAGCTCCGGTAGCAGAAGTGATCATCAGATTATTCACATCCGAAATATCGGTTCTGTGAAGGCTATCCAGACGGACTACGAGATCAAAACGTCTTTCATTTTCAAAAACCTGTCCGGCAGCTTTTCCTGCAAAGGCTGTACTTACGGCATTATTGACATCTTCGATATTCAATCCATAATTAGCGATTCTTGTTCTGTCATATTGAACATTAATCTGCGGAAGACCGCTCACTCTTTCAATCTGAGGCGCAGTAGCCCCATCTACTGTCTGAATAATTTTCCCCACCTTATCTGCATACACGGCTAATGAATCAAGATTCTCTCCGAAAATCTTTACAGCAACATCCTGTCGGATTCCTGTCATCAATTCATTGAAACGCATCTGGATAGGCTGGTTTTTCTCAAAGAATACCCCTGGAATTGTTTCCAGTTTTTCACTGATCTCATCTGCCAGTTCGTCGTAAGATTTCTTGGTTTTCCATTCGCTTTGTGGTTTCAATACCACAATCATATCGGTTGCTTCAGGCGGCATAGGGTCTGTAGGAACTTCAGCGGAACCAGTTTTCCCGACTACCATTTTCACCTCATCAAACTGTTTGATAATTCTTGATGCCTGCATGGAGGTTTCTATACTCTGACTTAATGAGCTTCCCTGCGGTAAGATACAGTGAAATGCATAATCTCCTTCCTGCAGCTGAGGAATAAACTCACCACCCATATTTTTAAAAATAAACGCAGAGATAAGAAAGACTACAGCCGTTGCTGAAACAATTGCGTATTTCATTTTTATTGATTTCTGCAATAATGGCTGATAAATCTTTTGCAGGCTATTCATCATTTTATCAGAGAACGTTTCTTTGTGAGATATTTTCTTAGATAAAAACAGGGCGCTCATCATTGGAATGTAGGTCAGGGATAAAATTAAAGCTCCTAAAATGGCAAATCCTACTGTTTTTGCCATTGGAGTAAACATTTTCCCTTCCACTCCGGCCAAAGTAAGAATCGGGATGTATACGATAAGAATAATGATTTCCCCGAAAGCAGCGCTGCTTCTGATCTTTGAGGCAGAAAGAAATACTTCTTCATCCATCTCAGACTGCGTTAATGCACGGGCAGATTTCCTTACTCCTAAATGATGCAAGGTGGCTTCTACAATAATTACCGCACCATCCACAATTAATCCGAAATCTATTGCCCCAAGGCTCATCAGGTTGGCACTTACTCCAAAAACATTCATCATTCCCAGCGCAAACAGTAAGGAAAGCGGAATAGCAGAAGCCACGATAAGCCCTGCCCTAAGGTTTCCAAGGAAAATTACAAGTACGAAAATAACGATCAGTGCTCCTTCAACAAGGTTTTTCTGTACAGTATTGATAGCTCTGTCTACAAGATCTGTTCTGTCCAGAAACGGTTCTATGATAACATCATTGGGAAGAGATTTCTGAATGGTAGGAATTTTTGCTTTGATATTGTTTACCACTTCATTACTGTTCGCTCCTTTCAGCATCATCACGACTCCACCTACGGCATCTACTTTTCCGTCATAGGTTAATGCACCGTAACGAACAGCACTTCCTAACCGAACATCAGCGACATCTTTGATAAAGATCGGAACGCTTCCTGTTTCATTTTTAACGGCTATGTTTTTGATGTCTTCAAGGGAGGTTACTAACCCTATCCCACGGATAAAATAAGCATTGGGCTTTTTATCAATATAAGCTCCTCCTGTATTCTGATTGTTTTTTTCAAGCGCTGTAAATATTTCAGTAATACTTGTTCCCATTGCTTTTAAACGATTGGGATCAATGGCCACTTCATATTGTTTTAATTCTCCTCCGAAACTGTTGATTTCTGCCACTCCCGGCGTTCCGTTCAGCTGTCTTCGAACGATCCAGTCCTGCATGGTACGGAGTTCTTTGGCATTGTATTTCTTTTCGCTTCCTTTTTTAGGGTGAAGAATATACTGATATACTTCTCCAAGGCCTGTACTTACAGGGGCCAGCTCAGGAGTTCCTACTCCTTTTGGAATTTCTTCCACTGCATTTTTCAGTTGTTCATTAATGAGCTGTCTCGCAAAGTACACATCTACATTTTCTTTGAACACCACTGTAATCACAGAGAGCCCGAATCTTGAAATACTTCTTGTCTCCTGAATATCGGGAACATTGGCAATACTTTGCTCAATGGGAAAAGTAACCAGCTGTTCTACTTCCTGTCCCGC
The DNA here is from genome assembly GCF_002025665.1 of Chryseobacterium indologenes. GTDB lineage: Bacteria > Bacteroidota > Bacteroidia > Flavobacteriales > Weeksellaceae > Chryseobacterium > Chryseobacterium metallicongregator. Next base: position 283,203 of record NZ_CP018786.1, on the reverse strand, counting down.
CAATGTAGGACATACGGTAATGATCTGCACCTGATTGTTGGTGATATCCGGCACAGCATCTATTGGCAATCTGGTGGCACTCCACGTTCCCCAGATGATCAGTACCAGAGTCATCAACCCAATGATCACCTTATTTTTAATACTGAATTTTATGATTTTATCTAACACGATTTTTAGGTAATTTTTATTGAAAATGAATGCACACAGCATAAAATACTGCAGCAAAAATATCCTGAAAACCTCTGCAATGGTATTGCAAAGTTTTCAAGCACAGTTAAGTATTAGAAAGCATAACTTTCTAAAAGTCAATAAAAATTAAATTTTAGGAGGCTGCCAGATAGGATCGTAGATCTGGTAGGCAAAGTCGTTTTTGTGAAATAAGATCTTCTTCGAAAAGTAAGCAGGGATCTGCTCAGGAATTTCTAATAAAGGATCCATTTTAAATGCTGAAACCGTCATCTGACAGCAGCTGCATGCACACAGTGGAGAACAGATATCTCCTTTTTCTGTAGAATGAACACCGTGAATACTTAATGAGATCTTATTATCTCCTGAATTCAACGGATGGGACGTATCTTCACATGGCATCAATGATAACGCCATGAAATAAAATGCAAGTATCCATCTTAAGAGGTTCATTGTTACAAAGGTAGAGATTTTTTCTAAGATTATGGTTAATCATTATATGGGTTGGTCATTAATACATAATTTTTAGTAAAGCTCATTTAGCCCAATAATGTTTAGTTTAAAAAAAACATTCATAAATATGATTATTACAATTAAAACCATAAAATTACAAACATTAATTAAAAAAAACCACAAAATTAATTATTTTTCATTAAAAAAAGTTAATAACCAAAATAATAACCAGTGTTTGATGTATTTTTTTTATAAATTCACAATAAATATTTTTATATAAAAAAATAAATTTTATGCGACAATATTTGTCGCCGCTTAAGTACACTTTTACAAAAAATATAATTTATATTAATAATTATGAAAACACAATTATTTTCGATTGCACTACTAGTTTCATCATTTACATTTGCACAAAGTTGGAATCTTACAGGAAATACAGGAACCAATTCATCCAACAACTTTATTGGGACTACAGATTCCCAGCCATTGATTTTAAAATCTAACAGTATTGAAGGTATCCGGATTAAGCCTAATGGGAATGTGGGAATCGGAACTGCAAATCCTGATACTAAATTACATGTAGCTCAAGACAATACAAACAACCAAAATTTGGTTTTAGGAAAATTTTCATCTTTCGGACCAACCGGGGGTACCGCTCTAGTTAGTTTAACATATAATAGCACTACTGCTAATCTGGAAGTAAATTCTACCTACGCAGGCAATGGCTTCAGATATGGAACTTATGGTGATTTTAATATTGAAAATGAGATTACAGCCCCTGATTTTGGAGCGATTAATTTTATTACAAACAAGAAAGTACAGCTTGCCATTAAACCCAATGGAAATGCTTCATTACAAGGTAAACTTGAAGCCAAAGAACTAAAAGTAACCCTAACTCCTACCGCTGATTTTGTATTTGATGAAAAATACGATCTTCCAAAATTAGAAGAAGTTGAAAAACATATCAAAGAGAAAAAGCATCTTCCAGAAATTGCAGCTGCAAAAGTAATGGAAAAAGAGGGCGTGAATGTAGGTGAATTCCAGATTAAACTATTACAAAAAATAGAAGAACTTACGTTGTACTCAATTGATCAGAATAAACAAATAAAACAACAGTCAGAACAGCTTAAACAGCTTCAGAACGAAAATGAGGTTTTAAAAGCTCAATCTGCAAAAATTGAAAAATTAGAACAACAGGTTCAACAACTCTTATCAACACAAAAATAAACATCAATGAAAAGAAAATTACTCTCACTATCATCCCTGATGATAGGCTTTTTTGGTTTTTCCCAAACCGAAATTTATTTCAAATATGATGAAGCTGGAAATCAGAGATACAGAGGAATTGATGCTGCTGGCAAAAAGGCCGAAGAAATCGTCTCAAAAGAGTCAAAAGTAGCAGCCGTTGCCAGACAAGTTCCTGTTATTGATGAGAAAACATTCTTGAAACAAATACGCCTTTACCCCGTTCCTGTCAACGACTATCTTACCATAGACTGGACAGAAGAAGTAGATGGATTAATAGAATCTGTTTCATTGTACCAACACAACACCGTCCATTGGAAATTCCAACAACAGAATATTCCAAACTTAAATCGTCAGATCAAAATCAATATGACAGGTTATGACTGGGGGGTGTATGTTGTTCGCTTTACACTAAAAGACGGCAGAATTTTCAGTAAAAACATCACCAAACGATAAGAAGCATGAAACTTTACGATAAGAAAATACAACTATTTTCATCATTTATTTTGTCCTTATGTTCAGTTTTGGGCTTTTCACAGACCATACTATATCAGGCAGAAACTACATCCCGTACAGTTCAGGATCCACAAACAGTGGTACTTGCTCCAGGGTTTCAGGCTAAAGCCTCTGTTTCAAATCCTTTCGTAGCCAAAATAGGACCTGCTACGGAGAATCCTGGCGGGGGTCCTACAGATTCAAATGCGGGGGCTAATAATCCATCGGGAACAATTGTTGCCGACAGCATTAAATTTCATGATACCAAAGGAAATATAGAAGTCAATCAAGCCGGACAACTCCAATTTACATTACCTATAGCTCTTCCACCAGGCATTAAAAATGTAGCACCACAGGTAAACCTGATGTATACCAGCGGTTCAGGAAATGGGATTGCAGGATATGGATGGAATATTTCAGGAATTACAACCATCTCAAGAATTGGAAAAAATATTGAACAGGATGGAGAATCCAAAGGAATCCAATTAAATTATTCAGATTATTATAGTTTTAATGGACAAAGATTGATTCTAAAATCTGGAGAATATGGCAAAGATGGAGCAGAATATGTAACAGAGAAATATTCTAATATTAAGATAAAATCAATCGGGCAAAATTCTGGACAAACCGGCCCTCTTTATTTTGACGTAACTTTTGAAGATGGCTCTCAAGCTTTATATGGACTGAACGCAGATGCCAGAACTTCTATTGAGTACAACATTAATGTGTGGAAGGATAGCCAAGGGAACTATATTTCTTATAATTATATACAAGGAAATGGGGTCACTACAATACATAATATATCATGGGGAGGAAATGAGAATTTAAATAAGCCCCATTTCAATACAATCGAATTCACATATATCAATAGATCTATAAGAGAACAATCTTATATAAATGGAGTAAGCCTTATACAAAACAACTTATTAAAAGAAATTAAAGTAACTTCAAACGGAAGCCAGTTCAAGAGATATAAAGTAGAATATACCAATAATAACACAAACTATCTATTTGCTAATAAGATAACTGAATACAATTCGAATAACGAACCTGCAAATCCTATAATTTTTGAAAACGAGCCTGACCCAGCCAGCATTGACAGCAACCTATTCAGACAAGATGACAGATTTGATAATATTCGTGGGGATAACATTCTTTCTGGAGACTTTAATGGAGATGGTAAACTGGATTTCCTTAATGGAAAAACTTTAATGCTGGGAAGATTAGACGGGACTGGTAATTTTGTAAATGTTAATTACACCGGAACGGCATTATCCATAGGAACATATGCCGATATTAACACACCTTTTAGCGACCAGGTACTAATAACAGGGGCTATAAATAGAAATTTAAAGAAAAGTACTATTTACTTTTACAAGTATGCTAACAATACTTTTATTAATATAGCAACTAAAGATATTGATTTAACTGCTTATCCACAGCTTTTTGAAGCTGCGGACCCAGATGAGCTTAGATGCCATTTTGACGGCAGCACCAATAGAATAGATGCAAAAGAAGTAGATTTCAATGGTGATGGTATATCTGAGTTAATTCTCATGATCAAAAATGAACATATGTGGACCTGTCAGGATTACAATTCCAGCTATACATGGCCGGAAACTACAGGCGTAGATATGAATTTTTATGTTGATTTTAAAAATAATATATTTTCTCCCATTAACGATGCTAATTTTTATGTTGATTATAAAAATACAATAAATATTGATCTTGATGGAGACGGGAAAATCGAACTTCTACATAGACTACCCGGAATATTAACATTTTTAACCTTCGACATACAAAATTCTAAATTTGAGAAAATATATCCTGATATCCAAGCTGGAAATAGCGGATATAATGGCAGTCTTCCACCAATCATAGGAGATTATAACGGTGATGGAAAAACAGATATTTTAGTTCCTGTAGCAATAGATTCTTCTGATTGGAATATGTATATTTCCTCGGGGAAAGGATTTGTTCAACAATACTATTCAAATCTTTTTTTATATAAGCCGGAAGATACTGGTGCCGGAAGAAAATTCAGAAATACTTTAAGGTCTTATTGGGCTCCGGATTTAAATAAAGATGGGAAAAGTGATTTTTTAGTATTTGAATCACAGAAATGGTTTAGAGATTGTCTAACATGCGTAAATAATCCTGATTCAAGCTATGGATTTAATTATTTTAGAAATACTGGTGTAGATTCTACAGGTAAGCCAACTTTTACATTTAATTATAATCTCAATCCTAAAGAAGCAACAGATGCAGGAAATATTGAAGACGAAGACATTAACTATTCAAAATATGGAGAACATTATACTCCTATGTTTGGATCTTTCAGGTTATCGAAATTAAACACTGAATTTATTATTTTACATAAGACAAAATTAATCACCTGGAATTTAGAGGCAAAAACGGATGTTATTTCAAGAATAAAGTCAATCAGCCAAAGTGGAATTAAAACTCAAATTGATTATTCAAATTTAGTCAATGGTAATGTATATAAATCTTATTATACTACATCACCTATTTTCTATCCATATGCAAACATAATTCAAAACTTCAACTACTATGTAGTTTCTGCAGTTACTCAGGGAGAAAGAAAACAAGAATTCAGGTACAGGGATCTTATTGGAAATCTTAATGGAAGAGGAATTATAGGCTTTAGGCAAACAGCAAGATCTACTTTTTTCACTGACCTGTTTGTAAATACTAAAATATGGAATGGTTCTGAAATTAATCCGCTAAATGAAGGGCTTCCATATAAAGACTGGTCTATCAGAACTACTGACGAGAGCAAGATATTTCCCGATGACATTTCACTGAATAATTATCAATTATTATCTTTCAAACAATACGATTATAAAATTGACAAACTTTTAAACGGGACTGTCATTACAAATACAATAGCCCCTGTCAATAAACCTAAAATTGTCACTGCAATTAATCCATATATTACAGTTTCAAAAGATTTTCTGAGAGATATTAAAACCGTTAATAAGGTAGAAGAATATGACAATTTATATTTTCCAAAAAAATCTGTAAAAACGATTAACGATGGCTATGCTATTTTAACAACACAGTTAGAATATTATCCAGCTAATACAACTCAGGGAAGCAATTATAGTATTGGTAAACCTAAAAGCAAAACAGATACAAATCAAGCTTATGGAGACACTAAATCTACCAAAGAAGAATATACTTATGAAAACAACCTTCTAAAAACTCTTAAAGTCTGGAATAGAGATAATACAGGATATCTGTTAGATTCATATAACTATGATGGGTTTGGAAATATTACAGAAACAATAGCAAGCAACAGTCTGGATTATCAAACTCAAACCAGCAGTAATAAATATGATGAAAAAGGAAGGTTTGTTACTAAGAAAACAGATAATCTAGGTCTACAAACCAACATCATTTACAATGATTGGGGGCTTGTTACAAAACAAACTGATCCTCTTGGAAATACTTTAATAAATGAATATGATGGTTGGGGAAAAGTTTTAAAGTCCAAAACTAATTTAGGAGGAACTACTACGAATGAATATAAAAAAGATCAACAATATAATTCCACAGTAATTCAGTATGACCCTGACGGAAATATTTCAAAAAAATACACCAATAAATGGGGACAAGAATACAGAACAAGTACAAAAGCATTTGAACAAGGCTATTATATTTCTATGGATACTCAATATGATATCTTGGGAAGAAAAAAAGCTGAAAGCGAACCTTATGGCGAAGGATTGAGCCCATGGCAATGGAATGTTATAGAATATAATGATTCTTTCTATCCAGCTAAAGTTAAAACCACAGCATTGGCAACGCTCAATAACTGGGGTGGAGTTTCTTCTTTTTCTGGAAAACAGATGGAAACATTTGTTTCAGGAACTATAACTACTTCCACCGAACTTAATGGATACAATAGGGTTACATACAAAACCACGGATGCTTTGGGAAATACCACATCCACAACTGATCTAGGTGGATCCATAGTCTTCTCCTACAATGCAGCAAGTGAACAGATCAAAGCTCAATATGCTGAAAATATTGTTACAACAAAATATGATACCTGGGGAAGAAAGTCAGAGTTTAATGACCCATCCAACGGTATTTACAAATACGAATATGATGGATTTGGACAACCTAAAAAGGTTACCAGCCCTAAAGGAACAAAAGAGTATATCTATGATAATCTGGGGCAATTAATCTCCCAAAAAGAGATCTCTACAGTAGATGGTGGGCAAGCTACCAATAAAACAATATCGTTTGTATATGATGACAAAGGAAGGTTAACTTCAAAATCAGGAACATCCAATGGAAAAACATATAGTTCGACTATTACTTACGATCCACAAGGCAGAATCTTATCATCCTCTGAAAGCAGTAATGAAAGATATTTTATTCAAAAAGGAATTACTTATGATGATAAACTAAGGGTTACGTCTTATGAAAAGCAGCTATTCTCTGCAGGAGTATTAACTAAAGTCCAGATAGAAAATGTTTATAGTGCCTGGAATGGAGATTTATATCAGATCAAGGATAAAAACTCAGGGAAAGTTTTATGGGAACTTAAAAATTTAGATGCAAAAGGACATGTTCTCAAAGCTCAATTGGGAGCGGCTGAGATTAATCAAACATATGAACCTGATGGAACTTTAAATCAGGTAAATCATGGATCAGCAGTTAAACCACATATTTTAAGACTTTCATACACTTTTAATCCTATTAAAAATGAGCTGGAGTCAAGAAGTACAGGTGGAGATTTTTATATTCCGGAATCATTTGACTATGACAACAACAACAGGCTGATCAATTGGAGCAACCCTGTAACAGGAACTAAAACACAAAATGCAATCCTGAATACTTATGATGCAAAAGGAAGAATCTTAGAAAATAATCAGATAGGAAAAATCAAATTTGAAAATTCAACTAAGATCTACCAGCCAACAGGAATGACCTTAAATGCTGCAGGAGAACAAAATTATAATAATGACCTAATTCAAACTATCGCTTATAATGAAAACAATGATCCTGTATTCGTTGATGGAATGAAGGGTGATGTAGCCTTCCAATATGGACTGACTGCAATGAGACAAAGGGTGACTTACGGAGGCAATTTTAATGCCGACGGAAATGGAAAATTCACTAAATTCTATAGTGAAGACGGAAGTTTCGAGGTAACAAAAGACAATATCACAGGTAAGGAAAAACATATTCTTTATATTGGTGGATCTCCTTACGAAAGCTCTATTATTTATGTTAAGAATTATAATGAAACATTCGCTTCCTATAAATTCTTGCATAAGGATTATTTAGGCAGTATCTTAGCCATTAGTGATGAGGCCGGAAACAAATTGGAACAAAGGCACTTTGATGCTTGGGGTAACCTAACTCATCTTCAGATTGGCAGCGGGCAGATAATAACTGATGTAAATAAAATACAGGAAATTGTAAATACCGGAGGGTTATTGCTCGAAAGAGGTTATACTTCTCATGAACATTTTATGGAAGTTGGAATCATTCATATGAATGGAAGATTATATGATCCGTTATTGAGGAGATTCTTAAATGCAGATGAAAACATTCAGGATGCTTACAATACACAGAGTTATAACAAATATGGATATGTAATGAATAATCCATTAATGTTTAATGACCCTAATGGTGAGTATGCACTTCCTGCCGCTATGCTTGTTGCATTTGCCGCCGCAATTGTTACTTCCATCACCGGTGATTATATTATGAACAGGCCAGTTAACATAGGAAGTCTATATCAATCAGTAACTCTTGCTGCTATGACCTCTTATTTAACATTTGGTGTCGGTGAACTTTTTAGAGCGGGAGGGCAGATAGCAAATTCATTAAGCCAGACAAGCCTGATTATTGCTAGAGCTGGAGCCCATGCTATAACCCAGGGAACGCTTTCCTACATGCAGGGAGGAAACTTCTGGAGTGGAGCTTTAAGCGGAGCCTTTGCAAGTGCTTCTAATGATTTGTTAGATTTGGCCGTAAAAAATGTAGGTGAAAATAATATACTTAGAAGTGACGGTTTTGCTCTATTCAACGGAGCTGTAAGTGGCGGTGTTGGTTCTGTGCTTGGAGGAGGAAACTTCTGGATGGGTGCAGGGCAGGGACTTATGGTTACAGCATTTAATTATCTTGCGCATAAGGAAAGTACAGCTATTGAAGAAAGCCCTGACAATGGTTACGACGAAAATGGAAAGAAAATAAATAATGTTGGCGGTGATAAGACAGACTACATTCTACGAAAAACTCAACTTGGAGGAGAAGATGTGCATGCTATACTAGAAAGCACAGAAGTCAAACAGACTTATGGTCCATATGGAAACCATGAAGGCTATGGATATAGAGCACATAATCAGTTACAAAGCCCAACTTTATATGATCCGAGTTTTGATTTAATGTCAACATTTGCTGGCTCTGGTAGTACAATAAAATCACTCGGTAGCTTTAGCTATAAGTTTTTGAGAGGCTCAGGCGGAAAAATAAATGGCTTTTCCATAGGAACCAGACCTGGGTATGGGGCACAACCTAGATTAGATTTTCATAAACTAAGTAACACTATGAAATCTAGAGCAACAAGTCGCATGACAATACCAAAGGTATTAGATGGAAAAAAACTCTTTCACTATCATAGGGGAAAAGGTAGTAATTTAAGATATCATAGACCTTGGGAAATAGGTCCAGACTTAAAAAGAAGATGGTAATTATAATACAAATACTATTAATAAAATGGAATTGATACAATTTTACAACTATTATATACCTGCATTAGAACTAGCGTTAAGTGAAGAAAACATAAATAAAGCAACATATAACATTAAAGATCCTACACAATTTTTAGTAGAAGATAAAAATATATTGAAAGAAATTGATTTATTTTTAGATAATGCTTCAGGTGAAAATATTTTTTTGGATATGGTAGCGTATTATTTTGATGCAATTTCTCATAATTTTTCATCAATAAATAATAGAGATATAAATGACATTAGGCTGCTAATTTGGGAGAATATTTATGATATAAAAAAAAAGTATAATATTAATTAATTTGCAAATATTATCATTGAAATTATTTTCTATGGTAGTGTTCTAGGTAGTGTAGATCTGAACTTATAGGAGGAAACTTTTGGATAAGCGCAGGACAGGGATTAATGGTTACTGCTTTTAATTTTCTAGCGCATAAAACAGAAACCACTAATAAAATACGAAGTAAAATTGATAAATATTACAATGACAAATCTGTGGCAGACGCTTCCGTAAAAGAAGGCTTTTTAAATGATTTAGCAAAAATTTTCCCGGAAATTTATGAACTTACTGCTAAGAACTTTGCTATTGCAAATGAAGGAAATTTAAAACAATTTAACGAAAGCACAGGAGAAGATTATGTGCTTATTGGCAAAACAATAGTCAGTAATAGTGGTAATGGAGAAAATATCAATGGCATAACATCTATGAAAGATGGAAGTGTTTTGATTTCTCCACATAGAACGAGAACTGCATTAGGATTTGCAGCAACGTGGTATCATGAAGGAGTTCATTCATTGCATCTTATCACAGGAATATTTGAAACGTGGAAAATAAGATATGGAGCAAAAGAAGCAATAAGAATTACTGAATTTTACGCACATAGTATGACAGATGCTATGTCTGGTCTAAGTATGACATCCTCTCTGGCATTTAGTAGGTACTATCCCTCATTATATATTCAATCATTATCTTCATTTTTAAAACCATAAAAGATGAAAAATATAATTTTAATTATTCTATTAGCAGGGACTATAAAATCAGACTGCTATGATTTTCAAATAATTACAAAAATCATTGAAAATCAATATTTAAACGTGAATATCAAAAACAATAGTAAAAAGACATTAATTTTTTATAATGGAGACTTTGAAAGCATTTTAAAAATAGTAGATGAAAATGGGGTAGAAAATATTGGAGAGATCACGAGTATGTTTTCTGGAGAAGATTATTTAGACTATCAATTTGATTACAGTAAAAACTTAATAAACAAAACAATGAAAAAGTATTCTATATCTTTTCATGATGCTGTAGTTTATCTTCATTATAGAAAAAAATATATTTTAATTATGCCTAATATGGCTATGGATGTAAATCTACCAATTGTTAACAGAAACTATAAGATGGCCTATAAATTAGATTCTACAAAATCATATTTTCTCACTATATCAACTGTATTTTCTACAGAATATATTCCTAAATATGTCAAGGATTCGTTAGAATCTAAAAATGTTCAAATAATAACTCCTAAGATAAATTCAAATAAAATCAATATAAATATGGATAAATTTTTCAGAAAACATAAACATCTTTATATGAAATAATGTGATTTCCAAATTCCACAAAAAAAACGTATACAAAAAAAAATATATTTAAAGCTACAGCCTAAAAATTTGCGCAACTTTTTATTTACTGATAATAATGAGCTTTTATCAAGCTCCGTAATCACTTTTAATAAAAATGAAAACGTGGATAACTTGCCATGTAATACCAATTGGAAAGACAAGGAGATTACAATCAGGTTGAAGCAAAACTATATGAATTTATTTACCTACGTATAGGTTACAATTTCCAGATGAATTTGTACAGAAGTAAGTAAAAATGTTTCAGAGATGTTAACAAAACAATGAGTAAAATCAATCCCCCGATCATTCGGGGGATTTTTATTTCACAAAAAAACCACCGCAAAAGCAGTGGCTAAAAATCAAATCTAATTATAAGTATGTCCTCTTATAAGTTCGGGTTGTTTTCAGATTCTCTTTGTGGAATACTGAATAAATAATAATTACTGTTGGCTGTGAAAGCAGATTTATCCGGGAAATCGAGAACAGAATGCCCCCTACCATCTACTGTTTTCACCGTACCATCTGGTGTAGTAATCTGAACTTTTATCGGTTTGCCATCAGCATCTACAAACGGTTTTCTTACTACAGCTCCCTGCGTTCTGATAATATCTGAAAGGGAAAATCCCTCTCCAAATAATTCTTTTCTTCTTTCGACCAGGACTGCTGCTACAACCTCATTCTGTGATAATGAACCATTATAAATATTGGCATTTCTGGCAGATTTCAACTGATTCAGAACGGCTACTGCCTGAGAGACATTTCCAGTTCTGGCTTCAGCTTCAGCTTCAATCAGATACATTTCAGCAGCTCTCATATAAACGATATCTGCAATAAGGGTTGGTTTAAATTTAAACTTAGCATACCTCAGTAGTCCTTCCCTTCCTTTTTGTCCGTCCCATGAAAATAACTGGGATCTGATATCATTGCCATCAAAAAGATCTTTAAAATAAGGATCCGCCATAAAGCTGTAATAATAACTTCCTGATGAAGATACATCCAGATAATGGAAAGCATAACTTGCATCAGACTGTTCCTGCGTTTGCCCATGACCCCAAATCCATTCTGCATTGTTGATATCATTAAAGCCATCTTTATATTTTTCAGGAGCCATCAGAGGGAACCCTTCTCTTGCAATCTTCGCAGATGCTAAAGCTTTACTCCATTCACCTGTATTCAGGTAAGTTCTGGCCAAAAGCCCATTCACTACGGCACGGTTGATTTTATCTTTGTTATTTCTCGTATAAGTTTTTAACAGGTTATCTGCATCAGTAAGATCACTTTTAATCAAAGTATAAATCTCTTCAAGACTTGCTCTCTTCTTCCCTACTGTAGTTGTTGTGGAAGGTTCAGTATAAATAGGTGCCGTCAAAGCCGACTTATCTTTCAGATAGCTGAACTGATAAAAGCTTGCCAGATTCAGATAACAGAAAGCACGCAATGCTTTAGCCTGACCTTTCACCTGATTCTTTTTCTCCTGACTGCCTTCCGTTCCATCAATTCTTGTAATCACATTATTCATATTATTGATGGTGGAATACAACATCGTCCAAATAAATAAAGGTCTGCTTGCTGTACTGTTTACCATTTCAGTAAATGCATAGGTAGAAGCAAAACCATATTTATTAGTCAATACAGCCACATCACTTCCCATCGCATCACTGGCTCTTAAAACTGTGGAATACCCGATATTGGCATATGTTGTTCCGTCATTATTAAATTTTGCCCACGTACCGTTTACTACAGTTTCTGCACTTTCAGCTGTTTTGAAAACTTCTACGCTGCTAGCCTGATCAGTCGGAGCAGTATCCAGTTCACTTTCACAGCTTGTCAGCGACAAAAATCCGATAAGTGCAAACGATATGTATTTTAATTTTTTCATTGTTTCAATTTTAAAAGGTTAAAGAGTTGCCTGAAGCCCAAAAGTGATAGTTCTCATGGCAGGATATCTGTAATACGTTGTTCCGTCCAAGGCCTGCTCAGGATCCATTCCTTTATGTTTATAGAAGGTCAGAAGATTTTCTGCCTGGATATAAATTCTGAATTTCTTAAGTCCTATTTTCTCAAAATAATCCTCAGGAAGAGTATATCCTAAGCTTACATTTTTAAGTCTTGCATAGGTTCCGGAGTAAAGAAATCTTGAAGAGGTTGATGTCCAGTTATTCGTTGTTGTACTCAATCCGGGAACATCTGTATAAGGATTTTCCGGGGTCCATCTGTTTAACATTTCAGCGCTCCACGCACGTCCTCCGGCACTTCCGTTATGCATGATGGAAGTATAATCGGTATCTAAAATTTTTCCTCCGATTTTGAATGTCAGTAATCCTGAAAAATCAAAATTCTTATAGGTGATACTGGTACTGATTCCTCCTGTCAGTTTAGGCAAAGCTGAACCTTGTAACAGCTTTGTGGCTTTTGAATATTCCGAAGTCGTTCCTTCTACTGAATTTCCGCTGGCATCGGTAGTAACTGTTTTCCACAAAGGCTTTCCATTGCTTGGATCAACTCCAGCCCACTCCGGAATAAAGAAGTCGTATACCGAACCTCCTACTGTCAACAGCTTAGTTCCTACTACAAGAGAACCTCCGGGTAGTTTCGTTACCTTATTGTTTAAAGTACTCAGATTCACATCTACATTCCATTGGAAATTATCATTCTTAATGGGTGTTGTGAATAATGAAAATTCAAATCCTGTATTCTGAATGGTTCCGATATTCGCCGGATAATCACTGATTCCCAATGATGGTGCTACAGGCATATTAAACAAAAGGTCCTGACTTTTTCTTTTAAAATATTCGATATTTCCTTTAATTCTGTTATTCAGAATTGCGAATTCCAATCCTACATTTAAATTAAGGTTGGTTTCCCACTTTACATTATTGGTAGACGTTTTTTCCAGTGTTGTTCCCGGTTCTCCTCCAAGACTGATAAATCTGTACAACTCCTGATAAGCATAATAAAGCGGCTGTCCGTTTGGTCTAAGCAGTTTATCATTTCCTTGTCCTCCGTAGCTTGCACGCAATGTCAATTGGTTGAATACGTTTAAACTTTTAATAAATTCTTCATTGGAAATCTTCCATGAACCTCCTACTGACCAGAATCTTCCCCATCTGTTATCTTTTGCAAATCTTGAAGAGCTGTCTGCCCTTCCTGATGCAGATAAGAAATAGGTATTGTTGTAATCATACTCTACTTTTCCAAGGAAACTCAATAAACTCAATTTATTACTGTTTCCGCTGAAACTTCCCAGTAAAGAAGCGGCATCCGGCTCATAATAATAAGGCAGCGAGAACTGACTTCTTGTTCCGGAGATTGTCTGATAATCATATTTATAGAATTCGTGTCCTGCCAATGCATTGACATGATGTTTTCCAAACCTTTTATCATACGTCAGAATATTACTGGTGGTATAAGATAATGTTCTGGTATTGGTTTTCGTTACTGAACCTCCAATTTCAGCACCTTGCCCCAATAATGGATTTGAATAATAATGTCCGTTATAATTCACCAAATCAACAGAGAAACTCGTCTTGAATTTCAGTTCCGGTAAGAAAGTGAATTCCATGAATCCTTTCCCTGAAAAGTTATCTTCTTTATTCTCGTTTTTGTCTAATGGTAAGGTTGCAGCAGCATTCTGATTTTGAAGCGCATTCGTAGGTCTGTATTTTCCAAAATCATAAATCGGGTTTCCATCAGCATCCAAAATATAAGTTCCGTCAGCATTTCTTTCATAATAAGGATAGAATGAAGGAATAAATCTTGCCGCATTGATGATGTTACTGGCTTTGGAATCTGAAGAAGTAGGTGCCTGCTGAATACTGTTTGTATAACTTAAGTTCACCCCAACATTCAGCCATTTTTTAACTTCAGAATTGATCTTTAATCGGGTATTATATCTTTTATATCCCGATTCAATTGCCATTCCTTTATCATCCAGATACCCCAGAGAGAAGAAATAATTACTTTTCTCACTTCCTCCGCTGATATCAAGATCCACCTGATTTCTTGAAGCCACTCTCTGCAAGATATCTCTCCAGTCATCATTCCAAAGTGGTGATGCGCCAGGTAATAGTTTTCCATCTGTACCTACCGGTTTTGGATAAGCTGTCCCATATGGATTAATCCCCAGTGAAGAAACAAGGTTGTCTGTTGCCATCTGAGCTGCCTGCTGAGAAGAAACTTTTCCGGATTGATATCCATTTCTCAATGCTTCCCAGTACAGTTGAAAATACTGATCTGTATTTACCTGTTCATAGTCTTTTACGGCTCTTCCGGAGAATCCCTGACTGATATTAAAATTAACTCTGGCCTCTCCTTTTTTACCTGATTTTGTAGTAATGATAATAATTCCGTTTGCTCCCCTTGAACCATACAAAGCACTTGCTGTAGCATCTTTCAAAACACTGATTGATTCAATATCGCTTGGGCTGATAGAGTTCAGGTTTCCATCGAAAGGAATTCCGTCTACAACGTATAAAGGATCACTGGAAGCACTGATTGAGCCAATTCCTCTGATTCTGATAGTAGAAACAGCACCTGGCTGGCCTGATGCACTGGTAGTCTGAATCCCTGCAACCTGTCCTTCTAATGCTTTCGTAATATTCGTTACAGGTCTGTTATTGATTTTATCACTGGAAATTGTAGCTACGGAACCGGTATAGCTGTTTCTTTTCGCTTTTCCGTAAGCTACCACTACTACTTCATCAATCTCTTTTTCATGAAGGCTATCTTTTTTCGGCTTGGAATTCTGTGCATTTACACTGATAATTCCCAGAAAAAAAGCAGCAACGGGAGGTATCCAAGTTTTAGAATTAAATAAATTTTTACTAATCATAATCAATTTTATTTATCATATATTAAAATTTAGCCCTTTGCAGAAAAGTCAGCAAAGGGCATCGATAAATACGATAAAACAAATGCTTATTTTTCCTTAAAAGGCTGAACGTAACACCTTGCCCAATGGGTAGGTTGTTAAGACTTCACAGGGTCAGTTCCCTCCATCTTTCTTTATAAGCCGATCGAAATATGTTTGCAAAGCTAAAAACTTTTAGTCTACAAAACAAGTAGACTTATTTATTTTTCATGATAAATTTTTAATAATTAACATAAAATTTTAATAAAACTCATTACAATAAGGAGTTGCAGTCGTTATCATTTATTCAAACATGACAAATATCATTATTAATAATTCAATGGAATAAATATTTGAGGAGACCTTAATTTTTGTATTATTAATTGAAAAAACTTTTTAATTTTATAGTATGAAAGTTTTGATCATCAACGGCCCTAACCTCAATCTGTTAGGCACAAGAGAACCGGAAATTTATGGAAATGTTTCCATGGAAAGTTATTTGGAAAATTTAAAATCCGAGTTTCAGTCTCATGAAATACAGTATTATCAGTCCAATATTGAGGGCGAGCTTATCAACAGGCTTCAGGAGGATAATTTTGATGCAGTGGTGATTAACCCGGGAGCATTTACCCATTATTCTTATGCTATCGCTGATTGTTTGAAGAATATCCGCAAGCCAAAAGTAGAAGTACATATCAGCAATATATACAAAAGAGAAGAATTCCGCCAGAAATCTGTGACGGCAGCGAATACAGATGCTGTTTTATCCGGCTTTGGAATGGATGGGTACAGATTGGCTTTATTGAGCTTGAAGTAATTTCATAACTTAAATATTCCTACAGATTTCTACAGATAATTAAGGAAAGTAAGAAAATAATTGATGAAGATAAAGGATAAGATTTATTGTAAAATCATTGGGCCATATTCCGGACAATTAACGAAGAGAAAATCTTATATTATCGAAGAAATCAACGTTGAAAATATAAAAGTCTGGAATAATGAGGGAAAACTTAGGTGGTATTCAAAGTTGTATTTCAGTGCAGACAATGAACCGGAAATCATTTCTATTAACATAGATGATCCAATAGAAAATATTGAATCTGATGCCATAGAAGTAACTATTACCTTTTCCAACAAAGTAAAATACTGGATGACCTTCGCTACTCCAAAGTATTTAGATAAGATATTGGACGAAGAATCTTACTTTTCTTCAAAACATTTTATGATCATAAAACATTTAACTGAAGAATCAATCAAATCAACGGTCTTAAAACTTGATGAACAGAATGAGTTGATTGAAAACTGTAAAAAATATTAATAAAAAAGCCTCATCTGTGATGAGGCTTTTTATGTTATAGAGAACTATTAGATGGTCTGTTCCTGTAATTGAGGTCCTGAAGCAACTAATTTCTTACCTTCTTCAGTATCACAATACTGCTCAAAGTTTTTGATATATCTTGAAGCAAGATCTTTTGCTTTTTCTTCCCATTCTGAAGCGCTTTCATAGGTATCTCTAGGATCTAAAATACCTGTAGAAACGTTTGGCAATTCAGTAGGAATCTCAAGATTCATGATTGGAACCTGAGTTTTAGGAGCGTTATCGATAGATCCGTCAATAATTGCATCAATGATTGCTCTTGTATCTTTCAGAGAAATTCTTTTTCCTGTACCATTCCAACCTGTATTTACCAAATATGCTTTAGCTCCGTGCTCCTGCATTTTACCGATCAATGTTTTAGAATACATTGTTGGGTGTAATGTAAGGAATGCTTCACCAAATGCAGGTGAGAAAGATGGTTGAGGTTCTGTAATTCCTCTTTCTGTTCCAGCTAGTTTTGATGTATAACCGCAAAGGAAGTGGTATTGAGCCTGATCTTCATTCAAGATGGAAACCGGAGGAAGTACTCCGAATGCATCTGCTGAAAGATAAACAATCTTCTTAGCATGACCTGCTTTAGAAGGCAATACAATTTTGTTGATATGATAAATTGGATAAGAAACTCTTGTATTCTCAGTGATTGATCCGTCTGTATAATCTGCTACTCCATTGTTCACAACAACGTTTTCAAGAAGTGCATCTCTTTTGATGGCAGCAAAGATATCCGGTTCTTTTTCTTCAGATAAGTCGATAACTTTAGCGTAGCATCCACCTTCATAGTTAAATACTCCGTTGTTATCCCAACCATGCTCGTCATCACCAATAAGATATCTTTTCGGATCTGCAGACAGAGTCGTTTTTCCTGTACCTGAAAGACCAAAAAATAAAGCTACATCACCTTTTTCTCCTACGTTAGCAGAACAGTGCATTGAAGCCATACCTTTTAATGGAAGGTAATAGTTCATCATGGCGAACATCCCTTTTTTCATTTCACCTCCGTACCATGTACCTCCGATGATCTGTAGTTTTTCAGTAAGGTTGAACATGATGAAGTTTTCAGAATTCAATCCTTGAGCTTCCCAGTTAGGGTTTATTGTTTTAGAACCGTTGATTACTGTGAAATCAGGCTCTCCAAAGTTTTCAAGCTCATAGTGAGAAGGGCGGATAAACATATTAGTAACAAAATGCGCCTGCCATGCTACTTCAACGATAAATCTTACTTTAAGTCTCGTATCTGCATTCGTTCCGCAGAATGTATCTACTACATAGATCTTTTTAGATTCAGCAAGCTGGTTCAGCACTAGTTCTTTACAAGAACCGAAAATTTCTGCAGTAGTAGGTAAGTTTACTTTACCATCCCAGAAAATTGTATCTCTTGTAACATCATCCTGAACAATATATCTGTCTTTAGGTGAACGACCTGTGAAAATTCCTGTTTTTACTGACACCGCGCCAGATTCCGTAAGTTCAGCTTTCTCAAATCCCTGATTTTCAGAAGAAACTTCAGCCTGGTATAATTCTTCATAAGAAGGATTATACACTACTTCATAGTTTCCTTTAATCCCCAATTTCTCTAAATCCTGGATGATTTTAGTGTTTTTCATTTTACTTATATTTTCTATTTCTTTATTGACTTCAACAAAAATAATATTAATTATTTGTTAAAGGTGGTTTAAATATACTGATATAAGTCAGAATGGCAAATAAAAAAACAGGATTGTAATAATCTGATTACAAGTCAATTATATTTTCCCATTCAAAAACCGAAGGCAAACCTTTCTCCCAAAAATAGTTCTTATAGCCCCCAAATTTGGCACTCATTACAAAATCTCCGCCCCATGCCCCTAAACTTTTGACAAAAGAAGGGCAATCTGAGAACAGTTTCTCTTTAACTGTGGAAATTTCAAGAAAATTAGCAATTTTATGTTCATGAACCATCATTAATTCAGAAAAATTTTCCAATTCATTACATAACAATATTTTTTTTGTAAGATCAGAAAATTCATTAACCAATTCCGGAGACTTCTTTTTTGACTTGTAAAAATTGATTCCTTCTCTGCTATCCTGTTTTTGATTTAAGTGAATAAAAATCAGTTCATTTTTAAAAGAAGGATTGAAATTAACCTTTTCATATTTTATTTCAGGTTTACTTTGGAAAAGAACGGCAGCCTTTTCTTTCGCCACCGCAATATCGTATCCACTGCCTCCTAAACTGATTGTATTAAGATAAAACGGGTCTATTCCGGCCCATTCTGCAAGATTATTCATCAGAGTAGAGCTGCTTCCAAGTCCGTAATCTGCCGGAAACTGAAGATTGGTTTTTAAATGATAAGTAAGATCAGTTTTGAATTTACTATTAGAAAGCTGCTGAACATTTTGTAATGTTTTGGTAATAAATTCAGCACTTGATGGAATATTGGTTTCCAGGATCTGCCAGGTTTTATAATCAATGACAGCCTTCAACCATAGTGTATTCTGATGATAGGCTTCCCAAAGAATAAGGGATTTTCCATCTTCTTTTTCTTCAAAGAAAAACTCTTGTCCCAGCTTGGTAGGTACCGCTAAGACAAGAGCTCCATCTATTGCGAAATATTCTGAAGTAAGCATAAGCTTGCCCGGTGAAAATATCGCGCTCATATTTTTTGTTTAGATTGCAGAAGTAGCTTCTACTGATCCGTCAATTTTTTTGATCAATCCCTGAAGGGTTTTTCCTGGGCCTACTTCTACGAAATTAGAGGCACCGTCTTTAATCATATTCTGAACAGATTGTGTCCATTTTACAGGACCGGTAAGCTGAGCGATCAGGTTCTGTTTGATCTCATCAGGATTGGTTACCGCTGTTGTCGTGATATTCTGGTATACAGGAATGGTTGCTTTTCTGAATTTTGTTTTTTCGATAGCTGCTGCCAGTCTTTCTTGTGCAGGCTGCATCAATGGAGAATGGAAAGCTCCATTTACTGGCAATAGCAATGCTCTTTTAGCACCTGCTTCTTTCAGTTTGGCGCAAGCTTCTTCTACTGCAGGAGTTTCACCGGAAATTACCAATTGTCCTGGACAGTTATAGTTGGCAGGAACAACAATACCGCTGATCTGTGCACAAATTTCTTCAACCTTAGCATCGTCTAATCCTAAGATCGCTGCCATAGAACTTGGATTGGCATCGCAAGCTTCCTGCATAGCCTTTGCTCTTTCAGAAACTAATTTCAAACCGTCATCAAAGGATAAAACTCCGTTGGCAACTAAAGCTGAAAACTCTCCTAAAGAGTGTCCTGCTACCATTTCAGCACCAAGACCATTTACGGCTTTTAATGCTGCTACTGAATGTATAAATATTGAAGGCTGGGTAACCTCTGTTTTCTTAAGATCCGCATCCGTACCGTTAAACATAATGGAAAGAATGTCGAAACCTAAAATTTCATTGGCAGATTCCATCAGATCTTTAATATCTTTTCTAGAATCATACAATTCTTTTCCCATTCCTACGAACTGAGAACCCTGCCCTGGAAATACAAGTGCTTTCATGTATTGAATTAAATATTATGCAAATATAACTATAATGTTAACAATATTCTTTTAAACAGCTATAAATCATTTAAGGTACTAACCTGATTACTCTATAACCAGTATTTACATAAGCACCATTAGCTTTAGATTTTACAAACTCAAATTTGGTAGCAAGCTGAGTCTGAACTTTATTCATCTGTTTAAATATCTCTCCTTTTTTATTTTCTCTGGTTAACATGTCGTTGACAACATCAAAACCTACGATAGCATATTTTGGTGGAGTTTTGCAGTATTTGCTTTTATAAGCAGCCAGAATTTCTTTTTCAAAATTACCGTCTGTATTAATCTTTCTATCCATCAGATAGACCAGGCTTGCCTGGCTCAGTTCGTCTACTCTCTTCTCAAAAACCGGAGAATAGAACATACTGAAGGCTTTTATTCCCTGAACTTCTTTAGACATCGCAATCATTCTGTTAGCAAAAGCATCTCCTGCAGCATTATCATCATTCGCTAAAATAGCAATAACCGGTGCAGACTGTCCTGTCATCATATTCTGATCCGGCTGGATATCTGCCGGGGAATTAACAATAATAATATTAGGATTTTTCACCGCTTTTTCAAGTCCTGCTTTGATATAATTGGCATCTTCTTTTTTAGCATCTGCCACTATATATATTTTCTGATCAGAATAAATTCCTTTTACTTCTTCTACAATCTTATCAGCATAGGTCTGATTGTTTGTTTCAACAATAATAAGATTGCTGTAGTTATAAAGTTCCGGAGAGTTGGCAAATGGTGCTACAACCGGGATTTTCTGATTTTTAGTAAAATCAAGAACATCAATTACATTGGATTTAAAGAAAGGTCCAATAATAAGATCTGTATTATCAGGATTAATCTGCGTTAAAGAATTTTTGAACGAAGCTTCATTTCCTGAATCTACAACTTTGATATCCAGTTTCTGTCCTCCTCTTGCATTTCTTTCAATAGCAAGTTTAGCTCCTGTCAAAAAGTCAAGCGCCATTCCTCTGTATTGGGTTTCGTTAGTACTGTACCCGAAAGGAAGCATTAAGATAACACTTAAAGCATCACCGTTTTTCTTCACGTATGCTGCATCCTGCTTTTTGATTTTTAGAACCATTCCAGTCTTCAAACCATGTGAAAGATCCGGGTTAAGAGCGATAAGTTCATCAATAGAAACACCGAATTTATTAACGATAGAGAATACTGTATCTCCCTGCTGAACTGTATAGGTTACATAATCATCACCTACTGCAACATTGGAAGCAGCGGTTGATTTTTCGTTCCCGGAATCCATTTTTGCTTTTGGATTTGCAGTTTCTGTAACGGTATCAGTATTGGCAGTCGTATTTGTTCTTTTTATTTTAATGGTATCCCCAGGTTTCAGTCCTTTTTCTTCCAATCCTGGATTTAAAGCATATAGGTCCTGCTGGCTGATGCCAAACTGTTTTGTAATTCTGTAATAATTATCTTTAGCCTGGATTACATAAGATTCTCCTTCTGCTGCTGTAGCAACTGCTGTAGGTGTAGTAGTTGTAATTGTTTTTTCAACTGGAGTTTCAGTATGTTTTTCTGTGGTAACTGCCTGCTGAGTACCACCGTATTTTTTTATACTGGCAAGAGGTAAGGTAATCTCGTCTCCTATCTTCATGTGAGAATCCAATTCAGGATTCAGTTTTCTCAGATCAGTTTCAGAAATTCTGTATTGTTTTGTAATGCCATAGATCGTTTGTTTTGGCAGTAAAACAATTTTCCCAAGAGAAGAAACACTTGTTGTTGAAGTTGCTTTTTCTGTTGGAACTGCTTTTGTCACAACCGCAGTGGCTGCTTTATCTGATTTTATAGTTAAAACATCACCGATCGCCAATTTGCCATCTTTATGTTTTGGGTTTAGCTTCAGCAATTCATCTACAGTCATTCCATACTTTTTGGCAATGTTGTAAGGGTTGTCACCTTGCACAACCGTATGTGATTTCTGGGCTGAAACTCCCAAAACCATACATAAACTGGATAGAATAAAAAACCTCTTTATCATATTCGATAATTATAATTTACAAAAATACTTCTTTAAAATTAAATGGCAACAATTATTAATTTTGAATCTTGAACCACCATTTCTTCCAAACAATTTTCAAGCCACGAATAACCATAATCTGAAAAGAATACGCTAAAATTATATACTCTCTCCTGCCATGTTTTTGCGGGATGAACATCTAAAAACAGATTTTCAAGTCGTTCCAGTAATTCATTCTGTTTTATTTTTTCAGCATGAAGCAGACGTTTTTTCATTCTTTTAAATGATTTTAATTGTCGCACTTCTTCTGCTTTCACCATATTACCGAAAGATTTCTCAGTGGTTTCTGCTGAAGTTTTCAATATAGAAAAACTATTGATCAGTAATTCTTCTTTTTCTTCGAGTAATTGTAAAATCGGATTATCTTTTAAAATCTTCTGATTGGTAAGTACTGAGAAGTTCTGAAAAAAATCTTCAATTTTAAGATCAAGCTTCTCAATTTTTCCCAAAGTCTTTTCTTTCAGAAAAAGCATAGAGTTTCTCGGAATCAGAATTGGGAAAGGGGTATTAATTTTTGAGAAATAATCTTTCAATTCCAGCCAGTACATGATTTCGGCATTACCTCCAATATAAGCCAGATTGGGAAGTACATTTTCCTGATATACCGGACGCATCAATGCATTCGGACTGAATTTTTCAGGATGATTTTCCAATTCGGCAAGAATTTCTTCTTCTGTAAACTGGATAGGTTTATCTACAATATTATACTGCTGACCGTTAAATTCTATTCTGTCTCTCGTTTCAGAAAGGTAGAAAAGGTTTATTTCACGAGGATTTACCTGAACCTTTCCGTATTTCTCTGTCAGAAACTTTACTTTATCTTCAGAAGTTTTCTGTAAGCTGAAATGAAGAAGCTCATCTTTAAAAATCGCTTTCATTTGATTTTTAAGTTCCTTAGAATCTCCATCCAGAATCAAAAGCCCGAATTCTGAAAAAAGACGGTTGACAAGAGTCTTAATGGCTTCCGTTAAAGTGTTTCCTGCTTTATAAGCTTCCTTCATCATTAAGATCAGCTCTGTACCGAAAATAGAATCTTTGAATTCTTTTTCAAATTCCGAAATGAAATAGGTATCACTGATTTCAATTCGACCTACCGGACCTCCGGATTTCTCGTTGGTTTCGTAATAATTGTTTTCGGTTTTAAAATGATTGATCTCAGCAAAGTCATGATCCTCTGAAGCCATCCAATAAACCGGAACAAAGTTAAAGTCCGGGAAATTTTCTTTCAGATAGCTGCATGTCTTGATGGTCTGAAGAATTTTATACACAAAGAACACAGGTCCTGAAAATAAATTCAGCTGATGTCCTGTTGTAATGGTGAATGTATTGGACAGCTTACTATTTTCAATATTTTCTCTTTGCTTTGAAGAAAGAGAAAGGTTTGCAAGCTGGCCTTCGAACACATCTGATAAAATGCTCCTTTTCTCTGCTGTGAAAGAATCTTTTTTCAGATGAATCTGCTGTCTGAAATGATCTAGGGAAAATGTATTATTTTCAAAACCCTCAATTTTTTGATTTAAAAAATCTTTTACCAGCTGAGGAATGCTTTCTATATCGTTAAATGATATTTTATTAATTGTTTTCAACCTATATAGTTTTTAGTTGAACAAATACCACACGATTCCGATATTCAATCTGAAATCATACACCGGATAATGTGGAAATGCATATGCTTTGTTATTGGAAATAACAGTTCCTATCTGCTGCCCTTCTATGAAAAAGAACATTTTTTTAACCTTCATATTAATATAAACATCAGCGATAGGCTGTCCTCCAATTGAGAATGAATCTGCTCTTGGAAGAATATATTCATTAAGAACAGGAAAATAATCTCTTGATGCAAACTTAGAGAAATAGTATACTTTAACACCTGCCTGAATTTCTGCTGCTTTTTTGAAGGCCTGTGTCTGATAGAAGAAATTGGCTCTACCGATAAATCCTGGCATTGGAAGCAGTTCTTTATTCGTTAAGGTATTCTGGAAATGCACTCTGGTGTTCAGATGGAATTTGTTGAAGCTGAA
Organism: Chryseobacterium indologenes; assembly: GCF_002025665.1. Taxonomy (GTDB): domain Bacteria; phylum Bacteroidota; class Bacteroidia; order Flavobacteriales; family Weeksellaceae; genus Chryseobacterium; species Chryseobacterium metallicongregator. The sequence continues at coordinate 258,581 of NZ_CP018786.1, read as the reverse complement.
TGTAGCGTCTCCTCCGATCTGAGAGATATTGACAGAATTATCACTTTGCTTCGGACTTCCATTGCTGTCAAAGTAAGTATAGTTATCGATTCTGAAGTAATTGGCGAAAATTTCAGTTTTAAACCATTTCAGATTGATGCTTCCTCCCACTTCCATTACCGATTGGTTCTTTGCATTTTCAAGATAATAATTGAAATTATTATAAACAGAAGTATTCAATAAATAATTGAATGAAGGATAGGCACTTTGGAAATTAACCTTAGCATTAACGAAATAATCTTTTATAGGCTCGAACTTCAGGTTATTGGTTGTCTTCAGGTAACTTTTAAACTGGCTTCCGTTTGAAAATTCCAGGAATGAATTCAATTGAATTTTATCCCATAGTTTTACCTGCAAATTTCCTACAGCTCCGATTCTGTTTTCTTTCAGCTCGCCAGGAAAAGGCACGTTGTTGAGTGCAACAACATCTCTTATCCCGAATTTAATGATCTGATAACGTACCCCAGCATCCAATTTGAATTTTTCATTATTAAAAATCAAGCTTACGGTATTACTGAAATTCTCAGAATATTTTTTGGTGGTCAATGGAAAGCCATTCACTAAATCTGTAGGAGCGTCATACCAATAAGGCTCCAAAGCAGTTTGATTATAGTAATATTTATTTCCCTGATGAGAAAGAATATGTCTTATGCTAAAAGGAAATTTATCAGAATTGAATGGAGTAAACTGATGGCTCAGATAATATCTTCTGTAAGAAAACTGCGAGCTTGAAGAAGCCAGATTTACCTGTGCGTTTTGTCTGTTGCTATAATTGCTGTCCCCACTCTGAAACAGGTTATCTTCAGTAATCCCTCCACTTTCCTGATTATTTACATTCTGGTGAAGATAATGGGCAAAAAGCTCATAGTTCCCGTTTTTTGAAACATAATGTCCAGAAAATAAAGTATTGTTATTAGCTGACAAGGAGTTTCTGTAAAGTCCCTGCGAACGAAGCCCCATATATTCAAGCGCAAAATTGAATCTTTTCCCGATATTCTGAGTATAGGTAGATTTGAGGGCAGCACCGTTTCGCATGGCATTATGATATAAAAATGTAGCTGTAGGTGTTTTTACGTCATAATATTTCACATCATTGGCTCCAATGATCATGTAAGATTTATTGGATGGCAATAAAGAGAGATTTTGTTCATCATTAACTTCAAATACAAGAGGATTAAATCCTGAACCAATGTTGGCAGGCTGTACTTTTCCGAAGTTATCTTTATTATTTTGTTGTGAAAAGATATAGGTTTTATCAAAAGTCATTACTGTATCAAAAACTTTCTTTTCAGAAAACTGGGTCTGATGCTGGTAATCATTTATAGTAGGTTTGAAAATTTTCAGGGAATCTTTTTTCCCTGAATCTATTACAAGAGTATCTTCTTTTTTAGGTTGAGGCTTTGTTTCTGCTTTATTAACGACCTGAGCCTTGGCTACAAAACCTAAAGAGAAGAGTATGAAAAGGATGTACTTCATTATTCATTATTGTACAGCAAAAATAAGAAATAAAAGGACATGAAAACTGTTTGATTGGTATCCTGGGCTTAGTAACTATTTTGAGGCTATGATAACATACCTAATTAGTACCATATTGCTATCATGATAGCAGCTTGAATAAAACAGTCTTTTTAAATTCTCTTCTTGTCTACAAACATTTACCACACTCATCCTATAATAAGTAAGTATGACAGGCTTTTTTAAGATTTTGAGTGAATAAAAAAGCCACCTTTAAAAGGTGGCTTCTTTTTTATATATCAGATTTGATAATTAGTTATCGTAACCAGGGTTTGATTTTACCAAAGTTCCAGCAACGTTAGTTTCTGCTAAAGGAATTGGGAATGCCAATTTGTTATCTCCAATTGCAATGTTAGCTGTTACGTTACCATTAGTAGCATTTTTAGGAATAGGTCCTCCCCATCTTAGTAAATCCCACATTCTGAAACCTTCACCAACAAGCTCTTTTCTTCTTTCAGCTTTTAGCTTAGTCATATCAACTGTTCCAGCTGCTAGAATTTGAGCGTCAACAGTTATTGTATTCCCACCAGCATCTTTATAACTTGTTAATCTATTTCTCAAAATTAGTTCCCAATAATCCTGAGCTTTAGCAGTACTTCCTCCATTAAGCTCAGCTTCAATACCATTAAGGATAACCTCTTCGTATCTAGAAACTCTAATATTATCTTCTCCGTTAGTATTAGGATACTTTGCAGCAATAAATGTTCCTGAAGTATTACCACTTGCAGCAAATATATCTCTTCTGATATCTTGAGCTGGGATAGAAGATACAAGATTAGCTTTAACTGGCATATTTTGATATCCGTTAGTTGGGCTAATTTTAGAGTTAATACTTGTAGAACCTAAAGCAGCAATTGGTCCAACAGCTAATTCAAACACTGAGTTAGAAGATGCATTATTAAGTGTCCAGCTTGTTAAATATGAATCACGAGGAATTACACTATATTTCCCAGATGCTACAACATCGTTTACTAATGAACGTACCTTAGCATAATCTCCTTTGTATAGATAATATCTAGACATCAAAGCCTTAACTGAGAATTCATTTAATACAGTTTTATCACTATAAACCTGATTAGCATTTCCTGTAAGGTTAGTTAATGCACTATTAAAATCTGCTTCAATTTGAGCTTGTGTCTGCTGAACTGTTGAACGAGCCATATTAGCAGAAGGATTAAACTGAAGAGGAACAACAACTCCAGTAGTTCCACCAGAATACTGCTGTCCGAATAATCTTAAAGCATCAAACAAAGCCTGCGCTCTTACTGCATAAGCCTGTCCTTTAAGCTGCTTTATTTTCAGAGCAATCTGATTTGGATCAACTGTTTCACCCCAGCTTAAGTTATTTGAAGTTCCAAGAATGATGTTAGTCTTAGCAATTGTTGTATACATTGCAGTATATGGACCTGATGCGTAAGCATCACCAGAAAGCATTGTATAGTTTGAAACTGTACTATAATATCCTGAACGGTTATTAGAATACATTCCATCACTCCTTAATTCAGGAATTGTTACAAAATCACATCCATAATAAGAAGCACCTCTCATAGTACCATAAGCTCCGAATACAAAAGACTGAAGCTCTTCTATTGTTTTAATATCTTCCTGAGGCTTGCTTTGGAAAAATTCAGTATCCACAAAGTCTTCACCACACGAAGTAACTGCAGTAGAAGTAAGGGCAATAACTGAAAATGCTATTAAGTATTTTTTCATTTTTTTCAATTTTTAAAATTCAACATTAAATCCAACTAAATAAGATTTCAAAGGAGGCAAGTTCAGGTTAGTAGTTCCTGCAAGTGCAATATCCGGATCATATCTTAAATTTTTATCATAAGCATGTGTCCAAAGGTTGTTACCCATAACGTAAACTGTTACTTTATTAAGGTTTGAACCTTTTAAGAAGCTAGAATCAAAGGTATAAGCTATTTTTAAGTTAGCTAATCTCAAATAATCTGCTTTATATAAGAATCTTGTAGATGTTCTGTTTGAAAGTTTATTTCCACCATAAATAGGTTTAGGGTTCAATGCATTAGTATTGTTTGGTGTCCAATAATCTAGTTGATCCTCATATCCAGGATAGAATAAGTTGTACTGACCATCACTCATAGTATAGATTGCCCAGTCATCATATACTTTACCTCCAAAGCTATATGTTCCTTGTGCAGATACTGTGAAGTTTTGATAAGACATTTTAATACCAACACCACCAAAATATTTCGCTAAACGATTACCTTGAACTGCTCTTTGAGCGTTATTATAATTGTTAGTTGTCTCACCATCAACTCCATTTACATACCACAATGGATCTCCATTATTAGGATCAACCCCTGCCCATTTTCTCATGTACCAGCTGTTGATAGATTCTCCTTCTCTTAAGATTGTAGCTCCGGAAATGATATCTTTTCCTCCATAGATTTTAGTCAACTCATTATTAAGTGTTGATAAGTTAGCATCCATGCTAAGAGCAAAACCTTTTGGATTCTCAGGTTTTAAGATATCTGCATTGATACTGAATTCAAATCCTTTGTTAACCAATGTACCGATATTATCTGTATATCCTGAAATACCTTGAGCAAGGGATAATGGAACAGTAAAGATTAGATCTTCAGTTTGTTTGTTATAGTATTCTGCTGTTAATGATACACGATCTTTTAATAGACCTATATCAACTCCTACGTTGAAAGGCTTAACAGTTTCCCATTTAAGTCCTGGGTTATAAAAACCTCCGTAACTTGCACCAGCATTGTTATTATAATTGATACCGTAGCTGTATGTAGCATAAGGAGATGCTGAAATCTGATTTCCTAATTTACCATAAGAAGATCTAAGTTTCAACAATGTTAAATAATCATTATCAGGGATAAAGATTCTTGCTAAGTCAACACTCGCTCCAGCAGAATAGAAGTTACCTCCTTTCTGACCTGGGAAGAAGTTTGACATTGCATCTCTTCTGTAAGATAAGTCTAAGTTAACAATATTGTCATAGTTATAGTTTACCTGTCCTGCATAACCAGATCTTGAAGTAATCGCTTTTGTTCCACCAGCTGCAACAGGTTTAACAAAACTATCTAAAGTCTGAAGAGAAGAAAGAGCAACAACTTGTCCTTCAGCATTGATAGCTCTCATATCAGACTTATAAGCTTCCTGGATTGCTCTTGCAACGAATTTATTTTTATCTCCAATTCTGAAAGAATATTCTAAGATATTCTGAATGTTGAAGTTAAAAAATCTTCTTGCGTTAGATGTTAAATCACCTTTCGCTGAATATCCATCACCATGAAGAGGAGATAAGTAAACATCTTCTTCTACGTTGATATATTCAGGTGCAAAATTCATTCTATAAACAAGCCCGTCAAGAATTTTATAAGTTACTCCTAAATTTGCAAATACTCTACTTGTGTTTGCCTTTCTAGAGTTAATATCCTGTAATGCTGCTACGTTAAAGTTTCCGGAAGGTAATGAATTATTAATTCCATAATACCAGCTACCGTCTGGGTTTCTTACCGGATCAACAGGAAGGTTAAAGTACTGAGCAATCAATGGGTTAGCAAAATCTCCACCATCATTCAAAGTACGCATTTTACTGTTTGAAAACTGGAAATCTGTATTAATCGTTAATCTATCAGTTGCTTTATATTCAATTTTAGTGGAAGCATTCACTCTTTTGAAATCACTCCCTTTATAGACACTCTCCTGATTGAACATACCGATAGAAGAGTAATATTTGAATTTATCACTTCCTCCGCTAACTGAGAAGTTTGTTTCACTTTGGTTAGCACTATTTCTAGTTAATTCTTTTTGCCAATTAGTGTTTACATTACCATAAGCTGCATATCCTAGTGGATCCTGGTCTGGATCAAATAAGGCATCATAAGCTTCCTGATAAGATCCATAACCAAATACAGCTGGTGTATTGGCCATTGTTTGAGCTGCTAAGCCATGCCATTGATCTTTTGTCAATGAATTTGGTAATTTAAAAGCTGTTTTATTTACCCCATAGTTACTTGAGAACTGAAATCTTGGTTTACCAGATTTACCAGACTTTGTAGTAATAATGATTACCCCGGCACCAGCATCTGCTCCATATAACGATGTTGAAACTGCATCTTTAAGTACAGTCATTGATTCAATATCATCAGAACTTAAATTCGCCAAGATATTTGACGTTGTGTTTAAGCTTGTAAGATCTCCTGAAGCAATTCTTACTCCATCAACAATAAAGATTGGGCTATTATTTCCATTAACAGAAGTATTACCTCTAACACGGATGTTTACAATTCCCCCTGGCTGTCCTGAAGCTGCTCCAGTCTGTACCCCGGTAACTCTACCCATTAAGGCTTTATCAGGAGATGAAACTGGCAGATCATTAAGCTTGTCACCTTTAACTGTACTTACAGAACCTGTAACTTCTTTAACAGATTTTTTCTGTCCGAACCCGACCATTACTACTTCATCAATCTCAGTAGCTCTAGCTGTATCCTTCTTTGCTTTTTGCGCATAAGCTACTTGTCCTAGGAAAAACAGAGCTCCGGCGCTTAATACACGTAGTTTAACATTCATATTAACAAATTTTAATATATTTAATGGGCAAATATGTTAATAAATATTAACATCCACAAATTAAACTAACGTTTAAACGACTATTTTTTTTACTGTTTCATTTAAAATTTACACAAAATAAATAAGATTCAATAATAATAGACAGCTTTTATTCAATAAAAAACAATTTTTTTACAGACCCCATTCGTTTTAACAAATTATTAATAATTCAAAAAAAATTATTTAGAATGATTACAAATTAAGCGAGTTTAAAAAATAAAAAAACCACTTTATAAAAAAGTGGTTTTCACATATTTAGGATATATTTATTTTAGTTTTTTCTTGACCGCTACTTCTTCGTATACTTCAAGGATATCTCCGATTTCGATGTCATTGTAACCTTTAAGATTCAGACCACATTCGTAACCTTTCGTTACTTCTTTAACATCATCTTTGAAACGTTTCAAACTTTCAAGTTCTCCATCGAATTTAACAATACCGTCTCTTAATAAACGTACTTTAGACTGTCTTGTTACTTTTCCTGTAAGAACCATACAACCTGCAATTGTTCCTACTTTAGAAATCTTGAATACCTCACGGATTTCAACATTACCAATCACCTGCTCTTGAATTTCCGGAGAAAGCATTCCCTCCATCGCTTCTTTTACCTCATCAATTGCTTTATAGATTACAGAATATGTTCTGATTTCAATTTCCTCACGATCTGCAAGTTCTTTAGCATTAGCACCTGCTCTCACATTAAATCCAATGATAATAGCATCGGATGCTGCTGCTAAGTTGATATCAGATTCAGTGATTTGCCCAACACCTGAGTGAAGAATTTTAACACTGATTTCTTCTGTTGATAATCTTTGTAACTGATCAGAAAGAGCTTCTACAGAACCATCCACGTCACCTTTAAGGATAATATTCAATTCTTTGAATTCTCCTAAAGCAATACGTCTTCCCAATTCTTCAAGCGTCGTATGCTTCTTCGTTCTGATTGATAATTCTCTTTGTAATTGTTCTCTCTTATTGGCAATAGCTTTACCTTCACTTTCGTCAGCATAAACACGGAATTTATCACCTGCAGTAGGTGCTCCATCTAAACCTAAGATTGTTGCAGGAATTGATGGCCCCGCTTCGTTAAGGTTTTTCCCTCTTTCATCAAGCAAAGCTTTTACTTTACCATGATTTTTACCTGCTACCACATAATCCCCAACTCTTAAAGTTCCGGTCTGTACCAACATTGTTGCTACATACCCTCTACCTTTATCTAAAGATGCTTCAATAACAACACCGTTTGCTGCACGTTCAGGATTAGCTTTTAATTCAAGCATTTCAGCCTGTAGTAAAACTTTCTCCAACAATACATCTACGTTGTTACCGAATTTAGCCGAGATTTCTTGTGCCTGAACATTTCCACCCCATTCTTCTACTAAAACCGGAGGGTTTAAGCCTGAAAGTTGTTGACGGATATTATCAGGGTTTGCATTAGGTTTATCCACTTTATTGATTGCAATAATCATTGGAACCTGTGCAGCCTGTGCGTGAGCAATAGCTTCTTTTGTTTGTGGCATCACATCATCATCGGCAGCAATTACGATAATTGCAATATCCGTAATCTGTGCACCTCTCGCTCTCATCGCGGTAAAGGCTTCGTGACCAGGTGTATCTAAGAAAGTAATTCTCTGACCATTCTCCAGTTTCACGTTATAAGCACCAATGTGCTGAGTAATTCCTCCAGATTCACCGGCAATTACGTTTGTTTTTCTAATGTAGTCCAACAATGAAGTCTTACCGTGGTCAACGTGTCCCATTACAGTAACTACAGGAGCTCTTTGTAATAGACTTTCTTCAGTATCTACTTCATCTTCTGAATCTGTATCTTCAAGATCAGCATCTGAGAATTCAATTTTATAACCGAATTCATCTGCTACTAATAATAAGGTATCAGCTTCAAGTCTTTGGTTCATAGTAACCATTACCCCTAATGAGAAACAAGCAGAAATTACTTCAGTTGGAGAAACATTCATTAAACTTGCCAATTCACCCACTGTGATGAATTCTGTTACTTTAAGAGTTCTGTCTTGTGCTTCAAGCTCCTGCTGACGCTCATCCTGCTCTCTACGGAAAGTCCTCTTGTCTTTTCTGTGTTTCGCAGATTTAGATTTCCCTCCTTTATTCGTAAGTTTTTCTAATGTTTCTTTGATCTGGTTTTTAACTTGCTCATCAGTTAGCTCAACTGGCATAACTCTTTGTCCAGGTCTGTTGTTCTGGCCTCCTTTTTTGAAGCCACCACCTTGACCCTGACGATTTCCACCACCCTGGTTATTTCCAAAACGGTTTCCACCCTGGCCACCTTGACCTTGAGGACGATTTCCTTGTCCTCCCTGACCACCTTGGCGGTTTCCACCTTGTCCTTGTCCACCGTTGTTGTTATGTGGACGGTTACCTTGGCCTTGTCCACCTTGGTTATTGTTGTTATTTCCTGAGTTTTGATTATTCCCCTGACCTTGTTGATTATTCTGGCCACCAGGCTTTTCAATTCTCTTTCTTTTCTTTTTTGCTCCAGCACCTGGCTTCGGCGCAAACTGAGTTAAGTCAATCTTTTCCCCAACGATCTTAGGACCATCAAGCTTCTGATATACCGTCTCAATTTTTTGTGGTTCCTGAGATTCAGGTTCAGCTTCTACTTTTGGAGTTTCTACTTTTTTCTCCTCTGCAACCACTGGTTTTGGAGTTTCTTTTACTGTTTCCACAGGTTTAACTTCTTCTTTTTTCTCCTCCATTTTTGGTTTGTCTTTTTTCACAGGTCTGTTTCTAGATTCTATTTGAGACAAATCAATTTTATCCAAAACTTTAAATTCCTGCTTCTCAGGCGCTGCTTTAACTTCCGGCTGTTGTTCTTCTTTCACGATTTCTTCTTTCTTTTCTTCAACCGGTGTCGCAACAGGAGCCACAGGAGCTGCAGGAGCTTCCTCAACTTCAGGCTTCTTAGGTTCTAAGTCTATTTTACCTAAAATTCTAGTTTCTGGTTTATTTGCTTTAGCTCTTATCACTTCAGGGGTTTTCTTTTCTTCAATTTCCAGCTTTTCTTCCGGAACTTTAGTGATCACCACCTCATGGGAAGCCTTTCTTTGTTCGCCGTCTTTAGCAAACTCAGCCTCCAATGCAGAATATGCCGCTTCTTCCAATTGAGCGTTAGGATTGCTTTCAACTTCGAAACCCCTTGATTGTAAAAATTCTACTAATCTGGACATCGAAATGTTGAATTCCTTAACCGCTTTATTTAATCTAATTTTTGGCATTTATATTATTTACTGTTTTTAATTTTTAAAATTAAAGTATTTCCTTTTTACTGTTTATTAAAATTTATTTAAAATCTTAATCTTCAAATTCTTCTCTCAGAATACGTTTAACCTCTTCGATTGTTTCTTCTTCAAGGTCTACCATATTTAAAAGACTCTCAGTTTCTTTATCCAATACTGATTTTGCAGTTGTAAGTCCTACTTTCTTAAACTCATCCAAAATCCACTGCTCGATATCATCGTTAAATTCTCTCAATTCAACATCGTCATCCTCGCTGGACTCTCTGTACACATCAATTTCATATCCTGACAACCAAGAAGCCAATCTGATATTCTGACCTTGTTTTCCAATTACTTTAGAAATCTCTTCAACAGGAGTATATACTAATGCATAGTTTTGATCCTCATTGATGTCAATTTTATTGACTGTAACATTTCCTAATGCTCTCTTCACCAAGATCTCAGGGTTTTTAGACCACTGAATAACATCGATGTTTTCATTTCTCAACTCTCTTACAACGCCATGAATTCTGGATCCTTTAACCCCAACACAAGCTCCTACCGGATCAATTCTGTCATCATAAGCATCTACTGCAATCTTCGCCTTTTCACCAGGAATTCTCACTACCTTTTTCAGGATAATTGTTCCGTCCTGGATTTCAGGAATTTCCAGCTCTAATAACTTCTCAAGGAACTTAGGCGCAGTTCTGGAAATAATAATCTGTGGTTTAGAACCTTTAAAATCTACTGTCTCAACAATAGCTCTGATATTCTCACCCTTTTTAAAGAAATCGGATGGGATCTGGTTTTCTTTTGGTAAAATAAATTCATTTCCTTCATCATCCAGCAAAATCACATGCTTGTGACGGATATGGTGGATTTCTCCAACAACGATTTCACCAATTTTATCTCTAAACTGTTCGTACAGCATTGCATTATTGTGTTCCTGAAGTTTTGTAGCAAGGATTTGCTTAAGGGTAAGAATATTTCTTCTTCCCAATTGTGCAACAGGAATTTCCATTGTAAAGTCCTCACCTACTTCGAAGGTAGGGTCAATCTTCTTTGCTTCAGAGATTTCAATCTCCAAATCATCATCTTCAGACATTTCGTCCTCTACAATTGTTTTATTCAAAAATATCTGAAAATCTCCTTTATCCGGGTTTACAATCACATCAAAATGATCATCTGAATCAAATCTCTTTCTTAAAAGAGTCTTCAGTGAATCTTCAATAATTGCCATAAGATCAATCTTACTGATCCCCTTTTCGTCTTTAAAATCACCAAAGGATTCAATCAACGCTATATTATCCATCTATTCTTTTTTCTTTTTAAAATTTAATTACTACTAATGCTTTTTTGATCTCAGGATAAGAAATTTCTTTCTCCTCCTCCACATCTACTTTTCCTTTCCCGATATCTTTCGGCTTTCGGTAACGTAAAACAAGTGTGATCTTCTCATCGTCTACTTTTGACAATTCCCCTTCAATTTTAGAAGAATCCTCCAGCATCACCTCAATCTCTCTTCCAATGTTTTTACTGAACTGTCTTGGTGTGGATAATGGCTCGCTCAGTCCTGCAGACATCACCTGAAGGCTAAAGTCATGCTCTTCACGATCCATATTAAATTCAATTGCGCGGCTTGCATCAAGGCAGTCCTGCAAAGAAACTCCGTTATCACCATCCAAAATCACTGTAATATCATCCCCTGCAGAAATTTTAAGATCAATAAGAAACAGATCTTTTCTGGTCTCAAGGAATTCATTTAATAATTCTTCAATTCTTTTTCTAAACTCCATATATTTTTATCTTGATTTACAGTACGAAAAAAGGCTTTCTTCCGAAGCCTTCCCATTTTTTCCGTAAATCCATTGCAAATATAAGCTTTTTTTCTAAAAATGCAAAATTATCTTAAGTATCAAGCAAATAGCGTAAGTTTCATTTACAATAAATTAAAAGAGTATGTCACAGGATTTTTATTACTTTTGTCTTTAGAATTTTAAAACAAACATTTTGAATATAACGATTGTAGGAACAGGTTATGTAGGATTAGTTACAGGAACTACTCTGGCAGAACTTGGCAATTCAGTATACTGTGTTGATATTGATGAAAAAAAAGTAGAAGGTATGAAAAACGGCATTGTTCCCATCTATGAGCCGAACCTTGAAGAAATGTTTTTAAGAAACATCCAGTCTGAAAGATTATTTTTCACTACCAATCTTAAAGAAGCTTTAGACAAAAGCCAAGTTATATATCTGGCATTACCTACTCCTCCGGGAGAAGACGGATCCGCAGATCTGTCTTATGTACTTCAGGTAGCCAATAATATTGGTGAAATGATGACTGAATACAAAGTCATTGTCAATAAAAGTACCGTTCCTGTAGGTACAGCAGATAGGGTAAGAGAAACAATCTCTTCCAAAACAGACATTCCTTTTGACGTAGTTTCAAATCCCGAATTCTTAAGAGAAGGATTTGCTGTTGAAGATTCAATGAATCCTTCAAGAGTTGTTGTAGGAGCAAGTTCAGAAAAAGCTAAAGACATTATGTCTAAAATATACCAGCCTTTTACCAATACAGGAATTCCCATCATCTTCATGGATGAGAAATCTTCAGAACTTACCAAATACGCGGCAAATTCTTTTTTAGCGGTAAAAATCACCTTCATGAATGAAATTGCCAACTATTGTGAAAAGGTAGGTGCAGACGTGGACAAGGTAAGACTGGGAATGGGTAGTGACGACAGAATCGGGCACAGATTTTTATTCCCGGGAATCGGATATGGAGGAAGCTGTTTCCCTAAAGACGTAAAAGCGCTTATAAAATCTGGAAAACAGGAAGATTTTAATTTCCAGATCCTGGAAGCTACTGAGACTGTAAATACCACCCAGAAAGTTATTTTAGTATCTGAAATTGAAAAATATTTCGGAGGAAGTATTGAAGGAAAGAAAATCGCCATGTGGGGACTAGCCTTTAAAGCCAACACAGATGACATCAGAGAAGCTTCATCTTTAGACAACATCGCTCTACTATTAGAGAAGGGTGCTGAAATCATTGCTTATGATGCTGTTGCGGAAAATAATGTTAAGAAACTTTTAGGTGATAAAATACAATATGCCAAAGGAATGTATGATGCATTGGAAGATGTAGACGCACTATTTATTGCTACTGAATGGCCGGAATTCAAAAATCCAAACTTTGAACTGATGGCTAAAAAAATGAAAAACAAAGTCATTTTTGACGGCAGAAATATGTATCCACTGGAAGTCCCTGAACAAAACGGATTTCATTATAAAAGTATAGGAAGAAAGACCATCTCAAAATAAATAAATGAAAAACATTATTATTACAGGAGGTGCCGGGTTCATCGGCTCCCATGTTGTAAGAGAATTTGTAAAAAACAATCCGGACACTAAGATCATCAACCTTGATGCTCTTACCTACGCCGGAAATCTTGAAAACTTAAAGGACATTGAAAATGAACCCAATTATGTTTTCGAAAAAGCAGATATCACAAAACCGGAAGAACTTAGAAAAGTTTTCGAAAAATACAATCCGGATGCAGTTGTACATCTAGCAGCAGAAAGCCATGTAGATAGGAGTATTACAGATCCAATGGCATTTATCAATACGAATGTAAACGGGACCGCTAATCTTCTGAATCTTTGCAAAGAGTTCTGGACATTAAATCCTGACCATACCCACGGCAGATTCCCGGATGAAAAAAGAAACAATCTTTTCTATCATATTTCTACCGACGAAGTATATGGGAGTTTAGGGGAAACAGGATTCTTTTTAGAAACAACATCGTACGACCCGCAATCTCCGTATTCAGCATCCAAAGCAGCTTCCGACCATTTGGTAAGAGCTTACGGAAACACCTATGGAATGCCTTTCATTGTTTCCAATTGTTCTAATAACTATGGCCCGAATCATTTTCCTGAAAAACTGATTCCGCTTTGTATTTCAAATATTATCAACGAAAAACCACTTCCTATTTATGGGGATGGAAAATATACCAGAGACTGGTTATTTGTAATTGATCACGCCAGAGCCATTCATCAGATTTTTAAGGAAGCCAAAACCGGAGAGACTTATAATATCGGAGGATTCAATGAGTGGCAGAATATTGATCTTGTAAAAGAGCTGATCAAACAAATGGATTCCAAACTGGAAAGACCGGAAGGCTATTCTGAAAAACTGATCACTTTTGTAAAAGACAGACCAGGCCATGATAAACGTTACGCCATTGATGCTACAAAATTAAATAAAGATTTAGGCTGGAAACCATCGGTAACTTTCGAAGAAGGTTTAGGAAAAACCATCGACTGGTATCTTGAAAACAAAGAATGGCTTGAAAATGTAACCTCAGGAAATTATCAGGATTACTACAACAAGCAATACAGCTAAATATATTGCTATTGAGATAACAGAGAAATAAAGCCTTTGTACTCAACAGAAATTCAACTCACAACACAAAAGAAATAAGCGCAACACGCACCAAAACATGAAAGGAATAATATTAGCCGGAGGATCCGGAACAAGACTATACCCTCTAACGATTGCAGTAAGCAAGCAACTGATGCCTGTTTACGACAAACCCATGATCTATTATCCGCTCTCCACACTACTTTTAGCAGGAATCAAGGATATTCTGATCATTACAACTCCACATGACCAGGCTGGTTTCATCAAACTTTTGGGCGACGGCTCGCAAATTGGCTGTAATATAGAATATGTTGTACAACCAAGCCCGGATGGTTTAGCACAAGCCTTTATCCTGGGTGAAGATTTTATAGGTAATGATCCCGCAGCACTGGTATTGGGAGATAATATTTTCTATGGTTCCGAAATGGGAACTTTATTGAAAAATAAAACCAATCCGGAAGGAGGAGTTGTTTTCGCTTATCACGTCGCAGACCCTGAAAGATATGGTGTAGTAGAATTTGATAAAAATCTGAAAGCCGTTTCTATTGAAGAAAAACCTTTAAATCCAAAATCAAACTACGCAGTTCCCGGACTTTATTTCTATGATAATAATGTAGTGGAAATTGCAAAAAATATCAAACCTTCTGCAAGAGGTGAACTGGAAATCACAGATATCAACAATGTTTACTTAAACAATGGAAAGCTTGAAGTAGCCGTACTGAACAGAGGAACTGCATGGCTGGATACAGGAACATTTGACTCTCTTCATGACGCTTCAGAATTTGTAAGTGTTATTGAAAAAAGACAAGGATTTAAAATTGGCTGTATTGAAGAAATTGCCTTCAGAAATAAATTCATTGACGAGGAAAAGCTGCTTGAAACAGCCACTAAATATGGTAAAAGTGGATACGGCGAATACCTGAAACAACTTGTCGGAAAATAACAAATATAATTTATAAAATTCATAGACTATTGGCTTTATGGCCAATAGTTTTTGTTCATACGCTCAAATATCAATATATTAGTTGTTGATTTTTAGTTTTATTGACTATGAAAATTCATAAACTAAGAGATACAGTAAGAATTAATTATTATAAATTTGCAAAAACTTACACAGATGAATGAACCACAACAAAAGTGGACTGAGACGATTGATGCAGATCATTCGTTATTTGACTTGAAGCTAAAAGAAGTCTGGAGATACAAAGATCTTGTTTATATGTTTGTAAAAAGAGATTTTGTGTCCAGCTTTAAGCAAACTATTTTAGGGCCAATCTGGTTTTTTATTAATCCTATTCTCACCACTATCGTCTATCTGGTAATTTTTGGAAGAATTGCCAAATTACCTACAGATGGAGCTCCACCCCTTCTTTTCTATCTGGCAGGAGTTACTCTCTGGAATTACTTTTCGGCATCATTACTTGCTACCTCATCTACTTTTACAGGGAATGCGGGAATTTTCGGAAAGGTTTATTTCCCAAGACTGGTTACTCCATTGTCTATTGTTATCTCCAACCTGATGCGATTTGGAGTACAGCTTATTTTATTTATTCTTGCATGGGCATATTATTATAGTAAAGGAGAGGCTCATCCTAATATCTGGATTCTTGCAACGCCATTTCTTATATTCTTAATGGCCCTTTTTGCATTAGGAGTTGGAATGATCTTTTCTTCACTTACTACAAAATATAAAGACCTGAGTATGCTTCTGGGTTTTGGAGTAAGTCTATATATGTATGCAACTCCAGTGATATATCCTGTTTCATCACTACCAGGGTTCTTTAAAAAGTTGGCTTATTATAATCCTTTAACCGGTATTTTTGAATGTTTTAAATATGCTTGGATAGGCGTTGGAGACTTTTCTCCTGCCATGCTGGGAATTAGTACTGCTATTATTCTTATCCTTTTAATGATAGGAATTGTTGTTTTCAATAAGGTTGAAAAAACCTTTATGGATACTGTATAACCTTTGTTGGTAAATTTTTTTATTAATTTAATATCTTTTAGAATATGCTGTCTTTAAAAGCAGAAAATATATCCAAACAATATCGCCTGGGGCAAGTCGGGACAGGTACTCTCTCTCATGACCTTAACAGGTTCTGGCATAAAGTGAGAGGAAAGGAAGATCCTTATCTTAAAATTGGTGAGGCCAATGACAGAACCACAAAAGGATTATCAGACTATGTATGGTCTCTTCGTGATATTAATTTTGAAATCGGACAAGGAGATGCGGTTGGAATTATCGGCAGAAATGGTGCTGGGAAATCAACACTACTCAAGGTTTTAAGTAAAGTCACAAAACCTACAACAGGAAAGATCTATACAAACGGAAGAATAGCATCTCTCCTCGAGGTAGGAACAGGATTCCATCCTGAAATGACAGGAAGAGAAAACGTTTTCCTTAATGGTGCTATTTTAGGAATGACAAGAAAGGAAATCAAAAGGAAGTTTGATGAGATTGTAGATTTTTCCGGTGTTGAAAGATATATAGATACTCCTGTGAAAAGATATTCTTCAGGAATGTATGTCCGTCTGGCATTTGCCGTAGCAGCTCATTTAGAATCTGAAATCCTTATCGTAGATGAAGTTCTAGCAGTAGGAGATGCAGAATTTCAAAAAAAATGTCTCGGTAAAATGAATGATGTAACGAGAGAAGAGGGACGAACCATTCTTTTTGTCAGTCACAACATGACAGCCATTAAAGAGCTATGCACAAAAGGTATACTTTTAAATCAAGGACAAATTAGCTATCAAGGAGACATTCTCAATACAATCATAGAATATCAAAAAAGCAGCGCAAGAGAAAGTTCTTACCAGTATAATGGTAATCTGAACGAAGCTATAGGTAATGAAAATATCAGAATAAAAGAATTTTCAGTATCTCCTATTAATGGGGATTTACTAGATATTGATTCCGGAGTACATGTAAAACTTATTTTTCATAATTTCTGTCCGGATATTACCCTTGACACAACTTTTGAACTCAAAAATTATGAAGAATTGGTCATCTTTCATGTTGGGAAAGCTGTTGCAGAGAACAACAACTCAAAAATAGGTGAATATACTGTAGAATTTGATATTCCTGCTGGGCTTTTGAATGCCGGAAACTATTATTTCAAGCTTTACTTTGGGAAAGATCAAAAAATACTTTTATACGGAATTGATGAATTTATTGGATTTGAAGTAGAAAATGTAAAAGTTGGAACAATGATGCATATTTACCCAGGCGTTACAAGACCATTTTTTGAATACAAAGTACAAACACCATGATCCCGAAAATAATAGAACTCCCCAAAATATATGATAAAAGAGGAAATTTATCATTTTTTGAATATCCCAATCAACTTCCTTTTGAGATACAAAGGACATATTGGGTATATGATGTTCCTGGAGGAGAAGTAAGAGGAAGCCATGCTTTCAAAGAGCAGCAAGAATTTATTATTGCCCTTTCAGGAAGTTTTGATGTGGTCCTTCATAATGGAAAAGAAGAGCAAAGGTTTTCTTTAAACAGATCATATTACGGATTATATATTCCTAAAATGTTCTGGCGAAGATTGGAAAATTTTTCAACCAATTCATTAGCACTTATTGTCTCTGACAGGAAGTATGATGAAAATGATTATATAAGAGATTTCGAAGAATTTAAAATACTGACTGATGAAAAATAATATTTCTGTATTTGATTGTAGTGTTATTGATTTAGGTAAGATCAGTTTTGACGAAGGCAACCTTACAGTGGTTGAAAATAATTCATCATTTCCGTTTAATGTAAAAAGAGTTTTCTATTTATATGATATTGCGGGAGGAGAAAGCAGAGGCTCACACTCCCACAAAGAATGTCATCAGTTCCTGATTGCAACAAGCGGCAGCTTTGAAGTTTCTCTGGATGATGGGAAGTTCAAAAGGCAAGTCTTTTTGAACCGTCCTGATTTAGGATTACATATTCCTCCCGGCATCTGGGCTTCAGAAATTAATTTTTCTTCAGGAGCTATTTGCCTTGTATTAGCTTCACATACATATAACGAAAAAGATTATATCAGAAATTATGAGGACTTCTTAAGTTTTCATCAACTTACCCTTGTAGAATATACTCCAGAAATACTTAGTAAATCCTGGGATTGGCTCAATGAGCCGGAAATTAAACATTTAACAAGCACTCCTGATTTTTCAAAAGATGATCAGCAAAAATGGTTTTCTTCACTCAATCAAAATCCTACATATTGGGTCAAAGGTATCCGGTACAACAATAATATTATCGGTGTTGCCGGTCTTAAAAATATAAATATTGATGAAGGATCTGCCGAATATTTCGGATATATTGGAGAAAAGGAATATTGGGGAAAAGGATTAAGCACTGAAATTTTCAAACACATTTTTAAATTTGCTAAAGAAAAACTCAATTTAAAAAGCCTATATCTAAAAGTTATAGCGGAAAATACAAGAGCTATAAAAGCTTATGAGAATGCAGGTTTTTTAAAACAGAATTCTACAGATTCTAATATAATCATGTCCATAAACTTATAAGATGGCTATTGAAATAAAAAAGTACAGAAAAGAGTATTATGATGAATGGAATCAATTCATCATAGAAAGTAAAAACGGACTTTTCTTTTTTGCCAGAGATTTTATGGAATACCATTCAGATCGGTTCAAAGATCATTCACTTCTTATTTTTAAAAATAATAAGATCACAGCTGTACTTCCTGCCAACGAATCTGAAAAACAGATTATCTCTCATGGCGGATTAACTTTTGGATCTTTAATTATATCCCATACTGTAAAAACCAGTGAAGTTCTGGAAATTTTTAATGAAATAAAGAAATACTATTCTGAGCTTTCTTTCAATGAAATAATATACAAAGGGATTCCCCATATTTTTCATAAATATCCTGCGGAAGAAGATTTGTATGCACTTTTCCGTAGTGATGCCAATCTTTACAGAAGAGATATTTCATCGGTTATCGATCTTTCACATCCAATCCGATTTTCAGAGACCAAAAGACAATTGGTAAGAAAATGTAAAGAAAATAATGTAATTATTACAGAAAATACAAATTTTGAAGAATACTGGAGCTTACTGTCCTCTGTTCTTCAGAAATTTGATACAAAACCAGTACATACAATAGAGGAAATCACTATTTTAAAAGAAAAATTTCCAGAAAACATAAGACTTTTCGAGGCTAATCAGGATGGCAGGATTTTAGCTGGTATTGTTATTTTTGATTTTGGAAACACCATTCATACTCAGTATATGGCAGCCTCATCAGAAGGAAGAAAAGCAGGAGCATTGGATTTTATCAATCATTTTCTTTTAGAAAAATTCAAAGACAGAAAATATTACAGTTTTGGAATTTCTACAGAAAACCAAGGCAAGTATTTAAATGAGGGGCTAATTCAGCAGAAAGAAAACATGGGAGCAAGAGGAATTGCTTTAGATTTTTATTCAATTAAACTTTAAACTATGATTAAATTTCTTGATTTACAAAAGGTAAACTTACAATATCAAAACGAAATAGAAGCTAAGCTTTTAGAAGTCTTCCGCTCCGGATGGTATCTTATGGGTAATCAGCTTGCTAACTTCGAAAAAAATCTTTCAGATTATATCGGAGCCAAACATGCTATTGGGGTTGCCAATGGCCTGGATGCTTTAAGACTTATTTTAAGAGCTTATATAGAACTAGGAGTAATGAATATCGGAGATGAAATTATTGTTCCATCCAATACTTATATTGCTTCTATTTTAGCTATTTCAGATAATGGTTTAATTCCTGTTTTGGTAGAACCGGAAATTAACACGTATAATATTGACATATCAAAAATTGAAGAAAAAATAACTTCAAAAACTAAAGGTATTCTTATTGTTCATCTTCAGGGTAGAATTATATTTTCTGATTCACTTAAAGAAATTGCAAGAAAGCATAACCTCAAAATTATAGAAGATAATGCTCAGGCAATAGGAGCAGAATGGAAAGGAATAAAATCAGGAAATCTTGGTGATGCAGCTGGTTTCAGTTTTTATCCAGGCAAAAATCTTGGTGCTTTGGGAGATGCAGGAGCCGTAACTACCAATGATGATGATTTAATGAAAGCCATCAGAGCTTTAGCCAATTATGGTTCCAATCAAAAATATGTAAATATATATAAAGGATTAAATTCCAGACTTGATGAAATTCAGGCAGCCGTTTTGGATATTAAATTAAAGTATATTGACAACGAAAATAAAATAAGAAGAGAGATTTCAAAGCGTTTTATTGACGAAATAAAAAATCCGGCAGTCATTCTGCCAGAATATCCGGCTGATGAAAATGAACATGTCTGGCATGTATTTGTTATCCGCTCCGAAAGAAGAGATGAGCTACAGTCTTATCTTACAGAAAATGGTGTGCAGACTTTAATTCACTATCCTATTCCACCCCATAAGCAAGAAGCCTACAAAGATTGGAATGGCCTGTCCTTCCCAATAAGTGAAAAGATACATCAGGAGGTTTTAAGCCTACCGATAAGCCCTGTAATGACCCACGATGATATAGAAAAAATAATCTCAGAATTAAATGATTTCAAATAAAAAGCTTATTAATATTGATAAGATTCTGAAAAAGAATTTAAAGCAAGCTATAATCAAAAAAAATTATGACTTTGCTTTACGATTAATAGAGTTATCTACACATCTAAAATATAATTATGCATTTAATGATACTCTATATGATCAAGAATTAGAAGGCTCTTTGAAACAAATTTCCAATTCTCTTTTTAAATCAGAAAAAATAATTCCCAACGAAAATGTTGTTTTATTCTATGATTACTTTGGCTATGATAACAGAGGATTAACTCAGCAATATCTAAGGGCATTACTAAGACTTAATAAACGAATTATTCTTGTCTTTGAAAATAAAAACAGACATTATAAAAACGAAGCAATTCTAGCCGAGATTGAGAACTATGATAATAAAGAAATTTATTATTTAGAAGGTAATAACAGAATAGAGCTGTGTGCAAACCTCATCAAAATTATCTTAGCAGAAAAGCCTGAACATATTTTAATGCATTTAATTCCCTGGGATACCATTGCTTATATGGCTTTCTATAAGGTACAAGGGATTAAAAGATACCAAATAAATTTAACGGATCATGCATTCTGGCTTGGGGTAGACATTACAGACATCAATATTGAATTCCGTTCATTTGGACAAAATTTATCTGAACAATTAAGAAATATTCCTAGTTATAAAAACAAAATACTACCGTATTATCCTATTTTGTCAGAAACTCCATTTCAAGGTTTTGATTTTGATACTAAAAACAAAAAAATAATATTTTCTGGAAGTACATTTTATAAAATTCTGGGAAATAACTTAGAATTCCTTGAAACAATACATAAGATTTTACAATTAGATGAAAATCTAATTTTCGTATTTGCCGGAAGTGGAAATGGTACAGCCATTCATAAATTTATTGATGACAATAAATTAAACAACAGAATATTCTTAATTGGCGACCGCTATGATTTATATGAAATTATGAAAAATGTAGATTATTATATTTCTACTTTTCCCTATATAGGTGCCTTAATGACACAAATTGCTGTTGCTTCAGGATTACCTGTTTTTGCTTATGTACATCCAAAAAATCTGGTAAGTGATATAAAAGATTTATTTTACAAATCTGATAGATTTAAAAACTTTGATAATTTAGATACATTAGTAACGGAATTTTCTATTGAATACAAAAAAAACACTCCAAAATCACTTTATAATAATCTGATGATTACTGAAGAAGAATTTTCTGAGAATTTACAAAAAATATTTAATGGAGAAAATCCGATGTCATTTTTAGAAAAGAAGTATGATGCATTTGAATCCTATCAAACATTTAATACCTTAATGATTGAAGCCGAAAACCTATATAATCCTGTTTTTGAAAATACCATTAATAAATTTTTAACGGGTAGCGAAAGATTTAAAATGTTTCAGGATTATAAATTAAGTTATTATAAAAAAGTTTTTAAAGAAAACAAAATAACATTTTTAAAAACAATATACTATCAAATAACAGGAAAAATATGAATTTTTTAAAGAAATATATTGTCAATTTTTTATTCGATGTACTGAATTCAAAGGCTTATAAAGCTCACACTCAAAATAAAATTAGTGAGTGGGCTAAGAAAAGTTTCAAAAGCTTTGGATCTAATTCTATATTACCTGAAGAACACTGGATAAAAAATCCTAAATATATTTCAATAGGAAAAAACTTCAGTTCTTTATTTCATTTACGATTAGAGGCCTGGGATCGTTTCCAAGGTCAAGAATTTCATCCTGAAATTGTAATTGGAGATAATGTGGTATGCAATTCCGATGTTCATATTGGAGCAGTCAATAAAATTGTCATAGGAAATAATGTCCTTATGGCCAGCAGAATATACATTTCTGACCATTCCCATGGTAATATAACAATTGATGATCTGGAAAATACTCCTGCTACAAGACCTTTATATTCAAAAGGTCCTGTTATTATTGAAGATAACGTTTGGATTGGTGAAGGAGTATGTATACTTCCAGGGGTTACCATTGGTGAGAATTCCATTATAGGCGCCAACTCTGTAGTAAATAAGAGTTTCCCAAAAAACTCAGTCATTGCAGGAATTCCCGCCAGATTAATAAAAACATTAGAAAACTGATTATGAAAAAAATAAAACCCCTTGCATTTTATCTCCCTCAATATCATCCCGTCCCGGAAAATGACGAATGGTGGGGAAAAGGTTTTACAGAATGGACCAATGTAAGCAAAGCCAAGCCTTTATTCGAAGGACATGAACAGCCTATATTCCCTGCAGATCTTGGATATTATGATCTGCGTGTTCCTGAAGTAAGAGAACAACAGGCCCAGATGGCAAAAGATTATGGAGTACATGGGTTTATCTTTTATCATTACTGGTTTGGCAGCGGCAAACAATTGCTGGAACGTGTTGCAAATGATGTACTGAAATCAGGAAAACCGGATTTCCCTTTCTGCTTCTGTTGGGCCAATGAAACATGGTCAGGAATATGGCACGGACTGTCAGAGAAAATACTGGCAGAACAGACCTATCCTGATGAGCAGGATTTAATTGCTCATTTCGAATATCTGCTTCCTTTCTTTAAGGACGAAAGGTATATCAAAGTGGATAATAAGCCTCTTTTCATCATTTATGATCCTAATCATTTAAATGAAGGAGATCCAAACTATATCTCAAAATTCAGAGAGCTTGCCAGAGAAAACGGATTTGATGGATTGTACGTGATGGCTTCCAATAAACTTTCTGATGCCATTGATTTTCAATCTATGGGATATGACAGTAAAATTTCCAATGCCTTTCAGAAAGCCTGGGTACCGCATATTAATAAAAAGGAATACATCTCGCATTCTCAATATTATAAAAATAGAATAAAAGGATTAATTGGATTTAAGAAAAAAGAACAACCTAAAGTCAGAATTCAGGATGCTCAAGAGGTCGTAAATGACTTGAAATTTGAAGAAAGCAATGTTCCTACCTATCCATGTATACTACCTAATTGGGACAATACCCCAAGAAGCGGGTACAGAGGCATCATATTGGCTAATAATTCTCCGGAACTATTCGAAAAGCAGATTGAGAAGGCAGTAGAATATCTTGAAGATAAAAAAAATTATCCAGAGCAGTTTCTTATTGTTAAATCATGGAACGAATGGGCAGAAGGAAACATCCTGGAACCGGACAGAAAAAATGGCTTCGGATATTTGAATGCATTAAAAAAAATCTTGAATAAACACAGTAGAAATGAGTAAATTCAGTATTCTTATTGCCAATTATAATAATGGTCACTTTTTTGAAAAATGTTACCAGAGTTTAATGGCTCAGACTGAAACAGACTGGGAAGCAGTAATTTTGGACGATGGCTCTACTGATGATTCTCTTGAAGTCATAAAAAAAATTATAGGCAATGATCAACGGGTTAAAATCAATCAAAATGATCAGAACAGAGGAATCGGATATACCAAAAAGAGATTAATACAGCTTGCTGAATCTGAAATATGTGGTTTTTTAGATCCTGATGATGCGTTGACACAACACGCCCTGGAATCTGTTGTAAAAACCCATGCTGAATACCCTGAAGCAGGCATGGTCTATTCTAATCTGGTATTTTGTGATGAACATCTTAATCCGAAATCAGTACATAAAGCTAAGCAGATTACTGAGCTGGATCACTCATACTATAATTTTAATGGAGAAATTTCACATTTTGCAACTTTTAAAAAAAAGATATACGAAAAGACTTCCGGTATTGATCCATTTTTAAAAATCGCTGAAGATAAAGACTGGTACATGAAAATGTGCGAAGTAGCTCCCGTAAAATATATTGATGAAGATTTGTACCTGTACAGAATTCATCAAAATGGAATATCTACCACAAAAAATACAGAAAAAGCCCTTTTCTGGCATTGGGTAGCTCTTATTAAAATGGCGGAAAGAAGAAATATCAATATTGAAGATCTTTTTCTGGAAAATTATATCCCGAAAAACAAATACAAATATACCCTTGATAAGCTGGATCGTGTGAAGAATTCACGATGGGCAAAACTGGGAAATAAACTTGGACTATTTAAAATCTTCAGATACCTGTAAGATTTTTTAAACCGTTTAGATAAAAATATATGATTATTGGCAATGGAATTTTGGCAACAGCCGTAAGACCTTATGACAGGGAAGATATCCTTTTTTTTGCATCCGGGGTTTCCAATTCTCTGGAAAAGAATCCGGCAGAATTCGAAAGAGAAATCACTCTGTTAACAAAAGTGACAGAAGAATTTCCGGATAAAAAACTGGTTTATTTTTCAACCTGCAGTATTTATGATCCTACAAAAAAAGACAGTCCATACGTTAATCATAAACTTAATGCTGAAAAACTCATTACGGAGCACTGCAAAAACTTTATCATTTTCAGAATTGGAAATGCAGTAGGCCGTGGAGGAAATCCAAACACGTTGATTAACTTCCTTAAGAACTCAATTGTGTCCGGAACTCAATTCACAATACACAACAATGCAAAGAGAATTCTCATTGGCACTGATGATATTGCTTTATTTACAAAACAGTATATTGATGTACTGAACAATGAAATTATTAATCTCACCTACCCTTATCAGTACTCTCTTCCTGAAATCTTGTTTCAGCTGGAACAGCATTTAGGAAAAAAAGCAGTGTTTGAAAATATTGACGAAGGTTCTTATTATAACATAGAATTTAATCCCCGTACAGAATCTTTTTTCACTGGAATTTCTTCTGAGGATTATTTAAAAAAATTATTTTCAGCATATTTATAAAGTAAAACATATTGAATGACAAATAAAGTTTCCATTATTGTTCCCTGTTTTAATCATGCAAAATATCTGGAAGAATGCATACAGTCTGTGATGACCCAGTCTTATACGAATTGGGAATGCATTATTGTAGATGACGGTTCTACTGATGATACAGCAATAGTATCCAGAAAACTTGAAAATGATAAAATACGCTATGTTTATCAGGAAAACAAAGGGCTTTCCGGTGCCAGGAATACGGGGATAAGAAATGCTACAGGAGATTATATCCTGCCTCTTGATGCAGATGACACGCTTAATCCGCTGGCTTTAGAAAAGATGATTGCGGTATTTGATCAGAATCCTGATACTTTAATTGTTTTTTCAGATACCATTACATTTGGCCATACCAGCAAAAAATCAAATTTACAGGAAACGTTCACCCTTCAGGAATTGCTTTTGGGAAATAAATTATATTGTACTTCTCTATTTGCCAAAAAATATTTTGATGAAGGTATTATTTATGACGAAAAATTAAGACACGGATTTGAAGACTGGGAATTCTGGATACAGCTTATATCTTCACACAGAAACCAGCCCATCACAAAAATTGATTATGTTGTTTTCAATTACAGGTCTCATCCGGACACTTCCATGATAAAAGACATTACCGGCAACAATGATAAAAAAGAGTTTATTTATCATGCCGTATATGAAAAACACAAAGCACTGTTTCATGAATTTTTCCCCAGTTATATAGCCCTTTTGAACAGAAAAACGTTTTATGAAAAAAAACTGGAGAATATATACAACAGTAAACCTTACAGAATATTTAACTTTTTAAAAAATTTATTTAGATGAGTCAGTTTGTACACGTGATCATGACAAGATTCAATGTTCCTACAAAAGGTTGGAACGAAACACGTTCAGGGTATAAACCCCTTACAGAAGAATGGCTGGATGACCGATTCAAGTTATTCAGAACTTACGTACTTCCTTCCTATAAAAACCAAACCAATCAAAACTATATCTGGCTAACTTTTTTTGATATTAATACGTCCGAGAAATTCAGAAAAATCATCAAAGAAATCGAAGCAGAATATCCTGTTTTCAGAGCCGTTTTTGTAGAAGATTTTGATGCAATGAAAACCAAAGCAGTAGAAGTAATTCCTCAATTTTTCACTCCTGACACAAAATTTGTAATCACCAGTGAACTTGATAATGATGACATGCTTCATCAGGACTATGTAAAAACTGTTCAAGAACATTTTAAACCGATTCATGATCTTGTTATTGATTTAAGAAGAGGATATCAGCTAACAATGCTTCCTGGTCGTAAAGCGGTCGTAAATGTGTATAATGCGGTCGTAAACCCATTTGTAAGTCTCGCAGAAAGTGTGGATAACTTCAAAACCATGTTAAAAGAAAGAGCTCACAATAGTTATCGTCATTATCCGGATTTCTCTGTGGAAGACAGCAAGGAAATGTACATACAGATCATCCATCAGTACAACTTGATGAATGTCACTTTTAAACATAAAGCTGTTCCTGAGGTTGATTTTTCAGAATATGGAATGACTGAAGACACAAAATTTACAATTGACGGTTTCAAAACATTTCAGCATAATATTGCCAGAGTACCTTTTGTAATGGGACTTATTCTGAAAAAAGTTTTTAAAAGATAAGATCTGGCAGACGTAATGAAGCTTAATAATCTCCAGATATTAAGAGGAATCTCAGCATTATTGGTATGCTGCTTTCACTTTCGTGAAACGATCAACTTACCTGGGCTGAATCTTGGCGATATTCTTTTTAAAAAAGGAAGTATCGGTGTTCCTGTATTTTTTATTATCAGTGGATTTATCATGGCTTTTACCACTCAAAAAATAAATTTCAGTAAGGATTCTTTTCAGCAGATCACTTTATTTTACAAAAGA
Organism: Chryseobacterium indologenes; assembly: GCF_002025665.1. Lineage (GTDB taxonomy): Bacteria > Bacteroidota > Bacteroidia > Flavobacteriales > Weeksellaceae > Chryseobacterium > Chryseobacterium metallicongregator. The sequence goes on along the minus strand of NZ_CP018786.1, from coordinate 231,501 downwards.
AGGGTGATCAGAATTGTTCCACTGTACTATCTTTTGACATTTGCTGCAATAATACCGGGAGGTGGCTTATTCATATACTTTCATGGGGAGGGACTTTATGAACTAATTCATTCACTATTATTCCTCCCTACTCAAAAAGAATTTCCAGTGCTTTTCCTGGGCTGGTCTTTAAATTTTGAGATGTTCTTTTATCTCATATTTGGGCTCTCATTATTTTTTAAAGAAAAAAGGTATTATTTCATTGTAGTATTTTTCATTCTGACTACCATTTTGGGATATTGTATACATTTTGACAGCCCTTATCTGAAAATGGTAACCCACTCTCTGAATCTTTATTTTGTTGTAGGAATTCTCTTCGCTCTTTTACTGAACCAATATACAGTTCCAAAGAAATGGGCAGCAATAGTTTCTGTAATAGGAATAATATCGTTTATACTTGTTTTACTTAGTATCATTCCAATAGATAATGATTGGGTAAAACTGGCAATCATCTCTGCATTTGTCTTTTCTTTCCTCACTTTTGATTATATATTCCATTGTAAAGGAAACAAATTCTTAATATTTCTGGGAGATATTTCCTATTCATTATACCTGTCACATCCTTTCGTAGGAATTATTTTAAAAAGATTTAAAGTTGAAGGCTATTTAAACATTCCTTTTTTTCTTCTTAAAATTGTTTTAGTTATTATTGTAGCCTCACTTCTATACTATTTAGTAGAGAAAAGAGTTACCCATTATTTGAAAATTAAATTAAAAGCATAATCCGAAAAAATGAAAATTTCAGTAATCATTCCCGTTTACAATGCCGAAAAATATGTTGCTCAGGCTGTAGAATCTGCTCTCCAGTTTGAAGATGTATATGAAGTGGTATTGGTAGAAGATAAATCACCTGACAATGCCTTGCAGGTATGCCGGGAACTCGCTGAAAAAAATGACAGGGTAAAACTCTTTCAACATCCGGACAAAGGAAATCATGGAGCAGGTGCCAGCAGAAATTTAGGAATGGAAAAGGCTGAAGGAGATTTTATTGCTTTCCTTGATGCAGATGACTACTATCTTCCCAACCGTTTTGATGCAGAAAAAAAGCTTTTCATCAATCATGAAGTAGACGGTGTTTATGGAGCTATAGGTGTTCACTATTATTCTGAAAAGGCAAAAGAGCAGTATTATAAAGTTTTTGGAGACCGTCTGACTACAGTTTATAAAGAACATCCTCCTAAAGATGTCTTTCCGGGACAGCTAAATATGAGAGGAACTTTCGGACTTTTCAGTATTGATGCATTAACGATCCGTAAAAGTTCTTTGAAAAACATGGAGTATTTCTTTAAAACCCATTTAAAGCTTCACCAGGACACAGAATTCTTATTCAGGCTCTCCTACTATCTGAATCTGTATCCGGGAATTCTTGACAAAGCTGTAGCCGTGAGAGGTGTTCATGAGAATAACAGAATTACCAAAGTAGATTCCGGAGAAGTGAAACCGGCTTCTACACGAGTTGTATTGTGGAAAGAGGTCAATTATTGGGCAGAAAATGAAAATACCATTCCTGAGGATATTAAGCTTCACATCAAACGGGTATACAGAAGTTTCCAGATTGCCAATGCTCCCCTTCTCAAAAAATGGGGAATGATCACAAAGTATTTGTTGACAGACTATAAAAGCATACGCTCAGGATTGTACAATATCAACTTCAGAAATGAGTTGTTCTAACAATAAACTAAATACATAGTTCTAGATAACACCTATATATCAACGTTTTACAAAATGAATCTTTCTTAAAATATTTCGCATCGGCTTTTCAATAAACTGGTAAAAAACTGCAGAACTCAACAGCATAACGATAATATAAATCAAAAATACGATATCTATACTGAATGTACACTCCTGCCATTTCAAAAACTCTCTTACAAGGTAAAGCACAGGAATATGGGTGATGTATATACCATAGCTTATTTCTCCCAGGTACTCCATGGGCTTCAGTGAAAAGAACTTACTGACTCTTCCGTTATTAGCCGAAATGAAAAGAATAGCAGGGACAAATAGCAAAGCCATCAACCCATTGTGGTAGAAAAGCGGAACAAATATCAGAGACAGAAGGATCAGTAAAAAGATGATAATAACCTGGCGGTCATAATTTTTCTGTCTGTAATTTTTAACAAAAAATAGCCCCGCAAGATTTCCGATAAGGAATTCATTAAGATGCCAGAAAGGAAAATAGTAAAGAAACTCATGGCTTTTTGTATGAGGTCCTTCATACGCTCCATACACCGGATAAAGATTAGAAAAAACCTGCGTAATCAGCCAGAGACCAATGGCGAACACCCAGATCATTTTGTTTTTCCTTGCATAAAAATAATTATACAAAAACGGAAAAAGCAAATAGAAGAAGAACTCTACGGAAATCGACCATCCCGGAAAATTCAGGATCATTGCTTCTCCCGGAATCCAGCTCTGAATGCCCAATCCATATAAAAGCACTTTATACCAATCGAACATCTCGTATCTCGTCATAAAATACAGCAGAAGCCCCAGCATATAAAGCGGATAAATCCTGGCAAACCTGTTCTTATAAAATTCCAGGTAATCAATTTTATCTTTCTTGTGATAAGCAATGATCATGATAAATCCTGAAAGAATAAAAAAATAGCTTACTCCTACGTTAGCCCTCAAAAAAAGATTGGAAATATAATCTATCTTATATAAAAACAGATCTTTATTGAAATGAGAAATTACAATTGCCATTGCAGCAACAAACCGGGTAAATGTAATCTGACTTATTTTCACAGAACACCAAATGATTTACTTTATCAAAACTCAGCAACCTCAATCTGAAAAGTTGTTTTATTTGGTATAAAGTATTAATTTTTAAGGCACAAAAATAAGATTTATTATTATAATTATTTAAAACAAATTATATTTGTAAACTACAAATGTGAAAATAAATCCAGGTATGCTTGATGAAATTTTAGCAAAAATTCAACGGAAAAGCCAGATTTCTCGTCTCAAAAAACACCCTAATGTTTCTTTTAAAGGGATAAAGCTTGGGATCAGTAATCATTTTGTTCTGCACGAAAACTTAAAAAATGTTACGTTCGGGAATTCCATGAGTTTCAGAAATTATGTACATATTCTTGTACAGCAGAACGCCACTTTAGAAATCGGAGATCATTTTTTCATGAATAATTTCTGCTCTATCAATTGTCTCGACAGGATTTCAATAGGAGACAATACATTATTCGGAGAAGGTGTAAAACTGTATGACCACAACCACGCTTACCAGACTCAGCCGGAATTTAAGCTGTTCTCTTCCGAGTTCACTACAGCTCCCATCAAAATAGGAAGTAATTGCTGGCTTGGGAGTAATGTGACCGTCTTAAAAGGAGTTACTATTGGAGACAACTGTATCATCGGAGCGGGATGTGTCATTCATAAAGATATTCCGTCTAATACTACAGTTATCAATCATCAGGATTTAATATTCAAGGAACGTTCATGAAGTTTTCTATCCTTATCGCCCATTACAACAACGCCATCTTTTTTAAGGATTGCTTTGAAAGTATTCTTCAACAGACCTATACAAACTGGGAAGCTGTAATTTTAGATGATGGCTCTTCTGAAAACGAGAAGAAAATGATACAGGAAATGATTTCAAAGGACAAAAGATTTAAGTTTTTTGAAAATGAAAAAAATTCCGGTGTAGGAGTTACAAAAAGTAAACTGATTGAACTGGCCGAAGGAGAAATCTGTGGTTTTCTGGATCCGGATGATGCTATTTCTCCTACCGCTATTCAAAAATGTATGGAGATTTTTCAGGCTAAAAAAAATACAGTCCTTACCTATTCGAGGTTTATGACATGTGATCACAACCTGAAGCCCATAGCTCCTTTCAGATCAGCTATGCAGGTACCGAACAGAGATCCTTATTTTTTTAATTTCCCGATTCAGATTGCTCATTTTGTGACTTTCAGAAAGAATGTTTATGAACAGACAGAAAAAATGAATCCCAATTTAAAAATTGGGGAAGATCAGGATTTATATCTTAAAATGTATGAAAAAGGGAATGTTCAGTTTATCAACAAAACTAACTATCTTTATAGAACCCATCAGGGCGGAATTTCCCAGAATGACAATAAAAAAAAATCCCACGAATATTTTGCCCAGGTGATTTTTAATACCATAAAGCGCAGAGGACTTACTACCATCAATGGAGAAAAAGTTCCTGAACAGTATACAGGTGCAGATGAAATATTCGGGCTCCTGCAGTACCAGCATCAGCTGCCTTTCCGTATCAAGAAAAAAATAAAAATTACGTTACAATCAATCTTCGGATAATGTTAGAAAAAAAAATAAAAATTTTGTTCAGGCATCGTTCCATGGAAATGGGAGGTGTGGAAAAAGTATTACTGGGACTTCTCAACAACCTTAATCCGGACAAATTTGAAATAACGGTATGCCTTACGCTTAACCAAGGGAAACTGCGTGATGAACTTCCGAAGCACATCAGAAAAATATACCTTACTGACGGAAAAGAAGATTTTTCCAACAATTCTATTTTACAGAAACTTCAGCTCTTTAAAAGAAGAATAAAGCTGAGAAAACTAAAAAATACCCCGGCCATTGCAGACCGTCTTATCAATGATACTTTTGATATTGAGATCGGGATGGATTACAGAGACTATGATGCCATTCTGAATTCAACCAATAAGAATTCAAAAAAAATCGGATGGTTTCACTCTGAAATTAATGTTCCGAAGTTTCAGCCTTTAGTGCCGAATATTTTAAAGAGCTTTCCGCAATTTGACCATATGGTATACTGTTCCCACAAGATCAAAGACATGATGCACCAGCATTACCCTAATCTTAATTATCCGGCTGAGAGCGTTATCATCAATCCTATTCCTATCGAAGAAATTAAATGTAAGGCAGAAGGAAAGCTTGAAAATTTCCCTGAAGGACCTGTTTTCGCATCTATAGGAAGACTTCATTCAAGAAAAGGATATCATAAGCTTATTGACGCTCATACAAAGCTTATCAACGAAGGATTTCATCACAGCATCATTGTTATTGGTGAGGGTGATGAAATGAACAACCTCAAAGCACAGGTAGCTAAAAATAATGTTGAAAAAACATTTATTCTGGTTGGTAACCAAATGAATCCTTATCCTTATATCAAAAAAGCGGATTATTTTGTTCTTCCTTCGGAGTCTGAAGCATGGCCATTGGTCATTGCTGAAGCTTTAATTCTTCAGAAACCTATTATTGCAACAGAAGTAGGAGATGTAGGATTGATGATCAAAGACCGTGAAACAGGATACCTCATCAGTTATGAGGTAGATGAAATGTATGCAGCGATGAAAACATTCCTTACTGATCCCGACCTCGTTCTCCACATCAGAGAGAATCTTAAATCAATTGAAAGTCAGTTTGACAATAAGAAAATATTTGACAGCGTAGAAAATATTATAGAAACGCTGCACAAAAAGTAAGTTATTGTGCAGAATATCCTCCGTCAATCACAAGGTTACTGCCTGTGACCCATTTTGAGGCGTCAGACAGTAAAAAAATACAAGCATTCGCTACATCTTTAGGTTCACCTATTCCCAGCGGATGCTTTTTTATGATTTCTGATGAAGCTTCTTCTCCGATATTTTCAAACATTTTCTCTAAAATCGGAGTATTGACCATTGCCGGACTTATACTGTTGACCCGAATATTACTTCTTGAAAGTTCCATGGCCAAAGAACGGGCTCCGGAAATTACAGCGCCTTTACTGGCAGAATAAGCAGCCTTCCCTGCTTCTCCTATCATCCCTGCAACAGAAGAAATAAACACAAAACTGGAGTTTTCGTCTTTGTATTTTTTTAAAGATAAAATTTTAGCAATTTCAAGTCCTGCAATGACATTGACAGCGAATATATCCTGATAGAGCTGAGGATTGTGTTTCTTTAATGGTAACGTTTTTTCGATACCCGCACAATGAATAAATCCTGATATTTTACCTAAAACTGAAACTTTATCGGCAATAATTGCTTCAAGGTTTTCAGATTGGGTAATATCTTCCGTGATGGTTTCAACTTTTGTTTCAGGATTAAGCATAGAAACGGTTTTCATCAGTTCCTCCTGGTTTCTTCCTACAAGAATCAGATCAGCACCGCTATTGCTGCATTCTACAGAACAGCTTCTCCCGATTCCGGAAGAAGCGCCTGTAATGAGAATAATTTTATTTTTTAATGAGAAAGCATCCATTAATCTTCAAAATTTTCTTTTCCTATAACATTCATCAGATCTGAAACGGTTTCAATATCTTTAAAATGCTTGGTATCAATTTTTTTACTGAAATTTTCGTCTACAAACGCAATAACAGAAAGTAAGCTGATAGAATCGTAGCTTTCTAAAGATTTCAAGTTCGTTTCAGTAGTCAATGTTTCATCTTCTTCCAATTCCTCCTGTAGTTTTTCTAAAAAAACGGATGTTTTCATATTTTATAATTTTAAATGTTTGTTTTTTAAATTTCCATTATGGTAGCACCCCATGAATATCCAACTCCAAATCCTGCCATTAAAACTTTATCTCCTTCTTTCAGCATTCCTTTATCCATCATATTTTTAAGAGCAATAGGAATAGTTGCCGAAACAGTATTCCCGGTTTTTTCCATGTCAATATAGAACTTTTCTGCCGGTATTTTTGTTTTCTTTCTTAAATAATTCAGCATAAAAGAATTGGCCTGATGAAAAACAAAATGGTCAATATCATCCATCGTCATTCCATTCACTTCCAGTGTTTCTTTTACCAGCCCGGGGATATTTTCAATCGTAAAATTAAAAATTTCAGGACCATTCATATAAATATTTTCAGGACTGAATTCGTGTTCAGGATTCAGTTCAAAATCTTTTTTGAAAGCTCCTTTCTTCACGATAAGATTTTCTGCACCACTTCCATCTGTTCCCAGACAGAATTGATAATCATTGCCTTCTGATTTTTCAATAATTGCAGAAGCAGAAGCATCTCCAAATATGCTTCGGTTTCCTTTATCATCGGGATGAATATGTTTGGTGTACGTTTCTGAAGTAACCAAAAGAATACTCTTTGCAATTCCACCAGAAATCAATCCTTTTGCAAAAGCTAACCCATATACAAATCCTGAACAGCCAAGGTTAAAATCTATAGCTCCGATATTTTTTCTAAGCCCCAATCTGTCCTGCAAAATACAGGCCGTTGTAGGGAGGAAATACTCCGGACTCTGGGTACAGAACAAAATAAAATCTACTTTGTTTCTGTCATAGTTTTCGAAAATTTTTTCTGAAGATTGTACAGCCATATCCAGTACGGTTTCGCTGTCAGAAGAAATATGGCGTTGGGAAATACCTACTTTCTCCTGGATACGTTCGGAACTCCATTCAGGGAACTGCTTTTCAAGGTCCTCGTTAGTTAGCACCTGCTGAGGCAGATAATATTCTATTTTTGAAATTTTCATCATATTAATAAATTCTCTTTCTTTGCAAAAGTAACGAAAACAAATTTACACTTGTGATGATTTTTATATTCAGAATCCTATTAAAAATAGACTCCCTCTATCATACTTTTTTGAACAGGGGCAGTCTTGAAGTGGCTAAATATAGAGGGATGAAAGTAGGAAAAAACTTTAATATGCCCGATAAAGTGTATTTCGGAACGGAACCTTACCTTATCGAAATTGGCGATAACGTGAACATTGCAGGAGATGTACGGTTTGTCAACCACGGTGGAACAACTACTCTGCTTAGAAAACTTCCGGGATATGAAGATGCAAGAATCCTGGGGAGAATAAAAATCGGAAATAACTGCACCATTGGACTTAATGCTGTTATTATGCAGGATGTTCAGATTGGAAATAACTGTATTTTAGGAGCTAACTCTGTATTGTCACAGTCTATGCCAGACAACACAGTCTTTATCGGAAATCCGGCACAATTTCTGTGTACTATTGAAGACTATGGAGATATTGTTCTTAAAAACAATCCGGAATATCCCCGTGAATTGGAGAAAGACAGAAAAAAACTGGATGCTTATATCAAAGAAAATCTTCCTCACAAGTATAAAAAAGCAAGAAAAATTAAATAAATTTAATCTTGTAAAATCATAAAAAGAAAAAAACAAATTGAAAAAGAAAAAAATCCTCATTCGTATAGGTTCATTACGTCATGGTGGTGCTGAGAAAGTATTAATCAACTTTTTGAAGCATCTGCCTGCTGACAAATATGAAGTTGACCTTCTGGTAAATCTCTATTCAGGATTATACATTAAAGAGGTTCCGTCATGGGTGACACTATACTATTTGACAAAAGGAGAAATGATAACGACCAACAGACCACAGGATATCCCTGTGAAAGCTTACAGGGTTCTTTATCAGAAAATGTTTCTTTGGTTCCCTTCCCTTCTCTATAAATTTATTTTAAAGAATAAAAAATACGATGTAGAGATTGCTGCCATCCATGCGATGCATCAGGAAATTCTATCCAGCCCTCAAAAAGATTCGAAAAAGATTATTTGGGTACAGAATGATATTTTCAATTTAAAAGAATATACTCCGGAAGTCATCAGACAGTTTTTCAAGTTCGATAGAATTCTGGTAATTTCCAATAAACTTCAGGAAGGAATGCATGATTTGGCTAAAAATGAAGCTGAAAAAGCATCTGTGATTAAGATTTTCAATCCGATCGACAAAAATGATACGTTAAGAAAGGCGGATATTGAAGTAAATGATTATCCTTTCAACAGTGATCTTCCCACTTTTGTAACCGTAGGAACCGTATATCCTCAGAAAGGATACGACAGATTGCTTAATGTGCATAAAAAACTTATTGATGAAGGGTTCAAACATCAGCTTTTGATTATTGGTGACGGGTATGATTTTAATAATATTCAGGATCAGCTCAATACACTTGGTCTTCAGGATACTGCAAAAATGCTTGGTTTCAGCAGTAATCCCTATCCTTATATGAAAAAGGCGGATTTCTACATTATGTCTTCACGACATGAAGGATTTCCTACCATTATTGCCGAAGCACTTATTCTGAATAAACCTATTTCTGCAACAGATATTTCAGGGATCAGGGATCTTCTCCAGGATGGAAAGCTGGGAAATATCACACCCAATTCAGAAGAAGGAATATATGAAGGAATGAAAAAGTTCCTTACAGATAAAAATATCACTGAAGAATACAAAAAACAGATTTCGGAAACGGAGCTTCCGTTTGTATTGGAAAGATCTGTAGAACACCTTCAGAAAATAATTGACGAAGTATAAAAATATTGACGATGGCTGATTATTCAATCATTCAAAAAGACTTTTACAGGGAAAGTGGAAAGTGGCTTTCCCCATTTCAGATCTGGAAAAAATGCATTAATCCCAATCTTCATTTTGTGTACATTCTGAGAATGGCTCAGAAGTATCAGAAGAAACCGGTTTTAAATACTTTCTGGAGAATTGTATTAAGACATTACCAGATCAAATACGGGTTTCAGATTTATCCTGAGACTCAGATTGGGGAAGGATTTTATTTAGGTCATTTTGGAAGCCTTGTGATCAATCCGAAAACAGTGATCGGGAAAAATTGCAACATCGCCCATGGCGTTACGATAGGACAGCAAAACCGTGGAAAAAATGAAGGATATCCGGTTATTGGTGATGAAGTATGGATTGGTACTAATGCAGTTATTGTAGGAGGAATCACTATTGGAAATAATGTATTGATTGTTCCCAACTCTTATGTTAACTTTGATGTTCCTTCCAATTCTGTTGTTATAGGAAATCCTGCTAAAATTATCCCTACCGCAGATGCAACAAAGGAGTACATCAACCGTAAAGTGTAGTAACTCCAATAGTTATCGTAAAAATTCTACTTGTATTTTTCGCTAATTTCATGTACATTTGAAAAAATTGTATTATTTGATTAAAAATAATCCACAATCATCCAACTTTATATAAAATATCACATTTTATTATCCGGATGATTCCAATCATTCAATACACTTGTTCTGAAAAAAATCGCTTAATATTAAAAACACAACCCAGACTTATTATTAATTTTTTAAAATAATTTTTGATGAAAAAAAATATGACCCAAGTGCCCCCATTCCTACCTACGCAATCAACTCTATAAAGCGGAAAAAGACATACCGCTCTAAACCACAACAATTTATCTTCAAAAGTTTCTTTTTTGAGTTGATGCAATATCTATAACATTTGGGAATTATTATCTGATAGTAATTCTTTTCATGCACTCCATGATTCTGATATTCGGCAGACTCTTCCGGAAACTCTAAGAGGAAGATGATATAACATTTATCTTAACAGCCCAGACACCCACAACCATGTTCAAAAAAATAGTTCCCATTCTTCTCATTATAATATACCTAACGGGGTTTTTGATTTCATTCCCTTATATCTTTGATAATCTCTTTGGGGCTGAAAAAATAGACAGTATCCGGAATATTTTTGAGTATGGAATTATGTTTTCTTCGTTTCTGGTATTCAATGCGCTTCTTTTTAAGAATAAATATACAACTGTCATTGCTGTTATTCTCTGTTTATTATTAAGCATTAACTTTCTGATCTCAGTATCATGTTTTCTTATTTATCATTCCGGATTTAATGTAGGAATGGCCATCAGTATTCTTGAGTCTAATCCGGATGAAGCCATGAGCATGTCTTATATGTTTATTCTTCCGGTCATCTTATTTTTCGTTTTTCTGGGAATGGTAGTATACTCTGTGAATTACCTTAAAGAAAATGTAGTTAAAGTTGATGCTAAATTTATTATTATTGCATTACTGTGGCTTATTTTACCATTCGGATACCACCTTAAACATACCTATGTAAGCAATAAAGGAGGAGGCAGGATGATTAAGAATGTATACTATCATTTATCCGATTTCAATACCGCTTTGAATATACAGAGAGATATTAACGCAATAAAAAAGAATATTCCGGTTTTCAATATCAAAAAAATACAGCCTGGAATAGAAAATGTAATTCTTATCATCGGAGAATCAGAAAGAAAGCAAAATATGTCCCTGTATGGCTATTCTAAAAAAACAACTCCTTATACAGATCAACAGGCTGAAAACATGATGATTTTTGATCATGCTGTTTCTCCTGCAGGAATTACCAACCTGAGTGTCCCATTAATGTTATCCAGCATTCATCCGGATGAATTCAGATATCGTTATGATAAACTTTCTTACAATATCATCAATCTTGCCAATCAAAGCGGATACAATTCTTTCTGGCTCAGTACACAGGCTAGCGCAAGAGGGATTACAGCCATCGCTTCCATGTCTAAAAATAAAAAGTGGGTAAACGGCTATGATGAAGTAATTGTTCCTGAGCTCAAAAATGTAATACAGAAGAAAGAGAATAAATTTGTAGTTCTTCACATTATGGGAAGCCATCCAAACCCATGTAACAGACTTCCTCCTAACTGGAATTCCGGAGATCTTAACTGCTATGACAGTTCTATCAAATACACGGATTATGTTTTCAACAATATTTTCAAAACGCTGAAGAACACTAATTCTGTGGTAATTTATGCTTCAGATCATGGCCTTAAAATACAAGGAGACAAATTATTGCACGTAGACTCTAAAGAATCTACTCAGGTACCGTTTTTTGTATGGTTTGGAGACAAAGTTCCGGCAAACTACAGAATTACCGGACATGAATCCCAACAGACCCAAACTACTTATATCTATCCTCTGATCATGAAATATATGGGACTGGAAGCTCCTCAACACTATAAAAATGAAGGAAATAAGTATTTGAACTTAGAGATGAAGAGTATGGAGTATAATCAACTGCCGGAATAGAATATTATTCTGAAATTGCAACCGTTTTTGTATTAATAAAATAGGCCATTAGCAGATTGGGAATCCAACACAGCCATGCTACTGCAATATAAGAGCTTTCAGCATCTCCAGTAATCTTTGTCAGCAGAGGATACCATAGCCTCAGTGTCACTGCAGCAAAGGTGCAGGCATAACTATAGGTCATGAATTGCTGATGTTTACCGACATTCCCTTTTCTGATCTGTATAACCGCTGCAAGAGTGGTCACCAGCCAGATTAATCCCAAACTGATAAACCCTGCCGATGAAATTAATCCGCCATTAGCATAAAAACCCATATAAACAGCCGAAACAGAGCTAATAACCACTGCAATCACATAGAGCTTCCCAATGATGCGATGCACCCTGATATTTTTATTGCGGAATGATTTCCCAAACTGAGACCAGCCAATAAAAAGTGCCAGCCCACCAAAAATAATATGAGAGAAAAAGGCAGATTTCCAGATAACATTATGGAGAACTTCTGATGATTTTGAACCCAGAAAGGTATATTTATGTTCTACAAAAGCGTAAATAAAAGGATATAATCCGATAAGTAATGCCAAAATACCCATTATTACAAACAGTAACTTTTTCATAGTTGTCAATTTAATTTTTTGTAAAAATGAGCATTATAAAAGTGTCAACTGTTCCAAAATGAAAGGTGGAACCTATTTATAAATCACTAGTAATAAATCGTTTACAAATTACCAACCAGAAATACCAACAATAAATCATTCCATATGAATGCTTTGGCTTTTTAAAAATTCTGTTGGCGAGCAATTCATGTATTTTTTAAAATTTCTGTTGAAAGAAGTTTTAGAATTGAATCCACATTCAAAAGCCAATGAAAGAATCGTATATTTTTGATTTTCCTGAAGTATTACAGTCCGTTTAAATTCTTCAATACGCTGTCTGTTGATATAATCATAAAAATTTTTCTGCTCCATAGAATTAATGACCTGAGACAATACATTAGGGTGAATCTCTAATACTTTGGCAATATTATTCAGATTAAGTTCCGGGTCTTTATATAGTTTTTCGTGTTCCATTTTATACACGAGCTTTTCATAAATAGATTGTATGGCCTCATCACCCGGAGAATTTTTCTGATATTTTACCATTTCATGATCATGTTCCTTATCCTCTGTCATATCAATACTAACAGGCAGATCCAAAATCCCCACCCGACTGATTCCAAAGTAAGCCGCCACTACAATAAATAGAACAACAATGGAAAAAATAAGAATATCATTTCTAATAACGACAGCAATCCATATGAAAGCGATACCTGCAATAAGATAATACAACCAGTTCAGATTAATTTTCTCAGTATTTGAGTATTGGCTGGATATTCCTTTCGTATATTTCCTGACAGCAAGAAGGCTTAGAACAACATATACAATTCCTGATAAGATCATAAGATATTTAATGACCTTACTTAATGATTTACACCCGTTATTCCCATTCTGATAAGAAGCAAGCTTATCCCAGGGAGACAACATCAGAAGTGGAGATAACAATATACAGATCATCAGAACAGGAATACCATGCAGCAACGCTGTCTTCACACCAGGATTTCTTCCTGTTACACACAGAACATATACATACAGCATTGGCCCGTGAATAAAGGGAAAGATCACTTCAAAACCAAGAAAATAAGGATACTTCACATAGCTGCCGGAAAAAAACAGCATAAATAATATAAGATGTATTCCTATAATCAAAAACCAAACTGCCAGTACATAATCTGCCTTTATTTTTTTGCGTTTCCCCAGAATCAAAAGAGAAGAAAAACAGGCAATAAAAACTCCTGCCAGATAAAATAAGGATGGTAAAGATGGCAACCCAAAATCAGACATTCAATGAATAGATTTATCAGACCTTTAAATTATTCATTTTCTGATATATTTCGATGATTTTTTTTAAACTCAAATCCAATACATTCATGAACCGATAAATAATTAAGAATATTTTAATTCACAAATCTCAAATTTTAATTTATACTTCGTAATTTTATCCTAGTTTTTTTAAACGTTTGGATTTCCTTATAGATTCCAATAACGGTAAGGCAAAGCATATCGGAAAATTAGATATGATTTTAAGCATATTTTAATATTAAACTTTGTTAAAAGTGATTAATTGTTTAACAAAAAGTATATTTTTGCACAATTATTGATTTGGTCTATTGATTTTGGAAATAATTTAAACGAAATAAATAATTATAAATTTTAAAATTATGTCACAATCGTACGAGGTTATTTTCGAAAACAATAAAAAATGGGTAGAGTCCAAAGTAGCTGAAGATCCAAATTTCTTCCATGAACTTGCCAAAACTCAGCATCCGGACTATCTTTATATAGGATGTTCAGATAGCAGAGCTACCGCAGAAGAATTGATGGGAGCCAAACCTGGAGAGGTGTTTGTTTACAGAAACATTGCCAATGTGGTTAATACTTTAGATATGAGTTCCACAGCAGTTATTCAATACGCTGTAGAACATCTGAAAGTAAAACACATTATTGTTTGTGGACATTACAACTGTGGTGGTGTAAAAGCAGCGATGACTCCTCAGGATCTGGGATTATTGAATCCATGGCTGAGAACCATCCGTGATGTTTACAGATTACATCAGGCAGAACTGGATTCTATTCAGGACGAAAACAAGCGTTATGACAGACTTGTAGAACTTAATGTTCAGGAGCAGTGCATCAACGTCATCAAAATGGCCTGTGTACAGGAAAGATACATTTTAGAAGAGTATCCTATTGTTCACGGCTGGGTATTTGACCTTAGAACAGGTAAAATCATTGATCTGGAGATTGATTTTGAGAAAATCTTAAAAGACATCCAAAAGATTTATAATCTTACAGGTTCTGATTGGGTAATGAGCAGAAAGACCAAGTAGTTTTTCTAAAAAGAAGGTAAAATGAAATTCTGGAGTATTATTGTATTAACGTTTTTTCTCAATTTCACAGCGCTGCCAGGCATTGCTGCAGTTGCAGGCTGGGATATTGCGAGAACGAATATAATAATCAATGAAGAAGAGCCACATTCTCACCCATCCTCATTCATTGTTTACGAAAAGACGATTCCGAAACCTTTAGATGTATTCGATTATCTGAAGTTTTCCGAACCTGATGTTCAGGGCGTGTCTTTTGTTCTGATTGATGATTCTTTTCATCTTTCACCTTTACTTACTATATTTTCTCCTCCTCCGGAAGCGTAACTCCTATAGTTAGATTTTTTTGATACTATTTCCATATCATTTTTGATATCGGATACGCATGTACTTTAAAAATTATTTTTTTCAACTTTTTATAATAGACTTATCTAAAAACAGATAAGCCGGTTATACCTTACAGCTTCACATTATGAAAAAGACATCATTAATAGGAGGAATCAAGGAAAATTTTCCTTCAGGACTCGTGGTATTTTTAGTAGCACTTCCGTTGTGTTTAGGAATTGCTTTAGCATCAGGTGCTCCCCCATTATCCGGTATTATTTCCGGTATCGTAGGCGGCCTGGTAGTAGGAACAATCAGTAATTCAAATATTTCAGTATCAGGACCTGCAGCGGGTCTGACAGCTATCGTTTTAACAGCAATAACAGATCTTGGCGCATTCGAACTTTTCCTTTGCGCAGGGATTATTGCAGGACTTATTCAATTGGTTTTAGGGTTTGTAAGAGCCGGAAGTATTTCCAACTATTTCCCGAATAACGTCATTGAAGGAATGCTGGCAGCCATAGGAATCATTATTATTTTAAAACAGATTCCACATGCATTAGGATTTGATAAAGATTATGAAGGTCACGAATCTATTTTTGATAACGGCCTGAATTTCGGATATTTTACAGAATTATTCGGAGCTATTCATCCGGGAGCCATTGTTATTACTTTAATTTCTGTAGCCATCCTTATTGCATGGGACAAAATCCACGTACTGAAAAGGATGAAAATGCTTCCGGGAGCATTGGTGGCAGTAATTGTAAGTATCCTTTTGAATCAACTCTTTAAGATGTCCGGAAGTTCTCTGGCTATCGAAACCCAGCATTTGGTTTCTTTACCGGTTCCGCAGACTTTTGATGATTTTAAAAACCTGATTACAACTCCGGACTTTAATGGATTCACCAATCCTAAAGTATGGATTGTAGGAGCAACGATTGCCATTGTAGCTTCTATTGAAACGTTACTTTGTATTGAAGCTTCGGACCGTTTAGACAGACAGAGAAGAATTACAGATACCAATCTTGAACTTAAAGCTCAGGGAATAGGAAACCTTATCAGTTCATTTATTGGTGGTCTTCCGATGACTTCTGTAGTGGTAAGAAGTTCTGCCAATGCCAATGCCGGAGCAACCTCTAAAATTTCCTCTATTATTCATGGAGTCTTTTTATTGATCTGTGTGCTTTCAATTCCTGTTATTTTAAATTTAATTCCATTAGCAACATTAGCTGCGGTATTAATTTTAGTGGGATATAAATTGGCAAAGCCAGCTACATTCAAACATTTCTGGCACTTGGGAAAATTCCAGTTTATACCGTTTGTAGCAACCGTGGTAGCTGTAGTGGCAACAGACCTGTTAAAAGGTGTAGGAATTGGTCTTACCATCTCCGTTTTCTATATCCTTCAGGGAAATATGAAAAGAGCTTACTATTTAAGCAGAGAAAGGCTGGATGACGCTGATGGGATCAATATCAAGCTGGCTGAAGAAGTATCATTTTTAAATAAGGCAGCCATCAAAAAAACACTTAAAAATATAAAACCCAACTCTACAGTCATTATTGATGCGAAAAGCACTTCCTACATTGCCACCGATGTATTGGAAATGATTCAGGACTTTGCCAATATCCGTGCAAAGGAACAGGATATCAATGTAGAGCTTATAGGTTTTAAAACTTCATACAGAGATTACGAAAGAAGTGAGGATTCCCATATTTTGGTTACTCACAAAAGAGCTATGTAATCCCAATAATTAATTAATTTTTTTAACTTTAAATTCGAAAACAATAAAAATATGAAAGCACATACATACGAAACACAGTCAACTATTACTCCTGAGAAAGCATTAGAATTCTTAAAAGAGGGAAACCAGAGATTTGTAAATAACCTTAAGGCAAACAGAGACCTTCTTGAGCAAGTGAATGCTACCCGCGAAGGACAATGGCCTTTTGCAGTAGTTTTAAGCTGTATAGACAGCCGTACTTCTGCAGAGCTTATCTTTGATCAGGGATTAGGAGATGTATTCAGTATTAGAATTGCTGGTAATTTTGTTAATCAAGACATTTTAGGGTCTATGGAATTCGGTTGTAACGTTGCCGGTTCTAAGCTTATCGTAGTGCTAGGACACACGAAATGCGGAGCTTTGAAAGGAGGTCTTGACGCGGCACAAATTGAAGGGCTGGGAATGGATAACCTGAACCATCTTATCAATCATTTCAACCCTATCATCAATGAGATCATTGAAGAGAACGAAGAACGCTCATCAAAAAACAGCTCACTTCTGGAAAGGCTTAATCATCAAAACGTAAAAAGTGCGATTGAAGATATCCGTAAGCAAAGTTCAACACTTAAAAATCTTGAAGCAGAGGGTAAAATTAAAATTGTTGGAGCAAATTATGATGTTGAGACAGGTGCAGTAACCTGGTTATAAGAAGTAACTTCATTACATTTCAATTATAATTTACAGAAAATGCCATCGGAATCCGGTGGCATTTATTTTTTATTATATATACATCATAAAATAAGATAATTATAAACCTATCTTGAACTGGCTTAAACAGCAATATATTTCAATTTTAAAATGGTTTGCTTTCATTATCGAAAAATAATTATAAATTCAGTGCCGCTGAGAAAACACTCTCACAAACCATAACTACAAACTCAAAAAAGTATGATTTTTCCCAAAGCAAAAAAAATAGGCAGAGACCTTGGATGGCATAAAACAAATCATAAGGTATTCGGACTTTACAAAGGCTATTTTTTCAATGTTTCAGACGCAAGTATAATACATACTCCTCAATACAAATATGTTTCAGTAACAACCGGCAATTTAACCGAGGAACAAAGGCAACAAATCAAAACAGAGTTAACAGGAAACAGAAAAAGATTAAGATTTACCCTCTTTGAAATTAGAGAAAATACTATTTTTTTCAAATTCACTGAAAATATAATGCCTACTAAAATCAGAACTGTTTATACACTGTTTGACTTTATGGCTGATCTACTAAAAAAACTGAACATACCAGAACAAAACCATTGTCATAGCTGTGAAACAAATGAAGGTATTCACTATTACGACCTTAACCATACTGGTGTACTCCTTTGTGATCATTGTTTTAAACAGACAGATGATAAATTCTATGAAATTGAAAAGACAAGAATTTCAAAAGAGAAAAATTATCTGGCAGGATTTTTAGGAGCCATTCTTTTTTCAATTCCTGCCATTATACTTTGGGTCTTACTTGCTGTATATTTAGGAGGTATTTCCTCAGGAATGGCATTTGTTATTGCACTTCTTGGTTTTTTAGGCTATGATTATTTCAAAGGATTTCGTGGAAAACTGACAAGATATATTATCTTCTTCACAAATATTGTAAGCATATTTATAGCCAATGTTATCACTGTAATTGCTTTATTGGTAAAACAAGGGCTTACAATTAATCAGGCGATATCTGAGTTTCAAACAAACCCTGCAGCAAATGAAATATTTATGGAGAACATTATTCTATCCTATTTATTATCATTTATTCCTTGGATATGGATATTGTTTATCAGGAAAGATGATAAATTAATTATAAAACCAGCAGAAAAATTTTAGAAGTACATAAATAAATGACTGCCTCAATAATAAGGCAGTCATTCAATATGATAAACTATATTTTAATTTCAGAGCTTCTTTATCCTAATTAGAAATTATTTCCCGTTAAATGCAGACATTGTATTATTCAATCCAGCAAATACGAAAGAAAGACTTGCCTTGGAAAAAGTTTCAATTCTCTCCGAAAGTTTTTCTGTTTCTTCTTCATTCCACGTTCCAAGAACATAATCTACCTGTCTTCCGGCAGAAAAATCAGCAGAGATGCCAAAACGCAGCCTTGCATAGTTCTGAGTCTGCAATACTTCATTGATATTTTTAAGTCCGTTATGCCCCGCATCAGAGCCCTTTCCTTTCATTCTTAAAGTTCCGAAAGGTAAAGCCAGATCATCGGTAACAATCAGTACATTTTCCAAGGGAATATTTTCCTTCTGCATCCAGTATTTCACTGCATTACCAGAAAGGTTCATGTAAGTATCCGGTTTAAGAACAAAAACTTTTCTGCCCTTGTGCTTTCCTTCAGCCAGCCAGCCAAAGTTGGAGGTATTGAATGATACTTCGAGAGTTTCAGCTATTTTTTCAGCTACTTTAAAACCTATATTATGTCGTGTATTTTCATATTCTGAGCCTTTATTACCAAGCCCGACAATTAAATATTTCATCAGAAATTTTTTGCAAAATTAAGGGATAAAAAATAAAAAACTCAATCTTAGGAAAGATTGAGTTTGAATATTGTTAAAAAAATCTTCTATTGTGGTTTATAGATGTAATTAACGCCATATCCTTTTGTCATGTAAGTCTGAGGATCATAAACGTAATTAGTACTCTTCACTATCGGTGTTGGGATGGGTGGTGTAAGATCTGTTACCGACCATCTCTTAGGGTTGTTTGGAGATAAGATAAGACTTTCTTTATCATTAATTACCGTAGATAATAATCTTGAAATTTTATATACGTGTGGCAGCAATGTGAATGGGCTTACCTGGTCATCATAAGCATAGTATTCGTAGCTATATTTTCCGGTAACAGCACCAAACGATCCACCAGTCATTGTTCCATAGTATCTTACTACTTTAGATACATTGTCTCCTACATAGGTATAACCTGTTTTAGAATAATCTGTGAAGTTAAGCGGAGCTCCTGGAACATCCGGTCCGTTTCTCATAATGATTGAATCCAGTTTTCCTGTAGCAGTACTGTATTTAACCTGATAAGCAGTTTTCTCTTTTTTCAGTAATGTCTGTGGTCCGGGAGTAGTTGCCGGTGGTACTGGCGGAGGCCTTCTGAAAATTGAACGACTTTCAGAAATCAGCTGCAGTTTGTTATTGTTTGCATAAGTGAACAATTGAGTGTATGATACACTGTCTTTATCCAGTTTTCCGTTTCCATCTAGATCAAGGAAACCATTGAAATTAATCTGGCTGATTTTATCACCACTGTACATAATATCAGTGATGGAAGCACTGTCTGTGATTACTTTAGTCACAAGAAGCCCGCTGTACTGATATTCTGCGATAGTATCTTTATCTGTAATTTCTCTGTATAATGCTCTGGGACCGCTTAAGCCTCCTGTATTGTTAAGATCCAACAATGGATTTCCATCCTCATCCAGCATGTCTTTGCAGGAATGTATTGAGGAAAAACCTGCGATTAGTAAAATAAAATAGAAAATTTGCTTCATTTCCTTGTAATTGATTATTTTTTTGACAAATATAATTTTTTTTTGCCTAAAAATTAGATTATTATTTATATTCTGGTAAGATTAATAACTCTATTTCTTCTATAAGTTTTTATAGGTAAAAGTTACATTCTGATTTTTTTCAACAACCACATACCCTTGATTATCATAAGAATAACTTTGAGAAGTATTAACAGGAGTAGCTGGTGATGGCAATTCTATAAACATAGAAGTAGGATTGTTCGGAGATATTTTATAGAATTGAGCAGGATCGATCAGACTTCGTGTGATGAAATACACTGATGACAGTGTAGAATATGGGCTTTTCTGAGCATCATAGTTTTGAAAACTAAACTTGCTTATTACCGCCGTACTCATATTCGGGTTTCCGTTGATATCCAGCAGACCTTTGGAGCGAACGACCTGAATCACATTTTCTCCATTATACACAAAAGAATAATCAATGAATTTGTTATAGGCACTGATGCCTGCTTCTTTTCTCTTCTCAAGAATTTTGGTAAGTCTGCTGTTAACCGGATCATACGTAAATGTATAGTCGCTTACAACAGAAGCAGATGGAGTTGCCCCCGTTGCTGTAGAAGTAGCATTATAAATCTTTTTACCTGTAGCATCAGGAACAATATTAAATTCATAAGCAAGGCTGGATGCCGCTGAACTTACATATTTAATTTTAGTGATATTTTTATTGGTATACGTTACAGTTCCTGTATAATAAGCAGTTCCGGCAAAAGATTCATCTTTAGAGACAGCAGTCTGCAGATCTCCGGTTACAGCGGTTGTAGTATAGTCTTCCTGAGAAATATTATTCGAGCTTACCTTCGTTAAAATCTTTTTAGGAGGAGTTCCTTCATCAGGATTCGGGATGGATTCTGTGGGATCTGAGGTAGTATTACATGCTGTCAGCAGCCCAAGAAAAGCAATACCGGCAAATATTTTAAAAAAATAGTTTTTTACCATATAGAATTTTTTTAGCTTGTCCAAATATAATTCAATTTTCGATAATACACTTTACTTTATCTGAACAAATTCACAAGAAATAGACTTAATAAACAAAAAAAATCTAAAAACATAACGTTTTTAGATTTCCTATTATTGTATTATGATGAAAATTAATAAGGTTGCAATATCGATGTTGTCAAAACAGACTGTGACATATCACTATTGAGGAAGGTAGTATTCACCGCAGTTCCTACTCCAAGTGTCGATCCGGAAATAGCTCTTTTTGTACAGGCAACTTTAACTTTATAATCATTTTTAGGCATAAGATTAGTCAGTGTTGCATTAAGATTAAAAATTTTGTATGCTCCTGGATCTCCAAGCAATACATCAGTTCTTACTGCTCTCAACACATCGTCTACAAATACCCCACAGGCAAAACTTGCAGAATTGGAGCCTGTTTTCTGTACTGTTGTCTGAAACGAAAAAGTAGCTTTATTCGTTTGATTGGTCACAGAGAAAGTATCCATTGTTCCTGTAAGTACAGACCAATTCGCATTTAACGGATCTCCGTCACCGTAAGGATTAGTTGAACCATTATTTCCTGAAAAACTAACTCCGGTCTTGTCTGAAACCGTATTTATTGAAAATACAGACATACTTCCCTGCCCGTCAGCAATTTTTATCGCTTTCCAGTCATTGGTGTTTAAATCTGTATTATTATGCAGGATATCACCTGCTGTTCCGGCAGACCCTTTCAGTACATCAGTACCTCCTGTTCTTAATTCTTTTCCAATATTCAGATCTCCATTTACATCCAGCATATTCGTTGGATTAGGAGTATTAATTCCCACTTGTGCAGTTACTATAACAGCCAAAAGAAGTGATGTTACAAATAGTATTTTTTTCATGACCTGCTTAGTTTATAATTGTGTTAAACACTTCTGGAACTTCATATACATCAACTTTTAGAGAAGACTGTGCAATAAAGTCATTAATGTTAGTATATCCATTAATTCCTATCGAAAGTTTATTGCTGGAAGCTCCGTAAGAGCCCAATCTTGTACAGGCAACGTCTACCGTATGATCTCCTTTAGCAAGATTATCTACAATCCCGATCTGAGTATGGGTAAGAAACGGATGTGTACTGGTAATTGCCTTTAAATTCCTTTGTCTCAGGTTCACCAGTTTACCATCTACAAAAATACCACAAGCATAATCTATTGAAGTATCTACTGTTCCTACTGCTCCAAAGTCAGCCTGAACCACTGTTTCGAACTGGAAGTAAGCCTTACTTTGAGTACTGAATACACTGATCGTCTTTGAAAGATTCGTAATTTTTTTAAAACCCGGAAGACTGTTAAGTTCTTTTCCTTTGGTAAAAGTTGCCCCTCTTGAAGCGAAACCTATCGTAGAATCTTCTGAAGAGGTAAATGTAACTCCTACTTTATCTGAAAAGGAGTTGTTGTAGATCAGATAAAATTTATTCGGTTCATATTCAGGAATACGAAGGGATTTCCAGATGGGAGCAAAACCCTCACCTCTGGAAACCAAAAGCTGATCATTATTTCCCTGAAATACGGTATTATCTGTGGCATTAAAAATACCAATCTTATTTCTGAAGTTGGCATCTCCGTTTACATCAAGCTGTGCTTTTGGGGTATCTGTTTTTATTCCTACCTGAGCTGTTGCCAAAAGTCCTATGCTAAAAAGCAGTGTTGATAATAGTTTTTTCATCATTAGTTAGTTTTATAGCTCACGTATTCGATAACATCCATTTTCATGGTAGATTCCAAAGTAAACGAACTGGATACTCCACTTGAAGACTGTACATTACTTCCGATTGAAAATTCTGAAGTGGAATTTGAAGTATCAATCTTTCGGCATGCAATTTCAATATTATGAACCCCTACAGGGACATTCTGTTCCGTATAATTGAGGGTAAAGATATAGTCCTGAAGACCATTTTTTCCACTGTTGTTATTCGTAGCGATCCTATCCGGACGTACAGCCACCAATAAACCGTTTCTGAAAACACCACAGGCAAATCTGACACTTTCTATAGTGGTAGATGACTGTGCTTTCATTTCAATACCTGACTGAAACTGATAAGTGATCCTGTTTTTCCCGTTTTTGATTGTAAATGAATTATTAAGACCATCAATCTTTTTCCAGTTACCTTTAGCTACATCAGTGACATTATCTCCCACTTTGCTTGTATAGATATTATCCCCGGCAACTCCATTAGAAAGAGAGGTAACCCCTAACTGATCAGACGACAGATAAGAATTAATCAGCTTATACTGTCCCTCTTCCATAAAGGAAACATTCAAAGATTTCCACACAGGAGGTAAACCCTCACCCTGAGAAACCAAAACCTGGCCGTTTAACCCGGCATTTCCAGCCTGAGTTGAAGTCCCGCCTACTCTAAGTTCTTTTCTTAAGGTGGTTTTTCCGTTCACATCAAGAACAGATTTCGGTTTTGCAGTACCTATTCCCACCTGTGCGTTAGCGTAGAACGAAAAAAGTCCTGCCACGCAGCAATGTATAATTGTTTTCATAATTAAGGACTGCAAAGTTAAGCAACAAAGTCCAAAAAATTCCAGTTATACATCTATAAACCCATAGAAATAAACACATTAGAGCATAGAATTAATAATACTAAAAAGTAGAATTATTACTACATAACTCTACTTTCCATGTATAAAAACAATAAGACAACATCTCAAACCCTTACTGTACGGGGGTTTACAGGATTTTTTTTATCATTGGAAAGTGATTTCAACCCCTCAAAAACAGCCTTAATTCTCTTCAACAGGAATATTACAAAAGAAAAACATGATAACAATCACAAAAAAAACGTGTAAAAATTAATCTTTTTACACGTTTCTAATAATTTTTATGATATTATTTCCAGTAAATAGAAAATAAATTTAATCATGTTCAATAATTGCTTTTAACAGCAGATTGACCTCATCTACATTTTTCACTCTTTCTTTCCTCATCATCAATTGATTACCTTCTTTTCCTGACTTCTCTTTAAGCTGGGCTTCAGCCGGATTTCGGGTCAGATAATTAATAATATGTCGGAATCTGTCTGTCTGATAAAACTTATCCTGAGGATTCCCCGGGAAGTATCCTAAAAATACACCATTTTTCATGACAATCTTTTCAAAACCGATATCAGAAGCAAGCCACTTCAAGGAAACACTCTTCAAAAGATTGACAGCTTCTTTCGGCAATGCTCCGAAACGGTCGATCAGCTCCAGTTCAAACTGATGAAGGTCTGCTTCATTAGTAATTTCCGCAATTTTCTGATACAGCAACAACCTTTCTTCTGTATTGGAGATATATGAATCCGGCAACATCAGCTCTAAATCTGTATCAATGTTGACATCCTTCACAGATTTGAAAAGTTTTTGTCTGTCTTCTTCATTTTCAAAAAGACTTTCAAAATCAGCATCATCTTTTAGCTCTTCTAAAGCTTCCTGCATTAGTTTCTGATAGGTTTCAAACCCCATTTCATTGATGAACCCACTTTGTTCAGCACCCAAAAGATCACCGGCACCACGGATCTCCAGATCTTTCATCGCAATCTGGAAACCACTTCCCAGATCTGAAAACTGCTCAATAGCTTCCAAACGTTTTCTGGCATCCGAAGTCATCATATCATATGGCGGAGTAATCAGATAACAGAATGCTTTTCTGTTACTACGTCCTACCCTTCCTCTCATCTGATGCAGATCTGCCATTCCAAATCTTTGGGCATCATTGATGAAAATAGTGTTGGCATTCGGAACGTCTACCCCACTTTCTACAATGGTAGTAGAGACAAGAACATCATATTTCCCTTCCATAAAATCCAGAACATTCTTTTCAAGCTGCTTCCCTTCCATTTGCCCATGTCCTGTAATCACTCTTGCATC
The DNA here is from genome assembly GCF_002025665.1 of Chryseobacterium indologenes. Classification (GTDB taxonomy): domain Bacteria; phylum Bacteroidota; class Bacteroidia; order Flavobacteriales; family Weeksellaceae; genus Chryseobacterium; species Chryseobacterium metallicongregator. The sequence goes on along the minus strand of NZ_CP018786.1, from coordinate 206,258 downwards.
CGGAACCAGCCTCTGAATAAGTCCTGCAATATCTTTCAGGTTTTCAATTCTGTTATTGATAAAATATACCTGCCCGTCTCTCTGAAGTTCGTAAGAAACAGCATCACGAAGAGTTTCTTCACTGAACCCGATTAACTGCGTATCTACAGGCTGCCTGTTTGGTGGTGGTGTTTTGATAACGGATAAATCCCTTGCAGCCATTAACGAAAACTGTAAAGTCCTCGGAATAGGAGTTGCCGTAAGCGTCAGGGTATCAACATTATTTTTCAGAGTTTTCAGTTTATCTTTTACTGAAACCCCAAACTTATGTTCTTCATCAATAATCAATAAACCAAGATCTTTAAACTTTACAGAACTGCTTACCAATTGATGCGTTCCGATAATAATATCTACTTTTCCGTTCTTTAAAGCTTCTAAAGTTTCTGATTTCTGCTTAGCCGTTCTGAATCGGTTTACATATGCAACATTGACCGGAAAATCTTTAAGCCTTTCTTTGAAACTTCTGTAATGCTGAAAAGCAAGAATAGTAGTAGGTACCAATACCGCAACCTGCTTACCATCTGTTGCCGCTTTAAACGCAGCCCTGATGGCAACTTCCGTTTTACCGAAACCTACATCACCACACACAAGTCTGTCCATCACTGTATCTGCTTCCATGTCTCTCTTTACATCTACGGTAGCCTTTTCCTGATCCGGAGTATCTTCATAAATAAAGCTGGCCTCCAACTCGTTCTGCAGATAGGAATCCGGAGTATACGCAAAGCCTTTTGCCGTTTTTCTCTGGGCATATAACTGAATAAGATCAAAAGCAATCTGTTTAACCTTCGCCTTTGTTTTCTGTTTCAAAGATTTCCAGGTTGGAGATCCGAGTTTACTTAACACAATTTCTCTTCCATCCGGTCCGTTGTACTTCGAAATCTTATGCAGAGAGTGAATACTTACATATAATAAATCTCCGTTTTTATAGGTCAGTTTAAAGCATTCCTGAATTTTACCATCATTATTAACTTTTACAAGTCCCATAAATTTTCCGATTCCATGATCAATATGGGCGATATAATCTCCGATTTTCAAAGACATCAGGTCTTTGAGGGTAAGCTGTTCAGATTTTGCAAAAGTATTTTTTGCTTTATATCTCTGATAACGGTCAAAGATCTGATGATCCGTATAAACCAGCAGTTTGTGACCATTATCTACAAATCCTTCATGAAGTTCAGACTTAAAACTTTTAAATGGAAGCTCGTGTTCAAGCTCTTCAAAGATGGATTCCAGTCTTTCTTTCTGTTTTTCTGTTGAAAAAGAAATCCAGGTATCAAATCCTCCGCTCTGTTTTTCTTCAATATCTTCAATCAGTAACTCAAAGTTTTTATGAAAAGAAGGTTGTGGAAGCTGTTCCATTTTAACTTCGGTAACTTCTTTTAACCCTTCAATCATTACTCCTCCAAAATCAACCGTTTTGAATTTTTTATAATCGAACAGAAACTCCTGATCAGAAATAAAAAGTTCCTGCGGAGTCCTATGGGCAATATCTTTACTTAATGTATCGTATTTTTCCAAAGACTTTTCGTAGAATGTTCTGATCTTCTGCATTCCCACCATTCCGTTTTTAGAAACCACAAAACTTTCTTTAGGCAATAGCTGCAGCAAAGAGACTCTCGTTCCTGTTACAGAAAAATTCATATTGGAAACCAACTGGAAATCCTTTACTTTATCTACCGAAAGCTGTGTCTCGATATCAAAGGTTTTAATACTTTCCACTTCATTACCGAAGAATGTAATCCTGTATGGCTTTTCGTGTGAATAGGAAAATACGTCTACAATTCCCCCTCTCACTGAAAATTCTCCCGGTTCAGAAACGAAATCAGCCTGCTGGAAATGATAATGATTAAGCAGTTCGTCCACAAAATCAAAATCCAGCTGATCTCCCACTTTGATATGATGGGAAATTGCTTTAAAATCTTCTTTTTTCAAAACTTTTTCAGATAAAGCACCAGCATAAGCTACAATCACTTTGGGAGATCTTCCGGAATTGATTTTATTAAGAACCTCAGTCCTTAACACCAGATTGGCATTTTGAGTCTTTTCCACCTGATAAGGTTCAAGATGGGTTGCGGGAAAATACAGCACTTTATCCTTACCCAGAAGATCTTCCATCTCTGTATTGGCATACAATGCATCTTCTTTATCATCTACCAGATAAAGAATGTTCTTTTTCTGAACCAAAAAAAGCTCAGCCACAAAAATAGAAACCGAAGATCCTGCGCTTCCTTTTACAGCAATATGCTGATTGTTTTCTAACTGGGTAAAAATTTCTTTCCCAAACTCTTTCTGCATAAGGTCTGGAAGGAACTTTTCATTGATGGATTTTAACTGCATAGATAGTAAAGGTATAAACGACAAAAGCGATTTCGGGAGTTTTCCGAAACCGTTTATGATATACAAAGGTACGGATATTTTTTTTCTTTGTTTCAAAAGCAGAGTAACTTTCAGATTTAAAATGAAGCACTTAGATAATAAATCTTAATTTTTTACAATTTTATTTAATAACCTGTTAAAAAAATTCAAGTTTCTCCTCATGGCATAGTGTTTGGCCTTTTAAATACAACCAAACATTTAAGAATGATATTATGAAAAAAGCAATTAAAATCTTAGGAGTTATGATGCTGTTATTATTTACAGCATTATCTTTTTCGTCGTGTAGCAAAGATGACGACCCTGTAAACAATGAATTTTTTGCCGGAACCTATAAAGGAAAGATTTCCTATAATGATGGAGGCTCTACCAGTATCAGTACCGATAACGGAAGTGTATTTGTAACAAAAATCGCCAGCGGTACCAAGTATAATTTCGCTTTCTCAAACAGCATTCCGGATCTTAACGGAATAGAGTTTAATCAGGAAGGAGATCATACTCTGGTGATGATTGGCTCTACAGCAACTTCTTATATCAGAATTGATAATAATGTTTTAAAAATTCTGTATGTCAAGGATGGCAAAACGTGGACAGCCAATTGTACGCGCTAGCCATGTCTATTTATATATTATTCAAGCCTGTCTTTATCTTTAAAGACAGGCTTTTTTATTGTAAATGAAGTGTTTTAATTTTTTTTTAAGCTGTAATAAACTTTAGTTAAGTTTGAAATTCTCAATTTTCTAGCCTGCTTTTTGTATATCTTTATTCAACAAAAAACAAACAATAATTCTTATGAAAAAATTCTTATCTGCAATGTCTTTGATCCTTGGATTAGGACTTGCCACTGCTCAGCAGACTGCTCCCGCTACAGGTGCTACGGCCCATCCACCTGTAAAAGCAACTACAGCAAAAGCTGTAAAGCCAGCTGAAGTAAAAGCGGCCAAACCAGCTATGGATGCAAAAGCGGCGAAGCCTGCTCAACCGGCTGCTAAAATGAAAAAAGACGGTACTCCGGATAAGAGATATAAAGAAAACAAACACCTGAAAAAAGACGGCACTCCCGATAAAAGGTACAAAGCAAACAAATAAGCATAACATTAACATATAGTTGTTATTTTCATAATCAAATTTCGAAAAGCCGGTGGAACTTGTTCCATCGGTTTTTTTATGTGAAGCTTGGTAAAAAATGATTCCAGATTCTCTACTTATTTATAAATTTGACCCATGTTAAACTTCTTCAAGAAAAATGCGGCGCTGATCTGGGCAAAGAAACATGTTCAAAAAGCGGAGGATTTCAAAAAAAATGCTGAGAAAAACCAGGAGGACTTACTACTTTCTCTAGTGAATACAGCTCAAAAAACTCTTTTTGGGCGGGAACATGATTTTGAAAACATCCATTCAGTAAAAGAATTTCAGGACAGAGTTCCTGTAGCCGACTATGAAGATCTGAAACCTTATATTGAAAGAGTCAAAAAAGGGCAGGCCAATATTCTATGGACAGAAACTCCTGAATATTTTGCCAAAACTTCAGGAACAACTTCCGGATCTAAATATATTCCGATTTCCAAGGAGGGAATGCCTTTTCAGATAGCCGGAGCTCAAAGTGCCTTATTTCATTATATCAGTAAAAAGAATAACGCTGATTTTGTGAATGGAAAAATGATTTTTCTTCAGGGCAGCCCGGAACTGGAAGAAGTATTTGGGATTAAAACAGGAAGACTTTCCGGTATTGTAGCCCACCATATTCCTAATTATCTTCAGAAAAATCGTCTGCCAAGTTGGGAAACCAACATTATGGAAGACTGGGAAACTAAAGTAGATAAAATTATCGAAGAAACGGAACATGAAAATATGACGCTGATCTCAGGAATTCCACCATGGCTGATCATGTATTTTGAGAAGTTGACAGAAAAAAATGGTAAAAAGATCAAACAGCTTTTCCCCAATCTGCAGCTTATTGTAACCGGAGGAGTCAACTATGAACCCTATCGTGATAAAATGGAAGAATTGCTGGGAGGCAAAGTGGATATTGTTCAGACTTTTCCAGCTTCTGAAGGTTTTTTTGCTTTTCAGGATGATTACACCAAAGAAGGGCTACTGCTATTGACCAATCATGGAATTTTCTATGAATTTATTCCTTTGGAAGAATATGGCAAACCTAGCGCAAGGAGATTAACATTACAAGAAATCGAACTTCATAAAGATTATGCATTGATTCTTACGACCAATTCCGGGTTATGGGCTTATTCTATTGGAGATGTTGTAAGATTCATCAGTAAAGATCCGTACAGGGTTTTGGTAAGCGGGAGAACCAAACATTTCACCTCTGCTTTTGGAGAACATGTGATAGCATTCGAGGTAGAAGAAGCTATAAAAGCGACTCTTGAAAAATATCCTGCGCAGATTACGGAATTCCATCTGGCTCCACAGGTAAATCCAGTCGAAGGACTTCCTTATCACGAATGGCTGATTGAATTTGAAAAAGAACCTGAGCATTTAGAAGCATTCAGAGATGAACTGGATCAACAGCTTCGGGCAAGAAATACTTACTATGATGATTTGATTTCAGGAAATATTTTACAGAAGTTACAGATTACGAGGCTTAAAAAAAATGCTTTTCATGAATATGCCAAGTCCCAGGGAAAATTAGGAGGTCAAAACAAGACTCCGAGATTGGCTAACGACAGAAAGATTGCAAATCTCTTAGAAATTTACAAACTTTAATCATTTTTTTTCAATTCCAAAAACGTATATTCGAAAAAAATTATAAATTTGAAAAACTAAAAGAAAATAATGAAAGCATCTGTACTGTTGAAATCGTCTTTACTAACATCTCTATTTGTTATTACATCTTGTGCTACTACAAAATACAGCGAAGATATTTCAAAAAACAACTACTCTAATCTTGAAGCTGGAAAAGTATATAAAGTAACTATGAGAGACGGCTCTCCGAAGCAGACCATCTTATTCAGAAACGTCGTTGGTGAAAATCTTGTAGGTACAGCCGGTAAAAAAGACAGTACAGAAGTAATTATTCCTAAATCTAATGTAGCCGCTGTAAAAGACAGAAGAAAGGCAAGAATTGCCGCAGGAGCTACGATCATTGGAGCAGCAGGTGTTGCAGCGATCGTATTGAGTTCATCAAGAGCTGACTAAAATAGATTTTATCTTTTGAGATATATTTAATATATCTTTCAAAAATTGTCATATGGATAGCCCTAAATAAATTTTTAGGGCTATTTTTGTTCATGATTTCCTTTACCCCGTTACAAACATTACAAAATGTTGAGTTCAGAAATCTTCTCACCGGGAGATTTTTCATTGTTTTAGCTTTCAGAATGCTTGCCACTTTACTTGGATGGTGGGTGTATCAATTAACAAAAGATCCTTTTTCAATAGGTCTTATCGGACTTTCAGAGGTGATTCCTGCGGTAAGCTGTGCACTGTACGCGGGACATGTTATTGATATGAATGAAAAGAAGAGACTGCTTCTAATTTGTAATTATGCATATATTTTCCTGATTGGACTTTTGCTGGTTCCTGCATTTCTTGATGTGGAAATGCACTTTACCGGTCATCAGATTACCTATTATATTTATGGAGTTATCTTTTTTACAGGAATAGCAAGGGCATTCATCGGTCCTATTGTTCCTTCCATGATTCCTAAAATTGTAAAGAAGGAAAATCTTCCGAATGCCGTAACTCTGAACCAGGCTACTTTCCTGATCTCTTCTGTTTGCGGACATGCTATAGGAGGTGTTCTTATTGGATTTATCGGTGTAAAATGGACTCTGGTTGCTATTTTAGCACTCATATTTATTGCTTCATTATTTTTCTGGCAGCTTCACAAACAGCATTCAGAATACAAAAAAGAAACGGTAAATGTAGTAGAAAGTATGCGCGAAGGGATTTCTTATATTTTTAAAACCAAAGAGATTCTGGGAGCTTTATGTCTTGATATGTTTGCAGTACTTTTTGGCGGAGCAGTAGCTATGATCCCTGTATTTGCAACTGACATCCTGAATTCAGGAGCTGAAGGTTTCGGTTTACTGAATGCAGCGTCAGACATTGGTTCCATGTGTATTATTACTATTCTATCTATTGTTCCTCTTCGCAAAAATCAGGGAAAAATACTTCTTGTTGTGGTTACCGGATTTGGACTATGCATTATTGGATTCGGACTCTCAAAATTATACTGGCTATCTTTTATGTTCCTGGTGATGAGCGGAATGCTGGATGGAATTTCTGTGGTAATCCGAGGCACCATTGTACAGTTAAAAACACCGGATCACATCAGAGGACGTGTTCTGAGCGTAAATTCAATTTTCATTATGTCCAGCAATGAAATGGGACAATTTGAAAGTGGACTTATGGCCAAACTACTGGGAGTTGTACGCTCTGTGGTATTTGGTGGCTGCATGACTGTTTTAGTAGCCCTTGTTGTAGGAAGCACCAATCCTAAACTGAGAAAAATGCAATATTAACTAATTGTTTATCAGACCATTTAAAATCTGATACAAAAAAAATAAGAATTCGAAATACTTAAAATCAGAATAGAACGTTTTCTATTCTGATTTTTGTTTTATAGCTGTTTTTTAAAAATTTATAAAAGAATTAAACCTAAAATATTCATCAAAAGCACCAATATCTTTACGATCTCTACATAATATGACCAAAACAAGAAAATACAATATTTAAAACCAACACGTTACTTTCATTAAATATATCTCAAAATCTTTAATTTAACGTTAATAATTTTTTATATTTGCTTCATAAAATATCCCCCTATGACTAAACTTTTACTAATTTTGAGCTTTCTCATGGCAGGTTCTCTGATGAATGCTCAATTCTTTTCAGACCAAACCTTACAACAATCTGTTTTACAATTCAATAATGCTAAAACAGAAAATGACTATGATATGCTTTTTTCTAAGTTTTCGCAAGCTAAAACTTCAGAAAAATGGCAGGCTAATTACTATGCGGCAGCAGCATTGTATCTTAAAACCAATTTTCTTTTAAAGAACAGCCCGAACAGCCCTCTTGGAGAGCCTAATGAATCTGCAAGAAAACTCGCAATGCAGGCCCTTGCTTCGGAAAAGAATAATGGGGAAGTCAATCTTCTTCTTGCTCTTATTCATTTTCAGAAAATAAGAATAAAAACAGCTGCAGACCCTCAAAAGGAACTAAAAACGGCTACAGGCTTTATGGCTAAAGCGGAAACAACTTTAAAGAATAATCCAAGACTTTCTTTTTTAAAAGCGGAAATAGCTGAAAAGCAAGGAAACAAGACAGAAGCTATAAAGTTCTATCAAAAAGCAGCCAAAGAATTTGAAATATCAGACACCTCATCAAGCTCACCTAATTGGGGAAAACAGCTGATCGGAACAAATTAACAGTAAGAAAATGTATGATCTCCCGAGTAAATTGGGACGATCAGTTTTTTTTTAATACGAAAACTTGAAAATTCATTGAATATTTTGATAAACATTATTTTGTATCAGATAAAAACAGCATTTTTCAGTAATTAAACACATTTAATATTTGTTTTAAAAATTAATTCTCATGAAAAAAACATTACTTGTTTTATTAATCATATTTTCACATATTTTATTTGCACAATCAGATTGTGGCACTGCAATGGCAGTCTGCGGTAACTCTGACATTTCATATACACCAGGCGGGCATGGAGACATTGCAGAAGACCTGGGTGGATGTTTAACTTCTGACGAAAAGTATTCCGTATGGTATTCTTTTACCATAGCTACAGGAGGAACACTTACTTTCGAAATTATACCTAACGACCAGGGAGATGATTATGACTTTGGAGTATATGGACCTAACAAGTCTTGCGGAAACCTGGGAACTCCAATACGTTGTTCTTATTCCGGACAAAGCGGAAACACAGGTCTTAATATGACCGCTACTGACCTTAGTGAGGATGCAACAGGAGACAAATGGGTAAAATACATGGATGTATTACCTGGTCAGACTTACTATATCATTGTAAACAACCACAGAGAAACAGCTAACGGATTCAAATTATCATGGGGTGGAACAGCTACTTTATCTTCTCCGTTCACTGATCCGAATATACAGCCTCACCCATTTATCCCACCGGGAATTCCGGGAGCTAATCCTGCTGACCCAAGAGAAGTAGTAATATGTTCAAATCCGGCGACTTTTGATTTCGCGTCTTTATCCGCAGGAATTCTTAATGGAAACCCTAACTTCAACATTAGTTACCATACAAGTCAGAATGATGCTTTAACAGGTAACAACCCTCTTGTAGGTCCTCAAACAGTTACTCCTGTTGGTATTTATTTCTATAGTATCAACTATACTGACCCGACTAACCCCAACAGCCCTATTAATAAATGTAGACAGACTGGTAAATTTAAATTTAAAGATGGTACGATTACCGCTACCGATGTAACGCTAACAAGCTGTAATAACAACAATGCAGGTACAGCAACATATGACCTTACCACTGCTGCAGTTTTTGCTGATCCAACGGCAACTAAAAAATACTATTACACATTATATGATCTGAACAACTCAATCAATGAGATCACCAATATCTATCAGTTTGTTTCTGCTGAAGGTAAAATATATGTAAAAGTAACTTCTGTATTTGGATGTAGTGATATTGCAGAAATTACTCTTAAGTTCTATCCGCAAATCATTGCAAAAGATGCTGAATTAAGATCATGCTTTATTGAAGCCAATCCTTCTACAGCCTTATTCAACTTAGATAATGCTGCTGTAATTACACCACAGGCGGGGATCACGAAAAAATATTTCCCTTCACTAACAGACGCAATTGATGAAACCAACCAAATTTTAAATGCTAATTATATTGCACCAAGTGGCTTAGTATACGTAAGAGTATCTGACACCAGAGGATGTTATGTAGTAGTAAAAATTGGTTTAACAGTAATTGCTCCAGTAACATCTAGTGTATTGAAAGATAAAATTATCTGCGTAGAAGACACTACCACTTTAGATGCCGGACCTGGATTCAAAAGCTATGAATGGAGTACAGGAGCAACAACACAGTCTATCAAAGACGTAGGCGTAGGCGTTTACTGGGTAAAATTAAAAACAGGTGAATGTGTTGCCACTCAAAAGGTAACCGTTTATCCTTCTGAGCAGCCGGTTGTAACAAATATCGATATTAACAATACTACTTTGACAATCAATGTTATTGGAGGAACTCCGGATTATCAGTATTCTATGGATAAGATTTTATGGCAGCCTTCCAATGTATTCTCCAATGTAGCAAGAGGAACTTATAAAGTATACGTAAAAGATGCTTATGACTGCGAACCAATTGAAGTTGCAGTAGTGGTTCCTAACCTTATCAATATGATTACTCCAAACGGGGATGGTGTGAATGATGTAGTGGATTATTCTGCTATGGCTGATAAACAGAATCTTATTTTGAGTATCTTTGACAGATATGGAACAAAAATCCATCAGGGAGACAAATCCAATGGTTACAAATGGGATGGTAGAATTGGCGGCAAGAACATTCCAACAGGTACCTACTGGTATTCTGTAACATGGAATGAGAATGACAAGAAAAACACTCCTTTCAAGTTTTCAGGTTGGATTGTTGTAAAAAACAGAGAATAAAAACACCACAATATAAAAAGCCGCTTTGGCGGCTTTTTCTTTTACAAATAATGATAAAAATTTATTGATTTCAAGTTTGTTTAACAAAAAAAGTTTTAACAATGAAAAAAATATTACTCCTTTTTATTTTATTGATAGCGCAAATGGCCTATTCACAGTCAGACTGTGTCACAGCAATTCCCATCTGTGGTAATTCTGACATCTCATATACCCCTTCAGGCCCGGGGAATATTATAGAAATCCTTAACCAAAACGGAGGATGCCTCAGCACCAATGAAAGATATACAGTTTGGTACACTTTCACAGTATCCACACCAGGAACGCTGGCATTTAAAATAAAACCTAACGATCAGGGTGACGATTATGATTTTGCTGTGTATGGGCCTACAACCAACGGCTGTGCTTCATTACAAAATGCAGATCATGTCTTCATACAACCCATAAGATGTAACTATAGCGGTACTCCAGGAGATACAGGTCTGGATCTTACTCTTGCACCACCTGCAGTATTTCCTACCAACCCTCCCGGTGTTACATCGAGTATGAACAATGGAAAGTGGAGTCCTTATATGGATGTATTAGTTGGGCAAACCTATTATCTGGTTATAGACAACTTCAGTAGATCCGTTAATGGTTTCTCTTTAGAATGGTCAGGAACTGCAAGTTTAAGTTCTGCATTTAATGATCCGATTCTTTCTCCTAATCCATTTATTGCACCGGGTATTCCTGGAGCCACTCCTACCGATCCTAATCAGGTGATGGTCTGTGCGTTACCAACCCAATTTGATTTTACAACGTTATCTGCAGCTATTATTAATGGCAACAGCCCTAACTTCAAAGTTACTTATCACAAAACAACCAACGATGCCCTTACAGGACAGAATCCACTTACGGTAGCCACTGTAGACGGAACAACAATATATTATTACAGAATTGTATACCAAGACCCGAGCAATCCGGATAATCCTATCAACGGATGTTTCATAACCGGAAAATTCAAATTTGTTAATGTGGGAATCTCAGCCAATACAGCCACATTATATTCTTGTAATAATAATGGAGCCGGTACTGCAAAATATAATTTAACAACAGCCAATGTATTTGGAGGCACTGGAGCAACCATTAAATATTATGCTACGGTTGCAGATATGAATGCAGAAATTAATGAAATTACAGACCCTACCAACTACATTTCTGCTGAATCAACTGTATATGTAAAAGTAGTTTCTAATTTTGGTTGTATTGCAACCACGACGATCAGACTATTATTTTATCCAACGGTGGTACTGAAAGATGCTGTACTTCAAAACTGTTATATTGATAATGACGTTACCCGTTCAACATTTGATCTTTCCAAGGCAGATATCGGAGTAGCTGTTCCAACACCTACCGGAACTATCATTAAATATTATACAACTATAGCTGATGCCAAAGCACAGACAAACCCTATTGTAGCAGCATTAAACTATCTTTCAGAAAGCAAAACAGTATATGCAAGAGTAGATAATGACAAACAGTGTTATTCAATTGCTAAAATAGAACTGATTGTATTGCCTCCGGTAAAATCAGCAGTATTAAAAGATAAAACAATTTGTGCTGAAGCCAAAACCTCTTTGGATGCAGGACCTGGATTTGTAAGCTACGAATGGAGTACGGGTGAAACTACACAATCTATCAACAACGTAGGAGTTGGTGTGTATTGGGTAAAACTTCAGACCGGAAAATGTTTCACACTTCAGGAAGTACGTGTACATCCAAGCCTTCAGCCAGTGGTTTCAGGAATCGAAATTACCAACAACAATATCACAGTAACAGCTTCAGGAGGAGTTCCCCCTTACAAATATTCTATTGACGGTGTTAACTGGCAGGACTCCAACGTATTCACAGGACTTCCTAGAGGAGAGAATACGATATATGTAAAAGATACTTACAACTGTACTCCTATTCAGGTAACAGTTACTGTGCCTAATCTTATCAACGCGATTACTCCGAATGGAGATAACGTAAATGATGTTATTGATTACTCAGCATTAGCCTACAAGAAAAACCTTATCTTCATTGTATATGACAGATATGGAAACAAACTTCATGAAGCTAACAAAATGAATAACTTCACTTGGGACGGAACAGCCTTTGGTAAGAAAATCCTAACCGGAACTTACTGGTACACGATTTCGTGGAACGAAAACAATAAAGACAATACCGAAACCAAATATTCAGGATGGGTATTGGTAAAAAATAAAGAATAAGTTTTTTTACTTCATCTTTTTGAAAATCACCTCAGACTGAGGTGATTTTTTTTATCAACAAGTCCAACCTCCTGTTTACAGCATTTTACGAAAGACTGCTAATAATTTGTTGAATACTATTTTTTTATTATTTTTTAAATAAACTATCTTTGCACCATGGCGCAGAAAGAAACATTATCATCCCTGACACACGGAAACTTTGCAAAAGAATTGTCTATTGCGGATGGAAAAATGCCTCCCAATGCAGTGGATTTTGAAAGATTGGTTATCGGAACTTTTTTGATTGACAAAAAAGGTCTTGACCATTCCATTGACCTTCTTACCCCAGAGGTATTTTATGATCCCAGACATCAGGTCATCTTTTCTACTATCCTAAAATTGTATGAAGGCAACCACCCGGTAGACTTAATGACGATTATTCAGAATTTAAAAAAGGAAGACAAACTGAGTCAGGCAGGTGGTGATCATTACATCATTGATCTTACAATGGGAGTAAGCTCATCTGCCCATATCGAATATCACGTACGTGTTATTCTTGAAAAGTATATTTTAAGAAGCCTTATTAATGTTTCTGCTAATGTTATTGATTCTTCCTACAAGGAATCAACAGATGTTTTTGAACTTCTGGATAAAGCAGAACAATCTTTCTTTGAGATCACCAACGGAACGATTAAGAAAGGATTCGATACTGCAAATTCATTGGTAAAGCAGGCTATTGATACCATTAAATCTTTAAAAGATAAAGAGGGCCTTTCCGGAGTTCCTTCAGGATTCAGAGATGTGGATAAGGAAACCGGTGGATGGCAGAATTCTGACCTTATTATTATTGCAGCCCGTCCCGCGATGGGAAAAACGGCATTTCTTCTTTCCATGGCAAGAAATATTGCAGTGGGACATAAAGTTCCTATGGCATTATTCTCTCTCGAGATGGCCTCGGTACAGCTGATTACCAGAATGATTGCTTCCGAAACAAGAATCTCATCAGAAAAACTAAGAAAAGGAACCCTGGATGATGAAGAATGGCAAAGACTGTTCTCCAATGTATCCGAATTGGAAAATGCTCCGTTATATATTGACGAAACCCCTTCCCTTTCCATATTCGATTTCCGCGCAAAATGCCGAAGACTGGTAATGCAGCATGGAGTAAGAATTATCATGGTTGACTACCTTCAGCTGATGACTGCAGGAAGCAGCGGTGGAAAAGGAGTTGGAAACCGTGAACAGGAGATTTCCATGATTTCACGTTCATTAAAAGCCATTGCAAAAGAACTTAACGTACCGGTAATTGCCCTGTCTCAGCTTTCAAGAAGTGTGGAAGCCCGACCTGGAAAAAGACCTCAGCTTTCAGATCTGAGGGAATCCGGAGCAATTGAGCAGGATGCGGATATCGTATCTTTCATCTTCAGACCGGAGTATTATAAAATTACGGTTTGGGATAATGATGAGGAAGGACAGGAAACTTCTACAGAAAACCAGGCCGAACTGATTATTGCAAAACACAGAAATGGTGCTACGGCAGATGTAAGATTATCATTCCTGAAACATTTTGCAAAATTCGGTGATATTGAAGCGGCACTTGACGGTGGTGCTGGAGGAGGATATCCTTCCAACTTCGGAGAACCTAGCGGATTTGACAAGATCAAAACAACAATTCAGCCAGGAGCAGCATTTGATCTTCCGGACAGTTCAAAACTTTCAGGATCTTCAATGAATGACTTTGACGACGATGATGACTTCCCCTTTTAAACAAAGGCTAAAATTCAGTTCAATTTTATAGTCAATACATCAATTTTTAAAAAGCAGATTTGAGAATCGAAATTTATACGGACGGAGCTTGCAGCGGAAACCCGGGAAAAGGCGGATATGGAATTCTTATGCGCGTTCCTGAAAAAAATTACCAGAAAACATTTTCAAAAGGTTTTCGAAAAACCACCAACAACAGAATGGAGCTTCTGGCTGTCATCACTGCATTGGAAAAACTGAAATCTACAGAAAATGACATCCATGTGTATACCGACAGTAAATATGTATCTGACGCCATCAACCAAAACTGGATTACCGGATGGATCAAGAGAGGTTGGAAAAATGTAAAAAACCCTGATCTCTGGAAAAAATTCATTGAACTCTACAACAAACACAACCCAAAAATGCATTGGGTAAAAGGCCATGCCGGACATTTTGAAAACGAACTTTGCGACAAATTAGCCGTAGCAGCAGCCAGTTCTCCAGATCTTGAAATTGATACTTATTTTGAGGGTTTGGATAACAATTCCTTATTTTAATTTAATTAATATAAATAAGGAATCACTTCTACAATATTCACCATTATATCATAATAAGCAGGATTTTTTTAAAATATTATTAAAATTTAAGCAAGATTAACATTAAATACATATTATTTAATTGGGATTTAATATCTTTACATATTAATCTAAGTCCCATTATAAATGAATAAAAATCTATTATTGTATTTATCTGTTTTTTTACTCTGTATAGCTGGGAAGTCCTTCGCTCAGACTTATCAGCTTATCGGAAACCCAGTGAACACTACCGGATGGACCATGGTTTCACCTACTCAGGTAAACACAGATTTTATTCAGCTGACCCCGGATACCAATAACCAATCCGGTTCCATCAGGCTGAATGATCCTATTAACTTAAAATATTGTGATAAATGGAGAGTGGAATTTGATTTCAGAATGGATTCCAACCAAACCTCCAATGGAGATGGAATCGCCTTCTGGTATCTCGCCAACCCTCCGGTAGCCAGCGTATTAGGCTCAGGACTTGGAGTGTCTCAAAATGCCGTAGGACTTGTTGTAGGACTTGACACTTACAACAATACCACAACTGCTACCATGAGTAAGGTACATGTTGGTTATGGACTGGTTCAAAATACCACTGACAACAATAATGTCGAATTTTTTAATGTTCCCGGAAGTTCTTTCCACTCCCCGGACCTGAATACTACACAGCCTTTTCAGGGAACAACTTTTAAACACGTTGAAGTAACGGCGCAGGTAGATCCTGCAGCTCCTACCAGCTGGATTATAAAAATAACAATAGACGGTAATGTAATTTGCAATCAGTCTTTTGCGCCTTCAGGTGCTGCTGCAGCAATGACTGTAGGATATTTTGGTTTTTCAGCTTCTACAGGAGGTGCAAGATCCAGACATTCCATTAAAAATGTAAAAATTTATACGGATAAAGTTCCTATTTTACAGAATTCAGCAACACAGTCATTCTGTCCTAATCCTACAACCGGTTACGGATCTGTAAACCTGACTACTTTCAATTCACAATTTGTAAACAACCCTTCCAATTATACATTTACCTATTATCCATTTGGAAGCTCTACACCTATTGCGAATCCTACCAATTATCAGTTCAATGCCAACTCAACAGTAACAGTTGTTATTAAAGATAATGCAGGACTACTGTGTGATAACCCGGATGGTAAAATTTTATTGGTTCTGGCCCCTTTCAAAGCGGAAGACAAAACCATCACAGTATGTAATAATAACAAAGCAGGAACAGCAGCTTTCAATCTGAATACAGCAGCTGTAACCAATGTCCCTGGGGTTACAAAAAAATATTATAAAACGCTGGCAGACCTCAATGCCGATACGAATGAGATTCAAAATCCTGACAATTACCTATCTGCTCCCGGAGTTGTTTATGTAAAAGTAACAACCCCTCAGGGATGTACAGGCTCAGCAAAAATTACCCTTGCATTTTATCCGGACACTCCTGTGAAAGAAGCTACTCTAAGATCATGTTTCATTGAAAATAATATTACAAGTGCCATCTTTAATTTGACAACTGCAGATGTTACTACTTTAGGGGCAGGCGCTGCAAAAAAATACTACACATCCATCGCTAATGCATTAGACGGAATCAATGAAATTATGAATCCGCTTCAGTATTTATCTACAAGTACCGCAGTGTATGCAAAAGTAACGGATGCCAACGGATGTTTTAATATTGCTAAAATCAACCTTATTGTATTACCTCCGGTAACCTCTTCTGTTCTGAAAGACAAGATCATTTGTATTGGTGAAAAAACAGACCTGGATGCAGGACCAGGATTTGACGGATATGAATGGAGCACCGGAGCAACTACCTCATCTATTAAAGATGTAGGAGTAGGTCCTTATTGGGTAAAATTGAAAACCGGCAATTGCATCACTACACAGACTGTCAATGTAAAAGCATCTGCAAATCCTGTGATTTCCAGCATTGATATTGACAACAACACCATCACTGTAAATGTAGCAGGTGGAACTCCTCCGTATCAGTTTTCTCTGGATGGAATGAACTGGCAGCCTGGCAATATATTCACAGGTTTAGCAAGAGGCGAAGTAAGAGTGTATGTAAAAGATTTTTACAATTGTACACCTGTTGAAGTTCAGATTACCGTTCCTAACCTGATTAACGCTATCACCCCAAACGGCGACAACGTAAATGATTTCATTGATTATTCAGCACTTGCTTACAAGAAAAACCTGATATTCATTGTCTACGACAGATATGGTAACAAACTGTACGAAGCCGGAAAAATGAGAAACTTTACATGGGACGGAACAGCTTCTGGTAAAAAAGTTCTTACAGGAACTTACTGGTACACCATTTCATGGAACGAAAACAACAAAGACAATACTGAAACCAAATACTCAGGCTGGGTATTGGTTAAAAACAGAGAATAAATTTTACTATCAGAAACTACCTCATTTGGGGTAGTTTCGGTATTAAAAGCAGAATCTGCTTCCTCAAAGATTGGAACCAGGTATTGCTTTTTATCACCATTTAAACATAAAAAACAATTTTATTTCTAAGATTAAGTATAACATCACAATCCATCCACTATGAAAAAAGATATACTCATTTTTTTACTGACTATCTTATTATGCTTGCCGGGAAGATTATTTTCACAAACATACCAACTTACCGGAAACCCTGTTAATACAACGGGCTGGGATCTTGTCTCTGATGCTATAGTAAGCGGAGACTTTGTAAGGCTTACCACAGACCAGACCAGCAGATACGGGGCTGTAAAATTATCAACACCTATTACTTTAAGCTACTGTGATAAATGGAAAGTAGAATTCGATTTCAGAATTGACGGAAACGGAACCACACAATTTGGAAAGGGGGACGGCTTTACCTTCTGGTATCTTGCCAATCCACCAACAGGATTTGTATCAGGAGGAGGACTCGGTATTCCAGCCAATGCTTCTGGGCTAATGGTTGGTTTTGATATTTTCAACAATACCACTGAAGGCCAGATGAGTAAAGTACATATTCTTTATGGCACTAATAATACTGCAGGTAACAATATCGAATTCAACACTACTCCGGGAAGCACATTCCATTCTCCAGACCTTATTGCTACCCAGCCGTTTGTAGGAGATACCTACAGACACGTTGAAGTAAACGGAGAAACAGACCTTACCAACCCTACAAACTGGATTATCAAAGTAAGAATAAACGGAGTGCTTATCGTAGATCAGTCTTTTGCACCTTCCGGAGGAGCTGTAGGAATGTCACAGGGGTATTTTGGTTTCTCTGCAGCAACCGGAGGAGCCAGTGCAAGACATTCTATTAAAGATGTTAAAGTATATGTAGATAAAGTTCCTATTTTAAGTAATACCATAACTCCATTCGTTTGTACAAATCCAGCTACCGGAAATGGTACGGTAGACCTTACTTCTTATAATTCTCAATTTGTAAATAATCCTGGAAATTATATTTTCACTTATTATGTATTGGGAAGTTCTACCCCTATCGCCAATCCTACAAGTTTCCAATATTCTGGAAATACAACGATTAAGGTGGTGGTAAAAGATCCTACGTCTACTCTTTGCGATAATGGTGATGGTGTTATTCAGCTTAATCCTACTCCATTTGCAGCAACAGATGCTACTCTTAGCGGATGCAATAACAACAATGCCGGAACAGCAACCTTTGATCTCAATACTGCTGCTGTAACAACTGTTGCCGGAGTTACCAAAGAATTCTATCCTACTTTATATGATCTGAATAACGGTACGAATCAGATAACAAATCCTTCTGCCTATGCCTCTGCGGCAGCAACAATATATGTAAAAGTAACCACACCTCAGGGTTGTGTAAGTACTTCTAAAATTACACTGAACATTTACCCTGTAGTAGTTGTTAATGACGTTGAACTCAAATCATGTTTCATTGAAACCAACCCATCTATGGCTTCTTTTAACCTTACAGGAGCTGTAGTTTCCCAGGGTGGACTTACAAAAGAATATTACCCTTCGTTGACAGATGCTATCAGTGGAACTAATGCCATCTCCACTCCGGCAGCATACATTGCTCCTAATGGAGTTGTTTATATTAAAGTTTTTAATGGAAATGGATGCTATTCTATTGCTAAAGTTACATTAACTGTAATACCTCCCGTTTATTCAAGAACTTTGCTTGACAAGACAATTTGTATTGAAAACACCACAACATTAGATGCGGGAGCAGGATTCAAAAGCTATGAATGGAGCACAGGAGCAACCACACAATCCATCAAGAATGTAGGAGTAGGTACTTACTGGGTAAAACTGAAAACCGGAGATTGTATTGCAACACAAAAAGTAACAGTATATCCTTCTGACAATCCTGTTATTACCACGGTTGACATTTCAGGAAGTACCGTAACGGTATACGCTAACGGTGGAACTCCTCCTTATCAATACTCTATGGATAATATCAACTGGCAGGACTCCAATGTGTTCACCAATATTACTAGAGGAGAAGCTAAAGTATATGTAAGAGATGGTTATAATTGCGTTCCTGTTGAAGTCAATATTACAGTACCTAACCTGATCAATATAATTACTCCTAATGATGACGGAATTAATGATTTTGTTGATTACTCTGCATTAGCCAATAAACAAAATCTGGAAATTGCCATCTTCGACAGATATGGTTATAAAATGTTCCAGGCAGATAAAACCAATGGCTACAAATGGGCAGGAACCACCAATGGACATAAAAAAGTCCCTACAGGAAACTATTGGTATTCTGTTTCATGGAATGAAAATAATAAAAACAGTACTCCGATAAAATTCTCAGGCTGGATTGTTGTAAAAAACAGAGAATAATTACACTTTCCACCACATCAAAAGAATCACCCCGCCGGTCGGGGTGATTTTTTTGTATGAACAGGCAGGAGATATTTCATTTTAAAGACTCTTTATTCATATTCAATTCTTAAATTTGTCGTATGAATTATTTGGAAGCTTTAAGCAGAAGATATTCTGTAAAAAAATTCAATCATCAGATTATTCCTCAGGAAACTCTTCACAACATTCTTGAGTCAGGAAAGCTGTCTGCCAGTTCGCTGGGGCTTCAGCCTTATAAAATTGTGGTTGTTGAAAGTGAGAAGATGAAACAGAAATTAATTCCTGCTTTTTATAATCCATCACAGATTTCCACCTGTTCTCATCTTATTGTTATTATTTCAAAAAAAGTGATAGAAGAGAACTACATCCGAGGTTATTTTAATCATATTTCTGAAGTAAGAGATACTCCTATGGAAACACTGGATCCTTTCAGAAACAGCATTAATCAGCATATTAACCAGAAAACACACGATGAAATTTTCAACTGGGCAGAAAAACAGTCTTATATAGTATTGGCTAATCTTATGTATGCCGCCGCTATTGAAAATATAGACTCCTGCCCGATGGAAGGCTTCCGTCAGAATCTTATAGAAGAAATTCTGAATATCGATCCTGAAACAGAAAAAGTAACTGTTACCCTCGCTTTAGGCTATCGTTCTGAAGAAGATCATTTCCAACACATGAAAAAAGTAAGAAAACCAAACGAAAAATTGTTTAAATTTATTTAATATTTTAAACGATTGTACCTAAAGCCAGCATATGATAAAAGCGGATGTATTAGTAATCGGTTCCGGCATTTCCGGACTTTCCTATGCCATTAAAGTTTCTGAACAGCTCCCTGATGCCAAAATCATTATTGTAACAAAATCTGATGAAGACGAAAGCAACACAAAATACGCTCAAGGCGGTCTGGCTGTTGTTACAGATTTTCAAAATGATAATTTCCAAAAACATATCGACGATACGATGCGTGCCGGGGACGGAGAAAACAAACGCGATGTCGTAGAAATGGTGGTAAGGGAAGCTCCCGCAAGATTCAATGAAATTGTAGAATGGGGAGCACAGTTCGATATGAAGAATGGTAAATTCGCTTTAGGAAGAGAAGGAGGTCATACCGAAAACAGAATCGTCCATCATAAAGATATCACAGGTTTTGAAATTGAAAGAGCTTTATTGCAAACAGCCAATAACAGCCCGAATATCGAAATTCTTGATCATCATTATGTGATTGATATCATCACACAGCACCACGTTCCGGGAAAAGAACTCAATGAAGGAGACATCCACTGCTACGGGGCTTATATTCTGGATGAGAAATCCAAAACAATCAAAAAAATAACTTCTAAAATAACACTGGCTGCCACCGGGGGAGCCGGACACGTTTATAAAAATACGACCAATCCTACTATTGCTACCGGAGACGGAATTGCTTTCGTAGCCCGTGCTAAAGGAAACGTTTCCAATATGCAATATTACCAATTCCACCCGACAGCTTTATACAGCAAAATGGATGGAATGTTGTTTTTAATTTCAGAAGCCGTTCGTGGAGATGGAGCAAAATTAAGAACCAAAAGAGGTGAAAAATTCATGCATAAATATGATGAACGTGAAGAATTAGCCTCAAGAGACATTGTTGCAAGAGCCATCGATGCCGAAATGAAAATTACAGGAGACGAATTTGTCGGTTTAGATTGTAAAGAAATGAACCATGAAAAATTCTTAGAACATTTCCCGAATATTTATAAAAAATGTAAAGACGAAGGAATTGATCCTTTCACTCAATTGATTCCTGTTGTACCTGCCTGCCACTATCTCATGGGTGGAATTGAAGTAGACAGAGACGGACAGTCTTCCATCAGAAATCTTTTTGCAGTAGGAGAATGTACCAACTCAGGACTGCATGGCGCCAACAGACTTGCTTCAAACTCACTTCTTGAAGGCCTGGTTTTCGGGCACAATGCAGCCATGAAAACGGTAGACCTTCTTAATGAAAACAATTTCAACTTTGATGATCTGAAAGCCGTTCCGGAATGGAATGAAGAAGGAATGAAAATCATGGACGAAATGGTTATCGTCAGTTATCTGAGAAAACAACTTCAGGAAATGATGAGCGATCTTGTAGGTATTGTAAGAAGCAACAGACGTCTGAATATGGCACTGCAAAAACACCAGGAAATTGCAGCTGCAGTAGATGAAATATACCACTACTCTATCTTATCTCCACAGTTGTCAGAATTAAGAAACTTAACAACCGTTGCACACCTCATCATTACCCAATCCATGGAAATGACAGAGAATAAGGGAGCATTTTATAATAAAGATTTAGCTTAAAAGCATAATATAATGAAAAGACCAGCATACGTTACAGATAAAGCATTAAAAGCATTCATAAAAAGTGCGCTTGAAGAAGATATTCAGGACGGTGACCATTCTACTCTTTCTACTATTCCACAGGATCTTGTGCAAAGTGCCAAGCTTTTGGTAAAACAGGATTGTATTCTTGCAGGTGTTGAGCTGGCTGAAATCATTTTTAAAACATTTGACAAGAATTTAAAAGTAGAGATTTTCATTAAAGATGGAACTCCATGTAAATTTGGAGATGTAGCTCTTATTGTTACAGGAAGCGCAAGATCTATCCTTTCCACAGAGAGATTTGTTCTTAACTGTATGCAGAGAATGAGTGGCATCGCTACCCTTACCCATGAGTGGGATTCCAGATTAGTAGGGACAAAAACTAAACTTTTAGATACAAGAAAAACGACTCCCAATTTCAGAATGTGCGAAAAATGGGCGGTGGCTATTGGCGGTGGAACCAATCACAGATACGGTCTTTATGACATGATCATGCTGAAGGACAATCATATTGATTACAATGGAAGCATTACCAATGCAGTAGCAATGGCAAAGGATTACGTTAAAAAGAATAAGAAAAAATTAAAAATAGAGGTTGAAACCAGAAACCTTGAAG
The DNA here is from genome assembly GCF_002025665.1 of Chryseobacterium indologenes. Classification (GTDB taxonomy): domain Bacteria; phylum Bacteroidota; class Bacteroidia; order Flavobacteriales; family Weeksellaceae; genus Chryseobacterium; species Chryseobacterium metallicongregator. Next base: position 183,849 of record NZ_CP018786.1, on the reverse strand, counting down.
AAGTTCAGGAAGCCATCAATGCAAAAGTTGACAGAATCATGTTGGATAATATGGATGTAAAAATGATGAAGCAAGCTGTAAAAATGATTAACGGTTCTTGTGAATCTGAAGCTTCAGGTGGAATTACCCGCGATATGTTAAAAGAAATTGCCTCCACAGGCGTTACCTATATCTCTGTAGGAGCCCTTACACACTCTGCTGAGAATATAGATCTGAGTCTCAAAGCAGTGAAATAGCGTTGAATTTTTAACAAAAACACCACCACTTTGTTAAAAATTCAATAACATGACTTTTTTCATACAAAAATTCAATTTTTAGCCATAATATTGATTTTTAACGCTTTAACATTATTAAGACTGATTAAAAATTAACATTGAGTTAATAATAGTTAAATTTTATTTTGCGAATTTTGCAGAAAATTAAATCTAATTATTACTAACGATTATGAAATTAATCAACAAATCGATACTAACTGCGGTTATTACATTATCTACAGCTAGTGTTTATTACGCTCAACAAGTTCAGGATACAGCGAAAGCTAAGTCTAAAGATATTGAAGAGGTAATCCTTAAAGGTGTTACAGATATCGCTAAAGATAGAAAAACACCGGTAGCAGTTTCTACAATCAAAGCAGCTCAGATCCTTGAAAGACAAGGTAACCAAGAGCTTGTAGAAATGTTAAATACAACACCATCTGTATATGCTACAAAAGGTGGTGGTGGTTTTGGAGATTCACAGCTTACAATGCGAGGGTTTGAATCCAGAAACATTGCAGTAATGGTAAACGGTATGCCAGTTAACGATATGGAAAGTGGTACCGTATATATGTCTAACTGGACGGGGTTATCTGACGTTACCAGCACTATGCAGGTACAAAGAGGTCTTGGATCTTCTAAATTAGCAATTGCTTCTGTAGGAGGAACAATGAACTTCATTACCCGTTCTGCTGATATGAAACAAGGTGGAGCAGTTAGATTAGGTATTGGTAATAACGATTTCTTAAAAACATCTTTTGCTTACAATACCGGAAAATCTGAAAATGGTTGGGCTGCATCATTCTTGATGGCCAGACAAGCAGGAGGAACCTATGTACAAAATACAGATTACGAATCATATACTTATTTCTTTGCTTTAGGTTACCAGCCAAGCGCGAAGCATAACTTACAGTTTATGATAACTTCTTCCCCACAGTGGCACGATCAGAGATCTTGGGCTCCAACTATTGGGAACTATATCAAATACAACCCGGATAATGATGGTACACCATACAGACAATACAACTCTGATTATGGATATTATACATCAGCAGATGGAAGAAGAACAAACATAGCCAATGCTATGAACTATTATTCTAAGCCTGTAATGATGTTGAACTGGGATTGGACGATCAGTGATAAATCAACTTTAAGTACCGTTGCTTACATGTCAAACGGACGTGGTGGTGGAGCAAGAAACCTAGGTAGAGTTGGAAACAAGTCTATTACAGATCCAAGTTTCATTGATGCAGAAGGACACTACAATTATAATACAATTTTTGCAGCCAATGCAGCTGTAACTCCAACTATAGGTGTATCAGGAAACACTTTAGTACGTAGCTCAAGTGTAAACTCTCACAACTGGTACGGAATTTTGATGAACTTCCAACACAAAATTAACGATAACTGGAACTTCTCTATCGGTACTGATGACAGATACTACTACGGATATCACTACCAAGTACTTTCTGATCTTTATGGAGCTTCTGGTTATTCAGATAACACAAATAAAAATTTAGCTACAAATAATATTGTTCGTAATACTTACGATTATCAAAAACTAAACTGGAATCCTTTCGGTGGATCTAATGCACCAATGGAAGACAGAGTAGCATTCAGTAATGATGGTGAAGTATTGTGGTACAGTGGTTTTGGGCAAGTAGAATATTCTACTGAAAAACTAACAGTATATGCACAAGGTTCCGTTTCAAACCAAGGGTATCAGAGAATTGATGACTTTACAAAACCAGGAACTATTCAACAAGGTCAGGCTGTAGAAAGAAAAACCGGATTCAAAAACCTTTTTGGTTATAACATTAAGGGGGGAGCTAACTACAACATCGATGCTAGTAACAACGTTTTCGCTAATATCGGTTATTATAGCAAACAACCTTTGATGAGCGCAGTATATCCAAGTAACCAACAGGTTGTAAACCCTAACTTAACTAATGAGAAAATCTTCTCTGTTGAATTAGGTTATGGATTCAAAACAGCTAACTTTAATGCAAAAGTTAACTTATATAGAACTGAGTGGAAAGACAGATGGTTCAGAAGAGGAGGTGTAGACTTTGGAAATGGTATCAGAGGATATTCTGAAATCAGTGGAATTACTCAACTTCACCAAGGAGTTGAAGCTGAAGCTACTTATAGAGTAAACAGATTCTTAGAACTTCAAGGTATGTTCTCTTGGGGAGATTACAAATACAAAGGAAATGCAACAGGATCAAACTTCCAGGATGATAACACTCCTATCCTAACAGACGGATCTAACACTTCTACTCTTTATTTAGATAAAGTAAATGTAGGAGGAACCAATAACAGTGTTCCACAGACCACATCTTCATTAGGATTTACAGTAACTCCGGTTACAGATCTTAGAATCTATGGTAACTGGCAATATGTAGGAAGAATTTATTCAGCAATGAATATGAATGACTTCATTAAACCAGGAAACGAAGCTTTAAAATTACCTGACTTTAATTTATTCAACATAGGTGCATCTTATAAGATTAAATTGAAAAATCCAAGCCAATATTTTACTCTTGGTGTAAACGTATACAACTTGTTTGATACTACTTATATTCAAGATGGTGCTACAAACATCAAAACTAAAGAGCTTGGTGACTTTACTACCACTACAACTGGTGGAGTTACAACAACTGCTCAACAGAAATATGATGCTTACCAGGCTACATTGTACAAAGGACTTGATCCTTCAAACAGAGTATTCTTCGGATTCGGGAGAACTTGGTCTACTACATTATCATTCAACTTCTAATAATATCACAATATTAGATTTTATAAATATCAATCCCGGCTTTGAGCCGGGATTTTTGTTATCTTTGTGTACAAAAAAATAGGATTATGGATTTTTACAACATTTTACTTAATGCCCATAAAGGTTTCGGGTATCTTGAAATTCTTTTGGTAACATTATTTGTCATTGCACTTTTAGCTACCATGTTCGGTTTCAGTGGAAAAGTGAACAAATTTTTGAAGAAAACAACTCTTTTCACAATGATTTTCTTCCACGTTCAGTTTTTATTAGGGATCATTATGCTGATCACCACTTTCAGCAAAGGTTTAAACATGGGAGAAGTAATGAAAAATGCAGCATTAAGATTCCAATATGTTGAACATCCATTCTCTATGCTTATTGCTGCAGTTTTGATGACCATTGTCAACAAAAAAGTAAAATCCAATGATACTATTTCTTTAGGAGTAGTAATTATGGGACTGATTGCAGTAGGTTTATTTGCATTTGCATTCCCTTGGACAAGAGTCTTCGGGGCTTAAAACAGACAAAGAAATTATATGCGTTATAATTTATAAATAGTTTAATCTTAAATTTTTAATTAAATCAATGAAAGTAGCTGTAGTAGGTTCAACAGGAATGGTTGGACAAGTTATGCTTAAAGTTTTGGAGGAGAGAAACTTCCCTGTAACAGAATTAATCCCGGTAGCATCCGAAAGATCTGTAGGCAAGAAGGTGAAGTATAAACAGAAGGAATTTACCATCGTAAGCATGAAGGACGCTATAGCTGCCAAACCGGATATTGCAATCTTCTCTGCAGGTGGTTCTACTTCTCTTGAATTTGCTCCTTTATTTGCAGAAGCAGGAACAACAGTAATTGACAATTCTTCTGCATGGAGAATGGATCCTGACAAAAAATTAGTTGTTCCGGAAATCAATGCTGATGTCCTAACAAAAGAAGATAAAATCATTGCAAATCCGAATTGTTCTACCATTCAGTTGGTCATGGTTCTTGGACCTTTGAACAAAAAATATGATTTAAAAAGAGTAATTGTTTCTACCTATCAGTCTGTAACAGGTACAGGTAAAGCTGCTGTAGACCAGTTAAACGGTGAAATCAGCGGAGATGATTCTACTGAAAAAGTGTATCCTTATCAGATTTTCAAAAATGCATTACCACACTGTGATGTGTTTGCAGAAGATGACTACACCAAAGAAGAGATCAAACTGATGAAGGAACCTAAGAAGATTTTAGGAGACGATACCTTTAACTTAACAGCAACTGCTGTAAGAGTTCCGGTTCAGGGAGGACATTCTGAAAGTGTAAATATTGAATTCGAAAATGAATTTGAACTGGATGAAGTAAGAAAAATCTTAGCTGAAACTCCGGGAGTCATTGTAATGGATGATGTAAAAAACAACCACTACCCGATGCCTCTGTATTCAGAAGGAAAAGATGAGGTCTTTGTGGGAAGAATCAGAAGAGACCTTTCGCAGCCCAAAACACTCAACCTCTGGATCGTTGCAGACAATCTGAGGAAAGGAGCAGCAACAAACGCTGTACAAATTGCAGAATACCTTGTAGCAAACAACTTAGTATAAACTAACAAAATAAAAAGAGTCTCAGAATTGAGATTCTTTTTTTTATCAAACACAGTATGAATACCCAGAAAAATACCCATAAAGAGAAAATAGGATTCCAGAAGCTTATTGCCACATTTGGAATCATCCTTTTTGTCGGAAAAATTATTGCATGGAAGCTTACCAATTCTGATGCTGTATTTTCTGATGCTATGGAAAGTATCGTTAATGTCATCAGTGCATTCATGGGACTTTATTCTCTTCATCTTGCGGCCAAACCTAAAGATGATGACCATCCGTATGGCCATGGGAAAGTAGAATTCGTGACTTCCGGAATTGAAGGAGCTTTGATTGCCATAGCCGGTGTTATGATTATCTACGAAGGAATTCACAGTCTTATTGTAGGAAAAACACTGAGTAAAATTGATCTTGGGATATGGATTATTGCTGCCACTGCAGTTATTAATTATTTGCTGGGATATATTTCTATTAAAAAAGGAGAAAGAGAAAACTCTCTTGTTCTTATTTCATCCGGTAAACATCTTCAGTCGGATACCATTACAACCCTTGGCGTGGTTGCCAGTTTAATTATTGTTTACTTCACCAAAATTTATTGGCTGGATTCAGTAGTAGCATTAAGCTTTGGGCTTTATATCATATTTGTAGGCTATAAAATCGTTCGAAAATCTCTGAGCGGCATTATGGACGAGCAGGATCCTGAAATACTAAATCAGGTGATTAAAATCCTTGAAGAAAACAGACAAATAGAATGGATTGATGTACACAATATGAAAATTCAACAATTCGGATCTTCCCTGCATATTGATGCCCATATTACCCTTCCATGGTATTATGATCTGCGTGATGCCCACGGAGAAATGGAAAAGGTAATCATCCTTCTTGCTAAAAATATTAAACGTACTATTGAGTTCAATTTTCATATGGATGACTGTAAACCAATTTCATGTTCAATCTGCCAGATCAAAGAATGTCCTGTTCGCGAAAAAAGCTTTATCAAACGGGTAGAATGGACCCCGGAAAATGTTACAAGTGTAGATAAACATACCATCTCTGAAGATGAGTAAGGAAATTCAGTTTTGGTTTTATCAATTTGATTTAAGAGCCATCTGTTTTCGATAATAGAACATCGGAACAATCAAAAGGATAATCAAAGGCTGAATTACGAATCTTCTCATATAAAAAGAAAAAAGATATCCTATTTCAAATTTGCTGTGAATACAGTACAGGTAAATCGGGAATGTAATGGCAAAAACGACAATCATCATTACAGCTCCCTGCAAAGTCCATTCTTTATTTTTAAATAAACCATAAATAATCAGGCAGGAAAAAAGAAGATTTAAAATAAATCTGAACACATATCCTGTAATCAGTTTTCCCCACTCAAAGACAGGGAACTCAATATGTTTATTGGCTTCGTGAAAGTAATCTAAAAAAGGGTCATAAAAAAGAGTTCCTTCTAGAGCTCTTACCCCAATCAATCCGCATACACCTGCGAGAACCACAAACCAGCTAAGAATTTTCATGTTTTAAGGCAAAAAATTTAATCCAGATCAGCCAAAGGACAACCACACTTCCATAAATAATGGCAGGAAAAATAAAATCGTGAAACATCTTTCCGTATTCTTTATGATCTGACATCACAATATTCAATCCTACAATTCTTAAAAGATTGATAACGTACAATAATACTAATCCTGCTCCCACAAAAACAAAAGTTTTCGTTCCTTTATAAAAAGCAAAAACAAAAGACACAAATAAAATGATAACAGAAATCGCATTACAGCCCTCTACCATTCTCGTCACATAATTCTGTTTAACATAAAACCAAACCTGTTCGTTCTTTACATCGTCATAAAGTTCTGTGGGGTAACCTATCGCATTCTGAAGAGACGTTACCTGATTGGCAATCATCCTTGAAAAAGAATCCAATCCGGAGTCTTTCCCACTATTCAGATAGAACTGATAGGCAAAAAGCAGCACCAGATAAATAATAATAAAACGCAATAAAATACCCAAAACAGGTTTAAAGTCTTTCAGCATAATACAAAGATAAAAATTAGCTTGTAATATCCTGAATTTGAATGAAGAAAGTTAAAAACAAGAGTTCAAACCGTATAATTGCTAGGCTTACACTGAAAATTTTTCACAAAAACAATCAATAAAACCAAAATTCTACATCTCCCTAATAATAACTCTTTGATCTTCATCCATCACTTCTTAAATCTATCATTTCCAACTCATGTTAATTTAGTATATTTGTTTTCATATTATGACTTCTGATAACGCAAAACGATTTTTTGAAAACCATATAGGTAAAAAATCTTCTGAATTCGTCACATTAGCTCAAAGCGGCTCTGCGAGGGTCAATTTTCTGGCCACTACAGGCATTGAAAAATACATCATCACGTACAATGAAAATCTTCCGGAAAATGAAAGTTTTCTTTACTATTCCGAAGTATTCTCCGGGTTGAATCTCAATACCCCTTCTATCATTGCTGTTTCTGATGACAGAAAAATGTACATTCAGGAGTTTTTAGGGCAGCAGACACTTTCCGAGGTGATTACAAAAGAACAATTATCTCCTACTGTAAAATCTTTGGTTAAGCAGACCTTAGAAAAGCTTTTCCAACTGCAGATACAGACCCAGGGAAAAATTGATTTTTCAAAAACCTTTGAATATGAAAGTTATGATGAACTTCCCGTGATTCATGATCTTTATTACTTCAAAAATTTTGTCGCCGATTTTCTGGAACTTGAATACAATAAATCTACTCTTCTGAAAGAGTTTAAAAAAATTGTTGTACTTATTGAAAATCTTGAACCTAAAGGAATTATGATCCGAGATTTTCAGGCAAGAAATATTATGGTGAATGAAAAAAATGAAGTCTCTTTCATCGATTACCAATCGGCAATGAAAGGTCCGTTAATGTATGATGTCATCTCTTTTCTTTTTCAGGCTAAAGCCAATTTCCCGGAAGATTTCAAACAGGAAATGCTGGAATATTATATTCAACAGTTTGAAAATCCTGAAACAAGAATGCAGTTGAAAAATGCAGTGATGCCTATTCAGATGATGAGATTTCTGCAAGTATTAGGAGCCTATGTATTCCGAGGATTGATTCAGAGAAAGCAACATTTCATGGCCAGCCTTGAAAAAGGGATACAGAATATTACCCAATTTGCAGACTCATGGGAACAGATGAATAATTATCCGGAATTGCAAAAAGTAATTCAGCAACTGACATCAGAGAAAGCAAAGCAAAAAATTGAAGAAATAATAAATAAATAAGTCTTCGGCTCCGCTCAGACTGACAGAGTGAAAATATTTGAGCAAAGCACAAAGCGACTTCAACATAACTAAATAAGCCTTAATGGTTTAAAAATAAAAAATATGCTAAACATCGAGATACACAGTTTTTCATACAAAAAAGGAGGAATTCCTAAAGACAATTCAGGAAATGGCGGAGGTTTCGCTTTTGACTGCCGTGGAATATTAAATCCAGGAAGAATTGAAGAATATAAAATCCAGACCGGAAATGACATCGGAGTTCAGGAATATCTGGAAACAAAAACAGAAATGCCTAAGTTCCTGGAATTGGTAAAATCTCTTGTTTCTATCAATATCGACGATTATCTTGCAAGAGGTTTTGAACATCTTCAAATCAACTTCGGATGTACAGGCGGACAGCACAGATCGGTATATTCTGCTATAAAAATCGCTGAATTTATCAAAGAAAAATATCCTGAAGGAACTCAAGTAACCCTTCATCATGATGAACAACCGCAACTGAACATTAGTAATCAGTAATGAGCAATAAGTAATTTTCTAATTACACATATATTACTCATTATCAATCACACATTACTTATAAAATTATGAAAGCTTTAATTTTCGCAGCTGGAAAAGGTACCAGACTTAAGCCGTTTACAGATCATCATCCAAAAGCACTCGCCAAGGTAAATGAAATTCCGCTTCTGGAAAGAAATATTAATTACCTGAAAAGTTTCGGAATAAAGGATTTTGTTATCAACATTCATCATTTTGGAGAACAGATTGTTGATTTTCTGAATAAAAACAATAATTTCGGGTGCAAGATTGAAATCTCTGATGAAACCAATGAGCTTCTGGAAACTGGTGGCGGCTTGATATTTGCAAGAAAATTCCTAGATCACGGAGAAGATTTTTTAATCATGAACGCTGATATTCTAACCGATCTGAACATCAATGCATTGGTAGAATACCACAAAAAGATAAAAGATTTTGCTACTTTAGCGGTTTCGGACAGAGAAAGTTCGAGAAAACTCCTTTTCAATGATGATATGGTTTTGAGAGGCTGGCTGAATGTACAGACTGGTGAACAAAGATTAGCAGAATTCAATAAAGGCTTTAGAGCTCTTGCATTCAGCGGAATTCATTGTATCAATCCTGTTATCTTCGAAAAAATAAAAAGAACAGGCAAATTCTCTGTTATGGAAGAATATCTGGATCTGATGCAGACCGAGCATATACATGGTTTTGTACACGACAGTATTCTTATTGATGTCGGAAGACCATCATCTATAATAGAAGCCGAAAAACATTTTAAATAAATTTTTGCAATGGAAATTGATGGAACCAGGGATGAAAGTTTAGTAAATCCAGAACTTGACATTAACGAAACAAAACTGCATAACAGTTTCAGACAGAAAACCTGGGACGAAACAATCACCAAAGACAGCTGGATGGTCTTCAAGGTCATGGCTGAATTTGTAGACGGCTATGAAAAACTGGCTAAAATTGGCCCATGCGTTTCTATATTTGGCTCTGCCCGACTGAAGCCGGAGAACAAGTATTATGAAATGGCGGTAGATATTGCTGAAAAGATCACCAAACTAGGTTTCGGAATTATTACCGGAGGCGGTCCAGGGATTATGGAAGCAGGAAATAAAGGAGCTTTTAATGCCAAAGGGAAATCTATAGGACTTAATATTGATCTTCCTTTTGAACAGCATTTTAATCCTTATATCAACAAATCCTATTCTATGAACTTTGATTACTTTTTCGTGAGAAAAGTAATGTTTGTAAAATACTCTCAAGGATTCGTAGTAATGCCTGGAGGATTCGGAACACTGGATGAGCTGACTGAAGCGATGACCTTGATTCAGACCAACAAAATTGGAAAATTCCCAATTGTTTTGGTAGGAAGTGAATTCTGGGGTGGATTACTGGATTGGTTTAAAGCAACTCTGTTAAAAGAAGGAATGATTGCGGAAGATGATCTTGATCTTTATCGGGTGGTAGATACTGCTGATGAGGCTGTAGCACATATTAAAGCCTTTTATGATAAATATTCTGTAAATGTAAATTTCTAATTGGCATATTATTTGTGACTTATAACGAACAAGTATGATTGTAAATCTATTAATTAAGATGAAAAAACTTTTATATATATCAGGAATTTTAACATTTTTTGTGTTAATGAGTTTTATGTATGTAGACTTTTTCTCTTCAATGACCAAAGTTGACTATATTGATGGAAGCAAGACATTGAAGTTTACCACAAAAATGAATACAAGCCATATCTCTGATGCGATTAAAATCAACCCCAATACGGCAGGATTTGAAGCAGAGGTAAAAAAATATGTGAACAATAATTTTGATGTTTTTGTCAATGGAGCTCCTAAAACGATTACCTTCACAGGAAGTCAGGTCAGTGGAGAAACTGTATGGGTATATTTTGAAACCGGAGGCGTTTCGGATATCAATACCTTAAAGATTAAAAATACGATCCTTTTAAGCGCTTTTCCTAAGCAGATCAACCTGGTGAACATTGCCTACAAAGGCAGCCAGAAAACAATGAACTTCCAAAGAGGAAAAGAAGTGAACGAGGTTTCTTTTTAAACGAAAATTAGATTTAACCATTATAAATGGGTACCCTGGAAAGTCAGACTTTTCAGGGTATTTTTTTTGACCCCATAAAAAATCACTTTGAAGAGATTAATTAAGTACAAATACTTAATCTGAAATTTCAGCATTTCCACTCTAATATTTTCATTTTCAGCAATGTACATTTGTATTGTAATTACAACCATCAAGGTGAAGCCGGAATCACATAAATAACGGGGCGAAATCTGAAAAGCCACATGAGTAAGAAAACACCAAACTAAAAACGAAATATCATGGACGATGTACAACAAAAATCATCCAGTCAGGAAATAGATGTCCTGATTGTAATAGACACGGATTATGTAAGAGCTACTTATCCAAACCCAAGTAAAGACCCTAATAATCCTACAGGAATTGATCATAACAGCCAGCATATGATTGTTTCCAATGCCAACGCAATTTCCGGACAAGGTTCTGCTGATCTGAATTTCAGCGCAAGAGCCGGAGATACAGTTTCCTTCAGAGGAACTTCCATCTATCAGAATTCTGACGATGCTGTTATCATCTACAATATTAAGTACTGGTCCGGAGATCAGGTTTTTAACAGCTTTATCTACAATTCTGTTGAAAGAAGACAAGCTGCAGTACCTAATTTGAATTCTCAAAATGGTCTTCCTGCCGCTGCTGCTGATATTACTTTTGCCAGTATCGACTCTAAAGTGAAAGCTACAGGAAAAGAGAACTTCTATGTACAGTTTGGACTTTATATTTTAGATCCGAATGACAGTAACAAACAGATTCTGTTTGGCTACTTTTACTGGGATCCAACAATTACAGTTAAATAAAAGGAAATAAAAAAACCACTGCTGATGCAGTGGTTTTTGTTTTATAAAATGTATTAGAATATATTGTATCCTAATGTATTACTCAATTTTGATGTTATCAATCTGAACATCATAGATTCCACCATTTCCAGTTTTGATCGCAAACATATCTTTTCCGGCTGTAGTGTTAATATCCGTAATACCTGTAAGAGTAAGCTCAACTAATCTCCACTGTCCGTTTGTATTGATAGATCCTGTGTAAGAGTTAGCACTTTCTACTCCTAAAGTAGCCCCTGTAGAGAATGTACCTAAGTTAAACACATAGAAACCTCCACCTGCTTTGTATACGTTGAAAGAAAGAGTTTTTCCTGTTGCAGTACCTTTGATATACATTGTAATTCTTTTTGGTACAGCTGGGATTCCTGTAGTAGCCACAGAGGTAAATACATAATCGTTAGCTGTAGGAGTTCCTTTGATCTGAAGTGAATTTGTACCATTATATCCCAGACCAACACCTTGTGTAGCGTAAGGCTTGAGACCGAAAGTATTTACACTTGATAAGAAAGTTGTCCAGTTTTCAAAATCTGATCCTGCGAAAAGGTTTACAGCAGAAGCAGAAGGAGCATCTGGTTCACCTGGATTGAATCTGTCATTAGGGAAGTTTATATCATCTAGATTTCTGATATACGCCTGATCTGTGAAAATTGTTGCATTACTTGAACTGGTAAAACGGCTCAGAAGAAGAACGATTTCGCCACTTTTTGCATATTTAGGAGAAATCGGAGATTTCGCAAAAGTTGCATAATTGCTGAAACGAAGATCTAATCTACCAGCTTTTTTATCAGTAATATAACGGTCCCCTGTTCCTGATTCATCAGCAAAAGTTTTTGTCAATTCAGGCTCTTCGAACTGAACATTTTTAATTTTTACAAGCTGATTGATGTGAGCTCCATTTTTAAGAGCATCAGCGATAGAATTAAACTCTAATGGCTTTATTGCAGTTACTACAGCCTTTTGTCCGTCACAAACTCTTGCAATATAATTTGAAACTTTATTAGGGTTGATTCTACCGATAGGATAGTTAGGATCAAAAGAACCTACTTTAATGTTTCCGTTAATACCTTGAACAATCAATCCTTTCAGGTTAATTCTTACTAAAGATCCGGTAGGATAATCAAGATACTGATTTCCACCATCGATGTCAATTTCAATCCCTTGTGTCGGGTTTTCTGGCTTATCCTGAAGGAACATCATTTTATAGATATTTCCTGATTCATCACTTGAAGAAACATAGGCTTCAACGATGTAATCTTCTTTAATGATATCCGCTTCCGTTGGTTTTGCTTTTGCAATAGTAGCAAGATCAGTTAACGGGTGATTAGCTGCTGCAAATTTGTTAGTACATTTAATTTCCGGTAATTCATAATCATCAGTTTTTACACAAGACGAGAATGACAGCATTGAAATAGCACTAAAGATCGCTGCTTTAAAATATATATTTTTCATTGTTTTCGATTTTTAATTTTAGTTTTTTAGAATCTGAATTGAAGGTTAACAAAATAAGATCTGCCCTGATTATACCAATACTTTGGTGCGAAAACCATGTTTCCGCTGTCATAATCATTCGCATAATCAATATAGTTAACGTTTCTGGTCTGCTCAAATCCTCCTGTAATATAGTTTCTGTTATTAAGGATGTTATTGACAGATCCGGATACCAATACATAATATTTACCAATCATCCAGGACTTCCCTGCATTGATATTGAAGAAGAATGCTGAAGGAAGCTTTGTAGGCGTAAGAACTCTTGCAAGTTCTTCATCAGTTACCTGGTCATAAGGTACTCCTGGTGTACCAGGATTGGTATAGAACCTGTCTGTTCTGGTTACCGGAGACGGATCTAAGAATGAATGTCCAAAATAGTTCCAGGTTGCTCCTACCCACCAGTAGTTTTTAGGGCTGCTATAACGAAGGCCTAATGTATATGCCTCCTGAGGAGTTCCACCTTGTCTGTAATTTTTAAGAGTAGCCTCACCCATGTTGGTATAAGATCTTGATACGATATTTCCGTTTCCGTCAAGCTCTCTGAAAGTTCCAACGGCATCAGATGCAAAATAAACAGTAGGATTATTAGTATAAGTATATTGTCCTAAGCTTAGTAACCCACTGGCAGTTAAGCTAGGCGTTACTTTCACCTGTGCACCAAGCTCAATTCCCATATTTCTCTTATTGGCTCCTGCCAATACCTGTGTAATGAAAGCTCCATCCTGAACCGGAGCCTGATCACCGCTCTCAGTAAGGTTGGTCAGTTTAACACCCTGTGCGAAATATCTTTGTACGCTTGTTTCATTTTGAGTATTAACAAGATAACCTGTCAATCTAAGTTTAACAATCGGAGTAGAGATTACATAGCTCAGGTCATTAGCATCAACAACAACATTCTTGATCCCAGGAGTTGTAACACCACTTACTCTTGTATTAAAGTAAATATCATTTAAGAAAGGAGATTGTGAAAAGTAAGCTCCATTATAAACAAGGAAGTTTCTACCATTGATTTTATAGGTAACCTGACCTTTAACTCCTGCATTCCAGAAGTTTTGGTCTGATCCTTTTCCATAAGAAGACTCATACAGATAGTGTTGGAACAATCCTTCTCTGCTGTTCGTAGTATAACCAAACAATCCGGAAATAAAAACATCAAATTTACCTGTGGAGAATTTGAAAGCTGGGTTTATTTTGAATTCCTGTCTTCTGAAGATATAGCTGTACCCGATTTTATCACCTTCTCTTTTGGCAACATCAGTGTCACTTTCTCTTGTATTAAATTTACCCCAAACACTTCCTGCTGTGGTATTGGATGCAAAAGGATCCATATTCAGGGCAAAATCAGCACCTAAAAGATCGTTTACTTCTCTGTACTGTTCAGATCTGTAGTTCTGATAAGATAAGTTTAAGATAAAACGGGAAGTATCAGTGAAGTTATAAGTATAGTGAGTAGATACATTCCATACTTTATCATCTTTTACATCATCTACAAGATAATAAGCTGCTCTTCTTCCGCCAAGTAAAGCATTGTACTCTACGTTTCTGTTGGCATTATAAAGGTTATCCCAGTTGATCTGTGTGTGTGACTGGTCATCATTCGTCCACCAGTCTCTTGTAATTCCGATGTTGGCAGCCTGCTCCGGAGACGGATCTTTATAATTTAACCAATAACTTGGTAGATTACGGTAATAAGTTGGAGACGGGTTATTCGCTCTGTACCAATCCAATCTTGAACTGTACTCTTTCCCAAACTGGTAAGAAACAGACGTCCATAGCTGAGAGTTTTTATTGATTTTCCAGAAATCCTGCAATTGAATCATCGGCTGGAAACCTCTTTTCACTCTTTCATTTCTTTTATCACCGTTTTGCCATCCCCAGTAAGAGTTGTAATGAACACCTCTGAAGTCATAAACTTCCTGAGTACTTGGACTTGAAGAGCTTCTTGCATATTTAGAACCTATGGCATTCAAAGTCATAGTATGGCTGTCACTGAATTTCTTCTCAATACCTATATATCCGCTGTATGCATCATAAGCGGTACCATCCTGAATCCCTTCCTGTGCCCATCTCCTTGCGATCATTCCTGTAAATGCCCATCCGTTCTTATTCATTCCGGATGAAAATCTGTAGGATAATCTGTTGGTATAATTTCTGTTTGTCAGAGAGTACGTCAGCTGACTTCCTTTTCTGTACTCGCTGGCTTTTGTATTTTTATAAAAAACTCCGGTGGTTCCTCCGAAAGCATATTCTGAAGGGGCATGGTTAGCTGCAATTTCCGGGTAACGGGTAATTTCGTTCAATCCTCCCCAGGTACTGAAGTCTACATCTCCATTATCTGCAGCGGCCATAGAAACCCCGTTGATCATATTCTCACCTGTTCTGCTATCAATTCCTCTTGGACGGAACCAATAGGGTCCTAAATCAAAACTTGCAATTCTGCTGAAAACATCCTGAGAAGACTGTAATAATCCCACCGTTGCTGTTTGCTGTGCACCACCGCCATCACTTTCTCCAGAATCTTCTATGATAGCTAACCCTTGATCTGCACCATTTAATGCAGAATAAAGAGTAATTACTCCAAGATCTTTTCTTTTCTCATCACTGGTTACATCAAATTCAAAAATTTTAGTTTCAAAATTGGGTTTTGTAACCATAATCTGATAATGTCCAGGCATCAAATCTTTAAATTGGAAATATCCGATTTTGTCTGCCTTTGCATCATTTCCTGCTCCTTTTAAATCTACACTTGCCTGCTCCACAGGTTTACCGTCCGCATCCTTAAGATACGCAAACACAGTTGTCTGCGCATAATAATATGAAGCAGGCAGCAAAGTAAATAAAGAGATCAATGATAATTTTTTAATCATGAGTATATTTATTTTTTAATACTTTTATTGTTAATTTTCAACAGTTTAAAAGTTGGGGGCACAAATTTAATCAAATTTTGCAATTCAGAACTTTTTTAACGTTATTTTTCCTTAACATTGCAATCTTTTAAGAATCATTATAAAAGAGAGGCTCGAATTACTGCTTTTAAATTTACAAATATTTAAAACGCAGCGAGTTAAAAAAAAGTAAATTTGTAATTAATAGTATAATAAAACTCCAAAGAGATGAAGAGATTTTCGAGTCTGTTTGCCCTGTTTATTTCGATCGTGGCATTCTCCCAACAACAAGGAAAACTGAGAAAAGTAGCTACCGTAGGTTTTTTAAATGTAGAAAACCTTTGGGATACTATTCGCTCAGCAGATTATATAGACGGCACCAAGGACATTAAAAACCCTGCTTTCCACAGAAGTATTCCTATGGATTCTATCCAGTTTCTGGAAGCAGAAAAATACGACGGACCTTGGAGTGACGGTGCTTTGAAAGGGAAAAAAGCAGTAAGAATACAAAGTGGTTCTGAAGAATTCACTCCTAAAAGTGCTAAAAACTACGGAACTAAAATTTATAAGGCAAAACTGGCTAACGAAGCTAAGGTGATTTCTGAAATGGGAGCACAATATACCAAAACAGCTCCGGCAGTGGTAGGTTTAATTGAGGTTGAAAACAGACAGGTCATTCAGGATCTTGTGAACGAACCTGCTTTAAAGAAATATGACTACGGAATTATTCATTACAACTCTTACGACTACAGAGGAATTGATGTGGCATTGATTTATCAGAAAAGAAGGTTTACCCCAACCAATTCATTAAAAAAAGAACTGGTAATTTACGGTGACAACGGAAAAAGAGAATACACAAGAGACATCCTTGTAGTAACAGGATTTTTAGATAATGAAAAAGTAGCGTTTTTTATGAACCACTGGCCTTCAAGAAGGGGTGGTGAAGCAATTTCTCTACCTAAAAGAAATGCTGCTGCTGCCTTATTAAAACAACAGATGGACAGCATAAGAGCTGCAGATCCTACTACTAAACTTTTTGCTATGGGTGACTTTAACGACGATCCTGTAAGCCCAAGTTTAAAAAACCACCTGAAAGCTCAGGCAAACCCTAAAGATTTAAGTGAAGAAAACCCTTATCTTAACCTCATGTATCCTTTATATAAGAAAGGGGTTGCCTCTTTGGCTTATCAGGATGCTCCCAACCTGTTTGACCAGATTATCGTTTCTAAAAACGTAATTTCAGATCAGGTAACTAAAGAATATTCTGTGTACAAAGCAGAAATTTTCGCTCCAGCTTATCTTGTCAATAAAGAAGGAAATTACAAAGGATATCCTTTCAGATCCTGGAATGGGGACCAATTTACTGGAGGCTACAGTGACCACTTTCCGGCATTTGTAGTTCTTCAGAAAGAACCATAAAAAAGTTAGGCACTCTTATTGGAGTGCTTTTTTATATAAATACCTATATCATGAAAAATATTATTTTATTAGTAATGATTGCATTGGTCCCTTTCAGTTGTTTTTCTCAGGAAACACCAAAGAAAGATAAAGAGCAACATGAAATGAAGCCTTCTAAAAATGAAGACGGAGAATGGGAACTTACCGTTATTGATACCCAGTTCGACTATTTTCTGAGCGCTGTCGCCAAACCTATCAGCCAGTATACAGAATCTTATCTGAAGACAAAAAATACATTTTTGGTCAATGAGTGGAACAGCTATTATCATTCCGGGAGATACAGAAATATCATAGAATCCGGGATAGATTATGATCCTCAGGAAAAGTACGGGATCAAGTTTGAATATAAATTATACCAGGTTTTCGCTTATGTAAACTGGAAATACAAGCTAAGATTGAATGGATTATCCGGAAGCGATGCGGCAAGGTAGATGTTAAACAATCTTCAATAAAAAAGGTTCAGAGTAATTCTGAACCTTTTCATTTTTATAATAGCTGAAAATTATTTATTGAATAATTCTTCTACTTTATCCCAGTTTACTACATCGAAGAATGCAGAAACATAGTCAGGTCTTCTGTTTTGGTAGTTTAAATAATAAGCGTGCTCCCAAACATCTAATCCTAAAACCGGAGTTCCTTTAACATCTGCTACAGGCATTAATGGGTTATCCTGATTAGGTGTAGAAGAAACAGATACTGAGCCGTCAGCATTTTTTACTAACCAAGCCCATCCTGAACCGAATCTTGTTTTAGCAGCATCAGAAAAATCAGTTTTGAATTTATCAAGACCTCCGTAATTTTCGATAGCAGCCTTTACATTTCCTACAGGCTCTTTGCTTCCTCCAGGAGTTAAAATTTCCCAGAATAGAGAGTGGTTGAAGTGACCTCCTCCATTATTTCTTACTGCTGGCTTGTCTGTTCCTGTCTGGCAGATTTCTTCAATAGTTTTTCCTGCTAGTTCAGTTCCTTCAATTGCTTTATTTAAATTGTCAATATATGCCTGGTGGTGTTTTGTATGGTGGATTTCCATAGTTCTTGCATCGATCGTTGGCTCTAATGCATCGTATGCATATCCTAGTTTTGGTAATTCAAATGACATAATCTTTATTTTTAATGTTATATTTCAAAATTAGCCAATATTTAAGGGATTATCAAGGATTGTGGATTACTTTAATAAATCTTTAACATTGATATATTGATTTAGAATGAATTAAGTTTTAATTTTTTTATCATATTAATAAAAAGCACGAACCCAATGATCCGTGCTTTCTATTTAACAATATTAAATTAAATTTATTTATTCATAGACATCAGGAATTCCTCATTATTCAGAGTCCCTTTGATGTTTTTATTAACAAATTCCATAGCTTCTACAGGATTCATTTCAGAAAGATATTTTCTGAAGATCCACATTCTCTGAGAAGTTACTTCATCCAGAAGCAGGTCATCTCTACGGGTACTGGAAGAAATAAGGTCAATAGCAGGATAAATTCTTCTGTTGGCAATTTTTCTGTCCAGTTGAAGTTCCATGTTACCTGTACCTTTGAATTCTTCAAAGATAACTTCATCCATTTTAGACCCTGTATCAATTAATGCTGTAGCAATGATTGTCAGAGATCCTCCTCCTTCAATTTTTCTTGCCGCTCCGAAGAATCTTTTTGGCTTGTGAAGAGCATTGGCATCTACCCCACCGGAAAGTACTTTACCAGATGCAGGTGTTACGGTGTTGTAAGCTCTTGCTAATCTTGTAATAGAATCCAGTAAGATCACTACATCATGTCCGCATTCTACCATTCTTTGTGCTTTTGCAAGAACAAGGTTGGCTACTTTCACATGTTTTTCTGCTGCTTCATCAAATGTAGAGGCAATTACTTCTGCATTTACGCTTCTTTCCATATCAGTAACCTCTTCCGGACGTTCATCAATCAAAAGAACCATCATGTATACTTCCGGGTGGTTGGCTGCAATAGAATTAGCAATATCTTTCAACAACATCGTCTTACCTGTTTTAGGCTGTGCAACGATCATTGCTCTCTGACCTTTTCCGATAGGTGCAAATAAATCTACAATTCTGGTAGAAATGGTAGAATTGCTTCCTGCCAAATTGAATTTTTCTTCCGGGAAAAGCGGAGTAAGATATTCAAAAGCAACACGGTCTTTGATGAATGCAAGATCACGTCCGTTTACTTCGGTTGGTTTTAGCAATGAAAAGTATTTTTCTCCTTCTTTCGGAAGCCTTACAATTCCTTTCACCGTGTCTCCGGTTTTCAATCCATAATTCCTGATCTGTGCTGTAGATACATACACATCATCCGGAGAAGAGATATAGCTGAAATCTGAGGAACGTAAAAATCCGTAGTTATCCGGTAAGATTTCCAACACCCCTTCAATGCTTACCAATCCATCGAAATTGAATTCTTTTTTATGGTCGTTCTGCTCCTCTGCCTTTTCAGAATGTCTGTTTTGATTCTGATTTTGGTTTTGGTGCTGATGCTGATGTTGTTGGTTTTGGTTTTTATGTTGGTTTCCACTGTTCTGTGGATGGTTGTGTCCTTTTTGGGGTCTGTTAGCCTGTGGTTGTTGAGGATTGTTAGGCTTTTCTTCAGCCTGAACAGGCTCTTGAGGTTCTGTGTTTTTTGGAGTTTCTGTTCTTTCCTGAGATACTTCTGCATTCCCTGCATTGGTAGAAACTCTTTTTCTTTTCTTTTTTGCCTGAGCAGTTGCTGCTGATTCTTCTGTTACTGTTGCTACAGCGGTATCAGCTTTTGGTTCTTCCGGTTTTATTTCTTCAGAAGCAGCGACCTTTTCTTCTACTATTTCCTCTGTTTTAGTTTCTACCGGAGCTTTTGCTGGTGCTTTTGGCTTGGCTGCTGTTTTTTTCGGGGCAGCTTTTTTTGCCGGGGCTTTGGCAGGTTTTTCTGCTGGAGCCTCTTCAGTATTTACACTGGCGGTTTCTGTGGCGTTGAAATAATCTTTTGCAACTTTAGGGTTAGAAGCCTGAAAGTCAAGAATAGCAAAGATCTTGTCATTTTCATTGCTGGTTCTTGCAACTTTAACGCCCAAATCTTTTAAGATTTTAGTCAGTTCCGTTACGGATTTTGACCTTAACGTTTCTATGTTAAACATATTTAATGTAAAAATGTAATTAATTGTGAGTAAGAAAAGTAAGTCCGGTGACTTTTGTTTTCAAGTACATTGTATAATGCAAATCTACACTTATTTTTGAATTGTGCAAAATTTATATTATTTTTGCCAAGAATTTAATATTCAATGCTACAGAGAATACAAACAATATGGACTTTATTAGCAGTTTTAGCTGCTGTTTTCCTTTTCATAACAGGACAGGATGTTGTCATTTCTGACAGTATTCCTTTACTTAATATAAGCTGTATAGTACTTGTTATTATCGGAGCATTAAGTATTTTTAGTTTCAAAAACAGAAAAAGACAAATTTTGCTGAATACCATCAGCATCATTATAAACGTTTTGTTGATTGGTGTATTGGCGTACTGGTTACTAAACTTATCCGGAGGAATTCAGATTCCTGAGAAGGGTATTGAGCCGATTTTCCCATTGATTGCGGTAATCTGTCTGCTTATAGCAAACATTTACATCCGTAAAGATGAGAGGCTCGTAAAATCTGTAGACAGACTTCGATAGCCTTACAACGATTTTTTGAGTGAGAACAGCTTCTTTTTAGGAGCTGTTTTTTTTATTTGTCAGCCATTCTTAATTTAAAATATGTAAATTCATTGCAACTTTTTGATTAAAAGCACGACAGATCATATAATTTTAACAAAAGACAATGAAAAAGCTAACGTATCTTACTTTATCACTATTCTCCATATTTACTTTTGGACAGGAAGTTTCCAAGGAAAGAGTAAAAACAGTTCTTTCCACTCTCGCTTCAGATGAAATGAAAGGCCGTGAAATCGGAACTCAGGAAAATGAAAATGCTGCCAACTATATTGCAAAGCTTTTCAAAGAAAATAACCTGGAATACTGTACCGGAAAATCTTATCTGGTTCCTTTTGATTATAATGGAAAAACGGTATATAATGTCTGTGGAATCAAAAAGGGAAAAACGGATCAATATCTTGGATTCTCAGGGCATTTTGACCATATCGGAACCAGTGATAAAAGCGGAGACAATATTTATAACGGAGCAGATGATGATGCCAGCGGAATTACTACTCTGGTAGGTATTGCCGATTATTTCAAAAACAAAAAACCGGAATTCTCTATGGTGTTCATGGCATTCAATGGGGAAGAAAAAGGCATGCTGGGTTCAAGAGCGATTTCAACGGATAAAAATCTCGATCCTATTTATAATAAGATGACTGCTCTTTTCAATTTTGAAATGGTGGCTACAGAATCTCAATGGGGAAAAAACGCATTATATATGACGGGAGACGGATTCTCGGATCTTGATGAGCTTTTCAATCAAAATGCAGTAAACGGATTAAAAATCAATCCCGATCCATATGCAAAACAGCAGCTATTCTACCGTTCAGACAATGTAAGCTTTGTCAAAAAGAAAATCATTGCCCATTCATTTTCTACTGTTGATATGACCAAAGCGTCTCATTATCACCATGAAAATGATGACATCAACGTTGTAGATTTTGATAATATGACGCAGATCATCAATAATTTGGGAAAAACACTGGACAAACTGAGTCCTAAAAATTTTGCTCCTAAATACAATGATCAGGTGAAATTTTAAGTGAAATAATGTAAAAACTGCTGTTTCAGCAGTTTTTTTTATTAAATACCAATACCTTATGATCTCCTGTTCTTAAGCCCTATTCAGGTTTATTTATTCAAAAAAATAATGCTTAATAACGCTGAGTTGTAACAAAAAGACACTTTTTGAAACTTATCCAGTAAAGTAAAACACGATTAAGAACGTCTTATCTTTTAATTTTACGTAATTTTGCTATCCAATTTTTTCATTGAATGAACCAATATATTAAAATACTAAAGTTCGCAAGACCTCACCAAAAATACATCTACGGAAGTTTGTTTTTCAATCTTATGTATTCTGTATTCCAGATTGCTTCCTTAGGGACAATTCTACCTGTTTTGGGAATGCTTTTCGGAACCATTGAGGCTAAAAAATACAGCCATCCACCTGTGTATTCGGGAGAAATTTTAGATTTTTTCTCCTATGCAAAAGAATATGCCAATTATTATGTTCAGAGTTTAGTAACCCAATATGGAGCACTTAACGTTTTGGCGTGGCTTTGTGTGATCACAGCTTTTATGTTTTTGCTGAGAAACCTTTTCAGATATTTAGGTTCATTTTTACTGATCAATTACCGTGTAGGGGTTACCAAAGACCTTCGTGGAGCAATGTACAGAAAGATTCTTGCTTTACCTGTTTCCTTTTTTACAGAAAGCAGAAAGGGAGATCTGATGTCCCGTATGTCCAATGACGTGGGTGAAGTTGAAGGTAATATTTTAGGAAGTTTAGTTGAATTAATCAACGCCCCTTTCATGCTGATCAGTACATTGGTGACACTTTTCTTTTTAAGTACAGAGATGACTCTTTTTTCTCTTTTAGTATTGCCTGTAATGGGAACAATGATTGCTTTAATAGGAAAAAGCCTGAAAAAAGATTCTCACCAGGCTCAAAATGAGATGGGAAATATTTTCTCGATTGTAGATGAAACACTAAAATCTACAAAAGTGATTAAGATTTTCAGCGCAGAAAAAATAATGGACAACCGTTTTATGCAGTCTATGCAGAAATGGATCAACAGTTCAATAAATTTAGGAAGAAAAAAGGAACTGGCTTCTCCTATGAGCGAATTTTTAGGATCAGTTACGTTCTTGATTATCGCATGGTACGGTGGAAAGCAAATCATTGTAGAACAAAGTATTTCACCTGCAGATTTCTTAGTTTTTCTGGGTATTTTCTTCCAGATTTTGCCTCCTGTGAAAAGTTTATCTCAATCTATTTCGAATGTTCAGAAGGGTGAAGCTTCTCTTGAAAGAGTTTTAGCTATTCTGGATGCGGATGTGAAAATTGACGAAGTACCAAATCCTGTTTCTATATCAACATTAAATCATTCTATCGAATTTAATAATATTGGTTTTTACTATGATAAAGACCATACGATTCTTAAAAACTTCTCACTTTCTATTCCAAAAGGGAAAACGGTTGCTCTTGTTGGGCAAAGTGGAAGTGGTAAAACAACTATTGCCAATCTTTTAGCAAGATTTTATGATGTGTCGGAAGGAGAAATTCTGATTGACGGAACAGACATCAAACATTTAAAGCTACAGGAATACCGTAAGCTATTGGGAATGGTAACCCAGGAATCTGTATTATTCAATGATTCCGTTTACAATAATATTCTGATGGGTAAACCTGATGCCACCAGAGAAGAAGTCATTGCAGCCGCTAAAATTGCCAATGCAGATGCATTTATCACCACACTCCCTGAAGGATATGATTCCAATATCGGAGATGACGGAGGTAAACTTTCCGGAGGTCAGAAGCAAAGGGTCTCTATTGCCAGAGCGGTATTGAAAAACCCACCTATCATGATTCTGGATGAAGCCACCTCTGCACTGGATACGGAATCCGAAAGATTTGTACAGGATGCACTGGAGAAAATGATGGAAAACAGAACTTCTTTAGTCATTGCCCACCGTCTTTCAACCATTCAGAAAGCAGACTGGATTGTAGTGATGGAAAAAGGTGATATCGTGGAACAAGGAACTCATCATGATCTGATCGCAAAAAGAGGAATGTATCACAAACTTGTCGAACTTCAAAACTTCGACTAATCTTTTAATTGAATTAAAATGAACCCTATACAAGAGTATTTCTACAGAATCGAAGAGCCTGAAAGAAGTACTCTTTTATTTTTGCGTGATACGATCTTAGCTTCAGATCCGGAAAATATTACAGAAACATTTAGTTTCGGGCTTCCTTTTATCAAATACAAAAAGAAAATGCTGTGCTATTTCTATTACAGCAAAAAATATAAAAAACATTACCTGAGTTTTTATCATGGTGACAGACTTGATTATCCCGAACTGATCCAGGATGGCAGAAAGAAGTTTAAAATCCTTCTTATTGATATGGAAGAGGATATTCCTGTAGAATTTATAGTAAGTCTGACAGAAGAGATTAAAAAGTATATAAAATAAAAAAACTCCGGCACGAATAATCGTGCCGGAGTCATCTTTAAAAAACTTTATCATTTTGTGTTTATTCCGTTGAACTCTGCCTTTTTAATTGCCCAGGCAAGAGCATTCGCATAGAATATTGAGTTATATACATTCATTTCGTAGGCAGCTGCTCCATTTCCATAATTGGGTTTAGCAATTGGCTTATAGTTCGTATCTGCATAGAATGGACATATCGTATCAGAAGTGTTGGGAGAAGTAACTGTTCCACATTGAGAGTTAAATCCGCCATCACCTACCCAGATGAAGTTCAGTGTATTATGCTTAAACGCAGTTACACGCCCAACGGTTCCCGATGGTGAGGCTGTAGAAATATTTGTATCTCCTGAATAGACTGTTATTTCACTTGAAGGCAAACCGGTTGCATACGTTGTAGAAGAAGCATCTTCACCCCATTGCAATCCTCTGATATCACCGAAAGGACCGTTCAATATTTCATCATTAGTCATTGGCAGCTTATAAATAGCTCCCGCACTGTTTACACTTCCGGTATTTACTGATCCGTCAAAAACATTTCTGAAAAGATTCTGCATTCCGGCATTACTTTCAGAATAGGCAACGATTACACCACCTTTTGCCAGATAATTTTTTAAAACCTGTGCTTCTGCAGCATTCATTCCCCACGCATATCCTATGACAATAATATCTACAGGATTAGATCCGGTGGTCCAGGTTGTCAGCTGGGTAGCATTCGGACTATCCGTACCATCTATGATCTGATCCCATCCTTCGTACTTTACGATACTGTTGGCAAGTGTTCCAAAATTAGCGGCCGCTTTAGTTACCATTCCTGATGGAGAAGTTCCTGAAACATTATATCCACAACCGTTTGGCGCCGTTCCGATTGTTAAAAGTTTTTTCTTTGGAACTACCACAATCACATTGACAGAACATGTTGTAGATACACCTCCCTGGCTGTCTGAAGTAATTGTTATTGTTTTTACTGTCGTAGAAGAAGGTGTTCCCACTCCTCCTAATGTTATATTCTGATTTCCTGTAGCCGTAAAGGTTCCTGATCCGCTGAAAGAAATTCCGTCAACCGTGTTGGTTGTAATAGTGTAACTTCCCAATGTTGAAACATTCACTGGTAAAGTAATGGTATTGGAAGCGGTAAGAGCCGTTCCTACTTTATAAATACCGTTTACGGTGGCACTACCACAGCTCATTGTATACGTTCCTGCAGGGCTTAACACAGCAATAGAAATGGCAGGAGTACAGGCAACCGCTGTTCCGTTGGCTTCTAGCGACACGTTATCTGTCTGAATATTCTGAGGAGTTCCTTGCCCCGGAATCTGTATGGTTTGTGCTCCAGCATTTAGAAATACTCCTGTTCCATAGAAATTATATCCGTTTGTGGTAGTTCCGGAAATGGTATAATTACCTGGCTTTGTCACATTCACGGCAATGCTCAGATAATTTGAGTTGGTAAGCTCTTTTCCTTTTACATAGCTACCCATGGCTCTGGACGTGGAGCAATCTATGGTAAAAACAGCTTTCCCCATCTGTCCGCAGACACTTTTCCATTCGTTATCTGCAAGACTCCAGTAATTGAAACAGTCTTCTGTGGTGTTGTAAATCGTCAAACCATCATCATTGGATTGATTGATTACAATTGCGTTTCGCTGGGCTTCAGTTAAACGAGGAATAAGGACTCCTTTGTTATTATTTCCTGAAACAACATCCAAAACGGAATTAGAGTTCGGGGTTGTAGTATTAATCCCTACTGCACCATTATTGGTTTGAGAGAAAGATTTTCCAAAAACAAAGAGCATTGCGATGAACAAGACTTTGATTGAAGGCATTGTAAATTTTGTTTCCATCATTGTATTAAGTTATAATTGTTTTATAATTAAATTTTAATCTGAACATTTAACTTCCACAAAATTATCAACCACAGACGATTACAAATTAATTCCCTCTACGCAATACTACTCACGCGTAGTAAAACTCACAAAACGCCAATAACTTATCATCACATCCAACACAAATAAAAAAGTTGAGTTATTGAACAAAACTCAACCATAAATTCAAAATCAAAATCAAAACAGCATAAAATCAATTATTTCTTATGTAATAGAAAAAAATAAAACAATTGGATTAAACAGGATACAACACTTTTATGATTTAAAAATTGTTTTCCATTTGGCAATTGTATTTCGGCTTATCTTAAAATGATGACTCACCTGAAGATTAGTCAGTCCATTTCTTTTTTGGTAACTGAGAATTTTCAAAATAGATTCTTCGTCATAAGAACGGAGTCTCTGATTATCACATCCAACGGTATATTGGGCGTCTCCAAAAATCAATTGATTAAATTTCAGAATATCAAAAGCCGAATGCAATGTTTCCAGCTTAAGCCTTATGGCCGCATCCAATAATTTCTCAGGAAACTTTTCTTCAAGAATATCGGTATAAATCTGCTTGTAATCAGGAATCATATTATATTTTTTTCATCCATTTATATAAAGTGGTCTTGGGTATTCTATACCTTTTAACAGCATCATTAGCTGTCATTTTACCAGTTTTTATTTTATCAAGAATAAAATCTTTAACCTCTTGTGTGTAGATGCTCTTTCTGAAAACCAGAGTGTCATTCTTTTGAGTGAACTCATTATCAATTCTTGCCTGAGGGGCATACAAAATCAGATGACCTGTATAGAACCTAAAAAAATCGAATTTTAAAAGCTTACACCATTTTAATAGAACATCAGTATCCATACTTTTGACATGAAACATCATCTCTACTTCATCTTCCGTCCTGTTTAAAAATCGGGAAATTCTTTCTATTGAAATCTGATATTCTTCTACTTTAGATCTGATCAGGTTTCCAATATGAATGTCTTTAATATTCATTACAATATTTTTTAAGTAAAAATATCGACAAGAAACTCAAAAAATACCATCAGAAGCTACTCAACACTACGTATGAGTAACAAAAATCAGAATTTTGTTTAAATTTTTATAAGAAAGCTATTGATATTAATCTCTGAGGAAATATTTAATTTTTTCCGGATTCTGTACTTTTTACTTTCCACAGCCCGAATACTGTTATTGGTACACTGCGCTATTCTTTTTGTATCGAAATCCAACTTCATCAATGCACAGAAGTAGAGCTCAGAATGGATCAGATTAGGATTTATTTTTAAAATATCAGGAATAAAATGAGGGAAAAACACCTGAAATTTTTCAAAAAACATCGGCGAATTACTTTCCGCCAAATTTAAAATTTCCTGAATGTTTTCTTCCGAAAGATGATTGATCAGCATCTGGTGTTTCATCAATTCCGCATTTGTTTTTACCAGATCTTTGATGGTAGAATCTTTTTCTTTTTTATCGGAAATCAAACCATGAATCAATGCGTCTTTCTGGGTAATAAAAACAATATCCATCAGGAAAGAGGCAACTGAAAACAAAATATTAAGCAATTTTATTGTTTTAAAATCCTCTTTTTCTATAAATCTGCTTTTAGGAAGAAAATCAAAATCAAAGTAAAGGCAGGCAATAAAATTAATGCTGATCATAAAGGCAATAAAAAAGATAGCAAAAGAATCTTTTTTATAGTTCAGAAAAAATGGAACTGCAAACAAGAGACAAAAGTAGAAATACTCTACTCCCGCATTTTTGTAAGTATAAATATGAAAAAAGCTTACAATAAAAGTCAACAAGGCAAGTATAAAGATAACAGCTCCTTTCAACACCTTCCTGAACCGTTTCATTTTCCCTTTGATAGCCATTAAAAACAACCAGAAAAAGGTAATAACGGTAAGAAATATGGAAATCAGCATATCCCCGAAAAAAGTAATTATGAAAATGGAATAAAACAGGAATATGAAAAACAATAAAAGTAAGTACCGGTTAATAAGATGAAGATAACTACTTTCAAAATCATCATCCATATTCTCCGCTTCGTCGTTGATCACCTTAAAGAAAAACTTATAAATCATCTTGTTGTTGTTTTTATGCTTTCACAAGCTTAAGTTGGCATTCGTACTCCTGAAAGCATAAATTTCCCAATATTAACAGCCTTTCTTGCAAAAGAAAAAATCTACAAAACGAAATGTATAGTCTTTTTCAGCATTAAAAAGGATATGATTAAGGTGTTTTCTAGCTACAATTTATTAAAATTTTCAAATGAAATACCATTTTTGACAATAAATTAATAAGCATTTACCTCAGATCACTTAAAAGCATGAGCTTGTGTTTTTAAGCATGCAAAATTATTGATCTCCACGTAAAAGCATTCATCTTCCGATACGCAATATTACTCATGCGTAATTTAAACTTAAAACACTCAAATGAGGATAATATTTACTAAATAAAAAAGAGAGCCTTTATAGCTCTCTTTTGATTTATATACGATAAGAATATTAATTTTCTTTCAGTTTGGCGATAACATCCTCACCTCCTTTTGTAATATCTCCGATTTTACAGATAATCTCAGTATCCAAAGGAAGGAATACATCCATTCTGGAACCGAATTTAATAAATCCGAACTCATGTCCGGCCTTTGCTTTATCTCCTTCATTACAGTAGAAAACGATTCTTCTTGCAACATATCCAGCAATCTGTCTGAAGACTACTTTATGATTAGTCATCGTCTGAACAGCTACCGTAGTTCTTTCGTTCTCTGTAGAAGACTTTTCATGCCATGCTACCAGATATTTTCCCGGGTGATATTTTTTGTAAATCACTTCTCCCGAAACCGGATATCTGCAAATGTGAACATTGAGTGGAGACATGAAAATAGAAACCTGGATGGCTTTTCCTTTAATAAATTCATCTTCATCCACTTCTTTGATCATTACCACTTTTCCGTCTACCGGAGCTATTACGTTTTCTTTGTGATCAAGAATATTACGATCCGGAACTCTGAAGAACCAGAATACTAAACCGTAAATAACCAACAAAGGCATAATGATCACCAGTGACCATATTTCAAGGAAATAAATTGCTAAAGCGCCCAGAATAATAAAAAGCAGGGTCGCAACGGTAATCGTTCCTTTTGATTCTCTATGTAATTTCATGAGACTAAATAAATTTTTCTATAATAAAGTACAAATATACGACAGGAACGCAGATAATAAAACTATCCAGTCTGTCTAAAACTCCCCCATGCCCAGGAATAATGTTTCCACTGTCCTTTACACCGAAGTTTCTTTTCAGTTGACTCTCCACCAAATCTCCTAAAGGAGCAAAGGCAGCAATCAAAAATCCTACTACCATCCAGTTCCCTCTCAGCTCAGGCTGATAATGTTCAATAAAGTAGGATAAAACCAATGTTAAAATAACCCCTCCGGCATAACCTTCCCATGTTTTTTTAGGGGATATTTTAGGAGCCATTTTATGTTTACCGAAGAATTTTCCAACCAGATAGGCAAAGGTATCGCTACTCCAGATCAGGATAAACAGAAACAGAACTTCCAAAGAGAAACTATCACTATAGCTTGAGAACTTTGGCAGCCCCAATGCAAAACTAAATGGCAGTGCTACGTAGATTACGGTAAAAATAAGTTTCCCACTGTCGAAGTATAATTCGTTGGGATATTTGAATAAAGTAACCACAGCAATCCCAATAAGTGCCAGTGCCAGTATTTCACTAAGCCTGAAATCAAAAAAGAAATCGTGATTAAAATATCTTTTGGAAAACATGTAGAAAATAAAAATGACCAATGGATATACGACCCATTTTTCATAGCCGTTTCCAAACTTCATGATTTTGACACATTCCCATGTTCCTACAATCAGCAGCAGGCTCATTAATCCATGATAAAGATACTGTTGCTTGACAAGACCAGGTGCAATATTGTTCAGCAGCTGTGCTCCCAGCGGAGTAGAACAAAGAATAATGATAGCTACATAAACGATACCTGATACGGTTCTTTGAATGAGATTTTTATCCAAAATTTAAAATTTAGAAGTGGTTGCTTAATCTTCAAGCAGCAATAAAAACAGTTTTGTATTGGAATTGGAAGAACTGTCCATTTTCGATTGGCTTCCGCTTATGGAAGTAAGGTTCTTAATATTTCCGTTCCTTTTTATTTTCCCCATAGCATCATTCAGGTTGTTTACAATCTGAGAAACATTGGCAATGATAATAATTCTATCGGGAAGCCTTGAAGAATGATAATGAAGAATATTATTATGTGAAAGCATGATTCTGCCATCATAGGCGATCAGGTATTCACAGGTGATGAATGCGGCGTCATTAGACGGTTGCAGTTCTGAAGTATAGGTAGACTTCACAACGTTCAAAAAGTTCTGAAGTTCTTTATCCCAACAAAAAAGATTGTGGATACCTTCAATTTTGATAATTTGATTTAAAGTTTGTAGAGCTTCCGCTTCATCTGCACAATAATTAAAAAATCCCCCCGAATGCGTAAATAATTGCGCAAACTTATAGTCAAGATCCGCATTTTTCAGCGAATCCCCAAGCTTCTCCAGGCTCTGTTTGTCCTCTTCTTCAGGCTGGTTGGTAAGTTTGCTTACAATCCTCTTGAATAAATTCAACTTAATCTATTTTTAGTCAACTTTATACAAAAATAGAAAATAAATTACAATAGTGTCCAAAATATCTCTTCAAATATGAAAAAACCTGACAATTTTGCAGTTGTCAGGTTTTTGTTAATTCTATTTTTTAGAGTCTTAAAGCTGTGTTGGGCTTTCTGGAGCCTGAATTTCGCTTTCTTCTTCTTTTTCTTTGATCTGAGGTGTTTCCTGTGCTATTGGCTGATCTTTTTCAGGAATAGTATTGGTAACAGGTTTCTCTGTCAATTCAGGATCCCATGCTCTTTTTCCGAATATTTCTTCTAAGTCTTCACGGAAGATCACTTCTTTTTCCAACAATTTACTTGCCAGAGCATCAAGCTTATCCTTATTCTCATCCAGAATTCTTATCGCTCTCTCATATTGATTTTCGATGATTGATTTGATCTCTGCATCAATTTTTGTAGCGGTTTCTTCAGAATAGGGTTTTCCGAAATTGTACTCAGACTGACCTGAACTGTCATAGTAAGAAATGTTACCGATATTCGGGCTTAATCCATAGATTGTTACCATTGCCTGAGCTCTCTTCGTTACTGTTTCCAGGTCAGAAAGTGCTCCTGTGGAAATATTGTTGAATATTACCTGCTCTGCCGCTCTACCTCCTAATGTTGCACACATTTCGTCCAACATTTGTTCAGTAGTGGTAAGCTGTCTTTCTTCTGGAAGGTACCATGCTGCTCCCAGTGAACGTCCTCTAGGAACGATCGTCACTTTTAAAAGCGGAGATGCGTGTTCTACCAACCATGAGATCGTAGCGTGCCCTGCTTCGTGATAAGCCACTCTTCTTTTTTCAGAAGGCTTAATTGCTTTATTCTTCTTTTCAAGACCGCCAATGATTCTGTCTACAGCATCAAGGAAATCTTGTTTTGTTACTGAAGTATGGTTATTTCTTGCTGCGATAAGCGCTGCTTCGTTACAAACGTTTGCAATATCTGCTCCACTGAATCCAGGAGTCTGTTTGGCAAGAAACTCTCTGTCTACATTATCATCAAGTTTGATTTTTTTCAGGTGAACATCAAAGATCTGTCTTCTTTCGTGAAGTTCCGGAAGGTCTACATAGATAGAACGGTCAAAACGTCCTGCTCTCATCAAAGCTTTATCAAGGATATCCGCTCTGTTGGTTGCCGCCATTACGATAACGTTGGTATCTGTTCCGAAGCCATCCATTTCAGTAAGAAGCTGGTTCAATGTATTTTCTCTTTCGTCATTTCCGCCGGAGAAATTATTTTTTCCTCTGGCACGTCCGATAGCATCAATCTCATCAATGAAGATAATGGCCGGAGATTTGGCTTTAGCCTGAGCAAAAAGGTCTCTTACTCTTGACGCTCCTACCCCAACAAACATTTCAACGAAATCAGAACCTGAAAGTGAGAAGAACGGAACTTTAGCTTCGCCTGCAACAGCTTTTGCCAATAAGGTTTTACCTGTTCCCGGAGGCCCTACTAAAAGAACTCCTTTCGGAATTTTACCTCCCAGTTTTGTATATTTTTCAGAGTTTTTCAAGAAATCTACTACTTCCTGAACTTCTTCTTTAGCACCTTCCAATCCTGCAACATCTTTAAATGTTACCTGAATTCTTTCTTTTTCGTCGAAAAGCTTCGCTTTAGATTTTCCGATAGAGAAAATTTGTCCACCAGGACCTCCTCCACCGCCCATCTTTCTGAAAAGAAGGAAGTAGAATAATCCAAGAATAGAAATCCAAACCAATGCAGGAACTAAGATGTCCATTAATGCACTCTTACCTGTTCCGTAATCTTTAGTTGTTTTGATAACCGGATTGCTGGCCTTAACCTGTTCAAATTTCTGAAGGAAAAGTTGAAGATCTCCGTATTTCACAGAAAAATCTGCTTTAGGAGCCATTTCGAAGGCAGAAAGAGGGTTGTTTTCTTTTCCGGCTTTGGAAACCATTGCCGATTTTGCTTCTTTTGTTAGGAAAACATCAGCTTTCTCTATGTCTTTGTATATAATTATATTCTGGACTTTGCCCGCCTGCATTTCTCTAAAGAAACCATCTTCATCAATAGATTTTGCTGCATCACCTCCAAGGAAATTGGAGCCAAAGAATAGCAAAAGAGCTACGATTGCAATAGGAAAGAACCAGTTGAATCCTTTATTATTCATTTAGACTTTTTAAAATTTTTATTATTCATTTTCAATTTTGGTAATGACTGCGTCACCCCAAAGTTCTTCTATGTCGTAGTACTCACGTACCTGTTTTTGGAATATATGAACCACCACTGAAACGTAATCCACCAATACCCACATCGCATTTTCAGTACCTTCTACGTGCCAAGGTCTGTCTTGTAGTTCGTTTCTTACTTTTTTCTCTACACTTCCTGCCAATGCAGCTACCTGTGTATTTGAGTTTCCACTACATATCACGAACGTTTCTGCTACGGAGTTTTCGATGTTTGAAAGATCGAAGATCATAATGTCTTCCCCTTTTACATCCTGGATAGCTTCAACGATTTTATCTATTAACGCTTGTTTTTCTGCTGTTTTATTCATTAAAAAAATACTATAATCTGCAAATTTATTGTTTTTTCTTTACTTTAACCTTACTTTTACCCTCTTAATCTCTTAAAGTTTTCTTAAATGAGCCAACTCTTCTACCTGAAAGAATGTTCTTCTACTAATGACGAAATATCAAAGTTTTTACTTTACGGAGATTCAAATTTTATAGGCCTTCATACTTTTAATCAAACTAAAGGCCGTGGTCAGTATGGAAATATCTGGACTCAGACTGCCGGAAAAAATCTGGCTTATACGCTGGCAGTGAATACTCAGAACATCCTGTGCTCCGACTTTATGTTCAATTATTATACCGCAATGCTGATCCGGGATTTCCTTGCCAAATTGTCTGACTCTGAGGTAAAAATCAAATGGCCGAATGATATTATCCTTAAAGGTAAAAAAATCGTTGGAATTTTAATAGAAAAGAAAAAAATTAATCAAAATAATTATTTCATTATCGGAGCCGGGATCAACATCCTTCAGGAAAATTTTGATAAAATTTCCAATGCAGGATCACTTCTCACACAGACAGGGATCCGGTTTGACCTAGAAGAGCTTGCATTCAACCTTCATGAATATTTGTCTGAAAATCTTAAAAATATACCTTCAGATCAGGAAATTCTGGATGGATTTAATAAAAACCTTTTCAGAAAGGATCAGATCTCCGTTTTTGAAATTGAAAAAGAGCGACAAAATGGCATCATCCGACATGCAGACGAAAAGGGTGAACTCTGGATCGAACTGGAAGACGGAATGCATTCCTTTTATCACAAAGAAGTAAAACTCCTTTATTGATTGGCTCTCTTGATATAAAGATAAAGGGTAAGTGGTAAAAACACCATATTAGGCAGCCACATGGCTACAGCCGGAGACAAACTTTTATTTTCTGAGACCACTTTTAAAGCCTCGAATGAAAACACGAAAATAAAGGCCAATGAGATCCCTATTGCAAGGTTAACTCCTAATCCTCCCCTTTTCTTTTGTGACGACAGGGAAAGTGCCAGGAATGTCAGAATAATAATTGAAACAGGCATTGAAGTTCTTTGGTGAAGTTCATTCAGATAAGAGTTCAGGTTGCTGTTTCCTCTTTCTTTTTCTCTTTCAATAAATTTCAAAAGTTCCGGTGTGGTTTTATTTTGCCCCAAAAGCTCGTTAGGGAAAAGTTCTTCCGGCGAATGACCGTAATTTTTCCTTAATTCTATTCCGTTTCCGAGCTTTTCGGTATTGTCTTTATTGATAGTTTTTTCCAGATAATTATTTAAAACAAACTGTTTTTTTGCTTTATCCCAATATACTTCACTTGCTTTCAGCTCATAGGTCATTTTTCTGTCTTTATCATATTTCTGATAGACAAAACTAGACCCTCTTTTTTCTCTTTTATTCCATGAATCAACGAAAATATATTCCGTTTTACTTAGCTGTGAAGAAGCAGGTGCTGTTCCTAAAATCTTTTCTTTATTGGCGGCATTATAAGTATATGCTTCCAGTTCATTTTTCTTGATATTGGCCCACGGCAGCACCATATGATATACCACAAGAGCAATCAATCCGATAAAAATAGAGGTTACCAGATAAGGCTTGGAAAACCTGTGAAAGCTGGCTCCACTACTAATAATAGCAACAATTTCAGTATTATTTGCCATTCTGGAGGTAAAATAGATCACCGAAATAAATACCAGAATGGAAAGGAAAGTCACCACAAGATTGATGATCCAGAAAGGATAAAAATGGATAAGAAAATAGGTCAGATCCAGTTTGGGGTCAATGGCCTTGGCATTTTCTATCCTTGGAATCTTCTGCTGAACATCGATTACCAATACGACTATAGACAATAATACCAACATGAAACTGAAAGTCCCAAGGTATTTTTTAATGATATATCTGTCTACAATTTTAAGCATATTCTCTTACAGTCTTTGTCTAAGAACCGGTACTACAGAGTTTTTCCATTCATAGAAATTTCCTGCCATAATATGTTCTCTTGCTACTTTCACTAAATCAAGGTAGAATGCCAGATTATGAATCGAAGCAATCTGTTTTGCCAGATATTCTTTAGATACAAACAGGTGACGAAGATACGCTTTTGAATATTCACGATCTACAAAACTGGTCCCGAATTCATCCAAAGGCGAAAAATCGCGCTTCCATTTTTCATTTTTAAGGTTCATCACCCCTTGCCACGTGAAAAGCATTGCATTTCTTGCATTTCTTGTTGGCATTACACAATCCATCATGTCAATTCCCAACCCAATAGACTCCAGGATGTTCCAGGGAGTTCCTACTCCCATCAGGTATCTTGGTTTTTCTTTTGGAAGGATATCTGTCACTTCGTCAGTGATTCTGTACATTTCTTCTTCAGGCTCTCCAACGGAAAGTCCTCCGATAGCATTTCCTTCTGCTCCTGCTTCAGAAATCACTTCTGCAGAGATTTTTCTAAGATCAGAATAAGTAGATCCCTGAACAATCGGGAAAAGCCTTTGTTTATGTCCGTATAATTCAGGATTATCATTCGTCCATTCAATACATCTTTTCAGCCAACGGTGAGTAAGCTCCATAGATGATTTCGCCTGGTTATAATCACAAGGATAAGGAGTACATTCGTCAAAAGCCATGAAAATATCGGCTCCGATCTGTCTTTGGATCTCCATTGATCTTTCCGGAGAGAACATATGATAACTTCCATCGATGTGAGATTTAAATCTCGCACCTTCTTCCGTCATTTTTCTGTTACTCGCCAGTGAAAATACCTGAAATCCTCCTGAATCGGTAAGAATAGGAAGGTCCCAGTTCATGAATTTGTGTAAACCACCTGCATCCTGCATCGTTTCCATGCCCGGACGAAGATATAAGTGATAAGTATTTCCCAGAATAATCTGAGCTTTAATGTCTTCTTTTAATTCTCTCTGATGAACTGTTTTCACACTTGCTACAGTTCCCACAGGCATAAAAATAGGAGTTTGAATCTTCCCGTGATCTGTGGTAATTTCCCCTGCTCTTGCTTTTCCTTCAGAGGTTTTTTCTATATTAAAAAATTTCATCTCTATACTTTTTTAAAGCACTGTTTTTGCCAGTGATTTTGTGTGACAGAAACTTTCAGTCTGACTTTACCTTACTACAGGCATTACAGGACCATTCTGTTTCAGTCTCTCCTTTACATATTTATCTGCTTTGGGATCTTTTTTCAGCAATATTTCCTGAGCATCATTGGTGATCCCATCCATTTCTTCTTTAATTACATAGTATTTGAAACTATTTACAAAATCATCAGGCTTTACCTTATGTGATTTCAAAACAGCTCGTGTTCCTGCTTCCATATTTTTGTCAGGATATACAAAAATAGCCTGATCGTTGATTGCAAGATCGGCAATGATTTCTGCCATCATATCTTTATCAATCAGATCTTTAGGCTTATCAATATAATCACCGCACGAAAGCAAACCCAACAAAACGAAAATAAAGATTAACTTTTTCATCAGTTTCATAATCTGTTGATGATTGATTTCCATTTTAAGTTCAGCACTCCAAAAACAGCTTCATGGATAATTCCACCATTCATTTTGCTTTCTCCTAAAATTCTGTTGGTAAATATAATAGGAACTTCTACAATTCTGAAATCTTTTTTAAAAGCTCTGAATTTCATTTCAATCTGAAATCCATATCCCTTCAGTTTTACATTATCCAATCCTATTTCTTCCAATACTTTTCTTGAAAAGCAAACAAATCCTGCTGTCGTATCATGAATTGGAAGTCCTAATACAAACCTTACATATTTTGATGCAAAATAAGAAAGCAACACTCTTCCCATAGGCCAGTTCACTACATTCACTCCTTTTGAGTAACGGGAACCGATCGCCATATCTGCATTTTTACATGCTTCAAAAAGTTTCGGAAGATCGTTAGGATTGTGTGAAAAATCAGCATCCATTTCAAAAATATAGTCATATTTATTTTCGATGGCCCATTTAAACCCGTGGATATATGCCTTTCCCAATCCGTCTTTTACATGTCTTATGGACAGATGCAGATAATGCGGATGTTTCTTCTGCAGTTCTTTTACAATTTCTGCAGTTCCATCCGGAGAAGAATCATCTACGACTAAGATATGAAAGTCGTCCTCCAATGCAAAAACTGCGGAAATAATATTTTCAATATTTTCCTTTTCGTTATATGTCGGGATGATGACGAGTTTTTTCATTTCAGTTTGCAAAGATAGTTTATTTAACCTTTTTATTTTATACAAAATAATCTATAATTTTGCAAAAATATTTCTCGGGGATTAAGCGGATGAAACAGAAACTTTTATTCAACAGATCTGAACAATACGTAAAATCGATGAGAGCAAATATTTTAACTGCAGATTCATGGATCTGGTGACAGGAAAATCTGTGCCGGGCTGTGTTATATGAAGTTAAATAATAAATAAAAAAAACTTAAATTTTGCCATCATCACAACACTTCATCAATCACGTAAGAATACCTGAGAACAATGATTGGGTAATCTTTATCCTTGTGGGCTGTATATTTTTATATGTTTTTATGATGAACGTCATAGAAAGAGATGCCAGCCTCAAAGATTTTCTGCTTCAGAAATATTTTGATGCAAGCAACAATCTTCCCAGCTGGATTATCACTTCCTGTGTAACGACACTTACCCTGTCTGTATTAATTTCACAGTATGTACCTATAGTACCGAAATATATTGCAGATCTTCAACTTCTGGGATATCAGCTTAATAAATTTGGATATACATTGCTGGCAGTGCTGCTTTTTTATTTAACAAAGTCAACATTAGGATTTCTATTTTACCAAAGTATAGGGGATGGAAAAAAATGGACTATTTTTTATTTTACCTCCACAAAATTTTATTTCATTCTTTCATTTTTGCTAATAATTCTTTGTGTAGCCCATTATTACTTCCCGATAGACAGAAATAAAATGTTTTTATATTATTTCTGCTTCTTCGCTTTTGTATTCATTTTCAAAGTCTTTTTCTATTTATTTCACAAGAACAAGATTCTTCCCGAGAAATGGTATTATAAATTTTTGTATATTTGCACCCTCCAAATCGCACCATTATTATTGCTTTGGAAGTTGTTATTTTTTTAATAAAAGTCAATGATGAGAATAAAGTCTATATTGGTTTCTCAACCAGCGCCTAGTGAGTCTTCTCCATATTTGGATATAGCGAAGAAGGAAAAAATAAAGATTGATTTCCGTCCATTTATCCACGTCGAAGGGGTTGACAATAAAGAGCTCAGAACACAGAAAATAGATCTGACGCAGTATACCGGTATTATTTTTACCAGTAAAAATGCGATTGACCATTACTTCAGACTAGCAGAGGAATTGCGTTTTGCCGTTCCGGATACAATGAGATATATCTGCCAGTCGGAAGCAATTGCCAACTACCTTCAAAAGCATATTGTGTACAGAAAAAGAAAAATCAGCTTTGGGGAGAAAAACTTCTCAGACCTGCTTCCTCTTTTCAAAAAATTCCCAACTGAAAAATATCTGTTGCCATCTTCAGATGTTTTAAGTCCGGATATTGTAAAAACCATGGATGCATCTAATGTAGACTGGACAAGAGCAATTATGTACCGTACCGTATGCAGCGACCTTACAGATATCAATGTCAAAGATTATGACATGCTGATTTTCTTCAGTCCGCAGGGAATCAAATCGCTACAACAAAATTTCCCTGACTTCAAGCAGGATGAAACAAAGATCGGAGTTTTTGGAAACACAACTTTGGCAGCCGCAGAAGAAGCAGGATTAAAAGTAGATTTAATGGCACCTACGAAGGAAACACCTTCTATGACAATGGCCCTTGAAAAGTATATTAAAGCACTTCATAAATAGTCTTTAATTATAAAAATACAATGAACCATCTTTTCAATAAAGGAAAGATGGTTTTTTTTTACCTAAATTTGAACAAAAATTAACATTGATGGAATCTCTGTGTAAATCACTTACTTTCAGAAGAAAAGTATGAACACAGATTCTATTCAATAAAAAATTAAAAATACCCGGATGAAAGCTCCACAGGCAAAAAAAATAGAAAAAATATTAGAAACCCACGGCGATAAAAGAACCGATAATTACTTTTGGTTGAATGAAAGGGAAAATCCTGAAGTGATCAAATACATCGAGGAAGAAAATGCCTACGAAGAATTCATCATGAAAGATACGGAAACTCTCCAGGAAGAGCTTTTCGAAGAGATGAAAGCCCGTTATAAAAAGGATGATGAGTCTCTTCCTTATTTCTTTAATGAGTACTGGTATATTGTACGTTATGAAGAAGGTAAGGAATATCCTATTTTCTGCAGAAAGTTTAAAAGTCTTGAAAACGAAGAGGAAATTGTACTTGACGTTAATATTCTGGCAGAAGACAAAGAGTTTTTTGAGGTAGGAAGTGTGGCAGTAAGCCCCAATAACGAACTGGCCTCTTTTTCTTCGGATGATGTAGGAAGAAGAATTTACACCCTTAATTTTAAAAACTTAAAAACCGGAGAAATCCTGCCGGATACTATTCCTAATACGACAGGAAAAGCTGTTTGGGCAAATGATAACCAGCATATTTTTTATATCAGAAAAGACAAAAGCCTTCGTGCATTTCAGGTGTACAGACATCAGCTGGGAACCGATTCTGCAGAGGATATACTGATCTTCCATGAAGAAGATGATACTTTTGATGTAAACGTATTTAAAACAAAATCTTTACAATATATTTTCATTGCCAGCTCAAGCACTATTTCTGATGAACATCGTTTTATCCCTTCTGATAATGTATTTGCAGAATGGAAAGTGATCCAGCCAAGAATAGATGACCTTGAATATTCCGTAGAGCATTATGAAGATGAGTTTTATATCATTACCAATGCTGATGATGCTATCAATTTTAAGATTGTAAAAACAAAGATTGATAACTGCGGTATGGAAAACTGGATTGATGTTATTCCACACCGTGCTGAAGTTTTATTGGAAGGTTTTGAAATCTTTAAAGATTATCTGGTATTGGAAGAAAGGGAAAGAGGACTGCTTCAGATCAAAATTATCGATGAGAAAACACAGGAATCTTATTACTTACCGTTCTCAGACCCTACTTATACAGCTTACATCGGCATCAATCTGGAATTTGATACAGAGATTTTACGTTACGGTTACACATCCCTTACACAGCCTAGTTCCACCTATGAGTATAACATGAAGGACAAGACTACAAAGCTGCTGAAACAACAGGAAGTTTTGGGTGGAAAATTTGTTCCTGAAAATTATATTTCAGAAAGAATCTGGGCAGACTCAAGAGATGGAAGAACTAAAGTTCCTATTTCATTGGTATATCATAAAGATACCAAAAAATCTGCCAACACTCCGCTTCTTCTGTATGGTTACGGAAGCTACGGGCATACTGTTGATGCCAGCTTTTCGAATGTAAGATTATCTTTACTGGACAGAGGTTTCATCTATGCTATTGCTCACATTCGCGGTGGTGAATATTTGGGAAGAGAATGGTATGAGGACGGAAAAATGCTATTCAAGAAAAATACATTCTTTGATTTTATTGACGCAGGAAAATACTTAATTAAGGAAAATTATACTTCATCAAAACACATGTATGCGATGGGAGGAAGTGCCGGAGGTCTACTGGTAGGTGCTGTGGTGAATTATGAACCTCTGTTATTCAACGGAATTGTGGCACAGGTGCCATTTGTAGATGTTGTTTCTACGATGCTTGATGATACAATCCCTTTGACAACCGGAGAATATGACGAATGGGGAAACCCTAACGACGAGGAATATTATTATTATATGAAAGACTATTCTCCTTATGATAATGTAGAGGCTAAAGATTACCCTCACATGCTGATCACTACAGGATTCCACGATTCTCAGGTGCAGTATTGGGAACCGGCAAAATGGACAGCAAAACTGAGAGAATTAAAAACAGACGATAATATGTTAGTATTTAAAACTGACATGAGCTCCGGACACGGAGGAGCAAGCGGAAGATTTGAATCTCTGAAGGAAGATGCGTTGGAATTCGCATTTTTATTAAAACTAGAAAATCAAAAAGAATGATTAACGAATCCGAATATTGGAAAAAAATAGAACAGTTCTTCGAAGATAATTTTCAGACTGAGAAGAATCCGCCCATTGAAACCCTTTTATTTCTGATAGGGCTACAGGAGCTGGGAAGCGGCCAACAAAAATATACGAAAGAAGACAAGGTAAACCTGATTCATATTGCAGTATG
The DNA here is from genome assembly GCF_002025665.1 of Chryseobacterium indologenes. Classification (GTDB taxonomy): domain Bacteria; phylum Bacteroidota; class Bacteroidia; order Flavobacteriales; family Weeksellaceae; genus Chryseobacterium; species Chryseobacterium metallicongregator. The sequence goes on along the minus strand of NZ_CP018786.1, from coordinate 142,146 downwards.
CAGATTGCTTGAACCTTTTGGATATTATAAATTCACCCACTATGAAGATGGATGGCCACAGTTTGAAAGCCTGGAAGAACTCCCGGAATTAAAGCCTAATGAGCAGACTTTGCTTATGAAAAAGGCAATTATACAGTACTTTCAGGAAGAAGAGCTTTTATAAAGGCTGGAGGTTTGAAGAAAGAAACAGGAAGTTAATCCCTGTCGATAAATAAAAAGAGGATTTTCCAATGGAAAATCCTCTTTTTTATAAATAAGTATTTTTTACATCTTCAAACTCATCCAATTAATTCTTCCAATTGATTCAGCCCCATTTTAAATCCTTCTTCAAATCCCATGTCCATGAGCTTTTTCATCACTTCAGGAGAATGGTAATGGATGTTGATGGTTACTTTAGTACCTTCTTCCACTCCTGTAAAACCGATCAGCCATTTTGACCTTGGAAAATCTTCATTGATATTTCCTTCTTTATCAGCGAAAGCACTCAGCCAGTCAAGGCTTCTGTGTTCCATTATCTCCCCATATTGAGTCTTAGAATACATAGGTCCTTTTTCTCCGTTGGGCCCTACCATTGCATACATCCAGATTCCTCCTTCCCTGAAATCCTGACTTACTGTTTCACACTTCCAGGGCTTGGGTCCCCACCACTGGTCCAATAATTCGGCTTCTGTAAAATACTTCCACACTGTTGAAACATCAGCTTTATAAATCTTCATGACGTAAGTGCTGGACGCATCAAAATCTTTGTTGAAAATGATATTAGATTCCATAAATATTTATTTTTAATAAAGTTAGCACTTTATTTATGGAAAGCCACTTTTCATATGACAACTAAAGGATAATTCATAAATAATTGTTAAAAAACACTCTTTTAAGAGAAAAAAAACAATTTTTTGGCTCGTTTTTTGTTTATGTACTCTTAAAACAATTAATTTTAACATTCATTTTTCCAAAACCTATATAATTACATAATGAATAACAAATTCATCCCAATAATTTCAGTGTTTATGACAATCTCACTGATTGTCTTTGTAACGCTCCAATTTTATTGGTTGAAAGGCTATTACGGCGTACTGGAACAGGATTTTTCAAATAAAGTGTATGCAGTTTTGGAAAGTACTTCAAAAAGTATTGAAGAGATTGAGGCAGATAAATATTTGAATCAGGATTATAAAGATTTCAGAAAAAATATTCTGGCAAACAGCAAGCAGCCATCTTTAACCACCATCCAGCAAGTGGAGGATTCCGGTACTCAGAGACAGATTATCTATTCTAAAAATATTATTGAAAAAACACAGCTTCCAATTTCCCAAAAAGGAGATTCTATTAAGCTGACCACTTTATATACAGATGAAGCCGCCTATAAAATAAAAAGAGATACCACTAATCGCGAACTTTTAACGCAAGATATCAATCAGGAGATTGAGACAGGAGATTACTCCATGAAAGAATTCGTCAAAGTATATGGAAACAACCTTCCTATTACTAAAAGAGTGGATCCGAAAACGCTGGACTCTGTTATTGCAAAAGAGCTTAAAATCCGAGGTATTACGGCCAAATTCGGATATGGAGTTCTGGACCGCAACAATAAACTTACAAGCATTGCCAATAAGGCTTACAAAGAGAAAAAAGACAGTAATACCTACAGCTTTCCTCTTTTTGCCGATAAGAAAAATACGTTATACAGCCTCGCATTAGTCTTCCCTAAAAAAGAATATTCTCTTGCGATGAACAACTGGCCCATGCTTCTGGGAACATTCCTATCTCTTCTTACGATTCTTGGGATTTATATTATTTCCATCAATTATATGATGAGACAGAAAAAGCTTGCTGAAGTGAAAACAGACTTCATCAACAATATGTCCCATGAGTTTAAAACACCATTGGCAACGATTTCTGTGGCTACGGATTCATTAGCTAATGACAAAATAGCCACCAATCCGGACAAGGTAAAATATTACTCCGAACTGATCAAGCAGGAGAACTTAAGGATGAAAAAGCAGGTGGAAAACGTACTCAATATGTCTAAGCTTGAAAGAAATGAAGTAGAATTATTCTTAAAAGAAACCAACGTAAGAGAATTAATCAAAAGGACAACAGAATCTTTCAATCTGATTGTACAGCAAAGAAACGGAACGCTTACGCAGAAATTTAATGCTACCCATTATAATTTTAAAATAGATGAATTCCACATCTCGAATATGCTGGTGAACTTACTCGATAATGCCAACAAATACTCTCCTGAAGCACCGGAAATACATGTAGAAACAAGAAATGAAGGACACTGGTACGTGATTGAAATTTCCGATAAAGGAATGGGAATGGATACCCAGAATAAAACCAAAATTTTCGAGAAGTTCTTCAGAGAAGAAACCGGAAATATTCACAACGTAAAAGGACAGGGATTAGGTCTTTCTTACGTGAAGAAAATTGTAGAACTGCACAAAGGACAGATTATCGTAGACTCTCATAAAGGAAAAGGAAGTACGTTCACGATAAAGCTGCCAATGGGATAAAATGCAAATGATAAATGATAAGTCATCAATGATCGTTTATCAATTATAAAAATAAAAAGGTTAAACCAAATATCAAAATATAGAAGATAGAGTGAGGAAGTTCATTCTTAATTGTTAATTTTTAATTATTAAAATTATGAGCAACAGAATATTATTAGTAGAGGACGATCAGAGTTTCGGGGCGGTGCTTAAAGATTATTTGACCATCAATAATTTTGAAGTAACTCTTGCCACTGACGGGGAGCAGGGACTAAAAGAATTTACAGAAAATGAATTCGATATCTGCATATTTGACGTAATGATGCCTAAAAAAGACGGATTTTCATTAGCGGAAGACGTAAAAAAGATTGATAAAAATACACCTATCATTTTCCTTACTGCAAGAAACATGAGAGAAGATATCTTGAAAGGATATCAGCTGGGTGCGGATGATTATATTACAAAACCATTCGATACTGAACTTCTTTTATACAAAATAAAAGCTATTCTTCAGAGAAGTTCTACCTTGGAAAATGAAGAACAGGAGCAGTTTAAAATCAGCAATATTTTCTTCGACTCTATGCTGAGACAGCTAAAAGTAGGTGATAAAGAATACAAACTTTCTCCTAAAGAGAATGAATTATTAAAACTTCTTTGCATCCACAGAAATGATTTTATGCCAAGAGATCTTGCCTTAAGAAAGATCTGGAAAAAGGAAAATTATTTTACAGCAAGAAGTATGGACGTTTATATTGCCAAGCTTCGTAAGTTGTTAAAAGACGACGAAGGATTAGAAATCATCAACGTTCACGGAGAAGGGTTTAGACTTTTGGTAAAAAATTAATCCAAAAATCAAATTATAAGTATAAAATTAGCAAAACAATTGAAAATGTTTTGCTAATTTTGTTTCATACCCATGGATATGAAGAATACATTTATAAGTTTGATCGCCGTATCATTATTAGCTGCATCTTGTAAAAAGGATGAAAGAGCTACTTATTTAAAAGAAGAAGCCAACGCTGGCCAGCCCAACGTAGCCCTAAATACCACCTCAAAAACTGCTCTGATGGATCAGGCAGGCATCCAATCCAATTCTACTCCTGCTCCTATGGCAACAGCTCCGGGAATGAATCCTCCACACGGGCAACCTGGGCATCGATGCGATATACCAGTAGGACAACCTCTGAATGGTGCTCCGGCAGCAGCTACTCCTGCTACACAAAATGTAAATGTAAATGTAAATGGAGGGAATACGATTCAAATTGATCCAAATGCTGTATCACCAGGAAAAATGACCCTTGATAACAACGGAAAACAGGTAAAAACCGCTCCGGGAATGAATCCTCCGCACGGACAGCCTGGACACCGTTGTGATATTCCCGTAGGACAGCCATTAAGCAGTAAACCTGCACCAACACAGCAACCGGCTCAAAATTCAGTACAGACAACTCCGGCTCCTGCACCTGCAGCACAGAATCTCGCAATGGGTGAAAAACCGAAATTGAATCCTGCCCATGGAGAGCCGTGGCACAGCTGTTCTTTGAAAGTTGGTGATCCTTTGCCATAAATTTTGTATTTTTGCAGAGATGAAGCTGTTTCACCTACTTGCAATAGTGTTTTGCCTGGGAGTCTTTCTGATTCCCAAGGATAACTTCTATGCGCAAGGGGCACAGGAAACATGCTGTAAAGCAGAGTCTTCCAAAAAAATGGACTGCTGTAAAAATCATTCTTCAAAAAAAGACAGTAACCATGATAAAACAAAATCATGTAAAGATGACTGCTGCTCATCATGTGTTGCCTGCTACACTTTTATTGAAACCCCATTCTCAAAAAATCTACGGTTGGAACTGTCTTATTACAAAGCCAATAAGAATCCTCAGTTTCACTATTCAGATCCTTATCTTTCAGACCGTTTAAAGGAAATCTGGCAACCGCCCAAGATAGGTTAATTAAAACATCAAGGGTTCATTATGTATTATAGTGAACTGTTTTTTAATTAATTTAAACTTTTAAACAAAATGAAATTACATATTTCCAGGTTGATACTTGGTGCATTATTCCTATTTACACAATTTATATCTGCTCAAACACTTTCAAAAAATCAGTTCAAGGTCAAAGGGAACTGCGAAATGTGCAAAACAAGAATTGAAAGTGCGGCTAAAAAAGCTGGTGCGAAAACAGCAGTTTACTCTATTGATCTTCAAACGTTAACCTTTGAAACAGACAAAGCTTCCGCTGATGATATTTTGAAAAAAGTAGCAGACGCAGGTCATGATAATGAGAAATTCAAAGCGCCTGATACAACCTATGAAGGACTTCCTGGATGTTGCCATTACGAAAGAGATGCAAAGCCTTCACAAGCAGAAACAAGCCATGAGCATCATGTAAGTGCCGCTATTTCCACTAAAAAAGAGAATGAATTCTATGTTAGAGGAAACTGTGCTTCTTGTAAAGCCAGAATTGAAAAAGCATCCAAAGATGCCGGAGCCAGTACTGCGGAATGGAATGCAGAGAAACAAACGGTTACTTTAAATTTTGATCCTTCAAAAACCTCATCAGATAAGATTTTAAAGGCTATTGCTGATGCAGGACATGATAATGAAAAATATAAAGCTACTGATGCTGTTTACAATGGCCTTCCGGGATGTTGCCTGTATGACAGAGAGTTTACTTTTGGTGAACCCAACCCAAAAGTGCACTACGAAGAAGCAACGAAGCATGAAGATCATAAAGACGATGAGACTTCTGCGGCTAAAGAGAATCATTCTCAGCATGAAAAAAATATCGACGGAGTTGTTGTAACAGGTTCCAAAGCAGCGACAGCTTTAAGCAAAAAAGAAGCCGGACTTGTTTTTAATATTGATAAAAAAGAGCTGTTAAAGGCGGCTTGCTGTAATCTTTCTGAGAGTTTCGAAACCAACGCAACGGTAGACGTATCTTTCAGTAATGCGGTTACCGGAACAAAACAGTTGAAAATGCTGGGTCTGGATCAAAAATATACCAGCTTAACGAAGGAACAACTCCCTGAAATCAGAGGATTGGCTTCTGCCTATGGATTAAATTTTATTCCGGGAAGATGGATTGAAAGTATTCAACTTACCAAAGGAGGAAGTACGGTTACGAACGGTTACGAAAGTATCACAGGACAGATCAATACAGAACTTCTGAAGAATGCCAAAACTCCTGAAACGTCACTGAACCTTTTTTCTGACTTCAATGGAAGAGCGGAAATCAATATCACCAATGTTTCTCCTATCAACGATAAATGGTCACAAACTTTCCTTCTTCACGGAAACGGAACGTTTGGAAATACGGATATGAACCATGATGGTTTTCTGGACAGACCGAAAGGAACACAGATTAATGCAGCATATTTACTGAATTATAACGATCTTGAAAAGTCAGGATTCGGATCTCATTTTGGAATTAATTTTATCAGAGATGAAAGAACTGCAGGACAGATTGGATTTGATAAAAAAATTGGTCAGGACAAGCAACCTTTTTATGGGGTAGGAATCGATATTTCAAGATTTCAGGTTTGGAATAAAACAGGGTATGTTTTTAAAGGAAAACCTTACCAGAGTATCGGATGGATGAACCAATATGTTTACCACCAACAGGACAGCTTTTTCGGATTGAGAAATTATGCAGGGCAGCAGCATACGTATTATTCCAATTTAATTTTTGAAAGTATCATCGGAAATACCAACCACAAGTATAAGGCTGGAGCAAGTTTCTTATATGACGGTTATAAAGAAACGTATTTGCTGAATGATATGAGAAGAAATGAAATTGTACCAGGGATTTTTGCTGAATATACTTTAACTGGTTTAAAATATACTTTAGTAGCAGGTTCAAGAGTAGATTTCCACAATCTTGCAGGAACACAGTTTACGCCGAGACTTAATTTTAAATATGATTTCACTCCTCAGACTATTTTAAGACTTTCTGCGGGAAGAGGATTCAGAACAGCGAATGTATTTGCGGAAAGCCAGCAGTATTTTGCATCGAACAGAGCTATCAATATTTTATCTAATGGAGGAAATATTTATGGATTAAGACCTGAAATTGCATGGAATTATGGGGCGAGCTTACAACAGGAATTTAAGTTATTTGGAAGAAAATCAAGCATTGTTGCAGACTTCTTCAGAACAGATTTCCAGGATCAGGTATTGGTAGATTTGGATAAGTCTCCTCAACAGCTGACATTCTATAATCTGGATGGAAAATCATTTGCGAATTCATTCCAGACCCAATGGGATTTTATGCCTATAAAAAATCTTGAAGTAAGACTTGCTTATAAATATTATGATGTGCAGGCTGATTATATCGGTGGAAGAAGAGAAGTTCCTTTTATGGCGAAGCACAGAGGATTTGTAAACCTGGCCTATTCAACCAATAAAAATGATAATGGCGGATTCTGGAGTTTTGATACGACTTTAAACTGGGTTGGAAAGCAAAGACTTCCTGATACTTCAAGTAATCCTGCAGAGTTTCAGTTACCAACGTATTCAGAATCTTATGCGGTTCTTAATGCTCAGATTTCAAGAAATTTCAATAAAAAGATCAGAGCTTATTTAGGTGGCGAAAACCTTACCTCTTACTATCAGAAAAATGCGATTGTAGATTTTAAAAATCCTTTCGGTAATTATTTTGACGGAGGAATGGTATACGCTCCAATTATGAAGGCTAACTTGTATGTGGGACTGGATGTGACGTTTTAAGGCTGGAAGCTGGAAGAATGAAGCTGAGTGTGCCTACAACCAAGTAAAGTTTTATCTTATTGAGGATAAAATCTGAATACACAAAAACCTTATAGGTTTCAGAAACCTATAAGGTTTAATTTTTATCATAAGCAGGTAAAATTCGCCACTCATAGCGCGGAAAAAATCCAAAAGTTTTGAAAACCACCAGTAACACCCTTCTTCCATCCTCAAGCTTCCTTACAATAAAAAATCCGCTTCATTGAAGCGGATTTTTTATTTATCTTCCAAAGTCATCCTGTACTCTTACGATATCATCTTCGTCTGAAGGATTGGATGCATCGGTATGCTGCCAGATTTCAGCAACAATTCCCCAGCCTGCAAGACCAATTAATCTGTGTCTTTCTCCCTGCTGAAGTTTCACCTGATCTTTCGGGCCGTATTCTCCCAACTCTCCTTCTTCATCGGTATTGCTTCTTTTGATTCCTACTGTTCCTTCTACTACCTGCCAGATTTCGGCTCTTCTGTGGTGATATTGCCAGCTTAATCTTGCTTCCGGAGCTACGATAAGAATTTTCGGGCTTAGCTTTCCTCCTATTCTAAGATTGTCTACATCAATCCCATCGAAATATTGGTTAGCAAAATCCTGTGCCTGCGTTTCATCAATCACAAAAAATCCTCCCCATGGTCTTGTATCATCTTTTGCTGCGATGTTAAAACCTTGTCCTTGCAGCATGCTTTCTACTCTATGGAATATTTCTTTTTTTTCTGTACTCATACAGCTATATTTTTAATTTAAAAATTATTTATTTGATTCTTCTTTTGACATTGAATAGGGAAAATCTTTTTCCTGTGAACCTCTTTCTTTATTGGGTTTGCTGTCCATTTTAAAGTCTAAAACAGCTCCCTTCATCAGTTCTTTATGGCTCAGCCAGTTTTTGGAATAAGGCTGTTGGTTTACATTCAAAGATTTTACATATAAATTTTCTGCATTATTTTCCGGAGCTTTTATTTCAATTTTCTTACCATTTTCCAAATGGATGGTAGCTTCTTTAAATAATGGTGCTCCCAAGACATATTGATCCGTTGCAGGTGTTACCGGATAAAAACCTAGTGCTGAGAAAATATACCAGGCAGAAGTTTGTCCGTTGTCTTCATCACCGCAATATCCGTCCGGAGTTGCATGGTAAAGCTTATTCATCACCTGTCTAGCCCAATATTGTGTTTTGTAAGGTGCTCCTGCATAGTTATACAGATAAATCATGTGCTGGATAGGCTGATTTCCGTGCGCATACTGCCCCATGTTCATGATCTGCATTTCTCTGATCTCGTGGATCACACCTCCATAATAACTGTCATCAAAAACTGGTGGCAATGAGAAAACTTCATCTAATTTGGCTTCAAATTTCTTTTTACCACCCATCAGTTCTGCCAGACCATCAATGTCCTGGAAAACCGACCATGTGTAATGCCAGCTGTTTCCTTCTGTGAAAGCATCTCCCCATTTAAAAGGATTGAAAGGTTTCTGGAAGTTACCGTCTTTATTTTTACCACGCATTAAACCTGTTTCCTTATCAAATACATTTTTGTAATTATAAGCTCTTTTCTTGTAGATATCAATTTCAGAAGCAGGTTTCCCAAGTGCTTTTCCTAGCTGATAGATTGAAAAGTCATCATAAGCATATTCCAATGTTCTGGCTGCATTTTCATTGATTTTCACATCATAAGGAACATAGCCTAAAGTGTTATAATATTCTACTCCTGCACGGCCTACAGCTTCTATAGGACCTGCATTATTCGCTCCGTGTTTTACTGCCTGCCAAAGTGCTTCTGTGTCATATCCGCGAAGTCCTTTGATGTAAGCATCTGCGACTACGGATGCAGAATTATTTCCAATCATAATATCAGAATATCCAGGACTGCTCCACTCCGGTAAGAAACCTCCTTCTTTGTAAGCATTGGCCAGTCCTTCCTGCATTTCTACATTGATGCTTGGATAAACAAGATTCAGGAATGGATATAAAGCACGGAAAGTATCCCAAAAGCCGGTTCCGGCAAACATTCTTCCGTCAACAATTTTTCCGTTGTAAGGACTCCAGTGTTTTATTTTATTCTGAGCATCTACTTCATATAATTTCTGCGGGAAGAATAAAGTTCTGTATAAAGAGGAATAAAAAGTTCTCATTTGCTGATCTGTTCCTCCTTTTACATCTATTTTTCCTAATGTTTTATTCCAGATATTTTTAGCATCGGTTTTTACCTGTTCAAAATTTCTGTTTCCGATTTCTCTTTTAAGGTTAAGTTCTGCCTGCTCAAAACTGATGAATGAAGAGGCTACTTTTGCATAAACCGTTTCTTTATTTTTAAGCTTAAACCCTACTACAGCTCCTGTATGATCACTGGTAATTTCCAACTGATCATTAACCAGCTTATCATCTTTCCAGGTTTTTGTCAGTTCAAAATCTTTATCAAACTGAATAACAAAGTAGTTTTTAAAGTTCTCATATTTCCCGGTAGAATATCTCGTTGTGTATCCCAGGATTTTTCTTTCTTTCGGTAAAATCTTGATGTAAGAGCCTTTATTCAGAGCATCAACCACTACGTAAGCGCTGTCAGTCTTTGGAAAGTCAAATTTAAAATAAGAAGCTCTTTCTGTAGGCGTAAATTCTGTAGTAACATTGATATCCGCCAGATAAACACTATAAAAATAAGGTGTGGTAACCTCAGCTTTATGGCTGAACCAGCTTGCTCTTTCGTCTTCTTTAAATTTCACTTTCCCCACTCCAGGCATAATGGCAAAAGCACCATAATCGTTCATCCACGGGGATGGCTGGTGGGTTTGTTTAAATCCTTTTATTTTATCTGCATCATAGGTATATGCCCATCCGTCACCCATTTTACCGGTCTGCGGTGTCCAGATATTCATTCCCCAAGGAAGTCCGACAGCCGGATAAGTATTTCCATTGGATAATGAAGGTTTGGATTGTGTTCCCATCAAAGGATTCACATAATCTACGGGAGATATGTTCTGCCCTAACGCCCAGGCCTGTAATAACAGTAAGCAAGTAGAAAATATAAACTTCATTGTATCTTTTCGTTTGTTAATTTATATACGCTTTTTTAATGCATAGCTTGCAGCTCCAAGAATAGCGGCATCTTCAAAAATGGCAGAAATTTTAACCTGCAAGTTAATATTATTCTTTGTTAAGTTCTGAATAAATCTTTGTTCAAAATGAGGATAAGCTTTGGCAATATTTCCTCCTATAACTAAAACTTCCGGTTTGTAATGATCTATATATCTGACAATAAACTCAGAAAAGGCGTCTGCATAATCGTTAAACATTTGAGTCTGTATTTCTGCTGGTTTATCCAGAAGATCTTTGGTTCCGGAGATTTCCTCTCCTGTCAGTTCTTTATAATGATTCACAAACCAGCGTGTTGCCAGATAATCTTCACAGATAGAGTTTCTGAAGGGAGAATCCCATAGATCTTCATCCGTTGCAAATTCTCCGTTGAAGAAGGTCGTTCCCAGCCCTGTGCCGAGGGTTACTCCAAAAGCACTATTGAATCCCTGAGCACATCCTCCGAATACTTCTCCCTCCATAAAAGCAGCAGCATCATTTACAAAATGAATCTGTTTCTGAGAAATGTCCAGTCTTTTAGCCAGTTCTTCTTTGATATTCACCTGATAGATATCAATAAATTTTCCCTGCTGCATCAGCGATATCCCATTTTCATAATCGAAGGGTCCCGGCATTGCAATACCAATGAGAAGATTTTCTTTTACCAGATCATGAGCCACTTTTTCAATAGCTGAAACCCATGCATTGAAAATAATTTCTTTGTTTTCAAAAGCATCCACATGCTCCCTTACATAGGTTGATGAAATGATTTCACGTTTTCCAGCATCTACCTGAGCCAACGTGATGTGAGAGCCTCCGATATCGATTCCTACAATATTCTGCATTATTTTTTTATTTTAAATTCAAGACATCCCTGTGACTGAAAAAACAGACAAACAGAAGTATACCCCTGTCTGTCTGCTTTGTATTTCAGACTTTATATTTATAATCCTGATAATTATATCATTATCTGAATTTTTACTTCACGATAATTTTACCAGTTGATAATACTTTACTGTTTGAGGATGTAATCTTGTAAATATAAGTACCACTGATTAAATCCTGTGTATTCACTGCATTATTATTTTGATTAATACTCTGTTTTTTGAATAATTTTCCTGATGCGTCATACAATGCCACTTCAGTTGCCGAATTATCACTAATAGCAAAATGAATGTCATTTCCTCTTTTAACCGGATTCGGATAAGCGGCGTTGTTCTCTTTTACAGATTCAATATCTTTCACGGCAAGAGATGAAGCACAGGCAACATCTGTTCTCCAGTTCGCATCTGTCATATTGATCAGGGTCGCAAAATGGGTATTTGTTGTAGCATCTAATGCGCCTAAACCACTTCCTTCATCCATTTTCCAATTAGCTTCAAGACCTGTGGAGTTGGCAGGAACATTACAGCTGTTGCTCAGAATTTCCTGTGGTGTTAATGCTTTTTTCCAAACTCTGAATTCATCCAGGAAGCCGTTGATTGTACGGGAATTGTCATAATTTCTTCCCAGATAAAGGATTCCGTTTGCTGTAAAGTTACCTGTTACTGCAAAGCTGGCATCAAGGTTACCATTGACATAAATTTTCATTGCTGCCCCATCATAAGTGGCTGCTATATGATACCATGTGTTGGTATTGAATGCTGTATTCGTGTTAAGCTTCACCTGTGATGAACCGAAGCTCAGGATAAACTGAAGTTTGTTATTCGCCAGGTTTCCATCACCGAATCTAAGCATTGCTGAGTTATTATCTCCTACTTCCACTCCCATTACTGATGAAATATAAGGGAATCCTGTTTTGAAAGCATTTACTTTTACCCACCCTTCAAATGTCATAGCATTTCCGCTCAGGTTAAATTGTCCTGCGTTAAGATAGTGCGTGCTTCCGTTGAAAGAAAGAGATCTTGCTCCCGGACTTGTAACAGGGGCAAAACCGCTATTGAATGATCCTTCACCTGAATAGGTACTTGTAGTTCCTCCGGCACATCCCGCCTGTACTTTCCACACATAGTTGGTATTGGCTGTCAGGTTTTGTAATGAGTAGGAATTGGTTGTGATATTTGGAATTTCAGACCAGGTGGTGGCTGCAGCTGTTTTATACTGCAGGGTATATGAAGTTGCATTTCCTGCATCCCATGATAGCTGAGCAGTATTACCAAGGAAACTTCCGGAAGTTAATCCTGATGGCGTAGTGCAGCCACTTCCGGAGTTAAACCTTGGTGCAAAAATATAAGTACTTGTTAATGTCGGTGAGCAGTTGGATTGTATTCTCCAATCATAATTTGTATTCAGGGTAAGATTATTAATGACAATATTATTTCCTGAATAATTATTGGCAACGTTTGTCCATACTGTAGAGTTGGCCGGTTTATAGTCAATATTATAAGACTGGGAAGCGTTGGAAGTCCAGTTCAGTTTTGCTGAAGTTCCTGTTACATTGGAAACATCAAGTCCCAATGGCGGATCACAAGCCTGTCCCTGCGACCATGAATATAATTGACCGCTTAAGAGTGTATTTTCATTATAAAGAATATTGGAACCTGTGCTCAGATAGCTGGCTACATTGGTTCCTCCCAGGTCATACCACATGAATACACCATACTGATCATTTTTTGTACTGGTTGCTAAGTTTGCCAGTGTAGTTGCTGATGTAGAACTTGGATTCGAATTTTGGATCCATGTTGCAGCAGCAGAAATTTTAGATTTATTAAGTGGAGGAACAACAGGAGCATTATATGTACTGTACATCGCATTCCATGTATAATCAATATAATTTCCTGCCAGATCTCCATTATAAGTTTGTCTTGTCGTAGCAGGACCGTAATAATAGAATGTAATCAGTTTATCAGGCATTGCTGCTTTCAATTCCTGCAGCAGCATTACAAAAGAACTGTTATTAGGCTGCCCTGTTCCGTTGTTTCCATAACCTGCGTATTCATCATCAAGATCTACTCCATCCAGACCGTAAGTATAAACGGTATGAGCCACCTGCAAAGCGAAATCTTTTGCTGCTTCACGGTTAGGAAAATTAGAAATTCCGGCTCCCTGATGATTTCCTAAAAGATCAAGCAATACTTTTATCCCTTTTTGCTGTAAAGGTTTTACATAGGTATTGACATCATTAAGGACTTTGGTAACGTTGTTATTGTTTGAGATATAAGCACGGTTTTTGGAAACATCATAGTTGATATTCGCTGCAAAAATAATAGCCACATCAAAAAGCTGTCTGTTCGTATTCTGCAAAGTATAGGAACCTGCATTCAGCGGATTATTGTTATTTACTTCCACATAGCAGACTCCTAAAGGATCAAGCTGCTGTGCTTTGAGTAATGGCGCCGACTGAAGCATCAAAGCCATCAGGGGAATAAAAAAGGATTTTTTTCTCATAGTATATCAATTTTGTAGTAGAAAAAATCATTGGGCCGAAGCCCAATGACTGGGTTTGTTATTTTACAATTAGTTTTTCAGATTGTTTTAAGCTTCCATCATGAGATTCAAACTGAACGATATAATTTCCTGCTGAAATTCTGCTCAATTCGTATTGATTGTCTCCGGAGTTCAGTGATTTTGTGTCTACAATTCTTCCATTAAAATCATAAACCGTTAGTTTTCCTTTGCTGTATTCATTCGGAACAGAAACTGTCAGTGATGAAGATTTGCTTACCGGATTAGGGTATAGTTTTATCTGATTTTTAATGCTTGTTTCTCCCACATTGATCGCCTTTTGGCTTGCAGTTCTTGCTAATGCTGAACTTCCTGTAGAACATGGCAGATCTGTACCCCAATTAGAAGAATCAACACCTGTCAGCGTAAGAGTCACTCCGTTTCCTGAAGTATCCTGAACTGTAGAACCATTTCCTTCGTTAAATTTCCAATACGCAGCCAGTGAAGTAGCCGGAACTGTTACATTACACATATTCTGACTGATTTCTGTCTGGCTCAATGCACGTTTCCAAACTCTTACCTCATCTACTTTACCATTAAAGTTTCTGGAAGTGTTATATAAATATCCAACGTTGAACGCTCCGGTTGAATTCACACTTCCGGTTTGTGCTTTAGTTGCATCCAGAACTCCGTTGATATACAATTTCATATTGCTACCATCATAAGTAGCTGCCACGTGATACCAGGTATTGGCATTCAAAGCAGTTACAGACGCCAGTTTTTGCTGTACATTATTAATACTTACCACAAACTGAAGTTTATTATTCGCAAGACTGGCATCTCCTAATCTTAAGAATGCAGAATTGCTGTCGCTTATCTCCGTTCCCATGATCGAGGAAATATATGGAGATGCTGATTTGAATGATGAAGGCTTGATCCATCCTTCAAAAGATAATGCGGAACCGCTTAGATTCAGACTTCCGGCAGCTCCTGATTCCGTGCTTCCATCCAGGGAAAGAGCATAAGAACCTGTAGGCGTTGTTCCTGAAGTGCTTGTAAATCTTGGAGCAAACATATAAGCACTTTTCACGCTGCAGTTGGTTCTGATTCTCCAGTCATATTCGGTATTGGCTGTTAATCCGGAAACGGTTATGGAAGTGGAACTTGTTGCTGACACCGCATTCGTCCAAGTTGTTGAAGATGCTGGTTTATAATCAATATCGTAAGTATTGGTTCCTACGGCTGACCAGTTTAGTTTTGCACTTGTTCCTGTAAGATTGCTTGTATACAATCCGATTGGAGCATCGCAATTTGTACCTTGTGTCCATGATTGTAAAGGAGTGCTTAAAACAGTCTGTTCTCCGTATAATGTCTGAGTTCCTGCTGAAAGCTGTGTTGCTTCATTGGTTCCGTGTAAATCATACCACATAAATACTCCATAGCCTCCATTTTTAGTCTGGGTAGCCAGGCTGGTGGTGGTAGAATTGGAAGTATTTCCCATCCATACAGCAGCAGGAGAGATTTGTGCTTTGGTAAGCGGAGGTACATTTGGGGCTGAGAACGTTCCATACATTGCATTCCAGCTGTAATTGACATTATCTCCTACTCTGGCACCATTCCAGGAAAGTCTTGAAGCAGCAGGACCATAATAATAGAATGAAATAATTTTATTCGGTAATAAGGCTCTGAGCTCCTGAACAAGCATTACAAAAGAGCTGTCATTAGGCTGCCCTGTTCCGTTATTTCCATATTCTGAATATTCATCATCAAAATCAATTCCATCAAGACCATAAGTATTCACTGTATTGGCAAGTTGTAATGCAAAGTCTTTTGCTGCTTCACGGGTAGGGAAATTACAGATTCCGGCACCCTGGTGATTTCCCAAAATCGTCAACACTACTTTCATTCCTTTTTGCTGGAGTGGTTTTATGTAGGTATCTGCATTGGTAAGAACTTTCGTAACGTTGTTATTGGAATACAAATAAGCTCTTCCACGGCTGGTATCATAATTAATGTTAGCCGCAAAAATATTGACCACATTGAACAGGTAGCTGTTCGATGTCTGCAGTTTGTACGATCCTGCATTCAGGATGTTGTTGTTGTTCACTTCCACATAGCATATTCCTGTAGGACTAAGCTGTTGTGCGTTAATCAGAGAACCAGACTGAAGCATCATGGCAATCAGTGCGGTAAAGATGGATTTTTTTTTCATTGTATAATTTTTTTAAGGTGTTTTGGTGTCTGAATTTTATATAGCATTCCCCTGACACCTTCTTTTTTGGGAAGGAATCTCAGATGAATACACCATATAAAAGGGAGGGCTATGTCAGTAGCTCAGGATTTTCGTTAAAGGTTTTCCATAACAATTCTCCAAACAAGGTATTTGCCCATGCAAACCATTCTCTGGTGAACTTTTTGGCATCGTCTTTATGGAAGGATTCATGCATAAAGCCTGTTCCTCCGTGCGTTTTCTGTAAGGTATCTATACACCATCTGATCTCACTTTTGTCTTTGGTAGTGAGTGCCTTCATTATGATACTCATTGGCCAGATCATGTCAAGTCCGATATGCGGACCTCCTATTCCCTCTGCCAGCTTACCTTTGAAGAAGAACGGATTGTTTTCTGACCATACAAATTTTCTTGTATTCAAATAAACAGGGTCATCAGCTTTCACCGCATCCAGATAAGGCAGTCCCAGCAAGCTTGGGCAGTTCGCATCATCCATCAGGTTGTAACTTCCGAAGCCATTCACTTCAAAAGCATATATTTTTCCAAATTCAGGATGATTGTAAATTCCGTATTTTTTGATGGCTGCATCTACCTCATCAGCAAGGCTGTTCAGTTGCTGAGCCAACGTTTTTTCATTTTTAATCTGAGAAACCATTTCCGCAGCCTGACGTAAGCTTACCACAGCAAATAAGTTGGAAGGAATCAGGAATCCATAGATGGTAGCATCATCACTTGGACGGAACATAGAGCTGATCAATCCTACAGGTTTTGTCGGATAACCATATCCTCCCATCGGTACCCCATCTGTTGCCCAGGCTGTTGTACGCTCGAATTTGTAAGGTCCAAGATCATGTTTTCTCTGCTGTTCTGTAAAGGTCTGCAGGGTAAGTTTAATTCCTTTCAGCCAGTTGGCATCAAAAGGTTTTGTATCTCCTGTTGTTTTCCAGAAGTGGTAGGCCAGACGGATAGGATAGCAAAGCGAATCAATTTCCCATTTTCTTTCATGGGTTCCCGGTTTCATATCGGTATGGTCGTATTCTTTCCATTTGCTAATCTTCTGATCATCGTTATAGAAAGCATTCGCGTAAGGATCTTTCAGGATGAAAGTAGTCTGTTTGTGGATTACTCCTGAGATCAGCTTATGTAATTTTTCGTCTTTTTTAGAGAACTGCAGATAAGGGAAAACCTGTGCAGAACTGTCACGAAGCCACATGGCATCGATATCTCCTGTGATTACGTACGTGTCAGGAGTTCCGTTGGTTTCATTATAGAAAACAGTAGTATCCAATGTATTCGGGAAGCAGTTTTCAAAAAGCCAGCTCAGCTCTTTGTTTTTTACTTTCTTTTTAAATGCTGCAATAGCACTTTCTACAGATTCGCTGGTAAAATGTCTTTTATCTTTAGGAACACGGACAACAGGAAAATCATCCAGTACTAAATTTTTAGCAAAAACATTTTGAGTAAACAGCAATCCGGCTCCTGCCAGTGCACTTGTTTTAATAAAATTTCTCCTTTCCATTGATACTTTGTTTCGTTTATTTTTATTAGTCTTATTTTACCGGTTTACTTCCCATTACGAATCTCAACTCACCTCCATTCATAATATCGCTGTGATTAAGCTCCCAGCTTTTGTATTCTTTCCCATTCAGGAACATTTTCTGTACATAGATATTCTTGTTGGATATCTTGTCAGCGATCACGGTAAAAGTTTTACCATTTTCTAATTTTAATGATGCTTTCGGGAATTGTGGTGCTCCGATGGCATAAACAGGTTTCCCAGGTGTCACAGGATAGAACCCTAATGATGAGAAGATATACCATGCTGACATTTGACCACAGTCTTCATTGTTAACGATTCCATCTGGTTTAGCAGCGTACATATTATCACGGATATATTTTACCATTTTCTGAGTCTTATAAGGACTTCCTGCATAATTGTACAGGTAGGGAACATGATGTCCCGGTTCATCTCCAAATCCTAGAGATCCGATGAATCCTGAGATATCTACATGCTGCTCTCCTTCCATATGAAGTGCTTCTGTAAAGGTTTTATCCAGTTTTTCTTCAAATCCTTTTTTCCCTCCATACAGATTCATCATTTCATCAATCTGATGAGGAACAAAGAAATCATAAGCCCAGATGTTTCCGGAAACCCAGTGTGGCTGAAGTTTTTTCCAGTCGTTAAGGGTAAAATCTGCTAAGAATTTCCCGTCTTTCTGTCTTGGCCAGAAGTGGTTATTTTCTTTATTGAAGGTATTCAGGAAGTTCATAGAACGTTTTTTATAGACTTCTGATTCTTCTTTTTTACCTAGTTTTTCAGCAAGCTGTTGAATACACCAGTCATCATATGAATATTCCAGTGTTGCTGAAACTGAAGCGCCGTTTTCTGATGGTGTATATCCTAATTTGATATAGTCATTAAGACCTCCGCCGCCATCGCTGCTGCTCATTTTATCTGTTAAAGAAGCATCTTTCATCGCAGCAAATGCTTTTTCAGCATCAATACCAGGAACTCCTTTTGAGATAGCATCCCATATTACCGAAGCACTGTGATAGCCAAGCATACAGAAATTATCATATCCGCAAAGCTCCCAGATTGGCATGTGATCTTTACGATCTGTATATCTGCTGATCAAAGAGTTGGCGAATTCTTTTGTATGTTTCTGATCCATAATGGTAAGCAACGGATGTGTCGCTCTGAATCCGTCCCAATAAGAATAGGTACTGTAATTTGTGAACCATTTGGTATTCATGTTTTCCTGAGCGGCAACATAGTCTCCATTCACGTCCATGTAAAGGTTAGGGGCAATGAATGTATGGTAAACTCCAGTATAGAAAATTTTTCTCTGGCTGTCTGTACCTCCTGTTACCTGAAATCTGCCGATCAGATCCCTCCATGTCTTTTGTGCAGTTTCTTTCGCTTTTGCAAAGTCTATATTTTGTGCTTCTGTATCAAAGTTTTCCTGTGCATTTTCTGTACTCACCGGAGACAATGATACTTTTACTTCAATGCTTTCCTGATCTTCTGTTGAGAATCTTACGAATGCTTTAGCATCCTTTGCAAGGGCAATTTTTTCATCATTTTTGATTTTTCCGTCAGCATACACGCCATAAGACTTAAACGGTTTGGAAAACTCCATCACGAAGTAAGCAAATCGTTTACCTCCCCAGCCATTGCTGTAACAGTATCCTTTGATTTTATTATTGCCTTCTACACTCACCAAAGTATGGTAGATATTTCCGAAGATTTTATTAGTGGGATCAATAATGATATTGGCTTCACTACTCTTCGGGAAAGTATATTTATGAAATCCTACTCTTGGGGAAGCGGTAAGCTCTGCTTTAATTCCATAGCTGTCCAGCATTACGGAATAATACCCGGGAGAAGCAATTTCTTTATCGTGCGTGAATTTTGAACGGTACCCTGTTTCAGGATTCTCTTCCGTTCCTGGAACCATTTTTACCTGTCCTACGGTAGGCATTACCAGAATATCTCCAAGGTCTGCCCATCCTGTTCCACTCAAGTGGTTATGACTGAATCCCATGATCGTTTTGCTGCTGTAGTGATATCCGGAACACCAATCCCAATCGCCACTTTTTGTATTCTGATCCGGACTCAGCTGTATCATCCCGAATGGCGTGGTTGCTCCCGGAAATGTATGTCCGTGCCCTCCTGTGCCTATGAAAGGATCTACCCAGGATAAAACATCATTCTTATTTTGCTGGGCACTGGCTACAGAAATCAGGGTGGTAAAAAAGCAGATTAGCAGTTCTTTTTTCATGATAAGAGAGGTATCGGAGATTTTTTTGTTTAAAAGTTGGTTTAAAAATAGGAAAACCATTATAAAATTCCCAGAAAAAGGGAAAATTAAGATGATTAACCTATTTTCCTAAACTTTATATTACTTTATTAAATTGAATTCTTTTTCATAAAATCAATGATTTCTGAGATATATCCAAAGGCAATCGCAACTACGGTATCAGCAGCCCCGTAATATACTGTTACTTTGTCTCCTTCAGTCAATGCTGCACAAGGGAAAACCACATTTGGTACATCTCCTGTCAGTTCATACAATTCTGCTGGCGCCAACAGATAAGGTTTTGTTCTATACAATACTTTTGTAGGATCTTCAAGATCAAGCAAAGCAGCTCCCATTGAATATCTGAATCCTCTGCAGGTATTAATCACTCCATGATAGAAAAGCAGCCATCCTTCTTCTGTTTTGATAGGAACCGGCCCTCCTCCGATTTTTGTACACTGCCATGCACTGTCTTCGAAAGGTGTTACTTTCATCACGCAACGGTGCTCTCCCCAGTACTTCATATCTGGGCTATAGCTGATATAAATATCACCAAAAGGCGTATGTCCGTTGTCACTAGGACGGCTCAGCATGGCATATTTACCATTGATTTTTTCAGGGAACAAAACTCCATTTCTGTTGAAGGGAAGAAATGCATTCTCACACTGAAAAAATTCTTTAAAATCAAAAGTATAACCAATTCCTATGGTAGGACCGTTGTATCCGTTACACCAAGTGATCCAGTAACGGTCTTCTATAAACGTTACACGGGGATCGTATTTGTAATCGGATTCAATCATATCCGTATTTCCTGCCTGCATTTCAATAGGGTCATGATTGATGTCCCAATTGATTCCGTCTTTACTGAAACCAGCAAAAATATTCATCTGTACTGCCTTGTTGTCGCAACGGAAGACTCCGGCAAATCCGTCTTCAAAAGGAATCACGGCACTATTGAATATACTGTTGGATGTTGGTATCGCGTATCTGTTAATGATCGGGTTTTCGGAAAACCTCCACATGATATCATTGCAACCTTCCGGGCGATCCTGCCAAGGGATCATTACTGATTGAGCTGTCATAAAGTATTTTTTACTTTTTATTTTTAATTATTATGAATTGATTTGTTGTTCTTTCTGATTTTCCGGATGAGGAAAAGGGACAAATAAAGTGACCAAAAAAGCAGGAATGGTAGCGATCAATACCCAGATAAAGAACATTTTGTATCCGATCCAGTCACTGATCATTCCGCTGAACATTCCGGGAATCATCACCCCAAGGTTCATAATTCCTGTTGCAAATGCATAATGTGCTGTTTTGTGTTTACCTGGTGCAATCTGCTGCATCATGTAGAGCATTAACCCTACAAAACCAAATCCGTAACCGAAATATTCTACTACTACAGCAATTCCCACAGGCATTAGATCTGAAGGCTGGTAATGAGCCAATAATGCATATACCACAAATGGAATATTAAACGCACAGCATAGCCATATCAAAGATCTTTTCAATCCGCGGGCTGAGATAAAATATCCTGCCAATACAGACCCTAAGATGAATGCTGCAGAACCGTATGTTCCGTAAATAAGTCCGATATCTGAAGTGGATAGTCCTAATCCTCCTGATGTCCTTGGAGCTTTAAAAAACAAAGGAGCTATTTTAATCGCAAATCCTTCTGCAAAACGGTACAGAATAATGAAGAGGATACACCATAAAATCTTCTTTTTGGTAAAGAAAGAGGTAATCACTTCTAACAATTCCTTACGAACATTTCCAGCGGTTTTCTCATCTTTCTGCTCTTCTTTATTTTCTTTTGGCAGAATGAAATAGTGATAAATCGCTAATACAAAAAACAGTAATGCATAGATCACCATAATGATCATCCAGGCATGCGTAACGCCTTTTGTTTTTTCTAAAACACCTGCGAAATAAACTAATGCTCCACTGCTGATAATCTTGGCAAGATTGTAAAAAGCGCCCTGCCAGCCAATATATTTCGCCTGCTCTTTATTGGTAAGAAAACCAATATACGTTCCGTCTGCTACCACATCATGGGTAGCTCCACAAAATGCTATTACGGCAAAAAGCGCAATACTGTATTTGAAAAAATCATGCATTGGAAGACTTAAAGCGACTAATGCAAACAGAATTCCTATAGCAAACTGAGTAGAAATAACAAAGAACTTTTTTGTTTTATAGATCTCCAAAAACGGACTCCAAAGTGGTTTTAAAGTCCAAGAGAATAGGATAAGAGCTGTCCAGAATGTAATCTGCGAATCCGAAACACCCATATCTTTATACATGATTCCTGAAACCGCATTAATGGTTACAAAGGGAACACCCATTGCAAAGTATAATGTGGAAATCCAAAGAATTGGCTGGATCCGACGGGTTCCGGAGTTGTTTTTTCCCATATTTAAAAATAAGATTCTAAATAAAAGAGAACATCTCAAAAATTCATTCAGACTAAAAACGAAACTATAATTTTTTTGGAGATTCTACTCTATTCTCCTGTCTTAATGAATGGATCAAATAAAAATCTGATATTGAGATGTCTCTTTATTGATGAGTGATTCTGAATATTTTTATTTCTTATCCCACCATAGCTTAGTGCCTCCGGTATCAGGTCCGTTCAGCATTTGTGCAGCCTGCTGGTAGTTATATAATGAAGTTTTGGTATCAATAGTGAAAGGAATTCTTCTGATCATTGCTTCCGTACTGATCGCTCCGCCGCTGTCATTTTTTCTTACCTTGAAAAGAATCGGGTAGCCTGTTCTTCTCTGCTCAGCCCATGCTTCCGGTCCGTTTGGATAAAGTGAAAGCCATTTTTGGGTAATAATTCTTTCTAATTTTCTTTCGTTGGTATCCCCGTTATTCCATGCAATAGTGATGGTACTTAATTGTGGATTTCCAACTGGTACATTGTTATCTGTATTCTTCGGGTCAACATAAGGAGCTTCTGTAGAAGTTGCATCGGCAAGATATGTTGTAACACTTGCGCTTTTTCCCCATTCTCCGAAAGATTGCTGCACTCCGGTAGTATAGTTGGTTTGAATATCACCTGCTCCTGCATAGCCTCTCAAAGCTGCTTCAGCTCTTAGGAACCATGTTTCTGCAGCAGTAAATAATTTCATTTTACCGTCAGTTCCGGAAAAATAATCTCCGCTGGCAGATTTTGCCTGTGGTTGCGAGAATCCTCCGTAAGTTGATTTACCATTTAATAAATCAATCCCCTGGCGTATTCCTATATATTTTCCTTGTAGACTAGCATCTGCTGCCGGAATAGCATATGCAGGAAGTCTTGGATCATTATATCCATTCATATAAGCCATCAGCGGAGCACCTATTAAACAATCTCCCCATGAGTAAATGATAAAACTCAATTCTGACTGTCCTACACTGATCAACGCATTATCTGCATTGTCAGTAATCAATCCTGCAGGTGAAGCCAAAGCCTCTTCTGCGTATTGTTTAGATTTTGCAGGATCAGCATAGCTCATTCTCATAGCCAGCCTCAGCTTCAATGAATTGGCAAATTTTGCCCATTGCGCCATATTTCCACCATATACTAAATCTGCTTTTTTCAATGCCGATTTATCTTCTACATTCTGTGTTGCTGACATGGCAATTACTTTCTGTAGATCTGTAATGGCTGCAGTCAGATCAGCAATAAAATAGTTATAGGCTTCTTGTTGAGAATCAAAATCAGTTACTCCATTCGGATTTGGCTTTTCATATTTGCTGTAAACTACAGGGCCATGGCTGTCTGAAACTCTTGCGGCTGTAATGACTTTCAGAATTTTTTTAACAGCAAATGTTCCTGTAAAATCTACTCCCTTATAGATTTCCCTAGCCGTATTATCAATGATAAGAGAGTAATTGAAGATATCCTGTTGTCTGGCAATAATTCTATTGTTCCATCCATCCATCATTGAATAGGTAAGGTTATTTACCCCTCCGTTAAATGGTGTTGCTGTACTAAACATTCCACTGTACATATCTGCACTAAGGTTAGGATACAGCTGATAATCTGACTGTAATCCTCTTTGCATGGATTTCATCGGATCAACAACAGCAATAAAATCAGCGTAAAAATTTTCAGGACCTCCTGCCTTTTCCTGATTATACTGTTCAAAGTCATTAGTACATCCTGAAGCGGAGAACAATAGTACAGCTCCGAATGCCAATATTTTAATATGATTGAT
Source organism: Chryseobacterium indologenes (assembly GCF_002025665.1). Taxonomy (GTDB): domain Bacteria; phylum Bacteroidota; class Bacteroidia; order Flavobacteriales; family Weeksellaceae; genus Chryseobacterium; species Chryseobacterium metallicongregator. Next base: position 118,207 of record NZ_CP018786.1, on the reverse strand, counting down.
TTTCATTTTCTTAATTGTAAAAGTTAGAAGTTAGCTTTTAATGATAATCCAATAGATCGAGTAACCGGTAATCCGAATGAATCTACCCCAACTCCACCAGGTGTATTTCCAGATACCTGCTCTGGATCAAACGGTGCTTTTTTGTAGAAGAAAAATAAGTTGGTACCTACTAAACTTACTGTTGCATTTCTCATATATTTAGATTGAATATCAAAAGTATATGAAATGGAAGCCTGGCGTAAACGTATTGTTGTAGCACTGTACAGATAGGCTTCATCAATACCTTTTCCAAATCCTTCTGTTGTTCCAACTGCTTTATAATAATCTTTTGCATTGGTTAAACCAGTATACGCCTGCCCTGCATTAGGAGTTCCAGGTGCATACACTGCATTTGGAATAGATACCCCGCCCGCATCTCTTGCATCGGCTGTAGACTGACTAACTCCATAGATATCGTTTGCTTTTTCTGTAAGGGAAAGTACCTTACCTCCAAATTTACCATCAATAAGGAAAGATATTCCCAGCTTACCAATATTAAAAGAGTTATTGAATCCCATAATAAACTTAGGGTTCGGATTACCCAGATAAGAAGGAGTACCTTCTGCTAATGGGATTCCTTTTTCATTCACTAAAATACGTCCCTGATCGTCTCTTTTAAACTTAATTCCGTAAAGATCGCCAAAAGATCCTCCTAATTTCAGTTTTGTGTATTCCCCTCCTCCTGTTAATGAGAAAATTTGGTTTTCTGATATAGGTAAACTTGATGGAAACAATTCAACAATTTTGTTTTTGTTGGCAGAAGCATTTAATGTAGTTGTCCATCCAAATTTATCTGAACTGAAGACCTTATAGGATAATGAAGATTCAAAACCTGTATTTCGGATTTTCCCGGCATTAATATAATATGATCCCGGAGCTATCCCTCCGAAATAAGAATCTATTTTTGTCTCTAACAATTGATTACTCGTATTGGAGTTGTAGTAAGTAATATCAAAACTTAATTTGTTATTAAACATCCTTAGCTCTGTTCCAACTTCAAAAGTTTTATTAAATTCAGGTTTCGGAAACAGATCCTTATACTTAGGATCAGTAATGAATGAACTCTTTGGAAACACAAGTGTTCCTGCGTCTACCCCAAAGGTATATCCTTTATTATATTCAATCATTGCATTGGAAATATTGGTAGGCAACCCTAATCCTACAGTTGCATAAGATCCTCTTACTTTCCAGAAACTAATGGCTTCCGGCAGTTTGAAAACAGAAGATAACACAGCATTAGCTCCAACAGATTCATAGTCAAATCCTGTTCTTCCCGTTAAGGCCAAACTGGAATCCCAGTCATTTCTAAAAGTCATGTCTACATAAAACATATTTTTATAACCTAATGTAGCACTGGCAAATACAGATTGCACCTGCTTCTTCATATTGGTATAGATATTATGATATCCATCACCAGGGGATCTTTTTTTACCCCATTCAAGATTACTCAACGTGAAAAGATTAGGATTTGTCAGATAAGCATTATCAATTTGTCCTATTTTATTTCTTGTCGTATTGATACTTCCTCCTACCGTAAAATCTAAAGAGATAGACTCATTTATTTTAGGACTACCGATAAGCAATACGTCCCCATATGTAGAAGAGTTTTCATATGTATTTTTAAGGATTCTTCCATTAACCCCCTCATTAACAGCCAGTAAAGTAGGTGCTGAAAAAGCAGCAATATCACGTTGACTGTCTGAAATATTCCAGCTATAATTTCCTCTCACTCTTGCCGTTAACCAAGGATTGATCTGGTAAGATAGTGAAAGTGCTCCATAAGTATTTTTATTGCTTACAGTAACCGGATTACGGTTTAAAATCCAATAAGGGTTCTGTGTTGGCGGGTTTCCTTTAAAACTTCCATCTGGATTAACCTCCCACCAGTTTTGAGCGGGTAAATACCTTTCTTTATTTAAATAAGCGTAATTATCAGGACCATACTGATCAAAATCCACTCCTCTTGGCAGCCAATACAAACTTGTCAAAGGAGAAAAAGATGCTCCAGGAGTCTGTCTGTTCTTACTTTCCTGTAATGAACCTATGAAGTTAGCATCTAATGTTAACTTATCGTCCAGAAACTTACTTGAATTTCTGAAAGAAACATTGTACTGATCAAAATAAGACATGGGAACCACTCCTTTGTTGGTGGTATTTCCAATAGAGAAATAGCTTGTTGATTTTTCATTTCCTGACTGGAAAGATAGACTGTTTACCCATGTCGTTCCTGTCTGCAGAAAATCTTTAAGATAATCTTTGGAAGCACCTTTTGCACCCCAGCTTTCTATTGACTGTCCCGGCTGTGATCCTGATACAGAAGGGTCATAAGACAGATAACTGTGCTGTAGTTTTGGAAGACTGTATGCTCTGTCTACAGTAAGGCTGGAACTGTAAGTAATTGAGCTTTTCCCTGCACGTCCTTTTTTTGTCGTAATCAGGATAGCCCCGTTACCTCCGGCAGAACCGTACAATGCAGAAGCAGAAGCTCCTTTCAGGAAGTTGATGCTTTCAATATCATCAGGGTTTATGGAGCTCAGTACATCTCCCGGATCCGGCATATTGGAATATTGCCCGATATCCGCAGATTTTCCTGTTCCGTTGATAATAGGAATACCATCAATTACATACAGTGGCTGTGCACTGTTGACAGACTTGTCTCCTCTCATGACCACCCTTACGGAGCTACCTACACCATTGGTTCTGTTGATCTGTACGTTGGAAACTTTTCCATTGATCGAATTTAATAGATTAGGAGTTTTCACTTCTGTAAGCTCATCTCCACCAATCTGCTGACTGGAATATGTCAAAGAGCGGGCCTGCCTTTTTATCCCCAAAGAGGTGACCACAACCTCCTCAATACTGGTTGTCTTCGTAGTGTCGGCCGCTTTTTTCTCCTGTGCATTCGCAGTAAGTGAAAAAACGAACAGAACGGGTATAACTGCTTTTCTCATAAGGTATAGATTCGTTAGATTTAATTGAGAATCAGTGACATTACTTTATTTTTTAATACAAAAAAAATTATTGTTTTTTCAGCAAAATTTTGCCGTTTATGTATTAAATAATTTAAAGTTTTGTTAAGATTTAATTCACATTCACAAATCTAAATTTTGTAGTCAGTCTGATATAATACTATTTTATCATAAAACGATATTATTTTTTCAGCAATCAAAATTAAAAGCCATTAACGCTTTAAATATCAGTAAAATACAACACTTCCCCGACAATTAAAAAAAGGGGATTTATTCCGGTATTTTAACAAAAAAAAAATAGATTTTCGGACGGAATTTTAGGACGCCAGATAAGATATAAAACAGAAAAATGTAAATTTTTAATACGTATTATTCAATCTTTTTAACTCCTTTAAACTGCTCTTTAAATTCAGTTGGAGTTGTCTTTTTGATGGACTTAAATACCTTATTGAAATTGGCAATATTATTAAATCCGGCTTCAAAAGCAATTTCAAAGACTGTAAGATTCTTTTCCATCAACCAGCGTGCAGCATAACTGATTCTGATCTCATTAAGATAGTTAACAAAAGTTTTCCCTGTTCTTTTTTTGATAAATCTGTTAAACGTCACATTGCTCATATTCACCAATGATGCTACATTATCCAGCGTTATTTTGTTCTCAAAATTTTTATGAACAAAATCATGAACAACCTTCATTTTATCATTATCCGCAAAAGACTCAAGCTCAATACTATATGAAGACAAAAGTGTTTTATTTTCTGCTACAGCCAATTCATTCAGAATTTTCATAATTTCTATAAAAGATTCAAAACTGTTCATCTTGGAAAGATTGAGAAACGAATCTTTTAGTTTTTCAGCCGTTTCTGTAGAAAAAAGAATTCCTCTGATGGAGTCTTTCATCAGATTATTGATAGGTTTCAGAATATTTTTTTCCATTAGTGACTGATGGAAGAAATCCTGATTAAATTGTATAGTAATTTCGTGGGTTTTTCTGTTCTTACATCTATAATTTGCCCAACAGTGTGGTAAATTGGGTCCTACCAGCACCAACTCTATATTTCCGATCTCTCCGGTATGGTCTCCAATCATTCTTCTATACCCTTTCCCTTTGTAGATAAAATTGATTTCAATTTCCGGATGATAGTGGTACGGAAAGTCGAAGGAGGCCTTAATCCTGTCAAATACGAGAAAACTATCCTCAGGAGATAGTGGAGTTATTTCTCTCAGAATATTTTCTAATTCGCTCATACAGGCAGTTATGAAAAAAGGTTAATACTTTTAGGTCACAATACAAATCTTTGTAAAAATGATAAAATAATATCAATGTAAAAACATATTTCCGATTTATTTTATTTCAATTTTATATATCAAACATAAGAAATCATAGGTTCAATAATTTAATGCAGCTCAAATCATGCTTTTTTGTATCTTTAAACTAAAGTTAAAGGATGCCACAACAGCTTATTTTTGAAGATCATTATAAAAGATTCGGACTGGAAGTATTTTCAGAAGAAAATCTGGAGAATTTCAACGGGAATCGGTTCTCTGCAGATATTAAAGTATTTTTTATTCCTTCAGAATATGAACTTACAATAGATTTTACTCATTATAAAACAAAGAAGCCTTCACTTTTCTTCCTCACCAACCAACATTTGAGTATCCAAAAAGGGAAAGATGAATCTATTCTTCTTTTCTACAACCGGGATTTTTACTGTATTCAGATCCATGATAAAGAAGTGGCTTGCGACGGCCTTCTCTTTCATAATGTATTTGAAATTCCTTTTGTAGAGCTTGATGATTCTGAAACCTCTCTTATAAAAAGTTTGTTCCAGAATATTCAGGAAGAACTTGAATGGAAAGATTCTTCCGCAGAGGAAATGATCAGAACCTATGTAAAACAGATCATCATCAGGGCTACCCGCAAATGGAAGAAACAAAATCTGGATAATGATACACTCAGAATACCAGGCAGTGAGCTTGATATTTTCCGGGATTTCAGCAGACACCTTGAAATTCATTTCAGAGAGAAGCATAATGTAGCAGAATACGCTGAGCTGCTTCATATAGCTCCGAAAACATTAACTCATAAATTTAAAAATTTAAATCTGGACTCACCCAATCAGTTTATCATCAACAGAATCTTATTAGAAGCAAAGAGGTTACTGTTTTATACGGATAAACCTGTGAAAGAAATTGCTTACGGTCTTGGTTATGAAGATCCGGCTTATTTTAACCGTCTTTTCACCAACAAAACAGGAAGCACTCCTGCAAATTTCAAAAAAAATTACACTTCGGGAAAAAAGTACAATATTTAAATCATTTTATCTATTGAATACTCCCCGTCACAGACATACCTTTGTAACATCAAAATCAAACAACAATACTAAATACAAAAACAAACATTATGAGACGTAACGCAACAGCCGTTTGGAACGGTACTATCAAAGAAGGAAAAGGACATTTAACAACACAAAGTACAACTTTAAACCAGACTCAATATTCTTTCAACAGCCGTTTTGCGGATGGTGTAGGTACCAACCCTGAAGAATTACTGGCAGCAGCTCATGCTGGATGCTTCACGATGAAACTGGATGCAGAATTATCTCAGGCAGGTTATAATCCTGAAGAATTAAAAACAACTTCGGTCATCACTCTTGATCCTAATATTGGAAAGATTACAAAATCTGAGCTGACATTGACCGCTAAGGTTCCGGGAATCTCTGAAGAAGAATTCCAGAAATTTGCTAAAATCGCTGAAGAAGGATGTCCTGTAAGTGCAGCATTCAACTTTGAGATTACATTGAATGCTACTTTAGAAAATTAAAAATCTTAATTTCAATATCAATAGGAACGGGCTTTAGCCCGTTTTTTATTTTAAAAACAATTCGATTGGCTTTAGCCAAAACTTAAAGCCACAAAATAGGTGCATCAAGTAAATCTTCAAACAAATATACCGAATGGTATATTTTTGTATATTTGCATATAATTAAGCATTTAAATGTCGAAGGCAGAAAAAACAAAACAGCATATCATTGAGAAAACAGCTACTCTTTTTAATACGAAGGGTTATATTTCCACCTCATTATCCGACATTACTCAGGCCACCGGACTGACGAAAGGAAGTATCTATGGAAATTTTGAAAACAAAGATGAAGTAGCAATTGAAGTTTACAAATACAATTCCGGATTATTGAGCAAAACACTCAGTCGTTCTTTTGGTGAAGAGTATCCAACCTCACTGGATAAACTGCATGCTTTTGTAGATTTTTACCGGAAAAACTGGAAGTTTGTTTTTGCCAACGGCGGCTGTCCGTTAATGAATGCTGCAACTGAAGCTGATGATTCTTTTCCTGCTTTAAAAACTCAGGTTAAAAAATCTTTTGAACAATGGATGACAAAAATATCAAATGCCATTGCAGAAGGGCAAAGTAAAGGTGAAGTTGATAAAAAAGTCAATGCTGAGCAATTCGCATCTCTATTCATCATGCTTATTGAAGGCGGAATCCTGCTTTCAAAAACAATGGGTGACCAAAGTTTTCTAAACCACGCTTTAGACAAAGTCAGTCATATGATTGATCATGAACTCAATATTCTTCCATCATAAATTATACAATATGGAAACAAAAAAAGTGGCTATTGTAGGATACAACAGAATTCCTTTTGCCAGAATGAATACCGCTTATTCAGAGCAGGGTAATCAGGAGCTTCTTCTTGCTTCTCTCAACGGATTAATAGATCGTTATCATTTAAAAGGAAAACGGCTCGGAGAAGTTGCTGGCGGCGCAGTCATTAAACACATTTCTGAAAGTAACCTCATCAGGGAAACAGTGATGAATACCACACTTGATCCTGCAACTCCTGCCTGTGATCTTCAGCAGGCATGTGATACAGGAATTGAAGCAGCTATTTATATCGGAAATAAAATTGCATTGGGCCAGATAGAATCAGGGATTGCATGCGGTGTGGAAGCAATGAGCAACATCCCGTTTGAGTCTTCACCAAGATTAAGAAAAGCGCTTTTAAAAGCCAATAAAGAAAAGTCTGCTTTTGGAAAAATAAAACAGCTTTTAAGTCCGAAACTGAAAGACTGGATGCCTATTCCTTACAAAGGACAGGAGCCTAAAACAGGTCTGGTAATGGGTGAACACACAGAAATTACTGCCAAATACTACAATATTCCCAGAGAAGAACAGGATTTACTGGCTTTAAAAAGTCATCAGAATATGGCTAAAGCTTATGATGAAGGATTCTTTGATGATATGATTACTCCTGCATTTGGCTTAGATAAAGACAATAATCTGAGACGTGACAGCAGTATTGAAAAACTATCACAACTAAAACCTGCTTTTGATAAACAGAACGGAACGTTAACCGCAGGAAATTCTACCCCTTTTACGGACGGAGCTTCCGCAGTTTTGCTGGCCAGTGAAGAGTGGGTAAAAGCTAACAACCTTCCTGTTTTAGCTTATATCAGTTTTTCGGAACTGGCAGGAATAGAATATGTTGAAAATAAACAGGATCTTCTTCTTGCTCCTGTTTTTGCCGCAGAGAGAATGCTTAAAAAAGCAGGGATGAATCTTTCTGACTTTGATTATTATGAAATTCATGAAGCTTTTGCAGCACAGGTTTTAGCTACCATCAAAATCTGGGAAAATGAGGAGCTTGCGCAAAAATTCGGGCTGGAAAAAGCCCTCGGAAAAATAGACAGAAGTAAACTGAATGTAAAAGGAGGAAGCCTTGCCGCCGCCCATCCTTTTGCCGCAACAGGAGGAAGAATTATCGCAACACTGGCAAAACTTCTTCATGAAAAAGGCAGCGGAAAAGGATTTATATCCATCTGTGCAGCCCGTGGACAGGGAGTAACCATGATTTTAGAAAAGTAAAAATTAAATATGGATAGATTAGCACAATTACAGCAATTCATTGGAAAAGAATTCGATCAGTCACCATCCCCTTTTATGAAATGGCTGAATCCCATCGTTCTTTCGGCAGATGAGGGACAACTGTCATTTCAGTATACGGTAAGACCGGAATGGCTGAATCCCATAGGAAACCTGCATGGTGGAGTTACAGCCGCAATAGTAGACGACATCATTGGTGCCACCATGTTTTCTTTAAATGAAAATTCTTTCATTACCACCATAAATAATGTCATTGATTATTTTTCAACTGCAAAAGAAAATGATAATATTGTAGCCGAAACTAAAATCATTAAAAGAGGAAAGCAGTTTGTAAACGCTCAGTGCGAAATATGGAATGCAGATAAGACCCGCCTAATAGCGAGAGGAACCTCGAATTTATTCAAAATCAATAACTAAGTATGAAAAGAGTTGTCATTACAGGTCTTGGCGCAGTGACGCCTTTGGGAAATAATGTCGAAGAATTTTGGCAAAACAGCATCAATGGAGTGAGTGGAGCAAACAAAATCACCCATTTTGACACAGAAAAGTTTAAAGTACATTTTGCTTGTGAAGTTAAAAATTTTGATCCAAAAGTACATTTAACCCACAACGAAATTAAAAGAAGTGATTTATTTTCACAATATGCAATGTATTCCACAGCAGAAGCTTTAAAAGATTCAGGGCTTGAGCTGGAAAACATGGATCCATTTGACATTGGTGTGATCTGGGGAACAGGACAAGGCGGAATGTGGACTTTCGAAAGTGAGGTCATGAATTTTGCGGCTGGGGACGGAACTCCAAGATTCAATCCTTTCTTTGTACCGAAATTTATTGCTAACATGGCATCAGGAATGATTTCTATGAAATATGGTCTTCAGGGAATCAATTATACAACTGTTTCTGCATGTGCCACCGGAAATACGGCATTAATGGATGCCTTCAATTATATTCGACTAGGAAAAGCAAAAGTGATTGTAAGCGGTGGCTCTGAGGCTGCCATTTCTCCTGCCTCTATCGGAGGATTTTCTATTATGAAAGCCATGTCTACAAGAAATGATGATTTTGCAACAGCAAGCCGTCCTTATGATGCAGACAGAGATGGTTTTGTAATGGGTGAAGGTTCGGGAACTCTGATCCTGGAAGAATATGAGCACGCCAAAGCAAGAGGAGCAAAAATCTATGCAGAACTGGTAGGTGCAGCGATGACAGCAGATGCCTATCATATGACAGCACCTCATCCTGATGGTGTTGGAGCCATCAAAGCAATGCAGTTAGCTCTTAATGAAGCAGAAATCAATGTAGATAATATTGATTATATTAATCCACATGCTACGTCTACCCCACTGGGAGATCTGGTTGAACTGAACGGAATTAATAAATTATTTAAAGGAAGCAAAAACCTTGATATCAGTGCAACGAAATCAATGACTGGTCACCTGTTGGGTGCTGCCGGAGCAGTGGAAGCCATTCTTTCAATCAAGGCTATTCAGAATGGAATTATTCCTCCAACAATCAATCTTCACAGTATTGATGAGAATATTCCTCAGGATATCAATATCGTCTTTGGAGAAGCAAAGGAAAAAGATATTACGTATGCTTTAAGTAATGCTTTTGGATTTGGAGGCCATAATGCCACTTTAATTTTTAAGAAATTTTCTTAATTTTTAAAATGCATTTCTAGTGATTTTATATCTGAAATTTACTAATAGATTCTTGCTTAGTCCTAAGGACAAAATGTAGAAAGATCTTTAATAAAATATTTACAATCCCTGTGTTTTTTAAAGTACAGGGATTTTTTATGTATGAAAGTTTTTGTAAGTTAGTTCCCCTACAAAATATTTTATGAAGAAACTTTTCTATGCAGTGTTAATTCTCATTTCAAATTGTATTTATTCTCAGAATAATTTTGAAATTGATCTCCGTTCAGATTCATACATTAATGACAGTCTCATGTTGGGAGCTCCAATAACGAGAAAAGGATTTGGAGACCTTTATACATTCAAAATCCAGCCGAACAACAATATTTCTGATTTTGGAAAAAAGATGAGGATGGATCATTCCATTTATTATTTTAAAATTCAAAAGAAAAATATTGTCAATGGTTTTATAGAATACCCTCAGCCTGTAGCTTTTGGCTATATGGTAAAAAAGGGTGAAGCAGCCTATAGTACAAAAGTATTTTTCTTAGAAAAAGGAAAATATAAAATTGATTTACCCAAAGACATTCATAATGTAGAACTTAATATAGACTCCCCGACTAACAGAGAATATAAGATTTTACAAACATCACTGGAACCGTTTTATATAAAATCAAAAAGTCCTCACCAGCTTGACAGTTTGATCAATATGGACAAAAAACAGGAATTTTTAAGAGAATATATCAGGAGAAATCCAGATTCATATGTAGCATTATGGGAAATTGTGAATGATTATACTCTTAACGATTACCATCCTGCTTACTTGGAAAACTTGAATTTATTTTCTGCAAAATTTAAGCAAAGCAAATTATACAAAGGTGTTGAAGCTCGTTTAAAAGCAGAACAATCTACATCCATCGGACAAAAAATACCTGATATCTATTTTGACAAGCAGAATAAATTGACTTCTGAAGACTTTAAGAAATATAAATTAACCTTTATCGATTATTGGTCAACAACTTGTGCTCCCTGCATAAAAGGAATGCCAGAAATTGTGAATCTGTACAATGAATATAAAGGCCAAAATGTAAATTTTATTACCATTACAGACGAGCAAAAATCTAATAGAATGGAGGTTGCCAGGAATATTTTAAAGAAAAATAATGCGAATTGGGTTAATTTCTTTGATGTAAACAAAGACTTTCAAAAGAAAGTGAATGCTACAAGCTACCCTCTTCATTTTATCATCGATGAAAACGGAAAAATAATTGCCCGAATAAGCAATAGCATTGAGGAGGCAAGAACAATTATTAAAGAATATTTACAATAATTTCTTCAAAAGAAAAAAGCAGTCAAAAAAATGACTGCTTTTATTTTTATGCTTTCAACCATTCTGAGGAAGAAAGATAATTCTGATCGGGATAATAAATGAACAGACAGTTTTTTCCTTTAATCGTGTTGATTATAGACTGTGTCAGTTCTCTTGGGACGGCAGGGCATCCCCAGCTTCTTCCAATTCTTTTGTGCATCGCAGCAAATGCATCACTTACATAATCCGCACCATGCATTACAATTGCTCTTCTGTATGCAGCATCATTAAAGCCCTTATCCATTCCCAATAACTTCAGAGAGTATCCGTTATCACCCTGATAAGTTGCATCCGTGATATAAAATCCCAGACTACTCTGCAGCGAACTTTCCTTGTTAGAAAAATTCGTCGCAAATTCTTCGCCTGTATTTTTTCCGTGTGCTACTAATGAGTTGAACAGAACTTTTTTGTCTTCCAGGTCAATAATCCAAAGTCTTTTTGTATTAGAAGACATAGAAAAATCGCAGATCGTTAATAAATGCGAGTCTTGGGTAAGCAATCCTGCTTTTTTTAAATTTTCATAACCAGTTAATGCTTTTGAGAACACTTCATAGTTCAATTCATGTTCCGGATCAAAGGCAATAGATTGGTATAATGCTTCTGATGAAGATACTGCTGTTGTGCTCTTCTCAGATTTCGTTTCAGCTACTTTTTCAGTTTTCGTTGTTTTTACATTCTCACTTTTCGCCACCACTTTTGGGGAAATGTAGAATGAAGTCGTCACCATGTAAACAAGGCCTAATACACTATAAAATCCTTTCATTCAATACTATATAAATCCAAATTAGTGGGGCAAAATTATAAAAACATAATTACCAAAGGGTTATAACTCTAAAAAGTTTAACGCTATTTAAGAAACTTTAACGTCCTGATTTTGTGAATTAAAGTGGTTATTTTTGAGAATCCGGAACAAATTCCAGACTTATAGAATTCATACAATATCTCAATCCTGTAGGCTTCGGACCATCATCGAAAACGTGCCCCAGATGGGAATCGCATCTTTTGCAGAGCACTTCTACCCTGTCCATCCCATAAGACTGATCTCTCACATAATAGACTCCTTCTTTATCAGCTTCAAAAAAACTCGGCCATCCGCAACTGCTGGAAAATTTTGATGTAGAGCGAAACAAATGATTTCCACACACACCACAATAATACTCACCCACCTCATCAAATTCATTGTATTTTCCTGTAAAAGCTCTTTCTGTAGCTGCTTCTCTGGCAATGGCATAGAGATCAGGAGCCAGGAGTTTTTTCCATTCTTCATTGGAAACATTGAGTTTGGTAGTATCGGTTCTGGAATAGTATGGATTGTTTTTTGCTTCTGTATTTTCCATAGGAAGGGTTTTAATGGGTTCGTATTTCTGCGTGCATGCCTGCAGAATAATTAATATGATTATTGAAATTAAAAATTTCATGGTAAATTTTAATTCTTTAACCACGAATGGTTTCATAACCAAATTTAGTAAATTTGAGAATATGAATGACGAAGCAAAAAGAAAACAACTCAGAAAATATAAAGCATTTGCTACAGGATTATTTGTCCTGATGGCTGTTATTTTCATTGTTACCACTATTTTACAGAAGTCTAATAACTCTCATTGGATTGGCTATGTACGGGCTTTTGCTGAAGCGGCAATGGTGGGAGCACTTGCGGATTGGTTTGCGGTAACTGCATTGTTCCGTCATCCTCTCGGGCTTCCTATTCCTCATACCAACCTGATTGAAAACAGTAAACAGAGACTGGGAGACAACCTTGGAAGTTTTGTAGTGGGTAACTTCCTTTCCCCTCAGAATATACGTCCTTACATCCAAAAACTCAAAGTTTCCAATTTTGTCGGAGAATGGCTAGGGAAGGAAAAAAGTCAGGACATTTTGATTAAAAATCTTTCTGATATTGTTCTTGACATTCTTAATAAACTTGATGACTCTACGGTAAGCCAGTTTATCAGTAAAAAGGTTTCTGAAATGACAGATGATATTAAGCTTAATAAAGTGGTGGGAAACGGAATCGGTTATATACTGGAAAAAAATGACCATCAGAGAATTATCACCAATCTTTCGAAACAGATCAAGGATTACATCATTGAAAACGATGAAATGATTCAGGAGCGGGTAAAGAAAGGAAGCTATTCATTCATCCCATCTTTTATAGATACTAAAATTGCAGATAAAATTGCTGACGGGCTTTCTGATTTTTTCAAAGAAATAGAAGAAGATCCTCAACACGAAGTAAGAGGATTAATTACCCAGAAAATTCATGAATTCTCCGTTGATCTGAAAGAAGATCCAAAATGGGATGAAGAGTTTAAAACCATCAAAAACGGGCTTCTGAAAAATGACAAACTGGATGAATATTCCAATGACATCTGGGTCTCCATCAAAAAAACGCTGATGAAAGAACTTCAAGAGGAAAACTCGGCTTTGAAAAACTATCTTACTAAAAATTTGAATGAGTTTGCCCAGAATTTAAAAACCGATGAAAGCCTTCAGAATAAAATTGATCATTGGGTTCGGGTGACGGCTTATAAATATATTCTGAAAAACACCCATCAATTCGGAAACCTCATCAGTACTACTGTTGGAAACTGGCAGGGAAAAGAACTCAGTGAAAAGCTGGAACTGGAAGTAGGAAAAGATCTGCAGTTTATCAGAGTCAACGGAACACTGGTAGGTGGACTGGTAGGATTGATTATCTACACCATCGCACACTTCTTCATTTAAAAAAACTAAAATCCACGATAACTCAACCATGAAAAAAATTTTCAGTGTCTTCTTTTTCTTTTTCCTCACATTTTTTCTCGGTCAAAAAGTTGAATTAAAGAAAGTAACCGATTCTTCGCAGACTTTTACCGGAGAGATCAACGGAGTGCCTATTACCATAGAACTCAATTATACAGGCGTTGTAGACTGCAATCAGTATCAGCATTATGTGGATGGATGGTACTATTATGATAAATACAAAAAGAAAATCCCGCTTACCGGAATATATGACTATTATGGAAGTCTGTTGCTGTATAACTTTGGAACAAAACAAAAACAGAATTCGAAGCTTTTAAAAGAACAGATTACTTCTCTTCAGAAAGTAGAAAAGACTGATGAAATAGCTCAAAAATTAACACCCAATGAGTCTATTATATTTGATCAATCAACTCTTAAAAATAACCCAATTCCCGGACATTTTTATTTGGGCAAAAAATCCCAGTCTGCAAAATTATTTACAGGCAATACGATGATTTACCGTCTTAACAATTATCTGTTTTTACCGAATAATAAAAAGATCAATACCTATGATTTCATTAATAAAGCAGGCGGAAATGAACTGATCTCCTATTCTTCAGGGGAAAATGGAAACAGGGTTTTGCTTTATTTTGAGCAAATATCAAATTTTAATGCCTGTGGGCAATGTGGGGCAAGCAATGGAGAAAAAGGCTATAGAGTTATCTATTTCACAAAAGACTGGAACTATAAAAACTATGAGGAATTCCTGATTGAAAGCTGTTGGGAAAATATTTATGATGTTACCAAAACAAAATCCAAAGACAAACAAACGATTCAATATAAAATCAACAAGTCAGAAAGCACTCCTGCCCATACGCTTGCCGTAGATTTAAAAAATGCATCCGTTGTAAAATCAAAATAAAAAAGAGAGTCCAATGAACTCTCTTTTATTTTTATCTCGGTAATCTGCTTGCTCTTTTCAGAAGCTCCTGATTGATTTCATTGATCAGTTCCGGACCTTCATAAATAAATCCTGTGTACAACTGAACCAGTGTAGCTCCTGCATCTAACTTCTCCATCGCATCTTTAGCAGAGTGGATTCCTCCTACTCCAATGATTGGGAATGCTCTGTTGCTTTTATCAGCAAGATATTTGATCATTTTGGTACTTCTCTCACGGATAGGTTTCCCGCTTAATCCACCATTTCCTATCTGTTCTAAAACTTCAGGAGAAGCTTTCAGCCCTTCTCTGTTTACTGAAGTATTGGACACTACGATACCATCAATCTTTGTTTCTGCGATCAGTTCAATGATTTCATCCAATTGATTGTTATTCAAATCCGGTGCAATTTTAAGCAGTATAGGTTTCTGTACAGATTTTGACTGGTTTATTTTTTTCACTTCTGTAATCAGCTCTCTCAGATAGTCTACGTCTTCAAGCTTGGCGTGGCTTCCAACATTCGGGCAGCTTACATTCAGGACAAAGTAATCTACATGAGGATGAAGACCTTCAAAGCAGTCTAAGTAATCCTGGGTATAATTTTCCGGACTTGTGTCTGTATTTTTCCCGATGTTTCCTCCGATGATTATTTTCCCTTTATTGGATTTCAGTTTTTCAATAGCTGCTTCAAGACCATCATTGTTGAATCCCATTCTGTTGATGATTCCACCATCTTCAATAAGACGGAACAATCTTTTCTTGGGATTTCCGGCCTGAGCTCTTGGGGTAACCGTTCCAATTTCTACAAATCCAAAACCAAGATCTCCCAATTCGTTAAATAACACTGCATTTTTATCGAAACCGGCCGCCAGTCCTACAGGATTTTTAAATTTCAATCCGAAAACTTCTCTTTCCAGACGTTTGTCTTCAATAGGTTTGGGGAAAAATAATTTAGTAAGAAATCCAAAATTTTTAAGCATTGAAAATGTAAAATGATGAACTTCTTCAGGATCAAATTTGAAAAGGATCGGACGAATGAGCGATTTGTACATTGAAAAAAAGTTTTACAAAAATACTCATTTTAAAATTAATACTTGATTAACCTATGATATTTTATCAAAATGTCTGATCTATAGTATCTATAAGCTGGAAAACAACTATATATTCAACAATCAGTGGGATTTTTTAACGCTACGACCGCAAAGAAAGATGACCATCCTGAAAACATTTTGGTTCGCAAGGGCGTTTCACTAAGCGAAGTACACGCTATTAGTTTTTGCTGAACAAAGTGCCTTAACGTTCGAAAAGTAAACATTTAAATACATTCTTAGTGAACATTGCGTTAAAAAATATTTACAAATAACATTAAGAATAAGCACTCAGATCAAACTTCAGAATATCCCCTACTCTTTTGAACTCTTCATCAATAGTCGCATTTACGGTAATTCTTTCGTTAGAAACAGGATGATTAAAAATCAACTGATGGGCGTGAAGCGTCATTTTGCTGATCTCAAATGTTTGGAGCCACAGTTTATTTTGTTTATTGCAGCCGTGCTTTCTGCAACCTAAAATAGGATGGAGAATATGTTTAAAATGTTTTCTCAACTGATGAAATCTTCCTGTTTCAGGAATGGCTTCTACCAGACAATACCTTGAAGTCTGATGTTTTAAAAAAGGTAAATCTATTTCTGAAGTCTGCAAACGGCGATAGTTAGTAATGGCGTTTTGTTTAACCTCATTTTCATTAACTAAATCATAATCAATGGTTTCTTCTTCTTTTGTCCAGCCACGAAGAATGGCCAGATATTTTTTCTCCACTTCTCGTGATGCAAACTGTTCACTCATGATTCTAAGAGTATCTTTATCTAAAGTAAACAGCAGAACACCTGACGTTTTCCGGTCTAATCTATGTACTGGATACACTTTTTGCCCAATCTGCTTCTTCAATTCCTGAATAGCATAGGTATCAGCTTCTCCCGCATAGAAAGATTTATGAACCAGTAATCCGCTGGGCTTGTTAATGGCTATAATATGTTCGTCACGATAAAGAATTTCTAACATGATGCAAAAGTAGAGGTTTTTTGATTATTCCTCAAATATCAGATGTTCATTAAAAAATGGCAGCATTTGATTTTCAATTCTTCCGTTTTCCTTACTGACCTCACTGCCGTGCGTGCCTATATATTCTTCTGCTTCATGTTTTATTTTCAGCATTTCAAGATTTTTGCTCAAATTCATACAACTTATGGGAATGTGTTTTAACTCATCATTCCTACCCCAGTCAAATTTTATGGCTTTCAGTTTTTTAATGTTGTCGTAATGTGAAAAAATTAATTCAGAGGTAGAATTTTTTTTTAATTCCTGAACGACAGAAGCATTAACTTTCAAATCATTTCCTTCAAAAGAATAAGGAAAATCTGCATAGAATGGAGGTTTATTTTCGTTTCCGTTATAAGCTCTTGCAATGGCGAAAATAATATTAGTTCTTGCATGTTCTCGTTTTGAAAGATCGGTAATATCTTTAATACTGTTCATGTTTTTATACAAATCAATTTCATTGAGTGTAAAAAATTGGGCATCAATAATTCCGGGAGAAAGTGCATAAACAGAAGAAAAGACTTCAGGATGCAGAAAAGCATTCCGCAAAGCTCCATTTCCTCCCATTGAATGCCCGGTAATTCCCCGACTGTCTTTATCGGCAATGGTTCTGTAGTTCTTATCAATAAAATCTACCAGCTCAATGGATGTAAAATCTGACCAGTTTCCTGAAGATTTTGAATTGGTATAAAAGCTTCCTTTAAACACGGTGCTCTCATCCGGCATTACCATAATAACGGGTTTTATTTTTTTAGAGCTGACAGCCCGGTCAATAATATGATTCATCTTATCTCTGCTGACCAATAAACTGTCATTCCAGAAAAAGCCATGCAAAAAATAAATAACAGGATATCTTTTTGAAGATTTTTCATAATCCGGGGGAAGATAGACTGATACTCTGCGTCTGGGATTTTCACCCACTTTATTCTGTAAAGTTTTGGCTGTAATATAGGTTGTCACCACCTTTCCTTCAGGAATTTTTTGTGCCCATAAAAACTGAGCCAACAAGACAAACATTACCAATAGGAATCCTGATTTTTTCATTGTGATATTTTAGGTAAACCAAATGTCGGTAAATTGTCTCAAAACAAGATAATAATGAAAGATTTTTTATGCTGTTACTATTTAGCCCTGATTGTAACGGCATCCTTTTGCAACGCAAAAGATAGAGTGAAAAGCAGGTTCCCGGCTCCTTCATTACACTTCAAATAAAAGGGGTATATTAGTAAAAGGTTTTACTTTAATTTAAAAAAATGACAGACTATTTTGGTTTTTTTGTGAAATTAATTGTGATCGCTGTTGTTATAACGATTACTACAATTCTTTTTGTTCCCTTAAAAAAATACAGAATAACAAAGATATTACTGTTTATTATTGCCGGTATTTTATTTATCATTGGTGTGGGAGGATGCTTTTTGATGACCATCTCTAATGTAGGTTCTTACAGGTATTAATATTTTCCCAATAAAAAACATTATTTTTGCATATCAGACGTTAAAAAATTATGGCAAAGCAAGAAGATGTTTTCAAGAAAGTGATTTCTCACGCTAAAGAATATGGTTTTATTTTCCCATCGAGTGAGATCTATGATGGTTTATCCGCTGTTTATGATTATGGACAGAACGGTGCCGAACTTAAAAATAATATCAAACAATATTGGTGGAAAGCTATGGTACAGCTTAACGAAAATATTGTCGGCATTGATTCAGCGATCCTTATGCATCCAACAACATGGAAAGCATCAGGCCACGTAGACGCTTTCAACGATCCATTGATTGATAATAAAGATTCTAAGAAACGTTTCAGAGCAGACGTTTTGGTGGAAGATTATTGTGCTAAAATTGAAGATAAAGAGAATAAAGAAATCGAAAAGGCAGCGAAAAGATTCGGTGAGGCTTTCGATAAAGATCAGTTTGTTGCTACGAATCCAAAAATTCTGGAATACAGAGCAAAAAGAGAAGCAATTCTTTCAAGACTGGCTAAATCTCTGGAAAATGAAGACCTTGCTGATGTAAAAGCTTTGATTGAAGAGCTTGAAATTGCAGATCCTGATACAGGTTCTAAAAACTGGACAGAAGTAAGACAGTTCAACCTGATGTTCGGAACAAAGCTGGGAGCTTCTGCAGACAGTGCAATGGATCTTTATCTGAGACCTGAAACAGCTCAGGGTATCTTCGTTAACTTCCTGAATGTACAGAAAACTTCACGTCATAAACTTCCTTTCGGTATTGCACAGATTGGTAAAGCCTTCAGAAACGAGATTGTTGCAAGACAGTTTATTTTCAGAATGCGTGAATTCGAACAGATGGAAATGCAGTTTTTTGTTGCTCCGGGTACAGAACTTGAATTCTACGAGCAGTGGAAACAGAAACGTCTGAACTGGCACAGAGCTTTAGGTTTGGGTAATGAGAACTACAGATTCCATGATCATGAAAAGCTTGCTCACTATGCGAATGCTGCCGCTGATATTGAGTTTAACTTCCCATTCGGATTTAAAGAACTGGAAGGGATTCACTCAAGAACGGATTTCGACTTAAAAGCACATGAAGAATTCTCCGGAAGAAAACTTCAGTTCTTTGATCCTGAGAGAAACGAAAATTATGTTCCTTATGTAGTGGAAACTTCTGTAGGTTTAGACCGATTATTCCTTTCCATATTCTCTCATTGTTTAAAAGACGAAACATTAGAAGACGGTTCAGAAAGAACAGTTTTATCGTTACCTCCGGCATTGGCACCAATTAAAGCTGCTATTCTTCCATTGATGAAGAGAGACGGTTTAGCAGAATATGCAGAAAAGATCTTCAATGACCTGAAATATGATTTCAACTTATTCTACGAAGAGAAAGATGCAATCGGAAAACGTTACAGAAGACAGGATGCCATTGGTACTCCATACTGTATCACTATAGATCACGACTCTTTAGTTGATCACACGGTAACCATCAGAGACAGAGACACAATGCAGCAGGAAAGAGTTCCTGTTTCAGAGTTGAGAAGAATCATTGATGAGAAAACAAACTTCAGAAATTTACTTTCTCAATTATAATAAAAAGCCCTGTTTTTCAGGGCTTTTTTATTTTTAGGACATTCCGGATCAACATACCATAAAAATGATTATTTTTAGCGGACTAAAAACTAAACTAATAATAACCATGAAAAAACTGATGTTTTCATCACTTGCTGTGGCATTGCTCTCAAGTTGTGTGTCTAATGATAATCCGGCCGACCACAGAGACAACAGCAATAATTCTCAGAACAATAATAACGGTCCTTTTCATCTCTTAAAAAAAGCAACGGACGTCAATCCGGGAGGTCAGCCCTATGTGGTTGAATTCAAATACAATGGCGATAAACTTGCAGAAACTTATAATGCACTGGATGATGATAGAGTTGTTTATACTTACAGTGGAGATTATATTGCTAAAACAGAAGAATTTATTGGTGGTGCTCTGGTTCTTATGAGAGAATTCACCTATTCTAATGGAAGGCTTTCAACGGAAAAGATAACTGATAAAGAGCAGGGAACCCTTACCTATACCAAAATCTATCAGTATCTCAGTGATACCCATGTTCAGTTTGATGAGTATAAAAGCGGAACTTATAATCCTGCGACAGGAACATATTCCAATCTTGTATTTGCACAGGTGGATGTTAATTTAACCAATGCCGGAAATGTGGCTTCAGCCAAATATACTTATAACGGAGTTACCTACAATATCACCAATACTTATGACACCTTCAATAGTCCGATGAAAGGTATAAAAGGTTTTGTTAAGATCAATTTATTTGATGTAAGTGATGGCCAAATAGGCTATAATAATTTATTGAATCAAACCGAGAGTTATTCCGGTTCATCCAATGGAACGAACAAAATCACTGCCGTTTACACGCTTAACGGAGATAACTATCCTACCAAAGCTGTTACTACTTATGAAAGTTCAGGTTATGGAACAAGTACTCATAACTGGCTTTACGAATACTATTAATTATTTTATATTTTAGATAGCAAGTCCTGGAATTATTTTCAGGGCTTTTTTATTTTTCGCAACATATGGGTTAATTTATTACTTTTATCCCTCAAATTTTAACCATGAAAAAAATAACGCTGATGATGTTTGGGCTCATCCAGACATTTGCATTTTCTCAAACTCAGGACCTCACGACACTCGCTGCCGGCGATCACGTGGGAATGAATGCTCTATTCGATGATAAAGACAATCTTTACGGCTACGTTTCTCTATATTCTTACGGTAAATCCAGTGACAAGACCAAGAAGTTTGAATATGTCATCCTTGACAAAAACCTCAACCCTGTTGCCAATAAAGAGTTTGAAGGAGATATAACAGCTGCTTCTTATTTGGGATATGTAGATTTTAAAGGACAGATTATTTTAAAACCTTCCATGATGGACTATTCCCTGGTAAAAACCAGAGAAGTATTTACTCCCGTTTCTATGGTGATAGATCCTAAAACCAACTCTATTACCAGAAAAATATATTACGACTACCTGGAAAATGGTACTTTCAAAGAAATCAACGAACCGAAGAGCTGGAAAGAACAACGTAAGGAAAACCGTGATGAGAAAAAAGAGAAAGGCTACAACTATGTTTCTGCGGTAGGTGAGCTGAAAGAAGGTGGTTATTTTGCTGTTGAATACAAAGATTATGGTAAGTACGAAAACAGCAACAGCCTCATGAGATTTGATGACAACAAAAAGGAAATCTGGAGATACAAATACAACACGGACGGAAGTAAAAAACTGTACACCACTTTATCCGTTCTGGAAAGAGACGAAAATTATATGTACTGTATTCTGAAGAAAGTGAATGACAAGCAGAAGACATTCAATCTCATGGTTCTTGACATGAAAACCGGAAAAGAAACATCCAACAAACCGATTACCGGATTATCTGATGATACAATAGACAATATTGAATCCTTCTACTCCAACTACAGAAAACTTGATAATGATAAAACGTTTGATGATAAAGTAGTTCTGCTGGGAAGAAACTATGATGATTCAGAATCAGTAGGATTTGCAAGAATGATCCTCAACAAATCTGATTTTTCGGTAGATATGAAAGCAATCAATTATGAACCCAATATTTCTGCTTTTCTTCCAAAGGTCGACAAATATGGAATGGTAGAAAGCGGTTATATGCTTCAGACCAAAGATATGTACTTTATGAACGATGGAAGTGTGGGTATTTTATCCGAAAAATATAAACCGGCAGGGCAATACAACGCTCCGAAAACCACCGACCTTGTGTATATCTACACGGATAAAGATTTCAAAGTGAAAAATGTTCAGGTTTTTGAAAAGGAAAAATCAAAATGGGTCAACAGTGATTATCTCTTCTCACAATACCTCAACGGTGGAAAAGATGTAGTATTTTTCTACCGCGACTATCAAAAAGACGAAGTTACCAGGCAGAAAAGATGGAATTTGTTTATCAATACCATTATTGATGGAAAATTCAAACAGGAGATTATTCCAATTTCTGAAAAAGACAATTATGCAGTAACGCCATACGTTGGAAAAGAAGGCTACATCCTGCTTCGTGAGTATAATGAAAAAGAAAAGTTTAATAAGATCCGTCTGGAAAAATTAAATTATTAATACAAAAAGAACCCTGACTAAACATCAGGGTTTTTCTTTGACTTTTGAATACAGACTAACGATATTTTGTTTACTCTAAATTCTTTTATTTAGAATTCGGTTTTAATTTTATCTAAATAGGTATAATCTTCTTTAACCTTTGCTAGATAAGGATCTCTTCCTTCTGGCCTGTTCAGAAAATTTGAGTGGAAAACCTCCGTTTTTGAGTTTGAAACAATTTGAGTTGCAAGCGTTTTCGATAACGGTGCATATTCCGTAGAATTCAAGGTTAATAATGTGTTATACAGCAGGCAATATCCGGGATACTTTGTATTGACCAATTCCTGAGCATATTGTGCTATTAATTTAGCTTGGTCTGCGGTGGGTGCAGTATTTTGAATACCTAGTAAATCTTTTTTCGCCAATAATATATAAATCAGATATTGTTTTGAAGCAGTACTTAAGTCTGTACTATAAAGCGCATTGAGGGTTTTCCAATCAACTTTGGGATCATTCATCTTATGGGCCAGATCATTTTCAACATTGAAAACCATAAAGTCGGTATGAGCATCAAGATAGGGTAATTGCTGTGTATACTCTTTTCCGGCTGTCTTTCCAGATGAATTATTGTTATTTAAAATGGATGATTTGGACACTTCTTTATCATTTATATTTTCTGTCGTACCTTCTTCTTTAGAACAACTTGTTACAATTGAAGATAAAACTATGGTAGTTAAAATGAATTTTTTCATGGTATTTTACTTTATTATTAAAAATTTAAATTCTTTATTTCACGGAAATCAATTACGTCAGTATTTACAATAGGGTTTGAACGCCGATCTTTTGGAATATTCCATTTATGTCGATGCCATAATCACCGGAAAACACGTAATAGCTTGATGTATTTAGGATGTAACACCTAAAACTGTAATTAGTTTTTTAATCTGCTTAATCAATCTATTTTAGCGAAGGTCCCATTCGCCTGATAAAAGTCTGCTATATTCTTTATTTCATCAAGACTTAAGTTCCACATAAAGTTCAGAAACTGCTGATAGCTTTCACTTTGATTTTTGGGCTCTATACGATCCAGATATCGGTTCAGATTATAGTTTTTTCTTGCTTCATATATTTTGGAAAAACATCTTCCCAGCCAGCTTTTATAATATTTTTCTTCCTCTTCATCCTGCAAAAACTGCATGGCAGCATAAATCCCCAGTCCATAATCTTCAGAATGAAAATAATTGGGTAAAATCTCCATCCTCGCCGTTTTTCTTAATGTTAAAAACAGATCTGAGGGTTTTTCCGCACTAACAGGAGTTTTAAGCTCTGCAAAAGTCTTTTTAAGCACTTCTAGTCTTCTGGAAACTTCAGGGTGAGAAGCAAGAGAATCTTTATTCAGCTTTTCTTTATAGAAATTATAATTATACAGAGAGAAATCTTCCTTCTTCATCCATTTTTCATTAAATGCCTGCCTGGGAAGGTTAAAAAGTTTTTTATACGTTTCTACCTTCAATTCTCTTGGTGAAATGGTATCAAAATCCTGTAATCTCTGAAGAGCGTTGATAAATTCTGCTTTCTTGAAATCACTGTTTTTAAAGATGACATACCCGAGAGAATCAGCCTGCATTTCGCTTTGTCTTCTTTCTACTCCTTTCTTGTAGGCTGTATTTTTAAAAATATCGAAAGCCTTTTGATTCTG
This sequence comes from Chryseobacterium indologenes, assembly GCF_002025665.1. Lineage (GTDB taxonomy): Bacteria > Bacteroidota > Bacteroidia > Flavobacteriales > Weeksellaceae > Chryseobacterium > Chryseobacterium metallicongregator. The sequence goes on along the minus strand of NZ_CP018786.1, from coordinate 94,237 downwards.
GCTCTGGCTTCTGCTTGTTGTAGTAGATTTTATATTCTGCACCACCACTTTATCCTGTTTATCCTGTTCGATAATTTTCAAAAAAGTCTTCAGGGAATGTTCCTCTATTTTATGTCCCAGCTCATGGGCAATCACCGCAGCAATCTGTTCCTCATTATTCAGCCAGCTGTAAAGCCCCATGTTGATCACAAAGGTTCCATCGGCAAGACAATAGGCATTGGGCGTGTTGTCTTTTGCAATCAGAATTTTCAGGTCCTGAGGAATTGTAGGATTATTCTTTTTAAGACGTTGAATCATAGACTGTATACTGGTTTCAAATTCAGATTTAAAGATAAAATCCTTATTCTTCACCTGCTTTTCAAAGTCAGTTCCGAATTCTTTATAAATTTTGGATAATTCAGAACCTGTTTTCCCGGAATATTGAGACTTTAATCTCTTTACAGTTGCTTCATTATTTCCTTCAAAACTCTTTAAAAATGCTTTTCTCTGTATATAATCCGCGGTATCTATTGGTTTATAAATCTGGGCTATTCCCATGATTGAAAATAGGAGGCACCCCAATACAAAAAGTTTTCTGGTCATAGTTTTCTTCAATAAGAACAAAATTAACTTATTTGCTGATTCATTTTAAATTTTATAACCAAATTATTTTAAATTTGTTAAAGACCCATTCAGGAAAAAATGAGAATACTAAAGTATATGATAGGTGGAGCTGTAGCAGGTGCAGCAGCAGCTTATTTTTTTGGATATGATTATTTATTTAGTGGTATTTCCAAAACCTACCTTAAAGGAAAGTCAAGTGCATACATTGACGATGGAGATCTTTTCCCAAGCAACCCTATTGCGACGGAAGAGCCCAGGCTCTGGGAAGAGGATGCTGAGTATAACAAAAAAGGCTTACCTAAATATTTAGTTGATAATTTAAAATACTCCAGAACAGCAGCTTTAGTCGTGATAAGGAACGGGAAAATTCTTCACGAACAATATTGGGATGGCTACAATCAGCTTTCGCAGACTAATTCTTTTTCAATGGCAAAAGCAGTGACTGTAATGCTTTTAGGGAAAGCACTGGAAGAAGGGATTATCCCATCCATTGATGAAAAGCTTTCTGACTTTTATCCTGAATTTAAAAATAAAACATTTGGAAATCAGGTTACCCTTAAAAATTTAGCCCAAATGGAAGCCGGATTAGACTGGGATGAAAATTACAACAATCCATTTCTTCCCAATGCTAAAGCCTATTATGGAAAAAGTCTTGTAAAAGCTGTATTCACAAGAAAATTCAAAGAAGAACCAGGAGTCAGATTTGAATATCAAAGCGGTTCTACACAACTTCTTGGTTTCGCCCTGCGTAAGGCTCTTGATAAACCATTGGCAACTTATTTATCAGAAAAGTTCTGGACTCCTCTGGGAATGGAACAGAATGCTAAATGGACTACAGATGATCATGGAATGGAAAAAACCTATTGCTGTATCCATTCCAATGCAAGAGATTTTGCCAAGCTGGGACAGTTATTTCTGGATGACGGAAAAGCCGGAGACCAACAGATCCTCAATGCAGACTTCGTTGAACAGATGAGAACTCCTACAGAAAAGTCTGAAAACATTTATGGAATGGGACTTTGGATTAATCACGATAACCCTATCAAACATTATTATTTCCTGGGATTACAGGGTCAATATATCATTATGGTTCCGGAGCACAATATAGTTATTGTAAAAACCGGAAGTTATTCCAACAACCCTAAAAATGACAGAGGAAGACCCGATCAGGTGAAATTCCTTGTTAATGAAATTGTACAATTATTCCAATAAATACGATGGAGAAATACAGCCCGAAAATTGACGCATATATTGAAAAATCACAGGATTTTGCAAAACCTATCCTGCATTACATCCGTGAAACCGTTCACGAATGCTGCCCTGATGCCGAAGAAACCATGAAGTGGAGCTTTCCCCATTTTATCTATAAAGGGAAAAATCTTTGTGCTATGGCTTCTTTCAAACAGCACTGTACTTTTGGATTCTGGCTGGAAAAGGAAATGAAAACCATGCAGGAGATCACTCAGGATATTGAGAAAAACTCGATGTTCAGTTTAGGAAAAATTACGCAGGTCGGAGATCTTCCCTCTAAACCTCAGCTGAAAAAAGCAATTACAGAGGCTATGGAGCTTACGGATATGGGCGTTACCATGAAAAAAGCAGCACCCTCCAAAACAGAAATGGAAATTCCTGATTATTTTCAGTCTGCTTTAAATGCCCAGCCAAAAGCAAAAGATTTTTTTGAAAAAGCTTCGCCCTCTTTCAGAAAAGAGTATATTGCATGGGTTTCCGAGGCTAAAACAGAAGCTACCAGAAACAAGAGACTGGAACAGTCTTTGGAATGGATTGCTGAAGGTAAAAGCCGCAACTGGAAGTACCAGAAAAAATAAAAAACACACCCAATGAAGAAAAAAATTATTCTCTTTTTCTTCCTTATTATTTCAATTTTTACACTCGCTCAATCATTTGATTTTGAGGGACAATATAAGTATGCCCGCATGCTTTCTTCTAAAAATCCTGACAGCTCAGAAATTATTCTGAATAAGATCATTGATTCTGCCCAGAGAAGAAACCACCAGGAATTTCTTGCAAAGGCTTATTATTTAAAGTCTTTCAACAGCTATTTAAAATCAGATGCTGAAAAAAGTCTTGATTTTGCCGATAAGGCACTTAAAATAGCTACGCAAAGCAATTATAGCATTGGGAAGGCACTGGCGTACAGGATGCAGGGAACTCAGTATGCAAAACTCGGATTGCTTAAAGAATCTTCTACAAGTCTTAGAAATGCTCTGGCAGAAGTAAAAACCAATAGTACGGAAGAAGGACATGAACTGAAAGGCATGATCTTTAATTCTTTTTTGATTCTTCTCAATAAGGATCAGTACAAAGAGAAGGCATTTTATTCTAAAAGTGCCATTCAGGAATTTCAGAAGCTAAAAAATACTGCCAGGCGAAATGAATTGCTGATTTCTGCTTACACCAATATGGGGTATAATTTATCTGAAGTAAAAAAATTCAGGGAAGCCAAATATTATTTTGCTAATGCTCTTTCATTAGTGGGAAAAAGCAATTATTATCTTCAGGCCAACATTCTTAATGATATTGGTTTTTCTTTTTCAAAACAGAATAAACCGGACAGTGCGATCCTGTATTATCAGAAATCTCTTGCCATTGTAGATCAGTATGGTTTCAACGAAAAAAAGATTGAAGTGACCAAGAATCTTGAAGAAGCTTACGCCCAGCTCCACGACGAGTCTAATACCGAAAAATATAAAATAGAAAACCTTACCTTAAAAGACAGCATTGCTTACAACAAAGCCATGGCCGTCAACAAAACTTTATCCAAAAAAGAGGAAAGCTTCCATCAACAGCTCAACGAAAGCCACAGCATTTCAAAAGGACTTATTATAGCCTGTTTTACTCTGATCATTGTTTTAGGCGCTGTAATTTTCAATACCCTTCGTCTCCGTAAAAAACATAAAGAAGCAGTTGCTAAAATTTACAAAGATGGGATTTCACCTGTTGTTTATGAGGAAGATCCACAGGAAGTTTCTGAGGATATTCAGACAAAAAACACCTCTACTCCGATAGAAATAAAAATTTCACCTGAAGTAGAGGAAAACATACTAAACGGATTAAAAATTTTTGAAGAAAACCTTGAGTTTAACAACAAAAACATCTCTCGTTACAACCTTGCAAACACGTTGAATATCAACACAAAATACCTTTCAACGGTTATTAAGAAACATAAAAAATTCAATTTCAATCAGTACATTAATCATCTAAGGATCAATTATATTGTCACCCAGTTGAAAAACGAACCTCAATATAGAAAATATAAGATCAATCATCTTGCTGAAATCACGGGATATTCCTCTCACAGCGCCTTTTCTCTTGAGTTTAAGAAGATCACAGGACTGCATCCTTCTGCTTTTATTAAAACCCTTGATGAGATCTCCTGATTACTGTTCTGCTATGGTAAGATTATTATAACCTCCCGTATTATTAAGCGAGAAATTCGCAACGTTTGAGTTATTCAAATTAAACCAGATATAAGGCATTAGTCTCTGTCCTGCCGTCATATAGAATGAAGCGGTACAGTTACTTCCAGCATCAATATTTCCGACACTGTTTGAGGACATGGTATTGGCACATTTCACAGTATTGACAATATTGGTGGCAGCCAATCCTGTTGTACTATCATAAAGCTGCCAGATGGCTTCTATCTGAATAGGATTTAAAGGATCTGTAGTATAATTAATGGCTAACGGAGCCAGGTCCGTGGTGAATGTGGCTACATAAATTCCGTTTCTGGGTGCTGTAAAAATACCCGTTCCGGCATTGAAAGTAGTCCCGGAGTTACTTTCAAAGGTTTTACTCCAGTCTACTAAGTAGTTACTCGCCCTGTTCTGCAAACCGGCAGTTACCGTGGGTGTGGCCGGGGTTGCAAGCTTCACGTTATTAGTCGTTTTGGCTGCAATCACAATTACTTTATTACTGGCAGGCTGAGCTGTCAGCAAAGGAAGCCACTCATTTCCGTTAGAATATTCCACGCCGCTGTTATAGCGTACTGCACCTTCATCTGCTGCAACAGCTGTTAAAGTAGAAGTTCCAAAACCAATCGCTCCGTTTCCGGAATTTCTGGCGTCTACTTTTACGGCCGGGCTCAAAGTTCCTACTCCTAGTTTCCCTGTATTATTTACAAGAATATCATTAGCCTGCTGAGCAGGAGTAAATGTTGATCCGGAAGAAGGATTATCTTTCTGCCCGTCAATATGTAAAATGCCTTGCGGGTTTGAGGTATTGATTCCAATTTGTGAAAATGCACACTGGAAACTTAAAGTCACTAAAATCAGTAAACAATTCTTTTTCATCATGTATCTTTTTATAATCCGAAAATACTTAAAGAAGTAAGCGTAGAATCCGTGTCCAGTGTTTTTGAACTTCCCAGTTTTTGATTCAGGCTTACTGTAATATTATCTCCCTGATTCAGGTTAAAAATCCCGGAACAGTTTCCTGCAACACGGTTTCCAATGGTATTGTTTCCAGGGTAACTTCCTACACATTTGAATACCTTATTGGTTGAAGAAGAGGCTGAATTAGTCTGAATCAACGTTTCATACCTTGAATCATTTGCAATGCTTCCGGAAGCCAGTGAAAAGGTAAATGACACGATGTACACTCCCGTTTTTGAAGCCGTAAAAGTTCCTGTAGTCGCATTAAAACTGCTATTCACATCTGTTTTCTTAGTCCAGCCGATAACAGCTGTCTGTATTCCATCACTAAAACTTTGTATGGAAGCATTTTCTGCATCCACAAAATCATTAGGAGCTTTATGAGCCAGCGTTACCCAGGTTGTTCCGTTAGAATAGCTCAGATCCTGAGTTCCGGAATTATACCTTATCGCTCCGGCCTTTGCTGCAGAAGCAGCCTGTGAAGTTCCTCCGATTCCTATTGCATTTAAACGTTCTCCTGATCTCAGGTCAAGCCTTGTTTTGGGAGATTTTGTTCCTATCCCTACATTTCCAGATTGGGTAATGACAACATCATCGTAGTAGCTGGAAGGTATTGAAACATTTGTATTTTTTTGTCCGTCTATATGTACTGTTGCTTCCGGAGAAGACATATTGATTCCTATCTGTGCTTTCATCCCTATGCCAATGCAAATGACGAAAGCCAGTCCTAATATTTTTCTCATATTCAAATGTGTTATTGTTCTAAAATAGAAAGGTTTACAAAGCCATATTCATTGCTTGCAGAAGATGTATCTGTTCTCAGGCTCAGGTTTCCGTTATAAACAGACTGATAGATATAAGGTTGAAGCGTATCTCCTTTGTTCAGCTGAACTCCGGCAACACACGATCCGGCTACCTGTGCCTGTTTTGAAATATTGGAATAAGATTTTACGCATTTCTTTACCGTAGTATTTCCATTCACAACATATCTTGCTTCGGAAAAGTAGCCTGAAACGATAGGAATCCTTACAAAGTCATAGGTAAAAGAAATAAGATACACTCCGGTTCTTGGAGCGATAAAAATACCTGTTCCGGGAGTAAAATTTCCTGTTGGATCGGAAACTTCCGTCCATCCCGCAACACCTGTAGAAACCTGATAGGGAATTTTTACCGCAAAGTTAGCTGCCTGAAGATTGGCAACAACTACCGCTTTGGTAGGGGAAGAAATAAGGTCCTGCCATATCACACCATCGGAATACTGCATCTTTCCACCATTCAGCGGATTATATCTTACAGCTCCTCCACCTGCCGCTGAGGCGGTCTGGCTGGTCTCTCCTATTCCGATTGAGTTGTCTGAATTTGATGCTGAACGTGTGTCTATTTTAACAGCTGGCGTTAAGGTTCCAATCCCTATTTCTCCGGCAGAAGTGACAGTAACATCATTAGCTATTTGGATAGAAGATGGAGCTCCGGATGAGGGATTATCTTTTGCTCCATCTACATGGAAAGTGGTTTGAGGGTTTGAAGTATTAATACCTACCTGCGCTTTTGAATAACTTATCGAGAAGCACAAAGGAAACAGTATTCCCTTCATCAAAATACTTAGATTTTTCATGTAATTTGTGGTTTTAAAACGTGTACAATTCTTGGCCAAAGATAAATGTAAAAGCAGATCTCCTGCAATAGTCCCGCCTCTACCACAAACACACAATCAACTGATAAACAACAAAATAAAACAGTATTTTACATTATCAAAATACGGAATTTTACTATTTAAAATAAAATCGAACCCTCATTTCAATAGAAATTTTTAAAGAATTTATGTTTTTGAAGACAAATTTAAGTCTTAATGAAATCTGAAATTCGCTTCCGGTAATGTATTTTTTTTCAGGAAAGCTTCATATTCCGGGGAGAGTTTTGCACGTCCAAAAGTATTTTCTCCGCTCATGCTTCCAAGGCGTACTTTATCTTTTCCAAATTTTCGGTTCATCGCATCCATAGCTTTCATCACAGGAAGATGCTGGTTTTGAATATCTTCTTCGAAAAGGCCGATCTGTCTCTGATCTTCAGGAACAAAATCATTCACCATTACTCCTGCTCTTTTATAATGAAATCCCTCTCTGTAAATCGCCTCAAAAAGTTCATTGACCACTCTTCCAATTAAGATGGACGAATTGGTAGGATTTGAAAGAATTCTGGTCATTGCGTTTTTGTATTCGGGTAAATCTTTTCTGAATCGGTTAGTCTGTACAAAAACAGTAATCATTTTACAGCAGGTATTCTGCTTTCTCAGTCTTTCCGAGCAATACATTCCAAACGTTTCTACTCTTTCCCTTACTTCTTCTTTTTTTGTAAGCATCTGCATAAAACTTCGGGTCACTGCAATGGATTTTTTGGGAGAAGGAGCATCCAGTTCCAACTGCCGAATTCCTCTTAATTCATGAATCATTCTTACGCCATGAATTCCCATCACTTTTCGAACCCACATTTCAGGTTTCTGAAGAAGATCCCATGCTTTATACACCCCACTATCATTCATTTTGGCAGCAAGCCTTCGTCCTATTCCCCATACATCTCCTATGTTGAGCCATTTCAGAGCTTTTTCAATTTTTTCAGGAGTATCCAGAATATACACCCCTTTAAAATTATCCGGAAATTCTTTTACGATTCTGTTTGCCACTTTACATAATGTTTTGGTGGGTGCAATTCCTATGCTTACGGGAATATTTTCTTTCTCATCAATTTCATTCCTGATTTTAAGACAATATTCATACATATCAATATATTTGAATCCTGTCAAATCGAGAAAAAGCTCATCGATACTGTAAACCTCATGGTCAATGACATACGATTTGGCAATATTAATAACCTGCTGGCTTTTATAATTATACAGTTCAAATTTTGCAGAAAAACTTTTCACATCATGTTTCTGAAAAAGCTCTTTGTACTTAAATGCAGGAGCTGCCATAGGAATTCCAAGATCTTTTGCTTCTTTACTTCTGGACACAACACATCCATCGTTGTTGGAAAGAACCACAACGGGCTTGCCTTCAAGATCAGGATCTAAAGTCCTTTCACAGGAAACAAAAAAATTGTTACAATCTACCAAAGCGTACATGACAATTGTATAGGAAAATCTATACAAAATTATAGTTTTTAAAGAATAAAATAATCTTTTAAGCCACAATTAACATCACATTTAACACATTGAAAAACAAATGAATAAAATTTTATAATACGACATGTTTTGTCGCATTAGCACTGTAGTTTTGTTTTCAAAAACAAAAATCATGATATAGCTTAAATCATTCTTAACCGTTCTTCCTCAAGGTCCAGCTGATAGAGCTGATGGCGGATAATTTCTTCGTTGACAGAAATATCTTTATTCAATTCTGAAAGAAACTGTCTCTGGCTTTCCAGCATTTCAAAAAAGATATCTTTGGTCTTTTCATTCATCCATTCAGTATTATTGGTCTGGATCTTTTCCTCCCATTGTTTCAGCATTCTTTCTAATCCTGCATGGCTGTTCAGTTCATTTTCATGCTTATTTTTAAGAAAATGATAAACATGCTGTTTCAGTTGATGTTTTATTTCTTCCCTGGCCTTTTTATCTTTCTCTTCATCTGTAAAATCATCAAATACATGTCCATATTTGATGAAGTATGGCAAGGTAAGTCCTTGTACAAGTAATGTAAGAAGAATCACCACAAAAGTAATGAAGAGGATAAGATTTCTGTTGGGAAAAGGAAGTCCGTTTTCAAGGGTAATCGGAATGGCAAGTGCAGCAGCCAATGAAACAACACCTCTCATTCCGGTCCATCCAAGCATCAAAGGCATCAACAGCCGTCTTCTTGCCGAAGAAGCACGGGGAGCAACACTTGGCCGGAAAATCAATGTAGCCAGCATAGCAGCATAAGAACTTATGATTCTGGCGGCAATCAGAATACCGGTCACCAGCACTCCATATTGGATGGCTATTCTCAAAGGAATTCCTTCTGACCGAAGCCCACCAACAATTTCAGGAAGTTCAAGCCCGATGATTAAGAAAACGATACCATTCAGAATAAATACAAAGCTCTGCCATACACTATAGCCCATAATTCGGCTGGTACTGTTGAGAAATATCAATCGTTTGCTGGACATATACAAACCTCCGCAAACTACAGCTAACACTCCGGAGGCATGGAACTGTTCTGCTATCCAATACATCAGATAAGGTTCAATAATCGTTAATGCAATATCCGAAGAAGCTTCTGTAGGGAGTCTTTTGTGAACCTGTACAAAGATCCATGCCAATAGTAAACCGATTCCGGCACCTCCGATGATCATCCATACAAAGTCTAATGAAGCTTCCTGCCATATAAATTGTCCGGTTCCTACAGCAATCAAAGCAAAACGGAATATAATTAATGAGGAAGCATCATTCAATAAACTTTCTCCTTCCAGAATAGCAGAAGTAGTAGAGGGTATTTTTACAAATTTCATGATCGCTCCTGTACTCACTGCATCAGGTGGAGATACGATACCACCCAGCAAAAACCCGAGAGCAAGTGTAAATCCGGGAATAAAGTAATTGGCCGTCACCGCCACTGCCAGTGCTGTAAAAAAGACTACTAAAAAGGCAAAACTTCCGATAATGCGCCACCATCGTTTCATTTCTTTAAAGGAAATAGACCATGCAGCCTCAAATAAAAGAGGAGGTAAGAAAATAAAAAAGATAAGATCCGGATTGATCTTTACCACCGGAAGACCTGGTACAAAGCTAACAAGCAGCCCGAATACAACGAGCAAAATAGGATAAGCAATTTTTAATTTTGTAGCCCACATATTGAGCAGTACAATTGCTGCAACCATGGCCAATAAAAAAGGTAGGATCGTATGCATTTACTATTGTGTTTTATCCATCATATTTACTACTTCTATTTGATTTTTAAAAATTTAAAACCAATTTTTTATCATTTTTTTAAGTGTACAGATCAATTTACCTGTCGTTAAATCTCTTTTCTTATTATGTTTTTGCTTAAGGTTGAATGTTATAGAATTTTAAATAAAACACGTCAAGTTTCGTCGCCTCTGCGCTATACTTTTGTTCTATAACAAAATAAGAAATATGGACAAAGTAACCTTAGAAAGGATTCAGAAACTTCACCCGTTGGTAAGAGAGGAAGTGAAGCAAATTATACAGGAATGTGACGAAGCCCTTACAGGAAGAGCCAAGATACGAATCACTCAGGGATTACGATCTTTTGAAGAGCAGGAAAAACTTTATGCCATCGGAAGAATTACTTCAGGAAAAAAGGTAACCAATGCAAAGGCAGGACAAAGCATCCACAATTATGGACTTGCCGTAGACATCTGCCTGATGATTGACGGAAAAACCGCAAGCTGGGATACCGTAAAGGACTGGGATAATGACAAAGTTGCAGACTGGTACGAATGTGTGAAAATTTTTGCCCGTCACGGCTGGGATTGGGGTGGAAACTGGAAAACATTTAAAGACCTTCCCCACTTCGAAAAGAAGACAATTCCTTCTAAAAAAGGCTCTGTAAAAACCAGTTGGAGAACGCTTTTGAAGATGCCAAAAGACCAACAGAATTACGTTATTTTTTAGTGTCATTTATTTGAAATTAAATATAATACGACATGTTCTGTCGCCTCCTCAGACTACCTTTGCTTTATAAGAAAACAACAGAAAAAGCAATGAAATCTCAATATGGAATCTCTACATTTTCTGAATAGTCAATAGGGTTCTATAGATTTAAGATTGCATGTGTCCTTTTAACAAACCATTAAAAATATCACATGAAAAAGACAACCATTCTTTCTTTGGACGGAGGTGGAATAAGGGGAATTGTAACCTGCATTATTCTGCGTTACATAGAAGAACAGCTTCAGTATTATGATAAGCCGACTGCCAAGCTCGGAGATTATTTTGATCTGGTAGCGGGCAGCAGCACCGGAGGTCTGATTGCTTCTATTATTCTCTCTCCTGATGAAACCCGAAAAGCAAAATATTCCATTCAAAAAGGGTTGGAATTATATGCTGAAAAGGGCGGCGACATCTTCCAGGTTTCCTTTTGGGAAAAACTGGTCAATCCATTCGGATTATTGAACGAAAGAATTTCTCAGGAAGCTCTTGAAAAAAACTTAAATGATTTCTTTGGAAATTTAGAATTAAAAGAATTAATAAAACCATGTTTAATAACAAGTTATGACATAGAGAACAGAAGGGCAAAACTTTTCAACTCGTGGAAAGCCAGCCTCAGCACAGACAATTTCTATGTAAGAGATATCTGCAGAGCGACTTCAGCGGCTCCTACGTATTTTAGTCCTGTTCAGATTAAATCCATGTATGGGCAGATTTTCAGCTTGATTGATGGAGGAATGTTTGCTAATAATCCCGCACTTTGTGCTTATGCAGAAGCAAGAAAGATTCCTTTTGCAGAAGTTTTAAAAAACCATCAGAAAGCCAATCATCCAAGCGTAAATGACATGATCATTGTCTCTATCGGAACAGGAATTGAAGCAAGACCTTATTCTTTTAAAAAACTGGAAAAGGCTGGAAAAATTGGCTGGGTAAGTCCAATCGTCGACATTTTGATGTCTGCCAACGCAGAAACAGTGGATTATCAGCTGGAACAGATGTTTCAGACGCTGGGACTTAGAAATCAAAAAAACTATTACCGATTGAATCCTTCACTGAAAAATGCGTCTCCTGCAATGGATAATGTAAGAAGATCCAATATTGAAAATCTGATACAAGCCGGATTGAGTTATATTGATGATCACAGAGAAACTTTGAACCAGATTGTTCAGAAACTCATTAAAAATAAAATATAAGCTTTTTACCTTATAACCCACTCATATAAGCTATTAAGATTATATTTAAAAATTAAAAAAATCTTTTTAAAACACGTCAAGTTTTGTCGCTTTGCCTCACTACTTTTGGAGTATCAGAAAGACACAAAACAACAATCCTTAAAAACTTTTAAAAGCCTTTGAATTCGACATTCTCCTATGCTGAACAGCCTGAAATATGTTCAAAAAAATATAACCAACACCTTATCCCACAAAACATGGAAACACCAGATCACAATACCGATATACTCTTCAATGAAGATCTCTATACGATAGAATGGAGCGATATCGAAAATGCTGAGATGGACTATGAAAACTATCTCATTGACATTGAAAACTTCTTCAGGGAAGATTTTGAAAAAGGAATACCCGAAGAAGATATTTTTTAAATAAAAATTAATACACGACAAGTTCTGCCGCTGTTCAACATCATTTTTGAAATCTCTATAATAACCGTACAGCAATCTCATTAAACATTCTCAATTTCTTTGAATTCACCATTCACAAAATGCTGAACAGCCAGAACTATGTCTGAAAATATAGCACAAAAGTGAGCCTGCTCCAATAAAAGCAGATCACAGCACCCAATTTATTAACCCATCACACAACGTTTTATGAAAACAAAAGAAGAATTAAAACTCTATTTTGAAAATGGAGATATCCCAAAACAGGAAGATTTTTGGGAATGGCAGGACTCGTACTGGCATAAAGATGAAAAAATCGACATGCGGAAGATTGCAGGTCTGGAGAATGGTACATTCAACATACTTTATGCTGAAATGGATGCTGATAAAAATGCTTCACTAACCTTCTTTTCAAAAAGAAAAATTGTAATAAAAGAAGGAACACTCACTATTCCCAAAAATTTCACTGCAGGTCTGCAGGTAACTGATGTAGAAATCCCTGACTCCGTAACAAGTATTCAGGAAAGTGCATTTAGTAACGGCGGCTTGACCACCTTTAAAATTCCTCCCAAGGTAACGGAAATCCCCAATTGGGCATTTTACAATAACAAATTGACATCTTTATTTATTTCGGACAGCGTTATCCATATTGGAATACAAGCATTTACAGCCAACCAACTGACTGAAATCCGTCTCCCTAAAGGAATAACAATTATCTCACAAGGTGCCTTCTCTGTCAATAAACTGACATCTGTTGAGATTCCCAATGGAGTAACGGAAATTAGATCTGATGCCTTTGTCAGTAATCAGCTCACCTCAGTGATTATTCCCGATAGTGTCCTCAAGATTGAAAACAATGCTTTCAGAGATAACCAGCTTACAAAAGTAACATTAGGACCTGATACCTCCTATACTCCTTATTCTTTTGACAGTACTGTGGAAATTGTAGGAGGAAAACTGATCAATTAAACTTTAAGCAAATGAAAACAAAACAAGAATTAAAAAAATATTTCGAAAACGGAGATATTCCGGTACAGGAAGAATTCTGGGAGTGGCATGATTCCTATTGGCACAAAGATGAAAAGATTCCTGCAGATCAATTAGATTATGATTTGTCTAAAAAAGCAGATGCAAATGCATCCAATATAAATCCGCAGAATGCTCAGCTTTGGAAAGAAAAAATTGAAACTCAGACAGCTATTCAGGTTCCGCAATTAAATGGAAATATCTTAACGGTATTTTATACGGGTGAGAATGGTGTCCAGCAAAGCAAATCCGTAGATTTAAGCAGTTTGGTAACCCGTGATATCAGTATTGAGAATGCTTCATATGATGCGTCTCAAAATAGTATTATCATTACCCAGAATGACGGATCAGCCTTTCACATCAATCTCTCGGAATTCAGCATCATTCCTACAACCAATGCTGATGGAAGTGTAACATTATCACAGGAAGGACAGGAAAAAGTCACTGTAAAAAAAGTGGCTGTAACAGGCAGTTACAATGATCTTTCCGATAAACCGACTTTTAGCGGAAATGATAATTTACAGAATGTCATTGACAGAGGCAACGGAACAACCAAACCTATTATTTTCCAGCCAAGCCAGGGCAGAGCAGGTGAAATAAACTTCAATCCTACCACTTATTCCTTTTGGTTTGGAAATTTAAACACGGATCACACCGGAGCTTACGGACTGGGAATTGGTTATAATACATTATCAAAGTTAACCACAGGATCAAATAACGTAGCCCTTGGTTCTTATGCTTTAAATGAAACCACCACAGGAAGATGGAATACCGCAACCGGTGTTTCAAGTGGAACTAAACTTACAACGGGTAATTTCAATGCTTTTTTCGGAACACAAGCGGGAACTGAAACAACAACAGGAAACGGAAATACATATATCGGAGATGAAGCAGGGAACAAAAATATTACCGGAACCAATAACACGGCTCTTGGTCTTGGTGCCGCTTATTCCTTAACTAATGGAACTCAGAATACTTTCTTAGGTGCTTTTGCCGGAAATATTCATGGGAAAGCAACAGGATCTGGTGCATGGGGTTACAACACTTTTATTGGATATAATGCTGCCTCTACAACTCATGCTATGGGAGTTTGGGGGGATAACAATGTAGTTATCGGCTGTAATGCACCGTTAGGAGGTTCAACATTCAACAAGTTGGTTATTGAATCCAATCCGGTAGCAAGACGTCATGATTTTGTAACGCCTTTAATCGGTGGAGACTTTGCTGCAAGAACATTGGATTTTGACGCTGTGGTTTCTGCAAAAAGAACCCCTTTAGCAGATAACACCTATACAAAAGTAGCGGTTCTAAATGCCAATAATGTATTTGGATATAAGAATCTTTCTGACTTCCAAAACTGCATTCCGCTTACAGGAACAGAAGTTAACAATCCCGTGTCTGGTCATATCCAATTTGAGAATGCCGAAGCACCGGAAATTGAATCCCTTCTCTATAAAATAAATACTCAGGACGGAATTAAAAGCCAGGTAGGTTTCTTTCCAAGTGGAGTTTTGATCACATCAGGCAGTGTAGATAATTCTATACAATCGAATTTAGATGTCAGTAAAGATTACGGTGTATTGGCAAGAGCTTATGGTGCAAAACTTAGTTTAAGCAATGCCGGAGCTTCTTTAACAAGTTTCACTGATCATTCTGACGGAAAAGGAATTATGGTAAGTAATTATCCTGATGAACCTGTCATGGTAGAACATCAGGTGTCAAATGCCAGAGGATTAAGTTCTAAAACTTATTTCGGAGACAATGCACAGGAAAATGATTACATCCAGAAACAATATGCAGACAAACAGCATTCTTACAGTACCAAAGAAGAGCTAACAGGTGGAAAATGGATCAACGGTAAGCCTGTTTATAAAAAAACCTTGTATCTGGATCAGATTCCAAGAACAGGTGAAATTGATTTAAGACCTGAATTCCCAGACCTTGAAACCATTATCTCCAACGAAATGTTTACAGAATGGGATGATCTCAAAGCGGCATTTGCAGGTAACCAATGGAGAACAAAAGCCTATATCACAATCGAAAGAGAAAGAGCTATTATAGAACTGTTGAATACACCTGATTACGATTATTCTCTTATCAACTCGTTTACTCTAACTCTCGAATACACAAAAAAATAAAAACAAAATGCCAACAAACAATACATCAACAGCAAAATCCGCATTTACCGTTGGAAAATCCTTAGTAGGAGAAGGAATTATTAATTATAAAGAAACAAACCCTATGAATACAACCAATAACGCATCACAATCACTTTTCAGATTTGTAAGTCTGAGAAACCCACAATTAACAGAAACTAAAGATAAAAACTTAGGATTTATCCACAGACCTAAGGGAGTAACGGGTATTTTTGATACAGCAGTAGCAGGAAGACCTGCCAAAACGTTAAAATTTGCTGCAATGAAAAGGGTTGCAGGGGAGTTTAACAATGTAGGGTTCGAAAGTGAAAAGAAAATTGAGGAAGGTGCATTTAAAGATCTTCTTGTGATTGGAAGAAAGCTTTCTAAAAAAGAAACATTAGACAGTGCCGACTTAGCTTTCGTTACAGATTATTACAAAAGCCTTATTAACACCAACAGACAGTTAAACACAGAAGGAATTGCTATATTTTCCCAGCTTTGGAATAATTATATTCATCAAATTGTTACCCAGGAAGATTTCTATATTAAAGAAGCAATCAGCCACGTTCTCATGGCTATTCAGCTTGGTTTTGCCAGCAATCAGGATCTTACGGATCAGGAAATTATCAAGATTAATGGAGAAAAACCATTGGAAAAAGCATTGGATGGGAAAATTATATTACCAACTATCCTGTTTTCAGAAGATACCGAAAACGTTTCTTCAGTGGCTTCAAGAAGTACTGAAGGTTCTGAACCAGCTTTGGCAGCAAGAACGATTCAAAGATTAGAATCTGAAGCAAGAGCTTCTTTTGTATCCAGTAAAGCGATCCACAGAAAAGAATCTTTGAGCAAACTAAATTCCGAGCTGGAAAAACTTCAGAAAAAATTCCATAAATCCAGACATCAGGCCTATCAGGATGCGTATTCAAGATATATGGAAGAAAACAAAGAGCGTTTAGAACTCTATGACAGAAAATTAGCCGAAGTAGACAGCAAAATTACTCCGGACATGTCTGAGGAAGAAAAAGAACGTCTTTACAGCACTTTAAAGGAATATGAAGTTATTCCGTTTGTATTTACGTACAAAAATGAAATCAATTTAGAGGATTTGCAGGCAAAACTTTCTCCGGAATCTTTCGACCTTTTTGTTGAGCTTTTCGGTGAATCTACAACGGGATTAGTTGCTCTGGCTGAAGATACAGACAGTCTTCAGATCCTTTCACATGATACTTTGAGAATGGGTGCTCAGACTATTGTTCTTGATGATGAGATAGAAAGCTATGCAGATGCTTTACTTGTTGTAAAAAGTAATATTTCTTCTTCCATGGAAACTGCTCTTCAAAACAGTCCGCTTCCCGAACAACAGTACGCGAATATTGGTGGAGCCTCAATTCCCCTTATTCAAAATACAGCCAGAACGCCGATGGCATACAGCTTATATGCACACAGCTCTTACAGGGTGTCAGGGAGCAGAGGATTTGTTAATTTTTCTTTTGAAGTCGAAGATGTTTCTTGGAGTGTTGCTAATGCTAAAATTACAGCCACAACAGATGCTGCCGGAACCTTTGAAGAAAACTACAGCAATATTTCTGTGATAGATAATAAGATTACCTTACCTGCAGCTTTAGTAGACAGATTCAGAGGCAGTTTTAGTTTCAAAATAGAAATCATTTTTGATAACGGAAGCGTAGCCTATGGAGAGATTGCTACACAATATCCAAAAGAAGACCTGAACCTTACAGGAATGCTTACATTGAAGCGTGCAGCCGTTGAAAACCCAGGTACACCTGAGCCAGGTACCATCCAAAAACGTAAAAATTTCGGGATCAAAAGACTTGGAGTAGCCGATTATATGAAAGTAGTGCAAAGTGTTCATGCTTACGTTCCTGGAGAGGTTTCCAATATTGAGAACGTTATGGCAAGTGAGCTGAGACACAAATCTTCCGTTTCCAGAGAATATTCTGAAGTTACAGATACAACTTCCAAATCTCAGGAAACAGAGAAGATGTCTGATACTTCCAAAACGTCAAGAACAGATATGCAGACCGAAGTTGCTAAAGAAATTGAGAAGCAGCAAAGTATTTCTGCCTACACAAGGTTCAGCTATGGAAATGACAGTGCCATGAAGTTTGAAATCGGAGCAGACTATGCCAATAATACGGCACAGCACGACAGTACAAGACAAGCTGTGATGAAATCTCAGGAAATCACGGAAAGAGCAATGGAAAGAGTTCTTACTAAAATTTCGGAAGAAAGAGTTCAGAAAATCATCAAAGAATATACAGAAACCAATGTTCATGAATATGACAACAGAGGAAAAGTAACCAATACTGATAATGCTGAAGCAGCACAGCCTAAGCACATTACCGGAGTTTACAGATGGATCGACAAGAAAATGAAAAACCAGATCTACAACTATGGTAAACGTACCATGTTTGAATTTATGGTTCCTGAACCTTCAAGATTACACCGTCTGGCTCTTACTGTTGCCAAAGCTCAGGTACTTAAAGCCCCTGTAGATCCTAGAAAAGCACCGGAACCATGGTTAATGGCAGATCCAAAATCTGCAACGATTATACAGATCCAGCATTGGGCTCAGGAATATGGAGTAACTTTAGAAGCTTTCCCGGAAGCAACCAAACAAGTTATTCATACTGCGTCTAGCGTTCCTCAGACAAATGACGATTTTGGAATTGATCATACCCAATTTACCATCCCGGATAACTATGCCGGAAAAAATGCAAGTTTCAACTGCGTATCAACAAGAAACAGAGGTGGCGGATGGTCAGGATCACGTTATTCTGAAGTACTCTTCTCTAACTTAAAAGGAGATATGATTGGCCGTTCTGAACGTGGTGGAGACCTTGTTTTTAGCGAAGGATCATCCGGTTTTAATATCACAGGTAATGTAACTTTCCAGGTGAAAGGACACAATGTAAGAAGTTATACCATCAAAGTAGTTGTAAATTGTGAATTAAGTGATGCTTTCATCAATAAATGGAAAACAGATAGCTTCAACGAAATTATTAAAGCTTATGAAGCTGCTTATGCCAAATTCCAGGAAGATCAGGCCAGATTAGACGCAGAGCAAAAAGAAAAAGAAGCTCAGCTTAAAGAAAGACAGGATACTTTCTATCGTTATATGGAACATGATGTCTTAAAGCACAACTGTATCGCTTATTTATTACAGGATTACCTTTATACACTTGGCCAGGAAACAACAAACGGTGCTGATGAGAAAACAACCATGGATAATTTCCAGGTATACCTGAATGAAAATCTGGACAGATATACAGCCCTTGCTAAGTTTATGGAACAGGCATTCGAATGGGAAATCATGGATTATACCTTCTATCCATACTATTGGGCTAACCGTAAGAGCTGGCAGGAATTCTACATCAGTGAAAGTATGGATCCATTGTTCAGAAGCTTCTTACAGGCGGGTATGGCAAGAATTATTGTGACCGTAAAACCAGGTTTCGAAGCAGCCGTTCAGTTCTTCCTTGAAACAGGAATAATCTGGAATGGCGGTTCTGTTCCGGTAATCGGAGATCCAATGTACATGAGTATCGTGGACGAAATGAGACAGCCAACCGGAGAACCTCAAGGTAAATACTGGATTACCAGAATCCCTACTACCTTAACAATCCTTCAGGATAAATCTACAGGACTTCCGGTAAATCAGCCATTACCGATTTTCCCGGAAAATGATCCTAAAAATTGTGAAAACCCATCAGAATTGGAGTTTGAAACAAGCTTCAGATTAGATGAAGATGCACAATTGTCACATAGTGATGGGGCTACGACATTGCCTACCACAATTGTTGGATAGAATTTACCTTAATGGCGGTGTGAAATATCACCGCTTTTTTTACAATTTTTAATTTCAAAAAACTTAAGAAATGAAAAATATAGATATTAGAAACCTCGCGAAAATTGGTGTGGCAGATGTAGATGTTTATAAGGCTAATCATAGGAAATTTAGTGCCACATCTCCCAAATTATTAATGTTTTTTAGATCTTCAGATCAGGCGAAGGGTCTTCCTAAAGATTCATCTGGTAAAAACAACGATATGAAATATAATCAATCATTTGGTTTTGATATGTTTTGCCAGCATCTATATGGTAATAATACTGATGTCTACAAAAACGGATACTATGAAAAAAAGGTAGTTGGCGGAAAAACAGTTGACGACAAATCAAGAGAAAAAATTGTAGGAAAACTTGAATCTTTTTATGAAAAAGATCCTAATCTTACATACGAATTAAAAGACCCAAAAGCTCCGCCAGTATCTTACTTTATTGATGAAACATACACATTATCAAAAAGGAACAAAAAAATGACAGATATCAGTTATTATATTCCCAATGTACTTATTAAGCCAGGTCAACAAGTCGTATTGTCTGCCAAATTTTTCGACACAGATAATGCTTCAAAATTAGGTGCTATTGTTTCATTCAAATTATCTAATAATAAAGGTATTGAAACTTTTACCCCCTCTCTTACATTTAATAATAATGAGGATGTTTTAGATTTTATTATTAAAACTAAGGCCAGCGAATTTATTGCTGACAAAACAACAGTAACAGCTTTTATCAATGATGGCACAGGAAAAGAATTGGAAATAGGCAAAATAAATCTATTACCTAATCAATTGTTAAAAGCAAAATCCTTCTTTATTGATGTTTTTTATAATACTACGACTCCAACTGCTCCCTTCAATGGTACAACAATGATAAATGATTTAAATATGAAAGCTTTAAATCAATCGTCTGTGGAATTAATTTCCGGAGGAGCAAATAAAACAATGTTTATTAAAGCTAATGATCAAGAACTTGTAGATGGAAAATATGACGGGCAGCCAATTTCCAATATTTTGACAAATAAGGGAGCTGGAAAGCCATATGAACTCAATGATTTAAATAAAGCTTTAAGAATAATAACGTCCAGATTCTATGAAGAAATAATTAATGAAATTATAATAAATACTGAAACAGAATTAAAAAATCTCGATGTAAATGACGGAACTGCTACAAGAAAGCTAATTGATCCATCCTCCTCACTAAAGGGAACATTAGATGACCTGGATATTACAAAGCCTTTCAATTCAGGAGGTAGTGTTATGAAAAGATATGATTTTATTAAAGATAGATTATATGGTTATTTACATCATGAATTTAAAATAAATTATCTTTTTGCATTTATATGTCATAACATCGAAACAAAGGTAACTACAACTACAACAGCAACTACTTCAACTACTTCCCGTGATGAAGCAATGGCTTTTCTCGATGCAAAAGAAATCATTATTCCCAATAATGCTATTGGAAAAACAATGACTTTAGCTCATGAAATTGCACACTGCTTCGGTGTAAGGCATACTTTTGATATTTCAGGAAGCAGTCCACAAATAGGGGATCTGAAACTTCCTCAGCAAAAAACTCTTGAAAATATTATGGATTACCCTAAAAATGGTGATGCTGATAGAAGGTCCTTTATTAAATACCAATGGGATAAAATAAGAGAGAGTGTTTCTTCGCATGTGAATACAGTTGCAGAACTTAATTTTGAGCAACATACTGACAGAAACCAATCCGGCCTCATCGATTTCACAAAAGAAACAGGTTATATGTGGGATTATAGCAGAAATTTAATGGATTTCCTCATGAGAGCAATGGAAAAAAAATATAATGGTGATTATTCAGAAATTAAAAATTCTAGTGATAAAATTTTGACTATTTTTGCTAATGAAATTACCAAAACTCTAAATAAATTATGAAAACCCTATTTAAATTTATACTTTCTATATTTATTCCATTACAATTTTCAGCTCAAGGCGCTTTACAATATGATTTTAAAAAACAGGTGAATTATGTTTTTCAAGGTTCTCTATATGAGGCTTTCCAAGAAGCTGTAACCAATTATAATAGTAATTCCAAAGAATATATTCAGTCTGATATTCTACCTTTAAAGTTTGCCACTCAGCATAAAGAAAGTAAAAATAAAAATTACACAATAAAAATTGAAGATTTCCCCAATCAATATAATATAAAATTCAAATTTGATCAATATGAGAACAACAAGGAAAACTGTTTGAATTTTTTAGAAATTGATACAAATAAATTATTTATACAATCACAAAAAGATAATTCAGGAGTTAAGTATATTAATACATATTTAAACTCTTTTATGCTAAGTAGTAGCTGTGATAATGATAACACAAAAACATGGATTTCAAAAAGTTTCCTATGCAAAACCCATGTAATATCTAATGAATATATTGATATTAACAAAGATTTTAAAATAATCAATATATTGTACTACAACACTTTATCATTAACCTCTAACAGCGCTAAAAATAAGTTTGAAATTATTATTTATGAGAAGGTTGATAGGCAAATGAATCTTTTAATGAGAAAAACAATTATAAAAGGGAATAAGGAAGATGCAGTTGATTATTTAAAACGCCATAATATTAATTACAATAGTATTAATGATAAAGACTTCCAAGAACAGGATTTCAAAAAAATTTAAAACTGAAAAGGTAAGTCTTCACCATAATAACGTGGAATATGATGAGACTTATAAAAATTACTGTATTATGAAAGAAGAAAAAATAGATAAAATCATAATTTCATTAACAGATGTAAAAAAAAAGGATTGTATAACCCATATGGCACCTATCTAGGCTTTGATATACGCACGGAGAACTATAAAGAAAATCCTGAATGGAATGAGTTTGATTTCAAAAAAGAAGTTTTTGAAGAGCTTTTAGGAGAAGGCTTTGGGAAGAAAGACTCTTACTATGAACCCAACACATGGGAGTTTGTTGTTGATGCACTGGAGAATAAAATTAGAAATGTGCTGAAAACCATGAAAAAAGTACCGGAAGAGCATACCAAAAATCCTATGGAATATTTGAAAACTTACAAAAACGAACATTTTGATCCCATTGCAAATCGTTCTGTTTTTTATGAAGATATAAAAGAATTCCTTGGTGAATTATATCATTATAATATTCGGGAAAATGTCAGAGATAAAAACTTGTATTATTTTCAACTTTTTTACAATCATCTAAAAAGTAGTTTCGAAGAAGGTCTCCCTTTGTATATTACGGTAGCTACTATTGAAGACCAAAAATAAATGCCTATTAAAAGGATCTATTTAAAAACAAAAAATAAAACACGACACGTTTTGTCGCATGAACCGCATATATTTGTCTTATAAAACTTTACCATGAAACGCAGCGTTGCTGCACCCTAAAAATAGAGAAATGAAGAAAGATTTTTATCTGACAAGATATGCCTTAATAATTAAAAGATTAGAAAGTTCTCCGGCGACCTATTCACAGCTGGAGGACTATCTTTTAAACTCTTTTGAATTCCAGGATGCAGGAATCAAGAGCTACTCTATCCGTACCCTGCAGAGGGATATCCGGGAGATTTCCGATCTTTTCAACCTTTCTATTCACAACAAAAAAAAGGGAGACAACCGATATTATATTGAGAGCCGCCCCATCATGGAAGTGGATGAATACAACCAAAAACTCCTTGAATCTTTCCAGGTAAGTAACGCCATGAATACCCACCCCGATTTTTCAGATTTTATCTTTTTTGAAAGTCGAAAACCTACCGGTGTAGAACATTTTTATGATCTGTTCTTCGCGATCAGAAATAAAAGGGTTGTAAGTTTTGAACACTACAATTATAAAAACAAATTGATGACCTCCAGAAAAGTTCATCCTCTGGCTTTAAAAGAATCTAAAGACCGATGGTATCTTATTGCCATTGATACAAAAGATAAAGTTTTAAAATCATTTGGGTTGGACAGAATCAACTATCTGGATGTAGCCAAAAATCAGTTCAGGGAGAAGTACAAATACAACTTCAGAGAGCATTTCAAAAATGCATTCGGAGTGATGAACCTTGCGGAACAGAAACCACAAAACATTGTATTGAAATGCAGCCGCCATCAGGGAGAATACATCAGAAGTTTCCCTCTTCATCAATCCCAGAAAGAAACCAAAGAAACGCCGGAAGAGATCTATTTTGAGTTCTTCCTCCACCCTACTTATGATTTCATGCAGGAAATTCTTTCATTTGGAAAAGAGGTAACCGTTCTGGAACCGAAAGGTTTAGTTGATGATATTCGCAATCATTTGCAGGAATCTTTAAACCGTTATCTTGAAAGCTGATCATAAAGAAAGTATTTCATATTTTTTGTTATATTTACATAAATAAACCCTTATTGAAAACTTTATTCATTGGCATCAGCTGCTTTATCTCTTCCTTTTTTCTTGCACAGCAGAAAGAAGAGTTCAGACTGGTGAAGAGCTACTATAACCAGCACAGAAATATGCTGAATAAAGAGTTCAAAAAGAAATTTGATGCAGAATCCAATACAGTTAAAAAAGCTGCTATAAAAGGCGATTTTCTTTTTTTTATGAAAAAAATGGACAGCATTGAAAATAATGCTCTGATTGGAGCTTTATTAAAAGTCAGAAACCTTGAAGATCTGCAGACCATCAAAAATCCCAGCTTTACCTCATCTGAAAAATTCTCAGATGCTGAAAAAATTGCAGATTATCCTGGTGGAATTAATTCTTTGAGGCAGGAAGTTGCCAATCTTTTGTATGTTGACGGTGTCTATTCTGAAGAAAAAATGGTGAAAACCGATGTCGCTTTTATTGTTGAGAAAGATGGAACTGTCAGCAATGTTCATGCGCAAGGAAATAATTTCACCTTCAACAGACAGGCAGAAATTGCATTATATTCTCTGGCGGAAAAATTTTCTCCTGCAATACTGAAAGGCAACCCTACCATTTATCATTTCAGACTTCCTTTAACTTTAACAATAACGGACTAATGTTTACCGACGAATATTACATGAAAATGGCGCTGCAGGAAGCAGAAACCGCTTTAGAAAAAGATGAGGTTCCTATAGGATGTGTGGTAGTCTCCAACAACAGAATTATTGCAAGAGCTCATAATCTCACAGAAACATTAAATGATGTGACCGCCCATGCAGAAATGCAGGCCATCACCTCAGCAGCTAATTTCCTGGGAGGAAAATACCTGAAAGACTGTACACTTTATGTAACGATGGAACCATGTGTGATGTGCTCAGGCGCGCTTTCCTGGTCTCAAATCTCGAAAGTAGTGATTGGAGCACGGGATGAACAAAGAGGTTTTATCAATAAACATCTTTCTCTGCATCCTAAAACAGAAATTATCACAGGAATTATGGAAGCCGAATGCTCTTCTATCGTTAAAGACTTTTTTAAAAATAAAAGATAACCCTGATCCATTCAAAAAATCAAGTGTATTTGGGCTGGAATAATAACATATAAAAAGCCAGAGAATAATTTTCTCTGGCTTTTGTTTTTTTTATAAAATCCGAAAGTTTTTATATTCCTTCTGATCAGTCTTTAAAAATAGAATATCTCACAATATCAAAATATTCACCATCCTTCTTCATCTCCTGTTTTAATATGGCCTCCTGCTCCATTCCTATCTTCTCCATAATTCTCCCGGAAGCCGGATTGTGAAGGAAATGAGTAGCAAAAATTTTGTTAAACCTCATTTCATTAAGACCAAAATCTACAATTGCTTTTGCAGCTTCAGTAACGTATCCCTTATTCCAGTAAGGAATTCCTATCCAATATCCAAGTTCAGCTTTATCATCATCCCTGTCATGCAGCCCGATAGCTCCTATGATTTGACTTTCCTTATTCCGGATTGCAAAAGTATATCCGGTATGGTTATCAAAAGCTTCTTTTGACATTTTCACCCAGGATCTCGCATCATTTTCCACATATGGATAAGGAATATTGGAAGTAAGATCAGAAAAAATTCTATGCTGAAGATATTCAACTATAAAAGGAATATCTCTTTCTTCCAGTTGTGAAAGCGTCAATCTTTCGGTTTCTATTATAGGAAACTTGTTCATTATACTAAAATTAAGGTATCCTGATTCAACTCGACTCTTACTCTGTAATTTATAAATCCTTACCAAGAAAATAAAGACCTTTAAGGGTGTGAAGCCTGTCCATCACATGAATCTTATCCGTCAAAGGCTTGTAGACATGGGAAACACCTCCTGTTGCCACTACAAAACAGTCGTCATTCACTTCCTCATTGATACGGGTTACAAAACCTTCTACCATACCGAGAAAACCATATACCATACCACTTTGCATACACGTTACCGTATCCAGTCCCAAAACAGATTTTGGTTTCTTCAGTTCGATATCCGGAAGCTGTGCGGTCTGGTTAATTAATGAATTCAGAGAAGTCACAATTCCCGGAGCGATAATTACCCCTAAGGTTTCCCCTGTTTCTGTCACACAGCTTGCAGTAAGTGCTGTTCCGAAATCTATGACAATCTTCTTTCTGTTCGGGTACAAATTGTGTGCAGCTACCAGATTTGCATAGATATCTGTTCCCATCTGCTTGGATTTTGCCTGTACTCCGGAAGGGGTGTTTCTGTCAACAATCACAGGAGTAGTTCCGTGAATTTTTTTGATCCCGGAACTCATGACTTTGGTAAGCTGAGGTACTACGGATCCTATAATTACCTTATCAATCTCTTTGGGATCAATTTTATAGGTTTGATAGAGCATCAGCATCTGTACATAAAGTTCATCTGCCGTTCTGTAAGGCTTTGTATTGATTACCCACGAAATATCACAATTATCCCCATTGAAAAGACCAAATCTGATATTGCTGTTTCCTACATTTATTACAATTGAATTCATTGACATATTTTTCAGAAGAAATTCATTAAATCTACTTGAAATTCCCGCTTGATTTTGAGGCAATAAATTTAATAATTTTAAAAAAAAGAACCTGCCATTATCAAACTAAATTACAATGGCTCACTTATTTTTTCTTTCTCCGGAACAAATCACTATATTTAATAACACAATATAATTATTCTGACTATCTCATGAAAAAACTGATCCTCGGTACTTTACTATGCCTCAGCATCTCTGTTTTTGCACAATCCGGCAATTCAATGGCAAGCATTTTACAAAAAATAAAGAGTCAGTCAAAAATTGATACTCAGGATAAGACAGTGTATGATCTGATGGATGAGTTTTATCAAAAAAATCTTCAGGCAGATAATGATGAAATAACTCCCGAGTTTACCCACAAATTTCAAAAAGCAGTTTCTGATCCGGATACCAAAAATATGCATCTGCTTTATCTTTTTCTGATGTATCAGCAGCACATCAGCCAGGCAGTGGCAGAAGGAAAAAACCCCAATCCTGTGTTTCAGATAGAAACGATGCATCTTCTGGAAAGTGAAACAAAAGAAGTATATGGAAAACTCCCGGCAATTATTTACATTTTTAAGGCAGAGGCCTTAGATAGCGGCTCAAAAAAAGAAGAAGCACAAACTACAATTGTAAACGGCTTAAAAGAATACCCGGATTCTGTTCCTTTAAAGGTTTACAGTTATTTAAATACCAAAGATGAAGCTTTGAGGAAAGATCTTACCCAAAATCATCCAAATCATTGGATGGTACAGCAATTTGGAATAAAATAAAAAAAATCCACAGATAAGTCTGTGGATTTTTTCGTTGTATAGGTCTATTGTTATTTCACTTCAACAAAGTTATTTTCCATATTCACATCTGCAATTCTCTGGCTGAAATCAATTCCCAGAACAGATAACTGAGATTTTGTGTAGGGAATGGTAAGCGTATATTCTTTCTGAGTCCAAGGCCAGTAAGGCATTGTTTTAAACTCTCCGTAGATGTCTTTTTCTTTCCATGTATGAGTCATATTCATTGGAATCTGATAAGTGATTACTTTCTTATCCGTAGTCATCACTCCAAAATCAATTGGCATCGGAACCTGGCCATTGTTGACTAAGGTAATGGTAGTAGACTTGGCATCGTATTTCACATCCTTAATTCCGTAATCGATCGTCTTGGTTGTGTTGATCCAATAGTTATGGAACCACTTCAGATCCATTCCTGATACTTTCTGTGCAATGTGAAGGAAATCTCTGTCTGAAGGATGCTTCATACTCCACTGATCATAATATTGCTTTAAGGTTTCTGCTAGTTTCTGCTCTCCCATAATGTATCCGAGCTGTACCAGGTATAACTCACCTTTTACATATGATGCAAACGTGTAAGACGTCCCGTTATCGTGGTGATCACCTAACCAAACAGCCGGTTCTTCGATTCCTTTTTTAACAAATTTTCTGTATGCATCGAGCCTTTCCATAAAAGGATTTGGCAGATCTTCAGGAAATAATTGATACATAGTATAGCCTTCTGCATAACTTGTAAAACCTTCATCCATCCATGGGCGTACAGATTCATTCGTAGCCAGCATCTGCTGATACCATGAATGAGATCCTTCGTGAGCCATTAAGCCCATTAAATCTTTAACGTTTTTAGCTTCTCCTAAAATCATGGTACACATTCCGTACTCCATTCCGCCATCTCCTCCCTGGATAAATGCGTAAGTTGGATACACATATTTTCCAAAGTGAGCATTCATGATCTGGAAATATTTCGTGATATAAGGCTGTGATTCTCCCCATGCCTTCGTTTTATCATTTTTCTGATAAACCAGATATACTTTCGGACCTTCCGGAACATTGAAGCTTTCTACAGAATAATCTCTGTCTGCACTCCATGCGAAATCAAGAATATTTTTTGCCGTCCATTTCCAGATTGCCTTTTTATCTTTTTCTGTTTTTATTTTTGCATTGGCATCATAGCCTTTTACTTCTGTTGGGTTCTCCAGAATTCCTCCTGCTCCCACTACATAATCCTTGTTGATTTTAATGGTAACATCAAAATCAGAGAACGGCGCATGGAATTCTCTTCCCAGATAATCGAAAGTTGCCCAGCCGTCATAATCGTATTCAGCAATTTTAGGATACCATTGCGTCATGGTCATATCAATACCTTCTCTGTTGTTTCTTCCGCTTCTTCTGATCTGCTGAGGGATTACAGAATCCCAATCCATTGTAAATGTAGTGGTAGAATTTGGCTTGATAGGTTCTGCCAGATATACTTTCATAATGGTTTCCTGAACTTCAAATTTCAGGTCTTTTCCATTTTGTTTAATCCAGTGGATATTCTGAGCTCCTTCCTGATCTTTAGGAATAGAAGCCAGTCTTGAAATACCGTCTTTCTGCAGTCTCCCATCACCATTTTTGCCTTGGGAAGCTACTCTCTGATCCATCATAGAATTAGGTTTGAAAGCATTCCAGTATAAGTGGAAATAAACCACATTCAGCTCGTCCGGAGAATTGTTGGTGTATTCTAAAGTTTGTTTTCCCTGATAGGTAAATTTTTCAGCATTGACATCAATATCCATCTTGTACTTCGCAGCCTGCTGATAATAAGCTCCTTGCTGAGCCTGAAATTGTGAAATGATAAACGCAAAAATGATTGCAGCCGATTTTCTCATTTAAAATTTTATTTTTTCTAAAGGTAGTTAATTTAAATAAGAACCTCAAATAGGAGTTATTCTGAGGTTTTATTCTGTTTGTTATGGTTTTAGATGGATTTTAATTCGGGTTGTTAAATTCTTTTTTGAAAATATGAATGGTTAGTTTGATCTGCTTTTCAACAGTTTTTTAATTAAAGTAATCTGCCCCAGATGATAGTAGCTGTGCTCAATCATTCCGTCGATATTCCTTCGGTAAGTTCCATATTTTTCATCTACGAAAACCTCATCAAGTTTAGAATCCGGCATTTGTTCTAGTAATGCAGCAAACTTTTCAGAATCCGTCCAGAGTTTATTCAACAAATCTTCCCATTGTTGTTGAGATTCTATGGGAGGAAGATCAAAACTGAATTTATCTTTGATCTCAAGATCTCCTCCTTCAAAGACATTGACAATTCCTGCAATATAATAATCAATGTGAAAAGTGAGCATCGCAATGGTATTGAAAGCATCTACTTTTGTTACCGCCTGTTCCCAGCTCACCTCTGAAAGCTGATCTTTAAAATTCGTATTAGCGATCCAGAAACCATCCAGCAGAACCTCTCTGAATCTTTTCGCAAGTTGTGAAACTGAGCTCATGGATATTTTATTTATGTTTCTTAAAGATAGGTTTTTATTTAAACACAAATTACACCAATGAAAACCATTATTTTAAACATAATAAAACAGTGCAATTTGTGCAAATAAATTTGTGATATTCGTGTTTAACTAATTACAAAAAAACCTCAAATGCAAAATACATCTGAGGTTGATATTATAATATTGAATTACAATTATTTTTTAGCAGAAGTTTCTTTCTTACCACTTCTTAAAATCTTTTCAAGGATTCTTAATGTAATCAGATACGTTGGTTTTACTCCTGTAAGACCTAACCCTCCTGAAGATAATGTACTTCCCGTTTCCAATGGATTGTCAGATGCATAATAAGCATACATTACAAACAGATCCGGTGAAATATGGTGTCTGATCTTGGATGCCACCTGAATCGCTTTCTGGTAGTGTGCTCCTTCCATTTCAAGACCAATTGCTTTCCATGAAGTATTCATAAAGTACAATAAAATATCTTTATTCTGAAGAGAAGTTCCTAAAACAGTAATCATCGGCCCTTCAAAAGCTTTTAATTCATCATCTTTAAAGTCTTCAAGTTTTAACGCATTTTCAAAAGGATAATTATCTGCAGTTCCTTCAAAGATATGAGAAGTAGGAATCATGATATCACCTTTCTCTCCGGTAAGAATACCTGCTTTACCCATAATGGAAACAGATTTTACATGCATCATATATACTTCTCCTTTATGTTCAAAAGGTCTAAGTAATTCATCCATTACTTCAAAAGCCTGTTCTCCGAAAGCATAGTCAAAAACCATTACTACATCATCTCCTCCGAACTTGCAGTCTGCAAATGGTGTATTCTTCAGGTCTGTTTTGCTAAGGTCTATGATTTGAACATCAATATTACTTCCACTCTTGTCTGCAATATGGATCATTCCTTCCTCCAAAGCATATTTTAAAACTTTATCACGAAGTTCTTTCTTGTTTGAAATCTCTTCGTACAGTTTATAATCCACCTCATGATGCTGCTTCTTTTTAAGTGCATTATTGGCATACAGCATATTTTTCACAGAGTGCATATTGGCTGAAATAATATGTAACGGACGCATGTGAAGATTGTTTTCAAATAAAACTTCTTTCACTTTGTTTGCCCATTTTTCTCCAAAATAGTGGTGACCCACTCTTTCTTTTAATATAGAACTGAAATGAATTTCTCTCTCTCTGCTTCCTTTTGCATCATCAAGACTTACTTTTGCTAAGTTGTAAATGATTTTGAACAGACGATCAGGATTGTGATCATCACCAAAAGTATTATAAGCTCTTAAAGTCTCATCAAAAGATCTTCCTATTAAAGAAGAAAGATGAATAAGTGCTACTTCTTTTTCTTTTCTGCTGTATTTCTTTTCACCCTTTACTACTTCTTCAATAATTTTGAAGGCACGTGTCGGCTTCCAGTTTTCGTCCTGGATGAATGCCAGATTACGGATTTTGTCAGCTTCTATAAAAAGGAAAGTAAGGTGGGTAAGAATGTCATAAATTTCGGAACGGCCCAAAAGAACCTCAATATTCATCTGGTGTTCGTCTATTCTATAACAGTTTCTTCTTCTTTTCTTGGGAACAATAGGTTCGAAACTTCCTTTATCAAACCCTTCATCAGATGTAAGATGAATAAAAGCGCATTCTTCAATTCCTTCCGGAAGCCTGTCTAATACATACATCAAACCGTCAAGTTCTAATTTACTTGGAATATTCATGGTTCCGTAAATTTCCGGATTGATGGTCTTTAACAAACTTCTGATACTCTCTCCTGAAACTCCGCCCGGCTTGAAAAATCCTCTATAAAATAAGTGTCTCATAGAGATGTATAGTCTTTCAATAGCCTCTGTGGTTTCTCTTGCTCTAGAATTTGTCATAAAATAAATTTCACACAAATATACAAAATCTTTGCCCACTTTATTTTAACTGTCTTTTAATAAGTAGCTTAATCTCGTAGAATTATTGTAAATTGTACTCCATATAACACATTTATATTTCTACCTTAGAAAACGGGCTCAGAATCTCATGTTTTAAACAATAAATCAAAAAACACCCCGTTAAAAAAACGCCAAACACACGTTTAAATTATATAAATTTTCAAAACACCCCTAAATTTTTTAGGGTCAAAATGTTTTCAATTCATTTTTTTTGTAAATTTGCCCTGTAAAAAATCAACCCAATTATGTCAACCTTAAGATTCAAAGCATTAGAAACCCTTCCATTTAAGGATTTCAGAAAAGACAACTCTGTTGAGATCCCTGCGAAATTATCAGAGCTATTCTGCAAAAATGTTTTCTCAGAAGAAACCATGAGAGAATATTTAACAAAAGAAGCATTCGGTTCTATTATCGACGCTATTAAAAAAGGAACTAAAATCCAGAGACATATTGCAGATCAGGTAGCTGTAGCGATGAAAGACTGGGCAATGAGCAAAGGTGTAACCCACTATACGCACTGGTTTCAGCCTTTAACAGGTACTACTGCAGAAAAGCACGATTCTTTCTTTACCCCAATCGAAGGAGGAAGAGCAATTGAAAGATTCAGCGGAAATATGCTTATCCAACAGGAGCCAGACGCATCGTCTTTCCCTAACGGAGGTATCAGAAATACTTTTGAAGCAAGAGGTTATACAGCTTGGGATCCTACATCTCCGGCATTCATTATGGGAACTACATTATGTATTCCTTCTATCTTCATCTCTTATACAGGAGAGACATTAGATTACAAAGCACCTCTATTGAGAGCTTTGAATGCTGTAGATGAAGCTGCAACGAATGTAATGCAGTATTTTGACAAAAACGTTACGAAGGTAACTCCTACTTTGGGTTGGGAGCAGGAATACTTCCTTGTAGATTCAGCATTATATCAGTCTCGTCCGGATCTTGTACTAACAGGTAAGACATTATTAGGACATTCTCCTGCAAAAGGACAGCAGCTGGATGACCACTATTTCGGTTCTATTCCTACAAGGGTAATGAACTTCATGAAAGAGCTGGAAATCGAATGTATGAAATTAGGAATTCCAGCAACAACAAGACATAACGAGGTTGCACCTAACCAGTTCGAGCTTGCACCAATGTTTGAAGAAGTGAACGTTGCTGTAGACCACAACTCTTTGTTGATGGATATCATGGCGAGAGTAGCTCACAAGCACCACTTCCACATTCTTTTCCACGAAAAACCATTCGCAGGAGTAAACGGAAGTGGAAAACACAACAACTGGTCTTTAGCTACAGATACTGGTGAAAACCTTTTAAGCCCGGGAAGAAATCCAAAGAAAAACTTACAGTTCTTAACATTCTTTGTTAACACAATTAAAGCAGTTCACGAATATGCAGATCTTTTAAGAGCAAGTATCGCTTCTGCAAGCAATGACCACAGACTTGGTGCTAACGAAGCTCCTCCTGCAATTATCTCCGTATTTATCGGAAGTCAGTTGTTCAGTGTATTGGAAGAACTTGAAAAAGTAACCAACGGAAAACTATCTCCGGAAGAGAAAACAGAATTAAAATTAAATGTAGTTGGAAAGATTCCTGAAATTTTGTTAGATAATACTGACAGAAACAGAACTTCTCCTTTTGCATTTACAGGAAATAAATTTGAAATCAGAGCGGTAGGTTCTTCTGCAAACTGTGCAGAATCTATGACCGTAATGAACACTATTGCAGCAAAACAGCTTAATGATTTCAAGAAAGAAGTGGATGCTTTAATTGAAACAGGTCTTAAGAAAGACGAAGCCATCTTCAATGTATTGAGAGAATACATCAAACAGTGTAAAAACATTATGTTTGAAGGTGACGGGTACTCTGATGACTGGGCGAAAGAAGCTAAGAAAAGAGGATTAAACAACCTTAAAACAACTCCTGAAGCTTTAAAACAGGAAATGGATAAGAAATTCTTAGATCTATATGAAGAAATGGGAATTTTCAACCACAGAGAAGTTGAGGCAAGAAACGAAATCAAATTAGAGAAATATTCTACAGTAATTGATATCGAATCAAGAGTATTAGGTGACATCGCAAGAAACCACATCATTCCTTCTGCATTAAATTATCAGAACAGATTAATTGAAAATGTAAAAGGTCTTAAAGAAATCTTTGGTGATAAAGAGTTCAAATCTTTGGCAAAAGAACAAATGAGTTTAATTACAAGCATTTCTGAAAATGTTTCTAAAATTAAACTTGGTGTTGAAGAACTTCTAAAAGCCAGAGAAACCGCCAAAGGTATTTCAGACAGCCAAAAACAGGCAGAAAGCTATTGTAATAAAGTAAAACCATTATTCGACCCGATCAGAGAAGCATCTGACGCATTGGAAATGATGGTGGACGATGAGCTTTGGCCGATGACAAAATACAGAGAAATGTTGTTTACAAAATAACGTCCTGTAAAGTTCCATATTAGTTTAAATTCCTCGGTTTTCCGGGGAATTTTTTTTGTTTTATTAACAGCCCTGAAAATTAGAGTCTTATATCACAGAACCTGATATCTAGAAGAAAATCGATTGAGTTTGTTAAAGAATCTTAATAAAAAAAACCGCACACTTACCAAAAACAGGCTGTTGCGGTTTATTTTTCTTTAACATATGTAAATTATATGTTAAAATGTGTTAAAATAAGATCCTGACAATTATCATATCAGGGGTCTTTTGCTCGGAATCTCTACTTTTGTAATGCTTTTGAAAATAAATATTCCTTTTTAACACGGATAATCAAATATATATGAAGAAAAGAGTTTTGTTTTATTTAGTTGCTTTAGTTACTACAGTTTCTTTGCAATCGTGTGCTACAAATTATGTGGTTTCAAAACCAGCAACTTACACAAAAGAATACAAAACAGATGCCAAACTAGCTTCTATAGATAACAAAAAAATGGAGCAGGATAAGCAAAAACTTATCGATTCATTCCTTGCTGAA
This sequence comes from Chryseobacterium indologenes, assembly GCF_002025665.1. Taxonomy (GTDB): domain Bacteria; phylum Bacteroidota; class Bacteroidia; order Flavobacteriales; family Weeksellaceae; genus Chryseobacterium; species Chryseobacterium metallicongregator. Next base: position 59,834 of record NZ_CP018786.1, on the reverse strand, counting down.
AAGGCAGCATCTATCGCTAGTGCTAAAAAAGCAGTTAAGAATTCTGAGATTGCAAAAGCAATCAAACATAATAAAACCATTGACGGTATCCTTGAAGAAGCTGAAACATACCTTGGAACTCCTTACAGATATGGAGGAACAACCAGAAACGGTATAGATTGTTCAGCTTTTGTTCTTTCTGTATTCGGAGCAGCAGCAGGTCTTAGCTTACCTAGAGTAGCAGCTTCTCAGGCTCAGGAAGGGGAAAGAATTGAAAAAGGAGAGCTACAGAAAGGAGACTTAATCTTCTTTTCTCACGGAAGAAGAATTTCTCACGTAGGTATTGTAGAAAGTGTTACTGAAGAGGGTGAGATTAAATTTATCCACGCAGCAACATCAAAAGGAGTAATGATTTCTTCACTGAATGATTCTTATTGGGGACCTAAATTCAGATTCGCAAAAAGAGTGATCAACGAAGAAGGAGAAGCTTACAATAACTTAGCAGCTACTACTCTTGCTACACCCGCAAATTTTTAATTTTATAAATAATTGATTTAAATAATGAAGCCATCAGAAATCTGATGGCTTTTTTATGTACTCATTTTTGGTAAGTTTTGGCTAAAACCAATGGGAAATAGCTGTTAAAGAGAAAAGCGGGCTAAAACCCGCTCCTATTGATTCAATACCTATATTTTTATAATTAATCATGGCAGCTTCCAAGAAATCAGCCGTTCTTATCAATTTCAATATCCAATTTATACAATAGTCCATAGATTTCAGAAAGGGAAAATTTAGCCTTTTTAAGCTTATTTAAAGCCGGATCTACCGAATAGTTAACCGATGTTCGGAAATCTGCCTTCTCAAGGTTTGTAGCGTCAAAAATAGCGCCTGACAGATCACAACCACTAAAGACAGCATTGGACAAATCACATTCACTAAAATCTACCTCAATTAATTTGGAATTTTTGAAACCTGTTTTCTTAATGGATGTCTGATAAAAAACTGAATTATTCAAAGCACTTCCATCAAACCTAAAAGATAATCCGAAGGGATTACATTCATTGAACTGAAGCCCAAACATTTTACATTCTTTGAAGGTCACGTTATGGAATGCTGTTTTTACCAATTTTGCCATGCTGAGGTTACATTCGATAAACTCACAATCTGTAAAGCTGAAACCGGATAGATTTCCGTATTCAAAATTACAGTTTCTAAACGTACAGTTTTCGTACTCACCTTTTTCTAAAGGAAGTTGTGTAAAATCTTTGCTCTCGAAATCTTCGTCTGAGAAATAGGATTGTTTCATAAAAGATGTGTTGATGAAGTTGATTTTGAAAACGAATGGTCAGCAGAACAATGATAAACTTCCATCATCCAGCTTCCAACCTCACTCCTTTACACCAAACTATTCTTATCCGAATAATTAAGCTTAAAGAAGATAAAGGTCATCATCGAGAAAGCCAATAAAGAACTTCCTCCGTAACTGAAATACGGAAGAGGAATCCCAACGGTAGGGAAAAGCCCCATAACCATCCCTAGATTGATCGAAAAGTGCATCAGCAGGATTGAGGCAAAACAATATCCAAATACCCGGTTAAAAGTAGACTTCTGCTGTTCTGCCAGATAGTAGATTCGTCCGATATAAACCATGTAACACAGGATAAGAACTGCACTTCCTACAAAGCCCCATTCTTCTCCTACGGTACAAAATATATAATCTGTTTCCTGTTCGGGAACGAATTTCCCTTGGGTAACTGATCCTTCACGGTATCCTTTTCCCCAGATTCCACCTGATCCGATGGCTGTTTTTGAATATAATAAGTTATACCCGGAAGTATCTCTGAACGCCTTTTCACCCTTATAAAGAACCTCAATTCTTTCTCTCTGGTGTTTTGGCAGTTTTTCTAAAATATAAGGAGACCCGAAAGCCAGTCCGCACAATATAAGAACAGAACCTGCAATTCCTGAAATAGAAATTACATCCCATGACATTCTATGATAATTCATGGCGATCAGAACACCGGCAATCACTAAAACTGCGATCGCAACATAAATGGGAGGAATAGCCAGGGAGATTAGAAAAACTCCAGCGAAAATAAATCCTATACCGAATAAAAGACCACTCAATCCTTCTCTATATAATGCGATGAAAAATGCAATGAACACTAGCATAGAACCTACATCCGGAATAGCCAGAACGACTGCTGCCGGAATTCCTATAATAGCTAGAGCAGTCCAGATAGATTTTTTATTTTTAATATTAAAATCCGGGCTTGAAACAAAATTGGCCAGCATCAAAGCAGTACCTATTTTTGCAAACTCAACGGGCTGCATGGTAAAACTTCCAAACTTATACCAGTTCTTTTGTCCCAGAATCTCTTTACCAAACGGGAAAAGGCCTATCAGCAGTAACACTCCTCCAATGTAAATAATACCAGCCATATTCTCAAAGAATTTACTTCTTCCTACGAATATAATGAGCCCTACAAATACAGAAATACAGAAAAAAACCAATTGTTTCTCTCCTAGTTTCTGGTCAACACTGTAAATATTTGCAATGGCAAAAATGCAAAGCAGGAAATACAGCCCAAGGCCCAGTTTATCTATTCCTTCTGTCCATTTCATTGCTTCACAGGTTTTTTAGCAGTGTTATTTTTTTTAGCTTCCTCTTCTATTTTCTTTTGCTGTTTAGCCTTTTGCTGTTTTACCAGCTCCAGACTATCCTTTATTCTTTTTTGTTTGATGGAATCAGGTTTGGGATCAACATATAATCCTTTTCGTTTCAAATCTGCAATCCATTGTCTTTTATATTCAGGCATGAAACTCGAGGTAATCATTTTTTTGTAAAGATTTTCTCTTTTCAAATCACCGGTAATATATTTTTCAGCAATCACTGTACAGGCTGGCCCTGCCCATGTAGCACCAAATCCTGCATGTTCCATTACAGCTACTACAACAATTTTGGGTTTATCAGCAGGAGCAATCAATACAAAAATGGAATTATCCTTCCCTTGTGGCACCTGTGCTGTCCCTGTTTTTGCTAATTGCGTAAAATCATTCGATTTCAGGCCTCTTGCTGTTCCTCTCAACACTACAGCCTCCATACCTTTAAGTACTGGTTCGAAATGTTTTGGATCTACTAAAGTCTGATGTTTAACTTTAAATCTCGGATCAGGATTGGGTTTTCCATCAATTCCTTTTACAATATGAGGAGTATAATACCATCCTTTATTAGCAATAGCAGCTACATAATTAGCCAGCTGAATAGGAGTTACCAAAACATCTCCCTGTCCCATTCCGTTATAAATAGCACCGGTGGACATTTCATCCCAGTTTTTAAAATCAGTTCTCTGAGAACCGCTTGCCTTCATGATCGCTTTAAATCTTTTTTCGTAAAAATCTCCTGAAGGTATTCTACCCCTTGCTCCAACTGCAAAGTCATTATTTAAAAATTCTCCAACTCCGAAGCTGCTCATGATTTTTTTCCATTCATCAACCCCTTTTGAAGGGTTTCCCGGATATTTTTTGATGATGGCAATAAAGGCGTAGGTGAAAAAACAGTTACTGGAAACCTGAATGGAAGGAATAAGCGGATCTGCTCCACCATGACCTTTAATTCTTTTTCCTTTATAGAAAAATCCACCACCACAAGGGAAAATAGTTTTCTCATCCATCACCCCCATCTGCATTGCCGCTAAAGCAGTCAATAATTTGAACGTTGAACCGGGAGGATATCCTGCCTGTAAAGCACGATCAAAAGTAGGTTTATTTTCATAAAGCGTATCTTTTGAAAGGGCATATAAGTTTTTGGATTTATAAGGTCCAGTGAAAAGGTTCGGGTCAATATCCGGTCCGGTTGCAGCCACTAAGACTTCTCCATTATTAGGATCTAAAGCTACAATTGCACCATGTTTGTTAACCAGCATTTCTTCGGCTGTTCTCTGAAGGTCATAATCAATGGTTAAGGTAATATCTTTACCTGTAATTACATCTTTATCCAGAGATCCGTTTTTATAAGAACCAATATTACGAAGTCTGATATCTTTTTGGATATATTTCACTCCTTTTACTCCGCGGAGTTCTTTTTCGTAGGATTTTTCAACACCAGTTTTTCCAATAAAGTCTCCAGGTAAATAGTAAATAGAATCTTTCTTGATATCTCTTTCGTTCACCTCACTGGTATACCCCAAAAGGTTTCCGGATGTGGAAACTTCGTACTGACGCTGAGGTCTTGATACAATATTAAATGCGGGATACTTAAAAATAATTTCCTGAACCCTTGCAATGTCTTCTCTGCTGAGGTCTTTAATGAAAGTCATCGGAGTAAGCTTAGAATAATACTTCTCCTTTTTGATCACATTGATTTTATTGATAAAATCCTGTTTTGTAATTTTCATTAAACTACAAAAAGCCAATGTATCAAAGTCAGGTTTCATCAAAGCCTGAGTAAAAGAAATTTCATAAGCAGGCTGGTTACCTACCATGATTTTACCATTTCTGTCAAAAATCACCCCACGCTGTGGGATAACATATTCAGTTTTAATGGATGTATTGGCAGCGTTCAACGCATAACGGTCTGTAAACAACTGCAAATAAGCAAGCCTCGCCACAAAAATAAAGGCGATGATAACGAGGATGGAAAAAATTTTTAAATAACGTGTGTTCAAACTTTTTGTTTGATTTTAAATATTAATGCGTAGATGACTATAAAGATAAATGAAATTACACTTGTCACCAACACATTAAATAATATTTCAAAAAACCTGCTAAACTTAAAGAACTCGATATACTGTACTAAAAGCTGATGCAGGAAAATACTTGAAAATAAAAACAGCAAAAACTGCGCCCATTGAAGGGACTGGAATGAGAAAAAGTCCGTAGACGTATCTGTGGAAGTCCTGAAGATCAACGTTCTGAAGTAAGCAATTAACGTTGTTGCAAATGCGTTAATCCCCCAGGAATAAAGGAAACCATCAATAGACAGTCCTATTAAAAAGCTCAATGCCAGGAACTGAAATTTATTTCTGAAAAATGGATAAAACATGACAAACACAGGATATAATACCGGAGTATATTTCCCGAAAAGCGTAATCCTGTTCAATACAAATATTTGTAATGCAACAAGAAAGATCATGATCAATACATCGGTAAATAAAGTCCTGCTAATCATTTTCTTTTTTTATTACAGCCTGCATAGTGTCCTGAATCTTTTGCACTTCTGCTTTCTTAAGATTCTTCACTACATACACTTTATTCAACGCTCCCATTTTTTCACTCAGCTCTACGGAAATATCCCAGAAGCCGGTTTTATTGTCTACAGAGTATCCTGCAATAGTACCGATGGTAACTCCCTTAGGGAAAATAGCAGATTTACCGTCTGTAACGACAGTATCACCTACTTTTAAGGCAACATATTTTGGAATATCTGCCAGGTGCATCACCCTTGAGTTATCTCCATTCCATGTTAAAGTACCAAAATACCCTGAGTTTTTAAGTGCTGCATTAATTCTGATCTTGTTAACACTTAACACGGATTGAACTAATGCATAACTATCTGTAGAATTGATTACAATTCCCGCAATACCTCTTGGTGCCATTACCCCCATTTGAGGAAAGACTCCATCTCTGCGGCCACGGTTGATTGTAAAATAGTTATTTCTCCTGTTGATACTGTTGAAAACAATTTCCCCATCAACAAAAGTATAGATCTGCCCTCCACCAATGGTATCATGAACTCTTTTGAAAACAGGATTCTTTTCTCCGTCTTTTCCATAGAGTTCAGTCATAAGGGCTTTATTCTGAACCACAAGATCTTCATTGATCTGTTTTAGCTTCAAATAAGAAACTCCTTCATCAATATATCCGGAAACCCAGGAATTAAACGCAGCCGTTTGGCCTGCAATCCAGGATTTCTGCATGGCATTTCTTGAGAATATCAAAACCAGAGCAATAATTTGCAGGAATATAAAGAAGACGAAAAGAGTATTCTTCGAAAATAATCTCAGCAAAAATCCCATTCAGATATAAAGTCGTAAAAAGTTAAAATTATTTAATTAAGAAATTGAACTTATCCATATTCTTAAGCGCAATACCTGTTCCGCGAACTACAGCTCTTAACGGATCTTCAGCCACAAATACAGGAAGACCTGTTTTTTTGTGAATTCTGTCCGCAAGACCTCTTAATAACGCTCCTCCTCCTGCAAGATAAATACCTGTTTTGTAAATATCAGCCGCCAATTCCGGTGGTGTAAGAGATAATGTTTCCATTACTGCATCTTCAATTCTGATAATTGATTTATCTAATGCACGGGCGATCTCTTTGTATCCAACCATAATTTCTTTAGGCTTACCGGTGATAAGGTCTCTACCCTGTACCGGGATGTCCTCGATATCTACATCAAGATCTTCCACTGCAGAACCTACTTCAATTTTGATTCTTTCAGCTGTTCTTTCTCCGATATAAAGGTTATGGTGAGTTCTTAAGTAATAAGCAATATCGTTGGTAAATACGTCTCCGGCAATCTTCACAGATTTATCACATACGATACCTCCTAAAGCTACCACAGCAATTTCCGTAGTACCACCACCTATATCGATGATCATATTTCCTTCAGGCTTTTGAACGTCAATCCCAACTCCAATTGCAGCAGCCATTGGTTCGTAGATCAAACGTACTTCTTTTGCGTTTACTTTCTGAGCAGAGTCTCTTACCGCTCTTTTTTCAACTTCAGTGATACCAGAAGGGATACAGATTACAATTCGTAATGCAGGTTGAATGAATTTACCTTTGATTCCAGGAATTTTCTTGATGAATTCCTTGATCATATGTTCAGAAGCGTGGAAATCAGCAATAACCCCGTCTTTCAAAGGACGGATGGTTTTGATATCCTCGTGAGTTTTACCCTGCATATGCTTGGCTTGCTCTCCGACGGCAATCGGCTTACCCGATGAACGTTCAATTGCAACAATTGAAGGTTGATCTATAACAATTTTATTATTATGGATGATTAGGGTATTAGCAGTTCCAAGGTCTATCGCAATTTCTTGCGTAAACATATCAAATAAACTCATATTTTTCTTCTGATTTTAAGTTTACAAAGATATAAATTTAACAGTACTAAAGAAATTTCCCACCAACTTAATTTGGTTAAAATTTTATTAAAATTTATAATTCTTTATTAACTTTCAATTTAGACATTTACAGAGTTTGATTTCAACTAAAATTAATGGGATGTTAAATGGGCAAAAAAGGGTAATTACAAAAGAGTAAAAAGACTAAGAAAACATAGCATTGAAGATCAAAATAAAAAACTTTAAAACACCAACAATTCTTTTTCAGCAGGTGATTTTATTATTTTACAGTTTTATCCTTCTACCAGAAACACCTTTCTTCCCTTTTATAGTTTTTTACGATAATTATCATATACACTATCTGAGAGAGGTTAATTAAAAAAATCGTAAATTTGCGACTGCTTATGTTACAGTATTCCAACATTCATCGAACGTCAAATTTTGCCGTGCTTTCAATAAGCTACGAGAAAGCCGACGTAGAAACGAGAGGAAAGTTTGCATTCTTTGATGAGAACATCAAAAACTTTGTTTCCAGAGTCCATCAGGAAGACCTGGGTGATGCATTTGTTGTTTCCACTTGTAACAGGACCGAAATTTATACCACATCTCCCAATTATCTTTTAGTAGCTGAAGAGTATTGCAAAACCATTGGAGTACAGCTTACAGATTTTCTTCAGTTCGCCAATATTCTTACCAAAGAGGAAGCTTTGATTCATCTTTTCAGAGTGGCAGCTGGCCTTGAGAGTCAGATTATCGGAGATTTTGAAATTATCGGGCAAATTAAAAAAGCATACAGCCGTTTCAAAAAAGAAAGACAAAATTCAAACCCTTATCTGGAAAGAGCCATCAATGCGGCTATTCAGATTTCGAAAAGAATAAAAAATGAAACAGGCATTTCTAATGGAGCAGCTTCTGTTTCCTATGCTGCAGTTCATTATATTTTAAACAGCCAGAAAAGAATTACTGAAAAAAACATTCTTCTTTTGGGTGTGGGTGAGATAGGACAGAATACCGTTGAAAATCTGGTAAAGCATGTTTATCAGCCGAAAATTAAAATCGCCAACAGAACTCAGGAGAAAGCTGAAAAGATTTCCCAGAAATATAATATTCCTCATGTTGATTATTCTGATTTTGACCAGGAATTAAAAAACACAGATATTCTTATTGTGGCAACAGGAGCCAAGCATCCTATTGTCAACCAGTCTCATTTCCCGAATGGAAAAGAAACACTGATCATTGATCTTTCTATTCCCCATAACGTTGAAAAGAATGTTACCGAAAATAAAAATGTAACCCTGATTGACGTAGATGAACTTTCAAAACAAATTCAGGAAACGATTCAACAGCGAGAAAGAGAAATCCCGAAAGCTGAAAAAATCATTAAGGAACTGATGAAAGACTTTATCGAGTGGGAGAAAAAGAGAAAGCTGGCACCTAATATTCATCATTTTAAAGCAGTTCTGAAGAACATGGAACGCAATGAAATGCATAATTTTTACAAAAAGAATAAATACATAAACATCACGGACATGGAACTTTCTGATAAAATGATCCAGAAAATAACCAACCGTTTTGCAAAATATATCATCGATAACCCTTTAAAAGCCGAAGAAATTAGTAAATTAATGCACGAAATATTAGTTGAACAACCAAACAACGAATTCAATGAAAAGCATTAGAATCGGAACGAGAAATTCCGCACTTGCACTTTGGCAGGCTAGAGAGGTTGCGAGGCACCTTCAGAACAACAATTATTTAACGGAAATTGTTCCTATCGTATCTTCTGGCGATAAGAACCTTAATCAACCGCTTTATTCTTTAGGAATTACCGGGGTTTTCACAAGAGACCTTGATATTGCCCTATTGAATGATGAAATTGATATTGCCGTACATTCTTTAAAAGATGTTCCTACACAATTGCCTCAAAATATTGAAATGATCGCTTATCTCGAAAGAGATTATCCACAGGATATTCTGATCAGAAAAGAATCTTCAAGAAATAAAGAATTCCATGAGCTTAAACTTGCCACCAGCAGTTTAAGAAGAAGAGCTTTCTGGCTGAGAAATTATCCGACTACTGATTTTTCGGATATCCGTGGGAATATTCAAACCAGACTTCAAAAACTGGAAGACGGAGATTTTGACGCCACCATTCTATCTTTGGCAGGTATCAAAAGAATGAAAATGGAAATTGATTACGAAATGCTTCCATTAATGATCTGTGCGCCTTCACAAGGTGTAATCTCTGTAGCCGGACATACTGACAAACCGGAAATTAACGAAATTGTAAGTCAGATCAATCATCAACAGACTCAGATCTGTGTAGAGATTGAAAGAAACTTCCTGAGTACTTTAGAAGGAGGCTGTACTGCACCTATCGGAGCATTTGCGGAAATCATCGGCGATCAGATCCGTTTTAAAGCTGCACTTTGTTCTTTGGATGGGAAAAACTGCATTGCTGTGGATGAAAACTTCGTGTATACTCCGGAAGAAAATTTTGGAGAAAAGTTCGCAAAAGTGGTTCTTGAAAACGGAGGAAAAGAATTAATGGCAGAAATCAAAAGCCAGATCTGATACTTCAGATTACAAATTCCTTTCGCAGCCCTTTTCATCTTCTTAATTTTACAGACATGAAAATCTTATTTACCAAAAATATAGACCAAACGATTATATCCAAAGAATTAGGAGAGGATATTTCGGTCGACTGTGTGGAGGTAATTAAGACGAAGCCTATCATGATCAGTCCTTTTGAGCTGAAAAACTATTCTCTGATTTTCACCAGCGTCAATGGAGTTGCTTCTTTTTTTAAAAACAGATTCAAACCCAATGAGAATTTTACAGCCAAAAATTATAACAAGATCTATTGTGTAGGTGAAAAGACCAAAAGAGAGCTGAGGAAACATGGTTTTGGGACATTTAAGGTACTGAAAAATGCTGAAACTCTTTCCAGATTCATTATCGGAAAATGCCAGCACGAGCAGTTCCTCCACTTCTGTGGTAATCTTGCCATTAACGTCCTGGATAAAGATCTTCCTTTGCAAAACATTAAGTACAAAAAAGTTACAATTTATAATACTGAGGAAATCAATCCGGTAATAACTGAAAAATATCATGCCGCAGTATTTTTTAGTCCGAGCGGAGTTCGTAGTTTTGCAAGGCGAAATTCTCTGGAAGGTATGAAGCTTTTTTCAATTGGCGAAACCACTTCCGGTGAGCTGAGAAATTATACGCAGGAAAAAATTTTTACTTCTGAAGAAAATACATTGACATCCATCTTTGCATTGATCAGAAAAGAAATCGGAAGTAGAATTTAGAATATCTGTTACCGAAATATTGCCGGTAATATTAGTTACAATAGATTATGATAAAAAACGACCTATATTTAAAAGCACTTCGCGGAGAAACCGTTGAAAGACCTCCTGTCTGGATGATGAGGCAGGCTGGAAGATATCTGCCGGAATTCATTGCCTTAAGAGATCAGTATGATTTCTTTACAAGATGCCAGACTCCGGAGCTTGCAGCTGAGATCACCCTGCAGCCTATCCGCAGATTTCCTTTGGATGCCGCGATTCTGTTTTCTGATATCCTGGTAGTTCCACAGGCAATGGGAATTGATTTCAAAATGAAAGAATCTGTTGGGCCATGGTTAGATACTCCTATCAGAACAATGGAACAGGTTCAGAATATTGAAACTCCAGATGTGAATGACACTTTAGGTTACGTTTTTGATGCTATTGAACTTACGCTTCAGAAGCTGGATAATGAGATTCCATTGATCGGTTTTGCCGGTTCTCCATGGACTATTCTTTGCTACTGTGTAGAAGGAAAAGGAAGCAAAGCTTTTGATATTGCAAAATCGTTCTGTTTCCAACAGCCTGAAGCAGCACATTTATTATTACAGAAAATCACAGATACTACAATCGCTTATCTGAAGAGAAAAGTAGAAAAAGGAGTTTCTGCGGTACAGGTTTTTGATTCTTGGGGAGGAATGCTTTCTCCTACAGATTATCAGGAATTCTCATGGCAGTACATCAACCAGATTGTTGAAGCATTAAGCCCGCTTACTCATGTTGTGGTATTTGGAAAAGGATGTTGGTTTGCCCTGGAAGATATGACAATGTCTAAGGCTTCTGCTCTTGGAGTTGACTGGACTATTAAGCCTGAATTTGCAAGAACTTTGACCAACCATACGATGACGCTGCAGGGGAATTTTGATCCTGCAAGACTTCACTCAACACCTGAAACCATCAAGAAAATGGTGAATGAAATGATCAACCGTTTTGGAAAAGACAGATATATCGCCAACTTAGGTCACGGAATTTTACCTAATGTTCCTGTTGAAAATGCAGAAGCATTCATCAGAGCAGTGGTTGACTGGAAACCGAATGTATAAGATTAATTCTTTTAAAAATATACAAAACCCTTATAGGCATTCTTATAAGGGTTTTTTGTTAGAATTATTTTTTCAATGATTATTCCTTCATCACTTTCTTCTTAACAATTTCTCCATCATGATTAATGATCATTATAATATAGATCCCTTTTGGCAGATCTGATAAGTCATAGGAATCAGATGCTTTGTTAAATGTTTTCACAAGCTTCCCTGACTGATCAATCACAGAAATCTTTTCAAACTTATTTTGAGAGCTTTGCTTAATATAAAGATTCCCCTTAACCGGATTCGGATATACATTTATGTGATCAGCATATGAAACCTCTGAAGTGGCCAAAACACCACTTGTAATCATCACATTATCTACTACAACCCCGTAAGAATAGTCTCCGGCATCATCATAAACAAATCTAAGTTTAAAAGCCGCATTAGCATAGGGTGTAAGATCTATATTTGCAGCAGTATCATAACTTGTTACTACAAATGTAAAGGTATTAAAATCAAGATCCCACACTCCTGCGTCACCAGAAAAGGTAAAAACCTGAATCCAGGAAGTTCCATTGAAAGCTTCAACTTTTAAAGTAGAATCCTGACTATCAATCATATTAGCATAATTAAACGACAGCTTTGGGTTTACTACTCCGGTAAGGTTAACTACAGGAGAAATCAGTCTGGCATTCGTATTAATTCCGGTTGGCCCTGCATCATCATCATCAAAAAAAGCTGCCCCATCTGGAAAGCTTGCGAAACCATTCTGTGAACCCACGTTCCAGTTAAAAGAGTTATCCGGATTCTCTACCGTCCATCCGGTTGGCAAAGTATTACCGTTGAAGTTTTCAGAAAAAATCTGTGCATTACATAAACCACAAATGGATAAAAATAGAATAAATAGCTTTTTCATAATAAAATATTTGATGTTTATATAAAATTAGCGAATTATATTTCATAAAACATAATTACACGCAAAATAAATACATTACATATATTAAAAAAAGAATGAGAATTTTATCTATAATTTATACTTTTATGTTTAAACTTTAAATCACATCCTATGAAAAAACTAAACAAAGAAAGAATGAAAAGCATTATAGCGGGAGGAGAAATCTGTCTTGAATGCGCCATCGGATATTATCAGGTTGTTATTGACGGCCGATGCTATTGTGTTCCAATAGACTAATAAAAAAAGCAGCTTAATAGCTGCTTTTTAATTTATATCATAAAGAATATCGTATTGATTAGCTCAACATTCTCTGTGCTTTTTTAACACCTTCTACCAAGGCATCAATTTCTTCGAAAGTATTATAAACAGCAAAACTTGCTCTCACCGTTCCGGCAATATTAAAGAAGTTCATAATAGGTTGCGTACAATGGTGTCCTGTTCTTACAGCGATTCCCATTTTATCAAGGATCATCCCTACATCAGAGGCAATTCCAACTCCTTCCAGATTAAAGGATACAACCCCGGTTCTATTTGCTTTTTCACCATAGATCTTAATACCATCTATTTCTAAAAGCTGTCTTTGCGCATATTCCAACAGAGCATTTTCATGATTCTGAATATGGGTATGTCCCACTTTGTTCATAAAATCAACAGCAGCACCTAAGGCAATATTTCCTCCTACATTGGGTGTTCCCGCTTCATATTTAAAAGGAAGACCAGCATAGGTAGTTCCTTCGAAAGAACAGGTTGCAATCATCTCTCCTCCTCCATGAAACGGTGGCAACGCTTCTAATATTTCACGTTTCCCATATAAAATACCCGTTCCCATCGGAGCATACATTTTATGTCCTGAGAATACAAAGAAATCACAATCCATTTTCTGAACATCAATATTGAAATGTGGTGCAGACTGAGCCCCGTCAATAACGATGTAAGCATCCGTATTTTTTCTTGTTTTGGCAATAATCTCTTCAACAGGATTCACAATTCCCAATGCATTGGAAACCTGATTCACAGAAACAACCTTTGTTTTTTCACTTAAAAACTGGTCAAAATAATCCATCTGAAGAATTCCGTTTTCATCAATAGGAATGACGCGAAGTTTAGCTCCGGTTCTTTCACAAAGCATCTGCCATGGAACAATATTAGAATGGTGTTCCAGATATGAAATAATGATTTCATCATCTTTCTGCAGTTTCTGTGTTAAAATATAAGCGATAAGGTTCAGCCCTTCTGTTGTTCCTTTTGTAAAGATTACTTCAAAATCATGTTCAGCATTGATGAATTTCTGGATTTTTCTTCTTGAAAGTTCCATTTCTTCTGTTGCCAACTGGCTTAGCGTATGAATTCCTCTGTGAACATTTGCGTTAAGTTCTGTATAATATGCGTGACAGACTTCCAAAACTGAATTTGGTTTTTGAGATGTAGCTGCATTATCCAGATAAACCAAAGGCTTACCGTTCACTTCTCTGTCCAATATAGAAAACTGGCTTCTTATTTCGTGAATGTCAAACATTTATTTATTTTTTAAATTAAAACGGTCTTATTTAGAACTCTTCAAATTTACGGCTTTTTTTCCGAAAGGAAGCATGAGGTCGGGTACTGATCATTGTCAGTTGATAGAAATATTCGATAGTTTAAGGTGGAGAAAGACAATAAAGCGAAAAGATAAAATTAAAAGTAATGCATTAAGCTGTTTAGTCCATTTTACTGAGACTCGTTATCAAATAAAAAACCCGCCAAAATGACGGGTTTTTATATTGTTTAAATAAGTAATTCTTATTCTGCTGCAGTTTCAGCTGCTGCTTCAGGAGCTGCACCTTCTTCAGTTGCAACTTCTTCTTCATCCTCATCATCTTGCATTGCTGCACCACCTTTCATTGCATTTCTAGACATCTTAACAGCAACTACTACTGCGTTGTCTGGGTGTACGAAAGAGTAACCTTCTGTTTTGATGCTACCGATGTAAAGTTTGTTACCAATTCTTAATGGAGTAACATCTACAACGATTTCGTCAGGTAGGTTAGCAGGAATAGCTTTTACTTTTAGCTTTCTGAAAGACTGACGTAAAACACCACCAGCAACAACACCTTTTGAACGTCCGGTAATTCTTACTGGAACTTCCATGATAACTGGCTTATCGTCAGATAACTGATAGAAGTCGATGTGAAGAATTTTGTCAGTAATTGGGTGAAACTGAATATCCTGAAGAACAGCTGGAATTGTTTTTCCGTCAACTTCAATAGATACCGTGTGTGCTTCAGGAGTGTATACTAATCCTTTGAAAGCGCTCTCTTCAGCAGAGAAGTTCAAAGGTGCTTCACCTCCATAAACAACACAAGGAACTAATTCAGCATCACGTAAAGCTTTTGTAGACTTTTTGCCCACGCTTTCTCTTTTTGTACCTTGAATTGTAATAGATTTCATTTATAAAAAATTTAAAAAATTGTTCTGATTTTAATTTGCAATCCGCTTTAAATCAATTAAATAACAAATTTACTGCTAATTGATTTATGCTCATGAACCATTGTCATAACGTCAGCAAATAATGGGGCGCAAGATAGCACTTTTATTTTAGATGACAAATTATTTTTAACAGGAATTGAGTCAGTTACAATAACTTCCAAGAGTTTTGAGTTCTCAATATTCTCGTAAGCCTTCCCTGAAAGCACTCCGTGAGTTGCCATAGCTCTTACTGTTTTTGCTCCTTTTTCAATTAAGATATCAGCTGCTTTACAAAGTGTACCTGCAGTATCAATCATATCATCAATAAGGATCACGTTCTTACCTGTTACATCCCCGATAAGGAACATTTCTTCTACAACGTTTGCTTTTTTTCTTTCCTTGTAGGCAATTACTACTTCAGCACCTAAGTGACCGGCATAGTTTTTAGCTCTTTTTGCACCTCCCATATCCGGAGAAGCAATAGTAAGATTATCAAGCTCTAAAGATCTGATATAATCTACAAAAATACTGGAAGCATACAGATGATCTACCGGGATTTCGAAGAATCCTTGGATTTGATCTGCGTGAAGATCCATAGTCATCACTCTTGTTGCTCCTGCTGCTGTAAGAAGGTTAGCAACTAGTTTAGCACCGATCGGCGCTCTTGGTTTGTCTTTTCTGTCCTGTCTGGCAAGTCCGAAGTAAGGAATTACTACGGTAATGCTCTTTGCAGAAGCTCTTTTTGCTGCATCAATCATTAGAAGAAGTTCCAAAAGATTGTCTGCAGGAGGGAATGTAGATCCAATTAGAAAAACTCTTCCTCCTCTTACAGATTCGTCCAAAACAGGCTCAAATTCCCCGTCACTGAACTCCTGAAAGTTGATTTTCCCTAATTCTTTCCCATAATTCTGGGCAATTTTCTCTGCCAAGTCCCTGCTGGTTCTTGTACAAAATAGATAACTTAACTGATCGGCCATTTTTACTTTTTAAAAGATTTTGCAAATTTAAAAAAAAACCACAAGATTTACTCTTGTGGTTTCTAAGTTTTTATTTTATCAATTATTAAGGGAATTTAACTCCTGAATATTTGTTCGGATCTACCTGCGGAAGTGTAGACTTATATTTAGCATTGATAGACTTGATAAATTCATTAGCAACAATACCGTATCCACGTCCTGTAAGGTGAACTCCATCTAGAGAGAAAGCTCCTCCTGTTACAAATTTTGCAGTATATTTTACACCATCAAATAAAATTCCTGACTGTGCATTCAGTTCAATCATCTTAGTGTTGGCATCTACAAATGCAAGTCCATAAGAATCAGCAAGTGATTTTATAGAAGTATTATATGCAGTTGTTGCTGTTTTCACATAGCCAGCTTCTGTTTTTGTTAATACATGTTGGTTTTGTAATGGATAAGAAATTCCATAAATATTTACCGGAGCAGATACTCCAGCCGCAGTACTTCCAATTACAGAGCTTGTTGTAAGCAAAATATAATCATCTGCAGTAGCCTGTCTTGCCTGGCCAAAGATCTGACCAAAAGCAGCAGCTGTAGGTGCTCCCAATGAAGGAGTTAAAGCAGCTGTAAGCTGAACAGATAAATCTGTTAAAGCAACATCTTTAATTAAAACAGGGTTTGGACCTGTAGCGGAAAGTAAATTAATTCTATCCCCAGCTCCAAAAGCAGTAAGAGCCTGCTTCAAAGGACCATATAAACTTGTATTAAGAGTTGTCAGATTTGAACCTAAAAGAGCAGGTGTCAAAGGATTATAAGGTACCGTAGTAAAGAAAGGAACTGAAGTAACAGAAGGGATATTAGCAATAACACCTTTTGTTGTCCCTACACTTTTAAGACCATCTAAAACTGCTTTAATAGATCCAGCTACTAATGCAGGATCAGAGATATCATTAGATTTATATGTTGTAGGATTGGTATTTCCTGTCTGAACTGTAGCTGCTGTATAAGTGGTAACACCTCCTACAGTCTGAGAGTTTGTTCCTCCATTGGTAGCATATGACAAAACATCATTATTTCCTATCCAAAGAGAGAAAAACGTTGCCTTCTGAGCCATCGCATCAGCCAATACACTTGTAGTAGCAGAAGAAGCAAACCTTACAAAATAAGGATTAGCCGTACCCATTGCAAGACCTGCCTGACTACCGTATCCAGGAGCGACCAAGTGGAATGACTTTGCACCAGGAACCCCCATATTATTATAAGTACCTCCGCCAGATAATACATCCAACGCAGCTGCTGCCCCACTTGGCACAGGAGCTAAAGATCCATTAACAACCTGAAGAGTTAATTTTCCTGGGAAACCCGGAAGATTGTTGAACCCACCTACGTCATTAGGCATTAAAGGTTGTTTAAAGTCTCCTCCACCTGCCAATTTCATCTGTGCAGCGATCATACTTGGATAAGATTCATTCTGGCCGCTGCTGTAAAGCGCACCATCACGATATCCTGAAGTAAGGGAATTTCCTAAAGATATATATTTTGAAAAGTCAGCCTCTCCTTTTGTTACCGGGATATCTTTCACATCCGTATCGAAATCCGTATTACAGCTTACTGTAAAAAGAAGTGCAGAAACTGCAATTGTCGATATTATAATTTTTTTCATAGTCTTCTAAAATTAAAATGGATTATAAGAGAACCCTAGACCAAAGTAGAAAGCTGTTGCTTTTGACTGTCCGTTAAGCCCTATATTAGCATTGTTTACCTTTCGGTACTGAGGCATTGCATATCCTCCTGCAACATCAATTCCGAACTGCTTCAGCTTGAAGCCTACCCCACCAGTAACCACATAGGTATCATACGAAGGGGTTTCCGGAATAAAGTTATCTGTTGTATATGGTGCTTCATCATAATAAGCTCCCAAACGTCCATAGATCATATTGGTGAACGCATACTGAGTTCCCAGTCTGAAAGTTTTGGAGTTTTTGAAGTTCTTAGGATTTGTAAGAATTGTCGGATCTGAAGGATTGTTTCCAATAGGTGCATTCTCGAAATCCAATGTAAGCTTACTGTATCTTTCCCATCCATGATAGTTAAAGTCTGCAGAAACCTGCCATTTCGGTGTTACCTTATAGGTTAAACCAATAGTATATTCTTCAACCAATGGTAATGTTGCAGAGAATCCATCTTGTCCTGCAGCATTCAGTTTTAGTTGATTATAAACAGATTGTGACGGGAATTGGAATGTAGCAGTTCCTGATTTAGCTTTCATATCTATTGCAGAACGGTAAGCAATACTCACATCTAGTTTCGGGTCAGGTCTGAAATAGAAACCGAATCCATATCCGTGACCACTTGCATTATCATCATTAATATTAACCTTACCGTCAAATTGAGTCACCGCCTTATCCCAATCTACTTTTCCTCTTGCGTAGATATAACTAGCACCAAAAGATACCCATGGAGCCAGTTTTACAGAGACCATTGGCTGGAAATAGAAACTTTTCAGTTCCATTTTCTGCACCAATTCTTTACCTTCCCAGTTATCAGGCCATTTGATTGTACTTCCAAAAGGTGTTGAAAAACTAAACCCTACTGTAAGTTTCTCTATAGGTCTATAAGTAATTGCGGCATATATAGGTGTCCCTATAGGATTATCTGTTTCTGCACTCTGTAGAGTATTGAAGTTTTGAAAAGTAACTTTATTACTTGCACCAAACCCTCCTGCCACTATACTCAGTTTGGAAGGGATAAATGACATACCCGCCGGGTTAAAGAATGTCACACTCGCGTCTTCGGCATGAGCACTAGTATGCGCCATTGCCAATTGTTTTACCCCTTGCAGGGAAACTCTGAAGCCTCCTGCGTAAGATAGAACTCCCGCCAATAAAGCAGTTGATACTAATATTTTTTTCATAGACTATTATTATATAAGCCAAATATAAAATTATTTTGAATACGTCTGTTAATATTTGCTAATATTTTAAACAATATCCCAAAAGAAAACTATGTTTAAAATAATAACTCTAAGGAAATAAACCACAAAATAATCATTATGAAAGTCTTAAATAGATTAAAAAACTAAACATCATTTACTGTTTAATTCTAAACAACCGTTTAACATTAAGTCTTAACAGCCTCAAAAAGCATTAGCAGGAAAGCAAAATGATAATAAATGTTAAATTAAACAGAGCTAGAATAAAAAGATTAAATTAAAAAAATAGTATGCCCTTTACTTCCTTAAATGGCAGCCTTTAACGATCATTCTTACTCAAAATAGGAAAATGTTTTATCTCCAATTCAGGTTATTTAACTATTTTAGAATCTCATAAAGATAAAAATACATAAATTTGCAGATTATAAATAATAGAAAATATGAGTTGTGGATGTAAAACATCCGGCGATTCTGCACATTCTTGCGGCCCTAAAAAAACCGCAAATGGCTGTGAAAATGTAAATACCTGCGGGAATAGTTATAAATTAAGTGTTTTTGACTGGCTTTCTAACATCAACAATCCGGCACCAAACAGGTGTGATTTTGTGGAAGTTAGATTTAAAAATGACAGAAAATCGTTTTATAAGAATGTAAATAATATTCCTTTACATATAGGTAGCGTAATTACAGTAGAATCAAGTCCGGGACACGATGTAGGCGTAGTAAGCCTTACGGGAGAATTAGTAAAGATTCAGATGAAAAAGAAAAAGTTTTCTGAAGAATCGGCACTCAAAATATACAGACAGGCCAACCAAAAAGATCTTGAGGTATGGCAGGAAGCAAGAAAAAAAGAAGATGGCGTAAAGCTTGAAGCAAGAAAAATTGCCCAGAGATTAGGCCTTGAAATGAAAGTTACAGACGTAGAATACCAGGGTGACTCCTCAAAAATCACCTTTTATTACACTGCTGATAACCGAGTGGATTTCAGACAACTAATCAAAGATTACGCTGGAGCTTTCCGTACTAAAATCGACATGAAACAAATCGGTTTCAGACAGGAAGCTGCCAAAGTAGGTGGAATCGGATCTTGCGGACGTGAACTTTGCTGCTCTACATGGCTTACAGACTTCAGATCTGTAAACACCAATGTTGCAAGATATCAACAGCTGAGTATCAATCCTCAGAAACTGGCAGGGCAATGCGGTAAGCTTAAATGTTGTCTTAACTATGAGCTTGACAGTTATTTGGATGCATTAAGCAACTTCCCTTCTTCTTCAACGACTTTGGAAACAGAGAAAGGAAAAGCATTCTGTATTAAAATCGACGTTTTCAAAAAGAAAATGTGGTTTGCTTATGTAGACAGTTCAATTGCATGGTATGATTTTGACATTGACCTTGTTAAAAAATTGATTTCAAAGAATAAAAGAGGAGAAAAAACACTTCCTCTTGAAGACCTGAAACAACCGGAAGCCTCTACTCACACGATCGATTTGATCCAGGAAAACAATGTTGATCGTTTCGAAAAGAAAAACAGAGGAAACAACAGGAACAGAAACAACCAGAGCAACCAGAATAAACAAAATAACAACCAGCAAAGTCAGGGCCAAGGACAAAAAAGAAACAGACCTGAAAGGCAAGAGAGACCGGAAAGATCTGAAAAAACCGAAAACCCAAATGCTCAATCTGCAAATCAGCCTAGACCTCAAAAGCAGCACCCACAGCAAAAAGCACCTGTGGAAAAAGCAGTGAATAATTCTGACGCTGATAAAAAGCCACAGAGCAACAATCCGAATAAGAAAAAATTCAAAAAGAAATATCCTCCAAAAAAAGATAACAATGCATAAAATTTTAGGATTACTTTCACTTATCCTTTTCTTTAGCTGCAACTCTTCCTCAGGAGGAGATGTCATCATGAATTCCGTTGATAACAAATGGAATAAGAAAAGTGAACAAAAATTTAATCTTGAAGTTTCAGATCCGCAGAATCCTAAAAATATTATATTTGTCGTAAGAAATAACAACACTTATCCTTACAGCAACATAAGGTTTATAGTGAATTTCACCAATCTCCAGAACAAAAAAAAGGAAACAGACACCTTGAATTATGTTCTGGCTAAACCAAACGGAGAATGGCTTGGTACAGGGTTTGGTGATACGAAGGAAACTTTGTTTCAGTATAAAGTAAATTACCAGTTCCCAGGAAAAGGGAAATATGAAATCAGTCTTACTCAGGCGATGAGAAATGACAACCTTCAGGGAATTGAGGATATTGGGGTAAAAATAGAAACGGCTAAACCGTAACCATAAATGGAAGAAAACAAAAAAAATGCAGGAAATAAGGGGAAAACATTTCCTCTGCCTCCCAAGAAAAAGAAAGACACCTCCTGGAGAAAATGGGTTTCGTTTATTTGGATCGGACTCATTGCGGTAGTTCTGGGAATTTCAGGGCTTTTCTTTTCGGTTTCTCAAGGATTCCTTGGGGAAATGCCTGATGTAAAAGAACTTGAAAACCCGGATATCTTTGTTGCTTCTGAAATCATTTCTTCAGACGGAGTAACTTTGGGTAAATTCGAAAAAGAAAAGACTCAGCCAATCGTTTATAAAGACCTTCCTCCTTATCTTATTTATGCCCTACAAGCTAAAGAAGATGAGCGTTTTAAAGAACACTCAGGAATAGATTTATACTCTGTTGCCAGAGCCGTTGCATATGGTGGTGGACGTGGTGGAGGTTCTACCATTACCCAACAGCTTGCCAAACTTCTTTTCACAGGAAATGCTTCTCAGAATAAAGTTCAGAGAGCATTCCAGAAACTGAAAGAATGGGTAGTAGCAGTAAGTCTTGAGAAAAGATACACCAAAGAAGAAATTATCACTCTTTATTTCAACAAATTTGACTTCCTTTTCAACGCTAATGGTATTGAAATGGCTTCCAGAGTTTACTTTAACAAGAAAACATCTGAACTTACATTACCAGAAGCTGCAACATTTGTAGCAATGCTTGAAAATCCAAGAAAAAACAATCCTTACAGATATCCTGAAAAGGCTAAAGAAAGAAGGAATGTAGTATTGGATCAAATGCAGAAAACCGGATATATTGATGCTGCAACTTATGAAAAAGCAGCCAGTACTCCGATTGAAGTAGACTTCCACCCTATCAAAAGCATCACGGATGGATATTCTGCTTATTACAAGTTCTATCTGAGAAAAGAGATTGACAAATATCTTGAAGCTCATGAAAAAGAAACCGGTAAAAAACTTAACCTTTACAAAGACGGTTTAAAAATATATGTTACTCTTGATTCTAAAATGCAGAAATATGCAGAAGAGTCAATCAAAGAGCACTTAACAGATCTTCAGAAGAGATTTGATGCAGAACAGAGAGGAAGAAAGAACAGACCTTTCTACTATCTTAATGATAAACAAATCAAAGACGTAATGGTTCAGGCTATGAAAAGAACCGGCCGTTACAAATTGCTCAAAGCTGACGGAATGCCTGAGGATTCTATTATGATGGAGTTCAAAAAACCTATCAAAACTTCACGATTCACATGGGCCGGAGAAGAAGAGGTGGAAATGTCTCCATGGGATTCTATCAGATACCATAAACAAATTGCACAGGCAGGTTTGATGTCTATGGTTCCTGGAACCGGAGAAATCAAAGCCTGGGTAGGTGGTATAGACTGGCAGCACTTCCAATATGATCATATCAAGCAAGGTAAGAGACAGGTAGGATCTACATTCAAACCTTTCGTATACGCTACTGCTATTATGAAACTGGGAATGACTCCTTGTTCCGCTGTTTCTAACGGAACCTATGATCACAACGGGTGGCACGTACCGGGAAGAGGCGGAATGCTTACTTTAAAAGATGCATTAGCGCACTCTCAAAACCCTGTTGCTGCAAGACTAATTGAAATGACAGGAGTGGACGCTGTAATCCAGACAGCAAGAGATCTGGGAGTAACAGAAGATATTCCTAGAAACAATACCATCGCTTTAGGTTCATCAGACATTACGATTTACGAAATGCTAGGTGCATACAGTACTTTTGCCAACTATGGTAACTACAACAAACCAGAGATGATATGGAGAATTGAAGATGCCAACGGTAGAGTTATCAAGGAAGTAAACGTAGAGCCAAAAGAAGTAATGAACCCAATGTATGCCTACACCATGATTGAACTGATGAAAGGTGTTGCACAATACGGAACTGCTTCCGGAGAATTAGGAAGAAGAGGAATCTCAAAAGCGGTAGAAATTGCTGCTAAAACAGGAACAACTCAGAATAACTCCGATGGATGGTTTATGGGAATCACACCAAAACTGGCAACCGGAGCATGGGTTGGATGGGAAGACAGAGCAACCCACTTCTTTGGAACAGGTGAAGGTCAGGGTGCGAGAATGGCACTACCGATCTGGGCAATTTTCATGAAAAAAGTATGGGCTGATAAGAGTTTAGGAGTAACTCCTGATGACAAATTTGTAAAACCTTCAGACTGGAAAGACGGATGTTCGAACCTTAAAGGACTAAGTGGAGGATATGGAGACGATGGAAGTCTTCAGACGATCGATGAGATCAAAAATCCAAGACCAGCAGATCCAACGCCTAAAAAGCCAACAGAAAAGAAAGAGGACAACATCAATGAAAACCTTCATTCTAATGATGAAGTAGATTTCAATAAATAAATTCTCTTTTAGAAATACACAAGACCTTTCAATAATTTGGAAGGTCTTTTCTTTTATAATTAATACCTTTGAAGGATGAATATCGAACGTATCAGACAACCATTTATTGAAACTTTTCCCGGTGATTTTTCAAACAATCCCATGCAGAGAAACACACCAAAGGTTTTATTCGCCACCATTAAACCTGCAGGCTTTGATAAACCTGAACTTATTGCTTTTAACGAAGCTTTATCAAAGGAAATTGGCTTAGGAAAATATGAAGATAAAGACCTGAACTTTTTGGTGGGAAATAACCTTCCGGAAAACGTTCGAACCTATGCCACAGCGTATGCAGGGCATCAGTTCGGAAACTGGGCAGGACAGCTTGGAGATGGAAGAGCTATTCTTGCTGGTGAAATTACCAATGAGGCAGGAAAAAAGACCGAAATCCAATGGAAAGGAGCCGGAGCAACTCCATATTCCAGACATGCTGACGGAAGAGCCGTATTGAGATCTTCTGTACGCGAATATCTTATGAGTGAAGCCATGTATCACCTAGGCATTCCTACAACAAGAGCACTTAGTCTGGCTTTTACAGGCGAAGATGTGATGCGTGATATCATGTACAGTGGAAATCCACAGCTTGAAAAAGGTGCAGTGGTTATCAGAACTGCTGAAAGCTTTTTACGTTTCGGTCATTTTGAACTTATGTCTGCCCAAAGAGAATACAACAATCTTCAGGAGCTTGCCGACTTTACCATTGAAAACTATTACCCGGAAATCACATCCACTGACAGTAAGAAATACAGAGACTTTTTTGAAAACATCTGCACCCGAACGGCTAACTTAATGGTTGAATGGTTCAGAGTAGGCTTTGTACATGGAGTGATGAATACAGATAATATGTCAGTTCTGGGATTAACCATTGATTACGGCCCTTATTCCATGATGGACGAATATGATTTGAATTTCACACCCAATACAACAGATCTTCCGGGAAGAAGATATGCCTTTGGAAAGCAGGGGCAGATCGCCCAGTGGAATCTTTGGCAGCTTGCTAATGCTCTTCATCCATTAATCAAGAACGAAAAGTTTTTAGAAGATACTTTAAATAATTTCGGAACTTATTTTTGGGAAGCTCATGACCAGATGCTCTGTAAAAAGTTTGGTTTTGATCAGCTTCAAAAGGATGATGAAGAATTTTTCACCAATTGGCAGGGATTAATGCAGGAACTTCAGTTAGATTACACCTTGTTTTTCAATCAACTGAAAAAAATAACCCAAAACACAAACATACCAGAACATTTTAAAGATGTCTCTTATATTATTCTGGATGAAGTAAAGCTGGAAAAGCTAAATAGTTTTATCAAAAGTCATGAAGCAAGAAAAGCTTTAAACACCATTTCGGAAGAAGACTCTTTAGCCATGATGGAAAAAACAAATCCAACATTTATACTCCGAAATTATCTTCTCTACGAATGTATTGAAGAGATCAGCAATGGCAAAAAAGAGATGTTGGAAAAACTCATTAAAGCCCTCGAAAATCCATATCAGGAAATATACCCTGAGTTCTCCGCCAAAAGACCGTCTGGATACGATGATACTGCCGGATGTTCCACACTTTCATGCAGTTCGTAATTAACAAATATTCATAAAAAACCAAAAAACATGTAATTATTTTCATTTTTTTATTACATTTACTAACAACTTTAAACGTAAACCAAATGAAAACAAAATTACTATTCCTTTTCCTAATCTCTTTTGTATTTGGAAATGCACAGATTCTCACAGAGACTTTTCAGGGTACGACATTTCCTCCAACAGGATGGACAACCGGAACAAATGTGGCTTCAAGACCTTGGGGATTTACCACTATCATATTTAATGCAACCGGACAAGCAACATTCAATATCACAGGTGGAAAATCTGCTTGCATAGGATGGATTGCCGATTCACAGGATGCTCATTTAACAAGTCCTTCCTTCAGTTTAGTAGGGACAACAAGTCCGGTACTAAAGTTCAATGCTAAAATTGGATACGAATACATGGTTGATCCAAATCCTAACGGAGATTTAAAAGTCGAGGTATCCACAGATGGAGGAACTACCTGGAATCAGGTATGGGTTGAAGAAGACTATGGAGTATATACTGATTATGAAACACTAGCGATTACCGTGAGCTTAGCCTCATATGCAGGGCAGGCCAATGTTAAATTCAGATTCCATTATGTTGCCAATGATGCAGACAGCCTTTCTATAGATGATGTACAGGTTTTAGCAAGTGCTACATTAGCTACTCAGGAAGCCAATGCTAAAGTAAAAGACTTCACAAACATTTATCCAAACCCTACAAAAGGAGAAATCAATATTAAAACAGATAAAAAAATCAAATCTGCCACAGTAATTGATGCAAGTGGAAAATCTCTGCTCAACAATACTTCAGAAAGATTGGATATTTCTTCACTTCCAAAAGGAGTTTATCTATTAAAAGTAGACTTCTCAGACGGAACTTCCAAAACCGAGAAAGTAATCAAACAATAACAACGTTTATACAAACTTTTATAACCACCAATTTTGGTGGTTTTTTTATTTTACTTTTGCAAAAAATTTGACCCGTGTCTTTTATCAAAACAAAATTTATCAATTTTCTTAAACTGGTTTTCCCATCCACCTATACCGAGTTGGCGGTATTTCTGTTTTTCATAGTCTGTTATGGAATTCTGGGATCTTATATTGCCCTTCATTACAGGATTATTTTTGACAGCAGGATTCCGTGGGATGCTTACTTCAGTTTTGATAATAAATCAATCCTTATGACAGGAGGCAGTTTTGAAAGACATCCTCTATCCTACTATTTTTTCAACTGGATAAGAGAATTCTCGCTATTTATTTCAGGAGGAAAAACGGATGCCAACTTCAGACTTACGTTGGCATGGCTCAGTAATATTATCATTACATTAAATATTATTCAGGTATTTAAATATTTAAAGAATATCATTCAGCTTCCTTTATGGCTAAGCCTTTTAATCATATTATTCTTTGGAGCTTTTTCCACTAATATCATCTTGTCTTTTACTCCGGAGAACTTTACCTACACCTTATTTTTACTATCGCTATACAACTACTATGCGGCAATCAAACTAAGGAAAGAAGAGAAAATGCCTGCTACTGCTTTATCACTGGCTGGAATTACTATCGGAGGGCTTACTATTACCAACTTTGTAAAAGTTTTCATTCCACTTATTTTTGAGAAAGGCATTTTTACCAACTGGAAGAAATTCGGAAATGCAGTTTTAAGAGTGGCAATAGCTGTTATCTGTTTTGTACTGCTTTATCTGAACAGAATTGATTTTAAATATCAGAATATCTTTTCAAAAACCAACCAGCAATATGAAAAGTTTTCCAATGTAGAATCTATGCCGACATGGGATATGATTCTTTCATTCTTTTTCGGAGGCAATATTCTTTTCCCGGGATTTATTATGTCTGACAAACATAATATGAAAGGGTTTAATTTCAAAGGACTTTACATGGATGTTTATTCATCGCCCCTTTCCTACTTTTTCATCGGCACATTATTAATCCTGATAAGTTGGAGTTATTTTAAAAACTTTAAAAACAAATGGGTTCAGGTTATCGTCATTTCATTTTTAGTTGACCTCATTATCCATTGTGTAATGAGGTTTGGTCTTCACACTTCCTATATTTATGGAGGACATTTTGTTTTTGTATACCCTCTTCTTTTAGGATGGCTCTTTTTTGCCTACAGATCTTCACCTAAAATGTTGTCGTTTTTAACATTAACAATGGTTGTATTGTTTATCTATCTGATCGTCAATAATACCTTCAGAATGGCAGAGTTCTTCTGGTTTATGGAAAATTATTATCAATAAAAAAAGCTGAGAAAATTTCTCAGCTTTTTGTTTTTTATGTTGAAATAAATTCTTCCTATTTTGCTTCTGCACAGAAAATTCTATACTGTACTGCTACTGCAGATTTAAAGTATTCTCTGATTTTGGAAAGATCACTGGCTGCACTTTGTTTTGTGAAATAACTTCCAGCTAAAATCTTATAATTTGGTCTTAAAGAAGCATCCGTCTCTACTTTCAGATTCGGGAATCTTTTTCTGAAATAAGACTTCACCTCATTAGCCTCCTCATTACTTTTCACCGTTGTAATCTGGATTTTGAACCCTAAAATTCTAGGATTTTTCTTACAGATTTCAGCATTCGTAAGTTCTCTGCTCGGCACAAAGATCTTAGGCGGTTTTGTATTGATTCCTGTAGAAATTCCACTATCATTATTACTGAAATCTTTAGGAGAATTTGTTGGAGCAACTTTCGCACACTTTCCTTCAATTCCTTCCAAAGCAGCATTTATTTTGGAATCCATTGTCATAACAAGCTCTGTTCCTGACAGGGTATCCTTTTTAACAACTTGTTGTGCTTCAATATTATAAAATCCAAATAATGATAATATCGAAAATATTTTGATTAGATTTCTCATTTAAACTTGTTTCCGCAAATTTATACAAATTAAAAAACTATACCAAACTGGTTATTTAGAATCAATACAAATTAAACGTAAATGATATTTTCCCTTTTCGATATACCGTTAAATTCCTGTTAAAAATATTATTTTTGCGGAATTGATTGAATGTTCAATAATTTACTAACATAAGATAATTTAAATGATTAGTTGGAGAAAGCATTATAAAAAAACGTTGATCGCAATAGGCTTATTGCTATCAACCAGTGCTTCATTTTACGGGCAAGACGGCGATCCTAAAAACGGAGAGAAACTTTTCAAAGCGAATTGTACTGCATGTCACGCGCTGGACAAACAAGTTGTAGGACCACCACTAAAAGGGGTTGTAGAACGAGTAAAGACAGAAGGTGGTGTAGACAAAGATTGGCTTCACAAGTGGATCAAAGACAACAAAGCTCTAAGAGCTTCTGGGGATAAATACGCCAATGAGATTTTTGAAAAGTTTAACAAGACTGAAATGCAGGTCTTTCCAAATCTTACAGATAAGGATATTGACGACATTTTAGCTTTCACAACTAACCCTCCTGCTCCGGAGGAGAAAAAACCGGAAGCAACTCCTGCAACTGACGCTACTGCGGCAGCTCCTGCAGACAAAACTACAACAAACGTTGTCATCATTTCACTTTTAGCGATCGCAGGTTTACTGGTTTGGATCTTGGTTAAACTAAGACAATTGGTAAAACTGGGTCAGTCTGAAGATTTAGCTGGACTTAATGAAACAAGAGTTCGTTCTTTCAGTGAAATGTACGAGAAGTTCCACTTCATTGGTAAAGGTCTATTGGCAATCCTTGCTATTTTAGCCGCTTACGGAGTATGGAACTGGTTAATGTGGATTGGGGTTTACAAAGGGTACAAACCTGAGCAGCCTATCTACTTCTCTCACAAAATCCACGCTGGAGAACAGAAAATTGACTGTCAGTTATGTCACTCTAGTGCTAAATACGGAAAAGTATCTGAGATTCCTTCTATGAACGTTTGTATGAACTGTCACAGAACAATTTCTGAATACAACGCAGATCACTACATGGAGCCAGGAAAAGACAAGGCATTCTATGACGGAGAAATCCAGAAGATCTACGCTGCAACAGGTTGGGATCCTGCAAAACAACAGTACACAGGAAAAACACAGCCGGTTGAATGGACAAGAATCCACAACATGCCAGACTTCGTTTACTTCAACCACTCTCAGCACGTAATTGCTGGAGAACAAGCGATCATCAATTCTTTCAACAAAAAGAATCCTAACAACAAAATTGATGTTGTATGTAAAGCTTGTCACGGTAAAATTGATACAATGAATGTTGTTCAAATGGCAAACGACTTTACTATGGGATGGTGTATCGAGTGCCACAGAACGACTGAAGTTGATATGAACAACGGTTATAATAAAGAGTACTTCAAAAATCTACATGACAAGTTGAAAAAACAATATCCACAAGATGGAGGTAAGATCACTGTAGATGCAATTGGAGGTCTTGAGTGTGGTAAATGTCATTATTAATAACTAAAAAATTAGAAGTATAAATGGCTTCAAACAAAATACAATTCAGAAGTATTCATGAACTTAAAGATCCAGCTTTGAATAATAAGCTGGCTCAGAAAGAGTTTCAGGAAGAAATTCCGGTAGAAGATTTCCTTGGAGATGCTGAGAAAAACGGATCAAGTACTTCAAGAAGAGATTTCCTTAAATTACTAGGATTCTCTACAGCAGCAGTTACATTAGCTGCCTGCGAAGCTCCGGTAATCAAAACGATTCCTTATGTGGTAAAACCGCATGACATTATTCCGGGAATCCCTAATTATTACGCTTCAACATATTTTGACGGTTTCGACTTTGCTAGTGTTTTAGTAAAAACCCGTGAAGGTAGACCTATCAAAATTGAACCAAACCCGGCTGGTGGTGATTTAGGTAAAACTAACGCAAGAGCTCAGGCAAGTGTACTTTCTCTTTATGATAACGATAAAGTAAAGCAGCCTAAACTAGACGGTAAAGATGAAACTTTCGATAAAGTAGACAGTTTCGTTATCAAAGGTTTGGAAGAAGCTAAAGCGTCAGGCAAAAAGATTGTTGTTTTATCACACTCTTTTGCTTCACCAACTTTCAAAAAGTTATTCGCTGAATTCAAAGCTAAATATCCTACAGCTGAATTAGTAACTTATGATGCTTTCCCTTACTCTGCAGGATTAGATGCAGCTCAGGAAGTATTCGGACAAAGAGCATTACCTGTTTATGACCTTAACGGTTCTGAATTGGTAGTTTCTTTCCAGGCTGATTTCTTAGGAGATTATAACGCTTCAAGCTTAGAGACTTCTTATGCAGCAGCTAGAAAACCAGGAGCAAGCATGTTGAGACACATCCAGGTGGAGTCTAACATGTCTTTAACTGGAGCTAATGCTGACTCAAGATACAGATTAAAACCAAGTGCTGTAAACAAAACGTTAGTGGAAGTTTACAATGCAATCGTAGGTGGCGGTACTACTGATAAGACTGCAACTGAAATTGCTAACGAATTGAAAGCAAAAGGAAGCAAAGCTGTTGTTTTCGCTGACGGTTCTAAAGGAGCACAGGTTTTAGC
Source organism: Chryseobacterium indologenes (assembly GCF_002025665.1). GTDB lineage: Bacteria > Bacteroidota > Bacteroidia > Flavobacteriales > Weeksellaceae > Chryseobacterium > Chryseobacterium metallicongregator. The sequence goes on along the minus strand of NZ_CP018786.1, from coordinate 29,327 downwards.
ACACTTAATCAACCAAAAATTAGGTTCAGTAGCTTTCACAGGTAAGGCAAACTTCCTTAAAGAATTCAACGGTGCTAAATACCAGGAATTCTTAGGATGGGTAAACGGTGGACAAGTTGGTGTATTAATTACAAACAACGTAGACCCTATCTACTCTCATCCAAAAGGAGAAGATTTCAAAAAATCTTTATCAAAAGTTCCTTACGTAGTTGCTGTAGCAGATAAGAAAAATGAAATGTACAAAGCAGCGAAAGCTGTAATTCCGGTAGCTAACTGGTTAGAGTCTTGGGGAGATATCGAACCACAGACTGGAGTATATTCATTAATGCAGCCTACGATCCAGAAAATCTACAAATCAAGACAGATTGAAGAGTCTCTATTGGTTTGGAAGAATGGTAAAAACAATGCAGCAAACAACTACTACGATTATTTAAAAGCAAGCTCTGCTTCTCTTTTAGGTGGTACTTCTTTCAACAAAGCATTGTATAACGGTATCAACGCTTCTACGAATGCAACTTCTCTTGCTTATGCAGGTGGAAACGCTGCTCAGGCTGTTGCTGAACTAGGAAACTTTAAAGCTTCTGAATTAGAATTAGTATTATACACTAAGACTTCAATGGGAGATGGTACTCAGGCAAATAACCCTTGGTTACAAGAGTTACCTGACCCAATCACAAGAATGTCTTGGGATAACTACCTTACAATTTCTCCTAAAGATGCAGAGAAATTTGCAATTGACAACGATCTTAACGCAAGAATGCAGCTAGATGGTTCTATTGTAAACCTTACTGTAAACGGAGTTAAAATAGAAAACGTTCCTGTATTCGTACAACCAGGACAAGCTGAAGGATCTGTAGGTCTTGCACTTGGTTATGGTAAGAAAAACTCAGGAGCAACTGCTGATACTGGTGTAAATGCTTATCCTTTATTTGACGGTTCTAACCTTGTTCTTTCAGGTGTTAAAATTGAAAAAACAGGAGAAGATCACGAGTTCGCAGGTATCCAGCTTCAAAATACATTAATGGGTCGTTATGAAATCGCGAAGGAAGTTCCTTTAGCTGAATTCATTAACGTTGCTTTTGATGATGAGCACAAAGGATGGAACAAGCCTTTGGAATACCACACGATCAGCGGAGCACTTCCAGCGAGAAAAATCGACCTTTGGGATGCTTTTGATGATACAGATGGTCCTCACTTTAACTTATCTATTGACTTGAACTCTTGTACTGGTTGTGGAGCATGTATCATTGCTTGTCAGGCAGAAAACAACGTTCCTGTAGTAGGTAAAGAAGAAGTAAGGATGTCTAGAGATATGTACTGGTTAAGAATTGACCGTTACTACTCTTCAAGACAGAAAGTAGAAGTTTACGAAGGATTGAAAGAAGGAATGGCTGTACCAGAATTGTACGGTACTGCTTTCGGAGACGGAGGTGCATTAAACCACCCTGCAGACAACCCGGATGTAATCTTCCAACCAGTAATGTGTCAGCACTGTAACCACGCTCCATGTGAAACTGTATGTCCGGTAGCGGCTACTTCACACGGTAAGCAAGGTCAAAACCATATGGCTTACAACAGATGTATCGGTACCAGATATTGTGCAAACAACTGTCCGTACAAAGTAAGACGTTTCAACTGGTTTACTTATAACCTAAATGACAAGTTCGATTTCAACATGAACAACGATTTAGGAAGAATGGTACTTAACCCGGATGTAGTTGTAAGAACTAGAGGGGTAATGGAGAAATGTTCAATGTGTATCCAAATGACTCAGAATACTATTCTTGAGGCTAAGAAAGAAGGAAGAAGAGTGAAGGATGGAGAATTCCAGACTGCTTGTTCTAAAGCTTGTTCTACTGGAGCAATGACATTTGGAGACATGAATGATAAAGATTCTTCGATTAGAGAGCAATATGCATCTAACAGAAGATATTATTTACTAGAGGAGATCGGAACAAAACCAAACGTGTTCTATCACACTAAAGTAAGAAACAGAGTAGAAAAATAAAGTTTAAATAATAAATAGGTAAAAAATGTCAGGACATTACGAAGCTCCGATAAGGGAACCTCTAATTATTGGTCACAAAACTTATCACGATATTACAGAAGATATCGCACGACCTATCGAAGAAAGAGCAGGTAAATTATGGTGGATCTCATTATATGCTGCACTAGTTCTATTCCTCTATGGATTCGGCTGTATCGCTTACACTATCGGGACAGGTATTGGAGCATGGGGGCTTAACAGAACTATTAACTGGGGTTGGGATATTACCAACTTCGTATGGTGGGTAGGTATCGGTCACGCCGGGACCCTAATCTCCGCAGTATTATTATTATTTAGACAGAGATGGAGAATGTCTGTAAACAGATCTGCAGAGGCGATGACGATCTTTGCGGTTGTACAGGCAGCAATCTTCCCTGTAATCCACATGGGTAGAGTTTGGGTTGGATACTGGGTATTCCCTTTACCAAACCAATTCGGTTCTCTTTGGGGGAACTTTAACTCTCCTCTACTTTGGGACGTATTTGCGATCTCTACGTATTTCTCAGTATCAACTGTATTCTGGTTCATGGGACTAATCCCTGACTTTGCAATGATCAGAGATAGAGCTAAGACTCCTTGGACTAAGAAAATTTATACATTCCTTGCATTCGGTTGGGGTGGTAAAGCAAAACACTGGCAAAGATTCGAAGAACTTTCTTTGGTTCTTGCAGGTTTGGCAACTCCACTTGTATTCTCAGTACACACCACCGTATCATTTGACTTCGCGACTTCAGTAATTAAAGGATGGCACTCAACAATCTATCCTCCTTACTTCGTTGCTGGTGCAATCTTCTCAGGATTTGCAATGGTACAGACACTATTGTTGGTTGCAAGAAAAGTGTGTCACTTAGAAGAGTATATTACAATGTATCATATCGAAATCATGAACATCGTAATCATCTTAACTGGTGGTATGGTAACTGTAGCTTATGCAACTGAATATTTCATCGGATGGTACTCCGGATCTAGATTTGAAGATTTCACATATCTTTCTCCAGGTGCTGCTGTAGGACCTTACTGGTGGGCATTCTGGTCATTGATCATCTGTAACCTTGTTATTCCTGCTTCTTTCTGGTTCAAGAGACTAAGAACGAACATTATCTGGACATTCATTGTTGCATTAATCATCAACATCGGTATGTGGTTCGAGCGTTTTGATATCATCGTTATCAACCTTTCAAGAGACTACTTACCAGGGTCATGGACAATGTTTAAGCCAACGATCATTGATGTAGGTGTATACTTAGGAACTATCGGATTCTTCTCTGTATTATTCTTATTATATGCAAGAACGTTCCCTGTAATTGCACAGGCTGAATTAAAATCGATTTTGAAAATCTCAGGTGAAACTTATAAAGCAAAAGAAGGAGATGAGCACCACTAAAATTGTATACGGACTTTATGCTGACGACGACGATTTAATGAACGGCGTTAAAGCATTCAACGATAAAGGAATCGCAATTAACGAAGTTTATACTCCGTTTCCGGTTCACGGACTAGACAAAGCTTTAGGTTTAAAGAAAACTAGAATTTCTGATGCCGCATTCTTATATGCTCTTTATGGGGTTACTATCGGTGCTACTTTAACCTGGTATGTAATGAACCACGACTGGCCGCAGAATATCGGTGGTAAACCAGCTTTTGACTGGGGACACAACATGCCTGCATTCGTAGTTCCAATGTTCGAATTAATGGTATTCTGTGCCGCTCACATGATGTCTTTAACTTTCTTAGTTAGAAACAAAATGTATCCAGGAGCTCCAGCTCAGAACCCGGATCCAAGAACGACTGATGATAAATTCATGATGGAATTTGTAACTGAAGATGTAGAATCTGTAAAACAGTTGCTTATTGAAACTGGAGTTGAAGAAATAACTGTTAAAGACGCTTAAAATGAAAAAGAATGTATTAAAAATTACAGCGGTTTTAGGTTTAACTACAGTTTTACTTAACTCTTGCGGACCAAAGGAGAACACTCCGTTGGTATATTTCCCGGACATGTATTTTCCGGTAGCTTATGATCCATTGATGAAAGCTCAGGACGCTTATTCAGATCATGAAAATGAAATTCCTGCTTTTGTTAAAAATAATGGTGCAACAGGTCTTTCTCCGGTAGAAGGATCAGTTCCTCAGAATAAAGACGGAGTTTTTGAAGAAAGCTTATTACCTAAAAACGTTGACGAGTATAACGCAGGGTATGAAGCATCTAAAAAACTTACAGCATCTCCTTTGAACCCAGCTAATGCAGCTAAGGATCTTGAAAGAGGTAAAATATTGTTTGATCACACTTGTGCTGCATGTCACGGTACAGGAGGTGATGGACAAGGACCTATCGTTCAAAGTGGAGCATTCTCTGGAGTACCAAACTATGCTGACAGAGAAATTACTGTAGGATCTGTTCATTATGTATTAACAAACGGTAGAAATGCCATGGGATCTTATGCGGGACAATTGAACGCAGGAGACAGATGGAGAGTAGCAATGTATGTGATGAGTGCTTTCAAAAAAGGAGCAGCAGCACCGGCAGCAGCTACAGCGGCGGCACCAGCAACAACTGAAACGACTACCGAAACTAAAAAATAAGAAAAGAAATGTATAGTTTTTCACCAAAATTAAAATCAACTTCTATAATACTTCTTGTTGTAGGTTTAGTTCTTTTCGGTATTGGTTTCTTTTTGAACAAAGGAATTTCTACTGAGAAAATAGAACAAATGATGGAAGCTGTTCATGCTTCAGGTCATACTGCTCCTACACACTCAAGTGAAATGGTTGGACCTCAGGATCACGCTGCTCACCTTGAGCACGCTACATTACAGGTACACAACCAGCCTTTAGCAGCAATACATTTTGTAGCTGTATTTTTCTTTGGAGTGAGCTGCTGCGTATTATTCTTCTATTCTATTCAGCACGCTGCACACGCAGGATGGCCAATCATCATTACAAGAGTAATGGAAGCTATTGCTTCTTATATCCCTTACGGTGGTGCAATCTTAGTAATCCTGATGATCTTAAACATCACTCATAATGGTCACTTATTCCACTGGATGGACCCTGAATTGACAAACCCGGATTCTCCGCATTTTGATGTGATCTTATTCGAAAAGAAAAAATTCTTAAATATTCCTTTCTACGCAGTAAGAACTTTAATCTATGTGATTGGTGCTTCTTTCTTCGCTTGGAAATTAAAAGCTCAGTCTAAGAAAGTAGATGAAACTAAGTCTAAAGTAGAGTACCAAATGCTTTACAGATGGGCAGTAGGATATATCGCATTCTTCGGATTTGCTTCTGCAGCTTGGGCTTGGGACTGGTTGATGTCTATTGACCCTCACTGGTATTCTACAATGTATATCTGGTATTCAATGGTTAGCTGCCTTTCAAGTGGTATCGCTGTAATCATTCTATTAAGTGTTTATCTTAAGAAAAATGGTTTCTTACCACAGTTCAATGATAACCACTTACACGATTTAGGAGTATTCCTTTTCGCTACAAGTATGCTTTGGACATATACATGGTTCGCTCAGTTCATGCTTTACTGGTATGCAAACGTTCCGGAAGAGGTTAACTACTTCTTCGGTAGATTCCAACACTACTCTCCTACTTTCTTACCGATGTTGATCATCAACTTCTTATTACCACTATTGGTATTAGTAAGTAGCAGCATCAAGAGAAACTATAAAGTAGTTACTACAATGGCAGTAGTAGTGATCTTAGGGCACATCTTAGACTACTTCAACATGGTAATGCCGGGAACAGTAGGACCATACTGGAACACTCCTGAAGTATTCTTGTTAATCCTTGGAGCAATCCTATTCGTAGCTGGATTATTTATGTTTACTGTACTTTCAGCTTTATCTAAACTGAAGTTGATTCCTACAGGAAACCCATTCTTACATGAATCTGAAATTTATGAGTATCCTTTCTAAGGACTTGTAACAAAATAAAATTATAAAAGACTGATTGTTAAAACGATCAGTCTTTTTTTATGCATACCAATCTGCAGGCAACCATTCTGAACGTTATGCGTCTCTATAATGAGATCAATAAACTAAAAACAAAATCTTATTATGAAAATAAAACTTTGCCTTTACTCGTTTTTCATTTTTCTGTTTAGCTTTATTCAGGCACAGACCATCACTTTCGTTTCTGAAAAAAGTAATACTCCCCTTCCCAGAGTTTCAGTGTTTGGGAAAGATGGAACTATTCTGGCATACTCAGATATCGAAGGTAAGATTAACAAACAATCATTGTCCCCCTCGCAGGAAAAGTTTCAGCTTGTCTATAATAATTTTCCGGTTGCCACTTTATCATATGCAGACTTTGAGCAATCCATTATAAAAATCAATGACCAGGTAAAGGAAATTGAAACTGTAGTTATCAAAAATAACAAACCTGCCAAATACATTTTTATCAAAGGAAATTTTAATGCTTACGTGACCGTAAATAATAAACTGAATAGTTATACCGACGGAATTGTAACCTATATTTTTGACAACAAAACAAAAAAACTAAAAAGTACCAATGTTGAACAATACAGGGTTTTCAGATTGACAGAACCTAAAAACGAGAAAAAACAGACTTCATCATGGGATTATGGAAATTCTCTACAGATTCCAAAACTTAAAAATGTAGGAAACCCGGAAGAATATAAAACAAAAAGAAATATCATCAGAGAATTGAAAGGTGATCGTAAAGATCAGATTGAGGTAACAGGAGGAGCGCTTCAGGAAAAAGAATTTTCTTTCTTCGGATATAGATTTTATGATATCAGAACAATTCTTAATATGTCCTTTGAAAAAGGAACAGAAAAAACATTGAAAGATTTCCTTGAATACAATGAACTTGTTTTTGTAAAACTTAAACACAAAAGTGAACCTGAATACAATCAGATTGCCGTTTACACAAATTTCTATCCTACAGAACTCAGCTTCAATAACGACAATGATATTGAAAAAGTAAAATTTGATAAAGAAAACAGTAATTACAAAACTTCTTACTGGCAGGATCCTTCATTCCCAAATATGCAGACTATCTTCAGCAATTTTTTCAAAGGAGACTTAAAAGAACAATCCAATAAAAAGTAAAAATATAGGATTATGGCTACTGTGAAAAAGAAATAAAACAAGCTATAAAACATAAAGTAAAAATAAAATCCAGTATTAATAAAGGTTTTATTAAATTTGCAACAAACCAAATAAAAATGAAAAAGTTTTCTTTTCTACTTGTTTTCAGTCTGTTGCTTTTTACAGCATGTAAGAAAGATCATGTAGATGCTACGAATACTAAAACACTGCAGTCAAGTATCAATGATATGACTTCCAGTTTACCTACCATTAAGCAGATTAAGTTTAATGAAGCTCTTTATATCCTTAAAACATTTGGGGTAGAGGCAGACGGTGATATCAATGAGCTAAAAGCCCTTGGAAAACTGATTAACGGGAAGAAAGTTCCTGAAATCATGTCATTGGCTGATGAAATTGCACAAAAAAACGGAATAGAATGGGCAAGTACTGCCCCACCATCACTTGGAGAAATGAATATCTTCGGGGATGATAAAGCTAAAGAAAGTGATCCTAATGATGTAAAAGCAGGATCATTAAGCCTTGTGACAAGACCTACAGGAGATGACGGAACCGGAGCGCCTACAGCGATTCAAATTGTTCCAAGACTTGTAGATGCGGCCGGAAACCCTGTATCATTCACAGGAGCTGGTCTTGAAGCAACTCTTGAAGTCTACAGTAACGGTGTAAGATTGGCTACTGCTAAAAACCTGATGCAGGATAATAACTTTAAAGGATTCAACTTAAAGTTCTCATCTATCCCTGCTGCAAAAGTAGTGGATAACAAAATTGACATCACGGTTTCAGTAAAAACAACAGCCAAGACTTTCAAAATGTCTAAAATCGGTCTTGATGTAAATGCAGCAGCTCTGAAAGTTCCTGCAATCCCAAAAACTGATTCAACAGCAGTGACTGAGCAACCAAGCGCGGTGGTAGATCCAAACAATCCAACAGCGACTCCTGGAGCAACTACAGATCCTGCAACAGCTACTCCTGCAACGCCTGCTGCTCCAAAGCAACCGACGGCAGACCCCAAAAATACAGTCACGAAGTTTTTGAACAGCGTAAGTTCTCAGAATTTAAAAGCAGCTTACGAAACAGCCAGTAACCCAAGCTGGGGAAGCTATGAATCTTTCTCAAATCCTACTTCAGGTTTTGGATCTGTGAAAAATGTAAGCGTAAAAAACATTACGACTAATGGGACATCAGCTAACAGTGCCAGCGTAAATGCTACTTATGATGTAACGGATAAAAGCGGGAAGACAACTTCTCTAAAAGTAACTTTCGGGCTTAAAAATGTAAATGGAGACTGGAAAATTTCCAGCTATAAAATCAATTAATAAATGGCTTCAGCAGAACTCATCAAAAGATTAGAAGAAACAATTGAAAATATCCCAGATTTTCCGATTCCGGGAATACAGTTTAAGGATATTTCACCCATCTTTTTAGACCCAAAACTTTACGAAGACGTTATTGCAGATCTTGTAGCCTTCAGTAAAGGAAAGATAGACGCAGTCTGCGGAATTGAAAGCCGTGGTTACCTTTTTGGAATCGCAATTGCTGTAGCATTGGAAGTGCCATTCATCTTAATCAGAAAAGCAGGAAAACTTCCACCACCAGTCATTTCAGAAAAGTATGATCTGGAATATGGAAGTGCCATTATTGAAACCCGTGAAGGACAGATAAAACCCGGACAAAGAGTTTTAATCCACGATGACCTTTTAGCAACAGGAGGAACTACTGAAGCTGCTGCCAAGTTGGTAGAAAAACAAGGAGCAATTGTTTCACAGTTTAGTTTTCTTATCGGCTTACAAGGTTTGAATGGTGATGAAAAACTGAAAAAATTCGGGGCAGAAATCTACCATATTTTAGGATACTAAGATTTAATATATATGCTTCGACAAGTTCAGCATGACAACGCTAATCATTTACTGTGAGATTAGAACAAACAGTATTAGAAGTGTCTTGATGAGCCTGTCGAAGCATCTTTTTTTAATAAATTCATCATCCAAGATTAACAATTCACAAGATTTCCTCAATAATACTCATAAAGTATTTTGTAAATCTCTCAGAAACAATTAAATTTGCATTTCAATTTTTAAAAACTTATGGCAAAATTGGGAAAGAGTGCTCAGAACGAGCAAGAAGGTAAAGAAACAGTTGAGTTCTTTAAAGACCTTGACAGAGAAGCTTTAAACACTGAAAGATTTGTTGAAAAATATTCAAAACCACTTGGTTTTATATTTGGAGCTTTGATTTTAGGAGTTTTAGGATTCTTTGCTTACAAGCAATTTGTAATTGCTCCAAAGAACACTGAAGCTGTAAAAAGTTTCCTTGCTGCTCAGAAAAACCTTGCTGAAGGTAAAGATAAAGATGCTTTGGGTGGAAAATCTGCTGCTAATCCTGGTTTTATAGGGACAGCAAATGAATATGCTTCTACTGAAATCGGTAAGCTTTCTTCTTATAATGCCGGTTTATTAAAATTCAAAGAAGGAAAGTTCCAGGAAGCTTATGATCTTTTAGATAAATTCTCTTCCAAAAACAAGACTTTAATGGCAATGAAGTATGGTGCTATGGCAGACGCAAAATCAGGTCTTAACAAAAATGATGAGGCTTTAGGTTTGTTAGATCAGGCTGCATCGGCATCTGATGATCCTTATACAACATATTATTTCACAAGAAAAGCAGGTATCGTTGCATTAGGATTAAAGAAAAATGCAGAAGCTAAAAAATACTTCTCTGCAATTGATGAAAAATATCAGGACTACGACAACGGAATGTCTGATTCTTATATTGAAATGACTAAATATTATTAAAAAATGGCAACAGTTAATCTATCCGATTACAAGCCACTTCATATAACTAATGCCGAAGATTTTTCTATCGGCATTGTTTTTTCTGAGTGGAATGATTTTGTAACTTACAATCTTCGTGATGCAGCTTTGGAAATCCTTGAAAAAGAAGGGGTAAAACCTGAAAACATCAAACTTTTCCCTGTACCAGGAGCCTTCGAATTAAGCTATGCAAGCATGCAGCTTTGCAAAGAGAGAAAATATGACGCAGTAATCTCTATCGGATGTGTGATCCGTGGGGAAACTCCTCATTTTGATTATGTATGTTCTGCAGTAGCACAGGGAATTAAAGACTGTAATATCATGACAGATACTCCAACTATTTTCTGTGTATTAACGGATGATAACAAAGAACAATCTATTGCGAGAAGCGGTGGAGATCTTGGAAATAAAGGAGTAGAAGCAGCCGTTACAGCTCTTAGAATGATTGATTTCAAAAAGAAATTATCTGATAAAAAAGGAAATATTGGTTTCGGACATTCTTAACCAATAATTTGCTTCGACAATATAATGGGACTATTTTTTAATAGTCCTTTTTTATTAGTATATAAATAATTCATAAATCTTATTAATAAAAAGGATGTTTTTCTTTTTTTCTGTCAAAAGTTCTCTACAAAAACTATCTTTGTGAAAATTAATAAAGACAGACACTACATGTTTTTAAAAAAAATAAAACCCTTCCTGTATTTAGGAATTTTCTATCTTATTATTTCATTGATAATAAGAACAATATTCTTTTTTCATCCTATTACTACCGCTAGTTTTGGATTTTTCGAAGTCGTAAAAGTTTTGCTCATAGGTCTGGTGAATGACGTTTTTGTTTTCATATTGGCCAGCTCTATTCTCGCCCTTTACTTCCTCTTTCTTTCCAATTCAAAATATAAAAAGCCTTACGGCTATCTTATTTTGGGAGCATTAGTTCTATTCTTCCTTTATATCTGGCTTGTTCCGAACAATATTTTCAAGCAGTATGGAGGTTCTATCATGGAAATTGCCCTTGTTTTCGTAGGAATAAAGACTCTTTTCTTCGGATTGATGCTGTTTCTTCCTACACAAAGAATTAAGATCCGTAATACATTATATTTCATTACATTACTATTATACGTTCTTCTGATTATTTTTAACGGAGTAAGTGAATACTTCTTCTACAATGAATTTGGGGTTCGTTATAATTTTATTGCTGTAGATTATCTTATTTATACCAATGAGGTCATTGGGAATATTATGGAAAGTTATCCGGTTGTTCCGTTATTTTCTGCCATCATGATCGTGACCCTTGCCATCACATGGTTTATTTATAAGAAAACAAAAGATGAATTGCTTGAGCTTCCCGATTTTAAACAAAAAATGGTTCTTCTGGGCAGTTTTATGGTACTATGTGCGCTGAGTGCACTGGCAATACCGTCTTTGATGCAAATCAAATCTGACAATGTTTTCGCAGACGAAATTGAAGCTAACGGACTTCCTAAGTTCTACTGGGCATTTACCCATAATGAGCTGGATTATTTCCAGTTTTACTCACAAATTAACCAACAGCAGGCCGAAAAGAATTTCTTAAGCCAATATCCACAACATACGTTATCAAGGACTGTAGCTGCTGAACAACCGGAAGTGAAGAAAAATGTAGTATTGATCTCTATTGAGAGTCTTTCTGCCGATTTCATGGAACACTATGGTAATACGCAAAAAATTACTCCTTTTCTGGATAGCCTTGCTGATAAATCATTAATGTTTACCAATCTGTATGCAACCGGAAACAGAACGGTACGCGGCCTGGAAGCTTTGACATTATGTATTCCTCCTACCGCTGGAGAAAGCATCATCAAAAGAGATGACAATAAGAATAAATTCACAACCGGAAGTGTTTTCAAGTCTAAAGGATATGATGTTAAATTCTTATACGGCGGCTATAGCTATTTCGATAATATGCAGGACTTCTTCGGAGGAAACGGCTACGGTATCGTAGACAGAAATAACTTTAAACCTGAAGAAATTACTTTTGCCAATGTTTGGGGTGTTGCGGATGAAGATATGGCCAGAAAGGCTATTCAGGTGATGAATGCCGAAGCCAAGTCAGGAAAGCCGTTTTTCAATCACTGGATGACAGTTTCCAATCACAGACCGTTTACATATCCTGACGGAAGAATCGATATTCCTGGGACAGCAAAATCCCGTGAAGGCGGTGTAAAATATACGGATTACTCGCTTAAATTGTTCTTCGATATGGCTAAGAAACAAGACTGGTATAAAAACACAGTTTTTGTTATCATTGCAGACCACTGTGCATCCAGTGCCGGAAAAACAGAGCTTCCGATGGATAAATACAGAATTCCTGCTATGATTTTCTCTGAAGGATTTATTCAGCCGCAGAAATTCAATGCATTGATGTCTCAGATAGATGTTATGCCTACACTTATGGGATTATTAAATTTCAACTATCAGTCTAAATTTTTGGGCCAGGATGTCTTCAGACAGGAATTCCAACCTAAAGCATATGTGGCAACCTATCAGGATCTAGGATTTATCAAAGGAGAGCGTTTAACTATTATTTCGCCAGTAAAAAAAGTAAAACAATACTCCTTAGAACTGGAAAAAAGTGACCTGAAACCGGAATTCAAGCTGTATTACGACGAAAAATTATTAAAAGATCCAGATCAGAAACTGGTAGATGATGCTGTATCAGCTTATCAGTCTACGTCTTACTGGCTCAAAACAAAACAACTCAACAGATAAATATCTAGATATTTTCGCTTATAATCTGGTGTAAAATATTTAAATTAACCCATAAATTTATTGATATGAAATGGACAGACGACAGAGGCGGAAACGTTGATGACCGCCGTGGTTCAGGAGGCGGAAGTGGAGGTATGATTGTAGGAGGCGGACTCGGAACCTTAATTATAGCAGCCATCGTATTCTTTTTGGGAGGTGATCCGTCCGGTATTTTGAATTCCGGAGGAATACAGCCTTCAGGCAATACAGGAGAACAAAGAGAACTGACTGCCGAAGAAAAACAAATTGGAGAAATGGTTGATATGATGGCCAAATGGAATATTCTTACCTGGGATCAGATTTTTAAGGAAAACGGAATGACTTACAGTGCTCCTGAAGTGGTTCTTTTTGAAAATACAACTTCTTCAGCATGTGGTACAGCGCAATCTGCCATGGGCCCGTTCTATTGTCCGGCAGATCAGAAAGTTTATATGGATATGAGCTTTTTTGGTGAACTTCAGCAAAAATTCGGAGCTAAAGTAACAGAATTTACAGTAGCTTATGTTCTTGCCCACGAAGTAGGACATCATGTACAAACTCTTTTGGGAACTACTCAGAAAGTGGATGCGCTAAGAAGAAGCGGAAGATATTCCGAAGAACAGATGAACAGAGTATCCGTTGCTACAGAGTTACAGGCTGATTTCTATGCCGGAGTCTGGGCAAAAAGAACCAATGACAGCAAACATATTCTTGAACCCGGAGATATAGAATCTGCCATAGATGCTGCAGAAGCCGTTGGAGATGATAATATTCAGAAAAGAGCACAGGGATATGTGAATCAGGAAAGCTTTACCCATGGATCATCTGCACAACGTAAAGAATGGTTTATGAAAGGTTACAACACTGGTGATATCAGACAAGGTGATACTTTCAACCAACTATTAAAATAGTTTTATCACAATTATTGTGATGATATAAAATAAAATGCGGTCTTAGCTTAAGACCGCATTTTTTATTTATTGCAATTCGATTGGATTGGAATTTTTCTTGGCTTCTTCTTTTACCCTTTCTTCCATTCTCTTTCTCATATCGGAAGGATTCTGGTTTCCACCACCTCCGGGGCCTCTTCCACCTCCGCCTACTCTCATCGGAGCACTGATCCCTCCCGCACCCTGACTCATGAATGACATTGGATCAGTTTTAAACTTTTGCTGCTGCTTTAAATAATCTGTTCTTTTTACTTTTAAAGTATTTCCAAACTGGTTCAATGTTGGAAACTCAGCAATTTTATAGTTTTTCATTAAATCAAAAGAATAATCTCCTTTATCATCTTCCACTTTTACAATCAGTCCAGGAAGCCCTCCGAACTTATAAGGTCCGTCCTGATAAGGAAGATCTGTCGTAAACCATGCAGTCCATTTTCTTCCTCCAAACTCGGTTTCAGCTTTCTGAACTTTGTAATCGCCAATTTTTCTGGTTTCTGATCCAATTTTCCAGTTCAGAGGTCTGTCTTCTTCATAAGAATAGAGATCACGTCCTATTCTGTCTTTAAAATATGTTTTTTGGTTCGTCTTATCCTTTTCTACAGAATAGTTGATATTCGTTCTCAAACCTTCCATCTGATCTCTGTTGATACTTCCTCTTCCGCCCCCACCTTGAAATGCTTTTTGCATAATGGAGTCTCTTTTGATTCTGTTTTCAGAATAAAACACTGATTTTTCCGGAGAAATATCCAGATAAGCATTTTCAGTTTTGATATCTGTTTTATTTTCAGCATCAGGCTTCATAGTCACCTGATACACAAACCTGTTTGTCTGTGCAGAAACATTCTGTATGAACAGTGCCAATGCGATAATACCTAATTTTTTCATTTATATTTTTATTTATTTTAATTCAATTGGATTCTGTGCTATATTGGTAAAAGAAGGTATTTCTACAGATGAGCCTTGTGACATGGGTATTCCCTGATTGTCTCCACCCATTCCGCCTCTGTGCATTCCACCACTTCCGTTGCCGCCTCCTCTCATTCCACCACCATTCATTCCGCCGCCATGTTTTCCACCTCCGAAATTCATATTTCCACCAGTATTATTCCCGGCCATCGCTTTTTTGTTTTTACCGAATTCCAGTTCAAGAGCAGCTTTATCACCATGGAAATTAATTCTTGTACTTTGCTTAGCATCAGCATTTATCTGTTCTTCAAAAGCATTTTTAAGCGTAAGCTTTTTCACAAGATCAAATTTATAATCTCCTTTGTCATCCTCCAGTTTTACAATCAGTCCTGGCAATCCTGAAAACTTGTAAGGACCGTCAGACAGTGGAATTTCTTTAGTAAACCAAGCTGTCCAGACTCTTCCTCCAAACTCGGCAACTGCTTTTTGGGCAGAATATCCATTCTGTTTCTCAATCATATTAGTGATTTCCCATTTTACAGGTCTGTCTTCCTGATAATAAATTTGTTTTCCGGAAGCCTTCTCATAATAATACACTTTCTGATCCGGAATTGTCTTGGTAATGAAATATTCAAAAAATGTAGGTTCAAAATGTTTTTTTCCTTCCATTTTTGAAAAATCTTTTTCCTCTTTCTTGTTTTCCTTTATTTCTGACCTTAGTTCTGCAAAAAGAGAGTCTCTTTTCAATTTATTTTCACTGATGAATAAGGAACGATCTCCTTTAACATCCAGAAAAGTTCTCTCACTTTTCATACTTACCAGATTGATTGAATCCGGATTTACCAAGGTTTCATAAACAAATCTGGTGGTCTGTCCATAGGATACAATGGTGAAAAACAATACAAAAAAAACTATTATTTTTTGTTTCATGACCAATTTTCTTTATAGATAGAAAATAAGATTCAAGGTTAAATCCTTAATGAAATCTTCACATTGAAAGGCTAAATTTATTATTTTTTAACATAATTTATCCTCTCAGAAATTGCTATTAATAACAGAATCATTAAAATAGATATCTTCGATTTGAGATTGCGAAAATTAGTTCGTATTTTTGCATCATTAAATCATTCTAAATAAATACAATGATAAAAGTATCAGACTATGCAAAGGAGAAAGCCATCCAGTTAATGACGGAAGATGGTTTTAACCCTGCTGAAGATTATATAAGAGTAGGGGTGAAAAGCGGCGGATGCTCTGGTTTAGAGTATGTTTTAAAGTTTGATAACCAAAAAACAGACACAGATCAGATTTTTGAAGATAATAACATTAAAATTATTATAGATAAAAAATCCATCCTTTATTTAGCAGGAACAACTCTTGAGTATTCAGGAGGATTGAACGGAAAAGGGTTTGTTTTTAACAACCCGAATGCATCCAGAACATGTGGGTGTGGGGAATCATTTAGTCTTTAGAGAAAAGACATTAGATCCTAGATTTCAGACCTCAGATCTACTCTGAATTCTGAAATCTAAAATCTGAAATCTAAAAAAAAGTAATGAGTAAATATACAGAAGACGATTTAAGAGTCGATCTAGAAAATAAAAAATATGAATTCGGTTGGGAAACGAAGATTGATTATGAAGATTTCCCGATTGGTTTAAATGAGGACATCATCCGTGCCATCTCTGCTAAAAAAGAAGAACCGGAATGGATGACTGAATGGCGATTGGAATCTTTCAAAATCTGGCAGAAAATGGTAGAGCCTGAATGGGCCAATATCAAATATGAAAAACCAGATTTTCAGGCAATCCGTTATTACGCTGCTCCTAAAGTAAAGCCAGAACTGGCAAGTCTTGACGAAGTAGATCCTGAGTTGTTGAAGACATTCGCAAAGCTAGGGATTAATATCGAAGAGCAAAAAAGACTTTCCGGAGTTGCCGTAGATATTGTAATGGACTCAGTTTCTGTGAAAACCACTTTCCAGGATACATTGGCAGAGAAAGGAATTATTTTCTGCTCCATCTCTGAGGCTATTAAAAACCACCCTGATTTAGTAAGAAAATATCTTGGAAAAGTTGTTCCGAGAGGAGATAACTTTTATGCAGCATTGAATTCCGCAGTATTTTCTGACGGAAGTTTCTGTTATATTCCTAAAGGGGTAAAATGCCCTATGGAACTTTCTACTTATTTCCGTATCAACCAGGCAGGAACAGGACAGTTTGAAAGAACGCTTCTTGTAGCTGATGAAGGAAGTTATGTTTCTTATCTTGAAGGATGTACAGCTCCATCAAGAGATGAAAACCAGCTTCACGCAGCAGTTGTAGAGCTTATTGCTTTAGACAATGCCGAGATCAAATATTCAACGGTACAGAACTGGTATCCTGGTAACGAAGAAGGAAAAGGAGGTGTATTCAACTTTGTAACGAAAAGAGGACTTTGCGAAAGAAATGCAAAAATCTCATGGACACAGGTAGAAACAGGTTCTGCAGTAACATGGAAATATCCGTCTTGTATCCTTAAAGGAGACAATTCTATCGGAGAATTCTACTCTATTGCAGTTACTAACAACCACCAGTATGCAGATACAGGAACAAAAATGATCCACATCGGAAAGAATACCAAATCAACGATTATTTCAAAAGGTATTTCTGCCGGGAAATCACAAAACTCATACAGAGGACAGGTGAAAGTAATGCCTTCAGCAAAAGGAGCAAGAAACTTCTCACAATGTGACTCTTTATTGATGGGTAATGAATGTGGAGCTCATACTTTCCCTTATATTGAAATCAAAGATCCTACAGCACAGTTAGAGCACGAGGCAACGACTTCAAAGATTGGGGAAGATCAGATTTTCTACTGTAACCAGAGAGGTATTGATACAGAAAGAGCCATTGCTCTGATTGTGAATGGTTTCAGCAAAGAAGTTTTGAACAAGCTTCCAATGGAATTTGCTATTGAAGCTCAGAAATTACTTGAGATTTCATTAGAAGGTTCAGTAGGATAATATGATCAAAAAAGAACCCTTCAGATAAAAACAAACTGATTTTAAAGGCAAGGTTTTCAGAGTTTTTATCTGATGATCAACCGTTATAAACGGAAATATAAGTTATAATCTTCGTTGAAGATTATTATAAACATAAAATATAAAAAGCTTCTGTCCGTCTATTGAGGAGATATCCTAATACAAAGACGATGTGTACCTAAAGGAAAGAAGCTCATACAATTATAAAAAGCAAAAGTTAGCAAGAATGTTACAAATTAAAGACCTTCACGCCAAAATTGAAGATGGCGCAGAAATATTAAAAGGTATTAATCTTGAAATAAAGCCGGGCGAAGTTCACGCGATCATGGGACCCAACGGAGCTGGTAAATCTACCCTTTCTTCTGTAATCGCAGGAAAAGAAGATTACGAAGTGACTGGTGGAGAAATTCTTTTCGAAGGACAAGACATCAGTGAAGAAGCTCCTGAAGATAGAGCTCACAAAGGGATTTTCCTTTCTTTCCAGTATCCAGTGGAAATTCCGGGAGTTTCTGTAACGAACTTTATCAAAGCTGCTTTGAACGAGACGAGAAAAGCAAACGGACTGGAAGAAATGCCGGCAAAAGAAATGCTTGCATTAATCCGCGAGAAATCTGAAAAATTAGGAATTAAAAAAGATTTCCTTTCAAGATCATTGAACGAGGGATTCTCCGGAGGTGAGAAGAAAAGAAATGAAATTTTCCAGATGATGATGCTTAATCCTAAGCTGGCTATTCTTGATGAAACAGATTCAGGATTGGATATCGATGCTTTAAGAATCGTGGCAGATGGAGTAAATCATTTTAAAAATGAAGGGAATGCAGTTCTTTTGATTACGCACTATCAGAGATTGCTAAACTATATTCAGCCTGATTTCGTTCACGTTTTAGCAGATGGAAAAATCATCAAAACAGGTGACAAGTCTTTAGCATTAGAACTTGAAGAAAAAGGTTACGACTGGCTTCTTAACTAAGAAGAATATATATTATTTCAGAGATAACCTTTTTTCACAATCATTCATACAATGTAGCAAAAAAGAGTCTCTACTATTAAAAATTGGGTTTCCTATTCCTCGGAATAACAATATTTTAGTTAATAAAAAAAGAAAAAATGGTGCAAACCACAGATATACCAGTAATGGCATTAAAAGAACAAATTATAGAGAACCATAATGAATTTTTGGAGAGTCTTCGTCACAGGTTTCTGGACGACAGCAGAAAAGCTGCTCTTCAAAGATTTGCAAACCTTGGTTTTCCGACAAAAAAAGACGAAGAATATAAATATACCAATCTAAAGGAAATCACGGAAAAAAGCTACAACTTCTTCCCGAAAGAGAGCCACAATATCACTAAAGAGCAGTTTGATGAACTGCACCTTGGAGAAGAAAATTTTGATTGGATTGTTTTTGTAAACGGTAAGCTTCACAAGGAGCTATCTAAAGTTTCTATTGAGAATGTAGAATTCCTTTCATTCAATTATGCATTGAATGATGAGAAGCATAAAGAGGTTTTTGAAAAGTATTTCAATACGATTGCTTCCAAAGAACAGGCTTTTACGAACCTGAACCTTGCTTACTGCAAATATGGTTTCTTCCTTAAAGTTCCTAAAAATGTAGTGATTGAAAAGCCAATCCACGTTTTTTATATTTCTCAGAATCAGGAGGAAAACACGTTTTACAATACAAGAAACCTTTTGATCGTAGAAGAAGGAGCTAAAGTAGAGGTCATTGAAAGCCATCACAATTTTGACAGCACTTACGTATTAACAAACTCTGTAACGGAGATCTTTACATACCCTAATGCAAAGGCTGACTGGCACAAACTTCAGAACGATAACAACACAACCTATCTTATCGACAATACTTTTGCAAGACAGGAGAAAGACAGTTTAACAACGGTAAACACATTCTCTTTCGGAGGTAAACTGGTAAGAAACAACCTTGATTTTATTCATAATGGATCTAATATCAATTCATTCATGAACGGAATCACCATTATCGGGAAAGATCAGTTGGTAGATCACCATACGGCGGTTCACCATAACTTCCCGAACTGTGAAAGTTACCAGAACTACAAAGGAATCTTTGATGGGAATGCTCACGGAGTTTTCAACGGAAAAGTTTTTGTGGACAAAATTGCTCAGAAAACAAATGCTTATCAGCAGAATAACAACGTATTGCTAAGCGAAGGGGCAAGTATTGATACCAAACCTCAGTTAGAAATCTTTGCAGACGATGTAAAATGTTCTCACGGTTGTACAGTAGGTCAATTGAATGAAGATGCTTTATTCTATCTGAGAGCAAGAGGAATTTCTAAAAAAGAAGCTCAGGCATTACTTTTATATGCTTTCGCTAATGATGCAATGCAAAACATTGATATAGAACCTCTAAAAGATAAAATTTCCAAGCTATTAGCTGAAAAATTAGGAGTTGATATAGAATTCTAAGACTTATATATATTGATACAAAAAGCACTTCTTTTCGAAGTGCTTTTTTATTTTTATTACAGATTATCTTTCTGTTTTATTTCTTTAACCAACCTTGGTTATCTTTATTATCCGAACGTTTCTTACCATTATCAAAATTATAAGCCAATCCTACACCTAAAGTCTGCTTCAACTGGGTCTTCCATATCTGATTATGATCATACAAAAGATCCAGGGTAACATTGGTAGAAATATATTTATTGATTTTCATGCTTAAAACTCCGCTGTATCCAAGAACCAGTCTTTCCGGATGATCAAGATAATTTGAAAATACAGAAGCCGTATTCAGCAAGGTAATGTTCTCCATAATCTTCAGCTTATACATTGCTGTTCCCAGGAAACCGAATTGGAAAAGAGAAGAATCTCCATCATTTTTAAGACCATAAGTTCCCGCTTTCTGAAGATCTTCGTCTAAAACAAAAGTCCATCTTGCATTTGCCGGGCGTAAAGTCACGGTAAGATTGTCATTAGGACGATAAGTAACCCCAGCTCCTACACTCAGATATCCGGGAGCCATAAAATTAGAAATCTTTTTAGCATCAGGATTATTTCCATCTTCATAACCCGGAGCAAACTGAGTCTGAAGCCCTGCGCCTGCAGACAAATACCAATGCTTGGCAAATTCTCTACCATAGTTTGTAGACAGGTTAATAACATCCTGAGTCTTTCTTACTCCAGTTCCCTGCGTGTTATTTTGTCCGTAACCCAGAATAATAATATTTTCCCAAAGATCTTTCCCTTTTTCATACGTCAGGTTGTAATTAACACCAGCAAGCCACCCAACATTGTTGGCTCCACCTCCTACCCAGTTTGAAAAGGCAGCCTGATTAAGCATTAATGTATTTTGTCCCTGAATAGACCATGCTTTAACGGTGTCTGATGCCGGAGTTTCTGTCTTAGCCTCCTGAGCGAACGCTACAACCCCAAAAGAGATAGAACTGATCAATAAAAGTTTTTTCATAATGTTGATTTATTACAAATGTATAAATAATAATTTACGCCATCATAAAATTCACTTTAAAATGAATTTAACATAATCGAAAAACAACATTACAAACAACTGAAAACAAGGTATTTACAACCAAAACCATTAACTATCAAACTTAAATCAACTTAAAACTACAGTATTTTAAAAAGAAAAAACACCTCATTTTTGAAGTGTTTTTAATTATAAAATAAGTTTTCTAAACTATTTTTTGATCCACCACTGGCTATCTTTACGATCAGAACGTTTTACCCCATTTTCCAGTGTATACGCAAATCCGATTCCAAGAGTCTGCTTCAGCTGTGTTTTTTCTATCTGATTATGATCGTAGAGTAAATCTACTGTTACATTGGATGAAATATATTTATTTACCTTCAGGTTTAATAGAGCTCCATAGGCAAGAACCAGCCTTTCCGGATGATCAAGATAATTTGAAAAGACAGAAGCTGTATTGGTTAAATAAATATCTTCCATTATTTTTAGTTTATACATGGCTGTACCCAGAAAACCGAATTGTAATAAAGAAGTATCTCCATCATTTTTTAAACCATAGCTCCCTGCTGTCTGAAGGTCTTTATCCAATACAAACGTCCATCTGGCGTTGGTAGGACGCAAAGTTACCGTAAGATCATCATTGGGCCTGTACGTGATACCCATCCCGACGTTTACATAGCCAGGAGCCATAAAGTTTGAGATTTTTTTGGCTTCAGGGTTATTTCCATCTTCATATCCTGCCGCAAACTGTGATTGCAAACCAGCTCCTAAAGAGAAGTACCAGCTTTTCGAAAATTTTCTCCCATAATTGGTAGAAACATTGATAACATCCTGTGTCTTTCTTATTCCAAGTCCTTTTGTATCATTCTGACCATACCCAAGAACAATGATATTTTCCCAGAGATCTTTGTCTTTTTCATAGGTGAGGTTATAATTGGTACCGGCTAGCCATCCGACGTTGTTGGCTCCACCTCCAACCCAGTTTGAAAAGGCAGCCTGGTTAATCATTAATGTATTTTTTCCTAAAACCGACCAGTATTTAACAGTGTCTACTACTACGGAATCTTTTTTCAATTCTTCTTGTGCACTAGCATATATTCCTATAAAACAGGAAAGAATCAATAAAAACTTCTTCATTACTCTAAATAATTTTCAATGCAAAAATATTAATATAATTTTTTTTAAAGGTAAATTCAGCTGTAAAAGAATCGAATTTCAATAAAGTTTAATCTCCTCATAACAAGATATTTCTATAAAATCAATGCCAAAATAATAAGTTCAAAAGTTAAATTTAATACCTTTTGTCTTAAAATCAGATCGGTAGGAACGAATTCATCGACAAATTTTCCGAAATTTATTATTGGCTTTTGATTTGACGTAAAATCCACATGTTCAAAAATGTAATTTCCAAAAGAGCGGTTATATACCCATTACTGATGCTTTCAGCGATGTGGTTCGGGTATTTTTTACAAATGCAGGGCTTTTTTCAAAGCTGTTTTGGAGCCATTATTCCTCTCTTACCTGAGGGATTGCTTGGCGTGGTTACTTCTCCCCTTTTACATGGAAATATTGATCATATTATAGGAAATTCTATTCCCATAGCAGCACTTATGTTTTTGCTGTATCAGTTTTATCCATTGGTTGCCAACAAAGTCTTTATCATCGGCTGGCTGGCAACGGGACTTTTGGTATGGCTTCTTCCTCCCATTGATATTCTTACAGGTGAATATATGTACACTTGTACCATCGGAGCCAGTGGTGTAGTTTATGTACTCGCTTTTTTCCTATTCTTCAGCGGGGTATTTAAATGGAATACGAAACTTCTCACTATTTCAATGCTTGTTGTGCTTTATTATGGCAGTTTGATTTGGGGGATGCTTCCCGAAGAATTGTTTTACAATATGCAGGAACCGAGTAAAATTTCATGGCAGGCCCATCTTTCCGGAGCTGTAGTAGGCAGTATTATTGCATTTGCCTTTAAAAATGTCGGCGAAAAGAAGAAAAAGTTCATCTGGGAGTTTCCGAATTATTACAGCGAAAAGGATGATAAATTGTGGCAGGAATACAAAGAAAATCATCCTGAAGACTTTATGGAACTTCCTTACAAGAAAAAGGATGATATATGGGATCATTTGGATGAATTGAGAAAAAGATAAAACTTATTTCATTACATTTGAAAAAAAACACACATGATCTCCGAAGAATACTTTTATGCCATCGCCCTCCACGAATGCAGCCAGATTGGTGATATTCATTTTCATAAACTTGTCCGTACTTTTGGAAGCGCTCAGGAAGCCTGGAAAAGAGCAAAAAAAGAATATAAAAGACTGGAAGGAATAGGACAAAGAACAGTCTCGGATATTGGAAATAAGTCTCATTTGAAATTCGCAGAAGAAGAATTAAATTTTTGCGAAAAAAATAATATTCAAATCAGGTTAAAACATCTCAAAGAAATCCCTTCTCTACTTAATGAATGTAATGATGCTCCGGCTATTCTTTATCAAAAGGGAATATTGAGAATGCACTGCCCAAGGTAAGTATTGTAGGAACTCGAAATATGACAACTTATGGAAAACAGTTTATTGAAGACTTCTTCAAAGCAACACAATCTTCAAAATATACATCTGTAAGCGGTCTTGCTTTAGGCATCGACAAAGAAGTTCACGAACAGTCTATTTGTCATCAAAAACCCACTGTAGCAGTTCTTGCACATGGTTTTCAATATTTATATCCGGCAACAAACAGAAAACTTTCTGAGAAAATTTTACAGGAAGGAGGTGCATTAATAACGGAGTTCAGCTCTTCCAGAAAGCCAGATCGGGAAAACTTCATCCAAAGAAACAGAATCGTGGCAGGAATATCTCCGGCAACTATTGTAGTGGAAACAGGTTTTGGAGGAGGTTCTGTGAGCACAGCAACATTTGCTAATGATTATAACCGTGATGTTTTTGCTCTGCCTGGAAAAATTACGGAAAGCAATAGCCAGGGATGTAATCAGCTGATTTTCCATAATAAAGCAACCGCTATTTCTACCATAAAAGATCTTATTGGACTCCTTGGATTAAATGATCCTAAAGAAAAAATAGAAGAGTTATTTCCTTATAGCGAGACAAAACCACAATTATCTGACAATCAGAAATTAATATATCAATCTATTCAATCTTATCCTCAAATTTGTTTAGACGATCTCTCACTGAGAATTGATCTCCCTACCCATAAAATCTTACCAATAATTTTAGAATTGGAACTTTTAGGGAAAGTAAAATCATTTTCCGGGAGGCAATTCATCGCAATTTAAGATTTAACGATTTCTTAATATTGCATTATTTCACATATAACATTTCATTTTTAATAAAATTTGAACATAAATTATCAATTTAATAATATTACGGAACATTATTATTTAATTTTTAACAATGTTAAAATATAGTGTTGTGAATCTTGAAAAAAAAATTAAATTTGTTGACAATAATATTCAACCTTAATATATGGAACAATATAATATTGACCAGAAAATCCAAGAGTTTATTGCAAAAATTGAAGCAAAAAATCCTAACGAACCGGAATTTTTACAGGCTGTAAAAGAAGTTGCCGTAACCGTAATTCCATTCATTGCTACTAAAAAAGAATATACCGGAATGAAGCTGCTTGAAAGAATGGCTGAAGCTGAAAGAATTATTATTTTCAGAGTTCCATGGGTTGATGACAAAGGAGAAATTCAGGTTAACAGAGGTTTCAGAATTCAAATGAACTCTGCTATTGGACCATACAAAGGAGGAATCCGTTTCCACCCTACTGTAAACTTATCTGTTCTTAAATTCTTAGCGTTCGAACAAGTATTCAAAATTCTTTGACAACTCTTCCAATGGGAGGTGGTAAAGGAGGTTCAGATTTCGATCCACAAGGAAAATCTGATATGGAAGTAATGCGTTTCTGCCAGGCTTTCATGACCGAATTATGTAAGCACATCGGCCCTGAAACAGACGTACCTGCTGGAGATATCGGTGTTGGAGCAAGAGAAATCGGATATTTATTCGGTCAGTACAAGAAAATCAGAAATGAGTTTACCGGAGTTCTTACAGGAAAAGGTCTTGCTTATGGAGGTTCATTAATCCGTCCTGAAGCTACAGGATACGGTGTAGTATACTTCGCAGAGCAGATGCTTAAAACGATCGGACAGAATTTCCAGGATAAAATCGTAACAGTATCAGGTTTCGGAAACGTAGCTTGGGGAGTTATCAAAAAAGCAACTGAACTAGGAGCTAAAGTAGTAACAATCTCTGGACCAGACGGATACATCTATGATAAAGACGGTATCAGCGGAGAAAAGATCGATTATTTATTGGAGCTTAGATCTTCAGGAAATAACAGAGCTGAAGACTATGCTAAAAAATATCCTTCAGCTGAGTTCCATGCTGGAAAACGTCCTTGGGATGTGAAGTGTGATGTTGCTTTCCCTTCGCAACTCAAAACGAACTAGATTTAGATGATGCAAGAAAATTAGTTGAAAACGGATGTGTTTGTGTAACGAAGCGGCTAATATGCCTTCTACACTAGATGCCATCAACTATTTCTTAGACAATAAAGTATTATTCTCTCCTGGTAAGGCTTCCAACGCTGGAGGTGTTGCTACATCAGGATTAGAAATGACTCAGAACTCTATCCGTCTTAACTGGACTTCTGAAGAAGTTGATGCAAGATTAAAGGAAATCATGATCGGTATCCACAAAGCTGTAGAGACTACGGAAAAGACGAAGACGGTTATGTAAACTACGTAAAAGGTGCAAATATTGCCGGCTTCGTAAAAGTAGCAGAAGCAATGTTGGCTCAAGGAGTTGTGTAACAAAAAAACAAAGTTGGGAAAACTCCCGACCTTTTTTGATATAGCCTGTTCCCGGGATAATGGGAAAAAAGTAAAAAGTGAAAGGAGAAAGCGCTGCTATATGCAGTGCTTTTTTATTTTATATCATGCAAAACACTTTAAAAATATTGATGAATACATTCTTCTGTTCCCGATAGAAGTACAGAAAAAATTGATTGAACTCAGAAAAGCCATCCATTTACAGATTCCGGATTTGGAAGAATATATTGGATATCAGATGCCTGCTTTCGATACAAAGGAAAACCATTAATTTATTTTGCGGGATATAAAAAACATATCGGATTCTATCCCGGAGCTGAAGGTATCCGTAATTTTGAAAAGATTTAAAGAAAGAAAATATAAATTTTCAAAAGGGGCCGTTCAATTTCCAATCACTGAAAATCTGCCACTGGATTGATCACTAAGATCCTCCGTTCAAAACAAAAGAAATCGAACAAAAAAAATCCTGAAATACAAGATTTCAGGATTCCGACTAGTGTTTGCTAAAGTGCTTTTTACTTTTCTTCTTTTTGTCTTTCTTCTCTTCTTTAGGAGCATCTGCAGGTTTAGTGGCATCAGTAGGCGTGTACTTACTGATGGATCCGTTGCAGGTGCAGTTTCCATTGTAGTTGCAGGTGATTTTTCCTGTTGATTCTTCTGATCCGAAGGACTTGTAGTCTGTGTATTCGGTTGTTGAGTTTGAGTTGTCGTAGTGTTATTAGTAAAGTATCGGCCGGCTTTTGTGGTGTTGATGTGCTGATACTGCGATTTCCGACTAATGTAAACGCTGCCGTTAAAAATAACTTTTTCATAATGTAATATTTAAATGATTGTTTAACTTAAACGAGGCATCATTTATAAAATTATGTGTAAAAGACTTATTTAACGTACTTTATAATTATTTAAGAGGAATTTGCAAAAATCAGTTCAGATGATTGGACTGGAAGCGAGATGCTGGAAACTGGAAGTTTATTTCAGTGAAAATATTAGCTGAAATGGTCTATTATCAAGACTTCCTGCTTCCAGCATCCAGCTCCCCGCCTTAGGTTTACTTCGTCACATTCTTCATCATTTTTTCTACGAATTCAAATGCTGCAGGACAGATAACAGTATTTTTCAGCATCAAATTATTGATCTGATAAATCTTTTTACGGTCTGTATGAGGATATTCACGACAGGCTTTTGGTCTTACATCGTAGATAGAACATGTATTATCGTTGTTCAGAAAAAAACAGGGAAGATTCTGTAATACTTTATCATTATCTTCATCTACTCTTTAAAAACTTTGCTTCAAAGTCTGCAGACTTCATTCGAAGATGTTTGGAAATTCTCTCAATATCTTTTTCGGTATAGAGAGGTCCCGTTGTTTTGCAGCAATTGGCACACTGCAAACAGTCTATTTCTTCAAAAACTTCATCATGTGTTTCCTGCACTATATAATCGAGATTTTTGGGCGGTTTTTTCTTTAATCCGTCCAGAAATTTCTTGTGTTCTTTCTGCTTTTGTATCGCCTGTTTTTTATAAAAATCTAAATCCATTTATTCTTTGTTTCTCACGGACTCCGGAAGTTCTTCTTTTTTATACTCGTTAATTTTATCCAGATCCAGTACCGTTGAAAGATTTTCTTTGTTTGGATAATACATCGGAACAAATTTAGCTCCGTATACAATTTCTCCTGTAGTATAGAGACGATCTTTGAACCACCGTATTTGAAAAGACTTCGTCAAATGCGCGTACCTGTACGATAAGCTCAATATCTGTATTTTTAAAATCTTCTTCAGAAAAAACCGTAAAACGGAGAGTTTTCATCAATTTTATGCACTACAGTCCAGTTGAGAGCCAAAGTATTGATCTTACTCATCTGCGTGGTAAGTCTGTAAAAATTACTTTTGGCAACTCCATTTTCCATAACCTCAATGGCTACAGAAACAATTACGTCTGCATCCGTCAATGCATTATTTTTATAGGGAGCAAGCCTGAACATCAATGCTGAAGATTCTGAAAAGGAGCAATAACTGCAATATCAGAAAATCTAAAGGTATGCCCGCGGTCTTGAAAATCTTCCATAAAAAAGTCCTGTTGCAATGGCAAAGGTAAGCAATCCCAGAAAAGCTTCAAAAGTTGCTACAAGACTTGCCAAAAATCCTACCGGAGCGATTCTCCCATATCCAACCGTTGTGAATGTCTGAGAACTGAAGAAAAAGACATCAATAAATTCATTGAGTGGATCACTCTTATCTATTCCTGTAAGGTGCTCTACCCCAATCAGGTAATAGATCATGGCAAACAGTAGATTAATGAGAATATAAGCGATAACCAATAAGAAATAAATCGAAATGAGGATAAATTCAGCATGGTGTGATACCAGCTTAACCTGTTGAACACATTCACACCCCTTCTCTGAACATTCGGGAGACCATCTTTATTGATGAACCTTCCTGAGGCATTGGTTCCGAAACCACTGTTCTCCGCATTTTTCTGACGGATCTTTTTTCTGAATCCTCCTGTCATTTTTTAATCATTTTGACTTTGTTATATTATGATTTTCCTCTACCAATAAGCCAGTTGATGATCAGCTCTTTCTTTCAGCATACAGATATTTTAAAAGGTAAAGGTAAGAATAGAACGCATTATGATGCTTAATTTTTTAAGTAATCATTTTTAAAATTACTTGTTAGATGATAGATGATTTACTATGGACTTTCTATAAAATTTTTACTCAAAATGAATAAAAAAAACAGCAGAAATTCAAAATTTCCTGCTGTTTATATCATCTTAATTAAATCTCAATTACGTAATAGTTTTTAATGTGCGTCCAATTGGATAATATCAAATTTCGGCAAATTAATTACAAATATTATTCTTTAATAATCTTAGAGTTATATTTATTGGTTTCATCATTTATTGAAATAACATAAATTCCAGTTTTCAAATCTTTTATTTTATCATTAATTTCCTTATTTATTTCACTTAAAGAACCTTTTGCTGAAATCAATAATGTTCCTGCCATATCATATAATTCTGCATTCAAATTTTCTCTTGAATTTTTAATATGAATAACCAGTTTTTGTCCATTTTTTAAAGGATTCGGATAAACAAAATTCATTATTATTTGTCTTACTATCCTTAACAGCTAAAGTATTTGCCGGATACACAAGAATTTTTTGTCCGTTATATCCTACTGCATAAACTTTCAAAGCATTAGAAGGGAAATCAACATATGTATTTGCCAATGTAGTATCTCCCGTTCCCACAATAGAAACACTGATGAGCTGGTTACCTGCATCATAAGTTTCAAATGCAACCGCATTATTCCACTTAGAATTATTTACCAATAAAAATTGACCTTGTGCATTGTTTACAACTGAGCCCCAATTCCTAATTCCTGAAACAGGCAGAAGATTCTTATATGCATTCACGCTAT